>NZ_CP097186.1:0-5007152 GCF_024321955.1 Rhodococcus sp. GA1 | reverse complement strand
GGGGTCTCCGTAGTCGTAGTCGTGGTGGAGGTTTCGGGGTGGCCGGAGAAGATCCCGGCGGGCAGGTCCGTTCGGCCGGCGGACGCGGTGAGCGCGGGAATGATGACGGTGTCGACGAGGGCTTCGAGGTAGGTGTCGTCGACGGTGAGACCGTTCGCTCGTCGCAGGAGCAGGACGGTTCCCACGACCTCCTCGTATGCGAATGATTGAGCGCCCGAAGGGAGTTCGCCTCGCGCAACGGCATCGTCGAGGACCGCCTGGGGGAGACGTGCGCCTGTCGGGCCGACGGTCTCCTCGATAGCGTCGCACAACTCCGGGTCTTCGAGTCCCGCGTGGAGCAGCATGAAGGCGGCGTTGCTGTCGGTTGCGGACATGGTGAGGCTGAGGCGTTGCGCAAGCATCAGCAGATCGTCGCGGAGTGTGTCGCCGCGCCGGAGTGGAACCGCCGAGGGATGCGCAGGGGCGTCCTTCACTGCTGCGAGGACCATGTCGCGCTTGGACGGCCAACGTCGATACAGCGTTGCCTTCGACGCCTGGCAACGTCGAGCGACCGCTTCGAACGTCACGCCCTCGTAGCCTTGTTCGGCCAGTAGTTCGAGAACGGTGGTGGTGATCCGACGCTCGAGTTCGGCGTCGCGTGGACGTCCGCGTTGCGCAGGCGGCTCATTCAGATACGACACGTTCCGTATCGTAAACCAGGCGGCCGCTGTTCGGCGAACTGCAGGGTCGACACCCGCGTCTTTCCGGTCGCGGTCGATTGTGATGCACTGTCTCGCTGTCGGCATAACGGACATCGGCGAGGAGATCGGTATGGGATTGAGGTATCACCATCTGGCGTTCGGCCCGGAGGCGGTCGCTCGTCAGGAAGCTGCGGGCAGCATCGTTGCCTATGGTGCCGACCTCGACGAACCCGACCGAGGACCTCAGCCGTTGGGTGACCGGGAACTCGCTCTCGTACGCGAAAGCTTCCAGTTCCACATGGCGACGGTGACCCCGAGCGGATGGCCCTATGTCCAGTACCGCAGCGGACCCGTCGGGTTCCTGCACCACCTCGGTGGGCAGACGATCGGGTTTGCGGATCACCGAGGCAACCAGCAGTTCGTCTCGGTCGGGAACATCGCGGACAACGGGAGGGTCGCGCTGTTCCTCGCCGACTTTCCGCTGAAGAGGCGGTTGAAGGTCTTCGGTACCGCGCGGGTGGTCGATGCGGACGACGACCCGCAGCTTCTCGACCGGCTGCGCGATCTCGGTGACGGTCGGAGAATCTCGGCGCGATGTGAGCGAAGCATCGTCATCGATGTCGAGGCCTTCGACTGGAACTGCTCACGGAGCTTGATCCCGCAGTACACCGACGAAGCGGTCCGCGCCCGGATCCGTCCCTACATCGACGAGATCAACGACCTTCGAGCCGAAGTGGATTCTCTTCGGGCACAGCTGAAGGCGGTGGGGGAGAACTGACGGCCGCCGAGGGGCGCGCGTGCAGGCTCAATCCCGGCCGAGCTGTCCGACAACCAGATGCAGTGCCGCCGTGGTGGTGAGAGTCCGGACCCGTTCGCGGTCTCCGGGGAAGCGGCGGGTGACCGTGTACGTCGGCCGTCCCTCGATCGCGACGCCGAAGCACACCGTGCCCACCGGCTTGGCCTCGGTTCCCCCGTCGGGGCCGGCGACCCCGGTGGTGGAGACCGCGACGTCGACCTTCAGGCGCCGTCGGGCACCCTCGGCCATGGCTGCGGCGACCTGCTCGCTCACCGCCCCGTGTTCCGCGATCATCTCGGCCGGTACGTCGGTCAGATCGGACTTCGCGTCGTTGGAGTACGAGACGACGCCACCCATGACATAGGCCGACGACCCGGGACGGTCGGTGAGCCGCGCGGCGACGAGTCCGCCGGTGCACGACTCCGCAGTCGCGATCGTGCGGCCGTCGAGGGCGGCGATCAGCTGGTCGTCGATGGTGGAACCGTCGGTCGAGAAGATCTGGCGTCCATGGTGTTCGGTGAGGACGTCGAGAAGGCGATGGTAGATGTCCGCGTCACCGGAGGCGACTCGCGTGACCATGTCGAGTTCGCCGTGTCGGAGGCAGGTGGTGATCTCGAGGCGTTCGAGGCCGGCGATCTCTGCTTCGGCCCGGCGCAGCGTCTCGGCGAGTTGTGCCTCGTGCAATCCGTAGGCGCGCACGGTGTGCTGCTGCAGGTCGTCGGCTCGCGCCAACACGTCGGCGACCGCGGGGGAGGCGACCGCGCTCGGCCACATCGCCTGCAGCTCACCGGGCGGGCCGGGCAGGATGACGATGGTCGGTACCGGCCGTTCGCCGGCGACCGCGGGGATGACCACGCCCGGCGCTGTACCGGTGGGCGGCAGGGCGGTGGCACCGGCGGGCACGTGCGCCTGCTTTCGGATCCCGATACGCGTCGGTCCGGTGTCGAGATCGGGGGTGTCCGGGCGGAACCGGCGGATGACACCTGCGATGTGTTCTTCGAGTTCGGGGTCGAGCAGCAGTTCGCGATCGCAGTACTCGGCGACGGTGGGGACGGTGAGGTCGTCGGCGGTGGGACCGAGACCCCCGCTGGTGACGATGAGATCGACGCCCTGCTCGGTGAGGAACCGTAACTGTGCGGTCAGGTCGGCGGGCCGGTCACCGCAGATCGTGATGTGGGCGACGTCGACGCCGAGTTTCAGGAGTTGGTCGGACAACCACGGTCCGTTCAGGTCGGAGATCCTCCCGGTCAGCACTTCGGTCCCGGTCACGATGATTCCTGCACGCACGCTCACGGAGCCGAGCCTAGTCGGCGACGATCATCGTGGACGCCTCACAGCCTTGTTGCGACGGTCTGCGAGGCGGGCGAGCTCACGAAGCATGCCGGGAGCCCGGCGCGCCATGGTCAATACTGCCCGGTCCGAGACGGTCGGGCGTGGTGGCAGCGCAGGCTGTGCAGGACGGGCCCCGACCGTCGCCCTGAACACCTGGACCTGACCGGGCACACCTTTGAGCCGATGCCTGCCCAGGTCGGTGAAATCGAAATCTCCGCCGACCGCAAGCTCGCGCACCGCCTGTGAGCATCGCACCTCGCCAGGCCCGGAGGAGGCAGCGATCCGCGCTCCGATATGGACCGTCATTCCGGTCAACCCGGGACCGGTGCGGGTCACCGACCCGACATGCACGCCGGAGCGCACAGAGATTCCGAGAGTCGATGTCGATCGGATGATCCGGTGCGCGCACTGCAGTGCGGCCACTGGACCGTCGAAGACACTGAGGGTCCCATCGCCCGCGATGCCCACCAGCGTGCCTCCGCCGGCCTCGACCTCCGCACGCACGAGTCGGTCGTGCGCGCCCAGCAACCTCGCGAACCGGTTGTCACCGACCTCCGCGAGCAGGTCGGTGGAGCGGACGACATCGGTGAACAGAACCGCGCCCAGGAACCGATCGGCCTCGACCGGATGGTCCGTGCCGCTGACGAGTTCCTCCACGTGGTCGAGAACAGGAATCAGCACTTCACCCAAAGTTGCGCCGAGGGCGATCGGTGGCAGCTCGTAGAAGCGGCCGTTCGGAATCTGCGCGGCCATCCTGCAGCCGGCCTCTCGAGCGAACAGAGTGTCCGGCTGATGCAACACCTTCGTCGGGCATTGGATTGCCGGCAGAATCAAGGAGTAATTCGCGCGGAGAGCCCACTCGAGATGTTTCTGGGCAGTTCTCGGTGTGGCGGAGCAGCGTTCGAGCAGCGCCATGATCCGTCGATTGTGTGGGACATCGAGGGTCGGGTGTGCCAGGGACGTGAGCTTCCCTTGACCCCAGCATGCGTACGCATCCCGATACGAATCGACGAACCGGTCTCGCTCGTCAGCAGTCCATCCTGGTGGCGGATCACCGTCGGACAGCAGGGTATCGGACCAGGGTTCGGCGAGGACCAGCCCGGAAACGCGGTCGGGGTGCCGAGCGGCTACCAGGGCAAGGGGCCCGCAGGTGCTGGCTGCGCCGACGAGCGTGGCGCGATCGACCTCGGCGTCGTCGAGCACCGCGACGACGTCGTCGGCCTGCTCCTCGAGCGTGGGGACGTGCTCGACGGGATCGGACAGTCCGAATCCGCGTCGCTGGAAGAACAGCGAACGCGCGAAGCGGGCACAACGTTCGAAGTTGTAGTGGAAGTGCGGATCGGTCCACATCAGGTCCGGATGCATCATGTCTTCGAAGAACCACGCGATCGGATGTGGCCCCTCACCCACGATCTGATACGCCAGTGCGGCGCCGTCGCGCTGGATGTACCGCGTCACGGGCGGATCCATGGGAACAACGATAGGCGCCGGTCGACAGCGCGGCGAGTGTCGGCTGTCGAAACCGACCGGCGACGGAAACCGGCCTCTATCGTGAGGTTGCTGAGGAAAGCGTGGTCTTCACGGCGCGTCTCGCATGAGACGGGTGGACGCCGGAGCAGGGGTGTGCTGCTTTCTGTGGTCGCTGCAGCGCTGCTCCTGGGTGTCTTCGCATCAGGGTGCGCTTCGATGCGCGGCGGGATGGAAGGCAATTTCGGTCGGGCAGCGCAGCAGATCGGTTCGGCGGCGGTCTCGGCTCAGCTGAGCCTGCAGGTTTCGCCGACGGTCACAACACCACCGCCGCCACGGACACCGCCCTGTCGGACATGCTCGAAGAGGTCGACCAGGCCGTCTCGGCAACCGCGGATCGAGAGGTGGACACCCCCGGCCAGGGAACCCTGCGCGCCGAGGTCCTGCAGGCGGCGAACACGGTTAGATGAAAAGTCTCTTCGCCGTCGCTCTCAGAATCCTCACCGCGATCGGGGGATTTCTCGACATCGGTGATCTGGTCACCAATGCCGTGGTGGGCGCGCGTTTCGGGTTGTCCTGGCCTGGGTGGTGCCGGTAGGCGTGCTGGGAATCTGTGTCTTCCGCAGATGTCCGGCCGCGTCGCTGCGGTCAGCGGCCGAGCCACTTTCGAGATCATTCGCGAACGTCTCGGGCCGCGCATGGCAGTGGCGAATCTGAGCACGTCGTTTCTGATCAACCTGTCGACGTGGACCGCCGAGGTCGGTGGTATCGCGCTGGCGTTGCAGTTGGCGAGCAGTGTGAACCCGAAGATGTGGATTCCGGTAGCCGCCCTGGCGGTGTGGCTGGTGATCGGGCGGGTGAAGTTCTCGGTGATGGAGAACGTCACCGGGGTGGTCGGACTGTGCCTGGTCATGTTCGCAGTGGCGGTGTTCCTTCTCGGCCCGGATTGGGGGGGCAGCTCGCGAACCAGATGTTCACTCCATCCCTGGCGGACAGCGAAAACCTGGCGGCATATCGGTATTACGCGATCGCGTTGTTCGGTGCGGCGAGGACTCCGTACGAGGTGTTCTTCTTCTCCTCCGGGGCGGTGGAAGAGAAGTGGACGGTGCGGGATCTGGCGAAGTCCCGGCTCAACGTTCTGGTCGGATTTCCCCTCGGCGGCATCCTCTCGGTGGCCATCGCCGCGCTGTCGGCGATCGTGCTGATGCCCCCTGCTCGTCCGGTTGTATCGGCCAGCGGGGGAGTGCCGTCGCCGGAGGTCGTCGGGATTCTCCTCTCGCCTCGCCGGCGCGCCGCTGACCGATCACGCCGCGGCCTCGACGATGCTGGGCAGAGTTACCACGCTCCGGCGGCGGCACGTCGCTGCTGCCGACGCCCGCCTTTTCCGTCGTGACGTCGCCTTGCCGGTATCCGCTGCGCACGTCGACGCAACGCCAGCTCGTGCTGCAAGCGCTCCGCAGACAGCTTGCCCGGACCGTGAATGCTCGTGCCGTCCGGCCGTTCGATCGTGGTGGCCATCGCCGTGTTTCTCCTCGAGGATCTCGAAATTCGCCAGCGTCCAGTAGTACTCCTCGACAAGTGCTGGGGCAATGGAATTTACGCCATTCTGCTGAGCACGAATGAACACCAGGCGATCACGAGTGACGGCGTTGTGTCCGCTGCCGTGGACCAAAAGCACTTCCGGCCCACGGCCACCGAAACCGAGTCCCGACAGCACGCCGTCGTCGACGGGCACTTCGATACGGGTTCCCGACACCATCACCATCCCTCGCCGTCGATAGCTCGGCGAGACTGTCTACCGCAGAACGTTACCTACCCCTCATGAGACAACCGATCCATCCGATCGGTCAACGGAATTCGGCCGAGCGCCTTTGCATCGGATCTCAGGCCGCAACAGGCGCGCGACACCCGCACCGCACGGCACGCCCCTGCTCGTCATCGGGAAGCCACCCGTACTCGTCGCAGTCGCCGCACTTCGGGTGGAGGACACGGGGCGTCGACAGCGACCGCCACAACGGCAACCATCCGTGCGCCAGTCGCATCGGATTGCCCGGTCTGTGCACGGATTTCGCTGCCGCAACCAGAGCCGGCACGCCGTGTGTGGCGACGAGTGTTTCGATCGCCGCTGCCGCATCGGGTTTGAGGTAGACGAAGGTCGCGGTGAGCCCGGCCTGCCTGCAGGCTGCCGCAAGCTCGACCACCGCCGGACCGAGCGGTGTCTTCGCGACGCGCGGTGTGCGGTTGGTTTCCGTCCTTGGTGTATCGGTACTTGAAAGAGCGCCTGGGTCTGCGATGTCCGCGCTGCCGCCGGTCGGATTCTCAGGCGCCGGGTCGGTGGCGGGACGTTCGTAGATGGTCTGGATGGTGATCCATTGGCCGAGCTTGTTCTGGATCTTCTCGCGTACCAGGTAGCCGAGGTCGGCGAGCTCGCGCAGAGCGGATCGGATCGCGTCGCGACCTTCCTTCGGTGACTGTGCCGCGATCGAGTCGGCGCGGGTGCGCCAGTCGTCGGGCTTGGACAGCAACCAGACGAGCACACCCCGCGCGCGGAAGGACAGCCGCTCGTCGGTGATGACGGCATTGCTGAGGACGGTGAAGTTGGCGGCAAGGCGCGGTCCACGACGCACGCCGCCGGCCAGGGTATTCTGACCCACGTTCGACTCCCTTACAGTCGGACATCCGGCCCGTCGGGAGCTGCAACTCCTGGCGGGCCTTATTCGATTGTGGCCGCGCGGATCGGCGGCGTGCTGGCATCGTGCCACCGTCTGTACAAGGCGCGCAAGGAATCGAGCGGAGGGTGCTCGAGTTTCGGTGTTCTCGACGTCGCTGAGCGGGGTCCGGAACACCGAGGTTTCCCCGACGCTAGGGGGACGCTTCGAACCGCGCCTCGACGTCGGCGGTGAGGGTGACGCGGTCGGGTTCGAAGACCAGCGCGGGTTCGGCGGACTCGGGTGCGCTCATCGCATCCGAGCGCAGCATCGCTGTGCGCATCATCGGAGCGCCGCCCGCGTGGACGGGTGAGGGCTGGGAGCCGAGCATGCCCGGATCGGCGATGGCCACCGCACGAACGGTGTCGAGACCCAAGGACGTCGTGTACGCCTTCGCCTTGTCGAGGGCGTCGCGGACGGCGAGGTCGCGGACCTGTGCGAGTCGCTTCTTTCGCGCCTTGCGGGTGATCCACCACTGGAGATCGGCGACGGTGACCACCTCGAGTTCGGCGACCTGCTCGACGAACGCACCCACAGCGTCGAACTCGTGGAAGGTGACGGTGATCGACGCCGACGAGTTGTACACCCACGGGCGGTTCTTGCCCTCGCGGTTGAACGGGCGCCGCCGGCTGTGGCGTACCCGATCGAAGGTCCACCGCTTCACCGGGCTCGGGGTGCGCTTGCGCAGTTCGGTGACGAGATCGGTGATGGTGGCGACGGCCGCGGTCACCGGTTCGGCGGCCTGCTTGCGCGACGAGCCGTCGGCGTGCACCCGCAACACCACCGTGCACCGGTTGGGTGCGACGGTGCGCTCGGCGTGCCCGGTGACGGTGATCGTGACGGGAGGCTGGGTCATGCGCACGAGTGTGCCCGCGCGAGCCGTCCCCGTCGGGCAGACGGCACGTGCCACGGTCGGAACCGTCGAATCCGACCTTCCGGGCGTCGCATTCGTGCCACTCTGAAGTTGTCAGAAGTGAGAGGTGTGACTGGTGGGACGACTGGGTATCTGAGTTGTGTCGAACTAGCCAGTGTTCACGAAAGGACTGCACATGCTCGGACTCGGAATCCTCGGTTGGATCATCATCGGTGGTCTCGCCGGTTGGATCGGCAGCAAGATCATGGGCACCGACGCCCAGCAGGGCATTCTCCTCAACATCGTCGTCGGCGTCATCGGCGGCTTGATCGGTGGTTTCCTGCTGAAGGTCTTCGGCGTGGATGTCGAAGGCGGCGGACTGATCTTCAGCTTCCTGACCTGCCTCCTCGGCGCGGTCATCCTGCTGTTCCTCGTCAAGGCCGTCACCGGCCGAGGCGTGCGCCGCTGACCGCTCTGCATCAACGAGGTCCCGGATCCACACGGATCCGGGACCTCGTTCATGTCGGGGGTCGGCTCGTCAGACCAGTTGATCGCGAAACCAACGTGGGTCGGGATTGGTATGCGACACATCGCCGACGAACACCGTCGGCACCGTCTCGTTCCCGCCGTTGACTTCCCGGACCCGAGCGGCCGCAGCGGGATCCCGCCAGATGTTCACCCAGATCGCGCGACGCGCGCGAGTGCGCAGGGTGGCGCGCAACCGGATGCAGAACGTACACCCCGGACGCCAGTACACCACCGGAACGCCGCGGGTTGCGGCGTCGCGACGGGCGGTCGCGTCGTCGACGTGGTGAGGGAAGAAGAGGGGAGAGGTGACCCACGCAAAGACGAGGAGCAGTACTGCCGTCACCACCGAGGTCACGTCGAATGCGCCAGTGAGCAGAACGACCGCCGCGACGGCCACCATCGCTGCGGAGAGGATCCAGGTTCGCCACACGCGTGCGAGCCTATCGCCCGGGCGGGAGGCAGAAGCCACTTCGTCCGCCGGCCTGCAGTCGTCTCGGAACGGGACGCGTCGCAGGCTCGAAGCTCCCCGTCACCCCGCCCGACCAGCCGGTCTGCCGCCGGGCAAGGTGGCGCGATAGCGTATTCGGTCATGGTCGTCACCGAGAGTTCACCTCCTGTATCCCCGCGGTTGGTCCGCTCGATGTTCATCCCTGCAGTAGGGGTGGCGCTCGTGCTGACTCTTCTCGCGGCGGCGACGGTGCCGATGCGCGACCGCCTGTATCTGTCCGTCGCTCAGACCGTCGAGGGGTCCTTCCTCGGACCGCTCGCAGGTCTCGTCGCCGACAGGGGGCTGCTCGTCCTGGTCGCCTTCACCGGTGTGCTCGCGGCGTGGCTGTGGCGGAACGATCGACGCAGCTTCGGCACCCTCGCCGTCGGCGGTATCGGTGTCGTGGGTGCCTACCTGTCGAGTGAACTCGTCAAGCTCGTGGTGACGGAGCCGCGACCGTGTCGCGCACTCGGCATCGAGACGGTGCTGGAATGCCCCGAGGTGGGTGACTGGTCCTGGCCGTCGAACCACTCCGTCATCGCGGCGTCGTTCGCCACGGCGTGTGTCCTCGCGGCTCCGCGTCTGATCTGGCTGGTCGCTCCGCTCGCCGCGGTGCTCGCCTTCTCCCGGGTGACGGTGGGGGTGCACTACGTCCACGACGTGCTGTCGGGCATGGCGCTCGGCGTGTTGATGGTCGCGCTGGTCGTCGTGGTGCTTCTGCCGTTCGCGTCGCGGCTTCCGATCCTGTCGCGCGAGGCACCGGCCGCCCCGCCCATCGGATAGGCGAACTGGATACGGCACACCGAATCCGGCTGTCGGCAGAGCGAATCTGCAGGCAGCCGGATTTTTGTTGGCAAGTCGGACGGGGCGCGACGGACTCGAAGCTGTCGCGGTCGTGCTCATGGTGGGCTTCATACTGCTGTTGAGCCCTGTCGCCGGCGTCGTCATCGTTGTCGACCTCCGCGTTCGGGGTACTCGATGCGCATGAAGGATCGGGCCTGGGATCTCGCATACGCCGCCGGTTGGTGGACGGTATGCGCGCTACCGGAAAAGCGGGCGAGGCGCCTGTTCGAGATGGCTGCGGATCGAGCGGCCCGAAACGGCGGGCCGATCCAATTACGACGCAACCTCGCTCGGGTGTTGTCCACCTCTCCCTCTGAGGTGCCCGACGAACTCGTGCGCGCGAGTCTACGTTCGTACGCGCGGTATTGGTGCGAAGCGTTCCGGTTGCCGTCGATGGATCCCCTACGGCTGGCCGAGACCATCGACTCCGCGGCCACCGGTCTCGAACACATCCACGAGGCCGTCGCGCGTGGGCGCGGCGCAGTGCTGGCGCTTCCGCACAGCGGGAACTGGGACCTGGCGGGAGTGTGGATCGTACAGCGGATCGGCACACCGACCGTCGTCGCCGAGCGACTGCAACCGGAATCGTTGTTCCGCCGCTTCGTCCGGTTCCGGGAAGGCCTGGGTTTCGAGATCATCCCGCTCACCGGGGGCACAGTTCCACCGTTCGAACAGCTGACCGCCCGGATCCGGGAGGGACGGTTCGTCGGACTCCTCGGTGAGCGTGACCTGACCGGAGCGGGCGTGCCGGTCACCTTCTTCGGCGAACCGGCCTGCATGCCTGCCGGCCCGGCCAAGCTCGCGATCGATACGGGTGCGCCGCTGCTGCCGGTGCACTGCTGGTTCACTCCGGGCGGTTGGGGGTTCCACATCGACGCCCCGATCGATACCGCAGGCGGCGTAGAAGCCACGACCCAGTTACTGGCCGACCGGTTCGCCGCCGGTATCGCCGCGCATCCCGCCGACTGGCACATGCTGCAATCGGTGTGGACGGCCGACCGGCGGGACCGCACACAGACACCCGGCAGACAGTGACGACGTCGGTTTACGCGGCAGGCCTCGTGGACCGTCAGAAGAAGTCGGCAGAGGTGATCTCGGCGCGGAAGAACTCGCCGTCCGTGCCGGGTCCCGTGTCCCAGCTCGCGCGGATCCGTGAGGCGATGGTCATGCCACCGAACCGGTGTTCGGCCTCGACCGCGACGATGAACGGATACCGGCCGAACTCGTGATTGTCGGGGTTGCCCCACCGCAGCATCCGCACCCCGCACAACGCCCCGTCCTCGGCGACATCCAGACGCACGGTTTCCTTGCGGCCGGCCACCGTCCAGGTCGCCGCGGCGACGAATTCGTCGCCGCGCCACCGTGCGAGGGGAAACGACGTCGGCACGAAGATGCTCTCCCCGGCCAGGCGGCCGGCCGCGCTGTCGCTGACATCAGGGCCGTCCGCGGACATCACCGGAATGATTCCCCCTATTCGCCAACGCATCTCGCCACAACCGTCGGTGAAGCGGTCGTACCCCGACACTGATACCGGGCCGATCCGAGTGGTCGCAGCCCACACGAATCCCGACGTCGGGGCGAGGAGTTGGACAGCGGTGAACGGTCGCCAGGATCCGAGCCGGATCTGCCCGGACATCTCGAGTCGTGCGGCTGCGGCCATCGGCGTGCCCTCGGCCACCGCATGGTTGATCCAACGCCGCGCAGCAGGCGGCAGGGGTTCGGTCAGGGCCGGGACGAACCGCTCACCGGTGCCCCTGATCTCGGACAGAGCACGCCAGTGTGCGCCGACATGATGAGCGGCGCGCGGAATAATCGGTGCACGGCCCATGCGCACGAATCCTCCACCGGTCGATTCGGCCCTTCACGATGCTTCGCTCGGACTCGGTGCTTCATCGATGGGGTGGGCCGATACTCGCTGATTCGAGCAAATTATGCCTGGGCACCGTGTCCTTGCCGACGGAATCGTCGATCATCGCGTTATAGGTGACCCTGCCGAGTCGGTCGGCGGTGACGTCCCTGGGTACCCGGTCGCCGGGACGGAAGAGGTACACATGAGCGTAACGAGTAGAGGACGGTGCCGACGCGGGGGTTCGGTTCGATGTTGACGGCCCTGTGGTACGGACTGGGGACCGCCGTGCCCTTGTTCCTCGGAGCTGCGATCGGCCTGCTCTACAACCTGCCCCGCCCGGTGCTCGCGGGGTTGATGGCCTTCGGCGCCGGTGCCATGGTGGCGGCGGTCTCCACAGAACTGTTCGCCCCGGCCTTCGCCGACCAGGGGTTGTGGGCGGCCGGCGGGGCCTTGATGCTGGGAACCGTCGTCTATGTCGTTGCCGATCGCGTGATCGAGAACATGCTCGGCCCTGCAGCCCTGGGTTGGGCGCTGATGCTCGGGGCCCTCCTCGACGGCGTTCCGGAGAATGCTGCGTTGGGGACCACTCTCGCAGCCGGCAGCGGTGGAATCGTGTTGCTGGTGGCCGTGGCGGTTGGCAACATTCCCGAGGCGGTGGCGGGTGTGGCGTCGATGCGGTCGGCTCTGTCGCATCGCTCTGCTCTGCTCATCTGGGGCGTGACGGCCGTTCTGCTGGTGGCGGTGGTTGTGGTGGCCACTGCGTTCGCCGATTCTCTGCCGGAAGCGGGAATTCCGCTGATCCAGGCATTCGCCGGAGGCGCCACCATTGCGGTGATCGCCGACTCGTTGATGCCGGAAGCCTATCGAGAAGGCGGATGGTGGGTCGGTATCTGCACTTCGCTGGGATTCCTGGTCGCATTCGCTCTCGGTGCATGAAAAGCCCACCCTCATCGGATCCGGCCGAAAGTTCGGACCCCCGATACTCTTCAGAACGGGTTTGCCGTTGACCCAACGAGATCCGCAACGGAATTGATGACGCGGGTCGGGCGGTAGGGGAACCGCTCGACGGACTCGCGGGTCGAAATGCCGGTCAGGACCAGCAGTGTCTGCAGACCGGCCTCGAGGCCGCAGACGATGTCGGTGTCCATGCGATCACCGATCATCAGCGTGTGTGCGGAGTGCGCACCGATCGCACGCAGGGCCGACCGCATCATCAGGGCGTTCGGCTTGCCCACGAAATACGGCTCACGGCCGGTCGCGCGGGTGATGAGCGCTGCGACTGCCCCGGTGGCAGGAAGCGAACCCTCTCGTGACGGGCCGGTCGGGTCCGGATTGGTCGCGATGAACCGGGCGCCGCGTTCGACCAGTCGGATCGCGGTGGTGATCGCCTCGAAGGAATACGTGCGTGTCTCACCGAGGACGACGTAGTCCGGGTCGCTGTCCGTGAGGACGTAGCCGATGTCGTGCAGCGCGGTGGTCAATCCGGATTCACCCACCACGTAAGCGCTGCCACCGGGACGTTGATTGGCGAGGAACGTCGCCGTCGCCAGCGCGGAGGTCCAGATCGATTTCTCGGGCACGTCGAGGCCGGAGCGCAGCAGGCGCGCCCGCAGATCTCGGGGTGTGCGGATGGAATTGTTGGTGAGCACCATGAACGGCGTACCGGTGTCGCGGAGCTCCGTCAGGAACGCGTCGGCACCGGGGATCAGGTGATCCTCGTGCACGAGAACACCATCCATGTCCATCAGGTAGTTCCAGACCGGCGCGGATGTGGGTTCTTCGCTCATTCTCCGAGTGTGTCACCTACTGTTCCGGTCGGCAGCCGATACAAGGCGATCACCCGCCGAGGTTCGCGACGGTCGAGCCGAGCACGCCCGCCTGTAGCTCCAGGTCGCTCTCGTCGTGGTCCCGATCCTGCGGTAGCTGCTTGCGGAGGTCTTCCCTGGTGACCACGAGGAACGCTCGGTTCTCATCCGTGAGCTCCTGACCTCCGACCACGCGGAAGCGTCCCTCCTCCAGAACGAGTGCGGGGTCATCGAGCGTCGAATCGAGGAGTTCTCGAAGGTCGGTGGCGGTCAAGTTGGTGGGCACATGTCCTCCTGCACTTGCTGTTCTTTCGAACCTGTCGGTGTCTTCCGGAGGTACCCGGTGGAGCGGTGGCCGAACCCGGTGGTATTCGGTCGCCGGGGCGGGTCGGCCACATCCGTGCGGGAAGCGCATCCGGTGGCGAAGGCTCGCGTGGCGGAGTGCGCCGACTCGCGTTACGAAGTGTGAAGGGATCGGGTGCGTTCGGTCGCCTCTCGGCGAAAGGCGCAACACGGCTCCAGTCGAACGGAACTTCCGTGAAGGCAAAGGGTTGAGCCCGGGGGACACGAATATGCACCCGATCCGCCCAGCACAACGCGACCAGATCCCCGTCTATTCCCCGCGGGAGGTAAGCGCGTGCGGAAGCTGATTGCGTGCGCGACAGGCTGTGACGAACGATACGCCGGTTGATGCTTCAACCGGCGTACGCTCGACACCACTCATGTACACAGACTTCGCCACACTCGGCGGAACTCTCATCTGGTTCGCCGCCCTCATCGCTCTCACCCACATCCTCGGCCACACCCTCTGACCTCCGACCCACGGTCGGCCACCCCATTCCTGAGGCGTCCGCCGAACGCCCAGAGGGTGCTCTTCACACTCCCGTGCCGGCAATCGCGGGTAGCGTGGGCGGTACGGGCATCTTGCCCGACACTTTCTCGCCTTGACACGCGGCATCGTGAAACAGGCGGAAGAGGCTGCATTTCATGGCCGAATCGATCGAAATCTTGATCAAGGCCCTTGGAGATCTATGAAGACCGCCGAGCGGACGGCACGATTTCGGTGAAGCACTGCGTGCGGTGACCACGGCCGCCGCGGTGACGATCGCCGGGGTCGAGTGCGCCGACATCGTGCTCATCGGCAAGGACACATTCGAGGCGCACGGAGTGGCGTCGTCATCGTCCCGGGAACTCGGTCGGATCCAACGCGACGCCGGTGGTCCCTGCATCGACGCTGCCGGGGTCACGAGCGTGGTCTACAGCAGCGACCTGCGGTCCGAGAGACGGTGGCCGCAGTTCACCGAGGAAGCCCTGCTGGTCGGGGTCGGCAGTGTGTTGTCCTTCCAACTCACACCCGAACCGATATCGCCGGTTCGCTGAACCTGTTCGCATCGAAGCCGCAGACTTTCGACGGTGCAGCGGTGGCGCTGGGCATCGCATTGGCGGCGCAGGCGGCGTCCGAGCTCACGGCTGCACGCGCGGAGCTGCATCTGCGCTCGGCGTTGGCCACCCGAGACACCATCTGCCAGGCCAAAGGTGTTCTGATCCAGCGCTGCGACGTCGACACCGCCCGCGCGTTCGTGATGCTGCGGACGCTGTCACAGGATCTCAACGTCGCCCTCGCCCGAGTTGCCGAGCGAATCGTCGAGGACCACACCGCTTCTCTGTGATCGTTTGTCGGATCACGGAACTTCGAGGTATACGGGCTCAGTCCAGACAGAACCCGTTGCCTTCGATGTCCTGCACGACGATGCAGGACTCGTCCACACCGTCGGCGTGCAGAACCTTCACTTGCGCAGCGCCGAGCGTCACCAGTCGGTCGGACTCCGCTTGCAGAGCAGACAGTCGCTCGTCGCTCTCCAAGCCTGTGCCGACGCGCACATCGAGATGCACCCGATTCTTCGCAGCCTTCGCTCGGGTCCGACGAAATCGAAGGTGACCTGTACCTGGCTGACCGACACCATGCGAGTACGCCCCGTGGCCGAGAGCGGACCCTCGGATCGGCGCACGACACTTCGATGAGCCCGCTACACCACCGATGCGCCCCATCCGAACGCAGCCACGGCCACGATCGCTACCGCCCACAGCGGCGCTGTCACTTCGAATCCTCCACGTGTCGTCGGTTGGTAGAAGACCGCCCGCAGGCTGCGTAACCGTGCGTTCCATTACAGGCGCGCAACAGAGTTGCAACAGTCTTCTCCGATACTCGAGAAACGAACAGACACCCTGTTCGCCCGGGAGGATGCTGGATCATCCGAGTTACACGGCTGCACTCCATCTCGTTGCGCGATTCTCCACGACCCCGGGGGGTAGCTCATGAACACCGGCAGCTGCTCGCGCGACGTTCCACCTCGGCGTGACGCCGCCGTACGAACCGATCGCCTCAGGGAGACGGAATGGCAGTCGTAGAACCATCGAAGAGTTCGAGGACCCGCAAGCACCACGACGGCGCCGACTTCCACGCCGAGAAGAGCGAATACCTCGAAAAACGTTCACTTCGTAAAGGAACCGCAGGGTGGGTGCTCCTTGCGGGACTCGGTGTCAGTTATGTCATCTCCGGTGACTACGCCGGATGGAACAACGGACTCGCCGAAGGCGGATTCGGAGGTCTGCTCATCGCCGGCGTGGTCATCGCGGGCATGTATTTCGCGATGGTGCTCGGGATGGCGGAATTGTCGTCGGCCCTTCCGGCCGCAGGGGGCGGATACACCTTCGCCCGCCGCGCGCTCGGCCCCTGGGGCGGATTCGCCACCGGTACGGCCATTCTCATCGAGTATGCGATCGCACCGGCGGCCATCGCGACGTTCATCGGCAGCTATGTCGAATCGTTGAACATCTTCGGGATCACCGACGGATGGTGGATCTACCTCGCTGTCTACGCCATTTTCATCGGCATCCACCTCACCGGTGCGGGCGAAGCGCTCAAGGCGATGTTCGTCATCACCGCCATCGCACTTGCCGGACTCGTGATCTTCGCAGTCTCTGCGGTGGGACTGTTCGAGTCCGACAATCTCACGGACATCGCGCCGACCGATGCCGTCGGCGCCTCGGGCTTCCTGCCGTTCGGTTACTTCGGTATCTGGGCCGCGGTCCCGTTCGCGATCTGGTTCTTCCTGGCGATCGAGGGCGTTCCTCTCGCTGCGGAGGAAGCTCGTGAGCCGGAGAAGAACGTGCCGCGCGGCATCATCTCCAGCATGCTGGTGCTCTTGCTGACCGGAGCGACCGTGCTGTTCCTGGCGACCGGTGCGTTGGGCGCCGAGGGGTTGTCGACCTCGGGCAACCCGCTCGTCGAGGCGCTGGGTGACGGGACAGCGGCGAAGGTCGTCAACTACATCGGGCTCGCCGGGTTGATCGCCAGCTTCTTCTCCATCATGTACGCGTACTCGCGGCAGACTTTCGCGCTGTCCCGGGCCGGCTACCTGCCGACGAGCCTGTCGGTGACGAATTCCCGCAAGGCACCCATGCTCGCGTTGATCGTTCCCGGCGTGATCGGTTTCGTCCTGTCGCTGACCGGTGAGGGCGCGATGCTCCTCAACATGGCGGTCTTCGGTGCCGCCGTGAGTTATGTACTCATGATGGTCAGCCACATCGTGCTGCGCGTCCGCGAGCCCGGGATGCGGCGTCCGTACCGCACACCCGGTGGAATCGTCACGACATCGTTCGCGCTGGTGATCGCTGCGGCCGCTGTGGTGGCCACCTTCCTCGTCGATCCTGTTGCGGCTCTGTGGACGTTCGCCGCGTTCGCTGCATGCATGGCTTACTTCGGTCTCTACAGCCGCCACCACCTCGTCGCGAACTCCCCGGACGAGGAGTTCGCGGCCCTCGCGAAGGCGGAGGAAGAGCTGGGGTGACGACCTGCGGCCGATTGCGCGGCCGTCCGCTCACACCGCGCGGACCGAGGTGGGTTCGTAGAGCATGACGGAACCCGTCGGCGCTCCACGGCAGGTCAATCGGCACGGGGGAGTGCGGTGGGCCTGCAGTTCGACGTCGACACGCTCCGGGTGCGGTGCACGACCGGCGAGCCGGACCCGCCAGCGATCACCCTCGCGCACACTCTCGGCGATCACGTAACCGCTGCGCCCGGCCGGACCGAAGCGTCGGAGCGTGGCGGCGAGCGCGGCCTGCTGAGGCGGAGACATATCGGTGTAGCCGCGTAGATGGTGGTGGTGGATCCGGTCGAAGAAGTGTTCCTCGATCGTGAGGACGGACGATTCGGCGTCGAGACCGCCGTAGTAGACACCGTCGGGTACGACGACGACGTTGGCGGCGAACCGGTCTCCGCCTACGTGCGAGCATTCCCAGACCTGATCGGGCCAGCGCTCGGCCAGAGCGCGCGCGACCGGCCGTCCACGCACGGCGCAGCACGGATCGTGGTGACCGTGAGCGCAGACCAAGAGGACGGAGGGGCCACCGAGGTCGCCGGGTGTCTCGAGGGCGGTGACGATCTGTGTCAGATCCTCCTCGCGATCCCACGTTCCCCATTGCTGACGCACCGCGCCCGAGGTCTCGCGGCGGAGCACCGCCCATTGGTCGTGTCCTCCGCGGCGACGACGGCCCGGGCGCTTGACCAGCAGTATGCGTGCGCGGGCCGCCTGCGCGGCGGAGAACACGGCCGTCTTGGTCGCGGCGTCGAGATCGAGCCCCTCGAACCCGTTCACCGGCCATCTGCCCCGATATTCGACGAGGATCCAAACGAATCCGCGTGGGGCCGTGCCGGCCATCGGATCACCCCGCTGTCGGGCACTGTCTGCGCAGAAGAAGCGTTCGGCTGAGGCCACAGTGCACCGTCACTGTTCCGCGGGGACGAGGATCCCTGCGCGCAACAGCCGTTCGACCAGGTCGGTCCCGAGGGTTTTCGTCGGGTGGGATCCGCCGTCGAGCAGGCGCGTGACAGACGGCATTTCATCGTCCGCCACGGTGACGCGGCCGACGCGCGTGACCAGGTGTGAACCTTCCAGACGCGCATACAGCGCGCTGCGGAGTTTCACCGTGGTGTCGGGGCCGAGATCGTGGACGGCGGCGAATTGGGCGAGCGGCCCCAGCGGTGCCGGACGCGCCTGCTCCCGCCGGGCACGGTGGAACAGGGAGGTGGCGTCCGCCTCGGCCAGTGCGGCGATGAGATGCTCACGTACAGCAGTGATCTCGTCATCCGGATCGTCGATGCCCACGGGTAGTGCACCGCGCATCTCAGGATCGTCGCCGAGCGCAGTGAGCGCTGCTCGGGTCAGATGCTCGGCAAGTGCGTGACGCGTCCACGTATGGATGCCGACGGTGAGGTGGATGGAGATCTCCCCTCGGGCCTCGGCGGCATGGATCCAGCCGCGCGGTAGATAGAGACAGTCGCCGGGTTCGAGCACCGTGTCGATGCACGCCGGCTCTGTCGCGGCTCGGGCGACAGCGGGGCGATGATCGGTCCAGGGTTGATTGCGTAGCGGCGCCGGGTGGACGGGCTCGTGGATCACCCACCTCTTCGTTCCCTCGATCTGCACGACGAAGACGTCGTGGACGTCGTAGTGGTGGCTGAACCCCTGGTTCCGAGGTGGAGTGATGTACGCGTTGACCTGGACGGGATGTCCGAGTTCGTCGCTCAGAGCGGTGCCGAACTGCGAGATCGGTTCCCATGTGCGGTGCAGTGCCTGCAGGACGAGGGTGGCACCGTCGGCGAGGTTACGCCAGAGCATCGTGTCGTCGAGTTGGTCGGAGATGCTCGCTCCGACACCGCCGGGGGAGGTGAACGACGAGTCCGGCAGTGTCGTCCCGTCCTTGGCGACGCGAAGAAAGGGCGTGCGAAGTCCTCGTCGCGAGATGAGTTCATCGACTGCCTCGACGGAGAACAGGTCGGTGAATGTGCCGGCGCGACGCGTCAGCAGTGGTGCACGTCCCCAGATTTCGGACGCGAACTTCTCCCGACCGATGTCGATCAAGCGTGTTTCCAGGACTCCGGCGTCCGTTTCGACGCCGGAGTCCTGGATGCGATATGAGGAGTCCTCACACCTAGCTGCCTCCGTCGGCTCCGCCATCGGCACCTCCGTCAGCCCCGCCGTCGGCTCCGCTGTCGGCGCCCCCGTCGGCACCCCCGTCAGCTCCGCCATCGTGAACGCCCGGGACGCCGGCTGCACCGCCGTCCGCCGGGCCCTCCTGGCCTTCTTCCTTGTTCGGATCCTGCTGTGGGTCGGTCATGATTCCTCCCGAGGTCAAAAGGCTTGGGAGCAGCGGTGTTACCGGCTCCCGGAGCGTGCAGCGGTGTATTGTTCGGCCGTTGTCAGCTTATCCCGGCGTATCGGCGGCCACGTCGATTCCGGGATCATCGAACCGTTGTCCCAGACGTTGTACCCCGCGCACTCGCAGGTGCGGCGCTGCGAAGAAGAAAAGTCGACGCGTTGCTCGCCGATAATCGGGTACAGGAGAGTATGGCTGACGAGAATCCCGACGCGTCCGAGTTCGACCCGCAGAACCCTGATCCCGCGAACACTCCTGGTCTCGAACCCGGAGGCGGGGTGTCGCCCGGAGATACTCCGCCCGCCGAGACTGCTGTGGGCGGTCCGCAACACGAACCGCCGCAGCGCCGCAGTGCCGGGGCCCTCATCGCCATCGCGATCGTGGTGATCGTGGTCCTGGTGGTGGCCGTCGGTCTGATCATCCGAGCAGTCGGGCTGTTCTGAGCGCGCGACGAAACGAAGGTGAAGAGGTAGCGGAAAAGCGAACTGCCTCCCGGTAGTAGAGAGGGGCGTGGACCGGTCGCATCACGCCACGAAGGCGATAGCACGCCGCCGTATCAGTCGACTCGATGCGACGGCGGGTTCGATCGGTCCTCGAGAACGCCATGACGATCATGTCGGTCAGCGTCGTGACAAGACCCTCATGGTCGTCCGAGAGCGAAGTGATCGCCCCGGGTTGCGTCCATCAGGATGGTGTACGAGCCGGATCGGATCCGATGACCGGCGTGTCGTAACCGGACGAAAGACGGTCACCGCGTGATTCTTCGAGAGAGCTACCAACTCGACTCGACGAAAGAGCACGCGATGACCACTGCCCACGATATCGACCTCCGCCAGCTTGTCGAAGACCGACTCACCGGCGCCAGCCCCGACCTGCTGCGCGAGCTGCTGACGATGTTCATCCACGCCCTGATGGGCGCCGAGGCCGACGCCCTGTGCGGCGCCGACTACGGCCAACGCTCCGACGAACGCGTCAACGTTCGCAACGGCTACCGGCACCGCGACTTCGACACCCGCGTCGGCACCCTCGACGTGGCCATCCCCAAGCTGCGGTCCGGCTCGTACTTCCCGGACTGGCTGCTGCAACGGCGCAAGCGGGCCGAACGAGCCCTGACCTCGGTTGTTGCGACCTGCTACCTGCTCGGGGTCTCGACCCGGCGGATGGAGAAACTCGTCGATACCCTCGGGATCACCTCGCTGTCGAAGTCGCAGGTCTCGGTGATGGCGAAAGACCTCGACACCCAGGTCGAGGCCTTCCGGAACCGACCCCTCGATGCGGGCCCGTACACGTTCGTCGCCGCCGACGCCCTGGTCCTCAAGGTCCGCGAGAACGGACGGGTGGTGAACGTGCACGCCCTGGTCGCGGTCGGGGTCAACGCCGACGGCTACCGCGAGATCCTGGGGCTGGACGTCACCTCCGCCGAGGACGGCGCCGGCTGGCTGACCTTCTTCCGCGGGTTGGTCGCCCGCGGCCTGTCCGGGGTGCGGTTGGTGACCTCCGATGCCCACGCCGGCCTCGTCGCGGCGATCGGCGCAACCCTGCCCGGCGCCTCCTGGCAGCGGTGCCGCACCCACTACTCGACGAACCTCATGGCCGTCACACCGAAGTCGTCGTGGCCCTGGGTGAAGACACTGCTGCACTCCGTGTACGACCAGCCCGACGCGGATTCCGTTCACGCACAATACGATCGAATCATCGATGCACTCACCGAGAAGCTGCCGAAGGTGGCCGATCACCTCGACGCCGCCCGGTCGGATCTGTTGGCGTTCACCGCGTTCCCGAAGCAGATCTGGAAACAGATCTGGAGCAACAATCCGCAGGAGCGCCTCAATAAGGAGATCCGCCGCCGGACCGACGTGGTGGGGATCTTCCCGGACCGCACCGCTCTGATCCGACTCGTCGGGGCGGTGCTGGCCGAGCAGCACGACGAGTGGATCGAAGGCCGCCGCTACCTCGGCCTCGACGTACTCGCCCGCTCCCGCACCGGCAAGCCCGCCGACAGTGTCACCGAGGGCACCGAGGAGGTGACACCGGCCTTGACCGCCTGATCCACCGACGAGGAATCACGCGACGACGTCGTACACCACCTCACGGGACTTGACCTCGCCCCGGCGTCGGAGTCCCTGCTCATCTGCGCTGCCAGTTGACCGTCGAGATCGGTGACCAGCGACATCCACCGAGCGTCGAGCTTGTCGTCGTAGTTGACTGCCTGCAGACCGGCGATCAACAACAGGCCACGCAAGGTGCTCGGCTGGCGAACCCCGGCCGAGGTCTTCGCCGAGCAGCTACGCTCCCTGCAGTAGCCCGGTGTTGCATCGACCGGTTGAACTCGCCCAGTATACGGCTCTTCGGTTCGAGGAAACCTTGTTCCTGCAAGGGATTCGGCCGTCGATAGGGTCGGTGGCCGATGCCTACGATAATGCCCTCGCAGAGACGACGATCGGGCTCTACAAGGCCGAGTGCATCGCCGACGATTCCCCGTTCCGCAAGGGCCCGCTGCGCACTGTCAGTGACGTCGAGGAAGCCACCTCGGCGTGGGTGCACTGGTACAACACCGGCCGGCTCATGCACCGCCTTGGGCGGATCCCACCGGCCGAGTATGGAGCCAAGTACTACGCTGAACACCGTGCCGATCAACCGGTCGCACACAAATGACAATGTGTGCATGAGACCCGGGATGGTTCAGTATCAGGGTTACGTAGACGCTGATGACCATGCCGTGGGTAGCGCTTTTCACCGTCCGATCGACAGATCCGACCGTCGATGCCCAGTAGATTGCGGGTGCCGCTGCGACGCTCGGATACCCTCACCGACCGTCCCGACTTCGCTCTGGTTGGGGTGCTGCGGGTCCCGGAGGAACAGACCAGCCCGGGCCGGGCGATCGTGCGCCGCATCGGTTACGCCCTGGCCGCGCTGACCGCGGCGGTGATCGTGGTGTATCTGGGTCGGGACGGCTACCGCGACGTACAGGACAACCCCGTTGCCGCTGTTGGATTGCGTCTACTACGCCACCGTGTCGCTGTCGACCACCGGCTACGGCGACATCACTCCGCTCACCCCGCAGGCGCGGCTGGTAAACATCCTGGTCATCACGCCGCTGCGAGCGTTCTTCCTCATCGCGGCAGGGTCTGGTGACCGTACAGGGCTCGGCCACCAAGTCGGATGTGTTGCACTTGGCCGGGGCCATGTGCTGCGCCAGTCTGGTGCCGATACGGTCGTGGTGTCCGCTGAGACGGGCGGGCCGGTTGCTGGGCCTGGCCCCTGCCACTCCCACGGTGATGGAGATGATCGAGGACCTGTTGACTCCCGAGGATGGGTTCGCCGTCTCTGAACGCGGTGTGGAGCCGCACGAGCTCGGCCTTTCGCCGCGGGAGCTGCCCGTCATCGTGCTCGGGGTCGTCCGTTACGGACGGCTGATCCGGGTGGGTTCTCCCGAGCTCGGCGTCATCGTCGCTGATGACAGATTGCTGTATCTGCGCTTGGTGGCGAATTGACCCCGCCCGGACCAGATCCTGCGGCAACCGCAATGGGAACTTCGATGACGATGCACTGTGCGGTGATGAGACGGGAATCTGGGACCCCGCCGTCCGGCGATCAGGGGCTGAACCGGGTCGACCATAGAGTCGACTGCGCGGCGCGCATCGCCGCGCGGCCGAAACACGAGCTGATCGTTACCTATCGTGCCGGTGACGCGATGGCTTCACTTGCAGATCGGATCGGGACTACCCGGTGCATGCGCTGAAGGGTTTCGTCCCGGTGCGAGGCAATTACAACGGTGCCCGGGTAGTTGGCAAGAACACCGGAGATCGCGTGTTCGGTCTTGGGATCGAGGCTGGCAGTGACTTCGTCGACGAGAAGGATCCGCGGACGACGAACAAGCGCTCGGGCAAGGACAAGGCGCGCCTGCTGCCCACCGGAGAGAGTGATCCCTCCCTGCCCGATCTCGCTGTCGAGACCGGCCCACCCGTCCGCTTCGACGCGTTCGAGTATCCGGAGAAGTTCGTCATCCGAAACCGGGCCTGCCCCGCGGAGCAGGTTGTCTCGCACGGTGCCATGGAACAGTGTGGTCTCCTGATCCACCAGCGCGACGCTCTGCCGGAGCGCAAAATCGTCAACGTCCTGGAGCGGCACGCGCTCGCCGTGATCGTCGAACAGCTCGATCGTTCCTGACAGGGGTTCCCAGAGCCGTGCGGCCAGCGCGATGATCGTGCTTTTGCCCGCTCCCGAAGCCCCGGTGAGACCGACGTGTTCTCCCGGTTGCACTTCGACAGACCAGCCACATACCGCCATGGCACGGTCATCGTAGGTAAACGACAGGTTCTGGATTCGCAGTCCGAGCGGCCCGTCGGGGATCGCTCGCGGGCAGGGCGGCTCGGAAACAACCGGCTCGCGCCGGAGGACGTCGTGGACGCGTCCGGCGCTGGCCGTGAGGGGATGGAGCTGCGTGAGCGTGGTCGCAGCGTCAGAGACCGCCGAGACACCGGCGAGGGTGAGAGCGACCATCGAGGGGAGCAGCGCAAGCTGCAAGTTTCCGGTCGCGGCGCCGCCCAGCGCTCCGGTCGCATAAGCACCGACAAGGACGACACCGATGATGGTCGTGGTGACGAGCGCTTCGCGGAGTCCGGTAACGAATTGTGTCAGCTTTCCCTGGTGCCGGGTGACGTCGGTAGCCCGCTCCGTCGTGTTAAGGGTGTCAGCGACAACCTTGCTTTCCAGTTCGTAGGAGAGGACTTCTCGGAGCGATCCGAGTGCATCGACGATCTGCGTCGAAAGGTCCGCGCGCAGTCGCTGCTCCGCATCACCCAGCTGCTGGATCCGGTGTCGCGCGACCAGTGCGGTGGCCGCGATGAGTACAGCTCCGGCCAGCATGATCCACGCGGCGGACGGCAGGAAGATGAACGCCGTGGCGAATGAAGAGATGAACACCGTGAGTGATGTGGCGATTTGGGCGAGTGTGTGTGCGTAGAAGAACTCGAGCTTTTCGATGTCGTCCATCGCGACCGCGGCCGCGCGGCCCGAGTGTTCACGACGGCGTCCGGGCACGCTGCGTGCGTACGAGTCGAACAGCGCCATGCGCAGCCGAGCCAGCACCCGGTAGGCAACGGCATGCGAGACGTTCATCTCCTGCCAGGTCAGAACAGCGCGGACCAGCACCAGAACGGTTACAGCAACCCACCACGTCGCGCCGGGGACGGTGCGTTCGACGACCGTATGTCCGATACCCCAGGCGGTGAGAACGCCCAGCGCAGCAAGGACGAGGGCGCTGGCTGTGCCGGTGAGATAGCTGGCGAGCATGCCGCGGTATTCGGGGCGCAGTGCGGGAAGTAGCGCGCGGAACGCATGGAGGGAGCTGCGGATGCTCAAACGAGTTTCCTTTCCAGCCGGCCGTGCTCGAGCCGGAACTGCTCGTTGACACCGGACAGGCTTTCGGGCCGGTGCGTGATCATCACGACGATCCGATCTGCCGCAGCATGTCGGAGCGTTTCCATTACCTCAGCGGCGCGTGCGGGATCGAGCGCACTGGTGGGCTCGTCGACGAGGAGCACCGGACGCCGTGTCAGCAGGGCGCGTGCGAGCGCGAGACGCTGCCGCTGACCGCCGGACAGGCTCAGGCCGGCTTCGGCGACGCGGCTGTCGAAACCGTACGGTAAGGCCAGAATCTCGTCGAGGATGCCCGCTGCCCGGCACGCGTCCACAAGGTCGGCGTCGGTCGTTTCGCCTGTGACGGTGAGATTGTCGCGGATCGTTCCGGTGAACAGGACGGGGCGTTGCGACACGACGGCGATGTCTCCGGCGCGCAGGGACTTGCCGTCGAGTTCGACTTTGCCCGACTCGGGTGTCAGGAAGCCGAGGAGCACGTCGAACAACGTCGATTTGCCGGCCCCGGACGGACCGATGATCGCCGTGAGTGCGCCCCGATGTGCCGTCATATCCAAACTCTCCAACACCGTGGTGTCGGAGCCTGGGTAGCGGTATCGCAGTCCTCGAGCTTGCAGGCACTGTATGTTCCTGCCGGACCTTCCGTGTTCGACGACACACGTACCCGAACCGTTGTCGGGCGAATCGAACGCGCCCAAGCGGTGCAGGCCGGGCACCGCGGTCAGCCCCAGGAACCCGGCGTGCCAGTAGCGGGACAGGTCACGGATCGGGCGGAACGCTTCCGAGGACAGCAGAAGAATCAGGTAGACCTCGAACGCCGGGGGTTGCCCGGTCGCGGCGTGGACGATCGCCGTCATGACCGCGGCGACGGTACCTGCCTGGATCGCGAAATCCGTTACGCCGGTCTCTGCCAGGGACACTCGCATCACCCGTTCGGTTGCCGTGCGCAGCGCCTCCGATCGCTCGTGCATCCGCTGCCGGGTGCTGGGCACGTCGCCGAGTGCACGCAATGTCGCCATGCCTCGAAGCGACTCGAGCAGGTCCGCGCTCAGTGCTTCATAGGAGTCCCAATGCTCGAGGCCCCGGCGCGACATCATCGTCTTCCACGCAAGCGGTCCTGCCAGAGCCATGACCACGGCGACCGCGACCCATAAACCCGCCCAGGGGTTCAGTACCGCGAGAGCAACGACGATGCACGGGCATGCTATGAGGATCAGAGCAACGGCAGGGATG
Organism: Rhodococcus sp. GA1; assembly: GCF_024321955.1. NCBI lineage: Bacteria > Bacillati > Actinomycetota > Actinomycetes > Mycobacteriales > Nocardiaceae > Rhodococcus > Rhodococcus sp. GA1. The sequence goes on along the minus strand of NZ_CP097186.1, from coordinate 4,980,973 downwards.
TACTTCGAGACGTACGTGTCCGTCCCATCGATGCCGTCGCTGAGCGCGACGCGAATGGAGCCGTCGCGGGTTCCCGCATCGTGCAACCGTTCTGCGGTCAACGCCGACCGGATTGCTCGATGCCGCAATTCTCGACGAACCAGGCCTCCGAGACGCGCCGAGACCGAATCTTGCGCCACCATCAGCAGCACTCGCGCAACTGCGAGCCCTGTGACAGATGCCAGCGCGATGATCACCGTAGGGCCGGTGCCCTGGAGCGTCGCGGTCAGTGCCCACGCGATCGCGACCGCTTGGCCGACATAACTGGCGAACACCAGCAGAGCAAGCAGCACGCTCCCGGCGAGCAATCCGGGGAAGTGCCTCGCTTCACGCCACAGCTCGCGGACGATCATCATTCGGCCTTTTCCTCCTTATTCTCGACGCCGTCGAGCATTGCCACTGCGTGCATCGTCCAGCTCTCTGCCGCAGCAGGGATTCCGGAGACAGGCCGGCATCTCACTTTCTGGGACAGCGCGGCGTCGTAGCACAGCCGGGCGGCGGCGCGATGGGCATGCCAGAGGGCGTCGTAGATGGTCTCGGCTGAGGCACTCGGGATGATCTTCCATGTCTCGATGCGGTCGGCATGGGCAATCCAGGCCTGGCCTGCGAGTTCGGCGAGGTGTGCGGCGTTGGTGTCGCGGACCGGATTTCGTACGAAGTCGGCAAGTTTCGGTGAGCGTCGCCGCGCAAGCGCATGTCTCCGCTGTGAGGCGATGTCCCAGTTGCTGGGCAGTTCGATGGAGACGAGCGGAATCTCGGGTACGAGGCCCCGAGAGAGCCAGGCGGACGTCTCGGTAGCAGGTGGCACGCCGAGTTGTGCACGGATCTCCGGCCCTGGGCCGAAGACGGTGGGGAAGTCCGTGTCGAGAAGAAAGCGCACCGCCTCCAGCGCATATGCGGCATCGGCGATCCACAGCGGCCACGCGCGGTGCCGGTATCGGCCGAAGCTACGGCCTGGCTGCACACTGAACACCAACCGCGAGCCTGGGGAAGGGCTGCGCGGTAGTTCCCAGCCCGCCGCGGTTTCCCTGGCGTTGTCTCTGCGAAGAAGCTGTCCTTTGTCGTGGTCGTACGCATAGTGGCCTGGATCGAGGCCGTCGGTTCCATCCCCGCCGACAATCACGTGAGTATGCACCGCGTATGTCGCGCCGGCTGACGGGATGGGCCGGCGCGCGATACTTGTGACGCTGCCGTCGTCGCGGAGGTGCCAGTCGCCCGGGTACCACAAGGCGCAGAGCAGCTCTTCGATTCGTCCTTCTGTGGGAACACATGGAGTACCGAATCGGCGCCACGGGTTCATCCGCGGTCCTGGGGGGAGGGGGGCTCCGGGGGTGTGTGCCGTCAATGACATCGCCAGCGTCGTCGGGAGGCCGATGCTGCTACCGGGTTCGTTCGGTGCGGATGGGTGCGCTGGTCGATTCGAGGTGGTCATCGCGGGCCTACATGTGCGGAGGGGGTAGGAGTGAGAAGTCGTTGACGTTGTCTTCCCAGGTCGAGCGCCAGCCGCGATTCTGCGCGGCTGCTCGGAATCTGGGAATGCCGAAGTAGGCGAATGCGGCCGGGGCGTTCGGGACGAGACCGGTGATGAAGGTACGCACGACGCGTAGAGGTGTACGCCGGATGTCAGCGGTGGTCACGTCTCGCGTGAAGATCTGATGCCCGTGCGAGGCGAGCCGTTCGTAGATATCCGCCATCGTGGCCGTCGGCATTTCGTCGATGGCCCGAATCCCGAGTGCGGGGGCTGTGAAGCGTCGAGCGTGGCGGCGGGCCCTCGGATCGAGCCAGACCTGTACGTGAGCGCCGAGGTCGACGACATGCTCGAACTGTTCCCCGACATCGTCGAGGTAGCGCGCGTCGCTGCGGAAGTCCAGGTAGAGGCCGCGAGCCATGAGCCCCTGTTCGACTGCACGGAACACCCAGCCGTCGGCTGTGGTGCAACCTTGGGTGTAGACCCAGGTATGCACGGCTTCGAGGACGGCCTTGCGTGCGGCCCGGTCCGGATCGAGTGCAGCGGAGAACCCGGCGGCGTAGATCCCTCGTTTCGTGTCGCGGAGGAGAGCGGCGACAGCGGGAGCGAACTCGGAAGGCATGGCGACGAGTGACACCTCGAAGTTGCCCCCGGTGAGATCGTCACGCAGGCCAGGAACACTGTCCGGGTCGATGCCGTATGTCGGCCCGTCGAGGTGCCACCAGACTTCCAGTGCGTCGCGTTCGATGACTTCGAGAACACCTCGGTCCCGGGCATCGTCGGCGCCTTGACCGGTAGCGATCCCTGCATAGTTCAGGTGATGCGTTCGCGGCAGGTGTCGGAATCTCGACTGCCGCCAGTTCAGGTAGATCAATGACGCCGGGATCCAGGCGTGTTCACCGTCCGTGCGTTGACACCGGGTCCACAGCGTGGGAGTGGTTTCCGTCAACGGTGCGTAGGGAAATCGCGATCGCTGGTACTGCCACGACGCAAATGTGGGGAGGTCGTCGAGTGGAAGTGGGGCGTTGTCGTCGGACAGCAGGTCTGCGTATGTAGCGATTCTGAACTGTTCGGTAGGGAGCTCGGCGGGAAGCCAGTTGCCGCAGTACCGTTCGACGCCCTCGGCGATCGCGGCGATCCGCGCAATGTCCGGGTCGTCGAATGACGTGCCGAGCGAGACGCGATCGGCGGGCCATTCCCCGAGCTGGCGAGCATCCGCTACCGACGCGGTCAGTCCCAGGTAGGCGGTGGGGGCGCCGTCGGGGTGTGGAACGGCGCGTACGGATCGGATGACACCGCACTCTGCGTCGACCAGTGACTCGACCGGCAGTGTAGGGAGCTCGTGGACGGTGAGGTCGCTGCTGTGTGAATTCTTGCCGCTGTCTCGGGGGTTCATGGGCGGTCCTTTCTGCTCATGCTGCCGTTCTGCTCTGCTGCCAGCTGCCGCTGTCCGGATCGAAAGCAGAAACGTAACGAGCGGGCTCGAGCCGGCCGAGCCGTGCAGCGAAGGGTGTGTGGGTGCGGAGCCAGCCGTCGATGATGCCCCCGATGCCTCCGCTGTTGTCGAGTTGTTCGCGCGTGTGGGGGTCAGTGAGGTCTGCGGCGAGACGATGCCCCCACGGGCCGGTCACGAGATGACTGTCGCTCGGCCAGGAAGCGGCCAGGCGGCGGGCATCGGCGTCGAAGAAGTCGTGTGCTCCGGTGACGACGAGCAATGGTGAGGTCAGTTCTGCGTAGCGGGTGCGCACGCTGAGGTGCGTCGCAGTCCAGAGACGTTCCCAGCGCTCGAACACGGCTGCCGGCCAGGACCATTCGCGGGCGGCTGAGATCACGCCGATTTGTTCGGTTCGGCGAACGCGGGTGGCGAGCTCGTCAGGGGGCAGCGGCTTCCGCGATCGGGGGCCGATGCCGTGCTCGTGCCACCACGCGATGCGATGTTCGATCTGAGGGGCACCGTCGGGATTCCGTGCCGTCTCTGCCAATCCCAGTGCCGGCACCAGCACGATGATCCCGTCGGGGGCTGATTGCTCGTGCCGCATCGCGCCGTACGCGCCTTCGAGTGCTGCATGTGCAGCGTACGAGGCCCCGAATGCGATGAGCGGTAGACCCGGGAAGTGCGCGCGGAGCTGCGCGATGACCTCGGCGCCGTCGATGGTCTCATGCTGATACGGATCCCATTCGCCGGACGAAAGATACCGTCCGCGTACGTCCTTGATCAGGCAGTGGTATCCGCGGCCTGCCCAGGATCGGCCGGTCTCGGTGTGACGCCGGGCGTCGTACGGGGTGCGGAGCAGGACGATCCCGGCGGCGTCGTCGATCTCCCACAACAGGCCGCCGAGGCGGATGTCGTCCGAGGTCGTCATGGTGTGTAACCGGGGGAGTGGTGGCGGGGTCATGCCGTGGCCTGCGGTTGGTCGGGGAGGTATGGCGGTTCGTATCCGAGGATCGGATGTTCGGTCGTCCTGCCTGTGGCGGGGACGAGTTTCCAGAGCGTGTGGCGGTGGTGTGTCAGCGTCGCCGCTTGTTGCGCCCATGCAAGCGCGACGGTGAGGACTTTGCTCACTGTCATGGCGCGGGCGTAGGTGTCGGGCACCGTGGTGGCACCGGGTGCGTTGTGGATCCACTCGGTCATCGCAGTGGGTGTGAGGCTGGCGGCGATACGTCGCCGTAGCACGTGGTCGGCCGTTGCGTCGCCCGCAGCGAGTGTCAATGGGTCCACGAAACACACGTCGCCTTCTCGGTATGTGCGGAGCCAGGCGACGGACGGGCGACGTTGTGCGTCCAGCAGTCCCCAATGTTGGCGCTCGTTCGGCGAGTCCGCGTATGAGATCACCAGGCTCGGATCGTCGGCGCAGGTTTCGTCGCGGAGAATCGGATCTCTCGAGAGTTCTTGGGTGGTGGCGAAACGCGACGGTGTGGCTCCCCACGTGCGGAGCGCGTCGGCGGTGTCGTCGGCGATCGGTCCCGTTCCGGTAAGGATGACTGCACGTCGCGCTTCGGGCCAGCGTGCCTGCATGTCGGCGGTGTCGCGTTCGGCGACTTCCTCGTTCAGGCGCTGCACGTAGGTGCAGGCAGTCTTGGTCGCTGACGCCGGATCGTGCAGTGCGGGAAGAAGATCGGTCGGCGGGTTCTGGACCTGCAGGAGCGTGCCCGCGGTGGTGCGGAGCGTGACTGTGTTGTCCCTGGAGGCGATCAGATGGCCTGGAGCGCCAGGGAGCGCAACAACGGAAGAATTGGAGGACATCGGCAGCCTTTCGAACGAGCCCGGTCGAGCAGCCCCGGTGGCTGCTCGACCGGGCGTGTGCAGTGTGTGCTGCGAAGGTCAGTCGAACGGGTTCTCGACGAGTGCGTTCGAGTGCGTGGCCGACAGGTGGGCCAGCTGCTCGGTCTCTTCGATCTCGGCGAGGATCTGCTTGTCCATGGGACTTCTCCTTCGTGTGTTCTGTCGGCCGCACCGGATGGGGTGGCCGTGTCCGCGAGGCGAACGACCGGAGCATAATTGAAAACGATTGTCAGAATCAATAGTATGTGGACGCATGAGACCTTCGCAGCTCGTGCTCGTCGATTACCGCGCCGATCGCGTGTACGGCATCAGCGATACGACAGCGACGCTCCACGGGCCCGGGCGCGGGCACGCAGCGGAGCACGCAGGGGTTCTTTCCCTGGGGGGAACATCGGGAGGGCACGCCTTCGCCGATGATCTGCGCGGCGAACTCATTGTGGTGCGACAGGGCGTCGCAGCGACGGTTCCGGTCGCAACGCCTGTGGAACACATCGCAAGTGACCCGAGCGGACGATACGTAGTGGCAACTACAGGCTTCGGTGCCAATTCCGAGCCGTGGAGTGACGTCGTGACAGTCGTCGACCTCGATACGAATACATCCAGGCGGTTCCGCTCACGCATCGGCGAACCCGGCGCGGGCCTCGTCCGCGATCGAGCGACCGGTGAACCGTTCATCGTCCTCCGGCATCGCTCGCCAGGGGCGATTGAGGCGCTCGCGCTCGCGGCAGCGCTCAGGGTCGGTCCCCACGTTCCCGTCCTGCGCGGAGCGATGACCGAGGTCGCGGACGACGGGCATGGCGATGTCGCAGATGCGCGGACCGGAATCTTCGCCACCGCGACGAGCCGAGGTCTCGAGCGCTTCGCGGTGGAAGCGGGCGTTCCTGTGCCACTGGGGATCGTACCGTGGCCGGTACCCGGTCGTGCGTTCTACCTGCGCATGGACTCCGACGCAGGAAAAGCCCTAGGTGTTGTGCGCGGGGGCCCGGCGAACCCGACTGCATGGGCGGAATGGACGAACCACCTCGTCGAGATCGATCTCACCACCGGCCGAACCGCTCACGCATCACTGCCCCCGGGACTTGCCTTTCGCTTCGCGCTGGCACGCACCCGCGCTGCAGTCGCAACGATCCATCCGGACGGCGACCAACTTACGATCTTCGAACGGCAGAGACCGCAGCTACGCATTCACCGGCAGCTGTCACTGCCCGACATGAGTGCCCCTCCGACACCGGGACGCCTGCCCTGGGATCCGGTCGGTGACGCACCGGCGCAACGCAGGGCCGTCGCCCTTGCCCCCGCCGGTGACACTGTTGCCGTCACACGCGGCGGGGACGGCGAACTCCACCTGATCGCCGACCGATCGTTCGAGACCGTCACTGTTCCCACCGCCGTGGACGAGGGGGGCCTGCTGTTCTGGCCGGGAGGCCCTCACGACGGAATGGGCCGCTGAGTCGTGACCTCATCCTCTTTCCCGATCAACGATGCTCTCGATGCCGCGCTCGCACGTTGGGAACAGTACGGCCGCCCCGGCACACCCGACACGGGGTTCGTACTCAGCCGCTTGCCCGGCAGACGCACACGCGGAATCTACGTCGCCGGATCGGAGCAACCGATCTTCGAACCGGACGCGCACATCCTGGCGATGTCGCCGGCGCCTGACGGCCGCCGCATCGCCCTTCAGCTCGCGGAGCGGGCAGACGAAGACGGGGTTCTCGCCGTGCTCGATACCACCTCCGGAAATCTCCGCCACTACAACGACATCCATTGCCGCTACGAACCGATGCAATGGACTCCGGACGCCCGGTCGCTGGCAGTGGTTGCTCGTTCCCCTCAACGGCTCGTGCAGGTCGATGTCGTCCACGACGAAGTCACCGTCGAACCGGTCGCCGGTGATGCACGATGCAGACTCTTCTCTGCCGGCATCCATATGCTTCTCGCCGAGAGTCGACCAGCGAGCCCGACCCGATTGATCCGCCTCGACAACAGTGCGCGTCTCGGTTCCTTCCCATCGATCACGGGTGTATTCGGAATCAACGACGGCGACGTCCTCGTGTATGGGGGCAATGCATTGCACGTGCTCGACGCGCATTCGGGGGTGGAACGATGGCGATGGATGGACCCTGCGGTGCGGCTGACCGCCGTCACCGTCACCGGGGACACGGTTCACGCGAGCGCGGTTCGCGCCGGCGCCAGCGTGCTACTGCGACTCGCACACGGAACCGTGATCGACGAATGGCCCGTGAATAGCGGCGGGTCGGTCGCATCGATCACGGATCTGGGCGCCGACGGCGGCAGAACGTATGTCGTAATCGAAGCACCGGCAGTGCCTCCGCACGTGGTAACCGTCGACGAGCGCACCCGCGGCGGTGGCGCGGCGACGGTCGCCGGAGACTTCGAGACTGTGCGGCACGAGTTCGCGGCAGATGATGGGGAGACTTTGACGGTCGTCGTCACCTCTCCGAAAGGGCTCACCGGCCCGGCCCCGACCATTTTGACGTGTTACGGCGGCTTCGGAGTCCCTGACCTTCCCGTCTTCGAACCGACGATTCCCGCGTGGGTGGAGTCCGGGGGCAGATACGCGACAGCACACATCCGTGGCGGTGGGGAGCACGGTGAGCAGTGGCGTCGGGCCGGTTACGGCGCCGGGAAGCGGCGAGGGATCGATGACCTTGCCGACGCTGCTCGTGGTCTGGCCGGCGCAGACTTGACGAACCCCGAATTGCTCGTGCTCGCCGGTGCTTCTCACGGCGGAACCGTGGTGGCGAGTTGCGCTCTCGACCATCGCGGAATATGCACGGGCTTCGCCACCACGGCAGCACCTTTGGATCTGCTCTCCCTCGAGAAGCACCCGCTCGGCCGAATCTGGCTCGACGAGTTCGGTGATACGAGCAGTCCCGAAGGCACGCAGGAACTTCGTGCGATATCACCGCTGCACCGCGCGAAGATGATCGACCCGGAGCACAGGCTGCCGCGATTCCTCGGGATCGTGCTCGCCGAGGACTCGCGCGTGAATCCCGATGACAGCTATGCGTTGGCCTCAGTTCTCCGAGAAGCGGGAGCAGAAGCACTCGTGTGGGAAGCACCGCACGCCGGTCACGGCTCCAATCATCTCGACAGTCTGCACTCGATGGGTTCGGTGCTTCTCAGCTTCGCTGCACACACCACCCGACGCACCCGCTCTTCCGAAGGACGACACGCATGACACCGGATATTTCGACGGCTGCGGCAACGCCGCAACCGCCCGTTTCCCTCTCAGCTGCGGCCGGTCATGACACAGCCGCTGCCGCGCACGTCCCCCGCCGAAGGGGCGCGCTGGCGGTGCGGATCCTGGTGCCGTCGTTGTCGGTGCTCCTAGTGGTGATGCTTGTGTTGTCCGTGAGCGTGGGGACGATCGCGGTACCTGCGATGGACGCGGTGAAGATCCTTGTCGGACATCTGGTGCCGGGTATGCCGTGGATGACGGACGGCTCGCTGACGACGATGCAGGACAACGCAGTGTGGCAGTTCCGGCTTCCGCGTGCCGTTCTCGCGGCATTGACCGGTGCGTCGCTCGCGCTGGCGGGAGCGCTCATCCAGGCCGTGGCGCACAATGCGCTCGCCGAGCCGTACATCCTCGGAGTCTCGGCGGGTGCCGGCGTCGGGGCCGTGTCGTACATCGTGCTCGGCATCGGGATCGGTTCGCTCGGTATCGGGGCATCAGCGTTCATCGGGGCGGGGATCGCGACGGGTGCGGTGTACCTCCTGGCGTGCAAGGGCGGTCGAATCGCTCCACAACGGCTGATCTTGGCAGGGGTTGCTCTCGGATCGTTGTTCAGCGCAGTCACCAGCTACCTGACGATCTCAACCGATGCACAGAACGTGTACAGCATCATGTTCTTTCTGCTCGGCTCCGTCTCGGCGGCGACGATGCCACAGTTGCTCCTCCCGGTGATCGCGTTGATCGCGGTTGCGATCTTCGCCGCGACCCGTGCGCGTGCGCTCAACGCGTTGCTCGTCGGCGACGACGCGGCCACCTCACTCGGCATCAACGTCAACGGGTTGCGCGCCACGGTCCTCATCGCCGCCGCGCTTCTGACCGGCGCGGTGGTGGCAGTCTCCGGCGGCATCGGGTTCGTGGGCCTGGTCGTGCCGCACGTGGCCCGCATCATCGTCGGCTCCGATCACCGCAAGATGCTGCCGGTCGCAGTCCTGGGGGGAGCGGTGTTCCTCACGACCTGCGACCTGCTGGCACGCACGCTGGCCGCACCTGCGGAGGTCCCTCTCGGAGTGCTCACCGCACTGGTCGGCGCCCCGTTCTTCCTGTGGTTGTTGCGCCGCGACCGCGCCGACCGGCTGGGTATGAGCCGATGAGAGTCACCGTCGACCAACTGGGCGCGCGCCGAGGAGACCGGGACATCCTCCGCGACATCAGCTTCGAGGTCCCTTCCGGCACGGTTCTGGGCCTGCTCGGGCCGAACGGCAGCGGGAAATCGACTCTGCTGCGCGCCCTCTCCGGAATCGACATCCCATCAGCAGGGACGGTGCGCTACGACAATGCCTCGCTGGCCGCCCTCACCCGCCGCCAGCTCGCGCAGAGGGTGGCGGTGATGACGCAGGAGCACAGCGAAGAATTCGAGATCCCCGTCCTCGATCTTGTACTCCTCGGACGCATCCCGCACGGGGCGGGCTTCGGACGTGACTCGGACTCGGACATCGCGCTCGCGCTGGGCGCGCTTGCCCAGGTCGGCGCCGGTCACCTCGCATCTCGAGCGTTCTCGGAGCTGTCCGGCGGTGAGCGGCAGCGCGTGCTGTTTGCCCGGGCGCTCACACAGGACACGCCGGTGCTCATTCTCGACGAGCCGACGAATCACCTCGATATTGCCCATCAGCTCGAGCTGCTCGACCTTGTGCGCACGACCGAGCGCACAGTACTTGTCGCCCTCCACGACCTCAACCTCGCGGCTCGCAACTGCGACGCGATCGGTGTGCTCGCAGACGGAGGGCTCATCGCCTACGGAGCCCCCGACGAAGTGCTCGACGTCGACCTCATCCGTTCGGTCTTCCATGTCGAGTCCACCTCGGTCGTCCACCCGCGTACCGGACAACGGCACTTCGTCTTCGACGAGCGCGTACGCACCGCCGATGAAGCCGGTATCACCCTGAGAAAGGAAATCCCCATCCGATGAACTCTCTTTCCAGCAACCCGAGACCAGCGAGTAAAGGCCTGACCGCTGGTGTCGGTCTTCTCGTCCTCGCATCACTTCTGCTCACTGCCTGCGGCACGAGCGTGACATCCACCGGCAGTGGCATTTCCGAAGGCACGCGCGAGACGGTGACGTTCAGCAACTGCGGGCGCGAGCTCACCTTCGAGCAACCGCCCACTCGGGTCGTCGGCATGATGCCGTCCCAGACCGATCTGCTGCTGCGCCTCGGAGCCCAGGACACGCTCGTCGGCCAGGCCCAGGTCAGCACCTCAGAACTCCCTGACGACGTCGCCGGTCGTGCTGCCGACGTCCCTGTGCTCAGCACGGACACGCCTCCGGCTCGTGAGGACCTCCTGACGGTCTCACCGGATCTGGTGGTCTCGCCCACCGAGTACGAGTTCACCGCCGAGCAGGGCTACGCCAGCATCGAACAACTCTCCGAAAACGGCGCCCAGGCCTACGTTGCCACCGGCGGATGCGCGGACCGTCGCTCCAGCGCACAAGTCACCGACCTGTTCATCGACATCGCCAACCTCGGGCAGATCCTCGGAGTTGCCGACGCGGCCGATGCGCTCGCCGAGGGCGCGCAGAACCGCCTCGAGGCCGTCGAAGAGTCGATCAGAGGAGAAGAGCCTGTGACCGTGGCCCAGGTCTGGGTCGAGGGGAACGTTCTCGGTGCGATCGGTGCGGGCATCGAGTACGACATCATCCGCACCGCCGGCGGCGAGAACGTCTTCGACCCGGACGCCCCGGAGTTCGCGGACTTCTTCTCGGCCGAGATCAACCCTGAAGAGATCATCAGCCGCAACCCCGACGCCATTGTGTTCGGCACCACCAGCGACAAGCAGGAACAGCAGGTGCTCGAATACTTGCGCGCCACATTCCCGAACGTCACAGCGGTTCGGGACGGTCTGCTCATCGGCGTCCCACAGAGCGACTTCTATCCCGGCACCATCGGCAACGTCGAGGCGGTCGAAACCATCGCGGAGCGGCTCTACCCGGACGCTTTCCACAGTCAGAGGTAAGGACCTTGACATGACTGTTCAGTCTGCTCGGGAACCGAACGCAGTCGATCGAGCCGGTCTGCGGCGCGGCACCCGTGCGGGTGGGTGCGCCGAAGTCCGAAGCGGTGGCCGCGGGGTCGGCCGGTCTGTCGCTCCGAGCGGAGTGCCTTGACCTTCGACGAAGACATCCACCCCGAGTTCGTGGCCTTGACCGTAGCTACCGGTAAGCCTGGATGCACCGAACCGGCGGAGATAACCAGCGCGTCGTAACAACGAAATGCCCTGTCGCAGTGGAAGAATTGAACTTCTCACAGAAACAATTCGGGCTCTACTGCTCTGAATGTGGATGAGCAGGTGTGTGATATGACGGGGCGGTGGTGCGGGTGTGATGCTGTCGGAGATCGGATGGGGCATCGCGCTGTGCCTGCTGATGCTTGTCAGGGCTGCTCGGATCAGAGGGGCGCGTCGTAGCTCATCGATGCGGTGGTGGGGAACGATCCGATATCCCACCGAGTCCGCGGAATGCCGAGATCCGAGCACCGGCTCCGTCCCAGCAGTAAACGGACGAGACAACATCGAAGGATGGATCCCATGGCACACGTACGACGTTTCGACCATGTCGGCCTCACCGTCTCCGACCTCGACGTTGCGACGGCGTTCTTCGCCGGCCTCGGCTTCGAGGTCGAAGGCACCGGCTCTGTGCAGGGCGACTTTCCTGCGACCGTCTGCGGACTCCCCGGCACGCACTGCGAGATCGTGATGCTCCGACCCCCGGACGGAGGGACCCGGCTCGAGCTTTCGCGCTTCATCGCGCCCGACCACCTCCCCGGTTCGCCGACGGCGATGCCGAACGAGCTCGGGATCCGCAATGTGTCGTTCGAGGTCGGCGACCTCCAAGTTGCCGTCGACGCTGTAGCAGAGCAGGGTTACGGGCTCGTCGGGGGTATCGGTGAATACGAGAACAGCGTGCGAATGGCGTACGTGCGGGGACCGGACGGCATCATCGTGTCGTTGTTCGAACAGCTCGGTTGACGCTCGCCCCCGCCGGCGGAGATCGGCATCGAACCTCTCGATGATCGGGCGACCGGCTCAGCTCGTCCCGGCGGCCCCCACTGCATCCAGTTCGGCGCGGAGAGAGGTCGATTCGGTTCTCAGCGTCAGATTTTCAGTCTGAAGCGTCTTCGTCTCGTCGCGCAAGGCGGTGATCTCGTCGCGCAGTGCCGACAGTTCGGCCCGCAGTTCGTCGCCGCGTGCTCGTGCCGCGGTCTCGGCTGCCTGGGCCGTCGCGGCGGTGATGCGCGATTCCTCGAGTCGGCTCCGTAGCTCGGAGGTGCGGTCGCGCTCGGTGGTGAGCTCGGTGTCGAGGCGCTCGCGGGTAGAGACCTCCCGGTCGAGTGCGGTCTGCAGGCGCGCGATCTCGGCTCGCAGGTCGGTGACCTCGACGGTCGCGCGCTCACGCTGGGCTGCTGCCTCGTCGAGTTCGCGTCGCTGCGCGGTGAGGGATTCGTCCTGCTGAACGATCGTCGCACGCAGGTCGCCGACTACCCCTGTGTGCTCGGCGGTCGCGGCCTCGAACTCGTCCTTCCACCGCTGCAGTGTTGCGGCGTGCTCGTCCTTGAGGCGCGTCAACTCGGCGTGATGCGCCTCGTCGAGTCGGCGCACCTGTTCGGTGTGTGCGGTACGAGCGTCGGCGAGTTCGGCGTCGACGGCGGCCACTGCCGCGTCGGCGTTGTCGCGGTCCTCGAGTGCCTGGGCGAGTTGTTCGCGTAGACGGACGATCTTCGCGTCGGCGTCGGCTTTGACCTTCGCGAGTTCGGCGGCGGACCGCGTCATCTGCGCCTCGAGAGCCTCGGCGTCGGTGAGCTTGTCGACCGCGGTGGTGATCCGTTCGGCGATCGCCGAGTACTGCTCGACGCTGTTGGTTGCGAGGGCGCGTAGGGCAGTGGTGGCGGCCGTGAGCGCGGAGACCGCATCGTCCGGGCTCTCGACGACCGCCGGGGCCGTGCCGGCGGCTTCTTTCTTGGCGCGTTCGCGTTCGCGATAGGCGCGCACACGGTCGGCTGCCGTGGCGTACTTCCGAGGGCGTCCCACCCGGGGTTTGCTCGAGTCCTCCTCGTCGGTGGTCGCTTCGGGAGTGGGGGAGTGTGCGTCGGTCATGGAGGTCCTCGTCGTGGCGCGTCGAAATCCCGGGTCGCAGGTATCGTACCGCATTTAGTTACGTAATTAAGCAATGAGACTGTGATGAAACGAAACGATATGTAACGCTGTGAACTGGGTAAAAACCACACGATGTGGATTTTCGTAACGAAGAGCGCAGTAGAAACAACTTGATCTCATCCGTGATCGAGTGTGCGTACTGATCGTCATAATCCCCACTTATGACGATCAGACACGCGCGCGGATCGAAAACTGTGCACCCCTCGGATCGGGCCGGGAAGGTTGCCGAGGGAGGAGCGCCCCTCGGCTGTGGCGCCGGTCACCGAGTGCGCGGAGCAAGAATTGTCTACTGTCTGCCCCAGCCGGCGGATGCAATGAAAGCCATTGCAGCGCTAGGCAGTCTGCGCTCGCCCGAGCGCGCGTACCTGTACACCGAAGGAAGAGGTAATCGAATGGGCTCTGCAGCAACGTTCCTCGCGGATGTTCTCGTCGCCGTCATCACGCAGCTGATCGAGACCGGATCGTCGTCCGGATCCTGATCCGTCACCGCCGTGGTCGCTCTCCCGCTCGTCACACGGAGAGCGACCACAGGTGCAGGACAGAGAGGGTGCAGGGGTGAAAGACGTCGGAATCCTGGGCCACAGCTGGGAAGGTGCCTCGCTGTGCCGGCGTGAGGTCTGTCAGCACAGCAACCGTCTCGGGCACCCGGCACATCCGGACGTGACGATGGACTGCATCTCCTTCGAGCGCTGCATGCCCGCGTGGGAGCGCGGAGACTACGAAGCGGTGCGCGCCGTGCCGGCGACCAGTGTCGATCGACTGGCCCGGGCCGGCTGCGACTTCTTCGTGTGCCCGGACAACACCGCACACCTCGCGCTCGAAGCACCCGGCGAACCACTCGCAATTCCCGGGCTGCACCTGATCGACATCGTGGCCGACACAGCGCAGCGTGCCGGGCACCGACGCGTCGGCATCCTGGGAACGCGGTTCACCATGCAGGGCCCTCTGTATCCTCGCGAACTGGTGGCACGCGGGATCGAGGCCGTCATCCCGACCGACGACGACCAGGACCTGGTACACGCGACGATCTTCGACCAACTGGTGCACGGCGTCTTCAGGGACGAGACCCGGACGTCCTTCGTGGACCTCATCGGCAGACTCGCGGACTCTGGATGCGACGCGGTTGCGCTGGTGTGCACCGAGATCCCGCTGTTGGTCTCCCCGGCCGACTCGCCGTTACCGGTACTGGACTCGACACGACTGTCCGGACAGGCGGCCCTCGAGGTGGCACTCGGAACGCGCGACCTGCCGACCTGGCGCGGCGGACAATTCCGGTGATAACAGGCAGGTAGCCACGGCGGGTCGTAGCATCGAGCACATGGTCCTCTTCTACGAGATCGCGCTCGTGATCGCGTCGGTGCTCATCGCGTGGTTCGCGGTGTACGTGCTGTACCGCCTCGTCACCGACGAATCCACCAGCCGGCACTGACGGGTCGCCCGCCCGACCGGCCACATGCGGACATGTCGGCCACGCCGCCCCGGCTCAGCGAGCCCGGGGCGTGTGGGACGCCGGTGTCCAACCTTTTCGAGCACGTTCCGCGCGCTTTCCGGGGTGCGCGACGGTCGTAAAGGCAGACCATGACCGATAGTTCGTTCCGTCCCGAGCGCACCTACCGACCGAGCCGGTGGCGACACATCGAGAGCATCGTGATGAGCGCGCTCACTCGTGCGGGTTTGGTGCCGCACTCCTCTCTGCTGACCACTGCTGCCACCGACGTAGTCGAAGGGACTCCTCGGTAGTGATTTCGGGTAGCGCGCTACGCGTGTACCTGCTCCTGATGGTGAGCAGCATGGTCATCGGCGGCTCGATCCGAATCGCCGACGTCCACACCACCCGGGGCACGGCCATGGTTACGAAATACGAAGTTGCCGCAGGCGATACCTGTCGAAGCTGGCTCAGAGGTTCTACGGCGACGCAACTCTTTTCCCCGTCATCGCTGTCCCCAACGGCATCGCCGACCCGAACACGATCAGTGTGGGTCAGGAACTGCTCATCCCGTAAATCACCCGCCGGCACACCGTCGCGTCCGGCGAAACACTGTCGGGGCTGGCTCAGCACTTCTACGATGACGGGACTTTCTTTCCGGTACTCGCAGCGGCCAACCACATCGGCGATCCGAACGTTGTCCGGGTAGGTCGATCGCTTCTCATTCCCGAACTCGGGGACGTCGGGCACACCGTGGTCGCAGGGGAGACGCTCTCGGAACGGGCACGTCGCTGGTACGGCGAGGCGCAGTTGCATCCGATCATTTCGTTCCCGAACCATCGCCGACCCCGACCACGTCGAGGTCGGACGCGTGCTGATCCGTCCGGGACTCAATCTCCGGCACACCGCCGTCGCCGGCGATACCCTGCGGGTCTTGGCGCAACACCACTACGGGAACGCGGAGATGTTCCCGATCGTTGCGGCTGCCGATCACATCGCCGATCCGAACAAGATCACCGTCGGGCAGGTGTTGTTCTTCCCGGACCTCACCGACTTCTGACGCGGGAGATCTTCCGGTCGGAGGTGGTGTCCGGCGCAGGTCACGGAGCGACGGGGTAGTGGCTTCGGACGGCGATGCGGTTCCACGCGTTCATGACGATCGTGAGCCACGTGATCGCGGAGACCTGCTCGTCGCTCAGTGATCCGTTGTCCCACTCGTGACCAGCGGGTTCCATGTGGTGAGTGACGTCTTCGGCGAGCGCGGCCCGCTCATGTTCGGTGAAGTACTGCGACTCCCACCATGCGGCAAGGACCGCGAGACGATCGGTGGTCTCGCCCTTGTCGAGCGCGTCGCGTGTGTGCATGCGCAGACAGAACGCGCATCCGGTGAGCTGCGACGTCCGGACCTTCACCAGTTCGGCCAGCTTCGCATCGAGTCCGGCTCGCGCGACGGCCTCCTCGACCTCCTCGTTCAGGGCCAATACGCTCTTGTAGGCGGCCGGGTGCTGCTTACCGAGGTTGACATGCGCCATCGTGAATGTCCTTCCGGCGAGCGATACCGGTCGGAACGACCGGCTGCTTCATTCTGTCAGCCACGTCCGGGCCGGTGGGGGTGGATTTTTGCATTGCGGCCAGAGGTCGGCCGGTCCCGGTCTGTCGAGTTCCGGGGATTCCTGCCACCGGTAGTCCATCTGTCGCGCGACCCGGCACGCCGGTTCGTGGTCGACGAGCGAGACCGGTTGCAGTGCCAGACCAGCAGGGCGTCGAACGGCGGTGCGGCAGCGATCGAAACATCGGTGGGGACCCGCAGGCCACCGCGTGCGCCACCGTGTTCGCCGATTCGCGTAGTGCTCTACTCGCGAGTTGCCCGTAAAGCGACGCGAAAGTGGATGTCACGCACGGAGGGCACCATGATGACACCGTCACGCCGATACAGCGCCTTGTTCACGCTTTGCCTTGCAGTGGTTCTCGTTGGTGGGATGTCCACAATGCACGCAGCAGCACAGAGGAAGCCCGGAGTCGACGCGTGTTCGACCTGTTCGGGGCCCGACCGAGGAGAGACCGAGTCCGGTACCGAAGGAGGGACGTCGGGAGGTGATGGATCCGGTTCGAAGCGCGGTTCCGGTGGAACGGGTGGCGAAGTCGTCATTCCGCGGGCCCCGACTCTCACCCTCTCGCGGCCGCCCCCTCGACCTCCTACGTCGACGCCGCCGCAGTGGACTCCACCTTCATGGTGGCGGCCTTCTGTGCCGTCGTGGACACCAGAGGTGGCTCCATCCCCACCGCAGCGCCTCGAATCTCTGCAGCCGCGGTCGGAACAACCAGGAGCCACCACCGTCGAAGACACAGTTGCGCCGGCCGGTCCTACCACCCCAGAGGTCGAAGCAGGCCGGAGTCGAGCACCCGACGACAGCGCGCCACGCGCGGCCACCCGAATCCGAAGTTGGGTCCGCGCCGCTCGCTCCAAGGTCCGCACCACGATCTCGGAGCCGTCGGCGCCGCGGCCACCGGATCTGGTCGACCGGAACTTCCGGGTCGAGCGGCCCGACGCGCTCTATGTCGCCGACTTCACGTAATGGGAGGGTCGGACCCCGATCCGACACGAGGAAGCGACAGGCAGGTGGTCACTGAGATTTCACCGATCCGGGCGCAGGCTGTAGCAGTGAGCTGCTGGAAGGTGACCACTGCTGTTGACGACACGGACTGCGTGAGAGGTCTGAAAGGTAGACGGTGGTGGCCCTGCCAGTCGCCCCCGGGAACGTGATCGGCTTGTGAGATGCCGCGCCGCGAGCGCTGTCCATTAGGTCGCCGCACCACCTGGAGCTCCGCAAGGGAACGCCGAAACGAAAGGGGCCGCACATGGGGATCAACTGCGGGATCGACTGGGCCGAATCCCACCACGACGTTGCGCTCGCCGACGACACCGGACACATCGTCGCACGAGCACGAATCGACACCGGCGCAACTGGTTTCAACGACCTACTGCGCATGATCGCCGAGCACGGAGGCACCCCCGAAGGCACCCCGGTCGCCATCGAGACCGACAAGAATCTGCTCGTCGTCGCCCTCGCCGAGGCCGGGTTCACCATCTACCCGATCAACCCGCGTGCGGTGGCCCGCTACCGCGAACGCCACGGGCAGGCCGGCGGCAAGTCCGATCCCGGCGACGCCGCGGTCCTGGCGAACGTCCTGCGCACCGACCCGGACGTGCACCGGGTGCTCCCGGCGGTGAGCGAACACGGGCGGGCGGTCAAGGCCCTGGCCCGTCAGCATCAGGAGGCGATCTGGGCGCTGCACCAAACCATCAGCCGCCTCCGGTCGGTACTGCTCAAGTTCTACCCTGCTGCGCTGCAAGCATTCCCGAACCTGAAGCACCGTGCCGCGCTGACGGTGCTGACGGCGGCGCCCACCCTCGAGGCGGGGCAGAAACTGACCCGGCACCGACTGGAGTCTGAACCGTCTCGGGTTTCTTGCCGCTCCTATATCGGTGACGGCTCCGGTTGCGGAGTCGACAGGTTAGCGTAGTACGCCGCCTCGAATTCATCCGGCGGGACGTATCCGAGACGGCTGTGCAGGCGACTGCGATTGAACCAGTCGACCCACTCCATCGTGGCGTACTCGACGTCCTCGACGGACTTGTAGGGACCCGGATGGAACGGGTTTCCCTTGGCGATCACTTCGGTCTTGAACAACCCGATCGTGCTCTCGGCCAGAGCGTTGTCGTATGCGTCTCCGACGCTGCCGACCGACGCGGCAATACCCTCCAGCACAAGGGTTTCCGCGAAAGCAATGGAAGTGTATTGACTGCCGGCATCGCTATGGTGGATCAACCCCGAGCCGACCGGGTGGCCCGTGTGGTCACGTCGCCACAGTGCCATCTTCAAGGCGGTGGTGACCATCGCGGTGTCTTTGACGGTGGCGGCATGCCAGCCGACGATCGCCCGCGAGAAGCAGTCGATCACGAACGCGACATAGACGAACCCCACCCAGGTGCGGCAATAGGTGAAGTCGGTGACCCACTTCCGATTCGGAACCTCGGCGGTGAAATCACGATCGACCAGGTCAGGGGCGCGGCGGCTGTGCGAGCCGCCGGGCATGGTGGTGCGGTGCCGACGGCCCCGGACCGCTCCGGACAGTCCTTCGTCGCGCATCAACCGGTCGACGGTGCATGCCGCGACGTCGTGGCCGTGTCTGCGCAGGTGCACGGTCATCTTTCGGCGACCGTAGAGACCTTCGGCGGTGCCGACGGTCTCACGCAGAGCGTTCGTCAGATGTGCATCGGCGACGGTCCGGCGGGATGGAGAAGCAGTTTTCCAGTTCCGATACGTGCGTGGGGCGACCTTGACGCCACGCTCGGTGAGCACGGCGCAGATCGACTCGACCCGGTGTCCTTGTGCACGCATCTGGTCGATGAACTGGCAGATCAGCGGCGGCGAGGGTCGAGCTCCCTCGCGAAGAAAATCGAAGCCGACTTCAGGATCTCGTTGGCCTCACGGAGGTCTCGGACTTCGCGTTCGAGCTCTTTGATTCGTTGCTGCTCGGCGGTGGTCACGCCGGGTGTCTTGTCGGCGTCGACCAGAGCCTGGCGGGTCCAGGTGCGCAGCGACTCGACACCGACGCCGAGCTTCGGGGCGATGGCCTTGCATGCCGCGAACGGTGAAGAGTATTCGTCGAGGTGGTCGAGGACCATCTTCACCGCTCGTTCACGCTGCTCGGCGGGGTAACGCTTGGACATGATGTGCATCCTCCTCAAGAAAGGAGGCGGCATCAAACCCGAGACGGTTCAGTCCCTGCTGCGCCGCTGCGGCCGCCGCAACGACCCCGGCCTGGTCGAGCAGATTCTCACCGACCTGAGGGCCCCGACGCTGCGGCAGCCGCCGCAGGTCGAGGCCTCCCTCGGCCATGCGGTCGCCGGGCTGCTCGGCATCGTCGACTCGATGCACCGGGCCGTCGACGACCTCGAGAAGGAACTGGGCCGCGTCTTCGACACGCACCCGCAGGCACCGATCCTGCGCTCGGTCCCGGCACTCGGGCCAATTCTCGCCGCCCGGGTTCTCGCCGAAATCGGCGACGACCAAACCCGATTCGTCACACCAGCCGGGCTGCGGGCGTTCGCAGGCACGGCGCCGATCACCCGCGCCTCCGGACGCTCGCACTACGTCAAGGCCCGCAAGGTCCGCAACAAGCTGCTCTGCGACGCCTGCCACTGGTGGGCGTTCGCGATGCTTACCAAGTCCGCCGGCGCCCGCGCCCACTACGACAAACGCCGAGCCGCCGGGGACCACCACAACGCCGCGCTGCGCAACCTCGCCAACAAGCTCCTCGGGCGCCTGTGGTGGTGCCTGCAGCACGGCGAGGCATGGGACGACCGGGCCGCCTGGCCCCAGGCTCACGACGGCCCGAATCCGGCCGCCGCTTGACAGCTGACCGGCGTGGGATGTCTACGTGCGGATGGTGCCGTGCTTCGCGTACACGGCGTTCGTGATCGATGCGTTCGCCGGCACGATCGTCGGTTGGGAGGTGTCGACGTCGAAGGAGACCGCGTTTGTGCAGCGGGCAGTGAATCAGGCCTGCATGCTGCACTCGATGCACGGCAATCCGTTGCGCGAGAGAACTATTCACCACTCAGATGCGGGCTCGCAGTATACGGCTTTTTGGTTCGGGGAAACCCTGTTCCTGCAAGGGATTCGGCCGTCGATAGGTTCGGTGGCCGATGCCTACGATAATGCCCTCGCAGAGACGACGATCGGGCTCTACAAGACCGAGTGCATCGCCGACGATTCCCCGTTCCGCGAGGGCCCGCTGCGCACCATCAGTGACGTCGAGGAGGCTGCCTTTGCGTGGGTGCACTGGTACAACACCGGCCGGCTTATGCATCGCCTCGGGCGGATCCCACCGGCCGAGTACGAAGCCAGGTACTACGCTGAACACCGTGCCGATCAACCGGTCGCACACAAATGACAGTGTGTGCATGAAACCCGGGATGGTTCATAGCAAGCCGTTATCCCGGGATAATGCTGGTGCTGTGAGAAGCCCGTGCCCACCAAAACGAGTCCGTGAACCCGCCGGGAGTGTGCCTTCCTATTTGTGACGTTGGGAGATAGTCCTGCTGCACAGCATCCGGACGAACACTGCGGCGAATCGTAGGTGGGCCGCGACATCGCATCCGCGCCAGGTGAGCGACCACACCGTCGTGGTGGTGCTGGGCGGCAGAGGGTTACCCCCGAATCGATCGGCCAGCCAAGCCATCGTCATCGGGGTGCCGAGGTAGAGCAGGGCGAGGTGCGTACTCAGACGATCGCGGACGTAGCGCACGTGTGCGCCGGCGCGCCGGTATCGCTCGACGTGGCGGTCCACGTCCTGGACGGCGATCAGTTCGTCGTTGACACCTTGAATGACCAGGACCGGCATCGAGGGCGCGTGCAGCCCGGGACGGATGTCGTCGAGGATGGCGCGCATCTCGGGCAGGTTCAGCAGGTCGGCGAAGCTGGACTCGCTGTAGCGGTCCAGGTTTTTGCCCGCAAATCGTGACAACAGTGCCAATGTGGTGCGTGAGGCGGCGTCGGCGAGGAGGGTATGGAATTCGGGTTTGGCGTGCTTGGCCAGTAGTTGCTCGAGTTCTGGGTAGGCGCGCTGCAATGCCGCGACACAGACCGTGGAGAACCCGGACAGCAGTGAGCCGTTGAGCCGGACGAAGGTGGCCCCGGGATCACCGACGGGCGAGCCCGCGACCGCGCCGACGATATTGAGGTCGGGAGCATAGTGTGCGGCGACTTCTGCCGCCCACGCGGTCGCCAGCCCTCCGCCGGAATAGCCCCACAGGCCGACCTCGGTGGTGGGTGTCAAGCCCAGTGGTTCGAAGGCCAGTGCCGCGCGGGCGGCGTCGAGGGCGCGATAGCCGGGTTCGCGCGCGACCCCGAAATGCCCGCCCATGCCTCCGTGATCGGGGATCGAGACCGCCCAGCCTCGGGCCAGGGCTTCGGCGATGACCGGTAGTTCCAGTTGCGGAATCGCGCCGAGCGCTCGCGCGCCCCGGCGTAGGGCGTAGGAGGGGAAGCAGTTCGACCCGACACCGTCGATCGCGCATTGAAACGACACCAGCGGGCGGGCTATGGCCTCGGCGTCGGCCGGTAGCAGCACCGTGGTGACGGCGACTTCGGGGGTCCCGTGCAGATCGCTGGTGCGGTAGAGCAGTTGCCAGGCAGGGAACCGCTGAGCGATGACACCGAACAAGGCGATCTCGGTGACGCGTGTGCGCAGGATCGCGCCCGGCGGTCGGGCCGCAAGATCGGGGGGTGGGCAGTAGAACTCGTCGTTTTCCGGGCGGGTCGCTCGGGCGGCGGGATGGTCGGTGAGCGTCGGGGGCGCAGCATCGGAAACGCTGGGCGAGCTCATCCTGGTGGTCCTTTCGCGCGCCCATATGTCGGGGTACCGATACAGCAAAGGGGATAGTCGGCCGATCGACCGTATGCACACCCCAAACCTAGCAAGAACTGGTGGTGAGAAAAAATTGTCTTTCAACATAATTCGATCGTTTCGTTTGCACCCGCGGGGCAGGCTCGACGTCGGCATTGGCCGGGCACTGGGGGCCTCAACTCCGGAGGGCAGTGTTATCGCTGCTCGCAGCGCGTTGTGGTTCGAACACTGCGCCATCGAGGACTGGGGTGGAGAGTTGCGTGCGATCAGGGCCGCACGCAAGCGCCACACCCCGATCGCACGGGTGCAGTTCAGCCCGGTCAGCGTGCCGATCCGGCGTAGCTGGTAGTCCACGGTGTTCGCGTGGACGCACATGGCCCGCGCGCTGAGTCGACGATTGAGATCGGTGCTGATGTGTACACGCAGAGTCTGCAAGAGTTCCGGGTGCTCGGGCTCGGGTCCAGCAGGGCGGCCAGGCTGTCACGGGTCGGGCCCGGCCGGGTGAGCTGGTATTCCAGGGCCAGATCCTCGAACGGGTAGAGCCCGGGGCTGCCATAAACCCAGCGAGCCACATCGAGCAGGTCGTGCGAGGTCTCCGCGACGGCGGGTATCGCCGCGGGGGTCGGCCCGGACCACCGACGCGGTCAGTGGCACCCGAGTCAGGAACGTGCACAGCCCCTCCTCGGCGTCCGCGATCGTGCCCGGGACCAAGATTGTGCCACCGAACTCGCTGAGCAAGGCCGGCACTGGATAACCGCACTGTCTCGCGGGCAACTCCTGCAAACGCGCCCATCGCCCGGGCACCGCGCGCGTCGGTGGCCGCGACCGCCAGGACGGTATAGCACTGTGTGAGGGGCACACCGTGTTCCAGCGATACCCGGTCAGGATGGCGGCCACCGAACAGAGCACGCGCCACTTCCCGCTGCTGTGCGGGGCCGGTGCTTGGCGCAACTTCCAGATACGCTCTGGCCATGGTCGCGTTCACCGCGTTCTGTGCCCCTATCAGCTGATCGATCTGATTGCGCCGCAGCGGCGGTGATTGGCGATCGTCGAGGTGGGTGTCCAGGTGGAGTCGGAAGCCTTCGCGCACGAGCCGGTGCACGGTCTCGATTGGCACCCCGACTCCGGCCCACCGCGCTGCGGCGCGGTGGATGCGTTCCATCCTGGCGCT
Source organism: Rhodococcus sp. GA1 (assembly GCF_024321955.1). Taxonomy (NCBI): domain Bacteria; kingdom Bacillati; phylum Actinomycetota; class Actinomycetes; order Mycobacteriales; family Nocardiaceae; genus Rhodococcus; species Rhodococcus sp. GA1. The sequence goes on along the minus strand of NZ_CP097186.1, from coordinate 4,957,766 downwards.
CGGGGCCATCGCCTCGCCGGCCACCAGGTCCAGGCATCCGGCCACGACGGCGTTGATCTCCTCGCGGAGCGGATCCCCCGGCCCGCTGTGACGGCGGATCCGCTCGAGCAGTTGCCGCACGATGTTCTCGGTCTGTGCGGCCGCGCACAAACCCGCGGTCACGCTGGTGGTCATAGTTTGCCGCCACCGCCGATCAGCCACGGGTTGAAGGTGCACACCGGCGCTGTCGCGGCGGCCGGGTCCAGGGCGTTCAGAGCGATGCTCGCCGAGCGCGGCGAGTACATCATGGTGAGGTGGTCGGACAGGTCCTGTTCACACCCTTCTTGCAAGGTGATGTTCTGCACGGTGGCTCCGGTGCCGGCGCGCAGGAATGCCCAGTCGTAGGGGTTGGTGACCTCGTCCCAGCGCGAGGCCACCGCGGTGTAGTCGACCCCGGGCACCGTGTCGCCGCCCGCATTGAGGGTGGCGTAGAACGGCGAGCCGACGGCCTGCTGGATATTCGACATGCCCGCGATAGGTTCGACGAACCCGAGGATGTTGACCCCGAGGTTGTTGATGGTCCGGCCAAGGGTGGCGATGCCCATCAGCGTGGTGCCGTGGTGGGTGGCGCCGAAGGTGACGAGTTTGGAGACCCTTTCGGCGCCGCCGTTGAATTTCAGGTAGTGGTTGGCCACGGTGCCGCCCTGGGAGTGCCCGACGATGTCGACCTTGTCCACCCCGGTCGCGGTGCGTACACGGTCGACGAATTCGGCGACCTGTAGTGAGGACTCCTCCATCGGCCCGACACCGTAGCGGCCGGGCAGCATCGCCCCGACTCCACCGCCCTGCACGAGACCGGACTTGCCGAAGTTCAGCGCGTAGACGCAGTAACCGGCCCTGGCCAGTTGCGGGGACAGGAAAGAGAAGGTGTCGAAGGCGTTGAGCCAGGTGCCGTGCAGCAGCACTACCGGTCGCGGATGCTCAGGACTGGGTTTGCAGTCCCACTTGTTGGCCCCGGCCGGGGCGACATCGGGGTTGAGCAGCCCGTGGGCGAAGGCCGCCAGCGGCGCGCTCAGCTCCGGGCCCTGCCCGACGGGGGCCGCAGCGGTGCTGCTGCCCCACCCCGAGCCGCTACCGGAGCCACTGCTCGATCCGCTGCCCGAATCGACAATCGCCTTGGGTTGGCGGCCGTCGGGGGCCGGGGCAAGACCCTCGGAGAGGGTGTCGGCGAAGGCCGCCAGCTCGGCTTCTGCCGAGGGCGCCGTATCGGCGGTTCCCACTCCGGGACTCTGCGCCAGCGCTACGCACGAAATGATCGCGGCGCAGACCGTCCAGCGCAAGTGTCGCCTCGTTGCAAGCATTTATGTGTACTTCCCATCTACTCCTCGCAGCGCCACACCAGGTCATGTGGCTCGGCGCATAGTGCGGCTGTTGCGTGATCAAAGCCGCTGCGCTTTGGCGGTACAGCGAGTTTGTACCGGGTGGCCGATGCCGTCACTGCACGCACGAACGAACTACTGCAAGCGGTTCTTGTCGATGGAGACAAACCATCTCGCTGATCGTTCGCCGGGGTGTCCCTTTTCGATGTCGCGGGCCACAATCTCTGCATGTCCTCCGCTCCACCGCCGTTCGCCACCGACACCCTGCTGCTCACTCGTCTGCTGCCCCGATGGCCGCAGATAGCTGAACGGATACTCGCCGATGGACTGGGGGCCACACCACCAGCGGCGGATCTACCCGACGGACATTTCCGCCCCGAGGTACTGCCCTCCATCTACGCCTGCGGACGAGCGGTCCTGCAAGCCATCAGCGAGGGCCGCGCCCTGACCCGCGCCGAAGTCGCCGACTTCGTGGCCCCGGTCGCCGAACGTCACGCCGAGGACCGGTTCCCCTTGGCGAGCCTGATCGAAGCCATCCACAACTCGGCCCAGTCGGTGCTCGCCGAGGCCGCCACCCTCGCCGCACCCGAGGAGATCGACCAACTGGTGGCGATCGGATCCGGGCTGCTCGACCTGCTCAAGAACATCACCATCACCGTGACCGAGACTTACACCGAGGTCGGCCAGTCCATCCACAACGCCGACCGAGAAGCCCGCCGCGAACTGTGCTCGGCCCTGCTACGCGGGCGACCCGTCGAAGCGCTCGCCGCCCGCGCCGACACCCCGCTGACCGACTCCTACACCGTGCTGGCCATCCACGCCCGACCCGAAGACCCGAGCACCGCGACCGCAGACCTGCTGGCACGGCGACGGATCCGAATTCTGCACCACACCCTGGACACACTCAGCAACGGCACCGCGCTGGTCTCCTTCGACGGCTCCACCGGAGTCGCGCTGATCCCGGTGCACACCGACCCCGGGCATGGGCTGCGCACCGACTCCCTGAGCTCAATACTCACCGAGAAGCTCAGTGCGGTAATCTATCTCGCCGAATCGGTCGCGGTGCCGCGCACGCAGCTACCCGACGCCGCGGCTGAGGTCACCGAACTCGCCACCCTCGCACGCACCCTGGGCCGACCCCCCGGCGCGTATTGCCTCGATGACCTGCTGCTCGAGTACCAGCTCACCCGGCCCGGTGCGGCCCGCGACCGGCTCGCGGCCCGTATCGTGCCGCTGCTGGGGGCACCGCATCTGCTCGAAGCACTCGAAGCGCACCTGCGTTTCGGAGCCGACCGCAAAAGCGCCTCCGCACATCTGCACGTCCATCCCAATACCCTCAGCTACCGGCTGCGCAGGGTCGGCGACCTCACCGGAATCGACCCCGGCGAACCAAGCAACTCCCGCCTACTCGCTGCCGCCCTCACCATTAATCGCCTCTACACACCCACTGGGCCACCAGCGGCCTAGCCGCAATACCGTTCAGTTAGAGCATGTCTCATATGGACTAGATCGTTTGTGCGGCATAATGCACCGTCGTGGTCGATGCGTTGTCTTCCCGGCTGGTGCCAGATGCGTTGTGGGAGATCGTCGAACCGTTGCTGCCTGGCTTCCGGGCGCGGCCGCAGGGCGGCGGCCGGGCGGCACTCGATGATCGGGCGGTGTTCACCGCTATCGTCTACGTGCTTACCAGCGGCTGTGCCTGGCGGCACCTGCCACCGTCATTCGGGGTCAGTGTTCCGACCGCGCATAGACGGTTCACGACCTGGGTCAAGGCTGGGGTGTTCGACGAGCTGCACCGCCGGGTCCTCGATCGGCTCGGCGCCGACGGGGACTTGGGCTGGTCCGCCGCGATCCTGGACGCAGCGCACGTCCGGGCGAAAAGGGGCTCTCTGACCGGTCCCAGCCCGGTCGATCGAGGTAAGAACGGCTCGAAGATCCACATCCTCTCCGACGCCGATGGCATTCCCCTAGTCACGGCGGTGCCCTCGGCGAACACCCATGACAGTGTCATGTTGCAGCCGATGGTTGCTGCGATTCCGGCGGTGCGTTCGCGTCGTGGTCCGTGTCGTCGCCGGCCCGGCCGGGTGCGGGCGGACAAGGGTTACGACTATCCCGCACACCGCCGGAGGCTGCGGGCACGGGGCATCGTCCCACGCATCGCCCGCCGCGGCGTCGACAGCAGCGAGCGCCTCGGCCGTTACCGTGGAAGATCGAACGCACCCTGGCGTGGCAGAGCGGCTATCGCCGGCTGACGATGCGCTACGAACGTCACGGTGAGAACCTCGCTTCCCTTCTCCAACTCGCTGCCGCGTTGACCTCCTTCAAGACACTGACCAAATGAGACATGCTCTTAGCCTGAATCCACCGACTCGCTGGTGAAGCGGGCACGCGGCTGACCGGCGTGCATGACAGCGACTGCGGGCATGCGGTACCCACTGGTCTACCCAGCTTTTCCACTGCGAACGAGGTCAGCCGACAGCGTCGGAGATGGACGGGTTCAGGCAGCCACCAAAGGCGTATATCCGATCGTGTTGTGCCACACTGCAACCATCGCGATGCGTACGGCCAGTAACTGGGCAAATGCAGGACCGGTCGGCGTTGCGGCCGAGCCAGACGAGCTGGGACAGCGTCGCTCCGCCGCCGCAGCGTCGCTCCGCGGGCACGGCCGTACCGCCCACCTGCGAGGATGCCGGTGGCGCGCAGTAGGTTGTGGGCGATCGCAGCGCAGAGCACCCACGCGGAATTCGCCCCGAACGACCCGGACGGGATGTGGGCGAGTGGACCGTCGATCAAGTCAGCGAACACTGTTTCGATGATCGCGTGTTTGCGGTGGACGAGGTCTGCCTCCACCGTCGGCAGGACCGAGTTGGTGAAGAACGGGTGATGCCGCCACACCGGTTCCGGAGCGTCGAGGTAGCGGGCGTCTTTGACGCGGCGCACCACCAGTCGGGCGGTGGTCCGGTCCTTCGTGAAGGCGAACGCGGTGTACGGATTTCGGCGACCTCAGCGTCGGAGATCCATGCTCCGGTGCCCGGGTCACGGACCGCATTCGGGTACTGCACCGGCGTCCATGCGTTCTCATCGATCGTGGCGATCGCCTTCGTGATCGCCGAATTCTTCGTCATCACCAGTGAAAACTCGGCGCTGGCGCGTAGGCAGGCGCGGACGACTTTGCGGGTGCCGTATGCCGAGTCGCCGCGTACCAGGATCTGTGCTGCTGCGCCGACGGAGCGGGCGGTGGCGATCGCTCCGGCGATCATGTGCCCGGCACCCTTGCCGGATCCGGTCTTGCCGGAGCGCAGCCGCATCCCGGCGATCACCGGGGCACAGTCGTCGGTGCTCAGTACCGCGGCCAGTGGGGACAGACCTTTGCGGAGTAGTTGCTTGCCGGCGATCTTGGTGTGCCCGTAGTTCGCGCCCTGTATGGCGTGTCAGTAGACCGGACGGAGCAGCGAATCGATGTCGAGATAGATCTGGCGCGCACGTCCGGGCAGCAGTTCGACCCTGTTCGCCAGTGCGGCCAGATGTGCGCGCAGCATCGATTCGAGTTGGCGGGCGTGTCCGAAGGTGAACTCGCGCAGCAATGCTCCGATGGTCGATGGTGCGTATACCCGGTCGAACAAGGTGGTCATGTCACCGGAGCGCAGCACGTCGACGTCGTCGATATTGTCCGCGCCGGCGCACATTCCGGCGATCAGGGTGGTCAGTTTCGGAGCGGGGTTCGCTGCCCCGGATTTGACTTTCGAGGTGGTGATCGTGATCTTCTCGGTCAGCAGGTCGGACAGGCCTGTCAGCTGCGCCAAGGTCATCACCGGTATCAGGCCGCCGTACGACACGATGTTGTCGTCGTCGAACAGTGCGGACTCGGCGTTGAACGTGTGGGACACTTGCACTGGAAGTGCCTTTCTTGAACTGGACTGGTTTGTGCGTGAAGAACATCAATCATCCCAGTTCAGGGGGCGCTTTCTTTATTTCGACACGCCGCTACCCGCCGGGGGCATCGGTGGATTCAGGCTAATACCGCCGGGTCCGGGCGCGTGATGGCAGGATCGGGACTCGTGAGCTCCGCGAATCTGACCCGTGCCGAAACCGCCGCGCGCGCCCGCGCACTCGACGTGCACTCCTACCGCGTCGAACTCGACCTGCGGGGTGCCGTCGACGCCCGACGCACCGGATTCCCCACGGTCACGACGCTCGAATTCACCGCCTCCACCGACGAGGCCTGGCTCGATTTCATCGGCGACTCCGTCGAGTCGGTGACGATCAACGGTGAGCTCGTGCCCGTCGTCTACGACGGCGCGCGGATCACCATCGGTGGTCTGAAGGAGATCAACGTCGTCACCGTCGTCGCGACCGGCCGGTACAGCCGGTCGGGGGAGGGGCTGCACCGCTTCGTCGACCCCGTCGACGGCGAAACCTATCTCTACACCCAGTACGAACCGGCCGACGCCCGTCGCGTGTTCGCGTGCTTCGAACAGCCGGATCTCAAGGCGCCGTTCACCTTCGTGGTCACGGCCCCGCGCCGCTGGCAGGTGCTCTCGAACGAGGCCGCCGAGCGCACGGTGCAGCGCGACGACACCCAGACCGTGACGTTCGCGCCGACCCAGCCGATCTCCACCTACATCACCGCGATCGTCGCCGGCCCGTACCACCGGGTCGACGCGTCGTGGAGCCGCGACGAGCTGACGGTGCCGCTGGGAGTGCTGTGCCGCGCGTCACTCGCCGAGCATCTCGACGCCGACGAGATCGTCGAGGTCACCCGGCAGGGCATGGACTTCTACGCCGAGCACTTCGACTATCCGTATCCGTTCGGCAAGTACGACCAGGTGTTCGTGCCCGAATACAACCTCGGTGCGATGGAGAACCCCGGCTGCGTCACCTTCACCGAGGCGTACGTTTTCCGCGGTGCCGCCACCGCCGCCCAGCATCAGGGTCGCGCGAACACGATCCTCCACGAGATGGCCCACATGTGGTTCGGCGATCTGGTGACCATGAAGTGGTGGGACGACCTGTGGCTGAAGGAGTCGTTCGCCGATTTCATGGGCGCCTTCACCAGCGCTGAGGCCACCAAGTTCACCGACGCGTGGGTGGCCTTCGCGAACCGCCGCAAGGCCTGGGCGTATCTGCAGGACCAGCTGCCCACGACGCATCCGATCGTCGCCGACATCGTCGACCTCGAGGCCGCGAAGCTGAACTTCGACGGCATCACCTACGCCAAGGGCGCGAGCGTGCTCAAGCAGCTCGTGGCCTATGTCGGCCGCGACGCCTTCTTCGAAGGTGCCCGCCGGTACTTCCGCAAGCACGCCTTCGGCAACACCGCCCTCGACGATCTGCTCGTCGAACTGTCGAGCACCTCCGGCCGCGACCTGACGTCGTGGGCGCAGGCGTGGCTGCAGACCACCGGCGTATCAACCCTGCATCTCGAGGAGTCCGGGACCGGGTACGAGATCGTGCAGGGCGATCCGCGCCCGCATCGCCTCGCCGTCGGCTGTTACGACTCCGACGACTCCGGCGACCTCGTCCGCACCCACCGCGTCGAGGTCGACCTCGCCGACGAACGCACCCCCGTCGACCTGCCCGAGGCGGCGCTGGTGCTGCTCAACGACGACGACCTCACCTACGCCAAGGTTCGCCTCGACACGCGGTCGCTCGACACGGTCGAGTCCTCCCTGGACCGCGTCCGCGAACCGCTCGCGCGCGGACTGCTGTGGTCGGCGCTGTGGAACGCGACCCGCGACGGGGAACTCGCCGTCGACCGCTATCTGTCGATGGCCGCCGGGTTCGCCCCGTACGAGGCGGACATCGCGCTGCTCACCGCGGTGCTTGCCAACGCGGCCCAGGCCGTCGAACACTATGTGCCGGACTCGGCGCGCACCGATGCGCGGCGTCGCTGGCTCGACGCGGCCTGGGACGGAATGCACGGTGTCGCACCCGGCAGCGACGCCCAGCTGGCATTCGCCCGCGCGCTCGGTGTCGCGGCGAGCGTGGACGACCGGCACGCCGCCGACCTGCGAGCGATCCTGTGCGGCAACCTCGCACCGCCGGAGGGCCTGCGCCTCGACCCCGACCTGCGATGGAGCTGGTGGGCAGCGCTGACCACGACCGGCGACGCCGACGAGGCCGACCTCGACGAGGAACTGCGCAACGACGACACCGCCTCGGGACGCACCGCGCACCTGCGCGCGCTCGCCTCTCGCCCGCGCGCCGAGGTCAAGGCGCACGCGTGGGCGACGATCCTCGCCGACCACACCCTCACCAACGACCACCTCGACGCGACCATCGCCGGGTTCCGCGCCGGCGAGCGCCGCGACCTGATCTCCGCCTACGACACCGATTACTTCGCGGTGCTCTGTGAGACGTGGACGAGCCGCAGCATCGAGATCGCCCGCCGCATCGTCGTCGGATTGTTTCCCGCGGCCGACAGCCTCGAACCCGTCGACACCTGGCTCGAGGCCCACACCGATGCCCCGGCCGCGCTGCGGCGCCTGGTCATCGAACAGCGCGATCATCTCGCCCGCGACCTGCGTGTCCAGAGGATCAACACGCCGTGACCAGCCCGGATCTGCCCCGTCCCGAGGGGCCCGCGGTCCCGGACACGGTCGCCACCGCGATGCGGCGACTGCGGGAGAAGGCGACTTCGGAGAACACCCGCGCCGCCCAGATCGGCGACTGGACGATCTTCACCCGCTGGTGCGAACGCACCGGGCACAGTCCGATGCCGGCCACCGCCGAGCAACTGAGCTGGTTCCTCACCGAGAAGGCCGCCGAAGTGCGCCCCGATGGACGCTGGGCGTACGCGCCGTCGACGCTGTCGCGCTGGGTGTCGACCATCAACAAGATGCACGCCCTGGCGGGCCTACCGAAACCCGGTGGGCACGAATCGGTCCGGGACCTGCTGCGAGGCATCCGACGCGATCGGGCCACCCCGCCGGCGCGCCGGACCCCGCTGCTCACCGACGACATCCGCACCATCCTCTCCGCGATGCGCGTCGAGGCGGCCGACGGAGGGTGGGCCGAACGCGTCGCCGAACGTCGCGACGCGGCGCTGCTGCTCATGGGATTGGCCGGGGCGCTGCGCCGCTCGGAGCTCACCGGGCTCGTCGTCTCCGACGTCGTCCCGCACCGCGCCGACGGGCTCTACGTGACGGTCCGCCGGTCCAAGACCGACCGCAGTGCGCGCGGCCGCACGGTCACCCTGCCGTACGGGTCCGATCCGCACACCTGTCCGGTGTGTGCCTATAGACGCTGGCGGGAGGTGCTCGACGCGTGGGACGAGTCCGGACGCGAGGCCGTCGTCGACCTGCTCGGTACCGCCGCGGCCGACCCGGCCGAGCACTGCTGCCGTGGTCTGGCGGCCGGGCGCACGCAGGACGGCGACCGGCCCCTGTTCCGGCCGGTGCACCACAGCGGCGCGGTGGGGACGACCGCGCTGTCGGGGCAGTCCGTGCACTCGATGATCCAGCGCCGCGCCCGCCGCGCCGGATTCAGCGACGACCTCGTCGCCACCCTGGGCGGGCACAGCCTGCGGGCCGGGTTCGTCACCCAGGCGGTGCGCGGCGGCGCGACCACACAGACGATCATGACGCAGACCGGACACGCGGACGAACGGATGGTCGCGCTGTACAGCCGCCACCACGCCGGTCTCGTCGGCAACGCGGTCACCCAACTCGGCCTGTGAACGGATCCGGGTGGATCCGATCCCACTCAGCGACGCCGAACCCACCCGAATCGACGATGGAACCAGCCCAGGCCGTCGCCCGACGCTCGTAGGCTGAGGCGCGACCGACATACGGACAGGAGATCGCGGTGGCACAGACGAAAACGGACGCTCCGACCATCGACGAGTTGCTCACCGAACTCGCTGCACTCGACGACCCGAAGATCCGCGCGGTGAACGAGAAACACGGCGACGACCACGGCGTGAACCTCAGCGCCCTGCGCGCCGTCGCCAAGCGGGTGAAGACGCAGCACGAGCTCGCGCAGCAACTCTGGGCCACCGGCGACACCGCCGCCCGGCTGCTCGCGCTGCTGATCTGCCGCCCGAAGGCGTTCACCGCCGACGAACTCGACACGATGGTCCGTGAGACCGGCACCCCGAAGGTGCACGACTGGTTCGTGAACTACGTCGTGAAGAAGAACCCGCACGCGGAGGAGCTGCGCGGGCGATGGATGACCGATCCAGATCCGATCGTCGCGAGCGCAGGCTGGGCACTCACCGCCGAGCGTGTCGTCAAGAACGCCGACGGCCTCGACCTGTCCGGCCTGCTCGACATCATCGACGCTCAGATGCGCGACGCCCCCGAACGATTGCAGTGGGCGATGAACACGTGCCTGGCGCAGGTCGGCATCGAACACCTCGACCACCGGGCCCGCGCGCTCGACATCGGCGAACGCCTCGAGGTGCTGAAGGACTATCCGACGTCACCGGGCTGCACGTCACCGTACGCGCCGGCCTGGATCGGCGAGATGGTGCAACGGAAGAACGAGGCGAAGGCCACCCAGCCGTAGCTCACGCCACGTCGAGTGTGCGGATCTGCTGCCGGATCTCGTGCCACCCGGTGGTCCTTCCCGTCAGCAGCCACACCCGGGCGTCGATGTCGTCGCTCACAGGTCCGCGCACCTCACGGATCTCGGTGAAATACGGTTCGAGGTCGAACGGGTCGGCACCGGTGAACAGCACATCGGTGCTCGACTCGTCGGGAAGAGGGAAATAGCCGTACGCGCGGTTGGGCTGTGCGCCGACAGATCCTCGTACGCGCCCGCGGTGCTCGCGGCGATCCGTTCCCCGACGTCGCTGTTGGACATCGGCACCGAGACGGACGGCACGAGCGCGGCGAGCGCCACGCCGATCACCACCCAGCTCGCGGGCGATCAGCGCGACGACCACGACCGCAGCCACCGTCGCCACGATCGCCGGTATCCGCAGCACGAGGGGGTAGCCGTAGTACTCGGGAAAAATCGGGCGGATATGGCTGAGTGCACGCCTATGGTCTGTGGAACCGCGCGGGAGTGGCCGGCGGCCGGGAGGTGGCGGGGGTTGAGGCCGAGACGGTAACCACCACCTTTGGTTGTGTCGAAAAACCTTCGTTTCTCGACAGGGTTGAGCGTGAAACCGTTTATCCAGGTCGAGGATGTTGAATACCCGTGTCGAGAAACTACGTCGGATAACCTCACCGTCGGATATTGTCGACACGTGCTGATCGGCTACGCCCGCGTCTCGACCGGCGACCAGAACCCGAATCACCAGATCGACGCGCTGCGCCGGGCCGGCGTTTCCGACGAGAACATCCACGTCGACCACGCCTCCGGCGCGAAGGCATCCCGCCCCCAACTGGATCTGGTGCTCAGGTTGCTGAGACAGGGAGACCAACTCGCGATCACACGCCTCGACCGGCTAGGCCGCTCGGTACTGCACCTGATCGGCCTCGGCGCCGAACTCCGGGAAAAAGGGCGTCGGCCTGAAGGTGCTCGAACAGGGCATCGACACCGCCACCGCAGAGGGCCGCGCCATGTTCGGGATGCTCTCGGTGCTCGCCGAGCTCCAACGCGAGTTGATCGTGGCCAACACCCGCAATGGGCTTGCCGCAGCCAGGGCTCGCGGCCGCAAGGGCGGGCGCCCACCGAAACTCACTGCCGAGCAGGTCGAGCACGCTCAACGTCTCTACGACGCCAACACGCACACCGTCGCCCAGATCGCCGGACTGCTCGGCGTGCGCCGCACCACTCTTTATGGGCACCTGAGCAAGTCCGACGATGTATCGGCAGGTTCCGAGACAACGACCTCTACCGACCTTGGCCTGGACATACTCGAGCACCCCGTCCCGGTGCGGAAGACACGGGGTGCCTGCCCGAGTTGCGGGCACGAGCCCAGCACCCGATCCGAGGCCGCTCACCAACGCGCCGACGTGGCCGTCACCTGGCTACACCGAGACCTCGACGTCCCTGGCGAAATCGTCGCTCGAAACCATTGCCGCAATTGCCAACCTGAAGAACCTGCTGTCGATGTTGCCTGCACCGTCTGTGGAGACGGCCCCATCCTCGCCGGAGAATTCGCCGCCGAAATCGACACCAACGACGTCCTGCCCGATCCGGTACAACAGTGGCTCACCGACGCCGGATGGCAAACGGACCCAACGCTGCTGTGCCCCGAACATGCCTGAATGGCCAGTCGGGTCCTGGGTCCGCCTCTTGCCCGCGCCGAGTTGTCCACATAATCAAAACCCCACGCAGGTGCAACAGAACTCGCCCGCCTGCCATGCCGGGGTCAGTATTCACATGCCGTCGACACTCTGCGTCGACGTTGGGCAGGTGCACCTATACGCGACCTCGACGCCACGCCCACACGGACAGCCCGATTCCTACGACAGACGCCACCGGTAGCAGCCATCTCATCCGATTCCACATGGTGATCTCGTGGTACTGCTCGCTCGACAGGAATTGCCCTGTCGGTGTTCTCGGACCGGACAAGTCCCACCAGAGACTCCCGGAACTGCTCATGGCCTGTGGCCAGGCCATGAAGACCCCTACCGAGGTTACGATCATGAGGCACGTGACAGGGAATACCATCCAGAACCAAGGGGATTCAGGGGTCCGCTCATGTCGGGAGCCCTTTGGCAGAACCACACACGCCACCAATGCCACAACGCCGAAAGCACAGAATATCAACCACGCCACGACCTCGATGGTAGTGGTCCACTGCTGCACACTCCTGGAGGCGTAGGATCGTCGTCCACGATGGGCAAAGAGATCATATCTCGGGCCTAGGTCCGGGCGTCTCTTATGCGGTGCGAGCGGTAGCAACTGGCTCTGAGCGCGTACAGGCCAGCGGCGGACCTGTTTGTTCTCCAGATGAGAACCTGGAGAAGGTAGTCGACGGGACCGATCGTTAAAGGAAATCGATCGCGTAGACCTCTTCGGTCTCTCTATTCCCGGGTTCGGATATGATTCGGGCCTTGGAGGCTGCCATTTCGATGCCTGCCCCATCGGGATGGTCGATCTTGTAGTAGACCGCTATCCGGTGAAGCAAATCGATAATTATCTCCGCTCGACTACCCTCGTTCTGTCGACGTTCGTCCGGACGGAACAAAATTCGACTGTAGCGCTCGTTGCCCATAGACACGCGATCGGGAATGAAGTCGCGAGCATAGCGCTCGATGGTGGATCCCCAGATCGGCAGGTTGTCGTAGAACACAAGGTTAGATGGGCAGAGATAGTGTGGCCGCGGAACGTAGGGAGCAGACGTCGTATAGGATTCTCCATCTGCCCTCAACCAGCTCATCCCAACTCGTCCCACATTGCGACTGTATTCGACTCCGTCGACTAACACCTCCCACGCCGATTCCATAGGTGCGACAGTTGCAAGAAAAAACCGTAGAATTCCGTCTCTTGACGTTTGTCCTTCGATTTCTATCAAGAAGTATCCCGACGGCCTTATAAGGATACTGGAGATCCCGGATTCTTCAATGTGGTCGAATTGCTGAATTCTGGAAACGGAGCGTGTTTCGCAGAGGTTGTCCCAATAGCTCATGATACCTCTCGTACTGAGGTTATAAAAAGAAAAGGTGTTTTAGGGCGAGCTTCCTTGCTACCGCCTATCGTCCGCCTTCCCGACCTCGCTTCGGTGAGGCTCGGGACCTCCATGGCATCAGGCGCACCGTCAGGTCGACAAGGAGCGGGAGTTTCGAGAATTGGTTGGTTTCCCGTCCGTGAAACTCCCGCTCGGCCATGTCCCACTTGGCTCGCTGCGCGTGAGCCGCAGTTTATGTGTGGTCGTCGATGGGGTTTGTCCACTGGCAGAGGTCGCCGGGCCCGCTTCCTGAATATTCCGAACAAGTGTACCGACCGATCGCGAACCGAAGCCCGCCAAATGTTTGGTCGTATCCGAGCGACGGAATCTCCAGTCCGAGATTGATTACCTCGACGAAATATTTTCCCTCAGAGAGCGGAGTATTATAGGTACTGTATGCCGGATTGGTGTCCGTCCCAGAATTAACGAGGGTCTTCTCCGTTACAGTCCGATCCCCGGCTCTAGAAATATCCTGTCGCACTCGGTAGGTCAGAGCGAAAGTTCGTGACGGGAAGCCGAGGGTAGTCACTCTGGTCTCGACCCGTTGGTTAGTCCTATTGTCGAGAATGTTTGCAACTTGGAAGGCGAACTCTTTGCTCCACTCGACCTGCCCCGAGCTGGATGCGGCACCGATACACAAATCAACATGCTTGGATACACGCGGTCCGTTCAAGCTCGGCGCGGAAATGTTGGTCGGCTCCATCGTGTCGCACTCTATTGTGGAGTTGTTGAGGCGTGGTATTGACGGGGCCTGGTTGAATTACTCGGAATCCGGTACCACGAAGACATTCTGCCCGCCTGCGCCTGTGACCGTTACGCCGAACGGTGTGCAACCAAATTGGAAGCCGGAGGTCAATCCGGAGTCCTGGGCCGTGCTAAGCGCAACGTCGATGCAGGAGTACGCTGACCTGACGGGTGAACGAGGCGTTTCAATGTCCCGATGTTCAAAGGCCTGAAACGTTCCTCCGATGTCGTTCGGGCTCGCATCGGATACAGGATATCCATAGACGCTCTGCTCGTAGCCTGCTGTAGACCATTCGTCGAGGACCGGACTGGTCACGGGCCATGCTCCGTGGTTGGGGTGCCAGTAAAGGACGCCGCGTTCGAAGCGGTTCATGCGGCCTTCGCTGCTGGCTCCGACCCAGATCTCGTCGGTGATGGGGTACCCGAGCAGGCCGCCGGGTCCCTCCCCACCGGTCAGTGCCCATTTGTCCCGGATCGCACCACCGATGACATTTGCTCCAGGTGAAGCGACAGGGTGCCAGTAGATGTCCGCGTTCTGGAAGTGCTGGCGGCGACCGATCCCGTCGGAATTGACGATCTCATCGGTGGTGGGATAGCCCAGGAAGCTGGCCTCCCAGCCGAACGAGCCCCATTTGGTCATGAAGCTGTTGACGACCGGGTGAGCGCCGGCGGTGGGATGTGCGTAGATTGGCCCGACAAGAAACTCCTGGCGGGATCCGATGCCGTCGGGGTTGGACAGCTCGACGTTGATCGGGTGCTTGAGGAAGCTGTTCTCCGCACCGAGGGATAGATACTTGTCGAGGATCGCCCCGCACACGATATGCGGTGACGGCCAGAAGTACTGACACGCCATCGGCGCGAACGCAGACCGGGAGGCCTGGGCCTGAGCCTCCAATGTCTCGGCCAGGTCGGCGTCGGCCTTGGTGAACGGCTCCGGGATCTCCTGCCGGTCGGACCGCATCTGTCCGGGCACGATCGTCGCGTTCGGATTCTCCGTGGGGCCCGACGCGTAGGGAACCTTGCTGATCGGTGGTACTTCTGTCGGCCCCGATTCCGGGGTCTGGGTGCTCACTTCCGTGGGAACCGCCGGGGCCTGCGCAGGCTGCGGCGCCGCAGCGGTCGCCGAGATTGTCGGCACGGGCTCGGGCGCCGGTGGAGTCGTCGCGCACGGCACGGATGGCGGCGTCGTCGCGGTCGCGGTGGACGACGGTGTGGTCGTGGGTGCCAGGCAGGGATCAGCCGAGGTCTCGACTGGCCTGTCCGTCGGTGCGAGGTCTGGGGCGGTCGAGAGTGTGGTGGTCGTGGGAGCGGCCGGGCTGGTGGTGGTCGGCTGTGCGAGCGCTGCCGACTCCCCGGCGGCAATCATCACCACAGCCGTGCCGGCGACCACACACCGGCCCAGCCATCTGTGTCGAGACATGAAGGAACCACGCTGAGTGTGCAAATCCATCTGACACCTACTGTCTTTCGAGTGGTATGGACCGTTCCCGCTCTGGTGGACACCCGGAGATGAGCGGTGAGTTCCCCCAAGATAGAGGGAGCGGATTATGGGATCTACTCGTCGGAGCTTCACTGCCGAGTACAAGGCCAACGCGGTAAGTTTGGTCATCGATGATGGCCGTGCGATCGCCGAAGTTGCACGCAGTATCGGCGTTCACGAGATGACGTTGGGGAAATGGGTGAAGAAGACTCGAGACGAGGGAAACGGTGAGTCTGACCGCCCGTTGAATGAGGACGAGCGGGCGGAACTCGAGCGCCTTCGCGAAGAAGTGAAGCACGCCCGGATGGAGGTGGAGTTCGCAAAAAAAGTAGCGACCTGGTTCGCGAAAGACCCGCGGTGAAATTCGCGGCTATCGCGGACTGGGCTGAATCCGATTCATATCCGGTCACGTTCATGTGTGCTCAACTCGGCGTATCGACTTCTGGCTACTACAAGTGGCGCGGCAAGTCGCGCTCAGCTCGAGACCTCCGAGACGACGAGTTAACAGCGCTGATCGAGTACCACTACGAGCACCTCAACGGCCGTCCCGGCGTTCGGCGCATGCGTGCGGAACTCGCCGCCGGCGGCCACCGGGTCTCGCACAAGCGGGTGTGGCGGCTCATGAAGGTCGCAGGTCTGGAAGGCCGCCACCCGAAGGCGTGGAAACGCACCACCGTCGCCGGAGACAGCCCCGTTGGGGCACCTGACCTCATCGGCCGCGACTTCACGGCGGCCGAGGCGAACACCAAATGGTGCGGCGATATTACTTACGTACGGACCTGGAACGGCTGGGCGTACCTGGCCACCGTCATCGATCTGCACTCCCGGATGGTCGTCGGATGGGCCGTGGCCGACCACATGCGAACCGAGCTGGTCACCGACGCACTGGACATGGCCATCGCTCGTCGTCGACCACCCGGAAAAGTCATATTCCACAGCGATCGCGGAACTCAATACACGTCCACCGACTTCGATAAGTACTGCACGAAAAACAATATCCGACGATCATTGGGGCGCACTGGCATTTGTTTCGACAACGCGGTCGCAGAATCATTCTTCGCGAGCTACAAGAAGGAACTCATTCACACGCGCCCGTGGCCCACTCTAAAAGCACTCAAAAAGAGCACATTCACCTGGATTGAGGAGTACTACAATAGGGCCCGACGACATTCCACACTGGGCTATTTGACACCAGCCGAGTTTGAACTAGGATTCAGAGACATATACGAACTCGCCGCTTAATTGCAGTGGCCACTTTAGCGGGAACACTCCAGTACAGGGTCAGCGGCGGCGCCATCGCTGCCTCAAAACGTAAACGCTTTCCTATGAAGCGCAAACGCATCAGGCATCACTTTGGTAACAGGGGGTCCCGGTAGTAATGGCGCAAAAAACAACGAAGTTCGCGTAGTGCCTGGTCAGCGGCGATTTCTCGGTTCGGGCTGCGGGCCGGGGTGGTTGGTGCTTGGCTTGTCTGCCGATGAGGTTGGTCGGCGTGTTGGAGGCTGGGGTTCGTGGCGACGCGGGTATTCGCGGACGAGGAGTTGCAGCGCCTGCGGGAGTTCCCGGAGATCAGTCGTGAGGAGTTGTTCCGGTACTTCACGCTGACCCCGGCGGATCTGGCGTTTGTTGCTCCGCAGGGCAGGGGCCCTGCGGTCCGTCTGGGCCTGGCGGTGGCGTTGTGCACCTTGCCGTGGCTGGGGTTCGTGCCGGACAAGGTGCCGTCGGCGCCGCCGGTGGCGGTGGCCCGGCTGGCGGATCAGCTGAATATCGATGCAGCGCAGCTTCGTTCGTATGGCAAGCGGGCGCAGACGCGGACCGAGCATGTGCGGCTGGTGGCCCAGTATCTGGGGTGGCGGCCTGCCGGGGCGATGGAGTTGAAGGAGCTGGATGAGTTTCTGCTGGCGCGGGCGATGGAGCACGATTCGCCGACGCTGTTGTTCCGGCTGGCGTGTGAGTACCTGATCTCGGCGCGGGTGATCCGGCCGGGCCCGGAAACGGTGGTCCGCCGGGTCGCGCACGCTCGCACGCGGGCGCAGCGGGAGACCTACGACCGGTTGGCGCGCGAGTTCACGCCGCAGCGGTGTAAGGAACTGGATGCGTTGCTGGTCGTCGACCCGTCGATCGAGATGTCGCGGTTGCGGTGGTTGTCGACCGGCCCGGTGGAGGCGTCGGCGACCGCGGTGAAGGCCGAGGTCGAGAAGCTGGTGTTCCTGCGCAACCTGGGCGCGGATGAGCTGGACATGTCGGTGCTGCCGGCGGAGCGGCGGCGGTTCCTGGCGACGGTGGGCCGCCGCTTGACGGGCCAAGCCCTCGAACGCCGGGATCCGCAACGCCGCTACCCGATTCTGCTCACCGTGTTGGCGCAGTCGGCCACCGATGTGCTCGACGAGGTGGTGCAGCTGTTCGATCAGGCGATCTCGGCCAGGTTGAGCAAGGCCGAACGCCGGATGCGCGACGAGCTGGCCGAGCGCGGTAAGGCCGGAGAGGATCGGCAGGGGTTGCTCGACGACCTGCTGGCGATCGTCTGTGACCTGCAGATCCCCGACGAGGAGATCGGCGGCCTGATCCGGGGCGATCGGATCGGATGGGAGCGGTTGCGGGCCGCGGTCGCGCAGGCCAAGCCTCGGCTGCCGCGCGATCACGGGCACCTGGCCGCTCTGGACAGCTCGTACTCCTACCTGCGGCAGTTCACCCCGCAGGTGCTGTCGACAGTCCGGTTCGCCGGCGGCACCGCCGCGACCGAGCTGCTGATCGGGGTGCACATGCTGCGGGAGCTGAACGCGACCGGTACCCGCAAGGTGCCCGACGACGCGCCGACCGGGTTCGTGCCGACGAAGTGGCGCGGCTACCTCGACGAGGCCCGCAAAGCCGGTAACACCACCGCCTATCGGCACTACTGGGAGCTGTGCGTGCTGCTGGGGCTGCGTGACGGGTTGCGCAGCGGGGATGTGTTCGTGCCGGGGTCGCGCCGCTACGCCGACCCGGCCGCGTACCTGCTGACCCCGCAGGCGTGGGAGCCGCAGCGTGACGAGTTCTGCCGCCTGGTCGGCAAGTCCGCTGATCCCGCTCGCGCGCTGGCGACCGCCACCGACGAGCTCGACGCCGCTATGGGCGAGTTGGAGAAGGTGCTCGCCGGCGGCGACGGGCCGGTCCGTCTCGATGAGGCCGGTGACCTGGTGATCTCACCGCTGTCGGCGGAGGATGTGCCCGCGGAGGCGACGGCGCTCAAGGCCGAGCTGACGGAGATGCTGCCGTTCGCGCCGATCGTGTCGCTGCTGATCGAGCTGGACAAACGCACCGGCTACCTGGACTGCTTCACCCACGCCGGCGGCAAACAGGCCCGCAGCCCGGAGCTGAAACGCAACCTCATCGCCGTCCTGCTGGCCTACTCCACCAACCTCGGGCTGACCCGAATGGCCGAGGCGTCGGGCCTCTCCTACGACATCCTGGCCTGGACCAGCGAATGGTATGTGCGGGAGGAGACGCTGCGGGCGGCGAACCTGACGATCATCGACTACCACCAAAGGCTGCCGCTGACCCCGGTCTTCGGCGCCGGCACCCTGTCGTCGAGTGATGGGCAACGGTTCCCGACCCGCGGCAAATCGGTCACCGCCAGAGCGTTGAGCCGCTATTTCGCGAACGAAGGACTGAGCACGTATACCCATGTCACCGATCAGCACGCCACCTACGGCACCAAGGTCATCGTCGCGACGAGACGCGAAGCTCACTACGTGCTGGACGAAATCCTCGGCAATGCAACGGATCTGCCGATCACCGAGCATGCGACCGACACGCACGGCGTCACCCTCGTGAACTTCGGGCTGTTCGACCTGCTCGGATTGCAGCTCTCGCCCCGCATCCGGGACCTGGGCCGGATCACCCTGTATCGGGCGGCGCCTCGGGCCCAGGTGGAGTCCGCGTTCCCGCACGCCGGGCCGCTGCTGACCCGCAAGCTGAATCTGGATCTCATCGCCGAGCACTACGACGACCTGCTCCGGCTGAGCGGGTCGCTGAAGTTCGGGCACGCCACCGCGTCGCTGCTGGTCGGCAAGCTCTCCGCGTCGGGCCGGCAGAACGCCCTCGCGGCGGCGCTCAAGGAATACGGGGCGCTGCGGCGCACGATCTACGCCGCCCGGTACCTGTCCGACCCGGGCTATCGGCGCAAGATCTCCCGACAGCTCAACAAGGGCGAATCCCTGCACGCGCTCCGCCGCGACCTGCTCTACGCGCACGAAGGCGCCGTGCGCGCGAGGCACCTGGAGGGACAGACCGAACAGGCATGGTGCCTCACGTTGGCGACCAACGCCGTCATCGCCTGGACCACAGAGTATTACGGGCTGGCGACCGAACAGATGCGGCGGGCCGGGCGGCGCATCGACGACGAGGTGCTGACGCACATCTCCCCGGCCCACAGCGAGAACATCAACTTCTTCGGCGCCATCGAGGTCGACATCGACGCCGAACTCGCCCAGCTCGGCCCCACCGGGTACCGGCCGCTGCGCGTGCGGGACACCCTGTTCTGACCCGCAGCGCCGGCCCGGATCGGCGGCGGCGCGATCTAGCAGCAGGCGCTGGTTCCGGTGGTCGTGGTCGGGTCGGTGATCGCGTCGGCGAGGGGGCGGGCGAGCTGGTGGTAGGCGTCGGTGACCGGCAGCACCGTCATGCCTGGGAATTTCGCCTGCCAGTGGTGGGCGGCGTCGGAGGTGGCGAGGAACATCTGCGGGTTGCAGCAGGTGGCGCGGAGGTGACCGGGCTGGATCCGGTCGGGGTCGACGAAGGCCACCATCGCGGTGGCCGGTTCCAGGTCGCTGACCCCGGTGACGGGGTCGATGGTCAGGCGCACGGTGGTGCCCGTGATCGGGCAGTCGGATTCGATGCAGGCGGGTGCGCCGATGACGGCGGGGAAGATGAGGGTGTCGGGGGCACACCAGGTGTAGAGCTGGTGGCCACCGACGGGACTGATGTCGGAGCAGGTGACATCGAACTGTGGTGCATCAGTGACCGGATGAAGTCCAGGCTCACCGTGGCCACCCTCGAATCCGCAGTGGCTCGGTGGGGTTCGGTTGCCGGGTGCGTGTTCATTCCGATCATGGGTCGCAATTTCGCAGCCGGAAATTCGTCCGCGCCCTGGGCCGCCACGGCCTGGTCGGGTCGATGGGTCGGGGCGGCCGGCGACTGTCGACAACGCCGCGATGGAAATCGTTCTTTGCGCTGCTCCAACGCAACGTCCTCGGCCGACAGCGTTGGGTCACACGCGAGCAGTCGCGCATTGCGATCGTCACCTCGCTTGAGCGAACCTACCGCCGCCGACGCCGTTAGCTCAGACTCGGCAGATTGACGCCAGTCGAGTTCGAAACAACCATGACCACACCGGCCGCACAGGCTGCGTGACCGTATCTGTCACCCCATCGTGCAGCAGTCCCGACGCTGAACCGGTGCGGGGTCGGGTTGAGGGTCAGGCCCCAGCCGACGATCCGGCCGGCCTCGTCGTATTCGACGTCGGCGCCGATCGGCGTCTGCGCGGGGTCGAGGTCGGGCACTCCCGCGGCGGCGGCGAGTTCGGTGACGGTGACCGGGGTGCCGTGGGCGAGCAGCCGCAGCGCGGCGCGCATCAGCGCCCGGTCCCGGCCGGCGGGCAGGATCTTGGCGAAAACGTCGGCAGTGAGGTTGTCGGTACTCATGGGATCGGACTCCTCGAGGGCGATCGGACAGTGACGGTGCCGACGGTAGGGTCTGTCCCCGGGGTGAGGGTCAAGCCCGTAGCTCGCATCCGCACGGGTCACCGGCCCAGCACAGGTCGTCGGTGGCCAGATGCGCACGGTGTGCGGTTTCGAAGGCGTCGATGCGGTCGAGGATCTGCTCGGCATCGGGCGCAGCCGCTGCCGCGACCGCTGCAGCAGCTCGGCGAGATGGGCGCCGACCGAACGGCCGTGGTCGTCACGGTCGGTGGAGGTGAGCTGGCAGATCTCGGCGATGGTGAGCCCGAGGCCGCGCAGCTCGCCGATGAACCGCACGCACCACTCCGCGTCGTCGGTGTAGAGGCGGTAGCCGGCCGGGCTGCGGCCCAGGGTGTAGATCAGGCCGAGGTCGGTGTACTCGCGCAGCGCCTTCACCGGCACCCCGGTGCGGGCCGAGAGGTCCCCGATCGTCATGTGTCCGTTCATCACTGCCTCCCGTCCGACGGCGTCAGCCTGCGCAGCAGGACAGTTTGGTGACGTCGGTGGTGAAAGTCTGCGCGGTCAGTTTCAGCGCTTCGGCCATGGTCAGGTACGGCGCCCAGGTGTGGGCGAGCCGGTCGACGGTCAGACCCGCGGTCATCGCATAGGTGGCGGCGGTGATCAGGTCCCCGGCGCCGTCGCTGAGGGCGTGCACGCCCATGATCCGGCCGGTGCCGGCTTCGGCGACGATCTTGACCAGGCCGCGGGTGTCCCGGTTGACCAGCGCCCGCGGCACGCTCGACAACCCCAGCACCCGGCACTGGCAGGCCAGCCCGGCCGCGGCGGCTTGCGCGTCGGTCAGTCCGACCGAGGCGATCGCGGGGCTGGTGAACGTCACGCGCGGCACCGTGGTGTAGTCCAGGACGCGATCGGCACCGGCCAGGGCGTTGTCGGCGACCAGGGTGCCCTGCGCGGCGGCCACGTACACGAACTGCGGATCCCCGGCCACGTCCCCGGCCGCCCAGATGCGCGGATTGCTGCTGCGCTGGCGGTCGTCGACCACGACCGCGCCCCGCTCGTCGACGGCGACGCCGACCGCATCCAGGCCCAGCCCGGCGGTGTTGGGGCGGCGGCCGGTGGCCATCAGCACCTGCTCGGCCCGCAGCTCGGTGCTGGCGCCGCCGCCGGTGCGCACGGTCACCACCTTGTGCCCGTCGTCGGCGAGGACCTTCTCGACGGTGGCGGCGGTGAGCACGTCGATGCGCTCGTGGGCGAAGACGGCCTCGAGCGCGGCCGAGATTTCCGGTTCCTCACCCGAGGTCAGCCGGCTACGCGCGATCACCGTGACCTTGCTGCCCAGGCGGGCGAACAGCTGGGCCTGCTCGAGCCCCACATAGCCCGCACCCACCACGATCAGCGACTCCGGCAGCTGCTGGAGGTCCATGGCGGTGGTCGAGGTCAGATACCCGGCCTCAACGAGGCCGTCGATCGGCGGAGCCCAGGGCGCGGCACCGGTGGCGATCAGATACTGGTCGGCCTCGATCACCCGTACACCGCCCTCGGCGCGCGCGACCCGCAGCACGGGTGCCTCGGCGCTGCCGTCGAACACCGCGGTGCCGGAGACGATCTCCCACCCGTAGTCGGCGGCCAGGTCGACATACTTCTCCGCCTGCAGCTGCCCGACCAGCGCGTCCTTGCCCGCGATCAGGGCGGGGAAATCCAGCGGCACCTCGGCGGGGGTGAGCCCGGGGAACCGGCCCGCCGCCTCGGCGGCGTGGCGGGCCTCGGCGGCGGCCAGCAGCGCCTTCGAGGGCACACACCCGACGTTCACGCACGTGCCCCCGACCGTCCCGCGCTCCACCATCACCACCCGTTTGCCGAGGTTGACCGCGGCGATGGCGGCGGCGAACGCCGCCGAGCCGGAACCGATGATCGCCAGATCGGCGCGGGAATCTGTCAAGGTCACGAGGGTGCCTCCTGGTCGGGCAACCGCTGAACCGACAACGGCTGCTATTCGTGTTGACGAATATCTACCGGAACCATATTATGCGTTTATCCGAATAGTTCAAGTCTCGTGGAGGCGATCCCATGGCCCGGTCCACCACCGCCACTGTCACCGTGCCCGGTGCCGAGTCGGCGTGTACGCATCTGGATACGACGGCGAAGTTTTTTCGCGCCCTGTCGGATCCGACCCGGCTCAAGCTCCTCGAATTCATCCTCGCCGGGGAGCGCACCTCCGCCGACTGCGTCGAACACGCCGGCATCTCGCAGCCCCGGGTGTCGGTACACCTGTCCTGCCTGGCCGACTGCGGGTATGTCCTCGCGCGCCGCGACGGGAAGAAACTGCGGTACTCCGTGGGTGATCCGCGGGTAGCTGACCTGGTGATGCTGGCGCGGTCGCTGGCGGCCGACAACTCCGCCGCGCTGGGCTGCTGCCCGCGCATCCCCGCCGCGGACGGTAGTGGGCGGCGATGAACACACCCGACAACAAGGCGATGAACACACCCGACAACGACTCGGGCGGGTTCGGTGGTCTGCTCGCAGTGGCCGGTGGCGTGCTGGTGATGGTCGCCTGCTGCGCCGGTCCCGCCCTGATCGCCGGCGGCGTGCTCGCCGGTCTCGGCGGTGTCTTGACCAGCCCGTGGCTGCTTGCCGCAGGCGTGCTGGTCGTGGCCGCCGCCGTCGGCTACACCCTGCGGCGCCGCGCCCGTAAGGCCACGGGGTGTTGTCCGCCCCGACCCGGATCCCCTCGGTCGGCTCCGGCCGACCGCGACCGGACGGAAACCCCGGCATGACCGTCTCGAACTCTGACACCCCGATGAGCGGTCGCGAGACCGCGCTGACACTCCCTCGCCCCCCGCACGAAAGGCCACTGTCCTCGAATGGCCACTCTGCCACGCTTTCGCCGCCCCGCCCTCGCCGCCGCCGCGCTGGCGCTGTCCGCAGCCCTGGCCCTCACCGGGTGCACCTCGACCGACACGACGGCGCAGGATCCGGTGGCGCCGGTGCAGGTCGACACCGTCACCGGCACCTCCATCAGCGTGCCCGGTGACAAGCCGACCGCGTTGTTCTTCTTCTCCGTCGGCTGCGGCGAATGCGTGGGCGGCGCGAAATCGGTGGCGCAGGCGGCCGGACAACTCGGCGACAAGGCGTCGTTCGTGCTGGTCGACATGGATCCGGGTGAATCCGCGCAGACGGTGGCCGGGTTCCAGGACTTCACCGGCACCCAGGCGCTGCCCGCCGTGATCGACACCGGCGCCACCCTCACCACACGACTCTCGGTGGCGTCGCTCTCGACGCTGGTCGTGGTCGATCCGGCGGGCAAGGTCACCTACCGCGCCACCGACCCGTCCGCCGACCAGATCACCACCGCACTGCGCGACGCGGGAGCGGCGTGATGGGCGGACTGCTGGCGCTGGCGTTCACCGCCGGGATGCTCGCCCCGGTCAACCCGTGCGGATTCGCGCTGCTGCCCGCCTGGATCACCCACACCCTCGGCGACACCACCACCGACGCGTTCCCGGTCCGCATGGCGCGCGCCCTGCGCGCCGGGACCGCGCTCACCCTCGGATTCGCGGGCACCCTCGCCGCGGCGGGCCTGGCCGTCAGCGCCGGCGCCCGCGCGCTCATCGCCGCGGCCCCCGCCTCGGCCTGGCCGTCGGCGCGGCGCTGGCGGTGCTCGGGCTGGTCATGCTCACCGGCCGTGGCCTTGGCCTGCGCCTGCCCCGCCGCGCTCAGCGCCCGCCCCGCGCATCGATGACCACCACCGGTATGGTGGCCGCCGGTGCCGGCTATGCGGCCGCGTCGCTGTCGTGCACCTTCGGGGTGCTGCTCGCCGTGATCGCCCAAGCCCAGGCCACCGCCGGATGGGCAGCGCTGCTGGTGGTGTTCGCCGTCTACGCCGCCGGGGCCGCGACGGTCTTGCTGCTGGTCAGCCTCGCCACCGCCGCGGCGGGCACCGCTGCCACCCGCTACCTCGCGGTGCTCGCCCGCCACGGCACCCGCATCACCGCCGTCGTGCTCGTCGCTACCGGCGCCTACCTCGTCTGGTATTGGTGGCCCGCCGCTATCGGCAGTACCGGTGGTGCCGCGATGGGCTCCACCGCCTGGTCCGCCGCGGTGAGCATCTGGATTCAAAACCACACCGGCACGGTCATCATTCTCGCCGTGGCGGCCGTGGCCGCCACGCTTGCCGCCACCGTCGTTGCCCGCAACACCCGGGCCCGACACCGCGACGCCACCCCCGACAACGACTGCTGCGCCCCCGCACCCGCCACAATCGAGGAGAAACACGCGCGCTGACCGCGCCGACCGGTCGACTGCCGTACCCCTTCCAGAGCGATTCGATCGAGGAAAGGCACCGAGCACATGAGCGAACGCTACGACACCCTGGTACTCGGCGGCGGCATGGCCGGCCTGCCGCTCGCGCTGCGCGCGGCCCGGCACGGCCGCGTCGCGTTCGTGGAGAAAGAACTGCTCGGCGGGACCTGCCTCAACCGCGGCTGCATCCCCACCAAGACCATGATCGCCTCCGCCGCCGTGGCGCACCAGGCGCGCCGCGCCGCCGAATTCGGGGTCCGCCTACCCGGAACCGGTCACCGTCGATTTGGCCGCCGTGGTCGACCGCAAGAACACCATCGTCGACTCCATCCGCGCGGGCTCCTACCGCACCGTCGAGAAATCAACGGACCTCGACTTCTACCACGCCACAGGACATTTCACCGCACCCCGCACACTCACCGTCGACGGCACCGACCTGACCGCCGACCGGATCTTGCTGGTCACCGGCACCCGCAGCACCATCCCCGCCATCGACGGCCTCGACACCGTCCCCTACTTCACTTCCCGCACCCTGCTGGACCTCACCGACCTGCCCTCACATCTGCTCGTCGTCGGCGGAGGCTACGTCGGCTGCGAGTTCGCCCAAATGTTCCGGCGATTCGGCTCCGAGGTCACCCTCATCCAACGCGCCGACCGGCTGCTGCCCGGCGAGGACCCCGACATCTCCGCCGCCGTCAGAGAGGGCATGACCGCCGACGGCATCACCGTGCTCACCGGCACCACCTGCACCGCGGCCACCGGCACCACCGGGAACATCCGGCTCGGCTGCACCGGCAGCGAAGCCGACGACATCACCGGCAGCCACCTGCTGATCGCGACAGGACGCACCCCCAACAGCGACAATCTCGGCCTCGAGTACCTCGGTCTCGAACCCGACCCACAGGGCTTCCTCACCGTCGACGCCTCCCTGCGCACCGACGCCGAAAATGTTTGGGCGCTCGGCGATCTGCGCGGCGGGCCCATGTTCACCCACACCGCCCGCGACGACGCCGACATCGTCTACCGCACCATATTCCGAAGCCAGGACCGCACCACGACCGGGCGCATCGTGCCTCACGCGGTGTTCACCGACCCCGAAGTCGGCGCCGTCGGGCTCACCGAACCTGCCGCCCGCGCCGCCGGCTACGACGTCGTCGTCGGGCGCCAGGACTTCACCGGCGTCGTGAAAGCCCGCGCCATCGGCAACACCCGCGGCCTGGTCAAATTCGTCGCCGACGCCGCCACCGACCGTATCCTCGGCTGCCACATCGCCGGACCCGACGGCGGGAACCTCGTTCACGAGGCCGTCACCGCCATGACCACCGGCGCCACCTACACCCAACTCGCCCAAGCCATCCACATCCACCCCACCCTCGCCGAAGCGGTCAACACCGCCGCCGGCGGCGTCCACCGCGAAATCGGCGCATAGACACCCCATGAGCATCGCCCGGTACTCGGGTGAGGCCATTTTCCGACTGCCACGGATAACACCCTGTTATCTGTAGCATCATGACATCCGGCCTGCGCCGACTCCGCTCCGGCGGTGCGCGACGCGGACCTGTTATCTGCGGCAAGCCCAGTGAGGGAGGTACCACCGTGCCGTCCGGGATCACCGTCCGCGCCGCCGGCGACAGCTTCCTCGACTCGATCGGCTCCCCGAACACCCGCCGCGCCTACGGCATCGCCGTCGACAAGACCACCGCCACGCTCGGCGAGACCCGGCGGCTGGCCGACGTCGCCGACGATGAGATCGGTGAAACCCTCGAAACCCTGTGGGGCTCCTCAGCAGTCAACACCTGGAACGCCCGCCGCGCCGCGGTCGCGTCGTGGCTGGCGTGGTGCCGCGAGCACGGCCACACCGCCCCGGCGGTCCCGGCCTGGGTGAAACGCTCCACTCCACCGGACTCCACCACCCCGGTGCACTCGCGCACCGCGATCGACCGGCTCATCGCCCGCCGCGACATCGACCTCCGGGAGAAGACGCTGTGGCGGATGCTCTACGAAACCTGCGCCCGCACCGAGTAACTGCTCCAGGTCAACATCGAGGACCTCGATCTGGCCGGGCGGTGTTGCCCGGTGAAGTCCAAGGGCGCCAAGCCCCGCACCCGCCGCCGCGGTGCCACCTACCACGAGTACGCGCACGAGCTCGTGTACTGGGACGCGGGCACCGCCCGGCTCCTGCCACGCCTCACCAAGGGCCGCACCCGCGGACCGCTGTTCGTCACCCACCGCCGACCGGGCCCCGGAAAGGCCGCCGCCGACCGGGACATCTGCCCCGACACCGGGCTGGCCCGGCTGTCCTACGGCCAGGCCCGCGCCGTGCTGGATGCCGCCACCGCGACGAATGGGCCCGGCACCGGTTGGGATCTGCACGAACTTCGGCATTCCGGCCTGACGCATCTCGGCGAGGCCGGTGCCAGCCTGGTGGAGCTGATGGCCAAGTCCCGCCACCGCAAACCCGAGAACCTACGCCGCTACTTCAAACCCTCACCGGCAGCCATGCGCGGCATCACCAGCCTCATCGGCCCCGACCGCAGCCACCGATAGCGGCCACCAACAAGAGCGTCCGTCTACCCGCTGACCAGGCACTACGCGAACTTCGTTGTTTTTTGCGCCATTACTACCGTGACCCCAACAGAAAACAAATGTTCAGTATGTTGAGGAAGTCCGATCCCGGGTCGCGTTCGGCGTGCTATGTGCCGCGCCCACGATCTCGAAACGGGGCTGTACGGCTCTGCCTGCTGGCGTGCTGCGCGACGAGCACGCCGACGGGTTCGCCCCCTGGACGTACTGGAATAGCGCCATGACGGGTTCTGGTCGAGGGCGTCCACCACCGCTGTCACCGCGCACCGACCGACACCGTCGAGCGCCGAATCCGTAAACCGCTCCTGCCCGGGAACCTGCCATCGGGCGCGGTTGTCTCTGTCAGGCGGCGCTCAGAACAGGGTGTCGGCAATCCGTAGCGGCCGGTAACCGGTGGGGCCGAGCTGAGCCAGCTCAACCTCGATGTCGACGTCGATAGAGCCGAAGAAGTTGATGTTCTCGCTGTGCGCCGGGGAGATATGGGTCAGGACCTCGTCGTCGATAGCCCGTCCGGACTTGCGCATCGACTCGACCGCCAGCCCGTAGTACTCGGTTGTCCAGGTCACCATAGCGTTGGTGACCAGCGTCAGGCACCAAGCCTGCTCGGTCTGCTGCTCGAGGTGGCGGGCACGGATCGTGCCCTCGTGGGCATACAGCAAGTCACGTTTGAGGGCGTGCAGCGACTCGCCCTTGTTGAGCTGACGGGAAATCCTGCGTCGGTACGCGGGATCGGACAGATAGCGAGCAGCGTAGATGGTGCGCCGCACCGCACCGTACTCCTTGAGGGCTGCGGCGAGCGCGTTCTGCCGGGTCGACGCGGAGAGTTTGCCGACCAGCAGCGACGCGGTGGCATGCCCGAACTTTAGCGATCCGGACAGGCGCAACAGATCGTCCCAGTGCGCGGCAATCAGCTCGAGGTTGGCCCGCCGGGTCAGCAGCGGCCCCGCGAGCGGGGACTTTGCCTCTGCCTGTGATTTCGGGCCGGTCCGGTACAGGGTGATCTTGCCCAGATCCCGGATCCGCGGGGAGAGCTGCAACCCCAGCAGGTCGAACAGGCCGAAGTTGACCAGCGTCACCCCGTGCGTGTCGGTGGCGTGTTCGGTGATCGGGATATCGGTGGCATTACCGAGAATCTCGTCGAGCACATAGTGCGCCTCGCGTTTCGTCGCGACGATGATCTTGGTCCCGTAGGTGGTGTGCTGGTCGGTCACGTGCGTGTACGTCGAGAGCCCCTCGTGCGCGAAGTACCTGCTCAATGCCCTGGACGTGATCGATTTTCCGCGGGTGGGGAACTGCTGCCCATCCGAGGACGACAGCGTGCCGGAGCCGAGAATCGGGGTCAGCGGCAACACGGCCGTGGTAGCCGATCAGCGCGAGGTTCGCCGCCCGCAGTGTCTCCTCCCGCACGTACCACTCTGCGGTCCAAGCCAGCGTGTCGTAGGAGATGCCGCAGGCATCCGCCATGCGGGTCAACCCGAGGTTGGTCGCGTGCGCCAGAAGCACCGCGATCAGATTCCGTTTCAGCTCCGGGCTGCGGGTCGCCTTGCCGCCGGCGTGGGTGAAGCAGTCCAGCAACCCGGTGCGCTGGTCCATCTCGATCAACAGCGACACGATCGGCGCGAACGGCAGCATCTCGGTCAGCTCCGCCTTGAGTGCCACCGACTCGGCTGGCACGTCCTCCGCAGGCAATGGAGAGATCACCAGATCGCCCCGCTCATCGAGGCGGACCGGGCCGTCGCCTTCGCTGAGAGTCTGTTCCAGTTCGCCCAGCGCCGTGTGCAGCTCGTCCTGCAGCTGGGCCAGCGCGGTGGTGGCGTCGGCGGGTTTGCCGACCAGTCGACAGAACTCTGCACGCTGGTCGGCCCACTTTTCGCGGGTGAGCAGGTAGGCGGTCGGATCGCAGTAGCGGCGCGAGCCCGGCACCCACACATCCCCCGACCGCAGCCCGTCGCGCAAGGCGAGCGGCACGCACAGCTCCCAGTAGTGGCGGGCGGTACGCGCTGGTGTTGCCGCTTTCGGTCGCCGTGTCCAGGTAGCCGCGCCAGCGGGCGGGTACGAACCCGTTCGGAGCATCGTCGGGGACCTTGCGGGCACCGGTGGCATTCAAGTGCCGCAGGATCGCCACCGCCCCCAGCAGCTCGGTGGCGGCGGTGCCGCCGGCGAAGGTCACTGCTGCCAGCACCTGTGGGGTGAACTGCCGCAGGTACCCGTAGGAGCCGTCCAGCGAGGCGAGGTGGCCGTGATCGCGCGGCAATGGTGGCAGCGCGGTCGACTGCGCCGGCCGCAACCGTTGCCATCCGATCTTCTCGCCGCGGATCAGTGCGCCGACCTGCTCGTCCGGCATCGCCGGGTCGGCGACGATGGCTAGGATCGCGTCTAACAGCGACTGCCGGTCCTCCCCGGACTTGGCGCGTTCGGCCAGCGCTTCGCGCATCTTGTGTCCGGCCTTGCTCTCCCGCGCCGAGATGGCCTGGTCGAACAACTGGATCACCTCGTCGAGTACCTCGGTGGCCGACTGCGCCACCAGCGTCAGCAGGATCGGGTACCGCCGTTGCGGCTCACGTCGTGTCAACGCCTGCGCGGTCAGGCGGCGACCCATCGTGGCCAGGAACCGGCGCCGCTCCGCGGGCAGTGCCGACAAGTCCAGGGTGTCCGCGCCGAGGGAGCGCAGGAACTCCAACTTCGCGATCTCGGCCTTCACCGCGGCGGGTGAGGCCTCCACCGGTCCGGTACCCAGCCACCGGAGCCGGGTCATTCCGATCATCGGATCGGTCACCAGCAGGCCATCGAGTCCGGTCCGGCGTTCGGCGGTGAATTCGTGCGCCAGCCGGGCGAATGTCTCTCCCTGCGCCACCTCTCGTGCATGGGCAATCCGCTTGACCACCGTCAGCGGACCCGGCCGGATCACCTTCGCCGAGGTCAGGTATTCACAGGCCAGCCGAAACAGCAGGGTCGGCAAATCGTGCTCCATCGCCCGCGCCAACAGGAACTCGTCGAGTTCCTTGAACTCCAACGTCGTCGGCGTCCGCCACCCGAGATACCTTGCCGCCAGTAGTAAATGATCTGTGCGGGTCTTTGCTCGCCGCCCGTAGGAGCCGATCGCATCCGGATCGACTCGAAGCTGCTCGGCCAGCCGCAGAACCGCTGACCGTGGTGCGGAGGTCACGTCATAGGGTACGAAACCCAGCCACGGCAGCGTGCACAGGGCAACAGCACGACCCAGCCGGTCGGCTGGACCGCGACCTCGACCTGGGTCGACGAACGCCGCATCGGCCGGGGTTAATGTGAAGAAGCGGAACAGCTCCTCCCGCCCGATCTCCGGGAACCTCCGCAGGGACATCAACTCTTCTTCGGTGAACACCTGGCCTGCCACCCGCATCTCCCACCTGAGTACGAAGACTCCCAGGTCAGCAGGTTACCTGGCCATATCCGCCCGATTTTTCCCGAGTACTACGGCTACCCCACGAGGACCGACCCGGGCACGACCACCTCGGCGACCCATGCGATCAGCGGCGCGACCGGCGGCTGGTCGGCCAACCCCCAGTCGAGGTGATTGCGGCCCACGGCCAGCATGTACATCTCGTCGAACCAGTAGCCGCGGCCACCGGCCACCGCCGTGACCAGGTGTGCGAACGCCACGAGCGCCCGATCACCCCCACCGCGCGGCCTGCGAACGGGATGGATCACCCGCCGTTGCGGTGCTTCGTAATCGACTGTGCGTTCCTGTGCGGTCCTGGCCCAGGGCATTCGCATTCGACTTCCGGTGTCGGATCGTTCCGGTCGGTACCGGGAGTGGGTACCTCCGCGATTGGGTACCGTTCCGAGCGAGGGTACGCGGCAGGCCGGGCCCCGCATGCGCATTCGCGGGAAAGCCCTGGCCGGCGCCGGATATCAGCGACGACGAGGAGAACGATGCAGCTCCCCACCACCGACACCGACTTCGGCACCCTCGACGCGTGGTGGCGGGCCGCGAACTATCTGTCCGTCGGCCAGATCTACCTCATGGACAATCCGCTGCTGCGCGAACCGCTGCGGCCCGAACACATCAAACCGCGGCTGCTCGGACACTGGGGCACCACACCGGGATTGAACTTCGTCTACGCGCACCTCAACCGCGCCATCACCACCCGCGACCTGGACATGATGTACGTCATGGGTCCCGGTCACGGCGGACCCGGACCGGTGGCCGCGGCGTGGCTCGAAGGCACCTACAGCGAGGTCTACCCGGATATCTCCCGCGACGAGGACGGCATGCGGCGCCTGTTCCGCCAGTTCTCGTTCCCCGGCGGCATTCCCAGCCACGTCGCCCCCGAGACCCCCGGATCGATCCACGAGGGCGGTGAACTCGGCTACTCCCTCTCGCATGCCTACGGCGCCGCCTTCGACAATCCCGATCTGATCGTCGCCGCGGTCGTCGGCGACGGCGAAGCCGAAACGGGGCCGCTGGCCGCGAGCTGGCATTCGACGAAATTCGTCGACCCGCGCCGCGACGGCGCGGTACTGCCGATCCTGCACCTCAACGGTTTCAAGATCGCCAACCCGACGGTGCTCGCGCGCATCGGCGAGGACGAACTGATCTCGCTGCTGCGTGGCTACGGGCACGAACCGATCGTCGTCGCCGGCGACCATCCCGCCGACATGCATCGGCGCTTCGCCGCCGCCCTCGACGCGGCGCTCGACCGCATCTCCGAGATCCAGCAGACCGCCCGCAGCTCGGGAAACGCGACCCGCCCGGCGTGGCCGATGATCGTGCTCCGGTCCCCGAAGGGCTGGACCGGCCCGGTGGAGGTCGACGACGCCCCGGTCGAGGGCACGTGGCGCGCCCACCAGGTGCCGATCGGTGATCCGCGCAGGAACGACGAGCACCGCCACCTCCTCGAGGAGTGGCTGCGCAGCTACCGGCCGAAGGAGTTGTTCGACGACGACGGCGTTCCCGTCGCGGCCCTGCGCGACCTCGCGCCCCGTGGCACCCGGCGGATGAGCGCCAACCCGCACGCCAACGGGGGAGCGGTTCTGCGGGATCTGATCCTGCCCGACTTCCGCGACTACGCCGTCGACGTTCCCGAACCGGCCACCGCCACCGGCGAGGCCACCCGCATCCTCGGCACCTTCCTGCGCGACGTCATGCGGCGCAACGCCACGAACTTCCGGATGTTCGCGCCCGACGAGAACAACTCCAACCGCCTCGACGCGGTCCTCGACGCCACCGACCGCACCTGGAACGCGCGCATCGAGCCGGTTGACGACCGGGTCGCCCCCGACGGCCGCGTCATGGAGATCCTGTCCGAACACACCTGCCAGGGCTGGCTCGAGGGGTATCTGCTCACCGGCCGGCACGGATTGTTCTCCAGCTACGAGGCTTTCGCGCACCTGGTCGACTCGATGGTGAACCAGCACGCCAAATGGCTGCTCACCACGAACCGGATCCGCTGGCGCCGCCCCATCCCGTCGCTGAACTACCTGCTCACCTCCCACGTGTGGCGGCAGGACCACAACGGCTTCTCGCACCAGGATCCCGGATTCATCGACCACGTCGTCAACAAGAAACCCGAGGTCGTGCGCGTATACCTGCCGCCGGACGCCAACACCCTGCTTTCGGTGGCCGATCATTGCTTGCGCACCCGCCAGTACATCAACGTGATCGTCGCCGGGAAGCAACCGGCCGTACAGTTCCTCGATATCGACGACGCGATGACCCACTGCCGCAAGGGCATCGGGATCTGGCAGTGGGCCTCGACCGACCGCGACGTCGAACCGGATGTGGTGCTCGCCTGCGCCGGCGACATCCCCACGATGGAAACCCTCGCAGCCGTCGACATCCTGCACCGCCGCTTCCCCGACCTGCGGATCCGGGTGGTCAACGTCGTCGACCTCATGCGGCTGCAGGACGACCGGGCGCACCCGCACGGGCTGCCGGGCGCGCACTTCGACGCGCTGTTCACCACCGACAAGCCGGTGGTCTTCGCCTACCACGGCTATCCGTGGCTGATCCACCGTCTCGTCTACCGGCGCACCAACCACGAGAACTTCCACGTCCACGGCTACATCGAGGAGGGCACGACCACCACACCGTTCGACATGTGCGTGCTCAACCGCATCGACCGCTACCACCTCGCGCTCGACGTCCTCGACCGCGTCGAGCGGATCCGGCCGATCGCCGGGCACGCCCGCGAGGAACTCGAGAACATCCTCGCCGAACACACCCGCTACGTGCGTACCCACGGCGAGGACATGCCGGTGATCACCGACTGGCACTGGCAGGGCGTCGGAATAGACTGAGCGTCAAACCGATCCGCGGCGGGCCAGTCGCCCGGCGGTGAAGGCGTCGACGTCGACCTCGTCGAGGGAGGTCACCACCAGATCGGCGCCCGCGTCCTCGAGGTCGGCGGCGTCGTCGAAACGGGCGACACCGAGCGCCCACATGCCGCCGGCCTTCGCCGCCCGGATCCCGCTGATCGCGTCCTCGACGACCACGCACGCCTGGGCGGGCACCTCGAGTTCGTCGGCGGCGGTGAGGAACAGTTCCGGGTCGGGTTTGCCGTGGGCGACCGGGCGGCCGGACAGATCCGCGTCGAACCGGTCGAGCAGCGCCTCGCCAGGACGGTCGTGGGCGGGGACCGCCCGCAGGAACAGCCCGGCATTCTTCGACGAGGACGCCGCGGCCACCGCGATCCCCGCCGCCTGCACGGCCGCGACGAAGCGCACCCCGTCGTCGTAGGCGCGGAACCGGCGCTCGTCGATCAACCGCAGCAACCGGGCCTGCTTGCGCTGGGCGTAGTCCACCGCGCGGCGCTCGGCGTCGGGCACCGCGAAGTATTCGAGCGCGGCGCGGGCGCCGTCCATCCGCGGCCGACCCGACAGCACCTGCCGGTACACCGCCGCGGTGAACGCGTCGTCGGTCCAGGAGGTCTCGGGTTGCAGGTCGCGCCAGTCGCCGGTCATCAACTCCGCCAGCGCTTCCCGCCACGCCGTCTCGTGCGGTGAATCGACGAGCACCCCGTCGACGTCGAAGATCACCGCACGGAACCGCGACTGCGTCTCGGGCACGATGTCCTCCTCGCGGTCAGGCGGGGACGGCGGCGAGCCGGAACTCGTGCGACTCGCCGGCGCCGAGCTCGACGAGTTCGCCGTCCACCGCGACCTGCACCGGCACCCGGAAGCCCTCGGTCTCGGCGCGCACCGACAGCTTGTCGCCGTCGATCCGCACCCGCAGGGGAGTGCCGCGGTACCGCATGGAGAACGACACCCCGTCGAGGTGCGAGACGAGCTTGGGCCGGAAGACGAGCACGTCGCCGTACGCGCGGGCACCGACGTAGTAGCGCTGCACCAGATCGAGGGTGCCGCCCATGACCCCCATGTGGATGCCTTCCTTGGTGGTGCCGCCCTGCAGGTCGCTGACATCGCTCTCGAGCGCGAGCTTGAACCGCAGCCACGACGACTGCGGATCGAAGGTCGCGAGCACACCGGCGAACGTCACGTGACTGAGCGTCGAGCCGTGCGAGGTGCGCTGGTCGTAGTAGTCGACGGTGCGGCGCACGAGGTCGCGATCGTAGGGATAACCGAGCTGCTCGAACACCTGGCGCAGCTCGGCGTCGTCGAACAGGAAGAACAGCATCACCGTGTCGGCCTGCTTGGCCACCTTGTAGGCATCCGGGTCGCGGCCCTCGGCGCGCAGGATGCGGTCCATCCGACCGATGTTGCCGTACTTCGTGCGGTAGTGCTCCCAGTCGAGTTCCTCGAGATCCTCGTAGCCCTCGAACTGGCTGATCACCCCGTCGTGGTAGGGCACGAACATTCTCCGGCTCATCTCCGACCAGGTGCGCAGTTCCTCGTCGGTGACCCGCAACCGGGCCCGCAGGGCCGTGCGCCGGCTCTTCGACAACACCTCGAAGACGTCCAGGGCGCGCGCCGCGATCCACGCGACCATCACGTTGGTGTACGCGTTGTTGCGCAGACCGCCCTCGGTGGCTCCCGGATACCGTTCGTGGAACTCGTCCGGGCCCATCACCCCATGGATCTCGTAGCGGTCCCGGTCGGGGTTGTAGTGCGCGATCGACGCCCAGAACCGCGCGATCTCGAGCATCATCTCGGCGCCGTAGTCGGCCAGGAAGTCGACGTCGTCGGTGGCCTGGTAGTAGTGCCACACGTTGTAGAAGATCGCGGCGCTGACGTGACGCTGGTTCCGGCTCAAGTCCGGATCCCATTGCCCCGACATCGGATTGAGATGCACCGTCTGGGTCTCCTCCGTGCCGTCGCTGCCGCTCTGCCAGGGGAACATCGCGCCGCGGTAACCGGCCTCGCTCGCCGCGGCCTGCGCCTCGCCCAACCGGCGGTAACGGTAGAGGATCAGTCCCTTGGTGATCTCGGGGACCCGCATGTTCAGGAAGGGATAGACGAACATCTCGTCCCAGAACACGTGCCCGCGATAAGCCTCGCCGTTGAGTCCGCGCGCCGGCACTCCCGCGTCGAGGCGCGCGGTGTGCCGTGAGCAGACCTGCAGCACGTGCGAGACGTGCAGACGCAACAGCAACTGCGCGCGCGGCTCCCGCGGCAGCCGGATGTCGCAGATGTCCCACAACTCGTCCCAGGCCGCGACGTGCTCGTCGTACGCCTCGGCGAAATCCGGATAGCGCAACACGTGCCGGCCCGCCGACGCGAGGGGCTCGGTGATCGCGTCGTCGCGGGAGGTGAACATCGCCACCATCTTCTCGATGCGCACCGTCGAGCCCTCGGCGATGTCGAAGGAGAGGACCTGCTGGATGTAGTCCTCCATCTGGTACAGATCGCGGTCGACGAGCATCGCCCCGCACGAGCCCTCCCGGAACACCCGGGTGCGGGCGGCCTGGGCGATGTAGGTGTCGGACTGGCGGATCTGCACCTTCAGCGCGATCGTCTCGGGGCCGTAGGTGCGCGGCGAGACCGGATCGAGGTGCCGTGCCTCGAGATCGCGGTAGCGGGCCACGGCGCGGTTGGAGACCCGGCCGTCGAGGGCGGTGACGATCTCGACCCGCCCCGACCAGTTCTCCGGGGTCAGCGACCATTCGAGCGCCCCCTGGTTCGGATGCTCCATGCTCACGAACCGCCTGCTGCACAGCGACGTCTCGCGGCCGTGCCGATCCCGGAACCGCAGTTCGCGGACCACGGTGGCGGTGCGGATGTCGTAGACGTGCCGGTAGTCGAGGATCTCCACCTGTGCCAGGCGGATCGCCTCGCCGCCGTCGATGCGCAGCTTCAGCACGAGCCAGTTCGGGAGGTTGACCAGATCCTCGTTCAGGACCGGGCTGCCACCCATGATGGTGGTCTCGCGGTTGTAGCAACGATGCGCGTAGGTCCCCGGATAATGGACCTCGCCCATGTCTTCCCACTCGGCGGTGCCGCGTGAACAGAAGTAGCCGTTGCCCGTCGAGGTCAGGGCTTCGCGCAGGGGTTCGTCGTCTGGATCGAAACCGTCGTAGTCGAGGGTGAACTCCGGGTCGTACACGCGAACCTCCTGGCGGGTCGTACTCGACACGAACTGTCCGGCGGTGCTGTCACCCGGCGGCGCTGTCATCTGCCCAGGGCCGACAGGAAACGTTCGACGTCGTCGACCGACGCGAGGACGAACTCGGCGTCGGTGCGGCGTCCGGCCATCTCCGGGTCGTCGGGGCTGCCGACGAGGATCCCGATGCCGCGACCCCGCAACGCCCGGAAGGCGTCCTCGTCGGTGATGTCGTCGCCGAGATAGAGCGGCACGACGTCGTCGGAGGCGAGACCGAGGACCTCGATCAGGTGCAGAACCGCCTTGCCTTTGTTCCAGTCCACGGCCGGTTTGAGTTCGTAGACCATCTTTCCCGGCACCACGGCGAGCCGGTCGGGGTTCTCCTGCAACAGCGTCTCGACGATCGCACCCACCCGGTCGTGCACCTCGGGGGAGGCCTGCCGGTAGTGCACGGCAACCGACGCGCGCTTCGGTTCGATGCCGACACCGTCGAGACCGTCCAGGCGGGTGCGCAGGGTCTCGGTGGTCTCGGTGATCAGATCGGTGAAGTCGGTGAGGACGTCGTGGGCGATCTGCCCGTGGGTGGGGCTCCAGATGTCGAAACCGTGGCTGCCGGCGACGACGAGATCGTCGACCCCCATGAGCTGCTGGACGACGTCGCGGTCGCGGCCGGTGACGATGCACACCGACACGCGGTCGGCGAGTTCACGGACGGTGCGGCGCATGGCATCCGACCACACCGCGTCCTCGGGACGGGCGACGATCGGGGTGAGCACACCGTCGTAGTCGAGGAAGACCGCGGGCCGGCGGCCCGCGAGACGATCGGACAGAGCGGCGCCGTCGAGTGCCGACGGTAGGTCCTCCACGGTGCGCGGCGCGGTCATCTGATCGGTACTCCTGTCGTCGCGGCGACCCGTCATGGTTCGCACCGTACACAAAGATCGAAAGGCTCGGCCGTGGATCCGGGGAGGGGGATCGGCCGGATGCAGCGGTCAGCGGACCGGGCGTCGCCAGTGCTCGTCCGCGGTGAGCCGGGAGCGGACGTGTTCGGCGGCATCGTCGTTGCGGAACGGGCCGGCCAGCAGGTCGGCGTAGACGTGTGAGACGGCGGCATGGCGCAGTCCGCCGCGACGGTCCATCCGTTCGAAGATCACCGGCGACCAGGGGATCGCCACCACGACGTCGCCGCCGTGCTCGACCGGGCGCAGGCCGAGACTGTCGGCGAAGTCGTCGGGGTCGTCGGCGTAGACCTCGAGCAGCGTCGGGGCCGCGTAGTCGGTGGCGCCGACGCCGGTGAGCGCGTAGGGGATGTCGATGCGTTCGGCCAGTCTCGCGCGGGTCGCGGTGACGCCCTCGGGGGCGGTGAACCGGCGGACCGCGCACACCTTCCGCTCGGCGGCCCAGGCCCGCAGCATCGGTTCCCAGCGCACCTCGACGATCGGGCCGCGCGGGACCCGGCGCACGAGCTCACGTTCGACGAGCACCTCGACGACGCGGTAGGTCGCGCCGGTAGACGCGCCGGACAGCTTGATCAGTTCCGGGACGGAGATCTCCCCGACGTGATCGGCGAGTGCGCGCACCACGCGGTCGGACGGTTCGCCGGTGAGCACCCCGGACGGGCGGCCCGGGCCGCGCCACGGGTCGGCGTCGGCGCCGCGGTCGCGGACCCACACCGCCGGGCGGTCGGCGACGAGCGAGAGGTTGCCGGTCGCGTCGGCGTAGGAGATGCCGTGCCGGTCGAGCTGGCGGCGCACCGGATCGGACAGATAGTGGGCGCACACGAAGCCGCGGTCGGAGTCGGACAGGTCGGCGGCGATGCGCGCGACGTCGCCGGAGAGCACACCTCGGGAGGCGACCACGGAGAAGGACACGGTGTCGCCGTCGGGGGCGGAGACGAGCATCCGGGTGGGTGCCTCGGGGGAGCGGGGGCGGTCGCTCGACAGCGACCAGCCGAGCGGCAGGCACGCCTCGAGTCGGGCGGTGGCGCGACGGTAGATGTCGATGTACCGCTCGGGGCGGGGACCGATGGTGTTCTCGGGGACGGGAGCCGATTGTGTCACATCCACCACCGTAGTCACTCTGTGCATGACGGAAAAGAGAAATAATCGAAATCCCATAGGGCGGAACAGCCCCTCTCCCGCACCGCAAACTATGACGCGGCATGCGCTAGTTTCGTGACCATGACCGACATCACCGGGCGCATCGCGTTCGTTCAGGCGACCTGGCACCGCACCATCGTCGACCAGGCACGTACAGGCTTCACCGAGGAGATCACCCGCCTCGGCGTCTCGCAGGACGCCCTGGACTTCTTCGAGGTCCCCGGCGCCTTCGAGATCCCGCTGCACGCCAAGCGACTGGCGAAGACCGGGCGCTACGACGCGATCGTCGCGGCCGGGCTGGTCGTCGACGGCGGCATCTACCGGCACGACTTCGTCGCCACCGCGGTGATCGACGGCCTGATGCGCGTCCAGCTCGACACCGATGTGCCGGTCTTCTCCGTCGTGCTCACCCCGCACAACTTCCACGAGCACGACGAGCACGTCGAGTACTTCACGCGGCACTTCGTCAAGAAGGGCGCCGAGGCGGCTCGCGCCGTCGACGCCACGGTGCGCTCGCTGCGCGCGCTGCCGACCGGAGACTGAGCCCCGGTCGGCAGCGCGCGTCGGATCAGCGTGCGCTGCCGGAGGGATTCTTCGCCGCCGAGTCCTCGCCGGCCGCTGCCTGGTTCGGAGCCTCGGTGCGCCGACGGTAGGCCGCCCGCGCGGTCTCGTCGGTGTTCAGTGCCAGCGACTGCAGACCGAATGCCGCGGTGATGCGGTGACGGGTCGCTTCCGGCACCGCCTTCCGCGCTCCGAGGATCGCGCCCGCCGTGCGGGGCACGTACCGCAGGCCGGGACGAGCCGTCGCGATCACCTGCACGATCGCGGCGGCGACCTCGTCCGGGCCGATCACGGCGTGCTCGGTCGCGGAGTACACCGTGAGGCCGGGGGCGCCTTCGATGCCCACGACGGAGCCGAGATTGACGATGTGTCCGTAGCCCTGTTCGGTGAACCGCGCCGCGGCCGGCTTCGAACCGAAGATCACACCGCGGACGTTGATGTCGATCTGCCGGTCGGTGACCGAGTCGGTCTCCTCGAGGAACGCGCCGGTGGGCATGATACCGGCGTTGTTGACGAGCACGTCGATCCCGCCGAACTCCATGTGGGCCAGGCTGAGGAATTCGTCGAAGGACCCTCGGTCGGTGACGTCCAGAGGCCACCGGAACACCGTGGTGCCGAAGCGCGCATCGATCCGGGCGGCGGTGCACGGGATCTTCGGTTACGCCCTGATGAGCTGTGCGACGGTGCGCGACGGCATCGAGGTGGGCACCCGTTTCTTCGATCTCACCTTCGCCTTCTCGCGCGCCGCCCTGGAGTATGCGGGCGACGAAGTCCGCTTCTGCCTCGACGACCGGCACGTGCCGGCGCAGCTGCGGGGCTTCCTGCTGGAGCGCGACGTCCCGGGGATTCTCGCCCATTGGGGTGCGCTGTGGGGGCAGCCGTCCGAGATCCGTCGCATCGAGGTGGCCGAATCGCTCGGTGAGCGGATCGCGCCGGTGTTTCGCGACCGGGGGTTCCTGGTGAAGACGACGGCGTCGACGCATGCGGTGGTAGTGGACGCGCGGGCGTTGGACCGGCCCATGCCGACCACGAGCCCGGAGGCCGCCGCCGTACTGCTGCGGGAGTGCGCGGAACTGCTGCAGCGCAGACAGAACCACGGCGAGCTCGGCGCCCGCGTGCGGGAAGTGCTGCTGCGCCGGGCCGCGGAGGGCCCCACGCAGGACCAGGTGGCCGAGACGCTGGGGGAGGAGGGGGGCCTCGTACCGGGCGATCGTGGCCGAGACGCTGGGGGACGATGGCGGGGGAGCTGCTGGATGCGGGCCTGCCGGTGGAGAGGGTGGCGCACCGTCTGGGCTACGTCGATGCGTCGAGCTTCTCGGTGGCGTTCCAGCGGTGGACCGGCCGGACGCCGGGTGGGCGAGGATGGGAGAGGCGCTCGGTCTGAGGCGACTGCGGGACCGGTTTGAGAGCTCTTGGAGATATTCTGAATAATACGGAAATCATAGAAAACCAGAACCCATCCTCCTTCAGGACCTACTCACCACACAGCGCGGCACCAGCTACCAACCACCAAACCTGCCAGGAAAACGTCGGTGTCAGCGGCTCGATGCCTCAGGGCGTCGAGTCATGGCCAGGGGAACGAGCACACCGAGCAGCGCGGCAGGCAGCAGGAACGCGAGGACCGGGTCGGCGCCGTACACCGGCGTCAGCAGGAGAGGGGAGAAGGCCGCACCGCCGAAGCGGAAGGCCTGCACGACGGACACCGCGCCACCGCGGTTGCCGCCCGGCCCACCGAGCACCGCGGCGTTGACCCCGACGAGGATGAACTGCGAAGCGATACCTGCCAGGAACCACGCGACGCCGAGCACGACGAGCCACGGGACGGTACCGACGACCACGACCAGCGCTGCGCCGCTCACCGCGCCGATGAGCACGATCGCGCGGGCACCGACGCGGTCGATGAGCATCCCGACCGGCCGGGAACTGAGGATGCCGGCGAGTCCGAACACGGTGAGTACCACGCCGCGTTCGGACGGGGACAACCCGAAGTCGTCCTCGACCCGGAAGGCGAGGAGGAATCCGAGTCCGCCGAGCGCACCCCAACCGAGCAATGCGACCAGCCCGATACGCAGGACGCGCGGGGTCA
Source organism: Rhodococcus sp. GA1 (assembly GCF_024321955.1). NCBI lineage: Bacteria > Bacillati > Actinomycetota > Actinomycetes > Mycobacteriales > Nocardiaceae > Rhodococcus > Rhodococcus sp. GA1. The sequence goes on along the minus strand of NZ_CP097186.1, from coordinate 4,915,834 downwards.
GCGCGTCGCGCAGTCGGACCCGAGTGGTACCGGACGGGTCGTCGCGCACCCATTCGGGCAGGCCGGCGAGCGCCAGGAGCAGCGCGGCGCCGGCAAGCACGACGAACGCCCATCTCCAGCTCACCTCGGCGGCGAGACCGCCGATCAGTGGGGCGACGGTTTGGCCGGCGGCCTGCATCGCCCCGAACAATCCGAGAGCGCGGCCGAGCCTGTCCTTCGGGGTGATAACGGCCAGCGCCGCGAGCAGCAGCGGAGTGGTGAACGCGTTGGCCGCGCCCTGCAGCATGCGGGTGCCGATGAGCACCGAGAAGGTCGGCGCCAGCGCCGCGGCGATCGAGACCGCCGCGTAGACGAGATAGGCGGTGCGCACGGTGCGGACGCGTCCCCACCGTGCGCCGAGCGTGCCGGAGAACAGCATCGCGGCGGCGAACACACCGAGATAGGCGGTGACCGTCGTCGCGGCTGTGCCGGTGGACACACCGGTGTCGGCGCCGATCTCCGGCAGCATCGACACGACGACACTGCCGCCGAAGGGACCGAGGAAGCCGCCCGCGTACAGCGCCGTGCGCTGCAGCGGTTCGCGCAGATCCCTCACTTGTTGAAGCCGCCGGGGCCCCGTCGCCGCAGATAGCGTTCGAACTCGGCGGCGAGGGCGTCGCCGTCGATCTTGGCGATGACCTCGGAGATGTCCTCCTCGGCCTCGGCGTCGCCGCGCTCCTCGAGGGTGCGCACGTACTCGGCGATCTCCTCGTCGTCCTCGATCATGTCGGTGACGGTCTGTTCCCACTCCTCGGCGAGGAGGGGGAGTTCGCCAAGGGGCACCTCGAGGTCGAGGACGTCCTCGACGCGGCGCAGCAGCGCCACGGTGGCCTTGGGGTTCGGCGGGTTGGACACATAGTGGGGGATCGCCGCCCAGAACGACACCGCGGGGATGCCCGCGCGGACGAAGGCGTCCTGCAGCACGCCGGTGATCCCGGTGGGTCCTTCGTAGCGGGAGGTCTGCAGCTTGAAGCGTTCGGCGGCCTCGGAGCTGTAGGCGGTGCCGGTCACCGGGACCGGGCGGGTGTGCGGGGTGTCGGCGAGCAGTGCGCCGAGCAGGACGACGGTGTGGACCTCGAACTCGTCGACGAGTTCGATGATGGCGTCGCAGAAGCTGCGCCAGCGCATGCTCGGCTCGATGCCGTGCAGGAGGACGATGTCGCGGTCGCTGCCGGGCGGGGAGCACAGCGACAGCCGGGTGGTGGGCCAGTCGATCTCGCGGGTGACCCCGTCGACGAGCCGCACCTGCGGCCGGTTGACCTGGTAGTCGTAGTACTCCTCGGAGTCCAGCTCCGCGAACGGCTCGGCGTCCCAGATCAACTCGAGGTGTTCGACGGCGCCGCTGGCGGCGTCGCCGGCGTCGTTCCACCCTTCGAAGGCGGCGACGAGCACCGGATCGCGCAGGACGGGGACGTCCTGGTCCGGGGTCTCGGGAAACTCGGGTGTACTCACTCGTCCAGCCTACGACCCGGCCCGATCCGGGCGCCCACTAGTCTGAAGGGCATGTCCACCCCACTTCATTCTGTCCTGCTCGATGCGCTGAGCCAGCGCGTTGTCATCGGAGACGGGGCGATGGGCACCATGTTGCAGGCCGCGGATCTGTCGCTCGACGACTTCCGCGGTTTGGAGGGGTGCAACGAGATCCTCAACGAATCTCGTCCCGATGTGATCCGGGGGATCCACCGGGCGTACTTCGAGGCCGGCGCCGATGTCGTCTCGACGAACACCTTCGGCTGCAACCTGCCCAACCTCGCCGACTACGACATCGCCGACCGTATCCGTGAGCTGTCCGAGCTCGGTACCCGCCTCGCCCGCGAGGTCGCCGACGAGATGGGTCCCGGCGCCGACGGCATGGCCCGGATGGTGATCGGGTCGATGGGTCCGGGTACGAAGCTGCCCACCCTCGGCCACGCGCCGTTCGCTGCGCTGCGCGACGCCTACGGTGAGGCGGCGCTGGGCATGCTCGACGGTGGTGCCGACGCGATCCTGGTGGAGACCTGTCAGGACCTGTTGCAGGCGAAGGCCGCGATCATCGGTAGCAAGCGGGCGATGGAGCAGGCCGGTCGCCGGATCCCGATCGTTACCCACGTGACAGTGGAGACCACCGGCACGATGCTGCTCGGTTCCGAGATCGGTGCCGCGCTGACCGCCCTCGAGCCGCTCGGCATCGACCTGATCGGGTTGAACTGCGCGACCGGTCCGGCGGAGATGAGCGAGCACCTGCGGTATCTGTCGCAGCACGCGACGATCCCGGTGTCGGTGATGCCGAATGCGGGTCTGCCGGTGCTGGGCGCGAACGGCGCCGAGTACCCGCTGCAGCCGGAGGAGCTCGCCGAGGCCCTGGCAGGTTTCGTCTCCGAGTACGGGTTGACCTTCGTCGGTGGCTGCTGCGGCACCACCCCCGAGCACATCCGGCAGGTTGCGGCGGCGGTGCGGGGGGTGCAGCCGGCGCCGCGCGCCGCGCAGCCGGAGCCGGGTGTGTCGTCGCTGTATACCTCGGTGCCGTTCGAGCAGGACGCGTCGATCCTGATGATCGGTGAGCGGACCAACACGAACGGGTCGAAGGCGTTCCGTGAGGCGATGCTCGCCGCGGATTGGCAGAAGTGCCTGGACATCGCGAAGGATCAGATCCGCGACGGTGCGCACATGCTTGATCTGAACGTCGACTACGTCGGGCGTGACGGGGCGGCGGACATGGCGGAGCTGGCGTCGCGGTTCGCGACGTCGTCGACGTTGCCGATCATGATCGACTCGACGGAGCCGGACGTGATCAAGGCGGGCCTCGAGCATCTCGGTGGTCGGTGTGCGGTGAACTCGGTGAACTACGAGGACGGTGACGGTCCGGGTTCGCGGTTCGAGCGGATCATGGAGCACGTCGTCGAGCACGGCGCGGCGGTGGTCGCGTTGACGATCGACGAGGAGGGCCAGGCCCGCACCGCCGAGCACAAGGTGCGCATCGCCGAGCGGTTGATCGCGGATCTGACCGGTCGGTGGGGGTTGTCGCCGCAGGACATCATCGTCGATGCGTTGACCTTCCCGATCTCGACGGGTCAGGAGGAGGTGCGGCGCGATGCGATCGAGACGATCGAGGCGATCCGCCGCCTCCATGAGGCGCATCCGGAGGTGCACTTCACGCTGGGCATCTCGAATGTGTCGTTCGGTCTGAATCCGGCGGCGCGGCAGGTGTTGAACTCGGTGTTCCTGAACGAGTGCACCGCGGCGGGTCTGGATACGGCGATCGTGCACGCGTCGAAGATTCTGCCGATGGCGCGGATCCCGGAGGAACAGCGGCAGGTCGCGCTGGATCTGGTGTACGACCGGCGCAGCGAGGGGTACGACCCGCTGCAGAAGCTGATGGAGCTGTTCGAGGGGGTGTCGGCGGCGTCGGCACGCGAGTCGCGGGCGCAGGAGCTGGCGGCGTTGCCGCTGTTCGAGCGGCTCGAGCGGCGCATCGTCGACGGCGAGCGCAACGGTCTCGAGGACGATCTGACCGAGGCGATGAGGACCACCCCGCCGCTGGCGATCATCAACGACACGCTGCTGTCGGGCATGAAGACTGTCGGTGAGCTGTTCGGGTCGGGTCAGATGCAGTTGCCGTTCGTGCTGCAGTCCGCCGAAGTGATGAAGACCGCGGTGGCGTTCCTCGAGCCGCACATGGAGTCGACGGGCGACGAGGGCAAGGGCCGGATCGTGCTGGCGACGGTCAAGGGCGATGTGCACGACATCGGCAAGAACCTCGTGGACATCATCCTGTCGAACAACGGCTACGAGGTGGTCAACCTCGGCATCAAGCAGCCGATCGCGACGATCCTCGACGCGGCGGTGGACAAGCGCGCCGATGTGATCGGCATGTCGGGTCTGCTGGTGAAGTCGACGGTGGTGATGAAGGAGAACCTCGAGGAGCTCAACTCCCGCGGGGTCGCGGAGCAGTTCCCGGTGTTGCTCGGTGGTGCGGCGCTGACCCGCAGTTACGTCGAGAACGATCTGGCGGAGGTCTACGAGGGCAAGGTGTCCTACGCGCGCGATGCGTTCGAGGGTCTGTCGCTGATGGACCGGGTCATGGCCGAGAAGCGCGGTGAGGGTCCGGCGCCGGACAGTCCGGAGGCGATCGAGGCCGCCCGCAAGGCCGCCGAGCGCAAGGAGCGGCACGAGCGCAGCAAGCGAATCGCGGAGAAGCGCAAGGCCGCGGAAACGCCGGCGGAGATCCCCGAGCGCAGTGACGTCGCGAAGGATCTGCCGGTGCCGACGCCGCCGTTCTGGGGCACCCGGGTGATCAAGGGCATCCCGCTGGCCGACTATGCGGCGCTGGTCGACGAGCGTGCGCTGTTCCTGGGGCAGTGGGGCCTGCGCGGGCAGCGCGGTGGCGACGGCCCGAGCTACGAGGAGCTCGTGGAGACCGAGGGCCGGCCGCGGTTGCGATACTGGCTGGACCGGTTGGCGACCGAGGGCATCCTGCAGCACGCGGCGGTGGTGTACGGCTACTTCCCGGCGGTGTCCGAGGGTGACGACGTGGTGGTGCTGACCGAGCCGCGCCCGGATGCTCCCGAGCGTTACCGGTTCACCTTCCCGCGGCAGCAGCGTTCGCGGTTCCTGTGCATCGCCGATTTCGTGCGGTCGCGGGAGGATGCGCTCGCGTCGGGCCAGGTGGATGTGTGGCCGTTCCAGTTGGTGACGATGGGGCAGCCGATCGCGGACTTCGCGAACGAGTTGTTCGCGTCGAATTCGTACCGCGACTATCTCGAGGTGCACGGCATCGGTGTGCAGCTGACCGAGGCGCTGGCCGAGTACTGGCATCGGCGGGTGCGGCAGGAGCTGGCGTTCGCCGAGGGCGGCACGGCCGCGGACGAGGATCCGGAGGAGGTCGCGGAGTACTTCAAGCTTGCCTACCGCGGTGCCCGGTTCGCGTTCGGTTACGGCGCGTGCCCGAATCTCGAGGACCGCATCAAACTGGTCGAGCTGCTCGAACCCGAGCGGATCGGGGTGGAGCTGTCGGAGGAGCTGCAGTTGCACCCCGAGCAGTCCACCGATGCGTTCGTGCTGCACCACCCGGAGGCGAAGTATTTCAATGTCTGATCGGGTGGAGGCGCCGCTCGCGGTGCAGACCGGTGCGCTGCGGGCGGTGCTGTGGGACATGGACGGCACCCTGCTCGAATCGGAACGCTTGTGGGACATCGGGATGCACGAGTTGTCGTTGCATCTCGGTGGGCCGATGAGCGACGAGACCCGCATCTCCACGATCGGGGGGCCGATGGATCTGGCGGTGCTGCGCACCTTCGCCGGGTTGGGTCTGGAACCGACCCGGGACGAGGCGGCGGCTGCGGCGGCGTGGCTGACCGACTACATGGGCCGGTTGTTCGCCGACGGGCTCACGTGGCGGCCCGGCGCGCAGGCCGCGCTGCGCACCGTCCGCGAGGCGGGACTGGGGTCGGTGCTGGTGACCAACACCGAGCGGGCGTTGTGTGAGGTGGCCCTCGCGACCCTGGGCCGTGAGCATTTCGATCATTCGGTGTGTGGCGACGAGGTGCCGGCCGGCAAACCCGATCCGGCGCCCTACCGTCGGGCTGCGGAGTTGCTCGGTCTGGATCCGGCGCAGTGTCTGGCGGTGGAGGATTCCCCGACCGGGGCGGCCGCGGCGGATGCGGCCGGGTGCACGGTGCTGGTGGTGCCGTCACTGGTGGATGTGCCCGGCTCGGAGCGGCGGGTGTTCCGGTCCACGCTCGAGGGGTTGAGCGCCGAGGATCTGCACGAGCTGCACGGTGCGGGGGTGCCCTGAGGTGGCGGTCCCGAAGATCGTGCTGTTCTACAAGTTCACCCCGTTGCCCGACCCGGAGGCGATCCGGTTGTGGCAGCACACCCTCGCGTCGTCGTTGGGGTTGACCGGGCGGATTCTCATCTCGGAGCACGGCATCAACGGCACCGTCGGCGGTGACATCGCCGACGTGAAGAAGTACGTGCGTGGCTTGCGCGGTTATGCGGCCTTCAGGGACACCGATATCAAGTGGTCCGACGGCACCGGCGACGACTTTCCGCGGCTGTCGGTGAAGGTACGTCCGGAGATCGTGACGTTCGGGGTGCCCGACGAGGTGAAGGTCGACGAGAACGGCATCGTCGACGGCGGCACCCATCTGTCGCCGCACGGCGTGCACGAGCTGGTCGCCGAGCGCGGCGACGAGGTGGTGTTCTTCGACGGCCGCAACCGCTTCGAGGCGCAGATCGGCCGGTTCCGGGATGCGATCGTGCCGGATGTCGCCACGACCCGCGATTTCGTCGCCGAGCTCGACAGCGGACGCTACGACCATCTCAAGAACCGCCCGGTGGTCACCTACTGCACCGGTGGGGTGCGCTGTGAGGTGCTGTCGGCGTTGATGCGCAATCGCGGGTTCGAAGAGGTCTACCAGCTCGACGGTGGCATCGTCCGCTACGGCGAGACCTTCGGAGACGAGGGCCTGTGGGAGGGTTCGCTGTACGTCTTCGACGGGCGGATGAACGTCGAGTTCAGCGCCGAGGCGCCGGTGATCGGCCGCTGCACCCTGTGCGGGACGCCGACCTCGCGGTACCGGAATCATCCGGATCTCCACGGCCGGGAGTTGACTCTGGTGTGCGAGGGCTGCGTCCCGGACCTCGTGGAGGCGTAGACCGGTGCGTGCTGCACCGCTGCCGGTGCGCGACGGGCTCGGCCCCGACCGCATCCGGATGCCCGCCGATGTCGACGCGGCCACGATCGTCGAGTTCCTGCAGGCCGGCCACCCCGAGGAGGACTGGGCGGCGCACATGGGTGCGGGGGAGTTGGTCGACGAGCACGGCCGCCGCGTCGATGCGTGCACGCCGTATCAGCCGACGCGGTTCGTGTACTTCTACCGCGATCCGCCGCCGGAGGTGCCGGTGCCGTTCCCGGTGCGCGTGTTGCATCGGGAGGACGGTCTCGTGGTGGTGGACAAGCCGCATTTCCTGGCGACGATCCCGCGCGGAGCGCACATCCGCGAGTCGGTGGTGGTGCGGTTGCGGCGCGAGCTGGAGTTGCCGCATCTGGTGCCGGTGCACCGGCTCGACCGGATGACCGCCGGGGTGCTGCTGTGCACGACGGATCCGGCATGGCGGCGGCCCTATCAGGAGCTGTTCGAGCGTCAGCGGGTGCGCAAGGTGTACGAGGCGGTCGCCGGTTATCGGTCCGACCTGTCGTTCCCGCAGGTGGTGCGCACGCGGATCGTCAAGCGGCACGGGGAGCCGACGGCCGAGCAGTTCGCCGACGAACCGAATTCGGAGACGCGCATCGAGCTGGTCGAGCGGCGTGGGGAGCTGGCCCGTTACCGGTTGTTCCCGCGCACCGGTCGCACCCACCAGCTGCGGCTGCATCTGGCGTCGTTGGGGGTGCCGATCGTGGGGGACAACTTCTATCCGTGGTTCCGGCGGCGCGACGCGGACAATTTCACCGATCCGCTGCGGTTGCTGGCGCGGTCGCTGGAGTTCACCGATCCGATCAGCGGGGTGGAGCGGCGGTTCGTCAGCGGGCGGGAACTCGAGTTCTGAGCGAGGGTTGGTGTCCTGGCTGTGGGGCCGGTGGCGGGGCATGAAACAATCGACCCCTGTGAAGACCTTCGATTCCCTGTTCGCCGAGCTGTCCGAACGCGCCGCGACCCGCCCCGAGGGCTCCGGCACCGTCGCCGCCCTGGACGCCGGCGTGCATTTCCAGGGCAAGAAGGTACTCGAAGAGGCCGGTGAGGTGTGGATCGCCGCCGAGTACCAGTCCGACGAGGAACTGTCCGAGGAGATTTCGCAGCTGCTGTACTGGGTGCAGGTGCTGATGGTGGGGCGGGGTCTGAAGCTCGAGGACGTCTACAAGCATCTGTGACGGCCGGTGGCCCGCTGTGCCGGTGCCGCCGTCCGTGCCCCCTGTAGATCCCTTCCTCGCTTCTGCTCGTCGTTCGAAAGGACCCAATCCGTCATGCTGCGCGTCGCAGTCCCCAACAAAGGTTCGCTGTCCGAGTCCGCCGCCGAGATCCTGCAGGAGGCCGGCTACCGTCGGCGCACCGACTCGCGGGATCTGACGGTCATCGACCCGGTCAACGACGTCGAGTTCTTCTTCCTGCGGCCGAAGGACATCGCGATCTACGTCGGTTCCGGCGAGCTGGATCTGGGGATCACCGGCCGCGACCTGGCGATGGATTCGGGGGCTCCGGTCACCGAGCGGTTGTCGCTGGGCTTCGGGTCCTCGCGTTTCCGGTACGCCGCGCCGAAGGGCCGCGACTGGTCGGTCGAGGATCTGCAGGGTCTGCGCATCGCCACCTCGTACGCGAATCTGGTGCGTCGTGATCTCGCCGCCCGCGGCATCGAGGCCGAGGTGATCCGGCTCGACGGTGCGGTGGAGATCTCCATCCAGCTCGGGGTCGCCGACGCGATCGCCGATGTGGTCGGCTCGGGCCGGACGTTGCGGCAGCACGATCTCGTCGCCTTCGGCGAGTCGTTGTGCGATTCGGAGGGTGTGCTGATCGAGCGGGAGGATTCGGATCGCTCGGATCGGGCCCGCAACCAGCTGATCGCCCGTCTCGAGGGTGTGGTCTTCGCGCAGCAGTACGTGATGATCGATTACGACTGCCCGAAGCACCTGCTCGAGCAGGCCGTGCAGGTCACGCCCGGTCTCGAGTCGCCGACGATCTCGCCGTTGGCGAACGAGAATTCGGTGGCGGTGCGGGCGATGGTGCCGCGCAAGGGCCACAACGCGGTGATGGACCGGCTCGCCGAGATCGGTGCCCGCGCGATCCTCGCGTCGAACATCCGCTCGTGCCGGGCGATGCGCGCCCCCGAATAGACGCGCACCGATCCCGACATCTTCCGGTGCGGTCCCGCTGATCAGCGGGACCGCACCTGCACGTTCTGGGCGATGCGGCCGAGCGCGCCGGTCTCGTCGTAGAGCAGACCGGCGGTCATGCCGACCCCGTCGGGTCCGACGGACATCTCCGCGGCGATCCCCACCCAGTCCTGTTCGCGGAACTCGGGGGCGCGGAACAGGTGCACGGTCAGTTCGGTGTTGAGGAAGGTGTACTCGCGGGGGTCGAGTTTGGATCCGACACCGTTGGCGACGTCGGCGACGCTCATCAACCGGTCGAGCCCGCTGGGGGTTTCGCCTTCCACGAGGGCGATCTCGCTGCGCACCCACGCCGACGACAGGCCGGGAGCGCCGAAGGGGACGATGATGCGCCATTCGACGGTGTCGATGTAGCCGCCCTTCCAGAAGACGTGCGGGGCGGTGGCTTCGACGTGGTCGGGGGCGGGCAGCGGGGTTTCGGAGGTCCGCGCGACCTGCGGCAGGTCCATGGTTTCGAGGCGCCAGCCGGTGCCGCGCGCCACCGGGCGGTCGGTGCCGTCGGGGGCGGTGGCCCACAATTCGGCGACGACCAGTTCGATGCGGCGACCGGGTCGTTCGATGTGGGTGCGCACCTCGAGGTCGGTGAGGGGGACGGGGCCGAGCAGTTCGACGGTGAGCCGGCTCAGGCGGGTGTCGGGGCGGGGCCGGTGCCGGTCGATGGCGCGGGCGAGCAGCGCCGAGGGTGGGGCGCCGTGCTGCAGGTGCGGTCCCCAGGTGCTGACGGTGTGTTCGGTGGGGCGGAACACCGCGATCTCGACGTCGTCGACCGGGCCGGTGGGGGTGGTCGGCCGGGGGACCGGCACGTAGTAGGCGGCGTCGCTCACTCGGGATTCTCCTGCTGCTCGATGCGGTGGGGCGCGCCCGGTGTCGATTGCGTCGCAACGCCATCGGCGGGATACGGCGGTGGGGTACCGCCGAACGCCGGGCACAATGCCCGATGATCGCACCACCGGCAGCCGGGACCGGGATCGGGGCGGAAGTCGCCGCTGGCGCGCAACTGCCGGATCGTCGCCCACATCGCCCGCACGATCCGTTCGAAGCGACGCAGTTCCTCGGGGTCGGGCCGGTAGTGCAGCACCTGACCGTCGCCGAGATACAGCAGCCGCAGCGAGGCCGGGACGATGCCGCGTTGCCGCCACACGATCAGCGCGTAGAACTTCAGCTGGAACAGCGCCGCCCGCTCGCCGCGCGGGGACGGGGCGCGGCCGGTCTTGTAGTCGACGACATGCACCGCACCGGTGGCGTCGACATCGAGGCGGTCGATGATGCCGCGCAGCGGGACGTCGCCGTCGAGGGTGGTCTCCACCCGCAGTTCGCAGCCGTCGGCGGTGACCGCGGTGGGGTCCTCGACGGTGAAGTAGGTGTCCAGCAGCGCGGCGGCCTCGGCGAGGAACCCCGCGTCGTCGGTGTCCACGCCCAGATCGGGGGTGGCGGCGAGGACCCGGGCCAGGGCGTCGGGCAGCAGGGTCTGCGCGGCGGTGGCGGTGCGGGCCGGTCCGTCGAGGCCGAACAACGCTTCGAGGGCGGCGTGCACGACGGTGCCGCGTGCCTGGGCGCGGGTCGGGGGTGCGGTGAGCCGGTCGACGGCCTTGAAGCGGTAGAGCAGCGGGCAGCGGGTGAAGTCGGCGGCCCGGGAGGGGGACAGGGCGACCGGCCGCGTCGAGTCGGTGGGGGGTGTGGGCGCAGCTGTGGTCACACCTGGCAGGCTAGGACGCGGGTCCGACACGGTGCCGGACCCGCGTGCCCGATCCCGGGTGCGGGGCTGGAACGAAGGTGGACACGGCGATGGCGGTAGGCGGACTCGGGCGCAGCGGACCCTTCCAGGTGGGGGACCGGGTGCAGTTGACCGACGCCAAGGGCCGCAAGTACACCGTGGTGCTCGAACCGGGCAAGGAGTTCCACACCCATCGCGGCGGGATCCTGCACGACGATCTGATCGGCACCGACGAGGGTGTGGTGGTCACCTCCACCAACGGCACCCCCTATCTGGCGTTGCGTCCGCTGCTCGTCGACTATGTGATGTCGATGCCGCGCGGTGCGCAGGTGATCTACCCGAAGGACGCCGCGCAGATCGTGCAGGAGGGCGACATCTTTCCCGGCGCGACGGTGCTCGAGGCCGGCGCCGGTTCCGGCGCGCTGACGTGTTCGCTGCTGCGCGCCGTCGGCGAGAGCGGCCGGGTGATCTCCTACGAGGTGCGCGAGGACCATCTCGAATACGCCGAGCGCAATGTCGACACCTTCTTCGGGCAGCGCCCGGCGAACTGGACGACGGTGCTCGGCGATCTGGCGGACTACGACGTCGAGAAGTACGGCCGCGTCGACCGGGTGGTGCTGGACATGCTCGCCCCCTGGGATGTGCTCGAGACGGTGAAGAAGGCGCTGGTGCCCGGCGGGGTACTCATCGTCTATGTGGCGACGACGACGCAGCTGTCGCGGGTGGTCGAGGCGATGCGGGAGCAGACCTGCTGGACCGAGCCGCGTTCGTGGGAGTCGATGGTGCGCGGCTGGCACGTGGTGGGGCTGGCGGTGCGGCCGGAGCATCGGATGCAGGGGCACACGGCGTTCCTGGTCAGTGCCCGGCGCCTGCAGGACGGGGTGGAGACCCCGAAGCCGCAGCGCCGGCCCAGCAAGGGCTGAGCCGACGCCGACCCGCAGGGGTTATTCGCAGCTGAGCGTGCCCGCGGCCAGGATCGAGCAGGCGCTCTCGTCGGCGATGACCCAGGTGCCGTCGATCTGCTCGAAGGTCAGCGGCATCGGGGCGCCGCCGTGCGGGCCGGCGACCTCGGTGGTCGCGGTGACGGTGTCGGCGTCGACCGTGGTGATCTCGCCGACGGTGCCGGTGAGCGGGTAACCGGCGAGCACACCGGTGAACTGATCGAGCACGGCGGTGCGCGCGGCGCCGTGCTCCACGACCGCGGCACGGTCCTCGGTGGTGGCGGCCGGGTCGAAGAACACGTCGATCTGTTCCTGCAGTTGCTCGACGGTGACCGCGGCGGTCACGGTGGTGCTGGTGGTCGTCGTTGCGCTGGTCGTGGCAGCGGTGTCGTCGCCGGCGTCGTCGGAGCTGCAGCCGGTCAGGGCGGTGAGGGCGGCGATCGCGGTGGCGGCGCAGAGTGTGCGAACTGGACGTGGGGTCACGGAGGAGTACCTTTCGAGAGAAACGGTCGACGCACGATATTTAGGGGAGCCTAACAGCGTGCCGGAGGTGCGGCGCCATGGCGCGCCCCACGCGCGACACATGTTCGGAACACGACTGTTTCGTGTCCTCCCCCATGTGGGGCGATGTCCCGGTAGCGTGGAATGACCGACAGTGGAGGGAGTCGCTATGAGCTCGTCAGAGAAGCCGGATGCGGTTGCGGCGGCACGCGAAATCGAAGAGTTGCGCGCAGAGGTGGCGACCTTGCGTCGTCGGCTCGGCGAACCGTCCGATCAGGTACGCGACCTCGAAGCCCGGCTCGAGTCCCTCACGGTCCGCAACGGCAAACTGCTCGAGACCCTCAAGGATGCGCGCCAGCAGCTGATCACGCTGCGCGAGGAGGTCGACCGGCTGGCCCAGCCGCCGAGCGGCTACGGGGTGCTGCTCGAGACGTTCGACGATCAGACCGTCGACGTGTTCACCTCGGGCCGCAAGATGCGGGTCGCGGTGTCCCCGAATCTCGAACTCGACACCTTCCGGCCCGGTCAGACGGTGCGGCTGAACGAGGCGTTGACCGTCGTGGAGGTCGGTGGTTTCGAACGCGTCGGCGAGATCACCACCCTGCGGGAGGTGCTCGACGACGGCACCCGCGCGCTGGTGGTCGGGCACGCCGACGAGGAACGCATCGTGTGGCTGGCCGCCCCGCTCGCCGCGGCCGCCGCCGACGACAAGACCGATCTGCTCGTCGACGACGAGAACTCGTTCACGCTGCGCCCCGGTGATTCGTTGCTGGTCGACAGCAAGGCCGGCTACGCCTTCGAACGGATCCCCAAGGCCGAGGTCGAGGATCTCGTGCTCGAGGAGGTCCCGGACGTCGGCTACAGCGACATCGGCGGTCTGGGCCGGCAGATCGAGCAGATCCGCGACGCGGTGGAGCTGCCCTTCCTGCACAAGGACCTGTTCCGCGAGTACTCGCTGCGCCCGCCGAAGGGTGTGCTGCTGTACGGCCCGCCCGGTTGCGGTAAGACCCTGATCGCGAAGGCGGTCGCGAACTCGCTGGCGAAGAAGATCGCCGAGGCCCGCGGGGACGATTCGAAGGAAGCGAAGTCGTTCTTCCTGAACATCAAGGGCCCGGAGCTGCTGAACAAGTTCGTCGGTGAGACCGAACGGCACATCCGGTTGATCTTCCAGCGGGCCCGGGAGAAGGCGTCCGAGGGCACCCCGGTGATCGTGTTCTTCGACGAGATGGATTCGATCTTCCGCACCCGCGGTTCCGGTGTGTCCTCCGATGTGGAGACCACGGTGGTGCCGCAGCTGCTCGCCGAGATCGACGGTGTCGAAGGGCTCGAGAACGTCATCGTCATCGGCGCGTCGAACCGTGAGGACATGATCGACCCGGCGATCCTGCGGCCCGGCCGCCTCGACGTGAAGATCAAGATCGAGCGTCCGGACGCGGAGGCCGCGCAGGACATCTTCTCGAAGTACCTGACCGAGAGCCTGCCGGTGCACGCCGACGATCTCGCCGAGTTCGGCGGCGATCGGGTCGCGTGCGTGCGGGCGATGATCGAGCGGGTCGTCGAGCGGATGTACGCCGAGTCCGAGGACAACCGTTTCCTCGAGGTCACCTACGCCAACGGCGACAAGGAGGTCCTGTACTTCAAGGACTTCAACTCCGGCGCGATGATCCAGAACATCGTCGACCGGGCGAAGAAGTATGCGATCAAGTCGGTGCTCGAGACCGGGGCGCCCGGTCTGCGGGTGCAGCACCTGCTCGATTCGATCGTCGACGAGTTCGCCGAGAACGAGGACCTGCCCAACACCACGAATCCGGACGACTGGGCCCGGATCTCGGGGAAGAAGGGCGAGCGGATCGTGTACATCCGCACCCTGGTCACCGGCAAGAACGCCAGCGCGAGCCGCGCGATCGACACCGAGTCGAACACCGGCCAGTACCTGTAGGAATCGACCCGCGACAATCGATCCGCGACGGCCGGGTCTTCCCTCCTCCGGAAGGTCCGGCCGTCGCGGCCTATCCAGGGGGAGGACCGACCGTGCCGTTGCCGCGCACCCTGGCCCGGTTCAACAAGATCGTCACCAACCGGGTCACCACCCCGTTCGCGCAGCTGCTGCCGGGCACCGCGGTGGTCGAGCATCGCGGGCGCCGCTCGGGCCGGGTGTTCCGCACCCCGGTGCTGCTGTTCACCGTCGGTGACGATCTGCGGATCGCGTTGACCTACGGCGCCGACACCGATTGGGTGCGCAACGTGTGCGCCGCCGACGAGGCGGTGGTGCACACCCGGGGCAGGGCGATCCCGGTGCGCGACCCGCGGCTCGGGACCGATCCGCAGGCGAGCTGGGCGCCGCTGCCGGTGCGGGTGGCGCTGCAGGCGATCGGGGCGCACGGCTATCTGGACTGCACCCCGCAGCCGCACCGCTGACCGGTGGCGGGGCTGGTCACGACCGTGAGCGTCCGGATCGCCTAGGCTCGAGGGCATGCAGCGGATCATCGGTATCGAGGTCGAGTACGGGATTTCCTCACCCAACGAGCCATCGGCGAACCCGATCCTGACCTCCACGCAGGCGGTGCTGGCCTACGCGGCCGCCGAGGGGGTGCCGCGCGCCCGCCGCACCCGCTGGGACTACGAGGTCGAATCGCCCCTGCGCGACGCGCGGGGCTTCGATCTGGGGCGGTTCAACGGCCCGGCCCCGGTCATCGACGCCGACGAGGTCGGTGCCGCGAACATGATCCTCACCAACGGGGCGCGCCTGTACGTCGACCACGCCCACCCCGAATACTCCGCCCCGGAGGTCGCCGACCCCCTCGACGCGGTGATCTGGGACAAGGCCGGGGAACGGGTGATGGAGGCCGCCGCCCGGCACGCGTCGAGTGTGCCCGGCGCGCCGCGACTGCAGCTGTACAAGAACAATGTCGACGGCAAGGGCGCCTCCTACGGCACCCACGAGAACTACCTGATGGACCGCGAGACCCCGTTCTCCGCGGTGGTCGCGGGCCTGACCCCGTTCTTCGTCTCCCGGCAGGTCATCACCGGCTCCGGCCGGGTCGGGATCGGCCAGTCCGGTGACGAGCCCGGTTTCCAGCTCTCGCAGCGCGCCGACTACATCGAGGTCGAGGTCGGTCTCGAGACCACCCTCAAGCGCGGCATCATCAACACCCGCGACGAGCCGCACGCCGACGCCGACAAGTACCGGCGCCTGCACGTGATCATCGGCGATGCGAATCTGGCGGAGATGTCCACCTACCTCAAGGTCGGCACCACCGCGCTGGTGCTCGACCTGATCGAGGCCGGCATCGACCTGTCGGATCTGCAGCTCGCCCGCCCGGTCACCGCGGTGCACCACATCAGCCACGACCCGTCGCTGCGCAAGACCGTCGCGCTCGCCGACGGCCGGGAGCTGACAGGTCTGGCGCTGCAGCGGATCTACCACGAGCGGGTCGCGAAGTTCCACGACGGCACCGAGGACAAGCGGATCCTCGACATCCTCGACAAGTGGGCGATGGTGCTCGATCTGCTCGAACGCGACCCGATGGAATGCGCCGACCTGCTGGACTGGCCCGCGAAGCTGCGGCTGCTCGAGGGCTTCCGCAACCGCGAGGGACTGTCCTGGTCAGCGCCGCGCCTGCACATGGTCGACCTGCAGTACTCGGATGTGCGCCTGGACAAGGGCCTGTACAACCGCCTCGTGGCCCGCGGGTCGATGCAGCGGCTGGTGTCCGAGCAGCAGGTCCTCGATGCGGTGCACACCCCGCCTTCGGACACCCGCGCCTACTTCCGCGGTGAGTGCCTGCGCCGTTTCGGTGCCGATATCGCGGCGGCGAGCTGGGATTCGGTGATCTTCGATCTCGGTCGCGAATCGCTGGTGCGCATCCCGACGCTCGAGCCGCTGCGTGGCAGCCGCGCGCATGTCGGGGAGCTGCTCGAGACTGCGCAGTCGGCGGCGGAACTGGTCGATCAGCTCACTCACTGACCGCCCCTCCCGGCGGAGGGCGGTGGCCGGATCACAGGCCGCGAGTACGCGTGTCGCCACCGGTGGACCGGTTCGCTGGGTAGGGTAGGAGTTCGAAGCAGCGGTGACCACACCGATCGTCGACCGGTGACGGTTCCGCGCCGAGTACAGGAGGAGGTCGGCGGCGATGGCACAGGAGCAGACCACACGCGGTGGCGGCGGAGACGACGACGAGGTCGTCGGTGACGGCGGTGCCGGTCAGGAGCGTCGCGAGAAGCTCGCCTCGGACACCGACGATCTTCTCGACGAGATCGACGACGTGCTCGAGGAGAACGCAGAGGACTTCGTGCGGGCATATGTGCAGAAAGGTGGCCAGTGACAGCCGAACGATCCTCTCTTCCCTACCGCGAGGTGCAGCCGAAGCTGCACCTCGCGTCGCCCTTGTCGTCGTTCTCCGACCACCTGCGGATGCACGCCCCGGAGATGCTGCCGGAGAACCGGTTCCGATTCGAACGAGGTGACCACGTGGACCTCGCCCCGCACGGCACCACCATCGTGGCGCTGACCTTCGACGGCGGTGTGCTCATCGCCGGCGACCGGCGCGCGACCATGGGTAACCTGATCGCCTCCCGCGATGTCGACAAGGTGTTCATCACCGACAACTATTCGGCGGCCGGCATCGCCGGCACCGCGGGTCTGGCGATCGAGCTCGTGCGACTGTTCGCGGTCGAACTCGAGCACTACGAGAAGATCGAAGGTGTGCCGCTGACCTTCGACGGCAAGGCCAATCGGCTCTCGTCGATGGTGCGCGGCAATCTCGGTGCGGCCATGCAGGGCTTGGCCGTGGTGCCGTTGCTGGTCGGTTTCGACCTCGACGCGTCCGATGCGCACCGCGCCGGGCGGATCGTGTCCTACGACGTGGTCGGGGGCCGCTACGAGGAACGCGCCGGCTACCACGCGGTCGGCTCCGGATCGTTGTTCGCCCGCTCGTCGCTCAAGAAGCTCTACCGCGCCGATGCCGACGAGCAGAGCGCGCTGCGCAGCGCCGTCGAGGCGCTGTACGACGCGGCCGACGATGACACCGCCACCGGTGGTCCCGACACCACCCGCGGGATCTACCCGACGGCGGTGGTGATCACCGCGGCCGGGGCCGTGGCCGTCGCGGAGGAAACCCTGTCCGAGCTGGCCCGCACCATCGTGGCCGACCGCACCGCAGGAGATGCCCGGTGACACTTCCGTACTATGCGTCCGCCGAGCAGATCATGCGCGATCGCTCGGAGCTGGCCCGTAAGGGCATCGCCCGCGGCCGGTCGGTGATCGCGTTGACCTACGCCGGCGGTGTGCTGCTGGTGGCGGAGAATCCGTCGAAGGCGCTGCACAAGATCAGCGAACTGTACGACCGGGTCGGTTTCGCGGCCGTCGGCAAGTACAACGAGTTCGAGAATCTGCGGCGCGCCGGGATCATGCACGCCGACATGCGCGGCTACTCCTACGACCGGCGGGACGTGACCGGGCGGGCACTGGCGAACGCCTACGCGCAGACCCTCGGCACCATCTTCACCGAGCAGCCCAAGCCGTACGAGGTGGAGATCTGCGTCGCCGAGGTCGGGCGCGCCGACACCGACGACGGCCCGCAGCTGTACCGCATCACCTACGACGGCTCGATCGTCGACGAACCGCAGTTCGTGGTGATGGGCGGCAACACCGAACCGATCATCACCGCGCTGCGCTCGTCGTACAAGCCGGGTCTGCCGCTCGACGAGGCGGTCGCCGTGGCGGTGACCGCGCTGCAGCAGCCCGCCACCGCCGACGCGGCGCCGCGGGTGCTCGGCCGCGGGGAACTCGAGGTCGCGGTGCTCGAGAAGCAGCGGCCGCGCCGCGCCTTCCGGCGTATCTCGGGGGCGGCGCTCGACGCGCTGCTGCCCAGCACCGGGTCCGCTCAGGCGGCGCCGTCGGAGACGCCCGCCGATCCGGCCCCCGAATCGGGGTCCGACACCGCGACCGGCTCGGAGACCGAGTCCGGTCCCGACGCGGGCTGATCCACCGCGAGCCGATAGACCGTCAACGCCGACGGCACCACCTCGAAGTCGAAACCGGTGCCGTCGGCGAGGACCTCCCCGTCGGTGGCCAACGCCACCGGATCCCCGATGACCTCCACCGCCAGGCCCGGGATGTGCCGCTGCCGATACATCGGTGACGCGCCGAGGGTGCCGGTCGCCGCAGCGAGGAGCAGACGCAGCCGCGAGAACCGACTCTCCGCGGGTAGATACCGCACGTCGAGGGTGCCCGGATCCAGATGCGCCCGGGACATCGGCACCTGATCTGCCGGGGTGTAGCGGCCGTTGCCGACGAACAGCAACCACACCGCCCGCCCCGCCCCGTCGATGCGGACCGGCATCGGGCTCGCCGTGCGCAGCACCGCGAGCATCGCCAACCCCGCCGCCGGCCACTTGCCGATCCGCGGTTCCCAGTGCTGCCGCAACCGCACCGCATCCGGATAGCCACCGAGGCTGGCGGTGTTGACGAACCGCCGCACCGTGCGCCCGTCCGGCCCGGTCACCGTGACCTGCCCGAGCCCGACGGCCACCGCCTGCCCGGCGGTGACCGCCCGCACCGTCTCGTCCAGGTCCACCACGCCGAGATCGAGCGCGAAATGGTTGAGGGTGCCGCCGGGGAAGACCGCCACCGGCAGCCGCGCGGCGACGGCGACGTCGAGCACCGCCGCGACGGTGCCGTCCCCGCCGCACACCCCCACCGCCTGCGGCCGATATTCGGTCAGCAGACGTTCCGACTGCTCCGCCGGATCACCGTCGGGATCCAGATCGACGCGACGCACCCTCGGCAGCGCGGCGGTGACCCGCGCGGCGATCTCCTCGGCGGTCCCGGCATCGCGGTTGACCACCAGCAGCATTCCGTCGCCGCCGGGCAGGGCGGGCGCGGCCGCCGCGACCTGCACGGTCGCCGGTTCGCGGCTGCGCACCGCCCACCAGCGGCGCGTCGACCACGCCACCGTCGCCCCGACCGCGGCGCCGACGACGACGTCGCCGGGCCAGTGCACGCCGGTGTGCACCCGCGAATAGGCCACCGCCGCGGCCAGCGGCGCCAGAACCGCCCCAGCCGCAGGGGATTCGAGCGCCACCCCGGTCGCGAACGCCGCCGCCGACGCGGCGTGCCCGGACGGGAACGACGACGAGCGGGGGATCGGCACCGTGCGGCGTCGAAACTTCGGGTCGGTGCGCGCCGGGGGCCGGCGGCGCGGCAACAGCGGTTTGAGCAGCCCGTTGGTCAAGGCGCTGGCCCCGGCTACCGACAGCAGACCCCGCACCGCTCCGCGGCGGGCGTGACCGCCGGCGGTGGCGCACACCGCGGCGCACGCCACCCACAGCACACTGTGGTTGGCGGCGCGTCCGAGATCGCGCAGCAGCGGGTCGGCGGGGGATGCGCGCAGCGCCCCGGAGCGCTCGAACAGGGCCCGGTCGGCGGTGCGGTAACGCTCGGGAACGATCACACCTCGACCGTAGATGTCGTTGCGACCCATGTGGGTCGGGTTCGCGCGGTACTGTCGAAGTGTGCAGCGACGAATCATGGGTATCGAGACGGAGTTCGGCGTCACGTGTACCTTCCACGGGCATCGTCGGTTGAGCCCCGACGAGGTGGCCCGCTATCTGTTCCGCCGGGTGGTGTCCTGGGGGCGCAGTTCGAACGTCTTCCTGCGGAACGGGGCGCGACTGTATCTCGATGTCGGCTCGCACCCCGAGTACGCCACCGCCGAGTGCGACGACCTGCTCCAGCTCGTCGAGCACGACCATGCCGGTGAGCGGGTCCTCGAGGAACTGCTCATCGACGCCGAGCAGCGTCTGGCCGAGGAAGGCATCGGCGGCGACATCTTCCTGTTCAAGAACAACACCGACTCGGCGGGCAACTCCTACGGCTGCCACGAGAACTATCTCGTCGCCCGCGTCGGCGAGTTCTCCCGCATCTCCGATGTGCTGCTGCCCTTCCTGGTGACCCGCCAGCTGATCTGCGGCGCCGGGAAGGTGCTGCAGACCCCCAAAGCCGCCACCTTCTGCCTGTCGCAACGCGCCGAGCACATCTGGGAGGGCGTCTCGTCGGCGACCACCCGGTCGCGGCCGATCATCAACACCCGCGACGAGCCGCACGCCGACGCCGAGAAGTACCGGCGCCTGCACGTGATCGTCGGGGACTCGAACATGTCCGAGACCACCACCATGCTCAAGGTGGGGTCGGCGGCGCTGGTGCTCGAGATGATCGAGGCCGGGGTGCCGTTCCGGGACTTCGCGCTCGACAACCCGATCCGCGCCATCCGCGAGGTCTCCCACGACCTGACGGGCCGGCGCCCGGTGCGCCTGGCCGGCGGCCGGCAGGCCAGCGCCCTGGACATCCAGCGCGAATACCACGCGCGGGCGGTGGAATATCTGCACCAGCGCGAACCCGACCCGCACGTCGCGCAGGTGGTGGACCTGTGGGGCCGCGTCCTCGACGCCGTCGAATCGCAGGACTTCGCGAAGGTCGACACCGAGATCGACTGGGTGATCAAGCGCAAGCTGTTCCAGCGCTACCAGGACCGCTACAACATGGAGCTGTCCGACCCGAAGATCGCCCAGCTCGACCTGGCCTATCACGACATCAAACGCGGACGCGGTGTGTTCGACCTGCTGCAACGCAAGGGACTGGCGGCGCGGGTGACCGACGACGAGTCCGTCGACGCCGCGGTGAACACCCCGCCGCAGACCACCCGCGCGAAGCTGCGCGGTGATTTCATCGCCGCCGCGCAGGCCGCGGGCCGCGATTTCACCGTCGACTGGGTGCATCTGAAGCTCAACGACCAGGCGCAGCGCACCGTGTTGTGCAAGGACCCGTTCCGGTCCGTGGACGAACGCGTCGAACGGCTCATCGCCTCCATGTGAGTACCACCGTCCATCGGAGCGGACCGTCCGGTCCGCTCCGATGGACGGTGATGCGGTGCCGGCGGCGCGCGGGCACTAGGGTTGGCGCGTGGCGATCTCGAAAGTCGAACGGCTGGTGAACCTGGTCATCGCGCTGCTGTCCACCCGACAGTTCGTGACCGCGGAGAAGATCCGGGCCTCGGTGGCCGGCTACTCCGAATGCGCGAGCGACGAGGCGTTCAGCCGCATGTTCGAACGGGACAAGAACGAACTGCGCGATCTCGGGGTGCCCCTCGAGACGGGCCGGCCGTCGCGGTCGTCGACGGTGGAGGGCTACCGCATCAACCGCGACGCCTACGAACTGCCCGAGATCGACCTCACCCGCGAGGAGACCGCCGCCGTGGCCGTCGCCGCCGCGCTGTGGGAATCGCCGGAGCTGACCGCCGCGGCGCAGGGCGCGGTGCTCAAGCTGCGCGCCGCCGGGATCCGTGTCGACTCGGACGGCGGGGAGGTCGTCGCGCCGCTGCCGCCGCGCGCCCGCGGTTCCGAACCCGCGTTGACGGCGTTGCTCGCCGCGATCGACGCGCGTCGCGCGGTGCGGTTCACCCACCGCAGTTCCCCCACCGAGCCGTGGTCGACGCGCACCGTCGAACCGTGGGGTGTGGTCACCGTGCACGGCCGCTGGTATCTCGTCGGCCACGACCGCGATCGCGACGCGGTACGCACCTTCCGGCTCTCGCGCATCGGCGACGAGATCACCGCGATCGGCCCAGAGGGGGCGGTGCAGATCCCGGGGGGCGTGGATCTGCGGGGGCGGGTGCTCGCCGCGACCTCCCCGGCGGAGGTCAGCGGATCGGCACGCCTGTGGGTGGCCGATGGACGCGCGTGGGAGCTACGCCGGCTCGGACGGACCGGCGCGGCCCGGCGGATCGGCGACCGCGACGGGGTGGAACTCGAGGTGCCGGTGCGCTCGTGGGAATGGATCGCCCGGATCGTCGCCGGGCAGGGCGCGGACGCGTTGGTGCTCGACCCACCGGAGTTGCGGGCCGAGGTGCACCGCATCCTCGAACAGGCGGTCACGGATGCGGGGGAGGAGGAGCGATGAGCACACGACTGTCGGCGCGACTGGGACGACTGCTCAATCTCGTGCCCTACTTCCTGGCGCACCCGGGGATCAGCGCGGCCGAGGCCGCCCGCGATCTCGGGGTCACCCCCAAGCAGGTGATGGACGATCTGAACCAGCTGTGGGTGTGCGGCCTGCCCGGCTACGGACCCGGTGATCTGATCGACCTGTCGTTCTCCGAGGACAGCATCGTGGTGACCTTCACCGCGGGCATCGAACGACCCCTGCGGCTGACCTCCACCGAGGCCACCGCGCTGCTCGTGGCGCTGCGGTCGCTGCAGGAGATGCCCGGCGTCGTCGACCCGTCCGCGGCGCAGTCGGCGATCGCGAAGATCGAGGCGGCCGCCGGGACCGCCGCGCTGCCCGCCGACACCGCCACCACCGACACCGCCACCGCGGCGACTGCCGAGCCTGATCCGGAGGCAGCCGGGGACTCCGACGCCGCCGGACAGGTGCGGGCTGCGGTGCGCGACGGGCGCGCCGTGCACCTGACCTACTATTCGGCGTCCCGCGACACCGTCTCCGAACGCGACGTCGACCCGATCCGCATCGTCATCATCGACGAACACGCCTACCTGCAGGCGTGGTGCCGCAGCGCCGAAGGAGTGCGGCTGTTCCGCTTCGACCGCATCGACGCCGCCACCGTGCTCGACGAGCCGACGCGACCGCCGCACCGGGCGATCACCGACGACGAGCACCTCGAACTGTTCGAGGGCGACCCGTCGCTGCCCGCCGCGCGGTTGCGCATCGCCCCGTCGTATACCTGGCTGCTCGACTACTACCCGCTCACCGACGTGCAGGTGCTTCCCGACGGCAGGTGCGAGGCGTCGATGCGGTACGCGTCGCCGGGGTGGATGGCGCGGCTGCTCGTCGGTCTCGGCGCCGGGGTGCAGGTGCTCGACCCACCGGAGTTGCGGGCCGCGGTGCGGGCGCGGGCCGAGGCGGCGCTGGCGGCCTATGCCGAGCTCGACGGGGAGAACGCGACCCGCGGTGCGGGTCCGACACCGTGACGGTCGCGTTGTGCAACATCGGCGTGAACCCTCCGCAAATTGTGGGTGGATACACCGGCGCGAAGCCTCGGTGTGTGCTCGAGGTCCGGTAGCATCGATCGGAGCCGATCAGTGGAGGTTGTTGTAAATGGGTGCAATGAGCCCCTGGCACTGGGCCATCGTGGCGCTGGTGGTCGTGATTCTCTTCGGTTCGAAGAAGCTGCCCGACGCCGCGCGCGGTCTCGGTCGTTCGCTCCGGATCTTCAAGAGCGAGGTCAAGGAGATGCAGAACGACGACGCCCGGGCATCCACGCCGCAGCCGGCGCCGAATCCGTTGCCGGCCGCGCAGCCGACAGCCGATCCCGCCGCGCCGAACCCGCACACCGAACCGCGGTCTGCCTGACCGACGTTCATCCTGCCGGGGCGCCCACCACGGGTGTCCCGGCGTTCCGCTGACCCCGGCACGCCCGCACGCCGGTGGTCTCGACAGGAGCTGAGAACCGCACCGTGCGCATCCCGTTCGATCCGCGCCGAAGCCGGCGCAAGACCAATCCCGACGGCACCATGTCGCTGGTCGAGCACCTCTACGAATTGCGCACGCGTCTGCTGATCGCTCTCGCTGCGATCGTGCTCACCACCATCCTCGGCTTCGTCTGGTACAGCCGCAGCCTGTTCGGCCTCGACAGCCTCGGGGAGATCCTGCGCGGCCCCTACTGCGACCTACCCGCCTCGGCCCGCGCCGACCTGAGCAACGACGGCTCGTGCCGACTGCTCGCCACCGGACCGTTCGAGCAGTTCATGCTGCGCCTGAAGGTCGCCGCGACCGCCGGCATCGTCA
Organism: Rhodococcus sp. GA1; assembly: GCF_024321955.1. Lineage (NCBI taxonomy): Bacteria > Bacillati > Actinomycetota > Actinomycetes > Mycobacteriales > Nocardiaceae > Rhodococcus > Rhodococcus sp. GA1. Next base: position 4,891,973 of record NZ_CP097186.1, on the reverse strand, counting down.
TGGCGTGCCCGATCTGGCTGTACCAACTGTGGGCGTTCGTCACCCCCGGCCTGTACCGCAAGGAACGCCGCTACGCGATCGGCTTCGTCACCTGCGGGGCGGCGCTGTTCGTCACCGGCGCGGTACTGGCCTATCTGGTGATCTCCCACGCGTTGTCGTTCCTGCTGTCCGTCGGCAACGACGTGCAGGTCACCGCCCTTTCGGGCGCCGAATACTTCGGGTTCCTCATCAACCTGCTGGTGATCTTCGGGGTGTCCTTCGAGATCCCGCTGGTGATCGTCGCGCTCAACGGCGTCGGGGTGCTGCCCTACGCCAAGCTCAAGGCGTGGCGGCGCGGGCTGATCATGGCGGTGTTCGTCTTCGCCGCCATCGCCACCCCCGGCCAGGATCCGTTCTCCATGCTCGCCCTGGCGTTGGCGCTCACGCTGCTCGTGGAGTTCGCCATCCAGATCGCCCGGCTGACCGACCGGCGCCGTGCCCGCAAGGCCCGCGCCGAGGGCTGGGCCGATCTCGACGACGACGAGGGTTCGACGATCCCGGCCCCGAGCCCGGTGGAGCCGGCAGCGCCGACGGCGCCCACCGACACCGTACGGACCGATCCGGCCCGCACCGACTACTCCGACACCCTGTGACCGGCGACCCCACTCCCGGCCCTGCCGGTAACGACGAGACCGGCACCGCGCCGCTCGTCCCCACCCCGCAGCTCGCGGAGTTCGCCACCGGCCTCGGGTTCCCGCTCGATCCGTTCCAGATCGAGGCGTGCCGCGCCCTCGAGGGTGGGCATTCGGTGCTGGTGTGCGCCCCCACCGGCGCCGGCAAGACCGTCGTCGGCGAGTTCGCGGTGTATCTGGCGCTGCAGGGCGGTTCCAAGTGCTTCTACACCACCCCGATCAAGGCGCTGAGCAACCAGAAGTACGCCGATCTGTGTGCCCGGCACGGCCGGGACTCGGTGGGTCTGCTCACCGGCGACCAGTCCATCAACTCCGATGCGCCGGTGGTGGTGATGACCACCGAGGTGCTGCGCAACATGATCTACGCGTCGTCCACCGCCCTGATCGGGCTCACCCATGTGGTGATGGACGAGGTGCACTTCCTCGCCGACCGGTTCCGCGGCGCGGTGTGGGAAGAGGTGATCCTGCACCTGCCCGAGGACGTGCGGCTGGCGTCGCTGTCGGCGACCGTGTCGAACGCCGAGGAGTTCGGCGACTGGATGACCACGGTGCGCGGCGACACCACCGTCGTCGTCGACGAGGTGCGGCCCATCCCGCTGCACCAGCACATGATGCTCGGCTCCCGCATCTACGACCTGTTCGACCGCCGCGCCGACACCGACACCGCCCCGACCCGGCGGCGCCGCGACATCGTCGTCAACCCGGAGCTGGCGTCGGCGGTGCGGCAACGGCAGAGTCTGTCCGGGATGGACCGCTGGGGTGAACGCGGCCCCCGCTTCCGGCCGCCGCCGCGCCCGGAGGTCATCGTCCGTCTCGACCGCGACGGTCTGTTGCCGGCGATTACCTTCGTGTTCAGCCGCGCCGGTTGCGACGCCGCGGTGCAGCAGTGCCTGCGCTCGGGTCTGCACCTGACCGACGAGACCGAAGCCGCCGAGATCCGCCGGATCGTCGACGAGCACACCCGGGATCTGCCGCGCGGCGACCTCGAGGTCCTCGGCTACGCGTCGTGGCGCACCGCCCTCGAACGCGGCATCGCCGCCCACCACGCCGGGATGTTGCCGGCTTTCCGGCACACCGTCGAAGAGCTCTTCGTGCGGGGGCTGGTGCGGGCGGTGTTCGCCACCGAGACCCTCGCGCTGGGCATCAACATGCCGGCCCGCACCGTGGTGCTCGAAAAGCTCGTCAAGTTCAACGGCGACACCCACGCCGAGCTGACCCCCGGCGAGTACACGCAGCTGACCGGCCGGGCCGGGCGGCGCGGCATCGACGTCGAGGGCCACGCGGTGGTGCTGTGGCAGCCGGGCATCGAACCGGCGGCGGTCGCCGGGCTCGCCTCCACCCGCACCTTCCCGCTGCGCAGCTCGTTCCGCCCGTCCTACAACATGGCGGTCAACCTCATCGACGCCGTCGGGGTGGAGCGGTCGCGGGCGCTGCTGGAGATGTCTTTCGCCCAGTTCCAGGCCGACAAGTCGGTGGTCGGTCTCAAACGCGGCATCGACCGCAACGAGGCCACCCTCGCACAGCTGCGCGACCAACTCGGCGGTGAGGGCAGCGAGATCCTCGACTATCTGCGGTTGCGCGCCGAACTGACCGACGCCGAACGCGCCCACGAGCGGCGCGGCAAGCAGGATCGCCGGGCCGCGGCGGTGGCGTCGCTGGTGACACTGCGGCGCGGTGACATCATCGCCGTGCCCGCCGGTAAACACACCGGCCTGGCCGTGGTGGTGCTGCCGGACACCGACGCCGGCGATCCGCGGCCGCAGGTCGTCACCGCCGACGCGTGGTCCGGTCGCCTCTCCGCCGGGGACTTCCCGACCCCGGCGACGGTGCTGGGCACGCTGCGGCTGCCGCGGCACGTCGATCACCGCACCGGCCGTGGGCGCCGCGACATCGCGTCGGCGTTGCGGTCGAAGGGCCTCGTGCCGCCGCGCCGTCCCAAGCGCAGCACGTCCAAGGGCGACACCCGCGAGATCGACGCGTTGCGCCGCGAACTCAAGCACCATCCGGCCCGCAAGCACCCCGATCTGGACTCGCTGGCGCGTGCCGGGGAGCGCTACCACCGGTTGCTGCGCGAAACCCAGCAGCAGCGCCGCAAGGCCGCCGCGGCGACGGATTCGCTGGCGCGCACCTTCGAGCGGATCGTCGCGCTGCTCACCGAACGCGGCTATCTCACCGAGGGTGACGATCCGGCGACCACCGAGGCGGGGGAGCGGCTCGCCCGCATCTACACCGAATCGGATCTGCTGGTCGCCGAATGCGTGCGTCGCCGTGCCTGGGCGGGACTGTCCGCCGCCGAACTCGCGGCGGTCGCCTCGGCGGTGATCTACGAGTCGCGCACCGACGAACCGGTCACCGTCGTCGGGCCGACCGGCCCGATCCGGCACGCGCTGGCCGAAACCACCCGGATCTGCGACGGCTTGCGGGCCGACGAGATCCGGCACCGGCTGCCCCCGACCCGCGAACCGGATCTGGGTTTCGTCACCGCCGCCTACACCTGGGCGTCGACCGCGTCGCTGACCGAGGCGCTCGTCGCCGCGGAGGCCGCCGGCAAGGAACTTTCACCCGGAGATTTCGTGCGGTGGTGCCGGCAGCTGATCGATCTGCTCGACCAGATCCGCACCTGCGCGGACGATCCGGAACTCGCCCGCACCGCCGGCAAGGCGGTCGGGGCGGTGCGTCGCGGGGTCGTCGCCGTCGATCCCACCGCCGAATGACCCGGCCCCTGCGGGGTGTCCGGGACGCCCGGTAGGCGTGGATGCCCGCGCGGCGGGTGGACGCTACCGTATGGGCACACAACGGGAAGGGTGAGTGGAGACGACGATGACCGGGCCGAACGAACCGCAGGACTCGCCGGGGCAGAAGCCGCCGGAATCGACGGATCCATGGGCACCCAACCCGACCTCCGGGGGCGGTGAGCAGCCCGGATCACCGTGGGCGCCGCCCGCCGGCCAGCAGCAGTGGGGGCAGGGCAGCGGCACCGGCTGGGGACAGTCGACCGCCGGGCAGTCGCCGTGGCAACCCGACACCGGTGCGGGCGGGAACGCTCCGCAGCCCGGGTGGGCGCCGCCCGCCGGCCAGCAGACTCCCGCGCAGCCCGGTGCCGGGCATCAGAATCCGTGGGGTGCGCCGACCGGTGCGCCGCAACAGGGCTGGGGTCCGGCCCCACAGCCGCCCGCCCCCGGCTGGGGGCAGCCGGCACCCGGTCAGCAGGCACCAGGACAGGCACCGGGCTGGGGTCAGCAACCGGGCGCACAGCAGCCGTGGGGCGCGCCCGGTCAGCAACCGACGCAGTCCGTCCCCGGGTGGGGTGGGCAGCAGCCCGCCGGGGCGCAGCCCTGGGGAGCGCCCGCGAACACCTGGCAGCAGCCCGGCGGCGCGCCTCAGCAGAACGGCAAGTCGAAGCTGCCGTGGATCCTCGGCGGCGCCGGGCTCGTCGTGGTGCTCGCCATCGTCGGGATCCTCGCCACGACGATGTTCGGCGGGAAAGTCCTCGACACCGAATCCACCCAGGCGGGCATCGCGAAGGTGCTCACCGAGTCCTACGGGGCCGGGCAGGTCGGCGACGTGCAGTGCCCGAGCGATCAGAAGGTCGAGGCCGGCCACAGCTTCACCTGCGCGGTCACCGTGGACGACCAGTTCCGGGAGGTGACCGTCACCATCACCGACGACAACGGCACCTACGAGGTCGGCCGCCCCAACTGACCGGAAGCGGTCATCGGTCGGCCAGGGCCGCGACCAGCGCGGACACCGGCCGTTCCAGACCCCACCGCTGCGCCAGCGCGGTGAGCTGCTCCGGAGCGGCCGGTGCCGCCGGCAACACGTCCGAGCGGGACAGGTCCACGTCCGCGTCGGTGGCGACCCGCACGACCGGCAGCGCCGCATCCAGATAGTCCGCCGCAGCGGCGAGTTTGACCCGCATGCCCTTCGCCATCGACGACGACTCGTCGACCGCGGCCGCGCGCACCGCGTCGAGGGAGCCGTACTGCTGCAGCAACGACGCGGCGGTCTTTTCCCCGACCCCCTTGACGCCGGGCAGTCCGTCCGACGGGTCGCCGCGCAGCACCGCGAGTTCGGCGTAGGCGGCGCCGGCCCGCTCGCCGGGCACCCCGTAGCGTTCGGCGACCAACGCCGGATCGAACAACTCGGCCTTGGCCAATCCGCGCCCGGCGTAGAGCACCCGCACCGGCACCGGACTGTCGGCGACGACCTGCAGCAGGTCGCGGTCGCCGCTGACCACGATCACCCGGTCGATGGTCTCGCGGGCGGCGAGGGTGCCGAGCACGTCGTCGGCCTCGAAACCGGCCGCCCCGCCGGTGGCGATGCCGGCGGCGGCGAGCACGTCGAGGATCACCGGCACCTGCGGCAGCAGCGCGGGTGGGACCTCCTCGACGGTGCCGTCCGACCCGGTGGCGACCCGGTGCGCCTTGTAACTGGGGATCGCCGCGACACGGAAGGCCGGCCGCCAGTCCAGATCCAGGCACACCACCAGCCGGGTGGGGCGGTGGGTGCGGATCAGCGAGGCCACCATGTCCACGAAGCCGCGCACCGCGTTGACCGGGCTGCCGTCGGGGGCGGTGACCTTCTCCGGGATGGCGTGGAAGGCGCGGAACCACAGGCTCGCGCCGTCGAGCAACATCAGCGTGGGGTCCGGTGCGGGCGTGGGGTTCTCCGGTGCGGTCACGGACCACATCCTGCCATCCGGCCGCGGCCACTAGGCTCGAAGACATGACCACTGCCGCCCCCCTATTCCCCGCCGACCGTTACGCGGCCCGCCTGGCCCGCGCCGCCGAACTCGGTGCCGCCGCCGGCTTCGACGCGCTGCTCATCACCCCCGGACCGGACCTGCGGTATCTCACCGGTTCGCGCGCCGAGTCGTTCGAGCGCCTGACCTGCCTGGTGATCCCCACCGACGGCTCCGGCGCCACCGTGGTGGTGCCGCGGCTGGAGTTGGCGTCGCTGAACGACTCCGCGATCGGTGAGCTCGGTCTGCCGGTGCGGGACTGGGTGGACGGTCAGGATCCCTACGCGCTCGTGCGCGAACTCGTCGCGACGGCGGGGGCGTTCGCGGTGACCGAGGCGATGCCGGCGCTGCACCTGGTGCCGCTGACCGCCCGGTTCGGCAACGCCCCGGCGCTTGCGACGTCGGTGATCCGGCAGCTGCGGATGGTCAAGGACACCGACGAGGTCGAGGCGTTGCGCCGCGCTGGTGCCGCCATCGACCGGGTGCACGCCCGCATGGGTGAATGGTTGCGCGCCGGGCGCACCGAAGCCGAGGTGGCCGCAGACATCACCGCCGCGATCCTCGAAGAGGGACACACCGCGGCGGCGTTCGTCATCGTCGGTTCCGGCCCGCACGGCGCCGACCCGCACCACGAGGTGTCCGAGCGGGTCATCGAATCCGGCGACATCGTCGTCGTCGACATCGGTGGTCCCGTCGAACCTGGCTACTACTCGGATTCGACCCGCACCTACAGCATCGGCGAACCGGACCCGGAGATCGCGACGAAGATTGCGGTGCTCGAGAAGGCACAACAGACCGCAGTGGATGCGGTGCGGCCCGGCGTGCGCGCCGAGGACGTCGACGCCGCCGCCCGCAACCTGCTTGCCGCCGCCGGCTACGGGGAGGCGTTCGTGCACCGCACCGGGCACGGAATCGGCCTGTCGGTGCACGAGGAGCCGTACATCGTCTCCGGCAACGACGACATCCTGCAGCCCGGCATGGCGTTCAGCATCGAACCGGGCATCTACTTCCGCGGTGAGTGGGGTGCGCGGATCGAGGACATCGTCGTCGTCACAGAGGACGGCTGCGAGTCGATGAACCTGCGCCCGCACGGATTGACGGTGCTGCCGGGCTGACACCCGGCCGGGTTCACCGCTCGTCGAGCAGGGCGAGCAGCTTGTCGGCGAGGGAGACGTCGATGCTCGGGGTGCGGTCACTGTCCATCCCGCAGAGAGTAGAACCCCGCCACTGCATCCCGGAGCTCGACCCGGGACACTGGCCGCATGAACCACACCGCGCAGGGAACCGTCGTCATCTTCGGGGGACGCAGCGAGATCGGCGTCGAGGTCGCCACCCGACTCGCGCCGGGCCGCACCGTGATCCTCGCCGCCCGTCGCGCCGACGACCTCGCCGACGAGTGCGCCGCCGTGCGGGTAGCAGGCGCGACGGCGGTGCACCCGGTCGAGTTCGACGCCGACGCCCTCGACACACACACCGCGGTGCTCGACCGGATCGCCGCCTTCGGGCCGATCGATGTGGCGGTGCTGGCCTTCGGCATCCTCGGTGACCAGGCCCACGCGGAAACCGATGCGGCCCATGCGGTGTCGATCGTGCACACCGACTATCTCGCGCAGGTCGCGCTGCTCACCGACCTGGCCCAGCGGCTGCGCGCGCAGGGCTCGGGGCGGCTGGTGGTGTTCTCCTCCGTGGCCGGGTGGCGGGTGCGCCGCGCCAACTATGTGTACGGGTCGGCGAAGGCCGGCCTCGACGGTTTCGCGTCCGGCCTGGCGGATGCCTTGCACGGCAGCGGGGTGTCGTTGCTGCTGGTGCGCCCCGGTTTCGTGATCGGCCGGATGACGGAGGGCATGAGCCCTGCACCGTTGTCGAGCACCCCACCGCAGGTCGCCGGCGCGACGGTGCAGGCGCTGCACCGCGGGCGCGGGGAGGTGTGGGTGCCGGCGGTGCTGCGCCCGGTGTTCTTCGGGATGCGCCTGCTGCCGCGGGCGATGTGGCGGCGTTTGCCGCGCTGACGACTGCGGCAGACGGCGAGCGCTTCGCACAGACCGGGCCGATGTCGCTTGTCTCCCGCGTAGCCCTTGTCCGTATAGAGCGCCCTTGTCCGTATAGATCCGGTCGTCGCGGACTCCGGCCTTTGAGGGCTGTGCGTTGCGCTCGCAGATCTTGGCCCGCGGTGCTGCATCGGGAATAGCCGATCAGGATTCCATCCATGAGGCGACGAAAGTGCTGTTTGGGTCAGCTATTCGAGACCGACATGCAGGACGGTTAAGCAGGACGGTCGGACGGCCGTCTTCCGCAGGACGCGATCGAGTGCCGGACCGTGTCGGGGTGTGCTGTTTGAGGATCGGTCCGCAAAATTGATCTTGTTCCGAAAACGAACGTATATGAAACGTCCGCGACCGAATCGACCGACTAGGCGCGACAACTGTTGTGACTTCGTCTGCTGAATGGCGGGGTTCTTCGGTCGCTTCGTGGCGGGGTCAGGTGACACCGATGACCAGGGTGCTCTGTGCGGCTTCGATGACGTCGTTGGTGATGGTGTCGAGTTCGTTGATCTTCAGGACCCGCTGGATCTGGGGGAAGAGGCGTTCGAGGAGCCGGAAGTTGCCGCGGGTGATCCGTGCGATGGCTGCGATGGCTTGGGCGTCGGTGAAGTCGTCGGGGTCGAGGGTCTTGCCGAGGGATCGCCAGTGTCGCTCGAGGACGAACAGCAGTTCGTCTTGTCCCAGGGGCCGGTACTGGTGGGCGAAGCCGACTCGGCTGTAGAACTGGGGGTAGTGGCTGAACGGCTTCTCCAGGCCGGGCATGCCGATCAGGATCAGGGCGATGTCGTCGCGGTCGTAGCGATCGCGCAGCAGTTCCAGAGCGGCGGGACGCAGTCGTTCGGCCTCGTCGACGATGATCAGCTCCACGTAGTTCCTGCCGTGTCGCCATCCCCAGGCCTCGGGAGTGGCCGTGCCGGGAGGTACGAGGTGCTGCTCGATGCACATGTTGGTGCGGGTGATGGCTTGGGTCAGCTCGTCCTTCAGGGTCCGCGGGGTGGTCAGCACGCTGGGGGTGTAGAGCACGGTGCGGCTCCGGTTCAAGGCGGCGTAGATCTTGGCGTCGTTGTCGGAGCGCGGCCCCCAGTAGGTCAGCAGGTCATGAGCCTTCTCGTCGTGTGCGTAGCGGCGCGCGGAGAGTGTCTTTCCTACGCCGGCTGATCCGAAGCACAAACCGATGGTGTGCCCGCGGCGCACGGCGTCGGCGAACTCGGTGAAGCGGCGGTGCTCCTTGGTGACGATGAAGCGCTGGCTCACCTGAGGTCCTCCTTGTAGATCTTCAACGCGGACCTCGGCGCCGGAGCCGGTGCTTCGGTGATCCGTGGCGTCTCGGTAGGTGCGGCCACGAGGGCGATGCGTTCGTTGATGCCGGCTCGCAGCGCCCGGCGGCGGGCGTTGCGCGCGGCCTGGATCTCCTTGAGGCTGACCTTCTGGTCGTGGTGCTCTTGGTTGACGGCCTTGCAGACGAATTCGTCGTGATCGAAGACGCGGATCTCGGTGATGTCGCGGGGGTCGTAGCGGATCACGACCGAGCGTCCGACGTAGCCGGCCAGAGTTGGCGAGACGTAGCGCAGGCCCTGGAAGCGGATGCCATCGCGGCGCACGACGCGGGTCTTGGCGACGGTCAACAGCAGTCTGTCGAGGTCTTCCAGGCTCTCGGGCATTCGGGGCAGCCAGCCATCGGCGATCCACGCGCTGCGCGGGGAGGTTCCGAGCTCGCTGTGCGTGCGGTCGTTGTAGGTGGCCACGAACGCCTCCAGGGCGCTATCGAGGGCGGCCAGGGACAGTTTCGGTGTCGGCCAGGGGTGCCCTTCGGTGATGTGTCCGGGCAGGGTGGCGAGTAGCTCGGTGTTGATGGTGCCGAAGAACCGCTCGATCTTGCCCCGTCCCTGGGGTCGGGCGACGGTGGAGTGGATCAGTCGGATGTGGAGGTCGACGGCGGTGTGGGCGAGCTGGTCACTGGTGAAGTCGCTGCCGTGGTCGACGTAGAGCACGTCGGGCAGGCCGCACATCGGCCAGGCCGGGTCGGTCTTGTGCCAGATCGCTTGGCGCAGCGCCAGGGCGGTGTTCATCGCCGACGGTGCGCCCAGGAAGACTGTGTAGCCGCAGACCGCCCGGGAGCAGTCGTCGAGGATCGTTGTCAGCCATGGCCGTGCGGGCTTGCCGTCGGTGCCCACCACCAGGATGTCGAGCATGGTGTGATCGGATTGCCACATCGCGTTGGGCAGCTCTGCTTGCCGGCGTAGCACCAGCTCGTGCTTGTCGCGGTAGGACGCTGCGCCCTCCAGGGCGAGGGTGACCATGCCGGGATCCAGGGTCCGCACGATGTCCCACACCACCGAGTAGGAGGGGACCGGCCATCTCCGGGCGGCGCAGATGCCGGTGACTTTGCGGTGGATGGTGGCGATGGCCGGCCGCGGCTTGCTCAGTGCCAGGCCCTCGATCAGGTGGACGAGGTCGGGCGGAAGGCGGCGGGAGCCGGTGTCCGCTCGCGAGGCTGTCTCCAGTCCGGCGTAGCCGTCGGCGCGGTAGCGGGCGTGCCAGCGCTCCAGGGTCCGCAGCCCAACATCGGTCTCGCGAGCTAAGCGCGCGAGGGGCACCTGGTCCTCGACGTGGAGCCTGAGGATTCGCCACCGCGCTCGAGCGTCCACGACGCACCTACTGCAAGGCGTTCTCGCGCCCGCGCTCGGCGCGCTGAAGGGCGCGGTAGACCGTCGAGCGGCCCACGCTGAACAGCTCGGCCAGCTCGCCCACAGTGTGCTCGTCGGCGGCATGTAGCTGGACGAGGTGAGCTTCTTGCCGGGGGGTGAGTTTCGGTGACTTCCCGCGCAGCCGGCCCTTGGCCTTGGCGACCTTCATCCCCTCGCGGGTGCGGGCACGGATGAGGTCGGCTTCGAATTCGGCGACCATCGCCAGCACGTTGAACAACAGTTTCCCCATCGGGTCGGTCGGGTCGTACACCGATCCGGCGATGCTCAGCTTCACTTCCCGCGCCGCGAGGTCGTCGGCGATCTGGTGGGCATCACGGACCGAACGCGCCAGCCGATCGAGCTTGGTGACCACGAATGTATCGCCGTCCCGACACGCTGCCAGCGCCTGCTGCAGGCCCTCACGGTCGGCGTTGCGGCCCGTGAGCCCGTGATCGACGTAGATGCGCTTGGGATCGACGCCGAACGCCGCGAGTCCGTCACGCTGCGCGGTCAGGTCCTGCTCGTCGGTGGAGACTCGGGCATAGCCGACCTTCAAGGGGGACATGCTCCCCAGTGTGTCATATAGCCTCCCTTCACCGGACAGTTCACCGGACGGGTCTTACGGGACAGCCCGCCAGGCGTGCCGTCGTTCCTCTCGATAAGTAGCGGTGGTGTCCGGTGAGGGTTCCCCTTACGGGCATGCGATCTGGGCTGACGCCTGTGAACGAGTGTTCAGTACGCGCTGTATAGTTCAGTTCATGCTGACTATTGCTTCGCGTCTCGACGTGATGAACCGCCTGGGTCGTGCACTGGCCGACCCCACTCGATCCCGGATCATCTTGACCCTGCTCGACCATCCCGCTTACCCGGCGGAACTGGCCCGAGATCTGGACCTGACACGCCCGAACGTGTCCAACCACCTGGCATGCCTGCGCGATTGCGGGATCGTCGTCTCCGAGCCCGAGGGTCGTCGGACACGATATGAGATCGCCGATTCGCACCTGGCGCAGGCGCTGACGGCACTGGTCGATGCCACCCTGGCAGTGGACGAAGACGCCCCGTGCATCGATCCCGCCTGCTCGCTTCCCGGATGCGACGCAGCTGGGGAGGGCGCATGATCCTCACCTCGGTCTTGCAGGCGATGGGCCTGTTCGCAGCGACCAACATCGACGACATCATCGTGCTCTCCCTCTTCTTCGCGCGAGGGGCAGGCCAGCGCGGCACTACCGCCCGCATTCTGGCCGGCCAGTACCTCGGATTCGCCGGCATCCTCGGTGCCGCGGTCCTGGTGACCATCGGTGCCGGAGCATTCCTGCCCTCGGCAGCCATCCCGTACTTCGGTCTCATCCCTCTGGGCCTCGGCCTCTGGGCCGCATGGCAGGCCTGGCGCGGAGACGATGACGACGATGACGACGAGGCCAAGGTTGCCGGCAAGAAGGTCGGCGTGTGGACAGTCGCAGGCGTCACCCTTGCCAACGGCGGCGACAACATCGGCGTCTACACCCCTGTCTTCCTCAGCGTGGAACCTCTCGCAGTAGTCGCCTACTGCATCGTCTTCCTCGCGCTCGTCGCGGCCCTGGTGGCCCTGGCAAAGTTCGTCGCCACCCGCCCCCCGATCGCCGAAGTGCTCGAACGCTGGGAGCACATCCTCTTCCCCATCGTTCTCATCGGCCTCGGCATCGTGATCCTCGTCAGCGGCGGAGCCTTCGGACTCTGACGTAGCGGCAGCGATCCAAACGGCCCCGACCGGGCGCACCCCTCTCGGTTCAGACCGCGACACCTACCTGCAGCCAGTCCTGTGCGATCGCGGCAACAAGACCGCCACGGAGCGCTGCAAAAACCCCGCCACCAAGCGAACGAAGCCACAAACTGTTCCGAAACCCATGTCTAAAACCTCTGGTTCAAAACCAGCCTTGTCGGCGAGTTATGGAACACTGCGAGCTTGTGAGCGAACTTTTGGGCTATGCGAGGGTCTCGACGACCGATCAGACCCTCGATCTGCAGAGCGACGCGCTGAGGGCGGCGGGGTGTTCGCGGATCTGGACCGAGACCGCCAGCGGTGCCACGACCGCCCGGCCGCAACTCGACGACCTGTTCTCGCACCTGCGGGCTGGCGACACCCTGGTGGTGTGGCGGCTCGATCGGCTCGGCCGCTCCCTGCCGCATCTGCTTCAGGTGGTCACCGATCTCGAGGAACGGGGCATCGGGTTCCGGTCGGTGACCGAGTCGATCGACACCACCACGGCCGGCGGCAAGCTGATCTTCTCGATCTTCGGTGCGCTCGCCGAGTTCGAGCGCAACCTCATCCGTGAACGCACCTCGGCCGGACTTGCAGCGGCCCGAGCTCGGGGCCGGGTCGGGGGCCGGCCGCCGAAGATGACGGCGAAGAAGATCAAGCAGGCGAAGTTGATGCGCGACAACGGAATGAGTCAGGTCGAGATCGCGGAGATTCTTGGGGTTGGTCGTACGACGCTGTATCGGCATTTGCAGTAGAGGTGGGGTGACCACAGTCCGGCAGTCACGCCCTGCGGAAACGCTTCGCCCGTAATGAACTGTGCGAGCGCCGACGCAGCGAAGGGCTGATCGTTCCGCGGCGTTCGGGTTCGACCGTGCTGTCCCGCACGGCCGGGTTGGGTGAGCGCCGAAGGTGGATTCGGCCAGATCACCACCGGTGGCGAGGTCACACGTGTGCCGCGGGACCGTGTCAGCCTGTGCGGACAGCACGGCGCCATGCGGTCTCTCGCAGCAGCCGCAGTCCGTTGAGGCCGACGAGGATGGTGGAGCCTTCATGGCCGGCCACCGCCAGCGGCAACGGCAGGGTGCCGACCAGGTCCCAGGTCACCAGGGCCGCGATGACCGAGGCGGCGATGGCGAGGTTGGCGATGACCACGCGTCGGGCCCGCCGTGCCAGGTGGATCACCGTGGGGATGGTGGTGAGGTCGTCGCGGACGACGACCGCGTCGGCGGTCTGCAAGGTCAGGTCCGATCCGGCGCCGCCCATGGCGATACCGACATGCGCAGCGGCCAGCGCGGGGGCGTCGTTGATGCCGTCGCCGACGACGACAACTTTTTCTCCGTCGGCCTGCAGCGCGCGTACGGCGGCGACCTTGTCGTCGGGCAGCAGCCCGGCCTGTACCTCGCTGATGCCGACCTCGGCGGCGAGCCGTGCGGCGACGACCGGATTGTCGCCGGTCAGCAGCGTGGGGGCGGTGCCGATGAGCGCCCGAGTGGCGGCCACGGCGATCGCTGCCTGCGGGCGCAGTGTGTCGGTCAGGCCCAGCACCCCGACGGGATGATCGTCGCGGGTGACGACCACCGCGGTGTAACCCTGGTTCTGGAAGTCCTCGACCACGGTAACGGCGGGGGTGTGGGTGCTGTGTCGTTCGAGCAGCGCGGCCGGGGCGCCGACAGTGACGATGTGGTCGTCGATCAGGGCGGAGACCCCGCGGCCCGGCAGTGCGGTGAATTGCTGTGCTGCCGGCCAGGTCAGGGTGCGGGTATGTGCGGCGCGCATGATCGCCGCGGCGAGCGGATGCTCGCTGGGGTGTTCGGCAGCGGCCGCCCACCGCAGCACTTCGTCGGGGTCGACTCGCGGGTCCACCGCCTCGATCCGGACGAGTTCGGGGGTGCCGTGGGTCAGGGTGCCGGTCTTGTCGAATGCGAGGCGGGTGGCGGTGCCGAGCTGTTCCATCACCACGGCGGATTTGACCAGCACCCCGTGGCGGCCGGCGTTGGCGATGGCAGCCAGCAGCGGTGGCATCGTTGCCAGCACCACCGCACACGGGGACGCGACGATCATGAATGTCATCGCCCGCACCAGTGCACGTTCGAGCGGTTCGCCGAACAGCAGTGGGATGGTGAACACCGCGAGGGTCACCGCGACCATGCCCACCGAGTAGCGCTGCTCGATCTTCTCGATGAACAACTGCGTGGTGGCCTTGGTGCGGCCGGCCTCCTCGACCAAAGTGGCGATGCGGGCGATCACCGAATCGGCGGCCCGGCGAACCACCCGCAACCGCAGGACACCGGTGCCGTTGACGGTCCCGGCGAACACCTCGTCCCCGGCGGTCTTGTCCACCGGCAGGGGCTCGCCGGTGATGCTGGCCTGATCGACCTCGCTGCCCCCGCCGATGACCGTCGCATCGGCCGGGATCCGCTCCCCGGGGCGCACCAGCACCAGGTCGTCGACCTCGAGTTCGGCCGCGGCAACCGAGTGTTCCCGGCCGTCGGCATCGAGGCGGGTGGCGGTCTCCGGGGCGAGCTCCAGTAGTCCGCGCACCGAGTCCTCGGTGCGGGCGGTCGCCCATGCTTCCAACGCGCCGGAGGTAGCGAAGATGACGATCAGCAGTGCGCCGTCGGTGATCTGCCCGATGGCCGCCGCGCCGATCGCGGCGAGGACCATCAGCAGATCCACATCCAAGGTCTTGTCCCGCAGCGCCCGGATCCCGGCCGCGCCGGGTTCCCAGCCGCCGGCGGCGTAGCAGGCCAGATACAGCGCCCACCATGTCCAGGTCGGCGCACCGGCGAACTGGGCGATCAGACCGAGGAGGAACAGGACGAGGGCTGCGCCGGCCCAGCGGACCTCGGTGAGTTCGAACAGGGTCGTACGGCGTACCGCTGTCGACGGGGGCGTCGGATGCGGATGGGTGGATGTGGCGGTCGGTGCGACCACAGGTCACCTCCAGGGCGACAGACAACAGATGCGAACCACGATAACAGAACAAATGAAGAGGTCTTCATGTATTGATTTCGGGGTAGGCTCCGCGGTCATGGGACACGGAATCGAGGGCCGCGACCGCCCGGCCGCCCGGCTGGACGCCGAGTCCGCCGCCCATGTCGCCACCACCTTGCAGGCCTTGGCGACGCCGAGCCGATTGTTGATCCTCACCGAACTGCGCCACGGCCCGCGCCCGGTCACCGAACTGGCCGAGGCCGTCGGAATGGAGCAGTCCGCGGTCTCCCACCAGCTTCGCCTGCTCCGCAATCTCGGCTTGGTTGTCGGCACCCGAGCGGGCCGTTCCATCGTCTACAGCCTCTACGACAACCACGTCGCCCAACTTCTCGACGAGGCCGTCTACCACAGCGAGCACCTGCGCCTGGGATTGTCCGATCAACCCGAAACCGCCGGCTGAGCCCCTCCCGCGACCGATGCCGAGGCGAGGTGCACTTGGTACCGGTCCCCTCGGTCGGCGGCGCCGAGTGGTGGGACCGCGCTCGGCAGTATCGGGTCACTCGAGGGTGTAGAGATCGTGCGCGGTGGCGGCATAGGCGGTGTCGGCATCGACGGCCAGCAACGCCTCGACCGGACCGACCATTGCCTTCTGTTCCCAATTTCGACCGGTGTGGCTGCGCCAGGCGACACCGTCGGTGTCGACACCCCACAGGGATCCGTCACCGGCGGCGGAGAGCAATACCAGTGTGGGGGCCTCGGGAATGGTGGTGAAGGTGCGGGCGGTATCGGTGCTGTGCTGCAGCCCCTCGGCGGTGGCCGCCCAGACACCGCTGTCGGTGACAGCCAGTGCTGCGGCGGCCAGCGGGGCTCCCGAACTCCACGTGGTGCCGGCGTCGGTGGAGACCAGCAGTCCGGTGGTTCCGTCGAAGCCGACGAGCACCGTCCCGTCGGTGGCCAGGGCGTGGAAGTCCACCTCTCCGGTCAGGGATTTCGGGGTCCATGTCCGTCCGCCGTCGATGCTGTCGATCAGTCCGAGCGGGTTCGGTGCCGAACTCGACGGTCCGGGATGTCCGGAGGCGAAGAGCCGATCGGTGCCGGGCACCCCGGTCAGTCCCATGAAGTCGTCGTCGGAGGTGCCGACCCGGGTGGTGCGCCCGTCGACGCCGAGGGTGACCAGGCCGGTGTGAGTGCCGGCCAGGATCGTGCCGTCGGCACCGAGGTGTAACCCGTGCAGGTGATCGAGGGCAGGGGTCAATGCCACCGCGGGCACCTCCGCGGTCGGGACAGACCCCGATCGGGTCGGTGTCGTAGCGGGCTGCTGGGTCGAGCATCCGACGAGCACGGTCAGGGCAGCGGCGACGAGCACACCCCGGCAGGGGCGCGCGAACGATATCCACATGGACGCAGAAGAACTTTCTCTCTGGGGCAGGGCCACGCAGGTCAGGTGCGGGCTAAGTGGGCGGGGTCGAGGTCGAGGCGGCGCAACAGTTGTGCGTTGAGGGCAACGACGATGGTCGAAACCGACATGAGCACCGCGGCCACCGCCGGGGAGATCGCCACCCCGACGAAGGCGAGCACACCGGCGGCCAGGGGCACAGCGATGATGTTGTAGCCGGTCGCCCACACCAGGTTCTGCCACATCTTCCGGTAACTGGCGTGGGAGAGCTCGATGATCGACAGCACCGCCCGCGGATCGTTCGCCGCCAGCACCACCCCGGCGGATTCGATCGCCACATCGGTACCGGCACCGATCGCCACCCCCACGTCGGCGCGGGCCAGGGCCGGGGCGTCGTTCACCCCGTCGCCGACCATGGCGACCTTGTGCCCGCGCTGCTGCAGTTCGGTGACCTTCGCGTCCTTGTGCTCGGGCAACACCTCGGCGAAGACCTCGTCGATGCCGAGATCGGCGGCGACGGCGTCGGCGACCTGCCGGGCATCACCGGTGATCATCGCGACCTTGACTCCGCGGGCGTGCAGGGCGTCGATCGCCTGGCGGGACTCCTCCCGGACCGCGTCCTCGAGCGCCACGGCACCGAGCACCCGACCACCTTCGGCGATGTGCAGCACCGACGCTCCGCGCTGCACCCACTGTTCGGTGACGGCGGTGACCTCCTCGGGTACCGACAACGCCAGGTCGGTGAGCATCGCGGGGCCGCCGACGGTGACCTCGGTGCCGTCGACGACCGCGCGCACGCCACGGCCGGGCAACGACCGGAAGTCGGTGGCGGTGATCTTCTCGCCCGTCGGGACACCGGTGTCCGCTGCGGCCACGATCGCACGCGCGACGGGATGTTCACTGTCGGCTTCGACCGCGGCGGCGCGGGCCAGCAGATACGACTCGCCGATCCCATCGGCGGTCGCGACGCCGGTGACCTGGTGCTGGCCCTGGGTCAGGGTGCCGGTCTTGTCGAACAGCACCACCTCGACGGTGCGCATGCGTTCGAGGGCGAGACGGTCCTTGACCAGCACCCCGGCCTTGGCGGCGCGTTCGGTGGAGATCGCGATCACCAGCGGGATCGCCAACCCCAGGGCGTGGGGACAGGCGATGACCAGCACGGTGACCGTGCGCACCACCGCTTCGTCGACGTTGCCGAGCAACGCCCACACCACGAAGGTGAGCAGCCCGGTGATGGCGGCAAAGTAGAACAAGAACGCCGCGGCCTTGTCCGCCAGCGCCTGTGCCCGCGAGGAGGAGGCCTGAGCGTCGGCGACCATGCGTTGGATGCCGGCCAGGGCGGTGTCCTCACCGATGGCAGTGATCCGTACGCGCAGGGCGCTGTCGGTGGCGACGGTGCCGGCGACCACCGTGTCACCGCTCTCGCGGGTAACGGTCTTCGATTCGCCGGTGATCATCGACTCGTCGACCTCTGCGCGCCCGTCGACGACCGTGCCGTCGGCCGGGACGCGGGCCCCGGCCCGCACGAGCACCACGTCGTCGAGGGTCAACTCCGACAGCGGCACCTCCTCGGTGCCGTCGTCGGTGATCTTCTCGGCGGTGTCGGGCAGCATCGCCGCCAGCGCGTCGAGCGCTCCCGAGGCCGAACCGAGGGCACGCATCTCGAGCCAGTGCCCGAGCAGCATGATCACGATCAGCAGCGCCAGCTCCCACCAGAAGTCCAGGTCGAAGCCGCCCAGGCCGAGCGTGGTGATCCACGAGGCGGCGAAGGCGACGCTGATGGCCATCGCGATCAGCAGCATCATTCCTGGGCGGCGCGAACGCAGTTCGGCCCAGCCGCCGGTGAGGAACGGCATGCCGCCGTAGGCGAAGATCACCGTGCCCAGCACCGGCGGAATCCACATGGCCCCGGGGAAGTCCGGCATGGGATAGCCGAGCAGCTCGGCGACCATGTGGCTGAACCCCACGACCGGGATCGACAGGATCAGCGACACCCAGAAGCGGCGGCGGAACATCTCCCCGTGCGCGCCGTGCCCGGCGTGCCGGTCGTGGCCGCCGTGCCCGGTGTGTTCGGCGGACCCGCCGAGGTGGGCGAGGTGTTCGCCGTGCCCGGCATGCGCATCTTCCGCGTCGGGCGGCGGGCTCTGTGTGGAGGTGCCGTGATCGTGTCCGGCCGGTGCCGGATGGGAGTGTCGGTGTTCCGGGTGCGACATCGAAAAGCTCCTGTCTGGGGCGGCCGACGGGGGTGAGCGGGGTGCGTTAGAGGGTGTCGAGCAGTTGGCGCATCGTCTCGATTTCCTGCTGCTGGGTCTCGACGATGCTGCGGGCCATCACCACCGCCTCGGGGAACTGTCCCTCGGCGATCTCGGTCCGTGCCATCTCGACGGCGCCTTCGTGGTGGGTGATCATCTGCTTGAGGAACAGGCGGGCCGCGTCGGTGCCCTGGGCATCCGATAGTGCCTGCATGTCCTCGTCGCTCATCATCCCGTCCATCCCGCTCATGCCGTCGCTCATCCCATCCATGCCCATGTCCTCGTCCATGCTGGGCATGTCGTGAGCCCCGTCGGGCATCGAGGTGGGTGCACCCCACTGATCGAGCCAGGACTCGAGTTGGTCGATCTCCGGACCCTGCGCGGCCTTGATCTGCTCGGCCAAGGCACTGACCTCGGCGGGGATGTTGTCCTTGGCCAAGATCATGTCGCTCATCTCGATGGCCTGACTGTGGTGCGGGATCATCATCTGCGCGAACATCACATCGGCATCGTTGTGTGCCGCGGTCTGTTCGGTGGGCGTGCTCGCCGAAGCTGGCGAGGTCGAGGTCGCGGCCGTGGTGCCGGTGTCGGAGTCGCTGCAGGCAGCGGCGGTGAACACCACCGCCAGGGCGGTGACGCCGGCAGCAAGGGTCTTCTTGTTCATCAGGGTGTGTTCCTTTCTCGAACGAGCACAGGCATCGTGATGGCCCAGTTCGGCCTCGCCGGTCGGCAGGACCCAGGTCACGCCAGGTAGGACACGGTGGTCATCATTCCGGCTTCCTGGTGATAGGCGTTGTGGCAGTGCAACGCCCATTGACCGGGGTTGTCGGTGTCGAATTCGATCTCGACGGTGCGCATGGGCCCGATGGTGACGGTGTCCTTGCGCAGTCCGGTATCGGTGAGCGCGAAGGTGTGTCCGTGCAGGTGCATGGGGTGGAACATGTCCGACATGTTGCGCATCCGCATGCGCACCCGTTGCCCTTCGTTGACGGTCAGCGGTGCACTGTCGGGGTGGGCGCGACCGTTGAGGGTCCAGCGGTACGGCGACATGGTGCCGCCCATGTCCACGCTGTGGTACAGATCGTGATCACGTTCGGTCAGCCGCACGTACTCCCGTGGCGCAAGGTCGGTGCCGAGCAGTACCCGCCGATCGAGCTCGTCGGGACGGGGTTGTGGTGGCAGCTCGCCAGAGGCGGTGCGCACCACGGCCTGCCCGTGCCCGGTCTTGCCCTCGGCCTGAGCGAACAGCGGGAACACCCCGTCGTCGAGGGTGACGAGTACGTCGACACGCTCACCCATGCCGATGAGCACTGCGTCGGTGTCCTGCGGTACGACCGGGAAACCGTCGGTGTGGGTGACCGTCATCCGGTGTCCACCCAACGCGACCCGGAAGGCGGTGTCGGCGGCGGCGTTGACGAACCGGATCCGTGCTCGTTGTCCGGGTGCGGCGGTCCAGACCATCGGATCTTCGGGCACGCGCCCGCCGAGCAGGAAGTGGGGATAGCGCACGTCCCCGGCGCCCCCGAGCAGCGGGGAGAACATCGTTTCCCCACCCATGTCCATGTCCGTGGCGTCGTGGTCCATCGTGCCCATCGCGGCGCCGTCACCGTTTCCTGCTCCGCTGCCGATGCCGAGCTCGCGGGCCACCTGGTCGGGGGTGCGGCCGGTGCCGTCGAGCCAGTCGTCGAGCACCACGATCCATTCGTGGTCGTAGTCGCCCGGCTCGGCCGGATCATCGATGATCAGCGCACCGTAGAGCCCGCGGTCGAGTTGCAGACCCGAATGCGAGTGATAGAAGTACGTGCCCGCATGAGGGACGGTGAACTCGTAGACGAATCGGTCTGCGGTGGCGATCGGGTCCTGGGTCAGCCCGGGAACACCGTCCATGTCGTTGCTCAACGCCAGCCCGTGCCAGTGCACACTCGTCTCCGCTGGTAGCTGGTTGTCGACCTCCACCCGCAGGAGATCCCCGGCTCGGGCACGGATCAGCGGTCCCGGCACCTGATCGTCATAGGCCCAGGTGGACACGATGCGTCCCCCGAGGTCCACCTCGACCGGACGCGGCGTCAACCGGGCCGAGACCACCTGCTGGCCCGGGACACGTCGCTGCTGCTCGAGACGACGCACCACCGGTGACGTGGCGGCCACCGGCACGCCGGTCGCCGCCCCCGCCCCGGAACAGGCCGCCAGGACTCCGGCACCGGTCAGCATCGAGCCGATCAGGAAGGCTCGGCGGGTCAATCTACCCACGGACCTGCCCTCGCCGATCAGCAATCGCAGCGAGGTTGCCGGTCTGCGTCAATACCTGCCGCCGGGCGACGAACTCATCGGAGTCGATGTCGCCTCGGGCGAACCGCTCTTCGAGCATCCGCAGCGGATCACCCTCATGCTCGATGCCAGCAGGACCGCTCGTACGGTCGGCGCGGAACATGACGGCCACCAGATAGATCACCACCGTCCAGAACGCGAGCATGCACACGGCCATGACGGTCCATCCCGCCCAACCGATGTCACCGACCCAGCCCATCATGATCGTCTCCATCCCTCGGTTTCGTAGCTTCAGCATCGGGTTCCCACCCCACAGGTTCGATGGAGGTCGTATGAAGATTTGCTCAAGAAACTCCCTGTCGCGTCGCCGCGATACCGGCACCGCGACGGTGCTGGCGATGATGGACCCCATGACCTCCTCTGCTCGACCACCCGCACCCGGCAGCGACCCGGCGACGCCGGCGCGTCCCTCCACCGGCTTGCGGGCGATGGTCGTCGAGGACGAACCGTCACTGGCGGATCTGGTGGGCTCCTATCTCGAGCGGGACGGTTTCGAGGTCGCGGTCACCGGCGACGGCGCCGAGGCCGTTCCCCTCGCCCGGCAGGTCGATCCCGATGTGGTGGTCCTCGACCTCGGACTGCCGGGCCTGGACGGGGTGGAGGTGTGCCGGCAACTGCGGACCTTCTCCGACGCCTACGTCGTGATGCTCACCGCCCGCACCGAGGAGATCGACACCCTGATCGGGCTGTCCGTCGGCGCCGACGACTACATGACCAAACCGTTCAGCCCCCGCGAGCTGACAGCGCGCATCCAGGCCATGCTGCGCCGTCCCCGCACCACCATCGCCGCGACCGTTGCGCAGCCACACCGCTTCGGGGACCTGGCCCTCGACGTCGACGGCCGCGAGGCCACCGTCGCCGGGCGGCCGATCGCCCTGACCCGCACCGAATTCGACATCCTTGCCGCCCTGGCACGCGATCCCGGAGTGGTGCTCACCCGCACCCAGCTGATCGAAGCGGTATGGGGGCCGAGCTGGGTCGGCGACGAACACCTGGTCGACGTGCACATCGGGCACCTGCGCCGCAAACTCGGCGACGACGCCACCCGCGGCCGCTACGTGCGCACCATCCGCGGTGTCGGCTACCGAATGGGCACCGGATCATGACCGCCCGATCGTCCACACCAGGCGGGTCCCTGCGCCGCACCATCAACACCGCGAGTTTCGGCACCCGACTGTTCCTCGCCCTGACCGTGGTGGTGCTCGGCTGCGCCGTCAGCGCCTGGATCGTGGCCTCGGCGCTCGCACCCGGCATCTTCCACGATCACCTCGGTCAAGCCGGCATCGACCACAACTCCAACCAGGCCCATCACGTCGAAGAGGCCTTCACCTGGGCGATCATCCTCGCCTGGGGACTGGCCATCGCCATCGCGGTGCTGCTGTCCCTGGCGGTGAGCTGGTACATCGCCCGGCGCGTTCAACGGTCGCTGACGGCGGTGACCACCTCCACCGCCCAGATCGCCGCCGGCCGCTACGACACCCGCATGCACAGCCCCGGACTTGGCCGCGAATTCGACGATCTCACCGTCACCGTCAACGAAGTCGCCCGCCGCCTCGAAGCCACCGAAACCACCCGGCGCCGGATGCTCGCCGACCTCGGTCACGAGATGCGCACCCCGATCGCCACTTTCGACTCCTACCTCGAAGCCCTCGAAGACGGCGTCCGCAGCCTGGACGAGGACACTCTGCAAATCCTGCGTGCCGCCACCCAACGCCTCGACCGCCTCGCCCAGGACATCACCGCCGTCTCCCGCGCCGAGGAACATCTCACCCGCATCATCCCGGTCCCCACCGACACCGCAACCCTGATCACCGCAGCCGCCGAGGCGGTCCGCACGCGCTACGACGACAAGAGCGTCACCCTCGAGACCTGCATCGAGCACTC
The DNA here is from genome assembly GCF_024321955.1 of Rhodococcus sp. GA1. Taxonomy (NCBI): domain Bacteria; kingdom Bacillati; phylum Actinomycetota; class Actinomycetes; order Mycobacteriales; family Nocardiaceae; genus Rhodococcus; species Rhodococcus sp. GA1. Next base: position 4,869,300 of record NZ_CP097186.1, on the reverse strand, counting down.
CGTGCCGGTCACTGTCGACCCGGACCGGTTCGGGCAGGTCCTGGGCAACCTGCTCGACAACGCGCTGCGCCACACCCCCCACGGGGGCACCGTCACCATCACCTGCCGCCAGACCGACCCCACCCACGCCGAGATCGTCGTCGCCGACACCGGAGAAGGTATCGCCGCCGAACACCTCGATCACCTCTTCGACCGCTTCTACCGAGCCGATCTCGCCCGCAACCGCCGCCACGGCGGCAGCGGAATCGGCCTGACCATCACCCGCGCACTCGTCGAGGCCCACCAGGGCCGGATCCGCGCCGACAGTGCTGGCCCTGGCCGCGGGGCACGGTTCATCATCGACCTGCCCATCAGCAGCGCACCGCGGATGTAGGGCGCTCACCTCACGAAGTTCCTACTCCGCCAAGCATCGGATTCGGCCACGAATTGACTGCTGCAAAGAACCAGGAGCCACTTCAACTGCCAGAGTCAGGGCGTCCATCCCGGCGCAACGAAGTCTCACCACTGCTCTGGCCCTGTACTCGAAATCATGCTGGTTAGGGATCGTCAAACAGCACCGGTGTCGATGGTCAGCCGAAGAACGAGTTCGTACCGGTACCCGGCTGACATGAGGCGGTAGTGTGTCGGCGAGGTGGCCCTGTGCCCGGTGGCGTCGGGGGAATGCTTGCGGGCGTAGACCTCGAGCATGGCCGGGCTCGCGTGCCCGGTTTGCCGCATGATCGCGTGCGCATCGGCGCCGTTGCGGAAGGCTTGCGTGACGAACCCGGCCCGCAGCGAACGCCCACCGAGCTGATCGACCAGCACCGAGTCATAGCCGGCGGCGGCGGCCCGTTGGCGGATCCGTTTGTGGATCGCCGCCCCCGACAGCCCGGTGGTCGAGAGGTTGCCGTTGCGGCGCACCGACCGGAACACCGGCGCGAGCCTGTCCGGTGTCTGGGGCCAGGCGCCCCGGCACCCATGCCCCTCGAAACCGGGGGTAGTGCGCAGGAGCCGGATCACCGAGGGGCGGCCGCCGATGTCGAAGGCGGCGACGACCTGCAGCCACCGCAGATACGCGCACGGCGGACAGGATCGGTGCGAGTCGGTGTACGACAGGGCCCGGATGGTGCCGACCCCGTCCTGGTCGGTCTTCGACTTCCCCAGCCGCACATGCAGGCCGTCGTGCCGGTGTCTGGTGATGTCGCCGACCTGCAAACCGGAGAGCTCCGAGCGGCGGAACGCGCCCGCGAACCCCATCAACAACAGCGCACTGTCCCGGCGTTCGTACACCTGGCCCGCCCACGAGGTCGGGGACTGGCGGGCGGCGGTGACGATCGCGACCACATCCTCAGCCAACAAAGGGGCGACACGTTTCGGTGGGCGGTCCCCGGCCGCAGCGTAGGTGCGGCGGATCCCCGACAGTGTCGCCGCGACCACCTCCGCGGACCCCGGCGCCGTATAGCCGGCGGCGCGATGCCGGTGGGTCCGCCGGCAACATCTGATGGCCCGAGGCGCCGCACCAGCGTTCGAACCGCCTCCAGTCCGACACGTACGCCCGCCGGGTGTTCTCCGACTTCGATACCCCCACCGCCCCGCTCACCAGAGCAGCCGACTCGGCCGCCAACACAGCTGCCGCGGGCGGAGTGCCGCCTACCACCGTCGGCGTCGAACCCAAACCAGCACCATCGGCGTCACGCAGCATCACAGAGGCAGGCTAAAAGTCCCCACCGACATCCGAGGGACCTGGCCGCGGACGCGAGCCGGTGCTGGCATCGACGTAGAGGGCGTAGATGGACCGCATTGCACGTGTGGCCGACGACTACATGCTGATCTGTCGCCCCAGCTCACTGGAGGGATTGACTACCGACGAGCACAAAAACAGGGGGGGTTGCGTCCATCAGGATGGTGTACGAGCCGGATCGGATCCGATGACCGGCGTGTCGTAACCGGACGAAAGACGGTCACCGCGTGATTCTTCGAGAGAGCTACCAACTCGACTCGACGAAAGAGCACGCGATGACCACTGCCCACGATATCGACCTCCGCCAGCTTGTCGAAGACCGACTCACCGGCGCCAGCCCCGACCTGCTGCGCGAGCTGCTGACGATGTTCATCCACGCCCTGATGGGCGCCGAGGCCGACGCCCTGTGCGGCGCCGACTACGGCCAACGCTCCGACGAACGCGTCAACGTTCGCAACGGCTACCGGCACCGCGACTTCGACACCCGCGTCGGCACCCTCGACGTGGCCATCCCCAAGCTGCGGTCCGGCTCGTACTTCCCGGACTGGCTGCTGCAACGGCGCAAGCGGGCCGAACGAGCCCTGACCTCGGTTGTTGCGACCTGCTACCTGCTCGGGGTCTCGACCCGGCGGATGGAGAAACTCGTCGATACCCTCGGGATCACCTCGCTGTCGAAGTCGCAGGTCTCGGTGATGGCGAAAGACCTCGACACCCAGGTCGAGGCCTTCCGGAACCGACCCCTCGATGCGGGCCCGTACACGTTCGTCGCCGCCGACGCCCTGGTCCTCAAGGTCCGCGAGAACGGACGGGTGGTGAACGTGCACGCCCTGGTCGCGGTCGGGGTCAACGCCGACGGCTACCGCGAGATCCTGGGGCTGGACGTCACCTCCGCCGAGGACGGCGCCGGCTGGCTGACCTTCTTCCGCGGGTTGGTCGCCCGCGGCCTGTCCGGGGTGCGGTTGGTGACCTCCGATGCCCACGCCGGCCTCGTCGCGGCGATCGGCGCAACCCTGCCCGGCGCCTCCTGGCAGCGGTGCCGCACCCACTACTCGACGAACCTCATGGCCGTCACACCGAAGTCGTCGTGGCCCTGGGTGAAGACACTGCTGCACTCCGTGTACGACCAGCCCGACGCGGATTCCGTTCACGCACAATACGATCGAATCATCGATGCACTCACCGAGAAGCTGCCGAAGGTGGCCGATCACCTCGACGCCGCCCGGTCGGATCTGTTGGCGTTCACCGCGTTCCCGAAGCAGATCTGGAAACAGATCTGGAGCAACAATCCGCAGGAGCGCCTCAATAAGGAGATCCGCCGCCGGACCGACGTGGTGGGGATCTTCCCGGACCGCACCGCTCTGATCCGACTCGTCGGGGCGGTGCTGGCCGAGCAGCACGACGAGTGGATCGAAGGCCGCCGCTACCTCGGCCTCGACGTACTCGCCCGCTCCCGCACCGGCAAGCCCGCCGACAGTGTCACCGAGGGCACCGAGGAGGTGACACCGGCCTTGACCGCCTGATCCACCGACGAGGAATCACGCGACGACGTCGTACACCACCTCACGGGACTTGACCACAGGGGGTGCGGATAGCGGCGCAGCCTAGCCGTGTGGTTAGGCAGTCGGACGGGACATGCGTCGGTAGGTGCCAGGACTGCTGCTTCAACGCGCAGGCGACGATCCACGTTGGTGGGCGCCAGACCCGCAGAATTCGCCCATCGTGACGCGGTGCTCGCCTGGACTGACGACTGTGCGCGGTTCGGGCCGGTCGTGGGACTATGGACTGGCTCGGACTCCGTCGTGCTGGCGAAGCTCCCCAGAATCGCGCCAGATCCATCTTCGATGAGCCCTCATCACTGTTACGCTCTCACCGCCGCAGGTGATCTCCATCATCCAGACTGTCGGGCCCCGTCGGTCATCTGTATCTGATCGGACGGTCAAAGCAAGTTGAGAGCACCAGCGTGGTTGAGGATTGCCTGGGCACGCTTTCGTCGTGGCGGGTAGCTGCCATCGACCTTATCGGCGGATTGGTTCACCAGCTGAAGTGCCGCGTAGATTTCATCCTGTGATGGTGAGAAACCCCGGTTGACGATCTTCGCGTCGGAATCACGTAGGCATAACTTGCCACCCATTCCCAAATCACGGGCTTGACTACAGCGGTGAAGGATCGTGGCTTCGTCGCCGCTGAGCGTTGGGCCATCGATCGGAGCCGGTAGCCCAGCGGCTGCACTGGAGAACACCATCGCGACTCGGGCCGCGGTGAGAGTAGGCGATCCGTCTTTGGCGCGAGTGTCTCTGCTGAAGTCGCCGCTGCCCAGGGCGAGACGCGTAGGTCGAGCTTGGGTGATCTCCCTAAGATTCAACACTCCTACGGCTGTTTCAATGAGAGCAATAACCTCACGCGAGCCGTTCAAAGCGGCTGTGGTGCGGCCGATCTCGCTCCCATACTCGGTCTTGGCGAGCACCACACCGCGGATGCCCACGCAGTCTTGGATCGTCTCGAGGTCGTGACACCAGTCCGCTGTCGTCGCAGGATTGATTCGCACCCACGCCTGACCGCCGTTGTTGGCCCATCCCCGGAGTACCTGCCGTGCGTGGGAACGCTGTCCGATAGGGACACCGTCTTCGAGATCGAGAACAAGCCTGTCTGCGGTAACCAACGGCAGCTCCGCTGCCTGTGTGGCAGGCACCAGAAGCCATGATCTGGCGTACTCACTGCTGATTGGTTCTTGATCAGCCGTATTCGATGGATCTCGTTCCGCGCCGCCGCGAGAGGATTCGTGGCTATCATTCACCGACGAGAACCTCCCACTCGGTAGCTCGCGGGTGCCTGCCTGGCGTGTAAAACTCCAGATATGGGTCCTGTATACGCCGGAGGTCGGGACTCTGTGTGAAGCGTTGGCGGGACCCTGCATCCTGCCACCCCGATAGCGTCATTCGTTCGGCGCTATCTCGCTTCTGCAGGATTCGGGCATTCAGTAGTACCGGATTTCTGTACCAGATAGGACCGCCTTCATCGCTCAACAGCGAGCGACCGAGCTCGTCAGTGTCTGGCCTGGCGCCCCAGGTCGCCATTCGGATCAGCATCGAGAGACCTTCCGTTGTGGGAGTTGATGGCGGAGTCAGGTGCAGCCATGTTCAGCGATTCGATTCGCGGAAACGGGACGGTAGTAGCGGTCAGGCGCGACTGGATCGACGATCCTCTTCACGGGATACCGTCTGTTGAATGTTGGTCAGACTGGGGGTGCGACGACCCAGATGATTTCGGCGACAACGTCGCCGGTGTTGATCAGTCGGTGTGGCTCTGACGATCGGTGTTCGATCGAATCTCCGGTGGTCATCACTATCGATCGACCACCGAGTTCGTAGGTGACCTCGCCTCGCACGACATGAAGTACCTCGGTGGAATCGCCGTGCACATACGGTTCTTCGCTGGTGCACGAGCCTGGGTCTACCTCACCTCGGTACATCTCGACATCAAGGGAGGGGGTTCGGGACAGGACAAACTTTCGCGTGCCTCCCGCGGCGTGGATCTGGGGTTGCTCGTGTACGCGGGCTAGGTGATATCCCGTCGAGGCGATTCCGGCCAACACATCGGCAGGAGTGACCCCCAAGCTGGCGCAGATCCGCCGCAAGGTACCGACGCTCGCATCACACTGTCCGCGTTCGAACTGGCTGAGGAAGCTCGGACTCACACCGGCGTGACCTGCCAGCGATCGCACTGACATGCGTCGGGCTTCACGTAATTCGCGAACTCGGGGTCCGATCGGATCGTCGACCACATTGGTCGCCGGGTTTCGGTTACTGGCTCCCTCTTCCATGATCCGCCTTTGGTGCACACCTACGACCTCCACTGAACACTTATGTTCAGTGGCACTTCACGCAGTGTTCTACAGGTTGATCCACCTGTCAAGGGGCTGGAGGCGACGTCCGGCTGGGGGCGAACTTCGCATGCGGCGGGCAGTCGGGGCGGAAGCTGGCCGCTCAGGCCGAGCACCACTCGAATACGCAAACAATCCGGTTGGCGGCATACTACTTCGCAATCAGGTCTTGCGTGTTCAGATTTTCGCGCATACAGTGCCTCCCATGAATTCCCGGAGTGACGCGTACCACTACCCACCGGTGGATCCGAACGCGTTTCGTGCAGCAATGGCGGACCTGCCGGCCGCGGTCTCGATCGTCACCACCACGTCGGCGACAGGGGAGTTGCACGGCGCAACGATCTCGGCGGTCACCTCGCTGTCGAAGACACCGCCGATGCTGCTGGTATGCCTGGATGCAAACTCGGAGACGCTGGCCGCATTGGAGATCGGTCGAGGATTCCTGGTTCACATCGTGTCCGAGTCCCAACAGGACGTCGCGATGGCGTTTGCCGGGAAGGGTAAGGAGAAGTTCGAAAAAACCGAGTGGTCTCTTTCTGGCTCTGGATGCCCGAGATTTGACGAGGCAACCGTCGTTTTCGAGTGCTCCGTCGAGTCGATGACTCCGGGCGGGGATCACACGATCGTGGTGGGAAACATTCTGGCGATCGACCATGCCGCTGATCGATCTCCGGTCGTGTACCACCGCCAGAGGATGTTCGCGACATCGTCCCAGTAGGCCTCCGCCGCAAGCTATTCAACACCCGAGGAGTATCGAAATGACTTCGACTTTGCAGCAGGACACCTTGTCCGCTGTTCTCGACTACGCCCATCGTCCACACGGGTCATTGGTCGGCGATGCGGAGATCGTCACCGCGACCGAGTCTTTCACCACCGTCGACCCGTCGACCGGCGCGACGCTGACCACCATCGCCGATGCCGATCCGGATACCGTCGACCAGGCAGTCGCTTCGGCAAAGGCTGCCTTCGAGTCGGAGTGGGGGGCGATGCTGCCGGCACAGCGTGAAATCCTGCTGAACCGCTTCGCCAATCTGATCGAGAAGCACACCGCCGAACTTGCCGGCTATGACGCCCTCGAAGGCGGCAAGCCGGTGAGCTTCGTCGAAGCCGTAGACCTGCCCTTGGCAGTGGAACAGTTCCGTTACTACGCCGGATGGCCGACGAAAATCGCGGGGCAGACGGTTCCTGTATCGACGCCAGACGCACACGTGTACACACGCAAACTACCCCTCGGCGTCGTTGCGGCCATCACGCCATGGAACTTTCCGCTCTGTCAGGCAGCGATCAAGATCGCACCGGCTCTGGCCGCGGGGAACACCGTTGTCATCAAGCCCTCCGAACTGACCTCACTGTCTACCCTGCGACTGGCCGAGTTGGCCCGAGAAGCGGGACTGCCGTCAGGCACCGTCAACGTCGTGACCGGTCGCGGTACGACGGCGGGACAGACATTGGTGTCGCACCCCGACGTCGCCAAGATCTCGTTTACCGGATCCGAACGAGTCGGTCGCCACCTCGGGGCCGAGGCGGGGCGCCTTCTCAAGCACTCGTCGCTGGAACTGGGCGGAAAGAACCCGCACATCGTGTTTGCCGACGCCGATCTCACCAAGGCCGCCACCGCAGCCGCAACGACGGCGTTCTTCTACTCCGGACAAGTGTGCTTCAGCGGCTCCCGGCTGCTGGTCGAATCATCGGCACTCGACGAAGTCCTGAACATTATCGAGTCCTACGCCGCAAACCTGGTGATCGGTCCCGGGCTGGAGCGCGACACCACACTGGGACCCCTGGTCTCGAGTGAGCATCGCGAAAAGGTGGAGGGGTATGTGTCCTCGGTCGGATCGACCGGTGCCACGATCGCTTTCGGCGGCTCTCGCCCCAACTTTGGCCAAGGGTACTTCCTGAAGCCGACAGCCATCGTCAACCCAAAGGACACCGATGCCGTTGTCAGCGAGGAGATCTTCGGTCCGGTGCTGACCATCCAGACCTTCGACTCCGTAGACGAGGTGCTCACTCGCGCGAACGCCAGCGACTTCGGACTCACTGCCGGCGTGTGGACCGACGATGCACGCAAGGCACATCGAGTAGCGCAGAACCTTCGCGCCGGCACCGTGTGGGTGAACACCTACGCCGACTACAACGCCGCGGCACCGTTCGGCGGCTTCAAGAGCTCCGGAATCGGCCGAGACTGTGGCCCCGAAGGACTCGACAAGTACCTCGACACCCAGACGGTCTGGATGTCTCTGGCCTAGGTGGATCCCCGTCAGCGGAGCCAACCGCTGATCTCGCGCATGCCCACGCCTCCCGGCGTGGTCTGACCCACCGTCCCAGGTCACACGGGGAACCTCACCGCCGTTGACCGGCCACACCCACGGCCACCGGCACCGAATACCAGCCATGCGAGGTCCGTCCCCGCAACCATCAACAGCACCATCCATACGAGGAGGAATAGTCATGCGAGTCGGTCTACTGCAGGAGGGTGATCTCACCGGCACTACCGTTGAGAATCGCTACCACCAACTCATCGAAGAAGTCGCTCTCGCCGACACCCTCGGATTCTCCACGTGGGGAACCTCGGAGCAGCACTTCAGCCCGCCAAGTTTCTCCATCGCCGCGCCCGAGGTTCTGTACTCGGCGATCGCGATGCGCACGCAGAACATCAAGCTACGCACGATGGCGTCGGTCATGCTCAAGTGGAACCATCCCATCCTGGTGGCCGAGCGTCTGGCCACTCTCGACATCGTCTCTCGCGGACGGGCCGAGGTGTGTACTGCGCGGTCGAATAACCTGACCACGCTCGGTGCGTTCGGTGTCGATCCCAAGGACACCCGCGCCCAGTGGGAAGACTCGATGGACGTGCTGTTCAAGGCGATGACCGAGGAGCGGCTCGAGCATGATGGGCCGACGTGGAAGATCCCCTCGGTCGAGGTCGTCCCGAAGCCGATCACCATGCCGCACCCTCCGGTGTCGGTCGCGGCCTCAAGCGTCGAGAGCCACGGCAACGCCGCACGTCGGGGGATCGGAGTCATTTCCTTCGAGAACTACTTCGGATTCGACTACCTGCAGGAATGCATCGACGATTACAACCAGGTCTTCGCCGAGGCCGACCACAGCGCGGTACTGGCACCGAACAACTACCGTGGTCTCTACGTCGCCACCGCTTACTGTGCAGAGTCCCGAGAGGAGGCGCGCAGTGTGGCCCGACGGGTCACCATGGACTACTTCAAGTTCATCCTCGATCTCTACATCCCGCTGGCGAAGAAGCCCGGCTACACCTACCTCGACACCCTCGAGCAGCTGATCGAGCACCAGGACGACATGGACTGGCTCTGTGAGTACAGCCCATCGGTAATGGTCGGCACGCCGGCCGACTTCATCGAGCGGATCAAGAAGCTCGAGGCCATGGGCATCGACGAGGTGCTGCTGCGAATCGACGGTGTCGGACACGACAACATCATGAAATCGCTGGAGCTGATCGGCCATGAGGTGATCCCGGTGGTTGATCCCGCGGCAGCCGGAATGAAGGGCTGATGTCCGCGGTGACGGGCGGGCCAGGCACCGACGTCCGTCTGGCCCAGCTGATCGACGCAATCGACGACGTCGACCAGCAAGGGATCCCGTTGCGGACCAGCGACTACCTCTGGCTGGTCGCAATCACGGTGATGATTCCCGCACTGCTGATGGTGATCGGAGCAGTGTCGTGAACGACAGCGCCAACGAGGCCAGCCTCCCGGCCGACACCGCCGCGCTCGACAACGGGTGGCCGCTGGTGCGTTCACAGCGAACCTGGAGCACCTACTCGATCTTCTCCACCGCGACCGCGACCGCCGTGGCCACCTGGTGTTTCATCATCGGCGGCTTCGTGTCGTACTTTCTGTCCGCACGGCCTGGAACGCTGGCGATCATCGCCGGTTCACTGATCGGAATCCTGTTCATCGCCCTGGCCTGCGTGCCGGTCACGGCGAAGTACGGTTTCGACGCTGTCACCTCGACGGTGCCGCAGCTGGGTACACGGGGGAAGTACTTCGCCGTCGCACTGATCTATCTGGCCACCACGGGGTGGAACATCTACCTGATCGTGTTGCTGGGCAGGTCGGTGGTGTCGATCGCCGACACTCTGGGCCTGCACCTGGCCCAGGGCTGGGTCGGCGGGACCGGTGTTGTCGCCGCACTGTTGGTCGTGCTGATCCTCCGCAACGGAGCAGCCTCGGTGAAGGACTTCACCCGCCTCATCGCGGTCGTGGTGATCGTCCTTGCCGCCGTCATCATCGTGCTCATCGGCACCCACACCGGCTGGTCGACATTGTTTTCCCTGCCGCCGGCAGGCCCGAACACTGACTCGAAAGCGAACTGGGCCAGCGGCCTGGAAGTGCTGATCTCGGTGAACCTCTCATGGTGGGCCTACACAGGTGCAATCGTCCGAAACGGCAAGAGCGCCCGCGCCTCGCTATGGCCAGTCGTGTTCGCGCTCGGACTCGGTGTCGGACTTGGATCGCTGGCGGGATTCTACGGCGGGCTCGCAGTACCGGATTCCGCCGGCGACCCGACGCAGTTCATCGTTGCGCTCGGAGGCACCGCCTTCGGGATCGTGGCGATGGGGTTCATCATCGTGTCGAGCTTCGGCACGACGACGGTTGGAATGTATTCCGCGACACTGGCATTGCGTCAGCTTCCGATTTTCGGAAGTTGGGGATGGAGGTCGACCACGCTCGTCGGGGCGCTTCCCATTCTCGTGTCGGTCGGGCTTTTCCACCGTCAGGTCTTCGACAACTTCAGCGTGTTCCTGGCCTTCCTGGCCATCGCGTTCGCACCAATGTGCGGGATTCAGATCGTCGACTACTTCCTCCTGCGCGGCCAACGTTACGAGGTCGCCGCAATGTACGACACCACGCGCGAGTCGTGTTACCACTACTGGCGCGGCATCAACCCGGTCGCATTCACCTCCGTTGCTGTGGGCGTCGCGCTCTACCTGTACCTGCTCAACCCCGTGACATACCTGTCGCGGACCCCATTCCAGTATCTGACGGCGTCTATCCCCACAGTCGTGGTCTCCGGCGCGACGTACTGGATCCTTTCCCGCCTGGCGTACTCACGAAGCAACACAGGCGGGTACTTGTTCAACTCGACACACAACCTCGTGAGGTGAAACCTGTGCACGACGTCATCGTTCTCTACAACCATCCCGAGGACCGGCCGTCATTCGACCAGCACTACGCGAGTACCCACGTTCACCTGGTCCACCAGCTTCCGGGACTGATCGAATTCACCTGGGGCAAAGTCGATGCAGACAACGAGGCCGCACCGTACTACGTGATTGCGCGAATGACTTTCGCCGATGCTCAGGCCGCGGCAGACTCATTCGGATCGCCAGCGGGCACGGCCTCGGTCGAGGACCTCGACCGCTTCGCGGGCGCCGGCGTCACGGTCCTCCACGTCCCACGGGCCGCTGCTGCTGCGAGCGAGGAACTCACCCAATGAACACACCGAGCGCCGATACCGTTGTCCTGTCCGATCGAGTTCTCACCATGACCGGTGAGGAGAACGAACCGGGCGTGCGGACCGCCGTGTGTATCCGAGACGGAAAGATTGCCGCGGTGCTGCCAGCCGATGCGGCGCAGCCGTGGATCGGTGAGCACACCGTGGTCCACGACTTCGGTGACCGTACCGTCATGCCGGGTTTCGTCGATCCGCACGCGCACAGCGAGGTCGCCGCCAAGGCGACGTACCAGATGGTCGATGTGCGTGCTCCGGAATGTCCTGACATCCCATCCGTACTGCAAAGGCTTCGGGATTCCATCCCGCAGGCCCGCGACGGTTGGCTCGTCGGACAGGCCAACCTGTTCTTCGATCAGAAGCTGGCCGAAGGTCGATTCCCCACCCGCGGAGAACTTGATTCGGTTAGCACGGAACTCGCAGTGGCAGTGCGCGCAGGGGGTCATCTGAGCATCCTCAACAGCCGCGCACTCGAGCTGGCAGGCATCACCTCCGAATACGAGGCGGTCGACTACAGCATCACCGGCAAGCCCACCGTCCAACGTGACGAAGCCGGCAAACCTACTGGTGTCATCACCGAGATGGACAAGCTCATCCCGTTCCCCAGCCTCAGCGACACCGAGATCGAGAAGGCACTCGAGCAGGGAATCACCGAGCTGTTCACCGCCAACGGCGTGACCACCATCGGGGAGATCTCCGAGTCTGTGGACGGCCTGCGGACCTTCGACCGGGCGATCGCCGCGAAACGCATCGGCGTGCGCATGCACGTCTACCTGTGGGCACCGGGCACAGTCACTCTCGAAGAAGCATGCACGCACGCCGAGTGGACGCAATTCACCGCGCCGCCGGAGAGAATGTCAATTCGAGGTGTGAAGGTCTTCGCCGACGGCGGATACTCCGCCAAACGCGCCGCCTTGTCCCAGCCCTACGCCGACGACAGCCACTCACACGGTGAGCTGGCGTTGTCTGTCGAGCAGGTCGCCGAGATCGCACGCGCCACGCGCAGCGCCGGCCTACAGTTGGCGATCCATGCCAACGGAGACTGGGCACAGTTGTCGGTCTGTGAGGCGCTCGCCAAGGCTGCCGGTGAACTCACCGACGGCCCCGGGATCCGCATCGAACATGCAGGCAACTTCGTTCCCGACTACGACGCTCTGTCCGCAGCATGGAAGGCTGCGGCGATCGTGCCGGTGCCGCAGCCAGTGTTCATCTACAACTTCGGCGAATTCATGCCCGACTATCTCGGCGAGTATGCCCGAGAGCGGCAATTCCCGTTCCGACGGATGCTCGACGACGGGTGGCCCATCTCCGGTAGCTCTGACGTGTGGGTGGGCTCCGAAGTCGGGCAGACCAACCCGTTCCTGAGCATCGCCAGTGCCGTCGCTCGCCGGACCTTCCATGGTCAGGTGCTCTCACCCGAACAGGCGGTCACCACCTACGAAGCGCTGCAGATGCACACCATCGCCGCCGCGCAAGCCATGGAAATCGACGACACCCGCGGAACCATCGAGACCGGGAAGTATGCGGATCTCATTGTCCTCGATGACAATCCGCTAACAGCCAACCCGGACCGCCTTCTCTGCATCCGAGTCACCGACGTGCTCCTCGGCGGCGAACAGGTCTACACCGGAGGTACGCGATGACGGACACCGAGAACACCACACCGGGTCGCCCTGACACGAATCTGCGGGGAGACACCGAGGTGATCGACCGCACAAGCCTGCTCGCATCGGTTCCTACCAGTCTGTGCATCGCCGGCCAGTGGCTACCGGCTGCAGACGCGAGCACTTTTGACGTTGTAGATCCGGCGACAGAGCAGGTACTCGCGACGGTCGCCAATGCTCAACCGGAGGACGGGCGTCGCGCGCTCGACGCGGCGGTGGCCGTTGCCGACGAGTGGGCCGGGACAGCTCCGCGGATCAGAGCCGAACTGCTTAATGCTGCTTGGGAACGTGTGACCGAACTGCGTGACCAGTTCGCATTGTTGATCTGCCTCGAAATGGGCAAGCCCCTAGCCGAGGCCTACGGTGAAGTCGACTACGGTGCTGATTTCTTGCGCTGGTTCGCCGAGGAAGCGGTACGTATCAACGGTCGGATCACCCGCTCGCCCAGTGGAAACGGTCGGATCCTGGTCACCAAGACTCCGGTCGGGCCCGTCCTGGCGATCACACCGTGGAATTTTCCCCTCGCCATGGGGACCAGGAAGATCGCGCCGGCCCTCGCGGCGGGGTGCCCGGTGATCCTGAAGCCTGCTGAGGAAACCCCGCTGACGATGCTCCTGCTGGCGAAGGTCTTCGCTGACGTCGGTCTTCCTGCCGGCGTTCTGTCGGTACTGCCCACCCGCAGTGCCGCGGAGCTGACCGCGCCGATGTTCAGTGACGCACGACTGCGCAAGGTGACCTTCACCGGATCCACGGCAGTGGGCAAGAGATTGCTCGCACAAGCCGCCGGATCCGTGATGACCTCGTCGATGGAGTTGGGCGGTAACGCGCCCTTCATCGTCTTCGACGATGCGGACATCGATGCAGCGGTCGAGGGCGCCATGGCAGCGAAGATGCGCAACGGCGGCGAGGCATGCACTGCGGCCAATCGCATTTACGTCGACAACCGGGTCCGTGCGGAATTCACCGAGAAACTCAGTGCACGTATGGCAGCAGTAACGATTGGACCCGGTACCGAATCAGGTGTTCAGCTCGGGCCGCTGATCAGCGACAAGCAACGATCCACCGTCACCGCGCTGGTCGATGACGCGTTGTCGAAGGGGGCCACGGCGACCGTCGGCGGAAAGTCGGTCGAGGGCCCCGGCTACTTCTACGCAGCGACAGTTCTGGCCGAGGTTCCGCCTACTGCCCAGTTGCTCAAGGAAGAGATCTTCGGACCGGTCGCTGCGATCGTCGGCTTCGACGGCGAAGAGCAGGGTATCCAACTCGCCAACGACACCGAATACGGTCTGGCCGCCTATATCTATACCGAGGGTCTCGAGCGGGCGTGGCGTGTGAGCGACGCTCTGCATGCCGGAATGATCGGAGTCAACCGGGGGATCATCTCCGATGTGGCCGCACCATTCGGTGGGGTCAAGGAATCCGGGCTGGGCCGCGAAAGCGGAAGCGAGGGGATCGAGGAATACCTGGAGGCAAAGTATGTGGCCTTCCGATGAACCCTTCACCCGACTGCAGCGCAGGGCTGAACAGCAGCCACCCATGTCTGGTGAGGAGCACGCCATGACGTCATTCGTCCTCGATCACACCACTGCCGCGGCGCCAGGGAGTCTGGAGGCCGACGGGATGGGAGTTCTCCTCGACCACGATGGAGCAGTACTGTTCGCTAACGCGCAGGCGGTCACAACACAACAAATGGCGTTCGCCATCCGGTTCTCATCCGGTCTGATCCACGCAGCGATGCACGCTGACGATCTCGACCGCCTACGGATACCGGATCAGCCCGTCTTCGCCACGGAACTCAGTGGTCTGGACTTCACTGTTGCCGTGGACGCTGTCGGCGTCGGAACCGGTATCTCGGCATTCGATCGGGCACTTACCCTGCGTACCCTCGCCGACCCCACCACCACGACCTCGGACCTACGGCGCCCTGGTCACGTGCTTCCCGTCCGGTGCCGGCCGCACCAGTCAGGACTCGCGGCCACTGTGTGGGAACGGGTGTTGGCGGTCCTCGTCGCCCATGGCTACGCCCCCGTTGCAGGCGCATGCCGACTCGTCGACGATCAGGGGGAAGTCCTCGACGAGAACGACGGGCGTGAGTTCGCCGCATTGCACGACCTCAGCGTATATCGCTGACCTGGCGGTGGGCCCGACATCTTAAAAGGATCGGGCCCTCGCCAGGTCAACGCGGATACAGCGGCTTGTAGAACAGATCCTGATACACCCATGTCTCCGTCACGGCGATACCGGGAATCGGTCGAATACTGTCATCGAGCAACGAGATGAGTTCTCCGCCTGATGAACTGACCACTTCAGCCAGGACGTCGAAACGGCCAGCAGTCAGCACGACGTAGCTGACGTGGGGAAGATCGGCAAGTATCTCGGCAATGTCCTGCACACGACTCGATCCACACACTCGAATGCCCACCCAGCTGGTGTATCGATAGCCCATGCGCAGCGGATTCACGATAGCCATGACGCGCACAGCTCGGGACTCGCACAGGCGTGAATAGCGTTGCCGTATAGTAGCTTCCGACATATCAACGTCTCGTGCTATCTCGCGGAGCGAAATGCGGCCGTCGGCGGCCAGTCGGGCGATGATCTTCTGGTCCAGGTCGTCCAACACCCGCGGCCGGACCCCCAGGCCGGATGTGCCGGACGTGGAGGGAGTCATCTCTGCCTGTTGGTAATGCACGCGCAGGTATGCCAGCAACTCGACATTCAGCACACCTGCCAACTGATGGATACGGCGAGTGACCGACTGTAACTCCGCGGAATCGACACAGATCAACTCAGCTTGTAGACCAAACCGACCCGTTGTGATCGTGACGTAGTCAACTTCCTCGAATCCCGCCAAATCCTCGGCCAATGCCGACAGGTCCCCGGAGTCCCCGACAGTGATCATGGCCAATGCAAGGGCGCCGAAGCCGAGCAGGGTGGGGTCGGTCACAGCGGAGATAGTGAGGTAGCGCTCGGCGATCAGGCGGTTGACACGGCGCCGAATCGTCTTCTCGGTACTGGTGGTGAGCCGAGCCAGATCAGAGAACGGCACTCTTCCATCGTGCTGAAGTTCGTTTATCAGCAGTCGATCGAGGTCGTCGAGTCGGACATCATCGACCGGAAGCGATGTGAGAGCGGACGCAGTCCGACCGTTGCCTCCCGAAGCATGTACGGCCACCGGCTCACCTACGTCCTCACGGTCAGTCGATTGAACCTTCACCCATGAACCCTACATTCCGGCCCCGACAAGGCCCGAGGACGAGTGAGTCAACGCAGTTGTGTCGCACACACTTCTCGGAAAGGTCGGAGATCCTTTGTTGACGGCGGTAGCCCGGGCGAAACACGTCGACCGCTCTCACCGCGATAGCTCACCGCCGGCATTGTCCGGGAATCTGCTCTGGACCAGCGCGGTGAGGTTCAGCGGTAGCCGACATCGACGCGCAGCAGTCAATTAGTACACACCGCCGCTAGCTGTTGCGGGTCATGACGTTGTAGACACCACCAGGGGCTGACGAAGGCGGACGGGCCTTCCGACGGCAGGATGGGAAGTACCACCAACTCATCCGCCGAACGAAAGAACCCGTCCGTGCTCCACCAACTTGTTCAATTTGGTGCAGGCGTCGTGGTCTGCAGCCATGATGTCCGAGGCGGTGGTCGGGCAACGCTCATGCTCCACCTGTCGCCCGTTGCGGGTCGACTCAGTTACGGCATGCGGTCCGGCCATCTCCGCCGCGGGGAGTGGCTCGAGAGAGGTCTGCATAGCCGGAAGTTGGTGTGCCCTCCTCGCTCATCGAATCGAATCGAGTCGAGGGAGTGGTGATGACGCAGGAACTCAACAACTGCACAACTCCGGTGGTGATCGCCATCGACCCGCACAAAGTGTCGTGGACCGCAGCTGCGGTCGACGCCTCGCTGCGGCCGTTGGCCACCCTCCGAGTTCCGGTCAGCGACGACGGATACCGAAGGCTACGCCGATTCGCAGGGCGCTGGTCGGACACCGGATGGGCCATCGAGGGAGCTACCGGTCTCGGGGCCCCGCTGACCAGGCGCTTGAATGCGGACGGCATGGACGTGGTCGACGTCCCCGCCAAGCTTGCCGCTCGGGTGAGGTTGCTCTCCACCGGCCACGGCCGTAAAAGCGACGATGCCGACGCCATATCCGTCGGGGTCGCTGCGTGGACCGCACAGGGCCTGGAGACAACCCGGATGGACGCCGCGGTTATCGCGCTACGGGCGATCGTCGAGCACCGCGACGACCTGGTCAAGACGCGCACCCAAACCGTCAACCGGCTCCACGTCGTGCTTACACACCTGATCGCTGCGGGCGCTCCCCGGGGACTGACCGCCGACCAGGCCGCCAACATGCTGCGCCGGGTGCGTCCGCGCGACGTCGCCGATAGAACACTTCGCGGGTTGGCGGTGGACCTGGTCGCTGAGGTGCGACAACTCGACCGGCGGATCTCCAAGGCCGCCAGTGATATCGAATCTGCAGTCACTGAATCCGGCAGCTCACTGACCGAGCTGTGCGGGATCGGGAACTTGACCGCGGGCAAGATCGTCGCCCGGGTCGGATCGATCCACCGGTTTCGGTCCGCGGCCGCGTTCGCCTCGTATACCGGTACCGCTCCGATCGAGGCGTCCTCCGGCGATGTCGTTCGGCACCGGCTCTCCCGCGCCGGTGACCGGCAATTGAACTGCTGCCTGCACATCATGGCCATCACCCAGATCAGCCGAGACACCCCCGGCCGCGCCTATTACCAACGGAAAAGAAAAGCCGGTAAGAGCCACCGGGAAGCGTTGCGCTGCTTGAAGAGAAAACTGTCCGATGTCGTCTACCGACAGCTCCTCCGCGATGCGGCAACGGCGCTGGCGGCAGATCCGGGAGGACAGTCGGGGGCGGCTCTCATGTCCTGCGCGGCCGGCTGACACCCCGCACACCGGCACTTCGGATCGGTCACTTCCCGGACCCACCACAGGCAACTCTACAACCCCGGACGCAGCTTCCCGGTTGACACAGAGAGGTGCCGTAACGCCCCGCTGTCCGTCGAAGGTCGCCGCCGTCTCGTCGAGCGGTGCCAGACTCGTCCGCTGTCCCATGTCGCCGCCGAGATGGGGATCTCCCGGGCCTGCGCCAGCAAATGGATGGCCCGCTACCGCGAACACGGTGAACTCGGCCTGCTCGACCGCCCCAGCGTCCCGCACCACCAGCCCACCGCGACCCCGGCCGAGACTGTGGCGCGGATCGAGACCCTGCGACGGAAGCACAAGTGGTCCGCGGCTCGTATCGCACACGAGCTCGCCGCCGACGGCATCAGCATCTCGGTACGCACCGTCAGTCGGCACCTCGCTCACCTCGGCTTGAACCGGCGCAGGTTCCTCGATCCGAACGGCGAGAACAACCGCCAGCCACGCCGGATCATCGCCCGCTGGCCCGGCCACATGGTGCACGTCGACATCAAAAAAGTCGGCCGAATCCCCGACGGCGGTGGCTGGCGGGTCCACGGCAAGGGCTCGGATCAGGCCAAGAAAGTCGAGCGCGCCAAGACCGCCGGTGCCCGCGCCGGCTACGTCTACCTGCACTCGGCGGTCGACGGGTTCTCCCGCCTCGCCTACACCGAGGCCCTGGCCGACGAGAAAGCCGCCACGGCAATCGGGTTCATGCACCGGGCGAGGGTGTTCTTCGCCGCCCACGGCATCGTGCACATCCACCGGGTGGTCACCGACAACGGGTCCTGCTACCGGGCGAAGGACTTCGCGAAAGTGCTCCACGGTGGCCGGCATCAACGGATCACCCCGTACACCCCTCGTCACAACGGGAAGGTCGAGCGCTACAACCGGATTCTGGCCGAGGAGTTCCTCTACGCCCGCGTCTGGGTCAGCGAACGGCAACGCGCCCAGTCGCTACAGGTGTGGAATGTGCACTACAACTATCATCGTCCGCATACTGCCGTCGGTAATCGGCCGCCCGCGAGCAAACTCCGGACCGGTGTCACCAACGTCATGGCCTCATACAGCTAGCCTTCCGTATCGCATCGGCCAGGGGCAGGAGCTGGCACGGAAACCTCCGGAACATGCATCGTCTCTCGACTGGTGCGGTAACTTCCAAATACCGAGGTGATCGCGATTCTGTGTTCGTAACGGCATCAGATTTCTTTTGGGTGCTCCGCGACTACCCGTGGATCGAGAACGAACTTGTCGGAATCCTCAGAAATTCCGGCCCCGTCTCGCTGTGTTCCTGATCCCCTGAACTGGGGAAATGCGGAGATGAGGGCGCCCTACCGAAACGGAATCTAGAAATGACACGTTCCGGCGGAACCTACACTGTCGAGATGCAGTGAAGATTGACAGGACACGCCGCTACAGATTGACAGAGGCTCGGTGAGACGTGAGCGCCGGTCAGGGTTTCATTCCGGGAAACCGCAGCTCAGAAGCCTTATGAAGCTGCCGTCGGCCCAGTTAATCTGCCCCGCCCATCTCGCTAATCTTCGCTGCATCTCGACACCTACAGCTGAGCGAAACCGCACGATAACTTGACGCTGACCCTTGTCACTCATGGTTTGTGCGACGTCAGTGCTGCTAATCGCCAATTACGCACCATCAGCCTCGAAACCCAAGGTGAGCGCGTTTTCTGGACCGGGACGGTGCCGGAGACCGGCCGATCGCGTCCATAACTTTGCAGAACCAGGGGCAGGTCTGACAAATATTGTCGTAGCGACAACGGCATTCAGCATCGGTAGACGACCCCGAGTCTGCTGTGTCGCTCGCTCGATCCGCGCCTCCGTGATGTGACGTCACCCGCGGTCGGTCCGCGCAACATTTATGTGCTTGGTGCGGAACCACATCCAGCTCCCCACGCCGGCCACCGCGACGACAAGGCCAACGATCGCCAATGCCGACGGCCCCCATTCCACGACATGCTCGGACACGGAAGCGCCGGCGTGGGGCCCGGTCGCGAACGTCCACTGACAGCGGGATGCGACGATCCCCACCCACTGCTTGTCGGCGCTCGCTGAGGTCGCTACCACTGCCTCGGAGCCGGTCATGTGCGATGTCAGTCGAGTCATGCACACCTCGGTCGGTGCGGTGATGAAGAAGGCAGCGACATACAAGATCAGGCCGACGGCGACACCTGCCAGCGCGAACACCCGGACGATATCGGTGTCGAGACGTGTCTCGGAAAGTCACAGGGGTCCCCTCAGCAGCGACGTTGCGGGTAGGGGTCCACCTACCGCCCCAGAGACGGAGCGACCAGTTCTCCGAAAGGCACCTTTCCGAGACTAGGGTCATCGTCGCTCGTGCACCCCGAGGTAGACGTTTGTCCGTGTCCAGCCCGTCTCGGAGCGCTCGATCGCGTCCACGACCTTGCAGGACCAGCCGGATGTCTGTGGGAATGTTGAATATTCGTGAGCGAAAGTTCCCGACAGCCGATACCGCCACTGCTCAAGGTTGGGGAACAGTGCGGTTATGAATGACTGTCGTGACGAGATTCGGACCTGCGTTGACCACGACGAGTATGGAGAGGACGGCGTCGAGACTCCGTCCAGGGGCCGTATTCCACAACGCCTCGCGACACCGAACGCACCGACAATGCTGAGCAGCCACCCTGCTGTCTGAGCGCGCTTGACCCGACGCGTCGGACGCACCGGATACATGCCCCACAGATAAGGAAACCGAGAGCCGAAATTCAGTCGAGCGGCTGCCACGGCTGCCCATTTATGGAGCAGACAACCGAGGACTGTGGCCAGCACACCTACCAGCACAATCGCCTCCTTCCCTCGCTCGCGTCCTGGTCCCAGCCTACGGTCCGACTGTCCTTCACCGGCGCGGGGAGCCGACAAGGACATCGACAGGGAATCGGAATGACGATCTTCGATCGTTCACGATGTCGTCCGCGCCGGTCGGCCGTCACATTGTCAAACCCACCGTCCTGGTGGTGGTGTCGGTCGGAGCCAGGGAACTACGGGCGTGAAACTAACGGTGAGCAGGTAGGTGGCGGCACCGGCGCATCAGGTGACAGTCACCGCTGTTGATGAGGTCCGTGGCGTCCGCATCACCGGAGGCAACCCGCGCTCATCGTCGGCCCGGGCTCCAACAAGTCGCCGGTCTACGTGCCGAAATGCACGTAGACCGCGGGGAACTGCGTGCCCTCGGCACCGTCGGGGGAGCGCAGGGTGCGGCGCAGCATGTCGTCGGTGTTCTTCGGGATGCGCCTGCTGCCGCGCGCGGTGTGGCGGCGTCTGCCGCGCTGACCGTCGGCGTGCAGTTCTCGTCGCCACGCGGCGTGTCACGACGACAACTGCACGTTCGAGAAGCGGTCAGCTGCGGTGGGATTCGAGCAGCCGCAACCAGATCTCGCTGATGGTGGGGTAGGACGGCACCGCATGCCACAGGGCGTCCAGCGGCACTTTCCCCACCAGGGCGATGGTGGCGGCGTGGACGAGTTCGGCGACCTCCTGACCGACGAAGGTCGCGCCGACCAGGGTGTCGGTGGCGCGGTCGACGACGAGCGCGGCGTGTCCGGCGTAGTCGTCGCGGGCGAGCGAGGCCCCGGCGACGTCGATCTCGGACTCGAGGACCTCGACGTCGAGTCCGTCGGCGCGGGCCTGCTCGGCGGTGCGGCCGACCGCGGCGATCTCCGGGACGGTGAAGATCACCTGCGGGACCTGGCCGTGGTCGGCGCTCGCCCGGAATCGTGACCCGTCGGTGGGGCGGTTCTCGGCGCGGGCGGCGATGACGTCCCCGCACACCCGCGCCTGGTATTTGCCCATGTGGGTCAGTGCGGCGCGACCGGCGATGTCCCCGACCGCATACAGCCACTGGCCGTCGACCCCGTCGACGGTGAGATCGTCGGCGACGGTCACCTTCCCGTCGGTCAGGCCGACAGTGTCGAGACCGAGCCCGTCCACGGCGGGGCAGCGGCCGGCGGCGACGACGATCTCGTCGACCTCGACAGTGCTGCCGTCGGACAACTCCACGGTGGCGGGACCGCCGTGGATGCGGCCGACGCCGGTGTCCTTGACGTCGGGGCGCTGCACCGAGCGGATCTCGGTGCCGTAGCGCACATTCAGGCCCTTGTGGGCCATGCGGGTGGCGACGCGTTCGGCGGCGAACGGCTCCACGCGCGGCAGCAACCGGTCGCCGCGCACCGCGAGGGTGAGTTCCTCGACGCCGAGTTGCCGCAGCCAGGTGGCGGTTTCGCAGGCGACGACACCGCCGCCGACCACCAGCACCCGGCGGGGGACCTCGAGCAGATTCGTCGCATCCCGGGAGGTCCACGGCAGCGCGTCGCGCAGACCGGGCAGGTCCGGGATCGACGCGACGGTGCCGGTGGCCAGGACGACGGCGTGCCGGGCCTGCAGGCGACGCTCCCCGTCGCTGCCGGTGACGGTGACGGTGCGTTCGCCGGCGAGGCGGCCGTGGCCGCGGACGACGTCGATACCCGCGCCCTCGGCCCAGTCCACCTGGGAACTGTCGTCGCGGTTGTGGGTGAAGCTGTCGCGGCGGGCGAGTACGGCCGGTACCTCGACGCCGTGGGCGCTGATTTTGTCGGCGACGCCGGGCATGTTGCGGGCGGTGGTGAGCACCTGGGTGGGGCGCAGCAGGGCTTTGCTGGGCATGCAGGCCCAGTAGGAACATTCGCCGCCGACGAGTTCGTGTTCGACGAGCACCGCGGTGCGGTCGCTGCCGGCGATGGCGTACTGGGCGGCGTTCTCCCCGGCCGGGCCCGCGCCGAGGACGATCACGTCATAGCTGTCGGATTCCGCTGTCGGACCGCTCATCCGTCCACGATAGACGCGGCCGAACCGTCGGCGGGCCGGATCGGGGGCGACGGCCCGGTTCGCGAAGTCCGCCCGTTCGTGCAGGTCAGCGGCGGCTCAGTGCAGGTGCGGGGAGTCGGCGTCGAAGATCAACCCCATGGGGGCGAGCACCCGCACCACCTGTTCGGCGGTCCACTCGTCGAGATCGCACAGCAGCACCGACCGCCACGGGGTGACGATCACCGGACGTTCGACGGCGGCCAGGAATTCCGCCAGGCGCGCGGGGAGGATCCCGCTGGGCAGCCCGCCGGCGAGGGTGACGGCCCCGTCGGGCTGGTCGAGCCAGCCGATCGGTGGCCGCGGTTGCTCGGGCACTGGTTCCGGATCCCCGGTGGGGTCGGTCGGTGGGGTGAGCAGCGCCTCTGCGGCGTCCTGCGGGTCGACGCGCACCCCGGTGTCGGCGCCGTCGCGGATCACCGCGAAGCGGCCGTCGGGGCGGGCGAGGACCGCGACGGTGGGGGCGAGGGCGACGATGTCGCCGGTGCCGTCGTCGAGCCCGAGGACGGTGCCGGCCGGCACCGGCCGCTCGTCGAGGCGCGCAAGCACCGCGGCGGTGAGTTCGCGCAGGTCGTGGTGTCCGCCGATGCGGCCGCTGAGCGGGGAGACGAGAAGCCGTGCGCGGGTGGGCACGTCGACGGTGAGACCGGCGGCGGTGAGCGCCGCGCTGATCGCGGCGTGGTCACCCCGCACCTGCAGCTGGGCGTGGGCGGTCAGATGCAGTTCGCCGCCGCCGTGGGTGTGGGCGAGTTCGGCGAGCAGCTGTACCTGCGCGGAGGTCAGATGCCCGGCGGGCAGGTGCACGTCGACAGCGGTATCGGCCATGACCGCCAGCGTAGAACGCGGCGCCGGCGGGACGAGCGGTGCCGTGAGACCGTGCGGTTTGTAGGGTGGTGGCCATGCCCGAGTCGACGACCCCCACCTTCGCGGACCTCGCCGCCGCCAAGTTCGTGCTGCTGACCACCTACCGCAAGGACGGCAGCGCGGTGGACACCCCGGTGTGGGCGGCGCCCGACGGGAACCGGCTGCTGGTGTGGACGGTCGCCGACGCCTACAAGGTGCGGCGACTGCGCCGCGATCCGCGGGTGTCCCTGGCGATCTGCGACGCGCGCGGCAACCCGAAGTCGGCGGCGGTGCCCGGCACCGGGGAGGTGCTCGAAGCCGACGGCTCGGCGCACGCCCGGTCGGTGATCGCCCGCAAGTACGGGCTGCTCGGCCGGATCATCGTCGGCGCGAGCGTGGTGCGTCGTGGCCGCACCGGCACCGTCGGGTTGGCGTGTGCGCTCGATCCCGCCGACGACACGGCAGGCCGGTAGACGTCGTGGCGCGCTCTCACACCTACCGGTCCCAGGCGATCGCGGTGGCGCTCGCGAGCAACCCGCTGATCTCCGGTTCGAGTCGCTGGAAGTGGTTGCGCCGCGCCGGTGTCGACGCCGCACCGCCGAGCCTGATCCACACCGGCGTGGTGGTGCAGGGCCTCGGCCGGCTCACCCTCGGCGCGGGCTCGTTCGTCAACCACGGCTGCTATTTCGACACGGTCGCCGACATAACCCTCGGGCAGCGGGTGTTCCTCGGCGACCACGTGCGGGTGCTCACCAGCAGCCACCGCATGGGCACCGCCGAACAGCGCGCGTCGACGCTGACGGGGGAGCCGGTGACCATCGGCGACGGCGCGTGGATCGGCTCCGGTGCGGTGATCATGCCGGGCGTGAGCATCGGCGCCGGTGTGGTGATCGGCGCGAACTCGCTGGTGACGAAGGACTGTGCCCCACACACGCTGCATCTGGGCAGCCCCGCCCGGCACGTCCGCGACCTGGACTGACCCCGCACCAGCAGCCCCGCCCGGGTCGTCCGATCCCGTAGGGTCCGTGGTGATCTCGGCCTCACCTGCGGGGCCGAGCCGATCGAACCCAGTTCAGGAGAGCGCATGTCCGTGCACGAGTACACCGTGGCCACCGCCGACGGCGGCAGCGAGGATCTCGCCCGCTTCGCCGGCCGGCATCTGCTGATCGTCAACGTCGCCAGCAAGTGCGGCTTGACCCCGCAGTACGAGGCCCTCGAGGCGCTGCACCGCGAGCTGGGCGAGCGCGGCCTGCAGATCCTCGCGTTCCCGTGCAACCAGTTCGGTGGTCAGGAACCGGGTAGTGACAGCGAGATCCAGGAGTTCTGCCGCGTGAACTTCGACGTCACCTTCCCGGTGTTCGCGAAGGTCGATGTCAACGGCGACGATGCGCACCCGCTCTACCGGCACCTGCGCGCCGAGGCTCC
Source organism: Rhodococcus sp. GA1 (assembly GCF_024321955.1). Classification (NCBI taxonomy): domain Bacteria; kingdom Bacillati; phylum Actinomycetota; class Actinomycetes; order Mycobacteriales; family Nocardiaceae; genus Rhodococcus; species Rhodococcus sp. GA1. The sequence goes on along the minus strand of NZ_CP097186.1, from coordinate 4,844,472 downwards.
CGGTGATTTCGGGCCGCAGCACGGCTTCCTGTTCGAGCACGTGAGCAAGACCCGCCCCGAGGCGATCGGCACCGACGAGGTGAAGTGGAACTTCACCAAGTTCCTCGTCGACCCGCAGGGCGCGGTGGTGCGCCGCTTCGAGCCGACGGTCACCCCCGAGGAGATCGGCAAGGAACTCACCGACCTGCTCTGAGCCCCTACCGGTCCGATCGATGGACGTCACCGACCGGACCGGAGGTCAGTGGGCGGCGCTGACCGAGGACATGTGGAAGTCGGGGATGCGCACCGGCGGCATCGCGGTGCGGGTGAACCAGTCCTTCCACTCCCGCGGCAGGGTGCGTTCGGTGGCGCCGATCTCGGTGGCGCGGCCGAGCAGATCGACCGGGGATTCGTTGAACCGGAAGTTGTTCACCGCCGCCCGCACCTGCCCGTCCTCGACGAGATACACCCCGTCGCGGGTCAGGCCGGTCAGCAACAGCACCGCCGGATCGACCTCCCGCAGGTACCACACGGTGGTCAGCAGCAGACCGCGTTCGGTGCGGGCGATCATGTCGTCCACATCGGCAGTGCTGCCACCGGTGAGCAGCAGATTCTCACCCGGCGCCGTGGGGGTGGCCCCGAATTCGGCGGCTGCGGCCCGCGGATACGCCAGCGCGTGCAGGGCGCCGTCGCGGAGCCAGTCGACCCGCGAGGCGCTCATCCCGGTGTCGAACACCGAGACGCTGTCGGTGGAGGCGGTGGCGACCACGAACGGCGCATAACCGAGCCCCGGGGCGGCCGGATCGGACGTCAACGTCACCGGCAGCGCGGCGATCTGCTCGCCGAGGCGGGTTCCGCCGGGCCCCGCCCACACCGACCGGCCTTCCTCGGCGCCGCGCCCGTCCAGGGACCACAGCAGCGGGATCATCAGGTCCGCGACCACCGAGGGTGGCAGCAGCGTCTCGTACCGTCCGGCGGGCAGGTCGACGCGGGTACCGGCCCAGTCCAGCCGCCGCGCCAGTTCGGCACGCAGCGGATCCATCGCGATGTCGGTGAAGTCGACGGTGCCGGCGCCGACCCAGGCGCTCGCCCCGGCCAGGCCGCCGCGTTTGCCGTTGATCTCGAGCGACCCGTCGCGTTGCACCCAGCGGCGCCGCACCCCCGTGGAGGTGCCCAGCCACATCGTCGTGGATTGGTGGTGGGCGAATCCGTAGAGGGCGTCGGTGTCGTCGAAGCCGGCGGCGAGCCCGTCGAGGAGCGGGGCGAAGACCTCGACGTCGGTGCCGACGGCCTCGTCGCCCCACTGCGGGTCGGTGTCGTCGCCGTCGATCAACGGCATCGCATCCGGGGCCGCCGGGGCCTGCTGCGCGGCCGCCCACGCCGCGGCAACCACCGCGCCGATGTCGTCGGCGTCGACGATCGGGGCGCTGACCACCCCACAGTGTGCGCCGTCGGGGGTGCGGCGGATCGCGAGGATCGTGGCGCCGCGGGCACGGGCGGAGCCGTTGGTGGTCATCGAACTGCCGGCCCACCGCAGCGACGCCTCGGCACTGTCGGTGACCATCACGATGGTCTCGTCGGCAGGGGAGGTCGCCAGGGCGGTTTCGACGAGTCGGTCTCCGGGGATCATCGGCCACCTTCCTGCACCGTGTTGAGCACGTTCACGCCGCGCACCAGCACCGACGGGCAGCCGTGCGAGACGGACGCGACCTGCCCGGGTTGCGCCTTGCCGCAGTTCATCGCGCCGCCGAGCTGCCAGGTCGACGCGCCGCCGACCGCCTCGAGGGCACCCCAGAACTCGGTGGTCGACGCCTGATAGGCCACATCGCGGACCTGCCCGGCGAGCCGGCCGCCGCGGATCCGGTAGAACCGCTGACCGGTGAACTGGAAATTGTGCCGCTGCATGTCGATCGACCAACTGCGATCGCCGACGATGTACAGCCCGTCGTCGACCCCGGCGATCAGATCGGCGGTGCTGCGATCGACGCTCGGATCGGGTCGCAGCGACACGTTCGCCATCCGCTGGATCGGCACGTGATGCGCCGAATCGGCGTAGGCGCAGCCGTTCGAGCGGGCCACCCCGAGCTTCGGGGCGAACGCCCGGTCGAGTTGGTAGCCGACGAGCACCCCGTCCTTCACGAGATCCCAGGACTGGGCGGCGACCCCGTCGTCGTCGTAGCCGACGGTGGCCATGCCGTGCGGTTCGGTGCGGTCGGCGGTGACGTGCATGACGTCGCTGCCGTAGCGCAGGCTGCCGAGCAGGTCGGGGGTGGCGAAGGAGGTGCCGGCGTAGGCGGCCTCGTAGCCGATGGCGCGGTCGTATTCGGTGGCGTGCCCGACCGATTCGTGGATCGTCAGCCACAGATTCGTCGGGTCGATCACCAGATCGGTGCGGCCCGGGATCACCGACGGGGCCTGCGCCTTCTCCGCGAGCTGCTCGGGCAGTTCGGCGAGCTCACGGCTCCAGTCCCACCACCGGTCCGAGGCCACATACTCCCAGCCGCGGCTGGCCGGCGGGGCCAGGGTGCGCATCGACTCGAAGGTGCCGGCCTCACGGTCGACGCGGGTCGCGTCGAGGTCGGAGTGGATCCGCACCCGCTGCTGGGTGATCGTCGACCCGGCGAGATCGGCGTAGAAGGTCTGTTCCTTGACCAGCGTCAGATTCGCGGCGACGTGGTCGACGCCGTCGGCGTCCTGCAGTCGCCGCGAACGGTCCTCGAGCACCGCGATGCGCTCGGCGGCGGGGACGGTGAACGGGTCGATCTCGTACGGCGAGACCCACACCGCGTCCCGGTGGACCGCTTCGTCGGCCCACTGCACCGGATCCCGGTTCAACGCGCGCAGGGTGCGGGCGACCGCGACGGCGCGGGCCGCGGCGTCGGCGGCGCCGTCCGGGCCGGGCACCGGATGCGACGCGAATCCCCAGGTGCCGTCGAGCAGCACCCGCACCGCCACCCCGCAGTCGCTGTCGTCCACCGCCGCCTGCAGGGCGCCGTCGCGCAGGGTGCTCGTCCCGGTCCGGATCCGATGCACCCGCACATCGGCGTGACTCGCGCCCGCCGCCCGCGCGACCGTCAGGCCCGCGTCGGCGGCCGCGTGCAACGGCAGGGCCAGGAAATTGTCGTCCACCGCATTCACCCGCCCACGGTAACGCCGGGATGTGCGGCATCGGGGTCGCCGCACCGAGCCCCGCGGGGTGGTTCAGCCGAACTGTTCGATGCCGAGCCGGATCACCATGGCGATCACCACGACCAGCAACACCACCCGCACGAACCCGGCGCCGCGGGCGAGCGCCATCCGGGAGCCGAGCACCGAGCCGGCGACATTGCACACCGCCAGCGCCGCCCCGAGCGCCCACCACACGTGCCCGCCGACGGCGAACAGGACCAGCGCCCCGAGATTCGAGCCGAAGTTGAGCACCTTCGCCATCGCCGCCGAGGTGACGAACTCGCTGCCGAGCATCGCCGCGAACACGATGATGAAGAAGGTGCCGGTGCCGGGCCCGAGGATCCCGTCGTAGAAGCCGATCACCGCCGCGGCCGTGACCACGACGGTGGCCAGCCGCAGCGTGGACGGGCGGCGGGTGTTGCCGGTGCCGAGTTTCGGGCGGGCGGTGACGAACACCGCCACCGCGACGAGCACGACCATCACGATCGGGATGAACACCTCCCGGTCGATGAGCGAGACCGCCGCCGCCCCCGCCGCCGCGGCCAGCGCGGCGACCAGGGCGGCGGGGCCGAGCAGCGACCAGCGCAGCGGGATGCGCCGCGCGAAGGTCAGCACCGCCGCGCCGGTCCCGCAGATCGCGGTGAGCTTGTTCGTCGCCAGCGCCGCCTGTGGCGTCAATTGCGGGGCGACGAGGAACAGGGCGGGCAGCAGGATCAGCCCGCCGCCGCCGACCACCGCGTCCACCCAGCCGGCGGCTGTCGCGGCGGTCATCAGCAACGCCCAGTCACCTGCAGTCATGGCGGCCATTCGATCACGCGCCGCATCCGCGGGTCGGGTGCGGGAGCAAAACCGGTGGCCCGTTCGTTGACCGGACAGAAACCGCCGACGGAAGGAAGTCCCGCCGTGTACCCGTTGTTGTTCGTGCTCTACGTCGTGGCGGAGATCGCGGTGCTGGCCTGGCTCGGCTCCACCCTCGGAGCCCTGGCCACCGTGTTGATCTTCCTCGGTGTCAGCGCCGCCGGTTATCTCGTGCTCGCCGCCCTGGGTCGCCGCGCGCTGCGCAACCTCGGTGAGCTGCGCGGTGGCCGGGCGCCGCACGCGAATTCCCCGGAGCGGGTGCTCACCGACGGCGCGCTCGTCGGCGCCGGCGCGGCCCTGGTGCTGATTCCCGGCATCGTCAGCACCGTGCTCGGGGTGCTGCTGTTGCTGCCGTCCCGCGCCGCGCTGCGTCCGGCGGTGCGCACGCTGGTCGCGCGGCGGGCCCGCGTCACCGGGTTCTCCGCGCAGCGGCTGGTGGTGGTCGACGGGCAGGTCGTCGATCACAGTGTCGTCGGTGGTGCCCCGCACCTGACCGGTGGTGCGGCCGTGACCGAGCAGGTCGACGACCGTGGCACCGTGCTCGAAGGGGAGATCGTGGAGACCCCGCGCCGCCGCGAGGAGCGGTAACGGGCAGACTGGGCACTCGTGAGCCCTGCACCGCACACCCAGCTTCTCGTCGGCGGCCGCATCTACAGCGCCAGCGCCCCCGATGCCACCGCGATGGCCGTCACCGACGGCACGGTCGTGTGGGTCGGGCAGGACCGGCCCGGCCGCGCCCTGCACCCGGACGCCGAGATCGTCGACCTGCACGGCGCGTTCGTCGCCCCCGGTTTCGTCGACACCCACGTGCACACCACCAGCCACGGCCTGGCGTTGACCGGGCTGGATCTGACCGATGCCGTCGACCGCGACGACGCATTGCGCCGGGTCCGCGCGCACGCCGATGCGCACGACGACGCGGTGATCTGGGGGCACGGCTGGGACGAGACCCGCTGGCCCGACCCGACGCCACCGACCACCGCCGACCTCGATGCCGCCGCCCCGGCCCGGCTCGTCTATCTCGGCCGGATCGATGCGCATTCGGCGGCGGCGTCGAGCGCGTTGCGGGCCGTCGCCGAACCCCTCGACGAGCTGGCCGGCTTCGATCCGCAGCAGCCGCTGACCGCCGCGGCGCATCATGCGGTGCGCGGCGCCGCCCGCCGCGGGCTGACCGCCGCGCAGCGTGCCCGCGCCCGCCTGGCGGCCCTCGACGATTTCGCCGCGCACGGTTACGTCGCGGTGCACGAATGCGCCGGCCCCGACATCTCCGGGCTCGACGACTTCACCGAACTGCTCGGCACCGACCATCCGGTGCAGGTGCGCGGCTACTGGGGTCAGGCGGTGCGCACCGGCGAGGAAGCCGCGGAGCTGCTCGCCGAGACCGGCGCCGATGCCCTGGGCGGGGATCTGTTCGTCGACGGGTCGATCGGTTCGCACACCGCCGCGCTGGCCCGCCCGTACGACGATCTGCCGGACTGCTGCGGCACCCGCTATCTGACCGAGGACGAGCTGACCGCGCACGTGCGCGCGTGCACCTCGGCGGGCATTCAGGCCGGTTTCCACGTCATCGGTGACGCGGCGACCACCGCCGCGGTCGCGGCCTTCGAGGCGGTCGCCGCGGAGGTCGGGGGACCGGTGCTCGCCGCGCGCGGGCATCGGCTCGAGCACGTCGAGTCGTTGACGGTCGCGCAGGCGGAGGTGTTGTCGCGGTACGGGGTGATCGCGAGCATGCAGCCGAGCTTCGACGCCTTGTGGGGCGGGGCGGACGGGATGTACGCGCAGCGGCTCGGCGCCGACCGCGCCGCGGCGTTGAACGCGTTCGCGCCGCTGGCAGCGACCGGGCTGGCGTTGGCGTTCGGCTCGGATGCGCCGGTGACGGCGCCGCGGCCGTGGCCGATGCTGCGGGCGGCGGTGCACCACCGCACCGAGGGCAGCGGGATCTCGCCGCGGGCGGCGTTCGCCGCTGCGACCCGCGGGGCGTGGCGCGCTGGTGGGGTGCGTGACGGTCTGGCCGGCACCCTCGATCCGGGGGCGCCGGCGTCGTATGCGATCTGGGAGGTCGGGGAGTTGGTGGTCAGCGCTCCGAAGGATTCGGTGCAGCGGTGGTCGACGGATCCGCGGTCGCGGGTGGCGCCGCTGCCGGATCTCGCCCCGGGCACCGCCGATCCGGTGCTGGTGCGCAGTGTGCACCGCGGCCGGGTCGTGTACGCGCGGTGACCGGCCGGCCCTTCGCGACGGTCACCGTGCGGGCGGTGCGTGTCGTCGCGCTGCGCGCGCTGCTGGCCGTCGTCGCGGGAGTGTTGCTGTTCGCGTCGTTCCCGCCGCGGCCGCTGTGGTTCCTCGCCCCCGTCGGGATCGCGCTCCTGGTCGGTGTATCGACTGCAGTACCGATGCGGCGACGCGCCGGGTTCGGCTACGGCTATCTCGCCGGCCTCGGTTTCCTGGTGCCGCTGCTGCCCTGGATCGGCGTCTATGTCGGTCCGTTGCCGTGGTTGGCGCTCGCCGCCGCCGAGGCGGTCTTCGTCGGCCTGTTCGGGGCGCTGGTGGTGCACCTGCGGTCGTTGCCGGTCGCGCCGTTGTGGATCGCGGCGGCGTGGAGCCTGACCGAATGGTTGCGCTCGAGCGTGCCGTTCGGTGGGTTCCCGTGGGGTCGGCTGGCGTTCGGCCAGCCCGACGGTGGGTTCGTCTCCCTCGCCGTCGTCGGCGGCGCCCCGCTGGTGTCGTTCGCCGTGGCCGCGACCGGCGCCGGGCTCGCCGCCCTCGCCCTGACCGCCTCCCGCCGTCCCCGCCCCGTGCGGGCCTGGACGGTGCCGGTCGCGGTGACGCTGCTCGGTCCGCTGCTCGCCGCGGCGGCGTGGCCGCTGGTGCGCACCGCCACCGACGAGTCGTCGACGGTGACGGTCGCGGCGATCCAGGGCAGTGTGCCGCGCCTGGGCCTGGACTTCAACGCCCAACGCAAGGCGGTGCTCGACAATCATGTCGCCCGCACCCTCGTCCTCGCCGAGGACGTCGCCGCCGGACGGGCCCCGGCCCCGGATGTGGTAATCTGGCCGGAGAACGCCTCCGATATCGACCCGCTGCGCAACGCCGATGCCGCACGCGACATCTCCGCCGCGTCCGCCGCGATCGACGCGCCGATCCTCGTCGGGGCGGTGCTCGTCAACGACGACCGGACCACCACCAATTCGGTGATCGTGTGGGACGCGCAGACCGGTCCGGGGGAGCGGCACGACAAGAAGATCATCCAGCCGTTCGGCGAGTACCTGCCGTGGCGGTCGTTCTTCCGGTTGTTCTCCGAGTACGCCGACCGCGCCGGCCATTTCGTGCCCGGCGACGGCGACGGCATGGTCACCGCCGGCGGCATCGACATCGGGGTGGCGACCTGCTACGAGGTGGCCTTCGACCGGGCGTTCCGCGACTCGATCGACGCCGGCGCCCAGTTGCTGGCGGTGCCGACGAACAACGCCACCTTCGGCGACACCGAGATGACCTATCAGCAGCTGGCGATGTCGCGAGTGCGGGCCGTCGAGCACGGCCGGGCCGTGATCGTCGCGGCGACCAGCGGGGTCAGCGCGATCGTCGATCCGGCCGGTCGGGTGCAGCAGAGCACACCGTTGTTCGTGCCCGATGCCCTGGTGGCGCAGGTGCCCGTGCGCGCAGACGTTACGCTGGCTAGTCGGCTCGGAGTGGCGCCGGAGCTTGTGCTCTGCGCCGCGGCCGTGGCCGCCGCCGGTTTCGTCCTGGTGCGAGGACGGCGGGAGAAGGCCGGTGCGGCAGCTCGCACCAGCACCGGCGCAGCAGGAGCACCGGCCGGTGGCCGGTTCGACAAGGAGGACCTCTGATGGCAGCGGCGACGCCGGCCGGGAACGACAGCGCACCCAGCGCCCGCACCCTGGTGATCATTCCGACCTACAACGAGCGGGAGAACCTCGGTCGGATCATCACGCGGCTGCACGCTGCGCTGCCGCACACCCATGTCCTCGTCGTCGACGACGGCAGTCCCGACGGCACCGGTGACCTCGCCGACGACCTCGCCGCCGCCGACGAGCGCATCGCGGTGCTGCACCGCACCGAGAAGAACGGTCTCGGTGCCGCCTACATCGCCGGTTTCCGGTGGGGGCTCGAGCACGGCTACACGGTGCTCGTGGAGATGGACGCCGACGGCAGCCACGCCCCCGAGCAGTTGCACCTGCTGCTGGAGAAGGTCGACGCCGGCGCTGATCTGGTGCTCGGCTCCCGTTACGTGCCCGGCGGCACGGTGGTGAACTGGCCGTGGCACCGCGAGGTGCTCTCCCGCGGCGGCAACATCTACTCGCGTCTCGCGCTGGGGGTGTCGATCCAGGACATCACCGGCGGCTACCGTGCCTACCGCCGTGAGGTGCTCGAGAAGCTCGACCTCGACGCGATCGCCTCGCACGGCTACTGCTTCCAGGTCGATCTGGCGTGGCGCACCCTGCAGGCCGGATTCACCGTCGCCGAGGTGCCCATCACGTTCACCGAACGGGAAATCGGCGAGTCGAAGATGAACGGCAACATCGTGCAGGAGGCCCTCGTGCGGGTCACCGTGTGGGGGCTGCGCAGTCGTCTCGCGCGGTTGCGGGCACTGCTGGGTCGCTGACTCGGCCCGCGCGGCCGGGATACCAGGCGCTGTGCGGCCGAGGCGCTAGGCGCTGTGCGGCCACGGCGCTAGGCGCTGCGCGGCCGAGGCGCTAGGCGCTGTGCGGCCACGGCGCTAGGCGCTGCGCGGCCACGGCCAGCGGGCGTCGAGTTCCTCCCCGAGCCCCAGTCCCGCGCACAGCCGGCGGATGGCGCTGCAGTCCTGCACCACCGGCCGGCCCTCGGTCACGGCGATGGTGTCGGCGACCAACTCGTCGCCGCCGGGGATGTTCTCGCGCGCGATGATCGCCGCCCAGGTGGAGGTGTCGGCGCCGGTGAACGCCGCGACCGCGGTACCAAGCGCGTCGAGCAGCCGCACCCGATCGGTGTCGTCGAGTTCGGTGAGCACCGCAGTGAGCAGCCCACCCGCGAGGGAGGCGTGGCACAGCTCGTCGCGGCGGTGCACCGCCACCGTCGCGCGGTTGACCGGTTGCAGCTCCGGGTCGGTGGTGAGCAACGCCAGATAGGCGCTGATCGAAGTCTCTGCGACGGTGGTGAACGCCAGCTGCACCAGCGCCGCGTCCCGCGGGGTCTCGGCGTGCGCGACCGCGGCGCGATGCTCGCGCACGGTCGGGCACGGCGGCAGCACCGACTCCTTCAGCGCCCAGCCGCGGCGGCGGCGGGTGAGCACGTTGGCCTGCTGGTGCATGAGGGTGTGGTACTGCTCGTCGACCATCGCCTGGAGCACCCCGGTGACCACCGTGTCGGACGGGCCGATACCGAAGGCGTCCTCGGTGATCAACGCGAAGCCGGGGTTGACGACGTGCTGTTCGATGTCGACGACGCTCTTGTTGTAGGCGATCCACGCCCAGGCCCGCAGCCGCGCCTGTTGTTGTTCGTCGAGCGCGAGATAACGCGGATGCTCGGCGAAGGGCAGCATCTGCTCGGGATAGTCGGCGCGGTCCGCCTCGAACAGCGCGTCGAGGTCGACCTCGGGTTTCTTGACGGCGGCGCGGCGCGGCCACGAGCGGGTCAGCCCGGCGATCACCGCGCTCTCCGCCGGATCGGACGGGTCGTACTGCGGGAGTTCCGGCGCGCGCAGCTGCGGGCCGGGGATGTCGGATTCGTTCATGTCCGGCTCCTTTCCTCGCTCGGACCGCCGACCGCGCCCGGATCGCGGGGCAGTGCCGCGAACAGCTGCCCGCACAGCTGCGTGGCGGCCGGTTGCCCGTCGCCGAGCGCGGCGCGGGCCCGGTCGAGCAGCGCCGCGAAGTCGGGCAGGGCGTCGGTGGCGGCGTCGAGATCGGCGACCGCGCCGGCGAGGGCGCGGCGGGCGGTGGCGGCGTACGGGTTGGTGAGCTGGATGTCGTGGTAGACCTCGGCGGTGCCACCGGAGACGCGGGCGAGCAGCGCGCGCAGCACGGTGTGCGGGGGCGCGGCGACCCGCGCGGCGGCATCCGGCACGTCGAGCCGGTCGAGGGCGATACCGAACGCGAGGATCGCGGCGTGGGTGAGCACCTGCACGGCGGCGGTGATCCGGTCGTGTTCGTCGGCGGTGGTCTCGACCACGGTGGCACCCCAGTCGCGCAGCGCCGCGACGAACTCGGTCACGACCGGTGCGTCGTGGTGACGCACCGCCACCACGGGCCGGCCGGGCAATCCGAGATCGGGGGCGAACATCGGGTTGATGCCGAGCGTGGGGGCGCCGGGCCGGTAGGTGTGCAGCGCCGCGGCGATCGGGGTCTTCACCGACAGGGTCTCCACCAGCAGGGTGTGCGGGGGCAGCAGCCGCGCGAGCACCGGCAGGGCGGCACCGGCGACGACGTCGGGGACGGCGAGGACCACGATGTCGGCGCCGTCGAGTGCCGCGGCGAGGCGGGTGTCGGGGGCGGTCAGATCGGCGCGCAGCATCCCGGGTGCAGCCGGGGCGGCGGCCGGGTCGACGACGAGCACCTGACGGCCGGCCTCGCGCAACGCCGCGGTGAGCAAGGCGCCGACGGCGCCGCATCCGCCGGCGACGATCACCCGGCCGGGCGTGGTCACGGCCCGGCCCGCCCCGGCAGCACCGGTGGCCCGTCGACGAGATCGTCCGGGTCCGCGGAGCCGACCGCATCGGTCCCGTTGGTCGGGGTGGTGTCGCGGGCCGCGGCGAGGCAGCGGCGCATCACCACGGATTTGACGAGGGTCTCGTCGAGTTCGTCGTCCGGATCGGACAGCGCCACGATCGCCCCCCCGATCCCGAAGGTGACCTCGTGGGCGGTGGCGACGAGGGTGCGGATGACCACCGACAGGTCGGCGGCGCCGGTCGGCGACAGATATCCGATGGCCCCGGAGTACACCCCGCGGGGGCCGTCCTCGAGCTTGTCGATGATCTCCATGGTGCGCAGCTTCGGGGCACCGGTCATCGATCCGCCGGGGAAGGCGGCGCGCACACAGTCCACCGCCGAGACGTCCGGACGCAGCGTGCCGCGCACCGTGGACACCAGCTGATGCACCGCCGCATAGGTTTCCACCGCGAACAGTGCCGGCACGTGCACCGAGCCGGGCACGCACACCCGCGACAGGTCGTTGCGCACCAGATCGACGATCATCAGGTTCTCGGAGCGGTCCTTTTTGCTGGCCCACAGTTCGTCCCGCAACGCGGCGTCCTCGCCGGGGGTCCGGCCACGTGGGCGGGTGCCCTTGATCGGTTTCGATTCGACGGTGCCGTCGGCGTCGATCCGCAGGAACCGTTCCGGGGAGGCGCTGAGCACCGCGACCTCGGGGAAGTCGAGCAGCGCACTGTAGGGGGTGGGGCTGATGCGGCGCAACGCCCGATAGGTGCTCAGCGGGTCGATGCCGCCGTCGACGGTGACGGTGTTCGTCAGACACACCTCGTAGGTCTCGCCGCTGCGGATCTCGTTCTGGCACTGGGCGATCAGATCGAGATAGCGCTGCGGGGAGTGCCGCAGCCGCAGTTGCGGGCCACCGTCCGCGCCGATCAGCGGCACCGGGATCTGCTCGTCGGTCACCGGTTCGGGCAGCGCCGACAGGATCGCGGCGGTCGCGTCGAACCAGGCAAGGGTCTCGGGATCGTCGGTGTCCTCGGTCAGGGCGAGCAGATAGCAGCAGCGGTCGTCGTGGTCGACGATCACCGCCCGGTCGGCGAAGACCAGCGCGGCGTCGGCGTAGGGGGAGGTGTGCACGAGTTGCGCGCCGGCGTCGGCCTTGAGTTCGTAGCCGAGATACCCGACGTAGCCGAGCGCGAACCCGAACGGCAGGTCGTCGCGGGCGGCGGCGCGGCGCTCCGCGAGGCGGGCGGTGAGATGGTCGAAGACGGGGCGGCGGTGTTCCTCGACGGTGCCGTCGGCGCGGTGTTCGCGCACGATGCCCTCCCCGACCCGGTAGGTCAGGTAGTCGGCGCGGGGTCCGGCGCCGTTGCCGAGGACGGTGAACCGCGACTGCGGCTCCAGCGCGGCGCTGCCGTCGAGCCAGAAGCCGTGCGGGCCGGCGGCGAAGAGCGCCTCGTACACCGCGGACGGGTCGGGGTGCAGCGGCAGCCGGCGGCTGGCCAGCAGATAGCGCGGAGCCGGTTCGGGTACCGGTTCCGGATCGACGGGGGCGGTGACGGTGATCGGGCTGCGCGGCGGGGTGGCGTCGCGGAAGTTGGCGAGCAGTTGCGCGCCGTGGGCGGTGCCGATCGATTCGGGATGGAACTGCACCCCCCACAGCGGCCGGTGCCGGTGCGCGACGGCCATGAGCAACCCGTCCGGGGTGTGGGCGGTGGCGACGAGCTCGTCGGGGACGGGGTCGGCGATCAGCGAGTGGTAGCGCACCGCCTCGAAGGGCGACGGCAGCCCGGCGAACAGGCCGGTGCCGTCGTGCAGGATCGGGCTGGTGCGGCCGTGCACCGGTTCGGGGGCGGTGATCACGGCGCTGCCGAACAGCTGGCACAGCCCTTGATGGCCCAGGCACACCCCGAGCAGCGGCACTTCGGCGTCGGTGAGGGCGCGGGCGCTGATCCCGAAGTCCCTGGCCCGGTCGGGTCGGCCCGGGCCGGGGGAGATGACGATGTTGTCGAACGGTTCGGCGACGAGCTCGTCCCAGCTGCGATCGTTGGTGAGCACCCGCGGCGGGATGCCGTTGACGCGGGTGATCAGGTCGTAGAGGTTGTAGGTGAACGAGTCGTAGTTGTCGATCAACACCGTGCGGATCGGTCGGGGCGCGGACACGACGGGCCTCAGTTCGTGCCGTCGCCGCGGCGACCGGAGCCGACCCGGTCCGCGGGGGCGCCGCCGGAGACGATGCGGTCCTCGACCCGGCATGCCTCGTCGATGAGCAGGGTGTACAGCGAGCGCACGAAGTCGCCGGACAGGCCGTGCCTGTGCGCGTAGTCCTGGGCGCGGCGGTGCACGACCTCCATGCGGCCGGGTTGCAGCACGTCGAGGCCGTGGCGTTGCTTGAGTTCGGCGACGCGTCCGCACACCTCGAGGCGGGCGCGGATCCCGTCGAGCAGGGTCCGGTCGATGTCGTCGAGTTCGGCACGCAGGTCGGCCAAATCGGCGGCGGCCTGTGTCGACGGCGCGTCCGCCGCAGTGTGGTGACGGTCGGTCACGGACATTCACCCCCTTGCAAGCGACCCGCCGGAGCACCGGCGCGAAGGTCGTGGATCGGGCGTGCCGATCATGATCGATCGGCGTGCGATCATGATTGCACGCACCGTCCGGCCGATATCGACGATTGATCGATTCGTGGCGGGGCCGCAATCGAATTCGCGGAACCACCGTCCCGTCGGGCTGCGCTTGCGGGGTCCGTAACGACGTGTGCCGCCCCGGACGATCGTCCGGGGCGGCACACGTACGTGTTCGGCGGCGCGGGTGTCAGGCGCCGCGGCGCTTGGCCTTGAGCAGGTCCAGGCGCTCTTTGAGCAGGTCCTCGAGTTCCTCGACGGAGCGACGCTCGAGCAGCATGTCCCAGTGGGTGCGCGGCGGCTTGACCTTCTTCGGCTCCGGTGCGGCGCCCTCGACCAGGGTGCCCTCGAGGCCGTTCTTGCAGATCCAGGTGCCGGGGATCTCCGCGTCGTCCGCGAACGGCACGTCGTATTCCTCGCCGTTGTCGCAGCGGTAGCGCGCGATTCGCCGCGGCGCCAGATCGTGGTCGCGGTCGGTTTCGTAGCTCACCGCCCCGAGTCGGCTGCCTCGCAGTACACGATCTGCCATGGTGGTGTCCTTCCTTGTGTGCTCCGCCCGGGTGACGATGCCGTGCGGCATCGACACCGGGCTCGACGTCCACTGTGCTCAACGTCTGCGGAGCCGATTCCGTTCCCGCGGCCCACCGAGGAGCCGAGGGACCAGTCTACCGACTCGCCGCACCGCCGCGCGCACGGTGCCCGCACCGGCCCGTGCGTCCGGGGTTCCCGCCGCCCCGCCGGGGGTGCAGGTGGGCAGTACAGTGACGCTCGTGACCGGACGTGACACCCGAGCGAGCACGTGCCTGTGGTGCGGGCGCCCGGTACCGGAGATCGGCACCGGGCGGCGACGCCGCTACTGCCGCCAGTCGTGTCGGCAACGCGCCTACGAGCAGCGCAGCAGCGCCCGCCGCGCCGGACTGCCCGAGGATTCGGTGGTGCTCACCGCCGGCGAGGTCGAGGCACTCGCCGACCGCGCGTTCCGGGCGCGCTGCGCCGCCGAGGACGTCGCCACCGCGGTCGCCGAGGGCGCCGCGGCCGACGAGCTGACCGCCCTGTGCGCGGAGCTGCTCGATCTGGCCCGCGACGCCGAACGGCTGCGTTGACCGCCCCGATCGGGGAGCGCGGGCTCAGGCGAAGAAGCCACCCATGGTGTAGATCACCTGGCAGAACGCACCGTTGGCGTACTGCAGCGAGCCGAACAGGGCGCCGAGCACCGCGCCGGGACCGCTGTCGATCACTGTGGACTGCAATCCGCCGCCGTTGTTGTCGAGGGTGGCGACCCCGGCCCGGATGTTCTCCATGTTGATCCACACGAATTTCAGGTCCGAGGCGGTCACCGGCGCACCGGCGGTGGGTTCGACGATCACCTCGATCGACCCGAACGGCACCTGACCGTGCGGGCCGGGATGCACCCACGCGGTGGTCATCGCGAACGGCACGAAACCGCCGCCGCAGCCCGGACCGACGGTCGGTGCGGGTGACGAGAACGGCTGCGGGATGTTCTTCGGTGGCGGCGCGAACGGATCCGCCGAGCCGGAGTCGGCGACGAGCCGCTCGAGCGCGGCGAGGGTCTCGGGGGAGTCGGCGACCTCCGCGCGCAGCTGATCGAGCGGCACCCCCGGCGGGGCGGTGTCGGCGGCGGCCTGGGCGGGGGCCGCGAGCAGGGCTGCGGCGAGCAGGGCGGTGACGAGCGGGGCGGATCGGCGACGCAACATCTCGGGCTCCTTCGAATCGGGTCGAGCGGGCGGGACGAGACGATCCGGTCGCGATCCGATCACGCACGGGTCGCGGCACGGGGGCACGAAGGTGACGGCCGCTTCGAGAATAAGGAGAGCTGTCCGGTTTCGGGGCGTTTCCGGCGAGCCCGATCCTGCTTCGACGCCGACCTCATTCGTCACTCCGGTCACGAACAGGGCATTCCTCCCGGCCGTCGGGAAAACGTTATCGAAACGCGACTGATCCCCTGCACGGGAACGATTTCCGAGGTCACTCGCGGTTCCGTACCGGTCCTGTCGCGGCACGGGCACGGCCTCCGGGGCGCATCGGCGGGTAGTGGTGCGGTCGTCGCCGCAATCCGGTCGTACCGGTCGCACAGGTGGTCTAGCTTGTTGTGTGGTCCCGGTCACACGGGATCACACGATCGAACGGGGGTCCGATCGCGGCGCCGCACGCCCAGCGGCACCGGGGTCGGCCCCTGCACGCGATGTCGGGGGACACACGCCGATCACGGCCAACAACATCGCTTTCGGAGGGGACATGTCGCTGCGACACCGTCGTCCGCAGATACCGGCCGGCGCTTTCCCGCTGTCGTCCGCGCAACGGGCCATCTGGTTCGCGCAGCAGCTCGCACCCGAGGTACCCGTGTGCATCGCGCAGTATGTGGATCTGCGCGGCGCCCCGGACCTGGATCTGCTGCGTCGCTGCGGATATCGCGCCGGTGCCGAGTTCCGGTCCGCCTATCTGCGGGTCGTCGACGTCGACGGTGAACCCGTCCAGTACGTCGACCCCACCGTCGAGGACCGCAACGGGATCCCGCTGCTCGACTTCCGCGGCGAACCCGACCCGATGGCCGCGGCGCACGAGTGGATGACCGCCGACTACGCCACCCCGGTGGACCTGGCGAACGACCTGCTGGTGAACATGACGATCCTGCAGGTCGCCGACGACCGGTTCCTCTGGTACGCCCGCATCCACCACGTCGCCCTCGACGGATTCGCGGCGATGACCATGGTCAACCGCATCGCCGCCCTCTACACCGCGGAGATCGACGGCCGCGAGCCGGAACCGTCGAAAGCCGCCGACCTGCGCGCCCTGTACGACTGGGACCGCGAGTACCGCACCTCCGAGCGCTACCGCACCGACCGCGACTACTGGATCGAGCGGGTCGCCGGACTCGAGGACGGCTCGACTCTGGCGCAACGCGACGCCCCCACCGCGGCGGTGTCGCTGCTGTCGAGCCACACCCTCCCCGACGACCTCGTCGACGCGCTGACCGCGGTCGACGACGAACCGGGACTGTCCTCGACGGCGGCGGTCATCGCGGCGTTCGCGTGCTATCTGGCGCGGATGACCGGCCGCGACGACGTGATGATCAACCTGCCGGTCTTCGCCCGCACCACCGCCATGGCCCGCCGCTCCGGCGGCATGCTCGTCAACACCGCGCCGCTGCACATCTTTCTCGAACCGGACGACACCCGCACCGACCTGGTGCGGCGGGTGCAGCTCGAACTCACCGGGGCGCTGCGCCACCAGCGATTCAGCCTCGAGGACATCCGCCGCGAGACCGGCGCCGCCGGCGACCCGTACCGCTATGCCGGGCCGATGGTCAACGTCATGCTGTTCCGGCAGGAGATCGTGCTCGGCGACATCCGCGGCGAGTTCCACATCATGACCTCCGGTCCCGTCGAGGACCTGCTGGTCAACATCTATCAGAGCGGCGACCCGGCCCGGACCTTCCTCGACTTCCGCGGCAACCCGCACCGCTACGACGAGGACGAACTCCGTGCCCACCACGACCGGTTCGTCGAACTGCTCGACGATTTCCTGCGCAGCGCCCCCGACCGCGCGGTCGCCGTGATCCATCCGGCCAGCGTGACCCTGGGCGAGCAGCGCCGCCGCGCCGCCGCCGACGCCGGTTTCTGGCGGCAGCAGCTCGCCGACGCCGCCGAACGCCTCGAACTGCCCCGCCCCGTCACCGCCCCCGCCGACGACACCCCCGCCGACGTCGAGGACCGCCTGGCGGTCACGGCCGCGGCGCTCGCCGCGCGTTTCGCCACCACCGAGGGCGACGCCCCGGACACCACCGTCGCCGCCGTACTGCACGCCGCCACGGCGGCTCTCATCGCCCGGCTCACCGGTCACGACGACGTCCTCGTCGGCGTGGCCCGCGACGGGCGGGTGCTGCCGCTACGCGTCGAGCTGGACCCGGCCGAGCCCTTCGCCGAGCTGGTGCGGCGCGTGCGCACCCTCGGCGCCGATCTCGCCGCCCACGCCGAGGTCGACCCGGCCGTGCTCGCCGGCCTCGCCTCCGCCTGCCCGGTGGTGCTCACCCTCGACGACCCGACCTCCGCCCCCGCGGACGCGGTGCTACGCGTGACGATCGACACCACCGGCACTGCCCTGCAGGTCCGCACCGGCTACCGGCCCGACCGGGTGGACGCGCACACCGCCACCACCACCGGCCGGCGACTCGGCCGCGCCCTGACCGCGGTGCTCACCGACCCGCACCTGCCCATCGGGGATCTGCCGTTCGTCGGCAGCGACGAGGTCGCCGGTCTGGTCCCGGCGCACGGCGACCCGGCCCGCTCCGCGCAGACCCTGCCGGAGATCCTGTGCGCGGTCGCCGCGGTGGTGCCGGACACCGAGGCGGTGGTGTGCGAGGACCGGCGCATGACCTACGGCGAACTCGACGCCTGGTCCAACCGGCTCGCCCGCGTCCTCATCGACGCCGGCGCCGGACCGGAGACCTTCGTCGCGGTCGGCATCACCCGCTCCGTCGAATCGGTGGCGGTGATCTGGGCGATCGCCAAGTCCGGGGCCGCCTTCGTGCCCGTCGACCCGAAGTATCCGGCCGAACGCATCGAGTACATGCTCACCGACTCCGGGGCGATCCTGGGCCTGACCACCGCCGCGCACCGCGACGAGCTGCCCGACACGGTGCCCTGGCTCGTCCTCGATCCGGATCTCGACGCGCGGATCGCGCAGGCGAGCGATGAGCCGATCACCGACGACGACCGGCCGGCCACCCTGCTGTTCGACCATCCCGCCTACCTGATCTACACCTCCGGCTCCACCGGCCGCCCCAAGGGTGTGGTGGTGCCGCACCGCGGCCTGGCGAACCTGTCGGCGACCCTGCACACCCGCCTGGCCCCACCCCCGGCGGCCCGGGTCTCGCACTTCTCCTCGCCGAGCTTCGACGCGTCGATCTTCGAGTACATGACCGCCTTCGCCATCGGCGCGACCCTCGTGGTGGTGCCCGCCCACATCTACGGCGGCGACGAACTGGCGGCGCTGCTGCGCCGCGAACAGGTCACCCACCTGTTCTCCACCCCGGCCGCGCTGGCGTCGGTGGACCCGACCGGCGTCGAATGCGAGGCGGTCACCGTCGCGGGCGAGGCGTGCCCACCGGAACTGGTGGCGCGCTGGGCACCCGGCCGCCGGATGTACAACGCGTACGGGCCCACCGAGACCACCATCGTCTGCAATATCACCGACATGCTGGTGCCGGGGGAGACCGTCACCATCGGCCACCCGGTGTGCGGTATCGACGAGCTGATCCTCGACGGCCGGTTGCACCCGGTGCCGGTCGGGATCGCCGGGGAGCTGTACATCGCCGGGCCGGGCGTCACCCGCGGCTATCACGACCGGCCGGGCCTGACCGCCACCCGTTTCGTCGCCGACCCCTTCGGCCCTCCCGGCTCGCGCATGTACCGCACCGGTGACGTCACCCGCTGGCGCATCCGCGACCCGCACCGTCCCGCCCGCTCGGTGACCGTCGAATATCTCGGCCGCTCCGACTTCCAGGTCAAGATCCGCGGGTTCCGCATCGAACTCGGCGAGATCGACGCCGCCCTCAGCGACCGCCCCGACGTCGCCTTCGCCGTCACCCTGGGCCGCGCCGCGCCCTCCGGGGAACAGATGCTCGTGTCCTATGTGCTGCCCGATGCCGGCTGCACCCTCGACCCGGAGCAGCTGTCCGCGGCGCTCGCGGCGCGGTTGCCCGCCCACATGGTGCCCGCCGCGATCATGGTGCTCGACGAGATCCCGCTGACCGCCGTCGGCAAACTCGACCGCACGGCACTGCCCGAACCGGTCTTCGCCGGCGCCGGTGGGGCGGCGGCGATGTCGCCCACCGAGACCGCGTTGGCCGCGATCTTCGCCGACCAGCTCGGCGTCGCCGAGGTCGGCGCCGACGACAGCTTCTTCGAGCTCGGCGGCAACTCGCTGGTCGCCACCCGGGTGATCTCCCGCATCAACGACGCCTTCGGCACCGATCTGGGGGTGCGGTCGCTGTTCGAGGCCCCCACCGTGCGGGCGCTGGCGGCGAACCTGCCCGCCGGTGACGACGTCGACCGGCCCGCCCCGGCGCCGGTGCTGCCGCGCCCGGACCGCATCCCGGTCTCCGCCGCCCAGCAACGCCTGTGGTTCGTCGACCAGCTCGACCCGTCCTCGGCCGCCTACAACATCCCGATCGCGCTGCGGCTGCGCGGCGCCCTCGACCACGCGGCGCTGGTCGCGGCGACCCGCGATGTGCTCGACCGGCACGAGACGCTGCGCACCGTCTACCCGGCCACCCCGGCCGGGCCGATCCAGCAGGTGCTGCCCGTCGACGCGCTCGCCCTGGATCTGACCCCCACGGTCACGGACGATCTCGACGCGGACGTCGCGGCGGTGGTCGCGGCCGGTTTCGACGTCACCGTCGACCCGCCGCTGCGGATGCGGCTGTTCCGCGTCGCCGGCGACGAGCACGTGCTCGCCGTGGTGGTGCACCACATCGCCGCCGACGGCGCGTCGCTGGCACCGCTGTCCCGGGATCTGGTCACCGCCTACGCCGCCCGCGCCGCGGGCACCGCCCCGGACTGGGCGCCGCTGCCGCTGCAGTACGCCGACTACACCCTGTGGTTCGCGGATCTGCTCGGCGACGTCGACGACCCGACCTCCCGCGCCGCCCGGCAACTCGAGTACTGGCGCGAGATCCTCACCGGCGCCCCCGACCTGCTGGCGCTGCCCACCGACCGGCCGCGCCCACCGCAGCAGTCCTTCCGCGGCGCGAGCGTCGACGTCGAGATCGCCCCGGAGCTGTACGGGCGGATCCGGCAGCTCGCCCACGCCCACACCGCCACCGAGTTCATGGTCGTGCACGCCGCCCTGGCGGTGCTGCTGGCCCGCCTGTCCGGCGGCGACGACATCGTCGTCGGCACCCCCGTCGCCGGGCGCAGCCACCGCCACCTCGACGACCTGGTCGGCATGTTCGTCAACACCGTCGCGCTGCGCACCGCCGTACCCGCCGACCTGTCCTTCGCAGACTTCCTCGCCGCGGTGCGCGACACCGACCTGGCGGCCTTCGCGCACACCGACCTGCCGTTCGACCGGCTCGTCGACGCCGTGGTGCCCGCACGCTCGGCGGCCTACTCGCCGCTGTTCCAGGTGATGCTCGCCTTCTCCGACACCACCGGCGCGCACCTGTCCCTGCCCGGCCTGGACGTCGACATCGCCGAAATCGACACGCACACCACCAAATTCGACCTGCATCTGCAGCTCGGCGCGGTCGCCGACGGCGACGGCCGCACCCACGCACTGCGCGGCGCGCTGTCCTACGCCACCGACCTGTTCGATCCCGCCACCGCCGCCGCGATCGGGCAGCGCCTCGTGGGGCTGCTCGAGACGGTCACCGCGGATCCGGCGGTGCCGGTCGGCGACGTGGAGCTGCTCACCGCCGACGAACGCCGCACCGTCCTCGACACGTGGAACGCCACCACCGCCGACACCGGACCCGCCACCACCCTCGGGGAACTGTTCGCCGCGCAGGTCGCCGCGACCCCGCACGCCCCGGCCGTCACCGTCGACGGCCACACCCTCGGCTACGCCGAATTCGACGCGGTCACCAACCGACTCGCGCGGCGGTTGCTGCGCGCCGGCGCCGGACCGGACCGGGTGATCGCCCTCGCCGCGCCGCGGTCGCTGGATCTGCTCGTCGGCATGTACGCGATCGTCAAGAGCGGTGCCGCCTACCTGCCGCTGGATCCGGAGCATCCCGCCGAGCGGCTGCGCTACGTCCTCGACACCGCCGCCCCGCGCGCGGTGCTCACCACCAGCGATGTCGCCGACGCCCTGCCCGACACCGGCGCCGAGGTGCTGCGCATCGACCGCCTCGACCTCGCCGACGAATCCCCGGCGGCCCTCACCTCGGCGGATCGACCGGAGCCGACCGGCGCGCATCTCGCCTACGTGATCTTCACCTCCGGCTCCACCGGCCGCCCCAAGGGGGTGGCGGTGCCGCACGCCGCGATCGTCAACCGGTTGCGCTGGATGCAGCACACCTATCCGCTGACCGCCGACGACACGGTGGTGCAGAAGACCCCCGCCACCTTCGACGTGTCGGTGTGGGAGTTCTTCTGGCCGCTGCAGGTCGGGGCGCGGCTGGCCGTCGCCGCCCCCGGCGGGCACCGCGATCCCGGTTACCTGCTGCGGCTGTTCGCCGAGGAGCGGGTCACCGTGGCGCATTTCGTGCCGTCGATGCTCGCGGTGTTCGTCGACGCCCTGCACGGCCGCGGCCGGGAGCCGCTCGCGCTGCGGCACGTGTTCGCGTCGGGGGAGGCGCTGCCCGCCGAGACCGCCGCCGCGCTGCGGGAGGCGCTGCCGCACACCGCCCTGCACAATCTGTACGGGCCCACCGAGGCCGCGGTGGACGTCACCGCCTGGACCACCACCGACACCGGTGCCGGGTCGGTGCCGATCGGGCGCCCGGTGTGGAACACCCGCGCCTACGTGCTCGACGCGCGGCTGCATCCGGTGCCCGCCGGCGCCGCCGGCGAGTTGTATCTGGCCGGGATCCAGCTCGCCCGCGGCTATCTCGACCGCCCGGGCCTGAGCGCCGACCGGTTCGTCGCCGACCCGTTCGGGGCGCCGGGGGAGCGGATGTACCGCACCGGGGATCTGGCCACCCGCCGCGCCGACGGTGCCCTGATGTACTTGGGGCGCACCGACTTCCAGGTCAAGATCCGCGGTCTGCGCATCGAGCTCGGGGAGATCGAGCAGGTGTTGCGCGCCCGCGAGGAGATCGGGCAGGCGGTGGTGCTCGTCCACCACGGCGCCGACGACCGGCTCACCGGCTATCTCGTGCCCACCCCGGGCCGCAGCATCGACACCGCCGCGGTCACCGCCGATCTCGCCGCGCACCTGCCGGATTACATGGTGCCCGCCGCCCTCGTCGTCCTCGACGCGCTGCCGGTCGGCCCCAACGGCAAACTCGACCGCAACGCGCTGCCCGCTCCGCCGGCACCGACCGCCGCCGGTGGCTACCGGGCGCCGCGCACCCCCACCGAACAGCTCGTCGCCACCGTCTTCGCCGACCTGCTCGGCGTCGACCGGGTCGGCGCCGACGACCACTTCCTCGACCTCGGCGGCACCTCCCTGCTCGCGATGCGCGCCGCCGCCCGGCTCGCCGCGGACACCGGCGGTGAGCTCGGCATCCGGGAGATCTTCGATCATCCGGTCGTCGCCGATCTCGCCGCGCATCTCGACCAGCCCGACCGCACCGGCGCCGGGCGCGGCGCCCCGGTGGCCGGGCCGCGCCCCGACCCGGTCCCGCTGTCCCCGGCGCAGCAGCGGATGTGGTTCATCAACCAGTTCGACACCACCTCCCCGGCCTACAACATCGCCGTCGCGCTGCGCCTGAGCGGCCGGCTCGATCAGGCGGCGCTGCAGCACGCCATCGGCGACGTCGTCGCCCGGCACGAATCGCTGCGCACCCGCTATCCGCTCACCGACGACGGGCCCGTGCAGGTCGTGGTGCCCACCGGCGCCGCCGTCCCCGATCTGGTGATGCTCACCGTCGACGACGGCACCGACCTCGACAGCGAGCTCACCCCGATCCTCGTGGCCGGATTCGATGTGGCCACCGAGATCCCCACCCGCATCCGGGTGCTCGCCCTGGCCGAGGACGAGCACGTGCTCGTGCTCGTCGCCCACCACATCGCCGCCGACGGTTTCTCCATGGGGCCGCTGGCCCGCGACGTCATCGCCGCCTACAGCGCCCGCCACGCCGGGCAGACCCCACAGTGGACCCCGCTGCCGGTGCAGTACGTCGACTACACCCTCTGGCAGCACCGGGTGCTCGGTGACGACACCGACCCGACCTCCCTGGCCGCCGAACAGCTCCGGTTCTGGCGCGCAGCCCTCGCCGGCGCCCCGGAACTGCTCGAACTGCCCTTGGATCGGCCGCGCCCGGTGCAGCCGTCGCGGCGCGGCGCCCGCATCCCGTTCACCCTCGACGCCGCCGCGCACCGCCGGCTGCTCGACATCGCCCGCGCCCACGACGCGTCGGTGTTCATGCTGGTGCACGCCGCACTGACGGTGCTGCTCGCCCGCCTGTCCGGCAGCGACGACATCGTCGTCGGCACCCCCGTCGCCGGGCGCGGCCACCGGGCCCTCGACGACCTGGTCGGCATGTTCGTCAACACCGTGGTGCTGCGCGCCCGCGTCGACGACGACGAGCCGTTCACCGCGCTGCTCGACCGCATCCGCACCGGCGACCTGACCGCCTTCGGGCACACCGAGGTGCCCTTCGAGCGGCTCGTCGAGGTCCTCGACCCGCCCCGCTCGACCGCCTACACCCCGCTGTTCCAGGTGCTGCTCGAATTCCAGGACACCGAACGCCCCGAGATCGAACTGCCCGACCTGTCGGTGCGGGTGATCGACCTCGACCCGATGCTGGCGCTGTTCGACCTGCAGCTGTCCATCGCCGAGACCACCGACGCCGACGGCCCCGCCGGCATCCGCGCGTCGTTCACCTACGCCACCGACCTGTTCGACGCCGCCACCGTCGCCTCGTTCGCCGACCGGTTCGTGCGCATCGTCGAGGCGATCACCGACACCCCCGACATCGCGGTCGGCAACATCGACATCGTCACCGACCGGGAACTGGCCGACCTGGCCCCGGCGCGGGGCCTGCCACCGGTCTCACCGCAACTGTGGCCGGAACTGCTCACCTCGATCGCCGCGATCCTGCCCGACGCGGTCGCCCTGCGCTTCGCCGACCGGCAGATCACCTACGCCGAACTCGACGCCTGGTCCACCCGCGTGGCGCGGCTGCTCGTCGACGAGCACCGGATCGGCCCGGAAACCGTCGTCGCGCTCGCGCTGACCCGCTCGCTCGAATCGGTCGCGGTGGTGTGGGCGGTCACCAAGACCGGCGCGGCGTTCGTGCCCGTCGACCCCGCCTACCCACCGGAGCGGGTGAGCTACATGCTCACCGACAGCGCTGCCGCCCTCGGCATCACCACCGCCGCGCACCGCGACGCGCTGCCGGTGCAGGTGCCGTGGCTGGTGCTCGACGATCCTGCCGTCGCCGCCCGGATCGCCGCGACGAGCGACGCACCCATCACCGACGCCGACCGCACCGCCGCGCTGCACTTCGACCACCCGGCCTACCTGATCTACACCTCCGGCTCCACCGGCCGCCCCAAGGGCGTGGTGGTCACCCACCGCGGCATGACCAACCTCAACGCCGAGGTGCGCAGCCACTTCACCATCACCCACCAGGCTCGCGTCTCGCACCTGGCGTCGCCGAGCTTCGACGCGTCGATCTTCGAGTTCACCAAGGCGTTCTGCGCCGGCGCCACCCTGGTGATCGTGCCGCCGGACATCTACGGCGGCGACGAACTCGCCCGGCTGCTGCGCGAGGAGAAGGTCACCCACGCCTTCATCACCCCCACCGCGCTCGCCTCCCTCGACCCCACCGGACTCGACGACCTCGAGGTCCTCGTCGTCGCCGGCGAGGCCTGCCCACCGGAACTGGTGGCGCGCTGGGCACCGGGACGGCGCATGTTCAACGGCTACGGCCCGTCCGAGGCCACCATCGAGACCAGCGTCAGCCCGCAACTGCGGCCCGGGCACACCGTCACCATCGGCGGCCCCGCCGTCGGCTTCCACCAGACCGTCCTCGACGACCGGCTGCGGCCCGTCCCCGTCGGGGTGGCCGGCGAGCTGTACATCGCCGGGCCGGGCGTGGCCCGCGGCTACCATCGCCGCCCCGACCTCACCGCCGCCCGGTTCGTCGCCGACCCCTACGGCATCCCCGGCGAACGCATGTACCGCACCGGGGATGTGGTGCGCTGGCGGCACGACGGCACCGTCGAATATCTGGGCCGCTCCGACTTCCAGGTCAAGGTGCGCGGCTTCCGCATCGAACTCGGCGAGATCGACGCCGCGCTCACCGCCCACGACGCGATCGTCTTCGCCCATACCATCGGGCACCCCGCACCCAGCGGCGACACTGTGCTCGTGTCCTACATATTGCCCGACACCACCGACACCACCGCCACGCAGATCGATCCGCGGGCACTGCGCGCCTGGGCCGCGGCGCGGCTGCCCGGTCACATGGTGCCCGCCGCGGTGGTGGTGCTCGATGAGCTGCCGCTGACCCCGGTCGGCAAACTCGACCGCCGCGCCCTGCCGGTGCCGGACCTGACACGGCTCGGCGGCGACTACCGTCCCCCGAGCACCGACCTCGAGGCAACCGTCGCCGAGATCGTCGCCGAGGTCCTCGGGCACCCGCAGGTCTCCGTCGACGACAACTTCTTCGATCTCGGCGGCAACTCGCTGATCGCCACCCGCGTCGTCGCCCGCCTCAACGCCGCGCTCGGCACCGACGCCGGGGTCCGTGCCCTGTTCGAGGCGCCCACGGTGCGGGCGCTCGCCGCGCGGATCCTCGACGATCACGGTGGGCACGGACGGGTGCCGCTGGTCGCCGCCGACCGGCCCGAACGGTTGCCGCTGTCCCCGGCCCAGCAACGCATGTGGTTCGTCAACCAGTTCGACACCACCTCCGCCGCCTACAACATTCCGCTCGCCATCCGCCTGTCCGGCCGCCTCGACGTCGCGGCACTGACCGGAGCGGTGCGCGACGTGCTCGACCGGCACGAGAGCCTGCGCACCTGGTATCCCGGCGACGAACAGGGCCCGCGCCAGGTCGTCGTCGACACCGACCGGGTGCTGCCGGCGCTCACGGCGCGGCCGGTCACCGGCGACGACCTGCCCACCGACCTCGCCGACTTCGTCGGTGCCGGTTTCGACGTGGCCGCGGCGGTGCCGGTGCGGCTACGGCTGTGGCGCCTGGACGAGCACGCTCATGTCCTGGCGGTGGTGGTGCACCACATCGCCGCGGACGGCTCGTCGATGGCGCCGCTGGCCCGCGACCTGATGCTCGCCTACACCGCCCGCACCGGCGGGACGGACCCGGATCGGTCGCCGCTGCCGGTGCAGTACGCCGACTACGCCCTGTGGCAGCGCCGGCTGCTCGGCGACCCGGACGACCCGACCTCCCTCGCCGCCGCGCAGCTGCGGTTCTGGCGCGACACCCTCGCCGACGCCCCCGAACTGCTGCCGCTGCCCACCGACCGGCCGCGCCCCACCCAGCGCAGCTTCCACGGTGCCCTGCACCGCTTCACCGTGCCCGCCGACGTGCAGCGGCGCCTCGAGGCGCTGGCCGCCGAGCACGACACCACCGTGTTCATGGCCGTGCACGCAGCGTTCGCGGCGCTGCTGGCCCGCCTGACCGGCACATCCGACATCGTCATCGGCTCCCCGGTCGCCGGTCGCGGCCACCGCGCCCTCGACGACCTGGTCGGCATGTTCGTCAACACCGTGGTGTTGCGCACCCCCGTCGACGGGGCGCTGTCGTTCACCGACCACCTGCACCGCACCCGCGAGATCGACCTCGCGGCCTTCGGGCACACCGAGCTGCCCTTCGAGACCCTCGTCGACGTGCTCGCCCCGGCCCGCGAGACCGACCGGTCCCCGCTGTTCCAGGTGGTGCTCGAATACGGCAACACCGAACGGGCCCACCTGGTGCTGCCCGAACTCGAGGTCGACGCCCTCGACCCGGAGCTGCCCGTCGCCAAGTTCGACCTGCAACTGACCCTGCAGGATCCAGACCCGACCGGAACAGGGGAGAGCGACGGAATGCCCGCGGCGTTCACCTACGCCACCGACCTGTTCGATCCCGACACCGTCGCCTCCTTCGCGCAGCGGCTGGTGCGGCTGCTCGACGCGGTCACCGCCGACCCGCACCGCCCCATCGGCGACGTCGACCTGCTCACCGACGACGAACGTCCCACCGCCCCGGCGCCGCTGCGCCCGGCCACGGCGAGCGTGCTCGGCTCCGCCTCGGCGAGCGTGCTCGGCTCCGACTCGGCGTCGCTGCTCGATCTGTACGCCCGCGGCGCCGGACTCGACCCGGCGGCGATCGCGGTCACCGCCCCCGACGGGACGCTGCGCTACGACGAGCTCACCGACCGGGTGCAGCGCCTGGCGCGGCTGCTCGTCGAGCACGGCGCCGGACCCGACCGGCTCGTCGCCGTCGCCCTGCCGCGCGGCACCGACCTGATCGTCGCGCTGCTCGCCGTATTGCACAGCGGCGCCGCCTATCTGCCCATCGACGTGGCGTTCCCCCCGGACCGGCTCGCGTACATGTTCGACGACGCGGCCCCGGTGTGCCTGCTCACCACCGCCGACCACGCCACCGCTCTGCCCCCGCACACCCCGCCGATCGTGGACCTGCACGACCCGGCCGTGCGCACCCGCCTCGACGAGATGCCCAGCGGCGGTGACGGATTGCCACGCGTGCACCCGGAGGCGGCGGCGTACGTCATCTACACCTCCGGCTCCACCGGCCGCCCCAAGGGCGTGATGGTCCCGCACCGCACCGTCGTCACCCTGCTCACCGACACCACCGAGATGTTCGGTTTCGACGCCTCCGATGTGTGGACACTGTTCCACTCCTACGCCTTCGACTTCTCGGTGTGGGAACTGTGGGGCGCCCTCGCCCACGGTGGCCGGCTCGTCGTCGTCGACTACCACACCGCCCGCAACCCGCAGGAATTCCTGGCACTGCTGCGCCGCGAACGGGTCACCGTGCTCAACCAGACCCCGACGGCCTTCTACCAGCTCATCGACGCCGACCGCGCCGCCGGCACCGACCTGCCGGCGCTGCGCCGGGTGATCTTCGGTGGGGAAGCCCTCGACTTCGGGCAGCTCGACCGCTGGTACCGGCGCCACGACGACACCGCCCCGACGCTGGTGAACATGTACGGCATCACCGAGACCACCGTGCACGTCACCGCCCGCACCATCACCCGCGAACTCGCCGCCACCGCCGCGGCAAGCCTGATCGGCCCACCGTTGCCGTCGCTGCGCCTGCACATCCTCGACAACCGGCTGCATCCGGTGCCCACCGGGGTGATCGGCGAACTGTACGTCTCCGGCGCCCAGCTCTCCCGCGGCTACCTGCACCGCCCCGATCCGACCGCCACCCGGTTCGTCGCCGACCCGCACGGCGCCCCCGGCGACCGGATCTACCGCACCGGGGACCTGGCGCGCCGCACCCGCGACGGCGAGATCGAATATCTCGGCCGCGCCGACTTCCAGGTGCAGCTGCGCGGTTTCCGCATCGAGCTCGGCGAGATCGAAGCGGCGCTGCTGCGCGCCCCCGGTGTCGGCCGCGCCGTGGTCGTCGTCCACACCGACCCGGCCTCCGGTACCGACCGGCTCGTCGGCTACGCGGTACCCGAACCCGGCCACGACCTCGACGTCGACGTGGTGCTCGAGCATGCCGCCGGGGAACTCGCCGCGTACATGCTGCCGTCCACCCTGATGGTGCTCGACACGCTGCCGGTCACCGCAACCGGCAAACTCGACCGGCGCGCGCTGCCCGCCCCCGACTTCGCCGCCCGCACCACCGTCTCCCGCGCCCCCGCGCGCGGCCACGAAACGGTGCTGGTGGAACTGTTCGCGCAGGTCCTCGGTCTGCCGACGGTGGGGGTGGACGATTCGTTCTTCGCCCTGGGCGGCGATTCGATCATGTCCATCCAGCTGGTCTCCCGCGCGAAGGCCGCCGGCCTGGACCTGACTCCGCGCGAGGTGTTCGAACACAAGACCCCCGCCGCGCTCGCCGCCGTCGTCGGCACCGCCACCCCCACCGAAACGCTCGCGGAGCTGCCCGGCGGTGGGGTCGGGGACATGCCGCTACCGCCGATCGCGCACTGGATGCTCGACCGCGGCGGCAGCATCGGCCGCTACTCGCAGGCGCTGCTGCTGCGCCTGCCCACCGGCCTGGACGCGGCGACGCTGCGAGCGATCGTCACCGCGGTCCTCGACCGGCACGACATGCTGCGCGTGCACCTGCACGCGGTGCCGGACGTCCCCGGCGGACACGTCCTGCACGTGCCCGCCCCGGGCAGCGTCGACGTCGACACCGTCATCCACCGGGTGCCGGTGACCAGCGCCGCGGACAGCGACGACTTCTTCGCCCTGGCCGCCGCCGAACTCGACGCCGCCGCCGACCGCCTCGACCCGCACAGCGGGCGGGTGGTGCAGCTGGTGTGGTTCGACGCCACCAGCGGCGCCGGCCGACTGCTCATCGTCATCCACCATCTCGCCGTCGACGGGGTGTCCTGGCGCATCCTCGTCCCCGACCTGGCCGCCGCGTGGGCGGCCGCCGCGGCCGACGGCGCCACGAGTGGTGCGCTGCTGCCCCCCCACACCGGCACCAGCGTGCGCCGCTGGGCCCACGCCCTGCGCGACGCCGCCCCCACCCGCCGCACCGAACTCGACTTCTGGCGCGCCACGCTCGACGGACCGAACCCGCCGCTCGGGCACCGCCCCTTCGATCCGGTCCGCGACACCAACGCCACCGTCATCACCGTCGCCACCGAACTGCCCACCTCCGTCACCGAGGCGCTGCTCACCGCCGTGCCCAACGCCTTCCACGGCGCCGTCGACCACGGCCTGCTCACCGCACTCGCCCTCGCGGTGGCGGCGTGGCGCCGCGACCGCGGCCACCACCCGGCCCAGCTGCTGCTCAACCTCGAAGGGCACGGCCGCGACAGCAATGCCGCCGCCGGCGCCGACCTGTCCGGCACCGTCGGCTGGTTCACCACCATCCACCCGCTGCGCCTGGACCTGACCGGCATCGACCTCGACGACGCGCTCGCCGCCGGCCCGGCCGCCGGTCGCGCCGTCAAGACCGTCAAGGAACACCTCGCCGCCGTCCCCGACCACGGCACCGGCTTCGGGCTGCTGCGCTATCTCGACCCCGACACCGCCACCGAACTCGCGAACGCACCGACGCCGCAGGTCAGCTTCAACTATCTCGGCCGCCCCACCGCCGGGGTCACCGACACCGACACCCCCTGGCTGCCCATCGACGGCTTCCCCCACGGCGGGGCACAGAGCCCGGACATGCCCGCCGCCGCGGTGCTCGACATCAACGCCGTCACCACCGACACCCCCACCGGGCCGGTACTCGAGGTGCACTGGTCGTACCCGGCCGGGCTGCTCGACGACACCGACGTCACCGCCCTCGCGCACCACTTCGCCACCGCCGCCACCGCACTGACCCGGCACACCCGCAGCCCGCACGCCGGTGGCCTGACCCCCTCGGATCTGCCGCTGGTGCGACTGCACCAGGACGTCATCGAACGTCT
This sequence comes from Rhodococcus sp. GA1, assembly GCF_024321955.1. Lineage (NCBI taxonomy): Bacteria > Bacillati > Actinomycetota > Actinomycetes > Mycobacteriales > Nocardiaceae > Rhodococcus > Rhodococcus sp. GA1. Next base: position 4,813,998 of record NZ_CP097186.1, on the reverse strand, counting down.
CGAGCAACGCTACGGGCCCCTGGACACAGTGTGGCCGACCGCGCCGCTGCAGACCGGGCTGCTCTTCCACGCCCTGCTCGCCGGGGACCGCCCCGACGCCTACATCGTGCAGCTCGTCCTCGACCTGCGCGGCGAGGTCGACGCGAGCCGGATGCGCCGCTCCCTGCAACTGCTGCTCGACCGGCATCCGGCGCTGCGCGCAGCGTTCCCCGCCGCCGGCGACGGACACGTCCAGGTCATCCCCACCCACGTGGAAGTGCCGTTCACCGTCGCCGACACCAGCGACGACCCCGACCCGGACGACGCCGCCGCGCAACTGCTCGCCCTCGATCGACGCACCCGCTTCGACACCGAGACCACGCCGCTGCTGCGCGCGACCGTCGTGCACACCGGCCCGGGCCGGCACCTGCTGGCGTTGACGAACCACCACCTGCTGCTCGACGGCTGGTCCACCCCGGTGCTGATCCGGGAACTGCTGATGCTCTACGCCACCGACGCGGACCAGCGGGCACTGCCCCCGGCGCCGCACTACGGCAGCTACCTCACCTGGCTCGCCGACCGCGACCCGGAAGCCTCCCTCGACGCCTACCGCCGCGCCCTCGCCGGAGTGGACGAACCGACCCTGCTCGCCCCGCAGCACCGACCCGGCACCACCGCCGGGATCTCCGAGGACCTCGACCTCGACCTGGACACCGCTCTGTCGGTGCGGCTGCACGACACCGCCACCGCCCGCGGCGTCACCGCCAACACCCTCGTGCAGACCGCCTGGGGTGTGGTGCTCGGCGCCCTCACCGGCCGCACCGACGTGGTGTTCGGGGCGACCGTCTCCGGGCGGCCACCGCAGATCCCCGGCATCGAGGCGATGGTCGGGTTGTTCATCAACACCGTCCCGGTGCGCATCACCGTGCGGCCCGACGACACCGTCGGTGCGCTCGTCGACCGGGTGCAGGCCGAACAGGTCGCCCTGCTCGATCACCACCATCTCGACCTGGGCACCCTCGACCGGCACCTCGGGGCCGCCGTGCGATTCGACACCCTCACCGTCTTCGAGTCGTACCCGGTCGAACGCGCCGGTCTCGACCGCGACACCGACCTCGGCGGCATGCGGGTCGCCGACATCACCGGCCGCGACGCCGCGCACTACCCGCTGTCGGTGGTCGTGCACACCGACACCGCGGTGCACCTGCGCATGAAATACCTGCCGGAGGTCTTCGACCGCGACGCCGTCGCCGCGATCGCCGCGCGCATCACCGCTGTGCTCGACGCACTCACCGGCGACCCGGCCGCCCCGATCACCGCGCTGCCGGCACTCACCGCCACCGAGCAGGACGCGCTGCTGCCGGTGCACGGCCCGGCCGGGGGCAGCGACGCCGCCCTGCCGCAACTGCTCGCCGCGACCGCCGCCGCACACCCGGACCGGCCGGCCCTGCGCGAGGGGGAGCGGGTGCTCACCTACCGCGAACTCGACGAACGCTCCACCCGGCTGGCGCGGGTGCTGCTGCGCCGCGGCGCCGGACCGGAGACCTTCGTCGCCCTCGGCATCGCCCGCTCCGTCGAGTCGGTGACCGCGATGTGGGCGATCACCAAGACCGGGGCGGCGTTCGTGCCCGTCGACCCGCGCTATCCGGCCGAACGCGTCGCATTCATGCTCGACGACTGCGGCGCCACCGTCGGCGTGACCACCACCGCACACCGCGACCGGCTCCCGGACACGGTGCCGTGGCTGCTGCTCGACGACCTCGACCGCGACGCCGCGGGCGAGGACACCACCACGATCGACGACACCGACCGCCCCGTCGCGCTGCGGCTCGATCATCCCGCCTACCTGATCTACACCTCCGGCTCGACCGGCCGCCCCAAGGGTGTGATCACCACCCACCGCAGCCTGGACAACTTCGCCCGCGACCAGCGCAGCCGCTTCGGTGCCGGACCCGGCGCGCGGGTCGTGCACGTCTCGTCGCCGAGCTTCGACGCGTCGATCTTCGAATACCTCCTGGCGTTCGGGTCCGGCGCCGAACTGGTGATCGTGCCCCCGCACATCGTCGGCGGCGCCGAACTCGGCGCGCTGCTGCGCGAGCAGCGGGTCACCCACGGGTTCATCACCCCCGCCGCGCTCGCCTCCCTCGACCCGGCGGATCCGACCGACCTCACCGATCTCGCGGTCGGTGGGGAGGCGTGGCCGGCGGACCTGCAGGCCACCTGGGCGCCCGGGCGGCGTCTCGTCGACGCCTACGGGCCCACCGAGACCACCATCATGGCCGCGATCAGCGACCCCCTGGGCGTCGACGACCCACTGACCCTCGGCGGTCCGCTGCGCGGGGTGCACGCCGTCGTCCTCGACACCGCGCTGCGACCCGTGCCGTTCGGTGCCGTCGGTGAGCTGTACCTGGCCGGCTGGGGCCTGGCCCGCGGCTATCACGCCCGGCCCGCGCTGACCGCCGCCCGGTTCGTCGCCGACCCCTACGGCGCCCCCGGCGAACGCATGTACCGCACCGGGGACCTGGTGCGCTGGGTCGGTGACCTCGACCGGCGGGATCTGCGCATCGAATACGTCGGCCGCAGCGACTTCCAGATCAAGATCCGCGGCTTCCGCGTCGAACTCGGCGAGATCGACGCCGTGCTCGCCGCCCACCCGGCCGTCGGATTCGCCGCCACCGTCGCGCACCGCGCCCCGAGCGGAGAGACGGTCCTCGTCGCCCACCTGCACCCCGCACCCGGCGCCGACATCGACCCTGCCGCAGTGAAATACCATGTCTCCGAGCATCTCCCGGCGCACATGGTGCCCACCGTCATCAGCGTGCTCGACGAGATCCCGCTGACCCCCGTCGGTAAACTCGACCGCGCCGCCCTGCCCGCACCGAACCTGACCGCCGGCACCGGCGACCGTCCGGCACCCACCGACCCGCTCGAGTCGCTCGTCGCCGACGAACTCGCCGACGTGCTCGGCCTCGACCGACTCGGCGTCGACGACAACTTCTTCGACCTCGGCGGTAACTCACTGCTCGCCACCCGCGCCGTCGCCCGCCTCGGCGACCGGCTCGGCCGACCCGTGCCGGTGCGCGCCCTGTTCGAAGCCCCCACCGTCGCCGCGCTCGCCGCACACCTCGACCACCGGCCCACCACCGAGGTCGAGGAACCCACCGCCGACACCACCTCCGGCCCGATCGCCGGACCGCGCCCCGAGCACATCCCGCTCTCCCCGGCGCAGCAACGACTGTGGTTCATCAACCAGTTCGATCCGACCTCCGCCGCCTACAACATCCCCCTGGCGATCCGGTTGTCCGGGCATCTGTCCCCGGCCGCGCTCGGCGCCGCCCTGCACGACGTGCTGGCCCGGCACGAGAGCCTGCGCACCATCTACCCGGCGTCGGCGGCCGGACCGCACCAGCGGATCCTCGCCGCCGCCGACGCCCCGCTGCCGCTGGACGTGGTGCCCGCCGGAGAGGACACCGTGCACACCGCCATCGCCGACTTCCTCGGCGCCGGATTCGACGTCACCGTCGACATCCCGGTGCGGGCACGGGTGTTCTCCTTCGGCCGCGACGACCATCTCGCCGTGCTGGTCGTACACCACATCGCCGCCGACGGCGGCTCCACCGGCCCGCTGGCCCGCGACCTGATGATCGCCTACGCCGCCCGCAGCCGCGGCGAGACCCCGGCGTTCGGAGCGCTGCCGGTGCAGTACGCCGACTACACCCTGTGGCAACTCGACCGGCTCGGCGACCCGGACGACCCCGGCACCCTCGCCGCCGACCAGACCACCTACTGGCAGCAGCGCCTCGCGGGGCTGCCGGAGGTGCTGCCGCTGCCCACCGACCGGCCCCGGCCGCCGCAGCAGTCCTTCCGCGGCGACATCACCCGCTTCACCGTCGACGCCGATCTGCTCGCCCGGCTGCAGCAGCTCGCCGCCGTCCGGCACAGCACCGTGTTCATGACCGTGCACGCGGCGTTCGCGGTGCTGCTCGCCCGCCTGTCGGGCAGCGACGACATCGCCGTCGGCTCGCCGGTCGCCGGTCGCGGACACCGCGCCCTCGACGATCTGGTGGGCATGTTCGTCAACACCGTCGTGCTGCGCACCCCGGTGCCCGCGCAAGCGTCGTTCACCGAGCTGCTCACCGCCGTCACCGACAGCGACCTCGATGCCTTCGCGCACGCCGACCTGCCCTTCGACCGGGTCGTCGACGCGCTCGCCCCGCCCCGCTCGACCGCACACTCACCGCTGTTCCAGGTCTCCATCGAATTCCACACCGCCGAACTGCCCGCGGTGGAACTGCCGCACCTGAGCGTGCAGGGCGTCGCCCTCGACCCGACGGTGTGCAACTTCGACCTCGAACTGCTCATCGGGGAGAACGCCGAAGGTGGCCTCGACGCCGCCTTCGTCTACGCCACCGACCTGTTCGACGCCGAGACGGTGCGTGGCTTCGCCGACCGGTTCACCCGGCTGCTGCACGCGATCGCCGCCGACCCGCACCGTCCCGTCGGCGATCTCGACCTGCTCACCACCGCAGAACACACCGCGCTGGTGCCCGCCATCGGACCGCAGGCCGAACCGGCGGTGCTGTGGCCGCACCTGCTCGACACCGCCGTTGCCACCGCCCCGGACGCGGTCGCGGTCGTCGACGACGACCGGCAGGTCACCTACCGCGAACTCGACGCCCGCGCGCACCGGCTCGCGCGGCGCCTGCTCGACCGCGGCGCCGGACCCGAACAGGTGATCGCCCTGGCGATCCCGCGCTCGCTCGAATCGGTCACCGCGGTGTGGGCGACGGTGCGCAGCGGCGCGGCATTCGTGCCGGTCGACCCCACCTATCCGGCCGACCGCATCGCCTTCATGCTCGACGACAGTGCCGCGCGCATCGGCATCACCGTCGCCGCGCACCGCGACGCGCTGCCCGACGAGGTGGACTGGCTCGTCCTCGACGACCTCGACCTCACCGCCGGGCCGCTCGCACCGATCGACGACGCGGACCGGCCGACGGTGCTGCGCCCGGATCATCCGGCCTACCTGATCTACACCTCCGGCTCCACCGGCCGCCCCAAGGGCGTGGCGGTCACCCACCGCGGCCTGGCCTCCCTCGTCCGGGAGGAACGCGACCGTCTGCAGGTCACCGCCGCGGCCCGGGTGTCGCATCTGGCGTCGCCGAGCTTCGACGCGTCGATCTTCGAGCAGATGATGGCGCTGTGCGCCGCGGCGACGCTGGTGATCGTGCCGCCGCACGTCTACGGCGGCGACGAGCTCGCCGCGGTGCTGCGCGCACAGCGGGTCAGCCACGCCTTCATCACCCCCACCGCGCTGGCCTCGCTCGACCCGCACACCGTCCCCGAACTGCACACCCTGCTCGTCGCCGGCGAAGCACTCCCACCGGAGCTGGTGGCACGCTGGGCGCCGTCGCGGCGGGTGATCGACGCCTACGGTCCCACCGAGGCGACGATCATGACCTCCCTCGGCGAGCCGCTCACCGTCGGCGAACCCGTCACCATCGGCACCCCCAGCCGCGGTTTCCACGCCCTGGTCCTCGACGGGCGGCTGCAACCCGTCCCGGTCGGGGTGGCCGGGGAACTATATGTCGCCGGGCCGGGTCTGGCCCGGGGCTACCACGACCGGCCCGCGCTGACCGCCGCCCGGTTCGTGCCCGATCCCACCGGCACGGGGGAGCGGATGTACCGCACGGGGGATCTGGTGCGGTGGACCACCGATCATCGCCTCGACTACGTCGGCCGCACCGACTTCCAGGTCAAGATCCGCGGCTTCCGCGTCGAACTCGGCGAGATCGACGCCACGCTGACCGCGCACCCGCAGGTGGTCTTCGCCCACACCCTCGGCCACACCGCCCCGTCCGGGCAGACCGTGCCGGTGTCCTACCTCCGCCTCGCCCCTGATACCGACATCACCGCCGCCGAGGTGAAAACGTTCATCGCGCAGCATCTTCCGCCGCACATGGTGCCGGCGGTGATCACCGTGCTCGACGACATCCCGCTCACCCCGGCCGGCAAACTCGACCGCGCCGCGCTGCCCGCCCCGGATTTCACCGCCCCGGTCGGGGACTACCGGGCGCCGCGCACCGACCTCGAAAAGCTCGTCACCGACCTGTTCGCCGAGCATCTCGGCCTCGACCGAGTCGGTGTCGACGACGACTTCTTCGACCTCGGCGGCACCTCGCTGCTGGCGACCCGGTTGCTACCGGCGCTCGGGGAACGACTCGGGCGGCGGGTGCCGATCGCGTCGATCTTCACCCATCCGACCCCGGCAGAACTCGCCGCACACCTGAGCAGCGGCGAGTCCGAGGAGAGCAACGGCATCGACGAGGCGTTCCGGGTGCTCGTGCCGCTGCGCCCCGGCACCGGCACCGCGCTGTTCTGCATCCATCCCGCCGCGGGGCTGGCCTGGCCGTACAGCGCCCTCGCGCACCGCCTCGACGACGACCGGCCGGTCTACGGTCTGCAGTTGCCGGCCCTGTCCGGTGGTCCGCGGCACGACACCATCACCGCGCTGGCCCGCCACTACGTGCGGGAGATCCGCCGGGTGCAGCCGCACGGCCCATATCACCTGCTGGGCTGGTCGCTCGGCGGGGTGGTCGCGCACGCCGTCGCCGTCGAACTGCGCCGCGACGGGGAGATCGTCGACACCCTCGCCCTGCTCGACAGCCACCTGATGGTCGGGGCGTCCCCGGCCGTCGGCACCCGCGACATGCTGCGCGATCTCGGGCTTCCCGTCGACGACGGTGAGCCGAGCTTCGAACACGCCGCCGCGGTGCTCGACGAGGCGTTCGGGGGCGGCACCGGCCTGACCGCCGCCCACCTCGAACGGCTGCACGCCGGGTCGACCGACACCGCCCGCGCCGCGCGGCGGCACGAACCGGACACCTTCGACGGGGACGCGTTGTTCTTCACCGCGGCCCGCTCGGAGACCCCGGTCCCGGCGGTGGCGGCCTGGCACAACGTGATCGCCGGCGAGATCCACCAGTACCGGCTCGACTGCGATCACCACGAGATGGTGAGTGCCCGGGCGGTGGAGACGATCGTCGCGGTGCTCTCGGCCCGGCTGACCGAGAGCGACGCGGCGCTGCGCCGGTGGGGACGAGTCGCGGTGCAGGTCGCCGGACGCAACGGGGACCGCCGGAACTGACCTCGACGCATCCGCCCACCGGGCCCGGATCTCTCAGCCGAGCCCGGTGAGCGCCGCCGGCGCCCATCCCGGCCAGCGCACCGCACCCACCGGCACCCCGCCGGCGAACCGCGCCACCACCACCGGGGTCCCGGACGCCGTGTCGTACACCGACGCCTGATCGGCGCGGCCGATCGCTTCGGCCACCAGCGGCCACAACCGCCGATAACGCGCCCGGATCTTGTCCTCGGGCACCGCATGCCCACCGGAGGCCACCCGGTGCTGTACACGCAGCACCGACATCGCCTCGGGCACCAGCATCACGTGCAGCACCACCGTGAACCCCACCTCGTGCGCGCGGTCGATCAACTCCAGCTTCGACGGATGCGAGAACACCGTCTCCGCAATGAACGACCGGCCCTGCCGCAGCAACCGGTCCCGCGCCGCCGCGGCGAGCTGCGCCGCCTCGTACGACATCTCCTCCGCCCGGTCGGGCCAGCGCTGCCGCGCGATCACATCCGCATTGACGAACACGCTGCGCGGCAGCAGGGGAGCGAGGGACAACTCGACGAACGTCGACTTGCCGGAACCGTTGGGACCGACGATCAGATCCAGACGCCTCATGCGTCGTCGAGCACCCGGCGACTACCGTCGGGACGCTGCTCGACCAGCCGGCCTTCGTCGTCGAGCACCACCGTGGTGACCCCACGCGCGGCGAGAATCTCGGCGTAGTCGGTGCGGGCCAGCCCGTCCGCCAGGCGCGCATCGATCTCCGCGTCGAACAGCCGTCCCTCGGCGGCGGTGAGCTCGCTCAGCTCCCGTGTCCCGGCCAGCGCCTCGTGCACCCGGTGCAGGGAGGCGGTCTCGTGGGCGGTCATCGCGCGGCCGATGCGGGCCCAGTACTCGAGTTGCTGGCGTCCGGTGCGGTTCTGGCGGCCGCCCTCGGCGATGGCGCTGTCGACGAGTTCGGCGTCGAAGCGGGTGACCTTGTCGGTGGATGACGTCATGACGGCCTCCTGATGTTGCAGTCTGCTACAAGCGTAGCTGTCTGCAACACGCCACGCACCCCCGAATCCTCCCGCCACCACCCGGTTCGTGACCTCCCGCTACGCACCGCCACCCGGATCGACACCCGATCGAACCCGAGCCGTCGCCGCGGAACCGGCCACGCGACCTACCGTGAGCGAGTACTCCCATCGCCAGGAGGTGCGTGATGACCACGGAGATGCACGAACCCGACCAAGCACGACTCGAGCAGACCCTCGGACAACTCGTCGTCGACATGGGTGCGGCCATGAACGGCGCACTGGTGCTCATCGGCGCCGAACTCGGACTGTGGCGCGCGCTCGACGAAGCCGGCCCGGTCAGCAGCGAACAACTCGCCGACCGCACCGGCATCCGCGAACGCTATCTGCGCGAATGGCTCTCCGCCGAGACCGCCAGCGGCTATCTCACCTACGATCCCGACGCCGGAACGTTCAGTCTGGCACCGGAACACGCCATGGCCCTCGCCCGCGAGGACAGCCCCGTCTACCTGGCCGGCGGCTTCCACCTGATCGGCTCCGTGTACAAGGACCGCGGCCGCATCGCCGAACGCATCCGCAACGGCGAAGGTTTCGGCTGGCACGAACACGATCCCGAACTGTTCGTCGGCACCGAACAGTTCTTCCGCCCCGGCTACCGCGCCAACCTCGTCGACGTGTGGCTGCCCGCCCTCGACGGGGTCGTCGACACACTGCGCGCCGGCGCCACCGTCGCGGACATCGGCTGCGGCCACGGTGTCTCCACGACCCTGCTCGCGCAGGCGTTCCCGCAGTCCACCATCCGCGGCTTCGACTACCACGACGCGTCCATCGCGCGGGCGACGGAACTGGCCGCGGAGGAGGGCGTCGACAACGCCACCTTCACCGTCGCCTCGGCGACCGACTTCCCCGGATCCGACTACGACCTGATCTGCTACTTCGACTGCCTGCACGACATGGGCGATCCCGTCGGCGCACTGCGGTACGCGCGCGGCGCGCTCGCCGACGACGGCGCGGTGATGCTCGTCGAACCGTTCGCCCGCGACAGCCTGCCCGAGAACCTCAACCCGGTCGGCCGGATGTACTACGCCGCATCGACGGTGCTGTGCACCCCGTCGTCCCTCGACCAGCCGGTCGCGCTCGGGCTCGGCGCGCAGGCCGGGGAGCGACGGCTCGCCGATGTCGCGGCCGAAGCCGGATTCGGCACCTTCCGCCGCGCCACCGAAACACCCTTCAACCTCGTCCTCGAAGCACGCCCCTGAAACAGTCTCCGGGAAACCGGATCGGACTCATCGGCGACTACGGCGGCGCCGATAGGCGACGATCGGAGGATGGACCGCGTCACCCGACTCTCGCTCGCCCTGGACCGTCAGGACGGGCGGTGCCTGTGGTGTGGACGGGAGTTCGGGCGGCTGATCACCCCGACCACCGATCATCTGGTGCCGCGCCTGAAGGGCGGGCCGAGCATCACCGCCAACGAGGTCGCCGCGTGCCGACGCTGCAACGCCGACCGCGGACACATCGCGCCGGTCGAATGGCTCGACCGGTGCCGGCAGCGCGAGGGCTGGTCACCCGACGAGGAGCTGCTGTCACGACTGCTCGAGGAGCTCGCCGACGAACTCGTCCGGGTCGGTGGTCATCGCCGTGCCCGGGATTATCTGTCCGCGCAGTTGCGGCGGTTGCGGCGAGCGTCATAATGCACGGGAGGCGAGATTAATACGTCACTGTGACGTTTCTGGGTTTATCGTCCGAGGCAGAGGAGGGGAGTCCACACCCTCGACCCCGACGGCCACCGCGGACGCGACAGGCGAGCAGATCCCGCTCGCCGCCAGGAGCGTCCGCCGTCCACCCGAGTTCCTCGCACACCGCCGCAACGAAATACGCACCGACGACCGCCACGAGGGAGACCGAGATGCCGGAGGGACCGGTACCGGCGACCACGATGGATGCGACCAGCACCAGCGCAGCTGATACAAACAGTGCGACGATCAGCCACAGCGCGCGCGGCAGCGTGCACATGCGCCGCCGGGCCGACTCGCGCCCGCCGCCGGCGGCGAGGGCCGCAAGTGCCGGGCAGACGAACATCAACGCACTGACCGGCAGACGCGCACCGGTGATGTCGAACTCACCGTCGGTGAGTGCACCCCAGAGATAGAACGGGACGGTGTTGATCGCGAAGACCACCCAGGAACGCAGGAGCCGTGGTTGCGTCACGGTCGACCTTCCCGGATCGCGTTGTCACTGCCGCGCCGATGATATCGACGCAGATAGGTGTCCACAGCGGGACCCGCTAGACCACGTGAAAACGTCACTGTGACGTTTTCACGACGGCTGGGCGGACAGGCAGGGGGCGAGGGCGGCGGGCCCGGAAGGTCGTATCGGGCGTCCGAGGCGGCGAACCGACACCAGGCGGCGGACCGGGCCGGGCACGGACCAGTCCGGGCACGGCGAATGCGCGGCAAGCTCGAGCGCCGGGAGCGCGTCGTGCGGCGCGGTTCGCACGTCGCACGAGGCGGAGGGAACAACGCGCGCCGGACGGCACGTCGCACGACGCGATGCAGTGCGTGCGACGACGGCTCGAATCTGCGGATCAGGGACGTCACTCGGCGGCATCGGGATTATCAGCGCCGAACCCCAGGTCACCGCCCATATCCAAATTACCGATAATCTACATTATGTTAACTAAAAATCTGCGTATTGCATCAGATGAATCGCCCCTCGCATTTCCAGCTCCTCCTTCGCGTCCGGCACCGATCCCTGCCCCGACCTGCGAAGTCACCCACTCTCGGGCGCTGCCACCACTGCTTTCCGGCCCGGGCACTGGGCCTCAATGAGGCCGAAAGACGATCTTTGGCACGTCGTTGACCTGCAGGGGTTCCCGTGAAGGCTCATCGGTTGTATCATTGATTCATCAGATGAGACGTCGTGGTTTGGGGTTTAGCGATGCGACTGGATGGCTCCGGACGGGTCCATATGGCGCCGTCGCTGCCGGTGCTTCGGCCCGCCGAGCAGGTGCTCCGGCTGATGCTGGAGGGCTGGCGCAACCAGCAGCTATCCCGAAATCTGCAGTTCAACACGATCGAACAGCGACTGCGCCTGGTGCAGCGGTTCGTCGACCACGTCAATGCGGAGCCGTGGCACTGGACCCCGGCGATGGTCGAGGAATTCTCCGCCGATCTCCGTACGGTCAAACACGTCGCCCACTCCACTCTTCGCGGCTACCACTGCGCACTGCGGGCGTTCACCAGCTACATCGCCAATCCGGATTACGGCTGGGATCGGGTGTGCGAGCAGCACTTCGGCACCCATCCGGCGCAGGTGTTCTTCGACTGGAACACCGCACCACACGTGCAGGCCTACGACGGGCGGGCCACAAAGCGGCCCTACACTCGCGAGGAACTCGATGCACTGTTTGAGCACGCCGACAACGAAGTCGCACGCGCTGGCGCCTCCGGGCGGAAAGGCTGGCAGCCCGCCTACCGGGACGCGGTCATGATGAAGATCGCCTACGGCTACGGTCTGCGATTCAACGAGTTGCGCCACCTGCAAACCGTCGACTTCGCCCGCAATCCCCACGCCCGCGAATTCGGGGCCTTCGGCCTCTGCAAGGTCCGCTACGGAAAATCCCGACGCGCCTCTCCCTTTCGGCCCCGCAGCGTGTTGACCGTATGGCGCTGGACTCCAAGCATCCTCGAAGACTGGCTGGCCAATGGCCGCGGCGCCCCCGACGGCCTCGAGCTGTTCTGTAGTGAACGTGGCGGACTCGTCGTGGAATCGACCTTGCTGCGTCGGCTACGCCGGTACTGCGACGAACTCGGATTCTCCGATGGTCTCGATATCCATTCCTTCCGTCGCTCGTACGCCACTCACCTGCTGGAAGCGGGATGGGATCCCCGGTTCGTCCAGGACCAGATGGGCCACGAGTACGCCTCGACCACCGGGATCTACCAGTTCACCTCCGATGAGTTCCGGCGCTCCACCCTCCGCGCCGCGCTCGACCGCACGATGAATCAAGCACTGTCACCCGACGATCGGAGCGGACCATCATGAAGCGCACCGTCGACTACCGCTGGCGTCTGGCCGAGCTCATGGCCGCACGCGGCATGCACAACACCACCGAACTGATCCCGCACCTGGCCGAACGCGACATCACCCTGTCCCGGCCGCAGGTCTACCGACTGGTTACCCAGCGCCCCGAACGCATCTCCCTGCAGGTCGTAGCCGCCCTGTGCGACATCTTCAACTGCGGACCCGACGACCTGCTCACCGTCACCGCTGCTGATGCACGCGCCCGCAAAACCGGCACCACCCCGGCAGCGAATGTCGTCGACCTCGACCGGTCCGTCCGCCCACGCCGCGCCAACATCCTCGACGAATAGCCCCGCCCGCGAGGAGGACGACCAATGAACCCGACCCCTGACGGCCTGTCGCCTCGTTCCACCCGCCGCGGCCGACCACGCGCCACCAGTACCCGAGATGACCCCTGTGCCCGGTGTGGCCGCAACATCCCCCGCCTGGCAGCGCGTTGGCCAGAGGGGCGACTGTGCTTCACCTGCTACAACACCGCGATCCACACCCACGGCACCTGCCCGAACTGCCGACAGGACCGGCTCCTGCCCGGCCCTCCAGGCGCCGACGGCGAACCGGTCTGCGGCACCTGCGCCGGCATCGACGTCGACTTCCACTGCCAGCGCTGCGGCGCCGAAGCAGGCCATCACCGCGGCAACCTCTGTGTCCGCTGCGTCCTGCGCGAGGACCTTCACGCCCTGCTCGGCAGTGCCCCCAGCGATCCCACACTGGCCGGTCTCGTCGACGCCCTGTGCGCCGCCGACCGACCCGAATCGATCATCACCTGGAAACGCTCACCCAAAGTGAAAACCCTGCTCACCGGACTCGGCGACGGCTCAATCCCCTGCACCCACGACGGATTCGACGCCGTCGGCGGCAAACCGGCCGAACACGTTCGTGCACTGCTACAGCACCACGACCTCCTACCCACACGGGATCCCTACTTGCCGCGGTTCGAACAGTGGATCGCCACGAAGCTCGACGGCCTGCCCGACGAGGTCCGCCAGCCCGTCCATCACTTCGCGACCTGGCATCACCTGCGCCGCATCCGAGCCAAAGCCGCCGACGGGACGCCCACCCGGGCACCGATCCATTCGGCGAAGCAAGAGATCACCGAGACCATCAAGTTCCTGAGCTGGCTGCACACCACCTATGGGCGCACTGCCGCAACCTGCACCCAGCCCGACATCGACGAGTGGCTCGCCACCGGACCCAGTACCCGACAACTGATCCGGACCTTCTTCGTCGTCGCCGCACGCACCCGCCTCAACACCACCGTCACCGTTGGGCACCGTGCCGCCCGCAGCAGCCCGTCGTTGACTCAAGACCAGCGGATCGCGTGGATCCACGAACTCCTCACCGGCAACAGCGAGACACTGCCCTACCGCGTCGCCGGCACACTCCTGCTCCTCTACGCCCGTCCGATCACCAGAATCGTCACCCTGCAAGTCTCCGACGTCACCGACCAGGCAGACGGGATGACCATCGCACTCGGCCTACGCCCCACCGACGTGCCCGAACCCTTCGCCGGCCTCCTGCGCACCCACCTGGCCACTCGCCCGAACCTGCGCACCGGCGCCGGCGGTGACAACCCCTGGCTACTGCCCGGCACGCTCGCCGGACGACACCTCCACCCCACCACCGTCGCAAACCGACTCCGCGGCCTGGGCATCAACCTGCGCGGAGCACGCAACCGAGCCCTGGCCGAGCTCGTCGTCGAATGCCCGCCCTCACTCGTGGCCGACGCCCTCGGCTACAGCCACCAAGTCGCCTTCCGCCACGCCAGCAAAACAGCCGAACCCTGGGCCCGCTACGTCGGCCGATCCCTCCCCCGCCCAACGGATACCCCGTAGCGTCGCGCAATCGTCCGCCGTGGAGACACTCGGGTCCACAGCATCCGAAAACAGGCAACGTTACGCGTTTCCGCTGTTTCCCGAATGGGGTCCGGACGAACGCTGGAGTCGCCGTCGACGAGCAAAATCCGGCCGACGAGCTGGGTGGTACCAAACCACATGGAGCACTAGCTGAGGCTGACGGGAAGACTCCTGATCCCGGCGCTTGACCTTGAAGTGCACTCCAAGGTCTACCGTGAGGTCATGACAAGCCAGGCAATGACGAGCTACATGCGGATCGGAGAGCTCGCCAACGTCGTCGGCCTCAGCCCGGACACGATCCGCTACTACGAGAGAGTTGACTTACTACCGCCCCCAGCCCGCACCCCGTCGGGCTATCGGATCTACAGCACGCAAGCGGTGGATCGTCTGCGCTTCATCCAGGGGGCACAGCGGCTAGGCCTCAAGCTCGACGACATCCGTGACCTCCTCTCCGTCAGAGACACAGGAGCCTGTCCGTGTGAACCGGCAGGAGACCTACTCACCCGCCGGTTGACCGAACTCGATGCAGAAATTAAACGTCTGAAAACTCTGCGAACCGAGATGACGACCATGCTCACAGCCTTGCCTGCCGAGAATTGCCCACCCCCGACCCCAGGAACTTGGCTTGAAACAAAGAAGGAGGTGAACTGAGATGCACGACTGCTGCGAAGACCCGATGTGCCCGCCAGAACTCTGCGGCTGCGGCTGCTAACCAGCAAGGAGGGGGCTCCGGCCCCCTCCTTGCTCCTCGCCCTGGGTCGCGGGTCGGCTGAGCAATCTGCGGACTGGTTCCGATTGAGGATCCCCTAACGCGATACCGCCAACCCGGCACGCAAACCGTACCGGCCGCACGTTGTGATCCGGCCTCCCCCTGCGGGAGAACCCGCTCGGAACAACGGCCAGGGACGGCCCCTGCCTGCCGACTCGAATACGCATGAATCTAATACGCAGACCTTCCACCTGAGTGGAACCGGACCTCCTCCGGACAGGTGCGGCAGGGCGTCCGAGGCGTTCGGAGATCCCTGGTTCGCCCCGGATCGATGCGATGGGCCCCACCGCCTCTGGCTCGAGTCCGGCTCACCTCCGGACTGCGACCGGCCTGCCGGCGCCCGTGCCGGATCGAGCCGCCGATCCGCTCGACGCGCGTTCGGCTGCTCATGCATCGGGTGCCATGCCGCAGCGACGCGCACACTGCACCGACCCACGGTTCACCGATGCGGCGTTGCGGCAGCACCGTGTGGTCGTCTCGCGTGCGCGTTGCGCGCCGCAGATCGCGCGGACGATGCGCATGTTGGTGGCGCGGGATCATCCCGTCCCCCGGGGTGCTGCGACCACCGATCGCCCCTTCTCGCCTCTTCCACATTTGATGGATAATCACCGTTATCCATGAATCGTGTTGGCTGCCAACGAATTTCACGCACACAGAGGTGAACGGTTCCATTGTGCCCCGCGCATGTCCCCTGCACAGCCGATCCGGTCCCGATCTCCTCGAACCTCGAGGGCGAGCCCGATCTCCGCACCGCATCCCACCGACACCAGCGCATGCCTTCCACCCCACTATGTGCCTGGGTCGGCACGATTCAGGGCCCCTTCTCCCCTGTCCGCCCGTCTCGTCAGCCGTGATGACGCCGGTACGCGGCCACCGCTCCCGGATGCAGCGGGACATCGGCCGTGACGATCAGCGACTGCCGGTCGAGGAACTGACTGCCGGTGGCCTGGGCCGGCACGAGTTCGGAGGCATGGTCGACGAGCAGATCCACCAGTGCGGCGGCGGCCTCGTTCGACACCGATGCCCCGGCGAGCAGCAGGTTGCCCAACCCGATAGTGGCGACGGCGTCCGGCTGCCCGTAGGTGCCGGGCTGGATGAGCACCGGTTCGTATCGCGGACCGAATCGGGCCCGCAGCGGTTCGAGGAGCACGGACAGATTGATCAGCCGCAACGGCACGCCCAGGTTCGCGAACGACGGGGTAGGAACACCACCCGCCCACAGCACCGCGTCGATCTCGCCGTCCACCAGCGCGCGACCGGCGTCGGCCATCGACAGGTGCACCCGGGTGACGGCTCCCGGCTCGGCGAGCCCGGCGACGGCGAGGATGCGTTCGCCGGTGAATTCGGCACCCGATCCGGGAGCGCCGAGGCTGATCCGTGCGCCCCGCAACTGGGCGATCTTCCGGATCGGTGAGTCCGCACGCACGGCCAACTGCATGTAGTTCTCGTAGACCCGTCCGATCGCCGTGAACCGCGCGCCCTCGTCGTGGGCACGCACCGCGACATCGGTGAGGGTCAACGCCAGCTCCGCATTCCCCGCCGTCAGCGCGGCGAGATTGGTGACCGACCCCGGGGTGCGTTCCGGCACTATCGCGATGGGCAGGCCCGCCCGGTCGGCGGCGGCCGCGGTGAGTTCGGCGAACTCCCAGAAGAACCCACCCTCCTCCCCTGCCGCCAGGATCAGTTCCTCACGCTCTCCGGTGCGCGTGCAGCCGGCGGCGGCTCCGCCCACCGCCAGCAGCGCGACGGACCGCAGGAGATCGCGGCGGGTGATCATGATGCCTCCGCGCGGGAGTCGGCGGGCAGGGTCAGGGTGACGGCCAGTCCGTGCGGGTCGGCGGCGGCGAGGTCGAGGGTGCCGCCGCCGCTGTCGACGAGCGCGACCGCGATGGACAGCCCGAGGCCGGTGCCGGGCCCGTCGGCTCCGGACCCGCGGAAGAACCGGGAGGTGAGGGCGCCGAGCTCATCGGGTGCGACTCCGGCGCCGTCGTCCTCGACGCGGATCCGGATGGTCCCGCCGTGGTGCCGGGTGGTGATGCGGACCCCGGTGGCCGCGCGGGCGTACTTGCTCGCGTTGCTGAGCAGCACATCGAGCACCTGGGCGAGATGGTCGGCGGAGAAACAGGCGTGCAGGCGCTGCCCGGTCGGTTCGTCCACGGTGACGGTCATGCCGGCCTCGGCCAGGGCCTCGGACCAGGCGTCCACGCGGTCGGCGACGACGGCACCGACATCGCACCCGTCGTGCCCTTCGGTGCCCGCTGTGTCGGTAGGTGATTCGGCGGTGGCGAGGGCGAGCAGGCCGTCGAGGATGCCGCCGAGCCGGTCGACTTCGACGGCCGTGCGCCGATAGGTCTCCGCACCGGCGGCGGCGACGTGCGGTTCGAGGGAGTCGAGCCGGATGTGCAGGGCGGCGAGCGGGTTCCGGAGTTGGTGCGCGGTGTCGGCGATGAGTTGCTTCTGGGCGCGGGTGGACGTGCGGACGGCCTCGGACATGGTGTCGAAGGCCTGCGTGAGTTCCCGGACCTCCGGTGGGCCGTGATACCGGACCGAGACGGTGGTGTCCCCGGTCCGGGAGCGTGGATGCAACGCCGGGACACTGTCGGTGAGCGCCGCGACCCGCGCGGTGAGCGCGGTGAGCGGACGGACCGTCCACCGCGACAGTGCGGTCGCGAGGATCGTGACGAGCACGAGCGCCGCCGCTGCGCCGGTGACGATGAGCAGCCACGAGGTGCGGACGTCGCGGCGGGCGGCGTCGGTGGACACGTCGACGACGACGGCTCCTTCGACCTGGGCGCCGGTACCCACCGGCACGGCGAGCAGTACCCGGTGCGGGGACCACGGGGTCAGCGGACCGCCGATGCCCTGTTTCTGATTGCGTAGACCGGCGGTGATCGCCTCCGGCACACCGGGGTCGGTCGGGGTCAGGCCCGCGCTCGCGCGGGGTGCGCCGCGGGCGTCGACGATCAGCACGCCTTCGTCGTAGAGCCGGTGGTAGCGGGTGACCTCCTCGTCGAGCAGGGCGGTGCTGCCGGGGGCGCGCATCTGGACGGCGAGGGTGGCGAAGTGGTGGGCGTCGGCTTCCCGGTTCGCGCCCAGGACGGCGGTGCGGCCGGCGCTGGTGGCGAGGGCGAGCGGTACGGCGAAGGCGACGACGGCGACGGACGCGAAGACGAGCAGCACCGCCAGGACGCGTCGCTGCATGTCAGCCGCCCCACCGGTAGCCGTAGCCGCGGATGGTGGAGATGAGTCCGGGGCGGGCGAGTTTGGCGCGCAGCCCGGTCATGTGCACGTCGAGCGACCGGGAGATCGCCACATACGCGTCGCCCCACACGGCGTCCATGAGTTGTTGGCGGCTGACCGCGGCGCCGGGTCGGGCGACGAGGACGGCGAGCAGGTCGAATTCCTTCGGGGTGAGGGTGACCGGTTCGCCGCCCACCTCCACTTCGCGGGCATCGAGGTCGACGACGACGTCGCCGGCGCGGACGACGCGGGAGGACTCGGACAGCGCGCGGCGCCGTTGGGTGACGACGTCCACGCGGGCGAGCAGTTCGGCCAGGCGGGCCGGTTTGACGAGGTAGTCGTCGGCGCCGCCGCGCAGGCCGCGTACCACCGAGCGTTCGTCGCCGCGCGCGGTGAGGATCACGACGGGGACGTCGTTGACGGCCCGCAGTTGCCGGAGCACCTGCAGGCCGTCGGCGTCGGGCAGGCCGAGGTCGAGGATGACGACGTCGAGGTCGCGGTGTCCGAGGAGCAGGTCGGCGCCGCGCCGCATGCGGATCGGCCGGTGGCCGTGGGAGGTGAGGGCTTCGACGAGGGCGTCGCCGACTCCGTCGTCGTCCTCGACCACCGCGATCTGCACGTGGGTCCCTTTCGGTCAGTGTCGCGAGGTGGCCAGGTCGGCGTGCTCGTCGGGGGTGTCGGTGTGGGTGCTCGTGCGGTCGGTGCTCGTGCGGTCCAGGGGTGAGCCGTCGGAGGTCTCCCGCATGAAGAAGTACACGACGAGCGAGACGGCGATGCAGCCGGTCACGTAGTAGAAGAATAGCGATTCGTGGCCGGCGCGCTTGAGCGCGAGTGCGACGGTTTCGACGGTGCCGCCGAAGATCGCCAGGGTCAGCGCGTAGGGCAGGCCGACGCCGAGCGCGCGGACCTTGGTGGGGAACAGTTCGGTCTTCACGATGGCGTTGACCGAGGTGTAGCCGGTGACGACGGTCAGGCCGAGCATCATCAACCCGAACGCGATCAGCGGGTTCGTGGTGCTGCCGAGGATCGTCATCAGCGGGACGGTGAGCACGGTGCCGCCGACCCCGAAGAAGATGAGCAGTTTGCGGCGGCCGATGCGGTCCGACAGGGCCCCGCCGATGGGTTGCAGGACGATGAACACCAGCAGGGCGGCGAAGTTGATCCAGGCGACGGTGTCCTTGGAGATGCCGGAGGTGTTGATCATGTATTTCTGCATGTAGGTGGTGTAGGTGTAGAACGCCACGCAACCGCCGAGGGTCAGCGCGCACACCAGTAGGCATTCGCGGGGGTACTGCAGCAGCATCCGGATGCCGCCCTGCTCGGGCGTGCTCTCCGGCCGGTCGGTGGCGCTCTTGGCCGCGACTTCCTCGGTGAACGCTTCGGATTCGTCCATGGTGCGGCGCAGCCACATCACGGCGACGGCGGCGACGGCGCCGATGACGAACGGGATGCGCCAGCCCCAGGCCTGCATGGCCTCGGCGGAGAGGGTGAGCTGCAGGACGATCTGGACGCCGAGGGCGATGAGCTGTCCGGCGACGAGGGTGACGTACTGGAAGCTCGAGTAGAACCCGCGGCGTCCGGGTGAGGCGACTTCGGCGAGATAGGTGGCGCTGGTGGCGTATTCACCACCGACGGACAGTCCCTGCATCATGCGGGCGAGGACGAGAAGAAGGGGTGCGGCGAGTCCGATGGTCGCGTAGGCCGGGGTGACGGCGATGATGAGGGAGCCGACGGCCATGACGGTGACCGACAGGGTCAGCGCCGAGCGCCGTCCGCGCCGGTCGGCGTAGCGGCCCATGATCCAGCCGCCGATCGGTCGCATGAGGAATCCCACGGCGAAGATGGCTGCGGTGGACAGCAGTTGGGCGGTGGGGTCGCCTTCGGGGAAGAATTCTTTCGCGAAGTAGACGCTGAACGCGGCGTAGACGTACCAGTCGTACCACTCGATCAGGTTGCCGACCGAGCCTTTCAACACGTTGCCGATGACTCGGCGTTCGCCCGTCGAGGTGGTGCTCACCGGGGACTCCTTTCGCTGCGTGGATCTGTGCGCTCCCCACAGTGGTTCGGGTCACAGTGGTTGCGGAAGGGTCTGTGGCGGTTCCTAACACTCCCTTAGGAATGTGGTCGGGACGGGTGGGATCGGCGTGGCGCGCGGGGTGCCGCTCCCCCGTTGTGCCGGTCGGAGGTTCTACGGTGGTCGGCGTGACGATCCCCGCATCGAGTTATCTGTTCCAGGCCCGGACGTTCGTGAGCGGTTCGCGTAAGTGGCGGTTCGAGGCGGCGTTGGCGACGGCGCGGGTCTGCGAGCGGTTCGAGCGGCCGTACCCGAAGTCGGTGCGGACGTGGGCGCACACCGCGTACGACATGTTGCGGATGGATGCGCCGGAGGTCGCTGCCGAGTTCGGGCCGCCGTCGTTCTGACCGGGGATGCTCGGCTCGGCCCGGGTGCCCGGTGTCTTCGGTGGCCGGTACTGTGCAGCACAACTCGATCACGATGTCTGCGGGGCGAGGAGGGGGCCGATGAACCCTGCGATATGGCTGACACCCGGGCAGTTGGCGGACCGTTCCGGGGTGGCGGTCTCGGCGCTGCACTACTACGAGTCGCGTGGTCTGATCACCAGTCGCCGCACCTCGGGCAATCAGCGGCGTTATCGTCGCGACACGCTGCGCAAGGTGGCGTTCATCAAGGTCGCGCAGGGTGTGGGGGTGTCCCTGGAGGAGATCAAGGAGGCGTTCGATTCGTTGCCGGACAGTCGTGTGCCGACGACGGAGGACTGGGCGCGGCTGTCGCGGGCGTGGCACGACCGGCTGACCCGCCGCATCGAGGATCTCACCGCGTTGCGCGACAGTTTCACCGATTGCATCGGCTGCGGTTGTCTGAGTTTGGCGTCGTGTCCGCTCGCGAATCCCGGTGACGTGCTCGGGCAGCAGGGTCCGGGTCCGCGTCGGCTACCGGTGCACGACGACGATGCGCCGGTGGAGTCGGCGCCGCGCGCGGAGTCGTCCGGCTGAGGTCGGGCGGTCAGGTGCGCGCGGCTTCGATCTGCTGCACGAACCTGGCGGTGGCGTCGGCGACGTCGCGGGGATGGGAACGCGGCGACCAGTGCCCGGCGTCGAGTGGGTGGATGCGCAGGTCGGTGACCCAGCGGGAGGTGTCCTCGTAGCCCACGGGGCGTACCGCGCGGTCGCGCAGGTTCTGGATCAGCTGAACCGGGACGTCGGTGCGCCGCTCGCGGGGTCGGGCGAGACGCGTGCGGATGTTCGCCCGGTACAGGGACAGTCCGTGCACCATGTCGTCGGCGAGGGTGGGGGCGACCGGTGCGATCGCGGTGGGATCGGTGCGGTCGAAGAACCCGACGAAGGCCGGCCAGTGGCGGGCGAGCGGGCCGCGCAGCACCGGATTCGGCAGACCGGGGATCTGGAAGGCGAGGGTGTAGGCGGAGGCGAGGGCCTGTTCGGCGGGGCCGAGTGGGCGTTTCTGTCGGAGACGACGGCGCATCCACAGGCCGAGATGGTCGAGGTTGGGGCCGGAGATCGAGGTGTAGGAGGCGATGCGCTCGCCGGCGTCGGGTTCGCACACCGCTTCCCAGCACAGCACCGCGCCCCAGTCGTGGCCGAGCAGGTGGACCGGTTCGTTCGGGGCGAAGGCGTCGATGACGGCGTGCAGGTCGGCGGCGAGGTGCTCGAGCCGGTAGTGCGCCACCGCGCGGGGCACGGTGGAGGCGCCGGCGCCGCGGTTGTCGTAGCGCAGGATGCGGAAGTCGTCGGCGAGCAGGGGTGCGACGCGGTCCCACAGGGCGTGGGTGTCGGGCCAGCCGTGGACGAGGACGAGCGTCGGGCCGTGCGGGTTGCCTTCTTCGACGACGTGGAGTCGGACGGGTCCGTTGGGGACGGTGTGGGTGGTCATGGTTGTCCTGTGGTCATGGTTGTCCGGGCGTCTCGGGGGCCGGGGGGTGGTCGCCGGTGGGTCGGGTGAACAGCGTGCGGCGGCGCAGGCTGCTGGCGATGGCGAAGAGGGATTCGGAGACGGAGGTGGGCCGGCCGTGGCGGCGCTGGACGAGATGTCCGAGGGCGGACAGCAGTCCGGCGCCGAGGGGGACGGCGAGGACGAACAGGATCCGATGTCGCAGTGGGCTGCCGCGCAGCATCGACATGGGAGGCCTCCTTCGATACCGGCCACTGTATTTGTGACCAACGGTAACACTATTTCCGGTGATGGGAACCACTCCTGATGTTTCGCGACGGTCCCGCGCGTGCATCCCTCCCGAAGGCGACAAGGGACGGGACAGCGCATGAGAGTTCTCGTGATCGGTGCCTCCGGGTACGTCGGCAGCCGGGTCGTCCCCGCCTTCCTCGCTATCGGCTGCACCGTGCGCGCCGCCGCTCGGAACCCGGCGGCCTTGCGACGCTTCTGGTGGAACGACCAGGTCGAGACCGCGCAGGTGGACGTCACCGCCGCGCACACTCTCCCACCGGCGCTCGACGATGTCGACGTCGTGGTCTATCTCGTGCACGGGATGCGCTCGGCGCACTTCCGGGACCTCGACCTGGCAGCGGCCCGCACCGTCCGGCACGCGGTCGATGCCTCTCCGGTGACGCGTGTCGTCTACGTCTCCGGGTTCGTCCCCGAGTGTGCGCCGGACGCGCTGTCCGAGCATCTGCTCTCGCGCTGGGAGGTCGAGCAGGAACTGTCCCGCTCCCGCCGCACGGTGATCACGCTGCGAGCCGGGATGGTGCTCGGCTCCGGGTCGACGAGCTTCGAGGTGCTCGGCCAACTCGCGGGGCGCCTACCCGTCACCGTGGTACCCGACTGGATGGACTCGCGGGTCGAGCCGATCGCGGTCGTCGACCTGGTCGCCGCAGTGCTCGGGGCGGCCGTCGCGGACACTCCCACGGACTCGTTCGATGTGGCCTGCGGACAGTCGCTGCATTATCCCGAGTTGCTCCGCCTCTACGGGCAGGTCACCGGCATGCCGCGCGCCCAGGTCACCGTCGCCGGATTGCCGGGCGCGGTGATCCGCCGGTTCGGCTCCTGGTTGACGGAGGTGCCGTCGGGAACCGTGGCGGCGTTGATGGAGAGCCTGCGGCACGACATGACGGCCCGCGATCGTCGGTGGATCGGCCGCCTGGTCCCAGCCACCCATCGGCCATTGGGGATCGTGCAGGCGCTGCAGCGCGCAGTGCTGCCCGCCGATGTGAGTGTGCCGTGCGCGCAGCGGGATCCGATGGGTGCGCTGCCCGGGGATCCGGAGTGGGCGGTCGCCGCGGCGGAGGCGCGCCGATACTCCGCCGTGGGGATCCCCCCGCGCCGCCGTCCGTCGGTGTAGCTTCACGACATGCCCCGTCACGACATGCCCCGTCCGGATTCGGCGTCACCGAACGATTCCCGCAGGCGGCACGAGGACCGCGAACCGCACACCGCCGGGTTGGCGAGCAGACTCAACTGGTTGCGGGCGGGTGTTCTCGGCGCGAACGACGGCATCGTCTCGACCGCGGGACTGGTCGTCGGTGTGGCGGCCGCGACGACGAACGAGGCGGCGATCCTCACCGCCGGTGTGGCCGGGCTGGCCGCGGGGGCGGTGTCGATGGCGCTGGGCGAGTACGTGTCGGTGAGTACGCAACGCGACACCGAGCGCGCGGCGCTGTACACGGAAGGTCGTGAGCTCGCCGCCATGCCGGAGGCCGAACTCGACGAACTCGCCGCCCTGCTCGAGGGCAAGGGATTGTCGGCGGTCACGGCGCGTGCCGCGGCGGAGGAGTTGACGGCGCGGGATCCGCTTGCCGCACATGCCGAGGTGGAGTTGGGGATCGATCCGACCGAACTGGCGAATCCGTGGTCGGCGGCGTTGTCGTCGGCCGTGTCGTTCACCCTGGGGGCGCTGGTGCCGCTGCTGATGGTGGTGTCGGTGCCCGACACGGTGCGGATCCCGGTGACGTTCGTGGCGGTGTTGTGTGCGCTGGCGGCGACGGGATCGATCAGTGCGTGGCTCGGCCGGGCCCGGCGGGGCCGGGCGGTGATGCGGGTGGTGTTCGGCGGTGCGCTCGCGATGGTCGTGACCTATGGGGTGGGTCAGTTGTTCGACACCGTCGTGTAACGGGGCGCAAGCGCGGCGTCCCCGCTCCGCGGGCCGTGCCGGTCCGCGAGGCGGGGTGTACCGAGCGTGCGTCAGTCGACCGGGCCGAGCGCGGGAGCGGTCACGAAGCTCAGCGCGTCGTTGCCGGCGAGATGGTTGTCGATGATGCGCTCGATGGCCTGCCGCCATTCCTCCCGCACCGTCCCGGCGTCGTCGCCGGCATCGAGTCTCTGCAGGATGTTGTGCTGCGCAACGTGATAGGCCATGGGCGTGTCGATGTCGAAGGTCGGTAATGCCATGGCCCAGCACCCTACGTCCGAACCACCTGTGGCCCAAACCTCCGGTTCCGGCCGTGCACAACGGCCGGAACCGAACCCACCCCCGATCCATACCATCGGATAATCGACTATCCGATGGTATGTTCCGGGGATGGCATCGGTTGACGTCGCGTCCGGCTGGCCCGCGGTCACCTACGAACAGCACCCGTGGGTGAGCAGCGATGCCTACGGCTCGCGGCGGGAGAAACGCCTGACCACCGGCCCCTACCGCGCCGCGGTCCCCCCGTTCATCGCCCACCGGCCCCTCCCGCTCGACGGCGAACTGCAGGCCCTCACCGAGGAAGCCGCGACGGAACTGACCCGCTTCGATGTCGAGGTCGGGCACATCACCGCCCCGTTCGCCTCCATCCTGCTGCGCACCGAGAGCGCGTCGAGTTCGGAGATCGAGAACCTCTCCAGCGGGGCGCGGCAGATCGCGCTCGCCGAACTCGGCGAACACGCCTCCCGCAACGCTCGCCTGATCGTCGGCAACGTGCGGGCGATGCGCGCGGCGCTCGAGCTGTCCGATGCGATCGACGCCGCCGCGATCCTGCGGATGCACCACGCGCTGCTCGAGTACGACGATCCGACCATCGCGGGACGGTGGCGCACCCAGCAGGTGTGGATCGGCGGGGGCAGCCTGGGCCCGCACACCGCACAGTTCGTGCCCCCGCACCACGCGCGGGTGCCCGAACTGATCGACGATCTGGTGGTCTTCGCCCACCGGGTGGATCTGCCGGTGGTCGCGCAGATCGCGGTCGCGCACGCCCAGTTCGAGACCATCCACCCGTTCCCGGACGGCAACGGCCGGGTGGGCCGCGCGCTGATTCAGGCGATGTTGCGCGGCGGGCAGCTCACCCGCAGTGTCGCCGTGCCGGTCTCGGCGGGCCTGTTGCACAACACCGGGGAGTACTTCGATGCGCTCGGCGCCTACCGCGCCGGGAACATCGGGCCGATCGTGCACTCGATCGTCGACGCGTCGTTCGCGGCGGTCGCCAACGGCCGCACGCTCGTCGCCGATCTCGAGGCGGTACGCGAGCTGTGGCGGTCCCGGGTGACGGCGCGGCGGGATTCGGCAGTGCACCGGCTCTCGGACGTGCTGCTGCGCCAGCCGGTGATCGACAACCGGTCGGCCGCCGCGGCCTTGTCGGTGACCGGCGCCAACGCGCAGATCGCCATCGATCGGCTGGTGGACGCGGGGATCCTCACGCAGATCACCGAGGGGCGCCGCAATCGCATCTGGCAGGCCAAGGATGTGGTGCGGGTGCTCGACGAGTTCGCCGCGCGCGCCAAACGCCGCCGTGACTGACCTCCTCGGTATCGATCGCCCCGGCGACGGCCGGTTCGGGGTCGATCAGCCCGGGATGTCGCGCGGGTCGTGACCGTAGGTGTTGCGTTCGCCGATCGTCCCGTCGAGGTTGTGAACGAGGTGTTCGACCTTGCGGCGGCGCGCCTCGTCGCGGCCGGCGGCGACGGCCTCCTCGCGGGTGGGATAGGTGCCGAGCAGGTCGCTCGAGCCCTCGATGCGGTTGTGCCAGGATCCGTCCTGGTGGAACGTCTCGACATCGCCTGCGGGCATGGGGTGCTCCTCTCCACGAACGGTCGGTTGCCCATCGCGTACCCGGCGCCGGTCTCCCCGAATCCGGACGCGGTCTCTGCTGTCCCGTCGGTCCCTGCTGTCACACTGGACTCGCACATCTGTACGAGCGGATCTTCACGGGAGGGGCATCGTGGCGGGCAGCGCGACCGAGCCGGGATTGTCGGACTGGATCGGGTCGTATCTGGAGACCTTGCAGACCGCGAAACGGTCCCCGCACACCATCAAGGCCTACCGGCTCGACCTGCACGCGGTGCGCGCGCATCTCGCCGCGACCTGCGCGGTGCCGCAGGACGCGTTGACGCTCGGGGACGTGACGGTACGCGGGCTGCGATCGGCATTCGCGGCGTTCGCCGCCGAACGGCAACCGGCGTCGGTGCGCCGCGCCTGGTCGGTGTGGAACAACTTCTGCAACTTCCTCGTCTCCGAAGGGGTGTCGGAAGGCAACCCGATGGCCTCGATCGCGCAGCCCAAGAAACCACAGCACACCCCGAAAGCGTTCTCCCCCACCGCGATCAACCAACTCGTCGACACCGTCACCGTGGAGGCGCAACGCCCCGCGGAATCGGCGCGGGACTGGCCGCAACGCGATCTCGCGCTCATCGCGACCCTGCTGCTCACCGGGATCCGCTCCGACGAGTTGATCCGGCTCGATGTGGGCAGCATCCTCGGTGGCTGCCGGGCACCGGTGCTGCGGGTGCTCGGCAAGGGCGCGATCGAACGGGAGATCCCCCTCGAAGACAGCTGGACGGCGATCGTCACCGCCTATCTCGAGGAACGCTACGCCCGCTTCCCCGCCGCGCGGCGCCGCACCCGCGACCGCGACGAGTTGCCCGTGTGGGAGCGGCACGACCCGGCCGACCCGCTGTTCGTCGGCGCGGACGGCAAACGCATCACCCGCGGCACCCTGCAGTACCGGGTGCGGCGCATCTACCGCCGGGCGGGTATCGAGTCCGAACGCAAACGCGGTGCGCTCGCCCACGCGCTGCGGCACACCTTCGCGACGAGCCTGGCCGACAGCGGTGCAACGATGGTCGAGTTGCAGCAGCTGCTCGGGCACCGGTCGTTGCAGACCGTGCAGGTGTACACCTCGGCGACCAACGATGCGGTGCGGCACGCCGCCCGGCACAACCCCGTCTACGGGCTGCTCGGGTCGCTCGGCGACGGGCCGGGCTAGCTCGTCGGTTGCGCTGTGGGCGGGCGCGGCAACTGCAAGACTGGGGACAAGATCCATCCGGCAACGTGAAGGAGCATCCATGAGCGTCGAGCAGACCGAACCCCGCCGTCATCGTGTGGTCGTGATCGGATCCGGTTTCGGTGGGCTGTTCGGGACCCAGGCCCTGGCTCGTGCCGATGTGGACGTCACGCTCGTGGCGCGCACCACCCATCACTTGTTCCAGCCGTTGCTGTACCAGGTGGCCACGGGCATCCTGTCGGTCGGCGACATCGCCCCCGCGACCCGCATGGTGCTGCGCAAACAGAAGAACGCGCAGGTGCTGCTCGGGGACGTCGAGAGGATCGACCTGGAGAACCGGACGGTGACCTCCCGGTTCCTCGAGCGCTACACCACCACGCCCTTCGACAGTCTCATCGTCGCCGCCGGCGCCGGCCAGTCCTACTTCGGCAACGACCAGTTCGCCGAGTTCGCGCCGGGCATGAAGACCATCGACGACGCCCTCGAGCTGCGCGGCCGGATCCTCGGGGCGTTCGAGCAGGCCGAACTGTCCCACGATCACGACGAACGCGCCCGGTTGCTGACCTTCGTGGTGGTCGGTGCCGGTCCGACCGGGGTGGAGCTGGCCGGGCAGATCGCCGAGCTCTCACGCCGCACCCTCAAGGGCACCTTCCGCAACATCGATCCGACCGAGGCGCGGGTGGTGCTGCTCGACGGCGCCTCCGATGTGTTGCCGGTCTACGGCGGCAAACTCAGCCGCAAGGCCCGTAACACCCTCGAGCGGCTCGGGGTGGAGATCCAGCTCGGCGCGATGGTCACCGATGTCGACGCCGACGGTCTCGTCGTCAAGGAGAAGGACGGTTCGCAGCGGCGCATCGAGTCGCAGTGCAAGGTGTGGTCGGCGGGCGTGTCGGCCAGTCCGCTCGGCAAGCAGCTCGCCGAGCAGTCCGGGGCGCAGGTCGACCGGGCGGGGCGGGTGGAGGTGCTGCCGGATCTGACATTGCCGGGGCATCCGAACGTGTTCGTCATCGGCGACATGATGTCGCTGAACAAGCTGCCCGGTCTGGCGCAGGTGGCGATGCAGGGCGGCAAGTACGCGGCCCGGCAGATCATCGCCTCCCTCGACGGCGCCGACCCGACCCATCGGGAACCGTTCAAGTATTTCGACAAGGGCAGCATGGCGACCATCTCGCGGTTCAGTGCGGTCGCGAAGGTCGGCAAACTCGAGATCAGCGGGTTCCTCGGCTGGGTGGCGTGGTTGTTCATCCACCTGCTGTATCTGGTGGGGTTCTCGTCGAAGCTGTCGACGCTGTTGTCGTGGGCGCAGGCGTTCTTCTCCACCGGCCGCAACGAGATGGCCGCGACCGAGCAGCAGGTGTTCGCGCGGATCGCGCTCGAGCACATGCGCGCGGACGAACCCGACGGCGACTCGCAGAACGGCGAGAGCGCGACGAAGGACGGGGACCGCTCCGCACAGGCGCCGGCCGGGCAGGGCCGCGGCGGGACGCAGGCTGCGGGCTGACCGTCGGCGCTCCGGCCGGGCGCGGTGTCCCGGCCGGAGCCGCCCGGCTACAGGGTCAGTGCCCGATGCGGTCCGCGTTCGTGATGTTCGCCAGGCGCACCTGTCCCTGCGCGACGAGACGGTCCTGCTCGTCGACGATCTCCACCCGCCACACCTGCTGGGTGCGGCCGCGGTGGACCGGGGTGCCGGTCGCGGTGAGGACCCCTTCGCGGGTGGCGCGGAGGAAGTCGGTGTTGTTGTTGACCCCGACGACGTTGCCCTTGTCCCCCAACCAGTTGGCGCCGGCGACGCTGGCGACGGTCTCGATCACCGCGCAGTACACCCCGCCGTGCACGATGCCGTAGGGCTGGTGCTGCGTGGGGGTGATCGTCCACCGGGCTCGCGCGAGATCGGGTCCGAGTTCGACGAACTCGAGGCCGAGGGCAGTGTTGAAGCCGGTGTCGTTGACGGCGTTGATCGCATGCACGTCGTGCTGGGCCGGGGCGGAGGTGGACTGGTCGCTCATACGGGCTTCCCTTGTTCGTGCGTGGTCTCGACCGGCCGCCGGGACAGGTGGCCGTCGAACGATGGTAGGACATGGCGGTTTTCGGCCGGCCCACCTCCGACCGTGGCAAGCGGGGTGGTCACTGCAGGGTCACCAGCAGCGCGTAGGCGACGATCGAGTGGCCGTCGGGGATCGGCCCGAACCGGTGCACGGT
The DNA here is from genome assembly GCF_024321955.1 of Rhodococcus sp. GA1. Lineage (NCBI taxonomy): Bacteria > Bacillati > Actinomycetota > Actinomycetes > Mycobacteriales > Nocardiaceae > Rhodococcus > Rhodococcus sp. GA1. The sequence goes on along the minus strand of NZ_CP097186.1, from coordinate 4,784,538 downwards.
CCGCGCGCCCTCGTACTCGACGCCGTACCAACCCGCGTCCGCGGTCGGAATCCTCCTGGTTCGTTGGATCACCGGATGCCGTTCGGCGACCCGGGCGCGCCCGTGCGGTCGGATGCGGTACAGCATCCACAGATAGCGGTCCCACACCAGATGCCCCGTGAGCACGACGTCGCCGAGGGTATCGAGCTGCGGTGGCAGCACAGTGGTGAAGCCGTGACCGAGATGGGCGAGCAGCTCGACCCGATCGTCGACGGTGACCTGCTCGACCCGGGCGGGCACGTGCCGCGCGAGTTCGCGGATGCAGTCGCTCGCGCCGGGGGTGGTCCAGGAGGTGGTCGGTTCACACACCTGGCCGGGAGCAGGCGGGTCGGGCCACGGTTCGAGGTCTTCGATCATCCACAGGGTGGTCATCTCTCGGTGCTTCCCAGGACGCGGTCGAGAAGATGCTCGACGAGTTCGAGCGGCGTCCGTGAGGTCGAGTATCCCTGCAGCATGCCCTGCGCCAGCCCTCCCGCTGCCATGACGACGAGATCGGCGTCCGCTTCCGGATCGCCGGCGTCCTCGCCTGTGGGTGCCCGGCGGAGTTGGTCGGCGACGATGGTCGCCAGGGCGCGCGGCGCCGCGAAGGTGTCCTCGGCGGTGATGCCCCCGCCGGTGATCGCGGACCATCCGAACGCGCCGAGCACCAGGGTCTCCTCGCGCCGCTGCTCGTCGAGGGGCAGCAGTTCCGTCAGGACGGCGCGGATCGCCTCGCGGGGGGTGGCGTCGGGGCCGAGTTCGTTCCGGCGTCGTGTGAAGCGGGTACCGGCGTCGTCCATGACCGAGCGGTGGGTGGCGAGCAGGAAGTCCTTCTTGGTGCCGAAGTAGTACTGCACCAGCCGCACCGAGATTCCCGCCTCGGCGGCCACCGACTGGAAGGTCACCGCGTCGAGGCCTCCGCGACAGATGACCCGGCGCGCGGCGGCGGTGATCTGGCGTCGTCGTGCGTGGTGGTCCACCGGTGCCGGCACGGGACTCGCCTGCCTTTCGTTCGTCCATCATCGGTTGTGGTATGGCCATACCATAGCTGTGATACGGTCATACCAAACCGGGGGGCGAGGAGGGGACCGTGCCGAAGATCGGGCGCTTCACCAGCAAAGACGACGAGCAGACCTTTCTGCGCGCGTACGACACCGTGGCGGCGACATGGCCCGTGCCGTCCACGGTGCTCGACGTCGAGACCGCCTTCGGCACCACTCGGATCCGCAGGTCCGGCGAGGGCGCGGGGGCGCCACTGTTGCTCCTGCCCGGCATCGGCGGTAACGGCCAGATCTGGCACCGCTTCATCGCCGACCTCGCCCGCGAGCATGTCGTCTTCACCCCCGATGTCATCGGCTGGGCCGGTCGCTGCGTGCAGACCGCTCCGGTGCGCGACACCGAGGACATCGCGCAGTGGATGAGCGAGGTCCTCGACGGGCTGGGCGAGGACCGTGTCCACCTCGCCGGCAACTCCCTCGGCGCCTGGCTGGCCGGCGCGATCGCGGTGCATCGCTCCGACCGGCCGGCGAGCCTGACCCTGATCGAACCGAGCGCCTCGACCTTCGCACGACCACGATTCGGGTTGCTGCTGAAGTTCTTTCGCGCGGGCATCCGCCCCACCCCGGAACGGATGCGCACATTCAACCGGTGGTTGATGCCGGGCTTCGTGATGAGCGACGACGAGTTGGCGCTGGCACTGGCGGCGGCGAAGTTCCGGATGGCGATGCCCTGGGACCGTCCGTTCACCGACGAGCAGTTGGCCTCGATCGGCGTGCCGACCCTGGTGCTCTTCGGCGCAGACAGCGTCGTCGCCGATCCCGAGGCCGGTGCGGCCCGGGCACGGCGGCACATCCCGTCGGTGGAGGTCGAGATCTACCCCGGCATCGGGCACGACCTGCTGTGGGCGAATCCGGAGCAGATCATCCCGCGCATGCTCGACTTCACCGACAGTCACGACCCGATCCGGTCCTGACGCGCACCCCTGCGTGCCGAGCGCGGGGTGCTCCGGACACACGACGGCGGGCCCCACATGGATGTGAGGCCCGCCGCGGGAAGGGACCGGGAGTCACTGCAGCCCTCAGGACTCCGCTGCGGTCCGGCAGTCGGAACGGATTCGATTATAGGGAAGGCTGCCCTAATCCGGCAAGGCCTCGGACGGGATAGCCGGCGGCGACGAAGGCGTCGAGCAATGCCTGACCGCGGCGCGCGGCGGTACGGCGGGAGGCACCACCGAGCACGGGTAGCTGGGCGGCGCCGGTGACGACGGTGCGCCCGACGATCGCCCAGAAGCGGTTCCGGTCGAGCGGGACGAGGGACCGCAGCGCGAGCTGGACGGCATCGAGAGCGGTCGCGGCGCGGTGCGCGGTCCACACCGCCATCGCCTGCTCGCACGGCAGCACCACCACGTCGCGTTCCCCGACGGCGCGGTCCTCGGGCAGCACCCGCAGGGTGTCGTCGACGAGACCGGCCCAGTCGATGCAGCCGTCGCTGTCCTGGTGCAGCCACAGATTGTCCAGACCCGGATCCCAGACGCGGCCCTCGAGGGCGTAGGGGGCGAGGACGCGGCCGACCACGGCGTGGATGAGGGCGCCGGCGACCTGCTCGACGGCGATGCGCGGGTCCTCGGTGTCGAGCAGGGCACGGTCGTAGAGCGCCTCGATGCGCTGCTGGCGTTCACCGCCGCCGAGGAACCACCAGCGGCGGCGGGGTTCTTCGTCGATACAGGCCACCGCATACACGCGCGGGGCTCCCGCAGCGAGTGCGCGCAGCCGAGCGCGCGTGTCCTCGAACGGGCGGACGGGTGCCGCCGTGGGCGGCAGCAGCAGCGTCGTCATCCGACACCTCCTGATCGACGGTGAATCTTGATTAGGTAAGCCTAACCATTGCATCCGGGGGTGGTGTGCGCAACCCCATCCCCTACTCCCGTCGGCACATAGGATTCCGTAACCTAACTCCGAAGGCCTTCGCGTTCCCCACGATCCGCGACGACCCGAACCGCACCACCGCCTTCCCGAGGAGCACCCCGCGCCCGTGACCGTCACCCCACACGCCCCACCGGACGCCGACCCGACCGCCCCGCCCCGCCCGGGACGCCGGATCGCCGCCGTCCTGTGCGACCTCGCGCTCCTCGCCATCCCCCTGCTCATCGGCGCCCTCGTCGTCGACACCCTCGCCGACGCCAACGGCGGCGGCCAGACCGACCGCATCGTCTTCGGCGGCGCCGCCCTGGCCGCCGCCGCCGGACTGCTGTGGTGGAACCACGGCTACCGCGCCGGCCGCACCGGCCAAAGTCTGGGCCTGCAGTGGACCGGGCTCGTGCTGCGCGACCGCGCCACCACCGGACCGGCCGGCACCCGCAGTGCCCTGCTGCGCCGCGGCACCGAGATCGTCACCGAACGCCACGCCCGCCACGACGAGTTCACCCCGCGCCCCACCGACGGCAACGTCGCCGCCCTGCGCCGCCGGCGCCTGCTCGGCCTGGCCGCGCTGCTCGTACTGCTGGTGCTCGGCGCGCTCGCCAGCATCGCCGTCGGCGCCCGCCCGATGACCTTCGCGGAGGTCTTCCACGCCCTCGTCGTCAACGACGGCTCCGAAACCGACGTGATCGTGCATTCGCTGCGCATCCCCCGCACCCTGCTCGCGCTGCTGGTCGGCACCGCGCTCGGCGTCGCCGGCGCACTGATCCAGGGGCACACCCGCAACCCGCTCGCCGACGCCGGTCTGCTCGGCATCAACGCCGGCGCCGCCTTCCTGGTGGTGCTGTCGATCTACCTGTTCGGGCTCTCCACCCCGGCGCAGTATCTGTGGTTCGCCTTCGCCGGGTCCGCGCTCGCCAGCATCGTGGTGTTCGGATTCGCGTCCATCGGCAACGGCGGCTCGAGTCCGCTCAGTCTCGCGTTGGCGGGCGCGGCGGTGGCGTTCTTCCTGCAGGCGATGATCCAAACCATCGTGCTGCTCGACCAGACCAGCCTCGACGGCTACCGCTTCTGGGTGGTCGGCTCCGTCGCCGGCCGCGGCATGGACGTCTTCTGGCAGGTGTTGCCGTTCATCGTCGTCGGACTGCTCGTCGCGCTCGCCTCCACCCCGGCCCTGAACCTGCTCAGCCTCGGCGAGGACGTCGCCCGCTCGCTCGGCACCAACGTCGTCACCACCCGGGTGATCGGCATCGCCGCGATCACCGTGCTCACCGGCGCCGCCACCGCCGCCTGCGGACCCATCGCCTTCGTCGGATTGATCGTCCCGCACATCGCCCGCGCGGTCACCGGCCCCGACTACCGCTGGCTCGTGCCCTATGCCGGGCTGCTCGGCGGGGCACTGCTCGTCCTCGCCGACGTCGTCGGCCGCATCGTGGTGCGCCCCGGCGAACTGCAGGTCGGCATCGTGCTCGCCCTCATCGGCGCCCCCTTCTTCATCGCCCTCGTCCGTCGCCGGAAGCTGGTGGCCTTGTGAACGACACCCCCACCCCGTCCCTCGACACGAACGAGCCGACGACGGACAAGCGCCGCTCACCCGCGCAGGTCTCCACCCGCGTCCCGGGCCGGCCCGCCTTCCGGCTCGGCTCCGTCTCCGTCGTCTGGCGTGCCCGCATGGTCATCGTGTGCGCGCTGATCGTCGTCGCCACCGCGGTGCTGCTGTCGATCTCCCTCGGCCGCGGCGACTACCCGCTCAGCCCCCTGCAGGTCGTCGAGGTGCTCCTCGGCGGCGGGGAACGACTCGACCGGTTCATCGTCTTCGACCTGCGCCTCCCGCGCGGGATCGCCGCCGTGGTCGTCGGCGCCGCCCTCGCGGTCTCCGGCGCCATCACCCAATCGGTGTCCCGCAACGCCCTGGCCAGCCCCGACATCCTCGGCATCACCGCCGGCGCCTCCGCTGCCGCCGTGGCCCTGATCGTCGTCACCAGCGGCGGTTCCATCGTCGGACTGCTCGCCACCCTCGGATTGCCGATGTCGGCGCTGCTCGGCGCGCTGCTCACCGCCACGGTCATCTATCTGCTGGCCTGGCGGCGCGGCGCCGACGGCTTCCGGCTCGTGCTCATCGGCATCGGCATCAACGCCATGCTCATCGCCCTGACCCAGTGGATGCTCGTCTCCGCCGACATCAACGACGTCAGCCGCGCCCAGGTGTGGCTGACCGGCTCGCTCAACGGTGTCTCCTGGAGTCAGGTGGTGCCCGCCGCGATCGCGCTGCTGCTCGTCGGCGGCTGGGCCGCGACCGCCTCCTTCACCGTCGGGGCGCTGCGCCTCGGCGACGACACCGCCCGCTCCCTCGGCGTGAAGCTGCAGACCCAGCAGGCGCTGCTGCTCGTCGCGGCGTGCGCGCTCGCCGCCGTCGCCACCGCCGCCGCCGGCCCCATCGGCTTCGTCGCCCTCGCCGCCCCGCAGATCGCCCTGCGCCTCGTCGGCTCGGCGGGCAGCCCGATCATCGCCTCCGCCCTGACCGGGGCGCTGTTCGTCGTCGCCGCCGACCTCATCGCCCGCACCATCCTGCCGGTGCCGCTGCCCGTCGGCCTGGTCACCTCCGCACTCGGCGGCCCCTTCCTGCTGTACCTGCTGGTGCGTTCCAACCGAAAGGTCTCCCGATGACCGACACCCATCTGCCTGCCGTCCCGGCCCCCGGCCCGATCGAGCACGCGGCGCCGCGACTGGTCGCCGAGCACATCAGCCTCGGCTACGGCGAACGGCTCATCGTCGACGACCTGGACCTGTCCATCCCCACCGGGGTCGTCACCACCGTCATCGGCCCTAACGGCTGCGGCAAATCCACCCTGCTGCGCGCGCTGAGCCGGCTGCTCAAGCCCCGCACCGGCACCGTGCTGCTCGACGGGCACGACATCACCACCATGCGCACCCGCGAGGTCGCCCGGGTGCTCGGCATGCTGCCGCAGGCCCCCGTCGCGCCCGAAGGGCTCACCGTCGCCGATCTGGTCTCCCGCGGCCGGCACCCGCACCAGTCGTGGTTCCGGCAGTGGTCCTCCGACGACGAGGACGAGGTCGCCATCGCCCTCGAACGTACCGGCATCGCCGACCTCGCCGACCGGCCCATCGACGAACTGTCCGGCGGGCAACGGCAACGCGCCTGGATCTCCATGGCGCTCGCACAGGGCACCGACATCCTGCTGCTCGACGAACCGACCACCTATCTCGACCTGGCGCACTCGGTGGAGGTCCTCGACCTCGTCGACCGGCTGCACAGCGAACTCGGTCGCACCGTGGTGATGGTGCTGCACGACCTGAACCTCGCCGTGCGCTACAGCGACCACCTCGTGGTGATGAAAGACGGCCGCGTCGTCGCCTCCGGCGTGCCCTCGGAGGTGATCTCCGTGGAACTGCTGCGCGAGGTGTTCGACCTCGACGCCTCGGTCATCGACGATCCGGTGTCCGACCGGCCGCTGATCGTGCCCATCGGCACCCGCCACGTCTACGGCGCCGCCGGAGGTCCCCACCGGAGGTGACGATGGTCCCATCGCAGGTCAGAACCTACGACTGGGGGTAGTACGCACATTCGTCGGAGAAATCCGTAGAATCGACCCATGGCAGCACTCGGCGAACTCGAACGCGCAGTGATGGACCACCTGTGGTCCACCCCCGAACCACAGACCGTCCGGCAGGTCCACGAAGCCCTCTCGGCTCGACGCAACCTCGCGTACACCACCGTCATGACGGTCCTGCAGCGCCTCGCCAAGAAGAACCTCGTCATCCAGCAACGCGACGACCGCGCCCACCGCTACCTGCCGGTGCACGGCCGCGACGAACTCGTCGCCAGCCTCATGGTCGACGCCCTCGACCAGGCCGACGAGACCGCCGGCCGCGCCGCCGCCCTCGTCCACTTCGTCGGCCGCGTCGGCGCCGACGAAGCCGCCGCCCTGCGCGCGGCGCTGGCGAAACTCGAAGCGCAACACGGCGACGACAGCACCGGCCACGACACCGAGCGGGCCGGCTGACACACTCGATGTCATGAACGCGACCACGGCGCTGTTCTTCGGAACCACAGCGCTTCTCCTCGCCGGTCCGGTGCCGGGGCTGCTCGCCCGCGCCACCTGGCCGCACCGCAACCCCCGGGCCGCCCTCGTGCTGTGGCAGTCCGTGGCCCTGGCGGCGGTGCTCTCCGCGTTCTCCTGCGGCCTGGCCATCGCCGCCCGCCTCCTCGCACCCGGCGCCGACGGCCGACCCACCACCGGGCCCCTCGAAGAGATCGACGCCCTCGGTCTGCCCCTGTGGCTGACCTACGTCATCGTCTTCGCCCTGACCGTGTTCATCGGTGCCCGCCTGACCTTCTCCATGCTGCGCGTCGCGGTACGCACCCGCCGCCGCCGCTCCCGCCACCGCATGCTCGTCGACCTGCTCGACCGCCGCGAGAGCGGCGCCGCCGTCCGCCACCACCCGCACGTGCGGATCCTCGACACCGCCGACCCCATCGCCTACTGCCTGCCCGGGCTGCGGCACCGGGTGGTGCTCAGCGAAGGCACCCTCGACAACCTCGGCGACGACGAACTACGCGCGATCCTGCGCCACGAACACTCCCACCTGCGCGCCCGCCACGACCTCATCCTCGAGGCGTTCACCGCCGTCTACGAAGCGTTCCCCCGCGTCGTGCGCTCCGGCTCGGCGCTCGGCTCGGTCAAACTGCTCGTCGAGCTGCTCGCCGACGACTCCGCCGTCCGCAAGACCGGCCCCGCACCGCTGGCCCGCGCCCTCGTCGCCTGCGCCGGCGCCCACACGCCCACCGGCGCCCTCGCCGTCGGCGGACCGAGCACCGTGCTGCGCGTGCAGCGCCTCACCGGACCGGGGCCCAACCTCGGCATTTCCGCCGCCGCCTACACCGCCGCCGCCGCCATCCTCGTCGTACCCACCATCGCCGTGGCGGTGCCCTGGCTCACCGAACTGTCCCTGCTGCTCGGCCTCTGAGCCGCGACACGCCGCACCGTTCGGCCCGCCCCGATTTCGATCGGCCCCCGTTTCGGGGGAAGCTGTAGACCATGACCGTCGAACGCACCGAAACACCGCAGGCCCAGATCGGCGTGACCGGACTGGCCGTGATGGGCTCGAACATCGCCCGCAACTTCGCCCGCCACGGCTACACCGTCGCCCTCCACAACCGCAGCATCGCCAAGACCGACGCGCTGCTCGCCGAGCACGGCAGCGACGGCACCTTCGTCCGCACCGAAACCATCGACGAATTCGTCGCCGCCCTCGAAAAGCCGCGCCGCGTCCTGATCATGGTCAAGGCAGGCGACGCCACCGACGCGGTCATCAACGAGCTCGCCGACGCGATGGAACCCGGCGACATCATCATCGACGGCGGCAACGCCCTCTACACCGACACCATCCGCCGCGAAGCCGCCCTGCGCGCCCGCGGCCTGCACTTCGTCGGCGCCGGCATCTCCGGCGGCGAGGAAGGCGCCCTCAACGGCCCGTCCATCATGCCCGGCGGCCCCGCCGAATCGTACGAGGCGCTCGGCCCGCTGCTCGAAACCATCGCGGCCCAGGTCGACGGCACCCCCTGCTGCACCCACATCGGCCCCGACGGCGCCGGCCACTTCGTGAAGATGGTGCACAACGGCATCGAATACGCCGACATGCAGCTCATCGGCGAGGCCTACCACCTGCTGCGCGACGCCCTCGGCTACGACGCCGGGCAGATCGCCGACGTCTTCGCCGACTGGAACACCGGCACCCTCGAGTCCTACCTCATCGAGATCACCGCCGAGGTGCTGCGCCAGACCGACGCCGCCACCGGCAAACCCCTCGTCGACGTCATCGTCGACGCCGCCGAACAGAAGGGTACCGGCCGCTGGACCGTCAAGGCCGCCCTCGACCTCGGCGTCCCCGTCACCGGCATCGCCGAAGCCGTCTTCGCCCGCGCCCTGTCCGGCTCCCGCGACCAGCGCGCCGCCGCCCGCGGCCTTGCCGCCGGCAACCTCGGCGCCGCCCCCACCGACGCCGCGCAGTTCACCGAGGACATCCGCGCCGCCCTGTACGCGTCGAAGATCGTCGCCTACGCGCAGGGCTTCGACCAGATCGCCGCCGGCAGCGCCGAATACGGCTGGAACGTCGACCGCGCCGCACTCGCAACGATCTGGCGCGGCGGCTGCATCATCCGCGCCCAGTTCCTCAACCGCATCAAAGAGGCCTACGACGCCGACCCGGCCCTGCCCAGCCTGATCCTCGCACCGTACTTCCGCGACGCCATCGAGATCGGCATCGACAGCTGGCGGCGCGTCGTGGTCACCGCCACCCAACTCGGCATCCCCGTCCCGGCCTTCGCGTCGTCGCTGTCCTACTACGACGGGCTGCGCGCCGACCGGCTGCCCGCCGCCCTCACCCAGGGCCAGCGCGACTTCTTCGGTGCCCACACCTACGAGCGCACCGACAAGCCCGGCAAGTTCCACACCCTGTGGAGCGGGGACCGCTCCGAAGTGCAGGCCTGACCCGATGTCGGGCACGGCAGTCGCCGTCCTGTGCGCACTCGCCGCCGCCGCGCTCATCGCGGTCGGCAGTGTCGCGCAACAGACCTCGGCCGCTGCCGTGCCCGACACCGACTCGCTCGTCGGTTCGCTGCTGCGCAGCCCCCGCTGGTGGGCGGGGATCCTCGGCGACGGCGGCAGCTACGTCCTGCAGGTGATCGCGCTCGTGTTCGGGTCGGTGCTGCTCGTCCAGCCCCTGCTCGTCGCGTCGCTGCTGTTCGCGTTGCCGCTCGCCGCCGCCACCACCGGCCGCCGCGTCACCCGCACCACCTGGCTACTCGCCGGCGCATTGTGCGCGGCGCTGGCGATCTTCCTGCTCGTCGGCAACCCCAACGAAGGCACCGGTGACGCCGCCGCCGCCCGCTGGGCGCTGCCGCTCGGGGCGGTACTCGCCGTCACCGCCGCCGCAGTCGTCGTCGCCCTCCTCTCCCCGCGACGGCGGGCACTGTCGTTCGGGATAGCCGCCGGCGTCCTCTACGGCGTGACCAGCGCGTTCACCAAACACGTCACCGACCTCGCCGAACACGGCATCCCGCAACTGCTCGGCTCGTGGCAGACCTGGACGCTCGTCGCCGCCGGCGCCGCCGCGATCTACCTGCAGCAACGCGCCTTCCAGGCCGGATCGCTCACCGCATCGCTGCCCGCCCTGACCGTCGGCGAACCGCTCGCCGCGATCGTGCTCGGCATGACCGTGCTCGGTGAACACCTGCGCACCGACGGCCCCGGACGGATCCTCGTCGGCGCCGCGGTCGTCGTGATGCTCGTGACCACCGTGGCGCTCTCGCGCGCCCAGGCCGCCGACACCCCCGCCGACGCCGCGGCTACGCCCGACCCAGCACCGCCACCAGAAACTCCGCGTCGTCGCTGAACGGCCGCAGATCCCAGGTCGAGAGCCGCACCTGCACCGCCAGACCCGCCTGCTGCGCGTCGGCGAAGAACTCCTCGAACGGATACTCGCGGCCCGCCCCGAAACCGATCACCGCCCGGCCCTGCGGCGCCAGATGCGCCGCGAAATTGCGCAGCACCGCCACTCGGGTCGACGGCGCCACGAAGGTCATCACATTCCCCGCGCACACGATCACATCGAAGTCGGCGTCGACACCGCGGGCCGGCAGATCCAGCTCGGCCAGATCCCCGACCAGCCATTCCGGCCCCGGATGATCCTCCTCCGCCGCCGCGATCAGCACCGGATCGACATCCACCCCCACCACACGGTGCCCGGCCCGGTGCAGATAGCCGCCGAGCCGGCCCGGTCCACACCCGGCATCGAGGATCCGTGCCCCGCGCGGCACCATCGCATCGATCAACCGGGCCTCCCCGACGGTGTCCTGCCCCTGAGCGACCATCGTGCGGAACCGTTCGACGTACCACGACGAATGCGCCGGATTCTCCGCCACGATCTCCTCCCACCGGCTCGGCACCCGCTCGCCGCTGCCGCCGTGTTCCGGACCCTCGCCGCCGCTCATCCACGCTCCTTCGTTCCACTGCCACACCTGCTCGACCCCCACCGTAGGCGCCGCGCCGTCGCCTGCACCGCGACACACGGCAACCCCGCTCAGTAGAATCGGTACCCGTCGAAACCACTTCCGGCAGGCGGACACCGTCCGCGACCGGACCCGACGAGAGGACACCGGTGCCCGCGGCACCCACCACCAGCCCACCACCCGACACCAGCTCCCCCTGCCCGGAGTGCGACTCCGGGCCGGAAGGATCCTCTAGCGGGCCGGGTCACCACCCCGGCCACCACCCCGCCCGGCAGGACCGCCCCTGATGTCCGTCCTGCTCGATATCGCCGCCCTCCTCGGCTTCGTGGCGCTCACCGCAGGCACCGCCCTGTTCGTCGCCGCCGAGTTCTCCCTGACCGCCCTCGAACGCAGCGCCGTCGACGCGCACGCCCACGACGGCGACCGACGCGCCCGGCAGGTCCAGCACGCGCACCGCACCCTGTCGTTCCAGCTGTCCGGCGCCCAGCTCGGCATCACCATCACCACACTGATCACCGGCTATCTCGCCGAACCGATCCTCGCGCAGTTCTTCACCCCGCTGTTCGACGCGATCGGCCTGAGCACCTCCGTCGCCGCAACCGTCTCGCTGGTCCTCGCGCTGCTCATCGCCACCTCCTTCTCCATGGTCTTCGGCGAACTGGTCCCCAAGAACATCGCCATCGCCCGGCCCATGGGCACCGCCCGCGCCACCGCCGGCCTCCAACTGGCGTTCTCGCTGCTGTTCCGCTGGGCCATCCTCGGACTCAACGGCGCCGCCAACCACATCGTGCGGCGCCTCGGCATCGAACCGGCCGAGGAACTGCGCTCGGCGCGTTCCCCGCAGGAACTCGGGTCGCTGGTGCGCGCCTCGGCCCGCAGCGGCACCCTCGACGAGCACACCGCCCGCCTGGTCTACCGCTCCCTGCAGTTCGGGGACCGCACCGCCGAGGACCTCATGACCCCGCGCAGCACCGTCGAGAGCCTCGACCGCAACGCCACCGTCCTCGACCTCATCGAACTGTCCGCCCGCACCGGCTACTCACGCTTCCCGATCGTCGACGGCGACCTCGACGCCCCGCTCGGCGTCGTGCACGTCAAGCACGCATTCACCGTGCCCGGCCCGGCGCGCGGCACCACCGCCGTCGGCGCCCTCGTCCGCCGCGTGCCCACCGTGCCGTCCAGCCTCGACGGCGACACCGTCATGGAACGGGTGCGCTCGGACGGCATGCAGGTCGCGCTCGTCGTCGACGAATACGGCGGCACCGCCGGCCTGATCACCATGGAGGACCTCGTCGAGGAGATCGTCGGCGACGTCCGCGACGAACACGACGAGACCGAACTCGACGCCCACCGCGAGGGGGACGGCTGGTCGTGCACGGGTCTGCTGCGCACCGACGAGCTCGCCCAGCTCACCGGCTACCGCGCCCCCGACGGCGACTACGAGACCCTCGCCGGACTGATCCTCACCGAACTCGGCCGCATCCCCGAGGTCGACGACGAGATCCAGCTGCCGCTGCGCCGCGGCGAACGCGACCTCACCTGGTACGCGCGCATCCTCGAGATGGACGGGCACCGCATCGACCGGGTGCTGCTCGTCCCCGGCGCCGCCCCCGACCCCGAGAACCCCGACGGCGACAGCGATGGGGACAGGGACGACAGCGACGACGCCCCCGCTGCCGACGAGGGTGGTGAGCGTCGATGAGCGACTGGTTCGCGATCGTCCTCGCCGTGCTGCTGCTCGCCGGCAACGCCTTCTTCGTCGGCGCCGAGTTCTCCCTCATCACCGTCCGCCGCGACCGGCTCGAGACACTGCTCGCCCAGGGCAAGACCCGCGCCCGCACCGTCATCCACGCCGGCGAACACCTCTCGCTCATGCTCGCCGGCTCCCAGCTCGGCATCACGATCTGCTCGATCCTGCTCGGCCGCGTCGCCGAACCGGCCATCGCGCACCTGATCGAGGTGCCGCTGCATGCGGCCGGGGTGCCCGACGCGCTGCTGCACCCCATCGCGTTCACCATCGGGCTCACGATCGTGGTGGTGCTGCACATCCTGCTCGGCGAGATGGTGCCGAAGAACATCGCCATCGCCGGCCCGGAACGCGCCGCGATGCTGCTCGTGCCGATCCACCTGCTGTTCATGCGACCCGCCCGGCCGGTCATCGCGTTCTACAACCTGTGCGCCAACGCCACCCTGCGCGCGGCGCACATCGACCCGAAGGACGAACTCGACACCTCCGTCTCCGCCGTGGAGCTCACCGAGATGATCGGTGAATCCCGCTCCGAGGGGCTGCTCGACGCGGAGGAACACAAGCGCCTCACCCGTGCTCTGGCCACCGGCGACCGCACCGTCGCCGACGTGATGATCCCGCTCGCCCGGGTGCGCACCGTCCCGCACACCGGCGCGGGCCCGACCCTCGGCGACGTCGAGCACGCGGTCACCACCACCGGCTTCTCCCGGTATCCCACGCGCCGACCCGACGGCACGATCACCGGCTATGTGCACATCAAGGACGTGCTCGATCTGGTGCGGGAACAGTCCACCGGTCCCGAGACCGTCATCCCTACCGCGGTGATCCGGAAGCTGCCGACCATCGGGATCGGTGACGGTCTCGACGAGGCGCTGGCCGCGCTGCGCCGCAACAACGCGCATCTGGCCGGGGTGACCGACACCACCGGAACGCTGCGGGGCATCGTCGCGCTCGAGGACCTCGTGGAAGAGTTCGTCGGAACGGTCCGCGACGCCACCCACCGGGTCGCGGATCCGCTGGGCAACCGCCCCCGCACCACCGCACCCCGATCGACCGAACGAGAACCATGACCCGCTCCCTGTCCGTGACCGACCGCCCGGCGATCCTCACCGAGAACGAGTGGACCGCGCGGCGCGACGCCCATCACGCCGCCGTGGACGAGCTGCTCGCCGGGCATCTCGAACGACGCGCCGCCGGCCGCACCCATCCCGTGCACGACTTCCTGTTCACCTACTACAGCCTGCGGCCGAGCCAGCTGCGGCGCTGGCATCCCGGTTACGGCACCGTGCTGCTCGGCGCGGCCGCGGTGCGCGGCTACCGCGACCATCCGGGCTACGAGCGGGTCACCGTCGACGGGCAGCCGGGGGTGCGGGTGGGCCGGGAGGTGCTCGACCGGCGCGCCGACACCGTCGACTTCGTCGCGGGGCTGCTCACCGCGACGGCCTCCCGGCCGCCGCAGCTCGGCTGCTTCGGATTGCACGAATGGGCGATGGTGTACCGGGCGGGAGCCGACGGGGTGCGGCACTCGTCGGTGCCGTTGCGGCTCGGCCATACCGGAACCGACACAGTGGTGGAATCAATGCAGCTCCGATGTACCCATTACGATGCGTTCCGGTTCTTCACCCCCGACGCCGTCCCACGCAACGCCACCGAACTGACCCGCGACCAGCAGGTACGCACCGAGCAACCCGGCTGTCTGCACGCCGGCATGGATCTGTACAAGTGGGCGTACAAGCTGCTGCCCCTGACGGATTCGGAGCTGACGGTGCGGTGCCTGCGACACGCGTCCGCAGCCCGTGAATTGGACATGCGGGCGAGCCCGTATGATCTCGAGGACTACGGCTACTCGCCCATCAGGATCGAGACTGCCGCAGGACGCGCACAGTACGTCCGCGAGCAGTCGGCGCTCACCCGTCGCGCCGCAGCTCTGAGAGAAGAGCTGGTGAATCGATGTACCGTCCTGCAGACGCACAGAACCACTGCGTCCGTTACTACCGGCGGGTAACATAATCGACGATTCCGTGTGGCCGGGACGTTTCCGGCCGCACAGCAACCGGAAAGAGTGAGGGTGATGACAGAACGCGTGCAGGTCGGCGGACTCCAGATCGCGCAGGTTCTCTACAACTTCATCAACAACGAGGCCATCCCCGGCAGCGGGGTCGACGCGGACACCTTCTGGGCGGGTACCGACAAGATCGTCCACGACCTCGCCCCCAAGAACCGGGCACTGCTCGCCAAGCGTGACGACCTCCAGGCCAAGATCGACGGCTGGCACCGCGACCGCGCCGGACAGCCCCACGACCCCGTCGCCTACAAGGCCTTCCTCGAAGAGATCGGCTACCTCGTCCCCACCCCCGAACCGTTCACCATCGGCACCGAGAACGTGGACACCGAGATCGCCGAGACCGCCGGTCCGCAGCTCGTCGTGCCCGTCCTCAACGCCCGCTTCGCGCTCAACGCTTCCAACGCGCGGTGGGGATCGCTCTACGACGCGCTCTACGGCACCGACGTCATCCCCGAAGAGGGCGGCGCCGAGAAGGGCACCGGCTACAACAAGGTCCGCGGCGACAAGGTCATCGCCTGGGCCCGCGACTTCCTCGACAAGGCCGCACCCCTCGCGCAAGGCTCGCACGCCGACTCCACCGGCTACAGCATCGACGGCACCGAACTGAAAGTCACCCTCGAGGGCGGCACCGTCACCGGACTCGCCCAGCCCGACAAGCTCGTCGGCTACCTCGGCGACAAGGCCACCCCCTCCTCGGTGCTGCTGCGCAACCACGGTCTGCACATCGAGATCCAGATTGACCCCGAATCCCCCATCGGCAGCACCGACGCCGCCGGCGTCAAGGACGTCGTCCTCGAATCCGCCGTCACCACCATCATGGACTTCGAGGACTCCGTCGCCGCCGTCGACGCCGACGACAAGGTCGTCGGCTACCGCAACTGGCTCGGCCTCAACCGCGGCGACCTGTCCGAGTCCTTCGACAAGGGCGGCAAGACCCTCACCCGTAAGCTGAACCCGAACCGCGTCTACACCGCCCTCGACGGCAGCGACCTCGAACTGCACGGCCGCTCCCTGCTGTTCGTCCGCAACGTCGGGCACCTCATGACCAACCCCGCCATCCTCGACCGCGACGGCAACGAGGTCCCCGAAGGCATCCTCGACGCGCTCATCACCAGCCTGTGCGCCATCCACGGTCTGCACATCGACGAGGACCACGGCCCGCTCGCCAACAGCCGCACCGGCTCGATCTACATCGTCAAGCCCAAGCAGCACGGCCCCGAGGAATCCGCCTTCACCACCGAACTGTTCGGCCGCGTCGAAGAGGTCCTCTCCCTGCCCACCAACACCCTCAAGGTCGGCATCATGGACGAGGAGCGACGCACCACCGTCAATCTCGCCGCCTGCATCAAGGCCGCCTCCGACCGCGTGGTGTTCATCAACACCGGCTTCCTCGACCGCACCGGCGACGAGATCCACACCTCCATGGAGGCCGGACCCGTCGTCCGCAAGGCCGCCATGAAGCAGCAGCGCTGGATCGCCGCCTACGAGGACTGGAACGTCGACACCGGCCTCGCCTGCGGCCTGCAGGGCAAGGCCCAGATCGGCAAGGGCATGTGGGCCATGACCGACCTCATGCGCGACATGGTCGAGCAGAAGATCGGCCAGCCCAAGGCCGGCGCCAACACCGCCTGGGTGCCCTCACCCACCGGAGCCACCCTGCACGCCACCCACTACCACGAGGTCGACGTCTTCGCGGTCCAGAACGAGCTCCAGGGCAAGAGCCGCGCCACCGTGGACGACATCCTCACCATTCCCCTCGCCGAGAACCCCAACTGGTCCGCCGAGGAGAAGCGCGAAGAACTCGACAACAACTGCCAGTCCATCCTCGGCTACGTCGTGCGCTGGATCGACCAGGGCGTCGGCTGCTCCAAGGTCCCCGACATCCACGACGTCGCGCTCATGGAGGACCGCGCCACCCTGCGCATCTCCAGCCAGCTCCTCGCCAACTGGATCCGCCACGACGTCGTCACCGCCGACGACGTCGTCGCCTCCCTCGAGCGCATGGCCCCCGTCGTCGACCGGCAGAACGAAGGCGACCCCGGCTACCGGCCGCTCGCCCCGAACTTCGACGACAGCATCGCCTTCCAGGCCGCCAAGGAACTCATCCTCGAAGGCACCACGCAGCCCAGCGGCTACACCGAGCCGATCCTGCACCGCCGTCGCCGCGAGTACAAGGCCAAGTACGCCTGACCCGCACACCGACACCACAGGGCCCCGATCCACACGGATCGGGGCCCTGCCCGTCCCCGCACCGCGCGGCGGAGCCGGATCTCATCCCGCCCCTCACTAGACTCGACCATCGGATCGACGAACGAAACGAGGCGGACACGACGTGAGCGGGCGACATCGCGGTAGCGGACGACGAGGAATCAGCACCAGCGTCATCGTGGTCACCCTAGGCGTAGTACTCTCCCTGCTCGCGGTCCTCGGCTGGTTCCGCCTCCGCGACAACATCGACAACCAGGCCACCGCCGCCGCCGAAACCTGCGTCGAAGGCGACACCGTCCTGCACATCGCCGCCGACCCCCTCATCGCCCCCGCCCTCACCGAACTCGCCGAACAATGGACCGACGGCGGCGTCCGCGTCATCCGCGACCACTGCGTCACCGCCGAGATCACCGCCGTCGACAGCCTCGCCGCCGCCGACACTCTCGGCACCGACGCCTGGGATCCGACGCTCGGCCCCGAACCCGCCCTGTGGGTACCCCTCGACACCCGTATGAGCGCCCGCGCCGCCGACGCCATCGACGGCACCCCCCGATCCCTCGCCACCTCCCCGGTCGTGCTCGCCGTCCCCACCGACCTCGGCCGCGCCCTCACCACCGCCACCGTCCGCTGGCAGGACCTGCCCCGACTCCAGAACGACCCCGCCGCCATGCGCGAGAGCGGACTCGACATCTGGGGCACCCTCGGCCTCGCCCTGCCCACCGGCACCCAGACCCACGCCACCACCCTCGCCCTCGAAGCCGTCACCGCCGCCACCACCGGCATCGGCGCCGGACCGGTCACCCTCGAACAGGCCGCCACCCCCGCCGCCATCACCGCCGTGAGCACCCTCGCCCTCGGCGCCGACACCCTCGGCGCGGTCGGTACCACCGCCGACACCCTCGCGGCGCTCGGCACCCACCCCGACACCGCGGCCCCGATCCACGCCGTGCCGGTCATCGAACAGCAACTGCACCGCGCCCTCACAGATGGACAGGTCCGCGGCCTCACCGGCCACCTGCCGATCGGCGTCGCGCCCGTCGTCGACTTCCCCACGGCCGTCGTCGACGCCCCCTGGATCGACGAGACGCTCGCCCGCGCCGCCGCGGAGTTCACCGACTACGCGCGGCGCCCCGAGCAGGCCGGCATCCTCACCGCCCACGGTTTCCGCACCGCCGACGCCGTCCCCGAACCCGCCGGGGAACTTCCGCTGCCCCGCGTCGACACCGTCCTCGCCCCCGCCGACCCCACCGTCGACGACGTCCTCGTCGCACTGCGTCTCGCCCCGGTGTCCCCGCGCAAGGTCACGATGGTCGTCGACACCTCCACCTCCATGGGCACCCCCGCCGGCGACGGCACCCGCCTCACCGCGACCGCAGGCGCCGTACGCGAGGCCATGCGTCGCGCGTCCATCAACTCGGTGATGGGCATGTACGTCTTCGCCGACACCCCCGAGGGACACCGCGTCGCCGTCATCCGCGACGGGCTCACCGCAGCCAAGCGCGCGGCGATGTCCTCGATCCTCGACGACATCGATCTCGTCGACCGCGAACCCGTCTACGCCACTCTCACCGCCGCCTACCGCGACGCCGTCGACAACTACGACCCGGGCCGACCGAACTCCGTACTCGTCGTCGTCGACAGCGACGACCCCGACGAAGCAGCCGCCCGCGACCTGCGCGCCGCGATCGATGAACTCTCGTCCCCCGAGACCCCCGTGCGGATCGACGTCGTCGTCCTCGGCGACCGCGCCGACCTCGTCCTCGAACAGGCCGCCGAAGCCACCGACGGCAGCCTCACCGTCGTCGACACCACCGACCCCGCCGATCTCACCGACCTCCTCCGAAAGCTGACGTCCTGACGTGCTCCGACTTCTCGTCGTGGGGGTCTTCCTTGCCCTCCTCACCTACCTGCTGCATCGACGACTCGTCCGGGCACCCGGCCTGCCGCGACCTGCCGCACTCGCCGCCGATCTCGTCCTCGTCGTCCTGTTCGTGCTCACGCTCGGCGCCTCCGGGGTGGGCACGGTGCTCGATCCTGCCTGGGCCCGCCCCATCGGGTTCCTCGGCTGGAGTTGGTTGGCGGTGGTGCTGTACCTGATGCTCGGGCTCCTGCTCATCGGAGTCGCGTTGTTCGTCGCCCGCCTCGCCCGACGCGGGCAACCCCGGCCGATCACCGAGGACGGCACCGTCGAGACCCCGCGACGGGGGCTGCGTATCGCGACCGCCGTGCTCGTCGTGGCCGCGGTCGCCGCCGTCGGATACGGCACGATCGAGGCCGACCGGCCGCAGATCGTCACCGTGCCCGTCGCCCTGCAGGACCTGCCTGCCGGCTTCGACGGTGCCCGCATCGCGCTCGTCACCGACCTGCACGTCGGACCCTCCCGCGGAGCCGACTTCGTGCAAGGTGTCGTCGACCTCGTCGCCGAGGAGCAACCCGACCTGATCGTGCTCGGCGGCGACCTCGCCGACGGCACCGTCGAACTCGTCGGCTCCGATCTCGAACCGCTCCGGCAACTGCAGGCCCCGCTCGGGGTGTACGGCGTCAGCGGCAACCACGAGTACTACTCCGACGACGCCGAATCGTGGCTGAACCACTGGGAGACGCTCGGTGTACGCACCCTGCGGAACGACCATGTCGTCCTCGAGCGGGACGGCGACGTCGTCGCGCTCGCCGGCGTCCACGACTACACCGCCCCCGAACCGCACCACCCCGACATGCCCGCCGCCCTCGCCGGCATCGCGGACGGTACCCCGGTGATCCTCGCCGCCCACCAGCCGCGGCACGTCGACGAGGCACGCGAGCTCGGAGTCGACCTGCAACTGTCCGGGCACACCCACGGCGGACAGATGTGGCCGCTGCGGCCGTTCGTCTCCCTGGCCAACCCGACCGTCACCGGACTCGACCGCTTCGGCGACACGCAGATCTACACGTCCCAGGGCACCGGCGCGTGGGGACCGCCCGTGCGGGTCGGCACTCCACCGGAGATCTCCGTCCTCGAGCTGACCGCCGCGAACTGACGGCCTTGTCTTAGTGGCTCGGTGAGTTTCGTTGTAGGCAGGGAGACAATTCTGGTTTTCTATGATTTCCGTATCGTTCGGAGTTATCTCATCGATGATGATGGCCGACGGACGTGTCCGTCGGCCATCCCCGGCATCAGCCGCTGTACGCCTCCAGGGGCGGGCACGCGCACACCAGGTTCCGGTCGCCGTGTGCGCCGTCGATACGCCGCACCGCCGGCCAAACCTTGGCTCGGCTCTTCCCCATCGGGAACACCGCGATCTCCCGCGAATACGGGTGGTTCCACTCGCCCACCAGGCATTCCGCGGTGTGCGGAGCGCCGCGCAGCGGATTGTCGTCCACCGGCCACTCCCCTGCCCCGACCCGGTCGATCTCACCGCGGATCGAGATCATCGCGTCGATGAACGCGTCGAGTTCGGCGATGTCCTCGCTCTCGGTGGGCTCGACCATGAGGGTGCCGGCCACCGGGAAGCTCATCGTCGGCGCGTGGAAGCCGTAGTCGGCCAGACGCTTCGCGACGTCGTCGACCGTCACCCCCGTCGCCTTCGTCAGCGGACGCAGATCGAGGATGCACTCGTGGGCGACCATGCCGGTCTCCCCCGTGTACAGCACCGGGAAGTACTCGTCGAGACGACGCGCGATGTAGTTGGCCGACGCGATCGCCGTCAGCGACGCGCGACGCAGCCCCTCGGCACCCATCATCTTGATGTACGCCCAGGTGATCGGCAGGATCGACGCCGATCCGTAGGGCGCCGCCGAGACCGGTCCCGCTCCCCCGAGTCCCGGCTCCGCCGGATGGCCCGGCAGGTACGGGGCCAGATGCGAACGGACGCCGATCGGGCCGACACCCGGACCGCCGCCACCGTGCGGGATGCAGAACGTCTTGTGCAGGTTCAGGTGGCTCACATCGCCCCCGAACTTGCCCGGCCGCGCCAGACCCACGAGAGCGTTGAGGTTGGCACCGTCGATGTACACCTGACCGCCGGCGTCGTGCACGGCACCGCAGATGTCGGCGATGTCGTGCTCGTACACACCGTGCGTGGACGGATAGGTGATCATGATCGCGGCCAGGCGCGCACCGTGGTCGGCGATCTTGGCGCGCAGGTCGTCGAGATCGACATCCCCGTTCGGGCGGCACGCGACGACCTCGACACGCATGCCCGCCATCACGGCGGATGCGGCATTGGTGCCGTGCGCGCTCGACGGGATCAGGCAGATGTCCCGATCGGTGTCGCCGCGATCGAGGTGGTAGTGACGGATCGCGAGCAGACCCGCGTACTCGCCCTGGCTGCCGGCGTTGGGTTGCAGGCTCACGGCGTCGTATCCCGTCACCGCGGCGAGCCAGCCTTCGAGGTCGGCGATGAGGCGGCGGATCCCCGCCGTCTGATCCGCCGGAGCGAAGGGGTGCAGACCCGCGAACTCGGGCCAGGTGATGGCTTCCATCTCGGCGGCGGCGTTGAGCTTCATCGTGCACGAGCCCAGCGGGATCATCGTCCGGTCGAGGGCGAGGTCCTTGTCGGACAGGCGCCGCAGGTAACGCATCATCGCGGTCTCGGTGCGGTAGCGGGTGAACGCCGCATGCTGCAGGAACTCGCTGGTGCGGGCAAGGGCCTGCGGCAGCGCCGTTCCCTCGGCGGCGTCCCCGGCGGTGACGCCGAAGGCGCGCAGGACCGCGTCGACGTGCGCCGCGGTGGTGGCCTCGTCGCACGAGATCGACACGTGATCGTCGTCGACCCGGTGCAGGTTGATGCCGGCCTCGAGGGCGGCGGCGAGCACGGCGTCGACACGCCCCGGGACGCGCACGAGGACGGTGTCGAAGAACTCATCGTGGACAACCTCGACGCCACCGGCGCGCAGACCGTCGGCGAGGCGGCGGGCGTGCCCGGCGACGCGGCGGGCGATGCCGGTGAGGCCTTCGGCGCCGTGGTACGAGGCGTACATGGCCGCGAGCACGGCGAGGAGCACCTGGGCGGTGCAGATGTTGCTGGTGGCCTTCTCACGGCGGATGTGCTGCTCTCGGGTCTGCAACGCGAGGCGGTAGGCCGGGTTGCCGTCCGCGTCCACCGAGACACCGACGAGGCGTCCGGGCAGGGTGCGGGTGTGGGCGCTACCGACGGCGAGGTAGCCGGCG
The DNA here is from genome assembly GCF_024321955.1 of Rhodococcus sp. GA1. Lineage (NCBI taxonomy): Bacteria > Bacillati > Actinomycetota > Actinomycetes > Mycobacteriales > Nocardiaceae > Rhodococcus > Rhodococcus sp. GA1. The sequence continues at coordinate 4,762,404 of NZ_CP097186.1, read as the reverse complement.
TGCGGCCCGCCGAAGCCCATCGGCACACCGAACCGCTGGGTGGTGCCGAAGCACGCGTCGGCACCCTGCTCCCCGGGCGGGGTGATCAAGGTCATGGCCAGCAGGTCGGCGCCGATAGCGACGAGCGCGCCGCGGCCGTGGGCCGCCGCGATGATCGGAGCGGCGTCGATGATGCGGCCCGAAGCGCCGGGCACCTGGAGGATCACGCCGAAGAACTCGCCCTCGGGAAGTCCGTCGGCAGCGAGGTCGACGGTGACGATCTCGATACCGAGCGGTTCGGCGCGGGTCGCCAGCACCGCGGCGGTCTGCGCGAACAGGTCGACGTCGACGACCAGGCGCGGGCTCTTGGACTTGCGGTTCGCGCGGCGCAGCAGGGTCATGGCCTCGGCAGCGGCGGTGGCCTCGTCGAGCATCGACGAGTTCGCGATCTCCATGCCGGTCAGGTCGGCGACCATGGTCTGGAAGTTCAGCAGCGCCTCGAGGCGTCCCTGGCTGATCTCCGGCTGGTAGGGGGTGTAGGCCGTGTACCAGGCGGGGTTCTCGATGATGTTGCGCAGCAGCACGGGCGGCGTGAGCGTGTCGTAGTAGCCGTGGCCGATCATCGACGTCGCCACGGTGTTCTGCGACGCGAGTGCCTTCAGTTCGGCGAGTACGTCGTGCTCGGAGCGGGGCGCGTCGAGGACGTCGAGGCCGGTCGGCACGTTGTCTGCACGGTCGTCGAGGATGGCGGCCGGCACCGCGGCGGTGGCGAGGGCGTCGAGGGAATCGACTCCCACGACGTCGAGGATCCGGTTCAGGCCGGCGGTGTCGGGGCCGATGTGGCGATCGGCGAAGTTCGAGGTGACGGCATCTGTCATCGCAGCTCCCGGGCTGGTCGGCGAGGTCCACATGCGCGCGGTCGCGCGAGGTGGTTCCTCCCCCTCTGTCGTGAGCTCGCGGAGCGAGCGCCTGAGAGATTCGGCCGGCCAGAGCCTTTCCCCGTGGGCGGGCGGGTGCTCCCGCCACTTTCCAGAGACGTCGGAGCTCACGCGGTCCCGGTTGCCTGAGAGATTGACGGGGAGGTGCTGCTCCTTCGGCGCCCGGCTCGGTGTCCGGGTCTCTCCCGCGTGATGGCGACGCGTCTTCGAGTCTAGTTCACGTCGCGGGGGTCGAAATACCGCAGGTGCGGAAAGTGCCGCCGGCGGTGGAGTGGAGCGGTCATGTGGTCGGCCGATGCGACATCAGTGGTGTGGTCAGCCGATGCGGCGGTTGATGCGTTCGCGGCGACGCGACGCCAGTTCGTCCTCGGGGCGTTCCTCGACGCCGCCGCCGTCGGCGCGTTCGGCGGGGAAATCGGCGATGCTGCCGGTGAGCTCGCGCATCGCGCCGCTCACCGCGATCCCGAAGACGCCCTGCCCGCCCTGCAGCAGGTCGACGACCTCTTCGGGCGACGTACATTCGTAGACGGTGGTGCCGTCGGAGAAAAGAGTGATCTTCGCGAGGTCGCCCACCCCACGGCTGCGGAGATGGTCGACGGCGACGCGGATGTTCTGCAGCGAGACGCCGGTGTCGAGCAGGCGCTTGACGATCTTGAGGACGAGGATGTCCTTGAACGAGTACAGCCGTTGGCTACCGGAACCGGCAGCCCCGCGGATGGACGGTACGACCAGATTCGTGCGGGCCCAGTAGTCGAGCTGGCGGTAGCTGATTCCTGCGATCTGGCAGGCGATGGGCACGCGGTAGCCGACGAGCTCGTCGGGCGCCGAGTTGTCCGGAAACAGGCCCGGTTGGATCTCGTCGGTCTCGTTCGTCCGCGGCGCCGGATTCGAGCGATCGCCGGAATCGACGCCGAGTGGCTGTCCCTTCGTCCGATCTCGCACTACTGACTCCCTCTCGCGCGCCCAGTTCTGCCTCGCAACGATCGATTGGTGGATCCCCCGACCACATCCGATCATCGAGCCCTCCCAGGCTCACCGAGTCATCCCTGGCGGATCAACTCAGCGTACGCTCCGGTGTTGGGCGTCGGGCTGCGACACGCCGACCGGAAGGCAACGTTCGACATTACTACCGTCACGGCCGACGCGCGCGCCAACGCTCGTCGCCGTGCGACGGACGGCGCTCAGCCGTCCGTCGCCTTGAAATCGTCGGGCGAGACGGAGTCGAGGAACTCCTTGAACTTCTCGACCTCGTCCTCCCGTTCGTCGGGCATGACCAGTCCTGCCTCGGTGAGCACCGGTTCCTCGACGTGGACCGGCGCGCCGATGCGCAAGGCCACCGCGACCCCGTCGGAGGGCCGGCAGGAAACACGCATCCCTCCGTCGAAGACCAGATCCGCGTAGAACGTCCCTTCGCGCAGGTCGACGATGCGCACCTCGCGGAGGTTGCGACCGAACGCCTCGAGGAGGTTCTTGATCAGGTCGTGGGTCAGCGGCCGTGCCGGTTCGACCCCCTGCTGTTCGAGGGCGATGGCGGTCGCTTCGTTCTGCCCGATCCAGATCGGCAGATACCGATCGCCGTCGACCTCCCGCAGCAGGAGGACAGGCTGGTTCTGCGGCTGTTCGATACGAATCCCTACTATCCGCATCTCGCTCATCGCGATGCCTCCGTCCTGCTGCTCGTCGGTGGTGGGACCACCCGACAGGTACTGCCTGGAATTCTAGTGTCCTCCAGCGCATCCGTCAGGTGCCGTAGGTCACCACCTGGCGGAGGGCCGTGGTCGCACTCGACGACGAATTCGTCGCCTAACGGTCGAGGGCTCCTTGCACCGCCGCTTTCACCAGGCAGGTGTGCAATGTCAACGACAGTGCGGCCAGTTCGCGCACCATCTCCTCGGCGCGCTGCCGTGCCCCGGCGTCGCGGCCCTTCGCGATCGGGCCGGCGATCTGAGCGACGAGCGCGGCCTCGCGGTCGGCGGCGAGCTTGAACGCCCGCAGGTGCCGAACCTCGAGGCCGAACTCCGCCATCGCCTTCGCCGTGCGAGCGAGCAGCACCGCGTCCTCGTCGAAGAAACCGGCCGGGCCCGGCTTGAGCAGGCCCGCCCCCACCAGCTCGGTGAGGAAGGCCGCGTCGATCCCGGCACGGGTGCACAGATCCTCGCGGCTCACCCGGATCTCGCGATCGGTGCGCAGATCCTCCGGCGAGACCTCGCCGCGGGCCACCGCCAGCGGACGCGGCCGGGTGATCCGGGTCTCGACCGATCCCACCGTGGCGGCGCCGCGGTCGATCGCCTCGAGCTGCTCCTTGATCACCTTGAGCGGAAGGTACTGATCGCGCTGCGCGGTGAGCACGTACCGCAGACGCTCGCAATCGGCGATCGAGAAGCGGCGGTAGCCCGAGGGTGTGCGTTCCGGGCTGATCAGTCCCTCGGCCTCGAGGAACCGGATCTTCGAGATCGTCACGTCCGGAAATTCCGGACGCAGGCGGTCGAGCACCGACCCGATCGACATTCCGGCCGGCGCCGGCTGGCGGGCCGCGGTCATCAGCTACCTGCGCCCTGGTTACCTCGCGGACCGGTCAGGAACACCAGCCGGAACTTGCCGATCTGCACCTCGTCGCCGTTCGCGAGAACGGCGGAGTCGACCGGCTCGCGGTTGACGTAGGTGCCGTTGAGGCTTCCCACGTCGACGACCTGGAATTCGCCCTCGTCCTGGCGGAACTCGGCGTGCCGACGGCTGACGGTCACGTCGTCGAGGAAGATGTCGCTGTCGGGATGCCGACCCGCCGAGGTGGTGGGCTGGTCGAGCAGGAAGCGCGATCCTGCATTGGGCCCCCGCTTGACGACCAGCAGCGCCGATCCGGCGGGCAGGCCCTCGACACCCGAGACGGGCGCTTCGGTGGTGGCCGAACCCGCGCCCTCCACTTCGTTCAGGAAGTCGGCGCGAAATACCGAAGTGGTCTCTGCAGGAGTCTCCTCGTAACCCGCGTTGCCGTTCTCGCTCACCGTTTCTCCTTATCCGTTCGACCACCCGGGTGATCCCGGACGGTCGCTGATTCGTTCGCCCCGTTCAGGTCCGACACGGCACACGCCATATCCGACCGTACCCCGCTCGGGGGTACTGACGCAGACAGTCGCGGTCACGTTACCTGTCGGGTCCGTCAGCCTTCCGTGATCCCGCGGTAACCTTCCGCGTCGAGCGTCTCCGCGAGCGCCTCGTCGAGGTCGTTCTCGCTGCCCATCTCCACGTCGACGAGCCAGCCGTCCTCGTACGGGCTGCTGTTCACCAGTTCGGGATTCGCGTCGAGTTCCATGTTGACGGCGGTCACCTTCGCGGTCAGCGGCGCGAACACGTCCGACACGCTCTTGGTGGACTCGACCTCTCCGAAGGACTCGCCGGCGGCGATCTCGGCGCCCGCCTCGGGCAGCTGCACGAAGACCACGTCGCCGAGTTGGGACTGTGCGTAGTCGGTGATCCCGATGCGCACGGTCGTCGCGCCCGTCCTGCGCACCCACTCGTGCTCGGGGGTGTACCGCAGATCCTCGGGTGTCGCGAAATCGGTCAAGACTGGTCCTTTCGGAGACGACGTTCGACCGGAACGTCGGATTCAGTTACCGGGCTGAGAGTATTGGCGTGGCTCGATCTCCCGCAAGGCGGACACCTCCACCTGCGGAGACTGTTCTACGGACAATGATCCGCCCGCACGGGCGACCGTGTCGACCACTCCGCCGGGAATGTTCAGCGCGGCGGCGAGAGTCGGTCCGTCACCGATGGCGGTGACGGTGTACGGAGCATCGAGTCGGCGGTCGTCGACGACGATGTCGCCGCCCGGTCCGGTGACCCACGAATCGACCCCGATGCGCACGGTCTCACCGTTCGCCCCGGCGATCTGCATCGTGTCGGCACCCGCCGCGCGCAGCTCCTGGATCATGTCGAGCAGCACCTCCGATCCGACACCCTCGCGCGGATCGTCGACGGTGAGAACCACTCCGGGCCCGGTGGCGGGTTCGGTGCCGAGTTGCGCCGACAGCGTGTACAGGCGCGTGCGGGCTTCCTCGAGTGCCGCTTCCGAGCCTTCCTGTTCGAGACTCGAGAGGGTGCGCTCGAGTTCGGTGATCTCCTGGCGGAGAGCGGCTTCGCGGCGATTGAGGTTGTCGAGCAGCACGAGCAGGTCCGCAGGGCGCGCCGAGTCGAGGTCGTCGCCGGTATCGGTCGTACGCACCTGGGTGGCGATGCCGGCGCCGAGCAGGACGACGAGAATCGCCGCGAGGACGAGAAAGACGCGTTGCGATCGGGTGGCGCGCGCAGTGCCGGTTTCGGGCGTTGCGCCGGTGTCGGGTGCGGGGCGGGGTTGTTGCGGTTCGGTCACGGTCAGGCCCCGAACAGGCGACGACGTAGGGCTGCAGCGTTTCCGAAGATACGGATGCCGAGGACGACGATGACCGCGGTCGACAACTGGGTGCCCACGCCGAGCTGGTCGCCGAGCCACACGATCAGGGCGGCGACGAGGACGTTGAAGACGAACGACACCACGAACACCTTCGCGTCGAAGATGTCGTCGAGATAGGCGCGTAGACCGCCGAAGACCGTGTCGAGCGCGGCGACCACCGCGATGGGCAGGTAGGGCTGCACGACATCGGGTACCTGTGGGCTGAACACGATTCCGGCGCCGATCCCGATCGCCAGTGCGAGCACCGCGTAGAGCGCGTGACCGTGTTCGAGTCGCTTCACCTGTACCCCGTTTCTCCACTGCTGCCGAGTTTCCGGACCGTGGCGGCCGGAAACTCGAGATCGTCCTCCTCTGCGAGGGTGAATCCCACCCCGTAGAGCTGCTGTATCCCCGCGATGCGCAGGTAGGCGTCGCTGACGACGAAGGTCGTCTGCAGTCGGGAGGGAGATCCCACCGCCGAGACCGTGTACGGGGAGAATACGGGCCGGTTGTCGACGAGCATCGCTCCCCCGGCCTGCCGGACGGTCACCCCGGGACCCACCCGCACGCCCCCGACCTCGACGGCCTCCGCACCGGCCGCCCACAGCGCGTTGACGACCGACTGCAGGTCGCGGTCGAGGACGAGCGCGGTGGGCCGGTCCTCGAGTCGTGCCGCATCCGACAGGTTCGGTCGCGCGGCGGGTTCGGTGAGGGTGACCGTGATCCCCGGACCACGCACCGGTGTTGCTGCGGCTGCGGCCTCGGCGTCGCGGAGTCGGTCGAGGATGGTCGCGCCGTCGCCTCCGTCGGAGAACAGGGCGGTGCGTCGTTCGTCGACCGCGGCACCGAGTTCGTCCCGCTGGGCAGTGAGCGCGGCGATGCGTTCGTCCCCTGCCCGAAGGGAGTCGAGGATCTCGGCGCGGGTGCTGTCGGTGCCGGCCTGCACGTCGGCGTTCTGCGCGTACGCGACGCCGATCACGAGGCCGGCGAGGAGAACTCCGACGCCGAGCCACGCGCGCGACGCGCGCGGAGAGGTGCTCGAGCGCCCTGCCGCCCGGTCCGCGGCGGACGCGGCGTAGCCGGGGTCGAGATGATCCTCGAGGAGCGACTTCAGGAGCGAGGGCACCGGATTGCGCCGGATGCGTTCCCATGCGCGGCTCATCGGATCACCGCCCGGCCGGCACGATCCGTGCCGTCACGACGGCCTGCCCGAGGTACAGCAGGCCGGTCCACACGTACAGCACGGTCCCCCAGATCAGGGCAGCCCAGCCGAGCGGGCCGGTGATCGGCTCCGAGGCGGGCACTGCGACGGCCCCGAGCATCAGCGGCAGTGCGCACATGAGCAGGAAGGTGGCGCCCTTGCCGAGGTACAGCACGTCCGGCGGGGGCAGTTCCCGGCGCCGGTAGACGGCCAGCGTCGGGGCCAGGACGAGTTCGCGGCCGACGAGGATCACCGCGATCCACCAGGGCACGATGTCGCGCGCCACGAGGGCGACGAGGGTGGCCACGATGTAGAGGCGGTCGACGGCGGGATCGAGAAGGGCGCCGAGTCGGGAGGTCTGGTCGAGCAACCGGGCGAGTTTGCCGTCGGCCCAGTCGGTGATGCTGCTCGCGGCCAGCAGGATCAGCGCCCAGACATCGGCGTGGGCGACGAGGACGAGATAGAGGAAGACGGGCACACCCAGCAGTCGGACGAAGCTGAGGACGTTCGGCACGGTGAGGATGCGGTCCGATCCGCGCGCGTCGGCGGTTCCGGTCGCATCGGTCATGGTGGGCCGCTCCGTGTTCTCGTGAGGTCGTTCTCGTGGTGCCCCGCCGGAGTTCCGTTCGGGCACGGAGTCCAGCCTTCCACAGCCGCGCGACCGGAGATTCCGGGGTGTCAACGCCAGGCGAAGACCGGCTGCTCGAGACCGTCGATGCGCGTGGCCCGCCGGCGCAGCACGACCTCGCGGAACTGGTAGACCACCGCGGCGGTCGGTGCGTGCACGAGGTGACCGCGGAAGGGCCACTGGATCACCGGCTTGTCGGATTCGGGGATGGTGACGAAGCGCGGATCGACGTCGAGTTCGTCGGTGGTGACGGCGAAGAGCACGTCGACCTCGTCGGGGCTGGGCTTCAGATCGGTCACGGCGGTGTCCGACCACACGACGAACGGCGACATGACGTAACCGGAGCGCGTGATGTAGTCGTCGAGCCGGCCGAGCACGGCCTCGGGGCCGAGGTCGAGTCCGAGTTCCTCGTGCAACTCGCGCAAGGCGGCCTCCTCGGCCTGCTCCCCCTCGTCCAGACGCCCGCCCGGCAACGCGAACTGGCCGGGATGCGCCCGCAGACGCGTGGGGCGCCGCGTGAGGGGCATGACGGGGTTGCCGTTCCCGTCGTCGAGCACCGCCACGACGACGGCTGCGTGCCGGCGGCCGTCGAGCGGCAGTCGGCGCGAGTCGAACGCGTCCAGCGCGTCGCGGACGTTGTCTCTGTCGAGAGGGTGAGCAGCGGGCATGGGTCGACAGTAGTTCGTCACAACTGCCCTGGCGGCTAGGCGCATGCCCTGGCCGGTGTCGGTGACACCGGCCTCGAAGGGGGGAGTTCTGAATATTTATGGTTTCCGTGCAGTCCGGATTATCTGCGTGGGGTGGGAGTTCTCCGAACACGGATCCCCACCCGCGGTCATAGTGTGAGCCGACGGAAAGGAGCTCGATGAACGACGTGCCCGCCGGCCTCGACCTCGATGCGCTCGATGCCTATCTGCAGACCTCCGCCCCCGACCTGTTCTCCGGTCCCCTCCGCGCGCGCCTGATCAGCGGCGGACGCTCGAATCTCACCTACGAGGTGACCGACGGCGATCGGCGGCTGGTGTTGCGCCGTCCCCCACTCGGACACGTCCTCGCGACCGCACACGACATGGCTCGCGAGTACCGCGTCATCTCCGCGCTCGCCGGCACCGCGGTACCGGTCCCCCGCTCGCATCTGCTGTGCGAGGACGATTCGGTGCTCGGCGCGCCCTTCTATCTCATGGATCTGGTCGTGGGGACGCCCTATCGCACCGCGGAGCAACTCGAACCGCTCGGCGCCGAGCGCACGCGCGTGATCTCCGAGCGGATGGTCGACACCCTGGCCGCCCTGCACGCGGTGGACCCGTCCGCCGTGGGACTCGAGGATTTCGGCCGCCCCCAGGGCTTCCTCGAGCGGCAGGTGCGGCGCTGGACCACCCAGCTCGAGCACTCGCACAGCCGGGACCTCGACGGCGCCGACGAGCTTCACCGGCTGCTCGTCGACAATCTGCCGGGCGACGGCGAGGTGGGCATCGTGCACGGCGACTACCGGCTCGACAACGTCCTCGTCGACGACGACGACAAGGTGGTCGCGGTGCTGGACTGGGAGATGGCCACGATCGGCGATCCCCTCACCGATGTGGCGTTGCTGCTGGTCTACCAGCGGCTGGCGCGGGAGAACACGGAATTCCCCGTCTCGACGGTGTCCCGCGCTCCGGGCTTCCTCGGCGACGACGAACTGCTCGCGCGGTACGAGGCCGCCGGTGGACGCGACCTGTCGGACATGGCGTTCCACCTCGCCCTGGCCTACTACAAGCTCGCGGTGATCCTCGAGGGCATCTACTTCCGGTTCCGTCAGGGCAAGACGGTCGGCGAGGGGTTCGAGGAACTCGGCCGCGGCGTCGAGCCGCTGTTGCACGCCGGTATCGATGCGCTGAAGAGTCGGAGGAGTTGATCGCGCGACCGTTGTCGTAGTCGCTCGGTACGCTCCGCTCATGCCGCATCCGGTGATGTTCGACGAGGCGGATCCCCTGCTTGCCCGTGTGCGCTCGCTCGCGCTGGCCCTGCCCGGCGCGAGCGAGAAGATCTCGCACGGCCGTCCGTTCTTCTCCACCCGGACGGCCTTCACGGTCTACGGAGGCGCCGAGAAGGGCACCCGCGCACCGTTTCCCCGCTCCCTCATCGTCAAGCCCGACGAGGAGGAACGCCGCGCGCTGCTCGAGGAACCCCACACCTACGTGCCGATGTATTTCGGGCCGTCCGGGTGGGTCGGGTACGACCTCGCCCGTCCGGAGGTGGACTGGGACGAGGTCGCCGAACTGCTCGACATGTCCTATCGGCAGACCGCGCCACCGAAACTGGTGCGCGAGCTCGACGCCCGCCTCGGCTGACGGGCGCCGCGGGTTCAGCCCTGCTGGTCGCCGATGCTGACCATCCACGACACGCCGAAGCGGTCGGTGCACACGCCGAACAGATCGCCCCAGGGGGCACGTTCGAGCGGCATGTCGACGCGACCGCTGTCGCTCAGCGCGTCCCACCAACCCCGGAGCACGCTCTCGTCGTCCCCGCTGAGCGACAGCGAGAAGTTCGTACCGGGCGTGTAGTCCATGCCGTTCGGGGTGTCCGAGGCCATGAGCACGAAGCCGCGGTCGGTGGTGAGCATCGAGTGCATCACCTTGTCGTCCTCGCTCGGATCCTGCGAGGCGTTCATGTCCGCGAACCTGCTCACCGTCAGTTCGCCGCCGAACACCGACCTGTAGAACTCCATGGCCTCGCGCGCGGAATCGCGGAATGCGAGATAGGGATTGAATCGTGTGGTCATCGTGGTCCTTTCGCGGGTGCCGCAGGGCACGGATGGTGCCGCACGGAGAGTGACCATCCGCCGACGCATTTCTCATCGTGGACGGTGCGCACCGGATCCGGGAGCGTTCGGCGCGATCCGTGTCAGGAGACCGTCACTGTGGCGCCGGCGTACTCGGGCCGGTCGATCAGGTCGGCCGGCACGCACCCGACCGCACGTCGCGGGACCGCCCACGACGAGACGTCGCCGTCGGAAACCGTTGCCTCGGCGTCGTCGCCCTTCGGGCAATCTCCGATCGCGTACCCGACGATGCTCCGGACGGAGCGAACGGCAGCATGTCTGCGCACCACGGCTGCGCCGATCACGACGATCGCTGAGCGGGTGGGGTGGGGCGATCCGAACTTCGCTGCCCGTCAGTTTCGCCGTAGCGTGGGCGTCACTCCTAGTGGCTGTCGGGCGTTGAGCCGCGCGAAGGCTCCGCAGGTGACCGGGCAAAGCTCTCGTATCTGGCATTGAGGGTTGCCGCCCGGTCGCGGAGGGCCGCACGCAGCGACTCGGGTGCGAGGACTTCGGCGGCGGTGTCGAGCTGCCAGATCGCCCAGACAGCGTGCCGCAGGTCCTCGAAGGTCACGTCGAGACGCACCCAGCCGTCTTCCTCCGGTTCCTCGGCGCGGACAGCTCGCGCGGTGTTCAGCAACTCCTCACGTCGCGTGGGTTCGACCCTGACCAGCACAGGGATGTGGTTCTTCGACAAGAACTGGGCGCTGCGCTCGGCCCAGATGCGGTCGAGGTCAATCTGCGCGGGACGCTCGGCCAGTTCCGGAAGCTCCTCGGCGGTCACCATGCGCGAGAGCCGGTACGTCCGATCCTCTCCCGACTTGGTGGCCAGCAGGTAGGTGCGGCCGCGAACGGTGACCAGACCGATCGGATCGACGGCGTGCCAGCGGGGTGCCTTGTCCGGTGCGGTGTACTGGAAGCGAAGCTTGTGCCCGGTGAGCACGGCATGGCGGACTACGCCCATCACGCCACTCGCCACGTCCTCGGTGACCAGCCGTCGTGAGAGCAGGTCGGTGTCGGGCTCGACCAGGAACCGCCGGGCCGCATCGTCCAGGCTGGTGCGGTGGCCTTCGGGCAGCGCATCGACCACCTTGCGCATCGCGGAAGCGAGCGCGGTGCCGAGGCCGAAGACCTTCTCGCCGCGGCCCGACCCGGCGGTCAGCAGCGCGAGGGCTTCGTCATGGTTCAGTCCGGTCAGCTCCGTGCGGAAGCCGGGAAGCAGGGAAAACCCGCCGTGTCGCCCGCGATCGGCGTAGACCGGGACGCCGGCAGTGGACAGCGCCTCGATGTCGCGCAGCACCGTGCGGGCGGAGACCTCCAGCTCGCCGGCGAGCTCGTCCGCGGTCATCCGACCCCGCTGGCGCAGCAGCAGCACCAGTGAGACCAACCGATCGGCTCGCATAGTTTCATTCCTATCAAAAATCATGACACAAGATGTCGCGTTTTGTTGGGAGGCTGAGTTTGCGGGCGTTGAGGACGGCGGCCACCCGGCCGCCGGGCGCTCGCAGTCGCAACGATTGGAGTGGCAATGGAACGAACAGCGGTCAACCCGGTGACATGGTCGCAGGAGATGGGATTCAACCAGGGCGAGGTCGTCGCAGGGCACACCCGGACCCTCTACATCTCGGGGCAGACCGCGATGAGCAAGGACGGCCGGCCCGAGCACGACGGGGACATCGCGGCCCAGCTCGCGCTGGCCGTGGACAACCTCGAAGCCGTGCTCGCCGAGGCCGGCATGTCCCTAACAGACCTCGTCAGGCTCAACGTGTACACCACCGACGTGGACGCGCTGTTCCCGCACTACGGCGTGCTCGCCGGGCGGCTCGGCGCCGCGGGCGTCGCGCCCACAACCACGATGCTCGGGGTGACGCGGCTGGCGATCCCCGGTCAGATGATCGAACTCGAAGGAACCGCTGTCGCGTAACGCGGCCTTGCCACTCCTGCTGCTCGTGCCGGTCTCGCCGGCGCGAGCAGCAGGAAGATGGGGAGCATACGATGCTCACGATCATGACGATCGGGGTCTATGGCTGCGATATCGGCGCCTTCTTGGAGGGGCTGCGGGAAGCGAACGTCCGCCTGTTGCTGGAGTGCGCCGGCGCCGGGGTGTCCAGGGACCCGAGTACGCCTGGACCAACTCGCTCAGGCTCCAGGCCGCCCTCGCCCAGGTGAAAATCGACTACCGGCAGGCCAACGCCCTTCTCAGCAGATCGTCTCGCGGTGCCGCGAAGTCCAAGGCACCGCGAGCCCGGCAGGGGCGCAGGCTGTGACCGCCGATCGACCGCTTCGCTGCGGCTCTGGTCCCCTTATCCACAGGAAGCCGCCGAGCCAACGTCGCGCACCGCACCGCACCGACGCGGCTGCTCGGCCGGCCGGGGGACCAGGCAAAAACGCCCCCGGGGACATGACGAAGCCCAGGCGAGAAACTTACTCTCACCTGGGCATTTACGTCGGGCTGACAGGATTTGAACCTGCGACCACTTGACCCCCAGTCAAGTGCGCTACCAAGCTGCGCCACAGCCCGTCCGCGCTCTCTCCGAGCGCTCTCAGAGATTACAACAGGAACGGACCGAAACACTAATCGGCTGGTCAGCGCGTTTTCACGACCGGGCGTCGGGAGCTCACTTGCGGCGGTCGCGCTTCTCCCGCACGCGCACCGAGATCCGCACGGGACTGCCGTCGAAGTTGAACTCCTCCCGCAGGCGACGCTCGAGGAAGCGGCGGTAGCCGGCCTCGAGGAAGCCCGTGGTGAACAGCACGAAGGTCGGCGGCCGCGTAGCCGCCTGGGTGGCGAACAACACCCGGGGCAGGCGACCGCCGCGCATCGGCGGCGGAGTCGCGGCCACGACCTCCTTGAGCCACGAGTTCAGGCGTCCGGTCGAGATGCGCTTGTCCCACGACTCGAGGGCCGTCTCCATGGCCGGGACGAGCTTCTGCACCGCGCGACCGGTCTTGGCGGAGATGTTCACCCGCGATGCCCACGGCACCCGCAACAGGTCGCGGTCGATCTCGCGGCCGAGTTCGTAGCGGCGATCCTCGTCGACGAGATCCCACTTGTTGAACGCGATCACCAGGGCGCGCCCGGACTCGACGACCATCGTGATAACCCGCTGGTCCTGCTCGGTGATGGGCTGCGAGGCGTCGATGAGCAGCACCGCCACCTCGGCCGCGTCGATCGCACCCCGCGTGCGCAGGGAGGCGTAGAACTCGGCGCCGGACGCACTGTTGACGCGCTTGCGCAGACCGGCGGTGTCGACGAAGCGCCACGGCTTGCCGCCGAGCTCGACGATCGAGTCCACCGGGTCGACGGTGGTGCCGGCGATGTCGTGCACCACCGACCGTTCGTCGCCGGCGAGCTTGTTGAGCAGGCTCGACTTGCCGACGTTCGGCTTGCCCACCAGCGCGACGCGGCGAGGCCCTTCCCCACCGGTACCCTCGCGGGGCGTGGCCGGCAGCTTGGCGAGCAGCTCGTCGAGCAGATCACCGGTGCCGCGACCGTGGGTGGCCGATACCGAATAGGGCTGGCCGAGTCCGAGGGACCACAGTGTCGCGGCTTCGGATTCGACACGGTCGTCGTCTACCTTGTTCGCCACGAGCAGCACCGGAGTCTTCGACCGACGCAGCACCTTCGCGACGGCCTCGTCCACGCTGGTGGCGCCCACGGTGGCATCGACGACGACGAGGATCGCGTCGGCGGTGCGCATCGCGACCTCCGCCTGGCGGGCCACGGACTGCTGCATGCCCTTCGCGTCGGGTTCCCATCCGCCGGTGTCCTGCACCATGAACCGGCGGCCGTTCCACGACGCCTCGTACGAGACGCGGTCGCGGGTGACGCCCGGGACGTCCTCGACGACGGCTTCCCGTCGGCCGATGATGCGGTTGACCAGGGTGGATTTGCCGACGTTCGGTCGGCCGACCACGGCGACGGTCGGGACCGGGACGAACTCCTCGAGGTCGCCGCCCTCGGCGAATTCGATGTCCCAGTCGCCTTCTTCCGACCACGTGCCGTCGCCGTCGAACCCGGTGTAGTCGGTACTCAGGTCGTCGCTCACAGCTTCGCTCCAGTCTGCTCGGCGACCACCGCGAGCAGCGCGGCGATCACCTCGTCGATGTTCATGTCGCTGGTGTCCACGACGACCGCGTCGTCCGCCGCACGCAGCGGGGACACCGCGCGGGTGGAGTCGAGGTGGTCGCGGCGCTGCACCGCGGCGAGGACCGCCTCGTAGTCGTCGCCGCGACCCTCGGCGATGTTCTGGTTGTTGCGCCGGTGCGCGCGGGCCTCCGCCGAAGCGGTGAGGAAGATCTTCACGTCCGCGTCGGGGAAGACGACGGTGCCGATGTCGCGTCCTTCGATCACGACGCGGTGCTCGGCGCGGCCGAGCCGCTGCTGGGCCTCGACGAGCAGGGTGCGCACCTCGGGCACGGCGGAGACCGCGGAGACCGCGGCCGTGACCTCGGCGCCGCGGATGACCTCGCGCACGTCGTCCCCGTCGAGGCGGATGTCCTCGACGGTGGGGTCGGTGCCGATCGACCACGGCAGGCCGGCGGTGACCGCGGCGATCGCGGCCGGATCGGTCAGATCGGTGCCGCGGCGCAGGGCGTGCAGCGTCGCGATGCGGTACATCGCGCCGGTGTCGAGATAGGCGGCACCGAGATGCTGCGCGAGACGCTTGGAGACGGTGGACTTGCCCGTGCCGGACGGCCCGTCCATCGCGACGACCAACGCGTCGGCCGGTGCTCCGGTCACAGCTTCACCGCCTGGTACAGGCCCCCGACCTCGTTGCGGCCGAGGACACGGAGGGTGCCGGGACGCTGGTCGCCGAGCGCCACGGGACCGATGTTGGTGCGCACGAGCCGGATCACGGGGAACCCGACCGCATCGAGCAGACGTCGCACGATGTGCTTGCGTCCCTCGTGCAGCACGAGCCGCACCAGCGACTGGCCCTCGTGGACCTCGAGCAGCGAGAACTCGTCGACGGAGGCGGGTCCGTCCTCGAGTTCGATGCCTGCCTTGAGCTGCTTGCCGACACCGCGGGCGAGCACACCCTTGACGGTCGCCAGATAGGTCTTGGGCACCTCGAAGGACGGGTGCATCAGCCGATGGGCCAGTTCGCCGTCGTTGGTGAGCAGCAGCAGCCCTTCGGTGTCGGCGTCGAGACGACCGACGTGGAACAGGCGCTGCCCGGCGGCGACGCGTTCGGAGACGATGTCGCCGACGCACGGACGGCCGAGATCGTCGGACATCGTGGACTGCCAGCCGCGGGGCTTGTTCAGCACGAGGTGCACGAGATCCTTGTTGATGACGACGCGGACGCCGTCGACCCGGATCACGGCGTTCTCCGGGTCCACGCGCAGGCCCTGCTCGACGACGATGTTGCCGTCGACCTCGACGCGACCCGCGGCGATGAGTTCCTCGGCGGCGCGGCGCGAGGCGACGCCGGCCTGGGCGAGCACCTTCTGCAGCCGCACGCCTTCACCGGCGGGCAGCTGGGCGGGGCCGGCTTCGCGATGCTGGTGCCGCGCGGGACGGGCGTTGCTCACGGTCGGAACGACGCGCTGCGCGACGCGCTTGGCGGCAGGCTTGGAGGGCTTACCGGTCGAGGTGCCCTTGCGGTGCGGTTTGCGACCTCCGGCCGACTGTGCCGGTTTGCGACCTCCGGCCGACTGTGCCGGTTTGCGACCTCCGGCCGACTGGCCTGGAGTGGCCCGGCGATCGGAGCGGGGTGAGTCGGTGCGCTCCCCCGAACGGGGAGCTTCGGTGCGTCCTCCGGAACGCGGTGCTTCCGCGCGTCCCGAGCGGGATCCCCCGGTGTTGCGCGTGTTCGCGCTACGAGGATTGTTTCTTCTACGGTCCGGTGTGCCATCACGGCGAGCGGGTGTATTCACTTGGTTCCTGTCAGTTCTCTGGATCGAACTCCGCGGGCGAGAGAGTCTCGGGACGCGCGTTCCTATCCATTCTCTCAAATCGTGGGTCCGACTCGAGACTGTCGGCGATGTCGTCGATCACATCGACATCGGGCAGAAGCGGCGCAACGGGCGGCAGATCCTGCAGAGATGCCAGGCCGAGGCGTTCGAGGAACAGCTCCGTGGTGACGTAGAGCGTGCCGCCGGTCTCCGGATCGGTGCCCGTCTCGGCGATCAGATCGCGCGCGAGCAGGGTGCGCATCACCCCATCGACGTTGACGCCACGCACGGCACGGACACGGCTGCGCGTGACCGGTTGCCGGTAGGCGATCACGGCGAGCGTCTCGAGTGCGGCGCGGGTGAGCTTGGTGCGCGCGCCACCCTGCAGCAGCTTCTCGACGTAGGGCGCGAAATCGCGGCGCGTGTAGAAGCGCCAGCCGTCGCCCGCGAACCGCAGGTCGATGCCGGATCCGCGCGCGGTGAGGTCCTGTGCGAGACGCCGCAGTGCGGCCTCGGCGTGGTCGGCGGTGACCCCGATGGCGGTCGCGAGCTGCTCGGTCGGCGCGGGGGTGTCGACGACGAGCAACAGTGCCTCGAGTGCCGCAGTGAGTTCGTCGGCGGCGATCTCGAGAAGTTCACCGTCCCACGCGCGTTCCGGCGCAGCAGTGTCTTCGTCACGTTCCCGCGCGGTGTCGTCCGTGCTCCCCGGCGCAGCGTCACTCTCGTGCGCGTGCTCCCGCGCGACGGTGTCGTCGTTCACCCGTAGTCCTCCTCGAAATCGATGGCCTCCCCGTCGTTCTCCCCCGTCCACGCGACCTGCAGATGTCCGAGCGGGTCGGGTTGTTCGAAGGTGACGGCACGTTCGCGGTAGAGCTCGAGCAGCGCGAGGAACCGGGCGACGACGAGCAGTCCGAGATCGCAGTCGGCGACGAGTTCGTCGAATCCGACCCAGACGCCGGCGCCGCGGGCGCGCAGCAGACCGAGGATGTGGGCGGCCTGTTCGGGAACCGACACCTTCGGAGTGTGCAGGTGGTCGAGGCCGACGGTCGGTGGTGGTTTCGGCCGGAACGCCGCGGCCGCGATCTCGGCGAAGCGGTGCGCGTCGACACCGAGCACGACCTCCGGTACGAGATTCTCGTAGCACTCCTCGAGCGACACCGCGCGCGGATAGCGGCGCAGGGCGGCGGCCTCGAGGGCGGCGAACTGTTCGGCGATCTGCTTGTAGGCCCGGTACTGCAGCAGACGCGCGAACAGCAGGTCGCGGGCTTCGAGCAGGGCGAGGTCCTCGGGGTCGTCGACCTCGCCGGCGGGCAGCAGCCGGGCGGCTTTGAGGTCGAGCAGGGTCGCGGCGACGACCAGGAACTCGGTGGTCTGGTCGAGGCCGAGTTCGGGACCGAGTTTGCGGGTGTAGGCGATGAAGTCGTCGGTGACCTCGTGGAGGGCCACCTCGGTGACGTCGAGGCGACGCTGCGAGATGAGGGTGAGCAGCAGGTCGAACGGCCCCTCGAAGTTGCGCAGGCGCACATGGAAGCCCGAGGTGGTCTCCTCGACCTCCGGCCGGTCCGGTTCGGTGGGTTCCTCGAGGACCACCGCGTCGACCTCCACATCGGGTGCCGTGCCGGTGTCCGCAGAGTCCTGGACGGGAGCGTGCACGGGGCTCAGCGACCGCTCCGGTGGATCACTTCCCGCGCGAGTGCGCGGTACGATTCGGCGCCGGCAGAGGTGGGCGCCCAGCGGGTGATGGGTTCGCCGGCGACGCTGGTCTCGGGGAACTTGACGGTGCGGTTGATGACGGCGTCGTAGACGAGATCGCCGAAGACCTCCACGACCCGCGACATCACCTCACGACCGTGCAGGGTGCGCTGATCGAACATGGTGACGAGGATGCCGGCAACGGTCAGCTTCGGGTTGAGCCGGTCGCGGACCTTGGCGACGGTGTCGTTGAGCAGCGCCAGGCCGCGCAGGCTGAAGAACTCGCATTCCATGGGGATGAGCACCGAGTCGGCGCAGGCGAGCGCGTTGACGGTGAGCAACCCCAGCGACGGCTGGCAGTCGACGAGGATGTAGTCGTAGCGGTCGAGCACCGGGTACAGGGCGCGGCCCAGGGCCTGTTCGCGGCCGACCTCGGAGACGAGCTGGATCTCGGCCGCCGACAGGTCGATGTTGCTCGGCAGCAGGTCGAGGCCCTCGACGTGGGTGCGCACGAGCACGTCGTCGGTGGACACCCGCGGTTCGACGAGCAGGTTGTGCACGGTGAGATCGAGATCGTGGTGGGCGACGCCGAGTCCGGCGGACAGTGCGCCCTGCGGGTCGAGGTCGACGAGCAGGACGCGGCGCCCGTACTCGGCGAGGGACGCCCCGAGGTTGATGGTCGAGGTGGTCTTGCCGACCCCGCCCTTCTGGTTGCACATCGCGATGATGCGGGCCGGTCCGTGGGTGGACAACGGCACCGGTTCCGGGACGGGACGGCGTGGCCGGCCGGTCGGTCCGAGATCGGGCTCGGCAGCGGTTCCGGAGGTGGTGGAAGGCTCGGTGGTGGACGTTCTGTCGGTGTCCTCGCAGCCGTGTGCGTCGACCGGGACGGTGTTCGACCGGAGGTGCTCCGGCTCCGTGTACGTGGCGGGTGGCCGAGGTGTGCCCACGTTCGGTACTCCCCCTGTCTTGCGACCCGGATGTCTTCTCGTCGACCCGTCGGGTGACCCGGCGGCTCGTCCACAGAACGCTACCGCTTCGTCGGCAGGATCACCGCACGGACACGCGTCCCCTGCGGAGTCGGTCATCGTGCCCGCGGATGCGCCTGCGCCCATACCTCCCGGAGGGCACCGGCGGTGACCAGGGTGTATATCTGCGTGGTCGTCACAGAAGCATGCCCCAGTAACTCCTGTACCACGCGTACGTCGGCGCCACCGTCGAGCAGGTGCGTCGCGAAGGAGTGCCGCAGCGTGTGCGGCGACACCCCGACGTCGACTCCGGCGCGCTCGGCGGCGGTCTGCAGCACCTTCCACGCGCTCTGCCGCGACAGGCGGCCGCCGCGCGCGTTGAGGAAGACCGCGGCGGTGCGGCCGGTTGTCAGGGCGGGTCGTCCCCGCACGAGATAGGCGTCGAGCGCGCCGAGCGCCGGGCGTCCGACCGGGACGAGTCGCTGTTTGCCGCCCTTGCCGCGCAGCAGCACGGAGCGTGATTCGGTGTGGATGTCGTCGACGTCGAGCCCGACGGCCTCGGAGATGCGGGCGCCGGTGGAGTACAGCAGTTCGAGCAGGGCGCGGTCGCGCATGCTGCGGGGTCCGTCGGCGTCGCGGCCGGCGGCGTCGAGGATCGCGGTGACCTGGTCGACGGTCAGCGCCTTGGGCAGGCGACGCCCGGGCGCCGGGGGTTTGACGGTGCGGGCGACGTCGACCGGGGTCTGTCCTTCGGCGGCGGCGAAGCGGTGCAGGCCGCGCACGGCGATCAGGGCGCGGGCGGCCGAGCTCGCTGCCAGCGCCGGGCGGTTGCGTTCCGGGTCTCCGCGGCGCAGGCTCGCGGCGAAGTCGCTGATGTGGTGTTCGTGCACGTCGGCGAGGTCACCGATGTGGATGTCGGTGAGGTGTTCGACGTAGCGCAGCAGGTCGCGGCGGTAGGAGGCGAGGGTGTTCGTCGCGACCCCCCGTTCGACGGTCAGGTGCGCGAGATAGGCGTCGAGTTGCCCGGTGAGTGTCGGGGACGGCTGCGGAGCGACCTGCGTGGCGGGACGCTCCTCACCGGGCAGCACTGCTCACCCCTCCGCGCGCGTGCGGGCGAAGGTGGTGGGCCGGTCCGGCCAGGGCGCGTCCGGTGCGCGGGTCGCGGTGCCCGTCGCGCGGGCGGTTGCGAACGCGAGGAGACCGGACACCGCGGTGGCGTTGACGATCTCCCCGCGCAGCACCATCGCCACGGCCTCGTCCACCGGGACGCGGCGGACCTCGAGATCGGCCTCCTCGTGCTCGGGTTCGGGCCGGTCGACCTCGCTCAAGCCGCGGGCGGCGAAGACGCGCACGGCTTCGTCGGTGAATCCGGGTGAGAGCGCGATGTCGACGAGGAGTTCCCAGTCGGCGGCGGCCAGGCCGGTCTCCTCGGCGAGTTCGCGGCGGGCGGTGTCGAGGGGGTCCTCGCCGGGTGCGTCGAGCAGCCCGGCGGGCAGTTCCCACAGTCGCCGGCCGAGCGGGTGCCGGTACTGGTGCACGAGCACCACCCGGTCCTTCTCGTCGACGGCCACCACCGCGACCGCACCGTGGTGTTCGACCACTTCGCGTTCGGCGGTGTGGCCGTCGGGCATCGCCACGTTGTCGACGCGCAGCGACACGATGGCGCCCGTGTAGATCCGCCGGCTGTCCAGGGTGCGGAAGTCGTGTCGCTGCGCCATGTCGACTACTCGGCGTCGCCGGCGGTGGACGTCGACGCGGTCGAGCCGACCGATTCCTCGGAGGTGCTGTTCTCGCCGTGGATGTCGACCGGGAGTCGCTCAGCCGCCTTGTACTGCAGTGCCGCGGCAACGAGGCCGGAGAACAGCGGGTGCGGGCGGGTGGGCCGGCTCTTGAGTTCCGGGTGCGCCTGGGTGGCGACGAAGAACGGATGCTGCTCGGCCGGGTACTCGACGAACTCGACGAGTCGCCCGTCCGGGGAGGTGCCGGAGAACACCAGACCGGACTTGGCGATCTTGTCGCGGTAGGCGTTGTTGACCTCGTAGCGGTGCCGGTGCCGTTCGGAGACCTGCTCGCTGCCGTAGGCCCTGGCCACGACCGAGCCCTTCTTCAGCGTGGCCGGGTAGGCACCGAGACGCATGGTGCCGCCGAGATCGGCCTCACCGGCGACCGCCTGTTCCTGGTCCGCCATCGTGGAGATCACCGGGGCGGTGGTGTCGGGATCGAACTCGGTGGACGACGCGTCCTCGATGCCGACCGACCGCGCGGCCTCGATGACGACACACTGCAGGCCCAGGCACAGGCCGAGCAGCGGGATCCGGCGGGTGCGGGCGAACCGGATGGCGCCGAGCTTGCCCTCGATGCCGCGGATGCCGAAGCCGCCGGGGATCAGGACGGCGTCGACGTCGCCGAGGTGCTTCTCGGCACCGGCCTCGGTCTCGCACTCGTCGGAGGCGACCCAGCGGATCTTGACCTTCGCGCGGTGCGCGAAACCGCCGGCGCGCAGTGCCTCGGTGACCGACAGGTAGGCGTCGGGCAGGTCGATGTACTTGCCGACGAGCGCGACCTCGACGGTCTCGCGGGGGTTGTGGACCCGCTCGAGCAGGTTGCCCCACACGGTCCAGTCGACGTCCCGGAAGGGCAGGCCGAGCTGGCGCACGACGTAGGCGTCGAGTCCCTCGCTGTGCAGCACCTTCGGGATGTCGTAGATGCTCGGCGCGTCGGGGCAGGAGATGCAGCCGGCGACGTCGACGTCGCACATCAGCGAGATCTTCGCCTTGAGCGAGGCCGGCACGTCGCGGTCGCAGCGCAGCACGAGCGCGTCGGGCTGGATACCGATGTTGCGCAGCGCGGCCACCGAGTGCTGGGTCGGCTTGGTCTTCAGCTCACCGGACGGCCCGAGATAGGGCACGAGCGAGACGTGCAGGAAGAAGCAGTTGTCGCGGCCGACCTCGTGGCGCACCTGGCGGGCGGCCTCGAGGAAGGGCTGCGACTCGATGTCGCCGACGGTGCCGCCGATCTCGGTGATCACCACGTCGGGGGTCTGGCCCTCGGAGTCGGGTGCGGCCATCGCGAGGATGCGGCGCTTGATCTCGTCGGTGATGTGCGGGATGACCTGCACGGTGTCGCCGAGATATTCGCCGCGGCGTTCCTTGGCGATGACCGTGGAGTACACCTGCCCGGTGGTGACGTTCGCGTCGGCGGACAGGTCGCGGTCGAGGAAGCGCTCGTAGTGGCCCACGTCGAGGTCGGTCTCGGCGCCGTCCTCGGTGACGAAGACCTCACCGTGCTGGAACGGATTCATCGTGCCGGGGTCGACATTGAGGTACGGGTCGAGCTTCTGCATCGTCACGCGCATGCCGCGTGCGGTGAGCAGAGTGCCCAGGCTCGACGCTGTGAGCCCCTTGCCGAGAGAGGACGCGACGCCCCCGCTGACGAAGATGTGCTTGGTAGGGGTACGCGAGTGGCGTGACTGTGGCAAAGAAGCTCCCGTGACGTCAGGTGCAGGACTTTTGGACTGATGCGATACAGCTGGGGCCTGCCGACCCACGGAACTTCACGGTAACACCTCCGTGGGCGGGCGCGTACCCGACTCGCGATTGCCGACCCTCGGTGCAATCGACGTCACAGGCGGCGACGCTCAGCGGGCCGGGGAGCCGACTGTGACGGCGGTGGCGCTCGGCCCCGTCCCGTACCGGCCGGTGCCCCCGTCGTACTGCTCGCGCAGCGCCAGAACCGTCGTCAGGCGCCCCGATTCGCGGTCGAGATTGTCGACCGTGGACAGGCCCGCGGCGAGCGCGGCGTCGGCCCGCACGACGGCGATCGGTCCGTTGCCCTCCGCTGCCCCCGTGCGGCCGGCGAGCACCGCGCCGGCGCCGCGGCCGTCGACGACTCCGGCGAAGCGCGCGATGAGCGACCCGCGATTGCCGGCGCGTTCGGCGTTGCCGCTGTGGTCGCCGGTGACAACGAGGGCGCTCTGGGCCGGTTCGACCTGGCCGTCCTCGTAGGTGACGAAACCGCCGCTGCGCAGCGTGGTCAGGGCGAGGGCGCGTTCCTCGGGGGTGCTGCGCGGTTGCCCGGTGCCCGGGTCGACGAGCAGCACCGCGCCGAGCAGATCCCCGGCGAGACTGCCCGGGTCGACGGCGCCGGTCTGCAGTTCCACGCCGGCGGGCACGACGTTGGTGACGGTTGTGCGGAGCTGGTCGGTGCCGGAGGCGTCGACGAACGAATCGGTCAGCGCGATCCGGGCGGTGACCCGGCCGCCGGCATCACCGACGGACCGCACGACGGCGTCGACGTCCTCGGGTGCGGCGTCCGGGGTGGTCACGAGAAGGACGGTGCGGTCGAGGAGTTCGTCGCGCACGATCCGCGGGCCGACGGTCGAGTCGAACCCGTCGGCGGCGAGCAGTTGTGCCTCGAGCCGGCTGCCGTGGTCCTCGGCCTCCTGGATCTCGCGGCGCAGCTCGGCCTTGTCGTCGCGCAAGCCGGAGACGACGCTGTCGGCCAGCAATCCGGAGCCGAGCACGATCCCGACCGCCAGGCCGAGGAACACCGCCACCAGGGAGACGACGTGATGGCGCATCGAGATCACGCGCGCAGACCCCGAATCCACTCGACGGCGGAGTCCCACCACTGCCGGGCGAGTTCGACGACGTCGGCACCGAGATTGGACACGGCGAGTGCGGCGATCACGGCGATGAGGGCCGCGAAGACGAGCAGGGCGATCACGCCGCCCGAGACGCGGCTGCGGTAGAGGGTGGCCACCGCCTTCGCATCGACGAGTTTCGGCCCGACCTTCAGACGGGTCATCACCGCCGACGGATTGGTGTCGCGACGGCCGTGGTCGAAGAACTCGTCGAGCGAGACAGTGCTGCCGACGGTCACCACCAGCGCCGCACCGTGATGCTCGACGAGCAGCAGCGCCAGGTCGGTGGGGGTGCCGACGGCGGGGAAGGTCATCGCGCCGATGCCGAGATCCTGTATCCGCTCGAGACCCGGGGCGTGGCCGTCCGGGTCGGCGGGCAGCACCACTTCGGCGCCCGATTTGAGGGTGGAAGTGCCGATCTCGTCGGGGTCGCCGACGATGAGGTCGGGGCGATAGCCCGCCTTGGAGAGGGCGTCCGCGCCGGGGCCGACGCCCACCAGGATCGGTGAGTACTCCTTGATGAACGGCTTGAGATCCTTGAGGTCCTGCACATGCCCGGGGCCGTCGGAGACGACGACGACGTGCCGGTCGCGCAGGTCCAGGTCGATGTCGGGGATGCCGACGCCGTCGATGAGCAGCGGGCTCTCCGAGCGGATGAACTCGATGGTGTTGCCCGAGAACGCCTCGAGGTGATCGACGAGCCCGGTTCGCGCCTCGATCATGCGGTCGGAGATCTCGATGTCGGTCTGCTCGTCGCCCTCGATGAGCAGCTTCTCCCCCGCGTACACGCCACCCTCGTGCACCCGGACCTTCGCGCCGTCCTTGATCTTCTTGAAGACCTCGGTGCCGACGTTGTCGACGAGCACGATGTCGTGCGCGACGATCACTTCGGGACCGAGATTCGGGTACCGGCCCGAGATCGACGGGGACGCGTTGATCACCGCGGTGACGCCCGCCTCGACGAGCGCATCGGCGGTGACACGATCGAGGTCGATGGCGTCGAGGACGACCACGTCGCCGGGACCGATCCGGCGCAGCAGCTTCGCGGTGTTCCTGTCGACCCGGGCAATGCCACTCACTCCGGGCAACGTTTCGTTGTTACGGGACAGCAGCGCCGGCATCTTCATGCAAGAGATGATGCGCCGGTATACGAGTGAGGTTGTGGAGGCGCGCCGGTAGTCGTGTGAACATCACCCCGGCACGCCGGGCGGGTCAGCCGGTGCGCTCGGCGTGGGCGACGGCCAGCAGTTCCTCGGCGTGCGCACGTCCGGTCTCGGTGTCGTCGAGACCGGCGAGCATGCGGGCCAGTTCGGTAACCCTCTCCTCCTCGGTGAGGGTGCGCACCCCGCTGCTGATCACCCCAGCCCGGTCGTCGACCTTGTCGACGACGAGATGGGTGTCGGCGAACGCCGCGACCTGCGGCAGGTGCGTGACCACGATGACCTGGTGGGTGCGCGACAGGCGCGCGAGACGCCGGCCGATCTCGACGGCGGCGCGGCCACCGACCCCGGCGTCGACCTCGTCGAAGACCATCGTCGCGCCGCGCTCGGAACCGGCGAGCACCACTTCGAGGGCGAGCATGACGCGGGAGAGCTCACCGCCGGACGCGCTGCGGGCGAGCGGGCGGGCCGGGGCGTCGCTGTGCGGAGCGAGCCGGAACTCCACCTCGTCGATCCCGGATTCGCCGGCGTGCAGGAGCCGGTCGCCGACCGACAGCGGGGCGGTGTCGCTCACGGTCGCCGCGCGGTCGGCGATGTGCACGTCGAGCACGGCGCGCCCCATCGCGAGGCCGGACAGTTCCTTGCTCACGGCCTTCGCGAGTTTGCCGGCGACCTTGTGCCGCGCCGCCGACAGCGCGGTGGCGGTCTCCGCGGTCGCGGCGGCCTCCGCGTCGACCTCGGCGGCGAGCTTGTCGATCGCCTCCGCGGAGACGTCCAGTCCGGACAGGCGTTCGCGGGCCTCGCGCGCCCACTCGAGCACGCCGTCTATGTCGGCGGCGTACTTGCGGGTGAGGTTCTTCAGTTCCGCCTGCCGGTTGAGCAGGGTCTCGAGCGCGCTCGGGTCGGACGGCAGGTCGGACAGATAACCGGAGATGTCGCCGGTGACGTCGGTGACCACCGCGATCGCCTCGCCGAGGCGGGGCCCGAGCTCGCGCAGGGCGGGATCGTCGCAGCCCTCGAGGCGGGCGCGGGCCTCGCCGAGCAGGTCGAGTGCCGCCGAGTACGCGTCGGCGTCGCCGCTGTCGTCGCCGGCGAGGGCGTTGTGCGCGACGGTGGCCGCCTCGCGCAGCGAGTCGAGGTCGGACAGGCGCCGCACCTCGTCGACGATGCGGGTGTCCTCCCCCGGTTCGGGTGCGACGCGGTCGATCTCGTCGAGACCGAAGTGCAAGCGATCGGCCTCCTGCGCGAGCTCACGCGACCGTTCGGTGCGTTCCTGCAGTTCGGCGCGGGCCTCGAGCCAGCGGCGTCGCCGGGTTCGGTAGCGGTCGAGCAGACCGGCGACGGTCTTGCCGCCGAACCGGTCGAGCGCGGCGCGCTGCTCGTCTGGACGCAGGAGCCGCAGCTGGTCGTTCTGGCCGTGCACGGTCAGCAGCGGCCCGGTGAATTCGGACAGCACCCCCACCGGCACGCTGCGTCCGCCGAGGTGGGCGCGGGAGCGGCCGTCGCTACCGACGGTGCGCACGGCGATGATGCTGCCGTCCTCGTCGCGCTGGGCGCCGGTGGCCTCGAGCAGTTCGGCGATCTGCTGTTCGATGTGGCTGGGCGCCGGTTCGATCTCGAAGCGTCCTTCGACCACGGCGCGGTTGGCGCCGACCCGTACCCGGGAGGGGTCGGCGCGCACCCCGGAGAGCAGATGCAGGCTCGTGACGACCATCGTCTTGCCGGCACCGGTCTCGCCGGTGAGCACCGTCAGTCCCCCGTGGAAGCGCGCGTACGCCTCGGAGATCACACCCAGGTTGTCGATCCGGATCTCTGCGAGCATCTCAGAGTTTCCTTCCCCGCCAGCCCTTCACCGGAAGTTCGAACTTGCGCACCATCCGATCCGCGAACGGTGCCGAATCGAGCCGCACCCAGCGGACCGGATCGCATCCTCGCACCACTTCGAGCCGGGCCCCGGCCGGGACGTCGATGATGCGGCGACCGTCGCAGAAGACCACCCCGTCGTGGCCGCCGGCGAGGGTCTCGACGGCGATGATCGACTCGGGGCTGGTTACCAGCGGGCGCGCGAACAGAGCGTGTGCGTTGCTCGGGATCACCAGCAGCGCTTCGAGTTCGGGCCAGACGATCGGTCCGCCGGCCGAGAAGGCGTAGGCCGTCGATCCCGTCGGGGTGGCGACGAGGACACCGTCGCAGCCGAACGACGAGACCGGACGACCGTCGACCTCGAGCACCACCTCGAGGACCCCGAGCCGCGACTTGTTCTCGAGACTCGCCTCGTTGAGCGCCCACCCGCGGTCGAGGACCTCGGCGTCCATGCGCACCGTCACGTCGAGCGTCATGCGTTGTTCGACGCGGTACTCGCGGCGCACCACCTGCATGAGCGCTTCCTCGAGGTGTTCGGCCTCGGACTCGGCGAGGAAACCGATGCGGCCGAGGTTGATCCCGAGGACGGGCACCGCCGAGTACTGCGCGAGTTCGGCGGCCCGCAGGAAGCTGCCGTCGCCCCCGAGGACGATCACCATCTCGCAGCCGGCGGCCGCCTCCGGTCCCGGTTCGACGACGCTGATGAAACTGCCCGGCAGGGCGAGGACGCCGAGTCCGTTGCTCACCGACTCGTCGTCGAGGGTGCGCAGACCGATGCCGGCCTCACCGAGGATCTTCGCGACCCGCAGCGCGGTGCCGGCGATCTCGTCGCGCCCCGAATGGGAGACCAGCAGGATCTCCCGGCCCGATCGCACCGCGTCGGCCGCGGCGGTCTCTTCGCTCACTGTGGTCCTTCCTGAACCGCACGCTCGATCAGTTCGATCACCGCCGGGTCGAGTTCCTCCGGTCCCGGCTCTCCGGCCCGCAGCCACAGGAAGTACTCGACGTTCCCGGACGGCCCGGGCAACGGGCTCGCCACCGCTCCGAGGGTGCGCAGCCCCTGCCGCTGCGCTTCGCGCGCGACGTCGAGCACCGCCTCGGTGCGCAGCGCCGGGTCGCGTACCACGCCGCCGCTGCCGACCCGGTCCTTGCCCACCTCGAACTGCGGTTTGACCATCGGCAGCAGGTCGCCGCCGGGGGCGACGCAGGCGACGAACGCCGGCAACACCAACTTCAGCGAGATGAACGACAGGTCCGCGACCACCAGGTCGACGCGCCCGCCGATCGTCTCCGCGTCGATGCTACGCACATTTGTTCGATCGATCACATGGACACGCTCGTCGGACTGCAGACGCCAGACCAGCTGGCCGTAGCCGACGTCCACCGCGACGACCTCCGCGGCACCCTCGTGCAGCAGCACATCGGTGAAACCGCCGGTCGACGCGCCGGCGTCGAGGCAGCGACGCCCCGACACCTGCAACCCCTGCGGCGTGAACGCTTCGAGGGCGCCGAGGAGCTTGTGGGCACCGCGGGACGCCCAGGAGACCTCGTCGCTCCCCTCGGTGACGATCAGCGGCGTGTTCGGTTCGACGGCGGTCGCCGGTTTGGAGGCCACGGTGCCGGCGATCAGCACCCGACCTGCGGCGATCAGTTCGCTGGCGTGCTCGCGGGAGCGCGCCAGACCCCGCCGCACCAGTTCCGCGTCGACGCGTGCCCGGCGTGCCACGTCAGATCTTGTCCACGGTCGACAAAGCCTGCACGAGGACCTCGTGGGCTCGTTCGAGCAGGTCGGCCTGCTCGAGCAGCACGGACTGATCGGCGCTCTCGGCACCGGGGACGGATGCGCCCTCGCGGACACGCGCCAGCAAAGCGTCGACCTCCTCGCGGACGTGTGCGGGATCGACGGTGGGGCGTGCGCCGGGAAGGTGTTCGCCCGGACGTGGAATCGGCGTGCTCATCGCCGTCCACGCTAGTCGATGGATGCGACCGGGCTACACCCTCCGGTGCGGATCAGACCGTCGCCGCCCACGCGTCCACGACGGACCGCGCCCGCTCGTCCACCGGACGGACCTGTCCGAATCCGGGGTTGGCCCAGGCGATGTCGAGCAGACCCCGCAGCGCCTCCATCGGATCGGCGGCCGACGGCGCGGCGGCGAGGTGAAGATCACCCCCGTCGACCGTGACGTCCCACGAGTCGTGCGATGCGACACGGAGCCGGTCGGCCGGCTGATCGAGACTCGTGAGCGAGGCCGCGACGTAGGTCGGGCGCTGCTCGGCCGGAGCCCGCAGCAGATCGTCGACGGTGCTGACCCCGGTCAGCACGAGCAGGGAATCCGCACCGACGGCGTTGGCGCCTTCGATGTCGGTGTCCAACCGGTCACCGATGACGAGGGGACGACGGGCACCGCCGCGACGGATCGCGTCCTCGAGCAGCGGAGCTGCGGGTTTGCCCGCCACGATCGGGGTCGCGCCGGTGGCGTTGTGCACCGCCGCGACCATCGACCCGTTGCCGAGGACGAGTCCGCGCTCGGTCGGCAGGGTCGAGTCGACGTTGGTGGCCACCCACAGAGCGCCTGCGCGGACGGCGAGCGTCGCCTCCGCCAGGATCGCCCATCCGGTGTCCGGGGAATGCCCCTGCACGACCGCCACCGGATGCGCGTCCGCGGACCGAACCGGGGTGAGGCCGACACCGGCCACCTCCTCGGCCAGGGCCTCGGTGCCGACGACGAGCACCGGCACACCGGCCGGGAACCGCTCGGCCAGCAGGCGCGCAGCGGACTGCGAGCTCGTCACCACCGACGAGTCGTCGGCCGGGAAGCCGAGTTCTCGCAGGTGCAGGGCGACCTCCGACGGCCGGCGGCTGGCGTTGTTCGTCACGTACAGAACGGTGTCGTCACCGGCGGCCAGCGCCTCGCGAGCACCCGGGACGGGTTCGGCGCCCCGGTAGACGGTGCCGTCGAGGTCGAGCAGCAGGACGTCGTAGATCCGACGCAGACTGTCGCTGGAAGCCGTACTGCCGGAAACGTCGGTGCCGTCGGTCACGGCGACTCTCCGGTGAGCTCCTCCACCCGCTCCTCGGCGTCGGTGACGCCTTCGATGTCCGCGCCTGCGGAGTGCAGGAACCATTGCAGGCCTTCTTCGGTCCGCCCGGCGGCGACGAGAGCGTCGGCGTAGGCGTAGAAGAGACGGGCAGCCGGTGTACCGGTCCGCTCGGGGTCGAGATCGGGCGTCTGCAGGGTGACGACGGCCTGGTCGTACTGACCGAGATCCATGCGGGCACCGGCGAGGACAATCCGCAGCTCTGTCGCCTCGTCGCCGGTCAGCTTGCGAGCTTCCTCGCTCCGGCCCAGTTCGAGCGCCTTCTCGGGGCGACCGAGACCGCGTTCGCAGTCGGCCATCACGGCGAGCAGTCCGGTACCACCGGACATGCGACGTGCTGCGCGGAGTTCGGACAGCGCCTCCGCCCACTCCCCGGCGTGGTAGGCGGTGATGCCGGCGGCCTCGCGGACGACCGCGATGCGGCCGGCGCGCTGACGGGCGGCGCGAGCATGGGTGAGCGCGGCGCGAGGATCGTCGTCGAGCAGACGACCGGCCATCACCAGATGCCGGGCGACGGAGTTCGCGTTCGACTTGTCCAGGCTCAGCAGATCGCGGCGGATCGTCGGGTCGAGCTCGGATGCCTCGACGTCGTCGGGGATGTCCGGCTCGTCCGGACGTGCATCGCGGCGCTGCGGTGCGATGCCATCGCGCCCGCGACCCGGACCGAATCCACCTTCACCGCCACGACGACGGGGTGCTCCCTCGCCACGACGGTCGCCGGACTGGGGGCCACGGCGGTCGCCGGAATAGCCTCGCCGGTCGCCGCCACCTCGCTGGTCGCCACCACGACGATCGTCGCGGTTGCCGTAGCTGCGCTCACCGCCGGGACGGTCCGAACCCTGACGGGGACGGTCGCCGTACTGCCGACCACGCTCGTCGCCGCGGCTCGACCGGTCATCGCTGCGGCGGGGGCGGTCGTCGCCTCCGGAACGTTCGCGGTAGGGACGGTCGCTGCGACCGGAACGAGCGTCGTCGCGGCCGCGATCCCGGCGGTCTCCGCCCTGGAAGGAACGGCGGTCGTCGCCACGCTGGGAGCGCTGATCGTCACTGCGCTGGGGGCGCCGATCGTCACCGCGCTGCGGACGGTCGTCTCGTCCGGACGAACGTCCGGCGGATCCGTAGCCACCCTGCCGGCGGTCGTCGCCGCGTCCACGCTCGCCGCGGTCGCGGGGTGCGCGCTCGTCGCGGCTGTCGCCGGCGCGTTCCTCGCGCTCGTTCTTGCGGCCCGACCACGGAGTGGATCCTCCACTCCTGAAGGACCGACGTTCACCGTTGCCGTCGGACACAGAAAAATCCTCTCATGAAAACACGAAAGGGGACCCAAACGAGTGGGTCCCCTTTCGGAACGGGTGTTCGGCGGTGTCCTACTCTCCCACACCCTGTCGAGTGCAGTACCATCGGCGCAGACAGGCTTAGCTTCCGGGTTCGGAATGGGACCGGGCGTTTCCCTGTCGCTATGACCGCCGTAACTCTATGAAACAATAGTCCACGCAGATTCCTCGAATCACCTGCTGCTGCAGGATTTTCGGATCTGTGTGTGTTGTTTCAGATACCGCACAGTGGACGCGTAACATCTTCGTGGTAAGTCCTCGGCCTATTAGTACCGGTCACCTCCACCCATTGCTGGGCTTCCAGTTCCGGCCTATCAACCCGGTGGTCTGCCGGGGGCCTTACCCCCTCGAGGGGGTGAGAAACCTCATCTTGGAACAGGCTTCCCGCTTAGATGCTTTCAGCGGTTATCCCTTCCGAACGTAGCCAACCAGCCATGCCCCTGGCGGGACAACTGGCACACCAGAGGTTCGTCCGTCCCGGTCCTCTCGTACTAGGGACAGCCTTCCTCAAGTTTCTAACGCGCGCGGCGGATAGAGACCGAACTGTCTCACGACGTTCTAAACCCAGCTCGCGTGCCGCTTTAATGGGCGAACAGCCCAACCCTTGGGACCTACTCCAGCCCCAGGATGCGACGAGCCGACATCGAGGTGCCAAACCATCCCGTCGATATGGACTCTTGGGGAAGATCAGCCTGTTATCCCCGGGGTACCTTTTATCCGTTGAGCGACACCGCTTCCACATGCCGGTGCCGGATCACTAGTCCCGACTTTCGTCCCTGCTCGACCTGTCAGTCTCACAGTCAAGCTCCCTTGTGCACTTGCACTCGACACCTGATTGCCAACCAGGCTGAGGGAACCTTTGGGCGCCTCCGTTACATTTTGGGAGGCAACCGCCCCAGTTAAACTACCCACCAGGCACTGTCCCTGAACCAGATCATGGTCCGAGGTTAGAGGTCCAATACGATCAGAGTGGTATTTCAACAACGACTCCACCCATACTGGCGTATGAGCTTCACAGTCTCCCACCTATCCTACACAAACCGAACCGAACACCAATACCAAGCTATAGTGAAGGTCCCGGGGTCTTTTCGTCCTGCCGCGCGTAACGAGCATCTTTACTCGTAATGCAATTTCGCCGAGTCTGTGGTCGAGACAGCAGAGAAGTCGTTACGCCATTCGTGCAGGTCGGAACTTACCCGACAAGGAATTTCGCTACCTTAGGATGGTTATAGTTACCACCGCCGTTTACTGGGGCTTAAATTCTCAGCTTCGCGGATTGCTCCGCTAACCGGTCCTCTTAACCTTCCAGCACCGGGCAGGCGTCAGTCCGTATACATCGTCTTACGACTTCGCACGGACCTGTGTTTTTAGTAAACAGTCGCTTCTCTCTGGTCTCTGCGACCACCCCCAGCTCGGACCGCAAGGGCCGTCACCGAGCGTGGTCCCCCTTCTCCCGAAGTTACGGGGGCATTTTGCCGAGTTCCTTAACCACAGTTCTCTCGATCGCCTCGGTATTCTCTACCTGACCACCTGTGTCGGTTTGGGGTACGGGCCGTGTACCAACTCACTAGAGGCTTTTCTCGGCAGCATAGGATCACTGAATTCCCCTCAACGGGTACGCATCACCTCTCAGGCTGCATGAACGGCGGATTTGCCTACCATTCGCCCTACCGGCTTACACCAGGTACTCCATCACCTGGCCCAGCTACCTTCCTGCGTCACCCCATCGCTTGACTACTACAATCAGGGTCCCGTGCAGCCATCCCCACAGTTCCCGAAGGAACAGCGGAAACTTTTGGACGGTTAGCACAACTGATTCGCCATTGGGCGCGGATACACGGGTACGGGAATATCAACCCGTTGTCCATCGACTACGCCTGTCGGCCTCGCCTTAGGTCCCGACTCACCCTGGGCGGATTAACCTGGCCCAGGAACCCTTGGTCATCCGGCGGACGAGTTTCTCACTCGTCTTTCGCTACTCATGCCTGCATTCTCACTCGCGCAGCCTCCACACCTGGATCACTCCGGCGCTTCCACGGCTGCACGACGCTCCCCTACCCACCCACACCACTGCACACGTTCCCGCAGGAACGAATGGGTGTTGTGTGAGTGCCGCGGCTTCGGCGGTGTACTTGAGCCCCGCTACATTGTCGGCGCAGAACCACTTGACCAGTGAGCTATTACGCACTCTTTCAAGGGTGGCTGCTTCTAAGCCAACCTCCTGGTTGTCTCAGCGATCCCACATCCTTTTCCACTTAGTACACGCTTAGGGGCCTTAGCCGGCGATCTGGGCTGTTTCCCTCTCGACTACGAAGCTTATCCCCCGCAGTCTCACTGCCGCGCTCTCACTCACCGGCATTCGGAGTTTGGCTGATTTCGGTAAGCTTGTGGGCCCCCTAGACCATCCAGTAGCTCTACCTCCGGTGAGAAACACGCGACGCTGCACCTAAATGCATTTCGGGGAGAACCAGCTATCACGGAGTTTGATTGGCCTTTCACCCCTACCCACAACTCATCCCCTCAGTTTTCAACCTAAGTGGGTTCGGGCCTCCACGACGTCTTACCATCGCTTCACCCTGGCCATGGGTAGATCACTCCGCTTCGGGTCTAGAACATGCCACTACATACGCCCTATTCGGACTCGCTTTCGCTACGACTACCCCACACGGGTTAACCTCGCGACATGCCACTAACTCGCAGGCTCATTCTTCAAAAGGCACGCCATCACCCACCACGAACTGAATCGTGCATCGGCTCTGACGGATTGTAAGCGCACGGTTTCAGGTACTATTTCACTCCCCTCCCGGGGTACTTTTCACCTTTCCCTCACGGTACTAGTCCGCTATCGGTCACCAGGGAGTATTCAGGCTTATCGGGTGGTCCCGACAGATTCACACCGGATTTCACGGGCCCGGTGCTACTCGGGTACTTCTCACGAGAGCCGGCAAGTTTTCGTCTACGGGATTCTCACCCTCTACGACAGGCCGTTCCAGACCACTTCGACTAACCAACCGGTTTCTTACTCTCGCCCGTCATGACAGTGACGGGAAGAAAAGCCCCACAACCCCGAATACACAACCCCTGCCAGGTATCACATGTACTCGGTTTAGCCTCATCCGCTTTCGCTCGCCACTACTCACGGAATCACATGTTGTTTTCTCTTCCTGTGGGTACTGAGATGTTTCACTTCCCCACGTTCCCTCCACACACCCTATATATTCAGATGCGGGTAACACGACATCACTCGTGCTGGGTTTCCCCATTCGGAAATCCTCGGATCACAGCTCGGTTGACAGCTCCCCGAGGCATATCGCAGCCTCCCACGTCCTTCATCGGCTCCTGGTGCCAAGGCATCCACCGTACGCTCATAAACACTTACAACAAAGATGCTCGCGTCCACTGTGCAGTTCTCAAACAACACACAACAACCCCTACCGCAAGAAAACCGATTTCCTTGTTTCGCGGATCATCGTCGCTGATCAAACACATTGCGTGTTCTCTCAGGACCCAACAGTGCACCGATATAACCACCGCACACCACCACTATCGGATGATGCATACGCGGTGATGATTGTCAGCGTTCCACCCATGAGCAACCGTGTCCCACGATCGGGGACAATCGGTCTCTGGCCGCACACCACACCCGACTGTTCGGGGTGTGTGGGCAGATGCTCCTTAGAAAGGAGGTGATCCAGCCGCACCTTCCGGTACGGCTACCTTGTTACGACTTCGTCCCAATCGCCGATCCCACCTTCGACGGCTCCCTCCCACAAGGGGTTAGGCCACCGGCTTCGGGTGTTACCGACTTTCATGACGTGACGGGCGGTGTGTACAAGGCCCGGGAACGTATTCACCGCAGCGTTGCTGATCTGCGATTACTAGCGACTCCGACTTCACGGGGTCGAGTTGCAGACCCCGATCCGAACTGAGACCGGCTTTAAGGGATTCGCTCCACCTCACGGTATCGCAGCCCTCTGTACCGACCATTGTAGCATGTGTGAAGCCCTGGACATAAGGGGCATGATGACTTGACGTCGTCCCCACCTTCCTCCGAGTTGACCCCGGCAGTCTCCTGCGAGTCCCCACCATCACGTGCTGGCAACACAGGACAAGGGTTGCGCTCGTTGCGGGACTTAACCCAACATCTCACGACACGAGCTGACGACAGCCATGCACCACCTGTCTACCGGCCACAAGGGAAACCACATCTCTGCAGTCGTCCGGTACATGTCAAACCCAGGTAAGGTTCTTCGCGTTGCATCGAATTAATCCACATGCTCCGCCGCTTGTGCGGGCCCCCGTCAATTCCTTTGAGTTTTAGCCTTGCGGCCGTACTCCCCAGGCGGGGCGCTTAATGCGTTGGCTACGGCACGGATCCCGTGGAAGGAAACCCACACCTAGCGCCCACCGTTTACGGCGTGGACTACCAGGGTATCTAATCCTGTTCGCTACCCACGCTTTCGCTCCTCAGCGTCAGTTACTGCCCAGAGACCCGCCTTCGCCACCGGTGTTCCTCCTGATATCTGCGCATTTCACCGCTACACCAGGAATTCCAGTCTCCCCTGCAGTACTCGAGTCTGCCCGTATCGCCTGCAAGCCCGCAGTTGAGCTGCGGGATTTCACAGACGACGCGACAAACCGCCTACGAGCTCTTTACGCCCAGTAATTCCGGACAACGCTCGCACCCTACGTATTACCGCGGCTGCTGGCACGTAGTTGGCCGGTGCTTCTTCTCCCACTACCGTCACTTGCGCTTCGTCATGGGTGAAAGAGGTTTACAACCCGAAGGCCGTCATCCCTCACGCGGCGTCGCTGCATCAGGCTTGCGCCCATTGTGCAATATTCCCCACTGCTGCCTCCCGTAGGAGTCTGGGCCGTGTCTCAGTCCCAGTGTGGCCGGTCGCCCTCTCAGGCCGGCTACCCGTCGTCGCCTTGGTAGGCCATTACCCCACCAACAAGCTGATAGGCCGCGGGCTCATCCTGCACCGAAAAACTTTCCACCCCTCGCCATGCAGCAAGAGGTCATATCCGGTATTAGACCCAGTTTCCCAGGCTTATCCCAGAGTGCAGGGCAGATCACCCACGTGTTACTCACCCGTTCGCCACTAATCCACCCAGCAAGCTGGGCTTCATCGTTCGACTTGCATGTGTTAAGCACGCCGCCAGCGTTCGTCCTGAGCCAGGATCAAACTCTCCGTTGAAGACTCACAATCACCCCGAAGGGGCAATCAGTCAAAGACAAAAGAGTCAAATCACTAGCATAAAAACTCAAACTAGCTCAAACACTGACCATCCCAGACGGAAGAATGAGACGATCAGCAAATACCCACCCCATCCGAACTGATGGAGCGGAGTACCAAATAATATTGGCACTGACATTCATCGGCACACTGTTGAGTTCTCAAAGAACACGCACACATCATCACGTTACCGGACACCTGTCCGGCTCGCTCCGAGGCAACCGTTCCAAGCTATCACGTCCGATTTCAGGGCCGCAAATCGCTGCTTTCCCGTTCTCTTCTGTGAGAGCCGATCGATGCGACATCGAACATGCCTGTTTCCGAACCTCTCGGTCCGGCGGGCTGTTCGGTGTCGCTCGAACGACGACTAAGTTACGCCGACGCTAACGCGCCGTCAAACCCGCTGGTCAGGGGCTCGCCAGCGTCGGCAAAGGCCTCAGTCGCGGACGACTCGCACACCGGCGAAGTTCCGCTTGCCCCGACGCAGGACGAGCCAACGTCCGTGCAGCAGCTCTCCGTCGCGCGGGGTCCACTCCTCCGAGGCGATGCGGACGTTGTTGACCGACGCGCCGCCTTCCTTGATGGTGCGACGCGCAGCTCCCTTGCTCTCGCACAGCCCCGACGCGACGAGCAGGTCGATGATCGTGTCCGGCTCGCCGGCGCGGAGCTCCGTCACGGACGCCTCGGTCAGGGCGGCCGCGAGCGTGGGCTCGTCCAGCTCGCCCAGCTCGCCTCGCCCGAAGAGGGCGCGGCTGGCCAACTCGACCGCTGCGGTGTTGTGCGCTCCGTGCACGAGCGTGGTCATCTCGGCAGCGAGTCGCTTCTGGGCCTCCCGTGCGTGCGGACGCTCCGTGGTGGCGGTCTCGAGTTCGGCGAGTTCGTCCTTGTCGAGAAAGGTGAACCAGCGCAGGTACTTCATGACGTCGGCGTCGGCAGCGTTGACGAAGTACTGGTACCAGGCGTACGGGCTCGTCATCTCCGGGTCGAGCCACAAGCTGCCACCACCGGTGGACTTGCCGAACTTCTTGCCGTCGGACGAGGTCACGAGCGGGACGGTCAAGGCGTGCACACTCTCGCCGTCGGTACGGCGGTTGAGCTCGACGCCGGCGATGATATTGCCCCACTGATCGGAACCACCGACCTGCAGCGCACATCCGTACTCGCGGCGGAGCTGCACGTAGTCGTTGGCCTGCAGGAGCATGTAGCTGAACTCGGTGTACGAGATGCCGTCACCTTCGAGGCGGCGCTTGACGGTGTCGCGGGCGAGCATCACGTTGATCGAGAAGTGCTTCCCGATGTCGCGCAGGAAGTCGATCGCGGACAGCTTTCCGGTCCAGTCGAGGTTGTTCACGACCACGGCTCCCGTCGGGGAGTCGTCGAAGTCGACGAACCGCTCGAGCTGCCCACGGATCCGCCCTGCCCACTCGGCGACGGTGTCGGCGGAGTTCATGGTGCGCTCCCCCACGTCCCGCGGGTCACCGATCATGCCGGTCGCGCCACCTGCGAGAACGATGGGCCGATGGCCGGCGCGCTGGAAACGCTTGAGTGCGAGGAGCGGAACGAGGTGACCGGCGTGCAGGCTCGGGCCGGTCGGATCGAAACCGGCATAGAGGGTGATCGGACCCTTGTCGAGTTCGCCTCGAAGTGCGTCGAGATCGGTCGATTGCGCGATGAGCCCGCGCCAGGTCAGTTCGTCGAGAATGTGCTCAGTCACCGTTCGATCATCCCATCACGCTCGAGGCGCAGCGGGCGCGCGTGGGCTGCGCCGGTACGCGGAGACCCCGATCGCCCCGGGAACCCACAACCGCCACGGTCTGTCGGCCGCCACGCTGATCCCCACCCGCGGTCCCCGCGCGGCCTCCCCGACCAGCGGTTCGGCCGGGAGTTCCACCCGCACCCGAGCGTCGGAACCATCCACGTCGATGCCGTTGTCGGCCAGATCGAGACCGAGCGAAGCAGCGAGATTGCCCGGACCGCGCGCAAGGTTCGCGAACGGCGTGCCGGACGTGCGCCGGGAACGGACGGCCTGCTCCCCCGCGATCACCTCACCACCGCGCAACAGCACCGCCGCAGCGGTGCCGTCGGGACCGAGGGAGACGTTCGCGCAGAAGTGCAGTCCGTAACTGCGGTAGACGTACAGATGTCCCGCTGGTCCGAACATGACCGAATTGCGCGGGGTCGGTCCGCGGTACGAGTGCGCGGCGGGGTCCGGCCACGGTCCGTCCTCGGGGCCGCCGTAGGCCTCGACCTCCGTCAGCAGGACGGCGGTCTCCCCCACTCGGATGGTTGCTCCGAGCAGCGCTTCGGCGGCCTCGACCGGATCGAGTCTTTCGAGTTCGCCGCGGACGGATCGATGATTGCGGCTCAGTCGGTGCTCCATCCGGCGACACCGCGCGCGGTGAAGTCCTCGTGCTCGGCGTCGCTGACCTCCCGCGCCTCGTCGACGAGGAGGACGGGAATACCGCTCTCGATCGGATACGCCCGCCGCAGTCGCGGGTTGTACAGGACGGCGTCGTCGACGAGAAGCAACGGCCCCTTGTCCTCCGGACAGGCCAGAATGCTCAGCAACGTGGGATCGACAGCCACGGATGTCCTTTCGAAGGGCGGAACCGAACCGGACCCAGGCTACCGCGCCCCGGCGGGCGAACCGGCCGTGCCCGCCTTCCACGCCGTGGCCACGGCTTTGGTGAACCGCTTGTACGTCCCGGTGTCGGGGTTCAGGTACCAGGTACGGACGGTGGGCACGGGCAATCCCTGTTCGCGCAGACGATCGGCGGACGGGCGATAGGACGGGCCCAACGGGATGTCGGGCACGACGTGCACGAGATCGGGTCGCTCGTCGGCCGGGACCGAGTCGAACGCCGCAGTGATCTCCGCGGCCGTCGGTGCACGGTTGCCCCGCAGCGAGCAGCCGGCCACTGCGATGTCGCGACCTCCCACCGAGATGCCGTAGGCGACGGCGAGATCGACACGCGGGATCGCTTCGAGCACGTCCGCCACGCTCTGGGTGAAAACCGGGCCGTGGAAGGTGGGAATCACCGTCGCCCGACTGTCGAGCAACCAGTAGTCGCCGTCGTCGTCGCGTCGGAACAGGTTGTCGGTGGGCACCCACACGTCGCCCGGTTCGAACACGCCGCGCATCACACCGGTGATTGCCGAGGCTGCGGGACCGGGTCTGCCGAGCAGCAGTCCGACCTCGCCGACCTGAGCCTCCCGCACGAAGCCGCGTTCGTCCTCCACGAGTCGGCCGACGCCGGCGTCGTAGGCAGCGAGGCGCACATCGGCGCTACCGGGCAACGGCCGGCCCTTCGAGCCGATCTTCGAACCGGAGACGTTCGCGAGCACGACGTCGCCCTCGGTCGACGCGTAGAACTCGAGAACCCGGGCGGGCCCAAACCGGTCGAGCGTGCGGCGCCACAGGCCCGGTGGCATGCCGGAACCGATGAACAACCGGATGGGATGGATGGCGTCGATGTGCAGCGACGGGCTGTCGAGCACCTCACGCATCATCGACCAGGTATAGGTGACGACGGTGACGCCGTAGCGGTGCACTTCGTCGCTGAAGAGCGACGGATTCAACCCGCGCGACAGTGCGATACGCGCCCCGCCCGCGAGCGCCCCGCCGAAACTGACCAGCAGACCGGACGAATGATGCAGGGGCGCAAGGCAGTACATGGTGTCACCGCGGCCGAGCGAGGCGGCGGTGGCGGTACCGAAGGCCGACAGCGCCCACCGGTAGTTGGTGACCCGCCGCACCGCGAGCGTGTCGCCACCACCGGAGAACAGGATGAATGCGAGTTCGCGCGCGAGTCCGGGATCGGGGACGTACCAGCCCGGCAGTTGCACGGAGGAGATGTCGAGTCGTTCGAGATCGACGACGTCGGCGCCGGGCTCGACGTCGAGGTCGCGGACGTCGCCGCCGCCGAGGACCAGCACGGGAAGACCGGTCGCGACGGCCGCGTCGAGGTTCTCGGGATCGGCGACGATCTTTTCGACACCGCCCAGTCGCACGGCCTCGGCGATGTCCGGTCCCGGCGGGATGAGGGCGGAGACGGCGCCGAGGCGGGAGATCGCCGCGACCGCCGCCATTGCGCTGGGGCGCACGTCCATGAGGATGCCGACGTGCATCGCGGGACGGATGCCGTTGTCGGCGAGCCCGAGGACGACGTTGTCGATCCGCCGGTTGACGGCCTCGAAGGTGTAGACCCGGTCCTCGAAGATGAAGCACTCCCGCTTCGGCGACTTGCGGCCGATCTCGGCGAGCAGACCGCCGACGGAGATGCGGGTGCGCGGCTGGATCTGCCCGAGCCGCGCGAGGCGGGGAAGGGCGCGGGCGGCCTCCCCGGTGAGATCGCGTGCGCCGCGGACGGCACCGACCGCGATCCCCGCGAGCCCCTTGCCGAGATCGGTCCCGACGTCGGCGAGCGTTGCGGCCGTGTGCGTGATGCGGGATGCGACCGAGACGCCCGTGCCCTCGTCGGTGGGGTTCGGCACCGCCATCGGCGCGATGCCGACGGGCCGGTCCCCGACGCCCTCGCGCCACTGCACCCATTCCCCGACCGACGGCCACGTCTGCTGGCCGGCGACACTGCCCACGACGAGTCCGAAATGACCTGCGCGCAAGGTGTATTCGTAGACCTCCGCGCGGGGTGCGGCCTTGCGGATGCCGCGCACGGCGAGCGGTTGCCCGATGTCGTCGACCTCGCCGACGACTGCGAGGACGGGACAGGTGATCTCGGCGAGGCTCACGGCCCGGTCATTGATGACGAACCCACCGCTGACCATGCGGTTGTGGGCGATGAACTGGCGCAGTACCTCCGCGACGGCGGGACCGGACCACGCCACCCATCCCTCGGTGTCGAGGAATCGGCGCTGCGGCTCGCGCGGCAACAGCGCCTCCCGGTCGTGGAGCTGGAGCAGGAAGTCGATGCGCGATCGCAGCGTCTTGACCGGATCGAGCAGCTGGAAGCCGGTGCGCGCCATCCATCCGGTGATCGCGAGGCGGTTGAAGACGTGGTCGGCAAGGAAGTCGGCGGAGTGGGTCGCGACGATCTCCGGGATCCCGAACGGCAGGGCGGCGAGGGTGTCGACCGGGCTGCCGAAGGTGATCAGGCTCGCGATGCCGCGGCTGCGCCGATAGGCCGCGACCTGATAGCAGAACATGCCACCCTGCGAGTATCCGCCGAGATGCACGTCGCGACCGGTGTAGGCACGGACGCAGTCGACGACCTCGTCGAGGGCGAGGATGTGATCGGTGAGGGTGCGCTTCCAGCCGCCCTCCTCCTGGTCGGGCGATCCGAAGTCCACGACCCACGGATCGAGACCCGCTTCGTGGAGGCTGCCGACGGCGCCGGCGTCACGGGTGACGTCGTACACCTCGGCGGACACCATCATCGGTGGTACGAGAACGACGGGGATGCCCGTGGAGGCGGTGTCGGATTCGGGGAAGTACCGGCGGAGCCGGTACATGGAGGTGCGCTCGACGACCTGATAGGGCGACGACGACCGGCCGGGTTCGAGGCCACCGAAGCGCAGGACTTCGAGACCGTTCTGGGCAGTGGCGACGAGCCGTCGCACCGACTCGGTCACTACATCGGCGTCCAGTCCCACGGTCCGTTCCCCTTCTCGACGATGTATCCGCACCGGTCCCCGGCACCTGCGGTTCTACACCGGTACCCGCTGCATGCCGAGAGTATGTGCCAGCCTGCCACACGGCCCTCACCGTCCCGGGCAACTCGGGGTGTGCCCGGGACGGCAGGCGTGTCAGTCGCGAACCCGGTCGCGCAGTTGTGCCGCGGCGTCGCGCACGCGGCCGAGTTGCTCGGCCACCCGCACGCCCGCGGTGCCGCCGCGAGCGTCGCGCGAGGCGATGGAGCCTTCGACGGTGAGCACTTCCCGCACCTGCGGGGTCAGTGCCGGATCTACACCGGCCAACTCCTCGTCTGTGAGGTCCTCGAGGCCGGCTCCGCGGCCTTCGGCGACCCGCACGCACGCCCCGGCCGCCTCGTGGGCGACGCGGAACGGCACACCCTGGCGGACCATCCACTCGGCGATGTCGGTCGCGAGGGTGAATCCGGCGGGTGCGAGCTCGGCCATGCGCTCGGTGTGGAAGGTCAGCGTCGAGACGAGCCCTGCGATCGCCGGGAGCAGCAGCTCGAGCTGTGCGACGGAGTCGAAGACCGGCTCCTTGTCCTCCTGCAGGTCGCGGTTGTAGGCCAACGGCTGCGCTTTGAGCGTGGCCAGCAGACCGGTGAGGTTGCCGATGAGGCGACCGGCCTTACCGCGGGTGAGCTCGGAGACGTCCGGGTTCTTCTTCTGCGGCATGATCGACGACCCGGTCGACCATTCGTCCGCGAGGGTGACGTACCCGAACTCGGGGGTGCTCCACAGGATGATCTCCTCCGCCATGCGGGAGAGGTCGACGGCGATCTGCGCGAACACGAACGCCGCTTCTGCAGCGAAGTCGCGGGAGCTGGTGGCGTCGATCGAGTTGTCCGCCGCCGAGTCGAAGCCCAGGTCGGCCGCAATCGCGTCGGGGTCGAGACCGAGCGACGATCCGGCGAGCGCTCCCGACCCATACGGCGAGACCGCCGCACGCTTGTCGAAGTCGCGTAACCGGTCGACGTCGCGCAGCAACGGATGCGCATGGGCGAGCAGGTGGTGCGCGAGCAGCACGGGCTGCGCCGCCTGCAGGTGCGTCTTGCCCGGCATGACGGCATCGGGGTGCGCCGCGGCCTGGTCGGCGATCGCATCGACCACATCGAGGACACCGTCGGCGATGCGCCGCGCGCTGTCGCGCAGCCACATGCGGAACAGCGTCGCGACCTGGTCGTTGCGGGAGCGGCCCGCGCGGAGCCGGCCGCCGACCTCGGGGCCGACCCGTTCGATGAGTCCCCGTTCGAGCGCGCCGTGCACGTCCTCGTCGGACTCGGCGGGGCCGAACGCACCGGAGGCCACATCGGCGGCGAGACGGTCGAGGCCGTCGAGCATCGTGGCGAGGTCGTCGTCGGTGAGGAGTCCGGCGCGGTGCAGGACCTTGGCGTGGGCCTGGGAGGCGCGCACGTCGTACGGGGCGAGCGCCCAGTCGAAGTGCGTGGACTTGCTCAGCGCCGCCATGGCGGCGGCCGGTCCGGATGCGAACCGGCCGCCCCACAGGGCACCTTCGTTGGTGCCGTGAGCCGTCATGACTACAGGCCCAGATCGCGCTTCGCGGCGACCTTCGACGACAGGCCGTGGATCTGCACGAAGCCCTTGGCGTTGGACTGGTCGAAGCTGTCACCCTCGTCGTAGGTGGCGAGGTTGAAGTCGTACAGCGACTCGGGGCTGCGACGGCCGTTCACGGTGATGTGTCCGCCGTGGAGCACCATGCGGATGTCGCCGGTGACGCGCTCCTGAGTGTTCTTGATGAAGGCGTCGAGGGCGGTCTTCAGCGGCGAGTACCACAGGCCGTCGTACACCAGCTCGCTCCAGCGCTCCTCGACGCGACGCTTGTAGCGGCCGAGTTCGCGCTCGAGGGTGACGTGCTCGAGTTCCTGGTGCGCGGTGATGAGGGCGATGGCGCCGGGGGCCTCGTAGATCTCGCGGCTCTTGATGCCGACGAGGCGGTCCTCGACCATGTCGAGGCGGCCCACACCCTGAGCGCCGGCGCGACGGTTGAGTTCCTGGATGGCCTCGAGGACGGTGACGTGCTTGCCGTCGATCGCGACGGGGCGACCGGCCTCGAAGCTGATGATCAGCTCGTCGGGGGCCTGCCAGTGGGCGGTGGGGTCCTCGGTGTAGTCGTAGACGTCCTTGGTGGGGGCGTTCCACAGGTCCTCGAGGAAGCCGGTCTCGACGGCGCGGCCCCAGACGTTCTGGTCGATGGAGAACGGCGAACGCTTGGTGACGTTGATGGGCAGGCCGTTCTCCTCGGCGAAGGCGATGGCCTTCTCACGGGTCCAGGCGTAGTCGCGGACCGGTGCGATGACCTGGAGGTCGGGTGCGAGGGCGCCGAAGCCGACCTCGAAGCGGACCTGATCGTTGCCCTTACCGGTGCAGCCGTGGGAGACGACGGTGCCACCGTGCTCGCGGGCGGCCTGCACGATGTGCTTGACGATCAGCGGGCGGCTGATGGCCGAGACGAGCGGGTAGCGATCCATGTAGAGCGCGTTGGCCTGGACGGTGGGCAGGCAGTACTCGTTGGCGAACTCGTCCTTGGCGTCGACGACGATCGATTCGACGGCACCGCAGTCGAGGGCGCGCTGACGCACGACCTCCATGTCCTCGCCACCCTGGCCGAGGTCGATGGCCACGGCGACGACCT
This sequence comes from Rhodococcus sp. GA1, assembly GCF_024321955.1. Classification (NCBI taxonomy): domain Bacteria; kingdom Bacillati; phylum Actinomycetota; class Actinomycetes; order Mycobacteriales; family Nocardiaceae; genus Rhodococcus; species Rhodococcus sp. GA1. The sequence goes on along the minus strand of NZ_CP097186.1, from coordinate 4,718,237 downwards.
CCTTGCCGGTCTCCTTGCCGATCCAGCTGATGGCGACGGAGGTGTCCAGCCCGCCCGAATAGGCGAGTACGACGCGTTCGGCCATTGTCTTTGTGCTCCTTCGTATTTCGACGTGCGTCTATGAGTGGTAGGTCAGGCGAGTGATTCGATTTTCGCGGCCAGTTCGGCTCCCGTCGTCGGTTCGCGGGCGATGACCGCGATGGTGTCGTCGCCGGCGATCGTTCCGACCACCTCGGGTAATGATGCCCGATCGAGTGCACTGGCCAGATAGTGCGCCGCCCCCGGCGGGGTGCGCAGCACGGCGATGTTGCCGCTGGAGTCGGTGGACACCAGCAGTTCGCCGAGCAACCGGGACAGGCGGTCGGTGCCTCCGGTCACGCCGCGCACAGGGCTGCCGTCCTCCGGGACGACGTACACCCCGGCGCCCCCATCGGCCGCGCGGAGCTTGACGGCGCCGAGTTCCTCGAGGTCGCGGGACAGGGTGGCGGTGGACACCTCGATGCTGTCCTCGGCGAGGAGTGCGGCGAGTTCGGTGTGGCTGCGCACCGGGTGCGCGGCGAGGAGTGCGACTATGCGGGCCTGCCGCGCCGCGCGCGTCGGCGCCGTCGCCGCACTGTCCGCATGGTTCGCCGCGGTGCTCACGGTCAGCTCCGGCTCTGCTCGAGCAGCCACACCAGCAGGGCCTTCTGTGCGTGGAGGCGGTTCTCGGCTTCGTCCCACACCACAGACCGCGGTCCGTCGATGACCTCGGCGGTGATCTCCTTGCCGCGGTAGGCCGGCAGGCAGTGCAGCACGATCGCGTCGGTGTCGGCAAGGGAGACGAGGTCGTCGTTCAGCTGGAACGGCCGGAAGGGTGCCTCGCGATCCTTGCCGTCGTCCTCCTGCCCCATCGACACCCAGGTGTCGGTGACGAGCACATCGGCGCCGCTGGCTCCGGTACGCGGGTCGTCGGTGACGGTGACGCTGCCGCCGGTCTCCTCTGCCCGTGCGCGGCTCGCGTCGACGACCTGCGAGTCGGGGGTGAACCCGGCCGGGGACGCGATGGTCACGTGCATGCCGGCGGTGACGCCGCCGAGCATCAGCGAGTGCGCCATGTTGTTGGCGCCGTCGCCGAAGTAGGTCATCCGCAGGCCCGCGGTGGCGCCCTTGTTCTCGCGGATGGTCTGCAGGTCGGCGAGGACCTGGCAGGGGTGGAAAGTGTCGGTGAGCGCGTTGACGACGGGCACGGTCGAGTGCTCGGCGAGCGTCTCGATGCGGTCCTGGCCGTAGGTGCGCCACACGACCGCTTCGGTGAACCGGGAGAACATCCGGGCGGTGTCCTCGAGGGTCTCACCCTTCCCGATCTGGGTGGAGCCGGTGTCGACGACGACGGCGTGCCCGCCGAGTTGGGCGATGCCGGCGTCGAAGGAGAAGCGGGTGCGGGTGGAGGTCTTGTCGAACAGCACGGCGACGCTGAGGGGCCCTTCGAGGGGGCGGCGGGACAGCGGCGCCTTCTTCAGTTCGGCGGCGAGTTCGAGCACCTCGGTCTGTTCGGCCGGGGTGAGGTCGTCGTCGCGCAGGAAATGGCGGAGCACGGGTCGTCAGTTCCCTTCCCGGTCGGCGGTGTCGAGGACGGCGGGCAGCGCCGTCACGAAGCTCTCGGCCTGCTGTTCGGTGAGGATCAGCGGGGGCGCGAGGCGGATCACGTCCGGTGCGGCGGCGTTGACGAGGAAACCGGCCTCGCGGGCGGCGGTCTCGACGGCCGGCGCCTTCGCGGCGGTGAGGACGACACCGAGGAGCAGCCCGGAGCCGCGCACGTGCGAGACGAGCGGGTGCCCGAGTTCCTCGATGCCGGCGGCGAGGGTCTTCCCGACGGTGTTCACGTGGTCGAGCAGGTTGTGCTCGTCGATCGTGCGCAGCACCGCGAGGGCGGCCGCGGCGCACACCGGGTTGCCACCGAAGGTGGTGCCGTGCTTGCCGGGCCGGAACAGCTCGGCGGCCGGACCGGTGGCGAGGACCGCACCGATGGGCAGTCCGCCGCCGAGGCCCTTGGCGAGGGTCATCACATCGGGGGTGATGCCCGCTGTCTGGTGGGCGAAGAAGGTACCGGTGCGGGCGATACCGGTCTGGACTTCGTCGAGCACGAGCAGGGCGCCGCGTTCGGTGGTGATGCGACGCGCGCCGGCGAGATAACCCTCGGGCGGGACGACGACGCCGGATTCGCCCATGATCGGTTCGAGGAAGACGGCGGCGGTGTTCTCGTCCACCGCGGCCTCGAGGGCGTCGAGGTCGCCGTAGGGCACGAACTCGACGCCGGCGGGCATCGGTTCGAAGGGGGCGCGCTTGTCGGGCTGGCCGGTCAGGGCGAGGGCGCCCATGGTGCGGCCGTGGAAGGCCTTCTCGCACGCGACGATCCTCGGCCGTCCGGTGAGCCGGGCGATCTTGAAGGCCGCCTCGTTGGCCTCGGTGCCGGAATTGCAGAAGAAGGCGCGGCCCTCGTGACCGAAGCGATCGAGGAGCTTCTCGGCGAGTTCGAGCACCGGCGGCGAGGCGTACAGGTTCGACACGTGGCCGAGCTGGTTCAGCTGGGCGGTGACGGCCTCGATGATCGCCGGGTGGCGGTGGCCGAGGCTGTTGACGGCGATGCCGCCGAGCAGGTCGAGGTACTGCTTGCCGTCGGCGTCGGTGAGCACGGCACCGTCGCCCGCGACCAGCGCGACCTTGGGCACGCCGTAGTTGTTCATCAGCGAACCCGCCCAGCGCTGCTGGAGGTCGGACGTGCCGGTCATGCGGGGCCTTCCTTCTCGGAGGACGGCACCACCATGGTGCCGATGCCTTCTTCGGTGAACAGTTCGAGGAGCACGGAGTGCGGCTGGCGCCCGTCGATGACGTGCGCGGTGGGCACTCCCCCCTGAACGGCGCGCAGGCACGCCTCCATCTTCGGGACCATGCCGGAGTCGAGCGACGGCAGCAGCGCGGTAAGCGCGTCGGCGTCGATCCGCGAGGTGAGCGAGCTGCGGTCGGGCCAGTTCGTGTAGAGGCCTTCGACGTCGGTGAGCACGACCAGCTTCTCCGCGCCGAGCGCTTCGGCAAGGGCGGCCGCGGCGGTGTCGGCGTTGATGTTGTGCACCACGCCGTCGGCGTCGGGCGCGATCGTGGAGACGACGGGGATGCGCCCGGCGGCGATGAGGTCGAGCACCGCGCCGGGGTCGACGCTGGTGACGTCGCCGACGAGCCCGATGTCGGTGGCCTCGCCGTCGACGACGACCGTGCGGCGGGTCGCGGTGAACAGTCCGGCGTCCTCGCCGGAGGTGCCGACGGCGTAGGGGCCGTGGCTGTTGATCAGGCCGACGAGTTCGCGTCCGACCTGCCCGAAGAGCACCATCCGCACGACGTCCATGACCTCGGGGGTGGTGACACGGAAGCCGCCGCGGAATTCACCTGCGAGGCCGAGTCGCTCGAGCATGGCGTTGATCTGCGGGCCGCCGCCGTGCACGACGACGGGGTGGATGCCGACGGTGCGCAGGAACGCCATGTCGGCGGCGAAGGCGGTCTTGAGGGTGTCGTCGATCATGGCGTTGCCGCCGTACTTGACGACGACGATCTTGTCGCGGAACTTCTGCAGCCACGGCAGGGCCTCGGCGAGGACGAACGCCTTCTGGTGCGAGGTGAGGTCGGCGATCAGTGCGTCGGTCACGTCGTCTCCTGTGTTCGTTCCGGTCACGACGAGTACGCCGAGTTCTCTTCGACGTAGGCGTGCGAGAGGTCGGTGGTGCGGATGGACACCTGCGCGTTGCCGAGGCCGAGGTCGATGTCGAGTGCGATGTCGGCCGCGGACAGGTCGACCTCGCGGGCGCCGGGCGCACCGACACCGTCGATGCACACCGGGTTGCCGTTGAACGACACGGAGATCTTGTCGGGGTCGAGTTCGATCGGGGCGATGCCGATGGCGGCGAGCACGCGGCCCCAGTTTGGGTCGGAGCCGAACAGTGCGGTCTTGACGAGGCTGTCGCGGGCGACGGTGCGGGCACCGATCAGGGCGTCGTCCTCGCTGGCGGCGCCGCGGACGGTGACGGTGACCCGCTTGGTGACGCCCTCGGCGTCGGCCATCATCTGCTCGGCGAGGTCGTCGCACACGGCGAGGACGGCGGCGTTGAGCTCGTCCTGGCTCGGGGTGATCCCGCTCGCGCCGGAGGCCAGCAGCAGCACGGTGTCGTTGGTGGAGGTCGCGCCATCGACGTCGAGGCGGTCGAAGGTGAGCCGGGACGCGTGGCGCAGCGCGGTGTCGAGCTGATCGGCGGTCGCGACGGCGTCGGTGGTGACCACGCACAGCATCGTCGCCAGGGCGGGGGCGAGCATGCCGGCGCCCTTGGCCATGCCGCCGACGTTCCACTTGTCGGCGTGGTGCAGGGCGGCCTGCTTGGGCACGGTGTCGGTGGTCATGATCGCGTAGGCGGCGTCGGTGCCACCGGAGATGCCTCCGGCGAGTTCGTGGACGATCTCCTGCACCCCGGAGAGCACCTTGTCCATCGGCAGACGGTCGCCGATCAGGCCGGTCGAGCACACGGCGACCTCACCGGCACCGGTCTCGGTGCCCCAGTTGCTCAGGGCGTCGGCGACGGCCTCGGCGGTGGCGTGGGTGTCCTGGAAACCACCGGCGCCGGTGCACGCGTTGGCGCCGCCGGAGTTGAGGATCACCGCGCGCAGGCTGCCGGACTTCAGCACCTGCTGGGACCACAGGACGGGGGCGGCCTTGACCTTGTTGGTGGTGAACACACCGGCGGCGGTGAGTTCGGGGCCCTCGTTGACCACGAGCGCGAGGTCCTGTCTGCCCGAGACCTTGATGCCGGCGGGGATGCCGGCGGCCCGGAAGCCGGCGGGACTGGTGACACCCTGGGTGCGGATCAGGCGTCCCCCGGCGATCTCGGTGGCGCCGGTGTAGACGTCGTCTGCGTACTTGTTCTCGGTCACGGAGCCACTCCCACGGTGGACAGGCCGGCGGTCTCGGGCAGGCCGAGTGCCAGGTTCATCGATTGCACGGCGGCACCGGCGGTGCCCTTGGTGAGGTTGTCGAGCGCGGCGACGACGATGAGCAGTCCGGCGTCGGTGTCGACGGTGACGGCGATCTGGACGGCGTTCGAGCCGACCACCGCGCCGGTGGCCGGTAGTGCGCCTTCCGGCAGCAGCTGCACGAACGGTTCGTCGGCGTAGGCCTTCTCGTAGACGGCGCGGGCCTCGGCGGCGGTCACCGTGGTCGGTGCGGTGCAGGTCGCGAGGATGCCGCGCGGCATGGGCGCGAGGATCGGGGTGAACGAGACCTTCACGTCGGTGTCGGCAAGAGCGGAGAGGTTCTGCTTGATCTCCGGGGTGTGCCGGTGGGCGCCGCCGACGCTGTAGGCGCGGACCGAGCCCATGACCTCGGAGCCGAGCAGCTCGACCTTCGGGGACTTCCCGGCGCCGGAGGTGCCGGAGACGGCCACGACGTTCACGACGGGTTCGACGATGCCGGCGGCGACGGCCGGTGCGAGTGCGAGCAAGGCGGAGGTCGGGTAGCAACCGGGGACCGCGATGCGGGTGGCCCCGACGAGGGCGTCGCGCTTGCCGGGCAGCTCGGGCATGCCGTAGGGCCAGGTGCCGGCGTGGTCGCTGCCGTACCAGCGCTGCCAGTCGGCGGCGTTCTCGAGCCGGAAGTCGGCGCCACAGTCGATGACGACGGTCGTCTCGGGCAGCTGCTCGGCGATCACGGCGGAGTGGCCGTGCGGCAGGCCGAGGAAGACGACGTCGTGCCCGAGCAGGGTGTCGATGTCGGTGGCGCCGAGCACGCGGTCGGCGAGCGGCAGCAGATGGGGATGGAACTCGCGCAGGGTGGCGCCCGCGTTACCCCCGGCGGTGAGCGCGCCGATGACGAGCGAGCCGTCCTGGTAGGCGGGGTGGCCGAGGAGCAGGCGCAGGATCTCGCCGCCCGCGTAGCCGCTGGCGCCGGCCACGGCGACCCGTAGCGGCGACTCGGAGGTGGCGGTGAAGTCCGGTGAAGTACCCATACGAATGATTATGCACCCTCATGCAAATCATTTCATAGGGGGTGTCCCTTTCGGAGGATTCACTCCGAGCGCAACGACCGCCGGATCTCCGCGAGCCGGTCGGCAGCGGCCGCCTTGCGCTCCTCGTACTGCTCCTCGAGCGTGCGACCCGCACCCGTCGCGTGCGCGAGTTCCTCCGCGCCGAGCGCGGTCGCCGAACGCTGTTCGATCTTCTCACGCACCGATTCGAAGGTCGGCACCCCGTCCGCGGTGTATCCGGTGATCTCCTCGATCGTCGGTGCGCGGACCGGGCCGTCGACGGATCCGGTGTCGACGACACCCGGTTCGACGATCTCGGCGTCGTGGACCTGAGCGTCGTGGACGTCTTCCTCGCGTGGGGTCACGTCGGGATCGGGGCTCGGCTCCGGGTCGATCGGCGGCACGTCCGGGATGTCCGGGGCCGGGGGAATATCCGGCACCGTCGGCGTCTCCGGCCCGGCCGGGGTCACGTCGGGGACGGGCTGCTCCGGCTTGTCGGGCTCCTGGGGAGACGGCACCCGGCCGGCTTCGTCCTTGCTCATGCCTCCAGGCTACGTCGCTCGGCTGCCACTGAGTCCTCTTCGGCGCGAACCTGCAGATACGCCTCGAGGGCCTCCCGGCTCGTGTACCGCAGGGGCACACCGAGTTCCTCACGCAACCGCCGGTTGTCGAGCACCGGACGGTACTGCAGGAAGGCGACCCGCTCCGGGCCGTGCTCGGTCGATCCCCACGCGCGCCCGATCCTCAGGGCGAACTTCAGGACCGCGGCGGGCACCGTGAGAGTCTCGCGGTTCGTCATCGCGGCGATCTCGGGCACGGTGACCGTCGAGGTGCCGTGGGCGGGCGCCGACCTGGGGAAGCTGCCCGGCGTCGCGTCGATCCGCACCCACGTGGTCTCGGAATGGTTCACCGAGGGCGGGGCGTGGCGGCTGAACGCGCTCGGTCCGGGAGAGCGAGGGGAACTGACGTCGGGCTCCCGGCGGGTGGGTGAGCGGCGCGGACGCACGACGATCTCCGCCACCGATCGCGCGATCCTGTCGGCGCTCGCGGTCGACGGCCGCACCCCGATGCGCACCCTCGCGGAGATCGCCGGGCACATCCTCGACCGGGCGGTCCGCAAGGTCACCACGGTCCCGCCCGAGGTGTGGCTGCCGGGCGGGGACGCGGGCGGCTCAGGCGCGTAGTTCGGCACCGACCGCGGTGGCCGCGGCGGCCACCGCTGCCTCGCGGGCGGCGCTGGCCTCGTCCTCGGTGAGGGTGCGATCGAGGGCGCGGAAGCGCAGCGCGAACGCGAGGGACTTGCGGTTCTCCCCCAGCTGGGCGCCCTGATAGACGTCGAACAGACGGATGTCCTCGAGCAGCTCGCCGCCACCCGAGCGCAGGGCGCTCTCGACGTCGGCGGCCGGCACATTCGCGTCGACCACGACCGCGACGTCCTGCAGGACCGCCGGGAACGGCGAGACCACCGGCGCCGGAAGCGATTCCACGATCGGTAACGCGTCGAGGTCGAGTTCGAAGGCGCACGTGCGTGCGGGCAGACCGGCCCGTTCGATCACCGCGGGATGCAGTTCACCGGCGTGGCCGACGACGACCCCGTCGACAAGCAGTTCGGCGCAGCGGCCGGGATGCCAGGGCAGGTACTGCGCGGCGCGGCGCTCGAGGCGCACCCCGGCGGCACGTGCCACGGTCTCCGCGGCGGCGAAGGCATCGAAGGCATCGGCGGCGCGTCCCGTGCCCCACGGCCCGGCCGGTTCGCGCAAACCGGCGAGCACACCACCGACGTGGACCGGCTGCTTCGGCAGCGACCCTTCGAGCAGGGCGATCTCGTCGTCGGTGGGACGACGGTCGACCGGGAGCGCGTCGACCGGCTTGGTCTCGGAAGTGGGATGCACGACCTGCGCGATTGCGTAGAGCGACAGGTCGCGCTGGCCGCGCGAGACGTTGCGGCCGAGGATCTCGAGCAGGCCCGGCAGCAGCGTGGTGGCCAGCTCCGGACGATCGGCTTCGAGGGGGTTGAGCACCTTGGTGGTCACCCGGCGCGGGTCGTCGGCGTCGAGCTTCCAGGTATCGAACACGCCGGCCGGCAGGAACACCGGAGCCAGGACCTCGACATAGCCGTCGTGGGCGAGCGCGCGGGAGACGGCGCGGCGGCGCTTCTGCGTGGCCGTGAGACCGCGGCCGGCGGGAGCGGTGGGCAGCACCGACGGGATCTGCTCGAGGCCTTCGAGGCGCAGCACCTCCTCGACCAGGTCGGCAGGCTGACGCAGGTCGGGGCGCCAGGTCGGCGGGGTGACGACGAGCTGGCCGTGGCCGTCCTCGCCGACACCGACCTCGACCGCGCATCCGATCTGCGTGAGACGGCGGGCAGCGGTGCCGTTCGGGTAGCTCACCCCGGCCATGCGGTCGGGCAGGTCGATGTCCATGCGGATCGTCGGACTCTCGGTGGGCACGACGATGTCGGTGAGGGTCGACTCCACGCGGCCGCCGGCGATCTCGACGAGCAGGCTCGCGGCCCGGTCGAGCGCGGCGCGGGCCAGGGCCGGATCGACGGTGCGCTCGAAACGCTTGCCGGCCTCGCTGCTGACCTTGTGCCGACGGTTGCCGCGGAAGACGGCGAGCGGATCCCAGGCGGCGGCCTCGAGCAGCACGTCGGTGGTGCTGTCGCCGACCTCGGTGGTCGCGCCGCCCATGATGCCGGCGAGGGAGATCACCCCGGAGTCGTCGGTGATGACGACGTCCTCCGGATCGAGATCGCGCTCGACACCGTCGAGGGTGGTGAGCTTCTCCCCTGCCCGGGCGCGTCGCACGACCAGCTCACCCTGCAGGCTGGCGGCGTCGAAGGCGTGCAGCGGCTGGCCGAGTTCGAGCATGACGTAGTTGGTCACGTCGACGGCCGGGGAGATCGGGCGGACACCGGCGGTGTGCAGGCGGCGCTGCATCCACCACGGGGTGACGGCCTTCGGGTCGATGCCGGTGACGCGGCGTGCGGCAAACCGGGTGGCCTTCGTCTCGGACTCGAGCCGGATCGGGTAGGCCTCCCCGCCGTCGGACGGCAGTGCCGGCACGGCCGCGGGATCGGCGAATTCGAGGTCGAAGCCGCACGCGAGTTCGCGGGTGAGGCCGCGGACGGAGAAGCAGTATCCGCGGTCGGGGGTGATGTTCAGTTCGACGACGGTGTCGCCGAGACCGAGCAGATCGTTGGCGTCGGTGCCGGGTTCGGCCGTGCCGGGCTCGAGCACGAGGATGCCGGAGTGGTCCTTGCCGATGCCCAGCTCGGACAGCGAGCAGATCATGCCGTCGGAGATGTGCCCGTAGGTCTTGCGCGATGCGATGGCGAAGTCGCCGGGAAGCACGGCGCCGGGCAGGGCGGCGATGATGAGGTCGCCCTCGGCGAAGTTGCGGGCACCGCACACGATGCCGCGCGGTTCCTCCTCACCGACGTCAACCTTGCAGAAACGGATGGGCTTCTTGAATTCGGTGAGCTCGGTGATCTCCACGACCCGTCCGACGACGAGGTTGTCGATGCGGCCGAGGGTCTCGATGTCCTCGACCTCGAGTCCGACCCGGACGAATCCCGCGTCGAGTTCCTCGGCGGTGACGTTCCACTCCGGGGTGGCGCGCTGCAGGATCTCGGTCAGCCAGGACTGCGCTACTCGCACTTGTGCTCAGCTCTTTCGTTCGGTCGTCGGTCGGTGGAGTCGGTGTCGGGAGCGGGCTGTCAGCCCTGAACGCCGAACGGCAGGGTGAAGCGCACGTCGCCCTCGACGATGTCGCGCATGTCGGGGATGCCGTTGCGGAACTGCAGGGTGCGTTCGAGGCCCATTCCGAACGCGAACCCGGTGTACACGTCGGGGTCGATGCCCGAGGCCCGGAGCACATTGGGGTTGACCATGCCGCAGCCGCCCCACTCGACCCAGCCGGCGCCGCCCTTCTTGTTCGGGAACCACACGTCCACCTCGGCGGACGGTTCGGTGAACGGGAAGTAGTTCGGGCGCATCCGGGTGCGGGTCTCCGGCCCGAACAGCGCCCGCGCGAACGCGTCGAGGGTGCCGCGCAGGTGCGCCATGGTCAGGCCCTTGTCGACGGCGAGACCCTCGACCTGCGAGAAGACCGGGGTGTGGGTGGCGTCGAGTTCGTCGGTGCGGAAGGTGCGGCCGGGGCACACGACGTAGATCGGGATGTCGCGGTGCAGCATGGTGCGGACCTGCACGGGCGAGGTGTGGGTGCGCAGCACCTGCCGCGAACCCTCCGGGGCGATGTGGAAGGTGTCCTGCATCGTGCGCGCCGGATGGTCGGGCAGAAAGTTCAGGGCGTCGAAGTTGAAATGCTCGGTCTCGACCTCGGGGCCTTCGGCGACCTCCCAGCCCATCGCGACGAAGACGTCGGCGACCTCGTCGGAGATGATCGAGATCGGGTGGCGGGCGCCGAGCGCGCGGCGGGTCGCGGGAAGGGTGACGTCGACGGCTTCGGCGACGAGGACCGCGGCGTCGCGTTCGGCCTGCAGCACGGCCTTGCGGTCGTCGAAGGCGGCCTGCACGGTGGTGCGGTGGGCGTTGACCCGCTTGCCGGCGTCGGCGCGCTCGTTGCCGGGCAGCGAGCCGAGGGCGCGCTTGGCGAGGGAGATGGGCGCCTTGTCGCCGAGGTGGTCGATCTTCGCCTGGGCGAGTTCGTCGAGGTCGGTCGCAGCGGCGAACGCGTCGATCGCGGACTTCTCGGCGGCGGTGAGCGCGTCCTCGGTCAGGGCGCTCGGATCGACTGCCGGCGGGGTCCCGCCCTCTTTCTTGGCCACGACCGGTGCATCTCCTTCTTCGGACGAACGGGTGATCTCGGTGGGTGCGGTCCGGGCCGGAGGCCGCGGCGCACCCGGGAAATCCTATGTGATGGGCCGAGCGGCCCGATGTTGCACCCGCGCGCTCGCATACAGGCAGATCGAGGCGGCGGTGGCGAGGTTGAGCGATTCGGCGCGTCCGCGGATGGGGATGCGGACGCGGTGGTCGGCGCGGGCGGCGACCTGCGGATCGAGTCCGTGGGCCTCGTTGCCGAACAGCCACGCGGTGGGCGCGGCGAGCAACTCGTCGGCGTCGTCGAGGTCGATCTCCCCGTCGGCGGCCGTCGCGAGGATCTGCACGCCGGCCTCGGCGAGCGTGGCCAGTACCCGGTCGGTGTCGCGTTCGCGCGCGACCGGCAGGTGGAAGATGCTGCCGGCCGAGGAGCGCACGCACTTGCCGTTGTGCGGGTCGACGCTGTCGCCGGCGAGGACCACGGCGTCGGCGCCGACGGCGTCGGAGACGCGGATGAGGGTGCCGGCGTTGCCGGGTTCGGCGACCGCGACGGGCACGGCGAGCAGCCGCGACCGCGGGGTCACCGCTTCGGCGAGCGGCACGTCGAGGGTGTCGCACACGGCGACGAGGCCGGGCGGGGTGACGGTGTCGGACAGCCGGGCGGCGGCCCGCTCGGTGACGATCCCCACGCGCACACCCTTGTGGCGTGCTTCGTCGACGACCGTCGCGTACCGGCCGGCGGCCGCCTCGGTGACGAATAGTTCGTGCACGCGTGCAGCGGCGAGCGCCTCGGTGACGGAGTTCTCACCCTCGGCGAGGAACCGCCCGGTCTTGCGACGCTCGGCGGTCCGGAGCAGTTTCACAGCAGAAACGACCCGTGGTGTGCGCTCGGTGAGCGTGTCCACGGGTCGTTCCTGGATGTTGTCGTAGCTCAGGGCAGCACTCAGGCAGCCGGAGCGTTGACGTCGGCCGGAAGGGCAGCCTTGGCGACGGCCACGAGGCCGGCGAAGGCTTCGGCGTCGGAGACGGCGAGCTCGGCGAGGATCTTGCGGTCCACCTCGACACCGGCGGCCTTAAGGCCCTGGATGAAGCGGTTGTAGGTGATGTCGTTGGCGCGGGCAGCAGCGTTGATGCGGCTGATCCACAGCTTGCGGAAATCACCCTTGCGGGCGCGACGGTCGCGGTAGGCGTAGGTCAGCGAGTGAAGCTGCTGCTCCTTGGCCTTGCGGTACAGACGCGAGCGCTGTCCGCGGTAGCCCTTCGAGGCCTCGAGAATCGAACGACGCTTCTTCTGGGCGTTGACGGCCCTCTTCACGCGTGCCACTGGTTATGTGTCCTGTCAGAGTTCGGGGGACGAACGAGGTGTCCCCGGATGGATCGGTCGGAGAGGCTCAGAGCCCGAGCATGCGCTTGACGCGCGGAGCGTCGGCATCGGCGACGACGGCCTTGCCGTCGAGGCGACGCGTCACCCGCGAGGACTTGTGCTCGAGCAGGTGGCGGCGACCCGCCTTCTGGCGCAGGACCTTTCCGCTACCGGACACCTTGAATCGCTTCGCGGTGCCGCTGTGGGTCTTCGACTTGGGCATGGAGTCCTCAGTTCTTGTCGTGTGCGTACATCGGTGCTCACGGACAGCACCGGATGTGCTGCCTGAGCGGGCTAGTTGCTCGGGGCGTCGCCCGTCCCGGGAGCCGGCGCGGACGGCGCGGACTCCGTGGTCGGGGCAGCGGAGGCTGCCGGGCGCGGTGCGGCCTGCGCCGGTGCGGCCTGCGCCGGTGCGGCCTGCGCGGCTTCCTGAGCCTTCGCGCGGGTCTTCGCACCCTTGTGCGGGGCCAGCACCATGGTCATGTTCCGGCCGTCCTGCTTCGGACTGGTCTCGATGAAGCCGAGGTCGGCGACATCGGCGCCGAGGCGCTGCAGCAACCGGTATCCGAGTTCGGGGCGCGACTGCTCGCGGCCGCGGAACATGATCGTGACCTTGACCTTCGAACCGGCCTCGAGGAAGCGCACGACGTTGCGCTTCTTGGTCTCGTAATCGTGGTCGTCGATCTTCGGACGGAGCTTCTGCTCCTTGATCACGGTCTGCTGCTGGTTCTTGCGCGATTCGCGCGCCTTCTGCGCGGCTTCGTACTTGAACTTGCCGTAGTCCATGATTTTGCAGACCGGCGGCCGGGCGTCGGGCGCCACCTCGACAAGGTCGAGGTCGGCTTCGATTGCCAGGCGGAGGGCATCTTCAACACGCACGATTCCGACCTGTTCACCGCCGGGTCCGACGAGCCGGACTTCGGGAACTCGGATGCGTTCGTTGATGCGGGTCTCAGCGCTGATGGGGCCTCCTAGGTAGAGCGGTGTGGTCGGTTTGACCGCACCGCAGCACGTGGCCCTACTCCTCGACAAGAAGACCCCGCTGTGGTGCCGAGGCTCCACGCGGGGTCCGATACCGACCGGTCGACGGCACCCAGCTCACGCTGCGTGATCCGCACCGCCCGATGCAGGGCGGACATCCGGGCTTCTACGCCCGGAGAACCGGACCTCTCAGCTGCATCGATGTGCCGCCAGAGGTGGGAGTCGGACTCCACTTTGCTGCCCACGGAGGATCACCGCGGGCGGTCGTGGGATCAAGTCTAACAAAAAGCCACGTCGACGACGAATCGGCGCGTCGGCGCCGCACCCGCACGGTCGGCGCCGAGCGGCGCGACCCTATGCTCGACGCTATGACGGATGCTCCCGAGACCCCCGATCAGGACGCTGCGGCGGAGGATGTGCGCGAACTCGCCGACATCCCGGCCGTCGAGGTGATCAGCCGCGCAGCCGTGATGCTCATGAGTTCGGCTGCCGAGAAGCTCGGTCTCGCCGACGAGGATCCCGACAGCAGCGCGCGACGTGACCTCGACGAGGCCCGCCGCGTGATTACCGCACTCGCCGGCCTGATCACCTCGTCGGTGGAATATCTCGGTCCGCACGCCGGCCCGCTGCGCGAAGGACTGCAGGCACTGCAGCGCGCCTTCCGCGAGGCGTCGGCGGTGCCCGACGAGCCCGGCAAGGGCCCGGGCGAGAAGTACACCGGCCCGGTCTACTGAGCCGAACCGGAGTCCCGCCCACTTCACGCTCCCCGGCTGCTTCACGAGCCACGAGATCGAGCCGCCCGCCTCTTCCGAGGCGGGCGGCTCGATTCGTCAGCTCGCGGCCGCCACCTTCTTCTTGGCGGTCTTCGCCTTCGTGGCCGACTTCGTAGCGGCAGTCTTGGTCGCGGTCGCCTTGGTCGCCTTCGTCGCGCGCTTGCGTACCGGCGCGGAAGCAGGTGCAGTGATCCGCCCGTCGAGGATCTCCGCAAGGAAGCGTCCGGTGTAGCTCTCCTCCACCGTGACCACCTCTTCCGGAGTGCCCTCCGCGACCACCGTGCCGCCACCGGAACCGCCCTCGGGACCCATGTCGATGATCCAGTCGGCGGTCTTGATGACATCGAGGTTGTGCTCGATGACGATCACGGTGTTGCCCTTGTCGACCAGACCGTTGATGACCCCGAGCAGCTTGCGGATGTCCTCGAAGTGGAGGCCCGTGGTGGGCTCGTCGAGGATGTACGCGGTGCGCCCGTTGGAACGCTTCTGCAGTTCGGCGGCGAGCTTGACGCGCTGCGCCTCACCGCCGGACAGGGTCGTCGCCGGCTGGCCCAGGCGCACGTAACCGAGACCGACCTCCGCCAGCGTGTTGAGGTAGCGGTGGATGGAGGTGACCGGCCGGAAGAACTCCGCCGCCTCCTCGATCGACATGTCGAGCACCTCGGCGATGGTCTTGCCCTTGTAATGCACCTCGAGCGTTTCGCGGTTGTAGCGGGCGCCGTGGCACACCTCGCACGGCACGTACACGTCGGGCAGGAAGTTCATCTCGATCTTCAACGTGCCGTCGCCCGAGCACGCCTCGCACCGCCCGCCCTTGACGTTGAACGAGAACCGACCCGGCTGGTAGCCGCGCACCTTCGCCTCGGTGGTGGAGGCGAACAGGCTGCGGATCTTGTCGAATACACCCGTGTAGGTCGCGGGGTTCGAGCGCGGGGTGCGGCCGATCGGCGACTGGTCGACCTGCACGAGCTTGTCGAGCTGGTCGAGTCCGTTGATGCGGGTGTGCCGTCCGGGAACCTGCCGCGCGCCGTTGAGCTTGTTGGCCATCACCGTCGCGAGAATGTCGTTGACGAGTGTCGACTTCCCGGAGCCGGAGACACCGGTGACGCAGGTGAGGACGCCGAGTGGGAACGCCACGTCGATCTCGCGCAGATTGTTCTCGCGGGCGCCGACGACCGTGACCTGCCGGCCCTTGTCGATCGGCCGCCGGAGCGCGGGGATCTCGATCTCCTCGCGTCCGGACAGATAGGCGCCGGTGAGCGATTCCGGGTTGTCGAGCAGCTCCTTGTAAGTGCCGCTGTGGACGACCGTCCCGCCGTGCTCGCCCGCGCGCGGTCCGATGTCGACGACCCAGTCGGAGGCACGGACGGTGTCCTCGTCGTGCTCGACGACGATGAGCGTGTTGCCCAGATCGCGCAGTCGCGTGAGGGTGTCGATGAGACGACGGTTGTCGCGCTGATGCAGACCGATCGACGGCTCGTCGAGCACGTACAGAACGCCGACGAGACCGGATCCGATCTGCGTGGCGAGACGGATGCGCTGTGCCTCACCACCGGAGAGGGTGCCCGCGGCGCGCGAGAGGGTGAGGTAGTCGAGTCCGACGTCGAGCAGGAAGCCTAGCCGGGCCTGGATCTCCTTGAGGACCTGCCCAGCGATGGCGGCCTCGCGGGCGCCGAGGACGAGACCGTCGAGGAAGCGTGCGCACTCGGCGATCGACAGGTCGCTCACCTCGGCAATGGACATCGCACCGAAGTCGCCCGCGCTGACCGTCACGGCCAGAATCTCGGGACGAAGGCGGGCACCGGCGCAGGCCGGGCACGGGATCTCCCGCATGTAGCCCTCGTAACGTTCCTTCGCCTGCTCGGACTCGGACTGCTCGAGACGGCGGTGCAGGAACGGCATGACGCCCTCGAACTCGGCGTAGTACGAACGGACGCGGCCGTAGCGGTTCTTGTAGCGCACGTGCACCTGCTCGGTGCTGCCCTCCAGCACGGCCTTGCGCACCTTGACGGGCAGTTTCCGCCACGGGGTGTCGATGTCGAATTCGAGGGCGTCGGCCAGGCCGGACAGCAGTCGGCCGAAGTATTCGGCGCTCTGGCCCATCGACCAGGGCGCGATCGCGCCGTCGGCCAGGCTCAGATCCGGGTCGGGCACGACGAGATCGGGATCGACCTCCTTGCGCACACCGAGACCCGCACACTCGGGGCACGCACCGTAGGGCGAGTTGAAGGAGAACGACCGCGGCTCGAGTTCGTCGATCGACAGCGGGTGCGCGTTCGGGCACGCCAGGTTCTCGGAGAACCGACGCTCGCGATCGGGGGCATCCTCCTCACGATCGACGAAGTCGAGCACGACGACACCCTCGGCGAGCCGCAGCGCGGTCTCGATGGAGTCGGTGAGTCGCTGCTGCGCGCTGGGCTTGACGGCGAGGCGGTCGACGACGACCTCGATGTCGTGCTTCTCCTGTTTCTTCAGCTTCGGCGGATCGGACAGCGGGTGGACGACCCCGTCGACACGCACGCGGGAGTAGCCCTGGACGGTCAGCTGCTCGAAGAGGTCGACGAACTCGCCCTTGCGGGTGCGCACGACGGGCGCGAGGACCTGGAAACGGGCCCCGGCCTCCATCTCCAGCACCTGGTCGACGATCTGCTGCGGCGTCTGCCGGGAGATCTGCTCGCCACAGACCGGGCAGTGCGGAGTGCCGGCCCGGGCGTACAGCAGACGCAGGTAGTCGTAGACCTCGGTGATGGTGCCCACGGTGGACCGCGGGTTGCGGTTGGTGGATTTCTGGTCGATCGACACCGCAGGCGACAGGCCCTCGATGAAGTCGACGTCCGGCTTGTCCATCTGACCGAGGAACTGGCGGGCGTAGGCCGACAACGACTCGACGTAGCGCCGCTGCCCCTCGGCGAAGATGGTGTCGAACGCGAGGCTCGACTTGCCCGAACCCGACAGCCCGGTGAACACGATCAGACTGTCGCGCGGCAGGTCCAGGTCGACACCACGCAGGTTGTGTTCCCGGGCTCCACGCACGATCAGGCGGTCTGCCACGCCACATCCTTCCTGTAGACAAGGCCGGAATTCGGCCCTCAGCCATGGTAGGCGCGGGTACCGACACGTTTCCGTGACGAACAACCGCGCGCCTCAGGCTCACGCGCGCACCCGAAGGTAGGTTTGGCTGCATGACGCAGCAGCCCGTGATCATCGAAGACACCTACACCGGCGACGTCACTCCCGGCGGACCCGCGCAACGCCGAAGGATTCCCGGAGCGAGCATCGTCAAACTTGCCGTCGGCGAGATGAACAACAACACCTATCTCGTCACCGACGACGCCACCGGCAAGTCCGTCTTCATCGACGCCGCAAACGAACCCGACCGTCTCGTGCAGTTCCTCCGCGACAACGCGCCGGAGCTCGAGCTCATCGTCACCACCCATCAGCACTGGGATCACTGGCAGGGTCTCGAGCGGGTCGCCGCGGAGACCGGTGTGCCTACCGCCGCACACGAGCTCGACGCCGATCCCCTGCCGGTGACGCCCGACCGGATCCTGGCCGAGGGCGACACCGTGCATATCGGTGAGCTGAATCTCGAGGTGATCCACCTCTCAGGACACACTCCGGGGTCGGTTGCGTTGGTCCTCACGGAACGGGGCACGGGTCGTACGCACATCTTCACCGGTGATTCACTGTTCCCCGGCGGCGTCGGCAAGACCCCGAACGACGACGCCTTCCGATCGCTCCTCGGCGACGTCGAGTCCAAGATCTTCGACCGCTTCGACGACGAGACGATCTTCTACCCCGGACACGGCAAGGACTCGACCCTCGGAGCCGAACGTCCGCATCTCGGCGAGTGGCGCGAGCGGGGCTGGTGACGGTCCGTCTCGGTCCGCCTCGGGCCGGACGGCACTCGGTACGAGGCCTAGCCTGCGACGGCCGGATCTGTGACACCCGAGCGTGCTCGCACGACGTCTAGTCGGGGGCACCGTCCCTGTCGGCCGACCCTTCGCCCTTGCCCGCTCCGGCGGGCTCGTCCCTCGAGCGCTCGCCCGCCATATCTGCGAAGGCCGTTCCCGAGACCATCCCGTTCGTGCCCGGCACGACCGTGGTCGGCCGCGCTCCCGGTTCGTACATGCGGTCGATCTCCTCGGCCTTCTCCCTCGCCTGCCGTTTCTCTTCGTCGTCGAGCCGATCCCAGCGGGTCGGATTCTCCGCGTCGGTCATGTCCGGGCCCCCTTCCAGCACGCGGCAACGACCCGAGCGGGCCGCTTGTGCTGCGTCCGTTCCAGCGTGCGCCCCGTCGCAGAGGCGCGGAGGCCGAACGAGGATCGGAGTTCGCCGGAATCCTCCTGTGCTCCACTGCCGCGAGTACGCTCGAAAACCGGACGAGCTCGCACGAGCACGGAGGCCTGACACTGTGGCGGATCTCGTACTGGGGCCGGTGCTCAGGCACATCGGCGATACGGACGCCGCGATCTGGGTGGAGACGTCCGAGCCGTGCACGGTGCATGTGCTCGGCAGTTCCGAACACACGTGGACCGTCGCGGGGCACCATTACGCGCTCGTCACCGTCCGAGACCTCGAACCCGGATCGGTGACGCCCTACGAGGTGGATCTCGACGGCCGGGTCGTGTGGCCACCCGTCGGTGTTGCATCGCCGCTGATCAGGACCGCGGAAGACGACCCCGAGGATTTAGTGCTCGCCTTCGGGTCGTGCCGGGTGGCCTCGGAGAGCGCGGAACCGACAGCCGTCCTCGGAAAGGACGCTCTCGTCGCCTACGCGCAGCGCATGCGTTCCCTACCGGTCGACGAATGGCCCGACGCGCTGTTGCTGCTGGGAGATCAGGTCTACGCCGACGAGCTGTCGGAGGAGATGAAGCGACGGGTCGGTGAGCGTCACGATCTGTCGGAACCGCCCGGAGCCCAGGTACGCGACTTCGAGGAGTACACCTGGCTGTACAGCCGGTCGTGGTCCGAGGACAACGTCCGATGGCTGTTGTCGAACGTGCCGACCTCGATGATCTTCGACGATCACGACGTGCACGACGACTGGAACACCTCCTATTCGTGGCGCAGGGAGATGGAGGCCTCCGCGTGGTGGGAGGAACGCATCGTCGGGGCGTTGGCGTCGTACTGGATCTATCAGCATCTCGGTAACCTCGCTCCCTCGGAGCTGGACGAGGACCCGCTCTACGACCGGGTGCGGAACTGTGCCGGGGACGCCGAACCGATCTTGCGTGCGTTCGCGTCCGGCGCCGACGAGGAAGCCGACGGCAGTCCGGGAGTGCGATGGTCGTATCGCCGCGATTTCGGACCGGTGCGTCTGCTGGTGATCGATTCGCGGTGCGGGCGGGTGCTCGCGCCCGACCGGCGCGACATGGTGTCCGATCCGGAGTTCGACTGGATCGAGGAGCAGACCGACGGCGACTACGACCACCTCCTGATCGGCACGTCGCTGCCGTGGCTCCTCCCCCGCACGATGCACGACCTCGAGGCGTGGGACGAGAAGCTCGCGTCCGGTGCGCGCGGTGACCGATGGGCGCGGTGGGCCGAGAAGCTCCGGCGCGCCGCCGATCTCGAACACTGGGCGGCCTTCCGCGATTCGTTCGAGCGACTCGCCCGTTTGTTGCTGGATGTCGCTGCCGGGCGTCGCGCCGAAACGTCCGGCTGCGCGCCCGCGACAATCTGTGTCCTTTCGGGCGACGTGCACCATGCCTACGCCGCCCGCGTCCGATTCGCGACGCCGACCGCCGGCACGGTGTACCAACTGACTTGTTCGCCCCTGCACAACCACGTCCCCGCAGCTGTCCGGGTCGCCTTCCGCGCCGCATGGGGACGCAAGGCGGAGCGCGTCGTGCGGTTGCTGCTCGGTCCGGTGACGGCCGTTCCCGAGACGTCGTTCTCGTGGTCGAAGATGGCAGGTCCGAGCTTCGGGAACCAGATCGCCACCCTGCGGACGCGAGGACGCGTCGCGCACCTGACCATCGAGCGCAGCGTCGACACCGCCTCGGGTCCGCACCTGTTCGAGACCGTCACGGATCTGCCGCTCACTACTGGGGAGCGGCCGCCCGAGATTCCGACGTCCCGCGCGGCGAGTCGGCCGTCGAGGTGATGACGGGGGCGCTCGTCGACGACCAAATTCGGTTTTTTTCGAGCTTCCGTATGGTCCGAAATATCGTTTCGTGCCCTTCGGCCCTGCTTCGTGCATATTCCCGTGACGCTTGGGGTACCTGTGTCAGGGTTTGGAAACACAGCCGACCACGGGAGGAACCACATGCTCGTCCGGAGAATTGCGCGGCCCATGCTCGCGTCCATCTTCATCGCCGGGGGTATCGACGCCCTGCGGAAGCCCGAGCCGAAAGCAGGTGCCGCGCAGCCCGGGCTCGATCAGGCTGTGAACGCCTTGCCGGCGTCGATCACCGACCGGCTTCCCAGCAATCCCGAGACTCTCGTCCAGATCAACGCCGCAGTGCAGATCGGCGCCGGGACCCTGTTCGCACTCGGGAAAGCACCTCGTCTGTCCGCTCTCGCGCTGATCGGCAGCCTCGTGCCGACGACCGTCGCGGGCCATGACTTCTGGAACGTCGAGGACCCCGAGGCCCGCGCCCAGCAGCGCACCCAGCTCATCAAGAACGTGAGCCTGATCGGCGGTCTGCTCATCGCCGCCGTGGACACCGAGGGCAAGCCGTCGCTGGGCTGGCGGAGCCGTCGCGCCGCGCGTGCCGCGCAGAAGTCGGTGGCCGCTGCACTGCCGGGCCACTCCTCGGACGGTCACACGGCCGAAACGCTGCACACCGTCGCCGAGCGGGTCAAGACGCTGACGGAGGAAGCCGGCGAGCAGGGTGGACACATCCTCGAGATCGCCAAGGAACGTGCACCCGAACTCGCAGAGGCCGCACGCGAGCGGAGCAGCGGACTGCTCGAGGTCGCCCGCGACCGCGGCCCGGTGCTGACCGAACGGGCGCGCGATCGCAGCGCCGAGATCCTCGGTGTCGCGCGTGAGCGCGCCCCCGAACTCGCCGAGGGCGCCCGTGAACGCGGCACCGAACTGCTCGGTTTGGCGCGCGAGCGCACCCCTGAGCTCGCCGACGTCGCCCGCAAGCGTGGCTCGAAGCTGTGGGACACCACGGTCGATCGCAGCTCGGAATGGGCCAAGCTCGCCGAGGAGCAGTCCGCGATCCTGAACGCTCGGGCTCACGTCGCCGCGGAGAAGGCCCGTCTGCGTGCCGAGGCCGCGCGCAAGCAGGGCACGAAGGCGGAGAAGAAGCTCGCGAAGAACCTGAAGGCGCTCGAGAAGAAGAAGTAGTAGTCCGGTTACGGCACAAGGGTGCG
The DNA here is from genome assembly GCF_024321955.1 of Rhodococcus sp. GA1. Classification (NCBI taxonomy): domain Bacteria; kingdom Bacillati; phylum Actinomycetota; class Actinomycetes; order Mycobacteriales; family Nocardiaceae; genus Rhodococcus; species Rhodococcus sp. GA1. The sequence goes on along the minus strand of NZ_CP097186.1, from coordinate 4,696,972 downwards.
GGCGTGCGTGGAAATCGCACGCCCGCACTGCTGTGATCAGGCTTTCTGCCCGTTTTCCTCCTGCGGCGACTAGACTTCTCGGGCACTTTCGTCGACGCGCCACCCCTGCGGCGGCGAGCGATCTCGTCCTGTCTATCCCCGAGGAGTCCCTGTGCCGGTTGATGGCGCGTCCCATCCGGAGCTCGACCGCGAGCAGGCCTACGTGGCGATGCTCTACACGCATCTCGACGGTTTGCGCGCCTACGCGAAGACCCGGCTGGCCCGCGTGCTGCGCGAGACCGGAGGCACCCCGCAGGCGCGCAGCGAACGCGAGTCGTACACCCACATGTACACCGAGGACATCGCGAAGTACGACGCCGCCGAGCACGGCTTGTGCTTCGGCCGCATCGATGTGCGGGACGACGGGACGGACACCTCCGGCCCCGTGACGGAGGACGGCGCGGAGACCCGCTACATCGGCCGCCTCGGCATCCTCGACGAGGACAACGACTACGAGTCGCTGCTGCTCGACTGGCGCGCACCCCAGGCCCGCCCGTTCTACCTCGCGACCCCCGCCGCTCCGGACGGTGTCGTGCTGCGCCGCCACATCCGCAGCCGCGGCCGCTCCGTCACCGCACTGCACGACGAGTACCTCGACCTCGACGCCGCGCTCGAGCACGCCGACACCCCACCGGCCGGTGGCGTGGCCGGAGAATCGGCGCTGCTCGCCGCTCTGAACGCCGCGCGTACCGGGCAGATGCACGACATCGTGGCGACGATCCAGGCCGAGCAGGACGCGGTCATCCGGTCCGAGCATCGCAGTGTGCTCGTCGTCCAGGGTGGTCCGGGCACCGGCAAGACCGCGGTCGCGCTGCACCGCGCGGCCTACCTGCTCTACACCTACCGCAAGCAACTGGCCAAGAGCGGCGTGCTGATCGTGGGCCCGAACAGCCGCTTCCTCGACTACATCGGTCAGGTGCTGCCCTCGCTCGGTGAGACCGGCGTGCTGCTGTCGACGGTGGGGGATCTGTATCCGGGGGTCACGCCGACGATCGAGGACGATCCGATGGCCGGCGAACTGAAGGGCTCCCTGGACATGGTGAAGGTGCTCGAGAAGGCGGTCCGCGACCGGCAGGAGGTGCCCCGCTCCCCCGTGCAGCTGAGTTTCGACACCTACGCGCTCACCCTCGACCGCACGATCGTGACCCGTGCGCGGGGTCGCGCCCGGTCGTCCCGCCGGCCGCACAACCTGGCCCGGCCGATCTTCGTGAACGGTGTGATCGATGCCCTCGCCGACCAGTTGGCCGGGATCATCGGATCGAACCCGCTCGGTGGCGCGAACCTGTTGAGCCGGGAGGACATCCACGACATCCGGTCCGAGATGCGTTCGGATCCCGACATCGTCGGTGCGATCGACGCGCTGTGGCCGGAACTGTCCCCGCAGCAGGTGCTCTCGGATCTGCTGGCCTCCCGCGACCGGATCGCGTCGGCGGCTCCGGCCCTGACCGACGAGCAGATCGATGCGCTGCACCGTCCCGATGCATCGGGACACTTCAGCGCCGCCGACGCTCCACTGCTCGACGAGCTCGCCGAACTGCTCGGGGTGGACGACGCCGCCGAACGCGAACGCGCGAAGCGGCGCTGGCGCAAGCAGATCGCCGACGCGCAGGGCGCACTCGACATCCTCACCGGTTCGGCACCGCAGGATCTCGAGGACGACCTCGATCCCGAACTGCTCATGGCGTACGACCTGATCGACGCCACCCAGCTCGCCGAACGGCAGAACCACCGTCGTCACGAGACCACGGCGGAGCGGGCGGCCGGCGATCGCACCTGGACGTACGGTCATGTGATCGTCGACGAGGCGCAGGAGTTGTCGGCGATGGCGTGGCGAACGATCATGCGCCGCATCCCGAATCGCTGGATGACCCTGGTGGGCGACACCGCGCAGACCGGGGATCCGGCGGGAACCGAGTCGTGGCAGCAGATTCTCGAACCGTATGTCGCGAACCGGTGGAAGAAGACCGAACTGACGGTCAACTACCGCACGCCGGCGGAGATCATGCGGATCGCGCACGCGGTGCTCGCGGAGATCGATCCCGACCAGGTGCCGCCGCAGTCGGTGCGCGAGTCCGGTTTCGAGCCGTGGTCGCAGCACGTCGAGGCGGACGCGGTGCTCGCCACCGTGCAGGCAGCTCTCGAGGCGGAGACCGGCCCGGGTACGACTGCCGTGCTCGCCCCGGCGCGACTCGTGGGTGCGTGGGAGCACCTCGCGTCCGAGTCGGTCACGGTCGCGACCGTCAAGGAGGTCAAGGGACTCGAGTTCGACGCGGTGCTGCTCGTCGAACCTGCGGAGATTCTCACCGATTCCTCACGCGGGATGAACGACCTGTACGTGGCATTGACCCGCGCCACCCAGCGTCTCGGGGTGGTGCACTCGGAGGCGTTGCCGGAGGTGCTGGCCGGTATCGCCGGACCGACACGCTGCTGAACCGACACGGTTCGGCCGACACCGCCGAGCGGACCCCGGGACGGGCCACCGGACGGTACCGTCCTTCGGGGCAAGGAGATGGGACGGATCATCCGCGGAGGGAACGAACACGTGGCCTATCGGGCAGCGCACCACCGGATACGTCGAGCGGGGTGCGCTGCGATCGCGGCGCTGAGCGGGTTCTTCGTCTCCGCCGCGTGCGGATCGGTCACGCCGACCCAGGACGAGGCGCAGGCCGCGACGTCCACGACGTCGGTATCCCCTACCTCGTCGACGCCGCCCGACGCGCGTTTCCTGCGGGTGAAGGAGGCACTGGAGACATCCGGTCTGGTCGCCGACGTCACGGACGACACGGTGCTTGCGGTGGTGCGAGGGGTGTGCGACCAGTTGCGCGCGGGCGTGCCGGAGCACGACGTCCTCGTCACGCTCCGGCCGATCGCCGCCTACGCCGCGGGCGCCTCGGGTTCGCGCATGTCGGCGGACGACGCCGCCGCGCGCTATCTCGAAACCGCCCGCGAGGAGTACTGCTGATCCGTCAGCGGACCGTGTGCACTACCAGCACGTCGCACAGGGCCTTGCGGGCGACGTCCGAGGGGACGGAGCCGAGCAGCCGCCCGGTCAGCGTGTTGAGGCCGCGATTGCCGATGACGATGAGATCGGCTTCGACCTCCTCGACGAGCGTGAGGAGCGATTCGACAGGTGCACCGACGATGGGCCGCTCGGTGATCTTGCGGGCGCCGGCGACGGTTGCCTTCTCCCGTGCGGTGCGCAGGATCTCGTAGGTCGGTGCCGAGCCGGTGACCTGGTACGCCTCGTCGCGCAGCGCGTCGGCGGCCTGTGCGGTGTCCTTGGGGTCGGCCGGGTAGTAGGCGCAGGCGATCACCAGTTGGGCGCCCGCGTCGCCGGCCAGAGCAGCTGCCTTCTCCACGGCCCGATACGACGATTCGGAACCATCGGTTCCGACGACTATGGTCCGGTAGGCGCTCATTCATCCTCCATCGAGTGTGTGGTCCATCGACGCGGGCCGCCGATGCCGTCGTCGACGGAGGACACGCACGCTCCCCCGCCATACGCTGCGTCGACAGTAGCGAGATGGGCGGCCCGGGTGGGAGGTTTGGGTCTCATCCCACAATCAGGTTTGATGTTACCGCGCGTCACCGTAACGCGGGCCGAACAGGCCGGCAGGGAATACCTCGGCGTCGACGAAGGCGTCGCGCCACGGCAACGCGAGGTCGAGCAAACGTTCCACCCCCTCCTCACCGAGCGCAGTCCACGGCGCGACCGCCAGGTCGTCGGTGAGATCCTCGACGAGTTCGCGGACCTCGAAGCCCTCACCGGTGAGCTCGCCGCGCTTGTCGAGCAGGCCGCGCCCGCGCAATCCCTTCTCGGCGTCCGCCCACTCGTCCCGCGACCAGCCCCGCAGCTTCCGGGCCGGATCAGTGGCGAACCCGATACCGGTCGCCGTGTGGGTGACGAGCGCATCGAGCCCCGAAAGCCCTGCCGTCTGCAGGGCCGCGATATGACCGTCGCCGCGATACTCGCGCAGCAGGGTCAGGGCGTGCCACAGGCGCAGGTGCGCCTCCTCGGGCCAGGGCAGATCGGCGTAGGCGGCGTAGAGCGGGCGACCGTCCGGGCCGGGAATCGCCCGCGCCGCGGTGGCCGCGAGGTCCGCCGCCTCGTTCATCTCCGCGGAGCCGAGTACGTCCTGCCCGAGGACCCGTCGATGGAGTGCGTCCAAAGCCCGCAACCGCGCCGCGATGATCGTGGCCGGCTCGGCCGTCTCCCACACTGCCGGGACGGCCGATGCCACCAGGCGGGGCGAGAAGCTGCAGAACGTCGCGGTCACGACCCCGGGGCCGACGGCACCCAGGGGTGCCGCGCGTCCACCGAAGTACTGCGCAGCCGGTCCGTCGACACCGAGCGCGGCGAGTTCACCCGCGATGTCCGGCGCGAAGTAGACGACCAAGTGCAGCAGCTCGAGTGCGCGGGCAGCACGCCCGGCGGAAGAGGGATCCATGGGAGTGGACCCTACCCGAGTCGCCGGCGCCGATCGGGCCGGGCGACTACTTCAGACCCGCGGCGTCCATCCCGCGCAGTTCCTTCTTCAGATCGGAGATCTCGTCGCGAAGCCGTGCGGCCAGCTCGAACTGCAGGTCGCGGGCGGCCTGCATCATCTGGTCGGTGAGCTGCTGCACGAGATCGGCGAGCTCGGCGCGCGGCATCGTCGAGGTGTCGCGACCTTCCACGACACCGGAGCTGACGGCCCGTCCGGACTCGCCCTGGGCTCGGCGACCACGCGAAGCGTTGCGGCCGGAGCCGCCCACCTCGACGGCCTCGGTGTCCTCGGCCTCCTGATAGACCTGGTCGAGGATGTCGGCGATCTTCTTGCGCAGCGGCTTCGGATCGAGACCGTGTTCGGTGTTGTAGGCGATCTGCTTCTCGCGCCGCCGTTCGGTCTCCTCAATGGCCCGCGCCATCGAGTCGGTGATCTTGTCGGCGTACATGTGCACTTCACCCGAGACGTTGCGGGCCGCACGGCCGATGGTCTGGATCAGCGAGGTCGTCGACCGTAGGAAGCCTTCCTTGTCGGCGTCGAGGATCGCCACCAACGACACCTCGGGGAGGTCGAGACCCTCGCGGAGCAGGTTGATGCCGACGAGCACGTCGTATTCGCCCAGGCGCAGTTGTCGCAGCAGTTCGACGCGGCGCAGGGTGTCGATGTCGGAGTGCAGATAGCGCACCCGGATACCGAGTTCGAGCAGGTAGTCGGTGAGGTCCTCGGCCATCTTCTTGGTGAGGGTGGTGACGAGGACGCGTTCGTCGCGCTCGGCACGTTCGCGGATCTCGTGCACGAGATCGTCGATCTGCCCCTTGGTGGGCTTGACGACGACCTGCGGGTCGACGAGGCCGGTGGGCCGGATGACCTGCTCGACGAACTCGCCACCTGTCTGTCCGAGCTCGTACGGGCCGGGGGTGGCCGACAGGTAGACCGTCTGTCCGATGCGGGCGGCGAACTCCTCCCAGGTCAGTGGCCGGTTGTCGACCGCCGACGGGAGACGGAAACCGAAGTCGACGAGGTTGCGCTTGCGCGACATGTCGCCCTCGTACATCGCGCCGATCTGCGGCACGGTGACGTGCGACTCGTCGATGACCAGGAGGAAGTCCTCCGGGAAGTAGTCGATGAGCGTCGCCGGCGCGGATCCGGCGGGTCGTCCGTCGATGTGGCGGGAGTAGTTCTCGATGCCGGAGCAGAAGCCGACCTGCCGGATCATCTCGATGTCGTACTGGGTGCGCATGCGCAGACGCTGCGCCTCGAGCAGCTTGCCGCGGTTCTCCAGATCGGCCAGGCGCTCCTCGAGCTCGGCCTCGATACTCGCGACGGCGCGTTCCATGCGCTCGGGACCGGCGACGTAGTGGGTGGCCGGGAAGATGCGCAGGGAGTCGACCTTGCGCACGACGTCGCCGGTGAGCGGGTGCAGGTAGTACAGCGCGTCGATCTCGTCGCCGAAGAACTCGATCCGCACGGCGAGTTCCTCGTAGGCGGGGATGATGTCGACGGTGTCGCCCTTGACGCGGAACGATCCGCGGGTGAACGCCATGTCGTTGCGGGCGTACTGGACGTCGACGAGCAGGCGCAGCAGCGCGTCGCGCGGCACCTCCACACCGACCTCGAGCTGGATGGACCGGTCGAGATAGGACTGCGGGGTACCGAGACCGTAGATGCACGAGACGGACGCGACCACCACGACGTCGCGGCGGGACAGCAGCGACGAGGTGGCGGAGTGCCGCAGCCGCTCGACGTCGTCGTTGATCGACGAGTCCTTCTCGATGTAGGTGTCGGTCTGCGCGATGTACGCCTCGGGCTGGTAGTAATCGTAGTACGAGACGAAGTACTCGACTGCGTTGTTGGGCAACATGTCTCGCAGCTCGTTGGCGAGCTGCGCGGCCAGAGTCTTGTTGGGCGCCATCACGAGGGTGGGTCGCTGGACGCGTTCGATGAGCCACGCGGTGGTGGCGGACTTGCCGGTACCGGTGGCACCGAGCAGGACGACGTCCTTCTCCCCCGCCCTCAGCCGGCGCTCGAGCTCGTCGATGGCGGCCGGCTGATCGCCGGCCGGTTCGTACTCGCTGACGACCTCGAAACGGGCCTCGGTGCGCTCGATCTCACCCACCGGCCGGAACTCGGAGTGTGCGACGACGGGATGCTCACTTGCGAACGCCATGGAATCCAGAGTAAGCGCTCCCACCGACACGCATCGCGGTCCTGCGTGCGGCGCGGTTCGCACGCTAGCGTGCATCCCGTGTCCGCGACCCCGCATCCCGTGAAGACCGAGATCTTCGACGTCGCCACGAAGACCAACATCGACCCCAAGGGCTTCGCGCGGGCGGTCGACGAGTACCGCGTCGAGGAGTGGGGGCTGTACATGGCGCGATCGTCCGACCACCCGCAGTTCCACTATCTCGAATCGTGGTTGCTGCCGGACCTGCGTCTGCGGGCCTCGATCTTCCATTTCACGCCGGGCAACGAACGCGACCAGGACCGCTACGTCGACGTCGGTGAGTTTCGGCGCGAGGGCGACGTCTGGTACTCCCGCGACCACTATCTCGACCTGATCGTCCGCACGGGCCGCGACACGACGGTCGAGGACATCGACGAACTGGTGGTCGCGGTCACCGCCGGGATGATCGACGCGGCGGCGGCCGAGACGGCGATCGACACGGCACTGCGGGCGGTGGACGGCATCGCCGCGCACGGCCACGACCTCGACGCGTGGCTGCGGGAGCGGGGCGCGCCCGTCTCCTGGCGCTGACGCGCACCACCGCTGCGCAGGTGCCGTCACCTGCGCAGACAGCGGGGGCGCAGAAGCGAAAAAGTTACTGCCGCAAAGGACATGGTAATCTGCCCCGGCCGGCGAAGCAGTGCATCGAGAAGGCGACCATCGGGGCCGGCCCGGATCGCCCCTCCGCGTGCACATCACCCGACCGAGGACACCCCTCGCGCCGGCGGCGCGCGCCCGTGCAGCCCACGAGCGCCGACGAGAACGCCGCCGATCACTTCGTCGGCACACGCCCGGATCCGGGCGTGCCCTGCTGGAGCGGTATGCCGCGCCCGCCGGCCCGTGGCCGATCGGGCGCCCGACGCATGCCCACCGTCCGGCGGTGGATCGGACCGACGCCGCAGCGGAACCGACAGACAGGACGCGTGCAGCGCGCCCTGCCTTCCACTGCGCTCCGACGACCGCGGACGTGACGCGAACACGAAGGAGGTCGCAGTGAACGGCACCGAGCTCGTTCAGTTCAGCGCCGCGACGATCGTTGCCCTGCTCGTAATCTTCTACGGCGGAACGCTTCTCGTCTCCGCCCGAATCGGGAAGAAGGACGAGAACGCCGACGGCTACATGACCGCCGGCAACAAGGTCGGTTTCGGGGTGTCGGCGGCCAGCATGACCGCCACCTGGATCTGGGCGTCCTCGCTGTACGCGTCGGCGACCTCCGGATACACCTACGGCATCTCCGGCCCGATCCACTACGGGCTGTGGGGCGCGTTGATGATCCTGTTCATCTACCCCTTCGGGAAGCGCATCCGCGCGGTCGCCCCGAAAGCACACACCCTCGCCGAGGTCATGTTCGCCCGGCACGGGCGGTCGAGCCAGCTCATGCTGGCCGGTTCGAATCTCGTCGGCAGCCTCATCAGCCTGATGTCCAACTTCATCGCCGGCGGTGTGCTCATCTCGCTGATCTCGCCGTTCGGCTTCGTCCAGGGTGTCGTCTTCATCGCCGCCGGTGTGCTGCTCTACACCCTGTGGTCCGGCTTCCGAGCGTCCGTGCTCACCGACTTCATGCAGGTCGTGGCGATGCTCGGTGCGGTCGTTGTCATCATCCCGGCGGTCTTCTTCATCACCGGCTTCCCCGACGCGTTCGACGGTGGTTCCGGGAACCTCACCGACCAGCAGAGCGACTTCTTCTCCAGCGATGCCTTCCTGAACCAGGGCGCACCGTACATCGCCGCCGTGCTCGCGTACGCCATCGGCAACCAGACGATCGCGCAGCGCCTGTTCGCGGTGCGGGAGGATCTCATCAAGCCCACCTTCGTCACCGCGACGATCGGCTACGGCGCCACCGTCATCGGCGTCGGCATGTTCGGTGTGCTCGCGCTGTACCTGGGCATCGACCCGATGGACGGCGACGTCAACAACATCGTGCCGCAGATGGTGGCGTCCTTCCTGCCCACGGCTCTGGTCGTCGTGTTCTTCGTCATGATCATCGGTGCGCTGTCGTCCACGGCCGATTCCGACCTGTCGGCGCTGTCGTCGATCGTCATGGCCGACATCTACGGCCAGAACATCGCCGGCGGCACCCGCAATGCCGATCCCAAGCGGATGCTCTTCATCGGGCGCGCCACGATGGTCGTCGCGACCGCAGCCGCCGTGGCGTTCGCGAGCATGAGATTGAGCATCCTCGACCTGCTCGTGTTCGTCGGCGCGCTCTGGGGTGCGCTGGTCTTCCCCGTCATCGCGAGCTTCTACTGGCACAAGGTCACCAACAAGGCGTTCACGACGTCGGTGCTCGTCGCCCTGGCAGCGTTCCTGCCGGTGCGTTTCGGGTGGTTCCCGATGGACGGGGTGCTCGCCTGGACGGTGGACATCGCATCGGTCGTCGGTGTCGGCGTGATCGCGGGTCTGATGGCATTCGGCTTCTTCGGACTCCGGGCCGCACGCGTCATCGGTGTCGTCGCCGCGGGGGTCGTGGCGCCCTTCGCGCTCGGCTCGGTCCACGACTACGCCGTGCTCAGCGCCTCGCTCGTCGCCTACGCGGTCAGCACGGTCGTGTGCTGGGCGATGTCCGTGAACTCCGACGAGAACTTCGACTTCGAGGTCATCGCGCAGCGTGTCGGTGACTTCGACGTGGCTGCGGACGACGTGACACCCGAAACCGACCCTGACTCCCCGAACGCCCCTGCCTCGGCGAACGTCCCTGCCTCGGCGAAAACCCCTGGGTCCGAGACGGACGCCGCGGCGACCACTCCGGAGAAGGAGAACCGATGAGCACGCTCGCACTGACCGTCTACGTCCTGATCTGGCCCGTACTCGTCGCCGGTGTGCTGGCGGCGCTCTGCCGCGGGTTCTTCAAGGAGTGGCTGCAGGCCCGACGGGACGGCGAGGATCTGATCTGACCGTCACCGCAGGATTCCCTCCCGCACGGCTCGGAGGACCGCATTCGTGCGGTCCCGGCCGCCGAGCTCGAGCAGGATCGACGACACGTGGTTCTTCACGGTGCCCTCGGCCAGGAACAGCACGTCGGCGATCATGCGGTTGCCGAAGCCCTCGGCCATCAACCGCAGCACCTCGAGTTCACGTTCGGTCAACTCCTGCACGACCGGGGTGTCGTCGGGCTGTGGAGCGGAGCGGATCGCGCGCAGCAACCGGTCGGTGATCGAGGGGGCGACGAGCGTGCCACCCTCCTCGAGGGTCCGTACCGCACGGGCGAGTTGCTCGAGCGTGACGTCCTCGAGGAGATATCCCCGGGCTCCGGCACGTAGGGCCGCGAGCACGAGTTCGTCGTCGCCGAAGGTCGTGAGCACGAGCACCGGGACTTCGAGGCTGCGCTCGCGGAGACGGTCGATGGTCCACGAGCGGTACGTGGCCGAACTCTCGGGCTGCGGCCGGTGGGGAACGAGGCTCCCGAGAACGACTCGCTTCGTACGATGTCACAGCGCTTGGCCACCCAGTACGTGAAGTTCGTCCGCTCCGAGGAGATAGGCTTGGGCGAGAACTGATCTCGCGGTATTGTCGACGGGTGGTCGACGCTGCCCCCGACGGCGTCGACCACTTCGGGCCGCGAAACGTTCGTAACTCCGCCGCCCGTCGAGCCGAGTCTCGAATGCGCATGTGGGGCAATGTGACTGCTCGGGATGGCGAGGGGGCTCGATGGACGAAGCCGAGTTGATCGAGCGGTGACGGGCAGGCGATCGGGCAGCGTTCGCCGAGCTCGTCGCACCGTCACGGGAAGGCGTGTGGGCGGTCTGCGTCCGGATCACAGGAAACCGGCACGACGCCGAGGATGCGCTGATCGCGGCGTGGCAGAATCTCGGCAGATTCCGTGGCACAGCAGCATCCGGAACGTGGTTGTATCGCATCGCGAGCAATGCGGCGCTCGCTGTCGTGCGGACGCGACGTGGTGAGGTCCTCGACGAACGGCTCGGGGCGAATACGTCTCCGGGGAAACGCCTCTCGCCGAGAGCGTGGTCGACGGTGATGTGGTCCGGCGAGCTTTTCTCCTTCTCCCCGAACAGTTTCGGGTTGTCATCGTGTTGCGTGAGTATGCGCAGCTCGGTTACGCCGAGATCGCAACGCACCAGGGCGTGGGTGTGCAGACGGTGAAGAGCCGGATCAGGCGTGCCCGTATGCAACTCGCCGATCTACTGAGTCCGGCACTGCTCGGCGCCGAAGAGGTTGCCCTCCGACCGACGGTCGGGTACGCCGACACGGAGGGCACCGAACCGCCGAGGACAACCCGGAAGGATGAGCAATGACGCAGAGCGAACCGATTTCGTTGCCCCCGTCGAGGGAATCGATGAGAACGATATCGAGCACCCCGCCATCGACGACCTGCCGATCGAACAACTCGATGATCACGGCAACGACGAGCTGCCGAAGCCGGAATTCGTCGTCGACGCAACCGATCCCGACTCGAGGTAGCCTGCCCTGCAGAGATCCGGCCCGCATCATCGCAGTCCCATCCCGGTCGATCCGAGATCGGCGACCACCTCGTGCAGTGGTCGCCCGACCGGACCGACCGCCAGTAGACCTCGGATCGTCGCCGTGAGGACCATCGTCGAGAATCCTTCGTGGTCGAATTCCGGAAGCTCGCGATGGGCCTCACCCAAGCGTTCGTCGGTGCTCAGCCGTTCGGCGACGTCGTCGCGTTGCTGCCGGAGCCCCGAGATACGCTCGAGCTGTGCTTCCTCGGCGACCGCGAAGTTGATCGCGGCGCTCGCCACCGCACTCGCCAGTGCGACCGCGACGTCGGGTGTGTACCCGCGGCGCACGAGAGCCTCGACCTCGCTCACCATCAGCCGCTGCCCCGCTTCCCCACGCGGGAAGAGGGTCTGCATGTAGGTTCCCAGGCCCGCATGGGCAAGGACGAACGCGCGTAGCTGCAGACCGAACGACAGCAGGTGCCGTTCGATGTCGTGCTCCGGATCGTCATGCAGAACGAGATCGCCGAGCAGACTCTCCCCCACGACGAGTTCGAGTCCCCAGCGACCGTCCACGTGGCGGTACAGCGCCGTTGTGGAGACGCCGAGTTCCGCGGCGACAGCGTTGAGGCTCAACTGTCGCAGCCCGATCGCTCGACCGACACGGATGATGTCCTCCATGTCGATCTTGCGTACACGTCTGCGGACGCCGGCCACCCCGCTCGTTCCTCCGGTCACCTTGAGTTAGACCCCATAACTTAAGGAACTATAGGTGTCGCTTCAGGGAACGACAAGTCGCCGATTCGTTCTCGGCGGGCTGCACCGGGCGAACGGCCCGGCGGCCGAGCTTCGCTCTCGCCGCGAACCTGCTCAGCGCGCATCCGCCGGCGGACGACCGAACCGGTCCGCGACGTCGGGGCTCACCCCAGGTGACGTCCGAGCAGTTCCCGGAAGGACGGCCCGTCCGTGCGGACCGCGTTTCCCGACACGCGCGGCCGTCCGGCGGGCACGGCGTCCGAGAACCCGCGGGGTGATCCCGTGCTGCGGGTGATCTGCTCGGCGAGTTCGTCCGCCGCCCTGCCGATCCGCCCCTTCAGTGCCGTGGCCGCCTCGCCTGTTCCGAAGTCGTCGGTGGTGGCGAAGACGCCGGTGGGCACGACGAGCGCACGCAGATAGCTCAGCAGCGGGCGCATCGCATGGTCGAGGACCAGTGAGTGTCGGGCGCTACCCGCGGTCGCGGCGAGCAACGTGGGCACACCGGTGAGCGTGTCCGGATCGAGCGCGTCGAAGAACATCTTGAACAGACCCGAGTAACCGGCGGCGAAAACCGGGCTCACCGCGATCAGACCGTCGGCGGTCGCGAGTTGTTCACGGGCTCGTGCGACCGCTGCGGTAGGGACACCGGCGGTGAAGGTGGTGGCCAGATCCATCGCGAGGCTGCGTAATTCGATGACCTCGGTTTCCGCGTCGTCTCCGCGCGTGCCGACCGCGACACGAGTGGCCTCGGCGATGCGGTCGGCGAGCAGACGGGTGGTGGACGGCTCGGCCAGGCCACCGCTGACGACGACGATACGGCGGGTCATCGGGCGTCCACCTCTTCCGGCACGAGGTCGACGCGGGCCGGGATCACCTGACGGTGCGCCGAGTCGGCTCCCTGCGCGGCGAGCGTGCTGTGTGTGGGCGGGTCGGACGGCACGTGCGCGGGGCGGCGGCGTTCGAATTCCGCTCGCAGTACCGGCACGACCTCCCGGCCGAGGATCTCGATCTGCTCGAGCACGACGTCGAGCGGCAGGCCGGCGTGGTCCATGAGGAACAGCTGACGCTGATAGTCGCCGGCGTAGTCGGCGAAACCGAGCGTGCGTTCGACGACCTGCTCGGGTGTGCCGACGGTCAGCGGTGTCATCGTCGAGAAATCCTCGAGCGACGGGCCGTGGCCGTAGACGGGGGCGTTGTCGAAATAGGGACGGAAGATCCGTTTCGCCTCGGCCTCGGTCTCCGCCATGAACACCTGGCCACCGAGCCCGACGACGGCCTGGTCTGCGGCACCGTGACCGTACTGCTCGAACCGCTGCCGGTAGAGAGCGATCATCTGCTGGATGTGTTCCTTGTTCCAGAAGATGTTGTTGTGGAAGAAGCCGTCGCCGTAGAAGGCGGCCTGTTCCGCGATCTCGGACGAACGGATGGAACCGTGCCAGACGAAGGGCGGGGTGTCGTCGAGCGGCCACGGGGTGGAGGTGTAGCCGTGCAGCGGTGTGCGGAACTTGCCCTCCCAGTCGACGACGCGTTCGCGCCAGAGCCGTCGCAGCAGGTGGTAGTTCTCGATGGCGAGCGGGATGCCCTGCCGGATGTCCTTGCCGAACCACGGGTAGACCGGTCCGGTGTTCCCGCGTCCCATCATGAGGTCGACGCGGCCGCCGGACAGGTGCTGGAGCATCGCGAAGTCCTCGGCGATCTTCACCGGGTCGTTGGTGGTGATGAGGGTGGTCGCGGTCGAGAGGATGAGCTTCTCGGTCCTCGCGGCGATCCAGCCGAGCATCGTCGTCGGCGAGGACGGGACGAAGGGGGGATTGTGGTGCTCGCCGGACGCGAAGACGTCCAGGCCCACCTCCTCGGCCTTCAGCGCGATCTTCGTCATCGCGACGATGCGCTCATGTTCGGTGGGGACCCGGCCCGTCGTGGGGTCGCGCGTGACGTCGCCGATGGTGAAGATGCCGAACTGCACGGTCGAACCTCCGTCAAGTAGTTGAACTGTCAACTATTCTAACGGGCGGGTCGCCCGGAAGATTCCCGGGCGGGTCTCCGCCCGGGATCCGGACCCCCTAGGCCGACCAGCCGGTGCTCTCGGCCCACTCCCACGCGCGGTGATGCGCCCGGTCGAACCACGGCGCCTTGAGCGCTGCGTAGGTGGCCGCCGCCTCGGCACGATCCGTCTTCTGCGACGCCCCGACTGCGGCATCGGTCTTGAGGTCGGCGTACTCGCGCTTCGCGGTGTCGACCGCGGACAGCCAGTCGCGCAGTAGCAACGCGAACTGCTGGGCGGGCCAGCCGTCCACCCGGACCGCCACCCGCGCCGGACGGCCGGGATCGGCGCTGCCGTGCAACCGCATCTCCCACACCGCCGGGTCGGTCTCTCCCCCGGCCCCGTAGGACGGTTTCGGATCGTCGGTCACCACATGGTCGATGCGCGGGAAGCCCGCAGCAGCCAAGGCGGGTGCGAGCGCATCGGCTGCCGCGAGATCGCCGACGGTGATCTGCAGGTCGATGACGTCGACGGCGGCCAGACCGGGCACCGCGGTGGAGCCCACGTGGTCGATACGCTTCGCCGCGCCCCCGGCTGCGAGGGCCAGCCGGGCGACGAGCCGCTGCGCCTGCCGATGCCATTCCTCGCGCGCGGGCACGAGAACCGGATCCGCCTCGACCACCACACCGGTGCGCAGATTTTTCTCGAACGGCACCAGGCGATCGTTCCACAGCGTCCGGACCTGCTCGACCAGCACCTGCTGATCACCGGTGTTGTCGAGCCACACGTCGGCGACCTCGCGTCGCTGTTCCTCCGTCGCCTGCGCCGCGATCCGCGCGCGGGCGTCCGCCTCGGGCATGCCGCGCAGTTCGACGAGACGCCGGATCCGCTCCGCCTCGTCGGCGTGCACGACGGCGACGAGGTGGAAGGCCGGCGCCATCCCGCCCTCGACGAGCAACGGGATGTCCTGCACGACCACCGCGTCGTCGGGCGCAGCGGCGACCAGCTCGGCGGTGCGGCGTCCGACCCGGGGATGGGTGATGGCGTTGAGAACCGCGCGCGCGTCCTCGCTGGCGAACGCCTTCGCGGCGAGGGCAGGACGGTCGAGGGTGCCGTCGGGCTGCAGGATGTCCTCACCGAAGGCGTCCACGAGCTCGGCGAGGCCCTCGGAGCCGGGAGCGACGATCTCCCGGGCGACGACATCGGAGTCGACGATCACCGCCCCGAGTTCGACGAGCTCCTTGGCGACGGTCGACTTGCCCGCGCCGATTCCTCCGGTCAACCCCATTCGCAGCACGTTGCCCAGTCTCGCATCACCACGTCACCGAGGCACCTTCGCGGTCCCTACGAGGCCTCGCGCATCGTCAGCCCCGACAGCGCGACGACATACTCGCCCGCCTGTTCGTCGAAGTCGACGGTGTACACCGTCGGGTAGTAGCCGGTCCGCCGGTAGGACGACACGGAGTCGAGGGCACGGTCGGCGGTGTCGAGTGCGAACTCCCATTCCCCGTTCTCGGCATGCCGACGGGCAGTCTCGGCGTCGTCGAGGAAGCGGGCCAGGTCGACCGACTCGGCCGGGATATCGAGGACGTAGCCGGGCGGCTGGCGCACGATCGGGGAGGCCGCACCGCTCTCCCCTCTCAGCACCCTGCGCAGATTGGAGATGTACGCCTGGATGCTCGCCATCGCACTGGCAGGCGCCTCGTCCTGCCACAGGGCATCGATCAGCCGGTCGGTGGAGATCACCCGCCCCCGGTTGAGCAGCAGGACGGCGAGGACCGCTCGCTGCTTGCGCGGCCCGAGATCGACCTGTGACTCCGACGGGGGCACCGCCGGATCGGCCGTCGACGCGACCCGGACCACCTCCAGCGGTCCGAGCAGTCGGTACATCATGTGGTGAGCCCCCTCGACCCCGGCCGAACTACGCGATCGTTGCAGTGTAAGGACCGTTTTCGCCGGGTGCGCGGCGACTTCTCATCCCGTCACGGCCGGGAGTTCGACCGTGTCGCTCTCGGCGTCCCCGAACACCGGTGCGGTCTGCGGCCGGGGACGCAGGCAGACTGCACACACCACGGTTCCGAGAGCCGCAACGAACGCCGCCGCCACGAGCGCCCCCTGCAGGCCCGACACGAAGTCCTGCGGTGATCCGCCGGGCAACAGCGACTCGGCCGGCAGGAACATCCCGAGCACCGCGACGCCGACGGCGATGCCGGTCTGACGGAAAGCGTCGTTGATACCGGCCGCGAGACCGGAATGCGCCGCGGTGCTCTCCCCGAGGACGATCCCGCTCATCGCCGGGTTGAACGCGCCGGCGGCCGCGCAGGCCACGACGAGTCCCGGCAGCAGTACGTACTTCGAACTGTCCGCCTCGGCGACCGTCATCATGAGCAACCCGACGGCGACGAGCGCCAGTGAGCACGACAACGAGACCCACGCAGGGACGACACGATCGTGTTTCGCCGTCGCACCGGCGACGACGAACATGGCGACGGTCGCGGGCAGGTACGGGGCAGCATCGGTTCGGCGGTGCGCATCTCGTGCGCGACGAAGGCGACGAGGGCACCGACAGCGAGCACGAAGGCGATGACGGCCTGCGCATCGGACCACCCGATCTCGTGGCCACGCAGCACGGCGAACACGAACGCCGCCAGCCCCACCGCGGCCAGGAGCTGCCCCGGCACGTCGGCGGCGCGCGGACGGAGATCTCGCGATTCGGACACCCAGCGCAGGGTCAGGAGCAGGGTCACGAGACCGATCGGCACGTTGACGAAGAAGATCGCGCGCCAGTCCAGCAGTTCGGTGAGCAGACCTCCGACGAGCGGACCGACCGCGAAGGCGCCGCCGATGGTCGCGCCGTAGGCGGTCAGGGCCGACGCCCGCGCCCGCCCTCGGTCGAAGACGTCGGCGAGGAGGGCGAGCGAGCAGGCGAACAGGACCGCCCCACCGATGCCTTGCACTGCCCGGGCGAGATCGAGGACCCGGATCGTCGGTGCGAGGGCGCACAGGAGCGAGGCGCCCGTGAACCAGACGAGGCCGACGACGAACACTCGGCGGCCGCGACGATCGGCCCACGACCCGGCGCCGAGGACGGCTGTGGCCAGGGCGAGGGTGTAGGCGTCGATCACCCACTGCAGTGAACTGACGCCCGCGTCGAGGTCGACGGCGATCGACGGCAGTGCGGTGTTGACGACGGCGATGTCGAGCATGAGCATCGCCGTCGTCACGCACACCACCAGCAGCGTGATCCGTTTCGTCGCGGTACTTCTCGCGGGGGTCGGTGTGGTCATCGAGAATCCTTCCGTGTCGAGGTGTGTGGACCTCGGACACGGTGCGCCGCGTCGCTTGGGACGAACCGGGTGTACTTCTTGGACGGCCGAGAGAACCGTCGACGTCTCCCCTCGGAGGGGCGCCGGGGATCACACATCGATCACGGCGGGGTCACGAGGCGGTCGCAACGCCGCTCGGAAACTGGACACACCCCCTTCTACCTGGGGTAAATGCGGAGAATTCGACCGACTGTCCGATATCGTCGTTGCGAAGCATCCGTCCCGGCTCGTCCGGAGCATTCGAGAAGGCAGGCCATGCGATCCTCCACCTCAACCACAGGTCGGCATCGCCTCGGCATGGAAAACGGTGTTCACTGCATCCTCATCCCCGAGGTCGCTGCCGCCCTCGCCGAGCACCGGCGGAACTGGTTCACCGCGCTGCTGACGAACGCGCGCCACAGCCACGCCGCGATGCGCAAGCGAGCGACGGCCCTACCCGCGCAGTGGGCCACTCCCGCCGTGGGATGAGCTCGCCGTGAGTTGAGCACCTGCTATCGACGACACACGAAGACCGGCCCCCTCCGATTCGGAGGGGGCCGGTCCCGTTGTGGCCCGGGAGCCCTTGTGCCACAGCAACAATGACCCCCGGAACGCGGACGACCCCGCACCGAACAGTGCGGGGTCGTCCGTCGAAGCGCTGTATCAGGCGTTACCCGACAGCTTCTCGCGCAGAGCGGCGAGCTGGGCGTCGCTCGCGAGCGATCCACCGGTGGTCTCCGGAGCCGCCTCGGCACCCGACTCGGAGGAGTAGTTGCTACCGGACACGCCGGCCGCAGCCTCGGCGGCCTCGTCGGCAGCCATCTTCTCGATCTGAGCGGTGTGCATCTTGTGGCGACGCTCGGCCTCCGCGTAGCGGGACTCCCACTCCTCACGCTGCTTCTCGTAGCCCTCGAGCCATTCGTTGGTCTCGGGATCGAAGCCCTCGGGGAAGATGTAGTTGCCCTGCTCGTCGTAGCTGTCGGCCATGCCGTACTTCGACGGGTCGAACTCGGCCGTGTAGTCCTCGTTCGCCTGCTTCAGCGACAGCGAGATACGACGACGCTCGAGGTCGATGTCGATGACCTTGACCATCGCGTCGTCGCCGACAGCGACGACCTGGTCCGGGACCTCGACGTGGCGCTCGGCCAGCTCGGAAATGTGGACGAGGCCCTCGATGCCCTCCTCGACGCGGACGAACGCGCCGAACGGAACGAGCTTGGTGACCTTACCCGGCACGATCTGACCGATCGCGTGGGTGCGGGCGAACTGACGCCACGGATCTTCCTGCGTCGCCTTGAGCGACAGGGAGACGCGCTCGCGGTCGAGATCGACGTCGAGAACCTCGACGGTGACCTCGGTGCCGACCTCGACGACCTCGGACGGGTGATCGATGTGCTTCCAGGACAGCTCGGAGACGTGCACGAGGCCGTCGACACCGCCGAGATCGACGAAGGCGCCGAAATTGACGATGGAGGACACGACGCCCTTGCGGACCTGGCCCTTCTGGAGCTGGTGCAGGAACTCGCTGCGAACCTCGGACTGGGTCTGCTCGAGCCATGCGCGGCGCGACAGGACCACGTTGTTGCGGTTCTTGTCGAGCTCGATGATCTTGGCCTCGATCTCCTTGCCGACGTAAGGCTGGAGGTCGCGGACGCGTCGCATCTCGACGAGCGACGCGGGCAGGAAGCCACGCAGGCCGATGTCGAGGATCAGGCCGCCCTTGACGACCTCGATGACGGTGCCCTTGACGGCCTCGTCCTTCTCCTTGAGCTCCTCGATCGTGCCCCAGGCGCGCTCGTACTGAGCACGCTTCTTGGACAGGATCAGACGGCCTTCCTTGTCCTCCTTGGTGAGAACAAGAGCCTCGACCTCATCGCCCACCGACACGACCTCGTTGGGGTCGACATCGTGCTTGATGGAGAGCTCGCGGGACGGGATGACGCCTTCGGTCTTGTAACCGATGTCGAGCAGCACCTCGTCGCGGTCGACCTTGACGATGGTGCCCTCGACGATGTCGCCATCGTTGAAGTACTTGATCGTGGCGTCGATGGCGGCGAGGAAATCCTCGGCGGAGCCGATGTCGTTGACGGCTACCTGCGGCGAGGTGACGGTGGTGGAGGCCATGTGTTGAGTTGCTCCGGACGGGTTGATAGTCGGTTGGTCAAATTCGGTCGGGCACGTGAAACACCCACTGCGATACGGCGATGTGCGAGTCACGGCGAGTTCCTCGTTCGAGCCTGGGGCCGAACTGCGGACACTCGCGATCACCAGGCTACGCGCTTCGAGGGGACCCGGGCAAACCGATATCGGGACCGCTCCCCCGCACCCGATAGGCTCACACCCATGCCGGGCTCCGCGAACCCCCCTTTTCCAGACCTTTCGGGCGTCCCGGAGGGAACCGACGACGAGGCCGCGCGGCACGCGGACGCCGAGACGATCCTCGGCGAGACCCGACCCACCCGGACCCGCCTCGGCTCCCTCGAGAGCGAACGCGCGAACCGGGTCTGGTGGGACGCCGACACCGACGACTACCACCGCACGCACGGCGAGTTCCTGGGCGTGGACTCGGCCGCCGGGGAGTTCGTGTGGTGCCCGGAGGGCCTGCACGAGGGCGATGTGCAGTTGCTCGGCCCGGTTGCCGGACGCGACGTCCTCGAACTCGGGTGCGGTTCGGCGCCGTGCGCCCGCTGGATCGCCGGGCAGGGTGCCCGGGCGGTCGGGCTGGACATCTCCATGGGGATGCTGCAGCGCGGACGCGCGGCGATGACCGGTTCCGGCCCGACGGTTCCGCTCGTACAGGCCGGCGCCGAGAACCTGCCGTTCGCCGACGGAAGCTTCGACATCGTGTGCTCGGCGTTCGGCGCGGTGCCCTTCGTCGCCGATTCCGCCCGGGTGATGCACGAAGTGGCGCGGGTGCTGCGACCCGGCGGACGGTGGGTGTTCTCCGTGAACCACCCGATGCGGTGGATCTTCCCCGACGATCCGGGCGAACAGGGCCTGGTCGCGATGTTCCCGTATTTCGACCGGACCCCCTACGTCGAGGTGGACGCGACGGGCCGGGCGACCTACGCCGAGCACCACCGCACCGTGGGCGACCGGGTGCGCGAACTCGTCGCCGCCGGCCTCGAGGTCTACGACATCGTCGAACCCGAGTGGCCCGAGCATCTCGACCGCGAGTGGGGACAGTGGAGCCCGCTGCGCGGTTCGATCTTCCCGGGCACCGCCATCTTCTGCAGCCGCAAACCCACCTGATCCCGACTCACAGCAGCCGGGACAGGAACTCCCGGGTCCGGCTCTCCTTCGGGTCGGCCAGCACCTGGCGGGGATCACCGGCCTCGACGACCACGCCGCTGTCCATGAACACGAGCTGATCGGCGACCTCCCGCGCGAAGCCCATCTCGTGCGTGACGACGACCATCGTCATGCCGCCGTCGGCGAGATCGCGCATCACCGCGAGCACCTCGCCGACGAGTTCGGGGTCGAGGGCCGAGGTGGGCTCGTCGAACAGCATGAGCTTGGGATCCATGGCGAGCGCGCGGGCGATCGCGACGCGCTGCTGCTGGCCGCCCGAGAGCTGCGCGGGATAGGCGTCGACCTTGTCGGCCAGCCCGACCCGCGCGAGCAGGTCCCGGGCCTTCTCCACCGCCTCGTCACGCTTGAGCTTCTTCACGAGGATCGGCGCCTCGATGATGTTCTCGAGCACGGTGCGGTGCGGGAACAGGTTGAAGTGCTGGAACACCATGCCGATGTCGCGGCGCTGCTTCGCGGCGGCCCGCGGGTGCAGTTCGTACAGTTTCGAACCCCGTTCGGCGTAACCGACGAGATCGCCGTCGACGTACAGGCGACCGGCGTCGACGCGTTCGAGGTGGTTGATGCACCGCAGGAAGGTCGACTTGCCGGATCCGGACGGACCGATCAGGCAGGTCACCTGGCCGCGCCCCACCTCGAGCGAGATGCCCTTGAGCACCTTGACGGCGCCGAAACTCTTGCAGACCCGGTCGGCCCGCACCATCGGCGTCTCGACGGACGTCATATGTGTTCCTCCCCCGGTGCGCCGGGCTTCGGCGTCGGCTTGCCGGCCTCGGCGACCGGTACGTTCTGTGCGTCGGCGAGTGCCTGCAGCTGACGGGCCGTGAGCTGCCGGCTCAGGCCCTTCGAGTAGTGCCGCTCGAGGTAGTACTGGCCGATCATGAGCAGGCTGGTGATCGCCAGGTACCAGGTCGCGGCGACGAGCAGCAGCGGGATCGGCTGGAAGTTCGCACCCGAGATGTCGCGGGCACGGCCGTACAGCTCGAGGCTGTAGGGCACGGCGGCGACCAGCGAGGTGGTCTTGAGCATGCTGATCAGCTCGTTGCCGGTCGGCGGGATGATGACCCGCATCGCCTGCGGCAGGACGGTGCGGCGGATGGTCTGCGACCACGACATGCCGAGCGCCGTGGACGCCTCCAGCTGCCCCTCGGGCACGGAGGTGATGCCGGCGCGCACGATCTCCGCCATGTAGGCCGCCTCGTTGAGTGCCAGGCCGATGACGGCGAACAGGAACGCCGCGTTCAGACCCTGCACGTCGATGTGGACGAACTGGTGGACGAACGGGATCCCGAGGTCGATCTGCTTGTAGATCGACGGGAACAGTCCCCACAGCACGAGTTGGACGTACACCGGGGTACCGCGGAAGACCCACAGGTACAGCCACGCGACGGAACGCAGCACGGGATTCGGGGACAGACGCATCACCGCGAGCACCACGCCGAGGACGACGGCGATGGCCATGGCGAGCACCGTCAGCTGCACGGTCTTCCACGCGGCTGCGGTGATGCGGGCGTCGAACAGGTACCGGGCGTAGATGTCCCAGCGGTAGGCCTCGTTGGTGGCCGCTCCCCAGGCGAACAACCCGAGTGCGATCAGGACGATCGCGCCGGAGATCCATCGTCCGGGATGTCGCAGGGGTACTGCGCGTATCGGCTCCGGGTCGTCCGGTCGCGGTTCCGCGGAGCTCGCGGACGTGGACTCGCTCATGGTTCCCTTTCTCAGCTCGTCGCGCCGTTGATCTGCGAGGCGGTGATCGCGCCGTCCTCCATGCCCCAGCGCGCGGTGATCTCGTCGTACGCACCGGAATCGATGAGGTACTGCACTGCCTGCTGCAGTACGGGACCGAACGGCGACCCCTTCGCGACGACGAATCCGTAGGGCGCGGCGTCGAAGACCTCACCGGCCGGTTCGAGTCGTTCCTCGCTGCGGGCGATGACGTACGCCGTGACCGGCGAGTCGGCGGACAGTGCGTCCACCCGGCCGAGGATGAGGGCATTGGCAGCCTCGTCCTGGCTGTCGTACTTGACCTTGTCGATGGGCGGCAGCCCGCGGGCGACGCATTCCTCGCTCTTCGCGGGGACCTCCTCGAGGTCCTCGATGGTGGTGGTCTGTACCGCCACCCGCAGTCCGCACGCGTTGTCGGGGTCGACGGATTCGCCGGTGCGCTGCGCCCACTGCACTCCGGCGCTGTAGTAGGTGACGAAGTCGACCGATTCCTCGCGTTCCTTCGTGTCGGTGAACGACGACGAGCCCATCTCGAAGGTGCCCGCCTGGACGGCCGGGATGATCCGGTCGAAGTCGGCTTCGTTGAGCACCGCCTCGAGTCCGAGGACGTCGCCGAGGGCGTGG
This sequence comes from Rhodococcus sp. GA1, assembly GCF_024321955.1. NCBI lineage: Bacteria > Bacillati > Actinomycetota > Actinomycetes > Mycobacteriales > Nocardiaceae > Rhodococcus > Rhodococcus sp. GA1. The sequence continues at coordinate 4,674,101 of NZ_CP097186.1, read as the reverse complement.
ACGAGTTCGACGCCGAAGCCGACGATGGTGCCGTCGTCGTCCTTGAACTCGTTGGGGGCGTACGGGACGTTCACCCCGACCTCGAGGGTGCCGCCGTCGGCGATGTCGGGCGGCAACTGCCTCGCGATGGCGTCGACCTTCTCGACGGTGACTCGGTCGCCGGGCGGCACGGTCGATTCGCTGTTCACCACGCACCCCGTCGCGAAGGCAAGCACCGCCGCTCCCGCCGCCAGCCTGCTCAGGGTCCGGACATGACGACGCCCCCACGAGGTCACGCGTCGGGTGTGCACTGCTCGATTCACAGTCGCACAGTATCCAACCAGGGAGGGGTCCGAATGCAAACCCGAAGCTCAGGCTTCGAGGCGGGCGATGACGGCGGCGGTGAACTCGTCCGTCGACGCGGTGCCACCGAGGTCGGCGGTCGCGACACCCGCCGCGACGGTCGCGCGCACTGTGTCCTCGATGGCGCGGGCGGCCGCGGAGAATTCGATGTCCGCGCGTGCACCGACACGGTCGAGAAGCATGGCGGCGGAGAGGATCAGCGCGATCGGGTTGGCGCGGCCCTGCCCGGCGATGTCGGGTGCGGCGCCGTGCGCGGCCTGGGCCATGGCCTTGGTGCGCGACGCGTTGATCGACGCCGCGGTACCGAGCGAGCCGGACAGTTCGGCGGCGAGGTCGGACAGGATGTCGCCGAACATGTTCTCCGTCACGATCACGTCGAACTCGGCGCCGCGGCGGACGAGCAGCGCGGCCATCGCGTCGACGTGCTGGTCGTCGACAGTGACGCTCGGGTAGAGACGACCCACTTCCTGGCACACGTCCCGGAACAGGCCGGTCGTGCTGGCGAGCACGTTGGCCTTGTGCACGATGGTCACGCGCTTGCGGCGACGCGACGCGAGGTCGAAGGCGGTGTGCGCGATGCGTTCACAGGCGGCGCGGGTGATCACTCCGACCGCGAGTGCGATGTCGGGTGTGGGCATGAACTCGCCGCTGCCGACGGCCATGTTCCGGTCGGCGTAGAAACCCTCGGTGTTCTCCCGGACGACGACGAGATCCATCTTCGGTGACACCGACGTCGCTCCCGGCAGTGCGCACGCCGGCCGGATGTTCGCGTACAGGTCGAAGTGCTTGCGGATCCGACCGCCCGGAGTGAGCTGACCCCGGAACTCGGGTGGGTACGAGGCGCTGTCGTGCGGGCCGAGGATCCACGCGTCGAGCTCGGCGAGGGTGTCGAGGGTGACCTGCGGCAGCGGGCTGCCGTGCGTCTCGATCGCGGAGGCACCGACGGGCAGCGGCACCCAGTCGACCGCGACCCCGGCTGCCGCGACGGCGGTGTCGACGATCCTGCGGGTCGCCGGCACGATCTCGGGACCGATGCCGTCCCCCTCGAGAAGTCCGATGCGATGGGTCTGAAGCGTTGCGGTGTCGTCGGTCACCCGGTCATCATTGCCTACCGTGGTCCAGTCGGTGGAACTCCTCCTCGACGCCCCGCTCGACACGGCGGTGCGCGACGAGTGGACCCGGCTGCTCGACGCCGGCCTGCACAGTCAGGGACGCGTCCGTTCCGAATCCAACCGTCCGCACGTGACGCTGTTCGTCGCCCATGCCCTGCCGGACGAACTCGAGGACGCGCTGCGGGCCACCATCACGGTCCGGCGGATCACCCTCCGGCTCGGTGGCGTGGTGATCTTCGGTGGCCGGTACGCGACGCTCGCCCGCACGGTCGTGCCGTCGATCGAACTGCTCGAACTCCAGGCGCGGGTGTTCGAGGTGCTCTCGGAATGCCCCGGCATCCCCGCACACATCCGGCCGGGCGAGTGGACGCCGCACGTCACCCTCGCACGGCGGGTGCCGGCCGCGCGCATCGGTACCGCGGTCCTGGCGGCGCAGACGCCGGAGCGGCAGCTGACCGGATCGAGTGCAGGAGTGCGGCGCTGGGACGGCGAGGCCAAGCGGGAGTGGCTGCTCACCTGAGCAGCGGGACGGTGCGCCGTTCAGAAACGGTAGTCGCCGAACTGCGTCACTTCCATATGGGTGTCGGGCGTGCGTCCGGTGAGGGCCAGCACGTCGAGGAGGAGAAAGACCGCCAGAAGTACGAGGACCAGCAGGATCATGCTTCGAGCCTGCCGCGCCGGGGTCCCACCCGACAGTGGCAGAGCCGTCGGAGAACATCGTTTTTCTGCCACCACGGTGTCACACTGGGTTGCGTGTCCGGAACACCTGGAACCACCGGCCGGCTCGAGAAGGTGGTCGTCCCCGTCCTCCCCTACGTCGAGACCTTCGAACTCGGCGTGGCGTGCGAGGTGTTCGGCTTCGACCGCTCCGACGACGGCCTGCCGACCTACGACTTCCACCTCGTCGCCGCGACCTCCGATCCGGTGCGCACCCGCTTCGGCTACACCATCGAGGTGCCTCACAGGCTCGATCTCCTCGACGACGCCGACCTGATTCTCCTGCCAGCGGTGAACAGCGACGGCATCGCGCTCGACGACGGGCGCCTCGAACCGTTGTTCGCGAAACTGCGGGCCGCCGTCGACCGCGGCGCGCGCGTGGCGAGCATGTGCACCGGGGCGTTCATCCTCGGTGCGGCCGGGTTGCTCGACAGGCGTCGCTGCACGACCCACTGGATGCACGCCGACCGTCTCGCCCGGACCTATCCGACGGCGCAGGTCGACCGGGACGTGCTCTACGTCGACGACCATCCGGTCCTCACCGCCGCAGGCACCGCGGCCGGCATCGACCTGTGCCTGCACATCGTCCGCTCCGCCCAGGGAGCCCAGGTCGCCAACACGATCGCCCGGCGCATGGTGGTGCCACCGCACCGCGACGGTGGGCAGGCCCAGTACGTCGCGATGCCACTGCCCGAATGCAAGGACGAGTCGCTCGCGCCGTTGCTCGACTGGATGAGCGAGCACCTCGACCGGGAACTCCCGGTGGCCGCACTGGCGCAGAAGGCGCACATGTCGGCGCGGACCTTCGCGCGGCGGTTCGTCGCCGAGGTTGGGGTCACGCCCGCGCGCTGGCTCCGCGATCAGCGGGTCCTGGCCGCGCAGCGCCTGCTCGAGGAGACCGACCTTCCGATCGACGTGGTGGCCGACCGCGTCGGTTTCGGCACCGCTGCGGTGCTGCGCCAGCATTTCCTGCGCCTGCGCCAGACCACTCCGCAGGCCTACCGACGGACCTTCCGGCGGTCCGTCGAACCGGTCGGCGTGTGACGCGTCCCTCGATCGGCACCTCCCGACGACACCCCCGGATCGGACACGTCACGTAGCGTGGCGGAAGGAACCCCGTCACGACGCGTGACGGCGGGAACGAACGGGAAGAAACAGCGGCGGCCGGATGTTGGACCCGTCGACACGCCCGACCGAAAGGATTTCCGTGGCAACCAAGGCTCTCACCCAGCAGGACTTCGACGAGGTCGTCACGAGCAATGACATCGTGCTCGTGGACTTCTGGGCCGACTGGTGCGGCCCCTGCAAGCAGTTCGCGCCCACCTTCGAGGCATCGTCGGACAAGCATCCCGACGTCGTGCACGCGAAGGTCGACACCGAGGCCGAGCAGGCCATCGCGGCGGCGGCGAACATCCGCTCGATCCCCACGATCATGGCGTTCCGCGAAGGCATCCTCGTCTACAACCAGGCCGGTGCTCTTCCGCCCGCCGCTCTCGAGGATCTCGTCTCGCAGGTCAAGAACCTCGACATGGACGATGTGCGCAAGCAGATCGCGGAGGCTCGCGCCGAGCAGAGCTGACCCACTCGTCGCGTCGACGGCGCCCGTCCCCGGTGATCCGGGGGCGGGCGCCGTCGTACGTACGGTGTGTGTACCTGCGGCCGGTGTCCCTGCGCCTCGGTGTCCCCGCGACTCAGTGCGCCGCGGCGTCCCAGCTGCGGCCGTAACCGACCGAGACCTCGAGCGGCACCGACAGCTCGATGACGGAGTCCATCTTGTCGCGCACGAGCGCCTCGACCTGTTCGCGCTCGGCCTCGACCACTTCGAGCACGAGTTCGTCGTGCACCTGCAGCAGCATCCGCGACCGCAGTCCGGCCTCGCCGAGCGCCTTCTGCACGTCGATCATCGCGACCTTGATGATGTCGGCGGCCGTGCCCTGGATGGGGGCGTTGAGCGCGGCGCGCTCGGCGATCTCCCGGCGCTGCCGGTTGTCGCTGTTGAGGTCGGGCAGGTACCGGCGGCGCCCGTAGAGGGTGGAGGTGTAGCCGACCTTGCGGGCCTCCTCGACCACGTTGTAGAGGTAGTCGCGCACGCCGCCGAAGCGGGTGAAGTAGGCCTCCATCTGCTCGCGGGCCTCGTCGGTGGAGATCTTCAGCTGCTGGGCGAGACCGTAGGCGCTCAACCCGTAGGCGAGACCGTAGGACATCGCCTTGACGCGGCGACGCAGCTCCGGGGTGACCTCCTCGAGCGGCAGCCCGAACGCCCGCGACGCCACGAAGGTGTGCAGGTCCTCGCCCGTACGGAATGCCTCGATGAGCCCCTCGTCGGCCGACAGGTGCGCCATGATGCGCATCTCGATCTGGCTGTAGTCGGCGGTGAGCAGCACGTCGAAACCGTCGCCCACCACGAACCCGTCGCGGATCCGGCGACCGGCCTCCGTCCGCACCGGGATGTTCTGCAGATTCGGCTCGGTCGACGAGAGCCGGCCCGTCGCCGCGACGGTCTGGTTGAAGGTGGTGTGGATGCGACCGTCGTCGGCGATGGACTTGATGAGCCCGTCGACGGTGGTCTTCATCTTGGTGTGCTCGCGGTGTGCGAGGAGGTGTTCGAGGAAGGGATGGCCCGTCTTGTCGAACAGGTTCTGCAGCGCGTCGGCGTCGGTGGTGTAACCGGTCTTGGTCTTCTTCGTCTTCGGCATCTCGAGCTCGTCGAACAGCACCACCTGAAGCTGCTTCGGCGAACCGAGGTTGATCTGCTTGCCGATCACCTCGTAGGCGGCGTTCGCGGCGGCGGCGACCTGGGCCGCGAACTCGGACTGCAGGTCGTGCAGGTGCGTCGAGTCGACGGCGATGCCGGTGGCTTCGAGATCGGCGAGGACCTCGAGCAGCGGCAGTTCCATTTCGGTGAGCAGACGCACCGACTCGATCTCGCCGAGTTCGGTGTCGAGGGCCGCGGCGAGGTCGACGACGGCGCGCGCCGCGAGGATCTGCGCCTCGGCCGCCTGCGCGTCGGCGGCGTCCTCGTCGTCGAGCAGCGAGAGTTGTTGCGCGCCGGTGTCTTCCACCCGCAGCTCACGCTTGAGGTAGCGCAGCGACAGGTCGTCGAGCTTGAACGAGCGCTGCCCGGGCCGCACCAGATAGGCGGCGAGCGCGGTGTCGCTGGTGATGCCGGCGAGCGTCCAGCCGCGTCCGCGCAGCGCGTGGATGGCGAACTTCGCCTCGTGCACGGCCTTCTCCACGGCGGGGTTCGCGAGCCATGCGGCGAGGGCGTTCTCGTCCTCAGGCGTGAGCGCCACCGTGCTCACATAGGCGCCCTCACCGTCGGCCCCGGCGACGGCGATCGCGGTCGCGTCGCCCCCGTAAGGAGTGCCGGTGCCCACCACGGCGAGGCCATGACGTCGACCCGCCGGGGCGTGCTCGGCGAGCCAGTCGCCGAGGGCACCCGGCTCGACGATCCCGCCGCGCACCTCGAAGCCCTCCTCGGCCTCGGGCTCGGCCGACGAGAGCGTCTCGAACAGCCGGTCGCGCAGCACCTTGAACTCGAGGTCGTCGAACAGGCGGTGGATGCGGTCGCGGTCCCACGGGGCGAGGGCGAGTTGTTCGGGGGTGCACGGCACGGCCACGTCGCGCACCATCTCGGTGAGCTGGCGGTTGAGCAACACGTTGGACAGGTTCTCGCGCAGCGCGTCGCCGGTCTTGCCGCGCACCTCGTCGACGCGGTCGACGAGTCCGCTCAGGCTTCCGTACTCGCGGATCCATTTCGCGGCGGTCTTCTCGCCTACGCCGGGGATGCCGGGCAGGTTGTCGCTCGGGTCGCCGCGCAGCGCCGCGAAGTCCGGATACTGCTGGGGGGTGAGTCCGTACTTCTCCTCCACCGCGTCGGGGGTGAAGCGCGTCAGGTCGGAGACGCCGCGCCGCGGATACAGCACCGTGATGTCGCCGTTGACGAGTTGGAGCGCGTCGCGGTCGCCGGTCACCACGAGCACCCGGAAGCCCTGGGCGTGCGCCTGCGTCGCGAGCGTGGCGATGATGTCGTCGGCCTCGTAGCCCTCGATCGCCATCACCGGGATCCCCATCGCGCCGAGGACGTCCTTGGTGAGGTCGATCTGCCCCTTGAAGTCGTCGGGTGCGGCCCTGCGCTGGGCCTTGTAGGCGGCGAACAGTTCGGCACGGAAGGTCTTGCGGCTGACGTCGAATGCCGCCGCGACGTGCGTGGGCTGCTCGTCGCGCAGCAGGTTGATGAGCATGGAGGTGAACCCGTAGACCGCGTTCGTGGTCTGCCCGCTGTGGGTCTTGAAGTTCTCGGCGGGCAGCGCGTAGAACGCGCGGAACGCGAGGGAATGGCCGTCGAGGAGCAGCAGGGTCGGGCGGTCGTCGGTGGCCGCGGTGGACGTCGCGGAAGTGGATGCACGGGTCACGCGTGCCAGTCTAGGGACCGAGGACGACAGCGTCGGCCACACCGCCCGACCAGCACCTCTCCGGTATGTGCGAACACTCGTTGTCCGAAGAAACGAGACCGAAACGTCCGGGTGATCCAATTTTTCCCGTGGACGTGCGATCCAGCCGCTAGAGTCCCCTGTCACGACACCGTAGTCCGGCGTCATCGAGGTTGACGATGATGCCCCGGGCGCAGTGCCGCGCTCGATGACAGCGCACCCACCGGGAGGACCTGCGTGGCCCCTACCTCGGGATGTCGGCGACGACCGACCTCGACCCTCCACCGATCGGTCCGCGCCGCACTCGTCACGCTCGCGAGTGTCCTGTTCGTCCTCGTCGGCGCCGGCCTCTCCTCCGCCCAGGATCCGCCGGACCCACCCTCACCGCCCGCGAACACGGCACCGGCCGCACCCGACGAGGAATCCGCGGAGGGGGTGACCGTCCGCGGAACGCTCAACAATGCCGGCGAACGACTCGACGGTGTCGTCGTCCGTGCGACCACCGAGAGCGGCGAGGTGGTCACCGAGACGGAGTCCGCCGACGGTGGGCGCTGGGAACTCACCGTTCCGCCGGGCACGTACGTCTTCGAGGTCGACACCGAGAGCCTGCCCGACGACGTCACCGTCCAGACCTCGGTGACCCGCGATGTCGCTCCGGGACGGGCGAACACGGTGATTTTCTCGTTCGGGGAGGCGCGTAGCGGTTCGACGGTCGCGTGGGGCGAGACGCTGGTGCGCACGATCGTCGACGGTCTGCGTTTCGGTTTGGTCATCGCGATCGCCGGAGTGGGCCTGAGTCTGATCTTCGGCACGACCGGCCTGACGAACTTCGCCCACGGCGAGCTGGTCACCCTCGGGGCGGTCGCGGCGTGGATCTTCAATGTCACCCTCGGTGTCCAGCTGATACCGGCCACGATCCTGGCGGTGATCGTCGGCGTCATCATCGGCCTGCTCAACAACGCACTCATCTGGGCTCCGCTCCGGCGCCGCCACACGGGCCTGATCGCCCAGCTGGTGGTGTCGATCGGCCTCGCGATCTCGTTGCGCTATCTCATCCTGGCCTTCTACTCCGACCGCACCCAGCCGTTCGACGACTACCAGGCACAGCAGCAACTGGTGTGGGGGCCGATCGCGATCACCCCGGTCAACCTCGCGTGCATCGTGATCAGCCTGGTGGTGCTCGTCGGGGTCGCCCTGCTGCTGCAGCGCACCCGGATCGGCAAGGCGATGCGCGCGGTGGCCGACAACCGCGACCTCGCGGCATCGTCGGGGATCGACGTCGAACACGTCATCCGCTTCGTGTGGGGTCTCGGTGGCGGGCTCGCCGCGCTCGGCGGGGTGCTGTTCGGCCTGTCGGAACTCGGCGGGCGCGTGCAGTGGGAGATGGGCTTCAAGCTGCTCCTGCTGATGTTCGCCGGCATCATCCTCGGCGGCCTCGGCACCGCCTACGGTGCACTGGTCGGCTGCGTCGTGGTGGGACTGCTGGTCCAGTTGTCCACCCTCGTGATCAACCCGGACCTGAAGTACATCGGCGGTCTGCTCGTACTCATCGTCATCCTGGTCATCCGCCCCCAGGGCATCCTCGGCAGTCGGACAAGGATCGGTTGACCCATGGATATCGTGTCGGTACTCCAGGTTTCCTTCGCCCAGCTCATCGGCCCGTCGGCGATCTTCTACGCACTGCTCGCGATCGGCCTGAACCTGCACTACGGCTATGCAGGGCTGCTGAACTTCGGGCAGATCGGTTTCGCCCTCCTGGGCGGTTACGGCGTGGGCATCATGACCGTCACCTACGACCAGCCGTTGTGGGTGGGCATCCTCGTCGGTCTCGCACTGGCAGGTCTGCTCGCGCTCGTACTCGGCATCCCCACCCTGCGGTTGCGGGCCGACTATCTCGCCATCGCGACGATCGCCGCGGCGGAGATCCTGCGGCTGATGTTCCGCTCGACCGCGTCCGACTCGGTGACCGGATCGACCCGCGGCCTGTGGGGTTTCGCCGACCCGTTCACGTCCCTGAGCCCGTTCGATTCGAGTCGCCAGTACAACCTGCTCGGTATGCGGTTCTACGGCGACGACCTGTGGGCGATGGTCGTCGGCTGGACCCTCGTGCTGTTGCTGTGCGGGCTGGTCTACCTCCTCTCCCACAGTCCGTGGGGGCGGGTCCTCGAGGCGGTGCGTGAGGACGAGGACGCTGCCCGCGCGCTCGGCAAGAACGTCTTCGCCTACAAGATGCAGGCCCTGGTACTCGGCGGCATGATCGGCGGTCTCGGCGGCGTCTTCAACGCTCTGCAGACCAAGTCGATCAACCCCGACTTCTACTCGACCGCGCAGACCTTCTTCGCGTTCGGCGCGCTGATCCTCGGGGGTGCGGGAACGGTCTTCGGACCGGTGCTCGGCGCCATGGTGTTCTGGTTCCTGCTCACCCTCCCGGATGCCTTCCTGCGTCAGGCGATCGCCGGACCCGACCCGCTGCTCCCGCTCACCGAACAGCAGGTCGGCGCAATGCGGTACGTGCTGCTCGGCATCCTCATCGCAGTGATGATGGTCTTCAGGCCACAAGGCATCCTGGGAAGCAAGCGGAAGGTGCAACTCGATGCCTGACACGATCCGACCCGACCCGACACCACCGCGCACGGTCCTCGGCGCGGACGAACGCGCCGCACTGTTCGCCGGCGTCGACCGCGCCCCCGGCGCCGCCAAACCCGACCCGATCCTCGTCGTCGACGATCTGTGCCGCACATTCGGAGGCCTCAAGGCCGTGGACGTGGCCCACCTCGAGATCCAGCGCTCGTGCATCACCGGCCTGATCGGCCCGAACGGCGCCGGCAAGACCACCCTGTTCAATCTCCTCACGGGCTTCGACCGGCCCGACACCGGAACCTGGGCGATGAACGGCGACGCGCTCGGCCGGCTCCATCCCCATCAGGTGGCGCGGCGCGGGATCGTACGCACCTTCCAGCTCACCAAGGCGCTGTCGAAGATGACGGTCCTCGACAACGTCCGCCTCGGCGCCCGGCACCAGACCGGCGAGCGCATGGCCGGTGCACTGCTGCCGTGGACGTGGCACCGCCAGGAACGCGAGATCACCGCGCGCGCATACGAACTGCTCGACCGTTTCGGTCTGGCCGCGAAGGCCGACGACTTCGCCGGTTCACTGTCCGGCGGTCAACGCAAACTGCTCGAGATGGCCCGTGCGCTGATGACCGAACCGACCGTCGTCATGCTCGACGAGCCGATGGCCGGCGTCAATCCGGCGCTCACGCAGAATCTGCTGGGACACATCAAGACCCTGCGCGACGACGGGACGACCGTGGTATTCGTCGAGCACGACATGGACGTCATCCGCGACATCTCCGACTGGGTCGTGGTGATGGCGCAGGGTTCGGTGATCGCGGAGGCACCGCCGGACGCCCTGTCGTCCGATCCGGCCGTGGTCGACGCCTATCTCGGCAGTCACCACGACCAGGCACTCGAATTCGACGACGAGGGCAATCCCGTGGGCGCGACCGCCGAACTCGCCGACGCCCTCGCTGACGCGGAAGCGCAGACCCTCGAGGCCGGAGGCGACCTGTCCGATCCCGATTCGGCGTCGACCGACGCGACGGCCACGACCCTGGAGAAGCCGTGAGCGACAACATCACTCCTGCACTCACCGGGACGACGCCAGCGGAACGTGCCGCGACCCCGGAGGAACATGCCCGCCTGGCGACCGGAGCTCTCCTGCGCGCCGACGATCTCGTGGCCGGTTACTTCCCCGGGGTCGACATTCTGCGCGGTTGCAACTTCTACCTGCGCGACGGTGAGATCGTGGGCATCATCGGCCCGAACGGAGCCGGCAAGTCGACCCTGCTCAAGGCGTTGTTCGGCCTCATCCCCATCCGCAGCGGCACCGTCACGCTCGGCGGGGACGAGATCACCTCGGCGCCCGCACACATTCTGGTGCGCAAGGGGATCGGCTACGTGCCGCAGACGCAGAACGTGTTTCCCTCACTGACCATCGAAGAGAACCTCGAGATGGGGATCTATCTGCGTCCGAAGGACTTCGAGAAACAGTTCGAGCGGGTGGCGTCGTTGTTCCCGTTGCTGTCCGAGCGCCGGAAGGTCAAGGCGGGAGCGCTCTCCGGTGGTGAGCGGCAGATGGTCGCGATGGGCCGCGCGCTGATGATGGAGCCGTCGGTGCTGCTCCTCGACGAGCCGTCGGCGGGACTGTCACCGATGTTCCAGGACGAGGTCTTCATCCGCTGCAAGAAGATCAACGCGGCGGGGGTGTCGATCATCATGGTCGAGCAGAACGCGCGTCGCTGCCTGCAGATCTGCGATCGCGGATACGTTCTCGACCAGGGCCGCAACGCGTACACCGACACCGGCAGCAATCTCATGCACGACCCGAAGGTCGTCGAACTGTATCTCGGCACTCTCGCCGGCAGCCGGGAGAAGCGGAAGGGGTGACCGCCTACCGGCGATCACCCCTTCGCTCACGACCGGCGGGTCACTCACCCACCACGATGTAGTCCTCGGTGGTCAGGGTGTTGTCGGGACCGAACACGAGTCGGCCGTACGAGCCCACGCCGGGTTCGCCCGCATCCACGAAGGTGAGTTCGCCGGTGGCACCGTCGTAGTCGATGTCCTGATCCGCACGGAGCAGGTCGAGGCACTGCTGGTAGCTGGTGCACTTCTCCCCGTCGCGGGTCACCGAGTTGATGTTCGCGGCGATGTCCACCCCGGCGGTCGACCCTGCCTGTTCCGCGGCCAGCGCCGAGACGATCACGGCGTCGTAGGACTCTCCGGCATAGTTGAAGTCGATCAGACCCGGATCGACGCCGAGCAGTCGCTGCTGGAACTCCTCGCCGGTGTCGGTCAGCGGCGTGGTGCCGGCCATGCCGTCGAGCAGTCCTTCGGCGACGTTCTCGCCCAGCGCGTTCCCCATGTTGCCGTCGACACCGAAGACCGCCATGCCGTCGGACGGGCCGATGCCCACCTCGTGCATGCGAGTGATGATCTTCGCCGACTCCTCGAAGCCGATGAGTGCCACAGCATCCGGTGCGAAGTTGGCCACCTGGTCGACCTCCGCGTTGAACGACTGCGCGTTGGGATCGTAGATGATCTTCTGGATCTGGTCCTCCGGGATACCGGCGTCGACGAGATTGGTCACGGTGTTCTCGGCGAGGCCGGTGCCGTACGGATCGTTCAGCGCCAGGATCGACACGCGCTGCGCCCCGTCCTCGGCGATCAGCTGCGCGAGCGCCTGCGCCTGGAGCACGTCGGTCGGGGCGGTGCGGAAGTACAACCCGCGGTCGGCGTAGCAGACGAACTGGTCGGAGGTGTTCGCCGGCGAGAACTGCACCACGCCGGCACTGACGATCTTGTCGATCACCTTGAGCGAGACCGACGACGAGGCGGCGCCGACGATCACCTGGGTGCCGTTGGCGAGATGCCGATCGACGGTGGTGTTCGCGGTGTCGGTCGTCGTGTCCCCGGAATCGCCCGGGAACAGTTCGACCGGCTGGTCGAGAACACCGCCCGCGGCGTTGATGTCGTCGACGGCGAGCCGGACGGCAGCGACCTCGGGCGGTCCGAGGAAGGCGAGACTGCCGGTCTCGGGGAGAATCGTGCCGATCTTCAGCGGTCCCGTGGCGGGAGTCGCCCCTGCTGTGGCCTGCTGTGGTTCGCAGTCGGTCTCGACGGTCGTCGCGGCCGCCGACCCCTCGTCACCGGCCGACGTACCGGATGCCGAATCGTCGCTGTCCGAACCACACCCGGTGAGGGCGAGCGTCGCAGCACCGAGTACCGCTACGGCGCGGACCAGAGTCCGTCTTGCCATTCAACTCTCCTTCGAACGCCTGACACCGCATCCGGCGGATTCCGGATGTGGTCGAAACATAGCGGTCGGAAGCACCCCGCGAACCCGGCCGAAATCCTTGTGATACGACCGTTATCTGCGGGGCGGAGATTTGATGTGGCGGTAACGCGTCGGGCGCCGTGAGCACTCGAAACCGGTTCGCGCGGCTAGCCGGCGGTGTCGCTTCCGAGGGTCTCGAGGACGACCACCGCGACCTGCTTCATGGTGGTGCGGCGGTCCATCGCGGCGCGCTGGATCCAGCGGAACGCCTCCGGTTCGGTCATCGCATGCTTCTCCATGAGCAGTCCCTTGGCCCGGTCGACGAGCTTGCGGGTCTCGAATCGCTCGTTGAGCCCTTGCACCTCGCGCTCGAGCTCGCGCAGCTCGGAGAAGCGGCTGACGGCCACCTCGATGGCGGGCACGAGATCGCTCTTCGAGAACGGCTTGACGAGATACGCCATGGCGCCAGCGTCGCGGGCGCGTTCGACGAGTTCGCGCTGACTGAAGGCTGTGAGAATGACCACAGGGGCGATGCGCCGCTGTGCGATCTCCGAGGCGGCGTCGATGCCGTCGCGGCGCGGCATCTTGACGTCCATGATCACCAGGTCGGGCCGGAGTTCCTCGGCGAGTTCGACGGCACGCTGTCCGTCGCCGGCCTCACCGACCACCTCGTAGCCCTCCTCGCGCAGCATTTCGACGAGATCGAGCCTGATCAGGGCCTCGTCTTCCGCTACGACGACCCGACGAGGAGTTGGTGTGCTGTCGTGCGGCGCGGAGGTCATGGTCGGGCCTTCCCCTCGGTACTGGCGGTCCCCGGTGCAGGGTGGAACGTAAGAAGGGTACCGGTGCGCGCCCGCTTCGCCCGATCCTCTACAGTGGTGTCCGCAACGCCCCCGTATCCCAATTGGCAGAGGAAACGGATTCAAAACCCGTCCAGTGTGAGTTCGAGTCTCACCGGGGGCACCACTTTTCGGTTCGCGCCACACGGCCGGAGCACGCCTTCCGCATCCCGCCGATTCCGGCTCCGCTGTCGTAATGTTCCGGCGTGAGTATCTGGGTTCCCGTCGTCGTTGCACTCGTCACCGGGGTGGTGTCGTGGGCGGCCGCACGTCTGTCGCGCGAGCTGTCCCGTCGAAACCTCCGGACCCGGATCGCAGCCGATCTGGCCATCTACAACGGACTCGGCGACGAGTTCCGGAAGCGCCCCCTGCGGGAGAGCGTCGATGCCCGGTTGTGGCAGCTCGCGGCCCAGTCGATGCCGTTGGCGCCGGGATCGCGTCCGAAGCCCAGGATCCGCCGGATCCTGGCCCTGATCGCAGTGGTGTTCGTCGCCGTCGGAGCGCTCGTGTTCGTGGAACTCGTCCTGGGCATCCGGGAGGGCGACTCGGCGCGGGTGGCGCTCGCGCTGCTGGCAGGTGCCCTGGTCGGATTCTCGATTCCCGGCCTGTCCGCCGATCCGGCGGAGTTGCAGGAGCGGCAGCTCATCCGGGCGCTGCGGGAGCGACGGGCCATGGAACAGCTGCAGAACGGGCAGAGCTCCTCCGCAGGTACTCCCCCGGACCTGGCGGAGACCGCGTAGCTACGATTCTCCGGGTGACCGGTTTCGACGAGTTCGACATGTTCGGGGGCCTCGACCCCGCGTCCCTGCCGCTGCGCCAGCAGCAGATCCTGGCCGCGATCCGCGACTGGATCGTTGCGCAGGGATCGTCGCCGAGCACCCGGCAGATCGCCGATTCGGTGGGTCTGCGGTCGACGTCGACGGTCTCGAAGCATCTGAAGAGCCTCGCGGACAAGGGTTTCCTCCGCCGCGGCACCGCTGTGGCACGCCAGCTCGACGTGCGCCCCTTCCTCGGCTCGTCCGGCGGTGAACGCGCATCCGACGACACCGTGACCGTGCCGGTCGTCGGCGACATCGCCGCGGGCGCACCGATTCTCGCCGAGGAGCACACCGACGACCTGCTCACCCTCCCCCGCGATCTGGTCGGCTCCGGCACGGTCTTCGCGCTTCGCGTGCGAGGCGACTCGATGGTCGACGCGGCGATCTGCGACGGCGACACAGTGGTGGTTCGGCGGCAGCACGAGGCCCACTCCGGTCAGATCGTCGCGGCGATGATCGACGGCGAGGCGACGGTCAAGGTGTACCGGCGCCGAGGCGGCCATGTCCACCTCGAACCCCGGAATTCCGCCTATCCCGTCCTCGACGGCGACGAGGCGGTGGTGCTGGGCATCGTCGTGTCCGTTATGCGCCGCATCTGATGCCTACCGGGATCAGCCGCAGATCGGATCGGTGACGACCGGCGGCAACCCGTCGAGGAGATCCTGCGCGGGCGGCCCGAGAAGCGGATCGCCGGCGAGCCGGCACAGCGGCGGGCAATCCTGCAGAGAAGGACCGGTCTCCGGTCCGGGTGGGACCCTTTCGGTGAACGCGCCGAGGACGTGCTCCGAGAGCGTCCCTGCCGATCCGTAGGTCGACGCCGCGACCGAGAAATCGGGACCGAACGAGTCGGAGGCGTGGAACGAGCGGTCGTCGCTCCAACCCCGCTTCGTGCCGATCACTCCGGCGATCAGCGCCGTGCCGTAGTCCTGCGGATATCCGTCGACCGCGGTGTCGTAGGCCGAGGCCATCGCGGCGAGCACCGGCGAACCGGGATCAGTGCGCTTCTTCGTCTCGCGATAGGTGACCATGTCGTGCGTCGACGTGGTGCCCACACCCCAGTAGCCGGGCACGTGGGTGTCGGTGAGCCCGAACTCCGCCGCGGTCGACGAGATCGCCTGGGGGTATTCCGCGTGCAGGCGGTCCGCGATCGCGTCGTTCGACGACCGGATCATCTCCGTCGCGTCGGCGTGATCCGCAGGATCGACGTAGGTGAGAACGTACTCGGCCGGATACATCTTGACGATCGATACGTCGGCGCGGGACTCGTGCTCGTTCGCAGTGCCGGCGCGCAGACCGGTCGGGGTGTGCGCGAACGAGATCTGGGTACTGCTCGGAGCAGCGATCGCGCCGGTGTCGTCCACGATCGGCACGGGCGCTGCGGAGGCGATGTGACCGCCGAGGGCGGTGAGGGCGGCTACGGCGAGGGCTGTCGCAATCGGGCGGTTACCCCGAAGCGGACGAGCAGTGACGGCCGCGACCTGCACGCGACCGTTCCTGTCGGTGCCCGCCTCTACAGTTCGGTCGTCCGAGGATCGCTCCGGAACCAGCGACACGAAACGGATCCACCATGTCGATGCCCGCCACTCCGCCCACTCGTCGACCGTGCCGATCGTCTGTCCCGGTGCGCCCCGCTCGCGGACCGGGCTCCCGGGTGATCGCGTGCCGGACGACGATCCCGTTCGGGCGCGACAACGACGGCACGCCCGTCTCGTGGGATCTGTCCGCCGGACGGCACCTGCTGATCCGACGCGACGAGCGCCGCTCGTCGCCCAGCGTGTCGCTCGACCTGATCGCGATGACGACACTGACCGGCGGCACCCACAACCTGGTGGTCATCGATCCGCACCGTCGTCATCGCTGGCTCGGTGGCTCCGCCTCGCTCCCCACGGGGCCGTGTTGCTGGGCCACCACCACCGATCAGATCACCGACGTGGTCGCCGAACTCGATTCGCCGGTCGTCGACCCCCCGCGCGTGTTGCTCGTCGCCGATCTCGCCGCGACGGTCGCGGCGCTCGACGACGAGGGGCGCACCCGGCTCGCCCGGGTAGCCGTGGACGCACGCGAACACCAGTTGCTGCTCGTCGCCACCACCGCCGACACGAATCCCCGCTGGTATCCCGAGGGGCTGATCGACGCGTTCGACGACATCGTCGCGCGGCGGCGCGAGGAGAGTCCGTCCTTCGGCCTTCGCTGATCGCTCGATCGGCCGAGGAAGTTCTCGATACCCCGTAATGCTCGATTGACGCCGACAAAGACCGATCGAGCTGCCACAATCGTTCTACGAACACCCTCCCGTAGCGACTCGGTGATCGTCACGGTGCGCGGAGGACGGATCGATGAACGTCGGCAAAGTGGTCATGCTGGTCGTCGGTATTCTCCTCGTGCTCCTCCGAGGCGCTGCCGCGGTCGGAGCGCTCATTCTGGGGTGGTTCTTCGTCGTCCAGCGCGCCGACGGTTTCATCACCGGTCCCGAGGGGACCCTCCGGACGCAGACGCACGCGTTGGTCTCCGAACGTCTCGACCTCGTCACCGACGATCAGAGCCCCACGGGTCTGCGCAGTGAGGACATCGGCCGGCTTCTGGTGCAGGCCACCGCACTCGATCCCGCATCGGCGGTGTTCGTCGGGATCGCTCCCGTCGGGGAGGTCGAGGCCTATCTCTCAGGGGTCGCCCACACCGTCGTGACCGATCTGCGGTTCGAGCCGTTCGAGGTCACCTACCGTGACGTTCCCGGGGGCGACACCCCGGCTGCTCCTTACGCGCAACAGTTCTGGGTCGCATCGGCGGACGGGACCGGCACCCAGCAAGTGGAATGGGATCTGCGCGACGGCACATGGACCGTGGTGGTGATGAACGCCGACGCATCCGCAGGGATCGGCGTGGACGTGCGCGCCGGGATCCACATCGACCTGCTCGGACCGGCCGTGCTCGCCCTGCTGATCCTCGGTCTGGTTCTTCTCGCCGTCGGTGTCCCTCTGCTGCTCGCCGGCGCGGTCGGACTCGGTCGGCACGGGCCTCCGCCGCCCGGTCCGGTGTCCGCTCCCGCTACCGGCGCCACTCCGGTCACCGCACCTTCGCACCCGGCGGCGGTGCCCTATCCGGTGCATCTGCGCGGCGATCTCGACGAACCGTTGTCGCGGTGGCTGTGGCTGGTGAAATGGCTAGGTCTCCGTCACTCCCCCGGCCGGCCCGACCGGCACCGGTCAGCCCTGATCACGCGGTATATCGATGAGGCCTTCCCGGATCCTCTCCGTCCACGCGTCGACGTCGACCCAGTCCCGGGCATCGCCGTAGTGTCCGCCCATCAGCCGGAAGACGATCCGCCCGATTCCGGCCCAGTCGCCCGAAGCGATGGCACCGGCGAAGAAACGGTGATCACGCACATCGGTGATCGAACGGAGGTTCTGCACCGCCCGAGGTTCCGGCGTGACCCGTCGCAGATATGCCGCCACCCGGGGCGAGAGAATCGTGTTGGTCGCTCCGATCGACGAGACGGAGAACGCCCACACCGGTCGCCCTTCCGATTCGGTGCCCAGCCGATAGATCGCATCGGAAGCCTCGGGGAGCCACTGCCCGTTGTGGATCGCACTTCCGACGATCAGCGCCTCGTACGTTCGTACCGACGCGACATCGCCGAGCGCGCGCAGTTCCACGGCACCGCGGCTTTCCAGTCCCGCAGCGATGCGTTCGGCGATTCCCCGCGTCGACCCTCGAGCGGTCGCGTAGCCGATCAGGACGGACATGGCGGGGCCTTTCGGTAGTGGGTGATTGCGCCGGATGCAGTCTCCAGTGTGAGAAGCGGCGTGCACGGCACGTGAGGGTCTTCGGTCACTTCCTGCGGGCAGGTCGGGACCGTCGACTCTTGTGCGACCGACCGGTCCGAGTGTGTGCTGGCAGGGTCCCGAAACCGCAGGATCCCGGAAAAAGCAGGGCCCGAAACGGCCGTGCCCGCAGCTCGGACAGGCACCGAGGTGATCGTGATGACAGCACACCACCCCATCGTCGCCGGAGTGGACGGATCGAGAGCGTCCCTGCAGGCCGTGGTCTGGGCAGCTCGCGAGGCGGAACGGTGCCGGCTCCCGTTGTCGCTGGTCACCATCGTGTCGGTCCGCAACACGTTCGGTGTCCCGATCGGCATGCCCGCCGGATTCTTCGAGCAGGAGGGATCCGAGGGACGCGACATGCTCCTCGATGCCGCCGGATACGCGCGCCGCGCGGTGCCCGAGGATGAGCTCGACATCGAGACCCACCTGTGCACCGATTCTCCGTCGCTCGAACTGGTGGACCGATCGAAGTCGGCGTCGATGGTCGTGGTCGGGGCCGGGGACAACCGGTTCGGCTGGGAGCGATTCGGTTCGGTCAGCCGAGCGGTGGTCACGCGTCCGGTGGTCGTCGGCGTCGACGGTTCGGAGCACAGTGTGCGCGGTGTCCGCCGCGTTCGAGGAGGCCTCGCTGCGCGGCACCGACGTGGTGGCAGCCCACGCGTGGTCCGACCTCGATGTGCGCGGTCCGTTCCGATTCCGGATCGAGTGGGACAGCGTGGAGAACAAGGAGCGGGCACTGTTGTCCGAGAGTCTCGCCGGGCACGGCGAGGAGTTCCCCGACGTGCGGGTGCACCCGGTGGTGGTGCTGGACCAGCCCTCCCACTATCTGGCATCGCACGCTGCCGATGCGCAGTTGCTCGTTCTCGGCCGTCGTGGTCGAGGCGGGTTCCCGAACCTGATGCTGGGATCCACCACATGGGCGCTGCTGTACACGGTGACCTGGCCCGTGATGGTCGTCCCGTAGTGCGCGGCGCCCCTGACGAAGGACGGTTCCCCGCCGGTCATGCCCCGGCGCGCCGGGCGCGGTCGAGCAGGATGCGTTGTTCCGCTCGCGCCACCGTCCGTCTCGTCTGCGCCGCGGCGTCGGGCGCGACCGACACGGAGGTGATGCCGCGCCGCACGAGATGCTCGGCGAGGTCGGTGCTCGTCGACACGGCCTGACCGCACAACGACGTCGTCAGTCCCGCGGCCGAGGCCCGTTCGATGATGTGGTCGATCGCGTCGAGCACCGCGGGGTCGAGGGTGTCGAACAGGTCCTTGCACACCTCCGAGTCCCGGTCCACGCCGAGCATCAACTGCGTGAGGTCGTTGGTTCCGATGGACACGCCGTGGATGCCGAGCTTCGCGTATTCCGGCAACCAGTAGACGACCGACGGGACCTCGGCCATGATCCAGCGCTGCATGCGCTGGTCGGAACCGAGCGGATGCCGGTCGAGTTGGGCGAGGCAGTCCCGCAGCTCCCAGCGGGTGCGCACGAACGGGATCATCAGATGCACGTTCGGGTGTGTGCGCCGAACCCGGTGCAGCACATCGAGATCCAAGGAGAACAGTTCCGGATCCCGGATGTACCGGAAGCACCCGCGGTAACCGATCATCGGGTTCTCTTCGTGAGGTTCGACCTCCCCACCCTCGAGATCGGCGAATTCGTTGCTGCGCAGGTCGATCGCACGGTATACGACCGAACGCGGGGCGAAGGCCGCCGCGATCCGCGCCAGGCCACCCGCCATCTTCTCCACGTACTCGTCGCGGCGTCCCTGCGCGATCATGTGCGAAGGGTGTTCGCCCGCGAGTGCTTCGGTGATCATGAACTCGGCACGGAGCAGACCGACGCCGTCGACATCGGTCGCGGCGACCGACTCCGCGGCATCCGGAGTCGCGAGATTGACGTAGACCGCTGTGGCCGTAACGGTTTCGGCGGCGACGGCCGACGCCGCAGGCGCGGATACCGTCGCGACGGGCCGTTCCGCCGTGTGGACTGCGCCGTCGAACACCACACCGGCGTTGCCGTCGACGGTGATCAGTTGCCCGTCCTTCAGATCCTTGGTGGCGGTACGTGCACCGACCACGACGGGCTTGCCGAGTTCGCGTCCGACGATGGCCGCGTGGCAGGTGATACCACCACCGTCGGTGACGATGCCGCCGGCGCGGCGCAGAATCGGCAACCAGTCGGGTCTGGTCATCGGCGCCACGATGATCTCGCCGTCGTTCAGCTTCTTCCCGTCGACCAGTTCGTGGAGCACCCGCACTCGGCCGGTCGCCGTCCCGGGGCCGGCACCGAGACCGGCCAGCAACGCTCGTGCCTCGCCGTTTCCGGACGGGGCGGGCGCCGCCGGTTGATCGAGCGTGGTGATCGGGCGGGTCTGCACGATCCACAATTCGTCGTCCGCGAACGCGAACTCGAGGTCCTGGGGGCGCCCGTAGTGCTCTTCGACTCCGGCGGCCAGGCGCGCGACGCGCACGAGCTGATCGTCGTCGAGCACTCGGGTGCGGCGCGTGGGATCGACGGCGACGCGACTGTCCCCGCTGTCGGTGGAGGTGATGCGGAACTCCTGATGACCGAGACGCACGTCGAGCACCTCGAGGCCGTCCTTCGCGACGACATAGGTGTCGGGTTCGACCTGCCCGCCGACGACGACCTCTCCGAGACCGAGAGCTGCCTCGATGACGATGCGATCGAGTTCGCCCGTGCGCGGGTCGGCCGTGAAGGCCACGCCCGACAATTCGGACTTCACCATCACCTGGACCACCACCGCGATGGACGGCTCGTCGGTCACCCCGCGCAACCCTCGGTAGGTGCGGGCGCGTTCGGACCACAACGAGGCCCAGCACGCCTGCACCGCGCGGATCACCGCGTCCGGACCGATGACGTTCGTGTACGACTCGTGGATCCCGGCGAACGATGTGTCGGAGGCGTCCTCCGCGGGAGCCGACGACCGCACTGCAACCGGCGCGTCGGGACCGAGGCTCTCGTAGGCGGAGACGATCGCCGCGCGCATCCCGGCCGGGACGCTCGAACCCGTCACCAGGGCGGCGAGTTCCGCGGAGGTACGGATGAGGGTGGCGTCGTCGATATCGGGGTCGGGCACGGCCTCGGCGGCCAGCCGGGATCGGATGCCGGCTGCGTCCATCGCGTCGAGATAGGCGGCGGTGGTGACGGCGAACGCCGGCGGTACCGGAAAGCCTGCGCGGGTGAGCTCTCCGAGGTTCGCGGACTTGCCACCGACGGTCGGCGCGTCGGCGGCGCCCACCTCCGCGATCGGTCGGACCCACAGTTCGTGTTCGGTCATCGACGACTCCCCACACTCCCCGCCCGCGTCGACCTTCCGGGCCGGATCGGATACTCGGTCTTCCCATCGTCGCCCCGGCCCGATCGATACCGTAGGGGCAAAGGTCATCATTCCGGGACGGGGACGACCGTGGCCGATCCTCCGCGCACACCTGATCCGCGGGAGCGGAAACGGTTGATCCTGACCGCGATAGCGCGTCCGACGCTCACCGCCTTCGTGCTGGTCAGCGTTTACTTCGTGATTCCGGTCGAGCATGTCCGCAGCACGTCCGAGGTCCTGACCCTCGTCGGTGGTGGCACTGCGGTCCTGATGGTCGGCTGGTGGCAGATCCGCAGGATTCTCGCGTCCGAGTACCCGGCGGTCCAGGCCGTCGAGGCACTCACCACGATCGTGTCCGCCTATCTCGTGGTCTTCGCAACCCTTTATCTCCGCATGTCCGTGGCGCATCCGGACAACTTCACCGAACCACTGTCCCGCGTCGATGCCCTGTACTTCTGTCTGACGGTCTTCTCCACGGTGGGATTCGGGGACATCTCCGCTGTAACCGAGACCGCGCGAGCCGTCGTGTCGGTGCAGATGATCGCAAATCTGATCTTCCTGGCTCTCGGGATCCGATTGCTCACGGCCGCCGTGCAGTGGCGTCGTCGCAATCGCGGGGACGAGGAGTGACCGATCACGGGATCGACCTACGCGATTCGGCGTCCGGGTATTCCCCAACCGCCGCGCGGGGTGATCCTTGAAAGGATTCGACGTCCACTGGCAGATGTCCGAGGTCCGAGATGCTGAATGGGGAACCGTCGTCGACAGCGTCATGTGGACCGCGAAAGCGCCTCGGAGTTCGCAAATCGGACAACAATTCTCACTTCGGTGGGCAATCGGGCGTCCGGACTTGGCGATATGGCCCGGTGTCGCGTATTAGTTGTGTCGCGTCATAAATCTGTGATGGGGGTCATGGTTTGACGCACATGTCGACGGGGCGGCAGGGGGCCTCGTCACGAACTGCCCGGGGTACCGGGCGGAGGAAACGTGCTGATGCGTCCACCCATGTCGCCCGCCGATTCGATGTTCCTTCTCGGGGAGTCCCGTGATCATCCGATGCATGTGGGCGGACTGATCCTTCTGAGTCCCCAGGACGGTACGAGCGCCGCGGATCTCGGGGCACTGTTCACCGCCGCCACACAGAACGGTGAGGTCGCCCCGCTGTGGCGTAAGCGCGCGGTCCGCTCCCTGGGCACCTTCGGCCAGTGGGCGTGGGAAGAGGACTCGGAATTGGACCTGAGCTACCACGTACGACGCAACGCGTTGCCGCAGCCCGGCGGGCTCGACGAACTGTGGGATCTCGTCTCCCGGCTGCACAGCACGCTGCTCGACCGGAGCCGGCCGTTGTGGCAGATGCATGTCATCGAGGGTCTCGCGGACGGCCGGCTCGCCGTTTACACGAAGATCCACCATGCCCTCGCCGACGGCGTGGGCGCGATGAAGTTGCTGCGCCGCGCCCTGAGTCCGGACTCCGAGCAGACCGACATGCCGGCACCGTGGTCGCTCTTCGACGCGCCGAGCCGCTCCCACTCGTCCGGGACCGCGCCAGATCCTCCCGAAGCCGCGATGCAGGCGGTGCGGACGGCGACGTCCGAGGTCACCGGTTTCGTGCCCGCGCTGGCCGGCACCGTGAACAGGGCGCTGCGCGGCGGTGGCGGATCGCTGTCGCTCGCCGCGCCGAACACCATGATCAACGTGCCGATCTCGGGGACGCGCCGGTTTGCCGCGCGCTCGTGGACGCTGACCCGCCTGCGTGCTGTGTCGAGAGCGGCCGACGCGACCGTCAACGATGTCGTGCTGGCCATGTCGTCGGGAGCACTGCGCGCCTTCCTGAGCGAGCAGGGGGCGTTGCCCGACAAGTCGCTCGTGGCCATGGTCCCGATGTGCCTGCGACCCGAGAAAGATTGCGCCGGAAACGAACTCGGTGTCCTGATGGCTGATATGGGTACGGATCTCGCCGATCCGGCCGACCGGCTGGCCCGGGTGTCGGCATCGACGACGCAGGGCAAGGCCTCCATGCAGGGGATGTCCTCCCTGTCCCGGTTGGCGGCCAGTGCACTCGGCGTCGCGCCTCTGGCGGTGGGGATCCTCACCCGCAATCGTGCACTCCCGCGACCGCCCTTCAACGTCATCGTCTCGAACGTGCCGGGAGCTCCGGATCCGTTGTACTGGAACGGCGCTCGCGTGGATGCGGTGTATCCACTGTCCGTGCCGGTCGACGGTCAGGCACTGAACATCACGTGCACGAGCACCGACGACGCGATCGCTTTCGGCCTGACCTCGTGCAGTCGCAGCCTGCCGCAGCTGCAGCCTCTGCTCGATCACTTCGATACCGCCCTCGGAGAGCTGGAGGACGCGTTCGACATCGTGCCGGTCGCCGACGAGACATCCGTCCGTGCGGGCTGACACCACGGAATAACGGCAGCACGCCGGTGCCCGAGTCGGACATCTGCCCCAGGAATCGCCGTTCCCGTGGGAGAAGGCGCTCTGCCGGAGCACTATCGACCGATAGCGGTGTATCGCCGGGACGCACCGACGCCCCGCACCGGAACTCGTGTCCCACTCCTCGCGGAGAGTAGGTCCGAATGCAGCAACTGACGCCGTTCTACGAGAAGGTCCAGACCCACTACGACCTGTCCGACGACTTCTTCGAACTGTTCCTCGACCCCACGCGCACGTACAGTTGCGCCTACTTCGAATGCGACGACATGAACCTCGAGGAAGCTCAGATCGCGAAAGTCGATCTTGCTCTCCGTAAGTGCGATCTCCGGCCCGGGATGACGCTGCTGGATATCGGTTGCGGTTGGGGCTCGACGATGATGCGGGCGGCGGAGCGATACGACGTGCACGTCATCGGTCTGACGTTGAGCCGCAACCAGTACGAACACGTGTCCGGTCTGCTCTCGGGCATGGCCTCCGGAGGCCGTACCGCGGAAGTGCGTCTACAAGGCTGGGAGGAGTTCGACGAGCCGGTGGACCGCATCGTCAGCATCGGAGCGTTCGAGCATTTCCGCCGACAGCGGTACGACACCTTCTTCGACCGCGCCTCTCGCATCCTGCCCGACGACGGCAGGATGCTGCTGCACACCATCGTGGGCCATTCCCGCGCCCAGTTCGAGGCGATGAAGGTGCCGGTCACCCGCGAGGACGCACTGTTCCTGCGGTTCATCATGAGGGAAATCTTCCCCGGAGGACAGCTCCCCGACCGGGATCTGGTCATCACCGGCGCACAACGCAACAGCTTCTGGGTGCAGAACAGCGAGTCCCTGCAACCTCATTACGCTCGCACGCTCGACCTGTGGGCGCGAGCCCTCGAGGCGCGGCGCAACGACGCGGTGCGGATGGCCTCCGAGGAGGTCTACCAGCGATACATCAGGTACCTCACCGGGTGCGCCGCGAACTTCCGACGTCGCCTCATCGACGTCCAGCAGTTCACCCTCGTGAAGCAGCAGCACCGCTGAGGCTCGGTCCCGAGGGACCGGCGGCACAACGAAACCGGTGAGCCTGCACGCCGATCCGCTGCCCGGGTGGACAACGGATCAGCGAGGGGCAGATCAGTGCGGGCCGCGGCGCTTCTGCTGCAGCTTGGCGAGCATCTCCTTGGCCTTGCGCTGATTCTCGGGCTTGGCCGCTTCGCGTCGGGCGACCTGGATCGCCTTGACCACGGCGGCGCTCTTCATAGCCTTGCCGAACATTCCCATCGAGCACTCCTCCGCAGTGGCGTCACAACCTGTACCTCCACGATACGGATCCGCGGAAGGAACCACCCGTGCGCGTGATTCAGTTCGCCGCGTCGGCGATGCGACTGTTCGGCAGCCTCCAGTCCGGCCGCGGGAAGTGGCAGGTGTACCCGTTCGGGTAGTGCTGAAGATAGTCCTGGTGCTCGGGTTCGGCCTCCCAGAAGGTGCTCGCGGGAGTCACCTCGGTGACCACCGTGCCGGGCCACAGACCCGACGCCTCGACGTCGGCGATGGTGTCCACCGCGACCTGCTTCTGCTCGTCGTCGAGGTAGAAGATCGCAGAACGGTAGGACGCCCCGACGTCGTTGCCCTGCCGGTTCAGGGTGGTCGGATCGTGGATCTGGAAGAAGAACTCGAGCAGCGCCCGGTAGTCGGTCCGTGCGGGGTCGTAGACGATCTCGACGGACTCCGCGTGCCCCGGATGGTTGCGGTAGGTAGGGTGATCGTTCTGCCCACCGGTGTAGCCGACCCGCGTCGACACCACCCCGGGCTGTCTCCGGATCAGCTCCTCCATACCCCAGAAGCATCCGCCTGCCAGAATCGCGTTGCGTGTATCGGTCATTACGCCTCCTCGGGAGGTGGAACCGATACGACGGTCGCGACATTCCCTGCCCGCGCCCGCTCGTGGTCAGAGCACGAACACCGCCGCCCGTTCGGCGAGGTCGAGGACGGGTTGCGGCAGGATGCCGAGCAGCACCGTCGCCACCGCCGCGAACGCGATCGCCGCGCTCGTCGCCACGGTCGAGGTCGCGAGCCGCGGGGCGTCGTCGGTCGGGTCGGTGAAGAACATCAGCACGATCACCCGCACGTAGAAGTAGGCGGCGACCGCACTGACCAGCACACCGACGATCACGAGCGGAGCCGCACCGCCCTCGATCGCCGCACCGAAGACCGCGAACTTCGCGATGAACCCGCTGGTGAGCGGAATGCCCGCCAGCGACAGCAGGAACAGCGCGAACGCCCCGCCGAGCAACGGTGAGCGCCGCCCGGCACCGGCCCAGCGCGACAGCTCCCACGTCTCGCCGTCCGGGTCGCGCACCAGCGTCACCACGGCGAACACACCGACCGTCCCGATCCCGTAGACGAGCAGATAGAACAGCGTCGACGACACCCCGGACGCGGTGCCGGCCACGACACCGGTGAGCACGAATCCGGTATGGCTGATCGCCGAGTACGCGAGCATGCGCTTGATGTCGTTCTGCGTCACCGCCAGAACCGCACCGACGATCATCGTCGCGATCGCGACGGCCCACAGGATCGGACGCCACTGGTCGGCGGAACCGGGAACCGCGACGTAGAGCACTCGCAGCAGTGCGCCGAATGCGGCGATCTTCGTCGCGGCGGCCATGAACGCCGTCACGGGCGTCGGCGCGCCCTGATAGACGTCCGGCGTCCACGAATGGAAGGGCACCGCTCCGATCTTGAAGAGCAACCCGACGGCCAGCAGACCCACCCCGACGAGCGCGGTGCTCTCGCTGCCCGCGCCGGTGTCGATGGCCAGGGCGATCCCGCCGAGGTGGACGGTCCCGGCGTAGCCGTAGAGCATCGCCACGCCGTACAGGAAGAACGCCGACGAGAACGCGCCCAGCAGGAAGTACTTCAGTGCTGCTTCCTGGGAGAGCAACCGCCGGCGCCGCGCCAGGCCGCACAGCAGGTACAGCGGCAGCGACAGCACTTCGAGCGCGACGAACATCGTCAGCAGGTCGTTCGAGGCCGGGAACACGAGCATCCCGCCCACCGCGAACAGCAGGAGCGGGAAGACCTCGGTCCGTGCGCCGCCCGCCGCGAACGCCTGCCGTTCGGCCGCGGTACCCGGAATCGCCGACGCCTGGGGCGCGAATGCGTCGAGATGCGCACCGACCGCGGCGCGGGAAACCGATTGCGCGCGAACCTGTTCGATACTCCGTTCCGCGACGAGCGCAACCGACAGCACCGCCACGATCAGGACCGATCCCTGCAGGAACAGCGCCGGTCCGTCGATCACGACCGCCCCCGACAGGGTGGTCGCACGGGTTCCCGCGAGCATCACCACGGCGACGAACGCCGCCACGAGCGCACCCGTCGTCAGGAGCACGTGGGCGAGGTAGCGTGCCGAGGTCGGCGCGAACGACTCGATCAGCACACCGACGACGGCGGCGGCGAAGACGATGAGGATCGGTGCGATCAGTCCGTAGTCGATCGCCGGGGCGGGAATCGACGCGGCAAGAACGACGATGCCCTCGGAGGGGTTCATTCGGCTTCACCTTCCTCGGAACCGTGCGCGGGAACACCACTCTCGGCGACGGGTCGCTCGGCGGGCACCACCGGTTCGGGCCGGGAGATGTCGATCGAGACGAGCGTGTCGTCGACCGCCGGGGTGATGACATCGAGCGCGGGTTTCGGATAGATCCCCAGAACGAGCAGCAACGCGATCAGCGGCGCGACCACCGCGACCTCACGAGGCACGAGATCGGAGAGCCTGCGGGCGTGTTCGGCACCGCCGTTCCCGTCGTCACCGTCGTCCCCACCGGGCAGGCGCACGGGTCCGCCCATCATGCGCTGGTAGAGCCACAGCACGTAGAGCGCGGACAGCACGAGCGCGAGTGTCGCGATCACCGCAGCCACCTGGTAGCGCGGATAGGTGCCGACGAAGACGAGGAACTCGCTGACGAACGGCGCGAGCCCGGGCAGGGACAGGGTCGCCAGTCCGGCGACGAGGAAGGTTCCGGCGAGGACCGGAGCGACCTTCTGCACCCCGCCATAGGCGGCGATGGTGCGGTCTCCGCGCCGCGAGACGAGGAAACCGGCAATGAGGAACAGTGCGGCCGTGGAGATCCCGTGGTTGACCATGTACAGCGTCGAGCCGGCCTGCCCCTGCGAGGTCAGCGCGAAGATGCCGAGGACGATGAACCCGAAGTGCGAGATGGAGGTGTAGGCGATCAGGCGCATCACGTCGGTCTGACCGATCGCGAGCACCGCGCCGTAGACGATGCCGATGACGGCGAGAGTCACCACGACCGGCGCGAAGGTCACCGAGGCGTCGGGGAAGAGCTGCAGGCAGTAGCGCAGCATGCCGAAGGTGCCGACTTTGTCGACCACTGCCATCATGAGCACCGCCGCGACCGGCGTGGTCCGCACCGCCGCGTCGGGTAGCCACCCGTGCAGCGGCCACAGTGGAGCCTTCACCGCGAAGGCGACGAGGAAACCGAAACACAGTGCGGCGAGCACGGCGGGGGTTGCGTCGAGATCACCGGCGACGGCGGCGGCGGTGACGGTCCGGACGTCGAAGGTGCCCACTCCCGCGGTCTCCCCCAGCCCGGATCGGGCGGTGACCACGTACAGGCCGATCAACGCGGCGAGCATCACCAGTCCGCCGAGCAGATTGTACAGCAGGAACTTCACGGCGGCTCGTGCCCGGTCGGCACGCGGTGTCCCCGGCGACCCGAACCCGCCTATGAGGAAGTACATCGGGACGAGCATCGCCTCGAAGAAGACGTAGAACAGCAGGATGTCGAGGGCGGTGAACGACACGAGCACCATCGACTCGACGAGCAGGATCAGCGCCACATAGGTGTGCGCGGAGCGTGGGCGGGCCGCGCCGGCGTCCTCGTCGGCGGCGCGGTGATCGTGCCATCCGGCGGCCAGGAGCAACGGCACGAGCGCGGCGGTCAACAGGACCAGCACCAGGGCGATGCCGTCGACGCCGAGCCGGTAGCCGGCGCCGAACGAGGGGATCCAGTCGTGCGATTCGACGAACTGGAAACGCTCTCCCGCGCGGTCGAATCCGACGGCAACGATCACCGCGACCACCAGAACGGCGATCGACACCGTCAGGGCGATCGACCGGGTGGCGGAACCGAGGCGTGCGGGCAGGGCCGCGATCACGGCGGCGCCGAGCAGCGGGAGCACCCACAGGATCGTCAACCAGGGAACGGTGGTCACCAGTACACCCCCATCACAGCGTCACCAGGACGAGCGCGCCGACCACGACGGTCGCGCCGGCGAACATGTACAACGCGTACGAACGGACGAAGCCGGTCTGCAGCCGGCGCAGTCCGCGCGAGAGCGCACCGATCCCGGTGGCGGCACCGGTGACGGAGCCGTCGATGCCGGTGGATTCCACGCCGTCCAGGGCGCGCACCAGACCCTGACCGGGACGCATGAACACCGCTTCGTTCACGGCGTCGCCGTAGAGGTCGCGACGCGCGGCGACGGTCAGCGCCGACACCGCTTCGGGTGCCGTCGCCGGGACCGGTGCGCGCACGTACTGCCGGTAGGCGACGGCGACACCGGCGAGCACGACCGCCAGCGTGACGGTGGTGACGAGCCAGACGGGCAGACCACCTTCGTGATGGTCGTAGCCGACGACGGGTTCGAGCCAGTGCTGCAACGCGCCACCGAACACCAGCAGACCGCCGGCACCGACCGAGCCCACGGCGAGGGCGATCATCGGCCAGGTCATCGAGGCCGGCGACTCGTGCGGGACGGCGTCGGGCGCCCATCGCCGGTCGCCGAAGAAGGTCAGGATCATCACGCGGGTCATGTAGAAGGCGGTCAGTCCCGCACCGAGCAGCGCGACGACACCGAGCACGAGGCCTTCGACACCGCCGGCGGCGAAGGCCACCTCGATGATCTTGTCCTTGGAGAAGAACCCGGCGAACGGCGGGATGCCGATGATCGCGAGGTAGCCCAGCCCGAAGGTGGCGAAGGTGATCGGCATGACCGCGCGCAGTCCGCCGTAGCGGCGCATGTCGGTCTCGTCGTTCATCGCGTGCATCACCGAGCCGGCGCCGAGGAACAGTCCGGCCTTGAAGAAGCCGTGGGTGAGCAGGTGCAGGATCGCGAAGGCGTACCCGGCGGGGCCGAGACCGGCGGCGAGCACCATATAGCCGATCTGGCTCATCGTCGATGCCGCGAGCGCCTTCTTGATGTCGTCCTTGGCGCAGCCGATGATCGCGCCGAAGAGCAGCGTCGCGGCGCCGACGATCACCACCGCGAGTCGTGCGGACGGTGCGGCGTCGAAGATCGCGTTCGCGCGGACCACGAGGTAGACACCGGCGGTGACCATGGTCGCGGCGTGGATGAGTGCGGAGACGGGGGTGGGGCCCTCCATGGCGTCGCCGAGCCACGACTGCAGCGGCAGCTGAGCGGATTTCGCGCACGCGGCCAGGAGCAGGCACAGGCCGATCGCCGTCACCGTGCCTTCGGTCGCGGCGGGGACCGAGGCGAAGACCGTGTCGTAGTCGAGGCTGCCGAAGGTCGCGAACATGATCATGAGAGCGATGAGCAACCCCATGTCGCCGACGCGGTTGACGACGAACGCCTTCTTCGCGGCGGTCGCGGCGGTGGGCTTGTACTGCCAGAAGCCGATGAGCAGGTAGGAGGCGAGACCGACGCCCTCCCACCCGAGGTACAGGACGAGGAAGTTGTCGGCGAGGACGAGCACCAGCATCGCCGCGAGGAACAGGTTGAGATAGGCGAAGAACTTCCGGCGCTCCGGATCGTGCGCCATGTAGCCGATCGAGTAGAGGTGGATCAGCGAGCCCACGCCGGTGATGAGCAGTACGAAGCAGATCGACAGCGCGTCGAGCCGCAGTCCGAGATCGACCTGCAGTTCTCCGACCGGCACCCAGGTGAACACGGTCTGCTGCGCGAGCCTCTCGCTCGCGTCGAGTCCGAGCAGTCCGGCGAACATAACGGCGCCGACGACGAACGAGGCGATTGCCGTGGCGCACCCGAGCAGATGTCCCCAGCGGTCGCTGCGACGCCCGAGGAGCAGCAGAACGAACGCGCCGGCCAGGGGCAGTGCCGGTATCGTCCACAGCGCCGAGTTCAGGAACGAAGTCATGCCGCGTGTCCTCTCGGTTCGTCGTGGGCTCTCACACTCACCGTCCTCGTGGGGTCGTCAGTACTTGAGCAGGTCGGCGTTGTCGACGGAGGCCGATCGCCTCGTCCGGAAGATGGTCACGATGATCGCGAGGCCGACGACGACCTCGGCGGCCGCGACGACCATCGTGAAGAAGGCGAACACCTGTCCGTGGAGGTTGCCGTGCATCCGCGCGAAGGTGACGAAGGCCAGGTTCGCGGCGTTGAGCATCAACTCGACGCACATGAATACGACGATCGCGTTGCGGCGGAGGAGAACTCCTACCGCGCCGATGGTGAACAGCAGCGCCGACAGGTAGAGGTAGTTCTCGGGGTTCATCGCCGATCCTTCCTCGCGTCGTCGCCGGGTTCGCGCAGGCCGAGTTCGGTGTGGTCCCAGTCGCGCCCGATGCGGCCGAGCAGCTCACCGACAGACAGTTCGGAGAACGATCCGTCCGGGAGCAGGGCCGGGACGTCGGCGGCGTTGTGGCGGGCATAGACACCCGCGGCCGGCAGCGGTGTGACGCGCTCCCCTTCGCGGAACCGGCGTGCGGCGAGTTCGCGTTGGGTCTGCCTCGGCTGCAGACGTTCCCGGTGGGCGAGCACCATCGCACCGACGGTGGCGGTGATGAGCAGCGCTCCGGTGAGTTCGAACGCCCAGACGTAGTCGATGAACAGCAGCACCGCCAGGCCCTCGACGTTGCCGCCGGCGTTGGCCGCGTCGAGTCCCGCGAAGCCGGAGACCGCGGTGTTCCCGATGCCACCGATGAGCATCGCCGCGAAGCCGACCGCCACGACGATCGCGAGAACGCGCTGTCCCTTGATGGTTTCGACGAGGGAGTCGGCGGAGTCGATACCGACGAGCATGAGCACGAACAGGAACAGCATCATCACGGCGCCGGTGTAGACGACGATCTGCACCACACCGAGGAACAACGCATCCTGCGCGATGTAGAAGACGGCGAGCACGATCATCGTCATGGCGAGGAACAGCGCCGAGTACACGGCCTTCGGGGCGACGACGACACCGAGCGCCCCGAGTACCGCGACGGCACCGAGGATCCAGAACTGCACGGCCTCCCCGGTGGAGGTCGTGGTGAGTTCGGCGGCGAGCAGCGCGGTGGTCACCGGTGTTCCTCCCCGTCGGCGGCGGACGCATGTTCCGGGACGGGGATCGTGCCCCGGTAGTAGTCCTCGTCGGTGGCGCCGGGTGCCATGGGATGCGGGGGTGGCTGCATCCCGGGTTCGAGCGGCGCGAGCAGGCGGTCCTTCTCGTAGATCATGTCGGTTCGGTTGTCGGCGGCCATCTCGTACTCGTTCGTCATCGTCAGCGCGCGGGTCGGGCACGCCTCGATGCACAATCCGCAGCCGATGCACCGCAGGTAGTTGATCTGGTAGACGCGCCCGTACCGTTCGCCGGGCGAGTACCGCTCCTCGTCGGTGTTGTCGGCACCCTCGACGTGGATGGCGTCGGCGGGGCAGGCCCACGCGCACAGTTCGCAGCCGATGCACTTCTCGAGTCCGTCCGGATACCGGTTGAGCTGGTGGCGTCCGTGATAGCGGGGGGCGGTGGGTCTCTTCTGTTCCGGATACTGCTCGGTGTTGGGCTTCTTGAACATCGTCGTGAGCGTCACACCGAAACCGGCGAGCGGGCCGCGGAATTCGACCATCACGATCCTCCTGGGAGACGACCCGCCGGGGCGGGCGGACTCGATCGGGTGCTCGACCGAGCAGGTAGTGGCGGCACGGGGAAACCTCCGGCCATGGCGTCGAACTCCTCGTCGACGCCGGCGGGTGGTTCCGTCGCCTGTGCGATGCGCCGGCTCCGCCGCCCCTGCAGGGTGAGGTAGGCGAACAGCAGGGCGGTGGACAGCACCCCGGCGACGATGAGGCTCGCGGTGCCGGGCAGGACGTCGTCGGTGTCGAGGATGCGCAGCGCGGCCACGATCATCACCCACACCACCGAGACGGGGATGAGCAGTTTCCAGCCCAGGGCCATGAACTGGTCGTAGCGCAGTCGCGGCAGGGTGCTGCGCAGCCACACGAAGACGAACAGCACGACCCACACCTTGATCACGAACCACAGCAGCGGCCACCAGCCCGAGTTCGCGCCGCTCCACAGTGTCAGCGGCCACGGCGCGTGCCAGCCACCGAGGAACAGGGTGGTCGCGAGCGCGGAGACGGTGACCATGTTGACGTACTCCGCGAGCATGAACATCGCGAACCGCAGCGACGAGTACTCCGTGTGGAAACCGCCCACGAGTTCGCCCTCGGCCTCGGGCAGGTCGAAGGGGGCGCGGTTGGTCTCCCCCACCATCGACACCGAGTACACCAGGAAGGACGGCAGCAGCAGCACGACGAACCACAGGTCGTTCTGCGCGGCGACGATGCCCGAGGTCGACATCGTGCCCGCCTGCAGGAAGACCGCGGCGAACGCGAGTCCCATCGCAATCTCGTAGGAGATGACCTGCGCGGTCGAGCGGAGACCACCGAGCAGCGGATAGGTCGAACCCGAGGCCCAACCGGCGAGCACGATCCCGTAGACGCCGACGGAGGTGATCGCCAGGACGTAGAGCACCGCGACGGGAAGATCGGTCAGCTGCAGCGGCGTCCGGTTCCCGAGGATCGACACCTCGGGCCCGAAGGGAATGACCGCGAACGCCATGAACGCCGGGGCCGTCGCGATGATCGGGGCGAGCATGTAGATCGGCTTGTCCACCCCGGTAGGGATGATGCCTTCCTTGAGCGCGAGTTTCAGACCGTCGGCGACGGTCTGGAACAGTCCCTTCGGCCCCACCCGGTCGGGTCCGACCCGCATCTGCATCCAGGCCATGATCTTGCGTTCGGCGAGGATCATCACGAGGGTCGTCAGGACGAGGAACGCGAAGATCGCCACGGCCTTGACGACGACGAGCCACCAGGGGTCGATGCCGAACATCGACAGGTCCACGGGCTGGGCGGTGACGCTCATCGCGGATCCTCCTCGTCCGATCCGGAGCCCGTCGTGGCGGTGGCCCGGATCCGCACCACGTCACCGGCGGTGACACCGAGATCGGCGTGCACCATCGATCCTGGTGAGGCGGTGGGCAGCCAGACGACACGGTCGGGCAGGTCGTCGACCACCAGCGGCAGCGTGATCGAGCCGCGCTCGGTGGAGACGGTGATCGAATGATGGTCGGCGGCGCCGATCTCCGCGGCTGTCGCGGCCGACAGACGGGCGACGGGTTCGTGCGCCGTTCCGGCGAGGTGCGGTTCGTCGTCCTGCAACCGGCCCGCGTCGAGGAGCATCCGCCAGGTGGCGAGGACCGCTTCCCCGAGAACGGGACGTCGCGGGGGTCGCGGGGACACTCCCGGCGATTCGGGAACGGTGCCCGTCCATCGTCCGAGCTCCGCGAGTTCGTGGCGGAGGGTCTCGACGTCGTGGGGGCCGGGATCGTCGAGGCCTCCATCGAGGTCCATCGCGTCGGTGATCGCCGCGAGCACCCGGTGGTCGGGCAGTGCTCCGGTGTCGCGGAGGGCGATCGGGAAGGCACGTTCGCGTCCCTCCCAGTCGAGGAAGCTCCCGGCCTTCTCGACCACCGGCGCGACGGGGAAGACGACGTGGGCGCGGTCGGTCACCGCGCTGCGTCGCACTTCCAGACTCACGACGAAGCCGGCACCGTCGAGACCCGCGAGTGCGGCATCGGGGTCGGGCAGGTCGGCGGGGTCGACGCCGGCGACCACGAGCGCAGCCACATCACCTTCGGCGGCCGCGGCGAGGATGGCGTCGGTGTCGCGGCCCGGCTCCGACGGCAGGGTGTCGGCCGGTAGACCCCACGCCGACTCGATGTCGCGCCGGGCCTGCGGGTCGCCGATCGGGCGACCGCCGGGGAGAAGTGTCGGGAAGGCGCCGGCTTCGAGTGCTCCGCGATCACCGGCGCGGCGCGGGATCCACGCGAGGCGGGCTCCGGTCTCGTCGGCGAGGGCCGCAGCGGCGGACAGCGTGCCGGGCGATGCTGCGGCCCGCTCCCCCACCAGCACGATCGCACCGGGAGTCCCGAGCGCCGCCGCGGCATCGGCGGATGCGCCGGTGCGGATCGCGTCGAGCGCGCGTGCCTCGTCGCCCGGGACGCACTGTTCGACCCGGCCCGACAGCTTGTGGACACCGCGCGAGGCGAACGGTGCGATCGTGAAGACCTGCAGCCTGTTCCGCCGGACCGCCTTGCGCAGCCGCAGGAAGACGATCGGCGACTCCTCCTCCGGCTCGAATCCGACGAGGAGCACCGCCGGCGCGCGGTCGAGGTCGCGGTAGGTGACGTCGAGGCGCCGCCCGGCGACCCGCGAGGCGAGGAAGTCCGTCTCCTCCCCCGACAGGGCTCGACTGCGGAAGTCGATGTCGTTGGTGCCGAGCGCCGTTCGCGCGAACTTCGCGTACGCGTAGGCGTCCTCGACGGTGAGCCGGCCACCGGTGAGCACCCCGGCCCTACCGCGCGCCGCCGCGAGCCCGCGGGCGGCGACGCCGAGCGCCTCGATCCACGAGGCGGGGACGAGCGCTCCGGTATCGTCGCGGACGAGCGGTGTCGTGAGGCAATCGTCGGCGGTAGCGTAGGTGAACGCCCAGCGTCCCTTGTCGCAGTTCCATTCCTCGTTGACCTCGGGGTCGTCCCCGGCGAGTCGGCGCAGCACGGCACCGCGACGATGGTCGGTGCGCTGGGCGCAGCCGCTCGCGCAGTGTTCGCACACACTCGGCGTGGAGACCAGATCGAACGGGCGGGCGCGAAACCGGTAGGCGGCGCCGGTGAGCGCGCCGACCGGACAGATCTGGACAGTGTTGCCGGAGAAGTACGACTCGAACGGTTCCTCGGTGTAGATACCGACCTGCTGCAGCGCCCCGCGGTCGAGCATGTCGACGAACCGGTCGCCCGCGATCTGGTCGGCGAAGCGGGTGCACCGCGCGCACAGCACGCACCGTTCGCGGTCGAGGAGCACCTGCGAGGAGATCGCGATGGGTTTCGGGTAGGTGCGTTTGGTGTCCTCGAAGCGGGACTCGGCGCGTCCGTTGGACATCGCCTGGTTCTGCAGCGGGCACTCGCCGCCCTTGTCGCATACCGGACAGTCGAGCGGATGGTTGATGAGCAGCAGTTCCAT
The DNA here is from genome assembly GCF_024321955.1 of Rhodococcus sp. GA1. Lineage (NCBI taxonomy): Bacteria > Bacillati > Actinomycetota > Actinomycetes > Mycobacteriales > Nocardiaceae > Rhodococcus > Rhodococcus sp. GA1. The sequence goes on along the minus strand of NZ_CP097186.1, from coordinate 4,638,140 downwards.
CACGCCGCGCTGGGCCTTGTCGGCCACCGGTGAGGTGAACTGGGTGCGCACGACCATCCCGTCGGTGACCACGGAGGTGCACGAGGCGAGCGGTTTGCGCTGGCCCTCGACCTCGACGAGGCACTGGCGGCACGCACCGACCGGTTCGAGCAGCGGGTGGTCGCAGAACCGCGGGATCTGGACCCCGATCAGTTCGGCGGCGCGGATCACGAGAGTGCCCTTGGGCACGGCGATCTCGGTGTCGTCGATGGTGACGTTCACGAGGTCGGTGGTCTCGGACTTCTCCGCACCGGCACCGGACACTGCGGTCATCGCTCGCCTCCTTCCGCGGGGGCGTCGGCGGCGAGCGTCGACAGGTGCGGGTCGAACGGGCAGCCGCCGTGCTCGAAGTGGGCGACGTATTCGTCGCGGAAGTACTTCAGCGACGACGTGATCGGGCTGGTCGCGCCGTCCCCGAGCGCGCAGAACGCCCGGCCGAGGATGTTGTCGGAGATGTCGAGCAGCTTCTCCAGGTCGGCTTCGGCGCCCCGGCCGTGTTCGAGCCGCTCGAGGATCTGCACGAGCCACCAGGTGCCCTCGCGGCAGGGGGTGCACTTGCCGCACGATTCGTGCGCGTAGAACTCGGTCCAGCGCAGCACCGTGCGGACGACGCAGGTGGTCTCGTCGAAGATCTGCAGGGCCCGGGTCCCGAGCATCGACCCGGCGGCGGCGACGTTCTCGTAGTCCAGGGGGACGTCGAGGTGTTCGTCGGTGAAGATCGGGGTCGACGAACCGCCGGGTGTCCAGAACTTGAGCCGGTGGCCGGCGCGCACACCTCCGGCGTAGCCGAGCAGCTCGCGCAGGGTGATGCCGAGCGGGGCCTCGTACTGGCCGGGGGTGGTGACGTGCCCGGACAGCGAGAACATCGCGAATCCCGGTGATTTCTCGGTGCCCATCGAGCGGTACCAGTCCACACCGTTGCGGATGACGAGCGGGACGTTCGCGATGGATTCGACGTTGTTGACGACGGTCGGGCATGCGTACAGGCCGGCGACGGCGGGAAAGGGCGGGCGCAGGCGTGGTTGGCCGCGGCGGCCCTCGAGGGAGTCGAGCAGCGCCGTCTCCTCACCGCAGATGTATGCGCCCGCACCGGCGTGGACGACGAGTTCGAGGTCGTATCCGGAGCCGAGGATGTCGCGTCCGAGATAACCGGCCTCGTAGGCCTCGGCGACCGCCGCGTGCAGGCGCCGCAGCACCGGGACGGCTTCGCCGCGGAGATAGACGAACGCGTGCCGGGCGCGGATCGCGTAGGCGGCGATGATCACGCCTTCGACGAGGGCATGCGGGGTGGCCAGCATGAACGGGATGTCCTTGCAGGTGCCCGGTTCGGATTCGTCGGCGTTGACGACGAGATAGTGCGGCTTGTCGTCGCCCTGCGGGATGAACGACCACTTGGTGCCCGTGGAGAATCCGGCGCCGCCGCGACCGCGGATCCCGGAATCCTTGACTGCGGCGATGACCGCATCCGGGTCCATGCCGAGCGCGATGGGCAGGGCTTCGTATCCACCGTGCCGCCGGTAGGCGTCGAGGGTCCACGCCTGTTCCTCGGCCCAATAACGGGTGAGTACGGGGGTCAGACCTGTCGGTGATTTCGCGACGGCGACGACGGCCTCGTCATTCTCCGGCGGTTCGGGTGCCCGCATGTCGTGCTTGCGGGCGACCTCGAGCCCGGCGAGGGAGGCCGGCCCGGCGGTACCGGCGGCCTCGAGCGCACCGGGCCGGTCGTCGGGGATCCCCGCGAGCAGGCGTGCGGTGTCGCGGAAGCTGCGCAGCGGGGCGCCGCGCGTCGGTGCGGGGGTGCCGCCGGCGAGCAGGTCGTCGACGAGTTCGATCGCGGAGTCGATAGTGCGGTTGTCGAACAGTTCCCAGTCGACGGTCATCACCGGGGCGTAGTCGCACGCCGCGTTGCATGCGATGTGCTCGAGGGTGATCGCGCCGTCGGCGGTGGTCTCGTCGTGTCCGATGCCGAGCCGGGTGCACAGCGCGGAGAAGATCTCGTCGCCGCCCATCGTCGCGCACAACGCGTTCGTGCACACTCCGACGTGGTGGCGGCCGGTCGGCGAGCGGCGGTACATGGTGTAGAAGGTGGAGACGGCGGCGACCTCGGCGCCGGTGAGTCCGAGCCGCCGGGCGCAGAACTCGATGCCGGCCGGCGTGATGTAACCGTCCTCCGCCTGCACGAGGTGCAGCAGCGGCAGCAGCGCTGATCGTGGCTGCGGGTAGCGCGCGATGATCCGGTCGGCGTCGGCGTCGAGGCGGGCGCGCGCGTCGTCGGGATAGCGGCGCGGTGCGTCAGGTGGGGTGAGATAGGTGTCCTCGTCGGGTCGCGGCCCGAGCGGCACGAGGACGGGTTCGCGTCCGGCCGGTTCGGTCATCGGCACGGCGGCGGTGGTCTCGCTCGTGGCCGCGGTGCCGGTGGTCTCCGCGCCCGCAGCCCGCACGAATTCGGTGTTCATCGGTCCACTCCCCCCATCACCGGGTCGATGCTGGCGACGGCAGCGATCACGTCGGAGACCATGCCGCCCTCGCACATCGCCGCGACGGCCTGCAGATTCGTGAACGACGGGTCGCGGTAATGCACGCGGTACGGGCGTGTGCCGCCGTCGCTGACCATGTGGACGCCGAGTTCGCCGCGTGGCGATTCGACGCCGATGTAGACCTGTCCCGCGGGGACACGTATGCCTTCGGTGACGAGCTTGAAGTGGTGGATCAGACCCTCCATCGACTCGCCCATGATGTGCCGGATGTGGTCGGGCGAGTTGCCGAGTCCGTCCGGTCCGAGCTGCAGTTCCGACGGCCAGGCGATCTTGCCGTCCTGGACCATCACCGGTCCGGGGCGGAGCCGGTCGAGGCACTGTTCGACGATCTTCAACGATTCGTGCATCTCCCCGATCCGGACGAGATAGCGCGCGTAGCAGTCGGATCCCTCTGCGGTGACGACGTCGAACTCGTAGGTCTCGTAGCCGCAGTAGGGTTCGGCGCGGCGCAGGTCGTAGGGCAGTCCGGTGGACCGTAGGATCGGTCCGGTGATCCCGAGGGCCATGCAGCCGGTGAGGTCGAGGCAGCCGATGTCGCGGGTGCGGGAGATGAAGATGGGGTTGTCGGTGAACAGGGCTTCGAGATCGGCGAGCCGGCCGGGTAGGAGGGCGAGCAGGTCGCGGATCATCGGCACGGCTTCGTCGGGCAAGTCCTGGGACAGTCCGCCGGGCCGGATGTAGGAGTGGTTCATCCGCAGTCCGGTGATCGTCTCGAAGACGTCGAGGATCAGTTCGCGTTCGCGGAAACCGAACAGCATCGGGGTGGTCGCGCCGAGTTCCATGCCACCGGTGGCCAGCGCCACCAGGTGCGAGGAGATGCGGTTGAGTTCCATGAGCATCACTCGCACGACCTGCGCGCGTTCGGGGACGAGATCCTCGATGCCGAGCAGCTTCTCGACGCCGAGGCAGTAGGCCGTCTCGTTGTGGAACGGGGCGAGGTAGTCCATGCGAGTGACGAAGGTGACGCCCTGCGTCCAGTTGCGGAATTCGAGGTTTTTCTCGATTCCGGTGTGCAGATAGCCGATTCCACATCGGGCCTCCGTGACGGTCTCGCCGTCGATCTCGAGGATCAGGCGCAACACTCCGTGGGTGGATGGGTGCTGGGGGCCCATGTTGACGACGATGTGGTCCTCGCCGCTGTCGCGTACGGCAGCGGTGATGCCGTCCCAGTCGCGTCCGACGGCGTCGAAGACGGTCTCGGTCGCGGGTTCGCTCGTCACGTGTACGCCCTCCGTTCGTCGGGTGGCGGGATCCGGGCGCCCTTGTATTCCACCGGGATGCCGCCGAGAGGGTAGTCCTTGCGTTGGGGATGTCCGTGCCAGTCGTCGGGCATCTCGATGCGGGTGAGCGCGGGGTGCCCGTCGAAGACGATTCCGAAGAAGTCGTAGGTCTCGCGCTCGTGCCAGTCGTTCGTCGGGTAGGTGCGGTAGAGCGAGGGGACGTACGGGTCGCTGTCGGGGATCGCGACCTCGAGCCGTATCCGACGGTTGTGGGTGATCGAGACGAGCGGATACACCGCGTGCAGTTCGCGGCCCGTCTCCTGCGGGTAATGCACCCCGCTGACCCCGAGGCACAGCTCGAAGCGGAGGTCCGCATGGTCGCGCAGGGTGCGGGCCACGAGCGGCAGATGTTCGCGGCGGACGAAGACGGTCAGCTGGTGGCGGTGCGCGACGACCTTCTCGACCGCCTGGGCATAGCCGACGCCGGTGTCGCCGGATCGCTCGTCGAGGACGTCCTCGAGCGTGTCGACGAGGTCGTCGAGGTACCCGCCGTAGGGTCGCTCGGTGCTGCCGGGCAGCGTCACCCGGCGCACGAGGCGGCCGTAGCCGCTGGTGTCACCGGATCCACGCACCCCGAACATGCCGCGTCGGACGGCGATCACCTCGTCGGCGCGGTCGTCGTGGTCGGATCCTGTCCGTTCGAGATCGGTCATCGCGGCGGCACCGTCAGTTCGATGAGGGGACGTTGGGCCAGGGCCGCTTCCTCGGCGGCGCGGATCGCCTCGGCCCGGTTCACACCCAGTGGCATCTGCGCGATCTTCTCGTGCAGCATGAGGATGGCGTGCAGGAGCATCTCGGGCCGGGGCGGGCAGCCCGGAAGGTAGATGTCGACGGGGACGACGTGGTCGACCCCCTGAACGATCGCGTAGTTGTTGAACATGCCGCCCGACGAGGCGCACACGCCCATCGCGAGCACCCACTTCGGTTCGACCATCTGGTCGTAGACGCGGCGCAGGGCGGGAGCCATCTTCTGGCTGACTCGGCCGGCGACGATCATGACGTCGGCCTGTCGCGGGGAGGCCCGGAAGGCCTCCATACCGAAGCGGGCGATGTCGTAGCGGCCACCGGCGGTGGCCATCATCTCGATGGCGCAGCACGCGAGCCCGAAGGACGCCGGCCACAAGGAGCCCTTGCGCGCGAAACCGGCCAGGGTCTCGACGGTGCTGAGCAGAAAACCGCTGGGGACCTTCTCCTCGATGCCCATCGCCCGTCACCTTCCCCGGAATCGGACCGGACGCCCGGTCGTTTGTCGTCCGCTCTCGTAACCCCTTCGCTGGCAGGACATCCCGTCGTACACGCGGGTCGTCAGTCCCATGTCAGGCCTCCTCGTTTCCACTCGTAGGCGTAGGCGACGAAGACGTTGAACATGAACAGCGCCATCGCCGCCAGACCGAAGACGCCGAGCGCGTCGAAATGGACCGCCCACGGGTACAGGAAGACGATCTCGATGTCGAAGATGATGAACAGCATCGCGGTGAGGTAGTACTTCACCGGGAAGCGGCCACCTCCCACCGGCTGGGGTGTGGGGTCGATGCCGCACTCGTACGCATCGAGCTTGGCGCGGTTGTATCGGCTCGGGCCCGCGAGGCTCGCCACCGCGACGGAGAAGACCGCGAAGGCAAGCGCGATGCCACCGAGTACCAGGATCGGTACGTAAGCGTTCATGCGACCTCCGGTTGCTTGCGCGAATCCGGCCGCGGGTCTGCTCGTCGCCCGCGAACCCACCCCCGCCGTGCACCGGGCGGTTCCGTCCCGGCCCAGGGTTGTGAGTCACGGCACACACTAGTGCTGTTCGCGTCGGACTTGTCGCGATTTCACGCCCTCGATTCGGGGCGGCGTGTCGGGCTGCTCGACAACGGGAAGGAGGGTAGATTTTCCGGCCCCACATACGAGTTCGCGGCCGGGCGGTCGCGCGTCGGAAGGGTCAGGAGGGGCGGGAGCGAGGGGTGAGCAGCGCGAGGACCTGCCGGCCGAGCCGAATCGGGTCGACGGGATGACGCAGCGCCACCTCGGCGCCCGACCAGCGGGCGAGCCATTCGTCGTCGGCCCGGGCGATCAACACGATGATCGGCGGGCACGAGTCGAGTTCGTCCTCGAGTTGTTTCGCGAGGCCCATGCCGCCCGCGGGGGCGGCCTCACCGTCGAGCACGGCGAGGGCGATGTCGCCGGCGTGCATGCGTTCGACGACGACCGGCGGTGTCGCGACCTCGACGTAGTCGAGTGGAGGCAGATCCGGGTGCAGCCGGGCACCGAGGGCATCACGAACCTGTTGCCGCACGGTCGCATCGTCGCTGTAGACGAGGATGCGCAGCGAGTCGGTCACGGGCAAGATGCTAACCGAGCACACCCGCCCGTCCGGGGAACCCGCGTGTCGCGGCGGCGCCGCGACGTCGGCGGGCCGGGACGAGCTCAGGATTCGCTACCGAGCGGATGCCACCGCTCGCGGATCTCGGGACGGATGGCCGTCTCCGTCTCGTCGTCGTGGATGATCGAGGCGGGCGCGATCATCAGGTGCGCCAGCACGATGCATGCGCCGGTGAGCATGGCGAATGCGGCACCGATCAGATACGACGCGGTGAACACCGCAGCCAGGAATCCGATCGTGAGCATTCCCGTGAGCGCGATGATCGCGAGAATCCGCCGGTTCGAGCGTGGCATCGAATCGGACCTCTTATCCGTGGATGCAACCATGAGCATCTCCGTTCCTCCCCGGAACGACGCATCCGGTACCCCCGCATCCACTCATCGTTCCCGGTCGACGAATCGTCGGTGATGAGCGAACCCCCGCGGTGGCCGAGTGCGGCCGTCCCCTTTCCCGCCCGGGACGTGAGCGGTTTCGATAACAGAATACTATCAAATGTGACATCCGTCTCGTGATCTGTTTGTGGGACATCACGAAGTTGCGGACGGCCCGGAAATCTGCCGATAACCGTCATCCCCTTCAGAAGGTTAGGCTCACCTCTCGAACCGGTCCGATCAGTGAGAGGTATCCATGAAATTTCTGTCCCCGCGCCGCCTCGGGTCACGCGCGGTAGTCGCGCTCGCCGCCGCCGTCGCACTCACCGCCTGCTCGTCCGGCAGTGGCGACAACTCGAACGGTTCTCCGACGGGCGACTTCGAACCCGTCGCGATCGAGCACGCACTGGGCACCGCCGAGATCGACGCGCAGCCCGAAAGGGTCGTCACGCTCGGGATGGGTTCGGCCGAGACGGCGATCGCACTGGGTGTCACCCCAGTGGGGATGGAGGAATATCCCTGGGGCAGCGACGAAACCGGATATCTGCCCTGGATCCACGAGGAACTGACCGAACGCGGCGAGCCGCTGCCCGAGCAGTTCACCGGTGGCGCCGAGGTGGACGTCGAGGCGATCGCCCGACTCGCCCCGGACGTCATCCTCGCGCCGTGGTCGGGCATCACGCAGGAGCAGTACGACCTGCTGTCGGCGATCGCCCCGACCGTCGCCTACCCCGAACTGCCCTGGACGATCACCTGGCAGGACCAGATCGAGACCATCGGCACCGCACTCGGCAGGCACGACGAGTCGCTGGATCTGATCACGGGGATCGATGACACCTTCGAACGCACCGCGGCGGAGCATCCCGAATACGCCGGGGTGACGTTCTCGTATATCTACAACACCGGCCCCAGCACGCTGGGCGTGTTCATGCCCGACGAGCAGCGCGTGGCGATGGTCCGCGGACTCGGGCTGACGGTCGACCCGGTCGCGGAGACGCTCGAGGAGACCGAGGGCACCGACTCGGCGGTCATCGGGCTCGAGAACGCAGGACTGCTGAAGGACTCGGATCTGATCTTCACGTTCTATTCCGACCCGGCGAACCGCGCGGAGATCGAATCGCAGGCCGTCTACCAGCAAATTCCGGCGATCGCGCGCGGCTCGCTCGTCGCGCCGGAGGAACAGCCGTTCGTCACGGGATCGTCGATGATCAATCCGCTCACCGTGCCGTGGTCGATCGACCGCTACGTCCCGCTCGTCGACGAGGCGATCGCGAAGCTCGACCGCTGAGCCGGACGCACCGGTGGTGCGCCCGGCTCTCGGGCGTCACCGCCGGTGCGCGAGCCTGCGGACCATGAGATCACCGATCGACTGCATGATCTGCACCATCACGATGAGGACGACCACCGCGAGCAACAGCACCGGCGTGTTGAACCGCTGGTAGCCGTAGACGATCGCGAAGTCGCCGAGACCGCCACCACCGATGACACCGGCCATGGCCGAATATCCCACCAGCAGCACGAGGGTGAGGGTGGCACCGGCGATCAGCGGGGACAGTGCTTCGGGCAGCAGCACCTTGCGCACGATCTGCCCGTTGGTGGCCCCCATCGCCTGGGCCGCCTCGACCCGGCCCCGGGGCACCTCCCGCAGAGCGGATTCGACGATCCGGCCGAAGAACGGGATGGCACCGATGGTCAACGGCACGATCGCCGCGGTCGGCCCGATCGCGGTACCCACGATGAAGCGGGTGAACCCGATCAGCGCGATCAGCAGGATGAGGAAGGGCAGCGACCGGAAGAGGTTGACGATCACGCCGAGGACGGTGTTGAGCGTCCTGCGCGGCCACAGTCCGGACGGGGACGTCAACTGCAACACGATTCCGACCAGCACACCACCGACGACGGTGAGCACGAAGGACACCGCAACCATGTAGAGCGTCTCGAGGGTGGCTTCCCACACCTCCGGGAAGGCGTCGTACCACTGCAGTTTGTTCATCGCGCCTGCACCGTCATTCCGTGAGTCCCTCCAATTCGGCTTCCGTCCCCCACGCCAGGCTCAGATACGGGCGTTCGGCCACGAACCCCTCGATGAGTGCCCGATCGGTACCCGCCGTGAACCGAAGGCGCATCCGGCCCACGGTGACGCTGCCGACCTGTTCGACCCGGCCGCCGACCACAGCGATGTCGGCGTCGATCGCGCGGATCATCTCCGCGAGCCACGGTCCGTGCGCGGCATCACCGATCGCGGTGACCAGAGCCGTGTCGGCACCCGAACCCGTCGACGGGTCGGTGCCGACCGGGACGAGCGCATGCCCGAGCGCCGACTCGGGATCGGCGACGAGATCGACGATCCGGCCCGTCTCGACCACCTGCCCGGCGGCGAGCCGAGCTGCCGAGCTGCAGATCCGGCGCAGCACCCCGAGTTCGTGGGTGATCACCACGACCGTGACGCCCAGTCGTCTGTTCACCTCGGCGACGAGATCGAGGACCTGATCGGTGGTGTCCGGGTCCAGGGCGCTCGTGGCCTCGTCGCACAGCAGTACCTCGGGTTCGACGGCGAGTGCGCGGGCGATGCCCACGCGCTGCTGCTGTCCACCGGACAGCTGCGAGGGATAGCTCTCCCCCTTGCCGGCCAGGCCGACGAGATCGAGCAGCTCGAGCGCCCGCTTGCGGCGCTGTTCCTTGTCGATCCCCGCCACTTCGAGCGGGAATTCGACGTTCCGGATCACGGTGCGCGAGTGCAGTAGGTTGAACTGCTGGAAGACCGTCCCGATCCGGCGACGCGCCGCTCGCAGTTCCGCGCCGGACAGGGTCGACAGGTCGTCCCCGCCGAGCAGGATCCGTCCCGAGGTAGGCCGCTCGAGCAGGTTCAGACAGCGCAGAAGGGTGGACTTGCCGGATCCGGACGGGCCGACGATGCCGTAGATCTCGCCGTCGGGGATCTCGAGCGACACCCCTCGCAACGCCGCGACCTCCCCGGAGCGCCCGGCTCCGGGGAAGGTCTTGACGAGGTTCTCGACGACGATCATCAGTTCGTCGAGTGGACCGGCAGCACGGCGCCGGAGTAGGTCTCCTCGATCCAGGCAGCCGTCTCGGGCGACTCGAGGGCCTCGGCCAGCGCGGTCACTGCCGGGTCGTTCTCGTTCTCGGCCCGCACGACGAGCAGGTTGGAGAAGGGGTTGTTCTCGACCTCTTCGGTGACGATGGCGTCCTCGGCCGGGTTCAGGCCGGCTTCGAGCGCGTAATTGGAGTTGATCACGGCGGCGGTGATCTGCGCGTCGTCGAGCTGACGGGCGAGCTGCGGACGCTCGATGCCGACGAGGTTCAGGTTCTTCGGGTTGGCGGTGATGTTCGATTCGGTGACCACCGACAGGTCGGCCTCCTCGAAGGGCACGTCCATCTCGAGCAGACCGGCCGATTCGAGCAGGTACAGCGCGCGGGCGTAGTTGGTGGTGTCGCGCGGCACGGCGACAGTGTCGCCGTCCTTCAGCTCGTCGAGCGAGGCGATCTTGTTCGAGTAGAGGCCGATGGGCTCGAGGTGCACGTCGGCGACGGCGACGAGGTCGTCGATACCCTTCTGCTTCTGCCAGTCCGCCAGGTAGGGCTCGTGCTGGAAGAAGTTCGCGTCGACGTCACCGGCCTCGAGCAGTTCGTTGGGATCGACCTCCCCGGTGATCTCGACGATGTCGAGCTTGTAGTCGCCCAGCGCCCCGGTGCTCACGATCTGGTCGAGGATCTCGACGTGCGGGGTGGACGACGCCGAGATCCGGAGGGTGGTGTCGTCACCTTCGGACGACGAGCAGGCCGCGAGACCCGCAGCGAGGGTGAGCGCGGCGGACGCGACGACGATACGACGCAGTGACATCGGGTGGATACCTTCCGTTGGGAATGCGGGGACGTTGGAAATACGGGGACGGACAGATCGATTATCGGGGTGCGGCGAAGCGGGCGAGGAGATCCGCGTGAAAACGCTCCGCCACGTTCGGATGTGCCCGCAGGCGGGACTTGAGTGCGTTGAGGCCGTAGACGGCGTGCAGCGTGCCGCCGTGTGCGTCGGGGCCGACGCCGCGGGCGGCCGCGGCCAGATCTGCGGGCAACTCCACCGCCGGGAGTTCGCGGTCGAGACCGGGATTGAGGAAGAAGGGCAGCGACACGCGGTCGGTACCCGCCGGGGGCGGCAGCACACGATGGACGGTCGCCTGGAGGTAACCGCCGGTGGCGACCTCGAGGAGTTCTCCGATGTTGACGATGAAATGCCCTGGGAGCGGGTCGATGTCGACCCAACGTCCGTCGCGTTCGACCTGGAAGCCGGTGCTGCCGGGTTCGGGATACAGCAACGTCAGCGCGCCGACGTCCTTGTGGCTGCCGACCCCTTGATCGGTGACCGAGCGGTCGTGCCCGGGATACCGCGCGATCTTCAGCAGCGGGTCGGGATCGGCGAAGGCGTCCTCGAAGTGATCGGCGGGGGCACCGAGGGATTCGGCCCATGCACCGAGCAGTCGGCGTCCGACGTTGCCGGCCTCGTCGATCCACCGCAGGGCCAGTTCGCGTAGTCGGGGGACCTGCTCGGGCCACAGATCGGGGCCGTGCAGCACCTCCCAGGGGCGGTCGGGGTCGACCTCGGCGACGGCATCGCGTTCCGGGCCAATGTCGAGTTGTTCGCGCCAGTCGACATAGCCCTGGGTGCGTTCGCCACCGACACGGGTGTAGCCGCGGAAGTGGGGCGAGCGGATGTTCTCGATCGCGAGCTTGCCCGCCTCGGGGAGGGCGAAGAATTCGCGTGCTGCCGCAACGAGCCCGTCGGCGAGCGCGGGCTCTATCCCGTGACCGGCGAGATGGAAGAACCCGATCTCGTGGGTGGCCTCCCGGAGGCGATCGAGCAGGGCGTTGCGTGTGGTGTCGTCGCCGTCGAGATCGGACAGATCGATGACGGGCAATACTGTCGAATCGGACATGATGTGCCTTTCGAACCGCATCGGATGCGAGGAATTCCCGGTCACCGCCGGATCGTCGGTCACAGCGGACCCAGGGGAATCGTGAGAGCAGTGCGAGCAGCCCCGACAGGGGTGATCAGCGGCAACGACAACACGCAGGAGCCACGGCGCTTCGAGCGCGTGTGCTCACAGTCTGCGCGTGAGTGTTGCCCATGTTCTCCTCCGATGAGGTCGCGTGCGACCTTCGACGACAGTGGCGCCACGACGTGGTCCTGATCAAGGCTAATCGCCGCCTGGACCACCCGGCAAATCATCCTCGACCGGCAGTGCGACACCATTGACAGTAGGCTGTCGTTTTGTCAGCATACTGTCATGACCGAAACAGTTCACGTCGCCGTGTACGACACCCTGGCTGACTGGGAGATCGGATACGTCACGCCACATATCGCAGATCCCGAATGGCAGCGCAGCCCCGGCCGGTACCGCGTCCGTACCGTCGGAGCCACGACGGAACCGGTCACGACCAAGGGCGGACTCCGCATCCTTCCCGACGCCGTGCTCGCAGACATCACGCCGGAGGACAGCGCGATGCTGATCCTCGCGGGCAACGACATCTGGCCGACCGACGCCTACGCCCCGTTCGTCGACAAGACCCGGCAATTCCTCGACGCCGGCGTTCCGGTGGCCGCGATCTGTGGCGCGACCGGAGCGCTCGCGGCTGCCGGCCTGCTCGACGAGCGGCCGCACACGAGCAACGCTCCAGAATTCCTGCAGAGCGTCGGATACGGTGGCGCCGATCTGTACCGGGACGAACCCGCGGTCACGGACGGCGATCTCATCACCGCGAGCGGCATCGCCCCGGTCGACTTCGCCCGCGCGATCTTCACCCGGCTCGACATGTACGAACCGCGCGTCCTCGACGCTTGGTACGCCCTCTACGGCGAGCGCGACCCGCGCGGCTACTACGAGCTCATGTCCTCCGGCTCGTGACGGAGCAGAACGCGGCCGAGCAGCACCCGGCGGAGGCCGAACTGCTCAGCGCGGCCGCACTGACGGCCTTCCGGCTCAACGGCCAGTTTTTCGCGCTGGCCGAGACCCTGGCGCGTCCGGTGGGCCTGACCGCGGCCTGGTGGCAGGTCCTCGGCGCGGTCTCCTCCGCTCCGCTGCCGGTGTCCGCGATCGCCCGCGAGATGGGCATCACCCGGCAGAGCGTGCAGCGCATCGCCGATCTCCTCGTCGACAAGGGCCTGGCGGAGTACCGGCCCAATCCGGCGCACCGTCGCGCCAAGCTCGTCGCGATGACACCGGCCGGTCACGACGCGATCCGTGCCATCGGCCCCGCTCACGCCGACGCCGCGCGGGCACTGTGCGAGGAGACCGGATCCGAGAACCTGGCGCGGATCGTGGAGGGCATGCGCGCGCTGTCGGCCGCCCTCGACCGATCGGCCGATCAGCTCCCCGACGGACGACGCGGCGGGAAGTGACGGATGAGCCCTTCCTGCACGACGGTCGCGACGAGTTCGCCCTCGATGGTGAAGTAGCGTCCCGTCGCCATACCACGGGAACCGGCCGCTACCGGGGATTCCGTGGCGTACAGGTGCCATTCGTCGAAGCGGAGCGGACGGTGGAACCAGATCGAATGGTTGACCGTCGCCGCCACGATCCGGTCGAGTCCCCACGACAGGCCGTGCGTGGTGAGGATCGAATCGAGGACGGTCGTGTCGGACGCGTAGGCCAGCGTGGCGACGTGGAGCAGCGGATCGTCGGGCAGTTGCCCGTCGGCGCGCATCCACACGCGGTTGTGGCCGAGCTTCTCCCCCGTTCCCCGCAACACCCAGGCGGGGTCGTTGGCGTACCGCATGTCGATCGGCTTGAGCGCGCCGACGAAATGCGGCAACTGCTCCTCGAAGCCGCGCAGGCGTTCGCCGATCGGCGGAAGCGCTTCGGGCAGGGGAACATCGGGAACGGTCACCGAGTGTTCGAGGCCTTTGCCCCACCGCTGGAAGGCGGCGAGCATGACGAACAGTTCCTGGTCGTCCTGGTAGGCGGTGACCATCCGGTTCGCGAAGTCGCGGCCGTCCCGGTGGGTGACGACGTGGTAGTCGATGGGCCGCTTGACGTCGCCGCCCCGGATGAAATGGGCGTTGATCGCGTGCACAGGACGATCACCCACGGTGCGTCCGGCCGCAATGAGCGCCTGCGCGACGAGCTGACCGCCGAAGGTGCGGCTGCCGACCTGCTCGGGATGACCACCACGGAAGACGTTCTCCTCGACCTGCTCCAGATCGAGGAGGCCGAGGAGAACGTCGAGATCCGTTGTGTCCGACAGTGTCACCGGGTGTCTTTCTCACCCAACCGGTGCACGTGGATGAGGTTGGTCGAACCCGAGCGTCCCGGAGGCGCTCCGGCGACGATCACCACGAGGTCGCCGCGCTGGTACCGGCCCAGCGACAGCAACGCCGCGTCGACCTGTTCGACCATCTGGTCGGTGGTGTCGACCGGCTCGACCGAGAAGGTCTCGGTGCCCCACGTCAGCGCCAGCTGGTTGCGGATGTGCGGGACGGGCGTGAACGCGAGCAGCGGCAGCGGGGTGTGCAACCGCGCGAGTCGTCGCACGGTGTCGCCCGACTGGGTGAACGCGACGAGCGCCTTGGCGTCGAGACGCTCGCCGATGTCGCGGGCGGCGTACGAGATGACACCGCGCTTGGTGCGCGGAACGTGCGTCAGCGCAGGCACTTCCGTCGAATCCGACTCGACGGCGGCAATAATGCGCGCCATCGTGCGGACCGTTTCGACGGGGAACTTGCCGACGGAGGTCTCACCCGAGAGCATCACGGCGTCGGTGCCGTCGAGCACGGCGTTGGCCACGTCGGAGGCCTCGGCGCGAGTGGGACGCGAGTTCTCGATCATCGATTCGAGCATCTGCGTCGCGACGATGACGGGCTTGGCGTTCTCACGTGCTATCTGGATCGCGCGCTTCTGCACGAGCGGTACTTGCTCGAGCGGAAGTTCGACGCCGAGGTCGCCGCGCGCCACCATGACCGCGTCGAAGGCGAGGACCACGGCCTCGAGATTCTCGACGGCCTCGGGCTTCTCGAGCTTGGCGATCACCGGCACGTGCCGCCCGACGCGGTCCATGACCTCGTGAACGAGTTCGACGTCGGCCGGCGACCGCACGAACGACAGGGCGATGAAGTCGACACCGAGGCGCAGTGCGAACTCGAGATCCTCGATGTCCTTCTCCGACATGGCCGGAACGGAGACGTTCATCCCCGGCAGGGAGACACCCTTGTTGTTGCTGACGGGTCCGCCCTCGATGACGCGGCAGACGACGTCGTTGCCCTCGACCGCCTCGACGACGAGACCGACCTTGCCGTCGTCGACGAGCAACCGGTCGCCGGCGACGGCGTCCTGAGCGAGTTCCTTGTAGGTGGTCGAGACGCGGTCGTGGTCTCCGACCACGTCGTCGACGGTGATGCGGACCACTTCACCGTGTTCCCACACGGTGCGGTCCTCGGCGAATCGTCCGAGCCGGATCTTCGGCCCCTGGAGATCGGCGAGGATACCGACGGCGTGCCCGGAGGCCTCCGACGCAGCGCGGACCCGGTTGTAGTGGCCCTCGTGGTCGGCGTGTTCACCGTGGCTGAAATTCAGGCGGGCGACGTCCATTCCGGCGTCGACGAGATTCCGCAGGACATCGGGGTCGGCGGTGGCCGGCCCCATAGTGCAAACGATCTTGGTGCGTCGGGTCACGCTTCGAGCCTAGCCTCCGAGCCTGCGACCCTCCATCCCAGCACCCCGGTGCGTGTCGCCGGGGTGCCGATGGGACGGAGACGTCGGGATGTCACAGGCGACGGAGTCGTCGGGATGTCACGGACGGAGCTGGCGTCCGTTCTTGTCGCGGACCTTGCCGGTGAGCATGAGGATGCCGTCGATCAGCGGCCAGATGCCCCCGATACCGCAGGTGAGCCAGGTGACGGCGATCTGCGCGACCGCCGTGCCCGGCTGGTCGAGGTAGAAGCGTCCGGCACCGAAGGCGCCGAGCAGGATCCCCAGCACACCTGCGGTGACCTTGCTCTTGTCGGAGTACGGCTCGCCGGTGTAGGGATCGCGTCCGAAGGGCGCTGCGGCGTCGTGACCGTACGGGTTCGACGGGTCGGGGTAGCCGTAGGCGGGCATCACCCCGTAGCCGGGCGGCGGACCGTATCCCTGTCCGCTCTGCGGAGGCGGACCGTAACCCTGCCCGCCCTGCGGAGACGGACCGTAACCCTGCCCGCCCTGCGGAGGCGGACCGTAACCCGGCTGCTGCGTTCCCTGCGGACCGGTGTACCGGCCCTGCGACGGGTCCTGCTGCGGGGACCCGATCGGGTAGTGCGGGTCGGGTGTCCCGTAGACCGGTCCGGTGCCGGTCTCGGGCCGGCCCTGATGCTCGCCGTAGGGGTAGTCGCCCGGGGACGGATAGTCGGACTCGTGCTCGGCCGGCGGCGGGTAGCTGGGCGTGGTCCCCCAGCCCGGTCCGTTGCCGACACCCGAGTAGGTGTCCCATCCCGGTCCCGGAGTGCCGGTGGCGCCACCGAGGGAGTCGAGTGTGGGCGGTTGAGCGGACAACGAGGCCTGCGCGGTGGCGTCGTAGTCGAACGCGCGTCCGAGATCGGGCGGCGGGGTGTGCTCGCTCTCCGAGGACCGCTCCGGCGTGTCGGCGCCGGAGGCGGACTCGCTCCGCTTGGTCAGGTCGGGCTTGGCAGGCTCCGTCGTGTCGGGCTCCGGCTTGGCAGGCTCCGAATCGGATGCTCCCGAAGCTTCCGGGTCCTGTCTGGTCACGAGTGATCCCCTTTGCTGTCTCCGGACGTCGCTTCGTCGACTCTACCGGCGGCGGACGACGAGCTGTCCGACTCCGCATCCGCCGACTCCGAAGTGGGCGCGGCCTCGTCTGCGGCCGCCCCGCCCTCGTCCTGTGCGGCCGGCTCTGCGTCCGCGTTCCCGGCGACCGGATTCAGCGTCGCAGGGTCCTCGCGGCCCTTACGTGCGAGGACGAAGTAGGCGACCGCGAGCACGAATACGATGCCCGAGGTGAACGAGTTGATCCGGATACCGGCGATCTGGGTCGCCGCATCGGTGCGCATCAGCTCGATCCAGAACCGGCCCGCGCAGTACCCGGCGACGTAGAGGGCGAACAGGCGTCCGTGACCGATCGTGAACTTTCGGTCGACGAACACCAACAGCAGCACGACGGCGAGGTTCCACAGCAGCTCGTAGAGGAAGGTCGGGTGCACGACGAAGGCCACCTCGCCGGTGGACACGCCGTCGACCAGCCCGGGCGCGACCTGCCCTGCGTCGTTGCGCCGTTCGTAGATCTCGAGTCCCCACGCCACCGTGGTCTCGCGACCGTAGAGTTCCTGGTTGAACCAGTTGCCGAGGCGTCCGATGGCCTGCGCCAGCAGGATCGCCGGGGCGAGGGCGTCCCCGAAGGCCGGCAGCGGGATCCCCCGCCGACGGCACCCGATCCACGCACCGAGCGCACCGAAAGCGACCGCACCCCAGATGCCGAGGCCGCCCTCCCAGATCTTCAGGGCGTCGACCGGGTCGTTGCCGTCTCCGAAGTACTTCTGCCAGTCGGTGGCCACGTGGTAGAGCCGCCCACCGATCAGACCGAAGGGCACCGCCCACACGGCGATGTCGAGGACGGTGCCGGCCTGTCCGCCGCGCGCGACCCAGCGGCGGTCGCCCCACCAGATCGCCACGACGATCCCGACGATGATGCACAGGGCGTAGGCGCGGAGGGCGAACGGTCCGAGATACCAGACGCCCTGCGGCGGACTCGGCAGATAGGCCAGAACAGACGCAGTGGATGTCACGAGTGCACGTTAGCGGAGCGAACGCCCTTCGCGAGATCCCGAGTCAGTGCGAGCAACGCGTCGGGCCCTTCGGCGACGGCGGAGACCAGCGCCGAACCGACGATCACGCCGTCGGCGTAGCCCGCGATCTCCGCGGCCTGGGCACCGTTGCGCACACCGAGACCGACACCGACCGGGATGTCGGAGTGCGTGCGCACCCGGGCGACGATCTCCGGCGCGCGGTTGTCGACGCTGTCGCGGGCGCCGGTGACACCCATGGTCGAGGTGGCGTAGACGAAGCCGCGGCACTTGTCGAGGGTGGTCGCGAGGCGCTCGTTGGTCGACGACGGTGCGACCAGGAAGATCCTGCCGAGTCCGTACTTGTCGGCCGCGGCGATCCATTCTTCCGCCTCGTCCGGGACGAGGTCGGGCGTGATGATGCCGAGTCCACCCGCGGCCGCGAGGTCGCGCGCGAAGTTCTCGACGCCGTACTTGAGCACGAGGTTCCAGTAGGTCATCACGACCGCGGCGCCGCCGGCGGCGGTGATCGCCTCGACGGCCGGGAAGACGTCGCGGACCCGGACGCCGTTGGCGATCGCTTCGAACGCCGCGTTCTGGATGGTGGTGCCGTCCATGACCGGGTCGCTGTACGGGATGCCGACCTCGATGAGATCGCAGCCGCCCTCGACGAGCGTCTTCATCGCCTCGACGGAGCGCTCGACGGTGGGATAGCCGACCGGCAGGTAACCGACCAGTGCGGCGCGGTTCTCGGCGCGGCAGGTCGCGAAGATCTCGGTCAGGCGTTCGTGCGGGGCGCTCACTGGGCTGCTCCTTCGGGGCCGGTCCGGTCGGCGGACTCGTCGGTCGGCAGGTAACCGAACCACTTGGCGGCGGTGTCGACGTCCTTGTCCCCGCGGCCGGAGAGGTTGACCAGGACGATGGCGCCCTTGCCGAGTTCGGGGCCGAGCTCGACGGCACCGGCGACGGCGTGGGCCGACTCGATAGCGGGGATGATGCCCTCGGTGCGGCACAACAACGCGAAGGCCTCCATGGCCTCACTGTCGGTGACGGCGCGGTACTCGGCCCGGCCGGTGTCGGCGAGCCAGGCGTGTTCGGGGCCGACGCCGGGATAGTCGAGCCCGGCGGAGATCGAATGCGATTCGATGGTCTGGCCGTCCTCGTTCTGCAACAGGTACGAGAACGCGCCGTGCAGGGCACCGTGAGTGCCGCCGCCGATGGTGGCGGCGTGCCGTCCGGTCTCCACCCCGTCCCCCCCGGCCTCGCAGCCGACGAGCTTGACGGACGGGTCGTCGATGAACGGGTGGAAGATGCCGATCGCGTTCGATCCGCCGCCGACGCAGGCGACGACGGCGTCGGGCAGGCGACCGGTGAGTTCGCGGATCTGTGCGCGGGCCTCGAGGCCGATGATGCGCTGGAAGTCGCGGACCATCGCCGGGAAGGGGTGCGGGCCGGCGGCGGTGCCGAAGCAGTAGTAGGTGTTGTCGGCGTTGGTGACCCAGTCGCGCATCGCCTCGTTGATCGCGTCCTTGAGGGTGCGCGAGCCGGTCTTGGCGGCGATGACCTCGGAGCCGAGCAGACGCATGCGCGCGACGTTGAGGGCCTGCCGTTCGGTGTCGACCTCGCCCATGTAGACGCGGCATTCGAGACCGAGCAGCGCGCATGCGG
Organism: Rhodococcus sp. GA1; assembly: GCF_024321955.1. Classification (NCBI taxonomy): domain Bacteria; kingdom Bacillati; phylum Actinomycetota; class Actinomycetes; order Mycobacteriales; family Nocardiaceae; genus Rhodococcus; species Rhodococcus sp. GA1. The sequence continues at coordinate 4,619,097 of NZ_CP097186.1, read as the reverse complement.
TGGCGGTGGCGACGCCGTGCTGGCCGGCGCCGGTCTCGGCGATCACGCGGGTCTTGCCCATGCGCTTGGCGAGCAGCACCTGCCCGAGCACGTTGTTGATCTTGTGCGAGCCGGTGTGGTTGAGATCCTCGCGCTTGAGGAAGATGCGCGCTCCGCCGGCGTGTTCGCTCAGGCGGGTGGCCTCGTAGACCGGGGACGGGCGGCCGGTGTAGTCGCGCTGCAGGCGGTCGAGTTCCGCGAGGAAGTCCGGATCGACGCGTTCCTTCTCGTAGGCAGCGGTGACCTCCTCGATCACCGCCATGAGCGCCTCGGGCACATAGCGGCCACCGAAGACTCCGAAATGGCCGCGGACGTCGGGTTCGTGCGCGGTCGGAGTGGCGAGGGCTTCGCTCATCGAGGGAAGCCCTCGGCCTTTGGCGGAAAGTGCGGAATCGTCTGCAGTCACGCGTCCAGTCTGCCCCACCACGCGATGCGGATCACGTGGGGGTCCGGACCGGCCGGGACAGTCAGCGTGCGGGCTTGGGGCACGACGGATGCGTGCCCACCGTCACCAGTTCGGCGACTGCCTGGCGCGGATCCCCACTGGTGACCAGTCCCTCTCCGACGAGCACCGCGTCGGCGCCGGCACCCGCGTACGCGAGCAGATCGGCCGGGCCGCGGACACCGGATTCGGCGATCTTGAGCACGTTGCTGGGCAGGCCCGGCGCGATGCGCGAGAAGGTCGTCTTGTCGACCTCGAGGGTCTTGAGGTTGCGGGCGTTGATGCCGATGACGGTGGCGCCGGCCTCGAGGGCACGGTCGGCCTCCTCCTCGGTGTGCGCCTCGACCAGCGCGGTCATGCCGAGCGACTCGACGCGGTCGATCAGCGCCGTCAGGACGGTCTGCTCGAGGGCCGCGACGATGAGGAGCACGATGTCGGCGCCGTGTGCCCGCGCCTCGTGGATCTGGTAGGGACCGACCACGAAATCCTTGCGCAGTACGGGAATACGGACAGCGCGACGGACGGCGTCGAGGTCGGCGAGGCTGCCGTGGAATCGGCGTTCCTCGGTGAGAACGCTGATGGCGCGAGCGCCTCCGGACTCGTACGCTGCTGCGAGTTCGGCGGGATCGGCGATGTCGGCGAGAGCACCCTTCGAGGGGCTGGCACGCTTCACTTCGGCGATGACCGCGATGCCCGGTTCGCGCAGCGCGGCCTTGGCGTCGATCGGTGGGGGCGCGGCTGCGGCGGCAGCCTTGACGGACGCGAGATCGAGGGCCGCCTCACGGGCGGCGACGTCTGCTCGCACTCCTTCGAGAATCGAATCGAGAACTGTCATCGTGGCTCGAGTCCTTTCCCACCCTGCTCAATCCCGATGTGATCAAGCTCATCGGATCTGTCTAGAAGAGTAGTGAAGTGGTTTACAGCGGTCACCGGCGGGTGCCCGTATCACCCTCGCCACCGTCGTCGGTGGGATCCTCACCTGCGTCCAGTGCGTCCCACAGACCGCGTTCGGACAGGGGTTCATCGTTCTCGGCGCGCCGGGCGGCCGCCTCGCGACGTGCTGCCGGGGCGTCGTACTTCGACGACAGTCCGGCCGCCTCGCGCGGGGTGCGCCACAGCGTCACCGCCGCGGCGAGGGCCGCGACGGCGCCGACGATCGCAAGGACGGCGGGCAACGGATAGGTCTCGACGGCGGTCACGGTCGCGCGGTCGGGCAGCGCGGCCACACCGGCCGCGGTCTCGGGGTCTGCGTCGCCGGTGAGCAACCGGACGGCGGGGATCGCGGCGGCGACGGCGACGGCCGCGACCACGAGCGAGACGAGACGCAGCGCGAGTCCGCGCACCGCGAAGACGGCGGCGACCGCCGCGAGCAGCACGAGAGCGAGCGGGGTCAGTGCCGCCGCCCAGCGGCCACCCTCGAGGTCGTCGACGCGGTCGATCCCGAGTCCGTCGGACGAGACCGCGGTGACCCACGTCATCCGGCTCGATGCCCACAACAGGGCCGCACCGACCCCGAGCAGCAGGGCGGCGATCACGGTCGGCCGGCGCCGGCGTCCGGTGGTGGGGCCGGCGTCCGGCGTCTCCGCGGTCACCGTGCGTCACCGCCGTAGGTGGTGAGGGTGGACGCGGCGGCCACTGCGGCGAGGGCGGACATGGCCTTGTTGCGGGCCTCGGTGTCCTCGGCCTCCGGATCGGAGTCGGCGACGATGCCGGCACCCGCCTGCACGTAGGCGACGCCGTCCTTGACGAGCGCGGAGCGGATCGCGATGGCGGTGTCGGCGTCGCCCGCGAAATCGAGATAGCCGACGATGCCGCCGTAGATGCCGCGGCGGGTGGGTTCGAGTTCCTCGATCAGTTCCATCGCGCGCACCTTCGGCGCCCCCGACAGGGTCCCGGCGGGGAAACACGCCGTGACGGCGTCGAGGGCGTGCTTGCCCTCCGCGAGTCGCCCGGTGACCGTGGAGACGAGGTGCATCACGTGGCTGTACCGCTCGATGTGGCGGTAGTCGTGCACCTCGACGGTGCCCGGCGTGCACACCCGGCCGAGGTCGTTGCGGCCGAGATCGACGAGCATGAGGTGCTCGGCGTTCTCCTTCTCGTCGTGGACGAGGTCCTTCTCGAGCAGGATGTCCTCCTCCTCGTTCGCGCCGCGCCACCGGGTCCCTGCGATGGGATGGGTGGTGGCCACCCCGTCCGAAACCGTCACGAGCGCCTCCGGGCTCGATCCGACGATCGAGAAGGCCGTCTCACCGTCCGGGCCGGGGATGTGGAGCAGAAACATGTACGGGCTGGGGTTGGACGCGCGGAGCATCCGGTAGACGTCGATCGGCTCTGCGTCGCAGTCGATCTCGAAGCGCTGCGAGAGCACCACCTGGAAGGCCTCACCGGCCTCGATGTCGCCGATCAGTTTGCGGACGTCCGTGCAGAACGACTCGGTGGTGCGCTGGCGGCGGTAGTCGGGTTCGGGCCGCGAGTAGATCGCGACGGTGGCCGGTGCGGGCGCGGCGAGGGCCGCGGTCATCCGGTCGAGGCGGGCGACGGCGTCGTCGTAGGCTTCGTCGACGCGCTCGTCGGAGCCGTCCCAGTTCACGGCGTTGGCGATGAGCCAGATCATGCCCTCGTGGTGGTCGACGGCCGCGAGGTCGGTGGCCAGCAGCATCACCATTTCAGGGATCTGCAGATCGTCCTCGGCGAGCGTCGGCAGCTTCTCGAGATGGCGGACGACGTCGTAGCCGAGATAACCGACCATACCGCTGGTCAGGGGCGGCAGTCCGTGGATGCGGTCGGTGTGGAGCAACTGGAGGGTCTCGCCGAGGACGTCGACGGGGTTGCCACCCGTGGGCGCGCCGGCCGGGACGTTGCCGTACCAGGCAGCGTCGCCATCGACGACGGTCAGCGCGGCCGGGCTCCCGGCGCCGATGAACGACCACCGCGACCACGACCGGCCGTTCTCCGCCGACTCGAGCAGGAAGGTTCCGGGGCGGTCGGCCGCGAGCTTGCGGTAGGCCGACAGCGGGGTCTCCGCGTCCGCGAGCACCTTGCGGGTCACCGGGACCACGCGGTGCTCGGCGGCCAGCTGGCGGAACTGCTCGCGGGTGGTCGTCGAATCGGAACGGCCGCCACCCGAGGAGTCGGTGGTGGCTGCGGGAATGGTGGTGGGCTCGCCGGACATGCGCCCCATCATCCCAGGGACCTCGTCCGGCTCTGCAGCCGCCGTCAGGCGACCTGGAACGAGCGCTTGGCCAGGCCCATCCAGAAGCCGTCGACGACCTGGTCGATGCCGTGGCCGGGGGCGTCGGAGGCACCGAGGGTGACGAACAGCGGAGCGAAGTGCTCGACCGACGGATGCGCGTAGGGCATGCCCGGTGCGCGGTGCCGGAAGTCCAGCAGAGCGTCGACGTCGCCGCGCGCGAGTTGCTCGGCGGTCCAGTGGTCGAACTCCGACGACCAGCCCGGCGCGGCGGCCTCGGGCCGCGGGTCGCGCAGGAAGGGCAGACCGTGCGTGGTGAACCCGGACCCGATGATGAGTACGCCCTGCTCACGCAGCGGACGCAGCCGGGCGCCGAGGTGCAACAGCCGTTCCGGGTCGAGGGTGGGCAGGGAGATCTGCAGCACCGGGATGTCGGCGTCCGGGTACATGACGGTCAGCGGTACGTAGGCACCGTGGTCGAGTCCTCGGTTCGGCTGCTGCACCACCGGTTCGTCGTCGGGCATCAGTGCCGCGACCTGCCGAGCCAGTTCGGGCGCGCCGGGGCTGGTGTAGGTCACCTCGTAGAAGCGGCGCGGGAAGCCGCCGAAGTCGTACACGAGCGGGGTGCCGGTGATCGTCGACCCGATGGTCAGCGGAGCGGATTCCCAGTGCGCCGAGACCACGAGGATCGCTGTGGGTCGCGGCAGGTCGGCCGCCCAACGCTGCAGCTGCGAGACCCACAGTTCGCTGTCGACGAGCGGCGGGGCGCCGTGACTGAGGAACAGGGCGGGCGTGGTCGCGGAATCGATGGTCATGACATCCCCTCAAGTTGAAGCTTCAAGTATCATAGAGGAGAACCCGTCGCGCGGCCATTCCCATTCCCCGACCGGGTGCGACAGCGAAACCGAACGAGCGAGGAGCAGGCATGAGCAACGAGGACCCGCAGTGGCTCGATCCGGCGCAGCAGAACGCCTGGCGGGCGCTCGTCTCCGTCGTCACGCGACTGCCGGCCGCGCTCGACACCCAGATGCAGCGCGACTCCGACATGACGCACTTCGAGTACTTCGTCCTCGCGCTGCTCTCCGAGCACCCCGAGCGCAGGCTCCGTCTCAACGCCCTCGCCGCCGAGGCCAACGCGTCGCTGTCGCGGCTCTCGCACGTCGTCACCCGCCTCGAGAAGCGCGGCTGGGTGCGACGCGAACCGGTTCCGGGCAGTCGCGGTTCGCACGCAGTGCTCACCGATGCCGGCTACGACACAGTAGTCGAAGCGGCACCGAGCCACGTGAAGGCGGTGCGCAGGCTCGTGTTCGACGGCCTCGACGACAACCAGGTCCGCGCGCTCGCGCGCCTGGGCTCCGCCCTGGTCGAGCAGATCGACGAAGGTATCGCCGGCGGTATCGGCAAGGCCTGAGCCGCCGCTCGACGACCCTCCCGCGCGTGTTCGTAGGTCACGCCGATCCCGTCGTGGATCCGGATGCAGTCCTGCACCAACTCGCTGCCGTACTGCCCGATGTAGGCCTTTGCGGCACAGAAGAGTTCGTCCGCATCGGGGCTCGATGTCGCGACCGCACGCCGCTTCACCCCGTCGTCAGAAGACAGCACTCTCAATACAGAGAACACTAGTCTCATCGGATAAGAAACGGGTACGCGAGGACGGACTCGGGTGGACCGAGTCGGTTCAGCCGAGCGGAGTTCCGCCCACGCCCCAGTTCTCGCGGGGCACCTCGGTGATCGTCACCCACACCGACGACGGATTCTTGCCCGAGGCCTCGGCGTACGCGCGGGTCACTGCGGAGATCACCTCGGCCTTCTGCTCGTCGGACAGGCCCGGCGTCTGGCTGATCTGGATGAGAGGCATGCGGGCATTGTTGCAGCCCGTCGCACGACCCGCTGATCGGTCCTGCGCCGTGTCCGTCACGGTACGATCCGGACCTCCGTCGTCCGCGGATGCTCGACGAGCGCAACCATCGCATCGACGAACGGGACACCGTCGACCAACGGCGTCGAATAGTGCTGGCGCAGAGCGCAATAGCCCTCGATGCGGCCCGCGGCGCCCGTGGGATCCGACAGCGGATCGACCATGTCGCACACGGCGTCGCCGGCGGCGCACACGGTGGCCACCGGAACGTCCCCGAAGCCCGCTCGCGCCCCGCTCGGCGAGATACCGGGCAGGGCGGCGGGCACCACGACCTCCGCGCCGGTCCCGGACGTCCGCGGATCGGCGATGAGCAGACCGGAGAGATCGGCCGGTCGGTCGGAGGCGTGCGCGAGGACGTCACCGGCCACAGCGGCGCCCTGCGAGAAACCGACGATGCGCACCGCGGCCTCAGGGCACTCCGTCTGCGCCCGCACGACCTGCCGGTGGAGTTCGGCAACCGGCTACTCGGCGATCTGCGGTGCCTCGAGTAGGACGTCGGTATCGAAGCAGGTGTGCGTGCCGGTGTGGCAGGCGGCGCCGACCTGGTCGACGACGAGCAGCACCGTGTCGCCGTCGCAGTCGAGACGCACCTCGTGCACGTACTGGGTGTGCCCGGACGTCTCGCCCTTGACCCAGTACTGCTGCCGCGACCGCGAGTAGTAGGTGGCCTTGCGGGTCGCGAGGGTGCGGGCGAGCGCCTCGTCGTCCATCCACGCCATCATCAGCACGGCGCCGGTGGCCCGCTCCTGCACGACGGCGGCGAACAGACCGTCGTCGTTGCGCTTCAGCCGGGCGGCGATCGCCGGATTCAGGATGTCGCTGCTCATCGAACCGTGATCCCTTCCGCACGCATCGCGTCCTTGACCTCGCCGATCGTCAGCTCCCGGAAGTGGAAGACGCTCGCGGCGAGCACCGCGTCGGCACCGGCCTGCACGGCGGGCGCGAAATGCTCGACGGCTCCGGCGCCCCCGGAGGCTATGACGGGCACGTGCACGGCCCCGCGCACGGCCTCGATCATCTTCAGGTCGAATCCGTTCTTCGTGCCGTCGGCGTCCATCGAGTTGAGCAGGATCTCGCCGACGCCGAGTTCCTCGCCGCGCCGGGCCCACTCGACCGCGTCGATCCCCGTACCGCGGCGGCCGCCGTGCGTGGTGACCTCCCAGCCGCTCGGCGTCGGTTCCTGACCGGCGGGCACGGTGCGCGCGTCGACCGACAGCACGATGCACTGCGAGCCGAAGCGCTCGGACATCTCGCGCAGCACCTCGGGCCGGGCGATGGCCGCGGTGTTGACCGAGACCTTGTCGGCGCCGGCACGCAGCAGCCGGTCGACGTCCTCGACGGTGCGGACGCCGCCTCCGACCGTGAGCGGGATGAACACCTGCTCGGCGGTGCGCGTGACGACGTCGAGCATGGTGCCGCGGTCGCCGCTCGACGCGGTGACGTCGAGGAAGGTCAGTTCGTCGGCACCCTGCTCGTTGTAGAGCGCGGCGAGTTCGACCGGGTCACCCGCATCGCGCAGGTTCTCGAAGTTGACACCCTTGACCACCCGCCCCGCGTCCACGTCGAGGCACGGGATGACCCGCACGGCCAGTGTCATGTTCGATCTCCTTCGGAACCCGACTGCTCGGCCACGGACCGTTCCGTCGCCGACTGCACAATCTTCAGTATCTCGCCGTGCACTCCGGGCGCTGCAGCGACCACCGATCCGGACCCGATCCGCCAGGGCCGGCCCGCGAAGTCGGTGGCGATGCCACCGGCGGCCCGCACGAGTGCGACACCAGCGGCGTTGTCCCAGGGGTGGTGGCCGAACACGACGGCACCGCCGATCGCGCCTCCCGCGGTGAACGCGAGGTCGGCACCGGTGGAGCCGTGCATCCGCAGCCGGGCGACGCGCCGGCTCAGCTCGGTGATGACGGCGAGACGCCGGGTGCCGGGCACCCGACCGCGACTGTCGATGTCGAAACTGCCGACCGCGATCATCACGTCCTCGAGCCGCGCCGGTTGCAGCGGTTCGGTGGGCTCGCCGTTCACGAGCAGCGGCCCGTCGGCGATTCCCGCGAAGCGCTGATTCGTCAGCGGCAGCCACGTGAGGCCGAGGACCGGTTCGCCGTCCTCGACGAGAGCGAGGAGGATCCCGGCCATCGGCAGCCCGGCGGAGTAGTTGATGGTGCCGTCGATCGGGTCGAGCAACCAGACGGTGCCCTCCCCCGCGGACGGGCCGCCGAACTCCTCACCGTGCACGGGGATACCGGTGCGCTCGGCGAGGGCACCGGAGATCCGCCGCTCGAGTTCGAGATCGAGGTCGGTCGCGAAGTCGTTCGGCCCCTTGTCGACGGAACGCGGCGCACCGTGCCCGGCGACGAATCGTTCCGCGACCTCGTCGAGTACACCGCTCGCGACGGCGAGCAGCCGGTTCAGGTCTGCGGGATCGGCCATGGGTCAGCGCGAGACGGCGTCGAGCGCCTCGGTCAGCGTGAATCGGCCCGCGTACAGCGCCTTTCCGATGATGGCACCTTCGACACCCTCGTCGACGAGCGTCGCGATGGCACGCAGGTCGTCGACGGTCGAGACGCCACCGGAGGCGACGACCGGCGATTCGGTGGCCGCGCACACCTCGCGGAGCAGGTCGAGATTGGGGCCGGAGAGGGTGCCGTCCTTGGTGACGTCGGTGACGACGTAGCGCGAGCAGCCGTCGCGTTCGAGGCGCTCGAGCACCTCCCACAGGTCGCCGCCGTCGGAGACCCAGCCGCGGCCGCGCAGCCGCCACTGGCCGTCGAGGAGCTTGACGTCGAGGCCCACGGCGATGCGGTCGCCGAACTCGCCGATGACGCGCGAGCACCACTCGGGATTCTCGATCGCGGCGGTGCCGAGGTTGACGCGGGCGCAGCCGGTCGCGAGGGCGGCGGCGAGGGTCTCGTCGTCGCGGATGCCGCCCGACAGCTCGACCTTCACGTCGAGTTCGCCGATGACCTCGGCGAGGAGGGCGCGGTTGTCGCCGCGACCGAACGCCGCGTCGAGGTCGACCATGTGCACCCATTCGGCGCCGGCGTTCTGCCATTCGAGGGCGGCGTCGCGGGGCGAACCGTAGCCGGTCTCGCTGCCCGCCTCTCCCTGAACGAGGCGAACTGCTTCACCGTTGACGACGTCGACTGCGGGCAAAAGGACCAGGCTCACTGCGTACACATTAGTGCCTGTACCTGTGACATCGCCAAACGCGTGGCCGGGGCGTCAGGAAAGCGCCGTGCGTCATGCCGACCGTGCCGCGTCGAGGGCCCGGCAGGTCGGGGTCGGGCGGCCGGTGTACTCGTCGACGGGCCCCTCGTACAGCACGGTTCCCCCGTGCCGTCCCGGTCCCGGTCCGAGGTCGACGATGTGGTCGGCGTGCCGGACCACGTCGAGGTGGTGCTCGATGACGACGACCGTGTGCCCCCGGTCGACGAGGTCGTCGAAGACGCGCAGGAGGGTGCCGACGTCCTCGGCGTGCAGGCCGGTGGTCGGTTCGTCGAGGACGTAGAGGGTCGGCGTCTTCGCTCGTCCGAGTTCCCTGGCGATCTTGACCCGTTGGCACTCCCCGCCCGAGAGCGTGTCGAGTGACTGTCCGAGGCGGAGGTAGTCGAGGCCCACCCCGGCGAGTGCGTCCAGTCGGCGTGCGATCTCCGGGTGCGGCAGTTCCTCGAGGGCACGACCGACGGTGAGGTCGTCGACGTCGGCGATCGACAGGCCGTTCACGGTATGCCCGAGCACCTCTGCGGTGAATCGGCGGCCGTGGCAGGTGTCGCAGACGACCTCGTGTCCGTCCATGAAGGCGAGGTCGATGTATATGACACCGGCCCCCTTGCAGGTCGGGCACGCACCCGCCGAGTTCGCGCTGAACAGGCTCGCCGGCACACCGTTGTGTTCGGCGAACATCCGCCGCAGGGCGGGTGCGATGCCGGTGTAGGTGATCGGGGTGGAGCGGCGATTCGTGCTCACCGACCGCTGATCGATCACCGTGGCGTCGTGCCGGTCGACGAGTTCGGCCGCGAGACTGGACTTTCCCGATCCGGCGACGCCGGTGAACACGGTGAGCACCCCGGTGGGGATCCGCACCGTCAGGTCGCGGAGGTTGTTGCGACGCGCATCGGCGATCTTGAGGCGGCCGGTCGCCTCGCGGGCGGGGCGACCGCGGCCGGTGTCGCGGCGCAGCGATCGGCCGGTGGGGGTGTCGGCCGTCCGCAACCGGTCGAAGGTGCCCTGGAAGACCAGGCGACCACCGGACGAGCCCGCACCGGGACCGATCTCGATCACCTGATCGGCACGGGCCATCACGCTCGGGTCGTGTTCGACGACGAGGACGGTGTTGCCGCTGTCGCGGAGCCGTTCGAGAAGCTCGATCATCGTCTCCACGTCGGCGGGATGCAGACCGACCGTCGGTTCGTCGACGACATAGGTCATCTCCGTCAGGCTCGACCCGAGGTGACGGACCATCTTGATCCGTTGCGATTCGCCGCCCGAGAGCGTGGTGGTCGTCCGGGCGAGCGCGAGATAGCCGAGGCCGATCGTCACCATCGCCCCGAGCCGGTCCACCAGTGCGGAGACCACTGGCGCGGCGCGCTCGTCGTCGATCGTGCGCACGAACTCGAGCAACTCGGTGATCTCGAGCCGGGACAGCTCCCCGATCGTGCGACCGCGCACGGTGACCGCCCGCGCGGCTGCGTTCAGCCGTTCCCCACCGCAGTCCGGGCACGTCTCGGCGCGGGTGAAACGCCGGATGACGTCCTGTTTGCGTTCGGAGAGGTTGTCGGAGGTGTGCAGGTGGATACGCTCGAACCTCTCGACGACGCCCTCGTAACCGTCCGGCGGTTTGTGGCCCAGCGCCGCTGCGGCCTCGCCGCCGTAGAGCAGTGCTTCCCGCTCGGCGGGCTTCCACTCGCGCAGGGGTGTGTCCGCGTCGAAGGAACCGATGTCGGCGTACTGGGAGTACCAGTACCCACCGTGGCCGAAGCCGGGCACCAGGATCGCGCCCTCGGCGAGGGACCTGTCGAGATCGAGGAACCGTTCGACGGCACTGACGACGATCTCACCGAGCCCGGAGCAGGTCGGGCACATCCCGGTGGGGTCGTTGAACGAGAAGCGGTTCGACTCGCCGAGCACGGGCGTGCCCGCCCGGGAGTACAGCAGCCGCAGATAGGTCCAGGTGTCGGTGATGGTGCCGACCGTCGAGCGGGCGTTGCCGCCGAGGCGGCGCTGGTCGACGACGATCACCGGCGTCAGACCGTCGATGTGGTCGACGTCGGGGCGCGTCCACTTCGGCAACCGATTGCGCGTGAACGGCGGGTACGTCTCGTTGAGCTGGTAGCCGGCCTCCGCGGCGATCGTGTCGAAGACGAGCGACGACTTGCCGGAGCCGGACACCCCGACGATCACCACGAACCGGTTGCGCGGAACGGTCAGATCGACGTCGGCCAGGTTGTGGGTGCGGGCGCGGCGGATCGTGATGGCGCGGCCTCGCACTGCCGCCTCGGTGGTCGTGACGGTGGTGGTCATGGGTTCGACGCTACGGCCGGTCGCGGCCGGATCCTGACCGCGACCGGTGGGAGGATGACGGCATGGCGGACGTCACCGAGCGGATGCTCGCGTTGTTGTCGATCCTGCAGACCGGACGCGCGATCGGCGGGGACGAGCTGGCCCGGCGGCTGCAGGTGAGCCGCCGGACGCTCCGCCGCGACGTCGACCGGCTGCGCGGCTACGGATATCCCGTCGAAACCCGTTCCGGGCCCGGCGGTTTCTACCGTCTTGCGTCGGGACGCTCGATGCCGCCGCTGGTACTCGACGACGACGAGGCCGTCGCGGTGCTGCTGGGGCTCGGCGCTCTCGCCGCGACCGGGCCGGCCGAAGGTGGACTGGACGACGCTGCCACCCGCGCCTACGGCAAGCTCGACCAGTTCCTGCCCGCGCGGTTGCGCCCGCGGGTCGCGGCCGTCCGCAGCACGGTGGAGACGAGTGCGCTGCAGGCGCCCAGCGTGTCGGCGGAGCTGCTCGGCACCGTGGCGGAGGCGGTCGCGCGGTGCGACACGCTCACCTTCGACTACGTCGACGCGCAGGGCTCGCCGACCTCGCGCCGGGTCGAGCCGTACCGGCAGGTCCACCACCTGCTGCGGTGGTACCTCCTCGGATGGGACGTCGACCGCGAGGACTGGCGGGTCTTCCGCCTCGATCGTGTGCGCGACCTGCTCCGAACCGGCCGCCGGTTCGCACCCCGCCCGCTTCCCGCCGGGTCCGCCACGGAATACCTGCGGCAAGGACTCCGGCAGGGGCGGACACCAGTGCACCTGGACGTGGCGGCCTCGGCCACGCACGTCGCCGACGCGCTGAAGTACCAGGACGCCGAGATCCGGCCGACGGGTGACGACCGGACCGAGGTGCACCTCGCCGTCGAGTCGTGGCAGTGGCTCGTCCTCGCGCTCGCCACCCTCGACGCCGACGTCCGGATGCGCGCGGACCCGGAGATCGTGCGGTCCTGCGCGGTGTTCGCCGATCGTCTGCGCGCGGCGACGCAGGGCGCCGTCGTCCCCTCCGAGGAGCGCGCGAGGTGAATCAGGGCGCGGCAGATCGATTTCGAGTCCGCACAGCTGCGTTACGAAGCCCCTCGCGCGCCCAACCGGGCTTCGCTACCGCAACACGCCGGGCGAAATCCGGTTCGGCGCGTCAGCTTCCGGGGCGGTCGTCCTCGGCGGGACCGAAGGCGCGGCGGGCCGACCGCGTCGACACGACACCCATCGCCACGACGGCCGCCACGATGCCGACGAGTGCGACGACCAGCCCGACGACCGGCGTGGGACGGACCGCCACGACGACGATCGCGGTGACGAGCAGCACGACGGTCGCCGTGCCGACGGACATCAGGGCGTGACGGCCGAAGGAGAACTCTCCGCCCGGCCGACCGCGCCGCGGCCCGGTCACAACGAGCTGACCCAGTTCTGCAGCAACTGTGCGCCGGCGTCGCCGGACTTCTCCGGGTGGAACTGGGTGGCCGAGAGCGGACCGTTCTCGACGGCGGCGACGAACCGGCTGCCGTGCTCGGCCCAGGTCACCTTCGGCGGGGCGAGACGCTCGGGAGTGTCGAGTTCCCACTTGCGGGCGGCGTAGGTGTGGACGAAGTAGAAGCGGGTGTCGGCGTCCATGCCGGCGAAGAGCACCGAATCGGCGGGAGCCTCGACGGTGTTCCAGCCCATGTGCGGCAGCACCGGTGCGTCCAAGCGCTCGACCGTACCGGGCCACTCGCCGCAGCCCTCGGTCTCGATGCCGTGCTCGACGCCGCGTTCGAACAGGATCTGCATGCCGACGCAGATGCCGAGCACGGGGCGTCCGCCGGCGAGGCGGGTGCCGATGATCTTGTCTCCACCGACGCTGCGCAGGCCCTTCATGCACGCGTCGAAGGCACCGACGCCGGGGACGACGAGGCCGTCGGCGGCGAGCGCGATCTTCGGGTCGGCGGTGACCTCCACATGCACGCCGGTACGGGCGACTGCCCGCGTGGCGGAGTGGAGATTGCCCGAGCCGTAGTCGAGGACGGCGACCGTGGTTGCGCTCATGATGTCGATTCTAGGTGGTGGGACGGGGACGTTCCGACGGCCCGGCCAGTCGGGCCAGCAGCGGCAGGGCCGGGACCAGGACCGCGGCCGCGGCGAACGCCGCGGGATATCCGGCCGCGGCTGCCACCGCGCCGAGGGCGAACGAACCGGCGCCGGTGCCGGCGTCGAAGCCGATGTTCCAGGCGGCGCTCGCCGAGCCGGTGTTACCGGCCCCGGCGCGACGGAACGCGACGAGCAGCGCCTCGTTCTGCACGACACCGAAGCCGAATCCGAAGGCGATCGCGGCGACGATCAGCAGCACCGCTCCCCCGCGGTCGTCGGCGACGAGCGCGAAGGGAATCATCGCCAGGCCCGCCAGGCCGAGACCGACGGGCAGCAACTTGCCGGCGCCGACCCGGTCCGCGACGGAACCTGCCGCGTACCGCCCGATCAGCGAGGACGCGCTGAGTACGGCCAACGCTGCCGCGACGGGCAGGCCAGCGACCGCGATGCGCAACAGCGAGGTGAGACCGCCGTAGGCGATCGCACCCGCACCCACCGCGACCAGCGGGAACAGGAGCACGACCGGCGGCACCCGTCGTGCCGTCCGCGACTGTTTCGCGGCCAGCCGTGGCAGACGGCTCGCGGCGAACAGACCGGTGGACGAGATGATCGCGCCGAGCACGAACACCGGCGTGGTGGAGAACCGCTCGGCGATCGCCAGCCCGGCGGGCAGACCGATCGTCTGGGACGCGGCGATGGCGATGCCGAGCATGCCGGTGGCCCGGCCGAGCAATCGCGGCGGCGCGAGTTCGCCGACGAGGGCGGCCGCCGCCACGGTGATCATGCCGAAGCCGATACCGCGCAGCGCGGAGATCCCGAGCACGGCCGCCGGGGCCATCGACACGAGGAACAGCAGCGACGGCGGCCCGAGGAACAGGCAGCCGGCCACGAGCGTCGCGCGGTGACCGAACGCGCGCAACAGTCGCGGCATCGCGAGCTGGGTGAAGACGGTGGTGAACATGAACACCGCCGTCACCGACCCGGCGAGCATGTCGCTGCCGCCGGCCTCGGCGATCGCCCACGGCACGACCGGCAGCAGCAGCGAGAAGCCGCCGAAGGCCGCAGCGGACGTCGACCACGCCGGGATCAGACCACGAACGGTGAACAGTCCTTGTTGTTCCGCCACGTCAGAGCAGCCGGAAGACGCCCGCGGCGGCGGCCAGCACGGTCAGAGCCAGCAGCACACCCGCGAACAACGTGTTGCGCGCCTTCCACATCGACCACGTTCCGCCTGCCGCGAATCCGGCCACGATGAAGCACAGGTAGGTGAGGACGACATCCATATGTCAGAGACTGCCCTTCGTCGACGGGATGCCGGTCACACGCGGGTCGGGTTCGACGGCCTCGCGCAGCGCGCGGGCGACCGCTTTGAACTCGGCCTCGGTGATGTGGTGCGGGTCGCGGCCGTAGAGCACCCGCACGTGCAGGGCGATGCGGGCGTGGAAGGCGAACGACTCGAACACGTGCCGGTTGATCACCGTCGAGTAGGGCACGCCGGGATACCCCCCGATCACCGAGTGCACCATGTAGTCGGGTTCACCGGTGAACACGCAGTAGGGACGGCCGGAGACGTCGACCGACGCGTGCGCGAGGGTCTCGTCCATCGGGATGAAGCAGTCGCCGAAGCGCCGGATGCCGCGCTTGTCGCCGAGGGCCTGACCGAAGGCCTGGCCGAGGACGATGGCGGTGTCCTCGACGGTGTGGTGGGCCTCGATCTCGATGTCGCCCTGCGCCTGCACGGTGAGATCGAACGAACCGTGCTGGCCGAGCGCGGTGAGCATGTGGTCGTAGAACGGGATCCCCGTGGAGATCTCGGTGCGGCCGGTCCCGTCGAGGTCGATCTCGACGGTGATGCTCGATTCCTTGGTGGTGCGTTCGACGCGCGCGATGCGGTCGCTCATCGGGTTTCCTCGATTTCCGTGGCCGCGAGCTTCTCGCTCACTCGCAGCAACTCGTCGTTCTCGTGGGTCAGGCCGATCGTGGTGCGCAGGTAGCCGGGGATCCCGACGTCGCGGATGAGTACACCCTCGTCGAGATACCGCTGCCAGGTGGCAGGGGCGTCCGCGAAGCGGCCGAACAGGATGAAGTTGGCGTCGGAGGGGATCACGTCGTAGCCGAACCGGGCGAGTTCGGCGGCGACGCGGTCGCGCTGGGCGGCCAGTTCCGCAACCGACGCGAGAGTTTCGGCGGCGTGCCGCAGGGCCGCACGCGCGGCGGCCTGGGTGATGACCGACAGGTGGTAGGGCAGGCGCACGAGCAGCAGCGCGTCGATCATCGCGGGGGCTGCGGCGAGATAGCCGAGCCGTCCACCGGCGAAGGCGAACGCCTTGCTCATCGTCCGCGAGACGACGATCTTCGTCGGGTACTCGTCGATCAGCGACAGAGCGCTCGGCTGCGAGGAGAACTCGACGTACGCCTCGTCGACGATCACGATGCCGGGGGCGGCGTCGAGGATCACCCGCAACTGGTCGAGCGGGATGCTGTGTCCCGTCGGGTTGTTGGGGCTGGTGACGAAGACGACGTCGGGCCGCCGCTCGCGCACGGCGGCGGCGGATGCGTCGACGTCGAGGGTGAAGTCGTCGCGCCGGTAGGTGGCCAGCCACTCGGTCTGGGTGCCGTCGGCGATGATCGGGTGCATCGAGTACGACGGCACGAAGCCCATCGACGTGCGCCCGGGGCCACCGAAGGCCTGCAGGAGCTGCTGCAGGATCTCGTTGGAACCGTTCGCGGCCCAGACGTTCTCGACGCCGAGGGGAACACCGGACGCCTTCGTCAGATAAGCGGCGAGGTCGGTGCGCAGCGCGACCGCGTCGCGGTCGGGATAGCGGTGCAGCTGCGTCGCCGCCTCACGCACGGCCTCGGCGACGTCGTCGACGAGCGCCTGCGTGGGCGGGTGCGGGTTCTCGTTGGTGTTGAGCTGGACGGGCACCGTCAGCTGCGGTGCACCGTAGGGCGACTTGCCGCGCAGATTCTCGCGCAACGGCAGGTCGGCGAGGGTGATGCGGGAGCCGGGGATCTGGGTCACTTCAGCGCCTCGAATCGCAGACGGACGGCTTCACCGTGGGCGGGCAGGTCCTCGGCGTTCGCGAGGGTGATGACGTGACCGGAGACGTCCTTCAGGGCCGCCTCGGTGTACTCGACGACGTGGATGCCGCGCAGGAAGGTCTGCACGCTCAGGCCCGACGAGTGCCGGGCGCAGCCGGCGGTGGGCAGCACGTGGTTCGATCCGGCGCAGTAGTCGCCGAGGGAGACCGGCGCCCACGGCCCGACGAAGATCGCGCCCGCCGACCGGACACGCGCGGCGACCTCGGAGGCGTTCTCGGTCTGGATCTCGAGGTGCTCGGCGGCGTAGGCGTTGACGACCTTCAGGCCCTGCTCGATGTCGTCGACGAGGACGATGCCGGACTGGCTGCCGGACAGCGCGGTGGTGACGCGCTCGCGGTGCTCGGTGAGCTCGAGCTGCGCGGCGAGCGCGGTATCGACGGCGTCGGCGAGGTCGGTGCTGGTGGTGACGAGCACCGAGGCGGCCATGACGTCGTGCTCGGCCTGACTGATCAGGTCGGCGGCGACGTGCACCGCGTCGGCGGTGTGGTCGGCGAGGATCGCGATCTCGGTGGGACCGGCCTCGGCGTCGATGCCGACGACCGCGCGGCACAGCCGCTTGGCGGCGGTGACGTAGATGTTGCCGGGGCCGGTGATCATGTCGACCGGGGCGAGTTCGGCGCCGTCGGTGTCGGTGCCGCCGTAGGACAGTAGTGCGACACCCTGTGCGCCGCCGACGGCCCACACCTCCTCGACGCCGAGCAGGGCCGCGGCGGCGAGGATCGTCGGGTGCGGCAGTCCGCCGAAGTTCTTCTGCGGCGGCGAGGCGATGACGAGCGATTCGACGCCGGCGGCCTGCGCCGGCACGACGTTCATCACGACCGACGACGGGTAGACCGCGTTGCCACCCGGCACGTAGAGGCCGACGCGTTCGACCGGCACCCAGCGTTCGGTGACGGTACCGCCGGGGACGACCTCGGTGGTGACGTCGGTGCGGCGCTGGGCCGCGTGCACGACGCGCGTGCGCGCGATGGCCTCCTCGAGAGCGGCACGGACGGCGGGGGCGAGTTCGGCCAGCGCGCGGCCGAGTTCCGCGGCGGGAACACGTACCGAGGCGGGGCGGACCCCGTCGAACTTCTCGCAGTAGTCGAGCGCGGCCTCGGCGCCGCGATCGCGTATGTCGTCGACGACGGGACGGACCTGATGGAGCACCGCGTCCACATCCACTCCGCCGCGGGGCAGTGCGCCCCTGAGCTCCGCAGTGGTGGGAGTACGACCGCGCAGGTCGGTGCGGGCAAGCATGAGGTGTCCTCTCTCGTCGAACAGGGGTCACCTTCTACTATCTCGCATCGAGTGGTGACGTTCGAAGTCGCGCCCGCGTGAGGATGCTCTCGACACGGATCACCGTGCTTATGCTGACGGCATGGACGAGGACGAGTCGCGCCCGAGCACGTTGGGCGAATTGATCCGCCGCCAGCGTGAGCTCGCAGAACTGCCCATGCGTCAACTCGCGGCGATGGTGGGCATTTCGAATCCGTACCTGTCGCAGATCGAGCGGAACCTGCGGGCGCCGAGCGAGCGTGTGCTGCAAGCGATCGCCGAACAGTTGCACCTGTCAGCGGACACCCTCGCGACCCACGCGCAGGCCGACGACGGAGCGGAGTCCGCGGTCCTGCGGGCGATCCGCGAGGATCCCGACCTGACCAATCCCCAACGGCGTTCGCTCGAGGAGATGTACGAGGCGTTCCGCGAGGTCACCGTCGCGCGCCGTCGGCGTGGTGGAGGACGCGAACCCGACGAGAAGTGAGCATTCTCACAATCGGTACCGAGTGCGTTCGTGCGCCACCCAGCGTCCGAGGTCAGCCCGATTTCGTCGCCTCATCGACGAACATGCAGGTAGCACGTACCTGGGGGTAAGATGCGCACCTTTCTCGGCGACGTCACCATCGGCTCCGGACCATTCACCCAGTTCTGGAGTTGCTCGGTGCTCAACCATCTGCAGAAGAAGCTCACCTCCTCCCTCGACCCGATCGGGTGGGGACCGGCCGTCGCATCCGTCGCCGGCCGTGCAGTGAAGAATCCGCGGGCCGTGGCCGGCGCGACCACGGAGTACGCCACCCGCCTGGCGAACATCCCGGCAGCGGCGACACGCGTGTGGAACGCCGCCGATCCGCAGCCC
Source organism: Rhodococcus sp. GA1 (assembly GCF_024321955.1). Taxonomy (NCBI): domain Bacteria; kingdom Bacillati; phylum Actinomycetota; class Actinomycetes; order Mycobacteriales; family Nocardiaceae; genus Rhodococcus; species Rhodococcus sp. GA1. Next base: position 4,600,671 of record NZ_CP097186.1, on the reverse strand, counting down.
CCGATGCCGCTGGATTCGAAGGACCGCCGGTTCTCCGATGCCGCCTGGAAGGAGAACCCGGCCTACTTCTCGCTGCTGCAGAGCTATCTCGCCACCCGCGAGTACGTCGAGGATCTCGCCGACGCCGGCTCGGGCGATCCCGTGCAGGACGGCAAGGCCCGCCAGTTCGCGAACTTGATGTTCGACGCACTCGCCCCCTCGAACTTCCTCATCAACCCGGGTGTGCTCGTGCGCGCGCTCGACACCGGTGGCGCAAGCCTGTTCCGCGGCGCGAAGTACGCCATCGAGGATGTCGTGCACCGGAAGGGCCTGCCGCTCAAGGTCGACCGCGAGGCGTTCACCCTCGGCGAGAACATGGCCGCGACCCCCGGCAAGGTCGTCTTCCGCAACGACCTCATCGAGGTCATCCAGTACGCCCCCCAGACCGGTGAGGTGCACGAGATCCCGATCCTGGCGGCGCCACCGTGGATCAACAAGTACTACATCCTCGATCTCGCGCCGCAGCGCAGCCTCATCGAGTGGGCCGTGCAGCACAACCGCACCGTGTTCGCGATCTCGTACCGCAACCCGGACGAGTCGATGCACGAGATCACGATGGACGACTACTACCGGCAGGGTGTCGCGGCGGCTCTCGACGCCGTCGAGGAGATCACCGGATCCTCGCGTATCGAGGTGCTGTCGATCTGCCTGGGCGGCGCGATGGCGGCGATGGCCGCGGCCCGCATGGGCAGGCTGGGCGACAAGCGGATCAGCGCGTTCACGATGCTCAACACACTCCTGGACTACAGCGAGGTCGGCGAGCTGGCACTGCTGACCGACCCGGCCACACTCGACCGCGTCGAGTTCCGGATGAGCAAGCAGGGCTTCCTCTCCGGCAACGAGATGGCCGGCAGCTTCGACATGATCCGCGCGCGCGATCTGATCTTCAACTACTGGGTGTCGCGGTGGATGAAGGGCGAGAAGCCCGCCGCCTTCGACATCCTCGCGTGGAACGAGGACAGCACCCGCATGCCGGCGAAGATGCACTCGCACTACCTGCGGTCGCTGTACGGCCGCAACGAGCTCGCGCGCGGCGTGTACGAGCTCGACGGCGAGGTCCTCGACCTGTCGGACATCACGTGCGACACCTATGTGGTGGGCGCGATCAACGACCACATCGTGCCGTGGACGTCATCGTATAAGGCCACGGGCCTGCTCGGCGGGTCGGTCCGGTACGTCCTGACCAGCGGCGGCCATGTGGCCGGCGCGGTCAATCCCCCCAACCCGAAGGCCTGGTTCGAGGCCGTCGGCGCGCCCGACGGCGAGAAGCTGCCGACGCTGCCCGAGGACCCGAAGGCGTGGTCGGAGAAGGCCACTCGCACCGCCGGGTCGTGGTGGGAGGACTGGACCGCATGGTCGACGAAGCGCGCCGGTGAGCTGGTCGCTCCCCCGGCGATGGGCAGCGCGCAGCATCCGCCGCGGTGCGATGCCCCGGGAACCTATGTCTTCGAGTGACGTTGCGCGTTAGCTATCATATTGCTAACCTGCTAACAGCGCTGATCCGAGCGCACCCCCCACAGGGGAAGCCCCGCTCCTGTCACGAGCGCCCACGGAAGGTACACACCATGACCGCACCGACCAAGACCACCGCCGCCAAGGCCACCGATGCCACGGCCAAGGCGACCGAAGCCGCCACGAAGGCCGCCGCCGAGGCCACCGCAACGGCCCAGCAGTCGGCCGAGAAGCTGACCTCGACGGCCGCTGCGGTTGCCGACAAGGCCGCGACCGAGTTCACCAAGACCGTCGACGAGGCCACCGAGCGCTTCCAGGAGTTCAACGCGAAGTTCGTCGACGCCGCGAAGCAGAGCGGAAACCTCGGTGTCGACACCTACGAGAAGGCCGTCTCGAGCCTCCTGGATCTGCAGGAGAAGGTCGCCGACGCCACCCCCGTCGAGTGGGTCGCCGATCTCGCCAAGGCGCAGGTCTCCTTCGCTCGCGAGCTCACCACCACCGTCACGAGCACTGCTCGCGACCTGCTGAAGTAATCGTCGACTCACTCGATGCAGTCGATACCGAACACCGCATCAGCGGACGTTCTCCGGTGCAGTGCATGCTGACACTGACACCCGCCCGGATCGCCGCGGCCCCGTTTCGTCTCGGGACCGCGGCGATCGCCGGCTGGAGCGGCTATCTCGCCGGCCTCGTACGACGCGGCGCCACGCCGTGCACGCTGATCTCCGACGCGAACCGGTACAGCCGCGCCCTGACATCGGCCACGCCGCCGCGCTGGACCACGGACTGGCCGGTCGTGCGCCGGTGGCCCCTCGGAGGCCTGCGTGATTGCAGCACCTCCGACCCCGCACGCGACGAGATCCCGACGCTGCTGTTGCCGCCGCAGGCGGGCACCCATTCGTGCATCGTCGACCATTCCGCCGACCGCAGTCAGGTCGAAGCCCTCCGAGCCGGTGGCCTGACCCGCCTGCACTGTCTCGACTGGGCGCCCGCGACCCTCGCGACGGACGGCTGCTCGATCGACGAGCACCTGGCGGTCGTCGCCGAGGCCGTCGACCATCTCGGTGACCGGGTGAACCTGATCGGCGACAGTCAGGGCGGGTGGCTCGGCACGGTCTACGCGGCATTGCATCCCGAGCGCGTGCACTCGCTGACCGTGGCGGGAGCACCCATCGACTTCCACGTCGACCAGCCGGCGTTGTCGGTGCTGGCCCGCGCGCCCCACGGTGCCGCGGCCACAACGATCGACTTCTGGTACGGGGCGGCTCGGACCGTCGGAGTGCCGACCACCGATCCGATCGGTGAGATCGAACGAGCGATGACGCTGCTCGCCCTGCTCCACGATCCCGACGAAGTGGCGCGCTGGGAGGCCGAACGGCACTGGTTCACGTGGAAGCAGAAGATCCCTTCGGCCTTCCGCGCGTGGATAATGCGCCACCTGTTCGTGGGCAACGAACTCGTCGCCGGCAGCCTGAAGGCCGAAGGACGCGTCGTCGATCTCGCGGCCGTCGACTGCCCGGTCCATCTGATCGCCGGCTCCGCCGACCCGATCGCGACTCCCCGGCAGGTCACCACGCTCGCGGAGTACGTATCGACCCCGCCGCAGAGGATCACCAGCACCGTCGCCGACGCCGGTCACATCGGGCTGTTCATCGGCCGCCGCACCCTCACCGAAGTGTGGACGCCGCACGCCCGCCGTGTGGCGGCGACGTCCTGACTCATCCCGGGCCGTTCGGCGATGCGGCGCGCCGATTCTCGAAACGGCACGGTCAGTCGTTCCCGGCGTCTCCCTCCCCGCTCCCCTCGTCGTCGACCTCCACCCGGACTCCGAGAGCGGATTCCAGGGCGCCGAGTTCGTCGTCGAGGTGATCGAGCAGCCGGGCAAGGTCCGGCACCGTGCGGCCGCACGCCGTCAGCCCGAAGGCGATCTCGTCGTCGGTACTCGTGCACGTGATGTTCAGCGCCTGTCCGTCGACGGGCACCGACAGCGGATACAACGCGTCGACGCGCGCACCGTTCCAGTACAGCGGCGAATCGGGTCCCGGCACGTTCGAGACGATCACGTTGAACGGCGGCCGTGGGAGCGCCCGGTTACCGGTGAGCACCCCCACCGCAAGGGGTGCCACGCCCACCGCGCTCGTCGCGAGACGACCGAGCTTCGACATCGAATTCATCGCATGCTTGCCCTCGATCATCGAACCCCGCACGCGCGCAAGCCGTTCCACCGGGTCGGCGCACTGCGTGCCGAGCGTGCACATGAGGATGCCGATCTCGTTGCCCGACGAGTTCGTGCTCTGGCGCAACGACACCGGAACCATGGCAACCAGCGAATCGTCCGGCAGCGCATCGTGTTCGGTGAGGAACGCCCGTAGAGCCCCACCCGACAGTTCCAGGACGACGTCGTTGAGTGTCGCGTCGGCCGCCTTGGCCACCATGCGCAGGCGTTCGATCGGCCACGACCGGGCCGCGAACCTGCGCGATCCGGAGATCTGACGGTTGAGGATGGTGTTCGGAGCGCCCAGCGACAACGAACCCCCGCGATTGTGCAGTGCCCGGTCGACGGTGCCGACGAGGGCCGGGACCAGCGCCATCGCCTCGGACACCATGTTCACCGCGTCGTTCACCACGCCGGTCGCCGCACGGACGACCGCACCGGGGAACCCGATCGCGGTGCCCATCGCCGAGCGGCTCGGCGACCGGGCGTCGTCGACCGCCCACGGCGCCGGCATGTCGGTGCGTTCCGGGTCGGTGCTGAGCGCGCGGCGCATCAGACGCATGGCCCCCACCCCGTCGGCGAGCGCGTGGTGGATCTTCACGTACAGGGCGTAGCGACCGTCTGCCAACCCTTCGATCAGATGCATCTCCCACAGTGGGCGCGTGCGGTCGAGCAGCGAGGCGTGCAGACGGGAGACGAGTTCCCACAGATCGTCCATCGTGCCCGGGGACGGCAGCGCGTTGAACCGGACGTGGTAGTCGATCGAGAAACGCGGATCGTCCTCCCAGGCCCATTGCCCGAGGGTGAACAGCGAGCGGGTGGGCCGCTTGCGCCACAGCGGCCCGGCGGGTTCCTCCCGGGCGAGCGCCTCGGCGAACATCGACTTCAGGTCACTCGCGTCCTTGCCCTCCGGCGGCTGGAACAGCAGGAGACCGCCGACATGCATCGGGTGGTCGCGCGACTCGCCGAGCAGGAACATCGAGTCGGTCGGTGACATCGGTAACCGCATCGTGTTCTGTCTTCCTCCCCCACCCGGCACCGGCGACAACCGGAGCACCGCCCCTACGTGACCGGTACCGGCACGTCGATGTGCTGTCAGTTCTACCCCAGAAAGCGCACGTGCGGGGACCGTCTCACCGACGGATGTTCCGGTGGCGCATCCGATTCATCCGTGCCGCGACCTGCGACCTACACGCTCACATGTCGAGGCCGAAGTCCAGGACGGTCACAGAGTGGGTGAGCGCACCCACCGCGAGGAAGTCGACGCCCGTGCGCGCGTAGTCCGCGGCGACGTCGAGGGACAGGCCGCCGGAGGATTCGAGTCGTGTCTGCGGCGCGTGGGTGTTGCGCCGCTGCACCGCGATCTGCGTCTGCCACAGCGGGAAGTTGTCGAGCAGGATCAACTCGACGTTCTCGGCGAGCACCTCGTCGAACTGTTCGAGGGTGTCGACCTCCACCTCGCACGCGATGTCGGGGGCATGCTCGCGGACGGCTCGCAGCGCCGCGACCACCGAACCGGCCGCCGCGACATGGTTGTCCTTGATCAGCGCCTCGTCGCCGAGCCCCATGCGGTGGTTGACGCCGCCACCCCTCCGCACCGCGTACTTCTGCAGCGCGCGCATTCCCGGCAGTGTCTTGCGGCTGTCGCGGATCTTCGCCTCGGTGCCCGTCACCGCATCGACCCAGTGCGAGGTCGCCGTCGCGATGCCCGACAGGTGACACAGGAGATTGAGCATCGTGCGCTCGGCGGTGAGCAGGCCGCGGGTCGGCGCCTCGACGGTCAGGACCGAATCGCCGGGCAGCACCCGCTCCCCGTCGGACCTGCGATCGAGCACGCCGTAATGATCGGCACCGATGACCTCGTCGAGGACGAGCAGACCGACGTCCAGACCGGCGAGGGTGCCGGCCTGCCGCGCGACCACCGAGGCGGTGGCGACAGCGTCGGCGGGCACGGTGGCGTCGGTGGTGACGTCCGGTCCGTAGCGTAGATCCTCGTCGAGCGCCTTCCGGACCAGCTCGCGGGTCTCGGCGAGGTCGAGTCCGTCGGGCAGGGCGGTGGTCATCTCAGTTGACTCCTGTCAGTTCCGGTGTGGTGAAGGACAACTCGCCGTCATCGTCGATACGCAGTTCGAGGCTGCGAGCCTGCGCCGGGTCGGTGTCCGGACGGTCGCTGCGGGTGTGGCATCCCCGCGATTCGGTGCGGCGCTGCGCCGCGAGCAGCAGGGCCCGAGCGGTGACGGTGAGGGCCGAGTCCTCGAGCCGATCGGCGTCGGTACAGCTTGCAGCGACGCTCATCCTGTCGAGTTCGACTGCGGCAGCGGCCAGTCCGTTCGCGTCGCGCACGACCAGCGCGTGCCGGGTCATGAGCTGCTGCAGCACCGTCCGATCACAGACGGCCGAGGCGACGGCGGGAATGCCGTCGGTCTCGACACGCGTTCCGGCCCGTTCGATCGCCGCGGCCATCCCCGCGCGCTCGCCGAGGACGAGCCCTTCGAGAAGGCTGTTGGAGGCGAGCCGGTTCGCGCCGTGCAGGCCGGTACGTGCCACCTCACCGGCCGCGTACAGACCGGGAATGCGGGTGCGGCCGTGCACATCGGTGACGACACCGCCGCACGAATAGTGCGCGGCGGGAGCGACCGGAAGCAGATCACGGGCCGGATCGAGACCGGCGTCGGCGCACATCGCCGTGATGGTCGGAAAACGCGTGGCAAAGCCGTCGAGGTGACGGGCGTCGAGGTACACGTGATCCTCACCGAGTGTAGTGAGTCGCTCGGCGATGGCCCGCGAGACGACGTCGCGGGGTGCGAGGTCGCCGAGCGGATGCACACCCTCGGTGATCGATCGGCCGCGGGAGTCGACCAATCGTGCTCCCTCCCCGCGCACTGCTTCGCTGATGAGCGGCCGACGTCCGGTGCCGCCTTCCGCGAACAGCACGGTCGGGTGGAACTGGACGAATTCGAGGTCGGCGACACCGGCGCCGGCGGCCAGGGCCAGCGCGATGCCGTCGGCCGTGGCGCCGGGCGGATTCGTGCTGCACGCGTACAGCTGCCCGAGGCCACCGGTCGCGAGCAACACGGCCGGGGCGTGGACGACGCCGTACCCGCGCTCGTCGAGGACGAGCAGTCCGGTGACACCCCGCGCGTCGGTGAGGACCCGGGCGGCAGCGGCGCCGAACAGGACGGGCAAGCCCGCCTCGCCGAGGGCGCGCTGAACTTCGGCGCCGGTCGCGTCGCCACCGGCGTGAATGATGCGGCGGGTGCTGTGCCCACCCTCGCGGGTGCGGGCGATGTCGCCGTCTCCGGCGGTGTCGAACACCGCGCCGAGATCGCGCAGAGCGGTGACGGCATCGGGGCCGGCGGTGACGATCGAGCGCACCGCGTCCTCGTCGCACAGTCCCCCGCCTGCGGCGAGGGTGTCGGCGACGTGGGCGTCGACGCTGTCGCCCACCGGCGCCACCACGGCGATACCGCCCTGGGCGTACTGGGTAGCCGTGTCGGTGGGACCGCCCTTGCTCACCGTGAGCACCCGCGCGCCGCGCCGCGAGGCGGCGCGCGCGGCCGTGAGACCGGCGACGCCACCCCCGACGACCACCAGGTCGGCGTAGTCCTCCCACGCGACCGTGATGGCGGTGGTCACTCGCCGCTGCCCGGGTTACCGATGGCGATCATGCGCTGCACCGACAGGCGGGCCCGCTCGGCGACGTCGGCTGCGACGTGGACCTCGTCGCGTCCCTCCTGCAGGCAGCGCAGCAGCGCGGCGGGGGTGATCATCTTCATGTAGGGGCACGACGCGCGGTCGTTGACCGCCTGGAAGTCGATGCCGGGCGCGGCCTTGCGGAGCTGGTGCAGCATGCCGACCTCGGTGGCGACGAGGACCTGCTTCGCGCCGGTCTCCCGCGCGGCGTCGATCATGCCGCCGGTGGACAGGATCCTGACCTTGTCGTCGGGCACGAAGCCCTCCCCGGCGAGGTAGAGCGCCGAGGTGGCGCAGCCGCACTCGGGGTGGACGAACAGGTCGGCGTCGGGGTGCGCCTTGGCCTGCGCGGCGAGCTCGTCGCCGTTGATGCCCGCGTGCACGTGGCACTCCCCGGCCCAGATGTGCATGTTCTCGCGGCCGGTGACGCGCTTGACGTGGGCGCCGAGGAACTGGTCGGGCAGGAACAGCACCTCGCGGTCGGGGTCGATGGACGCGACGACGTCGACGGCGTTCGAGGACGTGCAGCAGATGTCGGTCAGGCCTTTGACCTCGGCGGTGGTGTTGACGTACGAGACGACCACGGCGTCGGGGTGGTCGGCCTTCCACTCGCGCAGCTGGTCGGCGGTGATCGAGTCGGCGAGCGAGCAGCCGGCGCGCTCGTCGGGGATGAGCACCGTCTTGTTCGGGCTGAGGATCTTCGCGGTCTCGGCCATGAAGTGCACGCCGCAGAAGACGATGGTGTCCTCCTCGGCCTCGGCGGCGATACGCGAGAGCGCGAGCGAGTCGCCGACGTGGTCGGCGACGTCCTGGATCGCGGGAAGCTGGTAGTTGTGCGCGAGCAGCGTGGCGTTGCGCTCACGGGCCAACCGGCGGACCTCCTCGGCCCACTCCGGCGTCGCCTCGACGCCCGTGTATCCGCCGGGGCCGTCGACGATGGTGGCGGTTCCCGCCCACTCGGTCGTGGTCATGGCCTAGCTCCTTCGAGGGTGTCATCCCGGCGGGTTCTACCGGAATTGCCGTATTCGAGGTTTTCGACTTAGGATCGAAAACATGACACATGGTAACACCCGTCACGAAGTGCTCATCGCCGTGTTCCAGGTTCGCCGCTTCCCGGACGCCTCGGGAGCCCTCCGCGAGGAGCCCGAACTCGGGGTGCTGCTGTGGCAGCGGGCCCTCGATCCGCAGGTCGGCACGTGGTCGCTCCCCGGCGGCCAACTACGCAACGACGAGGACCTCACGACGTCGGCGAGGCGGCAACTGGCGGAGAAGGTCGACGTCCGCGAGGTCGCGCACCTCGAACAGCTGTCGGTCTTCTCCGACCCGGATCGGGTGCCGGGACCGCGCACGATCGCGTCGACCTATCTCGGTCTGATCCCCCTCACCTCGGATCCCCAGCTGCCGTCCGATACGGCCTGGCATCCGGTCTCGGACCTTCCCGCGATGTCCTTCGACCACGGGGTGATGGTGGCGAACGCCCATGCGCGCCTTGCCGCGAAGCTGTCGTACACGAACATCGCATTCGGCCTCGCACCTGCGGAGTTCTCGATGTCCACGCTGCGCGACATCTATTGCGCTGCATTGGGTTACGAGGTGGATGCCACCAATCTCCAACGGGTGCTGGCGCGCCGGAACGTGCTCACCCGCACCGGCAACACCGCACCGTCCGGCAAAGCGGGAGGTCGCCCCCCGGCGCTCTACCGCTTCACCGATTCCAGGCTGCGCGTGACGGACGAATTCGCCGCCCTGCGACCGCCGGTGTGAACCTCCCGGCGGAGATCAGAAAGGCCGTCCCATGATGACCTCGAGCAACTGCAGCGGCATCGTCAGGAAGGCCGACCCGACGAACAGCGCCGAGCGCAGCGGGTCGCCCGCCAGATAACCTTCGCGGATCCATTCCAGAACATCGACCGAACCCATGCTGCCCCTCCCCTGATCGTCATGTGATTCCGACGTGTGTGTCGGGCAGGAGGAGTCGTACGTTACAGATCGGCGGACCGGTCGCCCTCGGACGGACGCGTCAGGCCGGAGAGAACGGTCTCGACCAGTGTGCGGACATAGTCGTCCGACGGGGGCTCGCCGGCGGTCGACCACTTCTGAGCGACAGGCGCGAACAACATGTCCACGGCGACATCGAGATCGAGGTCGTCCGGCAGTTGCCCCGCACTCTGCGCGGCCCGGAGCCTGGCCTTCTTCATCTCCCGCATCGGCGCGTCGAGGCGGTGTTCGTATTCCGCTGCGAGTTCGGGGTCTTCGAGTACCGCCACGGTCAACGCTCGCAGCGGGATGGCGAACGTCGGATCACGCAGCTCCGCCACGGTGGCCTGCAGCACCGCGACGAGGTCCGCGCGGAGGTCGCCGGTGTCGGGCAGCGCGGCCTCGTCTCCGGCATCGCCCTGCGTGTGTGCCAGATACGCGTCGAGGAGGACGGCTCCTTTCGACGGCCACCAGCGATAGATCGTCTGCTTCCCCACGCCGGCCCGGGCGGCGATCGCCTCGATACCGAGTTTCGAGTAGCCGACCTCGGCGACCAGGCCGAAAGCGGCATCGAGGATCGCTTTCCGCGAGGCGGGGTTCCGCCGGGAGTGTCCGGTTTCGGGGCGTGGAGGCATGGGACGACGATATCTCATCGAGACGAGACGTTACGTCTTGACAGGCGCCCTCCGCAGGGTCATCCTCGAATGAAAGAGACGGACCGTCTCGTCTCACCCGGGAGGTATGCATTGAAGACCCAATCGACGACCGCGTCCCCCGCCACTCCCGGCGTCCGTCCCCGCACCTGGTTGATCACCGGCGCGAGCCGCGGTCTGGGCAGGGAGTTCGCCCGTGCGGCGCTGTCGAGAGGCGACAACGTCGTGGCCGTCTCCCGATCGATCGAATCGGCCGATCTCCCCCGGGATCCGGAACGTCTCCTCCGACTCCCGGCCGACGTCACCGACCGCACGGCGGTGTTCGCCGCTTTCGACACCGCCCGCGAGCATTTCGGAGGCCTCGACATCGTCGTCGACAACGCGGGCACCATGGCCTACGGATTCGTCGAGGAGTTCACCGAGGAGCAGGCGCGTGCACAGTTCGAGACGAACTTCTTCGGAGCGATGTGGGTCAGCCAGGCCGCCATGGCGGCCTTCCGGAGCCGAGGACGCGGGCATCTCGTGCAGATCTCGAGCATCGGGGGCGTACTGAGCGGGCCCGGCACAGGGCTGTACAGCGCGAGCAAGTTCGCCCTCGAAGGACTCAGTGAAGCCCTGGCCGTCGAGGCCGCGCATTTCGGCATCGACGTGACGATCGTCGAGCCGGGCGGCTACTGGACCGACCTCTATACCACCATGACGGTGAGCACTCCGCGATCGGACTACGATTCGCTGCGAGCCGAGATCGAGGAGCAGAGCGCGTCCACGAGCATCGACAGCCACCCCGCCCTGGCCGCGCGGGCACTGCTCGAGGTCGTCGATGCCGACCGACCGCCTCGACGCATCGTCCTGGGCAATGCCGTCCTGGATGCGGCCGTTGCCGCCACCAGGGAGAAGGTCGACACCTGGCTCGAGTGGGAGTCGGTGAGCCGTGCCGCGGAAGACGCCGTACCGGCACCGGAATCCTCGGGTGGGGCACGATCCGCAATCTAGAATAGGTGGATCGTGTGTCGGGCGGAGCACAGGTCGGGTGATCCCATGAACGTCGACGACATCTGGAACACCATCGACGAGCAGCGCGCACGCACCTCCGACCTGCTGGAACAACTGACCGAGGACGAGTGGAGCCGGCCGTCGCTGTGCGAGGGCTGGACCGTGCGCGACGTCGCGGCCCACCTCACGCTACAGCAGCTCACCGTGGTCGACCTCGTTCGGATGGCGCTGCGTCATCCCGGTGGCGTGAACACGATCATCCGTGAGTCCTCCCGGCACCGCGCCCGACAGCCGACGGCCGAGTTGATCGCCGATCTCCGGGGAATGATCGGCTCCCGCCGGCACAATGTGGGCATCACCCCGCTCGAGACGATGATCGATCTGCTCGTCCACGGCCAGGACATCGCGATACCCCTGCAGCGCGACCTGCCGATGCCACCGGATGCCGCGGCGGCGGGGGCCAGTCGGTTGTGGTCCACCCGCGGCACCGGGAAAGCCCGGGTCTTCGCCGACGTCCCGCTCGACGGATTCCGTTTCAGCGCAACCGATACCGAGTGGTCCTCCGGTTCCGGACCCGAGGTGCGGGGACCGATCTCCGCGATCCTGCTGCTGCTCGCCGGCCGTCGCGCTGGGTTGTCCCGATTGGAGGGCGACGGCGCCGAGGAACTACGCCGGCGGGTCGCGCACGCGTGATGGGACGATGGGTGCCATGAGTGCCGACTCCCGCGTCCTGTGGACCATCGGCCACTGGACGTGTCCGCAGTCCGTCCTGCTCGACACGCTGACCTCGGCCGACATCGAACTCGTCGTCGACGTGCGGAAGATGCCCGGTTCGCGCCGCAGCCCGCAGTTCGACGCCGACGAGATGCCGTCCTGGCTCGACAGCGCCGGGATCGGCTATCTGCACCTCACCGAACTCGGTGGCAGGCGCCCCAAGCAGAAGGGCATCGATCCGGCCGTCAACGCGGGCTGGAAGAACGCGAGTTTCAAGAACTACGCCGATTACACCCTCACCGACGACTTCGAGGCCGGATTGGAGCGCCTTACCGAACTGGCCGAGCATCGGCACGTCGCGATCATGTGCGGCGAGCCGATGCCGTGGCGCTGTCACCGACTGTTGATCGCGAACACCCTCGCCGCACGGGGATGGACCGTCGTGCATCTCGTCAACAACGCGAAGCCGCGACAGCACGAACTGGGACAGTGGGGCGCGACGCCGTCGGTGGGTTCCGACGGGATCGTGACCTATCCTGCCGAAGAACGTGAGCTCCCGTAGCGTTCCGAGCCTCGCAGAGGCCCGCGTGCTCGCCCCGCCCGGGAGACAGCGACAACACGCATCATCCGAGATCCCGTGAGTAGTGCACGGCGAGGGCTTCCGCCCCCGACGGAGTGACGGTCCGGGTTCGGTCACCGCGGATGTAACCACACCGCTCGAGCACGCGCTGTGATGCTTCGTTCTCGGGGAGGGTGCGCGCGGTCAGGCGAAGTAATCCGCTGCGCCGCGCGAGCTCGGCCGCAAGTTCGAGTGCATCGGCAGCGAGCCCTTTCCCACGACCGTGCGGATGCAACCAGAATCCGACTTCTGCCTCCTCGTCGACGATGTCGAACAACACCAGGCTGCCGGCAAAGCGATCGGTCTCCGGATCGGCGATCGTCAGTACGGCCGGATCTCCGCGCTCCAGCCCGTGCCGAATCTCGCCGTCTATCAACGCTGCGACGGACGCTTCCGTATACGCCGGTTCGGGCAGGTGCGCGTACCGGCGCACGAGTGGATCTGCCGTCCCGGCGGCGTAGGCGGCCGCGTCGTCGCCGATCATCGCCCGCAGCTGTGCTCGGTCGTTGCGTAACGGCAGCAGTCGAGTATTCAGCATGCACACGAAGTTACATCGTTCGGTCGCCGTAACTTTCGCGAATCGGTCGCGCAGTCGGCCCGGCACGATCCGAGACGCGCCACGGTAGGTCAGCGTTGTTCGCTCATCACCGAGTCGACGGTCCCGTGGCGCGAGCACCGTGCCCACCACCCGTCCGGCGCGATCTGGACGATCATCCGCCGACCGCACTGCGCGCAGAAGCGTGGCGGTTCGAGTCCGAGTTGCACTGCTGCGGAATGGGTTCGGACCGTCCCGTCGACGATCGCTTCGCCGGTGAACGGATCGAACATCAGATCGTCTCGCCGAGGGCCTTGATCGGCATCTTGAGTTCGCCGAGCAGATCGAGGTCGGTCTCTGCCGGTCGGCCGAGCGTGGTGAGGTAGTTGCCGACGATGACGGCGTTGATCCCGCCGAGGATCCCCTTCTGCGCGCCGAGGTCGCCGAGCGTGATCTCGCGGCCACCGGCGAACCGGAGGATGGTGCGCGGCAACGCCAATCGGAAGGCCGCCACCGCCTTGAGCGCCTCGGTGGCGGGCAGCACCTCGAGATCGCCGAAAGGGGTGCCGGGGCGCGGATTGAGGAAGTTCAGCGGCACCTCGTCGGGTTCGAGCGCCGCGAGGTCGGCTGCGAATTCGGCTCGCTGCTCGACGGTTTCACCCATTCCGAGGATGCCTCCGCAGCACACCTCCATACCCGCCTCGCGGACCATGCGCAGCGTCTCGAAGCGCTCCTCCCAGGTGTGGGTGGTGACGACATTCGGGAAGTGCGAGCGGGCGGTCTCGAGGTTGTGGTTGTAGCGGTGCACACCCATCGCGACGAGTCGGTCGACCTGTTCCTGGGTGAGCATGCCGAGCGAGCACGCGATCTGGATGTCGACCTCGTTGCGGATCGCCTCGATACCGGCCGCGACCTGCGCGAGGAGGCGTTCGTCGGGTCCGCGCACGGCCGCGACGATGCAGAACTCGGTCGCTCCGGTCTTGGCGGTCTGCTTCGCGGCCTCGACGAGCGACGGGATGTCGAGCCGGGCGGCCCGCACCGGGGAGGCGAACAGGCCGGACTGCGAGCAGAAATGGCAGTCCTCGGGGCAGCCACCGGTCTTGAGGCTGATGATCCCCTCGACCTCGACCTCCGGTCCGCACCACGCCATGCGCACGTCGTGGGCGACCGCCAGCAGGTCGTCGATGCGATCGTCCGGCAGCTGCAGGACCTCGAGGGTCTGGTCGCGGTCGAAACCGATGCCGCGACGGAGCACCTGGTCGCGAGCGATGTCGAGGATGTCGGTGCGGGCGGGCGCCTGGGTCACTGCCGTCTCCTGGGGTGGCGAGAACTTGAACATCGTTCAATTGAACAGCGTTCAGGTTAGGGCGAAGCGTCCGATAGTGTCAAAGGCACGAATCGTTCGGTTCGGATCCCCGGTGGCGCGGTACCGCCGCGGGCAGTGGGAGAAGCGGGAGCAGAAGAGCAGTGCAGTTGCGACGCGGCGACGTCCTCGACGGCGCCATGGCGATCCTCGACGAGTACGGGCTCGGCGACCTGACGATGCGCAAGCTCGCGTCGTCGCTCGGCGTCCAGCCCGGTGCGTTGTACTGGCACTTCCCGAACAAGCAGACCCTGCTCGGCGCCATGGCGGACCGCATCCTCGATGGTGTCGACGAGCCGCCCGCGAGCGATGCCTGGGACGACGCCCTCTCCGAGCTGGCGCACCGTTTCCGCGCCGCGCTGCTCGCCCATCGCGACGGCGCCGAACTCGTCGCCTCGAGCTACGCCTCCCGGCTGACCACTTCCCGGGCCCGCGACGCCTTCGTGGCCACCGCCGAACGCGCGGGTCTGTCCCGGGCGTACGCAGAACTGACCGGCTACGCGCTGCTGCACTACGTGCTCGGCCACACCGTCGACGAGCAGTCCCGCGCGCAACTCGAGCAACTCGGTGCGCTCACGCGCGCACCTCTCTCCCCCGATGTCGCCACCGAACAGCCGGCCGAGGCCGACGACGACCTGCTCGACGGCGACCCCGCCGTCCGGTTCGAATTCGGTCTGCGGTTGTTCGTCGACGGCATCCGCGCACGTCTGGAGACCCGTGCGACATCCTGATCCCGCCGTTCCTGTCGGACCCGTCTCCTACCTTCGACGCTCGTGACCGCCCCCTGGACCCTCCAGCAGATCAACGCCGTCGCGCCCGATCCGTCCTCGATGACGGCTGCGCGCGGCGTCGCCTCCGCATGGCTCGAGACCGGTCACGACACCACCGCCCTGTGGGGACTGTGCCGCGGACGCGGCACCACGCCGTACCGCACGGCGATCGACCCGAGCGCTCCCGCCTACACGTGCACGTGCCCGAGCCGGAAGCTGCCCTGCAAGCACGCCCTGTCACTGCTCGTGCGCTGGTCCGAGGGTGCCGTGCCGGCCGCGCAGGCGCCCGACTTCGTGACCGGATGGCGCGCCGCCCGCATCGCGTCCACCACACTTCCCGCACCGGCGGACGAGCCGGTCAAGGCGCCCGACCCTGCGACCGCCCGGCGTCGCGCCGAGCGGGTCGCGGCAGGACTCGACGACCTCGACCGCTGGCTCACCGACCGCATCCGGCACGGCCTCGGGGCGGTGGATCACGGCTACGACATCTACGAGGCGATCGCTGCCCGCATGGTGGATGCCCAGGCTCCCGGCGCGGCGTCGGCACTGCGCGCTCTGGCCGCCGTCGTGAACGACGAAACCGATTGGCCCGCCAGGCTGCTCGAAGAGTATGCGCGCCTGCACCTCATGGCCGTGGCGTACCGGCAGCGCGACGAGCTGCCGAGGCCGCTCCTGCGTGCGCTGCAGACCCATCTCGGTTTCGGCACCCGCAGCGAGGAGGTCCGCGCCGAACCGGCTGTGCGCGACCGCTGGCAGGTCCTCGCCGTGCGCGTCACCGAGGAGAGCCGGATGTTCGCCCGCAAGACGTGGCTTCGGGGGAGGTCGAGCGGACGCTGGGCGATCCTGCTCGACTTCGCTCACGGCACAGCGCGTTTCGCCACGCCCCTCCCCTTCCCCGGTTCGCTGGTCGACGCCGATCTGCACTTCTACCCCGGCGCGGCCCCACTGCGAGCCGTACTCGGCCGGCAGCACGGGGAGACGGAGCCGTTCACGACCCTGCCCGCCACCGGACTCGACGCTGCGCTGGGCGAGTACGCCCGCATGCGCGGAGCAGATCCGTGGTTGCGCACCTGGCCCGTCCTGCTCGACGCGGTCACTCCCACCGACAGCGAGGACGGCTGGTACGTCGTCGACCCGTCCGGACGGGCACTGCCGCTGGCCGGTGACGACGACAGCCGCTGGCGGCTGCACGCCGTCGCGGGAGGCCGTCCCGTGACGGTCTGCGGCGACTGGGACGGAACCGCTCTCACTCCCGTCTCACTGTTCACCGGAGGACAGGTGATGACCTGGTGACCGCCTTGCCCGAATCGCTGACGGCCGCAGCACTTCTCGGAACGGCACGCTCCGCTCCGGAGTTCGGCGCGCTGCACACGGCCGGTGCCGCGGGCGAACTCGCCGGAGACCCCGCCGCGACACTGCTCGCCGCTGCCGCCCTGGAGGCGACCTTCCTCACCGCCGCGACCGTGCCGGTGATCCGCGAGCTGCCGTCACCGGCCCCGGACGACGACCGTCCCGTCCTGCCCGGCGCGGCTGCCGAACGCCTGCGCGCGCTGCTCGCCGTCCGCTCCCCGCTACTCGACGAATGGTTCGAGGTGGCGGCCCGGCTCCGCGCGTCGCACGACATCGTGGTCGACCTGTTGATCGTCGCGACCACCGACGCGGTGCACCGCGACCGGCTGATCGCTCTCACCGGCGCCCGCGGGCGCTGGGTGGCCGCGCGCCACCCGGAATGGGCCGATCTGCTGCCACCCGACCCGCTCGACGACACGCCCTGGCACGTCGGTCCGCCCGCCCGGCGACGCCGATGGTTCGAGGTGCTCCGCGCGCACGATCCGGCCGCGGCGACAGCCACACTCGCGGCGTCATGGGGTGCGCAGACCGCCGCCCAGCGGGCCGAGCTCGTCGCCCTGCTCGCGGTCGGTCTCGGCCCGCACGACGAAGACCTGCTCGAGCGCGCCCTCGACGACCGTAGCCGCAAGGTTCGCGCCGTCGCGCTCGACCTTCTTCCCCGCCTCCCCGACTCCGCGTTCGCGCGACGCATGGCCGAACGAGTGCGGCAATGGCTGCTCGTCGACGGCTCGACCGTCACCCTCGCCGTCCCCGAACGGCCGGACGAGAGCGCACTCCGCGACGGTCTCTCCGACGGTCCGGCCCGCGATCTGCTGGTGGCGGCAGTCGCGGCCGCTCCGCTGTCGGTGTGGCGCGAGCACGTCGGAGACGGGGTGCTGCCGGAGTTCGACGTCGACGACGCCCTCCGCACGGCACTGACGGACGCGTGGGGCCGCGCGGCGGTCCGGCAACGCGACAGCGGATGGGCCGCGGCGTTGCTGCGACGCGACGGCACCGCCGACACATCGGTCGCCCGGGTCGTACCTCGCGACATCCTGCTCACGCACCTGCGCGAGGCGTCGCCGCCCGCGGTTCTCGACGACGCGTTGCTCGCCGCGCTCCCGGCGCCGTGGCCGCGCGATGTCGCCGAGAAGGTGCTCACCGCGCTGTACACGAAGCTGACGACCACCCGTCTGGTGCGCGACGTCCTGACGCTGCTCGCCCACCGGGCACCGTTCGAGCTGGCCGATCTGCTGGCCGACGCCGCGAACCGCACCGACGATCTCGGTCGCCTGCACCTGTTCGCGAGCGCAGCCGACACCCTGACCCTCCGCAAAACGATCCACGAGGAGCTGAGTTGACCGACTTCGAGTCGACCCCTGCAGTTGTCGGCACCGACGAGGCCGCGATGCCCGAGACGGGCACGTCCGAGACCGCCGGGTCCGGCACCGACCTGCTGCGCCCACACGCCGAGCAGCAGTACGCGCACGAACTCGCGGCGCTCGCGCGACTCGACGACCGGCCGCGACCGCCGTCGTGGCAACTGTCCCCGTGGGCGGTGGTGACCTATCTGCTCGGCGGCGAACTGCCCGACGGCACCGTGATCACCCCGAAGTACGTCGGTCCGCGCCGGTTGATCGAGGTTGCCGTGGCGACCCTGGCGACCGACCGGGCACTGTTGCTGCTCGGTGTG
Organism: Rhodococcus sp. GA1; assembly: GCF_024321955.1. Taxonomy (NCBI): domain Bacteria; kingdom Bacillati; phylum Actinomycetota; class Actinomycetes; order Mycobacteriales; family Nocardiaceae; genus Rhodococcus; species Rhodococcus sp. GA1. The sequence continues at coordinate 4,582,626 of NZ_CP097186.1, read as the reverse complement.
CCGGGTACCGCGAAGACCTGGGTGTCGGAGCATCTCGCCGCCGCGATCAGCGGTTCGTCGACCCGGCTCGTGCAGGGAACGGCGGGTACGACCGAGGAGTCGGTGCGGTACGGCTGGAACTACGCGCGGTTGCTCGCCGAAGGGCCGAGCGCCGACGCGCTGGTCGCCTCCCCGGTCATGACCGCGATGCGCGACGGCGCCGTGGCACGGATCGAGGAACTCACCCGCATCCCCGCTGACGTGCAGGACGCGCTGATCACCGTCCTGTCGGAGAAGACGCTTCCCGTCCCCGAACTCGGCATCGAGGTACAGGCGACGAAGGGGTTCAACGTCATCGCCACCGCCAACGATCGCGACCGCGGGGTCAACGACCTGTCGTCCGCGCTGCGTCGACGGTTCAACACCGTCGTGTTGCCGTTGCCGGCGAGCGAGGAGGACGAGGTCGCGATCGTCACCCGCCGCGTCGAACAACTCGGCGCCGCACTCGAACTGCCCACCGTGCCTGCGGCCGCGGAGGAGATCCGCCGCGTCGTCACGGTATTCCGGGAGTTGCGCAGCGGCGTCACCACCGACGGCCGGACCAAGCTGAAGTCCCCGTCGGGCACGCTGTCCACCGCCGAGGCGATCTCGGTAGTCACGGGCGGCCTGGCGTTGTCGGCGCACTTCGGTGACGGGGTGCTTCGGCCCTCCGACGTTGCGGCCGGAATCCTGGGGTCGGTGGTCAAGGACCCTGTCTCCGATCGGGTGGTCTGGAACGAATATCTCGAGGCCGTCGTCCGAGAACGCGGCGACTGGACCGACTTCTACCGGGCGTGCCGGGAGATCACCGGGTGACCGACGCTCTCTTCGACCGCGCGGATGCGCCCGCGGAGATCCGGGTCTTCGGGATCCGGCACCACGGGCCGGGTTCGGCGCGTGCGGTCCTGCAGGCACTCGCGGAGTTCGAACCCGACACCGTCCTCATCGAGGGTCCGTCGGACGCCGATCCGGTGCTCCCGCTCACCGTGGCCGACGACATGGTGCCGCCGGTGGCATTGCTGGCCTACGCACGCGACGAACCGGCGCGGGCGGCGTTCTGGCCGTTCGCGGCCTTCTCCCCCGAATGGCAGGCCCTGCGCTGGGCGTACCTGCACGATGCCGACGTGCGGTTCTGCGACCTTCCGGCGTCGATGTCGCTCGGCGCGGAGCGCGAGGTCGGCGACCGCGCCACCGACAACCTGCTCGGCATACTCGCCCGCGCCGGCGGATACTCCGACTTCGAGCAGTGGTGGGACGCGGTGGTAGAGCACGGCACCGCACAGGCCTTCGACGAGATCACGGACGCGATGCGCGCGCTGCGCGAGGACGTCGGGATCGACGACCACACCGCGCGACGCGAGGCGCACATGCGGCAGGTGCTGCGCGCGACGGTCAAGGCCGGGGCCCGCGCGATCGCCGTGGTGTGCGGAGCGATGCACGCACCCGCGCTGACCGGCCGGCTCGGACCGGCAGCGCCCGACGCGCGCCTGCTCAAGGGCATGCCCAAGGTCAAGACCACCCTCACGTGGGTGCCGTGGAGCCACTCCCGGTTGTCGCTGTCGTCGGGCTACGGCGCCGGCATCACCTCACCCGGCTGGTACCACCACCTGTTCACACAGCCCGCGGACACGACCGCACGCTGGTTCACCCGCGTGGCCCGTGTCCTGCGCGAGGAGGATCTACCCGTCTCGAGCGCCCACATCATCGAGGCGACACGTCTCGCTGACACGCTCGCGGCGTTGCGCGGTCGCGCGGTGGCCGGACTCGACGAGGTCGTCGAGGCGACGCGGTCGGTGCTGTGCGACGGCGACGACGTCCTGCTCGGTCTCGTCTCCCGCCGGCTCGTCGTCGGTGAGGCACTCGGTTCCGTCTCCGAGGACACCCCCACCGTCCCGCTCGACACCGACCTGCAGCGGAATGCGAAGTCGTTGCGTCTCAAGCGGTCCGCCGAAGCCAGGCATCTCGATCTGGACCTGCGCCGAGAGATCGACGTCGCCCGGTCGCGACTGCTGCACCGCCTGGCGCTGCTCGGTATCGACTGGGGTAGACCGGCGGAGAGCGAGGTGCGCTCGACCGGCACCTTCCGCGAGACCTGGACGCTGCGGTGGGAACCGGAGTTGTCGGTGGCGATCGTCGAGGCGTCGCGGTGGGGCACGACGGTGGAATCCGCAGCGGGCGCCACGGTGGCCGACCGTGCCACTCGTTCCGGGATCGCGCTCGCCGACCTCACCGAACTGCTCGAACGGGCGTTGCTCGCCGACCTGCGGACCACGATCCCGTCGCTGGTGACGGCGATCGACGCGGCGGCTGCACTCGATCACGATGTGCTGCATCTGATGAGCGCCCTGCCGACCCTCGTGCGCACCGTCCGTTACGGCGATGTGCGGGGCACCGATCTGTCCTCCCTGGAACATGTCTGCGACGCCCTGCTCGCGCGTGTGTGCGCCGGTCTCCCGGCGGCGGTCACCGGTCTCGACCACGACGCCGCCGATGCACTGCGCACCGCGATCGACGACGTGCATCTCGCTCTCGCGCTGCGTGAGGACCCGACCGCGACCGTCCGATGGCTCGACACACTGACGTCGGTGAGCGAGCGTGACGACATCGACGGTCTGCTCGTCGGCCGCACCACCCGGATGCTGCGCGACACCGGCCGACTCGGCGAGTACGAGGCGTCCGTGCGGGTCGCGCGAGCGTTGTCGGTGGGGTCATCGGCACCCGCGAAGGCGCGCTGGATCGACGGGTTCCTCGGCGGGGGCGGACTCCTGCTCGTCCACGACAGCGCACTGTTCGATCTCGTCGACGAGTGGATCAGCGGTCTCACCGACGACGATTTCGTCGACGTCCTGCCCGTCCTCCGGCGCACCTTCGGGTCGTTCGCCTTCGGTGAGCGACGCCTGCTCGGGCAGACGGTGCGGGGCGAACGCACCCGCCGCACGGAGGCACCGCCCGCCGTGGATCGCGGCCGGATCGCTTTGACCGCCACCGCGTCGATCCTGGGAGTGTCGGCATGACAACCGAATCCGGAGACACCGAACGTCTGCGCCGCTGGCGGCTCGCACTCGGCGAGGCCGCCGAGGACTCGACGGGCTCCCTGTCCTCGGCCGACGACAACGCCATGGACGCCGCGCTCGCCGCGCTGTACGACACCGCGCCCGGCGACGGCACCGCACCGCGCACCGCAGGTCTCGGCGCGTCCGCGCCCCGGGTGGCGCGCTGGCTCGGCGACATCCGCACCTACTTCCCGACATCCGTCGTCCAGGTGATGCAGCGCGACGCGGTGGATCGGCTCGGGTTGACCCGGCTGCTCCTCGAACCCGAGATGCTCGAGGCCGTCGAACCGGACGTGCATCTCGTGGGCACGTTGCTGAGCCTGAACCGCGTGATGCCGGAGACCACCAAGGCGACGGCACGGACGGTCGTCGAGAAGGTCGTGCGCGAGATCGAGGCTCGCATCGCGCAGCACACCCGTGCCGCCGTCACGGGTGCGCTCGACCGGTCGTCGCGGACGTCGAACCCGAAACTCCGCGACATCGACTGGGATCGCACGATCCGCGCGAACCTGGCCCACTACCTGCCGGAGCATCGCACGGTGGTGCCCGAGAAGCTGGTGGGCTACGGGCGCCGCTCCCAGGCGGTGAAACGCGACGTGGTGCTCGCGGTGGACCAGTCCGGGTCGATGGCGTCGAGCGTGGTGTACGCGTCGGTGTTCGCGGCGGTCCTGGCGTCGATGCGGGCACTGCGCACCTCGTTGGTCGTCTTCGACACCGCGGTGGTGGACCTGACCGACAAGCTCGCCGACCCGGTGGACGTGCTGTTCGGCACCCAGCTCGGCGGCGGCACCGACATCAATCGGGCGATCGCCTACGGCAGGTCGCTGATCACGCGCCCGGCCGATTCGCTGTTCGTGCTCATCTCGGATCTGTACGAGGGCGGCATCCGCGCCGAGATGCTCTCGCGCATCCGGGAGATGCTCGCCGCGGGTGTGCAGGTCGTGGTGTTGCTGGCTCTGTCCGACGACGGGGCGCCGTCCTTCGACCGCGACAACGCGGCGGCACTCGCCGAACTCGGAGTTCCTGCCTTCGCGTGCACGCCCGACCGTTTCCCGGAACTGCTCGCCGTCGCGCTCGAGCGGGGTGACGTCGGACGCTGGTCGCAGTCGTTCTGACCGCCTGACCGACCCGGACTGCGTGAGGATCCGGGTTCAGTGGGCCGGTTTTTCCGACGAGTCGACCGCCGCGTCACCGTCCTCCTCGGCGTACCGTTCGAGCAGCGCGATCTCGGCCGAGCGTGAGGGGAACGCAAGGGCCACCAGCGCCGCTCCGACCAGCACGATCGCGATCGCGGCCGTGTAGGCGCGGGTGTCGCCGTCGAGGAAGGCCGACCGCGCGGCCTCGATGATCTGCTGCGCGTACTGCGGATAGTGCTCGGCGATCCCGACGGCACCCGCGAACGACTTCTCCAGTGCGGTCTCGGTCTGCTCGTCGACGGCCGTGGCCTGAGGACTCGCCGCGATCGTCGCGGCGAGGGAGGCCGAGTATCCGGCGGTGAGCAGGGCGCCGAGGATCGACTGGACGATCGCGCCACCGAGATCGCGTTGCAGATCGGCCGTGCCGGAGGCCATCCCGGCACGGGCGACCGGCACCGAGCCGGTGAGCGAATGCGAGGCCGGGGTACCGGCGAGACCGACACCGGCTCCGAGGCACATGTATCCGAGGGCGATCACCCAGTAGTGCGCGTCCTCGTCCCAGAGCATCAGTGCGACGACGAGTCCGGCCACGATCGCCACGTAACCGGACAGCAGCGTGAAGCGGGAGCCGCGCGACCCGACGAGTTTCGCCGACTGCGGCGCCACCAGCACCATCACGAAAGCGGCGGGCAGCGCCGCCGATCCAGCTGCGAGAGTCGAGTAGCCGAGCACGTTCTGCAGGTACTGCTGACTGATGTACATCGTGCCCATCAGGGTGCCGAACACGATGATGCCCGCGACGGCCGCGACCCAGAACACGCGACGCCGGGCGACCCGCAGGTCGAACAGAGGATTCGCCGCGCGCAGCTGGCGCATGACGAAGAGGATCACCGCGACGAGAGCGATCACGAGAGCGGACACCGCGATGGTCTCCATCCCGTCGACGGGCACGAAGTTGATGCCGAGGACGAGCGAGCCGACCAAGACGATCGAGACCACACCGCCGAGATGATCGACCGGATCGGTCGACTCATTGACGTGGCTGGGCACGAACATCCAGGTCAGGGCGAAAGCGATCAGCGCGAGCGGAATCGTCACCAGGAAGACCGAACCCCAGAAGAACTGTTCGAGCAGGGTGCCGGCGACGAGCGGGCCGAGCGCGGTCAGGCCACCACCGATCGACGACCACAACGCGATCGCGCGCGTGCGGGCTGCGCCCGACCACAGTGCAGTGATCAGGGCCAAGGTGGTGGGGAACGCCAGACCGGCGGAGACACCGCCGAGCACCCGCGCCGCGAACAGCACCTCGGTGTTCGGCGCGAACCCGGCGACCGCCGATGCGGGAACCGACAACGCCATGCCGAGCAGCAGCATCGTCTTGCGTCCGTAACGGTCGCCGACGGCACCGAGGTAGAGCACGGACGCGGCGAGACCGACGGAATAGCCGACTGCGACGAGGTTGAGCTGGGTCTGGCTCGCGTCGAACGCCTTCCCGATGTCGGGCAGTGCCACGTTCGCGACGGCGAGGTTCAAGTTCGCCACGGCGGCGACGAGGATCAAGGAGGCCAGCACCGGTTTCGCCCGTGCCGGCCGACCGTCGTCAGGTGGGGTCACGGACACATAGTGCGCGCTCGAGCGGCTGCCCTGCGCGGTTTCCGGCGGGTTTTCACCTTCGGTCACCCCGCCGGGTTAGGATCGCCTCACTTGTTGTTCGACAGACTCGAGGCCCGTCATGACACGCCGATCCGCTGCGTTGCTCCGTTCCGCCGCTCTGTTCACGGCCACCGCGATCGCGCTGACCGCGTGTGGATCGTCCGACACGGAGTCCGACTCCGGTTCGGCACCGGCCGACGGCGCCTTCCCCGTCACGGTCGACACGAAGTTCGGGGAGGTCACCATCGAGTCCGCCCCCGAACGCGTCGCGGCTCTGGGCTGGGGCGACGCCGAAACTGCACTGGCACTCGGCGTTCAGCCGGTGGCGGCGAGCGACTGGCTCGCCTTCGGCGGCGACGGCGTGGGGCCGTGGGCGCAGGGGCTGTACGACTCGCCGCCGGAGCTCATCGGCACGATCGAGCCGTCCTTCGAGATGCTCGCGGCGCAGGAGCCCGATCTGATCCTCGACACCAAGAGTTCCGGTGAACCGGCCCGCTACGAGACGCTGTCGGGGATCGCCCCGACCGTCGCCGGCCCGGAAGGCAGCGACGCCTACCTCACGTCGCTCGACGACCAGGTGACCACCGTGGCAGCGGCGCTCGGTGTCCCGGACAAGGGTGCCGAACTGCTGTCGCAGATCGATGCGGACTTCGAACAGGCCGCCGCCGACAATCCCGAGTTCGCGGGCAAGACCGTCACCGTCGCCTCCTACACGTCGGAGGGGTGGGGCGCCTACGTCGTCGGCGACTCGCGCGTCGACTTCATGACCGAGCTCGGCTTCGTGAACAATCCGCAGGTGCAGGCCGCGGCGACGGACGATTTCTTCATCACCGTCTCCGACGAGAACCTGGACATGCTCGACTCCGACCTGCTGATCGTGCTGCCGATCTACGTGCCGGCCGCCGAGGTGACCGACAATCCGGTCTTCCAGCAGATCCCGGCGGTGCGCGACGGCCGGTTCCTCGTGCTCGACAGCGATTCCGACATCTCCGCGGCGTTCTCGACGAACTCGGTGCTGTCGGTGCCGTTCGCGCTCGACGAGCTGGTTCCGCTGGTCGCCGAACGCGTGAACTGAGCCGGTCCCTGCGTCCGGCCCGGTCCCTGCTCCCTGCTCAGCGCCGGAACAGCTTGTTGCCGAGCCACACGATCGGGTCGTAGCGGCGGCCGGCGACGCGTTCCTTCATCGGGATCAGCGCGTTGTCGGTGATGTGGATGTTCTCCGGGCACACCTCGGTGCAGCACTTGGTGATGTTGCACATACCCAGGCCGTGCTCGTCCTGCGCGACGTCGCGCCGGTCGGCGACGTCGAGCGGGTGCATCTCGAGTTCCGCGATGCGCATGAGATAGCGGGGACCGGCGAAGACCTCCTTGTTCTCCTCGTGGTCGCGCACCACATGGCAGACGTTCTGGCACAGATAGCATTCGATGCACTTGCGGAACTCCTGGGAGCGCTGCACGTCGACCTGCTGCATCCGGTACCCCCCCCGGCGCCAGATCAGGAGGCGGCGCGAAAGCCGGTATCTCGCGTGCCTTGCGGTAGTTGAACGAGACATCGGTGACGAGATCTCGGATGATCGGGAAGGTGCGCATCGGGGTCACGGTGATCGTCGCGTCGGGATCGAACAGCGACATGCGGGTCATGCACGTCAGGCGCGGGCGACCGTCGACTTCCGCCGAACACGATCCGCACTTGCCCGCCTTGCAGTTCCAGCGCACGGCGAGATCCGGTGCCTGGGTGGCCTGCAGACGGTGCAGGATGTCGAGGACGACCTCCCCTTCGTTGACCTCGACGGTGTAGTCCCGCAGTTCCCCGCCGTCGGCGTCGCCCCGCCAGATCCTGAACGCCGCCTGGTATCCCATCTCAACCCCTCCGTCCGGGATGATCCGCGAGTTCCTCGTCGGTGTAGTACTTCCCGAGTTCGTCGATGTCGAACAGCTCCAGCAGGTCGGGACGCATCGGTTGCTGCCGTTCGGCGGTGACCGTCACGTCGGGGACGAACGGGTCGCCGCCGTCCAGGCGACAGGCGAGCAGAGTGCGACGCCATTCGGAGTCCATCGACGGGTGGTCGTCGCGGGTATGTCCCCCGCGGCTCTCGGTGCGCTGCAACGCGGCCCGCGCGACGCACTCGCACACGAGGAGCATGTTCCGCAGGTCCAGGGCGAGATGCCAGCCCGGGTTGAACTGGCGGTGGCCCTCCACCGCGACGTTGCGGATCCGTGTGCGCAGGGTGTCGAGTTCGCGCAGGGCACGTTCGATCTCGTCCGCGCGCCGGATGATGCCCACGAGATCCTGCATGACCTGCTGCAGGTCGGTGTGCAGGGTGTACGGGTTCTCGGCGCGATCGGTGTCGGCCGGATCGAAGGGCGAGAGCGCCGCACGGGCGGCGGCGTCGATGTCGGCGTCGCCGACGATCGGCCGCGAGGTGAGGCTCTGCACGTAGTCGGCGGCGCCGAGACCTGCCCGGCGACCGAAGACCAGCAGATCGGACAGCGAATTCCCGCCCAGCCGGTTCGATCCGTGCATGCCACCGGAACATTCCCCGGCGGCGAACAGCCCCGGGACTGCCGCAGCGGCGGTGTCGGGGTCGACCTCGATGCCGCCCATCACGTAGTGGCAGGTCGGGCCGACCTCCATGGCCTCGGCGGTGATGTCGACGTCGGCGAGTTCCTTGAACTGGTGATGCATCGACGGCAGGCGGCGCATGATCTCGTCGGCCGGCATCCGCGAGGCGATGTCGAGGAAGACTCCGCCGTGCGGAGTCCCCCGGCCGTCCTTGACCTCGGAGTTGATGGCGCGGGCGACCTCGTCGCGCGGGAGCAGGTCGGGCGTGCGGCGATTGTTCTCCTGGTCCTCGTACCAGCGGTCGGCCTCTTCCTCGGTCTCCGCGTACTGGCCTTTGAACACCGGCGGGATATAGGAGAACATGAACCGCTCCCCCTCGGAGTTCTTCAGCACTCCGCCGTCGCCTCGCACACCCTCGGTGACGAGGATGCCCTTCACGCTCGGCGGCCAGATCATCCCTGTCGGGTGGAACTGGACGAACTCCATGTTGATCAGGGTGGCGCCGGCACGCAGGGCGAGGGCGTGACCGTCGCCCGTGTACTCCCACGAGTTCGACGTGACCTTCCACGACTTGCCGATACCACCGGTGGCGATGACGACCGCGGGCGCCTCGAACAACACGAAACGCCCGGTCTCGCGCCAGTATCCGAACGCACCGGCGATGCGTCCCTCGTCGTCCTTCAGCAATTCGGTGATGGTGCATTCGGCGAGGACCCGCACCCGGGCCTCGTAGTCGCCGTGCTCGGCGTGGTCCTCCTGCTGCAGCGACACGATCTTCTGCTGCATCGTGCGGATGAGTTCGAGTCCGGTGCGGTCGCCGACGTGGGCGAGTCGCGGATAGGTGTGGCCGCCGAAGTTGCGCTGGCTGATCCGTCCGTCGGGGGTGCGGTCGAACAGCGCTCCGTAGGTCTCCAGCTCCCACACGCGGTCGGGGGCCTCGCGGGCGTGCAGTTCGGCCATCCGCCAGTTGTTGAGGAACTTGCCGCCGCGCATCGTGTCCTGGAAGTGCACCTGCCAGGAGTCGCGGGGGTTGGCATTGCCCATCGCGGCGGCACATCCGCCCTCGGCCATCACGGTGTGGGCCTTGCCGAACAGCGACTTGCACACCACGGCGACGGAGAAGCCGCGTTGCCGCGTCTCGATCACCGCGCGTAGCCCGGCGCCGCCTGCTCCGATCACGACGACGTCGACCTTGTGCCGTTCGACATCCACCATCCGTGTTCCCCCTCCTCCGGTGCGGCCGGTGTCGTGCCGTGCGCGTCAGCCGATGAACCGCAGATCGGCGATGGTGTCGCTCGCCACGAGCATGATGTAGAAGTCCGTGAGGATCAGGGTTGCCAGCGTGATCCACGCGAACTGCATGTGCCTGGTGTTGAGTTTCGTGACGAACGTCCAGATCCGGTAGCGCACGGGGTGTTTCGAGAAGTGCCGCAGCCGGCCTCCGGTGACGTGCCGGCAAGAGTGGCATGACAACGTGTAGCCCCAGAGCAGCACGACGTTGATCAGCAGGATCAGGTTGCCGAGTCCGATACCGAACCCGCTCGGACCGCGGAAGGACAGGACGACGTCGTAGGTGTTGATCAGCGACACCACGAAGCCGGCGTAGAAGAAGTAGCGGTGCGAGTTCTGCAGGATCAGCGGGAACCGCGTCTCCCCGGTGTAGTGCCGGTGCGGTTCGGCGACCGCACACGCGGGCGGCGACAACCAGAACGATCGGTAGTAGGCCTTGCGGTAGTAGTAGCAGGTCAGCCGGAAGCCGAGGAGGAACGGCAACGACAGGAAGGCGAGCGGGATCCACATCGGGAGTTCGCCGACCCACGTGCCGAAATGGCGGGCGCCGTCCACGCAGGACGCGCTCACGCACGGCGAGTAGAACGGCGTGAGGTAGTGGTAGTCCTCGACGTAGTAGGCGCTGCGCACGAACGAACGGATCGTCGCATACACCACGAACACACCGAGACCGAGGACGGTGAGTGCGGGTGTCTGCCACCAGCGGTCGGTCCGCAGCGTCCGCGCGGTGATCCGTGCGCGGCCCTCGGATCGGACGCCGGTGGCCGGCTCACCGCGCGCCGCCGGCGTCGCCTCGGAGGTGCTCACCGCGAGCCGTGCAGCCCGCCGAGACCTTCGTCGTCCGTATCCGTTCCGCGGAACAACGAGTCGTCGTACGGCGTATCGGGAATCGGGATGCGTTGACCGAGGCTGTTGACGACCTCGCGCGGAGGATGTTCGGCGAAGTCGCGTATGTCGATGTCGAGACGTTCGACGTCGTTCGACAGCCTCTTCACCGGGGCTGCGTCCCCGTAGCGCGATCGTAGGGATCCGAGGCATTGGCGCAGGTGGGCGGCGGTGCGCTGAAGTTCCTGCAATTCGCTGATGGACATCCGTACCTCCGGGCCGAGCGGTCGACATGTCCCTTCCGTAGCGGGTATCGGCATGTCGCGCCGGCCGACACGATGGGAACAGGCCAGTTGCAATGTGGCATCCATCACAGTAAAGCGGAAGATCCGCCCGCACGCCGTTTCGTCGGGAGCGGCAGATCCGACCACCGAGAGGCACGGGTGGCGAAGACGCGGGCGTCGAGGGCGCCGCTGCCGGCCGGGATCCTGCCCACGACGGGGACGCCTGTGACGTCGGGGAGGTCGTCGAGGTTGCACCGCTCCGCCAGATCCGGTGCAGTAGGCCAGGATCCGATGATCACTCCCGGACACTCCACCCCTGAAGAGCGGAGCGCGGCCACGGTGAGCGCGGTGTGGTTGAGCGTGCCCAGTCCCGCGGCGGCGACGATCACCGCCGGCGCTCCGAGCGCGGCCGCGACGTCAGCGAGGGTGAAACCGCCCGCGCCGAGCCGTACGAGCAGACCTCCCGCCCCCTCGACCAGGGTGAGGTCGTACTCGGTGTCGAGAATCCGGACGGTGTCGACGATCTCCTCGAGGGTGAGCATCGGGCGTCCGCTGCGCCGCGCGGCGGTATCCGGTGCGAGCGGATCGGGATACCGCGCGAGTTCGACGAGCCGGACACGGTCCCCGGCCAGTCGCCGGATCTCCTGCAGGTCGCCCGGCCCGTCGTCCGTCACGCCCGTCTGGGCGGGTTTGCACACCGCGACCCGCAGTCCCGCGGCCACGGCGTTCGCGGCGAGTGCCGCGGTCGCGACGGTCTTGCCCACATCGGTCGACGTGCCGGTGACGACGAGGATGCTCACGCCCGGGCGCCCGCGAGGACGTCGGTGAGCACCTCGTCGACGAGGGCGCGTTCGTCGTCGGTGAGGTTCGCGCGTGCCGTCAGGCGCAGCCGCGAGGTACCGGCCGGAACCGAGGGTGGCCGGAAGCAGCCGACGTGCACGCCGCGGTCGCGGCACCGCGCCGCGGCGTCGGCGGCAACGTGCGGGTCGCCGAGGATCACCGACACCACGGCGGACAGCGGCGCCTCGACGCCCGTGAGACGAGCCAGGTGCGCGGCCTGCTCGAGCACGGCAGCGGCACGGGCGGGTTCGGTGCGCAGCACCTTCAGCGCACCCCGGGCGGCACCGACGGCGGCCGGGGCGAGTCCGGTGTCGAAGATGAAGGTGCGCGCGGTGTCCACGAGATGTTCCCGCACACGCCCGTCGGCGAGGACGGCTCCGCCCTGGGAGGCAAGGGATTTCGACAGCGTCGCGGTGACGACCACATCGGGCTCGCCGGCGAGGCCCACTTCGTGGACGAGTCCGCGGCCCCCCGCGCCGCGGACTCCCACTCCGTGGGCCTCGTCGACGAGGAGCAACGCGCCGTGCGCTCGGCAGACGCGATGCAGTGCCCGCAGCGGCGCAAGGTCGCCGTCGGTGCTGAACACCGAGTCGGTCAGGACGAGCGCGCGGGCCTCGGTGCGGGTCGCGAGGGCGTGCACGACTGCATCGACGTCGTTGTGCGGGGTGACGACGATCCTCGAGCGGGACAGCCGGCACGCATCGACGAGCGAGGCGTGACCGCCGGCGTCGGAGACGATCAGTGCGTCCTTGCCACCGAGGGCGGCGACGGCACCGAGGTTCGCGGCGTATCCGCTCGAGAACACCAGGCCGCTGTCGGCCCCGACGAAGTCGGCGAGTTCGCGTTCGAGGAGTTCGTGTTCGGCGGTGGTGCCGGTGACCAGCCGCGATCCGGTGGCGCCGGCTCCCCACCGCCGCAGGGCAGCGGTCGCTCCCGCGAGGACCTCGGGATGGCGGGTCAGGCCGAGATAGTCGTTGGAGGCGAGGTCGACGACGGTCGAGCCGGGGGTTCGGACGACGGGGTCGCGGTGCAGGCCCGCTGCGCGTCGCGCCGCTGCGGTGTCGTCGAGCCACGCCAGGGCGGGATGTGCGGTCATGAGCGGTGACCATACTTGAACACCGTTCAAGTCGTCACGTCGGTCGGCTCGGGTCGTAGGCTCGGACGGTTCGGCAGACCCCGACGAACGGCATGGGAGGTGGTCGTCCACATCGAATCCCGGGACGGAACGACGATCGGATTCCGCAAGCTCGGGCAGGGTCCGGGTCTCGTCGTCGTGCACAGCAGCATCGCGACCGGGGACGAATGGTCGCGTATGGCATCCGCCCTGGCGGACCGCTTCACCGTCCATCTCGTGGACCGGCGCGGGCGCGGCCTCAGCGGCGACGCCGACGCGTACTCGATCGACACCGAGATCGCCGACATCGCCGCGGTCCTCGACGCCGCCGGACCGGACGCCTCGCTCGTCGGGCACTCCTACATCGACGGTCACGGGCCGGACGTCACGAGGTACGCCTCGGTCACGACCCCGACCCTCTTCCTGCAGGGCTCGCGGACCGCACAGCACCACCTCGTGGCCACCGAAGCCCTGCGCGTCATGCCCGACACCCGGCTGGTCGAGTTCGCGGGGCACGAGTACTTCGCGCAGGTCACCACCCCGACGCCGGTGGCCGACGCGATCGCGGGGTTCCTCACCGCCGTCCGCTGACCCCTTCGGTCACCGAGCATTCGCGCTGACGGCGGCGATCATCCCCGAGGTGATCGCCGCGAGATCGTCGGCCGAGCAGATGTAGGGCGGCATCGCGTAGACGAGATTGCGGAACGGCCGCAGCCACACCCCGGCCGCCACGGCGGCGTCGGTCGTCGCGCGCATGTCCACCGGATCGGTGAGTTCGATCACGCCGATGCCTCCGAGGACGCGGACGTCCGCGACCCCCGGCAACTCGCGTGCCGGCGCGAGTCCCTCCGTCAGTCCCGCGTTCACCGCCGCCACCTCGGCCCGCCAGTCGCGGGAGAGCAGCAGTTCGACCGCCGCGACGGCGACGGCGCACGCGAGCGGGTTGCCCATGAAGGTCGGGCCGTGCATCACACCGCCACCCTCCCCCGCGCTGATCGCTTCGGCGACGGCCCGCGTGCACAATGTCGCTGCGAGGGTCATGTATCCGCCGGTGAGTGCCTTGCCCACGCACATCACGTCCGGGCTCACTTGCGCGTGGTCGGCGGCGAAGAGTTCGCCTGTGCGCCCGAAACCGGTCGCGATCTCGTCGAAGATCAGTACCAGTCCGTGCTCGTCGCACATCCTGCGCAGCTCGCGCAGATACCGCGGGTCGTGGAAGCGCATGCCGCCGGCGCCCTGGACGACCGGCTCGACCACGATCGCGGCGAGCTCGTCGACGTGCTCGAGCAGGACCGCCTCGAAGTGCGCGACGTAGTCGGGATCGAAACGGGCCGGCGGGGCGGGGGCGAAGACCTGCCGCGCGAGCATGTCGGTCCACAGTGCGTGCATGCCGCCCTCCGGATCGCACACGCTCATCGGGGCGAAGGTGTCGCCGTGGTAGCCGCCGCGCCAGGTGAGCAGGCGACGCCGTCCCGGTCTGCCGACGGCACGCTGGTACTGCACCGCCATCTTCACGGCCACCTCCACCGACACCGAGCCCGAGTCGGCGAGGAAGACGGTGTCGAGACCGGCGGGGGTGATGTCGACGAGCAGTTCCGCGAGCCGCGCGGCGGGCTCGTGGGTGAGGCCGCCGAACATCACGTGGCTCATCCGGTCGAGCTGATCGCGGACGGCCGCGTCGAGGACGGGATGCCCGTATCCGTGCACCGCGGCCCACCACGAACTCATGCCGTCGACCAGCTCACGACCGTCGGCGAGGACGATCCGGGTACCGTGGGCACGGTCGACCACCAACGATTCGGTGGTCGCCGGAAACGCGCCGTAGGGGTGCCAGAGGTGCCGAGCGTCGAGGGTGCGGATCCGCTCGACCGGGAGAGGAGAGTTGCCCACGCCCAGACTGTAGGCGGTTGGAGGTCGCCGCCCGCAGCCGCGTAGTCTGCCCGAGTTGCCGTGAACGACGCTCACGGCAATCGGCCGGTGCGTTCGTCGCCCGGTTCGCAGCACAGCCGAACACGTAAGACACCGGGGGTATCCGTCACATGTCCGTCCACACCTCGGGACCGGAACTCGAGAGTGGCGCGCGGACAGCAGGCAGGCGCCCCGCGCGTCGTGCCGACATCGACGGATTGCGCGGTCTCGCGATCGCGCTCGTGGTGATCTTCCACGTCTGGTTCGGTCGCGTCTCCGGTGGTGTCGACGTCTTCCTGGCGCTCTCCGGCTTCTTCTTCGTGGGCACGCTCCTGAGGACCGCCGACTCCTCGGCCCCGCTCGATCCGCGTCCCGTCCTGCGGCGGATCGGCCGGCGTCTGCTGCCTCCGCTCGTCGTCGTGCTCACCGCTGTCGCGGCCGCCACGGTGGTGCTGCGGCCGTTCACGCAGTGGCTCGAGGTGGCCGACCAGACCGGGGCGTCGCTGCTGTTCTTCCAGAACTGGTATCTCGCCCGCACGGCGAGCGACTATCTGGCCGCGGATCCGATGGTCAGCCCGCTCCAGCATCTGTGGTCGATCGCCGTGCAGGGCCAGTTCTACATCGCGGCGCTCGTGGTGGTGTTCGGCTTCGCGTGGCTGTTGCGGCGGATGTCGGTGCCGGTCCGCCTGCCCCTGACGGTGCTGCTGGCCGCCCTCACCGCGGCGTCGCTGGCGTACGCGGTGCTCGCCGACCGGCCGCAGTCGTGGCTGTACTACGACAGCGCCGCCCGTGCCTGGGAGCTGACTCTCGGCGGACTGCTGATGTGCCTGTCGCCGTGGCTGCGGGTTCCGCGCGCGCTGCGGATCGTGCTCGGTGCGCTCGGACTCGCGGTGCTGCTCGCGTGCGGCTTCGTCCTCGACGGCAACTCCCTCTTCCCCGGGCTGTGGGCGCTCGTCCCCGTCGGTGCGGCCATGGCGCTCGTCGTCGCGGGTATCCGCTCCGGCTCCGGCTCCGGCTCCGAGCACGACACGCCGTCGGCGCGACTGCTGGCATCCGCGCCCATGGTGCGCCTCGGGGCGATCGCCTACGCGCTGTACCTGTGGCACTGGCCGATCCTCATCGGTTACCTGATCGTGCTCGGGCACCCGTCGGTCGGCCTGGTGGGCGGGCTCGTCGTGATCGCCCTGTCGCTGCTGCTCGCCGAGGCGTCGACCCGGTGGTTCGAGGACCCCATCCGCCGCGTCGAACCCCCTCGGCCGTCCCGCACCGCGCTCGTGGGTCTCGTGACGGTCCTGGCCGTCACCCTCGTCGGGGCCGCGAACCTCTGGCACACCCACGTCGACCGTTCGACGGAGGCCCTCGAGGGCGTCGCCGCCCTGCCGACGGAGCTGTACCCCGGCGCTGCGGTGTTCGATCCCGCCGTCTCCACCGAGCCGCAACCGGTGCAACCGCCGCTGCTCGTCGCCCATCGCGACCTGCCTCCCGCGACGCTCGACAACTGCATCGCCCAGCACACCAATCGCGCACCGTTGACCTGTACCTACGGCGACCCGCTCGCGACCCGCCGCATGGTGATCGTCGGGGGGTCGCACTCAGAGCATTGGCTCGCCGCGCTCGACGCGCTCGGCATCGAACACGGTTTCCGCCTCGACACCTATCTCAAGGTCGGGTGCCCGCTCTCCGATCCCCTCGCCCCGCTCGTCGAGGAGTCCCCGACGGTCGAGTGCGACACATGGTCGACCGCCGTGCTCGCCGAACTGCGCGCGGATCCGCCCGACTACGTGTTCACCACGTCGACGCGCACCAAGGACCAAGGCGAAGGGCCGGGCGACTTCGTTCCGTTCTGGTACGTCGATCTGTGGGAGACGCTCGCCGACTACGGCATCCCGGTGGTGGCGATCCGCGACAACCCGTGGCTGTTCCGCGGCGATCTCGCCTATCGGGCCGCCGACTGCCTTGCGGGGGGCGGCACCGCGGAGACGTGCGGGGTGCCGCGCGAGGAGGCGCTGGACCCGATCGACCCAGCCGTCGCCGCATCCGCGCACCTGCCCACCGTGTCGCTGCTCGACCTGTCCGACAAGTTCTGCCGGCAGGATCTGTGCCGGGCGGTGGAGGGAAATATCCTCATCTATCGTGACGAGAACCACCTCACCACGACCTACGTCCGGACGCTGACGCCCGAGCTCGGCCGACAACTCGGTCCCGCCACCGGCTGGTGGTGACGCGCTCACCCGGTGCCGGGACCGCCGGAAGACTACTGTTGGCGGGCATGGAGACCACCGAAGCGAGCGCCCGCGACGAGATGCCCGAGCCCCTGGAAGTGTGGCCGGGATCCCCCTATCCCCTCGGCGCGACCTACGACGGGGCGGGCACGAACTTTGCACTGTTCTCCGAGATCGCCGAGAAGGTCGAGCTGTGCCTGATCTCCCGTGACGGGACCGAGACCCGCATCCCGCTCGAGGAGGTGGACGGTTACGTCTGGCACGCCTACCTTCCGACGGTCTCCCCCGGCCAGCGTTACGGCTACCGCGTGCACGGTCCGTTCGATCCGGAGAACGGTCACCGGTGCGATCCGAGCAAGCTGCTCCTCGACCCGTACGGGAAGGCGTTCGACGGGTCGTTCGACGGCGACCCGTCGCTGTTCTCGTACCCGCTGCCCGGTGCCGAGCCCGTGGCCGACAGCGCCTCGGACGAGAGCACGGACGACACCGAGGACACCGACACCGGCGACGCCGAGGACACCGACACCGGCGACGCCGTGTCCACCGACGACGCCGAGCCCGAGGCGATCGCGACGGGGCAGACCTCGGACGCCGCCGCGGAGCTTCCCGGCCTGGATTCGCTGGGCCACACCATGACGACCGTGGTGATCAACCCGTTCTTCGATTGGGCGACGGATCGTCATCCCCGCCGCCCCTACAACGAGACGGTCATCTACGAGGCCCACGTCAAAGGCATGACGGCCACGCATCCGGACGTCCCCGAACACATGCGGGGCACCTACGCCGGTCTCGCGCACCCGGCGATCATCGACCATCTCCTCGATCTCGGCGTCACCGCGATCGAACTGATGCCCGTGCACCAGTTCATGCACGACCAGGTGCTGCTCGACCAGGGGCTGCGGAACTACTGGGGGTACAACACCTTCGGGTTCTTCGCGCCGCACGCCGAGTACTCGTCGTCGACCAAGCCGAGCGCCGTGGTCGCCGAGTTCAAGGCGATGGTGCGGGCCTTCCACGAGGCGGGCATCGAGGTGATCCTCGACGTGGTCTACAACCACACCGCCGAGGGGAACCATCTCGGTCCCACCATCTGCTTCCGCGGCATCGACAACGCCGCCTACTACCGCCTCGTCGACGACGACAAGGCCTACTACATGGACTACACGGGAACGGGCAACAGCCTCAACGCCCGTCACCCGCACACCCTGCAGCTGATCATGGACTCGCTGCGCTACTGGGTGACCGAGATGCACGTCGACGGCTTCCGGTTCGATCTCGCGTCGACCCTGGCGCGCGAGCTGCACGACGTCGACCGGCTGTCGGCCTTCTTCGATCTCGTCCAGCAGGATCCGGTGGTCTCGCAGGTCAAGCTCATCGCCGAGCCGTGGGATATCGGTGAGGGCGGTTACCAGGTGGGCAACTTCCCCGGTCAGTGGACGGAGTGGAACGGCAAGTACCGCGACACGGTCCGCGACTACTGGCGCGGCGAACCGGCCACCCTCGGCGAGTTCGCGTCGCGCCTGACCGGCTCGTCGGATCTGTACGAGGACACCGGCCGCCGTCCCGGCGCGTCGGTCAACTTCGTCACCGCCCACGACGGGTTCACCCTCGCGGATCTGGTGTCGTACAACGAGAAACACAATGATGCCAACGGCGAGGGCAATCGCGACGGTGAGTCGCACAACCGGTCGTGGAACTGCGGTGTGGAAGGCCCCACGGACGATCCCGAGGTCCTCGCGCTGCGCGGGCGCCAGCAGCGCAACATGCTCGCGACGCTGATCCTGTCGCAGGGCACGCCGATGCTCGCCCACGGCGACGAGTTCGGTCGCACCCAGCAGGGCAACAACAACGTGTACTGCCAGGACAACGAACTCTCGTGGGTGGACTGGTCGCTCGCCGAGTCCAACGCCGACCTGGTCGCGTTCACCCGCAACGTGATCGCGCTGCGCACCGACCACCCTGTCTTCCGGCGTCGCAGGTTCTTCGAGGGCCGACCCATCCGCAGCGGTGATCAGTCCCGCGACATCGCGTGGCTCACACCGGCCGGCGACGAGATGATGCCAGAGGACTGGGACAGCGGTTTCGGCAAGTCGCTCGCGGTCTTCCTCAACGGCGAGGGCATCCCCGAACCCGATCAGCGGGGGCAGCGCGTCGTCGACGACTCGTTCCTGATGTGCTTCAACGCCCATCACGAACCGATCGAGTTCGTCACCCCCGACGGCCCGCACGCCGAGGAATGGACGGTCGCGCTCGACACCGACGTTCCCGACGGTCTGCGCGAGGAGACGGTCGTCGCCGGTAAGCCGGTCCGGGTGCAGGCACGCTCGGTTCTGGTGCTCCGGAAGACCCGGTGACCCCCGGCGATACGGAGTCGGCAGGTGTGAACGGCGCCGGCGCGGGGAATACTGCGCCGGTGTTGTCCACCTACCGACTCCAGATGCGCGGCGACGAGTGCACCTTCGCCGACGCCGTCGCCCTGCTCGACTACCTCGACGCCCTGGGTGTCTCGCACGTCTACCTCTCCCCCGTCCTCAGCGCGACGATCGGGTCCACCCACGGATACGACGTGGTCGATCCCGGCACGGTCTCCGAGTCGCTCGGGGGACGCGAGGGTCTGGAACGGTTGTCGCGGGAGGCACGCGCACGGGGCATGGGGCTGGTCGTCGACATCGTCCCCAACCATGTCGGGGTGGCCGACCCACGTCAGAACGCGTGGTGGTGGGACGTCCTGAAGCACGGCTCCGGATCGCGCTACGCGTCGTTCTTCGATCTCGACCTCGCTGGTGACAACGGTGTGGACGGTCGGATCGCTCTGCCGGTGCTCGGATCGGACGACGCGGTGCAGGAGCTGACCGTCGACCGCTCCGGCGACGAGCCGATGCTCGCCTACTACGACAAGCGATTCCCGATCGCTCCCGGGACCGACGAGGGCACCGGTGAGGAGGTCCACGCGCGGCAGGCCTACCGGCTCGTGGCGTGGAACTCGGGGTTGATCGGATACCGCCGCTTCTTCACCGTCGACGATCTCGCCGCGGTGCGGGTGGAGGATCCCGCGGTGTTCGACGCGACGCACGAGCAGGTCGCCTCGTGGATCGCCGACGATCTGGTCGACGGGATCCGCGTCGACCATCCGGACGGTCTCGCCGATCCGTCCGGTTATCTCGCGCGCTTGCGCGAGGTGATCGGCCCCGAGCGGTGGCTCGTGATCGAGAAGATCCTCGGCGATGCCGAACCGCTGGATGCGACGCTGCCGGTGGACGGCACCACCGGCTACGACGCACTCGGCGAACTGTCGACGGTGTTCGTCGATCCGTCCGGCGAGTCGGAGCTGAACGCCCTGTCGCGCAGGTTCACCGGCGCCGAAGGCGACGCGCCGTGGCTGCACGCCCGCGAACACGACCTCAAACGATCGGTGCTCGGCAGCGGGCTCGCCCCGGAGGTGCGCCGCCTCGTGCGGGCGATCCGACGCGAGACCGGCGACACCGGCTGCGATGACGCGTCCCTGCGCGAGGCCGTGATGGCCGTCGCCGCACAGCTTCCCGTCTACCGCGCCGACTACGCGCCGCTCGCGACCCTGGTGCCGCGTATCGTCGGCGACCTCGCGCGGACGCAACCCGCGCTCGATCCTGCGCTCGCGGTGTTCGCCCGGGCGATGGCCCTCGGCGGTGAGGCCGCGTCCCGCTTCGGCCAGGTGTGCGGTGCCGCGACGGCCAAGGCGGTCGAGGACTGCCTGTTCTATCGGGCGGCGCGGCTGATCTCGCTGCAGGAGGTGGGCGGGCAACCCGGCCGTTTCTCGGCCACCCCGGCCGAGTTCCACCTCGCGTGGACCCAGCGGGCACGGCACTGGCCGCGGGCGATGACCACCCTGTCGACCCACGACACCAAACGCAGCGAGGACGTCCGGGCGCGGATCGGTGTGCTCTCGCAGGTCGCCGACGTGTGGTCCCGTCGGCTCGGGCAGTGGAACGAGTCGGCGCCCGCACCGGATCCGGCGATCGGACTGTTCCTGTGGCAGACCCTGTTCGGAGTCTGGCCGCTCGACGGAGTGGTGACCGACGAGCTGCGCGAACGGGTACATGCGTACGCGCAGAAGGCGCTGCGCGAGAACGGAACCCGCACCACGTGGACCGAGGTCGACGAGGAATTCGAGACCGCGGTGGGCAACTGGCTGGACGCGGTGATCGACGGACCGGTCGCGGGTGAGCTCACCGCTTTCGTGACCGAGATCGAACCGCACGTCGCGGCCGTCTCGTGCGGCCAGAAACTGTTGCAACTGCTCGGCCCCGGCGTCCCCGACGTCTATCAGGGCACCGAACTGTGGGACGACTCGCTCGTCGATCCGGACAACCGGCGGCCGGTGGAGTTCGACGTCCGACGGCGGCTGCTCGACGCCCCTGATTCGGCGCCGGCGAAGTTCACGATCGTGCGCACCGCGCTCCGGTTGCGCCGCGAACGACCCGCGAGCTTCGTCGGCGGGGCGTACGTTCCGGTCCTCGCCACCGGCCCGGCCGCCGAGCACCTGCTCGCGTTCGGCCGCGGTCCGGCGCCGGACGACCTCGATGTCCTCGCGGTGGCCTCCCGCCGCACCGTGGCG
This sequence comes from Rhodococcus sp. GA1, assembly GCF_024321955.1. NCBI lineage: Bacteria > Bacillati > Actinomycetota > Actinomycetes > Mycobacteriales > Nocardiaceae > Rhodococcus > Rhodococcus sp. GA1. Next base: position 4,561,126 of record NZ_CP097186.1, on the reverse strand, counting down.
CTGTCGCGTTCGGGGTGGAAGGACACGACCGTCGACCTGCCGGACGGCGACTGGTCGGATGCCCTGACCGGACGCTCCTTCACCGGTCGGGTGCGGGTCGCCGGTCTGCTCGACTCCCAGCCGGTCGCAGCACTCGTCCGCGCGCGTTAGTCCTCGAGCGCGTCGAGCGCTTCCTCCGCGTCGAGCCGGCGCTGGGTGCGTCGCCGACTCCAGGCGAGAACCAGTCCTGCGAGGACGATGACGACCGCCGCGCCGACGACCCGCCCCGCCCAGGTCGCGGCGTCGTTCTCGAAAGGATGGCTCTCGTAACGCAGGCGGAGGAAGATGCCGGCGACGCCGACGAGATAGAGCGCGGCGGCGGCGGCACTGCGGGGTCGCCACAGTTTCGCGGTGGCGTACAGGTCGACGTCGCGTTGGCGCGCGTACAACTGGGTCACGATCGACACGACGAACCAGGCCACGAGGATGCCCAGTGCCGTCCACGCCCCGGGCCGGCCGGCGAGCCACGGGAGCAGCGCCGCCGCCACCAGCGCGATCCACAGGGACAACTGGAATCCCACCGCCGATGCTTCGTTCCAGACGTCTCGCTGACGTTCGTCGCGGTAGAATTCGTCGTCCAGATCGCCGATGAAGCGCGCGGTTTTCACGAAGACCGTCATGAGGGCTCCTAGATGGTGAGCGGGAACAGTTCCTCGACCGTGCTGTCGAGTCTGAGGGCGAGACGCAGGGCGAGGTACACGCTGGGCGCGTAGTCACCCTTCTCCGTCGAGACGATGCTCTGTCTGCTGACGCCGACCGCGTCGCCGAGCGCGGCCTGGGTGAGTCCCGCTTTCTTGCGGAATTCGCGGACCCGGTTGCTCCTCGGTGTGTCGGTCACACCAAAAGTAAACTCTGCTTGTCATTTCATGTCAAGCATTCTTGTCATTCTCGATCGTCGAACCGCTCCGGCACACCCGTCGAGCTGGACATGCGATCACCCCTCGACGTAGTCGATCAGGAAATAGAGAATTACATTCTCGCGGTCGAAGGTTCCGACACCGCTCCGGCCTTCGGCGAATCATGCCACAATGCCGGGATTTCCGAGCAGGATCCGATCCCGACGAGGGGTGGATTCGGGATCGTCACTTACGGAATCCACCCGATACGCAGCAGTCCTTGATTTATGTTCTCTAATACGGAAATCTAGTTCTCATCGCGAGCGCCGTCGCCGACAGGACTTTGCGCAGTCAGGGAGAGGATTCGATGAAGACCGAAGACATGGTGATGATCAGCATCGACGACCACGTCGTCAACCAGTCCCGGACCGGCACCAGCTTCCTGCCGGCCGGCATGAGCCCGACGGACGTGTGGCGCAAGAACTTCCTCGCCTGCTACATCACTGAACCGAGCGGACTGAACAACCGTCGCCGGCTCAGCGTCGACACCATCGCGTGGGAATGCGACTACCCGCACTCCGACTCGACGTGGCCGAACTCCCCCGAGATGCTCGAGGAGGAACTCGACGCGTGCGAGTGCACCGACGAGGAGATCGACAAGATCACCTTCGCCAACGCCGCGAAGTTCTTCGACTGGGATCCCTTCGAGCACATCCCGCGTGAGGAGGCCACCGTCGGCGCCCTGCGCGCCCGCGCCACCGACGTCGACATCAGCGAGACGTCCAAGGAGGAGTACCGCCGCCGTTACGAGCTCACCAACTCCGGCTCGTAGATTCCTGCTCCACAGGAGCCCACAACAGACGATGCCCGCCGATCCGGATCGGCGGGCATCGTCGCGTCTACGGTGTCGTGCCTACTGCGTCGTGCCCACTGCGTCGTCACGGTCGGCTCACATCGGGTCCTTGCGCCACAACAGTGCGTGCAGGCACTCGACGGCCTCGGCGGGCGATTCGACATCGAGCACTCCGGCGGCGGGCATCCGCCAACCGCCGATCGCGATGACCGGAACACCGATGCGGACCGCGAGCGCGATCTCGCTCATGGTGCCCCAGCTTCCACCCACCGCGATCAACGCGTCGCTGCTGCGCACGAGCAGCGCGTTGCGCATCTCTCCGAGGCCCGTGGGAACGGCCACCGTCAGATAGGGATTGCCCTCGGCACGGTCGTCTCCGGGCAGCAGGCCGAGGGTCGTCCCACCGGCTTCCACAGCGCCACGGCAGGCTGCCGCCATCACCCCACCGAGACCGCCGGTGACCACGACGGCCCGGCGTCCGGCGAGGAGTCCCCCGACCTGGCGGGCGAGGCGTCGCTGTTCGGGCGTGGCTTCACCCGGCCCCACGACCCCGACATAGCGCTGCGCATTCATGTCCGGCATTCTGCATCACGGAGCGCTCCGGAGCGCGCGGTCCGAGAACATCATTCACGCCCGGCATCGTCCGCTCCCGCTCTGACCGCCCCGAGGCCGGGCGATCGAGCCCATCGGGGGAGACTGTGGCCATGAGCAGAGCCGACCGCAGCACCGACACCCGCCCGGATTCCCCGTGCCCGTGCGGTCGCGGCGTTCCCCTGTCCGAATGCTGCGGGCCGCTGCTGGCCGGTGCGAGCGCGCCCACCGCCGAACGGCTGATGCGTTCGCGGTACACGGCATTCGCGACGCGCGATGCGGCGCACCTGCTGCGCACCTGGCACCCGTCCACACGTCCGCGCTCGATCGAGTTCGACCCCGGTCAGCGCTGGACCGGGCTCGAGGTCCTGCACATCACCGGAGGCGGATTCCTGCATACGACCGGCACGGTGGACTTCCGCGCGCACTGGACGGCGGACGGGGTGCCCGACTCGATGCGCGAGCACAGCCGGTTCGTGCGGGAGGACGGCGAGTGGCTCTACCTCGACGACTGCGGCGACGACTGAACCGACTCCGTCACGGCGCCGTTCGTCGCAACAGCGTCGCGCGCAGCGTCCCCGAGAGCCACTGACGGTACTGGTCGACGTCCCATCCGCGATCCCGTCTCAGCAGCGCGTGCACCTGCGGGGAACTCAGGGTGAACAGGACATCGGCCGCGTGCTCGACGGTGACGTCCTCGCGCAGCCAGCCGGCGTGTTCGAGTCCTTCCGCGAGGGTGCGGGCGTTCTCGGCCGTCGCCTTCGCGTCGTCCGCGGCGAAACGACGCATGTCGGGGTCCGCCCCCGATGATTCCACGGAGGTCATGAGCAGCCCGCCCGCGCGTTCGAGCATCGCGGTGCCGTAGCGGACCACCTGCTCGACCACGAGGTCGACGTGCGAGACCGCGCCGCTGCCGTGGGACGATTCCGGATCCGCCGCCGCGACCGCGCGCGGATCGCCGTCGCCGGCCACCGCGTGATCGAGCGCCTCGCGGAAGATCTCCGCCTTGCCGCCGGGGAAGGCGGTGAACACCGTCCGCACCGCCACACCCGCTTCGTCCGCGATGTTCTTGACGGTGGTGCTGACGTAGCCGTCGCGAACGAACAGCCGCGCCGCGGCGTCGCGGATCGTCTCGCGGGTTCGGCGGGCCGCTTCCTCCCGCAACGGTGAGGTGTACCGTCGGCGGGCTCGCTCGGGATTCGGGTTCACTCCCCCAGTATCGAGTGCATTGCAGCTGCAACAAAATTGACGCGCGGCAGGGTGGGACGCCGGTGGCGCCATCCCCTGCACCGACGCCTCCGACACGGCATGCTGGTCGAGTGCACACCTTCGAGGTCTGGGCTCCGATCCCGTCGTCCGTCCGACTGTTCGCCGACGGACGGTTCCACGACATGCAACGCGGCGACGACGGCTGGTGGCGCACCACCGTCGACGTCGCTCCCGACACCCGATACGGTTTCGTGCTCGACGACGACACCGGGACGGTCCTTCCCGACCCGCGATCTCCGCGGCAGCCGGAGGGCGTGCACGAGCCGTCGCAGCTCCACGTGCTCGACGAGACGAAGTGGACCGACCACGGCTGGACCGGCCGGCAACTGACAGGAAGCATCGTCTACGAGATGCACGTGGGGACCTTCACCCCCGAGGGCACACTCGACTCGGCGATCGACCGTCTCGACGAACTCGTGGACCTCGGTGTCGAGTTCGTCGAACTCATGCCGCTCAACGCGTTCAACGGCACCCACGGATGGGGCTACGACGGCGTGCTCTGGTACGCGGTGCACGAACCCTACGGTGGCCCCGATGCCCTGCAGCGTTTCGTCGACGCCGCCCACGCGCGCGGACTGGCGGTGGCACTCGACGTCGTCTACAACCATCTCGGTCCGTCGGGGAACTATCTGGGCCGCTTCGGTCCCTATCTCTCCGCGGCCCCGGGAATCTGGGGCGACAACATCAACCTCGACGGTCCCGGATCCGGGGAGGTGCGCCGGTACATCCTCGACAATGCGCTGCGCTGGTTCCGCGACTTCCACGTCGACGCCCTCCGGCTCGACGCCGTGCACGCGCTGATCGACCACACCGCCACACACCTCCTCGAGGAACTGTCGGTCGAGACGTTCCGCCTGTCCGCCCATCTCGGCCGCCCCCTGTCGTTGATCGCCGAATCGGACCTCAACGATCCGAAGCTGATCACTCCCCGGCCCGGCGGTGGATACGGACTGCACGCGCAGTGGGCCGACGACGTCCACCACGCGATCCACGCGGCGGTGTCCGGTGAACGGCAGGGCTACTACGGCGACTTCGGTTCGCTGGACTGCCTCGCGTACACGCTCGGGCACGGCTTCTTCCACGCCGGGACGTATTCGAGCTTCCGCGGCCGGGTCCACGGGCGCCCGCTCGACACCCGGCGCACGCCGGCGAGCGGTCTGGTCGCCTACACCTGCACGCACGATCAGGTCGGCAACCGGGCGCTCGGCGACCGGCCGGGTGCCTATCTCGAGCCCGGTCAGCTCGCCCTCAAGGCGGCGCTCGTGCTCACGTCCCCGTTCACGCCGATGTTGTTCATGGGCGAGGAGTGGGGTGCGAGCACACCCTTCCGGTACTTCACGTCGCATCCCGAACCGGAACTCGCCGCGGCCGTGGTCGAGGGTCGCCGGCGCGAGTTCGCCGAACACGGCTGGGACGCCGCCGACGTACCCGACCCGCAGGCTCCGGAGACCTTCATCGGCTCGAAGCTGCGCTGGGACGAACGCGACGAGGGCGGGCACGCCCGGTTGCTGGAGTGCTACCGCGCGCTCATCGCGCTCCGGCGGGACCGTGCCGAGCTCACCGATCCCTGGCTCGAGCACGTGCACGTGACGTACGACGAGGACGAGAAATGGCTCGTCGTGCACCGCGGGGCGCTGCGCGTGGCGTGCAATCTCGGACCCGACCCCGTCACCGTGCCGGTCGGCGGGAAACCACTGCTCTGGTGGGACGAACCGGTGGTCAACCGCACCGAGTCCGCAGTGTTGATCCCGGGCTGGTCCTTCGCGATCCTGGAGGCTCCCGAGATGCCCCGCCGATAACGTTCGTCAGGCGAAAAAAGTCGTTGATTATGCCACGAGTGGGCGAGTACCGTCTCAAGTACCGTCGAATTCTCGAGGTGAATCACCATGCAACCCAAGAAGATTCTGGCGAGTGTATTCCTCAGCACCGCCCTCGTCCTCGCTCCCGCCGGAGTCGCATCGGCGACCCCCACCGTCGACACAGCACCCGGGATCGTGAATGTCAGCGGAGGACACGACGACCACGGAAAGTACGACCACCACGATCACGACAAGAACTACAACCATCACGACAAGAAGTACGACCGCGACCATCACCGGAACCACTACTGGCGGCCCGACTGCTATTGGTGGGGCCCATGGCTGGTGTGCAATCGCTGGTGACCGCACACCAACCGTGACGTGACCGGGCCACCCGGTTACGTCAGATAACGGTAGGCCGGCGACCCCGGCTCGAGTCGCTGCGCGTCGATCGGCGACGCGTCCATGCGATTGAGCAGAGCCGAAAGGTCTTCCGCGGCACCCAGTTCGATACCGACGAGGGCAGCGCCGGTCTCCCGGTTGTTGCGCTTGACGTACTCGAACAGGGTGATGTCGTCGTCCGGTCCGAGGACTTCGTCCAGGAACCGCCGCAGTGCGCCGGGCTCCTGGGGGAAGTCCACGAGGAAATAGTGTTTGAGCCCGCGGTGGACGAGCGACCGCTCGATGATCTCGCCGTAGCGTGAGACGTCATTGTTGCCGCCCGACACCAGGCACACCACGTTCGCTCCGGGCTGCACCGAGATCGACTCGAGGGCAGCGACCGACAGGGCGCCGGCGGGCTCGGCGATGATGCCCTCGTTCTGGTACAGATCGAGCATCGTGGTGCACAGCGCGCCCTCGTCGATCTGGGTCATCCCGAACGGGGCCCGGCCGAGCCCCTCCCGGCGCAGCGTAGCCACGAGCGGCAGGCTCGAATGGGACACGACCTCGGCACCGAGTTCGGAGACCACGGCGTAGGGGACGTCGCCGATCCGCTTGACCGCAGCGCCGTCGACGAACGGCTCGACCTCCGGCAGCGTGACGGGACCGCCCGCGACCAGCGCGGCGGTCATCGACGCTGCACCCGCCGGCTCGACGCCGACGATCGACGTGCGTGGGGACCGCTCGCGCAGATAGGCGGCGACACCGGCGATGAGGCCGCCCCCGCCCACGGGGACGAGCACGACGTCGAGATCGCCGTCGAGCTGTTCGAGGACCTCGCGCGCGATGGTGCCCTGCCCGGCAGCGGTGCGGGCGTCGTCGAAGGGCGGGATCATCGTCGCACCGGTGCGGATCGCATCGTCGGCTGCCGCTGCGGCCGCGGCGTCGAAGGTGTCGCCGACACCGATGAGTTCGACGCTGTCGCCGCCGTGGACACGGATCCGATCGCGCTTCTGCTTGGGAGTGCGGGTGGGCACGTAGATCCGGCCCTGGATTCCCATCACCCGGCACGCGTAGGCGACACCCTGCGCGTGATTACCGGCGCTGGCCGTGACGACGCCCGCGGCGCGCTCGGCCGCGTCGAGCTGCGCCATGGCGTTGTACGCCCCACGGAGCTTGAAGGACCGCACCCGGGTGAGGTCCTCCCGCTTGAGGTAGACGTTGGCGCCTACGAGCGCCGAGAGTCGAGGGCTGCGCTCGAGTGGCGTTGGGTCGACCGCCTCCGAAATTCGCTCGGCAGCCGCATCGATGTCGGCCGCGCAGGGCACGGCGGTCACGGTCATCGGTTCTGCTGTTCGCGAAGTGGAGGTCACCCGTCAATGCTGCCACTCCCCCGATTCGACCACCACGGCGGGATCCGCATCGAGGGGGTAGCAGCACAGTCCGTCCGAGCGTGCTCGGTCTACGAGCCTTCGACCGGTTCGAGAACGAAGACGGGGATCTCGCGGTCGGTCTTCTCTTGGTACTCCGCGTAGGGCGGGAACGCCTCGACGGCACGTTCCCACCACTGCGCCTTCTCCTCGCCGTGGACCTCGCGGGCGGTCATGTCCCACACCTCGGTGCGGTCCCTGACCTCGACGTGCGGGTTCGCGACGATGTTGTGGTACCAAACGGGATGCTTCGGTGCACCGCCGAGCGAGGCGACAGCGGCGTACCTACCCTCGTGCTCGACCCGCATGAGAGGGATCTTGCGGAGCTTGCCGGACTTGGCGCCGACCGTGGTCAGGATGATGACCGGTCGACCCTGGAGGGTGGTGCCGCGGGTTCCGCCCGACGACTCGTACTCCTCGACCTGCTTGGCGCTCCATTCGACGGGACTCGGTTCGTATTCTCCGTGCAGTGGCATACCGACCAGTCAACACAATCGTTGTAGCAGTCGCCGCCCGATCGTCGAGTTCGGTGGCCCGAACTCTTCCCTGCGCCTATCCTGAAGAAAGAATTCCGCCCGGCCTACAGTCGCTCGGTCTACAGGAGGTGCACCGCGATGTCCGTGCTCGACCCCCGGATACACCGTGAGCGCACCGACGGTGTGGACATCGCCGGCACGATCTGGCCCCTGTACAAGCTCGAAGCACTCGCGGCCGGTCTCCTGACCCTGCTCGTGGTCCTCGTCGTCACCACCAGCGCCCAGAGCGCCGTCATCGGTGCCGCTGCGGTCACCGTCGTCGTGTGGTGGGTCCGCAAGGCCCAGCAGCACGCACTCCGTTCCTAGACGCACCGGCCGACCCCGGCTTCCCGCGCGACGCTCACCGAAGGGCTTGCGCCGCGCGGCGGACCGCTAGGTGGCCAGGCAGCCCGGCCCGAGCAGGGCCTTGAGGTCGCCCATGAGCGCCGACGACGCTTCGACCCGCAGGCTGTCGTCGAGCTTGAGGACGGTGACCTTGCTGCCGGTGACGAGCCGCACGTGCACGTCGGACGAACCGGGATGGCGCGTGAGCACATTCTTGAGGGCACCGACCTTGTCGGGGGTGCACAACCGGGTGGGCATCGACACCGAGACCGGCTTCGCGACCCCGATCTGCGACAGGTCGGGGACGGCGAGATCGTTGGCGATCAGGGAGATCCGGTCGTCACGGATCGACACCCGGGCCTTGACCAGCACCACCGAGTCCTCCACGACGTCCATGCCGTAGACGGCGTAGGACTGCGGGAAGAACAGCACCTCGATGCCACCGGTGAGGTCCTCGAGCTGCGCGGACGCCCAGGCGAGACCGTTCTTGTTGATGCGCCGGTTCACCGAGGCGAGGATGCCGCCGACGGTGACCTGGCTGCCGTCCTTGAGCGCGCCTTCGAGGATCGCGGGGATCTGGGTGTCGGCCTGGGACGCGAGGACGTGCTCGACGCCGTTGAGCGGGTGCCCGGAGACGTACAGGCCGAGCATCTCCCGTTCGAGGGCGAGGCGGTGCTTGGTGTCCCATTCCTCCTCGGGGATGCGGATGTTGAACACCGCGGCGACGGACTCGTCGGCGTCGTCGCCGCCGAACAGGTCGAACTGGCCGATGGCCTCGGCCTTCTTCGTGCTCATCACCGCGTCGATCGCGTCGGCGTGGACGAGCATCAATCCCTTGCGCGGGTGTCCGAGCGAATCGAATGCACCTGCCTTGATGAGGGATTCGGTGACCTTCTTCGAACACGCGACGGTGTCGATCTTGTTGAGATAGTCGGAGAAGTCGGTGTAGCGGCCCTTCTCCTCCCGCCCCTTGATGATCGAGGCGACCACGTTCGTGCCGACGTTGCGGACGGCGCCGAGGCCGAACCGGATGTCCTCACCCACCGACATGAAGTTGGTGTGCGACTCGTTGACGTCCGGCGGCAGCACCGTGATGCCCATCTTGCGGCAGTCGGACAGATAGACCGCGGCCTTGTCCTTGTCGTCGCCGACGGAGGTGAGCAGACCGGCCATGTACTCGGCCGGGTAGTTCGCCTTGAGGTAGGCGGTCCAGAACGAGACCAGGCCGTAGCCGGCGGCGTGCGACTTGTTGAACGCGTAACCGGCGAAGGGCAGAACGGTGTCCCACAGCGCGGTGATCGCCGCCTGCGAGAAGCCGTTGTCCTTCATGCCCTGCGCGAAGCCGTCGTAGGCCTCGTCGAGGATCTCCTTCTTCTTCTTACCCATCGCGCGACGCAGCAGGTCTGCCTGTCCGAGCGAGTAACCGGCCACCTTCTGAGCGATCTGCATGATCTGCTCCTGGTAGACGATCAGGCCGTAGGTATCGGCGAGGATCTCCTTCAGCGGTTCCTCGAGCTCGGGGTGGATCGGCTTGACCTCTTGCCGCCCGTTCTTGCGGTCGGCGTAGTCGTTGTGCGCGTTCATGCCCATCGGGCCGGGGCGGTACAGCGCGAGCACCGCGACGATGTCCTCGAAGCCGGTGGGCTGCATGCGGCGCAGCAGGTCGCGCATGGCGCTGCCGTCGAGCTGGAACACGCCGAGCGTGTCGCCACGCGCGAGCAGTTCGTAGGTCGCCGGATCCTCCAGCGGGAGGGTGTCGAGGTCGAGATCGATCCCGCGGTTGACCTTGATGTTCTCGATCGCGTCGCCGATGACGGTGAGGTTGCGCAGACCGAGGAAGTCCATCTTCAGCAGGCCGATGGCCTCGCAGGACGGATAATCCCAGCCGGTGATGATCGCGCCGTCCTGCGCGCGCTTCCACAGCGGGATCGCGTCCATGAGCGGCTCGGACGACATGATCACCGCGCAGGCGTGGACGCCGGCGTTGCGGATCAGGCCCTCGAGCCCGAGCGCAGTGTCGTAGATCTTCTTGATGTCCGGGTTGGACTCGATCAGCTGACGAACCTCGGCGGCTTCCTTGTACCGCTCGTGACTCGGATCGGTGATACCCGAGACCGGGATGTCCTTCGCCATGATCGGCGGCGGAAGTGCCTTGGTGATCTGGTCGGCGATCGCGAATCCGGGCTGGCCGAATTGCACTCGCGCGGAGTCCTTGATCGCGGCCTTCGTCTTGATGGTGCCGAACGTGATGACCTGGGCGACCTTGTCGTTGCCCCACCGCTCGGTGGCGTAGCGCACCATCTCACCGCGGCGACGATCGTCGAAGTCGATATCGATATCGGGCATCGACACGCGCTCGGGGTTGAGGAACCGCTCGAACAGCAGACCGTGCGGGATCGGGTCGATGTTGGTGATGCCCATCGCGTAGGCGACGAGCGAACCGGCGGCCGAACCACGGCCGGGGCCGACGCGGATGCCGACCTCGCGGGCGTGGTTGATGAGGTCGCCGACGACGAGGAAGTAGGCGGGGAAGCCCATCTGGTTGATGACGCTGATCTCGTACTCGGCGCGCTCGACGTACTCGCGGGGCGGGCCGGCGGGGAAGCGACGGTCGAGGCCGCGCATGACCTCCTTGTGCAACCAGCTCGCCTGCGTCTCCCCTTCCGGCACCGGGAAGATCGGCATCCGGTCGCGGTGGGTCCACACGTCCTCGTAGGACTGCACGCGCTCGGCGATGAGCAGCGTGTTGTCGCACGCACCCGGCACCTCGCGGTCCCACTGCTCGCGCATCTCCTGCGCCGACTTGAGGTAATAGCCGTCGCCGTCGAACTTGAACCGGGTGGGATCGGAGAGGGTCTTACCGGTCTGGATGCACAGCAGCGCCTCGTGGTTCGCGGCCGCATCCTTGGTGACGTAGTGGCAGTCGTTGGTCACCAGCGGCGGGATGTCGAGCTTGCGGCCGATCTCGATCAGACCCTCGCGCACACGGCGCTCGATGGACAGGCCGTGGTCCATCAGCTCGAGGAAGAAGTTGTCCTTGCCCCAGATCTCCTGCCACTTCGCGGCGGCTTCGAGCGCTTCGCGCTCGTGGCCGAGGCGCAGGCGCGTCTGGATCTCGCCCGACGGGCAGCCGGTCGTGGCGATGATGCCCTCGTGATGGTGGGCGATGAGCTCTTCGTCCATACGGGCCCACTTGCCGAGCTGACCCTCGATCGATGCGAGGGAGGACAGCTTGAACAGGTTCCGCAGGCCCGTCGAGTTCTCGGCGACCATCGTCATGTGGGTGTAGGCACCCGAGCCGGAGACGTCGTCGGACTTCTGGCCGGGATCACCCCACTGCACACGCTTGGTGGAGAAGCGCGACTCCGGCGCGACGTACGCCTCGATGCCGATGATCGGCTTGATGCCGAACTTCTTGGCGACGTTGTAGAACTCGCTGGCGCCGTACATGTTTCCGTGGTCGGTCATGCCCACGGCCGGCATCCCCAGCCGTTCGGCCTCCTTGAACAACGGTCCGACCTTCGCGGCACCGTCGAGCATCGAGTACTCGGTGTGGGTGTGCAGATGAACGAACGAGTCAGCCACGCGTGCCTCTCCCGGGATGTCTGTGGGCAGAGACGAGTCTAAGCCGCGCGAGGCTCCGCAGTGACCACGGCACGCTGACGACGGGCCCGCACGAGCGCGTCCGTGCTGTACACCGCCAGGGCGATCCAGATCAGGACGAAACCGATCCACCGCGAGGCAGGCATGTCCTCCCCGAGCACCACCACACCCCACGTCATCTGCAGGCTCGGCGTGAGGTACTGCAGCATGCCGAGTGTCGCGAGCGGGACCCGTTGTGCGGCCGCGCCGAAGAGCAGCAGCGGCACTGCGGTCACCAGCCCCGCCGATACGAGCAGAGCCGTGTGATCCACGCCGTGCCCGAGGAAGGTGCCGGTGCCGGTCACCGCGAGGAAGATCACGTACCCGAGCGCGAACGGGGCCGCGACGATCCCCTCCCCTGTCAGGGACGTGCGCGGATCGAGCGGCACGATCTTCTTGATCACCCCGTAGGACGCGAAGGACAGCGCCAGGGTCAAGGCGATGATCGGTGGTCTGCCGTAGTCGACGGTGATGACCACCACCGCGCACACCGCGAGCACCAGCGCCGCGATCTGCGCCGGCCGCAATCGTTCCCGGAAGAACAGGACACCGAATACCACGCTGACGAGCGGGTTGATGAAGTAGCCGAGTGCGGTCTCCACGACCCGGCCCGAGACGACGCCGTAGATGTAGACGCCCCAGTTGACCGCGATCGCGGTGGACGCCGCGGCGACCAGGCCCCAGGTGCGGGCCGACAGGCCGCGCAGGGTGCCGAGGCGTCCCATGACGCCCAGCACGATCAGCATGAGCACGAGGGTCCACAGCACGCGGTGCGCGAGGATCTCGACGGCGCCGGCGGGTTCGAGCAGACCGAAGTAGACGGGGAACAGTCCCGACAATCCGTAGGCACCCAGACCGCACAGCACCCCGGTGCGCACGATGTTCCGCTGCTCCGAGTCGTTCCGACCCTCCGAGTCGCTCACCGGCTCACCCTACGGCGCCGCCGGTGCGCTGTCGTTCCGAGACACTGTCGTTCCGAGACACTGTCGTTCCGAGACACTGTCGTTCCGAGACACTGTCGTTCCGAGACGGGATCCACCGCACCGTCACACTTCCCCGTCGTCCGGGCCGGGCACGACCGTCTCGACGTGGGTGGGCAGCAGCGGGGTCACCGCGAAGCGTCCCGCGATCGCGTCTGCGGGCAGGGCCTCCACGGCCCGCACGTCCGGGGCGTCGGCGACGGCCCGGAACTGTGAGGGAGTACCCCGGAGCACCGCCGCGACGACGCAGTCGCAGCCGTCGGCGAGCCGCTGCGCGGAGACCGCCCCGACCCGCGCGGCGCGTTCGGTCCCGAACTCCACCAGGCTCAGCCGGCCCGCGGCGACCGAGGGGGCACGACGCACCGCCTCCGGGTTCTCCGGCACCGCGACCGGCACCAGTGGTGTCTGGACGCGGTCGATCGGGACGCGGAACAGCACCTGCGCCACGCGCACCTCGTCGGTGCGTTCGACTACCCGGTCGATGCCGACGGCGTCGGTGAAGGACACCAGTCCCCAGTGCTCGAGGTCTCCGTCCGTTGCCGCCTCGCTCAAACTGTCCGCGGCCCGTGCCAGATAGTCGGCGACCGCTTCCCCGTTGTCGGGGCCGAGGGTGTCGCTCCCCACGGGGGCCGTCCGCGGCGGTGAGGTCCACCCGGCGACGAGCACCGCGACGACGAGAACGACGACCGACGCCCAGGGCAGGACACGTCCCATCGGTCAGGCGTTGCGCAACACGGCGAGCGCGTGTTCGAGATCCGGAGGGTACTTGCTGGTGATCTCGACCCAGTGCCCGCGCGTCGGGTGCGAGAACCCGAGGGTGCACGCGTGCAGCCACTGCCGTTCGAGACCGAGACGCGCCGCGAGACGTGGGTCGGCTCCGTAGGTGAGGTCGCCGCAGCAGGGGTGACGCAGTGCCGAGAAGTGCACCCGGATCTGATGGGTCCGACCGGTCTCGAGATGGATGTCGAGCAGGCTCGCGGCCTGGAACGCCTCGATCGTGTCGTAGTGCGTCACGCTGGGTTTGCCGTCGGCGGTGACCGTGAACTTCCAGTCGCTGCTGCGGTGGCGGCCGATCGGTGCGTCGATGGTGCCGCTGCTCGGGTCGGGATGCCCCTGGACGAGCGCGTGGTACCGCTTGTCGACCGTGCGTTCCTTGAAGGCGCGCTTGAGGACGGTGTAGGCGCGTTCGGACGTCGCGACCACCATGACGCCGGAGGTGCCCACGTCGAGCCGGTGCACGATGCCCTGGCGTTCGTGGGCGCCGGACGTGGAGATCCGGTAGCCGGCGGCGGCGAGGCCGCCGATCACAGTCGGTCCGGTCCAGCCGACGCTCGCGTGGGCGGCGACACCCACGGGCTTGTCGACCGCGACGATGTCGTCGTCGGCGTAGAGAATCTCCATGCCCTCGACGGGCTGGGCCTCGATGGTCAGGGGGCGGGGCGGCTCGGGCAGTTCCACCTCGAGCCAGGAGCCTGCGGACAGTCGGTCGGACTTGCCCACCGCCGCGCCGTCGACCACGACGGCGCCCTCCTCGGTGAGCATGGCGACCACGGTCCGGGACAGACCGAGCAGGCGCGCGAGGCCTGCATCGACACGCATCCCGTCGAGCCCGTCGGGTACGGGCATCGCGCGGGTTTCCCTCACTGGTGTGATTCCTTTCTCGTTTCGTCCGCACCCGGCGCTGCGTCCCGGCCCTTCGAGGCACCACCGTCGGGTTCGACGCCGAAGACGGTCAAGGCCACGAGCAGGATCGCTCCGCACACGATGGCCGAGTCGGCGACGTTGAACACCGGCCACCATCCGACCGACACGAAGTCGACGACGTGGCCCTGCAGCGGTCCGGGCGAGCGGAACAGACGGTCGGTGAGATTGCCGAGCGCTCCCCCGAGGACGAGGGCGAGGCCGAGCGCCCACCACCTCGATCTCAGGGTCCGGCCGATCTTCACGACGCCGACGACGACGGCGATCGCGACCAGCGTGAGCAACCAGGTCATGCCCGTGGCCATGGAGAACGCGGCACCGGGATTGCGGACGAGTGTCAGGGTGACCGTGTCGCCGACGATCGAGATCGGATCGGCTGGGTCGATGTAGTGGACGGCGAGCACCTTCGTCACCAGATCCGCGACGTAGACGACGAGCGCCACGAGCAGCAGCGGCCGCAGCATGCGCCGGCCGACGGAGGGGGACGGCTCGTCGGCACGACCGGGAACCGGCGTCTCCGCGTCGCGGTCGGGTCGGGAAGCTTCGTTCGTCACCGCTCCATCATCCCCTACCGGACGACCGCGGCGGTTCCCCCTCCCGTCGTGGCTACCCTGGGTGGCGTGCCTGCGCTGTCCAGATTCCCCCGCTCGGGGCCGTGTGCCCTCGCGGCTGTGCTGTCCCTCTCCGCTCTCGTCGCCGGTTGCGGTAGTCCTTCGGACGGCGCGCCCGCCGTCACGGCGGCGACATCGACGGAGGTGACGGTGCCGGTGTCGGCGGTGACCACGACAGTGCTCGACCCCGGTGCCGAACCCCGATCGGTGGTGCGGCTCGTACCGGAGGCCGGGGTGCAGCAGGGCGTCGTCCTCACCACCCGGTCCGAGGTCTTCCAGCGCGTCGGCGACGACCCGCAGCAGGACTTCTCCACTCCCGAGCTGACCCTTCCGCTCTCGGCGACGGTCGAGCGGGCGGTCTCCGACGAGGACCCGAGCACCGTGGTCGACATCACCGTCGGATCGGCGACGTCGCCGGACGAGACGCTCGGATCGGCACTGTCCGATGCCGAGGGTTCCGGAGCCGGACTGACGATCGGCCCCACCGGCGCGATCAGTGCGCTGCGCCTCGAGCCCACTCCCGATGCGGCGAATATCGCACGGTCGGCGATCGAGCAGGCCTTCTACCAGGCCGTCTATCGCATCGTCTCGTTCCCGGAGGAAGCCGTCGGGGTGGGCGCGGTGTGGGAGATCCACCAGCAGGTGATGAGCGCGGGCATCACCCTCGACCAGGTCGGGACGGCGACGCTCGTCGAGCGGGAGGACGACCGCATCACGGTCGACGTGAGGGTCGAACAGACACCGCGCGAGTCCACCTGGGTGCTGCCGAACGGACAGGGCCGTCTCGACATCGAGCAGTACACGATGGCCGGTGAGGGGTCGATGACGATCGACGCGTCGCTCCCCCTGCCCGTCGGCGGAGAACTGACGGTGCGGGGCGATCAGACCTACGTCGAGCCGGACGGCGGAACACGCCTGTCGCAGTCGCAGGTCGACCGCGTGGGCTGGAACACCCCGGATCGGTAGTCCGGAAGATGGACGAACGCCGACGGCCGGCGCGGATGATCCGCGCCGGCCGTCGGTTCGTTCGGGACGAGTACTACATCATGCGCAGGCCGGGGACTGCAGCTGCGCCATGTTGATGACGATGGAGCACGCATAGTCCTTCGACACCTTCCAGGTGTCGTCCTCGGCGACGAAGTCGACCGTTCCGAAGGACGGCTGGTCGCTGCCCGCGAGCGCCATCTCGACACCGGCGGTGATCGTGCCGTTCTCGTTGTCGGTCACGTCGACGACGTTGACCTGCACGCCGGCGTCGTTGGCCGCCTGGGCGACCATGTTGATCAGCTCCGGATCCTCCTCGGCGCCCTGGACCAGGTCGGTCTTCTCGGCGGCCGGGACGCTCAGGTCGAAGGCGCGCGCGAGGTCGGCGTTGAGCTCCTCGACGGTGGGCACCGGCGGGTAGTCGACGGCCGGAGCCGCGGCGGTCGTGGTCGTGCTGGTCTTCGCGGTCGTCTCGGAGGAGCTACCGCCGTCGTCCGAGCTGCAGGCGGACATCGTGAGGGCGGCGGCGAGCGCCACGGTGGCGACGGTGATCTTGCGAAGCTTCAACTTCTCGTCCTTCTCGTTCGGTCGTGCACGATGTGTTCGTCGTGCTCGGTCATCCGGCAGCGGATCGCCCGCAAGAGTACCCGGCGGTAGTAAGAAGACCATGAGGGCGCCGGGAACATGTTTCAGTTCAGGCTCGCGAGCGGGTCGGCGACGGTGAGGTCGGGATCGTTCTCGTCGAGCGTCCGCGCTGGTCCCGGACCCGTGCTGCGTGTCTCGAAGCGGACGGTGACCACGCCGTGGCCCGCGCCCTGCACCCATCCGTGCCCGAATTCGGGATGGCAGACGTCGGCGCCCGGCGTCCACCGGGTGGTCGGCCCGCTCGCCACGACGCGCTCCTCGTCGCCCTCCTCGGCCGGTCCGATCTCCTCGGTCGTCGTCCGGTCGAGTTCGGGGAACAGGGTGTCCTGCGCGATCGCGGACAGACCCGCATAACCCACCCCGACGAGCCGGACGGGGCCGATCTCGAGGGGATCGAGCGCGAGGCGCTGGGCGGCGGCGGTGAGCACCTGCACGTCCTCGGTGGCGTAGGGCAGGGTCGACGACCGGGTGAGCACCGACATGTCGGCCTTGCGCAGCTTGAGCACCACCGTGCGGGCGGCACGCCCGTCCTTGCGCAGGCGTGTGTGCGCGGCGGTCGCCGACGCGGCGATCGCCCGCCGCAGTCCGGGCATCGCGACGATGTCCGTGGGAAAGGTGGTCTCGGCGCTGACCTGTTTCGCCTCGGCGCGCTCCGCGACGGGCCGGTCGTCGAATCCGTTGGCGAGCCGGTGCAGTCCCGGCCCGATGGTGCCGCCGAGGATCGACGCCGCCTCGGCGACGGGCAGCGCCGCGAGATCTCCGATGGTCTCGATGCCGAGTCGCCGCAACCGGTCCTCGGCCACCGGACCGATCCCCCACAGCTTGCGCACCGGCAGGCTGTGCAGCAACGGGAGTTCGCCTTCGGGCCGGACGACGAGCAGCCCGTCCGGTTTCGCGAGACCGGACCCGATCTTCGCGATCTGCTTACCCGATCCGGCCCCGATGGAGGCGACGAGACCTGTTTTCTCCCTGACGTGTTCGCGTAACTCGGAACAGAAGCGTTCGACCTCGTCGGCGTCGGCGCCGGCGAGTTCGAGAGGTTCGGCGAACGCCTCGTCGAGAGAGAGGGTCTCGAGGATCGGGATCCGGGCGCGCAGGGTGTCGAAGACGAGTCCGCTCAGTTCGCGGTAGAGGATTCCGCGCGGAGGCAGCACGACCGCCGCCGGTCCGACGAGGCGCCGTGCCCGGCTCATCGGCATGGCAGAGCGCGCACCGTAGACGCGGGCCTCGTAGCTCGCGCCGGCCACCACCCCGCGGGCACCGAGCCCACCGACGAGGACCGGCCGGCCCCGCAGGGTCGGCCGGGTCAACTGCTCGGCGGACGCGAAGAACGCGTCGAGATCCAGGTGCAACACCCAGCGCCGACTCACGGAAGCGGGCACGTGTCGAGACTAGTGCGCCGCACCCACACGTCCGGTGGGAGGCCGCAGGTCGGTGCTTCCGGAAGGACGCTCGGTCCTTCCGGAAGCACCGGCCCGGTCACGCCCTGACGATGGACGCGCGGGTTCCTTCGCCGAGTTCGATCGCCTCGCCTTCGGGGGCGCCGAGCTCGAAGGTCGTGGCGAGGATCTCGCCGGCGATCAGATCCCGGTGGCGGTCGGCCCATTCGGCGCGTTCGGCGGGAACCTCGAACCGCACCGAGATGCGGTCGGAGACCTCCAGGCCGAGGTTGCGGCGCGCGTCCTGGAATTCGCGGATGCGGTCCTTGGCCCAGCCCTCGGCCTCGAGTTCCTCGGTGACGGTCGTGTCGAGGACCACCAGGCCGTTGCCACCCGGCAGCGCGGCGGTGGATTCCGGCTCGGCCGCGACGAGACGGCTGGTGTACTCCTCGGGCAGCAGGGCGATGCCGGCCGCGGTGACCGTGCCGTCCTCCGCCTGCGTCCAGTCTCCCGCCTTGACGGCCTTGATGACCGTCTGCACGTCCTTGCCGAGACGGGGACCGGCGGCACGCGCGTTGACGACCACCTCGAACCGGCCGTGGGCCTCGACGTCGTCGGTGGTCACGACCCGCTTGACGTTGACCTCGTCCTTGATGAGGTCGACGAACGGATCGAGATGCGACGAACCCGGCGTCGCGACCGTCACCTCGGGCAGCGGGAGTCGCACGCGCAGCTTCTGGGCCTTGCGCAGCGACAGCACGGTCGAGCACACCCCGCGCACCTCGTCCATCGCCGCGACGAGCGCGGGATCCGAGGGCAGGTCGCCGGCCGCCGGCCAGTCCGCCAGGTGCACCGACCGACCACCGGTCAGACCCCGCCAGATCACCTCGGACGCCATCGGCAGCAGCGGCGCGGCCAGGCGCGTGACGACCTCGAGCACCGTGTGGAGGGTGTCGATCGCGTCGGTGTCCTCGTCCCAGAACCGGTTCCGCGAGCGGCGCACGTACCAGTTGGTCAGCGCGTCGCAGAAGGTGCGCAGTTCGTCGCACGCCCCGGCGATGTCGACGGTCTCGAGTGCCTCGGTGATGACGTCGCGGGTCTGCGCGAGCTTGGCGAGGATGTACCGGTCGAGCACGTTCGTCGAATCGGTCCGCCAGGTGCCCGGCTTCGACGCGTACAGCTGGAGGAAGCTCCACGCGTTCCACAGCGGCAGCAGCGCCTGCCGCACGCCCTCGCGAATACCCTGTTCGGTGACGACGAGGTTGCCGCCGCGCAGGATCGGCGAGGACATGAGGAACCAGCGCATCGCGTCGGAACCGTCGCGGGCGAAGACCTCGTTGACGTCGGGATAGTTGCCCTTCGACTTGCTCATCTTCAGGCCGTCGTCGCCGAGAACGATGCCGTGGGCGGCAACGCATTTGAAGGCGGGACGGTCGAACAACGCGGTGGCCAGGACGTGAAGCGTGTAGAACCAGCCGCGGGTCTGGCCGTTGTACTCGACGATGAAGTCGCCCGGGTAGTGCGTGTCGAACCAGTCGCGGTTCTCGAAGGGATAGTGCACCTGGGCGAACGGCATCGAGCCGGACTCGAACCAGCAGTCGAGGACCTCGGGGACGCGACGCATGGTCGACTTCCCGGTCGGGTCGTCGGGATTCGGCCGGGTGAGTTCGTCGATCATCGGCCGGTGCAGGTCGGTGGGCCGCACGCCGAAGTCGCGTTCGAGTTCGTCGAGCGAACCGTAGACGTCGACACGCGGGTACTCCGGGTCGTCCGAGATCCACACCGGGATCGGGCTGCCCCAGTAGCGGTTACGGCTGATGTTCCAGTCGCGGGCACCTTCGAGCCACTTGCCGAACTGACCGTCGCGGATGTGCTCGGGCACCCACGTGATCTGCTGGTTGAGCTCGACCATGCGGTCGCGGAAACGGGTGACGGCGACGAACCACGACGGCACCGCCATGTAGATCAACGGCTGACCCGACCGCCACGAGTGCGGGTAGGAGTGCTCGATGGTCTCGTGCCGCACAAGCTTTCCGGCGGCCTTGAGGTCCTTGATGATGGCCGGGTTGGCGTCGAAGACCTGCAGACCCTCGTACGGCGGCACCATCGAGGTGAACTTGCCGCCCGGATCGAGCGGCTGTACGAGCTCGATGCCGTTGCGCTGGCAGTACT
This sequence comes from Rhodococcus sp. GA1, assembly GCF_024321955.1. Classification (NCBI taxonomy): domain Bacteria; kingdom Bacillati; phylum Actinomycetota; class Actinomycetes; order Mycobacteriales; family Nocardiaceae; genus Rhodococcus; species Rhodococcus sp. GA1. The sequence continues at coordinate 4,540,954 of NZ_CP097186.1, read as the reverse complement.
CCATGTCCTCTTCACCGAAAGCCGGTGCGAGGTGGACGATTCCGGTGCCGGACTCGGTGGTGACGTAGTCGGCGGCGATCACCCGGTGGGCGTTCTCGCGGCCGGTGAAGAAGTCGAAGGGCGGCTCGTAGGCGAGACCGACGAGGTCGGTGCCGCGGTAACGGCCGAGCACCTCGGGCTCCTCGCCGAGTTCGCGGGCGTAGTGGCCGAGACGATCCTGCGCGAGCAGGTAGGTCTTGTCGTCGGCCCCGCGCACGGCGACATACTCGATCTCGGGGTGCACCGCGATCGCGAGGTTGGACGGCAGGGTCCACGGCGTGGTGGTCCAGATGAGCGCGCACGCGCCGTCGAGTTCGGAGCCGGGGGCGCGCAGCACCATGTCGACGGTGACCGCCGGATCCTGACGCATCTTGTAGGCGTCGTCGAGACGGGTCTCCTGGTTCGACAGCGGCGTCTGCTCGTACCAACTGTAGGGCAGCACGCGGAAGCCCTGGTAGATCAGGCCCTTCTCGTACAGCGACTTGAACGCCCACATGACCGACTCCATGAAGTCGAGGTCGAGGGTCTTGTAGTCGTTGTCGAAGTCGACCCAGCGTGCCTGGCGGGTGACGTAGTCGCGCCACTCACCGGTATAGCGCAGCACCGACTGCTTGCAGTAGGCGTTGAACTCGGCCACGCCCATCGAGTCGATCTCGGACTTGTCCTTGATGCCGAGCTGCTTCTCCGCCTCGAGCTCGGCGGGCAGGCCGTGGCAGTCCCAGCCGAAGCGACGGTCGACCTTCTTGCCGAGCATGGTCTGGAAACGCGGGACGACGTCCTTGACGTAGCCGGTGAGCAGGTGCCCGTAGTGCGGGAGTCCGTTCGCGAAGGGCGGGCCGTCGTAGAAGACGAACTCGTCGGCGCCGTCGCGGTTGCGCAGCGAGGCCTCGAAGGTGCCGTTGGAGGCCCACTGCGCGAGCACACGCTCTTCGAGCGCCGGGAAGTCGACACCCGAATCGCGCGGCAGGTCGTAGTCGACGCGCGGATATCCGGCAGTACTGCCGGCGGTTGCTGCGGTGGGATCCGGTGCAGCGTGGTTCTCGGTCACAGCGTGGCTCCTCCGTGCCTGGATACGTCTCGGCACGGGGACGATCGCCGTGCGCGTGCACGGCCACCGCGGTACCACCCCGCTTGCTCGTCCCGGGGGACGGCCACTCGTTCGGGCTGTGACGGGCCCACCCGTCCGGTTCTACTGGGCGACCGGCAAGGTCGCCGTTCTTCCGGAGGCTCCCCGGTGATGGCCGGATCGACGCCGCCCGCGATCGCGGGATCGAGCTTCACGCTCGGTGATGCATATTGTAGGACGCTTCAGCGATCCGAAGAATTCCGGTCGCCGCGACGCCGGCGCGATGCACGCCGACCGGGACGTCCGCCCGAGGCTCCGGCCTGCCCGACGGAACGGGGATCGGCCCACTCACCTTCGGCCGAACTCCGTCCGCCGAGCGTGCTCGCCAGCAGGAGCACCGCTCCCACGACGCACACCGCGATACAACCCCATGCCCAGAGCACCGAACCGGTCATCAACGCGATGACGAGAAGACCGAATCCGACAGCTGCGAGTACCAGCGTGACGACGAGCACGACGCTCCTCCTCTACCGAGGTACAGCACCAGGCCGTACAGCACCAGCCGGAGAGACCGTCGGTCAGCTGTTGCCCTTCGCGAAGGACGACGATCCGAACGACGACGACGAGTTGGACTGGTTGAACACTTCCTGTCCACCGTCCACCGGAACGGCGGAACCGCGCTGCTCGAGCTCTTCGAGCTGCGACTCCAGATAGGACTTCAGGCGCACCCGGTATTCACGCTCGAACGTCTTGAGCCGCTCGATGCGCTCCTCCAGCACCGAACGCTGCTGGTTGATCGTGGCCATGATCTCGGTGTGCTTCTTCTCCGCGTCCGCCTGCAGCGCGTCGGCCTTCTCCTTGGCCTGACGCAGCTGGGTCTCCGAACGGGTGCGGGCATCGGCGAGCATCGCGTCGGACTTCTGCCGCGCGTCGGCGATCATCGCCTCGCTGCGGGTGCGGGCGTCGGAGACGAGCTGCTCGGAGTTGGTCCGAGCGTTGCGCACGAGCTCCTCGGCCTCGGCCTTGGCGTCGCCGGTGAGGCGGTCGGCCATCTCCTGCGCGAGCCCGAGGACCTTGGCGGCCTGCATGCTCGCGTCGCCGCTCGACGGCGCAGCGGCGACCGGGACGGGTGCCGGAGCCGGCGCCGGGGCGGGTTCCGGCTTGGGTGTCTCGACGACACGCGCGGGTTCGGGTTTGGACGGGGCCGCCGGCGCGGACGACGACGCGCTGCGCGGCGCCTTCTTGGCTTCGGCAAGCTCCTGGTCGAGTTCGGCGACCCGCTGACGCAGGTCGGCGTTCTCCTCGATGAGGTTCGTCAACTCCTGCTCGACGAGATCGAGGAAGGCGTCGACCTCGTCCTCGTTGTAACCACGCTTCCCGATCGGAGGCTTGCTGAACGCGACATTGTGCACATCAGCTGGTGTCAGCGGCATGGAAGGATCCCTTCACGCGTCGAGTAAGCGGTCAAGCAGGCGTTCTGAGTAATCGACAGTGCGTTACGCGTATCAAAACCCACTGTATATGGCACTCCATTGTGGCACACGGCAGCTCCGGGACGGCTCGACCCGACGTCCGACGCAGGCATCATGCTGCGCCGCCCCTGGGCAGGAATGCCATGAGGAAATACACGATGAACAGCAAGACCATGATGGACAGATCGAGCCGTACACCACCGAGATTGAGCGGCGGAATCAGTCTCCGCAGCAGCTTCACCGGCGGATCCGTGACCGTGAAGATCGCCTCGAGAACGACGACCACGAAGCCGGACGGCTTCCACTCCCGCGCGAAGGTTCTGATGAACTCGACGATGATCCGCCCGATCAGCAGAAGCCAGAAGATGAACAGCAGGAACCACAGCACCTCGAAAACGGCCACCTGCCCACAATGCCCGACGATGACGGGTCGATCAAAACCGAAACGCCCGGCCTGCAGTGATCTGCATCATGGCCGGGCGTGTCGGAACACTCGAGGGACGGCGACGGGCATGCCACGACGGACGTGCCGTGTGCACGCCCGCGCAGCGCGCGTCGACTACTGCTGGTTGTAGAAGCCGGTCTCGGCGATACGCCGCCGTTCCTCGGCGGAGACGTCGATGTCGGCGGGCGAGAGCAGGAAGACCTTCGTGGCCACCTTGTCGAACGAACCGCGCAGCGCGAAGGCGAGCCCGGCCGCGAAGTCGACGAGTCGCTTGGCGTCGGCGTTGCTCATCTCGACGAGGTCCATGATGACCGGCGTTCCGTCGCGGAAACGCTCACCGATCGTGCGCGCCTCGCTGTAGTCGCGGGGGCGCAACGTGGTGATCTTGGACAACGGACCTCCCTCGTCGAAGAGCGCACCACGCCGGGGCTCGGCGCGCTCGAGCCGGCTCTCCGCCGTCAGTGGTGCACGGCTGGGAACCGCGCGGGCCGGGGTGGGCGCCGGACGGGGACTGCGAGCGGTGATGGGTTCGACCCGCGGACGCGGTGCCGGCTCGTACCGGTCGAACTCGTCGTGCTCGAACTCGCGAACCGGTTCCTCGCGGTGCGACGGGGCGTACTCGTCGCGATGCGACGGCGCGTAGCCGCCATAAGTGGCCTCGCCGTAGTCGCGATCACGGTCGCGGCGGCCACTCGCCGGATCGTCGAGGTACTCGTCCTCGTAATCCTCGAGCGGCACCATCCCGAAGTACGCCTTGAACTTGTGGAGTGTGCTCATCGATCGCCTTTCCCTCGCGCGGCGGATGTCATTCAGGCTAACGGTCGATACCCCAAGACCGCCGTTCCGACACGCACGCACGTCGAACCCCATCGAACCGCGTGCTCGAGGTCACCCGACATGCCCGCGGACAGCTCCACCGCCGCCGGGTGGTCCTGCAGCAACCGTGCATGCATGGCGTGAAGCTGCTCGAATGCCCGTTCGGGCTCCCACCCGAGCGGCGGCACTCCCATCAGGCCTCCGAGTTCGAGGACCTCGGACGCGGCGACCGCCTCGGCGAGGGCGGGAAGATCCTCGGCGACCACGCCGCCGCGCTCCCGGTCGCCATCGAGGCTGACCTGCAGCAGTGCCCGCAGCGGTCCGGTGCGTTCGCCGGTGTCGAGGGCGGCCCGCGCCCCCTTCTCGAAGGCCTGCACGAGACGGAGACTGTCGACCGAGTGCACCGTGTGCGCCCAACGGGCGACGGCACGGGCCTTGTTGCGCTGCACCCGACCGATCATGTGCCACTCGACCGGCGCGTCGACGCTCTCCCGGAACACGGCGATCTTCGCGCTCGCCTCCTGCTCGCGGGACTCGCCGAAGCGTTCGCATCCCAGCTCGTGGAGGAGCACGGCGTCGGAGGCGGGAAAGAACTTGGTGACCGTCAGCAACGCGACGTCCGACGGATCGCGTCCGGCGGCGCGCGCCGCGGCGTCGAGCCGCTCGCGTACGGTGGCGAGACGTCCGGCGAGTTCGTCGCGCCGCTCCTCGGAGGTGGGGCTCACGCCGTTCCCTCCTCGCCGGCCTCCTCGAGCCAGACGACCGAGGCGAACCGCCCCGTGGGTGCCGAACGCCGGTGGCTGAACAGCGAGGTGTCCTCGATCGTGCAGCGCGGATCCTCCACCACGGCGGTCACGCCGTGATCGGCGAGCTGGCGGCGCAGTCCGGCACGCAGGTCGAGTCCGGGAGTACCGCGGTTCGTGCGGGTCGCGCTACCGGGCAGGTGTGCCTCGACATCGGCCCTCATCGCCGCGGGCACCTCGTACTGCCGGCCACTCGCGGCCGGTCCGAGCAGCGCACCGATGCGATCGGGGCGGGCGCCGAGATCGACCATGACGTCGAGCACGCGCGGGAGGATCCCGATGCGCGCCCCCACCCGGCCGGCGTGCACCGCGGCGATCACCCCGGCCACCTCGTCGGACAGCAGGATCGACACGCAGTCGGCGCTGAGGGTCACGAGCGCGAGCCCGGTCTCGCGGGTGACGAGCGCATCGGTGGCGGGAACGGGTTCGGACACCGGCCCGTCGACCACGGTGACGTTGCGGCTGTGGATCTGTTCCATCCAGACGAACCGCTCGGGCGGCAACCCGATGACGGACGCGAGCCGCCGCCGGTTGGCAGCGACTGCGGCCGGGTCGTCACCGACGTGATCGGCGAGGTTGAAACTGTCGTACGGAGCTGCGGACACCCCGCCGGCTCGTGTGGTCACGACCCGGCGGGCGCGCAGCAGGCGGTGCGGAGCCGTCAACGGCGCATGAAGATCGGCACGTCGACGTCGTCGTCACCGTCGTCGTCGATGTCCACGCTGCGGGGTGCGTTGCCGCCTCCGGCCGGCGGCTGGCTGCCGACGGGGGGCTGCTCGCGCACGGGGGTGGTTTCGACGGTCTCGCGCTCGGGACGGCCGAGTTCGCCGGCGCGCGCGACGCCGATCGCACCGGGCCGACCGGCCGGCTGCTGCTGCTGCTGCTGCGGAGGCTGCTGTTGCGCCTGCCCCTGCTGCTGGCCGACCTCGACGGGACGGCGGGCAGGCGTTCCGCCCTCGAAGCCCGCGGCGATGACGGTCACGCGGACCTCGTCGCCGAGCGAGTCGTCGATGACCGTGCCGAAGATGATGTTGGCGTCGATGTGCGCGGCCTCCTGCACGAGCGAGGCAGCCTCGTTGATCTCGAACAGGCCGAGATCGGATCCGCCGGCGATCGACAGCAGCACGCCGCGCGCGCCTTCCATCGACGCCTCGAGCAGCGGCGAGTTGATCGCGGCCTCCGCGGCCTTGATCGCACGCCCCTCGCCGCGCGACGAGCCGATGCCCATCAACGCGGAGCCGGCACCCGACATGACGCCCTTCACGTCGGCGAAGTCGACGTTGATCAGACCCGGTGTGGTGATGAGGTCGGTGATGCCCTGGACACCGTTGAGGAGCACCTCGTCGGCGGAGCGGAAGGCGTCCATGAGACTGACGGCGGCGTCGCCGAGCTGGAGGAGCCGGTCGTTGGGGATGACGATGAGCGTGTCGCAGGACTCGCGCAGCGTCTGGATGCCGGTGTCGGCCTGACTGCCGCGGCGCTTGCCCTCGAACGAGAACGGACGCGTGACGACACCGACGGTGAGCGCGCCGAGCTTGCGGGCGATGCTCGCGACGACGGGAGCGCCGCCGGTACCGGTTCCACCACCCTCGCCTGCGGTCACGAAGACCATGTCGGCGCCCTTGAGTACTTCTTCGATCTCGTCCTTGTGATCCTCGGCGGCCTTGCGGCCGACCTCCGGGTCTGCGCCGGCGCCGAGTCCGCGGGTCAGTTCGCGGCCGACGTCGAGCTTGACGTCGGCATCCGACATGAGCAGGGCTTGCGCGTCGGTGTTGACGGCAATGAACTCGACTCCCTTGAGTCCCTGCTCGATCATGCGGTTGACCGCGTTCACGCCGCCACCGCCGATACCGACGACCTTGATTACGGCGAGGTAGTTGTGCGGGGGCGTCATGTGCTCTCGCCTTCCTGAAGTTCCGGGTGGTGCATGGTGTCCGGGTGGTGCTGGGTCTGGGTCTGACTCGATGTCGGTCACGTCCGCCGGTCGGGCGGACGGCTCCGCAGCGCGCTGCCCCGACAAACCCTCAACCACAGCTTGAAGGTTATGTCAAGTAACGCGACTGTCCGAAACGCTATGGCACGGGTACCGAGATTAGCCAGTAGACGCGCCGGACACGCCGGACGAATTTCGTCGATCCCTCACCTCACCGTCGGCAGGTCGGGACTCGCCACGTCGAATCGCTCCCCCGGCTGTGTCAGCAGCGGGCCGACGACCGCCGCCTTCCGCTCGGAACGATCGGTTCCACCCCACACCACGACACGCCCGTCGGTGAGGACGATCGAGATGTCGGACGGGGAGGGCGCTTCGACCGTCTCCACCTGCACGCGCAGGTCGGGCGGTAACTTGTCGAGCACCTCAACGGCGGCGCGGGTCGCGGGATCGCCGGTGCCCGGCGTCGGAGTGACGAGACGGGGAGTGAACATCGGAGGCGGCTCGACCGCGAAGTCCACTCCCTCGATGTCGACAGAGTGGGTGCCGTCGGGGGCGTCGAAGAAGACCATCGCCTCGCGCTCGGTCACTGTCACCCGGACGGTGGAGGGATAGACCCGCTGGACCCGGGCCGACGCCGCACGCGGAATCGTCGCGACCCGCTGGGCCGCCGCGGCCGTGTCGACCCGGAGCAGCGGCGTGCCCTCGGCGACCGCGAGCGCGTCGACCACCTCGTCGTAGGTGACGACCTCGATCCCGTCCACCTCGATCACCCGCACGGACAGCAACGGCGACAGCCACGCCACCGCGATGGCGCCGAGGAACACCGCGACGACAGCCGCCCCTAGCAGTACCGTCCGCAGGCGCACCGACCGCCCGGACGGGCGGCGGGCAGTGCTGCGTTCGCGGGCTTCATCGGGCTCACGCGGTTCGCGTGACGGTCGTCCGCGACGGCGGCGCGACGAAACGGCGGCGGGCGTCACGAGCTGATCGGTCCCGGTCCGGAACCGCCGGGTGCGCGGAATCCGCCGGGCTCGGCAGCCGCCCCGGCCGGACGGAAGCGACCCGGTTTGCTGTGGAGCGCGTCGAGGATCTGCCGGCCCAGCATCGTGACGTCACCGGCACCCATCGTGATCACGACATCACCCGGCCGGGTCAGACGCGCGACCTGCCGCGGCACCGCGGACAGATTCGGCTGGTAGTGCACAGGCTTGCTCACCGCCCGCGCGACCAGCGCACCGCTCACACCCGGGATCGGTTCCTCCCGGGCGCCGTAGACGTCGAGCACCACAACCTCGTCGGCGAGGTCGAGAGCCTGCCCGAACTCGGTGGCGAACGCCTCGGTGCGCGAGTAGAGATGCGGCTGGAAGACGACGATCACGCGGGGCCGTTCGGTGCCCGTCTCGGTGTAGCGCAGCGGCTCTCCCGCCACGAGTTCGGCCGCGGCCGCAAGGACCGCGCGGACCTCGGTGGGATGGTGGGCGTAGTCGTCGAACACCCGCACACCGTGTTCGCGGCCGGTGTACTGGAACCGCCGGTGCACACCACCGAAACCGGCGAGGCCTTCCAGCGCCTCGTCGACCTGCGCTCCGGCTTCGAGCGCGGCGAGCAGCGCGGCGAGAGCATTGAGCGCCATGTGCCGGCCGGGGACGGACAGTCGCACGGTGCGCGTCGAATCCTCACCCGCGAGGTGGAACTCGGCGACGCCGCCGACATCCTTGGCCTCCCAGCCGAGCAGCCGCACCCCGACGGGAACGCCGCGGTGGTCGCCCCCGGTGCCGATGACGTCGGCGGTGCCGTAACCCTGCACCCGCAGGTCGTCGCGGCCGAGGGCGACGACGCGCTCGGCGAGGGCCGCCGAGCCGGGGTCGTCGAGGCAGACGACGAGCAGGCCGCCGGGGGCGATGCGGGCGACGAACTCGTCGAAGACCGCCGTGTACGCCTCCGGCGTGCCGAAGTAGTCGAGGTGATCGGCCTCGATGTTCGTGACGATCACGGTGTTCGGGTCGTACTGCAGCAGCGAGCCGTCGCTCTCGTCGGCTTCGGCGACGAAGACGTCCCCGCTGCCGTGGTGGGCGTTGGTCCCGGATTCGTTGAGTTCACCGCCCACCGCGAAGGACGGATCGAGGCCGCAGTGCTGCAGCGCGACGACGAGCATCGACGTCGTGGAGGTCTTGCCGTGGGTGCCGGAGACCAGGAAGGTGCGGTTCCCTCGCATCAGCGAGGCGAGGACCGCGGGTCGCAACAGGATCGGGATGCCCCGCTCGCGGGCGGCGACCAGTTCGGGATTGTCCTTCGGGATAGCCGCGAACGTTGTGACCAGGGCGGTAGGACCACCCTCCAGCAGGTCGAGAGCCTCGGCGGCGTGGCCGATGCGGACCTGCGCGCCGCGGGCCCGCAGCGCGAGCACACCGCGGCTCTCCTTCGCGTCGGAACCCGATACCTGTCCCCCACGGGCGAGCAGGATCCGGGCGATGCCCGACATCCCGGCACCGCCGATACCGACCATGTGCACCCGCTCGAGTTCGGCGGGTAACTGCGCACTCATCGTTCACTCCTGTTCGGTTCCACTCCGGCAACCTCGAGCACTATGCGCGCCATCTCGTCTGCGGCGCTGCGGTGACCAGCGGCCGCGGCGCTGCGCCCCATCTCCACGAGTCTCCGCTCGTCGCCGAGCAGCGACACCACTTCCGTGGCGACATAGTCCGAAGTCAGGTCGCCGTCGGCGACGATCCTGCCACCGCCGGCCTCGACGACGGGGCGGGCGTTGAGTTCCTGCTCACCATTCCCGTGCGGGAGCGGCACGTACACGGCGGGCAGACCCACCGCCGAGACCTCCGCGACCGTCATGGCCCCGGACCGGCAGACCACCGCATCGGCGGCGGAGTACGCGAGGTCCATCCGTTCGAGATAGGGCACGGTGACGTACGGGGCGCGGGCGTGACCGACATGGGCGGGGATGTCCACGGTGTTCTTCGGTCCGTGCGCGTGCAGCACCGCGATGCCGGCCTCCGCGAGTGCCGAGGACGCGCCGGACACGGCCTCGTTCAGCGAGCGTGCACCCTGCGACCCACCGAAGACGAGCAGCACGGGTACGTCGTCGGGCAGACCGAAGTGCCGGCGTGCCTCCGCGCGCAGCCCGGCGCGGTCGAGACCGGTGATCGACGAGCGGACCGGGATCCCCACGATCTGCGCGTCACCGCGCCGGACGATTCCCGAGCGCGGGACGGCGGCGAGCACGCGCTCGGCCCGCAGGGCACCGATGCGATTGGCGATGCCCGCACTGGCATTGGCCTCGTGGACGACGACCGGGATGCGCCGGCGTCGACGCAGCGGACCGGCTCCGGCCGCGAGATAGGCGGGCAACGCCACGTACCCGCCGAAACCGACGACGACGTCGGCGCCGACCTCGTCGAGGATCTGCCTGGTACGGCGCACCGACGAGACGACCCGGCCGGGAAGTCTCAGCAGGTCCACCGTCGGCTTGCGGGGCAGCGGCACCGGTGGGATGAGTTCGAGGGGATATCCGCGGCGCGGCACCAGCGTCGTCTCGAGTCCCCGTTCGGTGCCGATCGCGGTGATCCGCGCGTCGGGCACGAGTGCGCGAACGGCGTCGGCCACCGCGAGTGCCGGTTCGATATGACCGGCCGTGCCGCCTCCGGCCACCACCACCGACAGTGCCGGCCTCTCCCCACTCACCTACGGTTCCCTCTCTCTCCGCTTCGTCCGTTCGATCCGCGTGTCGTGCGGTTCGTCTGCTGCCGGCCGCGAGCCGGTTCGCGTGCAGGTTGTGCAGGTTGTGCACGCCGGGCCCGGCCGGTCCCCTCCCGGGGTTCCGGCCGGCCCGCCGATGTCCGGCGGTCCGTCGCGGCTCCCCGTTGCCGCTCGTTCGGTGCGGGGGGCAGACGCTTGCGCGATCCCCCACCTTTCGACGCGGGGCGGGCACTGCGCTCGGGCGCCGCGGCCCGCGCTCGCGGCTGTCGTGCTGCGACCGTACGCGCCGCCGAGGAGCGACCGGCCCGGTAGGCCTCCGGCTTGCGCAGGCGCAGCAGCCGCGCGAACCGGCCGTCCTGACCCGCGTGCAGCGCGGCGATGGCCTCGGGTTCGTGTCTGGCTGCGTTGGCGATCAGGCCGAACATCAGCAGGGTGGTGGCCGTCGAGGTACCACCGGCCGACACGAGCGGCAACTGCAGGCCGGTCACGGGCAGCAGTCCCACGACGTAGCCGATGTTGATGAAGGCCTGGCCGATGATCCACGTCGTCGCCGTCGCAGTGAACAGGCGCAGGAAGGGGTCGGCCGAACGCATCGCGATCCGCAGTCCGACATAGGCGAACAGACCGAACAGGCCGATGACGGCCACTCCACCGAGGAAGCCCAGTTCCTCACCGATGATCGCGAAGATGAAGTCGTTGTGGGCGTTGGGCAGATAACTCCACTTCGCGCGGCTCTGACCGAGCCCGCGACCCCACAGGCCGCCGTCCGCGAGCGAGAACTTCGCCTGTCGCGCCTGGTAACCGGCACCCTGCGGGTCGTCGCCGGGGTTGAAGAAGGCCCGCACACGCTGCGAGCGATAGCCGGCCGTCAAGGCCAGGATCACCGCGAGTGTGGCGGCCGTGCCGACGATCCCGAGGAACACCTTGAGCGGCAGTCCCGCGAACCACAACAGGGCGATCACGATGATCACGATCGAGACGGTGGTGCCGAGGTCGGGCTGGAGCACGATCAGGCCGGTCACGAGCAGGGCGGCCGGGACGAGCGGGACGAGCATCTCGCGCAGCGTCGAGTTCTCCCCGCGCCGGGAGGCGAGCAGGTGCGCACCCCACACGGCAAGGGTGATCTTGGCGATCTCCGCCGGCTGCAACGAGATACCGGCGATGACGAACCACCCCCGGGTGCCCTGCGAGACCGTACCGATGCCCGGTATGAGCACGAGCACGAGCAGCACGACCGAGAACGCGAACGCCGGGAAGGCGAAGCGTCGCATCACCCGGACCGGGATCTGCAGCGCGATGTAGAAGATCACCATGCCCAGGACGGCGAAGATCGCCTGGGAGGTGAACAGTCCGTAGGCCGATCCCGCCGCGGCCACCGCGCCGACGCTCGACGACGACAGCACCATGACGAGGCCGAGCACGGTGAGCAGGACGGCGATCGTCACCACGAGATGGAAGGACGCGAGCGGTCGCGCCATCCAGGCCCCGAACCGACCGCGTACTCCGACCACCGGTTCGTCGGTGGTCGCCCCTGTTCGGGTCGCTCCTGCCCGAGGGGTCACGGTTGCGTCCCGCCCCCGCGGAGTTCCTCGACCGCGGACGCGAAGCTACGGCCGCGTTCGGCGTAATCGGCGAACATGTCGAGCGATGCCGCGGCCGGCGCGAGCAGCACCGTCTCCCCCGGCGAGGCGAGTGCGGCCGCTTCCCGGACCACCACGCGCATCGCGGCAGGACCGTCGGCGCCCGGTGCCACGGCCCTCCTCACCGAAGACGTGTCGGTCTCGCTCGTCGCATCGGTCATCGCTTCATCGTCGCCCGTGTCCACGACGACGACCGGGACCTGCGGGGCGTGTCGCGCCAGCGCGTCGGCGATGTCGCCGGCGTCGCGGCCGAGCAGCACGGCTCCGGACAGTCGCGGCGCAACCTCGGCGACCAGGTCGTCCACGCGGGCGCCCTTGAGCAGACCACCGGCGATCCACACCACGCGGTCGCGGGCGAGCAGCGAACTACGGGCCGCGTGCGGATTGGTCGCCTTCGAATCGTCGATGTACTCGACGCCGTCGACCTGCCCGACCGGCGCGGCGCGGTGCGGACCGACGCGGTGCCGTCGCAGGCCGTCGTGCACCGCCGAGGCGGGCACGTCGATGGCCCGGGCGAGGGCTGCGGCCGCGAGTGCGTCGGACAGTCCGGCAGGGCCGGGCGGCGTCACGTCGTCCACCCGGGCGAGCACGGCGGAATCGGCGAACGCCCGGTCGACGAGCAGTTCGCCGCTGATCCCGAGTTCGCCTTCCTGGGGATAGCCCAGGGTGAAGCCCACGGTGACCACGGCACGGGACCGGTCGCCGAGACCACCGGCGATCGGGTCGTCGAGACCGATGACCCCGACGGCGCCGGTGAGCGCACCGAGTTTGGCCTCGATGTAGTTCTCGATGCCGCCGTGCCAGTCGAGATGGTCCTCGGCGATGTTGAGCACGACGCCGGCCTCGGGCCGAACCGAGGGCGCCCAGTGCAGCTGGAAGGACGACAACTCGACGGCGAGTACGTCGGCCCGCGGTTCGTCGCGGCGCAGGGCGTCGAGCACGGGAAGACCGATGTTGCCGCACGCGACGCTGCCGAGGCCGGAGGCCTCGAGGATCGCGTGCAGCATCATGGTCGTAGTGGTCTTGCCGTTCGTCCCGGTGACGGCCAGCCACCGACGGGCCGGTCCGTAGACCTCGGCGCGGTCGATGCGCCAGGACAGTTCGATGTCGCCCCAGATGGGGATCGCCGCGCCGGCCGCGCGCGAGAGCAGCGGGGCGTCGGGCGGGAATCCGGGACTCGTGACCACCAGGGCGAACTCGCGCAGCGCAGCGGGGTCGTCGACGAGACTGTCGAGGTCGACCGTCCGGGCACCGAGCGCCGCGCACTCGGCCAGTGCCCGCTCGTTGCGGTCGGTGACGGTGACGTGGGCGCCGAGATCGGTAAGGGGTTCGATCGTCGCGCGGCCGGACACCCCTGCCCCGGCGACGAGCACCGCCCGTCCTCTGAGCCGTTCGAGTTCGTCGTTCACGGTCAGTCCCCGATCGCCGCGAGGTATTCGCTGTAGAAGAGGGCCAGACCGATCGCCGAGGCGATGGCGGCGAGCAACCAGAACCGGATGATCACCGTGGTCTCGGCCCATCCGCCGAGTTCGAAGTGATGGTGGAAGGGTGCCATCCGGAACACCCGCCTGCGGCTGGACCGGAAGACCGCGACCTGGATGACCACCGAGGCGGCCTCCGCGACGAACAGCGCGCCGATGACCACCATGAGCAGCTCGGTGCGGGTCGTGATGGACAGACCGGCCAGCATGCCGCCGAGGGCGAGCGAGCCCGTGTCGCCCATGAAGATCTTGGCCGGTGCGGCGTTCCACCACAGGAAGCCGATGCAGGCGGCGGCGCCGGCGGCGCACAGCAACGCGAGATCGAGCGGATCACGGACGTCGTAGCACCCGGCGGTCGGCTCCACGGCGCACGCGTTGCGGTACTGCCAGAAGGTGATGATGACGTAGGCGCCGAGCACCAGCGCCATCGAACCCGCAGCGAGACCGTCGAGGCCGTCGGTGAGGTTCACCGCGTTCGACCACGCGCTGACCAGCAGATAGACGAACAGGATGAACACGATCGAGCCCATCGAGACCGTGGCGATGTCGCGCACGTAGGACAGATCGGTGCTGGCCGGGGTGAGACCGTCCGCATTGCGGAACTGCAGCGCGAGGATGCCGAAGCCCACCGCGACGACCAGCTGGCCGACGAGCTTGGCCGTCTTGTTCAGACCGAGATTGCGCTGCTTGCGGATCTTGATGAAGTCGTCGAGGAAGCCGACGCCGCCGAGCGCCGTCGTCAGGCCGAGCACGAGCAGACCCGAGGCCGTGGGACCTTCCGCGTCGTATCCCGTACCGATGAGATGCGACCCCCAGTAACCGGCCCACAGACCGGCGAGGATCGCGACGCCGCCCATGGTGGGGGTGCCGCGCTTGGACTGGTGGCTCTGCGGGCCCTCGACCCGGATCTCCTGCCCGAAGCCCTGCCGGGAGAACATCTTGATCAGGAGGGGGGTGAGCAGGATCGAGACTGCGAGCGCGATGCCCGCCGCGAACAGGATCTGTCTCACCGGGCGTCCTCCGTCCCCACAGCAGCGTCGTTGTCTCCGGCACCGGGGTCGTCCGCGAGGACGGCCTCGGCGACGGTCCACAGTCCCACGGACTGCGATGCCTTCACGAGCACGATGTCGCCCGGTTGCAGTTCGTCGCGCAACAACGCGATCGCGGCGTCGGCATCGGGTACGTGGCTCGCTTCCTCACCCCACGATCCTTCCATCACGGCGCCCTGGAACAGACCCCGGACCGGCCGCGTGGCACCGACGGCGATGATGCGGGTGACGTCGAGGCGCACGGCGAGGCGTCCGATGGCGTCGTGGGCGACGACGGCGTCGTCCCCGAGCTCGGCCATCTCCCCCAGCACCGCGAAGGTGCGCCGGCGATCCGGACCGGACCGCGCCATGGTGACCAGGGCCTTCACGGCTGCGCGCATGGAATCGGGATTGGCGTTGTAGGCGTCGTCGATGACGGTCACCCCGTCGGATCGGGTCTGCACCGCCATGCGGTGCGCCGAGACGGGACCCGCCGTCGCGAGCGCCTCGGCGGCCTGCTCGACCGTCGCACCGCACTCCACGGCGACGGCGATCGCCGACAGGGCGTTGCCGATCTGGTGTTCGCCGTGCACGGCGAGCCGCACGGGCACGCGCCGCTCCTGTCCGTCGGCGCCGGGGACGACGGCGGTGAAGGAGGCACGCGCCTGGTCGTCGAGGTGGATGTCCTCGGCGCGATAGGCGGCACCGGACCCGGTCCCGACGGTCACCACACGACCGGTGGTGCGGGTCGCCATCTTCGACACGAGGGTGTCGTCGGCGTTGAGGATCGCCACTCCCCCCTCGGCGGCGCTGGGCAGCGCCTCGACGAGTTCGCCCTTCGTCTCGGCGATGACCTCCTGCGAGCCGAACTCGCCGAGGTGTGCGGTACCGACGTTGAGCACGACACCGATCCGCGGCGGGGCGATGCGGGTCAGGGTCGCGATGTGCCCGGGGCCCCGCGCCGACTTCTCGAGGACGAGGAACCGGGTGGATTCGGTGGCGCGCAGCGCGGTCCAGGGGTGGCCGAGTTCGTTGTTGAACGAGCCGGGCGGGGCGACGACCTCACCGAGCGGTGCGAGCACGGCGGCGATCATGTCCTTCGTGGACGTCTTGCCCGCCGAACCGGTGACACCGACAACGGTGAGGCCGGCGCCGGTGAGCGTGTCCACCACGGTGCGGGCGAGCTTCGCGAGGCCGGCGAGCACGGCCGCGCCGGATCCGTCGCTGTCGTGTTCGAGCGCGAGGGCGTTGGTCTCGGTCGGCGGAATCGGCGGCACGACGATCGCGGGCACACCCACCGGCCGTGCGGCCAGGACCGCCACCGCACCGGCGGCGACGGCGGCCGCGGCGTGATCGTGGCCGTCCGAGCGCGCACCGGGCAACGCCAGGAACAGGCCACCGGGACCGATCCGTCGCGAGTCGAACTCGACGGAACCGGTCACCTCGGCGGACGGATCGTCGACGTCGTGCAGGGTGCCCCCGACGACCTCCGCGATCCGAGCCAGTGTCATCGGGATCATGCCTTGCCTCCGTGATGCGAACCGCCCGCAGCAGGCGGATGGTCACCGTCGGGTCCTGCGGTCCGGTACTTGTCGAGAGCTGCGCCGAGAACCTCGCGGTCGTCGAAGGGGTGCTTCACTCCGTCGATCTCCTGCCCCGTCTCGTGGCCCTTGCCGGCGACGAGGACGACGTCGCCCGGGCGGGCCCACGCGACCGCGGCGTCGATCGCCGCGGCGCGATCGCCGATCTCGAGGATCTCGCCGCGTTCGGCCGCCGGGACGGAGTGTGCACCGTCGAGGACGGCCGCGCGGATGGCGGCGGGGCTCTCGGTTCGTGGGTTGTCGTCGGTCACGACCACCAGATCGGCGGCCCGCGCCGCGACCTCGCCCATGATCGGCCGCTTCGTCCGGTCGCGGTCGCCGCCCGCACCGACGACGACGGCGATGCGTCCCTCGGTCGCGGCGCGCAGGGTTCCGATGACCGCTTCGAGCGCCGCGGGCTTGTGGGCGTAGTCGACGACGGCGAGGAAGTCCTGACCGCGCTCGACCCGTTCGACCCGGCCGGGCACCGCGACATCGGCGATACCGCGGATCGCGGCGTCGATGTCGGCGCCCACCTCGGCGCAAAGCGCTACAGCGAGAGCGGCGTTGGTGACGTTGTAGCGGCCCGGCAGGCCGACGGTGGCGCGGCGGGCGATCCCGTCCGGACCGGTCAGGGTGAACTGCTGCACTCCCGTCTCTTCGGGGACCTCGTCGGTGACCGTCCAATCGGCCGCGGCGCCGGCAGCGTCACCGTCGCCACCTGTGGTGACCGTGCGGACTGCGGTCGCGTCGTCGCGGCCCGCGCGCGCGACCTCGGCCATGCGACGTCCCCACACGTCGTCGGTGCACACCACCGCGCGGCGGGCCCGGACCGGCGAGTCCTCGGCGAACAGCCGGGCCTTCGCGCCGAAGTAGTCGTCGAGGTCCTTGTGGAAGTCGAGATGGTCCTGGGACAGGTTGGTGAACCCGCCGACGGCGAACTCGGTGGCGTCCACGCGACCGAGTGCGAGGGCATGGCTGGAAACCTCCATCACGACCGTGTCGACACCGCGTTCGCGCATGACGGCGAACAGGGCGTGCAGCTGCGGCGCCTCGGGTGTCGTGAGGGTGCTCGGCACGCGAATGCCTTCGATCCGGGTCTCCACGGTCCCGACGAGGCCGACGACGCGTCCGGCCGCGACGAGGCCTGCCTCGACGAGATAGGACGTCGTGGTCTTACCGGACGTGCCCGTGATGCCGATGACCTGCATGCTCCGGGAGGGGTGTCCGTAGACGGTGGCCGACGCCGCCCCCAGCGCGACACGCGGTTCGGGATGGACGAGGACCGCGACCGAATCGGAGGTGGCCTCGGCGACGAGGTCGCGACCGGCCTCGTCGGTCAGCACGGCGACCGCTCCGCGTTCGAGCGCGGTGCCCGCGTAGGAGGCGCCGTGGGCGCGCGCGCCGGGCAGCGCGGCGAAGACGTCGCCGGGGCGGATGCCCTGGGCGCGCAGGTCGATGCCGGTGATCGCGGCCGCGCGGGCCGCATCCTCTCCGGCGGCTGCATTGACGATCTCGACGCGCGCCCCGATGGCGTCGGCGAGAACCGAGATCTGCGTCATCGGTGGGTGCTCGGGTCTCCGCCCCTCCTCCGGAGGAGCCGGATCCGGACTCGATGGCACAGGCACCAGTTTCCTCTCGCTTCGCTGCAGCTCGTCTGCAGGCACTCCGACGGATGTTTCCGGGTTCGTTCCCGATCCGCTCTCGGCGACGACCGTCGTGTCACGTTACCGACCTGTCAGCCTACCGAGGCGCCACGGTCACCTCGTCAGTCGACCTGGAGGATCAACTTGCTCTCCGGTTCGGCCGACAGCGGCACGCCGTCGCGCTGCAGCAACCACGACGCGATGTTGCGGAACAGCGGCGCGGCCGATTGGCCCCCGCTGCCGTCGGAGCTGCGGGTCGGGGCGTCGAGCATGATGCCCACGACATAGCGCGGATCGTCGGACGGAGCGATGCCGGCGAAGGTGATCCAGTAGTCGGAGTTCGAGTAACACTTGCAGTTCTGGTCGATCTGCTGGGCGGTACCCGTCTTGCCCGAGATCTGATAGCCCTCGATGGCGGCGCCCGCACCGGTGCCCTGCTGGTTGCCGGTATCGGACTGGACGACGGAACGGAACATGTCGCGCACCGTCGCGGCGGTCTGCGGGCTCACCACCCGCACCGGATCGGGACGGGGCGTCTCGGTGCGCGTGCCGTCCGGCGCGATGGTCGCGCGCACGACCCGCGGCGGGACACGTTCCCCGTCGTTCGCGATGGTCTGGTAGATCGCGGTCATCTGCAGCAGGGTCATCGACAGACCCTGGCCGATGGGCAGGTTCGCGAAGGTGCCACCCGACCACTGCTCACGGCTAGGCAGCAGACCCGCGGATTCGCCGGGCAGGCCGACATCGGTGCGCTGGCCGAGACCGAACAGTCGCAGCATCTCGGCGAAGCGGTCCTCACCGATCCGCTCGGCGAGCATGAGCGTGCCGACGTTCGACGACTTCCCGAACACACCCGTCGTGGTGTACGGCACGACCCCGTGATCCCAGGCGTCCTTGACGGTCGCGCCGGCCATGGTGATCGTGCCGGGGACCTGCAGGACCTCGTCGGGGCGGGTCAGACCGTCCTCGATCGCCGCGGCCGCGGTGATGATCTTGTTCACGGACCCGGGTTCGAACGGCGAACTGACCGCGAGGTTGCCCTGTTCGGCGTCGGGCGGGTTGTTCGCGACACCGATCGACGGGTCGAAGGTGCTGTCGTTCGACATGGCGAGCACTTCGCCGGTGTGCGCGTCGAGCACCACAGCGGAGGCGTTCTTCGCCCCGGACAGGTCCTTCGCGCGCTGGACCTCCTGCTGCACGTGGTACTGCAGGTCGTTGTCGATCGTGAGCTCGACGGAGGAACCGTCGACGGCGGGCTGACGGTCGCGCCAGCTGCCCGGGATGACGGCGCCGTCGGATCCACGGTCGTAGGTGGACGAACCGTCGGTACCCGCCAGCACGGCGTCCATCGACGCTTCGAGCCCGATCAGGCCGTGTCCGTCCCAGCCGGTCGCCCCGACGAGATTGGCGGCGAGCGATCCGCCCGGATACAGACGGATGTCCTGACGCTCGGTGCCGACCTTGTCGTACTCGTCGACGATCTCCGCCGCGACCCCCGGATCGACGCCGCGGGCGAGGTAGACGAAGGTCTCGTCGCTCTCGAGCATCTCGAGCACGTCCTTCTCCGGCGCCGCAGCGCCGAGCGCCTCGTGGACCGCCGACGCGACGCCCTCGAGATACTCGGAGACCTCGGGCCGGGACGGGTCCTTCGCGCGTTCCTCCTCGAGTTCCTTGCGCACCCGCACGGGTTGGAAGGTCAGTGCCTTCGCTTCCATGGTGTACGCGAGCGGTTCCCCGTTGCGATCGGCGATGGTGCCGCGGGTCGCGGGTTCGACGAGTCGGGTGGTGCGCTGACTGGCGGCTTCGGCGGACAGTGTGGGGGCCTGGACGAGCTGCACGGACAACAACTGGGCGACGGCTACGCCCAGAATGCCGAACATGCCGATCCGGCCCCACTTGTTGCGGAACGCGAAACTCGTCCGGTCGCGCTGCTTGCGATCGCGCGGCGCGGGCATTCGAGCGCGGCCGCCGCGCGTCGCCGGGGTGGAACGTCGCTGCGGTGCACGCCGAGGGGTGGAGCGGTTGTTCACCGAGGCCCGCCCTCGGGTTCCGTCGGCACGGCCTGGACTGGTGCTTCGGGCGTCGCCTCACGGGGCGCTTCGGATTGCGGCAGTTCGCTCACGGGTACCGATTGTCCTGCCGCGGGCGGTACAGGTGCGGCACCCTCGACATCCGGCGTGGCGGCCGCGGGAGCTTCCGCCGCGGGTACCGGCACGGGAGCCGGTGCCGGTTCCTCGCCCACCGGGCGGCCGTCGGCCGATGGCGCGGCCCGACGCGTGCCCTCGGTGTCGGTGCGCGGCCGGGGTTCCTCGCTCACGTCACCGAGCGGCCGCGGGGTCTCCGCCCCAGCGCTGCCGGCCAGCGGGGTCTGGACGCGGGCGTCCTCTCGGGCGGGCGGATCCAGCGGGACCGGCGGGGCACCCTGGGCCGGAACCGGATCGCCCACCACCTGCACCGAACCGTCCGGAGCGACGACGATCCGCGCGATCTGCCCGGTGGGGATCATCCCCAGTTCCGCCGCGGCGACCGCGAGCGCGGGAGCCGACTCGGCCGTGGCGACGTCGCGCTGGAGCACCGCCCGCTTCTGGGCGAGCTCCTCGTTGAGGGACCGCGCCGCGCTGAGCTCGTAGGAGTCTTCGGTCGCCCGGGTGGTCAGCAACAGCGTCACGGCCATGCCCACGCCCAGGAGCCCGATGATGGTGGCGACGAACGGGATCCGGGTGCGGACACGTCCGGCACCCGTCGTGCGCCCGCGGGTCTGCACCTGTTCGACCCCGAGCTGCGCTGCGCGCTGCGACCGTCGCTGATAGGCACGCTGCGCTGCGGTCGATCGCCCCGGGTTCCGGCGCTGCGGGGGTGCCACCTGTACGGTCATCGGTTACCTCCTGGCGATTCGTTCTGCAGCACGCAGGCGGACGGGCGCCGAACGTGGGTTGGCCTCGATCTCGTCGTCCGTTGCCCGCTCCGCACCGCGGGTGAGGATGCGCAGTTCCGGTCCCATCCCGGGCAGTTCGACCGGAAGCCCTTCGGGACTGCGGGACTTCGCACGCGGTGTCAGTTCCTGCTTGACGACCTTGTCCTCGAGCGACTGGTAGGACATGAAGACGATCCGGCCGCCCACCGCGAGAGCGTCGAGAGCGTCGGGGATCGCGGTGCGCAACGAGTCGAGCTCCGCGTTGACCTCGACCCGCAACGCCTGGAAGGTGCGCTTGGCCGGGTGACCACCGGTACGGCGGGTCGCCGCCGGGATCGTGCGGTACAGCAGTTCGACGAGTTCGCCACTCGTCCGGAAGGGAGTCTTGGCCCGGGTCCGCACGATCTCGGAGGCGATCCTGCCGGCGAAGCGCTCCTCGCCGTAGGTGCTCAGGATGCGAGCGAGGTCGCCGTGACTGTAGGTGTTGAGGACATCGGCCGCGGTGATGCCGGTGGTGGCATCCATCCGCATGTCGAGCGGGGCGTCCTTGGAATAGGCGAAACCGCGCTCCGCCTCGTCGAGCTGCATCGAGGACACGCCGAGATCGAACAGGGCGGCGTGGACCGAGCCGTACCGGTCGAGGCCGACGCTCTCGAGCGCGTCGGCGATCCCGTCGTAGCGGGTGTGGACGAAGTCTGTGCGGTCGGAGAACCGTGCGAGTCGCTCGCGGGCGATCGCCAGTGCGTCGGTATCACGGTCGAGGCCGACGAGCCGCAGCCTCGGGTAGATCGTCAGGAAGTGTTCGGAGTGCCCCCCGAGACCGAGTGTCGCGTCGACGTAGACCGCGCCCTCGCCGTCGGGACCGACGCTCTCGATGGCCGGACCGAGAAGGTCGACGGCGCGCTGGAGCATGACGGGCACGTGGCCGAATTCCGCCGCAGATGTCACATCGGCACCGGTGGCCTCATCCGTACCATCGACGGATTCGTGCTCGCCGTCCACCATGTGTCCTCCGGAATCCTGCTCGGGCCGCTTACGGTCTGTCGGGTACTCGTCGGGTGGACGGTGGTATGCCTCGTGCCTGCCTGTCGCTCGTCTCGATACCGTGCTCGCCGCCATGGGGGGTGGATACGGAAGACGGCGAATGCCTCGAGGTCTCTGTCCGAGTCCGAAGAGACCTGACGCCGGGGAAGTGCGTCAGGGCCCTCCGGTCCGTACCTGGCGCTGGGGAAGTGCGTCAGGGCCGGCACATCGGGCAGAGGCCTCGCGGCACTCGCCGCGCAACCCGAGCCGTGGTTACAAGATGTCGCGTAGTGCTTCGTCTCTCGCTTCCGAGAAGTCTTCTTCGTGCTCGGCGAGGTAGGTCTCCCATGCCGTCGCGTCCCAGATCTCGAGGTACCTGACCGAACCGATCACCACGCAGTCCTTGGTGAGACCGGCGTACTTGCGGTGGGCTGACGACAGCGTGATCCGGCCTTGTGAGTCGGGTCGCTGCTCCTCCGTTCCCGACGCGAGACTCCGCAGGAACGCACGTGCCTGAGGGTTGCTCCGTGAGGCACTCGCAGCGCGTTCTGCCAGAGCGGCGAACTCGTCGCGAGGGAACACGGTGAGGCTGTGATCCTGCCCCTTCGTGATCATCAACCCTCCCGCCAGCTCGTCTCGGTACTTCGCCGGCAGTGTCAGCCGGCCCTTGTCGTCCAACTTCGGGGTGTAGGTACCGAGGAACACTCGGCGCCTCCCCGCTGCCGGACGGATGCTTCGCGCGACAGGACACCTTGTCCCGCCGCGCCCCACATTACCCCACTTTGCCCCACCGGAAACGGATTACTGCCGCCCGGCCGCGCGTGTTGTCGTCACATTCCCAGCTCAGAGCAGGTGGCGGAAAATGGGGACACGCGCTCGCGTGACGACGACGGATCCACCGCTGTCGGCGCCCCGACGATCCGCCCCACCGGCGGAGCGAGGGCCGAGCAATCGGCGACCAGGGAAAACACTGCGGCCGGAGCCGAGGTGGGAGGCGGTGGGGAGACGGAGATTGCGCGAGTGGGGCGCGGTGGTGGAGGGACAGAGGGGCGGAGAGGCGGACGACGCCGGGTCGGTGAAAGGTCTGCAGACGAACGACGACGGCACGACCCGTGGGTCGCGCCGTCGTCGGTACACCTGATGGTCGAGGAGGTCAGTCCTGCTCGAAACGCCTCCGGAACCGCTCTTCCATGCGGTTGGTGAAGCCACCACCCGAGGACTTCTTGCCGCCGCGGGAACTTCGACCGGACTTTCCGGAACCGGAACTACCGCCCGTCGCCCCGGGAGTCGACGGCCGACGACCGCCGAGGAGCAACAAGACTCCGGCGGCGAACATCACGAGGAACCCGAGCAGACTGATGATCGGGAAGCCGCCCGGCTTGAGCGGCAGGGCAACGCCGGCGATCAGCAGCGTCAGGCCCAACACGAACAAAGCGCCGGCCTGTAGCCGCCGCCGGTTCGACGCCATCCCCAACCGGCTGCCACGCACGGTCGAGGCGAACTTGGGATCCTCAGCATAGAGCGCGCTCTCGATCTGATCGAGCATGCGCTGCTCGTGCTCGGAGAGTGGCACGGTACCTCCCCCGGCACTAAACGGTGGCCACCGGATCCGTGGGGCGAATCCGGTGGGGGGCCGTCCGTACGGCCGCCTGAGTCAATAATACGAGCAGATGTCGCTGTGGACCACAAACTCCACACGTGAGTTCGATCCCGTCGTCGGCGAAGGCCCTCGTGAAGGGGCGAAAGTCACCCACCGACACCGACCTCCGGCTCTGCTTCGGCGTCGAGATAGCCCTCCACATCGTGCAGGAAGTGGCCCACCTCGTCGTAGAAGGCACCGGATTCGTCGGCTCCCACCGCCTGCGCGACCCCCGCCTCGACCGCGGTGCGGGTGGCGGAGCGATCGGCGAAGTAGTCGGCCCAGACGGCGAAGGACTCGTCGGCGCGCGCCATGAGTGCCCATGCGTTGCGCGTCGCGGGTCGGCGGGACCGGATCCCGGAGCGCAGCTCCGCGGCCGCGACCACCGCACCGGCACCGCGCAGCGCCGCCAGGTAGGCGAGGCGGAACCGCTCGCCCGGATCGCCGGCACCGGCGGCACCGGAAAGCAGATCGTCGGCCTTGCGCAGCAGCGTCGCCGCGCGCGCCGAGGTGGCATGGTCGATGCATGCGGACGGCCCGAGCGTGGGAGACGTTCGGCGCGGGCCTCGACTCGCGACCTGACCGTTGGCCATGTTCACGCACCTCCTCGGCGTGGTCTCACCACTCGCTACAACGAGCGGTATCCGGTGGCATTCCCGCCGAAACGCCGAGGAACGGAGATCACTGTCCTCGAGTGAGGCCCGACACGGACGCCGAGCGGGAGACCCCAGGGTGATCCGGGGATGTTCGCTTCCCTCGAACATCCCCGGATCACCGATGTCGAACATGCGTTCGACGTATTCAATATAGCTGGACCCACCGACAACCCGTCAAGAGAAAGCGGCCACGTCATCCCGAACGATCAGCGAGACCCGAGCACCTCCGACGCACCGCGAGCCACCCGAACGAGTCACGCATGACCACCGATCCCTGCCAGGACGCCCCGATCCTCACCGAGCTCTCCCCCGCGGACTTCCGTGCGCACCTGCCCTCGCTGCTGACCGTCTACGTCGCGGCGATGCGATATCCCCGAGGCACGGAGTACCACCGCGCGCCCATGTGGTCCGAGCATTCGGCCCGCGCGGGTTGGCAGGCGTTCGCCGCGAGCCTCCCCGAGGATCCGGACACCGTCGTCGGGATCGCGTACGGCTACCGGGGCGACACCCGCCAGTGGTGGCACCAGCAGGTGCGCGCCGGCATGCGCCATTCCGGACGGTCCCCCGAGGAGATCGATCGCGTTCTCTCCGACTACTTCGAGCTCACCGAACTGCACGTCCGACCCGACATGCAGGGACGCCGCATCGGTGAACTGCTCCTGTCGGCGCTGCTGCGGGAACGCACGGAAGCGGCCGTACTGCTGTCGACACCCGAGGTGCCGGGCGAGGACAACCGGGCGTGGCGGCTGTACCGTCGGTTCGGATTCCAGGACGTCGTCCGCCGGTTCGTCTTCACCGGCGACGCCCGCCCGTTCGCGGTCCTCGGCAGGAGCCTGCCCCTCGAGCCGGACCTCGTTCCGCACCACCATCACACGATCGGCGATCCGGACGGAAGCGGTACCCCATGAACGCCACACTCGACGTCGTCGTCGTCGGCTCGGGCCACAACGCCCTGGTCTCCGCGTGTTATCTCGCCCGCGACGGATGGTCGGTGGAGGTTCTCGAACGCGACACCGTGCCGGGCGGCGCCGTCTCCACCGTCGAACGTTTCCCCGGATATGCCGTCGACCGCGGCTCCTCGGCGCACATCATGGTGCGCCACTCCGGGATCGTCGAGGAACTCGATCTCGCCGCCCACGGCCTGCGCTACATCGACTGCGACCCGTGGGCGTACGCGCCGCCCCCGGCGGACTCCGACCGTCCCGGCATCGTCTTCCACCGCGATCTCGACCGGACCTGCGCCTCCGTCGAGGCCGCCTGCGGACGCCGCGAGGCCGACGCGTACCGCCGCTTCGTGCAGGACTGGGGCCCGCGCAGCGCGGCGGTGATGACGTCGTTCACCCGTCCCCCGACCGGCCGGCACCTGCTGTCCTCGTTCTGGGGACTCGACGCGGGTGAGGGGGGCAGCGCCCTGTCCCGCCGGTTCCTCACCACCGGCGACAGCCTGCTCGACGAGTACTTCGACGACGAACCCCTCAAGGCGGCCCTCGCCTGGTTCGGCGCGCAGTCCGGCCCGCCCATGTCCGAACCCGGCACCGCGGCGATGGTGGGCTTCGCCGCCCTCATGCACACCCTTCCCCCGGGTCGCGCGATCGGCGGAAGCGGTGCGCTCACCCAGGCCCTGCTGTCGCGGCTGCGGTCCGATGGCGGCACGGTGACCTGCGGCGACGCCGCCACCGAGATCCGCTGGACCGGCGATCTGTGGACCGTGCGCACCGAATCGGGACGCTCGGTGCAAGCCCGCAGGGTCGTCGCCGGATGCCACGTGCTGACCACGCTGGATCTGCTCGACCGCGGCGGATACGACCGCGACCGGCTCGAGGGCTGGCGTCGCAGCATGCGGGTCGGTCCGGGCATCGGCATGGTCCTGCGCCTCGGCACCGACTCGCTGCCCCGCTACCGCGGCTGCGACGAGCCCGAATCGACGACCTCCGGTCTGCAACTGCTCGTCGACGACCGCGCCCACCTGCGCGCCGCGCACGGTGCCGCGATGGCGGGAGACCTGCCCCCGCGACCCACCGTCCTCGCGATGAGCTTCTCCGCCCTCGACCCGACGATCGCACCCGACGGCAAGCACCAGATCACGCTGTGGTCCCAGTGGCATCCGTACGCGCTGCGCGGCGGACGTCGCTGGGCGGACATCGCCGGCGCCGAGACCGACCGCATCCTCGCCGAGATGGAGACGCGCTCTCCCGGCTTCACCGCGAGCGTGGAGCACTGCCACGTGCAGACCCCCGCGGACATCGAGAGCGAACTCGGCCTGCTCGGCGGGAACGTCATGCACGTGGAGATGTCGCTGGACCAGATGTTCCTGTGGCGTCCGCTGCCGGAGCTGTCCGGCTACCGGGTGCCCGACGCGCCCGGCCTCTATCTCACCGGCGCCTCGACCCATCCCGGTGGTGGAGTCTCCGGTGCGAGCGGCCGCAACGCCGCCCGGGTCGCCCTCGCCGACGCCAAGGGCAGTCTCGTGGACCGCGTGAAGGGCTGGGTGTCGCGGTGACCGACACCCGCGTCCCCGCACCGCCCCGACCGGCCCGGTGGCGGACGGTCCTTCCGATCGTCCCGGCCGTCGCCGCGGTCCTCGCCCAGATCGCCTATCCCCTCACCGAGGGCGGCGCCCGGGACGCCGCGACCGTCGCGGTCGTCACGCTGCTCACCGCCGCCTGCCTCGTCCACGCCGCGTTGAACCGCGGCATCACCTTCGCCGTCGTCCTGTTCGTCAGCTCGGCGGGCATCGGGTATCTGTCCGAGGTGGTCGGCACGATGACCGGCTATCCCTATGGCTGCTACAGCTACGTCACCGACAGGCTCGGGCCGGCCGCACTCGACGTCCCGCTGGTGGTGCCGCTGGCGTGGTCGGCGGGCCTGTACCCCGTCTGGTGCGTGGCCTCCCGCCTCGTCCGCAACGGTCCCGGCAGGGTCGCGGCGGTCACCGTCGGCATGCTGGGCTGGGATCTCTATCTCGACCCCCAGATGGTGGCGGACGGGCACTGGTCGTGGTGCAACGCCGGCGGCCTGCCCGGGATCGAGCACATCCCGCTCACCAACTACGCGGGCTGGCTCCTCGTCGCCGCGATCATGGCGACCGTACTCGTGCTCGTCGACTCCCGCTCGGACCGTGCCGACGCGCCCCGGCACGACGCCGTGCCGATTGCGCTGTTCCTGTGGACGTGGCTCGGTTCGGCCCTCGCCCACAGCGTATTCCTCGACGCTCCCGAACTCGGCTACTCCGCGGTCTACGGGCTGGTCGTCATGGGGGTACTGGGTCTTCCCCTGCTGGTCTCACTCGTCCGGTCGTGGCGCGCAAGCGTGTCCGCTCCCGGGCGGGACGAGGCACGACTCGCCGCGAGCGACCCGAAGAACCGACGAGGATGACCGTGCCTGGCACCATGTTCTCCGTGCAGTCGTCCATCCTGTCCGTCCGCCGTCGTGTCGTCGCGGTCGTGGGGCTCGTGCTCCTCGGCCTCCCGCTCCTCACCGGCTGCCTGCGCGTGCAGGCGACGATGGGGATCTCCTCCGACGACCGTGTGTCGGGGCAGATCGTCGCCGCGACCATCCCCGCCGACGAGAACGATCCCGGCCCCGAACTCACCGCTCCCTCGGCCCTGGCCGGGAAGGTGCGGGTGCAGGAGTACTCGCAGGACGGCTACGTCGGGAGCCAGGTCTTCTTCAACGACCTCACCTTCGGCGACGTCCAGCAGCTCGCCACGATGTCCGATCAGAGCGCCGGCATGTTCCAGCTCAACCTGCAGCGCTCGGGCGATCTGGTGGCACTGAACGGACGTGTGGATCTCGAGTCCGCTCCCACCCAGGGCACCGACGTGCAGTTCACCATCGCGTTCCCCGCCCGGGTGGCGACCACCAACGGCACCCGCGAGTCGGATTCGGTCGTGACCTGGAAGATTCCGGCCGGCGAGGTGAGCACCCTCCGCGCGGAGGTGCGCTACGCCGATCCCAACACGCGCGGTTTCGCGGGCTGGGCCGGAATCATGGCCGGCGGCGCCTTCGGTGTCACGCTGATCATCGCCGGCGCGGCCTGGTTCACCCGCAATCCCGCGCCGCAGTGGTCGTCGGCGAACGGGACGCGGTCCTGACCCGCCTTCCGCGCGACCCGTCCCCCGGTCTCACGCGACTCGTCGCCGGTGGCGCTCTCGTCGCCTCCTACGGCGCGGCCGTTGCCGTCGCGAACCGGGTCTCGCTCCCTCGTCTCGTGCCGGGACCGGTGGTCGACGAGCAGGTCACCGTCGTCGTCCCCGCCCGCGACGAGGCGCCCCGCATCGCCGCGATCGTGTCCGACCTGCGGGCACAGACAGGACTGCACGCCCTGCGCGTGGTGATCCTCGACGACGACTCGTCCGACGGCACCGCCGACCTGGCCACGGCCGCGGCCGAGGGCGACGAGCGCATCACCGTCGTCCGATCGACACAGCCACCGCCCGAAGGATGGACCGGGAAGGCGGCCGCGTGCGCCGCAGCCGTCGCCCACGCCGGATCGACTACCGACAGCGGCATCGTCGTGTTCGTCGACGCGGACGTCCGGCTCGCACCCGACGCGCTCGCCGCCGCCGTCGCTCTGCTGCGCCACCAGGACGCCGCGCTCGTCTCACCGTTCCCGTACCAGCTCACCGGATCGGCGCTCGAACGGCTCGTGCAGCCCCTGCTGTTCTGGTCGTGGTTCTCGTTGCTCCCCGTCGCGGTCTCGCACCGCACCCACCGGCCGTCGATGGCGGTCGCGTGCGGACAGTTCCTCGTCTTCGACGCGCGCGCCTACGCGGCGATCGGCGGGCACGCCGCGGTCGCGGCGAGTCCCACGGAGGATCTGGATCTGGCCCGGACGCTGCGTCGCGCCGGACTGCCTACGACGGTCGCGGCCGCGGGCGGACTGGCGTCGTGCCGGATGTACGACGGAGCCCGCCCGCTGATCGGCGGTTACACCCGCTGGTTGTGGTCGGCGTTCGGATCCCCGGTGGGGGCGGCCGCGGTGGTCGCGCTGTATCTCCTCGCCTACTTCGTGCCCCCGGCCGCGGCGCTTCTCGGCGGGGGACGGACGCGACGCTGGGGCGTGGCCGGTGCCACCGCGGGCGTGACGTCACGCCTTCTCGCGCGCGTCACCGAGCGGGGAGGACGCCGACACCCGGACGCTCCGGACCGTCCCGTCGACGATCTGCTGGACGCCGCGGCGCACCCGGCATCGGTCCTGGCGGTCGGTGCGCTCACGGCGTCGTCGATCCGGGCACGGCGCAGCGGACGCGCGGCGTGGAAGGCCCGCGTCCTGCCCTGACCCCGAACCGGCGCGGGCCGGATGTCAGGCCGGCTGCACCGCGGCGGGAGCTTCGAGTTCGTAGCCGAGGCGGTCGAGCACCTCGCCGGTCGCGCGGGCGAAGTTGAGCGTGATGAAGTGCAGGCACGGCGCACCCTCGGAGATCAGCCGCTCGCACATCTCCGTCGCCACCTCGATGCCCACCTCGCGCACCGCGGCGCGGTTCTCCTCCGGACCGTCGCCTGCCGCGCGCCGCAGCCGCTCCTCGAGAACGGGCGGCAGATGCGAACCCGACAGTTCGAGGCTGCGCCGCGCCGAGCGCAGCGACGTGATGGGCATGATCTCGGGGATGATCGGCTTGAGCCCCTGCTCGGCGTCGCAGGCCACGACCCGGTCGCGCAGCCTCAGGTAGTGCTCGACGTCGAAGAACATCTGGGTGATCGAGTACTCGGCA
This sequence comes from Rhodococcus sp. GA1, assembly GCF_024321955.1. Classification (NCBI taxonomy): domain Bacteria; kingdom Bacillati; phylum Actinomycetota; class Actinomycetes; order Mycobacteriales; family Nocardiaceae; genus Rhodococcus; species Rhodococcus sp. GA1. Next base: position 4,511,348 of record NZ_CP097186.1, on the reverse strand, counting down.
CCCGCACGGAGCTTCTGCACGAGATAGCGGGTGTCGTGATCGAGGTCCGGGGACCGGTGGTGTCCTTCGGGGAACGACGCGACGCCCACGTGGAAGTCGCCGAGCTCGCGCACCAGACGCACGAGCTCGTCGGCGTATTCGAGACCTTCGGGGTGCTTTTCCCACTCGCCGAGCGGGTTGCCCGGCGGGTCACCGCGCAGCGCGAGGATGTTGGTGATGCCGCGGTCGGCGTAGGCGCCGACCATCGCGCGCAGTTCGTCGATGCTGTGCCCGACGGCCGTGAGGTGCGCGACCGGCAGGAGGGTGGTCTCCTCGGCGAGGCGTCCGGTGACCCGGACCGTACGGTCGCGGGTGGAGCCCCCGGCGCCGTAGGTCATCGATACGAAGGCCGGGCCGAGACGTTCGAACGTCCGCACGGCGCGCCACAGTCGTCCCTCGGCCTCGGCGTCGCGAGGCGGGGAGAACTCGACGGAGAACGGAATGCGGCCCGAACGCGCGGACCCGAGACGGTCCACGATCGACGGGGTCCGAGAAATCCCGCCGTCCTCGGTTGCCCTGACGAAGTCGCTTGTCACCGGTCCAGCATAGGTGGCGCCCCCGGGGCGGTCGCTACCGGCGACGACCCGACTGTGCGGATAGGCTGGTCGCGGCACCTCCGGCTCACCCGCCTCCGAGGTGCCGTCACCCATCGACCTGGAGGTTTCGTCCTGTCTACCGGCGCCGTTCACCTGTCTGCCGAGCAGCTCCCCCATCGGGTGGAGGACTCCCTCCGGCAGTTCTTCACCTCACGCTCCGACCTGATCGACTCGGTGGGCAATGGATACCGGCAGGCCGTCGACACGCTCGAGGCATTCGTGCTGCGCGGCGGCAAGCGGGTGCGTCCGCGTTTCGCCTGGACGGGCTGGCTCGGCGCCGGTGGTGACCCGACCGGGCCGGACGCCGAGGCCGTCCTGCAGGCGTGCTCCGCGCTCGAGCTCGTGCAGGCCGCGGCGCTCGTCCACGACGACATCATCGATGCCTCCACCATGCGCCGCGGATTCCCCACCGTGCACGTCGAGTTCACCGAGCAGCACCGGAAGGCCGGCTGGCACGGCAGGCCGGAGCAGTTCGGCGAGTCGGTCGCGATCCTGCTCGGCGACCTCGCCCTGGTCTGGGCCGACGACATGCTGCACTCGGCGGGGCTCGACCCCGCGACCGTCGCGCGCGTGGTCCCGGCCTGGACCGCGATGCGCACCGAAGTGCTCGGCGGGCAGTACCTCGACATCGCCAACGAAGTGGCGGCGGACGAATCGGTGGAGGCCGCTACGCGGGTCAACCGGTTCAAGACCGCGGCGTACACGATCGAACGCCCCCTGCACATCGGCGCTGCCCTCGCCGGCGCCGACGACGACCTCATCGCCGCATACCGCCGCTTCGGCACCGACATCGGCCTGGCGTTCCAGCTGCGCGACGACCTGCTCGGTGTCTTCGGCGACCCCGAGGTCACCGGCAAGCCTTCGGGCGACGACCTGCGCTCGGGCAAGAGGACCGTCCTGTACGCGCTGGCACTGGAGACGGCCGATGCCTCCGATCCGGCCGCGGCCGAGCTGCTGCGCACCTCGATCGGGACCGATCTGTCCGACGCGCAGGTCGAGCACCTCCGCTCGCTGCTCGTCGATCTCGGCGCGGTCGCCCGAATCGAGGACCGCATCTCGGAACTGACCGACAGCGCGTTCGAGGCGCTCGAGGCGTCCGGCGCCACCGAGGAGGGCAAGGCCCTTCTGCGCGAGTCGGCGGTCGCGGCGACGCGACGGGTGGCGTGACGGCGGTGCGGACCGTTCCCGGCGCCGACCGGGTCGTCGTGGTCGGTGCCGGTCTCGCCGGTCTGTCGGCGGCACTGTACCTGCGCGGCGCCGGTAAGGACGTCACGGTGCTCGAACGCGCCGACGACGTCGGCGGCCGGGTCGGCAGCTATCACGGCCCGGGCTACGAGATCGACAACGGCGCCACCGTGCTGACGATGCCCGAGTTGATCGACGACGCGCTCGCCGCGGTGGGCACCGACCGCAACTCCGTCCGGCCGGCCCTGCGCACCCGGCGACTGTCCCCCGCCTATCACGCGCGGTTCGCCGACGGCACCTCGATCGACGTGCACTCCGACCCCGACGCCATGGTCGCGGAGATCTCACGGGTGTGCGGTCCCGACGAGGCACGCCGCTATCTGGGGTTGCGCGCGTGGCTCGCCGACATCTTCGACGCCGAGTTCGACCGCTTCATGGACGCGAGTTTCGACTCGCCGCTCGACCTGGTCTCGTCCCCGGCGGCGCTGCGCGATCTGGCGCGTCTGCTCCGACTGGGCGGGTTCGGCAGGCTCGGCGCGCAGGTGAACCGCAGGGTCACCGACCCGCGCCTGCGCCGCGTCTTCACCTTCCAGGCGCTGTACGCGGGGGTCGCTCCGGCACGGGCCCTCGCCGTCTACGGGGCCATCGCCCACATGGACACGTCGCTGGGCGTGTACGCGGTGGACGGCGGCATGCGGTCGGTCGCCCGCGCGATGGCCGCGGCGTTCGTCGAGGCCGGCGGACGGCTCGAACTCGGCCGGGAGGTGACCTCGCTCGACCTCTCCGCCGGTCGGGTCGACGGTGTCCGCACCCGCGACGGACAGCGCTTCCCGTGCGACGCGGCCGTCCTGACCCCCGACACCCCGGTGGTCGACGGATTGCTGCCGCGCCGACGGTGCCGCCGCACGCTGGCCGCGCCGTCGGCCGTCGTGCTGCACGGGTCGGTCCCCACCGGGGTGACCCGTGGCTGGGCGGCGCAACACCACCACGTGATCGATTTCGGCGGGGAGTGGGACCGCACCTTCGCGGAGATCACCCGCAGCCGCGGACGCGGCCGGCCGATGTCGGACCCCTCGCTGCTCATCACGCGACCGGCACTGTCCGATCCCGGCCTGCGATTCACCCGTGAGGGCGTCGAGCACGAACCGTTGTCGGTGCTGGCGCCATGCCCGAACCTCGACAGCGCTCCGCTCGCCTGGGCCGAGCTCGCGGTGCCCTATCGCAACGAACTGCTCGACGTCCTCGACCGCCGCGGATACGGCGGCATCACGGACGGTTTCCGCGTCGACCACATCGACACGCCGGCCACCTGGCACGCTCGTGGCATGCAGGCGGGCAGCCCGTTCTCGAGCGCTCACGTCTTCCGGCAGACGGGACCGTTCCGGCGCCGCAACCTCGATCCGGCCGTTCCCGGCGTGGTGCTCGCGGGGTCGGCGACGGTGCCGGGCGTCGGTGTCCCCACCGTGCTGTTGTCCGGAAGGCTCGCCGCCGAACGGCTCGGTGTTCCGCGAAGGCGGTGACACCGGGCGCACCACGCTCCGCGTCTCCACTAAACTGTCCTCGTTCGCCAGCTATCTGCGCGCCGCGCATCCACACGTCCACGGGGGAGGAACCGTACCGATGTCGTCCCCTGCCTCGCCCGACGCCGAGCCGCAGACCTCGCCCGCGCCGGAGGGGACGGCCGCACCGAAGGGTGAGCGTCCGAAGCACGCATTCCTGAGGAGTCCCGCCGGCCATGCCGCGCTGCTCGGCGCGTGGGGCGCGGTACTCATGACCTTCGGCAGTTTCGGATCGGGCAGTGTCCGGCGGATCGACCCGCTGCTCGAGGACATCTATCTGTCGTGGCTGCGGTTCGGCCACGGCCAGTTGCTCTCGCGGATCATCCTGTGGGTCGGTGTGCTCCTCATGATCGCAGCGTGGGTGCGCGTCGGCCGGGCGACCCTCGCCGGCCACGTCACGGTGCGCGATCTGTGGACGGTGCTGCCCGCGTGGACCGCTCCCCTGTTGGTCGCGACACCGATGTTCAGCCGCGACGCCTACTCCTACCTCGCGCAGGGCGCACTGCTGCGCGACGGTTTCGACCCGTACGAGGTGGGCCCGGTCGTCAATCCGGGCGTCCTGCTCGACAACGTCAGCAATGTGTGGACAACGACGACCACGCCCTACGGGCCCGTCCACCTGCTGCTCGGTGCGGGCATCACGTCCATCACCGACGACAACGTGGTGACGGGCACCTGGCTGTGGCGCCTGACCATGCTTCCCGGCCTGGCACTCATGGCGTGGGCCGTGCCGAAACTCGCCCGTCGCATGGGCGGAAATCCCGCGATTGCCCTGTGGCTCGCAGTGCTGAACCCGCTCGTACTGATCCACCTCGTCGGCGGTGTGCACAACGAGCTGCTGATGGTCGGTCTCATGATCGCCGGCATCGTGTTCGTGCTCGAGGGCCGGCACCTCGGCGGCATCGCCCTGGTCTCCCTCGGCGCCGCGATCAAGGCCACCGCAGGATTGGCACTGCCCTTCCTGGTGTGGGTGTGGATGATCCACGAACGCGATCGTGCGCTTGCCGAGGGACGCGAACCGGCAGCGCCCGTGCGCCTGTTCGCCAAGGCCGTCGGCCTGGGACTGGGGGTCTTCGCCGCGGTCTTCGGTGGCACCTCGTTGCTCGCCGGTGTCGGCATCGGCTGGCTCACCGCCCTGTCCGGCTCGTCGAAGATCATCAACTGGCTGTCGCTGCCGACGATGATGGCGCACGCCGTCACCTGGGTCACTCCGTGGCGGCTCGGATCGGTCCTCGACATCACACGCATGCTCTGCGCGATCGCGCTGGTGGTGATCCTCGTGTGGGCGTGGTGGCGCTTCCGCCGCACCGAGCGCGACGCGATCTTCGGGATCGTCGTGGCGCTGACTGCGGTGACCCTGCTGTCGCCCGCCGCGCTGCCCTGGTACTACTCCTGGCCGCTCGCCGTCGCCGCCGCCTTCGCGATGTCGCCCCGGGTGCTCATGGTGCTCGTCGCACTGTCGACATGGCTGATGTTGATCTTCAACCCCGACGGGTCGATCGGGATGTACAACATCGCGCACGTCGCGCTCGCGGTGTTCGCCTCGATCGTCGCGGCCCGTTCGCTGGTCACCTACGACCCGCTGCGCCTGCGGTTACGACCTCGACCGGCATCACCCGCCGGCGCTGCCCTGGACGACCGTGCCTGAGCGCCCCACGGGGATCGCGGCCGACGATCTCACCCGGGCCTACGCCTACTGCGCCGAGCTCACCGCCGAACACGGACGCACCTACAACCTCGCGACCCGGCTGCTGCCCGCCTCGCGACGACACGCCGTGCACGCGCTCTACGGCTTCGCCCGACACGTCGACGACATCGTCGACGTCACCGCCGTGGACGACCCGGAGGCCGCGATCCGTGGTGTCGACGACGCGCACAGCCGTCTGCACGCCGCACTCGCGGGCGCTCCCGGCCCGCTCGACCACACCGGTCTCGTGGTCCGCGCGCTTGCCGACACGATCGGGCAGTACCGCATCCCGATCGACTATTTCGAGGCGTTCATCCGATCCATGCGCATGGACGTGCCCGGCACGCCCGAGTTCCGGCCCCGCTACGGGACCATGGAGGAACTGCGCGAGTACATGTACGGCTCGGCGGCGGTGATCGGTCTCGAACTGCTGCCGATCCTCGACGTCGACGATCCGGCCGCCCCGCCCGCCGCAGCCGCGCTCGGGTCGGCGTTCCAGCTCACCAACTTCATCCGCGACGTGGGCGAGGACCTCGAACGCGGACGTCTCTACATCCCGCTCGAACTGTGGTCGGCCTTCGGGGTCGACATCGACCTGCTGCAGGAATGCCGGCGCACCGACGCGATGGACCCGAGGGTCCGGCGGGCACTCGCCCACGCGGTCGCGCTGACCCGCGCCGAATATCGCAAAGCCGAACCTGGGCTGGAGGTACTCCCCGACCGGATCCGGCCGGGTATCCGCGCAGCCTTCACGCTCTACGGGCGGATTCTCGACGAGGTCGAACGCAGCGGGTTCCGGGTGCTCGACCGGCGCGCGACGGTTCCGCGCCGCACGCGCGCCGCGGTCATGATCACCGAGTACGTCGCCGGCTCACTGCTCCGGAAGCGGTAGCGACGCCCCGGAGACTCAGAAGGCGAGCGCCTGCGCCCGCCGCACGACCTCGCGCGCGGACTGCGTGTGCATCGCGGCCACAGGGCATCCGCCGGGAAGAGAATCGTCCTCGGCGAAGAGCCACCGCAGGATCTCGTCGTCCTCGTAACCGCCGTCGTGCAGCACCGCGATCAGGCCCGGAAGACCCTTGAGAACGTTTCCTTCCTCGTCGAGAAAGGCCTCGGGCAGGACCGGCACGCGGTCGCGCTTGAACGCCAGCAGCTGCCGGTCGCGCACCATCTGGTGTACGCGGGAGGTGGCGACGCCGAGGCTCTTGGCCACGTCGACGAGCTGCACCACGGGCACGGAGCGGTCGAGAACGTCGTCGCAGTAAGGGATTGCACTCACCCCACCACGTTATCGCTGCGGCCGCGCAGGCAGCTACGCGGCTACCGTCCACGGGAGCTGGCTACGATCGACGGGGACGAAATCGCTCCGCACACGCGGAGCCGGAGCTTCGTCACGTCGATACCTCGAAGGCCCGGGTACCGGCGTCCCACCATCACGCACGAGACACGGGGGTACACCGGGTGACCGCTGGAGGCGACCGACTGGTCGGCGTCGTGCTCGACCGGCGTTATCGCATCGAATCGCAGATCGCGCGGGGCGGCATGTCGACCGTCTACCGCGGCACCGACATGCGTCTCGACCGTCCCGTCGCCGTGAAGATCATGGATCCGCAGTTCGCGGCCGATCCCCAATTCCTGGCACGGTTCGAGTTCGAGGCCAGATCCGTCGCGCGATTGACGCATCCCGGGCTCGTCGCGGTCTACGACCAGGGCCAGGACGGCGATCACGTCTTCCTCGTGATGGAGCTCGTCGAGGGCGGCACCCTGCGCGAGCTGCTGCGCGAACGCGGGCCGATGCCGCCGCACGCCGCGGCCGCCGTGGCCGCACCGGTCCTCGGAGCCCTGGCCGTCGCCCACCGGGCGGGTCTCGTGCACCGCGACATCAAGCCCGAGAACATCCTCATCTCCGGCAACGGTGAGGTGAAGATCGCCGACTTCGGGCTCGTCCGGGCGGTCGCCGCCGCGACCACCACCTCGCGCAGCGTGATCCTCGGCACCGCGGCGTACCTGTCTCCGGAGCAGGTGACCGTCGGCAGCGCCGACGCGCGTAGCGACGTCTACTCCGCCGGTGTGCTCGTGTACGAGATGCTCACCGGCCGCACTCCCTTCACCGGCGACACGTCCCTGTCGGTGGCATACCAGCGCGTGGAGAAGGACGTGCCGGATCCGAGTTCGGCCATCGACGGGGTTCCTCCCGAACTGGACGCCTTCGTCCGCCGGGCCACCGAACGCGAACCGACGGAACGCTACGCCGACGCGCAGGTGATGGCCGTCGCGCTCGGCGAGATATGCGACACGCTCGATCTCCCCCGCTACCGGGTTCCGGCTCCGAGACGATCCGCGGTGCGGACGCCACCCGTGGTGGATCCCGATGCCGCGGCACCGACCCGCACCATCGACGGCGCCGCTTCCGGGCCTGCCGATCCTGCTCCGCCGACGACGGTGCTTACCGGCTCGGCCGCGAACTCGCATGCTCCGACGACCGTGCAGACCGCCGTGCCGGCCACGCCCGGCCCGAATGCACCGGCCACGCGCCCGCACCCGACCCGGGTCGCGACCCGCACCCATCCGCGTCCCGATACCGAACCGGTGGCGCCCCGGCCCGACTACGCCGTCGACCGCCGCCGTCAGCGCCGGTCCGCCGCCGGTTGGATCGCCGCGATCATCGTGCTCGCGTTGTTCATGGGGATCGCCGGGTGGTGGCTCGGCGCCGGCCGGCTCAGCGACGTCCCGACCGTGCTGGGACTCGACAAGGCGGCGGCCGTGTCCGCGATCGAGACGGCCGGATTGTCCAGCGAGATCCGGGGCGAATACTCCGACGACGTTCCCGTCGACACCGTCCTCGGCACCGACCCCACCGCGGGCTCACGCGTGCCCGACGGCGACACGATCGCGTTGCTCGTGTCGCTCGGCAGACCGACCGTCCCGTCCATTCCCGGCGCCGGTGAGAGATCCGTCGTCGAGGACGAACTGCGGAGCCGCACCTTCGAACCGGTCGAGGGCGGTACCGCGTTCAGCACCACGGTGCCCGAGGGCGGAGTGGCCGCGCTCGACCCCGCGCCCGGCACCGTCCTGCCCGTGGGGTCCGAGGTCGCGCTTGTGATCAGCAAGGGATCGCCGCCCGTGACCCTGCCCGATCTGACCGGGCGCCCCGTCGACGAGGCGCGTCGCATCCTCGACGAGGCAGGCCTGACCGTCGGGGACATCCGTGAGGTCTTCGACGCCGATGTCGACGAGGGGCGGGTCATCGGCACCGACCCGGAGGAGGGCGAAGACGTCAGCGCCGGCGGAACCGTCACCCTCCTTGTATCCAATGCAGTGAAGGTGCCGTCGATGTTGGGACGCTCGGTGGGCTCGGCCCGCGACGAACTCACCCGCCTCGGATTCGAGGTCGAGGTGCGGCAACTCGGCGACTCCGACCGCTCGGTCGTGATCGGCCAGAATCCCGGGGCGGGGCGGAGAGCAGAACAGGGCAGCACGGTCACGCTGACCGCACTGCCCTGATCCGACCGCCTGTCCCCTACCCGCGGAGCATCTCCGCTGCGATCAACCGCGGAGCATCTCCACTGCGATCAACCGCGGAGCATCTCCGCTGCGATCAACCGCGGAGCATCTCCGCGACCAGGAACGCGAGTTCGATCGACTGCTGCGTGTTCAGCCGCGGATCGCACGCCGTCTCGTAGCGACCGTGCAGGTCGAGATCGGAGATGTCCTGGGCACCGCCGAGGCACTCGGTGACGTCCTCACCGGTGAGCTCGACGTGGATGCCACCCGGATGCGTGCCCAGCGCGCGATGCACCTCGAAGAAGCCCTGCACCTCGTCGACGATGCGGTCGAAGTGACGGGTCTTGTAGCCGGTGGACGCCTCGTGGGTGTTGCCGTGCATCGGGTCGCACTGCCAGATCACCTTGTGACCGGAGGCCTCGACGCGCTCGATGATGCCGGGCAGCAGATCGCGGACCTTCGAGTGACCCATCCGGGAGATCAGGGTCAGTCGGCCCGGCGTGTTGTGCGGATCCAGGCGCTCGACGTACTCGACGGCCATCTCCGGGGTGGTCGACGGACCGATCTTCAGACCGATCGGGTTCGACAGCAGTTCCGCGAACGCGATGTGCGCGCCGTCGAGCTGGCGGGTGCGATCACCGATCCACAGGAAGTGGGCCGACAGGTCGTACAGGCGCGGCTTGTCGCCCGAGTTGTCGAGGCGCAGCATCGCGCGCTCGTAGTCGAGGACGAGAGCCTCGTGGCTGGCATAGATCGTCGCCGCGCGCAGATTCGGGTCGATGACACCGCAAGCGTCCATGAACCGCAGACCACGATCGATCTCGGAGGCGAGCGCCTCGTAGCGGGCACCGGCGGGCGAGGCCGAGACGAAGGCCCGGTTCCAGTCGTGCACGCGGTGCAGGTCGGCCTCACCGGCGGCGGTGACGGCACGCACGAGGTTCATCGCGGCGCTCGCGTTCGCGTAGGCGCGCACGAGGCGCGACGGATCGTGCCTGCGCACCTCGGCATCGGCGACCAGCGAGTTGACCATGTCGCCGCGGTAGGACGGCAGACCGAGCGCGTCGGTGTCGGACGAACGCGGCTTGGCGTACTGGCCGGCGATCCGCGCGACCTTCACGACCGGCGTCGACGCACCGTAGGTCAGCACCACCGCCATCTGCAGCAGCGTGCGGATGTTGCCCTTGATGTGCGGCTCGGTGTTGTCCGCGAACGTCTCGGCGCAGTCGCCACCCTGGAGGAGGAAGGCCTCACCCCGAGCGACGGCGGCGAGCTGGTTCTGCAGCTCCTCGACCTCGCGGGGCACGGTGATGGGAGGCACGCTCTCGAGCACGGTGCGCATCGCCGCGGCCTGTTCCTCGGGCCAGCTGGGCTGCTGCAGCGCCGGCTTTGCAAGCGCCGCGTCGAGGTTGGCACGCAGCTCCTCGGGCAACGGGGGAAGTTCGGGCAAGCGGTCGATCGGCACGTCGACAGTCCAGTTCACCCGTCCAGGATATGGCGTGACGGCCGGAAGCGGCGCAGCACCCCGTTACCCGCGTCACCGCGACCGGCGAGCAACCTCGATCGCTTCGAACTTTGCGAGGTTGTGGCGGGCGTCGGCGAGGGCGTCGTGGTTGTCGTCCGGCGCCGGGGGCAGGGGCGGTGAGCCCGAGTCCTCCCAATACTGCCGGAGCTCGCGGGTGAAGCGGGGCAGGACGTCCGGGAGTTCGGGCATGGTGCCCCACAGCTGGACGAGCACGACGTGGTCGTAGGCTCCGATCCACGCCCACAGTTCGGGCCGGATGCCCGGTCGTGGCACGAGGAACTTCAGCAAGTCGTCGCGGATCCTCGATCGCGACTTCCAGGCGGGGTGCGCCGGGGGCGGGAGCTTCGGGAGGACGTTGCGGCGCACCCAGGCTCCGGCCCGGGTCGGGTCGAACTCGGTCGACACCGCGTAGAACTCGCGGCCGTCCTCGCAGGCGACACCGATCGAGACGAGTTCGATCGTGCGTCCGTCCTCGATGAACTCGCAGTCGTAGAAGTAGCGCACCTGCTCACCCGGCGCGCGTGTCGGGAACGCGGTCCGCGACGGGACCGTCCTGCGGCGGGGTCGCGGCACTGCCGTTCGTCGACGCGCCCGTGTCCCCGACCCCCGACTCGTCCGCCGAGCCCTTGTTCTTGAGGGAGGCGGCGTAGATGTCGACGTACTCCTGGCCCGACAGCTGCATGAGCGAGTACATGACCTCGTCGGTGACGGTGCGCTCCACGAACCTGTTTCCGCCCATGCCCTCGAACCGGGAGAAGTCGATGGGCTCACCGATCCGGACGGTGATCTTCGCCGGTCGCCACATCTTCGACCCGATGGGGTTCATCCGGTCGGTGCCGATCATGGCGACGGGGATCACGGGGACGCCGGTCTCCAGCGCCAGTCGCGCGAGGCCGGTCTTGCCCTTGTAGAGGCGTCCGTCGGGTGAGCGGGTGCCCTCGGGATAGATGCCGAGCAGCTTGCCCTGGCCGAGCACCCGGACCCCGGCGTTGAGCGCATCCTGCGCGGCGTCGGCGCCGGTGCGGTCGATGGGGACCTGCCCGACGGACGAGAAGAACCAGCGCTGGAAGGCGCCCTTGAGTCCGGTGCCGGTGAAGTACTCACTCTTCGCGAGGAAGGTGATGCGCCGACGTACGAGGAGGGGAAGGTAGAACGAGTCGAGGACGGCCCGGTGGTTACTGGCCAGGATCGCCGGTCCGTGCGCCGGAATGTTCTCGCCGCCTTCGAACTTCGGACGTCCTATGAGCCACAGCAGCGGCCCCAGGAGGGCGTACTTGAACAGCCAGTACCACATGGCATCCTTCCCGAATCCGATCATCCCCCACACGGATCGGTGCAGCACCGCCCGCCGGTCGACTCTACGACGACGCGACTGCCCCTCGCACATCGCCCCAGTGCTCGACCCCACCCTTTCAACGTCGACGTGACGATAATCTCACCTCCGGCGAATCTCACCCCCAGTGGAATTCGACTACAGCGGCGGTCGTGAGGTTTCGATCGCGGATCGGGCGAGATCGGCGGCACCGATGAGCCCGGCGGCGTCGCCGAGCTGCGCGACCCGGACGCGCGCGAGAGGACGATGGCCGGCGCCGGTGGTCACGGCCGCGTAGTGCTCGCGCGCGGCGTCGAGGAACAACGGCGCGGAACCGGAGACTCCTCCCCCGATGACGACGAGCTCGGGGTCGTAGACGTCGGCGACGAGCGCCAGTCCGAGCGCGAGCCTGCGGGCGAAATCGTCGAAGGCCGCGAGAGCGACGGGGTCGCCGTCGTGGGCCGCACCGGCGACCCGCCGGCCGGTGAGCGATCCGGGATCCGAGGCGATCTCGCCCGCGAGAACGGACCGTCCGGGTTCGGCCGCGAGCATCTCGACGATCGTGTCCACGAGACCCGTTCCGCTGCAATACCTCTCCCAACATCCCTGCTTGCCGCACGGGCAGGGCCGCCCGTCGGGCACGACCTGCAGGTGACCGAGTTCGGGCGCCACACCGTAGGCACCGCGATAGATCCTGCCGTCGAGCAGCAGGGCCGCGCCGATGCCCGTTCCGAGCGCGACCATCACCGCGATCGTGCTGCCCGCGGCGGCGCCGAAGCGGTACTCGGCCCAGGCCGCGGCATTGGCGTCGTGTTCGAGGACGACCGGCAACCCGAAGCGTTCGGTGAGCGTCTCGGCGAGCGGCGTATCGCGCCAGGGCAGATGCGGTGCGAACCGCACGGTGGTGCGGTCCTCGGTGAGGAAACCCGCGACCCCCAGCCCGACCGCGCCGATGTCGTTGCGCTCACGCAGATGCCCGACGAGCCGGTGCAGCGCGTTCTCGAGGGCGACCGCGGAGGACGGCGTCTGCGTGCGCACACTGTCGACGACGTCGCCGTTACGGTCGACGGCTGCCGCGCGGATGCTCGTGCCCCCGATGTCGATCCCGACCGTGAGCCCGGGGTCGTGCGTGTTCACGTGCGGAGGTTGACGGAGATCGGCTCGAAGGCCGGACGATCCCGTGTCGGCGGATCGGGGGTCGGCTCGGGCGGGACGCCACCGGTCGAGGGCAGGAACTGCGCGAGGAACTTCCGCAGCAACGCGATCAACGCCGCCAGTTTCGACGCCAGCCTGCTGACCAGTTCGTGGTTCTCGCCGCGAACCAGGGCTGCGGCGGCACAGAGCGGGCACCACGCGCACCCGTTCGGGGTGGTCGCGGCCTCGGCGTCACCCGGTGCCGTCGAACCGGTCGCGGTATCGGGGGCGGTATGAGCCGACACGTCGCCGGTCGCGGCGACGAACTGCTGCACCGTGCCCTCGACGCGGTCGAGCACGGCGTCGGCGAGCAACAACAACTCGGAGATCAGGGCTTCGTGGTCGTCCCTCACAGCGGCCACACCGCCGGATCCGGTACGAATCGCACCACCAGATCGGTTCCGTCGAACTCGGCATCGGAGACGGTGCACCGCCGCAGCCCCGAGGCGAGTCGCACCCGGCGTCGCATGCCGTCGGCGCCGACGACGAGGTCGTCGCCGATCCGTCCGAGTGTCAGGGACGCGGGATCGGCGAGCGGCAGGTACATGCGCATCGCGTACACCGACTCCACCCCCGTTCCCGATTCTTGCTGCACCCGGACCGGCTCGCCGGTCTCCGACGAGGGAACGAGTGCATCGCGGCGGAGCGCCGTGGCGAGCTCCTCCAGAGCTGCCAACCCTACCGGCTCCGCAGCACGGCGCTCGCACACGATCACGGGAACGTCGGTGACGGCCGCCCCGATCTCGGCGACGATCGCCTCGTGCGCGGCCCGTTGATCGGCCAGCAGCCGTGCAGCCGCACCCGAACCGCCCACCGCGGGGACGACGCCGTTGACGACGACCGCGTCGACGCGAATGCCGGACAGGGCGAGCCACGATCGCACCCGTGCGAGCTCGGCACGACCGGCGCGGTCGGGCGTCGCCACGATCACCGCGGCGCTGCGTCCGCGATCGTCGAGCAGGTCGCGTACCGCGGTGATCCCCGACAGCAACCGATCGAACAGCGCGACGAAGACACCCGCGCGGGGGTCCGGACCGGTGCCCGCCGCGACCCGGCTGTGCTGAGGCCAGATCCGTTCCAGCGAATCGGAGACCGTGCGCGGCGCGGTGAGGGTGCGCACGGCGTCGGCGGAGGCCGGGGCGTCGACGACGACGAGAGCCCACCGTCCGCTGTCCGCGAGTCGCGCGACCTCGGCGAGCACGAGCAGTTCCTCGACGCCGGGAAGCCCAGTCAGTTCGTCGGGCTCGGGCAGGTCGAACTGGTCTGCGTGCTCGTGCGTCCCGGCGAGCGCCGCCATCGAGGCGAGGACCGCGTAGCGCGTGCGGAGCAGCTGCAGCGAGTCGATCTCGACCATGCCGAGGTTGTCCTCGACGGTGCGGATGTCCGTCGCGCCGGCGTCCCGGTTCGAGGCCGGAGGCAGGTCGAGCACGTCGCCGAGAGAGTGCGCCCGGTCGATGGACACGACGAGCACGGGTTCTCCCGCACGGGCGGTCGCGAGCGCCTCGGCCGCGGCAAGGGTCGTCTTCCCGGCGCCGCCCTTTCCGAGGAACCATCGCACGCGGGCCGGGGCGTGCCGGACGTTCAGCCCTCCACCTGCTTCTTGAGTTCCTTCAACGCGGTGTCGGTGATGACCTTCTCCGCCTTGCGCTTGAACAGACCGATCATCGGGATCGTGAGATCCACGGTGAGCTGGTAGTCGACGACCGTGGTGCCGCCGGGAGCCTCGGTCAGCACGTACGAACCGGACTGGGCCTTCTGGATCTCACCGCTCTCGAGCTCCCAGCTCACGGCACGGTTGTCGGACGCCCACTTGTACCGCAGGACGTAGGTGTCCTTCACGATGCCGGCGTCGAGGACGAAGCGCACGCGTTCGGCGCGGCCGTCGGGACGATGTTCCACGACCTCCACGGTCTTCGCCGCCGACACCCACGTCGGATAGGCATCGAAATCTGCGATGACCTCCATGACACGCTCGGCCGGCGCGTCGATGGTGATCGACCTCTTCGTCTTCTCGGCCATGTGGTGACGGCTCCCTTTCTCGGTCCCTCGGGTGTGCACCGATCAGTCCCGCCCCGAGGGTCTATCACACACCGTGGGAACAACGGTATCGGGACGACGCTCCTTCGGTGGCTTCAGTGTCGCGGCGGTTCACCTGCCGGACGACCGGCCTCGAGACGCTGCTTGACCTCGAAGGTCATCACCTTCCCTTGGACCCGGCGCGTACGGTTCATTCCCGCGAGGTCGAGACCCGCCACCCGCTCGGGCGCGACACCGGCCGGCTCGCAGTGCAGGAAGTAGTGGATCACCGCGCCGTCGAGAACCGGCTCGATCCACACCTCCATCGTTCCGTCGAGCGGACCCGACACCGTCCACCGGATGCCCTTCTCGGCTCGGTCCTCCCGCACGGTCAGTACGAGATCGGGCCACCATGCACGCCACCGATCGAGGGCCGCGACCTCCTCGGCGATGCGCTCCGGAGGCGCCGCTACGAAGGTCTGGTCCGCCACCTGAATGCTGCTCACGCAGAACAGCTTCACATATCGCGTCGGCGACCCGTCCGGTCACCCCGCCGACGGCGTCACCGTCTCGTTCGGGGGCGCCGAGGCGTCGAGATAACCGCGCAATCTTGCGCCCAGGACGTCCCATCTCCAATCGCTGGAGACCCACTCTCGACCGGCCGCGCCCATCGCGGCGGCACGATCGGGATCGGCGAGGACACCGGACACCGCGGTCGCGACGGCTGTGACGGAGGTGCCGTCGACGACGTAGCCGGTGCGACCGTCGCGCACCGTTTCCGGGGCACCACCCGACCGGCCTGCCACGACGGGCACCCCGGTCGCGGACGCCTCGAGGTACACGATGCCCAGGCCCTCGACGTCGAGACCGCCGCCGCGGGTCCGGCACGGCATCGCGAACACGTCAGCGATGGTGTGGTGCGCGGCGAGCTCGGCCGACGGCACGGTGCCGGTGAATACGACGTGCTCCTCGACATCCGTGCGGCGCGCGAGCTCCCGCAGGCGCGACTCGTACGGTCCGCCGCCGACGATGACGAGGACGGCACCGTCGATCCGCTTCCGGATCGCGGGCAGCGCACGGATGAGCATGTCCTGTCCCTTGCGCGGCACCAGGCGCGACAGACACAGCACGGTGGGCCGGTCGCCGAGACCGTAACGTGCCCGCAGTTCGGCGCGGGCCGCCGGATCCGGCCGGAAGACGTCGGTGTCCACCCCGGACGGCAGGTGTTCGAGACCCGCTTCGGGGCCGAATGCCGAGGCGAACCGCCCCCTCGTGTAACGACTGACGTAGGTGACGGTGTCGGTGTGCTCGCCGATCTGCCGCAGCGCCTGCCGGGCGGCGGGAAGCATCGACCATCCCACCTCGTGGCCGTGGGTGCTGGCGACGATGCGATGAGCGCCGGCGCGGCGCAGCACGGGCGCCAGCAGCGCCAACGGTGCAGCCGCTCCGAACCAGACGGTGTCGCAGTCGTGTTCGGTGAGCAGCCGCGTGGCCCGTCGCGCGACGTCGGGTGTCGGCAGCATCAGTGTCGTGGGATGACGGACGACCTCGAAGGGGACTCGTGCGTCGAACTTCACATGGCTGTCGCCGCGCCACCGCGGCGCGTAGACGACCAGGTCGTCGGACGGCAGCTGGTTCGCGAAGGCGTGCAGATAGGACTGGATGCCCCCCGGTCGGGGCGGGAAATCGTTCGTCACCAGCAGGGTCCGCGACATGGGACCACCGTAGAAGCAGCGCGACGGGAAGGCGCCGACGGGTCCCGAGCTCCGGACGGTGCCGATGGGCCCGGCCCGGACCGTCCCGGTCAGCGGATGTCGCGGATGCGCTCTCCGAGCCAGCGACCCCAACCGCCCACGAAGCCGGCGGTGTCGACGCCGAGCAGGTCTGTGAGCACGTCGTCGAGGTGTTCGTCGGTGACGGGACCCGCGGCGAGAGCGCGGTAGAGGGAGACGAGCGTGTCGTGTCCGAACTGGTCCGCGGTGTACGCGGCGATCGACCAGGAGCTCTCGTAGGCGAGCGTCGACCGGTCGCCGATGAAGTCGCCGTCGGCGGGCAGCGACGTCGGTGCACCCGACGCCCGTACCTGCCGGGTCAGCGTCGGCGCGATCCGCTGCACGTCGACCGGCCCGGTGGCGAGGCCCTCCGCGGCCGTGCGGTGGCCGACGTAGTCGGCGAAGCCCTCGAGGACCCACATCGGGGAGCCGTCCACGGTGCCGGCGCGTGCGGCGACGTGCACCGTCTCGTGCGCGAGCACGATCCGGCGGGAGGTGTCGTCCAGCCGGTCGCTCGCGGCCGGGTTGAAGACGATGCGCTGCCCGGTGGCGATCCCGCGCTCGTGGTCGACATCGTCGGAGACCGCGACGGCCGCGATGTCGTCGCCGTCGTGTCGTGGCCCGACGAGGTGCGAGAACTCTTCGTGTGAGGACGTCACGACCACCAGTGCGCGTCGCGGCCAGGAATCGCCCCAAAGGTCGTCGACAGCCTCGACCACCGACGGCAGGTCGCCTGCCAGGCCGTCGACGAAGGCGGCGTTGTCCGGGTGTCCGATCACGAGCGAGCGACCACCCTCGGTCTGCGCGGTCGCGAGGTGGAGGCTGCCGTGGTCCCAGGGCCCTCGCCAGGTGACGGTCTGCGCCCCGGCGAGATCGGGTGCGTCGTCGGCGATCCGCCAGCCCTGCGGCCGGTGGACGAACAGCACGGTCACCGGTCGCCGGGTGGGTATGTCGTCGATTCCGTCCACGGCGTACCGCAGGTGGACGCGGTGCGCCCGTACCTCGTCGGCCGCGAACCGGGCGATCGTCTCGGGCGGCAGGGGCAGCGCGGGTTCGGAGGCGAGTTCGTAGCCGAGATCGGCGAGGGGAACGGCGGATATCGCCGCGATCCGCCCCCGTTCGGCGTCGAGGAGTTCCGGAGACGCGTCGTCGATCAACTCCGCGAGGGACCCGTCGTCGCCGGTCCGGACGGCGTGCGCCCAGTCGTCGAGCACGACCTGCAGTTCGGCCCGTACCCGGCTGTCGGCGTCGTCGGTGTCCACCGGGTCGACGGCCAGCAGCAGTCCTGCCGTGACCAGCGCGACCACGAGTCCGGCCAGGCCGAGACGTTCCCACTTGCGGGTACCGGCGGTGAAGGACGATCGCGCGGGCACCGCGTCAGTCTAGGTCGGTGTCCGAGGGTGGTCCCGTACGCCCTCGCCCACCGGCTGCGATCCCGCCTCTACCCGGTCAGTACCGCCGGGCGCTGTGGAACGGGAAGCGATCGATCGACTGCACCTTCACCGGCACACCGAAGGTCGACGCGTGCACCATGTTGCCATCGCCGACGTACATGCCGACGTGGGAGGCGTCGTCGTAGAAGATCACGAGGTCGCCGGGCTGCAGATTGTCGCGGGAGACGGGGATGCCGCCCTGCGCCTGGGCCTGACTCGACCGGGGCAGTGATTTGCCGACCTGGTTGTACGCCCACACCATGAGTCCCGAGCAGTCGAACTGGTCGGGGCCGGTCGCGCCCCACACGTACGGCGAGCCGATCCGCGACAGGGCGGCGCGGAGCGCGGCGCCGTTGCTGCCGGGGACGAGGTGCTGCAGGATCTTCTCGGCGTCGAGGCCCGGAGGGAAGGGAGTGCCGGCGAGTTCGGCCTTTTCCGCGTCGCTCAGCGCCTCGAAGGCGTTCAGGACCCCTTCGATCTGCTCCTCGAGTTCGGCCTGTCGCCGCTGGAGTTCGTCGCGGAGGGTCTGGGCCTGCTCGGCGGCGGCACGCGCCTCGTCGGCGGCATGCTGCGCGGCGACGGCCGCCTCGGCCGCAGCGGCGGTGGCCGCCCGGAAGCCCTCGACCTCACGCGAGGTCTGCTCGCCCAGGACGTCGAGCAGGACCATCTGGTCGAGCATCTGCTGGGGCGAGTCGCTCACCATGACGGCGAACAGCCGGTTGGTGCGCGCACCGCGGTAGTTGGCCCGCGCGAGCTTGTCGACGGTGGGCTTGAAGCGGGCGATCTCGGCGCGAGCGGCGCCGAGCGCGTCGTCGGCCTGGCCGGCACGCACCTCGGCCTCGTGCTGCGCAGCGACCTTCGCTTCGAGATCCGCCCCGGCGGCGTGCAACGCCTCGGTGGCCTGTTCGCTGCGACGCGACAGATCCGCGAGGTGCTCGAGGCGTGCTGCCGGGCTCTCCCCTGCGGGTTGCGCCGTCGCCGGCGCCAGGGTGAAACCGAGGACCATCATCACGAGGGCTACGACGAGCGCCGGACGGCCGGTCCGTCGCCTGTCCTGCACTCGTACGAGGTGCTTCGTCCTGTCGGAAACCACGTGGGCTCGCATCCTTTCCCAAAGGTCTCGATCAGGTTACGGAATTGCATAGGTTTGTGTCTACCTGCGAGTAGCCCTCCCACGCAGCGGCCGTTTGTGCAAGCAGTTCCTGCATCGGAAAGGACGTGCAGACACACGAGGAGGGTGGGTCCGGTACGTACCGGACCCACCCTCCTCGGGCAGTGCGTCGGCGCTGGAGCGGGGGTGCTCAGCCCGATCGGAAGCGACGGGCGCCGACCGATCAGAAGCGACGGGCGCCGTCGATCAGAAGCGACGGGCGCCGTCGACGGGCATCGAGTTCAGCGGTGCGATCTTGACCGGCTGGCTCGAGGTGGAGGCGTGCACGATGTTGCCGCCGCCGATGTAGATGCCGGTGTGGCTGCCGCCGTAGAACGACACGACGTCCCCGGGCTGCAGAGCCGCGACGTCCACCGGGGCACCGGCGGAGGCCTGCTCGTAGCTGGTGCGCGGGACGCTCAGACCGGCCTGCCTGTAGGCCCACTGCACGAGACCCGAGCAGTCGAAGGAGCTCGGGCCGGCAGCGCCGTAGACGTAGGGGGCACCGATCTTCGACTGCGCGGCGTCGGCAGCGCGCTGGCCGACAGAGCTGAAGGGGGCGGTGAAGGAACCGGACTGAGGCGCGGGGGCGGCCTCGGGGGCCGGCGGAACGATGTTGGCGATCTCCGGCGGCACGGTCACACCGGCCGGGAGGTCGAACGTTCCGACACCGGGAATGTTGATCGGCTCGGCCATCGCCGGGCCGGCCGAGACGGTGACTGCTCCGAGAGCAATGGCACCGGCGACGAGTGCGCGCCGGACGGTGCGCGTGCTGTTGTTCGAAACCACGAGGGGACGTTCTCCGTTTCTTCCGTTCACCCGCCGACCGAGTTAGCTGACGGGTTCGGGCCGGAAGATCAGCCCTACCCCTCCCCGCGAGCAGCGGAGGGGATTCACCCCGAGTACTACGTGTGGGTCCCCGGCTCACCGCTCCCGCAGACGGGAGAAGCGATTAGGCGGTAACCGTGCGGCTCCGACCCGGGGGTGGGGCGGAAACTCTCCGCTCGGTCTCGAAAAGATTACGAAACGGCATCGGTGAAGTCGACCGCCTTGCCGTGCGACCCGACCTTCTCGGCCCACCCCTGGAGGAATGCCGTCGCGGGGCAACGGTCCGATAACGGCGCGGTAACGGCCACTGTCCGGCGCGCCTCCGCTCGGGAGAGGCCCGGCGCCCGTTTCACCCGAGTTCCTTCCGGAAGAACCAGGTCAGGGCACGCTGACTCATCGACCGTCGACGAGGCGATGCGCCCGATTCGCCGGATTGTCGTTCCCGGAGGCCGATCGGTCTGTTCTCCGGCCTCCGTTTACCCTTCATCGAGCCGAAAAGAACGCAGTGTGATCCTCGTCTCCCCGTGCTCCGAACCCCGCTCCGAAGCCCGCTCGACGGCGTGTCGGTGACGCTTCCTAGGCTCTGCCGCATGACCTCGCCGCAACCATCCGCCCTCGGCGTGCAACTCGGTTTCGACGAGCTCGACACTCCGCTGCGCGAGACCACCTTCGTCGTCGTCGACCTCGAGACGACCGGCGGGAAGGCAGCCGAGGACGCCATCACAGAGATCGGCGCGGTGAAGATCCGCGGGGGCGAGGTGCTCGGCGAGTTCGCGACCCTCGTCGATCCGGGGCGACCCATCCCCCCGTACATCGTGCAGCTCACCGGCATCACCACCGCGATGGTCTATGCGGCGCCCAAGGTCGAGGAGGTGCTGCCCGCCTTCCTGGAATTCGCGTCCGGAGCGGTGCTCGTCGCACACAACGCCGGATTCGACGTCGGCTTCCTCGAGGCGGCCACGGCGCAGTGCGAACTCGCGTGGCCCCGCTTCCAGGTGCTGTGCACCGTCAAGCTGGCCCGCCGCGTCCTCGGACGCGACGAAGCGCCGTCGGTGAAGCTGTCCGCGCTGGCCGAACTGTTCCGGGTCTCCACCGTGCCCACCCACCGCGCCCTGGACGACGCACGCGCCACCGTGGACGTCCTGCACGCCCTCATCGAACGGGTCGGCAACCAGGGCGTCCACAGCCTCACCGAACTGCGCGACTATATGCCGGTGGTCACCGCCGAGCAGAGGGCCAAACGCGCACTCGCCGCGCATCTGCCGCGCAAACCGGGTGTCTACATGTTCCGCGGCCCGTCGGACGAGGTGCTGTACGTCGGCACGGCGGTCGACCTGCACCGGCGTGTCCGTACCTATTTCACGGGCTCCGAGACGCGACCGCGGTTGCGCGAGATGGTCGCGCTCACCACACGCATCGATCACGTCGAATGCGCCCACGGGCTCGAGGCCGGCGTCCGCGAACTCCGGTTGATCGCGGCCCACACCCCTCCCTACAACCGCCGGTCGAAATATCCGATGCGCGGTTGGTGGATCATCCTCACCGACGAGGCGTTCCCGCGCCTCGCCGTGAGCCGCACCCCCGGACCCGACTCGGTCGGCCCGTTCTCGGTGCGCGCCGACGCCGCGGATGTCGCGGCACTGCTCGCGGAGATGTGCGGTCTGCGCACGTGCACGCGCAGGATCGGCCGTACGGCCCGCCACGGCGACCGCTGCCCGCCCGTCGCGGTCGGGGGCTGCGCCGCAGCCGCCTTCGGGGTCCAGGACGCCTCCGCCTACGCAGCCCAGGTCGAGCGTGCGCGCGCGGTCGTCCGCGGAACCGCCGACGACGCCGTCGAATCGGCGCAGCAGCGACTCGACGCCCTCGTGCGCGACCAGCTGTTCGAGAACGCCGCCCGCCTCCGCGACCGCCTCGCCGCCGCCCTCGTCGCGCTGCGGCGCACGCAACGCCTCGCGGCGCTGGCGGCCGTCGACGAACTCGTCGCCGCGCGACCGCGGGCCGAGGGCGGGTGGGAGTTCGCCGTCGTGCGCGCCGGTCGTCTCGCGTCCGCCGGAGTGGCACCGCGCGGTGTGCGCCCGATGCCCGTCGTCGAGGCGATCGTCGCCGCGGCCGAGACGGTGCGGCCGTCACCCGGCCCGCTCCGGGGCGCGTCCCCGGAGGAGATCGGTCTGGTCGCACGTTGGCTCGACGGCGAGGGCATCCGCATCGTCCGGGCGAGCGAGGGCTGGTGCGAACCGACACGGGGTGCCGGCCGGTGGAGCACGTGGGCCGAGCTCGCCCGCGACGCCCGCGCGGTCCGCAGGCTCCTCTCCGCCGACGACCCGCACCGCTTAGGCTGATGCAATCCCCGAGGAAGGTTGAAGGAGACCCCATGATCAACGCGATCGTCCTGATCGATGCCGAGGCGAACCGTATCCCCGAGACCGCGCAAGCGGTGGCCGACCTCGACGGTGTCGACACGGTGTACTCCTGCGCGGGCGACGTCGACCTCGTGGCCGTGGTCCGGGTCCGCGACCACGAGAAGATCGCGGAGGTCGTCACCCGGGGCATCAACAAGATCGACGGCGTGACGAAGACCGTCACCCACATCGCATTCCAGTCGTACTCGAGCGCCGACGTCGAGGCCGGTTTCTCGATCGGGAACTGACACCCCGCAGCACCACCGACGACCGCCGGGCCCGCACCGATGCAGTGCGGGCCCGTCGTTCGTGTGTCCTTATTCTTCTCCGGTCATTTGTGTCCGGAACCGGCACCCAGCCGCGTGGTGACCTCGGCCCACTGCTCCAGGACGGCCGTGGCCCGGCCGCTGTCGATCGCCTCTGCCGCCGTCTCGAGCCCGGCCGTGAGGGCATCCTCGAGAACGCCGTCGACGCCCCGGAAAGCCGCGATTGCCCCGGCGGCGTTGAGGAGCACGGCATCGCGCACCGGCCCTGTCTCCCCCGCCAGCATCGCCCGCGCGATCGCCGCGTTCTCCGTGGCGTCGCCTCCGCGGAGTGCCTCGAGCGGAACCCGTTCGATACCGAGATCGCGCGGATCGAGCGTCACGACCCGGACCTCGCCGCCGTGGACGACGTGCACGCGCGAGGTCGTGGAGGTGGTCAGTTCGTCGAGACCGTCGTCGCCTCGGACGACGAGCGCCGAATTGCCGCGCTGCGCGAGCACACCGGCGACGGTCGGGACGAGCGGTTCGAAGGCGCACCCGATCAGGCCGGCGCTCGGGCGGGCCGGATTGGTGAGCGGGCCGAGGACGTTGAAGACCGTCGGGATGCCGATCTGCTTGCGCGGTGCGGCCGCGAAACGCAGCGCCGGGTGGTAGACCGGCGCGAAGCAGAATCCGATCCCGGCCTCGGCGACCGAGCGGGCCACCTCGTCGGGTCCGAGATCGATGTGCACTCCGAGCGCTTCGAGCACGTCGGCGCCGCCGCTCTTGGACGAGGCGGCGCGGTTGCCGTGTTTGACCACGCGAATACCCGCTGCGGCGACGACCAGCGAGGCCATCGTGGAGATGTTGACGGTGTTCGCCCGGTCGCCACCGGTGCCCACGACGTCGACCACGTCACCGTCGACCGGGACCAACCGGGCGTAGTCGAGCATCGTGTCGGCGAGTGCCCGCACCTCCTCGGGTGTCTCGCCCTTCATCTTCAGAGCGACACCGAAGGCCGCGATCTGAGCGGGAGTGGCGTTGTCGGAGAAGATCTCGCTCATCGCCCATCGCGCCTCCGCGGCGGACAGGTTCTGCCCGGCCGTGAGCACTCCCAGGACGGAGGGCCAGTTCTGCGTCACCTCGTCCGCGTCTCGCGTCGCGTTCATCGCACCTGCCCTCGCCGCATCTCGCTCCTCACCGGGCACCGGCGTGCCCTCCGACCGGTCAGCTTAGCCAGCGGAATCCTGCGGTTGCAGAGCGTCCCATCCCAGGGCCGTTCCACCGAGCCGCTGGGCAAGCGAGGCCATGCGCGACTTCTCCTGCGCACAGTGCAGTGCATCGAGGACCTGCACGCGCTGCAGGATCACCGAGGCGCCCGCGACGGCCGCGGCTGGGACGTTCCCGTCGCCGGTCCCGGCCACGACGTAGCCGTCCTGCCCGGCCAGTTCCGCCGCCCGGTCCACCCTGTCGGCGGGCAGGGCGAGGTGGTGCCGCAGAACCGCCTCGTCCTCGGCCTGCCACACAGGTGTCGCCTCGGCGGCACGCTCGAGCGCCGTCGAACACGCCTCCGCGTCGTCGAAGGACGAGACGACCACGACCAGGTCGGGCCGGTTCGCGTCGAGCGGTTCGCTGCGCCGACCGATCAGGGACCGCAGCCACCCCCGAACACCCTTTCCGGTACTCATGTCACCACGATCGCACGTGACCTCCGCGACCCTCCGAAATGTCCCGTGTGACACCCCTCCGAGCACCCGCCACCGAGTGCCCACCTGGAGAAATACAGGTCCGGGACCTGCACGGACGCGCCGATTTCGGCCCCGATTGCCCAAGACGTACTACGACGGGTCATACTAGCCAGCGTGACGAGCGCAGTAGGGACTTCAGGATCTGCAATCACACAGCGCGTGCACTCGTTGAACCGGCCCAACCTGGTCAGCGTCGGCACCATCGTGTGGTTGTCCAGTGAGCTCATGTTTTTCGCAGGGCTCTTCGCCATGTACTTCGTGGCACGGGCACAGGCCCCGGAGGGCATGTGGCCGCCCCCGCCCACCCACTTGAACCTGTGGTTGGCGGTACCGATCACCATGGTGCTGATCGCTTCTTCCTTCACCTGCCAGCTGGGCGTCTTCGCCGCCGAGCGCGGCGACGTCTTCGGCCTGCGACGGTGGTACATCATCACCCTCGGCATGGGCACCTTCTTCGTGCTCGGTCAGGGCTACGAGTACATCACCCTGGTGAAGGACGGCACGACCATCCCCGGCAGCGTGTACGGCTCGGTGTTCTACATGACCACCGGTTTCCACGGCCTGCACGTCATCGGCGGCCTCATCGCATTCGTTTTCCTGCTGTTCCGCACGAAGGTCAGCAAGTTCACGCCTGCGCAGGCCACTGCGGCCATCGTCGTTTCGTATTACTGGCACTTCGTCGACATCGTTTGGATCGCGCTGTTTGCCACGATTTATTTCATCCGTTAGCCAGCTGAACGCCCAGGCAGCCCCCTGACGTCCAGTCCGTCCCGACATAAAAAAAGGGATACAGATGAGTTCATCCCCACCTCTCGCCTCCGAGGGTGACATGC
The DNA here is from genome assembly GCF_024321955.1 of Rhodococcus sp. GA1. NCBI lineage: Bacteria > Bacillati > Actinomycetota > Actinomycetes > Mycobacteriales > Nocardiaceae > Rhodococcus > Rhodococcus sp. GA1. Next base: position 4,486,329 of record NZ_CP097186.1, on the reverse strand, counting down.
CCGGTCGATCCTCTGCAGCCGATGCTGCGAAGTCCCGCCGCCAGCGCAAGATGCGCCGGCGCGTCACCGGAGCGTTGGTCCTTGCGCTCGGTCTCCTCAGCGCAGGCTTCATCGCCTCCGCACTGACACCTTCCCCGCAGGTGGCTACAGCGCAGGACGACCAGAGCGCTCTGATCCGCGAGGGTCAGCAGCTCTACGAGACCTCCTGCGTGACCTGCCACGGTGTCAATCTTCAGGGCGTCCAGGACCGCGGTCCCAGCCTCATCGGTGTCGGCGAGGCCGCCGTCTACTTCCAGGTCTCCTCGGGCCGCATGCCGATGATGCGCAACGAGGCCCAGGCCCTCCGCAAGGACCCGAAGTTCGACGCTGCGCAGACCGACGCGCTCGGCGCGTACATCCAGGCCAACGGTGGAGGCCCGACGGTCATCCGCGACGAGAACGGCGAGATCGCCCAGTCGTCACTGCGCGGCAACGACATCGGACGCGGTTCGGAGCTCTTCCGCCAGAACTGCGCGTCCTGCCACAACTTCACCGGACGCGGCGGCGCGCTCTCGTCCGGCAAGTTCGCACCGAACCTGGATCCGGCCAACGAGCAGCAGATCTACACCGCGATGCTCACCGGCCCCCAGAACATGCCGAAGTTCTCCGATCGTCAGCTGACGGTCGAGGAGAAGAAGGACATCATCGCGTACATCAAGTCCGCCAGTGAGACGAGAGACCCGGGTGGCTACGGGCTCGGCGGCTTCGGCCCCGGTGCCGAAGGGCCGACCATGTGGGTCGTCGGCATGGTCGCCGTCGTCGGCGCTGCACTGTGGATCGGAGCAAGGTCATGAGTGGCGGCGAAACGCCGAACAAGCACACGGTCGAAGATCTCGACCGGATGAGCCGGGACGATCTCGTCACGCTCGGCACGAACCTCGACGGCGTCGACGTCGCGTTCCGCAAGGATCGCTGGCCCGTCGAAGGCACGCGTGCCGAGAAGCGGGCCGAGCGCAACGTCGCTTTCTGGTTCGCCCTCGCGGGCATCGCGGGTGTCGCGTTCATCGCGATCTACCTGTTCTGGCCATGGGAGTACCAGGGCATCGGCGACGAGAACTACGGCTGGTACAGCCTCTACACCCCGATGCTCGGACTGACCCTGGGTCTGTCCATCCTCGGCATCGGCGTGGGCGCGGTGCAGTTCACCAAGAAGTTCATCCCCGAGGAGGTGTCGATCCAGGATCGGCACGACGGCGGCTCGCCCGAGGTCGATCGCAAGACGATCGTCGCCGAGCTCTCCGACTCGCTCGAGACGTCCACCCTGCCGCGCCGTAAGCTGATCAAGCGCACCGCGATCTTCGGTGGTGGCGCGCTCGGCCTCGGTCTGATCATGCCGCTCGGCGGCCTGATCAAGAATCCGTGGGCCGAGGGTGACCAGTCGTCGCTGTGGGTGTCGGGCTGGACTCCGCGCTACCCCGGCGAGACCATCTACCTGCGTCGCGACACCGGCCGCCCCCAGGACATCGTCCTGGTGCGCCCGGAGGACCTCGACGCCGGCGGTATGGAGACGGTGTTCCCGTTCCGCGAGTCCGATCGCGGTGACGACCACGCTCTGCTGCAGAGCCTGCGCGGCATCCGCAACGCCGTCATGCTCATCCGCCTGCGCACCGAGGACACCGAGCGTGTCGTCAAGCGCAAGGGCCAGGAGAGCTTCAACTACGGCGACTACTTCGCGTACTCGAAGATCTGCACGCACCTCGGCTGCCCGACCTCGCTCTACGAGCAGCAGACGCACCGCATCCTGTGCCCGTGCCACCAGTCGCAGTTCGATGCGCTGGAGTACGGCAAGCCGATTTTCGGTCCCGCTGCTCGCGCACTGCCGCAGCTTCCGATTACAGTGAACGAAGAGGGCTTCCTGGTCGCCAACGGTGACTTTATCGAGGCACTCGGCCCGGCATTCTGGGAGCGTCGCCCGTGAGTACTGCAACCCCGTCCCGCGCCGCACAGATCGGCGAGAATCTCGATTCTCGCTACCACCTGTCCGCGGGCATCCGCCGCCAGATCAACAAGGTGTTCCCCACCCACTGGTCCTTCCTCCTGGGTGAGATCGCGCTCTACAGCTTCGTCATCCTGTTGATCTCGGGTATCTTCCTCACCCTGTTCTTCGACCCCTCGATGGCGCACGTCATCTACGAGGGCGTCTACACGCCGCTGCGCGGTGTGGGTATGTCCCGCGCCTACGAGACGACCCTGAACCTCTCCTTCGAGGTCCGCGGTGGTCTGTTCGTGCGACAGATCCACCACTGGGCAGCACTGATGTTCGCAGCGTCGATCGTCGTCCACCTGCTGCGCGTGTTCTTCACCGGTGCGTTCCGGCGTCCGCGTGAGGCCAACTGGGTGATCGGCTCGCTGCTGCTCATCCTGGCGATGTTCGAAGGCTTCTTCGGTTACTCCCTCCCCGACGACCTGCTCTCGGGCACCGGCCTCCGCGCCGCGTTCTCGGGCATCACGCTCTCGATCCCGATCATCGGTTCGTGGATGCACTGGGCGATCTTCGGTGGCGACTTCCCGGGTGAGCTGATCATCCCGCGCTTCTACGTCCTGCACGTGCTGCTCGTCCCGGGCATCATCCTGGCCCTGATCGCCGCGCACCTCGCGCTGGTCTGGTACCAGAAGCACACGCAGTTCCCCGGCCCCGGCCGCACGGAGCAGAACGTCGTCGGCGTTCGTATCCTCCCGGTCTTCGCCGTCAAGTCGGGTGCGTTCTTCGCGATGACCTTCGCGGTGCTCGCCCTGATGTCCGGCCTGCTGCAGATCAACCCGGTCTGGAACATCGGCCCGTACAACCCGTCGCAGGTGTCCGCCGGCTCGCAGCCCGACATCTACATGATGTGGACGGACGGCATGGCCCGTATCTGGCCCGCCTGGGAGCTGTACCTGTTCGGCCGGTACACGATCCCGCAGCCGTTCTGGATCGCGCTGATCATGGGCCTGGTGTTCGTCGTGCTCACGGTCTACCCGTGGATCGAGAAGAAGTTCACGAAGGACGACGCACACCACAACCTGCTGCAGCGTCCGCGCGACGTGCCGGTCCGCACCGGCATCGGGTTCATGGCCCTGGCGTTCTACGCCGTCGCCACGATCATGTGTGTCAACGACATCATCGCGTACAAGTTCGACATCTCGATCAACGCGACGACCTGGATGGGCCGCATCGGTCTCGTCCTGCTCCCGCCGCTCGCCTACTACATCGCGTACCGGTTCTGCCTGGGTCTGCAGCGCAGCGACCGTCAGGTGCTCGAGCACGGCATCGAGACGGGCATCGTCCGTCGCCTGCCGACCGGCGAGTACATCGAGATCCACCAGCCGCTCGGCCCGGTGGACGAGCACGGCCACCCGATTCCGCTGGAGTACCAGGCCGCCCCGGTTCCGAAGCGGATGAACAAGCTCGGCACCGCCGGCAAGCCCGGCTCCGGCAGCTGGTGGAGCCCGGACCCGGCCGACGAGGCCGCCGCTCTCGAGGCCGCCCACCACGAGGCCGAGCTCGAGCTGCGGAACACGCTCCGCGAGTACCAGGAGCGCGTCCACGGCAACGGAGACGGCGCAGCCCAGCTGCCCGACAAGTCGCAGCACTGATCCGCATCAGCGGCTCGTAACGGGGCCCCGGACCATCACGGTCCGGGGCCCCGTTCGTCGTTCGGGGGTTCTCCCATCCCCCACCGGATATCGTCCGGAGCGTACGTCTTGACCTTGACACTGTGACAAGCGCTCGAATGGGTCGTGAAGGAGGTGCCTCCCATGCGCACACATCAGGACCCGTCCACCCGCCTCGTCGAGGCCCTGTCCACCCGCCTCGTCGAGGCCCTGTCCGCCGACGACGCCTCCGTGCGTCTGCGCGCCGCACTCGAGTCGGGTACCGCACCCGATCCCGAAACGGTGACCGCTCTCGTCGACCGGTGCGCGGTGGAGCCGGACTTCTTCGTCCGCGACATGCTGACCTGGGCGCTGTGCCGTCTGCCGGCCGGGGTGACCGTGCCGCGTCTGCTCGCCGAGCTCGGTTCGGATGTCTCACAGGCACGCAGTCAGGCCCTGCACACGTTGTCGAAGATCGGCGATCCCGTCGCATGGCCGAAGGTTTCGGGGATGCTCCACGACGAGCACGACGAGGTGGCACGCAGCGCGTGGCGCGCGGCGGTCGCTCTCGTGCCACCGGGCTCGGAAAGCGGCCTCGCTGCGGCTCTCGGCGCCGAACTGGGCCGCGGCGACCGCGACCTACAACTGAGCCTCGGTCGCGCTCTCGCGGCACTCGACGAGGCCGCGGCGCCGGTCCTGGACACGGCGATGAACAGCCCCGACCCGCGCGTCCGCGCTCACGCGGAGGCCACCGAACGGATCCGCGTCGACCCCGACAGCGCGTTCGTCCTCTCTGTGGAGTCGGCGAAACGCGTCGCCGCACTCGGCGCGGACGGTATCCGGGAGTGAGCCGGTGCTGATCGGTGAGGTCTCGCGGCGCTCCGGTGTCAGCAGCCGCATGCTGCGGCACTACGACCGCCTGGGGCTGGTCACGCCGACTGGCCGTACCTCGGGCGGCTACCGCGAGTACACCGAGGACGACCTCAGGAGGCTCTTCCACGTGGAGAGTCTCCGGAGTCTCGGCCTGTCTCTGAACGAGGTCGGACGTGCGCTGGGGGAACCGGATTTCGCTCCGGCGGATCTGGTGCAGGAGCTGATCCGGCACACGCGCGAACGGATCGCCGCCGAGACCGAACTCCTCGCTCGTCTCGAAGGCGTCGACTCGGCCTCCCCCAGCGGCTGGGACGACGTCCTGCGCCTCGTCGCGCTGTTGCGCGCGTTCGAATCCGATTCCGGCTCCCGCCGCCAGCAGGCGATCCTGTCCCAGGACGAGGACACGACGCTGCCGGTCGCAGCGCTGGTCCGGGCGGCGCTGTCAGAGGAGGATCCGTTCGTCGCCGGCGCGCTGCGCTGGTCGCTCGCCCGAGCAGCGGAGGCATTCGACGCTGCGCTGCCGGCACTCGCGGAGGGCCTTCACTCCGACGAGGTGCCGGTGCGGCGACGGGCGATCGCGACACTCACGGAACTCCGTGTGCCCGAATCGACGAGGCTCCTGGAGGGGGCCCTCGACGACACCGATCCCAAAGCACGTTCCACGGCGGCTCTGACGCTCGGGGCGCGAGGGGTGGACGTGGCCGTCCCCGTGCTCGTAGAGATGATCGTGGAGGGCCGGTCGGACGTCGAGGCCGCCGAGGTACTCGGCCTGCTCGCAGATCGGCCGCTGTCGTCCGCCGAGATCGTGCGGTTGCTGCAGCACGCGCTCGGCGGCTCGGACGATGCCGGTGTCCGGCTACGTCTCACGCAGGCACTCGCGGAGATCCCCGGGTCGGCCGCCGACGACGCGCTCGAGGCTCTGACCGACGATCCGAATCGTACGGTTGCAGCGACCGCGAGGGTCGTCCTCACCACGCGTCGGGCTCCCTGAAGAACTGAACCTCGAGAACGACGACGGAAACGACGACGGAAACGACGACGGAAACGACGCAGGCGCCGCACCCGAAGGTGCGGCGCCCGTGTGGTCGAGGGTACCGGCTCAGTGCTTCTCGGGTCCGATGTGGTACTCGAACACCAGGCCGGCTGCTGCCGCGATGATGAGCGCGACCGCGAGGACGATCATCCACGGCTGGTAGAAGGCCAGTGCGATGGCGGCGAACGCTGCTGCGCCGGCGAGCAGGATCGGCCAATAGCTACCCGCACTGAAGAAACCGAGGTCGCCCGCACCGTCGCTGATCTCGGCGTCCTCGTAGTCCTCGGGACGGGTGTCGAGACGACGAGCAACGAAGCGGAAGTACGTTCCGACGATCAGGGTCAGACCGGCGGAGAGGACGATGGCCGTGAGGCCGGCCCATTCGATGCCCTTGTCCGAGAGCCCGGTGAACACGCCGTACACGATGGCGACGAGCACGAAGAACACCGTCACGACCTCGAAGAGCTTGGCTTCGATCTTCATATCAGCACTTGTCCTTGTCGGAGGGGGTGGCCGTCACTCGCCTGCGGCGACGGTCGCCGACCGATCCGTGCGGTCGGTCTTGAACGGAGTCGTCGAGGTCGCGATCGGGCTCTGGCCGATGGCTTCGAGCGCACGAGCGTTCGACAGGCCTTCGCCGCCGTCCTCGACCGGCTTGCGGAGCTCGATGTACCGGGCGAAGTCCTCCGGGCTGACCGCGCGGACCTCGAAGTTCATCATCGCGTGGTAGGTGCCGCACATCTCGGCGCAGCGGCCGACGAACGCGCCCTCACGCTCGATCTCGGAGATCTGGAAGACCGGATCGGAGTTGTTCTCACGCGGGTTCGGGTTCACGTCGCGCTTGAACAGGAACTCCGGCACCCAGAAGGCGTGGATGACGTCGGAGGACGCCAGCTGGAACTCGATGCGCTTCCCGGTGGGAAGAACGAGCACCGGAATCTCTTCGCTGGTGCCGATCGTCTCGATCTTGTCGTAGTGCAGGTAGGACAGGTCCTCGGCGGGCTTGCCGTGGATCGCTCCCGGAGCCTCGTGCTCCTCACCCGATTCACCGTGCGCGGTGGACGGGTCGAACGGCTCCTGTGCGACTGCCGCCTCGGCGACCTCGTCGATACCGTTGTAAGGGGCCGTGCCGTCCTGCAGATCGATCGTCCGGTAGCCGAACTTCCAGTTCCACTGGAACGCCGTCACGTCGACCACGACGTTCGGGTTGTCTTCCTTCTCCAGGACGTAGTTCTGCACCACGACCGTGAAGTAGAAGAGGACACACACGGCGACGAACGGCGCCGCGGTGTAAGCCAGCTCGAGCGGCACGTTGTATGCCGTCTGACGCGGGAACTCCGGATCGTCCTTCCGACGCCGGTAGGCAATGATCACCCAGAAGGTGAGTGCCCACACGAGAATTCCCATGACGAGGGCGGCGACAACCGACCACGTCCACAGTTCACGCATACGCTCGGCCTGAGGAGTGATGCCCTCCGGCCAGCCGAAACGAAGGATTTCTTCGCTCGAGCACCCGGTCAGCACCAAGGCTGCAATGCCGAGTGATGCTGCGAGCCCGAACCGCCGAAGGATCCGACCTTGCGCCACGTTCACGCCTTCCTGATCGCCGCAATTCCACTAGGGCACACCCGGAGGGCCGGCCCAATTACTACGCAGCGTAGACCAAACCCGGGCGCTATCCATCGCCGGGGCACGAAGAAAGTGTCGGACTGGGCGTTTCGACCGGAAGACCCGGCTCGTGACGTCGGTTTTCTCCTGTCGGGCGAATGATCGTCGGTGGCGTCCGGGCGCGGCTGCCCGATGTCGACCGTCTGCGGCATACTTCGGTAGAACCAACGCCGGACCCCGAGTGGTAGTTCCCGGTGTCATGCGCGGTGCGGTGTCCCGCGCTGGGCACCCACCGGGGTTCTTCGCGACACCCCCGACCGGAATGAGGTAACCCACGCGTGTGCGGATTGCTCGGGTTTCTGACCACTGACGGCACCAGCGACGACGCCGTCGCGAAGGTGGACTCCGCGATGCACTGCCTGCGCCATCGCGGCCCCGACGAGCACGGCACCTGGCACGACGCCGACCTCGTCTTCGGATTCAACCGGTTGTCGATCATCGACATCGCGCACTCGCACCAGCCGCTGCGCTGGGGCCCGCCGGAGCAGCCCGACCGCTACGCGCTGACCTTCAACGGTGAGATCTACAACTATCTCGAACTGCGCAAGGAGCTTACCGAGACGTTCGGTACCTCCTTCGCGACCGAGGGCGACAGCGAGGCGATCGTCGCGGCCTACCACCACTGGGGAGTGCGCGCGGTCCAGCGCCTGCGGGGTATGTTCGCCTTCGCGATCTGGGACACGCACACCCGCGAGCTGTTCGTCGCCCGCGACCCGTTCGGCATCAAGCCGCTGTTCCTCGCGACCGGCACCGGCGGTACCGCCTTCGGCAGCGAGAAGAAGAGTCTGCTGGAGCTCGCCGACGTGATCGGCATCGACACCGAGCTCGATCCTCGTGCGATCGAGCACTACACGGTGCTGCAGTACGTTCCCGAGCCCGAGACGCTGCACCGGCGGATCCGCCGGCTCGAGTCGGGCTGCTACGCGCGTATCACGCCCGGCGCCGAGCCGGAGATCACGCGATACTTCCATCCCACCTTCCCGGTCCGGCCGTTCGCGGCGGGCCGCGAACAGGATCGTTACCGCGAGATCGCCGAGGCCCTCGAGGACTCGGTGGCCAAGCACATGCGCGCCGACGTGACCGTCGGGTCGTTCCTCTCGGGTGGCATCGATTCGACGGCCATCGCCGCGCTGGCGATGCGCCACAACCCGAAGCTCATCACCTTCACCGCGGGTTTCGAGCGGGAGGGTTACTCCGAGGTCGACGTCGCCGCAGAGTCGGCGGCCGCGATCGGTGCCCGGCACGTGGTGCGGGTGGTCTCCCCCAGCGAGTTCGCCGCGGCTATCCCCGAGATCATCTGGTACCTCGACGACCCTGTGGCCGACCCGGCGCTCGTGCCGCTGTGGTTCATCGCCCGGGAGGCCCGCAAGCACGTCAAGGTCGTGCTGTCGGGTGAGGGCGCCGACGAGCTGTTCGGCGGTTACACGATCTACCGCGAGCCGCTGTCGCTGCGTCCGTTCGAGTTCCTGCCGCCGGCGCTGCGCCGGGCTGCCGGGAAGCTCTCGGAGCGCATCCCCGAGGGCACCCGAGGCAAGAGCCTGCTGCACCGTGGCTCGATGACGCTCGAGGAGCGCTACTACGGCAACGCCCGCAGCTTCAACGACGCGCAGCTGCGCTCGGTGCTGCGCGACTTCCGTCCGGAATGGACGCACCAGGACGTCACCGCCCCGATCTACGCGCAGTCTGCCGGCTGGGATCCGGTGGCACGGATGCAGCATCTCGACCTGTTCACGTGGCTGCGCGGCGACATCCTCGTCAAGGCCGACAAGATGACGATGGCCAACTCGCTCGAGCTGCGCGTGCCGTTCCTGGACTCCGAGGTGTTCCGGGTGGCGTCGCAGGTTCCGCTGGACCAGAAGATCACGAAACAGACGACGAAGTATGCGCTGCGGCAGGCGCTGGAGGGCATCGTCCCGCCACACGTGCTGCATCGCGCGAAGCTGGGCTTCCCGGTGCCGCTGCGGCACTGGCTGGCCGGCACGGAGCTGTTCGACTGGGCGCACGAGGTGATCGCCGAGTCGCAGACCGATCACCTGCTCGACAAGGGCGCGGTGGCGAAGATGCTCGACGAGCACCGGACCGGCCCGATCGATCACAGCCGTCGTCTGTGGACGGTGCTGTGCTTCATGGTCTGGCACGGCATCTTCGTGGAGAAGCGCATCGTGCCGCAGATCCAGGAGCCGGCCTACCCGGTCGAGATCTGATCACCCGACCCGTACGCGACGGCCGCGAACATCCCCGGGGATGTTCGCGGCCGTCGCGTTTCCAGGATCGGGTGTTCCGCCGCTCAGGCGCCGAGAATCGCGCCGATCTCGTCGGCGGCGGCGGTGCCGTAGGCGTCGGCGAGACGCTTGAGGGCGTCGGTGCGGTCGAAGTTCCACTCCTGCGTGCCGGTGGTCTCGAGGACGTGCACCGCGACCAGCGAGCCCAGCTGCGCGGCCCGTTCGATGCTCAGGCCGGAGCGGTGTCCGAGCAGGAAGCCGGCGCGGAAGGCGTCGCCCACACCGGTGGGGTCGACCTTTGCGCGCTCGGGCACCACACCGACCTGCACCTGGTTGCCGTCGCGGTCGACGATCGTCGCGCCGTCACCGCCGAGGGTGGTGATGCGCATGCCGACCTTCGTCTGCACCTCGTCCTCGGTGAGACCGGTCTTCTGCAGCAGCAGTCCCCACTCGTACTCGTTGGTGAACAGGTACTCGGCGCCGTCGATGAGTTGCTCGGCCTGCTGCCCGTCCAGGCGGGCGAGCTGCTGGGACGGGTCGGCGACGAACGGGACGCCGAGCCGGCGGCACTCCTCGGTGTGCCGGATCATCGCGTCGGGATCGTTGGCGCCGACGAGCACGAGGTCGACGCTGTGCTTGCTCACCACGTCGGCGATGGAGATCTCGCGGGCCTCGGACATCGCACCGGGGTAGAACGAGGCGATCTGCGCCATGTCCAGGTCGGTAGTGCACACGAAGCGGGCGGTGTGGGCGGTCTGCGAGATCCGCACCGACGAGCAGTCGACCCCGTGGTCCTCGAGCCAGGTGCGGTACTCGGTGAAGTCGGCGCCGACGGCGCCGACGAGCACCGGCGTTCCGCCCAGGACACCCATCGCGAAGGCGATGTTGCCGCCCACTCCGCCGCGCCGGACGACGAGGTCGTCGACGAGGAAGCTCAGGGAGATGTGCGCGAGCTGGTCGGCGAGCAGCTGCTCGGCGAACCGGCCGGGAAAGCGCATGAGGTGGTCGGTGGCGATGGAGCCGGTCACGGCGATAGTCACGTGGCTGAGCCTTTCCGCGGATGTCGATGGTGTGGCTGCTCACACGGAGAGCCGGAGCGGTCCCACGGTACTACCGCGGAAACGACGGAACCCCAGCGCCGTGAAGCGCCGGGGTTCCGAGGTGCGTTCTCGGTTCAGTTGAACGAGTCGCCGCAGGCGCACGACCCCGTGGCATTCGGGTTGTCGATGGTGAAGCCCTGCTTCTCGATGGTGTCGACGAAGTCGATCGACGCACCCTCGACGTACGGCGCGCTCATCCGGTCGACGGCGAGCGTCACACCGGCGAATTCTTTCGTGAGGTCGCCGTCCAGCGTGCGGTCGTCGAAGAACAGCTGGTACCGCAGACCGGCACAGCCTCCGGGCTGCACGGCGATACGCAGTGCGAGGTCGTCGCGGCCCTCCTGATCGAGCAGTGCCTTCGCCTTCGCAGCGGCGGCCTCGGTCAGGATGACGCCGTGAGTATCGGTCTCTTGCTGCACAGTCATGGGCGCTCCCTGTCGTTCGTGTCGAAACCCGATGGTTCAACGGTACCGCGCCGGAATCTATTCCTCGTGGACGAGTTGCGCCGAGCGTGGTATGGCGTGCGGAATTTCCCGCTTCTCTCCACTATCCCATAGCCTGGTGGTGTGAAGTTGCTACGCCGCGGTGGTTCCGACGACTCCGCCGATCACCAGGTTCCTGCGACCGAGGACTCCCCGGCCGCGACTCCCGACGATTCCGCGTCCGCGAAGGCGACGACCGGTAAGGGGCGTCCGACGCCCAAACGGCGCGACGCCGAGAACCGTCGTCGCGGTCCCGTCGCCCCCGCTCCCCTGACTGCGAAGGAAGCCCGCGAGCGCCGCAAGGCCGCGCGCAAGTCGCAGAGCAAGGAGGAGCGCAAGGCGGCCGCCGCGCAGCGTCGCGCCGACGCGTCCGAGCGTCGCAACCGGATGCTCGCGGGCGAGGAGAAGTACCTGCTCCCCCGCGACCGCGGCCCGGTGCGCGCCTACGTGCGCGACATCGTCGACAGCCGGCGCAATCTCGTCGGCCTGTTCATGCCGCTCGCGCTCGTGCTCATCATGTCGATGTTCCTCGGGCCGGTGGTGCAGCAGTACGTCACGCTCGCGATGTTCGTGATGATGTTCCTGATGATCATCGAGGGCATCTATCTCGGGCGAATGGTCAACAAGAAGGTGCGCGAGCGCTTCCCCGATTCGACCGACGGTGGCTTCGGCCTCGGCTGGTACGCCTTCGTGCGCGCCTCCCAGATCAAGAAGCTGCGTGCACCGCTCCCCCGGGTCGGCCCGGGGGACGCCGTCTGACCTCCCGGCGACCTCAGTTGTGAGGCGCCCCGCACACCACCGGCGGTAGCTCCGGATCTCGGCCGCGGCCTGCACGTCCTGCGACATGCGGTGCCGCGGCCGAGTCGTCCGTGCGGGGCGCTCCCAGTGGAGTCGCCAGGGCGCGCGCCGGACCCAGGCCGGCGCGGTAGCGGTCCGCCGGCGGAGCACCTCGAGACCGATGACCAGGGTGGACAGGACCAGGACGGTGACTGTGAGTTCGATCATGTCTCGATCCTCCGACCGAATCCGATCGCCGAGAAGTGGCAGTGATGACGCATAGCATCGGATTTCTGCCAGAGCGGGCGGTTGATAGCGTTCTCGCGTGAAGATCCGTCCGAGAGGTGACCTGTGACCAGCGGTTCCGATTCCCCCGCCGACGTCGAGTTCCCGCGCGTCGACCCACCCGATCTCGAAGCACGCGTCGCCGCCGAGGAACGCCAGCGGGATCTGACGAAACCCGCCCGCTCACTCGGACGGCTCGAGGAACTCGGGTGCTGGGTCGCCGCCTGTCAGGGCGAGGTCCCGCCCCATCCCTTCCGCCGACCGCGGGTCGTGGTCTTCGCAGGTGACCACGGCGTCGCGCGCAACGGGGTCTCGGCCTATCCGCCGGAGGTCACCGCGCAGATGGTGGCGAACCTGTCCGCGGGTGGCGCCGCCGTGAACGTGCTCGCCGCCGCCGCGGGCGCAGGAGTGCGGGTCGTCGACATGGCAGTCGAGAGCGACACCTCCCCCGAGGTGTCCGAGTTCAAGATCCGTCACTCGAGCGGCAGCATCGACCGCGAGGACGCGCTCACGCACGACGAGACGGTCCGCGCGATCGAGGCCGGCCGTGCGCTCGCCGACCGCGAGGTCGACGAAGGCGCCGATCTCCTCGTCGCGGGCGATATGGGGATCGGGAACACCACTCCTGCAACCGTTCTCATCGCCATCCTCACCTCCACCGAACCCGTGGCCGCGGTCGGCCGCGGCACCGGCGTCGACGACGCGGGGTGGATGCGCAAGGTCACCGCGATCCGCGACGCCATGTGGCGGGCGCGGCCCCACGTACGCAATCCCGTCGCCCTGCTGCGCACCGCCGGTGGCGCGGACTTCGCTGCGATGGCGGGATTCCTCGCGCAGGCCGCGGTCCGCCGGACGCCGGTGATCCTCGACGGCGTCGTCGTCACCGCTGCTGCGATGGTCGCCGAGGAACTCGCACCCGGCGCGGCACGCTGGTGGGTGTCCGGTCACCGGTCGGCCGAACCCGCCCACACCATCGCGCTGCGTCATCTCCGGCTCGAACCGATCGTCGACCTCGGTATGCGCCTCGGTGAGGGATCGGGAGCCGTGACGGCGCTGCCGGTGCTGCAAGGTGCGGTCGCGATTCTCGCGCAGATGGCCACCTTCTCCGAAGCGGGCGTGAGCACCCGCGACGAGAGCGCCCCGGCAAACGCCGACTGATGATCCGCGCCTGGCTCGGCGGGGTCGCGCTGGCCCTGTCGTGGTTGACGGTCCTGCCCGCGCGAGGCCCGACGGAGATCGACCGGACGGTCGCCGGACGTGCGATCTCCGTGGCGCCGATCGCCGGTGCCGTACTCGCCGCCGCGGCCACCGCCGTCTGCCTGATCGGTTCCGCCGTCGGGACGCCACCACTGGTGACGGGCCTGGTGTGTGTCGGGGTGCTGGCGGTCGGCACCCGCGGAATGCACGTCGACGGCCTGAGTGACACCGCCGACGGTCTCGGCTGCTACGGCCCGCCCGAGCGGGCGCGCGAGGTGATGCACAGCGGCGGCGCGGGTCCCTTCGGTGTGGCGGCGCTCGTCGTCGTCCTCGGTCTGCAGGCCGCCTCGTTCGGTGCGCTCGTCGACACCGACGCGTGGGGGGCGGTCGGGTTCGCGGTCTTCTCCGGACGTGTGGCCGTGGTCGTCGCGTGCCGGCGCGGTGTCCCGGCAGCGCCCGGCAGCGGCTTCGGCTCGCTCGTGGCGGGGACGCAGGGTGTCGTGCCGATCACGGTGTGGACGGTGGCCGCGGTGGCACTGTCGCTCGTGTGCCTGCCCGGTCCGCTCTGGGCGGGACCGCTCGTCGTCACGGTGGTGCTGGTCGCCTCGGTGCTTTTCGCCCGTCACTGCGTCGCGCGCTTCGGCGGCATGAACGGCGACGTGCTCGGCGCGGTCACCGAGGGCACGGTCTCTGCCGTCGCGGTGGCTGCGGCGGCCTTGTTCTAGATCGCACTGCGTCCGGAAACGACGAAGGGGTGCTGCCGGAAATCCGGCAACACCCCTTCGCGTTCGTGGCTACGTCACTTGCGCAGCGTCGTCATCCATCCGTGGGTGTCGGCGAAGGTACCGCGCTGGATGCCGGTCAGGGTGTCGCGCAGGGCCATCGTGATGGGGCCGGGCTCGCCGTCGGCGATGGTGAACTCGCCGTCCTTGTCCTTGACGCTGCCGACCGGCGTGATGACCGCGGCGGTACCGCACGCGAACACCTCGGTGATCTCACCGCTGCCGGCCTTCTCGCGCCACTCGTCGGTGCTGATGCGTCGCTCCTCGACCGAGAGACCGGAGTCCTCGGCGAGGGTGAGCAGCGAGTCGCGGGTGATGCCGGGGAGCAGCGAGCCGGACAGCTCCGGGGTGACCAGACGCGCGTCGGCACCGGACCCGTACACGAAGTACAGGTTCATGCCGCCCATCTCCTCGACGTACTTGCGCTCGATCGCGTCGAGCCAGACCACCTGGTCGCAGCCCTGCTCGGCAGCGTGCGCCTGCGCGACGAGCGAAGCCGCGTAGTTGCCGGCGAACTTCGCGGCGCCCGTGCCGCCCGGGGAGGCGCGCACGTACTCGCGGGAGAGCCACACGTTGACCGGCTTCACGCCGCGCGGGAAGTAGGCACCCGCCGGGGACGCGATGACGAGGAACTTGTATTCCTTCGCGGGCCGCACGCCGAGAGCCGGCTCGGTCGCGAAGGCGAAGGGACGCAGGTAGAGCGAATCCTCGCCGCCGGCGGCGGGAACCCACTCGTTGTCGACCTCGACCAGCTCGGTGATCGCCTTCACGAACAGCTCCGGCGGCAGGTACGGCATCGCGAGCCGCTCCGCGGACCGGTTCATGCGCGCGGCATTGGCGGTCACGCGGAACGACGCGATGCTGCCGTCGGCCTGCCGGTAGGCCTTGAGACCCTCGAAGATCGCCTGCCCGTAGTGCAGGACCATCGCGGCCGGGTCCAGGGATATCGGGGTGTACGGCTCGACTTTCGCGTCGTGCCAACCGATCCCGCCGGTGTAAGTGATCGACACCATGTGATCGGTGAAGTACTGCCCGAAACCGGGATTCGACAGAACCTCCTGGCGCCGCTCCGCAGAGCTCGGTGAAGGATGCTGGACGCGGGCGAATTCGAGGACACCTGTCATGGAGGACAATGGTACAACCGCCTGCAGAAGCCCTATCTGGTGTGGTCCTCGACGAACGGCGGAGCCACCACTTCGGCGCGCAGCGACCGTCCGCGCACGTCCACGCTCACTTCGTCGCCCGGTTCGAGTCCGGCGGCGGTGTCGAGGAGTGCGAGGGCGATGCCGATCTTGAGGGTCGGCGAGAAGGTGCCCGAGGTGGTCCGCCCTACCTCGTCACCGTCGCGACGCACGGTCAGGTCCTGACGCAGGACGCCGCGGTCGAGCGCCCGCAGGCCCCACAGTTTCCGTGCCGGGCCCGCCTCCTTCTCGCGGACCAGCGCGTCGCGACCCCAGAACTGCGGCTTCTTCCAGCCCACGGCCCAGCCGACCCGCGCTTCGAGCGGCGAGATGTCGACGGACAGCTCGTGCCCGTGCAGCGCGTAGCCCATCTCGGTGCGCAAGGTGTCGCGGGCGCCGAGACCGGCGGCCTGACCGCCCTGTGCGCGGACGGCGTCGAGCAGCGCGCGGAAGACACCTTCGGCGTCGTCCCAGCGCGGCAGCACCTCGTAGCCCCGTTCACCGGTGTAGCCGCTGCGGCACACGCGCACCGGAGCACCCTCGTACTCGGCGTCGGCGAAGCCCATGTAGGCGATGTCGGTGGGCAGGCCGAGCGCCTCGAGGACCTCGACGGCCTTCGGCCCCTGGACGGCGAACACCGCGTGGTCGCGATGCTGGTTCGTCACTGTGACGCCGGCCGGTGCCGCGGCGGTCAGCGCCTCGACGACCGCTGCGGTGTTGGCCGCGTTCGGAACGAGGAAGAGCTCGTCGTCGGAGACGTGGTAGACGATCAGGTCGTCGACGACACCGCCGTTCTCGGTGCAGCACAGGGTGTACTGCGCCTTGCCGGGACCGATGCGGGTGAGGTCGTTGCTGAGCGTGGTGTTCAGGAACTGGGCGGCATCCGGTCCGGCGACGAGTGCCTTGCCCAGGTGGCTGACGTCGAACAGTCCCACGTTCTCGCGCACGGCCGTGTGCTCGGCGACCGTCCCTGCGTAGGAGACCGGCATCTCCCAGCCGCCGAACGGAGCGAAGGTCGCACCGAGTTCGACGTGCACGGTGTGGATGGGGCCCTGCTTCAGTTCCTCGTCGCTCATGGCGTACGACGCTATCCCACCGCCACCGTGTCCGACAGCGACGCCGGGCGTCGTTGTCATTAGGGTCGATTACATCGAGGCGATTCCCCTCGCACCGAACGACGCCGCAAGAGAACGACTCGCTCGTTCCCGACCAAGCTCCAAGGAGATGCCCTGTGAGTGCACCCACTCCCGATCTTCCCGAACTCGTTCTCGCCGGTTCGGTTTCCAAACGAGCCGATGTCCTGGTGATCGGCGTGACCTCCGCCGACGGCACCCCCGAGATCCTCGCGGGCGATGCCCCGATCGACGAAGCGGTTCTCGGCGAACTGCTCGACTCCCTGGTCGCCGTGGGCGCGAAGGGCCGCGGCGAGGAGCTCACCCGCGTGCCGGCGCCTGCCTCCCTGCCCGTGGCGAGCGTGCTCGCCGTCGGTCTCGGCGACGCCGACAAGATCGACGCCGAGCAGGTCCGCCGCTCCGCCGGTACCGCGGCGCGCGCACTGACAGGTGTGGAGACGGTCGCGACCACGCTGTCCGCCGTCGACCTCGGTGCCGCGGCGGAAGGTTTCGCGCTCGGCGCCTACACCTACACCGAGTTCCGGTCGGAGAAGTCCGCACCCAAGAAGGACGCGCAGCCGGTCGCGCGGGTGGAACTGCTCGTGCCCTCGACCCGCGACCGCGCGGCGAAGGCGGCGCTCTCCCGCTCCGTCGCGATCGCCGAGGCCGTCGCGACGGCCCGGAACTTCGTGAACACCCCGCCGAGCCACCTGTTCCCGGCCGAGTTCGCCGAGCGCGCGAAGGCACTCGGCGAGGCCGCCGGTCTGAAGGTCGAGATCCTCGACGAGAAGGTGCTCGAGAAGAAGGGCTTCGGCGGCATCGTCGGCGTCGGCAAGGGCTCGTCGCGTCCCCCGCGTCTCGTGCGCCTGTCCTACTCGTCGAAGAAGCGCAAGGCCCCGAAGGTCGCGCTCGTGGGCAAGGGCATCACCTTCGACACCGGCGGCATCTCCATCAAGCCCGCCGCCGGCATGGAGGCGATGACCTCCGACATGGCCGGCGCCGCCGCGGTCGTCGCGACCGTCGTGCTCGCCGCGAAGCTCGGTGTCGCCGCCGACGTCACCGCGACCGTGCCGATGGCCGAGAACATGCCGTCGTCGACCGCGCAGCGTCCGGGCGACGTGCTGACCCAGTACGGTGGAACCACCGTCGAGGTCATCAACACCGACGCCGAGGGTCGCCTGATCCTCGCCGACGCCATCGTGCGCGCATGCGAGGACGATCCCGACTACCTCATCGACACCGCGACCCTCACCGGCGCACAGATGGTCGCCCTCGGCACCCGGACGCCGGGCGTCATGGGTCACGACGAGTTCCGCGACCGCGTGGCCGCGCTGTCCCAGGAGGTCGGCGAGAACGGCTGGGCGATGCCCTTCCCGAAGGAACTGCGCGGTGATCTCGAGTCCCGCGTGGCCGACCTCGCGAACGTCTCCCCCCACCGGTGGGGCGGCATGCTCACGGCCGGCATCTTCCTGAAGGAGTTCGTCGCCGAAGGTGTGCAGTGGGCGCACATCGACGTCGCCGGCCCGGCCTTCAACACCGGCGGACCGTTCGGTTACGTCGGCAAGGGCGGCACCGGCGTGCCCGTGCGCACCATGCTCGCCGTGATCGAGGACATCGCCGCCAACGGATGATCTTCCGCACCGGTCCTCTCCCCGCCTGGCCCCGCCCGGGGCGAGGGAGAGGACCGGTGTGATCGGTAACAGCGGAACCCCGGTGTGAGGTGATCCGCCCCTCCCCGAACATCACCGAAAGATAGGTGCAAGGATGGGAGGGGCCATGCCCCGCCGGTATCGGCCCGACCGAACACGTGAACCAGCAGGCACGGGGTTCCTGGCCCGCGCACAATGGTCAACGACCACACAATGGTCGGCGACCACGAGTCGGTACAACTCAACACACACGAACACAACCGTCGAGGAGTCAACAGACATGGCCTTCTCCGTCCAGATGCCAGCGCTTGGTGAGAGCGTCACCGAGGGAACTGTCACGCGATGGCTCAAGCAGGAAGGAGACACGGTCGAAGTCGACGAGCCCTTGCTCGAAGTCTCCACGGACAAGGTCGACACCGAGATCCCGTCGCCTGCAGCCGGCGTGCTGGTCAAGATCGTCGCCCAGGAGGATGACACGGTCGAGATCGGTGGCGAACTGGCGGTGATCGGTGACGCCGGTGAGGAAGCCGGCGAAGAGTCCGCACCCGCCGCCGAAAAGGCACCGGCCGAAGAGGCTCCCGCGGAGGAGCCCGCCGCGGAGTCCGCCCCCGCGCAGCCCGCATCCTCGGGTGGTAGCGGCGAGGGCACCCCGGTCACCATGCCGGCACTGGGCGAGTCGGTCACCGAAGGCACCGTCACCCGCTGGCTCAAGGCCGTCGGCGACGAGGTCGCCGTGGACGAACCGCTCCTCGAGGTCTCCACCGACAAGGTCGACACCGAGATCCCCTCCCCGGTCGCCGGCATCCTCACCGAGATCACCGCTCAGGAGGACGAGACCGTCGAGGTCGGTGGACAACTCGCCGTCATCGGCAGCGAAGCCCCGGCCCAGCAGTCCGCTCCCGCCGAGCAGTCCGCCCCGGCCGAGGAGTCGGCGCCGGCCGCCGAGCCCACCACCGAGCCGTCCGAGGAGGCCGCTCCGGCTCCGTCCGCCCCCGCGCAGCCCGCATCCTCGGGTGGTAGCGGCGAGGGCACCCCGGTCACCATGCCGGCACTGGGCGAGTCGGTCACCGAAGGCACCGTCACCCGCTGGCTCAAGGCCGTCGGCGACGAGGTCGCCGTGGACGAACCGCTCCTCGAGGTCTCCACCGACAAGGTCGACACCGAGATCCCCTCCCCGGTCGCCGGCATCCTCACCGAGATCACCGCTCAGGAGGACGAGACCGTCGAGGTCGGTGGACAGCTCGCCGTCATCGGCAGCGAAGCCCCGGCCCAGCAGTCCGCTCCCGCCGAGGAGAAGCCCGCGCCGAAGCAGGAGGTTCCGAAGCAGGAGACTCCGAAGCCCGCCGAGCAGAAGCCCGCCGCACAGCAGCAGGCCCCGAAGGTCGAGCAGGCCACCCCGGCTCCCTCACCGAAGCCGGTCGGGACCGCGGCGACGACCCCGAAGCCCGCGCCTCAGGAGGAGTCCACCCCGAGCGGTGCGACCCCGTACGTCACCCCGCTCGTGCGCAAGCTCGCCTCGCAGCACGGCGTCGACCTGTCGACGGTGAAGGGCACCGGTGTCGGTGGCCGCATCCGCAAGCAGGACGTCCTCGCTGCCGCCGAGGGTGGCAAGGCAGCCGGTGGCGAGCAGCAGAAGTCGGCCGCTCCGGCGAGTCCGGCTCCGGGTGTGCGCCCCGAGCTCGCCAAGCTGCGCGGAACGACCCAGAAGATCAACCGCATCCGCCAGATCACGGCGAAGAAGACCCTCGAGTCGCTGCAGACCACCGCGCAGCTCACCCAGACCTTCGAGGTCGACGTCACCAAGATCGCCCAGCTGCGGGCCCAGGCGAAGAAGGCGTTCTCCGAGCGCGAGAGCGTCAACCTCACCTTCCTGCCGTTCTTCGCCAAGGCTGTCGTCGAGGCGCTGCGCGCGCACCCGAACGTCAACGCCTCCTTCGACGACAGCAAGAAGGAGATCACCTACCACGCGGCCGAGCACCTCGGCATCGCGGTGGACACCGAGCAGGGCCTGCTCTCCCCGGTGATCCACAACGCCGGCGACCTGTCGCTGGCCGAGCTCGCCCGCGCGATCGCCGACATCGCCGAGCGTGCCCGCAAGGGTGGTCTCAAGCCCGACGAGCTGGCCGGTGGCACCTTCACCATCACCAACATCGGTAGCCAGGGCGCGTTGTTCGACACCCCGATCCTCGTGCCGCCGCAGGCCGCGATGCTCGGAACCGGCGCCATCGTCAAGCGTCCGGTCGTGGTGATCGACGAGACCGGCAACGAGTCCATCGGCGTCCGCTCGATGTGCTACCTGCCGCTTACCTACGATCACCGCCTGATCGACGGTGCCGACGCGGGCCGCTTCCTCAAGACGATCAAGCATCGTCTCGAGGAGGGCGCGTTCGAGTCCGATCTGGGACTGTAGGTTTCCGGATCCGGACTATCCGTCCGACGACCTCCGACGGGGGCATCACCACTGCCGTGATGCCCCCGTCGGCGTCCGCGCCACAGCGGGTGCCCTCCCCCTGCGGTGCGGCGTAGAGTTCAGGAACATGAGTGATCCCTCGTCTTCCGCCCGTTCCGATTCGGCTCCCGTCGCCGTCGCATGTCTCGGAACCCTCGGTTATCTCGAGGCCTGGGAGAGGCAGCGCGAACTCGCGAACGAGCGCGCCGACGGCATCGGCGCCGACACCCTGCTCCTGCTCGAACACCCGCCCGTCTACACGGCCGGGCGCCGCACCGAGGACGGCGACCGCCCCACCGACGGCACGCCCGTCATCGACGTCGACCGCGGCGGCAAGATCACCTGGCACGGCCCCGGGCAGCTCGTGGGCTATCCCATCGTCAAGCTCGCCGAGCCGATCGACGTCGTCGGCTACGTGCGTCGCGTCGAGCAGGGCCTGATCCGCGTCTGTACCGACATGGGCCTGAACTGCGGCCGCGTGGAAGGACGCTCCGGTGTCTGGCTTCCCGCCGAGCTGCGCGACGGGCACTGGCTCCCCGAACGCAAGATCGCTGCGATCGGCATCCGGGTGCAACGTGGTGTCGCCATGCACGGCTTCGCACTCAACTGCAATTCGGCTCTCGACGCGTTCGACTCGATCGTCCCGTGCGGCATCCGCGACGCCGGAGTCGCGTCGCTCACCGGCGAACTCGGCCGGGAGGTCACCGTCGACGACGTGATCCCGGCCGTCACCGAGGCCGTCATCGCCGCTCTCGACGGCCGAATCCCCGTGACCGAGTGCGACATCGAGCGGGTCACCTTCGAGCACGCCGTCGGGGCGTCCGGAATTCCCACCACCACCCCGGAATTCACGACACACCGGTTCTGAAGGGCGGTCGCACCCGCCGGGTCCGGGCAGGACCGGCGGCGTACGATCGAGTGCGTGACTGTGGCCCCAGAAGGACGCAAGCTGCTGCGGATCGAGACCCGAAACGCGCAGACGCCGATCGAACGCAAACCCAACTGGATCAAGACCCGGGCGAAGATGGGCCCGGAGTACACCGACCTCAAGGGCCTGGTGCGACGCGAAGGTCTGCACACGGTCTGTGAGGAAGCCGGTTGTCCCAACATCTACGAGTGCTGGGAAGACCGCGAGGCGACATTCCTCATCGGTGGCGAGCAGTGCACCCGTCGCTGCGACTTCTGCCAGATCGACACCGGTAAGCCCGCCGCGCTCGACCGCGACGAGCCGCGTCGTGTCGCCGAGTCGGTCCGCTCGATGGGTCTGCGCTACTCCACGATCACCGGCGTCGCCCGCGACGATCTGCCCGACGGCGGCGCATGGCTGTATGCCGAGACGGTGAAGCAGATCCACGCGCTCAACCCGGGCACCGGCGTCGAGAACCTCATCCCCGACTTCAACGGCAAGCCCGACCTGCTGCAGGAGGTCTTCGAGTCGCGTCCCGAGGTGCTCGCGCACAACGTCGAGACCGTGCCGCGGATCTTCAAGCGCATCCGTCCGGCCTTCCGCTACGAGCGGTCGCTCGACGTGATCCGGCAGGCCCGCGACTTCGGACTGGTCACCAAGTCCAACCTCATCCTCGGCATGGGCGAGACCCCCGAGGAGGTCACCGAAGCGCTGCACGACCTGCACGACGCCGGCTGCGACATCATCACGATCACCCAGTACCTGCGGCCCTCCCCGCTCCACCATCCGGTCGAGCGCTGGGTCAAGCCGCAGGAGTTCGTCGATCACTCCGAGACCGCCCGCGAGATCGGGTTCGCCGGTGTGATGGCCGGTCCGCTGGTGCGTTCGTCGTACCGCGCCGGTCGCCTGTACGCGCAGGCGATGGCCCACCACGGACGCGAACTTCCCGCCGACCAGGCGCATCTCGCCGAGGAGGGCACGGCGTCCCAGGAAGCCGGCGCCGTTCTCGCGCGCTTCGGCAACTGACCTCCCGCCGCTCGTCGCGGCAGGTCCTCAGGCGGCCCCGGTGGTGGTAAACGTGCCACCACCGGGGCCGTATCCTTGAGTACATGGCGAAGGGCAGCAAGACCGACAAGGAAGCGAAGGCCGCGGCGAAGGCCGCACGCAAGCAGGCGTCGAAGGAGCGTCGAACCCAGCTGTGGCAGGCGTTCCAGATCCAGCGCAAGGAGGACAAGGCACTCCTGCCGTGGATGATCGGTGCCCTCGTCGGTTCGATCGTGGTGTTCTTCCTCGTCGGCCTGATCTTCGACATCCAGTGGTTCCTGCTGCCGGTCGGCATCCTCGTCGGCGTCCTGTTGGCCTTCATCATCTTCGGGCGCCGCGTGCAGAAGAGCGTGTACGCGAAGGCCGACGGTCAGGCCGGTGCGGCCGCGTGGGCGCTCGACAACCTGCAGGGCGCGTGGCGCGTGAGCCAGGCGGTCGCGGGCACCACCCAGCTCGACGCCGTGCACCGCGTCATCGGACGTCCCGGCATCATCCTCGTCGGTGAGGGCAACCCCGGTCGCGTGAAGGGCCTGATGGCCCAGGAGAAGAAGCGGGTCGCGCGTCTCGTCGGCGACACCCCGATCTACGAGTTCGTCGTCGGCAACGAGGAGGGCCAGATCCAGCTCTCCCAGCTGCAGAAGCGTCTGAACAAGCTGCCCCGCAACATCGATACCAAGCGGATGGACACCATCGAAGGTCGCCTGTCGGCGCTGAGCACGAAGAAGTCCGGGCCGGCCATGCCCAAGGGCCCGCTTCCCGCCGGCGCGAAGATGCGCAGCGTGCAGCGCACCATGCGCCGCCGCTGATCTTCCGAACTACGCCGAAGGCCGCCTCTCGTCCCGGGGACGAAGGCGGCCTTCGGTGTATGCGGAGAAGCTTGCGGGTGGTCGCGGTCAGCGCGAACGGACGCCTGCGCGTCAGCGCGAACGGACGCCTGCGCGTCAGCGCGAACGGACGACCGCGCGTCAGCGCGAACGGACGACCGCGCGTCAGCGCGAACGGACGACCGCGCGTCAGCGCGAACGGACGACCGCGGTGCCCGTGGCGCGATCCTGCAGGCCGCGACCGTCGATGTCGGTGACGAGCGCCGGGGCGATGAACACCAGCAGCACCTGACGTGCGAGCGCGCGCACGATGCCGACCCGCACGGGGGCGTCCACCCGCACGACCTGCAGCCCGGCGACGAACTGGCCGGGGGTGAACGAGAACAGGCTCACGCATCCCACGCCCACCACGAACCAGATGATGAGGGTGTACGACGACAGCAGCGGGCTCTCGAGCGGGTTGCCCCCGACGAGGCCGGCGGCGATCGCCATGGACATGAACCAGTCGACCGCGAGGGCGAGCACCCGGCGGACGGTGGGCACAATGGAGCCGGGGCCGTGTTCGGGGAGGCCGAGCAGTTGCCCGGGATAGTCCTGCTCCTGCTGGAGACCTTTGGGAAGCGCCGCAGCAGGCCCGGAAAGCCAACTGCCCGTCATGCGTGCCATGGCACCAGGATAAGCTCTCATGGGCGGACCAGCGTCGACCCGTGTTGGCCGCGGTGACTTATACCACCTTTTCGACCTCACAGCAGGACGAAAGCATGTGTAACACCCGCGAAACATAGGCTTGATGGACGGGCAACACCAGATCCATAACGTCTGATCCGACGCAGGCGCCCAGCACCCATGGCGCGCACCGACTGAAGGAGCACAAGCGTGGCGTTCACCACGGCCGAAGAGGTCATCAAGTACATCGCGGAAGAGAACGTCGAGTACGTCGATATCCGCTTCACGGACCTGCCCGGCATCGAACAGCACTTCTCGATCCCGGCGAAGGCGTTCAACGAGGACGTCTTCGAGGACGGCCTGGCATTCGACGGATCCTCCGTGCGGGGTTTCCAGTCCATCCACGAGTCGGACATGCTCCTGCTCCCCGATGTGACGACCGCCCGCATCGATCCCTTCCGCGCCGCCAAGACCCTGAACGTCAGCTTCTTCGTCCACGATCCGTTCACCCGTGAGTCCTACAGCCGCGACCCCCGCAACGTCGCGCGTAAGGCCGAGGAATACCTGATCAGCACCGGCATCGCCGACACCGCCTTCTTCGGTGCCGAGGCCGAGTTCTACATCTTCGACTCCGTCTCCTACGACTCGAAGATGAACGGCGCGTTCTACGAGCTCGATTCGATCTCCGGCTCGTGGAACACCGGCGCCGAGTACAACGCCGACGGCACCCCGAACCGCGGCTACAAGGTCCGCCCGAAGGGTGGCTACTTCCCCGTCGCTCCGTACGACCACTACGTCGACCTGCGCGACGAGATCTCCACCAACCTGCAGCTCGCCGGCTTCGAGCTCGAGCGCGGCCACCACGAGGTGGGCACCGGCGGCCAGGCCGAGATCAACTACAAGTTCAACACGCTGCTCTCCGCAGCCGACGACCTGCAGCTGTTCAAGTACATCGTCAAGAACACGGCGTGGAAGAACGGCAAGACCGCCACCTTCATGCCGAAGCCGCTCTTCGGCGACAACGGCTCGGGCATGCACGTGCACCAGTCGCTGTGGAAGGACGGCAAGCCGCTGTTCCACGACGAGTCCGGCTACGCGGGTCTGTCCGACCTCGCCCGCTGGTACATCGGCGGCATCCTCCACCACGCGCCGTCGCTGCTCGCCTTCACGAACCCGACGATCAACTCGTACCACCGTCTGGTGCCGGGCTACGAGGCTCCGATCAACCTCGTGTACAGCCAGCGCAACCGTTCGGCCGCCGTGCGTATCCCGATCACGGGCAACAACCCGAAGGCCAAGCGTCTCGAGTTCCGCGCTCCCGACTCCTCGGGTAACCCCTACCTGAACTTCGCGGCGCAGATGATGGCCGGCCTCGACGGCATCAAGAACAAGATCGAGCCGCTCGCTCCGGTCGACAAGGACCTCTACGAGCTCCCGCCGGAGGAGGCCAAGAACATCCCGCAGGCCCCCACCAGCCTGTCGGCCGTGATCGACAACCTCGAGCGCGACCACGAGTACCTCACCGAGGGCGGCGTCTTCACCACCGACCTCATCGAGACCTGGATCTCGCTCAAGCGCGAGCAGGAGATCGCTCCGGTCAACCTGCGCCCGCACCCCTACGAGTTCCAGCTGTACTTCGACTGCTGAGTCGAGTCCGGTAAGCACTCTTCGAGAGGCCGTTCGTCCCTTCCGGGACGGGCGGCCTCTCGCCTTGTCTGCGCCCCTTCCTCTCCGGCATCCTCGCGCGCCGAAACGGGGTTCGCCCCTGCTGCAGCAGTAGCAAGCCCCGGTTCGGCGCGCGAGATGCGTTCGTTCGTCATCGAATCCCGCGAAATCGCGACCGGTTCCAGAAAAGTGGTCCATAGTGGGCACGTGCCCTCGACGCGGGAATTCTCCGAGCGGTTACGCGCCGCCGGTCTTCGCGTGACCCGGCAGCGTCTGGCGGTGCTCGATGCGGCGCACGAGCACCCGCACGCCGATGCCGATCGCATCTTCGACGCGGTCGGCGCCGTCGTTCCCGGCATCGGTCGGCACACCGTGTACGACATCCTTCACGCACTCTCGGCACACGGCCTGCTCCGACGAATCCGGCCCGCAGGTTTCCACGCGCGGTACGAGGTGCGTGTCGGCGACAGTCATCACCACCTCGTCTGCCGGTCCTGCGCCGTGATCTCGGATGTCGACCACACCATCGGCGACTCGCGTTGCCTGTCACCGGTGGACGACGCAGGTTTCGACGTCGACGAGGCGGACGTCGTCTTCTGGGGCCTGTGCCGCGACTGTTCGACAGACGATCCACGACAACAGCCCTGAATCGGTCCGATCGACCCTGATCCGGAAGGAAACCGCAGTGTCCGAAAGCGAAAACCCGGCAATCCCCTCCCCCGAGCCGTCACCGCACCGGCCGAGGACCAATCAGGACTGGTGGCCGGACCAGTTGGATCTGACGGTCCTGCACCAGCATTCACCGCTGTCGAATCCGTTGGAACCCGACTTCGACTACTCGAAGGAAGTCGAATCCCTCGACGTCGAGGCGCTCCGTCAGGATCTGATCGACCTGATGACGGATTCCCAGGATTGGTGGCCGGCCGACTTCGGTCACTACGGGGGTCTGTTCATCCGCATGAGCTGGCACTCGGCCGGCACCTACCGCATCGCCGACGGTCGCGGTGGCGGCGGCAAGGGCGCGCAGCGGTTCGCGCCGCTCAACAGCTGGCCCGACAACGTCAGCCTCGACAAGGCGCGTCGCCTCCTGTGGCCGATCAAGCAGAAGTACGGCCGCAAGCTCTCCTGGGCCGACCTGCTGGTCTTCGCCGGCAACTGCGCCTACGAGTCGATGGGGTTCAAGACATTCGGCTTCGCGTTCGGCCGCGAGGACATCTGGGAGCCCGACGAGGTCTTCTGGGGCCCGGAGGACACCTGGCTCGGCGACGAACGCTACGCCGGTGAGCGCGAACTCCAGGGCCCGCTGGGCGCCGTCCAGATGGGTTTGATCTACGTCAATCCCGAAGGCCCCAACGGCAACCCGGAGATCCTCGCGTCCGGACGCGACATCCGCGAGACGTTCGCCCGGATGGCGATGAACGACGTCGAGACGGCTGCGCTCATCGTCGGTGGTCATACCGTCGGCAAGACGCACGGTGCCGCTCCCGCCGACAATCTCGGTCCCGAACCCGAGGGTGCCCCGCTCGAACAGCAGGGTCTCGGCTGGAAGAACTCGCACGGCACCGGCGCCGGTGCCGACACGATCACCAGCGGCCTCGAGGTCACCTGGACGCCCACTCCGACGAAGTGGGACAACACCTTCCTCGAGACGCTGTACGCCTACGAGTGGGAGAAGACCAAGAGCCCCGCCGGGGCGTGGCAGTGGACGCCGAAGGGCGGTGCCGGCGCGGACACCGTGCCCGACGCCCACGACCCGGCGAAGAAGCACGCGCCGGGCATGCTCACCAGCGACCTCGCGCTGCGCTACGACCCGATCTACGGCGAGATCACCCGGCGCTGGCTCGACCATCCCGAGGAACTCGAGCAGGAGTTCGCCAAGGCGTGGTTCAAGCTGCTGCACCGCGACATGGGTCCGCTCTCGCGGTACCGCGGACCGTGGATCCCGGAACCGCAGATCTGGCAGGACCCGGTGCCGGACGTCGACCACGAGCTGATCGACGAGAGCGACATCGCCTCACTCAAGGCGAAGGTCCTCGACTCGGGAGCGACGATCCCGCAGCTCGTCGCCACCGCGTGGGCGTCGGCCGCGAGCTTCCGCGGCACCGACAAGCGCGGCGGTGCGAACGGCGCACGCGTGCGGCTCGAGCCGCAGAAGGACTGGGAAGCCAACGAACCCGAGCAGCTCGCACAGGTACTGCAGATCCTCGAGGGTATCCAGCAGGACTTCAACGGCTCGGGCGGCAACAAGAAGGTCTCCCTGGCGGATCTGATCGTCCTCGCCGGTAACGCCGCGGTGGAGAAGGCCGCCGAGGATGCGGGACACGACATCACGGTTCCGTTCTTCCCCGGCCGCACCGATGCGAGCCAGGAGTGGACCGACGTCGAGTCGTTCGAGGTGCTCGAGCCGAAGCACGACGGTTTCCGCAACTACCTGCGCGGTGAAGAGAAGCTTCCGCCCGAGAAGCTGTTCCTCGAGCGCGCCAACCTGCTGACGCTGACCGCGCCCGAGACGACGGTGCTCGTCGGCGGTCTGCGTGCGCTCGGCGCGAATCACGGCGGCAGCAAGCACGGGGTCTTCACCGACCGCCCGCAGACCCTGACGAACGACTTCTTCGTCAATCTGCTCGACATGGGGACCGAGTGGAAGGTCTCGCAGAACAGCGAGGGCGTCTACGAAGGACGCGCTCGGGGATCGGACCAGGTCAAGTACACCGCGACCGCCGTCGACCTGGTCTTCGGGCACAACTCGCAGCTGCGGGCGCTCGCCGAGGTCTACGCGACCGACGATGCCGGCCCGAAGTTCGTCCGCGATTTCGTCGCGGCCTGGACGAAGGTGATGAACCTGGATCGTTTCGATCTGAAGAAGTGACCGCGCCGGCGGTCCACGACCGCGCCTGACGCACCGTCCCGGAGCCACCTGTCGTGTTCGGCGGGTGGCTCCGTCGTGTGCAGGGGGTCGTGCGCAGGTCCGCCGAGCCGAAACCGACTGGACAGCCGTACTGCACACGGGTGTACCGTGAGGACACAGCTTTGGTGATGTTCGTCACACCCGCTCGCGGGGGAGTGGATGCGACGTGGTCCGTATCCGAACGACACGTCTCCTCGGGAGGCCACCATGCGTAGATCCCTCGTTTCGGCAGCATGCGCCGCTGTCATGCTGTCCCCCGTCCCTCTGTCCGTCGCATTCGCAGGCACCGCAGCGGCCCAGACCGACATCTCCGTCGTCGGCATGTCGCAGGAGCAGGCACAGCAGGTGCTCTCCGACGCGGGAGTCCCCTACATCATCCTCAACCGGTCCGGCAGCACCATGCAGAACTGCAGGGTGACCGAGCAACGCGACCGTGGCTACGACGTCGAGGTCGAGTACGACTGGGACCACGAGAACAAGGAATGGGACAAGACCGAGGTCGAGGTCTGGCGAGGACTCGCACTCGTCGTCTTCTGCGACTGACGGTCCGTCAGTCCCAGAACACCCGCTCGACGACCGCCCGCGCACGACGCGTGACGCGTAGGTAGTGGTCGAGGAACTCCGACGCGTCCTCACCACGCCACCCCGTCACGCGGGCAACGGCTTCGAGCAGCCGCCCCGGCCCCGGGAGCTGGTCGGTCGGTTTGCCGCGGACGAGCACGAGACAGTTCCGCGCATCCGTCGCGGTGATCCATGCCGTGCGCAGGAGTTCGACGTCGGTCGCGCTGAGCAGTTCCGCCGCGCCGATGCCGTCGAGGGCCTCGAGCGTCGAGGTCGTGCGGAGCGCCGGGAGCCGGTAGGCGTGCTGGAGTTGCAGCAGCTGCACGGTCCATTCGATGTCGGCGAGGCCGCCCCGTCCGAGTTTGGTGTGGGTGGCCGGGTCGGCCCCGCGCGGCAGCCGCTCGGAGTCCACACGTGCCTTGATGCGCCGGATCTCGCGGACGGCCTCCTGCGAGACCCCGCCCTCCGGATAGCGCACCTCGTCGATCATGTGCAGGAAGCGGGTGCCGAGTTCGCGGTCGCCCGCGACGGCGTGTGCACGCAGCAGCGCCTGCACCTCCCACACCTCGGCCCACTGCGTGTAGTACGCCCGGTAGGACGCGAACGTCCGGACGATCGGCCCGCTGCGACCTTCCGGACGCAGATCCAGATCGACCTCGAGCGGTGGGTCGGTGCTCGGCGCGCCGAGGAGTCGCCGCACCTGCTCGGCGATGCTCGTGGCCCACTTGACCGCATCGGTCTCGTCGGCGTCCGGCAGCGGGTCGCACACGAACAGCACGTCCGCGTCGGATCCGTAGCCGAGTTCGCCGCCTCCCAGCCGGCCCATCCCGATCACTGCGATACGCGCCGGCGCCGGTCCGCGGGACTGTTCCGAGCCCCGGATCACCGCGTCGAGCGCGGCTTCGAGGACACCCGCCCATACCGTGGACAACGCCCGGCACACCTGCGGCACGTCGAGCATGCCGAGGATGTCGGCACTCGCGACGCGCGCGAGTTCGGCGCGGCGCAGCGAACGCGCGGCGGCGATGGCGCGAGCGGGGTCGGAGTAGCGCGAGGACGATGCGACGAGGGCGCGCGCCACCTCGGGCGGGTTCGCCTCGAGCAGCCGCGGCCCGGTCGACGCGTCGGCATACAGGCGGATGACCTCGGGAGACTTCACCAGCAGATCGGCGACGTAGGCCGACGAGCCGAGCACCGTCATGAGACGTTCGGCGACGGCCGGTTCGTCGCGCAGCACCCGCAGGAACCAGACGGTGTCGTAGAGCGCATCGGACAGCCGTCGATAGGCGAGCAGGCCGGCATCGGGATCGGTTGTCTCCCCGAGATATTCGAGCAACTGCGGCAGCAGCAGTGCCTGAATGCGCGCCTTGCGGGAGGCTCCCCCGGACAACGCCGCCAGATGTTCCATCGCGTGCTGCGGGGCGTTGTAGCCGAGCGCCGCGAGCTGACGGACCGCCGCGTCGGGCGACAGGCGCAGGGCTTCCTTGTCGAGCTTGCTCACCGAGTCGAGCAGCGGCCGGTAGAACAGGCGCGCGTGCAGTTTGCGGATCCGCGACGAGTTGCGCTTGATCTCCGATTCGAGAACGCCGAGGGCGTCCTTGCGCCCGTCCGGCCGCATGTGCGCGGCGCGCGCGAGCCACCGCAGGGCCTCGCGGTCCTCGGGCGGCGGCAGGGTGTGGGTCCGCTTGAGCCGCTGGAGCTGGAGCCGGTGTTCGAGCAGGCGGAGGAACTCGTAGGACGCCCGCATGTTCGCGGCGTCGTCGCGCCCGACATAACCGCCGTCGGCGAGCGCGCACAGCGCTTCGACGGTGTTGGGCACGCGCAGCGATTCGTCGACGCGACCGTGCACGAGTTGGAGCAACTGCACGGCGAACTCGACGTCGCGGAGGCTGCCGCGTCCGAGCTTGAGTTCGCGTTCGCGTAATTCCGGGGGCACCATCTCCTCGACCCGGCGGCGCATCGCCTGCACGTCGGGCACGAAGTCCTCGCGTTCGGAGGCGGTCCACACCATCGGGCTCAGGGCGTCGATGTACCGGCGGCCGAGGTCGAGGTTCCCGGTCATCGGCCGTGCCTTGAGCAGTGCCTGGAACTCCCAGGTCTTGGCCCACCGGTTGTAGTAGGCGACGTGGGATTCGAGGGTGCGGACGAGCTCGCCGCGTTTGCCCTCCGGTCGCAGCGCGGCGTCGACCTCGAAGAAGGCCGACGTGCCGATGCGCATCATCTCGCCGGCGATCCGGCTCGCGCGGGCGTCGGCGGGTTCGGCGACGAAGACGACGTCGACGTCGCTGACGTAGTTCAGCTCGCGCGCACCGCACTTGCCCATCGCGATGACGGCGAGGTCGATCGGGCACGGGCCCTCCGGGACCACCGTGGACACGGCCACCGCGAGGGCCGCGGTCAGCGCCGCGTCGGCGAGGTCGGCGAGCAACGCCCCGACCTCGAGATAGGGCAGCACCGGTTCGTTCTCGACGACCGCCGCGAGATCGGCGGCGGCGATCAGCATCAGTTGGTCGCGGTAGGTGGTGCGCAGCGCCGCGACCGCGTGCGGGCCGATGAGCCCGGCCCGGTGGATCAGCCGGCCGGGACGTCCGTCGGGCTCGGGTTCGGCGTCGACGCTGTCGAGCATCCGCGCCGTGAAGGTGTGCTTGTCGGGCAGCGCCGCGCTGCCCGCGAGCATCTTCCAGCGATCCGGGTTGGCGACGATGTGGTCGCCGAGCGCCGACGACGCCCCGAACAGCCCGAACAACCGGCCGCGCAGGCGCGTGTCGGAGCGCAGCGCCGAGTCGAGTTCGGCCCAGTCGTCACCGAGCGCGTCGGCCAGGCGCGCGAGGGTGCGCAGGGCCAGGTCGGCGTTGGGGGCACGGGACAGCGCCCACAGCAGTTCGACGCTGTCGGCGTCGTTCCATCCGAGTCGAGCGAGCTCGGCGGGGGCGGTCGGCTCGACGAGGCCGAGCCGACCGGGGCCGGGAACTACCGAACGCGCGCTGGGCGGTCTCACCACGCTTCCATCGTCGCTTACAACCCCAGGTACTGCTCGAGTTCGAAGGGGGTGACCTGGCTGCGGTAGTTCTCCCACTCCCGCCACTTGTTGCGCAGGAAGTAGTCGAAGACGTGCTCACCGAGGGTTTCGGCGACGAGTTCGGACTTCTCCATCTCGCGCAGCGCGATGTCGAGATCGGTAGGCAGTTCGCGGTAGCCCATGGCGCGACGCTCGGCGGAGGTCAGCGACCACACGTCGTCCTCTGCTTCGGGGGCGAGCTCGTAGCCCTTCTCGATGCCGCGCAGACCTGCCGCGAGCAGTACTGCGAAGGTCAGGTAGGGGTTGCACGCCGAGTCGGGGGTGCGGATCTCCACGCGACGCGACGATGCCTTGTTCGGCGTGTACATCGGGACGCGCACGAGCGCGGACCGGTTCGACGGGCCCCAGCACGCGGCCGTGGGTGCCTCTCCCCCGTGCACGAGACGCTTGTAGGAGTTGACCCACTGGTTGGTGACGGCGCTGATCTCGTTGGAGTGCTCGAGGACACCGGCGATGAACGCCTTGCCGGTCGCCGAGAGCTGCAGCGGGTCGTCGGGGTCGTGGAAGGCGTTGGTCTCGCCCTCGAACAGCGACATGTGGGTGTGCATCGCGGAGCCGGCGTGGTCGCGGAAGGGCTTGGGCATGAAGGTGGCCCGCACGCCCTCCTGCATCGCGATCTCCTTGACCACGTAGCGGAAGGTCATGACGTTGTCGGCCATGGACAGCGCGTCGGCGTAGCGCAGGTCGATCTCCTGCTGGCCGGGCGCGGTCTCGTGGTGGCTGAACTCCACCGAGATGCCCATGGACTCGAGAGCGTCGATGGCGTGACGCCGGAAGTGCGGGGCCGAGCGGTGCACGGACTGGTCGAAGTAGCCGCCGATGTCGGCCGGGACCGGGGCGCTCCCCTCGGGGCCGTCCTCGACGAGGAAGAACTCGATCTCGGGGTGCACGTAGCAGCTGAAGCCGAGATCGGAGGCCTTGTTGAGCTGGCGGCGCAGCACGTGGCGGGGGTCGGCCCAGCTGGGGGTGCCGCCGGGCATGGTGATGTCGCAGAACATCCGGGCCGAGTACTGGTGACCCCGGTCGTCGCTCCAGGGCAGCACCTGGAAGGTGGTGGCGTCGGGACGCGCAACCATGTCGGCTTCGGAGATGCGGGAGAAGCCCTCGACGGCCGAGCCGTCGAAGCCGATGCCCTCCTCGAAGGCCCCTTCGAGTTCGGCAGGCGCGATCGCCACCGACTTGAGAGTGCCGACGACGTCGGTGAACCACAGACGCACGAACCGAATGTCGCGCTCTTCGAGGGTGCGGAGCACGAACTCCTTCTGGCGATCCATACCCGCGAGACTAGGCACAATCCGTTAATTCCGTGTTACATCGGCAGGCGCATCCGGATGGCGTGTCGCTCACACGCCCCTCCGGTCAACAGCGAGGATCCCGCGCGGGCACCTCGAGATCCACCAGATAGCTGGTCACAGCGGTGTCCACGCACTCGTTGCCGTCCAGGGCGACGGTGTGCTGCGTTCCCTCGAAGGTCACCAGGACACCACCGAGCCGGGCGGCGAGTTCGACCCCCGCGTCGTAGGGGGTCGCGGGATCCCCGGTCGTCGAGACCACGAGCACGGGCGGCAGATCGCGAACGTCGGGAGTGCGCGGTTCCCCGGTGGCCGGGACCGGCCAGAAGGCACAGACGTCGAGGGCCGCCGATCCGGTGCCGCGGCCGTCGTCGAGGAACGGTGCGGCCGCGCGGAACCGCATGTCGAGTTCGCCCGCGAGGGCCCGGTCGGTCACCGGCGGGTCGTCGACGCACCGGACGGCGTTGAAGGCGTCGGTGATGTTGCTGTAGGTGCCGTCCTCGCCGCGCCCCTCGTAGAGGTCGGCGAGCCGCAGCAGGGTGTCGCCCGTGCCGGTGGTCGCGAGCGACTCCAGCCCACCGCGCAGCGAACCCCACAGGGTCGGCGAGTACAGACCCTGCTGGACACCGGTGATGGCGTCGCGGTGGCTCAGGCCTCGCGGATCTGTGGTGGGCGCCGGAGCGTCGAGCAGCGGGTCGACGAGCCCGCGGAACCGCTCGGCGGCCCGGGCCGGATCGGTCCCGAGCGGGCACCCCGCGTACCGCGCGCAGTACGCCGCGAATTCGTCGAAGGCCTTCTGGAAGCCCTCGGCCTGCAGCACGATCTCCTCGACCGGGTCCTGCTCCGGATCGATCGCGCCGTCGAGCACCATCGCCCGCACCCGACCGGGGAAGGCCTCGGCGTAGAGGGTGCCGAGTCGGGTTCCGTAGGAGTAGCCGAGATAGGTCAGCGCGTCGTCACCGAGGACCCCGCGGAGGACATCCATGTCCTGCACGACCTCGCGCGTGCCGAGGTGCGCGAGCAGATCTGTGCCGTTGCGTTCGGCGCACAGCTCCGCGTACTCGCGATTGCGCTTCTCCGTCTCGGCGATGCCCGCAGGGCTCGTGTCCCCGTCGTCCAGAGCGCGGTCGGCGTCGAACTCGGCGTCGGTGAGGCAGCGGACCGCCGGTTCGGACGATCCGACACCGCGGGGGTCGAAGCCGACCACGTCGAAGCGGTCGGCGAGGACGGTGCCGTCGGCCGCGAGCGCGGTGGACAGTCCCGAGGCGCCCGGGCCGCCGGGGTTGACCAGCAGGGAACCGATCCGGTCGCCGCCGGCGGGCAGTCGCGACACCGCGAGGGTGATCACCTCACCGTCCGGGTCCTCGTAGTCGAGGGGAACCTCGATGCGTGCGCACTCCACACCCTGCCGCACCATCATCGGCCCGTCGGCGTCGTACGGCCCGCACGACTCCCAGTCGACGTCCTGCTCATAGAACCGTTCGAGGCCCGGAACCACTCCGACCGCCGACGGCTGTCGTTGTTCCTGCGCGGTGTCACCGCACGCGGTCGCCGCGGCAGCGGCCACGAGCGCCAGGACGGACAGACGACGGATGCGCGCGCGAGCAGGGTGGGGCACGATCCGATCGTGCCATGCCCCGGTCAACCTGCAGCGACACGACCTGCACTCTCTTCCGAGCGGTCGTTCGGTGTGACGAATCGCACCGCTGCGCGGCCTTCGCGCTCTCCGGGCCGAGTGGCAGACTGAGACAGTCATCACCCGACCCGGGGACCCCGAGGGCCTCGAGGAAGAAAGGGACAGTGATGTCCGACAACGTGACGTCCGTATACGGCGGCGCGGCCTCCGCTTCAGCCCCTGCCGACACCCCCAAGCGCAAGACACGAGTCCATCACCTGCAGGCGATGAAGGCCGAAGGCCGCCGCTGGGCAGAGTTGACGGCCTACGACTACTCCTCCGCCCGCATCTTCGAGGAGGCGGGTATCCCCGTCCTGCTCGTGGGCGATTCCGCAGCCAACGTCGTCTACGGCTACGACACCACGGTGCCCCTGACCGTCGACGAACTCCTCCCCCTCGTCCGCGGCGTAGTGCGCGGTGCTCCGCACGCGCTCGTCGTCGCCGACCTGCCGTTCGGCTCGTACGAGGCCTCGCCCGAACAGGCCCTCGCCACGGCCGTGCGGTTCATGAAGGAGGGCGGCGCCCACGCGGTGAAGCTCGAGGGTGGCGAGCGGATGGCTCCGCAGATCGCCGCGATCACCGCCGCCGGCATCCCCGTGCAGGCACACATCGGCTTCACCCCGCAGTCCGTGAACACACTCGGCGGGTTCCGGGTGCAGGGCCGCGGCGACGGCGCCGAGCAGCTCGTCGCCGACGCGATCGCCGTCCAGGAGGCAGGCGCCTTCTCCGTCGTGATGGAGATGGTGCCGGCCGACCTGGCCGGGCAGGTCACCCGCAAGCTGAGCATCCCGACCGTCGGCATCGGCGCCGGCAACGAGTGCGACGCCCAGGTCCTCGTCTGGCAGGACATGGCCGGCTACACGAGCGGGAAGACCGCGAAGTTCGTCAAGAAGTTCGGACAGGTGGGCGACGAACTGCGCCGCGCCGCAACACAGTACGCAGCAGAGGTCGGGCAGGGCACCTTCCCGGGGCCCGAGCACTCCTTCTGACGATCGCTCGTTTGCCGAGGGGCACCACCGACCGCGGTGGTGCCCCTCGTGCGTCCGGGATCACCGCCGTCCCGGGGTGCCCGCGGAAGCGACACTGAGTAAAATTTCGGTAATGAGCCACCCCTGGCACGCACTCGATTCCGGTGACACGCTCGCCCGGCTCGAGACCACCGAAGCGGGACTGACCACGGCCGAGGCGACCCGCCGGCGGGAGCTGTACGGACCCAATGCGCTGCCCGCTCCCCGCTCGGATCGCTGGTGGTGGCGACTGCTGCGACAGTTCCACAACGTCCTGCTGTACGTGATGATGGCGGCCGCTGTCGTCACCGCGTTCCTGGGCCACTGGATAGACACGGCAGTCCTGATGGGTGCCGTGATCGTGAACGCGCTCATCGGTTTCGTCCAGGAGGGTCGCGCCGCGTCCGCGCTCGACTCGATCCGTGCCATGCTCGCGCCCCGGACGCGGGTCCACCGCGACGGCCGGATCGTCGACATCCCCGCGGCAGATCTCGTGCCGGGCGACGTGGTGCGCCTCGCCTCCGGCGACCGCGTCCCCGCCGACCTGCGGATCCTGAGCTCGCGTGAGCTGCGCATCGACGAGGCGGCCCTGACCGGTGAATCCGTGCCCGTCGCCAAGACACCGGACCCGGTCGACGCCGACACCGAACTCGGCGACCGCAGATCGACGTGCTTCACCGGCACCGTCGCGGTTTTCGGCCAGGGTGACGGCGTGGTGATCGCGACCGGCTCCGACACCGAACTCGGCCGCATCAATGCCCTGTTGTCGGGTGTCGACCGCGCGGCCACACCGTTGCTCGAGCAGATCGGCCGCTTCGGCCGTTGGCTGGCGGCGGTCATCCTCCTCGCGTCCGCCGTGACCTTCGCGCTCGGTGTCGTGTGGCGCGGCGAGAGCCCGGCGGAGATGTTCACCCTCGTGGTCGCGTTGGCCGCCTCCGCGATCCCCGAGGGACTCCCGGCCGTGATGACCGTGGCCCTGTCCCTCGGCGTGCAACGCATGGCCCGGCGCAACGCCGTCATCCGGCGCCTTCCTGCCGTCGAGACCCTCGGCTCGGTGACGGTGATCTGCTCCGACAAGACGGGCACGTTGACCCGCAACGAGATGACCGTGCAGAAGGTCGTGTGTGCGCACCGCACCGTCGAGGTGGGCGGTGTCGGTTACGCGCCGATCGGTTCGATCATCGCCGCCGAGAGTGGCGATCCGGTCGATCCGCACACCGACCCGGCACTCGATCTGGCCGTCCGCGCCGGTGTCCTGTGCAACGACACCGAGGTGGTCGAGGAGGACGGCGTGTGGGAGGTGCACGGCAACCCCACCGAGGCAGCGCTCGTCGTCCTCGGCCGCAAGGCCGGCCTGCCCACCGCGGCGGCCCACGAGCGGTGGCCGCGCCTCGATGTCGTCCCGTTCGAATCCGAACACAAGTTCATGGCGACCCTGCACCCGCACGACGACGGTCGCCGCGAACGCATCCTGCTCAAGGGCGCCCCGGAGCGGGTCCTCGTCGCCTGCACCGGCCAGCTCGGCGCCGACGGCGTGGTACGCCCCGTCGACGAGGCCTACTGGACCCGCCGCGCCGACGAGATCGCGGCCCAGGGCCTGCGCGTGCTGGCCCTCGCGTTCCGCGACCGCGAACCGGAGGACGGCGTGCTCGCCTTCGAAGACGCCCGGCACGACTTCACGATGCTCGCTCTGGTCGGCATCATCGACCCGCCGCGCGAGGAGGCGATCACGGCGGTGCGCGAATGCCACCGCGCCGGGATCACGGTGAAGATGATCACCGGTGACCACGCCGCCACCGCCGCCGAGATCGGGGCGCAGATGGGTCTCGGCACGGGTTCGCGGGCGATGACCGGCGCCGAGATCGAGACCCTCGACGATGCGGAACTGCGCCGGGTCGTCGCGGAGACGGACATCTTCGCGCGCACCAGTCCCGAGCACAAACTCCGTCTGGTGCGCGCCCTGCAGGCCGGCGGTCACGTCGTGGCGATGACCGGCGACGGTGTGAACGACGCGCCGGCGCTTGCGCGGGCCGACGTCGGGGTCGCGATGGGCATGACCGGAACCGAGGCCGCCAAGGAAGCGGCCGACGTCGTTCTCGCCGACGACAATTTCGCGAGCATCGCCGCCGCAGTCCGCGAGGGCCGCGGCGTCTACGACAACCTGAAGAAGTTCGTCCTCTTCATGCTGCCCACCAACGGCGGTGAGGCGCTGGTGGTCGTCGCCGCCATCCTCTT
Organism: Rhodococcus sp. GA1; assembly: GCF_024321955.1. NCBI lineage: Bacteria > Bacillati > Actinomycetota > Actinomycetes > Mycobacteriales > Nocardiaceae > Rhodococcus > Rhodococcus sp. GA1. Next base: position 4,448,044 of record NZ_CP097186.1, on the reverse strand, counting down.
CCAGCTCACCCTGCCGCTCACACCCGCGCAGGTGCTGTGGATCAACCTCGCCACCGTCAGCACCCTCGGTCTGGCGCTCGCGTTCGAACCGACGGAGAAGTCGGTCATGCTCCGCAGGCCGCGACCGCCCGGGGAATCACTGCTGTCCCGCTTCTTCGTCTGGCGCGTGGTGATGGTGTCGGTGCTGATGATGGTCGGCTCGCTCGGCCTGTTCCTGTGGGAACTCGACCGCGGTGCACCGGTGGAGGTCGCGCGCACGCTCGCGGTGGACGCGATCGTCGTGGCCGAGATGTTCTACCTGCTCAACAGCCGCCGCATCCGCGACACGGTCCTCACCCGCGACGGGCTGTTCGGGAACCGGTACGTGCTTGCTGCGATCGCGGCGTGCGCCGCGTTGCAACTGTTGTTCACCTACGCCCCGTTCATGCAGGCGATCTTCGGGTCCGCCGCGATCTCGTGGGCGGACTGGGGCAAGGTGCTCGCGGCGGGCCTGCTGGTGTTCGTCGTCGCCGAGTTCGAGAAGTGGGTGGTCCGGCGCCTGCGACCGGCACCCGTGTCCTGACCGCCGACGGCCCCGTCCCCGGCCGGTGGCAGACTCGACGACGATCCGACCGTACGACCCGTGAGGTGTCCATGCAGATCCGCTCCAGTCTCGTTCCCGCCGTCGCCGTCGCGCTGGCAGGTGTTCTCGCGGCGTGCGCGCCGGCCCAGGACCCGGCGCCGACCGGCACGTCCACCGAGTCCCCGGTGACGACGGAAACGACATCGGCTGCGGGATCGAGCCCCGCGGAGGCCGGAGCGGGTGGCTTCACCGAGGCGCAGACCGCCGACCTGTGTGCTCGTCTCGAAGGTCAGTTGTCGAACTGGCGCACCTACACCCCGTCGGTGGGTCGCGGCGGCCTCAACATCCTCGTCGGTGAATGGGGTGCGGCGAACGGTGTCGATCTCGTCGTGCTCGCGGGCGACCGGGGCCGCATCGACGCGGCGACCTCCTCGCAGTGCCCGCAGGTGCGCGAGGAGGCCCTGCGCGGCCTCGACATTCCCGATCTCGCGTCGGGTCTCGTCGGGTTCTGACCCGTGGAGCGACGCGAACTGTATCCGCCGATCGAGCCGCACGAGACGGGCATGCTCGACGTCGGTGACGGCCAGCAGCTGTACTGGGAGGTCAGCGGCAACCCGCAAGGCAAGCCCGTGGTCTTCCTCCACGGTGGTCCGGGTGGCGGCACCGCACCCCTGCACCGGCGCTTCTTCGATCCGGGCGCCTACCGGATCGTGTTGTTCGACCAGCGCGGCTGCGGCCGGTCGCAGCCCCACGTGGCCGACGGCGCCGATCTGTCGGTCAACACGACCGACCATCTGGTCGCCGACATCGAGCGGCTGCGCACCTTCCTCGGTGTGGACCGGTGGATGGTCTTCGGCGGGTCGTGGGGCTCGACGCTCGCCCTCGCCTACGCCCAGCGGCACCCCGAGCACGTCACCGAACTCGTCCTGCGCGGGATCTTCCTGCTGCGCCGCAGCGAGATCGACTGGTACTACAACGGCGGCGCCGGGCAGCTGTTCCCTGAGGCGTGGGAAGGATTCTGTGCCCCGCTCGCCACCACTGGGCCCGGCGAGCATCCCGTGGACGTCTACCACCGCCTGCTGCACTCGACCGATCCGGACGTCGCCCTGAACGCGGCGATCGCGTGGTCCACCTGGGAGGGCGCCACGAGTTCACTGCTGCCGAACCCGGATCGCGTCGCGGAGACGGCCGAACCCCGGTTCGCGTTGGCCTTCGCTCGTATCGAGAACCACTACTTCCACCACCGTGGCTTCTTCGACGAGGGGGCACTCCTGCGCGACGCGCATCTGCTGCGCGACATCCCGGGCGTGATTGTGCAGGGCCGCTACGACGTGGTGTGCCCGACGCGCAGCGCGCACGACCTGCACGAGGCGTGGCCGTTCTCCCGCCTGCACATCGTCGACGACGCGGGCCATGCGGCGACCGAACCGGGAATCGTGCACCGGCTCGTCGAGGCCACCGACACCTTCCGCTGACCCGGATCAGCCCGGCAACCGCCCGAAGCCGACCACGGCGTCGTCCCCGGTCACGTCGAGTTCGTGGACGCGGATGCGGCCCATCTCGTTTCCGCCGACGGTGATCGCGGAATCACCGTCGACGGCGACGACGATGTTCGTGTGCTCGCGCTGACCGACACCGATCCTGTTGTGGTACAGCACCACATCGCCGACCTCCGGCCGGTACCCCGTGCCCGCCGGTTCGTAGCGGTCGGCTTGCTCGTAGAACTCACCGAGCGTGAACACGCCGGGGATCCGCCAGTGGCCCGAATGCGGATTGGACAGCGGCACACCGGCTTCCCGCATGATCCAGCTGACGAAGTCGGCGCACCACGGTTCGCGGACATCCTCCGAGTAGAACGTGCCGGGATTCTGCGCCTCGTGCTGCTCCTCGAGCAGTTCGACGATCCGCACCTGCGTCGGTGTCAACGCCGACGTGTCGATCTCGGGGAACGACGCACTGTCCCAGGGGAACAGCCGGTTCGGCAGGATCCACCACACGAGCACCGCGAGCGCCGCGCACAACGCGACCGCGACGGCGAGGACGGCAGCGACCGGACGTCGCCGCCGCGTGGTCTCACCGGTCCTGGTCGAAGCGGATCTTGCGGGCCTGCGGGTCGGCGAGGGTGAGCCGCACCCGCACGGTGCTGCCCTCCTCGGGTGCCCCGCCGCACGGGCCGATGACGGTCTCGGAGGCGACGAACACCTCGGCGTCATGCCGGTCGGTGGCTTCCTTCAGCACCGTCGCCTCGAAGGTCTCCCCCACTCGCGGCGCGAGCACGACGGCCTCGGTCAGGTCGATGCACGCCCGGTTCACCTTGCCGGCGAGCGAATCGGTCGACGACATGATCTTCGGCATCGCGGACAGTTCGGCGCGCACCGCCTCCGGGACGGGCAGGCCCGACGACACCGCGAGGCACACCTCGGTGGCGTATCGGTCGGACAACCGGCGCAACGGCGCGGTGACATGCGCGTAGGGCGCGCCGATCGCTCCGTGCAGGATGGTCTCGGGCAGTTCACCGTCGAAGGCGGCGTAGGACGCCCCGCGCAGTAGCGTCGGCGCTTCGCTCATCAACACGAGCGTGCGCGGATCGTGGGCGTCGAGTCCGGCGAGGAAGGACCCGACTCCCATCTCCGGCGGCCACGGCACGTCCAACGACCGAGCGGTGCGACGCAGCCCGTCGACCGCCGCGGGATCGGCGGCGGGAAGGGTGCGCAGCAGACCGACCCCGGCGTCGATCATCATCTGCGCGGCGCACATTCCGGTGAGCAGCGAGATCTCGGAGTTCCACTCGTCGGCCTCGGTCCGCGGTTCGATCTGCAGCCTCCAGCCGTCGCCGTGCGGCACGACGTCCTGCGTGGGCAGACGCAGTTCGATCGCGCCGCGCGCGAGCGCCGCGGCCGAGCGCAACCGGCCGAAGTCGGGCAACGCCTCGACGGACGGATGCAACCTGTCCGCGTCGGCGTCGCGCTGCACTCCGGCGTAGTCCATGCGCGCGACCGACCGGACGAGCGCACGCCGCACGCTCACCGCGACGGGCTCCCCGCCGTGGTCGGTCTCGATCCGCCACAGCGCCGCGGGGCGGACGACGTCCGGCAGCAGGCTCGCCGTGCCCTCGGACACTTCGCGTGGATGCAGCGGAACCGAGCCGTCGGGCAGGTAGAAGGTCTGCCCGCGACGATGTGTCTCGGCGTCGAGAGCGCCGCCCGGTTCGACGAGTGCGTACACGTCGGCGATCGCGTAGTGCAGCACGAAACCGTCGTCGGTGCGTTCGAGGTGCAGCGCCTGATCGAGATCCATCGATCCGGGTGGGTCGATGGTCACGAGCGGCAGGTCGGTGCGGTCCTCGCGGACGTCCGCGTAGCGGTCGGCCGCCTGCCGTGCCTCGTCGAGGGCATCCGACGGGAAGCCGTCGACGAGGTCGAATTCGGCGCGCACGTCGGCGAAGTCGATCGCCGGCGCGACGACGATGGGAGTGGTCACCACGATGCTCGGGAACTCCTGCGGTTCCGGGTGCTCGTCGTCGAACTCAACCGTTCTTCCAGTCGTCGTCGGCGGCGTCGGCCGCCTTGTTCCGCTCTGCCGCGATCTCCAGCGCCCGCTGAGCGGTCTCCCGATCCGGGTAGGGCCCCATGCGGTTGAGGGCGTGCGGATCCTTGCCCTGGGAGACCTTCCCCGTACGCACGTCGTAGTACCAGCCGTCGTCGCTCATGGTCTCAGTGTGCCCGAACGACGTCCTCGTGTACGGGCAACCCGTCGGCGGGCGTGGCGCGGTACTGTCGGGCCGCACACATGTGCTCGATGTCCGAACGCGCATGTGCTCGATGTCCGAACGAAGGAGCACGCCATGTCCTACATCCTCTACGACGCGTTGCTGCCCTGGCTGGGTCCGGATGCGGCCTCCTACTGGGCGCACCTGCTGGTCATCGATCCGATCTGACCCGACCGGTAGCAACGCGGTGGGATCGGGAGACGCCGGGCGAACGAGCCGGCCTGTAAGCCGGATCCTGTCCCCCGCCGAAACGGGGTGGCGACCATCCATCTGGGCACACCGTCGCCGGGTACCTCGAGCGGTTCACCCGCAGGCTCGGGCGAGCAGCCCTCGAACACCTGCGCAGCCGCACCGCACGCGATGCGACCTTCAACCTTGCTCCGGGCGGGGTTTACCTAGCCGCCCCGGTCACCCGGGGCGCTGGTGCGCTCTTACCGCACCCTTTCACCCTTACCTGCCGTACGGCAGGCGGTTTGCTTTCTGTGGCACTGTCCCGCGAGTCACCTCGGGTTGCCGTTAGCAACCGCCCTGCTCTGTGGAGTCCGGACTTTCCTCGATTCAGGGCCTGGCCCCATCCGGTACCGGTTCCCTGCTCCGCGGCCGCCCGGCCGACTCGTTCGCTCGACCAGACTATCCCGCGGCGTATCGGCGCCGCCAACTACGGTGCACTCATGACGCGACTCGTGGCCCTGCTCCGCGGAATCAACGTCGGCGGCATCCGCATCCGGATGGCCGATCTGAAGAAGGTCTTCGTCGGCCTCGGCTTCGAGAACGTCCGCACCGTACTCGCGTCCGGCAACGTGCTCTTCGACTCCGAGGACGACCCCGCCACCGCGAAGGCCCGGATCGAGGCCGCACTCACCGAGCGGTTCGGTTACGAGGCCTACACCTTCGTCGTCGAGCAGTCGTATCTCGCGCGGGTCGTCGAGGCGTATCCCTTCGACGACGCACGCGCCGACCGGCATTCGTACGTCGTGTTCGTCTCCGATCCCGCCGTACTCGAATCGCTGGCCACCCTGTCGGACGATCTCGATCCGAATCTCGAGTGCATCGAGGTAGGCAAGAGGGTCCTCTACTGGCAGGTCGTGAAGGGCTCGACGCTCGACAGTGCCGTGGGGAAACAGTCGGGTTCGGCCCGGAACAAGGCGACGACGACCGTCCGGAACCTCAACACGCTGCGTCGACTGGCCTGACAGGGCACGTCGCCGGCCATCGCACCTGCGTACAGACTGCAGGTAGCGTCCCTCCTCGACATTCGGCCCGCCGGAAGGTCCAGGATGCGCAGACGCACCGGAGCATTCGCCTCGATCGCCGCGGCTGCACTCCTCGCGACCACACCGACGGTGGAGACCGCCGAGTCCGATACCGACTTCTACACGTCCCCTCCGGCCTTCGAGACGGCGCCGCTCGGCGACGTCCTGCGCACCGCATCGTCGGTCGCCGCCGTCGTCCCGAAAACCCCAACCGTCCTCGACGCGGCCGTCACCCGCTTGATGTACCGAGCGGTCTCGACCCCGACGGCCCGATCGCGTTCTGGGGATATTCGCAGGGCGGCATGGTATCCGCCTCGGCCGCCGAACTCGCCGCGACGTACGCCCCGAACTGTCGGTGGTCGGCGCCGTGGCCGGTTCACCGCCCGCCGACCTGGGCGACCTCGCCGTAGCCGGCGACGGATCCCTGCTCTCCGGCGGGATCGGTTGGGTCGTCGACGGTTTCATCTCGGCGACGAGCCGTGGGCGTCGCTGGTCGCCGAGCAGCAACTCAGCAACCGCGCCCCGGCAATGCCGGTCTTCGTGGCGCAGAGCACGGGCGACGACCTCGTGCTCGTCCAAGGGGTCGACCCCATGGTCGACGAGTGGTGCTCGGCCGGCGCCGACGTCACCTACCGCCGCTACGACGTCGGACCCGTTCTGACGAAGACCGGGACGGGCCATCTGATCGGCATGTTCCCGGCCGTCGTCGAAGGCCTCGACTGGCTCGATCAGCGGTTCTCCGGCCGGGAATCCCAGTCCGACTGCACCGCCCGACATCCCGCCGGAAGAATTTCTCGGGACCGTGTAACACCCTCAGTCGGCCGACAGATAGACCTGATGAGTGGCCGCGCAGGCAACCCCCCGACATGTCTGCGCGGCCACTTGTCGTTTCGCGACCGCTACGGGTTCACAGGTGCGAGGTGTCGTTGACGAGCCGCACGGACGAGCCGCCGTCCGCGTAGAACTCGGCGATGCTGAGCGACGCGAGATCCAGGTGCAGGCGGTACAGCAGCGACGGGCCGGACTCGAGCGCCATCTGCAGGAACGTCTTGATGGGCGTGACGTGCGAGACGACCAGCACGGTCGAGCCGGCGTAGTCGGTCAGCAGGTCGTCGCGCACCGAGGCGATCCGCTTGGCGACCTCGTCGAAGCTCTCGCCGTTCGGGGGTCGCACGGAGGTGTCGCCGAGCCAGCGGCGGTGCAGTTCGGGATCGCGACGCGCGGCCTCGGCGAAGGTGAGACCCTCCCAGTCGCCGAAATCCGTCTCGATCAGCCCGTCGTGCACCGTCACCGGGAGATCGAGGGCGTCGGCGGCCGCAGCGGCCGTCTCCCGCGCTCGCCCCAGCGGTGACGCCAGCACGGCGGTGATCCCGCCGCGGGCACCGAGTCGCCGGGCCGCGGCGACCGCCTGGTCGCGACCGAGTTCGGTCAGCTCCGGGTTGCCCCGCCCCGAGTAGCGACGCTCGACCGACAGCGAGGTCTGCCCGTGACGCAGCAGCAGAAGACGGGTCGGTGACCCGACCGCACCGGTCCAGCCGGGCGAAGCGGGAACTGCCGGGTCGGGCACCGGCACGGCCGGCGGGGTGGCGACGTTCTCGGTCCCCGCATTCGACGGCGCCACGGGACGCGTCACAGTGTCGGACGCGACGTCCAGCAGCGCTTCGGCCGCCGCGTCCATCGCGGCGTTGGCCAGCCGGTCGGCGTGGGCGTTCTCCGCACGCGGGATCCACGTGAAGTCGACACTGCGGAACCGGCCGGCGAGCTCACGTGCCTGCGCGGCCAGCGGGATCATGTCGGCATGTTTGACCTGCCACCGTCCGCTCATCTGCTCGACGACGAGCTTGGAATCCATGCGGACGTGCACCTCGTCGGCGCCGAGCTCGGCGGCGGCCGTGAGACCGGCGATCAGACCCTTGTACTCGGCGACGTTGTTCGTCGCGCGCCCGATGCTCGCCTGGCGTTCGGCGAGGACGGTCCGATGGTCGGCATCGAAGACCACGGCACCGTAACCGGCCGGTCCGGGATTCCCGCGAGAACCACCGTCCGCTTCGACGACGACCGTCGTCACAGTCCGGATTCCTTGGTGCGAACCAGGATCGCGTCGCACTCCGGGCACCGGACGAGCAGATCGGCAGGTGCGGCGGCGATCCGGGCGATCTCACCGCGGTCCAGTTCGAGACGGCACGCGCCGCAGCGGCGGGCCTGCAGCAGTGCGGCGCCGATGCCGGACTTCTCGCGCTGCTTCTCGTAGAGCGTCACCAGTTCCGTAGGAAAGACGGCGAGCAGTGCCTCGCGGTCGCTGCGGCACCGCTGCTCGGCCACCTCGATGTCGGCGAGCGCCTCGTCGCGGGCCCGGACGGCGTCGCCGAGCTGGTCGTCGACCTGCGAGACCCGCGCACCGGCGTGGTCGTGGTCGGCCTTCGACGCCTCACGACGCTCCATGACCTCGAGCAGATCGTCCTCGAGTGCCGCCTGGCGACGCTCGAGGCTGGTGAGCTCGTGCTGCAGTTCGGTGAGCTGCTTCGATCCCACCGAGCCGCTCTGGAGCATCGACCGGTCGCGGTCGGCGCGCATGCGCACGGCCTCGATCTCGCCCTCGAGCTTCCGGATGTCCCGGTCGAGGTCGTCGAGGATGATCTCGACGGCCACCGCGGCGTCCTTGCGCGCGTTGCGCTCGGTCTGCAAGCGGTCCACCTCCTGCTGTTCGGGCAGTGTCCGACGGCGATGCGCGAGGCGGTTCAGCTCTGCGTCCACGGCGGCGAGGGACAGCAGCTTGGCCTGCACGGTGGGTTCGACGTTCACTCGGGTGGTTCCTGCTTTCGATGGTGTGTCGGTGGACCGGGAGTCGGCGGCCACGCGGGACGTGTCGTAGCTGATTACCGTACCGCGCCCGCCGCGGTCGTCCAGGGATCGGTGCGCAACTCGCTGACCCGCGCCTGCCAGCCGTCCCGATCGGCGAACGCCCTATCGAGGACGTCGCGGGCCTGCGCGCACCACGGGTACTCGCTCGCCCAGTGCGCGACGTCCACCAGCGCGGGACCCCCGGCGCGCAGATGCTCGTCGGCGGGATGGTGCCGCAGGTCGGCGGTGACGTAGACGTCGACCCCCTGCGCGGTGGCGAGCCCGAGGAAAGAATCACCGGATCCGCCGCACACCGCCACGGTCCGCACCGGCCGGTCGGGGTCGCCCGCACCGCGCACACCCCATTCGGTGGCCGGCAGCGCGGCGGCGACGTCGGCGGTGAACTCGCGCAACGTGCGGGTCTGCGGCAGCTCCCCCACCCGGCCGAGCCCGCGATCGCTCGGCAGGTCGGCGAGTTCGATGATGTCGAAGGCCGGTTCCTCGTACGGGTGCGCGTCGCGCAGGGCCGCGAGTACCGCCGCGCGCGACCGGCGCGGCGCGATGACCTCGATCCGGTCCTCGGGGACGCGTTCGAGGTCGCCGACCGAGCCGACGGCCGGGTCCGCGCCGTCGACCGGGCGGAACTGGCCGGTGCCCGTGGTCGACCAGCAGCATTCGCGGTAGTTGCCGAGGGCACCCGCGCCCGCTGCGAACAGTCCCGCGCGCACCGTGTCGGCGGCGTCGGACGGCACCATCACGACCCACTTGTCGGTCGCGGGTTCGGGCTTGGCCTCGAGCGGTCGCAGGCCGGTCAGGCCCAGCGCCCCGGCGAGGGCGTCCGAGACACCGGGGTTCGCACGGTCGGCGTTGGTGTGCGCGGTGAACAGAGCGCAGCCGCCGCGGATGAGGCGGTGGATCAGCGCGCCCTTGGGGGTGTGCGCGCCCACCGTGTCGACTCCGCGCAGCAGCAGCGGGTGGTGCACCAGCAGCAGTTGCGCGCCCCATTCGATCGCCTCGTCGACGACAGCCGCGGTCGCGTCGACGGCGAGCAGCACCTTGCGCACCGGCTCGTCGGGGTCGCCGGCGACGAGTCCCACCGAGTCCCAGCTCTCCGCCAGCGACGGCGGGTAGGCCGTCTCCAGAACGTCGATCACCTCACGCAGCGTCGCCGCCGTCACGTCCACCTCCAGCCGATCCGCTCTCTCCTACGCGCACGACCCTACGCGGCGGAAGACCGAACGAACGGGGAGAATGGCCCGGTGACCGTTCTCGCTGCCACCCAGCCGCTCGTGCTCCCTGCTCCCGTCGTCCTCTTCGATCTGGACGGCACGCTCACCGATTCCGCGACCGGGGTGATCAACGGGTTCCTCCACGCCGCCGAGACGACCGGCTTCGAGGCACCGGACGGCGACCTGCAGTGGCTGCTCGGACCGCCCATGCGCGACACCCTGCAGAATCTCGGGCTCGACGAGGAGCAGGTCGCTGCGGGACTCGCGGCCTACCGGGACTACTACTCCGCCACCGGCTGGGCGGAGAACGCCGTCTTCGACGGCATCGAAGCAGTGCTCGAGGCCGTCCGTGAGGCAGGTAGCCGCCTGGCGGTGGCGACGTCGAAGTCCCAGACGTTCGCCGAACGGATCCTCGACCACTTCGGTCTGACCGGATACTTCGAGTTCATCGGGGGTGCGAGCGACGACGGCGCCCGGCGGCACAAGTGGGAGGTCGTCGCGCACAGCCTCGCCGCTCTCGGGATCGATCCGCAGGATGCCGAGGCCGGCGGCACGACCGGCGTGGTGATGGTGGGCGACCGCGAGCACGACATCCACGGTGCGGGCCGGTTCGGCATCCCCACGGTCTTCGTCGAGTGGGGTTACGGGACCGAGACCGAGGGTCGTGCGGCGGCGCGGACGACCGCCTCGGTCGAAGAACTGCGGGAGGTGCTCACGGGTGGACGCTGACGACCGCTTCCACGTGACCTTCGTGTGCACCGGCAACATCTGCCGGTCGCCGATGGCCGAGAAGATCTTCGCCGAACACCTGCGCCGGGAAGGACTCGACGAGCGCGTCCGGGTGAGCAGCGCCGGCACGCACGGCTGGCACGTCGGGTCCGAGGCGGATCCGCGCACCGATGCGGTGCTGCAGCGGCACGGTTATCCCACCGGTCACTGCGCGGCGAAGCTCGGTGCCGAGCACCTGGCGGCCGACCTCGTCGTCGCCATGACCACCACTCACGAGCGGGCGCTGGCGCAGCTCGGTGTCCCGTCCGATCGCCGTGTGCTGCTGCGTTCGTTCGATCCCGACGCCGGCGACGATTCCGTGCCCGATCCGTACTACGGCTCTCTCGACGAGTTCGAGCAGGTCCGCGAACAGATCGAAACCGCCGTTCCGGGCCTGCTCGAGCGGGTGCGGCAGCAGTGAGACGCACCTCACCGGCTACCGTGGATCTGTGCGCCGATTGACATTTCTCCTACGCCCCGGCTGGTTGGTCCTGGCACTGGTGGTCGTCGGCTTCGCCTACGCGTGCTTCACGGTCCTCGCGCCGTGGCAGCTGGGCAAGAACACGAGCACCGAGGACCGCAACGGTCGCATCGCTGCGTCGATGGCACAGGATCCGGTTCCCGTCGGTGACCTACTGGGCGGCGACGGTCCGACCATCGAGGACGAGTGGCGCCGTGCGCTCGCGCAGGGCTCCTATCTGCCCGAGTCGGACGTGCTCGTGCGGTTGCGCAGCGTCGAGTCGCAGCCGGCCTACGAGGTGCTGACTCCGTTCGCACTCGATTCCGGCGGAACGATCCTCGTCAACCGCGGGTACGTGCGGCCGGTCCGCGGCACCGAGATCCCCGAGATCCCGCCCGCGCCGTCCGGCCCCGTCACGCTCGACGCGCGCATCCGGATGTCCGAGGGAACGGTCGAGGACAAAGCCCCCTTCGTCGACGACGGCTACCAGCAGGTGTACTTCATCGACGCCCCGCAGGTCGCATCCGTCACCGGTCTCGATCTCGAGGACGTCTACCTGCAGCTCGACGCCGACCAGCCCGGCGGTCTCGGCGTGATCCCGCTCCCCCAGCTCGATTCGGGCCCGTACCTGTCGTACGGCCTGCAGTGGCTGGCGTTCGGGATCATGGCTCCGCTGGGTCTGGGCTATTTCGTGTGGGCCGAGCTGCGGGAGCGTAGGAAGTCCAAGGGTTCGCAAGACGGTGGTGACGCAGCCGAGGCCCCGGCGGAAGCGGCACCGCGCACCGCGAGCGAGAAGCTCGCCGATCGATACGGCCGGCCGCGGTGACCGAGCCGACCACTCTGCCCCGATTCGAGGAGCTCCCGATGTACGCGACCATCGACGACTACCTGGCCGACAAGGATCCGGCCGCCGTCGATGTGTTCCGGCACGTGCGCGCGATGATCCTCGACCTCGGCGGCGACGTCACCGAGCACGTTCACGCGTCGGAGATCTCGTGGTCGCGGGGCCGCCCGTTCGCGGCGGCGTTCGTCTACGCCTCGCGTCTCGAGGTGGCTCTGGATCTGCCGCGGCGCATCCACCACGCGACGCTGCGTGAGGCGTTCCCGAAGAAGGGGACGGTGACGACGCACCGGCTGAGTGTCTCGTCGGTCGACGAACTCGACGACCACTTCGTGGAGTTGCTGAACGTCGCCTACCGCACCGCGGCGGAACCGCGCGACTGACCCCCCACGACTCCCTTCCGCACGAAGGAGACGAGATGGACGAGGTGAGCGGCGCGATCCGGTTCCTGTCCGCCTTCACGGCCATCGAGAACCACTTCAAGTGGCAACTGCAGACGGACGAGGAGCACATGAGCTTCGTCCGGATGGCCAAGGAGTACGCACGGCGCCATCACACACAAGTCGATCTGCCCGCGCTCCGGGCCTTCGCGGACCTGCGCAACGCGCTCGTGCACCAGGACTACTACGGGGGCAAGCCGGTTGCCGATCCGGTCCCGGAGGTCGTCGAGGCGATCGAGAGACTGCGCGACAGGATCATCGATCCGCCGAAGGTGTTGCAGGTCCTGCCGAGGCGGGCACCCGCCGTGTTCGAGACGGACACACCACTGAATCGGGTGCTCGACGAGATCCGACGCCACGACTACTCGCAGTTCCCGATCTACGAGGAAGACACCTATCTCGGGCTGCTGACGACGAACTGCATCGCCCGCTGGCTCGCGCATCGTCTCGCGACAGACGAGATCGTCGAGGGCGAGACCGTCGGAGCGGCCCTGGAGTTCGCCGAACCGCACGAGCGGGCCGCGCACCTGCCCCGCACCATCACGGTGCCGCAGGCGATCAAGAAGCTGTCCCCGCCCGCGGGCGGGCAACTGCCGCCGACGGCGTTGATCGTCACGCACAGCGGCAGCGCGAAGGAACGGCCGCTCATGATCGTCGTCGCCGACGATCTGCCGACGCTCGTCGCGGCAGTGAATACGGGACATTAGATCCGGGTGGATCCGACCCCGCTGAGCGGGGCTCGATCCACCGGAATCGCACATGGGATGGTGGGCGCGGAGGGTTTCGAACCCCCGACCGCTGGTGTGTAAAACGTGCGGTCTCGCGATTTGCTGGATTCAGGCGGATTCACACTCCGATAGATGGATGCCCAGTTGGAGGGCTATTTTTGGCCCTCCAACTGTGTGCCACGATCACCTGTGTCGAGTTCGATGTAGTCCGGTACTGCGGTCTCATTGCGGTCTATGTGAACCTTAACGACGCGCGTACTCGCGGGCGCCTACACGCGCGTACAGGCGCGCGTGGATCGTTCCCAGAGGCACGGGACAACACCATCAGAGAAGCTCAGGGGGGGGTGGCGGGGTGGCGGTACGTTCGTGCTCGTGCAGAGCTAGCCATTCTGCGCTCCACGCGTCCATGCCAAGCTGGCAGCACGCATAACACATCCGCCTTATCGGCTAGATGCTGCACGGTAAGGTGCGTCCGAGTCCTGCTGAGACGGAAGCTGGCGCTGCAGGCAACCGGCGGACAACGCCGGGACCTTGGCAGTTGTCGGTACCGCCTGACAGAATCGAATACGTGTTCGATACGCGAGAGTTGGGAGGTGTTGAGATGGGGCTTTACGGACGCGAGCTGTGGCCTCACGAGCCATACTCCGCCACCGCGAAGGCTTGGGATGACGAGGAACGTGCTGCACTGCTCGCGCTGCTGAGGATGCAGCCCAAGGGAGCTCGCTGGTCAGATGTCGCTGATGCAGTTGCGACAAACGGAAGTGCGCGCGATGTATGGCATGCACGCTATCCGGCTGCGCTACTTGGCGGTGACGAAGACGCCGTGCTTGAACGCGCGCGAGCAGACGTTACTAAGTGGCGCAATGCGCCGTTCGACTTCCATACGTTCATGGACGACTCGTATCCCGAGCAACTCAGGTCCGTGCATCAGATGCCGCCAATTGTGTTCACTCAGGGAAGGCGGGTTCCACGAGAGGTGGCGGTATCGGTAGTTGGGTCTCGGCGGGCGTCACCGGAAGGGGTCCGATTCGCCGATGGATTGGCACGCCAGTTGGCCGAATTTGACGTGACGGTCGTGGCCGGCTTGGCAGAGGGCATCGACACAGTTGCACACGAAGCTGCGCTACGTGCGGGCGGGCGCACAGTTGCTGTTCTCGGCAATGGCATCGAGCGTTCATACCCGGCCAACAATCGTGACCTTCAGCAAGAGATCGCGAAGGATGGAATGCTTCTCTCGCAATTTATGCCGGACTTCTCACCAACCAAATGGTCGTTTCCAGCGCGCAACGCGGTGATGAGCGCATACGGGCTCGCCACGGTGATCGTAGAAGCGACGGAGGTGAGCGGTACCCGCATTCAGGCCCGAGAAGCCGTCAACCACGGACGAGCGGTCATCCTGTCGTGCCGTGTGGTGGAGGCTACAAATTGGGCGAGGCGCTTGATCGGAGAACCAGGCGTTTATGTGGCGAACGACGTCAACGAGGCCATAGAGCAGATCGGTGAAGTAATCGAGGCGGACGCAGCGGTCGAGAGCATTCTGGCAGGGAGCGGATGGTAGAGCTCGTTACAGGTTCCCCCGAGTACTGGCGGAACCTGATGAGAACTCGCGTCGGCGCCTTCTACAGAAACGCATATCCACCCGGAGCGATGGGGGTCTGCGGAGTCTGCAGCGGTCCGGCGAAGAATGAGCTCTGCGCCCCTTGCGCTAGTCAACGTCATACGTTCGGAAACCGACTCGCGGATAGAGTCGTCGTTCTTTTCTATGCGCAGGGTCAGCATCCGGGGCACAAGCACCAGTCGGCGCATGACGTGCAGGCATATAAGTACGAGCTGCCGGTGGCAAAGTGTCGCGACAATCTTTGTTTGACTGCGGGGGTTGCAATCGACCTCCACGGGTCCTGCATCCAGTCGGCGGTGGGTGTCACGTGGGACTCTGTGACTTTTGTACCATCGGCCAAGCGGCCTGGAGTCAGCCACCCGGTTGTGAACATAGCTAAGGCGGTCGCAACCGAAGCAGAGATTGCATCTCGATTCCTGCTCACGGTCAACCCTGAGGCATCGGCGAACCGGGAAGTCGTCCCCGATAGGTTTAGCGTTGCCCCGGAGTACCTCGACAGAGTTGAGGGTTCAAATGTCCTCATCGTGGATGACACTTGGGCAACTGGCGCGAAAGCTCAGTCCGCTGCGATAGCCGCGAAAGCCGCCGGAGCCGCGTCTGTCACGGTTCTGTGCGTCGCGCGTTGGCTCCGCTGGGACTGGCCTGATCACGCTGCGCTACTGAAGACGTGCACTCAGCTGTACGACGCGTTCATCTGCCCGGTCAGTGGAGAGCAGTGCGTCACCTAGAAGATCCGCCGTATTAAGCAGGCACTGCTCGTCGCCGCGCTTCCGCGGTGGAGCTCGGGTAGACGCCCGGCATTGCACCATTGGTCACGGCGTAGGCCAGCCACCACACCTCCCGGTGCGCCTTGCTCTCGTCCGCGAGTCGATGCGGTGCCCCGAACGCGAGCCAGCGGGGGTCCGACTGCTCTTGCAGATCGGACAGCACTCCCCGACCGCGGAGACTTGCAGCGTGCCGCCAGATCGCGTGTGCCTGAGCGGTGAGACGCTCAGCTTCGTCGTACGAAGGCTGGTGAGGATCGAATTCGAGGCGCGCGGAGCGGTGTCCGTGTTCAACGACCACGGAGGCGTGCGGCGCCAGCTCGGCGATGGTGCGGTCCATCCAGGGGGCGAGAAGCTCGGTGATGAGGTGGTCTCCGAGTTTGCGGAGTCGCTCGTGTGCGCGGCGGTCGTAGATCCAGGACACGCGGTTGACCAGCCGCTTGTAATCCTTCTCGTCTTTGCGGGTGAGGGCGCGGGCGATGGTCTGCATGACGGCGCGGTCGCCGTTGGCGATGGCTTCGGCGAGGGTGTCGACGTCGGTGGGCCGGAGCGCGTCGGCGAGCTCGGCGAGAGCCGCGTTGCGTTGAGTGGCGATGTCGTTGATTTCGTCGCGGACTTTGGTCACCGTGGGTGCGTCGATGCCGGATTCGGTGAGCAGTGCGGTGAGGATGCTCGCGGCTTCGGTGGCGTCGTAGCGGGCGTTCTGCGTAGTGGTCATGTCGTGTCCTGCCTGTTCAGAGGTAGCGGTTGACGGTGAGGCGGCGGCGTTCCTGCGGGGTGCACAGGTCGGTGAGGTCGACGAGGGCGGCGTCGATGAGCCAGGCGAGGCGGTCGTCTGCGGGGGCGTCGTGTTTGGCGTGGATGCCGCGCGCATTGCGGTGCAGGCGCTCGAGGGTGTCCCGAAACTTGGCGAGGGTGGGGTCGGTGAGGACCTGGTGGTGTCCTGCGGTGAATCCGGTGCGAGAGGCGGCGGCTCGGGCGAGCCACACGAGGACGTGGTTGTCGGGCAGCGGGGGTGAGAGGTAGCCGCCGGCAACGCGCGGCACCTTGGACATGAGCGGGCGGCGCTCGGCTCTGGGGGCTCTCGGCATAGCCCGCACGATAACGGCGTGCGCGCGCGTAATCTACAGCAAACTCGCATCTGTACCGGATTTTTTCCTACATAACCCGGATTCGACCGCCAAATTTTCTCTTCACCAACGATGACGTCGGCGCGAGATCGTCCGGCGGGCTTTTCCTGGGGTCACAGGAAAAGGTCAACCAGAGTGCCGACGGCGGCAAACTGGCTGGTCATGTCGCGATCTCCGGTTTGGTCGGGTCACCGTTCATGGCGACGAGGTACGCCGCATAGCGGGTGAGGTGCCAGTCGGTGACTTCGCGTTCCGCCCCGGAGCCGAGGGTGACCATGTGACCCGCACGGGTCCAATGGTCGTGAGCTGCGGTAATGCTGCGTGTGTCCGCGACTAGCACAACTACTTTCGACACTGCCCGCTACGTGGGGCACGGCGTGGGCGGCGTGGGTGTATGTCTGGGGTGTGACGCGATCTAGCGCAACTTTGCTGTGGCGCTGGGGTATTCACACCGGTTACCGAGCGTCCTCAGGGGCGCGCGCTCGGCCTTTAACCCGAAGTTAGGCGACGTCCGGGCGTTCGTGGCCGTCACCGCTGCGTTCGTCGCTGTCGCCGGTGCGGGTGCGGCGGTTACGGTCTGCCTGTTTGCGGTAGTGCCGCGCGCGTCGTGCGGCTCGAGTGCGTCGGCCACCCTGCCTTGCCGTAGCGGTGCGCGGGATAGGCGGTGGCAGCCGGAGGGGTGGAGGGGGCGTCGGGGGCGGTGGCGTGTCCAGCGGGAGCGGTGGGGTGAAGTGGGGGTCTGCAGCTTGCATGCGTTCCCATTTGTCGCGCGTGCGGTCACTGAGATGACGCGGGGCTACCTGTTGAGCGCGGCGGTGGATTTCCTCGGGCAGTATCCGCAGGTTCATCGGAGGCCACTTCGGGTGACGCCGTTGCCTGTGGCGTGGTGGTTCCGGAGGGAGTGCGGCGTACATGCTGCGATCGCCGAGGTTGGCGCGTTGCCATAAGGGTGGGCGTTTCTGGGCACCACCGGCGAGGATATTGCCGACTTCTCGGTTGGTGAGGTGCGGCAGGTGGCGGCGGATCTCGGCGGGGCTGTGCCACTTCCCGTCGGCGAGGACGTCGTGGATGCGCTGTTGGTTTGCGCGTGCATCCGGGGACTGGTGTTCGTCGATGATGCGCACGGTGTGGTCCCTTCTGGCGCTGTGCGACTCGTAGGCGGGCGTTGCGGGAGCGCTCTACGGGTTGGGGTGTGTAGAGGTTTCTCGCTGCCGTATGTGGATGCGGATGTGGAGTGTTCCCGCTAAAGTGGCCACTGCAATTAAGCGGCGAGTTCGTATATGTCTCTGAATCCTAGTTCAAACTCGGCTGGTGTCAAATAGCCCAGTGTGGAATGTCGTCGGGCCCTATTGTAGTACTCCTCAATCCAGGTGAATGTGCTCTTTTTGAGTGCTTTTAGAGTGGGCCACGGGCGCGTGTGAATGAGTTCCTTCTTGTAGCTCGCGAAGAATGATTCTGCGACCGCGTTGTCGAAACAAATGCCAGTGCGCCCCAATGATCGTCGGATATTGTTTTTCGTGCAGTACTTATCGAAGTCGGTGGACGTGTATTGAGTTCCGCGATCGCTGTGGAATATGACTTTTCCGGGTGGTCGACGACGAGCGATGGCCATGTCCAGTGCGTCGGTGACCAGCTCGGTTCGCATGTGGTCGGCCACGGCCCATCCGACGACCATCCGGGAGTGCAGATCGATGACGGTGGCCAGGTACGCCCAGCCGTTCCAGGTCCGTACGTAAGTAATATCGCCGCACCATTTGGTGTTCGCCTCGGCCGCCGTGAAGTCGCGGCCGATGAGGTCAGGTGCCCCAACGGGGCTGTCTCCGGCGACGGTGGTGCGTTTCCACGCCTTCGGGTGGCGGCCTTCCAGACCTGCGACCTTCATGAGCCGCCACACCCGCTTGTGCGAGACCCGGTGGCCGCCGGCGGCGAGTTCCGCACGCATGCGCCGAACGCCGGGACGGCCGTTGAGGTGCTCGTAGTGGTACTCGATCAGCGCTGTTAACTCGTCGTCTCGGAGGTCTCGAGCTGAGCGCGACTTGCCGCGCCACTTGTAGTAGCCAGAAGTCGATACGCCGAGTTGAGCACACATGAACGTGACCGGATATGAATCGGATTCAGCCCAGTCCGCGATAGCCGCGAATTTCACCGCGGGTCTTTCGCGAACCAGGTCGCTACTTTTTTTGCGAACTCCACCTCCATCCGGGCGTGCTTCACTTCTTCGCGAAGGCGCTCGAGTTCCGCCCGCTCGTCCTCATTCAACGGGCGGTCAGACTCACCGTTTCCCTCGTCTCGAGTCTTCTTCACCCATTTCCCCAACGTCATCTCGTGAACGCCGATACTGCGTGCAACTTCGGCGATCGCACGGCCATCATCGATGACCAAACTTACCGCGTTGGCCTTGTACTCGGCAGTGAAGCTCCGACGAGTAGATCCCATAATCCGCTCCCTCTATCTTGGGGGAACTCACCGCTCATCTCCGGGTGTCCACCAGAGCGGGAACGGTCCAATGGGGGCGGGAGTTTCGCCGCGCGCTACGGCGGCGTTGTAGGCGGCTACTTCGGTGGCGAGGCGGCGTCTGGCTTGGTAGCGGCGCGTGTTGGCGTTGGTGCAGATGCGGCAGCGGCGTTTGCCTGTAGGCCCGGTCATGAGGTTGTGGCCGATGAGGAGGTGTCCGCGGTCGCAGGCGAGTTTGGCGGCGTTCAGCGCCGAGGGGGAGTTGCTGGCGAGGGTGTTGTCACGGGGGGTGACGGCGTCGAGGTGGTCGGGGTTGACGCAGCGGGGGTTGCGGCATCGGTGGTCGATTTGTAGGCCGTCGGGGATGTCTTTGCCGTGCGCGAGTGTCCAAGCGATGCGGTGGGCGAGGTAGGGGCGGTTGTTGATGCCGAATCGTCCGTAGCCAAGGTGGCAGGCGGCGGCTGTCCATTCGTGGCATCCGGTGTCGGGGTTCGGCTGCACTTTCGAGTGGAAGCGGCGGAGGAACGCGGCGTGCTCGGCGGGGGTGAGCGCGGCGATGACGGGGTGGATGGGTCGCTGCGGGGCGGGGCTCATGGTGGCGCCTTTCATGTTCGTTAGCGGTGGTAACCAGATTTGAATCGGGCGGCGTCAACGGCGGTGGATTATGGATTCACCGTGGGGTGTTCCTGAGGGCGAGCGTCCGGGGTGTACCCGTGTACCTGGTACACCCCACCCTCGAATTCGCCGCCGACCGAAAACGCTCTGACCAGGGGAAAATAGATAGAAATTTGTTTATATAAGGGCGTGCTAGCGGCCGTGGGGTGTACTTGGTACACGGGTACACCCCACAGCGGAGCGTCGGCGTACACCCACGGTGAGTGTCATTTCGGGGGCGTTCTGCGCACCTGCTCGCCGGGGCGTGTGGGGTGGTCGCGCACTTCGATCTGACCGAGCGCGCGGAGCTGTTCGAGGACGTCGCCGACGTAAGACCTGTCGCTGTGTTTGATGCGCCGTCGGAGTTCGGATGCGGAGTGCCATTCGCCGTCGTCGAGGTGCCGTGTGAGGTTGGTGGAGACGCGCGCTGTGGCAGCTTTCTCGATGATGGCGTTCTGTGCGACGGCGTGGATGCCTGCCGCTTTACCGCGGTTGATGTTGGCTTCGTGGGCGACTTGCTGCATCGCTTTGGTGCACTCTTCGCGGGTGGCGTCGGATTTGGCGAGGACGGCGGCGGCGAGGTCCCAGTCGTCGTCGGTGGGGTTGATGCGGCCGTCGAGGATGGCGAGCGCCGCGGTGACTTTCAATCGTGTGAGGTTGGCGTGTGCGTCGAGGTCTTTGCCGGTCTCGCGATTCATGCGTCGCCAGCGGATGTCGCGTGTGTGTTCGACCGCGACGGCCGGCAGTACGAGTTCGTGGACGGGGTTGCCGGTGTGAAGTTTCACCGGGTCCAGGTACGCGGTGAGGACGGGGTTGATGGGGTCCGGCCAGGCGGGTGGTGCAGGGTCGGGGTGGCGCGGTACGGCGTACTGGGCAGGCAGCCACAGGAAGCGTTGGGGGGTGCCCCCGTCTGCGTCGTCGAGGAGTACAGCGGACCGGTTGGGTTGGACGCCGACGATGGCGCCGAGGCGGTAGGTGTGGCTAGGGATGATGACGGATCGGTCGTCGGAGTTGTTGCGTCGTCCGAGAGCTTCACCGCTGTATGCCTTCCGGAATTCGGAGAGATAGGTGGACCCGCCGCGCGCGCTGATGGCGGCGAGTGTGTCGATTTCGGGGAGGTCGATGATGGCGCTGTACTCGCGGATGAGTTCGGCAGGGGTCGATTTGGTTCCTTTGGTCCAGTGGCCGAGGAGGCGTGCGAAGCCTTCACCGCTGCCAGGGGTATGGGGTTCGATTTCGGCGCCGGGGAGTGTCACGGCGTCGCGTGCCGTGGCGGTGGCTGCACCTTTGCCTGTGCCGCTGTCTCCGACGAGGGCGACGAACAGGTTGAGGGAGGCGCGACCGCCGACGATGGGCGGGATCTGCACGTTGTAGGCGACTCGGGAGAGGGTTCGGACGAGGACGACGCCGAGGACGGCCCAAGGGCTGGCGTAGCGGGCGAGTGCGAACCGGTAGATGTGCGTGAGGACGTCGCGGGAGGCCCAGAAGTCGCCTTCGGTCATGCCTGCGAGAAGTCCAACCGATGAGGTTGTGGTGGGCGTGGTGGTCGCCGGGGTGCTTACCGTGGAAGCAGTCACTGGCTCGGCAGCCGGAGTCTCCTGCGGTTCGGTGTCCGCGGGGTCGCTGAGGTGGGCCATGAAGTCCTCGAGGCTGAAATCGGTGAGCTCGGCGAGGCCGGTGTTTTCGTAGCTGGCGGTGTCCTCTTCCCGGTGGAACGTCGCCCAATCGCCCCCGTAGCGGGCGGTGAGTGCGTATTGCGCGCGGGTGTAGGCGCGGCCTGCTTCGAGGGTGGGGTGGGAGCCGCTGAACATGTAGAGGGGGTATGCGCCGTCGTCGCCGGGGGTGTATCCCTCTGTGCAGCCGTCGCCGTGGGTGATGGCGGAGCGCGGCGAGGAGGCGTCGGGGTGTTGCCATTGGGTGCAGTGGGGGCCGCATCCGCTCGGTCCGGTGTCGGTCCATCCGTCGGCGGTGAGCAGTTCGTGCCAGGGGTGCGCGCGGCTCCAATGGTCGAGGGGTGTGTCTCCCCCGCCGCCGGACGTCGTCGGGGAGGCTGTGCGTGCGCCGCGCGCTCCGGTGCTGCGTGCGCTGCGGGTGGGGCGTACGAGTTTGCGGGTAATCCACGGACCGGCGACGTCGATGGGGGCGCCGGTGTATTCGTAGGGGCCTTCGGTGCGTCGTGAGCCGGGCAGCATCACGTATTTGCCGGGGCCGCCGAGGATCGCCCACTTTTCGGTACTGCCGTTGATGGGGACGTCGGCGTTGTCTCCGTCGACGCCGTCGGGCAGGACGTAGTAGCTGTGCCCGCCGTCCGAGTGTGTCCATGCCCCGCTGTCGTCGCGTTTGCCGGGTGTGGTGACGGTGGGGCCGGGATGGTCAGCGTGGGCGTCGCGGTCTCCGAACCGGCGGGCGTTGTCGAACGCGGCGGTCTGGGTGGGGGTGTCGTAGTCGGCGACGATGAGCCGGGACGGGTGCAGGTGGACGCCGAGGTTGGGAAGTTTTCCTGGAGTGTTCCCGCTAAAGTGGCCACTGCAATTAAGCGGCGAGTTCGTATATGTCTCTGAATCCTAGTTCAAACTCGGCTGGTGTCAAATAGCCCAGTGTGGAATGTCGTCGGGCCCTATTGTAGTACTCCTCAATCCAGGTGAATGTGCTCTTTTTGAGTGCTTTTAGAGTGGGCCACGGGCGCGTGTGAATGAGTTCCTTCTTGTAGCTCGCGAAGAATGATTCTGCGACCGCGTTGTCGAAACAAATGCCAGTGCGCCCCAATGATCGTCGGATATTGTTTTTCGTGCAGTACTTATCGAAGTCGGTGGACGTGTATTGAGTTCCGCGATCGCTGTGGAATATGACTTTTCCGGGTGGTCGACGACGAGCGATGGCCATGTCCAGTGCGTCGGTGACCAGCTCGGTTCGCATGTGGTCGGCCACGGCCCATCCGACGACCATCCGGGAGTGCAGATCGATGACGGTGGCCAGGTACGCCCAGCCGTTCCAGGTCCGTACGTAAGTAATATCGCCGCACCATTTGGTGTTCGCCTCGGCCGCCGTGAAGTCGCGGCCGATGAGGTCAGGTGCCCCAACGGGGCTGTCTCCGGCGACGGTGGTGCGTTTCCACGCCTTCGGGTGGCGGCCTTCCAGACCTGCGACCTTCATGAGCCGCCACACCCGCTTGTGCGAGACCCGGTGGCCGCCGGCGGCGAGTTCCGCACGCATGCGCCGAACGCCGGGACGGCCGTTGAGGTGCTCGTAGTGGTACTCGATCAGCGCTGTTAACTCGTCGTCTCGGAGGTCTCGAGCTGAGCGCGACTTGCCGCGCCACTTGTAGTAGCCAGAAGTCGATACGCCGAGTTGAGCACACATGAACGTGACCGGATATGAATCGGATTCAGCCCAGTCCGCGATAGCCGCGAATTTCACCGCGGGTCTTTCGCGAACCAGGTCGCTACTTTTTTTGCGAACTCCACCTCCATCCGGGCGTGCTTCACTTCTTCGCGAAGGCGCTCGAGTTCCGCCCGCTCGTCCTCATTCAACGGGCGGTCAGACTCACCGTTTCCCTCGTCTCGAGTCTTCTTCACCCATTTCCCCAACGTCATCTCGTGAACGCCGATACTGCGTGCAACTTCGGCGATCGCACGGCCATCATCGATGACCAAACTTACCGCGTTGGCCTTGTACTCGGCAGTGAAGCTCCGACGAGTAGATCCCATAATCCGCTCCCTCTATCTTGGGGGAACTCACCGCTCATCTCCGGGTGTCCACCAGAGCGGGAACGGTCCATCCGGGGTAGTGGCGGAGAAACTCGGCGGTCATCTCGGCGATGCGCTGCGGGTCGTCGGTAGCGAGGTGGACGGCGTCGAGGTTGCGGCCGTGGGCGGTGTAGTCGCTCGAGGTCTGCTGTTCGGTGGTGAGGCAGTGGCGCCGGGATACGGGGGTTTTCTCGTTTCCGGGCAGCGTGTCGGGTGGGTAGACGAGGCAGAGGCGCAGTCCGGCGGCGGTGAGGGCTTCGACGGCGGTGCCGTACGTCTCGTGGTCGGTCCATCCTGTGGTGGCGACGCGGAAGGCTTCTGCGATTTTCTCGCCGCGTGCGTGCGCCGCGGTGAGTGTGGGGTTGATGTCGCCGACGCGGAAGGCCGGGCGAGCGGTGTCGTCGCTGTCGAGGGGGAACAGCGGCATTTGTGTGTCGGTCACGGCGCTCTTTCTCGCTTCTGTGCGTGTGGTGGTCTCCTTCCCGCTTCGGTGTGGGTGGCGGGGCGTGCTGGTGGGTGGTTCTCGGTCTGGTGGGTGGTGCTCGGGTTGCGGCTAGTAGTTGCCACCTGCGGTGGTGGCCTGCGCGTACCGGTCGTTGTAGGCGCGGAGGTCGCCGAGTCGGTAGACGATGCGCCGCGCGCGGAGGTGGCTGATAGGGCCGCGGCCGTCGGCGCGCATGTTCCGCATGTAGGGGACGGTGTGCCCGACGTATTCGGCGGCGACGTGGAGGTTCACGAGGGCGTCGTCGGGGGTGTTGGAGTTGATGAGGTGGATGTCGGTGATGAGGCGGTGGTGCGCGCTGGTCGCCGAGGGGGTGTTCATGGTGGTGTCTCGTTTCCGTTTAGGGGGTGATGCGGATATTTCTAGACCGTGGCGAATAGCGATGTCAACATCACTCAATCCGTCAGAAAAAGTTGCGCTAATAAGTGCCAGCTCCGACAACCCCGCAGCTCAGAGGGCACTTGCGCTAATTCGAGACAGGCCGAACTAGTCACCGACGCCATTACCTGCGCAAACACTATTTGCTAGTTGTATCGACCGCAGTCAGACCAGTAGTCGGACGCGCTATTGTGGGGCGTGTGAACGCACCACAACCCAACACATCACCCACCCGCACACCCACTCGCCGCAACGTCCGATCCGGCATCGTCGACCGGTGGTACTCCCACCAAATCCTCCGAGACGCCGACGGCAACCCGATCCTCGACAGCAACGGCCGCGAACAACGCACCCCCACCGCGCGGCACGGCAAGGGCATGCGCTGGCAGGCCCGCTTCGTCACCCGAGACGGCCGCGAGGTCGGCAAATCGTTCGCCAAGAAAGCCGACGCTCAACGTTGGCTCGACGAGCAGACCGCCGACGTCACCCGCGGCGAGTTCATCCACAACGACCGGCAGTCCATCACCGTGGGCGCCATCGCCGAGACCTGGAAAGCCCACATCGAGCAGTTGAAGCCCTCGACGCGCGGCGGCTACCTGAACCGTTGGAGAAAGCACGTAGAACCCCGCTGGGGCGCCGTACGCCTCGCCGACGTCGAACACGCCGACATCGTGCAGTGGGTCGCGGAGCTTCGCCAGGGCGGACAGTCCGCATCGTCGATTGCCGAGTGCTGGGGTGTCCTCAACCAGATCCTGAAGATCGCCACACGGGACGGGCGGCTGCTGCGCAACCCCGCCGCCGACGTCCGCCTGCCCAAGGCCACGCACGCCGAACACAAGGATCTGCGGATCATCTCGCTCGCCGATCTGCGGACCCTCACTCAGATCGCCGACGACAGGTCGGAGCAGGACGGGACCATGATCCTCACGCTCGGCATGGTCGGGCTGCGGTTCGGTGAACTCGCCGGCCTGCGGGTCGGTGACATCGACTTCGCAAAGCGCACCATGCGGATCGTCCGCAGCGCTACCGAGGTGGACGGTCACGTGCACGTCGGCTCCCCCAAGTCCGGGAAGCCTCGCACGGTCACATTCCCCAAGTCGCTCGCCGAGCGCCTCCAGACGCTGACCACCGATCGCCCGGCAGATGCCTACGTGTTCCAGCAGGGCGGCGTGGACGCGTCGGGACCATCACAGCCCACCCGCCGCACCAATTGGTCCAAACGGGTGTTCTCCCCCGCCGTGAGGAAAGCCGGGCTCGGTCCGCTTACCGTGCACGACTTGCGGCACTGCTACGCGGCGTCCGCCATCCGAGCGGGCGCGAACATCTACGTGGTGCAGCGCCAACTAGGGCACGCGCGGCCGTCCATCACCCTCGACATCTACGGGTTCCTGTTCGAGGAGGACCTCACGTCGGCAGCAGACCGACTGGATGCAGCTTTCACGGCGCTCGACACCGGAGGGCAGGACGAGGGAGACTCAGGCGACGACGTCGACGACGGCACCGACGATTCTTCGGCCGCCCAACCCGCGGCCGACCCCCTCGAAACAAGCTCGAGCTGAAGTGCTGCGGTCTCACTGCGGTCTGGGAGGGTACTGCGGTCCCACTCCGAACCCTGAAAAACTGTCTGACCTGCTCTAACACTTGTGGGCGCGGAGGGTTTCGAACCCCCGACCGCTGGTGTGTAAAACCAGAGCTCTACCACTGAGCTACACGCCCGAAAGACGGCGGCAGGTGCCGCCGACTTCGCATCAGGACTTTAGCGCGGCGAGCGCTCTGGCCCAAGCTCCCTGGTCACGGGCCTCTCCGGGCTGGTTCTCCTCCGCGAACTGCACGATGCCGTCCTTGTCGATGACGAACGTGCCGCGGTTCGCGAAACCGAACTTGTCGTTGAACACTCCGTAGGCCTGCGCGACCTCGCCGTGCGGCCAGAAGTCGGACAGCAGCGGGAAGGTGTAGCCCTGCTCGGCTGCCCAGATCTTGTGGCTCGGCGACGGGCCGACCGACACCGCGAGGATGGCGGTGTCGTCGTTCTCGAAGGTGGGCAGGTCGTCGCGGACGGCGCACAGTTCGCCCTGGCAGACGCCGGTGAAGGCGAGGGGGTAGAACACCAGGAGCACGTTCTTGCTGCCCCGAAAGCTCGACAGCGTCACCTCCTGGTTGTTCTGGTCCTTGAGAGTGAAATCGGGGGCTTCGGCGCCCACGGCGATCGGCATGCGTATGGATCCTTACGTTCCGGGAGCCGGTTCAGCGGCGGGGACGGCCGGCCTTGGGCTGGACGAGGCGGCTGCCGATCCAGTCACCGAGGTTGGTGGCCGTGGTCTGGGTGAGGCCGGCTGTGGCGGCCGACTCGGCGATCTCGCTGGGCTCGACGTGATCGGGGCGCCCGGTCTTGGGGGTGAGCACCCACACGACGCCCTCGTCGGCGAGGGGGCCGATCGCGTCCATGAGGGCGTCCACCAGGTCGCCGTCGCTGTCGCGCCACCACAGCAGGACGACGTCGACGACCTCGTCGGAGTCCTCGTCGAGCAGCTCCGTACCGGTGACCTCTTCGATCGCAGCTCTCAACTCGTCGTCGGTGTCCTCGTCCCAACCGAGTTCCTGCACCACGTGGTCGTGAGTGATACCGAGCTTGGAGACATAGTTCTTGGCATCCGCCGCGGCGACCACGGTGGCTCCTCCTAAGGGTTGTGGTGCGCGAATCGGATCCGCGTACCGGCGTGACGATCAATTGGTCAAAGCGAACATCGTTGCGGGCCTCAACGCAACCCGAATCGCTGGGAAAAGCGGGAGAATCTTTCCAGAGGGACCCATTGCACCGCCTCGCACCGTGTCCGATCCGTCCTGTTGGCCGGGCCACGGCGTGATCCTTCGTCGCGGATGGGGGAAGATGAGGGGTGCATCATGTTCAGATGTCGATTGCGTCGGCTCCCACAAGAGCCGGCCGACGGAGAGGGCGCTCCACCTACGCGCCCACCACGATGAGGAGCAGACGTTGACAGACCTGATCCACGGATCCGACTCCCGAGAAGGCGCCGCACCGGGCGCGTCGGGACCGGATTCCTCGGCCAAGCCGGCATCGACCAAGGACAACCGTGTCCGGGTGATCCGCGAGGGTGTGGCCTCCTATCTGCCGGACATCGATCCGGCGGAGACCGAAGAGTGGCTCGAGTCGTTCGACGGGATGCTCGAGGCCGCGGGCCCCACCCGCGCGCGCTACCTGCTGCTGCGCATGCTCGAGCGTGCCAACGAGCGCAAGGTCTCCCTTCCCGCCCTGACCTCCACCGACTACGTCAACACCATCCCCACCGAGAGCGAACCGTGGTTCCCCGGTGACGAGGAGGTCGAGCGTCGCTTCCGCGCGTACATCCGGTGGAACGCGGCGATCATGGTCACCCGCGCGCAGCGCCCGGGTGTCGGCGTCGGTGGTCACATCTCCACCTACGCGTCGTCCGCCGCCCTGTACGAGGTCGGCTTCAACCACTTCTTCCGCGGCAAGGACCATCCCGGCGGCGGCGATCAGGTCTTCATCCAGGGCCACGCCTCCCCCGGTATCTACGCCCGAGCCTTCCTCGAGGGCCGCATCGGCACGGAGCAGCTCGACGGCTTCCGTCAGGAGCACAGCCACGCCTCGCTCGGCGGCGGCCTGCCCTCGTACCCGCACCCGCGCCTGCTCCCGACCTTCTGGGAGTTCCCGACCGTGTCCATGGGCCTGGGCCCGATGAACGCGATCTACCAGGCACGGTTCAATCACTACCTGCACGACCGGGGCATCAAGGACACCTCCGATCAGCACGTCTGGGCGTTCCTCGGCGACGGCGAGATGGACGAGCCGGAGTCGCGCGGTCTGGCGCACGTCGCGGCCACCGAGGGTCTCGACAACCTGACCTTCGTCGTCAACTGCAACCTGCAGCGTCTCGACGGCCCGGTGCGCGGCAACGGCAAGATCATCCAGGAGCTGGAGTCGTTCTTCCGCGGCTCCGGCTGGAACGTCATCAAGGTCGTGTGGGGCCGCGAGTGGGACGCCCTGCTGCACGCCGACAAGGACGGCGCACTGGTCAATCTCATGAACGCCACCCCCGACGGCGACTACCAGACCTACAAGGCCAACGACGGCGCGTTCGTGCGCGAGCACTTCTTCGGCCGCGACCCGCGGACGAAGGAACTGGTCAAGGACCTGTCCGACCAGCAGATCTGGAACCTCAAGCGCGGTGGCCACGACTACCGCAAGATCTACGCGGCCTACAAGGCGGCGATGGAGCACAAGGGTCAGCCGACGGTGATCCTCGCGCACACCATCAAGGGCTACACGCTCGGTAAGCACTTCGAGGGCCGCAACGCGACCCACCAGATGAAGAAGCTCACCCTCGAGGACCTCAAGTACTTCCGCGACATCCAGCGGATCCCGATCTCGGACGAAGAGCTCGAGAAGGATCCGAAGATGCCGCCGTACTACCACCCCGGCTTCGAGTCGCCCGAGATCCAGTACATGCTCGAGCGTCGCCGGGCCCTCGGCGGTTTCCTTCCGGAGCGCCGCACCACCGCGAAGCCGTTGGCGCTGCCCGCGGAGAAGACCTACGACGTCGTCCGCAAGGGTTCGGGCAAGCAGGAGGTCGCCACCACCATGGCGACGGTCCGTGTGCTCAAGGAACTGTTGCGCGACAAGGAGATCGGCAAGCGCATCGTGCCGATCATCCCGGACGAGGCCCGCACCTTCGGTATGGACTCGTGGTTCCCGTCGCTGAAGATCTACAACCGCAACGGTCAGCTGTACACCTCGGTCGACGCCGATCTGATGCTTGCCTACAAGGAGAGCGAAGTCGGGCAGATCCTGCACGAGGGCATCAACGAGGCCGGTTCGACGGCGTCGTTCACGGCGGTCGGGACGTCCTACGCAACGCAGGGCGAGCCGATGATCCCCGTGTACATCTTCTACTCGATGTTCGGTTTCCAGCGCACGGGCGACGGCCTGTGGGCGGCGGCCGACCAGATGGCACGCGGGTTCGCCCTCGGCGCGACGGCCGGTCGCACCACGCTGACCGGTGAGGGCCTGCAGCACGCCGACGGGCACTCGCTGCTGCTCGCGTCGACCAACCCGGCCGCGGTCACCTACGACCCGGCGTTCTCCTACGAGATCGCCCACATCTTCCGCGACGGTCTGCGGCGGATGTACGGCGGCACGGAGGGTGTCGACGGCTTCGGCGGTGAGGACGTCTTCTACTACATCACCATCTACAACGAGCCGTACTCGCAGCCGGCCGAGCCGGAGGATCTCGACGTCGAGGGCCTTCTCAAGGGCATCTACCTGTACAAGCGGGGACCGGAGTCGGGTCCGAAGGCGCAGATCCTGGTCTCGGGCGTGATGATGCCCGAGGCGCTGCGTGCGCAGAAGATGCTCGCCGACGAATGGGGAGTGTCCGCGGACGTCTGGTCCGTCACTTCGTGGGGCGAGCTGCGCCGCGACGGCGTCGAGTGCGACCGCCAGGCGCTGCTGAACCCCGGTGAGGAAGCCTCGGTGCCGTACGTCGCGTCGGTGCTCAACGACGCGGCGGGTCCGTTCGTCGCGGTGTCCGACTGGATGCGCGCGGTGCCCGATCAGATCCGCAAGTGGGTTCCGGGCGACTACACGGTGCTCGGCGCCGACGGCTTCGGCTTCTCCGACACCCGTGGCGCCGCCCGCCGCGTGTTCAACATCGACGCCGAGTCCACGGTGGTCGCGGTGCTCTCGGCACTCGGCCGCGAAGGCGCGATCGATCGTGAGAAGGCCGTCGAGGCGGCCCGCACCTACAAGATCGACGACGTGACGGCCGCCCCGGTCTCGATGGCGGATCCGGGCGTCGCCTGATCCGTCCGCCGGTCACGTCCGAGTGGCGTGACCGGCCGGTTCGCGGGCGCCGGGTACTTTCGTCCCATGGTCGACGAGCCGCAACCCCGCCGGACCGGGCAGGTACCGGGCGTTCACAGGGAACGCCCGGTACCGCCGTCCCGTCCCGAGCGGGCACCGCTGCCCGACGCGCTGCTCCGTCGGGTCAAGCAGTTCTCGGGGCGACTGTCCACCGAAGCGGTACACGTCATGCAGGAGCAGTTGCCCTTCTTCGCCGATCTCGACGCGTCGCAGCGGTCGACCGTGCAGCTGGTGATCCAGACGTCGGTGGTCGACTTCCTCGAGTGGGTGCGCAATCCCGACAGCGACCTGCGCTTCAGCCTCGACGCCTTCCAGATGATCCCGCAGGATCTCGCCCGGCGACTGACGCTGCGCCAGACGGTGGACATGGTCCGCGCGGCGATGGAGTTCTTCGAGCAGTGGCTGCCGGCCCTCGCCCGCAACGAGGAACAGCTCGTGGCGCTCACCGAGGCGATCCTGCGGTACGGGCGCGAGCTCGGTTTCGCTGCCGCGGCGGTGTACGCGGGGGCGGCCGAGTCGCGGGGCGCCTGGGACACGCGGCTCGAGGCCCTCGTCGTCGACGCCGTGGTGCGTGGGGACACCGGGCCCGACATGCAGTCGCGGGCCGCGACCCTCAACTGGGACGCGACCGCCCCGGCGACGGTGATAGTCGGTACTCCCCCGCCCGACCAGGGCGTCTCGGTGATCACCACCGTGCACACCGTCGCCCAGGAGCACGGTCGCGCGGCTCTCGCGGTGGTGCAGGGCGAACGCCTGGTGATGGTGGTCAGCGGTGAACTGCACGGGACGGTCGACGCGGCGGACTTCCGCTCCGAGTTGATGCGCGCGTTCTCCGACGATCCGGTGGTGATCGGTCCGACGACACCGACGCTGGCGACCGCACACGTCTCCGCCGTCGAAGCGCTCGCCGGCATGGAGGCGGTCGTGGGGTGGCCGGGGGCTCCCCGGCCGGTGCACGCCGCCGAGCTGTTGCCCGAACGTGCGCTGCTCGGTGATCCCGGCGCGATCGCCGCGCTCGAGGACTTCGTCGTCGCCCCGCTCGCAGCCGCCGGGCCGTCCCTCGCGGACACGCTGGACGCATACCTCGACAGTGGGGGCGCTGTCGAGACTTGCGCCCGGAAGCTGTTTGTTCATCCAAATACCGTGCGGTATCGATTGAAGCGGATCACAGAAGTAACGGGTCGGGATCCCACAAATCCTCGCGATGCGTACGTGCTTCGAATCGCTGCCACGGTAGGCCGCCTGGCACGAAGCCATAACGAATTGAGATCGCCTGCACCACCTGTCACACGATTCACAATTCGCGAATCGGACACGTAACGTCCCCGGCCTTTCCTCCGATAGCGAGCACCGACGTGCAGATTTGTGGGAACCCTACAAATCGAGGGGCAACCTTTCATCGCTACCGACATCTCGCAGGCACCCGTTCGCGGTGTTCCCTGGTGATCGTGATTTCGCTGCTTGCCCCCGGCCAGGGGTCTCAGACACCCGGAATGCTCGCCCCGTGGCTCGAGCAGTCCGGAGCGCGCGACCGGATCGACCGGTGGTCGCAGACGGCGGGACTCGATCTCGCGCGTCTCGGTACCACTGCCACCGCCGAGGAGATCACCGACACCGCGGTGACCCAGCCGCTCGTGGTGGCCTCCGCCCTGCTCGCCTTCGAGGATCTCGACCGTCGCGGCCTCGTGCCCGCCGACACGATCGTCGCCGGCCACTCCGTCGGCGAACTCGCCGCGGCCGCCATCGCGGGTGTCATCAGCGCCGACGACGCCGTCGCCCTCGCCGCCGTCCGCGGAGCCGAGATGGCCCGCGCCTGCGCCCTCGAACCCACCGGAATGTCCGCCGTCCTCGGCGGCGCCGAGGACGAGGTGCTCGCGCGCCTCGCCGAGTTGGATCTGGCCCCCGCAAACATGAATGCGGCCGGTCAGATCGTCGCAGCCGGGCGCCTGAGTGCGCTCGAGGAACTCGCTGCGAACCCGCCCGAGAAGGCCCGCGTCCGCGCCCTGCCGGTCGCCGGTGCCTTCCACACCCGATTCATGGCACCCGCCCAGGACGCCGTGGCTGCCGCCGCGGCGAAGATCACACCATCGGATCCGACGCACACGCTGCTGTCGAACTACGACGGCAAGCCCGTCACCTCCGGAGCCGACGCCCTCGAACGTCTCGCAGCTCAGGTCACCCGGCCCGTCCGGTGGGACCTGTGCACCGCCTACCTGCGCGCGGCGCAGGTGAGCCGGATCGTCGAGCTTCCCCCCGCCGGCACGCTGGTGGGCATCGCCAAGCGCGAGATGCGCGGCACGCCCACCGTCGCCCTCAAGACCCCCGCGGAGATCTCCGCTCTGGCCGAAAGTCTTCAACTCGGTTAGGTTGCTGCGCGCGCCGTCGCACAGCACGGGCACCTCACCGGGACCTCCCCGGACCCCCGACCGGAATCATCCGGCCGGTTTCGAACGACATAGTCGACAGATCGAGAAGGGAGCCACATCGTGGCCGCCACCCAGGAAGAAATCATCGCCGGTCTCGCGGAGATCATCGAAGAGGTCACCGGCATCGAGCCCTCCGAGGTGACCGTCGACAAGTCCTTCGTCGACGACCTCGACATCGACTCGCTGTCCATGGTCGAGATCGCCGTCCAGACCGAGGACAAGTACGGCGTGAAGATCCCTGACGAGGATCTCGCCGGTCTGCGCACCGTCGGTGACGCCGTGAACTACATCCAGAAGCTCGAGGCCGCAGGCGTTCAGGCCACGAACGACAACGAATGAGTTCTGCTGTGACCTCCCCTTCTCCTCGGGCACTCCGCAACGTCGTCGTCACCAGCCTCGCGGCTACGACGTCGATCGCCGGCGACGTGGACGCCACCTGGAAAGCACTGCTGGCCGGTGAGAGCGGGATCGGCACCATCGACGGCGGATTCGTCGACGAGTTCGACCTCCCGGTGCGCATCGGCGGAACCCTGAAGGTCAGCCCCGACGAAGGACTGTCCCGGGTGGAACTCCGTCGCATGAGCTTCGTCGAGCGCCTCGCGCTCACCCTCGGGCGCACCGTCTGGCAGAACGCCGGCAGCCCCGAGGTCGACCAGGACCGTCTCGGTGTGGTCATCGGTACGGGCCTCGGCGGTGGCGAGTCGCTCATCGACGCCGTCGACAAGCTCCGTGCCGGCGGCTACCGCAAGGTCTCGCCCTTCGCGGTGCAGATGATCATGCCGAACGGACCGTCGGCCACCGTCGGGCTCGAACTCGGTGCTCGCGCAGGGGTCATCACCCCGGTCTCGGCGTGCTCGTCCGGATCCGAGGCGATCGCCAACGCGTTCCGCATGATCGCCTTCGGCGACGCCGACATCGTCGTCACCGGTGGTGTCGAGGGTCAGCTGGACGCGGTCGCCACCGCGGGCTTCGCGATGATGCGGGCGCTGAGCACCCGCAACGAGGACCCGAAGGGCGCCTCGCGTCCGTTCGACAAGGACCGCGACGGTTTCGTCTTCGGCGAGGCCGGCGCACTGATGGTCCTCGAGAGCGAGGAGCACGCCAAGGCACGCGGAGCGACCATCCACGCTCGCATCCTCGGCGCCGGCATCACCTCCGACGGTTACCACATCGTCGCCCCCGATCCGGAAGGTACGGGAGCGGCTCGGGCCATGCGGCGAGCGATCGAGACCGCCGGGCTCACCAAGGCCGACATCGGGCACGTCAACGCGCACGCGACGGCCACCCCGATCGGCGACGTGGCCGAAGCCAAGGCCATCAACGCGGCCGTGGGCAACCACGCCGCGATCTACGCCCCCAAGTCCGCGCTCGGTCATTCGATCGGTGCGGTGGGTGCACTCGAAGCAGTACTCACGGTCCTGGCTCTGCGTGACGGGGTCATCCCGCCCACGCTGAATCTCGAGAACCAGGATCCAGAGATCGATCTCGACGTGGTCAAGGGCGAACCACGTTCCGGCCGGATCGATTTCGCGCTGAACAACTCGTTCGGTTTCGGTGGGCACAACGTGGCGCTCGCATTCGGTCGCGCCTGACCGTCGACGCCGCTGCGCCCCATGCGGTGGAGGCTCCACCCGGAGCCTCCACCGCAGCCCACCACCACCGCGTCTGCCCGAGGAGCACCCGATGACCATCCTGGATCCAGCCACCCCGCGTGAGACGACGGTGGACCCGAGAGATCCGTTGGCCCGTCTCGAGAAACTGTTCGACCCGGGCAGCCTGGAACTGCTGCACACCCGCGACAAGTCGGGCGTCCTCGCCGCCGTCGGCGAGGTCGACGGCATCCGCACCGTCGCATACTGCTCCGATGCCACCGTCATGGGCGGAGCCATGGGCGTCGAGGGATGCAAGCACATCGTCTCCGCCATCGACCACGCCATCGACCACGAGATCCCCGTGGTCGGCATCTTCCACTCCGGTGGCGCGCGTCTGGCCGAGGGCGTCGAAGCCCTCCACGCCGTCGGCCTGGTCTTCGAGGCCATGGTCCGCGCGTCCGGTCTGATCCCCCAGATCTCCGTCGTTCTCGGCTTCGCGGCCGGCGGTGCCGCCTACGGCCCGGCCCTGACCGACATCGTCATCATGGCCCCCGAGGGCCGTGTCTTCGTCACCGGACCGGACGTGGTCCGCAGCGTCACCGGTGAGCAGGTCGACATGGAGTCGCTCGGCGGCCCCGACACGCACACCAAGAAGTCCGGTGTCGCGCACATCGCCGCGCACGACGAGGCCGACGCCCTGCACCGGGCCCGCCGCCTGGTGTCGATGCTGGCCGAGCAGGGCGAATTCGACGTCGTCGCAGCGACACTCGGCGACACCGACCTGCGGGCGCTGATGCCCGCCTCGCCGCGACGCGCATACGACGTGCGGCCGATCGTCCACCAGTTGCTCGACAACGTCGACGGCGAGTCCTCCTTCGAGGAACTGCAGGCCGGCTGGGCCCGCAGCATCGTCACCGGCTTCGGCCGTCTCGGCGGCCGCACGGTCGGGGTCATCGCCAACAACCCGCTGCGCCTCGGCGGCTGCCTCAACTCCGAGAGCGCCGAGAAGTCAGCGCGTTTCGTGCGGATGTGCAACGCCTTCGGTGTTCCGCTCGTCGTCATCGTCGACGTTCCCGGTTACCTTCCCGGTGTGAGCCAGGAGTGGGAGGGTGTCGTGCGACGCGGCGCCAAGCTGCTCCACGCGTTCGCCGAGGCGAAGGTTCCCCGTGTCACGCTGGTGACGCGCAAGATCTACGGCGGCGCGTACATCGCGATGAACTCCCGGGCGCTCGGGGCCACCGCCGTCTACGCGTGGCCGGAGTCCGAGGTGGCCGTGATGGGCGCGAAAGCCGCTGTGGGCATCCTCCACAAGAAGGCCCTCGCCGCGGCTCCCGAGGAAGAGCGTGAGGCGCTGCACGACCGTCTCGCCGCCGAACACGAGGCGATCGCCGGTGGCGTCGGTCGTGCGATGGCCATCGGTGTGGTCGACGAGATGATCGATCCCGCCACCACGCGCAGCACCCTGGCCGCCGCGCTCGCCGCCGCACCCGCGGTTCGCGGACGGCACAAGAATATTCCGCTCTGATCCCGACACAGCACGAGAACACCGGCACCGCTCCTCGGAGCGGTGCCGGTGTTCTCGTATCAGGAAGATGTGGGGTGCGTTCCGGTCGCGTCGCCGGGGCGGCGGGCCGCGGTCAGCCGACGTCCCGGCGGAGCCACGTCACCTGCGCGCCTTCGTCGCCGCTGCGGTACGGCTCGAGCTCTTCGTCCCATGCCGTTCCGAGGGCGCGGTGCAGTTCGCTCGTGACATCGGCGGAGGACAGCATGGCGCGCAGACGCATCTCTCCGACGACGATGTCGCCGTTGGCGCTGGTGCACCCGCGCCACAGACCCAGTCGGGGGGCGTAGCTGAAACGTTCGCCGTCGACGCCCTCGCTGGGATTCTCGGTGATCTCGAAGCGGAGCATCGGCCACGACCGCAGCACGTCGGCCAGTCGCGCGGCCGTGCCCACGGGCCCGACCCAGTCGACGCAGGTGCGCAGCAGCCCCGGTGCGGCGGGCTGGCCCGTCCACGAGAGATCGGGCCGGCAGTCGAGGATGTCGGCCAGTGCCCACTCGATGTGCGGGCACACCGCCGCCGGTGAGGAGTGGACATAGATCACCCCCGCCGTGGCATCCGCGAATTGGTTGGATGCGCGCATACATTCACCTCCGGTTCGACCAGGACGTCTTCCCCAACGACCTTCGTCGATCAAGGCTTCTCCATGCAGGCTGCGTACAAGTGTGCCCGTGTGGCGTGTGTTTCGCCAGCGAACCAGAGAGGTTTATGTGAATTCGGTGATGATCGCGTCTCCGAGGGCAGGCCAGAGCGGTTTGGCCCAGTCTCCGAACGCACGATCAGTAAGTACCACAGCGGCGACGGAAATTTCGGGATCTACCCAAATGAATGTGCCCGATTGACCGAAATGACCGAAAGTGCGCGGTGAATTACCGGGGGCGGTCCAATGCGGGTTCTTTTCGCCGCGGATCTCGAATCCGAGACCCCAGTCGTTGGGCTTGAACATCCCGTAGCCGGGCACGAGTCCGTTCAGACCCGGAAACTGCACGCTGGTCGCCTCGGTGAGGGTTTCGTGCGAGACCAGAACGGAATCGAGCAGCTCGCGCGCGAACAGTGCGAGATCGGCGACCGACGACTGCGCCCCGTGACCCGCCGGCCCCGGCAGGGACGAGGACGGCATGCCGAGCGGCTCGAAGACCGCCTGCCGGAGGTATTCCGGGAACTCGATACCGGTTTCCGTCTCGACGAGTTCGGCGAGCACCTCGAAGCCCGCACTCGAGTAGATCCGCTTGCGTTCGGGTTCGGTCTGCACGGTGCGCTCACCGAACGCCAGACCGGAGGCGTGGGCGAGCAGGTGGCGCACCGTCGACCCCGCGGGGCCCGCGGGCTGGTCGAGCTCGATCGCGCCCTCCTCGACGGCCACGAGCGCGGCGTACGCTACGAGCGGCTTCGTCACGGACGCGAGGGGAAAGACCTCGTCGAGGTCTCCCCTGGACGCGACCGTTCCGCCGTCGCGGGTCACCACCGCGGCGGCGGAACGGTCGACGGGCCAGTCGCTGAGCAGATCGAGGCTGTGCACGCGATCAGCCTACGAGACGCCCCGGCGGCGCGGGGTCACCGGTCGGTACCGGTCACCAGTCGGCTTCGGTGTAGCGGATGACGCCGCGGATGTTCCTGCCCTCGAGCATGTCCCGGTATCCGTCGTTGATCTGCTCGAGGGTGTAGGTACGCGTGACCATGTCGGCCAGGTTCAGCTGACCGGACTTGTACAGGTCGAGCAGATTCGGGATGTCGACGCGGGCGTTGCAGCCACCGAAGATGTTGCCCTTGAGGTCCTTCTGCAGCATCGAGAACAGGAACGAGTTGAGCTTGACGTCCATGTCGGACATGTAGCCCATCGCCGTGACGACGCACCGTCCGCCCTTGGCCGTGAGCGTCAGGGCCGGATCGACCAGCTCGCCCTTCATCTCGCCCACGGTGATGATCGTCGAGTGGCACATGCGGCCCCACGTGATCTCCATGATGGGCACGATGGCCTCCTCGATGGAGGCGTAGGTGTGGGTGGCACCGAACTTGAGCGCCTGCTCCCGCTTCCACGGCTCCGGGTCGATCGCGAACACGTGACGCGCACCCGAGGCGACGGCGCCCTGCAGAGCGCTCATGCCGACACCGCCGACGCCGATGATGGCGACCGAGTCGCCGGCCTTGACCTCGGCGATGTTCGTCGCCGAACCCCAGCCGGTGGGCACGCCGCAGCCGACCAGCGCCGCGAGCTCGAAGGGTACGTCCTTGTCGATCTTGACGACCTGGCTCTGGTTGACCGTCATGTACGGCGAGAAGGTGCCGAGGAGGCACATCGCGATCACGTTCTCGCCGCGGGCCTGAATGCGGTAGGTGCCGTCGGAGATCGCCTGGCCGCTGAGCAGTCCCGCCCCGAGGTCGCACAGATTCGAGTGCCCCGAGGAACAGGACGGACACCGTCCGCACGCAGGGATGAAGGACAGCACGACGTGGTCGCCCACCTCGAGACCCACCACACCCTCACCGACCTTGGTGATCACGCCCGAGCCCTCGTGACCACCCATGGCCGGGAAGGACGGCATCGGGGTTGCGCCCGTGACGATGTGATGGTCGGAATGGCACATGCCGGCGGCTTCCATGCGGATCTGCACTTCGCCCGCGACGGGATCGCCGAGGTCGATCTCCTCGACGGACCACGGTTCGTCGATGCCCCACAGCACTGCACCCTTGGTCTTCATCTGGCTCGCCCTCCATCGCATTGCCGGTTGTGCACGTGACGATAGCCACAATCGCACAGAATTGGAACAGGTTCTACATACGTTCCCGGTCCGGTGGGACACCCGCGCTCGATACGGTGAGAGGCAGTCCCGCGGGTCACCACCGCCCGAGCGTCCGAGGAGATGCCGTGTCCGACAATCCGGAACTCACTTTCCACGGGGCGGCGAGAACCGTCACCGGTTCGTGCGCGACGGTCGAACTCGGCGACGCACAGATCCTGATCGACTGCGGACTGTTCCAGGGCTCCCGCAGCCTCGAGAACCTGAACGTCGCCGAGTTCGCGTTCCCCCCGGAGTCGGTCGACGCCGTGATCCTCACCCACGCCCACATCGACCATTGCGGCCTGCTCCCCAAGCTCGTCGCCCGCGGCTTCGACGGCCCGATCTTCTGCACGGCCCCCACAGCGGAATTGCTCTCGTTCATGCTTGCCGACTCGGCTCGCATCCAGGAGTTCGAGGCCCAGCGCCGCAATCGGCGACGCGACCGCGCGAACCGCGCCGAATTCCACCCGATCTACACCGAGGAGGACGCCCGGCTCGCCGCCTCACGCGCCCGGCCGATACCGCTCGAGGAGTGGTTCGAACCGGCGCCCGGTTTCCGGGTCCGCCTGTGGAATGCCGGACACATCCTGGGATCGGCCTCGGCGGAGATCGAGGCCGGCGGTGTCCGGATGTTGTTCTCGGGGGATCTGGGGCCGGAACAGAAGGCCTTCCACGCCGATCCGGAAGGTCCGACCGGACTCGACTACGTCGTCTGCGAATCCACCTACGGGGACCGCTCACGCCCTCGACTCACGATCGCCGAGCGCCGCGACCTCCTCGCCCGGGAGGTGAACGAGGCACTCGGGCGGGGCGGCAACCTGATCGTGCCGTCGTTCGCGCTCGAACGCACCCAGGAGTTGTTGCTCGACATCGGATATCTGCTCGATGACGAGCGCATTCCGGGGGTGCCGGTCTTCGTCGACTCCCCGCTCGCGATCCGCGCGACCGACGTCTTCGCCGCACATGCCGGAGAACTCGAGGATCTCGACGGCCGGAACGTCTTCCGCCATCCGGGCATCCGGTACACCGCCGAGGCCGAGGAATCGATGCGGATCGACAGCTACGATCGCGCGATCATCATCGCGGCCTCCGGGATGTGCGAGGCGGGACGGGTTCGGCACCACCTGCGGAACAACCTCGCCCGCCCCGACTCGACGGTGCTCTTCGTCGGCTATCAGGCGCAAGGCACGCTCGGCAGGGTGATCCTCGAGGGTGCCTCGAAGGTCCGGATCTCGGGTGAGGACATCGATGTCCGGGCACGGATCCGGCGGATCGACAGCTACTCCGCGCACGCCGATCGCGGCGAGTTGGTGCAATGGGTCGGGCAACGCGCGCCGATCTCCGGTGCAGTCTTCCTCGACCACGGAGAACCCGATGCGCTCGCCGCCTTCACGGCGGCGCTGCACGACCTCGATGCCGGACTGAACGTGGTCGTCCCGGAGATCGGCGCCCGATACCGGCTCGTGGCGGGCGGTCCGCCCGAGCACGTCGCCACGGTCGCACCCCCGGCGCCGGTGCACGTCGGCCGCGACTGGCAGAACGAGTACGCCGAGTTCGCTACCGGTCTGCGCGACCAGCTGCTCGAGATCGACGACCCGCGCACCCGGGAGCGCGCGATCGCTGCGATGCGGAAGGTGCTCGATGAATACCGCACGGGTGCCCAGACCCCGGAGGAGCACCGGCGCCACTCGAGGCCGGGTCGGCGCAAGCCTCCGCCCCGCCGGAGGCGCCGTTTCTGAGCGTGATCCTCATGTTCGACCGCGGCGAGGGCCGCCGCATCGGCATCGGACAACGGAGGACGAACCATGACGACGAAGGCGCTCGCGCCCGACGTATCCACGTGGCCGGCAGAGAACCCGCAGCTCATCGGCAGCCGCCGCAACGACTGCTCCGCGACCACATGGCCCACCCAGCCGCGCTGCCCCCGGTGCAGCGGGGCGAACATCTCGGAGCTGCTGCTGCCGCGTCGCGGCACGCTCGTGGCATGGACCACGCAGGGCTTCGTGCCGAAGCAGCCCTACGCGGGCAACGAGACAGCGGCGACCTTCACGCCCTTCGCGTTCGGCTTCGTCCAGCTCGGTGACGTCGTCCGCGTCGAGGCCCGCCTCACGGAGACCGACCCCGAGAAGTTGCACCCGGGCATGGAACTCGAGCTCACCTTCGTCCCCTTCTGTACCGACGAAGAGGGCACCGACATCGTCACGTGGGCCTTCGCGCCGATCTGATCCGCACACATCCCATCGAGGAGTTCCCGACATCATGAACGACGTTGCCATCATCGGGGTGGGCCTTCACCCGTTCGGTAGATTCGGCGCCAAGTCGGCCATCGAAATGGCCGCAGACGCAATCCAGCTCGCGCTCGAGGACTCGGGTGTCGCCTGGAAGGACATCCAGTTCGGCATCGGCGGCAGCTACGAGGTCGACAACACCGACGCCGTCACCCGCCTCGTCGGCCTGACCGGCATTCCCTTCACCAATGTGTTCAACGCGTGCGCGACGTCCGCCAGCGCGATCGAGCAGACCGCCGACGGAATCCGTTCCGGCAAGTACGACATCGGCATCGCGGTCGGCACCGACAAGCACCCCCGCGGCGCCTTCACCGCCGATCCCGCCATGCTCGGTCTGCCCGCCTGGTACGCCGAGAACGGACAGTTCGTCACCACCAAGTTCTTCGGCATGAAAGCGAACCGCTACGCCATCGACCACAACATCTCGCACGAGACGCTCGCACGGGTCGCGGCGAAGAACTACCGCAACGGCGGCCTCAACCCGAAGGCCTTCCGCCGCAGGGAGTTCAGCATCGACGAAATCCTGTCATCGCCGATGCTCAACTACCCGCTCACGGCGAAGATGTTCTGCGCGCCGGACGAGGGTGCCGCAGCGGTGATCATGTGCCGCGGCGATCTGGTGTCGAAGCACACTACCGAAACGCCGGTCTAACTGCGCTCCAACGCGATTCGCACGCGCACCTACGGCGCGTACGAGGTCCGTGTGACGTGGGCGTCGGTCGAGGAGGACGTCTCCCCACCGTCTACGCAGCCAAGGCCGCCTACGAGGCCGCCGGCATCGGCCCCGAGGACGTCGATGTCGCCCAGCTCCAGGACACCGACGCCGGCGCGGAAGTGATCCACATGGCCGAGACCGGCCTGTGCGCCGACGGCGACCAGGAGAAGCTGATCGTCGAGGGAGCCACCGAGATCAGCGGATCCCTCCCGGTGAACACCGACGGTGGTCTCATCGCCAACGGTGAACCCATCGGCGCCTCCGGTATCCGCCAGGTCCACGAACTGGTGCTGCAGCTGCGCGGTCAGGCTGGCGAGCGGCAGGTTCCGGGCGAACCGAAGGTGGGCCTTGCCCAGGTCTACGGCGCACCCGGCACCGCCGCAGCGTCGATCCTGTCACTCCGAGCACCACGTAATCGTCTGAAAGTTCGGCCACCGCACGAGATCCCGAGTGCGGTCGTCGAACTCGTCCCGGCGCCATCGCGAGTCCGGAATCACAGCACCCCGAGGCACTTTTCGCAACCGGAGGAAGGTACTGTCCAGCTCAGCGGGTCGAACGCGGGGGACGACTCTCGGCATCACTTCGAGTCGGGGCGTTCATCCGTGCGTCGATCCGTCGTGTCCCGTCGTGGCTTCCGCAGCCTTGCGGTCGGTCTCGCAGGCCTCTCGTCGCTCGTGTTCGGCACCGCCACCGCGCACGCCGATCCCGAGCAACCCGACGCCGAGCCCGCCACCGCCTACGTCGAGGGCGTCGACGAGGTGACCGACCAGCACTGGACGGTCCGCGTCTATTCCCCGGCCGTGGATACCGTGATCCCCCTGGACGTCCTGCGTCCGGCCGATCCGAGCGAGCCGCGGCCGGTCGTCTACGCCCTCGGCGGCGCGGGTGTCGGGGTGATCGACGGCACCGGGTGGATGGAGAGCAGCGACATCGCCGAGTTCTTCTCGGACAAGAATGTCAACGTGGTCATCCCCGCCACCGGCAACTTCAGCTACTTCACCGACTGGGATCTCGACGATCCGGTTCTCGGTCGCAACCAGTGGCAGACCTTCCTCCTCGAGGAACTGCCGCCCGTCGTCGACGAACTGCTCGACACCGACGGCAAGCAGTCGATCATCGGGATGTCCATGAGTGCCGGCTCCGCGCTGGACCTCGCGATCCGGAGCGGCGACCTGTACTCCGGCGTCGCATCCCTCAGCGGATGCGTGCGCACCAGTGATCCGGTCGGTCAGCTGTACGTGAGGCTCGTCGTCGAGCGCCGCGGCAAGGGCGACGTCGAGAGTATGTGGGGTCCGGCCGACGGGTCCGCGCTGGGCCGAGCACGACGTCTACCTCAATGCGGAAGGCTTGCGCGGCAAGGCCTTGTACCTGTCGAGCCGCAACGGTCTGCCCGGCACGTACGACGTCCCCGGTCAGGAACGCGCGGCGGGTGAATCGTTCGCCACGCAGATCGTCGCAGGCGGAGCGATCGAGGCCGCCACGAATGCCTGCACGCGCCAGCTGGTGGACCGGCTCGAAGCGCTCGACATCCCGGTCACGGCCGAACTCGATGCCGACGGAACGCATTCGTGGGGTTACTGGGAGGACGACCCGCGCAAGGCGTGGCCGATCCTCGCCGAGTCGATGGGCGCTGAGGCCTGATCGCGAGGCTTCGCTCGCGGGGGGCCTGATCGCAAGGCTTCGCTCGCGGGGGGCCTGATCCCGAGGCGTCACTCGCCGGGGTCCAACCGGATCCGGGCGACCACCGAACGGTGATCCGCCCTGGGAAGGTCGTCGGAGTCGAACGCGACGGCCGTCCCGTTCCCGACGAGGATGTGATCGATCGCCACCAGCGGCGGGCCGGGTTTGTCGGTCGGATAGGTACGCACCGCCCCCGCTCCCGCCTGCTCCGCGGCATCGGCGAAACGCCCCGAGAGCAACGCGCGGAACTGCGCATGGTCGTAGGTGGCGTTGAAATCGCCACCCACGACTGCGGGGACGTCGGCCGGAGATCGATCGAGGATGTCCTGCAACCGTGACAGTTCGGCAGCCCAGTCCTGCGCGTCGAACACCGGTGGGACCGGGTGGAACGCGTGGACCGCGACCGGTCCCGCTCCCGGTACGTCCGCGAGCGCAGAGAGTTGACGGAAGACGAATCCGTCGTGTTCGACGGTGTCCGACAGCGGAAATCGGCTCCAGATCCCCGTTCCCGACGCCAACT
The DNA here is from genome assembly GCF_024321955.1 of Rhodococcus sp. GA1. NCBI lineage: Bacteria > Bacillati > Actinomycetota > Actinomycetes > Mycobacteriales > Nocardiaceae > Rhodococcus > Rhodococcus sp. GA1. The sequence goes on along the minus strand of NZ_CP097186.1, from coordinate 4,404,443 downwards.
CTCCGGGGACGAGATACCGATGGGGTAACAGCTCGTCGAGACCGGCACGGGTGAGTCCATCGACCCCCGCAGAGGTGAGTTCGTTCACCGTGAGCAGGTCGACGTCGCGGTCCCGGACCCGGGACACGACGACCTCGGGATCGGCACCCCTGTCGAACAGAATGTTCGCGTGCATCACGGTGATATCGGGACCCGCACCGGCCGCAGCCGTCGCGACGTGGAGAGGCGCCTGGGTCCAGACCGCAGTCGCAGCAATCGCACCCGCAACGAGGGCCCCGAATAGGCGTCGACGGACGGCAAAGGCGATCAGCCCGATCACCGCACCGGCCATCAGATACGACGCGCCGGACGCTGCGAGCACCAAGGGTTGGGCCGACCACCTACCGAAGTGGAGCGCGAGACCGACCGCGCCTGTCGCGGTTGCCGTCCACCCGAGAACGTCCGATCCGAGCCGGAGCCACTTCGCCGTCACCACGCCACACAACCATGCCGCAGGTCGCGTGCGCGAGGACCCGTCACCGATCGGAGCGGGAGGCGATCGCGGCGAGGTGCGTCGCGAGCCGGTCCGCGGCCGCCCGAAGTTCCGGTGGCTCGAGGACGACCGCCTCGAAACCCATTCGCGCGACGTGCATCACGACCCAGTCCGGGTCGTCCGCGCCGACGACGAGCACGCACCACCCGTCCTCGTCGTCCTCGACCCGCCCGACCTGCGGCGGCACCATGTCGCGCACCTGGCCGGCGTCCGCCCGCAGGCGGATCCGCGCGATGTACCGGTAGGGCGACTCCGTCACGGACCGCTGGACGTACGACACCGGATCGGGATGCTGCCGCGGCCGGAACCGCCAGGTCGTGAGGGACACGTCGCGCATCCGGTCGAGCCGGAAGGTGCGCCAGTCGTCGCGATCGACGTCCCATGCCATGAGGTACCAGCGCTGTCCGGCAGCGACCATCCGCACCGGTTCGACGGTGCGCTCGTCGTCCGCCTCCTGCCGGGTGGTGTACCGGAACCGCACACGGGTCGCGTCGCGGCACGCGCGGGCCAACGCCAGCAGCGTGTCGGCGTCGATCTCGGTGCCCGCGCCGACGACGGTCTCGGTGGCCCCGTAGATCGCCCGCACCTCCGCGCGCAGACGCGGCGGCATCACCTGATCGAGCTTTGCCAGTGCGCGCAGGGCCGCCTCGGCGGCACCGGCGATGGTGCTGCCCGACGCCAGTCGCAGCGACACCGCCGTGGCGATCGCTTCGTCGTCGTGCAGGAGCAGCGGCGGCAGTCTCGTGCCGGCACCGAGCTGATAACCACCGCCGACACCGGGGGTCGCGCGGACGGGATAGCCGAGGGCGCGCAGCCGATCGACGTCGCGGCGCACCGAGCGATCGGTCACGCCGAGTTCCGCAGCCAGTTCGTCAGCGGTCCACGAGGGGCGACTCTGCAACAGCGCAAGCACCCTCAGAACCCGTTCGGTGGTCGACTCGACGGTCACACGACGATAGTCGCACGGATCACGGACCGAAGCTGTCCGGAATATGCGCCAACCTGGAGCCATGACAGAACTCGACTGGAACCACCTACTGCGACAGCAACTCGACTATCCGGTTCGCCGTCGCCTCGACGGCCTCACCGACGACGAATACTTCTTCGAGCCCGCACTCGACTGCTGGAGTGTTCGGCCGCGCGGGACGGGCACCGCTCCCCTACTGGGAGGCGCCGGGGCGATGACCATCGATTTCGCGGTCCCCGAACCGGATCCGCCGCCCATCACGACCATTGCGTGGCGGCTCGGGCATGTGATCGTCGGCGTGCTGGCGATGCGCAACGCGAGCCATTTCGGACGCACAGCCACCGACTACATGTCGTTCGAGTACGCAGCGACCGCGGACGAGGCCCTCGCCCAGCTCGATGCCGAACTCGCCACGTGGATTGCGGGCGTCGAGTCTCTCGGGGAAGACGGACTCGCCCGACCGTGCGGTGAAGCCGAAGGACCGTACGCCGAGTACCCGATGGGCGCGCTGGTCCTGCACATCCACCGCGAACTCATCCATCATCTGTCCGAGGTCTGTCTTCTGAGGGACCACTACCTGCACACCCGTACCCGCGCCCGACAGGAGGCGAGCTGACATGGCCCGCGACATCCAGATCACGTTCGACTGCGCCGATCCCGCGGCTCTCGCGGACTTCTGGGCGGACGCCCTCGGCTACGAACTCCAGAAGCCGCCCGGCAATTTCGTGTCGTGGGACGACGCGCTCGACGCGATGGGGGTGCCACTCGAACGACGCAACGACGCGTCGGGCATCGTCGACCCGGACGAGGCAGGGCCCCGACTGTTCTTCCAGAAGGTGCCCGAGGGCAAGCAGGCCAAGAACCGGATGCATCTGGACGTGCGTGCCGCGCCCGGACTCGACGGCGCCGAGCGCATGGCCGCCCTGGAAGCCGAGGCCGAACGGCTCGTCGCACGCGGGGCCACGCGCCTGGAGCGTCACGACCCGGCGCCGCCGTTCGGGGCCGGCCACATCGTCATGGCCGACCCCGAGGGCAACGAATTCTGCCTCGACTGAGACTTCGCATGGTCAGGCCGGTTCCGAGACCCAGTGGACGAGTTGCCAGATGATCCCGTTCGGATCGGCGAACTGGCAGTACCGTTCACCCCACGGCTCGGTCTCCGGCTTGGTCACGACCGTCGCACCGGCTTCCGCGATGCGCGCGAACTCGGTGTCGACGTCGTCGACGACGAAGGCGATGAGCATGCCCTGACCGGCCGGGCCGGCGACGGATTCCGGCTTGAAGGTCGACAGCCCGGTACGCAGGAACACGATGTTGAATCCTGCGTCCGGGTGAGTCAACGAGACGAATCCGTCCGCCGACATCTCCTCGGTGAAACCGAAGTGCCGGATCGCGAAATCTGCCGATGCGGCAGTGTCGGCGACGTTGAGCGACAGTGCTGTGGACTTGATTTTCATAGGACCTCCCCCAGAGCAGAAACCTTGTACGGCGTATAGAGTACTCCCGAGAGCGAGTTTTCGGGAGGCATTTATGGCGCGCGATCTGATCGACCTGCTGTGGCGCGAGCATCCCGACGCGCCGACCGGTGGTTCCCGCGGGCCGAAAGCCAAGATCACCACCACATCCGCGGTGGACGCTGCGGTAACCGTCGCCGACGCGGTGGGCCTCGACGCGGTGACGATCCGTCGCCTCGCGACCGATCTGGGCGTCTCCGCCATGGCCCTCTACACCCATGTCGGGTCGCGCGACGACCTCCTCGTCCTCATGGTCGATCGGGTCCACGCCCGGCAACCCCGGCCGCCCTACGAGTCCCCGTCGTGGCGGGATCGGGTACGGCAGGTCGCCGAATCCGAACTCGAGCACTACGCCGCACACTGGTGGCTGCTGGACGTCGACGATCAGCGCACGGCCCTCGGCCCCGGCACGATCGCGAAGTACGACCACGAACTCCACGCCTTCGACGGCACGCCCCTCGGCGACATCGATCGCGACGCCGCGCTCACGTTCGTCGCGGACTTCGTGCGGGGTGCGGCCCGAGCCCGACGACCTGATCCGCACGCCGCCGACATGGGCGAGGCCTGGGCGCGATGGAACGAGCGACTCGCGCACTATCTCGGTGACGACCATCCCCTCGCACAGCGGGTGGGAGCGGCGGCCGGAGCAGAGATGAACGCCGCCTACAGCCCGCACCACGCATGGGAGTTCGGGCTGCAGCGCGTCCTCGACGGGCTCGAACCGCTCGTCTCGAATGGCGGGGTACGACCCACCGGGGAATGATTTCCCCGAAGGTTCGTACGAGAGATTCGAGGATTTCATGAAGCGATTCGCCGCGGGCGTGCTCGGTTGTGCCGCAATCGCCTTTGCAGTCAGGGCCCCGGAAAGGTCGGGTTTCCTCAGGTCAAGGCCAGCATGAGTGCGTGATCGGGATGCCTGGCGTGATGCCGTAACCCGGCGGCGATGTTGTCCCAGCCGGCGAGGCGAAGCAGGCCGATCGCGAGGCTACGGCAGGTCGCCATGATCCTCGGGGCCTGCCCGGTGCGAACCTGCGACGAATCCTCGGCGAACGTCACATCCCGCACCCAATGCAGACGGTTCTCGATGCCCCAATGTCCCTGCACCCACGTCGCGAGCACCGCGGGCGGTGCGGCGAGGTGGTCGGCGGAGGTGACCAGGTAGACGACCTCGACGGTCTTGCGCCCCTTCTTCGTGACGGTGCGGCGGATCTGCGCGACCTGAGCGGCGCCGGGGAAGTCGATCCATCCGGGGACGGCAGTGACCTTGATCGTGCGGGTGATCCGCCGATCCCGTCCGGTCGTCGTGACCCTGGTGGCGGGGACATCTCTCCACGGCAACGCTTTCAACTCCCTGTGCAGGGTGGGGGTGTTCTTCTTCACCGTGAACACGTAGTCGCCGCCGGCGCCGGTGATCAGGGTGGCGGTGTCGGTTTGGGTGTGCATGGCGTCCATCGTCACCACCGCGCCCGCGAGGTCGAATCGGGCCAGCAGTGTTCGCGCGGCCGGGATCTCGTTGCTCTTCTCCTTCACGCAGACCTGCCCGAGGACCGTGGCGGCGCCGTGGTCGAACGCGGCCACCAGGTGCGGTGCGGCGGTGTCGTCTGCGCGGCGTCGTGCGCCGCGAAGGGTCTTTCCGTCGATCGCGATCACCCTCCGCTGACCTGTGACGACGGTGCGGGTCCACATCCATACACCGAGTGCGGTGTCGAGGGCGTCGGCGTCGATGCGGGCGAACAGTTTCCGCAGCGTCGACTCGTCCGGAGCTGCTGCATCGGTGAACCCGAATGACGTCAACACCTCGACCGTCGCCTCGGCAGCCCACTGGCCGATCGCCGCGAACGACCGGCAGCCGGCAATGGTGGCGGTCACCGCGAGAGCAAGGACCCCGGCAAGTCGGTAGCGCACTCCACGCCGGTCTCGGGGGTCCGGGACCGTCTCGAACGCCGACAACAATCGCTCGTGTCGTGTCGGATGCGCGGTCGACGAAGGGGTGGGGGAAGATGGCATACGGGTGTGACCTCGGGTTCGGCTGGGTTGGTGTCGCAACCTCCATCCAAGCCTGTGGGGCACACCCTCCCATCACCAGCCCCACACTCATCAAATCCCAGGTCAGGGCATTGTCGAGTCAACCTTTCCGGGACCCTGGGGCTGAGGCGGAGCGACACGACGTGCCCGCTCGGCCGGACGATGCGATCAACTCGGTGGCGCGAAGAATTCGAGCGCGATGTTGTCCGGGTCGCGGAGGGGGAGTCCCGAGCCGCATCGGCCTCCTTGATGTCTCCGTGTGCGATTCCCAAACTGTCGAGCCGATCGCGCCATTTCACCAGATCACCTGCCGTACAACCGAAGGCGATGTGATCCAGGCCCACATCCCGTTCGTCGAAGGCCTTCTGTGGTTGCGAACCGCGCGGTTCTTACGGTCGGGGGCAGCATTGAAACCTGCGGAATCGGTGAGTGTCCAACCGGATTCGTGTCTCACTGTATCGACGCCGAGTCGCAACGGTCGTATCGGGCTCGCTTGATCCAGGATGGGGAGTGGTGTCAGGTAAACACGCCGGCTCGGCGACCTGCCGGAACAATTCCGTCCCCGCGACCGCGTTCCGGGCATCGACGAAGCCGTCTCGGCGCTGCGAGGAGACCGTGCCTGGGGGAGCGGCCCATCTGTCGTGCGAATTCGCGTACGGCTACGGCACGGCCGGGCCGCATCGGCACCGCGGTGGCGACCTCGAGTCCTGCTCTTTCCGGTGGGAGCTGCGGAGTGGGGATCCGCTCGGTGACCGGTTCGGCCGGGGTGCCGATGAGGATTCGATCGATGCACAACACAAATCGTCCACGAAGGTCGAGACAGTCGCCCTGCTGCGGGGTGAGCGGTGTGTGTGTGTGCGGCTTCGATGACGCGGTTCGCCACGGTGAGCTCCGGAAAGGTTCGGGCCGCCGAGCCCTCGTCGACCCTAGCGTTGCCCGAAGTCGAATGGATCAACCAACCCGAAGAGGCGAAGGAACAGGACAATTTCGGCGGCGATCAGGCTGCGGCGAAACTCCCGTTGGACCCGAACACGGCGCGGCGCAATCCCCGTTGGGATCGAGCACTTCGGCAGGTTCCGTTTCGAGCAACCATGCAAGAATCGTAAATCAAACCGGGATCTCGGTTTGATTGTCGGGCTGGGCCTCGAGTTCGAGTGTGGCCAGGCATTCATGCGGCCTCGAGTTGCCGAAGTGTTACGGATGCAGCTGAATTGGGGGGATGTATGACCACGATGGTAGGGATTTCCTATGACTCCGGAGTCGAGACCGAAGTCCGGGAGTGGTTCCGTGACCGGGGAGCGAACGTCACAACACGACAGGAGGCTGTGCGGGCCACCCCTGCCGATTTCATTGAGTTCGTTCGGGATTCGAAGCTTCTCGCACGCACTCTGATCCCCTCTGCGCAGCCGGAATTGCTCGGTTGGACCCCGCGGCGCGTTGCTGGGACCAGCTCCGCACTGGCCGCGCACGGATTCACCGAATGGCTGATGTGGCACGTGTCCTCGCTGGCTGCACTGCCGGTGTGGATGTCCGACAACCTGCAGGTTCGTGACGTGTACCGCGAGGGTTTCGAACGAGGAGTCTTCGGGGCGTTCGCGATGTCGGAGCGGGCCGCGGGTGCGGACTGGAGGCATACCCGTTCAGTCGTGCGGCCTGCGCGGCACGGCTATATCGCCGAGGCCCAGAAAGATTACTCGGGCAACGCCGAGAGTTCTCAGCTGGTCACCACTTTCGCGCGTTACGACGATGGCGCTGAGGGCGGTTACGCGTTCTTTCGGGCCGACGCGCGACAGCGCGGCTACATCGTCGAACGCAATGCGGTCCCGGAGCAGATGCGCGTGACCCAGTTCCGCCTCGAGGGATACGCATTCGGACCGCAAGACATGATCACTGCCGGCGGTCAGGCGTTCGCCGATGCGGTCAACACCCTCAACGTCGGGAAGTTCAACTTGGCGACCGCTTCAGTGGGGATGGCTCGGCGGGCACTGGCCGAAACCGTGCAACACACCTCGACTCGATCGCTGTTCGGCTCACAGGTCATAGAGTTCGGGCAGATCCGCCGGATCCTGAACGATGCTGGGATTCGGATTGTGGCTCTGAATGCATTCAACGAAGCGACGATTCAGAGTCTCGAGCGCGCCAGTTCTGCGGACAGGTCGTTCCGGCTGATGACCTCGGTGGCGAAATCGCTCGTCACCCTCAAGGCGGTGGAAGTGATCCGGGATCTCGGTGAAGCCATCTCCGCTCGCGCCTTCGAATCCGAATCGCTGTTCCGGATTATGGCCCAGTACGTCGAGTGGCTTCCCCGTCTCGAAGGCACGCGGTACGTCAACATGATGCAGTCCGTGCGGGCCGCTAGCGCTTTCTCGGCCTATCTCCGCGGCCACGACGATGCCGAAATGCAGATGTCGTCAGGAGACGTCGGCGTTTCCTACCTCCTGAGTCAACAGCCGCTCGGCAAGCTGGAGAACACCTCCTTCTCGTACATCGACCGAAGTGTTCTGACCACTGATCTCGCCGGTGGCCGGGAGTTTGTCGCGCTGGTCTCTGCACTGGCAGAGGTGTTCGAAAAGGACCTGCCCCGCCGTGGCGACGAAGCGGTGATCGAGGCTCGGGGCGAGCTCTTCACCCGCTGCTTCTTCGGTGTCGTGGTCCTTCAGCAGCTCACCGAGACCGGCGAGTCGGAAGAGGTTGCCGACCGGGTGGCGAACTGGCTCACCGACGATCTCATCGAGTGTGTCCTGCGCGCCCGACGAGTGATGCGAATACCGTCGACGGTGCTGCAGATGCTGACACCTATCGCTGAACGCGGAGGCGTCCAGAGCACACGCGAGTTGCTTCCGATCGTCGCGTCCATCAGCGCAGACCTTTCCGCCTGACGGCGCCGGCGACAGGAATCACGGAGAAATGACTGCAGTACAAACCGGGCAGCCTTTGCTTGCTGCGCAACGCGAATTGTGGACCGCTCAACAGATGGCCCCCGAGAGTGCGGAGTTCATCTGTGCCGGCTACCTCGACATCGAGGGCGCCATCGACTTTCCGAAGTTCGAGCGAGCATTCGACGCAGCCGTCGCGGAAGCGTCGAACCTGTGGATGACCATCGCCGGAGACGTTGAAAACCCGCACTTGGTCGCCGGAGAAGCGCCGACACTCGCCCACATCGATCTCACCGGTGCCGAGGACGCTGAGCGCACTGCAATGCAGGAAATGACCGCCCGGTCCGCTTCACCGGTGGATCTCACCAAAGAGGTCGCTGCGGAGTTCGTGTTCTACACGATGTCCGACAACCGGTCGGTCTTCTACATGCGCTACCACCATCTGCTGTGCGACGGCTTCGGGCAGGTGCTCCTCTGGAACCGAATCGCCGAGCTGTACAACGAAAACGACTCCGGGGGTACGTCCGCGGGCCTGTCGACGCACATGCACGCCGATCTCGTCGCAGACGAACGCGATCTCGCAGCAGCCTTCGCTGCGAATGAGGACGTGTGGGCAGAATTCGTGACCGGACGTCCGTGGACCGTCGAACTACCCTCAGGGGCGGGTCCGGCCGGTCGGCGCGGAGCCGCAGCGGTGACCCCCGCGGCACCCACCGACGAATGTGCGTCCAGGTTCGGGGCACGCTGGTCGACGGTGCTGACGGCTCTGATCGCCTGCTACCTGCGGCGTATTACCGATTCTGACAACGTGGTTGTCGGATTCCCCACTCGCGGTCGGCATACTCCTCGTCAGCGTGCACTCCCGGCCATGTTCTCCAACGAACTTCCGCTCTTTCTGGAGATCGGCCTGGACGACCGCTTCGTCGACGTCATCCAGCACGTCGACGAGCGCATCCGTCATCTTCTCGAGCACCAGAAAGTACGCGGGGAGACGATCCTGCGGCGTACCAGGCAGACCGATCCGTCTGTGCGACGGCCGAATGTGGTGCTGAACGTCATGTCGTTCAGCAATGCCATCTCGCTGGGCGAGGCGACCGGCCGGATCGAGCAGATTTCGACGGGGCCGGTACGTGATCTGGCCGTCGACCTGTACCGGCTGGACGGTGACGTGCGTGCTCATGTCGTGAGCGACGGCCGGACCCAGGGCGGCGACGCTGTGGCCCGGCACGCCGCCCGCATCGCCCGTCTGCTGCGGTCGGCAGGCGACGTCAGCGCCGACAGCACCGTCGCCGGACTGGATATTCTGCCGGAGTCGGAGATCGAACTCCTGAGGTCATTCAACGCCACCGACCGCACGTTTCCGCAGGAGCAGCCGCTCGCCGGGGCGCTGGACCAGGTGACCGGCCTCGACCCCGACACCGTGGCACTGTCCGGGGAAGGCGGCCAGATGACCCGGCGAGAGGTCGCCGACACGGTACGCGCGGTTGCCGGAGCATTGCATGAATCGGGTGTGAAGCCAGGCGATGTGGTCGGTGTGCTGATGCCGCGCAGCGCTCGCCAGGTGTGCGCGGTTCTCGGTATCATGCGGCTCGGTGCGGTCTATCTGCCGCTCGACCCGTCCGGACCGTCCGGCCGCCTCGAATACGTTGTGGCGGATAGTTCTCCGGCGCTTGTTCTCTCCGACGGCGACCACCGGGCGGTCACGGGTGACGTACCGGGAATCAGCTACCAGGATTTGCTCGCCGTCGACGGCGGCGACGATCTGCCTGGACCTCCCCAGCGCGAATCGCCCGCATACCTCGTCTACACCTCCGGCTCCACCGGCCGACCCAAGGGCGTTGTCGTATCGCACGCGGCGTTGTGGAACCGGCTGCAATGGATGAAGGAGGACTACGGACTCGATCAGACCGACGTCTACTTACAGAAGACCAATCCGGCATTCGATGTGGCGCTGTGGGAAACGGTGCTGCCAGTCATCACCGGTGCGCGTCTGCACTGCCTGCCGGCCGGACACGAGCGGGATCCCCGGGCACTTGCGGCGGTGATCGACTCCGAAGAAATTACCGTCGCCCACTTCGTGCCGACGATGCTCGACGCATTCCTTCGGGAGACACGGCGGGCGCCTCGAGCTCTCCGTCACGTCTTTTCGTCAGGGGAGGCTCTACGCCCCGGCACCGTCGAAACATTCTTGAATCGGCTGCCGGGTGTGCGGCTGCACAACCTGTACGGTCCCACCGAGGCTGCCATCGACGTCACGGCGTGGACATGCGGCCGTGACGAGGTGGTGCAGGGCAACGTTCCGATCGGACGACCGGTCGCCAACACCCGGATCAGCGTGGTGGACGAGCGGTTGCGCCTGGTGCCGGTCGGTGTCCCCGGCGAACTGTGCATCCACGGGATCCAGCTCGCCGACGGATACCTCGGGCGACCGGAACTGAATAGTGAGAAGTTCGTGCAGGGCGGCGAACTCGGCGAACGTACGTACCGCACCGGGGACATCGTGAGGTGGACCGAAGACGGTGTGCTCGAGTATCTGGGCCGTAGCGACCACCAGGTGAAGATCCGTGGCCATCGCGTCGAGCTTGGCGAAATCGAGGCGCAGATCCAGCAAACCGCCGGAGACATCGATGTCGCGGTTATTCCGGAGCCTGGCCCCGCGAACGACCGGCTGATCGCTTTCGTGGCCGGCGCGTCGCGGCCGTTCACAGATCTGCGCGAGGAGCTGAGGCGCGATCTGCCCGACTACATGATTCCGGTGCGCTGGATCGCAATTGACGCAATCCCCGTGCTGCCGAACGGAAAACGAGACACAGCAGGGTTGCAAGCGAGCGCGATCGAGCAGTCGGAATGTATCCCAGCGGCTTCTGGGAACGGGCGGGCAGCCGGCGTTCAGCGTGCCTTCTCCGCGGTGCTGGCATGCACCTTCGTCGGACCCGACGACAACTTCTTCGCGCTCGGCGGCGATTCGATGCGCGCAGTCCGGCTGCGGTCGGTCGTCGAGGACGAGCTGAACCTCACCTTCGCGATCGAGGACCTGTATACGCACCCGACTCCTGCCGCGCTCGCCCCCCGTCTGGGATGCAGTGCGGCTCCGGATGCCGTCGCTCCGTTCAGCCTTGTCTCACCCGCCGATCGTGAGCGACTGCCCGATGCGGTCGTCGATGCGTATCCACTGACGTCGATGCAGCAGGGCATCCTGTACCAGTTCGCGAAGGATCAGAGCTCGACGGTCTATCGGGTCGTCACCAGCGTCGCAGTGCCGCAGCAATACGACGCCGAGCGGTTGCGGCGGTCCTGCGACCTGGTCTTCGAACGGCATCCACAGCTGCGAATCTCCGTCGATCTGACGTCGTACAGCGAACCGCTCCAGTTGGTGCATGCGACGGTCGACATCCCGATCGACGAGATCCGCGACCTCGAGGATTTCGACGAGGAAGAGGTCTGCAGGCGGCTCGACGCGTTCGTCGACGAAGCACGCTCGGCCGACTTCGATCTGGAACGTCCTCCGCTGATACGGTTCGCAGTGCATCCGTTGGGCCCCCGCGGATTCCAGTTGACGGCTGTCGAGCACCACGTCGTGCTCGACGGCTGGAGCGATGTCCTCCTGATCGAAGAAATCGTCGCCGCATTCGGCGACGACGTGCTGCCATCGGCGCCGGTCACGACTTTCGCCGATTACGTTGCGCTCGAACGGCAGCGTTCGATCGAGCCCACATCGCGGGAGTTCTGGAGCGCTGAACTGCACGATGCGCGTCTCCCACAGATCTTCGGACGGCGCCCGGTTGCCGAAACCGATGTCCGCAACGAGATCGCGCGGTTTCCGATCGCGATCTCGGCGGTCACGTCCGAGGGGATCCAGAAACTTGCGTCCCGGCACGGAGTCTCGTTACGAACGGTCTTCGTCGCGGCGCATGTCCTTGCGGTGGCGGTCGCAAGCGGACAGAACGACGTCCTGACCGGAGTGATCGCGAATGCACGGCCCGAAACCGCAGACGCCGACCGGCTGATCGGAGTCTTCCTCAACACCCTTCCTCTGCACGTGCAGACACACGATCGGTCGGTGAGCGAGCTGTTTGCCGAACTGCGCAAGTGGGATGCACGTGTCGTGCCGCACCGGTACGTCCCGTTCGGGATTCTGGAGCGGGATCTGCGCGGCGACATCCACCTGGGCGACCTGCCGACCTACGTCAACTTCATGGATTTCCGGCGCGCAGACTACCAGGACGTGCCAGTTCGGATGAACGATGTCCGGGCTGTAGCCGACACGAATTTTCCTGCCGCGGTGGACTTCTTGTTCACCGACGACGCCGAGTGCAGCGGCTGGATTGATGGAAACCTCGGGGTCTTCTCCGCCGACGAACTGTCTCGCCTGGCAGCATTGCACGAGCGTGCGCTGGAGGCCCTGACCACGGTGGACAGTGCTGTGCCTGTGCGGTCCATCGACCTGCTCGATGCGGATGAGATCACCGAGCTCACGGGCCCGACGATCCGTGTGACTCCGTCGGGAACCGTGCTGAGCCGCATCGAAGAGAGCATCCGGCTCCATCCCGCCGCGCTTGCGGTGAGTCATCGTGACGGATCGTGGACCTACGCTGAACTGGCGAGATGGTCCGACCGATACGCCGAGGGGTTGTTGCGGATCGGCGTCCGGCAGGGCGATGCTGTGGCCGTCCATCTGCCTCGTGGCCGGCATCTCGTCGCCGCGATTCTGGGCGTGTTCAAGGCCGGCGGCTACTACATCCCGTTGGACCCGGGATATCCGGTGGCGCGGCTCGCGACGATCGTGGACGATGCTGCGCCACGCGCGGTGGTCACCGACGCGAATCCGGACTTCCTCGTCGGCGTCGCGGCGTTGCGGCCGAACGACCTCGACCTGGACGCCGGCCACGACGTGGCGCGGACCCGAGTGGAACTTGCCGATACCGCCTATGTGATCTACACCTCGGGATCGACCGGCATCCCGAAGGGCGTGCAGATCACGCACCGCAACTTGGCGAACTTCCTTGCAGCGATGGACGGGGCGATCGGTTGCGCGCCGGACGACGTGATGCTCGCGGCGACGAGCTTGTCTTTCGACATCTCGGTCCTCGAGTTGTTGTGGCCGTTGACTACCGGTGCGCACGTAGTGGTTGCCGACGATCAGATCGCACAGCACATCACCTCGGACGATTCGACCGCGACACGGCGTTCCCCGCTGGACGTCAGCCTGTTCTTCTTCGCTGGTGGCGCATCGGATGCGGCGGCTGCGAGTGAGGGCTACCGGCTGCTTCTCGATGCCGCACGCTTCGCCGACACTCACGGCTTCCGGGCTGTGTGGACGCCGGAACGACACTTCGATCCGTTCGGTGGTTTGTACCCGAATCCGGCGCTCACTTCGGCGGCGCTCGCGACGATCACCTCGAACGTCCACCTTCGCAGCGGCAGTGTGGTCGCGCCGTTGCACGATCCGCTCCGACTGGCCGAAGAGTGGGCGGTCGTCGACCAGCTTTCCGGCGGGCGGATCGGACTGGCGTTCGCGCCGGGGTGGAACTCCAACGACTTCGCGCTCGCACCATCCGAGTTCGGCGACCGCAAGACGGTTTTCGCGGACCGGATCGACGAGTTCTCGAGGCTGTGGCGAGGCGAGCCGAGCACCCGGACAGGCGGCAGTGGAGAGGAGGTCGAACTGGTCACTTATCCGCGCCCCGTCCAGCCGCTCCCGGAACTGTGGCTGACGACGGTGGGCACGGAGGCCACCTTCATCGACGCCGGTCGCCGCGGGGTGAATATTCTGACGCATCTGTTCGGCCAGGACCTCGATACGCTGACCGAGCGGATCAGACTGTATCGGTCTGTGAGGGCCGAAGCGGGTCATGACGGTCCGGGCACGGTCACCCTGATGCTGCACACGTATCTCGGCGCAACTGACGAGGAGGCTCGGTCCGCGGCGCGCGAACCGTTCAGGAACTACCTGCGGGGCGCTGGCGAGCTGTGGCGCACCATGTTCGCCAGCACCGGACAGGAGTTCCCCCAGGAGGACGCCGAGGACTACCTCGACGCCGTCATCGATATCGCGATCGACCGCTACTACCAGGACGCCGGGCTGTTCGGCGCCCCCGAAACGCGTATCGAGTTGGTCCGGCGCATCCAAGACGCAGGTGTCGACGAAGTGGCCGCGCTCATCGACTTTGGAGTGCCGCGCCAGGATGTGATTTCCGGGCTGGACCGTCTGCACGAGCTGTTCAGCCTCCATCGGCGTGATGTCGAGCGGACCGGGCATTCACTCACCGAGCTCTGTCGCCGTTACGGAGTGACGATGTTCCAGGCGACGCCATCTGTGATGTCGGTGATCGTGCAAGACAAGGCTGGTATGGCTGCGATGGCGAACCTGCGGTCGCTGCTCGTCGGCGGTGAACAGTTCCCGAGCGGTCTCGCTGCCGAACTCGTCCGCACATTGCCACGGACTCGGGTCTACAACATGTACGGGCCGACCGAGACCACCATCTGGTCGGCATTCGAAGAGGTACGGACGGTCGACCCCACCGGACTCGTCTCTGTAGGGCGACCGATTGCAAACACCACACTGACCGTTCTGTCCACCGACGGATACCCGGTGCCGACCGGCGTGGTCGGGGAACTCTGGATTGGCGGCGAAGGTGTCAGCCCCGGCTATCTACGCCGCCCGGAGCTGACACAGAATCGGTTCTGTGAGACCGGCGGGCAGCGACTGTACCGAACCGGCGACCTCGCCTGCCTCACACACGACGGCAAGGTCCAGGTGGTTGGTCGCCTCGACCGGCAGGTGAAAGTGCACGGTCAGCGCGTCGAGCTCGACGAGATCGAAGGAGCCCTGTCACGGTATCCCGGCGTAGCCGAGGCAGCGGTCGTGCTCCGCGATTCCGAGCTCGTCGCCTACCTGCTGCCGCACGTCGACGCTGCGGCCGACGCTTCGGCAGTCACCGACAGCTGGTCCCAGTTGTGGGACGGTGCCTACACCGACGCCGAGGACAACCCGTACGCGGGATGGACGAGCAGCTACACCGATCAGCTGATCCCCTCGGCTGAGATGGACGAATGGGTGCGGCACACCGTCGGGCGGATCTGCGAAACGCCGCACCGTCGGGTGCTGGAAATCGGAGTCGGCACCGGTCTCATCATGCGGGGTCTGGCAGGCGCGGCCGAGTCCTACCTGGGCGTCGATATCTCTGTCGCGGCGATCGAGGCGGCGTCGAAACACACGTTGCCGGGAGTCGAAGTGGAACTGCGGCACGGCGACGCCACAGCTCTGCAGGATCTCGTGGCCGGTTCGCGGGACGTGGTCGTGCTCAACTCGGTCATCCAGTACTTCCCGTCAATCGACTACCTGGCGTCTGTCCTGGACCGTGCCGTCGAGCTCATCGACGACGCCGGAGCGGTTTTCGTCGGCGACGTGCGGAGCTTCGAGGACCTCGAACTCTTCTACCTGGACGTGGAGCTGAGCCGGGCGGCGCCGTTGGACGCCGTGGACGATGTGCGGTCCCGTGTCGCTCAAAGACGGGAGCGAGAGTCGGAGCTCTGTGTCGCGCCGCGCTTCTTCCGGATGTGGGCCGAACAAGCCGGCGTCGACGTCGAGTTTCGGGTGAAGCGGACCGCCGCGTGCAATGAGATGTCGTTGTTCCGATACGACGTGGTCGTGCGGAAGTCTTGCCGGAGTGAGGAACTGAGACATTCGGTCGGGTGGTCTGCGACAGGCTCGCTCCGGCAGACGCTGGAGCGGTTCGACGACGCGGTCACGGTGATCGGCGTGCCGAATCCGAAACTTGCGTGGGTGGCGGCAACGGCGGCTGAGCTGCCGACCGCGTCGCCGGGCCAGACGGTGTGGGATCTCGAGCGCACGGCGTGGTCGCAGTCGTGGGCCGTCGATCCCGATCTCACCGACCTCGAAGCACTGGCCGCTGGCGAGGGCCGCACTGTCGAGCTGGTTCCCCACGAGGACTCGCTGCAGAGATTGGACTTGCGATTCGGTCCGAAAGGAGAGGCGTGAACACGACAGCGGTGAGCACCATGCCGACCGGCACAGTCGGCAACACGAAGCTGATCAATGATGTGCGGCAGCACATCGCAACCCTGCTTCCGCCCGGTGTGGTTCCGAGCAAATATGTTGTGCTGGAAGAATTTCCACGCTTGCCGAACGGCAAGACCGATCGATCGCGACTTCCGGCGCCGATCACTGCGCCGGTCGCAGCGAAGATCGAACACGTGTCGCCGCGCACCGAACTCGAGCGCACGGTGGCAACCGTCTGGAACGAAATCCTGGGACTCGGTGCGGAAGATGTCGACATCGACACGCCGTTCAGCGAACTGGGAGGCAGCTCCTTGAGCATGATGCAGATGGCGGCGCGGGTGAAGCTCGTCACCGGGCAGCGTGTCGATGTGCGCAAGTTCATCGCCGCCCCCACCATCCGAAGCCTTTCTGCGGAACTGTCGGGCACCACACCGAG
This sequence comes from Rhodococcus sp. GA1, assembly GCF_024321955.1. Classification (NCBI taxonomy): domain Bacteria; kingdom Bacillati; phylum Actinomycetota; class Actinomycetes; order Mycobacteriales; family Nocardiaceae; genus Rhodococcus; species Rhodococcus sp. GA1. The sequence continues at coordinate 4,388,070 of NZ_CP097186.1, read as the reverse complement.
CACAACGATCGTCCGGCCGCTGCATTACGCCGACGAGCACACCATGCGCACAGACGCACAGTTGCCTGACGACATCAAGCCGGAGTTCGACCGTGACATCTCACGCGAGAGTCGTAACGTGCTGCTGACCGGGGGTACCGGGTACACGGGGGCGTTCCTGCTCCGGGAACTGCTCGACCGCAGCTCGGCCACCGTCACCGTGCTGGCCCGCGGTGCGCGGCCGGCCGACGTCGTGCAGCGCGTGGTCGCCAATCTCGCCGAATACGAGCTGAATCGGCCGGGCGACGAAGATCGCATCGCGGGTGTTCCGGGGGACGTGTCGCGGCCCTACCTGGGTATGCGCCCCGACGATTACGCGCGAGCCGCGGCCGATTCCGACGTGATCATCCACAACGCCGCCGATTCTCGGTGGACCACTTCCTATTCGGAGGTGAAGGTCACCAACGTTCTCGGCACGCTGGAAGTGCTGCGGCTGGCGAGAACCGGCGGCAACACACCGGTGCACTATGTCGGTTCCACCGGGTCGCTGCCCACCAAGCCGGGAACTTCGGTGTGGCATGAGCAGGCGAATGACGACCTCGACGGAGTGCTCGGCGGCTACCGCCAGACGAAGTGGGTTTCGGATCAGCTCATGCATCAAGCGCGTGAGCGCGGTATGCGAGTGACCGTCTTCCGGCCCGGAGCGCTGGTCGGAGCGCAGTCCACGGGGGCGTGCTCGACGGAAACGTTCATCAATCACCTCATCCGTGGCTGGGTCGGCCTGGGCTGCGCGATGCGTTACGACCTGCAGGTCGAGATGGTGCCGATCGACTACTTCGCTCGCGTCGTCGCGCATATTGCGCTGGACGCACGAGAACCGCAGACCTATCACGTGCTCGGCACCGCCCCGGTGATGATGGACGACGTCCTCGACCACCTGCTCGCCTACGGGTACGACCTGGAATCTCTCGACTACGCCGAGTGGTACGCCCGGCTGCTGGCGGCCGCCGACAGAGGAGAAGACAACGATCTGGTGCCTTACTTGCCGCTGTTCTCGCCCGACGCACCCGGATTGGAGATCGGTCTGGCGGGCAACTCACCACGGTTCGTCGACGACAATCTCGTGGCCGCGCTGGCCGGAAGCGATGTGCGACAACTGTTGTTGACCCGCGAAGTCATGTTCACCTATCTCGACTACTTCGTCAGGACCGGGTTTCTTCCCCCGCCGCCCGATCGGAGCGGCGCCTCTCCCTTCACCGAAAGTGAGAACGCTCGATGACAGTCACGGCGACCTTCCCCATGCCGCGTGATCGGCAGCGGCCACTCGACCCGCCCCCGGCGTACCGCGAGCTCGCCGCGACATCGCGAGTGCCTTTGGTGCAGACGCCGTCGGGCCCGGCCTGGCTTGTCGCTCACCACGACGACTGCCGCACGGTGCTCACTGACCGTTCGTTCAGCTCGGACCCCCGAACTTCGGGGTACCCCTCATACATCTCAGGGGGCATCACCCCTCCTCCTGGGTATTTCCTGATGTTCGACCAGCCCGATCACACTCGGCTGCGGCGTCTGGTGACGAGAGAGTTCGTCATCGGACGAATGGAGCAGTTGCGTCCACGAGTCAACGAAGTCATCAACGAGGCCCTCGACAAGATGATGGCGTCAGAGGATCGGCGAGGCGACATCGTCACCGACATCGCATTTCCTGTGGCGTCCACCATGATCTGCGAGCTGCTCGACGTCCCCGTCGAAGACCAGGGGACGTTCATCGGTCTCACGGACACGATCCTCGATCGGTCCACGCCGCCCGACGAGGCTGCGGTCGCCGTGCGCGACCTGATGGCCTACTTCGGAGATCTCGTGCGTCGGAAGAAGAAGCATGTCAAGGACGATCTGTTCGGCCGGCTCATCGAACACGAGCGCACCGGCACTATCACTGAGGGCGAACTCATCGGGTTGGCCGCGTTGCTGGTCCTGTCCGGCTACGACACGATGGCGCAGACGATCGGTCTCGGAGCGTTGCTTCTGCTCACGCACCCCGATCAACTTCGGTCTCTCGTCGACGATCCGAAGCGCGCCGCGCAGACGGTCGAAGAGATGCTGCGCTACCTGTCCATCAACCACGCTGGTCTACCGCGGGCCGCGACGGAGGACAGGGTAATCGGGGGACAGGCGATCCGGGCCGGCGACGGCGTGCTCGTCATGCTGAATGCCGCGAACCGCGACACCAACGTTTTCGAAGACGCAGACCGTTTCGACATCTCCCGGCCACAACTCGGTTCGCACATCGCATTCGGTCACGGCTTCCACAAGTGCATCGGTCTGACGATGGCCCGTGTCGAACTCTCCGAGGTCTTCACTGTCATGGCGGAACGACTTCCTGAGATGCAATTGACCGGCGAGATTGCCTCCCTGACGTTCCGCGACGACATGGTGCTCTACGGCGCCTGCTCGGTGCCTGTCGCATGGTGAACCGGACCCTCGCGGACTCGACGCAGGCGCTGCCGCCGCTTGGGGACGCGGCCCGGCTGCCGCTGCAATGCTCTGCACAGACCTGAAATCAATGAGAAGGAATCAGATCCCGATGCGCACAGAGACCGCCAACCAATCGTTCCGGAGGTGGGCACTTCTGCTGGCCTGCGTGGCGACGTTCATGTTGATGCTCGACGTAACGGTCATCAATGTCACCTTGCCGATGATCCGCCGAGAGTTCTCCGCCGACCTTGCCGACCAGCAATGGATCATCGCCGCCTACACGCTGCCGCTGGCCGCGTTTCTACTCGCCGGCGGATCACTCGCCGACCGGTACGGTCGCCGTACCCTGTTCATAATCGGCTTGGTGCTCTTCACCGCCGGTTCGCTCGCCGCCGGACTCGCTCCGGGCCTTGTGGTGCTGGAGGTGTCGCGGGTGGTCCAGGGCATCGGGGCCGCCGTGCTCTTCGCGGTGAGCCCTGCACTTATCGCGCAGGAGTTCAGCGGCGTTGATCGTGCGAAGGCATTCGGAATCTTCGGTGGAGTGACGGGCCTCGCGCTGGCCCTCGGGCCGGTGGTGGGTGGCCTGCTGGCCACCGTGAACTGGCGATGGGTCTTCCTCGTGAACGTGCCGATCGGGGTGATTCTGCTCTTGGTCGGCTTCGGTCGGGCACGGGATGTATTGTCCCCCAATGCGCGACGCCCGCACCTGTTTGGACTGGCGACATCCGCCGGCGGACTCGGCGCCCTCACGTTCGGCATCATCGAGAGCGAACGTCTTGGTTGGGCGTCGACCGAGGTGCTGACAGCCCTGGTACTCGGAGCGTTGTTGATCGCACTCTTCCTCATCAGTGAACGCCATCCCGACACAGGGATGCTCGACCTCGCCCTGTTCCGCAATCGGACATTCTCCGGCCTGCTCACCGCCACGTTTCTGTCGAATGCAACCAGCCTCGCCGGACTGTTCCTGATCGTCTCGTATCTCCAGAACGTGCTGGATCTGTCGGCGCTGCAGGCTGGTCTGGTTCTTCTGCCGCTCACGCTGGTGCTGTTCGTGGTGGCCGCGGTCACCGGGCAGATCCTGCCGCGAGTGGCTCCGGGAGCGCTGTTGGGCACCGCCATCTTGCTCATCGCAGCGGGCCTGACGCTACTGGCGCTTGCGGGCACCGGCTCGGGGTGGGTCCGATTGTTGCCGGGACTGATCGTCATGGGCATCGGCATGGGCATGTTCAATCCGCCCAGAAGCGTGGTCACGGTGGGTGTCGTCACACCTGAGCAAGCCGGCCTGGCATCTGGTGTCGGCGAGACCTTCCAACAGGTCGGAGTCGTTTTCGGCATCGCGGTCTTCGGCGCACTGTTCCAGCACAAGGTGATCGACGCTGCGGGCACCGGCGAGCTCGGCAAGGCGGTGGCCAGCGGTGATCTCGCCGGTGTGCCGGCCGACGTGGTCGATTCGGCGCGGTCCTGGTTCGCGAGCGGACTCTCCTGGGTGATGATCGCGTGTGGCATCCTTTGTGCTCTCGGTGCGCTGGTCGCCTTCGCCACCATCCGAAAGTCGGACATGCTCACCGACGAGGGCGAGCTCGCCGAGGTAAGTGCATGACATTTCCTGAGTCGACCCCCGGCCGTCACCCTCGATCCCCGTCAGGTTCACATCTCCGAAGAATCCGTAGAAAGCATGGTGTCCAGTGACCAGCCCACAGATCCTGCTCGTTTCCGGGTCATTGCGCGAAGGATCGATCAACAGCTCGGCGATCCGTACGGTAGCCACCCAATTGGCCGCCGATGTGGACGTCACCGTGTACAACGAAATGGGCGCGCTGCCCCACTTCACCCCCGACGTCGAGGCCACAGCGGTGCCGGAAGTCGTCGCGCGTCTGCGCAAGCGCATCGAAGACAGCACCGCGGTCTTGATTTGCACCCCCGAGTACGCCGGAGCTCTTCCCGGCTCCTTCAAGAATCTGCTGGACTGGACCGTCGGCGGAATGGAGATCGTCGGCAAGCCCACAGCCTGGATCAACGTGTCGGCGAACGCCACCAAAGCGGCGGGTGCTCACGCGTCGCTCAAAACGGTCCTGACGTACACGGGAGCTGCCATCGTCGACGACGCATGCCGCCATGTTCCACTGGCCGTCGCGGATCTCTCGGGTGACGGACTGGTGGGCACGCCGGCCGCGGTCGAAGAACTACGATCGGCGGCGCTCGTTCTCCTGGAACGTGCGCGACAGGAACCGGCCTGAGGAGAAGGGGGCTCGGCAGCTGAACTAGGTTGCCGCAGTTGCTGACTGGAGTGACAACCGGGCCAATTCGAAGGTCTCGCGATTTCATATGGACGACGATCTCGATGGTGCGGTCCCGGTATCGAACACTGTGGGCAAGGCGCGGTCGATCGTGCTCAGGGTTGTATTCCTGCCGAGTTCGTCGCCGCCACCGTCGCGGGATCGTCGATGGTGGCGCGGCAGGCGGTCGAGCGAACCGGCTGTTCCACCTCCACCCGGATCGAGGTCGCGTTTCTGATCTGGGTCCGCGTGGTAGCCGGCAGTGCGCACTCGCAATCCGCACGATGCTTGACCGACATCCGCCCCTTGGTGAATCCGGCCTTTCTCGAGGATAATTCGCGTCTCGGGTTCTGTGTGTCGTGCCCGAAGACGCCGTGAGACCAAGAAGGGAAAGTGCACGTGCCCAGTTCAGCGCTCGTCACACCGGGAGACAGTCGGTCTCCGGTGCTCATCCACGTCCCGCACGCCTCGCGCGTCATCCCGCCCGAGGTGCGCGCGGATCTGCTTCTGAACGATGTCGAGCTGGCCGCCGAACTCGACGAATCAACCGACGCCGCCACCGACGGCATCGCAGCGGCAGCACTGCGCCACACCAGGATCAGGCCGACGACCGTGGTCAACACGCTCTCACGCCTGGTGATCGACCCCGAACGGTTCGCCGACGCGAGCGAGTCGGCCGCCGCGTTCGGCCGGGGCGCGGTCTACACCCGCACCTGCCCCGGGCTGCCGCTGCGCACCGAGCCCTACCCGCGCACCACCGATCTGCTCGACGGTTATTTTCGTCCCTACGCGGACGCGGTCACCGCCGCGGTCGAGGATCGTCTGCGCGCGTGTGGGCGCGCGGTGATCATCGACCTGCACTCGTACCCGGCAACACCGTCCGGGTTCGAGGACCACACCGCCGCGCGCCCCGCGCTGTGCATCGGCACCGACCCGATCCACACCCCGGATCGGCTGATCGAGGTGACCCGTGGCGCATTCGCGCCCCTGCCCGAGATCGACGAGATCGCCGAGAACACCCCTTACGCAGGAAGTTACGTGCCGCTGCGCCACTACGGCCACGACAAGCGCGTGACGTCGGTGATGATCGAGTTGCGCCGCGACGTCTACCTCACCGACCCCGGCACCCCCGACGCTGCGCGCGTCGACCGGCTCGGCCGCGCCCTGGCCACCCTGATCGACACGGTCGCCGCGCAAGCGGCCGCTGATGTGTAGACCCGAGCCCGGACCGCGCTGCACCCCGCGCGCGGGCCAACGCCTCGACCGCGCCGCTTGCGCGCGTCGCCGCCGCCCGTGCTCGCCTGGCCGAGAACCCGACACGCGCGCGGCTGCAACGCCGTCTCGCCGCCGCCGCCGACCGCCAGCGATCGTCGCGGTCACCACCAGTGCCAACCTCCATCCAAACCTGTGGGTCACACCCTCATGCCACCAGCCTCTCACCCATAAAACCCCAGTTCAGGGCATTGCGAATCGACCTTTCCGGGGCCCTGCCTTTGCAGTGCCGGCCACGGCGTACGCAGATCCCGGCACACCTACGCTCCCCACGGAGGACTACTCCGGGTGCCGCTTCGCGTCGATCTCCGCGGAATGCCGCTGGGAAACGCTCCTCGCCAGCTTGGCCGGCCTGTTACCGACCGGATCCGCGGAGGCCGGACCCACCATCCGGTAGAAGCCGTCACGACTTGGGTGGATCCGCCCCCGCTTTCCGGGGTCGGATCCACCCGAATCGCATCACCTCTCGCGCACCTCTTCGAGCCTGCGGATCAACGTCGCCGCGTCGAACGGGCCGGTGTGCCGGGCGAGGTCCGATCCGGTGGCGCCGAGGTAGAAGGTGGGCGTTCCGAAGACGTCGCTGGTCTCGGCGTCGAGATCGTCGTCCTCGACACGGTGACGATACCGCCCCAGGCGAAGGTCCTCGTCGAACCTGTCCATATCGAGACCCAACTGCTGGGCGTGTTCGTAGATCTCGTCGCGGGACAGAGCGTCGCTGTGGGCGAACAGGTGGTCGTGCATGTCCCAGAATCGTCCCTGCGCCGCCGCAGCCTCGGCCGCTTCGGCGGCGAACCGGGCGTGCGGGTGGTGTTCATCGAGGGGAAGGTGCCGGAAGACGTACCGCAGGTCGTCGCCGAAGTGCTCGCGCACGTCGCGGATGCTGCCGGTGGCCTTGCTGCAGAACGGGCACTCGAAGTCTCCGTACTCGACGAGTGTGAGCGGAGCGTCGACCGGTCCCCGTATGTGGTCGCGGTTCGGATCCACCGGACGCAGCAGCACGAGCCCGGCAGATCCCTGCGGCGGATTCAGGCGGTCGGACAGCCGGAACAAAGCCCAGCCCAGCGCCGTGGCGAGAACAGCCGCGAGAAGGACGCCGATTCGGGCGTCGTTGGCCGCTTCGGGAGATTCGATCGCCAGATCCACGATGAACAGTGAGATCGTGAACCCGATGCCGGCGAGCGCGGCACCCCCACCGACGTGCGAGAGGGTGAGTCCCGGCGGCAGGCTGCCCGGACGCAGGCTCGAGAAGACGGCAGTGGCCGCGGTGATGCCCACGAGTTTGCCCACCACGAGACCGAGGACGACTCCCCACGTGATCGGCGACCGGATCGCAGTGCCGACGGTCTCGGCGGAGATCACCACACCCGCGTTGGCGAGGGCGAAGATCGGCACGACGAGGAACGCCGTGTACGGCTGGTAGAGCCGTAGCAGCCGCTCGTTCACGGACACGGCGCGGAGCACCCCGAGTTGCGCGGCGCGCGCGTAGTCGGAGTTGGGCGACTGGCGGAACGCCCGCGTGAGTTCGCCGGCGCGCTCCACCTCGCTGCGGCGCGGCGGATAGACGGGAAGGATCAACGCGATCAGTACACCGGCGAGGGTCGGGTGCACACCGGATTCGTAGAACGCCACCCACGTCCCTGCCGCGACGACGAAGTAGACGACGCCCCGCCACACCTCGAGCCGGCGGAACTGCAGGATCAGCAACAGTCCGATCGCGGCAGGTATCAGGTAGACCGGCTGCAGATCGTCGGTGTAGACGAAGGCGATGATGGCGAGGGCGCCGATGTCGTCGGCCACGGCCAGCGTGAGGATGAACACGCGCAGGCGGGCCGGGCAGCGGGGTCCGACCAGCGCGAGCGCACCGAGCACGAAGGCGGTGTCGGTGGACACGACCACACCCCACGCTCCTGCGGCCTCCCCGCTGGGGTTGAGCAGCAGAAACAGTCCCGCAGGTAGCGCGAGCCCCGCGATTGCCGCCACGAGCGGGACCGCGGCGCGCGTCCGGTCGGTGAGCTCTCCCATGGTGAGCTCGCGTTTGACCTCGAGGCCGACGACGAAGAAGAACAGCGTCATGACGGCGTCGTTGACCCAGTGCTCGAGGTCGAGATCGATGCCGTAGTCGCCGATGCTGATGCTGAGAGGTGTGTGCCAGAACGCCTCGTACGAGTCGCCCAGGTTGGCCCAGACCTGAGCGATCAGGGTCGCCGCGAGTACGACGCCTGCCGCGAGCGTGTCGTCGTCCGTGCCGTCGCGGACCCCTGCCAGAAGGTCGGACGCCCGGCGGAGCGTCGTCGGATTCTCGTCGACCGTCATGTGCTCCCTCGTTCCGCAATCCGCTCCGAGCAACTCGGTGCCGGTGAGTACACCGACGACATCGCACAACGCCGGGCGATTATTTCCGGTATCGGCCGTTCGAACCTGCATTGTCCGAACACAACAATGCAACCGGTTCCGCCGTACAGGAGGCGGAATGCACCCCTCCGACTACCGACCTCATCCGAAACTAGACCGAATCGTTGTGCCAACAACCGATTTCGGCGTTTCGACAGCCCGACCGTTACATTCCGCCGCTACCTGTCGCCTCGACGGAGGATAGCCCTGCGCGTCCGCCCCGGGTATCGTCACGATCCACCGAAGCATCGGTTCCGAATAACCCTCGGTGAGAACAACTTTCCTAAGTTCTCTTACGGAGAGGAGGTGGATCCGTTGCTGCACACGGGGACGATCCGAAGAGCCCGATGGATGTTGATCACCGCACTGGGAGCAGGGGTGCTCGTCGCGGCGACGACGCACCAGCCCGACTCTGTGGTCCGGGCCGACCCGACGGTCGCGCATGCCCGGTCGTCGCACTCCTCGGTCTCAGTGTGCGCACCGCCGGACGGTGCGCCTGTCTGGCGTCCGGACGAGCTCGGCGACCACCCGGATCCACCGGCTGCGATCGGAGCGGTGGCGAACGGGCGGATCGGAGGCGTCTTCCATCCGTCCACCACGATTCGACTGGTCGGCCTGGACGTGTGCGAGCAGTACATCGACCGCACCATCGTCACGACGAGCGAGGGTTGGTTCCTGTTCACCGGTCTCATGCCGGGTCGCTACACGCTGCGGGGGGACGACGGAACGGTGCTCACCGAGGTCGAGGTCTCCGCCGAGTCATCGGATCATTCCGGACTGGTGTCGGCTCCCGGTTAGGTCGTCAGCACGAGGAGGTAGCAGCCGCCGGCCTGCTCGATCCTGGTATCGAACCGCACTCCCGGCTCGAGTCGCGACAAGCGGTCGAGGAGCCATTCGGAGGCGTCCTCCGCGTCCGACTTCTCGGGACACCGGGCAACGGCGACGCGACCACCCTTGCGGGTGAGCTGCTCGACGACGCCGATGATGGGCGCCGGGTCGACGACGAAGAGCCGGTCGGACCACGGCACGACGGGTTTGACGGCACCCTTCTTGGTGTTGCAGGCGCGGTGCGCGAGTCGCTCGACTCCGCCCTTTCCCTTGCCACCCTTCTTGGCGGTGTTGATGCTGTCGATGCTGGGACCGCGCGGGTCGTTGACCGACATGTCGGGGTCCACGGGCTCGTCGCACAACCAGCAACGCCACGCCTCGCGCTCACCGACTTCTCGAAGGGTGCTCATGGGGTCGAACGCTACCGTTCCGACAAGCAGGAACATCTCGCGGCCATGAGCGAAGGAGGTGGGGCGGGCGGGGCTCGAACCCGCGACCAGCGGATTATGAGTCCGCGGCTCTAACCGACTGAGCTACCGCCCCGTCGCGACGACATGCGTCGCACAGTGCCGCACTGCTCGCACGGCGCGATCGAATGCTACCCGGACACAGCGGGCAACACTCTACCGGGTACGAAGTAGCAGAGATCACATCGGTGGATGTTCTGCCGCATAGGCACCCCCGGATACACAGAATCCTCCCACCCGTGACGGGTGGGAGGATTCTGTAGGCGCTCCCCCGGCTGGACTCGAACCAGCAACCGTTCGATTAACAGTCGAATGCTCTGCCAATTGAGCTACAGGGGATTGTCCTGCGGTGCTCCGCGGTTTCCCCCGGTGCGTGAAAAACCATAGCGTCCCACCCGCCGCAGCACCAAATCGCCTGCTTGTGGGCATGCTGCGGGGTCATCGGGCAGGATGGGGACGACGCAGTCACAGGTGGAAGGACAACACATTGATGGGTTTGCTGGTCGGGGTCGCTGCGGGATACGTACTCGGCACCCGAGCGGGTCGCGCGAGGTACGAACAGATCAGCAAGACGGCCAAGGCGGTGGCCGCGAGCCCCGTCACGAAGAAGGCGATCGAGGTGGGCCGGCAGAAGCTCGCCGACTCGCTCAGTCCTCAGCCCAAGCTCGAGCCGATGAAGCCCATCGACGAGACGACCACGATCATGATCCCGCGGGACCAGTTGAAGAAGTAGACGGTCAGCCGGCCAGGCCGTCACCGATGGCCTGGTCGAGCAGGCTCCGCCGGTACTGTTCGAGCGCCATGAGGTCGCCGAGCAGGGCGTGGAACTCCTCGGACTCGGTGGCCGGGGAAATCCGCTGCAGTTTGGACTTCAGTTCGGCCACCTGCTCGCCGACCCAGACCTCCTGCAGCCGGGCCAGCACGCCACCGATGTAGCGCGGCAGCCGGTCCTCTTCGGCGGGGACGGGTTCGACGGCGAGTTCCATCACGAGCGAGTGCGCGACGGGATCGGTCGCTGCCCTGCCGACGGCGTCGACCCACTCGGCTCCCCCGAGGCCCGCTGCAGTTCCGCCGGCGTCGGCGACGGCCTGCCGCACGGCCGCGTACGCAGGGTCGGTGAAGGTCTCCGGCGGCAGGGAGTCGAAGACGGTCCCGGCGATACCCGGATACTGCAGCGCGGCCTTCAGCGCGTCGCGCTGCGGCCACAGCGTCGGATCATTCGGCCGAGGGCGGCGCAGGGCCGACACGGGCTCCGCCGTGGCCGTCGCGGGCCGCGCCTTGGCTTCCGGTGCACGAACTCCTCGCCGTGCCTCCTCCTGCACACGCCGACGCACGGTGGGGATGTCGTCCCATCCCGTCCAGTGCGCGAGTTGCACCGCGTAGTTGTCGCGGATCGTGCGGTCCTTGATCCGGCCCACGACGGGGACACATCGGCGCAGGGCCTCGACGCGACCTTCGACGGTGTCGAGATTGTGTTCGGCGAGAATCGATTTCACGACGAACTCGAACATCGGGGTGCGGCGGGCCACGAGGTCGCGCACCGCACCGTCGCCCGACTGCTGCCGCAACTCGCACGGGTCCATGCCCTTGGGGGCGATCGCGACGTAGGTCTTCGCGGCGGTCTTCTGATCGCCCTCGAACGCCTTCATCGCCGCCGCACGACCGGCGTCGTCGCCATCGAAGGTGTAGATGACCTCACCGCGGAAGAAGCTGTCGTCCATGAGCAGGCGACGCAGCAGCGCGAGATGTTCGTCACCGAAGGCCGTGCCGCACGCGGCGACCGCGGTCTTCACGCCGGCCAGGTGCATGGCCATGACGTCGGTGTAGCCCTCGACGATCACGGCCTGGTGCGACTTGGCGATCTCGCGCTTGGCGAGGTCGAGCCCGAACAGCACCTGAGACTTCTTGTACAGCACCGTTTCCGGTGTGTTCATGTACTTGGCGGTGATCTGGTCGTCGTCGTACAGACGGCGGGCACCGAAGCCGATGACGTCGCCCGCGAGATTGCGGATGGGCCACAGCAGTCGACGGTGGAAGCGGTCGATCGGACCGCGGCGACCCTGCCGGGACAGTCCTGCGGCCTCGAGTTCCGAGAATTCGAATCCCCGGCCGAGGAGGTGCTTGGTGAGCGCGTCCCAGCCGGCGGGTGCGTAGCCGCAGCCGAACGTCTCGGCGGCTGCCTGGTCGAAGTTGCGTTCGGTCAGGTAGTCGCGGGCGGCCTGGGCGTCGGGCGCGCGCAGTTGCTCGGCGTAGAACTGTTGGGCGGCCGCGTTCGCCGCGACCAGCCGGGCACGCGTGCCCCGGTCGCGTTGGACGGACGGACCGCCGCCTTCGTAGTTCAGCGTGTAGCCGACACGCTCGGCGAGCTGCTCGACTGCCTCGACGAAGCTGACGTGTTCGATCTTCTGCAGGAACGAGTAGACGTCGCCGCCCTCACCGCAGCCGAAGCAGTGGTAGTGCCCGTGATTGGGCCGCACGTGGAAAGACGGGGACTTCTCGTCGTGGAAGGGACACAGGCCCTTGAGCGAGTCGGCGCCTCCGCGCTTGAGTGCGACGTACTCGCCGACGATGTCCTCGATGCGCACGCGGTCGCGAATGGCCGCGATGTCTCTGTCTGAAATACGGCCGGCCACGAGACGAGTCTAAGCCGCCGGGCAGACTGCCCGGCACGACGGTCCGGCGCAACCCACACCGGCGAGCGCGTAAGCGCGTCCCTCCGGACAGATGCACGGCGCCGGACTCGTGCTTGTGTCCGCGAAGGGCGCAAACGTCGGTGTCAGCCCCAGCTCGCCTGCGCGGCGAGGCTGTCCCGGTCGATCCGTTCGAGGCGCGATTCGGTGCACGACGCGATCTGATCGACCACGACCCGTACCTTCGCAGCATCGTCGGGCGCGGCCTTCCAGGCGGCGACGAAGAACGGGTCGAGACCGACCGGCGCGGTGCGCAGTAGCCACTCGGCGACGCGGTGGATGCGTTCGCGTTGCGATTCCTGGCGGGTGCGGTGGGCGCGGTCGGACATGACGAACTGCAGCGCCATCGTCTTGAGCAACGCGACCTCCGAGACCACGATCGGCGGGACCACGAGGTCGGCGTCGTACCGGGTGACGCGTCGGCCTTCCGTCGCCTCCCGGGTCCCGAGGATCGCTGCGTTGGCGAAGCGGCCCACCAGCTCGCTGGTCAGCTTCTTGAGCGCGACCGAGCAGGCGAGGGTGCCGTCGAAGGTGCCGACGGCGCGGACCACCGGCATGGAGGACAACCGCTTCGCCGCCTCGGTGAGCTCGGCCGGGTCGAGACCCGAGAATTCGCGCATGCCCACCTCGATGAGTCCGGCGACATCGTCGGGATCGTCGAGCATCCGCAGGTCGATGCGACCGTCGATCACACCGTCCTCGAGGTCGTGCACCGAGTACGCGACGTCGTCGGACCAGTCCATGATCTGCGCCTCGAGGCACTTGCGGCGCTCGGGTGCGCCTTCGCGGATCCAGTGGAGGATCTCGGCGTCGTCGTCGTACGAGCCGAACTTCGCGCCCGGGCGCGGACGCGTCCAGGGGTACTTGAGCGTCGCGTCGAGCGAGGCGCGGGTGAGGTTGAGACCGGCGCTCGAGCCGTCCGGATAGAGGATCTTCGGTTCGAGGCAGGTGAGGATGCGCAGGTTCTGCGCGTTGCCTTCGAATCCGCCGCAGGACTCCGCGACCGCGTCGAGTGCCCGCTCGCCGTTGTGCCCGTAGGGCGGGTGCCCGATATCGTGGGCGAGGCCGGCCAGGTCGACGAGATCGGGGTCGGCGCCGAGCCCTTCGCCGATGCTGCGGCCGATCTGCGCGACCTCCATCGAGTGCGTCAGACGGGTGCGCGGGGTGTCGCCGTCACGGGGGCCGACGACCTGTGTCTTGTCGGCCAGGCGGCGCAGGGCCGCGCAGTGCTGCACGCGCGCACGGTCGCGTGCGAAGGCGGTCCGCTCGGACGCCGCTCCCTCGGACCCGGCGAGCGCCGAGGTCTTGCGCGGCTCGGCGACGCGCCGTTCGAGATCGTGTTCGCTGTAGCCCTGCATCACACTGCCTTCCGTCACCGAAGACCCTACGTTCCGCCTCACTGCTGCGCCGTGTACGGGAAATCGGCGGAGAAGTGGGTGATCTGGTACCAGATCAACGCGCCGGTCTCGCGGGCGATGCCGTGCAGCTGCGACTCGCGGGTGAACACCGCCGGACCCTGGCGGGTGGGAGCGGTCCAGGCGTCGAGACCGGCGTCGCGCGCCATGGTCCGGGTACGCAACGAATGCCACGGGTCGCTGACGAGCACGACCGACGACAGGCCCAGCTCCGACATCTCGCGGCTGACGGCCTCGACGCTGAGCAGTGTGTCCGAGCCCTCTTCGACGGCGACGATCGACTCGGCGGGCACCCCGCGCGAGACGAGATAGTTCTTGCCCGCCGCGGCCTCGGTGAACAGGTCGCCCTCCTGCTTGCCGCCGACGGTGACGATCCGCGGCGACACTCCCGCTTCGTAGAGCTTGAGGGCCTGCTCGAGGCGGGCCTCGAAAACCGACGACGGTGTGCCCGAATACTGCGCGGCCCCGAGCACGACGATGGCGTCGGCGGGGGTGCGGTCGTCGATCCGCGCGACCTGCCACACCCGCAGCGCCGTGCCGCCGACGACGAGGACGGCGGCGAGCAGCACCCCGATGATCAGTCGCCGGAGCCAGCGCGCGATGCGCGCGCCGACCCCGAGGTCGTCCCCGGTGTACGTCGCGGTGGTGCCGGTGCGGCGGGATGCGGTGCTCACCCCCTGATTCTGCCAGCGAACGAGAACGCGTCGACCGGACGACGCGCCGACCCCGTCCTCACCTCGCAACAACTAGATTCGATGCCATGGCACACGTATCGGCCGCACCGCTCCGGCGACCTGCAGCACCGCTCCAGCGACCTGCAGCACCGCTCCGGCGACCTGCACGGTCCGCGCTCGCATTCGTCCCCGCCCTGCTGGCAGTGACCGCGTGGCTGCTCCTTCCCGCGGCGGCCTCCGCGGAGCCACCCTCGCGGCTCCCCCAGCCGATCACCGACACCGCGGGCGTGCTCGACGACGCCGACGTCGCACGCATCCAGGAAGCGACGAACACCCTCTACGACGAGCACGGCCTGCAGTTGTGGGTGACCTACGTGTCGAGCTTCGACGGACGCGACTACAACAGTTGGGCGCAGGCCACCGCGCAGGCAAGCAATTTCGGTCCCGACACCGCGCTGCTGGCGGTGGCGACCGACGACCGCGAGTTCGCGCTGTGGACACCGACGGGTTCGGAGATCTCCGAGAGCGAGCGCGACCGGATCAGCTCGTCCGACGTCGTGCCGGCCCTGCGCAACAGCGATTGGGCGGGCGCCGCCGTGGGCGCGGCCGACGGGTTGAGCAACGCCCTTACGCCGTCGGCTGCTCCGGTGACGACGCTGCTCGTCGGCGGCGGTGTCATCGCGGCCGGTGGTGCCGGGCTCTACGCCTACAACCGGCGGTCGAAGAGGAAGCGCGCCGACGCCGGTGCCGCGCAGGCCGCGCAGGTCGATCCGGCCGACACGACCGCTCTGCGCGGTCTGCCGGTCGAGGGTCTAGACCAGTATGCACAGACCCTCCTGGTGGACACCGACAACGCGGTGCGGTCCAGCGCCGAAGCGCTCGAGCTCGCCCGGGGTGAGTTCGGGGACTCCGCGGTGGCTCCTTTCGACCGCGCACACCGGCAGGCACAGGTCGCGTTGACGAACGCCTTCGAGATCCGTCAGCGCCTCGACGACGACATCCCCGAGACGCCCGAACAGCAGCGCGACATGCTCGTGCAACTCGTCTCCTCGTGCGGGCAGGCGAACCGCGAACTCGATGCGCAGGTCGAGGCGTTCGACAAGATGCGCAACCTGCTGCTCGATGCCCCGGCCCGTCTGGACGGCCTCACGCAGCGCGCGATCGCGCTGCAGGCCCGCATCCCCGAGGCCGAGCGGATTCTGGGGCAGCTGCACTCGGAGTTCCCGGCGGGCGCCCTGACTCCGGTGGTCGACAACGTCTCGCTGGCGCGGGAGGAGATCTCGTTCGCCGAGAACGCGATCGACCAGGGCCGCACGGCGGTGGCGCGACCGGTCGGTGAGCAGGGCGACGCCGTGCGCGCGATCCGCGAGGCCGAACGCGCACTGGGGCATGCCGCGACGCTGCTCGACGCGCTCGACCATGCGGCGGAGGACATCCGGCGCGCGATCGCGACGCTTCCCGCCGCGGTGGAGGACGCCGAACAGGGTGTCGCCGACGCGAAGCAACTCCTCGACGCGGGCGGCCCGGAGCTCGTCGACGCCCTGAAGGCCGTGCAGGAAGCCCTCGACCACGCCCGGGCCGAGCAGCACACCGACCCGCTGGGCAGTTTCACGCGGGTCGTCGAGGCCGATGCGCGTCTCGACGAGTTGCGTGCCCGGACGCGGCAGGCGAAGCAGCAAGCCGAGGAGATGCGGCGCCGCCTCGAACAGGATCTGAGCGCAGCGCAAGCGCAGGTCACCGCCGCGGCCGACTTCATCGGGACCCGCCGCGGCGTCGTGGGCGCCCAGGCACGCACCCGCCTGTCGGAGGCGCAGCGGCACCTGCAGGCCGCGCAGCAGGCAGCCGAGTCCGATCCGGCGGCCGCCATCCAGTACGCGCGGTCCGCCGCGTCGCTGGCCGCGCAGGCACTGCGCAGCGCCCAGAACGACGTGCAGCGCTGGAACAACCAGCACCGTCCGCCCCGCGGTGGTTCGTCGGGCGGCAACGTCGCCGGTGCCGTGCTCGGCGGCATCCTCATCAACAGCGTGCTCAACAGCGGCCGCGGCGGTGGCTTCGGTGGCGGTTTCGGTGGGGGCGGTTTCGGGGGCGGCGGCTTCGGCGGATCGAGTGGAGGACGCTTCTAGACCATGCGCCCGATCGCAGCACGCGCACCGGGCACCGGCCTGGAATCGGTGATCCTGCACACCCGCCGCGGTGACGAAACCCGTTTCCGGGACGTGGACTTCGAGTACCTCGATCGACGCTCGACGAGGTGACCGCTACGAGCACCCGGCTACGAAGCGACAGATGCCCTCCGGTCCGTCGGGACCGGAGGGCATCTGCGTCGATCGGATCGGTCAGCAGCCGATCAGGCGCTGCGCGAGGTAGCCCTCGACCTGGTCGAGGCTCACACGCTCCTGCGCCATGGTGTCGCGCTCACGGATCGTGACGGCCTGGTCCTCGAGGGTGTCGAAGTCGACTGTGATGCAGAACGGGGTGCCGATCTCGTCCTGGCGACGGTAGCGGCGGCCGATGGCGCCGGCGTCGTCGAACTCGATGTTCCAGTTCTGGCGCAGCTTCGCGGCGAGGTCCTTGGCCTTCGGGCTCAGGTCGGCGTTGCGGCTGAGCGGCAGCACGGCGGCCTTGACCGGCGCGAGACGACGGTCGAGGCGCAGCACGGTGCGCTTGTCGACGCCACCCTTGGCGTTGGGTGCCTCGTCCTCGGTGTAGGCGTCGACGAGGAAGGCCATGAGCGAACGGGTCAGGCCGGCCGCCGGCTCGATCACGTAGGGCGTGTAGCGCTCATTGGTGGCCTGATCGAAGAAGCTCAGGTCGGTGCCGGAGTGCTTCGAGTGCGTCGACAGGTCGAAGTCGGTGCGGTTCGCGACGCCCTCGAGCTCACCCCATTCGCTGCCCTGGAAGTGGAAGCGGTACTCGATGTCGACGGTGCGCTTCGAGTAGTGCGACAGCTTCTCGAGCGGGTGCTCGTAGAGGCGCAGGTTGTCCTTGTTGATGCCCAGATCGGTGTACCAGTTCATCCGGTAGTCGATCCAGTACTGGTGCCACTGCTCGTCTTCGCCGGGCTTGACGAAGAACTCCATCTCCATCTGCTCGAACTCGCGGGTGCGGAAGATGAAGTTGCCGGGCGTGATCTCGTTGCGGAAGCTCTTGCCGATCTGGCCGATGCCGAAGGGCGGCTTCTTGCGCGAGGTGGTGAGCACGTTCGCGAAGTTCACGAAGATGCCCTGCGCCGTCTCGGGGCGCAGGTAGTGCAGGCCTTCCTCGCTCTCGATCGGGCCGAGGAAGGTCTTGAGCATCATGTTGAAGTCGCGGGGCTCGGTCCACTGGCCCTTGGTGCCGCAGTCCGGGCAGACGATCTCGGTCATCGGCACGGCGTCGGGGTCGTCGAGCTTGTTCTTCTCGGCGTAGGCCTCCTGCAGGTGATCCTGCCGGTGACGCTTGTGACAGCTCAGGCACTCGACGAGCGGGTCGTTGAAGACACCGACGTGGCCGGAGGCGACCCAGACCTGACGCGGCAGGATCACGGACGAGTCGAGGCCGACGACGTCCTCGCGGCTGGTGACCATGTTGCGCCACCACTGCTTCTTGATGTTGTCCTTGAGCTCCACGCCGAGCGGCCCGTAATCCCACGCGGACCTGGTGCCGCCGTAGATCTCACCGCAGGGATAGACCAGGCCCCGGCGCTTGGCGAGGTTGGCGACGGTATCGATCTTGGATTTGGGTGCCACTCGGTTTCTCCATCTTCGATGCGGGTTTTCGCAGCATGCGTCGATCTGTAAGCCTATCGCTCCTCGTTCGCAGCTCGAATTCGCGCCGGTTGACATGCACAACCGTGCATATCAAAATGGAATCGATTTGCAATAAGGCCCGCCGACCGGCGGCCGCCCCTGCCCCGAGGAGCCCCGTGAGCATCGACGCCGATCCACGCGAGTGCAGCACGGGCGAGCGCGCCCGCGGCCCGATCGGCAGCGACGCCCTGCCGTCCCCGGTCGATGTCTCCCCCGGCGCCCTGATCGCGGCCGGTGAGCTGCTGCGCGCACTGTCGGCACCCGTCCGCATCTCGATCGTGCTCGAACTGCGCGAGTCGGCCCGCTGCGTGCACGAGCTCGTCGGCGCCCTCGGCGTCACCCAGCCGCTCATCAGCCAGCATCTCCGCGTGCTCAAGACTGCGGGCGTCGTGCGCGGCGAACGCTCGGGACGCGAAGTGCTCTACCACCTGGCCGACGACCATCTCGCCCGCATCGTCGTCGACGCCGTCGCTCACGCCCAGGAAGGACGATCGCAGTGACCTCCGCCCGCAAACCTCTCGTGGGGGTCCGCTCGACCCGTCAACGCAGCGCCATCGTCGACCTGCTCGACAACACCGAGGAGTTCCGGTCCGCCCAGGACCTGCACGACGAGCTGCGCAAGCGCGGCGAGGGCATCGGCCTGACGACCGTCTACCGCACCCTGCAGTCGCTCGCCGAGGTCGGCAGCGTCGACGTGCTGCGCACCGACAGCGGCGAGTCGTTGTTCCGGCGGTGTTCCTCCGGGCACCACCACCATCTCGTGTGCCGCCACTGCGGCTTCACGGTCGAGGTGGACGGCCCGGAGGTCGAACGCTGGTCGCACGAGGTGGCCGAGTCGAACGGCTTCGTCGACGTCAGCCACACCGTGGAGATCTTCGGCAACTGCCGCGAGTGCGCCCTCGCTCAGGGCTGAACCGACGGCCCGCGGCCGTCAGCCGCAATCGCAGTCATCACAGCCGCAGCCGTCGGCGAGCAGGTTCTCCTCGCCGTCCTCGGCCTCACCGTCGAAGACCGACGCTTCTCCGCCGAGACGCTGCGCCAATGCGCGTGCCTGCTCGACGACCGGCACGAGCGACGCGACGGCCCGCACGAGATGGATCGGGACGAGCGGCGACGCCGCGACCCGCAGTTCGACGGTGACTCGGTCCTTGTCGAGGACGAACTTGACTTCGGGGAACTCGACCTGCAGGTCGCCGAGGACCTCGGCGGCGCGGGTGCGGCCCGTGATGCCCTCGACCAGGTAGGTGGTGAGCAGCACGAAGCCGCCCTCGGCGTCGACCGTCGCGTAGGTGAGCACGTCGTCGATCCAGATCGGGATCTCGCCGTCCTCGTCGGGCTCGGGCGCTTCCTCGAGAATCTCGGACAGCGTCTCCACCACAGCGGCGCGCAGCATGTCGTCGTCCTCGGTGGGGATCGCGACGGCGTGCGTCCCGTCGGCGGCGACGACCTCCTCGGTGGTGGTCTCGGCGTCGATGTCGGTGGTGGTCACGAATTCTCCTTGGGATCGGGGGTGCCGGCCACGGCGCCGCGCGCGTCGGCGGCACCGTCGAGCACGAGCAACAGCATGGTGGTCAGCGCCGTGTCGTCGAGCCCGGTCGCGGGGAACGAGTACCGCAGCACGACGTCGGCGTCGGTCTCGCGTTCGATGAGGTGGACCGAGCCGAACTGCAGGGCGTCGGCGGCGGCCGCGACCCGACCGCGCACGGCGTCGTCGAGCGGAAGATCCCACGCGAGCACTCCGGTGACGGAGACCACGTCGAGTCCTTCGGTGAGCGTGACGACCTGCAGCGCGAAGGGCACGGCGCCGTAGTCGAATCCGAACGAGCCGTCGCCGTCGGCGGCGGACGACGGGGTGCGGACGTCGACGAAGGGCGTCAGCGCGCCCGCGATCCGCTCGCGCAGCGAGGTCACTTCACACCACCGAACCGCCGGTCGCGGGAGGCGTATTCGACGCACGCCGCCCACAGATCGCGCCGGTCGAAATCGGGGAACATCGTGTCCTGGAAGACGAGTTCGGCGTAGGCCGACTGCCACAGCAGGAAGTTCGAGGTGCGCTGCTCGCCCGAGGGCCGCAGGAACAGGTCGACGTCGGGCATGTCGGGCTCGTCGAGATACCGCGCGATCGTCGACTCCGTGATGCGTTCGGGATCGAGTTCCCCTGCCGCGACCCGGCGGGCGATCTCCCGTGCGGCGTCGGCGATCTCGGCGCGACCGCCGTAGTTGACGCACATCGTGAGAGTCATGACGTCGTTGTCCTTCGTCAGTTCCTCGGCGATCTCGAGTTCCTTGATCACGCTGCGCCACAGGCGGGGACGGCGACCGGCCCACCGGACGCGCACCCCCATCTCGTGCATCTCGTCGCGGCGGCGGCGGATCACGTCGCGGTTGAAGCCCATGAGGAAGCGGACCTCGTCGGGGCTGCGCTTCCAGTTCTCGGTGGAGAAGGCGTAGGCCGAGAGCCACTCGACGCCCATCTCGATACATCCGCACACCGTGTCCATCAGCACGGCCTCGCCGCGTTCGTGGCCGGCGGTGCGCGGCAGACCGCGCTCCTGCGCCCAGCGACCGTTGCCGTCCATCACGAGCGCCACGTGCTGGGGGATCAGCTCGGGTTGCAGCACGGGAGGTCGCGCGCCCGACGGATGCGGGTCGGGCGGCCGGATCACCCGCTCAGGCGATGGGGGCGTGGTACGTCGTCGAATCACGGTCCCCATCCTGCCGGACACCCCGGGCGACGTCATCAACCCGGTTCCCCGTCGCAGGTTCGGTGCGACCGCGCTCGACGAGGGGCAGCGAACGCAGTTGCCGTTCGAGATGCCACTGCAGGTGCGCGGCGACGAGCCCGCTGGCCTGGCGACGCACCGCCGTGTCGGCGGCCTCGGTGTCGGCCCAGCGTCCGTGGTTGAGCGCGTCGAGCAGCGCCAACACACCCGGGGCCGGGGTGGCCGCCCCCGGCGGACGGCAGTGCACGCACACCGCACCACCGGCGGCGACGTGGAAGGCGGTGTGCGGGCCGGGACGGTCGCAGCGCGCGCAGTGGGTGATCGCCGGCGCCCATCCCGCGTAGGCCATGGCCCGCAGCAGATAGGCGTCGAGTACGAGTTCGGGTGGCCGGGTGCGGTCGCACACCGCGCGGAGGGCGCCGACGGTGAGTGCGTGCAGGCGCGGCACGGGCGCGCGTTCCTCACCGGCGAGGCGTTCGGCGGTCTCGAGGATCGCGCACGCGGTGGTGTAGCGGGGGTAGTCGTCGACGATACCCACCGCGAAGGCGTCGAGGGTCTGCACCTGGGTGATGACGTCGAGACTGCGGCCCGGGTGGAGCTGGACGTCGATGTGGGCGAACGGTTCGAGCCGTGCGCCGAACTTGGAGCGTGTCCGGCGCACGCCCTTCGCGACGGCCCGCACGAGACCGTGCCGACGCGTCAGCAGGGTGACGATGCGGTCGGCCTCGCCCAGCTTGTGCTGGCGCAGCACCACCGCGTTGTCCCGATAAAGCCTCACTCCCCGAGTCTGTCATGTCGCGGTGACACGGGACGGTCCACGAAGGGACTCGACACCCAGAACGGGAACGCGTTATTGTTCGTTCGAACGAACGGGGGAACGAATGGACGCTCGAACCGACCTGCGCGACCTGAAGGCGACCGTCGAGGCACTCGACCGCGGCGAGACCACCTCCACGGACCTCGTCCGTGCGAGCCTCGACCGGATCGACGAATCGCAACCGCACCTGAACGCCTTCCGCGTCGTGCGCCGCACCACCGCACTCGACGAGGCCCGCGAGGCCGACCGGCGCCGCGCGAACGGCGAACACCTCCCCCTGCTGGGTGTCCCCATCGCGATCAAGGACGACACCGACATCGTCGGCGAGACGACGATGTTCGGCTGCGCCGGCACCTTCGCCCCGAAGGACACCGACGCCGAGGTGGTGCGTCGCCTGCGGGCCGCCGGCGCGGTGATCGTCGGCAAGACCCACTCCCCCGAACTCGGCCAGTGGCCGCTCACCGGCGGCGACGCCTTCGGGCACACCCGCAGCGCGTGGTCGCGCGACCACACCCCCGGCGGCTCGTCGGGTGGCAGCGCCGCGGCCGTCGCGGCGGGACTCGTGCCGGCCGCCCTGGGATCCGACGGCGCCGGATCGGTCCGCATCCCCGCCTCGTGGTCCAATCTCGTCGGCATCAAGCCCCAACGCGGCCGGATCTCCATGTGGCCCGACGCCGAATCCTTCAACGGACTCACCACGCACGGCCCACTCGCCCGCACGGTCGCCGACGCGGCCCTGCTCCTCGACGTCGTGTCCGGGAACCACCCCGGCGACCGGCACGCGTGCGCGCCGCTGACCGTCTCCGACGCCGTGGGACGAGATCCCGGCAGACTGAACATCGCTCTGTCGCTGAAGATCCCGTTCACCGCGACACCCACCAGCCTCGACGCCCGCGTCCGCACCCGCATCGCCGCACTCGCCGCGGTACTGCGCGATCTCGGCCACGAGGTGACGCTCGCCGATCCCGACTACGGAATGACGTTCGGTCTCACCTTCCTCCCTCGATCCATGGCCGGTATCGAGGATTGGTTGTACCGCCTGCCCGACCCGTCCCTCGCCGACGTGCGCACCCGCGCCAACGCCCGCACCGGCCGGTTCCTGCACGGTTATCCGTTGCGGGCGGCGCGCGCGGTCGAACCGCGACTGCACCGTCGGGTCGGCCGCATCTTCGACCGGTTCGACGTCGTACTCGCCCCCACCACTGCCACACCGCCGCTGCCGGTGACGGCGATCGACGGCATCGGCGGCTGGGCGACCGACAAGGTCATCACCGGCGCATGCCCCTACGCGTGGCCGTGGAACGTGCTGGGCTGGCCCGCGATCAACGTCCCCGCGGGTTTCACCGAGGAGCGACTGCCGGTGGGTGCCCAGCTGCTCGGCCCGGCGAACTCCGAACCGCTGCTGGTGTCCCTCGCCTCCCAACTCGAATCGGTGCTGCGCTGGCACGAACACACCCCGGAGCGATGGTGGTGACCACGCGCGACGACGCCCGCTCGCGGATCGTCCACGCCACCCTGTATCTCGTCGGCACCGACGGGGTCGCCGGGGTGACGAACCGGCGCATCGCGGCGCGCGCCGAAGTGTCGCTCGGTTCGATCACCTACCATTTCCCCACCCAGGCCGACCTGCTGCGCGCCGCGCTCGAGTTCTTCGTCGACGAGGAGACCGAGCGGCTGCGAGAACTCGCCGAGCAGTATCGATCCCGGGCCCTGTCGCTGACGGAGGCCGCCGAACTCACCGAACGCGTCGCCCACGACCTGACCTTCACGGCCGAACGCATCGCCCCCTTCGAGCTCTATGTGCAGGCGGGGCGCGACGAGGAACTGCGGCGGGTCGCCGAACGCTGCTGGCGTGCCTACGACGCGTTGACTGCCTCCGTCCTTTCCGCGCTGGGAGTGCCGGATCCGGAGACGATCGCCCCGACGGTCGTCGCGACCATCACCGGGTTGCAACTGCGCCGCCTGTCGACGGGTACGGAGCCGGATCTGTCGGAGGCCGTTCTGCTGCTGCTGCACGGCGCGGCGGCCACGCGTCGCTGAGTTCCCTTCGGTCACCGGCCCCGGCGTGACGACGCGTTCACATCCGCGTCCGCGACGAAACACCACCGTCACGAATTATGCCGTGTGCACAATTCTTTCGCGTCGCGAGTGGTTCGTCGGCCGATTGCCGAGTCCTGTCCGACTCTTCGGGATCGACATGTTCCGGCCGACGACGGCGGTGCCGCCCATCGATGCTCGCGGCGATGCTGCACCATCGGCGCCGACGAACTCATGGTGCGTCCCTTCGGGCGCTGGATGATCAACGGCCGTATCGCCTACGTCGTGCTGTTCGTCGTCACCTATCTGCTGTCGTTGTTCTTCTGCCCACACCTGCTCTCGCGATCATCGGTGCCGTGCTGCTCCCGGCGGCGATCAAGGCCGGGCTGCTCCCGGCGGCGATCAAGGCCGGGCTGCCGCCGCTCGGCCTTGATCGCCCTCGCGATTTCCGGACAGGGCGTGGCACTCGAACATTGCGCCACCCATTTCGTCGACGGCTTGGTCCACGCGTTCAAGGCCATGGGAATCATCCTGCCGGTGTCCGGATTCGTGTACCCCGGCATCCCCGACGACTCCGGTTCGATCCTGGGACTCGAGGACGGCACCGGGCCGGCCTTCCTGTTCGACGTCGTCGAGAGCATCCAGACCCGCATTCCCGACAACGGTCTCTTCGCCGCGTTCAGCATGATCCTGATCGGCATGCTCATCGGTCTGGACGGCTCCGGCTGGGCCGGTCTGCCGCTTACCGGTGGTATCGCCGCTGCGCTCGCCCCGCAGGCCGGAACGGACACCGCAACGCTTGCCGCCCTTGCGCAGAACGCCGCGACCTGGACCGGCGGCGGCACCCGCGTCATCTGGTCGTCGCTGATCGTGGTCGCGGGCTTCTGCCGCGTCCCGGTCGGAGATCTCGTGCGACGACTCGCGATCTCGGTGGTGAGCGGATTGCTCGTCGCCGCTTCGACGTCTCCGCCGCCGTCGCCATGACACCGCGGCCGGCGGAACTGATCGACCGCTTCAGCGCGTTCGTCGGCACCGACCTACCTCGCGTCGATGTGGGTCGCCCGGCCGATCACCGCGTCCACCCCGTAGGGCTCGGCGTCAGAATCCCAGACGGCCCAGCTGTTTGGGGTCTCGCTGCCAGTCCTTCGCGACCTTCACGTGCAGGTCGAGGTAGATCTTCACGCCGAGGAGCTTCTCGATCTGGGTGCGTGCGGCGGTGCCCACTTCGCGCAGCCGCGCGCCCCCCTTGCCGATGACGATGCCCTTCTGGCTCGGCCGTTCGACGTAGAGCAGGGCGTGCACGTCGAGCATCTCGCCCTGCTTCTCGGTGCGACCCTCGCGTTCGGTGATCTCCTCGATCACGACGGCGAGCGAGTGGGGCAGCTCGTCGCCGAGACCTTCGAGGGCGGCCTCGCGGATGAGCTCGGCCATCAGGGTCTCTTCCGGCTCGTCGGTGAGCTCGCCGTCGGGATAGAAGGCCGGTCCGGGTTCCATGTGCGAGACGAGGACGTCGACGAGGACCTCGACCTGCTCACCCGAGGCCGCGGAGACCGGCACGACCTCGCAGTTCTCGCCGAGGAGCTTCGACACGGCGAGCAACTGCGCGGCGACCTGCTGTTTGCCCACCTTGTCGATCTTCGTGACAATGCCGATGACCGGGGTCTTCGGCGCCATGTGGCGCACCTGCTCGAGGATCCAGCGGTCGCCGGGGCCGATCTTCTCGTCGGCGGGGAAGCACATGCCGATCGCGTCGACCTCGGAGTAGGTGTCCTGCACCAGGTCGTTGAGCCGCTGGCCGAGCAGGGTGCGCGGGCGGTGCAGTCCCGGGGTGTCCACGAGGATGAGCTGGGCGTTGTCGCGGTGGACGATGCCGCGGATGGTGTGGCGGGTGGTCTGCGGGCGCGACGAGGTGATCGCGATCTTGCTGCCGACGAGCGCATTCGTGAGCGTCGACTTCCCGGTGTTGGGCCGGCCGACGAAACAGATGAAGCCGGAACGGAAGTCGGTGTCGGTCATGCATGCTCCTCGGTGGTGGCCGTATCGGTATCGGTGGGTTCTTCTTCGGGGCTGACGCGCTGCACGAAGACGGTGCTCACACGCACCCGCCCGCGGACGTCCGGTCCGCCCTCGCCGCGGAGCAGCAGGCCGTGGGTCCGTACCTCCGCACCCGGCAGAGGAACTCGGCCGAGTTCGTAGCCGAGGAGTCCGCCGACGGTGTCGACCTCGTCGTCCTCGATGTCGATGTTGAACAGTTCGCCGAGGTCCTCGACGGGAAGTCGCGCGGAAACGCGGTAGGTGTCGTCGCCGAGTTCCTCGACGTCGGGGATCTCCCCGGTGTCGTACTCGTCGGCGATCTCGCCGACGATCTCCTCGATGACGTCCTCGATCGTCACGAGACCGGCGATGCCGCCGTATTCGTCGACGAGGATCGCCATGTGGTTGCGGTCGCGCTGCATGTCGGCGAGCAGATCGTCGAGGCGCTTCGAATCCGGCACGAAGACCGCCGGTCGCATGACGTCGGCGACGGAGACGCTGCGTCCGCCGTCGCGGTGGTAGTAGGTCTGCTGGACGAGATCCTTGAGGTAGACGACACCGCGGATGTCGTCGACGTTCTCACCGATCACCGGGATCCGCGAGTGCCCGCTGCGGACGGCGAGCGAGGTGGCCTGACCGGCCGTCTTGGTCTCCTCGATCCACACCATCTCGGGGCGTGGAACCATGATCTCGCGAGCGGTGGTGTCGCCGAAGTCGAACACCGACTGGATCATCCGGCGTTCCTCGTCGGCCACGACCCCGCTCTCCTGAGCGAGATCGACCAGTTCGCGCAGCTCGATCTCGTTGGAGAACGGGCCGTTCCTGAAACCGCGACCGGGTGTGACCGCATTGCCTACGCTGATGAGGATTCGGCTGATCGGACCGAGCAGGACACCGAGTACCCGCAGCGGTCCGGTGGCGGCGAGCGCGATCGGGTACGCGTGCTGGCGTCCGAGCGTGCGCGGACCGACACCGATGACGACGTAGTCGACGATGACCATCACCGCAGCGCCCACGACGAGCGCCCACGTGCGGTCGAGCACGGCGAGCAACGCACCGACGAGCACGACGGTGGCGGTGATCTCGCAGAGGATGCGCAGCAGCACCGTCAGATTGACGTAGCGGGGCCGATCGTCGAGCAGACCGAGCAGGCGGCGCGCACTGGGGCGGCCCTCCTTCGCGAGTTCCTCGGCGCGCGCCGCGGATACGGTGTTGAGCGCGGAATCGACAGCGGCGAACAGGCCGCCGAGCACCACCAGGACGACCGCCAGGACGACGAGGGGCACGGTACTCACGCGATCGTCACTCCCTCGATCGGTGCCGTCCGATCACGATGGCTCGCACTGTCGCCGCTCATGATTCGGGGGTGTCGACGAAACCGGCCTTGCCCAGCAGCTTCCGGTCGCGGGCGGCGAGCCGCGCCTCGTGCTCGGCGCGGCGGATCTCCTCGTACCACTCGGCGAGGAGCTGGTTCTGCAGGCCGAACATCTCCTTCTCCTCCTCCGGTTCGGCGTGGTCGTAGCCGAGGAGGTGGAGCATGCCGTGCACGGTGAGCAGGGCGAGTTCGTGGGCCACCGGGTGACCGGCCTTCGCCGCCTGGTCGGCGGCGAACTGCGGACACAGCACGATGTCGCCGAGCATCGACGGTCCCGGTTCGGGAGCGTCCGGACGCCCCCCGGGCTCGAGTTCGTCCATGGGGAACGACATCACGTCGGTGGGGCCGGGAAGGTCCATCCACCGCACGTGCAGATCGGCCATGGTGTCGAGGTCCACGAGCACCATCGACAACTCCGCCGCCGGATGCACATCCATCCGGGCGATCACGAAACGGGCGACGTCGAGGAGCTCCTCCTCCGAGACGTCCATTCCCGATTCGTTCGAGATCTCGATGCTCATGACTGGAGTTCCTTCTGCACGACGGTATTCGGTTGATCTACAAGGGTGTTCATCGACGCTGCACCCGCTGCGCGCGACGTTGAGCACGGTTGCCGGGGATCCCGTCGCCGTCGCGGGTGGCCTCGAAACGGCTGTAGGCGTCGACGATGTCGGAGACGAGCCGGTGCCGCACGACGTCGCTGCTGTCGAGTCGCGCGATGTGGATGTCGTCGATGCCGTCGAGGATCTCGGTGGCGGCGGCGAGACCCGAACGGGCGCCGCCGGGCAGGTCGATCTGCGTGATGTCGCCCGTCACGACGATCTTGGAATTGAAGCCCAGACGCGTGAGGAACATCTTCATCTGTTCGGCGGTGGTGTTCTGCGCCTCGTCGAGGATGATGAACGCATCGTTCAGGGTGCGGCCACGCATGTACGCCAGGGGTGCGACCTCGATGACCCCGGCCTGCATGAGCTTCGGGATCGCCTCGGGATCCATCATGTCGTGCAGCGCGTCGTGCAGTGGACGCAGATACGGGTCGATCTTCTCGTGCAGGGTGCCCGGCAGGAAGCCGAGCCGCTCCCCTGCCTCGACGGCGGGACGCGTGAGGATGATGCGGTTGACCTGCTTGGTCTGCAGCGCCTGCACGGCCTTTGCCATGGCGAGATAGGTCTTGCCCGTACCAGCCGGTCCGACACCGAAAACGATGGTGTGGGCATCGATCGCGTCGACGTACCGCTTCTGGTTCAGGGTCTTGGGCCGGATCGTCTTCCCGCGCCGCGACAGAATGTCGAGGCTGAGCACGTCGGCCGGCGACTCGGAGAGCCCCTGGGTGAGCATGCCCACGGTGCGACGCACGGCGTCGGGCGCGAGCGATTGTCCGCGACGGACGATGGTGACGAGTTCGGCGAGCGCACGTTCCGCGAGGGCGACGTCGGCGGGCGCTCCGGTCAGCGTGACGGTGTTGCCCCGCACGTGGATGTCCGCCGCCAGGAGGGCTTCGAGGGCGATCAGATTCTCGTCCGCGGCTCCGAGCAGGGGCGCTGCGGCCTCCGAGGGGAGGTCGAGGCTCGATTTGACCGTGGTCGGCTCGAATTCGGGGGGCTCGTGGGGTCGGTCTGGTTCACTCACGTGGACGGTACGTCCTGCTTTCGGTTCGGCTCCTGCACGACGGTCGTCGTGTTCGTGCCAGTCTAGCGCCGGACGAAGCGCACCCTCCCGCAACAGGGAGTTTCAGCGGGGTTGGATTCCGCCTTCACCAGAACCCGCCTCCGCGAGCCACCGCCGTGCCTCGGCGAGGATCCCGGGTGCCCGGTCGGGTGAGACCCCACCGAGCACGAGATTGCCCAGGACGATCGTGTCGCCCGAGTCGTCCACCAGCCCGAGATTGGCCTGCTCGAGTGTGGCCATCGTCAGGCCCTCCATCATCCCTACGAGCACGGGCGCCGGGAGGTAGTCGGAGAGCTGGCTCTGCGCGAGGCCGCGTTCGACGTGCCCGAGGACACGTGAGCGCACCGGGGAGACCAGCTCGGCGATGCGCTGCTCTCCCATCTCCTTGCGGGCGAAGGAGAGCAGCACGCGGTAGCGGTCGCCGATGGGCCAGGTCCGCAACGCCACGACCGCGAGCGCGACCGCGGGATCGTCCGGCTCGGGGTGGTCGAGAGCCTCGGCGAGTGCGGTCGAGGCGTCGTCGACGATCCCCTCGACGAGGGCTTCCCGGTTGGGGAAGTGCGCATAGACGGTGCGGCGGACGACACCCGCGGCTTTGGCGACATCGTCCATGCTCGCGTCGGAGTCGGCCGCAAAGCACATCACCGCAGCGTCGAGTATGCGCATGCGGTTCGCATTGAATCGGGTTCGCGGTCGTGTGACCGAGTTCTCCACGTTCTCGCCCTCTTCCGCCGACTGTGATCTGTCTTTCATTTTAGTTGCACACGGATGTGCAGCTGCGTAACTTGCACACCACCGTGTAGATCGGGGCTCAGGTCCCGGCCCGTGTCGCACCCGAGGAGAGCCCATGCCCACTGCCGTGACCCTCGCAGGAGGGACCGCAGCGAAGGAACCCTACCGGCTGCGCTGGGCCGGACTGGCGGTGCTGTGCCTGAGCCTGCTCATCGTCGTGATGGCCAACACCTCGCTCATCGTCGCCGCACCCGGCATGCTGCGCGAACTGCAGCTCACCAGCGCCGACATGCAGTGGATCATCGACGGCTACACCGTCCCCTATGCCGCGCTGATGCTGCTGTTCGGCGTGCTCGGCGATCGATACGGACGACGTCGCGCGTTGCTGGCGGGCCTGGTCGTCTTTGCCGCCGGCGCGGTCTACGGATCGTTCGCCGACAGCGCCGGCGACGTGATCGTCGCGCGCATCGCCATGGGGGTGGGCGCCGCCGTGATCATGCCTGCGACACTGTCGCTGCTCGTCGCGATGTTCCCCGTGCACGAGCGTGCCCGCGCGATCGCAGCCTGGGCCGCCACGTCCGGACTCGCCATTGCGCTCGGTCCCCTGCTCGCCGGATGGCTCCTCGAATCGAACTCGTGGGGTTCGACCTTCCTCATCAACGTGCCGATCGCGGCATTCGCGGCGATCGCGGCCCTGATCCTCGTGCCGGCCTCGAAGGCGGACGATCTCACCCGCACCGACTGGGTCGGCGGCGCCCTGTCGGTCGCTGCTCTCGGCGGAATCGTCTACGCGGTCATCGAGGGGTTCCACTTCGGTTGGGGCACCGGGGTGATCGCCACCTCGATCGGCTCGGTGATCGCCGCGGTGCTCTTCGTGGTGTGGGAACTTCGCCACCCCCGGCCGTTGCTGGACGTGCGTCGGGTCGCGGACCGGACCGTCGGCGGTGCGTGCGTGTCGGTGTTACTGCTCTTCCTCGTCGCCTTCGGCGCCATCTACTTCGTCGCGCAGCAGTTCCAGTTCGTGCTCGGTTACGGCCCGCTCGAGACCGGTCTGCGTCTGCTTCCCCTCGCGGTGACGGTCTCGCTCGGCGCGGCGCTGAGCGGCCGGCTCGCGCCCCGACTCGGTGCGCGGGTCCTCGTGGGCACGGGCATGGTCGCCGCTGCGGCAGGCATCCTCACCTTGACCGTCACGGCCGGCGCCTCCGGCTTCACGCCCTTTCTGATCTCGTTGTTGCTGCTCGGATTGGGCATCGGCCTGGCCACATCCCCGTCCACCGACCTGATCATGGGCGGCTTCCCCGACTCGGACCTCGGAGCGGCGGGCGGGTTGAACGACACCGCAGTGGAATTCGGCGGGTCGCTGGGTATCGCCGTGCTCGGCTCGATCCTCGCGACCACCTATCACCGCGAGATCTCCGGGTTCCTCGACGGATTGCCGTTGGCGGACCTGACAGGTCCGATGGCCGATCAGGCCGCGATGGCGATCGAGGCGGCCGGCGATTCGGTGGGCGGTGCGGCGATCGTCGCGGAGGAACTCGCGGCGAACCCATTCGCGGCGTCGTACGCACAACCGCTGCTCGACGCGTCGTCCGCAGCGTTCGCCGAGGCGATCTCGTCCGCGAGCCTCGTCGCCGGCATCGTCCTGCTCATCGGCGCCGCGGCGGTCACCGCGCTACTCCCCCGCGGACTCCACACCCGCACCGGCAGCGAGGCCGAGATCGGCCACTGACCGGACGGTGAGCAGGTCGAGCGATCGCGCCCAGGCCCGGGTGCTCCGGTTCAGGAAGGCGACGTGATCCTCACCGTCGAACAGCTCCAGCGACACCGGATCTCCTGCCGCGTCGGCCGCGTCGACGTAACGGTGCGCGACACTCACCGGCACCTGCTCGTCGGCGGTGCCGTGCAGCACCGCGACCGGCACACCGATCGGCGGCCGGTGCGTCGGCGAGGCCGACCGATAACACTCGGGTGCCTCCGCGTAGGACGCACCGAAGAGCGCCTCGAACGCCTCCACGCGACGACCGCGCTCCCCGGCGGTGACGAGGTCGAGCGCACCCGCCTGCGAAACCACGAATTCCGGTCGCACCGACGTGCACTCACCCGCGAGCCACACCGCCAGCTGGCCTCCCGCAGAGTGACCGACGAGCCGCACACGGTCGAGATCGACCTCGACACCGCCGCGCTGCGCGTGCGGAACGACCTCGGTGAAGATCGTCTCGTACGCCGCGACCACATCGGCGGACATCTCGTCCCACGCGCCACCGGCCTCGAGACGGCGGTACTCGACGTTCCACGCCACCACACCGCGACGCGCGAGTTCCACGGACAGCGCCGTACCGAGGGTGAGCTGGTAGCGGCCGTGCCACGAACCGCCGTGAACGACCATGACGGCGGGAACGGGCCCCGTCACCGTCGCGGGGTCGGGTAGGAAGACGTGCCCGAACTGCTGCGAGTGGGTGCCGTAGGCGATCTTCGTACGAGCCAAGAGAGGAAATTCCTTCGATACGTATGGTCGGGACCCGCAAGCGATCCCGCAGCACAGAGAATCGGGACCCGCAAGCGATCCCTAGTGCAGGGGCCTGGTACGCCACCGGTCGGTCAACACACCGATCGCGCCGAGTGCGACGGCCGCGGCGGTCGAGGTGCGCAGCACCGTGGGGCCGAGACCGACGGCCACCGCGCCCGCGTCGACGAGGGCCTCGACCTCCGCGTCGTCGAGTCCGCCTTCGGGACCGACGATCAGCGTCAGCGAATCGACGTCGCGCACGGGCAGATCGGCGAAGGGGATCGTGGCGGATTCGTGGAGCACCGCGACGACGTCGCCGCGCTCGACGGCCGAGCGGACCCGTGCGACGACCTCGGGTGTGCGGTGCAACCCGGCCACCGTCGGCACGTGCGCGCGCCGCGACTGCTTCGCCGCGGACGTCGC
Source organism: Rhodococcus sp. GA1 (assembly GCF_024321955.1). Taxonomy (NCBI): domain Bacteria; kingdom Bacillati; phylum Actinomycetota; class Actinomycetes; order Mycobacteriales; family Nocardiaceae; genus Rhodococcus; species Rhodococcus sp. GA1. Next base: position 4,355,503 of record NZ_CP097186.1, on the reverse strand, counting down.
GACCGCCTGCCACTTGGCAACACCCTTGTCCGCCTTGGCATCCCACCGGGCGACACAGCGCACCGACTGCCACGGTACGAACTCGTCGGCGCCGGCCTCGGTGGCCAGTTCGACGGCGAGTTCGGACCGGTCGGACTTCGGCAGCGCCTGCACGACGGTCACGCTCGGACGCGGCGGGTCGACAACGCGACGACCGAGCACGAGCGCTTCGAGCCGGTCCTTCGCGACCGCCGTGACCTCGACGTCGGCGACCTCACCGGCACCGTCGGACAACACGAGCCGCTCGCCTACCGCGATACGGCGCACCGTCGCGGCGTGCCGGCCCTCCTTGCCGTCGAGCACGGCCGTCTGCCCCTCGTCGGGCAGCGGGTCGAGGTAGAACAGTGTCGCGGCCACCCGAGCGACCTAACGGGCGCTGAACGCGTCGCGCAGGCGCGAGAACAGGCCGCCGGTGTTCTGCGAACCCGTGGTCACGACCTCGACATGCTCCCGGTCGCTGTGCCGGCGCAGGTCCTCGAGCAGCTTCGTCTGCTTGTGATCGAGCTTGCTCGGCACCACGACCTCGAGATGCGCGTGCAGGTCGCCGCGCGTACCCGAGCGCAGCTTCGGCATGCCGTGGCCGCGCAGCACCGAGACCGAACCGGGCTGGGTGCCGGGATCGATGGTGATCTCGGTGGGGCCGTCGAGGATGGTCTCGATCGTCACCTTGGTGCCGAGCGCAGCGTCGACCATGGGCACGCGGATGGTGCAGTGCAGGTCGTCGCCGTCGCGCACGAAAACCTCGTGCTGCTGTTCGAGCACCTCGACGTAGAGATCGCCGGCAGGACCGCCGCCGGGGCCGACCTCGCCCTGGGCCGCGAGGCGGATGCGCATCCCGTTGCCGACGCCGGCGGGCACCTTGACGGTGACCTCGCGGCGGGCGCGCACGCGGCCGTCACCACCGCACTTGCGGCAGGGATCCGGGATCGTCTCGCCGACACCGCGGCAGGTGGGGCACGGGCGGGACGTCATGACCTGGCCGAGGAAGGAACGCTGGACGGACTGAACCTCACCGGCGCCACCGCAGGTCTCGCAGCGCACGGGCTTCGAATCGCCGTGGGTGCCGGAACCGGTGCACGCGTCGCACAGGATCGCGGTGTCGACCGTGACCGTCTTGGTGACGCCGCGAGCGCATTCCTCGAGGGTCAGGCGGGTGCGGAGCAGCGAGTCGGCGCCGGGCTGGACGCGGCCGCGCGGACCGCGGGAACCGCCGGCCCCACCACCGAAGAACGCCTCGAAGACATCACCGAGGCCGCCACCGAAGCCGGCGCCGCCGAAGCCGCCCGCACCGCCGCCACCGGGTTCGAGCGGGTCGCCGCCGAGGTCGACGATGCGTCGCTTCTCGGGATCCGACAGCACCTCGTAGGCGGCCGAGATCTCCTGGAAACGCTTCTGCGCCGACTCGTCGGGGTTCACATCCGGGTGGTGCTCGCGCGCCAACTTGCGGTACGCCCGTTTGATCTCCTGGTCGGTCGCGTTCTTGGACACGCCGAGCGTCCCGTAGTAGTCCCGTGCCACGTTTGGTTCTCGTCCTTACGTCGTTCTACAGAGCAAAAATGGACGGTGCTCAGCGTTCGCCGAGCACCTCACCGATATATCTCGCAACGGTGGCGACCGATGCGATGGTTCCCGGATAGTCCATCCGGGTGGGGCCGAGCACTCCCAGACCACCGAAGACCGTACCCGCGGCCCCGTAGCCGGTGGACACGACCGAGGTGGTGCGCATCTCCTCGAACTGGGTCTCCTCACCGATGCGGACGGTGACCCGGCCTGCGTCCTGGCTGGACGCGAGCAGTTTGAGCACCACGACCTGCTCCTCGAGGGCTTCGAGGACCGTACGCAACGAGCCCGGCAGCATGCCGTGGCCGTCGAAGTCGGCGGCGTTGCGGGTGAGATTGGCGGTGCCGCCGAGCACGAGACGCTCCTCGGGGTGCTCGACGAGGGTCTCCACCAACACGGTGGTGCACCGGATGAGCGCGTCGCGCAGATCGTCCGGTGCGTTGTCGGCGAGCTCGGTCACTGCGACGGAGGCCGCGGCGAGCCGCTTGCCGGTCAATGCCCCGCCGAGCAGCTCACGCAACCGCGACAGGCCGTCCTCGTCGATCACGTCGCCGAGTTCGACGATGCGCTGATCGACGCGGCCCGAGTCGGTGATGAGCACGAGCAGCAGCCGCGCCGGTGTCAGCCCGACCACCTCGAGATGTCGCACGGACGACGCGGAGAGCGTCGGGTACTGCACGACCGCGACCTGGCGGGTGAGCTGCGCGAGCAACCGCACCGCGCGGCGCAGCACGTCGTCGAGGTCGACGCCCGATTCGAGGAACTGCAGGATTGCGCGGCGCTCGGCCGACGAGAGCGGTTTGACCTCCGCGATCCTGTCGACGAACTGGCGGTAGCCCTTGTCGGTGGGCACGCGTCCCGAGCTCGTGTGGGTCTGTGTGATGTATCCCTCTGCTTCGAGCACAGCCATGTCGTTGCGGACCGTGGCGCTGGACACTCCGAGATTGTGCCGGTCGACGAGAGTCTTGGAGCCGATCGGCTCCTTGGTGGACACGTAATCCGCCACGATGGCGCGCAAGACCGTGAATCTCCGCTCCTCGGTACTCGACAACCCGCCACCTCCGTTTCCGCCGCCTGCAGGACTGCACCTCTCGGGGCCGTACCCTGTCAGTCTAATCGCGCGACGACCTCGAAGGTGTCGGGCACGTGTGCGATACCACCCCGAACCGGAAGCGACGCCTTCGGCGCGTCCCCCGTAATGTGTTCACATGATCTTCAAGGGCGTCCGGGACGGCAAGCCGTATCCCGATCACGGACTGTCTCTGCGCGACTGGTCGAGGATTCCGCCCCGCCAGGTGCGCCTCGACGAGATCGTCACGACGACGAAGGTGCTCGAACTCGACCGGCTGTTGTCGGAGGACTCGACGTTCTACGGCGATCTGTTCCCACACGCCGTCCAGTGGCAGGGCGTGCTGTACCTCGAGGACGGACTCCACCGTGCCGTGCAGTCTGCGCTGCGGAACCGGACGGTGCTGCACGTGCGTGTCTTCGAGTACGACGTGCTGATTCCCGGTGGCGTGCCCGACCCGGGCGCCGAGGTTCGGGGCCCGTCGCCCGCATAGCCCGATCAGGGGTGGATACCGTGGAGCCCCGCGATGTGTCGAGTGTGATCGTCACCCTCACGTTCGTCACCGTCGACGGCCGGACCGAGTCGGATAAGTACTAGGTGTCGGTGGTCGAGAACCGTGGGCGGCTGTCGGTCTACGACTCGGAGCGCATCGGAGCAGCATGACGCGACCGGTCGGTCGGAGCAGCATGACGCGACCGGACGGTCAGTCGTCCGCGCCGAGCAGGATGGTGCGGACCACCGCGTCGGCGAGCAGCCGGCCCCGGTCGGTCAGCACGAGCTGATCGTCGCGCTCCACGGCGAGCCCGTCGGCGACCACCGTCTCTGCTGCCTCGCGCTCACCGTCGTCGAGCTCCGACAACGGCAGGCCCGTGCGCAGCCGGACGGTGAGCATGACGAGTTCGGTGTGCCGGTCCTCGGCCGTGAGGTGTTCGCTGCCCCCGACGGGCAGGACTCCGTCGGCGAGGGTCGACGCGTAACGGGCGGGATGCTTGACGTTCCACCAGCGCACGCCACCGACGTGGCTGTGCGCGCCCGGCCCGGCGCCCCACCAGTCGCCGCCGTCCCAGTAACCGAGGTTGTGGGCGCAGCGCGCCGACGAATCATCGGCCTTCGCCCAGTTGGACACCTCGTACCAGGTCATCCCGGCGTCGGCGAGTCGCGCGTCGATCCGCTCGTACCGCGATGCGAGCACGTCGTCGTCCGGAGCCGGCAGCTCGCCGCGACGGACACGGCGAGCGAGGGCGGTGCCGTCCTCGACGATGAGCGCGTACGCCGAGACGTGGTCGACCCCCGCTTCGAGCACGGCGTCGAGGGAGGCGTCGAGGTCGACGTCGCGCTCGCCGGGAGTACCGTAGATCAGATCGAGGTTGATGTGGCCGAAACCGGCCGCGCGCGCTTCCTTCGCCGCCGCGACGGGACGCCCGGGTGTGTGGGTGCGGTCGAGGACCGCCAGCACGTGGGGCGCCGCGGACTGCATGCCGAGCGACACGCGGGTGTATCCGGCCTCGCGGATCGACGAGAAGAACTCCGTGGAGGTCGACTCCGGGTTCGATTCGGTGGTCACCTCGGCGCCGGGAGCGAGCCCGAACGAGTCGCGGATCGCGTCGAGCACCTGCGCGAGACCGTCCGCGCCGAGCAGCGAGGGTGTTCCGCCGCCGACGAAGACCGTCTCGGCAGCGGGAGTCCGTCGTCCGGATTCGGACAGCAGCCGGGCACCGGCGTCGAGTTCGCGGCGCAGACCCTCCAGCCAGGACTGCGGCGACGCCGCGCTGCCGAGTTCCCCGGCCGTGTAGGTGTTGAAGTCGCAGTAGCCGCAGCGGGTCGCGCAGAAGGGCACGTGCACGTACACACCGAACGGTCGCGTCCCCACTCCTGCGAGTGCCGAAGCGGGAAGTTCGAGACCGGCCGGACGACCCGCGATACCGATTTCCGTGCCGGTGCGTCGACCGATCTCAGTGCTGTTCACGCCCTCCAGTGTTCCAGAGACCTGAAGGGCGGCTCCGCGCGCGACGCCCCTACCTCGACATTTCCCGAAAATCGGGTGGAAATACCGCCCGCAATTCGGAATCGTCCCGGTGACGTGGCACAATGGTCCGCATGACAGGACACGGAGTGCGACTCGTGGCGCGACGCCACGTCGACTTCAAGCGCGTCTGCGCATCCTGTTGTCTGCCTTGCGCCGCTTGTCTCTGCGCCGACTGTCTCTAGTCGGCACTCCCCGGCACATCCCAGATCCCGCCGGGTCGAAGCATGCGTGCACGAGGTCAGCTCCCTCCTGCGCTCGTCGATCCGGTTCCAGCGAGTATCAGGAGACCCTGTATGTCGTCGATCACCGACGTCACGCCCGCCGACGAGTCGGCCACTCCCGCCCGCCGCGCGCGTCCCGCCCAGCGTCGCGCCGAAGGCCAGTGGGCCCTCGGCTACCGGGAGCCGCTCAACGCCAACGAGCAGACGAAGAAGGACGACAACCCGCTCAACGTCCGCAAGCGTATCGAGAACATCTATGCGCAAACCGGTTTCGACGGAATCGACAAGAGCGATCTGCGCGGCCGCTTCCGCTGGTGGGGTCTGTACACCCAGCGCGAGCAGGGCTACGACGGCACCTACACCGGTGACGAGAACATCGACCTGCTCGAGGCGAAGTACTTCATGATGCGGGTGCGCTGCGACGCCGGCGCCCTGAATCTCGCGCAGCTGCGGACGATCGCCGGTATCTCCACCGAGTTCGGTCGCGACACCGCCGACCTGTCCGACCGCGAGAACGTCCAGTACCACTGGATCGAGGTCGAGAACGTCCCCGAGATCTGGCGTCGTCTCGAATCGGTCGGCCTGAAGACCACCGAGGCGTGCGGCGACTGCCCTCGCGTCGTGCTCGGTTCGCCGCTCGCCGGTGAGTCCCTCGACGAGATCATCGACGGCACCCCCGCGATCGACGAGATCGTGCGCCGCTACATCGGCAACCCCGAGTACTCGAACCTGCCGCGCAAGTTCAAGACCGCGATCTCCGGCCAGCAGGACGTCGTGCACGAGATCAACGACGTCGCCTTCATCGGCGTCGAGCATCCCGAGCACGGCCCCGGCTTCGACCTGTGGGTCGGCGGCGGCCTGTCCACCAACCCGATGCTCGCGCAGCGGGTCGGCGCCTGGGTGCCGCTCGAGGAGGTCGCCGATGTGTGGGAAGGCGTCGTCGCGATCTTCCGCGACTACGGCTACCGGCGGCTGCGGTCCAAGGCACGCCTGAAGTTCCTCATCAAGGACTGGGGCATCGAGAAGTTCCGCGAGGTGCTCGAGACCGAGTACCTGAAGCGTCCGCTCATCGACGGCCCGGCCCCGGCCGCACCGGAGCGTCCCATCGATCACGTCGGTATCCAGAAGCTACGCAACGGCCTCAACGCCGTGGGTGTCGCGCCGATCGCCGGTCGTGTCTCGGGCACGATCCTGTCGAAGGTCGCCGACGCCGCCGAACGTGCGGGTTCCGACCGGATCCGGTTCACCCCATACCAGAAGCTGATCGTGCTCGACGTGGCCGACGACAAGGTCGAGCAGCTCGTCACCGAGCTCGAGGCGCTGGGTCTGCCGGCCTCGCCGTCGCCGTGGCGCAAGAATCTCATGGCGTGCACGGGAATCGAGTTCTGCAAGCTGTCCTTCGTCGAGACGCGCAAGCGTTCGCAAGCCCTCGTGCCCGAGCTCGAGGAGCGTCTCGCCGACATCAACGCGCAGCTCGACGTCCCGGTGACGATCAACATCAACGGCTGCCCGAACTCGTGTGCGCGCTCCCAGATCGCCGACATCGGCTTCAAGGGTCAACTCGTCGACGACGGTGAGGGCAACCAGGTCGAAGGTTTCCAGGTGCACCTCGGCGGTGCGCTGGGCTTCGACGCGAAGTTCGGACGCAAGCTGCGCCAGCACAAGGTCACCAGTGCCGAGCTCGGCGACTACATCGAGCGGGTGGTGCGCACCTTCGTCAAGGAGCGCACGCCCGGCGAGCGCTTCGGCGAATGGGTCGTCCGCGCCGAGGAGGCAGACCTGCGATGACGGGCACTGCTGCAGCGGTCGACACGAAGACGGATCGGGAAGGGACGCGATGACGATCGATACGAACATCGACGAGCTCCGGAGTATTGCCGCGCAGGGGGCGGCAGAACTCGAAGGTGCGTCGGCGCAGGAACTCCTGCGGTGGACGGACGAGACCTTCGGTACCCCCACCACCGACGGTGGACGTAGCGGGTACATCGTCGCGTCCAACATGCAGGACGGTGTCCTGGTCCATCTGGCCGCGCAGCAGCGCCCCGGCGTGGACGTGCTGTTCCTCGACACCGGCTACCACTTCGCCGAGACGCTCGGCACGCGCGATGCGGTGGAGCAGGTGTACGGCGTGAACATCGTCAACGCCCGGGCGCAGCAGTCCGTCGCGGAGCAGGACGCCCTGCTCGGCAAGGATCTGTTCGCCCGCGACCCGAACGAGTGCTGCCGCCTGCGCAAGGTGGTGCCGCTGAAGGAGAGCCTGAAGGGCTACCGCGCCTGGGTGACCGGAATCCGCCGTGTCGAGGCGCCCACCCGCGCGAACTCACCGCTCATCTCGTTCGACGACGCGTTCGGACTGGTGAAGATCAATCCGATCGCGGCATGGTCCGACGAGGACATGCAGAACTACATCGACGAACACGGGATCCTCGTCAATCCGCTCGTCGACGAGGGCTACCCGTCCATCGGGTGCGCCCCGTGCACCACCAAACCACTTCCCGGAGCCGATCCGCGCAGCGGGCGCTGGGCCGGCCGAGCCAAGACCGAATGCGGGTTGCACGCCTCATGACACTCACCGATACGAATCCCACCGAGACCCGGACGCTGCTGGACGGCAACCGGTTCGACACCCTCGACGCCCTCGAGTCGGAAGCGATCCACGTCTTCCGCGAGGTCGCGGGCGAGTTCGAACGCCCCGTCATCCTGTTCTCGGGAGGCAAGGACTCCACCGTCCTGCTGCACCTCGCCATCAAAGCGTTCTGGCCCGCGCCGCTGCCCTTCGCGCTGTTGCACGTCGACACCGGCCACAACCTCCCCGAGGTCCTCGAGTTCCGCGACCACGTCGTCGAAAAGTACAACCTCCGACTGCACGTCGCGAGTGTCGAGGACTACCTCGCCGACGGCCGGCTCACCGAGCGTCCCGACGGCATCCGCAACCCGCTGCAGACCGTGCCGCTGCTCGACGCGATCTCGGAGAACCGGTTCGACGCCGTCTTCGGTGGCGGCCGCCGCGACGAGGAGCGTTCGCGCGCCAAGGAGCGGATCTTCTCGCTGCGCAACGCATTCGGCCAGTGGGATCCGAAGCGTCAGCGTCCGGAGTTGTGGAATCTGTACAACGGGCGGCACGCACCCGGGGAGCACGTGCGTGTCTTCCCGCTGAGCAACTTCACCGAGCTCGACATCTGGCGCTACATTGCCCGCGAGAACGTCGAACTGGCGAGCATCTACTACGCGCACGAGCGCACCGTCTACCGCCGCGACGGCATGTGGATGACCCCGGGTGTCTGGGGCGGTCCGGCCGAGGGCGAAGAGCTCGAGACGCGTTCGGTACGCTACCGCACCGTCGGCGACGGATCGACCACCGGCGCGATCCTGTCCGAGGCCTCCACGAACGAGGAGATCCTCGCCGAGGTCGCGGCGTCACGACTGACCGAGCGCGGCGCCACCCGCGGCGACGACCGGGTTTCCGAAGCGGCGATGGAAGACCGCAAGCGAGAGGGCTATTTCTGATCATGAGCGACCTTCACGAGCAGAGCGTGCAGAGCGACACGCAGCTGCTGCGCCTCGCCACCGCCGGTTCGGTCGACGACGGCAAGTCCACCCTGGTGGGACGACTGCTCTACGACACCAAGTCCGTACTCGCCGACCAGATCGACGCCGTCACCCGCGCGTCGGTCGACCGCGGCCTCGACACCCCCGACCTCTCGCTGCTCGTCGACGGCCTTCGCGCCGAGCGTGAGCAGGGCATCACCATCGACGTGGCGTACCGCTACTTCGCGACGCCGAAGCGCAGCTTCGTCCTCGCGGACACCCCGGGTCACGTCCAGTACACCCGCAACACGGTGTCGGGTGCGTCCACCGCGCAGCTCGTCGTCCTGCTCGTCGACGCGCGCAAGGGTGTCGTCTCGCAGACCCGCAAGCACGCCGCCGTGCTGGCCCTGCTCGGTGTGCCGAAGCTCGTCCTCGCGGTCAACAAGATCGACCTCGTCGAGGATCCGGCCTCGGTGTTCGCGCAGATCTCCGCCGAGTTCGGGGAACTGACGAGTTCGCTCGGCTGGGCACCCGAGGACGTGCAGGAGATCCCGGTCTCCGCGCTGCACGGCGACAACGTGGCCGTGCGCAGCGAGAGCACCCCCTACTACGACGGCCCGACGCTCATCGAGCACCTCGAGTCGGTTCCCGTCGACGCCGATGTGCACGGCCGGCACGAGACCGGTCTGCGCTTCCCGGTGCAGTACGTAATCCGTCCCCGCACCGCCGAGTTCCCCGACTACCGCGGCTACGCCGGTCAGGTCGCGGCAGGGTCCGTGCGCCCCGGTGACGAGGTCGTCGTGCTGCCGTCCGGTGTCCGCACCACCGTCGAGCGCATCGACAGTGCCGACGGCGCATTCGATGTCGCGCACGCCGGCCGGTCGGTGACCCTCGTGCTCGCCGACGACGTCGACGTCTCCCGCGGCGACATCATCGCCACCCCGGAGGCGGCACCCGAGCCGCTGTCGGAGTTCGAGGCCACCGTGTGCTGGCTCGCCGAGAAGCCGTTGCGCCCGGGCGCCCGGTTGCTGCTCAAGCACGGCACCCGCATCACGCAGGCCATCGTCGGGACGATCGACGAGCGGTTCGACGAGCAGGATCTCTCCTCCGTCCCGAGCCCGGAGAGCATCGAGCTCAACGAGATCGCGCGCATCACGGTGCGTGTGGCCGAGCCGATCGCCGCGGACGACTACCGCATCAACCGCCGCAGCGGCAGCTTCCTGCTGATCGATCCGGCCGGGGGCAACACCCTCGCCGCGGGTCTCGTGGGCGACGGACTCGCCGACATCGAGCTCGGGGACCGCGTCCCGGCATGATGCCGCTCGTCGCCGTCGCGCACGGCAGTCGCGACCCGCGTTCGGCGCAGGCCGTGGCTGCCGCGCTCGACACCGTCCGGGCCGAGAACCCCGGTCTGGACGTGCGACTCGCGTTCCTCGACCTGAACACCCCGTCGGTCGGTCAGGCTCTCGACGCGCTCGCCGCGGACGGGCACCGGCAGGTCGCGGTGGTGCCGCTGCTGCTCGGCAGCGCCTTCCACGCGCGGGTCGATCTGCCGGCCCTGTTGCACGAAGCGCAGCAACGTCATCCGCTGCTCGAGGTGCTGTGCTCGCCGATCCTCGGCGACGACGATCTCCTCGTCGACGCGGCTCGCGATCTCATCACGGCCACGGGGGTGTCGGCCGACGATCCGTCCGTCGGTATCGCAGTGTGCGCGGTGGGATCGCGACGCCCCGAAGCGAACCGGGCGACCGGGCTGGTCGTGCCCCGCATTCTCGTCGGCACGGCGTGGACGCAGGCCGCGGCGTGCTTCGCCACGACCGGTCCGTCCGTGGGGACGACCCTCGCCGACCTCACCTCCCGCGGTGCCCGCACCGTCGTGCTGACACCGTGGATCCTCGCCCCCGGGCTGCTGTGGGACCGTGCCTGCGCCGAGGCCGACAGCCTCGGGCACGTGCGGGTCGCGCAGACCCTCACCCGGCACGATGCCGTCGCGCGGGTGATCACCGAGCGCTACACCGAGGCCGTGCACCGGCGGCGCGGACTGCGCGTGGCCTGAGTCACTTCCGGATCTCCACCCGAGTTCACGCACGATTTGCATTCCTCCGCTACAACGGAGTCACGGTCGTCGTCCGACGACATCGGTGATCCGGGAGGGCCTCACGTGCAGAACGAACTTCGGCGCTACATCGATCGGCTCCGCACGGAGGGCTATTCGGTGCGCGACGACCACGGTGAGGACCCCGATCTGATCGACATCGAGGGCCGGGCCGTCGACACCTGGCGGGAGAACTATCCGTACGACACCCGGATGGACCGCGCCACCTACGAGGTCGAGAAGTATCTCCTGCAGATCGAACTGCTGAAGTTCCAGTCGTGGGCCAAGGACAACGGCTCCAAGCACATCATCGTGTTCGAAGGTCGCGACGCCGCCGGCAAGGGCGGCACGATCAAGCGGTTCCAGGAGTACATCAACGTCCGGCACGCCCGGACCGTCGCGCTGAACAAGCCGTCCGACCGTGAGCAGGGCCAGTGGTATATGCAGCGCTATATCCAGCACTTCCCCACCGCCGGTGAGCTCGTACTGTTCGACCGCTCCTGGTACAACCGAGCCGGCGTCGAACGGGTCATGGGTTTCTGCAGCGACGACGAGTACGAACGTTTCATGGAGCACGTCCCGTTGTTCGAGAAGCTCGTCGTGGACGCCGGCATCACCCTGACGAAGTTCTGGTTCTCCGTCACCCGGAGGGAGCAGCGCACGCGCTTCGCCATCCGCCAGCTCGATCCGGTGCGGCGGTGGAAGCTGTCGGAGATGGACCTCGAATCGCTCGACAAGTGGGACCAGTACACCGACGCGAAGGAAGAGATGTTCCGGCGCACTGACACCGACTGGGCGCCGTGGACGACCATCAAGTCCAACGACAAGAAGCGGGCCCGGGTCAACGCGATGCGGTTCTTCCTCAACCAGTTCGAGTACGACGACAAGGACCGTCAGATCGTCTTCCCGGCCGACCCGAGGATCGTGCAGCGCGGCAAGGACGCCGTCGGCGACTAGCTGCCGGGAGGTCGTGCTCCGGGCGTGCCGAGGTGCGCAGGACTGGCGCCCAGACTGCGATCCGTACCACACTGGATGGTGACGCGAGGAGGCAGCATGGGCACAGCCAATGTCGGTCACGGAATCGTCGTCGGCATCGACGGATCGGACAGCGCACTCGATGCGGCCCGGTGGGCCGCCTGCGTCGCCCGACGTCTCGGCGAACCGATCGACCTGGTCCACGTTCATCCCCCCACCTCCGGCGACGGGACCGACCCGTCGGAGGAAGCCGTTCTGACCGCCGCGGAAGCGGCAGTTCGGGGCGCGGTCGACCGGGTCGAGGTCCGGCGGTCCACTCCGTCGGGCAAGCCGGATCGAGTGCTCACCGACCTGTCGCGCGAGGCACGGATGATCGTCCTCGGCCACACGACCACCACGGAGTGGGAGTCGATGATCCGGCGCTCCGACGTCGTGTCGGTGGCCAACCACGCGGAATGCCCGGTGGTGACGTGGCGCAGCCGCGACGGATTCCAACCGCCCGACGGGCGCCCGGTCGTCGTCGGAGTGGACGGCACCGAGGTCAGCGAGTCCGCCGTCGAGCATGCGTTCGCGACCGCCGCGGCGCTCGAGGCACCCCTCGTCGCGATCCACACCTGGACGGAGCAGTCCACGCTCACCTACGGCGAGGGGTCACGGTTCACGGACTGGACGGCCTACGTCGAGCACCGGAGGGAGGAGATGAAGTCGCATACCTCCGGGCACACCGAACGGTTCCCCGACGTCGCGGTCTCCTACCGGGTCGCGCGGGGCAAGCCCGACATCGTCCTGCTCGAGGAATCCAAGAGTGCCCAGCTCGTGGTGGTCGGCAGCCACGGCCGGAGCCCGCTGGCCGCTGCGGTGGTCGGCTCGAGCAGTCAGGGACTCATCCATCACAGTTGCTGTCCGGTCATGATCTGCCGGGCCCACCAACGATCGGAAACCGAAGCCCACTGAGCCGACCCGCGTGACCCTCGAGTCCCCCGCTCGGTTACTGCGCGGCGGTACCGAGCGGGGCGGTCTCCGACGCGGCCGGAGCGTGCGCGTAGACGGTGTCGCCCGCGACGAGCCCCAGGTCGCGGGTTTCGCCGCGGGTGATCTGCGTCGTGAACTGCTCACCGGTCGCGTCGTTGCGCAGTTCGACGCGCACCTCGAAGCCCAGCCGGACCACACGCTCGACGGTCGCCCGCGTGACACCGACCGAGCCGCCGGAGGTGTCGGAGAGCGCAGGTTGCCGGGCGAGCCGGATGTCGTGCGGCCGCACCAGCACGCCGTTGAGCTTGGACACCGTCCCGAGGAACGACATCACGAAGCTGTTCGCCGGGCGATCGTAGAGTTCCTCCGGCGTTCCGACCTGTTCGATACGTCCGGCATTCATCACCGTGATGCGGTCGGCGACGTCGAGCGCCTCCTCCTGGTCGTGCGTGACGAGCACGGTGGTCACGTGCACCTCGTCGTGCAGGCGGCGCAGCCAGGTCCGCAGGTCGGCGCGCACCTTCGCGTCCAGGGCACCGAACGGCTCGTCGAGCAGCAGCACCTGCGGGTCGACGGCGAGAGCACGGGCGAGCGCCATGCGCTGACGCTGGCCACCGGACAACTGCGCCGGATAGCGTCGCTGGAACCCGCCGAGCCCGACGATCTCGAGCAGGTCGTCGACCCGCTTCGTGATCTCGGCCTTGGGCCGCTTGCGGATCTTGAGTCCGAAGGCGACGTTCTCGCGCACGGTCATGTGCTTGAACGCGGCGTAGTGCTGGAAGACGAAACCGATGTCGCGCTTCTGCGGGGTGACGCCGGTGACGTCCTTACCGGCAATGTGGACGGTGCCCGCGTCGAGGGTCTCGAGGCCGGCGATCGAACGCAGCAGCGTCGACTTCCCCGAACCCGAGGGTCCGAGCAGGGCGGTGAGCGAGCCGGACGGGATGTCGATGTCGACGTCGGCGAGTGCGGCGAAATCTCCGTAGTTCTTGCGCGCCCCGGTAACAGTGATCATTCGGTGGTCCTCTTCCGGTCGAGCAGGGTCATCAGCAGCAGGACGATCACCGCGATGGCCATGAGCAGGGTCGCGGCGCTGTAGGCGCCGAAGGTGTTGTGGTCGTCGATGTACCGGGCGTGCACGAGCAGCGTCAGGGTCTGGGAGACGCCGGGGAAGCCGGACGAGACCATGATGACGGCGCCGAACTCGCCGAGGGCCCGCGCGACGGTGAGGACGATGCCGTAGGTCAGGCCCCAGCGGATCGCCGGCAACGTGATCCGCCAGAAGGTCTGCAAGGTGTTCGCGCCGAGGGTCGCGGCGGCCTGCTCCTGCTCCTCACCGATCTCGCGCAGCACCGGTTCGACCTCGCGCACGACGAACGGCAGCGTCACGAAGATCGTCGCGAGCACCATGCCCGGCAGGCCGAAGATCACCTTGAAGCCGAGATCCTCGACGGCACCGAACCAGCCGTTGGCGCCCCACAACATGATCAGGGCGACACCCACGACGATCGGCGAGACCGCGAAGGGCAGGTCGACGACGGCCTGCAACAGTCCCCTCCCCGGGAATCTGCCGCGGACGAGCGCCAGCGCGACGACGATGCCGAAGACCACGTTCACGGGCACGACGATCGCGACGATGAGCAGCGACAGGTTCAGCGCCGAGATCGCCGCCGGGGTGCTGATCGACTCGGCGAACGCCACGATGCCGTTCTCGAAGGTGCGGTAGAGGATCACCCCGATCGGGACGAGCAACAGTACGAACAGGTAGGCGAGCGCGACGAAGCGCAGCGACAGTCGGGATGCGAGGGACGGTTTCACCGGTCGTCCTCCTCTCGGCGCAGCCCCCGATTCGCGACCAGGCGCAGGACGAACAGCACGACGAAGGCGATCACCAGCAGCGCGACGGAGACCGCGGCGGCGTTGACCGGCCGGTCGATCTCGATCTGCTGCTGGATGTACTGCGACGCGACCTGGGTCTTGTACGGGATGTTGCCGCCGATGAGCACGATCGAGCCGTACTCGCCGATGGCGCGGGCGAATGCCAGGCCGGTGCCGCCGAGGACCGCCGGCGCGAGCACGGGCAGCACGACCGTGCGGAAGATCGTGAAGTTGCCGGCGCCGAGCGAGGCGGCGGCCTCCTCGACCTCACGGTCGGCCTCGATGAGCACCGGCTGCACCGAGCGCACCACGAACGGCAGCGTGACGAACGCCAGCGCCACCACCAGTCCCGGCTCGGTCGCGTTGAGCTGCACACCGATCGGGCTCTGCGGCCCGTACAGCGAGAGCAGCACGATGCTCGCGACGATCGTCGGTAGCGCGAAGGGCAGGTCGATCAGGGCATTGACGAACTTCTTGCCCGGGAACTCGTCGCGGACGAGCACCCAGGCGATCACCGTGCCCATCACCGCGTTGATCGCCGCGACGACCAGCGAGACGACGACGGTGATCCGTAGGGTCGCCAGGGCGGCCGGAGCGGTGATCGCATCGACGAACGTCCCGAGACCGTCCGAGACGGAGTGGAAGGCCAGGGCCGCGAGGGGAAGCAGGACGATCAGGCTCAACCACAGTGTGGCGATGCCGATACCGAGGGGCCCGACGGCGCCGGTGAACATCCGGCGTCGTGGTCGGGCGGGGGCCGTGGCGGACGGCCGGCGACGCGAACCCGCCGGGGCGGGAGACGAACCTCCCGACCCGGCGGTGTGTTCCGAAACGGTCACGCGCGTGCTCTACTTCGTTGCGTTGTCGTAGATCACCGCGATGGTGCCGGTGCTGTCGGCGAACAGCTCCTCGTTCACGGTCTCCCAACCGCCGAGATCGGCGACGGTCCACAGCTTCTCCGGCTGCGGGAACTCATCGGCGAATTCCTCGGCGACGGTCGGATCGACGGGCCGGAAACCGGCTTCGGCCCACAGGCGCTGGGCCTCGGGGGTGTACAGGAAGTCGTTGAACGCCTGCGCGACCTCGACGTCCTTCGCGTTCTTCAGTACCGCCGCAGGGTTCTCGATCTTGAAGGTGACGGGCGGGGTGACGTGCTCGACGGGGTCGCCGTTGCGCTCGATGAACAGTGCCTCGTTCTCGTAGCTCAGCAGCACGTCGCCGGTGCCCTGCAGGAAGGTCTCGGTGGCCTCGCGACCGGACTTCGGCTGCACCTTCACATGGTCGGTGACCAGTGCGGTGACGTAGTCGATGCCGGCCTGCGGGTCGGCGCCGCCGTTGCTCTTCGCGGCGTACGGCGCAAGCAGGTTCCACTTCGCCGAACCCGAGCTGAACGGGTTGGGGGTGACGACCTCGACATCCGGCCGGAGCAGGTCGTCCCAGTCCCGGATGTTCTTCGGGTTGCCCTCACGGACGACGATGGTCACGACCGATCCGAACGGTATCCCGTTGTAGGCGTTGTCGTTCCAGTTCTCGTCGACGAGTCCCGCGTCGACGAGACGGGTGATGTCGGGCTCGACGGAGAAGTTCACGAAGTTCGCCTCGGCGCCGTCGCGCACCTTGCGGGACTGGTCTCCGGAGGCGCCGTAGGACTGCTGGAAGACGACGCCCTCGCCTTCCTCGGTCTCCTGGAAGGCGGGGATCAGCGAGTCGAATCCGACCTTGGGCACGGCGTAGGCGTAGAGGTTGACCGTGCCGCCGGATCCGTCGCCGCCGCTCTCGGCTCCGACGGTGTCGCTCGAACCACCGGAGCAGGCGGTGAGGGAGAGTGCGGTGACCGCAGCGAACGCCGCGACAACGAACCTGGAACGTTTCATGACGAGCCTCCTGAGGGGCTGTTTCGAGGGGGGGATGAACGCGACCGGCACCGGACGAGGGGCTGCCGGAATCGGACCGGCCGGGATTCGCGAGGATGCGGCACCGACGGACGAGAGGATCCGGAAGACGGGGACCGCGGAGAGAAGGAGGATTCAGCGACAACAGTCGATGTCGGCGACCGATGGCATGCCCACAGCGATCAACGCCAACTCGTGGCGGAGGCGGGGCCGAGTGGTCGCGGACACGCGGCAGAGATTAGCAGAGGTCGAGGGTCGACCGAAATCGACGATTCGGACACCGGACGTCGAGCACCGAACCGGATGCGCGAGCGGCGTGCTCACATGGAGACGAGCCATGCGACGACGACGATGATCAGCAGCGCGATCAGCGCCAGGGTTACGCGCGAACGCGGCATGTCAGCAATCCTCCGTCGTCGTGGCGGGCGAGTCCGTCTCTCCGCGGCCGAGCAGTCCGAAGACACCGGCCATCGCCCGATCGAGCAGCCATGCGACCCCGGAGCAGGCCGGCACCAGCACTGCGAGCACCAGGGCCACCTGGGGGACGAAGGACAGGCCCGCGAGCCACAGCTCGAAGCCGTCCCACCACGAAGCCACCCGATCCATTGCCTACACCCTAGTAGGTTCGGCAACCGCGCTGCGATCCGCCCGGCCCGCGGTGATCATGGAGGGATGGACCACTACCACTCCTCACCGCTGTCGGGGGCACCCTTCCGACGGAGTCCGTTCCCGCCGATCGACGACTACGCATTCCTCTCGGATTGCGAGAGCACCTGCCTGATCGCACGTGACGGCACCGTGGAGTGGATGTGCGTGCCCCGTCCGGACTCGCCGAGTGTGTTCGGGTCGCTGCTGGACCGCAGCGCGGGACATTTCCGGTTGTCGCCGCACGACCGCACCGTTCCTGCGGCACGCCGGTACCTGCCGGGCGGTCTGGTGCTCGAGACGACCTGGCAGACCGACACGGGTTGGATGATCGTGCGGGACGCGCTGGTCATGTCACCCTGGTACGACGTCGAGGAACGCTCCACCACGCATCGCCGGACCCCGTCCGACTGGGAGGCCGAGCACATGCTGTTGCGCACGGTGCGCTGCGTGAACGGGACGGTCGACCTGTACGTCAGCTGCGAACCCGCCTTCGACTACCACCGCGGCCGCACCGAATGGAGCTATACCGGCAAGGTCTACGAGGAGGCCACCGCGGTGTGCCGGAACGCGCCGGACGAACATCCGACGCTGCGCATGACGACGGATCTGCGCCTCGGAATCGAGGACCGCGAGGTCCGCGCGCGACGTCGACTCCACAAGGGCGACACGGCCTTCGTCGCATTGTCGTGGTCGGACCGCCCGATGCCGCACACCTTCGACGAGGCCGCCGTCAAGATGACCGCCACCCAGGACTACTGGCGCGAGTGGATCACGACGGGCCGCTTCCCGGATCACCCGTGGCGCACCTACCTGCAGAGCAGCGCTCTGACGCTCAAGGGACTGACCTACAGCCCGACCGGGGCGCTGCTCGCAGCGTCGACGACCTCACTCCCCGAAACACCTGGCGGAGAACGTAACTGGGACTACCGTTACGCGTGGGTACGCGATTCGACCTTCGCACTGTGGGGTCTGTACACCCTCGGGTTCGACCGGGAGGCCGACGACTTCTTCTCGTTCATCCTCGACGTCTCGCGCGACGCGGACGGCGTCCGCTATCCGCTCCAGGTGATGTACGGGGTGGGCGGTGAGCGCGAGTTGCCGGAGTCGACCCTCGATCATCTGAGCGGCTACGACGGCGCCACCCCGGTCCGCATCGGCAACGACGCCTATCACCAACAGCAACACGACATCTGGGGCACACTGCTCGACTCGGTGTACCTGCACGTCAAGTCCCGCGGGCACTTCCCCCAGACGCTGTTGCACACCCTGCGCCGGCAGGTCGAGGAGGCAGCGGCCAACTGGCGCAAGCCCGATCGCGGCATCTGGGAGGTACGCGGCGAACCCCAGCACTTCGTGTCGTCGAAGGTCATGTGCTGGGTGGCACTCGATCGCGGCGCGAAACTCGCCGAACTGCAGGGTCGTCCCGACTACGCCCGGAAGTGGGCGGCGATGGCCGACGAGATCAAGGCCGACGTCCTCGAACACGGCGTCGACGAACGCGGCGTCTTCACCCAGCGGTACGGCCACCCGTCACTCGACGCGTCGGCTCTGCTGATCCCCTTGTTGCGCTTCCTGCCCGCAGACGACCCCCGGGTGCGGGCCACGGTGCTGGCGATCGCCGACGAACTCACCGAGGACGGGCTGGTGCT
The DNA here is from genome assembly GCF_024321955.1 of Rhodococcus sp. GA1. Taxonomy (NCBI): domain Bacteria; kingdom Bacillati; phylum Actinomycetota; class Actinomycetes; order Mycobacteriales; family Nocardiaceae; genus Rhodococcus; species Rhodococcus sp. GA1. The sequence goes on along the minus strand of NZ_CP097186.1, from coordinate 4,336,951 downwards.
GCGCTACCGGGTGGAGACCACCGACGACGGGCTCGCGGGCAAGGAGGGCTCGTTCACCATCTGCTCGTTCTGGCTGGTCTCGGCGCTCGTCGAGATCGGCGAGGTCGAGCGGGCCGCCGCACTGTGCCAGCGCCTGCTCGACTACGCGAGCCCCCTGAAGCTCTATGCCGAGGAGATCGACACCGAGAGCGGACGTCATCTGGGGAACTTCCCGCAGGCGTTCACCCACCTGGCGCTCATCAATGCCGTCGTCCATGTCATCCGCGCAGAGCGGGAGATCGGAGCGGGCAACTTCCGGCCCGCGCATCTCGGACCGTGAGCCGGTCTCAGGCGACTCAGCGCCACCGCATCCGGGGAGACGTCGGTCTGCCACGGATAGAGGCCGCGCTCGTCGCCGTACGAGCCGGCGCTGTAGTACGCGATGGGCTGCACCCCGAGTTCGACGAGAGCGTCGAGCCATTGGCTGGAGGTCGCGACGATCCGCTCGGGTGTGCCCTCGATCGTCGTCGTGCCGTAGGAGTGCTCGACGGTGACGGTCTCGCCGCCGGCGGTCGCGGTGTCATCGGTGTCCGACGAACACGCCACGAGGGTCGGGGCGACGAACAGTACGAGCGCTACCGCGGAGAGAACGACTCGGCGCATGGGCGACCTCCACCTCAGGTGAGGCTCACCTCAGCTCGAATGTGGACGTCCGTGTGCCGGCGCAGTGCTCAACGGAAGCGGGACAGCAGGGTCTCCGCTTGTTCGGCGATACCCCGGATCACCTCGCCCGCGGGTCGCTCGGAGCGCACCAGACCGGCGGCCTCCCCCGCGTAGACCACCCCGATGTCGGGATCGTCACCGGTGTACGCCGCGGCGAGGGTGTCCTCGTCGGCGCCCCGGCCGTGCCACTCCTCGGTGAACGCATTGCGCAGGGCGCGTCCGCCCCAGCGCGCCGGCCACGGCTGGTGCCGGGCCTTGTCGAAGACGTCGGTGTAGACGGTGTCGGCGCTGCCGGCCTCCACGAGCCGGCCACGGGCGTAGTCGGGGCCGACGGTCTCCGGGCTGGCGAGCAGCGCCGTCCCGACCAGGGCGCCCTGCCCACCGGCTGCGAGCACCGCTGCCAGACCGCGACCCGTGGCGATGCCACCTGCGGCGAGCACGGGCAGCGACGTCGACTCGAGCACCTCCTGCAGCAACGGGAGGGTACCGATCCTGCCCGTGTGCCCACCGGCCTCATGGCCCTGCGCGATCACCGCGTCGACACCCGCTGCCTCGACCACGCGCAGATCGTCGACCGTGTTGATCTGCGAGAGGACGACGGCCCCGGCCTCGTGGACGCGCTCGATGTAAGGAGCGGGATCGCCGAACGAGAGCGTGACCAGTTGCGGGCGGTACTCGAGCACCGCGGTGAGGAGGCTGTCGTCGTCGGCAAGCGCCCAAGTCATCAGACCGAATCCCACGGCCCCACCACCGATCTCGCGGGCGGTGCGCACCTCGCCCTCGATCCACTCGGCGGTGTTGTACCGGGCGGCACCGATCAGGCCGAGTCCGCCGGCCCGCGTCACCTCGCCGGCGAGCCGCCCACCGGCCCGGCCACCCATGGGCGCACCCAGCAGAGGAACGGAGATTCCGAGTTCACGGGTGAGCCAGGTGTCGAGCACGCGAATCCTTCCGTTGGGCGTCGCAGCAGGAGCGACTACTTCTTCGGCTTGTCGGACGAGGCCTCGGACGACAACGCGGCGACGAACGCCTCCTGCGGAACGTCGACGCGGCCGATGGTCTTCATCCGCTTCTTGCCTTCCTTCTGCTTCTCGAGCAGCTTGCGCTTACGGCTGATGTCGCCGCCGTAGCACTTGGCGAGAACGTCCTTGCGGATCGCCCGGATGTTCTCGCGGGCGATGATCTTCGAGCCGATCGCGGCCTGGACGGGCACCTCGAACTGCTGCCGCGGGATGAGTTCCTTGAGCTTGGTCGTCATCTTGTTGCCGTAGGCGGCCGCGGCGTCCTTGTGGACGATCGCGCTGAATGCGTCGACGGCCTCGCCCTGCAACAGGATGTCGACCTTGACCAGCGCGGCCTCCTGCTCTCCGGCCTCCTCGTAGTCCATCGAGGCGTAGCCGCGGGTGCGCGACTTCAGCGAGTCGAAGAAGTCGAAGATGATCTCGGCCATCGGCAGCGTGTACCGCAGCTCGACGCGGGTCTCGGACAGGTAGTCCATACCGCCGAGCTCACCGCGCCGCGACTGGCACAGCTCCATGATCGAACCGATGAACTCGCTCGGCGCGATGATGGTGCACTTGACGATCGGTTCGTAGATCTCGCGAGCCTTGCCCTCGGGCCAGTCGGACGGGTTCGTCACGACGACTTCCTGGCCGCCTTCGAGCACGACGCGGTAGACGACGTTGGGAGCCGTGGAGATCAGGTCGAGGCCGAACTCGCGCTCGAGGCGCTCGCGGGTGATCTCCATGTGCAGCAGACCGAGGAAGCCGCAGCGGAAACCGAACCCGAGAGCGACGGACGTCTCGGGCTCGTAGGTGAGCGCGGCGTCGTTGAGCTGGAGCTTGTCGAGCGCGTCGCGCAGCACCGGGTAGTCGGAGCCGTCGACCGGGTACAGACCGGAGTAGACCATCGGGCGCGGTTCGCGGTAGCCGGTGAGCGGCTCCTCCGCACCGTGGCGGGCGGTGGTGACGGTGTCGCCGACCTTCGACTGGCGCACGTCCTTCACGCCGGTGATGAGATAGCCCACCTCGCCGACGCCGAGACCGGCGGTGGCCTTGGGTTCGGGCGAGACGATGCCGACCTCGAGCAGTTCGTGGGTCGTGCCCGTCGACATCATCTTGATCTTCTCGCGGGGCACGATCTTGCCGTCGACCACACGCACGTACGTCACGACGCCGCGGTAGGTGTCGTAGACGGAGTCGAAGATCATGGCGCGGGCGGGCGCGTCGGCGTCACCGACCGGCGGCGGCACCTGGCGGATCACGGCGTCGATGAGTTCGGGGACGCCCTCGCCGGTCTTGCCGGAGACCCGGAGCACGTCGGACGGCTCACAGCCGATGATGTTCGCGATCTCACCGGCATAGCGGTCGGGATCGGCCGCGGGCAGGTCGATCTTGTTGAGGACCGGGATGATCGTCAGGTCCTTGTCGAGCGCAAGGTAGAGATTGGCGAGGGTCTGCGCCTCGATGCCCTGCGCGGCGTCGACGAGCAGGACCGCGCCCTCGCACGCCTCGAGCGCGCGGGAGACCTCGTAGGTGAAGTCGACGTGGCCCGGGGTGTCGATCAGGTGCATCACATAGTCTTCGCCGTCGAGCTTCCACGGCAGACGTACGTTCTGCGCCTTGATCGTGATGCCACGCTCGCGCTCGATGTCCATGCGGTCGAGGTACTGGGCGCGCATCTGCCGCTCCTCGACCACCCCGGTGAGCTGCAGCATCCGGTCCGCGAGCGTCGACTTTCCGTGGTCGATGTGCGCGATGATGCAGAAGTTCCGGATCTTTGCGGGGTCCGTGAACGTGGTGTCGGCGAAGGTGCTGATGTCGTGCTCCTGACTCGGACTGGCAGCGGCCAGCAGACCGCGGTCACCCTGCAGAATATCCAAGTCGGGCGACGGCCGGGATTTCGCCCGGGTCAGGTCCGGTTAAGCTCGGTTCCCGTGGCCGGTACATGGAAGAAGTTGGGCAGGCAGCTGGGGCGTCTCGCCGTCGACCAGGGTCCGAAGATCTACCAGCAGTTGCAGCAGTCCGGGGCGCTCGACAAGGCGCGCGCCGCGTTGAACGCGGCCGGCCGGACCGGCGCAGCGAGCGGAACCTCGGGGAGCGGTACCACTGCGGCACCGAAGCCCGGCGCGTCCGGGACCACGGCGCCGAAGCCAGGTGCCGCGAAGACCCAGTCCGGCACGAAGCGTCCGGCCCCCGGTCGCCCGGTGGCGTCGCGCACCACGCCCACGGCGCAGCGTGCCCGCCGCCTCGAGTACTCCCCCGACCTCGACGGTCGCGCCGATCCGGGCGAGATCGTGTGGACCTGGGTGGCCTATGAAGAAGATCCGACGGAGGGCAAGGACCGCCCGGTGCTCGTCGTGGGCCGCGACGACAGGACGCTGCTCGGGCTGATGCTCTCGTCGAACTCCGACCGCGACGGTCACCGCGACTGGCTCGGAATCGGCTCCGGACCGTGGGACGCGGAGAACCGCCCGAGCTGGGTGCGCCTCGATCGCGTGCTCGACGTCCCCGAGGACGGCATCCGCCGCGAAGGCGCGATCCTCCCCCGCGCACGATTCGATCAGGTCGCGACCCGGCTCCGTACCGATTTCGGCTGGAGCTGAATCGGGCCGCGCCCTGACCGCAGGCCCTCAGGAGGCCCGGAGCCCGTACCGCCGCCCGAAGAGGAAGGTGTAGACGAGCGCTCCGAGCGCTCCGCCGATGAGCGGGAACACGATGAATGCCCACAGCTGCCCGAGCGCACCGTCCTGGTAGAAGGCGACGGCGAGGCTACGGGCGGGATTGACCGACGTGTTGTCGATCGGGATCGAGATCAGGTGGATCACCGCGAGAGTGAAGCCGATGGCGATGCCGGCGATCGGCGCGTCGGCCACCTGATCGGTCGCACCCAGCACCACGAAGACGAGCACGGCCGTGAGCAGGACCTCGACGACGATCATCGCGCCGATGCCGTAGCCGTTCTCGAGCACGCCGCCGAGCGGACCGTGCACCGCCGAGGGGCTGTGCGCGCCCCAGCCGTTCGCCCCGAGGCCGTCGGCGGCACGGTCGTAGCTCGGCAACGACGACGCCACCGCGTAGAGCGTCAGACCGGCGACCAGACCGCCGACGACCTGCGCGATCCAGTAACCCACGGCGCGCACCGGCGTCACGTGACCGACGATGAGCTGCCCGAGCGTCACCGCCGGGTTCACGTGACACCCGGAGATCGGGCCGATGGTGTACACGAGGAACAGCAGGGTCAGGCCGAACGCCAGTGCGACGCCGAGCTGACCGACATAGGTTCCGGCGAACACCGCGGTACCCACCGCGGAGAACACCAGGAGGAAGGTTCCGATCGCCTCCGCCACGTACTTCCGCAGGTCGGAGAACTCACCGGGGTCTCTGATTTCCAGGGAGGTCTGGCGTGCGAGATCTTCGTCGATTCGGGACTCGGGATCGCGTGGGGGTTCCATGGGTCACCTCGATGTTCGTGGTCCCGCTCGCAGGCGGAACCTGGTGGTAGAACACTTCGAGTCGATGCACCGCAGCCGCGAACTCGTCGTTCGCGCTGTGAGGGAGATTACGCATGCGCCGTGACCTCGACAACGACATCGTGCACCGTGGCGTGTCCGCCCATGTAGATGCCCTCCCGCGGCGGCACGCAACAACAACAGTCAGGTGCGCGTAGTCCTGGCCGAAACGATCAGGCCGGTGAGAAGGGTGATTCGACCGCCGGTTTGGGCTTTGCGATCCGTTCTTGGTAACCTTGTCCATCGGTGCTCAGATGCACCCAGAGCTTTCCTACCAGCTACCAGCAAGACGACAGGATTTTACGCGTGGCCAACATCAAGTCCCAGGTGAAGCGGATTCGCACCAACGAGCGCAACCGACTCCGGAATCAGTCGGTGAAGTCGTCGCTTCGTACGGCGATCCGTTCGTTCCGCGAGGCTGCGGCCGCTGGCGACAAGGACAAGGTCAACGAGCTCCTCGTCGCCACGAGCCGTCAGCTCGACAAGGCTGCCAGCAAGGGTGTCATCCACCCCAACCAGGCTGCCAACAAGAAGTCTGCTCTCGCGAAGCTTGCCAACAAGCTCTGAGTTCATCGCTCCGAGGTAGTAGACGCAGGCTCTGCTTCACGAAGGCCGTCCCCCTGCCGGGGACGGCCTTCGTGGCGTTGAACGACAGAAATGATGCCGCCCGCCCGGAATCGGCCGCGGGCACGAGCACGGGCACGGGCACGGGCACGGGCACGGCGGAGAAGCCTCAGGCCACCAGCTCGGAGATGACCCGCACGGCGTGCTCGAGGGCGTAGTCCGGATCGGCCGCGGCTCCCTTGACGTCGGCGTTGAGCGCAGCGACCACCGTGAGTGCGGTCCCGATCGACGCCGGCGCCCACGTGCGCGCCTGCGCCTGCGCCTTCTTCACCTTCCACGGCGGCATACCCAGCGACGACGCGAGGGAGAACGGGTCGCCGCGACCGGCCGAGCCGACCCGGGCGATCGTGTGCACGGCGTCGGCGAGAGCATCGGCGAGCAGCACGTGGGCGACACCGCGGTGCATCGCCCACCGTAGCGCTTCGAGCGCACCGGCCGTATCGCCGGCCACGGCCTTCTCGGCTACGTCGAATCCCGACACCTCGGCCTTGCCCGAGTAGTAGCGTCGCACGGCCGCAGCATCGATCTTGCCGCCGGTGTCGGCCACGAGCTGGCTGCACGCCGCAGCGAGTTCGCGCAGGTCGGAACCCACCGCCTCGATGACGAGCTGTTCGACATCGCCCGAGACTCGCACCCCCGCAGCCTGGAACTCCTTGTGGACGAACGTCCGCACCCACGCCGCCTTCTCCCCCGCCTTCGCGGGAGCGGCACACATGTGCTCCTCGGCGCCGCGCTTGCGCAGCGCGGGCACCATCGCCTTGGTGCGTCCCCCGCCGCTGTGGAGGATCACCAGTGTCACGCCCGGAGGCGGATCGCCCGCGACATCGAGGATCAGCGCCGCGGCGTCCTTCCCGGCGTCGGCGGTGGATTCGAGGATCACGATGCGTTCTTCCGCGAACAGCGACGGACTCAGCAGCTCGGCGAGTTCGGGTACGCCCGCGTCGCCGGCGCGGAGCCTGGAGACGGGGAGATCGCCGGGAGTTTCGCTGCGCGTACGGACATCGGACACGATCTTCGCGACGGCACGGTCGACGAGCAGTTCTTCCTCACCGAGGATCAGATGCAGGGACGCGTCGCTCACGGTTCGATCGTGCCACGCACGTCCGACACCACCGCGAGCGCCCCGGAGGCGGCACGGAGCACTGCAACGTCGCCGTGCAGGTCGGTCCGCAGGACCCGCGCCCCGATTCCGGTCAGGGTGGAGACGATCTCGGGATGGGGATGCCCGAACAGGTTGTCTCGCCCGGCGCTGACGAGGGCGACGCTCGGCCGCACAGCGGTGAGGAAGCGTGCGGGTGTGGTGCGCGAGCCGTGGTGCGGCACCTTCAACACGTCCGCACGCACGTCGGTGCCCGACCGCACGAGTGCGTCGAGCGCGGCCTCCTCCGCGTCTCCCGGCAACAGGACCCGGCCCACGACGGTGTCGACCGCCAGGACGAGCGAGTTGTCGTTCTCGGAACCGCCTGTCCGTCGCCCGGCCGGGCCCAGCACCCGGATGTCGAGATCGCCCGCACGCAGGGTCGCACCGGCACCCGCTTCCCGCACCACGACACCGACCCCGGTCGCCGCGTCGAGCACACCCGCCGCGTCGTCACCGGCAGCACCCGGCCCGACCACGACCATCTCGACCGAGCGCCCGGTGAGGACACCGCGGATCCCACCCGCGTGGTCGGCGTGCAGGTGTGACACGACGAGCAGTGCGATACGGCGAATCCTCAACCGGCGCAGGCACCGATCGACGGGTTCCGGTTCGGGTCCGGTGTCGACGACGACCGCGCGCCCGTCCCCCGTCGCCAGCACCAGCGCATCGCCCTGACCGACATCGCATGCGACGAGTACCCATTCGGCTCCGGGCCAGCCCGGTCGCAGCATCCGCACCGGCAGCCACACCGCCGCGACGGCCACCGCAATCACGAGAGCCGTGATCCGCACCCGCCGGTGACGAGCCACCGACCACGCCACCGCGACCAGCACCGCCGCGACCACTGCCCCCACCGGCCCGTCCGGCACCTCGAGTTCGGCCGACGGCAACGATGCCGCCCGGTCGGCCACCGTGATCAGCCACCACAGGAACGGCCCGGTGCCGCGCGCGAGCACCTCCCCAACCCACGGGACGACGGAGGCGCCCAGCGCGACCAGCGAACCTAGGACCGTCAGCGGCGCAAGTACCGGGGCGACGAGGACATTGGCCGCGACCGACACGACACTCACGGTCCCGCTCACCGCCGCGACGAGAGGTGCGGTCGCTACGAACGCGACCAGCGACATTGCCGCGACCTCCGCGATGGGACGCGGCCACCCGCGATCCACGAGCCGGGTCACGACAGGTGGCGCGGCGACGATCAGTGCCGCCGTCGCGGACACCGACAGCGCGAACCCGACGTCGACGGCGAGGTCGGGCAGGAGTACGAGCAGTACGCCCACCGCGGTGCACAGGGCGGGAAGTGCCTGTCGCTCACGACCCGTCACGAATGCCAGCAACCCGATCGATCCCATCGCGGCCGCGCGCACCACACTCGCCGACGGACGGACCACGACGACGAAGGCGACGAGAGCCGTCGCGGCGAGGATGGTCCCGGAACGCGGTCCGAGTCCTACCGCGCGCACGAGGAGCAGTACCGCTCCGAGGACGATGCTGACGTTGGCTCCGGACACGGCCGTCAAATGCGTCAGTCCGGCCACCCGGAAGTCCTCCCGCACCTCGTCGGTCAGCGCCGTGGTGTCGCCCACCACGAGACCGGGCAGCAGGCCGGCCCGATCGGCGGGAAGCACCGCGGAACCCACCTGCGCGAGCCGGTCGCGTACCGTGCCAGCCCATCGCTGCCACACCGGTGGCGGGCCGACGACCGTGGGTGCGTTCTCCGCGTGGAGCACCGCCACCGTGGTGCCCGGCCCGGTGTGCGGCGCCGCCCGCACACGCGCGGTGACCGACTGCCCGGGCAGGAGATCTCCCCACGAGTCGGCCGGTGCGAACACCACCACCGATCCCCCGGTGTCCATGGATCGTCCACCGACCATCACGTGCTCGAGCCGGGCCGGGATGCGTACCCGGGGTGTGTCGTCGAAGGCCGCAGCCCGGATGTGCCGCGGGTCGTCGGTGGGGAGGAGGACGACGCCGGCCCAGGATCCCTTCTCCGCTGCGGAGGCGATCGGGTGCTGGTCGGCGGCCCACATCCGGAGGCCGGCGGCCGGTCCGAATCCCGCGACGACGGCCAGTGCGGCGAGGAGGATCCGCGCACCTCCGCGTGGGATGCGACCGGTCGCGACGAGACGGACCGTCACGGAGCACCCGACGACGGCCGCGACCGCCACGACGATCACGATCCGCCATCCCGTGTACAACCCGAGAAGTGTCACGGCCCACGCGGCCAGCGCGCACGGCACCAACCGGGCATCGAGAACCGTTGCGGCGTCGGACCCGTCGTTCCGTCCGGTCACACCGTCACCAGTTCACGCAGCCTCGCGAGTCGCGCCGGTCCGATCCCGTCGACCTCACCGAGTTGTTCGACGTCCGTGAACGGTCCGTTGGTGTCGCGCCACGAGACGATCGCCGCTGCCGTGACGGGACCGACGCCCGGCAGCGCGTCGAGCGCGGTCTCGTCGGCGGTGTTGAGATCCACCGGTCCGCCTGTCTCCGGTGGAGCATCGCCCGGTGTCTGCGCCCCGACGATTCCACTGGCCTGCGGAACAGGTTGGGGCGGGGCGATTCCCACGACGATCTGATCACCGTCGGCGACCCGCCGGGCCAGATTCAGGCCGATGAGGTCGGCGCCGTCGACGGCACCACCGGCAGCGTCGAGCGCGTCGGCCACACGGGATCCCGCCGGCAGCCGCACGAGCCCGGGGCGTATCACCGCACCCACGACGCTGACGACGAAATCGGCGGAATCCGGTTGTGCCGTGTCCGTCTCCCTCGCGGCGGACGGCTCTGCCGTGTCCACGACTTCGACTCTCGGCAGCGGCGGTACCGGTTCGGGGACCGGCCGGTCGCGCCACACGACGACGAGTGCCACTGCGGCGGCGAGTACTCCGATCGCGGCGAGTGCAGCGGTTCCCCGTCGTCCGGTGTCCCATCGCGCTGCGGTCAGCCGATCGACGAATCGTTCCCGGCCGGGACCGCTGTGGAGGGGTTCGTCGCCGTCGTCCGGATCCGCCCAGGGGTGGTCGTTAGCCGACCTGTCGTCGGTCCAGGGCGGTTCCGCGGGCATCGCCGAGGAACGCGTGATCGCGCCGAGGCGGGTGCGCGCGAGATCACGGTGGTCACTGCTCGCCATGCCGCGACGCTAACCGCGGCCGCGACCGCCGGATTCGGTGTCGGCGCCGATTCGGCCTGGGTTGTGGATGACCCGCACCCCTGTGGATGAATGCCCGGATGGGGCCTCCACCGGCATCATCCGGGCCGGGAGGTGGTGTAGGTGGTCAGTCCTCGGAGACACCGGTCGCCGCGGAGGCGACGACCACACCGACCGCACCCGGCCCGACGTGCGCGCCGAGAACCGCGTCGAGTTCGGACACGACGATCTCGGTGCCTTCCGGAAGGCGCTGTGCGAGCTGATCGACGAGGCTGCGCGCCCGCTCGGGTGCCCCGCGGTGGTGCACCGCGACGAGCGGTTCGTCGCCCACATCGGTCGCGGCTCCGTCGACGAGCTTGGCCATCGCCTTGGTCATCGTGCGGGTCTTCTCCCGCAGGACGAGCTTGCCGTCGGAGATGTGCAGCACGGGCTTCATCGCGAGCGCGGTACCCAACAGCGCTGTGGCCGTGCCGATCCGGCCACCGCGACGGAGGTGGTCGAGCCGGTCGACGACGAGCAGGGTCCGGGCGGACGCCGCGACCTCCACGGCCCGCTCGTACACCCGGGCCAGGTCTTCTCCGGCCCGTGCGGCGCGCACCGCTTCGAGGACGGCGAAACCCGAACCCATGGCGGTGTTCCGCGAATCGACGAGCCGGATCCGGTCGCCCAGCGATTCGGCGGCGTGCCGAGCTGCGTCCCATGTCCCGGACAGCACCCGCGAGAGGTGCACGGCTACGACGCCGTCTCCTCCACTGTCCTCGAGCGCCTCGGTATAGGCGTCGGTCAGTTCTGCGGGAGACGGACCGGAGGTCGTCACGGTCGACAGGTCCTCCGGTAACTCGTCGACGCCCTCGCGGAGGTCGCGTCCGCCCGCGATGATGTGCAGTGGCACAACACGGATGTCGTACCGACGGACCAGTTCAGGGTCGATACAACTCGACGAATCTGTGACGACGACGACGGACACGACGCCTACCGTAGGCCCTCCACCGGGACTTCCGCATCCCGATGCACGATCCGGACCGCGTCGCCGACAGCGGCGGCGACACGGCGGTGTCCTTCCCAACCCCAGTGGATCCCGTCGGGATTGGCGTCGTCGGAGAAGACGTTCTCCCGCACCGCTTCGGCGAGATCGACGAGGGGAACCGACTTCTCGGCCGCCCAGCGGGTGATCGCGCGTGCCGCGGGGAGCCGGCCGGCATGCACCGACCGGTACTGCTCGCTGCGGTGCACCGACGGCATGGTGCCGATGACGGGCAGATCGGGGCGCATGTATGCCAATGCGTCCCTGATCGTTTCGAGGTACTCGACGCTGACCCGGGGTGGGAGCGCCACCGGTCGCCCGAGCGGTGACAGTCGCGGCTGCAACCACCCGTAGGCGCTACGCGCCGCGCGACGCAGGGCCGGCGGGCGGATGTAGCGCAGGCCCTCCCGCAGTGCGGTGGGCAGCGGGGACGGGAGGGTGTCCATCCCGCCCACGGCCAGGACGACGGCTCCGGCGTGCGGGATCGCGGCCCACACCCGCGGGTCCTGGGTCATGGCCCACCACGCGTCGCGTGTGGTCCACCCGATCCGAGCGACGAGCTCGACGTCCCATCCGAGTTCGGCCGCGACCAGGTTGGGCCAGATCTGCGGATGGTCGGCGGGCAGGCCGCCCTTCGGGCCGTAGTAGCTCAGGGAGTCACCGATCACCAGCAGGACCGGGCGCTGCGGGGCGGCGTCGGTTCCGATCGGCGTGGGTTCAGAGGACGTCATCGGGCGCCACCGTGGCCGACGCGTTCCAGACGTCGAGGCGCCAGGACGGCACCTCGCCGTATCCGCTGAGCTGCACCCATCCGGTGTTCCCGAGACCGCCGAGGACGGACCACCGATCGACGGGCAGGTCGAGCAGGGCGGCGGTGAGCGCGGCTATCAGACCCCCGTGTGCGACCAGCACGATGGGCCGATCGCTCCAGTCCTCGTACTTGTCGAGCAGTTCGCCGACGACGGCCATGCTGCGCCGCGCGACGTCGATCCGGTTCTCGCCTCCCGGCGGTGCCCAGGTCGCGTCGGCGCGCCACGCGCTGCGCGCGCCCGGGGCCACGGCGTCGACCTCGGTGTGGGTCAGGCCCTGCCATTCGCCGAGATGCGTCTCGCGCAGCCGCGTGTCGATCGCGACCGGCAGCCCGATGCGATCGCCGAGCGCGGTCGCCGTGTCGTAGGCGCGGCGCAGATCGGACGAGACGACGGCGAGCGGATCGAACCGGGCGATCGCGTCGGCGACGGCGAGCGCCTGCTGCCGGCCGAGCTCGGAGAGGTCGGTGTCGAGCTGGCCCTGCATCCGCCGCGTGGCGTTGTACTCGGTCTGGCCGTGGCGCAGCAGCACCAGCTGCCGCACCCGCGGGCTCTGCGAACCCTCCTCCGGACGACTCACACGTCCTCCGGCGAGTCGGCGGCGTCGATCGCCGAACGGGGGCCACCCACACCATCGACCTCGATGGTCGGGCAGTCCTTCCACAGGCGGTCGAGGGCATAGAAGTTGCGCTCGTCCTCGTGCTGGATGTGCACCACGACGTCGACGTAGTCGAGCAACGTCCACCGTCCCTCGCGGGTGCCCTCGCGGCGGACGGGCTTGTGGCCGGCCTCGCGCAGCTTCTCCTCGACGTTGTCGACGATGGCGTTGACCTGACGCTCGTTGGGTGCGGACGCGATGACGAAGCAATCGGTGATCACCAGTTGCTCGGACACGTCGAGAACCACGACGTCGGTGGCGAGTTTCTCGTCGGCGGCCAGGGCTGCGATTCGGGCCATCTCCGTGGCTTCTGCCGTTGCGCTCACTGCGTGCTCTTTCTCTCGATGGTGCCGGGGGTGTTTCCGTCGAACACCGGGACGGGATCTCCGTCGGGGTGCGTATTCGTGCGGTAGAGCCGGCGTTTGCTGATGTACTGCACCACTCCGTCGGGGACCAGATACCAGACGGGACGGTTCTCGCGGGCCCTCCTGCGGCAGTCCGTGGAGGAGATCGCCAGTGCCGGGATCTCCACCAGGCTCACCGCCTCGGCCGGGAGTTCGTCCAGATGCGGTGCCAGGTGTTCGGCGTGAAGGTCGTATCCGGGCCGGGACACCCCGACGAAGCGGGCGAGGTCGAACAGGGTCTGCCAGTCCTGCCAGGACAGGATCGATCCCAGTGCGTCCGCGCCGGTGATGAAGTACAGATCCGCGTCGGGATACTGCTCGCTGAGATCGCGCAGGGTGTCGACGGTGTAGGTGGGTTTGCGTCGATCGATGTCGACGCGGCTGACGGAGAACCGCGGGTTGGATGCGGTCGCGATCACCGTCATCAGGTAACGGTCCTCGGCGGGGCTGACGTCGCGTCCGGTCTTCTGCCAGGGTTGCCCGGTGGGCACGAAGATCACTTCGTCCAGGTCGAAGCTCGCGGCGACCTCGCTGGCCGCCACGAGGTGTCCGTGGTGGATCGGGTCGAACGTTCCACCCATGACGCCCAGGCGGCGCCTGGGGGCCGAGGGCCGATCCGTTGGCTGATGCACGGTTGTCCAGCTTACGGGTTCACACGGGGAGCAGACTCGCCACCACCGTTGCGAGCTGCTGCGCCGACCGGCACTCGTGCATCGTGACGACCTCGCTGTAGACCCTGGCGGCCGAATCCCCCGAACCCCATTGTCCCTTCGGCTCGGGATTGAGCCAGTGCGCGTGCCGTGCGACGGACACGAGATGTTCGAGGACTTCGAGGTTCGGATTGCGGTAGTTCGTGCGGCCGTCGCCGAGGATCAGCAGCGAGCTGCGGCTGGTGAGGGCGTGGGCGTGGTTCTCGGCGAAGCCGCCGAGGGCGTGTCCGTAGTCGGAGTGACCGTCGTAGGTGATCAGCTCCGCTTCCTTCAGCATCCGCGACATGGACTCGCCCAGATCGGACCCTGCGGCGAAATGATGGGTGACCTCGTCGGCGGTGTCGATGAACGCGAACACGCGCACGCGGGAGAACTGTTCGCGTAGGGCGTGCACGAGCAGCAACGTGAAGTGCGAGAAGCCGGCGACGGAGCCGGAGACGTCGCAGAGCACGACGAGTTCGGGACGCGCCGGACGGGGCTTGCGGTTGACCAGGTCGATGGGCACGCCACCGGTCGACATGGACTTGCGCAGTGTGCGCCGCAGGTCGATGGCGCCGGCACGAGCGCGCCGGCGGCGCGCCGCGAGACGGCTCGCGAGCAGACGCGCGAGCGGCATGACGCTGCGGCGCAGGGCGACGAGTTCCGCGTCGGACGCGCGCAGGAAGTCGACCTCCTCGGCAAGCTTGGGCACCCCGTACTTCTCGACGCGTTCGCGGCCGAGCTGCTCGGCGGTGCGTCGCCGGGTCTCCCGTTCGACCATCGCCCGGAAATCGGCGATGCGCTGGGCGGCGGTGCGCCGCGCGACCTCGCTCTCGTAGGCGGCGTCGTCGCGTTCCTCGCGGGTGCTGTTGCCGAGCAGTCCCTCGAGGATCTTCGTGAGCAGGGTGTCCGGGGAGACGTCGCGAAGCGCCTGATAGGCCGAGAAGGACGGGCCGTTCGACGACGCATACTGGCCGAGTTCCTCGACGATGGCGGAGACGAGCATCTCGGAGGCCTCGAGTGCCTCCGGCGACTCGTCGGACAGCAGCTCGGCGATGAGATCGCGTAGGGCCTCGAAGTCGACCTCCCCCGTGGGGGTGCGTGGGATGCTCGCCTGAGGGTCGGTGGCCTCGCGGCGTCCGATCGCGGGCGGGAACCACAGGTCGAACAGGGCGTCGAAGGTCGGCCGGTGTGTGGACCGGCGGAGCAGGGTGCACGCGAGGCCTTCGCGGAGGGCCTCCCGATCGAGGAGATCGAGCACCGTCATGACCCGTCCGGCGTCGACCGTCTCGGACGGCCCGACCGCGATGCCGCGGCGGCGCAGCGCCTCGACGAATCCGACCAGGTGCCCGGGCAGTCCGTGGGGTGCCGGGGGCGCCTCGGATCCGGGAAGGTGCGCGGCGGCCATATCAGTTCAACCGGAGCTCGGCGGCAGCGCGGATCTGGTCGGACTGGTGCTTGAGGATCACGCCGAGCGTGCTGCGCAGCGCGGTGTCGTCGAGGGTGTCGAGTCCTAGTGCGAGCAGGGTGCGACCCCAGTCGATCGTCTCGGCCACCGACGGCACCTTCTTGAGTTGCATGCCGCGGAGCACGCGGACCGTGCGTACGAGTTGGTCGGCGAGCGCGTCGGGCAGATCGGGGACCCGGCTGGCGAGGATGCGTCGTTCGAGGTCGGCGTCGGGGAAGTCCAGGTGCAGGAACAGGCACCGGCGCTTGAGCGCTTCGGACAACTCGCGGGTGGCGTTCGAGGTGAGCACCGCGAACGGCTTGCGGGTGGCCCGGATGGTGCCGAGTTCGGGCACCGTGACCGCGAAGTCACTGAGCACCTCGAGCAGCAGGCCTTCGATCTCCACGTCGGCCTTGTCGACCTCGTCGACGAGCAGCACGGTCGGATCCTCGCGGCGGATCGCGGTGAGCAGCGGCCGCGACAGCAGGAACTCCTCGGAGAAGACGTCTTCCTTGGTGCGGTCCCACGACTCGCCCGCCGCGGCGGTCGCCCCTGCCGACTGGATGCGCAGGATCTGCTTGGCGTGGTTCCACTCGTACAGCGCGCGGGACTCGTCGACGCCCTCGTAGCACTGCAGGCGCACGAGTTCGGCCTCGGAGGTCTCGGCGACGGCGCGGGCAAGTTCGGTCTTGCCCACGCCCGCGGGTCCCTCGATCAGCAACGGCTTGCCGAGGCGATCGGCGAGGAACACCGCGGTCGCGGTGGACTTGTCGGCGAGATAACCGGTACCGGCCAGACGATCGACGACGTCCTGGACGTCCGCGAAGATCGGCGGGGTGGTGGGCAGCGCACGATCCACGCTGGTTCCTTTCGTCGGGCCGGTCTCGATCAGGCGGGACGGGTGTGGCCGTCGCCCCACACCACCCACTTCGTCGACGTCAGTTCGGGCAGACCCATCGGGCCGCGAGCGTGCAGCTTCTGGGTGGAGATGCCGATCTCCGCGCCGAATCCGAACTGCTCGCCGTCCGTGAACGCCGTCGAAGCGTTGACCATAACGGCTGCGGCGTCCACGCGCGTCGTGAACTCCCGAGCAGCGGCGAGGTCCGAGGTGACGATCGCCTCGGTGTGGCCGGTGCCGTAACGGTCGATGTGGTCGACGGCCGCGTCGAGGTCGTCGACCACCGCGAGGGCGACGTCGAGCGAGAGGTACTCGTCGGACCAGTCCTGGTCGGTCGCGGGCACGAGGCCGGGCAGGTCGCCGTGGACCGTCACGCTGTGTTGCTGGAATGCCTGCAGGAGCTTCGGGACGGCGGTGTCGGCGATCGCCTTGTCGACGAGGATCGTCTCGGCGGTGTTGCACACGCTGGGCCGGCGGGTCTTCGCGTTGATCACGATCTTCTCCGCCATCTCCAGATCGGCCGCGGAGTGGACGTAGACGTGGCAGTTGCCGGTGCCCGTCTCGATCGTGGGGACGGTCGCGTCGCGCACCACCGCGGCGATCAGACCGGCGCCACCGCGCGGGATCACGACGTCGACCAGGCCTCGGGCCTGGATCAGATGCGTGACCGACGAGCGGTCGGCGCTCGGCAGCAGCTGCACGGCATCGGCGGGGATGCCCCGGCTCTCGAGCGAGGCGCGCAGCACCTCGACGAGCGCGGCGTTGGAGCGGGCCGCGGACGACGAGCCGCGCAGCAGCGCCGCGTTGCCGGACTTCAGGGCGAGACCGAATGCGTCGACCGTGACGTTGGGCCGTGCTTCGTAGACCATGCCGACCACGCCGAGCGGGACGCGCACCTGGCGCAGCTCGAGACCGTTCGGCAGCGTCGAGCCGCGGACGACGCCGCCGATCGGGTCGGGCAGTCCGGCCACCTGGCGCAGGCCGGCGGCGATCCCGTCGATCCGGGCGGAGGTCAGGCGCAGGCGGTCGAGGATGGCCTCTTCGGTGCCACCGGCGCGGGCGGCCTCGATGTCCTCCGCGTTCGCGGCGAGGACGGTGTCGGCGGCGGCGAGCAGAGCGTCGGCCGCGGCGTGCAGAGCCGCGTCCTTCTCGGTGGTGGTGAGCAACGCGAGACGACGGGAGGCCACGCGGGCGCGACGCGCAGCTTCGTGGACGGCCTCACGGGTGTCCGTGCCGGCGTCGGTCGCAGCTGAGTCGGGGGTCACGGCAGTCATGTATCCAGCCTAGTCGGGTCCTCGCGGAAGCCGACAGGCCGTGTGCCGTCAGCGCAGGCCGGTGCCCCGCGCCAGCGCCGTCTCCACCAGGATCGACAGCAGCTCGGCGTACTCCACTCCGGTGGCGTCCCACATCCTCGGATACATCGAGATGGAGGTGAATCCGGGCATCGTGTTGATCTCGTTGATCACCGGTCCGTCCTCGGTGACGAAGAAGTCGACGCGGGACAGGCCGTGGCAGTCGAGGGCGCGGAACGCCCGGACCGCGAGTTCGCGGATCCGGTCGGAGGTCTCCTCGTCGAGCTTGGCCGGGACGTCGAACTCGCAGACGTCGTCGAGGTACTTCGTGTCGAAGTCGTAGAACGCCTCGTGGTCGCCGGAGGTGTCGGGCATGCGGATCTCGGCGACGACACTCGCGCGGACGTCGCCGTCCGGGAACTCGAGCACGCCGCACTCCACCTCGCGGCCGATGATCGCGGACTCGACGATGACCTTGGGGTCGTGCTGCCGGGCCTTCGCGACGGCGTCGTCGAAGGCGGCCCAGTCGGCCACGCGACTGATGCCGATGGACGATCCGCCGCGGGCGGGCTTGACGAAGACGGGCAGGCCGAGGCGGGTCTTCTGCTCCTCGGTGAGGGTCGCGGTGCCGGGACGCAGGACGATCTGGAAGCCGACGGGCAGGCCTTCGGCCGCGAGCAGTTTCTTGGTGAACTCCTTGTCCATCCCGGCGGCGCTGGCAAGAACCCCGGGACCGACGTACGGGATGTCCGCGAGTTCGAGCAGACCCTGGATGGTGCCGTCCTCGCCGTAGGCGCCGTGCAGGACCGGGAACACCACGTCGACCGAGGCGAGCACCCGGCCGTAGGAGCCCTCGTCGAGGGCGACGATGTCGCCACCGCGGGTCGGATCCGCGGTGAGGACGAGATCGGAGCCGTCGCCGGCGACGACGGGCAGTTCGCGACCGGCCGCGGCGAGGCCGGCGGGGTCCGCGTCGCCGAGGACCCATGCGCCCTCGGGAGTGATGCCGATGGGCACGACCTCGTACTTCTCCTGATCCAGGTTGCGCAGGATGCTCCCTGCCGAGATGCAGGAGACGGAATGTTCGTTGCTGCGACCACCGAAGACGACGGCCACCCGGGTTCGGGGCATACTCACGTGTCGAACCGTACCGGGTGGCGATCTCCGCGTGTCGAGCGAGTCCTACGCGGGTGGGGCCGGACACCCTGCTATGTCTCCGCGGGCTCCGGTCTCCCTCGGTGGAGGGTCGTCTCCTTCAGCGCCGCGTCGAGATCGGCGAGCAGATCCGCGGTGTCCTCGATTCCGCACGACAACCGGACGAATCCCTCCGGCACCGCATCGCCCCATCGTGCGCGACGATCCGCTGTCGTGTGGATACCGCCGAAGCTGGTGGCGGGTGCGACGAGCGTGGCCGCGCGGACGAAGCGGTGCACCTCGTCGCGGCCGGGTAGCCGGAAGGTGACGAGGGGGCCGAAGCGGCTCATCTGGCCGGCCGCCACGGCGTGGGCGGGGTCGCCGGCGAGTCCGGGATAGCGGACGTCCGTGACAGCGGCGTGCTCGAACAGCATCCCGGCGACGGCGAGCGCGTTGGCGCACTGCCGTTCGAAGCGCAGTCCGGCGGTGCCGAGGCTGCGGTGCGCGAGCCATGTCTCGAAGGGTCCCAGCACGGTTCCCGACAACAGTCGTTCCCGGTCGATCGCGGGCAGCAGTTCGGGATCCGCGACGGCGATGTATCCGAACAGCAGGTCACTGTGTCCGCTGAGCGATTTCGTCCCGCTGGCCACCACGACGTCGGCGCCGAGATCGAGGGGCAGCTGGCCCAGGGGTGTGGCGGTGGTGTTGTCGACGAGCAGGAGCGCGTCGGAGACGTGGCACGCGGTCGCGATCGCGCGCAGGTCGACGGTGTCGAGGCCTGGATTCGACGGGGTCTCGACCAGTACGACGGAATTGTCGGGAGCGGTCACCAGAACGTCGGTCAGGGTGCCGTCACCGAACTCCGCGACCGACATCTCGACGACCTTCACTCCGTGCGGCGCCAGGAATTCCTGCGCGTACGTGCGCACCTGGTAGTAACCGTCGGAGGGGACGACGACCGTGCCGCCCGGGGCCACGAGGGATCGCAGGGCGACCGTGATCGCAGACATTCCCGAGCCGACGACGCGGGCGGCCGAGGCGTGCTCGAGGTCGGCGAGCGCCGATTCGAGTGCGCGCCAGCCGGGATTCGAGGCCCGCGCATAGGTGTCGACGTCGTCGCGCTCGTCCTCCCCGAGGAGATACGGCGCCGCGAAGACCGGTCCCGCCTGCAGCGGGGAGCCCGGAACACACTCGTGTGCAACTGCCTTCACACAGCGAGTCGAATCGCCCGTCATGCCACTCATTCCGGCTTGATCCGGCGTCCGAGCAGCTGCCCGATCGCGTCCTGCACCGACATGCCTTCGTGGCACACGCGGTGCACGGCGTCGGTGAGCGGCATCTCGACGTCGTAACTCGCTGCGAGGGCGCGGACCGAGGTGCACGACTTGACCCCTTCGGCCACCTGACCGTGGGTGGCCTCCTGCGCGCTCTCGAGGGACTCACCGCGGCCGAGTCGTTCGCCGAACGAACGGTTGCGGGACAACGGGGACGTACATGTGGCGACAAGATCGCCGACACCGGCGAGACCGGCGAGCGTGGCCGGCTTGGCCCCGAGGGCGGTTCCGAGCCGGGTGATCTCGGCGAGACCGCGGGTGATGATGCTCGCGACGGTGTTCTCACCGAGCCCGACTCCGGCGGCCATGCCGCACGCGAGGGCAATGACGTTCTTGCAGGCGCCGCCGACCTCGCAGCCGATGACGTCGGAGTTCGTGTACGGACGGAAATATTTTGTGGCGCAGGATTTCTGGATCTCCATGGCGCGGGTGGAATCGGGGCACGCGATGACGGTCGCGGCCGGTTGCCCCTCGGCGATCTCACGGGCGAGGTTGGGGCCGGACAGCACGGCGATGCGATTCTGCTCGGCGCCGGTGACCTGACCGATCACCTGACTCATGCGCATCAGGGTGCCGCTCTCGATTCCCTTGGCGAG
Organism: Rhodococcus sp. GA1; assembly: GCF_024321955.1. Lineage (NCBI taxonomy): Bacteria > Bacillati > Actinomycetota > Actinomycetes > Mycobacteriales > Nocardiaceae > Rhodococcus > Rhodococcus sp. GA1. Next base: position 4,316,538 of record NZ_CP097186.1, on the reverse strand, counting down.
ACTGAGAAGTGTCGCGTCCGGTCCGATATCTGCCTTCCACTCCTCGAGATTGGTACGCAGGGTCTGACTCGGGACGGCGAGGACCACGAAATCGGCGCCCTCGAGGGCCACCCGATGATCGGCCGTCGCCTTCAGCGAGTGCGGCAGTTCCACACCGGGTAGATAGTCGGAGTTCTCGTGCCGCTCGGCGATGCCACGCGCCACCTCCTCGCGCCGCGCCCAGATCGTCACGTCCGTTCCGGCGTCGGCCAGCACCTTGGCGTACGCCGTCCCCCACGAACCCGCGCCCAGAACTGCTGCTGTGGTCACGCCATCCTCACTCTCATCCGATGCCCGGCACTCACGCTCGCGATCGGCCCGGAGCGGGCGGCCGCGACCGGTTCGGTCCGGGCGGTCACCACCCACGGTCGCACCCAGTATCGCGCAGGCTCCACCGACACCGCGCCGGGTCGGAGGACGGACCGCACACGACCCGGTCGCACCGGGCGCTCGTGCGGTTCGTCACCTGGCGCGACCGTGCGATTCGATACTGATGGCACAATCGGGCAATGCCCGCGACGCACGTGCTCGTTCCCGTCAAGGCCCTCGGCCTGGCGAAGTCGCGGCTCTCGCACGTCCTCGACCCGGCATCACGGGAATCACTGGTGCTTGCGATGCTGCAGGACACCGTGACGGCGGCGCTGTCCGCCGGAGACGTGACGGTCACCGTCGTCACCGCCGACGAGCGGGTCGCGGCCGCGGCGCTGGACTGCGGCGCGGACGTCCTCCCCGATCCGGTGCGTCCCGACTCCCCCGACCCACTGAACTCCGCACTGCTCGCAGCGGCCCGCCGGGCGCGGGAGCACGCACCCGGCGCCGAACTCGTGGCGTTGCAGGCCGACCTTCCGTCCCTGCGGCCCGAGGATTTCGTGCTCGCACGCGAGACTGCGCGGCGGACCGGAACGGCCGTGGTCGTCGACCACACGGCGAGCGGTACGACGGCGTTGCTGCACTGCGTGAGCGGCACCCTGCCGCCACTGTCGTTCGGTCCGGGATCGGCCGGTCGCCACATCGATGCCGGTGCGTACCCGGTACCGGACGCCCTCCCCGGACTGCGACTCGATGTGGACACACCGGACGATCTTGCCGCCGCACTGCAACTCGGCGTCGGACCGGCCACCGCGGCCGTGCTCGACACGGTCGAGTTCCCCCTGTGCCACCCGTGCGACAGCGCTGCAGGGAGCCGTCGCTCTGCAACAATGAACTCGTGACCAACGGCGATTCCACCGATCCCACGAGTTCCGAGCACGCGGCACCATCCGGTGCCGCACGACCCGCCGGTCGCGTAGCGACCGCCACCAGCGCCCCTCCGGCCGCGACGGGACTGCAGTCGAGGACCGATCACGACAACACACTTCCCGTCGACCGCTATCTCAACCGCGAACAGAGCTGGCTCGATTTCAACGCCCGCGTTCTCGCGCTCGCGGAGGACACCTCGCAGCCGTTGCTCGAACGCGCCAAGTTCCTCGCGATCTTCGCGTCGAATCTCGACGAGTTCTACATGGTGCGGGTCGCCGGGCTGAAACGTCGCGCCGAGACGGGGTTGTCGGTCCGGTCCGCGGACGGACTGACCCCGCGCGCCCAGCTCGCGCTCATCGCGTCGAGCACGCGCGAACTCGCCGGTCGCCACGCGCAGGTCTTCCTCGACTCGGTCATGCCCGCCCTGGCGGCCGAAGGCATCTCGATCATCCGATGGGCGGATCTGACGGAGGACGAACGCCGACGACTGACACAGTATTTCGCCGACCAGGTCTTCCCGGTCCTGACGCCGCTCGCGGTCGATCCCGCACACCCCTTCCCGTACATCAGCGGCCTGTCCCTGAACCTCGCTGTCACGGTCAAGGATTCGCAGTCGTCCGGTGAACACTTCGCGCGCGTGAAGGTGCCCGACAACGTCGATCGGTTCGTCCGGGTCGATCGCGCGGGTTCGTCGCACGGACTGCCGGCCTTCCTCCCGCTCGAGGAGCTGATCGCCGCCCATCTCGACGTGTTGTTCCCGGGCATGGAGATCGTCGAGCACCACGCATTCCGCGTCACCCGCAACGCCGACTTCGAGGTCGAGGAGGACCGCGACGAGGATCTCCTTCAAGCCCTCGAACGCGAACTCGCCCGGCGGCGCTTCGGATCTCCCGTGCGGCTCGAGGTGTCGGACGACATGACCGAGCACATGCTCGACCTCCTGTTGCGCGAACTCGACGTCGATCGGGTGGACGTCGTCCAGTTGCCCGGGCTGCTCGATCTGTCGTCGCTGTGGCAGGTGCACGCCGTCGACCGACCGGATCTGAAGGACGCCCCCTTCGTGCCGGCGACCCATCCCGCCTTCGGCGAGCGAGAGACACCGAAGAGCGTGTTCTCCACCCTGCGCGAGGGCGACATCCTCGTCCACCACCCGTACGACTCGTTCTCCACGAGCGTGCAACGGTTCATCGAGCAGGCCGCCGCCGACAGCCAGGTCCTCGCGATCAAGCAGACGCTGTACCGGACGTCGGGCGACTCCCCCATCGTCAACGCCCTGATCGCCGCTGCCGAAGCGGGCAAGCAGGTCGTCGCGCTCGTGGAGATCAAGGCACGCTTCGACGAGCAGGCCAACATCAAGTGGGCGCGCAAGCTCGAACAGGCCGGTGTCCACGTCGTATACGGACTCGTAGGTCTGAAGACACACTGCAAGACCTGTCTGGTCGTGCGGCGCGAGGGTTCGACGATCCGCCGCTACTGCCACATCGGCACCGGCAACTACAACCCGAAGACCGCTCGTCTCTACGAGGACGTCGGCCTGCTCACGTCGTCACCCGAGATCGGCGCCGACCTCACCGACCTGTTCAACACCCTCACCGGATACTCCCGGAAGGCGCAGTACCGCAATCTGCTCGTCGCACCGCACGGAGTCCGCAAGGGCATCATCGAACGCGTCGAGCGTGAGATCGAGCACCACGCGGCCGGTCGCCCCAGCGGGATCCGGCTCAAGGCCAACGCCCTCGTCGACGAGCAGGTGATCGACGCGCTCTACCGCGCGTCGCGGGCAGGGGTGCGGACCGAGGTGGTCGTGCGCGGGATCTGTGCCCTCAAGCCGGGCGTGCCCGGCCTGAGCGAGAACATCACGGTGCGCTCGATTCTGGGGCGGTTCCTCGAACATTCGCGGTTGTTCCATTTCCGGGGCAGCGACGAGTACTGGATCGGTAGCGCCGACATGATGCACCGGAACCTCGACCGTCGCGTCGAGGTGATGGTGCAGGTGAAGAACACCCGGCTCGCAGCGCAGCTGGACGGCATCTTCGATTCCGCGCTCGACCCGGTCACCCGCTGCTGGATTCTCGAGGGCGACGGCACCTGGACGGCGTCCCCCGAGCCGGGAACCGCTGCCCGCGACCACCAGGTCGAACTCATGCGTAGTCGTGCGTCCTGAGGTGGAGGGAACGTTGACCGAATCACGCGACAAGCCCGTGAAGGCCAACATCTTCGCGGCGGGCGCGGTCCTGTGGCGTCCTGTCGACGAGAACGCTCCGGACGATGTGCAGGTCGCGCTCGTGCATCGCCCGCGCTACAACGACTGGTCCTTTCCGAAGGGCAAGCTCGACGCGGGTGAGACGGCCGTGGTTGCCGCGGTGCGGGAGATCGAGGAGGAGACCGGATTCCGCTCCGCGCTCGGCAGTAGTCTCGGGAAGGTCGTCTACCCCGTTCCGGGTCACCGCAAGCTCAAGCGGGTGGACTACTGGGCTGCGCGGTGCCTCGACGGGCAGTTCGCGCCCAATGACGAGGTTGACGAATTGCGTTGGGTGTCCCCCGAAGAGGCATTCGATCTGTTGTCCTATCCGATGGACCGCAGTGTCCTGCGCCGGTTCCGCCGGGTGCCGTTGGACACGACCATGGCGCTGATCGTGCGGCACGCCAAGGCGGGTAGTCGGAAGAAGTACAAGGGCGACGACCGTTACCGGCCCCTCGATGCGTCCGGACGGGCGCAGGCCGAGGCTCTCGTTCCGCAGTTGACGGCATTCGGCGGCGACAGCGTGGTGTCCGCCGACCGCACGCGGTGCATCGCGACGGTCGAACCCTTCGCCTCCCGGCACGGACTCGAGATCGCGATCGAGCCGTCCCTGTCGGAGGAGGAGTACCGCGCCGATCCGGACCGCGGCCGCAAGCGGGCGCTGGAGATCGCGTCCGGTCCCGGCACTCCCGTGATCTGCAGTCAGGGCAAGGTGATCCCGCCGCTGCTGGAGTGGTGGGCCGAGCGCGACGGTCTCGCGCTGCCTCCGGCGCGGAACCGGAAGGCGAGCATGTGGGTGTTGTCGCTGCGCGGCGATCGTCTCGTCGCAGCCGACCACCTCGACAGCCCTCTTCCCACGGGCCGTCCACCGGCGGACGACGAGAGCATCTGACCGAGTACACACGACGGCGGCCACCGGATGTCCGGTGGCCGCCGTCGTCTCACCTGTGCGGCTCGCACGTGTGCGAGCCGCATCGCGGGTGGGTGTTACTTCTTGGTGCTCTTGCGGGCCGTGGTCTTCTTGGCCGGGCTCTTCTTGGCCGCGGTCTTCTTGGCCGCGGTCGACTTGGTGGCGGTGGTCTTCTTCGCCGGAGTCGACTTGGCCGCCGTGGTCTTCTTCGCCGCGGTGGTCTTCTTCGCCGCGGTCGACTTGGTGGCGGTGGTCTTCTTCGCCGGAGTCGACTTGGTCGCCGTGGTCTTCTTCGCCGGAGTCGACTTGGTGGCGGTGGTCTTCTTCGCCGCCGTGGTCTTCTTCGCTGCGGTGGTCTTCTTCGCCGCGGTCGACTTGGTCGCCGTGGTCTTCTTCGCCGCCGTGGTCTTCTTCGCCGCCTTCTTCGCTGCCGCGGTCTTCTTGGCCGCTGCAGCTGCACCGCGCTTCACGGCCGGACCCGAAGCCGGGAGCTTCTGGGTGCCCGCGATGATGTTCTTGAAGGACTGGCCGGGACGGAAGGCCGGCACCGAGGTCGGCTTGACCTTGACCGTCTCACCCGTGCGCGGGTTCCGCGCGACACGCGCGGCCCGACGACGCTTCTCGAAGACACCGAATCCGGTGATGGTGACGCTCTTACCGTCGTGCACGGCGCGAACGATCGCGTCCACGATGTGCTCGACGGCCGCGGTGGCGGTGCGCCTGTCCGAACCGAGTTTCTCGGTCAGAACGTCGATCAGTTCTGCCTTGTTCATTGATTTCCTCCGCACATACACGGTCCACCGTCAGACCGACTCCAGTCCACGGTAGACCCGCAAACGGGCAAGAGTCTATGTGCCACGCGGATTCTCATGCAAATAACCTCCGGGCCCGGCCCGACGGGAGCGTCGGACCGGACCCGGAGAAGGCGCGTTCGGGGGTGTTTTCAGGGCGCCGGAAGGGTACTCGGTTTCCATGACGGCCTTGACTTTTCGTACTCGGAAATCGCGTCTACCTGGCGCAATGTCAATCCGATGTCGTCGAGACCCTCCAGCAGACGCCACCGCGTGTAGTCGTCAATGGTGAACGGCACCACGGTGGTTCCGGCGGTCACCGTCCGGTTCTCGAGATCCACTTCCAGTTCGAGTCCGGGCTGCTGCTCGATGAGCTTCCACAGCAGTTCGACGTCGTCCTGCGAGACCTGAGCGGCGAGCAGACCGGCCTTTCCGGCGTTGCCCCGGAAGATGTCGGCGAAGCGGGACGAGATCACGACCCGGAATCCGTAATCCGACAACGCCCACACGGCATGCTCACGCGAGGAGCCGGTGCCGAAATCCGGTCCGGCGACGAGAACGCTGCCGCGGTCGAAGGGCGGGGTGTTGAGGACGAAGGACGGGTCGTTGCGCCATGCGGCGAACAGACCGTCCTCGAATCCCGTACGGGTGACGCGCTTCAGGTACACGGCCGGGATGATCTGATCCGTGTCGACATTGGAGCGGCGCAGCGGGACGCCGATGCCCCTGTGGGTGGTGAAGGCTTCCATCGAAAATTCTCCTCGTCGGTCCTGTGGTCTAGTCCAGATCCGCGGGTGCGGAAAGCGTTCCCCGCACCGCGGTTGCGGCGGCCACGGCCGGCGAGACGAGATGCGTCCGTCCGCCCTTGCCCTGCCGTCCTTCGAAATTCCGGTTCGAGGTCGACGCGGAACGCTCGCCCGGCGCCAACTGGTCGGGGTTCATGCCCAGGCACATCGAGCACCCGGCCTGACGCCACTCGGCCCCTGCGGCGGTGAAGATCTCGCCGAGACCCTCCTCCTCCGCCTGCGCGCGCACCCGCATCGAACCCGGCACGACGAGCATCCGGACGCCGTCGGCGACCTTGCGGCCCTGCAGGACATCCGCCACGGCACGCAGATCCTCGATGCGGCCGTTGGTGCACGAGCCGACGAAGACGGTGTCGATCTTCACGTCGCGCAGCGGCATGCCCGGTTCGAGATCCATGTAGCGCAACGCCTTTTCCGCTGCAGACCGCTCGGTTTCGTCGGCGATCTCCTCGGGTACCGGAACGCTGGACCCGAGCGCAGCGCCCTGGCCCGGGTTGGTGCCCCACGTGACGAAGGGGGTCAGAGCGCTGCCGTCGATGTGGACCTCGGCGTCGAAAACCGCGTCGTCGTCGGTCTTCAGCTGCTCCCACGCCTCCACGGCAGCATCCCAGTCGGCGCCCTTCGGGGCGTGCGGGCGGCCCTTGATGAACTCGTAGGTGGTCTCGTCGGGGGCGATCATGCCGGCGCGGGCGCCCGCCTCGATCGACATGTTGCAGATGGTCATCCGCGCTTCCATCGACAGTGCGCGGATCGCCTCGCCGCGGTACTCGAGGACGTAGCCCTGTCCGCCGCCGGTGCCGATCTTCGCGATGATCGCGAGGATGAGGTCCTTGCTCGTCACTCCCGGCGCGAGGGTGCCGCCGACGTTGATGGCCATCGTCTTGAACGGCCGCAGCGACAACGTCTGTGTCGCCATGACGTGTTCGACCTCACTGGTGCCGATGCCCATCGCCAGTGCGCCGAAGGCGCCGTGGGTGGAGGTGTGGCTGTCGCCGCACACCACCGTCATGCCGGGCTGCGTGAGACCGAGCTGCGGGCCGACCACGTGGACGATGCCCTGATCGAGGTCGCCCATGGGGTGCAGACGGACACCGAACTCCTCGCAGTTGCGGCGCAGGGTCTCGACCTGTGTGCGCGAGACCGGGTCGGCGATCGGCTTGTCGATGTCCACCGTGGGGACGTTGTGGTCCTCGGTGGCGATCGTGAGGTCGGGACGCCGCAGCGGGCGTCCTGCCAGCCGCAGACCGTCGAAGGCCTGCGGGCTGGTCACCTCGTGTACGAGATGCAGGTCGATGTAGATCAGGTCCGGCTGTCGCGCCGATCCCTCTCCTTCACCGCGCACGACCACGTGCTGGTCCCACACCTTTTCCGCCAGAGTCTTTCCAGCCATCTTCTCCACCTTGTCGTACGTGACGAACGCGGGATCCCGGGGGCTGTCCGGCCGCGTATGGTGTCGTCCCCACCGTTCTCGGCATGCGATATGCTTCCCATTATGCGAGACGGAGGTATCGACCTATGAGACAGCATAGCGGGATCGGAGTGCTGGACAAAGCGATGACAGTCCTCCATGCGGTTGCCGAACAGCCGTGCAACCTCAACGAGTTGTGCGCGCGGACCGGCCTGCCCCGTGCCACGGCGCACCGTCTCGCCGTGGGCCTCGAGGTCCACCGCCTCCTCATGCGCGACAGCGACGGACAGTGGCGTCCCGGCCCCGGACTGGCCGAATTGTCCGCGGGCGCAGGCGACACGCTCGTCGAGGCCGCCTCGCTCGTCCTCCCCCGTCTGCGCGAGATCACCGGCGAGAGCGTGCAGTTGTACCGCCGCGAGGGCACCCAGCGGGTCTGCGTCGCCGCTCTCGAACCGCCGACCGGTCTGCGCGACACGGTCCTCGTCGGCGCACGCCTTCCGATGACGGCCGGCTCCGGCGCGAAAGTTCTGCTCGCGTGGGCCGATACGGCGACCCAGCGCGCCATCCTCCCCGACGCGGCCTTCGGTGAACGCGTGCTCGTCGAGGTCCGCCGCCGCGGCTGGGCGCAGAGCGCCGCCGAACGCGAACCCGGTGTGGCGTCGGTCGCCGCACCCGTGCGCGACAGCAGCGGTGGCGTGATCGCCGCGATCTCCGTATCGGGCCCCATCGACCGCATGGGCCGCCGACCGGGCGCCCGCTGGGCCGCCGACCTCCTCGCCGCCGCAGAAGCGCTCCAGAAGCGTCTCTGAGGCCGACCGCATGCCCGTGTCCCTCCCGGGTGGAGCCCAGGAGGGACACGGGCGGGGCGGGAGGAAGACAGCCGTGCGGCCCCACGCTCTGCCAGAGTGCTTCGCATGGGAACCAACCGCCGCGCAGGCATCACGATGACGGAGTCGGAGATCGACGAGTTCCTCCACCGCAGCCGGGTCGCGAACCTGGCGACCCTCGGACCGACGGGCACCCCGCACCTCGTCGCCATGTGGTACGCGGTGCTCGACGGGGAGATCTGGTTCGAGACGAAGGCGAAATCGCAGAAGGTCGTCAACCTCCGGCGCGACGATCGCGTGACCGTCCTCGTCGAGGCCGGCGACACCTACGACCAGTTGCGTGGCGTCTCGATCGAGGGGCGGGCGGAGATCGTGGACGACCACGACCGCCTGTTCGAGGTCTGCCGCGACGTATGGGAGCGGTACACCGCCCCGTACACGGAGGAGGCGCGCCCCGCGGTGGAGCAGATGATGCACAAACGGGTGGCCGTCCGTGTGGTGCCCGCGCGGGTGCGTTCGTGGGATCACTGCAAGCTCGGGATGCCTGCCATGGAGATCGGCGGCACGACGGCCGCCTATCTTCCGTCCGCCGCGCACTGACCGCCCATACGCGAAAGCCTCTCCGATCGATGATCGGAGAGCCTTCGTGGTTGTACCCCCGATGGGATTCGAACCCACGCTACCGCCGTGAGAGGGCGGCGTCCTAGGCCGCTAGACGACGGGGGCCTGGAACTTTCCGAGGAATCGACGAGCCGACGCCTCCGAGAGAAGAACACCCACCGACCCGGAGATCGGTGGGTAGTCCGTTGTACCCCCGATGGGATTCGAACCCACGCTACCGCCGTGAGAGGGCGGCGTCCTAGGCCGCTAGACGACGGGGGCCTATGGAACTTCTTCTCTTCGCTTCCCGAAGGAAGCTCAGCCAGCATAGCTGGCTGAGACGTTGCGGGCAAACCGCCGCGTCTCAGCTGGGGTACCAGGACTCGAACCTAGAATGGCTGAACCAGAATCAGCTGTGTTGCCAATTACACCATACCCCAATGGTTTGTTCCTTCGGCCTGCCCTGCGGGCGTTGTGGCCTCCGTTCCGAACCGAGAAGAAGATTAGCACCAACCCCGCCACCAACTACAAATCGGCTGGTCAGAGGAGTGCAATCGAGCTCAGGACGAACTCGGTGGCATGAAATCGAGCCCGGAACGAGTTCGGCCCGTCGCCGGCGGGTGCCGACGACGGGCCGAGAGCGACCATGCAGGGGTCAGGCGATGCGCGCCCGCCCGGCACGCAGTCGTGCAAGGGTGCGCTCACGGCCGAGCAGTTCCATCGACTCGTAGAGCGGCGGGCTGACGTGCGAGCCCGTCACCGCGACCCGCACGGGAGCGAAGGCCTTCCTCGGCTTCAGTTCGAGCCCCTCGATCAGTGCGCTCTTGAGCGCCTCCTCGATCGCCGGCGTGGTCCACTCGGTCAGGCCCTCGAGGGCGGCGACGGAGGCGTCGAGCACGGGCGCGGCATCCTCCTTGAGATTCTTCGCCGCGGAGACCTCGTCGAGCGTGAAGTCGGCGTCGTCGACGAACAGGAACTTCAGCAGGTCCCACGCGTCCCCGAGAACGACGATACGGGTCTGTACGAGGTCGGCGGCCGTCCGGAAGAGCGCGTCGTCGACGTCGGCCCCGATCCGGCCGTGCTCGACGAGGTACGCCTTCAGCCGGATCGCGAACTCCTCCGGCTCGAGCAGGCGGATGTGCTCGGCGTTGATGGCGTCGGCCTTCTTCTGGTCGAACCGGGCGGGGTTCGAGTTGACCTTGGAGATCTCGAAGGCCGCGACCATCTCGTCGAGGGAGAACACGTCGCGGTCGTCGGCGAGACCCCAGCCGAGCAGAGCGAGGTAGTTGAGCAGGCCCTCGGGGATGAACCCGCGATCGCGGTGCAGGAAGAGGTTGGACTCCGGGTCGCGCTTGGAGAGCTTCTTGTTGCCCTGCCCCATCACGAACGGCAGGTGGCCGAACTCGGGCGTGAAATCGGTGACGCCGATGCGCTGCAGCGCCGCGTACAGCGCAAGCTGACGCGGGGTGGACGACAGCAGGTCCTCGCCGCGCAGGACGTGTGTGATCTTCATCAGCGCGTCGTCGACGGGATTGACGAGCGTGTAGAGCGGGATGCCGTTGCCGCGGGTCAGCGCGAAGTCGGGCACCGAGCCTGCCTTGAAAGTGGTCTCGCCGCGGACCAGGTCGTTCCACGTGAGGTCCTCTTCGGGCATGCGCAGTCGCACGACCGGCTTGCGCCCCTCGTCGAGGAATGCCTGCCGCTGCTCCGGGGTGAGGTCGCGGTCGAAGTTGTCGTAGCCGAGCTTCGGGTCGCGGCCGGCGGCCTTGTGCCGCTCCTCGACCTCTTCCGGCGTCGAGAACGACTCGTAGGCCTCACCGGAGTCGACGAGCTTCTGCACGATCTCGAGGTGAAGGTCGCGTCGCTGCGACTGCCGGTACGGCTCGTACGGTCCGCCGACCTCCGGACCCTCGTCCCATTCGAGACCAAGCCACCGGAGGGCGTCGAGGATCGCCTGGTACGACTCCTCGGTGTCGCGTGCGGCGTCGGTGTCTTCGATGCGGAACACGAAGGTGCCGCCGTGATGACGCGCGAAAGCCCAATTGAACAGGGCGGTGCGCACCAGACCCACATGCGGGGTTCCGGTCGGTGACGGGCAGAAACGTACGCGTACTTCGCTGGTGGTCATGACTCGCTCAGGGTTGAGGATCGACGGGAGACCTTCCCAGGCTATCCGCCCCGCAGCGAGCTCCGGTCAGGATCCCTTGGCGACGACCGGATTCGTGAGCGTTCCGATGCCCTCGACGGTGATCGAGACTGTGTTGCCCGGCTCGATCGGTCCGACACCTTCGGGAGTGCCGGTGAGGATGACGTCGCCCGGCAGCAGGGTCATGACACCGGAGATCCATTCGATGAGCTTCGGGATGTCGTGCACCATCTTCGAGGTGCGGCTGCGTTGGCGGATCTGCCCGTCGACCTCCGCCGAGATCTCGAGATCGGAAGGGTCGATGTCGGTTTCGATCCACGGACCGAGCGGGCAGAAGGTGTCGTGGCCCTTGGCTCGGCCCCACTGGCCGTCCTTGCGCTGATGGTCGCGCGCGGACACGTCGTTGGCGATCGTGTAGCCGAGGATCGCCTCCGGGGCCTTCGCGGCGGGGACGTCCTTGCAGGGACGCCCGATGACCACGGCGAGTTCGGCCTCGTGATGGACGAGCGAGGTGGTGGGCGGAATCACGATGGGCGCGCCCGGGCCCACGATCGACGTGTTGGGCTTGAGGAAGATCATCGGCTCGTCGGGGACCTCGTTGCCCGACTCGGCGGCGTGGGCGGCGTAGTTGCGACCGACCGCGATCACCTTGGTGGCGAGGATCGGGGCGAGAATCCGCACGTCGGCGAGGGGCCAGCTCCGGCCCGTGAAGGTGGGGTTCCCGAAAGGATGCTCGGCGATCTCCTTCGCCGTCGCGGACTTCCCCTCCCCTTCGATGCTCACGAACGCGACACCATCCGGGCTGGCAATTCGACCAAGGCGCATGTCCGGAGTCTAACGGTGCGCGCACACTGCGATCGACGCCCGGGTGCCGCGGGTATAGAGTCCGACCAAGATTTCATATAACGGTACGACTTTCTCAAATAGTGGGACTCATGGACACTCCGGACATCGGTCGGCGCCGATGGCTGATCCTGGCCCTCGGCGTCCTCGCCCAGGCCTCCCAGGCCACCGTCATCAACGGCGTCGCCTTCCTCATCCCAATCCTGAACCAGGAGGGTGGCTTCACCCTCGCCCAGGCCGGAACCCTCGCCGGCGCACCGATCCTCGGCGGCGTGTTCACGCTCGTCGTGTGGGGCGCGATCGCCGACCGGTTCGGCGAACGTCTCGCGCTGGCCGCCGGACTCGGGATCGCGGCCGTCTCGATGGGACTCGCGAGCGCGACCACCTCACTGGACCTGTCCCGCACCACCTCCGCAGCACTGCTCGGCCTATTGCTGATGTGTGCGGGAGCCGGCGCCGTGAGCGCCAATTCGGCGAGCGGTCGCGTGGTGGTCGGATGGTTCCCGCCGCACCAGCGCGGCCTCGCGATGGGCATCCGGCAGATGTCGGTGCCGCTGGGTGTCGCCGCGGGCGCACTCGTCATCCCCACTCTCGCGGGCGACCACGGGATCGCCTGGGCGCTCTCGTTTCCCATGCTCGCGTGCGGGCTCGCAGCCGTCGTCTGCGCGGTCGGCGTGGTGGATCCGCCCCGACCCGGACGGGTGGAGGCCGAGCGCGCAGGCGTGCTCGGCAATCCCTACCGGAGTTCCATGTCCCTCACGCGGATCCATCTCGCGTCGATCCTGCTCGTCGTTCCGCAGTACGTCGTGTGGACCTACGCCCTGGTCTGGCTCATCGCCGACCGCGGCTGGGACGAGGTCGGCGCCGGTCTCGTCATCACCGCCGCCCAGATCCTCGGCGCCCTCGGACGTGTCGTCACCGGGGCCTGGTCCGATCGGGTGGGCAGCAGGCTGGGACCGATGCGCCTCGTCGCCGCATCGGTCGTCGTGTCGATGGTCGCGCTCTCCGTCACGGCGTGGACGGATTCGGCGATCGCGGTGGGCGTCCTGCTCGTCGCGTCGATCCTGACCTCGGCGCCGAACGGGTTGGCATTCACTGCCGTCGCGGAGATCGCCGGCCCGTTCTGGGGCGGCCGCGCACTCGGGATCCAGAACACCGGGCAGTTCGTGTTCGCCGCGGCCGTCGGACCGGTCTTCGGTGGGCTCATCGCCGCGGTCGGATTCCCCGCGGCCTTCGCCCTGGCCGCCATCGCTCCCGCAGCGGCGGTCCCGGTGATACCGAAGGACTGATACGCGAAACGCGCGTGGCGCCGGACGGGACGTACCCGCCGGCGCCACGCGCGTTTGTGCCGAAGAACTCGGTGCCCGGAGAGAATCCGCGCTCAGAGATCAAAGAGAAGCAGCGATCCGATCGCCGATCTCGGTGGTCACGATCGGACCGGTGCCACGATTCGCGAGGTCGGCCTCGACGGCCCGCTCGACGCGTGCAGCATCCTCCTCGCGCCCGAGATGGCGCAGCAGCAAGGCGGTGGACAGGATCGCCGCGGTGGGATCGGCGATGCCCTTGCCGGCGATGTCCGGTGCCGAGCCGTGGACCGGTTCGAACATCGACGGGTTGGTGCCCGAGGCGTCGATGTTGCCGCTCGCGGCAAGGCCGATACCGCCGGTTACGGCGCCGGCGAGGTCGGTGATGATGTCGCCGAACAGGTTGTCGGTGACGATGACGTCGAAGCGCGACGGGTCGTCGACCATGTAGATGGTCGCGGCGTCGATGTGACAGTAGGCCGTGGTGACCTCAGGGAACTCCTTGCCGACGGTCTCGACGGCGCGGGTCCAGATGGCGCCGGCGTTCGACAGCACGTTCGTCTTGTGGATGAGCGTGACGTGCTTGCGGCGGGTCTGCGCGAGCTCGAAGGCGTAGCGGACCACGCGCTCGGCTCCGAACCAGGTGTTCACCGAGACCTCGGTGGCGATCTCGTGCGGGGTGCCGACGCGGATCGCTCCCCCGTTGCCGGTGTACGGGCCCTCGGTGCCCTCGCGGACGACGACGAAGTCGATCTCGTGGTCGGCGGCGAGCGGCGACTTCGAGCCCGGGTACAGGCGCGACGGCCGCAGGTTGACGTGGTGGTCGAGTGCGAACCGCATGCTCAGGAGGAGACCGCGTTCGAGGATGCCCGGCGTGACCGACGGATCGCCGATGGCACCGAGGAGGATCGCGTCGTGCTCGCGGATCGCGGCGAGATCGGCATCGGGCAGGAGTTCGCCGGTCGCGTTGTACCGGCGGGCACCGAGGTCGTACTCGGTCGTCTCGAGATCCGGGACGAGGGCGCGGACCACCTTGAGAGCTTCCGCCGTGACCTCGACACCGATGCCGTCACCGGGGATGACCGCAAGTTTCATGAGCACTACTCACTTCCTGTGCGACGGTGGCCGCGACCGTGCAGACGGTCGCGGCCACCGGATGATGGAGAACCGAAGGATCAGGACAGGTCGACCTGGGCGACGCGCGCGTCGAGCGCCTCGGTGATCTGTCCGACCTCGGCGTCGCCGACGACGCGGTCGACACGGAGGATCACGGTGGCGCCGGGGCCCTCCGCGTCCTGGCTCAGCGCCGCGGCCTGGATGTCGATGCTCGCGTTGCCGAGCACGGTGCCCAGCGTTCCGAGGACACCCGGACGGTCCTGGTAGTGGACGATCAGGTTGTGGCCCTCGGCGCGGAGGTCGAAGCTGCGGCTGTTGATGTTGACGATCTTCTCGACCTGCTGCAGGCCGGTGAGCGCACCCGCGACGGACGTGACGTGTCCGTCCGGCGCCACGGCGCGGACCTCGACGGCGCTGCGGTGCGTGGTGGCCTCGCTGACCTTCTCGACCTCGACCGTCACGCCGCGCTGCTCCGCGAGCTTGGGGGCGTTGACGAAGGTGACGGGCTCGTCGCTGCTCGCCGAGAACAGGCCGCGGAGGGCGGCCAGGCCGAGAATGTCGGTGTTCTCGGCCGAGAGCTCACCGCTGACGACGACCTGCACGTTCTGCACGGCCTCGGGCGAGAGGGTGCCGGCGAGCAGACCGAGCTTGCGAACGAGCTCGAGCCACGGCGCGACCTCCTCGCCCACGGGGCCACCGGAGACGTTGACGGCATCGGGCACGAACTCGCCGGCGAGGGCGAGCAGCACGCTCTTGGCAACGTCGGTACCGGCGCGGTCCTGGGCCTCGGCGGTGGATGCACCGAGGTGCGGGGTGACGACGACGTTGTCGAGGTCGAACAGCTTCGAATCGGTGCACGGCTCGGTCTCGAAGACGTCGAGGCCGGCAGCGCGGACCTTGCCTTCGACGAGCGCGTCGTACAGCGCGTCCTCGTCGATCAGGCCACCGCGGGCGGCGTTGACGATGATGACGCCGTCCTTGGCCTTGGACAGACGCTCGGCGTTGATCAGGCCGGCGGTCTCCTTGGTCTTGGGCAGGTGCACCGAGATGAAGTCGGCGCGGGCGACCAGCTCGTCGATGTCGACGAGCTCGATGCCGAGCTGTGCGGCGCGGGCGGCCGGCAGGTAGGGGTCGTACGCGATGACGTGGGTTTCGAACGCCGCGAGACGCTGGGCGAACAGCTGGCCGATGCGGCCGAGGCCGACGACGCCGACCGTTTTGCCGAGGATTTCGGTGCCGTTGAAGCTCGACCGCTTCCAGGTGCGCTCACGCAGGGTGCGGTCGGCGGCGGGAACCTGCCGCGCCGCGGACATGAGGAGCGCGACCGCGTGCTCGGCGGCGGAGTGGATGTTGGAGGTGGGCGCGTTGACGACCATCACACCGCGCTCGGTGGCAGCAGCGATGTCGACGTTGTCGAGGCCGACACCGGCGCGACCGACGATCTTGAGGTTGGGCGCCGCAGCGAGCACCTCGGCGTCGACGGTGGTCGCGGAGCGGACCAGCAGCGCCTGGGCCTCGGGCACGGCCGCGAGCAGGGCGGGGCGGTCGGGGCCGTCGACCCAGCGCACCTCGACACCGTCACCGAGCGCATCGACGGTCGACTGCGCAAGCTTGTCGGCGATCAGGACTACTGGACGGCCATTCTGGCTCACGTGCGGACTCCCTGTGTCGTGAATGTGTGAGTGGTCGACGGCGCTCGCGCCCGACAGCATGCGTGGGCACCCGCGACCGCCCACAGTTTAGTGCCCCGGCCCCTCCCACGGGGCCACCGGGACCGGGATCACGGTGGTGCGGGCCGATCCTTCCGCGGGGGCGGGACGATGTCCTGCGGGGGTGCGTCGAGCACACTGCGCTCGATGCCGGGCTGGTTCCGGTGCCGGAAGGCCACCACGGCAGTGCGGACGGTCGGATGGAATCGACCGGCCCCGAAGCGATTCCCCGATTGCATCCGGTGCAACTTGTCCTTGACCGGCCCCTTCATCGCGGCGAAGGCGAGCCATATCCCCCTGTGGGCGAGGTAGTCGTCGAGACGTTCGATCTCCTCGACGGCGCTGATGTCTAGATCCGTGATCGGTTCGGCCGCGAGTACCACCCACTCGATACGGTCCTCGCGTTCGCGGACGAGTTCACGGACGAACTTCGTGAGGATCACACCGTTCGCGAAGAACAGCGGAGCGTCGAATCGCACGAGCACGAGACCCGGGATGCGGTGGCCCTCGGGATGCCGCTCCCGGTCGTGATATCCGGCGATGTTCTCGAGTTCGACGAGTTCGGTCCGGTGGGGTTGCCAGGCACGCACGATCACGACCGTCAACGACAATGCGATCGCGACGAGTACACCCCTCAACACACCGGCGAGACCGACCGCCACGAATGCGGCGAAGGACAAACAGAATTCGATCTTGTTGACCCGCCACAGGCGACCGAGCCCCTTCGCATCGACGAGAGCACTCGCCGCGGCGATCACGACGGCAGCGAGCGCGGCCTGCGGCAGGTACGCCGTCGCCCCCGGCGCGGCGAGCAGGAAGATCGCGACCGTCACCGCTCCGACGGCACCCGCGAGCTGGGTACGCGCTCCGGCCTGTTCGAGGACGGGAGTGCGACTGCCGCTGCCGCAGATGGGGAATCCGCCCGTCGCACCGGCTGCGATGTTCACCACACCGAGGGCGCGCATCTCGGAACTGCCGTCCACGTCCTCGCCCCGTCGGAGCGCGAACGAGCGCGACAGCACCGCGGTGTCGGCGAACGCGATGACGGCGACCGCGACCGCGGGTGCGAGCAGTTCGATCACGTCTCCCCGTTCGATACCGCCCAGAACGGGCGCGGGGATCCCGGAGGGCAGCGCCCCCACCATCTCCACCCGATCGGTGAGCCCGAACACCTCGACCGCCGCGGAGGCGGCGACCACCGCGACGAGCACCGCGGGTATGCGGGGAACGACCTTCTGCAGCACGAGGATCACAGCGAGGGTGCCGGCGCCGAGGAGAAGTCCGACCGGTTCGACACCGTCCTCGAAGACGTCGTCGACGACGTCGAGAACCTCGGCGACGACACCGGATTCGTCGGCCGAGGTGCCCAGCAGGAGCGGGAGCTGCCCGACGATGACGATGATCGCGATCGCGTTGAGGAAACCGACCCGGATCGGTGTGGAGAGCAGATAGGTCAGGAATCCGAAGCGGAGTATCCCCCCGACGAGGAGGATCGCCCCGACGAGGAGGGCGAGCACACCGGCGAGGGCGACCGCACGCTGCGGGTCACCGTCGGCGGCGAGCGGGATCACCGCGGCCGCGATGAGCGGGGCGAGCGCGGAATCCGGTCCGAGCACGAGGATCCGGGACGGACCGACCACCGCGTACACGAGCATCGGCACCACTGTCGCGTAGAGACCCGTGTAGGGCGGCAGTCCCGCCGCCTGGGCATATCCCATGCCGGTGGGGACGAGCAGGGCGCTGAGCGCGAGACCCGCCGTGACGTCGCCCCGCAGCCACCCCCGCCGGTAGGACCGTGCGGTGGCGACACCCGGGAGCCGCCCGAACGCGGCGAGGAGCCACATCAGCCCAGTATCCTCCGCGGCCTCGGCCCGTGGCTGCGACATCGCTCACGCGCACCGACGACGGCGGCCCGGCACCCCGTAGGGGTACCGGGCCGCCGTGACCGGATCAGGTGGCTGTCACGCCGTCTCGGTGATGGGGCGATCGACCCAGCTCATCAGGTCGCGCAGCTGCTTGCCGACAACCTCGATGCCGTGCTCGGCATTCTGCTTGCGCAGGCCTTCGAGCTCCTTGTTGCCGCCCTCGACGTTGGCGACGAGACGCTTGACGAAGGTGCCGTCCTGGATGTCCTTCAGGATCTCCTTCATGCGCTCCTTGGTGCCGGCGTCGATGACGCGCGGGCCGGAGAGGTAGCCGCCGAACTCCGCGGTGTCGGACACCGAGTAGTTCATGCGGGCGATGCCACCCTCGTACATGAGGTCGACGATGAGCTTGAGCTCGTGGAGAACCTCGAAGTAGGCCATCTCGGGGGCGTAGCCCGCCTCGACCATGACGTCGAAGCCGGTCTTGACGAGCTCCTCGGTGCCACCGCAGAGCACGGCCTGCTCGCCGAAGAGGTCGGTCTCGGTCTCTTCCTTGAAGGTGGTCTTGATGACGCCGGCCCGGGTGCCGCCGATGCCCTTGGCGTAGGACAGCGCGAGCGCCTGGCCCTCACCCTTGGGGTCCTGATGGACGGCGATGAGCGCGGGAACGCCCTTGCCGTCGACGAACTGACGACGCACGAGGTGGCCGGGGCCCTTGGGGGCGACCATCGCGACGGTCACGTTCTCCGGAGCGGTGATGAGACCGAAGTGGATGTTGAGGCCGTGGCCGAAGAACAGCGCGTCGCCGTCCTTCAGGTTGGGCTCGATGTCGTTGGTGAAGATCGACGCCTGGGCGGTGTCGGGCGCGAGGATCATGATGACGTCGGCCCACTCGGAGACCTCGGCGGGGGTGCCGACGGTGAGACCGGCTTCCTCGGCCTTGGCCCGCGACTTCGAGCCCTCCTTCAGACCGATGCGAACGTCGACGCCCGAGTCGCGCAGGCTCAGCGAGTGCGCGTGTCCCTGACTGCCGTAGCCGATGACGGCGACCTTACGACCCTGGATGATCGACAGGTCGGCATCGTCGTCATAGAACATCTCGACTGCCACAGTGATTACCTCTTTCAGCAAGTATGGGTGTGTTAAGGCTAACGGGTAGCCGTGATGGACTTCGGACCGCGTCCGACGGCGACGACACCGGACTGGACGATCTCGCGGATTCCGTACGGTTCGAGCATGCGCAACAGCGCGTCGAGCTTGGACCGCGTACCGGTCGCCTCGATGGTCAGCGACTCGGGCGAGACGTCGATCACCTTGGCGCGGAACAGATTCACCGTCTCGATGACCTGGGTGCGTACACTCGCGTCGGCGCGCACCTTGATGAGCACGAGTTCGCGGGCGACGGACGCCTCGTCCTCCTGCTCGACGATCTTGATGACGTTGACGAGCTTGTTGAGCTGCTTGGTGACCTGCTCGAGCGGGAACTCGTCGACGGTCACCACGATCGTCATCCGCGAGATGTCGGGCACCTCGGTGCCACCGACGGCAAGGGATTCGATGTTGAAGCCGCGTCGCGAGAACAGCGATGCGACTCGGGCGAGCACGCCCGGCTTGTCCTCGACGAGAACACTGAGGGTGTGACTCGTGCTCACTTGGTCTCCTCCTGGGCCGCAGCGTTCTCGCTGCGGGTTTCGAGCGCGTCGATGGTCTCGTGGATGACAGCGGGATCGTCGGCAGCGGCGTCGTCGTCGAACAGCGGCCGGATGTCGCGAGCCGCCATGATCTCGTCGTTGCTCGTGCCGGCGGCGACCATCGGCCACACCTGCGCGTCCTTGCCGACGATGAAGTCGATCACGACGGGACGATCGTTGACCTCCTGCGCCCGGCGGATCGCAGGCTCGACGTCTTCCTCGCGCTCGACGCGGATGCCCACGCAGCCGAGGGCCTCGGCGAGCTTGACGAAGTCGGGGATGCGTAGCGAGTGCGTCGCCAGGTCGGTGTTCGAGTATCGCTCCTCGTAGAAGAGGGTCTGCCACTGCCGGACCATGCCGAGATTGCCGTTGTTGATGAGCGCGACCTTGATCGGCACACCCTCGACGGCGCACGTCGCGAGTTCCTGGTTGGTCATCTGGAAGCAGCCGTCGCCGTCGATGGCCCACACCTCGGTGTCGGGGCAACCCATCTTGGCGCCCATCGCGGCGGGCACCGCGTAGCCCATGGTGCCGAGACCACCGGAGTTGAGCCAGGTGCGCGGCTTCTCGTAGTCGACGAACTGCGCCGCCCACATCTGGTGCTGACCGACGCCTGCGCAGTAGATCGCGTCGGGACCGGCGAGCTTACCGACGGCCTGGATGACGTACTGCGGCGACAGGGTGTCGTCGGTGGGACGGTCGTAGCTCAGCGGGTAGGTGCGACGGATGTCGTCGAGGTAGGCCCACCATGCCGTGTAGTCGAGCTTCGTGCCGGTCGCCAGGTCGGCGCGGATCGCCTCGAGCAGTTCGACGATGACCTCCTTGCAGTCACCGACGATCGGCACGTCGGCGTGCCGGTTCTTGCCGATCTCCGCCGGGTCGATGTCGGCGTGGATGACCTTGGCGTCGGGCGCGAAGGAGTCCAGCTGACCGGTGACGCGGTCGTCGAAGCGGGCACCGAGGGTGATGAGCAGGTCACTCTTCTGCAGTGCGGCCACCGCGGCGACGTTGCCGTGCATGCCGGGCATGCCGCAGTGCAGGTTGTGGCTGTCGGGGAACGCACCGCGGGCCATGAGCGTCGTAACGACCGGGATGCCGGTCAGCTCGGCGAGCTCGAGCAGCTCGGCCGACGCCTCGGCCTTGATGACACCGCCGCCGACGTACAGCACCGGGTTCTTCGCGTCGGCGATCAGTCGCGCGGCCTCGCGGACCTGCTTGCCGTGCGGCTTCGTCACCGGGCGGTAGCCGGGCAGGTGCATCTCCGGCGGCCAGCTGAAGGTGGTCTGTGCCTGGAGGATGTCCTTGGGGATGTCGACGAGGACCGCGCCCGGTCGGCCCGAGGAGGCGAGGTAGAACGCCTCGGCCAGGATGCGCGGGATGTCGGCGCCGTCGGTGACCAGGAAGTTGTGCTTCGTGATCGGCATCGTGATGCCGGAGATGTCGGCTTCCTGGAAGGCGTCGGTGCCGATGAGCGGGCGACCGACCTGGCCGGTGATCGCGACGAGGGGCACGGAGTCCATCTGCGCGTCGGCGAGCGGGGTGACGAGATTCGTCGCGCCCGGACCGGAAGTGGCCATGCACACGCCGACCTTGCCGGTGGCCTGGGCGTAACCGGTGGCAGCGTGCCCGGCGCCCTGCTCGTGACGGACGAGCACGTGGCGCACGCGCCGCGAATCGAAGATCGGGTCGTAGACGGGCAGGATCGCGCCGCCGGGAATGCCGAATACCGTGTCGACCTCGAGTTCCTCGAGTGCGCGGACCACCGACTGGGCGCCGGTGACCCGCTCGGGGGCGACCTGGCGTCGATTGGCGGGCTGCGTCGCGGCAGCTGCGGGAGTCGGGGTGGCGGACCCCGGCTTTCGCGGCGAGGGTTGAGGCCGTGCGGTTGGTGCGCTCACTGCGAATTCCTCTGATTCTGGCTCCGGGCAACAAAAAACCCTCGTCAGCAAGTCTGCTGTACGAGGGTGGCGCGTCGTGGGCGAGTTGCGAAATGCGGCTCAGGCGACGACGCGCCGGCCGATTACGAGCAACCCATTCTGATTCACGCGCTCGACGGTAGGCGCATGGTGTCCAGACAGTCAACTTGGTGCGGTCCACTGTCCCAGAATGTGAGATGCCGCGGCTGCAGTGCGAAGATGTAGAGGTGTCATCTTCCCAGCAGCCCGTGCCACCGCCCCCATCATCCCACACGCCCGATTCGACGACGCAGGTCATCCAGATCTCGCGACTGTCCTTCCTCGCGTGCGCTCTGCTGTTCCTCGCCCTCGCCTCCCCCGCGCTGGCGTGGCCGGAGGCCTTCGCATGGACGCTGATCATCCCGTTCCTCGTCGCCGCCTGGGTCGTGCGGGTACGCACCGTCGTCGGCCCCGAGGGCATCGTCGCGCGAGCGACCTTCAAGACCACGAACCTGAAGTGGGACGAACTCGACGGCCTCCGGTTCCCGAAGCGGGGCTGGGCCCGCGCACGGCTCACCGACGGCAGCGAGGTCGCACTGCCGGTCGTCACCTTCGGCCGGCTGCCGCAGCTGTCGGAGGCCAGCGGAGGCCGCATCACCGATCCGTACGCGGCCGCACAGCTCGCCGAGGAGAAGGCATACCGCGAGAAGGCGGCCGCCGAAGCCGGTCCGGATGCCGAAACCACCGACGACGCAGTCACCGTCGAGAAGAAGGGGGACCGCTCCTCCTGATCCTCGCGACCGGGTGCGAATAGAGGCATCCGGAAGCACGCGAGTAGATTCGTCGGTGCCGTTGCCCGGATCCGCCCAGCCCGGCGCCCGGACGCGGCCCGGCCGATTGCGCACCAGCCACCGTCAAGGAAGTCAGCCCATGCCCCCGTTGAGGTCACGCACCACCACCGTCGGACGAAACGCCGCGGGAGCGCGCTCCCTGTGGCGCGCCACCGGCCTGACCGATTCCGACTTCGGCAAGCCGATCGTCGCCATCGCGAACTCCTACACGCAGTTCGTACCCGGTCACGTCCACCTCAAGGACGTCGGTGAGATCGTCGCGAAGGCCGTGCGCGAAGCGGGCGGCGTGGCGCGCGAGTTCCACACCATCGCAGTCGACGACGGCATCGCCATGGGCCACGGCGGCATGCTCTACTCGCTGCCGAGCCGCGAGATCATCGCCGACTCCGTCGAATACATGGTCAACGCGCACACCGCCGATGCACTGGTGTGCATCTCGAACTGCGACAAGATCACCCCGGGCATGCTCAATGCCGCGATGCGCC
Source organism: Rhodococcus sp. GA1 (assembly GCF_024321955.1). Classification (NCBI taxonomy): domain Bacteria; kingdom Bacillati; phylum Actinomycetota; class Actinomycetes; order Mycobacteriales; family Nocardiaceae; genus Rhodococcus; species Rhodococcus sp. GA1. The sequence goes on along the minus strand of NZ_CP097186.1, from coordinate 4,293,771 downwards.
TGAACATCCCGACGGTCTTCGTCTCCGGTGGTCCGATGGAGGCCGGCAAGGCGGTCGTCGTCAACGGTGTCGCGCAGGCCCCCACCGACCTCATCACCGCCATCTCGGCCTCCGCCAGCGAGGCCGTCGACGACGCGGGACTCGACGAGGTCGAGCGCAGCGCGTGCCCGACCTGCGGTTCGTGCTCGGGCATGTTCACCGCAAACTCGATGAACTGCCTCACCGAGGCTCTCGGTCTCGCGCTGCCCGGCAACGGTTCGACCCTCGCCACCCACGAGGCGCGACGCGCACTGTTCGAGACCGCCGGCCGGACGATCGTCGAGGCCGCCCTGCGCTACTACCGCGACGACGACGAGTCGGTGCTTCCGCGCAACATCGCCACCCCGGCCGCCTTCCGCAACGCAATGGCGCTCGACGTCGCCATGGGTGGTTCCACCAACACCGTGCTGCACACCCTCGCCGCCGCGCAGGAGGGTGAGGTCGACTTCGATCTCACCACCATCGACGAGATCAGCCGCCGGGTGCCCTGCCTGGCGAAGGTCTCCCCGAACTCCGACTACCACATGGAGGACGTGCACCGCGCCGGCGGAATCCCCGCCATCCTCGGCGAGCTGCGCCGCGGTGGTCTGCTCGAGACCGACGTCTCCACGGTCCACACGAAGAGCTTCGACGAGTGGCTCGACACCTGGGACATCCGTTCCGGCAAGGCGTCCGAGACGGCCCTCGAACTGTTCCACGCCGCACCGGGCGGTGTGCGCACCACCGAACCGTTCTCGACGGACAACCGCTGGTCGTCGCTCGACACCGATGCCGCGAACGGTTGCATCCGCGACATCGAGCACGCCTACACCGTCGAGGGCGGCTTGTGCGTGCTGCGCGGAAATCTCGCACCGGACGGCGCGATCCTCAAGACCGCCGGTATCGACGAGGATCTGTTCCACTTCGAGGGCCCGGCCTACGTCGTCGAGTCGCAGGAGGAGGCCGTCTCGGTCATCCTCGGCAAGAAGATCAAGGCCGGCGACGTCGTCGTCGTCCGCTACGAGGGCCCGGCCGGCGGCCCCGGCATGCAGGAGATGCTGCACCCGACCTCCTTCCTCAAGGGCATCGGTCTGGGCAAGGTGTGTGCCCTGATCACCGACGGTCGCTTCTCGGGCGGCACCTCCGGTCTGTCCATCGGGCACGTCTCCCCCGAGGCCGCTTCCGGTGGTGTGATCGGCCTGATCGAGCAGGGCGACCGGATCCGCATCGACGTCGCGACCCGCACCCTCGAGGTGCTCGTCGACGACGAGGTGCTCGCGGACCGTCGCGCGAAGATGGAGGCCTCCGAGCGTCCGTGGCAGCCCGTCGACCGTGAGCGCACGGTCTCGAAGGCACTGCGCGCCTACGCCGCTCTGGCGACCTCCGCCGACAAGGGTGCCGTCCGGCGCGTGCCGTAACACTTCACGACAGCAGGAACGAGGGCCCCGCGATCATCCCGATCGCGGGGCCCTCGCCTGGTGTCCGTCCTTCGTATGTCAGCGTCCGAAGATCCACAGGCACACGCCGGCCGCCACACCCATCAGCAGCACGACGAACGAGCCCAGGAACGGACGCGTCGCCCAGCCGCGTCGTCCGTCGATCGCGATGCGTCCCGGTCCGGTGAGGGTGATCGTCACCGCGCAGGCGACGAGAAGGGCCTCGAACTCGAAGCCCGACGATTCGGCGGCGAAGAACTGGACGCCCGGCTCGAGTTCGTGTTTGAACAGCACCGCGTTGACCATGATGGCCACGATCGCAGCAGCGGCGAACGGAGTGAGCAGACCCAGGACGAGCAGTCCTCCGGCCGCGATCTCACCGACCGCGCCGACGATCGCGAGCACGGCGGGCTGCTGGTACCCCGCGTCGCGCAGCAACGACTCGAAACCGTCGAGACCCGGGCCGTTCCACAGACCCACCAGCTTCTGCAGTCCGTGTGCGACGAGGATCGCCCCGACCGCCGCGCGCAGGACGAACAATCCGAGGTCGAGCGTTCCGCGGCGCACCTTCGCCGGGGCCTGTTCGCCGGCGACCACCGCGCCGCCCGTATCCGCACCGTAGACCGGCTCCGGCCGGTACATCTGCTCGGTGGGAGCGGCGTAGGCGTCGCTGCCGAGGGGAGTTCCGCCTGCGCCGAAGTCATCGTCGGATCCGAGATACGACTCGCGTGGTCGGCGCATCTCGAGTGTGTGTTCGTCGGGCTGGTCGCCGTAGGGATTCGAACCCGCGTCCGGTATGCCACCGTTCTTGTTGTCGGCCACGTCCTCAGCCTATGCCCGTGACCGTCCCCGCACCCGGCATCCGCGGGTGCGCGCGTCGTGCCGGTAACGTTTGCGGCATGACACGGGGTACGCGGTGGACGGGTTCGTGGGGCGTACGTGCGGCAGCGGCGGTGCTCGCCGTCGGAGTCCTCGCCGTCCCGTCCTGCGCCCGCTTCGACGACTCCGCATCGAGCCCGTTCACTCCCGAACCCACCTTCGATCCGGGACCGGGCGTCGGGCCCCAGGACCCCACCGAGACGACCACGCCGAGCGCCTCCCCCAAGCCTCCGGGGCCGTGTGTCGATCCCGACCCGTCCGTGATCGCGACCTGCCTCGACGTCACCGGCGGCCTGGTGACGATGCCCGATGGCAACTCCGCGCTCGTCACCGAGCGCCGGACGGGTCGGATACTGCAGGTCGCGCCGGAGACCGAGCCGGCGGAGATCGCGACGATCCCGGTCGACGGATCCGGGGACGGTGGGCTGCTGGACGTGGCGCTCTCCCCCACTTTCGCCGAGGACCGACTGCTCTACGCCTACATCACCACGGCCTCGGACAACCGCGTGGTCCGCATCGCCGCGGGTGACACTCCCAAGGACGTGCTGACGGGAATCCCGCGCGGCGCGACGGGCAATTCCGGCGCCATCGAGTTCGTCTCACCCACCGAACTCGCCGTTCTGACCGGCGACGCCGGAAACGCAGCGGCCGCAAACGATCCGAACGTCTTGTCCGGCAAGCTCCTGAACCTGCCGCTCCCGGCACCCGGCGCAGCACCCACTCCCTCGGTGATGCTGTCGGGGATCGGCACCGCGGGCGATGTGTGCCGCGATCCGAACGGCAACCTGTGGATCACCGACCGCACTCCCCTCGAGGACCGGCTCCAACGGGTCGGGGTCGACGGCTCGACCGGCACCGGCCCGGCCTGGACGTGGCCCGAGCGGCCCGGTGTCGCCGGGTGCGCGGCGGCTCCCGACGGGATCGCGATCTCGCTCACCGAGGCGAAGGCCGTCGCGGTCGTCGCTACCGATCCGGGCACCGGAGCGGTCACGGCGTCGCCCGTCCTCGCAGCGGAGGACCGTTACGGCATGCTGCGCGGCGCCGCGTCGTCGCCCGACGGCCTGCTGTGGGTCTCGACGGTCAACAAGTCCGGTTCCGAACCGGGACCGAACGACGACCGCGTCATCCGCATCCAGTTCCCGGCCGGTGGCGGTGGATTCGACTGATCACGCCCGCTCCGGCGTCTCCACCGCAGCGGGGTGGTGGAGCAGTCCCGCGAGCATCGGGAGCACGAGGACGGTGACGGCGCCCGCCGCCACGAGGATCGACGCGCTCGCGTTCGACATCTGGTCGGCACTCACCGCCACGCCCGTGACCGCGACGATCAGGGGAAGACCCGTCGTCGAGTACAGGGCGATCTGCAACTGCTCCGCGGTTCCGAACATCCGCTTTCCGGTCTCGTCACGTTCGAGGCGCGATGCGACGAAGACCGGCACACCCCGCACCAGGACGAGCAGTCCGAGGAATGCCAGCAGGATCCCCGGGGCACTCACGACGGCACCGACGTCGATCGCCATGCCCGAGGTGACGAAGAAGATCGGGATGAGGAAGCCGTATCCGAGACCGTCGAGCTTCTTCTCGAGCCGCTCGTCGCCCGCCGGGATCGTGCGGCGCAGGATGAAACCGGCCGCGAAGGCACCGAGGATGATGTCGAGATCGAAGACGGCCGCGACGGCGATGAGTCCGACGAGCAGCAACATTGTCAGGCGCACCGGGATCTGGGCGGTGGTGTCGGAGCCGAGCCGGACGAACTGGGTGAACCGTGAGCCCTCCCGCAGGATCCAGGTCGGCAGCACGGCGACGGCGACGGCCACGACCGCGAACGCCAGCAGGACGATCAGCGAGCCGAGTGCGCCGCGCGCACCGAGCAGGGTCGCCATGGCCACGACGGGCAGCAGCTCTCCGAACGCCCCGTGGTTGAGCACCGAGCGTCCGAGTGGGGTCGCGACGAGCCCGCGGTCGGCGAGGATCGGCAGGAGCGTCCCCAGCGCTGTGGATGTCAGGGCGATCGCCACGGCAATCTCGGCGTGCACCTGGCCGACCGCTCCCAGGGCGGCGACGGTACCGAGCGCCAACAGCATGCACACGCACCAGGTGAGCATCGCGCGGCGCCCACCCCGCCCGCGCAACTCGGCGGGGTCGATCTCGTATCCGGCGAGCAGGAAGAGCATCCCCAGGCCGAGTTCGCGCAGGATACCGATCTCGCTGCCCGTCTCCGCGAGGTCGAGCGCGTAGGGACCGATGAGGACACCGGCCACCAGCAGCAGCACGACCTCGGGGACCAGCCGACGCGGAACGGCGCCGGCGATCAGCGGTGCCAGCACCGCCGCGACGGCGATCCAGAACAGCGAGATGGCTACAGCAGCGTCCATGCGCCGCTACTCTAGCCGCGCAAGATCAACTGCACGCGGCGATGACGAGTTCCTTCACGCGCGCCGGATCGGCCTGTCCGCGAGTGGCCTTCATGACGTCGCCGACGATCTTGCCGGCCGCCTGAACCTTGCCGGAGCGGATCTTGTCGGCGATGTCGGGGTTGGCGGCCAGAGCGGCGTCGACCGCGGCCTGCAGCGCCGAATCGTCGCGCACGACCTCGAGACCGCGAGCGGCGACCACCTCGTCGGGCTCGCCCTCACCGGCGAGCACACCGTCGACGACCTGACGGGCCAGCTTGTTCGTCAGCTTGCCGTCGGCCACCAGTGCGATGACGCGGGCGACCTGCTCGGGCGTGATGGGCAGTTCGGCGAGTTCGACACCGCGGGTGTTGGCCTGCTGGGCCAGGTAGGCGACCCACCACGAGCGGGCCTCCGAGGCGGGGGCGCCGGCCTCGGTGGTCGCGATGACGAGATCGAGCGCACCGGCGTTGACGAGGTCGCGCATCTCCTCGTCGGAGACACCCCAGTCGGCCTGGATGCGGGCGCGGCGCAGCCACGGCAGCTCGGGCAGCGTCGCGCGCAACTCCTCGACCCAGGCGGCGTCGGGCGCGATCGGCTCGAGGTCGGGCTCCGGGAAGTAGCGGTAGTCCTCGGCGGTCTCCTTGCGGCGACCGGGCGAGGTGGTGCCGTCGGCCTCCTGGAAGTGCCGGGTCTCCTGGATCACCTCACCACCGGAGACCAGCACGGCCGCCTGGCGGCGCATCTCGTAGCGCACCGCGACCTCGACGGACTTGAGGGAGTTGACGTTCTTCGTCTCGGTACGGGTACCGAACTCCTTCGCGCCGATGGGCATCAGCGAGATGTTCGCGTCGCACCGCATCGAACCCTGGTCCATGCGGACGTCGGAGACATCGAGGGCCTCGAGCAGGTCGCGCAGGGCGGTGACGTAGGCGCGGGCGACCTCGGGGGCGCGCTCGCCGGCACCGACGATCGGCTTGGTGACGATCTCGACGAGCGGCACACCGGCGCGGTTGTAGTCGAGCAGCGAGTGGCTCGCACCGTGGATGCGACCGGTGGCGCCACCGACGTGCAGCGACTTGCCGGTGTCCTCCTCCATGTGCGCGCGCTCGATGTCGACCCGCCAGGTGGTGCCGTCGTCGAGCACGACGTCGAGATATCCGTCGGTGGCGATCGGCTCGTCGTACTGCGAGATCTGGTAGTTCTTCGGCTGATCGGGGTAGAAGTAATTCTTCCGCGCGAAGCGACCCCACGGGGTGATCGAGCAGTTCAGCGCGAGGCCGATGCGGATCGCGGACTCGACCGCGGCCTGGTTGACGACGGGCAGCGCCCCCGGCAGACCGAGGCAGACCGGGCACACCTGCGTGTTGGGCTCGGCGCCGAAGGCCGTCGGGCAGCCGCAGAACATCTTGGTGGCGGTGTGCAGCTCGACGTGCACCTCCATGCCCATCACGGGCTCGAACTTCGCGAGCACGTCGTCGTAGGCGAGCAGGTCAGCGGACACGGAGGCAGTCATGGTGTCGATTTTAGACGGCGCCGACAGTGCCGACGCGCGGCCTCACCCGAACAGGATCCGCATCTCCTGATAGCGCTCGTCGGGCACGTACTTCGGTTCGGCGAGCTCGTCGAAATCGACCCGGGCGATGTCGGTGCCGTGCAGCGCGACCATGTGCCCCCAGTCCTCCTCGGCGACGAGATCGGTCACCGCCATGCCCAGTCGCGTGGCGAGTACCCGGTCGAATGCCGTGGGGACACCGCCCCGTTGGATGTGGCCGAGCACCGTCGCGCGGGCCTCGACACCGGTGTGCTTCTCGATGAGCGGCGCGAGCACCTCCGCGATCCCACCGAGGCGCGGCCGGTCGAATCCGTCGAGCCCCTTGGTGGAGTACGCCTCCTCCATCTCGGGGAGCGTGAAGCCCTCCGCGACGACGACCATCGGCGAACGTCCGCGGTTGCGGACACTCGTCACCCACTCGCAGATCTGTTCGAGGCTCTCGGGGTGCTCGGGGATGAGGATGGCGTGTGCGCCGCCGGCGGTACCGGCGTGCAGCGCGATCCATCCGGCGTGCCGGCCCATGACCTCGAGCACCATGCAGCGTTTGTGGGAGTTGCCGGTGGTCCGGAGGCGGTCGATCGCCACCGTCGCGATCTCGACGGCCGTGTCGAACCCGAAGGTGTAGTCGGTGTGGCTGAGGTCGTTGTCGATCGTCTTCGGCACACCGACGATGCGGATCCCTTCACCGAACAGTCGCTTCGAGGCGGCAGCGGTGCCCTCGCCCCCGATGGCGATCACGGCGTCGATCCCGAGGCGGTCGAGGGTCTTCTGGATGTTCTGCGCCCCACCGTCGGGTCCCTGGTACGGACCGAACCGGCTCGTACCGAGGATCGTGCCTCCCTGTTGGGCGAGACCGCGAACACGGCTGCGGTCCAACGGGATCACATCGCCCTCGACGAGACCGCGCCAGCCGTCGAGGAATCCGACGAACTCCTGTCCGTGGACCTCGGTGCCCTTGAGCACCGCACCGCGGATGACCGCGTTGAGCCCGGGGCAGTCCCCGCCACTGGTGAGAATTCCGATCCTCGTCACGCACTACCTCCCGTCGCATGGTTCCGTACCGCACGGACCGATACCGCCCGGACCGCTGCTGCATTGCCATCCTGCCCGTTCACCGGCGCGACGGCAGCCCGATTCAGCCGGGTGTGACGAGACCGGACTCGTAGGCGAGCACCACGGCCTGTGCCCGGTCGCGCAGGTGCAGTTTTGCGAGAACCTTGCCGACGTGGGTCTTCACGGTCTGCTCGGCGACGAACAATCGTTCTGCGATCTCGGTGTTCGACAGGCCGTGTGCGATCAGTTCCAGCACCTCGAGTTCGCGCGGGGTCAGCGGATCGAGGACGCGGTCGCGCCCTCTCGCCGGCCCGCGCCGGCTGGTGACGTCGGCGATGAGGCGACGGGTGACGGTCGGCGCGAGCAGTGCCTGACCATCGGCGACCACCCTCACGGCCCGCACGAGTTCGTCGGCGGGGGCGTCCTTGAGCAGAAACCCGCTTGCTCCCATCCCGAGCGACTCGTAGACGTAGTCGTCGAGGTCGAAGGTGGTGAGCATGAGCACCTTCGACCGCGACTCACGGGTGTCGGCAAGGATGTGCCGCGCCGCGTCGAGACCGTTCATCTCGGGCATGCGCACGTCCATGAGGACGACGTCGGGCCGCAGTCGCGCGACCTCCGAGACAGCCGCTCGACCGTCGGGGGCATCGCCGACGACGCTGATGTCGGGCTGGGCTCCGAGCAGTGCTCCGAAGCCCTGCCGGACCATTGCCTGGTCGTCGGCGATGAACACGGTGATGGGAGGGTGCGGTTCGGTCATCGGCACCCACCTTAGGCCCCGGTCAGCACCGGGAGAACCGCTCGGACCTCGAATCCGCCGCCGGGGCGGGGATGGGCGACGAGTTGCCCGCCCACGACGGACGCACGTTCGACCATGCCGAGGATTCCGTTGCCGCCGCTGCGGTCCGACTGCCGAACGGTGGTGTCGACCTGACCGGGCGAGGCCGGCCCGTTGGTCACCTCCACCGTGACGGTCGCCGGCTCCCACTGCAGTCGTGCGGACACGCGGGCGCCGGGTGCGTGCCGGGCCGCGTTCGCCAGAGACTCTTGCAGGATCCGGTAGACGGTGAGTCCGACACTGTCGGAGACGGGTGCGGGGACGCCGACCGTCTCCGTCTCGAGCGCCATCCCGGCTCGGCGGGAGGACTCGAACAGCTCACCGATGCGGTCGATGTCGGGCTGCGGTTCGTGTTCGGGGAGCTGCCCGTCGCTGCGGAGTACTCCGAGCAGGGTGCGGACCTCGTTCAGCGCCTCCCGTGCGGTCGCACCGAGGGCGTCGAACTCGGCGCGCACGTCGTCGTTCACGTCCGGGAGCCGGTAGGGCGCGCTCTGCGCCTGCACGACGATCATCGACATGTGATGGGCAACGATGTCGTGGAGGTCGCGTGCGATGTGGGCCTTCTCCTCGAGGATGGCGCGCCGTGCACGTTCGAGCTCGCTGGCTTCCTCCTGCTGGGCGAGTTGCCGTCGGGAGATCATCAGCCAGCGCACCAACAGCCCGAACACCATCAGGGCGCTGATCCCGATCCCCCAGCCCCAGCCGTCGCTGCCGGGGACGAAGGCCGCGAAGAGCAGAACCGTCGAGACCCAGACGACGAGGACGATCCGGATCTCCTCGCGGATCGCCACGGCGAACACCAGCGCGAGCATCACCATGATGTGCACGACCTGCCACGGATAGTCGTAGCCGGGGACCAGGTCGAACGCTATCGGGATGACGAGTCCCGCCGCCGCGGCCACCGCCCACCCGAGCGCCGGCCGGACGAGCACGAGGAGGAACGGGAACACCGCCATCCCCGAGATCAGCGGCAACAGGGGTGGGGAGACGTCGTGGGTCAGGGGCAGCGTCGGCCACGCGATCGCATAGAGGATCAACGTCACGGTGACCACGGTGATGACGCTCCACCGTCCCCGGCCCAGGCGTCCCGCGGTTCTCACGCCGGACTTCGCAAGCTCTTTCACCTCACCCACGCTAGGAGCCGGGGTCTCGACTGTCCTCATACCTGGGGGTGAGATCCGCATAGCTCTGCGGGTGGTGTCGGCCTCCTCGAGATCGCTCCGTCGCGGGGTCCGGTGCAGGGCTGCGCGTTCCTAGCGTCACCGGCATGACAGTGAGATCCGCAGCGGTCCGAGTCGCGTCGGTCGCCTTCCTCGCCACCGCAGCATATGCCGCCGTGCCGGGGGCGCTCGCCCACTCCGCCGCGCCCCCGACGGAGGACGCCGCGGCCGCAGCGACGGTGACGGCGCTCGTCGCCGACGACGCGGAGGGAGCACTGTCGTCCCTGCCGGCCGATTTCACCGCCGTGATGGGGTATGCGCCGATCGTCGAACAGTGGGCGGACGGGACGACGGTGCTCGCCGACCCCGAAGGTGACTGCTCCGCCCCGGTGCCGCTGCCGGCGGCGTTCGAATCGGCATGCCGGGTGCACGATCTCGGGTACGACCTCCTGCGGTACGCCCACACCACCGGTGGCGAGCTGGACACCGGTGCCCGCCGCGACCTCGACGGTCTGTTCGCACGGCATCTCGACACCGTCTGCCGTTCCGAACCCGGCATCCCCTCCTGCACGCCGATCGCAGGGATTTCTTCTGCAGCAGTGGAATTCAACTCGTGGCGACAGGGTCACCGGACACCTGTCGCGGAATCGCCGTGGGCCCTGGCCGTCGCTGCGGGCTCGGTCGCTCTGGGCTTCACGGCACGAAAGGTACGGCGATGACGATCCTCATGGTGGTTCTCGCGACGGTGATCTCCCTCGCCCCTCCCCTGCTGCCGCGACAGTCGGTCGTGCAGGGCGTCGTCACAGGGGTGTTCGTCGTGGTCGCGCTGGCCGTTCTCCGTCTCGTCGTGACCGCGAGGCGGCGGACCGGTCGGGCTCCGCGGCCGGCGAGACCGGAACTGCGTGTGCCCGTCGGCCTCGTCGGCGGATCCGTCGTTCTGGTCACGGCCGCCGGTGCGCATCGGTGGCAGAACGGTCTGCGGGAGGCGATGGCGGTCCCGGCGCTGGATGTGCGCTGGTGGCTGGAGGCACTGGCAGTCGCGATCGTGGTCGTCGCGGCGCTGCTCGCCCTTCCGCGCCTCGTGAACCTCCTGTCGCGACGCGGGGTGGCGGTGGCCGTCGCCGCGACGCTGGGAATCGGCGCCACGGTTGGGATCGGCACCACGGCGGCCTTCTCAACCGGAGGGGCGGTCGACACGGTCGCCTCCCCCACCGCGCTCTCGGCGGGATTGTCGGGTGGCGTGGGATCGGCGGTGTTGTGGAACCGGTTGGGTCGAGAGGGGCAGAAGTTCGTGTCCCTGCCCTCCGAGGGGTCACCGATCCGGATCTACATACCGTTGTCGGCCGCGCCGGATCCGTCTGCGCGCGCCGAGTTCGCGGTGGACGAACTCCGCCGGGCGAGAGCCTTCGACCGACCGCATCTCGTGGTGGCCGTGCCGACCGGCTCGGGCTGGGTCGATGCCGCTGCGGTTCGCGGCTTCGAGGACCGGTGGGGCGACGATGTCGCCATCGTCGCCCAGCAGTACTCGGACATGCCGAGCTGGGTGACCTTCGTCCTCGATCGCGGTGCTGCGGAGGAGGAGGCCCGCGCGCTCGTCACCGCCTTGCGGGCGTACCTGTCCACGCTGCCCGACGAGCGACGCCCCGCCCTGCACGTCTACGGGCAGTCTCTGGGAGCGTCCGGCGCGAGCGCCGTCTTCGACGACGAACCGGAGCCGTGTGCACTGTTCCTCGCGGGGCCACCCGCGGGGGTCCGCACCGCCGGTGCGAGTGTCCGGGCGAACACCTCCGACCCGGTGGTGTGGTGGCGGCCGTCGCTGCTGTGGTCGCCGCCCGATCTGTCGCATGCGCGCGCCGATGCCCCGACCCCGCCGTGGCTGCCGGTGGTGTCGTTCGTGAACACAACGGTGGACCTGCTCACCTCGCTCGAGGCGGCACCCGGTCACGGTCATCGCTACGGCGACGATCAGGCGCGGTGCACCTCCGCCGACGGGTAGATCGCGCCCACACGGATCGGCGTCCGGATACACCGCGACCCGCCGGCCGACGAACGGCACGACGGGTCGTGGTGTGGGAAAGGATCAGGCGACGATGGGTCCTCGTGCCGCCTCGAAGGCCGCACCCACGCGGTACAGGCGCTCGTCGGCCAGGGCCGGGGCCATGATCTGCAGACCGACGGGGAGACCGTCGTCCGCCGAGAGGCCGGACGGCACCGACATCGCGCAGTGCCCCGCGAGGTTGGTCGGGAGCGTGCACAGGTCGGACAGGTACATCGCCAGCGGATCGTCGACCTTCTCGCCGAGCTTCCACGGCGTGAACGGGCTCGTGGGCGAGACCAGCACGTCGACCTGCTCGTAGGCCTTGTCGAAGTCCTGCGCGATGAGGCTCCGGACTTTGAGTGCCTGACCGTAGTAGGCCTCGTAGTAGCCGGAGGACAGCGCGTAGGTGCCGATCATGATGCGGCGCTTGACCTCCTTGCCGAAACCGGCGGCGCGGGTCGCGGCCATGACCTGCTCGGCACTCATCGTGCCGTCGTCGACGCGCATGCCGTACCGCATCGCGTCGAAGCGGGCCAGGTTGGAGGAGACCTCCGACGGCAGGATCAGGTAGTACGAGGCGAGCGCGTACTCGAAGTGCGGGCACGAGACCTCGACGACCTCCGCACCGAGCTTCGTGAGCGTCTCGACCGCCGCATCGAACGACGAGAGCACGCCGGGCTGGTAGCTGTCGGAGTGCAACTCCTTGACCACGCCGACCTTCAGGCCCTTCAGGTCGCCGGCCGCACCCTGGCGCGCCGCCTCCACGACGGGACGCACGGGGGCGTTCACCGACGTCGAGTCGCGCGGGTCGTGCCCGGCGATGACCTCGTGCAGCAGCGCCGTGTCGAGGACGGTGCGGCCGCAGGGACCACCCTGGTCGAGCGACGACGCACAGGCGACGAGGCCGTACCGAGAGACCGTGCCGTAGGTGGGCTTGGTGCCGACGGTGGCGGTGACAGCGGCGGGCTGGCGGATCGAGCCACCGGTGTCGGTGCCGATCGCGAGGGGTGCTTGATACGACGCGAGCGCCGCAGCGGAACCGCCACCCGAGCCACCCGGGATACGGCTGGTGTCCCACGGGTTGCGGGTGGGGCCGTAGGCCGAGTTCTCGGTGGACGAACCCATCGCGAACTCGTCCATGTTGGTCTTGCCGAGGATGGGGATCCCGGCCTCGCGCAGCTTCGTGGTGAGCGTCGCGTCGTAGGGCGAGACCCAGCCCTCGAGGATCTTCGAACCGCACGTGGTGGGCATGTCCGTGGTGGTGAACACGTCCTTGAGCGCGAGCGGCACACCGGCGAGCGCCGAGGCCGGTTTCTCGCCCGCGGCGACGGCACGGTCGACCTCGTCCGCGGCGGCGAGCGCCTGCTCGGAGGCGACGTGCAGGAAGGCGTTGTACTCGCCGTCGACCTCGGCGATGCGATCGAGGTGGGCCTGGGTGACCTCCACCGACGACAGTTCGCCGGCATGGATCTTCGACGCCAGGGTCGCGGCGTCGAGGCGTGTCGTATCCGTGCTCATTCGCCCTCTCCCAGGATCTGCGGGACCGAGAAGCGATCCTCCTCGACGGCCGGCGCACCGGAGAGCGCCTGCTCGGGTGTGAGACCGGGGACGACGACGTCGGGTCGCGTCACATTGGTGACGGCGTTCGGGTTCGCCATGGGAGCCACATCGTCCGCGGCCACCTCCGACACCGCCTTGACGTGGTTGAGGATCGAATCCAACTGACCGGCGAACTCGTCGAGTTCGGCATCGGTCAGCGCAAGCCGGGACAACCGGGCGAGATGCGCGACCTCGTCACGGGAGATGGCAGGCACCGTGAATGGCCCCTTTCCGATGGAGAGTGAACGTCCTGTCCAGGGTAATGCGTCCTGGAAGCGACGGCGCACGCGGTTCGGCGACATCACTCGTCGCCCGGTCGGCGTCGCGTCCCGTCCGCCGATGTTGCAAGCTTCGCAACGCTGTGTTGCGTTCGTGTGACATGCACCGTCGCGACCGGGGATTATCGATGGGGTCGGCATAATTTCGGATCTGCGCCGTCCCGGACGCCGGCGCCGAGGTGCAAGGATGTGGTCTGCCAGAGGTCGACACGGGCCCCTGGGCCGGCACTCGGATGCCGGCGCACCATGTGCCGTCGATGTGGCGTTCGTCGACGGCACGAAACCGACTGGGGAAAGGACTCACGTGTCGTACCTCTTGCGTGTCAGGCTCCCCGATCGTCCCGGTAGCCTCGGCTCGCTCGCCCTGGCGCTCGGTTCGGTCGGCGCCGACATCCTGTCGCTCGACGTCGTCGAACGCGGCACGGACTTCGCGATCGACGATCTCGTCGTCGACGTCGAGCCGGGCAAGCTCCCCGACACGCTCCTCACCGCGGCCGAGGCCCTGCCCGGTGTGACGGTCGACTCGATCCGTCCCTACGCCGGAATCCTCGACACCCATCGCGAACTCGAACTGATCGATCACGTCGCCGCCGCCCGCGACGACCGCATCCAGATCCTCGTCGACGGTGCTCCCCGGGTGCTCCGCGTGGGTTGGGCGACCGTGCTCGGAGTCGGCCCGAACGGCATCTTCCGCCTCGCGGGGAGCCCGGGTTCGCCGGAGACCCGCCTCGACGGCGTCCCCTGGATGCCGCTCGCCGAGGCCACCCTGCTCGACCACGACGGTGAGTGGGTGCCGCAGCTCTGGCGCGACATGGACACGATGCTCGCGGCCGCTCCCCTCGGCTCGCCCGAACGTGTCCTCGTCCTCGGCCGCCCCGGCGGACCGGAGTTCCGTCCGTCCGAGATCGCACGCATCGGTTACTTCGCGGGCATCGTCGGCACCGTCCTCCGATAGTCCCCGGGGTTCCGGTCGCAGCTTCGGGAAAGGGTCTCAGCCGACGACGAGCCTGTGCGCCTGCGCGATCGCTTCCTCACGCGAATGCACGCCCAGTTTCCGGTAGAGGGAACGCAATTGGGTCTTGACGGTGTTGAGGGTGACGAACTGTTCCTTGGCGATCGTGCTCGCCGTGCCGCCGGCGAGCAACGCGTCGAGGACCGCGCGCTCGCGCGGGGTCAGCCGTACGACGACACGGATCTCGCGGAAGATGCCGTACTCGGCCATCGCCGGGTCGAGATCGATCGGCAGGTCGACCCCGAGCGACAGGATGTCGCGCACGGCCGAGGGCGGGACTCCGACGAACGGCCGTGTCACCCCGGCATGTTCCGCCAGCACCACGGCCCGCTGGAGATGCCGTCGCGCATCGGTGCGGCGACCGAGTCTCAGAGACGCCACCGATCCGATCAGGGCGAGTTCCGCACCGACGGCCGGACAGTGCTCACGGGCGGCATCCCCACGATGCACGATCACCTCCGCGCCTCCGGGATCGCCGCCGAGCAGACGCAATCGCGCACGGGCCGGAGCCGTGAGGGGGTGCGTCGAGCTGTCGACCAGCTCGCGCGCCGCGCGGGCCTCGCCGAGCGCGAGGTACAGGTCGGCACGCGCGGCATCGACCAACACCGCGGAGATACCGGTGAGGCGATGGGAGAAGTGCTGAAGTTCCGAATCGATGTACAGCAGGCCGTCGGCAGGCACACCGCTCAGCAGCGCCAGTCGCCCCCGCGCGTACATGACGGCCGCCCACAACTCTTCCGTGTGGCGGGGAGTGCCGAGTTCGGAGAGCGCGCGGAAGGCCGTGCCGGTGTCGAGCCTGTCGAGGGCCACGAGCGCGGTGGCGACCAGGCCCGCCGTACGGATGAGGGCCTCGGCCTCTCCCATGATCGGCGGATGCCGGAGCTCCTCCTCGATCCACCGGGTCGCCTCGTGGGTCCGGCCCCGGAGGGCTTCGAGGAGCGCGAGTTTGCCCGCGGCCTCTCGCTCGACGAACACACCGCGACCCGCCGTGTGGGCACGGCGCAGCATCGTTCCGGCATCGGTGGTGCGTCCGCCGAGGAGGTAGACGGTGCCGAAGTTGAGGTATTTCAGTCCGTGGGCGTGCCGGGTCGTGTCGTCCAGCGTCTCGAAATTCGGCACGGGTTCGGTGGCCAGGCCGTCGCACACTTCCATCGCCTCGTCGTAGGCACCCTGCATCCGGAGACTTCCGAGGCGAAGGATCGTTTCGAAGGATCGAGGGAAGGCCCACTGTTCCGGCTCTCCCGCCTTGTTCCGGGCACGGGTGATCGTCCGCAGCGACGCGACGGTGCGATCGTTGGTCGTCATATCGTCGGGGAGCAGCTCGAGCAGCACGATCCCCAGGGAGCGGAGCGATCCGCTTCCGTACAGCGCCACCCAGTTCTTCTCGACGATGTCGATCGCGCATCGCCAGTCGCGCCGCTCCACGGCATGTTCGAGGGCGATGTCCGGACGCGAGCGCTGCAACCAGTAGTCGATGAGAGCCGACCGCGCATCCCACAGCTCCTTCGGGTATTCGGCGCTGCCCACCCGCAGGAGTGATCTGTGGACGACCTCGGGATAGCGCCAGGCGGTCTCGCCGTCCGTGGAGTTCTCGTCCGTCGAGCAGGCCTCGATCAGTCCCGACTCGGTCAGCGCGGTGAGGAAGGCGTCGCTGTCGTCGATGTGCGGTAGAGCCGAAATCGACGACTCCGTCACCGTGTTGGGTGCGGCGGAGACGAGGACCGAGCGGGAGGACAGTGCCAGTGAGGGATCCGCGGCCACGACATGCATGACGACGAGATCGACGGTCGAGTCGACCAGGACGTCGAGGGCGTCGGTGCCGTAGACCCGATCCGGCTTCTCGGCACGCAGCGTCGCACACACCGCCGCGACGAATGCGGCGAATCCTTCGGTGCGGCGGGTGATCCACTCGATGGTGCGTTGGTCCCGCGCAAGTCCGAAGAGCCGGCACAGTGCAGCGGTCTCGTCCACGGTGAACGCCAGGTCGTCGTCGCCGACGATCGTCCTGTGCGGGTGTCCGTCGACAAGTTCGGCCCACGAGCCTGCGGCCCTGCTGGTGACCACCATCCGCACCTGCGGCCCGAGCCGCAGCAACTGCCCGACCCGGTCTTCGATCGCTTCGACCGACCGGACACCGTCGAGCACGAACATCACGGGCCGGGGGTGCCGGACCAGTATCGAACACAACGAGTCGAAGGAGCCTTCCGCCGCAACGGGTTCGTCGACTCCGAGGGAGGTACACAGCGACGATGCCACCGTCGCCCAGTAGGTCTCGGGTGTGACGTCGTGCGCGGGTTCGGGAATCACCACCGGCGCCCACTCGGGACACGGGTCGGTCGCCAGCCACGTGTCGACGAGGGTCGTCTTGCCGGAGAAGGGGCCACCGAGGATCACGGCGAGTTCGGAATGCGCGGACAGAACGGAGAACAATCGGCGACGGGACAAAGGCAGTGTTCTCGGCACGTCCACTATCCCTTTCGCATCCGGGCAGCATCGCCCTCGAAACGGACTCACAAGTATGTGCAAATATTAGCAGCCGGCGGGGGAAATGACGGATTTCGCCGGGATTCCGATCGCGCGCCAGGAATCACATCGAAGTAGTTCCGCACCTCCATTCACACGGTCCACGAACGGATTTCACGTCGGCGGGGGAGAAACTCGGTGAGCTTCTCCCCCGCTGCGACTTCGTTCAGTGTGCGAATGCCTGGTCGGTGTGGCCGCGACCGACACCCTCGCGGAGATATCCGACTACATCGGCGATGTCTTCACCGAGCTTGTGGGCGATGTCCCGGCTGAAGCCCTCGCGAAGCACGATTCGCAGGACCGCGACGTCCTCCGCGTCGGCCGGCATCGTGTAGGCCGGAACCTGGAATCCGCGGGCCCGCAATTCGTGGGAGATGTCGAACACCGTGAAGCCGGGGTCGCCCGTCACCTCGAAGGAGATGACCGGGATGGCGGAGCCGTCCGTGATGATCGCCATGTTCTCGATCTCGGAGATCTGCTTCGACAGCATGAGCGCGGTGTCGCGCAGGGTCTCCATGATCTGCGTGTACCCGGCGACACCGAGCCGAATGAAGTTGTAGTACTGGCCGATGACCTGGTTACCAGGACGCGAGAAGTTGAGCGTGAACGTCGGCATGTCGCCACCGAGGTAGTTGACCCGGAAGACCAGGTCCTCGGGCAGATGTTCCTTCGAGCGCCAGACGACGAAACCGATACCCGGATAGGTCATGCCGTACTTGTGACCACTGACGTTGATGGACACGACCCGCGGCACACGGAAGTCCCATTCGAGGTCCGGATGGAGGAAGGGCACCACGAAGCCACCGGAGGCGGCGTCGACGTGCAACGGGACGTCGGGACCGCCGGAGGCCGCGAGCTCGTCGAGCGCGGCGGCGATCTCCGCCACGGGCTCGAGTTCACCGGTGAAGGTGGTGCCGAGGATCGCGACGACGCCGATGGTGTTCTCGTCGACCGCTTCACGGACCTGCTCGGGGGTGATGACGTAACGGCCGGGCTCCATCGGCAGGTACTTCGGCTCGACGTCGAAGTAGCGGCAGAACTTCTCCCACACCACCTGCACGTTGCTGCCGAGCACCAGGTTCGGCTTCGACGCGTCCTTGCCGGCGGCCCTACGGGCCTCACGCCAGCGCCACTTGAGCGCGAGACCGCCGAGCATGACGGCCTCGGACGAACCGATCGTCGAGACGCCGGTGGCCGACGACGGATCGGCCGGATCGAGGTTCTCGGCGTGGAACAGGGCCGCGACCATGTTGACGCAGCGGGTCTCGATCTCCGCCGTGGCCGGATACTCGTCCTTGTCGATCATGTTCTTGTCGAACGTCTCGGCCATGAGACGACCCGCCTGCGGATCCATCCACGTGGTGACGAAGGTCGCCAGGTTGAGCCGCGAGCTGCCGTCGAGCATCAGCTCGTCGTGTATGAACTGGTACGTCGCCTCAGGATCGGTCTCCGACTTGGGAAGTCGCAGAGCAGGAATCGGGTCGGTACCGAGTCTGCCGGTGAAGGCAGGTGCGAGTGTCTCGGCTGGAGCATTGGACTCTGACATGATTTCCTCCATTTCCCGCATCGAACACTCGTCGATCCGGTGACGTCAGGACATACGGGGCGGCTCTCACACCTCGATCGGCGGGTACAGCCTCTCCATCGTGTAGCGGCGGTTGCGCCGAACCGACAGGGCACTCAGCGTCAACGATACGAGCAGGATTCCGGCCAGGACAGCGATTGCGATCCACAATCGCGAATCGATATTCTCGGCGACGGTGAGCTGCCGCAGACCGTTGACGGTGTAGGTCATCGGGTCGAACGGGTGGATGTACTGGAACGGCTTCGCCGTGGTCGGCACGGGGTAGATACCGCCGGCCGAGACCAGTTGCAGCATCAGGAAGGCCAAGGTCACCACCCGACCGACGGCGACGCCGAAGATCGCATTGAACGCTTGGATCATGGCCAGATACGTTGCGGAGATCAACATCAGGAACAGGATCGTCCCCACGACGTGCTTCACGTCCAGTCCGACGCCGAAATGGACGACCGTGTACATCACGACCACCTGCAGGATGCCTACCAGCAGAGCCGGCCAGTACGACGCGAGGACCGTGCGGTAGGCACCGAGTCCCGCGACGGTGGGCCGCGACTGTAACGGGGTGAGCAGCATCCAGGTGATGATGCCGCCGACGAACAGGGCGAGCGACAGGAAGAACGGGGCGAAACCGGTACCGAAGGTGGGTGCCTCGTTCGTGTAGTTCTGTTGCAGAGCAACCGGAGTCGACAACGTCTCGGCGGTGGCGGTGCGTTGTTCGTCCGTCCAGTTCGGCACCTGGGTGGCACCCTGACTCAGGGCCTGCGCGAGTTCCCGCGAACCCGACTGCAACTCGACCATGCCCGAGGACAGCTCTCCTGCTCCGTCGGCCAACTGGACACTGCCGTCGGTGAGTTGGACGAGACCGGAGCTCAGTTCGTCGACACCGCTGCGGAGTCGGTTCACGTCCGCCGCCAGTCCCCCGTTCGACAACGTCGCCAGGGCTCCCTGTAGCGGACTGTTCGGGTTGCCGAGTTGATACTCGAGTTGTTCGGCGCCTGCCTGCAGACGCATGATCTCAGCGGCTTCGGTGAAACTCTCCGGAATCGTGATGGTGTAGTAGTACTTTCCGTCGGCCAGACCCGCGACAGCGTCCTCTTCCGACACCTCCGCCAGATCGAGCTGACCGGATGCGATGAGGGACTTCACGACCTGATCGCCGGCGTCGACCTGTTCCCCCGTCGACGAACGACCGGTGTCGTTGTTGACGATCGCCGCGGGAATCTTGTTCACCGCACCGAACGGATTCCAGAAGGCCCACAGGTACATGGCCCCGTACAGCAACGGCATGAGAATGATCGTCGCGATCGCGATGCGCGGCATCGTGCCGCGGAAGTATCGCTTCGAGTCGCTACCGAGAGAGACGCCTGCGAGCACTCGTCACTTCCTCTTCGTCAGGACGCCGATGTCACCGGGCCCGAGCAGATCGTGCATGTCCACCACGGCCCGTACCCCGCTATCGGGGTCGACGGGGTTCACGTCGCCGATGATCACCGCCTGGTTCTCACCGAGCGCGACGAGCCGGCCGAGCAGGGTGGCACGTTCGACGTCGTCGGCGATCCGATCGATCCGGCCCACCACCAGCAGTGGCGGACGCCGGGTGTTCGCCACCGAGATCCGCAGGAGCACTTGCTGGAGTTCGGGGAGGTCGTCGACGAACGCCTCGAGCGGTGGCAGCGGTACGTCGCCGAAGATCTCCTCGCACATCTCGGCGATACCGTACTCACGGACCCGCGGAACGAACTTGTACCACGGGGAATCCCACCGCTTCTGCTCGGTGACGAGATCGCGCACGGTGACCGACGGGCGTACCTCGTCGAGCTCGTTCATGCACGCAATCGCCGACCGCGCGATGATCTTCTGCGGTCTGTCCTCGCCGAGAACCGTCAGCGATCCCCGGGTCAGTCGCATGCGACCGCACAGAGCCATGAGCAACGCGGTACGCGCAGCACCGGCCTGCGCGGCCAGAACCGTCACTCCCCCGGCGTCGAGGTCCAGGTCGAGGGGGCCGAAGACATGGCCCCAGGGTCCGTGGAGTTCGATCCCGCGCGCCGACACGAGTGTGCCCGGCGTCTGCCGGGCGGTTGCCCGCTGCACGACCGGAGCGCCGTACGGCGGAGTCCCGACATCATCCGGTTCGGCTGTGCCCACCGGCGTTCCGCCGTAGTTTCCGTCCACGACGAAGGGATCCTCGAGCTGCTCGTCCGACAACTCGTCCCAGGCCTCTGCGTCGCTGTGCTGCCCGTAGTGAGTCACCGACTGTCCTTGCGCCGAGCGAGTGGGGTGTGGTGCCGTGTCCGATGCGCTGCCACGGTCACAGGCTGTTCTTGACGACGTGGCCGTTCTTCACAATGACCGACAGGTTCTTTGCTGGATCGGCGATCAGACTCAGATCCTCGAGCGGGTTGCCGTCGACGAGGAGCACGTCCGCCCAGGCGCCCTTGTCGATCACACCCCATCGGGCCTGACGGTAGGGATCGCGTTCGCCTGCGAGCCGGAACAGTTCGGCGTTTCCGGAGGTGAGCATCCGCAGCGCGTCGAGGTTGCTGTAGTGGTCGCCGAGCCGCGCGGCCATCTCGCTCTGGCGCGGCGCGATCTGCGGCTCGAGCAGCAGGTCGGTTCCCCAGGCCGTCTTCACGCCGTGCTTCTGCGCCCACTCGTAGACGTGGTCGGTGCCGGTGCAGATCTGCTTGTCCTTCTCCGCGCGATCCGGGTCGGGATAGTGGTGGTCGCCGAGCGCGAAGGGCTGCATCGACAACCACACCTCCTTCTCCGCGAGCAGTGCGACGGTCTCCTCGTCGGCGAGGTGGCCGTGCTCGATCGACTTCACCCCGGCCGCGACCGCGCGGCGGATCCCGGTGACGTTGTAGACGTGGGTGGCCACGTACGTGCCGTAGTCGGATGCGGCCTGGACGGCGGCACGCAGTTCTCTGTCGATGAACTGGACGGTGTACAGCGGGTCGTACATGGACGCCGCTCCGCCGCCGACCATCAGCTTGATCTGCGATGCACCTTTCTTGAGTTGCTCGCGCACGGCTGCGAGGACCCGGTCCTCACCATCGGCGACCCGCATGAAGCCGATCTGTTCGGCGCGGGCCTGATCCCCACCGAGGGCTGTGGGGCATTCGTAGACGAAGCCGAAGTCGCCGTGCCCGGACGTCTGCGAGATCGCGGCCTGGGACGGGTAGATGCGGGGACCGTCGAACAATCCCCGGTCGATCACCGATTTGATGCTGCCGGTGTCGCCGGCCATGTCGCGGACGGCGGTGAAGCCGCGCAGCAGCATGTTGCGGGCCTCGGCGAGGCCGTTGAGCGCGATGTGCGCTTCACTGCCCATCACCATGTCGATGTAGGAGTTCGCGTTACCGACGAGGTGGACGTGCGCGTCGGACATGCCGGGCATGAGGACACGCCCGCCGCCGTCGATCACGTCGGTCTCGCGGCCGGGTTCGTCGCCGATCGGCGATTCGGATACGGCGACGATGCGGTCTCCGTCGATCAGTACGTCGCCGGTGACGAGCTCTCCGGAAACTCCGTCGAAAACTCGCACATTACGAAAAAGAAGGCGCTGAGTGGACTTACCGGTTTCCGTCATGGCTGGGACGCTAACGCGCATCGAACACGACTTCCGACCAACCGAAAGGATCCCGAACCAATTCACCCCAACCGTTCACCCTTTTCGAAAGTTCGTTCTGAGCTGCACCTATTCGATCGGATAGTTTCTTTTGAAAACACAAAAATTTCCGATCTTCGACTTACACTGCGCCAATGCTGATTCACCCGACATTGCGCATGCAGTCCTGGGGATTCGTCATCGGCGCCGCCCTGTTCGCATTGGGTTCGGCGCCCGGAATTGCGACGCTTCTCGGCACCGCCGGTGCAAATACTTCGTTCTTCGTGGGTTCCTGGTTCTTCACGGGTGCAGCATTCGTCCAATTGATGCTCAGTGGGCCGGCCACCGTCACGGACAAGGGCAGCCCGGCGATCCGCGCCGACTGGCTCGCGTCGCTGATCCAGTTCATCGGTACGCTGTTGTTCAACGTCAGCACGGGAGCCGCACTGCACGCCCACACCGTCAAGGGTGAGGAGCACCTGGTGTGGAACCCCAATCTCGAAGGTTCCCTGTGCTTTCTGGTGTCGAGCGCGATCGCGTGTGCAGTCCTCTGGCGAGCGGGCTCGCATTGGGCGCCGCGCTCGAAGGACTGGATCAGCGGGTGGCTGAACATGCTCGGGTCGATCGCTTTCGGGGTCTCCGCCGTCGGTTCGTTCGTCCTCGACGACGGAAACACCCTCGACCCGAGCCTTGCCAACGCCGGCACGTTCGTCGGGGCGATCTGCTTCCTGCTCGCCGCGGCGGTATTCCTCGGGAGGCGCAGCGCCGAGGAACCGGAATCCGCAACGGCCTCCTGAGAATTCGCCGGCAGGGCACCTGCCGGCGGAGAGCGTCTCAGTTCTCCCCTTCGCGCCCTTCGAGATAGGCGCGAGCGGCGTCGGGCCCCTCGTCGAGCAGGATCCGGAAACCGTCCTCGTCGAGCACGGGTACTCCGAGATCGGCGGCCTTGTCGGCCTTCGAACCCGGGTTGTCGCCGATGACGACGAAAGCCGTCTTCTTCGACACCGATCCGGCGGCCTTGCCTCCGCGCGCGAGGACGGCCTCCTTGGCCTGGTCGCGGGAGAATCCCGCGAGCGTGCCCGTAACCACGATCGACAGTCCTTCGAGGGTTCGCGGGATCGATTCGTCGCGTTCGTCGGCCATCCGCACACCCGCTGCCGCCCACTTGTCGACGATCGCGACGTGCCAATCGACGGTGAACCAGTCGGTCACCGCCGCGGCGATCGTCGGTCCGACGCCCTCGACGGCCGCGAGCTCGTCGACGGACGCGGCCCGGATCCGGTCGAGGCTGCCGAACTCGGTGGCCAGCGCACGCGCAGCGGTCGGTCCGACGTGCCGGATGGACAGGGCGACCAGCACGCGCCAGAGCGGCTGTTCCTTCGCCTTGTCGAGGTTCTGCAGCAGACGTTCGCCGTTCTTCGACAGCACGCCCTTGGTGGTGCGGAAAAACGCGATGCGTTCGAGGTCTTCCTTCGTGAGCGAGAACAGGTCGCCCTCGTCGGCGATGATCTTCCCCTCGAGCAGCGCCGTGGCCGCCTCGTAGCCGAGGGCTTCGATGTCGAACGCTCCCCTGCCCGAGACGTGGAAGACCCGCTCGCGCAATTGCGCCGGGCACGACCGCGAGTTGGGGCAGCGCAGGTCGACGTCGCCCTCCTTCGCCGGGGCAAGGGTGGTTCCGCATTCGGGGCACTGCGTGGGCATCTCGAAGGCGTACTCGGAACCGTCGCGCAGGTCGACGACCGGGCCGAGGACCTCCGGGATCACGTCGCCGGCCTTGCGGATGACCACGGTGTCGCCGATGAGCACGCCTTTGCGCTCCACCTCGGACGCGTTGTGCAGCGTCGCCAGCGAGACGGTGGACCCGGCGACGGTGACCGGCTCCATGTAGGCGAAGGGGGTCACGCGTCCGGTGCGCCCGACACTGACGCGGATGTCGAGGAGCTTGGTGGTGACCTCCTCCGGCGGGTACTTGTAGGCGATCGCCCACCGTGGGGCGCGGGACGTGGCACCGAGGCGTCGGTGCAGCCCCATGTCGTCGATCTTGACCACCAGGCCGTCGATCTCATGTTCGATGTCGTGGCGGTGTTCGCCCCAGTAGCGCATCCGCTCGACGACCGCCTCGGCGCCCTGCACGCGAACAGTGTGCGGTGAGACGGGCAGGCCCCAGGCCGCGAAGGCCGCGTAGGCGTCGGATTGCGAGCGGGGTTCGAAGCCCTCCATGCGGCCGTAGCCGTGGCAGTACATGCGCAGACGCCGGCGCGCGGTGACGGCCGGGTTCTTCTGCCGCAGGGAACCGGCGGCGGAATTGCGGGGATTCGCGAAGGGCGGCTTGCCTTCGGCCACCAGCCCGGCGTTGAGGGTCTGGAAGTCCTCGAGCCGGAAGAACACCTCGCCGCGCACTTCGAGCAACGTCGGGATCGGGTATTCGGCGGTGCCGGTGAGCTTTTCGGGAACGTCGTCGATCGTGCGGGCGTTGAGGGTGACGTCCTCCCCGGTGCGTCCGTCGCCGCGGGTGGCCGCGCGGACGAGTTTGCCGTTCTCGTAGACGAGGCTGAGCGCCACGCCGTCGATCTTCACCTCGCACAGATAATCGGGGTGAGTGCCGGTCTCGACCTCGGCGCGCGAGAGCCACGCGCGCAGTTCGTCCTCGTCGAAGACGTTGTCGAGGCTGAGCATCCGTTCGAGATGCTCGACGGCACCGAATTCGGTGGCGAAGCCGCCGCCGACCAGCTGGGTGGGCGAATCCGGCGTGCGGAGTTCGGTGTACTGATCCTCGAGTGCCTGCAGTTCGCCGAGGAGCGCGTCGAACTGACCGTCGGAGATGATGGGGGCGTCGCGCACGTAATAACGGAACTGATGCTCGCGCACCTGTTCGGCGAGATCCTGCCAGCGCTCACGCGCCTCCGGAGGAGCGGTGATGGGTGCGTCCGTCGGTTCACTCACAGCCTGCAAGCCTAGTCGAGGGGACCGACCGGAATACTCAGAGCGTGTCGGCTTCCTCAGCGAAGGCCGACGCGACGTCGCGCAACGAACGCAGAGCGGCCCGTGCCCCCTCCGTGGAGGCCGAGGCCAGCCCGCAGACCGGGCTCACCGCCACCGATTGCAGCACCTTCCTGGGGAACCCGAGCCGGTCGATCAGCTCGACGGCCGGTGCCGCGTACTCGCGCCAGCCCGTCGAGGCCGGTGCGGTGGCGGGCACGAGTCCGAGTATCGGGACCGTGCCCGAGTCGAACAGTTCCCCGAGTCCGTCGAGGTCGGAGCGTCGCACGCCTCCGACGTCGAAGGCCACAGCGTCGGCAGCGCTGCGCCGCAGGAAGTCGGCCGGGAAGGTGCCCGCGCAGCAGTGCACCGCGACGGAGAGCCCAGTGCCCCGAATCGTCGTGTCGAGCACGTCCAGCGCTTCCGGGTCCGGCACGGCAGGGACGGTCTCGAGGACGGTCCGGCCCTTCAGCGTTCCGGCGAGCACATCCGGCAGCGACGGTTCGTCGAGTTGCGCGACCACCTGAACCCCGAGCCGGCGGGTGATCTCGGCGGCGTGTCGGGCCAGGCCCTCCGCGAGCGATTCGGCCAGGTCGCGAACGGCGCCGCGGTCGGTGAGCACCCGGCGTCCCGTGGCGAGTTCGACGTGGGCGGCGAGGGTGAGCGGCCCGGCAGCCTGCACCTTCACGGGGCGGCCGGCATCCAGCCCGGCGCGTTCCCAGGCCTCCTCGAGCGCATCGAGGTCCTGGGCGAGCAGGTCGCGCGCCCGGGCGGCCACACCGCCGCGTCGCGACACGAGGCGGTAACCAGTGGTCGAGGTGTCGAGGTACATGTCGACGAGCAGGGCGCTGACCCGCCCGATCATGTCGGCACCGAGGCCGCGTGCCGGCAGTTCGACGAGGTGGGGCAGATCCGTGAGTTCGCCGACGACGACCGCCGCGGCCTCGCGCGGGTCCGTCCCGGGCCACGAACCGATGCCTGTCGCGAGACCGGACCACACCTCGCGGCCGGTGGCAGGTGCCGTCACCGGTCCCCTGCCGCGATGGTTCCGCTGCCGAGGACGATGTCGCCCGCAGCGTCGGACCGGTACAGCACGGCGGCCTGACCGGCGGCGACACCGGTGAGCGGTTCGCGCAGCGAGATCTCGATGCCCGGACCCACCGCTTCGGCGACGGCCGGGGCCAGGCCACCGTGAGCGCGGACCTGGACGACGCACTCGATCGGTCCGACAGGAGCGGTGCCGGAGGTCCATACGGCGCGTTCGGCCCGGATCGACTCGACCTTCAGCTGTTCGGCGCTGCCGACCCGGACGGTGCCGCTCTCCGGTTCGATCGCGGTGACGTAGCGGGGGCGTCCGTCCGGTCCGGGCCCGGCGATACCGAGTCCCTTGCGCTGGCCGATGGTGAAACCGTGCACGCCCTCGTGCTGCGCGAGCACCTCACCCGAACGGTCGTCCACGACGGCGCCGGGACGCACACCGATGCGGGCACCGAGGAAGGCGCGGGTGTCGCCCGACGGGATGAAGCAGATGTCGTGGCTGTCGGGCTTGTTCGCCACAGCGAGTCCGCGCTCGGCGGCCTCCTCGCGGATCCGGCTCTTGGGGGTGTCGCCGACGGGGAACACCGCGCGCGACAACTGCTGCGCCGTGAGCACGGCGAGTACGTACGACTGGTCCTTGTCGGCGTCGACGGCGCGGCGCAGCACCCCGTCGTTCAACTGCGCGTAGTGACCGGTGGCGACGGCGTCGAAGCCGAGCGCGACGGCACGGTCGGCCAGCGCCGAGAACTTGATCTTCTCGTTGCAACGCAGGCACGGGTTCGGGGTCTCACCGGCGGCATAGGACGCGACGAAGTCGTCGATCACGTCCTCCTTGAAGCGGTCTGCGAAATCCCAGACGTAGAAGGGAATTCCGAGCACGTCGGCGGCGCGGCGAGCATCGCCGGCGTCCTCCTTCGAGCAGCATCCGCGCGAGCCGGTGCGCAGTGTGCCCGGCGCGGCCGACAACGCGAGATGCACTCCCACGACGTCGTGTCCGGCCTCGACCATGCGGGCGGCGGCGACCGCCGAGTCCACACCGCCGCTCATTGCCGCAAGAATCCTCATCTCCGGTCACCTCCTCGTCCACCGGCGCTCGCCAGTCCGGCGGCGCGAGCCCTGTCCACCACGGAAGGGAGAGTTTCGATCAGTTTGTCGATGTCACTGCGGGTTGTGGTGTGCCCCAACGAGAATCGGAGCGAACCGCGTGCCGTGATCGGGTCCGCCCCCATCGCGACGAGTACGTGACTCGCGCGCGCGACCCCGGCGGTGCACGCCGAACCGGTCGAGCATTCGATACCGGCCGCGTCGAGCAACATCAGCAGCGAGTCGCCTTCGCATCCGGGGAACGTGAAGTGCGCGTTGTTGGGCAGTCGTCCGACCTCGCGAGGACCGTTGAGGATCGCGTCGGGGATCGCCGCCTCGACACCCGCGACAAGAAGATCGCGCAGGTGCGCGAGTTCGGCGGTGCGGCCGGGCAGATCCGAGGTGACCTCGCGCAACGCCGCGGCCATCGCCACGATGGACGCGGTGTCCTGCGTCCCGGACCGCACGTCGCGTTCGTGGCCCCCACCGTGGGCGAGCGGCACGCACGGTACCTGCCTGCCGAGCAGCAGCGCTCCCACTCCCTGCGGACCACCGAACTTGTGAGCGGCCAGGGTCAGTGCCGACAGTCCGCTCGCGGTGAAATCGACTGGGAGATGCGCGACCGCCTGCACGGCGTCGCTGTGCATCGGGACGTCGAACTCGGCGGCGACCGCAGCGAGTTCGGTGATCGGCATGACGGTGCCGACCTCGTTGTTCGCCCACATCACGGACACGAGGGCGACCTCGTCGGCGTGGCGCGAGAGTTCCTCGCGGAGCGTGGTGGGATCGACGCGGCCGGAGCCGTCCACCGGCAGCCACGTCACCTGGGCATCCTCGTGCTCGACGAGCCATTCGACGGCGTCGAGCACGGCGTGGTGTTCGACCGCGCTCGCGAGGATCCGGCGACGCCGGGGGTCCTGGGCGCGGCGACCCCAATAGATGCCCTTGACGGCCAGATTGTCGCCCTCGGTGCCACCGGAGACGAAGATCACCTCGGAGGGCCGGGCGCCGAGGGCGGCCGCAATCGACTCCCGCGACTCCTCGACGCGCCGGCGCGCTGCGCGCCCCGATCCGTGCAGGGAGGACGCGTTTCCGACGGTGGCGAGGACCGACGTCATCGCCTCGACGGCCGCAGGAAGCATCGGCGACGTCGCGGCGTGATCGAGGTAGACGGTCGTGGAGGTACCGGAGGGACCGGCGGCGGGCGAGGTCATGACCGATCCAGGATAGCGGGTCGGCGCAGGTGCCCGCCGCGCTCAGGGGGGTCGCCCGTCAGGCGGCGTCCACCGTCCGTGCCGTTCCACCGGCCGGTGAGCCGCCGACCGGCAGGAATGTCACGGCCTCGACCGGGCGCTCGGCACGGACCGCGCGGGCGCATCGGGCTGCGAGATCGTGCCGGTCCCGACCCGGATGTTCGAGCGGAGCGAGCACGACTTCGACGACGACACCGCGGTTCCGGATCATCCGCCGGATCGAGGAACCGATCGTCTCGTCACCGACGAAGGCCGGCGCGGCGGTGAGGTCTCCCCCGCGCTCGCCGTATCGCAGGCCGACGGGCTGGACGGGGCACTGCGCGTCCACGGCCGCCTGCAGCAGGGCGGGGCGGAAACCGCCGTGGGACCGTCCGCATCGCGTCGTGCCCTCGGGGAAGACGGCGACGCACCCGCCCTCCAGCAAGCGGGTGCGTACTCGCTCGATCACGGCGGGCAGCAGTCGCAGTCGTTCCCGTTCGATGGGGATGACACGCATCCGGCGTGCGAGCGCGCCCAGCAGGCCCCAGTCGAGCAGGTCCGCTCGTGCGACGAACTCCGCGGGAGCGACTGCGGTGAGGACGAGGACATCCGTCCACGAGATGTGCGGTGCAACGACGAGCACGCCCCCTGCGCGCGCCCGTCGGTCACGCCGATCGTCGATCGTCGGACGGATGCCTACGCACCACAACAACAGGCGCGCACTGCGCCGCACCGTGCTCTCCCGACGCGCCGCGGGAATCATCCGTCCTGCCAGCAGGAGCGGCACCACCGTCAGCACGACCGCGACCGTCGCGATGCGCAACCACACCGTCGGCAGACCCACACGATCCGTCCCGTCCGGCAGGCACCGGATCCCGCACGGACTCGACGGCATCCACGCGTGCACCCGTGTCGTACCGACCCGAGTCACCGCGACCCCCGCTCGGCACGCTCGGCGGCCGCGCGCAGGCGGGCGAGATAGCGGGTGTCCGCCCGGTCCACGGCTAGTATCGCGACGAAGTCGGCGACCCCGAAGTCCGGATCGTGGGCCGGTTCACCACAGATCCGGGCACCGAGCCGCAGGTATCCGCGCAGGAGCGGCGGGACCACGGGACGCGGCAACGGAGCGATCTCGTCGAGCGGGTGGCCTTCGACCATCACGGGATTCAGCGGTCGGACCCGCGCTGCGGGTTCGACGGCGTGTCGTTCGAGCAGCAGGTCGCGCACGGCCCGAACGTTCGACGCCTCGGGTTCGTCGGGCGTCGTGCGCATGGGCACCGAGACGCATCCGACGACCTCGTTGTGTCCGGTCGCCTCGAGATAGTGCAGGATGCCGGCCCACATCAGGGTGAGGACCGATCCGGAACGGTGGGCTGGATCGACGCAGGCCCTGCCCATCTCCACCAGGCCGCGCCCGTGTGGGTCGAGTGCGGAGAGATCGAATTCGGTGGCGGTGTAGTACCCACCGGCCTCGCGGGCGGCTTCGGGCGGCAGCATCCGGTAACAGCCGACGACGTCGTCGGTGACCCGATCGCGCACCAGCACGTGGTCGCAGAACTCGTCGAACCGGTCGGCGTCGGATCCGCCCCCCGCATCGGGGATCCGGAAGCCGGGTTCACCGGAGAAAACCCGGTACCGAAGGCGTTGCGCAGCCAGGCGATCCGACGCTTCCGTCGACACGACGAGGGAGTAGCGGGGGCCGGACAGGACGGGAGCGGTGAACCCACTCGGGCGGTACAGCACCGGCGATGTGGTCATGCCCCAAGGTGTAACGACCGTGGGAGGCGCGCCGGCGGCGACGGGGTGTCGCGGCGATGCATCGCCGATGAACACTCCCGCAGAATGCACGCGGCCCCGCTCCTTTCGAAGGAGCGGGGCCGCGCAGGGATCGATCTGCCGGAGCGGATCAGCCCTTGTGCTTCTTGACCTCCTCGGTCAGCTGCGGAGCGACGTTGAACAGGTCGCCGACGACGCCGTAGTCCGCGATCTCGAAAATCGGGGCCTCTTCGTCCTTGTTGACGGCGACGATGGTCTTCGACGTCTGCATGCCGGCGCGGTGCTGGATGGCGCCGGAGATGCCGAGCGCGACGTACAGCTGCGGGGAGACCGTCTTACCGGTCTGACCGACCTGGAACTGGCCCGGGTAGTAGCCCGAGTCGACGGCGGCGCGGGAAGCACCGACGGCGGCACCGAGCGAGTCGGCGAGCTCCTCGACGACGGAGAACTTGTCGGCCGAACCGACACCGCGGCCACCGGAGACGACGATCGACGCCTCGGTCAGCTCCGGACGGTCGCCGCCGACGATCGGATCGCGCGAGACGATCTTCACGGCGTTCTCTTCCTGGGCCGGAACCTCGACGGCCACACGCTCGGCGGCGGCAGCCTCGGGCTTGGCCTCGATGGCGCCCGGGCGGATGGAGATCACGGGGACCTCACCGTTGGCCTTGGCGTCGACGGTGAACGCGCCACCGAAGATCGAGTGCACGGCGGAGCCGTCGGCCTTGACGTCGACGACATCGACGAGCAGACCGGAGCCGATGCGGGCGGCGAGGCGGCCCGACACCTCCTTGCCTTCGACGGACGCGGCGGTGATGACGGCGGCGGGGCTGGTGGACTCGACGAGCGACGCGAGGACGTCGACCTTCGGGGTCACCAGGTAGTTGTCGACGTCTTCGGACTCGGCGGCGTAGACCTTGACCGCACCGGCGGCGGCGAGGGCGTCCTGCAGCGCGTCGGCGGTGCCGGGGGCACCTGCGACGACGGCGGAGGGCTCGCCGAGCACACGCGCGGCGGTGATGAGTTCGGTGCTGACCTTCTTGAGCGCGCCCTCGGCATGCTCGACGAGCACGAGTACTTCTGCCATTACTACTTCTCTCCTAGATATGTCAGATGTTGTCGCGGGGCGCGATCAGATGATCTTCTGGCCGACCAGGTACTGAGCGATCTTGCTGCCGCCGTCGCCCTCGTCGGTGACGCGCTCACCCGCGGTGCGCGGGGGCTTCGGAGTCACACCGGTGACGGTGGACGCAGCGTTCGCAACACCGAAGATCTCGGGATCGAGACCGATGTCGGCGAGGGTGAGGGTCTGAACTTCCTTCTTCTTCGCGGCCATGATGCCCTTGAAGGAGGGGAAGCGGGGCTCGTTGATCTTCTCGGTGACCGAGACGATGGCGGGGAGCGGAGCCTCGATGCCGAAGACGCCCTCGTCGGTCTCGCGCTCGCCGGCGGCCTTGCCGTCCGCGATCGTGAGCTTGCGCAGGTGCGTCAGGTGAGGCAGGCCCAGGTACTCGGCGATGATCGCGGGCACGGCGCCCACGCGACCGTCGGTGGCCTCGTTACCGGCGATGACCAGCTCGACACCCTCGATCTGGCCGAGCGCAGCGGCGATCGCGTACGCGGTCTGGATCGAGTCGGAGCCGTGCATGGCGGGATCGTTGAGGTGGATCGCCTTGTCGGCGCCCATGGACAGCGCCTTGCGGATGGCGTCGGTGGCGCGGTCCGGGCCGGCGGTCAGAACGGTGACCTCACCGCCGTCGCGCTCCTTGATGAGCAGAGCTTCCTCGACGGCGCGCTCGTTGATCTCGTCGAGCACGGCGTCGGCGGCCTCACGGTCGAGCGTGTAGTCGCCGTCGCTGAGCTTGCGCTCGGACCACGTGTCGGGGACCTGCTTGATCAAAACGACGATGTTCGTCATGGGTCTGCGTCGACCTCCTGTGTGTAGCTGCCTTTGGTCGGCAAGGCGCTGCCTGAACCGAGCACTCGTGTCTTTCGCACGGCGTGTGCGATAGATTATCAGCCGCTAAGTTACCAGTCAGTAACTTGACGGGATTCCCGGTTCACCATAGCCGTACGGAAGGACGACGAAACCTGTGATCTGGAACACCGGAGACCACCCCTCCGGGGAGAGGTCTAATGTCGTGGCGGTGAGCGACACCCCCGCCCGCGCCGATGACGCGCACGCCCTCCCCCTCACCGGCGAACGGACGGTCCCCGGCATCGCCGAGGAGAACTATTGGTTCCGACGTCACGAGGTCGTCTACCAGAACTTTCTCCCCCGTTGCGTGAACCGGGCCGTGCTCGAGGCCGGCGCCGGCGAAGGCTACGGGGCCGACATGATCGCCGATGTGGCGACGCGCGTGATCGGCCTCGACTACGACGAGAGCGCCGTCGCACACATCCGCGCGCGCTACCCCCGCGTGGACATCCGGCACGGAAACCTCGCCGAACTTCCCCTCGAGGACGAATCGGTCGATACGGTCGTGAACTTCCAGGTGATCGAGCATTTGTGGGATCAGACACAGTTCCTACGCGAATGTCACCGCGTTCTCACCCCCGGCGGCGAATTGCTCATCAGTACTCCCAACCGGATCACCTTCTCCCCCGGCCGCGACACCCCGCTCAACCCCTTCCACACCCGTGAGCTGAACGCCGCCGAACTGACCGAACTGCTCGAGGACGCCGGCTTCCGCGTCGAACTCATGACCGGCGTGCACCACGGCCCCACGCTGCGCGCACTCGATGCCAAGCACGGCGGATCGTTCATCGACGCCCAGATCGAGCGCGCCCTCGCCGGGCAGCCGTGGCCGGACGATCTCACCGCCGACGTCGCGATGGTCTCCACCGACGACTTCGCCATCGTCCCCGAGAACATCGATGCGAGCCTCGATCTGGTCGCGATCGCCGTGAAGGACCCCGCAGCGAAGGACACCGCTCCGTGAGTGCCGCATCGTCCCGCGAACCCGGGATGTTCGCGCTCGTCCTCCACTCCCACCTCCCGTGGCTCGCCCACCACGGCCGGTGGCCCGTCGGCGAGGAATGGCTCTACCAGTCGTGGGCAGCGACCTATCTGCCCGTCACCGACGTGCTGCGGCGGCTCGCCGCCGAAGGCCGAACCCGGATGCTCACACTCGGCATCACCCCGGTACTGGCCGCGCAACTCGACGACCCGCACTGCCTCGCCGGGATGCACCACTGGCTCGGCAACTGGCAACTGCGCGCGCACGAGGCGGCCGGCATGCGGGAGGAGTCCTACCGCGCACTCGGCGCCCGCGAGCACCGCGCCGCCACCGCGGCACTGGAGGACTTCGAAACCCAATGGCGCCACGGCGGATCCCCCGTCGTGCGGCAGCTGATCGACGCCGACGCGATCGAACTGCTCGGTGGGCCTCTCGCCCATCCGTTCCAGCCCCTCCTCGACCCGCGACTGCGCACCTTCTCGTTGTCCGAAGGTCTCGCCGACGCGCACGCCCGCTGGAACCATCGCCCCCGCGGCATCTGGGGCCCGGAATGCGGTTACACGCCGGGCATGGAGAACGATTACGCCGCAGCGGGAGTCGAGCACTTCATGGTCGACGGTCCTGCGCTGCGCGGCGACACCTCGCTCGGCCGCACGGTCCGCGACTCGGACGTCGTGTGTTTCGGCCGCGACCTGCAGGTCTCGTACCGGGTGTGGTCGCCGAAGTCCGGCTATCCCGGCCACTCCGCCTACCGCGACTTCCACACCTACTGCCACGACACCGGACTCAAACCGTCCCGCGTCACGGGCCGCACGGTGCCCTCGCACGAGAAGGCGCCCTACGATCCCGAACTCGCGTCGCACGCCGTCGACCGGCACGTCGCCGACTTCGTCGAGACCGTCCGGCAGCGATTGCGCAGCGAATCCGGCCGCATCGGCCGGGACGCACTCGTCGTCGCGGCCTTCGACACGGAACTGTTCGGCCACTGGTGGTTCGAAGGTCCGATCTTCCTCGAACGACTGCTCCGCGCGCTTCCCGAGGCGGGCATCGAGGTGGGAACCCTCGCCGATGCCCGCAACCGCGGATACGTCGGCGCCTCCGTCGATCTCGAGAATTCGTCGTGGGGTTCGGGCAAGGACTGGCGGGTCTGGGCCGGCGACCAGGTCGCCGATCTCGTGCGTCTCAACGACGAGGTGGTGCGCACGACCCTCGACAGCATCGACAAGTCCCGCGAGCAGAGCACGTCGTCGGTCGCGCTCCGCAACCGCGTGCACGACCAGATGGTGCGCGAAGCGCTGCTGACGGTCTCCAGCGACTGGGCGTTCATGGTCAGCAAGGACACCGCCGCCGCCTATGCCCGCGACCGCGCGCACAAACACGCCCACGCCCTGCGTGAGATCGCCGAGGCGGTCGACTCCGGACGCACCGAGACGGCACGGCGTCTGGCCGACGGATGGAACCGCGCCGACAATCTCTTCCCAGGACTCGACGCCCGACGACTGCCCGGACGCCACGGAGGCCCGCGATGAAGATTCTGCTCGTCTCATGGGAGTACCCACCCGTCGTCGTTGGCGGCCTGGGCAGACACGTCCATCATCTCGCCACCGAACTCGCCGCGGCGGGCAACGAGGTGGTGGTGCTGTCACGTCGCCCGACCGGCACCGATGCGTCGACCCACCCCACGATCAGCCACATCGCCGACGGCGTGCTCGTGGTGGCGGTCGCGGAGGACGCACCCCACTTCGACTTCGGCGAGGACATGATCGCCTGGACGCTGGCGATGGGCCACGCGATGGTCCGCGCCGGGATCGGGCTGACCCGCGGCGGCATCGGCGAAGGTTGGTATCCGGACGTCGTCCACGCCCACGACTGGCTCGTCGCCCACCCCGCGATCGCGCTGGCCGAGTACTTCGACGTGCCGCTCGTGTCGACCCTGCACGCGACCGAGGCCGGTCGCCACAGCGGTTGGCTGTCGGGCCGGATCAACCGCCAGGTGCATTCCGTCGAGTGGTGGCTCGCCAACGAATCCGACCGTCTCATCACGTGTTCGGCGTCGATGCACGACGAGGTCACCGAGTTGTACGGTCCGGACCTGCCGGAGATCTCCGTGATCCGCAACGGCATCGACATCACCACCTGGTCGTACCGCGACCGCGAACCGCGTCCCGGGCCGGCACGACTGCTGTACGTCGGCCGCCTCGAATACGAGAAGGGTGTGCAGGACGCGATCGCCGCGCTCCCCCGCATCCGCCGCTCGCATCCCGGCACGACCCTCGTGGTCGCCGGTGAGGGCACCCAGTTCGAGTGGCTGCGCGAGCAGGCACGCGTACACCGCGTCGCACGCTCGGTGAGTTTCCTCGGCAACCTCGACCACACCGAACTGCTCGGCTGGCTGCACGGCGCCGACGCGATCGTGCTGCCGAGCCGCTACGAGCCGTTCGGCATCATCGCCCTCGAGGCCGCCGCAGCGGGTACCCCGCTCATCGCGTCCACCGCCGGCGGCCTGGGCGAAGCCGTGGTCGACGGCGTGACCGGACTGTCGTTCCGGCCCGGCGACGTGGCCGGACTCGTCTCGGCCGTCCGGGAAACCCTCGACGATCCCGAGGCCGCCCGAGTGCGCGCGCGGGCGGCCCGGGCACGACTGACCGACGACTTCGACTGGCGCCGCGTCGCCGAAGAAACCGCGCAGGTCTACTCGTCGGCGAAGCGGCGGGTGCGTCACCCGCTCGCACGCCCCACTGTCCCCCAACGTCCCCTCCCGGACCGCGGATGAACGAGCAGCACACGCTCCAAATCGGGCGCCTGGCACCGCACGAATCCGATATCGTCGCCGTCACCGCACTGCTCAACGCGGTCTACGCGGTGGCCGAGGACGGCATGTGGGTACCGGGCACCACACGGACCGACACGGACGAGATCACCCGATATGCGCGGGAGGGCAGCATTCGCATCGCCCGCTCGCACGGCCGGGTGGTCGGCTGTATCCGCGTGACCCCGGTCGACGCGACGACGGCCGAGTTCGGGATGCTCGCCTCCGACCCGAAGGTCCGCGGCACAGGCGTCGGCCGCGTCCTGATCGACACCGTCGAGACGGAGTTCGCCGAGCGAGGTTTCGAGGCAATGCAACTCGAGGTGATCCGTCCGCGCGACACCTCACACGAGTCCAAGGTGTTCCTCGACCGGCTCTACACCCGGCTCGGGTACGTGCCGGAGGAGCCCGCGCCGCTCGATACGCGCCATCCGGAACTCGTTCCGGCTCTTGCGGTCCTATGTGAAACGGTCGTCTACCGGAAGCCACTGGGCCGACCCTGAGTCGACCTTCGACTCACGAGGTAGCGGACAACTCGGCCGGAGCGAGCGGCGGCTGCCGATCGAACCACGGCCGGGCCTGTTCGAGTTCGCCTGCGAGGGCGAGGAGCACACTCTCCCCACCGAGTGGGCCGACGAACTGCACCCCGAGCGGCAGACCGGACACCGTCCAGTGCAACGGCACCGAGATCGCCGGGCGCCCGGTGATATTGGCCAGCTGCGTGTAGGGGGTGCGCCCCAGATTGTCGTCCACCACCCGGTCGATGAAACCGGCCCGGGTCGCGATCCACGCGGTGCGGGTACGCAGGAGCGCCTCGCCGGCACGCCGCATCCAGCGGGGCGTGTCGAGTTCGCCGATGCGCGACGGCGGGAAGGCGAGTGTCGGCGTGAGCAGCAGATCGTAGCGTTCGTGGAACTGCGCGAGACCGCTCGCGTACTCGGCCCAGCGGGCATGGGCCGCAATGTAGTCCGACGCCGAGGTCGCCTTGCCCACGGCGGCGATGATGCGGGTGTCGAACTCGAAGTCCTCGGGTCGTGCTCCGGTGAGGCGGCAGGCCTCGGCGACCTCCGCGGCAGCCGTGGCGAACCACATGATGAGGAAGTCCTCTGCGAGACGCCGTTCGTCGATACCCGTCGAGGCGGGTTCGACGTGATGGCCGAGTTCCTCGAGCACCGCGACGGCAGCGTCCACCGCGGCCTTCGCCTCCGGATCGACCGGCGTCCCGATCGGTGACGCGGTCTCGTATCCGATCCGCAACCGCTTCGGCGCCGAGCGCGCGGCCTCCGCGTACGACCGGGCACGCTCGACGAGATACGGCCCACCCGCGTACGGGCCCGCCATGACGTCGAGGAAGGCAGCGGCGTCGCGCACCGTCCGGCAGATCACCCCGTTGGTAGCCGCGCCGTGCAGCGGTTCCCCGCCGCGCATACCGGTGGGCACGAGTCCGCGTCCGGGCTTGAGCCCGAGGAGCCCGCAGCAGGCGGCGGGAATGCGGATGGAGCCGCCGCCGTCGCTCGCTCCCGCCGCGGGAACGACGCCGGCCGCGACCGCCGCGGCGGAACCACCCGATGACCCGCCCGGCGTCACCGACGGATCCCACGGGTTTCGGGTGGCCCCGAACGCCTCGGGCTCGGTGATGCCCTTCGCCCCGAACTCGGGGGTGTTGGTCTTGGCGAACGGGACCAGGCCGGCTCCGAGCCACCGGTCGACGATCACCGAGTTCTCGTCCATCGGCAGGTCCGCGAGGACACGGGACCCGCACGAGGTCGGCTCACCGGCCAGATCCTGCCCCAGATCCTTGAGCAGGAACGGCACCCCGGCGAACGGACCGTCGAGCGGTTCGCGTGCCAGGACCCGGGCCTTGTCGTCGAGCCTGCGGACGACGGTGTTCAGTGTCGGTTCGACCGTGTCGAGCCGCGCGATCGCGGTCTCGAGCAACTCGCTCGCCGATACCTGCCCCGTCGCGACGAGTTCGGCCAGGCCGGTCGCGTCGTGACTCCGATACTCCGAGTAGTCCATCTGCTGTCCCCCGACAGTGTCCCGGCCCGCGTCGCTACTGGGGGACGCCCGCGGGCGTGTCTACCGACTTCTTCCGTGCGATATCTGCGAGCGCCGCTTCCCGGGCGGCACGCTCGGCAGCGGCGCTCTCCCACGCCACCTTACGGTTCTTCACGACCTTGGCGGGCGAACCCACCGCGATACTGAAATCGGGGATGTCTCCCTTGACGACCGCGTGCGCTCCGAGCACCGAACCGCGGCCGACCCGGGTGCCGCGGAGCACGGTGACCTTCGCGGCGATCCAGGTGTCCGGACCGATCCGGACGGGGCTCTTGACGATGCCCTGGTCCTTGATCGGGTAGGTGATGTCCTCGGTGCGGTGGTCGAAGTCGCAGATGTAGCACCAGTCTGCGACCAGCGTCGACGCGCCGATCTCGATGTCGAGATAGGTGTTGACGACGTTGTCCTTGCCGAAGACGACCTTGTCGCCGATCCGGAGCGAACCCTCGTGGCAGCGGATGGCGTTGCCGTCGCCGATGTGGACCCAGCGGCCGATCTCGAGGCGCGACAGTTCGGGCGTCGCGTGGATCTCGACGTTCTTGCCCAGGAAGACCATGCCGCGCAGCACCACGTGCGGATTGGCCAGCCGGAACTTCGCCAGGCGGTAGTACCGGACCAGGTACCAGGGCGTGTACGCCTTGTTGTCCAGCACCCATTTCAGAGAGGACAGCGTCAGGAATCGTACCTGTTCGGGATCCCTCCGACGGGACCCGCGCCACCTCGCCGTCAGAGGTGCACCCCACATGCTCGTCATAGGGGCAGCCTACGGTCCGCCTCGTTCGCGGCTCACGACCCCCGGCCCGATACGCTGACACGTCGAATCGTTCGCCTGTGGAGGAGTTGAGTGATGCGGGGTGTCCTGCGGACCGCGGTCCCGGCGCTGACGGTGGTCTTCGCGCTGAGCGCGTGCGGCGGTGGGGCCGGCACCGACGACGTGTTGTCGAGCGGTGGCTGGCCGGGACGGCACTCCGATGCCCGCAACAGCAACACCGCGACCGCCGAGAGCGTCGACGACCTCGCGCCCGGCTGGACGCGTCCGCTGGGCGGCCCGGTCGGCTCCCCCGCCGGGATCGCGGCCAACGGCCAGGTCTCGGTGGCGGCCGCGACGGAGGCCGGATGCAATCTGTTCTCCTTCCAGATGGACACGGGCCGCAAGCGCTGGTGCACGCGTCTCGCCCCGGCCGTCACGACGATCACCCCCGTCTCCGACGGCGTCGCGAACATCTACGTCGGTGAGGACGGCGGACTGCTGTCGTTCAACGAGCACGGCCAGCGTCGCTGGCGCATTCCCGTGAGCGGCAGCCCCCGCAGCGCACAGTTCACCTCCGACGGAAGCCTGTTGGTGGTCACGCATTTCGGTCAGGTCAACGTCGTCGACCCGCAGACGGGACAACTCGAGGCACCGCTGTTCGATCTGGTGCCGGTGCCGACCCTCGAGGACGGGCAGAACCTGCCGCGACTCGCGAGTGATCACGGCCTCCCCGCCTGCTTCGGGGGCTCGGAGGACTGCCCGGTCGCCACCACCCCGGCCGTCGACACCGCCACCGACCGTGTCTTCGTCACCGTGTGGCGTCCGGGTTCGGACAGGTCGGCGCTCGTGGCGCTGCGCTACACGGCCGGTGACGACGCCGTGGTCATCGAGGAGTGGTCGGTAGCCGACCTCCCCGGAGGTGCGGTGACGAGTCCGGTTCTGTCTGCTGACGGTTCGACCGTCTACGTCCACGACGGGGAGGGTGCCCTGTGGGCGCTCGACGCCGAGACAGGCGAAGCGCGATGGACCCACGAGACCGGCCGTCCCACGGCGCTCGGTCCCGCCGTCACCGAGGACGGACTGCTGCTCCTCGCGTCGGCCGACGGCAGCGCCCCGCTGACGGCCCTGCGCGACGGCGGCGACAGCGTCGAAGTCGAGTGGGAGCGGGCGGACGTGACTCCGTACGGTGCGCCGGCGGTGACCGCCGACGGCCGGGCCTATGTGGTCGTCGACGGCGATCGGGGTCTCGCAGCGGCGGTGCTCGATCTCGCGGACGGAGCGACGATGGAGGAGGAACCCCTCGATCCCGCCACCGGACTGCCGGTCGGCACCGGCGTCGGCCCGGGCGGGGAGTTCGTGATCACGACCCTCGACGGGGACGTGGTGGTGCTGCGCGAACCGCAGTCCGTGTGAGGACGGCCGCCCGTGTGAGGGCGGTCAGCGCGACGGCGTGCAGACGAAGGCTTCCGGCGTCCGGCCGATGCGGGTGAGCACCACGCTGAGCGAGGCCGACCCGCGCAGTTTCAGGCGCGGACGCAATACCGCCGGGTCGACGTCGACGCCGCGCACGAGGATCTCGACCGCGCCGCAGTCGTGGCGGGCGAGCGCCTGACGGAGTGTCTTCTCGCTGTACTTGAGACGCTCGACGATCCGGAAACCCCGTACTCCGTCGGGCAGGCTGTCGCCGGTGAGATAGGCGATCCGCGGGTCGAGTTGCCACAGTCCGTGGGCTGCCGCGTAGTGGCGGACGAGACCGGCGCGCACGATCGCGCCGTCGGGGTCGACGATCCACTCCCCCGGCTCCCGTTCCGGAATGTCGTCGTCCGCGGCGTCGGTGATCTCGAAACCGGTTCCGTCCGAACGCAGTACTGCAGCCCGTCGGCGCACGCCGGGAGTGCTCAATCCCGGCGAGTACAGGCACGCTTCGCGGACTCCACCGTCGAGCGAGACGACCTCGACCTCACCGGCCCAGTCGAACGAGTCGAAGTCCAGTCCCGGTGCGCA
The DNA here is from genome assembly GCF_024321955.1 of Rhodococcus sp. GA1. Lineage (NCBI taxonomy): Bacteria > Bacillati > Actinomycetota > Actinomycetes > Mycobacteriales > Nocardiaceae > Rhodococcus > Rhodococcus sp. GA1. The sequence continues at coordinate 4,253,110 of NZ_CP097186.1, read as the reverse complement.
CTTCACGGCGAGATCGCGGCCCGCGTAGGCGTCGAGGAGATCGGGCAGCGGTGGTTGCAGCGCGGCCGGATCGTGGGTCCGTCGCCCGCCCGAACGGCGTGCGGGATCGGCGATGACGGTGGTGCCTCGCGTGACCGGACGCAGGGCGTCGGCGCGCAGGAGGTACGCCCCGGGGACGTTGTGCGCGGCCATCGCCAGCCGCACGTCGTCGAGATCGCTGCCGATCACGGTCTCGGCGACCCCGACGAGTTCAGTGAGCTCGGCGCCGATCGAACACGTCACGTCGTGCACTGTGCGCCCTCGCAACCGCTTCGCGCGGTGGGCCGCGACGCGCGTGGGCGTGGACTGCTGCAGAGCGTCGTCGGTGAGCACCCACTCGCCGCCGCCGGCGATCTTCGCCTCCGTCTTGCGCCGCAGGATGACGGTTTCGACCAGCATTCCGGCACGATCGCCGAAACGCGTACGCGCCCAGCCGATGTCGGCGAGGCGCGTACGCGTCGACAGCTCCCGGTCGGCGACGCTCGCGAGAGCGTCGCGGCCGTCGTCCGACGTCAGGTACTCGACGTCGGCGAGGGTGAAGTCGTAACCCAACTACTTGCCGGGCTTCACACCGGTGATCATGACGTTGTAGAAGAAGCTACGGGGCACGACGTGCTCGAGGATGTTCTCGTCGACCCAGCTCAGCGCCTTCCAGCCACCGAAGGCGAACTTCGCCCAGTTCCAGCCCAGCTTCTCCTGCGGGACGGCGGCCTCGAAGGTGCGCACCGGCCAGCCGAGCAGGGCCGCGGCGAACTCCTCGCTCGACGCCTTGACCTCGACGGCTCCGGCCGAGGAGGCCAGCTTCTCGAGATCGGAAGGATCGAAGGTGTGCAGATCGACGACGGCCTCGAGGGCGGCCGCGCGGGAGGACTCGTCGAGCTCGGTCTGCGGACGACGCCAGTCGCGCAGGAAAGGCAACTTGGTGATGTTGGTGGTGGCCTCCCACGTGACCCGGCCGAGCATGCGGGCGTAGAAGTTGCCGATCGTGCTGGGCTCACCGGCGAAGACGAAACGGCCGCCGGGCTTGAGCACGCGCAGCACCTCGCGCAGCGACTGCTCGACGTCCGGGATGTGGTGCAGCACGGCATGGCCGACCACGAGGTCGAAGGTGTCGTCGTCGTACGGAATGGTCTCGGCGTCGGCAACGCGGCCGTCGACGTCGAGGCCGAGATTCTCGGCGTTGCGGAGCGCGACCTTCACCATGCCGGGCGACAGGTCGGTCACCGAACCGGTCTTCGCGACCCCACCCTGCATGAGGTTGAGGAGGAAGAAGCCCGTGCCGCAGCCGAGTTCGAGTGCGCGCTCGTAGGGCAGCGGCTGATCGCCGGCCGCGGCGACGAACCGCCCCTTGGCGTAGTCGATGCACCGCTCGTCGTACGAGATGGACCATTTCTCGTCGTACGTCTCGGCTTCCCAGTCGTGGTAGAGCACCTGGGCTAGCTTGGTGTCCTCGAGCGCGGCTGCGACCTCTTCGGCAGTGGCGTGCGGATTCGGCGCGGGGTCGACCCCGTCGGTCCTGCTGGCAGTCATGCGGTGATCCTACTCATCGGTAAGCTGTGGACAAGTGCAGGTGCCGGTCGGCATCACTCGCCGACGAACTTCGCCTTGCCCGGCCCGTTCTCGATGAACGATTCGAGGCCGATGGTGCGGTCCTTCGTGGCGAACAGCGCGGCGAAGACGTGCTGTTCGATCTTCAGACCCGTATCCAGATCGGTGTCGAGGCCCTGGTCGATCGCGGCCTTCGCGGCGGCGAGCGCGCGCGAGGCGGCGCCGGTGAACTGCCCGGCCCAGCGACGCGCAGCCTCGTAGACGTCGTCGGGGGCGACGACCTCGTCGACCAGACCGATCGACAGGGCTTCGTCGGCGCCGACGAAACGACCGGTGAAGACGAGATCCTTCGCCTTCGCCGGGCCGACGAGCCGAGCCAGTCGCTGGGTGCCGCCGCCACCGGGGATGATGCCCAGCAGGATCTCGGGCGTGCCGAGCTTGACGTTGTCGCCGACGATGCGCCGGTCGGCGCCGAGGGCGAGTTCGAGGCCACCACCGAGGGCGTAGCCGGTGATCGCGGCGACGGTGGGCTTGGGGATGTCGGCGATCGACCCGAGGGCCGACTGCAGGTCGCCGACGATCTCGCTCATCTGCACGTAGCTCAGGTCGGCCATCTCCTTGATGTCGGCGCCGGCCGCGAACACCTTCTCGCCGCCGTAGACGATCACCGACTTCACGTCGGACCGGACGGTCGCCTCGCGCGCAGCGGCCCGGATCTCCTCCTGGAGCTGCCGGTTCAACGCGTTCATCGGAGGGCGGTCGAGACGGATGGTGCCGATGCCGTCGGAGACGTCGAGGGTCACGAATTCAGCCATGGTCCTCAGCCTAGATGTCGGAGCGCTGGGCCCACGGATGAGTACCGACCTCGTAGTAGGCCTCGTCCCCGTCGAACGCGATGTGGACCGCCCCGTCGCGACGGCTGATGATCGGCAGGATCGGCTCGATGACCGGATCCGCCGCCATGAGGTCGGCGACCGTGGCGAAGCCCGACAGGATCGACAGCTGACTCCACGTGGGCGGGAGCAGGATGCACCGGCCCGACCGCCAGTCGGCGAGGGCCTCCTCCGCGGTCTGCCACTGCACCAGATCGGTCTCGCTGGTGTTGCCGTCGGCCCGCTGTCCTTCCGGTACCGCGGCGACGAAGAACCGCGTATCGTAGCGGCGCCGCTCCCCCAGCGGAGTGATCCAGTTCGCGTGGGGACGCAGCAGGTCGGCGCGCAGCACCAACTGTTCCTTCTCCAGGAAGTCGCCGAAGGACAACTCGCGCGCTTCCAGCAGACGACGCGCCTCCGCGTAGTCACCGGTGTCGGCCACCACCGAATCCTCGGTGGGTCCGGCGAGCAGCACGCCACACTCCTCGAAGGTCTCGCGCACGGCCGCGAGCACCAGTGCACGGGCCTGCGCCTCGCCGATACCGAACCGCTCGGCCCACCAGGTCACGTCCGGTCCGGTCCACCGCACCTCGGCGTCGGTGTCGGAAGTGTCGACACCGCCGCCGGGGAAGACGGTCATGCCGCCGGCGAAGTCCATGCCGACGACACGACGCTGCAGGAACACCTCGACGCCGCGCGCAGAGTCCCGCACGAGCATCACGGTGGACGCGTCGCGGATGGGTACCGCGGTGGGATCGAAGGTGGATGCCGAGCGATTGTTGGCCATGGCCTCAACCTAACCGATCGGTCCCGGCACCACCCGACCCGGAGTCACCGGCGGTGCCGTCCCGCCTGGCGGGTGCGGCGGGCGAAGAACCGGTCGTCGACCTTGTCGAGCGAGATGGACTGACTGAACGCCGCGCTGAGGTTCTCGGCGGTGATCACGTCGTCGAGCAGGCCCTGGGCGACCACACCGCCCTCCTTCAGGAGCAGCGCGTGCGTGAAGCCCGGCGGGATCTCCTCCACGTGATGGGTGACGAGCACGATCGCCGGGGCATCCGGGTCGGCCGCGAGCGTCCCGAGCCGGGCCACGAGTTCCTCGCGACCGCCGAGGTCCAGACCGGCCGCGGGCTCGTCGAGCAGCAGCAGTTCGGGGTCGGTCATGAGCGCCCGGGCGATGAGCGCACGCTTGCGTTCGCCCTCCGACAGCGTCCCGTACAGACGGTCGGCGAGATGTTCCGCGCCGAGGCTCTCGAGCATCTCCACCGCGCGGCTCGTGTCGATGTCGTCGTACTGCTCGCGCCACCGGCCCAGCACGCCGTAGCCCGCGGAGAGCACGAGATCGGTGACCTTCTCGTCGTTCGGCACCCGGTTGGCCAGGGCCGCGGAGGACAATCCGATCCGGGGTCGTAGTTCGGACAGATCCGTCTTTCCGAACGTCTCCGCGAGGACGTGCGCGGTGCCGGAGGTGGGGAACGTCTCGGCTGCCGCGACCCGCAGCAGCGAGGTCTTTCCTGCCCCGTTGGGTCCGAGAACCACCCAACGTTCGTCGAGTTCCACCTTCCAGGTCACGGGACCGACGAGGACGTTCCCGCCGCGTCGGACCACTACGTCGTCGAATTCGATGAGCAAATCGGGATCAGGTTGTGCCACGCGGACCATCTTCTCTTACGCCCGAGCCCGAAACGCGGCAGGATCGGTTCCCGTGTCGTCCTCCGCATCCGAATCTGCTGTCGTGTCCGGCTCGGTCGCGCTCCCCGACCGGGCCGCCTTCCCGCTCGGCCCCACCCCGGTCGACGGTGGGACACGCTTCGCCGTCCACGCCCCGCACAGCGACCGCGTCCAGGTCTGCCTCGTCGACGACGACGGGAACGAACACCGCGTGGACCTGCCCGACCGCACCTACGGGGTCTGGCACGGGGTGGTCCCCGGCGTCGGCGCCGGGCAACGGTACGGCTACCGCGCCTACGGGCCGTGGCAACCGCAGTGGGGGTTGCGTACCAATCCGCACAAGATCCTGCTCGACCCGTGGGCCCGCCGGATCGTCGGCGACGTCGGTGATCCGGACCGGCTGATCCCCCACCAGGGTGACCCGTTCGGTGCGATGTCGAGCACCGACTCGCTCGGCCACACACCTCTGTCGGTGGTGACCCCCGTCCTGACGCCCATGCACGACAAACCCCGCGTGCCGTGGGAGAACACCGTCGTCTACGAACTGCACGTCGGTTCGTACACGGCCCGTCACCCGCTCGTGCCGCCGGAACTGCGCGGCACCTATCTCGGACTCGCCCACCGGTCGGTGATCGACCACCTGGTGGGGCTGGGAGTGACGACGGTCGAACTGCTCCCCGTGCAGGCCTTCGTGACCGAGCCATCGGTGCGTGCGCGGGGGATGCGCAACCACTGGGGCTATTCGACCGCCTCGTACTTCGCGCCGCATCCCGCCTACGCCGTCACGCCCGGCAACGAGATCGCCGAGTTCCGAACGATGGTCGACGCCTTCCACAGCGCCGGGCTCGAGGTGCTGCTCGACGTCGTCTACAACCACACGTGCGAAGCATCGGTCGACGGTCCGAGTCTGTCCTGGCGCGGTCTCGACGCGCCCGGCTACTACCTGCTCGACGCGCACGGACGGGACATCGACCTGACGGGGTGCGGCAACACCCTCGACGCGTCCTCACCGATCGTCGTGCGGATGGTGTGCGACAGCCTCCGGTACTGGGCGGACGTGATGGGGGTGGACGGCTTCCGCTTCGACCTCGCCAGTGCGCTGGCCCGTCCTCGCGGTGGGGCCTTCGATCCGCGAGCGGCACTGCTCACCGCGATCGTCACCGATCCCGTCCTCTGCGACGTCAAGCTCGTCGCCGAACCGTGGGACGCCACCGCACACGGTTACCAGCTCGGGAACTTCGGCGCGCAATGGGCCGAATGGAACGACCGCTACCGCGACACGGTCCGCCGCTACTGGGCGGGACGTTCCGGGATCCGCGAGATGGCGTCGCGGCTCACCGGTTCGGAGGACCTCTACGACAGGAACATCCGGCAGCCGTGGATGTCGGTCAACTTCGTCACCGCCCACGACGGTTTCACCCTCGCCGATGCGGTCTCGTACGAGCGCAAGCACAACGACGAGAACGGTGAGGAGGGCCGGGACGGGTCGAACAACAACGAGTCGGTGAACCACGGGGTCGAAGGGCCGACCGACGATCCGGAGATCCTCGCCGCCCGCGACCGGCACATCCGGGCGATGCTCGCGACGCTGCTGTTGTCGACGGGCACACCGATGCTGCTCGCCGGCGACGAGTTCGGGCACACGCAGAACGGCAACAACAACGCCTACTGCGTCCCCGAGGACGTCCCCGTCCGCGACGCCTGGCCGCTGGACTGGGAGCACGCCGACCGTGCGCGAACGGATTACGTGCGCGAACTGCTCCGCCTGCGCACGCGCGTCCCGGTGCTGCGGCAGCGACGCTTCTTCGAGGGCCGCGCCCGGTCCGTGGGTTATCCCGATCTCGTGTGGTTCGGCATCGAGGGGATCGAACTCGACGAGGATGCGTGGCAGGACGACAGTCGCCGCACGCTGCAGGGCTGGGTCGACGGCTCGCAACTCGGCACCGTGACCCGCACCGGCGTCACTCTCGAGGACAGCAGCGGGCTGTTCGTTCTGCATTCGGGCGACGCCGCCACGGTGACCCTCGCCGGACCCGAGTGGTATCGCGGCAACATCGTGTGCGTCTTCGATTCGAGTGCCCCCGACGGCAGGCCCGCGGACACCTCCCCGATGCGGGTGGGAAGTTCGTACCCGGTCGACGGTCCGACGGTGCTGATCTTCTGGATCGCGGACGACGGACCCATCGAGCAAGGATGATCCACGGCGGCACGACGCCGGTGGAGGTCAGGCTCGTTCGTCGACCGTGCCGGGCACCGCGATCACGGTGATCGAACCCGGGGCCACCTCGGTGAAGCCCGCGTCGCGGACCGCGACGGCCGTGCCGGCTTCCACGCGGGCGAGCAGCTCGCGCCAGGTGGCCTCGTCCGCATCGCGGACGGCACACGGGAATCCGTCGGAAGCCCAGGCGCGTGCGGTGTCGACGTCCAGTGCCCCCGCGAACAGCATCGCGGCGTGACCGACCTGCGCGGCCGCCTTGCCGACGGTCATCTCGAGGTCCTTCTGCACCCAGAGGACCGGAACGCCGTCCGCCGGTGGGGGCGGATCGTCGTGGGGCAGGTCGGTGCCACCGATCTGCAGGCGGGAGATGCGCGGGTCCAGTTCCCCCACCGGGCCGGGCACGAACGCCCGGGCCTGGGCACCGGCGTGGTCGACGGTGACTCCGTCGACGTCCTGCGCGGCACGCCAGTGCGCTCCGCGGGCGCGGCGGGCGACCTTCCGGATCCGCGCGTCGTTCCATGCGAGGAAGGGTTCCTGCCACGGACCGGGTTCGCCGTCCGGGCCGGGACCGACCCGCGGGTCGAAACACAGTGCCACGGTGGCCATCGCGGCGGCTTCGAGCACCGCACTGCGGGCGGGTGGATCGACCTTGGGGATGTGCAGCACGATCGGCATCGCCTGCACCTTCGCCGGATCCTCCGGGTCGGGCCGGTGCCCGTAACCGCGGGTGAGTACGCCGTGGCGCTCGGCGAAACCCGGATCCGAGGCCGGGTCGAAGACCCGATCGGGTGCGGCCTCGAAGACCGGCTCGGGCGCCGTGTCCGCGAAGTCGGGGTCCAGCTCAGACACTGCCGTCGATCGGGACGCGGCGCAGGGTTCCGTCGACGCGGTCGGCCGCCTCGATCTCCTCGCGGGTGACGCCGAGGACGAAGAGCACCGCATCGAGGTAGGGATACGACAGGGCGGTGTCGGCGACCTCGCGCAAGGCCGGCTTGGCGTTGAACGCGACGCCCAGGCCCGCGGCCGAGAGCATGTCGATGTCGTTGGCACCGTCGCCGACCGCGACGGTCTGCTCGACCGGCACGCCCGCCTCGTCGGCGAACTCGCGGAGGGCGCGTGCCTTGGCGGCGCGGTCGACGATGTCGCCGACCACTCGCCCGGTGAGCTTGCCGTCGACGATCTCGAGCGTGTTGGCGCGGACGAAGTCGAGTTCGAGTTCGTGTGCGAGCGGGTCGATCACCTGGCGGAAGCCGCCCGAGACGACGCCGCAGCGGAAGCCGAGCCGACGCAACGTCCGGATCGTGGTGCGGGCACCGGGAGTGAGTTCGAGCTGCTCGGCGACCTCGTCGATGACGGTCGCCGGCAGACCCGCGAGGGTCGCGACGCGTTGTTCGAGGGACTGCGCGAAGTCGATCTCACCGCGCATCGCAGCCTCGGTGACCTCGCGGACCTTGTCCTCGACACCGGCGTGCGCGGCGAGCATCTCGATGACCTCGCCCTGGATGAGCGTGGAGTCGACGTCGAAGACGATCAGGCGCTTGGAACGACGGGCGAGACCGCCGCGCTCCACCGCGATGTCGACGTCGAGGACCGCGGCGAGTTCGACGAGGGCGTGCCGCAGCGCGGCGTCGGCCTCGACGCTGGTGTCGGGCGCGGTGATCATCAGCTCGAGGCCGGTGAGCGGGTAGTCGGCGATGCCGCGGATCGAATCGATGTTCGCGCCCTGGGCCGCGAGGGTGCGGCCCACCGATCGCAGCGCCTTGGCACTGACCGGGCTGCCCAGCACGACGACGGCGTGGGTCGAGACGGTGCGGGCGCCGCGCTCGGCACCGATCTGGACGTCGGCGTGCATGCCGATGGTGGCCATCGCGGACTCGACCTCGTCCTGCATCGCTTCGACATCGGTCGGGCAGACGAGGAGGACACCGAGGGTGAGCCGGCCACGGATCACGACCTGTTCCACATCGAGGAGGTCGACGTCGTGCCGCGTCAGCGCTGCGAAGAGCACCGAGGTCACGCCGGGATGGTCAGGTCCGGTCACGGTCACCAGCACCGTGCTGTCAGACGCCACTACGTCTCCGATCGCTTGTCTGTCGAGGTACACACGGACGCACGCGCGTACCGGCTCGCTCGTTCATTGTTGCAGGGCGAACCGCCGCTCCCGTTCGCGGGTCCGGACCCACGGAAAGGCCGAAGCCCCACCCGGTGAACGGGTGGGGCTTCGGTCGATCGTCGATCTGCGCTCAGGCGCGCGGATGGTCGCCGGGGGTACGGTCGGCACCCTCGAGGACGTTGACGTTGTGCTTGTCGCTGCCCGGGCCGACGTGCGCTTCGGCGCGCATCTTCTCGACCATGTGCGGGTAGTGCAGCTCGAAGGCGGGACGCTCCGAGCGGATCCGCGGCAGCTCGGTGAAGTTGTGCCGCGGGGGCGGGCAGCTGGTGGCCCATTCGAGCGAGTTGCCGTAACCCCACGGGTCGTCGACCGTGACGACCTGGCCGTAGCGGTAGCTCTTGAAGACGTTCCACAGGAACGGCAGCGTCGAGGCACCGAGCACGAACGCACCGATGGTGGAGATCGTGTTCAGGGTGGTGAACCCGTCGGACGGCAGGTAGTCGGCGTAGCGACGGGGCATGCCCTCGTTACCGAGCCAGTGCTGTACCAGGAAGGTGGTGTGGAAGCCGATGAAGGTCAGCCAGAAGTGCCAGCGGCCGAGCTGCTCGTCGAGCATGCGTCCGGTCATCTTCGGGAACCAGAAGTAGATGCCGGCGTAGGTCGCGAACACGATGGTGCCGAAGAGCACGTAGTGGAAGTGCGCGACCACGAAGTACGAGTCGTGCAGGTGGAAGTCCAGCGGCGGGCTCGCGAGGATGACACCGGTCAGGCCACCGAAGAGGAAGGTCACGATGAAGCCGACCGAGAACAGCATCGGCGATTCGAAGGTGATCTGGCCCTTCCACAGCGTGCCGATCCAGTTGAAGAACTTCACACCGGTCGGGACGGCGATCAGGAAGGTCATGAACGAGAAGTACGGCAGCAGCACGGCGCCGGTGGCGTACATGTGGTGCGCCCACACGGCGATGGACAGCGCCGCGATGGCCATCGTGGCGTAGACAAGACCGGTGTAACCGAAGATCGGCTTGCGGGAGAAGACCGGGAAGATCTCCGAGACGATGCCGAAGAACGGCAGCGCGATGACGTACACCTCGGGGTGACCGAAGAACCAGAACAGGTGCTGCCACAGGAGCACACCGCCGGTGGCGGGGTCGTAGATGTGGCCACCGAGGTGACGGTCGACGAACAGGCCCATGAAGGCGGCGGTCAGCAGCGGGAACACGAGCAGGATCAGCAGGCTGGTGATCAGGATGTTCCAGGTGAAGATCGGCATCCGGAACATGGTCATGCCCGGTGCACGCATGCACACCACGGTGGTGATGAAGTTGACGCCACCGAGGATGGTGCCCAGACCCATCACGCCGAGGCCGAGGATCCAGAAGTCGGCACCGACACCCGGGGAGTGGATCTCACTGGTGAGCGGCGTGTACGCCGTCCAACCGAAGTCCGCGGCACCGCCGGGGGTGACGAAGCCGAGCATGACGATCGTCGCGCCGAACAGGTACAGCCAGTAGCTGAAGGCGTTCAGGCGCGGGAAGGCGACGTCGGGGGCGCCGATCTGCAGCGGCAGGATGTAGTTCGCGAAGGCGAACACGACCGGCGTCGCGTACATCAGCAGCATGATCGTGCCGTGCATGGTGAACAGCTGGTTGAACTGCTCGTTCGACAGGAACTGCAGGCCGGGGACCGCGAGCTCGGTGCGCATCAGCAGGGCCATCAGGCCGCCGATGAGGAAGAAGGCGAACGAGGTGACCATGTACATGATCCCCAACATCTTGGGATCTGTGGTCGTGATCATCTTGTAGATGAACGAACCCTTGGGTCCCTGCCGCGGCGGGTACGGCCTTGCTGCAGCTATCTCTGGGACTGGCTGGGGCGCTACGGCAGTCACTAATCCTCCTGAATGCGCGCTCGACCTCGGGCTGGAGGCGAACGGTCTCTGGCTTGCGCTCATCGAATCGTAGACCCTGCCCGAAACGGTCGCCCTCCGGGTCCTACTCACTGTCGTACTCGACTCGCGAGGCTACCTGGAGCGGAGCGGACAACCACAATCGGATTTTGTGCTGCACTTCACACGCAGGGCGACAGCAGGTGACCCCACCACGCGCGAACAGCACGGGTTAGGGTGCACTTCCCCCCGCAATCACAGAAGGACGACCCGTGCCTGTTCTCTCCTCCCGACCAGCCCGGTTCGCGGCAGCACTGCTGACCGCCGGACTCCTCGTCGCCGGCTGCAGTTCGGCCGACACCTCCGACGACGCGACCACCGACACCGCGTCCGACTCGGCCGCCGGCTTCCCCCGGACCGTCGAACACTTCCGCGGTTCCACCACGATCGAGAGCGAGCCGACCCGCATCGTCGCGCTCGACACGAGCTATTCCGACGCCGTGCTTCTCCTCGAGGCACCTCTCGTCGGGTACGTCGACTACCGCACCGACGAGTTCCCCGACTATCTCGGCGACTCGCGGCAGCACGCGACCGACGCCGTGTCCGTCGGCAAGACCGCGGACGTGAGCCTCGAACAGGTGGCCGCGCTCGAACCCGACCTCATCCTCTCGGCGGAGGTGCGCGACGGAGAGAACTACGAGGAACTGTCCGCCATCGCCCCGACCGTCTTCTCCCAGTCGACCGGACCGACGTGGAAGGACAACATCCGCCTCGTCGCGCAGGCCATCGGCAAGGAGGACCTCGCCGAGCAGAAGATCTCCGAGTACGAGGAGCGCGCCGCGGCCATCGGTGCGGACATCAACGAAAAGGCCGGCAACCCGACGATCTCGATCGTCCGCTTCGCCGGTGAACCGACGGCCCGGCTGTACCGCACCACCTCGTTCAGCGGCATCGTGCTCGAGGACGCCGGTCTCGCCCGCCCCGCGAGCCAGGGTCCCGATCCGTCGGATCCGTCGAGCATCATGAACGCCATCAGCCCCGAACTGATCACCGAGGCCGAGGCGGACGTCATCTTCGTCACCACCTACGACCTCGGCGACGGCAAGGCGCAGGCGGCGGCCGAACCCTTCGTCACCAATCCGTTGTGGGAGAACCTGCAGGGACGGAAGGTCGAGGTCGACGACAGCGTGTGGATGATGCCGGTGAGCATCCAGGGTGCGCACCGCATCCTCGACGACCTCGCGGACACCTTCGGCGTCGACCGTCACACGACCGGATAGCCTGAGCCGTCCGATCCGAGCAGCGTCCTACAGGAGTTGGTCCGACGTGTTTTCCGTGCACCGGTCACGAGCAGTGCTCGTCGCAGCCGTCGCTGCGGTGACGACAGCCCTGGCCGGATGCTCCACACCTCCCGACGACGACGCATCGGAGATCGTGCGCACCACGACCCGCATCGCCGGTGCGTCGGTCGTGGGCATCGACCGGGACACGTCGACCGCGTGCGCACTCCCCTCTCCGCTCGATCCGGGACAGCCCACCACCGGCACCCGGCCGGTCCTGCACACCGCAGGCCGGTCGGATGTGCCCGCCGACCCGCAGCGGATCGTCGTCCTCGACCCCGCGGCGCTCGACGCGGTGTGCGCCCTGGGGCTGTGGGAGCGCGTCGTGGGAGCGAGCGCCGAGCTCACCGGCCGGCCGGAATATCTCGGTCACGGGATCGGCGAACTCCCGCCCGTGGGTGCCGCGGGCAACCCGGACGTCGCGGCGATCGAGCGCGCACAGCCGGATATGATCCTCGGCTCCTCCACCGCCCCGGACGTCTACGCCTCCCTCAGCGGCATCGCACCCACCGTGCTGGTCGGGTCCGATCCCGTCTTCTGGAGGGAACAGTTCGTCCGGGTCGGTGAGGCGCTCGGGCGCACGGAGGCCGCACGTCGCGTGCTCGACGACTACGCGACGGCCGCGCGCGATCTGGGCCGCGAGCTCGTGTCGTCCCAGACGCAGGCGTCGATCGTCCGGTTCACGGCCGACGGCCCGACCGTGGAGGGCACCGCGTCGTTCGCGGGGCAGGTGCTCGGCGACGTCGGCGCTGCCCGGCCCCCGGCCCAGCGGTTCGCGGTCGTCGACGGACAACCGTGGCAGGCCGTCGACACGGAGGACCCTGCCCCGGCGGACGGCGATGTGATCTTCGTCCGTTTCGCCGGTGAGGACGGGCTCGAGGCCGGCAAGGACTACATGCAGACCGACGAGTGGCTCGACCTCGGGGCCGTGCGCGACAACCGTCTGTTCTCCGTGACCGACGACGTGTGGTCGACCCCCGGACCGGTCGCCGCGCGGGCGATCCTCACCGACCTGACGCACACCCTCAACGGATATTCGAACTGATCGCCGGCTCGACCGGCGGCAGCACGCCTGCCGGTATAGAAACGAGGGCGTGCCGATACCCGATTTCGTCGTCCAGCTCCGCTCACACGTAGGAACCGCACCCCTGTGGCTGCCGGGGGTGAGCGCGATAGTCACGGACGACGACGACCGCGTCCTGCTCACCCGCCGCGCCGACAACGGCATGTGGGCCGTGGTGTCCGGCATCCTCGAACCCGGCGAGGAACCGGCTGTCGCCGCAGTCCGGGAGGTGCTCGAGGAGACGGGTGTCGCCGCCGAGATCGTGCGGCTGACGAGCGTCGACGTCACCGCACCCATCACCTATCCCAACGGCGACGTCGCGCAGTACCTCGACGTGTGCTTCCTGCTCCGCGCGACCGGCGGGGACGCACGCGTCGCCGACGACGAGAACCTCGAGGTGGCGTGGTTCGTGCCGGACGACCTCCCCGAGCCACTCACCGAGACGTCGCGTCTGCGGCTCGGGAAGGCCCTCGCCGGGCGTGCGGAGGCCTGGTTCCGTCAGTAGGCAGTGTTGATCGGACCCGGGCTCCACAGACCGCTGCGCGTGACCGTGGCGGTGTCGAGTTCCGCGGTCTCCGTCGACGGATCGATCGGTGTGTACTGCTCGATCGCTCCCCAGTCGCGGTCCCAGTCGTGATCGAGATACGACGGGATCGTGCGGGCCCGCAACAGCTGGTCGGTCCAGCCGAGAGGACCGCCACCGTTGTGGTCCTGCCACAGATCCGTGGAGATAGCACCGATCCGGTCCGGCAGGATCCGGTACTCGGGGATCTCGGCGATGCCGTTGCGGTGCACCATCTGCCGCTGGCACGGGAAATTGAGACCGACAGCCCAGTCCAGCAGGACCGGTGTGTCGCTCCCGACGACCTGCTGCAAAGTCTGCGTCTGCGGCACGCGCGGCGGGGTGAACGCCAGCCACTGTTCGGGCGCGAGATCGTTGTCGGAGGCGACGATCCGCACCGCGTCGACCTCGGCCGGCAGCGTGTCCATCGGGACACGCAGATTCCTCCACGAGGGCGACGGACCGATGTCGATCGGCAGCGCCCGTCCCAGCGCGGTCACGCGGCCGTCGGCAGCGGTGGTTCCGTATTCGAGTTCGAGTCGCTGACCGTAGGTTTCGGTGCCGTCGGCGTCGACGGAGAAGATCCGGCCGGCCGCGGCGATCGTGACGAGATCCCCACGCGATCCGGTCGCGTCGGGCTCGGGCAGCCGGAACCAGGCGCTCGTGACGTCGCCGAGGGACGATCCGTGGCTGCCCAGCACCGGCGTGGTCACCGGATCGAGGCCGAACGGCAATGCGACGGTGCTGCCGTTGATTCCGACTCTGCCGGTACCGCCGCCGGTGCCACCGGTACCGCCGGTCGAGCTCTGGTCGTCGTTCGTGTCGACGGTGTTGGCGGTGCCGGCCGAGGCCGAGTCGTCGTCCGGGGTCAGATCGAGCGCGACACCACCCGGCGTGAACCCGTCCCCTCCCCCGGCATCGAGAGCGGAGGCCGCGTCGGCGCCGATGGGGGTGAGCACCGAGGCGTTCGGATCCGTTTCGAGCAGCACGTCGTTCGCGAGCGCACACGAGTTGCCGGTGAGCGTGTCGACGTTGGACCGTGCCACCGAATAGCCCGGGTACTGCGAGATCGCGCCCTTGGCCAGTGACAGCACCTCGAACAGCACCATCACCGCGGCGGCGACGGTCAACGGCGGCACCGCCCACAACCGCGACGGGGTGTCGGTGCGGGTGGAGGCGACGGGGTGGATGTGCCACCACGCGGCCAGCAGCAATGCGACGACCGTCACGGCGAAGAAGACGGTGGAGAAACCGAATCCGGCGACCGACGGCGGCTTGTCCCACCACGGGACCCCGTAGCTCGAGACGTACCACCAGCCGTTGGGGCCGATGAACGACATGGTCACCACGAACGACACCGCCGCGGCGAACAGGGCGCGGTTGCGTCGCGAACGCAACACCGCAGGGCCGGTGGCCACGGCGGCGAGCATCGCCACCGCGGCGGCCAGACCGGCGTAGATACCGAAGTGGTGGGTCCACTTCGTCGGCGCGAACATCATCAGCACCAGCGCGCCGAGGGTGATGCCGACGATGCGGCGGGACGGTCCCTGCGCGGTGCCGGGGATGTGTCCACCGCGGCGCAGCATCGCCACGATCGCCACCGCCAGGCACAGCACCAGGGTGAAGACCGCGAACCTGCGGGCCAGCGAGCCGTCCACGGTGATCTGCAGCAGGTACTGGTAGCGCAGATACTCCTGGAACCACGGCACGTTCGGGCCGACGCCGTGCACGTGCTGCATCTCCAGCACCGCCGCGAGGGTCTGGTCGGCGAAGACCGACACCAGGATCACCAGTCCGGTCGCGATCATCGGCGCGAGAACGGGCAGCCATCCCAGGGTCTGCGCCCGCCGATGGAGGATGCGGGCGATCGGGCGGGCACCGGCGATCAGCGCGGCGAAACAGATGATGCCCGACGGTCCCGCGGTCACGGTGAGCGCGGCGACGAGGATCGCGGCCGCCGCGGGCAGCAGACGCCGGGTGGCGATCGCGCGTTCGACCGAGCACCAGGTGAGCACGACGCCCGTCGCGACGATCGGTTCCGGGCGCAGTCCGTTGTTGAGCGGCAGCCAGAACGCCAGGAAGACCAGCGCCCCGGTCCACAGCGGCAGCCGGTTGCGGCGTAGCGCGACGCCGAGACGCGGAGCGACCTCGCGGCTGAGCACCCACCAGCACAGGATTCCGGCGGTCAGTGCCGGTAGCCGCATCCAGACGCTCGCCGTCGAGACCTGGGTCATCAGGGCGAGGACGTCGTAGAAGGGAGTGCCGAAGGGTGCCTCGGGCACACCGAACCACCGGAAGTAGTTCGCCATGTACCCGGCCGCGCCCGCGGCGCGAGCCATTCCGAGCTGGTAACCGTCGTCGGCGGTGTTCGCCCCGATGACGTGCCAGACGAGCAGCGTTCCGACGACCAGCGCGTCGATGCGGGTGAACGACCACCACGACGCCGGCAACAGGCGGCGGTGGCGACGACCGTCGGCGCGGTCGAGCCGGGCCAGCGTCCACAACGCCAGTGCCGTGGCGACCACCGCGACGATCATCGCGACGATCTTCAGCACCGTCGGAGACGTCGTGAAGCGGGTGTCGACGGTCGCGGTGACCGAGACACCGTCGAGTGCGGGACCGGGCAGGTCGGTGAAGATGCCGACGAGCTGGGGCCGCAGGTCTCGGTCGAAGGTCCGCTCCCCTGACGCCGCGGCCGAGCCGGTGATCGTGGCGACGGTGCGTTCCGAGTTCGAGGACAGGGTGACCGAGCAGTCCCCGGCCAGGTCGTCCACCGGCGCGGAGGCGAGCAGTGTGTTGCGGGAGATCACCTCGAACACCGCCGGCCCGTCGTCACCGGCCGGCCGGACACGGGCGATCAGCCCGTAGCGTTCACGGTCGGGAGCTCCTGCGGGAAGTGTGGAGAAGACGGTGCCGCCGTCCGGCAGCGCGTCGCGCACGGACCGGCACTCGATCGTGGCGTCGAGATCGACCGGTGCGTAGGACACCAACGGCGCCGAGATGCCTGCGTTGCTCTCGCTCTGCGGCCAGTCGATGGTCGCAGTGGTCTGCGTCACGGGCAGGAACGGCATCGCGATGGATGCGACGATCCCCACGACGGCGGCGAGCACCGCCCACAGACGGGTCCGCTGCTCGACTGCCCGCCCGCCCGACGGCACGCGTTCGATTGTCACCGGCCGAGGCGAGCCCGACGCTTCTCTTGTCTCGGTCACGAGGAGCGATGCTATCGGGGACGGGCCGGGCCGCGAAAAGCACGCGATCCCGCACACGGGCGCTGCTGCGCCGGTGTACGGGATCGATGCGTTCGGGCCGGTGACAGAGAACGTCTACGTCAGAAGTCCCAGTCGTCGTCTTCTGTGACGACGGCCTTGCCGATCACGTAGGAGCTGCCGGAGCCCGAGAAGAAGTCGTGGTTCTCGTCGGCGTTCGGCGACAACGCCGACAGGATGGCCGGGTTGACGTCCGTCTCGTCCTTCGGGAACAGCGCCTCGTAACCGAGGTTCATCAGCGCCTTGTTCGCGTTGTAGCGCAGGAACTTCTTGACGTCCTCGGTGAGCCCGACCTGGTCGTAGAGGTCGGCCGTGTAGTGGGTCTCGTTGTCGTACAGCTCGAAGAGCAGTTCGAAGACCCAGTCCTTGAGCTCGTCGCGCTCGGCCTGCGTGATCGTCTCGAGCCCGCGCTGGTACTTGTAGCCGATGTAGTAGCCGTGGACGGCCTCGTCGCGAATGATCAGGCGGATCATGTCGGCGGTGTTGGTGAGCTTGGCCCGCGACGACCAGTACATCGGCAGGTAGAAGCCCGAGTAGAACAGGAACGACTCGAGCAGCGTCGAGGCGGCCTTGCGCTTGAGCGGGTCGTCGCCCTTGTAGTAGTCGAGGATGATCTGCGCCTTGCGCTGCAGGTGCTCGTTCTCCTCCGACCAGCGGAAGGCGTCGTCGATCTGGCGGCTCGAGCACAGCGTCGAGAAGATCTGCGAGTAGCTCTTCGCATGCACCGACTCCATGAACGCGATGTTCGTCAGCACCGCTTCCTCGTGCGGGGTCACCGCATCGGGGATGAGCGAGACCGCGCCGACCGTGCCCTGGATGGTGTCGAGCAGCGTCAGGCCCGTGAAGACCCGCATCGTCAGTTCCTGCTCGTACTCGGTGAGCGTGCCCCACGACTGGATGTCGTTGGAGACCGGCACCTTCTCCGGGAGCCAGAAGTTGCCGGTGAGACGATCCCAGACCTCGGCGTCCTTGTCGTCGGGGACGCGGTTCCAGTTGATCGCGGAGACGCGATCGATGAGTTTGACGCGCACGCCGTCGGCCGGCGAGTGTGCTGCTGCAGTCATCGGTTACCTACCTGAATTGTGTGCTGATGCAAAGACTGTCGTGGAGCAGGGTCACAACATGCAGGAGACGCAACCCTCCACCTCGGTGCCCTCGAGCGCCATCTGCCGCAGGCGGATGTAGTACAGGGTCTTGATTCCCTTGCGCCACGCGTAGATCTGGGCCTTGTTCACGTCGCGGGTGGTGACGGTGTCCTTGAAGAACAGCGTCAGCGACAGCCCCTGGTCGACGTGCTGCGTCGCGGCAGCGTAGGTGTCGATGATCTTCTCGTAGCCGATCTCGTAGGCATCCTGGAAGTACTCGAGATTCTCGTTCGTCATGTAGGGCGCCGGGTAGTAGACACGCCCGATCTTGCCCTCCTTGCGGATCTCGATCTTCGACGCGACCGGGTGGATCGAGCTCGTCGAGTGGTTGATGTACGAGATCGAACCGGTGGGCGGAACCGCCTGCAGGTTCTGGTTGTAGATGCCGTGCTTCTGCACGGACTCCTTCAGCTCGCGCCAGTCCTGCTGCGTGGGGATCGCGATGTCCGACTCGGCGAACAGCTGACGGACCCGCTCGGTGGCCGGCTCCCACACCTGATCGGTGTACTTGTCGAAGAACTCACCCGAGGCGTACTTCGACTCCGGGAAGCCCTTGAAGTACGAGCCGCGCTCGATCGCGATCTTGTTCGACGCACGCAGGGCGTGGAACAGCACGGTGTAGAAGTAGATGTTCGTGAAGTCGACGCCTTCTTCGGACCCGTAGAAGATGTGCTCGCGGGCGAGGAAGCCGTGCAGGTTCATCTGGCCGAGGCCGATGGCGTGGGATTCGTTGTTGCCCCGCTCGATCGACGGCACCGACGAGATCGTCGTCTGGTCGGAGACGGCCGTCAGGCCGCGGATGGCGACCTCGATGGTCTGCGCGAAGTCGGGCGAGTCCATCGTCTTCGCGATGTTCAGCGAGCCGAGGTTGCACGAGATGTCCTTGCCTACATGACTGTAGGACAGGTCGTCGTTGAACTCCGAGGGAGTCGAGACCTGCAGGATCTCCGAGCACAGGTTCGAGTGCGTGATCTTGCCGGCGATCGGGTTGGCCCGGTTCACCGTGTCCTCGAACATGACGTAGGGGTAGCCCGACTCGAACTGCAGCTCGGCGACGGTCTGGAAGAACTCGCGCGCCTTGATCTTCGACTTGCGGATGCGCTTGTCGTCGACCATCTCGTAGTACTTCTCGGTGACGTCGATGTCGGCGAAGGGCTTGCCGTAGACGCGCTCGACGTCGTACGGCGAGAACAGGTACATGTCCTCGTTCTTCTTCGCCAGCTCGAAGGTGATGTCGGGGATGACGACGCCCAGCGAGAGGGTCTTGATGCGGATCTTCTCGTCGGCGTTCTCGCGCTTGGTGTCGAGGAAGCGGTAGATGTCGGGGTGGTGCGCGTGCAGGTAGACCGCACCGGCACCCTGACGGGCACCGAGCTGGTTGGCGTAGGAGAAGGAGTCCTCGAGCAGCTTCATGATCGGGATGACGCCGGAGGACTGGTTCTCGATCTTCTTGATCGGAGCGCCGTGCTCACGAATGTTGCTGAGCAGCAAGGCGACACCGCCACCGCGCTTGGACAGCTGCAGTGCGGAGTTGATGGAGCGGCCGATCGACTCCATGTTGTCCTCGATGCGGAGCAGGAAGCAATTGTGCACCACAGCGCCGCGAATCGTATAGGTATGTGTGCCCTCGACGTGCAGGTTGTACACCTTGCTCGGCGTCTCGTCGGTCTTCGCGATCTCACGGATTCCGTAGACATGACGCCCGTGCGCCACCTGATAGGTCGTGCGCTTGGCGCCCTTCCGCCCGACATAGTTGTGCAGGTTCTTGCCGACGTCGAAGATGAAGTCTTCGTTGGTACCGGGCACCCCGGGGACGAACACATGGCCCGTCACATTGCCCGCCTGGTTGATGTACTGGCGAACAACCGACACGATGCCCAGGCGGCGCAGGATCAACTGCACCTGATCCACCAGTTCCGGATTGACGAGATCGAGGATCATGCCGCCATTGGTGCTGCAGCCGTCGCCCCTGAACAAGCCCGCAAGCAGACCGCGCTGAAACTCTTCATCGGCAGTCATGACATCGCGCGTCAGGCGTTTCGTACTGTAACCGGTCCCGGCAAGCGACAGCAGCAATGACGCCACCACCTTGCTGTTGCAACCCATCTTGGTCGAGTGGTCCGACTGGTTGGTGGACTGAGAGAGTTCGACGCCGAATACTTGCTTGAACGCCGCCGCCAGATCTGCCTGGTACTCGACCTCGTGTGCACCGAGAGTGAAGTGAACACCATTGGGTTGCACACCGTCGACACCCGCACGCTTGGATACGTAGCCCTCGGCAACATACCAGCCGAGAATCAGTCCGAACTCGTACGATTCCTCGACGTATCGGTTGACACCGACG
This sequence comes from Rhodococcus sp. GA1, assembly GCF_024321955.1. Lineage (NCBI taxonomy): Bacteria > Bacillati > Actinomycetota > Actinomycetes > Mycobacteriales > Nocardiaceae > Rhodococcus > Rhodococcus sp. GA1. Next base: position 4,233,038 of record NZ_CP097186.1, on the reverse strand, counting down.
AAGCGCTGACTGTGACGCTGCTTGTTCCGATGCTTGGCATCAACGTTCACCTTACGAATCAGACCATCGACCTCTTCGTACAGTCCATTACCAACATGGTCCATGAGGTCGAAAACGCGCTTGTCGCGCTCACCCAACGGCGCCGCGGTGACAATGAAGTCGGTCGGGCGCACGTCCTGGGCAGCGAGCCATACGAAACCGTTGAAGGGATCCGCTCCATCGCCGTCGATCAAGGTCTCGACATCACGCTCGGTCCACACCAGGATAGGATGCTCCGGAGTGCACCGAATCGGCTCTTTGTGCCCGAAGTGCGAAATCGACACCAAGGCTTGATCATTCGTGTTCTCGATCAGCTCCTCGACCGCGTGGTACGCCCCGTCGTGCGACAGGACCAGATCCCCCGCCTGCAGGGTCTCGATAGCCCGCTGCCCGTCGATCGTGTCGATGAGCGTACCGGCGGGAAAGCACGAGACGGGCTCGCCGCGCTGCTTCTTGCCCGAGTTGAGGAAGGTCGGGGTGGCCGGCTGGAAACGACCCGAGATGATCTCGTCGACGAGGTGCCGGGCGAGGATCTCGTCGCCGTCGGCGAGCGTCAGCGCGACCATGCACACACGGTCCTCGAAACGCTCGAGGTAGCGCTTGCCGTCGAACGTCTTGAGCGTGTACGAGGTGTAGTACTTGAACGCACCGAGGAAGGTCGGGAACCGGAACTTCTTCGAATATGCGTGCTCGAACAGCGATTTGACGAATGCGCGCGAATACTTCTCGAGCACCTCGGGCTCGTAGTAGTTCTCCTCGACGAGGTAGTCGAGCTTCTCGTCGAGGTTGTGGAAAAAGACCGTGTTCTGGTTGACGTGCTGCAGGAAGTACTGACGGGCGGCGGCCACATCCTTGTCGAACTGGATCTCGCCGTTGGGGCCGTACAGATTCAACATCGCGTTGAGCGCGTGGTAGTCGAGATCCTTGAGCGAATCGTCGAGGTGTGCGCTCGTGGCGGGAGCGGGATCGGTAATGGTCACAGTGCTGTCCCCACTTGTCGGAGTTAGGAAACGGCCGCGCAGTCACGTCCGCGACGCGCGTCGAATACGGATACGGATGTGGCTCAGGCGTTCTGGAGCACGGACTCCCAGAATCGGGCGAGACCGTCGCGGACACGCTCGACGTCGTCGGTCGTGCCCATCAACTCGAACCGGTACAGATACGGCACCTTGCACTTGCGCGAGACGATGTCTCCCGCGAAACAGTACGAGTCGCCGAAGTTGGTGTTACCCGCCGCGATGACACCGCGGATCAGGCCCCGATTGTGCTCGTTGTTGAGGAATCGGATGACCTGCCTGGGAACGTAGCGGGTATCACGGCCCGTGGCGGTCGTCCCGCCACCGTAGGTCGGCACGATCAGCACGTACGGATCGTGGACCTCGAAATTTCCCTCACGATCGTGCAATGGGATACGGCTGGCCGGAATCCCGAGTTTCTGCACGAATCGGTGGGTGTTCTCGGATGTACTCGAGAAGTACACCAGCGATGTTCCCGGGATCGACCCCAGCGAAGCCATCGGTAGTCACCACTCTTCATTCGATTGCGAAGACCGGCCCGGGCGGACACGGAAGAACACGTCCGCCCGGAGACGACGACGATCGGGCCGCCGCGAACGCGGCCCGGGCTCAGGCAGCGACGGTGAGCGCCTTGATGCGGTCGGGGCGGAAGCCCGACCAGTGGTCGTCGCCGGCGACGACGACAGGCGCCTGGAGGTATCCCAGCGCCATGACGTAGTCGCGGGCCTCGGGGTTCTCACTGATGTCGACGACGTCGTACTCGATGCCGGCCTTGTCGAGGGCGCGGTAGGTGGCGGTGCACTGGACGCAGGCAGGCTTGGTATAGACGGTGATGTTCATGAATGCCCCTTTTCCGACGGCCGTGGGCGGCCTGACGACTGACTGCTGTGCGTTACCCGGAAGCCCACTCATCCGTCCGATCCCGCTTCCCCGAGAGATCGTCGGCACTTGTGGCCCTCCAGCGGTCTAGACACTACACCTTGTGTCCATCGGATACACAGAACCCAGGATGTTGTGACTTACAAAGGTGATATTCCCAGGTCGCGACCCTCCCTCCACGGCGTTTCGGGCGTGTCCCGGCGTGTCGCCGCAGCGCGTACGAGAGAGACCTCGAGCACAGTGTGGCGGGTGCCACCGACAACTTCGCGAGGGCACCGCGAGAACACCCTCCGAAGGGCCTGCGCGGGGAGCTCCGGGCGGGAAGAATGACTCCTCGTGCACCCGGTTCGCGCGATGCTCGCCGCACTGCTGGCACTGTCCCTGTGCGCCGCCTGCGACTCGCGCCGTGAGTGCGAACCGATCTCCGCCCCGCTCGACGAGACGAGCACCGCGTGTCCCCGCTTCGGCATCAGCACCCCGGGCGGCCCGGTGGCCGTCGACGAGTACCGCGCGGTCACCGAGGCGGTCGGCACCGCACCCGGCGCGGTGCTGTGGTTCGTCGACTTCCTCTCCCCACCACCCGTCGGGGCCCTCGACATCGTGCGCGCCTCGGGAGCCGACCCGATCGTCACGTGGGAACCGTGGCTGCAGCGTGGCGACGGGACGTACGACCGGACGTCGATCACGATGGCCGACATCGCCGCCGGGATCCACGACGACCATCTCTACCGGTGGGCGGACGAACTCACCGTCTGGGGCGGGACGGTGTACCTGCGCTTCGCACACGAGCCGAACGGGGACTGGTATCCCTGGGGTCCCGCCGGCGGCACCCCACCGGAGACCTACGTCGCGGCGTGGCGACACGTGCACGAACTGTTCGCTTCCAAGGGGGCCGACAACGTGCGCTGGATCTGGACGGTCAACGTCCCGCACGAGGGCAGCAGTCCCATCGCACCCCTGTATCCCGGTGACGACCACGTCGACGTCGTCGGGGTCGACGGTTACAACTGGGGCACCACCCGGCCGTGGAGTCGCTGGCAGTCCCCCGAAGATCTGTTCGGACCGACCTTCGACGAGCTCGGCCGGATCGCCCCGGGTCGTCCCGTCGCGGTCACCGAGGTCGCGAGCGCGGAGGCCGGTGGGTCGAAGCCGGACTGGATCCGGGATCTGGTGGGTTACTTGGACAGTCACCCCGCGGTGACGACGTTCGTGTGGTTCCATCACAACAAGGAAACCGACTGGCGCCTGACCAGCACGGCCGAGTGCGCGGCGGCCCTGGACGACGCTCTGCACAGGAGACACACCGCACGATGACATCCGAGGCGTCGCTGCTCCCCGACCATCTCGAGGACGAGCGCATGCGCGACGTCGAGCGACTCGAGCTGCTCGACACCCCTCACGAGGAGCGCTTCGACAAGATCACCCGCATGGCGTGCCGCGTGTTCGGCGTCCCCATGGCGTCGGTGTCGCTGATGGACCACGACCGGCAGTGGTTCAAGTCGATCCTCGGACTCGAACTCTCCGAAGTTCCTCGCGAGAGGACGGTGTGCCGCACCACCATCGCGCGCGCGTACGAGCGGCCGGACGACCCCGCACTCGTCCTTCCCGACGCCTCAACCGATCCCGCCTTCATGGACATCCCCGGTATCGGTGGTGAGGGTGGGATCCGGTTCTACGCGGGTTACCCCCTGTTCGGTCCGGCCGGTCATCCCGTGGGCACCTTCTGCATCTACGACACCGAGGAGAGGAACCTCGACCCGGATCAGCTCGACACCTTCGCGGAGCTGGCCGAATGGACCCAGCGCGAACTCGACCGGTCCGACGAACTCGACCGCGCCGCCGAGATCCAGAAGCAGCTCCTCCCCCGGCCGCTATCCGACCTTCCGGGCTACGAGATCACCACCGTCTGCCTGCCCGCCTTCGTGGTGGGTGGCGACTTCTACGACCACTACCGGCTCCGTGAGGGCGTCGTGATCTCCGTCGCCGACGTGATGGGAAAGGGCCTCGGCGCGGCGATCCTGGCGTCGGGCGTGCGTTCCTCGTTGCGCGGTGCCGGCCGGGTGCTCGAGCGCTTCGGACGTCGTCCGGTCGGCGTCCTCGACACCGGGATGGCGCTGACCCTCGGCGCCGAGCACCTCGCCGACGACTTCGAGCACACGGGAACGTTCGCCACCTCCTTCGTCGCTGCGATCGAGTTCTCCACGGGAGACGTCGACCACGCCGATGCGGGGCACGGACTCGCGGCGATCCGTCGCGCGGACGGCGGGGTCGAACCCCTCGAGGGCGACGGTCCCCCGCTCGGAGTGTTCCCCGCCACCACATGGACATCGGAGACCGCGCACCTCGCTCCCGGCGACATGCTGGTGGTCTGCTCGGACGGACTGCTCGACCTGCTCGACGAGAACAGCGACCCGGCGGCACTGTGCCGTTTCGTCGCCGGCCATCCGACCCCGGAGGCGCTGGTGGCCGCAGCACGTGCCCTGACGGTGAACGAACCTCCGCTCGACGACGTCACGGTCGTCGCGATACGACGGAACGAGATGTCGTGAAGGCCGTCACGAAGGAGGGCTACCCGTCACCGTTCCTGCGTGTCCTCATCGTCCTCACGGTCGTCGTCGGCCTGAACTACATCGTCTGGCGTTGGCTGTTCTCGGTGAACTGGGATGCCTGGTGGATCGCGGTTCCGCTGGTGCTGGCCGAGACCTACAGCCTGATCGACTCGTTGCTCTTCGCATTGACGATGTGGCGGCTGAGGAGACGGCCCGAACCACCCGCAGCGCCGGAGGGGATGACGGTCGACGTCTTCATCACCACCTACAACGAACCGGTCGATCTGGTGTTGCGGACCGCCACGGCAGCGAAGCGTATCCGGTATCCGCACCGGACGTGGATCCTCGACGACGGATCCCGGCCCGAACTCGCCGCAGCCGCCGCCGAACTCGGCGTCGACTACATGACGCGGGCGGCGAGCTGGACGAACAAGCCACGCCATGCCAAGGCGGGCAACCTGATCAACGCGCTGCTGCATTCGGACGGCGAGTTCCTGCTCATCCTCGACGCCGACCAGGTGCCCGAACCCGAGATCCTCGACCGCACACTCGGATATTTCACCGACGACCGCACCGCCCTGGTCCAGACACCGCAGTACTTCACCAACGTTCCCGAGTCCGACCCGCTCGGCAGCCAGGCCCCGCTGTTCTACGGCCCGATCCAGCAGGGCAAGGACGGCTGGAACGCCGCCTTCTTCTGCGGGTCCAACGCAATCCTCCGACGCGAAGCGCTCATGCAGCTCGGCCTGACCGGTTACGTCCAAGCCGTCGAAGACGGAGTCGAACGCACCCTGCGCACCGCAGGAAAGGTGGTCGACCGCGCACGCCGGAAGGTGCCCGCCGACCAGCCCGACGTCGCCGCGGCACTGGATTCGGTGCGACAGGCCGTGCGTACAGCACGCGGCGAACGGCGGGCCGGCGCGGCGCTCGCCGACGTCACCTTCCGCTTCCAGCAGGCGGTCGACGCCGCCGCGCGCAGCATCGTCGATGCCGACTTCGGTGGTATCCGAGCCGATCTCGAGGAGATCGCCGCCCTCGACGCGCACGGCACCGACGCGCTCACCATCGACGAGACCGTGCTCGACCGCCTCGCCGACCGCGAATGGTCGCCGCTCGGCGCGCTCGAATCGATCCGGGCGATGATCCGGGCCGTCGACGTCGACCGCGCCGAGGAGGCCGAGCCGATGCTCGCGTTGGCCACGATCTCCGTGACCGAGGACATGGCCACCTCCATGCGTCTGCACGGCGCGGGTTGGAAGTCCGTCTACCACCACGAGATCCTCGCCTACGGACTGGCACCGGAGGATCCGAAGACGATGGTCACGCAGCGACTCCGGTGGGCGCAGGGCACGATCCAGGTGATGCTGCGGGAGAATCCGCTCGTCCAGAAGGGCATGACCCTCGCGCAGCGCCTCATGTACTGGGCGACGATGTGGAGTTATCTCTCCGGTTTCGCGGCCCTCGCCTATTTCGCGGCGCCGATGATCTATCTCGTCTTCGGGATCCTGCCGGTGGAAGCCTACAGTCTCGACTTCTTCGCGCGGCTCGTCCCGTTCCTGATCCTCAGTCAGCTGCTGTTCTTCGTCGTCGGCCGCGGCACGCCGACCTGGCGCGGCCAGCAGTACAGCCTCGCGCTGTTCCCGGTGTGGATCAAGGCATGCTGGACGGCCTTCCTCAACGTGTACTTCGACAAACCGCTCGATTTCGCGGTCACCCCGAAGACACGCCAGGGCGGCGAGGGCGTCCCCTGGTATCTGTTCCGTCAGCAACTGCTCGTCATGGCACTGCTGGTCGTGGCGGCGGTCGTCGGCGCGGTGCGGTTGTTCCTCGGCGACATCTCGGTTCTCGGCGTGACCGCGAACCTCGTCTGGGTCGTCTTCGACCTGTTGATTCTGTCGGTGGTGATCGGCGCGGCTCGCTACCGTGGACCCGAGAACGAAGGAGTTCGATGAGCCATTACGAAACCCGCACGGTCGGAACGAGTACCGTCGTGCAACCCACCGGTCGTCTGAACATGGTTGCGGCGCCACGTCTTCGCGAGCAGTTGCGCGATCTCGTCGAGAACGGATCCCATCGGCTCGTCGTCGACCTCAGCACGACCGAGTTCATCGACTCGTCCGGGCTCGGCGCACTCGTGTCCGGATTGAAGGCGGCGCGGCAGGCCGGCGGCGACCTGCGGATCGCCTCGCCCACGGCGCAGGTGCAGAGCGTGCTCGCGCTGACCCGCCTCGATCGGGTCCTGGCGACCCACGACTCCGCGGACGCGGCCTTCGATGGCGACTGACGCCCCGTCCGACGCGCAGCCGTCCGACGGGGCGCCCTGCCGGTGGGAGTTGTCCGCCCCGACGAGCGAGGGCACCCTCGACCGGATCATGGATCTGGTCGCGGAGATGTTCGCCGCCGAGGAACTCGACGAGTCCGACCGCGTGCAGTTCGAGATCGCGGTCGCGGAGATCGCCGCGAACATCATCGAGCACGCCGGCCGGGGACAAGCTGTCTCGGTGACGCTGACGCTGGAGCTCCACCCGGATCGTCTCGAAGCAGTATTCATCGACGACGGGGCCCCGGCACGTGTGGATCTGCGTTCGGTCGAACTCCCGGATGCCCTCGCCGAGCGCGGTCGAGGACTCGCCATCGCCCTCGCCGCGCTCGACGAGCTGCGGTACCGGCGACAGGCCGGCACCAATCGCTGGCTGCTGGTCTGTCACCGGTCCGACGCGTCAGGGCAGTCCGGGCAGTAGGTCGTCGAGGCGGGCCGGTAGGTTCCGGACCCGCACTCCGGTCGCGTGCCACAGGGCGTTGACGACCGCCGCGGCGCTGCCCACGATCCCGATCTCACCGATCCCCCGCGACCCCATGGGTGTCGCATGCAGGTCCTCGTCATCGAGCCAATCCGCTTCGACCCGGCGGATGTCGGCGTGTGTCGGCACGTGGTATTCGGACAGATCGTGGTTGACGACGTGCCCGAAACGCGCGTCGCGGATGCTCTCCTCGAAGAGCGCCATCGAGATCCCGAAGGACATCCCGCCGATGACCTGCGAACGCGCGGTTCGCGGATTGATCACCCGTCCCACGGAGAACAGACCGAACATCCGGGGCACCCGGATCTCGCCGGTATCGGCGTCGACGTGCACCTCGGCGAAGTGCACACCGAAGGACTGCGCGGTGTAGTGCTCGAGTTCGCGGTTCTCGGCTGCCGACGCGGACAGTTCGGCACCCACCGGCGGGTCGTCGCCGAAACGTTTACCGAATTGTTCTGCGGCCGTGACGATCGCGGTTCCCCAGGACGAGGTGCCCGACGATCCGCCGGCCACCGTGCCGTTGGGCAGTGCGCTGTCGCCGATCTCGAGGTCGACGTCCTCCGGTCGGCATCCGAGTGCGTCGGCGGCGATGAGGGTCAGGGCCGTCCACGCACCCGTACCGAGGTCGGTGGCTCCGATGCGGACGGAGTAGCGCCCCTCCCCGAGATACCGGATCTGGGCTTCCGAGCCGGGATTGACCATGTGGGGATAGGTCGCGACCGCCATGCCGGTACCGATCAGGGTGTTGCCCTGCCGCCGGGTGCCGGGTTCGCGGTCGGACGGATCCCACCCGAATCGCTGTGCTCCTCCGCGGAGGCATTCGACGAGCCGGCGCGACGACCACGGCTTCCCCGTCTCCGGATCGGACTCGGGTTCGTTGCGGATGCGCAGTTCGATCGGGTCGATCCCGAGTTCGGCGGCGAGCTCGTCCATCGCGACCTCGCCGGCGAACATGCCCGGCGCTTCACCTGGCGCGCGCATCCAGAACGGCGCCGGCACGTCGAGAGTGATCGCGCGATGCGACGTACGGGCGTTGGCGACGTCGTAGAGATTGCGCAGCGGCACCCCCGCCTGTTCGACGAATTCGGTGACCCGGGACGACTGGGCGAACGCCTCGTGCACGAGACCGGTGAGCTTGCCGTCACTGTCGGCCGCGAGCCGGATGTGCGAGGCGGTCGGAGCGCGGTACCCGACGTAACCGAACATGTCTGGTCGGGAGACCGCGAACTTGATCGCTTTCCCGGCCAGGGCCCGCGCCGCGAGTCCACCGAGGACGTCGTGCGCGTGAGGACCGCCCTTGGAACCGAATCCCCCACCGATGTACGGACAGACCACCCGCATCCGGGCCGCGTCGAGACCGAAGACCGGCGCGAGGGTCTCGACGACACCGTGCGGATGTTGCGTCGAGGTGTACAGCGTCAGAGTGTATCCGTCGGTCTCACTGTTCGACGGCACGACGTCGTTCCGCCAGATCGCGACCACGGTGTGCGGTTCGAGTGGATTGTTGTGTTCCTCAGGGGTGGAGTACCACTGATCGATCACCGTCTCGGCGCGGGCGAACGCCGCGTCGACGTCGCCTCGCTCGGTGTCGGGTTCGTAGCCGCCGTTGACGGTCTCGGGTGTGTACCCGTCGGGATGGTCGGCGCGGAAGAGCGCGTCGTGCGGTTCCTCGCTGTACTCGACTTTCAGGAGCGAGCATGCCTCCCGGGCGATCTCGAAGCTCTCCGCGACGACCGCGCCGATGATCTGACCCCGGTACAGCACGTCGGGTGTCTGCAGGACGGAGTACTCGCCCTCGGCCTCTTCGGTGAGACGTGGGGCGTTCCAGGGAGTGAGGACCTTCAGCACCCCGGGCACCGCTTCTGCGGCGGCGGTGTCGATGCGGTCGACGCGTCCACGGGCGATGGTGGAGGTGAGCGGTACGAGGTAGGCGCGATCGTCGACCGGGTGCTCGTAGGCGTACGGTGCCGTCCCGGCGACCTTCGCCGGTCCGTCGATGCGCGCGGTGGAGCGTCCACCTGCTCGGATCGGCTCGGGGCTCATGCGGATCCACCTCGTTCCCGTCGTTCGTCGAGTTCGCGCAGGGTCGCCACCACGGTTCGCCGCAGCAGCGGGATCTTGTAGGCGTTGCCGTCGAGGGGACTCGCGTCGGCGAGTTCGGCCTCGGCCGCCGCAGCGAAGACCTCGTCGGAGGGTTGTTGCCCGAGGAGTGCTTCCTCCGCGCGGTGTGCCCGCCAGGGCCGGTGTGCGACCCCACCGAATGCGATGCGGCACCCGGTGATCGTCCCGTCCGCAACGGTCATCTCGGCCGCTACGGAGACCAACGCGAAGGCGTAGGACGCCCGGTCGCGCACCTTGCGATAGGTGGACAGCGAACTCTGCGCCGCGGGGATCTGCACGCCGACGATGAGGTCGTCGCGTTCGAGCACGGTGTCGCGCTCGGGTGTGTCGCCGGGGAGTCGGTAGAAGTCCTCTACCGCGATGGCGCGCTCGCCGTCCGGGCCGAGGACCAGGACTTCGGCGTCGAGCGCGAGCAGGGCGACCGCCATGTCGGACGGATGGGTGGCCACGCAGTGCTCCGAGGCGCCGAGGATCGCGTGGTAGCGGGTGTATCCGCCGATGGCGGAGCAGCCGCTGCCGGGTTCGCGCTTGTTGCAGGGGGTGCTCACGTCCCGGAAGTACGAGCACCGCGTGCGCTGGAGCAGGTTGCCGCCGGTGGTCGCGGTGTTCCGGAGCTGGGGTGAGGCACCGGCGAGCAGTGCGCGCGACAGCACCGGGTAGTTGCGCCGCACGAAGGGATGCGCCGCGAGGTCGCTGTTGCGGACGTTGGCGCCCACCCGGATTCCCCCGTCGGCCGTCTCCTCCACGGCGTCGAGCGGAAGATGCGAGACGTCGACGAGGAGATCGGGGGTCGCGACGCCGAGTTTGAGGTGGTCGACCAGATTCGTGCCGCCCGCGAGGAAGACCGCACCCGGTGTCTCGTGCACGACGGCGACGGCGGCGGCGGGATCTGCCGGTCGCTCGTAGCGGAGGGGGCTCATCGCGTCTCCTCCGTATCGAGGCGGCTGTCGCCGACACCGATTCGGCTGTCGCCTGCACCGATTCGGCTGTCGCCGGTGGCGACGGTGCGGATCGCCGAGACGATGTTGGGATAGGCGGCGCAGCGGCACAGATTGCCGCTCATGCGTTCCCGGATCTCGTCGTCGTCGAGTTCGGGTGCCTGTTCGAGATCGGCCGTTACGTGACTCGGCGCCCCGTCGGCGAACTCGTCGAGCATGCCGACGGCCGAACAGATCTGGCCGGGGGTGCAGTAGCCGCACTGGAAGGCGTCGTCCTCGATGAACTGCGCCTGGAGCGGATGCATCTCCCCGTCGCCGAGTCCGGCGGCGGTGACGATCTCGGCGCCGTCGTGCGAGGCGGCGAGGGCCAGGCACGAGAGGGTGCGCCGGCCGTCGATCAGCACGGTGCACGCTCCGCACTGACCGAGATCGCATCCCTTCTTCGGGGACGTGATCCCGAGGCGGTCGCGCAGTGCGTCGAGCACGGTGGTGCGGACGTCGATCGGGACGCGACGCTCCACCCCGTCGACGTGGAGAACTATGTCGAGATCGGGTCGGTGGCCGGTATCGGTCCTCGTGTCCCCGCTTGTCATGGGCAAACCTCCGAACAGTGGGCTGTGTTCGGGGCATTCCCGCTGCAGGCGTCATCGAACCGTCGAGATGCGACGAGCGACGAGGGGAGCGTCCGCGGCTCGGCCGGACCCTGCGGATACGCGGTGCCGGAGACCTCACGGGTCTCCGGCACCGGGGGTGGCGGTCGGTCCGCCGGCCGCTCTCGGTGCCGGCGGTACCGGCAGGGACGACGGACGTCTCGATCAGGCGTCGGCGAGCACCTTGGTGGCGTCGGCCAGTGCGGCGACGACCGTTGCGACCTGCTGCGCGGTCTCGGCGTGCTCCTTGGCGTGCTCGCCGCCGAACTTGCCGAAGGTTTCGCCGACCGACAGCGAGCCGGCGTCGACGACCTTGCCGCCGGCGATTCCGACGACCTTGACCGCGTCCTCGAGCGCCCACTTCGCAGCGTTCTGGCTGGGCGACTGGCTGACGATGGCGACGGGCTTGCCGCTCAGTGCGCCGGCACCGTAGGGGCGCGACAGCCAGTCGACGGCGTTCTTGAGCACCGCGGAGACGGTGCCGTTGTACTCGGGCGTGACGATCAGCACGGCATCGACCTCGGCAGCGGCGTCGCGCAGAGCCACGGCAGCAGCGGGGGCAGCCTCGCCGTCGAGATCCTCGTTGTAGAAGGGAACGTCGGCGAGGCCCTCGTAGAGGGTCACCTCGACGTTCTCGGCAGCAACCGCCGCGGCGGTCTCGGCGAGCTGGCGGGAGACGGAGCCGTCACGCAGGCTGCCGACGAGGGCGAGAACTCGGGTCATGGGAACATCCTCGGGTCGAAGTGGTTGACTACGCAATTTTAAACGGACCGTGGTCCGCTTTATTCCCTGCCCCGCTAGAGTGTGACCTTGTGAACACTCGCCCCCTCCCGCACGCGGACGGTCGGGCGCTGTCTGCGGCGAACAGCCGGGCTCTCCCCCTGGCGGACGAACGACTCTCCGAACGGGGCGACGCAGCGCGCAATCGTTCCCGTCTGCTCGACGCCGCCGCCCTGCTCGTCGCCGAGCGCGGCGTCGATGCCGTGACGATGGACGCCGTCGCGGCGCGGGCCGGGGTCGGCAAGGGCACCGTCTTCCGCAGGTTCGGCTCCCGCGCCGGGCTCGTCCGGGCACTGCTCGACCACAGCGAGCGCGAGTTCCAGCAGGGCTTCCTGTTCGGCCCGCCACCGCTCGGCCCCGACGCCGAGGCCCTGGACCGGCTCATCGCCTTCGGTCGTGCACGCATCGAACTCGTCGAGGTGCAGGGCGAACTGCTCCGCGCGGCCGAATCCGCCACCGACTCCCACTACACCGCTCCCGCCCACCTGGTCTCGCTCGCCCACGTCGACGCACTGCTGCGTGCCGCCGGAGTCACCGGCGACACCCGATTGCTGGCGACCTCGCTGGTCGCGTCGCTCGAGGCCACCCTCGTGCTCCACCAGTGGCGCGAGCTGGGACATCCGCTCCGCCGACTCGCCGACAACTGGGCCGAACTCGCACACCGTGTCGTGACCGGTCGAGGTAGCCGCAAATCTGGGTCGAGCGCCGTACCGTAACGGCATGATTCGCACATTCCGGGTGCTCGCACTGGTCTCCCTGACAGCGGTGGCCGCCGCGTGCAGCACCGATTCGGATTCGGACGACGGCAACTCCGCGGAGGACCTCACCGGCCGCACCTTCGTCTCGACGAGCGTGACCGGCACGCAGATCCCGGGCGACGGACCGATGGTCGTCGAGTTCCCGGAGGACGGACGCATCTCCGCGACCGCCGGCTGCAACCGTTTCGTCGGCGGCGTGGACCTGGCCGACGGCCGAGTGAAGGCATCGGACCTGGCGAGCACGATGATGGCCTGCCTGCCGGAACGCGAGGGAGCAGACGCTTGGCTCACCACGCTGTTCGACGCCGAGCCGCGCTGGTCGCTCGACGGGGACACCTTCATGCTCACCGGCGACGACATCACGGTCTCGCTCGAGGACGAGAAGGTCGTCGACCCCGATCTGCCGATCACCGGCACCGAGTGGGTGGTGACCTCGCTGCGCACCGCCGACGCCGTCGTCAGGTCGGTCGCCCTGGAGAACGCCGCGCCGACGCTCACCCTGGCCGACGACGGCACCCTCACCGGGAACACGGGGTGCAACGAGTTCGGCGGCAGCGCCGAGGTGGGCGACGATGTCATCCTGTTCGAACCGCTCACCATGACCCGCGCGGCCTGCGCCGATCCCGAGCTCGCCGACATCGAGACGCACGTCCTGAACGTGCTCGCAGGTGAGACCACCTACATCGTCCGGGGCTCGTCGATGATTCTCACCGCAGCGAACGGCACCGACGGACTGGAGTTCACGGCCCGCTGATCCCTCCTCGGTACCGTGAGACCCATGCCGGGAGCAGTCCGCGTGGTCGTCGTCCTCGCACTGGGTGCGCTGCTGTCCGGGTGCGGAATGTTCGGGTCGTCGCCGTCCGACCCGATCGGTCGCCGTTACATCTCGACCGAGGTCGAGGGGCGGCCGATCCCCGGCGGCGGTCCGCTCCAGTTGTCGTTCCCCGCTCGGGAGCGGGTCGCGGCGTCCGCCGGATGCAACCGGTTCACCGGCACCGCGGACCTGTCCGGGAGCAGGATCCGCGCCGGGACGCTCGCGTCCACGAGAATGGCGTGTCCTCCCCCGCGCGACGGCGCCGACGACTGGGTACGGACGCTGTTCGCGGGCACACCCCGGTGGACTCTCGACGGGGAGGTGCTCACCCTGACCACCGGCGCGGTGACCGTCACCCTCACCGAACGTACGGACGGGCGCTGAGATCGTTCGACAGCGAATCGTTCAGTAACGCTCGACGAGCCAGCGGGCGAGTTCCTGCGCGCTGCGGTCGACCTGCTTCGGCCAGTCGAGCGCCGAATCGTCGGCCCGGTCGCTCACGTGCTTGACGAGTCGGCACGGCGCGCCCATGCGGCGGGCGGCGTAGGCAACTGCGAAACCCTCCATGTCGACAAGATCGGCGCGCGCGGACAGCGCGTCGCGGATCTCGGCGTCCGAGACGAACGAATCACCGGTGGCGAGCACGCTGCCGTCACCGTCGTCGATCTGCACGACGTCCTGCACGGGATGACCGAGGCTCTTCAGGATCTCGCTGCTGATGTCGTGGTTGATCGCGGCGGACGGCAGGAACAGTCCCGAGTGGTGGGTGTGCAACGCACCGGCGGTGCCGATGTTCACGACGAGCGGCCGCGCGTCGGCCGGATACCCCGCGAGCGCCGCGGTGACGGCCACCGCTGCGTCGACCTTCCCGATCCCGGTGATCACCGTCTCGTAGCGTTCCGGGACGTGCGCCGCCTCGGCGCGGGTCGCGGATACGACGAGGATCCCGTTCACGTACTACCTCCGAGTTCGAGGGTCGCGAGTGCCGCCCGGTGCAGCTCCCGCCCGTACCCGGCACCGTATCCCGCGGCGTGCACCGCCAGTGGATGCAGCTGGTGCACGGGCACCCGCTGCTCCCACCCGACGCGTAGCGGATGCGCCGCCTCGTAGCCGTCGACGACCCGGCCCAGGTGCGGGCAACCGAAGAGCGCGAGCATCGCCAGATCCGTCTCGCGGTGGCCGCCGTGCGCGGCCGGATCGATCAGGACGACGCCGCGCGGCGACCACAGCACGTTGCCGTTCCACAGGTCTCCGTGCAGGCGCGAGGGCGGATCCTCGTCGTCGAAGGCTCCGGCGGCGACGAGATCGCAGGCGGCCTCGATGTCGTGGCACTGACGGCCGGTGACGCTGCCCGCCTCGACCGCGATGCGCAGGAAGGGCAGCACCCGCTCTGCGACGTAGAACGATCCCCAGGTGTCGTGCACGGTGCGGCTCATGGGGCGGCGGCCGATGAACAGCTGCCCGTCGTAATCGTCGGGTGCCGCACCGAAACCGGCGGCGCCCACGTCGTGCATCCGGGCGAGTGCCGCACCGAACTCCCGTGCGGCCTCGGCGGACGGGGATGCCTCGGCGATCCGCTCGAGTTCGATGTGGTGCTCGCTCACCGACCGCACCGCCGCCACCGGCATACCGGCCTCGGCGAGCCAGGCCAGACCGGCCGCCTCGGCCCGGAAGAAATCAGGATGGGTGTGCGGGTCGTGTTTGCGGAAGACGTCTCCGGTGCTCACCCCGAAGAGTCTGCCCGACCGCACACTTCGTCCCGCCCTCTTCGCCCACCCTCTTCTCCGTTGTATCGCAGCAGTAACACAGGAACGCTAGGGTCGTGAAGATGACGAACCTTCGCGATCGGATCATCGAAGAACTCGGGGTGAAACCCTCCATCGACCCGCGCGCCGAGATCGACGCGCGGGTGCAGTTTCTCGCCGACTACCTGCGCAGCACTCCCGCGAAGGGATTCGTGCTCGGCATCAGCGGCGGGCAGGACAGCACCCTCGCCGGCAAGCTCGCCCAGCTCGCCGCGGAGAAGCTCCGCGCCGAGGGCCACACGGCGGAGTTCGTCGCGGTCCGCCTGCCCTACGGCAAGCAGGCCGACGAGCACGACGCCCTCGTCGCATTGGAGTTCATCGGAGCCGATCGCACTCTCGGTGTGGATGTGAAGCCCGGCGCCGACGCGACGGCTTCGGAAGCGGCTCGCGCGCTGTACGGCACCGAGACGCGTCTGCGCGACTTCGTGCGCGGCAACATCAAGGCCCGCGAACGCATGATGATCCAGTACGCGATCGCCGGAGAACTCGGCTACCTCGTGGTCGGCACCGACCACGCCGCCGAAGCGGTGACCGGTTTCTACACCAAGTACGGCGACGGCGGCGTCGACATCACTCCCCTGGCCGGTCTGACGAAGCGGCAGGGTGCGGCGCTGCTGCGCGAACTCGAAGCACCCGAGAGCACCTGGATCAAGATCCCCACCGCCGATCTCGAGGACGACCGTCCCGCGCTGCCTGACGAGGAAGCGCTCGGCATGGCCTACAGCGAGATCGACGACTATCTCGAGGGCAAGGACGTCACCGACGACCTCGCCAAGCGCCTCGAGGCCAAGTTCCTCGACACGCGGCACAAGCGCGTGATGCCCGTGGGGCCCTTCGACACCTGGTGGCGTGAGGATTAACCACCCGCGAAGGGCGGCAGGACGTCCACTCGGGACCCGGCCGGCCGGCCGAGGTCCCGGGTGAGTTCGCCCGTGCCGCCGTCGCCGGGTTCGAGCAGGAAGGCCGCCACCGACAGGACCCGCTCCATATCGGCGCCGTAACGATCGACGAGGACGGCACGCAGCGTGCCGAGATCGGCGCCTTCCGGCAGGTCGATCGTGTCCTTCTCGCGTCCGGCCGCATCTGCTGCGGCCGCGAAGTACCGCACCTCGATCCCCGTCGTCACCTCAGCCACCGATAGCTCCCATGCTCCGCTGCGGCGGCGCGAAGTCCGCCGCGTCCATGCCGTGTCCGGCCCACTTGTTCCACATCGCCCCGCGCCACAGCGCGGCGAGTTCGTCGTCGGTGGCGCCGCCCCGCAGAGCGGCGCGCAGGTCGGTCTCCCGGTCGCTGAACAGGCAGGACCGGACCGTTCCCTCGGCCGTCAACCGCGTGCGGTCGCAGTCGCTGCAGAACGACCGCGTAACCGACGCGATGATCCCGACGGTCGCCGGTCCGCCGTCGACGAGCCAGCGTTCGGCCGGCGCGGACGGGTCCTCGCGTTCGGTCTCCGTGAGCGTGAACCGCTGCCCGAGCACGTCGAGCAATTGCTGGGCCGGCACCATCTGCGAGCGCGCCCAGTTCTGATCGGCGTCGAGAGGCATCTGCTCGATGAACCGCAGTTCCACGCCCTCGTCCAGGCACCACGCGAGCAGATCGGCCGCACCTTCGAGGGTTTCCGGCATCAGGACAGCGTTGATTTTGACCCGACCCAGTCCGGCGGCCACCGCGGCGCGGATACCGTCGAGCACCGAATCGAGCCGATCGCGGCGCGTGAGCCGCGCGAAGTGCTCGCGGTCGATGGTGTCGAGGGAGATGTTCACGCGGGTCAGTCCGGCGTCCGCCAGCGCCCGCGCACGGTGCCGGAGACCGACCGCATTGGTGGTCAGCGCGATCGGCAGCCCCGGCGTCTGCTGCGCGCATCCGGCGACGATCTCCTCGAGATCGCGGCGCATGAGCGGTTCCCCACCGGTGAAGCGCACCTCGTGGACACCGAGTCGACCGGTCGCGATGCCCACCAGACGCACGATCTCGGCGCTCGCGAGCAGCTGGTCGCGCGGAATCTCGGGAAGGCCCTCGGCCGGCATGCAGTAGGTGCAGCGCAACGAGCACTTCTCGGTGAGGGACACGCGCAGGTCGCGGGCGATGCGACCGAAGCGATCGAGAAGCTCGGGCACGTCGGGCCGATCGGACGCGTCGTCTGCGCGATCGCGCACGACCGGGATGCCCATGTCCACCGCTGTCATACGACCATCGCTTTCATACAGCCCAGTATGCCCACAACCGCCGATCGTGACATCGCATCCGGACAGACGGGGCACACGCGGCGCGTCGTGGGCGGCGGGGCACGGCCCTCGTGTGCCTAGGATGGCGGCATGACGAGCGGCAGGCGGTCCGTGGAGGAACACGAACAGCACGTGGCGGCGTTGCTCGACCCGTTGCGGAAGAAGAGCCCATTGCGTGTGCCGCTCGCGCACGCGCTGCACCGCACCCTCACGGAGGACGTCGAGTCGCCGCTGGACCTGCCACCCTTCCGCAACTCCCAGATGGACGGCTACGCCGTCCGCGCCGGCGATCTCGCGTCGACCCCCGCCGACCTGCCCGTCCAGGGCGTGCTGGCCGCGGGCGACACCGTCGCGGCACTCGAACCGGGGCACGCTCTGAAGATCATGACGGGCGCTCCCGTCCCGGACGGCGCCGACGCCGTCGTCCCGGTCGAGGACACCCGTGCGACCACCCCCGACTCGGACGGCGCCGGCAGCGTGACCGTCGAGCGCAGCGTCACGCCCGGAGCCTATGTGCGTGAGGCGGGAACCGACGTCTGCAAGGGCGATCTGCTGCTTCCCGCGGGCACGGTCCTCGCCGCCCGACACATCGCCGCGCTCGCCGCCGTCGGCCTCACCTCGATCCCCGTCCGCGCACGGCCGCGGGTCGCGATCATCTCGACCGGCAGCGAACTCGTCACGGCCGGGAGCGAACTCGGGCCGGGCCAGATCTTCAACTCGAACGGACCGGCGCTCGCCGCGAGCGCGTCGGCCAACGGTGCCGACGTCGTGACCATCGACCACTGCCACGACGATCCGGAGGAGTTCGTGACGATGCTCGAACATGCCGTGGGCGTCGCCGACGTCGTGTTCACCTCCGGCGGAGTGTCGAAGGGCGACTTCGAGGTCGTGAAGGACACGCTCGCGCCGCGGGGCGGGCAGTTCGTCTCGGTGGCGATGCAGCCGGGCGGCCCTCAGGGCACCGCCGTGGTCGACGGCGTGCCGATCCTGACCTTCCCCGGCAATCCTGTCAGCGCGCTCGTCTCGTTCGAGGTGTTCGCGCGACCCGCACTGCGGGCCGCCGCCGGCTATCCGCCCGTCGTGTGCGAGAGCTTGCCGCTCACCGAGGATCTCACGTCGATCCCGGGACGCCGGCACTTCCTGCGCGGGCGACTCGACGAGAAGGGGGTGACCCCCTTCCGCGGGCACGGGTCGCATCTCGTCGCCGGACTCGCCGCCGCCGACGTGCTCCTCGACATCCCCGCCGACACCACCTCCCTCGAAGCCGGAGACCTCGTGAAAGTACGGATCCTGTGACCGACCTCAGCCACCTGGACGACCAGGGACGCGCCCGCATGGTGGACGTCTCCTCGAAGACCGACACCACACGGATCGCCGTGGCGGCAGGCGAACTCGTCACCACTCCCGAGGTGGTCGCGCTCGTCCGCGCCGACGACATGCCCAAGGCCGACGTCCTGGCCACGGCCCGCATCGCCGGCATCGCGGCGGCGAAACGCACCTGGGAGCTCATCCCCCTGTGCCACCAGCTGGCGCTGTCGTCGGTGAAGGTGATGTTCGACTTCACCGACACCTCGATCACGATCGAGGCCACCGCGAAGACCAAGGGCCCGACCGGAGTCGAGATGGAGGCGCTCACCGCGGTCGCCGTCGCCGGCCTGACCCTGCACGACATGGTCAAGGCCGTGGATCCGGCCGCCGTTCTCGACGGCGTGCGGCTGATCTCCAAGGAGGGCGGCAAGCGCGGCCACTGGACCCGTGACGACGCACCCGGCCGGGACGGGACCCCCGGGGCCGGCGAACAGCCCGTGGAGAAGACCGGACGCTCCGCCGCCGTGGTCGTCGCGTCGACCGGTGTCGCCGCGGGCACCCGCGAGGACCGCACCGGACCGCTCATCCGGTCGTGGCTCGAGGACAAGGGATTCGCGGTCCGCGGTCCCCTCGTCCACGCGGACGCCGACATCGCAGCCGGTCTCGCCGACGCGGTCCGTCCGGGCCCTGCCCTGGTCGTGACGACCGGCGGAACCGGGGCGTCGCCGACCGACGCGACCCCCGAAGCGACTCTCGCCCTGCTCGATCGTGAACTGCCCGGCATCGCGGAGTCGATCCGGCAGCGCGGACTCGAGGCCACCCCGCACGCCGTGCTCTCGCGCGGCGTCGCCGGTCTCGTCGGCCACACGGTCGTCGTGAACCTGCCCGGCTCGCCCGGCGGGGTGAAGGACGGTCTCGCCGCCCTCGCCCCCATCCTCGACCATCTGTTGGCACAAGTCGCAGGAGGCGGCGCTCATGAGTGAACTACTGGCCCGGATCTTCTCGGAACCGCTCGATCCCGCAACGGTGGACGCCGCGGTGGCAGGCGCCGAACACGGTGCGGTGGTGCTCTTCACCGGTGTCGTCCGCAATCACGACGATGGACAGTCGGTGACCGCGCTGCAGTACCAGGCACATCCGGATGCCGAAACGTTCCTGCGGCGGTGCTGCGAGGACGTCGCGGCGAAGTCCGGGCTCCCGGTCGCGGCGGTGCACCGAGTGGGCGATCTCACCATCGGCGATCTCGCGCTGGTCGCGGCGGTCGCCGCCCCACACCGCGCAGAAGCCTTCGCCACCTGCGCCGAACTGGTCGAACGCATCAAGGCCGAAGTGCCGATCTGGAAGCGTCAGCACTTCACCGAGGGTGCCTCGGAGTGGGTGGGTCTGTAGTCACATCAGGGACTGACGCACCCCGTGCGGTAGGGTGACATGGTTCGGGCGTCACGACGACGCCCACCGTCGTGGGATACCGGCGGACCGGGATCGTGCCCGGCCCGCATGCACAGATGCAGTACGCACAGATGCACCGGCCTTCCTTGCGGCGATCGCACAGCACCACGGGCACACGGTCCGTCGAGTGCACACACGCCGCATCGAAAGGCAGCGCTGTTCCATGACCACATCTTTCTCCGATCTCGGGGTGCCCCGCCCGCTCGTCGCCACGCTGAACGACGCCGGGATCACCAGCCCCTTCCCCATCCAGGTGGACACCCTCCCCGACACCCTCGCCGGTCGTGACGTGCTCGGACGCGGACGCACAGGTAGCGGTAAGACCCTGGCCTTCTCGATCCCGCTCGCCGCTCGCCTCGCAGGCAGGAGCACCAGGGCGGCAGGCCGTCCGCGTGGCCTGATCCTGGCTCCCACCCGCGAACTGGCGACCCAGATCGCCGCGGCCATCGAACCGCTCGCGCATTCGTCGGGTCTGAAGGTCACCACGATCTTCGGCGGCGTGTCGCAGAAGCGCCAGGTCGAGGCCCTCCGCCGCGGCGTCGACATCGTCATCGCCTGCCCGGGCCGCCTCGAGGACCTCATGCGCCAGAAGTTCGTGGTGCTCGACGACATCGAGGTCACAGTGCTCGACGAGGCCGATCACATGGCAGACCTCGGCTTCCTGCCCGGCGTCACCCGCATCCTGACGGCGACACCGAAAGACGGTCAGCGCCTGCTGTTCTCGGCCACCCTGGACAACGGCGTCGACAAGCTCGTCAAGCGGTTCCTGAAGAACCCGGTCATGCACTCGGTCGACGAGGCCACCTCCCCCGTCGCCGCGATGACCCACCACGTCTTCGACGTCGCGGGCATGGATACGAAGAAGGACCTCGTCCGCACCCTCGCATCGGGAACCGGTCGCCGAATCCTGTTCATGCGCACCAAGCATCAGGCCCGCAAGCTCGCCAAGCAACTCACCGACTCCGGCATCCCAGCGGTGGACCTGCACGGCAACCTCTCCCAGAACGCCCGCGACCGCAATCTCGCCGCGTTCTCGTCGGGTGAGGCGCGGGTGCTCGTTGCGACGGACGTCGCCGCACGTGGTGTCCACGTCGACGACGTCGAACTCGTCGTGCACGTCGATCCCCCGGCCGAGCACAAGGCGTACCTGCACCGCTCCGGTCGCACGGCCCGCGCCGGCAGCACCGGCGACGTCGTCACCGTCGTCCTACCCGACCAGCGCAGGGATCTCGCGGCCATCATGCGCAAGGCCGCCATCGACGTCACCCCCATCAAGGTGACGGCGGATTCCGAGCACGTGCTGAAGCTCGTCGGCGAGATCGCGCCGTACGTCGCGCCGGCACCGAAGCAGGCTTCCGCGCCGTCGCGTCCGCAGCGCAACGGCGGCAGCCGCCGTTCGTCGGCTCCCCGCCAGGGCTCCGGTTCGGGTCAGCGTTCCTCGTCGAGCGGACAGCGTTCCGCCGGTGGTCAGCGCTCCTCGGGTGGGCAGCGCTCCTCGGGTGGGCAGCGCGCGGCCGGCGGTCAGCGTTCGACCGGTCAGGGCGCCGCAGCTGCCACCGGTGGCCGTCGTCGTCCCCAGCGCCGTACCTCCGCCGCTCGCTGAGCCGAAGGGCCTGCCTTCCGCGTCAGCGGGGGTGAGTCGGCCTGCCGCCTCAGCGGGATGAATCGGCCTGCCGCCTCAGCGGGATGAATCGGCCTTCCGCCTCAGCGGGGCGTGAATCGGTGTATCGCGTACATCGCGTCCGCGGACACCGGTTCGGTCGGCACGCAGCGGAGTAGTCGCTCGCGTACGTCGTCGGATTCGAGATCGGCCCCGATGACGACGAGCTGCGTCCCGTCGGGCACGTCGTCGCCGCGACCCGCCGGTTCGAACCTGATGTGGTCGCCGACGGTGTGCAACAGATAGGTGCCGGTGTCCAGTCCGGCAGCGACTCGCACGTATCCCTTGATACGGAACACCCCTGCGGGCTGGTTCTCGAGGAGATCGACCAGCACGCGGGGGTGCAGTGCATCTGCTGACTCGAAGGTGATCGCGTCGTAGCCGTCGTGCAGATGGGTGTGCTCGTGGTCGTCCTGCTCGTAGAGCAACCGGTCGAGGGTGAGCTGCTCCCCCGGCTGCGGACCCGGCCGCTCCGGGATGTCGAACAGCAACGCCGGGTCGATGCGGCCGTGATCGGTCGAGACGACCGCGGCGCGGGAGTTGAGCCGGCACAGGCGCGTCAGCAGATCGTCGTGGGCCTCACCGTCGATCCGGTCGGTCTTGTTGATCAGCACCAGATCGGCGAGCGCCACGTGCTGTTCGAGCTCGGGATGCTGCTCGGCGGTCGCGTCGAACTCCACCGCGTCGACGACCAGCACGAGGCCACCGTAGGAGACGTATTCGTTCTCCGAACCGGCGACGAGCAGGATCATGTTGCGGGGCTCGGCGAGTCCACTCGCCTCGACGACGATCACGTCGAGATCGGACGAGCGGTGGGCGAGCTTGTCGAGCATCGCGTCCATGTCACTGACATCGACTGCGCAGCACAGACATCCGTTGCTCAGCGAGACCATCGAGTCGACCTGCCCCGCCACCATCATCGAATCGATGTTGACGGAACCGAAATCGTTGACGATCACACCGATCCGCGCACCGCGGGTGTTGCGCAGCAGGTGGTTGAGCAGCGTCGTCTTCCCCGCGCCGAGAAATCCGGCCACCACGATCACCGGGATCTGCTTCTTCGCCATGGTGGTGAGACTAGCCGTGCGCTCGTACGCGGTTCCGACGGCAACCGCCGCCGGAACCGCGCATCGGCAGCATCAGCTGCCGCGCTTGATCCACTCCTCGAGGTGCGGCGACTCGGTGCCGATCGTGGTGCCGTCGCCATGACCGGTGTGCACCTTCGTCTCCGCGGGCAGGACGAACAGCTTGTCGCGGATCGACCCGATAATGGTCGGGAAGTCCGAGAACGAGCGGCCCGTTGCGCCCGGTCCGCCGGAGAACAGGGTGTCGCCGGTGAACAGCTCACCCGCTTCCGGCAGGTACAGGCAGGTCGAACCCGGCGAGTGACCCGGCGTGGCGATCGCCTGGATGTCGGTTCCGGCCACCCGGATCCGCTCCCCGTCCTCGAGCGTGCCGTGCGCGACACCCGGGTGGGTCATCTCCCACAGCACGTCGTCGGCCGGGTTGAGCAGGATCGGCGCGTCGAGCTTCTCGGACAGCTCCGGCGCCACGGTGATGTGGTCGTTGTGTGCGTGCGTGCACACGATCGCCACGACCTTCCGTCCACCGACGGCGTCGATGATCGGCTGCGCGGTGTGCGCGGCGTCGATCACCACGACCTCGGAGTCGTCGCCGACGAGCCAGATGTTGTTGTCGACCTCCCATTCGCCGCCGTCGAGCGCGAAGGTGCCCGACGTGACGACCCGGTCGACGCGGATCGGCGAGGTGCTCACAGGACCACCACCGAACGGAGGACCTCACCGCGGTGCATCGTCTCGAACGCCTTCTCGACGTCGTCGATGCCGATGCGCTCGGTGACGAACTTCTCGAGCGGCAGGCGTCCCTGCTGGTACAGGTCGACGTAGGTCGGGAAGTCGCGCTCGGGCAAGCAGTCGCCGTACCACGAGCTCTTGAGCGAGCCGCCGTGCGAGAAGAAGTCGATCAGCGGCATCTCGAGGGTCATATCCGGGGTGGGTACACCGACGAGGACGACGGTGCCGGCGAGGTCGCGGGCGTAGAAGGCCTGCTTGTAGGTCTCCGGCCTGCCCACCGCGTCGATGACGACGTCCGCACCGAAACCGCCCGTCAGCTCCTTGATCGCCTCGACCGCGTCGACCCCGCTGGAGTTGACGGTGTGGGTGGCACCGAGGTCGGTGGCCCACTCGAGCTTCTTGTCGTCGCGGTCGACGGCGATGATCGTGACGGCACCTGCCAGGCGCGCACCCATGATCGCGGCGTCGCCGACACCGCCGCAGCCGATGACGGCGACGGACTGGCCGCGGGTGACTCCGCCCGTGTTGACGGCGGCACCGAGACCGGCCATGACACCGCAGCCGAGCAGGCCGACGACGGCCGGATCGGCGCTCGGGTCGACCTTGGTGCACTGACCGGCGTGGACGAGGGTCTTGTCGGCGAACGCGCCGATGCCCAGCGCCGGAGTGAGTTCGGTGCCGTCCTCGAGTGTCATCTTCTGGGTGGCGTTGAAAGTGTCGAAGCAGTACTGCGGCTGACCGCGCTTGCATGCGCGACACTGGCCGCACACCGCGCGCCAGTTCAGGACGACGAAGTCGCCCACGGCGACCGAGTCGACGCCCTCACCGACGGATTCGACGACACCGGCGGCCTCGTGGCCGAGCAGGAACGGGAACTCGTCGTTGATGCCGCCCTCGCGGTAGTGCAGATCGGTGTGGCACACGCCGCACGCGGCGATCGCGACGACGACCTCACCGGGGCCGGGATCGGGGATCACGATGGGCACGACCTCCACAGGCGCTCCCTTCGAGCGAACGACGACTCCGCGGACTGTTTGCGACATGCTGTCTCCGTTTCGTGATGCGACCGGCAGTATCCGGTGTTTCCGACTTCCGGTGATTCCGACCCTAGCCACTCCCGCGGCGCTCTGCTCCTGATCGTTCGGCGGGCCCGACCCAGCCGAACGGCCAGTCGCTGAGCGGCGAACTCGAATTGTCCGATTGGCGCATTTCCCTTGGATTTCGCGGCTCGGTGTTCGCGCCTGCATTTCTCCGTCGCCACCTCGGTAAACCCGTGTCGATGTAACGCTGCGAGCGACCTTCACGAAATCCGTTACGACCCGCCGCACTTCGGCGGGCCGGCAATTCCTCGGTCAGAAACGGATTGGTAGAGGCCCATGGCACTTCGAAAGTCGCTGTCGCGTCGGCGGATTCTCGCCGGCGTCTTCGCCCCCACCGCGCTCGGAGTCGTGGCAGCGGCCGCGATCGTGCTTCCGCAACAGGACACCCCCACCGTTGCCGACCCGTACCTCGCCGGCCTGGCGAAGACCACCGAATGTCACGACATGGTCAGCCTGGGTATCGGCGGTCGCGGTGACATCCCTCGCGACGAGTCGAAGATGCTCGTCGACGAGAACGGCAACCGCCTTCCCGCCGCCCAGCAGGGCGCCTACCGCAGCCATTGGGTCGAGCCGGTCATCAGCGCACCGCTCGAGAACCACGAGGCCGGCGACGGCTACGCGGCCATCTACATCGAGTACCCGGCCGACCTCGCCAGCTACGAGAACGCCGTGAACAAGGGCGCCGAGAACACCATCGAGGTCATGAAGGCCATCCGGCGGTCCTGCCCCGACACCCAGTTCGCCATCGTCGGGTTCAGCGAGGGCGCGGACGTCGCGCGCCGCGCCGCGATGCAGATCGGTGCGCAGGAGCAGAGCGAGGACGGTTCCTGGGAGATCATCGATCCCGACGCCGTCAGCGGCGTGGTCATCCTCTCCGACGCGGGCCGCGAGGCCGGAGAAGGCTTCTTCCCCGGCGCGGAAAACGGCACGAACCCCGACGGCTTCGATCGCCCCTACCAGCCGGGCAGCGACGCCGTTTCCGGACGCGGTGTCCTCCCCGACACGAACGGTGGTTTCGGTCATCTCGCCGGCAAGGTCGCCTCGTTCTGCTCCGAGGGCGACTTCACGTGCTCGGCACCCGAGAACATCGCGCTGATCGAACTGCTCGCGAACGTGGGTCGTCAGGTCAACGGCGACGCCCTCGAGCGTGAGGGACTGACCCCCGCGACCGGCGCCGACCTGGCCCAGGTCGTCGGCCGGGTCGCGCTGCTCGCCCTCGCCGACATCTCGGCGAATCCGGACTGGATGCGGTCGGACGAGACCTTCCTCGAGGTGCTGATCAAGGTCTCCGACCCGAGCTACGATCCCGCCGCCCGCCCCACCACGCCTGTGGCTGCCGACGCCGACTCCGGCGCCACCCGTGAGGACGGGGCCGAGGCGCCGATCCCCGCGGAGCGTCTGTCGAACCTGGCGTACCTGCCGGAGAAGATCGTCAAGGAGGTCGTCGGGTTCATCCGGAGCAACCAGAACACCCTCGCGGTGGTGCTTGCCGACCCGTACGACCAGACCTTCGGCTACGACCGTGAGAACGACGACCACTACGGGCACCACTTCGACTACTGGGACGACGACATCGACGGCAAGGGCACGTCCACCGTCGAGTACGCCGCCGCCTGGCTCGAGCACCTGGCCCGCCAGGCCAAGGAGGGCAACGCGGTCGATGCGAACAAGGTCGACAAGGCCGCGGTGCTGATGATCGCCGAGGAGACGGCGAAGGCCGAGACCGCCGAGGCGTCCACCACGCCGGAGACCTCGCCGTCCTCGACTGTGACCGACGATGCGACGGTCGCCGACAGCAGCGTGCCCACCCCCGTCGACGCTGTCCCGGCTCCCGCAGGCGACCCCGCTGCACCGGTGGCCCCGGCTGCACCCGAAGCGGGCGTGACGACAGCCACGCCCACCCCGATGACCACCACGGCTCCGGTCTCCACCCCGTCGGAGACCACGACTCCGGCCACGGGCGAGACCACCACGGGCGCCGGGTCGACCACCTCCTCCGGAACGCCCACGACGACCGTCGCCCCGACGACCACGTCGCCGGCACCGGCTGCCTGACCGTCCTCGACGGGCCACCCGCCGACCGAGAACTCGGCGTCAGCCCGCGGCGCGGACCCCGGCCTCTGCACCGAGAGCCGCGGCCTCACCGCGAGTGCTGACGCCGAGTTTTCGTAGTACGCCGGCCACGTGGAACTTCACCGTCGACTCGCTCACGCCGAGACGTTCGGCGATGACGCGGTTGCGCCGTCCGGCCACGAGATGTTCGAGGACCTCGATCTCCCGGGGCGCGAGCGCGGCGAGCGCATCGAGAGCGGGTCCGTCCGTCGCAGCGATCGGCAGGTCGAGCGGGAAGCTCACCGCGATCCGTGTGCCCCAGCCGGGGGTCGACTCGGATTCGATTCCACCGCCGAGGGTTTCGACGCGGTCGCGGAGCTGGCGCCCGAGTTCGACGACGTCGATCTCGCCGCTGCCGTCGTCACGCACGTCCACCAGCAGGGTCGAGTCGTCGCAGGTCCACGCGACGCGCACCCGCGTCACGTCGGTCTGACCGGACATCGCCAGCACGGCGCCCCGGGCGATCGCGCGGGCCGCGTGCGCGACCTCTCCGGGCAGTCCCCGTCCACCCACCGGCGGAGCGACCATCTGCAGGTCGAGCGGGCGGTGCCGCACCAGATCGCGCAGTTCACCGTGGAGTCGCGCGAACGCGGTGGTCAGTGCCTCCTCCGCGAGTTCGCGGTGCAGGTCCACCGCCGATCGCAGGCCGATCAGGGCCTCGGTCGCCGTCTCCCGCGCCGTGGTCCGGGCACGGGTGTCGTCGAGATCCTTCGACCGCAGGGTCGCGAGGATCGTCTCGAGGGTCACGGCATGGGATTCGGTGAGCTCGGCGACGGTGCGGGCCCGCTCCGCGGAGGCGGCCCGCGATTCCGCGAGATATGCCGGGCTGGCGGTGTGCACCTGCAACCGGATGCCGGTCGCGACCACGCCGAACGCCGCCCGCACGAGAACGAGGGCCGCGGAGGTGGCCCGGGCCCCGCGAGGCACGAACACCAGGAGCGTGTCGGTGCTGTCGAGGATCGCGCACACCTCACGATCGCGACCAGCGAGACGGAAGCTGCCGCGGCGGATCTCCCCCGCGACGAGGTCGTTCCGCACCCGGTCCAGCTCGGCGATGGTCACCCGGTCGACGATCGACGGGTCGCCGGCCACCTTCCGCGGCCGGCCGGTGCATTCCCTCGTGAAGATCACCAGGGCACTGTGCGGAGCGAGGTCGTCGACATAGGTGGAGAATCGCTGCGCGATCTCCGCGAGCGGACCGGTGAGGACGTCGCGCAGCTCGGCGATCAGGACCTCAGGGCGACGGGCAGCGGGACTCACATGCCCACGATATCGGCGTCCACCGGCGCCTTCCCGGAGGAGCCCCGGCCCCTGCCGACGCGTGCATCGCGTACTGCGCCACTTCGGCCCCTCGGACCCCGGCCGGCGGTAACATTCCGACCACTGGGGCGACTTCGATTCCTCGTCCGTGGGAGGTGCTGCGAACAGTGGCGGACCCCCGCGCGACGACGGGCACCGCGACCGCGATCGACGGTCGCGACGGGTTCCCCGCGACCGTGCCGGGTCTGCTGCTCGACCGGGTGTCCCGCTCCCCCGACTCCGTCGCCTACCTGTGCCCGGACGGTGAACGGTGGCGTCCTTCGACGTGGACGGACGTACGCCGCGAGGTCTTCGACCTCGCGGCGGGACTGATCGGTCGGGGTGTGGGAGCCGGATCGCGGGTCGCGATCTGCGCGACGACCTGTTATCGGACCGTCGTCGCCGACCTCGCGATCGCGTGCGCGGGCGGCGTCACCGTCCCGATCTACCCGGCGACCCGCGACGACGAGGTGCGGTCGCAGATCCGGCGTGCGCACACCGTCCTCACCGTCGCCGACCGGCCGGTCGCCGCCACCGACGTCCTGGGCATCGACGGACTCGACAAGCTCGCCGACGAAGGGCGCCGTCTGCTGCGCACCGACCCCGACGTCGTGGAGCGACGGATCGCGGCGTTGTCCCCGGACGACGAGGCCGCGCTGATATACACGGCGTGCGAGGACGGCCGCACCAAGGGCGCGTGCCTGACCCACCGGGGCACGACCTACGGCGCCCGTGCCGTCGCGCAGACCGGGATGATCTCGTCGTCCGACCGTCAGTTGCTGTGGTTGCCGCTCGCGCACGTCTTCGGCCGGTCGTTGCTGCTCATGGCCATGCACACAGGTGTGAGCACCGCCGTCGACGGTCGCGCCGACCGCGTCACCGCGAATCTGCGCACGGTCCGGCCGACCTTCCTGGGATCGGTCCCGCACGTGCTCGAGAAGATCGCCCGGCTGGAACGGGACGAGCTCGGGGGTCGGCTCCGCTTCGTCGTCTCCGGATCGGCGCGATTGTCCGAAGACGTCGCCCGGCGGTTCGAGCAGCTCGGTGTACCGGTGCTCGAGTGTTACGGGATCACGGAGACCTCCGGACCGTCGTGCGCGAACCTGCTCGGCGCGCACCGCCCCGGCACGGTCGGCCGACCACTGCGCGGCACGGAGGTCCGGATCGCCGACACCGGCGAACTCCTCATTCGGAGTCCCGGAGTGATGACCGGTTACCACGACGATCCCGCGGAGAGTGCCGCCGCGCTCGACGCCGACGGCTGGTTCCACACGGGCGATCTCGCCGAGATCGACGCCGACGGATTCGTCGTCGTGACAGGGCACCGCAAGGACACCTTCAAGACCAGCACCGGAAAGTACGTCGGCCCCACCGCGCTCGCCGACCGCTGGCGCCGGATGTGTCCGGGCAGCGAACTCGTCGTGGCCGGGGAGCTGCGCCCGTACTGCGTCGGTCTCGTGTTCACCACCGCGCCGGAACCGGTCGTCGCGGCCGCGCTGGAACAGCTCGACGCCCGATCGGATCCGTGGGAACGCATCCGCCGTTTCGTCACGGTGAGCGAGCCGCCGGAGACCGACGATCTCGACCCGGCCGGGCGTCCGATCCGGGATCGCGTGCTCGCCCGGTACGCCAGTCTCGTCGACGAGATGTACGCGAACGGTCGTCGCGCGGGCCAGGACGGGTCGCGGCAGACGAATGCCCTCTGAAGTAAGGTTCGCCTAAACGCAGGTCACCGCGCGGGCGGAGAGACCGGTCGTTCCGCCGTCCACGATCCCCTGCCGAGGAGAACGCACCCATGGCCCGTAGTCTTCGCCCCCTCGAGGTCTTCCCGATCACCACGCGGTACCTGAAGGTGCTCCGCGTGACGGACGTGAGCCCCGGGATGCGGCGGGTGACCCTCGGGGGCGAACAGTTGCGGGCGCACGTCGCGCCGAACGGATTCCCGGTGGAGGCGTTCCGGTCCGACGGTGTGGACGACGAGTTCAAGCTGATGTTCAAGCATCCCGAACTCGACGAGGCCCTCGGCCCCACCCAGGCCGACGGCGTGGTGAACTGGCCGCGCGATCCGAAGCTGCTCATGCGCACCTACACCGTCCGGCGCTGGGATCCGGCCGCCGGCGAGATCGACGTGGACTTCGTGCGCCACGGCGTGGGTCCCGCGTCGAGCTGGTCGTACCGCGCGGAACCCGGTGAGACCATCCAGATCGCCGGACCGAAGTCGTCGGCCGGACACCCGCAGGGCGTGGACTGGACGCTCGTGGCAGGCGACGAGACGGCGCTGCCGGCCATCGGGCGCTGGCTCGAGAACTGGCCGGAGGGTGCACGCGGCCGGATCTTCGTCGAGATCGCCGACGACTCGAATCGGCAGGATCTTCCCGTTCCCGCCGGTGTGGAGCTGACCTGGCTGAGCCGCGACGGCGCCGAGCCGGGCACGACCACCCTGTTGTTCGATGCCCTCCGGGCCGCCGAGTGGTGGGACGGCACGGTCTTCGCGTGGGTGGCCGGTGAAGCCCTCACGCTCACCCCGATCCGGCGGTGGCTGCGCAATGAGAAGGGCCTGCCGAAGGAACAGGTGGAGGTCACCGGCTACTGGCGTCGTCAGGAAGTCGCGGTGTCGGAGGCCGACGCCTCCCTGCCCGATTTCGAGACGACCGAGGACGAACGCGACCGTTTCGACGAATTGACCGAGATCGCACCGGGTTTCGCGCTGCGGGTCGCAGCGACCATCGGACTGGCGACGGCCTTCGACGCGTCGCCGCGCACCCTCGACGAACTCGTGGCCAAGACAGGGACCGACCGCACCGGTCTGGGCAAACTTCTCCGTTATCTCGTCGCCGTGGGGGTGGCCGAGGATCTGGGCGAGGGCCGGTTCCGGCTCACCGGCGTCGGCCGTGAACTCGAGGACGACCACCACCTCGAGGAACTGCGACTCGACGGTGTGCACGCGCAGCGGGAACTGGCGGGCATGCTCGCACTGCTCGCTGCCGTCCGCACGGGTCGCGGGGACGACGCACATCGGTTCGGCAAGAGCTTCGCGCAGCGCGTCACAGACGACACCGCTCTCCTGACGGATCGGTACGAGCAGGAAGCCGAAATGGCCGTCTACTTCGCCAGTGCCCTCGCGGCGAAGGTGCCCTCCGATGTCTCGACGATCGCGGTCTCCGGTGAGGCCGCCGGTTCCTACGCCCACGCCCTCGTCACGGCGAATCCGTCGGTACGGGCGACCGTGGTGGCCGCGCCGTCGGAGATCGAGGTCCTGCGTCGCGTCCACGGCGAGCACGAGCGCGTCGCCTATACGCCGGGCAGCATGCTCGAAACCCGCCCCGAACCGGTCGACGCGGTGCTGCTGACCGGGCGGTTGAACGAACTGCCCGATGCCGACGCCGTGCACGTGCTGCAGCAGGCGGCGGCGGGACTGAATCCGGACGGCCGGGTCCTCGTCTTCGGCACTGTGCTCGACGACATCGCCGGTGAGCACGACTACGAGGACGATCTCATCGACTTCGCACTCAGCGGCGGCGGTGGTCGTACGCACGAGGACCACCTGGCACTGTTCGAGGCAGCCGGCCTCGCGGAACCCGAGCGCACGACGGTGGGTTGGGGCATGACGCTGTACACGTCCACCGGCTCGGCGGGCTGAGATCGTGAGAATGCAGCGGCCTCGCGACGCGCGGGGCCGCTGCAGAACGACGAGAAGAGCTGCTGCGAGGAAGTCTCCCGCGAGGAATGTCTTCCGAACGGTGGACCTAGCGGGAGGCTTGTCGAAACTTGCCCCAGCGCTGGCACGGATGGTCGCGAGCCACAGGGCCATTCGAAGCGTGCGTGTCCACCAGGCGCACCGAGGCGGAGCCTTCCTCAGCTGTCTCGACCGGATGAGGTTCGTCAGGTTCCGGAAGTTCAGGGCCGAGCCGCGGAGGCGCTCCAGGCACCCGTTGACGGTCCCGGTCGGGCCGTTGCACGTGCCGGTCCGGTCGAAGAACGCGAGGATGTCTCGTGGACGAGACGCCGCGTGTCCGTCCCGCGCGAGAGCGCCCGGCTACCGCATCCCCGGCACCACGGGTCCGGCTCGGCGACGCGGCACTCGATCACCGCGCGATCCGGCTCGAGCAGCTGACCGACGGCCACAAGACCGAGCTCGTCGAGGTGTCAGAAGACGGTCAGGTCGGGGGGCGCGAAGGTAGCGTGGTGCACGTCGAGGTCTTCCGGCGGATGGTCAGTGTGAGAACTTCCATCATCGGAAGGCCTCGACTTTCATCCGGCGACCGACGCGCTCAGCCACCCACCCCCTCAACTGCGAAGAGCCACAACACCGGCCACACCTGTCGCCGATCGCGTGCGTACGCCCTTTGCGGTCCGCAAGAAAATGAGTACACTCATTAATGTGAGCGAGGTGCAGCAGCTTTCAGAGCGCGGACGGCGCCCGGGCGTTCGGGAGATAGAGTCCCGCCGCGAGCAGAACATGCGGCTCAAGCGGGAGCGAATCTTTCGCGCCGCGTCCGATCTGTTGCGTGCGCGCGGGTTCTCCGCGGTGACGACGCAGGAGGTGTCCGCCGCGGCCGGGGTCGCAGCGGGGACCTTGTTCCGGTACGCAGCGACCAAGAGCGAGTTGCTGCTCATGGTCTACAACGAGGCACTCCGGGCATCGATAGATGAGGGCGCCGCGCGTGCGGCGTTGACGCCGGATCCTGCCGCCGCGGTCTTCGCCCGCCTGCACCCCCTCGTCGTCGCTGCCGCACGTGAGCCGGAGAACAGTGCTGCGTACCAGCGGGAGCTGCTGTTCGGCCCTCACGACGCGAAGTTCCGGGCCGAGGGCATGGCGTTGATCTTCGAGCTCGAGGCGTCCCTCTCCGACACGCTACGACGCGCCGCTCCGACCCTCAGCGACGGGGAGGCACGCGTCGCAGGATCCTCGCTGTTCGCCGTCACTCATCTCGCGATCGCTCGGATGACGGCCTCGGACATCCCCGAGGCTGACGCGATCGACGACCTCAGACGTCAGGTCACGCTCATCGTGACCGGCGTGCTGCACACACCCCGGCGGCCGGATCCGCCGCCCGAGAAGGAATGAAGGAAACAGAACAATGAGCAACATCACACACGTGACCGTCCTGGGAACCGGAGTCCTCGGCACCCAGATCGCCTTCCAGACCGCCTACAGCGGCTTCCAGGTCACCGCATATGACATCAGCAGCGATGCCATCGAGGCAGCCAAGAAGCGGTTCGACGCTCTCGTCACCACCTACAAGGACGACGGAGTCGCGGGGGCAGCCGAGGGGAAGGCGGACGAGGCGCTCACCCGCGTCCGGTTCTCCTCCGACCTCGCCGACGCGGTCGCGGACGCGGATCTGGTCATCGAGGCGATCCCCGAGGTACTGTCCATCAAGCAGGACACCTACCGAAGGCTCGGCGAGCTCGCACCGGAGAAGACGATCTTCGCAACGAACTCGTCGACACTTCTGCCCAGCGACCTCAAGGACTCCACCGGACGCCCCGCCAAGTTCCTCGCGCTGCACTTCGCGAACCGGGTCTGGAAGTTCAACACCGCCGAGGTGATGGGCACCGCCGACACCGATCCGGCCGTGTTCGACGAGGTCGTCGCCTTCGCCGGCAACATCGGGATGGTTCCGATCCCCGTGTACAAGGAGAAGTCCGGCTACGTCCTCAACTCGCTACTGGTGCCGTTCCTCAACGCCGGGTACGCACTCGCCGCCGGCGGATACGCCGAGCCGAAGGACATCGACAACGTGTGGCGGATCGGCACGGGAGCGCCGATGGGCCCCTTCCAGATTACCGATGTCATCGGCCTGGTCACCCCGTACAACATCCTCGCCCACGGCGGGGAGGAGGACCAGGCGCTCGCGGCCTGGCTGAAGAGCGAGTACATCGACCACGGCAAGCTGGGCGTCGCCACCGGCGAGGGCTTCTACACCTACAACTGACCCACGACCGCGGCAGAACAGTCCACGAGAGGACGTGCAAGCCAGATGTACTACAGCAGTGGAAACTACGAAGCCTTCGCCCGCCCCCGCAAGCCCGAGGGAGTCGAGAACAAGACCGCCTGGTTCGTCGGCGCCGGGCTCACCTCGATGGCCTCGGCGGTGTTCATGATCCGCGACGGGCAACTCTCCGGCGACAAGATCACAATCCTCGAGCGCCTGGACCTGCCCGGCGGCGCGCTGGACGGTATCAAGAAGCCGGACAAAGGGTTTGTCATCCGCGGCGGGCGCGAGATGGAAGACCACATGGAGTGCCTCTGGGATCTGTTCCGCACCATCCCGTCGCTCGAGGTCGACGGATCCGTCCTCGACGAGTTCTACTGGCTCAACAAAGACGACCCCAACTACTCACTCAACCGGGTCACACACCGGCAGGGCGAGGAGTTCGTCACCAACAATGAGTTCGGCCTGAGCGAGAAAGCTCAGAAGGAGTTGGTCAAGGTCTTTCTCGCCTCGCGTGAGGAGATGGAAGACAAGCGCATCGACGAGATCTTCGGTGAAGAGTTCCTGAGCAGCAACTTCTGGCTCTACTGGCGGACGATGTTCGCGTTCGAGAACTGGCACTCCGCACTCGAGCTGAAGCTCTACCTGCACCGGTTCGTGCACCACATCGGCGGGCTCCCCGACCTTTCGGCGCTGAAGTTCACAAAGTACAACCAGTACGAATCGCTCGTGCTGCCCATGTACCGCTGGCTCCTGGACCAGGGCGTGAGATTCGAGTTCTCCACCGAGGTCACCGACATCGACTTCGTTTTCGACGGCGACCGTAAACAGGCCACCCGCATCCACTGGACAAAGGGCGGCGTGCCCGGCGGCGTCGACCTCGGTCCCGACGACCTCGTGCTCGCCACGATCGGTTCGCTCACAGAGAACTCCGACGACGGCACCCACCACAATGCGGCCAGACTCGACGAAGGTCCCGCGCCGGCGTGGGACCTGTGGCGGCGCATCGCGGCCAAGCACCCCTCTTTCGGACGCCCCGAGGTGTTCTGCGGCGACATCTCGAAGACGAAGTGGGAGTCAGCGACGGTCACCACCATCGGCCCTGAGATCCCGAGGTACATCAAGAAGATCGCCAAGCGCGACCCGTTCTCCGGCAACATCGTCACCGGCGGCATCGTCACCGCGAAAGACTCGTCCTGGCTGCTCAGCTGGACAGTCAACCGCCAGCCGCACTTCAAAGCGCAAGCACCCGACGAGATCGTCGTGTGGGTCTACGGCCTGTTCGTAGACGTGCCCGGCGACTTCACCGGCAAGACAATGCAGGAGTCGACCGGCGAAGAGATCACCCAAGAATGGCTCTATCACTTGGGTGTGCCCGTCGAGGACATCCCGGAGCTCGCGGCAAACGGCGCGAAGACCGTGCCTGTGATGATGCCCTACGTCACCTCGTTCTTCATGCCCCGCACCGCCGGTGACCGCCCCGACGTGGTGCCCGAGGGCGCAGTGAACTTCGCGTTCATCGGCCAGTTCGCCGAAACCACGCGCGACACGATCTTCACCACCGAGTACTCGGTGCGTACTGCGATGGAGGCCGCCTACCAGCTGCTGGGCATCGATCGCGGCGTGCCGGAGGTGTTCAACTCCACCTATGATCTCAGGTTCCTGCTCGAGGCCACCGCGCGCTTGCGCGACGGCGAGGAGATAGAGCTCCCCGGCCCGAAGTTCGTTGGCAACCGCATCATCAAGCACCTCGACCACACTCAGATCGGACAACTCCTCACCGACTTCGGACTCATCCCCGAGCTCGACGGCACGACGAAACGAGTCCGTGCCGATGACGCCGGAGCCTGACCCGCAGACGCTGCCGCACCGTCGGCACCACTGATCTGGTTCCACCACGCGGCACGCAAGGACCGCACGATCCGGTTCAAGTCGTTCCCCGGTCACGCTCAGACCGAGGCCGTCGAGTCGAGCGAAGGCGGTCAGGTCAGGGCGGCCGAAGCCGGCCGGCGGGGTAGCGTCGGACACGTCGAGGTCTTTCGGATGGATGGCGTAGGAACCTCCATCGTCGGGAGACCTCGACGTCTATCTGCGGACCGACGCGCCCGGCCGACCTACACCCTCATCTGGGAAGAGCCCTGAAACGTCTTCGACGACGACGGGACCGGCGAGGAGCAAGGCGCGGTGAACTAAAGAATGGAGCTTGCTCGGCTTCGACGCCGCCGCGAGCTCCGGTAAAATGGTCGGTACTGGTCGGTCGTCGTCGGTCACCACCGGATGGCAGCGTCCGCCACGCTCGTCGTTTGCGCAGGTCAGCGGCTCGTTCGCCCAGTGGGCGCATCAAGCGATAGGCGCAAAGCCGACGTGACTAGGTGTAATTCCCGGGGACGTTGTGAACGCCGACGCGGTCTATAGGTGACTGTCCACCGATCCCGGTGTGGGGCCGATGGTGATTGTAGTCATGCAGCCACTGCTGGTAGGTGGCACAGCGGGCCTCCTCGGACCGGTAGGTGTGCGCGTACGCCCACTCGGCAACGAGGGTGCGGTTGAACCGTTCGACCTTGCCGTTGGTCTGCGGCCGATACGGCCGGGTCCGCTTGTGCGCGATCTCCGGACCGAGAGCAGAAGCGAACTCCTGTGATCGATAGCAGGATCCATTGTCCGTCAGCACTCGCCTGACGGTGATGTCGTGGGCAGCGAAGAACGCGTGAGCACGGGCCCAGAACCCGGCCGCGGTGCCCTTGCGTTCATCTCCGAGGATCTCCGAGTAGGCGAGCCGCGAGTGATCGTCGACCGCGTGGTGCAGGTAGGCGTAACCCATCTTCGATCGGTTCTTGCGGCCGGTCTGCCGGCCGAGCTTGCGGTGCCCACCACCATCGGGAATCCGGCCGAGTTTCTTGATGTCGACGTGCACCAGATCACCCGGTTGCTCGTGTTCGTAGCGGTGGGGTGCCGGGCGGCGTACGGGCAGTCCGGTGGCCTGGTCGAGGTGGGCGAGTTGGGGCATCTTGTAGCGGCGCAGCACCGCCTCGACGGTCGATTTCGCCAGGTGCAGGTGGTAGGCGATACGGTGCGGTCCCCACCGTCGGGTGAAACGCAGGCCGATGATGCGTCGTTCGGTGCGGGTCGGGGTCCGGTGCGGGCAGGACCGGGGGCGTGAGGACCGGTCCTGCATCGATCGGTCACCGGCCAGGTAGCGATCGACCCATTTCTTGGCGGTCGCCGGTGAGCACTGGAACCGTTCGGCGGCCCGGCGCAGGCTCCAACCGGTCTCGACGACGAGTTCGGCCAGGGCCAATCGGCCACGTGGGGTCAGATAGGCGTTAGCGTGTGTCATGAGGGCCCTCCGGTAGTCGGGGTGTGTGTGGTAACCACACCGATACCGGAGGTCCTCACCTATCTCGTGGCGGCACGCCGTTCACAACCTGCCTGGGAACTACAACTAGGTCGTCGGTTCGATTCCGACAGGCGGCTCCGGCAAACAGCCCCTGACCTGCGCAAACGCAGGGCAGGGGCGGTTCGGTTCTGGTGGTCGCGCGATGCGCTGGCCTCACGGCTCTGCCCGACACCGACGTCGCTCTCCTCTGCGACGGACCCCTCGCCGGCTGAGCGCTCGCGGCCGGCATCCTGCCCGTGTGCCGATAGGCCTCGCTCCGCTCGGCAACGCGGCGTGGCGTTGTGTCGCGACTTGAACTGCGAGGTGTCAACGGTGCGTCGGCGCAGCGATCGTTGTGTGCGCAGCGAGATGCTCCATGCCGCACGCGCGGCGCGCACGAACGCAACGCCCCGGGACGCCAACGACCCGTCATCGCTGCGACGCGCAAAGCGTCTCCCGTCACGGCAACGGATCGCAACCACGACCCGCCCACGGCGCCTCGCGGGACGGAGGGCAAGTTGACACAGTTGCGCTGCCATGGAACCGCGCTGGCTCTCTCGACGACCACCGGTGAAACAGTGCCGCTCCAGGCTTGCGCCTGGTGTTGCCTGGCCTCCTCGTGATCGGCCCGTCGGGGATCGTCAACGTGGTGCGGGTGTCGAGGCGGTCGGGTCCGACGGCTCGGCGGGGCGCGATCGTCTCGTGCGTTGGCGGACTACGGGAGCTTGGACGCGAGGACGTCGGCCGCCAGGATCTCGGGTGCTGCGCCGAGGAGGTGCTGGTTGGCCATCAGGGCTGCGACGATGGCGCCGTTGGCGTGGGCGTCGCGAGCGGCCTCGTCGGGGAATGCATCGAAGATCCAGAAGGTGTCGGCGTGGGTCCTGACCGCGAACCAGACAATCGTTCCTACTTCTTCGTTGGCGAGTGCGACAGCGCCGGCGAGCAGATCGGCGACCGCGTCGTGCTGTCCATCGGCCGCGACGATCTTGGCGACGAATGCATACGGAAGTGATGCTGGTGTGGACATGAGGGACTCTCCTAGGTGTCGAGGTTTTTTGGTGAAGCGAGTTCAGCGTATGACGAGCGAGGGCCGGTGGGGAGTGGCGTATACGGCAGTATTGCTATTGTTTACGTCATGCGTATCGGACTGATCGCGATCGACGGCTGCTTCGGTTCGGCTGTCGCGTCGGTCATCGACATCGTGCGGGTGGCCGACGGAGCCCGCGGCGATGTCGACCCGCGGATCGACCCGATCGAACTCGCCATCCTCGGACCGAAACGGCGAGTGACCACGACGGCATCGATGACCCTGTCGGTGGACCACCCGCTGTCGGAGTCCGGAGAGTTCGACGTGGTCGTCGTCCCTGCGCTTGGAACCCTCACGGCCGCCGCTACCAACGACGCCCTCCAGAGCCGAGATGCTCGTTCGGTCATCGCCTCGCTCGGGCGCCTCGACGAGGCGACCACCCGGATCGCCGCGGCGTGCACCGGCGTGTTCGCCGTCGCCGAGACCGGACGGATGCATCATCGGCGGGCCACGACCAGCTGGTTCCTGGGGCCGGAGTTCCTGAAGCGCTATCCGACCGTCGCCCTCGATCTCGACACCATGGTCGTGGCCGACGGGAACCTCGTCACCGCCGGCGCCGCCTTCGCCCACATCGACCTCGCGCTCTCACTCGTGCGATCGATCAGCCCCGACCTGGCCCAACATGTCGCCAAGCTCCTCATCATCGACGAGCGTCCGTCGCAGGCGGCCTTCGTCGCCTACGAACATCTCCGGCACGAGGACCCGATCGTCGTCGAGTTCGAACGCTTCGTGCGCGCCCGCCTGGACGAACCGTTCAACGTCGCCTTCGTCGCGCAGTCGCTCGGCACCAGCCGGCGCACCCTCGAACGACGAGTCCGTGCGGCGCTCAACCTCACTCCGCTCGGCTTCGTCCAACGGCTTCGCATCGAACGAGCTCGGCACCTCTCAGCAACCACGGACCTCACCTCCGCCGAGATCGCGCTACGGGTCGGCTACGCGAACGCCGAGACTCTGCGCTCCCTCCTGCGCAGGGAGCGACGCCGTTCCTGACCTATCGCCATGCCTGTAGCCGGTGTCCTAGCGCTCGGTTGGAACCACCTCTCAGCACGTCGCGTCGACGCTCCTGCGTCGCCCCTGGACGACCCACTCGACACGCCCGCAGCACAGGCCATGTGACGTGCCCCGGCTTCCCGGACGGTCGGGGTTGGGTGGCTGTGATGTCGCTGCGTTCTCGTCGAGGAGGTCAGCAGACCCGATCAGGGTCGATTGGGATGAGCCGCGAAGGCGGTCAGGTCAGGGCGGCCGAAGCCGGCCGGCGGGGTAGCGTCGGACACGTCGAGGTCTTTCGGATGGATGGCGTAGGAACCTCCATCGTCGGGAGACCTCGACGTCTATCTGCGGACCGACGCGCCCGGCCGACCTACACCGTCATCTGGGAAGAGCCTGTAATGGTCGCACGGAATGCTCAGGCTGGGGAGAAGCGGTAGAAGTATTTGGTGACGTAGAGTTCGTCGACGATGGTGGTGACCATCAGGATGAGGTCGGGGCCGTCGGTGAACAGGTTGCTGTTCATGTCGAGGTCGCTGTCGGAGTACTTGCTCACCCAGGTGCCGTCCACGAGTCGCTCCATGCGGAGGTATGGCGCCACGCTGCTGACGATGCGTCCGTCCTGGTCCTCGATCGAGTCGGTCAGGACGCCCTGCTCCTTCTCGGCGGAGGTCCAGGGGACCTTGGCGCCGCCTCGCATCGAGAAGTGGACCTCGCCGTCGGAGTCGGTGATCTCGAGCGTTTCGCCTCCGGCGGGGGAGATGGTTTCCGGGGTGTAGAGCGAACGGTCGCGGAAGATGATCGCGTAGCTGCCCGAGCGGTGTCCGGCGTCCTGTTCGGAGAAGCCGGTCAATTCCCACCGGCCGAGCAGCGCTGTCGGGTCAGTCGTCTGGGGAGCGGGCATTGCCAAGTCCTCTCAGTGGGGGTCGGGTCAGGGGGCCAGCGCGGCTCGAAGCTCCATGGAGTTGTCATCGTTGAAGCGCCAGGCCTCGGTTTCGTTGCCGAGGTGGTAGGTCACGGTTGCGGACTTCGCCTCGAGGTCGCACTGGATCACCCCTGCGACAGGTTCGCCGGGTTGGTCTTCCCGGTTGTCGAGCCAAGTGTTGTTGACTACCGCTTTTAGAATCCCAAAGTTCTTGGGGTGGATGTCACCGACGTTATCCTCACGCTGAGGCCCATAAGCGGCGGCAAGGAGTTTTATTGTGTTTGACTCGTAAAA
This sequence comes from Rhodococcus sp. GA1, assembly GCF_024321955.1. Taxonomy (NCBI): domain Bacteria; kingdom Bacillati; phylum Actinomycetota; class Actinomycetes; order Mycobacteriales; family Nocardiaceae; genus Rhodococcus; species Rhodococcus sp. GA1. The sequence goes on along the minus strand of NZ_CP097186.1, from coordinate 4,192,313 downwards.
GAGGATAAAGGCAGCGTGGTCTGCGGGATATTCGGCGAGCAAAAAGCGGTCGTTGGCGAGTTTCTCGACAAGAGCTTCGACTGTTTCGTTATCAACTGTCAATGTGGTTGGCATTGCTGTATCACTTTATCTTTGATCGGCTAAACGTCTGGCCTGCCTCGTTTTTGAATCTCTCGGTTGTGGTTTCGGGGGGCCAAGTGAACTGTATCCAACGGTAACTTCTGATGCCCGAGAGCCATCCGGTGGGTGGCTCAAAACTATCTCACCTCGGACCACCGCCGAGGCTCGATCCTCCAGCCCGAGATCGAGTTCGTGCTGGTTAGCGTTGATTCGTTGGTTAGCAATCTCGATCAATGCCGCAAGCTCGCCGGGCGTGTGAGCCGAGCCGATGTGCGCGATCATCTGGCGCCGACCGCGGATCTTCTCCCAGATCTGCACGCCGATGGCCCCGGAGGCGGTCTTGGACTGCACCACGTACAGATCCACCACCTCCATACTCCGCTCGATTAGTGACCCGCGCGCCACATGCTCGAACTCGTGACCTGCAGCGATCCTAACGAATTGGCTAGAAACGACGTCAACTTGTGGAACTCAGGTATGACACGGGGTGATCCTCGCTGATGCCCTGCACCCGTTTGACGAATTCGTCGCCGGGCTGAACCTCGACCGCGTCGACACTCTCGTCGGCTCGTTCCTCAGCGTCGAGTGCGGTTTCGAGCACGGTCTTCGTCAACTGCCCGAGCAGTCCGTTCGGGCCCATCAGTTAGACGCCTTGTTCCTCGGCCTGGGCCAGTAGTTGCTGCGCCAACTCCAGCTGGTTCATCTCGTCCGCCATGGGCTCCAGTGTTTCCGTCATGGTCGATCCTTCCGCCAAGCTCGCTGCTCGGCGTGTCAGGCCGACCCGGATCACGTCAACACCGACATCCCCGATCCGGTGACCGCAGAAACGAGCCTGCCCCGCACTCAGGCGGGGCAGGTTTCGATTTTCTCAACTTACGTGGAGCTAAGGGGACTCGAACCCCTGACCCCCACACTGCCAGTGTGGTGCGCTACCAGCTGCGCCATAGCCCCTTGCACGGCCCTGACGGGGACCGCCACCGAAGACTACAGGCGAGAGCGTGAACTCTCGCCTGTAGCGATCTTGTGGAGCTAAGGGGACTCGAACCCCTGACCCCCACACTGCCAGTGTGGTGCGCTACCAGCTGCGCCATAGCCCCGTATTCGGTTGTACCGTTGCGCTCCGGTTGACCCCTTCGCGCTGAAAGAAAACTACACCATCGCGCTCGACGCCAACAAATCGGCTGGTAGACAGCGTGACTGTGGCGGGAGCACGCACCGTGCGCAGCTCCCGCCACCGCTCCGTCTATCCGACGAGTTCGGTCACCCAGTTCTCGTCGCCGAGGGCGTCGATAACGGTCCCCTCGTACACGACAGCCGGCGTGCCGGCCGCTCCGGTCGTCGCGAGCAGACGGCGTCCCGCCTCCGCGTCGGCCGAGGCCTGATCGATCCGGGCGCCGTCGGTGATGCACTGCGCGACGTCCTCGGAGGCACCCGCGTCGCGCGCCATCTGCGCGAGACCCGCGTTGTCGATGTCACCGTCGCCACCCTCGGCCGGTTGGTTGTCGGGCGAAAGCAGGGCGTCGTGGAATGCGGAGAACGCGCGGGCATCGCCGCTCTCGGCGACGCACTGCGCCGCCGCCACCGCGCGGGTCGAGTAGTCGCCGCTGCTCGACGCCCGGTCGAGGAAAGCGAGCATCCGGTACCGGATCGCCAATTGGCCGTCGTCGATCGCCTGGGCGAGCTCCTGCGAGTGCTTGTGTTCGAGTTCGGCGCAGTAGGGGCACAGCGGGTCCTCGAACAGGTCGACGGTCCGTGGGGCGTCGGGGCGGCCCAGCAGGATTGCGCCGTCGTCCTCGATCGACACTTCCACCGCGCCGTTCTGCACGGAGCCGTAACCATCGTTGCGGGGATCGCCGCTGCCCGACGACCACAGGACACCACCGATGACGAGCGCACCGATCACCAGGATCGCGATGCCGCCGAGAATGTAGGTGACCCTGTTCGACGTCGGCTGCGGTGTGTACTTGCCGGATGAGACCTTCTTCGCGCTCACGGATGCTGCCCTCTACTGCTCGTCGGTGGGGAAGGACGATCTCACTCTGCCATCGACGGCTGAGGGGCCGCTGAGAGGGAAGCACATGAACCCGGACCGAGCGCGAACCAGGTGCGCGGCCGGACGACCAGCCATATCGACATCGCCAGGAAGCCGACGTCGCGGGCGATCTCGATCGCGTAGTCGCGGCCGTCGACGCCCTCGACCACACCTCCTCCCCCGAAGCAGCCGCAATCGATCGACAGGCCGCGCGCCCACGCCGAGGCGATCGCGGCGACGAGCGCGACCAGCCCCAAGGCGCTGACGAGCGCTGCGAAGCGCGTCGCGAGACCGACGAGCAGGACCAGGCCCAGGGCCAGTTCGAGAACGGGGAAGGCGGCGGCGAACGGCCGCACCCAGCCGGCGGGCAAAATCTGGTACGCCCGTACCGCCACGACGGTCTGCGTCGGATCCGAGAACTTCACCCAACCGGAGACGAGCCACACCGCCGCCAGACCGTATCGGGCGAGCGTGGAGACGAGACCGACCCACATGCCGGCGACAATACCGGGCGGTCGTCTCACCGCGCCGTGTCGTCGGTCACCTGTGTCGCCTGCTCGACGACCCGGGGGCGTCCGACGACGAACCACGGCAGCGTCGCCGCTAGCATGATCACACCCGTGACCGCGAAGGCCGTCGAGTAGGACAACCGGTCCGCGAGGAAGCCTGCGGCGACCGGACCGATCACCGCGCCGACATCGGCGACCATCTGGAAGGTCGCGAGCACCGGCCCGCCCCGGGCCTTGCTGCCCACGACGTCGGCGACGGCGGCCTGCTGCGAGGGATTCGACAGCCCGGACCCCATACCCGCCACGAACGAGGTGATGAGGAACCAGACGACGCTCTCGGTGAATCCCATGGCGATCGTGCTGACCCCGCACACCACCAGACCGGCCAGGACGAAGGGTCGCCGCCCGAACCGGTCGGACAGCTTGCCCGACTTGATGAGGACGAGTGCGTTGCCCACCGCGAAGGCGGTCAGCGCGACACCCGCGAACGCCTCACCCTCGTCGAGCGCCTCGACGACGAACAGAGGCACCATCGCCACGCGGACCCCGAACACCACCCAGCCGTTGGCGAAGTTCGATCCCAGCGCCGCGCGGTAGACCGGCGAGCGCAGCGCGTCGCGCAGGCGCATGACGGGCACGCCGTCCCCACTGTCGGGACGGGCGAGTTCCGACGAGCGCAGGCTGATCCCCACGACCGAGGCCGCGACGAGCAGCGCCACGGCGTAGATGAGAAAGGGTGCGCGCAGCCCCAGTCCGATAAGGACACCGCCGAAGAGCGGGCCGAGGATGTTGCCCATGAGGAAGCTGGTCGCGTACAGGCCGGACACACGCCCGCGGGCGTCCGGGGGCGCGATCCGCACGAGCAGACCGAGCGCCGACACCGTGAACATCGTCGACCCGATGCCGCCGAGGGCCCGGAAGACGAGCAGCTGCCAGTAGCTCGCCGCGAATGCGCACGCGCCCGTCGACAGGGCGACGATGAGCAGGCCCGTGATGTAGACGGGCCGCTCCCCCAACTTCTGCACCAGCGACCCGCTCGCGGGTGCGAAGAGCAGTCGCATCGCCGCGAACGACGACACGACGACCGTCGCCGCCGTCACACCGACGTCGAAGCTTCGCGCGAATTGGGGCAGCGCGGGAGCGACGAGACCGAAGCCGAGCGCGATCACGAAACTCGCGACGACCAGAACCCAGATTTCCCGCGGCAAAGCCGCATCACGTGTCCGCATGATGCCCACGATGTTAGCGAGGCGCACGACCTCGCCCGGTCGCGCGGTGGGCGAGCGGGCTCAGGACAGGACGGACGAGACGAGTTCGCGTGCCGCCTGCTGGACCTCGGCGAGATGGTCGGGGCCGCGGAACGATTCGGCGTAGATCTTGTAGACGTCCTCGGTGCCGGACGGGCGGGCGGCGAACCACGCGTTCTCGGTGGTGACCTTCAGGCCACCGATCGCGGCACCGTTGCCGGGTGCCGCAGTGAGCGTCGCGGTGATCGGTTCGCCGGCGAGCTCGGTGGCGCCGACCTGCTCGGACGACAGTTTCGACAGCACCGCCTTCTGCTCGCGCGTCGCCGGGGCGTCCACGCGCGCGTAAGCGGGGTCGCCGTACCGATCGACGAGTTCGGCATAGTAGCGGGACGGGCTCTTCTCCGTCACCGCGGTGATCTCCGCCGCGAGCAGGGCGAGGACGATGCCGTCCTTGTCGGTCGTCCACACCGAGCCGTCGCGCCGGAGGAAGGACGCACCGGCGCTCTCCTCCCCGCCGAAGCCCAGCGAACCGTCGCTCAGCCCGGGAACGAACCATTTGAAGCCCACCGGCACCTCGAGCAGGTCGCGGCCGAGGCCGGCGGCGACCCGGTCGATCATCGACGAACTCACGAGCGTCTTGCCCACCTTGCTCGACTCCGCCCAACCGGGGCGATTGCGGAACAGGTAGTCGATCGCGACGGCGAGATAGTGGTTCGGATTGAGCAGACCGGCGTCGGGGGTGACGATGCCGTGCCGGTCGGCGTCGGCGTCGTTGCCGGTCGCGAGGTCGTAGGCCTCGCGGTTGCCGATCAGCGATGCCATGGCGTTCGGCGACGAGCAGTCCATGCGGATCTTCCCGTCGGTGTCGAGCGTCATGAACCGCCAGGTGGCGTCGACGAGCGGATTGACGACGGTGAGGTCAAGGGCGTGCCGTTCGGCGATCTCGCCCCAGTAGTCGACGCTCGCACCGCCCATCGGGTCGGCGCCGATCCGTACCCCGGCAGCACGGACGACGTCGAGATCGACGATGTTCGGCAGATCGTCGATGTAGGCAGCGAGGAAGTCGTGTCGTCCGGCGGACGCGAGCGCCGACGAGAGCGGCACCCGCTTCACCCCGTCGAGTCCGGCGGCGAGCAGTTCGTTGGCGCGAGCGGCGATGACCGACGTCGCGTCGCTGTCGGCCGGACCACCCGACGGGGGGTTGTACTTGAAGCCACCGTCGCGCGGAGGATTGTGCGAGGGGGTGACGACGATCCCGTCGGCGCGGGCACCGGAGCCGGAATTGTGCTGCAGGATCGCGTGACTGACGGCCGGAGTCGGGGTGTAGCGGTCGCGGGAGTCGACGACCACTTCGACGCCGTTCGCGACGAGCACTTCGAGCGCGCTCGCCCAGGCCGGTTCGGACAGGGCGTGCGTGTCGCGGCCGAAGAACAGCGGGCCCGAAGTGCCCTGCTGGGCGCGGTATTCGACGATGGCCTGGGTGGTCGCGAGGATGTGGGCTTCGTTGAACGCACCGTCGAGGCTCGAGCCGCGATGACCGGACGTGCCGAAAGCCACCTGCTGCGAGGCGTTCTCGGGATCCGGTTGCACGGTGTAGTAGGCGGTGACAAGGTGTGCGAGATCTTCGAGATCCGCCGCGGTGGCCGGCTGTCCCGCTCGTTCGTGCGCCATGTGCTCTCCTCGTCGATGGTGGTGTTCTCATCTTGCCGCCGATCCGCGGCACGCGCGGGATGAGTACCCCGATCCGCGCGTCGGTACGGATACTGACGAAAAGGTCATCACGGCCATGGGACCAGAGTTTCTGACCCGAAAGTAGTATTGGCGTTCACAATTAGGTGGGCTAACTTCAGTGAACGAAATGAAGACGATGCCGGGGAGGACATTTCTTCGTTTCGCTCTCGCTGTTTCGGCGCCGTCTCCGACGTCTCCGGGACCGACAGCGACCGTGCCCGTCGTCGAGAACACTCACCCTCTGAGTCTCGACGGCGGGCACTGCCGTTTCCCGAAGCTGCCGATCAGGCTCACCCGGACAACAAGAAACCCGGGTAGGTGATCGATGGTCGATCACCTACCCGGGTCGATGGTGGAGCTGCCGGGAATCGAACCCGGGTCCTCCGCCGCCTCGCGAGGGCTTCTCCGTGTGCAGTTCGCTATGTCTCTACTCGGATCTCCCGTTCTCGCGAACAAGACGAGATGACGATCCCAGTCGCTGTTTGTTGTCCCGCACGTCTCCGCGACCGAGCCGTACGGTAGAGCTCTCTAGTCGATGCCAGGATCCGGGTCGAGAGCAAACCCGGGCTGACAGAGACGCGCTCGCTTAGGCAGCGAGGGCGTACTCGCGCTGAGTGGACTCGGCGCTTAATTGGTTGCAGCGACGCTTACGGTGGTCTCTTGCCTGCACCGACACGCTTCCCCTTGCTCAACGTACGCAGTCGAAACCGTTCAGCCCCGTACGCGCCTGCGACCTTCGCAGGACTACCCACTGTAACGACCCGAAGGCCCGATGTCATTCCCATTTTCGAAAACGATTCGTTGCCGGGTCATGAGCCTACTCACACCGCCGCTCACCGGCAACGGAACCGGGTCGGGGTGACCCGAGTCCGGCGTCGCCGGGTGTCACCCGTAGCGCTCCGTCCGGTGACGCGCTTTCCACGATGCCGGGTCCAGCGCCTCCAGGATTCGTGTTCTTCCCACCCCACCCCGGATCAGCCGGGCAGGCTGACGAGTGCGACGGCCAGTCCGGCTGCGAGCAGGCCGAGCAGTTTCACCCGGCTCACGCGCTCTCCGAGCACGATGACGGCGAGTAGCACCGTCACCGCCGGATACAGCGCCGCGATCACGCTCACCAGCGACAGCAGGCCGTGCTGGTAGGCGAACAGCAGTGCACCGTTCGCGATCACGTCGATCACGCCGATCCCGATCAGGATCGGCAGGAGCGACCGGATCGGCCACACCACGGTGCGCCACGAGAAGGCGATCACCAGCCAGACCACGAGGGTGGCGGTCGCGCGGGAGGCGGCGAGCGGCCACAGGCCGGTGCCGGTGCCGACCTGACCGAGGCCGATGAACGACAACGCGAAGGCGATGCCCGATCCGACCGTCCACCACGCGATCCTCGACGTGAAGCGCGGGTGTCCGACACCGGTGACGGTCTCGTCGGATTCGCGGCTGACCAGCCCCACCGCGATCACCGCGACGACGATGCCGAGATAGGCGAGGAGACCGGGCCGGTCCCCCGTCGCGATCCCGAACAGCACGGGGATTCCGGCCACGACGACAGCGGTGACCGGTGAGACGACCGACATCGGCCCGTTCGCCAGTGCGAGGTAGAACCACCAGACGGCGATGCCGCCGGCCACGCCCGCTGCGGCACCCCACGCGAGGGACGCCGCGGTGAGGTCGCCGCCGACGATCGACGCGGCGATCAGGGACACGACGAGCGAAGCCGGGTAGGTGACGGCGACGACGCCGAGTGCGCTCGCGCGACGGGAGGCGGCACCCCCGGCGAAATCGCTGAGGCCGTACCCGACCGCCGCGAGAAGCGCGAGCGCGACCGCGATCAGCGGCTCATGCCCTTCACTCGCCGGCCGAGCTCGCGGGTCACCTCACGTTCGGCGGTCCGGCGGGCGAGATCCTGACGCTTGTCGTAGTCCTGCTTGCCCTTGGCGAGCGCGAGCTCGACCTTGACCTTGCCGTCGGAGAAGTACATCGACAGCGGCACGAGGGTCTGGTTGCCCTCCCGGGTCTTGCCGACGAGCGCGTCGATCTCGCGACGGTGCAGCAGCAGCTTGCGGGTGCGGCGCGGAGCGTGGTTGGTCCACGTGCCGTGCCCGTATTCCGGAATGTGCAGACCCCGCAACCACACCTCGCCGTCGTCGACGGTCGCGAATGCGTCCACCAGGGAGGCCTTTCCCTCCCGCAGGCTCTTGACCTCGGTACCGACGAGGGCGATGCCCGCCTCGTAGGTGTCGAGGATGGTGTAGTTGTGGCGCGCCTTCCGGTTGGTCGCGATGACCTTCCGGCCCTTTTCCTTCACGTGCAGGCCTTTCCGGTCCACGATTGATCGAACAGAACACCGTCCAGCATAGGAACCTCGCACGACACCTTATTCACGCACGTACAGACGCAAGGTCACATACGAGGTGAGAGCGGCCATTCCCACGCCCACGAGGACCAGGAACGGCGAGACCAGAAGGATGTCGCTGTCGGTGATGCGGGCGACGATGTTCGCGTCGTAGACCTCGGTGAGCATGTCGTCGACGAACATGCTCTTGGCGACGAAGAGTCCGCCGATGGCGAGTGCGGCACCCACGATCGCGGCGATCACCGCTTCGAGGAGGAAGGGCAGCTGCGTGTACCAGCGAGTCGCGCCGACCAGCCGCATGATGCCGACCTCGGTGCGGCGGGTGAAGGCCGCGATCTGCACCATGTTCGCGATCAGAAGCACGGCCGCGATCGCCTGGATCGTGGCGATGGCGAACGCGCCGTTGCGGATGCCGCCGAGCACGCCGAACAGACGCTCGACGAGATCCTGCTGGTTGAGCACGCTGTCGACTCCGGGCCGGGTACCGAAATCGTCCTGGATCGCCGCGAATCGATCCGGATCGGACATCTTGATCTTGAAGGAGGCAGGGAAGCTGTCGGCACTCACGAGTTCGGCGAGTTCGGGCTGATCGGCGAAGACACGATCGGTGGCGTCGAGGACGGCGTCGTCGCGGCTCAGGTACTGGACCGACACCACGTCGTCGGTGCTCTCGAGGTCGCTGCGCAGGGTGGAGCAGAGATCCTGCTCGCACTCCGGATCGAGCGAGGAGATGTCCTCGGTCAGGAACACCTGCACCTCGACCCGGTCGAGGAAGATCCGTTCCGTTTTGCCCGCCATCTGGACCACGAGCAGCCCTGCACCGAACAGCGCGAGGGAGATCGCCGTGGTGAGGATCATCGCGATGGTCATGGTGAGGTTGCGGCGCAGGCCGGTGGTGACCTCGCTGAACAGGAAGCTGGCACGCATCGGGTGGGATTCCTTCGGTTGCCTGGTGGGGATGCTCGGGTGACGGGATCTAGCGGCCGACGCCGTAGACGCCGCGTGCCTCGTCGCGCACGACGCGTCCGAGATCGAGTTCGACGACCCGTCGCCGCATCGAGTCGACGATGTGGTGGTCGTGGGTCGCCATGAGCACCGTCGTGCCCGTGCGGTTGATGCGTTCGAGCAGCAGCATGATGTCCTGGCTGGTCTCGGGGTCGAGGTTGCCGGTCGGTTCGTCGGCCATCAGCACGAGCGGCCGGTTGACGAACGCACGCGCGATCGCGACACGCTGCTGTTCGCCGCCGGACAGTTCGGCGGGCAACCGGTCGGCTTTGCCGGACAGTCCCACCAGGTCGAGAACCTCCGGCACCGTCCGTTCGATCACTCCGCGCGGCTTACCGATCACCTCGAGAGCGAACGAGATGTTCTCGGCGACCGTCTTGCGCTGGAGCAACCGGAAGTCCTGGAAGACGCATCCGAGATTCTGGCGCAGCTTCGGTACGCGACGCGCCGGCAGCCGGTTGACGTGGAAATCGGCCACGTGGATGTCGCCGGTGGTGGGCTTCTCCTCTCGCAGGAGCAACCGGAGGAAGGTCGACTTCCCGGATCCGGAGGGACCGATGAGAAAGACGAACTCGCCCTTCTCGACGTGCACCGAGACCCCTTCGAGCGCGGGACGCGTGGACGTCTTGTAGGACTTGGACACATTCTCCAGCCGGATCACGTGGACATGCTAACCGTTACCGGACGGTGACCTACGGCACCGGCTCGTCGGTGCTCTACGACGACGGAGCGTCGGTGTCCTCGGTCACCGTCGGATCCTGCTGGTCGTTCAGTCCGGGGATCGTGGGCAGGTCGAACGGGAACTGCCTGTTCGTCGTGGTGGGGGGCGCTGTCGTCGTGGCATCCTGCGGCGGCGTCCCGCCCTGTTCCCTGCCCGGCACGCCGGTCGCCGTCGTCGGCGGATAGGGCGTGTCGGTGGTCTCCGGCACGGACTTCTCCTGCGGGGCGGTGGTCGCCGGCGGCACGTACGGCACGTAGGGCGTCTCGGAGATGATCACGGCGGTCGACGGCGCATCGGGGGTGTCCTCGGGCTGGTTGAGGAACAGGTAGGTCACCCACAGCGCAAGCCACAGGGTGCACAACGCGAAGGTCGTGGTCCTGATCCGCCCACCGAGGAGGTGCGACGGGATGCGCCTGCGGTGCTTCTCCTCCGGCTCGGTGGCCGCGCCCCCACCCGACGTCCCTCCACCCGGTGTCACTGTGCCTCCACTCGATCGACCACGCTGGCGGTGTCGAGCTGGGGCGTGACGGTGATGCCCCGTTCACGCAGTGCTCGCGCGATCCGCGCACGCAGCAGACGGCCCACCTGGAACTGCTTGCCGGGCAGCGTGCGCGCGACCATGCGGACGCTGAGCTGATCCACCTCGAGGCTCTCGACACCCATCACACTCGGTTCGTCGAGCAACAGCTCCCGCAGGCGGGGTTCCTTGTATGCGGCGACACCCAGTTCGCGCAGCATCTCGGTGACGTCGGCGATGTCGGCGGTCACCGGGATCGGCACGTCCACCACGGCGCGCGCCCAGTCCTTCGACAGGTTGACGGCCTTGTTGATCTGCCCGTTGGGGACGGTGATGACCTCACCCGCCGTGCTACGCACCCGGGTGACGCGCAACGTGACGTCCTCGACGGTGCCGATCGCGTCCTCGGACGCACCGGTCACGGAGATCTGCACGGTGTCGCCGAAGCCGTACTGCCGTTCGGTGATGATGAAGAACCCCGCGAGGATGTCCTGCACGATGCGCTGGGCACCGAAGCCGAGCGCCGCGCCGAGCACGGTCGCCGGCGCGACCAGGCTGCCGATGGGCAGCTGCAGATAGTCGAACACCTTCAGGGTCGCAACGATGTACACGAACGAGATCGCCATCCACGTGACCACCTGGGCGACCGAATGGCGATGCTTCGTCGCCTCGGACCGCACGAGGTCGTCGGACTGCGTGTAGCGCTCGTCGATGCGGCGCGTGATGCGGCTGCCGATCCAGGAGACGAACCGGGCGATCAGAACCGCACCCAGAATCGTGAGTGCGATCAGCAGCCCGCTCGTCGACAACCAGTCGAGCAGTCTAGCTCCGGGAAGAAACGGCACAGGCCCCTCTCCTGTTTCCGATCACGATTTCTGCTCTTCTCGCATACGCCAGCGGATGCCCGATTCGAGGAATCCGTCGATGTCGCCGTCGAGCACCGCCGAGGGGTTGTTGACCTCGTACTCGGTGCGCAGGTCCTTGACCATCTGGTAGGGATGCAGCACGTACGAGCGCATCTGGTTGCCCCACGAACTGCCGCCGTCGCCCTTGAGCGCATCCATCTCGGCGCGCTCCTCCTGGCGCTTGCGCTCGAGGAGCTTGGCCTGCAGGACACGCATGGCCGCGACCTTGTTCTGCAACTGCGACTTCTCGTTCTGACAGGTGACGACGATGCCGGTCGGGATATGCGTCAGGCGCACGGCGGAGTCGGTGGTGTTGACCGACTGGCCTCCCGGGCCGGACGAGCGGTAGACGTCGACGCGGACGTCGTTCTCGTCGATGTCGATGTGGTCGGTGGTCTCGACGACGGGCAGCACCTCGACCTCGGCGAAGGAGGTCTGGCGGCGGCCCTGGTTGTCGAAGGGGCTGATGCGGACGAGACGGTGCGTGCCCATCTCGACCGACAGGGTCCCGTAGGTGTAGGGCGCCTTGACGGCGAAGGTGGCGGACTTGATGCCGGCCTCTTCCGCGTAGGAGGTGTCGTAGACCTCGACGCCGTAGCCGTGCTTGTCGGCCCAGCGGATGTACATACGCATGAGCATCTCGGCCCAGTCGGCGGCGTCGACGCCACCGGCGCCCGCGCGGATGTTGACGAGCGCGTCGCGCTGGTCGTACTCGCCGGACAGCAGCGTGCGCACCTCCATCGCCTCGATGTCGGCGCGCAGGCTCTCGCGTTCGGCCTCGGCGTCGGCCAGGGCGGCGGTGCGGGCCTCGCCCTCCTCGCCCTCGGCGAGCTCGTACAGAACCGGGAGATCCTCGAGCCGCTGGCGCAGGCCCTCGACCCGGCGCAGCTCACCCTGTGCGTGCGACAGTTCGCTGGTGACCTTCTGGGCGTGGTCCTGGTCGTTCCACAGCTCGGGGTCGGCGGCCTGGTGTTCGAGTTCGTCGATGCGCCGTCGCAGCTCCTCGACGTCGAGGACCGACTCCACGGTGCGGAGGGTCGTGTCGAGCTCGGTCAGGGCTGCGGAAACATCGGGATGCACGATTCAACAGGTTACCGGAGCGACGAACCGGCCCGCCGTGGGCAGCGATCGACACGGCAGGGCCCCGGTCGGGTCGAGCACCGCGCCGACCCCGGAGTGGACGGCAAGCTGCTCGGCCCCGGACGACGGCGGCTAGCGTTTCCGTCATGACCACCGACTACACCGCCGACCTGGACCTCGCACTCCGACTCGCCGACGCGTCCGACGCCATCACCCGCGACCGCTTCGGTGCGCTGGACCTGAAGGTGGACGACAAGCCGGACCTGAGTCCGGTCTCCGACGCCGACCTCGCCGTCGAGCGCGCCATCCGCGAGATGCTCGGCGAGCAGCGACCGGACGACGCGGTGCTCGGCGAGGAGTTCGGTGGCGACGCGGTCTTCCGCGGGCGGCAGTGGGTCGTCGATCCGATCGACGGCACGAAGAACTTCGTGCGTGGCGTACCGGTCTGGGCGAGCCTGATTTCGCTCCTCGAGGACGGTGTGCCTGTCGTGGGCGTGGTCAGCGCCCCGGCACTGAACCGTCGGTGGTGGGCGGCCGCGGACGGCGGCGCCTGGGTGTCGCACGACGGTGCCGAGCCCCGGCGCATCTCGGTGTCGGAGGTGACCGACCTCGCGTCGGCGTCGCTGAGCTTCTCGAGCCTGAGCGGCTGGCACGAGCGTGGCATCCGTGATCGTTTCGTCGCCCTGACCGACGACGTGTGGCGGGTGCGCGCCTACGGCGACTTCTTCTCCTACTGCCTGCTCGCCGAGGGCGCCCTCGAGATCGCGCTCGAACCCGAGGTTTCGCTGTGGGATCTGGCCGCGCTCGACGTGCTGGTGCGCGAGGCAGGTGGACGGTTCACGAACCTCGAGGGTGCGGACGGTCCGCACGGCGGCAGTGCGGTCGCGACCAACGGCACGCTGCACGACGAGGTGCTCGGTCGACTGAAGTGAGTGGCCGGCCCCACGCACGGATGGTCACGCGTGGGGCCGGGTTCGTCAGCGGACCGGGAGATGCACAGCGGTCTCGAGGTCGGCTTCGTTCGTGACGCCCGGATCATCGAGATAGACGTTGAAGTGGTGGGTGGCCACGTCGTCGTCGACCCGGGCCGCGGACAGGCCGTGTTCGGTCAGGAATTCGGCGATCGCCTCGTGGGCCCGCGGGATCGATTCGGCGTACGGCCCGGTCACGGTGGCGACGACCGCCCGGCGTGAGGGGAACTCGTGGACCGTCAGCGGCTCGCGGGCCGTGGTTCCCGGCGCCACCGGCAGGAACACCGATTCGTCGACGTCCGACTCACGGAACTCGCCGTCGTGTTCGATACATCCGCCGGGTCCGGTCGGGACGATGCCCTGCTCCTGCAGGGCGGGCATGAAGCGTTGCCACAGTTCACCTTCGGCCGAGTAGTCGGCGACGGTGCCGCGGAGGCAGACGTACGTCTGCTGAGGAATCTCGCGCGGCATCGGCGGTCTGCTCGGGGAGGTATCGGCGGTAACCGCTGACCTCGTCGACCACGGCGGGGATCAGCACTCCCTGCGAGTCGTAGTGCCGCAGCATCCGCACGCTGATCCGGGTCAGGGACGAGAACTCTCCGATGGACATCAACCTGGTGGTGTCGGCCATGGCGCCGAGTCTGCGACCTCACACGGTGTGAGAGTCAACTCGTGCTCGCGACACAGCGGACGATGCTGGGCGACACGCGTCCACCGCGGAACTTACTGCGCGGTAGACAGTGACCTTACTCAGAAGTAAGATCGGGAGTGTCCGCTGCCGCATCGAGAGACTTCTGGTGATCATGAGCAAGCAAGACAGCGTGGGCCGCCACACGCCTCGCGATACGTCCGCCGTCGGCCTCAATCCGATCAAACGCGACGCCATGGGTGCTGCCATGCGCGTGCTCACCCGGATCACGGGTTCCGAACTGGCCGACCGGTACAAGATCCGCGAGACGATCGACCGGATCACGTACCAGTCCACGAAGACCGGCTTCAAGACCCTCGGCGCCGCCACGCGCACCTTCAAGAAAATGTCCGGCGGCGCGAGCGGCCCGCAGCGTCTCACCACCGCGAAGAACGCCGACTTCTTCGATCTCACCCCGACCGACGATCAGCAGATGATCACGGAGACGGTGCGTGAGTTCGCCGCCGAGATCCTGCGCCCCGCCGCGCACGACGCCGACGAGGCCGCCGCGGCCCCGGCCGATCTACTCGCGCGCGCAGCCGAACTCGGCATCACCATGGTCAACGTACCCGAGGCGTTCGACGGCGCCGCCGACGAGCGCGGCGTGGTCACCAACGTGCTGGTCGCCGAGGCCCTCGCGCACGGCGACATGGGCCTGGCCCTGCCGATCCTCGCGCCGAGCGGTGTGGCCGTGGCGCTCACACAGTGGGGCACCGAGGACCAACAGAAGACCTACCTGCCGGCCTTCGCCGGCGACGATGTCCCCCAGGCGTCGGTCGTCATCGCCGAGCCGCGCGCCCTGTTCGATCCCTTCGCGTTGCAGACCAAGGCGGTGCGCTCCCCCAGCGGCTACCGGCTCAACGGCGTGAAGTCGTTCGTCCCGGCGGCGGGCAGCGCCGAACTGTTCGTCGTGGCAGCCGAACTCGACGGTAAGCCGTCCCTCTTCCTCGTCGAGGCGAAGAGCAAGGGCGTCGTGATCGAGGCCGATCCGGGCATGGGCCTGCGCGCCGCCGGACTGGGCCGCCTTCTGCTCGAGGACGTCGCGGTGCCGGAATCGGCACGTCTCGGCGACGACGACGCCGACGTCCGCGCCGAGCAGTACGCCGACGCCGTGCGCCTGTCGCGCCTGGGCTGGGCAGCTCTGGCGATGGGCACCGGTCAGGCCGTGCTCGACTACGTGGTCCCCTACGTCAACGAGCGCGAGGCGTTCGGCGAGCCCATCAGCCACCGGCAGGCGGTGGCGTTCATGGTGGCCAACATCAAGATCGAGCTCGACGGTCTACGTCTGGCCACCCTGCGCGGTGCGTCGCGGGCCGAGCAGGGCCTGTCGTTCGCTCGCGAGGCGGCCCTGGCCCGCAAGCTCGCCACCGACAAGGGCATGCAGTTCGGCCTCGACGGCGTCCAGCTGCTCGGCGGCCACGGCTACACCAAGGAACACCCCGTCGAACGTTGGTACCGCGACCTGCGAGCAATCGGAGTCGCCGAGGGCGTTGTCCTCGTCTGATCGGCCCGACCCGAACAAGGAACCTGTGATGATCAATCTCGAACTTCCCCGGAAGCTCAAGGCTTCCGCGAACCAGGCCCATCAGGTCGCCGCGCAGATTTTCCGGCCGATCTCCCGCAAGTACGACCTCGCCGAGCACGAGTACCCCGTCGAACTCGACACCATGGCCGCGATGGTCGAAGGGCTCAACGACTCCGGCCAGGGCGCGGCGGGTGCCGCGCTCGGCCGCGACAGCAAGGCCAAGCAGGACGGCCCCGCCGGAAATGCCAACGGCGGCAACATGGCCGGACTCCTCAATGTCATCGAGACGTGCTGGGGCGACGTCGGCCTGACCCTGTCGATCCCCTACCAGGGCCTGGGCAATTCCGCGATCGCCGCGGTGGCCACCGACGAGCAGCTCGAACGCTTCGGCAAGGTGTGGGCCTCCATGGCAATCACCGAGCCCGGTTTCGGATCCGATTCGGCGGCCGTGACGACCACGGCCGTGCTCGACGGCGACGAGTGGGTCCTCAACGGCGAGAAGATCTTCGTCACCGCCGGTGAGCGTTCCACGCACATCGTCGTGTGGGCGTCCGTCGACAGGTCGAAGGGCCGCGCCGCGATCAAGTCGTTCGTCGTGCCGCGCGAGGCTCCCGGACTCTCGGTCGCGCGTCTCGAGAAGAAGCTCGGCATCAAGGCATCCGACACCGCGGTGCTCGTGCTCGACAACTGCCGCATCCCGAAGGACAACATCCTCGGCTCCCCGGAGGTGAACACCGAGAAGGGGTTCGCCGGGGTCATGCAGACCTTCGACAACACGCGTCCGATCGTGGCCGGCATGGCCGTGGGTCTCGGTCGTGCGGTACTCGAGGAACTGCGCACGATCCTGAAGGAGGCGGGCGTCGAGGTCTCCTACGACATCCCCGCGAACAACCAGCATGCCGCGGCCGCCGAGTTCCTCGCGCTCGAGGCCGACTGGGAGGCCGCCTACCTGCTCGCGCTGCGCGCGACGTGGATGGCCGACAACAAGAAGCCCAACTCCCTCGAGGCGTCGGTGTCGAAGGCGAAGGCCGGCCGCACCGGCACCGCGGTCTCGCTCAAGGCCGTCGAACTCGCCGGAACCTACGGGTATTCGCAGCGGCCGCTGCTCGAGAAGTGGGCACGCGATTCCAAGATTCTCGACATCTTCGAGGGCACCCAGCAGATCCAGCAGCTCATCGTCGCTCGGCGGGTGCTCGGAAAGTCGTCCTCCGAACTGAAATAGCGCTCGGGGCATGGGGTCCGTCCGCGGGCGCCGGAAGGATGGGACCGGTGTCTGCGCACGGTACCGGACGTGTCGGAGGATCCATCGGGGTAGAGCCCTCGCCGCAGGTGCGGGAGGGCTCTACCCGTTCCAGGAAGATCATCCGTGGAAGATTGCCTGGAATGTGAGCTACGTCACGGCTACTGTGTGTGCTGACGCCGACACACAGCTAGGGGGACGGATGCTCGGTCAGGACATTCTCGGCAGGATCACGAGTGGGCGGATCACGCTCGACGACACGATCGGCCAGGTCAAGGACACCATCGGATCACTCGCGGTACTCCATCGCGCAGGTCTGCTGCACTTTCCGCGCGTGGACCACAGCATCGGGACGATCATGGCGGCCAACAAGTACGGCCCCTTCGCCGGCGCCGTGCACGCACAGGCCGAACGCGGTCTCGACGCCGTCGCCCTGATCGACGAGGCCGGCGATGTCACCTACAAGGAACTCGAGGCCCGCTCCAATGCCCTCGTGCGTGCGTGGCAACGCGCCGGGGTGGAGCCGGGATCGGTCATGGGCATCATGGCCCGCAATCACCGCGGTCTCGTGTTGACGATGCTCGCCACCGCCAAGCTCGGTGTGCGACTGGTGATGATGAACACCGGTTTCGCGCCGCGGCAACTCGTCGATGTCGCAGCGCGCGAACAGGTCTCGACGTTCGTCTTCGACAGCGAATTCGCCGAGGTCGCAGCCGCGCTCCCCGACGACGTGCGCCGGTACGTCTCCTGGGCGGACGACGAGGTCCCCGGCATCCCGACGCTGGAGCAGTCGATCGAAGGGCTGGACGGCTCGTCCCTGCCCGCGCCGGAGGTCTTCGGTGGATTCGTATTGCTCACCAGCGGCACCACCGGCACCCCGAAGGGCGCGCCGCGCGGCCGCACGTCACCGTTCGCGTCGGTCCAGTTCCTCGATCGGGTTCCGCTGCGCCCCGGGCAGACGATGCTCATGGCCGCCCCGGCCTTCCACGGCACCGGCGTCTCGCAGTTCGCGCTCGCCCTCGCACTGGGTCAGACCGTGGTGATGATGCGGCGCTTCTCCCCCGTCGACACCTTGGGCCTCGTCGAGCAGCACGGAGCGATCGTGCTGGTGGTGGTCCCGACGATGCTGCAGCGGATCCTCGACCTCGGACCGGAGAAGATCGCCGAGTACGACACCTCGAGCCTGAAGATCGTCTTCTCCGCGGGTTCGTCGCTCTCGCCCGACGTGTGTCGCCGGACGACGGAGGCGTTCGGACACGTGCTCTACAACCTGTACGGCTCCACCGAATGCGCCGTCGCGACGGTCGCGACCCCCGACGACATCCGGCAGGCCCCCGGCACGGCCGGTCGCCCTCCCGTGACGTGTCGGGTGGTGCTGTTCGACGACGACGGCAACCGCATCACCGAGCCGCACGTCCCCGGCCGCATCTTCGTCTCGAGCGGCCTGTCCTTCGCCGGCTACACCGACGGTCGCGACAAGGAACGCATCGGCGGGTTGCTGTCGATCGGCGACATCGGGCACTGGGACGAGAACGGCCTGCTCTTCGTCAACGGTCGCGACGACGACATGATCGTCTCCGGCGGCGAGAACGTCTATCCGCTCGAGGTCGAGAACCTACTCGCCGAGCGGGAGGACATACTCGACGCCGCCGTGGTGGGTGTCCCCGATCCCGAGTTCGGGCAGCGGCTGCGAGCCTTCGTGGTTCCCTCCCCCGACTCCTCCCGCAACGCCGAGGACATCAAGGCGTTCGTGAAGTCGAATCTCGCCCGGTACAAGGTTCCGCGCGAGGTGGTTTTCCTCGACGAGCTGCCGCGCAACGCCACCGGGAAGCTGCTGCGCCGGGTGCTGGTGGAGATGGATCTGCCCGAGGATCCCGAGAAGGGGTACACCACCGCTCGGGGGTGACCCCCTCGAACGAACGAAGGCCGGTCGTCCGAGACGACCGGCCTTCGTGGTGGTAGCGGGGACAGGATTTGAACCTGCGACCTCTGGGTTATGAGCCCAGCGAGCTACCGAGCTGCTCCACCCCGCGTTGCATGAATGAACCTACACGAGCACGGAAACGGAATGCAAATCGCCTCGTCGGACGCGGATGGGCCTCGACGACAACCGAAATCGCAACCCCGAGGTGTCTCGGTTCACATTTCCACCATGACTATCGCCACATAACGGCGGTGTAACGATCTTGCATCGACCCCCGTTATCACCTTCCTGAGCTGCGAAGACTCAATCGTCCCATCCCATCAGGTGGACAAACACCTCTCCCGGCGGGGGATGACGCGCCGCGGAGCGCTTTGTACTGTCGGTCCCGGCTCGAAACAGCCGAGCCACCACCGGCCCGTCGCCGCCACTCTGCCCCGCGGGATCCGGTGCCTACGAAGACCCGAGGGGCAGGGACGCAACCGACGTGGTCCCCGATCCGGACGGAGACATTTCTCCGTCGAGCGAGATCGACGAGGGCCGTCGCGCTCCGCGAGCGCGGGAAGGACTCCACAGAATGACCAACTTCAGCACGCGTGCATTCCGCACTGCCGTCGTCACCGGTGCACTCGCCGCGGTTCCGTTCGCGCTCGCCACCGGCACCGCGTCCGCTGCCCAGCACAACTGGGACGGCGTCGCCCAGTGCGAGAGCGGTGGCAACTGGGCCATCAACACCGGCAACGGCTACTACGGCGGCCTGCAGTTCTCGCAGAGCACCTGGGAGGCCAACGGCGGCAGCGGCCGCGCGGACCAAGCCTCGAAGGCGGAGCAGATCCGTGTCGCCGAGAACGTCCTGCAGACGCAGGGCCCCGGCGCGTGGCCCGTCTGCGGTCAGTACCTGACAACCGAATCCGCGCCGGCTCCCGCCGCACCCGAGGCGTCCGCACCGGCACCCGAGGCTCCGGCACCCGCGGCTCCGGCCGCCCCCGAGTTGCCGGCCGAGGTCACCCAGGCCGTCGACACCGCGAACCAGCTCGCCCAGCAGTACGGCTTCGGCGCCGAGTTCGCGCAGATCGTCGATATCACGCTGGCCGGTCGCTGACGCAGACCGTCTCTGCGAACACGACGAAGGCCCGCGGTGCGAACCGCGGGCCTTCGTCGTGTCGGTTTCCGTTACCGGATCAGCCGCCGGTGGATTCAGCCGCCAGTGGATTCGTAGGCATCGACGGCCTGCTGCACCCGCCGCAGCGCCCGTCCGTAGGCTTCGAAATCGCCGCTGGTCTGCGCGTTGGCCAGCTCCGCGAGTGCCGAATCGAGCTCCGCGACCGCGGCATCGCGATTCGCGGGAGTCGTCGGCGCCGGCGAGGTGGGCTGCTGTTGCTGCTGATCGGAAGGCTGGTTCTCGTCCGTGGTGCCCTCGATCACCTCGCCCCGCGTCTCGTCCTCCACCTCGGCGGTGGGCAGCGCCTCGCCACCGGGAGCGGTGGCCGCGTCGCCGACGCCGGGACCGAACACCTGGTCGAGCGCACCGGCGAGAGTCGGTGCGTAACCGATCCGGACGCCACCGCTGGCACCCGGCTCCCGGTAGCTGACGAGCACGCGCGACAGCTGCGGGAAGGTCGACGTGCTACCCGCCGTTGCGTTGCGCTCGGTGTACATCGGCTGGACGTACAGGATGCCGCCGTCCGCGATGGGCAGGGTGAGCAGGTTGCCGTATTGGATCCGGTTGGACCGTTCGAGCAGGGTCCGTTCCGAAGCCACTCGGGTGTCGGAGATCATCGCGTTCTGCGTCTGCTCCGGACCGAAGGTCTGCGTATCCGTCGGCAACTGCAGGATCGTGAACTTCCCGTAGTTCTCCGGGTCGGATTCGACCGAGATGTACGCCGACAGGAACTGCCGGTTGTAACCCACCATCGCCGAGGTCAGACGGAACCGGGGATCCGCCGTCTCGCGATCGCCCATGAGCAGGTAGTAGGGCGGCTGGTTCGCGCTGGTGTCGACCGTCGGGTCCGCCGGCACCGACCAGAACGCATTGTTCGTGAAGAACTCGCGCGGGTCGTCGACGTGGTACTTGGCGAGCATCTCGCGCTGCACCTTGAACAGATCCTCCGGGTACCGGAAGTGCGCCCGCAGCTCGTCGGAGATCTGGTCCTGCGGGGTCACCGCATCAGGGAAGACACCCATCCACGCCTTCAGGACCGGGTCCTCATCGTCGACCTGGTAGAGCGTCACCGTGCCGTCGTAGGCATCGACCGTCGCCTTCACCGAGTTGCGGATGTACGAGACCTCCTTGCGGGGCAGCAACCGGCCGGTGTTCTGGTCGATGCTGTCCTCGACGAGGCCCTCGAGCGACGCGCGCTGCGCGTACGGGTAGTAGTCGAGCGTGGTGTACGCGTCGACGACCCACTTGATGCGGCCGTCGATCGCGGCCGGGTAGGCGTCGCCGTCGGCCGTCAGCCACGGCGCGACCTTCGTCACGCGCTCACGCGGGTCGCGGTTGAACAGGATCTTCGAGTCGCTGCCGATGGCGCTCGAGAACAGGATGTTGCGTTCGCCGTACTTCGCGGCGAAGGCGAGCCGGTTGAACCAGTTGCCGATGTCGACGCCGCCCGAGCCGGTGTAGGTGTACTTTTCGGTGTCGGTGTCGTACTCGCGCGGACCGGACGAGTCGGCGCTGTTGCCGACGATCGCGTAGTCCGGATCGGCCTCGGCGATGACCTCGCCGTAGTAGATGCGGGGCTGCTCGACGGGGATGACCTGGTTCTCCGCGGCGAGCGACGCCAGGTCGCTGACGAAGTAGACGGGATAGCCGCTGTTGCTGTTGGCGGCCTCCTCCGCCGAGGCACTCGCGGCGGCGTTCACGCGGTTGGCGGGCGCCGCGACGAGACCGTTGCCGTGCGTGTACACGGTGTGGCGGTTGATCCAGTCGGTCTGGTTGCCGGTCAGGCTCGTCGGCGAGAGCTCACGCGCCGCGACGATGTAGTCCTCCATACGACCGTCGAGCTCGTACCGGTCGATGTCGAGCGACTCGGGGTAGCCGTAGAAGTTCTTCAGCTGCGTCTGCTGCGTGAACGTGCGGGGAAGCACGTTCGGGTCGAGCAGGCGTGCGTTCGCGATCGTGGTGATGTCGGCCGGGATGTTCTCGGGCGAGGTGGTGCCCACACCCGGGTAGTCCTCGTACGCCACCTTGTCGTCGGTGATGCCGTACGCCTCGCGGGTCGCGGCGATGTTGCGCTCGATGTACTCGCTCTCCTTGTCGGCAGCGTTCGGGCGCACCGAGAACTGCTCGACCATGAGCGGGTACACCGCGCCGACGAGGATCGACGAGAGCACGAGCAGCGCCGTCGCGAGCGCGGGGATCCGCAGGTCGCGCAGGAAGATCGCGGCGAAGAACGCGATCGCGCAGATGACGGCGATCGCGAGCAGGATGAGCTTGGCCGGCAACACCGCATTGATGTCGGTGAAGCCACCGCCGGTGAAGGTGGGTTCCTTGCGGCTGCTCCACAGCAGTTCGTACCGATCGAGCCAGTAGGCGAACGCCTTGAACGCGACGAACAGGCCGGCGAGGACCGCGAGCTGCACACGCGAGGCCGTCGACATGCTTCCCCCGCGACCGGCGAGGCGGATGCCGCCGAAGATGTAGTGGGTGACGAGGTTCGCGATGAACCCGAGCACGATCGCGACGAAGAACCAGTTGAGCAGGAAGCGGTAGAACGGCAGGTCGAAGGCGTAGAAGCCGACGTCGAGACCAAACTGCGGATCGGTGGTGCCGAAGTCGCCGCCGTTGAAGAACATCTGGACGGTGACCCAGCCGGCCTGGGCGACCAGACCGGAGAGCACACCGAGCACGACCGGGATACCGATCCCGAAGGCGCGCATGCGCGTCATCACGGTGGTGCGGTAGCGCGCCACCGGATCGTTGGGTCCGGTGGTCGGCACGAAGACCGGGCGCGACCGGTAGGCGAGCAGCATCGCCAGCCAGACGACACCGCCGATGAACAATCCGACCGCCAGGAACAGTGCGATCCGGGTCAGGAGAACCTTGACGTATACGTCCCGGAAGTCGACCTCGCCGAACCAGAGCCAGTTGGTGTAGGTGTCCACCAACCGTGGTCCGAGCAGGAGCAGCACTGCGGCCACCACTGCCAGGATCAGCAGAACTCTGCTCCGCTTCGACAATGTAGGTACTCCGGTCGGGGGCCTCATGCCCACGTGCCACGCTCCCAACTCGTCCGGCGGCGCGATCGCACCGCATCTGTACATCTCGCGCTCGACGAAAGCGTGCGAGCACGCCTCGTTCTCACGGAGTGACCGTTTCGCCCCACTCTACGGAATCCTCGTACAGGGGGTCGCACGACGCAGGTCCGGCAGCGCACACCCGCGTACGGGTGCCAGGATAGGCCGGTGAACCAACGTCTTCCCGTACCTTCCGAACAAGGACTCGCGCGCGCCGTCCACGAGATCATCGATTTCGCGGATGCGGAGGGTTGGGACCGCCCTCCCGTCATGTTCGCGCTCGTCCCGACCGTGCTTCTCGCAGCCGCCGAACCCGCCCTCGCCGACCAGCTCGACGAGGGACACGAGTACACCCCGATCGCGCAGGAATCTTTCCCCGACGACGTCGAGGGCGGCAGTCCCGCACTCGAGGAGTTCCTCGCCACGACCACCTGGCCCGGATCGGTTGCCGGGTGCGCTCTCGTGCAGGAGGTGGTCGTGCTGCCGCCGAGCGCCGAGAACGAACTCGACGACGCCTTCACGCCATTGCTCGCCGACGCCCACGCGGCAGACGAGGCGGCCCGGCTCGCAGCGCACAGTCACCCGGAACGACGCGCCGCCCGCCTCATCTCCGCGGTCCTGCGCGACGGGCCGTCACTCTCGCTCCTTCAGTTGCGCCCCCTCGACGACGACGATCCGTTCGCGGGCACTGAACTGCGGACCTACGACAACCTCGCCCCGCACGTCGTGGCCGCGTTGTACGCGACCCTCGAGGCGAGCGACGACGACTACTGAGAGTGCGATCACCGCACTGCCGGCCCCCGTGCGGCGCGCGGGATCGGCTGCCGACGGGCGGGATCAGCTGCAGGCGGGCGCGTCGCGTCCGTCCGCGATCGCTGCCAGCGCGTCGATCGCACCCTCGAGCGTCTCGACCTTCACGAGCTGCACACCCTCGGGGGCGCCGCTCTGCGCCTCCGCGCAGTTCTCGGCGGGCACCAGGAAGACGGTCGCGCCGTCCTCCGACGCCGCGGTGAGCTTGTGGGTGATCCCGCCGATCGGACCGACCATCCCGTCCGAGTCGATGGTGCCGGTACCGGCGACGTCCAGACCGCCGTTGAGCAGGCCCGGGCTGAGCTTGTCCACCACGGCCAGACTGAACATCAGGCCGGCGGACGGTCCGCCGATGTCGGCGAGGTTGAAGGTGACCTCGAAGGGCACCTCGGGAACCTCCTCGGTGGCGATGCCCAGGAAGCCCTTGTCCGGGTCGCCGGGCCGGGAACCGACGGGAACGTCGAACGACTCCTCGGCATCGCCGCGCCGGACGGTGACGTCCACCGACTCACCGGGCGGCACGTCGCCGACCGCGCGCTGGACCTGGCCGGCCGTGCGCATCTCCTCGCCGCCGACGGCGACGATCCGGTCGCCCGCCTCGAGCAACCCGGCGGCAGGGGCGTCCTGGCCCACCTCGGCGATCCGCAGGGTCACCGGCAGGTCGAGATAGTGCAGGGCGGCGAGTTCGGCGGACCGCTCCGACTGGGCGAACTGCGCCTGGTCGACGGCCTGGACCTCGTCCTTGCTGCGGTCGGGCGGGTAGACCTGCTCGCGCGGCGCCACGCCGTAGCGCCCGCTGATCCAGGCGGTGAAGGTCTGCGCGAGGGTGAGATTGTCGGTGACCCCGACGGTCGTCATGAACAGACTGCCCTCGGTCTCGTCCTCCTCGATCCCCTCGAGCGCGACGACCGGGGTGCCCTCGATCTCCCCGAGCGTGTCGAAGACGGGGCCGGGGCCGAGCGCCACGTACGGCGCCCGGACGTTGAACGCCACGACCACGATGACGAGGATCGGGAGCACGAGCGCGAGCGGCAGGACGTAGCGACGATTCACCCGGCCAGGGTAACGGTCGCCCGACCACCCCCTTCACACCACGACCGTGTCGTGTTCGCCATGAGCGTGACCACGACGCCGGTCCCCGCCCTGGACGCCTTGTACCGTTGGATACATGAGCGACACGCCCTTCGGATTCTCGAATCCCGACGACGACCCCGACCGTAGGAAGGACGAGGGTTCCGGTAGCGGCGGAGCCGGTGGCGGCATGCCCTTCGGATTCGGACTCCCCGGCAGCGGTGGGGGCGACAACCCGTTCGGCGGTCAGGGCTTCGATCCCGCGCAGTTCGGTCAGATGCTCAGCCAGTTCGGCCAGATGCTCGCCGGTATGGGCAGCGCCATGGGTTCCGGCGGCGGCTCGGGTCCGGTCAACTACGACATCGCGACGAAGCTCGCACGTCAGCAGATCGGGTCCGTCGACCCGGTCTCGCCCCGTACCGCCGACGCCGTGACGGACGCCGCGCGCCTCGCGGAACTGTGGCTCGACGCGGCCACCACGCTGCCCGCGGGTGCGTCGAAGGTCGTGGCGTGGACGCCCGTCGACTGGCTCGACAACACCCTCGAGACGTGGAAGCGCCTGTGCGATCCGATCGCCGAGCAGGTCAACGGCATGATGCTGAACGGTCTGCCCGAGGAGGCCCGTGCGATGGCCGGGCCCATGCTCGGGATGTTCTCGCAGATGGGTGGGGTTGCTTTCGGCTCCCAGCTCGGCCAGGCCCTCGGCCAGTTGTCGAAGGAAGTGCTCACCTCCACCGACATCGGTCTCCCCCTCGGCCCGGAGGGCACCGCCGCTCTCCTGCCGGCCGCGGTCGAGAGCTTCGGTGAAGGACTCGAGCAGCCCGCTCAGGAGGTGCTCGTCTTCCTCGCCGCACGCGAGGCCGCCCACCAGCGCCTCTACAGCCACGTGCCGTGGCTGCGTCAGCGGATGCTGGCGACCGTCGAGGAGTACGCACGCGGCATCCGCATGGACATGTCGTCGATCGAGGATCTCGCCCAGGGACTCGACCCGTCTGCACTCACCGACCCGTCCAAGCTCGAGGAAATCCTCAAGCAGGGCGCGTTCGAACCCCAGACCACCCCGGAGCAGAAGGCCGCACTCGAACGACTCGAGACGATGCTCGCGCTCGTCGAGGGCTGGGTCGAGACGGTCGTCGCCGACGCGCTCGGCGAGCGGCTCCCGGGTGCCTCGGCCCTCACCGAGACCCTGCGCCGTCGCCGCGCCACGGGCGGACCGGCCGAGCAGACCTTCGCTACGCTCGTCGGCCTCGAGCTCCGGCCCCGGAAGGTGCGCGAGGCCGCTGCGCTGTGGCGACGCCTCACCACCGACGCCGGCACCGAGGCCCGCGACCATGTGTGGGCGCATCCCGACCTGCTGCCGGACTCGTCGGATCTCGACAACCCGACGGCCTTCGTCGATCGTGTGATCGGCGGTGGCACCGGAGCCTTCGAGGATCCGATCGCCCAGCTTCAGGCGACCATGGAACGTGAGCAGGCCGAACGGGATCGCGCGGCCGAGGACGGATCCGGCGAGGACCGGCCCGGGGACGACAGCACCTCCTAGAACGACCCGATAGAGGCACCCGCGCCTGTGGACAAACTGCTCCTCGTGAGCCGTCCACGGGCGCGGATACTGTCAGTCTGTCTCCATGATCACCGCATCGCGCGAGACGACCACGAATCCCGCGCCGGCCGAGGCTGCGGTTCTCCGGGTCGATCCGGAACTGGCCGTGCTCGAGCGGTCCGACGGCTCGCTCCAGCTCGGCTGGGGTCCCGGCACCGCGACCGTCGTCCTGCCACCCCAGGGCATGGACAGCTTCGACCTCGGCGTTCTCGTCCGACTGCTCGACGGCCGGCTCACCCTCGACGAGGTGCTGGACGTCGCAGCCGAGCGCGGGCTTCCGTCCGGACGGGTCCGGCAGGTGCTCGATGAGCTCACCGCGACGGGTGCGGTCCGGCAGGTCCCCGCGTCGCCCGGTCCGGCGCGACCGCGGCGGGTGCGGGTCCACGGCTCGGGTCCGCTCGCTTCGGCGATCGTCGAGGATCTCCCGGTATGGGATGTGCGGTGGGTGCGCTCGTCGTCCGGTGACGAACTGCAGGACCCGGCCGACTGTGTCGTCCTCGCCGACGGGCAGGTGCCCGACCCCCATCTCGTGAACATGCTCGTGCGGGCCGGTGTCCCCCATCTCGCGGTGCGGATCAGGGACGGACGCGGCATCGTCGGCCCGTTCGTACTCCCCGGCCGGAGCAGTTGTCTGCGCTGCGCCGATCTCGTGCGGGCCGATCTCGATCCGTCCTGGCCGCGACTGGCGAGTCAGCTGTACGGGCGGCAGGGCCACGCCGGCAGGGCGGTGACGTCGGCGACCGCGGCGATGGCCGTCGGCCAGATCGAGGCGTTCCTCTCCGCAGATCCGTCCGTGACCCCGGCGGTCGACCGCACACTCGAACTGGACCTGCGAACCCACCGCATCGTCACGCGCCGATGGTTCCGTCACCCCCGGTGCGACTGCTCGGCCATCGCTCGGGTCGGTCAGGCATGATGGGGGGCGTGCCAGACATCCCTCGCAGAAGCTCGTCCCGCACTGCCAAGCTCGCGAGCATTCCTCTGGGAATCGCCGGGCGCGCCGCTGTCGGTTTCGGCCGTCGACTCGCCGGTGGAGATCGGGAGGAGATCGACGCCGAGATGACGGCGAAGGCCGCCGAACAGTTGTTCAGTGTGTTGGGCGAACTCAAGGGCGGCGCCATGAAGTTCGGCCAGGCCCTGAGCGTGATGGAAGCCGCCGTCCCGGAGGAGTTCGCCGAGCCGTATCGGGAGGCGCTCACCAAACTGCAGGCGGAGGCCCCTCCACTGCCCGCCCAAGCCGTGCACCGCGTGCTCGACCAGCAACTCGGCACGAAGTGGCGTGAGCGCTTCGAGTCGTTCGACGACGTGCCCGTCGCGTCGGCCAGTATCGGCCAGGTGCACCGGGCCGTGTGGTCGGACGGACGCGAGGTCGCGGTGAAGGTCCAGTACCCGGGCGCCGACGAGGCTCTGCGCGCCGACATGCGCACGCTGTCCCGGTTCGCCGGATTGTTCGCCACGATGATGCCGGGTGCCGATGTGCGTGCGCTGCTCGACGAGTTGTCCGCACGCACCGAGGAAGAGCTCGACTACCGGATCGAGGCCGACAACCAGCGAGCCTTCGCGAAGGCGTTCGCCGGCGACGAGAAGTTCGTGATCCCGCGTGTCGTCGCGAGCGCCCCGAAAGTCGTCGTGACCGAATGGCTTTCGGCCACTCCGCTGTCTGTGATCATCAGCGGTGGCACGCGGGAGCAGCGCAACCGGGCCGGTGCGCTGCTCGCGGAGTTCCACTTCTGTTCGCCCGCGCGCGCCGGTCTGCTCCACAGCGACCCGCATCCGGGCAATTTCATGCTTCTCGACGACGGCCGTCTCGGAGTCATCGACTTCGGGGCCACGGCGTCGA
Organism: Rhodococcus sp. GA1; assembly: GCF_024321955.1. NCBI lineage: Bacteria > Bacillati > Actinomycetota > Actinomycetes > Mycobacteriales > Nocardiaceae > Rhodococcus > Rhodococcus sp. GA1. Next base: position 4,164,188 of record NZ_CP097186.1, on the reverse strand, counting down.
TGCCCGACGGCTTCCCGCCGGTGCTCGGACGGATGGTCCGACTCGCCCTCGAGGAACGTTTCGACGAACTCACCCGGCTGCTCTACGACAACAAGTTCGTCCTGCCCGGCCGCACGGTCACCGACGAGGAGATCGCCGACTACCTCCGGCCGTTCACCGACCCGATCCACACCGAGTCGTTCCACTTCACCCGCACATGGCTGCAGCGGGTGGCGGGCACGGCCACGGACTTCTCGAGTTCGACCTTCAAGACGGCTCGGACGCTGAATCTTCCGCCCGAGTACGTGAGTGTGTTCCGGGTGCTGCTCGGCTCGGTCGGCATCTGCGCTCAGCTCGACGCCGAGGCACCGTACATGCGCATCCTCAGTGAATGGCTACCCGGCTTCGTCGAGGAGTGACAAAGCCGGGCAACCGTATTCACGCACAGACCAGTTCCTTGCGGGGTTCGGGCAGCGGATTCTTCCGCGGCCGGCCCCGCGGCCGCTTGCGGGCCACGACGACACCACGGTCGATGATCTCCCCGCCCCACACGCCCCAGGGTTCCTCCCGCTCGAGAGCGGCGTCGAGACACTGGGCACGCACCGGGCAGCCCGCACACAGCGTCTTGGCGTACTCGAGATCGGCCGGGGTCTCAGCGAACCAGAGGTCGGGGTCGTTGTCGTGGCACGGCAGGGTGTCGCGGTCGCGGTCGTTGCGGGAGACCGCGAAAGTGTCGCTGCGCGACAGGATGTCGGTACAACGCATCTCGTCTCCTTCCGTTCGGTTCGGCAGGCTCGACGGGTATTCGCTCGGCACGTGAGCTCCTTCGTTGGTTCGGTGGAATGCGATGCGAACCCGGCCGGAGAACGAGAAAGGCCACGGTCCGCTGGGCGGGGTCCGTGGCCTGGAGGAGACGAAAGGTCTACCGGGAAACAGTTCCCGATCGACTTCCGACCACGGACGAGACGGCGGCGGCGTGCACACGTCGGCGTGCACGCGGCGCGGCTGCCACTGCGGGTGCCACAGATGTGGCGGTGCGAGTGGTAGCGGCGGCCCCAGCGACACGAGGGGCCGCTGCCGCTGCAAAAGCATCGAAACCGAGCATCGGGGCCACCTCACTTTCTCGTCGCGCACGGACCGTCTCCCGTGACATCGTCATCCAGACTAGATTCGTGAGCACGATCGGCACAAGTTATTTTCTACCTGCGGTTTCGTGCCGCGTTCTTCGTCCCCGCACCAAAGTCGGAGGGCATGTCCCTCGCGACCACGAGACTCCTGCCCGACCTCGACGAGGCCGAACGCCTCGTCCTCGGGCTCGATGCGTTGCGCGCCGACGACGGCTCGAACAAAAGCACCTTCCGGGTGTTCCGCGACCGGCCGGGCACTACTTCTGCCTGTGCGCCGAATGAACACGGTCGGGTAGTCGTCAGAGGTCGAGGGTGTCGACGGTGCGCTCCCCCCGCACGAGGGCGAGCACGTCGGCACCGTACTGCTCGAGCTTCTTCGCCCCGATCCCCGGGATGGCGACCAGCGCACGATCGTCGCGCGGCTGCTGTTCGGCGATCGCGACGAGGGTGTTGTCGCTGAAGACGACGTAGGCCGGAACCTTCATCTCCTTCGAACGCTCCCGGCGCCATTCCTTGAGCGCGACCAGCAGATTCTCGTCGAGATCGGATGGGCAACCCTCGCAGCGGCCGAGCATGGTCGAGGTGGTGCCCATGAGCGGCTTGCCACAGACGCGACATTGCGGGCGCTTCTTCCGCGGGGAGGACGGTTCGGCGATCTTCGACGCGGGTGAACTGTCGGGGATGAGCCCGTGAAGGAATCGAGAGCGTCGCCGCGACCGACGTCCGCCCGCCGTGCGGGACAACGCCCACGACAGTTGCAGGTGCACACGGGCTCGGGTGACACCGACATAGAGCAGCCGCCGTTCCTCCTCGATGCCGGCCTCGTCGGGCGGTGTGTCCTTGTCGCCGGTGACATGAGTGATCGGCAGGGTGCCGTCGGTGAGTCCGACGAGGAAGACGGCGTCCCATTCGAGGCCCTTCGCCGCATGCAGCGACGCGAGGGTGACGCCCTGGACCGTCGGTGGCTGGCGCGCCTCGGCACGGGCCGCGAGATCGCGCAACAGACCCTGCAGATCGAGATCGGGTTCGTGCTCGAGCAGTTCCTCGGTGAGCTGCACGAGCGCGACGAGCGACGCCCAGCGCTCGCGTGCCTGCGCACCCACCGGTTCGGTGTCGGTCAGGCCCAGCGGCACCAAGGTGGCCCGGACGAGGCTGCGCAGCCCGGCACCGCGACCGGCATCCTCCGGCAGGTCGTCGCGCGTACCCACCTGACGCAGCGCGTTGACCGCCTGCCGGACCTCCGCGCGGTTGAAGAAACCTTCACCGCCGCGCACCTGGTACGGGATACCCGCCTGCGTGAACGCCTGCTCGTAGGCCTCGGACTGGGCGTTGATGCGGTAGAGCACCGCGATCTCGGCCGCCGGGACCCCCTTGCCCATCAGCTTCGCGACGGCCTTGGCGACCGCCTGCGCTTCGGCGGGTTCGTCGTCGAACTCGGCGAAGGTGGGCTCCGGCCCGGACGGACGCTGACCGATGAGCTTGAGCCGGGTGCCGGCGATGCGGCCCCGCGCCGCACCGATCACGCGGTTGGCGAGGTCGACCACCTCCGGCGTGGAGCGGTAGTCGCGTTCGAGGCGCACGACCGTGGCGTCGGGGAACCGGCGGGAGAAGTCGAGCAGGTGCTTCGGGGTGGCGCCCGTGAACGAGTAGATGGTCTGGTTGGCGTCGCCGACCACCGTGAGGTCGTCGCGCGCGCCGAGCCACGCGTCGAGCACGCGCTGCTGCAGCGGCGTGACGTCCTGGTACTCGTCGACGACGAAGCAGCGGTAGCGGTCGCGGAACTCCTCGGCCACCGCGAGGTTGTCCTCGAGGGCCGCGGCGGTGTGCAGCAGCAAGTCGTCGAAGTCGAGATACATCCCGTCGCCCGACCGGGTCTTGAGCTGCTCGTACGTCTCGTAGACACGCGCGACCCGCTCGGGATCGGCCGGTGGGGTGCGGTGGGCGCGGGCGGCCGCGGCGGGATAGTCCTCGGGCGCGACGAGCGTGCCCTTGGACCATTCGATCTCGGACAGCAGGTCGCGCACGGTGTCGGTGTCGGTCGGGAAGCCGCACCGGTGCGCCGCCTGCGAGACCGCCGCGAACTTGCGATCGAGCAGTTGCCAGGGTGTGTCGCCGACCACCTGCGGCCAGAAGTACCGCAGCTGCCGCAGCGCAGCGGCGTGGAAGGTGCGGGCCTGCACCTGCGTACCGTCGCCACCGATGCCCAGGGCGCGTAGGCGGGAACGCATCTCCCCTGCCGCGCGGGCGGTGAAGGTGACGGCGAGGACTTGGCTCGCGGAGACGTGACCGGCCGAGACGAGATGGGCGATGCGGCGGGTGATCGTGCGGGTCTTGCCGGTACCGGCGCCGGCGAGTACACAGACCGGCCCGCGTGGGGCGAGCACCGCTGCCGCCTGCTCGGGGTCGAGACCGTCCACCACATCCGCACACATGGCCTCCATCATGACAGCGACCGCCGACAGCGCAGCCCACCGGTGAGATCACCCGGTGTGGTGAGGACCACAGCTCACCCCGTCGCGGAACATGTTCGGCGGCTGTGATGTTCTCGAAGACATGACGCCCACCGACGCACCCGCCCTCACCGTCTACTCCACCACCTGGTGCGGTTACTGCAGGCGGCTGAAGACCCAGCTCGACCAGAACGGCATCCCATACGCCGAGATCGACATCGAGTCGGATCCGGCCGCCGCGGAGTTCGTCGGCAGCGTCAACAACGGCAACCACGTGGTGCCCACCGTCAAGTTCGCCGACGGCAGCACCGCGACCAACCCGTCGCTCGCCGAGGTCCAGCGCGCTCTGGGTCTGTAGCTCCCGCTCTTCCGGTAAGGCCGGTCGCGTTCGTCGCGGCCGGCCTTACCCGTGTCCGGGCCCGACTCGATCCTGCGCCCTCTACCGCAGTGCCCTCTACCGCAGTGCCCTCTACCGCAGTGCCCTCTACCGCACGGCCTGCTACTCCTTGGCCCAGCCCTCGAGCATCCCGCGCGCAATGGAGATCGAACCGGGCAACAACAGCGGGGCGTCCTCGGCGGACGCCCAGTCGCCAGTCGCCAGCGCCGCACGGACCTCGTCACGAGTGAACCACCGCGCCTCGGTGATCTCCCCGTCGCGGAAGTCCAGCGCCTGCTCGGGATCGGCGATCGCCGCGAATCCGAGCATGAGCGATCGAGGGAACGGCCAGGGCTGACTGCCGAGATACCGCACGTCGCGCACCTCGACACCGACCTCTTCACGGATCTCCCGCACCACGCACGATTCGAGCGACTCACCGGCTTCGACGAAGCCTGCGAGAACGGAGAAGCGCCGCTCGGGCCACACCGGTTGCCGGGCGAGCAGCACCCGGTCGTGTCCGTCGTGTACGAGGCAGATGATCGCCGGGTCGGTGCGAGGGAACTCCTGGTGGCCGGTCTCGGTGCTGATCCGCGACCAGCCGGACATCGTCGGACGGGTGGGCGAGCCGTCGACCGCGCTGTAGCCGGCGTTGTCGTGCCAGTTCAGCAACGCGACCGCGCTGACCATCAGATCGGCGTCGGCATCGTCGAGACGCTCGCCGATGCGCCGCAGATCGGCCACCGTGCCCGTCTGCGCCAGGACGCGAGACGCCCAGACGTGGTGTCCGTCGCGGATACCCAGGAAGATCGCGCCCTCGACCGGTTCAGGACCGAGTTCGGACGCCTCACCGAGCACGAGCGCGTTGTCGGAGACACGGACCTGGTTGCGACGATCGACCCGCAGGAGTTTCGCACCGGCCCAGCCGGCGCGGAGGGCGTCCTCGTCCGAACGCAGTTCCTCCGCCCGGTCGACGACGGTACGTGAGAGCAGCGGGGTACCCGACAGAGCGAAACCGGTCACATCAGCACCCTAGCCACGCATGGCGCCCGGCGACGAACCCACCAGCCGGATGTAGAGCAGTTTGTCGTTCGCTTCGAGCGCGTCGACCTCGGGCGAACCGATCCGCCACATCCGCCCGTCGCGGACGACGGCGAGCACGATGTCCTTGAGATGCCGCGGGGATCCCCCGACCTCGCTGGGGTCGACATCGCGTTCGGTGATGGCGAACCCGGCTTCCGGGGTGAGCAGGTCCTCGATCATCTCGACAACATTCGGCGTGGTCGTGGCGATGCCGAGCAGTCGCCCCGCCGTCTCCGACGAGATGACCACCGAGTCGGCACCGGACTGACGCAGCAGGTGGGTGTTCTCCGACTCGCGGATGGCGGCGACGATCTTCGCGCGCGGGGCGATCTCGCGGGCGCTGAGGGTCACGAGCACCGCGGTGTCGTCGCGGTTCGCGGCGACGATCACCGCCGACGCGTGCTGCACCCCGGCGAGCCGGAGCACATCGGACTTCGTCGCCGAACCCTGGACCGTCACGAGGCCCTGGCCGGCCGCGGACTCGAGAACCACCGGATCGGTGTCGACCACGACGATCTCGGACGGGGGTACCCCGTCGCCGAGCATCGCGTCGACTGCGGTACGGCCCTTGGTGCCGTAACCGATGACGACGGTGTGATTACGCACGCGGCGCCTCCAACGCTGGATCTTGAATGCTTGCCGGGAACTCTCGGTCAGTGCCGACAGAGTGGTACCGACGAGCACGATGAGGAAGAACACCCGGAGCGGGGTGATCAGCAAGATGTTGATCAGGCGCGCTTCGGGTGTGAACGGGGTGATGTCGCCGTAGCCGGTGGTCGAGAGCGAGACCGTGGCGTAGTAGACGCAGTCCAGCAGCGACAGTTCGTCGCCCTGGGCGTCGCGGTAGCCATCGCGATCGAGGTAGACCACGACGACCGCGAGGAACAGCGCCGCGAACGCGTAGCCGATGCGACGCGCGATCGCGAGTCCGGGACTCGTCTGTTCCTGGGGTACGCGCAGCACACCGACGAGCGCGAAGTCGGGGCGCTCGGTGAGCTGATCGGAGCGGCTGAACCGCGCACGAAACCTCCCGGGCATCGCGGTGTCCCACCTTCCTGCTGTCGGCCTCCACTGGTGGCCACCCTCGGTCGTCGCGGTACCGAACGAACTGCGCCCGATACCGGATCGCAGCGTACCGCCGCGCGCTAGTGTGGCACGCATGTCCACGAAAGCGTCGCAGCGCTCTGCGATCCGGCTGGCAGGTCTACTTCTCGGCGTGGGGGTCCTGCACTTCGTGCGACCGGAACCGTTCGACGGCATGGTGCCCCGCGCCCTGCCGGGTGATGCCCGCACGTACACCTACGCCTCGGGGGTCGCGGAGATCGCCGTCGCCGGCGCGCTCGCCGTGCCCCGCACCCGGCGCCTCGGCGGTTCCCTGGCCGCGGCGCTGTTCCTGGCGGTCTTCCCCGCCAACGTGCAGATGGCCGTGACGTGGCTGCGCAGCCCGAAGCTCTCCCCCGCCGCCAAGGCGGTGTCGCTCGCCCGGCTTCCGCTGCAGGTCCCGCTCGTCACCGAGGCACTGAAGGTCCGCCGCACATCCTCCCGCTGAGCTGACCACACGCGGTGAGTGAGGTCACAGCGAGCGGGTATGCGTCGGTATGGACACCGCACGTGGTCTGAAGGTGGTCGTCGTCGGCGCGACCGGAAATCTGGGAACCGGGATCGTCGAGGCGCTCGGACGCGAACCCGACGGCGCCGAGATCGTCGGCGTCGCGCGACGACCGACGGAATGGACGTCCCCCAAGGCGACCTTCACGGTCGCCGACACCACCACCGACGACTTCCGCCCCATCGTGCGGGGCGCGGACGCGGTGATCCACCTGTCCTGGCTGTTCCAACCCACGCACCGCCCGGAGGTGACCTGGGAGAACAATGTGCTCGGCGCGATCTCTGTCTTCGAGGCGGCTGCCGCGGAGAAGGTTCCCGCGCTGATCTACTCGTCGTCGGTCGCGGCCTATTCGCCCGGACGCTCGACGGATCGCGTCACCGAGGACTGGCCCACACATGGGTGGCCGGGTGCCGTCTATCCCCGCGAGAAGTCGTATCTGGAACGTTTTCTCGACACCCTCGAACTGCGGGCGCCGGAGATGCGCATCGTACGGATGCGGCCCTACTTCCTCTTCAAGCGCGAATCGGCGACCTCACAGCGACGCCTGTTCGTCGGCCCCCTGCTCCCGGGAAACCTGCTGCGCAGCGGACTGCTCCCCGTGATGCCGCTGGTCGAGGATCTGCGTGCCCAGGTACTGCACACGAGCGACGTGGCCGACGCCTTCGTCCGTGCGACCGTCCGGCCCGTCCGCGGCGCGTTCAACCTCGCCACGGAACCGCCCGTGGACGGCGCGTTCCTGGCAGAGATGTTCTCCGCCAGGAAGATCCCCGTACCGCGTGCAGCACTCCGCAAGGCCGTGCGGGCGGCCTGGCACGCGCATCTCGTTCCGGCCTCCCCCGGCCTGCTCGACACCGTGTTGCAACTTCCATTGCTCGACAGCACGCGCGCCCGCACAGAACTGGGCTGGGAACCGCAGTATTCGCCGCCCGAGATCCTCGAGGAATTCCTGTCGGGACTGCGGGAGGGAGCCGGGATGCCCACTGCTCCCCTTGCACCCGATACCGCCGGACGCCGGGCACACGAAGTGGCCACCGGTATCGGGCAGCGCCACTGAGGTTGCGTCACTCGCCGTCGGCACGCCCTCGCAGATTCCCCGCCTCGAGCACGAGGCGTTCGAGCATCGCCGCATTCGGCAGTTCCTCGGGCGCGACGGTGCGTCCGGTGCGGACGTAGTGGAAGGCCGCTCGGACCTTGTGCAGCGGCAGTTCGGCCGGTCGGCCGGTGAGCCGCTCGGTCCGCGCTGCCATCAACTGGGCCCAGGCGAGCCGGTAGGCGGCGAGCTGCACACCCACCGCGGCGAGCTTCTCGCCTTCCGGTTCGGCGCCGGTCTTCCAGTCGATGACCGTCCAACCGCCGTCCGGATCCTCGAAGACGGCGTCGATACGTCCGCGGATCACGGTGCCGCCCAGGGCCGTTTCGAACGGCACCTCGACCTCGACGGGGTTGCGCGACGCCCACTTCGACCGCAGGAATGCCTCCTGGAGCCGGTCGAAGTGCGAATCGTCGCCGTCCTCGTCGTCGGCACCGGGAAGCTCGTCGAGGTCGAGCAGGCGCGTCGCGCCGAATCTGCGCTCGAGCCACGCGTGGAAGGCAGTGCCGCGACGCGCGAGCGGATTGGGCCGGAACGGCAACGGACGACGCAGACGCGCGGCGAGGGCGTCGGGATCGGTGGCGAGATCGACGAGTTGGCTGACTGACAGCTGTGCGGGCAGCACCACCTCGGCGCTCTGCTCGGCGCGCTGTTCGCGTTCGGCCAGGAGCGCATCGACGTCGGTGGCCCACTCGTCGGGATCGTCGTCGTATTCGGTCGGGAGGTCGGTCCGGTCGAACTCGGCGAGGACCAGTGCCGCGCCGCGTTCGACCTCGGTGCGCCGGGCACCGAGCGGGTCGCGCGGCCACAGTGCGCTGCGCGGTGAGGCCGTGAGCGGGTTCTCCTCCTCCGGTTCGGGTTCCGGAGCCCAGTGGTCGATCGCACCGAGTTCGGGCCGGGCCGTGACGATCTCGTGCAGTTCCTCGAGGAACTGCGAGGGTCCCTTCGGTTCGGATCCGGTGTCTGCCCAGTGGTGGGCGGAGACGAACAGTGTTCGTTCGGTGCGGGTGAGAGCGACGTAGAACAGCCGACGGTCCTCGTCGAGCTTGCGGCGCTTGAGCGCGTCCTTGTGGGAGTCGATGGCCCGCTCGAGCATCTTGCGATCGGAGAGGTCGTCGAGCTCGAGCACGGGCACACCGTCGGTGCTGCCCGGATCGTCGGCGGGCAGCACCCGGTCGCCCCGCAAGTGCGGGGGAAGTTCGGTCGTCGAACCGAGCCAGGTCGCGGCGGCGGTGGAGGATGGGAAGACCCCGGCAGCGACATGTGGGACGGCGACGACCTCCCATTCGAGGCCTTTCGCGGAGTGGACGGTGAGGACCTGCACGCGGTCGGGGTCGACTTCCACCTCACCGGGCGCGAGCCCCTGCTCGATCTCCTCCGCCGCCGCGAGATAGGACAGCAAACCGGGCAGGGTCGCGTTGGTCCGTCCCGCGTAGGACGCGACGACCGAGGCGAAGGCGTCGAGATGCTCGCGGCCGGCGACACCGCGTCGGCGGCCCACGCGGGCCTCGGTCTCGATGCCGATACCGAGCACACGCTCGACCTCGGCGACGAGTTCGGTGAGCGGCTGGCCGAGCCGCTCGCGCAGGGAGGTCAGCTCGCGACCGAGCGCGACGATGCGCGCGTAGCCGAACTTCGAATAGCGGCTGCTGTCGCCGGGATCGGAGATCGCATCAGCGAGACCGGCCTGGTCGGCATATTCACCGGGCAGCGCCGAATCGAGGGCGTCCTCGAGCGCGTCGGGATCGGTCACCGCCCCGGCGACACCCCAGCGTCCCGCGATGGCCAGTTCCTGGGCGCGCTCCCACAGTGCCTTCAGGTCGGCGGCACCGAGCTGCCAGCGGGCGCCGGTGAGCACCCGCACAGCTGCGCTCCCGGCCAGCGGATCCGCCGCCAGGCGCAGCATCGCGAGCACGTCGGCGACTTCGGGCGTGTGCAGCAACCCGCCGATGCCGACGACCTCGACCGGAAGGTCGCGGGCGCGCAGCGCCTCGGCGATCGGAGCGGCGTCGGCGTTGCGTCGGACGAGGACCGCAGCGGTCGGCGGTGTGCGTCCGGCCTCGCGGGCGGCGGCGTACTCGTCGGCGATCCGGTCGGCGACCCAGTCGCGTTCCACCGCGACGTCGGAGTGCAACGCGAGTCGGACGTCGCCGGCGGCCGCGTCGGGGCGGGGACGCAACCGGCTGACCGACACCCCGCGATCGCGCAGAGGTTCGGACGAGACGTTCGCCAGTTCGAGGGCCTGCGGCGGATTGCGCCAGCTGGTGAGCAGTTCGCGGGTGGGTGCCGGCTCGCCGTCGGCCGCCGGGAAGTCGGTCGCGAACCGCGGCAGGTTGGCGGCCGACGCGCCGCGCCAGCCGTAGATGGACTGCATGGGATCGCCGACCGCGGTGACCGCGAGACCGGGATCGGCGCCACCGCCGAACAGGGCGGCGAGTAACACGCGCTGGGCGTGCCCGGTGTCCTGGTACTCGTCGAGCAGCACAGCCCGGAATCGTTCCCGCTCCCCGGCTCCCACCTCGCGGTGATCGCGGGCGACCCGCGCGGCGAGCGACATCTGGCTCCCGAAGTCGAGAGCACCTTCGCGACGCAGTGTCTCGGACAGCCGTTCGACGAGCGGAAGCAACTGCAACCGCGCGTGCTGGGTCTCGAGGTAGCCGAGCAGCGTCTTCGACGGTGCTCCGCGCTGCCCCGGGCCGGGCGGGAGGGTGTGCACCAGCTGTTCGAGTTCGACGTGGGCGTCGCGCAGCAGATCCGGCTCGACGAGGTGCTCGGAGAGCTGGCCGGACAGGGCGAGAACGGCCTCGGTCACCGATGCGGGATTGCGGTCGGTGTCGAGTTCGCCGTCCCACGAGCTGACCACGCGGTGCGCGACCTGCCACAGCTCGGTCTCGGACAGCAGCGTCGCCGACGGTTCGATGGGCAGCAGCAGACCGTGCTCGGTGAGCAGGCGACCGGCGTATGCGTGGTATGTGCTCACCTCGGGTTCGCTGCCGAGGATCCGTGCGCGCAACCCGCCGCTCGGATCGAGGTCGCGCAGGAGCGCCGATCCGGCGAGCTTGGCCAGGCGCGCCCGGATGCGGGCCGTGAGCTGCTGCGCGGCCTTACGCGTGAAGGTCAGGCCCAGCACCTGCTCGGGTTCGACGAGACCGTTGGCGACGAGCCACACCACCCGCGCGGCCATCGTCTCGGTCTTGCCGGCACCGGCCCCGGCGACGACCAGCATCGGGCCGGGCGGGGCCTCGATGACGGCGGCCTGCTCGGTCGTCGGCGGCAACTGTCCCAGTGCCTCCGCCAGGCGCTTCGCGCTCACCCGTGGTGCACTCATTCCCCTGTCACCTGCCTGCCTTCGTCGTGTGCCGGGCAGCTCGACAGCACCGGGCAGTGCCGGCACCCGTCGTTGACCCTCGCAACGAAGCGGGGGCCACGGGTCGCGGCCGCCGCGTCGTGGATGATCTCCCGCCACTGCGCGAGACCGTCCTCGTCGAGGGGCGGTTGCACGCGCTGCGTCGCGCCTTCCTTGTTGTGCGGCTTCGCCACGAAGACCAGGCGCGCGCCACCGGGCTCCGATGCCGGTTCGCCCTCGATCGCGCCGGCCGCCGCGGCCACCTGGTAGGCGGCGAGCTGGGCATGATCGCGCGCGGCGTCCTTCGACACCGGGTTCTTCGCGGTCTTGACGTCGATGACGACCGGGCGGCCCTCGGCGTCGCGTTCGAGCCGGTCGATGCGACCACGGAGCCGCACGCGGGGCTTGTCGTCGGAATCGGGTTCGAGGATGCCGTCGACCTTGATCTCGACGCCGATCTCGGTGAGCTCTCCGCGTGTGCCCTGCAGCCACGTCGAGAAGGTGTCGAGCATGCGGCGGGTGCGTTCGAGCTCGCGGCGGGCATACCATTCGGCACCCAGATCGACCGAGTCCCATGCCTTCTCGAGGGCCTGGTCGATGCGGTCGGGAGGGATCCGCCCGGCGAGCGCCTGGACGAGGGTATGTACCAGCGTGCCGGTGACGGCATGGCTGTTCTCGCCGTCGGAACCGCCGTGGCGCTCGAACATCCACCGCAGCGGACACGTCGTGAGCTGTTCGACCGTGGACGGCGACAATCGCACCGCGTCGTCGTCGGGATCCCACAGCGGGTCGGCGGTGCTGGGATCGGCCGTGCCGTACCAGTCGTCGGGGTGGGCGCCGCGCACCCCGGCGCGCGCGAGCCGCGCGAGTTGCTGGGCGGCTCGCTGCTGTCGTTCGGGTTCGGTCTCGGCGATCTCGGGATCGCAGACCACGCTGCGCAGTTCGGCGACGAGGGCGGGCAGGGCCAGCACGCGGGTGCGGACCTCGTCGGGCGCCGGTTCGGCCAGGAGGTCGTCGGGCGCGTCGAGGTCGTCGGTGCCGACACCGCGCAGTTCGTCGACGAAACGGGACCGGACCAGTTCGCTGTCGCCGCTCACCGAATCGACTGCGGTCACCAGAAGGTGGGTGCGGGCGCGACTGCATGCCACCAGGAACAGGCGCCGCTCCTCGGCGAGCAGCGGTGCGGTGCGGGAGAGCCGCGAACCGGCCTCGTCGCCGCCGTCGGCACCGGAGACCGCGTCGATCAGGGCCTCGATGCCGAGCAGGGTGCCGCGGGCGCGCAGGCTCGGCCACAGCCCTTCCTGGACACCGGCGACCACCACGACGTCCCATTCGCGACCGGCGGCGGAGTGCGCGCTGACGACCGTGACCGCTTCGGATTCGGCGGCGACACGGGTGCGAGCCGTCGCAGGGATCTCCTGCTCGGTGAGATAGTCGACGAACCCGGCGATGTGTGCGCGGGGCAGACGGTCGACGTAGTCGGCGGCGGCGTCGAACAGAGCCACGACGCCGTCGAGATCGCGGTCGGCCTGCGCCCCGATCGGCCCACCCCAGGCCGACGCGGCGGCCCATCGCCGTTCGAGTCCGGTGGCCTGCCATGCCTCCCACAGCACGTCCTCGAGACCGCCCCCGCGCAGCGCCGCCGAGCGGGCCTTGTGCAGCACACCGAGCACCTTCCTCAGCGGTGCCGCCTCGACGTCGGTCAGCCCGCGGATCAGATGCGAGTTCCCGGCGGTGTCGTCGCCCTCGGTGAGCAGGATGCGCAGCAGTTCGGCGGAGTCGCGGTCGTTGCCCGATGCTAGCTCGACCCGCCGCAGACCACGCCGCAGTCTCCGCAGCGCGACCGGTTCGGCACCGCCGATGGGCCCGGACAGCAGGGCAAGTGCTTCGTCCCCGCCGAAGCCACTGTCGGATACCGCGCGCAGCACGAGCAGCAGTCCCGCGACGCTGTGCTGACGGGCCAGCGGGAGTTCGGAGGCGGCGGTCGTCATCGGGACGCCCGCCGCGAGCAGCGCGCGGCGTAGCGGAGCGAGCACCCGCGGCACGGACCGAACCACGATCGCCATGCGCGACCACGGCACACCGTCGACGAGATGGGACCGGCGCAGGGTGTCGGCGACCAGTGCCGCCTCCTTGGCCTGCGACGAGCACACCGCCACGCGGACCCGCCCGGGATCGTTTTCCTCGACGCGGTGCCCGGCCATACCGCGGTGCGGCGGCAGGCCCGGCAGTCTGCGAGCGATCCCGTCGGCGAGCGACGCCACCTCGGGAGCGGCACGATGATTGACACCCAATACGACCCGGCGCGATCCGTCGGCTTCGCCGAGGCTCTCCAGGAAGGAGGTATCGGCGCCGCGGAAACCGAAGACGGCCTGATCGGGATCGCCGGCGATCGTGCTCGTGCGAGTGCCGGTACCGATCACGCGGACCAGGTCGGCGGCCTGCGGATCGAGATGCTGGGCGTCGTCGACGAGCAGGTGGCGGATCCGGCCGCGCTCGGCGGCCAGCAGATCGGGATCGGTCGCGAACGCCGCGAGCGCCGCACCGACCAGTTCGGCCGCGTCGAGTGCCGGAGCGGTGGCCTCCGGAGCTTCGAGACCGACGGCACCGCGCAGCAGCATCACCTGCTCGTAGCGCTCCGCGAAACGCCCGGCCGCGACCCACTCCGGTCGAGTGCGGCGCTCTCCGAGTGCCACCAGATCCTCCGGACCGAGACCGCGCTCGTTCGCGCGCAACATCAGGTCGCGCAGTTCGACGGCGAAGCCCGTCATGCCCAGTGCCGGACGCAACCGCTCGGGCCACATCCCGGCGCCGTCATCGATGTCGCCGCGCAGCAGTTCGCGCAGCACGGCGTCCTGTTCGGCGCCGGTGATCAGACGGGGCGGCGGATTGCCGTGCGCCGAGGCCTGCAACCGCAGCACCGCGAAGGCGTAGGAGTGGACGGTACGGACGAGCGGCTCGCGTGTGGCGCGGGGCACTGCGCCGTCGCCGAGCGCGATCAGACCGGCCGTGATCGCCTCGCGCACGGCGGTGGCGGCCCGCCGCGAATGCGTGAGGATGAGCACCGACTCGGGATCGGCGCCGGAGGCGATGCGGTGGACCGCGAGGTCGACCAGCAGGGACGTCTTGCCCGTGCCGGGACCGCCGAGGACCTGCCACGGCCGCCAGCGGAGGGAGGGCGGGGCGTCGTCGAACAGCACGCGCACGTCGTCGGGCCACTCGCGGGCCACCGGCGCCTCGGCGGACCTGCGCACGAGGCGCGCGGCCGGGCGGCGGACGCGATCGGGGATCTGCGGTTCGGACATGCGCGAGACGGTGGCGGGCAGGTCGGTGACCTGCGCCCGTGGTGGGTGCAGGTCGGGGATGCCGGTATCGACGTCGAGCATGACCCCATCCCACCAGACGGGTACGACAGCGTCCGGGGCACACCGCGGAGTCACGACTGGGATAGTGGTCGGCGTGAGTGCCACGGATCTTCTGCACACCCATCTGTTCGGCCCCGTCGACGGACCGGAGGTCCTCGCCCTGCACGGACTCACCGGTCACGGCCGACGCTGGCGGAACCTCGCCGAACGACACCTGCCCCACCTGCGGTTCGTCGCTCCGGACCTCCGGGGTCACGGCCGGTCGCCGTGGACTCCCCCGTGGTCGTGCGAGGCGCACATCGCCGACCTGAAGGCCGTGCTGGACGCACACACCACCGGTCCCGTCACCGTGGTGGGCCACTCCTTCGGTGGTGCCCTCGCGCTGCATCTCGCCGCCGCGGTGCCCGACAGGGTGCGGGCGCTGGTACTCCTCGATCCGGCGATCGGCCTCCCGGCCGACCGGATGCTCGAGATCGCCGACCTCACCCTCCACAACCCCGACTACACGGACGAGGCGGAGGCGCGGGCCGAGAAGGTCCACGGCGACTGGGGCGAGGTGGCCCCCGAGTTGCTCGACGAGGAGATCGCCGAGCACCTCGTCGAACTCGACTCGGGGCGTGTCAACTGGCGGATCTGCGTACCTGCGCTGGTGACCTCGTGGGGCGAGCTGGCCCGCGGACCCGTCCTGCCGCCGGCCGGTATCCCGACGATCTTCGTGCAGGCCGGGAAGGTGCAACCCCCGTACACCACGTCAAATTTCCGTCGCGACCTGGCGGAACGACTCGGCGACGACCTGACCCTGCTCGAATTCGACTGCGACCACATGATCGACCAGGCGCGTCCCGCCGAGACCGCCGAACTCGTGGCCCGGATGGTGTAGCCGGTGGTCACCACGGACGAGCAGATCGAGCGGGTCCGCGAACTCGTGGCCTCCGTGCCCGCAGGCCGGGTCGCGACCTACGGCGACATCGCCGGTGCCGCGGGCCTGTCGAGTGCACGCACCGTCGGATGGATCATGCGGACCGATTCCGCCGACCTGCCGTGGCACCGCGTGGTCCCGGCGTCCGGGCGACCGGCCTCGCACCTCGCGCGCCGGCAACTCGCGCGTCTCGAACTCGAGGGCGTCCCGATCTCCGGCGACCGGATCGATCTCACCCGTGCTCGACACCGGTTCCCGCCGGGCTCAGGCGAGCACGGCGGCGAGCCACGCGCAGACGACGAGTAGGTCCGGTCCCCGCGCCCACTGCCGGAGCAGATCGACCGGAATCTGCCCGACGGCCGTCTCGAGGATCAGACCGTCGTACCCGATCGGAGGTCGCGTGCGCATCCGATAGGCGGCCGCGCACCCACCGACGATGACGATCACGACGCTCGCCACCGACGCACTCCCGGCGAATCCCGTCACGGCACCGGCGACGACCGCGGCCGACCCCGGGACGGCCGAGAGTGCGCGACGCAGATACGTGTCGCTCGTACCGAGCAGGACGGCGAAATCGGGATCGCGGCTCACGTCGCGCAGACCCGCACCGAAGATCGTCGCCACGGTGAAGACGGCGACGAGCTGCACCACGACAGCGGCGGGCGGCGATACGACCGACATCAGCACCACGACGCCGAGCAGCGCCACGCACGCGACGAGCACGGGTGTGGGCCTACGGACATGGCGGAGCAGATCGGAACGGACGAGTGCCGCGATCCGGCGGCGCGGCAGGGCCCGCGAGCGGCGGGATCCGATGCGCAACCAGGCCTTCCGTTCGACCACGCCTGTCAGCAGCGAAGGATCGAGTGCCGTGAACGACGCCGACACACCGACCGCGGTGTCCGATCCCACCCTCCACTCCGGTGCAGCGATCCTGTCGCATCGACGCAACGCCGAGACCGCAGGTGCCGCAACGGCGATCCACGCCCCCACCACGAACAACGGTCCCGGCGGTGGCACCGCGACGCCGACGGCGGCGACCGTCACCACGCCCGGAACGGCGACGAGGCACAGCCCGACCACGACCCGCACGACCGCGGGCACGAGTACCCGGCACTGCACGAGCATCGGAAGGGCGACGGCACCGACACCGAGAGCGGCAGCGAGACATGTGAACGCGACGCGCCCCTCCGGGGTGGTCACGAACGTCGCGAACCGTCCCGCGAGAGCACCCGCGATTGCACCGCAGATCAGGAGCGCCGCGACTCTCGGGCGGAGTGCCGCACCGCGATCCACCGGTGTGGACAGCAGCCAGAACTCCGTCTCGGTACCGCACGTCACCGGACCTGCGGCCCGGGTGGACGCCGTCCCCGCAGCGACCGCGATCGCGACGACGGCCCATCCCCACGCCGAGGTGCACCCCGAATCGCGCACGATCGGGTCCCCGCACGCGAAGGTCGTCGCAGGAAGGGAGAACAACCACCACGCC
This sequence comes from Rhodococcus sp. GA1, assembly GCF_024321955.1. Classification (NCBI taxonomy): domain Bacteria; kingdom Bacillati; phylum Actinomycetota; class Actinomycetes; order Mycobacteriales; family Nocardiaceae; genus Rhodococcus; species Rhodococcus sp. GA1. The sequence continues at coordinate 4,147,355 of NZ_CP097186.1, read as the reverse complement.
AGTCCCCCGCCGACATACAAGCCGAGGACGACCAGCACAGCGAGGGCCGGACGATCCACCAGCGGCGCGCGCCGGCGCTCGAAGGCGTGACGGAGCGCGCGGAGGTCGCGCGCGCTGGGGACGGTTCCGGTCAGCTCCATCGGTCCGCCTCCACCACCTGGTCGGCGACCGCGTCCACCAGCGCGACATCGTGCGAGACCATCAGCACGGTGCCGCCCGCGCGCTTCTCGGCTTCCAGTGTGGACGCCAGCCACCGGCGACCGGCGTCGTCGAGATGCTGTTCGGGTTCGTCGAGGACGAGCAACCGCCGGGGCCGTACCAGCGCGGAGGCCAGCGCGAGCCGGCGGCGTTGCCCGCTCGAGAAGGTCAGCGGCAGTCGATCGGCCGACGCGGCGAGACCGACCGTCTCGAGGACCTGTGTCGCCGCGTCGAACGGGTCGGTCACGCCGTGACCGGTGGCGACGAGTTGCAGGTGTTCGTGCGCGGTGAGATGCGCGAATGTCGCCACGTCGCCGAGGACTGCGGCGACCTGCCGTCGCAGCGTCGGCGAGCTCTCGTCGACGGGGACGCCGTGGATCTCGACAACGCCCTTGTCGAGTCGGTCGACGCCGACGACGCATCCGAGCAGGGTGGACTTGCCGGTGCCGTTCGCGCCGATCACGGCGCAACATCGGCCGGGGGCGACGTCGACGTTCACCCCGGTGAAGACGGTCAGGTCACCGAACGAGCGGTGGGCGTTGCGGACGGACACGGCGGGTGTGCCGTGTGGATAGGGATCGAACATGGAAAATCTCCCGGTGTTCCTCGTCGGACGGAGTGTCGAGGGCGAGGACGGAACCGGGTGAGCGCGGACGTGGCCGTCCGGCGGTGTCGGGGTGGGAGTGGCGGCGGAACCCGCCGCGCAGACGTCGTTCCTCGGAGGTCGGGCCCCGGATGCTGCGACCGAAAGCGAACAGCGGATCCTCCGCGGCGGCGACGAACGTGAGTGCTGCGACGACCACCACCAGCAGGCCGAGGAGCAATCCGGCGGTGTCGCCGGTGGAGACCGCGGTGACCGGAACGACCGCGGAGACGAGCCAGGACATGAGGACGACGAACACCGCCGCGCCGTTCCGCCAGCCGAAGAACATACCCGGCAGTCTATCCGCGACACGGCAGTGCGATCGGTGCCGGACACGGCAGTGCGATCGGTACCGGACACGGCGAGTACAGACGATCACGAGCGCGGCGGATGAGGCAGCATGAAGACATGAGCACGCTCACCCACGTCGAAGCCGTGATCGTCGCGGGAGGCCGCGCGACCCGCATGGGAGGCGTCGACAAGCCCGCTCTGACCGTCGGCGGCCGCAGGATGCTCGACACCGCCCTGGGCGCGGTCGAGGGGTGCGCGCGGGTGACGGTGGTGGGTCCGCACCGCGACGATCTCGACCTCCACGTGCTGCAGATCCAGGAGACACCGCCCGGCGCGGGTCCGGTCGCGGCGCTGGCAGCGGCGGATCCGGTCGCCGATCTCGTGGTCACTCTCGCCGCCGACCTTCCGTTCGTCACACCGACGACGGTTGCGGCCCTGCTGGAGGCCCTGAACGAGGATGCGACGGCCGAGGCCGCCTTCGCGGTGGACGACACCGGCCGGGTGCAGTTCCTGCTCGCCGCGTGGCGGACACCGGCGCTGGCCGCGCGTCTGGACTCTCTCGGTGGAGACGTCGCGAACCGGCCCATGAAGGCGTTGTTGCCCGAGCGGTACGTCACCGTCTCGGTGTCCGAGGCGACCGACTGCGACACCCCTGCCGATCTGGAGGCGGCGCGCGCCGGATCCGCGACCGCCCGTGTGGCCGCCGATCCGGACCGGGCGCGGAGAATCCTACGGGAAGCGTTGTCGCCGTTGCCTTCCCGCACCGTTCCGGTCGAGGAGGCGCGGGGCGCCACATTGGCGGCTCCGCTCGTCGCGGTGGAGGCGTTGCCTCGCGTCCGCACCTCTGCGATGGACGGTTACGCGGTGGCGGGCGACGGACCGTGGTTGTTGCGCAACGAGATCCGCTACGCGGGCGACGGAGGCTCGCTCACGCTCGGCGACGGGGAAGCGGCCCGGATTGCGACGGGCGCCCACCTGCCGGCCGGCGCGACCGCCGTCGTGCGCGACGAGTTCGTCCGCATGGAAGGCGGTCTCGTCAGTCGACTGCCCGATGCGCCCGTGCGCGACGACGCGCGGCGCCGCGGGGAGGACTGGGAGTCGGGGACGGTCCTCGCCGAGGCCGGCACCGCCGTGAGCCCGGCGGTCGCCTCCGCGGCCGCCAGCGGTGAGGTCACCGAACTCCGGGTGCGAGGTCCTCTACGGGTGCATATAGTGCTCACCGGCGACGAGATCCGACGCACCGGCCCTCTGCGCGAGGGGCAGACGCGCGACTCGCTGGGTCCGGTACTCCCGGACTTCGTCCGCTGGTGCGGCGCCACGGTGGTCGGTGAAGGGCATCTCCGCGACACCGCCGACGGATTCGATGCGTTGTTCACGGGCACCGATGCCGATGCGATCGTCATCGTGGGCGCGACGGGCGGTGGCGCCGCCGATCAGTTGCGCGGTGCGCTGGCGCGGGCCGGCGCGCAGGTGGTCGTCGAACGGGTGCGGTGCAAGCCCGGCGGATCACAGGTCGCGGCGACGCTGCCGGACGGCCGTGCCGTGCTGGGACTGCCCGGGAATCCGGTGGCGGCGGTGTCGACGCTGCTGGTGCTGCTGCCTGCGATCGTCGACGGCCGCACCCTCCGCACCCCGGCGACTCCTGTGACCGCTCCCCTGGCGAACGCCTCGGAGGTCGTCGGCGACATCACGCGGTTGCTCCCCGCCCGCCAGGACGTGCAGGGACGATGGTTGTGCGACAACATGATTCGTACCGCGCATCTCGCCGGCCTCATCGGGCGCAGCGCGATCGCCGTGGTGCCACCGGGAGCGGTGGACGGCGACCGCGTCGAATTGCTGCCGCTCCCCCGCTGATTCAGGCGCGGTGGCGAGCCGCTCCCACGGGAGCGAGGCGCAACGCGTCGACTGCGGAGCGGTAGCGCCGGGCCACGAGGTCGACGACGGGTTCGGCGACACCGATCGGCGCAGCGACGCCGTCGGCGCCGACCTCCGCCAGGCGGTGGTGGAACAGACCGTCGGCGAGAAGATACGACGCGACGAACACCCGGTGTGCGCCGCCGGCGCGGACCTCGTCCACGACGGTCGCGACCCGCGGTTCTCCGGTGGCGATCCATCCGACGCGCACCGGGGTCTGCACGAGCGACGAGACCATGCGGGCCGTCACGTGGACGTCGTGGCGGGCGCGAGGGTCGGACGAGCCGGCCGCCGCGAGAACGACGTCGTCGCCCTCGACCCAGCCGGCCTGCCGCAACCGCTCGACGAGGACACGGGCGAGAGCAGGATCGGGACCGAGCGCGGGGGTGATCGTCACCGCGTCGTTCCCGCCGGCCGCGACCTCGCGCGGAACGTCGGTGTGCACGTGATAGCCGGAGGCGAGGAAGGCGGGGACGAGCACGGTCGGACGGCCGGTGTCGCGCAGGACCTCCGAGGGCGACGGTCCGAGGACGTCGACGAAGGCGACACGGGTGGGGCCGACGCGGGAGGAGACGGCATCGGCGAGCGCCGCGATCATGTCGACACCGCGCGGATTGCGGGTGCCGTGCGCAACGAGCAGGAGCGCCGGGTCGGCGTGTGTACCGGTCATGGATGCATTCCTTCCGGGTCGACGGCGAGGCGGTAGCCGCGCTTGACGACGGTCTGCACGATCGCCGGTGCGCCGAGAGCCGAGCGCACCCGGGCGACCGCGGTTTCGACGGCGTGAGTGTCGCCGCCACCGCCGGGCAGGGCCGCGAGGAGTTCCTCGCGGGAGACGACGAGACCGGCGCGCGCGACGAGTGTGCGCATCAGGGCCATCCCGGTAGGGGGAAGGCACCGCACGGTGCCGTCGACGATCACGCAGCGCCCTCGCGGACTGAGTACGTGACCGCCGGCCTCGATGCGCACAGCCCGCCGGGGCAGTTCCTCGGCGATGTGCCGGGCCAGCGAGCCCAGCCGGGATCGGGTGGGCATGCTGACGGGTACGTCGAGTTCGGTGAGCGGTGCCGCGGTGACGGGACCGACGCACACCGCGGTGACGCCGGTCCGCAGCGACCGGAGCATCGGCTCGAGCCAGCCGGTCTCCTTGGCCCGCATGAGCATCGACGCGACCGCCGGTGCACTGGTGAAGCTCACGGCGTCGAGTCCGCGTTCGACGATCTGCTCGATCATCCGGTCGAGCGCGGTGAGATCCTCGGGGGCCGTCCATCGGTAGACCGGGACGGGCACGACGTCGGCGCCCGCAGCGCGCAGCGCATCGCACACGTCGGTCCCAGGCTCCCATTCGGTGCGCTCGCCGTGCAACTGCACCGCGATGCGGCGGCCGGCGACCCCCTCCTTCAGCAGAAGTTCGAGCACCTCGGCGGACGATTCCGAGGAAGGAGACCACTCCTCGCGGAGTTCGGCGGCCCGGATCGCGCCCGTGACCTTCGGGCCACGGGCGAGGATCCGGCTCGAGCCGAGTGCCTGCGCGAGGTCGTCGGCCAGTCCCCAGCCCTCCGCTGCACCCATCCACCCGCGGAATCCGATCGCCGTGGTGGCGATCGTGATGTCCGGGGGCTGCGCGACGATGCAGCGGGTGACGCGCTCGAGCTCGTCGTCGTCGGACAGCGGGATGATGCGGATGGCGGGGGCGTGCACGACCTCGGCCCCACGCCTGGTGAGGAGCGTGGCGAACTCGTCGGCACGCCGAGCTGCCGTCACGCCGATGGTGAATCCCCGCAGCGGCGCGGTGTCGTCGCTCACGAACCCTCTCCGGTCGCATCCCCGTGCCGCCGGTCGCGCGGGACGAGGCTGTGGATCTGGACGACTCCCGCCCACACGCGCACCTCGTAGACGGGCAGACGCACCGACGGATCGTCGAGGCACCGGCCGTCGTCGAGGGAGAAGACCTGCTTGAGCAGCGGCGAGGCCACGGTGGGCTCTCCGCCCCGGTCGCCCACGATGCCGCGGGACATCACCGCGGCGCGGCCGAACGGATCGAAGTTGCCCACTGCGCGCAGGGTTCCGTCGTCGAGCAGGAACAGGGCCACCTGCTCGCCGCCGCGCAGCAGCACGGCCACGCCGCGGCCCGGAATGAGATGGCTGAGCGGACAGGCCGAGGTCCATTCCAGCCGCCCGTCGAACACGCTGTCGCGCGTCGATCCCCCTACCGTATGCGTCTCGATGACGGTCATCGCTGTCCTCCTTGAAACTGCTGTCCTGAAGTTTGGGTGCCGGGTGTTTCGAGCGCGTTACCCGCTCGTTCCCTCGGGGTAAGCGGTCGTCACGCCCCGGTTCCGGGTCCGATGCCCGGCATACCCACGAGGACGGGGACCTTGCGCGGGCCGCTGTCGTCGAAGCGGACGGTGGGGTCGGGCTGCTCGGGCGCGTTGACGAACGAGACGAACCGCGCCAGCTTCTCCGGATCTTCGAGTACGCCGGCCCACTCGTCCTTGTAGCCCTCGACGTGCTTGGCCATCGCGGCCTCGAGATCGTCGGCGATACCGAGGGCATCGTCGCACACGACCTCCTTGAGGTGCTCGAGGCCGCCCTCGAGCGCGTCGAGCCACGGAGCGGTGCGCTGGAGCCGGTCGGCGGTGCGGATGTAGAACATCAGGAACCGGTCGATGTAGCGGACGAGGGTCTCGTCGTCGAGACCGCCGGCGAGGAGCTGTGCGTGTTTGGGCGACTGGCCGCCGTTGCCGCACACGTACAGGTTCCAGCCGTTCTCCGTCGCAATGACACCGACATCCTTGCCGCGGGCCTCGGCGCATTCACGGGCGCAACCCGACACCCCCATCTTGAGCTTGTGGGGCGATCGCAGTCCGCGGTAACGCAATTCGAGAGCGACGGCCATCCCGACCGAGTCCTGCACGCCGTAGCGGCACCAGGTGGAGCCGACACAGCTCTTGACGGTGCGCAGCGACTTGCCGTACGCCTGTCCGGATTCCATGCCGGCGTCGACGAGACGCTTCCAGATCTGCGGGAGCTGTTCGACGCGAGCGCCGAACAGGTCGACGCGCTGACCGCCGGTCATCTTCACGTAGAGGCCGAAATCGCGTGCCACCTCACCGATCACGATGAGCTGCTCGGGGGTGCACTCGCCACCGGGCATGCGCGGCACGACCGAGTAGGTGCCGTTCTTCTGGATGTTGGCGAGGAAGTGGTCGTTCGTGTCCTGCAGACCGGCCTGCTTCGGGTGCAGGATGTGGTCGGAGTCGGTGGACGCGAGGATCGAGGCGACCACCGGCTTGCAGATGTCGCAACCGTGTCCGGTGCCGTACTGGGCGATGAGCGCGGAGAAGGTGCGGATGCCGGTGGCCTGGACGATCTCGAACAGCTCGGCGCGCGACTGCTCGAAGTGCTCGCACAGGGCCTTCGACATCTGCACACCCGACTGGGCGAGCAGCTGCTTGATGCTCGGGAGGCAACCGCCGCAGGTGGTGCCGGCGCTCGTGCACGACTTGATCTGCGCGATGTCGCAGGCACCTTCGGAAATCGCTCCGCAGATCGCGCCCTTGGTGACACCGTTGCACGAGCACACCTCGGCGTCGTCGGGTAGCGCACCGGCGCCCGGCTTCTCCCCCACCGGGGAGATCAGCGTGGCCGGATCACCCGGCAGTTCGCGGCCCACGAGCGGTCGCAGGTTGCCGTAGGCGGAGGCGTCGCCGACGAGGATGCCGCCGAGCAGGGTCTTCGCGTCGTCGGAGACGACGAGCTTGGCGTAGGTGCCCTTCGCGGAGTCGGACAGCACGACCTCGAGGGCGCCGGGCGTCGTCGCGTGGGCGTCACCGAAGCTCGCGACGTCCACACCGAGCAGCTTGAGCTTCGTCGACAGGTCGGCGCCGGGGAACTCGGCGGTGCCGCCGACGAGCCGGTCGGCGACGACCTCGGCGGTGCTGTAGCCGGGGGCGACGAGTCCGTAGCAGGTGCCCTCGACGGCCGCGCATTCACCGATCGCGTAGACGGCCTCGTCCGAGATGCTCCGACAGGTGCGGTCGGTGAGCACACCGCCGCGGCCGCCGAGTTCGAGTCCGGCCTCGCGGGCGAGTTCGTCCTGGGGACGGATGCCGGCGGAGAAGATCACGAGCCCGGCCTCGAGGACGGAGCCGTCGGACAGGGTCACCTGGAGCGCCTCAGGTCCGGCCTCGATCTTCTCGGTGCCCACACCGGTGTGGGTGACGAGGCCGAGGTCGGTGACGAGACGGTCGAGGACACGGCCGCCGCCCTCGTCGACCTGGGCGGGCATGAGCCGGTTGTTGTACTCGACGACGTGCGGGGTCACGCCCAGCAGGCGCAGCGCGTTGGCGGCCTCGAGTCCGAGCAGGCCACCACCGATGACGATGCCGGCGAGGCCGGCGGCCTTGGCGCGTTCGGCGGCGGCGCGGATGCCGTCGAGATCGTCGAGCGTGCGGTAGACGAAGCAGCCGGGCAGGTCGTGGCCGGGCACGGGGGGCACGAAGGGGTACGAGCCGGTCGCGAGGACGAGGCTGTCGTAGGGCAGAACGTCGCCGCCGGCGGTGGTGACGGTGCGGGCCGCGCGGTCGATTCCCACGGCGCGGGTGCCGACACGCAGGTCGACGAGGTCGTCTGCTGCGTAGTCATTTCCGGCGAGGGCGAGTTCCTTGCGGTCCCAGGCTCCGACGTAGGACGACAGTCCCACGCGGTCGTAGGCGGCGTCGGCCTCCTCGCCGAGCACGGTCACCGACCAGCTGTTCTGCTCGTCGCGGACGCGAAGGGCTTCGACGAAGCGGTGGGCGACCATTCCGTGTCCGACGACGACGACGTTCTTGCGGCTCATGATGTTCTCTTTCTTCGTGCCGGGATCGGTCAGACTGCGACGCGGGCCGGGGCGGGAGCCTCGGTGGACGGCTCGCTCGTGGGGGTGGTGTTCGGGCGGCGGAGGAAGACGAACCAGGTCACCGCGATGCACACGAGGTAGAAGATCGCGAAGACCCAGAAGGCCATCGTCGCGGACTGCGCCTCGCCGCCGTAGGAGGCGCGGAAGACGAGGTTGATGCCCACGCCGCCGAGTCCGCCGATGGCACCGGCGAAGCCGATGAGGGCACCGGACATGCTGCGCGACCAGGCGGCCTTCTCGTCGCGATCCAGTTCGTCGAGATCCTGCGCACGGGCCTCGAAGATGGACGGGATCATCTTGTAGACCGAGCCGTTGCCGAGCCCGGAGAGCAGGAACAGGGCGATGAAGCCGAGCACCATGGCGGTCAGCACACCGCCGGTCGCGGCGCCGGTGGTGCGGTCGTCGAGGGTGCCGGCGACGATGAGCACCGCGGCGGCCAGGGCCATCGCGACGAAGGTGTAGAGGGTGATCTTCCCGCCGCCGATGCGGTCGGCGAGCTTTCCGCCGAGCGGGCGCGAGATGGATCCGAGGAGCGGGCCGATGAAGGCGATCTGCGCGGCGTGCAGTGCGGCCTGGGCGGGGGTGTCGCCGCCGGCGAGGAAGTTGATCTGCAGGACCTGACCGAAGGCGAAGCTGAAGCCGATGAACGAACCGAAGGTGCCGATGTAGAGGAAGGAGATGATCCACGAGTCGCGGAACTTCAGCGCGGCGCCCATGGCCCGCAGGTCGGCCTTCTGATCACGGAGGTTGTCCATGAACAGGGCGGCACCGAGCGCGGCGACGGCGCACAGGACCAGGTAGACCGCGCACACGATCCAGGGCTCGGTGTTGCCGACGGTGGCGATGACGAGCAGGCCGATCAGCTGAACGGCCGGGACACCGATGTTCCCGCCGCCGGCGTTGAGTCCGAGGGCCCAGCCCTTCAGTCGCTGCGGGTAGAAGGCGTTGATGTTGGTCATCGACGACGCGAAGTTGCCGCCGCCGACACCGGCAAGTGCCGCGATCAGCATGAACGTCGTGTAGGAGTGACCCGGGTTCAGCATCAGGTACAGCGCCCCGATGGTGGGGATCAGCAGTACGAGGGCACTGAAGATGGTCCAGTTGCGGCCACCGAAACGGGCGGTGGCGACGGTGTAGGGGATGCGGAGGATCGCGCCGACGAGTGTGGGGACGGCGACCAGGAAGAACTTACCGGCGGCGTCGATGCCGTACACCTCGGTGGGCATGAACAGCACCATCACCGACCAGATCGACCAGACGGAGAAGCCGACGTGCTCGGCGATCACCGACCAGATCAGGTTGCGCTTGGCGACCTGCTTGCCGCCGGCCTCCCACGCCTCCACATCCTCGGCGTCCCACCGCTCGATGTTGTGCTTGCGTCCGAATTTGTCTCTGAGACTTTCCTTTTCGATGAAGGTCGTCATCGCCGTTCCTCCTCGGGTCCGTGTTGATCCCCAAGGTAGGAAACGGGTGTTGCTACGGTGCTGCCCGCGGTGACCGTCGCGTCAAGAGTTGCTCACCCCGGCCCCGGCCGCCCTGTGAGGTGTTACAGGAGGAACCGCACGAGGTCGGCGGTGTGCGCCAGGCCCGGGAAGGCGTCCTCGGTCGAGCGCGGGTGCAGCGCGTGCACGGCCAGCCGGAAGATGACCGCGCGCAGCAGCATCTGCGGCCATTCCGGCAGATCCTCCCAGCGACCGATGAGCCCTTCGTCGGCACCGCCCCACGACAGTGCGTCGACGACGGCGACGGCGGCCGCCCACGAGGCCGGACGCCAATAGGGAGTGATGTCGGTCAGCCCGGGTGCCGCGCGCCCGGCGAACAGGACCGTGCCGAACAGGTCGCCGTGGACGAGTTGATCAGGCAGGTGCACGGGCTTGCGGAAGGTCGCGAGCTGGTTGATCAGGTCGAGACTCTTACGGCCGTCGGGGGTCACCGTCTCGGGCGCACCCGCCGCGCGGGCGCTGCGCAGGGGCACGGTTTCCCAGGCCGCGCGGTCGGCCGCGACGAAGACGTCGACGTCCTCCCAGGGTGCGACCGGAGGCTGCATGAGGAAACGGGGACGTTCGAGCTGCGCGGTGGCGGTGTGCAGCCGCAGCGACAGCGAGACCACTTCGTCGTGCCTGGGCTCGGACGTACCGACGATGTAGGTGTCGGCGCGCCATCCGGAGACCACGTAGCGACCGTCGGTGGACCGCACCGGACGGGCCAGCCGCACACCGTCGACGGTCAGGGTCTCCCGCACTTTGGCGGACCAGGCCGCGCGAGCATGATCGGCGACTCGGGACAGCACCACGTCTCCACACCGGAAACCGCCGTCCCAGTCGGGCCCGAGCGGGACCGGTTCGACGTCGCGGAGACCGAATGTGGAGCACACGTGCTGAGGCGGTTCGAGTGAGCTCACGCAGCTCAACCTACCGCCGCACACCGCTCGGATCGGGAAGGCACTCCGCTGTTTCAGGTCACAACGAGGTCACCGTCAGTACACCGGTAGCGAGGGATCCACCTGCTGCGCCCACGCGATCACCCCGCCGTGCAGATGTGTCGCGTCCGAGAATCCGGCTCGCACAAGCACTTCGAGCGCCTCGGCCGATCGGATTCCCGTCTTGCAGTACAGCACGATCGGCGTGTTCTGCGGCAGGTCGGCGAGGACCTCACCGGAGAGGATGCGGTCCTTCGGCACGAGCCGGGCACCGTCGATGCGGACGATCTCCCACTCGACGGGTTCGCGCACGTCGATCAGCGCGATGTCGCGGCCCTCGTCGAGCATCCGGCGCAACTCGCTGGGGGTGACGGCCGAGCGAGCCGACGCGGCGGCATCGGGAACGATCCCACAGAAGGCCTCGTAGTCGACGAGTTCGGTGACGGGCACCCGTCCCGGATCCCGGCGCAGGGTCACCGTCCGGAACGACATCGCGAGCGCGTCGTAGATCAGGAGGCGACCGAGCAGCGGCTCGCCGATCCCGGTGACGAGTTTGATCGCCTCGGTCGCCATGACGGTGCCGATCGTGCCGGGCAGGACACCGAGTACCCCGCCCTCCGCGCAGGAGGGAACCATCCCCGGTGGCGGTGCCTCGGGGTAGAGGTCGCGGTAGTTCAGGCCGCGTCCGTCCGGGGCGTCCTCCCAGAACACCGATACCTGGCCCTCGAAACGGAAGATCGATCCCCACACGTAGGGCTTGCCCGCGAGGACCGCGGCGTCGTTGACGAGATAGCGGGTCGCGAAGTTGTCGGTGCCGTCGAGGATGAGGTCGTACTGCTCGAACAGCTGCACGGCATTGCTCGACTCCAGGCGCGTCTCGTGCAGGCGCACAGTCACACCGTCGTTGATCGCCAGGATGCTGTCGCGGGCACTGTCCGCCTTGGGCCGTCCGACGTCGGAGCGGCCGTGGATCACCTGGCGCTGCAGGTTGGACGTCTCCACGTCGTCGAACTCGACGATGCCGATCGTGCCGACCCCCGCCGCCGCGAGATACAGCAGGGCGGGCGAACCCAGGCCGCCGGCGCCGATACACAGCACCCGCGCGTTCTTCAGGCGACGCTGGCCGGTGACCCCGACATTCGGGATGATCAGGTGACGGCTGTACCGCGCGACCTCCTCGCGACCGAGCTCCGGGCCGGGTTCCACCAACGGCGGAAGGGATCGGCGCGTCGACGGTGTCGTTGCGGTCACGGGTTCTCCTGTCGCGATGCGTCCTGCGTCACCGTCCATGGTGCCATTCCCTGCTGCGACCCCCATTCCGCCCGTCGACCCCCACCTCGCCCGTCGACTCCGCCCGGCCCGTCGACCCCGACCGGCGCCTACGCCCGCGGGTACGGCCACGGGTTGAACCGGCACCGCGCCCCGTCGGCGGGGACCGTGCCGCCCGGGTCCAGGCGCGCGATGTCGTCGTTGGCAGTGCCGAAGGTCTGCTGCATCATGATCGGCGCGAGGCCGCCGTCGGTGGTGCAGGCATCGTGTTGCGCCAGGCCGATGGCGTGGCCGACCTCGTGGTTGACGACGTACTGGCGGTACGACCCGATGTCGCCCTGGAAGGCGACGGCCCCGCGCACCCACCGCGCTTCGTTGAGGAACACCCGCTCCATCGAGGGGTTGAAGCACGATCCCTCGAGCGGGATGTCGTAGCCGCATCCTTCGCGAATGGTCATCTGCGAGGTGAGGGAGATCCGGAAGTCCGGCTCGCCGGTGTCGATCCGGCGGAAGGCGACCGCCTCGTCGCCGATCCAGCTGCGCGGGTCGGCGAGGGTCCGGTCGACCATCGACGCGAAGGCCGCGTCGCCGCCGTAGCCGGTGGTGTCGATGCCCTCCTCGAGTTCCACCGTGTAGGTGAACACACGGGTCTGCCCCGCGCCGACCTGACCCGTGGTGCCGGGCACGACCCGCCACTCCCGCGCACCGACCTCCGTGAACGGGCCGCCCTCCGGCAGCGCACCGGACTCGAGCGACTCGGGGAAGGTTCCCTCGGGTTGCGGGGCCTCGACGATGATCTCGGTGACCTCGCTCGCGTCGGTCTGGTCGGCGGGCTCCTCCGCTCCGGCGCCACGCGCGGCGTCCCACAGCACGATCAGGGTCACGACGGCGAGGATCGGAACGGCGTAGGCGCGCCAGCCGTAGGTGGCGACGAACCTGCCCACGCGGGTCTGCTTGCGGACGTCCCGTTCGGGTCGCGGTCGGCGCGGCGGCCGGTCCGGCCGTCCCACCGGGTCCCACACGGCACGCAGGGGCTGGTGCGACCGGCGACCCGCCTCGGGTCGTTCCGTTCCTCGCGACCGGGACGAACCGGGCAGCGTCGGGGAAGGATCTGTCGGCGAGGAGCCCTGCGGGCCCCTGCTCTCGCGCACTCCTCCACGCTCGATCACGGATGTCAGGATGTCATATCGAGACCATTTCGATATCCGAAGCGCCGAACCTGCGCCCCCATTCGTGCACCGGGAACGGATACTGGGCGGTAGGCCGATCCGTTCGACACGCGACTTCACCTGTAACGTGCAGAGACGAGGAGCGCCGAGGTGGTACAGGCCACGTTCGGAAGTAGTGCAGATTGGGAGTAAGCATGACCGACGTCACCGAACGAGCATCCGGCCGGGGTTCCAACGGCAAACGGGGCGCCCGGATGCCGCGTGACGAGCGTCGTGCCCAGTTGCTCGAGGCTGCCAGCGAGGTATTCGTCACACGCGGTTACCACTCGGCCGGCATGGACGAGATCGCCGAGTGTGCCGGAGTGAGCAAGCCCGTCCTGTACCAGCACTTCCCCGGCAAGCTCGAACTGTATTGCGCCGTGCTCCAGAACTACGTGGACACCCTCATCAACGGCGTACGCCAGGCCCTGCGGTCCACCACCGACAACCGTCAGCGCGTGCGCGCCGCAGTGCAGGCCTTCTTCGATTTCGTCGACAACGACAGCCAGGGATTCCGGCTCGTCTTCGAATCCGATCTGATGGGCGAACCGCAGGTGTCGCGGCGAGTGGAGCAGGCCACCGAGGCGTGCGTCGACGCCGTCTTCGACCTCGTCAGCCACGACTCCGGTCTCGATCCGTACCGGGCCCGCATCCTCGCGGTCGGCCTGGTGGGAACGAGCCAGTTCACCGCACGCTACTGGCTCGACGCCGCACGCCCGATCCCCAAGGAGGACGCCGTGGATACCACGGTCGCGCTGGCCTGGGGCGGTCTGAAGCACGTGCCGCTGCAGCCGGAACTCCGTCGTCGCTGACGACATATGAGCACCGTCGTCGCTGACGACACATGCCGAGAACGACGAACGGGCCGGGGCGACATGCCCCGGCCCGTTCTCGTCGGTCGCTCTCAGTTGGCGGCGAAGCCGACCTTGCCCAGCGTGGCAGGACCGATGTCCACGTAGCTGATCTTGGCGGCCTGCACGAGAACCTTGCGGCCCTTCTCGTCGACAAGGGCGAGCACCCCGTCGTCGGCGCCGTTCAACGCGGCCCGGACGAGCTTCTCCACCTCGTCGGGCGTCTGGTCGCTGACGACGACAACTTCGCGCGGGCTGTCCGCGACGCCGATCTTGACCTCCACGGTGGACCTCCGATTCTCATGCATTGAAACCGAGCTGGTACTGCTATCAGCCCCAGGCTAATGCAGTCCGAGCACCGACATCCGCTCGGCGTGCTCGACCTGCATGCGATCGAACAGCGCGGCGATGTTCGCCAGGTCACCGGACGCGAGAATCACCAGCTCGGCGAGTTCCTCGTTCTGCGCGAGGACGTACTGCGCCTGGGTGATGGCCTCGCCGAGCAGCCGGCGTCCCCACAGCATCAGACGGTCCTTCTGCAGCGGGCTGCGCTCGACGACCTCGCGGACCTCATGCACCACGAACTCCGAGTGGCCGGTCTCGGCGAGGACCTCCCGGACCACCGTGGACACCTCGGGAGCAAGCATGTCGGCGATCTCACAGTAGAAATCTGCGGCGATCCTGTCACCGACGTATGCCTTCACGAGAACCTCGAGCCACGTCGACGGAGTGGTCGAGGCGTGGTAGGCGTCGAGGGCTTTGCGGTAGGGCTCCATCGCCGCGTAGATCTCCACACCACGATCGGTGAGCGCGGTGTGGAGCGTCTCGAAATGGCTCATCTCCGCAGCTGCCATGCTTGCGAGGGCGACCCGCCCGCGCAGGGACGGGGAGAACCGTGCGTCCTCGGCGAGCCGGTAGAACGCCGAGATCTCGCCGTACGCGAGCAACGCGAAGAGCTCCGCGACACCGGGGTGATCGGCGGGGACTGCGGGTCCGCCCGGCGTCGTGCCGGACTCGGAGGTGGACTGCGGCGTATCGGCTCCCATGACGACGAAGCGTAGTACTACCTCGTGGAATGCGCCGGAACCGGTACAATGGATCGGGAAGCCCGCGCTTCGAGCCGCCGACCGTGGCCCGCGAGCTTCCCAGATAATGTGCGCGCACCCGAACTGCGGATCGCTGCCGCGCTTCGCCGAGCCTGGTGGAAACCGCTCGCGCTGAGGTGCAGGCCGGTCGCCTTTCCCCCTCGTGCGTGCGTGCCGAGACCAGGAAGGCCGGACCCCTGAGCAAGATCACCATCGACCACGAAGACGACGCGAGCGAAACGACCGTCTCCGCACAACTCGACTCCACCCACGTACCCCCCACCTTCGGCGAACTCGGTGTCCGCGACGAGATCGTCCGCGCCCTCGCCGAGGTCGGCATCGAACGCACCTTCGCGATCCAGGAACTCACCCTGCCGCTGGCCCTCGCCGGCGACGACCTCATCGGGCAGGCCCGTACGGGTATGGGCAAGACCTTCGGCTTCGGCGTTCCGCTCCTGCATCGCATCGCCACCGAGGGCTCCGGCACGACCACCCTCGACGGCACTCCCCGTGCACTCGTGATCGTCCCGACCCGCGAGCTGTGCATCCAGGTCACCAACGACCTCGTGAACGCTTCCAAGTACCTGCCCGGCAGCCGCAAGTCGGGCCTCGAGGTCCTGTCAATCTACGGTGGGCGCCCCTACGAGCAGCAGATCGACGAACTGAAGAAGGGTGTCGACGTCGTCGTCGGTACTCCCGGCCGTCTGCTCGATCTCGCCAACCAGGGCCATCTGATCCTGGGCAAGATCGGCGTGCTCGTCATGGACGAAGCCGACGAGATGCTCGACCTCGGCTTCCTGCCCGACATCGAGCGCATCCTCACGATGGTCCCCGACCGTCGTCAGACGATGCTGTTCTCGGCCACCATGCCCGGCCCGATCATCACCCTCGCCCGCACGTTCCTGAACCGCCCGACGCACATCCGGGCCGAGGAGGCCGAATCGTCGGCCGTGCACGAGCGCACCCAGCAGTTCATCTACCGGGCGCATGCACTCGACAAGGCCGAACTCGTCGCCCGCGTACTGCAGGCCGAGGGTCGCGGCGCCACCATGGTCTTCACCCGCACCAAGCGCACGGCGCAGAAGGTGGCCGACGACCTCGTCGAGCGCGGTTTCGCGTGCGGCGCGGTGCACGGCGACCTCGGTCAGATCGCGCGTGAGAAGGCACTCGACAAGTTCCGCAGCGGCAAGATCGACGTGCTCGTCGCCACGGACGTCGCCGCCCGCGGCATCGACATCGACGACGTCACCCACGTCATCAACTATCAGTGCCCCGAGGACGAGAAGACCTACGTCCACCGCATCGGCCGTACCGGTCGCGCCGGACGCACCGGTATCGCGATCACCCTCGTCGACTGGGACGACGTGCCGCGCTGGCAGCTCATCGACAAGGCTCTCGATCTCGGTATCCCGGATCCGATCGAAACCTACTCGAGCTCCCCGCACCTGTTCGAGGAGCTGAACATCCCGTCCGACGCCACCGGACGCGTCCGCAAGGCCGCTCCCGCCGCCTCGGAGAACGGTGAGAAGCGCGAGCGCGTCGAGCGCGAGGGCGGATCCCGCCCGAAGCGCAACCGGGTCCGCCGTCGTACCGTCCGCGGAAAGTCTGCCGACGGCTCCGCAACGGATGTGGCCGCAACCGGTTCGGACGACTCGGTGAAGGCCGAGAACGAGCCTGCCGCAGCGGAGACGGGTGAGGACACCGGGGCGGCCGCTCCGGCACGTCGTCGCCGTCGTCGCCGTCGCACCCGCTCGGGCGAGGGCCCGGCCGGTCGCGCAGAGCAGCAGGGCACGTCGAACGTGGAAGCGGTCTCGACGTCGTCTGCCCGATAACCACGTGCTCGCGCCCGAGCGCCGCACCCGCACCGACCTTCTCGTCGCAGCCGCACTCGTCGTCACCGCTCTGGTGGCGGCGAGTGTCGTCTGGCTGAACTCGGATGCGCGGGGCACCACGTCGACCACCTGGGACGGCCCTGTCCCCACTCTCGCTGCCGCGCAATCTCTTCCGCGCACGCTCGCCGAACTGTGGCGTGCTCCGAGTACGGCGACGACCGCACCGGTGGTGTCCGGCGGCACGGTCGCCACGGCAGACGGTGGTGCGGTCGTCGGCCGCGACCCGCAATCCGGCGAGGAACGCTGGCGGTACGACCGCGACCGGGCGTTGTGCGCGGTCACCGAGGCCTGGGGCGACGTGGTCTCGGTCTATCGCGGCCCGCGGGGATGCGGTCAGGTCACCGCGCTCGACTCGGGCAGTGGCTCTCGGGGCGCGCAACGGTCGAGCGACGCCGACGATCCGATCCGGGTCGTCGGCGCCGGTTCGCACCTGATCGCCTTCGGCGAGTCACGTCTCGAGATGTGGCGCTCCGATCTGGTGCGCACGGTCGAGTACGGGCGCGTCGACGCACCGGTGAACCCGAACGCGCAGCCACGATCGGGTTGCGAACTGCGCTCGGCGGATTCGGGCGCCGAAGTGCTGGCCGTGCTCGAGCAGTGCGCGAACGAGCCGACCAATCGGCTCACCCTTCTCGATCCCACCCCCGACGACAGCGCCAAGCCCGAGGAGTTCGCGTCGTCGGTGCTGCCGGAAGCGGGCGGGGACTCCCGCATCGTCGCGGTGGTCGGCGACCGCACGGCGGTCTACCTGGCCCCGGACGACAACGACGGGCCGCGCATCGAGGTCTTCGACAGCGAGGGCGTCCTCCTCGACACGCACGCCCTGTCGCGTCCTGCCGGCGAATCGGACGACCCCGCCCTCGAGCGCGGCGGCGTGCTCGTGTGGTGGACGGGCCGCGACACCGTCGCATTGTCCACCACCGATTTCGCCCCGCAGTGGACCGTCGAGGACACTCTCGGCAACGGCGACATCATGGCCGGTTCGCTGCTCCTTCCCGTCGAGGACGCCCTCGTGGGAGTCGACTCACGGACCGGTGAACCCGGCCCGCGCATCGACGTCGAGCGCGGGACGGTCTCCACGGTGAACGTCGCCGTCGCGGGGAATGTCGTGGTCGAGCAACGCGGCGATGAGCTCGTGGCACTGCGCTGATGGCGAGCCGTCCCGGTCGGTGCTGAAAGCGAGCCGTCCCGGTCGGTGCTGATGGCGAGCCGTCCCGGTCGGTGCTGAAAGCGAGCCGTCCCGGTCGGTGCTGACGTCTCAGTCCGCGACGGCGGTCTCGAAAGTCTCGAGTTCCGCCTCCCCCGACCAGTAGCGCAGCAGGTTCTCGGAGAGCGCCCGGTACGCCTCGGCGCCCTTGTTCTTGCGTCCCGCCAGCACCGTCGCGCCCGAGGCGGAAGCCTCCGCGAAGCGGACCGTGCGGGGTACGGGCGGGGCCAGCACCGGCAGGTCGTACCGGTCGGAGACATCGGCGAGCACGTCGCGACTGTGCGTGGTCCGCGAGTCGTACAGGGTCGGCAGCGCGCCGAGCAGTTCGAGATCCGGATTGGTGATCTGTTTCACCTCGTTCACCGTGCGCAGGAGCTGCCCGACTCCCCTGTGCGCGAGCGTTTCGCACTGCAGCGGAACGAGCACGGACCGCGCCGCGGTCAGCCCGTTGAGGGTGAGGACGCCCAGAGAGGGCGGGCAGTCGATGACGACGACGTCGTAGTCGTCCTCCACCGACGCCAGCGCCCGCTTCAGGGTGTATTCACGCCCCGGCTTCATGAGCAGCATCGCCTCCGCACCCGCGAGGTCGATGGTCGCCGGCAGCAGCGACATCCCCTCCGCTGTCCCGAGCAGAACGTCCTTCGTCTCGACACCGCCCACGAGCACCTCGTGCACGGATTGTTCGAGCTTGTCGGGGTTGTGCCCGAGAGAGAAGGTCAGGCACCCCTGGGGATCGAGATCGACGACGAGCACCCGCCGGCCCAGCGCCGACAGCGCGGCCCCCAACGACGCGACGGTGGTCGTCTTGGCGACGCCACCCTTCTGATTTGCCACTGCAAGTACCGTTGCCACGACCCCGATCCTCGCGCACTCGGCGGCGCAGCGCGAGGTGAATCCGCCCACGAGACCGCAGGAGGCAGCCCGCCGTGATCCGCAGAGCCACACCCGAGGACGTCCCCACGATCACCGGGCTGATCTACGACCTCGCCGAATACGAGAAGGCCCGGCACGAGTGCACCGTGGTGCCCGAGCAGATCCACGAGGCTCTTTTCGGGCCGCAGCCCTCGGTGTACGCGCACGTCGCAGAGGAATCCGGAGAGGACGGCACCGAAGGCCGGGTCGTCGGGGTGGCGTTGTGGTTCCGGAACTTCTCCACGTGGGACGGCGTGCACGGGATCTACCTCGAAGATCTGTTCGTCCGTCCCGAACACCGCGGCAAGGGACACGGACGGGCACTGCTCGCGGCGCTCGCCCACGAATGCGTGGAGCGCGGTTACACCCGCCTGAGTTGGTCGGTGTTGGACTGGAACGAGCCGTCCATCGGTTTCTACCGATCCCTCGGTGCCGTCGCGCAGGACGAGTGGACGACCTTCAGGCTCAGCGGCCCCGCCCTGCAAGCGCTCGGCAGCTGAGCCGGATCACTCGTCGACGTCGGGCGCGTACTCGTGCGCGAGCCACCGCGACGTGGGCGGGCTGAACAGCAGCACGAGCGTGGGGACCACGACGAGCGCCAGCACAGTGCCGATGACCGGCTGTTGGGAGTCCGTCAGCAGCGACCACACCACGGGCAGCAACAACAGCTGCGCGAGTATCGCCACGGCACGTCCCCAGCGCACACCGCGCACGAGCGCGATCCCGCCGGCCAGGACCCCGCCGAACAGGATGAACAGCCACAGCGCGAAGCCGTAGCCATTGGTGACCGACTGATCGTGTTCGCCCGAGGCGGCGCGGATGATCGAGTACACCGCGAATCCCATCGCGACGACGCCCTCGAGGACGACGAGCCAACCGGCGGCACGCACGGTCGACGGAACGCTGCTGCGAGGTGTTTCGAGAGGCACCCGTCCAGCGTAGTGGACCCGCCGGGCACCACTTAGGCTGATGTTCCGTGCGCGCCCTGCTGATCGTGAACCCGAATGCGACGACGACCACCCCGGCCGGTCGCGACCGCCTCGCTCACGCCCTGAGAGGCCGGCTCGCGCTGACCGTCGCGCACACGACCCACCGCGGGCACGCCGCAGAACTGGCGCGTTCGGCGCACGCCGACGGGATGGACGTCGTCGTCGCGCACGGTGGCGACGGCACCGTCAACGAGATCGTCAACGGCCTCCTCGGCCCCTCCCCCGACCGAGGCGCCGATCCGACCCTGCCGCGACTCGCGGTGGTGCCCGGCGGCTCGGCGAACGTGTTCGCGCGATCCCTGGGACTGTCCGCCGATCCACTCGAGGCCACCGAGCAGGTACTCGAGTCGTTGCAGGAGGGCAGGACCAGCCGGATCGGCCTCGGCCACTGCGACGGGCGGTGGTTCACCTTCAACGCGGGCCTCGGTCTCGACGCCCAGGTGTGCGAGGCCATAGACCTGAGCCGCGCCGAGGGCAAGAAGGTGACGACGGCGCGCTACGTGCGGCACGCGGTGGCCCGGTTCTTCGCGTCGAAGCGGGCCGAACCGGCGCTCACGCTCGAGATGCCCGGATCCGAACCTGTTTCGGGGGTGCACTATGCGTTCGTGTCGAACTCGAGTCCGTGGACCTATCTCGAGTCCCGGCCGGTGCACACGAATCCCGGCACCTCGTTCGACACCGGTTTGGGTGTGTTTGCTATGACGACGACCCGGGTACTTCCGAGCCTGCGGGTGGTGAGACAACTTCTGGCCGCCCGCGGCGAGCCGGCGTCGCCGCATCTGGTGCGTGCGGACGATGTCGCGCGCGTGCGCGCCCGGGCCTCGCGCCCGATCGGACTTCAGGTCGACGGCGACTATCTCGGACTCCGGGCCGAGGTCGAGTTCGTGTCCGTGGCGTCGATCCTCGATGTCGTCGCGCCCCGCTGACGATCCCCCCAGCGGGACAGCGACAGAAAGAGAAGCACGAATTCTGTGATTGCCACTACCTTCTCGGCTCGAGGGGAGTAGAAAGAGGGATTGGCGAACTCGTAGCCCACACCAGCGTGAGCTTCCCCACGATCGTGGTCGATTCTATTGACTCCACGCTCGTTCGTGAAAGCATTCACAAGTAACCGCGCGGAAACACTCCGTGCCACAGGCGTGAACACACATTGACCAATCAGCCGGTGCACACGCACCATCGAAGGAGAGTAGAAGCATGGACTGGCGCCACAAGGCCATCTGCCGCGACGAGGATCCGGAACTGTTCTTCCCCGTGGGAAACAGCGGCCCGGCTCTCGCGCAGATCGCGGATGCCAAGCTCGTGTGCAACCGTTGCCCCGTCACCGCCGAATGCCTCTCCTGGGCGCTCGAATCCGGCCAGGATGCCGGCGTCTGGGGCGGTATGAGCGAGGACGAGCGCCGCGCCCTCAAGCGTCGCAACGCCCGCACCCGCGCTCGTACGGCGGTCTGAGCAACTCCGATAGACGTTCGAAGGCCCGGCTCCCCTACGGGGGAGGCCGGGCCTTCTTACGTGCACGGTCGTAAGGACGATCAGGCGACCGGCACCTTGCCCAGCGGTAGTTGCAGGCGTGCATCGGTCCCGCCGACCTCGTTGGACGTCAACTCCAACGATCCGCCGAGCTCGGCAGCCACGAGGGTCCGGACGATCTGCAGACCGAGCCGGTTCGACGCCTCGAGGCTGAACCCCTCGGGAAGACCCTTCCCCTCGTCGCGGACCACGACGTCGAGCATGCGGGCCGAACGCTGGGCATTGACGGTGACCGTGCCGTTCACGCCCGGATCGAAGGCGTGCTCGACGGCGTTCTGGACGAGTTCGGTCAGCACCATGACCAGAGGCGTGGCGCGATCCGCGGGGAACACGCCGAGATTCCCCTCCCGCACCACCCGGATCTGGCTGCCGACCGTCGACACGTCGACGACGATGGGGATCAGCTGGTCGAACACACCGTCGAGATCGACCTCCTCGTCCACTGACATCGACAGCGCCTCATGGACCAGGGCGATGGATGTCACGCGACGGACCGCCTCCCCCAGGGCCTGCTGGGCTTCCGCGTTCCCGGTTCGGCGCGCCTGCAGTCGCAGCAGCGCGGCGACCGTCTGCAGGTTGTTCTTGACACGGTGGTGGATCTCGCGGATGGTCGCGTCCTTGCTCAGCAGTGCCCGGTCGCGTCGCTTGACCTCGGTGACGTCGCGGACGATCACCGCGGCGCCCCGGATCTTCCCTCCCGGGTTCAGGACCAACGCACGGATCAGAACGGTGGCCCCGAGTGCCTCGATCTCCATGCGCTGCCCCAGACGGCCCTCCACGGCCCCGCGGAGGTAGTCGGTGACGTCGCGACTCTCGAAGGGGTCGGTGACCAGTGCGCGGGTCGTCTCGACGAGATCCTGACCGATCAGGTCGGAGTTCAGACCCATCCGGTGATAGGCCGACAGCGCGTTGGGGCTCGCGTAGACGACCTTGCCCTTCCGGTCGAGCCGGATGAATCCGTCGCCCGCACGCGGACTCGACTTGGTGTCCGAGCGCGCCTCGGGCGTCGGGAAAGTGCCCTCGCTGATCATCCGGTAGAGGTCGTCGGCGCATTCGAGATAGGCCGTCTCGAGCGCGCTGGCCGACCGCCGCGACACGCGGGCGGCGTCGCGGCTGAGCACCGCGACGACCCGACCGTCCCAGCGCACCGGCACGGCCTGACGGATGTTGATCCCGGCGCCCGGGGACGACTTGACGTCGACGATCTCTCCGGTTTCGAAAGCCTTACGGACGTAAGGATGTTCGTTGTCGGAGACGAGCGTGCCGACGGCGTCCTCGGGGATCACCGTCGAGGCGGTGGTGGGTCGGCACTGTGCGACGCACACGATTCCGGACGGCGCCGCGTCGACCCACAGGAGGACGTCGGCGAACGACAGGTCGGCGAGCAACTGCCACTCGCCCACGACACGTTGGAGGTGATCGACGGCCGCGCCCGGAAGATCCGTGTACCTCGCGAGCAACGAACTGAGTGTGGACACGGGAACCGCTTTCGTACTCAGGAGATACCCGCCGTCAGGAGATCACGGCGATGAGGTCGCCCTGCTGGATGACATCCCCGACCGAGACTCCGACGGAGGTCACGGTGCCCGCCGACTCGGCGAGCACGGGAATCTCCATCTTCATCGACTCGAGGATCACCAGCGTGTCGCCCTCGGCCACCACGTCACCCTCCCGCACGACGACCTCGAACACGGTCGATACCATCTCCGCGCGTACGTCTTCCGCCATCGAACACCTCGTTTCACGCTCCGGCGGCGGACCTGCCGACAGGACCACTCGACCGCACGTGAAACACTGTAATGAACGAGAAAGGAGATCCCACCATGGGTAAGCGAGGTCGCAAGAAGCGCAGCCGCAAGGGTAACGCCGCCAACCACGGCAAGCGTCCCAACGCCTGAGACGCGGACAGGGGCCGGAAAGCAGCAGCTTTCCGGCCCCTGTCACGTTCGGGGGTCTCACCCAGGACTCGGTACGAGTGAACTCGCCTACGACTCGGTACGAGTGAACTCGCCTACGACTCGGTACGAGTGAACCCGCCTACGACTCGGCGCTGTCCGTCTCGGTGATCACCACGGTGCGGCGGATCTGCAGCATGAGCCGCTCCCGCAGGCCCTCGGGTGCGTGTTCCCCGCCGCACTTGCGGCTGAGCAGCGATTTGATCTTCTCCTCGATCCCGTAGGCCTCGAGGCAGGTGCCGCACTCGTCGAGGTGCCGCTGCAGCTTCTCGCGGGAACCGGCGTCGCATTCGGAGTCGAGAAGCAGGTAGACGTCCGCGATGACCGCCGAGCAGTCGAGTCGATCGAAGTCGGGTTCGCTCACTGCGGTGCTCCCTTTCCGCTCTCGGGCTGATCCGATGTTCCGGTTGTGGCGTCCACGGCCTTCTCCCGCATGAAACCGCGATCGCGCGCCACGTCGGCCAACAGACCCCGCAGCTGCTTGCGACCCCGGTGCAGTCTCGACATCACGGTGCCGATCGGCGTCCCCATGATCTCGGCGATCTCCTTGTAGGGGAACCCTTCGACGTCGGCGTAGTAGACGGCCATGCGGAACTCCTCGGGAAGCTCCTGCAACGCCGCCTTGATGTCGTCGTCGGGAAGCGCGTCGAGTGCCTCGACCTCCGCGGACCGCAGACCGGTCGACGAATGCTCGGCCGTGGCGGCGAGCTGCCAGTCGGTGATCTCGTCGGTCGGGTACTGCGCGGGTTGCCGCTGACGCTTCCGGTACGAGTTGATGTAGGTGTTGGTGAGGATCCGGTACAGCCAGGCCTTGAGGTTGGTGCCCTCGCGGAACGACCGGAAGGCGGAGAACGCCTTGATGTAGGTCTCCTGTACGAGGTCCTCGGCGTCGGAGGGATTGCGGGTCATCCGCAGCGCAGCGCCGTAGAGCTGATCGAGCAGGGGAAGCGCGTCCCGCTCGAACCGCTCGGTCAGTTCTTCCACAGACTCCTCGATCACACCGATCCCTTCATCGACGCCTGTCGAGAAGGCTACCGGTCCGATGGCGTCCGGATCGGGGGGACGTCCGATGGCGTCCGGTCGAGGCGGGCACAGCACTGCCACGAATTCTCCGATCGTCGGGTCTCGGGTGGCCGGTGGATCCACCCGTCGGTGTGCAACGCCGTGCCCACCGCGCTTGTTCCCCACCTCCGGTTCTCTAGAGTGATCGGATGGCCTCGACATCCACTCCCGCGACGGTGTTGTTGAAGCGCGAGAAGGTCGCGCACCGGGTCCACGAATACGCACATGACCCGAGGTCGTCGTCCTTCGGCGCCGAAGCCGTCGAGGAACTCGGCACACACCTCGGGGTTTCCGCCGAACAGATCTTCAAGACGCTGGTGGTGTCGCTGTCCGACGGCAAGCTCGCCGTCGCGGTGATCCCGGTCCCGGCGACGCTGTCGCTCAAGGCCGCAGCCGGGGCGCTGGGCGGCGGCAAGGCCGTGATGGCCGATCACACCGCCGCCGAACGCGCGACCGGATACGTCGTCGGCGGCATCTCCCCGCTCGGGCAGCGCAAGCGTCTGCGCACCGTGATCGACGTCTCCGCCGAGCAGTGGGACCGGGTGCTGTGCAGCGCGGGTCGGCGAGGGCTCGAGATCGAACTGGATCCGCACGATCTGATCCGGCTGACCCGCGCCGTCGTGGCACCGATCACGGCCGGTCCGTAGGGCCCGTCCGCTCCGGCAGCGCCTACAACAGCACCATCTGATCGCCGGCGCCGTCGTCGGGTTGCAGCAGTTCGGGGTCGTTGTTGCGGATGCTGTTGACCTTCGCGGACACGCGGCGGATCTCGATCGCCGAGATCGCCTCGACGCTCGGCACGATCAGATCCGGATGGCCGAGACTGTCGGGGTCGAGCCACGCATCCCACCGCTCCGGCGGGAGGATCAGCGGCATCCGTTCGTGCACGTTGCCGAGTTGCTCGACCGACTGAGCGGTGAGGATCGCCGTGCTCGACAGCGGCGGTGCCTTCGGGTTCCGCGGGTCGCGCCACTCCGCCCACACCCCGGCCATGCAGATCCGCGAGCCGTCGGCCGGCGCCATGAAGTACGGCACCTTGCGAGGCTTGCCGTCCGGCGCGGGTTCGACCTGCCATTCGTACCAGCCGTCCATCGGGACGAGGCACCGCTTGTAGCGCAGCGACCGCGCGAAGCTCGGCTTGGTGGCGACCGACTCGGATCTCGCGTTGATCAGTGGTGCGCTTCCGCCCACCTCTTCGGCGAAGTGCGGCACGAGTCCCCAGCGCATGCGGCGGATACGGCGGCGGACGGGACCGTCGGGATCTTCCCCGTCGTGCCGGGCGACAACGGTGAGCACCTCGGTCGTCGGCGCGACGTTGTAGTCGGGCCCCCGCCCGTCCCGGCTGCTGTCGTCGCCGGTCTCGTCGAGCGCGTCGAGTTCGACGGCGAGCGTCGCCGGGTCGGCGGTGGAGACATACCTTCCGCACATGCCGTCGAGTGTGGCATCGCCGGGTGACGGAACCGACACCGGCGCGCACCGGGTGGGCGAGGGTGCCCGCACCGGTCCGGATGGGCGAAGATGGTCGGGTGAGTCTGTGGAGAGCACCCCGCGCCGTGTCCCCGGTTCGAGCGTCGGTGACGCTGCCGGGATCGAAGTCGATCACCAACCGTGCCCTGATCCTGGCCGCACTCGCCGACGGGCCGTCCACCCTGACCGGCGCGCTGCGCAGCCGTGACACCGACCTGATGATCGGGGCCCTGCGCACGCTCGGCACGACCGTCACCGAGCGCGACGGCGGCACCACCCTCGACGTGACCCCCGGCCCCCTGCGCGGAGGCGAGGTCGCCTGCGGACTGGCCGGCACCGTCATGCGGTTCGTACCGCCGCTGGCCGCACTGGCCGACGGCGACGTGCGGTTCGACGGCGACGAACAGGCCCGCGTCCGCCCGATGAGCACCGTGCTCGACGCCCTGCGCGCCCTCGGCGCCGACATCGACGGCGACCGGCTGCCCTTCACCGTGCACGGCCGCGGTGCGGTGCGCGGCGGTTCCGTGACCATCGACGCTTCCGCGTCCTCGCAGTTCGTCTCGGGTCTGCTGCTGTCCGGGGCCGCCTTCGACGAGGGCGTGGTGGTCCGCCACGCCGGTGAACCGGTGCCGTCGATGCCGCACATCGAGATGACGGTCGAGATGCTCCGAACGGCCGGGGTCCCCGTCGACACCTCCGAGACCGACACCTGGCGGGTGCCCCCGACGACGATCAAGGCCGTCGACGTCACCGTCGAGCCCGACCTGTCGAACGCCACGCCCTTCCTCGCGGCCGCGGCGGTCACCGGTGGTGTCGTCTCGGTGCCCCTGTGGCCCGAGTCGACCACCCAGGCCGGCGACGCGATCCGCGGCATCCTCGAGCAGATGGGCGCCGAGGTGACGTGGGCCGACGGGACGCTGACCGTGCGCGGCCCGGGCGAATTGCGAGGCATCGACGTGGACCTGCACGACGTCGGCGAGCTGGCGCCGACCGTCGCGGCCCTCGCCGCGGTCGCCGCCTCGCCCTCCGACCTGCGCGGTATCGCGCACCTGCGCGGTCACGAGACCGACCGGCTGGCGGCGCTCGCCACCGAGATCGGTCGTCTCGGGGGTTCGATCACCGAGACCGAGGACGGTCTACACATCGAGCCGACGCCGCTGCACGGTGGTATCTGGCACTCCTACGCCGACCACCGGATGGCCACGGCCGGTGCGATCCTCGGGCTCGTCGTCGACGGGATCGAGGTCGAGGACATCGGCACCACTGCCAAGACGCTCCCCGATTTCGAAGGCCTGTGGGAGTCGCTGCTGACGGGGAGCGACTCCTGAGGCGGCGGGAGTACGACGAGTCCGACGTCCGGGTCCGCCCCGGGCGCGGCTCGCGGCCGCGCACGAAGGACCGCCCGGCCCACCGCAATGCCGAGGAGGGCATGGTCGTCTCCGTCGACCGCGGGCGGTGGGGTGTCGCGCTCGGCGGTGATCCCGACCGGATCGTGACGACGATGCGGGCACGCGAGCTCGGCCGGACCCCGATCGTGGTGGGCGATCAGGTGGGTGTCGTCGGCGATCTCTCCGGTCGCCCCGACACGCTCGCGCGCATCGTGCGGGTCGAGGACCGCAGCACCGTCCTGCGGCGCACGGCCGACGACACCGATCCGTTCGAGCGCATCGTCGTCGCCAATGCCGAACAGCTGCTCATCGTGGTCGCGCTCGCCGATCCCCCACCACGGACCGGACTCGTCGAACGCGCACTCGTCGCGGCCTATGCCGGCGGTCTCGCTCCCCTACTGGGACTGACCAAGAGCGACCTCGCCGATCCCGACGAGTTCGCCGCGCACTTCGCGGATCTCGACATCCCGGTGCTGCTCGTCGGTCAGGACGACGATCTCACCGCCCTGCACGAGCGGATCGACGGTCGCGTGACCGCCCTGATCGGGCACTCGGGGGTCGGCAAGTCGACACTGGTGAACAGGCTCGTCCCCGACGCCGACCGCGCCACCGGCGAGGTCTCCGGGGTGGGCAAGGGACGTCACACCTCCACCCAGTCGGTGGCCCTGCATCTGCCCGAGGGCGGGTGGGTGGTCGACACCCCGGGCATCCGGTCGTTCGGGCTCGCGCACATCGGGCCCGACGACGTCGTCGCGGCGTTCGGGGACCTGGCCGAAGCGGTCGAGGACTGCCCGCGCGGGTGCACGCATCTCGGCCCGCCCGCCGATCCCGAATGTGCCTTCGACTCGTTGGAGGGCAAGTCGCACAACCGGGCGATGGCCGTGCGCGAACTGCTCACGGCGCTCGCGTCCAACGACCCCTGGTGAACCGACGAACCCCGGCCGACCGCACGAACCCCGGCACCTGTAGGTGCCGGGGTTCGTGCTCGTTCTCGTGACCGTCAGCGCATGCCGAGCGCGCGGCGGACGAATCCGCGCTTGCGTGTCTTCTCGATGGTGGTGGCCAGACCCACGCGGCGGCCGGTGGCCGGATCGATCTCCGGCGCTCCGCCGAAGCCCCGCTCGGAAGCGGTCTCCGGGGCGGCGTCGCGGTCGTCCTTGAGGTACTTGTCGGGCAGCGACAGCTTGGCGATGGTGCGCCAGGACTTCCAGTACTGCACCGCGAGCGGGCCGGTGGTGTACGGCAGGTCGTACTTCTCGCACAGCTCACGCACGCGCACCGCGATCTCCGCGTACCGGTTGGACGGCAGGTCGGGGTAGATGTGGTGCTCGATCTGGTAGCTCAGGTTGCCGGTCATGAAGTCCATGACCTTACCGCCGGAGATGTTCGCGGAGCCGAGCATCTGACGCAGGTACCACTCGGCACGCGTCTCGGTCTCGATGTCCTGCTTCGTGAACTTCTCCGCACCGTCCGGGAAGTGACCGCAGAAGATCACCGCGTTGGTCCAGATGTTGCGCACGAAGTTGGCCGTGGCGTTGGCCCTCATCGTGGACTTCCACGACTTGCCGGTGAGCGCCGGATAGATCACGTAGTCCTTGAGGTGCTGTTTGCCGAGCTTGGCGAGCACCTCCTTGCCGCGTGCCTTGGTGAGCTCGCGGTCGTCGCGCCCCTGGATGACCTTGCCGAGCTCGAGCAGCTGGATGGCGATGCCGTACTGGAACAGCGCTGCGAGGATGGCGTTGTACGCGACGTTGCCGAGGTAGAACGGCTTCCATCGCTGGTCGCGGGTGACGCGCAGCAGGCCGTATCCCACATCGTCGTCCATGCCGAGGATGTTGGTGTACTTGTGATGCAGGTAGTTGTGGGTGATCTTCCAGTGCGCCGACGGGTCGACGTTGTCCCACTCCCAGTTGGCCGAGTGCACCTCGGGGTCGTTCATCCAGTCCCACTGCCCGTGCATCACATTGTGCCCGAGCTCCATGTTCTCGATGATCTTCGACAGGGAGAGCATGCCCGTGCCCAGCAGCCACAGCGGACGCTTGTTCGAGCCGAGCAGCACGAGGCGCCCGCCGATCTCGAGGCCGCGCTGCAGCCGGATCGTGTTGCGGACGTACCGAGCGTCGCGCTCACCGCGGGACTCCTCGATATCGTGCCGGATGGCGTCGAGTTCGCGGCCGATGGCCTCGACGTCCGCCTCCGTCAGGTGCGCGTACTCCTTGACATCCGATATCGCCATGCGGGCTACTCTACCGTAGGTTACGGTCCCGTAGGTTAGCCGGATTCGGAGCTGTGGCGCGAATCACAGAGTGACGGAAGGTCGCCGGTGACCCGATTCACCAGGCGACGACGACGTTCTGCTACCGCATGCTCGGCATGGACCCGCAGCGCCGTGAGCAGACCCCGGTGACGTCCGGTGGACGCCTCGGTGACCACCGCGGGCGCCTCCGGGCGCCACCTGTCGAACTTGCGCTCGGAGGAGGTCTCGGGGGCGTCGTCGGCCGTCGCCTTGAGGAATCGGTCGGGCAACGCGAGCTTGTGGATCGTGCGCAGGGCGAGCCAGTACTGCCGGGCGAGCGAACCGGTCGTGTACGGCAGGTCGTACTTGCCGCACAGCGCCCGTACACGGGCGGCGATCTCCGGGTAGCGGTTGCTCGGCAAGTCCGGGAACAGGTGATGCTCGATCTGATAACTGAGATTCCCGGTGAGGAAATCCATCGCACGCCCACCGGAAATGTTTGCGCTACCGAGCAACTGGCGCAGATACCACTCTCCGCGCGTCTCGTTCTCGTAGTGCTCGGTCGTGAACTTCTCTGCGCCGTCGGGGAAGTGGCCGCAGAAGATCACGAGATACGCCCAGATGTTGCGGATCACGTTCGCGGTGAGGTTCGCCGACAACGTGCTGCGCCAGGCCGGCCCGGTGAGCGCCGGGAAGAACACCAGGTCCTTGACGACCTGCCGGCCGGCCTTCGCTGCGAATTCCTTGTTGGGCCCCGAATTCCACTGCACGGGCGGGACGCCCTCGAGTTCCTTCTTCGCCGAGAGGTCGTGCAGCGCGATCCCCCACTCGAAGGTCAGCGCGAGGACGATGTTCGCGATCGGCTGCGCGAGATTGCGCGGACGCCACTTCTCGTCGCGCGTCATCCGCAGGATGCCGAATCCCACGTCCTCGTCCATGCCCACGATGTTCGTGTAGGTGTGGTGCGCGTAGTTGTGGGCGCGCTTCCAGTGCTCGGACGGACCGGTCTGATCCCATTCCCACGATGTCGAGTGGATCTCGGGGTCGTTCATCCAGTCCCACTGCCCGTGCATCACGTTGTGCCCGAGTTCCATGTTCTCGATGATCTTCGCGAGCGACAGCGCAGCGGTACCGATGATCCAGCGCGACCGTCGACGCGAACCGAACAGCGCGCAGCGTCCGACCACCTCCAGCACACGCTGCGCACGGATGACGGAATGGATGTAGCGGGCGTCCCGCGGGCCGCGCGAATTCTCCACATCCCGTCGAATCGCGTCGAATTCGTTTGCAAGAGCAACGATGTCGTCTTCGGTCAGATGAGAGAACGCGCGGATGTCGGTGATGGCCAAGCGGGATCCTTCGGAGGTTTGCTGTCGGTGTCTACACGTCCAGTGTGCAGTCGCCGGCAGCGGCGGAGATGCAGGTCTGGACACGTTCGCCTTCTGCGTGCTCCTTGCCGGATCGCAGATCGACGACATGCCCCTTCTCGAGCGGCACAACACAAGTCTGACAGATTCCCATGCGGCAACCGAAAGGCATCAGCGCACCGACGCTCTCACCCGCCTCGAGAATCGTCGTGGCGCCGTCCACAGTGACGGTCTTGCCGGACTTCGCGAACGTGATCGTTCCGCCCGAGCCAGAGGTGTCGGCGCGGCTGACGGCGAAGCGCTCGAGGTGGACCTGATCCTCGATGCCCTCCGCGGCCCAGTGCGCGGTGATGTCGTCGAGCATCTGCTGGGGACCGCACGCCCAGGTCTGACGCTCGCGCCAGTCGGGGCACACCTCGTCGAGCTCCGAGAGCGCGAACTTGCCCTTCTCACGGGTGTGACGCACGTGCACGCGGAAGCGATCGTGGGTGGCGTCGAAACGCTCGAGTTCGGACCGGAACATCACGTTCTCGGCCGTCGGCGCGGAGTGGATGTGCACAACGTCGGGCAGGTCGAGTTCGCGCTCGACCGCACGCCGGTCGAGCGTCCGCAGCATCGACATGATCGGCGTGATGCCACTGCCGGCCGTGAGGAAGAGGATCTTCGCCGGCGGCGGGTCGGGCAGGACGAAATCGCCCTTCGGGGCGGCGAGGCGCACGACGGTGCCCTCGGGAACCCCACCGACGAGGTGGCTGGACAGAAAACCCTCGGGCATCGCCTTCACGGCGATGGAGATGACCTTGTCGCCCCAGGTGGGCGAGGAGGTCAGCGAGTAGGAGCGCCAGTGCCAGCGACCGTCGACATGCAGACCGATGCCGATGTACTGGCCGGGCGCGTATCCGAAGTCGAAGCCCCAGCCGGGACGGATGACGATCGTCGCGGAATCGGGGGTCTCCTGGCGCACCGAGACGATGCGCCCGCGCAGTTCACGGGCGGACCACAGCGGGTTGACCAGATGCAGGTAGTCGTCGGGGAGCAGAGGGGTGGTCAGCCGGGCCACCGCGCCACGCAGGACGTTGGAGAGCGACTTCTCCCCTGGCGCGACGTGTGCCGCAGGCTTCTCGATCCATTCCTTCAGGCCCATCCGACCGTTTCTCCTCACTCCGGTTACGGCTCCGTAGGTTATCAGAGGTTACGGAAGCGTAGGTTGAGCGAGAGACGGTCGTCACACCTATGACGTGGCGATATGCGAGGTCAGAGCAGTTCGAGGAGGAAGGGCAGTTCCTGGGCCGCGTACCACGCCAGTTCGTGGTCCTCCGCGTCGCCGAGGACGAACTCGGCCTCCTCGTCGCCCAGTTCGGCGGCATCGACGATCTCGCGTGCCCGCGCGACGTCGGCCTCCGCCTCCTGCAGGTCGATGTGCACCGACGCAACCGTACGCATCGTGATCGGCCCGGCGAGCTTGACGACCGCATCGTCGAGATCCGGTCGCGGCTTCACCTCGTCGACGTCGGCCGCGATCACCACCCGACGCGACGCGAAGGACGGATGATCGTTCGGCTCCTCCGACCCGAGCAACCGCAGCGACGCGCGTGCCGCCTCGGCCATAGCGACCTCGGCGAGCTCCTCGTCGTCGCCCGCCGTGTAGGCCTCGCGCAGAGCGGGGGTCACCGCGAAGGCCGTCCGGCCCACCGCGTCGACCTCACCGTCGGCGACGAGGCCCTGCAACATCGCGAGCGTTGCCGGTACATAGACACGCGTCACTTCTCACCTGCCGGCATCCGTCAACTCCTCGAGAGATTCCTGGATCAGCGT
This sequence comes from Rhodococcus sp. GA1, assembly GCF_024321955.1. Taxonomy (NCBI): domain Bacteria; kingdom Bacillati; phylum Actinomycetota; class Actinomycetes; order Mycobacteriales; family Nocardiaceae; genus Rhodococcus; species Rhodococcus sp. GA1. The sequence goes on along the minus strand of NZ_CP097186.1, from coordinate 4,114,754 downwards.
CGCTGCCACGTCCACATCGGGCATCGCATCACGATCCGCATTCAAACCGTAGTAGATCTTGCCGTCGTAGGACGTCAACGCGATGCTCAGGGCCTGATTCTTCAGCAGCGGCGAGACCGGGAAGATCTCGAGCAGCCGGGCTCCGGTGAGGTAGAGCGGGTGCTGCGGACCGGGCGCATTGGTGATCATGAGGTTGAACATCCGCTGCGAGAAACCCATCGCCACCCGGGCTCCCACCGCGTGCATCGTCGCCGGGGCGAAGCCCGACAAGCGGACCATCGTCTGCGCCGCCACCCGCCGCCGCTGCCGCGAGTAGGCCTCGCCCGCATGCGCGATGTGCGACAACCGGACCACCGCGTTCGGCTCCCCCACCGGCAGATCCAGCAGGAAGGACGACACCTCGCCCTGCGGGTGCACCTGGATCGTGTCGTTGTCGCCGCAGTCGTCCGGATCCTGGGTGTACACCGACATCGGGACCATCGCCCGCACCACCGTCGCCTCGGTGACCGGCTCCCCGCGGGAGAGCAGCCAGTACCGCAACGCGCCGGCGAGGACCGCGAGCACCACGTCGTTGATCGTGCAGCCGTAGCGGGAGTGGATCTTGCGGTAGGGCTCCAGATCGGAGCGCACCACGGAGAACCGACGGCTCCTCGAGATCTGCGTGTTCAGCGGAGTCTCGGGCGCCGACTGCGCTGCCGTGCGGGCGATCCGGCCGACGGCGTCGACGGTCTCGGTGAGGGTCGCCGTGAGATCGCCCACGGCCGATCGCACGGCGGCGATCCCCTCCCCCGGGCGCGCGACGAGTTCGGCGAGCGCTCCGACGAGCAGAGCGGACTCCGACGGTTCGCGTTCGGGCATCCACAATTCCTCGGGGACCTCACGCGGCACCGGCTCCTTGTCGAAGAGCACCTGGACGATGTCGAGGGCCTCCTCGCCGTCGACGAGCGCCGAATGCGACTTCGTGAACAGCGCCACCCGATCGTTCGCGAGCCCCTCGACGAGATACATCTCCCAGAGCGGTCGCGTGCGGTCGAGCGGTCGCGAGACCAGACGCGCGACGAGGTCGTGCAGCTGTTCGTCGGAGCCGGGTTTCGGCAGCGCGGAGCGCCGCACGTGGTAGGTGATGTCGAAATCGCGGTCGTCGACCCACACGGGTCGCGAGAGCCCGAATGCGACCTCCCGCACCTTCTTCCGGTAACGGGGCACCTCGGGCAGTCGCTGCTCGACCAATCGCAGCACGCTCTCGTAGTCGAGACCGCCCTCGGGGGGTTCGAGGATCGCGAGCGACCCGACGTGCATCGGCGTGTTGCTCGTCTCCAGGTAGTAGTACGACGCGTCCTGCGCCGTCATCCGGCTCGTCATCGACCCCGTTCTCCCTCCTGACCCGAACCTCCCGAACATCGCCACCACGACTCGGCGCCGTCCGTGGCTCCGCTCCCGATCTCCTCGGGATCGAGATCGAAGAGTACGGCCAGTTCGCCCGGCGCGTCGTGTGAACCATCATGGTGTACGCCGACCATCCCCGCAGCGGCGGCGCCTCGCACATTGCCGACCGAATCATCGACGAAGACGCACTCGCCGGGTTCGAGGTCCAGCAGCCGGGCGACCAGCAGGTAGCTCTCGGGGTCGGGTTTGGCGACACGTGCGTCACCCGAGAGCACCACGCGGTCGACGAACGGACCCTCGAGATCGCGCAGCCACTGCGCGCCGGGCCCACCGGGATCGTTGCTCAGCAGGGCGGTCCGCACCCCACGCGCGCGCAGGACCGTCACGGCCGCGCCGAAGGTGTCGGGGTCGCTTCCCGGCCCGACCAGGACGCCACCGACGTCGAGTACGAGTCCTCGCATCACGACACCACCGTAGGTCCTGGACGTCCTGCTCGCGCAGCGCATCCCGCGCGCGTCGAACCGGGACCGTCGCCCGGAGATGTGGCATCATGTGCGCGGTTCGTCCTCTCCCGAACCGATCCGCCGTCACGGTGTCACCGTGACGATCCGTTCTCATGCCCTTCGGGAGAGCCCATGTCGCATCACACCGGGCGCTACGTGCGCCGCCTCACCCGCCTCGAACCTCCGGTCGAGGAGAGCTGCCACCGTCCCCGCAGCCACGTCGCCCGTCGGCCCACGCCGCACGACGGACGCTCGGGACGCGCCACGCTCCGCCGCGACGGAACCGGACGTCCGGCCGAGGGCCCGAGCATCGAAGGTCCGGCCACAGGGCCGAGCGACCGACCCGCGATCGTGCTCGATCCGGGTGTCGTGCGGGTCGCGGAGACGGCGGTGCGCCTGGTCCTCGAGGTCGTCGACGGCCGCCGTCCCGCGGTGCAGTCCACCACGGTCCTCGATCCGCGTCTCGTCGCGACGATCACCGCGGGCCGGCCTCCGCGTGCCGGACGCAGCACCGCGATACTGCTGCGGACGCGGGTGCGTCCCGTCGACGCCGACACCGTGGAACTGTTCGGCAGCTACGGTCGCGGGGACCGGGTGTTCGCCTTCGCCGGCCGGATGGTGCGCAAGCGTCCCCGTCCTCGTGCTCCGCACCGCTGGACGATCACGACCCTGTGGCTCGGGTGAACCACAGGGTCGTGGGGTGATCGTGAGTCCTCGACTCAGCGCCGACGTGAGTCTTCGACTCAGCGCCTACGTGAGTCTTCGACTCAGCGCCTACGTGAGTCTTCGACTCAGCGCCTACGTGAGTCTTCGACTCAGCGCCTACGTGAGTCTTCGACTCAGCGCGTTCAGCGTCGCCGGTTGGTCTTCGCATCGCGCCGGGCCGCGGCACGACGCTCCTTGCGAGTGCCCGCCTGCCTGGGCGCGGAGCCCGCGTCGGAACCGGCGGTCGTACGCGCGACGTGGGCGCGGCCGTCCTCGTCGGGACCGGTGTAGGTCAGACGCCGCTCGGTCTCGTCGAGACCCTTGGCCCGCAGCGCGGCCGGTGCGGGCTCCGCCTGCGCCGCCGGAGCCGGCTGTGCCTGTTGTGCCGCCGGGGCCGGCTGTGCCTGTTGTGCCGTCGGGGCCGGCTGTGCGGGTCGCGCGGGAGCAGCCTTGGCGAGGCTCGGGGACGCCTGCGCGGCGGCCGCCGCAGAGGCCGGCGTGACCGCCACACCCGCGGCCTGCTGCTGTTGCGCGGCCTCGACCTGGAGGTTGAACAGGAATCCGACCGATTCCTCCTTCAGGCCCTCGAGCATCGCGGTGAACATGTCGAAGCCCTCGCGCTGGTACTCGACGAGCGGATCACGCTGCGCCATCGCGCGCAGGCCGATGCCCTCCTTGAGGTAGTCCATCTCGTAGAGGTGCTCGCGCCACTTGCGGTCGAGAACCGACAACAGCACGCGACGCTCGAGTTCGCGCATCGCGTTCTCACCGGCAATGGCCTCGAGTTCGGCCTCGCGACGTGCGTAGGCGGCGCGGGCGTCCTCGAGAAGGACCTCGAGCAGACCGTTGCGGTCGAGGTCCTCGTTCTCGGCGACGAGCGTCTTGTGGTCGACACCCACGGGGTAGAGGGTCTTGAGCGCCGTCCACAGCTGCTCGAGATCCCAGTCCTCGACGTAGCCCTCGGCGGTCGCACCGTCGACGTAGGCGGTGATCACGTCGGTGAGCATGTGCTGCACCTGACCCTCGAGGTCCTCGCCGCGCAGGATCCGGCGACGCTCCTCGTAGATGACGGTGCGCTGCTGGTTCATCACCTCGTCGTACTTGAGGACGTTCTTGCGGATCTCGAAGTTCTGCTGCTCGACCTGCGTCTGCGCGCTCTTGATGGCCGTGGAGACCATCTTCGCCTCGATCGGCACGTCGTCGGGCAGGTTCAGTCGCGTCATGATCGACTCGAGCGCGGCGCCGTTGAAGCGTCGCATCAACTCGTCGCCGAGCGAGAGGTAGAACCGCGACTCGCCCGGATCGCCCTGACGACCGGAACGGCCACGGAGCTGGTTGTCGATACGACGCGACTCGTGCCGTTCGGTGCCGAGCACATACAGGCCACCGGCCGCTCGCACCTTCTCGGCGTCGGCCTTCGACTCGGCCTTGATCCGCTCGAGGGTCTCGTCCCAGGCCGCCTCGTACTCGTCCGGCGTGTTGACCGGGTCGAGGCCGCGCTTGCGCAGCTCGATGTCGGCGAGGATGTCGGGGTTGCCGCCGAGCACGACGTCGGTACCGCGACCGGCCATGTTCGTCGCGACCGTCACCGCGCCGGACCGGCCGGCCTGCGCGATGATCTGCGCTTCCTGCTCGTGGAACTTCGCGTTGAGCACGCTGTGCGGCACACCGCGCTTGGTGAACTGTCGCGACAGGTATTCCGACCGCTCGACGCTCGTCGTACCGATGAGGACCGGCTGGCCCTTCTCGTGACGCTCGACGACGTCGTCGACGACGGCCGCGAACTTCGCTTCCTCGGTCTTGTAGATCAGATCGCCCTGGTCGACGCGCACCATCGGGCGGTTGGTCGGGATCGGGATGACACCCAGGCTGTAGATCTGGTGGAGCTCGGCGGCCTCGGTCTCGGCCGTACCGGTCATGCCCGACAGCTTGTCGTACAGGCGGAAGTAGTTCTGCAGCGTGATCGTGGCGAGCGTCTGGTTCTCGGCCTTGATCTCGACGCCTTCCTTTGCCTCGATCGCCTGGTGCATGCCCTCGTTGTAGCGGCGGCCCGACAGGACGCGGCCGGTGAACTCGTCGACGATGACGACCTCGCCGTTGCGGACGATGTAGTCCTTGTCCTTGGCGTAGAGCTCCTTGGCCTTGATGGCGTTGTTGAGGTAGCTCACCAGCGGCGAGTTGGCCGCCTCGTACAGGTTGTCGATGCCGAGCTGGTCCTCGACGAACTCGACGCCGGCCTCGTGCACACCGACGGTCCGCTTGCGGATGTCGATCTCGTAGTGCACCTCGGGCTTGAGCAGCTTGGCGATGCGCGCGAACTCGGAGTACCACTTGCTCGACGCGTCGGCGGGACCCGAGATGATGAGCGGGGTCCGGGCCTCGTCGATGAGGATCGAATCGACCTCGTCGACGATCGCGAAGTTGTGGCCACGCTGGACGAGATCGTCGAGCGAGTGCGTCATGTTGTCGCGCAGGTAGTCGAAACCGAACTCGTTGTTGGTGCCGTAGGTGATGTCCGCGGAGTAGGCCGCGCGGCGCTGGGCCGGGGTCATGCCGGACAGGATCACGTCGGTCTCGAGTCCGAGGGAACGGTGCACGCGGCCCATCCACTCGGCGTCGCGCTTGGCGAGGTAGTCGTTCACGGTGACGACGTGGACGCCGTCGCCGGAGATCGCGTTGAGGTAGGCCGGCAGCACGCAGGTGAGGGTCTTGCCCTCACCGGTCTTCATCTCGGAGATGTTGCCGAAGTGCAGCGCCGCGCCACCCATGATCTGGACGAGATAGTGCTTCTGGCCGAGCACACGGAAGGACGCCTCCCGGGCGGTCGCGAAGGCTTCCGGAAGCAGATCGTCGAGCGTCTCGCCGTCCTGGTAGCGGCTCCGGAACTCGTCCGTCTTGGCACGGAGCTCGGCGTCGGTCAGGGCCTCGAAGTCCGGGGAGAGGGAATCGACATGCTCGGCGATGTGCTTGAGCCGCTTGACCATGCGACCTTCACCGATCCGGAGCAGCTTCGTCAGCGACAGCACTGGTGTGTTCGTCCTCAATCTCGGGTACCTGCACGGACAAGAAATCCGGCCGAGGCCTTGTCGGACCCCGGCCGGATTCCATGGTAGGCGCTGCGCGGGAGTGACCGCGATGGCGAGGTGCCTTCGGTCACTCCCTGCAGTGTCACACGAGCCTGATCAGACCGTAGTCGAAGGCGTGTCGCCGGTAGACCACGGACGGCTTGTCCGTCTCCTTGTCGTGGAACAGGTAGAAGTCGTGACCGACGAGTTCCATCTCGTAGAGGGCGTCGTCGACGGTCATCGGCGCAGCGTTGTGTTCCTTCGTCCGGACGATGCGACCGGGACCGTCCTGAGGCTCCTTCTCGCTGTCGCCGAGCGACAGGTCGGGCGAGATCGCGAGCTCGTCATCCTGGGCGAGGGCCGCGGTGGCTTCCGCCACGGACACGGGCGTCTTCTCACCGTAGGAGACCTTGCGGCGCTCCTTCGTCCGTCGCAGGCGCGATTCGAGCTTGCTGATCACAGACTCGAAGGCAGCGTAGAAGCTATCGGCACTGGCCTCGGCGCGTACGACAGGTCCCTTTCCGCGGGCAGTGATCTCGACCCGCTGACAACTCTTCCTCTGACGCCTGTTGCGTTCGTGTTGCAACTCGACGTCGAAGATGAAGATCGTCGGATCGAAACGTTCGAGCCGAGCGAGTTTCTCGGAGACGTAGATCCGGAAGTGATCGGGGACCTCGACGTTGCGTCCTTTCACGACAACGTCGGCACGTGGGCCTTCCGTGGCTGCATCGGCCTCTGCAACGGAACCTCTGGACTTCGAAGGGGTCGTCACGCGTACCTCCCGAGTTACGGCCGGCGCAGCCCGCGCGCCGGCATGATGTATGAGCGCGAGAGCGCGCTCACCCGGAATCGGAAGAACAGGCGTTTCCACCCGTCTACCTTGTTGTTTCCGGGTCTGATGGCGACGGTAGTACGTAACGCGGAGGTGTGCCACCGTTCCCGCGCGATTTCCCATCGCGTCGCCTTCCGGTCACTCGGTGAGGTACTTTCCGGGCCCGTCCGCGGGCTCACGCGTGGGCGATCACGAGCACTCCGAGAGGGTCGAATCCGGCGCGTCGGAGTGCCCGCACCGACTCGCGCGCGGTGGTTCCGGTGGTGAGCACGTCGTCGACGACGAGGACCGGGATCGTGCGCGGCAGACCGTCGGCGCGCACCCCGACACGGCCGGCGAGGTTGCGCTGCCTGTCGGCTGCCGAGAGCCCCACCGAATCACGCACCCCGGCCGCCACACTCAGGATCGGATGCACGTGGAGGCGACGGTCGTGGGTCGCGGCGGCCCGGGCGGCACGCGTGACGGGATCGCCTCCGCGTGCCCGCGCCGCACGCGTCCGGGTGGGGGCGGGCGTCACGATCAAGGGACCCTCGGGCAGCTCGCTCCATCGGCGCAGCCGCGCGATCGCGACGGCCCACGCGAGCCCGAGCGGCTCGGCGAGATCCCGGCGGGCACGCTCCTTCGCGACGATCACCGCGCGGCGCCTGGGGCCGGTGTACGGGCCCAGGCTCCACACCGGGGTCCCGGGGTCGACGCGCGGCGCGACGGCCACGGGGTGATCGGAGAGCTCGCGTGCGCACGCCCGGCACCAGCTCGCTCCGGGAGCGGCGCACCCACCGCACCGGGCGGGCAGGACGAGATCGAGAAAGGCGGTGAGCACACCGGGAGTGTGCCCGAAGTCACCGACGCCTGGGCGTCACCGTCGGCACGCTCTAGCCGGGAAGGACCGGGATCGCCGCCATCCCGGCCAGTCCGGGTACCTCGCGCCAGTACCGGTCGCCCGCGGGATCGCGGTTGTTGAGCTGGAAGACCGTCCGGGAATCGGCGACGAACTCGCTGGCCGTCGACGCCTCCACGGCCACCACCGGAGGGGTGAGATTGCGGCTCGGGAGTGCGTCGATGCGTGAGCCGTCCACCGCGACCTGCACGACGGGCACGTCGGCCGACGCGCGGGAGACGACGATCGTGTCGGCCGTGCTCCAGTCCAAGGCGAGCGCGGGACCACCGAGACCGAAGCCGATCTCGCGCGGATTGGTGAGCGAGTACTCGCCGGTCGTGGTCGGCACGACGGTCGCGACGAAGACCCGCCCGTCGATGATCATGGCGGCGCGGACACCGTCGCGCGACAGGCGCAGTTCGGTGATGCGGTCGCCGAGACCGCGGACCGCGCCCGCCTCCACCCCGACGACGGTGACCCGCCCGGTGCCGGGTTCGCGCACCGCGCGCACCACCGAGGTCCCGTTGACGACCGCCCACACCGAATTGTTGTTGGGAGACCAGGACGGCCGGGTGATCGACTCGCCGTCGACCGCCGGCTCGGCACCGCCCTCGCTGTAGGCCCCCACCATGAGTTGCACGGCCGGTTCCGGTGCCGGTTTGCCGGTGTTCTCGACTGCGGCGACGAGCTCTCCGTCCAGCGACAGGGCGACGGACTGCAGATCGTCGGACATGCCGAAGAAGCTGCGGACCGGTGTCACGCCGGTCTCTGCGACGCTCACCAGCGCGCCGTCGAGCAGCGCGTGCAGGCCCACCGTCACGCTCGATGCGGCAAGGGGGTTCATCGATGCCACGTCGGCGGTGGTCCACCCGTTCGGGAACCGTTCGTCGAGGGGCTGGCCGTCGGCGAGGAGCTGGTACGGGCCGCTGATGTCTGCGTTGGCGAGGGTCCAGATCACCTGCGCGGCGAGCAGTTCGCGATCCTGCCGGCCCATCGAGCCGACCCCCTGGAAGTCGATGCGGATACCGCCGAGTCCGACGCCGACGTCGGTCGTGCGGCCGTCCGCCTTCGTCACCGAGCCGATGACGGTGACGTCCTCGAGGAGATTCTTGACCGCAGGCGCGAGGACCTCTTTCGGCCCTTCGACGAGCAACCCGATCAACTGCGACGCCGTCTGTTCGGGGGTACCCGTGATCCAGCGGGGGTCGGGGACGACGGCGGTGCCGGTCGGGTCGAGGAAGTACAGCGAGCGGCGCTGATAGGTGTTGAGGAAGCGCGGGCGGTCCATGATGACGCCGGCCGGCAACCGGTCGATGCGCCACTCCCCGTCCGTGCGGACCAGGGAGAACCGCGCCTCGAACTCCCCGTCGGCGGGACGGTAGATGCCGCCCTCCTCGAGGTAGCCGACGGTGCTGGCCCGCACCACGTAGGTGGCGCTGTCGCCGTCGCGTTCCTCGACGAGGACGTCGACCTTGTCGACGATCGTCGCGCTCGCCGCGTCGTCCCAGGACTCGGACATCGTGGGGGTGAGGAACTGCCGGGCCGCGCGGTGGCGGTTGGTCGGATCCGTGCTCGCCTGCAGGAAGTCGCGCAGGAGCAGGTCGGGTTCGCGACCGGGCACGGGAGCGGCGACCTCGGTGGTCGCGGGGCCGCGTTCAAGGGTTCCGATGGCCTGCGGTGACGACGAATCTGGCAGCGTGGCGCATCCCGACAGCACGAGTCCGGCCACGGTCAGGAGTACGACGAGCACGCCCGCTGCACGCGGAGTCGAGCGGCTCATGTATTGGCTCCTTCGGACGATGTGCTCGCAGGGTCGGTCGGGATCTCTCCCGTCGAAGGCCGCTCCGGGGTGTCGTCACCCGGCGGGGGCTTGCCCTGCACGGCCTTCGCGGCGCTGGGTACGAGAGGCAGGGGGCTGCGACCCACCTTACGTCCGCGTTCGCGCGGGAGGGTGAGCCGGAAGCTGGCACCTCGTCCCGGTTCGCCCCACGCTTCGAGCTTGCCGTTGTGCAGGTTGGCGTCCTCGACGCTGATCGCGAGACCGAGGCCGGTGCCGCCGGAGCGCCGGACCCGCGACGGATCGGAGCGCCAGAACCGGTTGAAGACGAGTTTCTCCTCCCCCGGTCGCAGGCCCACGCCCTGATCGCGCACGACGAAGGCCGCGGCCGCGTCGTCGGCGCGCAACCGCAGCAGGATGGGTTTGCCCTCGCCGTGATCGATCGCGTTGGCGAGCAGGTTGCGCAGGATGCGTTCGACGCGGCGCGGATCGACGTCGGCCTCGACGGACTCGTCCGGAAGGTCGACGATGAGCTCGGTGGCGGTCTCGCGGGCGAGGTGCCGCACGGTCGAGACGGCGGCACGCGCGCACATCCGCAGATCGAGTCGTTCGGAGGCGAGTTCGGCGACACCCGCGTCGTGCCGGCTGATCTCGAGCAGATCGTTGAGGAGGCTCTCGAAGCGGTCGAGTTCGGCGACGAGCAGTTCGGAGGACCGCTTGAGGACGGGGTCGAGCTCGTCGCTGCCGTCGTGGATGAGGTCGGCGGCCATACGGACGGTCGTGAGCGGGGTGCGCAGTTCGTGGCTCACATCGGAGGTGAACCGTTTCTGCAGGTTGCCGTACTCCTCGAGCTGGGTGATCTGCCGCGACAGGCTCTCGGCCATCTCGTTGAACGACATCGCCAGGCGCGCCATGTCGTCCTCACCGCGGACCGGCATGCGTTCCTTGAGCCGTCCGTCGGCGAAGCGCACGGCGATCCGGGAGGCCGACCGGATGGGCAGCACGACCTGCCGCGCGACGATCATCGAGATCGCGGCCAGCAGCACGAGCAGGACCACGGCACCGACGAGCAGGGTGCCGCGGACGAGGGCGAGGGTGCGTTCCTCACCGCCGAGCGGGAAGACGAGATACAGCTCGAGTGTCGAGATGTCGGAGTCGGTGGGGCTGCCCATGATCAGGGCCGGCCCGGTGTAGCCGTCGGGATCGGCGACCGTCGCGAACTGGTACGCGATCTGCCCGTTCTGGACGAAGGCACGCAGGTTCTGCGGGATCTGGTCGGCGGGCCCGCTCGAGGTGGGGGCCCGCGGACCGTCGCCGGGAACGATCAGGACGGGGTCGAAGGTTCCGGCGACGCCGGTGTCCTGTCCCCCGTCGCTGCCACGGCTGGTGAGGATCGCCGCGGCACCGTCGAGGCGGACCGCGAGCGAACCGGAGTCGTCGGCGCCCGCGAGTTGTCCCTCGACGAGTGCGCGCGAGCGATCCATCTCCTCGGTCGCCGCGTCGATCTTCACTTCGAGCAGTCGGTCGGTGATCTGGCTCGTGAGTACCACTCCGAGCACGAACATGACGATCAGCGACAGCGTGAGGGTCGAGGTCACGACCCGGAGCTGCAGGGATCGTCGCCAGGTGTGCGCGAGTCGGCTGCTCATCGACCGCGACCACCTCACCAGCGGCAGCGTCCTACGCGTGATACGCCGCCGAAGCCGGTAGGTTCGAATCACGGCGGTCCGGCCTTGTAGCCGACCCCCCGCACCGTGAGCACCGCCTCGGGATTCTCGGGATCCTTCTCGACCTTCGCGCGCAGACGCTGGACGTGGACGTTCACGAGCCGGGTGTCGGCGGCGTGCCGGTAGCCCCAGACCTGCTCGAGCAGGACCTCACGGGTGAACACCTGGCGCGGCTTGCGTGCGAGCGCCACGAGCAGGTCGAACTCGAGGGGCGTGAGCGAGATCGCCTCGTCGCCGCGGGTGACCTTGTGGGCGGGGACGTCGATGGTGATGTCCCCGATGTTCAGGACCTCCGCCGGTTCCTGCTCGGTGCGACGCAGCCGGGCCCGCACGCGTGCGACGAGCTCCTTCGGCTTGAACGGCTTGACGATGTAGTCGTCGGCGCCCGATTCGAGGCCGAGCACGACGTCGACGGTGTCGGACTTGGCGGTGAGCATCACGATCGGCACACCGGAATCCGCGCGGAGCACACGGCACACGTCGATGCCGTTCATGCCGGGGAGCATGAGATCGAGCAGGACGAGGTCGGGCCGGATCTCGCGCACGGCACCCAGCGCCTGAGTGCCGTCCCCCACCACGAACGGTTCGAATCCCTCGCCGCGCAGCACGATCGTGAGCATCTCGGCCAGCGCGGTGTCGTCGTCGACTACCAGAATCCTCGGCTTCATAGCCTCTATCGTGTCACCCCTCGAGCGTCGTGAAGCAGATTTGAGATGTCAACGGCGAGTTGTCGCGGGGAGGTCTGCGGGCCTGCGACCTCCCACGGAGACATCCACTGCTGCTGCGCGAGCCCGTCGTAGACCGCGCCGGTGCGCTCCTGCAGACCGGCATCGCGCTCGTAGGCGTCGCGATCGCGGTCGACCTCGGTCGCGGCGCGGTTACGGGCACGCTCGGCGGCGAGGGCGACCGGAACGCGGAGCAGCACCTGCAGATCGGGCACCGGAAGCCCGAACCGTTCGAACTCGAGACGGCGGATCCACTCCACCGCCGGGCCGGTCGCATCCTGGTTCCGGCGCGCCGCGGTGTACGCGGCGTTGGACGCGACGTACCGGTCGAGCAGCACGATGTCGTTGTCGGCGAGCAGCTTCCGCAGCTCGTCGGCAGCATCGCGTCGGTCGAGCGCCCACAGCAACGCCATCGCCTCGACGCTCGAGGCGGTGTCGCCGTGCTGCCCGCGCAACGCCTCCGCGCCCAGATCGGCGTGGATCGACTGCCCGTACCGCGGGAAGGCCAGCGTCGCGACCTTCCGTCCGGCCTCGCGCCAGGTCTCGACGAGACCGGCGGACAACGTCCGCTTGCCGGCCCCGTCGAGACCCTCGACGACGATCAGATCACCCATGTGCCCTGTGATTCCCGTCGAATCAACGGGATCAGTACCGGTAGTGCTCGGGCTTGTACGGGCCCTCGACGTCGACACCGATGTACTCGGCCTGCTCCTTGGTCAGCTTCGTGATCTGTCCACCGAGCGCCTCGACGTGGATCTTCGCGACCTTCTCGTCGAGGTGCTTGGGCAGGCGGTAGACCTCGTTGTCGTACTCGTCGGGCTTGGTCCACAGCTCGATCTGGGCGATCACCTGGTTGGCGAACGAGTTGCTCATCACGAAGGAGGGGTGGCCCGTGGCGTTGCCCAGGTTGAGCAGGCGGCCCTCCGACAGGACGATGATCGAATGGCCGTCGGCGAAGGTGAACTCGTCGACCTGCGGCTTGATGTTGATCCGCGTGACGTCGGCGGCCCGCTCGAGGCCGGCCATGTCGATCTCGTTGTCGAAGTGGCCGATGTTGCCGAGGATGGCCTGGTGCTTCATCGCCTTCATGTGCTCGAAGGTGATGATGTCCTTGTTGCCGGTCGCAGTGATGACGATGTCGGCCTGGCCGATGAAGTCCTCGACCGTCACGACGTCGTAGCCGTCCATCATGGCCTGCAGGGCGTTGATCGGGTCGACCTCGGTGACCGAGACGCGTGCGCCCTGGCCGCGCAGGGCCTCGGCGCAGCCCTTGCCGACGTCGCCGTAGCCGCACACGAGCGCGGCCTTGCCGCCGATGAGGACGTCGGTGCCGCGGTTGATGCCGTCGAGCAGCGAGTGCCGGGTGCCGTACTTGTTGTCGAACTTGCTCTTGGTGACCGAGTCGTTGACGTTGATCGCGGGGAACGCGAGCTCGCCGGCTGCGGAGAGCTGGTACAGGCGCAGGACGCCCGTGGTGGTCTCCTCCGTGACGCCCTTGACGGACTCGGCGACGGTGGTCCACTTCTTCGAGTCGGCCGCGAGCGAGCGGCGCAGCAGCTCGAGGAAGACCTTGTACTCTGCGGAGTCCTGCTCTTCGTCGCTCGGCGGGACGACGCCGGCCTTCTCGAACTGGGCGCCCTTGAGCACGAGCATCGTGGCGTCGCCGCCGTCGTCGAGGATCATGTTGGCGGGTTCGCCGGGCCAGGTGAGCATCTGCTCGGCCGCCCACCAGTACTCTTCGAGGGTCTCGCCCTTCCAGGCGAACACCGGGACGCCCTTGGGCTCCTCGGGGGTGCCGTGCGGGCCGACGACGACGGCCGCGGCGGCGTGGTCCTGGGTGGAGAAGATGTTGCACGACGCCCAGCGCACCTGCGCGCCGAGGGAGACGAGCGTTTCGATGAGCACAGCGGTCTGGACCGTCATGTGCAGCGAGCCGGAGATCCGTGCGCCCTTCAGCGGCTGCACCTCCGCGTACTCGCGACGCAGCGCCATCAGGCCCGGCATCTCGTGTTCGGCGAGCCGGATCTCCTTGCGCCCGAACTCGGCGAGGGACAGATCGGCGACCTTGAAATCGAGACCGTTGACCCGGTCGGCTACGAGCGTGGTGTCAGACACGTGCAGATGCCTCTTCCTGTCGGCAGACGATGTTGGTTCCAGGCTATACAACCTGCGCAAGAAGAGGCCCGGCAGATCGTCCCCCGACGGGATCCGTCCGCCGCACCTTCCGGTACGACGCCCGGACGTCAACCGCGTATGGCGGCCCGTTCGACGAACGGCACGAGCAGATCGGCGAGGTCGGCGGCGACATCACGCCCCGAGGCCGGGGGCATCGAGACGAAGCTCAGCGCGACCCGCACGACAGCGCGCGCGAGGATCCCCGCGTCGGATTCGGACGCCGCGATCCAGCTGTGGTGGAAGGTCTCCGTGAGGCGACCCGCGCCCCGCTCGAGGATGGGGGCGGCGTCGGTGGTGATCAACCGCAGCAGGTCGGGTTTGGCCTCCCCGCTCAGCAGCGACTGCACCAGGGGGTCGGCGGCGGACGCCTCGAAGAAGAAGGTGAATCCGTCCACGAGCGCGGCCCGCGCGTCGCCGACGTGGGCGTACACCGAATCGGCCACCGCATCGACGAACTCGTCGACCAGACGCAGCGCATATCCCTGGGCGAGCCCCTGCCGGGAGGAGAACTCCTTGTACAGGGTCTGCCGGCTGATGCCGGCAGCCCGGGCGACGTCGCTCATGGTGACGGCCGACCAGTCGCGTTCGTGCAGCAGCTCGCGCATGGCGTCGAGGATCGTCGAGCGCAGCAGCACCCGACTTGCCTCGTGGAAGGGAACCCGCGCGTTCGACATGGTGGGAACGCTCTCACGCGCGGAAGTGCTCGTCAAAGCAAGGCGGGTCGTGATCCCCCGGGCAGCGGTTCACCGGCGGACGATCTCGACCATCTCGAAGTCGGCCTTGGCGGCGCCGCAGTCCGGGCACGACCAGTCGTCGGGGATGTCCTCCCATCGGGTGCCGGGTCCGATGCCCTCGTCGGGCCACCCTTCGGCCTCGTCGTATTCGAATCCGCAGACGAGACAACGGAACAGACGGTAGTCGGTACTCACGGGGTGTGCTCCTCGAAATCGGTCTTCTCCCGGACTCCGCAGTCGGGACACGGCCAGTCGTCGGGTACGTCGGACCACGGGGTGCCGGCCGGAAAGCCCTCGCGGGGAACGCCGGCGGTCTCGTCGTACACGAACTCGCAGACGGGACAGCGGTAGGACGCCACGATCATTTTCCTTCCGCGGCAGCGGGATCCGATGCTCCGTAGCGGGCCAGGATCTTCTCGCGTCGACGCGGTTCGATATTGACGCGGGTGATGTCGCCGTCGTAGTGGTCGAGCACGCGGTGGTCCATGACCTTGCGCCACAGCGGTGGGATGTAGGCGAGGGTGATCATCGTCGCGTAGCCCGCGGGCAGTTGCGGTGAGATCTCCATGCTGCGCAGGGTCTGGTAGCGCCGCGTGGGATTGGCGTGATGGTCGCTGTGCCGCTGCAGGTGGTACAGGAAGATGTTCGTCACCAGGTGGTCGCTGTTCCAGCTGTGCGCGGGCGAGCAGCGCTCGTAGCGTCCCTTCGCCGTCTTCTGCCGCAGCAGACCGTAGTGCTCGAGATAGTTCACGACCTCGAGCAACGAGAACCCGAAGACCGCCTGGATCACGAGATACGGCGCGATCGACAGACCGAAGACGCCGAGAAGCACCGCGTACAGCACGACGGAGATCGCCCACGCGTTGAGGACGTCGTTGTGCACGCTCCACACCGGCTTGTCGAGCCGCTCGAGGCGGGCTCGTTCGAGGCGCCACGCCGACCGCAGACTGCCGACGACGCTGCGGGGCAGGAATCGCCAGAAGCTCTCCCCGAACCGGGCCGAGGCCGGGTCCTCCGGGGTGGCGACCCGCACGTGGTGGCCGCGATTGTGCTCGATGTAGAAGTGCCCGTAGAACGACGGGGCGAGCGCCCACTTCGACAGTCGCCGTTCGAATTCGACCTTCTTGTGGCCGAGCTCGTGCGCCGTGTTGATACCGATGCCCGCGACCACGCCGACCGAGATCGCGAGTCCGATCTTCGACATCACGCCGAGCCCGCCGTCGATGCCGAGCCAGGACAGGTCGCCGGCCGACCAGAGGTAGCAGGCGAAGACCAGCGACGCGAACTGGAAGGGCAAGTAGAGGTAGGTGCAGTAGCGGTAGAAGCGGTCGTTCTCGAGTTGCTCGAACAACTCGTCGGGTGGATTCTCGCCGTCGGGGCCGACGAACAGGTCGAGCAGCGGGACGAGGACGTAGACCAGCAGGGGGCCTATCCACCACAGGACCGGGGTGACGCTCTGCAGACCGAGTTCGTTACCGCCCCACACCAGGGCGGCGGCGACGAACAGCGCCGTCGGGGGCACCAGCCCCAGAAGCCACAGATGGCGTTTCCGGTCGCGCCACTGAAGGTCGGGTCGATCCACCGAATCCGCGGATGCCGTACTCATGTCGGGTCTCCTTCATCACCGTTGATGGCGCCGGGCACGCCACCGCACGGTGACGCACACCACTCATATCTTGACTCTAGGCCACTGTTCGTCCTAGGTCTAGACATATAGCCGATTTTGTAAATCTCACGAAGATGCATCCGGAAACGACGAAGGCGAGCCCGTGCGGGCTCGCCTTCGGTTCGATTCCGTCCCTACCGGGACTCTGCTTCAGGACTCGTCGGTCGCCGATCCCGGTATCTCCCCGAGCCGGGCCCGGAAGACCTGGGTGTCCGCGGCACAACCGTGGACGGTCGGATTCCGGTCGCACGCCGACAACCACGCCGAGTCGCCGGGCCTCAGCGTCACCGACTCGCCGTCGCACTCGACGCGGGCATCGCCTGCGGTGCACAGCAGGATCTGTGGTCCGTCGGCACCGACCCCGAGGGCGTCGCCCGCGCCGAGATCGATGCGGGACAACGCGAACTCCGGTGCCGGGGTGCGGTAGCGGCGTTCGATCGGACTCTGCCCCGACCCGGTCTCCGCCGAGGCCTCCGGCACGGCTTCGAGAATCGGCACCGAGGCCGCACCGAAGTCGAGCACCCGCAGCAGTTCGGGCACGTCCACGTGCTTCGGGGTGAGACCACCGCGCAGCACGTTGTCGGAGTTCGCCATGACCTCGACACCCATGCCGTGCAGGTAGGCGTGCAGATTTCCCGCGTCGAGGTACAGGCCCTCGCCCGGCTGCAGGGTGATGCGGTTGAGCAGCAGCGAGGCGAGCACTCCGGCGTCGCCGGGATAGAAGTCCGCCAGCTGCAGGGCCGTGCGTACCTCCGGAACGAAATCGCGTTCGCCGTCCCGTCCGGCCGCGAGATAGGTGACGCAACCGTCGAGCACACGCGGCAGCAACGCTGCGAGAGCGGGCGGGGGCAACGTGATCCAGGTGGTGAACAGCGCCCGCAGACCGCTCGAATCGGGTTGGCCCGCGAGCAGTCCCACATAGGGGTCGAGTTCCGGCACGGCCAGCGCCTCGAACAGCTCCACGGTCCGTTTCGGGTCACGGAAGCCGGCCAGGGCCTCGAACCGGGTCAGCGCCACCACGAGTTCGGGCTTGTGGCTGGCGTCCTTGTAGTTGCGGACGGGCGAGTCGATCGGGATGCCGAGTGCTTCCTCACGAGCGAAGCCCTCGGCCGCCTGGCCGGCGCTGGGATGCGCCTGCAGCGACAGCGGCTCCTCCGCCGCCAGTAGCTTGAGCAGGAAGGGCAGGCGGGGACCGAACGCCCCCACCGTGCGATCACCGAGGTGTCGCTGCGGATCGGCCGACAACACGTCGAGCAGCGAGTGCTCGTCGCCGTCCGGATCCACCAGCCTGGCGGGATCGGCCGGGTGCGCACCGAGCCACAACTCGGCCTCGGGATGATGGGACGGCACATTGCGGCCACGCAGGGTGGCGATCGCGGTCCGCGATCCCCAGGCGTACGAGCGCACCGCACCTTCGAGTCGGTGCACTATCTCCCCCCTGCCAATCCGAGATATGCGGCCGCCATCTCTGTGCGGACGGTCAACACTGCCACCTGTTCCAGCACGGTCGGAACCGTGCTCGATTCGAATTCTCCGATCACGGACATCAATTCCACATCCGGAAGTGCCGCCGTCCTGCGCTGCGCCGCCGAGCGGTCGGGGTCGGTGCTGAGCACGAACACCCGTGCCGGTGCGATCGGCGCCGGTCCGTCCAGCTCCTCGTCGTGGAAGAACGGGTCGTAGTTCTCACCGCTCGCGGTGACCACATTCGTGAGCCGGTCGCGCGCGACCAGCACGTCGCTCAGTGCCGCAGCGCCGGCGACCACACCCGCCTCCTGGAGCAGGGCCTCCGACGCGTGCCGTGCGAGCACCGTCGTCGCGGCGGAGTCTCCCGCGAACGCCACGCGACGCGACTGCATGCGCACCGCGAGCGACTTTGCGGGATTGTGGAAGACCTCGTTCGCCGGATGATTGCGCGCCGCTTCCTCGTCGGCCGTGTCGGCGACCTCGGCGAGCGGAGGGACACCGGTGATCCGGACGGCGCGCTGCAACACGCCGAGCACCGCACAGAACACCGCGACGTGCCGGGCGAGCACGTACCGGGTCTGGACCCGGACGCGCGGCGGCAACAACATCGCGCGACCGGCCGAGACCGCCCGCACCGGACCTTCGTCGGGGGCGTCGACGACGACCTCAGCGCTGCGACGCAGTCCGGCGTCGATGCTGCGCGCCAGCTCTGGATCGCCGGCGTCATTTCCCGAGACCACCACGACATCGAGCGCGCCGACCCACGGCGGTGTGGTCGGCGCGGAGATCAGCGGTACACCGGCCTGCCCACCGAACATCGCGACGACCAGTTCCGCGGCCGAGCGGGCGCGGGCGTCGGTGCCGACGAAGACCACACTGCGGGGGTGCATGTCGGTGAGCCGGCCGAGCAGACCTTCGTCGACCGCCGCGGCGACCGCGCGGATCTGGGCGCCGCCGAGGGCCGCGCTCCTGAGGATGCCGTCGACATCGGCGGCGAGAACACCGCCCGCATCGTCGAAGTCGAACAGCGGTGAGGGTGCCGTCACGACCGCATCACCTTCCTTCCGCCGCCGCGACCTCGGCGGGCCGGCTGACAGGGCCCGGTGGGGCCACCGACCCGAGATCGGTGCTCCGCCGAACCGACACCGGCACGACCTGTCCCGGCACTTCGATTATTCCCGTTGTCCCTCCGCCTACGCACGAACGACGGAAAGGATCTCCTTCACCAATGCCTCGACCTCACCGTCCGTGCGGGCCTCCACGTTGAGCCGCAGCAACGGCTCGGTGTTGGACGCGCGCAGGTTGAACCATGCGTTGTCGGTCAGGTCGACGGTGACACCGTCGAGCCGGTCGATCGATACCGCGCGGTCCTCGAACGCCGCGACGACGGCCTCGGTGCGCTCGGCAGCATCGGCGACCGTCGAGTTGATCTCGCCCGACGCCGCGTACCGGTTGTAGGAGCTCATCAGCTCGGAGAGCGGACCGTCCTGCGAGGCGAGTGCGGCGAGGACGTGCAGCGCCGCGAGCATGCCGGAGTCGGCACCCCAGAAGTCGCGGAAGTAGTAGTGCGCCGAGTGTTCCCCGCCGAAGACGGCACCGGTCTCGGCCATCTGCTGCTTGATGAACGAATGCCCGACCCGGGTGCGCACCGGCTTGCCGCCCTGCTCGGCGACGAGTTCGGGCACCACGCGCGAGGTGATGAGGTTGTGGATGATCGTCGAGCCGGGTTCCTTGGCGAGTTCGCGGGCGGCGACGAGCGCCGTGACCGCGGACGGGGTGACCGGCTCGCCGCGCTCGTCGACGACGAAGCAGCGGTCGGCGTCGCCGTCGAAGGCCAGGCCCACGTCGGCACCGGACTCGACGACCAGACGCTGGAGGTCGACGAGGTTGGCGGGGTCGAGGGGGTTGGCCTCGTGGTTCGGGAAGGTGCCGTCGAGTTCGAAGTACAGCGGCACGAGATCGACGGGCAGGGCACCGAAGACGGCGGGGACGGTGTGGCCTCCCATGCCGTTGCCGGCGTCGACCGCCACCTTCAGCGGACGCATCTCCGCGAGATCGACCAGGCCGCGGACGAACGAGGCGTAGTCCTCGAGGACGTCCTGCTCGGTGATGTTGCCGCGCTCGCCGTCGTAGGCGGGCACCCCCTCGACGAGGTCGGCGGAGATCTGCGCCAGACCGGTGTCCTGACCGACGGGCTTGGCACCGGCACGGCAGAGCTTGATGCCGTTGTACTTCGCGGGATTGTGGCTGGCCGTGAACATCGCGCCGGGTGCGTCGAGCAGGCCCGACGCGAAGTAGAGCTGGTCGGTGGATGCGAGGCCGATCAGCACCACGTCGAGTCCCTGGGCGGTGACCCCGTCGGCGAAGGCCTGCGAGAGCGAGGGGGACGAGGCGCGCATGTCGTGCCCGATCACCACACGGTCCGCGCTGCCCTCACTGCGCAACAGGCGTGCGAACGACGCTCCGACCTCGCGGACGAACTCTTCGTCGATCTGCTCTCCGACGACACCCCGTACGTCGTAGGCCTTGATGACTGCTGACACCGACTCGGCAGCTCTCGCCACTGTATTAGCTCCTGAACTCGACTCGTGCGATACCGTCCTCCGCGCCATCGCACTCGCTCAGCCTAGTGCGAACGGCTCAGGACGTGGGATCGGGAAGAACACGCAGGTGACCGCGTCGGCCGGTGCGTGCGGTGGGAGGCACGACGGCCCGTTGGGGTTGCTCGGCGTCGTCGTCGCTCGCGTCGGAACGGGAACGCTCCCCCAGGCCGGCCTCGCGTACGGCCTCGGCGAGGGCGGTCAGATCGTCCTCGTCGGGGGTGGCCGACGAGAACGCTCCCTCGTATCGGACGAGTTCCCAGCCCTTGGGTGCCGTGATGCGCGAACCGTGCATCTCGCAGAGATCCCACGAGTGCGGTTCCGCGACGGTCGCCAGGGGACCGACAACGGCAGTGGAGTCCGAGTACACGTAGGTCAGCGTCGCAACAGCAGGGTTCTTGCACCCAGGCCGGCAGCATCGACGCAGTGTTCTCACGACTGGGAGCGTAGCGCGCCGGACGCGCCAGGACTATTCGGACACACCGAAAGGGTGGAGCGATTTTCGTGTCGTAGTGTCCATGGCATGGTCCGCGCACGACGTTCCCGCCCTGTGTCGTCCCGTGCCGTGGCACGCCGCGGCAGGGGAATCCGCGGTCCCCTGTTCCCGCAGAGCCTGCCGGCGTGGAAGACACGCGCAGAGAAATTCGACCTGCTCGTATTGGGGGCGTTCGCGCCGATCGACGCGCGCTGGCACGACCGCCTCACCAAGCTCGACATTGCCGTCGACGAGGTCCCGAAGATCCGGGCACGCGACCCCGACTCGGTCAACTGGCCGGACGAGGTGGTTGCCGACGGGCCGGTGCCGCTGTCCCGGCTCGTGCCGGCGGGGATCGATCGACGAGGCGCTGCCACCCGGGCGCGGATCGTGTTGTTTCGCCGACCTCTCGAGGTGCGCGCGAAGGATCCGGACGATCTGACGGATCTGGTGCACGACGTCCTCGTGCACCAGGTGGCCACCTATCTCGGTGTCGAACCGGAAGTGGTGGATCCGACACTCGACGAGGACGACGAGGACTGAGAAACGTTCCGGATACATGACGAAGGCCGGGTTGCTCGTCCCCCACGGCCGCAACCGGCCTTCGTCATCCGATTCGGTGTTTCACTCGGTCCCGCACTCCCCGTACCGGGCCGAACTCCTCGTCAGACTATTCCGCGCTTGAGGCGACGGCGTTCCCTCTCGGAGAGCCCGCCCCAGATACCGAACCGCTCGTCGTGAGCGAGAGCGTATTCGAGACATTCGTCCCGGACCTCACACCCCATGCAGATGCGCTTGGCCTCTCTGGTGGAGCCACCCTTCTCGGGGAAGAATGCCTCCGGATCGGTCTGCGCACAGAGCGCACGCTCCTGCCACTGCTCCTCGCCGTCCGCTGGGTCACCGAATCCCGAGATCAAACTCAGGACGGGCACCCCGACGTCCGGGTAGTCACAGACAGCCTCGACTGCAGTATCGCTTCGAGTGAGCTCGAAGCTGTCGCGCTCGCCGGCCATTGTCCCTCCTCACCTGCAGCGCCGAATCATGACCGGGGATCAACCCGCTGCCATCCTTCGAATACTCGTTCGAATGCGGGTTCACCGCAAGGGATCTCGAATTCGATTATCGAATGACATGTATGTGATTAGACACTTCGGGTGTGTCGCGGTCAAGCGGAGCGGCGTTGTTCACATATCATCGGCCGCTTTGCCGAAACGCGTTTCGGACGGTGCGCGACCGGGTAGGCGACGCACCGCTTAGGCTTGGGCCGTGAATGTGACTGTATTGGTCGGAGGTGTCGGTGGGGCGCGTTTTCTCTCAGGTTTGCGCCGGCTTCTCGATATTTCTCCGGGCGTGGAGCCGAATCCGGACGCGGCACACCGCATCACCGCGATCGTCAACGTCGGCGACGACGTGTGGATGCACGGCCTGAGGATCTGTCCGGATCTCGACACCTGCATGTACACCCTCGGCGGTGGGATCGACACCGAACGCGGCTGGGGCCGCGCCGGTGAGACTTGGAACGCCAAGGAGGAACTCGCCGCCTACGGGGCGATCCCCGACTGGTTCGGTCTCGGCGACCGCGACATCGCCACCCACCTCATCCGGACGCAGATGCTGCGGACCGGCTATCCGCTCTCCGCGATCACCGAAGCACTGTGCACGCGGTGGAAGCCGGGTGTGACCCTGCTGCCGGTCTCCGACGACCGCAGCGAGACCCACGTCGTCATCACCGATCCCGAGGACGGTGAACAGCGGGCCGTGCACTTCGAGGAATGGTGGGTCCGTCACCGCGCCCAGGTGCCCACCCACAGCTTCGCCCACATCGGCGCAGAAGAGGCAGAGCCCGCTCCCGGTGTGCTCGAGGCGATCGAGAACGCCGACGCCGTCGTCCTGGCCCCGTCGAACCCCGTCGTGAGCGTCGGAGCGATCCTCGCGATCCCCGGTATCCGTGGGGCGCTGCGCACCACGTCGGCGAAGGTCGTCGGCCTGTCCCCCGTCATCGACGGCAAGCCCCTGCGCGGCATGGCCGATGCGTGCCTGGACGTCATCGGAGTGGAGACCACCGCCGAGGCGGTCGGCCGGTACTACGGCGCCCGCTCGGGCACAGGCATTCTCGACGGCTGGCTCGTGCACTCGACCGACAACGCCGAGGTGCCAGGCGTCGAGGTCCGATCCGTTCCCCTGCTCATGACCGACACCGACGCGACGGCCGAGATGGCCCGCGCCGCCCTCGACCTCGCCGGAGTGACCCTGTGATGCCGGACGCCGTCGCCGACCCTGCAGTGCGCGACCACGCGCCGGGCGGCCCGATCGAGATCCTGCCCGTCGCCGGGCTTCCCGAATTCCGGCCCGGCGACGACCTGGCCGCAGCCGTCGCGCAGGCCGCACCGTGGCTGGCCGACGGGGACGTCCTCGTCGTCACCAGCAAAGTGGTCTCGAAGGTCGAGGGACGGATCGTGGCCGCGCCCACCGATCCCGACGCCCGCGACGCGCTCCGCCGGCGCCTGGTGAATCAGGAAGCGGTGCGCGTGCTGGCACGCAAGGGCCGCACCCTCATCACCGAGAACAAGCTCGGCATCGTGCAGGCAGCCTCCGGCATCGACGGATCCAATGTCGACAGCGCCGAACTCGCGCTGCTGCCCGAGAACCCCGATGCGAGCGCAGCGGCGCTCCGCGAACGGATCGGTGCGCTGCTCGGCGTCCGGGTCGCCGTGGTGGTCACCGACACCATGGGCCGCGCCTGGCGCAACGGCCAGACCGACGCCGCGATCGGCTCGTCCGGGCTTCCAGTCCTGCACGGCTACGCCGGCTCCCACGACTCGCAGGGCAACGAACTGCAGGTGACGTCCGTGGCGGTCGCCGACGAGATCGCCGCCGCAGGCGATCTGGTCAAGGGCAAGCTCGGCGGTGTGCCCGTCGCCGTGGTACGCGGACTCGGCCTGCCCGACGACGGATCCACCGCCCGCGCCCTGATCCGCAGCGGCGAGGACGACCTGTTCTGGCTCGGCACCGAGGAGGCTCTCGAACGCGGTCGGCGCGAGGCACTGCTGCTGCGCCGGTCGGTGCGGCAGTTCGCCTCCGAGCCCGTCGATCCCGAGGATCTGCGCGAGGCGGTCGCCGAGGCCCTCACCGCACCCGCACCTCATCACACCCGTCCGGTCCGGTTCGTGTGGGTGCGCACCGAGCAGGTGCGCCGCCGGCTCCTCGACCGCATGCGCGACAGGTGGGCCGAGGATCTCCACGGCGACGGACTCGACCCGGTGGCCGTCGAACGCCGGATCTCCCGCGGCGCGATCCTCTACGACGCACCCGAGGTGATCGTCCCCTTCTGGGTGCCCGACGGCGCACACCACTATCCGGATGCCCGTCGCACCGCGGCCGAGTCGACGATGTTCACCGTCGCCGCCGGCGCCGCGGTGCAGGGCCTGCTCGTGTCCCTGGCCACCCGCGGGCTCGGCAGCTGCTGGATCGGTTCGACGATCTTCGCTCCCGAGGTGGTCCGCGAGGAACTCGGTCTTCCCGCCGAGTGGTCGCCGCTCGGGGCGGTCGCCGTCGGTTACCCGCTCACCGAACCGGAACCGCGCGAACCCGCGGACCCGGGCGACGCCCTCGTGGAGCTGTAGTCGTGTCGGCGCGTTCCCTGCACGCCTCGGCGATCGACCGGCTCACCGCCTGGCGCACCGACTCGGAAGACGCCGAATCGCTGCGGCATACGATGCTGGCGTTCCTCGATTCGGCGCCCGACGGGTGCCTGCGCGAACACGTGCCCGGCCACATCACGGCGTCGTCGATCGTGCTCGACGCCGACCACCGCAACGTGTTGCTCACCCTGCATCCGCGGGTGGGGCGGTGGATCCAGCTCGGCGGTCACTGCGAGCCGTCGGACGACACGGTCGTCGACGCGGCCCTGCGCGAGGCCACCGAGGAATCCGGCATCGCCGATCTGGTGATCGATCCGGAACTGCTGTCGGCGCACACGCATCCGATCACGTGCTCCCTCGGCGTGCCCACCCGTCACCTCGACCTGCGGTTCCTGGTGACCGCACCCGTCGGTGCCCGGCCGGTGCGCAGCGACGAATCCACCGACCTGCAGTGGTGGCCCGTCGACGCGCTTCCGCCGGAGGCCGAGCACGAGACCATCGCGCACATGGTCCGGCTCGCCGCGGCCCGACGGGCCTGAGACGACGCGGCCCGACGGGCCTGAGGCGACGGGGCCCGACGGGCCTGAGACGACCACGCTCGTCCCGGTGGGTTGCCGGGACGAGCGTGAGGTCGGAACCGGGCCGTGAGGTCAGAACCGGACAGGGCCGAGGTCGGGGTATTTCGGGGTGATGCCGTCGCCGGAGGATACTCCGCGCAGCCGCCGGCCCACCCAGGGGACGAGGAACTCGCGCATCCACGCGCGGTCCGCGGCGCGTTCCTGGGCCCGTGTGAGGACGGGTGCCTCGTCGAACTCCACCGGTCCGAGACCGTGTGCGACGCCCAGCAGATCGAGCACGCGGATCGCCATGTTGTGGTGGCCGGCCGCGGACATGTGCAGCCGGTCGAAGTCCCACATGCGCAGATCGCGGTACTCGTCGAACCGCCAGAAGTCGACGATGGTCGCCCCGTGTCGATCGGCGATCGCCCGGACGAGTTCGTTGTACACGGCCCAGCGGCCGCGCAGCATCCCGAAGACCGGCGCCCAGCTGCCGTCGTAGGCCGTCCACATCAGGATGCGGGCGCCGGTCGCGGCGAGCTTGCCGATCGCCTCGTCGTATTCCGCCGCGAGCGCGTCGAGGTCGAGCTTCGGACGCATGAGGTCGTTGCCGCCGGCATAGATCGTCACGAGATCGGGACGCATCGCCACGGCGGTCTCGAGCTGCTCGTCGATGATCGGTCGCAGCAACCGGCCCCGGATGGCGAGGTTCGCGTACGCGAAGCTCTCCGAGTGCCGCGCCAGCTCACCGGCGACGAGATCGGCCCAACCGCGCAGCCCGTTGGCACGCGCCGGATCCGGGTCGCCGACTCCCTCGGTGAACGAATCACCGAGGGCCACGTATCTTTCGAAACCCACTTCGACCTCTCGACTCACACGTCGGTACTGAACCGGATACCGCCGTCGGGGATCTTCACTCCCGGCCACACCCGGGCACCGCGCAGCAGCTCGCATCGCGCACCGATATCGGCGCCGTCACCGATCACACCGTCGCGGATCAAGGCCCGCGGACCGACCCGTACACCGAAACCGATGATGCTCCGTTCGACCACCGCACCGGCCTCGACCCGCGCACCGTCGAAGATCACCGCGCCGTCCAGGCGGGCACCCGCACCGATCTCGGCGCCGCGGCCGACGACCGTGCCCCCGATGAGCAGGGCGCCCGGGGCCACGGAGGCACCCGGATGCACGAGCGACTCGCCGCGCTGCGGCGGGAGCGCCGGGGACGGAGCGATACCGCGGACCAGATCGGCCGAGCCGCGGACGAAATCCTCCGGGGTGCCCATGTCGCGCCAATAGGCCGCGTCGACGTGCCCGAACACCTTCTTGCCCTCGGTCAGCAGCGCCGGGAACACCTCGCGCTCCACCGACACCGGACGGCCTTCGGGGATTTGCTCGATGATCTCGCGGCGGAAGACGTAGCAACCGGCGTTGATCTGATCGGTCGGCGGATCCTGAGTCTTCTCGAGGAAGGCGGTCACCCGGCCGTCCTCGTCGGTCGGCACACAGCCGAAGGCACGCGGATCGCTCACCCGCACCAGGTGCAGGGTCACGTCCGCCTCGGTCCGCACGTGGGTGTCGAGCACCGCACCGAGATCGGTGCCACCGAGCACGTCGCCGTTGAAGACCATCACGTTGTCGGCGCGCAGCCTCGGCAGCACGTTGCGGATACCGCCGCCGGTGCCGAGCGGCTCGGTCTCGGTGACGTACTCGATCTCGAGCCCGAAGTCGGAACCGTCGGCGAAGTGCTGCTCGAAGACCTCGGCCTTGAACGAGGTGCCGAGGACGACGTGTTTGATGCCTGCCTCACGGATCCGCGCGAGCAGATGGGTGAGGAAAGGCACCCCCGCGGTGGGCAGCATCGGCTTGGGTGCCGACAGCGTCAACGGGCGTAGCCGCGTGCCCTGTCCGCCGACCAGAATCACCGCATCGGTGTGCGGTGCCGACTCACTCGTCATCGTCTCCCCTGTTCACTGTCGTGCCGACCCGAATGTTCCGGTCGGTCCTCCCGTTCCGACGCTCCCGCACGGCCGCTGCGACCGCCACTCGCGATCGCACCGCGAGCCCGGCCCGCAGAGCCCACCGCAGCGGTGCCTGCCACCCGTGGGGGTGACGGTCCGCCTGGAAGCGGTAGGCACTCTCATGATGTGCCGGAAGCATCAGTTCGGGGTGCCGTCCGGCCGCGTGGCCCTTGGCGTGCGTGACCACCGCGGACGGCACGTACACGTTGAGCCAGCCCGCTCGTCCGAGCCGGTCGCCCAGGTCCACGTCCTCCATGTACATGAAGTACCGCGAATCGAAGCCGTCGATCGAATCGAAGGCCGCTCGCCGTAGCAGCAGGCACGATCCGGACAGCCAGCCCACGGGGCGTTCGCTGATCTCCTCGTTCTCCTGCCGGTAGCGACGCGTCCACGGATTGGCCGGCCAGACGGTGCCGAGCAGCGCGTGACCGGCACCGGAGGCGAGGGTGGGGACGGTGCGTGCCGAGGGGTAGACGCTTCCGTCGGGTTCGTGGATCAGCGGCCCGAGCGAGCCGGCTCGCGGCCAGCGACGCGCCGCCTCGAGCAGTTCGTCGATCGAACCGGGGTGCCACCGGACGTCCGGGTTCGCGACGATCACGAACTCCGCGGACGGGTCGATCTCGGCGACCGCGCGATTGATCGCCCCGCCGTATCCGATGTTTCCCCCGGTCCGGAGCAGTCGCACGTTCTCGTGTGCCGCCTCGGCGGCCTCGGGAGCACCGTCGATCGAACCGTTGTCGGCCAGGATCACCTGCGTCGGCAGAACGGTCGCGGAGGTGAGCGAGGTGAGAAAGTTCTCGAGGTGCTCACCGGGCGAATAGGTCACCGTCACCACGGCCAGCGTCGAATCCACGCCGGTCACCTTAGCGACCTCGACGGTGTGCGACACCTCACGGGCCGTTTCCTCACACGTCATCGCGCGGGCGGCACGGTTCCGCTACCGGCGATCGCCTCGTGCAGTGCCTCCCGCCACGGACGGAAGCGCGTCAGGCCGGCACCGATCCAGGCACTGTCGTCGAGCACCGAATAGGCCGGCCGCGGCGCGGGGCGGACGAACTCGTCGCTGCCACAGGGTTGCACCCGCTCCGGGTCGGCGCCGATCTCCTCGAAGACCGCCCGGGCGAGGTCGAACCACGTCGCTTCTCCGGCGTTCGTGGCATGCAGAATCCCACCGGGGATCCGGTCACCGTGCTCGGCGAGTTCGATCAGTCCGTCGGCCAGGTCGCGCGCGTAGGTGGGGCAACCGCGTTGGTCGTCGACGACGCGCAGGGTCTCCCGCTCGCCCTCGAGTCGCCGCATGGTCGCGACGAAGTCGTTGCCGTCGCCGGTGTACACCCAGGCGGTGCGCACGACGTGCGCGGTGGGCAGCACCTCCAGCACCGCCCGTTCACCGGCGAGTTTGGTGCGGCCGTAGGCCGTGCGCGGGCCGGTCGGCGCGTCCACGCAGTAGGGCTCGGTCGCGTCGCCGGCGAAGACGTAGTCGGTGGAGACATGGACGAGACGGGCACCTTTGTCGGCACAGACGGCGGCCAACACGCCCGGGCCCGTGCCGTTCACCACAGCGGCCCGGTCCTCGTCGGTCTCGGCCGCGTCGACGGCGGTGTACGCGGCGGCGTTGATCACGACGGATCCCGGTTCGACCGCGGCGGCCACGGCCTGCGGATCGGTGATGTCCACCTCGGACGATCCGACACCGCGGATCGGTATCCCCGCCGCGGTGCCGCGGTTCACGAGATGACGGCCGAGCTGGCCACGGGCTCCGGTGACGAGAACGCTACGCACTCGGAGAAGTCTGGCACGCCGGAGTGGTGCGCGCCGGGCGAGCGTCCCCACCAGTAGCCTTCAACCGAGAGCTACATCCACAGACCCCGTACCACCCACAGGAGGAGTACCAGGTGCCGCCAGAGCCGCGTCGCCGCACCGGCCGACGTCCCGCCCCCACGGGACGTCGCACCCGCGCGGGCGATCCGACAGCTGCCGACGGCAGGTACGGGTCGGATCCCGGTCCCCGGCAGTCCCGGCGTTCCGCGCGTCGCGAGCCGCCCTCACGCAGCCCCGGAGCACCGGCGGAGGCACGGGTGTACAGCGGAAGGCCGTGGCAGATCGCCGTCGCGATCGCGGCGTGCCTCGTGCTGGTCGCCACCGGTGCGGCGTGGCGCAGCGTCGACGCGCTGCAGTCGTCGCTGGCCTCGGTCCGCGGCCTGGCCCTCGGCGACGGCGAGGACGGCGCCGTCGACATCCTGCTGGTGGGCACGGACAGCCGCACCGACGCGCACGGCAATCCTCTCTCCCAGCGCGAGCTCGACGCGTTGCGCGCCGGCGAAGAAGTAGCGAACAACACCGACACGATCATCCTGATCCGCGTGCCGAACGACGGCCGGTCGGCCACTGCGATGTCGATCCCCCGCGACACCTACGTCGAGGTGCCCGAGATCGGGATGTCGAAGATCAACGCGGCCTACGGCGCCACGAAGGCGAACCGGCGCGCCGAGCTCGTCGAAGCGGACGCCGACGCGACCGAGGCCGAACTCGAGAAGGAATCGACCCAGGCAGGCCGGGAGGCGCTCATCGAGTCGGTCGCCGACCTGACGGGTGTGACGGTGGACCACTACGCCGAGGTCGGACTCCTCGGCTTCGTGCTGCTCACCGACGCCGTCGGCGGTGTCGAGGTGTGCCTGAACGCACCGGTCGACGAGCCGCTGTCGGGTGCCCGTTTCGATGCCGGTGAGCAGACCCTGCAGGGTTCGGACGCACTGAGCTTCGTCCGCCAGCGTCACGACCTGCCGCGCGGCGATCTCGACCGGATCGTGCGGCAGCAGGTGTTCATGGCGTCGCTGGCACAGAAGGTGCTCAGCGCCAAGACGTTGTCCAACCCGTCGAAGGTGAGTCAGCTGACCGCCGCAGTGCAGCGCTCGGTGGTGCTCGACTCCGATTGGGACATCATGGCGCTGGCGACCCAGCTGCAGGGCCTCGCCGGTGGCGACGTGACCTTCTCGACGATCCCGGTGCAGGACATCAACGCGATGACCGACTACGGCGAGTCGGTCGTGCAGGTCGATCCGGACGAGGTGCGCTCCTTCGTCGCCGAGTTGATCGGCCGCGAACCGGACGGCAGCGAGACCACCTCGACCCCGGTGCCCGCTCCCGACATCGACGCGTCGACCGTTACGGTCGACGTCGCGAACGCCGGATCCGTGTCCGGCCTGGCCTCCCAGGTCTCCACGGCTCTGTCCGAGGAGGGCTACGTCGAGGGCGAGGTGGGCAACTACACCGGTTCCGGTGTGGGCACGTCGACGGTCTTCGGTGCCGACGAGGACTCCGACGAGACCCGCGCGGTGGCCGCGGCGCTCGGTGGTCTCGCCACCGAGTCCGATCCCTCGCTCCCGGCCGGCACCGTGCGGGTCGTGCTCGCCGGCGACTACACCGGCCCCGGCTCGTCGTCGTACTCCGGTTCGTCCACCGCCGCATCCGCCTCCGACATCGGCGTGAGCCCGGCCGGTGGCACCGCCACCCCGGCTCCCGCCGCACCGCCCATCGATGCGGGCTCCGACGGCCCGCGCTGCGTGAACTGACACCTGTGTGAACCGACAGTCGCGCGAACAGAATCCGAGAAGAAGGACATCGTGACCACCCTGACCGACGCACTGCTCGACCCGATCCTCGCCGAAGATCCGGCGGGTCCGCGGATCACCTGGTACGACGACGCGACCGGCGCGCGGATCGAACTGTCGGCGCTCACCCTCGCCAACTGGGGTGCCAAGACGGCCAATATGATTCGCGACCAGTTCGGAGTCCTTCCGGGAGGTCGGGTGGCGGTGCTGCTTCCCGCCCACTGGCAGAGCGCCGCGGTCCTGCTGGGCGTGTGGTGGGCAGGGGCCGAGGTCGTCCTCGACGCCGACCCGGATGCCGATCTCGCTCTCGTCACCCCCGACCGGTTGGACGAGGTCGACACGGTTGCCGAGGTCGCGGCGTTGTCGCTCGACGCCTTCGGTGCCCCCGTGCGCGACCTGCCGCCAGGGATCACGGACTATGCGACGGACGTGCGGATGCACGGCGACCAGTTCCGATCCTCCGGTGCGGGCGACGCGGTGCTCGCCGGACGTTCGCAGTCGGACGTGCTCGCTGCCGCCACGGAGTCGGCGTCGGCGGCGGGTATCGGCAGCGGCGACCGCGTGTTGTCGTCCCGGTCCTGGTCGCAGCCCGACGCTCTCGTCGCCGGACTGCTCGCGGTGCTCGCGGCCCGGGCGTCGCTTGTACAGGTGAGCAATCCCGACCCGGAGGCCACCGAACGCCGCGTCGCGAGCGAGAAGATCACGGTTCGTCTGGACGGGTGATCCCGCGCGCCGCGCGGTAGCCGCCATCGGCGAGTCCCGCCTCGATCTCGAACCTGTTGCGGGACCCCGGGTTGCGGAGTTCCTCCCACAGATAACGCACCGCGAAGCCGATGCCGTAACGGGCCCACTGGTCCGCGTGCACGGATTCGTGGCGCAGCAGCGCCCGCGTCGGTGGCCTACGGGTGAGGAAGACACCGCCGACGGTGGTGCCGCCGCGCGCGAAGCCACCGCGCATACCGCTGCAGACGAACAAGCCGAACTCGTCGTCGAAGGACACCGAGCCGCCCCAGGCCCTGCCCCACACCGTCGCGAGCGCGGTGACGAACCGCACCGACGGGACCCCGCGCGACACCCGTATCGCCCTGGCACGCTTCCGGTCCCGTCCCGACACGGCTCGAGCCTACGCCGACTCGATCGGTCCGATCCTCTGCCGACTTCGTCGGCCTGATTCTCTGCCGACTTCGTCGGCCTAGTTCTCGGCCGGTCGTCTCGAACCGCCGATTCGACGACGAACGCCCCCGAGCCGCGGAAGGACTCGGGCGCGTTCCGGTCGACCGGGAGCACCGTCGGGCGGAGGACCGACCGTCACCCCGCCATCGCCGCGACCGGCGACACCCGGCTCGCGCGCTGGGCGGGGACGAGCGAGGCGACGACGCCCGCCACACCGCCCACCAGGACGATCGCCGCGAGCTGCCACCACGGCACCGAACCTGGTGCGATGTGGCCCGGGCCGATTACCGAGGCCGTGCCGGCCGCCCCGAGCAGCAGGCCGAGCACCACGCCGAGCAGCGACGCCACGCCGGCTATGATCGACGCCTCCCGCACGAGCAGACTCCGCACACCGGCCCGCGAGAGACCCACCGAGCGCAGCATCGCGGTCTCCCGTCGCCGCTCGAGCACGGACAACGCCATCGTGTTGCCCACGCCGATCAGGGCGATCACCACGGCCACGGACAGCAGCCCGCCGACGATCAGCAGCATCGTGTCGAGGATCTTCTCGAGCATCTGCCGCATCTGCACCGCACCGACCACCTCGCTGCCCGGAACCTCGGCCGCGGCGACCCGAGACAGGTCGTCGGAAACGGCGAGGAGGTCCTCGTCCGACATTCCTCGATCGAGTTTCAGCCACACGGTGTCCGCCGTGACGGGGCCGGCGACGGCGGTCAGGTCGCTCCACTCGATCATGTCGGGCATCCCCGGCTCGGTCGTGGCGACGGTCAGCTCGCGGGTGCCCACCGGGCCGCCGACGGTGATGACGGCTCCGTCGTCCACGCCCACCGACCTCGTCAGAGAGCGTTCGAGCACGATCGTCCCGGCCTCGGGCAGGCGCACGTCGGTCCGGACGGTCGAGGCCATCGCCGCGGGATCGACGCCGAGGACCGACGCCTCCGTGCCGCCGATCGTGAGGTCGACCGCCGCGAGTTCGGCGCCGCTGCTCACCCGGTCGACCGCCGTCAGCCGCTCGGTCACCTCCGGTGCGAGCCCGTCGCGTTCGGGCGCGGTCACGGCCATGTCGACGGGGAACTGCTCGTCGATCACGTCCGGCGCCCCGGCCTCGAGCGTGCCGATCCCCACGACGAGGGTCGAGGTCAACGTCACGCCGATGAACAGCGCGGTGGCCGTCGACGCGGTGCGGCGCGGATTGCGCCGGGCGTTGCCGGCGGCGAGCACCGCGAGCGGGCCACCGGCACGGGCGAGCACGTCCCCCACCGCACCGACCGCGGCGGGCACGAGACGGCGGGAGGCGAGCACCACACCGACGAACAGCAGCAGTCCACCCGGGCACGCGACGAGCACGTTCGCCATGACGACCCCGAGACCGAGCAGGGCCGTGCCCCCGACGATCGCCAGCGCGGCACAGATGCGGCGCACCCACGAATCGCGCACCGGTTCGGGGCGGGTCTCGAGGGGCTGCAGAGCCGCGAGCGCCCGCACGCGGGTCGCCGCCCGCGCGGCACCGTTCGCGGCGACCACCGTCATGCCCGTTCCCACGATCAGACCCGCGATCACCGTGGTGGCCGTCACCGAGACCGACGTGAGCGGGATCGGGGCGTCCACGGCCCGCGCCGCGGACACCACGGCCGCGGCGAGTCCGGACCCGCCGAGCACGCCGAGGACGGCCGCGACGAGGCCGACGACGAACGCCTCGCCGCGGACACTGCGGCGGACCTGGGTGGACGTCACGCCCACGCAGCGCATCAGGGCCAGTTCGCGGGTGCGCGCGGCGAGCAGGACGGAGAAGGTGTTGGCGATGACCAGGCCGGCCACGACCACCGAGATCGCCGCGAAGCACAACAGGACGTTGCGCAGCAGGGCGACGTCCCCGACGTAGTCGTCGGCGACCGCCGTGGCGCGATCGGCACCCGGCACGACGTCGACGCCCGACACCGGCGCGAGTGCCGCTCGCACGGCGTCGGCGTCACCGACTGCACGGACCTCCCAGTCCGTCGTGTCCCCGGACCACGACCGCACCTGCGCGGCGTCGCCGAAGACCGATCCCGGGCTCAGGGCGAGCGGTGATCCGTCGAGATCGACGACACCGACGACCTCCACGGTGGTCGGGGGGACAGAACCCGTCGGGCCGGCGACGGTGATCTCGTCACCGATCGCCCGGCCGGACGACGAGCCGACGGCGACCTCACCCGGGTTCGACGGCCAGCGTCCGTCCCCGAGCTGCTGCCACCGCAGGGCGCCCTCGGGTGCGATGCTCGTCGCGGTGCCGTTCGAGGACGACCCGTCGGCTCCGATCAGCCGGACGGGACCGCTGACGTCGAGCGCCGCCGCCTCGACGCCCGGTGTCGTGGCGACCAGCGCGAGCACCTCGTCGGGTGCGACGGTGGAGTCGGCGGGAAGAGCGACTGCCGCGACCCCCTCATACCGGGCCGCCGTGGATTTCGAGACCGACGCACTCACCGTGTCGCCGAGCACGAGGGTGGTGACGACGAACGCGACCGCGACGAAGACCGCCAGCACGGACGCGACGTACCGCCCCCGATGGGCGCGGGCCTGGGCCAGGACGAGATGCCTCATCGGACCGGCACCACCGTTCGGGAGGTGCGCAGGTCGCGCATCGCATCGATCACCGAATCCGCTGTGGGTTGCGCGATCTCACCGGCGAGCCGGCCGTCGGCGAGCAGCACCACCCGATCGGAGTAGGAGGCCGCGACCGGATCGTGCGTCACCATCACCACGGTCTGACCGGTCTCCCGCACGCTCGACCGGAGCATCGAGAGCACCTCCCCGCCGGACTGCGAGTCGAGGTTTCCGGTGGGTTCGTCGGCGAAGATCACGTCGGGCTGCGGCAGGAGCGCCCGCGCGACGGCGACGCGTTGCTGCTGACCGCCGGACATCTCGTGGGGAAGGTGGTCGAGCCGGTCGGTCAGACCGAGCCGGCCGGTCACCTCGTCGAACCACTCGGGCGTCGGGCGCGAGCCGGCCAGCCGCATCGGCAGCAGGATGTTGTCGCGGGCGGTGAGCACGGGCAGCAGATTGAACGCTTGGAAGACGAATCCGATGCGGTCGCGGCGCAGTTCGGTGAGCACCGCATCGGGGGCGGTGCTGATCTCGACGTCGGCGCGGCGGCCGTCGCCGTGGAGGATCACGCGCCCGGAATCGACACCGTCGAGACCGGCGAGGGTGTGCATGAGTGTCGACTTGCCGGATCCGGACGGTCCCATGATCGCGGTGAAGCGTCCCCGCGCGAAGGCGACGGACACCCCGTCGAGGGCACGCACCTCGGCGTCGCCGCGCCCGTAGACGCGGGCGACCCCCTGAGCCGAACATGCCGGTACGAAAGAGCTGATCGAAGTCATGCTTCGACGCTAGAAACGATGCGGCGCACGCACATCGACCCGCGAGTCGATCTTCGCCGCCCCGGTGTCCTACCCCGGGAGGACCGGTCGTCTCCGGGATGGCACCACGGTCCTACTCCTCCGAGCCGAGCAGATCGTCGGGATGCACGAGACCGGCGCGGAAGGCGAACAGCACCGCCTGCACGCGGTCGCGCGATCCCGTCTTCGCCAGCACCCGGCCCACGTGGGTCTTGACGGTCGTCTCGGAGAGCACGAACCGCTCGGTGATCTCCCCGTTGGTCAGGCCGTGTGCCATCGCGACGAGCACATCGAGTTCGCGTGGAGTCAGATCCTCGGGCACCGCGACCGGCACCGCGCGCCGCTCCGCACCGTCGAGGAACGGCGAGACATGGTGCAGCAGTGAGCGGGTGGCGCGCGGGGCCATCACGGCGTCACCGCGGTGCACCGTCCGTACCGCGGCCAGCAGGTCCTCGGGCGGCGCGTCCTTGAGCAGGAAGCCGCTCGCACCGGCGGCGATCGCCTGGACGATGTAGTCGTCGTTGTCGAAGGTTGTGAGCACCACGACCTTCGGCGCGTCGGCCGAGCGCAGCAACGACCGCGTCGCCGAGATCCCGTCGACCCGCGGCATCTGCACGTCCATCAGCACGACGTCGGCGCGGACCCGTTCGAGTTCGGCGACGGCGGCCTCGCCGTCGGACGCCTCGACGACGACCTCGATGTCCGGCTGCGATTCGAGCACCATGCGGAAACCGGCGCGCACGAGTTGCTGGTCGTCGACGAGCCCGATACGGATGGTCGTGTCGGATCGGGTGTCGCGGGCGGGTTCGGTCACGGACGCCACCCTAGGGGGAGACCGCCGGTGCGGGCAGTTCGGCACGGACCCGGTAGCCGCCACCGTCTCTCGGACCGGCCGCCGCGCGACCGCCGTGCAGCCGGGCCCGCTCCTCGATACCGGTCAGCCCCTGCCCACCCGGGCGGGCCTCGACGAGCGCCGCCGCTCCCCTGCCGTCGTCGACGATCTCGACGACGAGCGTGTCGGGCCGCCAGTCGAGACGGACGTGGGTGCGGGCGCGGGGACCCGCGTGCTTGAGGACATTGGTGAGCGATTCCTGCACGATCCGGTAAACCGACAGCCCCAGTCCCTCGGGCACCTCGCGGCTCTGCCCGTCGACCGAGAACTCGACCTCGAGCCCGCTCGTGCGCATCTGCTCGACGAGCGCCGGCACGTCGCCGACGCCTGGTGTGGTGGTGAACTCGCGCGGCGTGTCCTCACGGAGCACCGACAGCAACCCGCGCATGTCGGTCAACGCGCGACGCCCGGTCTCGGCGATGGTGGTCAACGCCCCTGCGGCCGCCTCCGGGTTCGTCGCGGCGGCGTAGCGACCACCGTCGGCCTGCGCGATGATCGCCGTGAGCGAGTGCGCGACGATGTCGTGCATCTCCCGGGCGATGCGGGTGCGCTCCTGGGTGGCGGCCAGTTCGGCCTCCTTGAGGCGTTCGAGTTCGAGCAACCGGTTGCGCTCGGTGAGCGAATCCATCTCGCGCAAACGCAACCCGCGGACCCGCCCGAACGCCCACACACCAGCGAGGAAGACCGCGACGAAGGTGGCCGTCACGAACGCTTCGAGCGCGGTGCGGCCGTCGTAGCCGAAATAGAGCACTCCGGCGAGTGCGCCCCCAACCACCGCGACGGGCAGCGCGGTGTTGGCGGCCCACCGCGGAGCGTAGGCGGCGAGCGCGTACACCGCGATCGGTACCGCGATCGCCGCGATCGGCAGGACCTCCGGCAGGACGAGCAGGTGCGCGTAGGCGGCGAGCGCGACGAGCGAACCCGCCACCACCGGGCGGGTCCTGCGCCAGGCCAGCGGCAGCGTGAGCGCGAGGGTGACGAACAGACCCGCCACCGATCGCGCGTCCGCCACGTGCAGGGCGACCCCGAACAGGGCGAGCACCGCGGCCAACGCCCCGTCGATCACTCCGGTGTGCCCGCGGGCCCACCGGTTCCAGCGTTCGAGCAGCGGGGTCGTCTGCACGGCGACGCTCCGTCAGCCGAGCAGCTTCTGCCGCAGCGCCTCGTCCTTCTCGAGCACCATCTGCTCGAGACCCGCCTGGAACTTCTCCATCTGCTCGCGCAGCGCCGGATCGGAGGCACCGAGGATGCGCGCGGCGAGCAGACCCGCGTTGCGGGCGCCGCCGATCGAGACGGTGGCGACGGGGACACCGGCGGGCATCTGCACGATCGACAGGAGCGAGTCCATACCGTCGAGGTACTTCAGCGGCACCGGAACGCCGATCACCGGCAGCGGGGTCGCCGAGGCGACCATGCCGGGTAGGTGGGCGGCGCCGCCGGCGCCCGCGATGATGACCTTGATCCCGCGGCCGGCGGCGTCCTTGGCGTAGTCGAGCATCCGCTGCGGCGTGCGGTGCGCCGAGACGACACCCACCTCGAAGCGGATCCCGAACTCGACCAGCGCCTCGGCCGCGGCCTGCATGGTCGGCCAGTCCGAGTCGCTGCCCATGATCAGGCCGACCTGTGCACCCTGTGCCACGTCACTCACCGATTTCTCCCGTGTGTTCGTTCCAACCGTCGGTCCACACCGCGTGCGAGAGCCAGTGCGCCGCGCGTTCCGCGCGTTCGCGCACGGCGGCGACGTACTCGGGATCGTCGATCGACCCGGACGGCGCGCCGAGCACGTTGACGTGGCCGATCTTGCGGTCCTTGCGCTCACCCTTGCCGTAGAGGTGCACGTGCACGTCGGGCATCCGGGCGAACAGGTGGTGCAGTCGCTCGTCCATGCTCATCGCCGGCGCCTCGGGCGCGCCGAGCACGTTCGCCATCACCGTCACCGGCGCGATCGGGCTCGTGTCGCCGAGCGGGTAGTCGAGCACGGCGCGCAGGTGCTGTTCGAACTGGCCGGTGCGGGCACCGTCCATGCCCCAGTGACCGGAGTTGTGCGGACGCATCGCCAGTTCGTTGACGATCAGCTCACCGGAGCGCGTCTCGAACAGCTCGACCGCCATGACACCGACGACGCCGAGCTCACCGGCGATGCGCAGCGCGAGCTGCTCGGCGGCGGTGGCGACGTCCTCGGGCAGGTTCGGGGCGGGTGCGATGACGACGGCGCACTGGCCGTCGCGCTGGACGGTCTCGACGACCGGCCACGACGCGCCCTGGCCGAACGGGGACCGCGCGACCATCGCCGACAGCTCGCGCGTCCACTCGACCTTCTCCTCGGCGAGGAGCGGGACACCGGCAGCGAGCTGGTCGGCGACGACCCGCTCGAGTTCGGCGTGGTCGTCGAGAATCCACACGCCACGGCCGTCGTAGCCACCGCGTGCGGCCTTGAGCACGTACGGATCGCCGAGCGCGTCGAGGGCGGCGCGGGCATCCTCGACGGAGGTGATCTCCGCGAACTTCGGCATCGGTGCGCCGAGCTCACCGAGCCGCTTGCGCATCGCGATCTTGTCCTGGGCGTAGATCAGGGCCTGCGGGGGCGGCAGCACCGCGACGCCTTCGCGCTGCAGGACCTCGAGATGTTCGGTCGGGACACCCTCGTGATCGAAGGTCAGCGCGTGCGCGCCGGTCGCGGCGCGGCGGAGGGCGTCGAGGTCGTCATGGCTGCCGAGCACCACATTCGGGCTGACCTGCGCGGCGGGTTCGTCGGCGCTCCCGGCGAGGACGCGGAGCGTCTGGCCGAGCGCGATCGCCGCCTGATGGGTCATCCGCGCGAGCTGTCCACCACCGATCATCGTGACGACCGGCATGCCCGTCGTCAGGGTGCGGGGCGTATCGGATCTGGGGGACGATTCAGGTCTGCCTGTCACGGCTGTCCATGGTGTCACAGCATGTCGTGGCGTCGTTCCGCTGCTCCCCCGCCGAGCGTCGAGGGACCTCCCACCGGCCCGCCCAGCGGTGTGGGAATGCCGACATGTGCGGTCGGGTTTCGGAAATTCACCTCTTCGTTTCGTACACTTCTCCAAGTGACAATCGTCGATGAAGCGTTGAGCAGAGTTCCCCAGCCTTTCCGGGGGCTGTTGCTCCGGCATCGCGAATTGATCAAATTCGCCATCGTCGGCGGCACCACCTTCGTGATCGACTCGGCGATCTTCTACACGCTCAAGCTCACAGTTCTGTCCGAGAAGCCGGTGACCGCCAAGATCATCGCCGGTGTCGTCGCGGTGATCTGCTCGTACATCCTCAACCGCGAATGGTCTTTCCGTAATCGCGGCGGTCGCGAGCGCGCCCACGAGGCGTTCCTGTTCTTCTTCGTCAGCGGTATCGGCGTCGTGCTCTCGTTCATCCCGCTATGGATCTCGAGTTACGTCTTCGACCTGCGCGTACCCGAGGTGAGCCTCGCGACGGAGAACATCGCCGACTTCGTCAGCGCGTACATCATCGGCAACCTGCTGCAGATGATCTTCCGCTTCTACTGCTTCAAGAAGTTCGTCTTTCCGGAGGAGATGGTCCCGGACGCTCCCCTGGGCGAGCCCAGCGAGCAGCTCGACCGCTCCTGACGGGAAGACGGTCTAGCGGGGTTCGCGCGTGCCGGTCGGCGTACAGGTGTCCCGATCGCGGGGCGCGCCGAGGAACAGCGCAAACAGTGCCGGCCGGCGTCGCTGCAGTTCGAGGCGACCGCCGTCGGCCTCCGCGAGGGCACGTGCGAGCGCCAGTCCCACCCCGGTCGACCCGCCCCCGGAGAAGCCGCGGTCGAAGACGTACGGCGCGACCTCGTCGCTGACACCCTCTCCCTCGTCGGCCACCTCGACACACACCGTGACGTCGCCGCGGGTCGCGACCTGCCGCACCGAGACCGTGCACGTGCCTCCTCCGTGCACGAGCGCGTTGTCGACCAGCACCGCCACCGCCTCACGCAACCGCGAACCGGTCACCGCCGCCCGCAACGACGGATCGCCGCGCAACACCAGTTCCCGTCCCGCCTCCTCGTAGGGACCGCGCCAGTCGGCGACGACACCGGTGAGTTCGCCGACCACCGAGACGTCGGTGCGCTGGTCGGCACTGCTGTCGCGGGACTGGCGCACGAGACCGTCGATCGCGGTGGTCAGCCGGTCCACCTGTGCCATGGCCGCCTCGGCCTCCTCCACCACGGCAGGATCCTCGTGGGTGGACAACTCGTCGAGCCGCAGCCGGATCGCGGTCATCCGGGAGCGGAGCTGATGCGAGACGTCGCCGACGAGCGCGTGCTCGCGCTGCAGGCGGTGCGAAATCTCGACGGCGGCCGAATCCAGCACGTCGGAGACGCGATCGAGTTCGGGGATACCGTGCCGCCGGGCCACCGGGCGGAAGTCGCCCTCGGCGAGACGGGCCGCCCGGTTCGCCACGTCGCGCAGCGGGTCGGCGAGTCTTCGGGCGGTCGCCACCGCGACCAGCGCCCCGGCCGCGACGGACAGCAGCACCAGCAGGCTCACCGCGGCGAGCACCTGCTGCTGCAGAGTTCGCATGCTCTCCGAGGGCACCTCGATGAGCAGCGAGCCGGACGTCCCCATCGACAACGACTCGACGATCGACGCCCCGAGCACCGGCGTGCCGATGTCCAGCCGCGCCGCGACGTTCTCGGGTGTCGGGTAGACCACGACAGCCCGCCCGTCGGTGGGGACGAGCAGACGCAGGGAACTCGTGTCGAGACCACCGACGACGAATCCGTCGGTGCCCTCCTGGGCGATGATCTCGTCGGCCATGCGTTCGAGCCGGTTCTGCAGGTCGCGGCGGGCGGTGTCCTCGACGAACAGGAACGCCGTGTAGGCCAGCGGAATGCCGAGCAACAGCGCGACGAGCAGCACGGTCGCCAGGACGGCGTTGAGGATGCGGCTGCGCACGCCGGAGACGCTAGTCGGTGTTCAGCCGGAAACCGACACCGCGCACCGTGGCGATGCGACGTTCCCCGGCCGGCCCCTCGTCGCCGATCTTGCGGCGCAACCACGACATGTGCATGTCGAGCGTCTTCGAACCGCGCAGGTCGGCGTCGCCCCACACCTCCTCGAGGATCGCGTCGCGGGAGACGACCTGCCCCGCGTGCTCGAGCAGCACACGCAGGAGCTCGTACTCCTTGTTGGCGAGCGTCACCTCGGAGCCGTCCACGAGGACACGGCGCGCGGCACGTTCGAGCCGGATCCCGGCGACGTCCACGATGTCGTCGTTCTCCGGGCCGCCGCGCCGGCGCAACAGCGCGCGCACACGCGCCATGAGCTCAGCGAGACGGAACGGTTTGCCGACGTAGTCGTCGGCGCCGGCATCGAGACCGACGACGAAGTCGACCTCGTCGGTGCGGGCGGTGAGCATGAGCACGGCCAGATCGGAGCGGCTCGCCCGGATCTGGCGACACACTTCGAGTCCGTCCATCCCAGGTAGACCGAGGTCGAGGATGAGCAGTTCGAACCTGCCCGACAGTGCCTGTTCGAGCGCGGCCGGACCGTTGTCCTCGACGGTCACGTCGTACCCTTCGCGTCCCAGCGCGCGGGACAGCGGTGCAGCGATTGCGTCGTCGTCTTCGGCGAGTAGAACGGCAGTCACCACGCCAGCGTACGGATCGCGGTTCGCTTCGTCGGGATTACCGGCGGGTCGTGTCGGCGCACCTGCGACTCGCGTCGGCGCACCTGCGACTCGCGTCGGCGCACCTACGACTCGCGGTCACCACCCCTTGCGGTGCTCATGCCCGTGCTCGTCGCGCCGGTAGCGGGTGGTGTGACGGTCACCGGGGCGCTGGTTCTGCGCGTCGAAGGCCTGCCGGTAGAGCAGGGCGTGCACCTGCTGGACGTCAGGGATGTCGTCGAACTCGATGGGATCGTCGGCGGCGGACACCACGACGAGCGTGCCGGTCCGGAGCATCCGGTCGACGAGGCCGTGCCGGAACTGGACGTTGCTGATCCGGCCCATCGGGATGTCGATACCCGTGTGGGTGAGCACACCGGTGCGGACGAGGACGCGCCGGTCGGTGACGATGAAGTGCGTGGTGAGCCACCCGACGAAGGGAGGGACGCACCGCCAGCCGACGAGGCCGATCCACGCCGCGGCCACGGCGAGGCCACACCAGGTCGCGGCGGCACCGTCGAGCCGCGCCTGGACGAGTCCCACCAGGAAACCGG
This sequence comes from Rhodococcus sp. GA1, assembly GCF_024321955.1. Lineage (NCBI taxonomy): Bacteria > Bacillati > Actinomycetota > Actinomycetes > Mycobacteriales > Nocardiaceae > Rhodococcus > Rhodococcus sp. GA1. The sequence continues at coordinate 4,072,574 of NZ_CP097186.1, read as the reverse complement.
CGACCATCGTCGACACGAGGAAGGTGGCCGTCGGCAGTACGAGAGACTTCCAGTGCGGATGCCGGTGCAGCAGCAACTCTTCCTCGGGTGCGAGGGCGTCCTCCGGGTATCCCATACCGCCCACGATGGCATATGTCGGTCTTGTACCGATGCGAGCAGTCGCAGGGTGCTCAGACCGGTCGCAGATGTGTGATGTCGCCCGCAGCGACCGCCACGGACTCTTCCCCGCCGTCGGGGCGGATCACGATCCGTCCCTGATCGTCGACGTCGGTCGCGACGCCGTGCAGTTCGGTGTCGCCGGGCAGGATCGCACGGACGCGCTGCCCGACCGTGCCGCATCGTTCGCGGTAGGCCGCGGCGAGTTCGGTGGTGTCCCATCCCGCCCGGGCCCACGCCCGGATCCGCTCGCCGAAGCCGGCGAGCAGCGCCTGCGCGAGCGGCGTGCGATCGAGTTCGGTGGCGTCCTCGAGCAGCAGCGAGGTGGCGGTGGGGACGGGCAGTTCGTCGCGTCCGAGGGTGGCGTTGATGCCGATGCCAGCGACGACCGTGGGCACCGGCGAGGTGGCCGCGACCTCCACGAGGATCCCGGCGAGCTTGCGTCCGTCGACGAGGACGTCGTTGGGCCACTTCAGTTGTGCCGCAACGCCGGTCACGGATCGCACAGCGTCGACGGCGGCGATGCCGCACAACAGCGGGAGCCAACCGAGGTTCTGCAGGGGGCACTCGGGCAGCCGCAGCAGGACCGACACGATGACCTGCGCGCCGGGCACACCGTTCCAGGTGCGGGAGTGGCGACCGCGGCCGCCGTGCTGGAACTCGGCGAGCAGCACGCGACGGTCGTCGCCGGTCGCGGCGACGGCGAGCAGATCCGCGTTCGTCGAGGCCGTGTCGGCGACGACGTCGAGACGTGTGTAGAAACCTTCGCGCTCGACGCCGACGAGGGCATCGCGCAACGCCGCCTCGTCGAGCGGTGTGCGGAGGGCGAGGAGATCGGTCGTGGGCCGGTCGGATGCCATGTACACAGCCTAAAGTGGGCCTTCGCCACCTACCCGCCGGTAGGTCCGGAGCGGTGGTCCGGCCTTCGGGACCTCGATGCAGCGGCCTTGTATGACGATCGCTAAGCTGACTGGCCATGACCACTGTCCAGGAGCCGTCCGCGCCCGAGGCGGCGAGTACGCCCGATATCCACACCACCGCCGGCAAGCTGGCCGACCTGCGCAACCGTCAAGCACAGGCCAAGGTCCCGGTCGGTGAGGCCGCAGTCGAGAAGGTTCACGCCAAGGGCAAGCTGACCGCTCGCGAGCGCATCCAGGCGCTCCTCGACGAAGGATCGTTCGTCGAACTCGACGCTCTCGCTCGCCACCGCAGCACCAACTTCGGCCTGGCCGACAACCGTCCGCTCGGCGACGGCGTCGTCACCGGCTACGGCACGATCGACGGCCGCGACGTCTGCGTTTTCTCGCAGGACGCCACCGTCTTCGGCGGCAGCCTCGGCGAGGTCTACGGCGAGAAGATCGTCAAGGTCATGGACCTGGCCCTCAAGACCGGCCGTCCGCTGATCGGCATCAACGAAGGCGCCGGCGCGCGCATCCAGGAAGGTGTCGTCTCCCTCGGCCTCTACGGTGAGATCTTCCACCGCAACGTGCAGGCCTCCGGTGTCATCCCGCAGATCTCGCTGATCATGGGCCCCGCGGCCGGTGGTCACGTCTACTCCCCCGCTCTCACCGACTTCGTCGTGATGGTCGACCAGACCAGCCAGATGTTCGTCACCGGCCCGGACGTCATCAAGACCGTCACCGGCGAGGACGTCACGATGGAGGACCTCGGCGGCGCCCACACCCACATGGTCAAGTCGGGTGTCGCGCACTACGTCGCCGACGGCGAGCAGGACGCCCTGGACTACGTCAAGGACCTGCTGTCCTACCTGCCGAGCAACAACCAGGCCGCTGCACCGCGCCTCGCGCCGAGCGACCCGATCGAGGGTGCGATCGAGGACTCCCTCACCGCCGAGGACATCGAGCTCGACACGCTCATCCCGGATTCACCGAACCAGCCGTACGACATGCACGAGGTCATCCGTCGCCTGCTCGACGACGACGAGTTCCTCGAGGTCCAGGCCGAGCGCGCGAAGAACATCATCGTCGGCTTCGGGCGCGTCGACGGCCGCAGCGTCGGCATCGTCGCCAACCAGCCCACGCAGTTCGCCGGCTGCCTCGACATCGACGCGTCCGAGAAGGCCGCGCGCTTCGTCCGCACCTGCGACGCGTTCAACGTGCCGATCATCACGCTCGTCGACGTTCCCGGCTTCCTGCCCGGCACCGAGCAGGAGTACAACGGCATCATCCGCCGCGGCGCCAAGCTGCTCTACGCCTACGGCGAGGCGACCGTCGGCAAGATCACGGTCATCACCCGCAAGGCCTACGGCGGCGCGTACGACGTCATGGGTTCCAAGCACATGGGTGCCGACGTCAACCTCGCATGGCCCACCGCGCAGATCGCCGTCATGGGTGCCTCCGGCGCCGTCGGCTTCGTCTACCGCAAGCGCCTGCTCGAGGCCGCCAAGAACGGTCAGGACGTCGACGCGCTGCGCCTCGAGCTGCAGAACGAGTACGAGGACACCCTGGTGAACCCGTACGTCGCCGCCGAGCGCGGTTACGTCGATGCGGTGATCCCGCCGTCGCACACGCGCGGACAGATCGTCTCCGCGCTGCGCCTGCTCGAGCGGAAGATGGTTTCGCTCCCGCCGAAGAAGCATGGAAACATTCCGCTGTGACGCTCGGCGGCAGGACCGGGCGCAGCTCGGTCCTGCCGCGACCGTACGGCGTAGCACGTCGCCGACGACGTGCGATGAACCCGAGAGAGGGATCGACATGACAGCGACCCGGTGGGCATCCGATGCCTGTGTGGACGCGTACCCGGGGGGTGCCCTGTGACAGCGACGGCAGAGGACAAGATCATCACCGAGTTCGAAGTCGAAGAGCAGCCGCCCGCGGTCGAGGCCACGGCCGCCGACGACGCGACCGAAGCCGCCCAGGAGAGCACCGCGGTCGCCGAAACCGCGGCTGCCATCCGCATCGTCAAGGGCAACCCCGCCGACGAGGAGATCGCGGCTCTCGTCGCCGTGCTCGCCGCTGCCGCTGCGTCGGCGGGCGACGAGGTGGTCGACACCCGGCCGCCCGAGACCTGGGGCGATCCGACGCGGACGCACCGGCAGTGGGCGCCGTTCTCGCCGTATTCGTACCCGAACCGCGGCTGACATGCCCCGGCTCGTTCTGGCCTCGGCTTCACCCGCCCGCCTCGCGGTTCTCCACGCGGCGGGCGTGAAGCCGTTGGTGCAGGTGTCGGAGGTCGACGAGGACGCGCTCATCGCGTCCCTCGGCCCCGGCACGCCGCCGGCGCAGGTGGTCACCGAGCTTGCCCGCGCCAAGGCCACCGACATCCTGCCCGTCCTGCGCGAGCAGAAGCTGCGCGACGCCGTCGTCATCGGCTGCGACTCGATGCTGCTGATCGACGGCGCTCTGCAGGGCAAGCCCGGCACCGTCGAGGCGGCCCGCGAGCGCTGGCGGGCGATGGCCGGCCGCAGCGGCGAGCTGCTCACCGGTCATGCCGTGCTCCGTCTCCGCGACGACGAGGTCGTCGCGGAGGCCGCCGACCACAGCGGCACCGTGGTGCACTTCGGCATCCCCACGGACGAGGAACTCGAGGCCTATCTCGACAGCGGTGAGCCGCTCGAGGTGGCCGGGGCCTTCACGCTCGACGGTCACGGGGGCTGGTTCGTCGAGGGCATCGAAGGCGATCCGTCGTCGGTGATCGGCATCGGGCTCCCGCTGGTGCGGCGCCTCCTCGCCGAGGTCGGCATCTCCGTCGCCCGGTTGTGGGCCGAGAACGCCGCGATCCCCGTCGAGGCGCTCGAGAACTGAGCCGTACCCGGCACTATCGGGCCGTGCCGCCGTACAAGGTCTTCTGCAACGAGCCCACCATCGCCTCGGCCTTGGTCTTCGCACGTTCGGCATCCACGCCGTGGAACATCTCGTCCACGGTCCCGCACCACAACTGCAACCACCGCTCGAACCGGGCGGGGGTCAGTCCGTGGTGTCCGTGCAGCGCCCGGTGCACCGGCACGAACGCTCCGCGATAGCGGGTGGTGCGGAAGAGGATCTGCTCCCAGAAGTCGCCGACCACCACCAGATGGTCGTCGAGTCCGATCACGGCGAGGACGTCGAAGGCCGGCGCGAGCACGGGATCGTCGAGGGCCCGTTCGTAGAACCGCCGGACCAGCAGGTCGATGTGCTCCCGCGATGCGAGCTCGACCGGGGCCGGCCGGTCGCCGTGGGTGTCACTGCGGGTCACGTCCCGTCACGGTACCGCCTAGAATCGACGGCGCACCTGCCACCACAGCCTCAGGAGCCCATGTGCCCGTCGCACCCGATAGCAACCCTTCGTTCGCGGTATACGCCGATCCCAACCGTCTCGTGTCGACGGAGTGGTTGTCCGCTCATCTCGGTCATCCCGAAGTGAAGGTCGTAGAGTCCGACGAGGACGTCCTGCTCTACGACGTGGGGCACATCCCCGGTGCGGTGAAGATCGACTGGCATCTCGATCTCAACGACCCCGTCACCCGCGACTACATCGACGGCGAGCAGTTCGCCGCGCTCATGGATCGCAAGGGCATCCGCCGCACCGACACCGTGATCATCTACGGCGACAAGTCCAACTGGTGGGCCGCCTACGCACTGTGGGTCTTCACCCTCTTCGGCCACGAGGACGTCCGCCTGCTCGACGGTGGACGCGACGCGTGGATCTCCGAGAACCGCGACACCACCCTCGACATCCCCGCCGCCACGACGAGCGGTTACCCGGTCGTCGAGCGCAACGACGCCCGGATCCGCGCATTCAAGGACGATGTCCTCGCGCACCTGGGCAAGGGCCCGCTGGTCGACGTGCGGTCGCCGCAGGAGTACACCGGCGAGCGCACCCACATGCCCGACTACCCGGAGGAAGGCGCCCTGCGCGGTGGCCACATCCCCACCGCGGTGTCGATCCCGTGGGCGAAGGCAGCGGCGCCCGACGGCCGGTTCCGTGCGCGGCCCGAACTCGAGGAGATCTACGGCGACATCGACCAGGACGCCGACGTGATCGCCTACTGCCGGATCGGCGAGCGCTCGAGCCACACCTGGTTCGTCCTCACCTACCTGCTCGGATACTCGAACGTGCGCAACTACGACGGTTCGTGGACCGAGTGGGGCAACGCCGTCCGCGTGCCCATCGCCAAGGGCGACGAGCCCGGAGAAGCGCCGGCCGCATGAGCATTCCCGCCCCCCTCGCCGAGATCGTCGACGACTTCGCTGCCGTCGAAGGTCAGGACAAGCTGCAGTTGCTTCTCGAATTCAGCCGCGAGCTCCCGCCGCTTCCCGCCGAACTCGAGGAAGCGGCGATGGAGCCGGTGCCCGAGTGCCAGTCGCCGCTGTTCCTGTCCGTCGACGCATCCGACCGGTCGCAGGTGAAGCTCCACTTCAGCGCACCCGCCGAAGCCCCGACCACCCGCGGATTCGCATCGATCCTGCAGCAGGGACTCGACGGTCTCAGCGCACAGGAGATCCTCGACGTGCCCGACGACTTCTATGCCTCGCTCGGTCTCGCCGAGGCGGTCAGCCCGCTGCGGCTGCGAGGGATGAGCGCGATGCTCACGCGCATCAAGCGGCATCTCCGAACCTGACGCGGTCATGGAGTTCACCGAGCTCGCCGACTACCGGATCCCCCCGGGCGTTCTCACCGAATGGCTGCCGTGTGCGGCCGAGGACGACTGGCGCGAGGACCCTCGTCCCGCCTCGTACATCCACGAGGCGCATCTGCGGCGTACCTCGGGGGTCCGGTACGGCGGGGGCCGCGACTCCTGGCTCGGCACGGCCTTCGAGGTCCCCGGGCCCCTCGACACCGAGCGGTTCCGGCGGGCCCTGCAGCGCTGGATCGATCGGCACGAACCGCTGCGCAGCCACGCGCACCTCGACGAGGAGCAGAGCGGCGGCGGTCTGGTGCGGCGCACCGCTCCCCCCGGCCGGGTGTCGGTGCGACCCATCCGGCACGATCCCGCCGATCCCGACACCATCCACGAGCACCTGCTCGGTCTGTTCGACGACTACACGACCCCGCACTTGTGGCCGTCCTACGTCTTCGCGACGCTCGAGCGGACACCGGACGGGGATCCCGACAGCGCAGAAAGCGCGAAGGACACCGACGAGCGGTTCACAGTCTTCTTCGGCGCCGACCACTCCATCATCGACGGGTACTCGGTGGTGCTCGTGGCGCACGAGATCTCGGCGCTCTACGAGGAGGAGCGCACCGGTCGCGCCGCCGACCTGTTCCCGGTGGGCAGCTACATCGACTTCGGCGCCGCCGAACGCGACGAGTCCGCGCATCTCGACGACGACGACGAGGCCGTGCAGATCTGGCGGCGGACCCTCACCGAATGCGGCGGCGAACCGCCCGCCTTCCCCCTCCCGATCGGGGCGCGACCCGCGCACGCCACACCCCAGCAACGACTGTCGGAACGCTGGTTCGACGACGACGAGGCGAGCGCCTTCTCCGCGTGCTGCCGACGCGCCGGGACGGGATTCTTCGCCGGCGTGCTGGCGTGCTTCGGCCGGGCGACGGCCGAACTCACCGGTGCGGATCGGTTCCGGACCGTCGCGCCCGCGCACACCCGCGCCGGGCCGATCTGGGCGGGTTCGCTCGGATGGTTCGTCGGTCTGCGTCCGATCGATCTGAAACTCACGGACACAACGGATTTCGAGACCCTGGCGATGCGGGCCGGCGACGAACTGCACCGCACCCGCGCGAGCGCACGAGTGCCGTTCGCGCGGGTGGGCGAACTCCTCGGCGTGCCCATCCGTCCACGTTTCGTCGTCTCGTACATGGACGTGCGGTTCGTACCGATGGCCGCCCAGTGGCCCGAATGGAACGCTCAGGCGCTGCGCAGCCGCAGCTTCACCCACGACGTCTACGTCTGGATCAACCGCACGCCCGAGGGTGTGAACATGTCGGCGCGATTTCCAGACAATACGGTCGCGGACAAGAACGTCCCGAGCCTTCTGACGCGCACCCGCGAACTGATGCACGAGGTCGCGGTGGGTGGACCGTGGATCGCACGGCCGGAAACGGCGGCAGTCCCACCTACCGGTGAGTAGCATTGTGCGCTCGAACGGCCGCCGTAATGTATACGGGCATCCGGTTACATCGTCGATCCGAATGGCGCTTAGACTGCCCGTCGACGGAAATAACCTAACGATCGATCAACAGGAGGCTCCGTGCCCAGTCATGCCAGCGCGCAGATCACGAAGGTGCTCGTCGCGAATCGCGGCGAAATCGCTGTGCGGGTCATCCGAGCCGCCAAGGACGCAGGCTACGGCAGTGTCGCCGTCTACGCCGAACCGGACGCAGACGCACAGTTCGTGAAGCTCGCCGACGAGGCGTTCGCACTGGGCGGCAACACCTCGGCCGAGTCCTACCTGGTGTTCGACAAGATCCTCGACGCCGCGGCCAAGTCCGGCGCCGACGCCATCCACCCCGGCTACGGCTTCCTCTCCGAGAACGCCGACTTCGCCCAGGCCGTGATCGACGCCGGCCTCATCTGGATCGGCCCCTCGCCGCAGTCCATCCGCGACCTCGGCGACAAGGTCACCGCCCGCCACATCGCCGAGCGCGCCAAGGCTCCGATGGCGGCCGGCACCAAGGACCCGGTCAAGAACGCCGACGAGGTCGTCGAGTTCGCCGAGAAGTACGGCGTGCCGGTCGCGATCAAAGCCGCCTTCGGCGGTGGTGGACGCGGCATGAAGGTCGCGCAGACCATCGAGGAGATCCCCGAACTGTTCGAGTCGGCCACCCGTGAGGCCGTCGCCGCCTTCGGTCGCGGCGAGTGCTTCGTCGAGCAGTACCTCGACAAGGCCCGCCACGTCGAGGCCCAGGTCATCGCCGACCAGCACGGCAACGTCATCGTCGCCGGCACTCGCGACTGCTCGCTGCAGCGCCGCTTCCAGAAGCTCGTCGAGGAGGCCCCCGCGCCGTTCCTGACCGACGAGCAGCGCAAGCGCATCCACGACTCCGCCAAGGCCATCTGCCGCGAGGCCGGTTACTACGGCGCCGGCACGGTCGAGTACCTCGTGCAGGGCGACACCGTCTCCTTCCTCGAGGTCAACACCCGCCTGCAGGTCGAGCACCCGGTCACCGAGGAGACCGCCGGCATCGACCTCGTGCGTCAGCAGTTCCGCATCGCCAACGGCGAGAAGCTCGAGCTCACCGAGGACCCGACCCCGCGCGGCCACTCCTTCGAGTTCCGCATCAACGGTGAGGACGCCGGTCGCGGCTTCCTCCCCGCTCCCGGCCCGATCACCGTCTACAAGGAGCCCACGGGCCCCGGCGTGCGTGTCGATTCGGGTGTCGTCGCCGGCGACGTCATCGGCGGTCAGTTCGACTCGATGCTCGCCAAGCTGATCGTCACCGGTGAGACCCGCGAGCAGGCGCTGCAGCGTGCTGCCCGCGCGCTGGCCGAGTTCGAGGTCGAGGGCCTGGCCACGGTCATCCCGTTCCACCGCCACATCGTCGAGAACCCGGCGTTCGTGGGCGACGGCGAGAAGTTCGACGTCTACACCAAGTGGATCGAGAACGAGTGGGAGAACACCATCGAGCCGTACACCGGTGGTGCCCCGATCGAGGACGAGGACGAGGCCCTGCCGCGGCAGAACGTCGTCGTCGAGGTCGGCGGACGCCGCGTCGAGGTGTCGCTGCCCGGGCAGTTCTCGCTCGGCGGTAACGGCGGCGGCGCCGGCGTGATCCGCAAGAAGCCGAAGCCCCGCAAGCGCGGTGGCGGCGGCGCCGGCAAGGCGTCGGGCGACGCGGTGACCGCACCCATGCAGGGCACCGTCGTCAAGGTCGCGGTTGCCGAGGGCCAGGAGGTCGCCGAGGGCGAGCTCATCGCCGTGCTCGAGGCCATGAAGATGGAGAACCCGGTCAACGCCCACAAGGCGGGCGTCGTCACCGGCCTCGCGGTCGAGCCGGGTGCCGCGGTCACCCAGGGCACCGTGCTCACCGAGATCAAGTAGGACCCCGCCCGAGCAACGCTCGAGCAGTACGGCCGACGGTCCCCCGCATCGCTCACGATGCGGGGGACCTCGCCGTATCGGGCCCCCGTGACCGGCTCATGCGCGCGAAAAACCACTAGCCTGGAGTCATGGCCGACCGCCCCGACATCCGCATCGGCACCGCCGAGCGTGAAGAAGCCGTAGCGCTGCTCGGCGAGCACTTCGCCGCGGGCCGTCTCAGCCTGGCGGAATTCGACGAGCGGGTCGCACTCGCCACGCAGGCCACGGTGCGTGGCGACCTGATCCCCTTGTTCGCCGACCTGCCCTCGGCGCCGGCCGCGATGGCCACCACCGGGCCACGCGATCTGGCGGAACAGCTGCTCACGTTGGTTCCGTTCATCCTGGTCGCGCTGCTCGTGGTCGTCGTCTTCCGGCACCCGATCGCGCTGCTCATCGCCTTCGGTGTGCTGTTCGTCGCGGGTCGCCGGGCCTACCGGCTCCTCGGCGAGGGCCGCGGGCCGTCCTGACCTCGCGGTACCCGGCCGCGTCCTTCTGCTGTTGCAGAGATCCTGTAGCGGATATCACAGCTCTTCGAGAGGTGCCCGTGGCTGTTGCCGGTCCGACGGCACAGGTTAGTGTGGCCGGCATGCCCGAACACCCCGACGTCCGGATCGGCAACGCAGAACGCAGTGAGGCTCTCGACCTGCTCGGCGAGCACTTCGCGCTCGGCCGGCTGACGCTGTCGGAGTTCGACGAACGCAGCGCGATGGCGTCGGCGGCCGGGACGCGCGGTGATCTCGACGTGCTGTTCACCGACCTGCCCGCCCACCTCACCGATAGCTCGGCCACGACCCGGGACGATCTTCCGGTGATCATCCCGAAGAGGGATCCCGAGCGGTGGCGCGAGGTCGTGATGGGCCTGACGCCGCTGGTCGCGCTCGTGCTGTTCTTCACCTTCGACACGTGGTTGTTCTTCCTGCTGATCCCCGCCGTGGGCATCGTCCTGTTCGCCGGTCGCGATCGGGACGGGCACAGCACCGACGACGCCGACACTCACCGTGGTGAGAAGAAGAACGCCTGAACCGTGCCGTCCACGCTCCTCCGGCACCGCGCTCTGCCCCTGATCCTCGCGGGCGTCGTCATCACCGCGATGCTGCTCTCTCCCGGCGGTACCGTGCCGAGCGGTCCTCCCCATGCCGACAAGGTCACGCACGCGTTGATGTTCGTGGCCCTCGCGCTGTGTTCCCGCTACGCACGGATCTCCCCCGTCGTCACCGTGGTGTGGCTGGGTCTCTACGGCGTGCTGACGGAGATCCTCCAGGCCACCGTCGCGGTCCGGCGCTCCGGGTCGTTCTGGGACTGGTGCGCCGACCTTGCCGGTGTCGCGATCGGTCTCGCCGTCGCGGCGGTCGTCGGCTCACGTTCTCGCACGCGGTCGAAACCGTAAGCATCAACCCGTGATTCGTCACAAACCCTGATGCTGGTAGCCTCCTCTGCGCCGACAGTCCGACGGGGGATCGGACAGGCTGTTCACGGGGGAACGAATGTCGCAGGAACAGGTCGCGGACGCACTACCGACGGTGCTCCCGCCGTATCTCTATCTACCTTGCGCGGAAGCGGTCCCGGATCCGGCCGATGCCACCGTCGACTATCGGTATCTCAGCGACGGCCGCATCGCGCTGCTCGCCTACACGGCTCTCGACCGTCTCCACTCCTGTTGCGGCGCCGGGCAACCGTGGCTGGTGCTGCCCACGCACATGCTCCCGCGACTGCGGGAGGCACAGCCGTGGGATTCGCTGCTGCTCGACGTCCCGATACCCGAAGCGGAACGTCGGCACCCGGCCTCCGGAGACGCGAGATGAGCCTGTACGTCGATCCCGACGAACTCGATCGGGCCGCAGGCATCTACACGGGTGCGGCCACCGACACCGCGGATCTCGTCGACACCTGCCCCACGAGTGTGGACGCGGGTCTCGCGACCGGTCCGCTCACCGGCATGCTGGCGCAGATCGTCACCGACCTCGCCGGCATGGTCGAGGTGCTCGGCGGAACGGGTGGCCTGCTGACGACCACAGCGCAGACGTACCGGGAAGCCGACGACGAGGCCGCCGCCGCGCTCGTCCGGACCTGGTCGGAGTGACCGTGCCGATCGACACCTTCATCGCCGGCAACCCCACCGATATCCGACGGGTCGAGGACTGGATCCGCACGACGCTGGGCACCACGATCGGGAACGTCGCCGACGCCGCGGCCCGGGCGCGCCGCATCGCCGACGACGCTTGGGAGGGCGACGCTTCCGAGACCTATCTCGGCAGGTCGAGCGAGCACGTCCACGCCATCGACGATTTCCACGCGCGGACATCGAAGACCGCCGATGTCTTCGCGGGCCTGGCGGGCGAACTGTCGCGCGCCCTGTCCGACATGGCCGACATCCGCGCTCGTGCCTTGGCCGCGGGATTGCCGGTCGTATGCAACACGATCGGTAATCCTCCCCCGGGTGACGACGAAGCCGCTTTCCGGAGGACCTCGGCATATCAAGAAGCGAGTGACGCCGCCGAGGCGGTGCACGCTCGCTGGTCCGTCGCAGTCGCAACCGCCACGAACACCTGGACCGGACACCCGTGGTCCGCGTCCTTCCTCGTGAGCACCGCGCTCGACTACGTCGACAAGAACCTGCAAGGCAGGATCGCGGACCTCCTCACCATGCAGCAGCACCTCCAGACCGAGGCGATCCGTGAGATGGAGCGATTTCTCTCGCTTTCGCCGGACACACCCTACGACGAGTTACGACGTCTGTTCGGTTCTGCGCGGGAACCACTCGACGATCTGGTGGCGACCACCGGACGCCTCGACGACATGGCATCGATGTCCCGGACCGCCGGCCGGGCCGCGGGGACCATAGGTCTCGTCGCCGGTGTCGGGCTCGACTATTTCGCGGGTGGTGAGTCCCTCGAACAGGCCGTGGTATCCAACGGCCTCGGTCTCGGAGCATCGATAGCCGCCGGTTCCGCGGCAGGTGCGATGGTCGGGTCGATCGTTCCGGGCGCCGGCACGGCGTTCGGAGCGGTGGTCGGCGCAGCAGCAGGGACGGTCACCGGAATCTTCACCTCCGGCGCGGTCGACAATCTCTACGAGTCGAGCACGAAATCGATCGGTGGATCCTTCAGCGCTGGCCTGGCCGAAGTCGGAAGTGCTGCAAGCGCAACCAAAGAACTCGCCGGTGCCTCCATCGGAGGATTGGCCAGGCTGGGACGAGGAGCATTCGATGCCATCTTCTGACGACCACGGTCTCCGCACCTACGGCGACTCGCGTGCCCCTTTCGTCGTTCTCGGGACCGGAATCGTCGGTCTCGTCTTCCTGCTGCTCGTCCCGGCAGTGTTGATCGAGCAGGCAGCACAGGGGGCTCCCCTCGAACTGCCCAGGGGCTGGCCGGTGATCCTGGCGCTGAGCGCCACGATCCTCATGTATCCGGTGCTCGGCTTCCTCATGTACAGCCCTCGCACGAAGGCGGACCACATCACGGCGGACACCGGATCCACGGCACCGGCGCTGGTTCTGCGGCAGTCGTCCTGGGTGTTCCGGATCGCTTTCGTCCAGATCGGAGCGTTCACGCTCATGCTCCTCGGGCTCATCTGGCTGACGGGCGAGCCCGACGAACAGCGGCTGGACATCAACGTCGTCCTGGCCGTCCTCGCCTGCGCGTGGCAGGTCGGCTACTGCTTCCTCATCGTCCGACACAAACTACGCCCCGGTTACATCACACTCTCCGCCGAGGGAATCCGCTTCAGCGATCACGCCACGGACACCTGGATCCCCTGGGAGGCAACGGCGTCCGGAGTACTGGCCGATCCCCTCTATGTCGTCGTGCCGGCCCTACCGGCGCGTGGCGCCACCACGAGTTCGCGGGTTCCACTGCCGTGGCGGATCATCGACGACCGCAAGGACGGCGACCTACGTCCCTCATCCCGGCGCCGCCCCGGGCACACTGCCCGCATCGACCGGCGCCGGTTCGAGATCGCTCCCGAACTCCTCGACGCCGTGCTCGACCACTATCTCCGCGACCCCGACGCCCGTGCCGAACTCGCCGATCCCGACGCTGTCGCACGCCGAGTCGACGAGCTGCGCTCCTACGCACCCGGACCGCGGTGGCGACGCTACGGTCCGGTCCCCGTGCCGACCCTGAGCACGCCGGCGCCGAGGTGACGGTCAGGCGGTCACGTTCGAATCGACGAGCCGGATCCGCAGGGACTGCAGGGTGTCGTCGTCGAGACCGAGTCCGGCAGCGAAGTACTGCTCGATGGTTCCGTAGCGCGACAGCGCCTCCTCGATCGCCACCTCGAGGTACTCGCGACGCACACCGAGCAGGGGGGTGATCAGTTCCGGATCGCCGCCGAGCGATGCGAACCGGGCGAAGAAGTCGTCGAAATGCGGGAGCAGTTCGTCGTTCGTGCGCAGGTAGTCGGCGAAGACGGCTTCCTGGTCGGCGCCGGCGAACAGGAGCAGCGAGGCCGCCGCCCAGCCGGTGCGGTCCTTGCCGGCACTGCAGTGCACGAGCCCTGGAACGTCTCCGTGGGCGACGGTGCTCGCCAGGGTCCGGTACGACGCCACGGCACTCGGCAACGTGACGAACTCGCGGTAGCTCTGCCGCAGGTACTCGACAGCACGACCGTCCCCGAGTGTCTGCGCCACCAGCTCCGGGTTGGATACGAGTTCCGGCAGCGCGGCCGCGATCGATCCGCTCTGCCGGTCGGCGAGGACGTCGAGCCCGAGGTGCCGGGCACCGTCGGGGACACGATCGGGACGGCGCTGCTGTTCCTCGAGCGTGCGCAGGTCGAAAACCGTCGCGATGCTCAGGGCCTCGAGGGTCTCGACGTCGGTGTCGGTCAGGCGGCTGAGGTCCGTGGAGCGGAAGACCACCCCGGTGCGGACCACGCCGCCGAACGAACTCCGGCAACCGCCGATGTCCCTCAGGTTGACCAGCGACGGAATCGCGAAGGATTCGCCGCCGGTTACGGTCTCGTCCAGTGCATCGGCCATATCCGACAAGCTACCGCCGTGCGGCCCCGAACAGGGGGACCCGCCCCGTCATTCGTACTGCGAGGTCACCCTGTCGAGCGCGTCGAGGGCCTCGTCGAGCTCGTGGGTGGTGACGATCAGCGGCGGCCGGAAGCGGATGCCGCGCGTGCCCGTCCCGATCACGAGGACGTGCTCGTCGCGGTACAGCCGTCTCAGCACCTCGTCGCGGATCTCCGGAGTCGGGAGATCGACCGCGCACATCAGTCCGCGTCCCCGCGGCTCGGTGACGACCGGTCGTCGCGCGGCGATCTGCTGCAACCCCGACAGCAGGTGCGCTCCGCTCAACCGGGCGCGGTCGATCAGCCGGTCGTGCTCGACGACCTCGAGGATGCGACGGGCCCGCACCATGTCGGTGAGATTGCCGCCCCACGTCGAGTTGATCCGCGAACTCACGGCGAACACGTTGTCGGGCACCTCGTCGATACGTTCGCCGGCCATGATCCCGCACACCTGAGTCTTCTTGCCGAAGGCGACGATGTCGGGGGTGACGCCGAGCTGCTGGTAGGCCCATGCGGTGCCGGTCGTGCCGGCGCCGGTCTGCACCTCGTCGAAGATCAGCAGGGCGTCGTTCTCCCGGCACAGCTGCGCGATCGCCCGGAAGAACTCGGGACGGAAGTGGTGGTCGCCGCCTTCCCCCTGGATCGGTTCGGCGATGAAGCATGCGATGTCGTGGGCGCGTTCGGCGAAGGCTCGTCGGGCCTGCTCGAGGGCCTTCTCCTCGGCCGCGGCGACATCACGGCCCTCGACAAGATAGGGCGCGTCGATCCGCGGCCATTCGAACCTGGGGAACCGATCGGTCTTGACCGGATCGGTGTTGGTCAGCGACAGGGTGTACCCGGTGCGGCCGTGGAAGGCCCCGGTCAGGTGCAGCACCGAACCGCCCGGGTGGGCGGACAGACCGCGGGACTCGTTGAGGCGGCTCTTCCAGTCGAACGCCACCTTGAGCGCGTTCTCCACGGCGAGCCCGCCGCCGTCGACGAAGAACAGGTGCGGGAGCGCCGGGTCGCCGAGGACGCGCACGAAGGTCTCGACGAAGCGTGCCATGGGCACGGTGTAGATGTCGGAGTTGCTGGGCTTGTTCGCCGCGACGGCGCCGAGTTCGTGCGCTGCCTCCGGATCGGTCAGCGCGGGATGGTTCATCCCGAGCGTGGACGACGCGAAGAACCCGAACATGTCGAGATAGGTCGTTCCGTCCCGGGCGTCGACGAGGCGGACTCCGCGGGAGCGGTCGAGATCGAGGACGAGGTCGAAACCGTCGGCGAGCATGTGCCGGCCGAGGATGCTGTGTACCCGGTCGGGGGCGAGATTCTCGGCACCGTCCGGGTTTCGGAATGCAGTGCTCATAACCCCACCGTACGCGAAACTCAACGGTACAAACCCGGTATCACAGCAACATTTACGGCGCAGAGGCCTATCGTTCGTAAAATGTTTGCAGAACGACGGTGCTGCGGGTGGCGACATCGGCGGTCGCCCGGATCTCCTGCAGCAACCGCTCGAGAGCGCGAGGAGACTCGACACGCACGAGGAGGATGTAGCTTTCGTCGCCTGCCACCGAATGACACGATTCGATCGCGGAGATGTGCCGGAGGCGGGCCGGCGCGTCGTCGGGTTGCGACGGATCGAGAGGGGTGATCGCCACGAACGCCGACAGCATCAGCCCGAGCGCTTCGGGATCGACGCGCGCACTGTATCCGCGGATCACGCTGCGCGCTTCGAGCCGGCGCACCCGCGACTGCACGGCCGAGACGGACAGCCCTGCCTTCTCGGCGAGCGCCGCGAGTGTCGCGCGACCGTCGGCGACCAGTTCGCGCAGCAACATCCGATCGATGTCGTCCAGCGACTCCTTCGACGAGTCGTTTCTCGAGGATTCGGGCACCAGCGCAGGGTATCCGAGCAGCAAAGGAGCTCACCGATGAATGCGACCACCGATCTCGCCGACCGCGCGGCGACCGCGCTGAGGCAGTGCGGCGCCGACGCCGTGCCCGACAGCGCCCTGCCCGCCGGCGTGACACTCGCGGTGACCAGCCCGATCGACGGCAGCGTGCTCGGGCACGTACCCGTCCACTCGGCCACCGAGGTCGATGCGACGATCACCGCGGCGGCACGGGCCTTCGAGCAGTGGCGCCACGTCCCCGCCCCGGTGCGCGGCCGCGTGGTGCGACGGCTCGGCGAACTGCTCGTCGAGCACAAGCGGCATCTCGCCGAGCTCGTCACCCTGGAGGCGGGGAAGATCCCGTCGGAGGCCGCGGGCGAGGTGCAGGAGATGATCGACGTCTGTGAGTTCGCCGTCGGTCTGTCGCGACAGCTCTACGGGCGGACGATGCCGTCCGAGCGGCCCGGGCACCGGCTCATGGAGATCTGGCATCCGCTCGGCGTGGTGGGCGTGATCTCCGCGTTCAACTTTCCCGTGGCGGTGTGGTCGTGGAACACCGCGATCGCGCTGGTGTGCGGCGACCCGGTGGTGTGGAAACCGTCGGAGACCACCCCGCTCACCGCCCTCGCCTGCGACGCGCTGCTGCGCCGCGCCGCCGCCGACGTCGGCGCCCCCGGCGGTCTCCATCACCTGCTCCTCGGCGACCACAGGGTGGGTGAGGCGCTCGTCGACGATCCCCGTATCGCCCTGGTGAGTGCGACCGGCTCCACCCGGATGGGGCGGATCGTCGGGCCGCGGGTCGCGGCGAGGTTCGGTCGCTGCCTGCTCGAACTCGGCGGCAACAACGCGGCGATCGTCGCTCCGTCCGCCGATCAGGACCTCGCCGTCCGGGGCGTCGTGTTCGCCGCAGCCGGCACGGCGGGCCAGCGCTGCACCAGCCTGCGCCGGCTGATCGTGCACCGATCGATCGCCGACGAGTTCGTCGAGCGCATCGCGAAGGCGTACTCGCGTCTGCGGGTGGGGAATCCGCTGGACGAGGGTGTCCTCGTGGGTCCGCTCATCTCCGAACGGTCCTACGAGGCGATGACCGCGGCGCTCGACCGCGCGCAGACCGACGGGGGCACGCTCGTCGTCGGCGGCGAACGGGTGGAGGTCACCGGTGGTGGCGTGTACGTCTCCCCCGCACTGGTCCGGATGCCGGCGCAGACCGAGGTGGTGCGCGAGGAGACCTTCGCCCCGATCCTGTACGTCCTCGACTACGACGACCTCGACGAGGCGATCGCCTTGCACAACGGTGTACCGCAGGGCCTGTCGTCGGCGATATTCACGCTCGACCAGCGCGAGGCCGAATTGTTCCTCGCCCGATCCGACTGCGGCATCGCGAATGTCAATATCGGCACCTCGGGGGCCGAGATCGGCGGCGCCTTCGGCGGGGAGAAGCACACCGGCGGCGGGCGCGAATCCGGATCGGATGCGTGGAAGGCGTACATGCGGCGGGCGACTAACACCGTCAACTACTCGACGGAGCTGCCGCTCGCCCAGGGTGTCGAATTCGGCTGATCCCGAACTCGGGGGTCCGGGCGGCTAATGGTTGCGCAGTGCGTCGACGAGTTCGTCCTTCTTCATGTCGGAGTAACCGGTCATGCCCAGTTCCTTCGCACGCTTCTTCAGGTCGTCGACCGTCCAGTCGTCGTAGGAGCCGGACTTGCCACCCTTCTTCCCGACCTGCGACTTACCCTCGTTCGCAGCCGCGTTGGAGATCCGGGCCGCCTTCTCCTTGGAGGCACCGTCCTCGCGCAGGTCCTCGTACATCTTCTCGTTCTTGATCGACGGACTCGGCATCGTCTTCTCCTTTCCGTGTCCTGCGGAAGGGGTACCCGACGACACTTCACCCAATCAGAGGATCTGTGGCCTGTGACACATCCTGTGGTAGACCTGGGGCGTGTATCCAGGG
This sequence comes from Rhodococcus sp. GA1, assembly GCF_024321955.1. Classification (NCBI taxonomy): domain Bacteria; kingdom Bacillati; phylum Actinomycetota; class Actinomycetes; order Mycobacteriales; family Nocardiaceae; genus Rhodococcus; species Rhodococcus sp. GA1. Next base: position 4,054,596 of record NZ_CP097186.1, on the reverse strand, counting down.
AACCTGCTCGACGAACTCCGCGGGCAGCTGCCCGCCGGCGCACTGATCATCGATCCCGACATCCTCGCCGGCTACCGGCAGGACCGGGCGCAGGACCCGGACGCCGCGGTTCCCCTCGCGCTCGTACGGGCCACATCCACCGCCGACGTACAGGCGACGCTGCGGTGGGCGAACACCCACAAGGTGCCGGTGGTACCCCGGGGTGCCGGCACGAGCCTGTCCGGCGGGTCGGGCGGGCTCGCCGACGGCATCGTGCTGAGCACCGAGAAGATGCGGGCGATCACCGTCGACACCGCGACCCGCACCGCCGTCGTCCAGCCCGGTCTGCTCAACGTCGAGGTGAAGCAGGCCGCGGCCGAACACGGACTCTGGTATCCACCGGATCCGTCGTCGTTCGAGATCTGCACGATCGGCGGCAACGCGGCCACCAATGCCGGTGGGCTGTGCTGCGTGAAGTACGGGGTGACGACCGACTACGTGCTCGGACTCGAGGTGGTCCTCGCCGACGGTACCGCGGTGCGGCTCGGCGGTCCGCGGGTCAAGGACGTCGCGGGCCTGTCGCTGACGAAGCTGTTCGTCGGCAGCGAGGGCACTCTCGGGGTCATCACCGAGGTGACCTTGCGCCTCGTCCCACCGCCGCCACCGGCGTCCACGATGGTCGCGACCTTCGCCACCGTGCAGGCCGCCGCCGACGCGGTCGTCGCGATCACCGCGGTCCTGCGACCGGCGATGCTCGAATTCATGGACAGGGCGTCGATCGGGGCGGTGGAGGACATGCTGCGCATGGGACTCGACCGCACCGCCGAGGCCATGCTCATCGCACGCTCCGACGCACCCGGCAACGCGGCCGCGGAGGAGATCGAGATCATGGTGCGGGCCTGCCGCGAGGCCGGCGCCGACGACGTCTTCGCGACCGACGACCCCGAGGAGGGTGAGGCGTTCACCGTCGCCCGCCGCATGGCGATCCCGGCCGTCGAGCGCACCGGCAGCCTGTTGCTCGAGGACGTCGGGGTGCCGATCCCGGCACTGCCGGAACTGGTGAGCAGAATCGCCGATCTCGCAACCCGACACGACGTCACCGTCGCCGTGATCGCCCACGCCGGGGACGGCAACACCCACCCGCTGATCGTCTACGACCCCGCCGACGAGGACATGACGGCGCGGGCGCAGACGGTCTTCGGGAAGATCATGGATCTCGCGATCGAACTCGGCGGCACCATCACCGGTGAACACGGTGTCGGCCGGCTCAAGAAGGCCTGGCTACCCGATCAGGTGGGACCGGACGTGATGGCGTTGACCGAGCGGATCAAAGCCGCGCTCGACCCGAACGCGATCCTGAATCCCGGCGTGGTGATCTGATGACCCACACCACATCGGCTGCGGTCATAATCGTCGCGTGAACACCCGTGTGCCCCCGTCAACGACCGCCCTGCCGCTGCGCGAGACCAAGTACCGCGAGCTCGAACAGTATCCCGAGTTCGGCTCCGTCACGGCCTGGCTCCGCGACGTCGTGTCGTCGATCGTGCCCAACGCCCGCATGAGCGAATGCGAGTACTGGTCCGTCGTGTGTCTTCCCGCCGGCGAGCCGGACGACCCGCGGAAGCCGCTGGTGTCGGTGCACGCCGGCAACATGGCGGTCGCAGGGATGTTCCTCGACCTCTCCGACGGGCAGCGGAGCCTCGCCGGCTACGTCCGTGTGTCGGGGGCCGAGCTGGAGAAGGCGTCGGGTTCGACCCGCGAGCAGCTCGCGGCGGACTCCCCCGGCCTCTCCTTCATCGACGAGGGCTCCGTGGTGTCCGTGGTGTGGAGCGACGAACCCGCCGCGCGGGAGCAGTTCGAGGCGCTGCCGTGGCGGGCCCCGGCGCGGGCGCTCGTGACGGAACTGATGCGCGGCGGCCGCAACTCCTGGGCCGACGATCACTGCCGGCAGATCGCCCGGTTCGCGTACGACGACTGAGCGGGTTCACGTGCGGCGACTGAGTGGGTTCACGTGCGGCGACTGAGTGTGTCGGTCGGCGGGTAGACGATGGGATGGTGACCGACATCCTCGATCGTTTCTCCGCGCCGACCCGGGCGTGGTTCGCCGGGGCGTTCGAGTCCCCGACCCCGGCCCAGCTCGGCGCGTGGGATTCGATCTCCTCGGGAGCCCACACGCTCGTCGTCGCCCCCACCGGCTCGGGCAAGACCCTGTCGGCGTTCCTGTGGTCGCTCGACCGGCTCTCGTCCACCCCGGCCGACGAGCACGCCGCGCGCGAGCACCGCACCCGCGTGCTGTACGTCTCGCCGCTCAAGGCCCTCGCCGTCGACGTCGAGCGCAACCTGCGGTCTCCGCTCGTCGGCATCACCCAGACCGCGAAACGGCTCGGTCTGACGCCACCCGACATCACCGTCGGTGTGCGTTCCGGCGACACCTCCCAGGCCGATCGTCGCGCCATGGCGCGCACGCCACCGGACATCCTCATCACGACGCCCGAGTCGCTCTTCCTCATGCTCACCTCGTCCGCGCGGGAGAACCTCGTCGGTGTCGAGACGGTGATCGTCGACGAGGTCCACGCGGTGGCGGGGACGAAACGCGGGGCGCATCTCGCGCTGTCGCTCGAGCGTCTCGACCAGCTCCTGCGCGCGCCGGCCCAACGCATCGGGTTGTCGGCCACCGTGCGACCGCACGAGGAGGTCGGTCGGTTCCTCGCCGGTTCCGCCCCCATCCGGATCGTCGCGCCGCCCTCGGCGAAGACGTGGGATCTCGCGGTGCGCGTACCGGTCGAGGACATGACCGAACTCGGGGTTTCCGAGCCCGACGAGGAATCGTTCTCACCCACACCGCAGGCCGGGTCGATCTGGCCGCACGTCGAGGAGCAGATCGTCGATCTCATCACCGAGCACCGGTCGACGATCGTGTTCGCCAATTCCCGGCGACTGTCCGAACGTCTCACCGCCCGGCTCAACGAGATCCAGGCCGAACGCCTCGGCGAGCAGGTGGACCGCGAGGGCGCACCGCCTTCGCAGCTCGGATCGCCCACCGAGACCACCGCCGGCGCTGCACCCGTGCTCGCCCGCGCCCACCACGGGTCGGTGAGCAAGGACCAGCGCGCTCTGATCGAGGACGATCTCAAGTCGGGCCGGTTGCGGTGCGTGGTGGCGACGTCGAGTCTCGAACTCGGCATCGACATGGGTGCGGTCGATCTCGTGATCCAGGTCGAGGCTCCGCCCTCGGTGGCCAGCGGTCTGCAGCGCGTCGGTCGCGCCGGGCACCAGGTGGGCGAGACCTCGCGCGGCGTGCTGTTCCCCAAGCACCGCACCGATCTCGTGCACTGCGCGGTGACCGTCGAGCGGATGGTCGAGGGACACATCGAGGCGCTGCAGGTCCCGGCGAATCCACTGGACGTGCTCGCCCAGCAGACGGTCGCGGCCACGGCCCTCGAACCCGTCGACGTCGACGACTGGTTCGACACGGTGCGGCGCAGCGGATCGTTCGCGACGCTCTCCCGCGGAGTCTACGAATCCGTCCTCGACCTGCTCGCCGGCCGCTATCCGTCCGACGAGTTCGCCGAGCTCCGTCCCCGGGTGGTATGGGACCGCACGGCCGGCACCCTCATCGGCAGGCCCGGCGCCCAACGGCTCGCCGTCACCTCCGGCGGCACGATCCCCGACCGCGGCCTGTTCACCGTGTACATGGTCGGCGAGAAGAACACGCGGGTGGGCGAACTCGACGAGGAGATGGTCTACGAGTCGCGAGTGGGTGACGTCTTCGCGCTCGGTGCCACCAGCTGGCGGATCGAGGAGATCACCTTCGACCGAGTGCTGGTCTCCCCCGCCTACGGCCGGCCCGGCCGGTTGCCCTTCTGGCACGGCGACAGTCAGGGTCGACCCGCCGAACTCGGTGCCGCGCTCGGCGCATTCCTGCGCGAGATGGGCCACGCCTCGCCGGAGGACGCCGAGACCCGCTGCCGCAAAGGTGGTCTCGACGACTACGCCACCGGAAATCTCATCCGTCTGCTCGACGAGCAGCGCACCGCCACCGGTCACCTGCCCACCGACCGAACACTCGTCGTCGAACGGTTCCGCGACGAACTCGGCGACTGGCGGCTGGTGCTGCACTCGCCGTTCGGGTTGCGAGTGCACGCGCCGTGGGCGCTCGCGGTGGGCGCGCGGCTGCTCGAACGCTACGGCATCGAATCGCACCCCACCCCGTCCGACGACGGCATCATCGTCCGACTGCCCGACACCGACGACGCCCCGCCCGGCTCGGAGATCTTCGTCTTCGACACCGAGGAGATCGACGACATCGTCACCGAACAGGTCGGCGGCTCCGCGTTGTTCGCGTCCCGCTTCCGGGAGTGCGCGGCGCGGGCCCTGCTCCTGCCCCGCCGCAACCCGGGCAAGCGCGCCCCGCTGTGGCAGCAGCGCCAACGATCGGCGCAACTGCTCGACGTCGCTCGCCGCTTTCCCGACTTCCCGATCCTGCTCGAGACGGTGCGCGAGTGCCTGCAGGACGTCTACGACCTGCCTGCTCTGCGCGACCTGCTCGGCAGCATCGCCCAGCGCAAGATCCGGCTGGTGGAGGTCGAGACCCCCACGGCCTCACCGTTCGCGACGTCGCTGCTGTTCTCCTATGTGGGTGAGTTCCTGTACGAGGGCGACAGCCCGCTCGCCGAACGTCGGGCCGCGGCACTGTCGCTCGACTCGACGCTGCTCGCCGAACTTCTCGGCCGGGTCGAGCTGCGCGAACTGCTCGACGCCGACGTCATCACCGAGGCCGAGCACGAACTGCAACGCCTGACCCCGCAGCGACGCGCACGCGACGCCGAGGGCGTCGCCGATCTGCTGCGTCTGCTCGGTCCGCTCACCGAGGCCGAGCTGCGCGAGCGCACCACCGACGACCCGACGTCCTGGATCGAGGATCTCGAAGCGCAACGCCGCGCGTTGCGTGTCTCGTACGCGGGTGAGCACCGATGGGCGGCGGTCGAGGACGCCTCACGTCTGCGCGACGCGCTGGGCGTGCCCCTGCCGATCGGGGTCCCGACGGTGTTCGTCGAACCGGTCCCCGACCCGCTCGGCGATCTGATCGCCCGGCACGCCCGCACCCACGGCCCGTTCACCACCGCGCAGGCTGCCGCCCGGTTCGGACTGGGCACGGCGGTCGTCGAATCCGTCCTCGGCCGGCTCGCGTCCGAGAAGCGCGTCACGGCAGGCGAATTCCGCCCGGGTGCGAGCGGATCGGAATGGTGCGACACGGAGGTGCTCCGAAGGCTGCGGCGCCGGTCGCTCGCAGCCGCCCGGCAGGACGTCGAACCCGTCAGCACCACGACCCTCGGACGATTCCTGCCCGACTGGCACCACCTCGGCACCGGCCCGGGCACGAGTGCGCTCTACGGCATCGACGGTGTCCTCACCGTCGTCGAACAACTCGCCGGGGTACCGGTGCCCGCGAGTGCCCTCGAACCGCTGATCCTCGCTCCCCGCGTGCGCGACTACACCCCGACGATGCTCGACGAACTCACCACGACCGGTGAGGTCCTGTGGTCGGGTGCCGGGTCCATCTCCGGGAAGGACGGCTGGGTGGCACTGCATCCGGCCGATCTGGCCCCGGCGAGCCTCGCTCCGGTCGACGACATCGAGCTGGGGCCGGTGCACCGGGCGATCCTCGAGTCGCTCTCGGGCGGCGGCGCGTACTTCTTCCGGCAACTCGTCGACGCCGTCACCGTCCTCCACACCACGGCGAGCGACACGACGGTCGCCGACGCCCTGTGGGAGCTGGTGTGGAGCGGGCATATCGCGGGCGACACCCTCGCCCCGCTGCGCGCCCTGATCGGCGACACCTCCCGTGCCAAGCCCGCCCACCGCACCCCGCGCCGGGCGCCGCGCGCCCGGATGTACCGGGCCCGGCCCACGCTGCCGAGCCGCACCGGGCCACCGACCGTGAGCGGGCGCTGGTCGATGCTGCCCGAACGCGAGACCGACGCGACGGTCCGCGCACACACCACCGCCGAACTGCTGCTCGAGCGGTACGGTGTGGTCACCCGCGGTGTCGTCGTCGGCGAGGGTGTGCCCGGCGGATTCGCGACGATGTACAAGGTGCTCAGCCGGTTCGAGGAGACGGGCCGGTGCCGCCGCGGTTACTTCGTCGATTCGCTGGGCGGAGCGCAGTTCTCGACACCGTCGGTCGTCGACCGTCTCCGGTCGTTCTCGGATTCGATCGAGGGCCGGCACTCGGAGACCGCGGCCGTCACCCTCGCGGCGTGCGATCCGGCCAACCCGTACGGTGCGGCACTGCCGTGGCCGAAGTCGTCGGCCGACGACGACGCGCCGCGGCACCGGCCGGGCCGCAAGGCCGGTGGACTCGTGGTGCTCGTCGACGGGGCGCTCGTGCTGTTCGTCGAACGCGGCGGACGCACGCTGCTCACCTTCGACGACGATCCGGGCCGGTTGCGCAGCGCATGCGCGTCGCTCGCTGCGAGCGTCAAACGCGGTGGTGTCGACAAGATCGTCGTCGAGAAGGTCGACGGTGAGACGATCCATGGGCACGAGTTCGCCGGATATCTTGCCGAAGCGGGATTCTCGGCGACCCCGCGCGGCTACCGGCTGAGGTTCTGACGTGCCCGAGGGAGACACCGTGTTCCGCGCCGCGCACCGCCTCCGAACGGCACTGGAGGGAAAGGTGCTCACAGAGACGGACTTCCGTGTTCCGCGTTTCGCCACGGCCGATTTCACCGGGTGCACGGTCGACGAAGTGGTCTCGCGGGGCAAGCACCTACTCGTCCGCGTCGCCGACGTCTCGATCCATTCGCACCTGAAGATGGAAGGCGAATGGCACGTCTATCCGCGCGGAACACGGTGGCGCAAGCCCGGATACAAGGCGCGCATCGTGCTCGGCACCGAGGACGTGCAGGCGGTGGGTTTCGAACTCGGCATCGTCGAGGTGCTCGCCCGTGACCGGGAGGACGACGCCGTGGGCCATCTCGGGCCGGATCTGCTCGGTCCCGATTGGGATCCCGAGCGTGCGGCGGCGAATCTCGTGCGCGACCCGGACCGTCCGATCGGGGTGGCCCTGCTCGATCAGCGCATCATGGCCGGCGTCGGGAACGTGTACCGCTCCGAATTGTGCTTCCTGCGGGGCGTCGATCCGTGGACCCCGGTCGCGCAGGCCGGGGATCCCGCTGCGTGGGTCGACCTCACGCATCGGTTGCTGGTCGCGAACCGCGACCGGACGACCCGTATCACCACCGGCGACCGTCGTCCGGGCCACAATCTGTGGGTCTACGGGCGTCGCGGGAAGCCGTGCAGACGCTGCCATACCCCGATCCGGTTCGGCGAGATCGGCACCGCGACCGATCCCGAGCGGGTGGTCTACCGGTGCCCGCGATGTCAGCCGCGCCCGGAAGGATCCCCGCCCTGATCGCCCTGCAGACACGCCGCCCTGCCGGCGTCCTCGACGAGCGCGACGCAGTGCCGGACGAGGGTGTCTCGCGACACGGCGAGGTCGCCTTCGAGGTACCTCATGAACAGGCTGGTGAGGGCGCCGACGGCACCCACGGCCACCATGTGGCGCTGTCCCTCGTCGCCACCCGGGGGTAGTTGGTCGCGGACCAGCGCGACGAAGGCCGGGGCGAGTTCGATACCGCGCCGACTGATTGTGGGTTCGCGCAGCGGGGCGAGGAGGAGCACGCGTCCCTTCGCGGGGTCGTCGACCATGAGCTCGACGAACGCCCGCACCGCGGCCTCGGCCCGGCCGAGGGTGGGGGCGGACAGTACCGCCTCGGTCAGCGCGTCGCGGGCGCGGTCGGCGACGTGGGCGTAGATCTCGCGGACGAAGGTGTCGCGGTCGGTGAAGCTCTCGTAGAAGTACCGTTCGGTGAGTTCGGCGGCCCGGCACACGGCCCTGACGTTCGCTGCCGCGCCGTCGGGCGCTCAGCCCGAAGGTGACGGATCGCCACCGTCCCACTTCTGTTTCACCCTGACGCACCCTTCCGGTAGCGGCGTCGACGAGGGCGTTCTGTGTCACGCTAGCGAGGTGTCCACGCCCTCGTACCTGTCGTCCGGACGGCGCCGCCCTCTGTCCCCGGAGTCGGCGGCCTCCCGCATCAGCGCCTACGTCTACGGCAACATCCTGGTGCTGGCCGCGCTCGTCCCCATCACGACCTCGCCCGAGTACATCGGGATCGCGATCGTGATCGGCACCGCACTCTCGACGTTCATCGCCCATGTCTTCGCGGAGTCGGTCGCTCAGTCCGTTCGTTCGGGTGCTCAACTCACGCGCAGCGAACGCATCGAGGAACTCCGCGACTCCGTTCCCATCCTGTCGTCGGCGGTATTGCCCTGTCTCGTGCTCGCCACGGCCTGGGTCGGCTGGCTCGAGCCCCGGACGGCCCACATCCTCGCCGAGGTCGCCGTGCTGATCCGTATCGGCTCGACCGTATTCGTCGTGCGCCGGTTACAGAATCGCAGCCCGACCCACCGGACCGTGGCGGCCGCGGTGGGGGTGGCTCTGATCGCGACGGTCGTGGTCGTCGTGAAGGTCGTGCTCACGCACTGACCGCCGCGAAGGCGGTGTCACGCACCGACCGCCGAGAAGGCGGTGCTCACGCACCGACACCCGTCACGAACCGCCCGCGGCTACGTGATGGGCACCGGTTCGAGGATCTCCGGCCGGGCCTCCGGGGCCGCTGCCCGGAGCGCGTCCGCGGATTCGTCGTCGGGTCGGTTCTGCGACTCGATCTCCGCCTCGACGCGCGCCCGGTAGGTCGCGACCTCCCGGTCGATCGTCGCGTCGTCCCAGCCGAGGACCGGAGCGACCAGCCGGGCCGTCTGCTCCGCACAGTGCAGCCCGCGGTGCGGGTATTCGATCGAGATCCGGGTCCGGCGCGCCAGGAGGTCCTCGAGATGTAGGGCTCCTTCGGCCGCAGCGCCGTAGACCATCTCGACCTGCAGGTACTGGGGGGCATCGGTCAGCGGTTCGAGCAACTCGGGCCGGCCCTTCGCGAGGCTCAGCACGTCCTCGACGAGGGAGCCGTAGCGGTCGAGCAGATGCTTGACGCGGTAGGGATGCAGACCGTACTGCTCGGCGAGATGCATGGTCTGGTTGACCAGCGCGAAGTACCCGTCGGCCCCGACGAGGGGCACCTTCTCGGTGATCGACGACGCGATCCGGGCCGGAATGTCCTCGGCCGCGAGATCGACGGCGTCCTCGGCCATGACGCGGTAGGTCGTGTACTTGCCACCGGCGATCGCCACGAGCCCCGGCGCCACCCGCGCGACGGCGTGTTCACGCGAGAGCTTGGACGTCTCGTCGCTCTCCCCCGCCAGCAGCGGGCGCAGACCAGCGTAGACACCGTCGATGTCGTCGTGGGTGAGCGGGACGACGAGTACGCGGTTGACGTGGTCGAGGATGTAGTCGATGTCGGCCTTCGTCGCTGCCGGGTGCGCCAGGTCGAGATTCCAGTCGGTGTCGGTGGTGCCGATGATCCAGTGGTTGCCCCACGGGATGACGAACAGCACCGACTTCTCGGTACGCAGGATGATCGCCGAATCGCTGACGATCCGGTCGCGGGGCACGACGATGTGCACGCCCTTCGACGCGCGGACCCGGAATCGGCCGCGCTGCCGCGACAACGACTGGATCTCGTCGGTCCACACACCGGTTGCGTTGATCACCGCGTGCGCCCGCACCTCGGTGACCGAACCGTCCTCGCTGTCGCGCACCCGCACACCCGACACGCGGTCGGCCTCGCGCAGGAAACCGACGACCTGCGTCGACGTACGCACCACCGCACCGTAGTGCGCGGCCGTCCGCGCGACGGTCATGGTGTGCCGGGCGTCGTCGACGACCGTGTCGTAGTAGCGGATTCCGCCGACGAGCGAATTGCGCTTGAGACCGGGAACCATCCGCAGGGCGCCCGAGCGGGTCAGGTGCTTCTGCGCCGGAACGGACTTCGCGCCGCCGAGACGGTCGTAGAGGAAGATACCCGCCGCGACGTAGGGCCGCTCCCACACCCGATGGGTGAGCGGGAAGAGGAACTTCAACGGCCTGACCAGGTGCGGGGCCAGGGTCGTCAATGCGAGTTCGCGCTCGCGCAAGGCTTCTCGCACCAGACCGAATTCGAGCTGTTCGAGATAGCGCAGGCCGCCGTGGAACATCTTCGACGACCGGCTCGACGTGCCGGACGCGAAGTCGCGGGCCTCGACGAGAGCGACTCGCAGGCCCCGGGTTGCGGCGTCGAGCGCTGCTCCCGCCCCGACGACACCACCGCCGATGACGACGACGTCGAACTGTTCGGTGGCGAGACGACGCCAGGCGTCGGCGCGCTGTTGCGGTCCGAGGAGTTGCACACCCGATTGGTTGGTCACCGCACCTGCTCCCGTGAGTCGTCGACGTATCCCGATCAAGGGTAGTAGCTTCGGACCCGCAGCGCGCAGCGGAAGCGTTGCCGAACCGAGCCGTCCCCTTCACCCGAGGATCACCTGTGAACCAGTTCATCGCGGCGATCGACCAGGGCACCACGTCCAGCCGGTGCATCATCTTCGACCACGACGGGCGCATCGTCTCGCTCGCGCAGAAGGAACACCGCCAGTTCCTCCCGCGGTGGGGATGGGTCGAACACGACCCGGAAGAGCTGTGGCTCAACACCCGTGAAGTGGGCGCCGCAGCACTCGCCAAAGCGGATCTGCGACGCAACGACGTCGCGGCGATCGGCCTGACGAACCAGCGCGAGACCACGGTGGTGTGGGACCGCACCACCGGAAAACCGGTGTACAACGCGATCGTCTGGCAGGACACCCGCACCGACAGGCTCGTCGAGGAGCTTGCCGGCGACGCCGGGCCCGACCGCTACCGCGAGATCACCGGACTACCGCTGTCGACCTATTTCGCCGGACCGAAGGTGCGGTGGATCCTCGACAACGTCGACGGTGCCCGAGAGCGCGCCGAGGCCGGCGACCTCGCGTTCGGCACCATCGACAGCTGGATCCTGTGGAATCTCACCGGTGGTGTCGGCGACGAGGGTCAGCCACCCGGACTGCACATCACCGATGTGACCAACGCCTCCCGGACGCTGCTGATGAATCTCGGGACACAGCAGTGGGATCCGGCGATCTGTGCCGAACTCGGCATCCCGGAGTCGATGCTGCCGGAGATCCGCAGTTCGTCGGAGGTGTACGGGCACGCCCGCGAGCGCGGACCGCTCGCCGGGGTCCCGGTCGCCGGCATCCTCGGCGACCAGCAGGCCGCGACCTTCGGCCAGGGCTGCCTGTCCCCCGGCGAGGCGAAGAACACCTACGGCACCGGCAACTTCCTGCTGCTCAACACCGGCACGACCCCGGTGCGCAGCGAGCACGGCTTGATCACCACCGTCTGTTATCGCATAGGTGACGCCCCCGCGGTCTACGCCCTCGAAGGTTCGGTGGCCGTGACCGGTTCGCTCGTGCAGTGGCTGCGCGACAATCTCGGGTTGATCCGGTCCGCCGACGAGATCGAAGCGCTCGCCACGAGCGTCCCCGACAACGGCGGGGCGTATTTCGTGCCGGCCTTCTCGGGATTGTTCGCGCCGCGCTGGCGACCCGACGCCCGCGGCGTCATCGCCGGCCTGACGCGCTTCGTCGAGAAGGGCCACCTCGCGCGGGCGGCGCTCGAGGCGACGGCCTACCAGACGCGGGAGGTCATCGAGGCGATGAACGCCGACTCCGGGGTCGACCTGCGCACCCTCAAGGTCGACGGCGGCATGGTCGCCAACGATCTGCTCATGCAATTCCAGTCCGACATCCTCGGTGTGCCGGTGGTACGACCCACCGTTTCCGAGACCACCGCACTCGGCGCCGCCTACGCGGCCGGTCTCGCCGTCGGCTTCTGGGAGGACGAGGAGGACATCCGCCGCAACTGGACCGCGGACCGCACGTGGGAGCCGGCGATGCCGGTCGACGAACGCGAGCGCCTGTTCGGCGAATGGAACAAGGCGGTCGAACGCACCTACGACTGGGCCTGAGCAGGGCGGGATCGCCGCGAATCCCGCCCCGTCCGGTGCCTAGTCCAGATCGTCGTGGCGCATCAGCTGGCGGGCGGCCTCGGTGACCGATCCGCTCAGCGACGGGTAGACCGAGAAGGTCTGCGCGAGGTCGTTGACCGACAGGTTGTTCTGCACCGCCAACGCTACGGGAAGGATGAGCTCGGACGCGGTCGGGGCGACGACCACACCGCCGATGACCACACCGGTCGCGGGACGGCAGAAGATCTTCACGAAACCGCGCCGCAGGCCGGACATCTTGGCGCGCGGGTTGGTGTTGAGCGGGAGCATGACTGTGCGGGCGGGCACCTCGCCCTTGTCGATCGTCGCCTGACTGACACCGACGGCGGCGATCTCGGGACGCGTGAACACTGCGGCCGCAACGGTTTTCAGCTTGATGGGGCTCACGCCTTCGCCGAGCGCGTGGTAGATCGCGATGCGGCCCTGCATGGCCGCGACCGACGCGAGGGGCAGCAGTCCGGTGCAGTCGCCCGCGGCGTAGATGCCGGGGACGGCGGTACGGGAGACGCGGTCGACGGGAAGGTAACCGCCCCGGTCGAGTTCGAGCCCGACCCTGTCGAGACCGAGATCCCGGGTGTTGGGCACCGAGCCGACGGTCATCAGCACATGGCTGCCCTCGACGATGCGGCCGTCGGCGAGGAGCACGCGGACGCCGTCCTCGGTGCGTTCGACCCGGTCGGCGCGGGCGTGCTTGACGAGGGTCACACCGCGCTCGGTGAGGACGTCCTCGAGCACGAGAGCCGCGTCCTCGTCCTCGTGCGGCAGGATCCGGTCGCGGCTCGACACGACGGTGACCTGCACGCCGACCTCGGTGTAAGCGGAGACGAACTCGGCGCCGGTGACACCCGAACCGACGACGACGAGGTGCTCGGGAAGCTTCTCGAGGTCGTAGAGCTGACGCCAGGTGAGGATCCGCTCACCGTCCGGCTCCGCGCCCGGCAGGACACGCGGGCTCGCGCCGGTGGCGATCAGCACGACGTCGGCGTCGAGCACCTTTTCCTCGCCGGTCAGCAGCTTGGCGCGCACCTGATGGGCGGCCATGCCGGGCTGCGCGTCGACGAGTTCGCCGTAACCGGAGAACAACTTCACCCCGGCGGCCTCGAGCTTGGTGCGGATGTCGGAGGACTGCGCGCGGGCGAGGCTCTTCACACGGCCGTGCACCTGCGGCAACGACACCTCGGCACGGTCGAGTTCGATGCCCAGGTCGGCGGCGCGGCGCATGTCGGTGCGCACGCCGGTCGAGGCGATGAAGGTCTTGGAGGGGACGCAGTCGAAGAGCACGCAGGCGCCACCGATCCCGTCCGAATCGATCAGTGACACCGTCGCGCCGTACTGGGATGCCACCAGCGCCGCCTCGTATCCTGCGGGGCCGCCGCCGATGATGACGATCCGGGTCATTGTTCTCCTCTGTATCGATTCCGAAGGGTGCCGGGTCGGGCTGCACGTGAGCGCCTGGTGGGCACACACGTGGTCTCAACGCTATGCCAATGCCCCCACCTCGCGCACAGGGACCGGTGGACCCGGCACGCAACGGCCCCCGATAACTCCTCGTCCGTCCCTGCGCCGCCCCTCCGACGACTCCGGTGGACGACGGGTTAGCCTTATCCTCGTGCCGATCTACGCCGCCTACGGGTCCAACATGCATCCGGAGCAGATGCTGACGCGCTGCCCGCATTCGCCGATGGCGGGAACCGGGTGGTTGCACGGTTGGCGACTGACCTTCGCCGGCGCCGACATCGGCTGGGAGGGCGCCCTCGCGACGGTCGTCGAGGATTCGGACGCGAAGGTGTTCGTCGTGCTCTACGACGTGCCGGAGGACGACGAACGCAGCCTCGACCGCTGGGAGGGAGCCGAACTCGGTTTCCACCGCAAGATCCGCGTGCGCGTCGACACGGCCGACGGTCCGGTCCTCGCGTGGCTGTACGTCGTCGACGGATACGAGGGCGGCCTGCCGTCGGCACGCTATCTGGGCGTGATGGCCGACGCGGCCGAGATCGCCGGGGCCCCCGCCGAATACGTTCGGGATCTGCGTACCCGCAACAGTCGCAATGTGGGTCCGGGGCGTCCCGACGGTTTCTAGACGCCGGCCTTCCTACCCTCCGGGATAGAAGGGCACCGGTCGCCGGACGCTCACCGTCACCGGGTCGCCCGCCTGCAGACCGTGCAGGGTGGTGCACAGGGCACGGACGGCGATTCCCATCCCCTCGACCCGCACTTCGCTGTGTGCGCCGCCGAATGCCGTGTCGCGCACAGTGAACGATCCGGCAGCAGGGCACTTCGTCGGCGCTGCCCCGACTTCGATCTGTTCCGGTCGCAGCAGGACGCGGCCCACGCCGTGTCCGGGTGAGACGAGCTGAACCTTCCCGAGCGGGGTCTGCGCGCAGTCGCCGAACGCCTCGGCCTCGAGTACGATCGCCTCCCCCACGAACTCGCCCACCGCGACGGATGCCGGCCTCCCGTAGACCTCCTCGGGCGAGCCCACCTGGGCGATCCGGCCGTCGAGCATCACCGCCAGCCTGTCGGCCATGGCCAAGGCCTCCGTCTGGTCGTGGGTCACGAGCACCGCCGCGACCGACTGTTCGCGCAGCAGCGTACGGACATCCGCGCGCAGACTCGCGCGCAGACCGGCGTCGAGCGCGCTGAACGGCTCGTCGAGCAGGACCACGGACGGTCGCGGTGCCAGTGCACGAGCCAGAGCGATCCGCTGCTGTTGCCCGCCGGAGAGCGCGCTCGGCTTACGGTGCCCGACTCGCGGAAGACCGACGAGATCCAGTAGCTCCTCGACCCGGCGTCGATGTTCCTCCCGCGCACCTCCGCGCCACGGCCGGTTCGCTCGCCCCAGACCGTAGCCGATGTTGCGCGCCACGTTCAGATGCGGGAACAACGCGCCTTCCTGCGGCACGAGGCCCACCCCGCGACGTTCGGGTGGCACGTCGGTCACGGTCACGTCGTCTACGGAGATCCGTCCCGACGCTGCGGGATGCAGCCCAGCCGCCACTCGCAACAGCGTGGTCTTGCCGCCACCCGACGGTCCGAGGACGGCGAGCAGGTCGCCGCGCGGCACGTCGAGGGTCACATCGGTGACGACTTCGGCGGCGCCGTATCGCGCGGATACATTCTCGATGGTCAGACCGGTCACTCTTCGCCTCCACTTTCCGCGTCGACCCGGCCGCGCAACAGACGTCCCAGCACGAGCGACGGCAGTGCCGCGATGAGGACGAGGATCACCGCATAGGGTGCTGCCGAGCCGTACGCGAGGGTTTCGGTATGTCGCCACATCCCAGTCGCGAGCGTGTCGTGCCCGATGGGGACGAGCAGCAGCGTCGCAGGCAGTTCCTTGGCGATGGTCAGGAATGCCAATGCCGCACCGGCGACCACGCCGGGTGCGGCGATCGGGATCGTCACCCGCAGTCCGGTGAGCAATCGTCCGGAACCGAGAGTTGCGGACGCATCTTCGAGACCCCGGGGGATCGCGGCGATTGCCGCATGGATCGACCCCACCGCGAGAGGGAGGAACAGGACCGCGTAGGCGATCACCAGCATCGGGGTCTGCTGGTACCACTGCGGGAGCAGTCGGATGCCGAAGAACACGAGCGCCAGACCGACGGTGATGCCGGGCAGCGCGAAGCCGATGTAGGCGGCGCTCTCGGTGAAGCGGGACAATCGGGAGTGCGACCGTGCGGCGTAGATGCCCACCGGAAGTGCGAGCACCGTGGTCAGCAACGCACCGAGCGCGGACACCCACAGAGTGTAGGTGGTGGCGGTCCAGATACCGGACCAGTCGACCGCGATCTGCTGTGACCTCCACAACCAGCGGGCCAGGCCCGCGACCGGAACTCCCACGCTCACGACGAGCAGAGCGGCGAGGAAGCCGATCGCCGGCCATCGCCGTGAGCCGAGCATCACGGGTTCGGCCGTGCGCGCGGTACCGGATCCGATCCGCGCGGTGGCGCCGCGGCGCGCGCTCCGTTCGGCGACCGTCAGCACCACGGCGATCGCGACCAGCACGAGGCCGAAGACAGCGGCGGGCGTGCGATCGAGAAGTCCCCGGTAACTTCCGTAGATCGCCAGGGTGAACGCTTCGTAGCGCATCAATGCGACGGCGCCGAAATCGCTGAGCGTGTAGAGCGCGACGAGCAGTCCGCCCGCCGCCGCGGTCGGCCACACCTGCCGCAAGGTGACGGTGAGGATGGCGGTCAGCCGGGACCGGCCGAGAGTGCGGGCCACTTCCTCGAGCCCCGGGTCGGCCGAGGCGAGTGCCGCCGCCACAGGCAGATAGACGTAAGGAAAGGACGCGCAGGTCAGGACGAGGGCAGCACCGACGAAACCTTCGAGCGCGGGGAACTGGGCGATCCAGACGAAGCCCGACACGTACGAGGGGATCGCCAAGGGCAGACTCAGGGCCAACGCGAACCAGCGACGGCCGGAGAGATCCGTGCGGGTCGTCAACCATGCGGCGGCGAGCCCCAGGATCAGGCATGCCACCGTGACCGTCACGGCGAGCGCGCCGCTGCGCCACACCAGTTCGAGAGTGCGTGGACGGAACACGAGCGAGACGACCCGTTCGGGTCCGTCCGCGAACGCGCGCATCACCAGGTGCGCGACGGGTGCGAGCGCGAACACGGCAACACCCAGCGCGGCCGTGGCCAGGATCGGCCGGCCGCGTCGGGTACCGACGCGCGGCGTCGCGAGGGTGATCAGATGAATTCCAGTTCCTGCAGGAGCGCCTGTGTTTCGGCCAGGGACGCCAGTTCGGCCAGTTCGATGTCGGAGGTCCCGATCTCGGAGAGCGGGCGCAGGTCGGTCTGGGTTTCGGTCCCCTCGACGACCGGATACTCCGCGGTCTCGTCGGCGAAATAGGTCTGCGACTCGGGCGAGAGCAACGCTGCCACGAACTGCTCGGCCTGCTCGCGCTGGTCGGTAGTGGCGAGCACCGCGGCGCCGGCGATGTTCACCAGGGCACCGGGATCGCCCGCGTCGAAGAAGTGGAGCTGCACGGCAAGGTTGTCGGCGCCCTTCTCGTCCGCGAGCCCGTACCAGTAGTAGTGATTGGTGAGGCCGAGGGTCACCTGGCCGGTGTCGACGCCCTCCATGAGAGGTCCGTTGCCTTCGAAGGCGACCGGTTCGTTGGCCTTGAACGCCTCGAGCCATTCGCGGGCACCGTCCTCGCCCCGGGAGACACGGAGTCCGGTCACGAACGACTGGAACGACGCATTGGTCGGCGCGAAGCCCACCTGGCCCTTCCACTTCGGGTCGAGGAGCCCGTCGATCCCGCTCGGCAGGTCCTGCGGCTGCACCTTGTCGTCGTTGTAGACCAGGACGCGAGCCCGTGCAGAGGTGGCGACCCAGGTGCCGTCCTCCGCGCGGTAGTTCTCGGGCACCTGATTCGTCACACTCGCGGGCAGCTGCTCGAGCAGACCCGAACGGTCGAGCAGACCGAGCGCGCCGGCATCCTGGCTGAAGACCACATCGGCGGGCGATGCGGCACCTTCTTCGACGAGCTTGCCCGTGATCTCCGGCGTGCCGCCGTAGACGACGTCGATCGGGAAACCGAGAGTGCCTTCGAGCTGTTCGACGAGCGGGCCCACCAGGTTCTCGCTACGCCCGGAATAGAGCGTGAGCGCCTCCCCGTTCGAAGCGTCCGGGGTGGTGTCGCCCGAGCCGCTGTCGCTGCACGCGGCGAGAACGGCGACGAGCGTGGCTGCCGTCAGCCCTGCGCCGATCCGGTGTCGAAGGGACATCGATTCCTCCTGGTATGGGTGAGCTCACACATCCTACCGTTCAGGTAAGCCTGAGCTTATTTCGGGCTGCGTCACGCAGCGCCGAGAACCAGATTCGTCATCACCCGCACACCCACGGCCAGCGCCCGCTCGTCGAGATCGAAGGTGGGCTGGTGGATGTCGAGTTCGGGCCCGACCCCCGGCCATACCCCGAGCCGACCCATGGCGCCGGGGACGTGTTCGAGATACCACGAGAAGTCTTCTCCCCCACCGGATTGTGGGGTGTCCGCGAGGGCGTCGGGGCCGGTCGCGCGGATCGCGTCCTCGAACATGCGCGCCGACACCTCGTCGTTGACCACCGGCGGCACGCCGCGGCGATAGTTCAGTTCGTAGCTGACACCGGTGGGCGCGAGCAGACCGTGCACGATCTCGCGGACCATCGGTTCGAGCAGCTGCCAGGTGTCGTGGTCGCCGGTGCGGACGGTGCCCGCGAGCATGCCGGTGCGCGGGATCGCGTTCGGTGCCTTGCCGGCGCTGACCGCACCCCACACCATGACGGTGCCGGTGCGCGGATCGATGCGACGGCTGAGCATGCCGGGAAGACCCGTGATGACGGCACCGAGGCCGTAGACGAGATCGCCGGTCAGGTGCGGCCGGGAGGTGTGCCCACCGGGTGAGTCGAGGACGAGTTCGACAGTGTCGGCCGCCGAGGTGATCGCCCCGACCCGCATACCGACCTTGCCCGCCTCGAGACGCGGGTCGCAGTGCAAGGCGAAGATTCGCGCGACCCCGTCGAGTCCGCCCGCCGCGACGACGTCGAGCGCCCCGCCCGGCATGACCTCCTCCGCGGGCTGGAAGACCAGCCGGACACCGATCGGCAATTCGGGCATCGAGGCCAGCGCCAGACCTGCACCGAGCACGACGGTGGTGTGGGCGTCGTGCCCACACACGTGCGAGACACCGGGGACGGTGGATTCGAACGGCAGGCCGGTGGCCTCCTGCATCGGCAGGGCGTCCATGTCTGCACGCAGGGCGATGCGCGGTCCGCCGGTCGGACCGAGATCGCAGATCAGGCCGGTGCCGCGAGGCAGGACCTTCGGCTCCAGTCCGGCCGCGCGCAGGTGCTTCGCGACGAACTCGGTGGTGGCGTACTCCTGCCGGGCGAGTTCGGGATTCGCATGGATGTGACGGCGCCAGAGCGAGAGGTCCTCGGTGTGGCGGTCCAACCACTTCTCGACGTAGGGGTTCATCGACGGCCGGCCTGTTCGAGGAGCCGTGCCCGGTGGACCGGATCGGTCGCCGCGCGTACGGCGGTCGCTGCGAGCGCACGCGCTCCGTCGAGTACTGCCCGATCGGCGGACTCAGTGACACACGCGGCCGCGAATGCAGCCTGATGTGTCACCGCGCCACCGGAGTCGAGTCCGATGACCGGATGGATTCCCGGCACCACGTTCGTCACGTTTCCCATGTCGGTACTGCCCAGGGGGCGCGCTCCTTCCTCCTCGACGGGCAGCGGTCGGCGCCCGAGATCGATGATCTCCTCACGATATGCCTGCACCAGCCACGGATCGGGAGTGAGTTCGGTATAGGTCGGCGAGACCGTCCGGATCCGGTGGTTGCATCCGGTGGCCAGCGCCCCGGCGGCGAAGCAGTTGCGTGCGCGGTCGACGAGGTCGTCGAGGAGTTCGCTCGTCCCGGCCCGCAGGTAGTACAGCAGTTCGGTGTGGCTGGGCACGATGTTCGGTGCCGTCCCGCCCTGCGCGACGATGCCGTGGATCTGTTGCCCGGGATGCAGGTGCTGCCGCAGCAGTCCGACCGCGACCTGGGCGACGGTCGCAGCGTCGGCAGCGTTGAGCCCGTATTCGGGGGCCGCGGAGGCGTGCGCCTCGCGGCCGTCGTACTCGACGGCGATATCGGCGAGGGCGAGCGACGTCGCCCCGGTGATGTCGAACGGGCCGGGATGCACCATCATCGCCGCACCGACGCCGTCGAAGACGCCGCGTTCGAGCATGAGGACCTTGCCGCCGCCGGTTTCCTCCGCGGGGGTTCCGACGACGCGGACGGTCACGTCGAGTTCGTCGGCGAGCGCAGCGAGACCGATCCCGGCGCCCACGGCCGACGCCGCGATGATGTTGTGGCCGCACGCGTGCCCGATGCCCGGCAGTGCGTCGTACTCGGCGCAGAACGCGAGGACGAGTTCGCCGCTGCCGAACCGCGCATCGAAGGCGGTGGGCAGGTCGGCGATGCCGGTGGTGACCTCGAAATTGTGGTCGCGCAGCACCTCGACGATCTTCGCGGCGCTCCGGTGTTCCTCGAACGCGAGTTCCGGTTCGGCATGGATGGAATGCGACAGGCCGACGAGGGTGTCGGAAGCAGCCTCGATCGCCGTGGCGTAGTCGGTCGTCACGGGGTCCAGTCTGTCATGCTCACCGCGTCCCGATCGATCGGCGCGTACGACCGGTTCGTCGACTTCGCGGCGGGGCGATCAGCCGAACCGGAAGTTCGACGCGTCGGTCCGGATCTCCAGTGCCGAGATCAGCGGCGCGTGCAGACCGCGCTTGATGCCCGACAGATTCGGCCCGCGGGTGGCGGTGAGCGCCGCTGCGCGCTCGACCGCCGTTGAGAGCACGACGTCACCGGTGACGGCCTGCTCGGCGATGCCCGCGGCCACGGCGTCCTCACCGCCGTAGCGACGGCCGGTGGTGATGGCCTCGACCGCCGTCTGGATCGGCAGGCGGGAACGGATCAGCGCGGACATCCCGACGGTGAACGGCATGTTCAGCTGCACCTCGGGCAGACACCAGTAGCCGCGGTCGCCGCGCATCACCCGGAAGTCGTGCACGAGCGCGAGCATCGCGCCGGCACCGAAGGCGTGCCCCTGCACGGCCGCGACCGTCGCCGCCGGGAAGGTGAGCAGCCGCACATAGAGGGCGTGGACGGAGTCCAGATAGCCCGGCAGATCCGGCAGGTTCGCGCCGACCCAGTCGATGTCGAGTCCGTTGCTCCAGAACTTTCCGGTCGCCGCGGTCACGAGGGCGGCGGGTCCGTCGTGCGCTTCCACCTCGTCGAGGAGGGAGTGGATCGCGGCGAGACGATCGGGGTGGAACCGGTTCTCGGAGACCTCCGCGTCACGGTCACCGAGATGCAGGACGAAGACGTCGCCGTCACGTTCGAGGTAAGGCATGCGCGTCAGCATACCGCGCCTACTTACCCACGAGTAACAAGCTGTGAGCGATTAGGGTCCGATGCCATGGGAGAACCCGATCACGTCTTCGACCCCACCGCGGCCGCCGACGCCGCAGCCGCCGCTCTCGCCGAACGGACGGGGGTCGCCGAACACTCCGTCGCCGTCGTCCTCGGGTCCGGCTGGCGGGCCGCAGTCGAGAGTTTCGGCATCCCCGTCGCCACGATCCCGATGAGCGAGCTGCCCGGCTTCGCACCGCCGACGGCGGCAGGGCATGCCGGTAACATCCACTCCGTGCGCGCCGGTGACAACGCCGTCCTCGTCCTCGCCGGCCGCATCCACGCCTACGAGGGGCACGACCTCGCCCGCGTCGTCCATCCCGTGCGCACGGCAGTCGCAGCGGGTGCCCGCACCGTCGCCCTCACCAATGCGGCGGGCGGCATCGATCCCGAGTTCTCCGTGGGACAACCGGTTCTCATCTCGGACCACCTCAATCTCACCGGTCGCTCGCCGCTGGTGGGTGCCCAGTTCGTCGACCTCGTCGACGCCTACTCGCCGGATCTTCGTGCACTCGCCTGCGAGATCGATCCGTCGCTGCGCGAAGGGGTCTACGCCGGTCTGCCCGGGCCGCACTACGAGACCCCGGCGGAGATCCGGATGCTGCGCACCCTCGGCGCCGACCTCGTCGGCATGTCCACGGTCCACGAGACCATCGCGGCGCGCGCGGCCGGAGCGCGCGTGCTCGCGGTCTCGCTGGTGACCAACGCCGCGGCCGGCATCACCGGCGCTCCCCTCGACCACACCGAGGTACTGGCCGCGGGTCGTGCGGCCGCGACCCGGATGGGCGATCTTCTGCGCGATCTGGCGGCCCGGCTGTGACGCTGCGATTCGGCACCGCGGGGTTGCGCGGCCCGGTCGGCGACGGACCGGACTGCATGAACGTACCCGTCGTCGTCCGCACCACCGCCGGACTCGCGGCGTGGCTCGAGGCGAACGGGCAGGGCGACGGTACCGTCGTCGTCGGCCGCGACGCCCGTACGGGCTCAGCGGAATTCCACACCGCCGCGGCAGAGGTTCTCGCCGCGGCCGGCTTCGAGGTCGTCGCCTTCGGAGAGCCGCTCCCCACCCCGGTGACCGCCTTCGCGGTACGGGCGCTGGGCGCCGTTGCGGGCGTGCAGATCACGGCATCGCACAATCCCGCCGCCGACAACGGGTACAAGGTCTATCTCGCCGACGGAGCGCAACTGGCCGCACCCGCCGATCGGGAGATCGAAACGGCGATCGACGCCGTCGGTTCCGCCGCGGACGTGCCCCGGATGCCGGTCGCGCCGTCGGGTGACGACCTCGTCGACCGCTATCTCGCCCGGGTCGCGTCGCTCCCCCGCTCACCGCACCGAGGCATGCGCATCGCCCTGACGGCACTGCACGGTGTCGGCGGCGAGACGGCAGTCGCGGCCCTGCGTTCCGCGGGATTCGACGACATCCACGTCGTGGCGCCCCAGTTCGCACCCGACCCGGCGTTTCCCACCGTCGCCTTCCCCAACCCCGAGGAACCGGGCGCAACAGAGGCTCTGCTCGCGCTGGCGGCCGAGGTCGACGCCGACATCGCCCTGGCGCTCGATCCCGATGCCGATCGTTGCGCCGTCGGTGTCCCGGGCCCGCGGGGATGGACGATGCTGCGCGGCGACGAGACCGGGGTCCTGCTCGGCGACCGGATCCTCGCGTCGTCACCGCCCGGCTCACTGGTCGCGACCACCATTGTCTCGTCGACCATGCTGGGGCGACTCGCGACCGCACGCGGCGCGCGATATGCGCAGACGCTCACGGGTTTCAAGTGGCTCGCCCGCGCCGGTGACGGCCTCGTCTACGCGTACGAGGAGGCGATCGGGCACTGCGTCGATCCGGACGCTGTGCGCGACAAGGACGGCATCGCGACCGCCGTAATGGTCGCCGACTACGCGGCCGATTTGAAGCAGGCCGGCCGGACACTGCTCGACGCACTCGACGACCTGCATCGCGAACTCGGTGTCCACGTCGGCGATCAGGTGTCGATCCGCGTCGACGACCTGCAGCGCATCGGCACCGTGATGACGCGACTGCGTGCGGAGCCGCCGACGACCCTCGCGGGTCTGGAGGTGACCGCGACCGATCTCGCCGAGAGCCCGGGACCGATGCACACCGACGCTCTCGTCTTCGAGAGTCGCGAGGACGTCGCGGGCGGGCCGAGGGTGCGCGTGGTGGTGCGCCCCTCGGGCACCGAACCGAAGCTCAAGGTCTACCTGGAGGTGGTCACGGAGCGGGACCGCCCGGCGGCGGAAGCGATACTCGACGCCCTGCGCGGATGGGCGGCCTCGCTCGGTGACGAGAACCCCTGACCCGGCCGGATCCGGCCGGGCCAGGACCCGATTCGATCAGACCTGCTGCTGCAATCAAACCTGCTGCGGCACACCGTAAGTGACGACGGTGTTCCGGTCGGCGGTGACAGCCTTCAGGTACGGACGGATCATCACCGGCCCGATGGCTCCCGAGACCGAGCCGTGCACGCCGGCGATCCGGATGGTCGTCGAGCTGCCGTCGAACTCGAAGCCCTCGACGATCGGGACGGACGTTATGCCGCCCGGCTCGAGCGGGATCTCGATCTCCTGGGACGGGATGATGTCGCCGCTGAGCGAACCACCCGCCTCCAGGCCGAGATCGAGCGAGGCACCACCTTCGTTGTCGAGCGAGAGGCCGATGGCCGCACCGTTGTCCACACCCCAGGACAGGCTCGGAGTGATGGCGGTGACCGTCGCCCCCGGCAGCGCGACCGGGTAGCCGACCTGGAAACCGACCTCCACCGCCGTCCCGACGAAGTTCGCCGCGTTCGGACCGGTGATCCGAACGGTAGCAATCTCGTCGTGGAAGAACTCGACACTCAGCGGTGAGCTGTCGAGCGGCGGC
Source organism: Rhodococcus sp. GA1 (assembly GCF_024321955.1). Classification (NCBI taxonomy): domain Bacteria; kingdom Bacillati; phylum Actinomycetota; class Actinomycetes; order Mycobacteriales; family Nocardiaceae; genus Rhodococcus; species Rhodococcus sp. GA1. The sequence goes on along the minus strand of NZ_CP097186.1, from coordinate 4,030,738 downwards.
ACCGACTGTGTCGAGGTGTCGGCCTGGATCACTTCGATCGCGTGCCCTCCGTCCAACGGGAGGATACGCGAGTTGTCGACAGCGGCCGCAGCCGTGCCGTGACTCGTCACTGCGGCGAGGACGGCGACCGCGCCCACCGAAGCCGCTCTGACACTTCCACGAATCAGATTGCGGAAGAAGATTCTTGCCATTCCGCCGACCCCATCTCCGGCTGTACCTACGCAGTGGACTTCACACGGAGCACACCGAGCGTAAGAAGAAATCGAGACCTGCGGGTTGCTTTTCGATAACGAGATGACTGCGGTCGGGTGTCACATCCGTACCGTCAGTCACACGAGTAACACACGACGCGCGGTTTATCGCGGCCCGAACTGCCTGTCCCCCGCATCGCCGAGACCCGGCACGATGTACTTGTTCTCGTTGAGACCTTCATCGACCGACGCCGTGACCAACCGGACCGGATGACCCGAGGCAGCAAGGGCCTCGACGCCCTGCGGCGCCGCGACCACACAGATCGCGGTGATATCCGTGGCACCGCGCTGGGCGAGGATGTCGAGGGTGTGCACCATCGACCCCCCGGTCGCGAGCATCGGGTCGAGCACGAAGACGGGAAGACCCGACAGGTCCTCCGGCAACGACTCCAGATAGGGCACCGGCTCGAAGGTCTTCTCGTCACGAGCGAGACCGACGAAACCGACCTGCGCCTGGGGAATCAGGGCGTGGGCCTGTTCGACCATGCCGAGGCCGGCGCGAAGAACCGGGACGAGCAGCGGAGGCTGCTGCAACCGTACCCCCGTCGTCACCGCGACCGGCGTCTTGACGTCGAACGTCTCGGTGGGCGCATCGCGCACCGCCTCGTAGACGAGCATCTGGGTGAGCCGCCTCAACGCGTGCCGGAAGGCAGCGTTGTCGCTGCGTTCGTCGCGAAGGATGGTCAGGAGCGAAGCAGCGAGCGGATGGTCGACGACGAGCGAATCCATGTCCGAAGGATAGAACGACGGAACCGATCGGCAGTCGGGTGCGTCGAACCAGGCAGGGACGGAACCCTCCGAAGGTGCCGAATCCCACATCAACGACGCGAGAGGCGACGAGGTGACCGAGAACTCCGGTAGGGACGCGATACGGATCGACACGAGTGCCGTCGGGAGGTTCGGCGACGACGCCGTCGAACTCGCCGCGCGCCTGCACGAGGCCGCCGAACGGACACGGCACGGCGACCCCTCGGCGCTGAGCGCCGCACTGGGTCCGATCGGGGCACCCGTGCTCGCCGCTCTCACCGCGACCCACTCCGCGCACGTGCGCGATCTCGGCCGGCTCGGCGACCTGCTCGGCGGAATGGGAGACGCCGCGAAGGCCTCCGCGGCCGCCTACGAGCACACCACCGACGACACCGCCGCACGACTCGACTCCGTCGTGGAGTCACTGTGATCGGAGGGGATCTGCTCGTCGCTCCGCTGACCGGCCTGCTCGACGCGTTCGGCACCGCGCTGCCACCCGGCGTCGATCCGGGCGAGATGGTGCGCATCGGTGCGCAGTGGGCCGAGGAGGTACATGCGACCGGGCGCGACGCCGTCGCCGAGCTCGCCTGGGCCTGGGGTGGCCCGGCCGCCTCGCAGGCGATCGCGAGTGCCGAGCAGGTCCTCGCCGACGTCCTCGCGGCGGCCGATCGTGGGTCGGCACTGGCCGGGATCGCGCTCGAGGCGACCGTCACGGTGGTCACCGGTGCGGCCGAGATCGCTCGCCTCGTCGACTCGTTCGTCACCTTCGCCGAGCAGGCCGCACCCGCGACGTCGCTTCCACAGGGGCAGCTCGCGCTCCTCGCAGTGGCGATCGACCACCTCGTCGCCGGGCTGGACGTGCTGACACAGGTGACCGGAACGCTCGCGGAGCTGACCGATCGGGCGTCCGCACTCCTTCCACCCGAGCCCTCCGCTCCCCCGATCGACTCCGGCCACCATCCCGGCCCCGACCCGGCCGGCGACGAGCCACGTTCGCTCCACACCTTCGGTGGAGGGCTCTCGACGGGCGTGGAGGTGCGGCTTCCGGACGGCAGCGTCAGCCTGGCACCGAACGAGACCGCTGCGGCAGCGGTGCGTCACGCCCTCGCCCAGCAGGGCACCCCGTACGTGTGGGGCGGCACGAGTCCCGGCTCCGGCCTCGACTGCAGCGGACTGACGCAGTACGCCTACGCGCAGGCCGGGGTCGAACTGCCGCGGTTGGCCCAGGAACAGGACGTCGGCACACGGGTGGATCCTGCGGCCGCCCTGCCCGGAGACCTCGTCGTGTGGGACGGGCACGTGGCGATGGTGGTGGGCAACGGCCTCATGGTCGAGGCGGGCGACCCCGTCTCCGTGACGCCGATGCGCACCAGCAACGGTGGAATGGCCTTCCACGGTGTCTACCGCCCGACCGCCGGCTGATTCCGGAGAATCTCCGCACCGGGAGGGAACCGGCCGGGCTCGCGCTGCGTCCAACCCGATATGGACAGCACGACGACGGAACCGATCACGGCCACCGCCCACAACCGGGCCGGGACGATCTCGGTGCGCACGACGGACGGTGGACTACCCGTGGACCTTCGCATCGACCCCCGCGAGTTGCGTTACGGAGCACGGCAACTGGCCGATCAGATCCTCGCCCTGAACCGGCAGGCCGCTCTCGAGGCCGCGGTGGTCCGCGGCGAACGCCTCGCCGCCGAAGGTGTCCCCCGCGAGATCCTCGACCGGATGCGGCTGCCGTCCCGCGCCGACCTGGCGGACGGACCGACCGATCGTCGTGGAAGTCTCGTTCGATGAGCGAACCGATGGTGGAGGCGATCGTCGACCGAGCCCACGTCCGGCTCGATGCGCTCGAACGCACGGTGGAGAGGCTCGGCGCGGTCCGGGGCACCGCGAGCAGTCCCGACGGACGCGTGACCGCCCGTGTGGACGGTTCGGGAGCGCTCGAAGGACTCGAGCTGGCCGAGCCGATCGGCGGCACCGACCCCCGCGAACTGGCCGCGGTGATTCTCGCGACCGTGCACGACGCCGCACGGCAGGCCGCTGCCGCGCGCGTCTCCGCGATGGACGAGCTCCGCGCGGCCCTCGACGCGAGCGACGCCGGTCCGGTCGCCGTCGGTCACCACCCGGTCACCGTCGGCGACCGTCCGGTAACGCGATGAAACCGATAGCGAGCCGCCCCCGGCTATATTCTCGGCGCCGACATGGCTAGGCTTCGCGCCATGGCTGGAGACATCGTCCCGATCGAGCTCGGTCTCACCGACGGCAACCTCGTGACGCTCTGGGCGCCGCGCTGGCGCGAAGGCGACGACGAGTGGGAGGCATTCCTCGGCCACGGCGACGATCTGTACGCCTTCCCGTCGGTCCCCGAGCTCGTCGCGTTCGTGCGTTCGGGTGCCGACAACGACCTCGTCGAGCACGAGGCGTGGCCGATCGTGTCCAAGCTTGCGGCCTCGGAGTTCGAACCCGACGAACCGCACACCTACGACCTCGTCGGCGTCCCCGAACTCGTGGCCGACGATCCGGATCCCGTGTCGGTGTCCGAGCTGCAGGACACCTTCGACATCGTGAGCATCCTCGGCGACGTCTGCGATCTCGACGTCGTGACGAAGTTCTTCGAACGCGAGGAGATCGACCTCCTGTTGCAGCACGGCGTCTCGGCCTTCCGCACGCGCGAGGGCCTCGACCTGTGGAATCGCGTCGGGACCGCGGTCGCGCAGGATTGGGACGGCGTGATCGACGCGCTCGACGCCGTGATCTCCACTCCCGACGTCGATGCTGCCGTGGTCGCCGAGATCGAATCCGAGCTCGTCGCGGTCGACGAGAACGAGGTCGAGGCCGACGACACGGTCGAGGACGTCGACGCCGACGACGAGTACGAGTTCATCGACACCGATGACGAGGACGACGGCTACGAGTTCTGGGCCCGGGTCGGCATCGATCCCATCCGGATCATCACGACCGACGGCACCTGGTACTCGCTGCGGTGCTACGTGAACGACGACGCCGTCTTCCTCGGCCACGACGGCACGATCGACGTCTTCCCGTCCGAGCGCGCGCTGGCCCGCCACCTCGCCGACAACCACGACCACGACCTCGCGACGCTCGAGCCGTACACGGAGATCCAGCTCGCCGCCGTCGACGGATCGCTCGACGTGACGGTCACCGACGACAACGTCTATGTGCTCACCGGGATCGCCGACGACATCGCTCAGGGTGTTGCGGCCGTCGACCCCGACCAGCTCGAACTCGCGGTCGAGTTGTTCGTCGACGCAGCGAACTTCGCGGACGATGACTCGACGGAGGCCGCGCTCGCCGCGTCCACGGAACTCGGCTGGTTCGTCAACCACGTGATCGAACCCGACTCGGGACGCACGGCACCCAAGCCGCCGTTCGACACCGAATCCCTCGCCTGGCGCGAGCTCGAGCGCGAGTTCGAAGCGCGACTGCGTCGGCACTGACGCGCGTCGCGTCGGGTCGGCACTGACGCGGGTCGCGTCGGGTCGGCACTGACGCGGGTCGCGTCGGGTAGGCACTGACGGCAGCTCCACTTGGGCACTCCGGCGCGCGAAGTGGTCACAAGAGCGCGTTGTAACGCGCTCCGATGACCATTTCCCGCCCCGCGCACCCATAGAGGTATCTGCGGGTCGCGGTCTCTACCCGACGAGGACGGCGTATCCAGGCTTGATGACGTCGTCGATCAGTTCCAGTCGCTGGTCGAACGGGAGGAAGGCCGACTTCATCGCGTTGATCGTGAACCGTTCGAGGTCGACCCAGCTGTAGTCGAAGGTCTCGACGAGCCGCACCATCTCCTGCGTCATCGTGGTGTCGCTCATCAACCGGTTGTCGGTGTTGACGGTGACGCGGAAGCGCAGGCGGGCCAGCAGGTCGAAGGGATGCTCGGCGAGCGTGCGCACCGCGCCGGTCTGCACGTTCGACGACGGGCACAGTTCGAGGGGGATGCGCTTGTCGCGGATGTAGTTCGCGAGCCGGCCCAGAGTGGCGGTTCCGTCGTCGTGCACTTCGATGTCGTCGACGATGCGCACACCGTGGCCGAGTCTGTCGGTGCCGCAGAAGGCGACCGCTTCGTGGATGGACGGGAGCCCGAACGCCTCACCGGCGTGGATCGTGAAGTGCGCGTTGGCCGCGCGGGTGTACTCGAAGGCGTCGAGATGACGGCTGGGCGGGTTGCCCGCTTCGGCGCCGGCGATGTCGAATCCCGCCACGCCGCGGTCCCGGAAGCGCACGGCGAGTTCGGCGATCTCCAACGAGCGTGCAGCGTGCCGCATCGCAGTGAGCAGGCAGCGCACCCGGATGCGACGACCACCGGCGGCCACCTCCGATTCCCCGGCTCGGAAGCCTTCGAGGACGCGCTCGACGACCTCGTCCAGAGACAGTCCCTTCTCCAGGTGCTGCTCGGGCGCAAACCGCACCTCGGCGTACACCACGCCGTCGTCGGCGAGGTCGAGGACGCACTCGCGTGCGACGCGTTCGAGTCCTTCTGCCGTCTGCATCACGGCGACGGTGTGCTCGAAGGTCTCGAGATAGCGCTCGAGCGACCCACTGTCGGCGGATTCGCGGAACCAGCGGGCGAGATCCGCTTCGGTGTCCGCGGGCAACGACCACCCGCACGCGTCCGCGAGTTCGAGGACCGTCCGGGGACGGAGTCCGCCGTCCAGGTGATCGTGTAGGACCACTTTGGGTGCGGTGCGAACGAGTTCGGGAGTCAGACGGCCGTTCATGATCGGGACGGTAGTCGGCGGCGGCCGGTTCCGCTCGGTCTCCGGCCACCGAGCCCCTACGCCCGGATCCGTTCGATCACGAGCGGCTGCCGAACGGGGGCCGTGTCGGAGATTCGGACACCGCCGCGGAGGGCGGCGAGCGCGTCGGGGATACGTCCCGGAGTGTCGGTGTGCAGCGTCGCGATCGGCTGCCCCGCGCGGACGCGATCACCGAGGACCGCGTGCAGTTCGATACCGGCCCCGGGCTGCACGTCCTGACCCTGCCGTTCGCGACCGGCTCCGAGCCGCCAGGCGGCGATACCGACCTTGTACGCGTCGAGTTCGGAGACCACCCCGTCCGCGTCGGCGTGGAAGGTCTCGGTGTGGGTCGCGACCGGCAACGGCGCCGCGGGGTCGCCGCCCTGGGCGGCGATCATCGCGTTCCACCGGTCCATTGCGGTGCCGTCGCGCAGTCGGTCGGCGGGATCGACATCGTCGACACCGGCGGCGGCGAGCATCTCGCGGGCCAGGGCCAGGGTCAGCTCGACGACGTCGTCGGGTCCGCCGCCGGCGAGCACCTCGACGGCCTCCCGGACCTCGAGCGCGTTGCCCGCCGTGCGCCCGAGCGGGCTGTCCATGCGGGTGAGCAGGGCCGTCGTGGGCAGCCCTTCGTCGGTGCCGAGTTCGACCATGGTGCGCGCCAGCTCGCGGGCCTCGCCGAGTTCCTTCATGAAGGCGCCGCTGCCGACCTTCACATCGAGGACGAGGGCTCCGGTGCCCTCGGCGATCTTCTTGCTCATGATCGAGCTGGCGATGAGCGGGATCGACTCGACGGTCCCGGTGACGTCGCGCAGCGCGTAGAGCTTGCGGTCGGCGGGGGCGAGATCGGCACTCGCCGCGCACACGACCGCACCGACGGCCGGGTCGCTGAGAATCTCGGCGATCTCCGCGGTGGTCAGATCGGCCTTCCAGCCGGGGATCGCCTCGAGCTTGTCCAGGGTGCCGCCGGTGTGACCGAGACCGCGGCCCGACAATTGCGGGACCGCGACGCCGCAGGCCGCGACGAGCGGTGCGAGCGGCAGTGTGATCTTGTCCCCCACACCGCCTGTCGAGTGTTTGTCGACGGTGCGCAGGCCGAGAGCGGAGAAGTCGAGACGACGACCGGAGTCGATCATGGCGGTGGTCCAGCGTGCCGTCTCGACCCGACTCATGCCGCGGAACCAGACTGCCATCGCCAGGGCCGACATCTGGGCGTCGGAGACGATCTCGTGGGTGAACGCCTCGATGACCCAGTCGATCTCGGCGCCGGAGAGCTCGTGTCCGTCGCGCTTGCGGCGGATGACGGTGACGATGTCAGGCACGGCGGTCCTCGTTCTCCCGCACGGCCGCCAGATCGTCGGGGCCGAACGCGTCGGGGAGGAGCTCGCAGAGGCGACGCGGGCCACCCTGGGCGTCGACCTCGAGATCGGGACCGCCGTGTTCGAGGAGCACCTGCCGGCACCGGCCGCACGGGGTCAGGACGTGGCCTCGGGAGTCGCAGACGGCGACGGCCCGCAGACGCCCTCCACCCTGGGCGAACAAGTTACCGACGAGTACACATTCGGCACACAGTCCCAGTCCGTGTGAGACATTTTCCACATTGCACCCGAAGACCATCCGACCGTCGACGGTGAGGCCGGCAGCCCCCACCGGGAACCCGGAGTAGGGGGCGTAGGCTCGACCCATCACCTCATGTGCTTTGGCGCGCAACATTTTCCAGTCGATGTCCGGCATGGTTCCCCATCCTGTCACGGTGGCGTGGACGACGGTAAACGACCCCCACTGCGCCAGATCACAGTTGGAAAGGCAAACCTAACTTCGCTTTTGGGGCCTGTACGAATGGCGCAGGAGATTGGTTCCCGAGTTTGGGATGGGTCTAGAGTCGATCCAAGTCGGTTCAGGTTCACGTCGGGCCCGTACTGCGGAATCCCCCACAGGTAGGAGCAGCTCGACGCGTCCACCATTGACGTTGGAGGCACAGCACTCGATGAGCAGCACGACTGAAGCCGCCCCCGCAAAGGCGGGGCGCACACGGTCGCTTTACCGGGGAGACCCCGGCATGTGGTCCTGGGTATTGCACCGGATCACGGGCGTGGCGACATTCTTCTTCCTTTTCGTCCACGTCCTCGACACCGCACTCGTCCGGGTCAACCCCGAGACCTACGACGCGGTGATCGATACGTACAAGAACCCGATCGTCGGCCTCATGGAGCTCGGCCTGGTCGCGATGGTCCTGTACCACGCACTCAACGGCCTGCGGGTCATGCTCGTGGACTTCTGGTCGAAGGGCCCGAAGTACCAGCGCGTGATGCTCTGGACGATCCTCGCGATCTGGTTCGTGGTGATGATCCCCGCGGCCGTTCGCATCCTCTTCAACACGTTTGCGGGGCACTGACATGACCGAAGCGAAGACTCTGGGTAAGGAATACGACCGGCCCGCAGGCCTCGACAACCCGCGCACGCCGCGGCGTGCCGCGAAGAACAACTTCGAGCTCTACGCCTGGTTGTTCATGCGCCTGTCCGGCCTGGCCCTGATCATCCTGGTCCTCGGTCACCTCTTCATCATGCTGATGCTCGATGACGGCGTGCACCGCATCAACTTCGCGTTCGTCGCAGGCCGCTGGTCCAGCCCGTTCTGGCAGTTCTGGGACCTGTCGATGCTGTGGCTCGCACAGCTCCACGGCGGTAACGGTCTGCGCACCGTCATCGCGGACTACGCACGTAAGGACTCCACCCGGTTCTGGCTCAACACGATCCTCGTCGTGTCGATGATCCTGATCATGGGCCTGGGCACCTACGTGATCTTCACCTTCGACCCGAACATCACGGCGAGCTAGGGGAGCCGAACCTTCATGCAGGAACATCGTTACGACGTAGTCATCGTCGGCGCCGGCGGCGCCGGCATGCGTGCGGCCATCGAAGCCGGCCCGCGTGCGCGCACCGCAGTGCTCACGAAGCTCTACCCCACCCGCAGCCACACCGGCGCCGCTCAGGGTGGCATGTGCGCCGCCCTCGCGAACGTCGAAGAGGACAACTGGGAGTGGCACACCTTCGACACCGTCAAGGGTGGCGACTACCTGGTCGACCAGGACGCTGCGGAGATCATGGCCAAGGAGGCCATCGACGCCGTTCTCGACCTCGAGAAGATGGGTCTTCCGTTCAACCGGACGCCCGAGGGCAAGATCGACCAGCGTCGCTTCGGTGGTCACACCCGCGACCACGGTAAGGCCCCGGTCCGTCGCGCGTGCTACGCCGCCGACCGCACCGGCCACATGATTCTGCAGACGCTGTACCAGAACTGCGTCAAGCACGACGTCGAGTTCTTCAACGAGTTCTACGCACTCGACATCACCCTCACCGAAACCGAGAACGGTCCCGTCGCGACGGGTGTCATCGCGTACGAGCTCGCGACCGGCGAGATCCACGTCTTCCACGCCAAGGCCATCGTCTTCGCGACGGGCGGCTCGGGCCGTATGTACAAGACGACGTCGAACGCCCACACCCTCACCGGTGACGGCCTCGGCATCATCTTCCGCAAGGGCCTCCCGCTCGAGGACATGGAGTTCCACCAGTTCCATCCCACGGGCCTGGCCGGTCTCGGCATCCTCATCTCGGAGGCCGTGCGCGGTGAGGGCGGCATCCTCCGCAACGCCGACGGCGAGCGGTTCATGGAGCGCTACGCCCCCACCATCAAGGACCTCGCGCCCCGCGACATCGTCGCCCGCTCGATGGTGCTCGAGGTGCTCGAGGGTCGCGGCGCCGGACCGAACAAGGATTACGTCTACATCGACGTGACCCACCTCGGCGAGGACGTCCTCGAGGAGAAGCTCCCCGACATCACCGAGTTCTCCCGCACCTACCTCGGTGTCGACCCCGTCACCGAGCTCGTGCCCGTGTTCCCGACCTGCCACTACGTCATGGGCGGTATCCCGACCAACGTCGACGGCGAGGTCCTCCGCGACAACGAGAACGTCGTGCCCGGCCTGTACGCGGCCGGCGAGTGCGCGTGCGTGTCCGTCCACGGCGCCAACCGTCTCGGCACCAACTCGCTGCTCGACATCAACGTCTTCGGTCGTCGCGCCGGCATCGCCGCCGCGGAGTACGCCAACAGCACGAAGCACGTCGAGATGCCCGAGCAGCCGACGAAGTACGTCGACGACTGGCTCGATCTGATCCTGCACCAGGGCGGCAAGGAGCGGGTGGCCGACATCCGCACCGAGCTGCAGCAGACGATGGACAACAACGCGTCGGTGTTCCGCACCGAGGAGACGTTGACGCAGGCGCTCAACGACATCCACGAGCTGAAGAAGCGCTACAAGGAGATCACGGTCCACGACAAGGGCAAGCGCTACAACAGCGACCTGCTCGAGGCGCTGGAGCTCGGCTTCCTCCTCGAGATGGCCGAGGTCACCGTCGTCGGCGCGCTGAACCGCAAGGAATCGCGTGGCGGACACGCCCGCGAGGACTACCCGAAGCGCGACGACGAGAACTACCTCAAGCACACCATGGCGTACAAGGTGGGCGAGGAACTGATCTCCGACATTCGCCTGGACTACAAGCCGGTGGTCCAGACCCGGTACGAGCCCATGGAGCGTAAGTACTGATGACAACCATCGAGAAGACCGACACGGGCGCGTCGACACTGCCACCCGTGCCCGAGGGCGCGACGATGGTCACCCTCAAGATCGCCCGGTTCAACCCGGAGGACGACAAGGGTCAGCACTGGGATTCGTTCCAGGTGCCGGCGCTGCCGTCCGACCGTCTGCTCAACCTGTTGGGCTACGTCAAGGGTTACCTCGACGGCACGCTCACCTTCCGTCGCAGCTGCGCCCACGGCGTGTGCGGCTCGGACGCGATGCGTGTCAACGGCGTCAACCGTCTCGCCTGCAAGATCCTCATGAAGGACATGCTGGACAAGAACGGCAAGGACGTCACGATCACGATCGAGCCGATCCGTGGCCTTCCGGTCGAGAAGGACCTCGTCGTCGACATGGAACCCTTCTTCGACGCCTACCGCGCCGTGAAGCCGTTCCTCATCGCCTCCGGCAACGAGCCGACCCGCGAGCGTATCCAGTCGCAGGCCGACCGTGCCCGGTTCGACGACACCACCAAGTGCATCCTGTGCGCGTGCTGCACCACCTCGTGCCCGGTGTACTGGAGCGACGGCAGCTACTTCGGCCCCGCCGCGATCGTCAACGCGCACCGGTTCATCTTCGATTCGCGTGACGAGGGTGCCTCCGAGCGGCTGGACATCCTCAACGACAAGGAAGGCGTGTGGCGCTGCCGCACCACCTTCAACTGCACCGACGCGTGCCCCCGTGGCATCCAGGTGACGAAGGCGATCCAGGAGGTCAAGCGCGCGCTCATGTTCGCTCGCTGATCACCTCGCACGACAGCAGGTCCGTCCCTTCGGGGACGGGCCTGCTGTCGTCGGTGCCCACTCCGCTGTGCCCACTCCGCTGCGCCCACTCCGCTGTGCCCACTCCCCTGTGCCCACTCCGCTGTGCCCACTCCCCTGTGCTCCGTTGCCGGTGGCCGCACCGATGCGGATCAGCGTCCGCGTGCGAACAGGAAGCCCGCGACCCACCCCGACCGCGAAGATGATGACGAGCACCAGCCACAGCGGTGCCTGCAGCGAGATCCAGAAGAGGTCGATGCTCGTACTGTTGCGGTTCTGGAGAACGAACAGCGCAGCGAGCAGGACCAGGACGGCCGCGAGCGCTCTGCGCGGAGTCACCCGGAACGCGCGTTGGGGCGCGGCGGATCGCGACTGTTTTGCCACGCCTCCATCGTCGCCCGTTCGCGGCACGATCGGCACCCCCGAACCGAGTTTTCACCCCGGGAGTTCGCTCATTTCCTCCGGAAGCGCAGCCCGGCGAGGAGTCCACCGACCAGGCCCGCACCGAGGATTGCGGCGCCGCGGCGCGCGTCGAGACCCTCGTGCACCTCGAGGCGAGGCGTGATGACCGCCCCCGTGGGTGCGGGATGGTGTGCGAGTGCGAGGCTCGCTCGGGACGTCGCTGCGAACGCGGTGCAGAAGAGCACCAGGCGGGCCGTGAGGTTACCGAACACGAGGATGCCGAGGATCGGGCCGAAGGCGACGCCCGCCGGGCCGTTGAGCACACGTTCGAGGTAGATCGAACCCGTCTGCTTGAGCAGTTCGAAACCGATCCCGGCGATCGCACCCGCGACGAGCGCGCTGCGGAACGGAACGGGTTCGCGGGGCAGGCGAGCGATCACCCAGGTGAACACCAGACCGGTGGCGGCAGTGGCCGCCACCAGAGCCAGAATTCGCAGACCCACGCCGATGCCGACGAGATTCTCCATGTTGAGCAGCTCGACGATCCTGCGCGCGATCGGACCGCTGCTCAGCGCCGAGAGCCCCAACGACACGGTCATCGCGAGTCCGAGACTGAGAAGTGCGCCCCCGTCGCGCAACTTCACTACGAAGAAGTTGCCCTTGTCGCGCGGGTGCTCCCACATGGCGGTGAGGGCTTCGCGAAGATTCGTGATCCAGCCCAGACCGGCATACGAGGCGGTGAGCAGGCCGATGAGGCCGACCGCGCCGCGGGATTCGATCGCCGAGTCGATCAAGCTCTGCACGGTGCCGCCGAGCTGACCGGGAATGTTCTCGGAGATGACCTGCCGGATCTCGTCGAGCAGTTCGGGTCGCCCGGCAAGCACGAAACCGGCCAGCGAGAACACGACCATGATGATCGGGACGATTGCCAGCACCGTGAAGTAGGTCAGACCGGCCGCGTAGTAGTCGCCCTTGTTCTCCTGGTACCGAACCCCGGCCCGGAGGATGCGGTCGAGCACGGGATGGGCCGCGCGTTGACGCTCGAGAAATCCCGGCTTCTCGTCGGGTTCACCGGCCATCCGGGTGCTCCTTCGTCTAGGTCCGCGGCAGGAAACCCACCTTGTCATAGACCTGCGCCAAGGTGCGGGATGCGACCTCGCGAGCGCGGTCCGCGCCGCCCGCAAGAATGCGGTTCAGTTCGGCCGGGTCGGCCAGGTACTCGTCGACCTTGGTGCGGATCGGGGTGACGAACTCGATGAGGACCTCTGCGGTGTCGGCCTTCAGATCGCCGTAACCCTTGCCCTCGTAGCCGGCGACGAGTTCGTCGACGCTGCGACCCGACAGCGCAGACTGGATCGTGAGCAGGTTCGACACCCCGGGCTTGTTCTCCCGGTCGAAACGGATCTCGCGCTCGTTGTCGGTCACCGCGGAGCGGATCTTCTTCGCCGACACCTTCGGATCGTCGAGGAGATTGATCAGGCCCGCGTCGGTCGTCGCGGACTTGCTCATCTTCGACGTCGGATCCTGCAGATCGTAGATCTTCGCGGTCTCCTTCACGATCGTCGGCTCGGGGACGACGAAGGTCTTGCCGAAGCGGGAGTTGAAGCGCTGCGCGAGATCTCGCGTGAGTTCGAGGTGCTGACGCTGGTCCTCCCCCACCGGCACGTGGCTCGCGCGGTAGAGCAGGATGTCGGCGGCCATGAGGATCGGATAGGTGAACAGGCCGACGCCGGCGTGCTCGGTGCCCTGCTTGGCCGACTTGTCCTTGAACTGCGTCATCCGGCTGGCCTCACCGAAACCGGTGATGCAGCTCAGGACCCAGGCGAGCTCGGCGTGCTCGGGCACCTGGCTCTGCACGAACAGCACGGACTTCTCCGGATCGATACCGATGGCGAGCAACTGCGCCACGGAGACGAGCACTCGCTTGCGCAGCAGCTTCGGCTCGTGCGGAACGGTGATCGCGTGCAGGTCGGGGATGAAGTAGAAGGCGTCGTTCTCGTCCTGCGCCGGAACCCACTGCGCCAGCGCCCCGAGGAAGTTCCCGAGGTGGAACGAATCCGAGGTGGGCTGGATGCCGGACAGCACACGGGGGCGGGCCTTCGGCTTCGTGGCGTTCTGTTCTGCAGTGCTCGACATGCCGTCGATGATTCCACGCAGGCCACGCCGCGCTGCGACCGAGGTGGGCACTTCTGCGCCGATCCGCAGAAGCGGTCAGCGATCGAAGGTCACGGTCACCGGTGCATGGTCGGACCAGCGCTGGTCGTAGCTCGCTGCGCGTTCGACGCGGGCCTCGCTCGCGCGGGCCGCCAGGCCCGGGGTCACGAGGTGGTAGTCGATGCGCCAGCCTGCGTCGGTGTCGAATGCCTTGCCGCGGTACGACCACCACGAATAGGGGCCCGCGACGTCGCCGTGGAGGTCGCGCACCACGTCGCGCCAGCCGGTCTCGAGGAGGTCGCCGACCCACGCGCGCTCCTCGGGCAGGAAGCCGGACTTCTTGACGTTGCCCTTCCAGTTCTTGATGTCCCGCTCGGTAGGGGCGATGTTCCAGTCGCCGCACACCACCATGTCGCGACCTGCGGCCGTCACCGCGGCGTACCGTTCGGCGAGGTAGGTCGCGAAGCTCTTCATGAAGTGTTCCTTCTCGTCCTGCTTCGGCGTCTGTGCTTCACCGGTCGGCAGGTAGAGGCTTCCCACCGTCACGTCGCCGAAGTCGGCCTCGATGTAGCGGCCGGCCGAGGCGAACTCGTCGACGTCGAATCCGACGCGGACGGCGTCCGCCGGGACACGCGAGAGGATCGCCACCCCGGCGCGGCCCTTGGCCGAGGACTCTGCGCCGACACAGTGCCATCCGGCCTCCAGCGCCGGGGCGATCGCGGCGTGGAACTGCTTCTCGGTGGCCCGCACCTCCTGCAGGCACACGATGTCGGCGGCCGACGAGGCGAGCCAGTCGACGAGACCCTTGGCTGCGGCTGCGCGCACGCCGTTGACGTTCACGGTGGTGATCACGAGAGGCACCGGGTCACCGTAGCCCACGCCGGCGATGCCACTGCTCCACCGTGGAAGGAGCCTGCCGTGAGAGTGGCTCACCCCACGACCGCGAGTTCCACAAGACGGAACACATTCACCATTTTCTCTCATTCAGCGGAACGTCCCGAGAGTATTAAAGATGGTTCGGTAATTGAGTGAGCGTAGATCATAACGAGAGCCTGGTGTGGTCGAGGAAGCCGTGACACACGGTCGTAGCTCGACCCGATCCGGGTCAGCCCTGCCTCGGTCGCCACACGAACCTCGTCGAGAGTATCGGGGCACAGGTTGGCCAGTTCGGTGGATTTCATGTTGCCCCAGACTTGTTCGATGGGATTGAGCTCGGGCGCATACGCCGGGAGACGTTCGACGTGGAGCCAGTCGCGCTGGGTCGCCAGCCACGCGGTCATCGCCCGGGACCGGTGGGCCATCAGTCCGTCCCAGAGCACGATGAGCTTCTCGCCGGCGAAGTGGCCACGCAGTTCGGTGAGGAACTCGATGAGTTTGTCGGTGTTGTAGGCACCGTCGGTCATGGAGAACACAAACGCACTGCGACTGCGGTCGGGCCGATAGGCCAGGACTCCGGCCATCGACAGGCGTTTCCAGGAGAACCGGTGATGCAGAACGGGTGTGTCGCCTTTCGGCGCCCAGGTTGCGCGGACCACCGGGAGCAGCGAGACGCCGCTTCCGTCCTGGAAGCAGATCCATGCACCTCGGCGCCGCGCTATTTTTTTATCCGCGGCCACTCATCTCTCGCGCCAGGCGACGATGGCGTCCTCGTCGCGTTCGACCGCGCGCCGTGCGGGCCGCCGCCGGCTCCAGCCGAGCCGGGTCCGCAGGATCGTCCAGGTCTGGGTGGGTCCGTAGGTCACGCGTCGAGCGCCACGTTGCTTTGCTTTCCGGTAGTTGGGCTCCTCGCCGGAACCAGTCTTCTTCCCTGCCATTCGTCAATGATCAAGCAGCGCGGTGTGAATCAAGTGCAACGACACACCCTATTACCGAAATATCTCTAGGTGAAGTCGGTGACCCACTTCCGGTTCGGCACCTCGGCGGTGAAGTCACGATCGACCAGGTCAGGCGCCCGATCTGCCTTCCGGCCGCCGGGGATCGTAGTACGATCCCGGCGCCCACGAGTCACACCGGACAGGCCCTCGTCGCGCATCAACCGATCCACCGTGTGCTTGCCGACCTCGTGGCCCTGGTTGCGCAGGTGCACGGTCATCTTGCGGCGCCCGTACAGCCCCTCCGCGGCGCCGACGGTGCCGAGCAATGCATTCGTGACATGCGCGTCGGCGACGGTCCGTTCCGACGGCGGAGCGGTTTTCCAGTTCCGGTACGTGCGTGGGGCGACCTTGACGGGCCGCTGCCGCCCAACCGGTCCGGTCCTTGCCCGTCGTGCAGTGGATGAGCGCCGGCCGTACCTCGGGGTCGGCGAGCGCGGTGTACAGATGCCGGTATGCGGCCAGTGCGCTGTCGGATCCGACTATGTCGCGGTAACTTTCGGCGAGTAGCTGTTCCGCCCGTCCGTCGGGGCGTCGGCGAGCACGTCGACCACCACGTGAGCGGTGCCCTCGGGAAGTCGGTCCGGCTGCGCCGCCCGCTCCATCTCCGTGCGCAGGTCGAACACGGTGTGCACGCCGAGCGCAGCGACGCGGCGACACCGACGTCGCTGAGGCGGTTGAGTTCGACCGAGCGGTACAGGGCACCCCGACGAACGTGGCTGCCGTCGGAGACCGGCCATCCACCGATGTCGCGGAGATTCGGCAGGCCGTCTATCACGATGAGTTCGCCGGCGGCGCGTTTCACGTTGCGTCTCGCAATCTGTCGGGATCGGTCGTGGGGAAGCCGGGACCGCGGCTTCCCCCACGACGGTCAGTGGGCGAAGTGCGTCTTCGCCGGTCGATCGGTGTTCTTGCCTCGCAGCTCCCCGGTCACGCTGTCGAGGGCGTCCGCCAGCTTGGCTGCCAGGTCGCGACTGAAGCCTTCGCGCAGCACGATCCGCAGAACCGCGACGTCCTCGGCATCCGCGGGCATCGTGTAGGCCGGGACCTGGAATCCGCGGGCGCGCAGTTCGTGTGAGACGTCGAAGACGGTGAATCCCGGGTCGTCGACGATTTCGAAAGACAGAACGGGAATGGCGGTGCCGTCGGTGATGACATGCATGTTGTCGATCTTGGAGATCCGTTCGGAGAGCATCAGTGCGGTGTCGCGCAGGGACTCCATGATCGCGGTGTAGCCGGCGACACCGAGTCGGATGAAGTTGTAGTACTGGCCGACGACCTGGTTTCCGGGGCGCGAGAAGTTGAGGGTGAACGTCGGCATGTCTCCGCCGAGGTAGTTGACCCGGAACACCAGGTCCTCGGGCAGGTGCTCCTTCGAGCGCCAGACGACGAATCCGATGCCCGGGTAGGTCATGCCGTACTTGTGGCCGCTGACGTTGATCGACACCACACGGGGAATCCGGAAGTCCCACTGCAGTTCCGGGTGCAGGAACGGAACCACGAAGCCACCACTCGCCGCGTCCACGTGCACCGGGACGTCGGGCCCGCCTGCGGCGGCGATCTCGTCCAGCGCCTCGGCGATCTCGGCGACGGGTTCGAGCTCCCCGGTGAAGGTGGTGCCGAGGATCGCGACGACACCGATGGTGTTCTCGTCGACTGCATCCCGGACCTGTTCCGGAGTGATGACGTAGCGCCCCTTCTCCATGGGCAGGTACTTCGGTTCGACGTCGAAGTAGCGGCAGAACTTCTCCCACACGACCTGTACGTTGCTGCCGAGGATGAGGTTCGGACGGGTGGCGTCCTCTCCCGCCTCCTGACGCTTCTGCCGCCACTGCCACTTCAGGGCCAGACCTGCGAGCATCACCGCCTCGGACGATCCCACGGTCGACACACCGGTTGCCGACGCGGGATCGGCGGTGAGGTTCTCCGCGTGGAACAGGTCGGCCACCATGTTCACGCAGCGGGTCTCGATCTCCGCGGTGGCCGGGTACTCGTCCTTGTCGATCATGTTCTTGTCGAAGGTCTCGGCCATCAGACGATCGGCCTGCGGGTCCATCCAGGTGGTGACGAACGTGGCCAGGTTCAGCCGTGAACTGCCGTCGAGCATCAGCTCGTCGTGAATGAACCGGTAGGCCGCCTCGGGGTCGGTTTCGGACTTCGGAAGGCGGAGCGCGGGGACCGGGTCGGTCCCGAGCCGTCCGGTGTATGCCGGGGCGAGAGTCTCCGCGGGGGCCGAGTTGCGTTCTGACATCTGTTCCTCCACCGGGTCGAACGGACGATCCTTGGCGTGTACGGGTCGAGCGGGGGGTGGCCGGTTCGGGGTGGATCAGACCTCGATCGGGGGGTAGAGGCGTTCCATCGTGTAGCGGCGGTTGCGTCGCACGGACACGGCGCTGGCCGTGAGCGTGACGAGGAGGATGCCGGTGAGTACCGCGATCGCGATCCGCAGCCTGGAGTCGACGTGACCGGCGACGGTGGGCTGCCGGAGCCCGTTCACCGTGTAGGTCATCGGGTCGAACGGGTGGATGCACTGGAATGGTTTCGCGGTGGTCGGCACCGGATAGATGCCGCCGGCCCGGATTCCTTCACCCGGGGCACCATCCGGTACCACGGGGAATCCCCAGCGCAGCTGTTCTGTGACCAGGTAGCGGACGGTGACGGACGGCCGTACTTCTTCGAGTTCGTTCACGCACGCGATCGACGACTGCGCGAACACCGTCGTCTGCTTGTCGTTGCCGAGGACGGTCAACGAACCGGCATTGAGTCGCATCCGGCCGCACAGTGCCATCAGCAGTGCGGTTCGGACTGCACCGGCCTGGGCGGCGATGACGCTGACCCCGCCGAGGTCGATGTCGAGGTCGAGTGGGCCGAACACGTGCCCCCACGGCCCGTGCAGTTCGATGCTGCGGGCTGATACCAGGGTTCCTGCGGTGTTCGTGACGATTGGCGGCGGTGGCTGCCAACTCTCGGACTGCATGTCGACCAACTCGACCTCCGGATTCGGGTACAACGCACTGACCGATTCCGGCCACGTCACCCGGAATCGGATGTCTGTTAACGTGCGCTACTGGAGAAGGTTCTTGACCACGTTGCCGTTCTTGACGATGACGGAGAGGTGTTTCGCGGGGTCGGCCAGCAAGCTGAGATCTTCGAGTGGATTGCCGTCGACCAGCAGGACGTCCGCCCACGCGCCCTCGGCGATCACCCCGAACGGGGCCTGCCGGTACGGATCTCGCTCGCCGGCGAGCCGGAACAATTCGGCGTTGCCCGAGGTGAGCATCCGGAGGGCGTCGGCGTTGCTGTAGTGATCGCCGAGGCGTGCTGCCATCTCACTCTGCCGGTGCGCAAGCTGAGGTTCGAGCAGGAGATCAGTGCCCCATGCGGTCTTGACGCCGTGCTTGCGCGCCCACTCGTATACGTTGTCCGTTCCCGAGCAGATCTCCTTGTCCTTGTCGGCTCGGTTCGGATCCGGGTAGTGGTGATCTCCCAACGCGAACAGCTGCATCGACAGCCAGACATCCTTCTCCGCCAGCAGGGCGATGGTCTCCTCGTCGGCGAGGTGGCCATGCTCGATCGACTTCACCCCTGCCGCGACCGCCCGGCGGATGCCCGTGACGTTGTAGACGTGCGTGGCGACGTAGGTTCCGTAGTCGGTGGCGGCGTGCACAGCCGCACGAAGTTCGGGATCGGTGAACTGGACGGTGTAGAGCGGGTCGTACATGGACGCGGCACCACCGCCGACCATCACCTTGATCTGGGATGCGCCCTTCTTGAGCTGCTCACGGACGGCGGCGAGGACGCGATCCGGCCCGTCAGCCACCCGCATGAACCCGATTTCCTCTGCGCGACTTTGATTTCCGCCGAGCGCTGTCGGACACTCGTAGACGAATCCGAAGTCGCCGTGCCCGCCGGTCTAGGAGATCGCGGCCTGCGACGGATAGATGCGAGGTCCCTCGAAGAGTCCGCGGTCGATCACCGACTTGATACTCCCGGTGTCGCCGGCCATGTCGCGCACCGCGGTGAATCCGCGGTGCAGCATGTTCTTGGCTTCGGCGAGACCGTTGAGTGCGATGTGGGATTCGGTTCCCGCCACCATGTCGACGTAGGAGTTGGCATTTCCGACCAGATGCACGTGGGCGTCACTCATGCCCGGCATCAGGACACGATTTCCACCGTCGATGACGATGGTTTCCCGGCTCGGATCTTCGCCGACAGGGGAGCTGGACACCCCCGCGATGGTCGCCCCGTCGATCAGGACGTCACCGGTGACGAGTGACGGCGACACGCCGTCGTATACACGAACGCTACGGAACAGCAAACGAGTACCAGCGTCCGATTTGGGTGGCATGGGCCGACCGTAACACCGAGGAAGCCGTCCTGCTCGCCACGGCGCGGGCAACCCGTTCCGTGTCGACCCGAGGGGCGCGATTCGTCGAATCACACGAGGTTGTCGTGTCGACAAATGGACCGAGTGTCGTGCTGAAAGTATCTGGGATTCTAACTATCATGCGGCGCATGTTGATTCACCGGACACTGCGAATGCAGTCCTGGGGCTTCGTGATCGGCTCCGCCCTCTTCGCGCTCGGTTCGGCGCCGTATCTGTCTGCTGTCTTCGGGGGTCATGCTCGCGAACGTCTTCTTCTTCGCGGGATCCTGGTTCTTCACCGCAGCCGCGTTCCTACAGCTAACGTTGAGTCAACCGGCCACCGTCGTCGACGCCGGCCGTCCCGCGGTCCGCGCGCTGTGGCTGGCTGCCGCAGTCCAGCTACTCGGGACGATCCTGTTCAACATCAGCACCGGCTCCGCACTCCACGCCCACACCGTGAAAGGGGAGATGCACCTGGTCTGGAATCCGAACGCGGAAGGCTCCATCGCCTTCCTCGTTTCAAGCGCCCTCGCCGTACTCATTCTGTTCAGAGCCGGAACCTACTGGGCACCGAAGTCGAGGGACTGGCAGAGCGTCTGGCTCAACACCCTCGGTTCGATCGCGTTCGGCATCTCCGCAGTCGGAGCATTCGTCCTGCACCACGGGACCTCGCTCGACCCCAACTTGGCCAACGTGGGCACGTTCGTCGGCGCAGTGTGCTTCCTCCTGGCGTCTGCAGTCTTCCTCGGTCGCAGGAAATCGGCGCCGGAGCCGCTCCCGGTGTCGTGATTCCGCGGTGTCCATCCCGCTTCCGCCGCGACAGTGTTCGCCGAGCGATCATCGAGGCGACCGCAGACGTGCCCGGCAAGTACCCGTTCGAGACAACCAATCAGGCCGCACACGCGGCCTGAACCGCTCAACCCCACGAGTCAACTGAAGTGGGGGAAGTCCCTTATCCACGGTGCGATCCATGAATGCCCATACAGCTAAGCGGGGAAAGTGCATGCGCAACGCCTACAAGGTGCTTCGTCGTGACCTCACGCGTATCCGTCGGGCTCCGAAGTCGTGGGCGATCATCATCGGACTGCTGGTGCTGCCCTCGCTCTACGCCTGGGTCAACATCATCGCGTTCTGGGATCCGTATGGGAACGCGGACCACATCAAGGTCGCCGTCGTCAACCAGGACGAGGGAGCCAGTACCGAGCTGACCGGTGAAGTGAACGTCGGCGAGCAGGTGGTGGCCCAGCTCAAGTCGAACGACCAGCTCGGCTGGCAGTTCATGGATGAGGACGCGGCCATGGAATCGGTCAGGTCCGGCGAGAGCTACGCCGCGATCGTCATGCCCCCCGATTTCAGCAAGAACCTCCTCACCATCGTCACCGGCGACTTCGTCCGGCCGGAACTCGAGTACTACACCAACGAGAAGGCCAACGCGATCGCCCCGAAGATCACCGAGGTCGGTGCGTCCACGCTCGACACGCAGATCAACTCGAACTTCGTCTCCACCGTCGCACAGACCATCGCCAAGGAAGCCGAGCAGGCCGGGGTCGATGCGGGAGACTGGCTGGTCGATTCGCGCAGCCAGACGCTGACCGCGTTGGACCAGGCCCTCGCGACGGTCCAGGCCACCCGCACGACCCTGACCGAGTTGAACGGCACGCTCGAGCCCGGGGCGGCGGCGCTCACCGATGCCAGGCGAGCCCTGGAGCGGGTGGACGCGGCCATCGGGGACGTCACCGCAGCGGTCTCCGACGCGCAGGGCCTCGTCAACGAGGTCCAGGGCGACCTGGTCAAGTTCTCCGACACCCTGACCGGCGCCTACGTCTCCGGCACGGCGAACCTCACGGGCGCCACCACCCGCCTCAACGAGAGCGTCGGGCAGGTCGCGGTCGGCGCCGACGCGGCCCGGTCGGCTCTCAGCACAGCTCAGCGTGATGTGCAGGCGGTGATCACCGCAAATCAGGCGCTACTCGCCACCATGCTTCCTCTCGTCGCCGCCACCCCTGACGGGCTGCCGCTCAAGAACCAGCTGAACCAGGTGATCGGCGCGCTCGAAGCGCAGACGGTCCGCGATCAGGAGCTCCTGGCGACCCTGGAGGCCGCGCAGGCTGGTGTGTCCACGGTGGCCGATCAGACGGCCGCCGCGTCGGAGGCCATGGCCGCCGCCCAGCGTTCCTCCGGCGCGCTGCAGAGTGTGTTGTCGGGGACCTTCCCGGGGCTCAACCAGTCCATGTCGTCGCTGTCCGCGACCGTCGGGGCGTTCTCCTCGGCGCTCGATTCGCAGCGTGTGCTCGTGGGCGAGGCCGTTGGCATGCTCACCGAACTGGAATCGGTCATGGATGAGACCGGCACCGCAGTGTCGTCGCTGGACGGGAACCTCGCGGACGTGCAATCGGATCTCATCGCCCTGCAGACCGACCTCAGTGCGATCAGTGCCACGGACCTCCTCAACCAGGTGAGCACACTGACCTCGCTCGACCCGGACACGATCGCCGAATTCATGGCGGGGCCCGTGGTGGTCCACGAGAACGACCTGTTCCCGGTGCCGGCCTACGGCTCGTCGATGGCGCCCCTGTTCACCAACCTGTCGCTGTGGATCGCCGGGTTCGTGTTGATGGTGCTGTTCAAGCTCGAGGTCGACGACGAGGATGTCGAGGGCCTGACGGTGCGGCAGGCGTACTTCGGGCGCTGGCTGCTGTTCGCGGTGATGAACGTCATCCAGGCGCTGCTGGTGAGCATCGGCAATGTGGTGATCGGCGTCCAGACGGTCAACCCCGTCGTGTTCGTCGCCACGGCGGTGTTCATCGGCCTCGTCTACATGTCCATCATCTATGCGCTCTCGGTGTCCTTCGGCTACATCGGTAAGGGCATAGCCGTGTTGCTGGTGATCATGCAGATTCCCGGCGCCTCGGGAATCTATCCGATCGAGATGATGCCGGACTTCTTCCGGGCGTTGTTCCCGTTCTTCCCGTTCACGTACGGGATCGACGCGCTGCGCGAGACCATCGGCGGCTTTTACGGCTTGCACTACCTCCGGTGCATGGCCGTACTCGTACTCTTCGCCGCGCTGGCCTTCATCCTCGGGCTGTTCCTCCGCCAGCGGCTGGGCAACTTCGCTCGATTGTTCAACAGCAAGTTGGCCGATACCGGTCTGTTCCTGAGCGAGGACGTGCAGATCCTCGGCTCCCGTCACAGGCTCACCCAGTTGGTGCAGGCCCTGACCGATCGGGACAAGTTCCGGGAGGACAACGCCCGCAAGCGTCGTTGGCTGGACACCAACCACAAGGCCGCGCAGCGCGCCGCACTGTTCGCCGGCGTGATCGGGTCCGTGGTTCTCTTCGTGATCGGGTCCGTCTTCCCCGATGAGAAGGCCACAGTCCTCGGGCTGTGGGGGCTCCTGTGCCTTCTCGTTATGGGTTCGATCGTGGTGGTCGAGTACATCAACCAGAACGTCCTGTACGGCGCAGAGGTCAGCGATCTTCCAGACGATGCGTTGAAGCGAGCTCTGGCACAGGAAGATATCGCGATCAGGTCGGACGCCCGACTCGACCAGCTTGAGAAGCAGGGACAGAACGCGTGAACAACATCATCACCCTGATCCGTCATGACTTCCGTCAGGCCACCAGCAACGTGGTCGCGGCGGTGGTGCTCGTCGGCGTCATACTGATCCCCTCCTTCTTCGCGTGGTTCAACGTGTTGTCGAGCTGGGACCCGTTCGACAACGTCAACAACCTCGAGGTCGCGGTCGCCAGCGCCGACGAGGGTTTCGAGAGCGACCTGTTCCCGATGCGCGTGAACGTGGGCGACCAGGTGGTCTCGCAGCTGCGCGCCAACAGCGACATCGACTGGCAGTTCGTCTCGGAGGAAGAAGCGATCGAGGGCACCAAGTCCGAGGAGTACTACGCAGCGATCGTGCTGCCGAAGGACTTCAGCCAGAAGATGCTGACCTTCATCGCCCCCGGCGCCTCGCCGGTGGAGATCGACCTCTACGTCAACGAGAAGAAGAACGCACTCTCCTCGCTGATCACCGGCGAGGCCGCGACGGAGGTATCGACGCAGATCAACACCAGCTTTACCAAGACCCTCAACGAGGTCGGCCTGGCGCTGGTGTCGTCATTGGCCACCTATCTCGAGGGCTCCGAGACGCAGCAGACTCTGGACCGGCTGCAGGCTTCGGTGGGCGGGATCTCCACCCAGCTGAATTCGGCAGCCGGCACTGCCGACATCTTCGCAGTGGTGCTCTCGTCTGCCGACAGTCTGCTCTCCAGCGCCGGTTCGCTCGCCACCGCATCGTCCGATGCCGTGCGGGACACCTCCGGAGCGATCGGACAGGGTGCCGGTGCCGTCACCTCCGCCCGGGACGTCCTCGCATCGACGTCCGAGCGACTCTCGCAGGCCTTCAGCGCCAGCGCCGGAAGCTTCGAGGCTCTTCGTGCCGAGGTCGACCGGATCTTGGGCAACTCGCCGTCGCCGCAGTCCGTGGCGACGCTGTCGCAGGCCTCCTGGATAGTCGGGCAGCAGGCCGAGTCGTACGCCCAGCTTCGTGATCGGTTGCGGGACCAGGCATCGGCGGCAGGTCTGGACCCTGTGACCCGGGACGCTGTGAATCTTCTCGCCGATCGAGTCGCTGGCATCGTCGACCGTCAGGAGGCTCTCGAGCAGCGCCTCGACGCGGCGGCGGCCGGTCCCCAGTCGACGGGTGACGTTGCCGCGGCGCGCAGCGCAATCCTGCGGGACGTGGATGCCGTACAGGCAGCGATCGTCGGGGCGCGGGACCAGTACACCAACAGCCTGCGGCCGAAGCTCGACCGACTCGCAGGCGACCTCTCCAGAGTGGAGGGGAACTTCGCGGGTATCGGTCAGGATCTGCGAGCAGCGGAGCAGTCGCTGTCCGCCGGGGCGGGTTCGCTGAGTGCCGGCCTCTCCGACGCGGAGACCGCGGTCCGGCTGCTCGCGAGCGATCTCCGTGGGACCTCGGATATCTTTGCCGATCTCGAGGCGGCCCTCGCGCGTGCCGAGAACACCGGTGACCTCAGCAAGGTGACCGAGATCATCGGCTCGAACCCGGCGACGTTCGCCTCCCAGCTCGCCTCTCCGGTGAACCTCAAGGAAATCCCGGTGTTCAAGGTCGACAACTTCGGTTCGCAGATGGCGCCGCTGTACACGGTCCTCGGGCTCTGGGTGGGTTCGCTGCTGCTCGCGGTGCTCATCCGCACCGAGGTCTCGCGCGAGTCGCTTCCACCGCTCGATAAGCCGCTCAAGCCGTGGCAGGAGTATTTCGGCCACTACGCGATCTTCGGCGGGATGGCTCTTCTGCAGAGCACGATCCTCTTCGTGGGCCTCATCGGCTTCGTCGGGGTTCGTCCGGCGCACCCGTTCCTGTTGATCCTCGCCGGGTGGGTGATGTCGTTCGTCTTCTCGCTCATCACGTACACGCTTGTGCTTGCATTTGGCGAGGCGGGTAAGGCAATAGGGGTGCTCCTGCTGGTCGTGCAGATCTCCGCGGGTGGGGGTGCGTATCCGTTGGCGGTCCTGCCGGAGTGGTTCCAGAACATCAGCCCGTTCGTCCCGGTCTCCCATGCCACGACAGCGGTGCGCGCGGCTATCGCGGGAATTTACGATGCCGACTACTGGAAGGCGCTAGGCTTCCTGTTGCTGTTCACTCTGCCGGTCCTGCTGATCGGTTTGGTCTTGCGCCTGGCGGTGAAGAATTTCAACGATGATCTGAATTCGTCGTTGGAGGGGACCAAGCTCCTGAGCGTGTGAGCGCTCAGCACCCGACTACTGCTTCAGGAGATCAGCCACCTCATCAGAGATGGCTACTGCACGGTTAAAGATGGTTCGGTAATTGAGTGAGCGTAGATCATAACGAGAGCCTGGTGTGGTCGAGGAAGCCGTGACACACGGTCGTAGCTCGACCCGATCCGGGTCAGCCCTGCCTCGGTCGCCACACGAACCTCGTCGAGAGTATCGGGGCACAGGTTGGCCAGTTCGGTGGATTTCATGTTGCCCCAGACTTGTTCGATGGGATTGAGCTCGGGCGCATACGCCGGGAGACGTTCGACGTGGAGCCAGTCGCGCTGGGTCGCCAGCCACGCGGTCATCGCCCGGGACCGGTGGGCCATCAGTCCGTCCCAGAGCACGATGAGCTTCTCGCCGGCGAAGTGGCCACGCAGTTCGGTGAGGAACTCGATGAGTTTGTCGGTGTTGTAGGCACCGTCGGTCATGGAGAACACAAACGCACTGCGACTGCGGTCGGGCCGATAGGCCAGGACTCCGGCCATCGACAGGCGTTTCCAGGAGAACCGGTGATGCAGAACGGGTGTGTCGCCTTTCGGCGCCCAGGTTGCGCGGACCACCGGGAGCAGCGAGACGCCGCTTTCGTCCTGGAAGCAGATCCATGCACCTCGGCGCCGCGCTATTTTTTTATCCGCGGCCACTCTGTTAGGGACGTGCTTCGGAAAGCAGGGTTCTGATGATCGGGTAGCGCGAGTATGAGCATCGGATAGCGGTGCCGGTCCTCGTGTGCTCGTGTCGGTTCTACGCGTGGCAACAAGGCTGCGCGTGGATCCGAACAGGAGGCACGGGTGACTGATTACCGATTGGTGATGTCGCTACTGCTGCAGGACAGGTCCTACCGGGACATCGAGGCGATCGCGGGTTGCTCGCATCGCACTGTCGCGAAGGCGAAGAAGGTCTGCCACGAGCACGGGTTGACCGCCACGAGCCAGGTCGAGGCGCTCAGCGGCGAGGAGATCGACGTCTTGTTCGCAGATGGGCGCAAGACGCCGTCGAAGGAGTTCGTCGCCTTCGACGTGGCGGCGACCGTGAAGAAGCGCACGGGCAAGAACAAGCTGCCGCTGCGGGTGCTGTGGGCCAACTACCTCGACAGCGACGGATCGCCGGGGCAGCGGCACTACAGCTATCAGCGGTTCTGCCAGATCGTCGGCGAGTACGTCGAGGTCAACGAGCTGACGATGCGGATCGCGCACGTGCCCGGGCACACGATGCAGGTCGACTGGGCGGGCACAAAGATGGCGATCTTCGACCCCGTCCTCGGTACCAAGACCACGGTCTCGGTGTTCGTTGCGTCGCTGCCGTACTCGGGGATGGTCTTCGCGTGCGGCTGCGTGGACGAGAAGATGGCGAACTGGCTCGACGCGCACCTGCAGGCCTTCGAGTACTTCGGCGGCGCGGCGCAAGTGATCGTCCCGGACAACGCCTCGACGGCATCGAACCAGATCGCCCGCGGCGACCGGGCCCGCGAGGTCAACCGTGAATACCGTGACTTCCTCGAGTACCACCACACCGCCGCCGTGCCCACTCGGCCGGTGCGCCCGACGGACAAGGGCAACGTCGAGGCCGGGGTGAAGGTGGTGACGAACTGGGTGATCGGACGGCTGGCCGATCGGCGCTTCGCCAGCCTGGACGATCTGAACGAGGCGATCGCCGCCGAGGTGGAGGCGATCAACGACCGGATCCCGTTCCGCGGCCAGAAGACCAGCCGCCGCGAGCTGTTCACCGAGCACGAGCAGTCGGAGCTGATCGCTCTGCCCGAGGTCCGCTGGCAGCCGGTCATCTGGAAGAAGTCCAAGGTCAACCGGGACTATCACGTGGAGATCGCCACGGTGAAGTACTCGGTGCCCTACACCTTCACCGGCCAGCACGTCGACGTGAAGATCACCGGCCCCACACTGGTGGTCATGGCTGGCGGCGAGATCATCGCCTCCCACACCGTCTCCGGTAGGCGGCACGCCTTCGTCACCGATCCCGACCATGTTCCCGCGCAGCATCTGCAGTCATCGGACCTGTGGTCGCGGGCGTATTTCGTGCGCCAGGCCCACAAGATCGGACCGCACACCGTGGCTGCGATCAGTGAGGTCCTGGATCGCCAGCGGATCGAGGCTCAGGGCTACCGTTCGTGCCAGAACATCCTCGCCCTGGCCCGCGGGGACAACAAGATGCTGCTCGAGCGGGCCTGTGGCCAACTCGTCTCCGAGACCTCACGCCGGGCGATCAGCTACACCGCCGTCAAGCAGCAGCTGGCGGCCCTGAGGACCCAGGCCGCCGCCCGGCCCACCACCACGCAGCCGGCGGTGGCGGCTACGACGGACCGGCTGGAGCCGCCGCCGGGTCGGCGAGATACCACCGGGGCGCATCTGGCCGGGCCCGAGCAGTTCAGCCTCGCCGCCCTCACCGGAGGCCCGAGCAGCGGCACTGCGGGGCAGGAGGAGCTGCAGTGACTGATCGTCATCTCACCGACGCCGACATGCCGCTGTTCACGCAGCTGCGGATGACCGCGTTCGGCCAGACCGTCATTGACCTGGCCAACGATCCCGCCTGCGACGAGTGGACCTTCTCGGAGAAGATCTTCCACGCCCTGGACAAAGAGATCACGGCCAGGCAGGAACGCCGGACCCAGAAACTACTCAAGGCCTCCAGATCGCCAAACCCTGACGCCTGCGTAGAAGAGATCCGCTACCTGCCTGACCGCAACGTCAACCGCGAGCTAATCGCACGACTTTCCAGCTGTCAATGGATCGACGCCACTCGCAATCTCGTCGTGCTCGGCCAATCCAGCGTGGGCAAGACCTACCTCGCCCAGGCGCTTCTCAATGCCGCGTGCCGAAAGTACTACACCGCGAGGTTCTTCCGGCTCGACGACCTGGCCAACCGGCTCGCCGTGCTGGAGCCGACCTCGCAGCGCAGGCTGGACTTCCTCACTGATCTGCACAACTGCGACCTGCTAGTGCTGGACGATTTCCTGACCACGCCGGTGGCCCCGCACACCGCGGCGGAGCTGCTCAACATCCTTGCCGCTCGGGAGGGGCGGGGCTCGACGCTGGTGACCTCGCAGTTCGATCCGCCAGATTGGTACAAGTCGCTCCAAGACGCGGTCATCGCCGAATCGATCCTCAACCGGATCGTCGCCGGCGCCGAGATCATCGCCCTCGACGGCCCGAACATGAGACGACACCTCGCCACGGCAACGCCATAGCGGCCCAGCGGTCGGACGGGTGAACTCCGCTATCCGATACCCGTCCGACCGCTACCCGATCATCAGAACCGCGCTTTCCGAAAGGCGTCCCAAACAGCCACTCATCTCTCGCGCCAGGCGACGATGGCGTCCTCGTCGCGTTCGACCGCGCGCCGTGCGGGCCGCCGCCGGCTCCAGCCGAGCCGGGTCCGCAGGATCGTCCAGGTCTGGGTGGGTCCGTAGGTCACGCCGGTGAGCCGCTCGATGACGATCGCGACCCGTCCCAGGGTCCACACCCCGGTGGCGAAGCCATGAGCTTGGGGTCCTTTGAGCAATTCCTCTCGGATCACTTCGATCTGGGTGTCGTCGAGGCGGGGCCGGCGTCCAGCTCGCCTGGGCCCTTCGAGTGCGTCACTGCCCCCGTCGGCCCATTGCCGATACCAGCGTGAGGCGGTCTGCTGGGTCACCTCCAGTTCGACCGCGACATCGATCTGTCGTCGTCCTGCGGCGAACATCTCCGCGGCGCGCATTCGCCGGTCACGCAACGCCTCGAAATCGCGTCGAGCGCCACGTTGCTTGGCTTTCCGGTAGTTGGGCTCCTCGCCGGAACCAGTCTTCTTCCCTGCCATTCGTCAATGATCAAGCAGCGCGGTGTGAATCAAGTGCAACGACACACCCTATTACCGAAATATCTCTACTGGGAAACACTCATGTGTTCCATTCTGCGGATTGCTCGGACTGTTCTGTGGGCCTGGAGTGACTCGCATGACACAGGCATCGACGGTCGCCGGAGCCGACGGCGGCGTGCGGAGCGTCGCCCGCGCGTTCGATCTGCTCAACGCATTCGACGCCGAGCACCCGATCCGGACGCTGCGCGAACTCGTCGGGATCACCGGGCTCCCCAAGTCGACGGTGGTGGACTGGCCGCTCTCGGATCGACCACCGAGATCACCGTCCGGGTCCGCCGTGCAGGCGAGATCGTGTGGGAGGGCACGGCACTCTCCCGGATCGACACTCCCCTCGAGTGGGAATGGCTGCGCGCCGGGGGTCTGTTCGACCACCTGCTGACCGAGCAGACGGAGCGGCAGCGCGCTACGCACCGCGATCCGGTGGGCGCGCACCGGTAGACGAGTGGATCGACGGGGCCGCCCTCCGAGGAGGACGTCCCCGTCGTCATGTCCGGTCCGCCGGAGCGACACGGGCGACGGTGCGCGCCCGCACGATCAGATGACGGAGCGGCGGGACGGAACCCTCCGCTCGACCGTTCCTCCGACCACCGTCGAGCTCGGCGCGCCGCACCCGGTACCGCTCGCGCAGCACCGCGGCGCGCAGGGCGGCGGTGACACCCGGGAAGCGACCCCGACGGCCCACCCCGACGGTGCCGAGGAGCAGGACGGCGGCCGGCAGGACTATCCAGGCGTACAGGACGGCGGCGGAGGCGATCGCCTCGGCGACGGCGTCCTCGTCGAGTGCCGCCCACACGATTCCCGCACCGACCACGACGTAGAGGGTGCCACCCAACGCCGCGGCCAGGACCGCGCCGACGTATCGGCGGAGCAACCAGCAGCGGACCGTCCACAGCACGAGGACGACGGCCGTGAACATCGTGATCGCGGACGTGACCACCACGAAGACCATGTCCGAGGAATCCAGGAAGGGCCCGGAGCCCGACTCGTCGTCGAACACCACGATCATGAGGAGCCCCGCCACCACCGTGACGACGGCCAGGACCGCAAGTTCGACGGCGAGCGCCGCGAAGGGGTGGCCGGCGACCCGCGGGTCGCCCGGTCGCAGCCTCGCCGCCGTGGCGAGCAGTTCACGTCGGCGCAGCAGCGACGCCTCCCGGCGCAGACGACGGCGGGCACCGACGCCGCGTTGGGTCGCGAGGAACAGGTCCTGGCTGAGTACCACGATCACGAAGACCGCCGGGAACAGCAGCAGCGCCGCCAGATCCACGGAGTGCGGGAGACCGTCGAGCAGCGCTGCGACGAAGGTCATCGTCGCTCCGACACCGAACACCGACCCGCACAGTTCGAGGTGCTCGAGGCGCAACGCCTCGGTCGATCGGGACGAACCCTCGGCGGCGATGACCGGCCCGAGCGACCAGGCGATGAGATTGAGCGCGATGACG
This sequence comes from Rhodococcus sp. GA1, assembly GCF_024321955.1. Classification (NCBI taxonomy): domain Bacteria; kingdom Bacillati; phylum Actinomycetota; class Actinomycetes; order Mycobacteriales; family Nocardiaceae; genus Rhodococcus; species Rhodococcus sp. GA1. Next base: position 3,999,681 of record NZ_CP097186.1, on the reverse strand, counting down.
AGGGCGGCGAGGACCCCGAGAACAGCGGCGGCCTCGCCCATCGTGAGGGTGGTGAGCACGCCGCTGCGCACCGGCGTGGACCGGTCGTAGGGCCAGCTCGTCGGTTCGGCGGGCGATCGCGTGGATCATGTTCGGGGCGAGGGCGACCGGCAGGTAGGCCAGCGCCGAGCCGAACATCAGCGCCCACACCCGGGTCCAGAAGCGCCGGCGGGCATGCGCCCCGCCGCGACCTTCGGAGTCGGCACCAGTGGTGGTCACGGCCGTCCTCCTCCCGGGCACTACGGCGGTGATGCGACTGACAGTGGTACACGGAACGGTAGCCCGTGCCCGGAGTGCTCGGGAAACACGACACGGGACGCCCGGTGCGGGCGTCCCGTGTTCGTGCTGCCGAGAAACGAGCCGAAGGTCAGGCGCGAGCCTTCTGCAGGTTCTCGTCGAGTGCGCCGAGGAACTCCTCGGTGGTCAGCCAGCCCTGCTCCGGGCCAACGAGCAGTGCGAGGTCCTTGGTCATCTGACCGGCTTCGACGGTCTTGATGACGACGTCCTCGAGCTGCTGCGCGAACTCGATGACCTCGGGGGTGTTGTCCAGCTTGCCGCGGTGCTCGAGGCCACGGGTCCAGGCGAAGATCGACGCGATCGGGTTCGTCGACGTCGGCTTGCCCTGCTGGTGCTGACGGTAGTGCCGGGTGACGGTGCCGTGTGCGGCCTCCGCCTCGACGGTCTTGCCATCCGGGGTCATCAGGACGGAGGTCATCAGCCCCAGCGAGCCGTAGCCCTGCGCGACGGTGTCGGACTGGACGTCGCCGTCGTAGTTCTTGCAGGCCCAGACGTAGCCGCCCTCCCACTTGAGGGACGATGCGACCATGTCGTCGATGAGGCGGTGCTCGTAGGTGAGACCGGCGGCGTCGAACTCCGCCTTGAACTCTTCCTCGTAGATCCGCTGGAACTCGTCCTTGAACATGCCGTCGTAGGCCTTCAGGATCGTGTTCTTGGTCGACAGGTAGACCGGGTAGTTGCGCTGCAGGCCGTACGAGAGCGAGGCGCGCGCGAAGTCCTGGATGGACTTCTTGTAGTTGTACATACCCATCACGACGCCGCCGTCCTCGGGGATCTGGCAGACCTCGTGCTGGATCGGCTCGCTGCCGTCCTCGGGCGTGAAGGTGATGGTGACGGTGCCCGGGCGGTCGACCTTGAAGTCGGTGGCGCGGTACTGATCGCCGAACGCGTGACGGCCGACGATGACGGGCTTGGTCCAGCCCGGCACCAGACGCGGCACGTTCGAGATGATGATGGGCGCGCGGAAGATGGTGCCGCCGAGGATGTTACGGATGGTGCCGTTGGGCGACCGCCACATCTTCTTCAGGCCGAACTCCTCGACACGCGCTTCGTCGGGGGTGATGGTGGCGCACTTGACACCGACGTTGTGCTTCTTGATGGCGTTCGCCGCATCGACCGTCACCTGGTCGTCGGTGGCGTCGCGGTTCTCCACGCCGAGGTCGTAGTACTCGAGATCCACGTCCAGGTACGGGTGGATCAGCTTGTCCTTGATGAACTGCCAGATGATGCGGGTCATCTCGTCGCCGTCGAGTTCGACGACCTTACCTTCAACCTTGATCTTGGACATATGCGTTTCGTGTCCTCCTAGGACGTTTCTGTAGGTCCCCAATCGACCGCACTTTGTGGGTGCGGTCGCCGTCGGCTCGCGAGCAGCGAGCATGGCCGTGTCCACGTCCTGAACCGCGGCCAAACATGACAAGCGTACTGCTATTGCCGACGACCGCAAAGCGCCTCGTCCCACCCTCACGCCCTACCGACCGGTAACTTTCCTGCTGGTCAGGGATGTTCAGAGGGTGCATAAAGACCCTGCAACGGAGAGTCGCTAGACTGCCGGGAAAGTCATGAGTGCCAGCGTCAAGCCCCGGCTTGCTGGCCGGCAACCCTCCGACCGGGGTGGGGTGCTCCGGGTGATGACACGGTCGGTGGAACCCCACCGACAAGCCTGTTGTCGGGAGGACTGAGATGATGATGTGCTGTCGCACCCAAGTCACGATCACACCTCCCATCACCGCCGGAAGGACACGATGACCGACATCCGCAGCCGGCGCTGCCGGCCCACCGCGAGCCTCGAGGCGGTCATCTCTTGACGGCGGGCACCGAGCGGCGTCGCGTCGAACTGCCCCCGGCAGACGGACGCCTCGACACCATCGACATCGGCGATCTCGCGCTCGAGAGCGGCGAGACGCTGCCGAACGTCACCGTCGCCGTGCAGAGGTGGGGCGAACTGTCCCCCGCCCGCGACAACGTGGTGCTCGTCGAACACGCCCTCACCGGCGACTCGCACGTCACCGGCCCCGCCGGACCGGACCATCCGTCCCCCGGCTGGTGGTCGGGCATGGTCGGCCCCGGTGCTCCGATCGACACCGACCGCTGGTGCGTGGTTTCGACGAACATTCTCGGCGGGTGCCGCGGCACCACCGGCCCCGGCAGCACCGCACCCGACGGCAAGGCCTGGGGATCCCGCTTCCCGCTGATCACCGTGCGCGACCAGGTGGCGGCCGAGGTGGCGCTGCTCGACAGGCTCGGCATCGACGTCCTCGCCGCCGTGACCGGCGGATCGATGGGTGGCATGCGCACCCTCGAGTGGATCATCGCGTACCCGGAGCGGGTGCGAGCGTCGCTCGTCCTCGCCACCGGTGCCCGCGCGACCGCCGACCAGATCGGCACCCAGACCGCGCAGATGGCTGCCATCACGGCCGACCCCGACTGGCAGGGCGGCGACTACTACGGCACGGGGCGGCGTCCCGAAGCCGGACTCGCCATCGCCCGGACCATCGCGCACCTCACCTACCGGACCGAACTCGAACTCGACACGCGCTTCGGGAATCTACCCCAGGACGACGAGGACCCGTGGCGCGGCGGCCGGTACGCCGTGCAGAGCTATCTCGAGCACCAGGCGCGCAAGCTCGTCGCGCGTTTCGATCCCGGCACCTACGTGGTGTTGTCCGACGTGATGAACCGGCACGACGTCGGGCGCGGACGCGGCGGCGTCGAGGCCGCACTCGCGTCCACCCCGGTCCCGACGATCGTCGCCGGCGTCGACTCCGACCGCCTGTACCCGCTGCGCCTGCAGCAGGAGATCGCCGATCTGCTCCCGGGATCGGGCGACCTGCGTGTGCTCGTCTCCCGCGACGGACACGACGGATTCCTCACCGAGGCCGACGAGGTCGCGAAGCTCCTCGTCGAACTGATGAAGCTCGCCGAGGGCTAGTCGGTTCCCAGCGGGTCGATCGACGCGGCGAGCGCCACCACGATTCCGCCGACGACCATCATCGAGGCGACGTCGAACGCCTTGCCGCGTACCGCGAGGACACCGACCTTGTCCTCGTCGAGAGCCCAGCGGAACAGGCCGGCGAGGATGGTGGCGCCGCCGAAGACGAACGCTCCGCGTCGCCACCGATCGGCGATCACCAAGATCACCGCTGCCGCGATCACCAGGGTGACCGCGAGCAGCGGCAGGTTCAGACGCGTGAATCGCATAGCCTGAGCCATCTCGTCTCCCGGGGTCGTCGACCCGCTTATCGGGTCGCGAGCAGCTCGGCCCGCTCCACGACGTTGGTCAGCAGGAAGGCGCGGGTGAGCGGTCCGACGCCACCGGGGTTCGGGGACACGAAGCCCGCGACCTCGCGCACGTCCGCGGCGACGTCGCCGCGCAGTCCGTCCTCGGTGCGGGAGACACCCACGTCCAGCACAGCGGCGCCGGGCTTGACCATGTCCGCCGTCACCAGCCCGGGAACACCTGCGGCGGCGACGATGATGTCGGCGCGACGCACCTCTGCAGCGAGATCACGAGTGCCGGTGTGGCAGAGGGTGACCGTCGCGTTCTCCGAACGACGGGTCAGCAGCAGACCGATCGGGCGGCCGACGGTGACGCCACGACCGACCACCACCACGTGCGCGCCGGCGATCTCCACGTCGTAGCGGCGCAGCAGGTGGATGATGCCGCGCGGCGTGCAGGGCAGCGGAGCCTCCTTGCCGAGCACGAGCCGGCCGAGGTTGACCGGGTGCAATCCGTCGGCGTCCTTGCCCGGATCCATGCGCTCGAGCGCCGCGTTCTCGTCGAGATGCTTCGGCAGCGGGAGCTGGACTATGTAGCCGGTGCAGGCAGGGTCGGCGTTGAGCTCGTCGATCGCCTCGAACAGCTGTTCCTGGGTGATGTCGGCGGGCAGATCCTTGCGGATCGACGTGATGCCGACCTTCGCGCAGTCGTTGTGCTTACCGCGCACATAGGCCGCGGATCCCGGATCGTCGCCGACGAGGATCGTGCCGAGACCGGGCGTGACGCCCTTGGCCTTCAGCGCATCCACGCGGACCTTCAGGTCCTCGAAGATTTCGTCGCGGGTTGCTTTGCCGTCCAGGATCGTCGCAGTCACGTCGTTCATTCTTCCAGGCGCCCGTCCGGCGTCGAATCGCGGCCGGTACCGGAAACCGTCCGCGCGCCGGGAGGCAGGCAGTCCCGGGATAGTTCCGCGAAGGCTTCGGCGAGGTGCCGCTCGTACTGCTCGGGGTCGGGCATGCAAGAGTCCGAGGCCAGAAAAGACAAGGTGAGAACCTCGCCGAGCGAGGTCACGGAGTGGACGAGACCGTAGTTCCGGTTGAGCATCGGAGTACCGATCGCCTCGACGGCGGGACTGCCACCGAATCGGAGGCCCTCGACCGGCCCGCGCGGCACATTCGTCACGGTGGTGTTGGCCAGCGGCACCACGTCTCCCGTGGGCCCCACCCGCCCGCGGTGCGCTCTCCGGATCGTCATCGCCAGGTCGAACGCGGGCGATGCATCCACCGCCGCAACGGAGGCAGCCGACTCCGGACGCCGGATGCGCCGTTTCTCGAGAGCGGCCGACTCGTGGACTCGGCGGAGTCGCTCGCGCGGATCAGCCCGATCGAGGTGCAGGTCGACATACATGAGCGTGACCTTGTTCTCCGACTCCGCTCCCGCTCCGTCCCGGAGGGATCCCGGAACGATCGCCGCCGGTGAATCGGTGGGAATTTCCTCGTAGGATGCGAGGTAGGCGCGTAGTCCGCCCGAGACGACCGTCAGGATCACGTCGTTCACCGAGGTATCCGTGGCGCGCGCGACGGCACGCACCTCCGGCAACGGCATACGGACGACGCCGAGCTGCCAGGCGCTGCCGGCGTCGGTGTCGAAGCGGGTGCGGGGACGCTGCGGCCGGGGGGCGGTGATCTCCCCCGATGCGGTGAGACCACCCAGTGCTCGTCGAGCGCGACGTGCTGCGACCAGAGCCGGGAGCATCCTCGCGTACCGGAAGGGCAGCGAGACCGCCGCGCGGACCGGTCCCGGCACGGCGACGATGCGTCCTCCCGCCGAAGGGGCGGCAGCCGGATCGTCGAGCAGTGCACGAGCGATCTCGACGGCTCCGAGCCCGTCGGTCACCGAGTGGTGCAGGAGCAACGCGACGATGGTGGCGCCCTCGGGAAGGTCGTCGACACCGCGGATGTCGGTCAGGACGTGCACTTCCCACGGCGGTGCGGACAGATCGAGGCAGCGTTCCTTCATCGACGCGAGCAGCCGATGCAACCCGCTGCGCGAGGTCGGTCCGATCGTCTCGTACCGGACGTGATCGTCCGGATCGACGCCGGTCTCGACCCAGTACGGGAAGTCGAGGTTCGCCGGCACCCGGTGCAGACGGCGGGTGAGCGCCGGTGTGCGGTGCAGGCGCTGTCCGATCCAGGTGACGGCGTCCTCACGGGTGCGGATGGGAGCGTCGCCCGCTCGGGCGTCGAACACGTAGACACTCACCATGGTCGACGGCGGAGCCTCGGGGTCCGTGTCCTCCACGAAGACGTGGAGCGCGTCCCGCGCGGCCAGTCGGATTCCGCGTCGGCGTGTCATCGTGATGGTTCTCTCCCGGGTCGCCCGCTGCTCGTGCCTCTCGATTGAACCAGTTACCGCTCGGGGCCACACCCGGTCGACGATTCGCGTACACGAGCGCGGAGCGGTGTAATTCGGCCATGGCGCACCGAGTCGGATCGACGACCGGCAGTACACGAGGCCGGGCCGTGCGTCGCGTCCTGTTCTCGTTCGCAGGCGGCCTCGGCCATCTCGCACCGATGCTCCCGATCGCCGACGTCCTGCGCGGGGCCGGCCACCGTCTCGGCGTGTGCGGGGAGGCGGACGCCCTCGCAGGCACCGAAGGCTTCGACGCACACTTCCCCGAGGGGGAGACGACATCTCCTTCCGGTCGGTCCACGGGCACGCTCGCTCCTCCCGACCTCGACCACGAGTACTCGGTGATCGGCACCCACTTCGCCGGTGTGCTCGCGGCGCGACGATTCGACCTGGTCCGCGATGTGATCGACCGCTGGCATCCGGATCTGGTGATCTGCGACGAGATGGACTTCGGTGCGATGACGGCGGCCGAGCACGCCGCCGTTCCCCGCGTGGTGGTCGCCGTCATCGCGTCCGGAGCACTCACCCGGATCGACCGCATCCGTGAGCCACTGGGACGACTACGGGCCGCCCACGACCTCCCTTCCGATCACGAGTGCTCTTTCCTGACACAGGATTTGGTCATCTCACCGTTCCCACCGTCGTTCCGTGATCCTGATGTCCCGTTGCCTCCCACAGCCGTCTCGACAGGGCCGGGCCCGTCGCTCGCATCCCGCGAACACCCTGCGATCGACTGGCTTCGAAGCGGCGAGAAGCCCCACCGCGTGTACGTCACGCTGGGTACCGTCTTCAACACCGAGTCCGGTGATCTCATCGTCCGTCTCCTCCGGGGGCTGCACCGACTACCTGCGCGCGTGCTCGTCACCGTCGGCCGGGACATCGACCCGGCCACCCTGCCGTCACCGGGCGGCAACGTCCGCATCGTGCGGTTCGTGCCCCAGTCGGCCGTGCTCCCGCACGTCGATGTCGTCGTAAACCACGGCGGATCGGGCAGCGTCATCGGTGCGCTCGCCCACGGCGTTCCGGTCGTCGCGCTTCCGATGGGCGCGGACCAGGAACTCAACGCCCGACGGCTGGTCGCGCTGGGCGCAGGGACCACGGTCGATCCCGTCACCGTAACCTCGGCGGAGATCGGAGGGATCACCCTCGACGCGCTGTCCTCGCGCTCTCTCCGCCGCGGGGCCGAGGAATTGCGCGACGAGATCGCACGATTGCCTCCCCCGGCATCCGTGCTCGCGCTGCTCGAGGATCGGATGTTCCGGTCCCGGCTGCGCTGAACCTCTCCGCTCACACAACGGAATAGCCGTTCGGCAACGCCATCCGACCGGTCAATGCCCGCAGCACGGTCGTGCCGTCGCCGAGTGCCAGAGCGATTCTCGCCGCCAACAGGGCGGACTGCTCGAGAACCTCGACGGGAGGTTCGTAGGGAACATCCGCGGCGGCGGCGATGTCGAGACCGTGGACGGCGAGTTCGAAGGTGCGTGTCGGGAGGTAGGAATGCAGCCGGATCCCCGATCCTCCGATCACCCGGATCAGACGATCCTCCCCGGTACCGAGCCGCTCGATCACCGCAGCCGACAGGGCACCGATCGTCACCACCGGGTCGTCACCGAGGTCGGCACCGGCACGCCGCCCGCGTTCGACGATGTCCTCCGCGCCGAGGACCGAGGTCAGTTCCTCGACGTGGACGTAGTACTGCTCCGCGCTCGCGAGGTCCTCGGTGTCGGCAGGACTGTCGAGATAGGTCATGACGGTCGTCAACGAGCGTGAGGTGTGTCCGATCAGTGCTCGGAGGTCCCACTCACCCAGGCCCGGACCGTCCCAGCGGCCCTCCGGCACGGCACGGACCAGTTCCGAGAAGCTGCGCACCGCCGAGACGTACGTCGCTACCGGTGACTCCATGCATCCCCCAGCGGTCGATACGTCGAACCACGACACGAGAATGAAAACACGCGTGCCCTCGCTACGCCGAGATCGGCGCTACGCGCGTGCGGGACGCCGGCGCGCCTCTGGCAAGCTGGATCGAGTGTTCAGAGTGATGTTCCACGAGCCGCGCATTCCCCCCAACACCGGCAATGCCATACGCATGGTCGCCGCGACCGGCGCGGAGCTGCACCTGGTGGAACCCCTCGGCTTCGACCTCTCCGAACCGAAGCTGCGTCGGGCGGGACTGGACTACCACGACCTCGCGTCGGTCACCGTGCACAGCGATCTGGGGGCCGCATGGGAGGCGTTGGCCCCCGAGCGGGTGTTCGCGTTCACCGCTCACGGCACGTCGAGCTACGCGGAGATCGAGTACCGGTCCGGCGACGTGCTGCTGTTCGGGCCCGAACCGACGGGCTTGTCGCCCGAGGTACTCGCCGATCCGCACATCACCGAGCAGGTCCGCATCCCCATGCTGCCCGGCCGACGCTCGTTGAATCTGTCGAATGCCGCGGCGGTCGCCTGCTACGAGGCGTGGCGGCAGCAGGGTTTCCCCGGCGCGGTCTAGTCACCGGCGACATACCGCCCGTATCCCTTCCACCGACCGGCTGACAGGAAACCGACAGGTAAGACACAGCGTCCCCACCGGATCGACGGCAACACTCGGTACCGAACCACCGAGCGAATCGTCGAAGGAGACGTCGACATGCCCCGTATCCCCGAACCCGTTTCCACACCGGCCGGACCCATCTACGAAGGACGCCTGCTCGATCGCCCCGCCGAGGACGTCGTCGACCAGGGTGCCGGTTTCGACATCACGACCCTCGTCACCCGGCGCCGGGTGCTCGGCCTCGTCGGCGCCGGAGCGGGCGCCCTGGCACTGGCCGCCTGCTCCACCGGCACCGCGAACACGATCACCACTGCCGGAACGACCGCGCCGGTGACCCCTGCAGACGAGATACCCGAAGAAACCAACGGGCCTTACCCGGCCGACGGCACGAACGGAATCAACGTGCTCGAGGAATCGGGGATCGTCCGCAGGGACATCACCTCGAGCCTCGACGGCGGGACCACCGTCGACGGTGTCCCGCTCTCGCTCACCTTCACCGTCACCGACACGGCGAACGGTGGCGTCCCGTTCGACGGGGTGGCCGTGTACGCCTGGCAGTGCGACGCGCAGGGCCGGTACTCGATGTACTCCGAAGGCGTCGAGGACCAGACCTATCTCCGAGGGATCCAGATCGCCGATACCAACGGCAAGGCGACATTCGAGACGATCGTTCCGGGCTGTTATTCCGGCCGCTGGACCCACCTCCATTTCGAGATCTACCCCGATGCCGCCTCTGCGACCGATGCGAACAACGCGATCGCGACCTCACAGGTCGCCTTCCCACAGGACATGCTCGACGCGGTGTACCGGCTCGCTACCTATCCGGGTTCGGCCGGCAATCTGGCCCGGATCGGAAACCCCGACAACGACAACGTCTTCGGGGACGGTTACGACCTGCAGATGGGGACGTTCACCGGCGACACCGAAGCGGGTTACGTCGGGACTCTGGCCGTCGCAGTCGACACGACAACCGAGCCCGCGCTCGGTGCAGGCGGGGGTGCACCGGGAGGTCCGGACGGACCCGGGAACAACAGTGTTCCATCCGCGGGTCGGCCGCCCGCCGGCGGAGGTCCCGGCGGCGGAGGTCCCGGCGGCGCACCGACGCAAACCGGCTCCGAAGCCTCGAACTGAGCGCGCTCCGTCCGCATACATCGACCCACCACCATCGAAGGACTCCACCATGTTGCACAATCTCACGGGCTGGCACGCCCTCATCGTCCTGGCGATCCTCCTGCTCGTCTTCGGAGCTGCCAAACTTCCCGCCCTCGCCAAGGGTGTCGGACAATCTCTGCGCATCCTCAAGGACGAAATCCGTGAGGAATCCACTCCGTCCCCGCAGGACAACGCCCCCACCGCCCTCGGCGAGCACTCGACGACCACCGTCACGAGCACCCCGGTTCCCTACCGACCCGCGTCATGACGGCCCGCACCGCCACGCGCGGCACGATGCCGCTCACCGATCACCTGCGTGAGGCACGACGGCGCGGACTTCGCGCGGCGGTGGCGCTGCTGGTCGGCGTGATCGGCGGTTTCGTCTTCGCCGATCAGGTCCTCGACCTTCTGCGCGCACCCATCGAGGAGTTGGCCCGATCCCGCCAGGCGAGCCTCAACTACGACACGATCACCGGAGCGTTCGACGTCGAACTGAAGATCGCGCTGTTCAGCGGGGTCATCGTCTCCGGTCCCGTCTGGTTGTGCGAACTGTTCGCCTTCGTCACCCCCGGACTGACCCGTCGCGAGAAGAAGTACGTGATCGGGTTCTCCGCGGCAGCCGCTCCACTGTTCGCTGGGGGGTGCGCCTTCGGTTTCCTGCTCTTCCCCCGCATGGTGAGCGTGCTCACCGGCTTCTCCTCCGACCGGGACAGCACCCTTCTCAATGCTTCCTACTACGTGGACTTCGTGATGAAGATCGTGCTGGCGACCGGGATCGCATTCGTCCTGCCGGTGGTGCTGGTGATGCTGAACTGTCTCGGGGTCGTCTCCGCGCACACCCTGCGCCGCAGCTGGCGCCTCATCGTCGTGGTCATCACCCTGTTCAGTGCTCTGGTCACGCCGTCCGCGGACGTGTTGTCGATGTTCCTGGTCGCGTTACCGATGTCGGCTCTGTTCGGCGCCGCTCTCGTGATCACCCGTCTGCACGACCGGAGGGCGGCACGTCGCGCTCTCACATCGCACGATCCCGATCTCGTCAGGGAGGAATCCACACCATGTTCGGCCTGACCCTCGAAAAACTGTTCCTCGTGGTTCTTCTGGCAGGAATCGTGATCGGCCCACAACGCCTGCCCGTCTACGCCCAGCACTTCGCCGGGACAGTCCGGGCCCTACGGCATCTCATCGACAAGACCCGCAGCGACGCCGAACGCGACATGGGAATCTCGTTGCGCCGCAACGAATGGCAATCACTCGACCTGCGTCGGTACGATCCTCGTACGATCGTGAACGACGTACTGCTCGAACCTGCCGCGCACCCGCCGGCAACACCGGCCGGCACCGACGAGATGATCGATCAGGCCCGGCACGTGCGTCCCGGCCGGAAGTATCTGGTCACCGGAACCGCGGCACACCCCCGGCGGATCCTCATCGATTCGCTCCCCCACGACGATCCCCGCCGCATCGCCGCCGAGACACGCCTCCCGACACACCCACCGGACGATCCGCCGGTGCCCGAGACGGACCCGGCACCCGGATCCGTGTCGACATGAGCCTTCGGCAGGCCGAAGGTGAGCGGCCCGGTGCCACGGCGCGCGTTCGACGACGAGAGCAGTCAGGCGTCGCTCTCCACCGGACGACCCGAGCGGGCCCATCCGTCGGTGCCACCCGCGACGGACACGGCGTCGACACCGCGACCGGCGAGATACTGCGCGGCCTGCAGGCTGCGGCCACCCACGGCGCAGACGACGTAGACGGTGCCCTCGGTGGGGATCTCGTCGATCCGCGCGACGAACTCGCTGAGCGGGATGTTCGTGACGCCGGGTACGCGCACCTGGGCGTATTCGTCGCGTTCACGCACGTCGATGACGGTCGCCCCGTCGGTGAGCGCGGATTCGAGTGCGGCCAGGTCGACCTCACGCATCGCTGTCGGTCCTCTCGGTGTCGGGCGTCCCGGTGGTTCCGGACGAACGTCCCCGTCGGGTGATGAGCCGGATGACCAGGTAGAGGACACCTGCACACACGAACAGGAACGCCACCCACGGTAGCGCGGCGCCGATACCGACCACCGCTGCCCCCAGCGCGGCCCACAGGCTGTTCCATCCTGCGACCAGCCCGTCCCAGAAACTGTCCTGTTCGGAGGGAAGGCGGTCGGTGGTGATGTCGACGGTGAGCGTGGACAGTTCGATCCGGTCGCCCAGCTGCCGTCGCTGCGCCTCGAGGCTGTCGAGTTCGGCCTGTCGTTCGGCCAGCGCGGTCTCTGCAGCGATCAGCGCCTCGACGTCGGCCGACGACTCGAGCAGTGCCCGCAGGCGGTCCACCGAGGCCCGCAACGCACCCACCCGGGCTTCGAGGTCGGTGTACTGCATCGTCACGTCGTCGCGGGTGGTGCTCAGGCTGGTGACACGGCCGAGTGTGCGGATCTCGTCGACGACCTCGTCGAGCCGGTCGGCGGGCACCCGCACCGTGAGCACGCTGCTCGCCTCGGGTTGTTCGGTGAGCGAGTCGACGCGTCCACCGGCTTCCTCGACGACCGTCACGACCCGGCGGCCCGTCGCCACGGGATCGCCGGCATCCATCTCGAGGTAGCCGGTGACGACCTCCTTGCGGTCGGCCTCTTCGGGTTGCGACTCGCGGAGACCGCCGTCGACGATCGCCGGTGCCGAGATCGCAGGCGCGGACGCCGAGGAGCCCTCGCCTCCACCACCCTCGTCGCAGCCGGTGACGACCAGAGCGAACAGAGCCAACGAGACCGGCCACAGGCGTTTCACACTCGGCGATGTTAGCGAAAGTCGCGTGATCTGCTCGGCATTCGCAGATCCATGGCTTCGAGATGGTCGGCGAGGAGCGTGACCACGCCCTCGGCGTTCTGGAGCCGGCCGCGGACGAGCAGGGCGGGAGCCGTGTGGGCCACGGTCCGGTAGCGCGCCCACAGACCGACCGAGCACACCACGTTCACCATTCCGGTCTCGTCCTCGAGGTTGAGGAAGGTGACACCGGCGGCTGTTGCAGGTCGCTGCCGGTGTGTCACGGCCCCGCCGACGAGGATGCGCGTCCCGTCGGGGACCTGACACAACTCCGCGGCCGGGATCACCCCGAGTTCGTCGAGCCGCTCGCGCAGAAACTGCGTCGGATAGCTGTCGGGCGAGATTCCCGTGGCCCAGACGTCGGCGGCGGCGAGTTCGAGAGCGCTCATCCCCGGCAGGGCCGGAGTCGGCACCGTCCCGATCCCGGGGAGCCGCCCGGGGCGTTGTGCCGCGGCCGGGGCCGCACCCCAGAGGGCTTCGCGGCGGGTGACGCCGAACGAGGAGAAAGCTCCTGCGGTGGCCAGCGCCTCGACCTGCGTGGTGGTGAGACCGACGCGGGCGGCGAGGTCGGCGGGCGAGGTGTACGGGCCGTGGGCACTGCGTTCGGTCACGATGCGTTCGGCGAGGTCGTCGCCGATGTGCCGCACCGTGGCCAGGCCGAGCCGGACCTCCTTCCCTTCGTTCTCGAGGGTGGCGTGCGCGAGACTCGCCGCGATGTCGGGGCCGTGGACGACCACACCATGACGGCGGGCATCGGCGACCAGCGATTGCGGCGAGTAGAAACCCATCGGCTGAGCACGCAGCAGGCCCGCACAGAACGCTGCGGGATGGTGCAGTTTGAACCATGCCGAATAGAACACCAGCGAGGCGAAGCTCTGCGAATGACTTTCGGGAAAACCGAAATTCGCGAAGGCGTAGAGCTTCTCGTAGATGCGGTCGGCGACGTCCCCCGTGATGCCGTGCAGGTCCCGCATGCCCTGATAGAGGCGTCCGCGCAGACGTTCCATCTTCTCCGTCGAGCGTTTCGATCCCATGGCGCGACGTAAGCGATCGGCCTCCGCCGCGGTGAATCCCGCGGCGTCGACGGCCATCTGCATGAGTTGCTCCTGGAAGAGCGGAACGCCGAGGGTGCGTTCGAGGGCCTTCTCGAGGCAGGGATGGTCGTAGGTGACGGGTTCGAGACCGTTGCGCCGCCGGATGTAGGGGTGCACCGAACCGCCCTGGATGGGGCCGGGCCGGATGATGGCCACCTCGATGACCAGATCGTAGAAGCATCGCGGCTTCAACCGCGGCAGAGTGGCCATCTGCGCCCGCGACTCCACCTGGAAGACCCCCACCGAGTCGGCGCGGCACAACATCTCGTAGACCCCCGGCTCGGAGAGATCGAGGTGTGCGAGGTCGACTCGGACGCCTTCGTGTTCGTCGACGAGGTCGATCATGTAATGCAACGCGGAGAGCATGCCGAGGCCGAGCAGATCGAACTTCACGAGACCCGCTGCAGCACAGTCGTCCTTGTCCCACTGCAGGACGGTGCGCCCTTCCATCCGCGCCCATTCGACGGGGCACACGTCGGCGACGGCCCGGTCGCAGATCACCATTCCGCCCGAGTGGATGCCGAGATGCCGTGGGAGACCTTCGATCTGTTCGGCGAGATCGAGAACCGTCTCCGGGATCCGTTCGTCGGTCTCGACCCGCACCCCACCCCACCGGCCGATGAGCTTGCTCCACGCGTCCTGCTGTCCCTGCGAGTATCCGAGGGCACGGGCCATGTCGCGGACAGCGGAGCGACCGCGGTAGGTGATGACGTTCGCGACCTGCGCGGCATTGATCCGCCCGTACTTGCGGTAGACGTACTGGATCGCCTCCTCGCGCCGGTCGGATTCGATGTCGAGGTCGATGTCGGGTGGGCCGTCGCGTTCGGGCGACAGGAAGCGTTCGAACAGCAGCTTGTTGCCGACGGGATCGACGTTGGTGATGCCGATCGCGTAGCAGACCGCCGAGTTGGCGGCTGATCCTCTTCCCTGGCACAGGATGTCGTTTCGCTTGCAGAAGTCGACGATGTCGTGGACGACGAGGAAGTATCCCGGAAATCCCAGCCGGCCGACGACATCGAGTTCGTGTTCGATCTGCCGATAGGCGTCGGGGCGGCGCTCGACCGGACCGTAGCGGCGACGCGCCCCGTCGTAGGTGAGTTCGCGCAGCCAGGTGAACTCGGTGTGCCCGTCGGGAACATCGAAGGGCGGCAGTTTCGGGGCGACGAGACGCAGATCGAAGGCGCATTCACGACCGAGTTCGGCGGCACGGTGCACGACACCCGGAAAGGCCTCGAACAGCCACGTCATCTCCTCCCCCGACCGCAGGTGCCCGCCTCCGGTCGGGGGGATCCGGCCGACGGCGTCGTCGAGGCTCTGCCGGTCGGAGATCGCCGCCACGGCCATCGCCAGATGTCGCCGATGGGGATGCGCGAAGTGCGCCGCCGTGCTCGCGATGCACGGAATGCCATGTCGCGCGGCAAGTTCGAAGAGGGCTGCGTTGCGTTCGTGGTCGTCGGGATATCCGTGACGGGTGAGTTCGACGGTCACGCGGTCGGCACCGAACCGGTCGACGAGATCGAGCAATGCTGCTTCGGCGGCGGGGATCCCGCCCGTGGTGAGCGCCTGTCGCAGGTGCCCCCGGCGACAACCGGTGAGGATCTGCCAGTGCCCACCGGCGGCGTCGGTGAGCGCGTCGTAGTCGTACCTCGGGTTGTTCTTCTCCCCTCCTGCGAGGTGGGCGTCGGCGATCTGCCGCGACAGGCGTCGATAGCCCTCCTGACCGCGGGCGAGGACGAGCAGGTGCGCATCGTCGAGGCCCAGCTCGGCTCCGAAGACGGTGCGGATGCCGAGTTCGCGTGCGGCTTCGGCGAATCGCACCGCTCCGTACAGTCCGTCGTGGTCGGTCACCGCGAGGGCCTCGAGTCCGAGTCGTGCCGCCTCCTCGGCGAGTTCCTCCGGCGTGGAGGCACCGTCGAGGAAGCTGAACGCGGAGTGGGCGTGCAGTTCGGCGTAGGGCACGACCGGTCCTTCCGGACGTCGGACCCGCGCCTCGTACTCGGTGCGGGTGCGCGACCACGCCGGGCTGTCGCTCCCGTCGCCGGGATGTTCGGCATCGCGACGGGAAGTGCCGGGTCGTCCCGAGAGCACACGTTCCATCTCCGACCAGGTCGGCGGACCGTTTCCCCATCCCACTCCGGCACCTCCTCGACCGATCCAGTATCGCACATGTGTTCGAACGAGACGTTCGAACACGCGCAGTTCTCGTCGCGACACGCCGGGAGTCGGCGACGAGAACTGCACGATCGACTGCAACCAGGGGGTTGCATCACGGGCCAGCAAGTGCAACCCTGGAGTTGCATTCCCATCGAAGGAGGCAATCATGACCGACGAACTCGACCGCATCGAACGCGACATCACCATCGACGCCCCCGTGGACCGGGTGTGGACACTCGTGGCCGAACCCGGCTGGTACATCAACGACAACGAGTGGACCGAGCACCGCCTCGAACACGACGGAGATCTCACCACCGTGCACGATCCGGTCCACGGCGCCTTCGTCTTCCGCACCGTGACCCTCGACGAACCGCACTACGCGGCCTTCCGCTGGCTCGCCGACCACACCGATCCCGACAGCCCGTCGACCCTCGTCGAGTTCCGGCTCACCGCCCTCGACACCGACACGACCGAATTACGCGTCACGGAAACCGGATTCGACTCCATGCCCGGCGACGCGAGCGAACGCCGCACCCGCTTCGAGGAGAACTCCCGGGGCTGGACCACCGAACTGGAGATCGCCAAGCACCATCTCGAGAAGGACGGAAGCGTTGCCCGACGCTGAGTTCTCCGCCGACCTGCATCCCGTCTTCGCGGCCCTGGCCGACGACACCCGGTGGCGCATCCTGCAGCGACTGGGCCGATCCCCGGCGTCGGCGTCCGGGCTCGCGGCCGAGTTCACGGTCTCCCGTCAGGCCATCGCCAAGCATCTGGCGGTGCTCGAACGGTGCGGTCTCGTGACCTCCGAGCGCGCCGGACGGGAGATCCGCTTCTCCGCCGTCGGATCGCGGCTGAGCGCGGTCGGGCGTGCGATCGACGCCGTGGGGGCAGGCTGGGACCGCCGCCTGTCCGCGATCAAGAAGGCGGCCGAACGGCCTCAGTAACCCGCGTTCGGATCGACCCGGGCGATCAACTCCTCACCCGCGGCGAACCGGCGTACGTTCTCCTCGAGGGTCGGCGCGAACGTCTGCGTCAGCCGGCTGCGCGTATTGGCGATGTGCGGTGTGATCACGGCGTTGTCGAGATCCCACAGCGGATGACCGTCGGGCAACGGTTCGGGATCGGTCACGTCGAGGACCGCCCCGGCGATCGCACCGTCCCCGAGCGCCTTCACCAGCGCGTCGGTGTCGACGAGGTTGCCCCGCGCGACGTTCACAAGCCACGCCGACCCGGGCATCGCCGCGAGCGCGGCGGCGTCGACGAGATGATCGGTCTCGGCGGTCGCGGGTGCGGCGACGACGAAGTGATCGGCCATCGACCACACCTCCGACGTGCGGTCGGCCGGCAGCGTGACCTTCGCGCCGTCGACGGGACGGCCCGAACGATTGACCGCGACGACGGACGCGCCGAGGGCGTGCAGGCGCGGGATCATCGCCCGGCCGATACCGCCGCATCCGACGATGGCCACGGTCGAGCCGTGGAGGGTCCGCACCCGCGGGTCGAGAACGTCCTTGGTCCACCGCTTCGCGGCAACCGAGGCGTGGAACTGCCGCAACCCCACGAGCAGCGCTCCCACCGCGTACTCGGCCACGTTGTCGGCGTACACACCGGACGCATTCGCCCACAGCCGGCGGTCGTCGATCACGCCCGCCCGGAAGAACGGTTCGATACCCGCGTAGGTGAGCTGCACCCAGCGGACTCGGTCGGGCAGATCCGGGAATTCCTCGGCGCTGCCGTCCCACACCAGGGCGTCGGCCTCGTCCAGTTCGGAGAGGGTTCCACCGCCGGAGACGATCGCGGTGGCGAGGTGTTCGTCGTGGCCCGGTCCGAGATGAATACGCATGCCGCGACCCTAACCTCGAATCGTTCGCGGAGGGATGTCGAGAATCCGGAAGCGGCTCCGTCTCCTCCATGAACGCGGCCACAATGGGCCGTACCGCACGGAGGAGAACATCATGGCCAAGTACCTGCTGCTCAAGCATTACCGCGGCGCCCCGGCAGCGGTGAACGACGTACCCATGGATCAGTGGGAGCCGGACGAGGTGTCGGCCCACATCCGGTACATGCAGGATTTCGCCGCCCGTCTCGAGAGCACCGGCGAGTTCGTCGACGCGCAGGCGCTCTCCCCGGAGGGCACCTTCGTCCGTTACGACGGTGAGGGACGTCCCCCGGTCACCGACGGGCCGTTCCCGGAGACGAAGGATCTCATCGCCGGGTGGATGGTGATCGACGTCGACAGCTACGACCGGGCACTGGAGTTGGCCGCCGAACTGTCGGCCGCGCCGGGAGCCGGCGGGAAGCCGATCCACGAATGGCTCGAGGTGCGCCCGTTCATGTCCGAGCCGCCGACCGTCACGGAGTAGACGTGGACGAGGCTCTGCTGCGCACGCTCGTCCCCACCGTGATCGGCATCCTCGTCCGCCGCGGAGCGGATTTCGCAGCGGCCGAGGATGCCGTGCAGGACGCGCTCGTCGAAGCCCTGCGGGTGTGGCCGGAGGATCCGCCACGCGACCCGAAGGGCTGGCTGGTCGCGGTGGCGTGGCGCAGATTCCTCGACACCGTACGCGCCGACGCATCCCGCCGGCGCCGCGAGATCCTCGTCGACGCCGAGCCCCGGCCCGGTCCGGGCACACCGGTGGACGACACCCTCGCGTTGTACTTCCTGTGTGCCCACCCGTCGCTCACGCCCGGGTCGGCGGTCGCGCTGACCCTGCGGGCCGTCGGTGGGTTGACCACCCGGCAGATCGCGCAGGCCTATCTCGTCCCGGAAGCGACGATGGCCCAACGCATCAGCCGGGCCAAGCGCACGATCGCGGACGTCCGGCTGGATCGGCCGGGCGATGTCGCGACGGTGCTGCGGGTGCTCTATCTCGTGTTCAACGAGGGTTATTCAGGTGACGTCGACCTGGCCACCGAGGCCATCCGGCTCACGCGCCGGCTGGCAGCGGTGATCGACCACCCCGAGGTGTCGGGTCTGCTCGCGTTGATGCTGCTCCACCACGCCCGGCGAGCGGCGCGCATCCGGCCGGACGGCAGTCTCGTCCCCCTCGCCGAACAGGACCGCAGCCTGTGGGACACGCGCATGATCGCGGAGGGCGTGGAGATCCTGCAGGCCGCACTCGCCCGCGACAGGCTCGGCGAGTTCCAGGCACAGGCCGCCGTCGCCGCCCTTCACGCCGACGCACGCACTGCGGAGGAGACCGACTGGGTGCAGATCGTCGAGTGGTACGACGAGCTCCTGCGGTTCACCGACAACCCGGTGGCCCGCCTCAACCGCGCCGTCGCGTTCGGTGAGGCGGACGGACCGCAGGCCGGTCTCGCGGCGCTGGCCGAACTCGACCCCGGCTTGCCTCGGTACACGGCGGCCGCGGCATATCTCCACGAACGCGCCGGCGACACGGCCACGGCGGCCCGGCTCTACACGGAGGCCGCACACCTGGCGACCAGCGTCCCCGAGCGGGACCATCTCGTGCGGCAGGCGGCGCGCCTGCACAGCGTTTCCTGAGGGTCGCTCAGGGTTCTCCCCCACCATGAAATCCGGTGCCACGCCGGATGTGCCGAGAGTGCGGGAGAACGAGCATGGATGTCGTGAAACTCCTGGTGCGTCTGCTCGCCATACCCTTCGTGCTCTTCCTCGCGTTCGTGGCGGTCATCGGTGGCCTGGCCGTCCACGCGTGGACCACGCGCGCGATCGACACCACCGGACGCGTCGACTTCGACACCGCCCTGCGCATCCCTCCCGTCGAGTCGGGCACCGTCGACGCCGACGGCACACGCGTGTTCGACCTGACCATGCAGCGCGGCACGACCGACCTCGGGCACGGCCCCGACACCCGGACGTGGGGAGTGAACGGCAGCTATCTCGGGCCCACCCTCCGCGCCGTGCGGGGTGAGAACGTGCGCGTGAACGTCACGAACGAACTCGACGAGACGAGCACGATGCACTGGCACGGCATGCACCTGCCCGCGGCGATGGACGGCGGACCGCACCAGCCGATCGAGCCGGGAACGACATGGTCGCCGTACTGGACCGTCGATCAGCCGGCCGCGACCCTCTGGTACCACCCGCACCTGCACGGTTCCACCGCCGCGCACGTGTACCGGGGTGTCGCGGGCATGTTCCTGATCGACGAACCCGGCACGTCGCCGCTCCCCCACGACTACGGGGTCGACGACATCCCCCTCATCGTCCAGGACCGGAAGTTCGAGGGCGATCAGCTCGACGACAGCAACGCGATCTTCGCCGACGTCGGGACGCTCGGCGACGAGATCCTCGTCAACGGCACACCGCGACCGTTCCTGGACGTCGGCACCGAGACGGTCCGGCTCCGGGTGCTCAACGCGTCGAACGCGCGCGTCTACAACTTCTCGTTCGACACCGGGATGCCGTTCCTCGTCGTCGGCAGCGACGGCGGTCTGCTCGAGGAACCGCAGGCCGTCCGCAGCCTCCAGCTGTCGCCGGGTGAGCGCGCCGAGATCGTCGTCCGGCCGGAAGCAGGTTCGAGCCACGTGCTGCGCAGCACCCCACCCGAGCTGAAGGCCGGCTTCTTCCAGGACCGCTTCTCCGGTGGTGACGATCGCCTGGACGTCCTCGAACTGCGGGCGGCACCCGTGCTCGGGTCGTCGGCCGCGATCCCGGAGAAGCTGACGACCCTCCCGGAGCTCGGGGAGCCGAGCAACACCCGCCGCATCGACCTGACGTCGTCGACGACCATCAACGATCGCGAGATGGACATGAGCCGGATCGACGAGGTGATCGTCGCCGGCACCACGGAACTGTGGGAGGTGACCAACGCCAGCGGCACGATCCACAACTTCCACATCCACGACGTGCAGTTCGAGATCCTCGGCATGACCGGGATGAGTCCCGACCATCCGTCCCTGGCGGGGCGCAAGGACACCGTCTTCATCCCGCCGGCGGCGACGGTGCGGCTGCTCGTTCCGTTCGGTAGCCACACCGATCCGGCGATGCCGTACATGTACCACTGTCACCTGCTCAAACACGAGGACGCCGGGATGATGGGGCAGTTCGTGGTGGTCGGCGCCGACGAGGTGACGCAGGTGGCCGGCACGGCCCACCATGCCCACGACGGCGGGTGAACCCGGTCACGTCCGGCAGGGCGGGGAATGGATCCCCGCCCACCCCTGTTGAGGAGTGTGGATCGGCGCGTCGCGTACGCCCCGGAGCCAATGAGAAACCGCCTTCGTGGAATACCGTCCGGCTGGAGCCACGTTGCGCACCGTGCCGTGAGGCATCCGGCGCGTCGGTCCACCTTCTTCCTCCCCTGATCTCGTGCCCGTTCCGGCCGAGCAGGGTAAAGCCCTCCCACTCCACGCCAGTACAGTTGCCGATCGTCACAATCGTCAGCGGAACCGGGAGTGGGCATGAGTCGCTGGGCCGAGATCGTCGTCACCAGGAGCCGATGGGTACTGGCGATCGTGCTGCTCGTCGTGCTCTTCGCCGGCGCCTGGGGCGTCGGGATCTTCGGCAAGCTGACCGGCACGGGCTACTACGACCCGAACAGCGAGGCCGTCGAGGTCGAGCAGATCATCTACGAGAACTTCGGGTCGCAGGCCGCGGACATCATCGCGCTCTACACCGCACCCGAGGGACGCACGGTCGACGACATCCGTCCCGACATCGAAAGAACCCTCGCCGAGTTCCAGGACGCCGTCCCCGCCGAGTCGATCCAGACCTACTGGACCGCTCCGCCGCCGATGAACCAACTGCTGCTGTCGACCGACCAACGCAGCGTGGCTGCCTCGATCACGCTCGGCGCGAACTCCGGGCTCACGGCCGCGAGCTTCCCCGAAGCCCTCGACCTGCTCGAGGTGCCCGGCGTGGAATCGCAGTTCGCCGGCAACACCGTGGTCGCGATCGAGTTCACCGACACCCTGGAGAGCGATCTCGTCCGGTCCGAGCTCATCGCGGTGCCCATCACGCTGGTGCTGCTGGTGTTCATCTTCGGCGGGGTGATCGCCGCCGCGGTCCCGGTCTTCGTGGGTGTGCTCGCGATCTTCTCGTCCCTCGCCACCCTGCGCCTGCTGTCGAATTTCACCGAGGTGTCGTCGTACGCGCTGAACATCACGTCGCTGATCGGTCTGGGCCTGGCGATCGACTACGGCCTGTTCATCGTCAGCCGCTACCGCGAGGAACTCGCGGCCGGTTCGGACGTCACCTCGGCGGTCAAGCGGACGATGTCCACCGCCGGTCACACCGTGATGTTCTCCGCTGCCCTGCTGATCTGCGCGTTCGCGGGCATGCTCGTCTTCCCGCAGACGGTGCTGCGGTCGCTCGGCCTCGGTGCCATGGCCGCCGTCCTCGGTGCCGCCGTCCTGTCGCTGACCGCGGTTCCCGCCCTGCTGACGATGCTCGGCCACCGCATCAACGCGTGGACCTGGGACCGTGAGACCTCCACCCGCGCCGAAGCGCGGGCACGTCGTTTCTGGGGTGGGGTCGTCCGCAAGGTCGTGCGCCGTCCCGCCCTGATCGCGGTGGTGATCACCGGCGGTCTCCTCGTACTCGCGTCGCCCCTGTTCGAAGCACGGTTCGGGGAGATCGAATACACCGCCCTGCCCGAGGACAGCCAGGCCCGCGCAGCCACCCAGACCTTGCTCGACGAGTTCCCGAGCACCGGCAACGGCGCCACGCTCGTCCTGCGTGGTGAGAACGGACAGGCCCCGGACAGCACTGCCGTGCGCACGGTGTCCACCGAGGTCGCCAAGGTCGACGGCATCTCGCAGACCGTCATCGTCGGGCAGGAGTCCGACGTGGTGGTCCTGCAAGGCCTCTACGCTCAGGGCGTGGACGGCACCGCACGGGCGAGCGAGATCACCGGCGAACTGCGCGCCCTGGACGTGCCGGACGGCACCGACCTGCTCGTCGGCGGCGGCCGGGCTCTCGTCGACGACGCCAACCAGGCCGTCTCGGATTCGCTCCCCTGGATGATCACGATCATGGTGCTCTCGACCCTGGTGCTGCTGTTCCTGGCATTCGGGTCGGTGGCACTGCCGATCAAGGCGGTGCTCATGGCGGCACTGAGTCTCGCCGCGACCTTCGGCGTGCTGACCTGGGTGTTCCAGCTGGGCCACGGTGCTTCGTGGCTGCACGTCGTTCCCGCGGCGATGGAGCCGACCTTCGTCGTCCTCATCCTCGCCGTGGTGTTCGGCCTGTCGACCGACTACGAGGTGTTCCTCATGTCGCGCATGATGGAGGCCCGCGCGGCCGGAGCGACGACGGTAGAAGCCGTCGAGTACGGCATTGCCCGCACCGGACGTGTCGTCACCGCCGCTGCACTGCTGCTGATCGTGGTCACCGGGGCCTTCACCATCTCCGGCCTGTCGATCATGCGGTTCCTCGGCGTCGGCATGATCGTCGCGCTGATCATCGACGCAACGATCGTGCGCATGCTGCTCGTGCCGTCACTGGTCAAGCTCATGGGCGAGGCCAACTGGTGGGCACCGGCGTGGATGAAGCGCGTGCACGCGAAGGTCGGACTGGGTCACTAGACCGCAGAGCGGCGGGATCACTGAACCGCAGAGCGGCCGGGTGGTCGGGGTGTCGCTACAGCGGCGTGATCGTCGTCGCGACGACGGGACGCGCCGGCTTGGCCGCGGCACCGCAGCTCGCCGGCCGGGCCGGTAGTTCCGAGGTCTCCACCCCGACCTGCCATGCCCGGCCGTCGCGATGACGCACGATCGGCTCGTCCCCGTCCTCGACCGTCACGGCGTCGATCGCGAACTCGTCGATCGCCTCGCGCACCGCGATCTCGGCGGCCTGCCCGGCCGCACCCCAGGTGCTGCGACCCCGCAGACCGGCCGCGTGGACCTTGCCCTTCCCGGCGTCGCGGACGGCGGCGAGACTGTCGTCCTCGTCGAGCCGCCCGTAGGTGTAACCGGTGGGCAGCATGATCATCGACGGCGCGAAACGGTGTCCGCCGGTGTGCGAGCACTCCCACACGTCCTGCCCGAACTCGGCGGTCAGAGCGGCCGCGATCGGGCGCCCCAGCACAGCGCAGCACCGGTCCCGCTTTCCGTGAGCGCACACCAGGGCGATCGGGTCCTGCACGGCCGTGCCGAAACCGGGGGCCGGACCTGCGACCACACGGGGGACGATGTCGAGCAGCTCCGCCGGCTCGGTGATCTCGAGCCGCTCGCACCAGATGTTCTCCGGTTCGGTGCGGGCCAGCAGGACGGTCCGGGTCTCCCGCACCACGTCGCGGCCGGGTCTCCGGATGAACAGGATCCGCACGTCCGCGACCTTCGCCCGGGCGGACAATTCGTCCGACAACTCGGCGCCGAGGGCGGTGCCGTCGAGCACGTCGCGGCCCCAGCCCGTCGGCACCTCGAGGCACACGTAGCCGGGCGCGGTGGCCGCCGTACCGGGCAGCGGCTCGTCGAGTGCGGACAGTGCGGAACAGGTGGGGGCGGAGATGGTGGTCACGCGGACATTGTGGCCCGGACACCCTCGTGACGGCCCGGCACCCCGCAGTGACCGGTCAGCCGCGGCGAAGAACCCGCTGTGCCGCACCGCCCCACATCCGCAGGAATCCCTGCGACAGGTACGCGAAACTGCCCAGCGCCAGCACCCACTTGGTGACGCTGACGGTCGAGGCAGCCCGGACCGTCCGATCGTCGATCCGGGTGCGGTGATCCAGCAGGTACAGGCCGACGGCGTTCTCGACGTAGTCCCCCGCCGCGGCGACGACGGGCGCCGCCATCAGGATCCGACGCGTGCTCGGCAACAGCGGGCGGTGTTCGTCGAGCGATCGTGCACCGGCCCGCAATGCGATCGCGAAGGTCGCCGGATGGACCATGTCCCAGTAGTAGTGCTGCCGGTAGCGCTCGATCTCCTCAGGACCGAGATTGTCGAGGATCTTTCGGTACTTCGCGGCCGAGAAGGTGGTCTGGAGGGTGCCCACCGTCGGGGCCGTGGAGCCGAGAACCCGACCGATGTTCGCCTGGGACACGAGGAAGACTGCGGTAGCACCGATGAGGAAGCGGTCGGCCCGGGTGAGTGTCATGCTCGTGATGCTAGAGGCGGAGAATCCGCGACTCTACGGAAGGGAGACTCGTGCAGATCACCGGAGCAGTCCTGGAGGAGATCGGACGTCGACGGCGGTACGAGGAGTCCACCCCGCTCAGCGTGGACCTTCTCGAACTCGACCCACCGGGCCCGGGTGAGGCGCTGGTCGAGATCGAATGCGCCGGTGTGTGCCACTCCGATCTGTCCGTGGTCGACGGCAACCGGCCTCGTCCGGTTCCCATGCTGCTCGGGCACGAAGCGGCCGGACGCATCGTCGAACTCGGCGACGACACCACCGGATTCTCCGTCGGCGAGCGGGTCGTCATGACCTTCATGCCCCGCTGCGGTGAGTGCGAGGGCTGCGCGAGCAACGGCATCCGTCCCTGCATCCCGGGATCGGCCGCGAACGCGGCGGGAACCCTGCTGTCGGGCGCCCGGCGGCTGCACCGCGACGGGAACGACGTCCACCACCATCTGGGAGCATCGGCCTTCGCGACCCACGCCGTCGTCGACACGCGGTCGCTCGTCGGTGTCGGCGACGACGTCCCCGCCGAGGTCGCCGCGCTGATGGGTTGCGCCGTGCTGACCGGTGGCGGTGCGGTCGTCAATACTGCTCGTCCTCAGGCCGGGGACACGCTGGTCGTCGTCGGTCTCGGCGGAGTGGGGATGGCCGCGCTGCTCGTGGCGCTGGCCCACGACGACGTCACCGTGATCGCCGTCGACACCTCCCCGGACAAGCGCGATACGGCCCGGTCGCTGGGAGCCGAACGCGTCCTCTCACCGGACGAGGCCGTCGAACAGGGCGTGAAGGCGCGGCTGGTCATCGAGGCCGCGGGGAGCGTGCCCGCGCTCGCCACGGCGGTCGCGCTCACCGGACCGGGAGGCACTACGATCACTGTCGGCCTGCCCGCCCCCGACGCCCGGCTCGAGATCTCGCCCACCGCTCTCGTCGGCGAGGGCCGCTCACTGGTGGGCAGCTACCTCGGATCCGCCGTCCCGGCCCGCGACATCCCCCGCTTCGTGGACATGTGGCGCGAGGGGCGACTGCCGGTCGAGCGACTCGTCACCGACCGTCTGCCGCTGGGTCGGATCAACGAGGCGATGGACGCCCTGGCCGACGGAACCGCCCTCCGTCAGATCCTCACCATGGACTGACCACGAGCCCTACATATCAAGCTCAGACGTCGTAGTCCACGACAGTCACTCAGATGTCGTAGTCCACGACAGTCACTCAGATGTCGTAGTCCACGACGACCGGCGCGTGATCGCTGATCCTCCGGTCCGGCGCCGGATCGCGGTCGGTCCCTGCGGAGATCGCGGTCCGGGCCAGTCGCGGCGTGGCGAGGTGGTAGTCGATCCGCCACCCGGAATCGGAGGCGAACGACTCCCCCAGCCACGACCACCACGAGTAGGGACCGTCGACCTCGGGATGATGCCGGCGGACGACGTCGACGAGCGTGCGCGGCGACAACAGTGAATCGAACCAGGCGCGTTCCTCGGGCAGGAAGCCCTCGGCCTGCCCGCGACGCCGCCAGTTGCGCACGTCGTAGCGCGTGTGGGCGACGTTGAAATCACCCATGATCAGGAACTCCCGCCCCTGGGCGCGCGCCGCGAGTCGGCTACGGGTCAGCTGCCGGGCGAAGGCCGACAGGAACCGCATCTTGCGTTGGTAGCGCATCCCACCGTCCGGTTCGTCGCGCATGCGCCCGGGCTTCTGGAGGTGCGCCGGGAGCCCGCCCTTCGGCAGGTACAGCGACGCCACGGTGATCGGTGCGTCGGCGAGATCCACCTCGACGTACCGCCCCTCGTGGGCGAATTCGGACAGTCCGCGTGCCAGCGCTCCCCGATCGAACTCGATCCGGTCGACGTGTTCCTCACCGGGAAGTCGCAGCAGTGCGGTGCCGCTCCAGGTGCGCACGGCGGCAGGTTCGTGCAGGGTCAGGATTCCGACGCCGTTGCGGCCGGGAAGGGTGCCCTCGTCGTAGGCGAGGTGGTACTTGCCGAAGACTCCCTGCGGGATCGCAGCCGCCGGGGCGCGTACCTCCTGCAGGGCCACCACGTCGGGGTTGCGCTCACGCAACCAGTCCTCGAATCCGCGGCGCTGTGCGGCGCGGATTCCGTTGATGTTGAAGGTCGCGATGCGCACGATCGTCCAGTCTAGGCAACCGTTCGATCCGTGAGGAACGGGACGACGGCCGCTGCGAAATCGCGGGCACGGTCGCGGTGGATGCTGTGCCCGCAGCCGATCTCCCGCACTGAGGCCGAAGGCAGCGCGTCGACTGCCGCCGTCAACAGGCGCGGGTCGACCATGCTGCCGCGGCGCGCTCCGCGCAACAGCAGGGTCGGAGCGTCGAGGGACGGAAGATGCTTCCACCACACCGGATTCGGCGTGTGAAACTGGGCGACGACCGACGGCGTCATCGAGCGGTCGAAGGCGGTGACCGCGCGCGGGTTGAGCGCCATGCTGGTCGCGGCGTGCCATAACTCCGCGGGAGTCGGGCGGTGGGCCGGCACCTCCGGAACCGGATCCCCCTCCCGCAACGGCAGAGGTGTCTCCTCGAGGACAAGTCGCCGGACGAGGCCGGGATTCTGTTGCGCGACCAGCGATCCCACATGACCGCCGAGCGAGTGCCCGACGAGATCGACGGCCTCGACACCGAGGTGGGCGCACAGGCCGGCGACGTCGGCGGCGAACTCGTCGAAACGGTACGAGGGGGCCCGGCCGCTGCGTCCGTGCCCGCGCAGGTCGACGGTGATCACCCGTCGGCCCGCCTTCACCAGGTTTCCGGCGAACCGGGTCCATGTGCGCCCGTCACCCCCCATCCCGTGCACCAGCAGTACGGGCACGGAACGGGCGGCGGACCCCGCGGATTCGCGGGACGCAGCGTATTCGCGATACGCCAGGGCGACCCCGTTCGGCGCGACGGTGAGGACCGGAGATCTCATGATGCTCGAGCCTACTCAGTCGTAGACGCCCTCCACCCGCCAGCCGTCGGCGCCGAAGAACACCAGCAGGGCCCGTGATTCCTCGAGCAGCACCTGCAGACGGGCGGCGCACCGGGCGGCGGCCGGATCCCACCAGTACTCGTCCACCGGCCACGGACCGGCCCATCCGATCACCGTCCAGCTGCGACTTCCCCATCGCAGCCGAGCAGGTGACCCGCTGAGCAGTCCGCGCTCGGTCACCGAGACCGGATTCCCCACGTCGTCGTCCAGCCGGATCGCGGGAGGTGTGTGCAACACCAGCGCGGGAGCCGGGGGCGGGAGCCGGCCCGGCCACGGTGCGTCCGGGTCGGAGTGCGGTATCGCCTCGTCGCCGACGGGCACGAGGACGATCCGTTCGGTGGGTCCCCGGCCGCCGCCGAGCACTCCGATCCGGACGGCGTCCCCACCGAGCAGGCCCTGCACTCGGACGAGCGCCCGACGTGCGCGTTCGTCCTCGTCGCCGACACCGCCCCAGAGCCCGAGCTGCAGCGCGCCGGCGGCCACGACCTCGACCGGTTCGAGACGTAGCAGCACGATTCCCGCCGTGGGCCGGTTCGTGTTGCGGCCGGTGAGCCATCCGTCGAGCTGCCATCGCACACGATCGGCCGTACCCTCGGGGGTGAGCGGCTCGGCGCAGCGCCAGGTGCGCGCGAGTTCCTCCCCGGCCCCGGTGCGTGCCGTCACGAGCAGTCGCGTGCATGCGACTCCCGCTGCCGCGAGCCTGGTGTGGAGCAGTTCGGCCAGTGCGCGACCGGCGAAGGCCGCGGCGTCGACCCGCTCCACCGGCGGGTCGCAGGGCTGCTCGACCGTCAGGTCCGGAGGGATCGGCCGCCCCGACGGGGGACGTTCCGGCAGGCCCCGTGCGCTCCGGTGCGCAGCGACGACGTCCGCGTCGAAGCGTGACGCAACATCGATCGGGGACAACGCGGCGAACGCTCCGATGGTGCGGATACCGAGACGGCGCAACAGATCCACCGTGTCGGCCCGCCGAGGAGCCGCCAGCGCCGGTTCCACCGCGAGATACGAGACCGGCAGCGGCGCCAGGAACTCGGCGCCCCTCCCCGTCGGGACCAGCGCGTTCCGGCGCGCGGCGAGGACCGCTGTGGACAACTCGTCGGCGACACCGACCTGGCATTCCACGCCGTTCGCCGCGACCGCGTCGATCAGGACCTCCGCGGCGGCCTCCTCCGAACCGAACCACCGGACTGCACCGCGCGCGGCGAGGACCACCAGACCCGGGCGCAGCACCTCCACGCCCGGGGCCACCGCATCGATTGCGGCCACCACCACCTCGAACGTCCGCGCTTCCAGGTCGGGATCCGAGCGGGCCACATGCAGTTCCGGGCAGCGTGCCTGCGCCTCACGTCGTCTCAGGCCGCGCCGGACACCCGCGGCCCGCGCCGAGGCCGAGCAGGCGACGACACGATTCGCCGAGACCACCGCCACCGGGACGGTCGCGGGCAACTCCGCGGCGGTGGCGGCGGCGACGGCGGGCCAGTCTGGGCACCAGAGGGCCACGACCCGCGCGGGCGCCCGTCGAGAGGACGAGTCGTTCACCGGACCGCTTTACGGAAATGCCCGTCCTCCAGCCGATTTCGCTCCTCACTCGCCCATTCGACGGCACTGCGGCCGGCGCACACCTCCACGCGGGTGGCGCGCGGAGGAAACGCACGCCCGTGCGCCCGGACCGACAAGCGGGTCGCGCACAGCCGGTCCCGGCCGGGACCGTCCACACCCCGATAACCGTCGACCCGCGCCTCCAGTCGCACGTGTGCACCCTCCCAGCGACCGTCCGTGACCACGAGGACGGACTGCTTGCTCCGCGCCCGGGCGGCGACCGCACGAGCGCGGGACGGCGGCACCGATGCCCCACCGAGCCCCAACACCACCAGGTCGATCCCGTCGAGCAGCACCGCGGCGATCTCCACGGGATCCGGTCCGGGATCGGGGATCACAGCCAACCGGTGCAGACGGGCTCCCATCTCCGCGGCGGCGAGCAGACCCAGCCGGCGCTGACCGATCACGGCGGCGTATCCGCCCGAGGCAGTCACGGACGCGAGCATCCCGAGGAGAAGGGAGGTGGCCCCCGAGACCGAGACGACGCTGCCACGCACCAATCCGCCCTGGGGCAACAGTTCCGCGAGCGGAGCCGGGACGGGCAGGATGCGGTCGGAGGGGGCCTCGACCCGGCCTCGCGCGACGGACTGGACCTCGCCCCGCGCCGGCACTGCCGCGATCCGACGTCGCAACGCTTCGATCCGCTCCGCGCGACCCGCTTCCTCGTCGTCCACCGGAAATTCGGCCACCTCGCCCACTGTCACCCCTGTCATCCGCCTGCCGCCTGACACACACGACCGGCCGACCACGGGGAAGTCGTGGCCCGGCTCGCACTCTATTCGAACATACTTTCGATCCCCATCAAGTAGAACCGACCCGAATCCTTCCCGTCAAGCCGGGAGCACCGCCCCCGACGGTGACTACAGTGCAGCTCACACGTTTTTCGGCCGGGGCGAACACCTCCGATCGACTACTCTCGATCGAGTGGCGGAGCAGGCATGGGCAGGACGGGCCGTAGGACCGGATCACTTGGTGGCCGGTCGATATCGGCTCGACTCCAAGCTCGGCGGTGGCGGCATGGGTGCCGTCTGGCTCGCCCGCGACAACCGTCTGGGCCGCGACGTCGCCGTCAAGCAGGTGATCTCCACCGCAGACCTCGATCCCGACGAGGCCGAGGATCTTCGCCGCCGCGCGCTCCGGGAGGGCCGGGCCGCCGCCCAACTCGCCCACGAGCACGCCATCTCGATGTACGACATGGCTCTGCACTACGGCGAACCGTGGCTCGTCATGGAGCACTTGCCGTCCCGCAGCCTGGCGCAGGTGATGAACGTCGTCGACACTCTCCCGCCGTACGTGGTGGCGCAGATCGGCGCGAACGTCGCCGACGCCCTCACCGCCGCGCACGCCGCCGGGATCGTCCACCGCGACGTCAAGCCCGGCAACATCCTCATCGCCGAACGCGGCCGCGACGCCGGCATCGTGAAGATCAGCGACTTCGGCATCGCTCGCGCGAAGGGCGACAACGACCCCGACGGCGTGATCATCGGCACCCCCGCCTATTTCGCACCCGAGGTCGCGCGCGGCAACGATCCCACCGAGGCCAGCGACGTCTTCTCGCTCGGCGCCACCCTCTACACCGCGGTGGAGGGGCAACCGCCCTTCGGCTTCGAGACCGACTCGATCGCGTTGCTGCACCGGGTCGCGCGGGCGGAGATCATCATGCCCACGCACACCGGTCCGCTCACCGAGCCCCTGCTCGAGATGCTCCAGCCCGATCCGGCGCGACGCCCGACGATGGCGCAGGCGCGCGATCTCCTCGCCCGCGTGGTCCTCGGACCGAGCGGATCGGCGGCGGCGCTGCGCGGCCGTCCCATCCAGAACGAGGACGGCACGATCCCGTCGTGGGCACAGCGTTCCGCGCACTTCGCCGAACCCGCACGCCCCCGTGGTTCCTTCGTCGACCGCCCCCTCGGTGCCGCGACGCAGGCCACCGGTGGTCCGAAGAAGTCGGCGAAGGGTTTCGCCCCGGCGGATCTGCTCGACCGCCTGCTCCCGAAGGGCCCCGTGCCCGACAACCCGCAGGACCGCATCGTCGCCTATGCACCCCTGGCGATGGCGGCGATGATCGCGGTGATCCTGGTGGCGTTGCTCGTCGCCGTCATCATCGCGCTGGTCGTCTGATCTGCGCCGGCTGCGCAGTCCTCGTCGATGATTTCGCTCGCGAGCGACGAGAACTGCACGCCGCCGGCATCGGCACGACGAGCACCGGTCACGCTCAGTCGATGCGGCGGCGGTGTGCCCAACGGGTCAGCGCGTTGCGGTTCGACTGCTGCGTCTTGCGCAACACGTTCGACGCGTGCGTCTCGACGGTCTTCACCGAGATCACGAGTTCCTCGGCGATCTCACGGTAGGTGTAGCCGCGAGCGAGCAGGCGCAGCACCTCGAGTTCCCGCGGCGTCAGCGAGTCGAGCTCGGGATCGAGGGGCGGTTCCGGCGCGGCCGACCGGCCGGTGAACGAGTCGAGCACGAAACCGGCCAGACGCGGACTGAACACGGCGTCTCCCCCTGCGACCCGCCGGACGGCGTCGGCCAGATCCGGACCGGAAATCGTCTTCGTCACGTACCCGCGGGCGCCGGCGCGGATGACGGCAATGACGTCCTCGGCTGCGTCGGACACGCTGAGCGCCAGGCAGACCGGCCCGTCCGGGATCCGCTGGAGGACGGCGACGCCGCCGCCGTCGGGCATGTGGACGTCGAGGAGCACGACATCCGGCTTGGTCGCCTCGATCCCGGCGACGGCCTCGGCGACTCCCCCGGCCTCGCCGACGATCTCCATGTCGGCCTCGCGCCCCAGTTCGGCGCGCACTCCGGAGCGGAAGACCGCATGGTCGTCCACCAGGAAGACACGATAGGGACGGTTGTTCTCGGTGGCATCGGACGATGTCGCCGGAATCGAAGTCACTGTGTCTGCTCCTCGGGGTGGGGGTCGTTCACCCCCCACTCTAAGGTCGACTCGGTGTCCTGTTCGCGTTCGGTCTCCGTCCGGCCGGCGCGCGGTGCATGGATGCGCACCTCGGTTCCCTTTCCGGGACTCGACTTCACGACCGTCCGGCCGCCGCGACGTTCGATGCGCGCCCGGATCGACTTGGCCAGACCCTGCCGATCGGCCGGCACCTCGTCGGGATCGAATCCGACGCCGCGATCGCGCACGAACACGCTCACCTGATGCGGTTCCACCTCCGCGAAGAGGTCGACGCTGTCCACCCCGGCGTGCTTGGCGGCGTTGACGAGAGCCTCGCGGGTCGCGCCGAGCACGGCGGTCGCGGCCTCGGGGGTCAGATCGCTGTCATCCGGCGCGACGTCACCGACGATGACGGGTTGAACGGACAGACCGTACTGGTCCTCCACCTCACCGGCGATGGTGCGCAGCGTCTCGGCGAGCGAGGTGCTCGGCGTCTCGTCCCCACCGAACAGCCAGCGGCGCAGTTCGCGTTCCTGGCTGCGCGCCAGTCGCACGACCTCTTGCTGGTCGCCGGCCTGCTTCTGGATGAGCGCGAGGGTCTGGAGTACCGAGTCGTGCAGGTGCGACGCGATCTCCTCGCGCTCCTCGTTGCGCACCCGGGCGGCACGCTCGGTCTCGAGGGCACGCCACATCCGGATCCACAGCGGCACCGACAGCAGGGCGGCACCGACCAGCGTGACCACCACGGCGACCAGCGACGAGCGCAGCGCCGCGACGTCGACCTGCGCGATGACCATCACTCCGAGTCCGGTGACGACGAGGGTCAGGCCGCCGAGTACGCGGGCCCATGTGAGGACCGTCGGATGTGCGGGCAGACCGAGTACCGATCGGGGGCCTTCGACGTCGAATTCACGCCATACGAGCGCCGCACCGACGACCACCACGACGATCGGCAGCACCACCCCGGCGGCACCACCACTGAACAGCCACGAAAGACCCACCGCCAGGCCGATACCCATGAAGGCGAGGCCGATGGCTCGGCGCCGTTCGGGGCCGGTGGGGCGATCGGTGTCGGAGCCCGGGGGCACGAACATCCACAGCAAGCCGTAGGCCGCGATCCCGAACCCGCCGAGGGCGGCGAGCACTGTGAACGCGACCCGCACCTTGGTGGCGTCGATGCCGAGATGGTCGGCGATACCGCCGGCCACACCGCCCACGATGCGACCGCCCACCCGTCGTTCGAGGCGGGGAACGGTCACGGGTAATCCAGGTACCGGTTGCACACCTCGATACTGGCACGGAGATCGCCGGCCCGGCATCGGGGACGAACCCTGATGTCCGGGTTCCGATCGGGCCCTCGGAAATCAGGGTTGGTCCCTGATGTGCCGCGCGCGGAAGCCCAGCAGGATGGGTGCCATGGACACGAGGAGCTTTCAGGACCAGGTGGCGGACATGTGGCGGACCCGCCCCGTGCGTCTGCCGAAGGAGGGGCACATCGCGGGTGTGTGCTCGGGTATCGGAGTGCGCTACGGCGTCGATCCCGTGCTGATCCGTGTCGTCTTCGTCGCGTCGGCGCTGTTCGGCGGTGGCGGTCTCGTCCTCTATCTGGCCGCCTGGCTGATGTTCCCCCGTCACGGCGACCAGGTATCCTCGCTCGAATCGCTCGTCGGGCGGGGTGCGAGCTCGGACTCGGCCACCAAGGTCGTCGTACTCCTCGTGGCCCTGGCGATCGCGGCGGGTGCCATCGGTCCGGTGGGTGCGGGTTCGGGCGGTTCCGGATTCATCGGAACGCTCCTGCTGCTCGGCGGTTGGTGGCTGCTCTATCAGCGGCGTCCCGAACCGCCGGTGCTGCCGGCGCCCGAGGGAACCTCCTTCCCCACCCAGGCGGCCTTTCCTCAGCCTCCGGTGACGAACGCGTACTGCTCCCCGTGGGGCGCACACACCGGTGCATGGCACATGCAGGCGGGTCCGGCGGCCACGACGACACCGGGCGGAGAGGCAGCCGGCACAAAGACAACCAGCACAGCGGCAACCCCGCCTGCGCAGACCACCGACGCGACGGAGGTCCTGAGCACCACCGACGCCTCGGACACCCCTGCTTCGGGCACCGATTCCACAGCGCCCACCGAGACGACTGAGAGGAAGACGTCCCCGATGCCCGACCTACGCAAGGACACCGACCGCAAGGACACCGACCGCAAGGACACCGACCTTCCGCTCCCGGATGTCGACGCGCTCTCCCCCCACCGTTCGGCACCGCCGGCATGGGATCCCCTCGGGGTCGCCCCGTTCGCATGGGATCTGCCCGAACCGGCACCGAAGCACGAACCTGCGATCGTCACGAATCGACGCTCGCGCCTGACCACGACGGTTCTCGGACTGGCCGTGATCGCCGCTGCGGTGACCGGCGCGCTCGGTGCCGCCGCCGACCTGGCCTGGGTGACCCCCGCCCGGGTGGGTGCCGCGGCCCTCGCGGTCGTCGGTCTGGGCCTGCTGATCGGCGCGTTCCTGCACCGCGGGCACGGACTGCTCGTCGTCACCGGCCCCCTCCTCGGATTCGTCGTCCTCGCCTCGATCGCCGGCCCGGTCGACACCTCCAACTGGGGCGACCGGACCTGGGCTCCGACCAGTACCGATCAGCTCGAGTCCGAATACAGCTTCCAGTTCGGGGCGATGACCCTCGATCTGCGGGGACTCGAACTCACCGAGGACCGCACGGTGCAGGTCGACGGCCGGTTCGGCAGCGTCGAGGTGCTGTTGCCGGAGAACCTGGACGTCCGCGCCGACTGCACGGTCGGTCCCGGTGAGATCAGGGGATGCCCCGCCCCCGGCATCGACGGTGGTGCCGACGGAGTCGACGACGGGCCGGTCCTGGACCTGAACGCGAACATGGAATTCGGATCTCTGGAGGTGCGTCGTGGCTGATCACGAAACCGGAACACACACCGAGGATCGGACCGAGCGCACCCGCAAGGGACCGTCGCTCCTGCTCCTGCTCGCCGCACTGGCAGCGCTGGTCGTGAGCGGATGGGCCATGATCGGGCCGTTCTCCGTCGAGTTCCTCGCCGCCGTCGACCTCGGATGGGTCCTGGTGGGCGCGGCCCTGCTGATCGGAGCGGTGCTGGTCTTCCTCCCCAACCGCCGGAGATAACCACCCCCACCTACGCGACGTCCCCCGGACCTGACCGGTCCGGGGGACGTCGTCTCACCGCTTACGGCGAGCGGAAATCACTCCCACTCGATCGTTCCCGGGGGCTTGCTCGTCACGTCGAGCACCACTCGGTTGACCTCCGTCACCTCGTTTGTGATACGAGTGGAGATCCGCTCGAGGGTCTCGTAGGGCAGGCGCGTCCAGTCGGCGGTCATCGCGTCCTCGCTGGAGACCGGACGCAGCACGATCGGGTGTCCGTAGGTGCGGCCGTCGCCCTGCACGCCCACGCTGCGGACGTCGGCGAGCAGCACGACCGGGCACTGCCAGATCTGTCCGTCGAGGCCGGCGGAGGTGAGTTCCTCGCGGGCGATCGAGTCGGCGCGGCGCAGGATCTCGAGGCGTTCGCGGGTGACCTCACCGATGATGCGGATGCCGAGGCCGGGGCCGGGGAACGGCTGGCGGCCGACGATCTCCTCGGGCAGACCGAGCTGACGTCCGACCGCGCGCACCTCGTCCTTGAACAGCAGACGCAGCGGCTCGACGAGCTCGAACTCGAGGTCCTCGGGAAGTCCACCGACGTTGTGGTGGCTCTTGATGTTCGCGGTGCCGGAACCGCCGCCGGACTCCACGACGTCCGGGTACAGGGTGCCCTGCACGAGGAACTTCACGGTCTCGCCCTTGTCGGCACCCTCGCCGAGCACCTCGGAGACCGCGCCCTCGAAGGAACGGATGAACTCGCGGCCGATGATCTTGCGCTTGGTCTCGGGGTCGGTGACGCCGGCGAGCTCGCGCAGGAAGGTCTCGGACGCGTCGACGGTGACCAGACGGGCACCCGTCGCGGCGACGAAGTCCTTCTCGACCTGCTGCCGTTCACCCTCGCGCATGAGGCCGTGGTCGACGAACACACAGGTCAGGCGGTCGCCGATGGCGCGCTGCACCAGCGCGGCCGCCACGGCGGAGTCGACGCCGCCGGACAGGCCGCAGATGGCACGACCGTCGCCGATCTGCTCGCGGACCTGCTCGACGAGCGCGTCGGCGATGTTCGCTGCAGTCCAGTCGCCCGGGATTCCGGCGATGTCGTGCAGGAACCGGCTCAGCACCTGCTGGCCGTGGGGCGAGTGCAGCACCTCGGGGTGGTACTGGACACCGGCGAGGCGACGGGCGCGGTCCTCGAACGCCGCGACCGGGGCACCGGCGCTGGTCGCCGTGACCTCGAAGCCCTCGGGGGCCTCGGTGACGCCGTCGCCGTGGCTCATCCAGACGGGCTGCGTCTCGGGCAGACCGTGGTGCAGCACACCTCCGGAGACCGACAGCTCGGTGCGGCCGTACTCGCGCGAGCCGGTGTGCGCGACCGTGCCGCCGAGCGCCTGCGCCATCGCCTGGAAGCCGTAGCAGATGCCGAAGACGGGGACGTCGAGATCGAACAGCGTGGGATCGAGACGCGGTGCGCCCTCCTCGTACACGCTGGCGGGGCCACCGGACAGCACCACCGCGCGCGGGTTCTTCGCCGCGATCTCCTCGACACCGGCTGTGTGGGGCACGACCTCCGAGTAGACGTTGGCCTCACGAACGCGCCGAGCGATCAGCTGCGCGTACTGAGCTCCGAAATCGACGACGACGACCGGTCTGGACTGCTGGCTTTGCGACGACACCCGAACAGTCTAAGCGGCCGCGCCGGGTGTTCCCGACGCGGCCGCTCATCCGATCACTTCCGGGTCGCTACGCGACGCCGCTGTGCTTGACCTCGACGACCGGCAGTCGTAACGCACCAGGTGCGTCGACGGGCACCACGGGGTTCTTCGGTTCGATCGGCGCGATACGACGGTAGGGCTGTCCCTGCTCGGGACGCTGGTCGTCCTCACCCTTGTTGGGCCACAACGACGCAGCGCGTTCAGCCTGCGCCGCGATGGTGAGCGAGGGGTTCACACCGAGGTTCGCGGAGACCGCGGCGCCGTCGACGACGCTCAGCGTCGGGTAGCCGTGGACGCGGTGGTACGGATCGATGACCCCGTGGTCGCGATCGGATCCGATCACGGCGCCACCGAGGAAGTGTGCGGTGAGCGGAATGTTGAAGATCTCACCCCACGTGCCGCCCGCGACACCGTCGATCTTCTCGGCGATGCGGCGCGTGGCCTCGTTGCCGGCCGGGATCCAGGTGGGATTCGGCTGCCCGTGGCCCTGTTTGCTCGTGACCCTGCGGCGGCCCAACACACCCTTGGTCGTGTAGGTGGTGATGGAGTTGTCGAGGTTCTGCATCACCAGCGCGATGATGGTGCGCTCGCTCCACCGGTGCACCGAGAGCATCCGCAGCATCTTCACGGGGTTCCGCACGACCTGCCCGAGGAACTTCACCCAGCGCGGGGTGCGTCCGTCGCCGTCGGTCATGAGGGTCTGCAGCAAGCCCATCGCGTTCGATCCCTTGCCGTACCGCACGGGTTCGATGTGCGTGTCGGGGGTGGGGTGGAACGACGACGTGATCGCGACGCCCTCGGTGAGCTTCAGACCGGGATCGATCCGCATCTTCCCGGCGCCGACGATCGATTCGGAGTTGGTGCGGGTCAGTTCGCCGACCTTGTCGGACAGTTCGGGCAGCGCACCGGTGTCCTTGAGGTGGTGCAGCAGGTGCTGCGTGCCCCACGTTCCGGCGGCAAGGACGACGTGCGCGGCCGTGTAGGTGCGCCGCCGCTTGCGGACCCACGCGCCGGTGCGTTCGGTGATCACGTCCCAGGTGCCGTCGGCGGCCTGACGGAGATCGGTGACGGTGGTCAGCGGGACGATCTCGGCTCCCGCCCGCTCGGCGAGACCCAGATAGTTCTTCACGAGGGTGTTCTTGGCACCGTGGCGGCATCCCGTCATGCACTCACCGCACTCGATGCAGCCGGTGCGGTCGGGACCCACGCCACCGAAGTAGGGATCGGCGACCGTGCGGCCGGGTTCGCCGAAGAACACGCCCACGGGCGTCTGGATGAAGGTCTCGCCGACGCCCATGTCGTCGGCCACCGACTTGATCACCTTGTCGGCGTCGGTCATCCGGCCGTACTGCACCACGCCGAGCATCCGCTTCGCCTGGTCGTAGTACGGGCTCAGTTCGTCCTGCCAGTCGGTGATGTGCGCCCACTGGCGGTCCTCGAAGAACGGCGCCGGAGGCTTGTACAGGGTGTTCGCGTAGTTCAGCGACCCGCCGCCCACGCCGGCACCGGCGAGGATCAGGCAGTCGCGCAGCAGGTGCACGCGCTGAATGCCGAAGCAGCCGAGCTTGGGCGCCCAGAGGAAGCGGCGCAGGTCCCAGCTGGTCTTCGCGAAGTCGGCGTCGGCGTAGCGGCGACCGGCCTCGAGAACGCCGACCTTGTAGCCCTTCTCCACGAGGCGCAACGCCGTGACGCTCCCACCGAAACCCGATCCGACGATCAGGACGTCGTAGTCCGTGACCCGTTGCTTACCCATGGAACCTCCAGCGGCGAGAGTTGTTACCGGCAAGTATGCACTTCGGCGGTGTGACTACAGGCACAGCCCCGACTCTACCCGTTACGTGGAGTTGCACGAAAACGAAGTGCGAGAAAAATCGATGGCCGGTCACCGCGTCCTGCGACGCTGTGACCGGCCATCGGGATGTACCGGGAAGATCCTTATCCGCGGACCGACAGACCGACCTTCTGGAATTCCTTCAGATCGGAGTATCCGGCCTTCGCCATCGATCGACGCAGGCCGCCCACAAGATTGAGCGAACCGGAGGGGTCATCGGACGGGCCGAACAGCACCCGACCGAGGCCCGGTCGCCCGTCCTCGGCGACCCGGACCGCAGCGCCGCGCGGCATCGACGGATGCCCGGCCACGGACGGCCAGTACCAGCCCTTACCCGCGGCCTCCTCGGCGAGAGCCAGGGGCGCGCCGAGCACCACCGCGTCGGCGCCGCACGCGATCGCCTTCGCGAGGTCGCCGGCGTTCTCGATGTCGCCGTCGGCGAGCACGTGGACGTAACGGCCCCCGGTCTCGTCGAGGTAGTCGCGCCGGGCCGCAGCGGCGTCGGCGATGGCCGTGGCCATCGGGATGCCGATACCGAGCGAGGAGGACGTGGTGGTCGCCTGCTTCGTGGAGCCGAAGCCGACGATGACACCGGCCGCACCCGTGCGCATCAGATGCAGCGCGGTGCGGTGGTCGCTGACACCGCCGGCGATGACCGGCACGTCGAGCTCCGAGATGAACGTCTTGAGGTTCAGCGGCTCGTCCTCACCGTGGGCCACATGCTCGGCCGAGATGATGGTGCCCTGGACGACGAGGAGATCGATGCCCGCCTTCACGAGCTCGGGCGTGAGAGCGCGCGCATTCTGCGGGCTGACGCGGACCGCGGTGGTCACCCCGGCATCCCGCACCTGTGCGACGGCCGCGGCCAGCAGATCGCCCTGCAGCGGAGCCGTGTGCAGTTCCTGCAGGTAACGGACGGCTGCGCGCGGATCCGTGCTCGCGATCTCCGCGAGACGGGTGACGACGGCGTCGACATCGGCATGACGACCCCACAGGCCCTCGCCGTTGATGACACCGAGACCGCCGGCCTTGCCCAGCTCGATCGCGAAGGCGGGCGA
Source organism: Rhodococcus sp. GA1 (assembly GCF_024321955.1). Taxonomy (NCBI): domain Bacteria; kingdom Bacillati; phylum Actinomycetota; class Actinomycetes; order Mycobacteriales; family Nocardiaceae; genus Rhodococcus; species Rhodococcus sp. GA1. The sequence goes on along the minus strand of NZ_CP097186.1, from coordinate 3,959,716 downwards.
CACCAGCGCGTCGGTGGGGTGCGCCAGCACCGGGATGTCGAAACGGTAGGCGTCGATCTGCCAGGCCGTCGACACCTCCTTCGACGACCGCGTCCGGCGCGACGGGACGATGTCGACGTCGCCCAGCTCGTACGTACGTCGGGCCGTGCGACCCATGCCGATTTCAACGAGGTCGCGCACGCGCGCCCCTTTCTCCTCTTGGACGATGCTCCCGTCCTATTCGGAACGGGACCCTGCTGCGAACGCGAAAACTACCGGACCACGTAGTTCGGCGCCTCGGCAGTGATCGTGATGTCGTGCGGGTGGCTCTCCTTGAGGCCGGCGGCGGTGATCTGCACGAACTGCGCCTCCTGCAGTTGCTCGATCGTCGTCGCGCCGGCGTAACCCATCGCTGCGCGCAGGCCACCGATGAGCTGGTGCGTGACCTGCTGCAGCGGGCCGCGGAACGGCACGCGTCCCTCGATGCCCTCGGGCACGAGCTTGTCCTCGGAGAGCACGTCGTCCTGGAAGTAGCGGTCCTTCGAGTACGACTTGGCCTCGCCGCGGCTCTGCATCGCGCCCAGCGAGCCCATGCCGCGGTAGCTCTTGAACTGCTTGCCGTTCACCAGGATCAGCTCACCCGGGGACTCCGTGGTGCCGGCGAGCAGCGAACCGAGCATCGCGGTGGACGCACCGGCTGCCAGAGCCTTGGCGACGTCGCCGGAGAACTGCATACCGCCGTCGGCGATGACCGGCACGCCGTGGGCGCGCGCCACCGTGGACGCCTCGAGGATCGCCGTGATCTGCGGCGCGCCGACACCCGCGACGACACGCGTGGTGCAGATCGAGCCGGGGCCGATACCGACCTTGACCGCGTCGACGCCGGCGTTGATGAGCGCCTCGGTGCCCTCGCGGGTCGCGACGTTGCCGCCGATGATCTGCACGCGGTCGCCGACCTCGCTCTTGAGCTTCGAGATCATCGACAGCACGTTGGCCGAGTGGCCGTGGGCGCTGTCGACGACGAGAACGTCGGCTCCGGCATCGACCAGCGTCATGGCGCGGGTCCAGGAGTCGTCGCCGACGCCCACGGCGGCACCGACGAGCAGACGGCCGTCGCGGTCCTTCGTGGCGTTGGGGTGCTGCTCGGTCTTGACGAAGTCCTTGACGGTGATCAGGCCGGTGAGCTTGCCCTGACCGTCGACGATCGGCAGCTTCTCGATCTTGTGGCGACGCAGGAGACCGAGCGCGGCCTCAGCGGTGACGCCTTCGCGGGCCGTGACCAGCGGAGCCTTTGTCATGACCTCGGCGACCGGGCGGTTCTGGTCGACCTCGAAGCGCATGTCGCGGTTGGTGATGATGCCGACGAGCTGACCCTCGTCGTCGGTGACCGGCAGACCCGAGATGCGGAATCGCGCGCACTTCGCGTCGACCTCGGCCAGCGTGTCGGTCGGCTTGCAGGTGACGGGATCGGTGACCATGCCGGCCTCCGACCGCTTGACGGTCTCGACCTGCGCGGCCTGCACCTCGGTGGGCATGTTGCGGTGCAGCACGCCCATACCACCGGCCCGGGCCATCGCGATGGCCATGCGGGACTCGGTGACGGTGTCCATCGCGGAGCTGACCAGCGGGATCCGCAGGCGGATCTCGCGGGTGAGCTGACTCGACGTGTCGACCTGACTCGGGACGACATCGGAAGCCGCGGGAAGCAGCAGCACGTCGTCGAAGGTCAGACCCAGCATTGCGACCTTGTTCGGGTCGTCACCGCCGGTGTGCACGCGCCCTCCGGTACTACTCATGCGGTTCGGACCCTCCGTGACAGTCGATGGGAGCGGACGGCAGAACCGTCCGACAGCAGGAATGAATGAAGGCTGTGCGCGCTCGTCGCACCGACGGGCGGTTGGAGAGCGGCACGCACCCCTTCATGTTATCTGTTCGGGGAACAAGCTCGGCTCCCACCCTGTTCCCCGATGTTCGTCACATCACCCCGTGTGATTTCACGGCGTGTCCCCTGGCGACCGCTGGCGCAGACCCCCTCGGTCTGCGTACCGTGGAGTCGTGCGTGATCAGTTGCCTCCCGGACTCCCACCGGACCCGTTCGCAGGAGACCCCGACGATCCGTCCGCAGCACTGGACGCGATCGAGCCGGGCCAGCCCCTGGATCCTGCGGAGCGGCTCGCGGTGGAAGAGGACCTCGCAGACCTGGCCGTCTATGAGGCGCTGTTGGCTCCCCGCGGCGTCCGCGGACTCGTGGTGTGCTGCGAGGACTGCCACCAGGACCACTACCACGACTGGGACATGCTGCGGGCGAACCTGCTGCAGCTGCTCGTCGACGGCACCGTCAGACCGCACGAGCCGGCCTTCGATCCGTCCCCCGACGCCTACGTCACCTGGGACTACTGCCGCGGCTACGCGGACGCGTCCATGAACGAGGCTCTTCCCGTCGACCCCTACGGTCTGGATTCCTGACCGACCGTTCCCCACGCGGACCACGCATCACGTCACTTCCACGAACGACCCGGGCCCGACAGCACATGCTGCCGGGCCCGGGTCGTTCTGTACTTCTAGCCGCCTTCCGAAGTGGTCACGGACCCCGGAGCGAAATCTGCTCCCGGTCCGTCCTGCGTCGACCGCGGCGACGATGCCGTCGTCGTCGGAGCGGGAGTCGGGGAAGAAGCCGAGGTCGACGGAGGAGCCTCGCTGGGCACCGACGGACCCGGCGTGCTCGACGGGGGCGGTGGCGCGGTCTGCGACGGCGTCGTGGTGTTCGAAACCGGAGGCGGCGCTTGCAGGATGGTCGGATCCACCGTCGTGGAAGTGGGCGGCACGGTCGTGCCGGTTTCCGCACCGGTCGTCGGGGCAGGCTGCTGCCCATCCGTGCCGGGCGTCGTGACCGGCGGGGGCACGACGGCACCGGGAACCACCGGCACCTCGGGTGCCACCGGCGCTGCCGGCGGCGGAGGCACCTGCGGCACCAACCGGCCGAGTTCCTCGGCGAGGCGTTGCACCCAGTCGCCGAGCGCATCGCGCTCCTCCGCGTCCCGGACGTCGCCCGAACGGGACTCCGCGGACGTCAGCAACTCGCGTGCTTCCTCCGTGTTGCCCTCGGCGATGAGTTGTTCGGCACGCTCCAGGGTCGATGTGGTGTCGATCCGGGCCTCGGTGGATTGCGCCTGCTCACTGAACACGACCTGCTTGACGCCCCACAACGGGTCGCCGGGCTCGGCGCCGTAGGACACGGCGGTCGCGCTGCCGACGGCGATAGCGACGAGCGCTGCTGCACCTGCGAGCGGACGGAGCAACCGGAGTTGCCCCTTCGATCGCGGGCGCAGAGGGGTGACCTCCGGGGCCCGAGCGAGCGTTTCCCGTGTTCCCAGTTCCCGGTGGACGGCGGCGACCACTTCGTCGAGGTCGGGGCCGGCGGGCATCGGTTCGGCGAGGATCTCTGCACGCCAGTCGGCGAGCAGAGTGGCGAGTTCGTACTCCTCGTTGTCCTTCGTCTCGACGAGCCCGTTACCGGAGATCGCATCGATCAGCGCGTCGTCACGACGCACGGCGGCGAGGTCCACGGAGGTTTCGTCGTCGGGAAACTCGTCGTCGAAGCCGTCGCCCGAGAAACGCCCCCTACCCATTCCGCTCACCTGCTCTCGTGACTTCCTTCTTGAGTCTCGCGATGGCCCGGTGCTGGGCCACCCTGATCGCTCCTGCAGTACTACCCACTGCTGCGGCCGTCTCCTCGGCCGACAATCCCATGACGAGACGGAGGATGAGGATCTCGCGCTGCTTCTCCGGGAGGATGCCCAGCAGCTGCTTCATCTGCCGGCCCGCCTCGGAGTTGATCGCGTATTCCTCGGGGCTGTCGTCGAGCGACATCACCTCCGGCACATCCGCCACGGGTTCCGCGCGGTTGCGCGCCGCACTGCGGTGCGCGTCGGCGACCTTGTGAGCAGCGATCCCGTACACGAACGCCATGAAGGGGCGGCCTTGGTCCTGATATCTCGGCAAAGCGGTCATCACGGCCAGGCACACCTCCTGTGCAACGTCGTCTGCAGAGAGCTGGCCGCGCTCTGCAGATCCGACCCGTGCGCGGCAGTACCGCACGACGAGGGGCCGGACACTTGCAAGAACCTGAGCGAGAGCCGCCCGGTCGCCTTGCGCAGCCGCAGCAACCGCGGAGTCCAACTCCTCACCCATAACAGTCATCGATTGCGCAAGTCCTGGCGTTACAGACGGCACCACCCCCCGGGCGGGCTTCCACCTGACCGTGGAACACCCCCAGAGTAACTACAACGACCGACCGGTCCGGTCACCCCCCGCGCGCGACTGGAACTCAGCAGGCAGACAAGGTCACGAAGCGACCCCCACGCCCCCTGATCACGGTCGCGCAGAAGTCACGGACGCGACCCGCATCGAGATCACGGACGCGACCCGCGTCTCTCCCTGCCTCCAGCCCGTCGAGGAGCATCGCCGCGGCCCATTGCAACGGAATGAGTTCGTGTTCCTCCGCGCGCGCGAGGACGTCGGCGGCCAGATCCATAGCCGGACCATGGTCGGGCAGTCCGGTCAAAGAGGCCGACCGCACGAGGTCCGACTTCACGGAGTGCCGGATCGATCCGAAGCCGTCCGCGAGTTCCACCGCGCGGTCCGCCCGGCTGCGCGCACGGGTGAAGTCGCCTGCCGCGAGAGCGGATTCGGCCCCGACCCATGCGAGACGGATCCGCTGTCGCACGAAGGCCTTCTCCCCCGCTTCCGATTCGGCAGCGTCGAGAGCGGCTGCGCATCGGTCGAGCAGCGACCCGCACACCGCGAGACGGCCCCGCCCGAGCGCATCGGCCGCCAACCCCGTGGCGGCGTCACACCATGCAGCGACAACATCGACGTCGCGCCGTGCGGCGACAGTGCCGACGTCGCGCCATGCAGCGACAGTGTTCCCGGAGCTGGTTCGCAGCGACCCCGCCTCCGCGAGAGCACGTCCGTCCAGGACGGCGGCCGCGCGATGTCCGCCCAACTGACGGAGAAGGGAGGCCTCGGTGCTCGCTCCGAACGACGACCACACTCCTCCGGTTCCACGCACTCGGGCCAGCTCGGCCCGCGCGGCGGCGTAACGTCCCTGCCCACCGAGCGCGACGGCCCGCAACCAGTTCTGTTCGGGTCCGTGCGCGGCAGGGAGCGGATGTGCCCCCGGGGACGAGCCGAAGGCCGCGGCGACCAGGATCGCGTGGCGGTCGGAAGGTGTCGGTGCCGTGTGCCGGCGGGCGTCGGAATGTGCCATCGCGGAATCATCGCACCAGCGGATACCGACGATACGCGGGGCTCCGGGCCGACGCCGGGCATTTGTCGGAGAGAAATTATCACCGTGAGCGCAAATAGTCTCGATGATTGGAACGCAGGGACGCACAGAAGACATTTCCGAACATTTTGTTAAACATCGAGTTAAAACATGCGTGGTGCATGTATGGTGCCGCCCCGGACCTCCGAGGCCGCGTCGGAGCCCGCATCCGGCCGCCGAAAGGCCGGGTTACCAGCGAGTAAGGGACCTTTTGCCCACGTCGGGAGCATAAGATACCCCGGATCACCCCCGCCCGCAGCGCACAGGCACGACTCCTCACGAAAGTAAATATTTCCGCGGTTAAATCTTGGCTGTTCGGTTATGGACTATCCCACTCATCGAAAACATTGACGACGAATCGATACAGATCCTACGGTGAGTTTGTTTGATTCGGATCACAGCGGGAATCCCGATGTGTCCACGGTCCGCTCGCACCATTCACGCGAGCTTGCTGCAAAGGAGTGCCACATGCCCGCACCACACACACTGCCCGGCCCCAACGCGGACCTCTGGGATTGGCAGATGCACGGTAAGTGTCGTGGTGTGGACTCCTCGGTGTTCTTCCACCCCGACGGAGAGCGCGGTCGTGCCCGCGCCCAGCGGGAGAACCGCGCGAAGGAGTTGTGCCGCACCTGCCCCGTGCTGGCCCGTTGCCGCGACCACGCCCTCGCCGTCGCCGAGCCGTACGGCATCTGGGGCGGCATGTCGGAGACCGAGCGGGAGATGTACACGAGGCAACGACGGCGGAAGGTCGCTGTGTGAGGCGGTCACCCGCCCCGTGACGACACCGTCACGGTCGTGACCATGTCAACACCGTCACGGTCGTGACCATGTCAACACCGTCACGGTCGTGACCATGTCGACACGACCGTGACGGTACGACCGGGAGGCCGGTTGGAGGAGTTGCGTCGATACGACGAAGGCCCCGCAGGGAATGCGAACATTCCTTGCGGGGCCTCGCTGTATTCGTGCCGTCCGGAACGACTTTCACGTCCGGCTCGACCTACGGACCCGCCGGGCGGCGGGTCCGCGGCCCTGACCGGTCGCTCAGTGCGCGTGACCGTGGCCGTGCCCGGCCTCGGCCTCTTCCTCCGGCTTGTCGACGACGGCGCTCTCGGTGGTGAGCACCATGCGTGCGACCGAGGCGGCGTTGACGACGGCGGAACGCGTCACCTTCACCGGGTCGACGACGCCCTCGGCGACGAGGTCGCCGTAGGAGAGGGTCGCGGCGTTGAAGCCCTTACCCGTCTCCTCGACCTTGCTCACGACCACCGCACCGTCGATGCCGGCGTTCGTGGCGATCCAGTACAGCGGCGCGGTGAGCGCGGTGCGCAGCGCGGCGACGCCCGTGGCGGCGTCGCCGGAGAGGGACGCCTGGAGCTCTTCGAGCGAGCGTGCGGCCTGTACGAGAGCCGACCCGCCACCGGGGACGATGCCCTCCTCGATGGCCGCCTTCGCGGCGTTGACTGCGTCCTCGACGCGGAACTTGCGCTCCTTGAGGTCCGTTTCGGTCGCCGCACCCACACGGATGACGGCGACGCCACCGGCGAGCTTCGCGAGGCGCTCTTCGAGCTTTTCGCGGTCCCAGTCGGACTCGGTGGCCTCGATCTCACGACGCAGCTGAGCGGCGCGCGCCTCGATGTCCTCGGCGGTACCGGCACCGTCGACGATCGTGGTGCTGTCCTTCGTGACGACGACGCGGCGGGCCGAGCCGAGCAGGTCGAGTCCGGCCTCCTTGAGGGACAGACCCAGATCGGAGTTGATGACCGTACCCGCGGTGACGACGGCGAGGTCTTCGAGGAAGGCCTTCCGGCGATCACCGAAGTACGGAGCCTTGACGGCAACGGCCTTGAGGGTCTTGCGGATCGCGTTGACCACCAGGGTCGACAGCGGCTCGCCCTCGATGTCCTCGGCGATGATCAGGACCGGCTTGCCGGACTCTGCGATCTTCTCGAGGAGCGGGAGGAAGTCGGGAAGCGAGCTGATCTTCTCGCGGTACAGCAGGACGAGCGCGTCCTCGAGGACGGCTTCCTGCGCGTCGATGTCCGTGATGAAGTAGGGCGACAGGAAGCCCTTGTCGAACTGCACGCCCTCGGTGACGACCAGTTCGGTGCTCAGCGTGGAGGATTCCTCGACGGTGACGACACCGTTCTTCCCGACGCGGGTCAGCGCCTCGCCGACCATCTCACCGATCTCCTCGTCGCGCGAGGACACGGTAGCGACCTGCGCGATGGCGGTCTTGCCCTCGACGGGAGTGGCGGCAGCGAGCAGAGCCTCGCTCACCTTGTCCGCACCCTGGGCGATACCGGCACCGAGCGCGATCGGATTGGCGCCTGCGGCAACGTTCTTCAGGCCGGCCTTGACGAGCGCCTGGGCGAGAACGGTCGCGGTGGTGGTGCCGTCACCCGCGACATCGTTGGTCTTGGTCGCGACACTCTTGACGAGCTGGGCGCCGAGGTTCTCGAACGGATCCTCCAGCTCGATCTCACGGGCGATGCTCACACCGTCGTTCGTGACGGTGGGACCACCGAAGGCCTTGGCGAGCACGACGTGCCGGCCACGCGGGCCGAGCGTCACCTTGACGGCGTCGGCCAGCTGGTCGACACCGCGCTCGAGAGCCCGCCGCGCGGTCTCGTTGAACTCGATTTGCTTGGACATGTTCTGCGACTACTCCTGGACTCGGATGTTCCCCAACGTATTCCGCCCCGGGTCCGAAACGGGACACCGGGGCGGAATGCAAGCGGCCTACTTGGCGACGACAGCCAGGACGTCGCGCGCAGACAGGATCAGGTACTCCTCGCCGGCGTACTTGATCTCGGTTCCGCCGTACTTGCTGTAGATGACGACGTCGCCTTCCTTGACGTCCAGCGGGATGCGCTTGTCGCCATCTTCGTCCCAGCGGCCGGGTCCGACGGCGACGACGGTGCCCTCCTGGGGCTTCTCCTTCGCCGTGTCCGGGATGACCAGGCCGGAGGCAGTCGTCGTCTCGGCCTCGTTGGCCTGGACGAGGATCTTGTCCTCGAGCGGCTTGATGTTCACGCTCGCCACGATGAGCCCTCCACTTTCAGGGGTAATGGGGTCCGAGAACCGGTGTTCTCGGACACGGGTGTGTTCAGTCATCACGGTGACTCCGCACGCGTCCCGTCGTCGCGGGTGCCGGGCCGGCGCTCGGTGTCACTAGCACTCTATACACGAGAGTGCCAGCGCTCAAGGGCAACGGGTGCAAACACGCCGACCTGCGTGGAACCCGACGTCATGTTACGGTTGAATAACGGAAACCCATGAGCGTGATCGTTCGGTGACCTCAGCCGAGGTAGGCCCTGGACGCCTGGTCGTCGATCACGCACGGAAGGTGAACAATGCCCACGTCGCTCGGCATCTCCGTCGGCGCCTCCGGCGCCGGCTCGGCCCTGCGCGTCGATGCTGCACACGCGCCCACAACGGAATTCCGCAGACTCGCCTCCGAGTCGCAGCCCGGGCGCGATCTCGGAGATCTCGTCTTCGACGCCGTCTCGCTCACGTCTCCTCGCGGAACCGCCCGCGGAGCCGACAGTCCCGCCATCATCACGGTCGCATACCGCACCGAGGAACAGGCGCACGAGATCCGCACGGCCGCCGAGCGGACGGGCCACATGGTCCGCCTCGTTCCGGAGACCACCGCCGCCCTCGAATATCTCTACACAGTGGGGGTCCGTCGCGAACCCGGCGCGATCGCGCTCGTGGACATCGGAGCCACCGGCACGACCGTCTCCGTCCTCGACCGCGAGACCGGCACCCTGCTGCGGTCCGCACGTACCGAGACCGTCGGCGGCGACGCCCTGACCGCACGTGTGCTCGATCATGTCCGCAACGCCACCGAGCGGATGCGCACCCGGAGGCAGATCGACCCCGGCCTGCTGGCGGCCCGGTGCCAGGGCGCCCAGGAGGCACTCTCCTCGGCGACGACGACCCGCATCGACATCGCCGAGGCCGGTCCCGACGCGACGGTCACCCTCACCCGAGCGCAACTGGACGAACTGACGACCGATCTCGCCGACGAAGCGGCGGCGTTCACGCGGCGCATCTGCTCGAGCACCGATCCGGTCCCCGAGACCATGGCCCTCATCGGGGGCGCGGCCGCGTCCCCCGTCCTCGCCGCGGCGATCTCGGCGGAGTTCGACGGCGAGATCGTCACCGTCCCCGAACCGGGAGCGGCTGCCGCGATCGGTGCGGCACTGTCGGTCGATTCCCCGTCCTCGGTCGGATACACCGTGGTCGGCGCCCTGTCGCGCACCGGCAACCGGTCCTCGGGTCGTGTCTCCGGTGCGGTCGCCGGGCTCCTGGTGCTCAGTGCGATCATGGCCGGCTTCGCCACCCAGCACTTCACCGAACGCGACAGCAGCGACGCCCAGGTGTCGCCACGTTTCACGAGCGGCGACGTCCCCACGCAGGAGGCCGGTCCCGGCGAGTCGGCCGTCCCGTCCCACGACCCGCCGCCCGAACCCGTGACGTCCCGGAGCACCCGGGACGCACCCGCGCCGACGACGGTTCCCTGGCCGTTGCCGACCGTCGAGCACACCGTTCCGTCGACCCAAGATCCGTGGCCCACTGTGCCCGAGTCGTCGAGCACCACCGTGACGCCCACGCCGATCGATCAGGTGCCGACCCCCGGGTCGACAGCGGAGGAAGAGTCCGACCCGGACCGACCGTTCACGTCGCCGGATTCCGAGACCGCACCGAGGCCCGATCCCGACTCCACGGCTCCGGACTCCACGGCTCCGGACACGACCGCTCCGGACACCACGGCTCCCGACACGACGGCTCCCGACACCACCGAGCCGACCACACCGCCGGAGACGACGAGCCCTGCGCCCACCGATCCGGAGACGACCGAACCGAGCACCGGTGTGAGCCCGACACCCCCGTCGACCGAGACGCCGTCCGCGTCGTCCACCGGCGCATATCCGACCGACCTGTCCTCCACGATCGCGTCCGTCACGGAGGAGGGCACGACCGTGCCGTCCACCGGACAGACCACGACGGGGGAAACGACCACCGGGGAGACCACCACCGGATCCGGGACCTCGGAGATCGCCCCCACCTAGGCAGCGCGTCCTCCTCGGGTGGGGGTCGGTCGGGAAAGGTCAGGCCACGACCTGCGACACCGACACCGACAGGCCCGGATCCGTCGCAGCGCCCAGCGAGGACGGCTGCGCCCCCGCGGCGATGAGATGCGCGCCCAGCGACGCGATCATGACGCCGTTGTCGGTGCACAACTTCGGCCGCGGCACGCGCAGGGTAATACCCGCAGCAGTGCACCGTTCCTCGGCGAGTGCGCGCAACCGGCTGTTGGCGGTCGCTCCACCACCGAGGACGAGCGTGTCGACACCGAGATCCTGGGCGGCCCGCACAGCTTTCATGGTGAGCACGTCCGCCACCGCCTCCTGGAAGCCCGCGGCGACATCGGCGACCGGCACCGGCTCGCCCTCACGTTCCTTCGCTTCGACGAAGCGGGCCACCGCGGTCTTGAGACCGGAGAACGAGAAGTCGTGACGCGCGTCGCGCGGACCGGTCATACCCCGCGGAAAGACGACCGCGGAGGGGTCGCCCTGGCGGGCCAGCCTGTCGACCTCGGGACCGCCCGGATAACCGAGCCCCAGCAGTCGCGCGACCTTGTCGAAGGCCTCCCCGGCGGCGTCGTCGACGGTGGTGCCGAGTTCGACGATGGGTTTGCCGAGATGTTCGACGTGCAGCAGGTGGGTGTGACCACCGGAGACGAGCAGCGCCACGCAGGGCGGCATCGGTCCGTGCTCGAGGGTGTCGACCGCGACGTGGCCCGCGAGGTGGTTGATCGCGAAGAACGGCACGTTCCACGCTGCCGCGTAGGCCTTGGCGGCGGCGACACCGACGAGAAGTGCTCCCGCGAGACCCGGCCCGATGGTTACGCACACCGCGTCCGGCTTCTCGATCCCGGCCTCGTCGAGGGCGCGCCGCATCGTCGGCACCATGGCTTCGAGGTGGGCGCGGGATGCGATCTCCGGCACCACACCACCGAAGCGGGCGTGCTCGTCCACGCTCGACGCCACGGCGTCGGCCATCAGCTCGAGGGTGCCGTCACCCACCCAGCGGACGATGCCGACACCGGTCTCGTCGCACGAACTCTCGATGCCCATCACGACGGGGCGCTCGGGCAGCTCGAATCGGGGGCTGGTGGTGCTCACGCCGGTGACTCCTCTCGCGGATCCGGACGACGCATCGTGTACGCGTCCGCGCCGCTCGGCTGGTAGTAACGCTTCCTGGTTCCGACGATCTCGAAGCCCTCGCGCCGGTACAGGGCGATCGCCGCGTCGTTGTCGGTGCGCACCTCGAGGAAGACCGGCCCTCCCCAGCGGTCGGCGACGGCCAGCAACTCCCCCAGGAGGGCTCCGCCGATCCCCCGGCGGCGCGCCACGGGGTCCACACCGATGGTGTGCACCTCGGATTCGGGTTCGATGGCCGTACCGAGTCGCGCGAGTCCCGCGTAACCGATCAGCCGGCCCTGCGGGTCGCGGGCCGCGAAGTAGCGGTTGTGGGGCGAGGCCAGCTCCGAACGGAAGGCGTCGGCGCTCCACGGGTCGTCGCCGGGGAACAGGATCTGTTCGAGTTCGGCGCAGCGGGGTGCATCCTCGGGGCGCAGTGCGTCGATGACGACCGCGTTCTCTGCGGCCGTATTCTCCTCGGGTGTGGCGTTCATGCTCGGCGATTCGCGGTCTCCACCGCGTCGGGGCGGCGCAGGTACAGGGGCACGAGCGGCTCCGGTTCGGCGCCCGCGCGCAGGGCGTCGGCCGCGACTGTCACCAGGCCCGCCGGGGACGGCGTCTGCACGTCCACCGCCGGAAGGTCGAACAGCGCGACGTGCGACGACGAGCCCGCCACCCGCACCGACGGCTCGGCGGGCACGTCGGCGGGCTTGCGCACCTCGGGCCCTTCGACGCGGCGGCCGCCGGAATAGCGTGCCCAGTAGATCTCGCGACGACGGGCGTCGGTGACGACGAGCAGATCGTCGTCCGTACCGTGTTCCCGGTGGACGTCCGCGGCGATCGCGTCGAGGCTGCACACACCGTGCACGGGGATGCCGAGCGCATCACCGAAGGCCGCAGCAGTGGCCATGCCGACGCGGAGACCCGTGAACGGGCCGGGTCCGATGCCGACGACGATCGCGTCGAGATCGATGGGGGCAGCGCCGGCCTCGGCGAGGCATTCGAGGATCTGCGGAGTGAGGACTTCGGCGTGCGCTCGCGGATTGTCGAGCACGCGCGCAGCGACCGTCTCGGGTCGGGCATCGTCCCGACCGCGGTCGAGACGGACGACTCCCGAGGTCACGGCGGGGGTGGCGGTATCGACAGCGAGCACGAGCACGATGTACCAGCTTACCCCGCGCGACCTGCCCGGTCGGTGTGCAGTGACGGAAGCCACCGGCATGCGGACTGCCGGTGGCTCAGCCGATCCATTCCCACGAGGCACGGCGGACATCGGTGCCCGGGTCGCGCCGGAGCCGGACCCTCAGATGCCGTTCGGCGAGCTGTTCGACCAAGCCACCGCCCCATTCGACCACCACGACGGTGTCGGTCAGGTCGGTGTCGAGGTCGAGCGCGTCGAGTTCGTCGAGGGCGTTCGGTCCGTCGCCGAGACGGTAGGCGTCGACGTGGACGAGCCCGACCGGTTCGCGTCCCTCCGGACTACCGGGACGGTGTTCGCGGGCGATGACGAAGGTCGGGGAGGTCACGCGTCCCTCCACCCCGAGGCCGGCGGCGATTCCGCGGGTCAGTGACGTCTTTCCCGCGCCGAGCGGCCCGTCGAGCACGACGAGGTCCCCGGCCCGCAGCTCGGCTGCAAGCCTGCGCCCGAACGCCTCGGTGTCCTCCACGGTCGGCAGTTCGATGGTCTGCTCCCCCACCTGCGGCCCACTCGATTGCGAATCACCCAATTGCGATCTGCCTTCCGTTCACTCCCTGCGTGAAACTCCGCTGGATCAGACGATCGAGGGCACGGTCGACCACCTCGGGGAACTCCAGCTGCACGAGGTGCCCGGCACCACGTACCCGCTTGAGTTCGACATCGGGCAGCTGCTCCGCCAGCGCCTCGGAACTCGCGTACGGGATGACCATGTCGGCGTCGCCGGACAGCACCAGCACGGGCACGGTGCCCAGGACCGGAAGCGCCGCGGACTCGTCGTGCAGTTCGAGGGTGCGGAGGAAGTTGACGATGGTGAGCACCGACGTCTCGTCGAGCATCCGGTCGGACAACTTCACCAGGCGGGGGCTCACGACCGTGCCGTAGGACGCCGCACGCAGGATCGGCGTCACGACGGCACGGGCCGCGCCGCGCGCGAACTGCACGAATCCCGGTGCGGTACGCGCCGCGTACCGGAACGCGTCGATCACCGGGTTCTCGAGATTGCGTCCGATACCGGTCTTGCTGAGCCCTGCCGCGGTGGTCGCCAGCAGACCGACGCCCACGATGCGTTCACCGAACAGGTCGGGCCGCTGGGAGGCGAGCGCGATCGCGGTCATGCCGCCCATCGAGTGGCCCACCACCACCACCGGACCGGTGGGCGCGACTTCGTCGATCACCCGGCCCAGGTCGCGGCCGAGCTGCGCGATGGTGCACGTCGCGGCACCGGAGAAACCGGATTCGCCGTGACCACGCTGGTCGTAGAAGACGGCACGCACGTCACGCCCCCACTGTTCGCGCAGGTGGCGGTACTGCATATGCCAGGCCTGCATGCGCAGGCAGTAGCCGTGGACGAACACGACGGTGAGCCGAGCCAGGGCCGAGCCGCTCTCGCGGACCACGAGCGGGACACCGTCCTCGGTGGTCACGATGCGGCGCGGGAGCCGGAGGATCTCGTCGAAGTCCTCGTTCTGATAGATCTCATGGGCGGGCGCGCCCGCGGTCTTGACCGCGTACAGTCCCGCCGACGATGCGAGCGTCGCAAGGCTCGCACCGAGGAGTCCCATCCTGTTCACGAGTGACATGACGTCACGCTCCCTTCGCTCCGACATAGGTCCGGACGGTCCGTCCGCCGATGCCGGTCACGATCTCGTAGTTGATCGTGCCCAGCTTGTCCGCCCAGTCCTGGGCGTTCGGCTCTCCGTGACGCCCGTCACCGAAGAACAACACCTCGTCGCCCTCGCTTACTCCTGCCCCATCGGGGCCGAGGTCGACGACGACCTGATCCATGCACACGCGCCCGATCTGCGGGCACCGGCGCCCGCCGAGCTGCACCTCGATGCGCCCGCTGAGATTGCGGCGGATCCCGTCCGCATATCCCATGGGCAGCAGCGCCACCGTCGTATCCGCGGGAGCAGTCCAGGTGTGCCCGTAGGACACCCCGTCTCCCGCCTTCACCTTCTTCACCAGCACCACCCTCGCCCGCACGGTCATCACCGGCCGGAAGCCCAGGTCGCCGAGTTCCGGGATCGGTGTCAACCCGTACATCGCAATTCCGGGCCGAACCATGTCGAATCGCAGGTCGGGACGGGTGACGGTGGCCGCGGAATTCGACAGGTGCACCACTTCGGGAGCCAGATGGTGCCGCCGCAGATCCGCGACGGCCTCGCTCAGCCGGTCGCGCTGCTCGGCGTTGCCCGGATGCTCGGGTTCGTCGCCGTGGGCGAGGTGCGAAAAGGCTCCACGCAGCCGCACGACACCTTCGGCCTGTGCCCGGCCCAGGTCGCGCACCATGTCGTCCCACTCGTCGACGGCGACACCGTTGCGGTTGAGGCCGGTGTCGACCTTGACCGTGACGGTCGCGGTGACCCCGACCTGCCGCGCCGCCTCGACGACGGCCGCTAGATGCCGCGGCGAGGACACGCCCAGTTCGATCCCGGCCTCGACGGCGGGAGCGAAATCGGAGTCGGCGGTGTGCAGCCACGACAGGATCGGAGCCTCGATACCCGCGGCGCGGAGTTCGAGGGCCTCGCCGAGCGTCGTCACACCCAGTTCGCGGGCGCCTGCGGCGAGCGCGGCACGCGCGACCGGCACGGCCCCGTGGTTGTAGGCGTCGGCTTTGACGACGGCCATGACCGCAGCGGGACCCGCGTACTCCCGGAGCGCTCGTACGTTCTCCGCCACGGCATCGAGATCGATGAGGGCTTCGGCTTGGGGAAGGACGGTACGTGCAGGTCGCGGGGTGCGTTGGGTCGTGGTCACGTCTGTCGATCCTGCCACTGCGCCGTCGGACGTCGACGTCGTGTCCCCGTGTACCACGTCACGATTCGGCAATGTGGGTGCGCAACAGACGAATCGAGTCGCCGAGTCGCGAGAGGATCGCGCTCGCCGAGGTCGGCGCCGCTCCAGGGGACTCGGGGTCCTGCGCGGCCAGGTTCGCGGCGAGGGCGTGGGCCCGAGCACCGGCCGCCGCGGCCAGGTCCACCGGCATGCCCGACGAGAGCAACGACCCGATGACACCGGCCAACACGTCCCCGGCACCCGCGGTCGACGCCCACGAACCGCCCGCATCGTTGACGAAGACGTGCCCGTCGGGCCGTGCCACGAGCGTCGCGCGCCCCTTGAGCAGCACGTGCACTCCCCAGTCGGCGGCGAGGGAACGTACCGCCGCGACCCGGTCCGGTTCGGGGCGGTTCCCGGTCAGGCGTGCGAACTCGCCGGCGTGCGGGGTGAGCAGGGTGTGCGCGGACCGGCCCCGCACGAGACCGGGTTCGCGGGCGAGGAGCGTGAGTCCGTCGGCGTCGACGAGCACCGGCAGGTCGGTGGCGAGGATGTCGCGCAGGTTCGCGCAGGCCTCATCGTCGGTACCGGCACCCGGCCCCACGACCCAGGCCTGCACCCGCCCGGTCTCGGCCACCGAGGGCGACACGACGACCTCGGGGAACCGCGCGAGCACCTCGGAGGCACCCGACCCGGCGTAGCGCACCATGCCGGAGGTCGCGGCGACGGCCGCTCCCGTGCACAGCACACCCGCCCCCGGATACCGGGCGCTGCCGGCACGGACACCCACCACACCCTGGGAGTACTTGTCGTCCTCGGCGCCGGGCACCGGCCAGATCGCGCCGATCTCGGACGGTTCCGCCGCGACCAGCCCGGCCTCCGGGAGTGTGAGTCCGATGTCGACGAGTTCGACGCGACCGCAGCGCGTGGCGCCGAGTGCATGGACCGGCTTGTAGGCGCCGAAGGTGACGGTCACCGCGGCCCTGATCGCCGGTCCGTCGACGGCACCGGTATCGGGGCCGACACCGCTCGGGATGTCGACGGCGATGATCGGCGCGGTGATCTCGTCCACGAGCGCGGCCGCCGCCGGTCGCAGCGGGCCGCGCCCGGAGATGCCGACGATGCCGTCGAGCACGAGGTCCGGGTCGCCGAGGTGCTCTGGAGTCGCCGGGACGATCCGCCCGCCGGCCTTCCGCAGTGCCCGCAGACCCGCGGGGTGCGCCCGGTCGGGGTCGAGCAGCAGTGCAGTGACGGACACGCCCCGCCGGCGCAGGAAGGTTCCCGCCCACAGCGCGTCGCCGCCGTTGTCGCCGGACCCGACGAGCAGGCTCACCCGCCGACCGGCGATCCCACCGGTGCGTTCACGCAGTTCGGAAGCCACGACCCGCGCGAGTCCGTAGGCCGCGCGCCGCATGAGGGTTCCCTCGGGGAGAGACTCCAGCAGCGGCGCCTCCGCCGCGCGGACCACGTCGGACGGGTGAAAACTGCGCATCGTCCCTCCTGCACCGGCGGGTGGGTCGCTATTCGACGGTGACCGACTTGGCGAGGTTGCGGGGCTTGTCGACGTCGTAACCACGGGCCTGCGCGACCTCCGCGGCGAAGACCTGCAACGGCACCGTCGACAACAACGGCTGCAGCAGCGACGCCGACGACGGGATCTCGACGAGGTGATCGGCGAACGGCCGGACCGTCTCGTCGCCCTCCTCGGCGATGACGACGGTGACGGCCCCGCGGGCCTGGATCTCGCGGATGTTGCTGAGCAGCTTGCTGTGCAGCACGGCGCGGCCCTTCGGCGACGGCATCACGACGATGACGGGCAGCCCGTCCTCGATCAGCGCGATCGGGCCGTGCTTGAGCTCACCGGCCGCAAAACCCTCGGCGTGCATGTACGCCAGCTCCTTGAGCTTGAGCGCACCCTCGAGCGCGACCGGGTAGCCCACGTGCCGGCCCAGGAACAGCACGGCCGGCGAGGCAGACAGCTCCCGCGCCAGCGCCCGCACCGGCTCCATGCCGGTCAGCAGCTCGGCGATCTTCTCCGGCATCGCCGCCAGGTCCTGGTACTCGCGGGCCACCTCGTCGGGATACTTCGTGCCGCGCGCCTGCGCCAGCGCCAGACCCACGAGGTAGTTCGCGGCCATCTGCGCCAGGAACGCCTTCGTCGAGGCCACACCGATCTCCGGGCCGGTGCGGGTGTAGAGCACCGCGTCGGCCTCCCGCGGGATCTGCGCGCCGTTGGTGTTGCACACCGCCAGCACCCGCGCCTTCTGATCCTTGGCGTGCCGGACCGCTTCGAGGGTGTCGGCGGTCTCCCCGGACTGCGAGATCGCCACGACCAGCGTGGACCGGTCGAGCACCGGATCGCGGTAGCGGAACTCCGAGGCCAGCTCGACCTCGACGGGCAGGCGGGTCCAGTGCTCGATCGCGTACTTGGCGACCAGGCCCGAGTGGTACGAGCTGCCGCAGGCGACGACGAACACCTTGTCGATGTCGCGCAGTTCCTGATCGGACAGGCGCTGCTCGTCGAGCACGATGCACCCGTCGACGAAGTGACCGCGCAGGGTGTCGGCGACCGCGGCCGGCTGCTCCTCGATCTCCTTGAGCATGAAGTAGTCGTGGCCGCCCTTCTCGGCGGCGGCGAGATCCCAGTCGATGGTGAACGGACGCGTCGCCACGTCGGTGTTGCCGTCGAAGTCGGTGACCTCGTAGGAGTTGTTCGTGATCACCACGACCTGGTCCTGACCGAGCTCGACCGCCTCCCGGGTGAACTCGATGAACGCCGCGACGTCCGAGGCGATGAACATCTCACCGTCGCCGACCCCGACGACCAGCGGCGTCGACCGGCGCGCCGCGACGATCGTGCCCGGATGATCGGCGTGGGCGAAGACCAGTGTGAACGCACCCTGCAGCCGGCGCAGCACACTGCGGGCGCTGTCGACGAAGTTGCCCGCCGTCGGACCCTCGGCGTAGGCGCGGGCCACCAGATGCACCGCGACCTCGGTGTCGGTGTCGCTGGCCAGCTCCACACCCGACTTCTCGAGCTCCTCACGCAGCGGCGCGAAGTTCTCGATGATGCCGTTGTGCACCACCGCGACCTTGCCGGTCGCGTCGCGATGCGGATGCGCATTGCGGTCGGTGGGACGACCGTGGGTGGCCCACCGGGTATGCCCCATCCCCGCGGTACCGGCGAAGTGCTCCTCGCCGATCTCGGCGAGCTCGGCCTCCAGATTGACCAGCCGCCCCGCCTTCCGCTCGACGGCCAGACCACCCTTGCCGTCGAGGATGGCGATTCCCGCCGAGTCGTAACCCCGGTACTCCATCCGCCGCAGCGCTTCCACCACGACGTCGAGAGCACGACGGTGCCCGACATAGCCCACGATTCCGCACATGCCTAGCAGGGTACTGGTCGACCCCCGCCCGGGAACAACACACCGGTGAGCCCGTACACCTGCATCGGGGCACGCCGTCCGGTACGCACCGACCCCGGCGGGCATCACCATCCGCTAACGTTCAGGCCGTGGCGGCGAACCCCAAGAAACTGGCTCAGGAACTCTCTCGGCGCGGCCCGCACTCGGTGCTGCGCGGCGACCTGGCGCTCGCCGGTCAGCCGGGTGTCGTGTACACCCCCGCGGAAGGCTTCGACCTGCCCGCGATCGCGTTCGGGCACGGCTGGCTCACCGGGGTCACGAAGTACTCGAAGCTCTTCGAGCATCTCGCGTCCTGGGGAATCGTGGTGGGCGCGCCCAACACCGAGCGCGGACCGGTGCCGTCGGCGATCGGGTTGTCGACCGACCTGCTCACCACCCTCGACATCTGCACCGGCGTGCGTCTCGGTACCGGGCGGATCAGTGTCCATCCGTCGAAGCTCGCGCTGGTGGGCCACGGCTCGGGTGCCGGGGCGGCGGTGCTCGCCGCTGCGAGGCGTGAGGTCGCGGCCGTCGCCGCGCTCTACCCCTCGCCCGTCTCCCCCGCTGCCTCCGAAGCCGCGGGCCGCGTGCGGGCACCGGGCCTCGTCCTCGTCGGCGAGAAGAGCATCGGGTCGATGACCAGCGACGCCGTCGCGGTCGCCCGGGGCTGGGGCAGCGACGACGTGCAGCTGCGGGTCGTCGAGAAGGCGAACGACGAAGGACTCGTCGAGGGGCGCCGCCTGCTCGGAGTGCTCGGCGTCGGTGGTGCCGAGCGTCGCACCCAGGAACGCACTCGTGCGCTGCTCACCGGCTTCCTGCTGCACCGTCTCACAGGCGACAAGACGTACGCGATCTTCTCCGACCTCACCACGGAGCTGCCCGGCTCCACGGTGATCTCCGACCCCGACGTCGTCGATCGCGATCTCGGCACGCAGGTCAACCTGCTCCTCGGGCGCTGACGTTCCGTCGTTCGCGTCACAGCGGTCCGGCTTCCGCGAGCACGGCTCCTGCACCGCCCTCGTCGTTCTCGTCCTGCCGGCGGTCGGCCTCGACCGGTCCTGGGGTGTGTTCGCGTCTGCGTTCGCCCGGGCGGATCCCGGGAACCGTCAGCAGTGCACCTTGATTCGGCGGGTCGCTCGGTCCGTGCTGCGTCGACCCGTCGTCGACGACGGGAGCCACCGTCCCGGCACCGGATACGTCCGCGGTCGCCGCCCCGGCATCATCGGCGACGCGTTCGGTGGTCGTCGCCAGGTCGGTGACGCTGCCGGCGATCCGGCGGACGGCCTCCTCACATGCCCCGAGCACCACGTCGACGGCGTCCCGGACCGCCGGGACCAGACGTTCCTCCATCCATCTCCGGCACTCGGCGGCAGGGTCGGACACGTCGCCACCGGGCGGGTCGCCCAGGTTGCCACCGGGCGGGTCGCCCAGGTTGCCACCGGGCGGGTCGCCCAGGTTGCCACCGGGCGGGTCGCCCACGTCGCCACCGGGCGGGTTGCCGAACCAGCGGGCATGCTCCTCCGGGCTCGGTCCGTGCGGGCCACCGCTCGCTCCGGCGACGATCGTGTCGATCTCGTCCCTCGTGCGACCGTCGACGGTGCCTTCCGCGAGTTCCCCGACGACGCGGGCCTTCTCACGCAACGCTGCGGCGATCGCGGTGGCCGCCGATTCCAGCGCGACCGCGAGATCGGTCAGCGACGCACACAGCGCCACTCCGGAACGGACGGTGGCCGTCAGCTCGGCGCGAGCCCGGTCGGCGGCGGATCCGTCCCACGACTCGTCGAGTTGCTGCAGGAGGCGACGCTGTTCGTCGGTCCGACGACCGAGCGAGGTCGCGAGCGAGCGCGTCGTGGCGGCGTCGTCGGCGAGGGCGGGCAACGAGAGGGTTCGTTCCTCGTCGTAGCGTGCCCGGACGTCCGCGACGCAACAGCCGGACTCGAGCCCGAGAGTGTGCAGGGACTGCACGAGGTCGGTCAGACGGGCCAGGCCGGGCGCTCCCGCGTCGAGGATGTCGCCTGCGCTCTCGGGAGGGGTCCTCACGGCTGCCGGGTCCCTGCGTCGCCGAACCCGACGCTGTCGAGTTCGGCACCGGTCACAGCGGTGAGGGCGATGCCGGTCGCGTCGTCCTGGTGCCGGTATCTGTCTGCCGCCGCGTGCAATGCGTCGGCCTGCGCCTGTACGGTCGCCGCCCAGCTCTCACACGTCGCACGCATCCTGCGATATCCGGTCTCGACGCGAACGCCGGCCGACCGGTGCGTCGATCCGGCACCGGAGCCGTCGAAGACGAGACCGCCGAAGCCACGACGGATCTCGTCGTCGGCGTCCTCGGCGACCTCCGCGAGTCGTGCCGCGACGGCTCGCACCGCGTCGCCGTCGACCTGGATCGTGCTGTGCTGTGTGTCCATGTCCGCCCTTCACCCACCGAACCCTCTCGAAGGGTTAGGACGCAGCGCAGGACGATCCGGTTCCACCGCAGCGTGACTGCGAGCGGAAACCGGCAGCGAAGGGCAGGGACCGCGCAGGTCAGACGGCGGCGACGACTCCCGCGAGACGGTCGGCGACCGCCCGGGCGTGATCGTCGTCGGCGGCTTCGACCATGACGCGTACGAGCTGCTCGGTGCCCGACGGACGCAGCAGCACCCGGCCGGTCTCACCGAGTTCGCGCTCGGCCTCCGCGACCGCGTCCGCCACCGCAGGATCGCTCGCGACGGCGACCCTGTCGTGGACCCGCACGTTCACGAGGACCTGCGGAAGCGATGTCATCACCGAGGCGAGCTTCGCGAGCGGCAGACCCGTCGTGGCGATCCGCTCCATCAGGCGCAGGCCCGTGAGCACGCCGTCGCCGGTCGTACCGTGCGCGGGCAGGACGATGTGGCCGGACTGCTCACCGCCGAGGCCGTAGCCACCGCGGCGGAGCTCCTCGAGCACGTAGCGGTCGCCCACGCCGACGGTGCGCACCTGGATCCCCGCCGCGCGCATCGCGAGATGCAGACCGAGATTGCTCATCACCGTGGCGACGAGGGTGTCGTCGGGAAGTTCACCGGCTTCGTGCATGCCGAGAGCGAGGATCGCCATGATCGCGTCACCGTCGACCACCGTGCCGGTCGCATCGACGGCGAGGCAGCGGTCGGCGTCGCCGTCGTGCGCGAGACCGAGGTCGGCGCCGTGCTCGAGCACGGCCTGCTGCAGCACGGACAGGTGCGTGGATCCGCAGCCGTCGTTGATGTTCAGTCCGTCGGGTTCGGCGTTGATCGCGATGACCGTGGCACCTGCGGCCGCGTAGGCGGCCGGGCCGGCCTGCGAGGCGGCGCCGTGCGCGCAGTCGACCACTACGGTCGTACCGGTGAGCGGCTTGTGCACGGCCGTCGCGAGATGCGCGAGATAACGGTCGAGGGCGTCGGACACGACGCGCACCCGGCCGATACCGGAGCCGGTGGGGCGTGCGGCGCTCTCGGCGTCGCCGTGCAGCACCGCTTCGATCCGGTCCTCGACCTCGTCGTCGAGCTTGTGCCCGCCGGCTGCGAAGATCTTGATGCCGTTGTCGGGCATCGGATTGTGCGACGCGGAGATCATCACGCCGAGGTCGGCGCCGTAGTCACCCGTGAGGTACGCGACCGCTGGGGTGGGCAGTACGCCCACCGACACCACGTCGACTCCGGCTGCGGTGAGTCCGGCCGTGACGGCCGCCTCGAGCATCTCCCCGCTCGCGCGTGGATCTCGACCCACGACCGCGACCGGTCGCCGCTCGGCACCCTGCGGGGCCAGGACCGCTGCCGCAGCGCCTGCCAGGCGTACTGCCAGCTCCAATGTGAGCTCGGCGTTGGCCAAGCCCCGGACTCCGTCGGTGCCGAACAACCGACCCATGTACACAGCCTCCCAGTCGTGTGCGGCCCCCGCCGCGGGTGTCGATAGAGGACAGAATGCACGAAAGCAGGCGCCGGTAGGAGATGTCTACCGACGCCTGCTCTCGTGATGGAACAGGTGCCGACTCTGACGAAATCAGCGTCGGCGGCACATCAGCGCTTGGAGTACTGCGATGCCTTACGGGCCTTCTTCAGGCCGTACTTCTTGCGCTCGACGGCACGCGGGTCACGCGTGAGGAAGCCGGCACGCTTGAGCGCGGGGCGATCCTCGGGGGTGACCTCGGTGAGTGCACGCGCGATGGCGAGACGCAGCGCGCCGGCCTGGCCGGACGGACCGCCGCCGTGCAGGCGTGCGTGGATGTCGAACGACTCGGTGCGCTCGACCGTCACCAGGGGCGACTTCACGAGCTGCTGGTGCACCTTGTTCGGGAAGTAGTCCTCGATGGTGCGGCCGTTGAGGGTGAAGTTGCCGGTGCCGGGCACGAGGCGGACGCGGACGACAGCCTCCTTACGGCGACCGACGGTCTGGACCGGACGGTCGAACACGATCGGGGCAGCAGGTGCCTCGACGACGTCCTCGACGTACTCGTCTGCAGCGACCTCGACGTTCTCGACGTACTCTTCGGGGTTCACGTTCTGTTCCTCGGGCGTCGTCACTGTGCCACCTGCTTGATCTCGAACGGCACCGGCTGCTGCGCGGCGTGGGGGTGGTTCGGGCCCGCGTAGACCTTCAGCTTCTTCGCGATGGCGCGACCGAGCTTGTTCTTCGGGAGCATGCCGGTGACGGCCTTCTCCACGAGGCGGTCGGGGTTCTTCTCGAGAACCTCGCCGACGGAACGAGCCCGCAGACCGCCCGGGTGACCGGAGTGGCTGTAGAGGAACTTGTCGGTCCGCTTGTTGCCGGAGACGGCAACCTTGTCGGCGTTGATGATGACGACGAAGTCACCACCGTCGACGTGCGGCGCGAATGTGGGCTTGTGCTTGCCGCGGAGCAGGTTTGCCGCCTGCACCGCGAGGCGGCCGAGCACCACGTCGGTGGCGTCGATGACGTGCCACTGATGGGTCACGTCGCCGGCCTTCGGTGTGTACGTAGACACAGATCTTCCTCGTCTATCGTTTCGCTGCTGGCCTGCATGCCGACGGTTGCCACGCCCGGCGGCCAGTTGGGACCCGGGAGAGGTGTTCGTCGCACCACAGGGCACGACGACGTGCGACACGCCGAGGGGACACTCTACCGGGCGGACGCCGGGCCGGTCAAAGCGCCGCAGCAGCCCTGCCCCTTGCGCACCCTCCGCTGGAGCACCCCGGAAGCAGCAGCACGTCCCGGCGGCCTCTCCACCACCGGGACGTGACAGCGCCGGATCGGTCCGGATCCGGCAGACCCGGATCAGCCCGGGAAGCGCTGCTGGTTCAGTCGCTCGACCTCCTGCATGTTGTCGTTACCGGTCGAGACCACCCGACCGATGTCGTGCAGCACCTGGATGAGGCCGGCCTCGGCCTCGTTCCAGCGCGCCTGCGTGGCGGCGTAGCGCTCCTGCGCCCCACTGTCCCAGGTGGCGATGAGGGGCGCCACCTGCCCCTCGATGCGGTCGAGCGTCGCCTCGATCGCCTTCTGACCGGACACGAGCTGGGCGTGCAGGTCGGCGACGCCGGCGAAGTTCTGATAGATCTCGGACACGGATCGTTCTCCTTGTTCTCGAATGTGTGCCGGAGGGCTGTGTGCCGGAGCGACCGGCGATCAGTTGAACGACCCGTTGAGCACCGAACCGCCATCGGGGTCGATCGCCGACAAGGACTGGGCCTGCTGGTCCTCGGCAGCGGCGTACGACCGTCCACTGGTGCGCACGGCTTCTGCCAGTTCGTCCAGGGCGTTCGACAGCTTGGTGTGGTTGACGTTCCAGCGCTCCATGATTCCGGCGAACTGTTCCGCCGAGCGGCTCCGCCAGACCGACGGCGCGGACTGCACCACGCCCGTCAGACGACCGAGGATCGCGTCGAGTTCGGCGCGGGAGTCCTGGAGTTGTCCCGCGACGACCTCCATGGTCGCTACATCGGTGGTGAGGTGATTCGAATTGCCGGTCGGTTGGGTCAACGGCGTACTCCTTCGCTCGTGCGTGGATCATCCGGCTCGGTGTCGAGCCGGTCCTGGCTCCTACATCTGGTTGGACGCACCCGATCCGGTATCGGTTCCGCGCCTTCCGAAATTCGTGGACCTACTTTTCTCACCCGCCCCGGAGGGTGTGGACGGCCTGCTCACATTCACTCCGGATACGGGTCCATTCCCCCTCGAGGTACTGGCATCCCACGGAGACCTGAAGTCCGGGGAAGACCAGGACCGACCACCGCACCACCGAGTAGTCGTCGGGAACTTCGGTGTACGCCACGACCTTGCGGTCGGCGAAGGTCGTGTCGGTGTCGAGGTCGCGGATGACAGGTGCACGTTCGGCGGCCCGCTCCGCCAACGCGGAGGCGACCGAGCGCTCGTCGATCCCGTCGGGAAGATCGCGGTACACGACCAGGATCCGGCGATCGGTTCCGCCGACCGGTATCAGTTCCGCGCGCCCCTCGGGCACAGTCGCGGGGTCGCGGACGCGCCAGCCCTCCGGCAGGTCGAGGTGCAGCGGACCGGCGTCGATCCGCGTCGACGGGGAGGGACCGGCGTCGGCGGCCGACTCGGGCTCACGAGCGTCGGTCGGCGGCTCCTCTGCAGCAACGACTTCCGGCGGAGCCGGGACCTCCGCGTCTCCACCTTCTCCGGTGAGAAGCGGCCACAGGAAGATCGCAGCGGCGAGCAGGAACGGAATCACCGCCCCGGCGACGACCAGCGCGGGCACCGTGCCGGCCCGCCCGCCACGAGGGGGATCCGGGCGTGCGCGCACCTCGCTGAGCCACGGCAGTGTCCTGTCGGGTCCGTCGGTCGTCGGAGCGATGGCCGGGGCTCTCGCGGTCCCTCCGGTTCCTGCCGGTGGCGCCGGAGGGCCGGTCACGGCGCTGAGCATCTCCGAGGCCGCGACGGGCAGCACCCGCCGACCCGAACCCACGAGATCAACTGCGAGAGAGAAGTATTCGACACCGGACGGTTCGCCCGGGCCGCCGGTCACCACCACGACCTCCGGCCCAGCCCCGCCGCACACCGAGGTCAGCAGGTTCTCGAGTCGCATCGCGGCGTCCGGGGAGTGCACCGACAGACCCGGATCGCGTGCGAGTCGTTCGACGGTCGGCCCGTCGGGCCCCGGCGGAGCGATGCTCACGGCGGTGACTCCCCCGGCGGCGAATTCGAGCACCGCACACCGCTCGTGCGGCGCAGGATCGGCGGCGCGCGCGGCGGCCACCGCGGCCGGAAGCAGGATCGTATCGCCTGCGACCTGCCGCACGGCGGTCCGGAAGAGATCGCGGCGCCGCTCGTTCCACCAGGTCGGGTGTATCGCGCACGCCACCCCGCCGATGTCCGGTGCACCCACGGTCGCTGCGGCGTAGGAGACGAGCCCGCTCAGCAGTTCTCCGAGTTCGGTTTCCCCTTCGACCGCGGCCGCATCCACGAGTTCCGTGACATCCATGAGTCCTGCGACGCCGGCCGGCTCCGACGGTTCCTCCGCTGCCGCTCCGTAGACCCGTCGGTCGCCGAGATCCGCGGCGAGAGCGGGCACGCTGCGCGTGGTTCCGGGCCATCCGATGTGGACGGATCCGGGTGTCAGCGTGAACGCGACCGCGACGACCGTCTCGTCCCGGAGCGCCATCACACCTCCGGCGCCCACGCGGTCTGGACGAGCGCCGTGCCGTCGCGTCGTACGAGTGTGCCGCGGCCCGGCGGTACCGGCGACGGACGGACCGCGCCGACGAGCGCTCCCTCGTCGCGGCTACCGCTCATGATCAGACCCGGAGTCGACAACTCCCGCAGACGCCCGAGGATCGGTTCGTACATCGCGCGTCCGGCACCACCCGAGCGACGTGCGACCACCAGGTGCAGGCCGATGTCACGTCCCTGCGGGAGATAGTCGAGCAACGGCAGCAGCGGATTCTGGCCAGAGGTGGCGACCATGTCGTAGTCGTCGATCACCACGAACACTTCGGGTCCGGTCCACCACGATCGATCGCGCAGCTGTTGTTGCGTCGTGCCGGGGCCCGGCAGCCGGCGCTCGAAGATGCCGGCGAGTTCGCGGACCATGGCTGCGAGGACCGTTGCCGACGCAGCGTATCCCCCGAGATGGTCGCCGCCCACGACACCGAGCAGCGTGCGGCGGTAGTCGCCGACGATGATCCTGGTCTGCGCACCGCTGCCGGCTTCGACCAGTCCGCGGCACAGCCCTCGCAGCAGATTGGTCTTGCCGCACTCCGAGTCGCCGAAGATCAGCAGGTGCGGATGGTCGGTGAAATCCACCGATACGGGCGCGAGTTCGGATTCGTCGATGCCGATCGGGACGGAGAGCCGGGCCGCCGGGGACGCGTCGGCCGGTGGCGGCCACCCTGAGGGCAGAGCTGTGAGAAGGTCGGGCCGGTCGATGCGTTCGGGCAGCATGCGCACCGGTGGCGCCGAACGCCCCGGCGTGGCAGCACGGACGGCCTCGACCGCCGCTGCGACGCCGACCGCGAGATCGGCCGGATCGGAGCTTCCATCCACCCGCGGCAGCGCCCCCAGGATGTGCAGGCCATCGCGGTCGATACCGCGTCCCGGCCGCCCTTCCGGCACCATCGCCGCTCTCTTTCGGCCGTACTCGGAGTCGGACGGGTCGCCGAGGCGGAGTTCGAGCCGCGTACCCAGCAGGTCGCGCATGGCGGGCCTCACGTCACCCCAGCGCGGGGCGCTGAGCACCACGTGGATGCCGTAGGACAGACCCTGGGCGGCGAGGATCCCGATCGTCTGTTCCAGTGCCTCGAAGTCCTGCCGGATGCTCGGCCAACCGTCGACGACGAGAAAGACGTCGCCGAACGGATCGCCGGTGGCCGGTGCGACCGCGTCGGCGCGCATCCGCCGCAGCTGAGCTATGGACTCGATGCCGTTCTCGGCGAAGGACCGTTCGCGACGACGCAGCAGCGACATCATCTCCGCGACCGTGCGGCGCACCCGGTCGGTGTCGTGCCGCCCCGCGACGGAACCGACGTGCGGCAGGCCGGCCAGACCGGACAACGTGCCACCACCGAAATCGAGACCGTAGAACTGCACCTGCTCGGCGTTGTGCGTGAGGGCCATCGACAGGACGAGGCTGCGCAGCAGTGTGGACTTCCCGGACTGCGGGCCGCCGACCACCACGACGTTGCCGGCCGACCCGGACAGGTCGACCACCAGCGGGTCGCGGCGTTGCTCGAACGGCCGGTCGACGACACCGACGACGGTGCGCAAGGTTGCGTGACGCGGCACGTCGCCGGTGAGCACCGACCTGGGCAGCAGCATGTCGAGCGACGGGGAGTCGTCGAGCGGAGGAAGCCACACCTCGTGCGCCGGTGTTCCGTGCCCCCGCATCCGGTCGACGACCACCTCGAGCACGCTCCGGCCGTCGCCCGCGGGAAGAACCGGGAGCGGCTCCGTGACCGGGGCGGGCGGACCGGCGTCGACCGGCACCGCCCGCGCGGTGAAGAGCCGGGGCCGGGACGTGCCGGCCGGCACCGCCGATCGGGTGCGCCGGGTGGGGCGGCCGGGCTCGTACGGCCCCGAGACGTACGCCGCGGAGAACCGCTGGATGTCGGCGGAATCGGTCCGCAGATATCCGGCGCCGGGTGTCGACGGCAGGTGGTAGGCGTCGGGAACGCCGAGAACGCTCCGCGATTCGTTTGCGGAGAAAGTCTTCAGGCCGATGCGGTACGACAAGTGGCTGTCGAGACCGCGGAGGCGACCCTCGTCGAGTCGTTGGCTGGCGAGCAGCAGGTGCATGTGCAGCGACCGGCCCAGGCGTCCGATCGCCGCGAAGAGGTCGGCGAATTCGGGCTGTTGAGAGAGCAGTTCGGAGAACTCGTCGACCACGATGAACAGCGCGGGCAGCGGGTCGAGCGGTGCACCTGCCGCCCTGGCCTTCTCGTAGTCGCCGACGTTGGCGAAGTTGCCTGCGGTCCGGAGCAGTTCCTGGCGGCGGTTCATCTCGCCTTCGAGGGCGTCCTTCATGCGGTCGACCATCGCGATCTCGTCGGCGAGGTTGGTGATCACCGCCGCGACGTGCGAGATCCGGTCCAGACCGAGGAAGGTCGCGCCGCCCTTGAAGTCCACGAGGACCAGGTTGAGTGCCTCCGGCGGGTGCGTCGCCACGAGACCGAGGACCAGCGTCCGCAGGAACTCGCTCTTTCCCGATCCGGTTGCGCCGATGCACAGTCCGTGCGGTCCCATCCCGTTCTCGGCGGCCTCCTTGAGGTCGAGTTCGACAGGCGCACCGTCGATGCCGACACCGATCGGTACCCGCAGGCGGTCGCGCCCGCGGCGTGGCACCCATACCTGCGCGGGGTCGAAGCGGGCCACGTCCCCGAGGCCCAGCAGCTCCTGCCAGCTCGACGGCCGGTCGTCGCCGGCGCTCTCGTCCACCGCTCCGCTCGTCACCCGGTACGGCGCGAGCAGTCTGGCCAACGTCTGTGCCTGCGGAGTCCCGATGCCGTCGGCATCGGCGAAGATGTCGACGTCGGTGCCGGTGGCGACCCCGACCCGTCCTTCCTCGACCACCAGGCGCAGGCCGCGCGTCGCGCTGAGCCGCGTGGCGTAACCGGAGAGGTCGAGCACGGTCACTGCGTCGAGACCGTCGTCGAGCACCCCCGAACCCGATCCCGTGACCCCGCCGTCGACGACCACGACGAGGTGCACGGCACCCTCGGTGGCCGGGGCGTTCCGGACGAATCTGCTGCGACCGGCGAGGACCGCCGCGAGATCGGTCTCGAGTTCGAACAGCGAACCGAACACCGTGCGTGCACTGCCCGCACCGTCGCGCAGGACCGGGTTCTGCGCATGCGGCAGCCACTTGATCCATTCCCATTCCGCAGCGGTGTCGGGCCCGCACACGACGGCGACCTGCAGTGTGTCGGGACCGTGGAAGGTGCACGCCTGCGCGAGCATCCCCCGAGCGAGCGAGCGCGCCGCGCTGCGATCGCCCTCGAGGCCGATCGCCGCGAAACCCCGCAGCGACACAGCCGTGGGCAGCGCCTGCACCACCGAGTGCGCGCGCACGAACCTGCGCAGCGACAGGGCGGCGACGGGTTCGAGATCCTCGACCGGCCCGGTGTCCGGAGGCACGAGTCGGGTCGCGAGTCGCTGCCCGCCGCGCCCCACCCTGAGGTGACCGAAGTCGGGATCGGTGCTGCGCCGCTCCCACATCCGGACGGTGCCGGCGAGGGTCCACAGCAGGGCCGGGTCGGGATGCGACCATTCGAGCGCCCGACGTTGTTCGTGCGCCGTCTCGGTGACCTCGCGCCGGAGCTGGTCGAGATAGCGCAGATAGTCCTTGCGGTCCTCGTTCGCCTCGGCGGTCTTCGTTCCCCCGCTGCGACCACCGTTGGCGAGCATGCCCACCAGGGACACGACCATCATGAGCGGGAAGATCATCGCCATGGGGCTGCGTGCGGCGCCGGTGGTGAACATCAGCGCGACCATCCCGATCATCGCCGCGACCATCACGAGCGGGAGCAGTCTGGTCACCAGATTGCCGGGCGTAGCCCGGGGAATGTCCGGTGGCGGTTGGACACTCACCTCGCCGCTGGGAGCGCGCGGTGCCTCCCGCCGTGCTCTGCGTACGAAACGCACGGTACTCACGTTCGTCACCCCCCGGAACGCCGTCGGCCGCCCCCTACGGCCCCACGGTCGTGGAAGACTAACCCATGGCTGCGACCTTCCGTGCTCCTGTTCGCCCCTCGGCCCCTCGACGGACAACTCGGGCACGACACCGGTCGGGACGATGTCGTATGGTCTGCGTCGTTCGGACTGCAGTGACGGGGGGAACCGAGGCCGATGACATCTGTGCGTGCGCGATCCGAGACCCCGGGGCAGGTGGGCGCCCCGGATCTGTGCCGGATCACCGTGCTCGCCCGCCACACCGAGGTCGATCTCGCACTGCCCCTCGACGTTCCGGTGGCGCTGCTGCTCCCGGGGATCGTGAATCTCGTCGCCGGCCACCGGCCCGACAACGACTTCGACGCGACACCCGAACGCACGGAACCCGACGGCTGGGCGCTCGCCCGGATCGGTCGGGCCCCGCTGTCCGGTGCGCTGAGTCTCGACGAGCACGGCGTCCGCGACGGGGAGATCCTCGTCCTGGAGGACGCCGGATCCCCCGCTCCTCCACCGTTGTTCGACGACGTCATGTACAGCGTCGCGGCCTCGGACCGGACCACGACGCCGTGGGGTGCGGGCCCGTCGGGTCTCATCGCGGCCGTCCTGGGTCCGGTCGCCCTCGCCGCGGGCTGCGTACCGTTGCTGTTCCTGCCCGACGGCGCGAGCCGTCTCGCCCTCGGAGCCGTGTGCGCCGCGCTGCCTCTCCTGGTGCTGCTCGCCGCAGGCATCCTCGCCCGGCTCCACGACGATCGACGGACCGCGACCGCGCTGCTGTGGTGCGCCTTCCCGCTCGCAGCGACGGCCGGGGCGCTGCTCGTTCCCGGCGAATCGCCGGCGCCGCGTCTCGTCCTCGCCGCGGCACTGACCGGTGCGGTCGCAGTGCTCGCCGTGCGTGCCACCCGCATCGGCCTCGCACCGTGCACGGCGGTCGCCGCGACCGCCGCGGGCGTCGTCGTGACGGCCACCCTCGCATCGACCACCGAACTCGAGGCGCGCGCCCTCGGAGCCGGAACGGTGGTGGTGGCGCTGCTGCTCGCCGGCACGGCACCACGCCTCGCGGCGATGCTCGCGAAACTCCCCATCCCCCCGGTCCCTGCTCCGGGCGCTCCGCTCGAACCGGAGACCCCCGAGAGCAGCGTGTCCGGGTTGCCGTCACAGGCGGAGCTCGAGCACCGTGCGAACCGGGCACGGAGCGCGCTCACCGGAATCGTCCACGCCGTCGTCCTACTCACGGCGGGCGGAGCATGGTGCGCCGCGTTCCCGTTCGACGGAGACGTGTCCGTGCCCGCGGTAGCACTGGCCGTGGCGTCGGCCGTGGTCCTGGTCTTCCGAGGCCGCACCTACACCGCGACCGCGCAGGCGGCTCCCCTCGTGGCCGGTGGCGCGGTACTGCTGCTCGGGCTGCTCGTCGGTGCGGCAGCGAGCGGAGCGTTGCCGCCGTGGGCGGTGTTCGCATCCGCTACGGGTCTCGCGTGTGCCGGTTTCCTCTTCGGTGTGGTCGCGCCGCGACGGACGTTCACCCCGGTACAACGCCGGATCGCCGAGATCGCGGAGTACGCGACCATCGCCACCGTCGTGCCGTTGGCCTGCTGGGTCGCCGGTGTGTACGCAGCGATCCGCGGACTGTGACGGTGCGGCTGTCACACCGGTTCGCGGTCCTGGCCCTCGCCGCCCTGATAGCGACCACTACTCCGGGTCTCGCGACCGCCGCGCCCCCGGTACCCGATCCGGCGCAACTGCCCGCCGGCGCGACGCCTGCGCCTCCCGAGGCCACCGAGATGCGGGTGCTGTGCGCAGAACTGCCGGATGCTCCCGACGGACCGCAGATCCCTCGGGCACAACGCATCCTCGACTTCGCGTCCGTGTGGCCGATCACCCGGGGAGCGGGGCAGGTGGTCGCCGTCATCGACACCGGGGTCCATCCGCATCCGCGGTTGCCGGCCCCGAGGCCGGGTGGCGACTACGTGTCCACGGGTGACGGCACCGAGGACTGCGACGCGCACGGCACCCTCGTCGCCGGCCTGATCGCGGCGCGGCCGACACCCGGATCGGGTTTCGCCGGTGGCGCACCCGACGTGGGGATCATCGCCATCCGCCAGTCGAGCGGCCATTTCTCCGACCGCTCCCGATCGGACGACGACGCCGCGCGCAACGCCTCCGGATACGGCGACGTACGGACCCTCGCGGCGGCCGTCCGGCAGGCGGTGGATCTCGGCGCCACCGTCGTCAACATCTCCGAGGTCGCCTGCCGAACGGTCGCCGAAGGCCTCGTCGACGGTCCGCTGGGAGCGGCAGTGCAGTACGCGACGGATGTACACGACGCGGTCGTCGTCGCGGCGGCCGGCAACACCGACACCTGCCGCGAAGGCAATCCGCGCTCGGCGGATCCGGCCGATCCCGGTGCGGATCCGTGGGATTCGGTCGTCACCCTGGCATCACCGGCCTGGTACGACGAGTACGTCCTCACCGTCGGCGCGGTCGAGGACGACGGCACACCGGCCGGGTACAGCCTGCCCGGGCCGTGGGTCGACGTCGCCGCTCCCGGGAGCGGGCTCGTCTCACTCAATCCCGGCACCGACGGTCTGGCCGACCTGATCCCCGGCCCCCAGGGCGGCAGACCGGTGTCCGGGACGAGTTTCGCGGCGCCGCTCGTCGCGGCGACGGTCGCGCTGGTGCGCTCGCGGTACCCGCAGTTGTCCGCCCGAGAGGTGATGACGCGCATCGAGAGCACCGCCCACTCCCCCGCGGAAGGATGGAATCCGCAGGTGGGCCACGGGGTCGTCGACCCGCTCGCCGCCGTCACCGCGCCGCTGCCGGCCGGGCGCGCGGAGCCGATGCCGGCGGTTGCCGTCGCCGAGCCGACTCCTCCCCCGGTACCGGATCACCGGCCGCGCACCATCGCACTGATCTCGGCTGCGGCCGTGATCGCCGCGACCGCCCTCGTTCTCGTCCTCACTGCACCGGCACGACGACTCGCCCGATCACGGACCTGAATCAGTTGCCCGCCCCGACGGGGACCGCCTCCGGGTCGGCGGCGACACCGTCGTGTGCGAGCAGCGCCTGTTCCCGGCCGAGCGCGGGTCCCGGAGCGAGCAACTGCAGGATGGGCCACGGGACCCGGGCGGGTGGATCCGTGAAGCCGAGTGCCGCAGCGGCGTCCGCATCGGTGATGCCGTACCGCACGCCGGTGTCGGCGACGTAGAACAACGAACCGAGACGGTCGGTGTCCGAGGTCAGCGAGGTGGTCTGCACGTATCTGCCGCGGCCCGGCGGGATGTGGATCGCGTCGACCTGCGGTCCGGCATCGTCCGCCTGGGCCGGGACCACCGGCACGGCGTCCTTGCCGGTGGGCAGGGCCGTCCCCGCGGACAACCGCAGAGTCGAGCGGTGCCGGTCGTTCTCGCCTGTGCCGGGCTGCCAGGTGGAGCACGCCACAGGCCTCTCCCCCGGATCGACGATGCGCGGGACGACCTCGGGAAAGGTGTCGACCGGCAGTTCGTGCACGGCCGGCGCGGCTGCGAGGACGTCGGGTGGAATCACCGGAATCTCGGGTGCTCCTTGCGAATCCGAGAAGTGGATGAGATGTGCGGTGGCCCGCGAGACCTCCTGCACACCGTTCTCGAGCACTACGTGGAAACTCTGCCCGTCCGGTTCGGACACCGCGACGACCGACCCGACTCGCACACCCGGGATCGACATGCCCGGGACACCTCCGGCGCCGGTGATGTGGGGTGCCGCCAGCTTCGGCGATTCCGGCACGGCGGCGAGCAGTCCGGGACTCGCGGGGCGCGCACGGGAGACGTCGATGCCCAGCAGGCGCACGAGCGACCGGTCGTTCGGGTCGATTTCGGCGCGTCTGCCCTCGTAGAGCAAGTGGTATCTGCCGTCCGCGGCCACGAGGAGCGCTTCGTCGTCGGCGAGCACCGAGCCTGCCCGGTGGTCGGGTGTGCCGGCGAGCACGGCGGTGGTCGAGGACTGCAGACCGTTCGGGTCGGCGACGTCGCACACCGTCCACGGCACCTCCTCTGCATCATGGACCAGGGAGGACGGCGCACCCGGGATCCCCACCAGCGGTCCGCGTGGTCGTGTCGTCAGTTCCTCGTCGGCTACGACCGCCGGTTCGGTGGGCGATCCGAGGATAAGCCGGGCCGACGCGAGATTCAGGACGGGATGGAAGGTCGTGCCGATCGCGACGTAGAGCGCACCGGAGTCGCGTCCGACGACGACGGAAGCATCACCGATCCGGTCCTGGGGGCGGAACAGGGCAAGGGCGGCACAGCCTCCCAGCACGACACACGCGACGACGACTCCGACGACGAACGCCCGGAACTGGGAACGCATGGGATCGTGGATCATTCGTACGTCGCCCCGCACCAAAGCATGATCCATGCGTCGTGCCAGGAAACGGTATCCACTGACCTGCCATCGCGTGGTCGGTTGCGCTGCCATCGATCTCCCCCCGTACGGCACGCTCTCTGGCGCAACACAGTACAGTCCAGTCGGGCGTCCACCACAGGCGCTCCGCGCGGTCAGGGGGAAGGTCGGCACCGCGCCGGAATCATTGCCGGCCGTCGTTCGGGGGGGATCGATGCAACGAACCGTCTTCGAGTCGGGGGATTCACGGGTCAGCACAGCGCCCACCGGTGCACGGATCAGCACAGCAGCAGGTGATGCGAGAAGCCGTGTCGCCGTGCGGCTCGTGGGTGCCCAGTGCGTCGCCGCCCTCGTATGGACGCTGGCGGTGGTGTCGGGGGCGTCCGTGTGGGTGGCCTGCGCGATCGCCGTGCCACCGGCCGCGCTGTGCCTCGTGCGGATCGGCGGACGCGGCACAGCCGAATGGATCGCGACCGTTCTGCGCCGACGCCCGGACGACGTCTCCGTCTCGGGTGCCCTCCGCGACTTCCACGTCGGGTCGGCAGTCCCGGTGGGGGTGCTATGGGACGGCCCGTACGCGACCGTGGTTCTCGAACCGTTCTCACCGGCCGGTGCGATCACCCGACTCGGGCGCGACAGCGAGGAGACGGGGCGAACGCTCCCCCTCGACGCGATCGCCGCCTGCCTGTACCGGCACGACGTCGTCCTGGACGGGATCGATGTCGTGGTGCAGGGGCGCCGGGTTCGCGACTCGACCCCCGCGGGGCAGGCCTACGCACAGTTGCTGGGCCCGCTTCCCGCCGCGGCCGAACGCACGGTGCGGGTGGTGCTCCGACTCGACGTCACGTCCTGCGCGGCCGCTGCCGCCCGTCGGGGCGGAGGCTCCGAGGGTGCCGCCCGGACCGTCGTCGCGGCGGCGCGGCGCGTGATCCGCGCGCTCGGCGACGCCGGGTACGGTGCGCGACTGCTCACCGCGAGCGAGATCGAACAGGCCGCGCTGCGCATCTCCCACGGGGTCCCGGCGACGGAGTGGGCCCCGACGCGCCGGCACGTCGCCCTGGCCTCCGCGTTCGACTCGGGCGGCGCCTTCGACCCACGTCGGATCGACCGCCGCCACACGGCGGCGATCTGGTCGCATCCAACTTTGGCGTCGACACTGGTCCTCCGCTTGCGACCGGGTGATGACGGGTCGGTTCGGGTCGGGGCGCTGGCACGGTTCACCACGCGCGAGGCGGACGTCCCCTCGGTGGCCGGACTGTTCCCGGCGTACGGACGTCACGCCGAACTCCTCACAGCGGCATTGCCCCTCGGGGTTCCGCAACTGGAAGACCGGGTTCCCTTGCGCGAATCGCGTAGCGGGGAACTCGACGCCCTCGCTCTTCCGGCCGGTGGGTGTGGGCAGCTCATCGGATCGGACGACGCCGGTCGCGCCGTCACCGCGCGTCTCACCGGCCCCGGAGTCCGCTCGGTCCACATCGCGGGCGAGTTGTATCTCGCCCAGCAGGTGGTCTTCCGCGCCGTCGCGGTGGGGGCGCGGGTCGTCGTCCACACCGACCGGTCCGGTGCGTGGCGCGGCCTGGTCGGATCCGCGGCCGGACCCGACCGGCTGCGTCTGGCGGGCGAGTACGCGGGCGACCACGATTTCGACACGGTCGTCTACGACGGCGTCCCGCCCACCTCGTCCATGCCGCACGCGACCGCGATCCACGTGCACATCCACCCGGACGGATGGCCGCGCGAGCGCCCCACGGTGTCGTTGCTCCAACCCGGAGCGGCCGGGGGCCGTGTGGTGCTCACGGTAGGCGGCGAACGCACGCCTCTCACCCTCGTGACGATCGCGGCGGAGAGCACCCATCTCGGCCGGTCGCGCATGCCGGATCCGGCGCCTCAGCCGGGATAGCGGTCGAGGGCGGTTCCGGCGCGGACGGTGCGGGCCCACCAGGCGATCTGGTCGAGCATGCGTTCCGCGCCGTCGATCGCGGCCTCGTCCGTGGTGGTGCCGTCGGCCGCGAAGGCGTGCTTGACGCGGTGGAAGCTCACCGACTGCCGCACCGGCACCATGTGGACCTCGACGACGACCTGCCGCAACTGCTCGACCGCGCGCAATCCGCCGGACAGGCCACCGTAGGAGACGAATCCGACCGGCTTGGTGCGCCATTCGTGCTTGACGGTGTCGATGGCCGTCTTCAGCGCGGCGGGATAGCCGTGGTTGTACTCGGAGGTCACCACCACGAAGGCGTCCGCAGCACCGATGCGACCGGTGAAGGCGTCGGCGTCGGGACCGCCCGAGAGGTCGTGCGGGAGCGGAGTCTCGGCGAGATCGAGAACGCCGACGTCGAACTCGGGCCGACGCCGTGCGGTGGCCGCGAACCAGTCTGCGACGACCGGCGCGATGCGACCGGCGCGGACACTCGCGACGACGACCTCGAGGCGGATCGGATCGTTCGGTGCAGCCGTGGTCATAGGGTCGATCGTAGGTGCGGTGCGGTCGAGAGCCCGTGCGCGAGCAGTGCGGCGAGTTCCCGGTAGGCACGTGCGTCCTCGAGACCGGTCGCCTCGGCCACCTGTCGTTGCTGGATGCGGACCATGACCGAGGCGACGACGTCGGCGACGAAGGCCGCGTGGACGTCGCGCAGTTCGCCGGCCGCAACTCCCTCGGAGATGAGCTGGCGGACGCGGTCGGCGGCGAACCGGGTGTTGCGTTCGTAGACCTCGCGCGCGACCGGCGTGTGGGCGATGTCCTCCATGAACCGCGTGGAGGCGGGTTCGAGTTCGCGCCCCACGGCCTCGAGATAGGCGCCGATGCGAGCCTGGGCGTCCGCGGCCCGCGCGACGTCGGCCTCCACCCGGTCGGCGGCACCCTTGAAGAAGTGGACGGTCGCCGCGTAGACGAGCCGGTCCTTGTTCTCCGCGAGTGCGTAGAGCGTCGATTTCGAGCAGCGCAGACGCGCGGCGATGTCGTCGAGGGTCAGGTGCGCGAAGCCTTCTGCCAGGAATAACGCGACCAGATCGTCGAACAGTTGCGCCTGCCGGGCGGTGGGCCGCCGGCTACCGACTCTTGCCATACCGAGAACAGTACTGCAGTATCGTCCTCAGTACTATTTTTGGTCCCCAGTCTTCCAGGAGGAACCACCGTGCCCGTCGAGCGTCTGCTTCCCACCCGCGAGGCCTACGACCTGATAGACCTCACCCGCGACGTTGCCGACAAGGTGCTCGCCCCGCGCGTCGACGAGCACGAGCGCAAGGAGACCTTCCCCGAGGGCGTCTTCCCCGCACTCGGCGCCGCAGGGCTGCTGAGCCTGCCGTACCCCGAGGAGTTCGGCGGCGGCGACCAACCCTACGAGGTCTACCTGCAGGTCCTCGAGGAACTCGGCGCCCGCTGGGCTGCCGTGGCGGTTGCGGTGAGCGTGCACGGACTGTCGTGCTTCGCGCTCGCCACCCACGGCACCGACGAGCAGAAGAACAAGTGGCTCCCGGAGATGCTGGGCGGCAACACCATCGGCGCGTACAGCCTCTCCGAGCCGCAGGCCGGATCCGACGCCGCGGCCCTCGCGTGCCGTGCGAAACCCGTCGACGGCGGCTACCGCATCACCGGCTCGAAGGCGTGGATCACCAACGGCGGCAAGGCCGACTTCTACACCCTGTTCGCCCGCACAGCCGACACCGGCAGCAAGGGCATCTCGTGCTTCCTCGTGCCCGCCGGCACCGAGGGCCTGTCCTTCGGCAAGCCCGAGGAGAAGATGGGCCTGCACGCCATCCCCACCACCTCCGCCCACTACGACGACGCCTTCGTCCCGGCCGAGCGCCGGATCGGCGCCGAGGGACAGGGACTGCCGATCGCGTTCAGCGCACTGGATTCCGGACGCCTGGGGATCGCCGCCGTCGCGACGGGTCTGGCCCAGGCCGCCCTCGACGAGGCGACGGCCTACGCCAAGGAACGGCAGGCCTTCGGCAAGCGCATCATCGACCACCAAGGCCTCGGCTTCGTTCTCGCCGACATGGCCGCCGCCGTCGACTCGGCCCGCGCCACCTATCTCGACGCTGCCCGGCGCAAGGACGCCGGCCTGCTCTACTCGCGGCAGGCGTCGGTGGCCAAGCTCGTCGCGACGGATGCCGCCATGAAGGTCACGACCGACGCTGTGCAGGTCCTCGGTGGATACGGCTACACCCGCGACTTCCCGGTCGAGCGCTTCATGCGCGACGCGAAGATCACGCAGATCTTCGAGGGCACCAATCAGATTCAGCGACTCGTGATCGCGCGGTCCCTCGCGGGGTGAACGATCGCAAGCCGGAAGCGACAGGGGTTTTCGCGGCGAAAGATCGCTAGAGTGCCTTCATGCCGGACGCCCTGGAGCGGCTCACTCCACAGCAACGCCACCTGCTGACGCAGCGGTTCGGCCGCATCGTCGTGGTCTCCGACATGAGTTGGGGGCTGGTGTCGACCACTGTCCTCGAGGTCGACACCGACGACGGGCTACTGGTCGTGAAGGCGGGCGGAACTCCGGATCGGCACATCGGCCGCGAGATCAGCGCGCACGAGCGGTGGACCGCTCCGTGGGTACGGTGCGGTCGGGCCGCCCGCATGGTGTTCGCCGACCGCGCGACGAAACTCGTCGTGACGGAATACCTTCCGGGGCGGCTCGTCCTGGGCACCGCCGCGTCGTCCCGTCTCGACGTCTACGAGCAGGCCGGCGCGCTGCTCGCCCAGTTCCATCGCCAGGAGCATGTGGTGGACGAGGGGTACGAGCGATCGGCGAACACGAAGACGCTGCGGTGGCTCGCGGCGCCGCACCGTATCGGTCCCGACGTCGCCGGCCGATTGCGCTCGATGGTCGAGGGATGGCCGACACCGACGGCCACCCTGGTGCCCACCCATGGCGACTGGCAGAGCCGCAACTGGCTCGCCGACGACATCGGTGTGGTGAAGGTGATCGACTTCGGGCGTGCCGCGATGCGCCCGGCGGGTGAGGACTTCGAGCGGCTCGCGGTACGCGAGTTCCTCCGGGTCCCCGGTGCCGAGCAGGCCTTTCTGCGTGGCTACGGCGAGGATCCCCGTGAGGAGGACGCCTGGTTCCGCCGACGTGTCCGCGCGGCGGTCGCGGTCGCGGTGTGGGCCTTCCATGTGGGCGACGACTGCTACGAGGCCGAGGGCCACCGCATGATCGCCGAGGCGCTCGGCCGCTTCCCGGTTCGCTCGATGCGCTCATCAGCAACGTCCTCGAGTTCCTGGACTGGCTGATCCGACGAGCACGTGAGAACGCCCGAGGGGGTGAGGTCGCGGACCTCACCCCCCGGGTGTCTTTTCGAGGGCAGCGCTCTCGGCTCAGGCGCCGATGGCCTCGCCGAACACGGGCCACGACTCGTGCAGGGCCTCCTGCCAGTAGCCCCAGGTGTGGGTACCGTCGGGCCGGACCGAGTAGGTCGCCTCGACCCCGGCTGCGTCCAGCGCACCGCGCAGTCGCGTCGTGCAATCGTTCACGCCGGCCTCGATGAGCCCGAGCAGAGCCACATCGGGAAGGACGGCGACACCGTCCTGCTCCCATGCCTTCAATTCGTACGGACCCGGGACACCGCTGCTCGTGGAGACGTACACGGCCTTGCCGCGCAGCTTCTCGGCGTTGAGCACGACGTCCTGTTCGGTCCAGTGCTCACCGGCGACCGGTCCCCACATGTTCTCGACCTCGCCCCCGCCGAACGCGACGACGATCTCCGCATAGCGCGAACCGATATCCGACGCGGTCTCGGCGCATCCACTGTACGAACCCACCGCCTGGTAGAGATCGGGCGCCTGCTGGGCGAGCGCCAGCGCCGACGTCGCCGACATCGACACACCGGCGATCGCGTTGCGGCCGCTCGCACCGAGTGTCTCGTCGACCACGGAGGGGATCTCCTCGGTGAGGAAGGTCGTCCACTTGTTGCGTCCGAGAACGGGATCGTCCTCGAGCCAGTCGGTGTAGTAGCTGAACGCGCCACCGACCGGAGTGACGACGTTGACGTTCTTGTCGCCGAAGAACTCCACGATGTCGGTCTGCTCGCGCCAGGTCGCCCGGTCCAGTCCCCCACCGGCACCGTTGAGCAGGTAGAAGACCGGTCGCGGCGCGCTCGTGTCGGCCGGTCGCAGCACCTGCAGCTCGATGGTGCGTTCCATCGACGGCGAGTACACGAACAGCGACCAATCGCGGTCGGTGTGCTTCTCGATGCGTTCGACAGTCGCGCTCTGCGACCGAGTCTCGCCGGTCGCGGCGGCCGGGAGATCCTCGGCGTGGGCGACCGCGGCACCGGACAGGACCAGCGACGAGACGGCGAGCGCCCCGATCGTCCCCATCAACGCAAACCGTCGTGCGCGCACATTCGTTCCCTTCATCCGCAACAGCCGGGCGTGATGGGCCCGCGCATCTCCCGCGTCGCAGCGTTGCGCGCGGCGAGTTCCTCGTCAGCAGGGTAGTCGACGCGAACCAGTGACAGGCCGTGGGCCGGTGCCACCGCGACGGACGCCGCACGTTCGCGTTCGTCGAGCAGGGCCGTCATCCACTCGACGCTGCGACGCCCCTCCCCCACGGCCAGGGCCGCGCCGACGAGGCTGCGCACCATCGACCAGCAGAAGGCGTCGGCGCTGACATAGGCGGTGAGGATGTCACCTTCGCGGGTCCAGTCGTATCGCTGCAGTTCACGTACGGTCGTCGCACCCTCCCGCCGCTTGCAGAAGGCGGCGAAGTCGTGCAGGCCGAGCAGCGACTGCGACGCGCGTTGCATCGCATCGAGATCGACGGCCTTCGGCCACGCGACGGTGTCGCGGGCACGCAGCGGCTCGGCGCCGTACACCGCTGTGGTGAGGCGGTATTCGTAGTGGCGCCGGATCGCCGAGAAACGCGCGTCGAAATGTTCGGGGGCGACGGAGATCCCGGTGACCCGCACGTCGCGGGGCAGGAACCGTGCGAGACGGCGGACCCAGCGCGACGGATCGTCGGGCAGCACCGCGGTGGGGACGTCGACGTGGGCGACCTGCCCGGAAGCGTGCACGCCGGCGTCGGTGCGACCGGCGACGGTGAGCAGCACGGGGGTGCGGACGATCGCGGAGAGCTTTTCCTCGATCTCCCCGCACACCGTGCGACGTCCGGGCTGCCGTGCCCAGCCGGAGAAGTCGGTGCCGTCGTACGCGATGTCGAGTCGCAGACGGGTTGTCTCGTGAGCTTCAGCAGATGCCGAAACCAAGTGGATTAGTCCTTCTTGGCCTCGTCCGCCTCGGGTGCGTCGGCAGCCGTGGCGTTGGTGTCCTCGACACCCTCGACGACGGCGTCGGCGTTCGCGACCTCGGCGTCGGTGGCCTCGGCCTCGACGGCCTGGACCGCGTTGTCCTCGGCGGGTGCCTGCGAGGCGGCGACGCGGCGAGCGCGGTCGGCCTCGGAGGTGACGGTCTTCTCGCGCACCAGCTCGATGATGGCCATGGGGGCGTTGTCGCCCTTGCGCGGCATCGTCTTGATGATGCGGGTGTAACCGCCGTTGCGGTCCTCGAAGGAGGGACCGATCTCCGCGAACAGCGAGTGGACGACGTCCTTGTTGCGGATGACCTTCAGCACCTCACGACGCGAGGCCAGCGTGCCGGCCTTGGCGTGCGTGACGAGCTTCTCGGCGTACGGGCGCAGGGCCTTGGCCTTGGCCTCGGTGGTGGTGATGCGGCCGTGCTCGAAGAGCGCGGTGGCCAGGTTGGCCATGAGCGCCTTCTGATGCGAGGCCGATCCGCCGAAGCGGGCGCCCTTCTTGGGCTTGGGCATGATTTTCTCCTAGTAACGGACCGTGAGCTGCTACAGCTGCTCGGTCTCGGCGTAGTCCTCGTTGCCGTCGTTGTCACCGAAGGAGCCGGCCTCGGTATCGCTCCAGGTACCGGTCGCGGCGTCGTAGCCGGCGACGGTGCTGGGGTCGAACGATGCCGGGCTGTCCTTGAGGGACAGGCCGAGCGAGTGCAGCTTGACCTTGACCTCGTCGATGGACTTCTGGCCGAAGTTGCGGATGTCGAGCAGGTCGGATTCCGTCCGTGCCACGAGCTCGCCGACGGTGTGGACACCTTCGCGCTTGAGGCAGTTGTAGGACCGGACCGTGAGGTCGAGGTCCTCGATCGGAAGTCCGAAGGAGGCGATGTGGTCGGCCTCGGCGGGCGAGGGACCGATCTCGATGCCTTCTGCTTCGACGTTCAGCTCACGAGCCAGACCGAAGAGCTCCACGAGGGTCTTGCCCGCCGAGGCGAGCGCGTCCCGCGCGCTGATCGAGTTCTTGGTCTCCACGTCGAGAATGAGCCGATCGAAGTCGGTGCGCTGCTCGACGCGGGTCGCTTCCACCTTGTACGTCACCTTGAGCACCGGCGAGTAGATCGAGTCGACCGGGATACGGCCGATCTCGGCGCCGGACGCCTTGTTCTGCACGGCAGGAACGTAGCCGCGACCGCGCTCGACGACGAGCTCGATCTCCAGCTTGCCCTTGTCGTTCAGGGTGGCGATGTGCAGATCCGGGTTGTGGATGGTGACACCGGCCGGGGGCACGATGTCGCCGGCCGTGACGGTGCCCGGCCCCTGCTTGCGGACGTACATGGTGACCGGCTCGTCCTCTTCGGAGCTCACCACGAGACCCTTGAGGTTCAGGATGATGTCGGTGACATCCTCCTTCACCCCGGGAACGGTGGTGAACTCGTGGAGAACGCCGTCGATGCGGATGCTGGTGACAGCGGCGCCCGGGATCGACG
Source organism: Rhodococcus sp. GA1 (assembly GCF_024321955.1). Lineage (NCBI taxonomy): Bacteria > Bacillati > Actinomycetota > Actinomycetes > Mycobacteriales > Nocardiaceae > Rhodococcus > Rhodococcus sp. GA1. Next base: position 3,916,107 of record NZ_CP097186.1, on the reverse strand, counting down.
AGAGCAGGGTGCGACGAAGCGAGTTGCCGAGGGTGTACCCGAAGCCAGGCTCGAGCGGCTCGATGACGAACTTCGAGCGGTTTTCAGCGATGACCTCTTCGGTCAGTGCGGGTCGCTGAGAGATGAGCATCTGTTGCCTCCTTGTGGGCGTCCGCCATATGACGCCCTAGTGGAATGGAGCGGTGTCCTCCCGCCCGGACGGACCGGAGGACACCACGACACCGAGGTGTCTTACTTCGAGTAGTACTCGACGATCAGCTGTTCCTGCAGCGGGATGTCGATCTGCGCGCGCTCGGGGAGCTGGTGGACCAGCACTCGCAGACGCGGGCCGACGACCTGCAGCCAACCCGGAACCGGGCGCTCGCCCTGGGTCTCGCGGGCGACCTGGAAGGGCAGCGTGCTCAGCGACTTCTCGCGGACATCGATGATGTCGTACTGCGAGACGCGGTAGCTGGGGATGTCGACCTTCTTGCCGTTGACCAGGAAGTGGCCGTGGCTCACCAGCTGGCGGGCCTGACGACGCGTGCGGGCGAGGCCGGCACGGTAGACGACGTTGTCCAGGCGCGACTCGAGGATGACCAGCAGAACCTCACCGGTCTTGCCGGGGCGGCTTGCGGCCTCTTCGTAGTAGCGACGGAACTGCTTCTCCATGACGCCGTACGAGAAGCGGGCCTTCTGCTTCTCCTGCAGCTGGAGCAGGTACTCGCTCTCCTTGATCCGCGCGCGGCCGTGCTGGCCGGGCGGGTAGGGGCGACGCTCGAAGGCCTGATCGCCTCCGACCAGGTCGACACGGAGACGACGCGACTTACGGGTAACGGGACCGGTATAACGAGCCATTTTTCTTTACCTTCCTTTCCCGTTAGACGCGACGCCGCTTGGGCGGACGGCAACCGTTATGGGGCTGCGGGGTGACATCGGAGATGGTGCCGACCTCGAGGCCTGCGGCCTGGAGGGAACGGATCGCCGTCTCGCGGCCCGAGCCCGGGCCCTTGACGAAGACGTCGACCTTCTTGACACCGTGTTCCTGCGCCTTGCGGGCGGCGTTCTCGGCGGCGAGCTGTGCGGCGAACGGGGTCGACTTGCGCGAACCCTTGAAGCCGACGTGGCCGGAGGACGCCCAGGAGATCACGTTGCCCTGCGGGTCCGTGATGGACACGATGGTGTTGTTGAACGTGCTCTTGATGTGAGCGGCACCGTGCGGAACGTTCTTCTTGTCCCTCCGCCGTGCCTTCTGGGTCTTCTTCGGACCGGTGCTGCGTGACTTGGGAGGCATTACTTCTTCTTTCCTGCGACGGTGCGCTTCGGACCCTTGCGGGTGCGGGCGTTGGTCTTGGTGCGCTGTCCACGCACGGGCAGACCACGACGGTGTCGCAGGCCCTGGTAGCAGCCGATCTCGATCTTGCGGCGGATGTCCGCCTGAACCTCGCGACGGAGGTCACCCTCGACCTTGTAGCTCTCCTCGATGTACTCGCGGAGCTTGGCGAGGTCCTCGTCCGTCAGATCCTTGCTGCGCAGGTCCGGGTTGACACCCGTGGCCTCGAGGATCTCCTGGGAGCGGGTACGGCCGATGCCGTAGATGTACGTGAGTGCGATCTCCATCCGCTTTTCGCGGGGAAGATCGACACCTGCGAGACGTGCCATGTGGCATTCCTATTCGGTGTGCGGAGGTCTGCTCCCAGCCCGTCCCCTGCGTCGAAGAACTGTGTGATTCAAAAACACAGTGGGGCCCCGGCCTCCGTACCGGGGGTTGATCGCGCAGCTCCTCGACGGATCGAGGATCGTAACCACGCGACTGGTGCTGGAAGGTCTTCGTGCTTGTTGCCAAGCAGATCTTCGAGACGAAGGTGGATCTAGCCCTGACGCTGCTTGTGACGCAGGTTCTCGCAGATCACCATGACCCGACCGTTACGGCGGATCACCTTGCACTTCTCGCAGATCTTCTTGACGCTAGGCTGAACCTTCACGTAAGTCCGATCTCCTGTATGTGCGCCGCCGGACACGGCAGAGCCGGCCCGGCGACATGATTCTCCCCGACCGTGTGGCCGGGGAAGCTTCGTTACTTGTAGCGGTAGACGATGCGTCCACGCGTGAGGTCGTAGGGAGAAAGCTCCACGACAACGCGGTCCTCGGGAAGGATACGAATGTAGTGCTGACGCATCTTTCCGCTGATGTGGGCGAGAACCTTGTGCCCGTTCTCCAGCTCGATGCGGAACATCGCATTGGGCAGCGGTTCGATTACCCGGCCCTCGACCTCGATTGCCCCGTCTTTCTTAGCCATATCCTCCGCGATCCGTTGTTCGGCGTTGTGGTTGCATCGGCATCCGTTACCGTGACGCTCGGCAACTCCGGGACCGGACACGAACCGAGATTCGAAGGAATTCGACACGGGACCGATCGGAGCGCAGCGCGCACCACCGATCAATGGTACGGGAAGTTGACCGTCCAGGACAAATGAGCTCCGGCACACTCGTGCCCACGACCAGGAGGAGGACCGCACGTGCGGGCGTTGATCCAGCGGGTGACCACGGCGGCGGTGGCGGTCGACGGAGCCGAGGTGGCTCGCATCACGCCGGCCGAAGACGGTCACGGTCTGCTCGTGCTGGTCGGCGTCACGCACGACGACGACGAGGCCAAGGCCGCGACGCTCGCCCGGAAGGTGTGGACGATGCGCATCCTCGAGGACGAGCGATCCGCCTCCGACGTCGACGCCCCGATCCTGGTGGTCAGCCAGTTCACGCTCATGGCCGACACGAGGAAGAGCAGGCGTCCGTCGTGGTCGGCCGCCGCTCCCCGCCCGATCGCCGAACCTCTCGTCGATGCGTTCGCGAACGCTCTACGAGATCTCGGCGCGACGGTGGAGACCGGGAAGTTCGGGGCCCACATGGAGGTGAGCCTCGTCAACGACGGACCGGTCACGCTCCTCGTCGACGTATGACGCCGCGGAGTACGACCGCTCGCGTCACTCCGGCCGGACGGTGAGGATACGGGGGCCGTCCTCGGTGACCGCTACCGTGTGCTCCCAGTGCGCGGCCCGGCTGCCGTCGACGGTCACCACCGTCCACTCGTCGTCGAGGACCTCGGTCTCGTAGGTACCGAGGGTGAGCATCGGCTCGACGGCGAGCACCGATCCGACGACGAGCTTCGGGCCCTTGCCCGGCTTGCCTTCGTTGGGGAGGAACGGATCCATGTGCATCTCGCGCCCGATACCGTGACCGCCGTAGCCGTCGACGATGCCGTACAAGCGGCCGTGCACCTTCTCGGCGGCATGCGTGCCTTGCTCGATCGCATGCGAGACGTCGGTCAGGCGGTTGCCCGGGAGCATCGCCGCGATACCGGCCTCGAGCGACAGACGGGTGGCCTCGCTCAGGTCGATGTCGGCCTGCGACAGCTCCCCGACCCCGAAGGTCCATGCCGAGTCGCCGTGCCAGCCGTCGAGGATCGCGCCGCAGTCGATCGACACGAGGTCGCCCTCGGCGAGCACCACCGACACCGACGGGATGCCGTGGACGACGACCTCGTTGACCGACGAACAGATCGAACCGGTGAAGCCGTGGTAGCCCAGGAAGGACGGAACGGCCCCCGCATCGCGGATGACCGATTCCGCCACCTGGTCGAGTTCCAGGGTGCTCACGCCCGGCTTGGCGGCCTCGCGCACTGCGACGAGTGCGGCACCGACCACGGCTCCCGCCGCCGCCATCGCGTCGAGTTCACCCGAGGTGCGGAACGGAACCACTGAGCGCTTGCGCCCGAAACCCATGTCGAACTACCCGTCTACTTTCCGAGTGCGGACAGAGCCCGCGAATTGATCTCCTCGACCTCACCGATCGCGTCGACCGTGATGATCGAGTCGGCGTAGTAGTCGAGCAGCGGGGCCGTCTCCTCACGGTAGACCCGGAGACGGTTGCGGATCACGTCTTCGGTGTCGTCGGCGCGACCGCGGGCGAGCATGCGCTCGACCACGACGTCCTCGTCGATGACGAAGGACAGCACGCCGTCGAGCTCGACACCGAGATCCTTCAGGATGTTCTCGAGTTCCTTGGCCTGCTCCACGCTGCGCGGGAAGCCGTCGAGGAGGAAGCCGTTGGCGGCGTCGGGCTCGGCCAGACGCTCACGCACCATGTTGTTGGTGATCTCGGCGGGAACGAGCTCCCCCGCGTCGATGTACTTCTTGGCCTCGACGCCGAGCGGGGTGCCCTGCCCGATGTTCGCGCGGAAAAGATCGCCCGTCGAGATGGCGGGGATGCCGAGCTTCTCGGACAGAATCGCGGCCTGTGTGCCCTTGCCGGCACCGGGAGGACCGAGCAGTACAAGTCTCACTTGAGGAACCCTTCGTAGTTGCGCTGCATCAGTTGACTTTCGATCTGCTTGACAGTGTCCAGCGCGACACTGACGAGAATGAGAACCGCGGCGCCACCGAAGATGCTCGAGGCCGTCTGGCTGCCGGACAGGAAGAAGTTCGGCAGCGTCGCGATGAGACCGAGGTAGATCGAGCCCGGAACCGTGATGCGGTTGAGCACGAAACTGAGATATTCGGCGGTCGGGCGACCGGGGCGGATGCCCGGGATGAAGCCGCCGTACTTCTTCATCTCGTCGGCCCGCTCCTCCGGATTGAAGGTGATGGCGACGTAGAAGAAGACGAAGAACACGATCAGGGCGAAGTAGATCGCGATGTAGACCGGGTTGTTCGGATTGACCAGGTACTCGTTGATGATCCGCTGCCACCAACTCGGATCCGGGTTCGTCGTGGCACCGGTGAGCTGCGCGACGAGATTGGGCAGGTACAGCAGCGACGACGCGAAGATGACGGGGATGATGCCCGCCTGGTTGACCTTCAGCGGCAGGTAGGTCGACGAACCGCCGTACATACGACGGCCGACCATGCGCTTGGCGTACTGCACCGGGATCCGGCGCTGACCCTGCTCGATGAACACGACACCCGTGATGAGGGCCAGGGCCACGACGCAGACGATCGCGAAGACGAGGCCGCCGCGGGATTCGAGGATCATGCGACCCTCGCTCGGCAGCGCGGCCGCGATACCGGAGAAGATCAGCAGCGACATGCCGTTGCCGACGCCGCGTTCGGTGATGAGCTCACCGAACCACATGACGACGGCGGCACCGGCGGTCATCACCAGCACGATGACGACCATCCCGAAGATGCTGTCGTCGGCGAGGATCGGCTCCGAGCAGCCCTGCAGCAGCTGCCCTCGGGCGGCGAGCGCGACGATGCCGGTGGCCTGCAGGACGGCGAGCGCGACGGCGAGATAACGCGTGTACTGCGTCATCTTGGCCTGGCCGGACTGGCCCTCCTTGCGCAGTTCCTCGAAGCGTGGAATGACCACGGTGAGCAGCTGGACGATGATGCTCGCGGTAATGAACGGCATGATGCCGATCGCGAAGACCGACAACTGCAGTAGCGCGCCGCCGGAGAACAGATTGATCAGCGAGTAGATGCCGGCCTGCTCGCTGCCGGCGAGCTGATCGACACAGGCCTGGACGTTGCCGTAGTCGACGCCCGGGGACGGCACGGTAGCACCGAGGCGGTACAGCGCCACGAGCCCGAGGGCGATGAGAATCTTCCGCCTCAGGTCCGGTGTCCTGAGGGCCGAGACGAAGGCGGAAAGCAAAGATCCTCCTGGCGGGCCGATCGGGGACGACGGATCGAGAGGGATCCGTCGGACGGTAGACAACTCTGAAACTCTAACAGTGGGCCCCGATGAGAGGCGTAGCCCGGTAGCCTATGTCACCGCTGCGAACGCAGCTTGGGACACCGGTGTGAACGCGCGAACGGCCGCGGTGCAGGTATCTGCACCGCGGCCGTTCGACAGCCGTGACTCACACGCGAAAGTACAGGTCAGGCCTGGACGGTCGCGCTGCCACCGGCTGCAGCGATCTTCTCCTGAGCGGAGGCCGAGAACTTGTCGGCGGTGACCTGCACGGCCACCGTCAGCTCGCCCTCGCCGAGGACCTTGACGAGCTGGTTCTTGCGAACCAGACCCTTCGCCACGAGGTCCGCGACACCGATCTGTCCACCCTCGGGGAACACGCGAGCGATGTCCCCGACGTTGACGATCTGGTACTCGGTACGGAATGCGTTCTTGAAGCCCTTGAGCTTCGGCAGACGCATGTGGATGGGCATCTGGCCACCCTCGAAGGCCGGCGACACGTTCTTGCGTGCCTTCGTGCCCTTCGTACCGCGGCCGGCGGTCTTGCCCTTCGAACCCTCACCGCGTCCGACGCGGGTCTTGTCCGTCTTCGCACCCGGAGCCGGGCGCAGGTGATGCAGCTTGATGGTCATTCTCAGACCTCCTCAACGATGACGAGGTGACGCACCACGTTGATGAGGCCACGATTCTGCGCATTGTCCTCGCGGACGACGGACTGGCGGATCTTCCGCAGACCGAGGGTCCGGAGGCTGTCGCGCTGATTCGACTTGGCCCCGATGGTGCTCTTGATCTGGGTGATCTTCAGCTCTGCCATTACTTCACGCTCCCAGCAGCCTGTGCACGTGCGCGCAGCATGCCGGCGGGGGCAACTTCCTCGAGGGTGAGGCCACGGCGAGCCGCGACTTCCTCGGGACGCTGCAGACCCTTGAGGGCCGCAACCGTCGCGTGCACCACATTGATGGCGTTGTCGGAGCCGAGCGACTTCGACAGGATGTCGTGGACACCCGCACACTCCAGCACCGCGCGCACAGCGCCACCGGCGATGACACCGGTACCGGGGGAAGCCGGACGCAGCAGGACGACACCGGCTGCAGCCTCTCCCTGGACGGGGTGGGTGATGGTTCCGCCGATGAGCGGGACGCGGAAGAAGTTCTTGCGAGCTTCCTCGACACCCTTCTGGATGGCCGCGGGAACTTCCTTGGCCTTGCCGTAGCCGACGCCGACCAGGCCGTTGCCGTCGCCCACGATCACCAGAGCGGTGAAGCTGAAGCGACGACCGCCCTTGACGACCTTCGACACACGGTTGATCGAGACGACACGCTCGATGTAGTTCGACTTCTCGGCAGCGTTGCCGCCGCGCGAGTCGCGGTCGCGGCGGTCGCGACCGCCACGGTTGTCACCGCTGTTGGGGTTCTGTCCGGCGGGGCCATTGCCGCCGTCACGCCGCTGACGTCCCGGCATCAGGCGTTCCTTCCGTTCGAGAAAATGGTCATCAGAACTTCAACCCGCCTTCGCGAGCCGCGTCCGCGAGGGCCGCGATGCGTCCGCTGTAGGTGTGGCCACCGCGGTCGAAGACCACGGCTTCCACGCCGGCAGCCTTCGCGCGCTCGGCGATCAGCTGACCGACCTTCGCGCCGCGAGCCTTCTTGTCGCCCTCGAGAGCGCGCACATCGGGTTCGATGGACGACGCTGCGGCGAGAGTGGTGCCCGTCAGGTCGTCGACCAGCTGCACGTGCAGGTGGCGCGAGGACCGGTTGACGACGAGGCGGGGACGCTCGGCGGTGCCGGAGATCTTCTTGCGGAGGCGGAAGTGACGACGCGTCTTCGAAAGGCGACGCGTGGTGGAGGCGTCCTTGCCGCGCGGGATGCGCTTGGCCTTCTGGTTCTCGGTCTGGCTCATGATCACTTACCCGTCTTTCCGACCTTGCGACGGACCTGTTCACCCTCGTAGCGGATGCCCTTGCCCTTGTAGGGGTCGGACTTGCGCAGCCGGCGGATGTTGGCCGCGATCTGGCCGACCTTCTGCTTGTCGATGCCCGAGATCGAGAAGCGCGTGGGGTTCTCGACGGCGAACGTGATGCCCTCGGGCGCCTCGATCAGCACGGGGTGGCTGTAGCCGAGCGAGAACTCGAGGTCCTTGCCCTTGAGGGCCACGCGGTAGCCGACGCCGTGGATCTCCATCTTGGTGATGTAACCCTCGGTGACACCGACGATGAGGTTCTGCACGAGCGTCCGCGACAGGCCGTGCAGCGCGCGGCTGCGACGCTCGTCGTTCGGGCGCGTGACGTTGATTGCCCCGTCCTCACCCTTGGCGACGGCGATCGGCTCGGCGATCGTCAGGGACAGGTTGCCCTTGGGGCCCTTGACTGCAACATCCTGGCCGTCGATGGTGATCTCGACGCCCGAAGGAACTGCAACGGGGAGTTTTCCGATTCGCGACATTGTGGTGGCCTCCCTTTACCAGACGTAGGCGAGGACTTCCCCGCCCACTCCCTGCTTGGCCGCCTGGCGATCGGTGAGCAGGCCGGAGGACGTGGAGATGATCGCCACGCCGAGGCCGCCCAGGACCTTGGGCAGGTTGGTGGATTTCGCGTACACGCGCAGGCCGGGCTTCGACACGCGGCGCACGCCGGCAAGGCTGCGCTCACGGGAAGGTCCGTACTTGAGGTCGACGATGAGGGTCTTGCCCACCTCGGCGTCCTCGGTGCGGTAGTCGGAGATGTAGCCCTCGCGCTTGAGGATCTCGGCGATGTTCACCTTGATCTTCGAGGACGGGAGCTTGACCTCGTCGTGGTACGCCGTGTTGGCGTTACGCAGACGCGTCAAGAAGTCTGCGATGGGGTCGGTCATGGTCATGGCTGACCTGTTCACCTTTCTCGATGCGGTTCCCATGCAACGCCGGAACATGCCGGCCGTGGGCCTACATCGAAACTCGGTTTCGATAGCGGATTCGTCGACGGATCGGCGACGAACCCATGACAGCGTGACAGTGGGCGGAGAACTTCTCGGTCCTCCGCCCACCGCTCACGTCACCAGGAGCTCTTGTGAACTCCCGGAAGTTCTCCGCGGTGTGCCATCTCGCGAAGGCAGATGCGGCAGAGTCCGAACTTGCGGAAGACCGAGTGCGGGCGCCCGCAGCGCTGGCAGCGGGTGTAGGCGCGCACCGCGAACTTCGGCTTCTTGTTGGCCTTGTTGACCAGTGCCTTCTTAGCCATGGGCTCAGTTCTCCTTGAACGGGAAGCCGAGGTGCTTGAGCAGGGCACGGCCTTCTTCGTTGTTGGTAGCGGTGGTCACGACAGTGATGTCCATGCCGCGCGGGCGATCGATCTTGTCCACGTCGATCTCGTGGAACATCGACTGCTCGTTCAGGCCGAACGTGTAGTTGCCGTTGCCGTCGAACTGGTTGCCGTTGAGGCCGCGGAAGTCCCGGATACGGGGAAGCGCGATGGACACGAGACGGTCCAGGAACTCCCACATGCGGTCGCCGCGCAGCGTGACGCGCGCACCGATCGGCATGCCCTCGCGCAGCTTGAACTGTGCGATGGACTTGCGGGCCTTACGGATCTCCGGCTTCTGACCGGTGATGAGCGCGAGGTCGTTGACGGCTCCGTTGATGAGCTTCGCGTCGCGGGCGGCGTCGCCGACACCCATGTTGACGACGACCTTCACGACGCCGGGGATCTGCATGACGTTCGCGTAGTCGAACTCCGCGTTCAGCGCGTCCTTGATCTCGGCGCGGTAGCGGGCCTTCAGGCGCGGCTGGGTCTTGTTCTCGGTGGAAGTCATGTCAGAGGTCCTTCCCGTTCTTCCGGGAAATCCGAACGCGCTTGCCGGTTTCCTCATCGGTGCGGTAGCCCACGCGGGTGGGGTTTCCGTCCGAGTCGACGACCGCAACGTTGGAAACGTGGATCGGGGCCTCCTGCGTCACGATGCCGCCGGAGGAGGCGCCACGCTCGTTCGCAGAGACGGCGGTGTGCTTCTTGATACGGTTCACGCCCTCGACGAGGACCTTGCCGGTCGCCGGGTAGGCCGCGATGACCTTGCCCTTGGCACCCTTGTCCTTGCCCGAGATGACGAGCACGGTGTCACCCTTGTGCACCTTCATCACAGCACCTCCGGAGCGAGCGAGACGATCTTCATGAACCGCTTGTCGCGGAGCTCGCGACCGACGGGTCCGAAGATGCGGGTGCCGCGAGGATCGTTGTCGCCCTTGATGATGACGGCAGCGTTCTCGTCGAACTTGATGTAGGAACCGTCCGGACGGCGGCGCTCCTTGGCGGTGCGCACGATCACGGCCTTGACGACATCGCCACGCTTGACGTTGCCGCCGGGGATCGCGTCCTTGACGGTGGCGACGATGACGTCACCGATTCCGGCGTAGCGACGGGACGAGCCACCGAGAACGCGGATGCAGAGGATCTCCTTGGCACCCGTGTTGTCGGCGACGCGCAGTCGCGACTCCTGCTGGATCACTTACTTCTCCTTGACCTGGATTGGTGTGTACGTCAGATTTCCGACCTGGACGTACGCGGTCGTCGGTTGCCTGCGGCGCACGCGCGAATCACACACGGGTCCCGTAAGCAACCCGTCCAGAGTAGGCCATATACCGTACGCAGGGCAAATTCGCGAATTGTGATGTCACTCCCCACCCCGGAACCGGGCGTGTCGCAGCGACGTCCACCGCTCCCTCACGCGAGGGCTGCACCTACTACCCGACGCACAGCACCCCACCGCCCGCGGTGCGGGTGGTGGGGTGCTGCATGTTCTCGGCCCTGTCGAGGACGAGGAGGCCTTACTTGGCCTTCTCGAGCACCTCGACCAGACGCCAGCGCTTCGACGCGGACAGCGGACGGGTCTCCATCAGCTGCACGCGGTCGCCGATGCCGGCCAGACCGTTCTCGTCGTGCGCCTTCACCTTGGTCGTACGGCGGATGATCTTGCCGTACAGCGGGTGCTTCACCCGGTCCTCGAGCTCGACGACGATGGTCTTCTCCATCTTGTCCGAGACGACGTAACCGATGCGGACCTTACGGCTCGCGCGCTGTTCCTGGTTGCTCACTGCCTTTTCCTCACTCATGCCACGTCACCCGCATTCGGGCCGGTGGCCAGTCCGAGCTCGCGCTCGCGCAGCACCGTGTAGATACGGGCGATCTCGTTGCGCACCACGCGGAGCCGACGGTTGTTGTCCAGCTGGCCGGTGGCCATCTGGAAGCGGAGGTTGAACAGCTCTTCCTTGGCTTCGCGGAGCTTGTCGGTCAGCTCTTCGTCGCTCAGCTCGCGGAGTTCCGCGGCGGGGGTACCGGTAGCCATCAGAACTGCTCCTCCCTCGTCACGATGCGGCACTTGCAGGGGAGCTTGTGCATCGCGCGACGCAGAGCCTCGCGCGCAATCTCCTCGTTGGGGTAGCTCATCTCGAACAGCACGCGACCGGGCTTGACGTTCGCGACCCACCACTCCGGCGAACCCTTACCGGAACCCATGCGGGTCTCGGCAGGCTTCTTGGTGAGGGGGCGATCCGGGAAGATGTTGATCCAGATCTTGCCGCCACGCTTGATGTGCCGGGTCATGGCGATACGAGCGGACTCGATCTGCCGGTTGGTGATGTAGGCCGGCTCGAGAGCCTGGATGCCGTAGTCACCGAAGGCCACCTGGGTTCCGCCCTTGGCGGCACCCGTACGGCTCGGATGGTGCTGCTTGCGGTGTTTGACCCGCCGGGGGATCAACATTGCGTCAGCCCTCCTTGTTCTCGGTCGAGGCAGGAGCGTCGCTCGATGCGGCGCGGCCGGCCTCGGTGCTCGTCGCGGTGGTGCCCGACGCGCCGGAACGACGCGGGCGGCTCGGACGCTCACGACGCGGCCGGTCGGCGGGAGCAGCTGCAGCAGCAGCGAGCTCACGACGGCCACCGACGATGTCGCCCTTGTAGATCCAGACCTTCACGCCGATGCGGCCGAAGGTGGTCCGTGCCTCGTAGAGGCCGTAATCGATGTCCGCGCGCAGCGTGTGCAGCGGGACGCGACCTTCGCGGTAGAACTCCGAACGCGACATCTCGGCGCCACCGAGGCGGCCCGAGCACTGCACGCGGATGCCCTTGACGTTCGGCTGACGCATGGCCGACTGGATGGCCTTGCGCATCGCACGACGGAAGGCGACACGGTTCGAGAGCTGCTCGGCGACGCCCTGCGCCACGAGCTGAGCCTCGGACTCCGAGTTCTTGACCTCGAGGATGTTCAGCTGGACCTGCTTACCGGTCAGCTTCTCGAGCTCGGCGCGGATGCGATCGGCCTCGGCGCCGCGGCGTCCGATGACGATCCCGGGACGAGCGGTGTGGATGTCCACACGCACACGGTCGCGGGTGCGCTCGATCTCGACCTTCGCGATGCCGGCGCGCTCGAGGCCGGAGGCCAGGAACTTGCGGATCGCGACATCTTCCTTGACGTAGTCCGCGTACTGCTTGTCCGCGTACCAACGAGACTTCCAGTCGGTGGTGACGCCCAGACGGAAGCCGTGCGGGTTGATCTTCTGGCCCACTACTGAGCTCCCTTCCGGCGGTTACGAGTCGAGGCCGACCCGACGCTTTCCACGATCACGGTGATGTGGCTCGACCGCTTGCGGATGCGGAACGCACGGCCCTGGGCACGCGGCTGGAACCGCTTCAGGGTCGCACCCTCGTCCACGTACGCAGTCGCGACGACGAGCGTGCTGGGGTCGAGGTTGTAGTTGTTCTGCGCGTTCGCAGCGGCCGACGCGATCACTTTGGCGACCGGCTCGGCCGCGGCCTGCGGCGCGAACTTGAGGATGGCCAGGGCCTCCTCGACGGACTTACCGCGAACGATGTCGACGACGCGGCGCGCCTTCATCGGGGTCACGCGCACGTGGCGCGCAACAGCCCGAGCGCTGTTGGTGGTGGTTTCAGTGCTCATCGACGCTTGCTCTTCCGGTCGTCCTTGATGTGGCCCTTGAACGTACGGGTCGGCGCGAACTCACCGAGCTTGTGACCGACCATGGACTCCGAGACGAACACCGGCACGTGCTTGCGTCCATCGTGGACAGCGAACGTATGACCGATGAAGTCGGGCAGAATCGTGGAACGGCGCGACCAGGTCTTGATGACCTGCTTGGTGCCCTTCTCGTTCTGCGTGTCCACCTTCGCCAGGAGGTGGTCGTCGACGAACGGGCCCTTCTTGAGGCTGCGTGGCATTCTCTAACTCCCTCCTTGACTAGCGCTTCTTGCCGGTACGGCGACGACGGACGATGAGCTTGTCGGACGCCTTGTTCTTGCGGGTGCGGCCCTCGGGCTTGCCCCACGGGCTGACCGGGTGGCGACCACCCGAGGTCTTGCCCTCGCCACCACCGTGCGGGTGGTCGACCGGGTTCATCACGACACCACGGACGGTCGGGCGCTTGCCCTTCCAGCGCATACGGCCGGCCTTGCCCCAGTTGATGTTCGACTGCTCGGCGTTGCCGACCTCGCCGACGGTGGCGCGGCAGCGCACGTCGACGCGACGGATCTCGCCGGAGGGCATACGCAGCGTGGCGTAGGTGCCTTCCTTACCGAGGAGCTGGATGCTCGCACCGGCGGAGCGGGCCATCTTGGCGCCGCCACCCGGACGCAGCTCGACCGCGTGGATGGTCGTACCCGTCGGGATGTTGCGCAGCGGCAGGTTGTTGCCGGGCTTGATGTCGGCGTTGGGGCCCGACTCGACGGGAGCACCCTGCACGAGGCCCTTGGGGGCGATGATGTAGCGCTTCTCGCCGTCCACGTAGTGGAGCAGCGCGATGCGCGCGGTGCGGTTGGGGTCGTACTCGATGTGAGCGACCTTGGCCGGCACGCCGTCCTTGTCGTTGCGACGGAAATCGATCAGGCGGTAGGCGCGCTTGTGTCCGCCACCCTTGTGACGGGTGGTGATGCGGCCGTGCGCGTTACGTCCACCGCGACCGTGCAGCGGGCGGATCAGCGACTTCTCGGGCGTCGACCGAGTGATCTCGGCGAAGTCCGACACGCTGGCGCCACGGCGGCCCGGCGTAGTCGGCTTGTACTTACGGATTGCCATGAGTCTTCTCGTCCTCTATCTCTCGAGAGTTCCGATCGCTAGGCGACCGGGCCTCCGAAGATCTCGATGGGCTTGCTGTCGGCCGTGAGGGTCACGAGCGCGCGCTTGGTGTTCTTGCGCTTGCCGTAACCGAACCGGGTCCGCTTGCGCTTGCCCTGACGGTTGGCGGTGTTGACGCTGCTCACCTTGACGCCGAAGACCTTCTCGACGGCAATCTTGATCTGCGTCTTGTTCGAGTCCGGGTGGACCAGGAAGGTGTAGGTGCCTTCTTCCATCAGCCCGTAGGACTTCTCGGAGACGACGGGAGCCAGCAGGATGTCGCGAGGATCGGCGATCGTGCTCACTTGCTCTCCTCCTTCACTTCCTGGCCGGACTCGGCCGGCCCGTGGATGAACGTGTTGAGCGCCTCGACGCTGAACACGACGTCATCGCTGTAGAGCACGTCGTAGGTGTTCAGCTGATCCGGCGCGAGCGCGTGGACGTTGGGAAGGTTCTGAACCGACTTCCACGCCGCCACGTCTTCACGGCCGACGACGAGCAGGACCTTCTTGCGGTCGCTGATCTCGCCCAGGAACGTGCGAGCACTCTTCGTCGACGGGGTCTGACCCGCGACGAGTTCGGTGATCACGTGGATGCGCTCGTTGCGCGCCCGGTCGGAGAGGGCTCCGCGCAGGGCGGCGGCCTTCATCTTCTTGGGGGTGCGCTGGCTGTAGTCGCGCGGCTGCGGGCCGTGGACGGTGCCACCGCCGGCGAACTGCGGCGCACGGGTCGAGCCCTGACGTGCGCGGCCGGTGCCCTTCTGGCGGTACGGCTTCTTGCCACCGCCGCGGACCTCGCCGCGGGTCTTGGTGGCGTGCGTTCCCTGGCGGGCCGCGGCGAGCTGCGCGGTGACGACCTGGTGCAGCAGCGCGATGTTCGCGGGAGCGTCGAAGATCTCGGCGGGGAGATCGACGGAGCCGGAGGTCTGGCCACCGGGGGCCTTGACGTCCAGGGTCAGCTTGGTTGCGGTCTCGGTGCTGGTCATGCCCGTGCACCACCCTTCACTGCGGTCTTGACGATCACGAGGCCGCCCTTGCGACCCGGGATCGCGCCCTTGATCAGCAGCAGACCGTTCTCGGCGTCCACCTTGTGGACCGAGAGGTTCTGCGTCGTGATGCGGTCGGAGCCCATACGGCCGGACATGCGCGTGCCCTTGAACACGCGGCCCGGGGTGGCGCAACCACCGATGGAGCCCGGACGACGGTGCACGGCCTGCGTACCGTGCGACGCACCCTGGCCGGCGAAGCCGTGACGCTTCATGGTGCCGGCGAAGCCCTTGCCCTTCGAGGTGCCGGTGACGTCGACGTAGGCGCCGTCCTCGAACACCTCGGCGGTGAGTTCCTGGCCGACCTCGTACTCGGAGGCGTCCTCGATCCGGAGCTCGACCAGGTGACGGCGCGGCGTGACGCCGGCCTTCTCGAACTGGCCGCGAACCGGCTTGTTGACCTTGCGCGGCGCGATGGCACCGTAGGCGAGCTGCACGGCGTTGTAGCCGTCGCGCTCCTCGGTGCGGATCTGCGTGACCACGTTCGGTCCGGCCTTGACGACGGTGACCGGGACAACCCGGTTGTTCTCGTCGAAGACCTGGGTCATGCCGAGCTTGGTGCCCAGGATTCCCTTGATCTGGTTAGTCATGTGTTGTCTCCGCTGCGTCTTTCACAAGCTCGCTGTAATCGAATGTCACTGAATGTTGACGTCGACACTCGCCGGGAGATCGATGCGCATGAGCGCGTCGACGGTCTTCGGCGTCGGGTCGAGGATGTCGATGAGCCGCTTGTGCGTCCGCATCTCGAAGTGCTCGCGCGAGTCCTTGTACTTGTGCGGCGAGCGGATGACGCAGTACACGTTCTTTTCAGTGGGCAACGGCACCGGGCCGACCACGCGGGCACCCGTACGGGTCACCGTCTCGACGATCTTGCGCGCAGATGCGTCGATCGCCTCGTGGTCATAGGCCTTGAGCCTGATGCGGATCTTCTGTCCCGCCACGCTTAGTGTCCTTTTCTTGCCGCGTTTCGTGATCCCCGGCGGAGCCGGAAACCACCTCGTCTGCACAGTTCCCCGGGGAACGGCGACCGAGAACAGCGCTCGAAACACAGTGCGAGCCGGACGTATCCGATCCGCTTGCCGCTGTTCATCTGTCATTGTTCTCCGGCCCACGCGGTCGGGCGTGTCGGCCCGCCGCTCATTCCCCGGCGTCGATGCTCGAAGGCTTCGACACCGCAAGGAACGGAACCGGCTGCGCTCCACAGGAGCACACAGGGGTACTGCTTCCGTCTTGCATGTGGCCGCGACCAGGCCGTGAGGCTCGATCCGCGACTGTCACGTCTTTCCCGATCCGAGCCGCAAAACATCCATGGCCCGGTCAAGGCAACCCGACCAGTATGCAGGAGCACGGCCGAGAGTTCAACTCACGACGGTGCGTGATGTACACCTCGGCGATACGCCGTGCGGTCGGATCCGCGTGGTCGAACCTAGCCGATGGGGTTCATCGGCAGGGTCCGAACCGGAGCGGCCGCCCCGATCGTATTCGTCGGGTCGGGACCGGGGCCCGGCTGCACCTGCGCGACCTCGGGGACCCGTGCGCCGGCGGCGACGAGCTGCGGCTCGTCGCGCCAGATCGGCAGTGCCTCCTGCAGTTCGAGCCCGATGCCGATGAGACGTTCGTCCTGCCACGGCCGCGCACCGAGCTGCACACCGACCGGCATCCCCGTCGCGGCGGAGTACCCGGCGGGCAGGGTCACCACGGGGGCACCGGAGTAGTTCGCCCATCGCACGGGGCCCGTCACTCCGGCCGTGACACTGATGCCGAGGAACTCCTGGCGTCGTGCGCCGTCGACGGAGGCGCCGGGCAGCATGATCGCGTCGAGATCCTGGTCGACGAACATCCGGTTGTAGTCGCTCTGGTACCGCAGACGGTCGCGCTCGAAGGTGAGGTAGTCGCCCACCGGCACGGCCAGCGAGGCCACCGCCGTGCCCGCGGCCACCGCGTTCTCGGGGCGATACAGGCCGAGCCGGTCGGTGAACTGCTGGTGGTAGGCACCCATCTCGACCTGGTCGCCGGTCGCGAGGGATTCCGGCAGGGACGGCATCGTCACCGGGACCGTGACCGCACCGAGCGATTCCGCCACCCGTGCCGCGTCGTCGACGACGCGCTGCACCGCCTCGGGGGGTGCGGGATTCGTGTTCACGGGCAGTCCGATCCGCACGCCGGCGAGGGGACTCGCTCCCCCGGCGGCCGTCACCGGATAACCGCCCTCGGGAACGTCGGGGCCGAGTGCCGTGATCGGGTCGGCCGGATCCGCGCCCGCGAGCACGGTCATCATCAGGGACGCGTCGGCGACGCTGCGGCCCATCGGACCCACGTGGTCGCGGGTCCAGGTCAGCGGGATCATGCCGTGCGAGGTGATGCGCCCGTAGGTCGGCTTGATCGACGAGACACCGCAGGCGCTCGCCGGGAACCGGACCGAACCGCCGGTGTCGCTACCGATCGCGAGGGGCGCGAACCGCGCGGCGAGCACGGCCGCGCTGCCGCCGGACGATCCGCCGGGCGACATCTCGGTGTTCCACGGATTGCCCACCTGAGGGGTGGCGACACCGATCGCGAACTCGTCGGTGTGCGCGTGCCCCATGAGCACCGCACCGGCGTCCTCGAGTCGACGCCACACACCCGAGTGCCCGGCCGCGATGTTGCCCTCGAGGACGCGACTCGACGCGGTGAGCGGAAGCCCGGACACCGCGAAGATGTCCTTGAGAGCGATCGGGAGCCCGCACACGAGCGGCGCCGGGGTCCGATCGCGGCGCGCACGGGCGAGGCGCTCCCCCGCCGCCTCGGCCGCCGCGTAGGCCACTTCGGGGTAGAGCCGGATCCACGCACCGATCGCTCCGTCGTACGAGCGCGTGCGGTCCAGACAGGCATCGAGCAGTTCGCGCGGGTGCAGTTCGCCGGCGTGCAGCAGCGCTGCCGCCTCGGCCGCACTCATCCTCGCGGGATCGGTGACGGTGTCGGGTGGAGGAAGCCTGCGTGGCGGAGCCGCACGACCGCTCCCCGCGGTCGCACCCCACGCGAACAATCCGCCGGCGGCCCCTCCCAGTAACCGTCGGCGTGATACTCCGGTGCTCACCCGCCAACCAAACCATCCAGTGCGTTGCGAGCCAGGTTAGGGCACGGTAGGTGTGCCACATGTCACCTCCGGCTGTGATGCTACCGAGACCGTGAAGTGACAAGGCGGATCATGTACTAGGAGAAGGCGCGCAGCTGGGGGACGGATGCGGTCGCCTCGCACGAGCGGTTGCTGCAGGCGCTGCGCACCGGTGACGTCGAGGCCGCCGGACGCGAGACGCGCGAACACTTCACCGACGGGGCCCACCGACTCGTCGAACACCTCGAAGATCTCGGCGTCTGGTCCTGACCGACCGGCGTGAACACCCCGAGGGGAAGGGACGTCGGCGCCGACGCGCATGTCCGTCCACCCCTCCCGGGATCGTGCGCACCGGTACGATTCCGACGGTGACGGACCGACCCGTCCCCGACGGGGACCGAGATCTACGGCGGGGTGTGATGTGAGCGATCACGACCAGGCAGTTCTCGTGGAGGACGTCCACAAGTCGTTCGGCGACGTCCACGCACTCGACGGGATCAGCTTCTCTGCACCGCCGGGCCGTGTCCTCGGCATCCTCGGCCCCAACGGCGCCGGCAAGACCACGATGGTCAAGGTGCTGTCGACACTGTTGCGTCCCACCTCGGGTCGCGCCGTGGTCGCCGGGCACGATGTGGTCGCCGACGCCGCAGCGGTCCGGCGGTCGATCATGATGACCGGCCAGTTCGCCGCGCTCGACGACACCCTCACCGGCCGGGAGAACCTGATCCTGTTCGGCCGCCTGATGGGTCTGGACAAGAAGTCGGCCACCCGGCGCGCCGACGATCTGCTCCGGGAGTTCGATCTCGTCGACGCCGGTCGCCGCCCCGTGAAGGGTTATTCCGGCGGTATGCGCCGACGGGTCGACATCGCGTGCGGCCTCGTGGTCCGTCCCAAGGTGGTCTTCCTCGACGAGCCGACCACCGGTCTCGACCCGCGCAGCCGGCAGGGCGTGTGGTCGCTGGTGGGGGCGCTCAAGGACCAGGGCATCACGGTGCTCCTGACGACGCAGTACCTCGAAGAGGCCGACGTGCTGAGCGACAACATCATCGTCATCGACAAGGGCACCGTGATCGCGGAAGGCACCGCGAACCAGCTGAAGTCCTCCGCGGGTGGCACCCACTGCGAGATCGTTCCGGCCGACCCGCGGGCGATACCCGAGATCCTGCACGCCCTGAACGGTCTTCTCCCCCAGGACGTCCTGGTGGGTACGGTCCCCGACACGGATCGGGTGTCCGTCCCGGCACCGGACGGCGCCGCGACCCTCACCGAGGTGCTGCGGCGCATCGAACCCCTGGGCATCGAACTCGCCGACATCGGTCTGCGACGTCCCTCGCTCGACGACGTCTTCCTCCGCCTCACCGGGCACTCCGCTTCCGACGGCGGCGGTCCGACGGACGGTGGCCCTACGAACGGCGGCCCGACAGCGCCGCCCGAGGCGGAACGAGCGGTGCCTGCGCCGGCAGGTGAGCGGCCGTGACGGCCCGCACCGACGAGACGGTCCGCGGGACGGAAGCCTCCACGGTCTCGTTCACCGACTCCTCGTCCACCCTTCCCGCACGTCGGGGAGGTGTCCACCGCCGGATCACGCCGTCGGGCGTCGAGCAGTGGTGGGTGCTGACGCTCCGGTCGTTGCGCACGATGGCGCGGTACGGCGAGTTGGTCCTCGCGGTCCTGGCACCGTTCGTCTTCGGTCTCGGCTTCTATCTGCCGCTCAAGTTCGTGATGCAGTTGCAGGGCATCGACTACGCGCAGTTCCTGATGCCCATCATCGTGTTGCAGTCGATGGCGTTCACCGCCATCTCCGCGGCGCAGCTGGCAGCGCAGGAGGGCACGACCGGTGTGACCTCGCGTCTGCAGACGATGCCCGTCGCCCCGGCGGCGCCCCTGGCGTCACGGATGACGGCGAGCATGGTGCGGTCGGTCATCTCCTTGGCCGCGGCGATCGGATTCGGTTATCTCATCGGTTTCCGTTTCTCCGCCGGGCCCGGGCAGGCAGCGTTGTTCTGCGCGACCGCACTGATCATCAGCCTGTTGTTGTGCCTGGGCGCCGACGCGATCGGATGTCTGTCCCGGAGCCCCGAGGCCACAGCGCAGGCGCTGACCCTGCCGCAGCTGATCCTCGGGATGCTCTCGTGCGGTTTCGTGCCCGAGGAGGGATTCCCGGAGTGGATCAGACCGTTCGTCCGCAACCAGCCGATCTCACAGTTCTCCTTCGCGATGCGCGACATGGCCCAGGACGGCGTGACCTGGGAGGTCTTCCGGCCGAGCCTGTTCTGGATGATCGGGCTGGCCGTGATCTGCATCCCGGGCGCCGTGTGGGCCGCGACGAGGCGGGAGTGAGTCGATGAGCAAGACCGTCGAGACACAGCGGGCACGGGCCCGATCGCGGGAGCGGGCAGGGACTCCGGGTCGCGCCTTCGCCTATCCCGAACCGGATCGCGTCCGCAGCGAGAGTTCCCTCGGCGCACTGTGGGAGCACAGCCGCCTGCAGTGCGGTCGCCTGCTGCTCCGCTGGGCCCGCGATCCGGCCACGATGATCCAGGCGCTCATCTATCCGGCGCTCACCCTGGTGATGTTCCGCATCGTGCTCGGCGACAGCATCACCGCCGCGACCGGCTATTCGTCGATCTTCGGCACCGTGCCCATGATCGTGCTCGTCGGCGCGATGTTCGGCTCGGTCGTCAGCGCGGTGGGGCTGCGCACCGAACGCGATTCCGGCCTGCTGAGCCGGTTCCACACGCTGCCCGTCCACCGCTCGTCCGGTCTGGTGGGGCGGTTGATGGCGGAGATGGTGCGCGTGTTCGTCACCTCTCTCGTGATCTTCGGCGCCGGCATGGCGTTGGGTTTCCGGTTCACGCAGGGCATCGGCCCCACCCTGCTCAGCCTCGTGGTCCCACTGATCTTCGGTCTCGGATTCGCGATGATGGTGACGGCTCTGGCGACCCTGCCGGGACGCACTCCCCTCGTCGAGACCGTCTCGATCCTGTGCACGCTGCTCATGTTCTTCAACTCGGGGTTCGTGCCGGTCATGGCGTATCCGAGCTGGCTGCAACCCGTGGTGGCGAACCAGCCGATGTCCTGCGCGATCGACACCATGCGCTCGCTCGCGATGGGCGGTCCGATCGCGGAACCGTTCCTGAAGACGGTCCTGTGGTCGGCCGGGATGGTGGCGATCTTCGTCCTCCCCGCCGTCGTCGGATATCGGCGCTCGGCCGAACAGAATTGATCCGAGCGTCACCCGTCGAGCCGACTCGACCACACGAATGGGGAAGGCCCCTCTCCGCTGGGCGGTTTCAAGGGGTCGACGCAACACCGCTGTTAGTTGGTGGGGATTAGATCACGCAGACGCTCGGCTGGAGTATCCCAGCCGAGCGTTGTGCGTGGCCGGCCGTTGAGTTCCTGGGCGACGTGCTCGAGGTCCGCCGGGCTGTAGACACTCAGATCGGTGCCCTTGGGGAAATACTGCCGCAGCAGTCCGTTGGTGTTCTCGTTGGTGCCGCGTTGCCAGGGGCTGGCCGGGTCACAGAAGTACACGGCCATATCGGCGGCGATACCGAACTGTTTGTGCCGGGCCATCTCGGCGCCCTGATCCCAGGTCAGCGAGCCACGAAGATGCGCGGGCAGGTCTTTCATCGCGGCGATGAGCGCGTCCCGCACGGATTCGGCGTCGTGCCCGTTCGGCAGGTGCAGCAACATCGTGTAACGGGTGGTGCGTTCGACGAGGGTGCCGATCGCGGTCTTGTTCAGCTCACCGGTGATCAAATCGCCCTCCCAGTGTCCGGGCACCGCACGGTCGGCGACCTCGGCGGGCCGGTCACTGATCATCACCATCGGATCGGTGAATCGCTGATACCGCTGACCGTCCGCGCGGTGCGGTTTACGTCTCGCCCGTCCGGTCCGAAGTGCCTGTTGCACGTGCTTTTTGAGCCCACCTCGAGCTTGGAAGTAGAGGGCTTGATAGATCGTTTCGTGGCTCACCCGCATACTTTCGTCGTCGGGATGATCCCGGCGCAGACGGTGCGAGATCTGCTCCGGCGACAACTTCCGGGACAGGCCTTCCTCGACCGCTGCCCGCAGGACCGTGTTCACCACCAGTTTGGACTGCTTGGGCCGCGCCCGGGCGGCAGCGGCGGCTCGATCGGCCTGATACGGCAGGTACCTGCCCTCGATGCTGTGCCGACGAACCTCCCGCGAGACGGTCGAGACGTTCTTGCCGATCCGAGCGGCGATGGCCCGCAACGAATCCTCGACGAGCAGGCCGTCGGCGATCGCGATCCGGTCCTCGGTCGACAGATACCGGTCGCTGATCGCCGGCCGTCCGCTGTCATCGCAGGTCACTCTGGTCGCACTGGTCACAGACTGTGTGTAGACGGTTCCGTGGTGGTAATCCACGACCCGCCCATCGGGGTGAATCCGCTTGCTGTTCGAACGCCGGATCCCCTGCCGCCAGTCCCGTGCGGTGCGTTCGTTGACCCCGACCTCACGGGCTGCTCGTCTGGCCGACCACCCGGCTGCGATCAACTCCAGACAACGACGCTTGGCTTCGGGTTTGCCCTTCGGCGAGATCTTCCCTGTGCGGACCAGTCCCTCGTCGACCAGGATCCGGCGGGCCACCGAATGCGCCACCTTCGAGGCCTTCGCCGCCCGGGTGATCGAACCGGTCTCGTTGTAGACAGACACGATCAGCGCAGGGTCGGCGGTGCCGGCCCGGCCACGGGATCTACCCGCCGGCCGGCCGATCGCCCTCAAAATCGCGTAACACCGCTGTCGGGGCAGCCCGAATGCGGCCGCGGCCTCCTTGACCGGAATCCCGGCATCGATCAGTCGTGCCAGTTGGTCACCGAACCGGTCGCAGTCCTCCGTAAACGACATGATCGTCGCAACCTCTCGTTGAGAGTGTTGCGACGATCATGTGAACCCCCCTGGCGAAGAGGGGCCTTCTCACACCTGGTCGCGACGGACCGGCCGGACTTACGAAGTCAGACCGAGTGCCTTCTCGAGGACGGGCCACGAATCCTTGAGGTCGTCCTGCCAGTAACCCCACGAGTGGGTGCCGGAGTCGCGGAAGTTGTAGGTGGCGGGGATGCCCAGCTGGTCGAGGCGGCCACGGAGGTTGTGCGTGCAGTAGTTGGTCGCAGCCTCGATGACACCGCCGACGATGATCTGGTTGGCGAGCACGTCGACCTCACCGTCGATTTCGGGGCCGGCCAGGGTGTCGTAACGTCCGGGCAGGCCGGTGCCGTTGGAGATGTACAGATCGAGTCCGCGCAGCTCCTCGGCGTGCACGTAGGGATCGTTCTCGACCCAGGCCGGATCGTCGAGCTCGCCCCACATGTTGCGGGTGTCGCCGCCACCCCAGGTCTCGACGACGAGCTTGACGAACTGCTGACCGATCGGGTCGGAGGTCTGCGCGCACCCGCTGTAGGCCGCGACGCCCTGGTACAGGCCGGGAGCAGCGATGGGCAGCTGCAGGACGGACGTACCCGAGGACGACAGACCGGCGATCGCGTTGACGCCGTTGGTGCCGAGCGCGGCGTCGATCAGCGGCGGGACCTCCTTCGTAAGGAAGGTCTCCCACTTGTTGACGCCGAGCTCCGGGTCCTCGTTCTTCCAGTCGGTGTAGTAGCTCCACTTTCCGCCGACCGGCGAGACGACGTTGACGTTCTTGTCCTTGAAGAACTCGATCGCGTCGGTACGGAAACGCCAGGTGGCACTGTCCTCGCCGCCGCCGGCGCCGTTGAGGAGGTACAGCGTCGGGCGCGGCTCGCTCGTGTCGGCCGGACGCCAGACGTCGAGCAGGATCTCCTTGTCCATTGAAGCGGAGTACACGTAGACCAGCAGCTGCTGGTCATCGTACTTCTCGATACGAGTGATCTTCGAACCGTTTTCACTGGTTACCGACTGGAGCGGTTGCTGGCTCTCTACCACCGGGTCCGCCGGCTGTGCGATTGCCGGAGCGAACGACAACGCCGCCGAAAAAACTGCGCATGCCGCGCCAACGGTCAATACACGAAGTCGTCCGGATCCTCGCATCGGATGCTTCATACGGTTCTCTCACCTTTTCGAGTTGGGCAGCGGTTGTCGGCGTCGGGTTCGACGGTGACGAACGGAACCTACCTGATTACAGGTTTCGTACAGTTACATGCGTCGGGATGCGGAAGCAACTCGTTACATCTGCTTCCTTCTCAGGTACTCGTCGAGTACAGGGCCGATCGCCGCGAGCGACTCCGGCGTCATCATCGCCCCGTGGACGCAACCGACCGGAACGTCCTTGATGCTGCCGGTCACAAGATGTGACCACTGCTGCTCGACATCGTCCTGGTTCGGCGAATGATCCGCAGCGGTGAAGTAGAGCAGATCCCCCTCGAAAACACCCGGAGTATGCGAGGCGATGAGCTCGGCGGAATGGAGCGCACCTTCGTACAGGTCTCGAAACCGCTCGGGAGAGAGGGCGAACATCTCCTGCGGGATCATCTCCCACAACTTTTCCAGGTGTTCGTCGGACAATGCCATCACGTTGTCCCCATCCTCAAGGACGACGCCGATCTGGGCGAGCTCGTCACGAATGGTGTCCCGGAAATCCCCCACCTTCAGGTTCAGTCGGCTGTCGAGCATTGTCAGACTCCCAACCTGTTCGTTCTCCCCCTGAAGACGGACAGCCATTTCGTGAGCGAGCACGCCACCGAGCGACCAGCCCATCAGATGATAGGGCCCTTCGGGTTGCACAATCCTGATCTCCTCCACATAGCGGGCGGTCATCTCGGCGAGGGACTTAGGTCGGTAACCGTCCTCCGACAGAATCCGGGATTGGACGCCATAGACAGGACGGTCGCGCACAAAATGGGTCAGACCCGAATACGTCCATGCCAAACCGTACAGAGGATGCACACAAAAGAGCGCCTTGCCGCTACCACGAGTCCGAAGCGGCAACAGGATCTGCATCGAATTGTCGTCCGACGGATCGAACGCTTCCCCGCTATCGAGATCGAACGCGATCCGCTGTGCCAGCGCCTCGACGGTGGTTTCGGCAAAGAGCCATTGGACTCGAACCTCGACACCGATCTTCTCGCGTAGGCGACTTACCACTCGAGTTGCGATCAGTGAGTTTCCGCCCAGC
Organism: Rhodococcus sp. GA1; assembly: GCF_024321955.1. Classification (NCBI taxonomy): domain Bacteria; kingdom Bacillati; phylum Actinomycetota; class Actinomycetes; order Mycobacteriales; family Nocardiaceae; genus Rhodococcus; species Rhodococcus sp. GA1. Next base: position 3,891,095 of record NZ_CP097186.1, on the reverse strand, counting down.
TCAAAGAAGTCGTCGTCGACACCGACGCGGGGTACGCCTAACACCTCGGCATAGACGTTCGCGACGATCTCCTCGATCGGGCTACGGGGAGCGCGGAATTCGCGGACCTCGAAGACGGGCTCCGGCAGGGCCTTGCGGTCGAGCTTGCCGCTGGTGTTGAGCGGGAACGCATCGAGCACGACGACCGCCGACGGCACCATGTACGACGGCAGGACGCTACGCACGGCGTCGAGCAGGACCGCCTTGTCGACAGTGTGCCCGGGTGCCGGCACGACGTAGGCGACCAGCTGCTCACCGGTCGGTGTCGGCACGACGAGCGCGACGGCCTGGCTCACCTCGGCGCAGCCGAGCAGCGCCGTCTCGATCTCGCCCAGTTCGATGCGCTGACCGCGGAACTTGACCTGGAAGTCGGTGCGGCCGAGATAGTCCAGGACGAGGGCACCGTCGGCGATGCGGCGCCACCGCACGAGATCGCCGGTGCGGTACATCCTGCTTCCCCGCACCCCGAGGGGACTCGCGACGAACCGGTCGGACGTGAGGTCGGGGCGCTTCTCGTAGCCGCGCGCGAGTTGCACGCCACCGAGATACAGCTCGCCCGGGGTTCCCACCGGGGTGGGACGCAGACGCGAATCCAGCACGTATACCTGCACGTTCGCTTCGGGAACGCCGATCGGCACGGAATGGTCGCCGTCCTCGGCGCCCCAGTAGGTCGCCGAGACCGCGGCCTCGGTGGGGCCGTAGAGGTTGTGGACCGCCGCGTCACCGAGACGCCGGAAGGCCGTCACGGTCTCCGGCGGGAGGGCCTCGCCGATGACGAAGACGTGGCGCAGGCCGGCGCAGCTACCCGCCGGGGCGTGGGCGGCGAAGACGGTGAGCATGGACGGGACGAAGTCGGTGAGCGTGACGCCGTACCGGACGATCGCGTCGGCCACGTAGGCCGGGTCGCGGTGACCGTCGTGGGTCGCGACGACGAGCGTACCGCCGGTGCGCAGCGGCAGGAAGTAACCCCACAGCGACACGTCGAAGGTCGTGGCGGTCTTCTGGAGGTACACGTCGCCGGGCGAGATGTCGTACTCCGCGGCCATCCACTCGAGCTGATTGACGATCGCCTCGTGGGGGACGGACACACCCTTCGGACGTCCGGTGGATCCGGACGTGAAGATCACGTAGGCCGGTGAGGCGGCCTGGACGGTGCCCCGCAGTTCGTCCTCGCGCACGGGCTCTGCCGGATGGTCGGGCAGAGCCGGGTCGTCGACGAGGATCGTCTCGACCCCGGCCGGGAGATCCCCGGCGTCGGCGGTGGTGCTGAGCACGCACACCGGTCGTGCGGTGTCGAGGATGTGGCTGATCCGGTCGGCCGGGTGGTCGGGGTCGAGCGGCACGTAGGCCCCGCCCGCCGTGACGACCGCGTACATGGCGGCGACCAGATCGATCGAGCGCCGGATACCCAGCGCGACAAGCGATTCGGGTCCGACACCGACCGAGATCAGGTGACGGGCGAGGCGGTTGACCCGCGCGTCGAACTCCGTATAGGTGAGGGCGTCGTCGCCGAAGACGACTGCGGTGGAGTCCGGGGTCGAGGCGACCTGCGCGCGGTAGCGCGAGAGCAGGGTCTGCGCATCGACCGGTCGCTCGGTGGCGTTCACCTCGACGGTGAGCGCGTGTCGCTCCGGCGCGGCCAGCAGGTCGACGTCACCGACGACCATCTCGACGTCGCCGGTGAGCGATTCGAGGACCGTCACGAGACGGGCGGCGAGCGACCGCACCGTCGTCTCGTCGAAAAGGTCCGTGGCATAGGTGAACTGGGCATCCATACCGGCGGGACGTCCCTCGACCTCTCGCGGTCCGACGGTGAGCTGCAGATCGAACTTGGCGATGCTGCCACCGAGATCCACCGGCTCGACGTCCAGTCCGGGCAGGGCGAGGTCGGGTCGCTCCATGTTCTGGAAGAACAGGGCCACCTGGAACAGCGGATGGTGACCAGCGGAACGAACAGGGTCGAGGACCTCCACGAGCCGCTCGAAGGGCAGGTCGGCGTGGGCGAACGCGTCGATGTCCGAGGCGCGGACCTCGCGCAGGACGTCGGCGAACGTCCGCTCGGGAGTGACGGTGGTCCGCAGCACGAGTGTGTTGACGAACATGCCGATCAGATCGTCGAGCGCCTGCTCGCCGCGGCCCGCGACCGGGGTGCCGATCGCGATGTCGTTCGCACCCGAGATCCGGGACAATAGAACGGCGAAGGCCGCGTGGAAGACCATGAAGGGCGAACATCCCGCGGCCCGGCCGAGTTCGACGACGGCCTCGTGCAGGGCCGGGTCGATCTCGAACTCGACGACCGCCCCGCGGCCCGACGCCCCGGCCGGGCGTGGCCGGTCGGTGGGCAGTTCGAGACGATCCGGTAGATCCGCAAGAACCGATGTCCAGTAGGCGATGTCTTTCGAGATCGTCGAATCCGGATCATCCTCGTCGCCCAGGACGGACCGCTGCCACAGGGTGAAGTCCGCATACTGCACGGCGAGTGGTTCCCAGCCGGGCACCGCCCCCGCCCTACGGGCGAGGTAGGCGGTGACGAGATCACGCACGAACGGCTCCATCGACGCACCGTCGGCAGCGATGTGATGGACCACGATGATCAGAACGTACTCGTCGCCCGTCCGTAAGAGTTCTAGTCGCCAGGGCACTTCGACGGTGATATCGAATCCCGTCATCACTGCATGGATCACTCGACTTTCGATCTCCGAGCTCTGGACCTCCTCGACTCGTAACACCGGGATAGCCTTCGAGACAGGCAGGACCAACTGGCTGCCCACACCGTCGCGGTCCGGATAGATCGTCCGAAGGGGTTCATGTCGTTCGACAAGATCCGCGACCGCGGCACCGAGCGCATCGGCGTCGAGTGTCCCGCGCAGACGCAGTGCGACGGGGATGTTGTTCGCCGCCGAGGCCGAATCGAAGCGATTCAGGAACCACATGCGCTGTTGCGCGAAGGATAGTGGAATCGTCTCGGGACGAGGGCCTGGCACCAAAGGTATGCGATCCCCCCCGGCGAGAGACTCGACCACGGCAGCGAGTCCCGCCACAGTGGAGGATTCGAAGAGTTCGCGCACGGTGACCCGCACACCGAGCGCTTTGGAAATCCGCGCCGCCACCCGCGTGGCGATCAGCGAGTTGCCCCCGAGAGTGAAGAAGTCGTCGTCCACCCCAGCCCGGGGCACGCCCAACACCTCTGCGTATGTCCGTGCCACGATCTCCTCGTACGGCGTAGCGGGAGCTCGGTACTCGCGCTCTTCGATCACCGGCTCCGGCAGAGCATCACGATCGAGCTTGCCCACCGGGGTCAGCGGCACCTCGTCGAGCACCACGATCGCCGACGGCACCATGTGCGGCGGCAACGATCGCGACACGAATTCCGTCAACTCCGCGGTGTCGATCGTGCGGCCGCGGACGGGCAGCACGTAGGACGCGAGGACGGTCGCACCGGACGGGGTGGACCGCCCCACCGTCGTCGCCCAGTTCACGGACTCGTGTGCGCTGAGGACCGCGTCGATCTCACCGAGTTCGATGCGGAAACCGCGCACCTTGACCTGGAAGTCGCTGCGGCCGACGAACTCGATCTCGAGCCGGTCCTCGACGGGCCGCCACCGGACGACGTCGCCGGTGCGGTACATGCGGTCGCCGGGTTCGCCGTAGGGGTTGGGGACGAACCGCTCGGCGGTCAGCGCGTTGCGGCGGTGGTATCCGCGGGCGAGTGCCCGGCCGGCCACGTAGAGCTCACCCGCCATACCGGCGGCCACGGGACGCAGACGCGAGTCGAGCACCAGGGCCGACACTCCGTGTGTAGGACTACCGATGGTGATCGGCCGTCCCGGCTGGAGCCTACCGAAGGTAGTCATAATGGTCGCCTCGGTCGGGCCGTAGCCGTTGAAGTACCTCCGTCCCGCCGCCCATTGCGCGAGCAGTTCGGGCGTGGTGACGTCGCCGCCGACACAGATCGTTTCCACACTGTCGAGGCCGGTCGGATCCATGGTGCCCAGCACGGCCGGAGTGATCGTCACATGTGTCACCCCCTCCGCCCGCAGTAACTCGGCGAGATCCGGCCCGCCGATGATCCCTGCCGGCACGATCACCAGAGTGGCACCGCTGGAGAACGTGGCTGTCCACTCGAGCACCGATGGGTCGAAGCTCGGCGAACAGATGTGCAGGGAGCGGTGCCCTGCACGGAGATGGTAGAGATCGGCAGCAGTGTCGACCACACCGCCGAGGCCGGCGTGGGTGACGACGACGCCCTTGGGCTTGCCGGTCGACCCCGAGGTGTAGATCAGGTAGGCCGGGTGGTGAACCCGGATCGGGCGTACCCGGTCGGCGTCGGTGATCGGTGCGGCGGAGCGGGATTCGACGTCGGCGGCGAACGCCGGGTCGTCGATCAGCAGCCATTCCGCGTCGTCGGGCAGTCCGCCGACGAACTCGGACGACGTGATGCCCAGGGTGGCCCCGGAGTCGTCGAGCATGTAGCGCACGCGGTCGTCCGGATAGGTCGGGTCGACGGGCAGGTGCGCGGCGCCGGTCTTCGCGATCGCCCACACGCTGAGCACCATCTCGTACGAACGGGGGAAGGACACGGCCACGAAGTTCTCCGGTCCGGCACCACGCTCGATGAGCAAGCGGGCCAGTCGCGACGAGGTTTCGTCGAGTTCGCGGTAGGTGATCGACCGTCCCTCGTACCGCACTGCCACGGCGTCGGGATCCATCGCGCCCCCCCGCGTGAGGATATCGCTGAAACTTCCTCCAGTGGTCACGTGACCACCGCGGACGTGGATGAGGCGGTCGAACTCATCCACGTCGAGGATCGCCAGGTCGCCGACGGGCGCCTCCGGAGTGTCCAACGCGCCAGTGAGCAACATCGAGAACCTGCGCGCGAACTCCTCCACGGTCCGCCGATCGAACAGGGCCGTCGCGTAGGAGAACTCGGCTCCGATGCCGGCGGGCTCGCCCTCCTCGTCGTACTGCTCACGCAGTATGAGCGAGAGATCGAACTTCGCAGTGTCGACGTCGAACGGGACTCCTGAGACCGTCAGGCCCGGAAGTTCGAGCGCTGCCTCACGAAAATTCTGGAACGACAGGACCACCTGGAACAGCGGGTGGCGTGCCGTCGACCGTTCGGGGTCGATGATCTCCACGAGCCGCTCGAACGGGATGTCGGCATGAGCGAACGCCTCGAGGTCGGCCTCGCGCACCCGTGCGAGCAGGTCGGAGAAGCCCTCACCCGTGTCCACCCGGCTGCGCAGCACGAGGGTGTTGACGAACATGCCGATCAGGTCGTCGACCTCGGCCTCACCGCGACCCGCGATAGGCGTGCCGATCGCGACGTCGTCGGTGTCGGCCATCCGCGCGAGGAACACCGCGAGCGCGGTGTGCACGACCATGAACATCGTCGTGCCGGTCCGCCGCGCGAGCGCCGCGAGACCGCGGTGCGTATCCGCATCGATCGTAAATCCGACCATGCCACCGGCGAACGACTGCACCGCCGGACGCGGCCGGTCCATCGGCAGGTTCAGCTCGTCCGGAAGCCCGGCGAGGGTGCGTTTCCAGAAGTCGGCCTGCGCCGCGAGCAGGCTCGCGGCATCGTCCTCGTCGCCGAGCACGTCGCGCTGCCAGATCGCGAAATCGGCGTACTGCACGGGCAGCGGTGCCCAACCGGGAACCTGCCCCTCGGCGCGGGACATGTAGGCCGTCATCACGTCGCGGGTCAACGGCGAGATGGACCAGCCGTCGGCGCTGATGTGGTGGACGACGAACACGAGCACGTGATCGCGCTCGGAGAGCTCGAACAATCGTGCGCGCAACGGGATCTCGGTGGTGACGTCGAACCCGCGGGAGACGACCGCCGTCACCTTCTGCAGCAGGTCGTCCTCGGTGGCCGATTCGACGTCGATGTCGGGCGCGGCTTCCGCGACCGGGAGGATCAGCTGATAGGGACGTCCGTCCACTTCCGGATAGACCGTGCGGAGCACCTCGTGCCGGGCGAGCAGATCCTGGACCGCTGCCCGCAACGCGTCGAGGTCGAGCGCCCCGGTCAGGCGGACCGCGACCGGGATGTTGTTGACCGACGATTCGGTGTCGAAGCGGTTGAGGAACCACATGCGCTGCTGCGCGAGCGACAGTGGGACCCGCTCGGGACGTTCCTGTGCGACGAGCGGCGTGCGGCCCTGGGCCTCGCTCTGCTCGACGCGGGCGGCGAGAGCGGCTACGCCGGGCGCCTCGAACAGGACACGAACGGGCACAACGGTTCCCAGTTCGGAACCGAGGCGCGCGACGACCTGCGTCGCGATGAGCGAGTTGCCGCCGAGGGCGAAGAAGTCGTCGTCGAGCCCGACACGGTCGACACCGAGGACGTCGGCGAACACGCCGGCGACGACCTCCTCGACCGGGGTCGTGGGTGCACGGAAGCCGCGAGCCTCGAAGACCGGGTCGGGCAGCGCCTTCCGGTCGACCTTGCCCGAGCTGCCGAGCGGCATCTCGTCGAGGACCACGAACTGCGACGGCACCATGTAGGCCGGGAGCACCGCGCTCAGCGCGGCCTGCGCGGCGTCGCGGTCGAAGGTCGTGTTCGGGGCCGGGACCACGTAGGCGACGAGCTGATCGCGGCGCACCTGCGCGGCGGCCTGCGACACCCCGGTGTGGTCGAGCAGCGCGGTCTCGATCTCCCCGAGCTCGATACGCAGACCGCGGAGCTTGACCTGGAAGTCGGTGCGGCCGAGGTACTCGAGATCTCCGCTGCGGTCGTTGCTCCAGCGCACGAGGTCGCCCGTGCGGTACAGACGTTCACCCTCGCCGAAGGGCGAGGCGACGAAACGCTCGGCGGTCAGATCGGGGCGGCCGACGTAACCGCGCGCCACCTGCACGCCCGCGAGATACAACTCTCCCACGACACCGGCGGGAACCGGCGACAGTCGCGAGTCGAGCACGTAGGCGCGGGTGTTCCACACCGGAGCGCCCATCGCGACGGAACCACCCGTCGTTCCTGCGACCGGGCGGGCGGTGGCGTGCACCGTGGCCTCGGTGGGGCCGTAGAGGTTGTGGAGCTCGGCGTCGCTGCTCCGGGAGAACTGCTCGGCCACCGACAGCGGGAAGGCTTCACCGGCGACGAGCACGGTGCGCAGCGACGCGCAGTCGTCGGGCGACACCGACGCGGCGAACACCGCGAGCATCGACGGGACGAAGGAGGTCGCCGTCACCGCGCGCTCGCGGATGACGGTGCCGAGATAGGCGGGGTCGCGGTGCCCGTCCGGGACCGCGATCACCATGCGCGCACCGACGGCGAGGGTGCCGAAGAGTTCCCACACCGACACGTCGAAGGTGAACGGGGTCTTCTGCAGCACCACATCGTCGGGGCCGATCCCGTATTCGGTGGTGATCCACCGGATCTGGTTGACGACCGAGGCATGGGCGACCGCCACACCCTTCGGGCGTCCCGTCGAACCGGAGGTGAAGATCGAGTACGCGGTGTTCGACGGCCGCAACGGCGCGACGCGGTCGGCGTCGGTGACCGGCTCGGCCGGTGTCGCGGACAGGTCGAGGGTGTCGATCGCGAGCGACGGCACCGATGCCGTGGCCGGCACGGAGAATCCGTCGCGTTCGGTGGTCAGCACCACCACGGGCGCGGCGATGTCGAGGATGTACCCGTTGCGATCCTCGGGCTGATCCGGATCGATCGGCACGTAGGCACCACCGGCCGTAACGACCGCGTACATACCGACGAGCAGATCCAGCGAGCGGCGCATCGCCAGACCCACCCGCGCGTCGGGACCGACACCGAGCGAGATCAGGTGTCGTGCAAGACGGTTCACACGCTCGGAGAACTCGCCGTAGGTCAGCGTCTCGCCCTCGAACTCCACCGCGACCGCGTCCGGCGACCGCCGGACCTGCTCGGCGAACAGATCGACGAGGGTCCCGGCGTCGCCGAGTGCGTGCTCGGTGGCGTTCCACGTGGCGAGCACATCGGTGCGCTCGGCATCGTCGAGCAGCGCGACATCACCGACCGGGAGTGCGGGTTCGGTCACGACCGCGGTGAGGATCCGGGCCAGGCGCTCGGCGAAGGACTCCATCGTCCGGGCGTCGAACAGATCGGTGGCATAAGTCAATTCGACGAGATAACCCTCGGCGGTGGCGTCGTCCGAGACGGTGACCTGCAGGTCGAACTTCGCCAGTGCCACGTCGACATCGAGCGCCGAGACGGTCAGGCCGGGCAGCTCGAGGGAGCCGGCATCGAGGTTCTGGAACGCGAGGAGCACCTGGAACAGCGGGTGCCGTGCCGTCGACCGTTCGGGGTCGATGATCTCGACGAGCCGCTCGAACGGCAGGTCGGCGTGCCCGAACGCTTCGAGGTCGGCGCCGCGCACCCGGCCGAGCACCTGCTCGAACGACTCGCCGCCCTCCACCCGGGTGCGCAGCACGAGGGTGTTGACGAACATGCCCACCAGATCGTCGAGCGCCGCGTCGCCACGACCGGCCACCGGGGTGCCGATCGCGATGTCGTCGGTGCCCGACAGACGCGCCAGCAGCACCGCCAGTGCCGCGTGCACGACCATGAACTCGGTGGTGGAGGTGCGCCGGGCGAGATCGCGGACGGCGGAACGGAGTTCGGAGTCCAGGACGAACCGGTGCGAGGCACCGCGGTAGCTCGCGACCGCCGGTCGCGGACGGTCCGCCGGCAGGTCGAGCTGCTCGGGCAGACCCGCGAGGGTCTCCCGCCAGAACGCGACCTGCGAGGAGATGATCGACTCCGGATCGTCCTCCGAACCGAGCACCTCCCGCTGCCAGATGGCGAAGTCGGCGTACTGCACCGGCAGCGGCTCCCACTGCGGGGCGTCACCCGAGACGCGGGCCGCGTAGGCCGTCACGACGTCGCGGGTCAGCGGACCCATCGAGAAACCGTCGGACGCGATGTGGTGCACGACCAGCACCAGCACGTGCTCGGCCGCGGTCCCGGTCTCGGTGACGGCGAACAGCCGGGCCCGGAAGGGGACCTGCGTCGTCACGTCGAAGCCGGTGCCGACGATCTCGGTGGCCCGGGCGATCAGATCGGACTCGGCCACCGGGACCGGCGTCAGGTCGGGCACCACCTCGTCCACCGGCAGCACCTGCTGGTAGCCCACACCGTCGACGTCCGGGTAGATCGTCCGCAACGACTCGTGCCGGCCGAGCACGTCGGTGACCGCGGCCTGCAGGGCCGCCGCGTCGAGTGCCCCCGACAGGCCGATCGCCACGGGGATGTTGTTGACCGCCGATTCCGGTTCGAAGCGGTTGAGGAACCACATCCGCTGCTGCGCGAGCGACAACGGCACCCGGTCAGGTCGTTCGGTGGCGACGAGGGGCCGGCGCGGACCGCCGGAGACCCCGCGTTCGAGGCGTGCTGCAAGCTCTTCCACGGTGGAGGCCTCGAACAGCAAGCGCAGCGGAACGGTGGCGTTCAGCGCGGCACCGATGCGGGAGACCACCTGGGTGGCGATGAGCGAGTTGCCGCCCAGCGCGAAGAAGTCGTCGTCGAGGCCGACGCGGTCGACACCGAGGACCTCGGAGTAGATCGACGCCACGACCTGCTCGGTGGAGGTGGTGGGAGCGCGGAACTCCTTGACCTCGAAGACCGGGTCGGGCAGTGCCTTGCGGTCGAGCTTGCCGGACGCACCGAGCGGCATGGCGTCGAGGAGCACGTAGGTGGCGGGCACCATGTAGGCCGGTAACTGCGCGGACAGTGCCGCACCAGCCGCCACCTGATCGAAGGTCGCACCGGCCTGCGGGACGACGTAGGCGACGAGCTGGTCCTGACGGACGAGCACGACGGCCTGGTCGACCTCGTCGAGGACGAGCAGCGCGGTCTCGATCTCGCCGAGTTCGATGCGCAGACCGCGGAGCTTGACCTGGAAGTCGGTGCGGCCGATGTAGTCGAGCTCGCCGGCGCCCTCCGTCCAGCGCACGAGGTCGCCGGTGCGGTACAGCCGCTCACCGTCGCCGAACGGCGAGGCGACGAAGCGTTCGGCCGTGAGGTCGGGGCGCTGCATGTACCCGCGGGCGAGCTGAGCTCCCGCGAGATAGAGCTCTCCCGCGACCCCCACGGGCACGGGCGCGAGACGCTCGTCGAGGACGTAGACGCGGGTGTTCCACACGGGGGCGCCGATCGGCACGGAGACCGTGTCGGCGTCGGTGGCCTCGTGGTAGGTCACGTCCACGGCTGCCTCGGTGGGGCCGTAGAGGTTGTGCAGGCCGGCATCGGACAACAGTGCCCGCGTGCGTGCGGCCAGTGCGGGCGGGAGCGCCTCACCGGAGGCGAAGACGTGACGGAGCGAAGTGAGTTCGTCGGCCGACGCTTCGGCGACGAACACCGCCAGCATCGACGGCACGAAGTGCACGACGGTCACGCCGCGCCGCTCGATCACCGAGGCCAGGTACCGCGGATCGCGGTGACCGTCCGGCACGGCGACCACCAGTCGGGCACCGATCTGCAAGGGCCAGAAGAACTCCCACACCGACACATCGAAGGTGAACGGGGTCTTCTGCAGCACCACGTCGGCGCCGGTGAGCGGGTATTCGTGCTGCATCCAGCGCAGGCGGTTGACGATCGCGCCGTGCGGCACCGCCACACCCTTCGGGCGCCCGGTGGACCCGGACGTGAAGATGACGTAGGCGGTGTTCGACGCCCGCAGCGGAGACGTCCGCTCGGCGTCGGTGACCGGCCCGGACGCCGTCGCGGACAGGTCGAGGGTGTCGACGAGCAGGCTCGGGACGGACCTCTCCCCCGGTACGCGGAATCCGTCGCGTTCGGTGCTCAGCACCACCACGGGCGCGGCGATGTCGAGGATGTACCCGTTGCGATCCTCGGGCTGATCCGGATCGATCGGCACGTAGGCACCACCGGCCGTAACGACCGCGTACATACCGACGAGCAGATCCAGCGAGCGGCGCATCGCCAGACCCACCCGCGCGTCGGGACCGACACCGAGCGAGATCAGATGCCGCGCAAGACGGTTCACGCGCTCCGAGAACTCGCCGTAGGTCAGCGACTCGCCCTCGAACTCCACCGCGACCGCATCCGGCGACCGCCGGACCTGCTCGGCGAACAGATCCACGAGGGTCGAGGTGTCGTCGAGCGCGCGGCCGGTGTCGTTCCACTGCTCGAGGACCTGCACGCGTTCGGCATCGTCGAGCAGGTCGACATCACCGATAGCGACGGAGAGATCACCGGTGACCGCATCGAGGAGACGGACGAAGCGCTCGGCGACGCGCTCGACCGTGCGGGTGTCGAACAGATCGGTGGCGTAGGCCAAGCCCACCGAGTACTCGGCGGCACCGGTCGCGGTCGGCGTCTCGGTGACGACGAACTGGAGGTCGAACTTGGCGGTCGCGATGTCGAGGTCGACGGCCTCGACGGTCAGCCGCGGAAGTTCGAGGGAGCCGGTCTCGAGGTTCTGGAACGACAACATCACCTGGAACAGCGGGTGACGCGCGGTGGAGCGCTCGGGGTCGATGATCTCGACGAGTCGTTCGAACGGCAGGTCGGCGTGGCCGAACGCCTCGAGGTCGGCGCCGCGCACCCGGCCGAGCACCTGCTCGAACGACTCGCCGCCCTCGACCCGGGTGCGCAGCACGAGGGTGTTGACGAACATGCCCACCAGATCGTCGAGCGCCGCGTCGCCACGACCGGCCACCGGAGTACCGATCGCGATGTCGTCGGTGCCCGACAGACGCGCCAGCAGCACCGCCAGCGCGGCGTGCACCACCATGAACGGGGTCGCGTTGCGTTCGCGGGCGAGCGTGACGATGCGGTCGTGCAGCGTCTCGTCGATGGTGAACTCGTGCAGGGCACCACGATTGGTGGCGACGGCGGGGCGCGGGCGGTCGGCCGGCAGGTCGAGCTGCTCGGGCAGACCCTCAAGCGTGTCCCGCCAGAAACCGACCTGCGAGGAGATGACCGACTCCGGATCGTCCTCCGAGCCGAGCACCTCCCGCTGCCAGATCGCGAAGTCGGCGTACTGGACCGGCAGCGGCTCCCATCCCGGCTCGCCGCCGGCGGCGCGGGCCGCGTAGGCCGAGACGATGTCGCGAGTGAGCGGGCCCATCGAGAAACCGTCGGCGGCGATGTGGTGCACGACCAGCACCAGCACGTGCTCGGCCGCGGTCCCGGTCTCGGTGACGGCGAACAGCCGGGTCCGGAAGGGGACCTGCGTCGTCACGTCGAAGCCGGTGCCGACGATCTCGGTGGCCCGGGCGATCAGATCGGACTCGGCCACCGGGACCGGCGTCAGGTCGGGCACCACCTCGTCCACCGGCAGCACCTGCTGGTAGCCCACACCGTCGACGTCCGGGTAGATCGTCCGCAGCGACTCGTGCCGGCCGAGCACGTCGACCACCGCGGAGCGCAGCGCCTCGACGTCCAGGACGCCGGTCAACCGGATCGCCCCGGGGATGTTGTTGACGGCCGATTCCGGTTCGAAGCGGTTGAGGAACCACATCCGCTGCTGCGCGAGCGACAACGGCACCCGCTCGGGACGCTCCTGCGCCACGAGCGGAGCTCGGTCGTCACCGGCAAGAGGTTCGACCATGACAGCGAGGGCGGCGACCGTCGAACCCTCAAACAGCAGGCGGGCAGGCACCCGTACCCCTAGACGCTCACTCAGCCGTGCCGCCACTCGCGTGGCGATCAGCGAGTTACCCCCGAGATCGAAGAAGTCGTCGTCGAGGCCGACCCGCGTGGAGTCGAGTCCCAGCACGTCGGCGAACACCGCGGCGATGTCGATCTCGGTGCCGGTTTCCGGGGCCCGGAACTCGGTGACGATCGGCCCCGGATCGGGCAGTGCGTCGCGGTCGAGCTTGCCGGTGGGCGAGAGCGGGATCTCGTCGATCGGCACGATCGCCGAAGGCACCATGTGGGCAGGGAGCCGCTCGGCGGCCAGGGCCGACAGTTCCTGCAGGTCGACGGTTGCGTCGGGGGCCGCGTGCACGTACGCGACAAGCTGTGCCTGCCCGGACGGGCCCGTCCGCGCGAGCGTCGCCGCGAAGTCCACTGCCGGCGAGGAGGCCAGCACGGCGTCGATCTCGCCGAGTTCGATGCGGAAGCCGCGAACCTTGACCTGGAAGTCGTTCCGACCGATGTAGACGATGGGGGATGCGGCGTCCCGGGGTCCGCGGACGAGGTCGCCGGAACGGTACATGCGCGTGCCGCCGGGGGCCGCGACGAACCGGGCGGCGGTCAGCTCCGGCCGACGGTGGTATCCGCGGGCCACGCCCGGACCCGACAGGTAGAGCTCGCCCGTCACCCCGGCCGGAACGGCGTGCAACCGTGTGTCCAGCACGTGCGCGGTGGTGTTCCGGATGGGCGCACCGATCGTGATCTGCTCACCCGGAGCCAGCGGATCCGAGATGTTGGTCATGATGGTCGTCTCGGTCGGACCGTAGCCGTTGAAGAATCGCCGTCCCGGCGCCCACCGCTCCACCAGGTCCGGAGGGCACGCCTCACCGCCGACGACGATGCAATCGAGCACGCCCAGGCCCGTCGGGTCGACCGAGGCCAGCGCGGCCGGGGTGACGAAGGCGTGCGTGACCTGCTGTTGCACAACGAGTTCGGCGAACTCCTCGCCGCCGTACACGGAGGTCGGGGCGATCACCATCGTCGACGACGCGCCGATCGCCAGCAGCAGTTCGAGGATCGAGGCGTCGAAGCTCGGGGACGCGAAGTGCAGCGTGCGCGAGTCGGAGGTCAGGGCATACCGCTCCACCTGCTCGGTGCAGAAGTTCCCCAGACCCGAATGGGTCACGACGACGCCCTTCGGCCGTCCGGTCGACCCCGAGGTGTAGATGATGTAGGCCGTGTTCTCGACCCGCAGGGTTCGGACCCGTTCGTCGAACGAGACGGGCTCGGACGGAAGAGCCGCGAGCTGCTGCGCGATCGCGGGATCGTCGAGTGCGATCCACCGGGTCGCGGAGGGCAGGGCGGGTTCGTTCTCGGCGAGGGTCAGGCCGAGCGCCGCGCCGGAGTCGACCGTCATGTGCTCGACCCGGTCGGCGGGATAGTTCGGGTCGACGGGCACGAAGGCGGCACCGGTCTTCGCGACCGCCCAGGTGGCGAGCACCGAGTCGATCGACCGGGCGATCGCGAGCGCGACGACGTCCTCGGGACCGACACCGAGGCCGATCAGGTACCGCGCGAGTCGCGAGGACGCCTCGTCGAGCTCGGCGTAGGTGAGCGAACGGTCATCCTCGACCACTGCCGTCGCGGAGGGGTCGCGTTCGACCGCCGCCGCAATCAGCTGGGGAAGCAGCGCGGCCCTGGCTCCGCGACGCTCGGGACGCCTGCGTGGCCGCCGCCGCTCTGCTGCCGCAGGTCGAGCATCGCCAGAGGCTCCACCGTTCCCCTCGGCCCCCTGCTCGCCGACCTTACGCAAGGCTTCACTCACCACTGGTCCCGATCCCTCGTACGTCCCGTTCCGGCCGCGGCCACCCGGTTGTTACCGGGCAGTCATGTGCCCATTAGAGCATCGGTGGCCGAGAAGCCATGTTACGGCCGTGGGCGCGCACGCCACGGTGGGACGACCCGTGCGGGCCGCCCCACCGTGGCGGGATGTCGAGTTGTGGCCGGTCAGCGCCTCTCGTCGAGACGGCGACCGATGGCGGGTCCGATGACCGCCCACGCCTTCCTGGTGGCCATGTCCCAATGCGAGACCGGCACCTCACGCGTGGTCACCAGCCCGTTCACGTAGGGATACCAGGCCTCGGTGGAGGACATCGGACGATCGGTCTCGGCGATGAAGACCGTCAGGTCACCGTCGTAGACCTCGGGACGATGCGTCGCGAGGACCGAGTACGAGTGCCGGACGCCCTCGACGATCCGGGTGATCCGTTCCGGGGACAGGCTGTCGAACGGAGCCGGCAGAGCCTGCACCACCTGCTGCGCGCTCTCGGCGGTGAGCTCGGTGAGGGGGATCTCCGCAGCCGGGCCCTCGGCCGGGATGCCGAGCACGTTCGCGACCGTCGGGGCGGTGGCCGCGGTGGGCTGCGCGTCGGCCCGCGCGGCCCCGGTCTCGGGGTAGGCGTCGAGGATCGCGAGGGTCGGGACCTGCTCCCCCGCCCGTCGCAGCCGGACCGCGACGGCGTGGGCGAGGATGCCGCCCATGGACCATCCGACGAGATGGTAGGGGCCGTGCGGGTGCGCCTGCCGGATGAGCCGGACGTACTCGTCCGCCCAGGCGTCGATGTCGCCGGGCAGGTCGTCCGCCTCGCCGAGCGCGGGCGACTGCAGACCGTAGACGGGACGGTCGCCGAGGTACGGCACGAGGCCGGCGAAGCCCCATGCGAGGCCGGTGACGGGGTGGATGCAGAACACCGGTGCACCGTCCCCACCGGAACGCAGCGGCAGCAGCGGGTCGAGCCCGGCAGTGCCGAGCGTGTCCGTCTCGGACGTGCTGTGCGAGTCGATCCGGGCGGCGAGTTCCTCCACACCCGGGTGCAGGAACAACCACGGCAGCTCGACGTGGGCGTCGAGGCGGTCGCGCAGGCGCGCGGCGACCTTGACCGCGCTGAGCGAGTTGCCGCCGATACCGAAGAAGTCGTCGTCGAGACCGACCGGGTCGTCGCTGCCGAGCACTTCGGCGTAGACCGACGCGACCGTCGCCTCCGTGCCGGTGCGCGGGGCGCGGTAGGGCGCCGTGACGACCTCCGCCTCCGGGAGGGCCTTGCGGTCGACCTTGCCGTTGACGTTAAGCGGGAGGGCGTCGAGGGTGACGAAGCCCTGCGGGACCATGTAGGACGGCAGCGTCCGCGCCAGCGCGCCGCGGATCGCGGTGATGTCGGGGGCTCCGCCGGTGGGGACGACGAACGCGACGATCCGGTCGCCGTGCTGCACCGTCACCACCGCGTCGCGGATCTGCGGCAGCGCCCGCAGCGCGGACTCGATCTCCCCGAGCTCGATGCGGAAACCACGCACCTTCACCTGGAAGTCGGCCCGGTCGAGGTATTCGAGCGTGCCCGACAGCTGATCGTCGTCGAACCGCCAGCGCACGAGGTCGCCGGTGCGGTACAGGCGTGTGCCGGGGTCGCCGAACGGGTTTGCGACGAACCGCTCGGCGGTCAGCTCCGGTCGGCCGGAGTAGCCGCGCGCGAGCTGGGTTCCTGCGAGGTAGAGCTCTCCGGCCACTCCCGGGGGCACCGGGTGCAGCCGCTCGTCGAGGACGAAGACCTGCGTGTTGGGGATCGGGCCGCCGATCGGAATCGAGCTCTCCCCCGTCTCGGTGACGCGGTGCGCGGTCACCGAGACCGCCGCCTCCGTCGGCCCGTACAGGTTGACGAGATCGGTGTGCGACCGCTCGAGGGTGCGTTCGGCCGTGTCGACGGGAAGCACCTCACCGATCGCGAGCACTCGTCGCAGCGAGTCGGGCAGTTCGCCGTCGGCGTCGTCGAGCAGCGCGTCGAGCATCGAGGGCACGACGTGCAGGGTCGTCACGTGCTCGCGGCGGATCAGGTCGTTGAGGTAGGCCGGGTCGCGGTGGCCGTCGGGTGCGGCGACGACGAGTTTCGCGCCGGAGGTCAGCGACGACCAGAACTCCCACACCGACAGGTCGAAGGTCGCTGCAGTCTTGAGCAGGACGGCGTCGCCCACGCCGAGGCGGTATTCCTTCCGCTTCCAGACGAGCTGGTTGACGATCGCCTCGTGCGGCACGACGACGCCCTTCGGCCGTCCCGTCGATCCGGACGTATAGATCACGTAGGCGGCGTTGCTCGCGCGCAGCGGGGCGAGGCGGTCGGCGTTGCGGATCTCCTTGCCGCTGTAGGCAGCGAGGTCGACGGTGTCGACCTCGATGGTCGGCCGGTCGCCGGGCAGGTCGAGGCGGTCGCGGCTCGTGGTGAGAATGCAGGCGGGGTCGGCGGATCCGAGGATGTACTCGACGCGTTCGCGCGGGTGGTCGGGGTCGAGCGGCAGATATGCACCGCCGGCCTCGACGACCGCGTACATCGCGACGACGAGGTCGATCGAACGTCGGATCGGGAGCGCGACGACCGTCTCGGGACCGACGCCGTGTTCGATCAGCATCCGTGCGAGGCGTCGCACCCGGTCGGCGAAGTCCCCGTAGGTGAGTTCGCTGTTCGCGTCGACGAGCGCGCACGCCGTGGGCGTCGTGCGGGCCTGATCGTCGAACAGGTCGGCGAGGGTCCGGCCGGGGCCCACCGCGAGCTGTTCGGCCTCCCAGGCTTCGAGCATCGCGGCGAGCTGGTCGGGCTCGTGCAGGTCGATGTCGCCGACCACGACGTCGGCGTCCTCGGCGACGGAGCGCAGGATGCGCAGGTAGCGGTCGACCATGCGCCGGATCGAGGGTTCCTCGAACAGGTCGGTAGCGTAACCGAATTCGATGTCGAATCCACCCGGTCCGCCGTCGACGCCTTTGTCGACGATCGTCACGTGCAGGTCGAAGCGGACCGACGAGGACGACGCGTCGAGCGCCTCCACTCGCAGGCCCGGCAGCTCGAGCGCGTCGATGGTGAAGTTGTGATACGACAACCCGACCTGGAAGAGGGGGTGCCGGGACGGCGACCGGACGGGGTCGAGCACCTCGACGAGCCGTTCGAACGGGATGTCGGCGTGGTCGAAGGCATCGATGTCGACCGTGCGGGCCTGCTCGAGCAGATCGGCGAAGGTGCCGCCGAGATCGACCTCGGTGCGCAGCGCGAGCATGTTGACGAACATGCCCACGACACCGTCGAGTTCGGGCGCCGAGCGACCGGCGACGGGGGTCCCGATCACGACGTCGTGGGTGTTCGACAGGCGCGCGAGGAGTGCGGCGAGTGCGGCGTGCACGACCATGAACGGGGTGGTTCCCGCCCGGCGGGCGAGGCCGGTGATCGCCTCGTGGACGTCGTCCTCGAGTTCGACGCGCACGGCACCGCCGCCCGCGCCGAGGATCGCAGGTCGCACGTGGTCGGTGGCGAGATCGAGATGCTCGGGGACACCGGCGAGCGCGCCCGTCCAGTACGCGAGCTGACGGCCCGCGATCGATTCGGGGTCGTCGTCGGTGCCGAGGACCTCCCGTTGCCACAGCGTGTAGTCGGCGTACTGCACCGGCAGGGGCACCCAGTCGGGCGCGTGCCCACCGACACGTGCGGTGTACGCGGTGACGAGGTCGCGCACGAGCGGCGCGAGCGAGGTGCCGTCGCCGGCGATGTGGTGCAGGACGAGGACGAGCACGTGCTCGTCGGGTGCGGTCGCGAACAGGTGCGCACGCACCGGAACCTCGGCCGTGACGTCGAATCCGCGGCCCGCGACGCGCGCGAGATGCTCCGGCAACTCGCCGGCGGGCACCTGCTCGACCGGAACGTCGACGACGCGTGCTCCCGGTTCGAGGATGCGCTGCTCACCCACACCGTCGATCTCGGGGTAGACGGTACGGAGGGTCTCGTGACGCTCGACGAGGTCGGCGAACGCCGCGCGCATCGCGTCGACGTCGAGCCCACCGGTCAGACGCACCGCGAGAGGGATGTTGTACAGGGCGGATTCGGGATCGAGGCGGTTGAGGAACCACATGCGCTGCTGCGCGTAGGACAGCGGCAGGTGTGCGGGTCGCGGGCCGGCGACGAGCGGTACCGCGCGATCGGAGCCGGCCGCGTCGAGGTGCCGGGCGAGTGCCGCGACGGTCGGCTCGTCGAACAGCGCGGCCGCGCGGACTGTGACGCCGAGACGCGCGCGGAGGCGGCCGACGACGGACGTCGCGAGGAGCGAGTTGCCGCCGAGATCGAAGAAGTCGTCGTCGAGTCCGACCCGGTCCACACCGAGGACATCGGCGAAGACATCGGCGACGGCCTTCTCGGAAGCGGTGACGGGAGCGCGGAATTCGGCGACGGTCGTTCCCACCTCGGGAAGCGCCGCGCGGTCGACCTTGCCGGAGGGGGTCAGCGGGATGCGGTCGAGGGGCACGACCGCGGCGGGGACCATGTACGTCGGGAGCACGCCGGCGACGTGTTCGACGAGGCTGCCCGGATCGAGCGGGTCGTCGGTGCCGTGCACGTAGGAGACGAGTTGGGTCTCGCCGGCAGGGGTCTCGCGGCCGACGGTGAGGGCGAAGTCGACCCCTGGGTGCGACGCGAGTGCGGCGTCGATCTCCCCGAGTTCGATGCGGAATCCGCGGACCTTGACCTGGAAGTCGTTACGGCCCACGTAGACGATGCCCGACGAGGGCGTCTCGGGTCCGCGCACGACGTCGCCGGTGCGGTACATCCGCGCACCTCCCGGCGCTGCGACGAATCGCGCTGCGGTGAGCCCTGGGCGACCGAGATACCCGCGGGCCACCCCCGGCCCTGCTGTGTAGAGTTCGCCCGCGACACCGACGGGGACGAGGTGGAGTCGCGAATCGAGCACGGTCTCCGTGACATTGCCGATCGGAGGTCCGATCGTCACCCGGTCGCCCGGGGTGAGGGGTTCGGAGATGTTCGAGACGATGGTCGTCTCGGTGGGTCCGTAGACGTTGTGGAAGCGGCGGCCCGGCGCCCATCGCGTCACGAGTTCGGGCGGGCACGCCTCGCCGCCCACCGCGACGGTGCCGAGTACCTCGAGACCGGCCGGGTCCACCGAGGCCAGCGCAGCGGGTGTGACGAATGCGTGTGTGACCCCGTGCTTCCGCACGACATCCGCGAACTCCGACCCGCCGAAGACGGTCAGCGGGGCGACGACCATCGTCGACGACGCACCCACCGCCAGCAGGAGTTCCAGCACGGAGGCGTCGAAACTCGGTGACGCGAAATGCAATGTGCGCGACTGCGACGAGAGTCCGTAGCGCTCCACCTGTTCGGCGCAGAAGTTGGCGAGCCCCGAATGCGTCACCACGACGCCCTTGGGGCGACCGGTGGAGCCGGAGGTGTAGATGACGTACGCCGCGTTCTCCGCACGGACGACACCGCGTCGCTCGTCGAAGAAGACGGGCTCCGAGGACATCCCGGCCGATTCGTCGCGCACCTCGGCCGTGTCGAGCACGAGTGCGGGTACCTCACCGGGCAGCGTGCCGGCGTGTTCCTCGGTGGTCAGGACGAGCCCGGCCCCCGAATCGTCCAGCATGTAGGCGATGCGATCGGCGGGATAGGTGGGGTCGACGGGCACGAACGCCGCGCCGGTCTTCGCCACCGCCCATGTCGCGAGGACGGATTCGAGCGAGCGCGTGAGGAACTGCGCCACGCAGTCCTCGGGACCGATTCCGCGCGAGATCAGAAGACGGGCAAGGCGTGACGATCCCGCGTCGAGTTCGCGGTAGGTGAGAGCGCCGGATTCGGAGACGACGGCGATGCCGTCCGGATTCCGTTCGACGGCGACGGCGAGCAGATGGGGCAACGATGCGGTCGGTGCGCTGCGGCGCAATCTCCGAGGGCTGCCCGACGTACGGATCCCGGAAACGGATCCCTCGTCCGAGTGGGCCGAGTCGAAGTCCATCGCATTCGTCGTCATACCACTCCCCGCTTCGCGCCGGGGGACGGTACGGCTGATGAACGCACGCCGAAACAGGCACGCGCCCTGGCGTATCGACGCGATCAGGCCCCCGACAGCCGGATCACGTACGCCGAACTACACGAGTCTCGCACAGGAGTACGAACGCTGCCACATCAGTGCCCGACACGGAGTGTCGAGTCGCGCTTGCGGACTTCGCAATTCGGACATACACGGCGGTTGCACCAGGCGGCGAGGAGCGGGCCGACGGTGCGACACGCGTGCTCGCCCGTCATCGCCCAGTGGGACACGTCGATGTCGTGGCGGTGCACCCGTCCGGTGACGAACTCGGTCCAGTCCCTCCGGGAATCGTCTTCCGGCGACGCCGAACTCCGCGACCCCACGAAGAGCAGGTCGCCGTCGAAGCGTCCCGGGTAGTGCCGCTCGAGAACGTCGAACGAATGACTGATGCCGCCGAGAAACGACTCCATGGACGGGAAGACGTCGCTGTCGAATTCGCCACGCCCGAGAATCGATGTGATATCCCCGACGTTCGGCGTGGCGCGGTCACCGTTGTCGAGACCGTTCAGGGCCGCGAGGGCCACCGACTGCGGATCGACGGACTCCGGTAGCGGGGCCGGGACGTGCGCATCGAGCAGGACGAGGGAGTCCACGGAGCTCCCGTGTCGTTGCAGTTGCACGGCCATCTCGTGCGCGATCACTCCGCCCATAGACCACCCGACGAGGTGGTAGGGCCCGTCGGGGTGCGCGCGCCGGATCTCGTCCACGTACAGGGCAGCCCATTCCCGGATCGATCCGGGAAGCTCCTCGGTGCCCGACAGCGCGGGCGACTGCAGTCCGTAGACCGGACGACCGGCGTCGATGAACTCCGCGAGCCGCGAGAATCCCCAGGCGAGGCCGACGACGGGGTGGACGAAGAAGACCGGCTCACCGGAGGCGGGTCCCGTGCGCAGGGGGAACACGACGTCGAACGCCGTGGACGCCGACTCCTCACCGTCGCGCTCGCTGCGTTCGATCCGCTCCGCCAGTTCGGCGACGACGGGGTGGGCGAACAGCCACTCGAGGGGCACGGGACGCTCCAGCGCCGCCGCGAGTTCGCTGACCGCCCGGACCGCGACCAGCGAGGTACCGCCCGAGCGGAAGAAGTCGTCGTCACGTCCGACCGACTCGATGCCGAGGACCTTCCCGAACACCTTCGCAACGGCGGATTCGACGGCGGTGGCGGGCGGACGGTGCTCGGCCGGCGCGGCCGGGACGAGTGGGAGGGCGTTCCGATCGAGTTTGCCGGTGCTCCCCTTCGGCAGGCAGTCGATCGCGCGGATGTCGGCCGGGACCATGTAGTTCGGTAACCGTTCGCCGAGCGAGGTCCGCAGGGCGGCGGTGTCCGGTTCGGTGCCGTCCGAGACGACCACGAAGGCCACCACGCGGTCGCCACGATGTGCATCCTGCTGCACCGTTGCCGCCGCGGCAGCGACGCCGGGGCATGCCCGGAGTGCGTCCTCGATCTCACCGAGCTCGATCCGGAACCCGCGGATCTTCACCTGGAGATCCCGGCGACCGATGTAGTCGAGTTCGGGTCCGCGTGCGCTCGTGACCCAGCGCACCAGGTCCCCGGTCCGGTAGAGACGCCCTCCGCTGCCGAAGGGGTCGGCGACGAACCTGCCGGCGGTCTCACCCGCCCGCGCGACGTAACCGCGCGCGAGTTGCTCGCCGGACAGGTACAACTCCCCGACCGCGCCGAGCGGGACCGCACCGAGGCGGTCGTCGAGCACGTGGACGCCCGTGTTCCACACCGGTGTCCCGATCGGCACGCCGTGGACGTCGGCGTCGGTCACCGGGTGATCGGTCACCGAGACGGCCGCTTCCGTCGGCCCGTAGAGATTCACCAGTTCGGCGTCGCTGCGGGCGGCGAACTCCCGCGCGGTCGCGGCGGGCAGGGACTCACCGATGGACAGCACACGCCGCAACGTCGACGGAAGTCGCTTCTCGACCCCCGACAGGAACATGCCGAGCATGGTCGGAACCCCGTGGAAGGTGGTGACCCGTTCACGCTCGAGCAGGGCGATCATGGCGCGGGGGTCGGGGTGGCGTCCCCGGTCGGCGATCACCAGCCGGCCACCGCACGTCGACCAGCCCCAGAACTCCCAGACCGACAGGTCGAAGGTCGCCGGGGTGTGCAGGACCGACACGTCGTCGGGTCCGAGGTCGAATCGCTCTCGCAGCCAACACATCTGATTGGTGACCGCACGATGGGTGACCGCAACACCCTTGGGGACCCCCGTCGAACCGGAGGTGAACAGGACGTACGCGATGTTCTCCGGTCGCAGCCGGGCGAGCCGTTCGGCATCGGTCACCGGCGCTGCGGACAGTCCGGCATGGGCCGGATCGTCGACGTCGATCACCGCGGCACCGCCGAGATCGACGGCTGCGGACGCCCCACCCACACGTACGACGACGGCGGGTTCGGCGGCCGCGACGATCTGCGCGATGCGTCCGGGTGGCAGGGAGGGGTCGAGCGGAACGTAAGCTCCGCCGGCGACGGACACCGCGTACATCGCGACGACCAACTCGACGGATTGTCCGATCATGAGGCCGACCCGGGTCTCGGGGCCGACACCGGCCGCGATCAGCGCACGCGCACACCGGTTCACACGCTCGTCGAATTCCCTGTAGGACACCGACGTTCCCTCGTGAACGAGGGCGATCGCATCGGGGCGACGATCGGCGTGCGCCCGGAACGGATCGGGAAGGACGGATGCGTCCGACCGGCGGTACTTTCCCCTGCCGATGTCGAGCAGCCTGGTCCGCTCGTCCTCTCCGATCATGTCGGCATCGCCGACGGGACGTGACGGGCAGTCCACGAGTGCGGCGAGCACGCGCGTGAACATGGACGAGAACGAGCGGGCGGTCTCCTCGTCGAACAGGTCGGCCGCATACGTGAGCCGACCCGCCAGCCCGCCGCACCGCCCGTCCTGGTCGACGCGTTCGCCGACGAGCAGATGCAGGTCGAACTGCGAGATACGAGTGTCGGGGACCAGACTCTCGACGGACAGACCGGGAAGGTCGAGCCGGGACG
Source organism: Rhodococcus sp. GA1 (assembly GCF_024321955.1). NCBI lineage: Bacteria > Bacillati > Actinomycetota > Actinomycetes > Mycobacteriales > Nocardiaceae > Rhodococcus > Rhodococcus sp. GA1. Next base: position 3,867,549 of record NZ_CP097186.1, on the reverse strand, counting down.
GTGCGAGGTTCTGGAACGACAGGCCCACCTGGAAGAGCGGGTGCCGTGCCAGGGATCGGGCCGGATCGAGCGCTTCGACGAGCCGCTCGAACGGCAGGTCGGCGTGGTCGAAGGCCTCCAGCACCGTCGCGCGACTGCGGTCGAGGAGTTCGTCGAAGGATTCGGCGGGGTCCACGACGGTCCGGAAGACGAGGGTGTTGACGAACATGCCGATGAGGTCGTCGAGCAGCGGATCGGTGCGCCCGGCGACGGGGGTGCCGATGGCGATGTCGCGCGTCGCCGACAACCGGGCGAGCATCACCGCGAAGGCGGCCTGGGCGACCATGAACGGGGTCGCACCGTGACGCGCGGCGAGTTCGCGCAACTGCTCGTGGACGTGGGCGTCGACCTCGACGTCGACACTGCCCCCGCGGTGCGACTGCACGGTCGGCCGGGGACGGTCGGTGGGCAGATCGAGCTGGTCGGGCAACCCGTCGAGGGCGCGCCGCCAGTAGTCGAGTTGCCGCGCGGCGACCGATTCCGGGTCGGATGCATCACCGAGCGCATCCCGTTGCCACAGTGCGTAATCCGCGTACTGGACGGCCAGCGGCGGCAACTCGGCCGTGGTCCCGGTCGCGCGGGCGGCGTAGAAGGCGGCGAGGTCGCGGGTCAGCGGCGCGAGCGACGCTCCGTCGGCGGCGATGTGGTGGACGACCACGACGAGCACGTGTTCCGTTGCATCACTGTCGTTTTCGATACTGCTACTGCACCGCAGCAGTCGGGCCAGGACCGGAACCTCACGGGTGACGTCGAATCGGGTCGAAAGGACGGCGTCGACCTCGGACCGCACGGCGTCGGGATCGACTTCGACCGGCAGGAGATCCGGCAGGAACGCCTCGATCGGGAGGACCTCCTGCACCGGGACACCGTCGATCTCGGGGTAGACGGTGCGGAGTGTCTCGTGCCGAGCGACGAGATCGCGGACCGCCGCCTGCATCGCCGCGGCGTCGAGATCTCCGGTCAGCCGGACGACGATCGGAATGTTGTATGCCGCAGAGGAATCGAATCGTCCGAGGAACCACATGCGTTGCTGCGCCAACGACAACGGCACCCGATCCGGACGCTGCCGCGCCGCCAACACCACACTCCCGACCCCGGCACCGGCGGTGTCGGTGTCGAGACGGGCCGCCAACTCCTGCACCGACGACGCCTCGAACACCACCGGCACCGCCACCCGATACCCCAACCGCGCCGACAACCGCGCCACCAACCGCGTCGCCGCCAACGAATTACCACCGAGATCGACGAACGAATCGTCCAACCCGACCCGCTCGACCCCCAGAACCTGCGCGACCTCCTCGGCCACCGCGATCTCCACCGGCGTCCGCGGCGCCCGATACTCGGCCACCTCGAACACCGGCGCCGGCAACGCCGCCCGATCGACCTTCCCCACCGGCGTGAGCGGCACCTCGTCGAGCACCGTCACCGACGACGGCACCATATAACCGGGCAACACCTCCCCCACCGACGCCCGCACCTGCGCCGGATCGAGCACCGCCCCCGCCTCGGGCACCACATACGACACCAACGCCGACTCCCCCGACGCCAACGCCGCCCCCACCGTCACCGCGAAACCGACCCCCGGCACCGACGACAACACCGCATCGATCTCCCCCAGCTCGATCCGGAACCCCCGGATCTTGACCTGGAAATCACTGCGCCCCACATACTCGAACACCCCATCGCCGCCGCGACGCACCAGATCCCCCGTCCGATACATCCGGCCACCCGGGGTGAACGGATCGGCCACGAACCGCGCCGCGGTCAACCCGAACCGACCGTGATAGCCTCGCGCCACCTGCGCCCCGGCCACATACAACTCACCGACCACACCCTCGGGCACCGGACGCAACCGCTCATCGAGCACGAACGCGCCCACCCCCGCGATCGCCGACCCGATCACCACCGGCGCATCGGGCACCAGCTCCGCCGACGAGGTCGCCAGAATCGTCGTCTCCGTCGGACCATAGGCATTGAAGAACCGCCGCCGACCCGGCACCGACCACCGCCGCACCAGATCCGGGGTGAACGACTCACCCGCCACGACCACCACACGCAGATCGTCCAAGCCCGCAGGATCCATCGACCCCAACGCACCCGGCGTCATGAACACATGCGACACCGACTGCGACGCAATCACATCCGCCAGATCCGGACCACCACCGACCCCCGCCGGCGCCACCACCACCGTCGCCCCCGCCGAGAACCCCACCCCCAACTCGAGCAACGACACATCGAAACTCGGCGAACACACATGCAACACCCGCGAGGAGCCATCGACCCCGAAATGCTCACGCTCGGCCGACATCACCCCACCGATACCGGCATGCGAAACCACCACACCCTTCGGCCGCCCCGTCGACCCCGAGGTATAGATCATCCACGCCGCATCCGACAGCTCGAGCGAACGCACCCGATCCGCATACGAAACCGGACGCGACGACAACTGCCCCACCCGCGCAGCCACCGACACCTCGTCGACCGCCACCACCGGCACCGACCCCGCCGCCTCGGCCACCACCTGCGCCACCGACGACACCGTCAACGCCAACACCGCACCCGAATCGGCCACCATGAACTGCACCCGCTCGGCCGGATAACCCGGATCCACCGGCACGAACGTCGCCCCCGACTTCGCCACCGCCCACAACACCACCACCGACTCGAGCGACCGCGGCACCGCCACCACCACCGCATCCCCCGGCCCCACCCCACGACCGATCAACCACCGCGCCCACCGCGACGACACCGCATCGAGCTCCCGATACGACAACGACCGAGAACCCTCCACCACCGCCACCGCATCACCGGCCGACTCCACCGCCGACACCAACAACTGCGGCAACAACACACCCCGACGACCACTACGTCGATTGGAACGGCTCGAAACTGGGGTTCGAACCCTGCCTGAACCGGGCGCTGTCACTCTTCCGAACCGTGGTCCTTCCTGGTCGGATTTCGCGTGCGTCACGTATCAAACTCCTCCCGACCGAGGCACCCCGACGTCCCTGGTCGCAAAGAAAGTTACCGGCCGAGAACAGATCCTGCAGGACCGCAGCGTCAACACGCGAATATGACCCGAAAACAGCGGATTATAGCACGGCGACGGCAGAGCCACCCTAAGGAATTCTAAAGTGACATATCTTACACTCAGCTCCACCTGTCCAGCGTGGACTCCGCTTCATGGGTAGCGTAGATCGCCATGAGCCGAGTAACCCTCTCTGTTGTAGTGCCCGCTTACAACGAGGAACGGTATATCCGGAAATGCCTGTCGACCCTCGCGCACAACCGTGAATGGATTGACGAAGTTGTGGTTGTCGACAACAATTCGACCGATCGCACGCGCGATATTGCAATGCTCTTCCGTGACCGTTTTGAGAAGTTTGCTGTCATCTCGGAACAGACACCGGGAGTGGTGCATGCCCGGAATGCGGGATTCAACGCCACTTCGGGTGACATAATAGCGCGCGTAGACGCCGATACGATCGTGGGCAATTCGTGGGCTAGGGCGATTCACGAATTCTTCCGGGAACAACCAGGGTATGCTGCAGTGACAGGACTATCATATCTATATGAGTCGCCCGTAGCCGGCTTGCAACGCACGATTTTCGATCGTTTCTCAAGGCGCTGGCGCTCAAAAGGATCGCGCCCAGTCGTTGTATTGTCTGGTGCTAATATGGCCATTCGTCGAAGCGCTTGGGAGACCGTGGAGAACAGCACGGCCGTATCTAGGGACGTCCATGAGGACGTCGATCTTTCCCTCTGCCTCTTGAAGCATGGATTTCAGCTCGGTCAAGCAGCGGATATGCTCCTTTCGGTTTCCGGACGTAGAGGAAATAGCAGTTTGAAGGATTACCTCTCATATACGAGAGCGACAAAGAGAACTTTCGTGCGCCACGGACACGACTATCTGGGTTTGCGTCTTCTACTCATCGCGAACATGCTTGTTCACGCAATTTTTCTTCCGCTGTACAAGAGTCATTCGTCAATATCACGCATCCGCGGCCTTGGTGGCGGGGCGAGAGCATTGCCCGTCGGTGATAGAGATTCTACGATGTAACATTACAGGTACGGTATTGCTCGAATCAGCCTGCTCTGAATTTCTTTCAGATTTGGAACAGCACAATATCCCCTTTTCAGGTCCTCCACAGCCTCCGGATCCCAGACGAGATCAGCATCGTACTGTGTTGCGGTCCCACCGAAGGCGGAATAGTAGTCCTCGAACTTGTACCGACCACCACCGATCCGGCCACTCAGCGCGATCCAAGCATTCGGGATGCCGAACGAATCGGCGACAATAAGGCCGTGAAGACTCGTCGAGAAGATGAACTCACATTCAGTAATGTCGGCAATGACATCGCGGGGTTCTCTGGACGGGTCGATAAGTGCGACGCGCCCCTGTTGCGCGAGGGCTCGTACAACCTCGTCTTTCTCATCCACATAATGGTAGACAAGACCAACCTTTCCAGTCACTACCGGTGAGCGGGGGTAGACTCTACTGGCAAGTAGGCCAGGGTCACCGAGGGCTACATCTCGGACCGGACGGATACGTGAGAGAGTGAGTTCTCCCCGAACCGCATAGAAATCGAAATCGGGATGATCCCAATTTCTCCCCCCCGCAGTGCCGCTAGCCATGAATCCCGAACCCCATACCTTCAGCCCACTTGGCGCACCCGCGCCCTGCACCATTTCCAGGATGGACCCGGCACCGATGAATTCACTCCGTTTGGGGTGAGCCCAAGTGCACGTAACTCCGGCGAGTCCATGGACGATTCCGGATGTGAGCTCGTCACCAAAATTCGGCCTGTCGGTAACAAGTCCCATGCGCCGCCACCAAAAAGTCCTGATGCCTTCGCGATGCGGCATAAATCGGTCCGATAACACTCTACGCATGTATGGGATCATGGTTTGCCATCGTAGCGGCAACTTGTCCCGCGGAGAACAGGAAAATACCGGACAAGCCGACGACGCATACTTGCATCACAAATGTTTCGCCATGAAGACCGCTATTCTTTTCGAGAGCGGTTGTCTTCATCACATTCGATCCTCAGCAATGAGACGAACTCAAGATCTTCCCTCCCGCCGGTGTCCCAAGTCCGTAAGCAGGCACAGATCATTCGTCACCTACTTGTCCCGAGCTCCATGGAAGCGGTATTCCGGTCCTTTCGGTTCCGGGACGATCGCGACCACGCCGGCGCGCCGCTGCGGCAACCATCCTACTCACCGGGTGCCCCGTAGGGCGGACACCGTCAACGTTAATTCCGTCGTCATCAGCCGGCCACGGACTCACCCGGGCCCGCATCGAGCTACGCTCACTCGACTTCCCACGGCGAGCACGATCTTGGCTCCGTGCCCTCATTGGGCGGGTTCCCCATCCGTGTGCGCGTCCCCGAGCGTGCTCGGCCCCCGACAAGACCTCTGTGCAACACGGAACAGCTCTCCTTCCGGCCGTGGACGCCCCGAACGAACTCGGCCGGTAAGTAAAGTTACCTTTCCGCAATCATTCCTGCAGGACCCAGGGGGAACGCAGGTCGGAAAGTTTGCCGGCGAGACCGGCGGAGAGCTCCGCACCGTCGTGCGCAGGCCCGTCCGTGACGACGACCGCCACGAGGTCCTCGGTGTCGGGCAGAGCGGCGAGTTCGTCGGCCGGAACGAAGCCGTGGGTCACCCACTCCTCGTCGACGAGGATGCCCGGGTCATGGTCGGGACCGGCGGGAACGACGACGGCACCGGTGATCGCCGCGGCCAGGACGGCGAAGACCGTCCACTGGTCGAGGCGGGAACCGGCGAGAAGGACCCGCGACTCGTAGGTCAGATCGAGGTCCTTCCGGCCGCGCCGCAGCGCCGCGACGACCGCACCGTGGGTGAGATCGAGTTCACTCGTCCGGACGGCCGTGTCGTCGGGGCCGAGGACACCGGAACGGTCGGTGTACGCGATCGAGCGGGTCGGCTGCTCGGCGACGAGGGCGAGCGTCTCCGGATCGTCGACGAACGTCCCCGCGACCGACGACCGCAGATCGTCGCTGCGTGCGAGGGTGGTCAGCACGTGGTCGGCAGTGACCGTGGGGTCGACCGTGACGGCGGCTCCCGTCTTGACGGCGGCCCACACCGCAACGATCAGGTCGGGACCGACCGGAAGGTCGACGGCGACGGTGCGACCCGGACCCGCTCCGCGGGAGATGAGGTACCGGGCCCACTGCGACGACCGGCGCTCGACGTCGACGAAGCCGAGTTCGGTGTCGCCCACCACCACGGCGGGCGCCTCGGGATCGGACTCGACCGCGATCTGCAACTCCTGGACGACGGTCCGGTCGACCGTCTCGAGAGCGGTTTCCCGCACCGGAGCGGCGACCGGGGTGGTTGCCGCCTCGCGCTCGGTCTCGGTCCGGACCTCGATGTCGCCGACCACCGAACCGGGATCCGCGGCAACGGCGTCGAGGACCGTCACGAAGCGTTGCGCGAGTGCCTGCGCCGTCGTCTCGTCGAAGAGATCGACGGCGTAGGTGAGCGCGATCCGCATGCCGTCGTCGTCGGCGAGCGGCTCCACGGTCACCTGCAGGTCGAATTTCGCGGCGAGCACCCCCGAATCGAGTGCTTCCACCGTGAGCTCGGGCAGTTCGAGCCGGGCGGGTTCGAGGTTCTGGAACGAGAGCATCGTCTGAAAGACGGGATGACGTGCCGGCGACCGGGTGGCGACGACCTCGTCGACGATGCGCTCGAACGGGATGTCGGCGTGCGCGAACGCTTCGAGATCGGCGGTGCGTGCCTGTTCGAGAATGTCGGCGAAATGCGCGCCCGGATCGACGTCCGTGCGCAGGGCGAGTGTGTTCACGAACATGCCGACGATGTCGTCGAGCACCCGCGAGCCGCGTCCCGCGACGGCGGTTCCCACGACGACGTCCCGCGAACCGCTCATCCGCGCGAGCAGCACGGCGAGCGCGGCGTGGACGACCATGAACAACGACGCACGGTTCTCGGTCGCCAGCGCCTCGAGCCGCTGCCGGGTCGACGCGTCGACCTCGGTGAAGACCGTGGCCCCGCGCAGGCTCGGTACCGCGGGGCGCGGCCGGTCCGTGGGCAGGTCGAGCAGGTCCGGTACCCCGGCCAGCTGCTGCTTCCAGTAGGCGAGCTGCCTGCCCGCCGGCGAATCGGGGTTCTCGGCGTCGCCGAAGGTCTCCTGCTGCCACGCCGCGAAGTCCGCGTACTGCACCTCGAGCGGCGGGCGGTCGGGTCGCGAACCGGACAGCCGGGCGACGTAGGCCTCCATGAGGTCGCGGGCCAACGGCACGAGCGAGGCGCCGTCGGCCGAGATGTGGTGCACCACGAGCGCGAGGACATGATCGTCGGAGACGACCGAACCTGCACTACCGCCGGCGGAGATCGAGACGAGGCGACCGCGCACGGGTGGCTCGGAGGACACGTCGAATCCCTGCGAGGCGACCTCGACCACGGCCTCGAAAGCCTCCTGCTCGGAGGCCACGCGGACCACCTCGAGCGGCGGCATCGACTCCGCATCCAGGATCTTCTGGAACGGGCCCTGCTCGTCCTGCGTGTAGACGGTGCGCAACGTCTCGTGCCGCTCGACGACGTCGCGCACCGCCGCGGTCAGCGCATCGATGTCGAGTGCGCCCCGCAGCCGGATGGCGAGCGGGATGTTGTAGGTCGCGGAGCCCGGGTCGAGCTGGTTGAGCACCCACATGCGCTGCTGCGCGAGCGAGAGGGGGATGCGATCGGGACGCGGCCGTGCGACGAGCTCCGGCACGGCCCGATCGGACCCGCCGGCGTCGACGCGCGCCGCCAGACCCGCGACGGTGGGATCCTCGAACAGTTCGCGGATGGCCAGGCTCGCTCCGGTCGCCTCGTTGATGCGCGCGACGACCCGCGTCGCGACGAGGGAGTTACCGCCGAGGTCGAAGAACGAGTCGTCGGCGCCGACGCGTTCGATGCCCAGTACCTCGCTCCAGACCTGCGCGACGATCCGTTCGGATTCGGTGGCGGGTTCGCGGAAACGATCGGCGTCGATGTCGATGCGGGGCACGGGGAGAGCGCGACGGTCGAGCTTGCCGTTCACCGTGAGCGGGAGTTCGTCGAGCACGGTCACCACATCGGGAACCATGTACCCCGTGAGGAATTCGGACGCGTGCGCGCGCACCGCGGCCGCGTCGACGGTCTCACCGGTGCGGGCGACGACGTAACCGACGAGACGTTCGCCGAGTCCGTCGTCCCGGACCATGGCGACGGCCTGTGCGACACCCGGAGCCTGCAGCAGCTGCGACTCGATCTCGCCCAGTTCGATGCGGAAGCCGCGGAGCTGGACCTGCGAGTCGCTGCGACCCGCGTATTCGAGGATGCCTTCACCGTTCCACCGCGCGATGTCGCCGGTGCGGTAGAGGCGACCTCGACCGAAGGGGTTCGCGACGAAGCGCGCGACCGTCAGGTCGGGACGTCCGAGATATCCGCGGGATAGCTGGTCGCCGGAAATGTACAGCTCGCCCGGCACGCCGGCGGGCACGGGATGCAGGCGCCGGTCGAGGACGTAGGCGTCCAGTCCGGGAAGCGACCGTCCGATCGCGCTGGCGGCACCGGCCTTCGCGAGGGCGCGGTCGATGGGCTGGTACGACACGTGCACCGTGGTCTCGGTGATGCCGTACATGTTCACCAGTTGTGGGCCGGCGGGGTGACGATCGAACCAGTCCGCGAGCCGGGCGGGGTCGAGTGCCTCACCGCCGAAGACGACGTAGCGCAGCGCGAGCGGTGCTGTGTCGGCCGCGAGAGTGCGATCGGCCTCGTCGAACTGGTAGAACGCCGACGGCGTCTGGTTGAGCACCGTGACGCCCTCGCGGCGCACGAGCTGCGCGAACAGCTCGGGTGACCGGGAGGTGAGGTAGTCGACGACGACGAGCCGGCCCCCGTACAGCAGCGGTCCCCACAGCTCCCACACCGAGAAGTCGAAGGCGTAGGAGTGGAACAGCGTCCACACGTCGTCCGGGCCGAAGCCGAAGCGGGGTTCGGCGTTGGCGAAGAGGGTCAGCACGTTCCGGTGTGTGACGGCGACGCCCTTGGGGCGGCCGGTGGAACCGGAGGTGAAGATGACATACGCGAGATCGTCCGGCTGCGGCGATGCGATCCGGTCGGCGTCGGTGAGCGGATCGGCCGAGACCGAGGCGTCGTCTTGTGCGGCGACGACATCGAGCATCTCGATTCCGCTGCCGCGCAACGCCTCCGCTCCGGGCTCGTCTCCGAGTGCATCCGAGGTGAGGATCACGCGGGGCCGTGCCTGGTCGAGGATGTACCGCACACGGTCCTGCGGGTGAGCGGTGTCGATCGGCAGGTAGGCGCCGCCGGAGAGCACGACCGCGGTGAGAGCGACCACGAGGTTCTCGGTCCGCGGCAGGGCCACCGCGACGAGAGTGCCCGGTCCGACGCCTGCGCCGACGAGCCGGCGTGCGATCCGGTTCGCGCGGGCACCGAGTTCGGCGTACGTGAGGGTCGTCTCCCCGTGAGTCACCGCGGCATTCGCGGTGTGGGTGCGGACGGCCGCGTCGAAACGCGCAGACAGCGTGGCCGGTTCGACGACCGGGACGGATTCGCCGAGCGTGTTCCACTCGGTAAGGATGCGGTCGAGCTCATCGTCGGTGACGAGCGGCACGTCGCCGACCGGGATGCGCGGATCGGTGGTGACCGCCTCGAGGATCCGCGAGAACCGTTCTGCGACAGCGGCGACGGTCTGCGGGTCGAACAGTTCGGTGGCGTAGTTGAATTCCACCACGAGACCGGAGGGATCGCCGGCGGCGTCGACGACATCCGCGACGGTGACCTGCAGGTCGAACTTGGCGACCTGCGCGTCGAAGTCGATACCGGAGACGGTCAGCTCGGGCAGTTCCAGCTGCGAGACCGGCATGTTCTGGAAGGTGAGCATCACCTGGAAGAGTGGGTGGCGCGCCTGCGAACGAGGTGGATCGAGCACCTCGACGAGCCGCTCGAACGGCACGTCGGCGTGGGTGAACGCCTCGAGGTCGGTCGTGCGCACCGAGTCGAGGAAGTCGCCGAAGGACGCTTGGGGTTCGACGGGTGTACGCAGCACCAGGGTGTTGACGAACATGCCCACCAGATCGTCGAGCGCGGCGTCGCCACGGCCGGCGACGGGAGTACCGATGGTGATGTCGTCGTTACCGCCGAGCCGGGCGAGAAGCACGGCGAGCGCGGCGTGGACGACCATGAATTCCGTTGCGCCGCTGCGGCGGGCGAGATCGGCGATCGCTGCGCGGACCCGCTCGTCGAGGGTGAGGCGGTGCGAGGCACCCCGATAGCTCGCGACGGCCGGCCGGGGACGATCGGACGGCAGCGTCGCCTCTTCGGGCAGATCCGCGAGGGTCCGCGTCCAGAGGTCCGTCTCGCGCGCCATGAGCGACTCGGGGTCGGACTCCTCGCCGAGGACCTCGCGCTGCCAGAGTGTGTAGTCCGCGTACTGCACCTCGAGCGGTGCCCATCCGGGTTCCCCGCCCGCGACACGCGCGGCGTAGGCCGTCACCACGTCGCGGGTCAGCGGCCCCATCGAGTAGCCGTCGGCGGAGATGTGGTGCACCACGACGACGAGCACGTGCTCGTCCGGGGCCACGGCGAACAGGCGCACTCGGATCGGAACCTGTTGCGTCACATCGAAGCCGGTAGTGACCGCTTCGGCGACCCGGGCCGGGACCTCGTCGGCCCCGACGGTCTCGGGACGGACCTCGACGACCGCGTCCGCGGCGGGCAGCACCTGCTGGTAGCCGACACCGTCGATCTCGGGGTAGACGGTGCGGAGCGATTCGTGACGTTCCACGACGTCGGAGACTGCTGCCTGCAGCGCATCGACGTCCAGACGTCCCGAAAGACGAATGGCCACAGGGATATTGTTCACGGCGGAATGCGGTTCGAGCCGGTTGAGGAACCACATGCGTTGCTGCGCCAACGACAACGGCACCCGATCCGGACGCTGCCGCGCCGCCAACACCACACTCCCGACCCCGGCACCGGCGGTGTCGGTGTCGAGACGGGCCGCCAACTCCTGCACCGACGACGCCTCGAACACCACCGGCACCGCCACCCGATACCCCAACCGCGCCGACAACCGCGCCACCAACCGCGTCGCCGCCAACGAATTACCACCGAGATCGACGAACGAATCGTCCAACCCGACCCGCTCGACCCCCAGAACCTGCGCGACCTCCTCGGCCACCGCGATCTCCACCGGCGTCCGCGGCGCCCGATACTCGGCCACCTCGAACACCGGCGCCGGCAACGCCGCCCGATCGACCTTCCCCACCGGCGTGAGCGGCACCTCGTCGAGCACCGTCACCGACGACGGCACCATATAACCGGGCAACACCTCCCCCACCGACGCCCGCACCTGCGCCGGATCGAGCACCGCCCCCGCCTCGGGCACCACATACGACACCAACGCCGACTCCCCCGACGCCAACGCCGCCCCCACCGTCACCGCGAAACCGACCCCCGGCACCGACGACAACACCGCATCGATCTCCCCCAGCTCGATCCGGAACCCCCGGATCTTGACCTGGAAATCACTGCGCCCCACATACTCGAACACCCCATCGCCGCCGCGACGCACCAGATCCCCCGTCCGATACATCCGGCCACCCGGGGTGAACGGATCGGCCACGAACCGCGCCGCGGTCAACCCGAACCGACCGTGATAGCCTCGCGCCACCTGCGCCCCGGCCACATACAACTCACCGACCACACCCTCGGGCACCGGACGCAACCGCTCATCGAGCACGAACGCGCCCACCCCCGCGATCGCCGACCCGATCACCACCGGCGCATCGGGCACCAGCTCCGCCGACGAGGTCGCCAGAATCGTCGTCTCCGTCGGACCATAGGCATTGAAGAACCGCCGCCGACCCGGCACCGACCACCGCCGCACCAGATCCGGGGTGAACGACTCACCCGCCACGACCACCACACGCAGATCGTCCAAGCCCGCAGGATCCATCGACCCCAACGCACCCGGCGTCATGAACACATGCGACACCGACTGCGACGCAATCACATCCGCCAGATCCGGACCACCACCGACCCCCGCCGGCGCCACCACCACCGTCGCCCCCGCCGAGAACCCCACCCCCAACTCGAGCAACGACACATCGAAACTCGGCGAACACACATGCAACACCCGCGAGGAGCCATCGACCCCGAAATGCTCACGCTCGGCCGACATCACCCCACCGATACCGGCATGCGAAACCACCACACCCTTCGGCCGCCCCGTCGACCCCGAGGTATAGATCATCCACGCCGCATCCGACAGCTCGAGCGAACGCACCCGATCCGCATACGAAACCGGACGCGACGACAACTGCCCCACCCGCGCAGCCACCGACACCTCGTCGACCGCCACCACCGGCACCGACCCCGCCGCCTCGGCCACCACCTGCGCCACCGACGACACCGTCAACGCCAACACCGCACCCGAATCGGCCACCATGAACTGCACCCGCTCGGCCGGATAACCCGGATCCACCGGCACGAACGTCGCCCCCGACTTCGCCACCGCCCACAACACCACCACCGACTCGAGCGACCGCGGCACCGCCACCACCACCGCATCCCCCGGCCCCACCCCACGACCGATCAACCACCGCGCCCACCGCGACGACACCGCATCGAGCTCCCGATACGACAACGACCGAGAACCCTCCACCACCGCCACCGCATCACCGGCCGACTCCACCGCCGACACCAACAACTGCGGCAACAACACACCCCGACGACCACGGGCGCGCTCGCCGCGCGCCGGGCGCGCAGCGCGCTCGGGGCGTGAGCCACGTTCGGGGCGGGGTGCGCGCTCGGGCCGGGGCGCGCGTTCGGGACGGGGTGCACGTTCGGGGCGCGGTGCCCGGCTGCGGGCACCGTCCTGCGTCTCGCGAGGCTGCGTCTCCGAAGGGAAATCGGACGAAGAGGATGCGTTCACCGGAGAGGCCCCGTTCGAGCTGCCATCGTGTCGTGAACGCATGAAAAAGCCCATACCCTTCGCTTTCGATCCCAACGGCCGCGTCTGCGAACCGAGCAAGCATAGTCACCCGCCGGAGACGGGCGAACTTACTCGGTAGTAACCCCATGGGGTTCATCTCTCCGACCACTCCCGACGTTACCGGCGCATCCCGCGGGGACTCGTCCGCCGAGGTGGTGGGGCCACCCGAAGCGGCCCCACCACGTCGTCAGTCCAGGTCAGCGAGCCGGTACAGGCGGTGTGCCGCGCCCCACTCCTCGAGCAACCCGTCGGGGGCGTCGTCCACCACGACGACGGCCGCGAGGTCCTCGAGCGACCCGGGTTCGAGCGTGCTCAGCGACGCCTCGGGCAGGTGCACGTGGGTGACCCACTCGTTGTAGAGCACGCTGTCCAGTGCCGTACCCGACGACGCGCCCTCGGGCACGACCACCACGACGGCACCGGTCGCCGTGACGACCAGCGGTTCGAGCGCCACCGCCTCGATCTCGACACCGCCCACCGCGAGGCTGCGCGACTCGTAGGTCAGTTCGTACCGATCCCGCAGCGTGCCGATCCTCTCGACCAGTTCGACGTTCGTGAACGTACGCGAGGGCAGCACGAGCGCCGGGTCCGCCGAGCCGACCGGACGCAACCGGTCGGCGTAGGTCACCGGATCCGCCGTCTGCGCAGCCAGCTCGTCCCGCACACCGGGCTCGTCGACGACCAGCCAGCCGTCCGTACCGTTCGCCGCGGTACCGGCGACCGTCAGTCCCAGAGCGGCTCCGGCGGGCAGCTGCCCGTCGACGCGGGTGGGATCGACCGGTGCGATCGCGGCACCGGTCTTGACCACCGCCCACTGGGCGACCACGGACTCCACCGAGCGTGGGATCGCGACCGCGACCACATCGCCGGTGCCGAGGCCGCGGCCGATGAGCAGCCGAGCCAGGCGGGACGACCGTGCGTCGAGTTCCCGGTAGGCGATCTCCGTCCCCTCACCGCCGATCTCCGGATCGGCCGGGAGCGAGAGCGCCGGCGCCGCCGGATCCTCCTCGACCACCTCGGCGAAGACAGTGGCCAGCGTCCGCGCGCCGGTGTCCACCGCCGCGGTGGACGGTCCGGACTCGGCGACGATACGGGCGAGTTCCTCTGCATCGACGAGGTCGATGTCGCCGACCGCCGACTCCGGATCGGCGGCGAACGCGTCGAGCACGCGCACCAGCCGCTCCGAGATGTTCCTGACCTCCGGCTCGGCGAAGAACCGCTCCAGGTACTTGAAGGTCAGGTCGATCTGCGTGTCGGCGACCGTCATGAGGGTGATCGGGTAGTGAGTGGCGTCCTTCACTGCCACTCCGGTGATCGTCATCCCGTCGATCGATCCGGCCGCCTCGGCCAGGGATTCCCGGTCGACGGGGTACGACTCGAAGACCACCAACGAGTCGAATGCGACCGAGGTCCCGAGCCGCCGTTCGATGTCGGACAGCCCGACGTAGTGGTGATCGAGCAGTTCTGCCTGCTCGCTCTGCAGTCGTCGCAGCAGCGCCGAAACCTGCTCGTCCGGATCGACCTTCACGCGAACGGGCAGCGTGTTGATGAACAGACCGACCATCGACTCGACTTCGGCCAGGTCGGCCGGACGTCCCGACACGGTCGCACCGAACACCACGTCGTCGTTGCCGACGGTCCGCCCGAGGAGAACGCCCCACGCCGCCTGGACGAGGGTGTTCACCGTGATCCCGAGTTGCGCCGCGAGCGCACTCAGGCGAGCGGTGAGATCGGCGTCGACGAGGACCGAGACCTTGGAGATCGTGTCGTTCTCCGGATCCCGGACCGTCGGCGCGACGACGGTCGGATCTCCCACTCCTTCGAGGGCCCCGGCCCAGACGTCGAGCGACCGTTCCTGGTCCTGCTCGGCGAGCCATCCGAGGAAGTCCCGGTAGGAACGCACCGGCGGCAGCGCAGCGAAGTCTCCCCGGAGCACGTACAGGGCCATGAGGTCCTGCATGAGCAGTGGCATCGACCAGCCGTCCAGCAGGATGTGGTGCGCGGTGACCGCGAGGTGGTACCGGCTCGGCGCCGACTTCACCAGCAGGAACCGCATCAACGGTGCCGTGGCCATGTCGAACCGCCGGGACTGCTCGTCGGCGAACGCCGAGGCGAGTTCGCGTTCCCTGCGCTCTTCCGCGACGTCGCTCAGATCCAGCGTCCGCCACGGAAGCTCGATCCGGCCGACGACGAGCTGGAGCGAATCTCCGTCCTCGTCGGTGACGAAGGCGGCGCGCAGGTTCGGATACCGGTCGAGCAGTGCCTGCCCCGCCACCTGCAACCGCTCGGGGTCGACCTCGCCTTTGAGGTCGAGCACGGCCTGCATGGTGTAGACATCCATCCGCTCGTCGATCGTCAGCGACGCGTGGAACAACAGCCCCGACTGCAGCGGCGACAGGGACCACACGTCCGTCAACGACGGATAGCGCTGCTCCCACGACTCGATCTCGTTCTGGGTGAGATCGACGAGCGGCAGATCGGACGGGGTGAGACCCCCGGCATCCGACGACCCCGCATGCTGCGCGAGCGCCTCGAGAGCCTCGGTCCAGTGCCGGCCGAATTCGTCGGCGTCCGCACGCTCGATCAGGTCCGCCGCGAATTCGATGCGCACCTCCAGCCTTGCATCGTCGCCTCCGGACACGGACGCGCGGAGGTCGAGATCGGCCCCGGTGAGCGAGCCCGTTACCGGAAGGAGGTCACCGAGTTCGTCGGTCGGCGTCCAGCCGGTTTCACCTTCGAGAACATCCGACGGCGTCCGGCCCAGGTAGCCGAAGCCGACCTGCGGCGCTCGCCCCGTCGAGCCCAGGCGCACCGACGACTCCGGATCCAGATGACGCAACAGACCGAAGCCCACGCCGCTGTCCGGCAGCGCCAGCAACTGCTCCTTCACGGCCTTGACGGCACGTGCCATCGCAGTACCGCCGGCGAACGCCTCGTCGACGTCGATCCCGGCAAGATCCAGCCGCACCGGATAGGCACTGGTGAAGCAACCGACGGTGCGTGACAGATCCGCGCCCGGGAGCACGGACTCCTCACGACCGTGATCCTCGATCCTCACCAGCGCCGACGACGACTGCACACCGCGGTCCCGCCGCCACCGCACCAGCGCCAGACCGAGGGTGGCGACCAAACCGTCCTCGACCTCACCGCGGAACAGCGCCGGCACCGAATTCAGTACCGCGTCGGTGTGATTCGCGGACAGGGAGATGCGGACGTGGTCACGCGCGCTCGCCGGGCCCACGACGGACTCCGCCGGGAGAACGGCCGGCTCGGCGAGCGCGTCGTCGAGCATCCGCTCCCACATCGGCAGCTCGTCGCGCCGCGCGGAAGCGGCCTCGACGAGTCCGTGCGTCCACCGCCGCAACGACGTGCCGACCGGCTCGAGGCTCGGCGCCTCCCCGGCGGAAATCTGCTTCCAGGCCCGCGCGAGGTCGGTGAGCAGGATGCGCCACGATTCCTCGTCGACCGCGAAACGATGGGCCAGGATCGCGAGCACACCCGGTCGGGCCGTACCGAAGTCGAGCCAGACGAACCGGACCGCGCAGCCCTTCGACACGTCCACCCGGTCGAGGGCGGCATCGACGGCGTCCTTCACGACGCGCGCCTGCTCCGGCTCGGCGAGCTCACCGGCGACCTCCACCCGCTCCAGGATCGCGGCCGGGTCGACGGTGCCCGCTGCCCGGACCCGCAGGACGGGTTCTCCGGCCATACCGAGGTCGAGGACCATGCGTAGCGCGTCGTGATGGTCGATCACAGCACCGACGGCTCGCTCGAGCCCCGCGCGTTCGACGTCGCGCGGCAATGTCACGGCGACGGCCTGCACGAGACGTTCGGCAGGTTCGGACCGCTCGAGAACGTCCCGTACGACCGGTGTCGGCGGGAGTTCGCCGACACCACCGCCCGGAAGTTCGGTAGGCCGCAGCACACCGCTCTCGACCCTCGTCGCCACCTCGGCGAGTCCGGCCACCGTGCGGCGTTCGAACACGTCACGCGGAGTGAACGCGACGCCCCGGGCCTTCGCCCGCGACACCAACTGGATCGAGACGATGCTGTCACCACCGAGCGCGAAGAAGTCGTCGTCGGCACCGATCTTGTCGGCTCCGAGGACATCCGCGAACACGTCGGCGACGATCTGCTCGATCTCACCGGTGGGGGCCCGGAACTCCGTCGCCTCGAAGACCGGTTCGGGCAGAGCCCTGCGATCGAGCTTGCCGTTGGCGTTGAGCGGCAACGCGTCGAGCACCACGAACGCGGACGGCACCATGTACGACGGAAGTGTCCGGCCGAGTTCGACGATCATCGCGTCGGTGTCGACGTCGGCATCCTTGTGCCCGACGACGTACGCGACCACGCGCGGACCGACGAGCGCATCCTCGCGGACGAGGACCGCCGCGTCGCGCACCGCGCTCAGGCGTCGCACGGCCGCTTCGATCTCGCCGAGTTCGATGCGGAACCCGCGCACCTTCACCTGGAAGTCGGTGCGACCCAGGTACTCCAATTCACCGTCCGCCGACCACTTCACGAGGTCACCGGTCCGGTACAGGCGTTCGCCCCGGCCCCACGGGGAGGCGACGAACCGCTCGGCGCTCAGATCGGGACGCTCGTGGTAGCCCCGTGCGAGCTGCTCACCCGCGAGGTACAGCTCACCCGGCACACCGACCGGCACCACACGCAACCGGTCGTCGAGGACGTACACGCGCGTGTTCCATTGCGGGGACCCGATGGGCACGCTCACGACGTCGTCCCCGTCGACGGTGTGGTTGGTCACCGACACCGCCGCCTCGGTCGGGCCGTACAGGTTGTCGAGGCGCGCCGGATTCTCCGTCGCGAACCGCGCGGCGGTCGTGGCCGGCAGCGCTTCACCGATGGCGAGCACCCGGCGCAGCGATCCCGTCAGAGGACCTCCGACCGAGGCCATGAGCGCGTCCAGCATCGACGGCACCACATGCAGTGTGGTGACCGACTCGGACACCATCAGGCGATGCAGGTACTCGGGGTCGCGGTGACCGTCGGCAGACGCGATCACCACGCGGCCGCCGGAGACGAGCGCGGACCAGAATTCCCACACCGACAGGTCGAACGTCGCAGCGGTCTTCAGCAACAGCGCGTCGTCCGGCCCGAGGTCGTATTCCGTCCGCTTCCAGAGCATCTGGTTCACGATCGCCCGGTGCGGGACCGCAACGCCCTTCGGACGGCCCGTCGAGCCGGACGTGAAGATGACGTAGGCGGTGTGCTCCGGACGCAGCGGGGCGAGCCGATCCGCATCCGTGACCGGGGCGTCGGCATGTCCGTCGAGATCGACGGTATCGATCTCGACGATCGTCGAGGACGGGGCGAACGCCGAGCCGACGTCGTCGCGGGAGGTGGCGAGTACCGCGACCGGTTTCGCCACCGACAGGATGTACCCGGTGCGTTCTGCCGGCTGGTCCGGGTCCAGCGGGACGTAGGCACCACCGGCCTTCGCCACCGCGTACATACCGATGAGCAACTCGACCGATCGGCGCATTGCCAGCGCAACCGTGGTCTCGGGGCCGACGCCCAGCGAAACGAGGTGCCGCGCAAGGCGATTGACGCGTCCGTCGAATTCTCCGTAGGACAACGACGAGGATTCGGACACGAGCGCCGGCGCCGCCGGGTCCCGGCGAACCTGTTCGTCGAACAGATCGACGAGGGTGAGTGCCGTATCCGTCGGATGCAGGGTGTCGTTCCACTCCTCGACGATCCGGAGCCGTTCGGCGTCGTCCAGGATCTCGAGATCACCGACCGGCAGTGAAGGCTCGGCGACGATCGCCTCGAGCAGACCGACGAAGCGTCGTGCGATGCCCTGCACGGTGGCCTCGTCGAACAGATCGGTGGCGTAGGTC
Organism: Rhodococcus sp. GA1; assembly: GCF_024321955.1. Lineage (NCBI taxonomy): Bacteria > Bacillati > Actinomycetota > Actinomycetes > Mycobacteriales > Nocardiaceae > Rhodococcus > Rhodococcus sp. GA1. The sequence continues at coordinate 3,848,613 of NZ_CP097186.1, read as the reverse complement.
AGCACGTTGTCGATGCCGGCCGGGGCGCCGCTCTCGTCGTACCGGTCGGTGGCGACGAGATGCAGATCGAACTGCGAGGTCTGCAGGTCTGCATCGACTCCCGCGACGGTCAGACCCGGCAGTTCCAGGCTGGTCGCCGCGAGGTTCTGGAACGACAGGCCGACCTGGAACAGCGGATGCCGCGCCGTGGAGCGCTCGGGTTCGAGAACATCGACGAGCCGTTCGAACGGGACGTCGGCGTTCGCGAACGCCTGCAGGTCGCGCTCCCGCGCCTGATCGACGAGGGCGGTGAAGGGCAGGTCTCCGTCCACGGTCGAGCGGAACACCAGCGTGTTGACGAACATGCCGACGAGGTCGTCGAGTTCGCGACGACCGCGCCCGGCGATCGGCGTGCCGATGGCGATGTCGTCCGTTCCCGACAACCTGGCGAGGAGGACGGCGAACGCTGCGTGCACAGCCATGAACAACGTCGCGCCTCTGCCTCGCGCGAGTGCGACCAGCTCGCGGTGCAGCTCTGCGTCGATCCTGAAGTCGACCTTGCCGCCCGCGTAGGACTGCACGGCCGGCCGCGGCCGGTCGCTCGGCAGGTCGAGCTGGTCCGGCAGGCCGCTGAGGGTGTGCTTCCAGAACTCGATCTGCTTGGCGGCGAGCGATTCCGGGTCGTTCTCGTCGCCGAGGTACCTGCGCTGCCAGATCGCGTAGTCGGCGTACTGCACGGGGAGCGGAGCCCAGTCCGGCGCTCGTCCCGTGGATCGGGCGGCATAGGCGGTGACGAGGTCGCGGGTGAGCGGCCCCATCGACGATCCGTCCGCCGAGATGTGGTGCACCACGAACGCGAGGATCAGTTCGTCGTCTCCCACGCTCAGCAACCTGACGCGGACGGGAGCCTCGGAGGTGACGTCGAACGACGTGTACGCGAGTTCGCGCACGAGGTCCGGGACGCGATCCCAGGTAGTAACGACCGGATCGAGATCGGGCACCACAGTGGCGGTGGGGAGCACGATCTGAACGGCACCGTCCTCCGTCTCCGGGTACGCGGTGCGCAGCACCTCGTGCCGTTCGAGGACGTCGCGAATCGCGGCCTGCAATGCCGGGATGTCGAGGGTGCCCGACAACCGCAGCGCCATCGGCAGGTTGTAGGCGGCCGATTCAGGATCGAAACGGTTCAGGAACCACATGCGCTGCTGCGCCAGCGACAACGGCACCCGGCCGGGACGCTCCACCTTCACCAACGGGACGGCCCCACCGGAACCGGCGTGCTGCTCCACGTGCGCGGCCAGTGCCTCGACACCGGAATCCTCGAAGAGCGCTCGCACCGGAATCTGGGTATCGAGCGCGGAACCCAGCCGCGAGACGAGCTGCGTCGCGATCAGCGAATTGCCGCCGAGTGCGAAGAAGTCGTCGTCGAGACCCACCCGCTCGACGCCGAGGACGTCGGCGAACGTCGACGCCACGATCTCCTCGATCGGAGTTCTCGGCGCCCGGAACTCACGTACCTCGAAGGTGGGAGTGGGCAGTGCCCTGCGGTCGAGCTTGCCCGAGGTGTTGAGAGGGAACTCGTCGAGGACGACCACGGCAGCGGGCACCATGTACGACGGCAGCGCCCCCGAGACGAATTCGACGAGTTCGCCGGTGTCGACATCTCGTCCCGGCACCGGGACCACATACCCGGCGAGCTGATCGCCGGTCGGGGTCTGCGCAACGAGAACGGCGGCCTGGTTCACGGATTCGTGTGCCAGCAGCGCCGTTTCGATCTCACCGAGTTCGATGCGCTGGCCACGGAACTTGACCTGGAAGTCGGTGCGTCCGATGTATTCGAGTTCTCCGGAGGAGTTCCAGGTGACCAGGTCTCCGGTGCGGTACATGCGGTCGCCGGCCTCGCCGAACGGGTTCGCGACGAACCGGTCGGAGGTGAGATCGGGGCGACGGACGTAGCCGCGTGCGAGCTGGACGCCCGCGAGATACAGCTCACCCGGGACACCCACCGGAACCGGCCGCAGACGCCCGTCGAGCACGTAGGCACGCACGTTCCACTCGGGCACACCGATCGGCACCACGTCGACCGCTCCGGTCGCCGGCGCCTGCCAGTAGGTCGCGGAGACCGCGGCCTCGGTCGGCCCGTACAGGTTGTCGATGTCCGCGGAGCTGATCCGGCGCACCCCGTCGATCGTCTCCGGCGGTAGGGCCTCACCGATGACGAAGATGTCGCGCAGTGTGCGGCACTCGTCCGCGTCGGCGTGTGCCGCGAAGACGGTGAGCATCGACGGAACGAAGTCCGTGATGGTGACCTTCTCGCGGGCGATGACCTCCGACAGGTAGGCGGGATCACGGTGCCCGTCGGGGGTGGCGATCACGAGCTTCGCACCGACACTCAGCGGCATGAAGAAGCCCCACAACGACACGTCGAAGGTCGTCGCGGTCTTCTGGAAGTACACGTCCTCCGAGGTCATCTCGAATTCGTGCAGCATCCACTCGGTCTGGTTGACGATCGCCCGATGCGTCACCGCGACGCCCTTCGGCCGGCCGGTGGAGCCGGAGGTGAAGATCGCGTAGGCGGTGTTGTCGGGCCGCAGGATTCCGCGACGCTCGTCGTCGCGGATCGGCGCGGCGGAGACGTCCGCGAGGTCGAGGCGATCGATCTCGATCGCCTGAACGTCGATTCCCGAGGGCACCTCGAACTCGTCGCGAGCGGTGGTCACGATGCACACCGGGTCGGCGGTGTCGAGGATGTGGCGGGTGCGATCGGCCGGATGATCCGGGTCGATCGGAACCCAGGCACCACCCGCGCGCACGATGGCGTACATACCGACGAGCAGTTCGGTCGAGCGCCTGACCGCGAGACCGACCAGCGATTCCGGTCCGACACCCCGGTCGATGAGGTGCCGGGCGAGGCGATTGACCTGGGCGTCGAACTCGGCGTAGGTGAGCTGCTCTCCCTCGTAGACGAGCGCGACCGCGTCCGGTGTGCGTTCGACCTGGCCGTCGAAACGCGAAGTGAGCAGTGCGTTCTCGTCCAACCGGTGATCCGAGTCGTTCCACACGCGCAGGATCCGGTCGAGTTCGTCCTCACCGAGGAGTGCGATCTCACCGACCGGCAGTTCCGGCCGGGCAGCCATCGATTCGAGGGCACGCACGAAACGCTGCACCAGCGTCTCGGCCTGTTCGCGATCGAACAGTGCCCGCTGGTAACGCAGTTCGACGTCGAGACCGGCGCGCAGGTGCACGAACAGGCTCAGCGGGTAGTGCGTCGCATCGTGGGTGCCCACGCCGGTCACGGCCATGCCGTCGATCGACGCCGACTGCTCCGCGAGTGCTGCCTCGTCGAGCGGGTACGACTCGAACACTGTGAGGGTGTCGAAGCCGACGGTCGGACCCGTCGCGGACTGGATCTCGGTGAGTCCGAGATGGTGGTGACCGAGCAGTGCGGCCTGCTCGCCCTGCAGGCGTTCGAGGAACGCCGAGACGGGCTCGTCCGGATCGAAGGCGACCCGCACGGGCAGCGTGTTGATGAACAGGCCGACCATCGACTCCACACCGGGCAGGTCGGCGGGGCGACCCGAGACCGTAGCGCCGAAGACGACGTCCTCGGCACCGGTGAGGCGGCCGAGCAGCACGCCCCAGGCGGCCTGCACGAGCGTGTTCACCGTGACACCGAGGCGCGCGGCGGCGCCGCTGACGGCGGTCAGTCGCTCGGCGTCGAGTTCGACCTTCACCCGGTCGTCGCCCTGCAGTCCGGGATGGCGTGGGGTCTGCGGGGCGAGCAGCGTCGGCTCCTCGAAGCCGGCGAAGGTCTGCGCCCACGCCTCACGCGAGGATTCGCGGTCGCGGGCGGTGACCCATTCGAGGAAGGAGCGGTACGAGCGCACCCGCGGCAGCAGGGACACCTCTCCCCTCGTCGCGTACAGGGCCATGAGGTCCTGCATGAGCAGTGGCATCGACCAGCCGTCGACCAGCACGTGGTGGGTGGTCACGCCGAGCTGGTAGCGGCCGTCGCCGAGGTGCACGAGGACGAACCGCATGAGCGGTCCGGTGTCCATGACGAAGCGGCGTGCCTCCTCGTCCTTCCAGAACGGCACCGTGGCGGTGACGCCGTCCGCGGCGACCTCGGCGGACAGGTCGACGGTGCGCCACGGCACCTGCACGTCGTCGAGGACGAGCTGCACCGAGTCGCCGTCGGCGTCGGTCACGAAGACCGTCCGCAGGTTGGCGTGCCGGTCGAGCAGTGCCTGCGCGGCGCGGTGGAGCCGCTCGGGATCCACCTCTCCCTCGAGATCGAGGACGGCCTGCATCGTGTAGACGTCGACGTCGTCCTCGCCGGTCATCAACGCGTGGAAGAGCAGACCGGACTGCAGCGGCGACAGCGGCCACACGTCCGCCAGCGACGGGTAGCGCACGTGCCAGCGGTCGAGATCGGCCTGCGTGACCGACACGAGCGGCACGTCGGAGGGTGTGAGCCCACCGGCGGCGGGGTCGGCGGCGTGGGTGACGAGCGCCGCGAGGGCGGCCCGCCAATGCTGCACGAACTCGTCGACGTCCTCGCGGTCGAGCAGACCCGCCGGGAAGGCGATGTTCGCGCCGAGCTGCGGGCCGTCCGCGCCGTCGTTGACGATCGCGTTGATGTCGATCGCCGCGCTCGCGGGCATGTCGGCGTCGAGAGCGGCGTCGACGCGTCCCAGCGCGTCGGTCGGGGCCCAGCCGATCTCGGCGAGTTCCTCCGGCACGTCCGCGGAGGACACGCGACCGAGGTAGTTGAAGCTGATCTGCGGTGAGCGTGCGACGGCGGCGAGTCGTGCCGACGATTCCGGATCGAGGTAGCGCAGCAGACCGAAGCCCATGCCCTTGTCCGGAATGGCCAGCAGCTGTTCCTTGACGGCCTTGACCGCCGCACCCATCGCGGCTCCACCGGCGAAGGCGTCGTCGACGTCCACACTGGCGAGGTCGACCCGCACCGGGTAGGCGCTGGTGAACCAGCCGACCGTCCGGGACAGGTCGGCGCCCGGCACCACGGATTCCTCACGGCCGTGACCCTCGAACTTCACGAGGGCGGAGGAGGATTCGATGCCGCGGTCGCGGCGCCAGCTCACGAGTGCCAGTCCGAGCGCGGCCACCAGACCGTCGGCGACACCGCCGCGGAACAGGGCCGGCACCGTGGTGAGCAGTGCATCGGTCTGCGCGGCGTCGAGATTCATCTCGATGCGTTCGACGGTGGAGGTGACGTCGACGGCGGGGTCGAAGGGACGCTCGCCGAGCAGCGGGTCCGGTCCCTCGAGGATCCGTTCCCACAGCGGCAGTTCCGACCGGCGCTGTGCCGCGGCATCCACGAGGCCGTGGGCCCAGCGGCGCAACGACGTCCCGACGGCCTCGAGCCGCGGCTGCTCACCGGAGACGATCTGCCCCCAGGCCAGACCGAGATCCGGCAGCAGGATGCGCCACGACACGCCGTCCATCACCAGGTGGTGGGCGACGACGAGGAGCACGCCGCGACGTTCGGCCGAGCCGAAGTCGAACCACACGAATCGCAGCACCGAACCGGCGAACGGGTCGAGTGCTCCGAGCGCCGAATCGAGTTCGCGGGAGGCGATCTCGGTGAGCTCGGCGTCGTCGACGTCGGCCGCGACCTCGACCCGCGACAGCAGGGCGTCCGGGTCCACGGTGCTCGCGGAGCGGACCCGCAGGGTCACCTCTCCGTCGGCATCGCGTTCGAGGATCGAGCGCAGCGCGTCGTGATGGTCGACGACCGCACCGATGGTGCGGGTCAGCACGTCCCGGTCGATGTCGGCCGGGAGGGTTACGGCGACGGTCTGCGAGAAGCGGTCGAAGCCGCCGGGCCAGCCGAGGACCTCGCGCATGATCGGGGTGAGCGGCACGTCGCCGACACCGCCGCCGGGGAGTTCCTCGAGTCGCTTCGCCTGCGTCTCGTCGGCGCGGGTGGCGACCTCGGCGAGGCCCGCCACCGAACGACGCTCGAAGACGTCGCGCGGCGTGAAGACCACGCCCCGCGCCTTCGCCCGCGACACCAACTGGATCGACACGATGCTGTCGCCACCGAGCGCGAAGAACGACTCGTCGACACTCACCTTGTCCAGATGCAGAACCTCCGCGAACACCTCCGCAATGATCTGCTCGACCTCGCTCTCCGCAGCCCGGTACTCGCGCTCCTCGATCACCGGCTCCGGCAGAGCATCACGATCGAGCTTGCCCACCGGCGTCAGCGGCACCTCGTCGAGCACCACGATCGCCGACGGCACCATGTGCGGCGGCAGCGAGCGCGCCACGAACTCCGTCACCTGTGCGGTGTCGATCGTGCGGCCGCGGACGGGCAGCACGTAGGACACGAGGACGGTCGCGCCGGATGGGGTGGACCGCCCCACCGTCGTCGCCCAGTTCACCGACTCGTGTGCACTGAGGACGGCGTCGATCTCCCCGAGTTCGATGCGGAAACCGCGCACCTTGACCTGGAAGTCGCTGCGGCCGACGAACTCGATCTCGAGCCGGTCCTCGACGGGCCGCCACCGGACGACGTCGCCGGTGCGGTACATGCGGTCGCCGGGTTCGCCGTAGGGGTTGGGGACGAACCGCTCGGCGGTCAGCGCGTTGCGGCGGTGGTATCCGCGGGCGAGTGCCCGGCCGGCCACGTAGAGCTCACCCGCCATACCGGCGGCCACGGGACGCAGACGCGAGTCGAGCACGAGGGCCGTCATGCCCACGATGGGTTCGCCGATGGTGATCGGACGTCCGGGTTCCATCTCGCCGAAGGTCGACACGATGGTCGCCTCGGTCGGGCCGTACGCGTTGACGTAGGTGGTGCGCTGCGACCATTCGGCCAGCAGTTCCGGCGTCGTCACGTCGCCACCGACGGAGAGCACTTCGAAGCTGTCGATGCCCGTGGAGTCCATCGTGCCGAGCACCGCCGGCGTGATGATCGTGTGCGTCACGCGCTCGGTCTTCAGCAGCTCGGCGAGATCCGGACCGCCGATGATCCTGGCGGGCACGATCACGAGCGTCGCGCCGAATGCGAAGGCCGCCATCCACTCGAGCACCGACGGGTCGAAGCTCGGCGAGCAGATCTGCAGGAACCGCGATTCGGAGGTCACCCCGTACAGATCGGTGACCATGTCCTTCAGGCCCGCCAGACCCGTGTGCGTGACGACGACGCCCTTGGGCTTGCCGGTCGACCCCGAGGTGTAGATCAGGTAGGCGGGGTGGTGGACCCGGATCGGGCGTACCCGGTCGGCGTCGGTGATCGGTGCGGCGGAGCGGGATTCGACGTCCGCGGCGAACGCCGGGTCGTCGAGCAGCAGCCATTCCGCGTCGTCGGGCAGTCCGCCGACGAACTCGGACGACGTGATGCCCAGGGTGGCCCCGGAGTCGTCGAGCATGTAGCGCACGCGGTCGGCCGGATAGGTCGGGTCGACGGGGACGTGCGCCGCACCGGACTTGGCCACGGCCATGACGGTGACCGTCATGTCGTACGAGCGCGGGAACGACACGGCCACGAAGTTCTCCGGGCCGATGCCGCGATCGATCAGCACCCGCGCGAGCTTCGACGAGGTCTCGTCGAGTTCGCGGTAGGTGATCGACCGTCCTTCGTACCGCACCGCGACGGCGTCGGGATCCATCGCGACGCCGCGCGTGAGGAACTCGGCGAGGGTGCTCGGTTCGGTGATGACGTCGTGTCCGCGCATCGCCGTGAGCTGCGCGAACTCGTCGTCGGCGAGCAGCGGCAGGTCGCCGACCGGTGCGCGGTCGTCCGTGAGGATGCCGCCGACCAGTCGCGTGAACCGTTCGGCGAAACGCTGGACCGTGCTCTCGTCGAAGAGCGCACTGGCATACGAGAACTCGGCGGACAGGCCGGCGGGCGCGCCGGATCCGTCGATGTGTTCGCGCAGGGTCAGGCCCAGGTCGAACTTCGCGGTGTCGACCTCGAACGGGACGCCGGAGACGGTGAGCTCGGGCAGTTCCAGGGCGGTCTCGGGCAGGTTCTCGAACGACAGGACCACCTGGAACAGCGGGTGGCGTGCCGTCGACCGCTCGGGGTTGAGGATCTCCACGAGCCGCTCGAACGGAATGTCGGCATGGGCGAACGCCTCGAGGTCGGCCTCGCGCACCCGTGCGAGCAGGTCGGAGAAGCCCTCACCCGTGTCCACCCGGCTGCGCAGCACGAGCGTGTTGACGAACATGCCGATCAGGTCGTCGACCTCGGCCTCACCGCGACCCGCGATGGGGGTGCCGATCGCGACGTCGTCGGTGTCGGCCATCCGCGCGAGGAACACCGCGAGCGCGGTGTGCACGACCATGAACATCGTCGTGCCGGTCCGCCGCGCGAGCGCCGCGAGACCGCGGTGCGTGTCGGCGTCGAGGAGGAAGTCGACCTTGCCGCCGGCGAAGGACTGCACCGCGGGACGCGGCCGGTCCATCGGCAGGTTCAGCTCGTCCGGGAGTCCGGCGAGGGTGTGCTTCCAGAAGTCGGCCTGCGCCGCGAGCAGACTCGCGGCATCGTCCTCGTCGCCGAGCACGTCGCGCTGCCAGATCGCGAAGTCGGCGTACTGCACGGGCAGCGGTGCCCAGCCGGGAGCCTCGCCCTCGGCGCGGGACATGTAGGCCGTCATGACGTCGCGGGTCAGCGGCGAGATGGACCAGCCGTCGGCGCTGATGTGGTGGACGACGAAGACGAGCACGTGATCGCGCTCGGAGAGCTCGAACAGTCGTGCGCGCAGCGGGATCTCGGTGGTGACGTCGAACCCGCGGGAGACGACCGCCGTCACCTTCTGCAGCAGGTCGTCCTCGGTGGCCGATTCGACGTCGATGTCGGGTGCGGCCTCCGCGACCGGGAGGATCAGCTGGTAGGGCTGCCCGTCGATCTCGGGATAGATGGTGCGGAGCACCTCGTGCCGGGCGAGCAGATCCTGGACCGCTACCTGCAGCGCACCGAGGTCGAGTGCCCCGGTCAGGCGGACCGCGACCGGGATGTTGTTGACCGACGACTCGGTGTCGAAGCGGTTGAGGAACCACATGCGCTGTTGCGCGAGCGACAGCGGCACACGCTCGGGCCGCGGCTGCGGCACCAGCGGCGGACGTGCCGCCGCACCGGTGTGCTGCTCGGCCGCGACGGCGAGCGCCGCGACACTGGGGGCCTCGAACAGCACGCGCACGGGGACGCGGGTGTCGAGTGCCGCGCCGATCCGCGAGACGACCTGGGTGGCGAGCAGCGAGTTGCCGCCGAGTTCGAAGAAGTCGTCGTCCACACCCACTCGGGTGAGGCCGAGGACGTCGGCGAACACGCCGGCGACGATCTCCTCGACCGGGGTGCTCGGAGCGCGGAATTCGCGGGTCTCGAAGACCGGTTCGGGCAGGGCCCTGCGGTCGAGCTTGCCGTTGACGTTCAGCGGCAGCGCGTCGAGCATCACGAACGCCGAGGGCACCATGTACGACGGCACCCGGGTGCCGAGCGCGGACCTGATCGACTCGATGTCCGCCTGCGCACCGTCCGCGGGCACGACGTAGGCGACCAATTGGGTGCCGACCCGCTCGTCCTCCCGGGCGATGACCGCGACGTCACGCAGCGCATCCATCGCACGCAGGGCAGATTCGATCTCGCCGAGCTCGATGCGGAAACCACGCACCTTCACCTGGAAGTCGGTGCGCGACAGGTAATCCAACTGCCCCTCGCGGGTCCACCGCACCAGGTCACCCGTGCGGTACAAGCGTGCTCCGTCACCGAACGGCGAGGCGACGAACCGCTCCGCGCTCAGATCCGGGCGCCCGAAGTAACCGCGCGCCAACTGTGTGCCCGCGAGGTAGAGCTCACCGGCGACACCGGCCGGCACCGGATGCAAACGCTCGTCGAGCACGTAGACACGGGTGTTCCACTCGGGCACACCGATCGGCACCGACGCCCCCGAGGTATCGGTGACATCACCGGCGGTGACGGACACCGCGGCCTCGGTCGGGCCGTACAGGTTCACGAGCCGCGCCCGGTTGTGGGTCAGGAACCGCTGGGCGGTCGCCGGCGGCAGCGCTTCGCCGATGGCGAGGATGTGGCGCAGCGAGGGGGCCAGCACTCCGTCGGCGTCGACCATCAATGCTTCGAGCATCGACGGCACCACGTGCAGGGTCGTGACCGACTGCTCCGTCAGCAACCGGTTCAGATAGGCCGGATCGCGATGACCGTCGGCCGACGCGATGACCACACGCCCACCGGACACCAGAGCCGACCAGAACTCCCACACCGACAGGTCGAAGGTCGCCACCGTCTTCAACAACACCGCATCATCGGTACCGAGCTCGAAATGCTCACGCTTCCACAGCAACTGGTTGACGATCGCCGCATGCGGCACCGCCACACCCTTCGGCCGGCCCGTCGAACCGAACCCCGTCGAACCCGACGTGAAGATCACATACGCCGTGTTCGACGCACGCAACGGCGCAATCCGCTCGGTGTCGGTCACCGGCGCCGCGGACAGCTCGGACAGATCCAGGCTGTCGAGGAACAGGGTGGAGACAGACTTCTCCCCCGGCGCCGTGAATTCGTCGTGTTCGGTCGACAGGATCACCACGGGAGCAGCGGTGTCGAGGATGTAGGCGTTGCGCTCGTCCGGCTGATCCGGATCGACCGGCACGTAGACGCCACCGGCCTTGACGACCGCGTACATGCCGACCAGCAATTCGACCGAGCGGCGCATCGCCAGCGCCACCGTCGACTCCGGACCCACGCCCAACGAGACCAGTTTGCGTGCAAGGCGATTCACCCGAGCATCGAACTCGGCATAGGTCAGCGACTCGCCCTCGAACACCAACGCCGTCGCATCCGGCACCCGCGAGACCTGCTCGTCGAACAGATCCACCAGGGTCGCCGAGGCGGTGGGGTGCACGGTGTCGTTCCATGCCTCGAGCACTCGCGCGGTTTCGACGGTGTCGAGGAGGGGCAGATCGCCGACCGGCAGGGCCGGGTCGTCGACCACGGCGTCGAGCACGCGGATGAACCGGGCGGCGAACTCCGCGACCGTCGATTCGTCGAACAGATCGGTCGCGTAGGTGAAGTAGCCGGTGATGCCCGTGGGCGTGCCGTCCTCGCTGTAGCGATCGGTGACGATCAGGTGCAGGTCGAACTGCGAGATCTCCATGTCGGTGTCGAGACCGGAGATGGTGAGACCGGGGAGTTCGAGTGCGGCCTGCGCGAGGTTCTGGAACGACAGACCCACCTGGAACAGCGGGTGCCGTGCCGTGGACCGCGCGGGGTTGAGCACCTCGACGAGCCGCTCGAACGGCACGTCGGCGTTCGCGAACGCGCCGAGGTCGGCCTCACGGGTACGTCCCAGCAGTTCGGTGAACGACGCGTCCGAATCGACGTGGGTCCGGAACACCAGCGTGTTGACGAACATGCCGATCAGGTCGTCGAGCTCGCGCTCGCCACGACCGGCCATCGGCGTGCCGATCGCGATGTCGTCGCTCGAGGACATGCGTGCGAGGAACACCGCGAGTGCGGTGTGCAGCACCATGAACATCGTGGTGTTCGTGCGCCGGCCGAGGTCGGCGAGGCGCCGGTGGAGTTCGGCCTCGACCGTGAAGTCGACGCGGCCGCCCCGGAACGACTGGACCGCGGGACGCGGCCGGTCGCTCGGGAGATCGAGCTGGTCGGGCAGGCCGGCGAGAGCGTGCTTCCAGTACTCGACCTGCTTGGCGGCGAGCGATTCGGGATCGTCCTCGTCGCCGAGCACCTCGCGCTGCCAGATGGCGAAGTCGGCGTACTGCACCGAGAGCGGCTCCCACGCGGGGGTGTCGCCCTGCGATCGCGCGACGTAGGCCGTCATGAGGTCGCGCGTGAGCGGACCCATCGACGAGCCGTCGGCGGAGATGTGGTGGACCACGAAGGCGAGGACGTAGTCGGATTCGCGGACCCGGAACAGTCGCGCGCTCAGCGGCACAGCCGTGGTGACGTCGAAGATCGTCGCCGCGAGTTCCTGGACGGCGGCGACGATGTCCGCCTCCGGCACGTCCACCGGGGTGAGGTCGGGAACCGCCTGCGCGGCCGGAACGATGACCTGGACGGGACCGTCCCCGGTCTCCGGATAGAAGGTGCGCAGCGATTCGTGACGGGCCACGAGGTCGCCGACGGCGGCCTGCAGCGCGTCGACATCGAGATCGCCGGTGAGCCGGATCGCGATCGGCACGTTGTAGGCCGACGATTCGGTGTCGAAGCGGTTGAGGAACCACATGCGCTGCTGCGCGAGCGACAGAGGCACGCGCTCGGGCCGCTCGACGGCTTCGAGAGGCCGGCGGTCGTCGCCGCGCTGCGACTCGACCGCACCGGCGAGCGATTCGACGGTGGTGTTCTCGAAGAGGGCGCGCACCGGAACCTTCGCACCGAGCGCGGCTCCGAGGCGGGAGGCCACCTGGGTGGCGAGCAGCGAGTTGCCGCCGAGTTCGAAGAAGTCGTCGTCGAGGCCGACCCGTTCGACGCCGAGCACCTCGGCGAAGACCGCGGCGACGGCCTGCTCGGCCGGTGTGACGGGGGTCCGGAACTCGCGGGTCTCGAAGACCGGCTCGGGCAGGGCCCTGCGGTCGAGCTTGCCGTTGACGTTCAGCGGCAGCGCGTCGAGCGTCACGAACGCCGAGGGCACCATGTACGACGGCACCTGCGTCGCCAGGTCGCTCCTGACCGTCGCCGCGTCGAGGGTGTTGTTCTCGGCGGGAACGACGTACGCGACCAGCTGGGTGCCGACCCGCTCGTCCTCCCGGGCGATGACCGCGACGTCACGCAGCGCATCCATCGCACGCAGGGCGGATTCGATCTCGCCGAGCTCGATGCGGAAACCACGCACCTTCACCTGGAAGTCGGTGCGCGACAGGTAGTCCAGCTGCCCATCGCGGGTCCACCGCACCAGATCGCCCGTGCGGTACAAGCGTTCTCCGTCACCGAACGGTGAGGCGACGAACCGCTCCGCGCTCAGATCGGGTCGATCAAAGTAGCCGCGTGCGAGCTGCGCACCGGCGAGGTAGAGCTCACCGGCGACACCGGCCGGCACCGGATGCAGACGCTCGTCGAGCACGTAGACACGGGTGTTCCACTCGGGCACACCGATCGGCACCGACGCCCCCGAGGTATCGGTGACGTCACCGGCGGTGACGGACACCGCGGCCTCGGTCGGGCCGTACAGGTTCACCAACCGGGCGGCGTTGTGCTCGACGAACCGCTTCGCGGTGGCCGGCGGGAGGGCCTCACCGATGGCCAGTACCTGCCGCAGGGACGGCGTGAGGGTGCCGCCCGCGTCGACCATCAGAGCCTCGAGCATCGACGGCACCACGTGCAGGGTCGTGACCGACTGCTCCGTCAGCAACCGGTTCAGATAGGCCGGATCGCGATGACCGTCGGCCGACGCGATGACCACACGGCCACCGGAGACCAGAGCGGACCAGAACTCCCACACCGACAGGTCGAAGGTCGCCACCGTCTTCAACAGCACCGCATCATCGGTACCGAGCTCGAAATGCTCACGCTTCCACAGCAACTGGTTGACGATCGCCGCATGCGGCACCGCCACACCCTTCGGCCGGCCCGTCGAACCCGACGTGAAGATCACATACGCCGTGTTCGTCGCACGCAACGGCGCAATCCGCTCGGTGTCGGTCACCGGCGCCGCGGACAGCTCGGACAGATCCAGGCTGTCGAGCAGCAGGATGGGGACAGACTTCTCCCCCGGTGCCGTGAACTCGTCGCGTTCGGTGGACAGGATCACCACCGGAGCAGCCGTGTCGAGAATGTACGCATTGCGATCGTCCGGCTGATCCGGATCCACCGGCACATACACGCCACCGGCCTTGACCACCGCATACATACCGACCAGCAACTCGACCGAGCGACGCATCGCCAACGCCACCGTCGACTCCGGACCCACACCCAGCGAGACCAGTTTGCGTGCAAGGCGATTCACCCGAGCATCGAACTCGGCATAGGTCAGCGACTCACCCTCGAACACCAATGCCGTTGCATCCGGCACCCGCGAGACCTGCTCGTCGAACAGATCCACCAGGGTCGACGCCTGCTCGACCACGCGGTCGGTGGCGTTCCACGACTCGAGGATCTCGACCCGTTCGGATCCGTCGAGCATGTCGATGTCGCCGACGGCCGTGGTCGGGTCGGCGACGATCGCCTCGACGACCCGCACGAAACGCTGCGCGAAGCCCTCGACCGTCGACTCGTCGAACAGATCGGTCGCGTACGTGAAGGTGGCGTCGATGACGTCAGGTGCACCGTCGTCGTCGTAGTGGTCGAACACCGTGAGCTGCAGGTCGGTCTTCGCAAGCTGCAACTCGAAATCGGTGGAGCTCACCGTCAGACCGGGCAGTTCGAGCTGGGTACGCGCCAGGTTCTGGAACGACAGACCCACCTGGAAGAGCGGGTTGCGGGCGGTCGAGCGCACGGGGTTCAGCACTTCCACCAGGCGTTCGAACGGCACGTCGGCGTTCGCGAAGGCACCGAGGTCGGTCTCGCGGGTGCCTTCGAGGAGTCGTTCGAAGGACTGTGCCGGGTCGACGTCGCTGCGGAAGACCAGCGTGTTGACGAACATGCCGATCAGGTCGTCGAGCTCGCGCTCGCCACGACCGGCGATCGGGGTGCCGATCGCGATGTCGCGGGTGCCCGAGAGCCGTGCCAGCAAGGTCGCGAAGGCCGCGTTGACGACCATGAACAGCGTCGCGTTCTTCGATCGCGCGAGTTCCTGCAGGCCGCGGTGCAGTTCAGGTGAGATCGTGAGCTGCAACGATTCGCCGCGGAAGCTCTGACTCGGCGGACGCGGGCGGTCGGACGGGAGGTCGAGTTGGTCGGGCAGGCCGGCGAGGGCCTGCTTCCAGTACTCGACCTGCTTGGCGGCCAGCGATTCCGGATCGTCCTCGCTGCCGAGCACCTCGCGCTGCCACAGCGCGTAGTCGGCGTACTGCACGGGCAGCGGTTCCCATGCCGGGGCGTCCCCGTGGGAGCGCGCTGCATAGGCCGTCATCAGGTCGCGGGTGAGCGGGCCGACCGACGCACCGTCGGCCGACACATGGTGCACGACCAGCGCGAGGATGTGCTCGTCGTCGCTGACGCGGAAGATGCGCACCGCGACTGGCACCTCGGAGGTCACGTCGAAGGTCGTCGACATGAAGGCGACGATCTCGGGTTCGAGTTCGGCCTCCGCGACCTCGCGCACGACGAGTTCGGGCAGCGCACCGTCGAGCGGGAGCACCACCTGGTGCGGGCCCTCCGGCGAGTCCGGGTAGATGGTGCGGAGCGATTCGTGTCGCGCGATGACGTCGCGTGCTGCCGCGCGGAGCGCCTCGACATCGAGGGTGCCGACGAGCCGCACGGCGATCGGGATGTTGTCGACCGCGGAGGACGCCGTGTCGAACTGGTTGAGGAACCAGTAGCGCTGCTGCGCGAGCGACAACGGCACCCGGTCAGGTCGTTCGGTGGCGACGAGGGGCCGGCGCGGACCGCCGGAGACCCCGCGTTCGAGGCGTGCTGCAAGCTCTTCCACGGTGGAGGCCTCGAACAGCAAGCGCAGCGGAACGGTGGCGTTCAGCGCGGCACCGATGCGGGAGACCACCTGGGTGGCGATGAGCGAGTTGCCGCCCAGCGCGAAGAAGTCGTCGTCGAGGCCGACGCGGTCGACACCGAGGACCTCGGAGTAGATCGACGCCACGACCTGCTCGGTGGAGGTGGTGGGAGCGCGGAACTCCTTGACCTCGAAGACCGGGTCGGGCAGTGCCTTGCGGTCGAGCTTGCCGGACGCACCGAGCGGCATGGCGTCGAGGAGCACGTAGGTGGCGGGCACCATGTAGGCCGGTAACTGCGCGGACAGTGCCGCACCAGCCGCCACCTGATCGAAGGTCGCACCGGCCTGCGGGACGACGTAGGCGACGAGCTGGTCCTGACGGACGAGCACGACGGCCTGGTCGACCTCGTCGAGGACGAGCAGCGCGGTCTCGATCTCGCCGAGTTCGATGCGCAGACCGCGGAGCTTGACCTGGAAGTCGGTGCGGCCGATGTAGTCGAGCTCGCCGGCGCCCTCCGTCCAGCGCACGAGGTCGCCGGTGCGGTACAGCCGCTCACCGTCGCCGAACGGCGAGGCGACGAAGCGTTCGGCCGTGAGGTCGGGGCGCTGCATGTACCCGCGGGCGAGCTGAGCTCCCGCGAGATAGAGCTCTCCCGCGACCCCCACGGGCACGGGCGCGAGACGCTCGTCGAGGACGTAGACGCGGGTGTTCCACACGGGGGCGCCGATCGGCACGGAGACCGTGTCGGCGTCGGTGGCCTCGTGGTAGGTCACGTCCACGGCTGCCTCGGTGGGGCCGTAGAGGTTGTGCAGGCCGGCATCGGACAACAGTGCCCGCGTGCGTGCGGCCAGTGCGGGCGGGAGCGCCTCACCGGAGGCGAAGACGTGACGGAGCGAAGTGAGTTCGTCGGCCGACGCTTCGGCGACGAACACCGCCAGCATCGACGGCACGAAGTGCACGACGGTCACGCCGCGCCGCTCGATCACCGAGGCCAGGTACCGCGGATCGCGGTGACCGTCCGGCACGGCGACCACCAGTCGGGCACCGATCTGCAAGGGCCAGAAGAACTCCCACACCGACACATCGAAGGTGAACGGGGTCTTCTGCAGCACCACGTCGGCGCCGGTGAGCGGGTATTCGTGCTGCATCCAGCGCAGGCGGTTGACGATCGCGCCGTGCGGCACCGCCACACCCTTCGGGCGCCCGGTGGACCCGGACGTGAAGATGACGTAGGCGGTGTTCGACGCCCGCAGCGGAGACGTCCGCTCGGCGTCGGTGACCGGCCCGGACGCCGTCGCGGACAGGTCGAGGGTGTCGACGAGCAGGCTCGGGACGGACCTCTCCCCCGGTACGCGGAATCCGTCGCGTTCGGTGCTCAGCACCACCACGGGCGCGGCGATGTCGAGGATGTACCCGTTGCGATCCTCGGGCTGATCCGGATCGATCGGCACGTAGGCACCACCGGCCGTAACGACCGCGTACATACCGACGAGCAGATCCAGCGAGCGGCGCATCGCCAGACCCACCCGCGCGTCGGGACCGACACCGAGCGAGATCAGATGCCGCGCAAGACGGTTCACGCGCTCCGAGAACTCGCCGTAGGTCAGCGACTCGCCCTCGAACTCCACCGCGACCGCATCCGGCGACCGCCGGACCTGCTCGGCGAACAGATCCACGAGGGTCGAGGTGTCGTCGAGCGCGCGGCCGGTGTCGTTCCACTGCTCGAGGACCTGCACGCGTTCGGCATCGTCGAGCAGGTCGACATCACCGATAGCGACGGAGAGATCACCGGTGACCGCATCGAGGAGACGGACGAAGCGCTCGGCGACGCGCTCGACCGTGCGGGTGTCGAACAGATCGGTGGCGTAGGCCAAGCCCACCGAGTACTCGGCGGCACCGGTCGCGGTCGGCGTCTCGGTGACGACGAACTGGAGGTCGAACTTGGCGGTCGCGATGTCGAGGTCGACGGCCTCGACGGTCAGCCGCGGAAGTTCGAGGGAGCCGGTCTCGAGGTTCTGGAACGACAACATCACCTGGAACAGCGGGTGACGCGCGGTGGAGCGCTCGGGGTCGATGATCTCGACGAGTCGTTCGAACGGCAGGTCGGCGTGGCCGAACGCCTCGAGGTCGGCGCCGCGCACCCGGCCGAGCACCTGCTCGAACGACTCGCCGCCCTCGACCCGGGTGCGCAGCACGAGGGTGTTGACGAACATGCCCACCAGATCGTCGAGCGCCGCGTCGCCACGACCGGCCACCGGAGTACCGATCGCGATGTCGTCGGTGCCCGACAGACGCGCCAGCAGCACCGCCAGCGCGGCGTGCACCACCATGAACGGGGTCGCGTTGCGTTCGCGGGCGAGCGTGACGATGCGGTCGTGCAGCGTCTCGTCGATGGTGAACTCGTGCAGGGCACCACGATTGGTGGCGACGGCGGGGCGCGGGCGGTCGGCCGGCAGGTCGAGCTGCTCGGGCAGACCCTCAAGCGTGTCCCGCCAGAAACCGACCTGCGAGGAGATGACCGACTCCGGATCGTCCTCCGAGCCGAGCACCTCCCGCTGCCAGATCGCGAAGTCGGCGTACTGGACCGGCAGCGGCTCCCATCCCGGCTCGCCGCCGGCGGCGCGGGCCGCGTAGGCCGAGACGATGTCGCGAGTGAGCGGGCCCATCGAGAAGCCGTCGGCGGCGATGTGGTGCACGACCAGCGCGAGCACGTGTTCGGTCGCCGACACCGCGAACAGTTGCGTCCGGAAGGGTGCCTGGGTGGAGACGTCGAAGCCGGACGAGACGAGATCGGTGATGCTCTGCACCAGCTGCGTCTCGGTGACGTCGACCGGCGTGAGGTCGGGTTCGACCTCGGACACCGGCAGCACCTGCTGGTAGCCCACACCGTCGACGTCCGGGTAGATCGTCCGCAGCGACTCGTGCCGGCCGAGCACGTCGACCACCGCGGAGCGCAGCGCCTCGACGTCCAGGGCGCCGGTCAACCGGATCGCCCCGGGGATGTTGTTGACGGCCGATTCCGGTTCGAAGCGGTTGAGGAACCACATCCGCTGCTGCGCGAGCGACAGTGGGACCCGCTCGGGACGTTCCTGTGCGACGAGCGGCGTGCGGCCCTGGGCCTCGCTCTGCTCGACGCGGGCGGCGAGAGCGGCTACGCCGGGCGCCTCGAACAGGACACGAACGGGCACAACGGTTCCCAGTTCGGAACCGAGGCGCGCGACGACCTGCGTCGCGATGAGCGAGTTGCCGCCGAGGGCGAAGAAGTCGTCGTCGAGCCCGACACGGTCGACACCGAGGACGTCGGCGAACACGCCGGCGACGACCTCCTCGACCGGGGTCGTGGGTGCACGGAAGCCGCGAGCCTCGAAGACCGGGTCGGGCAGCGCCTTCCGGTCGACCTTGCCCGAGCTGCCGAGCGGCATCTCGTCGAGGACCACGAACTGCGACGGCACCATGTAGGCCGGGAGCACCGCGCTCAGCGCGGCCTGCGCGGCGTCGCGGTCGAAGGTCGTGTTCGGGGCCGGGACCACGTAGGCGACGAGCTGATCGCGGCGCACCTGCGCGGCGGCCTGCGACACCCCGGTGTGGTCGAGCAGCGCGGTCTCGATCTCCCCGAGCTCGATACGCAGACCGCGGAGCTTGACCTGGA
Organism: Rhodococcus sp. GA1; assembly: GCF_024321955.1. Lineage (NCBI taxonomy): Bacteria > Bacillati > Actinomycetota > Actinomycetes > Mycobacteriales > Nocardiaceae > Rhodococcus > Rhodococcus sp. GA1. The sequence continues at coordinate 3,829,430 of NZ_CP097186.1, read as the reverse complement.
AGTCGGTGCGGCCGAGGTACTCGAGATCTCCGCTGCGGTCGTTGCTCCAGCGCACGAGGTCGCCCGTGCGGTACAGACGTTCACCCTCGCCGAAGGGCGAGGCGACGAAACGCTCGGCGGTCAGATCGGGGCGGCCGACGTAACCGCGCGCCACCTGCACGCCCGCGAGATACAACTCTCCCACGACACCGGCGGGAACCGGCGACAGTCGCGAGTCGAGCACGTAGGCGCGGGTGTTCCACACCGGAGCGCCCATCGCGACGGAACCACCCGTCGTTCCTGCGACCGGGCGGGCGGTGGCGTGCACCGTGGCCTCGGTGGGGCCGTAGAGGTTGTGGAGCTCGGCGTCGCTGCTCCGGGAGAACTGCTCGGCCACCGACAGCGGGAAGGCTTCACCGGCGACGAGCACGGTGCGCAGCGACGCGCAGTCGTCGGGCGACACCGACGCGGCGAACACCGCGAGCATCGACGGGACGAAGGAGGTCGCCGTCACCGCGCGCTCGCGGATGACGGTGCCGAGATAGGCGGGGTCGCGGTGCCCGTCCGGGACCGCGATCACCATGCGCGCACCGACGGCGAGGGTGCCGAAGAGTTCCCACACCGACACGTCGAAGGTGAACGGGGTCTTCTGCAGCACCACATCGTCGGGGCCGATCCCGTATTCGGTGGTGATCCACCGGATCTGGTTGACGACCGAGGCATGGGCGACCGCCACACCCTTCGGGCGTCCCGTCGAACCGGAGGTGAAGATCGAGTACGCGGTGTTCGACGGCCGCAACGGCGCGACGCGGTCGGCGTCGGTGACCGGCTCGGCCGGTGTCGCGGACAGGTCGAGGGTGTCGATCGCGAGCGACGGCACCGATGCCGTGGCCGGCACGGAGAATCCGTCGCGTTCGGTGGTCAGCACCACCACGGGCGCGGCGATGTCGAGGATGTACCCGTTGCGATCCTCGGGCTGATCCGGATCGATCGGCACGTAGGCACCACCGGCCGTAACGACCGCGTACATACCGACGAGCAGATCCAGCGAGCGGCGCATCGCCAGACCCACCCGCGCGTCGGGACCGACACCGAGCGAGATCAGGTGTCGTGCAAGACGGTTCACACGCTCGGAGAACTCGCCGTAGGTCAGCGTCTCGCCCTCGAACTCCACCGCGACCGCGTCCGGCGACCGCCGGACCTGCTCGGCGAACAGATCGACGAGGGTCCCGGCGTCGCCGAGTGCGTGCTCGGTGGCGTTCCACGTGGCGAGCACATCGGTGCGCTCGGCATCGTCGAGCAGCGCGACATCACCGACCGGGAGTGCGGGTTCGGTCACGACCGCGGTGAGGATCCGGGCCAGGCGCTCGGCGAAGGACTCCATCGTCCGGGCGTCGAACAGATCGGTGGCATAAGTCAATTCGACGAGATAACCCTCGGCGGTGGCGTCGTCCGAGACGGTGACCTGCAGGTCGAACTTCGCCAGTGCCACGTCGACATCGAGCGCCGAGACGGTCAGGCCGGGCAGCTCGAGGGAGCCGGCATCGAGGTTCTGGAACGCGAGGAGCACCTGGAACAGCGGGTGCCGTGCCGTCGACCGTTCGGGGTCGATGATCTCGACGAGCCGCTCGAACGGCAGGTCGGCGTGCCCGAACGCTTCGAGGTCGGCGCCGCGCACCCGGCCGAGCACCTGCTCGAACGACTCGCCGCCCTCCACCCGGGTGCGCAGCACGAGGGTGTTGACGAACATGCCCACCAGATCGTCGAGCGCCGCGTCGCCACGACCGGCCACCGGGGTGCCGATCGCGATGTCGTCGGTGCCCGACAGACGCGCCAGCAGCACCGCCAGTGCCGCGTGCACGACCATGAACTCGGTGGTGGAGGTGCGCCGGGCGAGATCGCGGACGGCGGAACGGAGTTCGGAGTCCAGGACGAACCGGTGCGAGGCACCGCGGTAGCTCGCGACCGCCGGTCGCGGACGGTCCGCCGGCAGGTCGAGCTGCTCGGGCAGACCCGCGAGGGTCTCCCGCCAGAACGCGACCTGCGAGGAGATGATCGACTCCGGATCGTCCTCCGAACCGAGCACCTCCCGCTGCCAGATGGCGAAGTCGGCGTACTGCACCGGCAGCGGCTCCCACTGCGGGGCGTCACCCGAGACGCGGGCCGCGTAGGCCGTCACGACGTCGCGGGTCAGCGGACCCATCGAGAAACCGTCGGACGCGATGTGGTGCACGACCAGCACCAGCACGTGCTCGGCCGCGGTCCCGGTCTCGGTGACGGCGAACAGCCGGGCCCGGAAGGGGACCTGCGTCGTCACGTCGAAGCCGGTGCCGACGATCTCGGTGGCCCGGGCGATCAGATCGGACTCGGCCACCGGGACCGGCGTCAGGTCGGGCACCACCTCGTCCACCGGCAGCACCTGCTGGTAGCCCACACCGTCGACGTCCGGGTAGATCGTCCGCAACGACTCGTGCCGGCCGAGCACGTCGGTGACCGCGGCCTGCAGGGCCGCCGCGTCGAGTGCCCCCGACAGGCCGATCGCCACGGGGATGTTGTTGACCGCCGATTCCGGTTCGAAGCGGTTGAGGAACCACATCCGCTGCTGCGCGAGCGACAACGGCACCAGTTCCGGACGCACCTGCGGGACCAGCGGTGCGCGTCCGTCGCCACCCGAGGCCATGGCGGCGTCGACGAGCGAGGCGAGTTCGGCCGCCGTCGGGGCGTCGAAGAACTCGCGGACGTCGATGCGGACCTTGTGATCGGCGCTGAGCCGCGCGACGACCCGCGTCGCGCTCAGGGAGTTGCCGCCGAGTTCGAAGAAGTCGTCGTCGACACCGAGCTGCTCGATGCCGAGGACCTGCTCGAAAGCGGCGACGACGGCATGCTCGGTAGCAGTCGACGGCGCGCGGTATTCGCGCTGCAGGGAGCTGAAATCCGGTGCGGGCAAGGCCTTCCGGTCGAGCTTGCCGCTGCCGCCGAGCGGGAACTCGTCGAGTTCGACGAACAGCGACGGCACCATGTAGTCGGGCAGGCGCCGGCGCACGGCGTCGGCGAGCTCGGACCGTTCGATGTCGCGGCCGTCGGTGACGAGGTAGGCGACGAGGTGGTCGCCGAGCGCGGGGTCGGAGTGCACGACGACGACCGACTGCCGCACGCCCGGGTGGTCGAGCAACGCCGATTCGATCTCGCCGAGTTCGATGCGCAGACCGCGCAGCTTCACCTGGAAGTCCGTACGGCCGATGTACTCGATCTGCCCGTCCTCGTTCGTCTTCACGAGGTCGCCGGTGCGGTACATGCGGTCGCCGGGCTCGCCGAACGGGTCGGCGACGAAACGATCGGAGGTCAGATCGGGGCGACGGAGATAGCCGCGCGCGAGCTGGACGCCCGCGAGGTAGAGCTCGCCCTCGACACCGTCCGGGACGGGGCGCAGACCCTCGTCGAGGACGTAGAGGCCGGTGTCGGCCACGGCGGCACCGATCGGCACGACGGTGTCGTCGGCGGAGGTCGCGAAGTAGGTGACGTCGACCGCGGCCTCGGTGGGCCCGTAGAGGTTGTGCAGACGCGCCGAGGAGATCTCGTAGAAGCGGGCGACGGTCTGCGGCGGCAGCGCCTCACCGGACGCGAAGACATAGCGGAGGGTGCTCACCGACGCGGCGGTGGACTCGGTGAGGTAGACGGCGAGCATCGACGGCACGAAGTGCGCGATCGTCACGCCGCGTTCGATCATCGTCTGCGCGAGGTAGGCAGGGTCGCGGTGCCCGTCGGGCACGGCGATCGTGAGACGGGCACCCACCTGCAGGGGCCAGAAGAACTCCCAGACCGACACGTCGAAGGTGAACGGCGTCTTCTGCAGCACCACGTCGTCGGCGCGCATCCCGTACTCGGACTGACGCCAGTCGATGTTCGCGACGATCGCCCGGTGCTCGACGGCGACGCCCTTGGGCCGTCCCGTCGAACCCGACGTGAAGATGACGTAGGCGAGGTGATCGGCCGTGAGCGCGCCGCCGCGCTCCTCCGGAGTGATCGGCTCGTCGGATACCTCGGACAGGTCGAGGGTGTCGATCGTCAGCGCCGGGACGGAACCGGGGAGATCGACGGCGTCGCGCTCGGTGGTGACGACGGCGACCGGCTCGGCGATCTCGAGGACGTAGGCGAGGCGGTCGGCCGGGTGGTCGGGATCGAGCGGCACGTAGGCGCCACCGGCCTTGACGATCGCGTACATGCCGACCAGCAGGTCGAACGACCGACGGACGGCGAGACCGACACGTGCGTCGGGGCCCACACCGAGACCGATGAGGTGACGTGCGAGACGGTTGGCGCGGGCGTCGAATTCGCGGTAGGTCAGGGCCTGCCCGTCGAAATCGAGAGCGACCGCATCGGGGGTCCGCGCCACCTGGGCGTCGAAACGCGCCATGAGGGTGTCGGGATCGACCGTGGCCGGTGCTGCCACATCGTCGCCGAGCACCTCGACGGCGTCGGCCAGCAGGGCGTCGACCACCCCCGCGAGACCCGGAGCACCCAGCAGAGCGGGCGCGATGTTCGACAGAACGACCGGGAACAGCGCGTCGAAACCGAGCGCACCGCCCATGGCGGTGTCGAGCGTGGCGATCTCGTCGCGCAGGCGCGCGTAGCCGATACGGGTATCACCGTCGGTGAGGGCGACGCGGTCGGGTTCGATCTCCGCGACGGCGGCGAGCAACCGGGGAAGGTCCTCGATCGCCAGCGCCGGCTTGCCCGCCATGTCACCCGTCATCTACGTCAGCCTCCTGAAATAACCTGCGCTCGGCATCACGCTGTGCACGCGACACCGCCCCCCGCTGCCACCCGGCACCGTACTGGCCGGGCAGTCGAACGACAGCCGATCTTCCATTATCCCGAAGTGACCGACACAGGACTAATCCGCGTCTCCCACCGCATCGGCATCGACGCCTTCCGCGACGGCGATCACATCGCGCACCAACTGTGCGAGACCGTCGGCGCCGAGTTGGGGCAGCATCCCCGGTACGAGGCCGTTCAAAACCACCGAGACGAGCGCTTCCGCGGTGAGCGCACCGCCGGTCGTGGTGGCCATGGTGTCCAGACGCTGGGCGAACTCGCCGAGTGTGACCTCGCGCTCACCGTGCCGGAAGGCGACGGTGTCCGGGGCCACCGCGGCCGCTGCCGCCACGAGTGCCGGAAGATCGGCGACGGTGCGTGCCTTCTTCGGCCGGGCCGCCCGCGCCCGCTCGGCATCCGTGCGGATGTCGATCGAACGGAGGACGACCTGCGGGTCGGCGCTGACGGCCTCGAGGATCCGGACGAAGCGATCGCCGAAGGCCTCGACCGTCGCGGCGTCGAACAGTGCCGTGGCGTAGGTGAAGGTCACATCGAGCGCGGTCAGCGCTCCCGACTCGGAGAACCGTTCGACCACCGTGCACTGCAGGTCGAACTTCGCCTGGTCGGCGCCCGTCTCGAGCGCGGCCACCTCGAGCCCCGGCAGGGCGAAGGTGCCCGTGTCGATGTTCTGGAAGGTGAGCATCGCCTGGAACAGCGGGGTGTACGCGCTGTTGCGTCGCACACCGAGACGTTCGACGACCCGCTCGAACGGCACGTCGGCGTTGCCGAACGCCGCGAGGTCCTTCTCCTTGGCCTGTGCGAGCAGCTCCGCAAAGGTCGCCGAACCGGCCACCCGGGTGCGGAGCACGAGGGTGTTGACGAACATGCCGACGAGGTCGTCGAGCGCTTCCTCACCACGACCGGCGGTCGGGGTCCCCACCGCGATGTCCTCGCTGCCCGACAGGCGGGCGAGCAGCACCGCGAAGGCGGCGTGCATCGTCATGAAGACCGTCGCGTTGTGCTCGCGGGCGGTCTTCTCGATGCGCTGCGCGAGTTCCTCACCGATCGTGAAGGTGAACGACTCACCGACGGTCGACTGGCGGGCGGGGCGCGGACGATCCGTGGGCAGGGCGAGAACCTCCGGGACACCGGAGAGTTCGTCGGCCCAGTAGTCGAGCTGACGCGACAGCTCGCTCTCGGGATCGTCTTCGGAGCCGAGAACTCTCTGCTGCCACAGCGTGTAGTCGGCGTACTGGACCTCGAGCGGTTCCCATCCCGGGGTCTCCCCCGCGGCGTGCGCGAGATAGGCGGTCATCACGTCGCGCACGAGCGGACGCATCGAGTACCCGTCGGCGCTGATGTGGTGCGCCACGACCGCGAGGACATGTTCGTCCGCCGCGAGACGCAGCAGCGCGACCCGCACCGGCGGGACCGATGCCGTCACGTCGAATCCGCTGCCGAGGATCTCGGTGAGGCGGTCGACGAGCTCGTCGGTGGTCACGCTCACCGGGGTGAGCTCGGGCACGGCCTGTGCGACCGGCAGCACGACCTGCACCGGACCGTCACCGCTGTCCGGGTAGACGGTGCGCAGCACCTCGTGCCGGGCGAACAGGTCGGCGATCGCTGCGCGCAGGGCGTCCACGTCGAGCGCACCGGTCAGGCGCACGGCGACGGGGATGTTGTAGACACCCGATTCGGGATCGACCCGGTTCAGGGTCCACATGCGCTGCTGGGCGAGCGACAGCAGCACCTGTTCGGGGCGCGGGACGGTCGTGAGTGCCGGGCGGGCGCCCTCGCCCACCGACGGCCGGATGCGGGCGGCGAGCGCGACTACCGTGGACGACTCGAAGACGGTCCGGACGGGCACGCGGGTGTCGAGTGCGGCACCGAGCCGGGCGGCGAGCTGCGTCGCGAGCAGCGAGTTGCCACCGAGTTCGAAGAAGTCGTCGTCGAGACCGGCCCGCTCGACACCGAGCAGTTCGGCGACGGTCGCGGCCACGATCTCCTCGACGGGATCGGTCGGGGCGCGGAACTGCCCCGCGTCGAGTTCGGGGTCGGGCAGGGCCCGCCGGTCGAGCTTGCCGTTGGTGTTCAGCGGCAGCGCGTCGAGTTCGACGAAGGCCGACGGCACCATGTACGACGGCAGTCGCTCCGCGAGCGCCGCCCGTGTCGCACCGGCGTCGAACGCCCGTGTCGCACCGGCGTCGAACGCCCGTGTCGCACCGGAGTCGAACGCGTCGGTGGCCGGAACGACGTACGCGACGAGACGGTCGCCGAGGTGGGCGGTATTGCGCACCAGGACGGCGACGTCCTTCACGTCCGGCAGCTCCCGCAGGACGGTCTCGACCTCGCCGAGTTCGATGCGGTAACCGCGTACCTTGACCTGGAAGTCGGCCCGGTCGAGGTATTCGAGGCGACCGGCACGGTTCCACCGGACGATGTCCCCCGTGCGGTACATGCGTCCGCGCCCGTACGGGTCGGCGACGAACCGGTCCGCGGTGAGGTCGGGACGGTCGTGGTAGCCCCGCGCGAGCTGGGCACCCGCGAGGTACAGCTCGCCGGCGACGCCCGGCGCCACCGGTCGCAACCGGTCGTCGAGGACGTAGACGGCCGTGTTCCACTCGGGCACACCGATCGGGACGACGGTGCGGTCGGCGTCGTCGACCTCGTGGACGGTCACCGAGACCGCAGCCTCGGTCGGCCCGTAGAGGTTGTACAGCGTCGCAGTGTTGTCCGCGCGGAACTGCTGGGCCACCGCCGCGGGCAGTGCCTCACCGATCGCGAGGATCCGCCGCAGCGACGGCGCCACCGGACCGGCCGCGACCGTCATCAGCATCGACAGCATGGACGGAACGGTGTGCAGCGTGGTCACCTGCTCGTCGCGCAGCAGCGCGAGCAGGTAGTCGGGATCGCGGTGTCCGTCGGCGGTGGCGATCACCAGGCGGGCACCGGAGGTGAGCGCCGACCAGAACTCCCACACCGACAGGTCGAACGTCGCGACGGTCTTGAGCAGCACCGCGTCGTCGGACCCGATGCCGAAATGCTCACGCTTCCACAGCAACTGGTTGACGACCGCGGCGTGGGAGACCGCGACGCCCTTGGGGCGTCCGGTCGAACCCGACGTGAAGATCACATACGCCGTGTTGCCCGGCCGCAGTGGAGCCGACCGGTCGTCGTCGGTGATCGGGCCGTCCGGGAGCCCGGTGAGGTCGAGACGGTCGAGTTCGACGACCGGCGCGGTGCCGTGCTCGACCCGGTCGCCGCTCGTCGTGACGATCGCGACGGGAGCGGCCGTGTCGAGGATGTAGGTGTTGCGCTCGGCGGGTTGCTCCGGGTCGACCGGCACGTAGGCCGCGCCGGTCTTCGCGATCGCGTACATGCCCACGAGCAACTCGGGCGAACGACGGATCGCCAGCGCGACCCGGTGCTCCGGTCCCACACCGAGACCCAGCAGGTGCCGGGCGAGACGGTTGACCGACGAGTCGAACTCGCCGTAGGTCCACTGCCGGCCCTCGTACACGAGCGCGACGTCGTCGCGGTGTGCGGCGACCTGCTCGTCGAACAGACCGACGAGGGTCGCTCCGGTGTCGGTTCCGTGGGCGGTGTCGTTCCACGCGCCGAGCACCGCGTCGCGCTCCTGCGGCAGGAGCAACGCGTGATCGCCGACGGGCAGTGCCGGCGACTCGACGAGCGCTTCGAGCAGCTGCTCGAAACGGGCCGCGACGGCTTCCGCGGTCTCGCGGTCGAACAGATCCGTCGCGTAGGTGAGGATTGCGTCGATGCCCTGCGGCGCGCCATCGTCGCCGTAGCTGTCGGCGACGATCAGGTGCATGTCGAACTGGGCGGTGCCGCCTTCGAGATCGACCGGTTCGATGTCGAGGCCGGGCAGGGCGAGTTCGGAGCGGCTCTGGTTCTGGAACGAGAAGCCGACCTGGAACAGCGGGTGCCGGGCGGTCGAGCGGGCCGGGTTCAGGACCTCGACGAGGCGCTCGAACGGCACGTCCGCGTGGGCGAACGCCTGCAGATCGGTTTCCCGTGCCGCGGAGAGCAGTTCGTCGAAGGACGCACCACCGTCCACCTCCAGCCGGAGCACCAGCGTGTTGACGAACATGCCGATGATGTCCTCGGTGGCCTGCTCGGTGCGGCCCGCGATGGGGGTGCCCACCGCGATGTCCGTCGAGCCGGACAGGCGCGCGAGCAGCGCCGCGAAGGCCGCGTGCACGGCCATGAACACGGTCGCGTTCCGGTTGCGTGCCAGGTCGCGCAGCTCGCGGTGCAGATCGGCACCGATGGTGAACTCCACGCGGTCGCCGCGGAAGCTCTGCTGCGCAGGCCGCGGACGGTCGAGCGGCAGGTCGAGCTGGTCGGGCAGGTCGGCGAGCGCGATGCGCCAGTAGCCGAGCTGCTCGGCGGCGGTGGACTCCGGATCGTCCTCGGAGCCGAGGACCTCCCGCTGCCACAACGCGAAGTCGGCGTACTGCACCTCGAGCGGCGCCCACGCCGGATCGCTGTCCGCGGACCGGGCGGCGTAGGCCGTCATGACGTCGCGGACCAGCGGCACCATCGACGAGCCGTCGGCGCTGATGTGGTGGACCACGGTGACGAGGACGTGATCGTCGTCGGCGACGCGGAGCAGATGCATCCGCACCGGCACGTCGACCGTGACGTCGAAGCCGGCCGCGGCGATCTCCCGCATCCGCGGTTCGAGATCGGCGGCGGTGACGTCCACCGGTTCGAGCTCGGGCCGGACCTGCGAGGCGGGCAGGATGCGCTGCACCGGACCGGATTCGGTCTCGGGGTAGACGGTCCGCAGGGACTCGTGCCGTGCGACGAGGTCGGCGACCGCGGCACGCAAGGCGTCGACGTCCAGTGCGCCCGTCATCCGCAACGCGAACGGGATGTTGTAGGCCGTCGAGTCGGGATCGAAGCGGTTGAGGAACCACATCCGCTGCTGCGCCAGCGACAGCGGGATCGACTCCGGCCGGGTCCGGGCCGTGAGCGGCACCCGCGCACCGCGACCGGACTCCTGCTCGACCCGCGTCGCGAGTTCCGCGACGGTGGACGCCTCGAACAACGCCCGCACCGGCACCTGCGCATCGAGCGCGGCACCGAGCCGGGAAACCACCTGCGTCGCGATCAACGAGTTGCCACCGAGCGCGAAGAAATCGTCGTCAGCACCGATGCGGTCGACACCGAGCACATCGGCGAACACACCCGCCACGATCTCCTCGATCGGGGTGCTCGGCGCGCGGAAACCACGCGTCTCGAACACCGGCTCGGGCAACGCCCGCCGGTCGAGCTTGCCGTTGACCGTCAGCGGGATCGCGTCGATCACCACGAACGCCGAGGGCACCATGTACTCCGGAAGAATCACGGCGACACTGCTGCGCAGCGCTTCGGTGTCGATCGACATGCCCTCGTGCGGAACCACATAGGCGACGATCCGGGCCGCTCCCGGGGTGTCCTCGCGCACGATGACCGCCGCGTGGGCGACCTCGTCCTGCGCGAGCACCGCAGCCTCGACCTCACCGAGTTCGATGCGGAAACCGCGGATCTTCACCTGGTCGTCGGCGCGTCCGAGATATTCGAGATCGCCCGAGACGACCCAGCGTGCGACGTCGCCCGTCCGGTACAGCAGCGCACCGTCGGACGAGAACGGATCGGCGACGAAACGTGCCGCCGACAGCTCCGGACGGCGCAGGTATCCACGCGCCAATTGGCCGCCGCCGACGTACATCTCGCCGGCCACACCCACCGGCACCGGCTTGAGCCGCCGGTCGAGCACGTACACCCGCAGACCCGCGATCGGCACACCGACCACGCTCGCGGACGCGCCCTGCGCCAGGTCGGCACCGATCTCCCGGTACGACACGTGCACGGTCGTCTCGGTGATGCCGTACATGTTCACCAACCGCGGTGAGGTGTCGCCGTGACGCTCGAACCACCCGGCCAGACGCCGTGGCTCGAGTGCCTCACCACCGAAGATCACGTACCGCAGCGACAGCTGTGCCTCGTCGGCCGCCACCCGGTCGGCCTCGACAAGCTGGTAGAACGCCGACGGGGTCTGGTTGAGCACGGTGACCCGCTCGCGGATCAGCAACTCGCGGAAGGCTTCCGGTGAACGCGACGTGAAGTAGTCGACGACCACGAGGGTTCCGCCGTAGAGCAGCGGTCCCCACAGCTCCCACACCGAGAAGTCGAAGGCGTAGCTGTGGAACATCGTCCACACGTCCGACGAGTCGAAGCCGTACACCGATTCGGTGTTGACCATCAGCCGCACCACATTGCGGTGCGGGATCAGCACACCCTTCGGGCGTCCCGTCGAGCCCGACGTGTAGATCACGTACGCCAGATTCGTCGACGTCAGCGGGGCACGACGCTCCGCGTCGAGGATCGGTGCGTCGTCGACCTCCGACAGATCGAGACGGTCGATCTCGACGACCGGCACCGAGGCCGGGAACGCGACCTCGACGTCCGAAGTGGTCACCACCGCCACCGGCGTCGCGTCCGAAACCAGGAACTCGATCCGGTCGGTCGGCGAGTTCGGGTCGATCGGCAGGTAACCGGCACCGGCCTCGAGCACCGCGAGCAGCGCCACGATCAGATCGAGCGAGCGCGGCATCGCGACCGCGACCAGATCCTCCGGACCCGCACCGACATCGATGAGATGACGTGCCAGGCGGTGCACCCGCGCACCGAGTTCGCGGTAGGACAACTGCTCGTCGCCGAACCGCACCGCGACCGCGTCGCCGCGTTCGGCGACGCGCGCCTCGAACATGTCGACGAGTGTCGTTCCGGCCGGTGCGACGTCGTCGCCCAGCGAATTCCAGCGCGAGACGACCAGTTCGCGTTCGAAGTCGTCGACGATCTCGATGTCGCCGACCACCGCCGCCGGATCCTCGGCCACCCCGCGCAGGATGCGCAGCAGCTGCTCCGCGAACGCCGCGACCCGCAGGTCGTCGAACAGATCGGTCGCGTAGGTGACGGCGAAGTCCATACCGGCCGCCGAACCGTCCTCGCCGACGCTCTCGGCGAAGGTGAACTGCAGGTCGAACTTGGCGGTGGGCGCCTCGTAGTCGACCGCCGCGGCGGTGACGCTGTCGAGGTCGAACTCGACCCGGCCGGTGTTCTGGAAGGTCAGAGCCACCTGGAACAGCGGGTGACGCGCCTGCGAACGCTGCGGGTCGAGGATCTCCACGAGCCGCTCGAAGGGGACGTCGGCGTTCGCGAAGGCGTCGAGGTCGGTGTCGCGCACCTCGGCGAGGAGATCCTGGAACCGGATGTCGTTGCGCACACCGACACGCAGCACGAGCGTGTTGACGAACATGCCGACGAGGTCGTCGAGGGCGGCCGCGCCGCGACCCGCGATCGGGGTGCCGATCGCGATGTCCTCGCTGTCGGACAGTCGCGCCAGCAGCACCGTCAGGGCCGCGTGCACGACCATGAACAGGGACGTGTTCCGCTCCCGGGCAAGGCTTTCCAGCGCCGAGTGCAGCTCGGGTTCGATACGGAACCGGCTGGTGCGTCCGGTGTTCGACGCGACCTCGGGGCGAGCACGATCCGACGGCAGGTCGAGCTGGTCGGGAAGGTCCGCCAGCTGCGCGGTCCAGTACTCCACCTGGCGGGAGAGCACCGAACGCGGATCGTCCTCGGAGCCGAGCACGTCGCGCTGCCACAACGCGTAGTCGGCGTACTGCACCTCGAGCGGCGCCCAGTTCGGGGTCTCACCGCGCGAACGGCTCGCGTAGGCGACCATGATGTCGCGCGCGAGCGGCCGCAGCGAGAAGCCGTCGGACGCGATGTGGTGGACCACGAGGAACAGCACGTGCTCACGCGCGCCGAGCGAGAACAGCACGACCCGCAGCGGCACTTCGCTCGTGACGTCGAAGCCGGCCGAGGTGAGCTGCTCCGCCCGCTCGAGCAGGCTGCTCTCGGCGACCCGCTCGACGGGCAGTTCCACCTCGTAGGGCGGCTGCACCGACTGGTGGCCGACGCCGTCGATGTCCGGGTAGACCGTCCGCAGGGACTCGTGCCGCTCGATGACGTCGCCGAGCGCGGTGCGCAGCGCGTCGACGTCGAGGTTCCCGGTGAGGCGGACACCGACGGGGATGTTGTTCGCCGCGGAGGCCGGATCGAAGCGGTTGAGGAACCACATGCGCTGCTGCGCGGGCGACAGCGGGATCCGCTCCGGACGCTCGCGCCGTTCGAGGGCGGGCCGCGACCCGGCTCCCCCGAACTGTTCGACGCGGACCGCGAGAGCCTCGACGGTGGGGGCGTCGAACAGGGCACGGACGGGGACGGTCGTGTCGAGGGCGTCGCCGAGACGGGCGACCACCTGCGTCGCCACGAGCGAGTTCCCACCGAGCGCGAAGAAGTCGTCGGTGCGGCCGACGCGCGGGACACCGAGCACCTGCGCGTAGACACCCGCGACGATCTCCTCGACCGGCGTGCGCGGCGGCATGAACTCCTGTAACTCGATAACAGGATCTGGCAACGCCTTGCGGTCGAGTTTGCCGGACGCACCCAATGGCATGGCATCGAGCACGAGATAGGTCGCGGGCACCATGTAGGACGGCAGACGCGTCGACAGATACGTATCGACCACCTCGCGGTCGAGGGTCGCGCCGCTCTGCGGCACGATATATGCGACCAGTTGGTCCTGTCGCACGAGGACTGCGGCTTGGTCGACGTCGTCACATTCGAGAAGTGCGGCTTCGATTTCCCCTAATTCGATCCGCAGACCACGGAGCTTGACCTGGAAATCTGTTCGCCCAATGTAGTCGAGTTCACCCCGCTCACCATCACCAATCCATCGGACGAGATCGCCGGTGCGGTACAGACGCTCACCATCACCGAATGGAGAGGCAACGAAGCGGTCGGCCGTCAGATCCGGCCGATTTACGTAACCTCGGGCAAGCTGAACGCCCGCGAGATAAAGTTCCCCCGGGACACCAACAGGGACCGGAGCCAGGCGGTGATCGAGGACGTAGACCTTCGTGTTCCACACAGGCGCGCCGATCGGCACCGACAGCACGTCAGAATCGACGACCTCGTGGTACGTCACGTCCACCGCAGCCTCCGTCGGTCCGTACAGATTGTGCAGCCCGACACGGGGCAAGACGGCAATGGTGCGGGCCGCCAACGCTGGCGGGAGCGCCTCACCCGACGCGAATAAGTAACGCAGCGACGAGCAATTGGCGACGGAAGACTCTGCAACGAAGACCGCGAGCATCGACGGGACAAAGTGAACGACCGAGACGGAACTGCGCGCTATCACGGAGACCAGGTAGCGCGGATCGCGGTGACCGTCGGGCCGCGCCACCACGAGGCGAGCGCCGACCTGCAATGGCCAGAAGAACTCCCAGACCGAGACGTCGAAGGTGAACGGAGTCTTTTGCAGTACTACATCGGTGGCGTCAAGCGGGTATTCGTGCTGCATCCAGCGCAGACGATTGACTATCGCGCGGTGCGGTACCGCAACACCCTTCGGTCGTCCCGTCGATCCCGACGTGAAGATGACGTAGGCGGTGTTCGTCCGCCGCAACGGCGATACCCGATCTACATCCGACACAGGCGCATCCGAAACATCGCACAGATCCAAGGTGTCGATAGTCAGGTTCGGCACCACTTTTGCTCCGGAGACCGCAAACTTGTCGCTTTCAGTCGTCAACACCACCACGGGAGCCGCCGTGTCGAGGATATATGCGTTGCGCTCGTCCGGTTGATCCGGATCCACCGGGACGTAGGCGCCTCCCGCCACCACAACGGCGTACATACCCACCAACAAGCTTGTCGACCGACGCATAGCCAACGCGACCGTCGAGTCCGGCCCCACTCCCACCGAGACCAGATGCCGTGCAAGACGATTGACACGGGAGGAGAATTCGGAGTAGGTCAGTGCCTCACCCTCGAATTCCACCGCGATCGCATCCGGCGTGCGCTCGACCTGTTCGAAGAACAGATTCACGAGGGTAGACGACTCATCCACCTCATGATGAGTGTCATTCCAATGCTGGAGCAGACGCGACCGCTCGTCGGCATCCAGTAGATCGATATCTCCCACCGTCACGGACCAGTCTGCGGTGACGACATGGAGGAGACGGACAAATCGCTTACTCAATTCGTCGATTGTGGAGGCGTCGAACAAATCAGTCGCATATTGAATTTCAAGTTCATAACCGCGATCGACCTCTTCTTCGCCAACGTCGAGAACGGTAAATGCGAGGTCGAACTTCGACATGCCGTGGTCGAACGGCAGGTTCGAGACCGATAGGTTCGACAACTCAAGAGCGACCTGCCCAAGGTTCTGGAATGCGAGCATCACCTGGAACAACGGATTGTGAGCCTGAGTGCGAACGGGAGCAAGTACGTCGACGAGACGTTCGAACGGAAGCTCTGCGTGCCCGAAGGCCCCGAGGTCCACTTCGCGGACATGGGCAAGCAGATCTTCGAATCCCGCTGAGGGATCCACTCGGGTCCGCAGAACGAGCGTATTGACAAACATACCGATGAGGTCGTCGAGGGAACGTTCACCGCGGCCCGCGACCGGAGTACCGATAGTGATGTCACCGGAGCCGCTCAGCCGCGCAAGCAGTAAGGCCAACACCGCGTGCACCACCATGAACTCGGTGGAGCGGTGTTGCTGGGCGACGCGTTCGATAGCGATACGGAGCTCAGCGTCGATCCGCAATCGGGTGACGGCACCCGCGTAGGACGCCACCGCCGGGCGAGGCCGATCCGCCGGCAGGTCGAGACTGTCAGGTAGACCAGCAAGCACCTTCGTCCAGTAACGAATTTGCTTTGATAACAGCGATTCCGGGTCGTTCTCCGCACCGAGCACCTCGTGTTGCCAGAGAGTAAAGTCGGCATACTGGACTTCGAGCGGAGCCCAGGCCGGATCCCCGCCCTGCGACCGAGCCGCGTACGCGATCATGATGTCGCGGGTCAACGGCACCATCGAGAATCCGTCGGCGGCGATGTGGTGCAGGATCGCGACGAGCACGTGCGAATCAGGGCCGGTTTCGAATAGCCGCACCACCATCGGTACGTCGACAGCGACGTCGAAGGACGTCGCCGCGAGTGCACGCAGTTCGGCGGGCAGACGGTCGGCGTCGATACGGGTGACGGTCAGCTCGACCGGCACCTCCGAGACCGGGAGCACCTTCTGGTAGCCGTAGCCGTCGACGTCGGGGTAGACGGTGCGGAGCGATTCGTGCCGTGCGACGACGTCGCGCAGCGCGGTCCCGAGCGCGGCGACGTCGAGCGCACCGGACAGGTGCACGGCCACCGGGATGTTGTTGACCGCGGACTCCGGGTCGAAGCGGTTGAGGAACCACATGCGTTGCTGCGCGAGCGACAGCGGAACCCGTTCGGGGCGGCGCCCGGCGACGAGCGGTGTGCGGGCCGCACCCGACGAGTCGGCCTCGACGGCGGCGGCGAGGGCCTCGACGGTGGATGCCTCGAAGATCACGCGCAATGCCACTCGGCCACCGAGGGATTCGCCGATGCGGGAGACGGCCTGTGTTGCGATCAGCGAGTTGCCGCCGAGCGCGAAGAAGTCGTCGTCGAGACCGACGCGGTCGAGTCCGAGGACGTCGGCGAAGACCGACGCGACGATCTGTTCGACCGGGGTCGTCGGGGCGCGGAACTCCTTGACCTCGAAGACCGGGGCCGGCAGGGCCTTGCGGTCGAGCTTGCCCGACGATCCGAGCGGGAACTCGTCGAGCACGACGTAGACCGACGGCACCATGTAGGCCGGCAGCGAGCCGGCGAGACGACGCGAGACGGAGGTGGTGTCGAGCGACCGGCCGTCGGCGGCGACGAGATAGGCGACGAGGTGCTCACCGGAGTGGGCGTCCGAGCGCACGAGCACGACGGCCTGGTCGACGTCGTCGAGCGCGAGCAGGGCCGTCTCGATCTCGCCGAGTTCGATGCGCAGACCGCGCAGCTTGACCTGGAAGTCGGTGCGGCCGATGTATTCGAGTTCGGCACGCGCCGTGCGTGCGTCGGAGGTCTCCCGGGCGACCCACCGCACGAGATCGCCCGTGCGGTAGAGCCTCTCCCCCGCCCCGTACGGCGAGGCGACGAAGCGTTCCGCCGTCAGGTCCGGCCGCGCCACGTAACCGCGCGCCAGCTGGACGCCCGACAGGTAGAGCTCACCCGCGACACCGACCGGCACCGGATGCAGTCGGCCGTCGAGGACGTGGACGCCGGTGTTCCAGACCGGGACGCCGATCGGCACCGACACCGCGTCGGCCGCGGTGACCTCGTGGTAGGTCACGTCGACGGCCGCCTCGGTGGGGCCGTACAGATTGTGCAGGCGAGCGCCCGGCAGGATCGACCGCAGGCGTGCAGCGACCGAGGCAGGCAGTGCCTCGCCCGAGGCGAAGACCATCCGCAACGATGAGGCCGAGGCCGCGGCGTTCTCGGCGACGAAGACCGCGAGCATGGACGGCACGAAGTGCGCGACCGTGACGCCGCGGTCGGCCATGACCCGGGCGAGATAGGCCGGGTCCCGATGACCGTCGGGAAGTGCGATCTCGAGTCGCGCACCGATCTGCAGGGGCCAGAAGAACTCCCACACCGACACGTCGAAGGTGAACGGCGTCTTCTGCAGGACCACGTCGTCGCGACCGAGGCCGTACTCGTCCTGCATCCACAGCAGGCGGTTGACGATTGCGCCGTGCGGCACCGCGACACCCTTGGGCCGTCCCGTCGAACCGGACGTGAAGATGACGTAGGCGGTGTTCGCCGGCGTGAGCGTGGCGATGCGATCGGCATCGGTGATCGGGCCGGACGGCAGGTCGGACACATCGAGCGTGTCGATCTCGATCGTGTGCGCGGCCGCGGTCGACCCGAAGGCGTCGCGGGTGGTGGTCAGCACCGCGACCGGCGCCGCCGTGTCGAGGATGTACGCGTTGCGGTCGGCGGGCTGATCGGGGTCGAGCGGCAGGTAGGCGCCGCCGGCCTTGACGATCGCGTACATGCCGACGAGGAGGTCGAGGGATCGCCGCACCGCGAGTCCGACGGTCGACTCCGGTCCGACACCCTGCGAGATCAGATGGCGGGCAAGGCGGTTCACTCGCGCGTCGAAGTCCGCGTAGGTCAGCTGCTCGCCCTCGAAGGCCACGGCCGCGGCGTCGGGATCCGTCGCCACCCGGGCGTCGAACAGGTCGACGAGAGTGGCCGGTTCCAGCTCGTGCGCGGTGTCGTTCCACGATTCGAGGACCGCGAGTCGCTCGTCGGCGTCGAGCAGGTCGATGTCGCCGACGACGACCTCGGGTTCGCGCACCACGGCCTCGAGGATGCGGACGAAGCGATCGGCGAATCCGCGCACCGTCGCGTGATCGAACAGGTCGGTCGCATAGGTGAACGCCGCTCCGAGACCGTTCGGCGTGCCGTCCTCCGCGAAGTCCTCGGTGAGGGTGAGCTGCAGGTCGAACCTGGCGACCGCCGTGTCGATGTCGAGCACGTCGAGGGTCAGGCCACGCAGTTCGACGTGCGCGGCGCGCAGGTTCTCGAACGAGAGCATCACCTGGAACAGCGGGTGCCGGGCGGTGGAGCGGGTCGGGTTGAGCACCTCGACGAGCCGCTCGAACGGCACGTCGGCGTGGCCGAAGGCGCCGAGCGCCGCATCGCGTGCCCGTGCGAGATGCGCGGTGAACGGCCTGCCCGAATCGACATCCGTGCGCAGCACGAGGGTGTTGACGAACATGCCGATCAGGTCGTCGAGCGCCTGCTCGCCGCGACCCGCGACCGGGGTGCCGATCGCGATGTCGTCCTGACCGGACATCCGCGCGAGCAGCACGCTCAGGGCCGCGTGCACCACCATGAACAGCGATGCGTTGCGGGTACGTGCCAGCGCCACGAGCTCGCGGTGCAGTTCCGGATCGATCGGGAAGTCCACGGTCGCACCGGAGTACGACTGCACGGCCGGCCGCGGACGGTCGGCGGGCAGATCGAGCTGGTCGGGCGCACCGGCGAGGGTGCGACGCCAGTAGTCGAGCTGCCGGGAGATCAGCGACTGCGGATCGTCCTCGGATCCGAGTACCTGCCGCTGCCACAGCGTGTAGTCGGCGTACTGCACCGGCAGGGGTGCCCACGAGGGCTCCTCCCATTCGGTGCGGGCAGTGTAGGCGACCATGATGTCGCGCGCCATCGGGCCGGTGGACCAGCCGTCGGCCGAGATGTGGTGCACGACGAGCGCGAGCACGTGGTCCTGGTCGCCGAGTTCGAACAGTTCGGCGCGGATCGGCACGTCCGACGTCACGTCCAGTCCGGTGAAGACCAGGCGGCGCACGGAGGCCGGCAGCTCGTCGGGGGTGATCCGGGTCGGGGTCAGATCCGGCACGACCTCCGCCGCGGCACGGACGACCTGGTGCGGTCCGTTCGGCGAGTCGGGGAAGACGGTGCGCAACGACTCGTGCCGATCGATGACGTCCATGATCGACACCTGCAGTGCGGCGACGTCCAGTTCGCCGGTCAGGCGCAGCGCCATCGGGAGGTTGTAGGTGGACGACCGCGGATCGAAGCGGTTGAGGAACCACATGCGCTGCTGCGCGAGCGACAGCGGAACACGTTCGGGCCGCGGCATCTTCGTCAGAGCGATACGCGCTCCGCGACCTGCCTCCTGCTCGACGCGCACCGCCAGGGCCGCCACCGAACTGGATTCGAACAACGCCCGCACCGGCACCTGCGCGTCGAGGGCGACACCGAGCCGGGAGACGACCTGCGTGGCGAGCAGCGAGTTGCCGCCGAGCTCGAAGAAGTCGTCGTCGAGACCCACGCCCTGGACGCCGAGTACCTCGGCGAAGACGTTCGCGACCGTCTCCTCGATGGGAGTGGTCGGGGCACGGAACTCGCGGTAGCTGATGCCGAGATCGGGCTCGGGCAGGGCACGGCGGTCGAGTTTGCCGACCGGGTTGAGCGGCACCTCGTCGAGCACGACGATCTGCGACGGCACCATGTACGACGGCAGCGAGCGGCCGACGTGATCGGCGAGTTCGGCAGGATCGATCTGCTCGTCCCCGTGCACGTACGCGACGAGCGCGGTCTGGCCCGACGGCATCTCGTGTCCGACGGTGGTCGCGAAGGCGACCGAGGGGTGGGTCAGCAGCGCGGCGTCGATCTCCCCGAGTTCGATGCGGTAGCCGCGGACCTTGACCTGGAAGTCGGCGCGTCCGGCGAACTCGATGCGGCCCTGCTCGTCCCAGCGCACGATGTCGCCGGTGCGGTACATCCGGGTTCCGTTCGCGCCGAACGGGTTCGCCACGAACCGGTCGGCGGTGAGCGCCGGACGCCGATGGTAACCGCGGGCGAGCACGTCGCCCGCGAGATAGAGCTCACCCGCGACACCGGCGGGGACCGGGCGGAGCCGGCTGTCGAGGACCAGGGCGTGCACGCCCGCCACGGGCCGTCCGATGGTGATCGGCCCGGACGGTTCGAGCAGAGCGCGCGTCGAGACGATCGTGGTCTCGGTCGGCCCGTAGGCGTTGTAGAAGTTGCGGCCGGGCGCCCAGCGGGAGACGAGGTCGGCCGTGGACACGTCGCCACCGACGTTCACGACGCGCAGGGCGTCGAGTCCGCTCGGGTCGACGGAACCGAGCACCGCCGGGGTGATGACGGTGTGGGTGACGCCGGTGCGTTCGATGAGCGCGCGCAGTTCGGCGCCGCCGTAGACGGACGGCGGTGTCACGACGAGTTCGGCGCCGGTGGACCCGGCCAGCGTCCAGTCGAGGACCGTCGGGTCGAAGCTCGGCGAGCAGATGTGCAGGAGCTTCGATTCCTCTGTCACGCCGTACAGTTCGACGGTCTCGCGGACGAGACCGGCGAGGCCGCGGTGGGTGACGGCGACGCCCTTGGGCTTGCCCGTCGAACCGGAGGTGTAGATGACGTAAGCGGTGTGGTCGAGGCGCAGCGGCGCAGCGCGGTCGGCGTCGGTGAGCGGGCCGTCCGGGTAGGACGCGCACGCGTCGACGAACTCGGGGTCGTCGAGTCGGATCCACTCGGTGGCCGAGGACAGACCGGTGGCGTACTCCCCCGTCGTCAGACCGAAGACGGCCGACGAGTCGTCGAGCATGTGGGTGACGCGTTCGGCCGGGTACTCCGGGTCGACGGGCGTGTAGGCGGCGCCGGTCTTGGCGACCGACCACACGGCGAGCACCATCTCCCACGACCGTGGGAAGGCCAGCGCGACGATGCCGTCGGGCCGGGCACCGCGCTCGACGAGCCGCCGGGCGATGCGGTTCGACCACGTGTCGAGTTCGCGGTAGGTCAGGACGGTGTCGCGGTCGCGGAGGGCGACGCGGTCGGGATGGTCGACGGCGCCGGTGGTCAGCAGTTCCACCAGGGTGCGGGCCTCGGC
Organism: Rhodococcus sp. GA1; assembly: GCF_024321955.1. Taxonomy (NCBI): domain Bacteria; kingdom Bacillati; phylum Actinomycetota; class Actinomycetes; order Mycobacteriales; family Nocardiaceae; genus Rhodococcus; species Rhodococcus sp. GA1. Next base: position 3,808,273 of record NZ_CP097186.1, on the reverse strand, counting down.
AGGCTCGGGCCCCGTCGCCGTGAGCAGGCGTTCGGCCTCCCCGGGCGAGAGGATCGCCAGGTCGCCCACGCAGGTCGACGCATCGGCGACGATCCCGGCGAGAATCCGCGCGAAGCGTTCGGCGAAGACGGCGACCGTCGCGGCGTCGAACAGGTCGGTGGCGTACTCGAACAGGGCGTCGAGGCCGGCGGGTTCGCCGTCGTCACCGGTCTTCTCGGTCACCCACAGCTGGATGTCGAACTTCGAGATCGGCACGTCCAGTTCGGCGCCGACGGCGTGGACTCCCGCGAACGAGACGTCGCGCGCGGTGCCCGGTTCGAGGGACAGCGCGGCCTGGAACAGCGGGTGCCGCGCGGTCGAGCGCGGCGGGTTGAGCACCTCGACGAGACGCTCGAAGGGGACGTCTGCGTTCGAGAACGCCGTCAGGTCGGTCTCCCGGACGCCGGCGAGGTAGTCCTCGAACGAAACGCCGGGATCGACCCTGGTGCGCAGGACGAGGGTGTTGACGAACATGCCGATCAGGTCGTCGAGATCCTTCTCCCCACGACCTGCCACGGCGGTACCGATGGCGATGTCGTCGGAACCGCTGAGGCGGGACAGCAGCGCCGCGTAGGCAGCGTGGACGATCATGAACAGCGACGCGTGCTGCCTGCGGGCGAGGTCGACGAGACCGCGGTGGGTCTCGGCGTCGATCGCGAAGCGGTGCTTGTCGCCGTTGTAGGAGGAGACGGCGGGCCGGGTCCGGTCGGTGGGCAGGTCGAGCTGGTCGGGCAGACCGTCGAGCTCGTTCACCCAGTAGTCGAGCTGCTGCGCCGCAACGGAATTCGGGTCGGCCTCGTCGCCGAGGGCCTCTCGCTGCCAAACGGCGTAGTCGGCGTACTGGACGGGAAGCGGCGTCCAGCTCGGCTTGTTCCCCTCGGCGCGGGCGCTGTAGGCCGTGACCACGTCGCGGGCGAAGGGGCCGAACGAGGAGCCGTCGGCGGCGATGTGGTGCAGCACCATGGCCAGGACGTAGTCGTCGGGGGCGAGCCGGTACAGCGCGACCCGGAAGGGGACGTCGCGGACGACGTCGAAACCGCGGCTCGCGAGGTCGACGACGGCCGCGTGCAGGTCCTGCTCGTCGACGTCGATCGGCTCGAGCGGGACGACGACCTGCTCGACCGGAAGGATCGTCTGCTGCGGCTCGCCGTCCACCTCGGGGTAGACGGTCCGCAGGCTCTCGTGCCGCGCCACCACGTCGGCGAAGGCGTCGGACACCGCTGCGGGATCGACGGCGCCGGTGAGCCGCACCGTGAACGGAAGGTTGTAGGCGGCGGTGCTGACGTCGAAGCGGTTGAGGAACCAGATCCGTTGCTGCGCAGTCGACAACGGCAGCACGTCGGGTCGCGGTCGGGCGACGAGCGGGGACCGCGCGCCGGTACCGATCTGCTTGGCGAGCCGGGTCGCGAGACCCACGACCGTGGACGCCTCGAACAGCACACGCACGGGCACCTGGGTGTCGAGCGCGGCTCCGATGCGGGAGACCACCTGGGTGGCGACGAGGGAGTTGCCGCCGAGTTCGAAGAAGTCGTCGTCGAGACCGACACGTTCGACACCGAGGACCTCGCCGAACGCTTCGGCGACGGCACGCTCGGCGGGGGTGCGCGGCTCACGGAAGACGCGGGTGCTGCTGAAGACCGGCTCCGGCAGCGCCTTCCGGTCGAGCTTGCCGCTCGTGTTGAGCGGCAGCGCGTCGAGCACCATGAGCGACGCCGGAACCATGTACGACGGCAGCGACCGGCCGGCATGATCGGCGAGATCGGAAGGGTCGATGGTGCGGCCGGGAGCCGCGACGACGTACCCCACGAGCTGGTCCCCGGTGGGGGTCTCCACCACGAGCACGACGGCCTGCGAGACGGCGGAGTGCGCGAGGAGCACCGCTTCGATCTCGCCGAGTTCGATGCGCTGGCCGCGGAACTTGACCTGGAAGTCGGTGCGGCCGATGTATTCGAGCAGACCCGTGCCGTCGGCGGCGGTCTCCCACCGCACCAGGTCGCCGGTGCGGTACATCCGCTCGCCGGGCGCCCCGAAGGGGTCGGCGAGGAAACGGTCGGAGGTCAGGTCGGGACGGTCGAGATATCCGCGCGCGAGCTGGACGCCGGCGAGGTAGAGCTCGCCGGGTCGGCCCACCGGCACCGGCCGCAGCCGCCGGTCGAGGACGTATGCGCGGCTGTTCCACTGCGGGACGCCGATCGGGACGCTGTGCACGTCGCCGGGAGCGGCCCGGTGGTAGGTGATGGAGACCGCGGCTTCGGTGGGTCCGTACAGGTTGTGGAGCCCGGCCGGGCACATGCGCGCGAAGTCCGCGGCGGTCTCGGACGGCAGGGCCTCACCGATGACGAAGACGTGCCGCAGCGAATCACACGTCCCGGCAGGCGCATTCGCGACGAAGACGGTGAGCATCGACGGCACGAAGTCGGTGATCGTGATGCCGTGCTCGGCGATCTTGTTCGCGACGTAGACCGGGTCGCGGTGCCCGTCGGGCGTCGCGATCACGAGGGTCGCGCCGACGCGCAGGGGCATGAAGAAGCCCCACAGCGACACATCGAAGGTCGTCGCGGTCTTCTGCAGGTACACGTCGGTGGAGGTCAGACCGTACTGGTCGTTCATCCACTGGATCTGGTTGTCGATCGCCACGTGGCTCACGGCCACGCCCTTCGGCCGGCCCGTCGAACCGGAGGTGAAGATGACGTAGGCGGTCGTGTCCGGCAGGATCGGTCCGCGTCGTTCGGCGTCGGTGAGCGGTGTCGTGCCGAACCGCGCGTGGTCGAAGGTGTCGACGTCTATCGTGGGGATGCCCTCGGGCAGCGTCACGTCGTCGCGTGCCGTGGTGAGCACCGCCGCGGGGTGGGCGGTCTCGAGGATGTAGGCGGTGCGATCGGCGGGGTGGTCGGGGTCGATCGGCACCCAGGCACCACCCGCCTCGACGATCGCGTACATGCCGACGACGAGCTCGAGCGAGCGTCGGATGGACAGTCCGACGAGGGACTCGGGGCCGACACCGAGATCGACCAGTGCCCGGGCAAGGCTGTTCACCCGCGCGGCGAATTCGGCGTAGGTCAGCGATTCGCCTTCGAAGACCAGCGCGGTCGCCTCGGGAGAGGTCGCGACCCGGTCGTGGAACTCCGCGAGCAGGTCGCGGCGCTGCACGGGATGGTCGGTGCGGTTCCAGTCGCGGACGACCCGGTCGAGTTCGGTGCCGCCGGCGAGCGGGATGTCCCAGACGGGCCGGTCGGAGGCCGAACCGACGAAGCGGTCGAAGAACTCGACGAACCGCGCGTGGTCGGAGGCGGCCCGGTCGGGTCCGTAGAGATTCGGGTTCGACTCGAAGTCGATGTGGGTGTTGTCGCCGCTGGTGTAGACGTTGACGCCGAGATCCTCGATCAGACCGGTGGACAGGATGTTGATCCGTCCCACCATGTCGCCGAGTCGGACCTCGTTGTCGAACAGCATGATGTTGACCCACGGTCCGAAGAAGGTGGACTGCGCTCCACCCGCCGAGGTCGCGGCGCGGTCGCGGACGATGTCCTCGTGCCGGTAGCGCTGGTGACGCAGCGCGCCCGAGACAGCAGCACCGGACGCCGCGATCAGGTCGTGCACAGTGGTCTCGTCGGTCACGCTCAGCCGGAGCGGGACGACGTTCGAGACCATGCTGCCGGAGCGGCGCAACAGGGCGGTCGTGCGAGCCGCGACGGGCAGGCTCAGGACGACGTCGGTCTGCCCGGTCATCTGGGCGACGTAGGCCGCGAACGCCGCGATGACGGCGGTCGCCAGACTCGTGTTCTCCCGCTCTGACAGCTGCTCGACGCGACGTTCGGTCTCGTCCGACAACGCCGCGCTGTCGATGCGGCTGACCGGCGCGGGCGCCGCGGTGCGGCCGGCGAGGCTCGTGGGTTCCTCGATGCCCTCGATCTGCTGCGCCCAGTACTCGCGGTCGTCGGCGAACCGCTTCGATCCGCGGTACTCCATCTCGACGTCGTGGACCTTGCGCAGATCGGACGCGAGGCTCGGGGACGGTTCGACGCCGTCGACCGACGCCGTGTAGAGCTCGGCGATGCGGGTCATGAAGGTCGCGGCGGCGAAACCGTCGAGCGCGAGATGGTGGACGCGGTTGTACCAGAAGTAACGACGGTCACCGATGCGCAGGACCGTCGCGGAGATCAGCCGGTCGCGGAGGACGTCGACGGGACGGCTGCGGTCGTCGCGCATCCAATCGAGCGCGGCCTGGCGAGGATCGGGCTCGCCCCGAAGATCCTCGTACCCGACGGACTCTTCGAGAGTGGGGTCGACGAGCTGGTAGGGCTGGGCGTCGACCTCGATGAACCGGAGGAAACCCGATCCCATCTCGTGGGCGGCGCGGACACTCGCGGCACGCAGCAGGTCGCGGTCGAGGTCGCCCTCGAGTTCGACGTACTGAGCGATGTTGGCGGGCACCGTCGGATCGACGTGCTGAGCGAACCACATGCCCAGCTGTGCCGGCGAGAGCGGAAAGGCCCCGGGCGGCACGATGCCCTGCGCGTTCGCCGCTTCCGATCCGCCGCTACCCAGCGAGTCCAATCCCCAACCTCTCTCTCACCGTCGCGCAACCCCCATCGGCGGCAGCTTGCGCAGCGCACAACCTTCTCGGTTTATCTGCTGACCAGGTGGGAATCGTTACGGCGCGGCCGGGCGGTAGGACTCTCCGCAGGACCGGACGCAGCAACGAATCCCCGGCCTTTCGGCCGAGGCGCCCGAAGCAGGTTACCCGCCGGTCATCACCGGAGCCCATGACATACGCATCGGTCCCAATCTACAGGGTGCCCACCCGGCGCCGACCAGCTGTCACCCGAGTGCGGACGATCACGTCCACGCCACGGCGATGATCACGTTGAGAATGCCCAGACCACCGGCGACGTGGGCGAGCGTCGCGGTCGAGCCGGGATTCTGCTTCTCCTTCCTCAGGCCGATGAACGCCACGACGAGCACGGCGAGGGCGACCAGCAGCTTGATGCCGATCTTCATGTGGTTCACCTCGACGACGTCCTGCGCCTCCCGCAGACCGACCAGGGCCAGACCCGTCACGACCTGCAGGATGGCGCCGTGCAGCATGCCGGCGACGACGCGCGGTTCCTTGATGACCGCGAGCCACGAACCGATGATGCCCGCGAGGCCGATGAAGTGCAGGATGAGGAAGATCTTGATGGCGATGTCCATGGGCGCAATCCGACCATTCGGGACGGGGACTGTCCAGTTAGGTGACGCTCATGGTGTGCCCCGGATCACGCCTGGTCGCGGTACCAGTCGAGCAGGTCGGGTTCGTCGATCGCGGTGCGGTCGACGACGCGGCCGGGATCGGCTCCCTGCAGGATCCGTTTGAGGGGAACCTCGAGCTTCTTACCGGTGCGGGTGTGCGGCACCCCGGGCGCGGCGACGATCTCGTCGGGCACGTGCCGGGGCGAGGCGTGCTCGCGCACGGCCGCACGGATCCGTTCCTTCAGGTCGTCGGTGAGCGTGACGCCCTCGGCGAGGACGACGAACAGCGGCATGCGGTACGTGCCGTCGGGTTGTTCGATGCCGAGGACGAGCGACTCGACGACCTCGGGCAGGTTCTCCACGGCCTGGTAGATATCGGCACTGCCCATCCGCACACCGTGGCGGTTGAGGGTGGAGTCGGACCTGCCGTGCATCTCGAAGGTTCCGCGCTCGGTGATCGTGATCCAGTCGCCGTGGCGCCACACACCCGGATAGACGGAGAAGTACGCATCGCGGTAGCGACTGCCGTCCGGGTCGTTCCAGAACCGCACGGGCATGGACGGCATGGGGACGGTCACCACGAGTTCGCCGACCTCTCCGCGCACCGGCCGCCCCGTTTCGTCGAAGGCGTCGACCGCCACGCCGAGGCAGGGCACCGAGATCTCTCCCGGCCACACGGGCACCGTGGGGACGGCGCCGACGAAGGCCGTCACGACGTCGGTCCCGCCGGAGATCGACATCACCTGCACGTGCTCGCCGGCGTTGTCCGACAGCCACGCCGACGACGAGGCGGGCAGCGTCGACCCGGTGACCCCGACGCCGCGGAGGGCCGACAGATCGTGGTCGTCCTGCGGGACGACACCGGCCTTGATGCAGGCCAGCACATAGCCGGGGCTCGTCCCGAGCACCGTGACGTTCTCCTCGGCCGCGATCCGCCACAGGCGATCGACCTCGGGATGGGACGGGGCGCCGTCGTAGGTGACGACGGTGCATCCCACGAGCAGCCCCGAGAGCAGGAAGTTCCACATCATCCAGCTCGGGCTGGTGTACCAGAGGAAGCGGTCGCCGGGACGGAGGTCGAGGTGCAGCGACAACGCCTTGAGGTGTTCGAGCAGCACACCACCGTGGCCGTGCACCAAGCCTTTCGGTGGGCCGGTGGTGCCGGAGGAGAAGACCACCCACAACGGATGGTCGAAGGGAACGGGTAGGGGTTCGAGAGCGGCGTCGCCGGAGACAGCGTCCCGCCAGTCCAGAACGGTCCCGGTCTGCCCGGACGTGTCGAACCCGGACGTGTCGAACGATGTCTCCTCCTCCGACACGACGACCGTCAGGGCGAGGCCAGGCATCGCGGCGCGGAGTACGTCCACCTCGTCGACGCGGTCGTGCCGCCGTCCTGCGTAGCGGTATCCGGTTGCCGTGACGAGTGCTCGTGGTTCGAGTCTGCCCAGACGGTCGATCGCCGCAGGTGCGGCGTAGTCCTGTCCACATCCGGCCCAGACGGCCCCGATGCTCGCCGTGGCGAGCAGGGCGACGATCGCTTCGGGGATGTTGGGCAGGTAGCCGACGACACGATCACCCTCCCCCACCCCGTGCGCGCGGAGCGTCGCGGCGAGCGCGGCCGTCCGGCGTTCGAGTTCGGACCAGCAGACCTCGCGCCGGCGTCCCTCCTCGTCGAGGTGGACGATGGCGGCCTCGTCCGGGGGACGCTCCCGGAAGACGTACTCGGCGAAGTTCAGTCGCGCGCCCGGGAACCACACGGCACCGGGCATGGAGGCGTCGGCCAGAGCCGGGCCGGGGTCGGTGTGGGAGACGACGTCGAAGGCGTCCCACACTGCCTGCCAGAATGCGCCGGGCTCGTCGACGGACCACTGCCACAACGCCCGGTAGCCGGGCAGGTCGAGTCCGTGTCTCTCCTCGACGAACCGGGTGAATCCGGTGACGTTCGCCTGCTCGATGTCGACGTCCGTCGGAGTCCATTGCGGTTCCACCACAGTTCACCTCCCGGTCCGGGACCGTACCTGAACACGGACGAAGGCCCGCCCGGACCGGCCGGGAACCGTCGTGCACGGACGGACTGCCCGTGCACGACGTCCGAGACGTCCGAAACGGAGCCTCGCGCGAGGACTCTCGGCTATCGCCGCTCGCGCGTCGCAGACGTGTAGATGAGGGTGAGCACCACAGCGACGGCGATGGAGATGATCCAGCGGATCCAGTCGATGCCGGAGGTGTTCTCGTTCCCCTCGGACGAGATCAGACCCCAGATCCAGTAACCGATCAGCGCACCGATGATGCCGATGACGATGGTGATGAGCATCCCCATCGCCTGCTTACCGGGGATCACCAACCTGGCGAGGATACCGATGACTGCGCCGAAGATGATCGTGCCGATGATCTGTCCCATGGTGAGCCTCTCTGTTCGGCGCCGCACCCGGGGCGGCGCAACCTCGACGACCATGTACCCCATCAGTGTCGATCATGAACCCCTCACACGAGGCGGATTCGACGTGCCTGTCGAGTGAACATCCTTCTCCGGCAGGGCCGTGGTCTCACCGGCCCCCGTCCGCTCGTGTCGCCTCGAGCAAGGCGATCGCCTGCTCGCGCATCTCCACCTTGCGGACCTTCCCGGTCACCGTCATCGGGAACTCCTCGACCACGTGCACATAGCGCGGGATCTTGTAGTGGGCGAGCTTGCCGGTGCAGAACGTCCGGAGCGAATCGGCGTCGAGCGGTTCGGCGCCCTCGCGCATCCGGATCCACGCCATGAGTTCCTCGCCGTACTTCGTGTCGGGCACGCCGACGACCTGGGCGTCGAGGATGTCCGGGTGGGTGTAGAGGAATTCCTCGATCTCGCGGGGGTAGATGTTCTCCCCACCCCGGATGACCATGTCCTTGATCCGGCCGGTCACCGAGACGTACCCGTCCTCGTCCATGACGCCGATGTCGCCGGTGTGCATCCATCGGGCCGCGTCGATCGCCTCGGCGGTCTTGTCGGGCTGATCCCAGTAGCCGAGCATCACCGAGTAACCGCGGGTGCATAGTTCGCCGGGTTCGCCGCGCGGCACCGTCAGTCCGGTGACGGGGTCGACGACCTTCACCTCGAGATGCGGGCCGACACGACCGACGGTGCTCACGCGCCGCTCGATGCTGTCGTCGCTGCGGGTCTGCGTCGAGACCGGGGAGGTCTCGGTCATGCCGTAGCAGATGGAGACCTCGCTCATGCCCATCCGGTCGATCACCTGCTTCATCACCTCCACCGGACACGGTGATCCCGCCATGATTCCGGTCCGCAGACTCGACAGGTCGTAGTTGTCGAATCCGGGGTCGGCCAGTTCGGCGATGAACATCGTCGGCACGCCGTACAGCGACGTGCACTTCTCCTCGGCGACCGCACCGAGCGTCGCAGCGGGGTCGAATCCCGGCGCCGGCAACACGATGGTCGCGCCGTGACTCGTGCACGCGAGGTTGCCCATCGTCATCCCGAAGCAGTGGTACAGCGGGACGGGGATGCAGACCCGGTCGCGTTCGGTGTAGTGGCACAGCTCGCCGACGAAGAAACCGTTGTTGAGCACGTTGTGGTGACTGAGGGTGGCGCCCTTGGGGAAACCGGTGGTGCCCGAGGTGTACTGGATGTTGATCGGATCGTCGGGCGACAACGAGGCCTGGGCCGCGTCGAGCGGTGCCCGGTCCTCGGTGAGCGCGGCGCGGCCGGAGTCGACGAGTTCGTCCCACCGCGGCGAGTCGAGCAGGACGACGTCCTCGAGATCGGGGCAGTTGGGCCGGACGGTCTCGATCATCTGCGCGTAGTCGGAGGTCTTGAACGTCGGGGCGGACACCAGCATCCGCACACCGGCCTGCTCGAGGACGTACTGCAGCTCGTGCGAGCGGTAGGCGGGGTTGATGTTGACGAGGATCGCCCCGATCTTCGCGGTCGCGTACTGCACGAGCACCCACTGCCAGCAGTTGGGTGCCCAGATTCCGACGCGGTCACCCTTGGTGATGCCCGCCCGCAGCATACCGAGCGCGAGCACGTCGATGTCCGCGGCGAATTCGGTGTAACTCCAGCGCTTTCCGGCGGCAGAATCGACGAGCGCCTCACGGTCGCCGAAGCGGGCGGCGGTGCGGTCGAGGTTGTCGCCGATGGTGTCGCCGAGCAGCGGGACGTCCCAGGCACCCTGGGTATAGCTGGGCAGACGGTCGACGTCGAGGCCGGACATCGCATTCTCCTTCACGAGGCGGGGAAACGGCTGTGGTGGCGGTCGTCGGGCTGCTGCCGGACGACCGCCACCGGGGGTGGATCGGTGGGGCGGTGGATCAGAGGGCCCGGTCGCGGGTCTCCACGAGCGCCGCGGTGCAGACCAGGCTCACGAGGCCGATTCCGGCCAGCATGATCCCGATCGCGATACCGCCGTAGGAGGCGGCGAGCGGTGCGGCGATCATCGGCGGGATGGCGCCGCCGAGGACACCGGCGAAGTTGTAGCCCAGACCGGCACCGGTGTAGCGGTAGCGGGTCGCGAACATCTCGGGCAGCAGTGCTCCGCACGGCCCGTAGGCGATACCGAAGATCGCGAGGGTGATCATCATTCCGAGCACGAACGCAATCGGTGAGCCGGTGTCGAGGAGCGGGAACAACACCAGTGCCCAGACCACGGAGAAGGCGCACGAGACCATGATGACCTTCTTGCGCCCGAAGCGGTCGGAATACAGCGCGGACAGCACGATCGCGAGACCGAAGACGAGCGACGAGGCGATGCCCACCACCAGGACGAACGGCCGGTCGAATCCCAGCTCGGACGTCGCGTAGCTGGTCAGGTAGGCCGTGCCCATGTAGAAGAAGGCGAACATGATGGCCAGCGCGCCGCCGGCAAGGAAGATCTCCTTGGCCTGGTAGCGCAACGCGTCGAGGAAGGGCAGCCGGCGCGGGGCCTCGATCTCGGCGGCCGGGGCACTACGGCGGGCTTCCTGCTCCGCACGAAAGACAGGAGTCTCTTCGATGGCGAGGCGCATGTAGAGGCCGATGCCGACGAGAACGATGCTGAGCAGGAACGGGATCCGCCAGCCGTAGTTCAGGAAGGCGTCGTTGGTGTCGCCGAGGGCGAGACCGGTGAACAGGAAGGTTCCGCTCGACAGGGCGAATGCGATGGCGGGACCGAGCTGCGGGAACATCGCGTACAGACCGCGTTGGCCTGGTGGCGCGTATTCGGCGGTGAGCAGGGTCGCACCGGCCCACTCACCGCCCACTGCGAAGCCCTGGGCGAATCGCAGCAGCACGAGGATGATCGGGGCGGCGACACCGATGGTCTCGGCGCCGGGCAGGAGGCCGATGAGCAGGGTAGAGATACCCATCAGCAGCAGCGTGGAGATCAGCGTCTTCTTGCGTCCGATGCGATCGCCGAAGTGCCCGAACAGCATTGCGCCCACGGGGCGGGCGATGAAGGCGACGGCGAAGGTCGCGAAGGAGGCGACGGTACCTGCGGTCGATCCGAGCGCGGGGAAGAAGACCGTCGGGAAGACGAGCGCTGCGGCGGTGCCGTAGATGAAGAAGTCGTAGAACTCGATCGTCGTGCCCATGCAGCTGGCGACGGCGACGCGCCGGATACCGGGCCCTTCCTTCGAGGGGCCCGCGTGGCGGGGTGTGGATGGATCGGGACGCGAACGTCCCACCGGTCCGGCGACGGGGGGTTCGGCAGCCCCCGGGGTCGACACACTGGTCACGTGAGTCCTCCGTTGTCCGTTCGAACCGCGGGCGTGATCGCCTCGGCGGATGAACGAAACGTAGTGATGCCGGTCACCCCCGCACCACCCCCGAAAGGGGGGTAGAGGTGACCGGCATCACATAGTGCGCCGAACGAACGAAATTGTCAGCGGCCGGCGGCGCCCGCGATCTCCTGGCGCATCTCGCCCCACACGGAGGCGTAGGAGTCGATGTTGGCGGCCGTGGCCCACGCCAGCGAGCCGCCCTTGATCTTCTCCAGGGCCTCGGCGAACAGGTCCTGGTAGCGCGACAGGCGCGGCACGAACGCCGACACGTCGTCGAACAGACTCTGCGCCCGGCGGTCGAGGTCGATGAGGCCGTCGACGAATCCGTCGGCGTCCGCGTTCTCGAGGAGCGTGTTCAGCTCCTCGTCGAGCGGGAGGAACTGGTCGTAGAGCTCCGAGATCGAATCCTCGTCGATGGAGACCCGTTCGGCATCGAGCTGATCGTTCAGCTCGGAGGTGCCCTTGTCGGTGAGGCTGATGCCGCCGCCGTTCTCCGACGCCTTGCCCTGTTCGAGGAGCGCGGCCACCGCAGCCTGGCCGGCCGCCACCGACACACCGAGGTGCGCGGCGATCACCTCGGCAGTGACCTGCTTCTTCAGGCGCACCGTCTGCAGCAGTGCCAGTTCGTCCACGTTGCCTGCGAAGGCCATGCCCACTCCTCGTCGCACCCGCCGGGCGCCCACGTCGTCGTCCGGAATCCGGACGGATTCCGTCCCGATTCTGACGCACACCGGCAACCGGCAGGCGAGTCACCCTCCTCCCGATGGGATCACGCAGATGGGATCATGGGGACAGGCCGGGTACCGGGCACGCGTCGGCGGCCTCGGCGACCACGGTGGGCACATCGGACACCGCGGGCTCCACGCCGGCCTCCCGGTCCCGCCCGGTGAGTGGCCGGTGGGCTTCCAGGAGAGCCATTTCGTCGGAAGTGAACGCGCGCCCCCTGCTGAGGAACCGCACCCCCTCCGGACTCTCGAGGCTGAACCCGGAGCCGCGCCCGGGCACCACGTCGAGGACGAGACAGGTGTGCTTCCACGCCTCGAACTGCGAACCGGAGATCCACACCGGCACGGCGTCCGCGCCGACCGGCGGATCGGAGCGGGTCTCCCCTGCCCCGAGGCGCAGGTCGAGGACTCCGAGGAGCACGTCGCAGTCGCCGACGACGAAATCGCCGTCGGGATAACACATCGGCGCGGAGCCGTCGCAGCATCCGCCGGACTGATGCATCATGAGCGGTCCGTTGCGCTGCGCGAGGCGGCGCAGCAGGGCGACGGCATCGACGGTCGCCACGATTCGCGGGACGGTCACAGGCCTGCCTTTCCGTTGGGGTGCACGGTGTTCCGAGCGTATGGCAACGGCGCCTGCCACGCCGTGCGGACGTGACAGGCGCCGAAGTTCGGATCAGAAGAAGCCCTGTGCCTTGGGGGCGTAGGACACCAGGAGGTTCTTCGTCTGCTGGTAGTGGTCGAGCATCATGTGGTGGTTCTCGCGGCCGATGCCGGACTGCTTGTAACCACCGAAGGCCGCGTGCGCGGGGTACTGGTGGTAGGTGTTCGTCCACACCCGGCCGGCCTGGATGGCGCGACCGGCACGGTAGGCGACGCCACCGTCGCGGGACCACACACCGGCACCGAGACCGTAGAGGGTGTCGTTGGCGATCGAGATCGCATCGTCGAAATCGCTGAAGGACGTCACGGACACGACCGGGCCGAAGATCTCCTCCTGGAAGATACGCATCTTGTTGTTGCCCTGGAAGATCGTCGGCTGCACGTAGTAGCCGCCCGAGAGGTCGCCGCCGAGATCGGCGCGCTCACCACCGGTGATGACCTTGGCACCCTCGCTCTTGCCGATCTCGATGTACGACAGGATCTTCTCGAGCTGGTCGTTCGAGGCCTGAGCGCCGATCATCGTGTCGGTGTCGAGCGGATCGCCCTGGCGGACGGCCTTGGTGCGGACCGCGGCGAGCGAGAGGAAGTCGTCGAAGATGTCCTGCTGGATCAGCGCACGCGACGGGCACGTGCACACCTCACCCTGGTTGAGGGCGAACATCGTGAAGCCTTCGAGCGCCTTGTCCTGGTAGTCGTCGTTCGCCGACAGCACGTCGGAGAAGAAGATGTTCGGGCTCTTGCCACCGAGTTCGAGGGTGACCGGGATCAGGTTCTGCGAGGCGTACTGCATGATCAGCCGGCCGGTGGTGGTCTCACCGGTGAACGCGATCTTGCGGATGCGCGGGCTCGACGCGAGCGGCTTGCCCGCCTCCACACCGAAACCGTTGACGATGTTGACCACGCCGGGCGGCAGCAGGTCGCCGATGATCGAGATCAGGTGCAGGATCGACGCCGGTGTCTGCTCGGCGGGCTTGAGGACCACCGCGTTGCCGGCGGCCAGGGCCGGCGCGAGCTTCCACACGGCCATGAGGATCGGGAAGTTCCACGGGATGATCTGGCCGACGACGCCGAGCGGCTCGTGGAAGTGGTAGGCGACCGTCTCGGAGTTGATCTCGGAGATCGAACCCTCCTGCGCGCGGATGGCTCCCGCGAAGTAGCGGAAGTGGTCGATCGCGAGCGGGATGTCGGCGTTGAGGGTCTCGCGGATGGGCTTGCCGTTGTCCCACGACTCGGCGAGGGCGATCGACTCGAGGTTCTCCTCGATGCGGTCGGCGATCTTGTTGAGGATCACAGCGCGTTCGGCGGGCGAGGTCTTCCCCCAGGCCGGCGCGGCGGCGTGGGCTGCGTCGAGCGCGAGTTCGATGTCTTCCTCGGTGCCGCGAGCGACCTCGGTGAACACCTGGCCGGTGACGGGGGTGACGTTCTCGAAGTACTCCCCCTTCACCGGGGGCACCCACTGGCCACCGATCCAGTTGTCGTACCGGGACTGGAAGGACATGTGGGCGTCGGGCGAACCGGGGCGGGCGTACACGGTCATGTGCATCTCCTGCAGCGTCGAGCGGTCGGTATGTGATCCGAAACACTACGAACGCGAGGGTTGCAACTACGTTGCGAGCTGCCTGTCCAATCGGGTCAATGTGGCGTCGACCTGCGCGAAGCGGGGTGACCGGGGATCGATCGATGCCCGGTAGGCCGCCCAGGCGGTGATGTCCTCGCGGCCGTGGACGGACGCGGTCCATTGCGCGAGCAGATGCTCCTCGCCGCAGCGCAACAGCGCCGCCCGCACGCCCGAGCAGAGTTCGTCGCGGATCTCCTCGATGCCCGGCGCCATCGATCCGGGCAAAATCTCCCCGGTACAGAGGCGGACCGCCGAGGCCACGTCGCCGCGGTCGAGTGCGCGGCGCACGTCCGCGACATCGGTGTCGAGCGTGGTGAGCAGCCGATAGGGCCGCGATCCGAGGTGTTCGGCCCCGAGCACCTTGCGCAGGCGCGACATCTCGGCGCGGATGGTCACCGAGTCGAGTTCGTTCTCGTCGAGCAGCATCGCGAGCCTGTCGGAGCTCAGGCCTTCGGGGTGATCGGCGAGGATCAGCAGGATCTCGGCGTGCCGGCGGGACAGGCCGACGCGTTCGCCTCCGCGGTGCAGGGCGGGCCGCCCGGCGCCGATCGTCTCGATGCGCGGCGTCGCCGACGGGAACAACGGGCGGCCGCTCAGGGCATGCAACCGCAGTTCGGCCTCCGCCGCCGCGACCGTCGCGCGGACGAGTTGCAGGACCTCGGGCGCGGCGACGCGGTGCCCACCGGTGATGTCGATGGCACCGAGGACCCGGCCGCTGGTGGGGTCGTGCACGGGAGCGGCCGAACAACTCCATTCGTGCACCGTGCGGTTGAAATGCTCGGCGCCGAAGATCTGCACCGAATGATCCACGGCGAGAGCCGTTCCCGGAGCGTTCGTGCCGACGCGGTCCTCACTCCAGTCGGCCCCTTCGACGAAGCTCATCGACAGGGCGCGGTCGCGCGCGGCGTGATCGCCCTCGACCCACAGCAGCCGTCCCTGTCCGTCGGTGATGGCGACGAGCAGTCCACTGTCGTCGGCGTCCTCGACGAGGAGCTTGCGCACCACGGGGCGGATCAGCGACATGGGGTGGCCGGCGCGGTACTCCTCGAGGTCGTGCCCGGAGAGCAGTGCGGGTTGTTCGACGACGTCGGGATCGATGCCGCGCTGCAGGCTCCGGCTCCACGAGTCGCGGACCACCGAGCGCACCCCGTCGAGCCGATCCTTGCCGCGGGCGGAGACGAACGTGCCGTGCGCGCGCAGTACCGCACGTGCGTGCGCGGCCACGTCCGCTCCCGGGTCGAGTGCCACCCAGGGGTTGGTCGTCGCGATTCCACGATCCGTCATGTACCGACGCCTCCTCCCCCGACACTGTAGTCGGGATCACACCGTGTGGGGCAGGGCATCCCTCGCGGTCGCGGCGATGCGGTGGGCGAGCATCACCGCGGTGGCGTGCGGCCCACGGCTGGGGACCTGCGGAAACACCGAGGTGTCGACGACGCTCAACCCCTCGATCCCGCGCACGCGGCACCACTCGTCGACCACGGCGTGCTCGTCGTCGCCCATCCGGCACGTGCCGGACAGGTGCAGGGACGTTCCGAGCCTGCCGCCGCGCGCGTCCACGCTGCCGGCCTCGACGACGCCGGTGGTCGCGGCGAGGAGGTCGGCGGCGAGCCGGACACCCTCCTCCAGAGCTTGCCGGTCGGCCGGGTCGGTCAGGTATCGATAGTCGAGCAGAGGTGGACGTCGCGGGTCACGTTCGTCGAGCACGATGCGTCCGCGACTGCGTGGGCGCGTCAGGACGACGCCGAGCACCGGATCGGCGACACCGCTGCCGGGGATCGCCGCACCGAATGCCGCGGTGTACGGGCGCAGTTCGAGGTTCTCGGTGTGCAGGACCGTCTCGAGCAGCAGCGTGTGCGACGGGAGGCCCGGGCGGAATCGGTACGGGACGGCGAACTCCGGATGGTCGGAGAAATCGCGGCCCACCCCGGGAAGGTCGTGCAGCGGATCGACGCCGAGCCGGCGCAGTTCGTCGGCCGGTCCGATCCCGGAGAGCATCAGCAACTGCGGGGACCTCACTGCGCCTGCGGCGACGATCACGTGTCCGGCCGAGATAGTTCGTGGTCCGTCGGGTCCGGCGATCTCGACACCCACCGCGCGACCGCCCGTCATCACGACTCGAGTCGCGCTCACCCCGCCGGCGACCGTCAGATTCGGCCGGTCCAGGACGGGTGCCAGGTACGCGAGGAACGGACCCACTCTCGTGCCATCGCGCATGTTCGACGGAACCGCACCCACCCCGTCGGGTCCGGGAGCGTTGAGGTCGGCGACCGGTGCGAATCCCGCACTTTCGGAGGCGTTGACGAAGGCACGCGAGAGCGGATGCATCCGTTCGCGCGGCACCCTGGCGACCGGTATCGGGCCGGAACTTCCGTGCAGGTCGCCGGGGACATCCGTGTCGGTCTCGACGGCCCGGAAGGACGGCAGCACCTCCTCGTACGACCACGAGGCGGGCCACGACGCGAAGTCGTCCGGCCGCGCACGCACGAAGTACGCGCCGTTGACCGCGCCGGAGCCGCCGAGCACCCGGCCCCGCGTCACGGTCGCCTGGACGTCCGAGGTCAACCGTCCGGGAAAGTCCGCCGTCCACGGGCTCTCCGGACCAACCGGAAGGACGGCAGCGTCACGGATCTCGCGCGGAACAGCGGACGCCGACCCGAACGCCGTGCCCTCCTCGAGCAGCAGCACGGTGCGGTCCGGATCGTCGCTGAGCCCGGCGGCGAGAACGCAGCCACAACTTCCCCCGCCGACGATCACCACATCGGCGTGCGCCGGGATCATGTCACTTCCGGATGTCGGGTACGAGCGCGGCCGCCGTGCGGGCGTCGAGCGCACCCTTCCACAGCCCCGCGCCGTAGGCGAGGTCGTCGAGGCGCTTGTAGAGCAGGTACCGGACGGGATCGAGGCCGTCGCTCTCGCGGTGCGTCTTCCAGTCCCAGATGCCTTCGGCCACAGCGCAAGCCAGAACCGCCCGCCGAACCTTGCGGGAGAACACCGCTGCGACGACCGTGACCGGCCAGTAGTGCCGGCACACCGCCGACGCCACCTGCCACAGACCACCGGCGAATCCCTGGGCGGTGAGCAGCGCGGCGATGCGGTCGGGCCGGTCGAGTCCGGAGAACATCCGCCGCAACCGCACGAAGGTGACCACCTGGGTCAGCACCGCTGCGATCACCCCGACGCGGGTGAAGGTCGCGATCGCGACGCACGCGAGGAGCGTCCAGATCGACATCACCATCGGTGGGACGGAACCCGGATGCCGCTCAGCGAGCGGAGCCGCACCGGTTCCGTAGAATGCCTTGCGCGTCAACCACGTCCGGAAGCGGGTGCGATGGTCGTGCGCGACCCGCGAGATGGGCTCGTACCGCAACCGCCACCCCGAGGTCTGCAGTCGCCGGCACAGATCGACGTCCTCGGCCACGTGCATCGTCTCGTCGAAACCACCGCAGGCGACGAGCGCGTCGCGACGGACGAGCAGCGCCGCGCTCGGCACGTACGAGACGGGACCACCCGCGACCACAGCGGATTCCCGGCTGCCGAGGTCGAGCGACGAGCGTGCGTGCTCGTACTTCGCGAGCGCGCTGCTGTCGGGTTCGAGGGCCACGACGCGCGGCGCGACGAGTGCGACCGCAGGATCGGTGAAGTGCCCCAGTGATCGTTCGAGCCAGCCCAGCTGCGGCACCACATCGGAATCGAGGAAGGCGACGAATTCCGTTGCCACCTGCTGCAATCCGGTGTTGCGGGCCGCCGCCGGCCCGCGTGCGGTCTCGTGCCGGATCACCCGGACGCGACCACGTTCCGGCGCCTCGACCGGTTTCTCGGAACCGTCGTCGACGACCACGACCTCGTGCCCTTCGACAGCGGCGAGCAGACGGGCGAGGCCGGACGGATTGTCCTTGACCGGGACGACGACGGTGACGGCGGAACTCGGCGGCAGCTTCGTCGGCCGGGGGTTTCCGATGCCCGAGTCGAGCAGGCGTCGCGCGACCGCGGCGCTCTGCGCGTCCACCACCTCGACGAAGTCCTCGTCGATCATCGCTACGGCGGCGGGGGCAAGTGTGAGCATGCGCGTGGGCGATCCTCCGACGAGGACGCGTCCTCCGGCGAAGCTGCGCACCCGCGCGTCGATGCGCACACCGAAACCGTCGGGGAGCCGGGTCGCTGAGGGCTGCGCCGCCTCCGGGGACGTCGCCTGTGGAGTGATCGCCCGACTCACCGAAGCCTTCCTTCCGTTCCCGGCTGCCACCGGGCGACCTGTGCACTCGCCCGCTCGACCAGACTCGCGAACAGGCGCGCGCCGAGTTCTGCGGTGGCCTCGGTGGGGTCTCCCAGCACTCCGTTCGCGGACACCGAGACGATACCGGCTTCGCGCAGTCGTGGCATCAGTGCTCCGATCGGTTCCGTTGCGCCGACCGCGGCCCGCGTCATGTCGACCGCCCCGGGCGCCAGGTGCAGCAGCAGACTCGTCTCGGTGACACCGGCGTGGGCATCGGATCCGGGCACCGCGCACGGAAGCCAGGCAGCGTCGCGGCCTTCGTATCGCAGGAGGCTCACCGCCTCGATCAGCGGATAGGCGTTGCCGCCGTGCCCGTTGACGAAGACGACCCGCTTCGCCCATCGGCACACCGACCTGCCGTATTCGACGATCAGCGCCTTCGTCACCTCGGCTCCGATCGAGACGGTGCCGGCGAAACCTTCGTGTTCCCCGCTGGCTCCGTAGGGCAGGGGTGGCGCGAGGACCACCTCGGGCAGCTCGGCGGCGACAGCAGTCGCGATCCGGGTGTCGGTGTCGAGGGGAAGGTGTGGGCCGTGTTGTTCGAACGCACCGATCGGGACGGCCACCGTCACCCGGTCGGGTTCGATGTCCGTCCAACAGGCGTCGGCGAGCTCCCGCATCACCGCTCCGATGCTAAGGGTTTCGCGGGCGTGCACGAAACCCGGAGGTCTCGGTGGGTCCGCCCGGACGCCGAGATCCGGTCGGTACGCTTTCCCGGTGCTGATCGAACCTCGTCCGCTGGACGATCCGGACGTGCAGGACCTCATCGGCGAGGTCCAACTCGAATACGTGCGGAGGTACGGCGGACCCGACGACACCGAACTGGCGCCGCACGAATTCGAACCGCCACGCGGGGTGTTCCTCCTGGCGGTGGCCGACGGGGTTCCGGCCGGGATCGGCGGCTGGCGTGCACCGGAGCATTCGCATCGAGGGGTACGCGACGATGATGCCGAGATCAAGCGGATGTACGTGCGGGCGAGCATGCGGCGACGTGGTGTGGCAGCACGGGTGCTGGGTGCGCTGGAGCGCACGGCGACCGATGCCGGTCGCCGTCGCATGATCCTCGAGACGGGCAGCGAGCAACCCGAGGCGATCGCGCTGTACGCGAAGGCCGGGTACGTGCCGATGACCGAGCGCTTCGGGCTCTACGCAGAATCACCGACGGCGATGTACTACTGCAAGGAACTGCCCCCGATCCGTCCGGCGACCGACGACGACCTGCCGGTGCTGCAGGAGATCGAACGCGCGGCGGGCAAGCCCTTCGCCGAGATCGGGATGGCGTTCGTCACCGACGACGATCCTCCGTCCGTCGAGGAGTTGCGCGCTCACCGGGACGCGGGCCGCTGCTGGGCGTGGTTCGACGAGCAGGGACGAGCGGTCGCGTATCTCGTGGCCGACCTCGTCGACAACGGTGTCCACATCGAGCAGGTGTCGGTGCATCCCGATCACGCGCGTCGCGGGATCGGCCGCAAGCTGATCGACCATGTCGCGGGGTGGGCTCGGGACGCCGGGTTCGGATTGCTGACGCTGACCACCTACCGCGACGTGCCGTGGAACGGCCCGTACTACGCCCGTCTCGGCTTTCACACGGTCGCGGACGATGCCCTCTCCCCAGTTCTCACCCGGATCCGCGCGGAGGAACGGAAGCATGGCCTCGACCGTTGGCCGCGCATCGTCATGCGCCGCGGGCTGGAGGCGTAGGAGCCAGGTCCCTGGCGGCCCGCTCCCCCTCGACGATCGCGGCGTGCAGGCGGCGTGGCGTCACCGCGTCGCCCACACGGATCACTCTCGTGCCGGATGCCGAAAGCTCCTGCCACAGCTCGTCGACGGGATCCTGATGGGTGGCGACGACGACCGCGTCCACCGCGAGCGTCGCCGGTTCGCCGGTCGCGTGGTGGATCAGGGTGACCTCGGCGCCGTCCGGCAGGTCCACGACACCGCCGACGGCGACGCCGGTGAGTCGCTCGATCCGCTTGTCGTGGGCGCGGCGCAACCAGCCGTCGAGCTCGAGCGTCAGGCCGAGGTCCTGGCCCACGAGCATTCCCGGCGTGCACACTGTCACCGCACTCCCCCGGTCGGCCAGTAGTTCGGCGACCGAGGTCGCCTGGTGGAAACCGAGATCGTCGACGACGAGGACGCGGCCGGAGGGTGCGGTGCGACCGGTGAGCACGTCGCGCACGTCGCTCACCCGCGCCGACGAACCCGCCCATGCGGGCCGGTGTGGGCGCGCACCCGTCGCGACGACCACGACGTCGGGCGCGAGCGCGTGCAGCGTCGCGGCATCGGCGGTCACACCGGTACGGATGTCCACTCCCCTGCGGCGGCACTCGGCGTCGAGGTGGGTCACCGCACCGAGCAGTTCGGCACGGTGCGGGGCTGCGGCCGCCTCACGGATCTGGCCGCCGGTGCACCGGTTCCGTTCGAGCAAGGTGACCGAATGTCCTTCTCCGGCAGCCGTTACCGCCGCCTGCAGGCCCGCGGGTCCGCCGCCGACGATGACGACCCGGTGCGGTACGGCGGGCGCGGCAGGAGCGTCGGATTCGTACCCGGCCTGGGGATTGACCGCGCACGCGATGG
This sequence comes from Rhodococcus sp. GA1, assembly GCF_024321955.1. Taxonomy (NCBI): domain Bacteria; kingdom Bacillati; phylum Actinomycetota; class Actinomycetes; order Mycobacteriales; family Nocardiaceae; genus Rhodococcus; species Rhodococcus sp. GA1. Next base: position 3,787,386 of record NZ_CP097186.1, on the reverse strand, counting down.
GACGGTTGAGCCCGACCCGTCCGATGCATTCCTGATTGCAGCCGATGCACGGCCGTATCTCGTCGTCGCGTCCGGAGAGGGTCTTGTTCGCGAACTCCGGGTCGGCGATCTGCGCGCGCACGGCGCCGACCAGATCGCATACTCCGTCGGCGAGCGCGGCACCGACCTGTTCGGGTCGGGTGAAGCGCCCGACCCCGACGACCGGCAGCGACACCGCCGCCCGGATCGCGTCGGGGACGAACAGGGAATAACCGTGCGGGGTGGACATCGGCGCTTCGACCAGATGCAGCGTCTCGGTCGCGACGCCCACGGACGTGTTGAGGTAGTCGACGTCGCCGCTCGCCTCGAGCATCCGCGCGACCTGCACGGCGTCGTCGATACCGACACCGCCGTCGGTGCCGTCGTGACCCGTCAGTCGCACGCCCATGACACGGTCGCGCCCGACGGCCGCCCGTACCGCGGACACGACCTCGAGCAGCAGACGGGCCCGCCCGGCGAGATCCCCGCCGTAGTGGTCCGTGCGACGGTTCGTCGCGGATGCGAGAAAAGCGCGCAGGACGGATGCCTGGGAGCACTGGATCTCGACACCGTCGAAGCCGCCCTCGGCACAGCGGCGGGCGACGTCGGCGTAGCCCGCGACGAGTTCGGCGATGTCGGATTCCGTCATCACGCGTGGGACCTCGCGGAAGAGCGGGTCGGGTTCGGGGCTCGGCGCCCACAGCGGTTGCCCCGTGTACATCGAGGTGCCCTGCGCGCCGTTGTGGTTGAGCTGCGCGAGGATCCGCGTGCCGTGTCGGTGGACGGCGTCGGTGAGGCGGCGGTAACCGGTGACGATGTCCGGGTCCCAGCCCCGGATCAGTTTCTCGTAGGGCCGGTCCGAGGGGTGCACGGTGTGCTCCTCGGTGACGATCATGGACGCGCCGCCGCGTGCTCTGGCGTCGTAGTACGCGATGTGGCGGTCGGTGACGGTGCCGTCGACCGAGAAGTTGGTCAGGTGCGCCGGGAAGACGATGCGGTTGCGCAGGCTGACCGGACCGATCCGCAACGACGCGTGCGGAACGGTGCCGGTCGCCGTGCGCGTCACCGTCAGACCTTCGAGTTGCCCTGGTCGATGGCCATCTGGCTGCCGGTGATCGTGGAGGCCCGATCGCTCGCGAGGAACAACACGGTCTCCGAGATGTCGTCGGGGTCGGCCGCAGGCTTCTCGGTGAGGATGGGGACGAAGTTCGGTCCCCACGACGGGTTCTTCTCGAACAGCTTCAGGACGCTGACGTCGGTGCCCATCGGGGTGTTCACGCCGTAGGGGTGGATGGAGTTGACCCGGATACGGTACGGGCCGAGTTCCTTCGCCGCTGCCTGCGTGATACCGACGAGGCCGAATTTCGCTGCCGCGTAGTTGATCTGGCCTGGCATCGCCTTGAGGCCCGCCACCGAGCTGACGACGATGATCGATCCGCCGTTACCGGCCTCGATCATCGCGGGGGCAGCGGCCTTGAGGGTCTTGAAGACACCGGTGAGGTTTATGTCGATCAGCTCTTCGAACTGGTCGTCGGGCATTTCCCAGAAGCGGTTCCAGCTGCAGATGCCGGCATTGGCGACCACCACGTCGAGTCGCCCGAACTGGGCGACGCCCTCGTCGACGACGGCCTTCAGTGCGGCACTGTCGCGCACGTCCGCGACACGGGCGAGGATCTTCCCGCCGGCCTCCTCCACGAGGCGGACCGTCTCGTGGAAGTCGTCCTCGGTGGCCTGCTCGTAGGTCACGTACTCCGATACCGGGGCCGCGATGTCGACGCCGATGACGGACGCGCCCTCGCGCGCGAACCGGATGGCGTGGTTGCGGCCCTGCCCGCGCGCGATCCCGGTGATGAAGACGACCTTGCCGTCGAAATCTCCCATGTCGGCCCTTCCGTAGACCCAAATTAGAACGCGTTTCAGTGTGCCCCACGTTACAGCGCCGTGGCCACCCGGTATCCCTCTCGGACGGCCTCGCGCACGGTCCTCGGGGCCACCTGGTCGCCGATCGACCGCGATCCCGGCCACTCGGACACTTCTGCCGGTAACGGGGGTGCGCAGTCGACCAGGACAGCGTCCGCCACCGGCCTGGATTCCCCGGACACCCGGTCGACGAGCACGACGCCGTCGGCATCGACCGAACCGACCCGGCACCCGAGATGTCTCGCCACGCCCGCCCGCTGCATGCGGACGTCGAAGGCGACGAGGTCCCCCGTCGGCGCAAGTCGTGATCCGGCGACCGGGTCACCCGTCGCATAGTGGACCTCCGCGCCGCGCTCCACGAGACGGTCGACGACGGCACTCGCCACCGGACCACCCGTCGGATCCCACACGACCATCCGGGACGCAGGCGGCCGAATCCCCGACAGCACCTCCGCGGCGGTCGCGTACCGCTCGGGCTCGGTCACCGGAAAGGAGGGTGGACGTGGAAGCCCGCCGGTGGCCTGCACGACCTCCGTACCCGCGGCGAGCGCACTCTCGATGTCGGCAGCGCTCACTTCCGTGCCGGTACGGATGTCGACGCCGGACTCCAGGCACTGCTGTTCGAGCCAGTCGACGAGCGCAGCGAAGTCGGGCCGGCCACCGCGCGAGACGGCGGCGATCGTCCCACCGACCCGTTCGTCCGCCTCGACCAGGACGACACGGTGACCGCGCGTCGCTGCCACGCGCGCTGTTTCCAGACCGGCGGGTCCGGCACCCACCACGAGTACGTCGCGTGCGGAGTCCACTGATCCGGGAGAGTTCCGTGTCTCGTCGCCGGCCTCCGGGTTCGCGATGCACCCCACGATCGGGTTGTGGAAGTCGTCGACGAGGCACGCCTGGTTGCAGCGCACGCAGGGACGCGGCCGACGACCGCGACGGACGGCGACGACGAGGTCGGGGTCGGCGATCTGCGCGCGGGTCATCTCGACCAGGTCACACGCACCGCCGGAGAGGGCCCGCTGCGCGTGGCCGGCGTCGACGATGCTGCCCTGCAGAGCGATCGGGACCGATCCGGAGATCTCGTCCCGGATGCGGCGGCACAGGTCGTCGTTGAATCCGGCGGGGACATGTGCGTCGGGCCGATACGACTCGGGTGAGAACAATCCACCGCGCACCACGGTGAGCAGGTCGACCGATGATGCGATCGCGTGGACGTATCCGGCGGCGATGTCGGGTGTGATGCCCGCCCACGGCGCGTTCTCGTCGCACGAGAGTCTCAGTGCAACAATGTGATCCGAGCCGATTCGCGCGCGAACGGCGGCGATCGCCTCACGCAGCAGCCGCAGGCGTTCGGTGCCGTATGCGTCGTCGCGACGGTTGGTCAGCCCGGAGAGGAACTGCCTCAGCAGCGAGGTCGGTCCGGCGTCGAGTTCCACTCCGTCGAGACCCGCTTCCGCGGCGACGACGGCAGCACGGGCGAAGGACTCGACGAGCTCGGCGATTCCACGCTCGGTCGCCTCGGCAGGCAGTTCGCGTGTCACCGGATCCGGCACGCGCGAGGGTGCCCACAGCGGTGCCCGGGTCCACGCGCTCGAACCCTGCAGGCCGCGATGACCGAGGCCGGCGAGCACGAGTGTGCCATGCGGACGGCAGGCCTCGACGATCCGCCGGTAGCCGTCCCCGCAGTACTCGGCCAGCGGCGCGCGTTCGTAAGGGTGGTCGGACGGGTGCACCGACGCCGTCTCCGTGACGACGATCCCGCACCCACCCTGCGCACGTCGCGCGTAGTATGCGACGTGACGGTCCGAGAACGACCGGCCGTCACCGAGATTGGTGACGTGCGGACCGAAGATCACCCTCGACGAAGCGGTGCGTCCGGCGAGGGTGATCGGTTCGGTGAGCGCGGGGCTCATGTCGTCGGTTCGGTCAGATGCCGAGGTCGCGGCGGAAGCCGTCCGGCACGAAGACGTCGTCGGGGGTGAGCTCGTGGATCGAGTTCTTGCCCAGACCCATGAGGGCGGAACCGATTCCGCCGGAAAGGATGTCGAGGACGTTCTCCACGCCTGCCTGACCGTTCGCGGCCAGACCCCACAGGTACGCGCGGCCGATGAGCACGGCCCTGGCGCCGAGCGCGATCGCCTTGACGACGTCGCTGCCGCGGCGGATACCGCCGTCGAGCAGCACCTCGACGTCCTTGCCCACCGCTTCGGCGATCGCCGGCAGGGCCCGGATCGGCGCCGGGGTGCCGTCGAGGTTGTTGCCACCGTGGTTGGATACCGAGATGGCGGTGACCCCGGCGTCGACGGCGCGCTTGGCGTCGTCGACGCGCATGACGCCCTTGAGCATGAACGGTGCATCGCCCCACTGCTCACGCAGCCACGCGACGTCCTCCCAGGTGGGCAGGGGCGTGGTCATCCACTCGCCGTAGGCGCCGAAGAAGGTCGGGGCCTGGCCGTCCGGCGGTGTGAGGTTGGGGGTGGTCAGATCCGGCACGGCACCGGTCTTCGCCCATTCGAGGAGCCACTTGGGCCGGGTGATGCCCTCGGGGGCGAACTTGACCATCGCCTCGAGGTTCATCCGCTCCGGGATGGCGGGGCTGCCCCAGTCTCGACCGTTGGAGAACGACCAGTCCAGGGTCATGATCAGACCCTTCGCGCCCGCAGCGCGGGCACGTTCCATGCGTTGGATCAGCGTGTCGCGGCTGCCGACCCAGTACATCTGGAAGAAGGTCTTGTCGTTGACCGCCGCGACTTCCTCGATGGACTTGCTCGCGAACGACGACAGACCCATCGCGGTTCCGCGGGCGGCGGCCGCGCGGGCCACGGCGACCTCACCGTCCGGGTGCACGGCCTGCACACCGGTCGGCGAGATCATCACGGGCAGGGACACATCCTGTCCCATGATGGTCGTAGACATCTCCCGCTTGTCCGACAGTCCCGCGACGTGCGGGGCGAACCCGAGTTCGCGGAAGGCGGTGGTGTTGTCGTCGGCCGTGATGCCGGCCTCGGATCCGGCGACGAGTGCGCCGTAGACGGACTTGGGCAGGCGTTCACGGGCGCGCTGCTGTGCGATTGCGACGGTCTCGAACCATGGGTCCTGTGCCCACGGATTCTTCAACCAGGAAGGCTTGGCCATCGTCGGTCGTCTCCTCGGAAAGTCTAGAGCCCTGCGAGCGGATTCTCGTCGCAGAACTTGGCGGGGGGCTTGGTGAGCAGGGTCAGCGGTACCGGTGCGGCCGGGGTGCGCCGTTCGGCGCGCTTGCCGGTGCGCGAGTGGTCGACGCTCGACTGCGGCACGGTGCGCTCGGCTTCGAGCGCGGACTGCCCGTAGCCCTGCACGCACTCGGGATCGGGTCCGTCCATCGGCAGGCCGGTGAAGAACTTCGCGGCCATACAGCCGCCGCGGCACGCGTCGAAGAAGTTGCACGAGCCGCACGCACCGGCGGACTGCGGTTCGCGCAGTTCGCGGAACAGCTCGGAGTTCTTCCACACCGACGCGAAACCACCGTCGGTGAGGATGTTTCCGGCGTGGAAGTTCTCGTGGATCGCGAACGGGCACGCGTAGACGTCGCCGACCGGGTCGATCAGGCACACCACGCGTCCCGCACCGCACAGGTTCAGTCCGGGCAGCGAGCCGCCGCCCTCGCCGCCGAAGGCGGACAGGTGGAAGAACGAGTCGCCGGTGAGCACGCCCTCGCCGTGGGCGACGAGCCAGTCGTAGAGCTGCCGCTGCTGCTCATGGGTGGGATGCAGGTCGTCCCACACGTCCACGGCGCGGCCGGACGGGCGCAGTCGCGTGATGCGCAGGGTCGCGCCGTAACGGTCGGCGAGAGCCTTGAATTCGTCGAGCTGGTCGACATTCTGGCGGGTGACGACGACGGAGATCTTCGCGTCGCGGAAGCCCGCCTCGGACAGGTTCTCCAGGGCACGCACGGCCATCGCGAACGAACCCGGCCCGCGCACGGCGTCGTTGACCTCGGCGGTGGCGCCGTCGAGGGAGATCTGCACGTCGACATAGTCGGAGGCGGCCAGCCGGGCGGCGACCTTCTTGTCGATGCGCACACCGTTGGTCGAGAACTTCACGCCCACCTGGTGTTCGGTGGCGTAGTCGACGAGTTCCCAGAAATCGGATCGCACGGTGGGTTCGCCGCCGCCGATGTTGACGTAGAAGACCTGCATGCGCTGCAGCTCGTCGATGATCGCCTTGCACTGTTCGGTCGACAGTTCACGCGGGTCGCGCTTGCCCGACGAGGACAGGCAGTGCACACATGAGAGGTTGCAGGCGTAGGTGAGCTCCCAGGTCAGGCAGATCGGGGCATCGAGGCCCTTCTCGAACTGGTCGACGAGGCGGCCGACCTTCGGTGGGGCGGAGGTGGTGGGCGGTTCGAGCAGCGAGGTCATGGGCTGGTCCTTACAGACGTCAGGCAGGAACGATCATGTGCGAATCGGCCAGGGTGCCCAGGGCACGCACGTAGGGCCGCTCGGCGTTCTCGTCGATCCCGTGCGCTCGCAACGCTTCTCGCACCGAACCGTGGTCGCCGAGGGATCGGACGACGTCGACGATGACGGTGTTCTTCAGGAACGACAACTTGCGGGTGCCGAAGTGGTAGAGCAACGCCCCGAACGGCTCGGGGCGAAGCGCTACCTGCGGGTGGAGCCGCCAGCCGGCACCCGGATCGAACATCTCGGTGTCCGTTGCTGTCTCGGTGTCCATTGCCAGGGGGGACACGTCGGTGGCTCCGGGCGCGGTCATGTCAGTACACGCCGCACATGCCGTCGATGGAGACCTCTTCGACGAGGGACTCCTCGATCAGATCGGATTCGATCACGGCGTTGTCACGATCGGACATGTTTCCTCCTCGGTTTCTTCTCCTGGATCGGAGCCGGTCGTCACAGTGGGACTTGCGCTGTGAGACAGTTCACCACTGTAATGGCATCGAGTGCAGAATGTCACGCCTTCGGGAGGAAGAATGACGCGTAGTCGCGGGAAACCGTCCGCTCGGATAGGTCGCCGCCCGTCCACCACGAAGGAGGAACTCGCCGCAATCGGCATCGAGCTGTTCATGGAGGCGGGCTTCGACGAGACGAGCATCGACGACATCGCCGAGGCGGCCGACATCGCGCGACGCACCTTCTTCCGCTACTTCCCGTCGAAGAACGAGGTGGCCTGGGGAAACTTCGACGAACACCTCGCCGGCATGCGCGCGAGCCTCGAAACGATCCCCGAGGACGTTCCGCTCTCGGAAGCGCTGACCACCGCCCTGCACGACTTCAACACCTTCCCCGACAGTGAGGCCGAACGACACCGCGCGCGGATGGGTCTCATCCTGCACACGCCCGCGCTGCAGGGCTATTCGTCGGTGATGTACCAGGGCTGGAGACGTGTCGTCGCCGAGTTCGTCGCCCGTCGCATCGGGGCCGATCCCGACGACCACATCCCCCGCACCGTCGGCTATCTGCTGCTCGGTGTCGCGATCTCCGCCTACGAGGCGTGGCTCGACGAACCCGGATCGGATCTGCACGACTTACTGGCCACCGGGATGGGGACACTGACGGCCGGTCTCGACTACAGTGACCCGCACTCCCCTTCCACACCGCCCCCTTCCACACCTCCGAAAAAGGTTGCGAAACAATGACCCTGCTCGATTCGCTCGCTCCCTGCAGCCCGGGCCGGTGGACACACGATCACGTGACGGTCGAACGCGTACCCGCCGGGCCGCTGAACGTCCGGCGCGAGGACGACCGACTCCACGTCACGCATTCCCTCACGGCCGAGCAGATCAGCGAGCGACTCGTCGCCGAGGTCACCGCCTCGATCCAGGACATCGAGTTCGGTCAGGACGAGTTCGAGCTGACGATGGTGGGACTCGTCCGCTCCACGGTGCCCGGCGCCCTCGACTCGTGGGTCACCTACTAACGCAACTCGCTCGGCGAACTGCTCGACGGTACAGCCGATTTCGCGCCCATCCATAATCGGGCCGCCGAACTCGTGCGTGGGAGCGTGCTCGACCTGGGGTCGTGTTTCGGCTTCCTGCCGCTGCGGCTCGCCGCCGCCGGCACCACCGTCACCGCCACCGACATCCTGCCCGGCACGATGCGCCTGCTCGATGCGGTCGCACCGCGGCTCGGGCTGCACGTCGACACGCTCGTGTGCGACGCGGCGAACGTCCCGGTGCCCGACGGCAGCGCCGACACAGTCACCGCGATCCACCTGCTCGAGCACGTCGACGACGCCCTCGGTGCCACGATCCTCGCCGAGGCGCTGCGGATCGCCCGGCAGCGGGTGGTGGTCGCGGTGCCGTTCGAGGACGAGGCGACGGCCTGCCACGGACACGTGCGCACCTTCGACCTGCCCGCACTCGAGGAACTGGGCCGCAGTACGGGGCGTCCCTTCGAGGTGTTCGAACACCACGGTGGGTGGCTCGTCATCGGGTGATCCACCCGGGCCATCCGCCTGCCCGCCCATCCGTTTCCCGTCCGGCGACGAATACCCGGTGTGGACGGAAGGAGGTGGCGTGATGGACCACATCGTCGAGAGCCACTTCGGCTGGACGACTCGTCGCGTCGCCCTTCCCCGCCCCGGCGCATCGCGGGACATGTCGTGCGGAGTGGTGACGGACTGTCGGCCGCTCCCCCAGCGACCGGACGTGCGGCTGCTCGTCTTCCACGACGATGCGGACGACTCCGACTACGACGCCGTGGCGATCGGAAAGACCGAGGGCGCGAACGACATTCCGGTACTGACCACCGTCGAGGAGTGTCTGCTCGTCACCGCGACCCGGCCCGGTTCCGGTCCCGCGATCGTGCTCGCCGCGCCGCCGGGTGAGGACGAGGGCCGACGGGTCCGGGAGATCACCCGGCAGCTTCTCCGAGGCGGACCGCTACTGCGCCTGATCCTGTATACCGGCGCACTGTCGGTACTCGTGCCATTGCACTCGCCTGCTCCGACCGGACGCTGACGCGGTGTGGACGTCGGGTCCGTACCCGCCAGTCCCCCGTCGCCGTATCTGCGGACGCGGCCACGCTCGTCGCGGACACCGAACGCGAAACCGTTGGCCGTCGCCGCGTGGCTCGACGACTGGGGTGCGGCCTACAGCAGCAAGCTCACCGCGCAGAGCTGAGCCGCGGAAGGGGCCAGGCGGTCAGATCAGCCCCTGCTTGCTGGCGGCGTAGACCGCCTCGGCCCGGCGGCTCACCCCGAGCTTGCGCATGATGTTGCTGACGTGAAACTTCACGGTGGTGGCCGAGATGAAAAGCTGCTCACCGATCTTCACGTTCGACATGCCGGCGGCGAGAAGCTTCAGCACCTCGAGTTCCCGGCCGGTCAACTGTTCGGCGGATGTGCCCTGCCCGTTGAGCGAACGCACGACCGCCGCCGCGCTGCGCGAGTCGAAGGCGCTCTCACCGCGAGAGACCGCCCGGATGGCGCGCACCAGTTCGGTGGTGTCGACGTCCTTGACGACGTAACCACGCGCGCCCGCGTGCACCGCCCGCACGACGAGTTGTTCGTCGAGGAAGGTGGTGAGCACGAGCAGACCGATGCCCGGGTGCGCCGAGGACAGCCGCCCGCACAATCCCAGTCCCTCGAAGTCCGACCCGGCCGAGAGCTTGAGATCGAGCAGCACGATGTCGGGGCGCATGCGGTCGACGAGCGCGAGCGCCTCCACGTCCGTCGAGGCCTCCCCCACCACTTCGAGATCCGGTTCGCGATCGAGGATCGAGCGGAGTCCCTGGCGGAGGATCGCGTGGTCGTCGACGAGTGCGATGCGCACCGTGCCGGGCCGCGCCCGCGGGGTCATCCGAGGCGGCGTGACGGTCATGACGGTTCTCCCACCTGTTGAGCTACAGCATTGTCCTGCAACGGGATACGGGCCGCGATTCGCACTCCACCGAACCGGGAACGACGCACCTCGAGGGTGCCACCGAGTTCGCGGGCGCGGGCCTGCATGTTCGCGAGACCGCGATGGCTCCCGTCGAGGTCGTTGGCGGCGAGTCGCAGCATCACCCGCAGACGCGCCGGGTCGCCGTCGCCGTCGTCAGCGACCGACAGCAGGACCGCATCGCGTCCATAACTGAGCCGCAGCACCACGCGACTCGCGTTGGCGTGCACCGCCGCGTTGAACAACGCTTCGCCGGCGATCCGGAGCAGGGCGTGCTCGGCCTCGCCGCTCAACTCGACCGGTGTGCCACCCATTCTCGTCTTGACCTCGAGTTCGCCCGGCATGTGGGCCACGCTGAGCTGTTCGAGCATCTCCGGCAACGACATCCGTTCGGAATCGGACGGTCGGTTCAGCGCGTAGATCGCGGATCGCAACTGCTCGACGGCACCGCGGGTGAGTTCCTTGGCGAGGTCGAGTCGTTCGCTGCGTTCGGCGTCGGGAATGTCGCTGCGGCACACCTCGATCTGCATGCCCGCCGAGAGCACGGCCTGCGTGACGCTGTCGTGGAGCTCGCGCGCGATGCGGTGGCGTTCCTCGTCGAGCGCCTGGTTCCGGTGGGCGACGCCCAGCTGCCGCTGCGTGAGAGCGAGTTTCTTCAGGGTCGCTTCGAGTTCCTCGTTGCGTGCCTGCAGATCGGCGGCGGAGCGGTTCGCTTCGCGGTAGGCCTGCTCGGCGCGTTCGAGCAGGAGTTGTCCGCGTTGGTAGAGCGCGGAGTTCTGCAGCGCGACCGCGGTCTGGCTGGCGAGGATCGACAGAACGGCGCGGTCGGTGGTGTCGAGGACGCGGCGGTCCGGCGTCCACGCGGCGATGGCACCGGCGACTCCCCCGTCCAGGACGATGGGCACGAACGCGTGGTGGTTCTCGACCAGCTCGCGACGTTCGACGGCACCGGTACGCACGGCGTCGAGCAGGGCCACGACCTCGTCGGGCAGGGGCGGTCCCTCGACGTTGTCGACGAGGAAGGGAGTGGCGTCGGGGCCGAGCACGAGCCTGCGCGGCCCGGCATCGGGAAGGACACCGTCGGCGAGGGCGAAGGCAACCCACGTCGCGCTCAGGTGCGCGCGAGCGGCTTCGGCGACGGCGCAGATGAGCGTCTCGGGCCCCTCGACCGTGCGCACCAATGCCCTGGAGATCAGTTCGAGTGCGTGGACGACGCGTTCGAGCCGTTCGGCGGCGCCGCGGTACTGCGGATAGAAGGTCGACTTCCCGGAGCGGAGTCCGGTCAGTGCCGACAGGTCGGGAGCACTCACAGCGCCGTCCGGAACAACTCGATCATCTGGTCGCGGGTCGCGGTGCGCGGATTCGTCGACATGCACGCGTCGCGCAGTGCTCCCTCGGCGAGTCGCGGCAGGTCTTCCTCCCGCACGCCGAGTTGGCGCAGTCCGCGCGGCACACCCACCTGACGGGCGAGGGCGTCGATGCGCGACGCGACGGCATCGACGGCCTCGGGCGCGGCACCGCGCGCCTCCTCCAGACCGAGGGTCGCGGCGACCTGGACGAACGGCTCGGGATCGTCGGCACCGTTGAACCGGATGACGTGCGGCAGCAGCACGCCGTTGATGACCCCGTGCGGCAGGTCGAGCAGACCGCCGACCTGATGGCTCATCGCGTGGGCTGCACCGAGGATCGCGTTGGTGAACGCGAGTCCGGCCTCGAGACTGGCCTGGGCCATGGTGGCGCGAGCGGGCATGTAGGTCGGGTCGTCGATCGTGCGCACGAGCGTGCCGGTGACCATGCCGACCGCCCGCAGTGCGTGATGGTCGGTGAGGGGGTTGTGGGCGCGGGAGACGAACGCCTCGATGCCGTGGGTGAGGGCGTCGAGTCCGGTGGCGGCGTTGAGGTCGTCGGGCATGGTGGTGAGCAGTCGCGGATCGATCACCGTGAGGTCGGGGACGAGCGACCGGCCGATGATGGTGATCTTGCTGCCGCGCGCGGTGTCGGTGACCACGCAGAACTGGGAGACGTCGGCTCCCGTCCCGGACGTCGACGGCACCATGACCATCGGCGGGATGGGCAACCGCGCTCGGTCGACGCCCTCGTAGTCGAGGATGTTGCCGCCGTTGGCGGCGAGGATCGCGACGCCCTTCGCGGCGTCGATCACCGAGCCACCGCCCAGCGCGACGAGGACGTCGCAGCCCCGCGACCGGTACACCTCGTGGCCGGTCGCGACCTCGTGGTCCTTCGGATTGGGGGTGAGACCGGCCCACACGGTGGCGTCGACCCCCTGATCACGCAGGTGCTGCAGGAGTTCGTCGACCCAGCCGGCTTCGATCAGTCCCGGGTCGGTGACGAGCATGGGGCGGACACCGCCGAGCCGGACGGCGGCGTGGGCCGCTTCGACGAGCGAGCCCTCCCCGAAGACGATCTCGGGGGCGTGGAACTTGACCAGGGCCGGCCCCGAAGCGGGGTGGCCGTCCCGAGGGGGCGCGGAAGCACGGGGATGGGTCGTGTTCTGGTGTCCCGGCATGACGACGGCCACTGTTCACTCCTGACGATCCGCACGATCCGCGCACCTGTGTGATCCAGCTTACGGTGCGCGGGTTGTCGGGCGCAGCGGGCACGGGACGCACCGGACCGATGGTGAGGTCGGCACCTATTCGACAGGGTAGGTCACGGGCGTCGATCCGCGCTCGACGGATATAGGGCGCCGATCGTCACTGCCCGCCGGTATCACCCATCACGGCGCCCTCGCGTCGGGGGTCGGCGCCACCGATCCATCCCTCCCCCTGACGCAGCAGCGCGCTCAGTCCACTGGACTGCGGGGCGACGGACACCTCGTGGCCCCTGTCGCGGAGCTGCTGCACGAGTGGATCGGTCGCTCCGTCGTCGGCACCGTCGATCGCCGGATGCTCGCCGCCGACCCCTGTGACGGGGGTGTTCGCAGCGCCGAACGACACGGCCGAGACGGCCTGCTGCGGGTCGAGTCCCCAGTCGAGAGTGTTCACGAGTGTCTTGACGACGAACTGGATGATCACCGAGCCGCCCGGCGACCCGACCACCATCCGGATGTCGCCGCGACCGCCGTCGGAGGTGCGATCGAAGACGAGCGTCGGGGCCATCGAGCTGCGCGGCCGCTTGCCGGGTTCGACGCGGTTGGCGACGGGCAGCCCCTCCTCGTCGACCGGTTCGGCCGAGAAGTCCGTGAGCTGATTGTTGAGGAGGACGCCGTCGGTCATGTGGAACGAGCCGAAGGCCGACTCGATGGTGGTCGTCATGGATGCGACGTTGCCGTAGCTGTCCGCGACCGAGATGTGGCTGGTGCCGTGTTCGGGGCTCTGCGGCGGCATGCCGAGCGGGACCGGACCGAAGTCGCCGGGCTGCGCCTCGCCCATGCTCTTGCCGGGGTCGATCAGCCCTGCGCGTTCGGACAGGTAGTCCGGGTTCACCAGGGTCTCGAGCGAGCCACCCGGCAGGGGCACGAAATCGGCGTCGGCGACGTACTTGTCGCGATCGGCGTAGGCGAGTCGTTCGGCTTCGGAGATCAGGTGCACCGCATCCGCGTCGGGGACGCCACCGTCGGCATCGACATCACCCGGCGGCAGCGACGCGAGGTCGAAGTTCTCGAGGATGCCGAGCGTCGCCGCGACCGCCATGCCACCCGAGGACGGGTTGGGCATCCCGCAGATCTCGTACTCGCGGTAGGGGGTGCACAGCGGTTGCCGTTCCTTCGCCTCGTAGACGGCGAGATCGTCGAGGGTCATCGTTCCGGGTGTACGCCCGCCCGAATCGGTGCCGGTGGACTCGACGATGCCGGCCGCGATGTCACCGGTGTAGAAGGCGTCGGCGCCGTCGGTGGCGATCGCCGAGAGCGTCTTGGACATCGCCGGATTCGTGAGGATCTCACCTTCGGGCTTGGGCGAGCCGTCGGCCTGCAGGAAGTAGGCGCGGGCCTCGTCGTCGACGGCGAGCTGCTCGGCGGAATCGGCGATCGACTGCGCCAGACGGTCGCTGATCACGATGCCCTGATCGGCGAGATCGATCGCGGGGCGGAACAATTCGCCCCAGGCGGCACTCCCGTGCTTCGCGTGGACGGTTTCGAGCATCCGCACGACGCCGGGCACGCCGATCGAGCGGCCGCTCGCACGCGCGTCGGGGCGGGGTTCGGTGCGATCGGTGTCGCTGATCCAGCGCAGATAGTTCTCGGTCGCGGACATCGGTGCCGTCTCGCGGCCGTCGTATGCCTCCACCTCACCGGACTCGGCGTCGTAGTACACCAGGAACGCTCCGCCGCCGATACCCGACGACTGGGGTTCGACCAGACCGAGGACCATCTGGGCGGCGACGAGTGCGTCGGCCGCGGTCCCGCCGTCGCGCAGGACCTCGCATGCCGCTTCGGTGGATGCGGGATTGGCCGTCGACACGGCGAAGGAGGAGGTGGTCACCGCGGTCATGCCGGCGCGGTAACCGGTCGCGATCTCGGGGTTCGTGGAGATGTCGCGATCCCCGGTCTCCGTCGCCGGCTGCGTCTCGGCGATCGGGGTGCCGTTGGGTTCGGCGGTGCAGGTCGCGGCTGCCGCGGTCTCCTGCACGTCAGCCGTACCGCCCGACTCCATATCGTCCGACGCGGACGTACACGCGCCGAGGAGGGTGATCGAGACGGCCGCGGCGAAGGCCGCGCGGACACCGGACCGGGCTCTCGAGGGCAGGACCATTCACTGACCGTAGCCGGGCGCGTGAGTGCCCGTAGGGAATTCGACCGCGATCCGTTTGCGCACGCGCGACGCCCCGCGCCGGCCCGTCCACCTGAAGCCCGCACGGCTGGAGATGCTGACCTCCTGGATCGACCGCTACCGGTTGGTGAAGGAACAGCAGTTCCGCGGTCTCGACGCCGTCGCGCAGTGGCTCGGCCCGCGCGGCCTGGAGATGAAGATCGAGGAGTACGACCTCCGCACCGGCGGTTCGTACCGCTACGAACACTCCGACGACAGCGGCAGCTACCGCTTCGCGGGTGTCGTCCACACCGTCCGCGAGAACGAGTTCATCGTCCAGACCTTCGAATATCTCGGGTTCCCTGATGTGGTGAGCCTCGAGACGCTCACCTTCGTCGACCTCGGGAACGTCCCTGCAAGCTGGTCGGCCATTCCGTGTACCCGAGACAGGAGGCCCGCGACGGCATGGCGGAAGCGGGTATGGAGACCGGCCTGACCGAGGGCTTCGAACGACTCGAGGAACTGCTTGCCGGGTCCGCGACGCGGTGAGCGCCGTTCACCGCAGGGCGTGGCCGAGTTCGGCGGCGCGCGCGAGCAGTTGCGCGCCGTCGCGGGCGACGACCACCTCGTCGCACAGTTCGGCGTAGCCGGGCATCGCGCAGGTCGCCTGCGTCCAGTACCGCTCGGGTTCGGGCGTGATCCACGCGAGGCGGTGCACGCGGCGACGGAGTTCCTCGAGCCGATCGGTGCGCGGGGGCAGGCCGTTGCAGCGCCCGTCCCCCACGACCAGCACCGACGTCCGGCCGTCGATCGATCCGGAGTGCTCGGTGAGCAGTTCGTCGAACATCCTTCCGTAGTCGCTGCTCGCCTCGAGATCGACGGCAGGATGGGCGAGTACGGCGGCCAGGGCACCGTCACCGCCGGCGGCGAGCAACTGTGTCGTCACGTCCACCGGACGATCGACGAAGGCGACCACCCGGCACCGGTGCGCCCGCCCGTGCATCGCCTGGGCGAGCCGGAGCGTGAACGCGGTGATCGGGCGGACCGACAGCGAGACGTCGGCGAGGACGAGCAGCCGCACCCGGTCGGGGCGGGGCGCGCGGACGACGAGCCGGAACGGCACACCGTCGGTCCGCATCCCCGCCCGGGCGGTCCTGCGCATGTCGAGCC
The DNA here is from genome assembly GCF_024321955.1 of Rhodococcus sp. GA1. Classification (NCBI taxonomy): domain Bacteria; kingdom Bacillati; phylum Actinomycetota; class Actinomycetes; order Mycobacteriales; family Nocardiaceae; genus Rhodococcus; species Rhodococcus sp. GA1. Next base: position 3,771,690 of record NZ_CP097186.1, on the reverse strand, counting down.
GTCCGCGGGTCCGCTCACGCGGATGGGGCCGGACCGGTCCGCGCATGCGGCGCAGCACCTCGTGGCACGCGAGCTCGATCTCGGCGCGATCGATGTCGGCGGCGTCGTGCGATTCGGGCGCCTCGACACCCTCGGCGCCCGGCACCGCGGCGGCGAGTGAGGCGACGAACGCCTCGACCGCGTCCACGAGTCGCGCGAGTTGCGATGCGGAGAGGGGTTCGTCGAGGACCTCTCCCCCGTAGGTGCGGTGCGGGTCGTAGGCGTCGAGCCACGCGAGGATCGACGCCGGGTCGTCCCACGACAGCGATCCGACGACCGCGGCACCCGGTTCACCGGACAGATCACCCACCGTCGTGGTCGCCGCATTCTCGACGTCGACGGTGTAGGTGACGCCGCGACGGCCCGAGTCCGCACCCGTGTCCACCGACAGATCGGCATCGGACGACGTCATCGACACATCGTCGTCGTCCTTGTGCGGGTTGAACCCCTTGCGGGCCTCCGGGGTGTCGAAGTGGTCGCCGACCTCGGCTGCGCGGTCGTTGTACTCGGCGTAGCGCGCGATGCTCGGGTCGTCGCCGATCTCGATCGCCGCCGGCAGGGATTCGGCGAACTGCGCCCGGGCGGGACCGCCGCCGCTCGCGGCGACGGCGGCGTCGACCGCACCGAACAACTCGTCGAAAGCGCGCTCGAAACCGGCCCGCTCGTGCGAGTACTTGGCGCACACCGCCCGCAGGCACGAGCGCAGTGAATCCCGCTCGCGGACGGAGACCAGGTCGAGCACCCGGCGCACCTCGATGCTCTCGGCCGGTGACGCCGCGACACCGTGGCGTCGCAGGAGCAGGCCGAACACCGCCGCTACCACGTCGAGCACGTAGCGGGGGCGACGCTCGTCGAGCGCGGTCACCTGTGTGACCCGGGATGCGTGCATTGCGGGGTCACCCCCGCAGTCCGCTGCCCGCGGCGTCGCGACCGCCACCACCGCGTCCCCGGAAGACGGCCGTCGTGGTGTTCGCCGGGCGCGATGCGACCGTCACGCGTTCACGCGACGAAACAGATTCGGTCACAACAGCTTCGGGCGCACTCGCTTCGGGTGCGATCGGTTCGGACACCGCGGCTGCCGGTGCCGCACCGCCGAGCCGGGTCTTCGCGAGGTCGACGTCGCCGGTGTACTTGAGCAGCGTCGCCAGCAGCACGTCGCGCATGCCGCCCAGCGAATCCGGGTCGTCGGCGTCGTGTCCCATCACCGTCGCCGCACGTGCGGCGTCGATGACCTCCGAGATCGAGGGACTCTTGCGCAGCGGCAGATCGCGCAGGGTCCGGGACAGGTCGACGATCTGGTGAGCCGTTCCCGGGCGCACGTCCGGCACCCGCGCGGTGACGATCTCGCGTTCACGCTCGGGTGTCGGGTATCCGACGTGGTAGTGCAGGCAGCGACGCTTGAGCGCGGGTGACAACTCGCGAGTGTCGTTGGAGGTCAGGATCACCCACGGTGTGGACCGGGCCGTGAACGTGCCGACCTCGGGGATCGTCACCTGCCGTTCGGCGAGCACCTCGAGCAACAGTGCCTCCATGGATTCCTCGGTGCGGTCCACCTCGTCGACGAGCAGGACCACCGGCTCCTCCGAGAGCACGGCCTCGAGCAGCGGACGGACCGACAGGAAGGTCTCCGAGTACAGTCCGAAGTCCTGCTGCGCGAGGAACTTCGACGCGTCCGCGAGGTCGGCGCGACCGGCGAGCAGTTCGCCGATGCGGTCGCGCAGCATCTGCACGTGCAGCAGCTGTTTGGCGTAGTCCCACTCGTAGAGGGCGCGGCTGTCGTCGAGCCCTTCGTAGCACTGCAGTCGAACCAGTTTCCGGCCGCCGACCGCGGCGAGCGCCTTGGCCAGTTCGGTCTTGCCGACCCCGGCGGGGCCTTCGAGCAGTAGGGGCCGCTCGAGTGCGGTGGCGAGGTGCACGACGGTCGCGAACTCGTCGTCGGCGATGTAGTCGTGCCGGCGCAGCGCATCCTTCAACTCGGCGCCCGAGGCGAACGGGGTCATCCGGGGTCTCCTTCTGTGGCGTGGTCGCAGCGGAGCAGGGCGCTCCCGGGGCGCAGGGGACGCCCCGGGAGCGCGGGTTCTCAGTAGGACCGGTTGATGCAGTGGTCGACGACCGGGATCATCGAGTCGACGGTGACCTCGCGGGGGTTGCCCGGGGTGCACCAGTCGTCCTGGATGTGCTCGGAGATCGCCCGGACGGTCTTCTCGTCGCCGCGGATCGCGTCTCCGCGACCCGCATACTTCTTGGTGTTCATCTGGTTCTTCTCGTACGAGTCGGTGCGCACCTGCCCGAAGTTGTCGGGGATGCCGACGTCCTTCGCGAGACGGATCGCCGCTTCGACGGCCGCGTCGGCGGCCTGGACGGTGGTCATGTTGCGGGTGTCCACGCCCATCGCGGTGGCGATGCGGGCGTAATGCTCGTAGCGGGAGGGCAGGTTGTACTCCCACACGCGCGGCAGGGCGATGGCGTTGTTGAGGCCGTGGTGGCTGTCGAAGAAGGCCGAGACGGCGTGCGAGATGGAGTGCACGATGCCGAGGCCGCCGGAGTTGAAGGCCTGCGCGGCGATGTACTGGGCGTTCATCATGCCTTCGCGGGCCTTGAGGTTGCGCGGCTCGAAGACCGCTTCACGCAGGTGCTTCGCGACGAGCTCGATCGAGTACAGGGCGTTGCCGAGCGACGGGGCGAAATCCAGCCGGGAGACGTACGGCTCGGAGCCGTGGGCGAGGACGTCGAAACCGCAGTAGGCGGTGAAGTGCTGGGGGCAGCTGTAGTAGAGCAGCGGGTCGTCGATTGCGAGGGTGACGATCGTGGCCTCGTCGAAGCCGACCCACTTGTGTGGGTGGTCCATGTCGGAGGTGTCGGTGATGACGTAGGCCCAGGACGTCTCGGAGCCGGTGCCGGCGGTCGTGGAGACGGCGATGTGCGGCGGGTTCTCCTTGTTGGTGGACTTCGCGAAGCCCTCGAACTCGTTGATGTTGCGGCCGTCGTGGGCGATCACGACGCGGGCGCCCTTCGCGGCGTCGTGGCTCGATCCGCCCCCGACGGAGATGATCGAGTCGCACTTCTCCTTCTGGTAGAGCGCCGCGGCCTCCATGACGTTGTAGTCCTTGGGGTTGGACTCGACCTTGTCGTAGAGGACGACCTCGACGCCCTGGTACTCGATCTTACCGATGAGCTCCTCGATGATCCCCGATCCGCGCAGGCCGGTGGTCATCAGCAGGGCGCGCTTGAAGCCGAGGTTCTTCGCCTCGACGCCGAGGATGTCGTGGGCGCCGACACCCATCAGCGCGCGGGGGAAGGGGTGGAATTCCTTGATCGGGAAGTCCCAGATCTGATTGAGCTCGATTGCCATGGTGTATCTCCTCGCAGAGGGGGTGTACCGGATCGGGAGTGTGATGTGGACCTCATCCGCGATTCACCATCGACCAGAGCTGCGAGGCGTGAAAGACGCAGCGGCCGAAACCGTCCGGTCGCCGCGGGGGCACCGCCCGTTCGGGTAGGGCACCTCCCGCTGACCGGGTGGGCGCCGCACTCGCCCGAGCAGTGCCGGTACCGTTTTCCTCATCCCATGTGCGCTGGTAACCTGAATTAGAACACGTTCTAGATTCGGTCGTGCGCGGCCATCTTTGCAGGAGAGGACGAGACCCACCCATGACGACTGTCGAGGTGCCCCACGGCTCACGCTCGGTGATCCTCACCGTGTCCGCCGTCGTCGAGGAGACCGCCGACACGCGGTCGATCGTGTTCGCCGTCCCGGACGAGCTGCGCGACAAATTCGCCTACCGGCCCGGCCAGTTCCTCACCCTGCGCATCCCGAGCGACCGGACGGGCTCGGTGGCCCGCTGCTACTCGCTCGCGAGCTCGCCGTTCACCGACGACGCCCCCAAGGTCACCGTCAAGCGCACCTCCGACGGCTACGGATCCAACTGGCTGTGCGACAACATCGCGGCCGGACAGACCCTCGAGGTGCTCCCTCCCGCGGGCGTCTTCACCCCGAAGTCGCTCGACCACGACTTCCTGCTGTTCGGCGCCGGCAGCGGCATCACCCCGGTGATCTCGATCCTCAAGTCCGCGCTCACCCAGGGCGGCGGCACGGTGGTGCTGGTCTACGCCAACCGCGACGAGAAGTCCGTCATCTTCGCCGAGGAGCTGCGGGCTCTCGCGGAGAAGTACCCGACGCGCCTGACCGTCGTGCACTGGCTCGAGTCCGTCCAGGGTCTGCCCACCGCCGACCAGCTCGCGGCGATCGCAACGCCCTACGAGTCGTACGAGGCGTTCATGTGCGGCCCCGGACCGTTCATGGACACGGTCCACCAGGCACTGAACACCGTGGGCATGCCCCGCGCCCGCGTGCACGCCGAGGTCTTCAACTCGCTGTCGGGCGACCCGTTCGCCGACCAGGCGCCGGTCGAGGTCAGCGACGAGGACGCCGCCGACGCCGCGACCGTCGAGGTCGAACTCGACGGCGAGGTCCACAAGCTCTCGTGGCCGCGTACGCAGACCCTCGTCGACATCATGCTCGCGAAGGGCATCGACGTGCCGTATTCGTGTCAGGAGGGCGAATGCGGGTCGTGCGCGTGCACCGTGCTCGAGGGCAAGGTCGAGATGGAGAACTGCGACGTGCTCGACCCCGAGGACATCGAGGCGGGCTACATCCTCGGTTGCCAGGCCCGGCCGGTGACCGACCACCTCAAGATCGAGTTCTGAGCCGGCGGGTTCACGCCCCGCTGATCCCGCTCTCTGCGGAAGTGCCCGGCCCCTACGAACAGGCGGGGACGGGCACTTCCCGCATCCCGGCGGAGTCGGGCTTCGGCTTTCGCACGAGCACGCCGACCCCGGCCACGAGCGCCAGCACGGCGACGACCACGCCGTAGCCGACGGCGGTGGACATCAGGCCGAACGATCCGGCCGCCGCCCCGGCGGCCATCGCGGGCACCGAGAACGCGAAGTAGCAGACGACGAAGGTCGTTGCGAATATCCGGCCGCGCTCGTGGGGTCGGCCGAGCGAGCCGACCACGCCCATGGCCGCGACGAAGGTCGAACCCCAGCCGAAGCCGGCGACCGCGGTACCCGCGTAGTACGCCGCGACCCATCCCGTGAGGAGCGCGGTGATCACCGCGGCCAGTCCCGTCACGAGCAACACGGCCCCGAGGATCACGATGCGATGGGGGTCGCGGCGGGCCGTGGTGGTCGCCGCGACCGTGCCCGCCGTGAACAGCGTGCCGATCGCCAGACCCGCGGCGAGGCGGTTGTCGATACCGAATACCGAGTCGACGATCGAGGGCCCCAGCGACATGTACAGCCCGCCGAGTGCCCACGCCGACATCAGACTGGGCAGGATGAGCAGATAGCGACCCCGGACCTCACGGGGCACCGACGCGCTCGGCACCAGGCTCCGCAGGGCGTCGCGTCGCGACGGGAAACCCACCGACGGCGAGGTCTCCGGCACGAAGATCAGCGCGATCGCCAGCACGACGGCGAGAACGCCGACGACCGCATAGCTCAGGACCGTGGGGAGCGGCGCGAACTGTACGAGTACGCCGGCTCCCGCCGCGCCGAGCGCGAGGCCGAGCGACGGCGCCGCGGTGTTGATCAGCGGACCGATGTGCCTGTTCGGCTGCATCTCGATCACGGCCGCCGCCAGCGCGCTCGTCGCCGCGCCCACCGCGAGACCCTGCAGGATCCGCGCGACGATCAGCCACCCCACCCCCGGGGAGGCGATGAAGACCACCATGCTCGCCGCGAGCAACAGCAGGGCCGTCACGATCACGGGTCTGCGCCCGACGTGGTCGGACAGCGACCCCACCGTCACGAGCGCCGCGAGCAGTGCGAGCACGTAGACCGCGAACACCACCGTGAGCATCGCCGCGGAGAACCCCCACATCTGCTGGTAGACGGGATACAGCGGTGACGGTGCCGACGACGACGCGGTGAGGGTGAACGCTCCCAGGCCGACCACGGCGAAACCGAACGAGCGGATACGGCCGCGGGGCTGGACGGGAGCAGTCATCGAACCTCCAGAAGGTGATCGGCGCGTTCCACGCGAGAGACGAACGGCGTGTCCCACGCGGAAACGAACGAGCGCCTCCACGCGGATTGGTGAACACCCCTTCACCAACATACTTCGCTCGACGAAGTATTCCTCCGGCCATCCACCCGACGGCTCGGACACTCAGAGGGAGGTGGCGTCCTCGACGTCCTCGTCCCGCATGTCGCCGGGCGCCGCGAGCAGGGCACGACCGGCAGCGAAGACCGTCGCTGCCAGCGGCAACTCTCCGGGCACACCGCTGCGGAAGACTTCGACACGGCCCGAACCCGAGGCGGGTCGCCCGAGCGCATCGATCCGGCGCAGCGTCTGCCGTGCGACGGCCTCGGCGCTGTCGAACAGGCGCACTCCGGCCGGCAGGTGTTCGATGATGGTGTCGGCGACAAGCGGATAGTGGGTGCAACCGAGAACCACACCCTGGACATCCCGAGGGGTGCGCTCGGCCGCGGAGGCGACCGCTGCGGCGACGGCCACCCGATCACCCGCATCGATGGCGTCGGCAAGTCCGTGACACGCCACGCCGACGACCTCGGACCCGTTCGCGAACTGGTCGATCAGATTCGCCTGGTACCTGCTCGCGGTGGTCGCCGCGGTGGCCCAGATCGCCACCGAATCGCACGCCGCGGCCGCGGGCTTGACCGCGGGGACCGTGCCCACCACGGGCACCGCCGGACCGAGATCGGCCCGGACGTGTTCGAGGGCGGTCACCGACGCGGTGTTGCACGGGAGCACGACCACCTCGGCGCCCCGGGCGACGGCGCGACGGGCGGTGGTGACGACCCGGTCGATCACCCAGTCCGGAGACTTCGGGCCCCACGGGGCGCCGTCGGGATCCGTCGACAACATGAGGTCGAGATCGGGACGCAACCGTCGCAGCCACGCGGACGTCGGCAACAGCCCGAGACCCGAGTCGATGAGCGCAACGATCACCCTACGAATCTAGCGGGTCGCGCACGGCCGGCCCGACGGCGGTCGTTCCGGCGCGCAGCTCACTCCTCTAGACCGCCGCCGTGAGCAGCTCGTCGATCGGGGCGCCCGCAGCGATCTTCGCGCGCGACTTCATGACCAGCGCGGGCAGGCCTCCGCCCACAGCGCCGACGAACCTGCCGTCGCGCTCGTAGTACGCGAGGAACTTGCGGCCGTCGTCGCGCACGACGTGCACCGTGTCGTCGGCGGTGACCGCACCGAGGCCCTGGATCTTGATGTCGTACTGGTCGCTCCAGAAGTAGGGCACCTGTGCGGCGGCCCCGGCCTCGACGCCCATGATGGTCTTCGCCAGGACGGATGCCTGCTCGCCGGCGTTCGTCCAGTGCTCGATGCGCCTGCGCCCACCGGCCGGTACCTGCCAGGACGCGACATCGCCGACGGCCCACACGTGCGGGGTGGAGGTGCGGCCCGTGCCGTCGCACACGACACCGTTCTCGACTTCGACACCCGATCCCTCGAGCCACTCGGTGGCCGGGATCGAACCGATGCCCAGTACGACGAGGTCGACGTCGATCTCGCTGCCGTCGCCGAGGACGGCGGAGGTGACACGGCCGTCGCCCAGGACGGCGGAGGTGACACGGCCGTCGCCGCGGATCTCCGACAATCCGACGCCGGCACGCACGTCGACGCCCTCGGCGGTGTGCAGGCGGGTGACGAGAGCACCGACCTCGGCACCGAGCACCGATGCGAGCGGGGTGGGCTGCGGTTCGACCAGCACGACCTCCACCTCGCGCGCCCGCAGGCTCGCCGCGACCTCGCACCCGATGAACCCGGCACCGACGACGAGCGCGCGGGCACCCGGAACGATCGCCTCGCGCAGGGCGCGGCTGTCCTCGAGCGACCGCAGGACGTGGACCCCCGCCAGATCCGGCAGACCGGGGATGCGGCGGGGCCGCAGACCCGTGGCGACGACGAGTTCGTCGTAGCCGAGTTCGGTGCCGTCGCTGAGCGTGAGGATGCGCGACGCGGTGTCGACCGAGCGAGCCGCGGCACCGAGCATCAACTCGATGCGGTTGTCGCCGAAGAACTCGCTCGGCCGAAGAGTCGTGTCGTCGCGGTCGCCGCGCAGGACCTCCTTCGACAGGGGCGGGCGGTCGTAGGGCAGGTGCGTCTCGTCGCCGACGAGCACGAGTTCGCCCTCGTATCCGGCCCGGCGCAGCTCTTCGGCGGTACGCACCGCCGCCAGGCCGGCGCCCACGACCACGACGCGCTCCGGCGTACTCTCGGTCTCCCGCTCGTTCGACACCCTCGGCCCATCCTTCGCTTCGTCTGTTGCGACACGCATGCGCGTTCCGCGCGGTAGTGATGCATCCCACTCCGCGTCCCACGTTCTTACCAAACAGTGACGACGGGCGACAGACCTACGTCGGCCGTTAGAGTTCGAGGCACCGTGAGGACAATGGGATCCAGCACAGGATCGAGCACGGAACACGACCGGTACACCTACCTGGGAGCCCCTCATGACCAGCGACAGCGGCGCAGGTATCAGCCGCATACAGTTCGGCGCCGGAACCTCCTCCGGATCCGCCGACCCGCAGGGCCGCACGATCATCGCGGACGCGGTGGTGGCCAAGATCGCGGGGCTCGCGACCCGCGAGATCAGCGGCGTCATCGAGGTGGGCGCCGGCACCGCCCGCGTCGTGGGCGCACTGCGCGACCGCATCCCCGGTGCGCGCATCAACCACGGACAGGGTGTCGCCGTCGAGGTCGGTGAACGTCAGGCCGCGATCGACATCGGCATCGTCGCCGAATACGGCGTCGCGCTGCACGAACTCGCCGTCGCCATCCGGCACAACGTCATCGCTGCGGTCGAACGCATGACGGGACTCGAGGTCACCGAGGTCAACATCACGGTTTTCGACGTGATGCTCCACGAAGAGGCCGCGGCCCTCACCGACGACGCCAAACCCCGCGTGCAGTGAACCCCGGATCAGCAGCGCAGGCGAATGCGGCCGACCTGGTGGCGGACGCCGCGCTGTCCGTTCCCGGCGTCGTCGGTCTGCACCGCGGCGCATTCGGGGAGGTCGCCACCTATCTGCCCGGCCGACGGGTCGAAGGTGTGCGGCTGACCGATCAGCTGTGCGCGGTGCACATCGTCGTGCGGATCCCCGCCGATCTCCCGGCCGTCGCCGACGCCGTCCGCGTCCGGGTGTCCCCGCTGGTGGACGTCCCCGTCCAAGTGACCATCGAAGATGTCCACGCCGGTGAACGAGAAGGAGCCCCATCGTGAACCACACACCCGTCAGCAACACCGTCGTCGGACTCCTCGCGGGGCTGCTCCTGGCCCTCGCCGGCATCATCGGCGGGTTCAGCGGTCTGCTGTTCGCCGTGCTGCTCGGCGCGCTCGGTGCCGCGATCGGCGCCCATCGCGACGGCCACCTCGACCTCGGCGCCCTGTTGAGGAGCCGGGGCCGTGGCTGATCCCACCGCGTCCGACGTCGGGACATCCGACGACACCGGGACCGGGGTCGTTCCCCCGGGCGAACGCGGCAGCCTTGTCGTCAAGGACCGTGCGATCGAACGCATCGCCGCGGCTGCCGCGCTCGGCGTTCCCGGTGTGGTGCGGCACAGCGGAGGTGGGATCCTGCGTCTCACCGGCCGCGACCTGCCCCGGGCCGACGTCACCACCGGCGCGAAGGCCGTCGCGGTGAATCTCTACATCGCCGCCGAATGGCCGTACGACGCGGCGATGCTCACCCGCCGGGTCCACGACGCGGTCGAACGCCAGCTGAACGACCTGACGGGCATGCGGATCAGCGAACTCAACGTGCTCATCGTCGCGACCGCGCTCGTCGAGGACGGCGAGACCGACGAGGCGCAGCCACCCGTCGAGTACCTGGAATCCGACATCGTCGCGGCGCGGACCACTCCGCATCCCGACATCCCCACCGTCGCTCCCCTGCCACCGCTGGCGCCGCCCGCGGCCGCACCCGCCGCCGCGGTCGTGGCGATCGCGGCGCTCGCCCTGTCGTTCGTCGCCGCCCGGGAACTGCTCATCGTCAACGGGACGTACGGCGGTGCCCCGTGGCTGCGCAACTCCTTCGAGTGGTTCGGCCGTCTGCACTGGCACACCTGGCTCGCACCCGTCGCGGGCGTCTGCCTCGTCCTCGGGATCGTCCTGATCGTCGTCGCCCTCAAACCCCGCCGCCGGACGCATGTGCCGCTGCAGGTCGCGGGGCCGGTGCCCACGGTGTGGATGCGGCGCACGGACGTCGCACGGATGTGCAGCGCCCACGCGTCCGCGCTCACCGGCGTGCGCACGGCCCGCACGGTCGTCGACCGTCGCCGTGCCGTGGTGCGCATCTCGATCGAGGACGAGACACCGGTCGACGAGATCACCGCGTCCGTGCGCGGCGCGGTCGCCCCGAACCTCGCGGCGCTCGCCGACCCCGTCGAACTCGTGGTGGAGGTGGCGCGGTGAAACTCCGTACCGTGCTGGCGAATCGGCTCGTCACCTTCCTGGCGGGCCTCGCCCTCGCCGGTGCCGGCGCATTCGCCCTGGCGTGGGTGTGGCAGGTTCCCCTAGCTCGAGAGCAACTCTCGCGTCTCGACCGTCCCCGCGTGACCGACGTCCCGGACCAGTTGTGGTGGACACCGGCCCTGTGGTCGGTCTTCGCGGGCGGACTCGTGCTCGGCATCGCGTTGCTCGCTGTCAACCTGTCGCGCCGGCGCACGTCGACCGTGCAGCTCTACGACCAGGTCACCGACGCCACCCTCGGTGTCGAACTCGGTCCCGTCGTCGACGGCGTGGCAGCCGAACTCGCCGCCCTGCCGGGCGTGCGGGCCGTGCGCGGACGCGCGGTCGTCGAACGCCACCTGCCGACGCTCTCGGTGGTGGTGCACGCCGACCCGACCATCGATGTCACCGAGCTGACGGAAGCCGCGGAGGATGCCGCCCAGCGGGTCGCGCGCGCTCTCGGCGGGGCGCACGTGGCGACGCAGGTCCTGGTACATCTCGACCCGGCTGTGGATGTCCACTGAGCCCACCCACCCCGGGCCGGAACCCATCCGGCCCGGGGTGGCTCAGCTTCGGGCCGCGTCCACGAGGTCGTGCTCGACGCTGTAGTCCACGCGCATCCGGTCCATCGCCACGTCGCGCACCTTGTACGCCCGCTGCGTGGTGCGTTCGAGGTCCGGATAGCGGAATTCCTGGACGCGGTCGACGAGCGCGAGCAGCGGCCCGACGCGTCCGAGGACGTGCTTGAGCGGGCTGTCGGGGATGTGCAGGGCGTCGGCGTCGGCGTCACCGATGAACACCCGCTGCAGCGAGTGCATCACCGTGCGGGCGACCGTCGTCCGGATCGGTGCGGTGCCCGGCAGCAGGTTGGCCAGCTCCGGGACGAGATACTGCTCGGTCAGCGCGGTGACGAAATCCCGGTCCTCGTCGCTGGGGCCGGGCGAGGTGAGCCGGTACAGGTCCTCGACCGCGATGTGGTCGCGTTCGGTGCGCAGGCCCAGTTCCTCGCCCATCCCGATCACGTGCCCGACGTAGCGCCACAGGTGGTAGATGTCGTCGAGTTCGCGATCGGTGAAGCGCACCCCGAGGATCTGCATCGCCTCGACCGCGATGTGCCCGAACTCGGCCATCGTGAGCGCCATGTACGACTGCGGGATCGGCACTCCCCAGGCGTCCTCGTCCCACACCCCGCTCGCGAGAATGCCCTTGCGCACGTGGGCGTGGATCAGGCGCACCCGCACCGTGAACGCGAATCCGCCTCCGTCGCGGCGCATTCCGCCGCGAGTGAGGACGTGCCGTAACCACTCCCCGACCTCGACCGACCGCACGGCCGGCTGACTCACATAGCGGCCCGTCAGTGCGAGAGGCTTTCCGGCGATGAAGTTTCCGGCACCGCGCAGCAGCGAGGCAGCACCGAGCACCATGCCGAGGATCGGCGTGTGCCGAACGAGCGCGTCGGCGGCGTTGTCGATGCGGTCGTGGTCTACCCAGGCGGGTTCGTCGTCGAGGAAGGCGAACAGCTCTCGCAGGGATTCGGGTGCGTCGGGGACCGCCTCGACACCGTGGGTGAGTGCGACGCGCACGGCAGCCGTCGCGGAGTTCGGACCGAAGTCGTCGTTCACCACGGCGTCGGCCGGCGGGTCGGCCTGCCACATGCCGTCGAGCCAGCGCTCGCCGAGATCTGCGTATCGGCGCACCGCAAGGTCGGCGTTGACGAGATCACGTGGGATGTGTCGCTCCATGCATCCATGGAAACACGAGGAATCCTCACTTACTATTCACTTTTCATGAGCTCCCCGCGCGGCAACAGAACCGCAGGCAGAACCCCTCGGAAGCGTCCTGTGCAGCAGCGAAGTCACGACACCCGCAAGTTGCTCCTCACCTCTGCGTACGAGTTGCTCGAGCGCAGCCCCACCGCGCGGATCAGCACCACGGCACTCGGCGAGCACGCCCACGTGAGCATCGGGACGGTCTACCGATACTTCCCCGACGTCGACGCCGTGCTCGACGAACTCCGCATGACCGCCGTCCACGCGATCACCACCTCGCTGTCCACCGCCATCGGGCGGGCGATGGACCAGCAGCCGGAGGACGCCATGGCGACGGTCGTGGAAAGCCTCACCGCCGCGTTCGAGAAACACGCCGCGGTGCTCCGGGTGTCGTACACCTCCGAGGAGATCGAGTTCGGACTCGCGTGGGCCGAGGTCGAAGGTCCGCTGCGGCCGCTCGGACGCATCATCCCGGCGCGGCTGCGACCCGATCTCGACGACGCAGCACTCGACGATCTCGTGTTCATCGTGATGGGAGCGACGGCGAGCCTGTGTTCACGGATCGCCCTCTTGCGGCCCCGGCGATCCGATCGGACCCGGATGATCGCGGTGACGGCGCGGATGCTCCTCGCCGCGATCGAGAGCGCCTGACGCACGGCGCATCGTGTACGGCGCGCTCATCTCCGGGTTCGAAAACAGACCCGACGTCCTGCCGAACGGCACATACTGATCACTGTCGTTCTCACACCGTCGTCTCGACCGAGGAGAGTGCTGTGCGTCGACTACCGATCGTGTTGTCCGCCGTGATCCTCACCGTCGCGGCCGCCTGCGGCAACGACACCTCGAGCGAATCACCGCTCGCCGCAACGTCCGAAGCGACTGCGACCGATGCGACCGCTACCGGCGCGGCGCCCGCCGACGAGTTCCAGGACGTGCTCGACCGCGTCCGCGAGGAAGTCGGCTTCCCGGGAGTCGTTGCGCGCGTGGTCACCCCGGACTACGAGTGGACCGGTTCGTCCGGCACGATCGGTGCGGATCGATCGGAGGAACCCGGCCCGGACGACCACACCCGCATCGGCAGCATCACGAAGACGATGACGATCACCGCTCTACTGCAACTGGCGGAGGACGACCGCCTGTCGCTGGAGGATCCGATCGGCCGCTATGTGCCGGGCCTGCCGAACGGCGACGTCGCCACCCTGGGTCAGCTGGCCTCGATGGTGAGCGGCATCCCCAGCTACACCTTCGACGAGGAATTCCAGCAGCAACTCTTCGACGATCCGGAGGCACCGTGGACCCCGGACGAACTCCTCGACTACGTACGCGGTGACGCACCGAACTTCGCTCCCGGGGAGCGGTTCGAGTACTCCAACACCAACACGATCGCGCTCGGGCTGGTCGTCGAGCAGGTTTCCGGGCAGAGCCTGCACGAGTACTTCCGGGCGAACATCTTCGAGCCCCTGGGCATGGCCGACACCGTCATGCCCACCGACGCGGCCATCGCGTCACCGCACCTGTACGGGATCACCGAACAGGGACAGCCGGACGGGCAGACGGCCGATGCGACCGGTTGGAACCCGTCGTGGGGATGGTCGGCCGGCGCGGTGATCTCCACCGTCGACGACCTCGAACTGTGGGGCACGGCCCTCGGGACGGGCGAGGGCATCCTCTCCCCCGAGATGCAGCAGCTCCGTCTCGACTCGTTCCTGTTCGACGTCCCCGGTGCGACCGACACGCGCGCCTACGGCCTCGGGCTCGGTATCGAGAACGGCTGGCTCGGCCACACGGGCGAACTCCCCGGTTTCAACACCTACGTGGGATATCTGCCCGAGCGCCGGGCCGTGGTCGTCGCCGCCGTGAACAGCGACATCCCGACGGCCGACGGGGAGGAACCGGTGACCCCCGTGGCAAACCAGCTGAAGGAGATCGTCGGCTGATCGCTTGTGATCCAGAAACGTCGAACGGCGCCCACCCGGAGGGTGGACGCCGTTCGAGCGTCAGTGAGGACTAGCTCACTTGATGATCCCGTAGGCGGTGCCTACTTGATGATCCCGTAGGCGGCGCCTACTTGATGATCTTCGTGACGCGACCGGCGCCGACGGTGCGGCCACCCTCGCGGATCGCGAAGCGGAGGCCCTCGTCCATGGCGACCGGCTGGATCAGCTTGACGGACATCTCGGTGTTGTCACCGGGCATGACCATCTCGGTGCCCTCGGGGAGGGTCACAACGCCCGTCACGTCCGTGGTACGGAAGTAGAACTGCGGGCGGTAGTTGTTGAAGAACGGCGTGTGGCGGCCGCCCTCCTCCTTGTTGAGGATGTAGGCCTGGCCCTCGAACTCCGTGTGGGGAGTCGTGGTGCCCGGCTTGACGACGACCTGGCCACGCTCGACGTCCTCGCGCTTGATGCCGCGGACGAGGAGACCGACGTTGTCGCCGGCCTGGCCCTGGTCGAGCAGCTTGCGGAACATCTCGATGCCGGTGACCGTGGTCTTGGTCGAATCGGGGCGGATGCCGACGATCTCGACCTCTTCGTTGACGTTGATCACGCCACGCTCGATACGGCCGGTGACGACGGTGCCACGACCCGTGATGGTGAAGACGTCCTCGACGGGCATGAGGAACGGCTTGTCGGTCTCACGGACCGGGTCCGGGATGGAGTCGTCGACGGCCTGCATGAGGTCCTCGACCGACTTGACCCACTTCGGGTCGCCCTCGAGAGCCTTGAGAGCCGAAATCGGAACGACCGGAGCGTTCTCGTCGAACTCCTGCGAGGCGAGGAGCTCGCGCACCTCCATCTCGACGAGCTCGAGGATTTCCTCGTCGTCGACCATGTCGGCCTTGTTCAGGGCGACGAGGATGTAGGGAACGCCGACCTGGCGAGCGAGCAGCACGTGCTCACGCGTCTGGGGCATCGGGCCGTCGGTGGCCGCCACGACCAGGATCGCGCCGTCCATCTGGGCGGCACCGGTGATCATGTTCTTGATGTAGTCCGCGTGACCCGGGGCGTCGACGTGCGCGTAGTGGCGCTTGTCGGTCTGGTACTCGACGTGGGAGATGTTGATCGTGATACCACGAGCCTTCTCCTCAGGTGCCTTGTCGATCTGATCGAAAGCGAAGCTCTCGTTCAGGTCGGGGAACTTGTCGGCAAGCACCTTGGTGATCGCAGCCGTGGTGGTGGTCTTGCCGTGGTCGACGTGACCGATGGTGCCGATGTTCACGTGCGGCTTGGTCCGCTCGAACTTCGCCTTCGCCACTGGATGTCCTCCTGGACTGTTGTTGCTTGCTGTATGCAGCAGTGCGGTTTGTATTACTTGGTCGTGCAGGTGACCGAGGGATAACCCGGAGGCTACTCGCCGGTCGCCTTGGCGATGATTTCCTTCGCGACGTTCGAGGGAACCTCTGCGTAGGAATCGAACACCATGGAGAAGTTCGCACGACCCTGGGTCTTCGACCGCAGATCGCCGATGTAACCGAACATCTCCGAGAGCGGAACCAGCGCCTTCACGACACGGGCACCACTGCGTTCCTCCATGGCCTGGATCTGGCCACGGCGGGAGTTCAGGTCGCCGATCACTTCACCCATGTAGTCCTCGGGCGTGGTGACCTCGACCGCCATGAGGGGCTCGAGGATCACCGGGGCGGCCTTGCGGGCCGCTTCCTTCAGTGCCTGCGAACCGGCGATCTTGAACGCCATTTCGGACGAGTCGACGTCGTGGTACGCACCGTCGATGAGGGTGACCTTCAGGTTCACCAGCGGGTAGCCGGCGAGCACGCCGTACTGCATGGCGTCCTGGGCACCCGCGTCGACCGACGGGATGTACTCGCGCGGGATGCGACCGCCGGTGACCTTGTTCTCGAACTCGTAGGTCGCGCCGTCCTCGCCGACGAACGGCGAGAGGCCGATGATGACCTTTGCGAACTGGCCCGAGCCACCGGTCTGCTTCTTGTGCGTGAACTCGAGCTTCTCGACCGGCTTGGTGATCGTCTCGCGGTACGCGACCTGCGGCTTGCCGACGTTGGCCTCGACCTTGAACTCGCGCTTCATGCGGTCGACGAGGATGTCGAGGTGGAGCTCGCCCATACCGCCGATGACGGTCTGGCCGGTCTCGTCGTCGAGCTCGACCGAGAAGGTCGGGTCCTCTTCGGCGAGCTTCTGGATGGCCGTCGACAGCTTCTCCTGGTCGGCCTTCGACTTCGGCTCGATGGAAACCTGGATGACCGGGTCCGGGAAGGTCATCGACTCGAGGACGATCGGGGCGTCCTGCGCGCACAGGGTGTCGCCGGTCGTGGTGTCCTTCAGGCCGATCATCGCGTAGATGTGGCCCGCGACTGCCTCGTCGACCGGGTTCTCCTTGTTGGCGTGCATCTGGAACAGCTTGCCGACGCGCTCCTTCTTGCCCTTGGTCGAGTTGAGCACCTGGGTGCCCGAGTCGATCCGGCCGGAGTACACGCGGACGAAGGTCAGCTTGCCGAAGAAGGGGTGCGCAGCGATCTTGAAGGCGAGAGCCGAGAAGGGCTCCTCCTTCGAAGGCTTACGACGCAGTTCCTCTTCTTCGTTACCGACCTGGTGGCCGATGACGTCGCCGATGTCGAGCGGGTTCGGCAGGTAGTCGATGACCGCGTCGAGCATGGGCTGGATGCCCTTGTTCTTGAAGGCGGAGCCGCACAGCACCGGGTAGAGCTCGGAGTTGACGGTCATCTTGCGGATGGCCGCCTTGATCTCGGCGACGGTGAGTTCCTCGCCGCCGAAGTACTTCTCCATGAGCTCTTCGTCGGACTCGGCGACCGTCTCGAGCAGCTTCTCGCGGTACTCGGCAGCCTTGTCGGCGAGGTCGGCCGGGATCTCCTCGACCGTGGCCTCGGTGCCGATGTCGGTGGTGCCACGCCAGGTGAGCGCCTTCATCTCGACGAGGTCGACGACGCCGTCGAAGGCATCCTCGGCACCGATGGGGAGCTGGAGGACCAGCGGCTTCGCGCCCAGGCGATCGATGATCGTCTGCACGGTGAAGTAGAAGTCCGCGCCCATCTTGTCCATCTTGTTGACGAAGCAGATGCGCGGAACGTCGTACTTGGCAGCCTGGCGCCAGACCTGCTCGGACTGGGGCTCGACGCCCTCCTTGCCGTCGAACACGGCGACTGCGCCGTCGAGGACGCGCAGCGACCGCTCGACCTCGACCGTGAAGTCGACGTGGCCGGGGGTGTCGATGATGTTGATCTGGTTCTTGTTCCAGAAGCAGGTCACAGCAGCGGAGGTGATGGTGATACCACGCTCCTTCTCCTGCTCCATCCAGTCGGTGGTCGAGGCACCGTCGTGCGTCTCACCGATCTTGTAGTTGACACCGGTGTAGAAGAGGATGCGCTCGGTGGTGGTGGTCTTGCCGGCATCGATGTGCGCCATGATGCCGATGTTGCGGACCTTGTTCAGGTCGGTCAGCACTTCCTGTGCCACAGGTAACCCCGCTCGTAGCTCGTGTCGGTCCTTGGGTGCGGACCACATGTTCTTGTGTTGTCAGCCGGCCTTTACGGGACCGACACAGTTGTGCGAGCAGCCGACCGGGAGGTCCGTGATGACGGCATCTCCCGGTCGGCGACGACTCACCAGCGGTAGTGCGCGAACGCCTTGTTGGCTTCAGCCATCTTGTGCGTGTCCTCGCGGCGCTTCACGGAGGCGCCGAGGCCGTTGCTCGCGTCGAGGAGCTCGTTGGCGAGCCGCTCGACCATGGTCTTCTCGCGACGCTGACGCGAGAACGTCACCAGCCAGCGCAGCGCGAGCGTGGTGGAACGACCGGGGCGAACCTCGACCGGCACCTGGTAGGTGGCACCACCGACGCGACGGCTGCGGACCTCGAGGGCGGGCTTGACGTTGTCGAGCGCGCGCTTGAGGGTGACGACCGGATCGGTACCGGTCTTCTCGCGAGCCTGCTCGAGCGCCTGGTAGACGATGCGCTCGGCGGTGGACTTCTTGCCGTCCAGCAGGATCTTGTTGACCAGCTGGGTGACCAGCGGCGAACCGTAGACCGGATCGGCGATCAGCGGGCGCTTGGGAGCGGGACCCTTACGTGGCATCAGCCCTTCTCCTTCTTCGCTCCGTAGCGGCTGCGGGCCTGCTTGCGGTTCTTGACACCCTGAGTGTCGAGCGAGCCGCGGATGATCTTGTAGCGCACACCCGGGAGGTCCTTCACACGACCGCCACGCACGAGCACCATCGAGTGCTCCTGGAGGTTGTGGCCCTCACCGGGGATGTAGGCGGTGACCTCGACCTGGGAGGTCAGGCGCACACGGGCGACCTTACGGAGAGCCGAGTTCGGCTTCTTCGGGGTGGTGGTGTACACGCGAGTGCACACACCGCGACGCTGGGGGCTGCCCTTGAGCGCCGCGCTCTTGACCTTGGCGGCCTTGTCGCGGCGGCCCTTGCGGACCAGCTGATTGATGGTTGGCATTAACCGGCTTTCTTCGTTGTCTGAAGCTGCTCACTTCGAGCAACCTCGGCTGTTCTGAAATTAGGGATCCATCGGTTGGGGCAAGAAAGCTGCTGCCCCGCACTCGCCCCTCGTGTGCACACGAGGTCGGGTGTGTCGCGTACCCCCACACAGGCAGCCGGGGGCTCGTTCCTGCAGATATCTACAGACCACGCGCACGGCACTACCTCGCATAGGCACACAGACCGGCCCGGGCATGCCGGACACGACCCACAACGATACCCGGCGTGCGCGCATGAGGTCAAAGTGAGGAGCGCGCACCCTCCCGAGGATCCGCACACACCGTCAACTGCTGAGGTTCAGTGTGAGCCGGGCCAACGTAGCAGCAGCTTCACACGGGTCCGCTCCCCCGGAGGTGTACTGCACCCACCAGCCGAAGATGCCGGTCGTCGACGCCCCGGAACTGACCCCGCACGACAGCGGATCGCCGGGTCGGCGCATCTGCAGTGCCCGCCGGCCCTCGATGGTCGTGTTCTCGATCTCGTAGCCGAGCCCCTCGGCGGCGGCGCGTTCGTGGTCGAGGGAACCGGTCTCGAACCAGTTGAAGGTGACCTTCACTACTCCCGTGGGCCCCTCGCCGTCCCAGCGGCAGATCGCACCGAAGAACCCGCGATAGACGTAGTCCGCGCCCACGGCCTCGGCGATCTTCTCGTCGGCGACCGCATCGCACTCGGTGAGCAGCCGGGTGAACTCGGCGCCCGTGCCGCCGCCGACCCCCTCCGGGACGGCCCGCCCCTCGATGGTGCGGGTACATCCGGTGAGCAGAGCACCCGTCGTGAGGACGGTCGCGAGTGCGGCACCCCAGCGGCGGGCGTTCACTTCTGCACCCTTTCCACACTCGTGGTGGCCAGTCCGCGAGCGACGACGCAGGCGTCGGCCACGGGCGTGAGGTTCGAGTACGAGACCGACCAGTGGACGAAGTCGCCGCCGAACTCCACGCCGATCTCGCACAGCGTCGTCTGCCCCAGCTCGTTCTGATAGGACCCCATGAAACCCGACCGTCCCCCGATCTCGATGTCGGCGGCGGGCCGGCCGATGAGATCGGAGCCGGCGCGTTCGCGGCCGATGGGACTTCCCCGGTACCACGAGAAGCTCACGCTGGGGCCGCCGACGTAGATCTCCCACTCGCAGCCCACCGAGTTGCGCGTCACCGTCGTGAAACTGCCGAGACCGAAAGCCGCCGCCACCTCGTCGTCGGACATCGCGCCGCACTCGTCGAACAGCGGGCCGGGGTCGGTGACAGACGCGGTCGGCGAGGTCTCGACCTGTCCGGCGTCGTCGGAGTTCCCGCACGCCGCCGCACCGAGACCCATGAGACCGACCGTCGCCACGGCAGCCGCCGTCCTTCCGATGCGCGGGAGAGGCATGGCGGGAAGACTACCGAGCCGGGCCCACCTGTGTGCGACGACTCGAGGACTCCCGGAGCACCTCGTCGAGCTGCGCGGCCCAGTGACGGACGATCTCCCGCCGGCGGGCCGAGTCGTCCGTCAGCACGTCGGCCAGGCCGAGGCCGCGCGCGAGATCCAGGGTCGCCTGCACCGTCCGGTGCACGACCGGGTCGGTGTCGTCGGCACCGAGCTGCTCGACGGCCACCGCGTGCGAGACACGGCCGAACTTCTCCTCGAGCGGCAGGAGCATCTCGCGCAGAGCCGGATCGGCCGCCGCGGCCGTCCACACCTGCAGGGCGGCCTTGAACATGTTGCCGGTGCATTGGTCGACGATGCGCTCGACCACCGCCTCCGTGCGGCCGACGCCCTCGGGCACGTCGAACGGTTCGGTGCGGACCCGCTCGATGCGACTGTCGAACATGAACTCGAGCGATGCGGTGATGAGATCCTCCCGGGTCGGGAAGTGATGCTGGGCGGCCCCGCGCGACACTCCTGCCCGCTCGGCGACCACACTCACCGTGGTTGCGGCCCAACCGGATTCGACGAGGCAGTCGATCGTCGCCTCGAGCAGTCGCCGCCGCGTGGCGCGGCTGCGGTCCTGCTTCGGTTCTCGCGCCATCGGGACTCCTGTTCCTGCCTGTCCTGTCACGACCCCGTGGTCACGACCGTTCCGTCACGACTGATCTTCCGCCGAACGGGTATTCGTGCGACCCCGAGACCGTACGCAAAGGTCATCATCCGTACACTCGTATAACAGGTCGGGGGGAAAGGGGAGCACCACGTGGCGACCACCGTCAGGCGCGAGGACTACTTCGACGCCGCGCTGGCCATCCTGGCCACCAACGACCATGCCGGACTCAAGCAGGCACGGTTGTGCAGTCACCTCGAGGTGACGACCGGCTCGTTCTACAACTATTTCGAGAGCTGGGCGCAGTTCAAGACCGAATTCCTCCAGCACTGGCTCGAAAGCCAGACGCTCCAGCTCGCCGCCGCGGCGCGCCTCGAGGGTTCGATGACCCGGCGGCTCCGGTTGCTCGTCGAATTCGCGTGCAGCCTCCCCCACTCCGCCGAGTCCGCCATCCGCGGTTGGTCGCACAGCGACTCCGGCGTCCACGAGGTGCAGAGCGAGGTCGACGACCTGCGGTACGCGGTGGTGGCCGAAGCGGTGGCCCAGTACCTCGGTTCGAGGGACCAGGCCGAGCGGTTCGCGCGGCTGGCCCTGTACACGCTCGTGGGCTACCAGCAGACCGTGCCGCTGCAGGACGTGAGCTCGTTGCGGTGGTCCCTCGCCTATCTGCTGGGGACGCTGCTCCCAGCGGAGGAGGCGACCGGTCTCTTCCCGCCGGATTCCTTCCCGCCGAACATCGGAACCTCCGGGTTCGCGGTGTCGAACCCCGAAACCTCGAACCCGGAAGCATCCGACTCGGAAGCGTCGGCCTAGTACGACTTCGGCAGGCCCAGCGAGTGCCGGGCCACGAAGTTGAGGATCATCTCCCGGCTGACCGGCGCCACGCGTGCGATGCGCGCGGCGCCGAGCATCGCCGCGAGGCCGTACTCCCGAGTGAGGCCGGCACCGCCGTGGGTCTGGATCGCCTGGTCCAGCGAGGCGATCGCAGCCTCACCCGCGGCGTACTTGGCCATGTTCGCGGCCTCGGCGGCCCCGAAGTCGTCGCCGCTGTCGTAGAGGACGGCGGCCTTCTGCATCATGAGCTTGGCGAGTTCGAGCTCGATCCGGCGCTGCGCCAGCGGGTGCGCGATGCCCTGGTGCGCACCGATGGGCTGCTTCCAGACGGTCCGCTCGTTGGCGTAGCGCACCGCGGCGTCGAGGGCGTACCGGCCCATACCCACTGCCATCGCCGCGCCCATGATCCGTTCGGGGTTCAGTCCGGCGAACAGCTGCATGAGCGCGGCCTCCGGCTCACCGACGAGTGCGTCGGCGGGAAGTCGGACGTCGTCGAAGAACAGGGAGAACTGGTAGTCCGGCTCGAGGATGTCCATCTCCATGGGCGTCTTCGTGAAGCCCGGGGCATCGGTCGGCACGATGAACAGGGCCGGACGGAGCTTGCCGGTCTTCGCGTCCTCGGTGCGGGAGACGACGAGCACGGCGTCGGCCTGGTCGACACCGGAGATGTAGACCTTGCTGCCGGAGAGGATCCAGTCGTCACCGTCGCGGCGCGCGATCGTGGTGATGTTGTGCGAGTTGGATCCGGCGTCGGCCTCGGTGATGCCGAAGGCCATGATGCAAGAGCCGTCGGCGAGGCCGGGCAGCCATTCCTGCTTCTGAGCGTCGGTGCCGTACTTGGAGATGATGGTGCCGCAGATCGCCGGTGAAACCACGACGAGCAGCAGCCCGGCGCCCTTCGCGGAGAGCTCCTCCTGCACCAGCGCGAGTTCGTAGATGCCGGCGCCGCCGCCTCCGTACTGCTCCGGAAGGTTCACGCCGAGGAAGCCGAGCTTGGCCGCCTCCGCCCACAATTCGGTGAGCGGCTCGTGCGCGCGCGACTTGGGAAGTACGTAGTCGACGTAGTTGTAGCGCTCGGCCAGAGCCGCCACCGCAGCGCGTAGTTCCTTCTGTTCTTCGGTCTCGATGATGCTCACGGGGATGCCTTCCGGGTCGGGTGAGAGGACGCGCGGCCGTGGACGGTCGCATGAGGGAACAGGTGGGTCAGGCGCCGTAACCCAGCCGCTTGGCGGCGAGTTCGGTGAGGATCTCTGTGGTGCCACCACCGATGCCGAGGATGCGCATGTCGCGGTACTGCCGTTCGACCTCCGATTCGGCCATGTACCCGAGGCCGCCGAACAACTGAACCGCCTGGTCGGCGACCCATTCGCCGGCCTCGACCGCGGTGTTCTTCGCGAAACACACCTCGGCGATCAGGTCGGTCTCTCCCGCCACGGCGCGCTCGGTGACGTGCCGCGTGTAGACGCGCGCGACGTCGACGCGACGCGCCATCTCGGACAGGGTGCGCTGCACGGCCTGGCGGGTGATCAGCGGCCGGCCGAAGGTCTCGCGGTCGCGGCACCACGCGACGGTCAGGTCCAGGCACCGCTGCGCACCCGAATAGGCCTGGGCGGCGAGGGCGATCCGCTCGGAGACGAAACCCTGTGCGATCTGCCAGAATCCGGTGTTCTCCGCGCCGACGAGGTTGGTGACCGGTACGCGGACGTCGGCGAAGGACAACTCGGCGGTGTCCGACGCGCGCCATCCCATCTTGTCGAGCTTGCGGGAGACGGTGAAACCCGTTGTGCCCTTCTCGATCACGAGCAACGAGACTCCCCCGGCGCCGGGACCTCCGGTGCGGACGGCGGTGACCACGAAGTCGGCGCGGCATCCCGAGGTGATGTAGGTCTTCGCGCCGTTGACGACGTAGTGGTCGCCGTCGCGCACCGCGGTGGTGGTCAGATGACCGACGTCCGATCCGCCGCCCGGTTCGGTGATCGCGAGGGACCCGACGAGTTCGCCTGCGAGAGTGGGCCGTACCCACTTGTCGATCTGATCGGGATCGCCGGCCGCGATGA
Source organism: Rhodococcus sp. GA1 (assembly GCF_024321955.1). NCBI lineage: Bacteria > Bacillati > Actinomycetota > Actinomycetes > Mycobacteriales > Nocardiaceae > Rhodococcus > Rhodococcus sp. GA1. The sequence goes on along the minus strand of NZ_CP097186.1, from coordinate 3,748,005 downwards.
GGTGCGGCAGGGCGATGCCGCACGTGAACAGTGATGCGAACGCGCCGCCCGAGGCCCCCGCCTCGTGGAACGCCTCGCACACGGTGAGCGTGTCGGCGCCGTCGCCACCGGAACCGCCGACCTCCTCGGGGAATCCGGCGCCGAGCAGGCCGATCTTCGCGGCCTCGACGTGCAGTTCGCGGGGCAGTTCGCCGGCGCGCTCCCAGTCGTCGAGGTGGGGCAGGATCTCACGCTTCACGAAACCGGTGACGGTCTCGCGGAGGGCGAGACGCTCGGGGGTGGTCCACATGCTCACGATGTCTCCGATGGTGTTTTCGGTCGAGGATGGTGTTTCGGTCGAAGATGTTTCGGCCGGAGGTGTCTCGACTGTGGGGCGGGCGGTCTCAGGTGGCGGACGAGCCGGGCTCGCGCCCGGCGCCGGGGGCACCGGCGAAGGCCTGCGCGAGGCCGAGCCATTCCTCCGCGTCCGGGCCGTCGGCGACGAGGGCGGTGTCGTCGCGGTGGATGCGCTGGGTGACGAGCAGGCAGAAGTCCAGGGCCGGGCCGGTGACCGACTGCGCGGCGTCCTCCGGACCCCATTCCCAGCTGTCCCCGGCGGGGGCGGTAAGCACGACGCGGAACGGCTCGGCCGGGGGCTTCCGGTCGCGGATGACGTACGCGAAGTCGCGCGTCCGCACCCCCAGGTGCGCGACGTTCTTCAGGCGCGCGGTGGGCGTGCGGGTGACACCGAGGGCGTCGGCGACGTCACCCCCGTGCGCCCAGGTCTCCATGAGCCGCGCGGTCGCCATCGACGCCGGCGACATCGGCGGTCCGAACCACAGGATCTTCGTACCCCGCGGGAGTTCGGCGAGCGCGTCGGCGAGTTCGCGGCGGGTGTCGCGCCAGTCGGCGAGCAACTCCGCGGGCGGCCGCCCCGCCTGTTCCTCGGCACCGACGTCGACGAATCCCAGCGGGTCGCCGAATGCCGCTTCGACCATCTTCACGAAGGCGTCCGGGTCGCGCACGGCGGTGAGCGCCGCCCGGTCGGTCCACAACAGGTGACCGATCTGGTGAGCGATGGTCCAGCCCTCCGCCGGGGTGGGCAGTGCCCAACTCTCGTCGGGCAGGGTCGCGACGAGAGCGTCGAGATCGTCGCCCTCCGCGCGGAGATCGTCGAGCACGATGTACAGATCGGACATGCGGCAAGCGTCACACGCCACAGCCCCAAAATCAAGCACGTGTGATTGTTTTTTGCGGCAGGCGTCGTTCGTGCTCGTCGGACATACTGACGAGATGGCCGACGATTCCCGCACGCACACCGTCGGCCCTGTCGTCGCGGTCCTCACCGCGGTGCTGTCGATGCAGTTCGGGGCGGCCTTCGCCGCGACCCTGTTCGACCGGGCTGGTGCTCTCGGCACGGTGACCCTGCGCCTGCTGTTCGCCGCCGTGATCCTCTGCGCGTTCACCCGGCCCCGGCCGTGGACGTGGACACCGGAACAGTGGCGGGCGGTGGTGACACTGGGCGCGAGTCTCGCGCTGATGAACACGGCGTTCTACGGAGCGTTGACGCGACTGCCGCTCGCCGCGACCGTCACCATCGAGTTCCTCGGCCCTCTCGGGCTGGCCGCGATCCTGTCCCGACGTATGCGCGACGCCCTGTGGGTGGTGCTCGCGCTGGGCGGGGTGGTCCTGCTCGGCGTCGGCGACGGTGCCGGGCTGTCCACCGGTCCCGATCCGCTCGGAGTCGCCTTCGCGCTGGTCGCCGCATCGGGGTGGGCCTGGTACATCGTGGCGGGCTCACGTGTGGCGACGACCCTGCCCGGATCGGCGGGGCTGGCCGGGGCGACGACGATCGCGGCCGTCGTCGTCCTGCCGTTCGGCGCGGCGACGGCCGGCACCGAGCTCCTCCGGCCCGGCCTCGTGCTCGCAGGACTCGCCGTGGCGCTGCTGTCGTCGGCGATCCCGTACACCCTCGAGATCCGTGCCCTGCGCGACCTGCCGAAGAAGGTGTTCGCGATCCTCATCGCGCTCGAACCCGCCGCCGCAGCGCTCGCCGGCGCTCTGGTGCTGGGGCAGGTCGTCGAACCTCTCGCCCTCGCGGGTATCGCACTCGTGGTGGTCGCGGGGGCTGGTGCGTTGCAGCACTCGCGCGCGTGACCCGGCGCCGGATGTAAGCCAGGTCAGCGGGTACGGGTGATCAGTCGGACCAACTCCCCCGCCGGACCGGACAACACCCGCGGCGGCCTCCAGACCGCGCGGAGCACACGCTGCAGGTCGAGTCCGTCCACCGCGACCGCGACGAGCCGGCCGGAGTCCAGATACTCCTCCACCGCCAGGGTGCTCAGCACCGCCGGGCCCGTGCCCCCGAGCACACTCGTGCGGACCGCGGCTCCGCTCCCGAGTTCGAGCAGCGGTGCGGCCCGGTCGTACTCCTGCAACGCGAGGTCGAGGGTGCGGCGGGTACCGGACCCCTCCTCGCGGACGACCAGTGGTGTCGCCGCGAATTCGGCCACGGTGAGCGGGCGCCGCCGCCGTGCCCACGGATGCTGCGGCGGGACGACCACGACCAGGCGGTCGCGTGCCACCGCGACACTGTGCAGTCCCTCCGGAACCGTCGGCCCCTCGACGAACCCGACGTCGCATCCGCCCTCGGCGACGACGTCACACACCCGCATCGAGTTGTGGACCTGCAACTGGATCTGGACGTCGTCGCGGAGCGTGCGGAAGGCGCCGAGCCACCGCGGGATGAGGTGTTCGGCGACCGTCATCGACGCCGCGACCACCAGTTCGGGTTGCTGTTCGACGCGCAGTGCTGCAGCGGCGTCGAGGAGGCGTTCCGCGTCGGCCAGGACCTCCCGCGCCCAGTGCGCGACCACCGTGCCCTCCGGGGTGAGCACCGAACCCGTGCGGCCCCGCCGCACGAGGACCGCGCCGAGTTGCCGTTCGAGTCGGCGCAGCATGCGGGTCGCGTTGGGTTGGGCGAGACCGGCCGCGCGGGCCGCGGCGCCGAGCCCGCCCCGGTCGTCGACCCCGACGAGCAGTTCCAGAGCGACGAGATCCGGCCAGCTGGTCATGCACGAACGATATGCCGCACTCGCCACTCATATCCATTCGATATGAGCTCATGTCCGATCGACGGCTGGTGCGGACACCGCTGCGGCGGAAGAGTCGAGGCATGCTCACCGTCCACGCGCCCGTGTCCCGGCCCACCGTCGTCCCGGGTCTCCTCGTGGCCGCGGCGGGCGCGGTCGTCGCACTGGGAGCGGCGCACCTGATCCCCGGGACGAGCCCGTTGCTCGTCGCGATCGTCCTGGGTGTGGTCGTGGCGAATATCGGGCTGCCCGCACCGGTGGTCGGCCTTCTGGAGCCGGGCCTGGGTACGGCGTCGAAGCGTCTCCTCCGAGTGGGCGTCGCTCTTCTCGGCGTGCAGCTCGCGGTCTCCGATCTCGTCGACCTCGGGTGGGGCACAGCGGTCGTCGCGGCGACCGTCGTCGTCGCGGGTATCGGCGGGTCGCTCGCCTTCGGCCGGTGGCTCGGGGTGGGCTGGACCCAGCGCCTGCTCATCGCGTGCGGTTTCTCGATCTGCGGAGCCGCGGCCGCGGCGGCGGTCGACGGTGTGATCGATTCGCGCAAACGCGAACTCGTCACCACCGTCGCATTGGTGGTCGTCTTCGGCACCGCGATGATCCCGCTCGTTCCGCTCGCCGCCGGGATGCTCGGGCTGACTCCCGGGACCGCCGGTCTGTGGGCGGGTGCGGCGATCCACGAGGTCGCCCAGGTGGTCGCGACCGGCACCGCCCTCGAGGCCACCGCCGGTGGGGTGCTCGCCGCGGCGGTGACGGTCAAGCTCGCACGGGTGGCACTGCTGGCCCCGGTCGTGGCGGTCGTCGGGGTCGTCGCTCGGCGGCGCGGTGAGGACCGCCGCGACGAGCGCACTCCCCCGATCGTGCCGGTCTTCCTGCTGGGTTTCCTCGCGTGCGTCGCACTGCGCTCGACCGGACTGCTCGATCCGATCGTGGTGGAGGCTGCGGGGACGGTGCAGCGCACGCTGCTGACCGTCGCGATGTTCGCCCTGGGCGCGGGGGTGCGCCGGGAAGTGCTCCGCGGCGTCGGATGGCGTCCGATCGCGCTCGCGGCAGCGGCGACCGTCTGGGTCGCGGCGATAGCCCTGATCGGCGTGTTGTCACTCAGCGGGCGGTGACGATCAGGACGGCCGACGAGATCGCGAGCACCACGACCGTGGCGGAGACCGCGACGTTGCGCCACCAGAAATAGGGCGCGCGACCCGCGACCAGACCGCGCACTCGCGCGCGGTGACCGATCCGGGAGGCGAGCAGCACCGCCAGCACGGGCACGAGGCAGATCAGGCCGATCGACGCGACCACGGCACCCGGGCCCGGCACGAACCGCATGAATCCGAGCACCACCGCACCGAGCACCGAGGCGGTGCGCAGCCACGCCAGACTCGTCCGTTCGGGCTGCAGACCGACGTCGCCGTGCCGCAGATCGTCCCGGCTCACGGTGCGGCTCGTCTCACCGGGCGATCGCGACGGCGAGCACGACCCCCGAGACCCCGAGGGCCACGGCGAGCAGATAGGCCACCCACGGCACCGGGAGTGCCCGTCCGGTGCGCATCGCGTGCTCGACGCGGTGCCAGCGGATCAGCGCGAACACCGTGAGCACAGCGGCGAATCCGAGCAACGCGCACGCCAGCACCGTGCGGAGCCCCTCCGACACGATGCCGCCCGCGAAGGTCTCCAGCGCGACCGCCGCGGCGATGACGCCGAGCGCGGTCCGCACCCACGCGAGGAAGGTGCGCTCGTTGGCCAGCGTGAAACGAGGGTCCGGGTCCGTACCGTCACGCAGCGCCTTCGGGCGCCAACCGTGCAGCGCCTTCGGGCGCCGGCCTCCGCTGGTCTCCACGGAGCGGACTCTATCCCCGGACCGATCAGCCCACGACGAGATCGGACCCGCGGGCCGCCACGGGACGGGTCTTCAGCGGCCGCTTCGCCGGTCCTTCGACCGGCGCGCCGTCGAGGTCGTACCGGCTGCCGTGGCACGGGCAGATGATGCGATCGTCCTCGACACCGCTGAGATTGCAGCCCTGATGGGTGCAGATCGCGATGAACGCGCGGAAGTCGCCCTCTGCGGGCTGGGTGACGACGAGCCTCTTCGATTCGAGCATGACGCCCCCGCCGACCGGCACGTCCGCGACGGCGGCGACGACCTCCGCATCGGGTCCGGGAGGCGCCGTCGTGGTCGGTGCGGGCACCGCCGATCGCGCCTCGCCGGTGTCGCCGGACGATCCGCAGGCTGTAAGGGCCGCGCCGGCCGCCACCACACCGGCGCCGCCGATGAGGGTGCGGCGCGTGAGCGCCGTGCGGTCGAGGTTGTCGCTGCTCATGCACATGTCCGTTCGGGTCGGGATTCGGTTCTCCCGAGCCTATCGACGAACGTCCGGGCGGGCCGCGACCTGCGTCACCCGCGGCTGTGTCAACGACGCAGCGAGGCGAGCAGCGGAAGACGGCGTCGGCGACGACCGAGTTCGACGAGGCTCTCGCGGTCGGTGATCTTGACGCGCGGCCGACCCTGGGCTCGTCCGGCCTGCCGCTCGGCGGCGTCGATGGTCTTCCAGCCGTCCAGGTCCACCCGATCGGGCCTGCGCTGTGCGAGCAACCGGTTCAGCGCACGACGGTCGCCGCGGGGAGCGGCGAGTGCACCGGAGTCGAAGTCGGCCAGCAGCGCGGCGACGGTCTCCTTCGCGCATCCCTTGTTGGTGCCGATGACGCCGCTCGGGCCGCGCTTGGCCCACCCGGTGACGTAGACGCCGGCGTCCACACGACCGCCGGTGTTGGGAACGACCCCGCGGACGTCGTCGAAGGGCACACCCGGCAGGGGAACGCCGCGATAGCCGATCGACCGGAGTACGAGCGTGGCGGGCAGGTCCTCGAAACGGCCGGTGGGTCGGGCGGAGAGACGACCACTGTCGTCGACGAGTTCGGTGCGTTCGATCCGCACGCCGGTCACGTGGTCGTCGCCGAGCAGTTCGCTCGGCGCGGCGAGGTACCGGAAGACGATGCGGCGGTGCCCGGGACGGACGGGCCGGCCGGCGTACTCGCGGGCGAGACGGACGCGCAGCGCGGTCGCCGCGTCCTCCTCCACGGCCCGGGCGCTCACCGGATCGAGTTCGAGGTCGGCGTCGTCGACGACGACGTCGACTCCGGTGAGGTCGCCGAGGGCGAGGAACTCCGGATTGCTGTACGCGGCCTGGGCCGGGCCGCGCCGGCCGAGCAGGACGACCTCGCGGATGTTGCTCTTCCGCAACGCCGTCAGGGCGTGGTCGGCGATGTCGGTGCGCGCGAGTTCGTCGACGTCCATGGTGAGTATCCGCGCGACGTCGAGGGCGACGTTGCCGTTGCCGACGATGACGGCGCGTTCCCCGGACAGATCGAAAGTGCGGTCGGCGTAGTCGGGGTGGCCGTTGTACCAGGCGACGAACTCGGTGGCGGCGTGGCTGCCGGGCAGGTCCTCACCGGCGACCCCGAGGCGGCGGTCGGACGACGCACCGGTCGCGTAGATCACGGCGTGGTGGTGCTCGAGCAGTTCGGCGTGGGTGATGTCGCGACCGACCTCGGTGGCAAGGTGCAGGGCGAACTCCTCGCGCCGGAACGACCATTCGAACGATTCCGTGACCGCCTTGGTCCCCGGATGATCGGGGGCGACACCGGCGCGCACGAGGCCGAAGGGAGTCGGGAGCCGGTCGAACATCTCGACCTCGACTTCGGAACGTTCGAGCAGTTCCTGGGCGGCGTAGCAGGCCGCGGGGCCGGCGCCGACGATCGCGACCCGCAGCGTTCCACGATCGCGCGGAGGCGCCGGGGTGGGCACGAGGGGCTTCCACCCCTCCGGCGCCGGGTGGTCCTCGTACCAGGCCGCGTTGATCTCGGCGAACCGCATCTGGGAGGGATCGAGCTTGTCGTCGGGCAGGATCGCCTCGACCGGGCACGCGTCGGCGCAGGCGCCGCAGTCGATGCAGGTCTTCGGATCGATGTGCAGCATCTCGGCGGTGGCGAACTCGGGCTCGTCCGGCGAGGGGTGGATGCAGTTCACGGGGCAGACTGCGACGCAGCTCGCGTCGTTGCAGCAGGTCTGGGTGATCACATAGGCCATGGGAAGGGTCCTCGGCAGCCGGGCGGAGCGTCCGCGAATTTCATGTAACGATCCGTAACAGTTAATTCGACTGTAGCGGCTGTCGCCGTGGGTTCGCAAGAGAACCTGCGACCGCCCACCGAAACTGCGAGAATCGCACGATCGGATATCCGACCCGGGGGGGACACATGGCCACGTCGACGCCGAGCACCGATCTGCCTCGGACGCGACCGCTCACGGAACTGCCCGAGCAGGCGAACCCCTTCTCCACCGAGCGCACCGTCCGCACCGGCGACGTCGACACCGGTAAGCGACTGCGGCTCGACGGCATCGCCCGCTATCTCCAGGACATCGGCACCGACAACCTCGCCGCCGTCGGCGCGTCCGAGACCGACCCGCTCTGGATCGTCCGGCGCACGATCGTCGACGTGCACCGCCCCGCCGAGTACGGCCGCACGCTCCGGCTGCGACGTTGGTGCGACGCCCTGTCGACGCGGTGGGCGAACGTGCGGGTCCGCTTCGACGACCCCGGCGACGCCCCGGACGGCCCGCTGATCGAGACCGCGGCGTTCTGGATCGACATCGGTCCCACCACCGGCGCCCCCACCCGGATCAGCGACGGCCTGTTCGAGCACATGGCCCGCTACGCGCACGACACACGCCTGAAGTGGACGGCGTGGCTGCCCGCTCGCGCACCCGACGAGCTCGACGACGAACGCGTCTTCCCCCTACGCGCCACCGACCTCGACCCGTTCGGGCACGTCAACAACGCCGTCTACTGGCACGGCCTCGAGGAGCTCCTGCCCCTCCGGCCGGACATCCCGGACGCGCCGTACCGGGCGGTGATCGAACACCTGCGCCCCGTCGCCGCCGGCGAGACCCTCACACTGCGGACGACCCTGCGAGAGGACGGACTGACGGTCTGGTTCACGGTCGAGGATCACACTCGCGCGGTCGCGTGGATCGGCCGGAAACCGGACGCTCTACGGTGGACCCCATGACCCGTACCCTGATCTTGCTGCGCCACGGCAAGTCCGCGTACCCGGACGACGTGGACGATCACGAGCGTCCCCTCTCCCCCCGCGGACGCCGCGAGGCCGGACTCGCCGGTCGCTGGATCCGGGCGAACCTGCCCGAAGTGGACGCCGTTCTGTGCTCCACCGCGACCCGGACGCGCAAGACACTCGCCGAAGCAGCCGTGGAGGCTCCCGTCGAGTACCGCGACAGCCTGTACCACGCCGATCCGGAATCCCTGGTCGCCGAGATCCGGGGAACGGCCGACGACGTGCACACCCTGCTCGTCATCGGGCACGAGCCGACCCTCTCCGCGACCGTCCTCGGGCTCATCACGGATCACAGCACCGACGCTGCCCATCAGGTGGCCGAGAAGTTCCCCACCTCCGCGATCGCGGTCCTCACGGTGAGCGGATCCTGGTCCGAACTGTCGCGAGGCACCGCCGAACTCGTGGACTTCCACATCCCGCGCTGACCCGCGTCCCGAGCGACCCACCCCGAGCGGAACTGCCACGGGACGCTCGCACGCACGCCGTGACGGCATCACCGTCGAGAACAAATGACGAAGGTCCCGCCCCCGAAGAGAAGAGGGCGGGACCTTCGTCGTCTACTACGGCAGCGAACTACCGGTAGTCGTTGGAGTAACCGTAGTCATCCAGCGGCACTGCAGCGCCGGTGTTCTGGCCGAAGCCGTCCGGCGAGTAGTACTGGTCGTCGTACGCCGGGATGGCGTACGCGGCCGCACGGGCCTCCTCGGTCGGCTGGACCTCGATGTTCCGGTACTTGTTGATACCGGTACCGGCGGGGATCAGCTTACCGATGATCACGTTCTCCTTGAGACCGATCAGCTTGTCCGAGCGGCAGTTGATCGCCGCGTCGGTGAGCACGCGAGTGGTCTCCTGGAAGGACGCCGCCGACAGCCACGAGTCGGTGGCCAGCGACGCCTTCGTGATACCCATGAGGACCGGACGGCCGGCAGCCGGCTCGCCACCCTCCTGAACCACACGACGGTTCGCAGCCTCGAACTCGCTGCGCTCGACGAGCGAACCGGGCAGGAACTCCGTCGAGCCCGAGTCGATGATCGTCACGCGACGCAGCATCTGACGCACGATGACCTCGATGTGCTTGTCGTGGATCGACACGCCCTGGCTCCGGTAGACCTCCTGGACCTCGTGGACCAGGTGGACCTGAACCTGACGCGGGCCCATCACGCGCAGCACCTCGTGCGGATCGGCAGAGCCCTCGAGGAGCTGCTGACCGACCTCCACGTGATCGCCGTCCGCGAGCACGCCCTCGGTGCCGTCGGCCTTGCGGATGACGTGCAGACGCTGACGCTTGGACAGCTTGTCGTACACGACCTCCTCGCCACCGTCGTCGGGGATGATCGTGATCTTGTAGAAACGATCGTCGTCCTCGAGACGGATGCGACCGGAGACGTCGGCGATCGGGGCCTTGCCCTTGGGGACGCGAGCCTCGAACAGCTCCTGGACGCGGGGCAGACCACCGGTGATGTCCTCACCGACGCCACCCTGGTGGAAGGTACGCATCGTCAGCTGCGTACCGGGCTCACCGATCGACTGGGCGGCGACGATACCGACGGCCTCGCCGATGTCGACGAGCTTGCCCGTCGCCATCGAACGGCCGTAGCAGGTCGCGCACACGCCGGTGCCGGTGTCGCAGGTCAGGACCGAGCGGACCTTGACCTTCTGGATACCGGCCTCGAGCAGCGCCTCGATCGCCGGGTCGCCGAGGTCGGAACCACGCTCGACGACGACGTTGCCGTTCGCGTCGACCGCGTCCGTCGCCAGCGTGCGAGCGTAGGTGCTGGTCTCGATGTGAGCGTCGCGCACGAGCTCACCGGTCGGCTGACCGGTCGCGTCGCGTGCGAGCTCGGCGATGGTCATCTCGATGCCGCGCGGCGTGCCGCAGTCGACCTCGCGGACGATGACGTCCTGCGAGACGTCGACCAGACGACGGGTCAGGTAGCCCGAGTCGGCGGTACGGAGAGCGGTGTCGGCCAGACCCTTACGCGCGCCGTGCGTGTTGATGAAGTACTCGGCGACGGTCAGGCCCTCACGGAAGGAGGACTTGATCGGGCGCGGGATGAACTCGCCCTTCGGGTTCGTCACCAGACCCTTCATGCCCGCCAGCGAACGGATCTGGGTCATGTTGCCCGCAGCACCGGACTTGACGATCGTGGGGATCGGGTTGTCGTCCGGGTAGTGCGCCTCCATGACCTGACCGACCTCTTCGGTCGCTTCCTGCCACAGCTTGACGAGCGAGTCGCGACGCTCGTCCTCCGAGAGCTTGCCTCGGTCGTACTGCCGCTGGATGGCGTCGGCCTGGGTCTCGTACCGCTCGAGGATGTCCTTCTTCTCCGGCGGAACGAGCACGTCCGCCATCGAGATGGTGACACCCGAACGCGTGGCCCAGTAGAAGCCGGCGTCCTTGAGCTTGTCGACGGTCTGCGCGACAACGATCATCGGGTACCGCTCGGCCAGGTCGTTGATGATCGCGGCCTGGCGCTTCTTCGGCATGATGTCGTTGACGAACGCGTAGTTCGTCGGCAGCAGCTCGTTGAACAGCACGCGACCGAGGGTGGTCTGCGTGGTCCACGGCTCACCGAACTTCCAACCCTCCGGGAACAGCTCGTTCTCGACGTCGCGCGGCGGACGCAGCTGGGTCAGGCGCACCTTGATCGGAGCCTGGACCGACAGCACGCCACGGTCGACGGCCATCTGGGCCTCGGCCGGCGACGAGTAGACGCCCTGCTCGGGCTCGTCGGCGGTCGCGGCCGTGTAGGCGCCGGGGGCGTCCTCGACCAGACGGGTCAGGTGGAACAGACCCGTCACCATGTCCAGACGCGGCATGGCGAGCGGGCGGCCCGATGCCGGCGACAGGATGTTGTTCGACGACAGCATCAGGATGCGGGCCTCGGCCTGCGCCTCCGCGGACAGCGGGAGGTGCACGGCCATCTGGTCGCCGTCGAAGTCGGCGTTGAAGGCCTCACACACGAGGGGGTGCAGCTGAATGGCCTTGCCCTCGACGAGCTGCGGCTCGAACGCCTGGATACCGAGGCGGTGCAGCGTGGGAGCACGGTTCAGCAGAACCGGGTGCTCGTTGATGACCTCTTCGAGGACGTCCCACACCTGCGGGCGCTGACGCTCGACCATGCGCTTGGCGGACTTGATGTTCTGCGCGTGGTTGAGGTCGACGAGACGCTTCATCACGAACGGCTTGAACAGCTCGAGCGCCATCAGCTTCGGCAGACCGCACTGGTGCAGCTTGAGCTGCGGACCGACGACGATGACCGAACGGCCCGAGTAGTCGACGCGCTTACCGAGCAGGTTCTGACGGAAGCGGCCCTGCTTGCCCTTGAGCAGATCGGACAGCGACTTGAGCGGCCGGTTACCGGGACCGGTGACCGGCCGGCCACGACGGCCGTTGTCGAACAGGGCGTCGACCGACTCCTGCAGCATCCGCTTCTCGTTGTTGACGATGATCTCGGGGGCACCGAGGTCGATCAGTCGCTTGAGGCGGTTGTTGCGGTTGATGACGCGGCGGTACAGGTCGTTGAGGTCGGAGGTCGCGAAGCGGCCACCGTCGAGCTGCACCATCGGACGCAGTTCCGGCGGGATCACCGGCACGGCGTCGAGCACCATGCCCATGGGCGAGTTGCCGGACTGCTGGAACGCCGCCACGACCTTCAGGCGCTTGAGAGCACGGAGCTTCTTCTGGCCCTTGCCGCTGCGGATGGTCTCGCGCAGCGACTCGGCCTCGGCATCGATGTCGAAGTTCTCGATGAGCTTCTGGATCGCCTCGGCACCCATGGCACCGGTGAAGTACTCGCCGTAGCGGTCCTGGAGCTCGCGGTAGATCATCTCGTCGACGATCAGGTCCTTCGGCTTCAGCTTCGTGAAGGTCGTCCAGATCTCGTCGAGGCGGTCGAGCTCGCGCTGCGCACGGTCGCGGAGCTGACGCATCTCGCGCTCGCCGCCGTCCTTGACCTTGCGGCGGACGTCGGACTTGGCGCCCTCGGCCTCGAGTTCGGCGAGGTCGGCTTCGAGCTTCTGTGCACGGGCCTCGAGGTCGGCGTCGCGCTGGTCGGCGACCGACTTCTTCTCGACCTCCATCTCGGCTTCGAGAGTGGAGAGCTCGTTGTGGCGCAGCTCGTCGTCGACCGACGTGATGACGTACGCGGCGAAGTAGATGATCTTCTCGAGATCCTTCGGCGCGAGGTCGAGCAGGTAGCCGAGGCGGCTCGGCACACCCTTGAAGTACCAGATGTGCGTCACCGGAGCGGCGAGCTCGATGTGGCCCATACGCTCACGGCGGACCTTGGCGCGGGTCACCTCGACGCCGCAGCGCTCGCAGATGATGCCCTTGAAGCGGACACGCTTGTACTTGCCGCAGTAGCACTCCCAGTCCCGGGTGGGACCGAAGATCTTCTCGCAGAACAAGCCGTCCTTCTCGGGCTTGAGCGTGCGGTAGTTGATGGTCTCGGGCTTCTTGACCTCGCCGTACGACCAGTTACGGATGTCCTCGGCGGTGGCCAGGCCGATCCGGAGTTCATCGAAGAAGTTGACGTCGAGCACGTAACTTCCTTTCCCCTGTGCGGGTTGTATTGCTGCTAGTTGTCGCTATCGCTGCCGGGGCCCGACGCGGTACGCGCCCAGTGGTGTCGGGGTGCGTACCGCGTCGGCTCGGCTCCTAGTTCGCGAGGTCGTCGACCGTGGCCGACTCGTTGCGGGAAAGGTTGATGCCCAGGTTGGCGGCCGCCCGCTCGAGGTCCTCGTCGTCGCCGTCGGCCATCGCGATGGCCGCGCCGTCGCTGGAGAGGACCTCCACGTTCAGGCACAGCGACTGGAGTTCCTTGAGGAGCACCTTGAACGACTCGGGGATACCCGGCTCGGGGATGTTCTCGCCCTTGACGATCGCCTCGTAGACCTTGACGCGACCGACCACGTCGTCGGACTTGATCGTGAGCAGCTCCTGGAGGGTGTAGGCGGCGCCGTAGGCCTGCATGGCCCAGCACTCCATCTCACCGAAGCGCTGACCACCGAACTGTGCCTTACCACCGAGCGGCTGCTGCGTGATCATCGAGTACGGACCGGTCGAACGCGCGTGAATCTTGTCGTCGACCAGGTGGTGCAGCTTGATGATGTACATGTAGCCGACCGACACCGGGTACGGGAACGGCTCGCCGGAGCGACCGTCGAACAGCGTCGCCTTGCCGTCGGGGCCGACCATGACCTCGCCGTCGCGGTTCGGCAGCGTCGAGGACAGCAGACCCGTCAGCTCCTCCTCGCGGGCACCGTCGAACACCGGCGTGGCGATGTTGGTGTCGGGCTCGGCGGCGAGCATCTCATCGGAGAGGTTCTGCGCCCACTCGGGACGGCTGCCGTCGTCGGCCACCTGGATCTGCCAGCCGGCCTTGCCGATCCAGCCCAGGTGCGTCTCGAGGACCTGGCCGATGTTCATACGACGCGGAACACCGTGGGTGTTCAAGATGATGTCGACCGGGGTGCCGTCGGGCAGGAACGGCATGTCCTCCTGCGGGAGGATCTTGCCGATGACGCCCTTGTTGCCGTGGCGGCCGGCGAGCTTGTCGCCGTCCTGGATCTTGCGCTTCTGCGCCACATACACGCGGACGAGCTCGTTGACACCCGGAGGCAGATCGTCGTCGTCCTCGCGCGAGAACACGCGAACACCGATGACCTTGCCGTTCTCGCCGTGGGGCACCTTCAGCGAGGTGTCGCGGACCTCGCGCGCCTTCTCACCGAAGATCGCGCGGAGCAGGCGCTCCTCGGGGGTCAGCTCGGTCTCGCCCTTCGGCGTGACCTTGCCGACGAGGATGTCGCCGTCGCGGACCTCGGCGCCGATGCGGACGATGCCACGCTCGTCGAGGTCGGCGAGGACCTCGTCGGAGACGTTCGGGATGTCGCGGGTGATCTCCTCGGCACCGAGCTTGGTGTCGCGAGCGTCGATCTCGTGCTCCTCGATGTGGATCGAGGTGAGCACGTCCTCCTCCACGAGGCGCTGCGACAGGATGATCGCGTCCTCGTAGTTGTGGCCTTCCCACGGCATGATCGCCACGAGCAGGTTCTTGCCGAGCGCCATCTCACCGTTCTCGGTGCAGGGGCCGTCGGCGAGGACCTGGCCGGACTCGACGCGCTGTCCTTCGTCCACGATCGGACGCTGGTTCGAGCAGGTGCCCTGGTTCGAACGGTCGAACTTGCGCAGACGGTAGGTCTTGCGGGTTCCATCGTCGGCCATGACGGTGATGAAGTCGGCGGAGACCTCTTCGATCACGCCGCTCTTCTCGGTGACGATGACGTCGCCGGCGTCGACGGCGGCACGCAGCTCCATGCCGGTACCGACGATCGGCGACTCGCTGCGAACCAGCGGCACGGCCTGACGCTGCATGTTCGCGCCCATGAGGGCACGGTTGGCGTCGTCGTGCTCGAGGAACGGGATCATGGCGGTCGCGACCGACACCATCTGGCGCGGCGAGACGTCCATGTACTCGACCTGGTCGGCGGAGACGTACTCGATCTCCGCGCCCTTCTTACGGACGAGCACACGCTCGTCCGAGAAGCGGTTGTCGGAACCGATCGGCGAGTTGGCCTGCGCGATGAGGTAGCGGTCCTCCTCGTCGGCGGTGAGGTACTCGACCTCATCGGTGACGACACCGTCGACGACCTTGCGGTAGGGCGTCTCGATGAAGCCGAACGGGTTGACCCGCGCGTACACCGACAGCGAGCCGATCAGGCCGATGTTCGGACCTTCCGGGGTCTCGATCGGGCACATGCGGCCGTAGTGGGACGGGTGGACGTCGCGGACCTCGAGGCCGGCGCGCTCACGCGACAGACCGCCGGGGCCCAGCGCCGACAGGCGACGCTTGTGGGTCAGGCCCGAGAGCGGGTTGTTCTGGTCCATGAACTGCGACAGCTGGGAGGTTCCGAAGAACTCCTTGATCGCGGCCACGACCGGACGGATATTGATCAGGGTCTGCGGCGTGATCGCCTCGACGTCCTGGGTGGTCATGCGCTCACGGACCACGCGCTCCATGCGGGACAGGCCCACGCGGATCTGGTTCTGGATGAGCTCGCCGACCGTGCGCAGACGACGGTTGCCGAAGTGGTCGATGTCGTCGACCTCGACGGGAACCTCGACGCCGCCGGGGACGGTCATCTTGTTCTCGCCCGCGTGCAGGCGCACGAGGTACTCGATCGTGGCGACGATGTCTTCCTCGGTGAGGGTGGACGCCTCGATCGGCTGGCCCGTGTTCAGGCCGAGCTTCTTGTTGATCTTGTAACGGCCCACGCGCGCCAG
This sequence comes from Rhodococcus sp. GA1, assembly GCF_024321955.1. Taxonomy (NCBI): domain Bacteria; kingdom Bacillati; phylum Actinomycetota; class Actinomycetes; order Mycobacteriales; family Nocardiaceae; genus Rhodococcus; species Rhodococcus sp. GA1. The sequence continues at coordinate 3,732,528 of NZ_CP097186.1, read as the reverse complement.
GTCGTAGCGCTTGTCCTTGAAGAAGAGGTTCTCCAGCAGGGTCTGCGCGCTCTCCTTGGTCGGCGGCTCGCCCGGACGGAGCTTGCGGTAGATGTCGAGGAGCGCCTCGTCGGTGCCCGCCGTGTTGTCCTTCTCGAGCGTCGACATCATGATCTCGGAGAACCCGAAACGCTCGACGATCTGCTCGGTGGACCAGCCCAGCGCCTTGAGCAGCACGGTGACCGGCTGACGACGCTTGCGGTCGATACGCACGCCGACGGTGTCGCGCTTGTCGACGTCGAACTCGAGCCAGGCACCGCGGCCCGGGATGACCTTGACGCTGTGCAGGTCCTTCTCGGTGCTCTTGTCGACGTTCTTGTCGAAGTACACACCGGGCGAACGCACGAGCTGCGACACCACGACACGCTCGGTGCCGTTGATGATGAAGGTGCCCTTGTCGGTCATCATCGGGAAATCACCCATGAAGACCGTCTGGCTCTTGATCTCACCGGTGTTGTTGTTGATGAACTCGGCGGTGACGAACAGCGGAGCCGCGTACGTCATGTCCTTGTCCTTGCACTCCTCGACGGAGGCCTTGACCTCGTCGAAGCGCGGATCGGAGAAGGACAGGGACATCGAACCCGAGAAGTCCTCGATGGGCGAGAGCTCGTCGAGGATTTCTTCCAGGCCACCGACGACGTGACCGTCGCCGCGCTCGGCAGCCTTCGCGCGCCAGCGCTCCGAGCCGATCAACCATTCGAACGAATCGGTCTGTAGATCGAGGAGCCCGGGAACTTCGAGGGGTTCGCGAATCTTCGCGAACGACACCCTCGTCGGGGCTCCGGGGATTCCGGCTACTGCCTTGGTCTGGCTAGAGACTGCCAAGATGCGTCCTTCCAGCACCTCACGCGGGCCGCTCCAACCGGTGCGACCGCCGCTGTACCTGCTTCTTCATGTGGGGCGTTTTCGCTGGTCGCAACCCGAACGAGAACCCCACCGACGCACCGAAACGGTCTCGCTCGAAAGAGCGAATTCCGACTCGACGATCAGAAGGTGAACAGGAGGCAGCCAGCGCAAAGAACTAACCTACACCTGAGTAGGCGAAATGTCCACAGGGGTGCCTCAAAGAAACCTGGCAAACGACCTCGAGCGGCTCACGAGGAAGCCTTCAGTCGAACAGGCGTACCGATAGAGTGACCGCTCGCGTCGCCTGCGTCAAGACTGCGCGTCCGGAACGATCCGCGCGTCGCGGCCGCGGACGCCCCCGGTGAGGGGGCGATCCGCAGCCGTCGTCACCGGTCGCGGATCTCCGAGACCAGCCATCGTCCGTCCGACTTCTCCATCCTCACCAGCAGCGGTGCGGCCGCACTTCCCTGGGCGATCCCGTCGCCGGTGGCGCTGACGTTGATGTAGGCGGCGACCTCGGCGCGGGTGTCGTCGAGCATCGTCACGCCGATGTGCTCGACCATCACCTCGGTGACCGTGCGGGTGTCGATCGCGGCCTTCTTGGTGACGTCCGCGGTCGAGTCGAACTCCTCGAGCCGCTCCGGGGTCAGCAACTCCCGGATCCGGCCGAAGTCCTCGTCGATGGTGCGGTAGTCGTAGCCGTGCATGGTCTCGATCGCGACCTTCGCGGCCTCGGTGACCTCGCGTGTCTCCGCGGTGTCGACCCACGCGACGTTCGAGATCTCGGCGCCGGGGCGGAAGGCTGCGACCGCGGCGATCACCGCGAGCACCACCGCCACCGCACCGACGACGATCACCGGACGCCACCCACCGGAGGCACGCGACCTGCCGGCGTCACCGGCGGGAGGCCCGGGCGGATCAACCGGCTCGGCCGGAGACTCCGTCGGGTGCTCTGCGGGAGTTCCGTCGCCGGCCGCCGGGGCCGGCTTCTCCTGCTCCTCGTCCTGCTTGTCGAGCGTCACCTCGGAGGGTCGTGACTGCTCGGCAGAAGTTTCCTCGGCAGAGTTTTGCTCTGCCCGGGTCGGGCGTTCGTCCTCTGCAGGGGTCGCTCGAGGCGGTCGGGACGTGCCGGCGACCTTCGGCCGACGGCGCGGGGGCCCACTGGGGCCGGTCTTCCGTCGCTGCGGGGGCACTACACGTTCTCCTTCGTCGACTTGCCGAACATCACGGGCCCGCCTCGCCCTCGGGCGCGGGCGCCCCGGAACCCTCGGGCGCGGGCGCCCCGGAACCCTCGGGCGCGGGCGCCCCGTCCGGTGCGGGCTGCGCGCCGGGATCGGGAGCCGGAGCACCGGGGACCGGTCCCGACTCCATCTCGACGGAGGCGAGCGGTTCGATGGTCTCGGCCTTCCACACGTCACCGTCCTTGCGCAGCGACACGAGCACCGGGACCTTGTTGGTCACGAAGTACTCGGGAGTCTGGGTGCGCACGGCCAGGACGACGAGCGCCTTGCCCAGGTCGTCGTCGGTGTTGAGTTCGGTGAGCGTTCCGAACAGCACCTCGGCCGACATGCTGGTGCCGGTCTCCGCGACCCGGGCCCGGATGTCCTCTTCGGTCGCCGCGAGATCGTTGCGCAGGGCGTCGCCGGTGATCGACGACCGCATGTTCTCGATCGACAGGTCGACGTCGTTCGCGTCGACGCTGTTCAGGTTGACGGCCGCCTGCATGGCTCCCGAGAGCGCGGCGTCCCGCGCCTCGGCAGCCGAACGGTCCACCAGGAGCGCGCGCCCCCAGCCGTAGCCGAACCACACCGCCGCCGCGAGGGCGACGACGGCGAGCACCGAGACGACGGCGAGGGCCGCCCTGCGTGCCCCGCCCGGCCCCCGCCCGTCCGCGGACGAGTTGCCGTCGGCGGAGGGGGGCGGGGTGGGCGGAGCGTCGGAGGAAATTGGTGCACTCACTCCACAAACCTACTAACTGCTCACTTCGGGGTGACTCCGAGCAACGGCGCGAGCTGCGTCGCGATCGGATTCAGGTTGAGCTTGTCGGGGTCCTTCTTCGGCTTGAAATCCCAGGGCTGGATCGTGTTCGGATCGGCGAAGACGATGCGGTTCGCGCTGCGCACGCCGGTGACACTGCCCTGCGGCACCTCGCACGAGGCGTTCGTGTTGAACGGGAAGTCCTGCTGGGTCTCGTCGAAGTTCGGATCCTGCGCGCGCATCTGCGCGAGGATCTCCTGCGTCCCCTCGTACCCGATGGTGCACGAAGGCGGATTGTTGGTCTCGAGCACGATGCCCTGACGCACCGCGCCGTCGCCCGGAGCGACCGTACTCGCACTGCCCGCGACGGCGGGAAGGAAGGCCAGGAGCGGCTGCAGAGCGATCGACTGCGGGGCTGCCGCTTCCGCCACCGCCGCGAGGTTGGCGAGGTCGGTGGTCAGGCCCGGGCCGGAGCCCTCGATCAGCTGGGAGAGCTGGTCGCTCGCGTCGGTGCCGGTGTCGATCAGGCGCCGCAGGTCGGGGTCGCTGTCGCGGAGCTGCGCGGTCACCAGATCCAGATCCGAGCTGAACTGCTGGATCGCCGACGACTGGGCGGACTGCGTGTCGAGCACCGTGAGGCTGTCGCGGATGAGCGTAACGGTCTGCGGCAGGTATTCGGTGCCCTTCTCGCTGAGACCGGCGAGCGCGTCGACGAGCACCTGCAGGTCGTCGCCGCGGCCGTCGAAGGCCGCGCCGAGCTCGGTGACGACGGTGCGCAGCGGCTCGAGCGGAACCGAGTACACGAGGTCGTTCGTGCTCAACAGCAGGTCTTCGACCGGCGTGGGCAGATCGTCCTCGGTGCCCTCGATGACGGAGCCCTGTTCGAGATAGGGGCCCTCGTCGTTCGGCGGCTGCAGATCGACGTACTGCTCACCGATCGCCGACCGGTTCGCCACGACGGGACGCGCCGACGCCGGGATCTGCGGTCCGCCGTTGTCGAGGCGCAGTTCGACGTTGATTCCGTCGTCCGTGAGGCTGAGCGCCCCGACTCGACCGACGGGCACCCCACGGTAGGTGACCTCGGCGTTCGGGAAGATGCCACCGCCGGTGGGGAACCGCGCGTCGACGGTGTACTGGCCGAAGCCCATGAGGTTGTCGAGCCGCACGTACCGGGCACCGACGAACACGATGCCGAGCAGGGCGATGACCACGAACAGCGCGAGCTGCACTTTCACCAGGCGCGATCTCACTGCCCACCCCCGAGTCCGAGCTGATTCAGCAAACCTTCCAGCGGCCCCGGCGGCGGGGCCTCGTCACCGTCGGTGCCGGTGCCGGTGCCGGTATCGGTGTCCGTACCGGCCTCGGTGACCCCCGGGATCTCGATGCCGTCGGGCAGCGACACCCCTTCGGGCAGGGTCACACCGGGCAGACGCGGAGTAGGAAGCACCGGCAGCAACGACACGGTGGGCCAGCCCGGGGCAGGTCCGTTCCCGTCGTAGTACGGGTTGGACGGGTCGACGAGCGGCTTCGGATTGCCGAACTTCGGCTGGCGGTAGACCGGGTCGCCCTGGCCCACACCGAGCGCGGCCAGCGCATCGCCGATCTGCAGGTCGACGAGGAGGAAGAGGTTCACCGAGTTGCCCAGCGCGACCTTCTCGACACCGTCCGGGAACGGCACCGTGGGCACGAAGGAGAGCGCCTCGACGAGATCGTCGCCCGACGCCGCGAGTGCCTGGAGGGTCGGGCGCAGCGCCAGGAGATCGGCGATCAGATCCTCCTTGGACTGATCGAGGACGTCGACACCTGCGGTGCCGAGCCGGTCGAGCTGGCCGAGCAGCTGGGTCAGCTGCGGCCGCTGTTGCTCGAGCACCTCGGTCGCGACCGGCAGTTCGTCGAGCACGGCGGCGATCTTGTCGTTCTGCTCCGCGACCCGCACCGTGAGCTCGTCGAGTCCGTCGAGCGCCCGGGTGATGTCGTCGCGTTGCTGTTCGAGACCGGTGATCAGGGTCTCGGCCTGCTCGATGAGGCTGCGCGTGGTTCCCTCGCGGCCGTCGAAGGCCGTCGACAATTCGTTGACGATCGGCGCGAGCTGGCCGACACCGCCGCCGTTGAGCAGCAGCGACAGCGCGCCGAGCACCGGTTCGAGTTCGGTGGCGTGCCGGGTGCGGTCGAGCGGGATCACGTCGCCGTCGGCGAGCCGGCCCGTCGGGGGCTCGTCCTCCGGAGGCGTGAGCTGCACGAACTTCTCACCGAGCAGACTCGACTGTTCGACGCTCGCGAGCGCGTTCGCCGGCAGGTCGACGCTCGAGTCGAGCACGATGCCGACGTCGGCGGTCCATCCGAAATCGGATGCGACCGAGATCGATTCGACGCGCCCGACCGGCACACCGTCGACCTTCACGCTCGACTGCGGAACCAGGTCGAGCACGTCGTCGAACTGGATGGACAGACGGATCGGATCGCTACCCACGTCGGCGCCGCCGGGCAACGGGACGTCGGACAGACCTCCGCACCCCGCGACCGTCACCGCGACCACGCACGCGGCCGCTCCGAAGACACCTGTGCGGCCCATCCTCTTCGCGCCGCTCACCGATCTCCTCCCCGGAGGTCGAGCCGAGGCGAGACCACGCCGGGCACCGTGCCCGGGGTGACCTGCCGCTGGATGTTCTCACCGCTCAGGACACCGAACGGCAGGATCAGATCCGGGGACCGCTGGTCCTCGGTGATCTGCGTGGCGACGTCGCGGCACCGGTCGATCAGCGGCTGCATCTGCCGGCCGAGCTGCTCGAAACGCTCGTCGCCGGGCACGAGATTGCCGAGATCGATGAGCTTGCACACCGCTCCCGCAGGGTCCTGCAGGTCGGGCAGCACGAGCCGCGATGCGAGCACACCTGCTTCGGCGTCGTACGAGTTGACGAGGTTGCTCACCGCGAGCGGGAGCAGCGTCAGCGAATTCACGAGTTCCTGCCGGCGGTTAGCCAGGGTCTCCGTGATCGGCACGAGTGCGTCGACGTTGTCCTTCACGGCTGCCTGGTTGTCGCGCACGAACGTCGCGACGTCGCCGAGCGTGACCGACAGCGTGTTCAGCGCCTCACCGAGGTTCTGCCGCTCCCCCGCCAGGAATCCCGACAGGTCCGAGAGCTGCGCATTGAACTGGCGCACCTGCTCGTCGTTGGCCGCGAGAGCACTGACGAACACCTGCAGGTTCTCGATCGTGCCGTAGAGGTCGTCGCGCGACTGGTCGAGCGTGCGCGCGGCGGCCGACAGGTTCTCGATGCTCTGCCCGAGGGCCTCACCGTTGCCGGCGAGGTTCTCCGCACCGACTTCGACGAAGTCGGTCAGCGCGCCCTCGCGGTTCGCGCCGTCGGGACCGAGCGCGCGGGAGAGCTCGTCGATGCTCGCGTAGAGCTCGTCGACCTCCACAGGGGTGGCGGTGCGCTCGCGGTCGATCACCGCACCGCTGCTCATCGTGTCGCCACCGGTGTAGGCAGGGGTGAGCTGCACGTAACGGTCGGCGACGACCGACGGGGTGATCTGCACGGCGCGGGCGTCGGCCGGGATGTCGACGCCGCGGTTCACCCGCAGCCCGACCTTCACGAGGTCGCCCTGCGGTTCGACGGACGTCACCTTCCCCACCTCGACGCCCAGCACCCGGACGTCGGAGCCCTCGTAGATGCCCACGGCCTTGTCGAAATAGGCAGTGATCTCGGTGGTGCCCAGCCGGGTGAACATCCACCACCCCGCTCCGGCCAGGGCCACCACGCCCGCGACGACGGCTGCGAGCAGCGCGATGCGCCCGCGATTGCTGCGGGACTCGCCGTTCTCGGCGTGTGCCATCAGTTGCCCCCTTCCAGGCGGCGACCGGGCTCGCGGTAACCGGGGATCTCCGGTAGGCCCGGCGGGGTCAGGTTCACGACGACCTGGTCGAACCACCGGCCGTTGCCGACGACGTTGGTGTAGACACGCACGAACGGCTCGTACAGCTCCATGGCCCGATCGAGGTTGTCGTTGTTTTCCTGGAGGACGTCGACGACGCCGCGCAACTGTTGCAGGGCGGGACCGATGGTCTCGCGGTTCTCCTCGACGAGCCCGGAGAGCTCGGCCGACAACCGCTTGGTGCCATCGAGCAACTGGGAGATCGCCTCCTGCCGATTGTTCAGTTCCGCGACGAGCAGCGCACCGTCGGAGAGCAACCGGTTGAACTCGGCGTTGCGGTCGGCGAGCACCTTCGAGACATTGCCGGTCGCGTCGAGGAGCTTCTTCAGCTCCTGGTCACGACTCGCGACGGTCTCGGACAGGCGGCTGATGCCGTCGAGCGAGGCCCGGATGTCGTCGGGTGTCTCCGAGAACGCCTCCGACAGGGTCTGGAAGCCGGTCGCGAGCTGCTCGGAATCGATCTCGCCGAGGGTCGTGGCCGCCGACGAGAACGCTTCGATCACGTCGTACGGCGCGACCGTCCGGTCGAGCGGGATCCGGTCGTCCGGGTCGAGCACCTCCGTACCCCGCGGCTCGAGTGCCAGATACTTCTGTCCGAGGATCGTCTTGATCTGGATGGAGGCCGCCGTGTCGTTCCCGACCCATGCGTCCTGGACCTTGAACGAGACGATCACGCGGTCGCCCTCGAGGTCGACTCCGGTGACCTTGCCGACCTTCACGCCGGCGATACGCACCTCGTTGGTGGGTTTGAGACCCGCGGCCTCGCTGAATTCGGCCTCGTAGGTCGCGCCCGCCCCGATAATGGGCAGTTCGTCGAGGAAAAAGGCGGACAGTGTCCCCAGCAGCACCACGACGATGCCCAGGGCACCGGCGGCGGCCGGACTGCGACGTTTGCTCATCGTCCCTGCAACTCCTGCATCCCCTCTTGCGAGCAACGCTTCGCCGCATTCGTGTAGATGGGTTGGTTCACGGTGGGCAGCCCCGTCGGCAGATTCAGATACGGGACCGAACCGGGACCTGCGATGATGTCGATACCGCACAGGTAGTACTGGAACCACGAACCGGAGCTGGCCACGCGCCCGAGCTTGTCGAGCTTGACCGGCAACGTCTCGAGGACGCGGTCGACCTCGTCGCGGTTCGCGTTGAGATTCGAAGTGACCTGTTCGAGCGCCGTGATCGACTGTGCGATCGACGGGCGGGTGGGCTCGAGGACGTCGGAGACCGCGTCGGTCAGCCCCGCCATCGACGCCACGGCCGAACCGACGGTCGCCCGGTCGGCCGACAACCCGCTGACGAGTGCCTGCGTGTTGACCAGCAGCGAATCGAGCTGCTCGTCGCGCTGGTCGATCGTGGCCAGGACGGTGTTGAGGTTGTCGATCACCGCACCGATCACGCGGTCCTTGTCGGCGATGGTGTTGGTCAGCGACGCGGTGCTGCGCACCAGATCGTCGATCGTTCCGGCCTCACCCTGGAAGACCTGGATGATCTGGAACGAGAGCTTGTTGACGTCGTCGGCGCTCAGCGTCTGGAACAACGGCCGGAAGCCGTCGAAGAGCGTCGTGAGGTTCACCGCCGGCTTCGTACGCTCGATCGGGATCGTATCGCCGCCCGTGATCTTCTCGCCCTGCGCGCCCTCACCCTGACCGAGCGCGATGTAACGCTGGCCGACGAGATTGCGGAACCGGATGGTCGCGGTGGCACCGGCCGGGAGCCAGTCGCGCTCCTCGAGCGAGAAGGTGACCCGCGCCTGCCGTTCGTCGAAGACCGAGATCTCCTCGACCTGCCCCACGCGGACACCCGCGATGCGGATGTCGTCGCCCTTGTTGAGTGAGGTGACGTCGGAAAAGATCGCGTGGAACTTCGTTCCTCCCCCACCGCCGACATTGGCGATGGTCGCGGCGAGGACACCGGTCGCGAGGACGGTGACCACGGCGAACACGATGAGTTTGATCAGGGGTGCTGCGAGACCTCTCACTGGAAGCTCACCTCCGTACCGCGGATCGCCGGAGCGCCGAGCCGGGTGGTCCAGGACGGGACCCCCTCGGGGTCGACACCGGTGGCCTGTCCGTAGATGACGTCGAGCGTGTCCTGTTCCAGACGCGAGCCGGCGTACGAGACGGGAGTCGCGCCGCCGTCCGAGGTGCCGATGATCTCACCGACGTCGTCGGGGACGCCGGATCCTGCCGGGGCAGGGAAGAAATCGATGGTCTCGGGGCCGGGATTACGCGACGGCACCTGGTACGAACCGTCGTTGATCGAACCGCCCGGATACTGCGGGAAGTTGCGGCCGGGCGCGGTCACGTCGTCGTAGCAGGCCGGTCCGCGATCGTCGAGCAGACGCGGTTCGTCCTGGTTCGGCAGGTAGCGGCCCTTCGGGTTCGTGAACTGGATGTTCGCGCGCACACCCGGGAACGGATCGTCGGCCGCGAGCAGATCGACGGCGGCCGGCTTCGCGTCGGCGAATCCCTCGAAGGTGCACGGGAAGGACGGCGAGTAACGGGCGAGCAGCTGCAGCGCCTCCTTCGAATCGGCGGACAGCGTGATGATCGAGTTCGAGTTCTGCTCGATGAAATCGGCCGTCTGCGACGACGCTCCCGTCGCGCTCGCAAGCAGCGTGCGGATCTGGTTCTGCTGTTCGACGACCGTGCCACCCGTCGTGCGCAGGTTGTTCAGCGCCTCGACGAGATCCGGTGCGGCCTCGGAGTAGGTCTGCGAGAAATCGGCGAGTCCGCGCAGATCCTCCTGCAGTGTGGGCAGTTCGCCGTTCACCTCGCGGAAGATCTGTTCGAGGTCGTCGACCGTCTGTCCCAGCTTCTCGCCGCGTCCGCTCAGTCCCTGGGCCAGGGCGCCGAGCGTGTTGGCGAGGTCCTGCGGCGGGACGGCCTCGAGGAGCGGGAGCAGCCCGTCGAGCACGTCGCCGAGTTCGACGGTGCGCTCGCTCGTGTCCTGCACCAGCACATCGCCGTTCGTGACGGGACGCCCCGGATCGTCGGGGATGATCAGCGAGACGTAGCGCTCACCGAAGAGGGTCTTCGGCAGCAGCTGTGCGGTGGCGTTGACCGGGATCAGTTCGGCCTTGTCGGGGTCGAGCGCAAGATGCGCGGTGACGTCGCCGCCTTCCGCGCTCGTTCCGCGGACCTCGCCGACGAGCACACCGCGTGCCTTGACGTCGGCGTTGAGCGGCAGGGCGTTGCCGATGCTGTCGGTGCGGAGGTCGACCTTCACGACCTTCGTGAACGTCTTGTTGTACATCGCGATCGTGACGTACAGGAACAGCGCCAGCACCACGAAGAAGATCAATCCCAGGGTGCGGCGACGCAAGGGCGAAGTGGTCGTGTCGCTCATCCGGCCACCCTCACCGTGGTCGTCGTGCCCCAGATCGCGAGGCTGAGGAAGAAGTCGAGGATCGCGATCGTCACGATCGCGGTACGTACCGCGCGGCCCACGGCCACCCCGACGCCGGCGGGACCGCCGCTGGCGTGGAAACCGTAGTAGCAGTGGATGAGGATGACCACGAACGCGAAGACCAGCACTTTCGCGAACGAATACAACACATCCTCCGGTGGGAGGAACAGATAGAAGTAGTGGTCGTACGATCCGCTCGACTGGCCGTTGAACAGCGTGCTGATCGTGCGGGTCGCGAGATAGGCCGCGAGGAGACCGATGATGTACAGCGGGATCACGGCGACGAAGCCGGCGATCATCCGGGAGGTCACCAGGAACGGCAGCGACGGCACGGCCATCACCTCGAGGGCGTCGATCTCCTCGCTGATCCTCATGGCACCGAGCTGTGCCGTGAAGCCGCAGCCCACGGTCGCCGACAACGCGAGCGCCGCGACGATCGGGGCCAGTTCACGGGTGTTGACGTAGGCCGAGAGGAAGCCGGTGAGCACCGACGAGCCGAGCTGCTCGAGCGCGGCGTAACCCTGCAGACCCACGACGACGCCGGTGAAGCCGGACATCATCGCGATGACGCCGATGGTGCCACCGATCACGGCGAGTGCACCGCTGCCGAAGGTGACCTCGGCGAGCAACCGCAGGACTTCCTTGCGGTAGTGGGTGAGGGTTCGCGGGGTCCACGCGACGGCGCGCGCGTAGAAGGACATCTGGTCCCCCGCGCGGTCGAGCACGTTCAGCGGTGCGCGCACCGCTCGGCGACCCCGGAGAAGAACGAGATCTCCGCGGCCTCTGGAGACTGTCATCTGGTCAGGATCCCTTCGCAGGAACGATCTGCAGGTACACCATCGTCAGGATCAGGTTCGCGAAGAAGAGCAGCAGGAACGTGATGACGACAGTCTGGTTCACGGCCTCCCCCACGCCCTTCGGGCCTGCACCGGGGTGCAGCCCCTTGTAGGACGCAACGACGCCGGCGATCAACCCGAAGATCGCAGCCTTGAGTTCGGCGACGTAGAGGTCGGGTAGCTGCGCCAGGGCGGAGAAGGAGGCGAGGTAGGCGCCGGGGGTACCGCCCTGCAGCACCACGTTGAAGAAGTAGCCGCCGGCGATGCCGATCACGGAGACGAGACCGTTGAGCAGGAGCGCGACGAGCACCATCGCCAGTACTCGCGGGACGACGAGGCGCTGGATGGGATTGATGCCCAGCACCTCCATCGCGTCGATCTCCTCGCGGATCGTCCGCGATCCGAGGTCGGCGGTGACCGCGGAGCCGGCGGCACCGGCGATCAGCAGAGCCGTCACGATCGGACTGCCCTGCTGGATGACCGCCAGGACGCTCGCGGCACCGGTGAACGATTCGGCGCCGAGCTGCTTGATCAGCGAGCCGGTCTGCAGCGACACGACGGCGCCGAACGGGATCGCGACGAGCGCCGTCGGAAGAATCGTGACACTGGCGATGAACCACGCCTGTTCGATGAATTCCCGGAACTGGAACGGTCGGCGGAAGGTGTTCCGCACGACGTCGACGAACAGTTCGACGATGTTGCCGGCCTGGGTGAGTGCGCCGTGAACCGGCCGCACGAGCGAGCTGCCCGCCCCCATCTACTCTCCTACTTCTCCAACCTGCGGCTGTACCACTGCTGACGCTGTACCACTGCTGCGGCTGGTGCTACTGCTGGGCCTGCTGCTCGTATCTCTCTCCGGCATAGGCGGGAATGATCTGGGTGTCGTCGTCGGCATAGCCCCGGGCTGTGTGGGGCGCGCCGTTGTGATCGAGCGACTCGAGGATGGCGCTCTGGGCGGCCGGGGGCAGGTTGTGCAGGATCGACCGCACCCGCTCCTGCCGACGCGCCACCGCCTGCCGCTCCGGCATCCCCGGAGTCGCCTGCATCTGCGGCACGATCCCCTCGACGTCGTCCACACCACCGGCATGATGACCCGCCTCGACGAGCGCCTGCTCGTGCGCCATCGTCGCCTCGTCCTTCTCCTCCGACATCCCGATCGGACCGATCATCGTGCCGTTGAGGAACTGCTTGACCACCGGCTCATCCGAAGTCAGCAACACCTCACGCGGACCGAACATCACCAACTGCCGACGGAACAACATCCCGATGTTGTCCGGCACCGTGCGCGCCAGATTGATGTTGTGCGACACGATCAGGATCGTCGCATCGATCTCCGCATTGATATCGATCAACGTCTGCGAAATATAGGTCGTGCGCACCGGATCGAGACCCGAATCCGGCTCGTCCACCAGAATGATCTCCGGATCCAACACCAACGCCCGCGCCAGACCGGCGCGCTTCCGCATCCCCCCGGAGATCTCCCCGGGCAACTTGTCCTCGGCGCCGAGCAGACCGACGAGCTCGAGCTTGCTCATCACGATCTGCCGGATCTCCGACTCGGACTTGCGGGTGTGCTCACGCAACGGGAAGGCGACATTGTCGTAGAGGTTCATCGACCCGAACAACGCACCGTCCTGGAACAGCACCCCGAACAACTTGCGGATCTCGTAGAGCTCCTTCGAGGAGCACTGCAGGATGTCGGTGCCGTCGATGACGATCGAGCCCTCCTCCGGGCGCAGCAGACCGATCAACGACTTGAGGAACACCGACTTACCGGTACCCGACGGCCCGAGCAACGCGGACACCTCACCGGCCGGCAACGTCAACGTCACGTCCTGCCAGATACGTTGCGAGCCGAAGGACTTGGTCAGTCCCTCGACGGAAACCTCGACTCCCACGATCACCTCCACTGTCCGATACCGTCGCCCCCATGTGGGTTGGGCCACTCTATCGCATGGATAGTGGTACCTGTGACACGCGATCCTACTCATGAGTAAGGACGTTGGACAAGGGGGTACGCGTATCTCGACTTACGCCGTGACCTGCATGAACACGGCGTAGATGTCGATTTCTGCCGATAACGGACATATCACTCGGCATTCATGCCCGAAATGCAGAAGGGCCGTTTCCGCGAAATGAATTCGCGGAAACGGCCCTGTGCGGAACCGTTCCGGAGAGCGTCGGAACGCTCGACGGAAAGTTCGGAAACCGTCTTACTTGACGGTGACCTTGGCGCCGGCCTCTTCGAGCTTGGCCTTGGCAGCGTCGGCAGCATCCTTGGCGACCTTCTCGAGGATCGGCTTCGGAGCACCCTCGACGAGGTCCTTGGCTTCCTTCAGGCCCAGGCCGGAGACGATCTCGCGAACGACCTTGATGACCTGGATCTTCTTGTCGCCGGCACCCTCGAGGATGACGTCGAACTCGTCCTGCTCGGACTCGGCCTCGGCAGCAGCGGCCGGAGCACCGGCGGCAGCGACGGCAACCGGAGCAGCAGCGGTGACCTCGAAGGTCTCCTCGAATGCCTTGACGAACTCCGAGAGCTCGAGCAGGGTCAGTTCCTTGAACGCGTCGAGCAGCTCTTCGGTGGTGAGCTTCGCCATGGTGGCGGTCCTTCCTGATAAGTCCCATGTCGCTGATCCGCGACCGGATGGGATGGTGCGTGCCGGAGCACGCGTGGATGTATCTTTCGCGGTGATGCAGATTCGCAGTGATGCGGATCAGCGTCAGGCGGCTTCTTCGCCCGCCTTCTTCTCCTGCAGAGCGGCCGCGAGGCGGGCCACCTGCGAAGCGGGGGCGTTGAACAGGCCTGCGGCCTTTGCCAAGTTGCCCTTCATCGCGCCGGCGAGCTTGGCCAACAGCACCTCGCGGGACTCGAGGTCCGCGATCTGGTTGACCTGCTCCACGGACAGCGCAGCGCCGTCCATGTAGCCGCCCTTGATGACGAGAGCCTTGTTGTCCTTCGCGAAGTTCTTCAGAGCCTTCGCAGCATCCACCGCTTCGCCCTTGACGAACGCGATGGCGGTCGGACCGACGAACAGATCGTCGAGACCCTCGACGCCCGCCTCAGCGGCGGCACGCTTGACCAGGGTGTTCTTGGCGACGGAGTAGGTGGCACCCTCTCCGAGAGCGCGACGCAGCTCGGTCAGACTTCCCACCGACAGACCACGATATTCCGTGATCACGGCAGCGGTGGAGGTCTTGAACTGCTCGGTGATCTCCGCAACTGCGGAAACCTTCTCGGGCTTTGCCATACTTCGCCTCCTCTCAGTAACAGTCGTTTTCCCGGTGTCCCGAGTGGGACGCCCCACCGGACGACCGCCGGGACCGGAAAACGACGAACGCCCCGGCGCAGGGCACACGGGGCATACAAGGAGGAGGAACTCGAATGCACCCGGAAGGCACATCGCGGTTCGTATCTCCCCTAACCTCGTCCTCCTGCGTGGGCCGCCGGACAACTCCGGACCTTCAACCGATCCGCACGCGGATTCGGTGACCAACGGTCTTGGGTAGAACATGATCGGGGTGAAGATCGGCACACGCCGAACTACCCCACCACTGTAGCGGACGATGTGCACGAGATGCAAAACGGCCGGCACAGCGATGCTGTACCGGCCGCTTCAGGACGCACATCCACTGCGTGCAGTGCGAATTACTCCGCGGTCTCGAGGAGGTTGCGGGTGCGCTGCGGATCCACCGGGATGCCCGGGCCGGTGGTCGTAGCGATCGTGACCTTCTTGATGTAGCGGCCCTTCGCGCTGGACGGCTTGGCGCGGAGCACCTCGTCCAGAGCAGCAGCGTAGTTCTCGACCAGCTTGGTCTCGTCGAACGAGGCCTTGCCGATCACGAAGTGCAGGTTGGCGTTCTTGTCGACGCGGAAGCTGATCTTGCCACCCTTGATGTCGGTGACGGCCTTCGCGACGTCCGGGGTGACCGTGCCCGTCTTCGGGTTCGGCATCAGACCACGGGGACCGAGGACGCGGGCGATACGACCGACCTTCGCCATCTGGTCGGGGGTCGCGATCGCGGCGTCGAAGTCCAGCCAGCCGCCCTGGATGCGCTCGATCAGATCCTCGGCGCCCACGACGTCGGCACCTGCGGCCTCGGCCTCGGCAGCCTTCTCGCCCACCGCGAAGACGATGACGCGAGCGGTCTTACCCGTGCCGTGCGGCAGGTTGACCGTGCCGCGCACCATCTGGTCCGCCTTGCGGGGATCCACACCGAGTCGCATGGCGACCTCGACGGTGGCGTCGAAGTTCTTCGAGCTGGTCTCCTTCGCGAGCTTCGCAGCTGCGAGGGGGCTGTACAGGTTGTCCGAGTCGATCTTCTCGGCCGCGGCGAGGTATGCCTTGCTGCGCTTTGCCATGTTCTTTCCTAACTTCTCACCGGCAGGTGAATGGTTCGGGCGTGGTAGCGGGCCTGGCCGGCCCTCCCACGAGTGCTATGCAAGCCCGGGGACGGAGCCCCGGAACAGCGAGGGGCTCAGCCCTCGACCGTGATGCCCATCGACCGAGCGGTGCCGGCGATGATCTTCGCGGCAGCCTCGATGTCGTTGGCGTTCAGGTCTTCCTGCTTGGTCTTGGCGATCTCGCGCACCTGATCCATGGTCACCTTGGCGACCTTGGTCTTGTGCGGCTCGCCGGAGCCCTTCTGCACGCCTGCGGCCTTGAGCAGGAGCTTCGCGGCCGGCGGAGTCTTCAGCTTGAAGTCGAACGAACGGTCCTCGTAGACCGTGATCTCGACCGGCACGACGTTGCCACGCTGCGACTCGGTCGCCGCGTTGTACGCCTTGCAGAACTCCATGATGTTGACGCCGTGCTGACCCAGCGCGGGGCCGACCGGCGGAGCCGGGTTGGCCTGGCCGGCCTGGATCTGGAGCTTGATGAGCCCGGCGATCTTCTTCTTCTTGGGGGGCATCTCTATTCCTAGTTTCGTGCTCGGTGTGGTTCTTGCGTACTGCTACTGCAAGCTTGTGCGCGCCGGATGCCGGCGCCGTCGGATCCTGGGGATCGTTAGATCTTCGACACCTGGTTGAACGACAACTCCACGGGAGTCTCACGGCCGAAGATCGACACCAGGACCTTGAGCTTCTGCTGCTCGGCGTTGACCTCGCTGATGGAGGCGGGCAGCGTCGCGAACGGGCCGTCCATCACGGTGACCGACTCGCCGACCTCGAAGTCCACCTCGATGGCGGGCTTCGCAGCGGCGGCGGGAGCCTGCTCGCCTGCGGTCGAAGCACCGGCCGCCGGCTTCTTCTTCGCCTGCTGCGGGAGGAGGAACTTCACGACCTCCTTGATCGTCAGCGGCGACGGACGCGACGTGGCTCCGACGAAGCCGGTCACGCCGGGGGTGTTCCGGACGGCGCCCCACGACTCGTCGTTGAGTTCCATCCGGACGAGGATGTAGCCGGGCAGGACCTTGCGGTTGACCTGCTTGCGCTGACCGTTCTTGATCTCGGTGACCTCTTCGGTCGGCACCTCGACCTGGAAGATGTACTCGGTGAGGTCGAGGTTCTGGACGCGGGTCTCGAGGTTGGTCTTGACCTTGTTCTCGTAGCCGGCGTAGGAGTGCACGACGTACCAGTCGCCGGGCTCGCGCCGCAGTTGCTTCTCGAGGGCCTCGACCGGGTCGACCTCGTCTTCTTCGGCGGCGGCGTCGTCGGTGCTCTCCGCTGCGTCGGAGACCTCGACATCGGTCTCGGCATCGGTGCCGGACTCGACAGCAGCGTCGGACTCGGAGACCTCGGTGTCCGCATCCGCCGACTCGGCCGTCACGTCGTCAACCAAGGCCTCGTCCGAAACGTGCTCCTCGGCCGAAGCCTCGTACGAGTCGTTCTCGGGGGTGCTCACCGGGCACTTTCCTCTCGTCGATCACATTTTTCGTCTCGCGCGGACAGGCGCTAACCGAACAACCAGCTGACGCCCTGTACGAACGCCAGATCCAATCCGAAGATGAACGCCGTCATGACGGTCACGAACGCAAGGACCACGAGCGTGTAGGTGGTCAACTGCTTGCGGTTGGGCCAGATCACCTTGCGGAGCTCGGCGATGACCTCACGGAAGAAGCGCACGAGTCGCTTGAAGATGTTCTCGGACTTCGCGGCGGGACGATCGCTCACGGCCGTGGCCGAACGCGACGTCTTCTTCATGGACACCGCACTCGTCGTGGATGCCGAGGGATCGGCTGCACCACGACGGGTAGCCCGCTTGCCGGTCGGCCGAGCAGCCGCGGAAGAACCGTCGGGGGTCGCGCCGGTAGCCGTTCCAGCGTCGCCGGGAATGTTCCCTGCGGTGCCGCTGTGGCGCTGACCGCGCTCCTCGCTCACATCGTTCCTCTCGGTCGCTGGCAGTCCGGGGGCAGGGGCGACAGGACTTGAACCTGCAACCTGCGGTTTTGGAGACCGCTGCTCTGCCAATTGAGCTACGCCCCTCTGGTCGGACATCCACACTCGTACGAAGCGAGTGTCCGGAACCGACCCATCTGCGACCACATGACACGCGCGCTACCCCGTCGGGCCGTTACGGCCTTCGTAGAGCAGCGCGCTGCTATGCGATCCCAGAAGCCTAAGTGTACTGCATTGCCCCGGGACAAACCCAATCCGCTCGGCCGTCAGGCCAAACGGACCGTTGCCGTGGCGCGACCGAAGATCTTACGACCGTCGGACTTCGCCACGATAGCGACCACTGCTGTCTTGCTCTCCGCGTCCACCGACTTGATCTTGCCGGTGAACTCGATCTCGGCGGCCTCGTCGGCCTCCACGTATACCGGACTGGTGAACCGAACGTTGTATTCGGTCACCGCGCCGGGGTCTCCCAGCCACTCCGTGACGAAGCCGGCCGCGATGCCCATCGAGAGCATGCCGTGCCCGACGACGTCGCGCAAGCCGACCAGTTCGGCCACCTTGTCGCTCCAGTGGATCGGGTTGGGATCACCCGACACACCTGCATAGTTGACCAGATTTCCGCGCGTGAGCGTGACGACCTTCGACGGAAGCTCGTCCCCTACCGCGACATCCGCGAAGCTACGGAGTGTCACTGTGCATCACCACATCCTTGACCGCGTGCGCGATGTTGTCGTCGACCTCGCCACCGGAACGGGCGACGAGCGTCGTCCAGGAGGTGAGCACGAGATTGTCGTACTGATCCGTGATCACGTTCTTGGTGGTGATGATGTCGCTGCCGGCAGCTTGCCGGAAATCGTCGAGGTAGACGTCGCAGAACAGCCTGTCGCCGGCCTGGATCGGGCGGTGGTAGACCATCCGCTGGTCGGTCTGCATGATCTGGCTCAGGTCGTAGCCGGTGACGACCTCTTCGAACAGCTTGCGCTGCGCGATCATGCCGACGATCGAGACGAAGGTCAGCGGCGCGATCACTCCGTCATATCCCAGCCCCCGGGCTGCGTCGTCGTCGTGATGGGCCGGATGCGAATCGCGCACGGCACGGGCGTACTCGCGGATCTTCTCGCGACCGACCTCGTAGTAGTCGCCCACCCGGTAGTGGTGACCGACCATGGACTTGGCGTGCGCGGCGGCATCGAACGGGATCCCGGCCTGTTCGGTCGCGTCCACCGATTCCTGGTTCTCGAGTATGTTCGTCATACGCAAAACCTCCGCAATTCCGACGACGCCAACTGGCACGGTCGGTATTGCGGAGACCTTATGCGTCGACGTCGTTGCGACCGGCTACTTGGACTCGCGGTGCGACTGGTGCGTACCGCAGTTCGGGCAGAACTTCTTCAGCTCGAGCCGGTCGGGGTCGTTGCGACGGTTCTTCTTCGTGATGTAGTTGCGGTGCTTGCACACCTCGCAGGCCAAGGTGATCTTCGGCCGAACGTCAGTAGAGGAGGCCACGGGATGCCTTCTTTCGCGTCAATCCGATCAGTATCGATCAGGGTGGATCAATGAACTTTTGGTAGCGGTGACCGGACTTGAACCGGCGACGCAACGATTATGAGTCGTTTGCTCTACCAACTGAGCTACACCGCCTCGGTGCCGAGTGTCGCTACGAAGGCGGCACCTCAATCCAGCGAGCCCCCTGACGGAATCGAACCGTCGACCTTTTCCTTACCATGGAAACGCTCTGCCGACTGAGCTAAGGGGGCGTGGCCTCCGGAGCATCTCTGCTCGCTGCGGCCTCCAAAAGATTACACACACTCGGTCCTGGTGCAAAATCCGCTGGTGAAGGCGCATAAACGCCGCTCCTCTCCGAGCTCTGCCCACCCGCACCCACCCGTGCCCACACCTACGCGCGCGGCGGGCCGGCGGGAGGCATCGGGGAGCAGGACCCACACTCCGGAGCCCGCACCGAAGGGCCCCGGAATGCAGAACAGCCCCGGTTCCGAAGAACCGGGGCTGTTCCGGTGGCAGGTGTAGGATTCGAACCTACGTAGGCGTAAGCCGACGGATTTACAGTCCGCTCCCATTGGCCGCTCGGGCAACCTGCCGGGGTGCGATCGGGACCGCGTCCTCGATGCGTTTGGAAGAATACAACGCATACCCCCCCGAAACGCAAACCGAGTGGTCACAGCTCCGCGCGACCCGATAGCGTCGGGTGGACAGAACCCTTACAGACCGACCCCGAAGTGGAGTGAGACGTGGCTGATTCGTCGTTCGATGTGGTGAGCAAGGTCGACCGCCAGGAAGTGGACAACGCGCTGAACCAGGCGGCGAAGGAGATCGCCAACCGCTTCGATTTCCGGAACACCGGGGCGCACATCGAGTGGTCGGGCGACGAGGCCATCACGATCTCGGCCGAGACCGAAGACCGCGCGCTCGCCGCGCTCGAGGTCTTCAAGGAGAAGCTGATCCGCCGCGACCTGTCCCTCAAGTCCTTCGACGCCGGCGAGCCGACGCAGTCCGGCAAGGTCTACAAGATCACCGGCACGCTGGTGCAGGGCATCAGCCAGGAGAACGCCAAGAAGATCTCCAAGCTCATCCGTGACGAGGGCCCGAAGGGCGTCAAGGCGCAGATCCAGGGCGAGGAGCTGCGCGTGAGCAGCAAGAAGCGCGACGACCTGCAGGCCGTCATCTCGCTGCTCAAGAACGCCGACCTCGACATCGCCCTGCAGTTCGTCAACTACCGCTAGTACGTCGACCGCTGCCGACGACGCCCTCTCCTACGACTCCGCCCGCGACCGTCGTCGCGGGCGGAGTCGTCTGGGATGTCGTCTGTGGGGTGCCGTCCGGTCAGCGGATCCCGGCCATGCGCTCGAGCCGTTCGATGCGGTCGGCCATCGGCGGGTGCGTCGAGAACAGCCGGCTCATCTTGTCGCCCGCCCGGAACGGGTTGGCGATCATCAGGTGCGACTGGGCCGCGAGTTTCGGTTCGGGTGGCAGCGGCGCGGCCTGCGTGCCGAGAGCGAGCTTGCGCAGCGCCGACGCGAGGGCCAGCGGGTCGCCGGTGAGCTCGGCACCGGACTGGTCGGCCTGGTACTCGCGCGACCTCGACACAGCGAGTTTGACGACCGACGCTGCGATGGGGCCGAGCAGGGAAACCAGCAGCAGCGCCAGTGGGTTCGCGCCACCCTCCCGGTTGCCGAAGGCCGAGGCGAAGAACGCGAAGTTCGCCAGGCCCGAGATGACGGCAGCCATCGCGCCGGCGACCGACGAGATGAGGATGTCGCGGTTGTAGACGTGGGCGAGTTCGTGGCCGAGCACCGCGCGCAGTTCCCGTTCGTTCAGGATCTCCAGGATGCCCGTCGTGCAGCACACGGCGGCGTTTCGCGGGTTACGACCCGTGGCGAACGCGTTGGGGGCGTTGGTGGGGCTGATGTAGAGCCGCGGCATGGGCTGGTGCGCCGCGGTCGCGAGTTCACGCACGATCCGGTACATCGCCGGTGCCTGCACCTCGGTGACCGGCTGGGCGTGCATCGCCCGCAGGGCGAGCTTGTCGCTGTTGAAGTACGCGTAGCCGTTCATGCCGACGGCGAGCACGATCGATATCAGCAGGATCGTCGAATTGCCGAACAACGCTCCGACGAACACGATCAGCGCGGACATTCCGATCAACAGACCGGCCGTCTTGAGACGGTTCGAGTATCCGTGCACGTCGCACCCCTTCCGCACCACGATTTCTCACTCATTCGTCCAACGAACGAGCGAACGGCGCGGTTCCCGCCCCTACCGGGGCGGGACGACACGACGGTCCGTCAGCCGACGCGGGCGACGGTGAAGTCCACGAGGCGACGCAGCGCCTCGTTCGCCGACCCCTGCGGCAGGGCATCGAGTTCGGCGTGAGCGCGGGCGGCGTAGGTCGCGAGAGTCGCCTTCGCCGCATCCATCCCCGGCGAGCGGACGAGCAGTTCGAGCGCCTCCGCGACGTGTGCTTCGTCCTCGATGGGACCGACGAGCAGTTCACGCAGACGATCCGCCTCCGGTCCGGTCTCCCGCAGCGCGTAGAGCACCGGCAGGGTGTACACACCCTCGCGGAGATCGGTTCCGGGGGTCTTGCCCGACTCCGTGGTGTCGGACGCGATGTCGATGATGTCGTCGACGATCTGGAAAGCGGTGCCGACGGCGTCGCCGAGCCGTTCGAGACGCTCTACATGTTCCGGATCGGCGCCCGAGAACGTACCGCCGAAGCGACCGCTGGCGGCGATCAGCGAACCGGTCTTCTCCCAGATCACCCGCAGGTAGTGCTCGACCGGGTCGTCGTTGGTACGCACACCGATGGTTTCGCGCATCTGACCGGTGACCAGCTCGGCGAACGTCTCCGCGATGATCTGCACGGCCGACGGACCCAGCGTCGACACCAACCGCGAGGCGTGCGCGAACAGATAGTCGCCGGCGAGGATCGCGACGCTGTTGCCCCAGCGCACGTTGGCGCTCGGGGCGCCGCGACGCATCGTCGCCTCGTCCATCACGTCGTCGTGATAGAGCGTCGCGAGGTGCACGAGCTCGACGACGGTCGCCGCCGTCACCACGGCGGGATCGGTGGGCTTCGGCCCGAGCTGCGCGGTGAGGATAGTGAACAGCGGCCGGAACCGCTTGCCACCCGCCTTCGCAAGGTGCAATGCGGCCTCCGTCAGGAAGTCCTCACCGTCGGACAGTTCCTCGACCAGGAGTTTCTCGACGCTCGCGAGGCCGTCCCCGACTGTCGCGGCGAGGACCGGATCGCCGAGTTCCACACCGGCCACGACGGTGCTCGGCGCCGCATCGGCCGAACCAGCGGTCCGAGCCGCCCCCTCAGTGCTCACGATGACGTACCCATCCTGTTCTGTCGCCTCGACTTCACCGTAGTGAACCTAGCCGTTCGTTCCCCGATCCACCTCGTCGAGGCGGCCGATCGCGGCCTGAGAAGATGGAGCGGTGGTGGCCGAACACTCCGCGCGAGATCCGCGGCAATCCCAGTCCTGCGTTCCCGACAGTACCGATGTTCTCGTCGTCGGTGCCGGTCCAGCCGGTTCCGCCGCCGCCGCGTGGGCTGCCCGCGCCGGTCGCGAGGTGTTGCTCGTCGATGCCGCGACCTTCCCTCGCGACAAGACCTGCGGTGACGGACTGACCCCGCGTGCCGTCGCCGAACTCGACGAACTCGGCCTCGGCGACTGGCTGCGCACCCGCACCGTCAACCGCGGTCTGCGTCTCGAGGGCTTCGGTGGCCGCTTCGAACTCCCCTGGCCCGACTCGTCGTTCCCGGTCGTGGGCAGCGCCGTGCCGCGCACCGAACTCGACGCCCGGATCCGGCAGGTCGCGCTCGACTCGGGTGCCCGCGCCGTGGACGGAACGAAGGCCGTCGACGTCGAACGCGACGGCGACCGGGTCTCGGCCGTGATCTTCCGCACCGCCGACGGACCGCGGACCGTCCGCTGCCGCACGGTGATCGTCGCCGACGGGGTGCGTTCTCCCCTCGGCAAGGTGCTCGGTCGTCGCTGGCACCGCGACACCACCTACGGCGTGGCCGCGCGGGCCTACGCCACCTCCCCGCGCAGCGACGATCCGTGGATCACCTCGCACCTCGAACTGCGCGACGACGCGGGGGCCGTCCAGCCGGGCTACGGCTGGGTGTTCCCGCTCGGCACCGGCGAGGTGAACCTGGGAGTGGGGACCCTCGCGACCGCCTCGCGACCGGCGAGCGGATCGCTGCGGCCTCTCATCGACCTCTACGCGCGGCAGCGCCGCACGGAATGGGAACTCGGCGAGGTGACGCGTGTGGCGTCGGCGCTGCTGCCCATGGGCGGAGCCGTGTCGGGGGTCGCGGGCAGGAACTGGGCGCTGATCGGCGACGCCGCGGCGTGCGTCAATCCGCTCAACGGCGAGGGCATCGACTACGGACTCGAAGGCGGTCGGTTGCTCGCCGGGCTGCTCGACTCCGACGACCTCACCGACCTGTGGCCGGCGACGCTGCGCTCCCACTACGGCCGGGCGTTCTCCACCGCGCGTCGCCTCGCGAGCCTGCTCACGATCCCGAAGTTCCTGCCGGCGACCGGCCCGATCGCGATGCGGTCGCGGACGATGATGTCGGTCGCGGTGCGGGTGATGGGCAATCTCGTCACCGACGAGGACGCCGACTTCGTGGCCCGGGTGTGGCGGACGAGCGGTCATCTCTCGATGCGCTGGGACCGTCAGCCCCTCTTCGCCTGAGAGCCGATACAGCGCCGCGCGGTTACTTGCGTACCGCGCGGTGCCGATGCGCCCGGCTACTTGCGTACCGCGCGGTGCCGATGCGCCCGGCTACTTGCGTACCGCGCGGTGCAGGGCGGTGATGCCCCCCGTGAGATTGCGCCACTTCACGTCGCTCCAGCCCGCGGCCTCGATGCGCCGGGCGAGCTGCTCTTGATCGGGCCAGGCCCGGATCGATTCGGCGAGGTAGACGTAGGCGTCGGGATTGCTGCTGACCGCCCGCGCGACCCGCGGCAGCGTCCGCATCAGGTACTCCATGTAGACGGTGCGTAGCGGTTCCCGCACGGGTGTGGAGAACTCGCACACCACGAGGCGTCCACCCGGCTTGACCACCCGGGCGATCTCGCGCAGTCCCTCGTCCGGGTCGGCGACGTTGCGCAGGCCGAAGGAGATGGTCGCGGCGTCGAAGACCGCGTCGGCGAACGGCAGTTTCATCGCGTCGCCCGCGACCATCGGGACGTTGCGGAACTCACCGGCGTGCAGCATGCCCTTGGAGAAGTCGGTGGCGACGACCCACGCGCCGGACCGTCCGAGTTCGACGGTGGAGACCCCGGTGCCGGCGGCCAGGTCGAGCACCCGCTCGCCGGGCTTCAGGTCGAGAGCCGCACGGGTCGCGCGACGCCACCCGCGGTCCTGCCCGAACGACAGGACGGTGTTGGTCAGGTCGTAGCGTGCAGCGACCCCGTCGAACATGGACGCGACCTCACGCGGGTCCTTGTCGAGCGACGCGCGTGATCCGTGAGTTGTTGCCACGGCCGAAACGTTACCCGCTCCCCTAGTGGACGCCGGCGCTCATGCGGCGCGGCGGAGCGCGTGCGCAGGAAGGCCCTGCACCCGCCGGTAATGGGCGAACAACTCGTCGCACAGCACGGGCCAGGTGCGGCCGAGCACTCCACTGCGTGCCGCACCACCGAACTCGTCCCGGACCCCAGGAGCGAGCAGCGCATCGACGGCTCGGGGCAGCAATTCGACGAAGCGGTCCACCGGCAAGCGGTAACCGTTGCGGCAGTGGGCGACGAGGTCGCGTGGTCCGCCCGCGTCCGGCACGATCGCCGGGACCCCGCTCGCCAGGGCTTCCTGCACGGCCTGGCAGAAGGTCTCGTGTTCGCCGGGATGGACGAAGACGTCGAGGCTCGCGTGGGCGCGGGCCAGTTCCTCGCCCCCCAGCTGCCCGGTGAACACGGCCGACGGCAGCTGACGTTCGAGCCGCGACCGTTCGGGACCGTCGCCGACGACGACGAGCTGCAGCCGCGGGTCGTGGGCGAGGATCGCGAGCCGCTCGACGTGCTTCTCGGGCGCGAGGCGTCCCACGAAACCGACGATCGGACGGCCGTCCGGCGACCAGCAGGCGCGCAGGTCCTCGTCCCGCCGGGACGGCGCGAAGCGGTCGGTGTCGACGCCCCGCGACCAGCGCCGCACGCGCGGGATGCCGTGGGCCACGAGGTCGTCCACGGCGGAGGTCGAGGGAGCGAGGGTGAGATCGCAGCCGCGGTGCAGGCGCCGAGTCCACCGCCAGGACGCACGCGCGGCGAGGCCGAGCCCGTAGCTGGAGGCGAATCCGGCCACGTCCGTCTGATAGATCGCGACCGTCGGAATGTCGAGGCGTCCCGCGGCGGCGAGACCGCCGGCACCGAGCACGAACGGGGACGCGAGGTGCACCACGTCCGGCGCGAAAGTGCGCAGCACCGGAAGGAGTTCCGGGCCGGGCACGCCCACCGGGAGGGAGCTGATCCTCGGTACGCGCACCGCCGGTACGCGGTGGACGGGTGTCCCGTGATGGTCGGAAGGAGCGGGTGGCCTGCCTGCGACCGTGTCGGGTGCGACGACCAACGCGTCGTGTCCGGTGCGGTCGAGGTGCTCGAGGACGCGGAGCACCGAGTTGGTGACGCCGTTGACGTTCGGGAGGAAGGATTCCGCGACGATGGCTACTCGCACGCCGACAGCGTGGCGAGCCTGCGAGTCGAGCAGGTGCGAGCTCGGTGACCGATGGACGAAGTCGCGACGAACGTTTCGTTCGTCACACCTGCAGCTGTCGATCCTTCACGTCGGGAGCGACAGCGGGTGCGGCGGTCGCCCTCCGCCGCAGCCAGATCAGCACCGGCGTGGCGATCAACCATGTGACGACGATCACCGATCCGGTCGGGATCAGGGCGACGCGGGCGTCGCGACCGGTCACACGAACGAGATCGGGATCACTCCGGGCGTACTCGACGGCGATCCGCTGCCCGGTGGTCAGCCCCGTCGGGTACAGAACGCCGAGCTCCGGATTGTGCGTCACACCGTCAGGAGTGACGAAACTCACGGCGGACCGCACGGAGCCGGCCGAGAGCACCTCCGCGACGGCCGTGCCCGTGTCGGAGCGGATGGTGAGGTCGTTGCGGAGGGCGCCGAGGAACAGGATCACCGCGAGGGCGGAAATCGCCGCCGCGACCATGAGAACCGCGCGCCGCGCGCGCTCGGGTCCGCTCACAGCTGCGCCCGCACCGCCGCGTGCAATTCGCGCAGCCCGGCCCGATCGGTGGTGACCTCGACCACACGGATGCCCGCGGGCGGCGCCGTGTCGTTCGAGAGGGCGAGCGCGAGTCCCTGCAGATCCACCAGCTCGTGCGGGACGCGGTAGGCCGCACACAGTGCCGCGAGGTCCATACCGTGCGGGGTGCCGAAGACACGCTCGAAAACACCCGCGTACTGCGGGTCGCCCTGTTCGAGCAGTTCGAAGATTCCGCCGCCGTCGTCGTTCGCGACGACGATGGTGAGGTTCTGCGGCCGCGGCTCCGACGGCCCGATGAGCAGGCCCGACGCGTCGTGCAGGAAGGTCAGGTCGCCGAGCAGCGCGACGGTCCGTCCCTGTTCGTAGGCGAGTGCGGCACCGACGGCGGTGGAGACCGTACCGTCGATCCCGGCGACACCCCGGTTGGACAGCACCTTCACGTCGGGTTTCGGGTAGCTCACGAGCGCCGCGTCGCGCACCGGGTTCGACGCCCCGAGCAGCAGCTGGTCGCAGGGCTTCAGCGAGTCCGTCACGACCGCCGCGACGTGCAGTCCGGTGGCCTTCGGATGCCCGTCGAGCTGGGCGCGCACGGCCTTGTCGGTGTGCGCCGACAGCTGGCGGCATCGTTCGAGCCACGCCTCGTCGGGTGTTCCCGACACCACGGCGCGGGTGCCTGTCGCGATGACGTTGCCCGACACGTCGGGCCAGCGCGGGCCGGTGGTCAGCGCGTACACGGTGACGGCGGGGTCGGCGAGCAGGTTCGACACCGGCCGGTGCAGCGTGGGCCGTCCGGTGATGATCGCCTGGCGCGGCTTCAGGTGCGGCAGCGCCATCGGATGCACCGGGATGCCGTGCAACGGAGCGGTGGGTTCGGCGACGGTCGGCAGCCCGGACAATTCGGGGCGGTGGGCGGAACCGTGACCGGAGACGACGATCGTGTCGGGGGTCAGGTCGATCTCGAGCGGGACGTCGAGGGTGGCGTTCACCGTGGTGGTCCAGGCATTGCCGTCGGGGCGGCCCTCGGGCACCGGGCCCTTCGCGTCGAGCTCGGGCACGAGCGGTTCGCGCAGCGGGATGTCGAAGTGGACCGGGCCGGCGTTGCCCGATCGGGTTCCGCGGGCGGCAGCGAGAACCCGGGAGACAGCCGAACGCCACTGGCTGTTCTGCTCGATGCCTTCGGCGAGGCCGAGACTGATGGTGGCGCGCACCTGGCTGCCGAACAACCCGAGCTGTTCGACGGTCTGGTTCGCACCGGATCCGAGCAGCTCGTAGGGGCGATTGGCGCTGAGCACGACCAGCGGGACGCGGGCGTAGTTCGCCTCGAGCACGGCGGGCGCGAGGTTGGCCACGGCGGTACCGGAGGTCATGACGACCGGGACGGGACGCCCCGATGCGAGGGCCAGGCCGATCGCGAGGAATCCGGCGGTGCGCTCGTCGATACGCATGTGCAGGCGCAGACGTCCTGCGCTGTCGGCGGCCTGGAGCGCGAAGGCGAGCGGCGCGTTGCGCGAGCCCGGGCACAGCACGACGTCCCGAACACCGCCCCGGGCGAGTTCGTCGACGACAGCAGTGGCCTGGGCAGTGGACGGATTCACGGAGTCCAGGGTAATTGCGCCGGAAGTGTGGCCGGGTACAGGTGCGGTCAGAATGGAGGCCGTGCGCACAGTCTTCGATCCCGCCGAGTCGAGTCCCGGCCGCTTCTACTGCCTTCTCACCGCGACAATCGTGCCGAGACCGATCGCGTGGGTGTCCACCGAGGCCGAGGACGGTGTGTTCAATCTCGCTCCGTACAGCTTCTTCACGGTGGCGAGTACGGCCCCGCCGGTCGTGCAGTTCACCTCCGTGGGCCGGAAGGACAGTCTGCGGAACATCGAGCAGACGGGCGAGTTCGTGATCAACATCGCGACCGTGCCGTTGATGGAGAAGGTCAACGCCTCGTCGGCGGCGTTCCCGCACCACATCGACGAGTTCACCGAGGTGGGGTTGCACGCCGAGCCGAGCGAGCGGGTGCGGCCCCCGCGGGTCGCGGAGGCACCCGCCTCGATCGAGTGCCGGTTGCACCGTGTGATCGAGATCGGCGACTCGTTCGTCGTGATGGGCGACGTCCTCGCCGTGACGGTCGATTCGGAGGTGCTGGCGGAGGACGGTGCCCCCGACTTCGCCGCGCTCGGCGCGGTGAGCCGGTTGGGGCGGACCGAATGGGGACTGACGCCCGCGGTGCGGAGACTGCAGCGGCCCGGCACTCCCGGGTGACGACACAGGTTAGGCTCCGCTGAACGATCGTCGGGATGCTGCACGTCGTCAGTGGTGGCATCCGAGCAACCTCGGAGGGCCGTATGGCGAAGAGCACCGGAACCGCACGGCGCAATCCCTATCTCAAGCCCGAGTCGCGGCGGATGGTGCGCGCGCAGGTACTCGCCGCCCAACGCATCAGCCCGACCTTCGTGCGCATCACCGTGGGCGGCGACGACGTCGACTCGATCGCACCGATGGGCTTCGACCACTGGTTCCGCATGTTCTTTCCCACCCCGGATCAGCAGGAGCTGACCCTTCCCGGCGCGACCGACGACCGTTGGTGGCCCGAATACCAGGAACTGCCCGAGGAGCGGCGTCCGGTGTTGCGGAACTACACGTTCCGCCATGTGCGACCTGCGGGCACCGGGCTGTTCGGTCCTACCTCAGAGATCGAGATCGATTTCGCGTCACACGGCGATCTGGGTCCGGCTTCGGCGTGGGCGGAGCGGGCACAGCCCGGCGACGAGATCGGCATCCTCGACGAGGGCATCAGCAACCTGCCCCTCGACGAAGCACGGTCGTGGCTGCTCGTCGGCGACGAGAGCGCGGTGCCCGCCGTGGTCGGCATCCTCGACTCGATTCTTGCCCTCGACCCGTTCGCGGCCGTGGAGGTCTTCGTCGAGGTTCCGCACCCGGGCGATCTCAGCGCCCAGAATCTGCCGACGGGCGAGAACGTGCGGGTGCATCCGGTGATCAGGACGGATGGCGAGGCGGTTCCGGGCAGTCTCGTCGTCGACGCGGTGCGGGAGTCGACGCCCTCGTCGGATTCGGCCCACGCGTTCGTCGCGGGCGAGTCGTCGCTCGCGACCGGCGTGCGCCGCCATCTCGTGCGCGAGTGCGGCTGGGATCGTGCGGCGGTGACCTTCATCGGCTACTGGAAGTACGGGGAGCCCGTCTACTGACGGCCCCCTCGAACGACGAACGTCGCGGTACCGACCGGCGAACCGGTTCGGGACCGCGACGTCCGGATGTCGCTGGTGTCGGCTCAGCCGGCGTGCTTCTGGATGAGATCACCCAGGCGCGGCAGGGCCTCGACGACGTGCTTCTTGGCCGAGGGGCGCAGCGAGTCGTAGACCTTCTTGACGCCGGACTTCGACGTGCCGGCGATGCGCTCGTCGGTCACGCCGAGGAGAGCGTCGGCGACGACCTCGCCGCGGGCGACCAGGAAGTCCGCGAACGAACCGTTGCCTGCGTACTCCACCCAGAACGGCTGGAGCTTCTCGACGAATTCGGGCAGCAGACCTTCGACGGCACCCGGCACGATGCCCGGGCCGACCTTCTTCACTGCTGCGTAGCCACCCTTGAGGGCGAGACCGGACGCACCCTTCTTGTCCGACACCTCAGCATCGATCAGGGCTTCGACGTCTGCCTTGACCGCCGGGAACTTGTCGGCGCCGAGGAGGGCATCGCCCAGAGCTGCAACCACTTTCACTGCCTCCGTAGATGTGACACTTGTGACCGTTGGGACGCGGGGAACGATATACGACGATTCCGTGCCGTCACAGTCCGCGTCCGGCGAGGTCGTCACAGTCCGCGTCCGGCGAGCACCGTACGGCACCGACGCACCCGCTCGCACCACCACTCGACTCGATCGGGATCGGCCCGCAGCGCGTCGAGCCGCTCGGGTTCGGGCTCGACCGCGACGACATCGAGCGCTCCGTCGGACATGAGCAGAGCCGGCGCGACGTCGGCTTCGAAGAAGCCACCCGTGCCCAGCCCGCAGGCGTACGGGAGGTCGGGCAGGGCGGCTGCCGCCGCGAGACCGGTGGCGATCCCCACCGCGGAGTCGAGGGCGCTCGAGACGACCACCTCGACGCCGTGCCCGGCGAGTTCGTCGGCGAGCGCGACGAGGCGTCGGACCCCACCGAGCGGCGAGACCTTCACGACGGCGACGTCCGCGCCCCCGGCCCGCACGACCCGCAGGGGATCCTCGGCGCGGCGGATGCTCTCGTCCGCAGCGATGCGCACCCCGGGCAGTCGCCGGCGCACCTCGACGAGTTCGGGGACGGTCGCGCACGGCTGCTCGGCGTATTCGAGCGGACCGTCGGCGGTGAACGCCGTGAGGGCGCGGACGGCCTCGTCCACGCTCCAGCCGCCGTTCGCGTCGATCCGGACGTGGGGCACGTGTTCGCGCACGGCCCGGACGCGAGCGACATCCTGCGCGAGATCCTGGCCCGTTTCGGCGACCTTCACCTTCGCGGTGCGCGCGCCGGGGAACCGGGTGAGCACCTCGGGGACGCGCTCCGGGCCGATGGCGGGCACGGTCGCGTTGACCGCGATCCGGGAGCGGCGCGGAGCCGGATGGCCCTGCCAGGCGGCTTCGATCGCCGACTGCAACCAGTGCGCCGCCTCGTCGTCGCCGTATTCGGGGAACGGTCCGAACTCGCCCCACCCGGCGGGTCCGCGCAGCAGCAGCACCTCGCGTTCGGTGATGCCGCGGAACCGGACGCGCATGGGCAGCGAGACGACGACTGCCCCGTCGAGCAACTCGTCCGCGGACGGGAGGGGCAGCGCGGACGGGAGGGGCAGGGAGGTCACGGCTGGCCCGGCAGCAACTGGACCATCAGCGCCTCGCAGTCGGCGAGGAGGTTGCCGTCGACATCGCGCAGTTCGGCCTTGCAGAAGGCCTTGCGACCGTCCACGCGGTCCACCCAGCCGTCGACGACGAGTTCGGTCTCGATCGGAGTGATCCTGCGGTAGTCGACGTGGAGATAGGCGGTGCGGGCGATCGGGCGGCCGTTGGCGTGGATGACCATGCCGAACAGGTCGTCGAACAGCAGTGGCAGCGTGCCGCCGTGCGCGGCCCCGTTGCCTCCGAGGTGGTAGCGGCGGAAGACGCCGCGCTCACGGACACCGTCCGGTCCGTACTTCTCGATCGTCCACGGCAGCAGCAGCGCGCTGCCGCGTCCGGGCAGGTCGACGTTGAATCCGGCGGGCGAGCGGCCCTCGGGCACGGCGTGCTCGGCGAGCAGGCCGACGAGTGCCTCGGTCTGCTCGATCGCGCGGTCGACGACCTCGTCCGGCGGGTTCGTGGAGACCATCAGATCCTGCAGACGCCGGAAGGTCTCGACGAGGCGACCGTAGTTCGGCCCCGCCTTCACCGGTTCGTAGACCGGGAATCCGCCGTGGTGTTCGTAGTCGTCGCGGGGATCGGTCTGCTCGGTCATGGTTGTGCACGTTATCGGGCGGCAGCGCACGTCGCCGAGATGTCCGGCCCTTTATGGTGACGAGGTGACCTTCGATCCAGAATTGTGGCGCCCGGTACCCGGGTTCGAGAACCTCACCGACATCACCTATCACCGACACGTCACGCAGGGCACGGTCCGCGTCGCGTTCGATCGCCCCGAGGTGCGCAACGCCTTCCGTCCGCACACCGTCGACGAGCTCTACCGCGTGCTCGATCATGCGCGGACCACCTCCGACGTGGGCGTCGTGCTGCTCACGGGCAACGGCCCGAGCCCGAAGGACGGCGGGTGGGCGTTCTGCTCCGGCGGCGACCAGCGGATCCGTGGCCGTAGCGGCTACCAGTACGCGAGCGGCGAGACCGCCGACACCGTCGACAAGGCCCGCGCGGGCCGGTTGCACATCCTCGAGGTCCAGCGGCTGATCCGGTTCATGCCGAAGGTCGTCATCGCTCTGGTCAACGGCTGGGCCGCCGGTGGCGGTCACAGCCTGCACGTCACGTGCGACCTGACGCTCGCCTCCCGCGAGCACGCCCGCTTCAAGCAGACCGATGCCGACGTGGGCAGCTTCGACGGGGGCTACGGCAGCGCCTACCTCGCCAAGATGGTCGGCCAGAAGTTCGCGCGGGAGATCTTCTTCCTCGGCGACACCTATACGGCCGAGGAGATGCACCAAATGGGTGCGGTGAACAAGGTCGTCGACCACGACGAGCTCGAGAACGTCGCGCTGGAGTGGGCGCAGAAGATCAACGGCAAGTCGCCGCAGGCGCAGCGCATGCTCAAGTACGCCTTCAACCTGCAGGACGACGGCCTCGTCGGTCAGCAGTTGTTCGCGGGCGAGGCCACGCGTCTGGCCTACATGACCGACGAAGCGATCGAGGGTCGCGACGCTTTTCTCGAGAAGCGCGAGCCCGACTGGTCGCCCTACCCGCACTACTACTGATCCTGACGCGGCGAACCGGGCTTCGCCCCTGCTACAGCAGGTGCAAAGCCCGGTTCGCCGCGCAGGGAGGAGTCGTCCGACGGAAGGTCAGACGCAGTCGCGGCAGTAGGCCTGCTCGCCGTCGCCCGTCGCGCGACGGCTGTGGTGCTGGACGAGGAAGCAGCCCATGCAGGTGAACTCGTCCGACTGCTTCGGCAGGACCTGCACCGAGAGCTCCTCCGCCGACAGTGCCGAGAGGTCGGCGCCGGGCAGGTCGAGGGTCTCGAGGATCTCGCCCTCGTCGGTGTCGGCGGCCGCGGTGGGCTTGATGTCCAGCTCGTCCAGGGCAGTGCCACCGCCGCCCAGGATGTCGGTGGTGCGGGGAGCGTCGTAGTCGGTCGCCATGGCAGTTCTCCTCACTCGTTGTCGGCGGTGCCGCGCAGCCGCGGTAACGGCTGCGTCGGATCCGCTGTGGCAGGCCGGCGCTGTCATGGGCACCGTTGCCGTCAGTAATGTCCCATCGAAAGCTTCGTCAAACACATATGTTCAGTTACGTTCGAACCGTGTGCTCTCGGGCACACTGTGGGACATGACCGATCGCCAGAGTCCGCGAACCGCCCACACCCGCCCGGAAGGCGTCTCCGACGCCACTGTGAAAGCGACCGGCAAACTGTCCGAGGCCCTCGAGACCGTCGAGCAGGCGCGAGGCCATCTCTATGCCTTCCACCAGCTGATGGGCCGCGCCGATCTGCTCACCGGCGACGCCGAGGAGTTGTTCCGC
This sequence comes from Rhodococcus sp. GA1, assembly GCF_024321955.1. Lineage (NCBI taxonomy): Bacteria > Bacillati > Actinomycetota > Actinomycetes > Mycobacteriales > Nocardiaceae > Rhodococcus > Rhodococcus sp. GA1. The sequence continues at coordinate 3,699,205 of NZ_CP097186.1, read as the reverse complement.
GAGGCCGGGCACGACGAGATCGCCGAGCGGCTCGGCACCGAGATCATCGGACGCAACATCGCCGAGGGTCGCTGGACCTTCCAGCTCGTCGAGGAGTTCGACGACGGCTACTGGTCGGACTTCCGCACTTTCGAGAAGCAGGTGCGCGACGAACTCGTGGAGGGCCGGCGCCATCTGTTCGAGGCCGAGATGAAGGAATCGCGGCGCACGCACGGCCGCCGCCATCACGAGGCCTGCCCGGCCGAGGAACAGTGACCGTGGAGATCCTCAGCAGCCGCACCATCCTCCGTCCGCGCGACCCCGAGGCCGCCCTCGAGTTCTACGGTTCGACGCTGGGACTGGCGATCGCCCGCGAGTATCCCGGCGGAACCGTCTTCTTCGCGGGGCAGTCGCTCATCGAGATCGCCGCGCACGGCCGATCCGACGACAGCGACGAAATGTTCCACGGCGCCCTGTGGCTCCAGGTGCGCGACGTCTACGACGCCGAGGCCGAACTGGCGCTGAAGGGCGTGCGCATCGTCCGGGGTGCGAAGCAGGAGCCGTGGGGACTGCGCGAGCTGTGGATCGCGGATCCCGAGGGGATCCCGATCGTCCTGGTGCAGATCCCCGAGGACCATCCCTTGCGGCGCGACCTCCGTTGACGAACGGAGGTACCCGGGCACGGCCGGAGGCAGTCGCGCGACGCCGGTGATCTTGCACACAAGCTGTGCGGTCTGCTCTGCACTCCGCTCATGGTCGGAGTCCGAAAGAACCGGTCGGGCGTGACGGCGAGGCGCAGAATTCACATCCCCGTCGCTGTACATTCACCTGCCCGCTACCCCACAATCGACAGACGTGACCGCAGAGTTCGTCGTGCTCCTGGTGGTGGTCGTCACTGCCCTCGCTTTCGATTTCACCAACGGCTTCCACGACACCGGCAATGCCATGGCGACATCCATCGCCACCGGCGCCCTCAAACCCAAGACCGCGGTCACTTTGTCCGCAACCCTCAACCTCGTCGGCGCCTTCCTGTCCGTGGAAGTCGCCGCGACCGTCGCGAAGGGTGTCGTCGACCTCGACACCGTCGGCGGTACCGATCTATTGCTCATCGTCTTCGCCGGTCTGGTCGGAGCGATCCTCTGGAACATCTCGACCTGGCTGTTCGGCCTGCCGTCCAGCTCGTCGCACGCTCTGTTCGGCGGTCTCGTCGGCGCTGCACTGGCGTCGATCGGTGTCCAGGGCGTCGTGTGGGACGGAGTCCTGGGCAAGGTCCTGATCCCCGCCGTGCTTGCGCCCGTCATCGCGGCGCTCGTGTCCACGGTGGGCATCTGGTCGATTCACCGCCTGACCCGTTCCGTCTCCACCGAGCACCGCGACCGCGGCTTCCGGCTGGGACAGATCGGCACGGCGTCCCTGATGTCCCTCGCGCACGGCACCAACGACGCGCAGAAGACGATGGGCGTGATCTTCCTGGCCCTCGTCGCCCACGGCACCATCACCGCCGACACCGCGATGCCGTTCTGGGTGAAGGTCGCCTGTGCCGTCGCGATCGCACTCGGCACCTATCTCGGTGGCTGGCGTATCATCCGCACGCTGGGCAAGGGTCTCGTCGAGATCGCCCCGCCGCAGGGCCTGGCCGCCGAGTCGTCGTCGGCCGCCATCATCCTCACCTCGAGTCATTTCGGTCTGCCGCTGTCGACCACGCACGTCGCCACGGGGTCGATCCTCGGAACGGGTCTGGGCACCAAGGGCGCCGAGGTGCGCTGGTCGGTGGCGCGACGGATGGTCGTCGCGTGGGTCATCACCCTGCCGTGCGCCGCGGTCGTCGGAGCGATCTGCTGGGCGCTCGCCCACCTCATCGGCGGCATGCCCGGCGTGCTCGGCGTGTTCGCGATCCTGTGCGCCCTGGCCCTGTTCATGTGGCTGCGCTCGCGCCGGCAGCCCGTCGACGCCTCCAATGTCACCGCCGACTGGGACGACAAGCCGGCCCCGGCGCCGGGTGCCTCCGCAACGGTCAGCGGGGAAGGACGCTCGTGAACCTGTTGACGCACACCCTCGATTCCCTCTGGCAGGTCGTTCTCGTGGGCCTGCTGCTCGGCGCCGGCCTGCCCTCCCTGTTCGCCCTGGGGGTCCGCGCGCTCGACACCGGTCGGGGCAGCGACGGCCTACCGACTCCCGTGGCGCGGACCGCTGCGGTGTTGTGCTTCGCCGTGGTCGCCTGCGCGATCCTGGCGGGAATCCTCCTGCTGGCGTCCGATTTCCTCGCCGGAACGTTCGGCATCGACATCTTCTGATCGGAGTGACGGGTGGCTCTCCCGCCGTTTCTCGCTTCCATCGTCGAGTGGCTCCGCGCCGGCTACCCCGAAGGGGTACCGGAACAGGACTACGTACCCCTGTTCGCACTGCTCGCGCGGCGCCTGTCCGACGAGGAGGTCGCCCAGGTCGCCGACACCTTGGTCGAGGACGGTGACCTCTCGATCAACCGCATCGACATCGCGGTCCTGGTCAGCAGGATCACCAACAACATGCCGTCGCCCGACGATGTGGACCGGGTCCGCCGCCAGCTCGAGGCAGGCGGATGGGACACGACACAATACGATCTGTGACCACGCTCGAGCTCCTGCCCGTCCCTGCCGGGTCCGCCGTCCGCTCCGTGCTGCCCACCCTGCAGCGCATGCTCGACGGTGACGGACCGGCGCTGCTTCCCGTCCCCGCCGGGGACGAGCGGGAGACGCTCCGACTCACCGCCGCACTGAGCCCCGGTGAACCCGTCGCGGACGGCGTGGGACTGGTGGTCGCGACCTCCGGCACGACCGGGACCCCGAAGGGAGCCATGTTGTCCGCGCAGGCGCTGCGCGCGAGCGGCGACGCCACCCACGCCCGGCTGGGCGGGACGGGCTCGTGGCTCCTGGCCCTGCCCGCCCATCACATCGCGGGCATGCAGGTGCTGCTGCGCAGCCTGCTCTCCGGAACCGAACCCGTCGTCGTCGACGTGTCCGCCGGTTTCGATCCTGCGGATCTGCCGGCGGCGGTGGACGCCGTGCCGGGCCCCCGCCGGTACAGCTCGATGGTTCCCACGCAGCTGATCAAGGCCCTCGACCATCCCGACGCCACCGCGGCGCTCGCCCGCCTCGACGCGATCCTGCTCGGTGGGGCCGCGACTCCCGTGCCAATCCTCGAGCGCGCCCGCGCGGCCGGCATCACCGTCGTGCGCACTTACGGCATGAGCGAGACCTGCGGCGGCTGCGTCTACGACGGCGTGCCGCTCGACGGCGTGTACGTGCGCGTCGACGGCGACTCGCGGGTGTGGCTCGGCGGCGCCACGCTCGCCTCGGGCTACCGGAACCTGCCCGACCATCCTGCCTTCGCCGAACCCGGCTGGTTCCGCACCGACGACGCGGGCATGCTCGACGACGGGGTCCTGCGCATCCTGGGACGGCTCGACGAGGCCATCTCGACCGGTGGGCTCACCGTGGTCCCCCAGGTGGTCGAGGCCGTGCTCGTCGAGCACCCGGCCGTCCGGGAGGTCGCGGTGGTGGGTCTGCCCGACGCCCGGCTCGGTCAGCGCGTCGTGGCGGTCGTCGTGCCCGTCCCCGGCGCGACGCCGACGCTCGCCGAACTCCGCGACCACGTCGAGGCCACGCTCGATCCCACTGCTGCGCCGCGTGAGCTGCAGGTCGTCGACACGCTGCCGCTGCGTGGACCGGGCAAGGTCGATCGCCGCGCCCTCGTCTCGCGCTTCTCCTGACGGGGTGCGCACGACGCGGCAGGCAGGCCCGGGTGCGAAGATCGATCCATGGCAACGGCTGGTCAATGGCTCGAAGGCGCTCGTCCGCGCACCCTCCCCAACGCGATCGCACCCGTCCTGGCGGGCACGGGCGCTGCGGCGTGGCTCGGTGAGGCCGTGTGGTGGAAGGCGCTGCTGGCACTGGTCGTCGCGCTCGGACTGATCATCGGCGTGAACTTCGCCAACGACTACTCCGACGGCATCCGCGGCACCGACGACGAGCGGGTCGGCCCGATGCGGCTCGTGGGTTCGGGGGCGGCGAGCCCCGGCGCCGTCAAGCGCGCGGCGTTCGTGTGCTTCGCCATCGCGGCCGTCGCGGGACTCGCTCTCGCCGTCACGACCGCCTGGTGGCTCGTGCTCGTCGGCGCGGTCTGCATCGCCGGGGCCTGGTACTACACCGGCGGAAAGAACCCGTACGGCTACAGCGGCTTCGGTGAGATCGGCGTCTTCGTCTTCTTCGGGCTGGTCGCGGTGCTCGGCACCCAGTTCGTTCAGGCCGGTCGCGTCGACTGGGTGGGTCTGGCCTGCGCGGTCGCCGTCGGCTCGATCTCGACGGCCGTCCTGGTGACGAACAATCTCCGCGACATCGCCACCGACGCGGAGACCGGCAAGCGGACCCTGGCGGTCAAGCTGGGCGACCCGAGGACCCGCACGCTCCACCTGGTGCTGGTCGTCGTGCCGTTTGTGATGTCGCTCGTGCTGGTCGCGGCGACGCCGTGGGCGCTCGCCGGCTTCCTCGCCGCACCGTTCGCGGTCCGCGCGCACAAACCGGTGCGGGCCGGTGCCCTCGGTCTCGCGCTGATCCCGGCGCTCAGCGATTCGGGTGTCGCGATGCTCGTGTGGGCGGTAGCCACCGCGCCCGCGCTGGCCTTCGGCTGACCATGACGCGGGCGCGGCGGACCGGGTCGCGGGCGGACGGGATCAGTCGCGGTCCGGGACGACCAGGCCGAGGACGAAGTTGACGATCGCGATGATCACGCCGCCCCACAGCGCCGCCCAGAAACCGTCGATCGTGAGGCCGTATTCGGTGAATCCGCTCAGCCACGCGGTGAGCATGAGCATCAGCGCGTTGACGACGAGCAGGAAGAGCCCGAGGGTGAGGATCACCAGCGGCAGCGACAGCAGCTTCACCAGCGGCTTCACGAGTGCGTTGACGACGGTGAAAATGGCGGCCAGCACGACGAGCGAGATGACCTTGCGGGTCGTGTCGGAGGTGCCTGCGGGATCGGTGAAGTCGATCCCGTCGACCAGCTCGACCGCGAGCCACAGACCGACCGCGTTGATGATCAACCGCAGTATCAGAGAAATCATGGTGCCACTGTGGCACACCGAACTCGGTCTCGTAACGGGCAAATCGGGCCCATCCGGGATCGCCCCTCCCCCTCAGGGGCCTCTCAGCGACGGACGGTAGCGTCGGCCGGCGTGCGTTCACGTCTTCTCCCCCTGCTTCTCGCTGTAGCCGGTCTGCTCCTCGTGGGCACGGGTTCGGTCTTCGCCTGGCTCGACCGCCCCCAGACGACGGTCGCGACCGTCTCGGAAGAGCCGAGTCCCTCTGCGGACGGCGTCGACGAGGCGCGGAGCAATCTGCAGCGGGCCGGACTGCCGCTGTCGGTGCTCGACGGCGGAGTCGGTCAGCTGACGGAGGGCAGCACCCAGCTCGACGACGGTGCCCACCAGCTCTCCGACGGTCTCCGGCAGGCCCGTGACGGCGGGGAGCAGCTCGCCGACGGTCTCGGACAACTCGACGGCGGTGTCGACATGCTCGGCGACGGTGCCCGCCAGGTGAGCGGTGGCGTCGACGAGGTGGTCGACCGGCTCTCCGGTTTCGGGGAGATGCAGGGCGACGTCACCGCGCAACTCGCAGCTGTCGCCGACACGCTCGGGGCGTCTGCAGATCCGGTCTCGCAGGGCGCGGCCGGCCGACTGCGCGGGCTCGTCGAGACCCTCGACACGCAGGGCCTCGGACCGGACACCCTCGCCCAGCTCGGGCAGTTGCGCGACGGCGCACGGCAGCTCGCCTACGAACTCACCGATCCGAACGCGCAGTTCGTTGCGGGCATGGCGCAGGCCGCCGACGGCTCGCGACAGCTCCGCGACGGCCTCGTTCTCCTCGACGACGGTGGCCGAGCCCTGACGGACGGCACCGGACAGCTGGTCGACGGTGTGGGGCCGGTGGCCGACGTCGTCGGTGGCATCGCCGACAACGTCCGGTCGGCCACCGAAGCGCTGCCGCGCACCGCGCCGGCCGCTACGGACACGCAGGCTGCGGAGGTCACGGCGACATCGGGTAGTCAGTGGTGGCCGTTCGCGACGATCGCGGTCGGCACGCTGCTGCTCGTCGCGGCGACGGTCGTCCCGCTCGTCGCCGGGCGTCCGCTCGCCGCCGCCCCCGCGCAGCCGACCCGGTAACCACCCGAAGGCTCGACGACGTCAGGCAGCGGCGTCGAGGTGGCCGCTCAGGCGCTGACGGAGCTGCGCGCGCGGCACGTGCGCTTCCACGAGGGCGCCGGTCGCCGGATCGTCGCTGCGCAGCAGTCCGAGCAGGATGTGTTCGGGACGGATGACCCGTTCGCGGCGTGCGATGGCCTCCCGCAGCGCGAGTTCGAGCGACTTCTTCGCCGCCCGGTCGAACGGGATGTGACCGAGCCGGTTCGCGACGCCCCGCCGATCGGCGTTCTTCCCGTCGAGCACCCCCTTGCCGAAGGCCGCTTCGAGACGGCTCCGGACCTCGTCGAGATCGATCCCGATCGCTTCGAGCGCCGCGGCGTCCTCGTCACCGAGCGGGGCGTCGGCGGTGCGGGTGGCCCGGTCGGAGCGGAGCCCGTCGACCGTGAGACCTTCCTCCGCGAGCAGGACCCGCAGCGGTTCGTCCGCAGCGACAGCGGCCCCGATGAGCAGGTGCGACGCCTCGATCCGGGGATCGCACACCCGGATCGCCTCCTGTTGCGCTGCGACAACGGCGGATCTGGCACCGTCGGCGAATCGTTCGAACATGTCGATCACCTGAGCTTCCGATTGTGCTTCTGATGGACCGCCTGGCGGCTGACACCGAGCTCGTCGGCGATGGCCTGCCAGGACCAACCTCGCTCACGGGCATTCGTGACCTGGACCTCCTCGAGCCGTTCCAGCAGCCGGCGCAGGGCACGCACGGCGCGCAGGCCCACTGCGGGATCGGAGCTCGCGGCGGCAGCGGCGAGGGTGGTGGCTTCACTCATGTTGTCAATATAGGTTGACACCGAGGGCGCGTCAACGACGGTTGACAGAAACGGAATCTGCGCAGGTGGTGAAGGCTCTACCGGCGCCAGCCGCCGGTGGTCGCGAACTTCTCCAGCACCGCGAGCGGCCCTGCGAGGTCCATCCCCTCGGCAGCGACCCACTCGTCGGAGAAATAAGTGTCGGCGTAGCGCTCGCCGCCATCGCACAGCAACGTCACGACGCTGCCCTCACGGCCCTCCGCGAGCATCTCGGCGATCAGGCCGAAGGCTCCCCAGAGGTTCGTGCCGGTCGAGCCGCCCACCCGACGTCCGAGCACGGTGCTCGCGTGCCGCATGGCGGCGATGGACGCCGCGTCGGGCACCCGCACCATCCGGTCGACGACCTCGGGCACGAAGGACGGCTCGACGCGCGGACGTCCGATCCCCTCGATACGCGAGGGCATGCCGGTCGTGTAGTCGGCCGATCCCGTCTCGAACCCGCCGAAGAACGCCGAGTTCTCCGGGTCGACGACCGCCAGCCGTGTCCGGTGACGGCGATAGCGGATGTAGCGGCCGAGGGTCGCGCTCGTGCCGCCGGTTCCGGCGCCGACGACGATCCACTCCGGCACGGGATGACGCTCGAGACGCATCTGCGAGTAGATGCTCTCGGCGATGTTGTTGTTGCCCCGCCAGTCGGTGACCCGCTCGGCGTTCGTGAACTGGTCCATGTAGCAGCCCCCGAGCTCGTAGGCGAGCCGCTGAGCCTCGGTGTAGATCTCGGGCGGGCGGTCGATGTAGTGGCACCGGCCGCCCTGCGCCTCGATGAGCGCGACCTTCGCTGGTGAGGTGCGGCGCGGTACGACGGCGACGAAGTCGAGGCCGAGGAGTCGCGCGAAGTACGCCTCACTGACCGCGGTGGACCCGGACGACGCCTCGATGATCGGGGTCCCTTCACGGATCCAGCCGTTGCACAGGGCGTAGAGGAACAACGAGCGTGCGAGACGGTGCTTGAGGCTGCCCGTGATGTGCGTCGACTCGTCCTTCAAGTACAGGTCGATGCCCCGGTCCGCGGGGAGGGGGTAGCGGAGCAGGTGGGTGTCGGCGCTGCGCTGGGCGTCGGCCTCGATGAGCCGGACCGCGTTGTCGACCCAGTCCCGGGGTGCGCTGCGGTCGACGACCGCACCGGTCGCCGTCACCGCCCGTTCTCGCCGCGCATGCGCTTCTCGAGGTCCGCGCGTTCGGTGCGCCGACGCTCATCGACCGCGGCGATGCCCACGTTGACGCGACGCCGAAGCGACGCGAAGAGCACGAGCGAGACGGGCAGGGCGATGAGCACGGCGAACAGGGCCGCGACGAGGAGGGGGATTTCCACCCCGAATGCCCGCGGAACGTAGAGAATGAGCAGAGTGAGCACGACCACGAGGGCGAGTCGGGCCACCGAGTACAACGCGACGTCCCGGATCAGAGACCCGGCCCCCGCCTGACCGTCGGCGGCCGTGGCGCCCTCACCGTGAGGGTGTGGAGTGCGCTGGGAGGGGGTATCCGAGGGTTCGTTCCGGCGTTCGTCGTTCACCACTCCAGGTTAACCGGCCGCCCGGGCGACGAGCTCCGCGTCGATTTCCGTAAGTCGGACATCCGTCCGTTTTGTCTATTACTTCCGCTTTACCAACCGTAGACCGTTCGAGCAACCAGGGGTATCGGTGCCACCATGGGCTTGGACATCCCGATCGAACAACTCGATCGCGTCGAACAACACGATCACGACAACCGGGAGGACATTCGCAATGAGCGCACCCACTTTCAACGGCGCGAAGGAATCCCTGCTGACCCCGGGCCAGGTGGCGGCACTGTTCCATGTGGATCCCAAGACCGTCACCCGGTGGGCCCACGCCGGCCGATTGGGCTCGCTGCGGACCCCCGGTGGCCATCGCCGCTTCCGTGAGTCCGAGGTCCTGGCGCTTCTCCGCTCCCTCACGACCGAAGCGACACGCTGATCCGAGACAGCAGAATCCGCACCTCCGGCGTACACCTGCCGGATCTCGGCCGACCACCCGCGGAACCCACGTGCCGGACCGGGTTCCTCCCACCTAGAATGTGGACGAACCGGTCTGCGGTCGCCGCGGCCCGGAGGTGCACGGCGAGGGCACGTCCTCGTCCGGCACCACCACGGTCAGGAGGTGCAACGTGCTCTATCTGTTGGCACTCATCGGTGCGGTGACACTCGCCGTCCTGCTGTGGAAGGCGTACGGTCCCACATCTCGTCCGCCGTCCCGCGTGATGGGGCCGGACGACGATCCCGACTTCCTGTGGAAGGTCGATCGCGAGGTGCACCGCCGCCGGAGTGGCGACGGCACCGGCGAGTCCGATCAGGAGCGGGGCGACTGACCGTTCGCGTTACGCCGAGCGGTCTGTCACCGCGCGGCGAAACCGTCGGTGATATCCGCGGCGAGTCCGAGCAGGGCGCGCCGCGTACCCGACTGCAACCGGTCCAGGTCGATCTCCGCCCCTTCTTCGAGGTGGGGATCGAAGGGCAGGACGTGGACCGCGCGGCACCGCTGTTCGAAGTGTCGCACCACGAGGTCGAGGTCGACCTTGCCCGACCTCGGCCGCACCGCGTTGACGACGGCCACCGACCGCTCGACGAGTTCGCGATAGCCGTGCGCGTCGAGCCAGTCGAGCGTGGCCGACGCGCTGCGGGCGCCGTCCACCGAACCGGAACTGATGACGACCAGCGTGTCGGCGTTCTCGAGGATCGCGGTCATAGCGGAGTGCATGAGCCCGGTCCCGCAATCCGTGAGCACGATGCTGTAGAACCGCTCGAGAAGACCCAACGTCCGTTCGTAGTCGTCGGCGCTGAAGGCCTCCGAGACCGCCGGATCGGTGTCCGAGGCGAGCACCTCGAGACGATGCGTGTTCTGCGAGGTGTAGGCGCGCACGTCCGCATATGTCTCGAGCAGCGACTGATCGCGCAGCAGCGTGCGCACCGTGGCCGGCGTCTGTTCGGCCACCTTCTGACTCAACGTCCCGCGGTCCGGATTCGCATCGACCGCGACGATCCGATCGCCACGCAGCTCCGCGAAGGTCGAGCCGAGCGTGACCGTGGTGGTCGTCTTGCCCACCCCGCCCTTGAGACTCAGCAGGGCGATCCGATGGCAGCCGTGCAGCGGTGCACGCACCCGCTCGGCCGATTCCTCCTTGCGTTGCTGCCGGGAACTCTCCCCCACGTGCACGCGACCACCGGTCGCCCGGTAGACGACCCGCCGCCAGCCCTTCCGCGGCGGCGCGGCGACCGGACGTACAAGTAGCGACGAGTCCAGCGCCGTCGCGTCCAATGCGTGTCCGTCGAGCCCCGACGACCCGTTACCGGCCCCATTCACCGCGTTCTCCCCCCGTCGACTGTCACGGACGACGGCGCGACGATAGCAGCCTCAGTTGAGCCCGGCGTACGAGTGCAGGCCCGACACGACCATGTTGATGATGAACAGGTTGAACAGCACCGTGACGAAGCCGACGATGTTGATCCACGCTGCGCGGGTGTTCCGCCAGCCGGAGGTCGCACGCGCGTGCAGATAGGCGGCGTAGATGACCCACGAGATGAACGAGACCGTCTCCTTCGGGTCCCAGCCCCAGAAGCGTCCCCACGCCGCCTCGGCCCAGATTGCCCCGAGGATGATGCCGGCGCCGAACAGCGGGAAGCCGATGATCGTGGTGCGGTAGGCGAGCCGGTCGAGGGTCTGCGCGTCGGGCAGCCGCTCGGCGATCGCCGCGAACACACCGCTGCGCTCCTCGCCCTTCGGGAAGCGGATGCGCAGCAGGAACAGCACGCTCGCGACACCCGAGACGAGGAAGATGCCGCTGCCGACGCTGATGATCGTCACGTGGATCGGCAGCCAGAACGATCGGAGGGCCGGCACCACGGGAGCGGCGTCGGCATACAACACCGTCGCCGCGAGGAACATGAGGATCAATACGGGGACCACCAGGTACACCCACATGATCCGGTAGGCCGGCTTGCGGAGGACGATCAGCCCGAAGATCACCGCGGCGGTGCACGCCATCGAGACGAACTCGTACATGTTGCCGAGCGGGAACCGCTCGGTGGCCAGCCCACGCAGGACGATCGAGGCGAGCTGCAGGCCCGCGACCACGACGACGAGCGCGCGTCCCATGTTGCCGAGACGCTGGGACACGGTGCGCTTCGGCGTCTGGTCGATCCGTCCCGGCCCGGTCGCGCGCTCGGCGGGGGCCTGCTGCCTTCCGGCGGCCACGAGTTCGCGTTCCCGCTCCGCCACGACGTCGGCCCGGTGGGTCGCGTACTCGGCGATGAGCAGCAGCAGAGCCAGCACGAGCACCGCGAACGCCGATTCGAAGGCCCAGTCGCTGTACTGCGCGAGGGTGTCGTTCTCTGTCATCAGTTCTTCTTCTCCTGTGCCGCCGGGGCGGAGGGTGCATCGTCGCCGAGAAGGCGCTCGACCAGCCGGTCGAACTCGTCTCCCCATCCGGCCTGATCGGTTCGTGCGAGACCGCCGAGCTCTACTACGGTCCGTCGTTCGCCGTCGCTCACTGTACCGTCCGGGTACGCGCGTGCCCACACTCTGCGTCGTTTGACCAGCAGCGACACGAGCAGTCCGCCCATCATGAAGATCGCCGCGACCAGCACCCACTGCTGAGCCGGGTCGTGGGAGACCTGCAGGTTGACGAAGTCGGTGGCCTTGTCGAATCGCACCTCGGTGCCGTCGGCGAGCGTCACGCTCTCCCCCGGACGCAGGTTGACACGATCCTGCTTCACGAGGCGTCCCTGATTGATCAGTTCCTTGTTGAGCGAGAACAGCGACTGCGGGTTGCCGGTGTCGAGACCGGAGTCGCCCTTGTAGATGTCGATGGCGACAGCCGGGTCCGTCAGGGCGGGGAAGATCGATGTGAGCAGCGTGCCGTGGAAGGACGCCGTCGGCGCGAACAGTCCCTCGATCGCGATCTGGTTCTTCCGGCGCTCGTCGGCGTCGGGGTACATGCCACCGGGCGGGTCGAAGCGCATGGCGCCGCTGCTGAGGAAGGTCGTCGCGTCGTCGGGCGCCCACTGCATCGTTTCGGTGCGGGTCTCGCCGTTCGGCCAGGTGACCGTGAAGGTCGGGGCGTAACCGTGACCCTGTAGGTACACGCGGTCGCTGCCGACCCGCAGCGGATGGTTGACCTTCAATTGCGCGTCGCGCCAGGTGTTCGTGACGAGGTCGTCGCCGTACTGGTACTCGATGTCGGAGGTGAACATCTCGGCCTGGCCGTTGTCGAGATAGTCGGCGACGAAGGTGTTCACCCGCACGCACATGGGGTTCAGACCGGTGCCGTCGAGCGTGCTGCCGGCGCGGAACGAGTCGAAGGAGGCGGGCGAGGTGGTGCAGAACTCCTCACCGTTCGCGACGAGGATGCGCTGCCCCTCGTAACCGAAGAGCTTGCCGGCGGCGACGGCGACGAGCAGCCCGACGAGGGAGATGTGGAAGACCAGGTTGCCGGCCTCGCGCAGATAACCCTTCTCGGCGGACAGGGTCACCTCGCCGTCACGCCCGCGGGCACCGCCCTCGCGGCGCACGACCTTCCAACCGCGCAGCTCTTTCTGGATCCGGTCGAGGGCGTCGGCGGGGGCCTCGGCCACCATCGTCTGTGTGTGGTGCGGCAGGCGCTGCAGGTTGCGCGGCGCGGCGACCGGCGGGGTGCGCAGGGCGTGGAAGTGCTCGACGCAGCGCGGCAGGATGCAGCCGACCAGCGAGACGAACAGCAGCACGTAGACGGCGGTGAACCAGAAGCTGCCGAAGACGTCGAACAGCTCGAACCGGTCCATGATCGGTCCGAGCGTCGGGCGGGCCGCGATGTACTCGTCGACCTTCTGGGTGTTGAGGCTGCGCTGCGGCAGGAGTGCGCCCGGGATCGCGGCGAGCGCGAGCAGGAACAGCAGGACCAGCGCAGTCCGCATCGACGTCAGGCCGCGCCAGGTGTTCCGCACGAAGGCCGCGGCACGTCCGAGCGCGCCCTGTCGCGGCGGCGGCGACGGTTGCGGTGCGGGGGTCGGGGTGTGTGTCGCGGTCATACGGGCAGAGTCACTTCCGAGATGAACGAGTCACGGACCCAGGACACGAACAGGTCCCACGCACCGGTGACGAGAGCGATACCGACGGCCATGAGCATCAGGCCACCGACGATTTGCACGGTCCGCGCGTGGGTGCGCAGCCAGCCCACCCCGCGCAGCGCCCGCGCCGAACCGAGCGCGAGCACGACGAACGGCAACCCGAGGCCGAGGCAGTAGGCAACGATCAGCGTCACCCCGCGTGCCGCGGTGGTGCCCTCGGTGCCCGCCGCGAGCGAGATGACGCCGGCGAGGGTTGGGCCGAGGCACGGGGTCCACCCGAGCGCGAACACCGCGCCGAGCAGCGGGGCTCCCGCAAGGTTCGAGATGCGCCGGGGCGCCGGACGCGTGTCGCGCTGCAAGACTGGGATGAGACCGATGAAGACCAGACCCATCACGATGGTGACGACACCACCGATCCGCATGAGCAGTTCGCGGTTGACGGCGAGCGCGGAGATCGCCCCGAACACCGAGGCCGTCGCGAGGACGAACACCACGGTGAATCCGAGGACGAACAGCCCGGCGGCACCGGCCACCCGGAGGCGGCCGTCGCTGCGGACGGTCGTGGTGCGGGCACCGGCCTGCTCGGCGGTGACGGCGGGGGCTTCGGCTCCCACCACTCCGGCGAGGTAGGACAGATAGCCGGGAACGAGCGGCACGACGCACGGCGATGCGAAGGAGACGAGACCGGCGAGCAGGCACGCGCCCATCGCCAGCAGCAGCGGACCCGACAGGGCCGCGTTCTGGAAGGTCTCCCCGACACCCGACGCAAGGATCACTGTTACTGCTCCGAATCCGGTTCCGCCGCGACCCGTTCGACGACCGGTTGCAGGTCCTCGGCGAGCAGTTCGGTCAGGTAGACCGCAGCCACGCGGTGCTCACGGTCGAGGACGACCGTCGTCGGCACGACCGAGGTCGGGTAGTTGCGGCCGAGGGCGAGCAGCGACCGCATCGGCGGGTCGTAGATCGACGGGTAGCCGATCCGCTGGTCGGTGACGAAGTCCTGGGCCTTGTCGCGCTGATTGTCGCGGACGTTGATGCCGAGGAACTGCACCCCGAGATCTTTGGTGGCCTCGTAGACCTCCTCGAGATCGTCGGCTTCGCTGCGGCACGGCGCGCACCACTGGCCCCACACGTTGAGCACGACGACCTGGCCCTCGTAGTCGTCGAGGGAGATGGTCTCGCCCTCGTTCATGAGGTCCTCGCCGGTGAGCTCACCGAGGGTGCCCCGGTCGGCCGGGGGGTCGTAGAAGATGCGGGTCTGCCCGCCGGGCGAGACGAAGTCGAACGTTCCCCCGGTGGCGACGGCGTCGTCCCCGGTGGCGCAGGAGGTGAGAAGGACGGCACCGCAGATCGCGGCGACCGTCGCCCGGAACACCTTTCTCATGCGCCGTGGACGTTCGGGTCGGAGGCGCCGGCCGGCTCGGAGTAGACCAGGTCGACGAGGGTGTCACCCTCGTAGACCAGGGAGGTCAGCGAGGCGAGGCTGCACTGGCGGCGACGCGGGTCGTGCCACAGTCGCTCGCCCTCGAGGAAGCGGCGCAGCGTCCACACCGGGAGTTGGTGGCTCACGCACACCGCTTCCCGCCCCACCGCGGCCACGCGGGCCGCGTGGACGGCGGCGAGCATGCGGTGGGCGATCTGCAGGTAGGGCTCGCCCCAGGAAGGGGTGAACGGATCGCGCAGCTTCCACCAGTGGCGCGGGCGGCTGAGCGCACCGTCGCCGACCGAGACCTTCAAGCCCTCGAAGTCGTTGGCCGCCTCGATGAGGTTCTCGTCGGTGCGGATCTGCAGTCCGTGCTTCTCCGCGATCGGGGCGGCGGTCTGCTGGGCCCGTTCGAGCGGGGACGCGACCACGTGTGCGATGTCGTGGTCGGCGAGCGACGCCGCGACCGCACGTGCCTGGGCCTCACCGGTCACCGACAGCTTGAAGCCGGACAGGCGGCCGTAGAGGATTCCGGAGGGGTTGTGGACCTCTCCGTGGCGGAGCACGTGCACGATCGTGCGGGTCTCGGACGGGGCGGCGTCGGTCACGTCGATGTTCCTCGAGGGGTGTGGGAGGGGCGGATCGGGCTGGGCAGGCAGGAGAGCGGTGCTACGGCGCGGTCGCCGCGGCGGCCGCGCGCGCGGCGTGCGGCAGCGCGTCGGCGACCCGCGAGAACGCGTCGTCGTCGAGCGCGGACGAGACGAACCACGTCTCGAAGGCACTCGGGGGTGCATAGACGCCGCGCTCGAGCAGCGCGTGGAAGAAGGCCGGGAAGCGCCAGGTCTGCGCGGCCTTGGCCTGCTCGTAGTTCGTCACCGGCTCATCGGTGAAGAAGACGCTCAGCAGCGTGCCGGCATTCTGGACGCGGTGCGGCACCCCTTCGGCGGCGAGTGCCTCCCCCAGCAGACGCCCGAGGGTCTCGGAGTTGCGGTCCAGGGTGGCGTAGACCTCGGCGTCGGCGGCACGCAGGCTCGCGAGGCCGGCGGCCACGGCGACGGGATTACCGGACAGGGTGCCGGCCTGGTAGACCGGTCCGCTCGGGGCGAGATGGGCCATGACGTCGGCGCGGCCACCGAAGGCCGCGGCGGGCAGACCTCCGCTCATGACCTTGCCGAAGGTCATCAGGTCGCCGGAGACACCGTCGATGCCGTGCCAGCCGGTCGGGCTCGCGCGGAAGCCGGTCATCACCTCGTCCATGATCAGCAGCGCGCCGTGCTCACGGGTGAGCTCGCGCAGGCCCTCGTTGAAGCCGGACACCGGCGGGACGGTGCCCATGTTGCCGGCGGCGGCCTCGGTGATGACCGCGGCGATCTCACCGGGGTTCGCCTCGAAGGCGGCGCGCACGGCGGCGAGGTCGTTGTAGGGGACGACGATGGTGTCGCCCGCCTGGGCGCCCGTGACGCCGGGCGAGGTGGGCAGACCGAAGGTGGCGAGGCCGGAACCGGCGTCGGCGAGCAGCGCGTCGACGTGACCGTGATAACAACCCGCGAACTTCACGATCTTCGACCGTCCGGTGAATCCGCGCGCGAGACGGACGGCGCTCATCGTCGCCTCGGTGCCGGAGTTGACGAGCCGGACCTGCTCGACGGGTGCGATGCGGGCGACGATCTCCTCGGCGAGTTCGACCTCACCCTCGGTGGGGGCACCGAACGACAGACCCGCCGGCGCGGTGGATCGGACGGCCTCGACGACCGCCGGATGCGCGTGCCCGAGAATCATCGGGCCCCAAGAACACACCAGGTCGACGTAGGTTTTTCCGTCGACGTCGGTGAGCAGCGGACCCGATCCCGATGCGAAGAAAGGAGGATTGCCGCCGACCGATCCGAACGCGCGGACCGGAGAGTTGACGCCCCCCGGTGTCACCTTCGATGCCCGGTGGAAGAGTGCGGCGGATCGAGTGTCGTGGGTGGACGAAGCATCGGGGGTCGCAGTCACGACTTCCAGTGTCCGTAGTTTCGCGGGATTTGCCAAAAACAGTGGTCCTCAAACCTCATGTGTTTTTTCTCCCTTACCAGGAAAAAGGGACACCGTGAGTGACTTGTCGCACCTATCGTCTGAGGCATGCCGACGACAGCCGAACACCTGCGCATCGCACTCGACGGTGCGTGGCACGAAGCACGCGAACGCGCACGCAAGGATCTCGCGCACGAGAAGTTCGCACCGCACTACACCCCCGAGACCGACAAGGCGCGCGCCATCACGCTCGAGCAGATGCGCATCCTCGCCGAACACGGCTATGCCGCGGCGGGCTTCTCCGTCGAGTCCGGCGGCACGGGCGACGCGGGCGGCGCGGTCGCATCCATCGAGATGCTCGCGATGTCCGACCTGTCGCTGATGGTCAAGGCGGGCGTGCAGTGGGGCCTGTTCGGCGGTGCCATCGAGAACCTCGGCACCGAGCGGCACCACGAGAAGTACGTCAAGCAGCTCATCGACCTCGACGTGCTCGGCTGCTTCGCGATGACCGAGACGGGTCACGGCAGCGACGTGCAGTCGCTCGAGACCACGGCGACCTACGATCCGGACACCCAGGAGTTCGTGATCCACTCCCCCACCCCGTCGTCCCGCAAGGACTACATCGGTGGCGCGGCGCAGCACGCCCGGTTCGCGGCCGTCTTCGCGCAGCTCGTCACGCAGGGTGAGACGCACGGTGTGCACTGTTTCGTCGTCCCGATCCGCGACGAGGACGGCAACGACCTGCCGGGTGTGACGACCTCCGACTGCGGTTACAAGGGCGGCCTGCCGGGTGTCGACAACGGCCGCATCGTCTTCGACCAGGTGCGCATCCCCCGGGAGAACCTGCTCGACAAGTACGCGGACGTCGAACCGGACGGCACCTACGCCTCGGACATCGACAACCCGAGCCGACGGTTCTTCACGATGCTCGGCACGCTGGTCCGCGGGCGCATCACCGTCGGCGGCTCGGCGGGTGCGGCGGCGCGGGTCGCGCTGAGCATCGCCACCCGCTACGCCGAGAAGCGTCGCCAGTTCGACGCCCCCGGGCGCGACGGCGAGGTGCCGATCATGGACTATCTCGTCCACCAGCGGCGCCTGCTCCCGCTGATCGCCCGCTCGTACGCGCTCGGCTTCGCCCAGAACGAGCTGCTCACGACGATGCACCGGCTGCAGTCGACGTCGTTGCAGGAACTCGACGCGCAGGAACAGCGCGAACTCGAGGGTCGCGCGGCCGGCCTCAAGGCCGCCAACACCTGGCACGCGTCGCGGGCGATACAGGAGTGCCGCGAGGCGTGCGGTGGTGCCGGCTACATGGCCGAGAACCGGCTGACGGCGCTGCGCGCGGACGTGGACGTGTTCACGACCTTCGAGGGCGACAACCACGTCCTGACCCAGCTGGTCGCGAAGGAACTGCTCACGGCCTACGCCGACGAGGTGCAGGGCATGAGCCCGGTGGAGTGGATGCGCTTCGCCGCGACCACCATCTCCGACATCGTCAAGAAGCGCACCGCGGCGCAGCAGATCATCCAGACGATCGTCGACACCCGCCAGGACAACGAGGAGGACGGCAGCCTCTTCGACCGCGGCACCCAGGTGACGATGTTCGAGGACCGTGAGCAGTACCTGCTGTCCACTGCGGCCCGGCGCCTGCAGGCCGCGATGAAGCGTGAGGACAACCCGTTCGACGCCTTCAACTTCGTGCAGGACCACGTTCTGCACGCCGCCCGCGCGCACATCGACCGAGTCGTGCTCGAGGCGTTCGTCGCCGCGATCGAGGACTGCAAGGACGAGACCGCCCGCGACCTGCTGTCGGAGCTGTGCGATCTCTACGCGCTGACGATCATCGACGAGGACAAGGCGTGGTTCATGGAGCACCGCCTGCTGTCGGTCGAACGCGCCAAGGCCGTCACACGCGGGATCAACGAGCGGTGCCGCAGCCTGCGTCCGCACGCGTTGACGCTCGTGGACGGGTTGGGTGTGCCCGACTACCTGCTCGGCTCGGCCATGCTCGACCGCGAGGGAGCGGTCGTCCCACCTCAGGACGTCGCAGTCTGACCGGGTTCGCCGACGAGCTCGCCGAGCCGTGCTCGCAGCTCGTCGGCGTCCTTCGCCCACGCCCGCACGAACGTTCCTCCGATGAGCCGCAGTCCGACAGGCTTGCGGCCGCGCGGCACATCCGCCAGTTCGCCGAGGCTCCGGGCGGTCTCCCAGCGTTCCGGATCGCGCCGGTCGTCCGGTGGCGGCGGCAGCACCGCCTCGATCTCGGCGACCGGCAGTTCCTCGGTGCCCTGCCGCAGGACCGTGGAGGTGAGCTCGACGCTGACGTGCCGACGAGCAGCCACGACCATCACGTAGGAAAAGCCGGCGAGCACGATCGCGATGATCGGCAGCGCGACCCAGTGCACGACGGGGCCGGTGAACAGTTCGACGACGAGGGCCACGACGCAGACCAGCGGGCCGATGGCGACCGTGCGCCAGCGCGCTCCGGGTTCGTGGAACAGCGGCCCGGCCGGGTCGGTGCCCATCGGATCAGGGGTTGCCGGATCAGGGGTCGCCGGATCGGGGGCCGCCGGGTCGGTCAAGCGGCGAACGCGCCGGGGATCACCAGCAGCACGGTGGTCACCAGTCCGAGGAGGGCGATGAGAGCGATCAACACCAATTCGCGACGGCGCCCATAGGGCCGCGGTTCCACCTGCATGACGTCCTTTTCGCTCGACGGAAAGGGCCGTGCGGCCCACATGGTGAGCCCACCGTACTCTTCGGTCGCGCCGGACGAAACCGAGTGGTACGTCTATTCTTCCGGCAGTCGCAGGAAGAAGCGGTTGGCATCCCGCCGGTGCATCAGCACGATCGCTCCGACGGTCGCGACGGCTTGCAGAATGCCCACCACACCGAGTATCCAGCCCGCGCCGCCCTCCCCGACGCCCACACCGAAGACGGTGGGCAGGGTCGACAGCGACATGAACACCCCGAGCAGGGTCAGCAGCATCCGGGCCCAGTTCTTGGCCTTCAACAGCTGCCTGACTACCAGATACAGCAGTCCGACGATCACCAGGCCGATGCCGGCGGTCAGCGCGACCAGCAGCGGGACCGCCGACTCGAGCTGCTCCGTGGTGACGCCCTCGATGGCCTGCTCGGCGGCCATCGTGGTCATGAGGTCGAGCAGTTCCTCGCGTCGACTCAGCAGATCGGCGAGACTTGCCGCCAAACTCACGACGGCGAGAGCGAGTACCCCGCACCACAATTGGTGGGCCGTCGTGACGTCTCCGGGAACGGGACGATTCGCCGCGGGGCCGGGCCCGACAGGAGGTGCGGGGAAGCTCATGACAGGCGACCCGCGACCTCGGCGGCCCAGTAGGTGAGGACGACGTCCGCACCGGCCCGCCGGATGCCGACCAGCGATTCGAGGATCGCCGCATCGCGATCGATCCAGCCCTTCTGCGCGGCCGCGGTGATCATCGAGTACTCCCCCGAGATCTGGTAGGCGGCCACCGGGACGGGCGAGCGGTCGGCGACCTCGCGCAGCACGTCGAGATACGACATCGCCGGCTTGACCATCACCATGTCGGCGCCCTCGGCGAGGTCGAGGTCCACCTCGTGCAGCGACTCGCGACGGTTCGCCGGATCCTGCTGGTAGGTGCGGCGATCTCCCTCGAGGGACGAGCCGACGGCGTCGCGGAAGGGACCGTAGAACGCCGAGGCGTATTTCGCGGAGTAGGCGAGCTGACCGACCTCGGTGTGCCCGGCCTCGTCCAACGCGGACCGGATGAAACCGATCTGGCCGTCCATCATGCCGCTCGGGCCGAGCAGGTGCGCCCCGGCCTCGGCCTGCGCGACGGCCATCTCGGCGTAACGCTCGAGGGTCGCGTCGTTGTCGACGACGCCGGTGTCGGTGAGCACACCGCAGTGGCCGTGATCGGTGAACTCGTCGAGGCAGGTGTCGGCCATGATCACCGTGGCGTCGCCGAGTTCGCTGCGCAGCGACCGCAGCGCGCGGTTGAGCACACCGCCGGGATCGCTCGCCGCGGAACCACGGGCGTCCTTGTCCTCGGGGCTGGGCACACCGAAGAGCATCAGGCCGCCGACACCGGCGGACACGGCCGCGGCCGCGGCCTTGCGCAGCGAATCGGCGGTGTGCTGGTACACCCCGGGCATCGACGCGATCTCGCGCGGCTCGTCGAGGCCGTCGGCCACGAACATCGGGAGCACGAGGTGGCGGGGTTCGAGGGAGGTTTCTGCCACGAGCCGTCGGATGGCGGGTGTGCTGCGCAGCCGGCGGGGACGGATGTCGGGAAACATGGGGAGAACACCTTCCATACGGGTCGTGCGCGGCCCCGGTAGTGGCGACTACCGGGACCGCGCACGGATCATCGGATCACCAGAGATCAGCGGCGGGCGCGGGACTTCTTCCGCGGCGGAGGCAGTGCGCCTTCCGCGCGGAGCCGGGCCGCGTGCTCGGCGAGCGCGTCGACCAGGGGCCCGATCTGCGCGGTCTCGGGCTGCACGTCCACCCGCAGGCCGAACTCGATCGCCGTCTCGGCCGTCTTCGGGCCGATACACGCGACGATCGTGCGGGCGTGCGGCTTGCCCGCGATACCCACGAGATTGCGGACCGTCGACGACGAGGTGAAGCACACCGCGTCGAAACCACCGGTCTTGATCATCTCGCGGGTCGCGGCCGGCGGCGGAGCGGCACGCACGGTGCGGTAGGCGGTGACGTCGTCGATCTCCCAGCCGCGCTCGCGCAGACCCTCGGCGAGGGTCTCGGTGGCGATGTCGGCGCGCGGCAGCAGCACCCGGTTGACCGGATCGAAGACGTCGTCGTACGGGGCGAACTCGGCGAGCAGGCCGAGGCTGGACTGTTCGCCGCTGGGCACGAGCTCGGGAATGATGCCGACCGAGCGCACCTTCGCAGCGGTGGCCTCACCGACGCACGCGATCTTGACGCCGGAGAACGCGCGCGCGTCGAGACCGAACGCCTCGAACTTCTCCCACACCGCACGCACCGCGTTGGTGGAAGTGAACACCACCCACTGGTAGCGACCGTCGACCAGGCCCTTGACCGCGCGTTCCATCTGCGCGGGACTGCGCGGCGGCTCGACCGCGATGGTCGGCACCTCCATCGGGATCGCGCCGTGCGTGACGAGCCGCTCGCTCATCTCGCCGGCCTGATCCTTGGTGCGGGGCACGAGCACGGTCCAGCCGTACAGGGCGCGCGACTCCCACCACGACATCTTGTTGCGGTGCGAGACGACCTTGCCGACGGTGACGACGAGCGGTCCGACGAGCTCGGAACCCGCGTCGTTCAGGGTCGCGAGAGTGGCCTCGACGGTGCGCTGCTGACGGGTGGTGCCGCGCACGGTGATCGCGGCGGGGGTCTGCGGCGCCAGGCCGTGTTCGACCAGCGCGCTGGCGGTCTCGGCGAGGTGGCCGGAGGTCGCATGGAGGACGAGAGGGCCGGGGGCGGCGGCGAGCGCGGCCCAGTCGACCTCTCCGCGCACGTCGACCTCGGTGTGGCACGAGCCGAGCGCCATACCGGCGTAGCTCGGCACGGACGATCCGGCGGGCAGGCCCGGCAGCACCTCGAAGGCCACCTGGGTGCGGGCGACGGCGTTGACCTCGGCGATCACCGAGTCGGTGGTGAGCGGGTCGCCCGCGACGAGGCGCACCACGTCGCGACCGGCCTTCGCCTCGGCGACGAGCGTCTTGGCGACCTCGGCGGGCTCGCCGAGCGCGGGACGGACCTCGGCGACGGGCTCACCGGTCTCCGGGTCGGTGCCGTGGTCGACACCGACGAGGGCCACGACACCCTTGTCGACATCGGGGTCGGTGAAGGCGATCGTGGCGCCCGCCAGCACGTCACGCGCGCGCACGGTGAGCAGCGCAGGATCGCCCGGACCCGATCCCACGAACAGGATGCGCCCGGGGTTGTGCTTACGGACTCGGCTCATCGGTCATTCTCCAGTGCGGTCAAATCAGCGGTAAGGGCAAATCGGGTGACGGTGACGGCTGTGTCAATCATCGGCAGGTCTCGTCTCGGGGAAGACCCCGTGCTCGACCATGAGCTCGCGCGCACCGAGGTCGAGCAGTTCGCGGGCGACACGACGACCGAGTTCCTCGGCCTTCTCCGGCGCCCCCACCGCGCTCGCTCGCAGCACATCCGATCCATCCATGGCGGCGGCGCATCCGCGCACCGACAGTTCCTCGATCACCCGGCCGTCGTCGTCGAGCGATTCGACGACCTCGGCGATCGCCCCCACCGGTGCGGTGCATCCGGCTTCGAGTTCGGCGAGCAGCGAGCGCTCCGCGACGACGGCGGCGCGGCTCGGCGCATGGTCGAGTCCGGCGAGCAGCTCGATCATCTCGGGATCGTCCGACCGGCACTCCACGGCGAGCGCACCCTGCGACGGCGCGGGCAGCATCTGCACCGGTTCGAGGGACTCGGTGACCCGGTCCAGGCGTCCGATCCGCGACAGTCCGGCACGCGCGATGACGATCGCGTCGAGTTCGCCGGAGTCGACCTTGCCGATGCGGGTGTCGATGTTGCCGCGCAGCGGTTCGATCTGCAGTCCCAGGCCGAGCGCAGCGAGTTGTGCCCGCCGGCGCGGCGCCGAGGTACCGACCTTGGAGCCGGGCGGCAGCTCGCCGAGGACGAGTCCGTCACGGGCGACGAGCGCGTCGCGCGGGTCCTCCCGCTCGGGGACGGCCGCGACGACGAGGCGCGGATCCTGGAAGGTCGGCAGGTCCTTGTAGGAGTGCACGGCGACGTCGACCTCACCTGCGAGCAGCGCCTCGCGCAGCTCGGCGGTGAACACGCCGACGCCGATGCGCTGCACCGGGCCGGGCGTCACATCGCCCTTGGTGGTGATGATGACGAGCTCTGCCGGGCGACCGGCGGCAATCAGTGCGTCGCGCACGGTACCGGCCTGGGTCGTGGCGAGCACGCTGCCGCGGGTACCGATCCGCAGGGGACGATCCTGCCGAGCAACATCGTCGCGGGAAACCGATGCGGCTTCGGTGCTCATGCGGTGCCGTCCTTTCGTGAGGCCTGGAGTTCGGTGGTGACAGCGGGGTCGAGTGCGGCGGACAGATCCCCCGAGAGGGTGGGATCGGTCAGCGAGTTCAGATCCTTGGTGGGTGTCGCGACCGCCTCGACCGAGCCCGGGCGCAGCTCGAACAGCTCGCGCAGGGCCTCGGCGTACTGGTCGCCTCCCGGCGTCGACGCGAGCTGCTTGACGCGCACCGTCGGTGCGTGGAGGAGCTTGTCGACGACCCGGCGCACGGTGCGGGCGACCTCGCCGCGCTGGCCGTCGTCGAGATCGGGCAGTCGCGATTCGAGGCGCATCAGTTCGCCCTCGACCACTTCGGCGGCGCGTTGACGCAGTGCCGTCACGGTGGGGGTGACCTCGGCGAGTCGCTGCGCGGTGAGGTACTGCGACAGCTCGGCGGCGACGATCGTGCGGGCGGCCTCCGCGTCGGTCGCGGCGGCGCCGGCCGACGGGTCGCGCTGCAGCGACTCCATGTCGAAGACCTGCACACCGGGAAGACCGGCCACGGCGGTGTCGACGTCGCGCGGCAGACCGAGATCGCAGATCGCGAGGGGGCGTTCGCCGCGGCCGGGCTGCGCGAGTGCGCGGTGCGCGTCGGCGAGCGTGACGACGGCGCCCACGGCTCCGGTGCAGGTGACGGCGACGTCGGCGCGGCTCAGTGCGGTCGCGAGATCGTCGAATCCGACGACCTCGGCGTCGACACCGGCGGCCTGTGCGGTCTCGGCGAGTCGCTCGGCACGGTCGCGGGTGCGGTTGGCGACGACGATCGAGCCGACCTCGGCCCGGACGAGATGCGCGACGGCGAGACCACCCATGGCGCCGGCACCGATCACCGCGGCGGTGCGGCCCTTCAGGGCGCCTCCGAGGAAGTTCGAGGCCTTGTCGAGCGCGACCGACACGACGGATGCACCGGCGGCGTCGATGCCGGTCTCCGAGTGCACCCGCTTGCCGACGCGCAGCGCCTGCTGGGCGAGTTCGTGCAGGGTGCGGCCGGCGGCCTGCTGAGCGTCGGCGGCGGCGTAGGCGGTGCGGATCTGGCCGAGGATCTGCTGCTCCCCCACGACCATCGAGTCGAGCCCGCTGGCGACGGAGAACAGGTGTTCGGCAGCGGCCTCGCTGTAGCGGACGTAGGCGTGCTTGTGCAGTTCGGTGACGGGCAGACCCGAGTGCTCGGCGAGCAGTTCGCTGACCGCGGCGAGCGCGCCGTGGAAGGCGTCGACCACCGCGTAGATCTCCACCCGGTTGCAGGTGGAGACGATCATCGCTTCGGAGATCTTGTCCGACGCCAGCATCTTGTCGGTGAGCTTGGGGCGGTCGGTGTCCGTGACCGCCACCTTCTCGAGCACCGGGACCGGTGCGCTCCTATGCGATATCCCGACGAGGAGAACACTCACGGTGCGATCACCGATCCGTTTCTGGTCGCGGCCGAGCCCATCGGACCCGCCTTTCCTGTTGTGGTACGCCGAGCAGAGCTTCGGGTGGACACCCGCGGTATGCCGGCGGGGCGTACGTCGCCGGCAGCAGGACGAACGTCAGCGGTCGCGGCCCGGGGGGTCTCCCCGTTGCGGGTGCTGTTGAAGGACAGGACCTGCATCTCGACGGACAGATCGACGCGTCGGATCTCGACGTGGTCGGGGACATCGAGTTCGACGGGAGCGAAGCTCAGGATGCTGCGCACTCCTGCGAGCACGAGCCGATCGCACACCTGCTGTGCTGCCTCGTCGGGGGTGGCGACGACACCGATGGTCGCGCCGAGTTCATGGGCTCCGTTCTCGAGATCGTCGACGTGACGCACGACGAGATCGCCCACACGTGTGCCCACCACGTCGGGATCGGAATCGAAGAGTCCGGCCATCGTGAAACCGCGGCGGTCGAAGCCCGGATACCGGGCGAGGGCGCGGCCGAGGCTGCCAACTCCGACGAGCACGACGCGATGGCCCCGGTCGAGTCCGAGAGCTGCTTCGATGCGGGACTGGAGGCGCAGGACGTCGTAGCCGACGCCGCGCACTCCGTTGGGTCCGAGGAAGGACAGATCCTTGCGCAGTTTGGCCGAACCGACCCCGGCGGCGGCCGCGAGTTCCTCACTGGAGACGATGAGAGTGCCCGCTTCGGCGAACGCACCGAGGACCCGGAGGTAGGTCGCGAGACGCGTCACAGTAGCCTGTGGGATATCGCGGACCGGAGGAGTGGGAGTGGCACCCTCGCCGGACTCGGCGGTGCCGCGAGCGTCCTCGCCCTGCGGTGGGTGCAACTGCGTCACGGTACGTGGCTCCTCGTCCGGCCGGTGGATACACGCCTGGCCTCACGGTGATCCGGGAATTCGTTCACACCACGGTAACCGCTTGTGAAGCCATGCACAAAGTTGCTCGAAGCACCCCGAATGTGCTTCCCACCTGCTGTACGACGAGGACCTGCCGACTCACCGAGCGAGATCTGCGCGCAGTCGCGGCTCGTCGACCTCCCAGTAGCTGTGCTCGCGTCCGTCGAGCAGAACGACGGGCAGACGGTCCCCGAATTCGGCCCTCAGATCGGGATCGGTTGCGGCAGCGACATCCACGTCGATGCAGGTGACCTCGACGCCGAGCTCCTCCGCGAGCGCCTCGAGCTGCTCGCGCGCAGGACCGCACGCACCGCACCCGGCGCGCACGAGAAGGGTCAGGTGATGACGGCTCGCGGAGCCGCTCGTTGCCGATGACGATTGCTCACTCATGCCTCCACTGTGCGGCACGACCTGTCGAGATGAACGTCACACCCCGTCACGGGGGCGACGGCCTCCCGGTGAGGGGCGGTGTCGCGGGCTAGGCTTGGCGCGGGTCGCCCGTGCATGCGGTCGCCATATGTGCGGCGCCCGGAAGTGCAGGGGTCACACGGGGCCCGCCCGTTTCGACAGCCCCGCCCGTTACGACACCGGAGGTGCGAGTGCCAGGACGTTCGTTTCCCTACGGATGGGGCATGGGTGAGACGTGGGCGAGCATCATCCGTCCCGGACGTCGGCTCTTCTCTCGCAAATTCGGACCCAGCGAGGAAGAGGTCCGCGCCAATCTCGCAGGTGAGGCGAGCGCCGATGCCGCCCTCGCGTTGCAGGAATCCCGCGTCGAACCCGAGCCCTCCCCCGATACCGCTCCCGTCCCGCGCGATCTGACCGCGGCGGCGTTCTTCGACGTCGACAACACGATGGTGCAGGGCGCGTCGATCATCCACTTCGCCCGCGGCCTCGTCGCCCGGAACTACTTCGACAAGTCCGACTTGTTCGAGTTCGCCTGGCAGCAGGTCAAGTTCCGCCTGACGGGCAAGGAGAACATGAACGACGTCGCGTCCGGTCGCGACAAGGCGCTGTCGTTCGTGCAGGGCCGCTCCACGGAGGAACTGCGCCGGCTCGGCGAGGAGATCTACGACGACATCATCGCCGACAAGATCTGGCCGGGCACCCGCGCGCTCGCGCAGATGCACCTGGACGCGGGCCAGCAGGTGTGGCTCGTGACCGCGACGCCGGTCGAACTGGCCGACGTCATCGCCGAACGCCTCGGCCTGACCGGTGCGCTCGGCACCGTCGCCGAGTCGAAGGACGGCGTCTTCACGGGCCGTCTCGTCGGCGACATCCTGCACGGTCTCGGCAAGGCGCACGCGGTGCGGGCCCTCGCGATCCGTGAGGGTCTGAATCTCAAGCGCTGCACGGCTTATTCGGACAGCCACAACGACGTGCCGATGCTCTCGGTGGTCGGCACGGCCGTCGCGATCAATCCCGATCCGGATCTACGGCAGGTCGCTCGCACACGCGGGTGGGAGATCCGCGACTTCCGGACGGCGCGCAAGGCCGCGAAGGTCGGGGTGCCGACGGCGCTCGGTCTCGGTGCCGCGGGTGGTGCTGTCGCGGTCCTCGTGGGTCGCCGCCGCGACCGAGCGGCTTGATTTTCGAGGTGCTCAGCCGAGGAAGACGTTCCGCCGGCGCGTGAGCAGTTTGTAGAGGGTCTGCTGGATCGTCTCGCGCACGTGGTCGGTGACCTCGAACAACACCATCGGATCCTCCGCCGAGGTCTCGTCGTACACGTCGGTGACGATGGGTGTGCCGAACTCGATGTACCACTTCGACGGCAGCGGCAGGATCCCGAGCGGGCCGAGCGCCGGGAACAGCGGGGTGATCGGGAAGTAGGGCAGGCCGAGCAGGCGCGCGAGCGAGGTGAGGTCGGCGATGTTCGGGTAGATCTCCTCGGAGCCGACGATCGAGCACGGCACGATGGGCGCCTGGGTGCGCAGGGCCGCCGACACGAAACCGCCGCGGCCGAACCGCTGCAGTTTGTAACGCTCCTTGAACGGCTTGCCGAGTCCCTTGTACCCCTCGGGGAAGACCGCGACCACCTGGTCCTGCCGGAGGAGTCGTTCGGCGTCGGGATGGCACGCGAGGGTGTGGCCGGCCTTGCGCGTCACCGTCCCCACCACGGGCATACCGAAGGCGAGATCGGCGGCGAGCATCCGCAGGTGACGATCCGCGTGGTCGTGCACGGCGACGGAGGTCATCAGTGCGTCGACGGGGAGCGTGCCGGCGTGGTTGGCGACGACGAGTGCGCTGCCCTCGGCGGGGATGTTCTCGACGCCGCGGACCTCGACGCGGAACCACTTGTCGAACAGGGGTCGCAGCACCGGCAGGACGACGTTCTCGGTGAAGTGCGGGTCGAAGCCGAAGTCGTCGACTTCGTAGTCGCCGGTCATCCGGCGGCGCACGAACTCGGCGGTGGCGGTGACCTGTTGTGCGAGCGTGCCGCGCAGGTCGTCGAGGAATCGATCGGTGCGGTTCACCTGCTCGGGGGTGGGCGGTGGCCCCATCGACGGATGGGGTGTGCGTGTGACCCGTTCACCGGGACGGCGGTTGCCGGCGTGCAACGGGATGACCTTCGCGACCTCCGTCATCGCGTCTCCCTCGTCTCTCCGAGCACGGAGAGCGCCATCGACTCGGCCTTGTCCACCCATTCGGTCTTCACGATGCGGGTGAGGGCGAGGCCCCGGGCGAAATCGTCGAGCGCTTCTCTCGTGGTCCAGCGTGGTTCGAATCCGAACTCGTTGCGCATGCGCGTGGTGTCGAGTCCGCATCCGAAATGGAAATAGTCGAGTTCTTCTTTGGTGAAGGAGTTCATCACGGAACCCATGAGTGCGTGCCCGACCGTGCGGAACAGCGCGTAGGGCATCGGCACGGTGACGCCACCGGCCCGGCGCACGGCCTGGGTCATCGTGACGATCCCCTCACCGGCGATGTTGTACGTCCCTGACGGTCCGGCGACGACCGCGTGTTCGAGCGCACCGAGTGCGTCCTCCTCGTGCAGCAATTGCAGTCGCGCGTCGCGGCCGAGCACGTTGGGGACGAGCGGGGAGGTGAGATAGCTCGACACCGAGCCGGGCAGCCGGTTTCCGACGGTGGGTGCGAACCGGAGGATGGTGGTCGCGATGTCGCTGCGCCGCCGGGCGACGCCGCGCAGATATCCCTCGACCTCTATCATGTCGCGGGCGAAGGCGCCCGTGGGCCGGCGGCGGGCGCTCATCTCCTCGGTGAACTTCGCGGGGTCCTTGGCACTCGATCCGTAGACGACGGACGACGAGCGCAGCACGATCCTGCGCACCGAGGGTGCCTTCTGGCACACCGCGAACAGCTGCATCGCGCCGAGGACGTTCATGTCCTTCATCGCCGTGCGGCTCCCGGACTTCGGGGCCTTCGTGACGGCGGACGCGTGGACGACGGTGTCGACGTCCATGTTGCGGATGATCTTGCCGATGAGTGGGTTGCGGATGTCGGCGAGCACGAACTCGGCCCGCCCCATGCGCCGGAGCATGTCCTTCGACGGCGACTGGGTGTCGACGCCGATCACCCGCTCGATGTCGGGATTCTGGGCGAGCCTGGTGACGAGGAAACCCCCCAGGAACCGACTTGCTCCGGTGACCAGCACGACTCGTGGACGTGCCACTTCGTGCCCCTGCGAAACCACTCGTGAAACCCCCTGCTGCACCACACGCGTCATCGGTCACATTCGCCCCGACGCGGTATGCCGTCCCACAATACGGCCAATTCGCCGCCATCGCACGACTCGTGGGTGAACTTTCGTGTACCGGGATGCACAGACGAACGATGCCCGCCACCATGGAAGGTGACGGGCATCGGATAGGCGCAGGGCTTACTTGCCGAGTTTACGACGCTGCACTCGGGTGCGGCGGAGCAGCTTGCGGTGCTTCTTCTTCGACATGCGCTTACGGCGCTTCTTGATCACAGATCCCATGTGGGCATCCCTCACGTTCCTTGTAGCGTTCCTGCGCACGCCGGTGACGTACGCCTGATGTATGTCGACGCTGGGCCTCGTGGCGACGAGTAACAGCGCCTCACGACACCGGCTGGCCGGTACGACGACAAGCAATCCTACCGGGGCGGCCCACCCGGCGTGAAACCGAGGTCCGTCCCGGAACGCGACTTCCCTCGCGCACCGGATCCGTTCGTCGTACCGTCGTCCCCGACGATGCGCCGATCGTCCCTGTCCGACCTCTATCCGACGTCGAAGTACGACGTCTCGAGGTAGTCGTGGACGGCCTTCGCATGCACGCGGAACGAGCGTCCCACACGCACTGCGGGTAGTTCGCCACTGTGCACCAGCCTGTACACGGTCATCTTCGACACCCGCATGAGAGCTGCCACTTCGGCAACCGTCAGGAACTGGGTACCGGCGAGAACCGACTGTCCGTCTTGAGGTTGACCCTTCGACGGCGTGTTTCCTGAAACCATTACACACCTCCGGCACGCCCGCGCCGCCGGCTTCCCCTCCGGCGGAACAGACACGCACGTGCTGATTCGAGCTTAGCGTGACGAATGGTTCCTGTGCGACGATGCAGCTGGGGAATTTCCGGCGGGCGGCTGTTCGTCGCCACGCTACGCCCTACGGTGACGTCTGTCAGCGTTCCGCAGTGACACCTGTCAGTGCCTCGGGTGGATGCCCTGTCAGGCCGTCCCGGAGAGCCCCTCGCGGGCCGCAGGCGACGGCTGATCCGATGCCGCCCCGAGTTGCGCGGAACGGCGCTTCGCAGCGTCGAGCGCCTCGTAGAAGGCCGTACGCAGGCCTCCACGCTCGAGTTCGCGGATCGCGGCCGCCGTGGTGCCACCCGGCGAGGTGACCGCGGCGCGCAGGTCGGCAGCGTTGTCCCCCGAGCGCGTGAGCATCGCGGCCGAGCCGGTCATCGTCTGCACCACCAGATCGGTGGCCACCGCCCGCGTCAGGCCGAGCGAGACACCGGCGTCGATCATCGCCTCCGCGACGAGAAAGAAATATGCGGGCCCGGATCCGGAAACCGCGGTTACCGCGTCGATCTGCGCCTCCGGGACCACCGAGACCGTTCCCACGCTCGCGAGGATCTCGCGGACCGTGTCGAGATGCTGCTGCTTGACGTACCGACCGGCGGACAGCACGCTCGCGCCCTCCCCGACGAGCATCGGGGTGTTCGGCATCACGCGCACGACAGGGAAGCCGGCCGGGAGCTTGGTCTCGTAGCGGACCGTCGGGATGCCCGCGGCAAGCGACACCAGGATCTGCTCGTCGTCGTTCCCGGCGTCGACCGCCGCGAGGGCGGTGACGACGACGTCCACGTCGTTGGGCTTGACGGCCACGACCACCACGTCGGCGCCTTCCGCGGCGTCGGAGGTGCTGTCGGTGACCCGGATCGAGTAGGCCCGGGACAATTCCTCACGCCGTTCCTCGAACTTCTCGGCGACCACGAGATCCTTGGTCGCGAAGCCGTTCTTCAGCAGACCCGAGATCAGCGCCTCGCCGATCCTGCCGCCACCGATCACTGCGATTCTCGTCATGGGGACAGCCTGCCACGACCGTCCGTGCGGCCTACACCACGGTCACCGCCTGTCGGGACCTACCGCGTTCGGGCGTATCAGCGCGGCATCATGGCCAGCTGACGCGATTGCACGACCACCTGGCCGGTCGAGTCGACGACGGTGTGGTCCTCCTCGAACCAGGTGCTGCCGAGCACGCTGCTCTCGGCGATGACCCGCAGCCATCCCGGAGCCGGAACCCGCCGCAGATAGGCGGTGAGTTGCACCGTCGGCGCCCAGCCGAAACGGCCGAGGTTCATCGCGACGGGAGCCGACACGTCGCCGCACATGAGCGCGAACAGCACCGAGGTGTCGACGTCGGCCTCGTCGCCCGGCGACGGCCGCGTCCACATCGACACGAGCGGTTCGCCCTGCTGCCCGTCGAGGAAACGCGCGGTGGCGGAGTCGA
This sequence comes from Rhodococcus sp. GA1, assembly GCF_024321955.1. Lineage (NCBI taxonomy): Bacteria > Bacillati > Actinomycetota > Actinomycetes > Mycobacteriales > Nocardiaceae > Rhodococcus > Rhodococcus sp. GA1. The sequence goes on along the minus strand of NZ_CP097186.1, from coordinate 3,667,384 downwards.
TCCGGAGGTGGGAGGTGGCGGCGAACTTCACGATCTGCCCCATGGGGTGCTCGGGGGTGACGAGCACCGACTCGGCCGGCGGGTCGGCGGGCATCGTGGTCGCGCGGTGCGGCACCGTGTGGAAGGGCTCCTCGGTATCCGGCGTGCCGAGGGTGACACTCGCCCGCACCGCCACACGCCCGGCCTGGGACAGTTCGACGTCCACAAGGGCGATCTGCTTGCCCTGCTTGCGTAGGACGGTGGTGAGTTCGACGTCGCCGGGGTCGGGCGCGGCGACGAACGAGGCACTCACGGCGAGGGGCTGGGTGAGCGGGTCCACGCCGGCGTCGAGCACCGACCTGCGCGCCGCGGACGCGCAGACCGCGAGCATGCATCCGCCGTGCACCTTGGGCCCGATGGTCCACACCGGATCGATGTGCGCCTGCCAGGGCGCCGTGCCATCCGGGTGCTCTCCCGGCATCCGGGTGACCGAGGTCAGGTCGAGGAAGGGCTGGTCGGTGAGGGTCACTGCTGCTCCTGGTCGTCGTTCGGGGCCGGATCGGCGCCGGTCGTGGGGGGTCCACCGGACCCGAACATGCGGGCGGCGAGATGCTGGTGGGCCAACCGGCGCATGGCCGTGAGGACCGGTTCGTACAGGGCGGTCCCGAGCACGGCCGCTTCCACGGTGGCTTCCCGGGAGTGCGTCGGCAGCAGTTCGAGGTCGAGTTCGGCGATGGCGCGGACGTGACGGCCGTAGGCGTCGATCCGGCGGTCGTCCATCCGCAGGCCGGCGGCTTCGAGTGCCGCGAGCGCGTGTTCGAGTTGCGCCACGGCCGCGAACCGTGGGTCGTAGATCTGGCCGAGGCGTTCGAGCAGGTGGCGGGCGCGGGGATAGCCGGGACCGGCCGAGTCCTCGACGTAGGGTGGCAGCGCGGCGATGGCGTGGCCGAGTTCGACGAAGAGGTCGTCGCGGGGATTGTCGACGAGATCCACGACGGTCTTGATCTTCTCGAGGGGCAGACCCTGCGCGGCGAGTGACCGGACCAGACCCATGCGCCGCACGTGCCGGTCGTCGTAGGTCGCCGAGGTGACGCTCGTCGCCACGCCCGGCATGAGCAGCCCCTCGCGCAGGTAGTACTTCGCCGTCGGCAGCGGTATGCCGCAACGCTCGGCGAGTTCCGAGATACGCACCGATCACCTCCGCTCCTCGACACCGGATACTACAACTATCCAGTATTGGATAGTTGTAGTATCCAGTCACGGAGTACCGGCCGAGGAGGCCCTCATGCATCCGCTCGTGACCATCGTTCTCGGGAGCACCGTGCTCACCGTCGCAGGCATCGCCTTCGGAGGCACCTTCCTGCTACGCGTCGCCTCGGGCGGCGTACCCACCAACGACCTGCAGAAGACGTTCTTCCGTGCCGGTCACGCCCACGCTGGAGTACTCGTCACCCTCGGGCTGCTCATCGCCGTTCTCACGCACGTCGTGGGCGCATCACCCGGTTGGTCGGCGGCCGGCGCCATCGCCGTGCTCGTCGCCGCGATCCTGATCCCGGCAGGCTTCTTCCTGTCGGTGCTCGGGCCCGATCCGACGCGGCCCGACCGGATGTTCGCGGCGGTCCGGCTCGGCGCCGTCTCCCTCACCGCGGGCGTGCTGATCTCAGGCGTCGCCGTGCTCGCCGCCGGAATCGCTGCCCTCTGAGGCGGGGACGCGCGCGATGTCCGTGTGCCGGGGACTCTCGGGGCCGGCGGTGATCGCGCGCGTCGCCGAGCGATCCAGGTGCGTGCGAGCGAAGGCCAGCGAACGCGCCAGCATCCCGGCGCGCTCCGCACGCGTCCGTGCGCTCTGGGTGCTGATCTCGAGCACCACGTGCCCGCCGAAGTCGCTCGCGGCGAGCCGGCGGCACACGTCCGCACACGGCTGCGTGCCCGTTCCCGGGACGAGGTGTTCGTCGAGCGAGGAGCCCCGGCCGTCGGCGAGATGGAGGTGGGCGAGCCCCTCCCCCATCCGATCCGCGAGCGCGAGGGCGTCGGCCCCCGCGGTCGCGGTGTGCGACAGGTCGAGCGTGTAGTGCGCGAAACCGGTGTCGGTGGGGTCGAGCGACGGGCTGTAGGCCGAGACCGCGCGGCCGGGACCGCGCCGGCGCAGACGTTCGGCGCCGCGATCACGACCGCCGAAGACGACGTCGGCCCTCATCGGGTACATGTTCTCGACCGCGAGCACCACGTGGCTGTCGGCCTCGAGCGCCGCGACCTGGTCGGAGAATCCCTCCGCATAGCGACGCTGCCACCGGAAGGGCGGATGGACCACGACGGTCTCCGCACCGAGGATCTCGGCGACACGCACCGAACGGTCGAGCTTGGCGGCGGGATCGGATCCCCACACGCGCTGCGAGATCAGCAGACACGGCACGTGCACGGCGAGCACCGGCACGCCGTACTCGCGGACCAGACGCTCCACCGAGGTGGGGTCCTGGCTCACCGGTTCGGCCCACACCATCAGCTCGACCCCGTCGAAACCGAGATCGGCCGCGAAGCGGAACGCCGCTTCGGTGTTCTCCGGATAGACCGAAGCGGTGGACAGCCCTACCCGGATTCCCTGCGCGGTCGGCATCGGCTCACCCGGGCAGCAGGAACAACAGCGGCCCGAAGGCCACGAATGCTCCCACCGCGAGCGCGATGAGCTGACTCGTGATGTCGTCGGTGCGCCGCAGGACACGCACCAGCGCGACCAGGCCCACGATCACCAGCAGCGCGAGCGCGAAGGCGACCCACGGCATGAGGTCCCACAACCGCTCGAAGCCCTTGAAGAGCAATCCGCCCGCGACGATCGCGGCGACGCTCTCGCCGATCAGCAACGCCCATTGCTTGAGGCCACTGCCCTGCTCCGCGTCGGCGGACTCGTCGTCCGCACTCTTCCGTGCCGAGTCGTCGGCGGCGTCGGACGTCGCCTTCCCACCCTTGCCGCGGGACTTCCGCGACCGCGACGATGCCACTCCCTTCGAAGCGTCGGGCGCGGCACCCGCAGCACCGATGGTGTCGGTCGAGTCGTCGGCGTCGGAACCGGTGCCCTGCAGGTCGCTGGCGGGGCCGGACAGTAGTCGCGGTTCGGCGACGTCGGCCTTGCGCACCGACACCGCCGGGACGCTCGCCTTCTCGGACTTCTTGTCCGCCTTCTTGTCGGCGACCGCTGCTCCTTCACCGGACTGCGAGCCGGGCGCTGCCGCTCCGAGATGCGCCCGCGCGCGCCGGGGAAGCGCCTCGGGACGGATGACCTCGGTCGGCGACTCGATCTTGGGCGGCGCCGCCTTGGACGCTGCCTTCGTCGATGCGGCCGTCTTCGACACCGTGTCCGTCTTCGACACCGTGTCCGTCTTCGACACCGTGTCCGTCTTCGACACTTCATCCGCGGCTGCAGGCACCTTCGCCGCCGGGCCGGACGGCGCCTTCGCAGTGGGTGGTGTTTTCGCGGCAGGCGGCGTCTTCGTGACGGCAGGCGTGCTCGTTCCGGTCTTCACCGGCGGCGTCTTCGTCTCGACGGCAACCCGCGGGGTCACGGTGGTCTTCTCGATGTCGGACAGCGCGAAGGTCGCCGCCTTCGGCGTCTCTAGCTTCGGGGTCTCGACCTTGCGTGGCGCCGGGACGGCCTTCGGCGGGGTCTCCGCCTCGACAGCAGCCGTCGAGGACGACGAATCCGCCTGCCCGGCAGCGCTTTCCGCATCGGTCGGGGTATTCCGCTCGACCTTGCTGTCTGCGCGGGTGATCGGGATCTCACCCGTCAGTTCAGCGACGGAGATGCCGCCGCTCGCACCTCGTCGGCGTCGTCCCCCGGCCCGTGTTCCCACCTTCTGGCCGTTACGCGCCAACAGCTCGGCCACGGAGATCTGCCCCGTGTCGTTGCTGCGATTCTCGCTCATCCGGTTGCCACCACCAGTTCGCCACCCATATCCGTATCGAGCTTCCGAAGAATCAGGCCTTCGCGCAACGCCCACGGGCAGATCTGCAGCGTCTCCACTCCGAGGGCACGCATGCTCGCCTCCGCGACGAGGGCGCCGGCGACGAGTTGCTCGGACCGGTCCGAGCTGACGCCTTCGAGTTCTGCGCGGTCGGCCGTGGTCATCCGGGAGATGAAGGCGATGAGCTGGCGCAGTCCGCTGGCCGTCAGGGTCCGTTGTACCCGCAGGCCGGCGGACGAGGGGGCCGCGCCGGTCAGGCGGGCGAGGGTCCGGAAGGTCTTGGAGGTGCCCACACACAGGTCGGGGTCGCCCGCGTTGCGTATGGCCTTCGCCGGCTCGGCGAGTTCGGCGTCGAGCCAGTCGCGCAGCGCCGAGATCCGGCGCTTGCCGGGCGGGTCCTCACGGAACCAGTCGCGGGTGAGCCGTCCCGCACCGAGCTGGAGCGAGTAGGCGATCTCGGGGTCCTCGTCGCCACCGAAGGTGAGCTCGAGCGATCCACCGCCGATGTCGAGGTCGAGGATGTTTCCGGCGCTCCAGCCGTACCAGCGGCGCACCGCGAGGAAGGTCAGCCGCGCCTCGTCCTCGCCGGAGAGCACGTCCAGCGACACCCCGGCCTCCCGGCGCACCCGCTCGAGGACGGCCTCGGAGTTGCCGGCGTCGCGCACCGCGGACGTCGCGAACGCCATGAGCTCGCCGCATCCCGAGGTGCGGGCGATGCTGGCGAATTCGGCGGCGGTCTCGACGAGCCGATCGGCGCCGTTGGAGGTGATGTCGCCGTTGTCGTCCATGTTCTCGGACAGCCGCAGCGTGGCCTTCGTCGAACTCATCGGCGTGGGGTGCCCACCACGATGGGCGTCCACCACCAACAGGTGAACGGTGTTGCTTCCGACGTCGAGTACCCCTAAGCGCACATCAATACGGTACTGGGTCTACCGTCGGGACCTGTGACAGCAGGTATGTCCCATGCCCCACACAAACTCGACCCGGCCCCGGAAGTCCCTCTCGACTTTCCTCGGGAATGGGTGGAGTTCACCGACCCCGACAACGACGAACACGTCATCGCCGCAGACATGACATGGCTGCTCTCGCGGTGGACCTGCGTGTTCGGCACTCCGGCGTGCCAGGGCATCATCGCCGAGCGACCCGACGACGGGTGCTGCTCGCACGGTGCGTTCCTGTCCGACGACGACGATCGCCAGAAGCTGGCGAAGGCAGTGAAACACCTCACGCCGGCCGATTGGCAGTTCATGGACAAGGGCCTGGGCAAGAAGGGCTACCTCGAAGAGGACGAGATCGACGACGAGCCCGCCCTGCGCACCCGCCGCTACAAGGGTGCGTGCATCTTCCTGAACCGTCCCGGATTCGAGGGCGGCCAGGGCTGTGCCCTCCACACCATGGCGTTGCGACGCGGCATCGAACCGCTCGAGATGAAGCCGGACGTATGCTGGCAGCTCCCGATCCGCCGCACCCAGGACTGGGTCGAGCGTCCCGACGGCACCGAGATCCTGCGCACGGTCATCACCGAGTACGACCGACGCGGCTGGGGTGAGGGTGGGCACGACCTCGACTGGTACTGCTCGGGCTCTCCCGACGCGCACGTCGGCGAGCGTCCGGTCTGGCAGTCGTACGCCCCCGAGCTCACCGAACTCCTCGGTGCGGCGGCCTACGACGAGCTCGCGCGCCTGTGCCGGCGACGCCAGGGACTGGGTCTGATCGCGATCCATCCCGCGACGTCGGCAGCACAGGCGGGCTCCGATGCCGGCTCCGATCAGGCCTCGAGCTTGTAACCCAGACCGCGCACCGTCACGAGGTGACGCGGCTTGGCCGGATCCTCCTCGATCTTCGAGCGCAGACGCTTGACGTGGACGTCGAGGGTCTTGGTGTCGCCGACGTAGTCGGCGCCCCACACCCGGTCGATGAGCTGTCCGCGGGTGAGCACCCGCCCGGAGTTCCGCAGGAGATATTCGAGCAGGTCGAATTCCTTGAGCGGCATGGCAACCGGCTCACCGTTGACGTGCACGACGTGACGGTCGACGTCCATCCGCACGGGTCCGGCCTCGAGCAGTCCGTCGTCCGCCGCTACCTCGCTCTCGGTGTCGGCCCCGCGCCGCAGGACCGCACGGATCCGGGCGATGAGTTCACGCGCCGAGTACGGCTTGGTGACGTAGTCGTCGGCGCCGAGTTCGAGCCCGACGACCTTGTCGATCTCACTGTCGCGAGCGGTGACCATGATGACCGGCACACCCGAGCGGGTCCGCAACTGCTTGCACACGTCGGTGCCGCTCATCCCGGGGAGCATCAGGTCGAGCAGGACGATGTCGGCGCCCTCCCGGTCGAACTCGGCGAGGGCCGAGGGGCCGTCGCCGGCGATGGTCGTCTCGAACCCCTCCTTCCGCAGCAGGAAGGCGAGCGGATCCGCCAACGATTCCTCGTCCTCGACGATCAGCACACGCGTCACGAGCTGGTCCTCCGTCTGTTTCTCGATATCCGTCCGCCCGGGAACCCGGGTGGGGTCTGCGTCACGATCCGACCACCTTCTCGGTGCGGTCGGCGGTGTGGTTCTCGTCGTCCTCGGCGTCCTCGACGTGGGCCGGGACGAGGAGGGTGAAGGTGGAGCCGGTACCGGGCTTGCTCCACAGGGTGATCTCGCCGTGATGGTTCGCAGCGACGTGCTTGACGATGGCCAGCCCGAGGCCGGTGCCTCCGGTGGCCCGCGACCGGGCCTTGTCGACGCGGAAGAAGCGCTCGAAGACCCGCTCCTGGTCCTCCTTGGCGATACCGATCCCCCGGTCGGTGACGGCCATAGCGACCTTGCCGTCGCGCAGCGACCTGCTGATGGTCACCGGTGAGCCGGCCGGGGAGTAGGCGATCGCGTTCTCGATGAGGTTGGTGAGGGCGCTGACGAGCAGCGTTCGGTCGCCGAGGATCTCGAGACCGCTCGGCCGGTCGGTGCTGATGGTGATCGAGGCGTTCTCGGCGGTCAGGCGCGTGCGGTCGAGAGCCTCGTCGACGACGTCGTCGACGTCCACGACCTCGAGATCGGGCAGTTTCTCGGCACCCTGGAGCTTCGAGAGGGCGATCAGTTCGGTCACCATGTTGCCGAGGCGCGTCGCCTCGCGTTGGACCCGTTCGCCGAAGTGGCGGACGGTCTCGGGATCGTCGACGGATTCGAGCAGCGCCTCCGCGAGCAACGCCATCGCGCCGACGGGGGTCTTCAGTTCGTGGCTGATGTTGGCCACGAAATCGCGCCGGGTGGCCTCCATGCGGACGTGCTCGGAGTCGTCGAAGGCGTAGAGCACGACGAAGCGCGGATCCTGGTCGAGCAGCAGCCGGACGGTGCAGCGCACCGCGACGGGCTCGCGGCCGAGCAATGCCTTCGCGCCCAGGTCGAGTTCGATCGGCTTCCTCTTCTCGAGCACCTGGCAGGCGGCCGCCCAGGCCCGGTCGTCGATCTGCCGGTTGCGAACGAGGCCGAGTTCCTCGGCGCGCGGGTTCGACAGGACGACGTCGTGGAACTTGTCGACCACCGCGATACCGGTCGACGCCCCGTGCACGACCCGGTCGAGCACGTCGAACATCGTGAGGTCGGCTTGGTCGCTACCGTGGGCCCGGCGCTGCACCAGCCTCCCGGCGGCGACGGTGACGATCCCGCCGAGGACCGCTGCGACCACGGCCAGCAACACGGCCTGCGTAACACTCACACTTCGAATCGTAATGACACCGGTACCCCACCGAACAGCGGGTCGACGGCATTTCCCGCACGTCACACCCCATTTTTCGGATGTTGGAGTGTTGTTCACCCTTTGTTCGCCCAGAACGGACCACTCTGCGACGGACCTGCACGAACGAACCGACCCCGTCACCGAACGGCAACGGGGTCGGATCTCGCTTCCGTGAGGCTGCTACTTGGCGCCCTGGTTCGCGACCGCCGCCGCACCGGCAGCTGCGGCCTCGGGGTCGAGATAGGTGCCACCCGGGTTCAGCGGGCGCAGGTTCTCGTCGAGGTCGTAGCGCAGCGGGATGCCCGTCGGAATGTTCAGGCCCGCGATGTCGTCGTCGGAGATCCCGTCGAGGTGCTTGACGAGCGCGCGCAACGAGTTGCCGTGCGCGGTGACGAGCACGGTCTTGCCCGCGAGCAGGTCCTGGGAGATCGTCGACTCCCAGTACGGGATCAAACGGGCGACGACGTCCTTCAGGCACTCCGTGAGGGGAACCTCGTCGACGTCGGCGTAGCGCGGGTCGGCGTCCTGGCTGTACTTCGAACCCGGCTCGATCGGCGGCGGCGGGGTGTCGTAGCTGCGACGCCACAGCATGAACTGCTCCTCGCCGAACTCGTCCTTGATCTCGGACTTGTTCTTGCCCTGGAGCGCGCCGTAGTGGCGTTCGTTGAGACGCCAGTCGCGGATGACGGGGATCCAGTGCCGGTCGGCGGCGTCGAGCGCGAAGTTGGCGGTGCTGATCGCGCGGCGCAGCAGGGAGGTGTAGGAGACGTCGGGAAGCACATTGTGCTCGGCGAGGAGGGCACCGGCCCGCTTGCCCTCGGCGATCCCCTTGTCGGTCAGATGCACGTCCACCCAGCCGGTGAACAGGTTCATCGCATTCCATTCGCTCTCGCCGTGGCGGAGCAGAACAAGTGTTCCGATAGTCATGACCCAATCCTGACATGCACGGATGGGGATTTCGCCACGGGCGCCCCCGATCGTGGGCCATATCTGACAATGTACGTTGCCAGGAACGCGGGAGTCGGCGCCGCGCACCACAGTTCGTCGTCACCGACACACACGGGATTCGATGTCACACCGGGGTCCGCAGCCACACCGGGGTCCGCAGCCCGACGGACGCATGTCCCGCCGCACCGTCCTCACCGCCCTCGGCGCGCTCGGCGCGCTCGGCGCGCTCGGCGCGCTCGGGGCCGCAGCCCTGCCGGTCACGGCGGGCGCACAGCCGAGCCGCCGCGCACCGGCGGTGCACTCCGGCGGACGCCGGGTCGCGATCCTCGGCGGCGGGATGGCCGGACCGGCCGCCGCGCACGAGTTGATCGGACGCGGCTTCGAGGTCACCGTCTTCGAGCCGACCGCGCTCGGCGGCAAGGCGCGCAGCATCCCCTCCCCCGGCACCGCGGCAGGCGGCCGCCTCGATCTGCCCGGGACGGGCGCGATCGACGAGAACGACATCGCCTCGTGGTTCCTCGATCCCGGCGTGAAGTGGGGAGCCGGTGGCGTCACCAACGACACCCGCTGCTCATCAACACCGCGGGGTCGCTCGCGAACCGGCCCGAGGCACACACCGCGATCCCGAACCTGTTCCTCGCGGGCGACTACGTCCGCAACGACATCGACCTCGCGACGATGGAGAGCGCGAACGAATCGGCGCGGGTGGCGGTGGGTGCGTTGCTCCAGACTGCGGGCTCCCCCGCCGCACCGCCGGCACTGTACAAGTTGCACGAACCGCCCGAACTGGAACCCTTGCGGCGCATCAACGCCGACCGGTACCGAGCGGGACAACCGCACATGCTCGCCTGATCGGGCAGGGTCCTCCACGGCCCGAGAGGTCGAGGCCCGGCGGTTCCGTAGCAGGGGCCGGACAGCGGCATCCCCGGGAGACACACGATCTCCCGGGGATCCACACGTCGCCGGTGCGCCCGTCAGGCGTTCAGGGCGCGCAGATCCTTCCGAAGAATCTTGCCCGCAGAGGATTTCGGCACCGTGTCGATGAACTCGACCTGGCGGACCTTCTTGTGCGGCGCGACCCGCGCGGCCACGAAGTCGATGACCTCGTCCTCGTCGATCGTCGAATCCGGCTGCCGGACGACGAAGGCCTTCGGGACCTCCTCGCCCTCGTCGTCGCGGACGCCGATCACCGCGGCGTCGGCGATCTGCGGGTGCGTGAGCAGCAGAGCCTCGAGCTCGGCCGGCGGCACCTGGTAGCCCTTGTACTTGATGAGTTCCTTGAGCCTGTCGACGATCCGGACGGCACCTTTCCCGTCGACCGTGGCGATGTCGCCGGTGTGGAGGAAGCCGTCATCGTCGAGGGTGTCGGCCGTGGCCTCGGGATTGCCGAGATAACCGACCATGACGTTCGGCCCCTTGCACCACAGTTCGCCGGGCGCCGAAACGCCGTCGCCGGTGGGATATTCGACTTCCTCACCGGTCGCGGGATCGACGATCTTACATTCCATGTTCGCGATCGTCGGACCCACCGAATCGAGTTCGGTCTCGTTGTCCTCGAAGGGAATTGCGTGCGACACGGGCGACATCTCCGACATGCCGTATCCCTGCCGGACGTTGCAGCCCAGGCGCTTCACGACGGATCCGGCGAGTTCCTTGTCGAGCGGTGCGGCACCGGAGAAGACCGTGTGCACGCTCGACAGGTCGTACTGGTCGACGAGGGGGTGCTTGGCGAGCGCGACCGCGACCGGCGGCGCGATGAACACGTACGTGCACTTGTGTTCCGAGATGTAGGTGAGGAAGTCGACGAGGTCGAACTTCGGCATCGTCACCAGCGACGCGCGGTTGTACAGCGCGGCGTTCAGCAGCACCGTCATGCCGTAGATGTGGAAGAACGGCAGCAGTGCGAGCACGCGGTCGTCGGCGGCGATACCCATCCGCGGGGTGATCTGGCAGACGTTCGCGACGAGATTACGGTGCGTGAGCATCACGCCCTTGGGCCGGCCGGTCGTGCCCGAGGAATACGGCAGTACCGCGAGGTGGGTGGCCGGATCGAATTCGACCGCGGGAGCCGGTGACCCCTCGGTGAGCACGTCGCGCAGGGACGGATGGCCCTCGGCCCCGTCGAGCACGAAGAGCAGCTCATCGGGGATCCCGGCGGCCGCGGCGGCCTCCTTCGCCTGCGGCAGGAACGGGGACACCGTGAACAGTGCCACGGCCCCCGAGTCGTCGAGCTGCTTCGAGATCTCCCCGGCCGTGTAGAGAGCGTTGATCGTGGTCGCGGTGGCGCCGGACCTCAGGATGCCGTGGAAGACCGAGGCGAAGGCCGGCACGTTGGGTGCGAGCAGCCCGACGACCTTCCCCACACCGATGCCCCGGGCGGCCAGCGCTCCGGCGACGGCGTCGATGTGGGCCACGAGCGTGCGGTAGTCCGTCACCGTGCCGGACGCGCCGTCGATCAGCGCGGGTCGATCGAGCTCGGACTCGTCGAGCGAACCGAACAGGAAGTCGTAGACACTCGATGCCGGGATGTCCACGTCGGGAAAGGGACTGCGGAAACTCATTACTCATCCTCCGAGGATTCTGCTGGCACGCCGTGCCGACTTTCGGTCGAGTTCACACTACCGCAGCGGCTATGAAGCCCGTCACACACGCTGTGTGGGGATTGCGAGGATACCGTTCCCGGCGCGATTCCCCTGCCGGAAAGCACGAACCCCGCGTGCGACGGATCGCACGCGGGGTTTGTGAAGCTGCTGGAGCTGCACTCACGATGGCGTGTGAGCTGCGCTCGCTACCCCGGAGGGCGCTGCGGTCAGAGGTACTGACCGCAGACCGGCCATGCACCGACGCCCTGTCCGGCGAGGACGTTCTCGGCGACGCGGATCTGTTCCTCGCGCGACGCGTTGTTCGCGGTTCCCGAGCCACCGTAGGCCTCCCAGGTGCTCTGCGAGAACTGCAGACCGCCGTAGTAGCCGTTACCGGTGTTGATCGCCCAGTTACCACCGCTCTCGCACTGTGCGACGGCATCCCAGTTACCGGATGCGGCATTGGCGGTACCGGCACCCAGAGCGAACGGGGTCGCAACGAGTGCAGTGGAGGCAGCGAGGGTGCCCAGGGCGCGCTTGATCGTGAACTTTGCCATGTGGATGATTCCTTTCCGGCTGCTTGCGAGGCCCCCGACGCAACGGGTCCGCCACATGTGGGCTGGACGGTCGGTGCCGGCAACGCGGTGCGGTGCTGGCGCACGCCCGGTCGCTCTCTCGCTCCACCCCTCGGCAGATTGTGGATCCGACAATCCCGCGGGGGTGGAACGAGCGGCTGCGGGGCCGGTGTGTAAAGCCCGTCGGTATCGGGCCTACATCGACGGTAAGGGTTCATCACGGCGAGGTCACGGTTCGATTTTCCGGTACGGCTGTGCGAGAAACCGGACCGGCGATCGACAAAACCCCAGGTCGCTTCGTGGGAACGCACCGTTTCCCGGACGTTTTCAGCGGATTTCGATTGTGGGAATGGTCACACCATACGGCCGTGCAGACCTCTCCAACCGGACATGTTCACGGGGAGATAACGGTGTCCGGCAACGCCGTCACCCGTTCGCTTCGCGCCGATCCCCGGGTTCGTCGTCGTCCACATCGGGCTCGAACGGCGTGCCGGTCTCCTCCTCGATGAGGTGACGGAACGGCTCGAGATTGCGCAACGGTTCGCCCCGCGAGACCCGCCACTCCCATTCGCGCTTGATGGACGTGATGAACCCGATACCGAGGATGATGTTGAAGTCGTGGTCCGCCGCCTCGAGGACCTGCCCGAGGACCGCGTCGATCTCCTCGGGGGTCAACGCGTGCGCGGCGATGCGTCCCACCAGATAGATGTCGCCGACCTTGTCGAGCGTGTACGCCACGCCGTACAGGCGACGGTTGCGACGCAGCAGGTAGCGGTACACCGATTCGAAGTTCTCGTCCGGCTTGCGGCACACGAACGCCTCGACCCGCACACCGTGCTGTCCGACGCTGAGCAGCGTGGTCGTCTTGAGCTTCTTCTCGCCCGGGAGCTCGACGACGAAGTGCCCGCCCTCCTTGACGGAGAACTCGAGCTCGCGATCGCGCAGCGTGGATTCGATCAGTTCGATGAGCCGGTCGCTCATGCCGTGACTCCCCTCGTCCGTCGCAACTTCCACACTCCACGCTGCCGTCGCAGCGAATGCTCACCGGTACCGAAGGTGCGGTTGCGGCGCATCCCGGCCCGCCGATAGCTGTCGAGCAGTCCTTCCGCGGTGTGTTCCCACGAGAAGGACTCCGCATGCACGGGCGCGGTCGCCGCGAACCGGGCGAGACGATCCGGATCGCCGACGAGCGAACGCAACGCCGTCGCCCAGTCGTCGATGCGGTGCCCGTCGACGAGCATGCCGGTCTCCCCGTCGCGCACGGCGACGCCGAGACCCCCGACGTTCGCGGCCAGCACGGGCGTGCCGCAAGCCTGCGCCTCGATTGCGACGAGACCGAAGGACTCCGAATAGCTCGGCACCGCAACGAGATCCGAAGCCCGGTAGACCTGGACGAGACGGTCCGGCGGCTGCGGCGGGAGGAAGGTGACCCGCGACGCTATGCCCAGTGCGGACGCGAGTTCGATGAGCGCGTCGGGGCGCTCGAGACCCGTTCCCGAGGGACCTCCCACCACGAGGACCCGCAGCGGCATGCCGGGATCGTCGGCGAGTGCCCGCGCAGCGGCCTCGAGCAGCACGTCGGGGGCCTTGAGCGGCTGGATGCGGCCCACGAACGCCACGACGGTCTCGCGCGGGTCGAGTCCGAGTTCGGCGCGGGCGGCCGCGCGGTCGCCGGGCCGGTAGCGGTTCAGGTCGGCGCCCGGTGCGACGACGTCGATCTTCGCGGGATCGGCCCCGTAGATGCGTTCGAGCTGCCCCGCTTCGTCGGCGGTGTTGGCCACCAGGCGGTCGGACTCCGCGACGACCTGCTGTTCCCCGATCTGCCGGGCTGCGGGTTCGGGGGTGTCGCCCTCGGCGAGCGAGGCGTTCTTCACCGCGGCGAGCGTGTGGGCGGTGTGCACGAGCGGCACACCCCAGCGGTCGCGGGCGAGCCAGCCGACCTGCCCCGACAACCAGTAGTGCGAGTGCACCAGGTCGTAGTAGCCCTGCGGGTGCCGTGCCTCCTCGCGCAGCACGCCGGCGGCGAAAGCGCACAGCTGCGTCGGCAGGTCGTGTTTGTCGAGGCCTTCGAAGGGGCCGGCCTCGATGTTGCGGACGAGCACCCCGGGCGCGGCCTGCTGGACGGCCGGATCGGCCGACGAGGTCGCGCGGGTGAAGATCTCGACTTCGACGCCGCGACGCGCGAGCTCGACGGCGGTCTGCAGGACGTACACGTTCATACCGCCTGCGTCCCCGGTTCCGGGCTGCGCCAGCGGCGAGGTGTGGACCGAGATCACGGCCACGCGGTGCGGGCGGCTGGGCTGGGACGTCACCCCTCCATACTGCCCTGCTGCCGATCTTCGCGTGTCGCCGCCTCCGCCGTCGCGGTGCGAGCGAACTCTCCGACCTCCGACACGAACCGGTGGGGATCTTCGACGAACGGACCGTGGTCGACGCCCTCCCAGATCGAGGTCGTGGCGCGTCGCAGCAGCGACGCCGCGTGGTGCGCCGCGGAGACGTCGACGACCGAGTCGGCGTCGCCGTGCAGGAGGAGAACCGGCACGTCCAGGTCGGCGAGCAGGTCGTCGTTGCCCACCGCCCGGTCGAACAGCGCCGCACGGACGCGGGGCGGGGTGCACAGGCTCGCACCGAACAAGGCCTGCGACACCGCGCCCTTGCCTTCGAGGAGAGCGCTGCCCTCGACGACGGGACCGGTGAGGGCGTTACCGAAGGAGCCGAGCGCGCGCACCGCTTCCTTCGGGTCCTCCGACATCGCGGCGGGGATCGCGGCACGCATCGAGGCACCGACGCGTCCGCCCTTCTCGCCACGGCCGATGCTCGTGATGGCACCCACGAGGACCAGGCCGGCGACGGCTCCCGCGCCGCGTTCGGCGAGATAGTCGCAGATCACCAGGCCGCCGTACGACCAACCGAGCAGCACCGCCGGGTTCGTCTCGGAGACGTTCTCGGCGGCGAGCACCGCGGCGAGGTCGCCGGCCCACAGACTGCGATCGGCGTATCCGGTCTCGGGAGCCTGCGAATAACCGTGTCCGCGCAGGTCGACGGCGACGACACGGAAGTCGCGGGCGAGTGCGTCGAGGACCCCGTCGCCCCAGCACCGCGACGACTGCGCCCACCCGTGGAGCAGCACCAGAACCGGTGCCGTCTCGGAGCCGAATGTGCGATAGACGAGGGAGGTGCCGTCGATACCGGCCACTTCACGAACTGCCATGCGCGTCACTCTAACCGTGCTTGCACATGGATCCCGCCGGCACAGGTGACCGCGAGGATGCCCGCGGCGACCGCCACGAGATATCCGGTGCCGGCATCGGTCCGGTCGATGACCTGTCCCACCAGCGCCGAACCTGCGGCGACGCCGACGCCGAGACCCGCGACCGTCCACGTGATGCTCTCGGTGAGCCGGTCGGGCGGCACGATCTGCTGCGTCAGCGACGTCGCCACGATCATGATGGGCGAGATCGCGCATCCGGCAACGAAGTACAGCACCGTGAGCATCGGCACCGAACCGGCGAGCAGCAACGGGCACAGCAGGACGGCGAGAGTGCCGGTGGCGACGAACAACTGGCGGGTCGGAGCACTCGATCCCACCCGGCTACCGAAGATCAGGCCGCTCATCGCCGAACCCGTCGCGAACAGTGCGAGCGCGAAGGTGGCCGAGCCCGGAGAGTTCTGTTCGGCCGTGAACGCGACGGCTGCGACATCGATCACGCCGAAGACCACACCCATCGCGACCATCACCACGACGATCGACAGGAGGACGGGCATGCGCAGGATGTTCGTCCGCGCACGGTCGTCGGTGTGCGGTTGCACGGGAGGCTCCGTGCTGCGCAGCGCCGCAAGGGCAAGGGTGCCGACGAGCAGCAGGACCGCGCCGAGCAGCGGGCCGGCCTCGGGGAAGACCGCCACGCTCAGGCCCACCGACAGGACGGGGCCGACGATGAAGCACACCTCGTCGACCACCGCTTCGAGCGCGAAGGCGGTGCGCAGTCGCGGGGTGCCGCCGTAGAGCTGTGTCCACCGCGCCCGCACCATCGCGCCGATCGTGGGCATGAGTCCCGCCGGGATCCCGCAGACGAACAGCCACACCGTGGGCACCTCGAACCGGACGCCCGCGAGCATCGCGAGGGTGGCGACCGCACTGACGGCCGCCGCCGTGGGCAGGACCCGTCGCTGGCCGTACCGGTCGACCGCGCGGGAGACGAGCGGGGTGAGCACGGCGTACGACAGCGCGAACACCGCGGACAGTGCGCCCCCGACCGCATAGTTCCCCTCGAGCTGGGAGAACATCGTGACGATGCCGATCCCGACCATCGCGATCGGCAGTCGCGCCACGAATCCCGCCAGGCAGAACGCGGCTGCACCCGGCGCTGCGAACAACTCGCGGTACGAGCCGCCCTTCTCTCCTGTCACGTACTTCTCGCGTTCTCTTCGGTCCGATCCGGTCCGGTCAACGTTATGGCCGACCGACCACGCGAGGTGAAGGTACCTCCCCCGCGTCCGCACATCGCTGCCCGATTCCGCACGTTCCGTGACGGGAACGGCCATGCTGGGTACATCCGGAGAACGGACAGGACGGATCCACGGAACGGAGCGGGCATGGCGGTGCACGAACGACACGGACGGCTCTCACCGAAGGATCTCTCTCCGAGGAGTCTGTGGACCCGCTACCGCGCGTCGGGAGCGGATCTGCCCTTCGGGAATCCGCTCGCCGCGCACGGCGTCGCGATGGAGGGTTACTTCTGGCGCTTCACCCAGCCCGGAACCGGCCGCGTCGTCATCGCTCTGTGCGGGGTAAACCGTGCGGACGACTCGGGAGGGCCCGGCTCGCACTGGGCGACGCTCGGTCTGGCCGCCCATCCCGGGGGTTTCCTGCGCACCGCCGCGCATCCGGTGGCCGCTTCCGATCCCGATCGGCTCGGCGCATCGGCCGGCGACGTCTTCTGCGGCGACAGCGAACGCGTGTGGATGGATCTCGGCGACGACGCCCGTCTCGACATCCGGTTGTCGGATCTGTGGCTCTGGCCGCGACGCCGCTTCGGCGCGTCGAGCGTGTTCCATTCCGTCCCCGGTCTCAACCAGTACTGGCATTCCTGGCTGCTCGGCGGCCGGGTGGAAGGGCACGCGATCCTCGGCGACGAGAAGTGGGATCTGACCGGCGCCCAGGTCTACGGCGAGAAGAACTGGGGCAAGGGCGGTTTCCCCGAGTCGTGGTGGTGGGGTCAGGCGCAGGGATTCGCCGACCCGCAGGCGTGTGTGGCGTTCGCAGGCGGGCAGGTGCATTCGGGTCCGCTGCACACGGAGGTCACGGCGGTCGTCGTCGCACTACCCGACGGGCGCATCGTGCGGCTGGGCAATCCCGTCACATCCCCGGTCCGGGCGACGGTCACCGACGAGAGCTGGCACCTGCGCGGCCGCAATGCCCGCTGGAGCGTGGAGATCTCGGGAAGTTCACCCCTCGGAGCGGCACACGTCCTGCCGGTCCCCGTGCCCGCGGAACGACGGAACGTCGCCGGTTCGATCGAACATCTCGGCGGTCGCATGACCGTGACGGTCCACGAACGGGGGAAACTGGTGTGGGCCGACGAATCGCACTCGGCCGCACTCGAACACGGCGGGCTGGACCGGGCCCGGGCGGAACTCGACCGGCGGGGCGCCGCTGCGGACGCGACGGACGCCCCACCGAGCGTGTGAATCCGACGGGATCGCTCAGAGTTCGGTGCGCTTCATCGCCGCGATCGGATCCGAGAACAACGAGCTGAGCGAGACGACACCCGCGGCGTGGGCCTGCACCCGGTTGCCGAAGCCGGTGATGCGGATGTCCTTGCGCGGCAGGGTGGTCGACGCGGCGAACGCGCGGGCGACGTGCGGAACCGCGGCCGGGTACTCGGTGAAGGCCTGTCCGCCGAGAATCACACGGTCGGGATTGAACAGGTCGCGCAGCATTCCGACGGTGCGGCCGAGCACGGTGGCCCGCTCGACGAGCAGACCGTGGGCGGCCTCGGAACCGCCGCGCGCGAGGCGGTAGAGCGACTGAATGGTGTTGTCGCCGTCGGCGAGGATGCCCTCGGCCACCGCGCGCTGCACGACCGCCCGATCGCTCACCGTCGCCTCGAGGCAACCCGTGCCGCCGCACGAGCACCGGGTCGACGAACCGGTGGGGAAATGCGTCACCGAACCCGGACCGCCGGCAGGGGTGTGCACCTTGCCCTCGAAAGTGATTGCCACACCGGCCGTCTCACGAACGTAGAAGTACAGGCCGGTGCCCTTGGCCTCGGGGGCGTCGCGATCGGGGGTGAGGAGCAGTTCGGAGGCGGCCATCGCCTCGACGTGCGCGGCCACCGAGACCGGAAGCCCCATACCGCCACCGACGATCGCGCCGACCCGGGCGTCGACCCAGCCGAGTCGCGGGTGCGTGACGACGGCGGTGTTCGAGTCCACCCGCCCGCCGAGTGCGACGCCGACCCACAACGGGGCGCGGCGGTGCCACCGTCCGACGAAGGCCTTGGCGCTCGCGGTGATCGACGCGAGCGCGGCGTCCTGGTCGCCGGTCGGCGTGGGGACCTCGACGGCGCCGATGATGCGACCGCGCAGGTCGCTGGCGACGATGCCGGTGGTGACGGCACCGATGTGAATGCCGACCGTCAGGTACCGCTCGTGGTCGACCTCGACGGGAACACGCGGCCGGCCGACCGCGCCGGGTTCGGTCAGGTCGGCGCGCTCACGCAGCAGACCTGCCGAGAGCAGGGCCGACACCTGACGATTGACGGTGGCGATGCTCGCACCGGTGACCTTGGCGATCACGTCGCGCGAGACGGGGCCACGGTTGGCGGCGACACGGAAGACCGACGCCCCGGTGCCGTCGGCGATACGCAGGTCCGGCGGAACGATCCTGACGGGGCTCGACACACGGGAGGTGCGGGGACGGACGACCGTCGCACGCGTGGATCCACGGACGGCGGAACCGGCGGCGCGACGGGGCGCGGACGACCGCGAGGGAAGGGAAACGGACGGCGAGAGAGTGGGAACCGACACGGCGCTGATCCTTGGCTGCTGATCCGGACGTGATGACCGGAGAACGGGCGGGAGACGATCGACGCACCGAGACCCCGACGTGGAGAACATGATCGGAGACGGACCCGCACAACGAGGGCGGGATCGGTGCGGAGTTACTTTCCGCAGCAGCGACAACAGAGTTCGCGCGCCAGAGGCAGCCGTGATCCCAGCGCGGCGGTCACATAGGTGACCCGCGGTGCGGAGGCGTGGCCGACTGACATGTCGCTCAAACTATCGCCCGAACCGCGTCGTGTCCAATCCTCACCGATCCGGTGGGAAATCTTCCTGCACGTCCCCGCGTGCGTCCGCGGTCTCCGCCGACACCGGGGCGAGCAGCAACGCCTCCCACGCGTCGACGAGTGCGGCGAGTTCTGCCGTGGTGGGTGATTCGCCTGCACGGTGACACCGCGCCAGCGCACCGACGGTGCCGGAGTAGACCAGCCGCAGACGCTGCCCGGCGATATCGTCGGGCAACGGCCCGAGCAGGGTCCGTAGCGCGGTGTCGGACCGGCGGCCGCTCTCGGTTCCCGTCGGTCCGGTGACGCGGAAGCACTCGGCGAACCGGTCGTGGTTCGACAGCCGGTCGAGGAAGGCGACGTAGTGGTTGTTGCGGCCGAGCGTGCCGGCCAGGGGGCGGATGATCACCCACAGCAGGTCGCGGACCGAGAGGGTCTCCCGCGTCCGCAGCATCTCGGCGAGGAGCGCTTCCCGCTGGGAGTGCAGGGCGAGCAACCGGTGGGAGAAGACCGCCTCGAGCAACCCCTCCTTGGTGCCGAAGTAGTAACCGACCACCGACGAGTTGTGCTGTCCGGCGGCCTTGCGGATGTCGGCGAGGGTGACCCCGTCGTATCCACTGCGGGCGAAGAGTCGCTCAGCGGCTTCGACGAGCCGGATCCGGGTCTGTTCGCCCGAACTGTATCGACCGCGGGTGGTGGTCATACGCCGCAGGGTAGCCGCACGGAAAGGACTTCGCAGGCCGGGACGTGCGGCGGCATCCGGTGCCCGACACTACGATTGCCCCCATGAGCATCTCTCCCGATTCCCGCGTCGCCGTCGTCACCGGAGCCTCCTCCGGAATCGGCGAGGCGACCGCCCGCACGCTCGCCGCACAGGGCTTCCACGTCGTGGTGGGCGCACGCCGCCTCGACCGCCTGCAGAAGCTCGCCGACGAGATCGGCGGTACCGCGCTCGAGCTCGACGTCACCGACGAGGATTCGGTCGACGCTTTCACCACGGTGCTGCCGCGGGTCGACGTGCTGGTCAACAACGCCGGTGGCGCCAAGGGACTCGCACCGGTGGCCGAGGCCGTCGAGGACGACTGGCGCTGGATGTGGGAGACCAACGTCATCGGCACCATGCGCATCACCAAGGCGCTGATCCCCAAGCTCATCGCCTCGGGCGACGGCCTGATCGTCACCATCACCTCGGTCGCGGCCTTCGAGGCCTACGACAACGGCGCCGGCTACACCTCGGCGAAGCACGCGCAGGCCGTGCTGCACCGCACGCTGCGCGGCGAACTGCTCGGACAGCCCGTCCGCCTCACCGAAGTCGCGCCGGGCGCGGTCGAGACCGAGTTCTCGCTGGTGCGCTTCGAGGGCGACAAGGATCGGGCCGACAAGGTGTACGAGGGCATCACCCCGCTCGTCGCCCAGGACATCGCCGACATCATCGGCTTCGTCGCGTCGCGGCCGTCGCATGTCAACCTCGACCAGATCATCGTCAAGCCGCGCGACCAGGCCAATGCCGGCCGGTTCCACCGCGTCACCGACTGACCCACCGCGGTGGTGGGCGCGGCGAGGCTGTCGCACCCACCCCCGTCGGTACTGTCACGGTCACCGTGGGTGGGCGGGAGCTGGTCCTCGATCCCGCCACCGCCTTCGGGGTGTTCGACCGGGGGCGACGGGCGGGCCGTCCGTCAGATCACGCAGTTCACGGTGACGGGTTCGGGATGCAGACGGACCCCGAAGGCGTCCTCGACGCCGTCGCGCACCGTCCGCGCCAGCGCCACGAGGTCCGCGGCCGATGCCGCTCCCCTGTTGGTGAGCGCCAGCGTGTGCTTCGTCGACAACCGCGCCGGTGCGTCGGCGCCGGGGAAACCCTTCACGAAACCGGCCCGCTCGATGAGCCATCCGGCCGACAGTTTGGTGCCGCCGTCCGCGGGGAACTGCGGGATGCGCACGTCCTCCCCCACCTTCGCCGCGATGGCCGCGAGCACCTGCGGCAGGCGGTCGTCGGGGACGACGGGATTCGTGAAGAACGATCCGGCGCTCCAGGTGTCATGGTCGTCGGCGTCGAGCACCATGCCCTTGCTGCGGCGCAACGCGAGCACGTGCTGGCGTACCTGCGCCGCCGGCCGGCGCTCGCCCTCCTCCGCACCCAGCGCGACAGCGAGCTCCCGGTATGCGAGGGGTGCGGACGAACCGTCGCTCCGCACGTCCAGTTCCACCTCGAGGACGACCGCTGCGTCGGTGTGCTTGAGGATGCTGGTCCGGTAGCCGAGACCGAGTGCCTCGGGGCCGGCCCACGAGTCCTGGCCGGTGGCGCGGTCGAACAGGCGGACGCGACGCAGGATCGAGCCCACCTCGACGCCGTACGCGCCGACGTTCTGCACCGGCGTCGCTCCCGTGGAGCCGGGGATGCCCGACAGGCATTCGAGGCCGCCGAGGCCGGCCTCCACGGTGGCCGCGACGACGGCGTCCCATTCGGCTCCCGCGTCCACCCGGACGTGGTCGTCGCGAAGGTCGACACCGGTGGTCGCGACACGCACCACCACGCCGTCGAAGCCGTCGTCGCCGATCACGAGGTTGGAGCCACCCGCGAGGAGCAGCAGCTGCACTTCCTGCTCGTCGAGCAGGCGCACGACCTCGATCAACGACGCGGTGGACGTGCATTCGACGAGATACCGGGCGGGGCCACCGAGCCGGAGGGTCGTGAATTCCGACAGCGACACCTGCTCGGACACCGTGGCTCCCGTTTCGACGAGCCGGGCCCTGGTACGTGGATCAAGCACCAGCAAACGGTAGCGTGCCCCGTATGGGCAGCCCTATCGACCACACTGCGAACTACTCGTCCCCGCCTGCTGCGGTCCACGCGGCGTTCGTCGATCCGCAGTACTGGCAGACCCGGCTGAGTGAGGTCGGGGGCCCGGGCGCGGCGGTCGAACGCGCCGACACCGGCGACGGCACGATCGAACTCGACCTCCACCAGGCCATCCCGGCCGAGCACCTGCCGAGCATGGTCACGAGCCTCCGCCCGGGCGATCTCGTCATCCGGCGTCACGAATCGTGGGGTGCGTACGCAGACGGTCGCGCCGAGGGCAGGTTCTCGGCCCACGTCGACGGCATGCCCGGCGAGGTCACCGGCGGGATGACACTCATCGCCGACGGAGCAGGCTCGTCCGTCGTCATCGAGGGCACCGTCGAGGTGAAGATCCCGTTCCTCGGTTCCAAGATCGAGGGCATGATCGTCGAGCAGCTCGTCGAGCTGTTCGACGCGGAGCGCACCTTCACCGAACAGTGGTTGAACGGGGATCACTCGGCCTGATCGCACCCCGCGGGGCTCCCCCGTGGACGGTCGCGATTTCCGGGCCGGCCGTCCGGCGCGGTAACCTGGCCGGTCGTGGCACGGCGTATCGACTACTCCGCCCGCTTCCCTCATCCACCGGAGCGGGTGTACGAGGCTCTCGCCGACCCCGATCACTGGGAAGCGCGGATGACCGAGATGCGCAAGTATTCGGAGAACCACGTCCGCGAGTTCACGGTCTCCGAATCGGGCATCGCACTGGTGTTGCACCACGTCCTGCCGCGTTCCGACCTGCCGGAGATCGCCCGCACGGTGATCAAGAAGGACATGGTCATCACGCGCAAGGAGAACTACGGGCCGTTCACCGACGGCGCGACCGGCACCTACCAGGCGTCGATCCCCGGCGGTCCGGGCAGCCTTACGGGCACGATGGAGCTCTTCGGCGACGACCACGGCGCCACGCTCCGCACCACCTCCGAGGCCAAGGTGCACATCCCGTTCGTCGGCGGCAAACTCGAAGAACTCATCCTCACCAATCTCGTCGACGTGTTCCGCACCGAAGCGGCCATCACCGCCGACTGGCTCGCCGGCCGGTAGCGCGTGCGGAATCGAGGACCCGTCGGTGTCGTCACGCGCGGCACCACCGGCATCAACAGGCTGCGCCGCAGCGACCGCTGGGCGATGCACGACCCCCACATCATGAGGGCGTTGACGCACGCCACCGACCCGCTGGTGGTCGATCTGGGTTACGGCGCCATGCCGGTGACGACCCTCGAACTCGCCGCGCGCCTGCGTCGGGTCCGCAGCGATCTGCGCGTGGTCGGTCTCGAGATCGATCCGGACCGTGTGGTCCCGGGCCGCGACGGTGTCGAGTTCGCCCGGGGCGGCTTCGAGCTCGCGGGCCTGCGCCCGACCCTGGTCCGGGCCTTCAACGTGCTCCGGCAGTATCCGGAGGAGGCGGTCGAACCGGCGTGGGCGCACCTGCGTTCCGGCCTCGCTTCCGGCGGCCTGCTCATCGACGGCACGTGCGACGAGCTGGGCCGGCGCTGCGCCTGGGTGCTCCTCGACGAGTACGGTCCCCGTTCGCTGACCCTGGCGTGGAGCCCGTTCCACGTGGAGAGACCGTCCGACGTCGCCGAACGGCTGCCGAAGGCGCTGATCCACCGGAACGTCCCGGGCGAGCCGATCCACGCGCTGCTCCGCGCGGCCGACCGGGCGTGGGCGACGAGCGCTCCGCACGCGGCGTTCGGGCCGCGGATCCGATGGAAGGCGACGCTCGAGCTGCTGCGGGATCAGGGCTTCCCGGTGTCTCCGCCCCGCCGCCGTCTGCGTGACTGCGTGCTGACGGTGCCGTGGGACGCGGTCGCGCCCGCCGGCGCACCCGTTGCATCCGAGCTGGTCGCGGTCTGAGACCGTCTGTCCGAGTTCGTCGTCGCTCCGGTCGGTCAGCCCGCGGCGAGGAGCGCGAGCTCGATCCGGTCGGCCACTGCGGCCGGCTGGTTCGCCACGGCGGCGTGCAGCTGGTCGGAGTCGACCCGTCCGAGCGCGATCGCGTCGCCGACGAGTTCGTCGAGCACTTCCTGGGACACGCCGCCGGCCGCGAGGTCGACCGCGGTGCGGGCGGGTGTGGTGATCCGGAAGGCCCCGACGACCTCGCAGTCCTCCTCTGCCAGCGTCCGGTGATGCAGCGCGAGCCGGTTGCTCGGCACGGTGCGCTGGTCGGGTGTGGACAGGTGCAGGAAGCGGGGCTGCAGGTGGCCCATGCCGTGCAGGTCGGCGGCGCTCTGGTGCGAGACGACCGCTTCCCCCTCGTACCAGGTGCACCATTGGGCGAATTCGTCGAACTTCGTCCGTGGGCTGTCGCTGAGGCGGAACAGTTCGGTCTCGACGCGGATCCACAGTCCCGCCTCGATGCGTTCCGCGAAGTCGTGAGCTGCTATTCCGTGACCGACGGCCTGGCGTGCGGTGAAGAACCCGGCTTGTGTGGCGGCGAGGCGCCGCAGCGAGTCGTCGGCATCGGCCCGCCCGGTTGCGTCGTAACCTGAATCCGTCCACCCTGTCATGGCGCCCAGCGTAGCCGAAGAATGTGGTACACCTCACATATTTTCCTCATCCTGTGGCCGTGTGCTCAGTCGATCCTCAGCGTCGTCCGGAAGAATCGGCGACCATGACGCAACGGAAGCGCAACCGCACCGTCACGATCGCCGTCGTTCTCGTCGCGGCGCTGGTCGCAGTCCTGGTGGGCGCGGAGGTCTACGTCCGCAACCGCGCGACGGCCTGCCTCGCCCAGTCCTTCGAGAGCGAGCTCGGCACGGGAGTCGACGTCGACCTGAGCTGGAAGCCGGTGTTGCTCCAGCTGCTCGACCGGCAGGTTCCCTCGGTCGCTCTCGACAGCGACGACACCGCCTTCGGTCCGGCCCAGCAGATGCAGGTGCACGCCGAGGTCAACGACGTCGACCTGCGCGACTCCGCCGAGGGCGCCGGCACCATCGGCAGCTCGAGTGCCGACGTCTCGTGGCCCACCTCCGGGATCCTCGCGACCGTGCAGAGCCAGTCGGTCGGCGGCCTCGTCACCGATGTCGTGGCCGACGAGAACGCGGGCACCCTGACGTTCACGGTCGGCGGCCAGGGTCTCGCGGAGTTCACCGCGCGACCGGTGGTGAACGGCGGTGTGGTGACGGTCGAGACGACCGACGCGACGATCCTCGGCATCGGGCTCCCGACGGCCCTCGTCGACGGCGTCGTGGAGATCCTGACCTCGGGTCTGCAGCAGTACCCGCTGGGTATGCAGGCCACCGAGGTGAACGTCACCGACAGCGGTATCGATCTCCGCCTCGAGGGTGGCCGCTTCGTGCTGCCGGAGGCCCCGCAGGGACAGCAGCAGCAACAGCAGGAGGGCAGCTGCGGCCTCCTGTCGTGAGCGAGGAGGCCGGTCCGGCAGACCGTCGAGAGCTGTCGTCAGCTCTGCAGCCCGTCCAGCACCGCGCGGCTGCCGGACAGTCCGAGTCGCGTCGCTCCGGCCTCGATCATTGCGACCGCGTCCTCGGCGGTGCGGATGCCGCCGCTCGCCTTGATGCCGAGCTTGCCGCCCACCGTCTCCGCCATGAGCGCGACCGCGTGGGTGGTGGCGCCACCCGCGGGATGGAAACCGGTGGAGGTCTTCACGAAGTTCGCCCCGGCCTTCTCCGCGGCGCGGCACACCTCGACGATCGCCTCGTCGGAGAGCACCGCGGATTCGATGATGACCTTGAGGACAGGGTCGAAACCGATCGCTTCACGCACGGTGAGGATGTCGGCGAGGACGGCGTTGTAGTCGCCGGCCACCGCTGCGCCCACGTCGATCACCATGTCGATCTCGCGTGCGCCCTCGTCGACGGCGAGTCGCGCCTCGGCGCCCTTGATGAGGGAATGGTGCTTGCCGGAAGGGAAACCGACGACCGTCGCGACCGTGACCCCCTCGGCCCGCAGGGGCAGCATCGACGGCGACACGCACACCGCGTACACGCCGAGTTCGACGGCTTCGTCGACGAGGGCCCGCACGTCCTGCGAGGACGCTTCGGGCTTGAGGAGGGTGTGGTCGATCATCGACGCGACCTGCGCGCGGGTCAACGTAGTTCCGGACATGACTGCAGCTTTCCACACGGCGAGATCCGACGGCCGTGCTCAGCAGGCTTCGCCCCGTGCCGGGTAGTCGATTCCCATGGAAATCCTGGTGATCGCGCTTCTCGTCGCAGTTGTGGCCGTCGTGGTGGTCCGGAGGAACAGCAGACGGCGATAATTCGATACCGCCGCACCGCTTCGGCCACGACAATGATCGCGTGCTGATCCGTCGAGAACTCCCCGCCGACGTCCGTGCGACCGCCGACGTGCATCGCGCCGCGTTCGCGCCGTTCACCCCGGAAGGTCGCGAGCCGGTCGAGCCCGGTCTGGTCGCGTCGTTGCGGGCGAGCGACGCATGGCTGCCGCCGTTGTCGCTCGTGGCCGAGGACGCCTCGGGCGCGATCGTCGGCCAGGTCGTCGCCACCCGGGGTCACGTCGGCGCCACCCCTGCCCTGGGCCTCGGTCCACTCGGTGTCCGTCCCGATTTCCAGCGCTCCGGCGTGGGCGCCGCTCTCATGCACGCCGTGCTCGGTGCGGCGGATGCCCTGGACGAGTCGATCGTGCTCCTGCTCGGACATCCCGACTACTACCCCCGCTTCGGTTTCGTGCCCGCCGCCGAACTCGGGATCTCCCCCGACGTCGAGGAGTGGGCGTCCCACTTCCAGGCACGGGCGCTCACGGCACACGACCCCGAGCTGCGGGGCACCTTCCGGTACGCCGAGCCGTTCTACGCCCTCGAGGAGCAGGCATGAACGACGATCCCGAGAACCCCTGGGCCGATTCCGCCGAGACCGCACGCACCTTCGACGCGGCGAGCGGGGATTTCGACGAGCTGACCCCGACAGTGTGGGGACCGGCCGGGCAGGCACTGGTCTTCCAGCTCGGCGTCGCCCCCGACGAGGCGGTGCTAGACGCGTGTTGCGGAACGGGATCGTCCGCGCTTCCCGCCGCCGCCGCCGTCGGACCCGAAGGTCTCGTCCACGGCGTCGACGTCGCCGACGAGATGCTCGAACACGGCCGCCTGACCGCGGAACGCCGCGGCCTGAAGAACATCGAATTCGTCTGTGCGGACGCCTCGCAGTGGGAGGCGCCGTCGGACGTACCCGACGCCGGCTACGACGTGCTGTCGATCTCCTACGGGGTGTTCTTCCTCCCGGACATGGACCGAACCTTCTGGCGTCTGGTCTCGCTCGTGAGGCAGGGCGGACGCGCCGGCGTGACGGTCTGGCGACGCGGCGCGATGGAGGAGTTCTCGTCGATCGTGTTCGATGTCGCGTCGCGCTACTCCCCCGGGCTGCGCGAGCGCGGCGTCCTGCGCGACCGCACACCCCTGCACCGGATCGACACTCCGGACACACTCGAGGCGTGGCTCGCGGACGCCGGAACCGATTCCGTGGAGGTCCGCACCCTGTCGAATCTCCTTCCGGCGACGGAGGAGTTGTGCTGGTCGCTCGTAACGGGCACCGGTTTGCGCGCGGTGCTGACCGGGCTCGACTCCGGGCAGGTGGCGTCGGTGCGGCAGCAGATCGCCGAGGAGGTCACCGCACGCGGACTGCGCACGATCGATGCGACCACTCTCGTCGCCACGGGTACGGTTCGACGTCCTCCGGTCTCGGGCTGACGACCGGAGCCAGGGTCTACCGGGAGCAGGGCCGACCGGAAGTAGGACGCCGTGTGTCACCTGAGAGAATCGGGGCATGACGCTCGCCTCATCCGCCGACGATCGACGTTACGTTCTGACCCTGGGCTGCCCGGACACCACCGGGATCGTCGCCCGCATCGCGACCTTCCTCGCGGAGGTCGGTGGTTCGATCGTCGAGGCGGCCTACCACGCCGATCAAGACACCGGTTGGTTCTTCACCCGGCAGGCCGTCCGGGCGTCGTCGATCCCGTTCGGACTCGACGAGCTGCGCGAGAAGTTCGCGAGCGTCGCCGCCGACATCGGCCCGCAGACCGAATGGACGCTCTCCGACACCGGCAAGCGCAAGCGCGTCGTGCTGCTCGTCAGCAAGGAAGGGCACTGCCTGCACGACATCCTCGGACGGGTCGCCGCAGGGGAACTCGACGCCGAGATCTGCGCGGTCATCGGCAACCATCGCGATCTCGAACCGGTCGCGCAGCGACACGGCATCACCTTCCACTACGTGTCGTTCCCGAAGGATCCCGCCGAGCGCGGACCGGCTTTCGAGCAGGTCCGCAAGCTCGTCGACGCCCACGACCCGCACGCGGTGGTCCTCGCCCGGTTCATGCAGGTGCTCCCGGAGGAACTGTGCGAGCACTGGGCCGGCCGCGCGATCAACATCCACCACAGTTTCCTGCCGTCGTTCATCGGCGCACGGCCCTACCACCAGGCCTTCACGCGCGGCGTGAAGCTCATCGGCGCGACCTGCCACTACGTCACCGCCGAACTCGACGCGGGCCCGATCATCGAGCAGGACGTCATCCGCGTCAGTCACAGCGACAGCGTCAGCGACATGGTCCGTCAGGGCCGCGACGTCGAGAAGCTGGTCCTCTCGCGCGGTCTGCGCTGGCACCTCGAGGATCGGGTGCTGGTGCACGACAGTAAGACCGTCGTCTTCCGGTAGATCCCCCGAGCCGAAACCGGTCCACCCGCGAGCGGATGGACCGGTCTTTCGTGCGTGGGTGATCGGTTCAGCCGACGTGCGTGCGAGTGATCGGCTCAGCCGACGGGCACACCGGCTCGTTCGACAAGGTGCGCGAGCTCCTCGTCGAACCGGTCGATCGCTTCGACCGAGCTCATGTGGCCGATGCCGTCGAGCACCACGAAACGTTCGAGGTTGCCCGCACGGTCGAGTTCCTCGGCGAGACGCCGGGCGTGGACAGGCGGGGTGAGACGGTCGGCGGTGCCGACCAGCACCGTCGTCGGCACGGTGAGATTGCGCAGACCCTCACGGATGTCGAGGGCACTCAGGGCCCTGCCCCAGCCGCCCCGCGTGCGCGGCGGGCAGCCGAGCACGATCTTCTCGCAGAACTGCACCTCGGCGGCGCTTGCACCGGGCGACAGGGCCACGTAGCGCAGGGCCCGCGTCGTCACCGGGGACGCCGCCAACGGGACGGTCGCACCCATGAGCCGGCTCGCGACGGGCACCGGCACCCGCGGGAAGCGTTGCGGCAGCGGCACGATCGCCGAGTCCGCGACCAGCCGGTCGGTGCCGGTGCTCGCGAGCAGCACGCCTGCGACCGTGCGGCCGACGTTCTCCGGGTACTTCTCGGCCCACGCGATGATGCTCATCCCGCCCATGCTGTGACCTGTGAGCACGGCCTTCGAACCGGGCCGGACCACAGCGTCGAGGACCGTCCGGAGATCGTCGGCGAGCACGTCTGCTCCCAGCGTCCGCGCCCCGGCCTCGCTGTCGCCGTGCCCGCGCTGGTCGTAGACCACCACCCGGTAGTTCTCCGCGAAGGCGTTGATCTGCGGGGTCCAGTACGCGGCGTTGCACGTCCAGCCGTGACAGAACACCAGCACGGGAGCGTCCGCGTCGCCATAGGCGAGCACGTTCAGCCGGGCACCGTCGTCGGCGCGGACGTCGAGGATCTCGGGTTCGAGTTCCGGTTCGCGCAGCAGCTCGTGCGGGGCGACGTCCTCGGTACGGACGACCGTCCGACGACGCCGGCGGACGAGCACGGCGGTGGTCGCCGCGGCAGCGAGGACGATCGAACCCGCGGCGATCGACGCGGTCGGGGACGGCTTTCTCACGGGTGGAATTCTCCTGTCGGTTCGGTGGAGCAGCGCGCCGTCACAGGACGTGCGCGCGACGCAGAAGCAGAGTGGACGGACCGCCGATCAGTCCCACCTCGTCGAGGAACTCGACCGTGCGGCGAGTGCCCTGACGGAGCTTGTCGTGGTAGTGCCTGTTCTCCTGTGCGGCCTTCTTCGCTTCGGCGACGTCGAGTCCGGCCGCGGCGTAGACCTGGTCGTTCACGAGGCTGGTGACGACGAAGTACGCGCTCACCCCGAGGTGGATCCGGATCCATGCCCGCTCGAGACGTCCGAGCCGGGCCGAGCGCCTGCGTGTCTCCTCGCGGGCGTAGCGGATGTGCCGCGACTCCTCCACGACGTGGACGTGACTCACCGTCCGGGTGATGGGCTGCACCCGCTCGTCGCGCATGAAATCGCGCTGCATCATGTCGAGGATCTCCTCGGCGAACAGGGTGCCGCCGTAGGCGAGGGCGCCGCGCGCGACGGCCTTGAACAGCCGGCCGGTCTCGCGGATCCAACGCTTGGGCCGGTAGGAGGGGATGCCGTATCGCTGCGCCGACCGCGCGAACATGATCGAGTGCCGGCATTCGTCGGCGATCTCGGTGAGCCCGAACTGCACGTAGGGGGTTGCCGGATCGTGCCGGTAGAGATCGCGGACGAGCATCTGCATGAGGATCATCTCGAACCAGATCCCGGTGCCGGCGATGCTCGCGGCCTCGTGCTCGGTGAGGGTGATGCGCTGGTCCTCCGACATGCGTTCCCACAGGTCGGTGCCGTAGAGACTGCACCACTCCGGGGTCATGCCGTACTTGCCGTCCACGAGCGGCGCGTCCCAGTCGATCTCGAGCTCGGGATCGTAGGAGAGCCGCGCCGACGAATCGAGCAGGCGTTGCGCGGTCTCCTGCCGGTGATCCGTGGAGTGTTCACCCGGCAGGCTGTCGTGCTTTCGCAGGAGCGTCATCGCCGATCACCTCGTCTCGGAAAATTATCCGTTACCCGAAGTGTCATTATCTGGATCACACTTGTCAAGCGAAAGGGAGGCCCGACCCCCTACCACCGAGGGCGCTGGACCTCCTCGACCCGCGGACGGACGTCCACGAGGTACACGCACACGGCGACGACCGCGATGATCCCGAGCAGACCCACCGCGCCGAAGACGACGAGGACGAGCAACGCGGCCACGAGGATGCCGAGCCAGACGGGCTTGGTCAGCTTGTCGACGGCCGGAAACGCCTCGGCGGGCTGACGCACGACGTGGAACAGCGCGAATCCCGCCCCGGCGATGGCGATGATCTGCAGCGCGAGGATGATCAGACCGGCAAGTGAATCGACATTGGTCACCACACCAGTCTACGAGAATCGGCCCTCGTGCGAGTTCGCACGAGGGCCGATCGATCACTGCAGGTCAGGAACCGCTGGTCTTGCGCGGAGCCGCCTTCTTGGCAGGGGTCTTCTTCGCCGGGGTCTTGGCGGCGGTCTTGGCCGGAGCCTTGGCGGCGGGCGTCTTGGCAACCGTCTTGGCCGGGGCCTTCGCCGGAGCCTTGGCGGGAGTCTTCTTGGCCGGAGCCTTGGCCGGGGTGACCTCGACCGGCTCGACCGGGGTGGCCACCGACTCGACCTTCTCCGCAGCCTTGTCGGCCGCTTCGCGGACCTCGCCGCGGGCCGACTCGACCCGTCCGGCGGTCTCGGAGCCCGTCTCTTCGGCACGCTCACCGAGCTCGACGACGCGCTCGGCGGCCTTGTCGCCGGCGTCGGACACGGCCTCGCTCACCTCGTCGCTCGTCTCGGAGATGCGGCCGGCCGCGCGACCCGCGAGCTTAGCGGCCTGCTCGCCGACCTCGCGGGTCCGGCGGGCCACCGTCCCGAGGGCTTCCTCGGTGAGGTCGGCGGCGTCGCCGAGCACGGCTTCGGCGCGACCGAGGCCGTCCTCGAGGGCCGGCTGGGAGCGCAGACGCTCGATGGTCTCCTCACCGCGCTCGGCAAGTGCGGTGTAGAGGTCGGAGGCGACCTTCAGGTACGCCTCGGCGACCTTGCGCAGCTCCTCGGTGCTGAAGCGCTCGCGCAGCTCCGCGATCTCCTCGGGCAGCTCGGCCGGGAGTTCGGCGAGACGCTCGCGGAGGGACTCGACGGTCTCGGTGAGATCGGCGGGCAGGGTCGCGAAGCGGTCGCGGGCGGTCTCGACTCGCTCGGCCACCTCGGTGCGGTTGGTCTCCGCACGTCGGCGCGCCTGGGCCACGAGGTCGGCGACGGCCTGGACGACGGCGTCGCCGGCACCGACCGCGGCGTAGAGGGAGGTACGGATGTTGGTGGGATCGGTCATGGAGTTTTCTCCTCGTCGAAGTCTGTCGGATGGTCGGGCCGGGCCTCGCCGGTGTTCTGCTGGTTCTCTCGGCAGAACGAGTCGTAGATGTCGAGCAGGACCTGCTTCTGCCGCTCGGTGAGAACGGTGTCGACGAGCACCGCGTCGCGCACGGCGCTCTCCGCTCGATGCTCGAGGATCCCCGCTCGCACGTAGAGAACCTCGGCCGAGAGCCGCAACCCCTTGGCGATCTGGGCGAGCACTTCTGCGGACGGCTTGCGCAGGCCCCGTTCGATCTGGCTCAGGTACGGGTTGCTGACACCGGCCAGTTGCGACAACTGGCGGAGCGACACCTGTGCAGCCTCGCGCTGCGACCGAATGAAGGCACCGATGTCCTGGGCGGCGTTGTTGACCACCCGAACGGCGATATCCCCCGGTCCGGCGCTGTCGTCCGGCGTGTCCGAGCCCTCGATCGGATCTGGTTCCGTGGACACACCGACCAGTCTACGGACAAGTGCTAGCTACAGCAAGCACCTTGCTAGCACGTGACCGTCGTCACGCGAACAGCAACTCCGAGACCGTGTAGATCGTCAACCCGGCGAGTGAGCCGACCACCGTGCCGTTGATGCGAATGAACTGCAGGTCGCGACCCACGGCGAGTTCGATCTTGCGGCTGGCCTCCTCGGCGTCCCAGCGCTCGACCGTCTCGCGGATGACGGAGGTGATCTCGTCGGCGTAGTTGGACGCGACGAAACGCACCGCGTCGAGCAACCAACCGTCGATCTTGGTGCGCAGCTCGGCGTCCTCACGCACCCGGATGCCGAACGCCATGACGTTCTCCGCGATCTTCGTGCGCAGGGTGCTGTTCGGGTCGTCCACCGAGTCGAGGATCATCCGCTTGGCCGTCCGCCAGGTCGCCGCGGCGAGCCCGGTGATCTCGTCGCGGCCCATGATCTCGGCCTTGACCTTCTCCGCCTTGGCGATGGTCACGGGATCGCTTTGCAGGTCGCGGGCGTAGTCGGCGAGGAACTTGTTGACCGCGAGCCGCACCTCGTGGTCGGGATTCGACCGCACCTTCCACGTGAACTCCACGAGTTCGCGGTGGATCTTCTCGCCGAGCAGCAGGTCGACGAACTTCGGCGACCACGACGGCGAGTCGCGGCTGATCACGCGGTCGATGGTCTCCTGGCTCCCGAGCGCCCACTGGTGCGCGCGTTCGGCGAGCATGTCGACGAGCGGCAGGTGGCGGTTCTCGGCGAGGAGCTCGGTGAGGACACGCCCGATGGGCGGTCCCCATTCCGGTTCGGCGATCCGCTTGACGATGGTGTGGTCGATGATCTGCTGGATGTCGTCCTCGCGCAGGATTCCGACCACGCCGCGCAGGACCGTCGACGTCTCCTTGGCCACACGCTGGGCGTTCTCGGGTTCGGCGAGCCAGGTACCGACCCGCAGCGGGATCTGCGCCGACTCGACCTTGGCCGACACCACCTCGGGTGCGAGGAAGTTGTTGCCGACGAACGAGCTCAGGTTGGCGCCGAGCTGGTCCTTCTTCCGCTTGATGATCGCCGTGTGCGGGATGGGTATCCGTAGTGGGTGCCGGAACAGGGCGGTCACGGCGAACCAGTCGGCGAGCGCGCCGACCATGCCGGCCTCGGAAGCCGCGCGCACGTAACCCACCCATGCGCCGGCGCCGCGGGTTTCCTGCCAGCGGCAGAAGAGATAGATGATCGCGGCGGCGACGAGGAAGCCGGTCGCGACCGCCTTCATACGGCGGAGTTCTCGGCGTTTGATCTCGTCGTCGGTCGTCAGGAGCTGCACCCGATCGATTGTGCCGAAAGTCGGCACTCGGCGGACGGATCGCCCTCGAGTTCTGAAGGACGGGGGGCCGGATCGTAGACTGAGCCGACGATCGAAACCGAACGGATGTGCCACACAGTGTCCAGCAGACCGCAGACGACTTCGACCACGACCTCGAGCGAGGCCGCCCCGCCCGTGAAGCAGGACGGCCGCAAACGGCGCTGGCACGAGCACAAGATCGCCCGCCGGGAAGAGCTCGTGGACGGCACCATCAACGCGATCCGCTCCCGCGGCCACGAGATCGGCATGGACGAGATCGCCGCCGAGATCGGCGTGTCGAAGACGGTGCTCTACCGCTACTTCACCGACAAGAGCGACCTGACGACCGCGACGATGCTGCGGTACGTCGAGACGGTCCTCGCTCCCCGGATCTACGCGGCGGTCGCGGAGGATCTCGACGAGTACGAGCTCACCCGGGAGGCGATCACCGCCTACGTCGAGACCGTCGCCGACGATCCCGAGGTCTATCTGTACGTGATGAGCAACAGCGCGTCGGCGGGGCGCGACGTGGTGGCCGATTCGGAGCGGATGATCGCCGAGCTCGTCGCTACCGTCCTCGGGGAACGGCTGCGGCTGCTCGAGATGGATTCGGGTGGTGCCGTGCCGTGGGCGTACGGAATCGTCGGCGGCATCCAGCTCGCGACGCACTGGTGGATCTCGAACAAGTCGATGACCGCCGAGGACCTGATCGATTATCTGACGATGATGATCTGGGGCGGCATGAACGGCATCGCCGGAGTCGCCGGATCTCCGGTGCGCTTCAAGTCGCAACCGCATCCACTCCTGCCGGAGTCGTCGACCACTCCCTGATCGACACCTTTACTGTTACTCGAAGTTGCATGTATAGTGCGGACATGAGCGACCACGCCGACGACCTGCACGACGAGGACGATCCCGGCTACCGCGGTCCCGCCGAGGTCACCGTGGGCAACCGCACGGTCGCCGTCGACGTCGAGATCTCCGGACGGTTCGACCCCCTGCTCGGCCGGCACGTGTGGCGCGGCCGGCTCCGCAGGCTCGCCGAGACCCTCGGAGCAGACGCCTCGCCCGCCCCCGGCACCACCGTGACGATCACGGTGCCCGACGCCCCCGAGACCGCGACCGCCCGCATCTCGGAGGTCGACCTGTGGGGCAGCCACATGGTCGACGGCATCTCGCGACCGCCCTACCCTCTGCCAACCGAGACCGACGGTGTCGATCCCGCCTGATCACGACTGCGTGTGACACGCTGGCGGGATGACGAAGGACGACGTCTTCCGGCCCGCATCGATCGTCGAAGCCCTCCGGGCGACGCCCGAGACCCGCGTCGCCGACATCGACACGAACGGCACCCCGGGATTCGACGGCGACAAGGCGCTCGGCGAACGTCTGTTCGCCGAACGTGGTGCCATCCTCTCCGATCTGCAGGAGATGCTGTTCGCCGAGGGGCGGACCGGCGGCACCCGCTCGGTGCTGCTGATCCTGCAGGGCATGGACACCGCCGGGAAGGGCGGCATGGTGCGTCACGTCGTCGGCCAAATCGACCCGCAGGGCGTCGACCATAAGGCCTTCGGGGTGCCGACGGAGGAGGAGAAGCGGCACCACTTCCTGTGGCGGATCGCGAAGGCCCTCCCCCGCAACGGTCAGCTCGGCGTCTTCGACCGGTCGCACTACGAGGATGTGCTGGTCGCGCGGGTGAGATCACTGGTGCCGGAGAATGTCTGGCGCGGACGCTACGACGAGATCAACCGGTTCGAGAGCGAAGTCGTCCGGGAGGGCACGACCATCGTGAAGGTCGCGATGTTCGTCTCGTTGGACGAGCAGAAGAAGCGCCTCGCCGAGCGCCTCGAGCGCCGCGACAAGCACTGGAAGTACGACCCGAGCGATGTCTCGGAGCGCGCCCTGTGGCCGCAGTACCAGCAGGCCTATCAGGACATGCTGGATCGGACCAGCACCGACGAGGCGCCCTGGTACGTCGTACCGTGCGACCGCAAGTGGTACAGCCGCCTCGCAGTGACGGAACTGCTCATCGACGCGTTCGAACGTCTCGACCTCGATTGGCCGGAGCCTACTTTCGACATCGAAACGGAGAAGCGTCGACTCGCAGAGTCGTGATGTCTCGCAGAGTCGTGATGTCGTGTGAGTGATGCGAGTCGGCTTTCACCGACTCGCGTCAGGTATCACCCTCAGAACAGATGCGGGGTGTCGTAGTGCCGTCTGTGGTCTCGGCGCACGGTTCCGGCCATCATGCCGAATGCCGCGCCGAGTGCGACGACAGCGCCGAGCGCCGCGACGAGCGCCCAGCCCGAGAATCCGTACCCCGCGGCGACGATCGTCAGGGCGATCATCAGGATCGAGGCGAGTGCGAGCGCATACGCGCTCCAGGCTACGAACAGATTGAGTTTCACGACCGGCCTCCTCGGACGAGGTGTGTCCCTCTCGATGCCGACGGTACCTGCACGTGACTCGCATCACAACCGACCGGTGGATTCCTTCAGCACCTCGTAGCGGAGGACGGCGAACTCGCCGCTCTGCCCGAGCTCGGTGAGGCGCATCTCCACGTGTAGCGGGAGCAACGGACGGCCGGAACCGATGGTCACCGGCGCGAAGGAGACGACGAGCTCGTCGAGCAGACCGCGCTCGGCGAACTGTCCGGCGAGATCACCGCCGCCCACCATCCACAGGTCGCGGCCGTTCGCGGCCTCGGCCATCTCGTCGTAGACCTGACGGACGTCCTTCTGCGTGAAGCGGATGTCGCCGGGTTCGTCGCCTGCCCGGGCGACGGGCAGGTCGTCGCGATGCGTGAACACCCAGCAGGGCAGGTCGTACTCCCACTTGTCCTCGCCTGCATGGTCGAGCACCCAGCGGTAGGTGGACGATCCCATGACGATGGCGCCGATACCGGCGATGAACTTCTCGTAGTCGAACGGCCCGCCGTCACCGGACTCCCGGGTGAGCAACCAGTCGAGCGAATGGTCCTCGGTGGCGAGGAAGCCGTCCAGTGTACTTGCGGTGTAGTAGATCATCCGGGTCATGAGCTGCTCCTGTTCCAGTCGAGTGGATCTCCGTGATCGACGTCGAGCCCGACCGCCCGCATCATGTGCCGCGCGAGTTGACGGCGGTGTGCGGCGAAGGTGAGGACGTGGGCGACCACTCCCCCGAGGACGAAGCTCTCGGGAGGGTCGCACAGGGCGTCGATGAGCACGTCGCCCCAGGCGCCGCGGCGATGGATGTCGCGGATCGTCTCCACCCAGCGCGGAGCAACGTCCTCGAAACGCTCTGTCAGAGAGTCGATCCCGTTGTCAGAATCCTCGGGGTGGTCAGCGCCGGCCATCGAGGCCAACCACATCTCCTTGGCACGTACCAGGTTGCCGAGCACACGTGAGACGGATTCCTCGGGACCGTCCCATTCGAGGACCACCAGTCCGGGGAACCTGATCCGGTCGCGCTCGTCGTCGTCGAGCTCGGTGGCGCGCTCGAGGAGATAGCGGGTGTCCGCGAGGTCGTGCTGCACCATCTGCGCGAGGACCTCGGCGGCCGGGTAATCGGGCGCGGTGGACCGCCTTCCGTCCTCCTCGACCCAGAGATTGGTGGGCGGATGGAAATGTACGCCGTTGGGGGCGGGCAACCAGTGATCGACGGGCGCGGGCGCCCAGTGGTCGACGGGCGCGGGCGCCCAGTGGTCGACGGGCGCAGGCGCCCCGGGATCCCTACGGCCGGTGCCGAGCACCCGGGCGGCCTCGCTGGGCGGATATCCGTAGGCACGGGCGAAGGCCCGGGCGAACCCTTCGACGCTGTCGTAGCCGGCGGCGAACGCCGCATCGGTGACCGAACTGCCGTGACGCAGTTGCCAGGCGGCACGCTCGAGCATCACCCGGCGCCGCAACGCCACCGGCGACTCGCCGGTGCCCACCGCGAAGGTGCGGCTGAAGTGCCACTGCGACGCGTAGGCGTGCTGCGCCATCCGTTCGAGGGTCGCGTTGTTCTCGTCGAGAACGGCGTCGAGCAGTTCCCGCAGTCGGTCACGGCCGAAGGTCATGCGTTCAGTGTCGCGCGCAGACCCCGGCCGCCGCCCGACCGTTCTTGCTCTCTACCGGCTCACCCGGTCAGCCCGGCATGGTCTCGCCGCCGAGCGGGGCGAGTACCTCACCGCTGTAGTACGACGACATCGTCTCCGATGCGAAAAAGACGTAGGACGGGGCGATCTCGTCGGGCTGCGCGGCGCGGCCGAAAGGGGCCTGTTGCCCGAACTCGGAGACCTTCTCCGCGTCCATCGTCGCCGGGATCAACGGTGTCCACACCGGTCCGGGCGCCACGCAGTTCACGCGGATCTGCCTGTCCTGCAGTGCCTGCGCGAGCGAGTAGGTCAGGGCGATCACCGCGCCCTTGGTCGCCGAGTAGTCGATGAGCGTCTTGTTGCCGCGCAGACCGTTGACCGACGCGGTGTTGATGACGGAACCGCCCGGCGTCAGATGCGGCAGGGCCGCCTTCGTCACGTGGAAGAAGCTGTCGATGTTCACGGCGAAGGTGTGGCGCCACTGCTCCTCGCTCAACTCGGCGAAATCGTCGACGGGCTGCTGGGTGCCGGCATTGTTGACGAGGATGTCGAGGCCACCGAGTTGCTCGACCGTCTCGGCCACCACCGCCCGGCAGTGCTGCGCGTCGCCGAGGTCGCCCGCGATCACGTGGCATGTGCGGCCCTCGCGCCGCACCAGGTCGGCGGTGTGTTCGGCGTCGCGGTGTTCCTCGAGGTACGCGATCGCGACGTCGGCACCCTCCTTCGCGAAGGCGACGGCGACCGCCCGTCCGATGCCGGAGTCGCCGCCCGTGACGAGGGCCTTGCGGCCGGACAGCAACCCGCGGCCGACGTAATCGCGCATCTCGTCGGCGGGGCGCTCGGCCATCTCGTCGGTCTCACCGGGATAGTCGATGGTGTGTGGTTCTCGTTCGCGGTCCTCGCTCATGGCCGCCGGATACCCACAGGCTGCATCGATATTCACGCCCGTTTCCCCGGTCCGCACCGACCGACGGGTCGTTTCTGCACCGACCGACGGGTCGTTTCTGCACCGACCGACGGGTCGTTTCTGCACCGACCGACGGGTCGTTTCTGCACTGCTCCGAGAGGGTAACCCCGGCGTATGGCTCATGAGACCCGGATGTGCGACGTGCACGACGCTCCGCTTCCCACGCCCCGCGGACCCATCTCCGCCGAGATCGTCGAGCGACTCGGTGGCCCGGTGGACGATGCCGTGTGGGACGTCGCGACCGACGGCGCGGATGCCTACGGCGAGGACGTCCAACTCGCTCTGGCCGTTCTCTACGAGCTCCACTACCGCGGGTTCGCGGGCGTCGACCCGGCCTGGGAATGGGCACCGGGCCCGCTCGGGGTCCGGGCGCGTCTCGAGCGCATCTTCCTCGATCGGCTGCGCGCCGACGTCCCGGCTTCCGACGATCCGCAGGGTGTCCTCGAGGACCTGTGCCGCGAGCCGGACGACTCGTGGGGTGTCTCCCACGAGCTCGCCGCGAACGGCACGTGGGAGATGATGCGCGAGTTCTTCGTCCATCGCTCGATCTACCACCTCAAGGAAGCGGACCCACACGCCCTCGCGATCCCTCGACTGTCCGGTCGCGCCAAAGCCGCGCTGGTCGCCGTCGAGTTCGACGAGTACGGCGGAGGTCGGGCCGAGCGCATGCACTCGCGGTTGTTCGCCGACCTGCTGCTCGCCGCCGGCCTGAAGGACGACTATCTGGGCTATCTCGACGTCGTTCCCGCCGTCACCCTTGCAACGGTGAACTTCATGTCGTTGTGCGGTCTGCACCGCGCATATACGCCGATGCTGGTCGGGATGTTCGCCGCGGCCGAGATCACCACCGCCCCCAGCGCCCGCCGCATGGTCGAGGCTCTCGAGCGTCTGGGCGCCGACGACGCGTGCGTCCTCTTCTACTCCGAGCACATCGAGGCCGACGCCGTCCACGAGCTCGTCCTGCGGCACGACGTGGTGGGTTACATGATCGAACAGGATCCGTCTCGGGCGCAGGACATCTCGTTCGGTGCGCAGGCCATCGAGTTCCTCGAGGGCCGGCTCGGAAGCCATCTGCTGGGCAGCTGGACCGCCGGTCGCAGCTCGCTCCTCACGTCGGCGGAGGCACCGGCCTGACACTCGGGTACGAGTCAGCGAGTGGAGCCCCGGGACAGTGCGTCCCGGGGCTCCACTCGTCGGTGCCGGGGTCCCGGCTCAGTCGATCAGGCCGGGTTCGTGTGTGGGGGTGCCACCGGACCCGCGGAGGCGGCGTCGACGGAGGTTGAGCGCGGACATCACCACGCCGATGACGATGAGCACGGCGGCAGCGATGGCTCCGACGATCACCCATCCCTCGAATCCGTCGCCCGCCGCGTAGAGGACGAGAGCGACGACAGCGATCCCCGCGAGGATGCAGGCGTATCCGACCCAGCCCGAAGCTCGGGACGCAGTGGTTGGAGCGTGAGCTCGATTCGATGGTTTCGTCATGGTGGTGGATACCGCATCCGGCCCTCCACGAAACCAGCCCTCCACGAACCCGCCCTCCACGGCCCAGCAGGGGACGACGGAGGGCGGCGGATGGTTCTGCGCAGGAGAGCGTTACGGCCGAGAGTGTTACGGCGGTATCCGCCGGCCGATGGGCCCACGTTCGACGAGCGCGGCGAGTCGTTCGCGCGCGCTGCGCGGAGAGAGGACGGGGCTATCGGTGCCCGTCGCGCTGCGCATGCCGCGCACCGTCTCGGACCACACCTCGGGACCGTCGTACTTCGGCGACCATCCGAGTTCCTCGCGGGCCCTTCTGCAGTCGAGCATCGGGCAGGTGTAGGCGAGGTCGATCCAACCGCCCTGCACCGGTTGCAGCCGTAGGCGCCAGGTCGCTTCGGCGACGGCCGACAGACCCCATCGCGGCACCGGAATCGTCCGGCAGTCGAACGGGGCCGCGAAGTCCTGTGCCCCCACTGGCGTCGGTGCACCCAGGTTGAACGGACCGGGCACCCGTCGTTCGAGCGCTGCGACCAGCGCATCCGCGACGTCGTCGGAATGTACGGCGGGGATCGTGAGCCTGTGGTCGATCGGGATCAGCGGCAGATGGTTCGTGATGCCGGCGGGCACGGACTCGGGCAGCACGTAGCGTTCGAGACCCGAGCCGGAGACGAGCTGCCCGATGAATCCCGGGCGGAAACGGGTGAGGACGGGCACGTTCGTGCCGGTCTCGAAGTCGTCGAGGAATTTCTCCGCCGCGACCTTGTCGACGCTGTACACGCAGGTGGGTACACCTTCGCGCGCCCACGATTCGTCGACCTCCCGACCGTAGGCACCGTCGGAGTACACGGCGGCGGAGGACATGTGGATCACGTGCTCGACACCGGCCTCGGCGGCGGCCGTCACGACGGCGCGGGTGCCGTCCACCGCCACCCGCCGGAGATAGTCGCGACGGTGCGAGGGCTGGAATCCCCACGCCAGGTGCACGACGGCGTCGGCCTCCGCGAAGATAGGCGTCAGGACCTCGGCGGCGTCGGGAGCCGCGAGGTCCACGGCGCACCACCGTGCCGCCGCATACGGATCGCGCGCCGGGGGAATCCGGCGCGCGATCGCGACGATATCGAGTTGTGCGGGATGAGCGGCCAGCCGGCGCAGAAGCGCCGTGCCGACATTTCCGCTCGCTCCGGTGACGACGATGCGTCGTGGCAGACCGGTTCGGGATGTGGAAGCCATCGGCATCGCCGGTATCGTCCGAGCGTCCCGGTCAGCGGGCCGATTCCGCTGCGTCCTTCTCCGTCTGCGCATCGGCGTTCTGGAGAGTACCGGCAGCGTTCTCGAGGTGGGCGCGGACGAACCACTGGAACTTCTCCAGCTGGCCGGTCTGGCCGATCAGGACGTCCTCGGTGATCGGGTCGAGCTTGCCGACCTCGTCGATCGCCTTGCGGTTGTCGGTGATGATCCCGTCGTAGACGAGGTCCAGCGCGGCGAGATGCGCCTGCGCGGTGTCGCGGCCGACCGAGTAGTCGTCCCACGTGCGGTTCTTCTCGATGGCGCCGGGCGTGCCCTTGGGGGACGCACCGAGCGCGGCGATCCGCTCGGCGACCTCGTCCGCGTATCCACGCACGAGCTCGACCTGCGGGTCGATCATCTCGTGGACGCCGATGAAGTTCGGACCGACGACGTTCCAGTGGATGTGCTTCAGCGTGAGGTGCAGGTCGTTGTAGGCACTCAGGCGCTCCTGGAGAATCTGCGCGGTGCGCGAGCCGTCGGCATCGCTCAGACCGGGAACCGTATAGCTCGAGTTCGACATATTCTTCCTCCAGAATGCTCTCGGGTGTGTCGGAGGGCGAATACCCGAGGCACGGTGGAATCCAAACATCCGGGCGCACCGGACGTCCCGCGACCTGCATCGAAGAATTTCGTCCGAATTCGGCGAGTCACAAACGTTTGGAAACGGACCAACCCGGTTATTCGATCGCCGGGCACCGAGGCTTCCAGGTCTCGGTCATGACATCTGAGG
Source organism: Rhodococcus sp. GA1 (assembly GCF_024321955.1). Lineage (NCBI taxonomy): Bacteria > Bacillati > Actinomycetota > Actinomycetes > Mycobacteriales > Nocardiaceae > Rhodococcus > Rhodococcus sp. GA1. Next base: position 3,625,068 of record NZ_CP097186.1, on the reverse strand, counting down.
TGGCGACAATGATCATTCTGGGTCTGATTCTGTTGGTGGTGGGGTTCTTCACGGGTATCTCGATCCTCACCACACTCGGAGTGATACTCCTGGTGATCGGCGTGATCCTTGCGATCCTGGGCGCGACGGGCCGGGCGATCGGCGGACGCGCGCATTGGTACTGACCCCCTACCGATCGTCCGTGCCGGAAGGAGACGTCCGGCACGAAGCAGAACTGCGGATCCCGGGTGCTCACTGCACCCGGGATCCGTCGTTTCCGTACCTCTACGGACCGGTCCCGACAGGGACGGACGGACCGGGTCCCGGAACGACATCCGGGCCGGCCCCTGTGCGGGGACCGGCCCGGATCGGCAGATTCGTCGGGTGACTACGTGTCGGCGCGCGCCGCGGCTTTCGGCGTGCGGAGTGCGCGATGGCTGGTGTCGCAGAGGGGGTACAGCGCGCTGCGGTGACACCGGCACACGGCCACCACGAAACGGTCCGAGACCGTCTCGGCGCCGTCGTCCTCGACGATCCGCACCGGGCCCTCGACGAGGGTGGGACCGCCCCTCACCTGCCGCACGACCCGTGCTTCGCACTCTCCGTCGGCGGTGAGCTGCGTGATCTTCGGTGCCTTGCTCACGTTCTCAACTCCTCGTGCGGGGGCGGTCGGCGCGGACGACGACCACCTCCTCGGTCAGTGCCCCGGGCTCCGCCAGCTGCGACGAGTACAGATAGTCCGTGCGGTTGCGAAGGACCGGTCCGAAGGGGATACGGCTGCGGGCGACGACGGATGCCTTGAGGTCCGCCTCGCGCAGCCGGGACAGTGTCGCCTCCACACCGGTGAACTCGGAGTGCACGATCAGCGCGAATCCGCCGGGCGTGAGCAGGGTGGGCAGGCTGTCGCACAACGGATCGAGCACGCAGCGTCCGTCGGCGCCGGCATCCCAGCGCGGGTCGCGGTTCTCCCCGTCGCACGGAACGTACGGCGGATTCGACAAGACGATGTCGAACGGACCGTGGCGCAACGCTTCGTCCAGGCCTCCCTGCCGGGCACGGATCGGCAGCCGGCGCGACCACGCGTTGACGCGGGCGCTGAACACGGCTCGCGGGTTGATGTCGAAGGCCGCCACCGACGAAGCACCGAGCATGGCGGCGTTCACCGCCAGAAACCCTGTCCCGGTGCAGAAGTCGAGCACCTTCGCACCCTTCGTACCGCCTGCGTCCGCAAGCGCGCCTGCGAGCAGATACGAATCCTCTTGGGGGCGGTACACCCCCGGAAGACGCCATACCCGCGGCGAATCCGATCCGTCCAGCGCCAGGGAAGCTGTCACGTCACACCACCTCGGTATCTCGAGTTCGACGGCATCTCCACCACCCCGGGCCGAAAACCCGGATCCGTCCGTTCGCGGGCGGATACCCGCGCGACTTCCGTGTGAAACACGCCACCGTTCCGCGTGGGAGGCCCAGCAATCACGAGAACAGCACCCGGCGAGCGGCATTTCGCACGCGTCGGGTCACCGGAGCGGTGCGTTTGCCGTCCGCGAGTGCGGCGTGAGCGGCGTTCCAGCCACCCATGCCGTGGACTCCCCCGCCCGGATGCGCACCCGAGCTGGCGAGATACACCCCTTCGACCGGGGTCCGCGGTCCGCCGAAACCGGGAGTGGGCCGCAGGAACAACTGCTGGTGGACCTGCGCGGTTCCACCGTTGACGGCGCCGCCGACGAGATTTGCGTCGGCCGCTTCGAGGTCGCCGGGTCGCTGGACGTGCCGGCCGACCACGCGTGCACCGAAACCCGGTGCGTAGGCCTCGAGTTGCGCGTCGACGCGTTCGGCGAGGTGGTCGGCGGACGCGTCGTCGGTGATGCCCCGCGGCAGATGTGTGTAGGCCCAGCAGCTTTCGGTTCCCTCGGGCGACCGCGTCGTGTCGGTGGTGGTCATCTGCCCGAAGAGGAGGAAGGGCGACTCGGGGACGACCCCGGTGGACAGATCGGCCGACCACCGGATCATCGCGTCCGTATCGGCACCGACGTGCACCGTGCCGGCCCCGCTCAACGAGGGCGAACGCCACGGCACGCGGCCGTCGAGCGCGTAGTTCACCTTCACGACCGGGGTGTCCCATTCGAACTTGCGCAGGTCGTCGAGTACCCGTGACCCGACGGCGTCGGCCGGGAGGAGCCGCGTGTACAGGGCCGGGGCCGAGGTATCGGCGAGGACGGCACGTCGCACCTTCACCCGCTCGCCACCGGCGATCCGGACTGCGGAGACCTTCCCGCCCTGCACCTCCACGCCGACGACCGGCGAGTCGCATCGCAGCTGGGCACCCGCTGCGGCGCCGCGCCGGACCAGCGCGTCGGTGAGCGCTCCCGCGCCGCCGACCGGCGCGGGGAATCCGACGTCCTGCGCGAGCATCGTGAGCATGTAACCCATCACGCCGCTGCCGGGCGCCTCGGGCGGTGTGTCGGCATGCATGGCATTGCCCAGGAGCAGCAGCCGCGCCGCCGAACCGCCGAACAACTCCGACGACATCCGGGTGACGGGCAGCGCGAGCATGCGCGCGTAGCGCAGCAGATCTCCCGTCTTCATGGTGCGCAGCAGGTCCACGGAACCCCGGACGGGCGGGAACGGACCGAGGAGCAGTTCGAGAAGCGCGCCGCGTACCTGCTTCCACTGGTCGAACAGCGCCAGCCACGCTTCCCCGTCACCGACGTAGCGACGCTCGAGGTCGGCCGCCGTGTCGGTCGGATCCGGAGAGACGACGATCGCGTCCTCGTCGTCGGGGCCCAGCGGGTGACCGAAGGCCTTCGGGGAACGCGCCCAGCGGAGGCCGTGCGACGCGAGATCGAGGGCTTGGAAGGCCGGTGAGGCCACACCGAGCGGATAGAACGCGCTGAACAGATCGGCGCAGTATCCCGGGTGAAGTTCTGCGCTGCGCACCGCTCCACCGGGTTCGGGTTGTTCCTCCAGTACGAGGACGTCCCATCCGGCGTCGGCGAGCACCGCGGCGGCGGTCAGACCGTTGGGTCCGGCGCCGATGACAACCGCATCGACCGTCGCGTCGCTCATTCGGTGGCGCCTTCGGCGAGCAGCACCAGCCGTCTCAGGCATTCCTGGTTCCGTGGCAACACCATTTCCTCCTGTACGCGATCGGGGACGAGGGCGTACGGTCCTTCGACGACGTGTTCGGCCATCGTGATGCGGGTGCCGCCGTCGTGGGTGGGTTCGAGCGAGATCGCGATCTCGGCCTTGCCGAACAGCCAGGCACGTGCGCGCAGCACCAGTTGCCGTTCGGGCACCACCTCGCTGACCTCGGTGTGGTCGTCGAGCAGGAGAGGCCACAGACCCACCGAATGATGGATCCGGGTGTCCCGTTGCGGCCAGGCGGGGTCGACGGCCCGGATGCGCGACGCACCCACCACCCATGCCGCGTACCGCCAGCCGTCGGCGAGGATCTCCCATACACGCGCCGGTGCCACCGAAGTCTCGATCGTCGCGATCCTGGCCATGCCCGCTCCTCATCCTCTGGACGACAGCTCGCTTGCGGCAGACGCATACCCCGCTTCCGCAGGTGTCACACGACGCCGGGTGTCATCGCTGTTCGGAGGGGGTATCCGGGCGGGCATGGAAGCCGAGAACACCCCCTCCTCCAACCCGTACGCCTTCGTCTTCGCGCCGTCCCCGCTCCTCACGGTAACCCTCGAGAAGGCACCCGACGGAAGCACCGAACTGCACGTCCATCCCGGCGGGCAGGGATTCTGGATCGGCCGCATGGCGGCGACCCTGGGAATGGACGTGCACCTGTGCGGACCGTTCGGCGGCGAGTCCGGCACGATCCTCGTCGACATGATCAACCGCGAAGGCGTGACGGTGCATGCCGTGGAGACCGCATCACCCAACGGTTCCTACATCCACGACCGGCGCGAGGGCGAACGGAAGGAGATCGTGGAGATCGACCCGCCGGCACTCACCCGTCACGAGACCGACGATCTGTTCAGCGCGTCGCTGGCGTCCGCGATGTGCGCGAAGGTCGCGATGCTGGGCGGACCGCACAACGACGACGCCGTACCGAGCGAGGTGTACACGCGCCTGTGCGCCGATCTGGGAGCCCTCGGCATCCCGGTCGTCGCCGATCTGTCCGGCCCCACCCTCGGTGCGGCCCTCGAAGGCGGGGTGACCGTGCTGAAGGTGAGCCACGAGGATCTCATCGAGGACGGTCGCGCGAAGTCCGAGGATCTCGACGATCTCATCGAGGCCTTGCACCGTCTCCACGACGAAGGTGCCGCCTCGGTGGTGATCTCCCGCGCCGGCGATCCGGCGATCGCACTGGACAACGGAACCATCTGGGAGGTGGAGGCACCCTCGGTGCAGACCGTGGACCACCACGGTGCCGGAGATTCGATGACCGCCGGCATCGCGTCGGCCTACGCCGCGGGCGCGAAGTTCGAGGACGCGCTGCGTCTCGGCGCCGCAGCAGGTGCGGTCAACGTCACGCGCCGCGGTCTGGCGACGGGGCATCGTGGCGCTGTGGAGAAGATGGCCGAGAAGGTGGAGGTCCGGAAGGTGAAGGGGAAGCGTTCATGAAAGCACTGATCGTCAACGACGACGGCATCGACAGTCCCGGTCTCGCCCTGCTCGCCCGCCTCGCCGTCGAGGCGGGATTCGACGTGCAGGTCGCGGCGCCCCATGTCGAGCGCAGCGGCGCCAGCGCATCCTTGACCGCTCTCCAGGACGAAGGAAAACTCCTGCTCAGCCGTCGCCCGCTCGACGACCTGCCCGAGGTGGAATCCTATGCGGTGGAAGCATCTCCGGCGTTGATCACCTTCCTCGCCTCGTACGGCGCGTTCGGGACGGCACCGGACATCGTGTTATCCGGAATCAACCTGGGCCCCAACACCGGTCACGCGATCCTGCATTCGGGCACGGTGGGTGCAGCCCTGACCGCGGCCACCCACGGTGCCCGCGCGGTCGCATTGTCCCTCAACGGGACAGCTCCGTCGCAGTGGGAGACCGCCGAGTTGGTGACCCGTCGCGCTCTCGAGTGGGCCGTCGAACACAGCCGTCCGGGCACGGTTCTCAACGTCAACATCCCCGACATGCCCGTCCACGAGTTACGCGGACTGCGCAGTGCTCCTCTGGCAGGATTCGGTGCCGTCCAGGCCGAGATCGGGGAGGTCGAGGACGACGGCGACATCTCCCGCGCCTTGCCGGTCACCTTCCGGGCGGTCGAACTCGACGAATCCCACGACAGCGACGCCGTTCTCGTGTGCCGGGGGTGGGCGACCGCGACCGTGCTGACGATGCCTTTCGAGGTGGCGGAAGCCGATCTCGGAACCTTGGAATTCGCCCACTCGGGTAGTTCGCAGCAGTAGGTGCTGTAGAAGGTTCCGGGACCGCTCGGTCACGAGTGCCGCGACCGAGCGGTCCCGACTCCAATTGATTCGGGCCGCTGCAGTTCTCAGAGCACTACAGTTCTCAGAGCACTGCAGTTCTCAGAGCACTGCAGTGCTCAGGCGACTGCGGAATCGGAGACGTAGCGAGAGATCGGCGTGACGACGGACCGTTGCGCACGACCGGTCGTGTCCGTCACGGACTGCACGAACCGGCCGGCCTCGGCGAGCGCACGCCGGCTCTCGGGAACGCTGTCGGCGAAGATCGGGAAGGCGTGCACCTGGTGTCGCCACAGGTGCAGGTCACAGCTGACCCCTGCCTCCCGCACGGCCCGCGCCATGGATTCTGCGTCGCTGCGCAGCAATTCGTCGTGACCGGCGTGGATCATCACCGGGGGCAGCACACTGAGGTCGTTGTCGAGCGGGCACATCAGCGGTCCGGGCTCCCCGTCGACGGTCAGACGGGTATGGGTGCCCTCGATGTAGCGTACGAGCGACTGCACGGCCGATCCGGGGAACATGGGGCAGGCCGCCTGCATGTCGTGTTCGGCGCGACGATCGGAATCGAGGTCGACGAGGGGCGACAGCGCGACGATTCCGGCGGGGCGGGGCAGATCGGATTCCGCGATGGCCAGGGCCGTCATGAACGACAGGTATCCTCCGGCGGAGTCGCCTGCGACGACGATGTCCTCTCCCCGATAGCCTTTCTCGCACAACCACTCGTAACCGCGTACCGCGTCGTCCACCGCGTGTGCGAGGGGAGCGTTCGGCAGCATGCGGTAGTCGACGCTGAGCACCGCGCCGTCGGCGCGATCCGACAGGCTCACGGCCAGCGAACGATGAGTGTTCAATCCGCACATCAGGAACGCGCCACCGTGCAGGTACAGCACCGCGCGCTTGGTCGATCGTCCTTCCGCGCGGATCCACTCTGCACTGCACGCGCCCAGGTCGACGTCCACGTACTGGGCTCCGGAGGGCTTGGGGAGGAGGGACGCAGCGCCGTCGACGACCGACAGTGGCCACGCGAGGTCGGGCCGGGCCATCCATGCCCCGACGACCGGCTTCGCGAGTGCGCGTACCGCGCCCCGAACGACTCGGGAGCGCACGCTTCCACCTCGGTGGGTGCGGCTGACGCCCTCACCTCCACCGAAATCGTCGATCTCAGAAGACAGCACTGGAACCTCCCGTGGGACACCCACGAAACCGGTTGATTTATTTCGCCTTACGCGACGTGGTACTGCGGTTTACCCACACCTGTCCGGCATCGAAACACCCGGTTCGGATCACGAACCGGAAACAACGATGCGAGAGGCTCCCGCAGCGCCCCGTTTACCGGTCCGGCCGGGGAGGTAACCAGCGCGTATGCCTACCGAGACCACGGTGTCCCTCTGGCGGGATCGCGCCCCGCACATCGCGACGTACGACGACTGGACGGCCCGCCGGGAGCGCTACGACATCGTGGTCGTCGGCGCCGGGATCACGGGCACCGTGACGGCGCTGCTCCTCGCTGAGAGGGGACTACGCGTTGCGGTGCTCGAAGCCCGGGACATCGGGGCGGTGACCACCGGGAACACCACCGGCAAGGTCAGCGTCCTGCAGGGCACACGCCTGTCGCAGATCGGCCGCAGACATTCCGGTGCGATCCGTCAGGGATATGTCGACGGCACCCTCGCGGCACAACGATGGGTGGTCGATTTCTGCACGCGGCACGGACTCGACTTCGACCGTGCGGACGCCTATACCTACGCGCAGGATCCGTCGAACGTGAGCATGATCGACGCGGAATACCACCACTGCCGCGCCGCCGGGTTACCGGCCGAGAGGGTCGGTGAGATCCCGCTGCCCTTCGGCGTGGCCGCGGCAGTCACGATTCCCGACCAGGTGCAGGTCGATCCCATGCCCATTCTGTTCACGGCGGTCGACCGGGCGCGTGCGTGCGGCGCCGAAGTGTTCGTCGGGCGGCGCGTGAAGACCGTGGACACCGAGGACGCAGGATGCATCGTCCGCACCGACGACGGCAACATCCGTGCAGATCGCGTCGTACTTGCAACCGGCATCCCCATCCTGGACCGCGGTGCATTCTTCGCCAGGATGGAACCCGACCGCTCGTACTCCATCGCCGTCGAAGTGCCCGGTGGCCCGCCGGAAGGGATGTTCTTGTCCGCGGACAGTCCCACCCGGTCGCTCCGCACCGCCTCTGCGGCGGGAACGTCCTCGTCGGCGGATCGACTACTGCTTGTCGGCGGCAACGGACACGTCGTCGGCCGGCACGATTCGACCCGCTCCGCATACGACGACCTGCTGCGATGGAGTCAACGGACCTTCCCCGGCGCCCACGAACTGTACCGGTGGTCGGCGCAGGACTACACGAACATGGACAGCCTCCCCGAGGTCGGGCCCGTCCTGCCCGGTGCCGACCGGATCTGGGTGGCGACCGGCTTCGGCAAGTGGGGTATGACCGGCGGGGTCGCGGCGGCGCACATCATCGCGTCCCGGTTCTCGGAGTCGCCGGATCCCGAGGTCGAGGCGTGGGCGCCCGCCATGGCGGCATGGCGCACCGAACTGGTGACCGGCATTCCCACCGCAGCCAAACTCAATGCCACCGTCGCATTGCACATGGCCAAGGGCTGGTTGCAGGCCGCGACGTCCTCCGGATCAAAGCCGGAAGAAGGACAGGGACGGGTGGTACGCAGTTGCGGACGTCCCGTCGGCGTGTCCACGGTCGACGGCCGGACGCACCGCGTGAGCGCGGTCTGCCCGCACCTCGGCGGAATCCTGCGGTGGAACGACGCGGAGTCGTCGTGGGACTGCCCGCTGCACGGCTCCCGATTCACTGCCGACGGCACTCTGCTGGAGGGGCCCGCGACCGGCAACCTTTCCCCCAGGTGACGCCGAGGGTGGAAAAAGGCGTGAGAGCCCGCGTTTCACGCCATCCGAGCCGGGTAATTCTGACAGCAGTCGAGAAAGGACACACGAACATGAATTCCGCCGATGGGGCACGACTGTCCGGACTGACCATCGCAATTCTCGCGACGAACGGAGTCGAGGAGGTCGAGTTCGTCGAGCCGCGTAAAGCTCTCGAGGACGAGGGCGCCACGGTCCGACTCGTCTCGATCGAGCAGGGCGAGATCCAGGCAATGGAGAAGGACGTCAACGCCGCAGGGAAATACACCGTCGATCACCTCGTCTCGGAGGTCTCCCCCGGCGACTTCGACGGCCTGGTGCTTCCCGGTGGAACCACGAATCCCGATCAGCTGCGCCAGGACGACAAGGCCGTGTCGTTCGTGCGGGAGTTCGTCACCTCCGGGCGCCCGGTCGGCGTGATCTGCCACGGACCGTGGATGCTCGTCGAGGCCGACGTGGTGCGCGACCGCACCCTCACGTCGTATCCGAGCGTTCGTACCGACATCCGCAACGCCGGCGGAAACGTCGTCGATCAAGAGGTGGTCGTCGATCGCAACCTGGTCTCGAGCCGCAACCCCGGCGACCTGCCGGCATTCTGCAAGGCACTCATAGATCTCTTCGCGGCGAACCCCGCGAGCTGAATCGTTCGGGCCACGACGCAGGCCGATCCTCGTCACTTCACCGACCGCGACCACAAAGGTCCCGGTCCATCTCCGCCTGTTTTCCGAAAGGACCTCGACGATGCTCGAGCAGAGCCCCGTTTCCGGCGCCACCTTCTTCCCGCCCGCAACCCTCCACCAGGGCGTGCGATTCAGTACCGCGGAGATCAAGAAGCGTATCGACGAAATGTTCGACAACCCGGCTGCTCCCCTGCCGAGCGAAAGCTGATTTTCCGGAGAACTGCTGGTCGAAGGCCCGCAGCGGTGCACGCAATTTGCGGCCCCCTACCCGCCTTGATAACAAGAAGTAGTCGATTTCGAACATGTGGGATTGGTTCGCCGTAAGGCAGTTGCACGAAGGCGGGATTATGAACGAACCGAACTCCGACGATTTCGTCGTGGTCGCCAACCGTTTGCCGGTGGATCTCGAGACGCCGACCGACGGTGGCCCGCCGGTCTGGCGACGCAGCCCCGGTGGCCTGGTGACCGCGATGGAGACCGTCCTGAGGTCCAACAGTGGCGCCTGGGTCGGCTGGCCCGGCACTCCCGACGTGACGGTCGATCCCTTCGAGGAGGACGGGCTCTCGCTGTATCCGGTGGAGTTGTCCTCCCAGGAGGTCGAGGAGTACTACGAGGGTTTCTCGAACGACACTCTGTGGCCGCTCTACCACGACGCGCTCATCCCACCCACTTTCGACCGCCGGTGGTGGCGGACCTATCGCGCGGTCAATCAGCGATTCGCCGAGGCCGCGGCCCGTGCCGCTGCCCCCGGGGCGACGGTGTGGGTGCACGACTACCAGCTCCAGCTCGTTCCCCGGATGTTGCGTGAACTCCGGCCCGACGTCACGATCGGTTTCTTCCTCCACATCCCCTTCCCGCCTACCGAACTGTTCCTGCAGTTGCCGTGGCGGAAGGCGATCGTCGACGGTCTGCTCGGCGCCGATCTCGTCGGTTTCCATCTCCCCGGCGGGGCACAGAACTTCCTCTATCTCGCCAACCGGCTCTTCGGACTTCCGGCACCGCGCGGGACCTCGTCGGGCGGCACCATCGTTCTCGGCGACCGGCAGGTTCGTGTCGGTGCCTACCCCATCTCCATCGACTCCGCGCAGCTCCGGGAACGTTCCCGCGACACCGCCGTTCAGGAGCGTGCCGCCGAGATCCGCAGGGACCTGGGCGATCCGGAGGTCATGCTGCTCGGCGTCGACCGGCTCGACTACACCAAGGGGATCGACGTACGTCTCGAGGCCCTGCACGAGCTGTTCGCCGAAGGCATCCTCGATCCCGAGAAGGTCGTGATGGTGCAGTTGGCCACGCCGAGCCGCGAGCGTTTGACGGCGTACGCACAACTCCGCGACCAGGTGGAGCGCGAAGTGGGTCGGATCAACGGCGAGTTCGCCAGGCTCGGTTCCCCCGTCGTCCACTACCTCCATGCCTCGGTCGACCGCGACGAACTGCTCGCGATGTACACCGGTGCCGATGTCATGCTGGTCACTCCCCTGCGCGACGGCATGAACCTCGTCGCCAAGGAATACATCGCCTGCCACCCCGACGGCAGCGGTTCGTTGGTGCTCAGCGAATTCGCCGGGGCGGCAGCCGAACTCCGCCGCGCTCTTCTGGTCAACCCACACGATCTCGAAGGCGTCAAGCGCGCGATCGTGGAAGCGATAGAGGAGGACCCGGCCGAACGGAAGAAGCGCATGAAGACCATGCACGCGCACGTCATGGAGTACGACGTCGCCCGCTGGTCGCGCACCTTCCTCGAGGATCTGCGGGCCACCTCGGGTGCGCACGTCACCGCCTCCGGAAGCTAGGCGTGCGGGTCCTCTCCGACATCTGTCGGAAGAGGACCCGCACGCTCCGCACCTCGAACAGCGACAGACCCGAAGGAATGCGGACCTACCCGCTCGGCTGCGGCACCTCGCACTCGACCTGGGGATTGACGCCCGCGTAGTTGAGCGGCCCGGCCACCACCGTGACTGCCACTGTCGCGAGACTGCTGCAATTCTGGTCCGAGTCGCTGAAGTAGCCGCGCTGACCGGCCGCCACCGCACCGATGATCAACCAGATCAGGACCACGAGACTCACCAATCGCACGACCTCACCTCGATCCGTCTCATATGCCGGACCGTCCGGCCGGGTAGCAATACCCGAGGGGGAAACCGAACAAACGCACCGAGCGCCCTGATCCGGCCCTAACGGACGAAACTCTCCAAGGTCGGATCGGGCGGGGATGAATCCGGGTCCGGCGGCGCCTGGCGCTCGCAGGAGACGGACGTCGAACTGCGGGCACTGGCCGAACGACTCGTACACGAGATCACGTCCTTGCCGGCCCTCGCCGAACAGCATCGGAGCCACTTCGGCCACGTCTTCATGACCGTGCACCAGCACGCCTGACGCCCGGCTCACCCCACCTCTCGTGGGGCGACCACCGCACATCCGGATTGGGCGACCTGGCCGGGGGTACTCGGAGAGCGCGTCACGCCGGCCGTTACGCGCGTGCGCCGCCATCGCGCGTGCACCGTTCGGCCACGAGAAGGAGAGCCATGACCCAGGATGTGGAGAAACGCTGGAACGACCCCCGGACGGCCCGTAAGGCCACGATGTACGCGGGGGGCGTGATCGTCGCTGCGCTCGTGGTGATGGGCGTCGCCATCCTCTGGGGCACGAACTCCGGACAGGACTGCAGCGACGCCGCATTCGCGGTGTGCACCGATCCCGCCCGCCAGATCCTGGTCTTCGGACCCACACTCGTGCTCCTGCTCGGCGGACTCGGCGCACTGTTGACGGCCTACCGCACGTGGAAGCGCGGCGGTCGCTGGCCGATCTGGCAGGGTGCGGGATGGGTACTGCTGGTGCTGATGGTCGTCTACGCCACCATCTCCGCCCGCGCCATCATCTGATCCGGGACCCCACACGAACGAACAGGTGGGGCAGCAGCGTATTTCGGTTCGTACCGGCGCGCCGTGACCGGTTTATCCCCCACCACACACGGGAATACCGCTGTGGTGAAGATCGCGATGGTTGCCGGACAAGTGAATCCCCTGCTCGGTCACGGCGCGCACGCAGATGCGCCGCCGCAAGGACTTCACGTCCACCTGGCCGAACTGTCGTCCGCCCTCGCCGGGGCCGGTCACGAGGTGGTGGTCTACACACGCCGCGAGGACCGCGACGACCCCGACCGGATCTCCGCCCCCGGTGGATACGAGGTGGTGCAGGTACCGGCAGGACCACCGTCCCCGCTGCGTCCCGACGAAACCGCCTCTGCGATGGGGGAATTCGGGAGCTTCCTGGATCGGGAGTGGCGCCAGCGGCCACCGGACATCACCCACGCCCACTACTGGCTGTCCGGACTGGCCACGCAGCTCGCCACCCGTTCGCTGGGCATCCCCACGGTTCAGACCTTCCATTCCCTCGGCACGGTCGAGCACCGGATCCGGGAGAAGACTGCGATGGACGCGTCCGCGCGCGACCGAATCCGCTTGGAGCGGCTCCTCGCCCGGGGCGCGACACGCATGATCGCGACGAGTTCCGACGAGGTGTTCGAGCTGGCGCGCATGGGACTTCCCCGCACGCGGACCACGGTGGTGCCGAGCGGCGTGGACGCCGTGCACTACAGCACCGCTGCCGCTCCCGACACCACGAGGACCCGCAAGCATCGTCTGCTCGCAGCCGGCCCTCTCGAACTGAGCTCCGGATTCGACATCGCCATCGAAGCGCTGGCGGGCATTCCCGACACCGAGTTGATCATCGCCGCGCATCCCGCTCCCCCGTACTCGTCGCGCCGAGCGGACGAGCAGGAGAAGTCCCGACTCGTGAAGCTCGCACGCGTACGCGGTGTGCAGGGACGCGTCCGGATCCGCCGCGATGTCGGGCGGGACGAGATGCCCGGTCTCCTCCTGTCCACCGACGCCGTGGTCTCCACTCCCTGGCACGATCCGTCGGGGATGCTCGCCCTGCAGGCGATGTCGTGCGGTCGCCCGGTCATCGCAACTGCTTCCGGTGGAATGCTCGACACCGTGCTCGACGAGGCGACCGGCCTTCTCGTGCCCACCCGCTCCCCCGAGGCCGTCGCGGCCGCCGCGCGCCGGCTTCTCTCCGATGCGACGACACGCGCCACCTTCGGTATCGCCGGACGCGACCGCGTTCTCGCCCGGTACACCTGGGATCGCGTGGCGGAGGACACCCTTCGCGCCTACGAACGCTGCGTGCCGGTCCGGCGTACTGCACACCGGACCGCACGGACCGGCGTGCAGTAGCGCCCGTCGAACCTCTACAGACGCCGGAACGATCAGCGACGGAAGTCCTGATCGTTCCGGTGTGCGCCCGCTGGGCCGGCCTCGTCGCCCGGCACGGTGTTCGGGACCTGATCCGACGAACCTGCCGTCCGCGGAACCGGATCCGCGCGGTGATCACCGCGCTCGGCGTGTTCCGCCGAACGGGGATCCAGCTCTTCCGCCCGGCGACGACGCTCGTCGAGTTCGGCTCGTGCCGCTTCGGCGGTACGACGTTCCTCCTCGGAGCGGGCGCGCAGCCGCTCCGCCTCGGCCGCCTTCGCTTCGGCGTCCGCCGCGGCGCGACGGGCCTCCGCTTCGGTGCGTTCGGCCGACGCCGCCCGCTGTTCGACTCCCGGCCTGTTCTCCTCGACGCTGCGACGCAGACGTTCGGCTTCGGCACGCCGGCGCTCGGCACGCCGGTTGCGGAGCGTCCACCCCAGCACCGCCACTACCACCAACGCGACGACCACCGCTATCACCAGCAGAATCCAGTCGTTCGTGCTCATCTCGACCTCCTCGGGTTCACCAGCGGGTTCCCCCGGGTCGAAGTGACGAAACGGGCACCTCGGGCCGAGCGGCGGATCGGAGATGCCCTCCGAACAGAACCGTTGCCGCCCGGGAAACCCGAACGGCAACGGTATGGAGGGGCGTGGCGGATTGCGGCCACGCCGTATGGTCGGCTCTCCCGGCCTGTTACTTCACGCGAGCGAGCGCAGCAAGCGCTGCTTCACGTGTTCTGCATGCCTTGGAAGCGATGGTCGCGTCGGCGACCCGGAGCAACCGTTCCACCGGTCGCCCACTCAGAAGTGCCCAGCGGACGTTCAGGGCACGCGCACGTTCGTCGAGATCGTCGAAGGCCGACAACCCGGCCGCACCGAAGAATTCGACTGCTCCGAGATCGACGACCATACGGATCGATTCTTCGAGCTGCCGATGGGTGAACGCGTGTAGAGCGTGTGCGTTGCGGATGTCGATCTCGCCTCGCACGTCGATCCAGACGAGGTCCGGTTCGATCTTCTGCGCGCTGAATTCTGCGCCGACGACCCGTTCTGCGGGAATGTCGGACCTGATCGGCCGAGCCGACCACCCGGATGGGACGGAATCTACCTGTGCGGCAATTCGCTGAGGAACTGTCATAGCACTTCCCAACATCGAAAATTGCAGGAAGCACGACCTACGAGACAGGCACAACCGGTGACCGATCGGAACCCTCCCGAAACAGGGGTGCTTCCGTGTTCTCGGCTGTGTGCTCAACCTTCTGCCGCCACAGTAGTCCACGAACCACGGGCACTCAACACGCGATCGTGCATTTCGGGAATGTTGCGGCCCCCTGCCCAGGTCACGGTGGATGGATTGAATTCGCGGTATCTGGGTAATCTCTCCGACGACCAGACAGACACGACCCGCTCGTACCCCCACTCCCCGTACTGGAGACATCAGGCTCATGGCAAAATCCGCGTCGATCGAATCGGCACGCGACCACAATCCCCCGGTAGTCGAACTTCGAGTAGAGGCCCATCCCGACCAGCTCGCAGTGCTCCGAGCGGTAGCCGCCGCGATCGCGCTGCAGCACGACTTCGACCTCGATACCGTTGCGGATGTGAAGCTCGCCGTCGACGAAGCGGCCACGCGGCTGATCATGGGCGCACCCGAGGACGCGATCCTGGCGTGCTCGTTCCGGGCGGCTCTCCCGCTGCTGCACATCAGCCTGTCGGCGCCCACGAACGACGCCTCCGAGATCGGGCAGCCGCGCTCCTTCGGATGGCACGTGCTCAACTCGCTGACCGAGTCCATCTCGGTGACGAGCGACGACTCGCGCGCCACGATCGACATGTCCATCGCCGAAGGCAGCGCCGATCGGTGACGCGCAACACGGGTAGGTCGAGCGACGAGTACGCCGACGTCACCGAAACGTTGAGAACACTCCTCGCACTCGAGGAGGGCGACCCCGGTCGCATCCGCATCCGCGACGCAGTGGTCGAGCGGTGCCTGCCGCTCGCCGAGCACATCGCCCGGCGCTTCGACGGCCGTGGTGAGGCCTTCGAAGATCTGCTGCAGGTCGCGCGCCTGGGCCTGGTCAACGCGGTCGACCGTTTCGACCCCGAACGCGGTTCGGATTTCGTCTCCTTCGCGGTCCCCACGATCATGGGCGAGGTGCGCCGGCACTTCCGTGACGCCGGCTGGGCGGTTCGTGTGCCGCGACGCATGAAGGAACTGCATCTGTCCCTGAGCAAGGCCACGTCCGAGCTCTCCCAGCAGCTCGGACGTGCACCCACCGCCTCCGAGCTCGCCGAGGTACTCGGCATCGATCAGGAGGAGGTGCTGCAGGGTCTCGTGGCCGGCAACGCCTACCAGACCGTGTCGGTCGACCGGTCGTCCCCGTCCGGCGACGACGGGCTCACCCTCGCCGACACGCTCGGCGACTACGACGCCGCGCTCGACGAGGTCGAGAACCACGAGGCGCTGCGTCCGCTGCTCGAGGCCCTTCCGGCCCGCGAACGCACGGTCGTGCTGCTGCGCTTCTTCGGCAACATGACGCAGACGCAGATCGCCGAGCGCGTGGGTGTCTCGCAGATGCACGTGTCGCGTCTGCTCACGAAGACCCTCGCGCAGCTCCGCGATCAGCTCGGCGACAACTTCTGACGGGTCGACGTCCCGGGCTCCCGTGCCCGGGACGTCGACGCGGTCAGAACGTCGAGGCGTCGATCACGAAGCGATAGCGCACATCACTGGCGACCACACGGTCGTATGCCTCGTTGATACGGTCCGCGGAGATCAGCTCGATCTCCGCACCGATGCCGTGCTCTGCGCAGAAGTCGAGCATCGCCTGCGTGTCGGGGATTCCGCCGACATTCGATCCGGCCATCGCACGATCGTTCATCGCGAGCGAGAACGCCCGCACCGACAGCGGCTTCTCGGGCAGGCCGAGGCCGACGAGGGTGCCGTGCAGCCGCAGCAACGACAGGTAGCGGTCGAGGTCGAGGTTGACCGAGACGGTGTTGAGGATCAGATCGAACTTCCCGCGCAACTCCTTGAAGGTCGACTCGTCCTCGGTGGACCGGTAGTCGACCGCACCGAAGCGCAGGCCGTCGTCCCGCTTCGACAGCGAGTGACCGAGCACGGTCACCTCCGCACCCATCGCTGCCGCGATCTTCACTCCGACATGCCCGAGACCGCCCATGCCGATGATCGCGACCTTGCTCCCCGGCCCGGCATTCCACCGCTTCAGCGGCGAGTACAGGGTGATTCCCGCGCACAGCAGAGGCGCCGCGGCGGCCGGGTCGAGTCCGTCGGGAATCCTCAGGACGAAGTGTTCGGTGACGACGATGTGTGTCGAGTAGCCGCCCTGGGTGACGGAGCCGTCGCGGTCGACGGAGTTGTAGGTTCCCGTCACCCGACTGGTGCAGTGCTGCTCGAATCCTGTTCGGCAGGGCTCACATTCACCACAGGAGTTCACGAAGCAACCCACGCCGACGCGGTCTCCGACGGCGTGCTTCGTGACACCGGAACCGACGGCGGCGACGGTGCCGACGATCTCGTGGCCCGGCACGATCGGGTACTTGGTTCCGCCCCACTCGTTCCGGGCGGTGTGGATGTCGGAATGGCAGATGCCGGCGAATTCGATGGCGATGAGCACGTCGAGCGGGCCGAGGGCACGTCGTTCGACGGTGGTCTTCGACAGGGGCGCGTCGGGCGCGGTGGCGGCGTATGCGGCGACGGTGGTCGTACCGGTTGTGGACGTCATTCCTCCACAACTACTCCGCCTCGCGACGATGTGCACCCGCGGGGGACTCCCGCAGGTGCACGTCGTGGAGACGGTTCGACTATCCGGCCTGGTCGGACCGGTGTGTCGCCCGGCGGCGCAGTCGTCGCGCCGCAGCGACGAGGTTGCGCAGCGACGGCTCGAGCTGCCAGTGGTGACGGGTTTTGAGACCACCGTCCGGATTGGCCCACAAGCGGTCGAGTTCCACCGATTCCGCCGCCTCGCTGAGCAACTCGTCGAGCTCGTCGATGTTCGGGATCCGGGCCGAGCGGGACTCGTAGACACCGGGACCGACACCGTGGGACAGCGCGCGGTCCTTGATCGCCTCGAGCACCCAGCGGATCGAGCGTGTCGCCACGATCGCCGTGACGTCGGCGTCGAGCCGCTCGATCGCGTCGACCACCGACACCTGACCCGAATAGGTCAGGTGCGTGTGGATCTGCGTCTCCGGCTTCGCGCCACCGGTGGCGAGACGGAAGGCGTCGACGGCCCAGTCGAGGTACTCGGAGCGCCCGTCCTGCCGCAGCGGCAACAGTTCCCGGATGGCCGGTTCGTCGACCTGGATGATCGCGATGCCCGCCCGCTCGAGATCGGCGATCTCGTCGCGGATGGCCAGCGCGAGCTGGTCGGCCGTCTCGTGGAGCGGCTGATCCTGACGCACGTAGGAACGCGCCAGCATCGTCACCGGACCGGTGAGCATGCCCTTGACCGGCTTGTCGGTCAGCGACTGCGCGAACGAGATCCACTCGACCGTCATCGGCTTCGGCCGCACGATGTCGCCGTAGAGGATCGGCGGACGCGTGCAGCGCGAACCGTAGGCCTGCACCCAGCCGAAGTGCGTGGTGGCAAAGCCCTCCATCAGCTCGGCGAAGTACTGCACCATGTCGTTGCGTTCGTGCTCGCCGTGGGCGAGGACGTCGAGACCGATGTCCTCCTGCAGACGGATGGTGGACTCGATCTCCTCCTGGATCCGCTTGACGTACTCGCCGTACGACATCCGGCCACGAGCGAGTTCCGCTCGTGCCCTGCGGATCTCCGCGGTCTGCGGGAACGACCCCAGGGTTGTCACCGGCACCGGCGGCAGATCCAGTCGCTTCTGCTGCGCGGCGCGGCGCTCCTCGTACGGCGCGCGCACCCGATGGGCGGGCGTGACCGCGTTCAGACGTGCACGGACGGTGTGCTTCTGCTTGAAGTGCACCGACACGGGCGGCTTGCGCCACCGCTCCTCGGCTCCGGTCGTGAGCGCCTTGGCAAGGGAGACCACCTCCCCCACCTTCTGCTTCGCGAACGCGAGACGGTCGGCGACGTCACCGGGGATGTCGTACTCGACGAGCAGGTCGTAGGGCACGTGCAGCAGCGAGGACGAGGTCGACACGACGAGATCCGGTGCGACCGCGGCGAGCGACTTCAGGTAGTCGAGGGTGCGGCGGCGGTCGACCTTCCACACGTTGCGGCCGTCGACGACACCGGCGTAGATGCGCTTGCGCTTGAGTCCGGGCACTGCGGCCAGTTCGTCCGCGCTCATGCGGCCGTTGACCAGGTCCAGGCCGATCGCTTCGATCTTCGACGCGGCCAGGATCGGCAGTGCCTCACCGAGATGCCCGTACGGGCCGGTCACGAGCAGACGCGGACGCAGCGGAGCGTGCGAGAGCGCGTCGTAGGTACGCGCGAGGGCTGCGAGCTCCTCCTCGCTGCGGTCCTCGGTGAACGACGGCTCGTCGAGCTGCACGCAGGTGGCACCGGCACGGGCGAGCTGCTCGAAGAGCTTCTCGTATTCGGGGAGCAGCGCGTCGAGCAGGTCGAGGGTGCGGAAACCCTCCTTCGTCGACGTCGGTGCGACCTTCGACAGCAGCAGCAGCGAGACCGGGCCGAGCACCACCGGCCGCAGCTCGATACCCTCGGCCTTCGCACGCTCGAACTCGTCGAGTACGGCCGCCGAATTCAGCTCGAAGACGGTGTTCTCGTCGAGTTCGGGCTGGCGGTAGTGGTAGTTGCTGCCGAACCAGCGCACCAGCTCGAGCGGCGGGAAGTCCTCGCGGCCACGGCACAGCGTGAAGTACAGATCGAGCGGGTCGAGCTCATCGGCCAGTGGACGGAACCGCTCGGGCAGCGCGCCGAACAACAGCGCGTTGTCCAGGACGTGATCGTAGTAGGAGAACGTGTTGCCGGGTACCTGGGTCAGACCCGTGGCTGCGAGCTCGCGCCAGGTGTTCTCCTGGAGCTCGCGAGCGACCGCGACAAGTTCGTCGTGCGTGCCCTCACCGTGCCAGTAGGCCTCGAGGGCGAACTTGAGCTCGCGGCGGGGCCCGATGCGCGGGTACCCGAGGATGCTCGATCCGTATCCGTCGGCGAGAGTTGCCATGTCGGCGTCGACCTTTCCCTCATGCACGTCGCGCCCGTGCACCGGTGACCAGTGTTCGGAACACTGTCGCCGGGCACGGGCGCCGTGTGCGGTGGTGCTACCTGGCTAGCCGGCCTTCTTGACCGTGCGACCGTTGTCGGCGTACTCGTAGAAGCCGGCGCCCGACTTCTTGCCGACGAGTCCCGCCTCGACCATGCGCTGCAGCAGCGGCGGGGCCGAGTACAGGGGCTCTTTGAACTCCTCGTACATGGAGTCGGCGATCGACTTGACGGTGTCCAGACCGACCAGGTCGGTCAGGGCGAGCGGACCCATCGGGTGGGCGCAACCCAGGACCATCGTCTTGTCGATGTCCTCCTTGGTGGCGAAGCCGGACTCGACCATCCGGATCGCCGAGAGCAGGTACGGCACCAGCAGTGCGTTGGCGATGAAACCTGCACGGTCGGAGGACCGCACGACCTGCTTGCCCAGTACGTCGGCTGCGAACGCCTCGGCGCGCTCGGCGACGGTGGGGCTGGTCTTCAGGGTGGTGACGAGCTCGACGAGCGGGAGCACCGGAACAGGGTTGAAGAAGTGCATGCCGATGACACGCTCGGGCGCACCGGTCGCGATACCGAGCTTCATGATCGGGATCGACGAGGTGTTCGAGGCGAGCACCGCGTTGGGATCGGTGACGATCTTGTCGAGCTCCGCGAGGATCTCGCTCTTGACCTTCTCGTCCTCGACGACGGCCTCCACCACGAGCTGCCGATCGGCGAAGTCACCGAGATCGGAGGTGAAGCGCAGACGCCATGCGGCCTGCTCACGCTCCCGTTCGGTGATCTTTCCGCTGCTCACGCCCCGGTCCAGCGACCGGAGGATCCGGGCACGTCCGGCAGCCGCGAGTTCGCGGGTCTGCTCGAACACCAGTACGTCGACATGAGCGCGTGCGCACACCTCGGCGATACCTGCGCCCATGATGCCGGCGCCGATCACGCCGACGCGCTGAATCTTTTCGCTGGTCACGTCAGCTCCTTCTCGTTGTGGGGGTCGTGGCCGAGGCCGGAAGTACAAGCGAGGACCCGTCGGGTGCGCGCGTTTCGAACTGCTCCGGATACGCACGCACCCCGCGGCAGGACATGGGGACCTGTGGATCCCGCCGCGGGGTGGTGGACCTCGGGGTGGCGCTGGTTCCTAGTGGAACTGGCCTTCCTCGGTGGAGCCCTTCAGGGCAGCCGTGGAGGTGTTGGGATCGACGGTGGTGGCGATGGTGTCGAAGTAACCGGCACCGACCTCACGCTGGTGCTTGATGGCGGTGAAGCCGCGCTCCTTGGCCGCCTTGAACTCGCGCTCCTGCAGGTCGACGAAGGCCGTCATGCCCTCGCGGGCGTAGCCGTGCGCCAGGTCGAACATGCCGTAGTTGAGCGAGTGGAAGCCGGCGAGGGTGATGAACTGGAACTTGAAGCCCATCGCGCCGAGCTCCTTCTGGAATTTCGCGATGGTCGCGTCGTCCAGGTGAGCCTTCCAGTTGAAGGACGGCGAGCAGTTGTAGGCCAGCAGCTGGTCCGGGAACTCGCTGCGGACGCCCTCGGCGAACTTCTTGGCGACCTCGAGGTCCGGAACACCGGTCTCCATCCAGATGAGGTCGGAGTACGGAGCGTAGGCCTTCGCACGGGCGATGCAGGGCTCGATGCCGTTCTTGACGTGGTAGAAGCCCTCGGCGGTGCGCTCACCGGTGATGAACGGGCGGTCACGCTCGTCGACATCGGAGGTGATGAGGGTCGCGGCCTCGGCGTCGGTGCGGGCGATGACCACGGTCGGGACGTCCGCGACGTCGGCCGCGAGGCGAGCCGAGGTCAGGGTGCGGATGTGCTGCTGCGTGGGGATGAGCACCTTGCCACCGAGGTGACCGCACTTCTTCTCCGACGCGAGCTGGTCCTCCCAGTGGGAACCGGCGACGCCGGCCGCGATCATGGCCTTCTGCAGCTCGTAGACGTTGAGGGCGCCACCGAAGCCGGCCTCACCGTCGGCGACGATCGGAGCGAGCCAGTTGTCGACGGAAGTGTCGCCCTCGACCTTGGCGATCTCGTCGGCGCGCAGCAGCGCGTTGTTGATACGGCGGACGACCTGCGGAACCGAGTTCGCCGGGTACAGCGACTGGTCCGGGTAGGTGTGGCCGGACAGGTTGGCGTCGCCGGCGACCTGCCAACCGGAGAGGTAGATGGCCTTCAGGCCGGCGCGGACCTGCTGGACCGCCTGGTTACCGGTGAGGGCGCCGAGCGAGTTGATGTAGTCCTCGTTGTTGACGAGGTCCCACAGGATCTCGGAACCGCGGCGAGCGAGGGTGGCTTCCTCGACGACGTTGCCCTGCAGCTTGGCGACCTGCTCGGCGGTGTAGTTGCGGGTGATCCCCTTCCAGCGCGGATTGGTGTCCCAATCCTTCTGGATCTCTTCTGCAGTCCTCGGGGTGCCGGTGGTCGACATCAAATCTCCACTCTCTAGATCTGCCCCGCTCGGGATGAAGCAGTACGCGTGTACGACTTCACATCCTTTGCGTGCCGTTCGGATGTACAAGAACGACAATGACACAGTCCAAAAAGCCCGTCTACCTGTTGCTAATGCCAATCTCGGCTATTTTCGTCGCAGCCATTGCGAAGATTGCCAATCGATGGTCGGTCCAACTACCCGAATCGGGCACGGGTTTATTACCCGCGAGTAGTAACTACCTCGGCTTTTGCCGCTGCCGTCCGGCCCACACCGCCGGGACGCCTCGTCCCGCCGACTCCCCCACCTCGGGACGGATCGGACACCTGCCTGTGACTGCCTTCACAAACGGTGATCGTGGTTTGTGATCCCCATTGACCCCTGGAATCCCATCCGTAACATGTCTCGGGCCGGATCGGGGCCGGTGCATCGTAGTGCCTTCGTGTGTCAGGGCCCCGGCAGAACAGCCCCCGAACACGAGGAGTCGACATTCTCTCGAGTACGTCGCGGTCGATCGTCGAAGCGACCCTGCCGGTGGTCGGCGCCGAGATCGGCACGATCTCACGTGTCTTCTACAACCGGCTCTTCCGGGCCGTCCCGTCCCTGCGGGACACCTTCAACCGCACCAACCAGGCCAACGGGGCCCAGCAACGGGCGCTCGCCGACTCGGTCGCCGCTTTCGCATCACTGCTGGTCACCCACGCACCGACCGACATCGACCCGATCATGGAGCGGATCGCCGCCAAACATGCGTCCCTCGGTGTACAGGCCGCGCACTACGGGATCGTGCGGACCCACCTGTTCGCCGCGATCGCCGAGGTGCTCGGCGACGCCGTCACACCGCAGGTCGCCGTGGCCTGGCACGAGGTGTACACGCTGATGGCGAACTCGCTCGTCGAGCAGGAGACGGAGCTGTACCGGCGGGCCGGTGTGGCCCCCGGTGACATCTGGCGTCGGGTTGTCGTCACCGAACACGAGTACGACGGCGCGCACGCGGCCACCTTCCACCTCCGCTCCGTCGACGGTCGGCCGCTGCCGGCCTTCCTTCCCGGCCAGTACATCTCGGTGCGGGTCGCGCTGCCGAACGGCTCCGAGCAGATCCGCCAGTACACCGTCTTCCCGGGCAGGACGAGCGGCGAGTGGGCCGTCACCGTCAAGCGCGTGCCGGGCGGACTCGTCTCCCCCGTGCTGTGCGACGGCCTGGGCGTCGACGATCACCTCCTCGTGTCGCCGCCGTTCGGCAGCGTCGTCGTCGACAGGGGCAGCGAACCGTTGCTGCTCGCCTCGGCGGGCGTGGGCGTGACGATGACGATCGCGGCGCTGCGCGACATGCAGTCCCGGGGCGACGGCCGGAGCGTCGACGTCGTCCACGTCGACCGCACCCCCTACGAGCAACCGCACCGGACCGAACTCGCCATCCTGGTCGACTCGTTGCCGGACGCCCGGCTGCACGTGCGCTACACCGAGTACGACGAGATCCGCAGCGACGGACGAACTCCACTGTCCGGGCTGACGATTCCGGGCGATGCCCGCACCTATGTGTGCGGTCCGATCACGTTCATGCGTGCCATCCGCTCGGATCTCGTCGCGTCGGGGGTATCCCCCGAGTCGATTCACTTCGAGGCGTTCGCGCCGGGCTCGTGGTTCGGCCTCGAGGCCCCACCGGTATCTGTCGATTAACACGCTGCGAACGCTGCCTTGCGAAGGCTGCGAGGCAGTTCTACCCTGGGCGAATGGCCAAGACCTATGTAGGCGCCCGGCTGCGGCAGCTACGCACCGAGCGAGGACTCAGCCAGGCCGCGCTCGCCAAGACCCTCGAGATCTCGGCGAGTTATCTCAACCAGATCGAGCACGACGTCAGGCCGCTGACGGTGCCCGTCCTGCTCCGGATCAGCGAGGTCTTCGGGGTCGACGCCACCTTCTTCTCCTCGCAGGACGACACCCGTCTGATCGCGGAGATGCGGGAGGTCGCGCTCGACCGGGAGATGGGCATCGAGGCCGACGCCCAGGAGATCGCCGAGATGGTCGCAGCCCACCCCACTCTGGCGCGCGCGATGGTCAATCTCCACCGGCGCTTCCGCAACACCACCGCGCAGCTCGCCGTCGCGACCGAGGAGAGGTACAGCGACGGCAGCGGCAGCGGTGCGATCACCATGCCCCACGAGGAGGTCCGCGACTACTTCTACCAGCGGCAGAACTACCTGCACGATCTCGACACCGCGGCCGAGGAGCTGGCCAACCGCATCCGGTTCCACCGCGGCGACGTGGGGGGCGAGATCGCTCGCCGCATGACCACGGTCCACGATGTGCAGATCGTCAAGCGCATCGACCTCGGCGAGAACATCCTTCACCGCTACGACCCCGAGACCCGTGTCCTGGAGGTCGCGCCGCAGTTGTCCGGCGGGCAGCAGGTCTTCAAGCTGGCCATCGAACTCGCGTACCTGGAGTGTGGAGAGCTCATCGACCGCCTCGTCGCGGAGGGTTCGTTCACGAGCGATGCCTCACGCGCGCTGGCCCGGCTCGGGCTCGCCAACTACTGGGCGGCCGCACTGATCCTGCCGTACACGCAGTTCCACGAGATCGCAGAGGACTTCCGCTACGATGTCGAACGCCTGTCGGCCTTCTACGGCGTCAGCTACGAGACGATCGCGCACCGGCTGTCGACACTCCAACGTCCGAAGCTGCGGGGCGTCCCGTTCTCGTTCGTGCGCGTCGACCGCGCGGGCAACATGTCGAAGCGCCAGTCCGCCACCGGTTTCCACTTCTCCACCAGCGGTGGCACGTGCCCGTTGTGGAACGTCTACGAGACCTTCGCCTATCCCGGCAAGATCATGACGCAGATCGCGCAGATGCCCGACGGTCGTCGCTATCTGTGGGTCGCGCGCACGGTCGAGCGTCGCGCCGCGCGTTACGGCCAGCCGTCGAAGACGTTCGCGATCGGTCTCGGCTGCGAACTGCGGCACGCGCATCGCCTCGTCTATGCCGACGGTCTCGACCTCGACGAGTCCAATCCCGGCACGCCGATCGGCTCGGGTTGCCGCGTGTGCGAGCGGATGAACTGCCCGCAGCGCGCCTTCCCTCCCCTGGGCAAGGAGATCGACATCAACGAGCACCGCTCGTCGGTCTCGCCGTATCTGGTGCGCTGAGCGTCGGTAGGCTCGTCGCATGGCACGCACCCCCGACTCGATAGGCGCGAAGGCACTCGAGTTCCTGTCCGAGTACCACCTCGCGACGCTCACGACCCTCCGCAAGGACGGCTCGCCGCACGTCGTCGCCGTCGGGTTCACGTGGGACGGCGAGGCCGGCCTCGCCCGCGTCATCACCTTCGAGGGCTCCCAGAAGACCCTCAACGTCGAGCGCGGGGGTTACGCGGTGGTGAGCCAGGTCGACGGCGGTCGCTGGCTCACCCTCGAGGGCCCGGCCCGCGTTACGCGCGAGCCGGCCGACGTCCGCGAGGGCGAGCGTCGCTACGCCGCCCGCTACCGCGAACCCCGCCCCAACCCCCGCCGCGTCGTCATCGAGATCGCAGTCGAGCGCGTGATGGGCTCGGTCCTCGACCCCATCTGACGCATCCGCTCGCTTGTTTGCCATCCGCAGCGGAAGCAGATGCGGCACATAGCTGGGAGGGTAGCGGTTACCGCCACGCACGGGCGACAGCACGGTCGAAGCGAGCGAGGACGACGTCGAACCGGGACAGTTCGGGCCACGTCCACCTGACCACTTCGAAGCCGAGGTCGCGCAGGGCGTCCTCCCGTCGCTTCTCGTTCCGTAGGGCCTCGACGCCTCCCTTGTCGTACTTGCCCATCCCGTCGAACTCACCGACGACTCCTTCGTCCTCCCAGAGGAAGTCGACCCGGGCGACGAACTGCCCGTCGGGTGTTCGTATCTCCTTCTGGAGCGTCGGTGCGGGCATGCCGGCCTGATGCATCCGGATGCGACTCAGCGATTCTCCCGGACTCTCGCTGCGACCGTCGAGAAATGCAGCCACGCGTCGCGCCGCGGCGATACCCCTACGCGGCCCGGACTCGTCGAGACAACAGAGCAACGCGGAGCCGAACTCGGCATCACGAGCCGCAGCACAATCACCCGCGATCACGGCTTCGTCGAAGTCGAGTGTGCAGGCGAGATCCACGACGGTCCGGGCGAGCGAGGTGCACGCTATGCCCGCGACCTCCGACAGGTCGTGAGGACGCAGAGGGGCGACGTGCAGGTGACGGTTCGCGTTCCTCCGACCACCACCCGATCTGCCGCGGGTGACGTGGACCCGTGTGAGATCCGGCTTCCACAGGGCGAGCCCGTGCAGGACGGCGGCGGACTCGTGGCTGATCACCGTGCCGGGCGCGAGCACTGCCCCGACGGATCGCACGCGCACGCGATAGCGATCGAGTTCGTCGAGGGAGTCGTCGCGGTGGAGGTAGACGCCGGGTTCGAGTCGCTCGAGTTCACCGGCGCGTACCGCACGACGGATCTCGGAGTCGGTCATCCCGGAAGCGAGAGCGGTGGTCCGCAGGAAAGGTGTCGGTCGCATGCGGACAACCGTGCCCGATCGTCGTGGTGCAGACGCGGTGCGAACACCGGTATTCGCGTCGCCTGTGGATGATCTCGCCACCTGTGGACAAACAGTTCGCTACACCGTCAGCTATCCGCCGCAGCGATTGCCGTAGCGGATAGCGAAGGTCGTAGCTGATGCTTGTGCGCATTTTGTAACGCCCACGAAATCTGTGTCACGAGACCGTGACCGGAAGATATTCCCGCGCAACAACTCCCTTCTACTGTGTGGCCTCACGGATACAGCGCTGTATACGCCTCCCGGATACACCGGGGTCCCCTCAGGCCACACCTTCGAAGGAAGGGCTCTACATGTCTGTTGTCAGGTCCAGGCTCGCCACCCGCGCCATCGCGGCCCCCGCAGCACTCGTCGCAGTCGGACTCGTGCTGTCCGCCTGCGGAAGCCGCGCAGGTGACGAGGGCAGCACGGCCGCCTCCGGTGCTGCGTCGTGCGTCGACACCTCGGGCGACACCGTCAAGGTCGGCTCGCTCAACTCCCTGTCGGGCACGATGGCGATCTCCGAGGTCACCGTCCGCGACTCGATCGCGCTGGCCGTCGAGGAGATCAACGCCGACGGCGGTGTGCTCGGCAAGCAGATCGAGATCGTCTCCGAGGACGGCGCATCCGAGCCGACGGTGTTCGCGGAGAAGGCCGAAAAGCTCATCGGATCCGACTGCGTCGCAGCGGTGTTCGGTGGCTGGACATCGTCGAGTCGCAAGGCGATGCTGCCGGTCTTCGAGGACCGCAACGCGCTGCTGTACTACCCCGTCCAGTACGAGGGCCTCGAGTCGTCATCGAACATCTTCTACACCGGCGCGACCACCAACCAGCAGATCGTGCCGGCCCTGGACTACCTGAAGGAACAGGGCGTGAAGTCGCTCTACCTCGTCGGTAGCGACTACGTCTTCCCGCAGACCGCCAACCGCATCATCAAGGCGTACGCCGAGGCCAACGACATCGAGATCAAGGGTGAGGACTACACCCCGCTCGGCTCCACCGACTTCTCCACCATCGTCAACAAGGTGCGCACCGCCGACGCCGACGCGGTGTTCAACACACTCAACGGCGACTCCAACGTCGCGTTCTTCCGCGAGTACACCAACGCCGGCCTCAACGCGAAGGACATGCCGGTCGTGTCGGTGTCCATCGCCGAGGAGGAGGTGGGCGGCATCGGCGCGCAGAACATCGAGGGCCAGCTCACCGCGTGGAACTACTACCAGACCGTCGACTCCCCCGAGAACACCTCGTTCGTCGAGGCGTACAAGGCGAAGTACGGCGCGAACAAGCCGACCTCCGATCCCATGGAGGCCGCTTACACCTCGGTCTACCTGTGGAAGAACACCGTCGAGAAGGCCGAGTCCTTCGAGGTCGACGACGTCGTCGAAGCCGCCGACGGCGTGACCTTCGACGCCCCCGAGGGCACCGTCACGATCGATGGCGACAACCACCACATCACCAAGACCGCTCGCGTCGGTGAGATCCGCGGCGACGGCCTGATCTACACCGTCTGGGAGTCCGACGGCGCCATCGAGCCCGACCCGTACCTCGAGTCCTACGACTGGGCGTCGGGCCTGTCCGGTAACTGAGCACGGAAGCCGAAGAGGGAGACGACATGGATGTCCTTGTAGGACAGCTCTTCACAGGATTGAGTATCGGATCGATCCTGTTGCTGGCAGCACTGGGGCTGTCGTTGACGTTCGGCCAGATGGGCGTGATCAACATGGCCCACGGCGAATTCATCATGGCCGGCAGCTACACCGCCTTCGTCGTGCAGCAGGTGATCTCCTCGGCCGGGATGTCCCTGTTCGTCTCCCTGCTCGTCGGCTTCCTGGTGGGCGGCGTGATGGGTGTGATCCTCGAGGTCACCCTCATCCGCCGCATGTACCACCGCCCGCTCGACACCCTGCTGGTGACCTTCGGTGTGGGCCTGCTGCTGCAGCAGGCCGCCCGCGACATCTTCGGCGCCCCCGCCGTCAACGTCGTCGCACCGTCCTGGCTCTCCGGTGGTGTGGAGATCTTCGGGGCGGTGGTCCCGAAGACCCGCCTGTTCATCCTCGCCCTCGCCGTGGTCTGCGTGGTCGCCCTGATCGCGTCGATGAAGTACACCCCGATGGGACGACGGATCCGGGCCGTGGTGCAGAACCGCGATCTCGCCGAGACGGTGGGCATCTCGTCGCGCCGCACCGACATCACGACCTTCTTCCTCGGCTCGGGCCTGGCCGGCCTCGCCGGTGTGGCCCTGACACTCATCGGCTCGACCAGCCCGACCATCGGCCAGTCGTACCTCATCGACGCCTTCCTCGTGGTCGTCATCGGCGGTCTCGGCCGCATCGAGGGCGCCGTGCTCGCGGCCGTCGCACTGGGCCTGCTCAATTCGTTCATCGAGTACTCCACGACCGCGTCGATCGCGAAGGTCATCGTGTTCGTGCTCATCGTGATCTTCCTGCAGGTCCGTCCGCAGGGCCTGTTCGCCGTCAAGACGAGGAGCCTGGTCTGATGTCCGCGACCTTCTCGACCCGCACCTTCACCCGACCCGGACCCGTACGCACAGCAGGCGGATTCGCGATCGCCGCGATCGTCCTGTTCGGTCTCGCCCCCGCCGTCCTCTCCGATTTCCGGCTCGGCCTGCTCGGCAAGTTCCTGTGCTTCGCGATCGTCGCCGTCGGCATCGGCCTGGCCTGGGGTCGCGGTGGCATGCTCACCCTCGGCCAGGGTGTCTTCTTCGGCCTCGGCGCCTACATCATGGCCATGCACTTGAAGATCTCCGACGCGCAGCTCCGCGGCGACACCGTCCCGGACTTCATGCAGATCGCGGGCATCCGGGAACTACCCGCCTACTGGACCCCGTTCGCCTCCCCCGCCGTCACGCTGCTGGCGATCCTGATCGTGCCGGCCCTGCTCGCCGCCCTGCTCGGCTTCGGTGTGTTCGCCCGCCGCGTCAAGGGCGCCTACTTCGCCATCCTCTCCCAGGCACTGGCCGCCGCCTTCGCGATCCTGCTCATCGGCCAGCAGTCCACCGGAGGATCCAACGGCCTCAACCGTTTCCGCACCTTCTTCGGCTACGACCTGTCCGATCCGGTCAACAAGCGGATGCTGTTCTTCATCGTCGCCGCGATCCTGCTGCTCGTCGTCGCCGCGACCCGCCAGCTCATGCAGTCCCGCTACGGCGAACTGCTCGTCGCCGTGCGCGACCAGGAGGAGCGGGTCCGCTTCCTGGGCTACGACCCCGCCCTGATCAAGGTGGCCGCCTACACCGTCGCGGCCTTCTTCGCCGGCATCGCCGGGGCGATGTTCGTGCCCATCGTCGGCATCATCTCCCCCGCCGACGTCGGCATCGTCCCGTCGATTGCGTTCCTCATCGGTGTCGCCATCGGCGGACGCACCACCCTGCTCGGCCCGGTCCTCGGCGCGGTGGGCGTGGCGTGGGCACAGACCACCCTGTCGGAGAACTTCCCCTCGGCCTGGACCTACGCGCAGGGCCTGCTGTTCATCGTCGTCGTCGGCTTCTTCCCCGCCGGCCTCGCCGGAGTCATCACCCTGCTCCGCCGGCGCCGCCGCACCACCCCGACCGAACCCACACCCCCGACCGAACCCGAGCCCGCCGACCTTCCCGAGATGGAGCCCGTGCGATGAGCAAACCCGTCTACGGCGGCAACGCCGGAATGAGCAGCGACTACCTCGAGATCCGCGACCTGCGTGTCACCTTCGACGGCTTCACCGCCGTCGACGGCGTCGACCTCACCCTCCTCCAAGGCGACCTGCGGTTCCTCATCGGCCCCAACGGCGCCGGCAAGACCACCCTCGTCGACGCCGTCACCGGCCTGGTCCCAGCGACCGGCTCGATCACCAAATCCGGCGTCGAACTGCTCGGCAAGAAGACCCACAAGATCGCACGCCTCGGTGTCGGCCGCACCTTCCAGACCGCCTCGGTCTTCGAGGAACTGTCCGTTCTGCAGAACCTCGACATCGCCGCCGGCGCGAGCCGCTCCCCGTGGCAGTTGCTGCGCCGCCGCAACAACGTTCTGCCCGAGATCGAGGAAACACTCGAGACGATCGGCCTGACCGCCCACCGCGACACCCCCGCGGGCATCCTCGCCCACGGGCAGAAGCAATGGCTCGAGATCGGCATGCTGCTCGTGCAGAACGCCGACGTGCTGCTCCTCGACGAACCCGTCGCCGGAATGAGCGGCGACGAACGCGAGGAGACCGGGCAGCTGCTGCGCCGCATCGGCGCGCAGCGCACGGTGGTCGTCGTCGAGCACGACATGGACTTCATGCGCGCCTTCGCCACCTCCGTCACCGTCCTCGCCCGCGGCAAGGTCATCGCCGACGGCACCGTCGACCAGGTCCAGAACGACCCGCAGGTCCAGCAGGTCTACCTCGGGACCGCCACCGCTGCTCAGGAGGCATGATGCTCGAACTCGTCGACGTCCGCGCCGGTTACGGTCGCACCGAGATCCTGCACGGCATCTCCCTGACCGTGCCGACCGGCAAGACCGTCGCGGTCATGGGCCACAACGGTGCCGGCAAGACCACACTGCTGCGCGCCGCCGTCGGCCTGCTGCCCGTCACCAAGGGAAAGATCCTCTTCGACGGTGACGACATCACCTCGCTGCGACCATCTGCCCGCGTCGCCCGCGGCCTGGCCTACGTCCCCCAGGGGCAACAGTCCTTCGGTCAGCTCACCTGCCGGGAAAACCTGCAGGTCGTCGCCGACACGCGCCGCAACGGCCGTCAGTTGGTCACCGACATGCTCGACCTGTTCCCCGCCCTCGTCCCGCTACTCGACCGCCGCGCCGGCCTGCTCTCCGGCGGTCAGCGCCAGCAACTCGCCATCGCCCGCGCGCTGATCACCGAGCCGCGCATGCTCATCCTCGACGAGCCCACCGAAGGCATCCAGCCGTCGGTGGTCGCCGAGATCGAGAACACCATCGTCGAACTCGGCCGCAGCGGCGACCTCGGGGTGCTGCTCGTCGAACAGCACATCGGTTTCGCCCTCGACAACGCCCTGCACTACTACGTCCTCGAATCCGGGCGCATCACCTCGACGGGTGACGGTGGTGTCGACGCCGCCTCCACCGTCCGTGCGGCGATGGCAATCTGATGGCCGCCGACACACGGCGCGAGAGGGTCTACAAGGCCCTGCGCGATCGTCTGATGTCCGGGACCCCCTCCCCCGACGAACGACTCAGTGAAGAACGCCTCGCCGAGCAGTACGAGGTGTCGCGCACGCCGGTACGCGAGGCCCTCGCCCGACTGGTCTCCGACGGGCTCGTCGAACGCCGCGACCAGGGGCTGTACCCCTACCGTCCGCGCTTCGACGACCTCGCGGACCTGTACGAACTGCGGACCACCCTGGAGCTGCGCGGGATTCGCCGCGCACTCGACGGCGAGTCGGTGCGGCACGATCCCGACGTCCTCGGTCCCGAGCTCGACCGCTGGTATGAGATCCGCGAGGATCCGCCCGAGCCCGACGCCGGCTTCGTCACGCTCGACGAGCGCTTCCACATGACGTTGCTCGCCGCCTCCGGCAACCGTGCCCTGTGCGACGCGCTGGCCTCGGTGAACGCCAAGGTGCGCCCGGTGCGGATGTTCGACTATCTGACCCCCGACCGCATCGTCGCGACCGTCGACGAGCACATCGAGGTCGCCGAGCTGGTTCTCGCCGACAAGCTCGACGACGCCCACGACCTGCTGCTCGCCCACATCGACACCTCGCGATCGGTGGTCGTGCGCCGGGCCGAGGAGGCACGCGCCTTCGCGCGGATGGCCCGGGCCGTCCGAGACTGACACTTCCGGTCGTGTCACGTGACCGGACGGGTCCGGTGCGGCACACTGGCGCTCATGACACCCCGCATCCCGCCCGGACGTTTCAAGGAACTCGGCCCGATCAACTGGGTGACATGGAAGGCCCTGTCCGCCGCCGGCGGCACTTCGGACGCCCACCTGTTCAGCACCCTCGGCCGCACCGGACGGCTGTTCCGCGGGTGGTTGCACTACGCCGGCATGCTCATGCCGTTCGGCCGTCTCGGCCGGTTCGAATCGGAGATGGTCATCCTGCGCGTCGCGCATCTGCGCGAGTGCGGTTACGAATTCGACCACCACACCCGCCTGGGTCGCCGTGCCGGCATCACCGACGAGGTGCGCGAGCGTATCGTCGCCGGACCCGACGCTCCCGGCTGGCAGGCAAGGCACTGCGCTCTTCTCGCCGCCGTCGACGAACTCGTGGCGACGAAAAATCTGTCCGACGAGACGTGGGCGTCGCTCGCGCAGTTCTACGACGACCGCAGGCTCATCGAGTTCTGTCTGCTGGTCACGCAGTACGACGCCCTTGCCACAACCATCGGTGTGCTGCGGATCGAACGCGACTTCTGATCCGTCCGCACCGGCGGGCATCGGTTCGGCGCGATCCTAACAAGGCTGTTACACAACGTCACAGCAGCGTCATTGCTGGTCCATAGCGTATACAGCCATGTCCACAAAGATGTATACAGCTGCGGCGCCCGTCTCCCCGGTGAGGGTGTCCGCCACCGATCGCGTTCGTGCCGCACTGGGCCGCATCGACGAGGTGGATCGACCCGAGGTGTGGATCACGCTGCGCAGCGCCGACGATCTTCTCGCCGACGCCGCCGAAGTGGACGCACGGGTCGCCGCCGGTGAGTCCCTTCCCTTCGCCGGTCTGGTCGTGGCGGTCAAGGACAACGTGGACGTCGCGGGAATCCCGACCACTGCGGCATGTCCCGAGTTCGCGTACGTCCCGGAGGAAACCGCTTCGGGTGTCGAGCGTCTGGTCGCCGCCGGCGCCGTCGTGCTGGGTAAGACCAACCTCGACCAGTTCGCCACCGGTCTCGTCGGCACCCGCAGCCCGTACGGGGCGGTGCGGTGCGCGTGGGATCCCGAGAAGGTCTCGGGCGGTTCGAGTTCCGGTTCGGCGGCCGCGGTGGCGCTCGGCATCGCCGACATCGGGCTGGGCACCGACACGGCCGGTTCGGGACGGGTACCCGCCGCGCTGCACGGAATCGTCGGCATCAAGGCCACTCTCGGCGTCATCCCGGCGCACGGCGTGGTCCCGGCCTGCGTCGACTACGACTGCCTCACGGTCTTCGCGACGTCGCTCGACCTGGCGGCGACCGCGGTCCGGATCATGGCCGGACCCGAACCCCGCGACCCGCGCAGCAGGACCTGGCCCGCGGATGTACGACTCGCCGCGCCGAACACTCTGCGCGTCGCGGTGCCGCGCGCCGAGGATCTCGAAGCGTTGTGTGAGGAGTACCGCGACGCCTTCGCCCGCACGGTGACCGCGGCACGCGAATCCGGCATCGAGATCGCGGAGGTGGTCATCTCACCGCTGCTCGATGCTGCCCTGCTTCTCTACGACGGTGCCGTGGTGGCCCAGCGCTACGCGGCCGTCGGCGAGTTCCTGTCGACGGCACCGGAGGGTGCCGATCCCACGGTCGCCGCGATCGTCGCCGGCGCGAAGAAGCCTGCCGCCTACGAACTCGTCGAGGATCTCGACACCCTCATCCACGTGAAGGCGTTCGCGCGTGAACTGCTCGCCGGGTTCGACGGGTTGCTGCTCCCGACGACGACGGAACACCCGACGATCGCCGCGGTGCAGGCCGATCCGATCGCCATCAATCGTCGGATGGGCACCTACACCAACTTCTGCAACCTGCTGGACATGACGGCGGTGGCGGTGCCCGGTGCGCCGACACCGGCCGGTGAGCCGTTCGGGGTCATGGTCGTGGTCCCGGCCTTCGGCGACCAGGTGGCCGTGGACGTCGCGGCCGCGCTGAACGGTGTGGACGCACCGCGTGTGGTCGAGTCCGGCGTCGAACTCGCGGTCTTCGGAGCGCACCTGCGCGGTCAGCCGCTGCACTTCCAGCTCGAGGAACTCGGGGCGCGCTTCGTCGAGGAGGTGTACACCTCCGACGCGTACCGCCTCGCCGCGTTGAACACGACGCCGCCGAAGCCGGGCCTGGTGCGTCACGCACCGGGCGAGGGCGCCGCCATCGTCGGTGAACTGTTCCGGTTGTCGGAGGCCGGACTGGGTCGGTTCCTCGCCGCGCTGCCCGCCCCGATGACGTTGACGAGTGTCGAACTGGCGGACGGACGGTGGGTCGTCGGCTTCGGCTGCACGCAGGACGCAGCCGCCGACGCGGTGGACATCACCGAGTTCGGCGGCTGGAAGGCATACCGGGCGTCCTGACCCCGGCTCCGGAGTGCAGTTCTCATCGGCGAATTCGCGCATCGTCGACGACAACTGCACACCGGACGACGTGATCAGCGGGGTGGCGGATCGACCTTCACGCCGCCGCCCTCGTGTTCTGGTCCGGCGTCGGGATGGTCGGCGGGCAGACGGTCGCGGAACCGTGCGGCCTCGCTGGGAACGGGACCGCCGGTGGGGTCCTGCGAACGACGATACGGTCCGGGCTTCGGACGGGGCTTGCCGCCCGGGAAGGCGAGCCGGGCGATGGTGCGGTGCACCATGAACCACTGCTTGCCCAATCGCCCCGAGTTGTAGGGCAGTTCGTAACGCTCGCAGATGTCCTTGACCTTCGGCGCGACCTCCGCGTAACGGGTGCTCGGCATGTCGGGGAACAGGTGATGCTCCACCTCGTAGCCGAGATTGCCGCTGAGGATGTGGAACAGCGGGGTGCCTTCGATGTTCGCGGCGCCGACGAGTTGCCGCACGTACCACCCTCCACGCGACTCGTTCTCGACCTCCTTCTTCGAGAAGGTATAGGTCTGGTCCGGGAAGTGCCCGCAGAAGATGATCGCGTGCGCCCACACGTTGCGGATGATGTTGGCCGTGATGTCGGCGAGAACCGTCGCGAGGAAGGTCTTCTCGACACCGGGCAGATACCGGTCGGCGAGATGGGCTGCGGTACGAAACTTTCCGGACCGGCCCTTGCCCATCGGTCCCTTGCTCATCGACCGCAGTCGCCGGCCCAGACGCGAGGTCTTCGGCTGGGGCAACCGGCCCTGCAGCGCGACCTGCGCGAGACCGAACAGCGCGGCGCTCACCAGCGGCCAGCCGACGTAGTCCTTGACGAACTGCGCGCGGGCCTTGCCGAAGATGCCCTTCAGCTCCTCGATCACCTGACCGGTCGACTTCTCGCCGGCCCACAACGCCTCGAGGTCGAGGTCGTGCAGCGCCACACCCCATTCGAAGAGCACGGTGAGCAGCGCGTTGTAGAGAGGTTGCGCCAGGTAGACGGGGTGCCACTTCTGGTGCGGGTCGATCCGCATGATCTCGTAGCCGAGATCCTTGTCGAGGCCGCGGATGTTCGTGAACGTGTGGTGGATGTAGTTGTGCGAGTGCTTCCACGCCTCCGCGGTGGAGGCGGTGTCCCAGTCCCACACCGACGAGTGGATGTCCGGATCGTTCATCCAGTCCCACTGGCCGTGCATGACGTTGTGGCCGATCTCCATGTTCTCGAGGATCTTCGCCACTCCGAGACAGGCTGTCCCGGCCACCCAGGCGGGCTTGTACGACGACGCGAAGAGCAGTAACCGCCCCGCGACGACCAACTGCCGTTGCGCGGCGATGACGTTCTTGATGTACTGCCGGTCCTTGTCGCCGAGACTCGAGTACACCTCGTCGTGGATGGCGTCGAACTCCTTGGCGATCTGTTCGAGATCGTCGTCGCTCAGATGCGCGAGCGGACTCTGTGGTTCCCGCGTCCCGGTGTCGGCCCTGTCGATGCTTCTCGGCACGACGCCCCCTGCTTCGAAGCCGGTTGCTTCACAGTTCTATTTCGATGCCACCCTCCGCGGTGTGGATGCAGGTACGCACCGCAGCCCCGGTGGGCTCGCTCACCTCGTCGGTCCGCAGGTCCCGGAGTTGCCCGGATTTCAGCGTTCCGACGCACGTGTGGCAGATGCCGATACGGCAGCCGTATGGCAACTTCAGGCCGGCGTTCTCGCCTGCGACCAGGATGGGTGTTCCCCCGTCGCACTCCACCTCTTTCTCGCTGTCGAGGAAGTGGATGGTGCCGCCCTCGCCGCTCCCGGCATCCCACCGATGATCGGCTGGAAACGTTCGAGGTGGAATCTTTCGGGATCACCGTGTTCGTCCCAGTGTTCTTCGAGGGCGTCGAGCAGGTCGCGCGGGCCCGAGCAGAAAGCGTCGCGTTCGCGCCAGTCGGGGCACAGATCGCCGAGGTCGTCGGGAGTGATGCGGCCGCGGTCGCCGCTGAGCCACAGCTCGAGACGCATTCCGGGATGCCGCTCGTCGAGGTCGCGCAGGGTCGAGCCGAAGATCACCTCGTCCTCGGTGTGGGCGGAATGCACGACGACGACGTCGTCGATGCGGTCGCGGTGGTCGAGGCTGCGCAGCATGCTCATGCTCGGGGTGATCCCGCTGCCCGCGCTGATGAACAGCATCTTCGCGGGCAGCGGGTCGGGCAGGGTGAACACGCCCTCGACCTCACCGAGGCGGACGATGTCGCCGGGCTCGAGTTTGCGGACCAGGTACGGCGAGACCACGCCGTTCTCGACGAGTTTGGGTGTGACGCTGATGAGCCCGTCGACCGGATCGGGGTCGGAGGTGAGCGAGTACGCGCGCCAGTGGTAGACCCCGTCGATGACCACCCCGAGCCGCACGTACTGGCCCGGCTCGTGACCGCGCCACTCGTAGGCCGGGCGGATGAGCACCGATGCGGCGTCGCCGCCCTCGGGGACGACCCGCTCCACACGGCCGCGCAGTTCGCGGGTCGTCCAGAGCGGGTTGATCATCTCGAGATAGTCGTCGGGCCGCAGAGGTGTGAACAGGTGCCGCACCGTTTGCAGCAACCATCTCCGAACCGGGTGCACGTGTGGGCGAGCGCCGCGTTCCGCCATGGCGCAACACTACGCGGGCGCGCACACCTCACGTGCACATTCGTCGCCGATGTGGGATCGGTGACAGCTCAGCGCAGGATCGTCAGCTGCACCACGGAATCGGCGTTCGCGACGAGGCGGTGCACGATGCCGGCGTCGACGTGGACGGCGGTACCCGGTACGAGCGACACGGTCTCGTCGGCGGTGCTGAACGAGATGTCGCCGGTGACGGCCTGCACGAGGATCGGAGCGCCGGCCTTGTGGTCGTCCATCGTCTGCCCGGCGACGAAGGACAGACGTACCACGGTGGCACCGGTGACCGTCGCGAGCTTCTCGATGCGTGGCCCGCTCCCCTCGCCCGCGTTGAGCTCCGCGAGCCCCTCGATACGGGTGAGCTTGCCCTCGACCTGCTGTGTACTCATCACGCTTCCTTCTTCGTGGCGACGATCTCGATCGCGACCAGATGCTTCTTGTACTTTGTGAACGTCGACCGCATCTGGAGCACCCGGCTGCGGGCGTCGGAGTCGCGAAGGACGTTGCGAACGAATTTCAGGGTGCCGGGCAGGCCCTCGTCGGCGAGGATGCGCTTGGGTTCGAGCAGCGCCATGGGAGCGAAGCCGATCTTCTCGACCTCGAATCCGTTCTCCTCGAACAGGGTCCGCCATTCCGCCGCGGTGAGCGGGCGGGCGTTGACCTTGATCGAGCGCGCGAGCGACGTGCGGATCTCGGTCTTGACCTCGTCATCGACCTCGTCGGGTTCGATCGCGAGTTCGTGGATGGCGTACCGGCCGCCCACACGGAGCACCCGGCGGGCCTCCTGCACGATCTCCGCCTTGTGCCTGTCGGTCTGCATGGTCAGCATCGCCTCGCCGACCACGACGTCGGCGACCTCGTCGTCGAGTCCGGTCTTCGACGCCTCGCCGCTGACCACACTGCCTCCGCCGGCGATGGCCTTGCGCGTCAGTTCGGCTGCCGTCTCGTCGGATTCGACTCCGGTATAGCTGCCGGGCGAGTACGCGAGGATCTCCTGCGCCGTCCGGCCGAGGCCGGGCGCGAACTCGACGACGTCCGCGCCACGCAACCTCGCGTCGGCGAGCACGCGTGCCGTCAGTTCCTTACCGCCGGGCCGCAGCACACGCTTGCCCAGGCGGGCGAGCAGCCAGTGTCCCGGCAGGTGGGCGGTGTCCCTACCCGCAAGGGGGAGAGCGTCTTCCGATGCGCGCTTGTCCGCCATGTTCTGCACTCCTTCTCGCGAGGGCAAGGGTGGCTACGGTTCCGAGGCTCTCCGGACCGGTCGTAACGTGGACGGTGCGTCGGTTGTCGCCTCCATGGCGCCGACTATAGAGGATTTTCCTCCTTTTAATAAGGTGACCCTCACCTGAGAGTCACCGCGGGCGCGACGGGAGAGCGGACTTGGCACGGCGGGTGAAGCAACGCGAGCGGATTCTCGGCCTGTTGCGGGAGTCCTCGGGCCCGGTCGACGCCCATCATCTCGCCGCCACGCTCGACCTGCACGTCACGACCGTCCGCTTCCATCTCGCGGGCCTCGGGGAGGAAGGTCTCGTCCGCACCCGGCAACTTCCGATCGAGCGGGTCGGGCGCCCGCGCCTCGGCTACGTCGCGGTGAAGGAACCGTCCTACACCGATCTCGTCGCGCTGCTCGCCGCGCGGATCGGGGGCACCCCCACCGAGCGCGAGGACAAGGCGTTCGAGGTGGGCTCGGACTGGGCGGGCATGCTCGCCCTCGCACCCGCGCCGACCGTCGACGCCGGCACGCTCGTCATCGACGCCCTGCAGCAGTTGGGTTTCGAGACGCAGAGCGCGACGAACGCCTTCGGCACCCACAGCCTCACGTTGTGCACGTGCCCGCTCGCGGAGATCGCCCGCACGAATCCCGAAGTGGTGCGCGGCATCCAACGCGGATTGATCCAGCGTGTCCTCGACGACCACGCCGACCTGCTGCGCAGCCGCTACGCCGTCGACGTCCGGCCCGACCCGCAGGACGGTAACTGTCTCGTGCAGCTGGTGCTGCGCCCGGAGAAGGGCGGAACGACGTCAGCCCGCGACGACGGTCGAGTCGTCACGGGCTGAGCCGGTACATCCGAGCGGGGATCCGCCCACACGGAAGAAGGGTGAACGCGGGGCCTCGGGTCGGCCCCGCATCCTCAGAAGTTGATCATGTGTCCTGCGAGACCGTGGATGGCCTCCTGCAGCGCCTCGCTCAGAGTCGGGTGCGTGTGGACGTTGCGCGCGAGCTCGTTGACCGTGAGGTCCCACTTCTGGGCCAGGGTCAGCTCGGGCAGCAGCTCCGAGACGTCGGGGCCGATGAGGTGGCCGCCGATGAGCTCACCGTGGGTCTTGTCGGCGATGAGCTTGACGAAGCCGTTGGGATCGCCCAGACCGTGCGCCTTGCCGTTGGCGGTGAACGGGAAGGTCGCGACCTTCACGTCGTAGCCCTCGGCCTTCGCCTGCTCCTCGGTGAGACCGAAGGAGGCGACCTGCGGCTGGCAGAAGGTCGCACGCGGCATCATGCGGTAGTCGCCGAGCTCGAGGGTCTCGGCACCGCCGATGGTCTCGGCCGCGACCACGGCCTGCGCCTCCGCGACGTGCGCGAGCTGAAGCTTCGCGGTGACGTCGCCGATGGCGTAGATGCCCTTGACGTTGGTGCGCATGCGCTCGTCGATCGCGATGGCACCGCGGTCGGTGAGCTCGACGCCGGTGTTCTCGAGGCCGTAGCCCTCGACGCGCGGCGCGAAGCCGACCGACTGCAGCACCTTGTCGACCGTGACGGTCTCGACGTTGCCGGACTTGTTGTCCTTGATCTCGACGGTCACCTTCGAACCGTCGTCCGAGATCTTCTGCACCGCGGCACCGGTCTTGATGGTGATGCCGAGCTTCTTGTACGCCTTGGCGATCTCCTTGGAGACGTCGGCGTCCTCGTTGGGCAGTGCGCGGTCGAGGAACTCGACGATGGTGACGTCGACCCCGTAGTTCTTCAGGACGTAGCCGAACTCCATGCCGATGGCACCGGCACCGACGATGACGATGGACTCGGGGAGGTCGCGGGTGAGGATCTGCTCCTCGTAGGTGACGACGTTGTCGCTGAGCTCGGTGCCCGGGAGCAGCTTGGTGACGGAGCCGGTGGCGATGATGACGTTGTCGAAGGTCACCTGTTCGGTGCCGCCCTTGGTGAGGGTCACCTCGATGGTCTTGGCGTCGACGAACGAGCCCTTACCGTCGTATTCGGTGATCTTGTTCTTCTTCATGAGGAAGTGCACGCCCTTGGTGCGCCCGTCCGCGACCTTGCGGCTGCGGTCATAGGCGGCACCGAAGTCGAAGGACACGTCTCCCGAGATGCCGAAGGTCTTGGCCTCTTTGTTGAAGAGATGTGCCAGCTCGGCGTTGCGGAGAAGTGCCTTCGAGGGGATGCAGCCGACGTTCAGGCAGACACCACCCCAGTACTTCTGCTCGATGATGGCGGTGCTCAGTCCCAGCTGTGCCGCGCGGATAGCAGCGACGTACCCACCGGGACCGGCTCCGAGGACAACGACGTCATAGTGTGAGGTCACGGATATACAGGGTAGTCCCGCCCGATTCCGGTGTCTGCCGATGGTCCGGTTACCGGCCGGTAGCTACCGGATCCGGTGATCGGCCGTGTATCGGCGCACGGCGAGCGGGACCGTCACGGCGAGCAGCACGACGCACCAACCGAACGCCGACCACACCGGATGGTGCAGCGGCCACGCCGCATCCGCGGGTACCGGCGCGGACGCCGAGAGCAGCTCGCGCAGCGCACCTACGACGGCACTGACGGGATTCCACTCGGCGATCTGTCGGACGACCACCGGCATCGTGTCGGTGGGCACGAAGATGTTCGAGAACGTGATCGTGCCGAAGATCATGGGTGCGCACTGCTGCAGGACCTGTTCGTCCCGGATCGAGACGCCGAGCCACACACCTACCCACGAGAATGCGAACCGGAACAACAGCAGCACCACCGCGGCGAGGGCGATCTCCCCGGCGCCCGCTTCGATCCGCCAGCCGACGAGATATCCGATGCCGACCATCGGCGCCAGCGTGACCGCACACGTCAGGGTCTCGGCGAAGGCGAGTCCGGCGGGCGCGGCCACCGGGGAGGTGGGCAGGGTCCGGAAGCGATCCGACAGTCCGCTGCGCATGTCGGCGTTCGCGGTGGCGGCGGTGGTCGCGAGGCCCATGGCCGCCACGAGGACGAGCACACCCGGCATCAGGTATGCGCGGTAGGCGGCGCCCTCGCCACCGGACAGGGCGCCGGCGAAGACGAATCCGAAGAGCAGCATCATGCCCAGCGGTGCGGCGAGGGTGACGAACAGCAGGGCCGGCGAGTGCCGGTAGGTCAGCAGGACGCGATGCAGCAACGTCCGGGTGCCGGTGAGGGCAGAACTGCCGTGGCCGGACTCGTGGATGGTGGTCATGCGGACTCCTCGATTCGCTCGCGTCCGGTCAGGGTCAGGAATGCCTCGTCGAGACCGACGCGGCGACGGCCGATGTCGTCAACGGGGACACCCGCGTCGTCGAGGGCGCGCAGCACGGGCAGCAGCGGCACCGAGTGGGCGTCGGTCGTGAAGGACAGCCGGACCGAGCCGTTCTCGACCGGCACCTGGATGCCGTTGTGGCGCAGGCCGAATGCGCCGATGACGGCGACGGCCTCGTCGATGCGGGCGGCACCGGGGAGGACGAGGTCGAGTCCGGAGCCGACCGCCTCCTTGATCTCGGCGGGAGTGCCGGTCGCGATCGTCCGGCCCGCGTCGAGGATGGTGATGTCGTCGGCGAGCCGGTCGGCCTCGTCGAGATACTGCGTGGTGAGCAGGACCGCGGTGCCCTCGGCGACCAGTTCGCCGACCATCCCGTAGATCTCGTTGCGGCTGCTCGGGTCGAGACCGGTGGTCGGTTCGTCGAGGAAGAGCACGTCGGGTCGCACGAGCATCCCGGCGAGCAGATCCAGCCGCCGGCGCATGCCGCCGGAGTAGGTGCTCGCCTGCCGGTTCGCAGCATCGGCGAGGCCGAAGCGGTCGAGCAGTTCGACCGTGCGGGTGTGGGCGGCGCGGCCGGCCAGACCGTGCAGGCGAGCGACGATCATCAGGTTCTCGACACCGGTCAGTCGTAGATCCACCGCGTGGTACTGGCCGACGAAGCCGATGCAGCGCTTCACGCGGGTCGCGTCGTGCACCACATCGAAGCCGCGTACGCGGGCACGTCCGGCCGTGGGCCGCAGCAGGGTGGCGAGCATCCGGACGATGGTGGTCTTCCCCGATCCGTTCGGACCGAGGAGCGCATGGACGCGCCCCGGCGGGACGCGCAGGTGGACGTCGTCGACGACGATGCGATCGCCGAACGCCCGGGTGAGGCCTTCCGCCTCGAGTGCCATCTCGATCACGATCCACCTATCGATCGGGAA
The DNA here is from genome assembly GCF_024321955.1 of Rhodococcus sp. GA1. Lineage (NCBI taxonomy): Bacteria > Bacillati > Actinomycetota > Actinomycetes > Mycobacteriales > Nocardiaceae > Rhodococcus > Rhodococcus sp. GA1. The sequence goes on along the minus strand of NZ_CP097186.1, from coordinate 3,582,470 downwards.
CACCGTTCGCAGTTCGAGGGTACGCATCTGCGAACATCGTTCGCAACCCGTTCGAGGAGGCATGCTGTCCTGCATGACGGTCTCCGACTCGATCTGGCTGCGGTCCGACACCGGGCGCCCCGGCCCGCGACCGGCCTACACGCTCGACCAGCTCGCAGACGCGTGCGTGCGGATCGCCGACGAGGACGGCATCCGCGCCCTGTCCATGCGCAGGCTCGCCGACGCCCTCGGCACCGCCCCCGCGTCGCTCTACCGCTACGTCTCCGGCAAGACCGATCTCGTGGACCTCATGGTCGACCGGGCCGGAGCCGAATACCGCTTCGCTCCGCTGACCGGTGACGTGCGCGCCGACGTACTCGACGTCGCCGAACAGTCCCGCGCAATCCACCGCCGGCATCCCTGGCTGAGCCAGGTCACGGCATCGACGCTCGGCCCGAACTCGATGCGGTATCTCGACCACCTCGTCGGCGCCCTCGCCCCCGCCGGACTCGACCCGACCGCGACGATGACCGGAGTCGCCCTCCTGTCGGGGTGGGTCACCAACTTCGCCGCGCAGGAGGCCGCCGGGATGTCTGCAGGGGCGGCCGGCGGCGGAGCCGCGCACATCGCCGCGATGCTCGAGCACGGCGACTACCCGCATCTCACCGCCCTGATGACCGGCGCGTCCGCCGGAGGATCCGCAGGTGATGTCGCAGATGCGGACAGCCGCAGCGGTGCGGACGACGGATCCGATGCGAACGACCGTGCGTTCCGCGCCGGCATCGACGCGCTCCTGTTCGGCATCGCGCCGACCCGCTGACATCGCCTGCCGGCTCCCTGCAAGAGCCGGAGTGATGATCACGGACCGAGCGCGCGGAGACATTCTTGGCGACCACTTGGTGCGCGACGATCTCCGGCGCCCGCTCGGCACCAAGCCGGTTCCAAGTCCGGCCGCGCACGCTACCGACATGACTTCCGCATCCCTCACCCCGCGCCTCACCACCGACGACGACCTGCTCGGAATGCGGCTCGCGCACCGCGTGATCCTCCGCGACGTCACCCGGCTCCGCGAACTGGCGGACCGGATGCTCGCAGATCCGTCGAGCTTCGACAGGGCCCGCTACGCGGCGACCGCCGACTATGTCGGACTGTTCGTCGCGAGTCTCTACCACCATCACAACGTGGAGGACCTCGCACTCTGGCCGCTGATCACCGCGTCGGCCGGACCCCACGTCGACTTCACCGAACTCACCGACGACCACGACGAACTCGACCCGCTCCTCGACGAACTCGGCGAATTCACCCGTGGGCTCCCCGACCCCGCGGCAGTGGCCGGCTTCGCACGCACCCTCCGCACGCTGAGTGAGCACCTCCACGAGCACATCGCGGACGAGGAGGGAACGGTCTTCCCGCTCATCACCGGGCACGTCTCCGCCGACGCGTGGCAGCGGTTCGAGAAGGACGCCCAGCGCGGTGGCCGGGCCGACTTCGACCTCACCCGCTTCTTCGCCGTGATGACCGAGGACGAGACCGAGCGGGTCCGCCGCGAACTGCCCCTTCCGGTGCGACTGATGGTCGCGGTCTTCTCCCGTCGGCAACGACGCCGCGAGCGTGCGGTGTTCGGATGACCCTGCTGTTCGGCTAACCCAGGATCCCGCGGTCGTAGGCGACTGCGACCGCGGCCGCCCTGTCCTTCACCTCGAGCTTCGCGAAGACGTGGGTCAGGTGGGTCTTCACGGTCGCCTCGCTGATGAACAGCTCCTGGGCGATGGCCCGGTTCGAGGTGCCCTTCGCGACGAGCGCCAGCACCTCACGCTCCCGGGCGCTGAGCGCCTGCGGGGCGGTGGGTGTCCGCATGTGGTTCATCAACCGCGACGCGACCACCGGCGACAAGACGGTCCGTCCCTCCGCCGCGGCCCGCACCCCGGCGAACAGGTCGTCCCTCAGAGCGTCCTTGAGCAGGTAGCCGGTCGCGCCGGCCTCGATCGCAGGCACGGTGTCGGCGTCCGTGTCGTAGGTCGTCAGCACCAGGACGCGACTGCGCGCACCTCGCGCGACGAGTTCGGTGATCGCCTGCACTCCCCCGCCTCCCGGCATCCGCAGGTCCATGAGCACCACGTCGGGGTCGAGTTCGAGCGTGAGGGTCACGGCCTCCGGACCGGAGGCAGCCTCTCCGACCACGTCGAATTCCGGGGATGCGGCGAACATTCCGCGCAGGCCGTCCCGCACGACGGGGTGGTCGTCGACGATCAGCACGGTGATCTCGTCCGCGTCGGTCACGACGTCCTCCCGGCCCTGATCAGCGGCACCCGCACCGAGACCGCGGTCCCCACACCCGGTTCGGACTCGACGTCCACGACGCCGGCGATCCGGTCGGCACGGGACTGCATGCCCCGCAACCCGAATCCGTCGCCCGGTGTCGCGCACGGATCGAAACCGCATCCGTCGTCCCGGATGTCCACACTCACTTCGTCGTCCATATAGGACACCGTGACACCGGCACGGTGTGCGGAGGAATGCTTGGCGACGTTCGCGAGGGCCTCCTGGGTGATGCGGAACAACGTCACGCCGATGTCGTCGTGCAACGGTTCGGTGGTGCCCGTGACCGTGAGATCGACCCGGATCCCGTGTTCGGCCGACCATCTCTCCACCTCGTGGGCCAGCGCGTCGTCGAGCGTGCGGTGTTCGAGTACCTCGGGAGCGAGATTGCGCACCGAACGACGGGCGTCGCCGAGGCTGCGTCGGGCGAGGTCCGTCGCCCTCTCGACGTGGCGCCGCGCCGCCTCCGGGTCGGTGGTGTCCTGCGCGGCCTGCAGCTGCGTGACGATCCCGGCCAGGCCTTGGGCGAGGGTGTCGTGGATCTCCGCGGCGAGTCGGCGACGCTCGTCGTCGATCCCCGCTTCCCGGGCGTGGACCAGCAGCTGCGCGTGCAGAGCCTCGTTCTCGGACAGCGCGTTCTCGAGTTGCACGTTGGTGCGTTCGAGTTCGGCGATCGCAGCCAGCCGTTCGAGACTGCGTTGCTCGTCGCGTTCGGCGAGCCTCATCATCAGCATGGAGATCGACGCGTTGAGCACGACGAGGAGCCCGAACGCGATCCACATGGTCGTGTCCTCCGGCGGCAGACCGCCCGCCTGCGAACCCGCCACCGTCACGGCGGTGACGAGCAGCCCGAACCGGATCCAACGGTCCGGCAGCATCGCGTGGGCATCGAAGTAACCGGAGGCCGCGTAGATCGCAAAGAACGGGTTGAGCCAGCTCAGGACGAACGCCAGGGCGGACCGGAGGAGGTAGTAGACCGCGTCGCCCTCCGGCATCGACCGACGGCGACGGCCCCGCCACAGTTCCAGACCCACCGCCACCGCGGTGAGCACCGCTGCCGTGTACCGCTCGGCGGGACTCATCAACAACGTCGCGGTGCCGACGGACAGGACGGTGCCGGTGGCGAGCATCCCCACCGGCGCCCATCTGTAGGTCCGAAGCCACGGATCGTCGGTGGTCGTCGGTGCCGTCATGGCTTCCAGGATGACGGTCGACGCGGTCACTGCCAACGGAACCACCGGATCGCCACGCCGGTCAGGACGACGGTCCAACCCACCACGACCGCGATGCCACCGAGGTTCGGCAGGCCGCCCGCGGCGGTCTCGTCGAGCAGTTGCGCTGCGGCACCGAAGGGTGTCAGCTCCACGATCCGTCGCAGCAGCTCGGGCATCGCCTGCACCGGAAGCCATACGCCTGCACTGAACATCAACGGGAAGAACACGATCGTGCCCAGCGTCTGGGCGATCCGCACGGACGGTGCCACCGCAGCCAGTGTCGCTCCCGCGCTCAGTGCCGCAGCGAGAGTGACGAGTACCGCGAGTGCGTATCCCCACGGCTGGGCGGGGAAGGCGACTCCGAAGGCCGCCCGACCGACGATCAGTGCGAGGACCACCGACGCCAGGACCGCGATCGCGTGCACCACGATCTGTGCGGTCAGCAGGTGCGACGGACTCGCCGGGGTCACGGCGAGCCTGCGGAGGATGCCCCGTTCTCGGTACGACGACAACACCGCGGGCATCGTCTGGACACCGGCCACGATCATCGCGAGGAGGATCGCCACGGGGACGTACAGATCGATCACCCGCAGACCACCGAGGTCCGGATCCGGTTCCCGGAAACCGGGAATCATGCCGAGGATCACGAGCAACAACGTGGGGAAGACGAGGATCCAGAAGAGCGCCCCGGGTTCCCGCGTGAACAGTCGTGCCTCGGTACGCAGAACGGCGGTCGATGCGGACATCGTCGGGGTGCTCGTCGTCGACGTCTCGACGAGCCTGGTGCGGACGGTCGGGTCGGTCATGACGTGCTCCTGGTGTCGGTGAGATCGAGGTAGGCGTCGTCGAGGGTCGCTTCGGCGATGCGGAGGCGTTCGGCCGTGACGCCGAGGCGTGCCAACAGGCCGAGTACCGCGTGGATCGACTCCTCACTGCCTTCGACGGCCACCCGTTCCCGGGCGGTGTGCACGGAGACGACGCCGGGCTGGGCTTCGAGGAGCGCGGGGTCGAGCGGACCGGACGGGTGGAACGAGACCACGATCGCTGCGGACGACTGCCCGATCAGCTGGGCCGGCGTCCCCAGCGCACGGATGCGCCCGGAATCGAAGACCGCGACACGGTCGCAGAGGCGTTGTGCCTCTTCCATGAAATGTGTGACGAGCAGGACGGTGACGCCGGAATCACGCACCTCCTCGATCAGTTCCCAGGTGTCACGGCGCCCACGCGGGTCGAGTCCGGTGGTGAGTTCGTCGAGGACGACGACGCGCGGTGAACCGATGAGTGCCAGTGCGATGAACAACCGCTGTTTCTGGCCCCCGGACAGTTTCGTGAACCGGGTGTCGAGCATGCGGCCGAGCCCGAGGCGTTCGGCGAGCACATCGCCGTCCGCGGGTCGGGCGTAGAAGGCCGCGTACAACCGGAGGGCCTCGCGCACGGTCAATTTCGGCTGCAGCTCACTCTGCTGCAACTGCGTGCCGAGCAGTTCGGTGACGGCCCGGTGGTCGCGGACCGGGTCGAGGCCGGCGACGCGGACGGTGCCCTCATCGGGTTTTCGCAGACCCGAGATGTGTTCGACGGAGGTCGTCTTCCCGGCCCCGTTCGGACCGAGGATCCCGAAGATCTCACCTTCGTGGATCTCGAAGCTCACGCCGTCCACGACGGCGCGACCTCCGTACGACTTGTGCAGATTGTTCACTTCGACGATCGGCATGCATCGAGCGTCGCGCGGAGCACAGGTCCCGCACATCGTCCGTCCGTCTCGATCGGATGTCCCCCGATCGGATGATGGCGAGGGTCATCCGGCTCGGGCATGATGTCGCCGTGCGTGTTCCCCGTCGAGATCAACCCGCGCGGCGCGAGGCCGCTCGGGTGTTCGACACGGGAGAACCCACATGGAATACAACGCAATGATCGAAATCGACGCCGACCTCGATCTCCTGACCGACGACGAGACCGTCGACCTCATCGAACCGATCGTCCCGCACCACGGGGCGGTGGGCCGCAGCGACAACGGTCGCGCCCAGCTCATCATCACCGTCGACGCCGTCGACGCGATCCACGCGCTGCGGTTCGTGCGCGACCTGATGCAGGACTCGTACTCGTCCTACCGCGTGAACGCGGTGGATGTATTGCCCACCAGCGCGTTCGACGCGATCTACGGTTTCGGCGACTACTTCGCCTGATACGGGAGCGCGGTGGGGGTCCGCGCTGCGCGGACCCTCACTTGCGGCGCCCGAACCTGCGCATGCCGAGCAGGTAGCGCGGGATCGACCGGAACGGGACCCGCACCGGCCAGTCGTCGGGACGGAAGTACGCCTCGGTGCCGCCGTCGACCACCACGACGCTGCCCGTCATGAAGTCCGCCGCCGGGGACAGCATGAATTCGACCCACTGCGCGATCTCGTCGGGCTTCCCGAAGCCCCCGAGCGGAACGGGGAAGCTCTCCACCACCTTCCCGAGGGGGCTCTCGAGTTGCGCGTCGAGCAGCGGGGTGGAGATCGCTCCGGGCGCGAGGATGTTGAGGCGGATGCCGGCACCCGCCCACTCGGGGGTGACCGCGGCGCGTCGCGCCCATCGGGTCACGGCGATCTTCGACGCCGCATAGGTGAACGGCGGGCCCGCCTGCGAGATGCGGGTGGTGCGCGCGACGCCCTTGTCCATGTCGCCGGCGAGGAAGGCCTTCACCGCCGAGTTCGGCACGCCGGGAGTCGTGGTCGTCGAATTGGATCCGAACACCACGACCTTGCTGTTCGCGGAGGCGGCCAGAGCTGCTCGCCATCCGACGAGCAGGTCGATCACGCCGCGCACGTTGACCTGCGCGATGATCTTCTCCTTGCCGGGGGTGGGGCCCAGGCCCGCGGCGAGCACGGCACCGTCGAGACGGCCGCCCGCCAGCTCGAGCGTGGCCCGGACGGCGTGGGAACGACCCTCCGGAGTGGATAGGTCCGCCGTGACCTCGGTGTCCTTCAGGTCGATGCCGATCACCGTGTGCCCGGCGGCCCGCAGCCGCTCCGCGCTCGCCCGGCCCATTCCCGAGGCGGCACCCGTCACCGCATAAGCCGCCATGTGCCCCTCCATCGTTGGATTCGGGGCACGTTACAGCGAGGCGACCGCCTCGTGCAGCAGGGAGACGTACCGAGCGAGACCTGCCGCGTCGAGGACATCCGGGGAGGTCGTCACCGACAGGGTCACGGTGTCGCCGATCCCGTGCACGCCGTGGGTGAGCGCCTGCACGGGCGACAGGCCCGGGAAGCCCGAGGTGAACCGCACCCGCCCGCCACCGAGTTCCAGGTCGGCCGGACCTCGGTAGACGCTCGACACGACGGTGTTGCCCGTGACGGTGGGTGGGACGACGGACAGGTCGAGTCGGTCGGTACCGAACCGCAGCAACGGTGCGGGGACGTGGTCGTCGGTGCGGACCCGGATCGCCATGGCGGGGTGCCGCGCACGGATCCGTTGCAACGCCAGGTCGGCGGCGATCGCCGCGGCACGTTCGTGCGGGTCGCGGAGCGCGCAGTGCAGGTCGACGCCGACGTTGCGGTAGCTGTTGCGGGCCGTGCCCGGCGCCACCGCGACCGGCACCTCGGCGGACAGTTCGTCGACGCCGAGGAACTGCGACAGGGCGGCGCCGATGGCCGTGAGCGCGCCGATGGTGACCGTGCCGACGCTGCGCAGGGCGGCGGAGTCGAACACGAGTGTGCGGACCGTCCGCCGCGGCCCGGGTGCGGTGTTCACAGCGACCAGCGGCCTCCCCGGGGTGGGTGGCGGCACCGAGGGGTCGGCGAGCTGTCGCGCCGCATCCACCGACCGCCGCCCGTCGGCGATCACCCGTGGAATCGAGAACGGCAGCCGCAGGACGGCACGCGTAAGCATCCCGGCGGGCGAGAGGGCGCGCGGCGGTGTCGTGGGTGTCGCGGTGCCCGCCAGCAGATCGCGGGCGAGCGCGGAGGAGCGCACCCCGTCTGCGAAGGCGTGCGACATCTGCAGGACGACCACGAGGGCGGGACCGTTCCCGCGCGGAGCACCCGTGACATGTGGGAAGACGTGCAGTCGCCACGGCGAGACGGTGACGTCGACGCGGGTCGCGACGAGCCCGGACAGCGCGACGAGCATCTGTTCGTAGCTGCCGGATTCGTGGACGACGAACCGGTCTTCTGCTGGGGTGTGCGCTGCCCAGTAGGGATAGTCGAGACCCGCGGGTACCTCGACCATCCGTACCTGCAGCTCCCCCATCACCGCCGCCCGCGACCGCAGTTCGTCGAGCACGTCGGCGACCGGAGTCGCGGGGGCGTCGAAACAGTAGAGGGCGAACAGGTCGCCCGGGATGCGGTCGCCGAGCCATTCCCGGCGCGCGTCCGACGGATGCATCTGCACGAGGTCACAGTCTGCCTGCCGCCGGAGGCACGTGCGGGGCGGGTATGAATGGACCATGAGCGACGACACGACCGATCCGTACCTATGGCTCGAGGACGTCACCGGCGAGGAACAACTCGACTGGGTGCGTGCCCGGAACGACCGAACGGTCGAGGAGTACACCCGCACCGAGAGCTTCACCGACCTCGAATCCCGCATCCGCGAGATTCTCGACACCGACGCCCGCATCCCCTATGCACGTCGGCGGGGCGAGTACCTCTACAACTACTGGCGGGACGCCGAGCACGTACGCGGCCTGTGGCGTCGCACGACGATAGAGCAGTACCTGCGCGACGAACCCGAATGGGACGTCCTCGTCGACCTCGACGCCGTCGCCGAGGAAGAGGGCGAGAACTGGGTGTGGTCGGGTGCCCAGGTGCTGCGGCCCGATCAGACCCGCGCGCTCATCAGCTTGTCGCGCGGTGGTGCCGACGCGAGTGTGATCCGCGAGTTCGATCTCGTCGAGCGACGATTCGTCTCGGGCCCGGACAGTTTCGAACTGCCCGAGGCGAAGACGGACATCGGGTGGATCGACTCCGACACCGTCTATGTGGGAAGCGATTTCGGCGACGGGTCGCTCACCGACTCGGGTTATCCGCGACTCGCGAAGCGTTGGCGGCGCGGCACTCCGATCGATGAGGCCGAGACGGTCTTCGAAGGTGAGCGCACCGATGTTGCTGTCTCCGCCTGGTACGACAACACGCCCGGATACGAGCGCAGCTTCGTCGACCGCGCGATCGACTTCTACCGGGCGCAGCGTTTCGAACTCACCGCGGACGGCGAGCTCGTCGAACTGGATGTTCCCGACGACGCGCGGGTGAGCGTGTACCGCGACCACCTGCTCGTGCGCACCCGCTCCGAATGGCTCGGCCATCCCGCCGGCACGCTGCTCGCCGCGAACTATCCGGCCTTCCTCGCCGGCTCGCGTGAGGTGACGGTGCTGTTCGCCCCGGACGAACACACCTCGCTCGAGCAGTACGCGTGGACGCAGAATCACCTGCTCGTCGTCACACTGCGCGACGTGCAGACCCGCGTGCGGGTGCTCACACCGGGTGAGGACGGTTGGTCGGACGAGGAACTGCCCGACGTCCCCGATGCCACGTCGACTTCGATCATCGACGTCGATCCGCTCAACAGCGACGACTTCTTCCTCAACTCCAGCGGTTTCACGATCCCTGCGACCCTGCTGTCGGGGACGGTCGGCGGCCCGGTGGAGGCGATCAAGCAGGCCCCGTCGTTCTTCGACGCCGAGGGCATCACCGTCGAGCAGTTCTTCGCGACGTCCGACGACGGCACGCAGGTGCCCTACTTCGTGGTCGGCAGCAACACCGGAACCCCGTCGCCCACACTGCTGTACGGGTACGGCGGGTTCGAGAACTCGATGGTGCCGGCCTACAGCGGCGGCGTCGGGCGGGCGTGGCTCGAGAAGGGCTACACCTACGTCATCGCGAACATCCGCGGTGGCGGCGAGTACGGACCCAGCTGGCACACGCAGGCCCTGAAGGAAAACCGGCACAAGGTCTTCGAGGACTTCGCCGCGGTCGCGAAGGATCTCGTCGCGCGCGGGATCACGACGGCCGAGCAGCTCGGCACCCAGGGCGGCAGCAACGGCGGTCTGCTCATGGGCGTGATGCTCACCCGCTATCCCGAACTGTTCGGGGCGATCGTGTGCCAGGTGCCGCTGCTCGACATGAAGCGCTACCACCTGCTGCTCGCCGGTGCGTCGTGGATGGCCGAGTACGGCGACCCCGACAACCCCGCGGAGTGGGAGTTCCTGTCGAAGTACTCGCCGTACCAGAACACCGACCCGGATGCCGACTACCCGCCGATCCTCGTCACCACGTCGACGCGCGACGACCGGGTGCATCCCGGCCATGCGCGGAAGATGGTGGCGCGGCTCGAAGAGCAGGGTCACGAGGTCCGGTACTACGAGAACATCGAGGGCGGCCACGGCGGCGCTGCCGACAACGCCCAGGCGGCGTTCAAGTCGGCGCTGACGTTCACCTTCCTGGCGGACAAGCTCGCGAACCGGTGAACTTCGGGGAGGCTGTGTGCGTTCTCGTCGAGAAAGACGCACACAACCTCCCTCATCTCGCCGGTCCGGTGGACTCGCGGACGACGAGCTGCGTCGGGAGCACGAGTTCGTCGGCCACCGCGACCCGCTCGTAGGCCTGCCGGGCGAGCATCTCGATGGCGCGCGCCCCGGCGTCCTCGGTGCGTTCGGCGAGCGTGGTGAGCGACGGCCGGCACAGGTCGGAGCCGAAGATGTTGTCGAATCCGACCACGCTCACGTGCTCCGGGACGGACACCCCGCGTTCCCGCATCCGGCGCAGCACCCCGATGGCGAGCATGTCGTTGTGGCACACCACCGCGGTGGCACCGGCCGCCACGGCGGCGTCGGCCGCGGCGGCACCGCCACCGAGCGTCGGCGAGTAGGGGCCGAAGCGACGCACCGCGATGCCGTGAGCCTGCGCCGCGGCCTGCAGACCGGCCCAGCGCCGCGCTCCCGACCACGACTCGGGCGGACCGCCGAGGAACAGCAACGAGCGGTGCCCGAGCGACGCGAGGTGGTCGACGATCTGCCGCGTGCCCGTCTCGTAATCGGCGACAACGCAGGAGATTCCGCGGATCGCCCGGTTCACCAGGGTCACGGCGTCGAATTCGGCGACGCGCCGCAGCTCGTCGTCCGGCATACGGGCGGCCGCCAGGACGAAACCGTCGACGGCCGGCCCCAGCCGCCGGATGATGTGCGCTTCGGTGGTCGCGCTCTCCTGGGTGTCGGCGAGGACGAGGGTCCGGCCGGAGGCGACGGCGGCGCGTTCGGCCCCCTTGATCACGCCCGAGAAGAAGGGGTTCGTGATGTCGGGGACCAGCAGCGCCAGGGTGTTGGTGCGTCCCGATTCGAGGGCGCGGGCCGCGGGGTTGGGTGCGTAGCCGAGCCGGTCGGCGACCTCGAGGATGTGGTCGCGAGTGGCGGCGTTGACGCGACCGGGCTTGGTGAACGTGCGCGAGACCGTCGACGCCGCGACCCCTGCCTCGCGGGCCACATCGGTGATGGTGGCGCGTTTCCGTGAACGCGGAGAGGCCGACATACGGACAGTATGGCAAAAAAAATGGCAAACGATTGTCGTGGGCTGCGCCACACCCATAACGTCCGTGTATCCGATACTGAAGACCCACCCCCCGAGGCATCCGATGACTGAAAACACCACGGTGCAGCGCACGCCCCGCAAGGCGGCCCTCGCCGCGTGGAGCGGCAGCGCACTGGAGTACTACGACCTGGCGATCTACGGTACCGCCGCTGCGCTCGTCTTCCCGAAGATCTTCTTCCCCGAGGGCAACCAGGCGGTCGCGACCGTCGCGTCGCTCGCGACCTTCGGCGTCGCCTACGTCGCACGCCCCTTCGGCTCCGTCCTGATGGGCCACATCGGTGACCGCTTCGGCCGCAAGCTGATTCTCGTCGGCACGCTGCTACTGATGGGTGTCTCGACCTTCCTCATCGGCTGCCTGCCGACCTACGGACAGGTCGGCATGATCGCGCCGATCCTGCTGGTCGTGCTGCGGCTGCTCCAGGGGCTGTCCGCCGCGGGTGAGCAGGCCGGCGCGAACTCGATGTCGTTCGAACACGCCCCCGACGACAGACGCGGTTTCTTCACCAGCTGGACACTGAGCGGCACGCAGGGCGGCCAGGTGCTCGCACCTCTGATGTTCCTGCCCGTGATCGCGCTGCTGTCCGAGGAGCAGTTGCAGTCGTGGGGCTGGCGCGTGCCCTTCTGGATCAGCGCCGTGATCGTGCTGGTCGGTTTCCTCATCCGGCGCAGCCTCGACGAGACCCCCGAGTTCCACGCCAAGAAGGCGCACGACGAGGCCCCCAAGGCACCGCTGGCCGTGCTCTTCCGCCAGCACTGGACCGGCGTCCTGCGCGTCTTCTTCGCGGCCTTCATCGCCATGGTCAACACGGCCTTCCAGGTGTTCGCCCTCAACTTCGCCACAGCCGACGAGTACGGCATCGGCATCAGCGACACCACGATGCTGTGGCTGGCGATCGTCGCCAACATCATCGCCGTGGGCACCATCCCCATGTGGGCCCTGCTGTCCGACCGCATCGGTCGCAAGCCGGTCTTCGTCTCCGGCCTGATCGGCAGCGCCGTGATGGTGACGGCCTTCCTGTGGTCGATCTCGCGGGGCGACGTGCCGCTCGTGCTCATCACCGGAATCCTGCTCGCCGGCGTGGTCTACAGCATGCCGAACGCGGTGTGGCCCGCCACCTACGCCGAGTACTTTCCCACCAGCGTCCGCCTGTCGGGCATGGCGATCGGCACCCAGTTCGGCTTCGCGCTCGCCGGTTTCACCCCGGCCATTGCCGGCTCGCTCATGGACGGCAACGCCGACAACTGGTACCGCGTGGCCCTGTTCTGCGTCGGCGCCGTCGCCATCTCGCTGATCGCGGTGGCCACCGGACCGTCCGGAACCCACAAGATCCCCACCCGTGAGATCGGCCTGCTCCCCCACGATCGGAACACCGCGCCGGTCCCCGCCGGAGCGGCATCGTGAGTGCTCGTCCGACGATCGCCGTTCTCAACGGGCCCAATCTCAACCTGCTCGGCACGCGCGAACCTCATCTCTACGGCACCGCGACGCTGGCGGACATCGAGAAGTCGTGCCGCCGCACCGCCGACGACCTGGGCTTCGACATCGACTTCCGGCAGAGCAACCACGAGGGCGCACTCATCGACGCCGTCCACGAACTCCGCGAATCGGCAGCCGGTTTCGTCGTCAACGCCGCGGCCTACACGCACACCTCGGTCGCACTGCACGACGCGCTCGTGACCGTCGCGGCACCGATCGTGGAAGTGCATTTGACCAACGTCCACGCCCGCGAGGAGTTCCGGCACCGTTCGTTCGTCGCTCCCGTCGCGAAGGCCGTGATCGCCGGATGCGGCCCCGACGGATACGAGTTCGCCGTCCGTCACCTGGCCGCACTCGCACTCGATACCGAGAAGAAGGAAAGCTCCCGATGACCACCGCAGCGCCCGCACGTACGTCCTTCCTGCTGGGCCTGTTCGGCGCCGGGATCGGCGGTTCGCTCACCCCGGCCATGCAGGAACGGGAGGGCTTCGCCTCGGGACTGAACCTGACCTACCGCCTCGTCGACGCCGAGCGCCTCGGCTACGGCGCCGAGAACCTGGCCGAGATGCTCGACTGGGCACAGCGTTTCGGCTTCGACGGGCTCAACATCACGCACCCCTTCAAGCAGGTCGTCATCCCCCTGCTCGACGAGTTGTCCGACGACGCCCACGATCTCGGCGCGGTCAACACGGTGGTGTTCCGGGACGGTCGCGCACTCGGCCGCAATACCGACTGGTCCGGCTGGGGGCGCGCGTTCCGCCGCCGGCTGCCCGAGGCCGTCTCCGACCGCGCCGTGCTGGTCGGGGCCGGCGGTGCCGGTTCGGCCGTCGGGTACGCGCTGCTCGAACAGGGCTCCGCGCACGTGTCCATCGTCGACGTCGACGTCGAGAAGGCGCAGGCCTGCGCGACCCGCCTGGCCAAACGCTTCGGCGACGACCGGGTCCGCGCGACCACCGATCTCGCCGGCGCTCTGGCCTCGGCGCAGGGTCTGGTCAACGCGACCCCCACAGGCATGACCGGCCACCCCGGCCTGCCCGTCCCCGCCGAGCTCGTCCGCGAGGACCTGTGGGTCTCCGACGTCGTGTACTTCCCGCTCGAGACCGAACTGATCCACCTCGCCCGCTCCCGCGGATGCCGCGTGGTGCCCGGTGGCGGCATGGCCGTCTTCCAGGCCGTGGGTGCCTTCGAGTACTTCACGGGCGTCGAACCCGACGCCGAACGAATGGTCCGACACTTCGAGGAGCTGACCAGCTGATGCGCCGCGGAATCGCCACCGTCTCGCTCTCCGGTGTTCTCGCCGACAAACTCGACGCGATCGCCGCTGCAGGATTCGACGGGATCGAAATCTTCGACAACGACCTCATCGCGTCGCCGCTGTCACCCGCCGAGGTAGCGCGGCGCTGCGCCGATCTCGGTCTGTCGATCGACCTGTTCCAGCCGATCCGCGACATCGAGGGCGTCGACCCGCGGCGATTCCCCGACGTCCTGCACCGCGTCCGCCGCAAGCTCGAGGTGATGAACGAGCTCGGCGCAACGACCTTCCTGGCGTGCTCGAACGCGCTGCCGACCGCGATCGACGATCCGGAACTGTCCGCCGAACAGCTGCGCGCCGTCGGCGATCTCGCCGCCTCGCACGGGGTCACCTTCGCCTACGAGGCCCTCGCCTGGGGACGTCACGTCAACCGGGTCGGGCAGGCGTGGAATCTCGTCGAACGCGCCGACCACCCGGCCGTGACGCTGGCCGTGGACACCTTCCACATGCTCGCACGCGGCGACGACGGACGCGCCCTGGCCGGCATCCCCGGCGAACGCATCGGCTTCCTGCAGGTTGCCGACGCCCCGGTGCTCGACATGAACGTCCTCGAATGGAGCCGCCACTTCCGGTGCTTCCCGGGGCAGGGCATGCTCGACGTCTCCGGGGTGGTCGCGGCCGTGCTCGACGCCGGTTACGACGGTCCGCTCTCGCTCGAGGTCTTCAGCGACGTGGTGCGCGAAGCGGATCCGCATGTGACCGCGCGCGACGCGATGCGGTCGCTGCTGTTCCTCGAGGACCGGCTCGGTGCGCGGGTCACCGGGCCCGCACGCGAGAAGGTGACGGTCGCACCGCCGCTTCCGGCGCACACCGACGCGGCGTTCGTCGAACTCGCCGACCCCGACCGCACCGACTACCCGGCGCTGCTCACCGGACTCGGATTCCATGTCGCCGGCCGGCACCGCAGCAAGCCCGTCGTGTGGTGGCGCAACGGCGGCGCGAACGTCGTCCTGAACGAGGAGCCCGCGCCGGGTCCCGCCGCGACCGCGCTGGGTCTCGTCGCCCCCGACGTCGCCGCGGTGGCCGAACGCGCCGCGAACCTGCTGTGGCCCGCGGTCGACCGCACCCGAGGGGAGGGTGAAGCAGGCCTGCCGGGCATCACCTCGCCCTCCGGTCTGCACGTCTTCGTCAGTGCCGAGCCGGGGCAGACCGACGACTGGCACAACGACTTCGTGTCCGACGACGCGGCAGCCACTCCCCCGGCCGACGAGGGATGGCTCGGTCTCGACCATGTCGACGTGACGGTCGCGGCGGACGACCTGAACCAGGAGCTGTCGTTCTTCCGCACCCTGTTCGGACTGCGGCCGGAAGACCCCGAGGAGTACATCCAGCCGCAGGGCCGCCTGCGCATCCGCGCACTGCGCGCGGAGAAGGGTGACCTGCGGGTCGCGCTGAACGTCTCCGAGACCGGTGCTGCGCCCCAGCTGCACGGTGTGACCCAGCTGGCCTTCGCCACGGCCGACGTCGTCGACTCGGTACGCCACGCACGTGCGCGCGGCGTGGAGTTCCTCCGGCCGCCCGCGAACTACTACGCGGATCTCGACGCGCGGTTCGTGCTCGACCCCGACCTGCTCGCCGTCCTGCAGGACAACGGCCTGCTCTACGACCGCAACGACGACGGCGGCGAATTCCTGCACGCCTACACGCTCCCGGTGCAGGGCAATTTCCAGGTCGAACTCCTCGAACGGCGCGGCGGATACACCGGATACGGCTCCCCCAACGCCCACGTCCGGCTCGCCGCGGCCGCCCGCGCGGGCTCAGCGGTCACGTAACCACGCCACGATCGTCGCGACGGTGTCGTCGTTGTCGCGGATCCAGCCGTTGTGGCCCAGTGCCCGCGGATTGTGCCATCGGGTGATCTCGGTGGAGGGCAGCTTCTCGAGCAGGTGCTGCGCCGACGCGACCGGGGTGAGGTCGTCGTCTTCGATCGTGATCGACAGGACGGGGAGCGTGAGACGCCCGACCCGTTCCTCGTAGTCGATGTCCGCACCGGCCGGTTCGAACCGGCCGGTGCGGGCCAGTCGCGCCCAGTCGGAGATCAGCACGCGCGACTGCCGGCCGAACCCGGCGACGTCGATCCGGTCGCCGGGCCAGAATCCGGCGACCGCGGCGGTCAGCGACATCGCCGTCGATCCGAGCCACAGTCCCGGGCCGCGGACGCCCCCGTGATGCCGGTAGTAGGGCGTGCCCGACGCGACGAGGATCAGTCCGCCGAGCCGGCCGCGGATGCGCGCGGCGTAGAGCACCCCGAGTTGGCCGCCCATGGAGTGGCCGAGAAGGTACGGCGTCGAGTCGGGGAAGCGCTCCCGCACCACCTCGAAGACAGCGGGGAAGTGCGTCGCGACGATCTCGTGGTAGCCGTAGGTGCTGTCGGGTCCGGGCCTCGGACGGCTGTCGCCCTGGCCGGCCAGTTCACAGATCGCCGCGTCGAATCCGTGCTCGGTGATCGCCTGCCCGAACGGCTCGTAGTAACCGGCAGGGATGCCGAGCCCCGGCACGATCACCACGACGGCGCGGGAGGCGTCGCGACGTGTCTCGTGCTCGTGGTCGGGTCCCGCGAAGAGGCGCACCGGGGCCGTGGTGCCCCCGGGAAGCTGGATCGGTACGGTCTCCACCGGCCCAGACTAGGCCGATCCGGACGCGGCGGGTGCCGGTTTCCCCAGTGTCCCTGCCACCCCGAGTCCGGAATTCAGGGTCGGGATGGGGGTCGTGCCCGGATGTGCTCGGGCCGGGTCGCGGCGGACGATCGAAATGTCCGGTCCAGCACCCTTTCGGAGGAACCCATGCGTACTCTTGCCACCCGCTCCCGCCTCGCGACCGCCGCCGTCCTGTCGCTCGGCACCGCCGCAGTACTGCTCGGAACAGGAACTGCCACAGCACAACCCGCGCCCGGCGTAGTCGGCTTGAGCGAGCAGGCCGCGGTCGCCGTGCTCGCCGCGGAGGGTGTGCCGTACTCGATCGTCAACCGGTCCGGTTCCGCCGGCGGCGACTGCACCGTGACCGCTCAGCGCGACCGGGGATACCGGACCGAGGTCGAGTACGAATACGACAGTGACGACAACGAGTTCGATCGTGTCGAACGTCAGGTGTGGCGCGGGGTCGGCCTGACGGTCGTGTGCCGCTGACCCACCTCGAAGGTCGGTCCAGACCGAAAACACTCTCCCACAGACCATCTCGAATGTCCTCGCGGCTTCCGAGCACGCCGGACGACGAGTTGTCCAGGATGATCCCAGCACTCCCCCGGCGAGAGTCCGGTCGACCCCGAGTCGAAGATCAGGGTGAAGATCCGGGTCGTTCCCGGATGTGGCGGGATCGCCTCGGCGACAGGATGAATGCATGAACTTCGAGAACCGGACTCCCCGCCCCTTCACCCGCTCCTCGTCCCAGCGCATGCTCGGTGGCGTGTGCGCAGGACTGGCCGAGTACTTCGGCATCGACCTCAACCTCGTGCGCGCGGGCGCACTCCTCACAGCCTTCGTCACGGGTGGCACCGCCGTACTGCTCTACCTCGCACTGTGGATGATCGTCCCCGAACACTGATCGACATCCCGGCCCGAGAACATGCGACCCCCGATGGACATCCATCGGGGGTCGCATGTTGCACAGGTGGCAGCGGCAGGCGCGAACCACTACGACTGGGCGCTGCCCAGCAGAGCGCTGCCGCTGTCGAGCAGGGTGCCCAGAAGTTCGGTGCCGCCGAGCAGTTCGAGGGCGGAGCCGATGAGTTCGATGATCTCCATGAGAATCTCCTTCGTCCGATCGCATATCGAACGGATTTCGTCCGATCGCTTTACGCCCACCCGGAAATCCGACCGGATTCCATCCGGGCTCGAATAGATTCTGGTCACATTCGCCGAACTTTCGCGACCCGAGAATGCAAAAAACTGGTGTGATGACTTTCACACTCGCCGATTCACCCAAAGGGTCCCGTAAATCAGCAGTTCAGAGTACTCGCATAAGAAAATGGAACGTTCGTACCGATCAATTCGCTTCGGATTCGATATTTCCGATCGACCCGTTTCATCCCGTTCCCGAACAGTTATGGGCGAGTTGCCCGGTCCACCGGAAATATGCCCACCGAACGGAAATGCCCGGCTCGACAGAGGTCGAACCGGGCATTCGGCGAGTCGCGGAAGAAACCCCTACAGTCCGACCGCCTCGGACAGTACCGGCCACGAGTTGCGCAGATCGTCCTCCCAGTAGTCCCACGAGTGCGTGCCCGCCGGGCGGATGTCGATGTGGGCGGGAATGTCCAGTTCCCCGAGGCGCTGAGCCATCCGCTGTGTGCAGTGGTGGACGGCTGCCTCGATGCTGCCGCCGACGACCACCTGCCCGACGAGCCCGATCGGGTCGTTGTTCACCGACCGCGATCCGAGCCGCTCGTACTGCCCGGGCAGACCCGAACCCGACGAGATGTACAGGTCGATACCGCGGAGCTTCTCGGCCTGGAGGTAGGGATCGTTCTCGATCCAGGCCGGATCACCGACCGGGCCCCACATGTTCTCGGGGTCGCCACCCTTGACGCGTACGACGGCCTGCACGTAGGACTGCCCCAGCGGCGTGCTCGTCTCGGCGCATCCGCTGTACGCCCCGACCGCCTCGTACAGCTCGGGGGCCGTCGTGGCGAGGCCGAGCACCGACGTCCCCGACATCGACACTCCCGCAATGGCGTTGCGTCCCGATGTCCCGAACTCCGTGTCGATGACCGGCGGGAGTTCGTGCGTCAGGAAGGTCGTCCACATGTTGCGGCCGAGTGCGGGATCGTCGTTGCGCCAATCGGTGTAGTAGCTGTAGCCGCCGAGGAGCGGCGTGACGACGTTGATGTTCTTGTCCGAGAAGAAGTCCTCGACGTCGGTCTGCTTCTCCCAGGTGGCGATCCCCTGCCCGCCTCCCGAGCCGTTGATCAGGTAGAGGGTGGGACGCGGTTCGCTCGAGTCGGCGGGCGTCCGGATCCGGAGGGGGATCACCTTGTCCATCGACGGTGAGTAGACGTTCGCGATGACGGTGCGGTCGCTCTCGTGCTCGACAGAGGTCAGCTCTCCCACCGGTCGCTGGTCGTCGGCTTCTACCGACTGCGCGAAAGCGCCTCCGGGAGCCGCGAGGACCATCGACGTTCCCATCGCCACCGTGAGCAGTACCCGCCGTAACCAGGACGACCGCATATTCTCTTCCCCTCGTCGATCCGTCTGGCTGCGCACCTCGGACCGGTTGCGGATCGGCACGAACCTCCGGAACCGGATGAAGTGACACTTTCGTGACATTCATCGTCCGCAGAGCCCCTTTCGTAACGAATATGTGATCGTTCCGTACCGGAGGCCGGAATCGTCGGGGAACAGCACGAGGCCCGACCCCACCGGAGTGGGATCGGGCCTCGTGTGGCTCAGGGGCGGATCAGAAGTCCTCTCCGCCCGCAGGGGCGGATCAGAAGTCCTCTCCGCCCGCAGGGGCGGATCAGAAGTCCTCTCCGCCCGCAGGGGCGGATCAGAAGTCCATGCCGCCCATGCCGCCGGTCGGGTCGCCCACGGGAGCGGCGGCCTTCTCCGGCTTGTCGGCGACGACGGCCTCGGTCGTCAGGAACAGAGCCGCGATCGACGCAGCGTTCTGCAGCGCCGAGCGGGTGACCTTGACCGGGTCGTTGATGCCCGCTTCGAGCAGGTCCTCGTAGTCGCCGGTCGCAGCGTTGAGGCCGTGGCCGGCCTCGAGGTTGCGGACCTTCTCGGCGACGACGCCGGGCTCGAGGCCGGCGTTGAAGGCGATCTGCTTCAGCGGCGCCTCGAGAGCGACCTTGACGATGTTGGCACCCGTAGCCTCGTCGCCCTCGAGCTTGAGGTCGTCGAGAACCGGAGCGGCCTGCAGCAGGGCCACGCCACCACCGGCGACGATGCCCTCTTCGACGGCAGCCTTCGCGTTGCGGACGGCGTCCTCGATGCGGTGCTTGCGCTCCTTGAGCTCGACCTCGGTCGCGGCACCGGCCTTGATGACGGCGACGCCGCCGGCCAGCTTCGCGAGGCGCTCCTGCAGCTTCTCACGGTCGTAGTCCGAATCCGACGCCTCGATCTCGGCGCGGATCTGGTTGACGCGACCGGCGATGGCGTCGGGATCGCCCGCGCCCTCGACGATGGTGGTCTCGTCCTTGGTGACGACGACCTTGCGGGCCTGGCCGAGCAGCTCGATGCCGGCGGTCTCGAGGGAGAGGCCGACCTCTTCGCTGACGACCTCGCCACCGGTGAGGATGGCGATGTCGGCGAGCTGGGCCTTGCGACGGTCACCGAAGCCCGGAGCCTTGACGGCGACCGACTTGAAGGTGCCGCGGATCTTGTTGAGGACCAGGGTGGACAGAGCCTCGCCCTCGACGTCCTCGGCGATGATCAGCAGCGGCTTGCCCGACTGGATGACCTTCTCGAGCAGCGGCAGCAGGTCCTTGACCGTGGAGATCTTGGAGCTGACGAGCAGGATGTAGGGATCCTCGAGCACGGCCTCCTGACGCTCTGCGTCGGTGGCGAAGTAGAGGGAGATGTAGCCCTTGTCGAAGCGCATGCCCTCGGTCAGCTCGAGCTGGAGGCCGAAGGTGTTGGACTCCTCGACGGTGATGACGCCTTCCTTGCCCACCTTGTCGATGGCCTCGGCGATGAGCTCACCGATCGCGGGGTCGCCGGCGGAGATGCCTGCGGTGGCGGCGATCTGCTCCTTGGTCTCGACCTCCTTGGCGGTGTCGAGCAGCTTGGCGGTGACGGCCTCGACGGCCTTCTCGATGCCGCGCTTCAGGCCGAGGGGGTTGGCGCCCGCAGCAACGTTGCGCAGACCCTCGCGGACGAGCGCCTGGGCGAGCACGGTAGCGGTGGTGGTGCCGTCACCCGCGACGTCGTCGGTCTTCTTGGCAACTTCCTTGACCAGCTCGGCGCCGATCTTCTCGTACGGATCCTCGAGCTCGATCTCCTTGGCGATGGACACACCATCGTTGGTGATCGTGGGGGCGCCCCACTTCTTCTCGAGAACGACGTTGCGACCCTTGGGGCCCAACGTCACCTTGACTGCGTCGGCGAGGCTGTTGAGGCCCCGCTCGAGGCCGCGACGGGCCTCTTCGTCGAACGCGATGATCTTGGCCATTGCGAAGTGATCCTCCGGGTATGGGGGTGACACCGGAGCGATCGCTCGTCGGATCGCTCCATGTACGCCTTCGGCCGGAAGCAGTGCCCGCGACGGACGACCAGGGGTGTCGAAAACCCGGTCTCACCCTACCGACCTGGCACTCACGTGTTGCGAGTGCTAAGTGCATTTTTAGCACTCGGGGGTGGCGAGTGCAAGACTACCGGCACCTGCCACCCCCGTCACGAAATCCGCGAAAGACCGACTACACGGTCGTCCGGATCATCGGTGCCGCGCTCGCTCAGCGCGGCGTCGAACCGACCCCCACGGCGCACCACTGTCCCGTCGCGGTGTTGACCGCGAACGACTGGGCTCCGACGCACGTGACGCCGGTGGTGTCGGCCGTGGCGCCCGACCCGTAGCCGGCCACCGACAGGGTCGTCGCCGGACCCTGAGCCCACGAGTGGCTCAGTCCGCCGCCGAGCGCGTAGGCGAACGACCGGCCGCCGTCACGGGCTGCACTGAGCGCCGTGCCGAAGCCCGTCGCGTGGGCTTCGGCGGCACCGGCCGACTCGGCGACCGACACCGCGGTGCCGCTGTCGGCCGCATACGCGCGAGCGAAGGCGTCCTCGGCGGTGGCGCCGCAGCTGGCGGTATCGGACACCAGGATGTCGTTGGCAGAAGGAGGCGACACACAGGTCACCGGCGCCGCTGCGGCGGTACCCCCACCGAACAGCGCGGCCGAGGCCACACCGACGGCGACGAGTACACCGGCCCGGAACGAACGGCGCGCGGTGAGAGCGGAACGGAAGGAACGAATGGACAAGAACGGCTCCTCTGCACTGGAGTGCCTCTACGCGAAAGGCTGCGTCTGCGCTGAACGGGGCGAGCGCCCCGGCGGTAGGGTACCGATCACATGCGTCTCACGCGAGACCGCCTGTCACAGACTGTCGAGGAGCCCCGGGAGAGCGGCGACGGAGTCGATGACGTGGTCGGGACGATCGACCGCCAGGTCCAGGACGGATTGCCGAAACTTTCCGGTACGCACCAGGATTCCCGTCATACCGAGGCGTTGCCCCGGGACGACCTCGCCCGCGATGTCGTCGCCGACGACCACCATCCGATCCGGTTCGACACCCATCCGCTCCGACGCCACGAGGAAGCCGCGCAGCGACGGCTTGCCCACCGCCACCACCGACCGTCCGGTGAGTTCCTCGAGTCCCGCCAGGTAGACACCGGTGTCGATCCGCAGCCCGTCGGCCGCCTGCCAGGCGAGCGCCCGGTGCATCGCGACCACCGGGACGTCCTCGAGCATCAGTTCGGCGACGCGACTCATCGCCCGATGCGTGAAGGCATCTCCCGCTCCACCGAGGATCACCACCTCCGGATCGTCCGCGTCCAGGACGAGACCGTCGAGATCCGCTGCGATGTCGCCCTCGTTGAGGACCCAGCAGCGCAGACCCGGATAGGTCTGCCGGACATGGTCGACGGTGAGGGACACCGCCGTGACGATCTCGTCCGGCTCCACCTCCATCCCCAGATCCGTGAGCCGCTGCGCGATCTCGGCACACGTACGCGAGGTGGTGTTGGTGAGGAAGGCGCGGCGGACGCCCTCGGCACGCAAACGTGCCAGGACGTCCGCCGCGCCCGGGACGGGCTGCCACTCGGTGACGAGCACACCCTCGATATCGAACAACACCCCGTCCACATGCGTCATGCGTCGAGCCTATCCGCGCGGTGACTCGCGGAGAAACGCTCGGCCTACACGCTACCGGCGAGACGCTCGGCGAGCAGGCGGGTGAAGCGTGCCGGGTCCTCGACCTCGCCACCCTCGGCGATCAGCGCCAGGCCGTGGAGCAGCTCGGCGACGTCGGCGAGCGAGGCGTCGTCCGGACGCTGTTCCCGGGCCGTGCGCAGACCCGACACGAGCGGGTGATCGGGGTTGAGTTCCAGGATCCGCTTGACCCGCGGCACCGGCTGACCGGACGCCTTGTACATCCGCTCGAGGGCGGGCGACATGCTGAAGGTGTCGCCGACGATGCACGCCGGGGAGGACGTCAGGCGCGACGAGAGCCGCACGTCCTTGACCTGCTCGTCGAGGGTCTCCTTCATCCACGACAGCAGGTCGCCGAACTCCTTCTCCTTCTCCTCGCGTTCGGCTTCGGCGGCCTTCTTCTCGTCCTCGGTACCGAGGTCGACGTCGCCCTTGGCGATCGACTGGAAGCGCTTGCCCTCGAATTCCGGAACGGAGGTCACCCACATCTCGTCGACGGGGTCGGTCAGGAGCAGCACCTCGATGCCCTTGTCGCGGAACGCCTCCATGTGCGGGGAGCTCTCGAGCAGCTGCCGCGACTCGCCGGTGAGGTAGTAGATCGCGTCCTGGCCGTCCTTCATGCGCTCGACGTAGCCGGCGAGCGTGGTCTGCTCCTCCTCGCTCGCCGTCGAGTCGAACGACGAGATCGCCAGCAGCGTGTCGCGGTTGTCGGTGTCGGAGATCAAACCTTCCTTGACGACCCGGCCGAACTCGCGCCAGAACTTCGTGTACTTCTCGGGTTCCTTCGCGGCCATGTCCTTGACGGTCGCGAGGACCTTCTTCGTCAGGCGGCGGCGGATGGCCCGGATCTGCCGGTCCTGCTGCAGGATCTCACGAGAGACGTTGAGCGACAGGTCCTGCGCGTCGACCACACCCTTGACGAAACGCAGGTACTCGGGGACGAGATCCTCGCAGTCGTCCATGATGAACACGCGCTTGACGTACAGCTGCACGCCGGTGCGCCGTTCGCGGGCGAACAGGTCGAAGGGCGCGTGCTCCGGGATGAACAGCAGCGCCTGGTACTCGAAGGTGCCCTCGGCCTTGAGCGGGATGACCTCGAGCGGCTCGTCCCAGGCATGGGCGATGTGCTTGTAGAAGTCCGTGTACTCCTCCTCGGAGACCTCGTCCTTCGAGCGCGCCCACAACGCCTTCTGCGAGTTGAGGGTCTTGGTCTCGAAGGTCACCTCGTCGGTGCCGTCCTCCGACTTCGTGGTGCGCGAGACCTCCATGCGGATCGGCCACGCGATGAAATCCGAGTACTTCTTGACGATCTCCTCGAGCTTCCACTGCGAGGTGTAGTCGAACAGGTGGTCCTCGGCATCCTCGGGCTTGAGATGCAGGACCACCGAGGTGCCCTGGGGCGCGTCGTCGACCTCGGCGATCGTGTAGGTGGATTCGCCGCTGGACTCCCAGCGCGTACCGGTCTTCTCCCCGGCCTTGCGGGTGACGAGCGTGACCTTGTCGGCGACCATGAACGACGAGTAGAAGCCGATACCGAACTGGCCGATCAACTCCTCGGAAGCGGCGGCGTCCTTGGCCTCGCGCAGCTTCTGCCGGAGTTCGCCCGTGCCGGACTTCGCGAGGGTGCCGATGAGATCGACGACCTCGTCGCGGTTCATGCCGATGCCGTTGTCGCGCACGGTCAGGGTGCGCGCATCCTTGTCCACCTCGAGCTCGACGTGCAGGTCGGAGGTGTCGACGTCGAGATCCTTGTTTCGGAAAGACTCCAGCCGGAGCTTGTCCAGGGCGTCCGACGCGTTGGAGATCAACTCGCGCAGGAAGGTGTCCTTGTTCGAGTAGATCGAGTGGATCATCAGATCCAGCAACTGCCGCGTCTCGGCCTGGAATTCACGCTGTTCGACGTTCGTACTCATTCCGGGTTCCCTTTCCACAAGCAGAACTTCCCCGGAAATAGTAAGCCGTCCGCGAGTCCGGCCCGTTCGCGCTTCCGGGTCCATGATGGAGGTGCAGGCTTCGTCCATCACAGGAGGTTGCGATGACGGTTCGTCGGACAGTGGTCGTCGGTGCGGGCATCGTGGGTCTGTCCACCGCGTGGTTTCTGCAGGATCGAGGCATCGAGGTCACGGTGCTCGATCGGGTCGGCGTGGCGGGTGACGCCTCGTGGGGCAACGCCGGGTGGCTCGCGCCGGCACTGACCCTGCCGCTACCCGAGCCGGGGGTGCTGCGTTACGGCTTGCGCTCGATGTTCCGGCCGTCGTCGCCCGTCTACGTGCCGCCCACGACGGATGTGCGGTTGCTGCGCTTCCTCGCCGACTTCGCCCGGCACTGCACGAGACGGCAGTGGACGTCGTCGATGAAGGTCTTCGCGCGCGCCAACCGCCTCGCCCTCGATGCCTACGACGATCTCGCCCGCGGGTCGGGCGACACGATCGTCACCGAACCGACGCGGGTCGCCGATCCGTTCCTCGCGGCGTTCACCTCGGACGACGACCGTCGGCTGCTGGTCGAGGAGTTCGAGCACGCGCGTGCCGCCGGCAGCGAGATCGACTTCGACCTGCTCGACACCGACACGCTGCATTCGCTCGAACCGCTGCTCGGGGACTCGGTGCGGGTGGGTCTCCGGATCCGGGGGCAGCGGTTCATCGATCCGCCGCGGTTCGTCGCCTCGCTGGCGCACGCGGTCCGCGCCCGGGGTGCGGAGATCGTCACCGACGTCGACGTCGAGGAGGTGCGCGACACCGGTCGCGGGGTGGATGTCGTCGTGGCCGGTGGGCACTCGCGGTCGGCGGATGCGGTGGTACTCGCGAACGGAGCGTGGCTCGGGTCGCTCGCCCGGCCGTTCGGCGTGCGCACGCAGGTCCAGGCCGGTCGCGGCTACAGCTTCAGCGTGCGGCCGCCGAGCCTGCCGAAGAACCCGGTCTACTTCCCGGCCCAGCGGGTGGCGTGCACACCCCTCCAGGACCGTTTCCGGGTCGCGGGAATGATGGAGTTCCGCAGTCCCGACGCCCCGCTCGACCCGCGACGCATCCGGGCGATCGTCGACGCGACCCGTCCGCTGTTGCGTGAGGTCGACTGGGACGGGCGCAGCGAGGAGTGGGTGGGCTCACGGCCGTGCACGGCGGACGGGCTCCCGTTGATCGGCCGCACCCGTTCGGATCGGGTGTACGTCGCCGGCGGGCACGGGATGTGGGGTGTGGCGCTCGGTCCCCTCACCGGACGGCTGCTCGCCGGGTCGATGACCGGCGAGCCGGATCCGTTGCTCAGGTCGTTCGATCCGCTGCGCTGACCGGTCCGGGTTCGAGACGGTCGCGCACGCGGTCGAACCATTCGAGGACGGCCCGTTCGTAGAGGATGCCGAAGTCGAGGGTCGCCGCGGCGTGCGGCGGGAGGATGTCGGCCGCCGCCTGCTGTTCGTAGGCGGCGAGCTGCTCCTCGTGTCTGCGGCGATGCTCGGCGAGCATCGAGGCGAGGCGCTCGGGCGAGAGGTGATCGCCGAAGGCGACGGTCAGCAGCAGCGGATGGCGGATGTTCTCATCGCCCGGTTCGCGGTCGATCCATTCGGCGAAAGCCGTGCGTCCGGCCTCGGTCAGCAGGTAGGGCTTGCGGTCGCGCGGGCCCTTCTCCCCTGCCTCGATCAGTCCCTGCCGTTCCATCGCGGCCAGTTCCCGGTAGACCTGGCTCGTCGTCAGCGACCAGAACTTGCCGATGCGTGCCTGTGCGGTGGACACCACCGGCCCCGGTATCGCGACATCGCCGCTGCGCGTCTCCGATGCCGAGCGCGAAACGATCGTGGAGGAGCTCGGGCGCCATCTCACCGCCGGACGGTTGACGATCGGCGAGTTCGACGAGCGTGTGGCCCGGGTCTACCGCGCCGTGACGCAGGACGACGCCGGCGCCGTTCTCGCCGACCTGCCGTCGACACTCGTTCCCACCCCGTCCCCGCCGGCCGGCAAACCGTTCCCACGTCTGCGCCTGCCGCTCCACCAGCGCATCGAATGGGGAGCATGGGCCACCGTGGGATCGATCAATCTCGTGGTGTGGGCACTGGTCTCGCTCGGAACGGCCTCGTCGATCTACTTCTGGCCGATCCGGGTCGTCGTTCCGTGGGGCATCGTGCTGGCGGTGCGCACCGCGCTCGGGGTCGAGGGCGGGCCCGGCCGCCGCAGTGTGCCCGGTGGGCGCGAGAACAATGGTCCGGCGGGTCCGACCTGTCTGCAATAGTCGGGACCAGCCGTGCCCATCCCGGGCATCCCGCACGCCGGAGACGGAGCTGCCGATGTTTCTTCTCGACGACAGGCTGGTCTTCGGCGCCGGAGATCTCACCCGCGCCGCCTCGTGCGAGTTCGCAGTGCTCCGCAACCTCGACTCGACGCTCGGTCGGCTCCCGCGCCCCGACACCGAACCCGACGCAATGCTCGACCGTGTCGCCGCACTCGGCGGCCGCCACGAGCAGCGCGTCCTCGACCGCTTCCGCGCGCAGGTGGGTGCGGAGAAGGTCGTCGAGATCGCCCGGCCCGAGTACACCGCGCAGGCGCTCACCGAGGCGGCGCAGGCCACCCTCGACGCCGTCCGGGCCGGCGCGCCCGTCGTCTATCAGGGCGCTTTCTTCGACACCGGTTCCTCCGACACTGCCCCCGATCCGCTCGGCATGATCGGCTTCTCCGACTTCCTCGTCCTCGAGGACGACGGCTACGCCGTCTACGACAGCAAACTCTCCCGGCACGCGAAGGTCGAGGCCCTGCTCCAGCTCGCCGCTTACGCGGACGCACTCGCGCGCACCGGGACGACGGTGTCCTCGCACGCGCATCTCGTCCTCGGCGACGGCTCGATCGCCTCCTACCCGCTCGCGGAGATCATGCCGGTCTATCGGCACCGACGCGCCTGCCTCGAAACCCTTCTCACGTCGCACCGCGCTGCCCCCGGGCCGGTGCGGTGGGGAGCGGGTGGGCACACCGCCTGCGGTCGCTGCGACGACTGCACCCCGGAACTCGAACGTCACCGCGACCTGCTGCTGGTCGCGGGGATGCGCAGTACCCAGCGGCTGCGGCTGATCGAGGCGGGCGTGTCGACCATCGACGACCTCGCCGCATGCGCGGCACCCGTCGACGGGATGGCGCGCCGCACCTTCGACGCCCTGCGCGCCCAGGCACGGGCGCAGCTCGAGGAGGAGAGGCGGGACAGTCCCTATGCGGAGGTCTACGACGCCACCCCGCTCGGCATCCTGCCCGCGCCCGACGAGGGCGACATCTTCTTCGACTTCGAAGGCGACCCACTGTGGTCCGAGGGCGGCAGTTCCGAGTGGGGACTCGAGTACCTGTTCGGCGTCGTGGAGGGACCGGCCGACGCACCGATCTTCCGGCCCTTCTGGGCACACGACCGCGAGCAGGAGCGGCAGGCACTGCTGGACTTCCTCGACTACGTCACCGACCGCCGGCGTCGCCACCCGAGGATGCACGTCTACCACTACGCCCCGTACGAGAAGACGGCGTTGCTGCGGCTGGCCGGGCGCTACGGCGTCGGCGAGGAGATCGTCGACGACCTGCTGCGCGAAGGTGTGCTCGTCGACCTGTACCCCGTGGTGCGCAACTCGATCCGGGTGGGTGCCCGGACGTACGGACTGAAGAAACTCGAACCGCTCTACACCGAGGAGAGCGAGGCACGCGACGGCGATGTCGCCGACGCGGGCGCCTCGATCGTCGCGTACGCCGACTACTGCGCACTGCGCGATGCCGGGCACCTCGAGGAGGCGGAACGCGAACTCGCGTCGATCGCCTCCTACAACGAGGCCGACTGCATCTCCACCCTGCGTCTGCGCGACTGGCTGCTCACCCACGCCCGTGACCACGGCATCTCCCCCACCGAGACGACCCACGACGAGGCCGCTCCCGACGCGCAGGCACACCCCGTCGAGACGAAACTCCTCGAATACGTCGGCGGTGCACTGGCGGGCGACCGCACCCCGGAACAGCAGGCGGCCGCACTCGTCGCCGCGGCCATGGGCTACCACCGGCGCGAGCGGAAACCTCTCTGGTGGGGACACTTCGATCGTCTGGCGACGGCTCCCGACGAGTGGGCGGACGCCCGCGACACGCTGGTCGCGGCGACGTGCACACTCGAGACCGACTGGCACAAGGCCACGCCCCGCCGGCGACTGCTCCGGCGTCGGCTGCGCCTCGCGGGCGAGTTCGAGCCGGGCAGCACATTGCGCGCCGGGCAGGACGTCTTCCTGTTGTACGACGCTCCGGGACCGGACGGACTGCCCGACGGCGGCACCGGGACGCGCGCGTGGTCGCGCGGCGTGGTCGTCGAACGCACCACGGGGACGGACCATCCCGACGTGCTCGTCGTGGACGAGTCGCTACGGACGGACGAGGAGTACTCCGTGCTACCGGTGGCCGTCACTCCCGGCGCGCCGATCTCGTCGAAGAACATCGAAGCGGCGATCGCCTCCGCCGCCGAGGCGATGTGCAGCGAGTTGCCGGCTCTGCCGTCGACCGCGGCGGTGGACGTACTGCGCCGCATCCCTCCCCGCCTGCGCTCCGGTGCCGCGCTGCCGCCGCTCGGCGACGACGCGGCCGGCACGATCGTCACGACCGTTCTCAACCTGGAGAATTCGTACCTGGCGGTGCAGGGCCCACCCGGCACCGGCAAGACGTACACCGGGGCCCGGGTGGTGGCGGCGCTCGTGAACGAGCACGGCCGGCGCGTCGGCGTGGTCGCGCAGTCGCATTCGGTGGTCGAGAACATGCTGGCCGGGATCGTCGCCGCGGGAGTGTCGCCGGAACGGGTCGCCAAGGCGAAATGCCAGAGCCCCGATCCGACGTGGACCGCCTTCCCTGACGCGAAGTCCCTTGCGGCGCATATCGGTACATCCGCCACCGGCTATGTGGTGGGCGGAACGGCCTGGGACTTCACGAATCCGAACTGCATCGAGCCCGGCAGCCTCGACCTGCTGGTGGTCGACGAGGCCGGTCAGTTCTGTCTCGCCAACACCATCGCCGTGGCCACGGCGGCGTCGAATCTGCTGCTGCTCGGCGATCCCCGCCAACTGCCGCAGGTCTCGCAGGGCACCCACCCCGAGCCGGTCGACGAGTCCGCCCTCGGATGGCTCGCCGAAGGGCACGGTGCGTTGCCCACCGATCGCGGCTACTTCCTTCCGGTGACCTGGCGGATGCACCCGGATCTGTGCGCGCGGGTGTCCGAGCTGTCCTACGAGGGACGACTGCAGTCGAAGTCCGAGATCACCACGCGCCGCGCGCTCGACGGCGTCCCGCCCGGCGTGCGGCTCGTGGAGGTCGCGCACGAGGGCAATGCGACCTGCTCGCCCGAGGAGAGCGCCGAGATCGTGCGCGCCATCGCAGCCGTGCTCGGCTCGGCGTGGACGGACGACGCCGGCTCCCCGCCGCGACCTCTCGGCGAGGAGGACGTCCTGGTGGTCGCACCGTACAACGCTCAGGTCACCCGCCTACGGCAGGATCTCGCCGCCGCGGGTCTGCACCGGGTCCAGGTGGGCACCGTCGACAAGTTCCAGGGCCGCCAGGCGGCGATGGTGTTCGTGTCGATGACCGCCTCCGCCGTCGAGGACGTGCCGCGGGGCATGTCGTTCCTGTTGTCCCGCAACCGGTCGAACGTGGCTCTCTCACGCGGCAAGTGGTCGGCGGTGATCGTCCGGTCCGGCGCCCTGACCGATCACCTCCCGTCGACACCGGACGGCCTGATCGAACTCGGGGCGTTCATGCGGCTGACCGGAGCCGACCCGACCGGGGCGTGACCGCACTCACATCGTCCGTTAGGATCGACGACGATCCTGTTACCTCCGGTAGCAGATACACGGGACCTGGTCCCCCGGAGAAGACCCGGTCCCCCGAGCACAGGAGTACACGTGTCGAAGACCCTCGAGGCCACGATCGAGATCACCGCCTCCCCCGAGCAGGTGTGGCGCGTGGTGTCCGATCTGAAGCGGATGGGCGAGTGGAGCCCGCAGTGCCGTCGGATGATCGTGCGCGGTGGGCCGGTGTCGGCCGGCACCACCACGATCAACATCAACAAGAAGGGGCTGCTGGTGTGGCCCACGACGTCGAAGGTGATCGACTTCGAACCCGGCCGTCGCCTGAGCTTCCGGATCAACGAGAACCGCTCCATCTGGTCGTTCACCCTCGAACCCACCGCCACCGGCACGCGGGTCACCCAGCGGCGCGAGGCGCCCACCGGGACCAGCAAGGTCTCGCAGACCCTGGTCAAGTATGTTCTCGGCGGCACCGAGGCGTTCGACGACGAACTGACGATGGGGATGAACGCGACTCTCGCCCGTCTCAAGAACGAGATCGAGGCGGCCGCGCGGGTCTGACCTTCCCTCCTCGGCTCACGTACGCTGGAGTGCCTGTGGACCGACAGGACCCGCCCGCGAGACGGGCGGGTCCCCTGCGGTCCCGGACCACCGATCGCCAGCGATAAGAGGAGCCCGTGGCACGTAAGCCGACGCCCGCCGGAACACCCCCCACCAGCGGGGTAGCCCACATGGTCGACCTGGTCAGGCATGTCGTACCGCCCATGCATCCGGGCGGCATCCCCTTCGTCGCAGCTCCGCTGGCCGTGGCGACCCTCGGCCGCCGCAAGCCCTGGCTGCGCCGCGCCGGTCTCGCATCGGCACTGGCGTGCGCCACCTTCTTCCGGCACCCGCACCGCGTGCCGCCGAACCGCGCCGGAGTGGTCGTCGCTCCCGCCGACGGTGAGATCGCTCTCGTCGACCATGCCGTGCCGCCCGCCGAACTCGGGCTCGGCAGCGAGGAGCGCCCCCGGGTCAGCATCTTCCTGTCCGTCCTCGACGTGCACGTGCAACGCAGCCCCGTCGGCGGCACCGTCCGCTCGGTGGTCCACACCCCGGGCAAGTTCCTCTCCGCCGATCTCGCCGACGCGAGCGAGGTCAACGAGCGCACCAGCATGCTGATCGAGACGCGCGACGGCGCCGAGGTCGCCGTCGTCCAGATCGCCGGGCTGCTGGCACGGCGCATCGTCAACGACGCGCAGATCGGCGACACCCTGCCGATCGGCGACACCTACGGCCTGATCCGCTTCGGATCCCGGGTCGACACCTACCTGCCGGTCGGGAGCACCCTGCTGGTCGAACGCGGGCAGCGCACCATCGGTGCCGAGACCGTCCTCGCTCAGCTGCCCACGGTGTCGTGAGTCCGCACACGCAGGGTTCGCGTGCGGTCGCGACCGGGCGGTCCCGCAATCGGCCCAACGTCGTCCGCCTGCTGCCGAGCGTCATCACGGTCCTGGCGTTCTCCGCCGGACTGTCGGCGGTGAAGTTCGCGCTCGACGGACAACTCGGCACCGCGCTCGGCATGATCGGCGCCGCGGCCGTCCTCGACTCGCTCGACGGTCGCATCGCCCGCATGCTCGACGCGACCAGCAAGATCGGCGCCGAACTCGACTCGCTGTCGGACGCCGTCGCGTTCGGTGTCGCCCCGGCGCTCGTGCTCTACGTGACGTTGCTCGACGGCAGCCCCTTCGGCTGGATCGTCGCCCTGCTCTACGCAGTGAGCCTCGTGCTGCGACTCGCGCGCTTCAACACCCTGCTCGAGGACGACAGCGTCCCCGCCTACGCACGCGAGTACTTCGTCGGCGTGCCCGCACCGGCGGCCGCCCTCATCGCGCTCGCACCCGTCGCCGCCCACATCCAGTGGGGCGACGGCTGGTGGACCGCCTACGGGCTGGTCGCGGTGTGGATCCTCGGGACAGCCGGGCTCGCGATCAGCCGCATCCCGACCTTCGCGATGAAGTCGGCGTCCGTGCCCGCGCGACTCGCCGTGGTGCTGCTCGTGCTGGTCGCGATGGCGGCGGCCGCGCTGGTCACCTATCCGTTCATCCTCATGCTCGTGCTGGTCGCGGTCTACCTCGCGCACATCCCCTTCGCGGTGCGATCGCGGCGCTGGGTCGCGGCCCGGCCCGAAACCTGGGACATCAAGCCCTCGGAGCGACGCGCACTGCGTGCCCGCAACCGCGCGCAGCGTCCGCGTCGTGTCGCCGCCCGGCGTGTCGCCACGTCGGCTAGATCTCAGGCGCGACTCGGGCTGCGCCGTCCGCGAGGACGATGACATGCACGACCCGCGAGGACGATGACATGCACGACCCGCGAGGACGCTAGTGACGTTCTAGGCTCGGCGGGGTGACGACCCCACAACTCTCACTCACCGTCCGGCTCAACACCTCCGCCGCCGACTCGCGGCGCGGTGTCGTGCGTCTGCACCCCGAGGCGCTGGCCGCGCTGGGCCTGCGGGAATGGGACGCGATCGCGCTGGTGGGAGCGCGTCGCACGGCGGTCGTGGCGGGTCTCGCCCCGGCCGGCACCCCGACCGGCACGATCCTGCTCGATGACGTGGTGCTGTCGAACACAGGCCTGAAGGAGGACGCGACGGTCGTCGTCGCGCCCGTGACGGTCTACGGCGCGCGCACGGTGACGGTCACCGGGTCCACCCTCGCGCGGCAGTCGATCCCGGAGACCACCCTGCGTCAGGCGCTGCTCGGGAAGGTCCTCACCGTCGGCGACGCGGTGTCGCTGCTCCCCCGCGATCTCGGACCGGGCACGAGCAACGCCGAGACGACGCGGGCACTGTCGCGGACGTTCGCGATCGCGTGGACCACCGAACTGCTCACCGTCTCCTCGGTCGATCCGGCCGGACCGGTGAGCGTGCAGCCGAACACCGCCGTCGTGTGGGGCGGTGGCCCGGGTACCCTGCCGTCCTCCGTGCCGTCCGCTTCCGGATTCGTCTCGTCGGGGTTCGTCGCCTCCTCCCCCGCGACAGACCGTCCCGAATCGGCCCCCGCCACGCCTCCGCCACCGCCGGTCGAGGATCTCGTGGGTGTGCAGGTCCAGGTCGCGAAGCTCTCCGAGTGGCTCACCCTCTCGCTCGACGAACCCGAACTGCTGCGCACCCTCGGCGCGTCGCCGCATCTCGGGGTGCTCGTCACCGGTCCCGCCGGGGTCGGTAAGGCGACCTTCGTGCGCTCGGTGGTCGCCGACCGGCGTCTGGTCGAGGTCGACGGGCCGGGCGTGGGTGCACTCGCCGCCGACGAGCGGCTGCGCCGGATCTCCGCGGCGGCCGAAGCGGTGCGCGGTGGGGGCGTCCTGCTGCTCACCGACGTCGATGCCGTGCTCCCCGCCGACACCGAACCCGTCGCGACATTGATCCTCGACGAGCTGCGGCGGGTGGTCGACACCGAGGGCGCGGTGCTGATCGCGACCACCGCGCATCCCGACGACGTCGACTCCCGGCTGCGTGCCCCGGAGATCTGCGACCGCGAACTGTCCCTGCCGCTGCCCGACGGCGCGACCCGCCGCGCCCTGCTCGACGTGCTGCTGCGCTCGGTGCCGTCCACCGGTCTCGACCTCGCCGCCGTCGCGGGTCGCACCCCCGGTTTCGTCGTCGCCGACCTCGCGGCGCTGTGTCGCGAGGCGGCACTGCGCGCGGCGTCGCGGGCGAACCGCGACGACGACGAACCCTCGCTCGTCCAGGACGACCTGCTCGGCGCGCTCGAGGTGATCCGTCCGCTGTCGCGATCGGGTTCCGAGGAGCTGGCGATCGGCAGCGTGAGCCTCGACGACGTCGGCGACATGGTCGAGACGAAGCAGGCCCTGACCGAAGCCGTCCTGTGGCCGCTGCAGCATCCCGATTCGTTCGAGCGTCTCGGTGTCGATCCGCCGCGCGGTGTGCTGCTGTACGGCCCGCCCGGTTGCGGCAAGACCTATCTCGTCCGCGCTCTCGCCGGCACGGGACGTCTGAGCGTCCACGCCGTCAAGGGCGCCGAACTGATGGACAAGTGGGTCGGTGCGTCGGAGAAGGCGGTGCGCGAGTTGTTCGAGCGTGCCCGCAATTCGGCACCGGCGTTGGTGTTCCTCGACGAGATCGATGCTCTCGCACCGCGCCGCGGGCAGAGCTCCGATTCCGGGGTGTCCGACCGGGTCGTCGCGTCGCTGCTCACCGAACTCGACGGTGTCGAGCCGCTGCGCGACGTCGTGGTGGTGGGAGCGACCAACCGGCCCGACCTCATCGACCCGGCTCTGCTGCGTCCCGGCCGGCTCGAACGTCTCGTGTTCGTGCCGCCGCCGGACGCCGAGGCCCGGGCCGCGATCCTGAAGACCGCGGGCCGATCGGTACCGCTCGACGACGACGTCGACCTCGACGACCTGGCCGCCGGACTCGACGGCTACTCGGCCGCGGACTGCTCGGCGCTGCTGCGCGAGGCCGCGCTCGCGGCGATGCGGCGCAACGTCGACGCCGCCGTGGTCACCGCCGAGGACGTCGCGGTGGCCCGGGAGAAGGTGCGCCCCTCGCTCGATCCCGTGCAGGTCGCTCATCTGCAGGCCTACGCGGAGGGCCGTTGAGATGGCCGTGACCACCGCGGTCCGCGTCGCCGGACCGGCAGCCGTCCTCGCGGCCTTCCTCGCCGCCGGGGTCGCGATCCTCGTCCCGGCCGCGGGCGAATCGGTCCTCCCTGAGGGTGCGCGCAGCGAATGGGCACCCGTGGTCACCGCCGCGCTCGCCGTTCTCTCGGCGGCCGGGCTGCAGCGGACCGGCTCCCGACGTACCGCCTGGATGCTGGCCGCCGCCTCGATCGTGGTCCTCGGGTCGATCCGCTATCTCGTTCCCGCCGGCATCTCGGCCGACAGCCTGACGGTCGTCGGATGGGTGATCGCCGCGATCACCGGTGTGCTGCTCGGGGCGGCGACCGCGGGCTCGTGGGGTTCGGCGACCGGTCAGTGGGCCCTGATCGCCGGTGGGTGGGCGGCCTTCCTCACCGCCGCGGCCGTCGGTTCCGAGGTCCCCGTGGAGGCCATGCGCTGGACGGTTCCCCAGTGGGCGCTGGCCTTCGCACTCGTGGCAACGGTCGCCGCCGCGCTGACGGTGCCTGCCGGGATGCGCGTGCAGCGGGCCGATCCGCGGTTGCTCGCGATCATGGTGACCGCCGCGGTGGTGCTCTCGGTGGGCTACCGACTGCTGGGTGAATTCGTGGGTTCCCGCGCGAGCGACACGGGTGTGCTCCTGTGGCTGGTCGCCGGTGGGGCGCTCGCGGTGGCGGTCGTCGGTGCCGAGATCGTCGCGCGCCTCGTCCCGCCCGGAGACGACCGGTTCGTCCTCGCGGTCACCGGGGCCGTGGCCGCGGCGTACCCCGTCCTCGTCGAGTTGTGGTCGGGTATGCAGTCGGCGACCGTGCCGTGGTGGGTGCTGCTCGTCGCGGTGGCCGCCGTGGTCGCCGGGGTGCGGCTCTCCCCCTCCATGCCGTACGCGCTTCCCGGGCTGATGCTCGCCGCGTCGATCTCGGCGGCGACGGTGTGGTGGCCGGCGGAGATCGGCGAGGGAATCCCTCTTGCGGTGCGGGTGGCGCTCGTCGCGCTGGGCACCGGTCTCGCACTCGGGGCATCGTTGCCGGGCTCGGCGTCCGTCGCGGCTCTCGGCCTGGCGCTGCCGGTGCCGGCGACGGCCGTCGTCGGGGCGGTGTGGATGCTTCCGGCGGATGCGCAGTGGTCGGCGCTCGCACTGTTTACCGCGGCCGTGATCTGTGCGTGGCAGGTGCGCTAGCGCTCTCACCTCCCCGATTCGCAAGCGTGCGAAGACAACCGTTAGGATGTGCACAATCCGTTTTGCCCGATGACGGCGAGCGGCGTGCATGTCGGGGCGATCCCCGTTTCGGCGGTGTGCCGTCCGCTGTGACGACAGCGAGTCCCACGGCCCGCAGTCAGTTTCACCCCGCCGACAGGCCCGACCCCGACGGAGTGCCTTTTGATCGCCATACTCGTTGCCCATGCGGTCGCTGCCCTTCTGGCGCCGCTTCTGGTCCGAGTCATGGGGAGAAATGCATTCCTGCCGCTCGCGGTGGTGCCCCTCGCGAGTCTCAGCTGGGTCGTCACCAACTGGGGAACCGATCAGAAACTGCAGATCGCGTGGGCCTCGACGCTGTCGATGAATTTCGATCTGCGCTTCGACACGCTCGCGGCGATCATGTGCGTGCTCGTTTTGGGCATCGGCTCGTTGATCCTGCTCTACTGCTCGCGCTATTTCGAGGACGACGAGCCCCGCCTGGGCTTGTTCGCCGCCGAGATGGTCGCCTTCGCCGGCGCCATGTTCGGTCTGGTGGTCAGCGACAACATGTTGCTGCTCTACACCTTCTGGGAACTGACGACCGTCCTGTCGTTCCTGCTCGTCGGGCATTACGCCGAACGCGCCTCGAGTCGCCGTGCCGCCACCCAGGCCCTGCTCGTCACCACGGCCGGTGGTCTGGCGATGCTGGTCGGCATCATCATCCTCGGCGAGACGGTCGGCAGCTACAACCTGTCCGACGTCGTCGCGGCGGCACCTCACGGATGGCTCGCCGGCGTCGCCGTGGTGCTCGTGCTCGTCGGCGCACTGTCGAAGTCCGCCGTGGTCCCGCTGCACTTCTGGCTGCCCGGCGCGATGGCCGCCCCCACCCCGGTGTCCGGATATCTTCACGCCGCGGCGATGGTCAAAGCCGGCATCTACCTCGTGGCCCGGCTCGCACCCGGCTTCGCGGACAGCGCCGCGTGGCGGCCGATCGTCATCGGTCTCGGTCTCGCGTCGATGATCCTCGCCGGCTGGCGAGCGTTCCGCGCCTTCGACCTCAAGCTCATCCTGGCCTTCGGCACCGTCAGCCAGCTCGGTTTTCTCACTGCGCTGGTGGGTACGGGCAGCCGGGAAGCGGCCCTGGCGGGCCTGGCGATGGTGATCGCCCACGCCCTGTTCAAGGCATGCCTGTTCATGGTGGTCGGCATCATCGACCACTCCACCGGCACCCGCGACATCCGCAAACTCGCGCATCTCGGCTCTGCCGCCCCCTACCTGATGGTGATCGCGATACTTGCGGCGGCGAGCATGGCCGGTCTGCCGCCGTTCATCGGTTTCGTCGCGAAGGAAGCCGCGCTCGAGTCGTCGCTGGTGGCCGAGGTGCTCCCCGAATGGGCGCGGATCGCCATGACTGCGGGCATCGTGGTGGGCTCGATCCTCACCCTCGCCTACAGCATCCGGTTCATCTGGGGGGCCTTCGGTCGTAAGCAGCTCAAACGTCCGAGCCCCGCGGTGCAGAACCTGCACGCGCCCGGCCCGCTGCTGCTCACCGCCCCGAGCGTCCTCGCGTTCGCCGGTCTCGCCGCGGGCTTCGCGAGCTCGTGGATCGACCATCTGATCACCCCCTACGCCGACGAGCTGCCCACCGAACTCGACAAGCCCTACCACCTGGCGTTGTGGCACGGATTCTCCTTGCCGCTGGGTCTGACCGGCGTGGTGATCGTGGGCGGCACGGTCCTGTTCCTCGCGCACCGCACCATCGCGCGTCTGCGCTTCGAGCACCCGCCGCTCGGAAATGCCGACCGGATGTACGACGCGACACTCCAGGGCATGGACACCCTGTCCCTGCGCCTGACCGCCTTCCTGCAGCGCGGTTCGCTCCCCCTGACCCAGGCGACCATCCTCATCACCCTGGTGGCGCTCCCGACGGTGCTGATGTTCTTCTTCGGGCTGAGCACGATGCCGTCGACGCGCGCGTGGGACTCGATCTGGCAGCTCGGGGTGGGGTTGATCATGATGGCCGCCGCGATCACCGCGACGGCCCTGCGCAACCGTCTCGGCGCAGTGTTGGT
This sequence comes from Rhodococcus sp. GA1, assembly GCF_024321955.1. Classification (NCBI taxonomy): domain Bacteria; kingdom Bacillati; phylum Actinomycetota; class Actinomycetes; order Mycobacteriales; family Nocardiaceae; genus Rhodococcus; species Rhodococcus sp. GA1. Next base: position 3,544,089 of record NZ_CP097186.1, on the reverse strand, counting down.
CGTGGGCGTGACCGGTTACGGGCTCGGGGTGCTGTTCGCCCTCCAGGGAGCTCCCGACCTCGCGCTCACCCAGTTCCTCGTCGAGACCGTCACCCTCGTGATGTTCGTGCTGGTCCTGCGCAAGCTGCCCGCCGAGACCGACCCGGCCGCGGTGATGGGCAGCAAGTTCGCCCGCGCGATGCTCGGCATCGCCGTGGGCGCGGTGGTCGCCGGGATCGGCGCCTACGCCGTCGCGGCACGCACTACCGATCCGATCTCGCTGCTGCTGCCCGACGCCGCCTACTACGGCGGTGACGGCAAGAACATCGTCAACGTCCTGCTCGTCGACATCCGCGCCTGGGACACGCTGGGCGAGATCTCGGTGCTGCTGGTCGCCGCGACCGGCGTGGCCAGCCTGGTCTTCCGCACCCGCCGCTTCGGCACCGCCCCGCGTGTGGCGGACGCACCCGCGGCGCAGCTCGACGCGGTCTCCGCCAGCAACGAGACGACCTGGCTGCTCGGCGGCGATCTCATCGATCCGCGCTACCGATCGCTGGTCCTCGAGGTCACCACGCGACTGGTCTTCCCCACCATGATGATCCTGTCGGTGTACTTCTTCTTCTCCGGGCACAACGCGCCCGGTGGCGGTTTCGCGGGCGGTCTCGTCGCCGGTCTCGCGCTGGTGTTGAGGTACCTGGCCGGCGGACGCTACGAGCTCGGAGAGGCGGTTCCCATCGACGCCGGCAAGATCCTCGGCATCGGACTCACCTTCGCCGCGGGCACCGCACTGGTGTCGATGTTCCTCGGCGCCCCGGCGCTGTCGTCGGCGACCCTCGAGCTCACGCTGCCTCTGCTCGGCGACATCAAGCTCGTGACCGCACTGTTCTTCGACCTCGGTGTGTACCTCATCGTCGTCGGACTGGTCCTGGACGTGCTGCGCAGCCTCGGTGCTCGCCTCGACGCCGAGACCGTGGGTGAGCGCCGATGACCGCGAACATCACGCTCCTCGCCGTCGTCGGTGTGCTCGTCGCGGCCGGTGTGTACCTGCTGCTCGAACGCAGCATCATCAAGATGCTGCTGGGCCTGCTGCTGGCCGGCAACGGAATCAACCTGCTGCTGCTCACCCTCGGCGGCCCCGCAGGTCATGCACCCATCGTCGGTGTGGAGAGCGACGTCGAGCCGGACATGGCCGATCCCCTCGCGCAGGCGATGATCCTCACCGCGATCGTCATCACGATGGGTGTGGCGGCGTTCGTGCTGGCACTGACCTACCGCTCCTACACCTACCGCGCACGGGACGAGATCGAGAACGACCCCGAGGACACCCTCGTGTCGCAGCGGCGCAGTCTCGCCGATCTACCGTCGCGAGACCGCTCCGACGACCCGCTCACCGGTATCCCGAGCAAGAGCGGCGACGCCTTCGACGCCGCGGGCAACCCGATCCCGCTCGATCAGCTCAAGAACATCGAGGACATCGAGGCGTACGAGGATCTGCACGACGGCGACTTCGACGACCCCACCGACTCGGCCTACACGCAGAACCAGGGGGGGACGGACGAGTCCGGCTCTGCCGAAGATTCGGGCGGGGCCGGCTCTATCGAGGATGTCGAGGACGCCGACGAGGACGTCCGCGCGGACGATCCCGACCCCGAGGCCCCCGACCCTGCCGAGGACGAGCGGACCGGAGACGACGAGAAGAACGGGAAGGAGGATCGCCGATGAACCCGAGCGTCGCGAACCTCGTTCCCCTCCCCGTCCTCATCCCCTTGCTCGCCGCAGCCGCAACCCTGATCGTCGGCCGCCGTCCGCGCGTCCAACGGTGGATCACCGTCTTCGCGCTGGTCGCCTCGCTCGTCGTGTGCGTGGCGCTGCTGTACTACGCCGACGCCGACGGCATCGCGGTACTGCAGATCGGTGGGTGGGAGGCGCCGATCGGCATCTCGCTGGTCGTCGACCGATTGTCGGCGTTGATGCTGGTCGTCTCGGCGATCGTGCTGCTGTCGGTGATGCTGTACGCAGTCGGCCAGGGTATCCACGACGGCAACGAGCAGCAGCCCGTCTCGATCTTCCTGCCGACCTATCTCGCGCTCACCGCGGGTGTCAACATCGCCTTCCTCGCGGGCGACCTGTTCAACCTCTTCGTCGGCTTCGAGGTGCTCCTCGCCGCCTCGTTCGTCCTGCTGACCCTGGGTGCGAGCGCCGACCGCGTCCGCGCGGGCGTCTCGTACGTCATGGTCTCGATGGTGTCCTCGCTGGTCTTCCTCGTGGGCATCGCCTTCGCCTACGCAGCCACGGGCACTTTGAACCTCGCCCAGATGGCACTGCGGATGGACGAGATCTCACCGGGCACCCGGGCCGCGATCTTCGGTGTGTTGCTCGTGGCTTTCGGTATCAAGGCCGCGGTCTTCCCGCTGTCGTCGTGGCTGCCCGACTCCTACCCCACCGCGCCCGCACCGGTCACGGCCGTCTTCGCCGGCCTGCTGACCAAGGTCGGTGTGTACGCGATCATCCGGGCGCACACCCTGCTGTTCCCGGGCGGCGAACTCGACGACGTCCTGCTCGTCGCGGGTCTGCTCACGATGATCGTCGGCATCCTCGGCGCGATCGCGCAGAACGACATCAAGCGTCTGCTGTCGTTCACGCTCGTCAGCCATATCGGCTACATGATTTTCGGTGTCGCTCTGTCGTCGCAGACCGGTCTCGCGGGCGCCGTCTACTACGTCGGCCACCACATCCTCGTGCAGACCACCCTGTTCCTCGTGGTGGGTCTCATCGAACGCCAGGCCGGGTCGGCGTCGCTGCGACGCCTCGGCAGCCTCGCACTCATGTCTCCGCTGCTGGCGGTCCTGTTCCTCATCCCGGCGCTCAACCTGGGCGGTATCCCGCCGTTCTCCGGGTTCATCGGCAAGGTCGCCCTGCTGCAGGCCGGCGCGGAGGACGGTTCGGTCCTGGCCTGGGTCCTCGTCGCCGGTGGTGTCGTGACCAGCCTCCTGACGCTGTACGTCGTCGCGCGTATCTGGACGAAGGCGTTCTGGCGGGCACGCGCCGACGCTCCCGAGGGCGATCTCGCGGACATCGGCCCCTCGGCGCTGATCGACGAATCCGCCACCGACATCTCCTTCGAGGAACGCCCGGACGTGGGCCGGATGCCGGCCGCGATGCTCGTCCCCACGGTCTGGCTCGTCGCGATCGGTGTGTCGTTGACGGTCTTCGCCGGTCCCCTGCTCGACATCAGCAACCGTGCCGCGGAGAACCTGCGCGACCGCACGGTGTACATCGAGGCCGTGCTGGGGGGTGAGCAGGAATGATGAAACGCGCCAACGTCCTGCGCATGTTCGTCGTGGGATGGACGACGCTGGTCTGGGTCCTGCTGTGGGGCACCTTCAGCATCGCCAACATCCTCGGCGGTGTGGTCGTCTCGCTCGTCGTCATGTTCGTGCTGCCGCTGCCGCGTGTACCCGTCGAGGGTCGCGTGCACGTCTGGTCCGCGATGCGGCTCGGCGCGGTGATCTTCGGCGAGACCATCCGCTCGACGATCAACGTGGCATGGCTCGCGATCCGGCCGTCCCCGCCGCCGGTCACCGGCGTGCTGCGCTGCCGGCTCACCATCAAGTCCGACCTGGTGCTGACACTGTGGACGGACATCATGAACAACATCCCGGGCACCATGGTGCTCGAGATCGACCAGGTGCGGCGGATCATGTACGTGCACGTCCTCGACGTGGGTACCGACAAGGCCGTGGCCGACTTCTACCGTTCCGCCCGCCTCATCGAGCGTCTTCTCATCCGGACGTTCGAACGCGAGTCGGAATGGCAGGCCAGCCCCTGGCGCAGCGGAACGGAGGAACTGACGTGACCGTGACACTGGCGATCGCGGGGGCACTGCTGTTCGTCTCCGCAATCCTGATCACCTACCGCGTGATCGCGGGCCCCAACTCCCTCGACCGGCTCGTCGGCGTCGACGTCCTGCTCGCGCTCGGCATCTGCGGCATCGCGATCTGGGCGGTGTACACACGCGACACGTCGGTGCTGCCCGCCACCGTGGCCCTCGCCCTGGTCGGCTTCATCGGGTCGGTGTCCGTGGCTCGATTCCGGGTGCGTGACGAAGGATGACGACGATCATCGACACCTTCGCCCACCTCCTGATCCTCATCGGGGCGGTCATCTCGTTGACCGCTGCGATCGGCGTGGTGCGTTTCCGCGACACCCTGTCGCGCATGCATCCGGCCACCAAGCCGCAGGTGGTGGGTCTGTTGTTCGTGCTGGGTGGCGCGATGATCATCCTGCGCAGTTCCGTCGACATCTGGATGATGGCGTTGGCGGGCATGTTCATGGTCCTCACGGCACCGGTGATCGCGCACCGCGTCGGTCGCGTCGCCTACCGGGAGCAGCTCGGTCGCGACGGCCTGCTCGACGAGGACGCTCCCGGCGGTGCGTGACAGGTGACGAGGAGCTGACGGCCGGGACGTCCTCGGACGATCACTCCTTCAGTTCCTGCACGAGCGAGTCCACCACCGCGACGAGATCGCCGTCCGTCCGTTCCGCGAGCCGGCGCTGACGCTGATAGGACGCTCCCCTCACCGGGATGTCCGCAACTCGCGCGAGTTCGTCGGCGCAGCCGAGCCGTACCGCGGTGGGCATGATCTGCTCGAGCAGATCGTTCAGGTCGTCGGTGACGAGCCGTTCGGTACACACCGGGTCGAGGATGACCTCGGCATCGAGTCCGTACCGCGCCGCACGCCACTTGTTCTCCTTGACGTGCCACGGTTGCAGCACAGGAAGTTCCTCACCGCGCTCGAGACGTTCGTCGAAGTAGACGACGAGTGAATGCACGAACGCGACGAGGGCGGCCAGTTCGGCGCGGTTGGTGATGCCGTCGAAGACCCGGACTTCGAGGGTGCCCCATTTCGGCGCGGGCCTGATGTCCCAGTGCATGCCTCCGGGGTGGCTGATGACGCCGGACTCGAGCTGGTCGGCGATGAATTTCGCGTACTGCGGCCAGTCGGCGAAGTGGTAGGGCAGGCCGGCGGTCGGCAGCTGCTGGAACATCAGCGCGCGGTTGCTCGCGTAGCCGGTGTCGTAGCCCGCCCAGATCGGCGACGAGGCCGACAACGCGAGCATGTGGGGATATTTCACGAGCATGGCGTTGAGGATCGGGATGATCTTCTCCGCGGAGGAGACTCCCACGTGGACGTGCACTCCCCAGATGAGCATCTGCCGTCCCCACCAGCGGGTGCGGTTGATCATCTCCTCGTAGTCCGGGGAGGGTGTGACGGTCTGGTCGGTCCACTGCGCGAACGGATGGGTGCCGGCACACATCAGGTCCACTCCGAGCGGATCGGCGGCGCGGCGAAGCAACGACAGCGACTCGGACAGATCGTCGACGGCCTCGGCGACGGTGTCGTGTACACCGGTGACGAGTTCGACGGTGTTGCGCAGGAACTCTTTGGTCAGCCGCGGGGTCTCCCCGGCGATCTCCTCCACCCTGTCGAAGACGACCGCCGCGCTGTTCGAGAGATCGCGGGTGGTCTTGTCCACCAGAGCGATCTCCCATTCCACGCCGATCGTGGGACGAGGTGATCCCGGAAACGCGACTGCCACGTCTCGATCCAACCACAGGGCCCCGCCGACGGATGTCCGTCGCGGGGCCCCGTGTCAGGAATTACCCGGGTACCGAGCTTCAGGGGATTCGAACCCTGCTCACCCGATGACGCCGCAGGCGAGGCGTGCGCCGAGGTTGTCCTGGTGCACGACCACAGAGGCGCCGTCCTCACCTTCGAGGTCCTCGAGGCCGAAGGCCGAGGTGGTGACGGTGGCGGTGGCGGTGCCGTCCTCGTGGACGACGAGCGAGACCAGGTCGCCGCTCTCCGGGACGGAGGTGTTGCCACCGGCCTGCAGGTGGGCACCGGCCGACAGGAAGGCGCCGGGCTCGCCGCCGTTCGGCGCGGTGGACTGGGGCTCGCAACGGCCGAACTCGTGGATGTGGACACCGTGGTAGCCGGGCTCGAGACCCTCGACCTCGATGGTCACCTCGACGTCGCCGCCGTTCTCGGCGAACGACACGGTGCCGGCCGACTCGCCGTCGACCGTGGTGAGCTCCGCGGTGAGCGCAGCAGCGGAGGCGGAGCCACCGGCGTGCGACTCGCTCCCACCCTCGGTGCCGTGGTCGTCGCCGTGGGCCTCGGAAGCGGGCGCGGCGGATCCCGTCCACACCGGCGGAGTCGTCCCCGGCTCGGTGCTCGCCTCCTCGCTGTTCGAGCACGCAGTCAGGCCCACCGCGGCGATCGCGACGATCGGGGCCAGAGCACGCCAGGACATGCGACGGGTGGAACTGGAGACCATCAAACCGCTCCTTCGAAGTGCCGAAAAGTCACCCGATCATAACCGGGCGTCTCCGGCGACCACCCGGTGGCGGACCGACACGGTTCCGGCGCTAACGCGAAGTGACGATGACGATCACTCCGGGGGCGGCGTCGCGGATGCCCTCGAAGCGCGGTTGCGCGGTGACACCGAGCGACTCGGCGACGGCTGTCGCGGTCTGCTGCTCTCCGGGAGACGACCCGTAGAACACCGAGGTCTGCTGGAGCAAGCCCTCGCTGTAGTTGCCCGTTTCACTGATGGTGTACCCCTCGTCCTCGAGGTAGGCCGCGGTCTGCGCGGCGAGGCCCGCGACCTCCGAGTTGTTGAACACGCGCACCGGTGCCGTCGCGGAGGCCGAGGTGTCGGACGCGAACGCGGTTCCGCTCCCCACGGGCATGGAAGGAGCCGAAGACACGGCCGTGGTGGTGGTCGCACCGTCCCCGGCGTCGGACGTGCCCCCGTTCGCGGCAGCGGGCGCGGGCGCGGTGGGCACCGCGGCCGAGCGCGTGGACGGTGCGGCCGGCGCAGCAGCGGTCGTCGTCGTGGGTGCCGCCGCGGGAGCGGGTTCGTCGTCGGAATCACCGAGCGAGGCGAAACCGAGACCGGCGAACAGGATGCCCAAGGAGATCAGGACCATCGCGAACGCACGCAGAGGCGGTCCCGAGGGTGCGGGCGCGCGGCTGGGGATCTCGGGGGTTCTGCTCACGACCTCGACCATAGTTGCCCGAGCACACGCAGCGCTGCCGACCGGCCGCGCGTGTCGATATCGCATTATCCGGCCCGACGGCCGCCCGTCTAACGGGTGTCGAAACCGAGCCGGCGGGCCGCGCGGGCCTTCTGACGGCTCGCACGCAACCGCCGCAGCCGCTTGACCAGCATCGGATCGGCGGCGAGCGCCTCGGGACGATCCACCAGAGCATTGAGCACCTGGTAGTAGCGGGTGGCGGAGAGACCGAAGAGTTCCTTGATGGCGTCCTCCTTGGCACCGGCGTACTTCCACCACTGCCGTTCGAACGCCAGGATGTCGAGATCGCGACGGCTCAGGCCGTTCGCCTCGTCGCCGGTGGGTTCCTGCGCGGATGCGCCGTCGCCCTGCTGGGACACGAGATCGGACCGGTCGTTGCCGTGCGCTGCTGCGCCGTCCATTTCCCTCCTCGACTGACTGGATCACACCGTGACGAAGAGTCCTTGCGTCTCGGCGGAAGTCATTCAATCACGGGGTGGGGACACATACCGGTTCGAGAACGCCGCGAGTCGATCCCATTATCCTGTGTCACCATGGCCATTCTTCCCATCGTCATCGTCGGCGACCCCGTCCTGCACAACCCGACCCGGCCGGTGACCGAGTCACCCGCCGAACTCGCTCAGCTGATCGCCGACATGTTCGAGACGATGGACGCGGCCAACGGCGTCGGCCTCGCCGCCAACCAGGTCGGTGTGGACAAGCGACTGTTCGTCTACGACTGCCCCGACCGCGACGAGTCCGGCAAGGTCGCGCGCCGGCGTGGCGTCGTCGTCAACCCGATCCTCGAGACCTCGGAAATCCCCGAGACGATGCCCGACCCCGAGGACGATCTCGAGGGCTGCCTGTCCGTGCCGGGCGAGAACTTCCCCACCGGTCGCGCCGACTGGGCGAAGGTCACCGGTACCGACGAGAACGGTGAGCCCATCGAGATCGAGGGCCACGGATTCTTCGCTCGCATGCTGCAGCACGAGGTCGGGCACCTCGACGGCTTCCTGTACGTCGACGTTCTGATCGGGCGCAACGCCCGCGCCGCGAAGAAGACCATCAAGCGCGCCGGATGGGGCGTCCCGGGCCTGACCTGGCTCCCGGGTTCGGTGGAGGACCCTTTCGGCCACGACGAGGACGACTGACGAGGCGACCGGCGAACCGTCGATGACGACCGACCGTCCGGCCCCGTCCGTACCCCTCGGTACCCGGGTGGTGCTGCGGTACCGCCTGCCCGCCGGCTACAGCCACCCGATGACCGATGTCATCGGTGAACTCGTCTCCGTCGAACCGGTGGTCGCGGTGCGCACCGCCGACGGTCGTGTCGTCCAGGTGTCCCCCACCTCGGTCGTCGCGCTCAAGCCGATCGCGGCGCGGCCGATCCGCGTCTCGGAGATCCGCGCGCTCGAGCACGCCGCCGCCGCGGGGTGGCCCGGTCTCGAATCGGCCTGGGTGGACGGCTGGCTCGTGCGCGCCGGACACGGTTTCACCCGGCGCGCCAATTCGGCAACGCCGCTGGGTGAACGCGGCACCGTGGCGGACCCCGCCGATCCGGCGGTGCGCGCCCGGCTCCGTGAATGGTTCGCGGCACGCGGATTGCCGCTGCGGCTGCTGGTGCCCGATCGACTCGCCCGCATCCCCGAGGGGTGGCCGACCTCGGAGCCGGTGCTCGTGATGGGCGCCGACCTCGCGAACATCCCCTTGCCGCCGGAGCCCACCCCGGTCACGATCACCGAGCGGCCGGACGCCGACTGGATGTCGCTCCACCGCGCCGACGCCGACCCGCTGCTCGCGCAGGACGTGCTCGGCTCGGTGGCCGCGGGGATCCTCGGGTTCGGCCGCATCGGTGCACCCGGGCAGCCGCCCCTGGCGATCTGCCGCGCGGCGATCACCGATGCGCCGGACGGACGCCGCTGGGTGGGTCTGTCGACCGTCGAGGTCGCTCCCGAACACCGGCGTCGCGGACTCGGCACACTCGTGTGCGGTGCCCTGCTGCGCTGGGCACGCGAGCACGGCACGACCCACGCATATCTGCAGGTCGAGGAGTCGAACACCGCGGCGCGCGCCCTGTATCGCGAACTCGGCTTCGTCGACCACCACCGCTACCGATACGCCTCCGAACCCGTCGGATAGGTCGCCTACAGTGGGCGTGTGCGCCTTGCTACCTGGAATGTGAACTCCGTCCGTGCCCGTACCGACCGCATCCTCGACTGGTTGCAGCGAACCGACACGGATGTGCTCGCGATGCAGGAAACCAAGTGCAAGGACGAGCAGTTCCCGTACGAACGCTTCGAGGGACTCGGCTACCGCGTCGCGCACGTCGGACTGAGCCAGTGGAACGGTGTGGCCATCGCGTCGCGCGTGGGCCTCGACGACGTGCAGATCGGCTTCGAGGACCAGCCCGGTTTCTCCAAGGACCCGGAGGTCGATCCGGCGCTCGAGGCGCGGGCGATCGGGGCGACGTGCGCGGGTGTGCGCGTGTGGAGCCTGTACGTCCCCAACGGCCGCGACCTCAACGACCCGCATTACACCTACAAGCTCGACTGGCTCGCCAAGCTGCGCGCCGACGCGCACGCCTGGGCCACCGCAGCGCCCGGGCAGCCCATCGCGCTGGTCGGCGACTGGAACGTCGCCCCCACCGACGACGACGTGTGGGATCCGGCCTTCTTCGAGGGCAAGACGCACACTTCGCAGCCCGAGCGCGACGCCTTCCACGCGTTCGCCGACGTCGGCTACACCGACGTCGTCCGTCCGTACGCGCCCGGCCCCGGGGTCTACACCTACTGGGACTACACCCAGCTGCGCTTCCCCAAGAAGCAGGGCATGCGGATCGACTTCGTCCTCGGATCACCGGCCTTCGCGGCACGGGTGACGGACGCCGAGATCGACCGCAACGAACGCAAGGGCAAGGGCGCGAGCGACCACGCACCGGTCGTCGTCGACCTCGACCTCTGAGCAGGTCCCGCGTCGGGTGGACCGCCCGCACAGGCATCAGGCCTTGCGGGCAGGCACCTTGCGCTGCGGCTGCTTGCGCCGGGTCTCTTTGCGGTGGGGGTCCGTGCGCGGCAGCTCGAGAGCCACGACGACGTCGCGGTAGTTCTCGTGCGACGACACGAATCGCTGCACATAGGTGCACACCGGCCGCACCCGCCAGCCTCTGCTGCGAGCGAGATCGAGCGAACCACCGACGAGGACGGCCGCGAGACCCCGATGACCGAAATCCTCGACGATCACGGTGTGCATGAAGTCGACGACCGGCGGGTTCGGCGCCGGAACGCGTTCGAAGTCGTAGTACGCCAGGATGCCGACGAGATCGCCGTTGAGGCGCAGTTCGAACCGGTTCTGGTCGGCGTTGTCCGACACGGCGAGGTCCGGCGAACTCGTGTTCATGAGCGCCTCCAATAGGGGTGTTGCGTGATCGAACTGTGACCTGTGCCACTATAGAGCAACGAGGCGACCACCGGCAGCAACGCTGTCGTGTTTCGCAAAGTGCACCCGCCTCAGCGCCTCCCGGCCGTGTTCGAACACACCCTCGGTAGGGTGTCCGCGTGGACCTTCTGCCCCTGTCGCCTCGAGGCGAGACCCCGGTTCGAGCCCTCACCATCGCCGGCACCGACTCCGGAGGCGGAGCCGGCATCCAGGCCGATTCCCGCACGATGGCGATGTGCGGTGTGCACGCATGCGTCGCGGTGGCCGCCGTCACCGTCCAGAACTCCGTCGGCGTCCGCGGGTTCCACGAGATCCCCGCCGAGACCGTGGCCGACCAGGTGCGGTGCGTGGTCGAGGACATCGGGGTGTCCGCAGCGAAGACGGGCATGCTCGCCTCCACGCAGATCATCGAGGCCGTCGCACAGGTGTGCTCCGAGGTGGGCATCGGTCGCGACATGGAGGTACCGCTCGTCGTCGACCCGGTCTGCGCGTCGATGCACGGCGACCCGCTGCTGCACTCGGACGCGCTCGACGCGATCCGCGGGGTGCTCATCCCCCTCGCCACCGTCGTCACCCCGAATCTCGACGAGGTACGGCTGATCACGAGCATCGAGGTCGTCGACGACGCGTCGGCCCGGCGCGCCGCCGAAGCGCTCCATGCGCTCGGCGCCCAGTGGGTGATCGTCAAGGGCGGTCATCTGCGCAGCTCGGAGAAGAGCACCGACCTGCTGTTCGACGGCGACCGTTTCCTCGAGTTCAGCACGCCGCGCATCGAGACCGGCAACGACCACGGCGGCGGCGACACGCTCGCAGCCGCGATCGCGTCCGCCCTCGCGCATGGCCGGTCGGTGCCCGAGGCAGTCGAGTTCGCGAAGGAATGGATCACGAAGTGCCTCGAGTGGTCCTACGACCTCGGTCACGGCCACGGCCCGGTCAACCCGTTGTGGCGACTGCACGAGCGCTGATCGCGCCCGTCTTCACTCGGTGAACTCGGCGCGCACCTCGGCCCGCTGGTCACTTGCGGGCACCCCGTCGGGTCCGTCGATCGAATTCGCGTAGACAGCCGTGCCGTAGGCGACGGCGGCGGCCGCCGCGGCGAACGCGTCGCGGTCGATGCCGGCCAGGGTGTCCTCGGGGGTGTGGTAGTTCGGGTCGAAGGGCTGGTCGGCGGTGCCACCCCACCGGTCGGCCTGTTCGGGGGTCTTGACGTCGTCGGCGCCGGTGAACACCCCGCCCGCGGGGATGCCGAAGGCGACGAACGGACCGTAATCGGAACGGCCGTCGAAATCCGTTCCGCCGACCTCGATTCCGCGTTCGTCGAAGAACTGCGCGAAGGTCCGTTCGATACCCGCCGAGCCCTCCGGTCCGGGTCCTTCACCGACGGCGTCGGAGTCGTCGCCGTCGAACACCAGATATCCGGCGTTGGGCGAGCCGAGCATGTCGAAGTTCAGGTACAGGGCGATGTCGAGTCGTTCCTCGTCGGACAGCGACTCGACGTACCTCGTGGAGCCGACCAGTCCGACCTCCTCGGCGCCCCAGAACGCGAACCGCACGGCGTTGGTCACGCCCGGCTCGCTGCCGAGTTGCAGCGCGGTCTCGAGGACGGCGGCGACGCCGGTTCCGTTGTCGTTGATCCCCGGTCCTTCGGGGACGCTGTCGAGGTGCGCGCCGACGACGACCACGTCGTCGGTCGAGCCGGTGCGCGTCTGCGCGATCACGTTGCGCGACTTCCTGTCCTCGGTGCGGGTCTGGAGTGTCACCGTCACGGTGGTCGCGGCGGACAGGCGCTCGGCGTCGGCCCCGGCCACGCCTCCGACCGGGATGCGGGGGGTCGATTCCGCCCCGAGACCGGCGGCGGCGAGCGGGCCGTCCTCGTTGTTGGCGACGAGCAGCGCGGCCGCTCCCCGTTCGGCGGCGACCTGCTCCTTGACGGCGAAGGTGCACACGCCGCGATCGACGATCACCACCGCGCCGGTCGCGTCGATGCCGTCGTAGTCGGTGGCCTCGCAGCCGGGGGTGTCGTCGGGGGCGATGCGCACGACGCGCGCGGTGAGCCCCTCCGGTCCCGTCGACGGCGACATGCCGAGTGCGCTCACGCCCATCGGCTCCCCGTCGACGGTGAGCTGCTCGTTCTCGACGGCGAACAGGGTCGTGTCGAACTCCGGTGTCTGCACGTCGAATCCGGCGTCGCGCAGGGCTCCGGCGACGTAGTCGACGCTCGCGTCGTAGCCGGGGGTTCCGAGCGAACGGTTTCCGTCGTTCTCGCCGGCGATCCGTTCGAGTTCCGTCAGGTGCGTCATGACGGCATCGAGTTGCACGGCGTCGGCGAGCGCCGTCGGGTCGACGGGCGGCGCCTCCACCTCCGCCTCCGAGCATCCCGCCGTCAGCAGTACACCGGCGGCGATCAGGGCCGCTCCCCGCATGCCGTATCTCGTCCGCGCCCACGCCATCGACCGAGCGTACACAAAAGCACTGCGCCGCACGGGGAAAGCGTGCGGCGCAGTGTGCGGAGGCAGAACCTGCGGCGTGTCGAGGTAGTACCTCAGGCGTGTCGAGACAGTACCTCAGGCGTCGCGGCGGTTGACCACCACGAGTGAGGCCGCGAACACCAGGAACGAGAAGGCCGCGAAGTACAGGAGCGATCCCCATGGACCCCAGTGGAATTCGATTCCCTGCCCGATACCCAGGAAGTTGTTCGCGTTCGCGAACGGCAGGAACGGCTGGATCTCGCGGCCCACCGAACCGAACAGCGCGAACAACGACTCGAGCAGCAGCGGCCACAGCATCAGCAGCGCGATCGTGCCGGCCGACTGCCGCAGCAGCGTGCCCACACCGACCGCGAGGAAGACGCACAGGAACGCGTAGATCGCGGTGCCGTAGACCGCGCGCCACGCCGTGTCGCCGCTGAGGACGAGCTCGCGACCTGCGTCGGGCCCGGCCAGTGCCTTCGCGAGGTAGAAGGCACCGAACGAGACCGCGAGTGTCAGCACCGCGCCCAGCACACCGATGAGCAGGGCCTTCATCGTCAGGAGCAGGGTGCGGTTCGGGGTGGCCTGGAAGGTCGTGCGGATGACCCCGAAACGGTATTCGCTGGTGACCGACAGTGCCGCGAGGATCATGAGCACCAGCACACCGAAGCCGGTGACGCCGCTGACCGCGACGTCCACGGTCGGATAGAACCGTCCCAGTTCGTCGTCCATCCCGGCCGACGCGCGGGAGACCGACCCGAGGATCGCGGCCAGACCCAGACCGAGGGCGACGATGACGAGGGTGCACCACAGCGGTGACTGCACCGACGTGAGCTTGATCCGTTCGGCCCGCAGTGTGTCGAGCGCCGTACTCATCACAGTCCACCCTTCATGACGTCGTCGACTCCGGATCCGTGGTATTCGACCTCGCCACCGGTGAGTTTCATGAACGCTTCCTCGAGCGACGCGTTGCGGCCCGCGAGTTCGTGCAGCACGATCGACCGGGTCGCAGCGAGTTCGCCGATCTCCGCCGCCGGAGCGCCCGAGACGTGCAGGGCACCGTCGTTCTCCCGCACAGTGTGCCCGCGTTCGGTGAGCGCGGTGCGCAGCTCGTCGAGTTGCGGGCTGCGCACGACGACGAACGAGTCGGACGCGCGGTCGACGAACGCCTTCACCGAGGTGTCGGCGATGAGCCGTCCACGGCCGATGACGATGAGATGTTCGGCGGTCTGCGCCATCTCCGAGAGCAGGTGGCTGGACACGAGCACCGTGCGGCCTTCCGTGGCGAGCGCCTGCATGAACCTCCGGATCCACACGATGCCCTCGGGGTCGAGGCCGTTGACCGGTTCGTCGAACAGCAGCACGCGCGGGTTGCCGAGCAGTGCGGCGGCGAGACCGAGTCGCTGCGACATGCCGAGCGAGAAGCCGCCGGCGCGCTTGCCCGCGACCTCCGTCAGTCCCACCTGGCGCAGAACCTCGTCGACACGCGAGGCAGGCAGACCGTTCGACGCGGCCAGCCAGGCGAGATGCGACCGCGCCGACCGGTTGGGATGCACCCACTTCGCGTCGAGCAACGCCCCGACGGTGGTGAGCGGCCGTGTCAGCTCGCTGTACGGCTTCCCTTCGATCAGTGCGGTTCCCGAGGTCGGCCGGTCCAGCCCCAGGATCATGCGCATCGTGGTGGACTTCCCCGCGCCGTTGGGGCCGAGGAAGCCGGTGACGATGCCGGGACGGACCGTGAACGTCAGGTCGTCGACCGCGGTCGTGGACCCGAAGGTCTTGGTCAAGCCGGTCACTTCGATCATGCGCACCACCCTACGTGCGGCTCCGGCGAGCGCATCCGATCACACTCCCCGGAGCCGCACGCGGTGCGTCAGGGGACGAAGACCTCGGTGGTGACCGGGATGCTCGGTCGCTCGGTACGCATCGTCAGGGCGACGCGGCCGGGCCCGGGGAACACGTGCATGAACAACGGCCGGGTGCTCGTGTGGAAGGCCGGCACGAAGCGGGTCTCTGTACCGCGGGCACCGGTGTCGAGGTTGTGCCAGTCGAAAGCGACGGTGACGTCGCAGTTCAGGATGCTCGGCGTCCACTCGCCGAGAAGCGAGTAGCCCTGCGTGATCCGCAGTTCGATCCCGTGGGTGGCACCCGGCGCCGAGGAGTACTCGTAGAGCGGGCCGTCGAAGGCGGTTCCACCGGCGCGCACGATGCCGGCGCAGATGCCGTCGCCCAATGTCAGCACGGGTGGCGTGGACAACTCCGTCGTCGCGCACGACCTCGGTCCGGTGTTCGACCAGCCCATCTGACACGGTTCCTGGGCGCCCGCGACACCCGGCGCCGCGACGGCGACGACAGTGCCCATGAGCCCGGCAGCGGCGGCAGCGAGAATTCTGTGTGCAACTGTCATGCCCGGGGATCGTACAGACCGATCGGTAACCCGTCGCGCGACAATCGGAAACCCCTGAACACCAAGGTGCTCAGGGGCTTCCCGTACCGGTCACGGCTCCATCGGCGAAGATGCCTGGGCCCAGAAGCGTTTCGGGATCCGGCCGGCGTGCCGGGCACGGAATCCCGCTTCGACGGCGTGACGCATCGCCGACGCCATCAGCGCCGGATCCTTCGCGCGGGTGACGGCGGTCGCGAGCAGCACGGCGTCGCAACCGAGTTCCATCGCGAGCGCCGCGTCGGAGGCGGTTCCGATTCCCGCGTCGAGGATCACCGGCACACCCGCAGCCTCGACGATCATCTCGATGTGGTGCGGGTTCGAGATACCGAGGCCGGTCCCGATCGGCGAGCCGAGCGGCATCACCGCGGCACAACCGACGTCCTCGAGGCGCCGCGCGAGGACGGGATCGTCGGTCGTGTACGGCAGGACGACGAAGCCGTCGTCGACGAGTTGTTCGGCCGCGGAGACGAGTTCGATGGCATCGGGCAGCAGCGTCCGTTCGTCGGCGATGACCTCGAGTTTCACCCAGTCGGTCTCCAGCGCCTCCCGCCCGAGCTGCGCGGTCAGCACGGCTTCCTTCGCGCCGCGGCACCCGGCAGTGTTCGGCAGCGGTTCGATGCCGAGGCGGCGCAGCAGGTCGAGGACACCGGTTCCGGAGGCCGCGTCGACACGGCGCATCGCGACGGTGGTCAGTTCGGTGCCCGACGCGACGAGTGCCTCCTCGAGCACGGCCAGGTTCGCCGCGCCACCGGTGCCGGTGATCAGCCGCGACCCGAAGGTGCGGCCGGCGATGGTCAGCTGCGGCAGGTCGGCGCCGGGATCGTGTGTGTCAGCCACCCTGGACCGCCGTGAGGATCTCGATGCTCGCTCCGCGTGTGACCGGCTCCGACCAGCGGCCGCGCGGGCACACGACACCGTCGACGGCGACCGCGATGCCCTTCTCGGGCAGACCGAGCTCGTTCAGCAGTTGTGACACGGTCGGGGCCGCGTCGTAGTACTTGTCCTCACCGTTGACGGTGATGCCCACGGACACGTTCGTCATCCCACACTCGCTTCCGTAATTCGTCCAGGACAGGCGTACTGCGCGTCGGCCAGCGACCGCCCACCGAGTTCGGCGAGCACCGCGTCGACGGTGAGCGGCGTGAGCAGCACACCGTTGCGGCCGTGGCCGGTCGCGGCGACGACACGATCGGAGAGCCGGCCGATCAGCGGCAGGTTGTCGGGGGTCATCGGGCGCAGGCCCGCGCTCGCCTCGAACAGTTCGTACTCGCCGAGCGCAGGAAAGATCTTCTCGGCGTCGGCGATCAGATCGCGCACCCCGGCCACCGTGACCTGTGTGTCGGACGCCTCGTACTGTGTGGCGCCCACGACGAGGCCGTCGTGGCGGGGCACCAGATAGGCGGGGCGTCCGTGGACACTCGCGCGCACGGTGCGCTGCGGCGGCGGGGTCGCGCCCGGCCGCACCCGCAGGCGCAGGATCTCGCCCTTGACCGGACGGACCGGAAGGCCCGGCCACAGTCGCGCCGACGCCGAGCCGGCGGCGAGCACCACCTGATCGTCGGGAAGGTCGGCGAGATCGTGGACGGCGGCGTCGGAGAAACGCACCCCGGCCGCGGTGGCCGCGACGCGCAGGGCGTCGACGAGCGTACGGTTGTCGACCGACGACTCGGTGGGCGCGAGCAGTCCGAGACGCACCTTCGGCCCGAGCGACGGTTCGAACTCCCGGATCTCCGCACGGGAGAGCAGACGCATCTCGTGCCCCCGCTCCCCGACCCATTCGGCGACGGTCCGCAAGTCGGCCGCGTCCGCCGCGTCGAGCGCGACGGTCAGCGACTCCTCGGCGGTGAACACGTCGACGCCGGTCTCCGCGCGCAGTGCATCCGCGAATCCGGGCCAGCGGTCGAGCGAGGCCGCACCCAGGGACAGCACGTGGTCCTCACCGGGCCAGCCCTCGGACAGCGGGGCCAGCATCCCGCCGGCCACCCACGAGGCGCCACTGCCGGGATTCGGGTCGTGCACGGTCACGATGTGCCCCGAGCGGGCCGCGCGCCATGCGATCGACAGCCCGATCACTCCGCCACCCACGACGGCCACAGTTGCCATTGGTCCACCTCACTCCCTGCGCCGGCATGATCCGGGTCAGGTCATAACGGTCGGGGCCGGCAGGCCCCCTCTCAGCCCCGCGAACCTCGGGACTCCCGTGTCGTCACTTTCTGCTTAGAGGCTACCGTCTTGGTCGTGACCACCTATCGCGGCAACCATCCCGACCCGCGCGGCCGCCTCGCGACCGCCCGGTTGTATCTGTGCACCGACGCTCGCCGGGACACCGGCGACCTCGCACGGTTCGTCGAGGAGGCCCTCGCCGGTGGGGTCGACATCGTCCAGTTGCGCGACAAGGACTCGGCCGGCGAGAAGAAGTTCGGACGCCTCGAGGCACGCGAGGAACTCGCCGCCCTCGAGATCATCGGCGAGGCGTGTGCACGCCACGGTGCGCTCCTGGCCGTGAACGACCGCGCCGACATCGCGCTCGCGTCGGGCGCCGACATCCTGCATCTCGGTCAGGGCGACCTGCCGGTGCGGCACGCGCGGCAGATCCTCGGCGACGAGATCGTCATCGGCCGCTCGACGTCGAGCCGCGCGCAGGCTGCGCTCGCCGACATCGAGGAGGGCGTCGACTACTTCGCATCCGGGCCGGTGTGGGACACACCGACCAAGCCGGGACGGACCGCAGCGGGGCTGGAGGTGACGCGCGAGGTCACGCAGTCGCAGCCGGCACGGCCGTGGTTCGCGATCGGCGGCATCGATCTCGAGCGACTCCCCGAGGTGCTCGACGCCGGTGCCACGCGGGTCGCGGTGGTCCGGGCGATCACGAAGGCATCCGATCCGCGGGCAGCCGCGGCGGCGCTGAAGGCCGCACTCCCGACCTGAGGCGTTACAGCCAGCCCAGCACGGCCGAGGGCGACATCGCGATCGTGCCCCTGGGCAACCGCGCGCGCAGGCCGCGATCCGCGGTGACCACGACCGTCACCCCGGGGTCGACCACGGCCGTCGTGGTGGAGGCCAGCCGGGTCAGTTCGTCGTCGCCGCTGCCGTCCGCGCTGTGCACCGGGATCCGGACGTCGTCGATCGTCGCGTCGCGGGCACGCCCTTCGAGGACCGCTTCGACGCGGGGGACCCAGCCGAACGTCCCGTCGGGAATTTCGACGGTGCGGGGCAGGACCGCGGCGAGGTCGGCGAGCAGGGCGCTCGTCGCGCCGGGGCGGTCGCGCCACCATCCGGTGGGGCCGCTCGCTCCGAGCACGTTCGCGGTGTCGAGCAGCATGCGTACCGGTGAGGTGCGCAGCGACGGCCACGCCTCGGCGAAGCCGCTGTGCAGCGGCATCGCCTCGACCTCCGGTTCGGGCACCCAGCGCAGTTCGGTGCTCTCCTGGTTGAGACTGGTCACGAGAGTTTCGGTGGCGTCGGCGACGACGGTGGTGTAGGTCCATCCGCCCGCGAGACCGGAGGTGACGCGTTCGGCGCGTACCGTCACGGCCGCGAGATCGATGCCGGCCTCCTCGTGGGCCTCCCGCACGGCGGCGTCGACGGTGCTCTCGTGCGAGTCGCGCGCTCCACCGGGAAGTGCCCACGTCCCGCCCTGGTGCGACCACGCCGCCCGATGCTGCAGGAGAACCGCGGGGCGACCGTCCGCGAGCGGAGCGCGCAGCAGCAGACCTGCGGCGCCGTGCCGTCCCCAGCGCTTCGCGCCGTCCGGTCCGACCGCCCAGCCGTCACCGTCTCCACGCATTGCGTCCGCCTCTCCGACCCGCCCTCGCCCGGACCTGTGCCCGGTACCGGATCCCCGCCGTCCGTGGACGGCAACAATACCGCCGGGCTGCTTATATGCTCCCCTCAGACCGCTCGACACGAGGAAGGGAGTGCCCGGTGGACGTACGGATCACCCCTCCCTTCGCTCCTGTCGAGAGCCACATCCGCGACGACGCCGATACGGACACTCCGGACGCCCGGTTCGACGACGCTCGTGCCCTGCTCCGGTCCACGCCGGTCCGGTTGGTGGTCCTCGGGGTGGTGCTCACCGTGCTGCTCGTCGCCTCGGCAGTGGTCTCCGCAACGATGGTGTCCGGCAGGCAGGCCACCCACGATCGTCTCCTCGCGTCCATCGAGCCGCTCGCCAGCGCGGCCCAGAATCTCTACAGCGCGCTGTCGGTGGCCGACGCCGCCGCCGTGACGGGCTTCATCTCGGGCGGACTCGAACCGGAGGCGGTGCGCAGTCGCTACATCCGGGCGACCAACGAGGCCGCGGAATATCTCGTCATCGCGGCGACCGGCCTGACCGATGCCGACCGCGAGACCGCGCACAACCTGACGGAGATCGGGCGGCTGCTGCCCGTCTACACGGGTCTCATCGAGACGGCTCGCACCAACAACCGCACCGGGCATCCGGTCGGCGCCGCATATCTCGGCGAGGCCTCGCACCTGATGCAGACCGAACTGCTCCCCGCCGCGCAGGAACTGCACACGCGCGGCGTCGCCGCGGTCGAGGACACCCAGCGCGACGCGGTGCGACCGCCCTGGCTCGCGATCGGATTGCTCCTCGTCACGGTCGCTGCCCTGTGCGTGGCGCACGCCGTCGTGAGCCGCCGCAGTCGTCGCACCCTCAATCCCGGAATCCTCGTCGCGATCGGCGCGACCGGCGCGCTGCTGTGCTGGTTGCTCGTCGCGGGCCTGGCCTCGTCGAGTGCCACCGAACGCGCCATCGAGCGCGGTGCGGCACCGCTCGCCGATCTCACCGAGGGCCGGATCCTCGCCCAGCAGTCGCGTACCGCCGAGACCCTGCTGATCGCCCGGCGCGACACGACCGGCGCGTACGACGACACCTTCGAGACCAACATGGCGCGGCTCGGCAACATCCTCGACGAGTACGGTCGCGATTCCGCCCTCGAGGCGGGCGCCGAGGCAGTGGAGACCGCCCGGTCGGCGCACGACGCATGGATCAACTCGCATGCACGCATGGTCGACGCCCTCGTCCGCGGCGACTACGCAGCGGCCTCGGTCCTCGCGGTCGGTGCAGGTCCCGGCGAGTCCACCGCCCGGTTCGTCGCTCTCGATGCGGCCCTGACGGAAGGAATCGACGACACCCGCACCGAACTGCGCGACAACGAGTTCCGCGCCTCCCGCACCCTCGCCGGCCTCGCACCGATGTCGGTGGTGCTGCTGACGGTGGCGCTGGTCGGCGTGTGGGTCGGTCTCCGGCCCCGGTTGAAGGAGTACCAGTGAGAGAGCGCGTTCTCGTCGCGGGCCTGTGCGTCGTCTCCGCACTCGCCGGCGGGTGCGCGACCGACCCCCCACCGCGCGCCCCCGGCCTCCAAGGGACGACGACCTCTCTCCCGCTTCCCGAGAACGCGCGGATGCTCGAGTCGTCGGTGGCCACACCGCCCGCCCCCGACTGCGGCGATCCCACCGCCTCGCTTCCCCCGGACCCGAACGCCACCGGACCTGCGATCGATCGGATCCGCACGCGCGGCCGGCTGATCGTCGGCCTCGACACCGGCAGCAACCTCATGAGCTACCGCGACACCGCGACCGGGCGCATCACCGGTTTCGACGTCGACATCGCACGTGAGCTCGCCCGCGACCTCCTGGGCGATCCCGACCTCGTCGACTACCGCATCCTGTCGTCGGCCGAGCGCGAGAAGGCGCTGCAGGACTCCACCGTCGACATCGTCGCGAAGACCATGAGCATCACGTGCGCCCGACGCGAGAAGGTCGACTTCTCCACCGAGTACTTCCGAGCCCAGCAGCGCGTGCTCGTCGTCCGGGGATCCGACATCCGCTCCGCCGCCGATCTCGCCGGCCGGCGCGTGTGCATCGTCGAGGGCACCACCTCGCTGCTCCGGATGCGAGAAGTGCAGCCGTCGGCGTCGATCCTCACCGTGCCGTCGTGGGCCGACTGCCTCGTCGTCCTCCAGCAACAGCAGGTCGACGCCGTGAGCACCGACGACACGATCCTCGCCGGACTCGCCTCACAGGACCCCTATCTCGAACTCGTCGGCCCCTCCCTGGGATCGGAGCCGTACGGAATCGGAATCCGGCTGGGCAGCGACGAGCTCGTACGCTTCGTCAACGCCACCCTCGAACGGATCCGCTCCGACGGGACGTGGACGGCGCTGTACGAGAAGTACCTGCGGGTGCTCGGTCCCACTCCGTCACCCCCGACACCGAACTACCGGAAGTGACGGCCATGTCCGACGAACCCGAACCGGCCGATACCCCGTCGGCCGATTCCGGCCCCGCCACCGAACGGGCAGTGAACTCCGGGCCCGCCACTAGGCGCGCAGCGGATTCCGGACCCGCGACCGAGCCGTCGACCAGCGACTCGGGACCGGCCACCGCGCGGGCGGCCGGGGATGCCGGACCTGCCACCGAACGCGGCCCCGTCCCCGCCACGCGGCCCGAATCCACCCGACGCTCGTCGATCTGGTCCGGCTCGTCCTCCCAGCGTTCGTCCTCCCAACGTTCGTCGAACCGCCGCATCCGGCCGCGCGGAACCCAGCGTCGCCGCATCGCCGGCCTCGTCGACGTGCCGGTCCCCACCACGAAGGATCCGGTCGACGCCGTCCTCCGCGATCCTCACGTCTCCGAAGGCAAGAGGTTCTGCGCGAAGTGCGGACAACCGGTGGGACGCAGCACCCCGTCGGGGCCGGGTCCCACAGAAGGTGATTGCCCCCAGTGCGGAACACATTTCCAGTTCACTCCGGCCCTGCACCGCGGGGACCTCGTCGCCGGGCAGTACGAGGTGCAGGGTTGTCTCGCCCACGGCGGACTGGGATGGATCTACCTCGCGATCGACCGCAACGTGAGCGACCGCTGGGTAGTGCTGAAGGGCCTGCTGCAGAGTGGCGACGCCGAGGCCCAGGCGGTCGCGGTGGCCGAACGCCAGTTCCTGGCCGAGGTCAGCCATCCGAGCATCGTGCAGATCTACAACTTCGTCGAGCACCCCTCACCCGACGGCACCCCGATGGGATACATCGTCATGGAGTACCTGGGTGGTCACACCCTGCGTACCGTGCTCGACAACTATCCCCCACCGAACCGCATCCCCGTCGAGCAGGCCATCGCATACATGCTCGAAGTGCTACCGGCACTGCAGTATCTGCACGACATCGGACTGGTCTACAACGACCTCAAGCCCGAGAACATCATGGTCACCGACGAGCAGATCGAACTCATCGACCTCGGCGCCGTCTCCGCGATCGAGGGATACGGCTATCTGTACGGGACGCCGGGATATCAAGCACCCGAGATCGTCCGGACCGGGCCGACGGTCGCGAGCGACATCTACACGGTCGGACGCACACTCGCGGTGCTCACCCTCGACATGCCCTGGGACAAAGGCCGTTACCGCGACGGTCTGCCCACCCCCGAGCAGGCTCCCCTGCTCGACGAGTCCGACTCCTTCCACCGCCTGCTCCTGCGGGCCACGAACCCCGATCCGCAGCAGCGCTTCTCGTCCGCCGACGAATTGCACGGACAGCTCACCGGTGTGCTGCGCGAGATCCTGTCGAAGAAACTCGGCACCGAACACCCCGGACTGTCCCGGCTGTTCAGCCCGCCCCGCACGACCTTCGGCACCGACGAGGCACTCGTCCCCACCGACGTGTACGCCGACGGGATCGAGCGCGACCCCAAACTGCGGGGCCAGGATGTCGCGGCGGCACTGCCCGTCCCCCTGCTCGACCCCAACGATCCGAGTGCCGCGCTCCTCGCCGCCGCGGTGCACAGCGAACCGCAGCAGACCCTCGACTCGCTCCGGCACGCGCGCGAGAACGGGGTCGGGCGGGTCGTCGGAGCATCCGACGTGTCGTTCTCCAAGGAGATCACCCTCGCCGAGGTCCGCGCCCATCTCGATCTCGGGCAGGTCGACAGCGCGGTGGAGATCCTCACCCGCCTCGAGCGCGAGTTCGGCGACGACTGGCGCATGGACTGGTACGCCGGCATCGCCGAACTGCTGCAGGACGACTACGAGGCAGCGTTCACCCGGTTCGACAAGGTGCTGCACGCGCTTCCGGGTGAGATCGCCCCGAAGATCGCACTCGGGGCCACCGCCGAACTGACGCTGCAGCATTGGGAGAGCGACGACCCCGACGCGTGGCGACGCTTCTGCGAGCAGTCCTACCGGGTCGTGTGGCGCACCGATCACGCCGTCGTCAGCGCGGCCTTCGGGTTGGCACGCCAGCTCACCGCCCGCGACGAGATCCGCGCCGCCGTGGACGTGCTCGACGAGGTCCCCACGACCTCCCGGCACCACAGTGCCGCGACCATGACCGCCGCGCTGATCCTGTTACGAGGCGGTCGCGTCGAGGAGATCTCCGAGGCGGATCTGCGCGAGGCCGCGCACCGGATCGCGTCGCTGCCTCCCGACGAGGGTCGCGCCCTGCAGATGCGCGCACTGGTCCTCGGGACAGCGCTCGAATGGGTGCGCAGTGGACGGGCATCGAGTCGCGAGTACGACCGCATCCTCGACGTACCGTTCACCGAGAAGGGACTCCGCCTGGGCACCGAGGCGGCGCTGCGGCAATTGGCGCGCAACGCCCCTTCCCGCACACACCGCTACACCCTCGTCGACCTCGCGAACGCGATCCGGCCGCGCAGTTTGACCTGATCAGAAGTCAGCGCCGGGCGAACTGCACGGCCGCGCGGGCGATGGCGAGTTCCTCGTTCGTGGGGATCACGAGCACCTCCACCTGCGACGAGTCGGCCGAGATCCGGCGTTCCCCGTCGTCGTCGGCAGTGTTGCGCGCATCGTCGACGACGATGCCGAGCCGGTCGAGGCCGGAGAGGCTGTCGCGCCGGACGTCGACGTTGTTCTCCCCCACCCCACCGGTGAACACGATCGCGTCGACGCCGCCGAGCTCGAAGGTGTAGGCGCCCACGTACTTCCGGATGCGATGCACGTAGACTTCGTACGCGAGTCGCGCGTCCTCGTCGCCCTCGCCGACGAGCTTCAGCAGAGCCCGGAAGTCGTTGACACCCGACAGCCCCTTCAGGCCCGAATGCCGGTTGAGCAGGTCGTCGATGGCGTCGACCTTCAACCCGGCCGCTCGGTTGAGGTGCATGACGACACCCGGATCGATGTCGCCGCTGCGCGTGCCCATGACGAGACCCTCGAGCGGGGTCAGTCCCATCGAGGTGTCGATCGGGCTCCCACCTGCGACCGCCGACGCCGACGCACCGTTACCCAGATGGAGCACAACCAGATTCAGGTCCGCGATGTCGCGTCCGAGGAACTCCGCGGCACGCCCCGACACGTATTCGTGTGAAGTACCGTGGAATCCGTACCGCCGGATGTCGTGCTTGTGGGCGATGTCGCGGTCGATCGCATAGGTCGCCGCGTGCGGCGGAAGACCGTGGAAGAAGGCGGTGTCGAAGACACCCACATGGGGGATGTCGGGCAGTTCCTCCCGCGCGACCTCCATTCCCACGACGTTCGCCGGATTGTGGAGGGGCGCAAGGATCGACAATTCGTCGACGGCGCGGACCACGTCGTCGTCGATCAGGGTCGGTTCGTAGAAGACCTTGCCGCCGTGCACGAGTCGGTGTCCGACGGCGACGATGCCCACCTCGTGCAGCGGACGGCCCAGCCCTTCGAGCATCTCCAGTACCGCACGCAGTCCGGTCCGGTGGTCGGCGATAGCGTCGTTGCGTTCGTCCGCCCCCGCCGTGTGGTGGAAGACGATCCGGCCCTCCGGTTCCCCGATCCGCTCGATCAGTCCGTGCGCCAGCGACTTTCCGCTCTCCGGTTCGATCAGCTGGAACTTGATCGACGACGATCCGGAGTTGAGGACCAGGACGGTGCCTGCGGTGACCGGGTTCGGGCTGCTCACGCGTCTTCCTCCTGCGCCTGGATCGCGGTGATGGCGATGGTGTTGACGATGTCCTGGATCAGGGCGCCCCGCGAGAGGTCGTTGACCGGCTTGTTCAGGCCTTGCAGGACGGGTCCGACGGCGACGGCACCGGCGCTGCGCTGCACGGCCTTGTAGGTGTTGTTGCCGGTGTTCAGGTCCGGGAAGATGAACACCGTGGCGCGTCCGGCGACGTCGGAGTCGGGCAGCTTCGCGCTCGCGACCGTCGGTTCGATCGCCGCGTCGTACTGGATCGGACCTTCCACCGGCAGGTCGGGTCGCCGCTCCCGCACCAACGTCGTGGCCGAGCGGACCTTGTCGACGTCGGCACCCGAACCGGATTCGCCGGTGGAGTACGACAGCATCGCGACCCTCGGGTCGATGCCGAACCGGGCGGCGGTCGCGGCGGACGAAATCGCGATGTCGGCGAGCTGGTCGGCGGTCGGGTCGGGGACGACGGCGCAGTCGCCGTACGCGAGGACACGGTCGGCGAGGCACATCAGGAAGATGCTCGACACCGTGGAGACGCCCGGTTCGGTCTTGATGATCTCGAGGGCGGGGCGGATCGTGTGGGCGGTGGTGTGGGCCGCGCCCGAAACCATGCCGTCGGCCAGTCCCAGGTGCACCATCATCGTGCCGAAATATGAGATGTCGCGCATGATCTCGCGCGCACGTTCGACGGTCATGCCCTTGTGGGCACGCAGCCGCGCGTACTCCTCCGCGAACCGGTCGGCGTGCTCGGAAGTGCGCGGGTCGAGGATCTGCGCCTGCGACAGGTCCACCCCGAGTTCCGACGCCCGCTGGCGGACGGCTGCCTCGTCGCCGAGGATCGTCAGCTTCGCGATGCCACGCTGGAGCACGCGTCCGGCGGCTCGAAGGATGCGGTCGTCCTCGCCCTCGGGCAACACGATGTGCCGCTGCTGGGCCCGCGCGCGGTCGATGAGCTGGTATTCGAACATCTGCGGGGTGGTCACGGACGGTCGCGGCAGTCGCAACCGGTCGAGCAGAGAACGGGAATCGACGTGTCGTTCCATGAGCGCGAGTGCCGTGTCGATCTTGCGCTGTGCGCCGAGGGCCATGCGGCCTCGGGTGCGGTCGGCAGCCGAGGCGGTGTCGAAGGTGCCGAGTTCGGTGGTGAGTATCGGCAGCGACGGCTTCAAGGCCGTGACGAGCTGCGCGATCATCGGGTGCGGCAGCAGGCCCCCGTTCATGATGATGCCGGCGAGCGTCGGGAATCCTTCGGCGGCATTGGCATTGACCAGCGCGAGGATGACGTCGGAGCGGTCGGCGGGAGCGATGACGACGACGCCGTCGGTGAGCCGCTCGAGAATCCGTTCGGCGGTCATGCCACCGACCATGATCCGCAGCGCTTCCCGCTGCAGCAGGTCGGGGTCACCGCTGTAGAGCTCGCCTCCGATCGCGGTCTGCAGCTCGGCCATCGTCGGCGCGACCAGTGCGGGCACCTCCGGGAGCGTCCACACCGGTTCGGTGCGGTCGCCGAGAGCCCGGGCGATCTCGTCGAGTGCATGGGGGTCGCAGCGGTTCACCACCACCGCACCGAGATGCGCGTGCTGTCCCGCGAGCTCGTTCGCACACACACCGGCGAGCTGGGCGATCTCCGAGGGCGTGCGGCGGGAACCGCGCAGGACGAGCAGTACCGGGGCGTCGAGGTTCGCCGCGATGCGGGCGTTGTACGACAGTTCGCTGGGGTTGGCGATCTCGGTGTAGTCGCTGCCGACGATGACGACGGCGTCGCAGCGGTCCGCCACCGCGTGGTACTTGCCGACGATGTCGCTGAGCGCGGCGTCCGGGTCGTCGTGGACGTCGTCGTAGGTGACGCCGATGCAGTCCTCGTAGGCGAGGTCGACGGTGGTGTGTTCGAGCAACAGTTCGAGGATGTAGTCGATGTCGCTGTCGGAGCGCGCGATGGGACGGAAGACACCGACGCGGGCGGTGGACGCGCACAGCGTCTGCAGCACGCCCAGGGCGACCGTCGACTTCCCGGTGTCCCCTTCCGGAGCTGCGATGTAGATGCTCGAGACGGACCCTGCAGCAGCACTCATGGATTCCACCCTAACTGCAAACTTTGCTCCGTCCCGCGTACCCGCGCACACGCCCGGCCGGCGGTGTCCGGCCGGGCATGGGAGTCGCGGGATGTCAGGACTGGGTCTGCAGCACGCGCGGGGTGTCGGGCTGCTCGGTGCCGCTCCTACTCAGCGGAGAAGCGGCACCTTGCGGGTCGGACGTCAGGTGAGTGCGCGCAGGCGCGGGGCGAGGTCGCGCTCGAACAACTCCAGGAACCGCTTCTGATCATGACCCGGCGCATGGAACACCAGATGATTCAACCCCGCATCGACATACGCCCTGACCTGCTCGACCGCCTCGTCCGGATCCGACGCCACGATCCACCGCTTGGCGACCTGCTCGATCGGCAACGCATCCGCCGCCGCCTCCATCTCCATCGGATCATCGATCGAATGCTTCTGCTCCGGCGTGAGCGACAGCGGTGCCCAGAAGCGGGTGTTCTCCAACGCCTTGTCCGGATCGGTGTCGTACGAGATCTTGATCTCGATCATCTTGTCGATCCCCGCGACATCCCGCTCCGCCTTCTCCGCCCCCTCGGCGACGGCCGGCAACAGCTTGTCGGTGTAGAGCTCCATGCCCTTGCCGGAGGTGCAGATGAACCCGTCCCCCGCGCGTCCGGCATAGCGGGCCACGACCGGGCCGCCGGCGGCGACGTAGACCGGGATGCCGCCTTCGGGCACGTCGTAGATCGACGCCCCCTTGGTGGTGTAGTACTCGCCCTCGAAATCGACCCGGTCTCCGCGCCACAGCTCACGCATCAACCGCACCGATTCGCGCAGCCGGGCGAAGCGTTCCTTGAACTCCGGCCACTGGCCGGCGTAGCCGGTGGCGATCTCGTTGAGTGCTTCGCCGGTGCCGACCCCGAGGAAGATCCGTCCCGGATACAGACACCCCATCGTCGCGAAGGCCTGCGCGATCACCGCCGGGTTGTACCGGAACGTCGGCGTGAGCACACTCGTGCCCAGCTGCAACCTTTCGGTGCGCTCCCCCACGGCGGTCATCCACGCCAACGAGAACGGCGCATGCCCACCGTTGTGCCGCCACGGCTGGAAATGATCCGACACCGTCGCCGAATCCATCCCGTGCGCCTCGGCCAACACACCCAACTCCACCAGCTCGCGCGGCCCGAACTGCTCTGCCGACGCCTTGTATCCCAACTTCAAACCCTGAGCCACAGATTCCTCCGACCGTTCGCGTTCCGATGTCCCCGAGTATGCCCACCGGACGCTCGTCGTCGGTCGAGACCGACGTTGTGTTCGAAATTCACCGAAAAATCGCACACAACACCGGTCTCGACAGGTCACCCGAGGGCACCGGCGCGGTGCAACGCGCGTCGCACCCTTTCGACGAGGACTCGAGGTCGCCGATACAGCAGGTCGGCGCCGACACGCACCACGGTCCAACCGAGCTCCGACAGCAACGCATAGCGGTCGATGTCGATGGTCCGCTGTACTCGATCGGTCCAGTGCTGCGCACCGTCGTACTCGACGAGGACCCTCCACTGCTTCCAGCCCATGTCCGCACGTGCCACGAACCGCCCACCGTCGTAGATCTCGATCTGCGTCTCCGGCACGGGCAGACCGGACCGGACGATCAGCAGCCGCGTGTGCGTCTCCGGTGGTGACGCGGCACCTCCGTCGACGAGTTCGAGAACCTTCCGTACGGACGCGAGGTACCGAGCCCCCTTGTTCCGAGCGGCCACCGCTTCGATCTCGTGGACCTTCGTTCCGGTCGCATTGCAGAGCGCGTCCACCATTTCGACGCACCGATCGAGGTCTGCACCGCGCGCGAGGTCGAAGGCCGTTCGGGCCGGTATCGTCACCGTCATTCCGTCGACGACGCAGGATTCGATGTCGTCGACGCTGCGAACGATGATGCCCGGCGTCGAGTGCAGTTTTCCGGGTCGCACCATCTCCGCCGGCAACGACGCGTCGAGCCAACGGGTCCCGTGCACGGCGGCTGCGGATGGTCCGGCCAGTACCCCGGCGCCTCCGGTCCACAACCAGGCGGCCTTCGCGCGTAGCAGCGCGGTCGCTTCGACTCCCGGAGCGACGTACACATTGCGATGAAGCTTCACGAAGTGGTGCCGAAGTTGATACCGCGTCACCGATCCGGCCGCCAGTGCATCGGTGCCGGCGAACGGTTCGTGGAAGTCGACCATGAGCGCGAGCGTGCCCGGTCTCCTGCGTTCCCGGTACCCCGAATCCGCCGTCTGTGGAGAACTTTCGACGTTATCCCCAGACGCGCCGAATCGAGACCGGTGTTGTTGTCGATTTCTCGCGAGTTATCGACAACAACACCGGTCTCGACGAACGATCACGCGGCGCGGACCCGCGCCAATCCCCATTCGCGGGCCAGCAGTTCGTAGGAACGCAGACGGTCCTCGTGGCCGTGGGTGACCGAGGTGACGACGAGTTCGTCGGCGTCCGTCACTCGGCGGAGGGTGTCGAGACGCTCCGCCACCGAGCTCGGCGCCCCCACGAACTGGGTGACGATGCGGTCGTCGACGAGGGCTCGCTCCTCGTCGGTCAGCGGCGGGGTGGTCTCTGGGTCCGGGTACGGGATCGCGCCGTGACCCGAGCGGATGCTGTGCGTCCAATGCCCGTAGGTCGACGCCAACTCGCGTGTGGTGGCGTCGTCGTCGGCAACCACCGCGTCGGCCGAGACCACCACGTAGGGCTTCCTCAGGATCGGCGACGGACGGAACGCTGCCCGGTACGCCTCGACCGCTTCGACTGTCGTGCCCGGGTGGACGTGCTCACGGCGACGTCCTGTGGGCGGGAGCCATCGGAATGGGCCTTTCGGGAATGCGGGGTGTGGGAAAGCGAGGGTGCAGACGTGGGTCCCGGCGGTAGCACCCGCACCCGCGTACGGGGGGTGCTGCGACGTCGTAGAGCCAGGTCTCTCGGTCGCTCTGGATGGTCGCGGCTCAAGCTACGGAGTGCGGCACGCCGCGGAAAGGCTTTCTCTCACCGTGGCGGAAATACCGTCCCTCGTCGAGACCGATGTCGATGTCGACGTGGTGCCCCGACATCGACGACAAGGTCGGTTTCGGCACGCCGTAGACTCGCCTCGGTGACCCCGCTCGAACTCTTCCTCGTCGCATTGGCCGGACTGGGCGCCGGAGCGATCAACTCCCTCGTCGGATCCGGCACTCTCATCACCTTCCCGACGCTCGTCGCGTTCGGTGTGCCCCCGGTGACCGCGACGATGTCCAACGCGATCGGCCTGGTCGCTGGAGGTGTGTCAGGCACCTGGGGGTATCGGCGCGAGCTGCGCGGGCAATGGGAGCGGCTGCGATGGCAGATCCCGGCGTCGTTCTGCGGGGCACTGGTAGGAGCGTGGCTCCTGCTCCACCTGCCTGAGACCGTCTTCGAGACGGTCGTACCCATCCTGCTCCTCCTGGCCCTTACCCTCGTCGTGTTCCAGCCGAAGATCCAGGCGTGGGTGGCCCGCAGAACCGGCGGCGACGCCGACGGCCACCTCGGACCGGTGCGGATGACACTGCTCGTCGTCGGCACTTTCGCCGTCGGCATCTACGGCGGCTATTTCACGGCGGCGCAGGGCATTCTGCTCATGGGTTTGTTCGGAGCGTTGCTGCACGACCACATCCAGCGACAGAACGCGGTGAAGAATCTGCTGTCGCTGGTGGTGAACGTCGTGGCAGCGTGCGCGTACATCCTGGTGGCGTTCGACCGGATCGACTGGACCGTGGCCGCACTGATCGCGGTGGGTTCTTTGATCGGTGGCTATCTCGGCTCGCACTACGGCCGACGCCTGTCGCCGGTCGCGCTGCGGGCGGTGATCGTCGTGGTGGGGCTGATCGGTCTTTACCGACTGCTCGCCTGACGCACCACTTTCCGGAATTCACCTCTGCCGGGGTTGTCCGCAGCGTTACGAGAAGAACAGGTATCAATCCGATTTCAGAGAAATGGGAATCCCCGCCACCACGAGAGTTGCCGACTCACTGGCCTCCGCGACCCGCGCATTGAGCCGGCCGAGCATGTCGCGGAACAATCGGCCCGAAGAGGTCGCGGGCACCACTCCGCTACCGACCTCGTTGCTCACGGCGACCACCGGCACCGCACACTTCCGCCACGCCGCGATCAACTCGTCCACATCGGAGTGGACAGGGTCGAGGTCGCCACCATCCCAGACACCGTGGATATCGAGCCGTGCCGTCAACCACGTTCCGAGACAATCGATCAGCAGCGGTTCCGTAGCGGTGCACAGCACCTCGGCGACATCGACCGTCTCCACCGTCGACCATGAACCGGGACGTCTTTCCCGGTGCAGTGCAACACGTTCCGCCCACTCCGCGTCACCCTCTCGTGTCCCGCCGGTGGCGACGTAGGTGACGGACGGGCAGGACGCGAGTAGTTCCTCGGCGTGCCGCGACTTGCCCGACCGCACTCCCCCGAGAACCAGCGTCCGATGCGGCACGACCGGAGTCCCTTCACCCACGTGGACCACCTCACCATCACGACCGGGACGAGCATCCACCTGCTGCAGACGATTCCGCAGTTCGTCGATGGGCGGATTGTGGTGGCCCAGATGCACTGCGACCACCTCGGTGTTCTCGGTGACGGCACCGACACCGCGCAGACCATCCACCATCGCGCCGAACTCGGGCAGGCCGAGGTGACCCTCGGACAGTTCGGAACGGTCGCCGGAGGTTTCCTCGAGGAATACCGCGTCGAACCGGGCGTCGCGCACGGCCTCGAACCACTCGGCGAGCCACATCCCGGTGTCGCACGCCCACAGCAACCGCGACCCGCCCGGGCCCGACAGGTCGTACAGCACCGCGTCGCCGTCGCGGAAGACCTTGTGCCGTGCGGGAAGAACGCGCACCGAGTAGTCGCCGACGGTGAGCGAGTCCCCCGGCTCGACCGGAACGAAACGCACCGGCGCGTCGGGAGCCACCCAGGGTCTACAGGTGTCGAGCGCGTCGGCGGGACCTATCACATCGAGTTCGACGCCGGCGGCCACCCACGACCGGAACAACAATGCCTGCGGGCCCAGATGATCTGCATGGGCGTGGGTCAGGAGGATATGCCGCACCTGCGCCAGCGACCTGCCGTGCCGCACGGCTGCGCGGGGCGCCTCAGGACCGCAGTCGAGCATCAGCACATCGTCGACGAGTGCCGCGGTCTGCCCGCGGATCTCGCCGCGACGCGCGGCATCCGCGCAGGATGCACACGTGCAGAACGGGTTCGGCCACCCGTCCGCCGCGCCGGTTCCCAGGAGCACGACCTCCATCAGCGGTCCTTCGTGCTGTCGCGGAGCGGGAGGACGGCGCGACCCGCCGGGCGGTCGAGGATCTCGACGCGGGCGCCGTAGACCTGCGCGATGCGTTCGGCGGTGAGGACGTCGTCGGGCGCTCCGTCGGCGACGACGTGCCCGCGATCGAGCAGTACGAGCCGTTCCCCGTATTGGGCGGCGGAGGTCAGGTCGTGCATCGCGGCGATGACGGTGAGGTCGCCTTCGGTGCGCATCGAATCGACGAGTTCGAGTACCTGCTGCTGGTGTCCGATGTCGAGTGCGCTGGTGGGTTCGTCGAGGAGCAGCACCCGCGGTTGCTGGGCGAGAGCGCGTGCGAGCACGACGCGCTGCAGCTCACCGCCGGACAGTTCGGTCGCGAGTCGCGGTGCGAACGCTTCGAGCTCGAGCCGTTCTACGATCCGGTCCACCACCTCGCGGTCGTGCGCGGTCTCGGATCCGAAGCGCGGGATGTGCGGGGTGCGGCCGAGATGGATCAGTTCCCTGACGGTGACACCTTCCGGCACCACGGGGCGTTGCGGCATCAGCGCGACCGCGCGTGCCATGTCCCGACGTCCGGCGCGCCCCGGCACGATGTCGGCGACCTGCAGGTGACCGGTGGCCGGCACGAGACCGGCGAGGACGTGCAGCAGGGTGGTCTTGCCCGACCCGTTGGGTCCGACCAGCGATAGCCAGGAGCCGGCGGTGACGTTCAGGTCGATCCCGTGCAGCACCTCGACGCCACCGCGTTCGGCGCTGAGCTGCCGGCACGACACCGTCATGGTCGGGGTGGTGAGAACATCGCTCTTCATCGGACACCTCGGCTCCGTCTGAGCACGACGAGGAAGAAGGGCGCCCCGATCGCCGCGGTGACGACACCGATCGGCAGTTCGGCGGGCGACATGACGGTGCGGGCCAGGACGTCCGCGAGGACGAGGAAGGACGCACCCACCAGCAGCGACAGCGGCAGCAGGAGACGGTGGCCGGGTCCGGCGAGCAGCCGGACCGCGTGGGGGACGACGATGCCGACGAACCCGATGAGACCGCTCGCCGAGACGACGGCCGCGGTTCCGAGGGTCGCGACGCAGACGAGCAGCAGCCGCACGCGCGCCGGGTTGATCCCGAGGCTCGCGGCTTCGACGTCGCCGACCGCCATGACATCGAGTGTGCGCCGATGCAGCGCGATGATCGCGACGGTGACCACGACGTACGGCAGGACCACGACGACGTCGGACCAACCGTCGGTGGACAGGCGGCCGAGCATCCACGAGTACACCTGCCGCAGGGTGTCGTCGTGCAGCTGCATGAAGAACGTCTGGATCGCGTTGGCGAAGGCCGCGACGGCGACACCGGCGAGGATGATGACGACTTCCGAGCGGCTGCCGCCGACGGTGCGGCCGAGCGAATACGTCGCGCCGACGGCGAGCAGGCCCCCGGCGAAGGCCGCGATCGGGACACCGGCGAACCCGGCCGCGCCGCCCACGACGATGGCGAGGGTGGCACCGAGACCGGCGCCGCTGGAGACCCCGAGCAGATAGGGATCGGCGAGCGGATTGCGGAAGACCCCTTGGTAGGCCGCACCGGCGATGGCCAGCATCGCACCGACCAGCACCCCGAGCACGACGCGCGGCATCCGGATGTTCCACAGGATCGCCTGCTGACGCGTGCTCAACCCGGAGTCGACGTCGACGAGCGGCAGGCGGTCGGCGATGTCGAGCAGCACCCCGCCCGGGGTGAGACCGGCCGGTCCGACGAGGATCCCGACCAGCATCGCGGCGAACAGGACGAGCACCGCGCCGGTCAGCGCGAGCGCGTTGCGCGGCAGTACCCGCGCACCGCCGGGTGGCAGGGCGCGGGTACTGCGTCGCGACAGAGAGATCAAGGCGTGGGCTGGGCCGCGGGGATGGTGCCGACGATCCGGGCGACCTCACGCATCAGGTCCACGACGCGCGGACCCCAGCGACTGGCGATGTCCTCGTCGAGGACGTAGACCTGGCCGTCCCGGACAGCGGTGAGCTCGCCCCATCCGGCACGTTCCGCGACGACCTCGGGCGTGACGCCGCAGCACTGGCCGTCGGCCAGGAAGATCACGTCGGGGTTCTGTTCGAGGACGTACTCGGCGGACAGCTGCGGGTAGCCGTCGCCGCCGGTCGCGATCGAGGTCAGCCCCAGCATCGAGTAGATCTCGCCGATGTAGGTGTCGTCGGTGACGGTGTAGAAGGTGTTGTCGAGCTCGTGGTAGTAGGTCAGCGGGGTCTCCCGTTCGGGGAGGCCGGCGAGAATCTCGTCGATGTCCGTCTTCATCTGCGCCACGAGTTCGGCGGCGTCGCCGACGTGTCCGGTGACGGCTCCCAGCTGCTCGATCTGGGCGTAGGTGTCGTCCAGGTTCTCGGCCGCGGGAAGGATCAGCGTCTCGACACCGGCCTGTTCGAGTCCCGCAACGAGATCGGCGGTATCGGCGTTGGCGACGACCAGGTCGGGTTCGTAACCGAGGATCGCCTCGACGTTGGGGGTGTACCCCGACAGATCGGTGACGGGCGCGTCGGCCGGATAATCGGATCGGTCGTCGACCGCGACCACCTGGTCGCCGGCACCGACGGCGTAGAGCATCTCCGTGCTGGTGGGGCTCAGCGACACGATGGCCTGCGGGACGTCCGCGGAGGTGGTGTCGGTGTCACCGGACGGTGACGAATCGTCGCTGCTCGAGCACCCTGCGGCGAGGAGCGCGAAAGCGGTCAGTCCGGCGGCGAGCAGCCGTCGGTGGTTGTCGAGTGGCACAGCCATCCTCCGTTGTTCGGAGGACGAAAACAGCACGGCTGCAACAGGCGGTTGCGGCACGCCACCGTCCTTCGTCCGAGGACCAGTACGTACGGACCCTCCGCGCCGGCCGACCTGGCTCACCCCGTATCGGGACTTACAGTTGCGGGACAGCGCCGGAATCTCACCGGCTTCACCGAAAACGCAGCGGGTGCCCTACCGGATCGGCAGGACACCCGCAGCGTAGCTCACGGCGTCCCAGGTCAGGACAGCGCCTGCTGGAGATCCTCGAGCAGATCCTCGGGATCCTCGAGGCCCACGGACAGTCGCACCACGCCGTCGGACAAACCGATCGCGGCCCGGCCCTCCGGTCCCATCGCCCGGTGGGTGGTGGTCGCCGGGTGGGTGATGAGCGACTTGGAGTCGCCGAGATTGTTCGAGATGTCGACGATGCGCAGCTTGTTCAGCAGCTCGAAGGCACGCTTCTTGCCCTCGCCCTCGGGGGCGTCGAGCTCCAACGTGATGATCGTGCCACCGCCACTCATCTGCGACTTCGCGAGTTCGTACTGCGGGTGCGACTCGAGATACGGGTACTTGACCCAGCGCACCGCATCCTGCGATTCGAGGAACTGCGCGATGCGCAGCGCCGAATCGACCGAGGCGCGCAACCGCACCGGCATGGTCTCGAGACCCTTGAGCAGCGTCCACGCGTTGAACGGGCTCAGCGACGGCCCGGTGTGGCGGATGAGCTTCTGCACCGGCCCGTCGATGTAGTCGGCGGGTCCGAGGATCGCTCCGCCGAGCACGCGGCCCTGACCGTCGATGTGTTTGGTGCCGGAGTAGACGACGATGTCGGCACCGAGATCGAGGCTGCGCTGCAGCAGCGGGGTGGCGAAGACGTTGTCCAGCACCACCTTCGCGCCCGCCGCATGTGCCATCTCGGAGACGCGACGCACGTCGACGAGGGTCTGCATGGGGTTCGAGGGGGTCTCGAAGAAGACCGCGGTGGTGGGCACCGACAGTGCCTTCTCCCACTGGTCGAGATCCTCGCCGTCGACGAACACCGTCTCCACGCCCCAGCGGGGCAGAATCTCGTTGCACACGACGAAGCACGAACCGAAGAGGCTGCGTGCCGCGACGAGACGGTCGCCCTTGCCGAGCAACGCGGCGAGCGCGGTGAACACCGCGGACATGCCGGACGCGGTGGCGTACGCCCCCTCGGCACCGTCGAGCAGGCGCAGGCGCTCCTCGAACATCTTCACCGTGGGGTTGCCGTAGCGGGAGTAGACGAAATGGTCGACGTCGCCGGTGAAAGCGGCCTCGGCGGCCTCGGCCGACTCGTAGACGAACCCGGAGTTGAGGTAAAGGGCCTCGGAGGTCTCCTCGAAACCGGATCGGAGGGTGCCGCCGCGCACGCCGAGCGTGGCGGGGCGAACGGTGGCGGGCAGCGCCTTGTCGAACGCGCCGCCCTGGGGGATGGAACTCACGACTGCCTCCACGGCAGGCCCGCGGCCCGCCAGCCCTCGGCACCGCGATGGCTTTCGCCGTCGAGAGCGCCTTCGAATCCTTCGAGAACGTTGTAGGCGGGGGTCAGGCCCGCAGCGGTGGCGGCCGTGGCCGCTCCGATGGAGCGCTGCCCCGAGCGACACAGGAAGATCACCGGTCCGCCGCCGATACCCGCTGCCCTCAGATCCTCGACGAAGTTCGGGTTGGGGGCGCCGTCGGGGTAACGAACCCACTCGATGAACACGGTCCGGCGACCGAGCGACGAGGTCTCGGGGACCCCGACGTATTTCCACTCGGCTTCGGTACGCACATCGACGAGCACGGCATCCGGATCACCTTGCAGCAGGTCCCATGCCTGCTGCGGCGTTATATCACCTGCGTAGCTCACCGGGACATATTTTCACAGGTCGGACTGTGACGTACACGCGGGCACCGCTTCGTATACGCACGGCGACACGTCAGAACCGGCAGATCCGCCACACGTCGTCGATGCGGACGACCTGCCACGTCTCGGTCTGCGTCTCCCCGTCGAGGCCGGTCCGGACGTCGACGGTGGCCCGATCGCCGTCCACGGCGATGTTCTGCGTGGCCTGCAGCTCCACGCGTCCCTCGACGTCCGCGAGCGGTGCTTCCTCGGCGGGCAGATCGCTGCACCGCAGCCGGTCGAGGATCGGTCCGTCGTTCTCGTTGTGCGCGGAGACGTAGTCGGTGACGGCGCGGCGCACCATCTCGTCCTCGGTGAGGTCGTCGCCCGCCGGGGAGAAGAGCTGTGCGCCGAAGACGACGAGGACGAGCACCACCAGGACCGCGAGGGCTCCGAGGAAAGGCCCTATGCTGCTACTGGTGGGACCGTCGGGATCCGGGCCGGGATCGGGTTCGGGTTCGGGGGCTCCGCGCTTGGCCATGCGCCCGATCCTAGTGGGCGCGAGGTCGCAGCCCGTCACGACCGCATTTGCCCTAAAAACCCTCTCGAGGTAGGAATTGTCGCATGGCCACCACGCAGCTCGTTCGACGCCTCGCCGTCGACCTGTGTCGTATGGGTGCCCACATGTGTTGTCGCTGAAGCGATTCGCTCGACGGCTCGATTCATCCTCCTTCGCCGTCATCCCCGCGCGACCTGCGCCGAGCCCACTGAGGGCAGCCTTAATTTAAGCTGGATATGTCCGTCCGCACACCGAAGAGGTAGTTGATCCCCTGATGACCGATCAAACTCGTCCCCTTCGCGTCGCGATCGTGGGTGCCGGCCCTGCCGGTATCTACGCCGCCGACGCACTCATGAAGTCCGACACTGCGCAGGATCCCGGGGTCAGCATCGACCTGTTCGAGCGCATGCCGGCGCCGTTCGGTCTGATCCGCTACGGCGTCGCGCCCGACCACCCGCGTATCAAGGGCATCATCACCGCCCTGCACAAGGTGCTCGACAAGCCGCAGATCCGCCTGCTCGGCAATCTCGACTACGGCAGCGACTTCAACCTCGACGACCTGCAGCGTTTCTACGATGCGGTGATCTTCTCGACCGGCGCGAACGCGGACCGCGCGATGAACATCCCCGGCATCGACCTCGACGGCAGCTACGGCGCCGCCGACTTCGTGTCCTGGTACGACGGTCACCCCGACGTGCCGCGCACCTGGCCGCTCGAGGCGGAGAAGGTCGCCGTCCTCGGTGTCGGCAACGTCGCGCTCGACGTCGCCCGCGTGCTCGCCAAGACCGGCGACGAGCTGCTGCCGACGGAGATCCCGCCGAACGTCTACGAGGGTCTGAAGAACAACAAGGCCGTCGAGGTGCACGTCTTCGGTCGCCGTGGTCCGGCGCAGGCCAAGTTCACGCCGCTCGAGCTGCGCGAACTCGACCACTCCCCGACCATCGAGGTCATCGTCGACCCCGAGGACATCGACTACGACGAGGGCTCCGAGCAGGCACGGCGTAACTCCAAGCAGGTCGACATGGTCGCCAACACCCTGCAGGACTGGGCGATCCGCGATGTGGGCAACCGTCCGCACAAGCTGTTCCTGCACTTCTTCGAGTCCCCGCACGAGATCCTCGGCGAGGACGGCAAGGTCGTCGGTCTGCGCACCGAGCGCACCGAGCTCGACGGCACCGGCAACGTGCGCGGCACCGGCAAGTTCAACGACTGGGAGGTCCAGGCCGTCTACCGCGCGGTCGGCTACCTCTCGCAGAACATCGCCAAGCTGCCCTTCGACGAGCAGGCCGGCACCGTGCCGAACGAGGCCGGACGGGTGCTCGCCGACGAAAGCGCCGAGGGTCCCGACCGGTTCATGCCGTACACCTACGTCACCGGCTGGATCAAGCGCGGTCCCGTCGGCCTGATCGGTCACACCAAGGGCGATGCGAACGAGACCGTCGCGAACCTGCTCGAGGACCGGGCCGCCGGTCGGCTGAACACCCCCGAGGATCCGTCCGAGGACGCGATCGTGAAGTTCCTCGAGGACAAGCAGCTGCCGTACACCACCTGGCAGGGCTGGTACCGCCTCGATGCGCACGAGCGCAGCCTCGGTGAGGCCGAGGGCCGCGAGCGCGTGAAGGTCGTCGAGCGCGAGGACATGTTCCGCGCGAGCGAGCCGCACAAGGCGTGACAGCAGCCTGAACTGCACGAACGACGAGGGACCCATCCGCGCGGATGGGTCCCTCCTCGCTTTCGGGTCTGCTCGGCTTTCCGGGTGCGCTCAGGTGAACAGGACGGCGCCCAGCCACACCGACGCCGCGACGAGTCCGCCGAACAGTTCGACGAGGATCGACAACGCGACCGCCTTGGTCGCCGCGACCGTCGAGACCCACGCGTCGCGGTGGGTGCGATGCCGCTGCACCTCCGACAAGTACATGCCGAGCAGGAAGCCCAGGAACAGCCCGACGACGGGGACGACGAAGAACCCGACGATGCCGAGCAGACCGGCGAGGATCAACGAGCGGTTCGGCACCCCGGCCTGCTGCAGTCGCTTGCCGGGCCAGGTGTACTTCACGATGCCGGTGACCAGCAGCGCCACCGCCGCGACGCCCAGCACGATCCATGCGGTGGTGCCTCCCGTGAGGAACGCCCATACGGCGATCGCGCCGAAGATCAGCAGGACGCCGGGCAGGACCGGCAGCACGATCCCGAGCAGGCCGACGAGGATCGCCAGCCCGACGAGCAGTTCGCCGCCGGCACTCACGGCGCCACCGGGCGGGTCGAGCGGGCGGAAGACAGCGGAGTACCGGGACGCGGTGGCAGCATGGTGGGACTATATGTGCCACCGGTCCACGCCCCCGGGAGGACGCGATGAGCAGTACCAGGCCTCACAGCAGCCCGAAGAGTGCATCGGACGCCGCAGCCGCCGCGGTGCGCGGCGACGTCCGGTACTTCACGACGCCCGGTGTCGATCCCGCCGAGGCGGTGGAGTGGCAGCGCCGCGACGCGCGGATCGTCCACCACGGCACCGGTCGTGTCGTCTTCGAGCAAACCGATGTGGAGTTTCCTGCCTTCTGGTCGCAGAACGCCACCGACATCGTCACGCAGAAGTACTTCCGCGGGCAGCTCGGACACCCGGATCGTGAGCACTCGTTGCGCGACGTGATCGCGCGCATCGTCGACACGATCACGGCGTGGGGGCACACCGACGGTCATCTCGACGATCCGGAGGCGTTCGCCGCCGAGCTGACCTATCTGCTGATCCACCAGCGGGCCTCGTTCAACAGTCCCGTCTGGTTCAACATCGGGGTGCCGAACACTCCGCAGCAGGCCAGCGCGTGTTTCATTCTGTCGGTCGACGACAGCATCGACTCGATCCTCGAGTGGTACCGGCAGGAAGCGGTGATCTTCAAGGGCGGGTCGGGCGCCGGGGTGAACCTCTCCCGGATCCGCTCGTCGGCCGAACCGCTGACCGGTGGCGGAAGCGCATCGGGGCCGGTCAGCTTCATGCGCGGCGCCGACGCCTCCGCCGGCACCATCAAGTCCGGCGGCAAGACCCGGCGGGCCGCGAAGATGGTGATCCTCGACGTCGACCATCCCGACATCGAGGAGTTCGTCGACTGCAAGGCGATCGAGGAACGCAAGGCGCGGGTGCTCGCCGAGGCCGGTTTCGACATGGGCCTCGACGGCACCGACATCCATTCGGTGCAGTACCAGAACGCGAACAACTCGGTGCGCGTGACCGACGAGTTCATGCACGCGGTGGTGGCCGACGCCGAGTGGCCGCTGCGTACCGTGACGACCGGCGAGACGGTCCGGACTGTCCGCGCGCGAGAGTTGTTGCAGCGCACCGCCGCCGCCACCTGGGAGTGCGCCGACCCGGGCATCCAGTACGACACGACGATCAATGCCTGGCACACCGCCTCCGCGACCGGCCGGATCAACGCGTCGAATCCCTGCTCGGAGTACATGCATCTCGACGATTCGGCCTGCAACCTCGCGAGCCTGAATCTGCTGACCTTCCTGCGCGAGGACGGCACCTTCGACGTCGACGGTTTCCGTCACTCCGTGGCGGTGATGCTCACCGCGCAGGAAATCCTCGTCGGCCGCGCCGACTACCCCACCGAGCGGATCGGTGAGACGTCGCGGCGGTTCCGGCAGCTCGGGCTCGGTTACGCCAACCTCGGTGCGCTGCTCATGGCTTCGGGCCTGCCCTACGACAGCGAGGCCGGACGCGCGACGGCTGCGGCGATCACCGCCCTGATGACCGGTCACGCCTACGCCGTGTCGGCGGACATGGCGAGGCGCCTCGGACCGTTCGACGGTTTCGACGAGAACCGCGCGCCGATGCTCGACGTGCTGGGCAAGCATCGTGGCGCACTCGATGACATCGACGCCGATCTCGCACCGGCCGACGTGCTCGATGCGGCACGACAGGCGTGGGACCGCGCCGTGGCCGACGGCTCTGCCCACGGTGTGCGCAACAGCCAGGTCAGCGTGCTCGCACCGACCGGCACGATCGGGCTCGCGATGGATTGCGACACCACCGGGATCGAACCGGATCTGGCGTTGGTGAAGACCAAGAAGCTCGTCGGCGGCGGCAGCCTCACGATCGTCAATCGCAGTGTGCCGCGCGCACTGTCGCGTCTGGGTTACAGCCCGTCGGAGGTCGCCGATATCGTGGCGCACCTCGATCTGCATCACGATCTCGCCGGTGCGCCGCACGTGCGCGACGAGCACGCACCGGTGTTCGCGACGTCCATGGGCGACAACGTCATCTCGCCGCGCGGCCACGTCGCGATGATGGCCGCGGTGCAGCCCTTCCTGTCGGGTGCGATCTCCAAGACGGTGAACCTGCCCGAGTCCGCGACCGTCGACGACATCGCCGACATGTATGTCGACGCGTGGCGCCTGGGCGTGAAGGCCCTTGCGATCTACCGTGACAACTGCAAACTGGGACAACCGTTGTCGACGGCGTCGCGCCCTGCTGTCGCAGAAGCGGCTCCGTCCACGGCGCCTCGCCGCGAGCGGCTCCCGCGCACCCGCACTTCTCGGACGTTCGAGTTCCGGGTGGCGGACTGCAAGGGCTTCGTCACGATCGGTGAGTACGACGACGGGCGTCCCGGCGAGATGTTCCTGCGCGTGTCCAAACAGGGCTCGACGCTCGCCGGCATCATGGACGCCTTCTCGATGTCGGTCAGTTACGGTCTGCAGTACGGGGTCCCGTTGCGCACCTTCGTCCGGGCCTTCACGAGTACGCGTTTCGAGCCGGCCGGGATCACCGACGATCCGGATCTGCGGATCGCCACGTCGATCCTCGACTACATCTTCCGGCGACTGGCGATCGACTATCTCGAACCCGACGAGCGCGCCGAACTGGGCATCCTCACCGGCGCCGAGCGTTCGGTGCCCGACACCCCCACGCTCACGCCGTACACGAGCACGCCGCCGGTGCGTGAGCCCGATCCGCCGGCGACCGCGCCGCGGGGCACGCACAGCACGAGCAGCGCGAGCACGTCCTCCCCGGGTGGTCTCGCTGCTCCGTCACCGTCGAATCCGGACGCGCCGTACTGCATGCAGTGCGGAGTGAAGATGCAACGGGCCGGGTCGTGCCACGCCTGCCCGTCCTGTGGGAACACCAGCGGCTGCAGTTGAGGTGATGCGTCCATACTGGCGGGATGGTCCTGGGAGTCGACACCGAACTGACACTGACGGCCGCGGGTGCGGTCTTCCTTCTTGCGCTCGCTCTCGGCGTGTGGAAGTACCGGCAGATGGCGACGTCCGACGACCACCTCGCGCACCCGTACGTCGACATCGCCCACCGATCGGCCCTGATGTATTCCTTCGCGACGCTGCTGGTCGCGGTGTTCGTCGAGCTCAGCGCGTGGCCCACCGCAGTGAACCTCGCCGCGGCCGCGGTGATCGTGGTGTTCTTCGTCGGCGCGATCGCGAGCTATGTCGTGCACGGTGCGCTGCGCGACACCACGAATCAGTTCGCGCATCCGGTGCGCGGGACGGGTCCGGCGATGGCCGCGCTGATCGTCGGTGAGATGGGTGGCTTCGCGGTGCTGTTCGCCGGCTTCCTGTGGGGTGCCTTCGCAAGCTGAGGCCGCGTCAGGTGCGGTGTTCGAGCAACGACAGGACGTTGCCGTGCGGGTCGCGGAACCATGCGACCCGCATACCGTCGGGTGCGGTCCACGCGTCGTGGTCGTCCTGATCCATGCCGTTGTACCGGATGAACTCCACGCCGTGCTCGCGCAGTCGTTCGACGGTGCCGTCCAGATCGGATACCCGCCAGCCCAGCACGGTGTAGCCGGTCTCCTCGCGCGACTGCACGAGGGTCACCCGGACCGGTGCGCCGCCGCCTCCGTCGAGGACGAGCGCGAAGGGGTCGCGGGAGAGCTTCCGGAAGCGCAGGGTGTCGACGTAGAACATCTCCGAGACGTCGAGGTCGGTGCTCGGGACGAAGCTCACGAGTTGGCCGGTGATCGTCATACG
Organism: Rhodococcus sp. GA1; assembly: GCF_024321955.1. Lineage (NCBI taxonomy): Bacteria > Bacillati > Actinomycetota > Actinomycetes > Mycobacteriales > Nocardiaceae > Rhodococcus > Rhodococcus sp. GA1. The sequence goes on along the minus strand of NZ_CP097186.1, from coordinate 3,500,266 downwards.
TCCACTGTGCTCCGGAGCGCCCGAGTGCGACAGCGGATTCGGCGGATTCACGCCCCCACCTCGGCGATCCGGCGACTAGGCTCTCGATCATGAGTACTTCGGAGATCGCTACGGTCCTGGCCTGGCACGACGCTGTGAACAGCAACGACATCGACACGCTCGTGCAGTTGTCGAGCGACGACATCGTGCTCCCCACCCCCGACGACGATCCCGACCAAGGACTCGACGAACTGCGCGAGTGGGCGACGACGGCAGGGGTCACGCTGCAACCAGGCCGCCTGTTCGTCCACCACGGAATCGTGGTGGTCGAGGAGACGGTGACCTGGGCGTCCGATCCGGGTCCTCGCGACGAGGCGATCGCCTTCCGGGTGGTCGACGACCAGGTGGTCACCGTCGTCCGCCACACCGATCTCGGCGAGGCCTTCGAGGCGACCGGACTGAGCGAGGCCGACCTCTACGAGGAGTGATCCACTCCCGACGACCGGAACCCCAGCAACCGGAGCCATATTCTGAACGTTCGCTAAGGTACTCTCCGTTGCGACAGTCCCTACACATCGGAGCGAGGTTCGTCGAGTGTCCGCTGAAGCTGTTGAGAAGAAGGGTCCGCTCGCGGGTGTCCGCGTCGTCGAGTTCAAGGGTCTCGGTCCCGGCCCGCACGCCGCGACCCTGCTCGCCGATCTCGGCGCCGATGTCGTCATCGTGCAGCGCCCCGGCGAGATCCCGCCGGAGGGACAGCGCGATCCGATTCAGCGCAACCGTCGCATCGTCGAGGCCAACCTCAAGGATTCCGCCGACATCGAGAAGGTCCTGACCCTGCTCGAGCGCGCCGACGTCCTCATCGAGGGCTTCCGTCCCGGCGTCACCGAACGACTCGGCCTCGGACCGGACGTAGTCCTCGAGCGCAACCCGCGCATCGTCTACGGCCGCATGACCGGCTGGGGCCAGGAGGGCCCGCTCGCCAACGCCGCCGGCCACGACATCAACTACATCTCCCTCACCGGCGTCCTGCACGCCATCGGCCGCCAGGGCGAGCGTCCGGTGCCGCCGCTGAACATGGTCGGCGACTTCGGTGGCGGTTCGATGTTCCTCGTCTTCGGCATCCTGTCCGCCCTCGTCGAGCGTCAGACCTCCGGCAAGGGCCAGGTCGTGGACGCGGCGATGGTCGACGGCGCCCTCGCTCTCTCGCACATGATGTGGGCGTTCCGCGGTCGCGGCGCGTGGTCGGACGAGCGCGGCGTCAACATGCTCGATACCGGCGCCCCGTTCTACGAGGTCTACGAGACCAAGGACGGCAAGTACATGGCCGTCGGTTCCATCGAGCCGCAGTTCTACGCGCTGCTGCTGCAGGGCCTCGAGCTCGATCCGGCCGACCTGCCGCACCAGCTCGACACTTCCCGCTGGGCGGAGATGAAGAAGATCTTCACCGACAAATTCCTGTCGAAGACCCGCGACGAGTGGACCGAGATCTTCCTCGGTACCGATGCCTGCGTCTCCCCGGTCCTCACCTGGGCCGAGGCGGAGAAGAACGAGCATCTCGTCGCACGCGGGTCGCTGATCGAGATCGACGGCGTCGTGCAGCACGCACCGGCGCCGCGCTTCTCCCGCACCCCCGCCGGCGAGCCGGTCGGTCCGGCGGCCGAGGCCACCGACATCGACACCCTCTGGGTCTGATCCGGCAGCCCGAGCCCGCCGACGCTCCGACGATCGTCCTGGCGCACAGGATCAGACGACGAGCCGCGCCTCGTCGGGTGTGCGCCCGGAGGCGACCTGCTCGTAGGCGGCGGCCATCGCCTCGACGGCGTCGTCGAGGACCTCGACATCCTGCGTGTACGGCAGACGCACGAAATGTTCGAACGCACCCTGCACACCGAAGCGCGGACCGGCGGAGAGCAGCACACCGTGGGACGGCGCGGCGGCAGCCAGCGAGGTCGACACCGGCTCGGGCATCCGCGCCCACAACGACATCCCGCCCTGGCCCGGCGTGTACTCCCAGTCGGGCAACCGCCGGTCCAAGGCTGCGCACAGCGCACGGCGTCGTTCCCTCAACGCGGCGCGGCGACGTTCGAGCAGTTCGTCGACTTCGGAGAGCAGATGCGCGGCCGCGAGCTGTTCCATGACAGGCGTGCCCAGGTCGACCGCAGTCCGTGCCCCGGCCAGCCGGACGATCGTGTCGCGGTCGGCGCGGATCCATCCCACCCGCAGGCCACCCCACAGCGACTTCGCCGTCGAACCCACCGTCACCACCGACGCGCCGGCAGGCATGGCTGCGACGGGAGGCGGCGGCGGGGCGTCGAGCCAGAGATCGACCATCGACTCGTCGACGACGAGCGTGGTCCGCGTGTCGCGCATGATGCGGGCCAGTTCGGCGCGGCCGTCCTCGTCGAGGCACAGGCCAGTGGGGTTGTGGAAGTCGGGGACGAGGAAGGCGGTGCGCGCCGCGGTCTGCCGGACTGCACTGGCGACACCGTCGAGATCCCAGCCGCCGTGCGGGCCGTTCTCCGGGCGCACCGGAACCGGCACCGGGCGCGCGCCGTAGCGGCGGATCGCTTCGAGCGCATTGGGATAGGTGGGGTGGTCGACGACCACCCGGTCGCCGGGGTCGTCGAGCACACCGAGCAGCAGGCGCATCGCGTGCTGCGCCCCGGAGGTGACCATGATCTGGTCGGGCGAGGTGGGCAGTCCACGCTCGCGGTAGCGGCGGGCGATGACCTCGCGCAGCACCGACACCCCTATCGGTTCCATGCCGTGCGAGTCCAGATAGGTCGACATCGACCGCAGCGCCGCGGCATACGCCGCTTCGATCTCCGCTGCCGGCGCGGGCAGCGAGGCGTTGCTCAGATCGATCGCCGGGCCGATCGGCATCCGGGACCCGGTGTTCTCCGCGCCCCGGTGAGCGGGCACGGCGACCGTGCTGCGGGCACCCTGCCGACTGCGCAGATAGCCTTCTTCCCGCAGCGCCGCATAGGCGGACGCGACGGTGGTGCGGCTCACCGACAGCGCCGCGGCGAGTTCCCGCTCGCTGGGCAGGGCGACCCCGAGCGGGACGCGGCCGTCGTGCACGAGCAGGCGGATGCTGTCCGCGAGCGCCCGGTAGGCGGGTCTGGGATCGGGGCGAGCGGAGCGACGGGAATGCGACTGCCCCGAATCCTGCCAGTTCCCGAGGTCGCGGACGAGCGACACGGCTCCGATCGCTCGAGTGATCACCGATCCAGTATGCCCCGCATCGCGCGGGCGGGATCAGGCCGGTGGATCGAGCACCTGACGGAACAGGACCGTCCCTCGCGAGTCGAGCAACTCCACCCGCATCTGCTTCGTCGCGCCGTCGATGAACACCTCCCCGAAGTGCTGATATCCGTCCATCGGCGAGGTGTTCGCCGCCGGGGGCGCGTGCACGAAGACGGCCTCGGGACCGAACGTCCCGTCCAGCTCGTTGGGTCCGAAAGCACCGGCGTTGAGCGGTCCCGAGACGAACTCCCAGAACTCGTCGAAGTCGGTGAACGAGGCGCGGTCCGGCGAATAGTGATGCGCGGCCGTGTAGTGCACGTCGGCGGTCAACCACACGGTGCCGGTGATCCTGCGCGCCTCGACCGCCGACAGGACCCGCGCGATCTCCGATTCCCGGCCCGAGGGAGCGCCGTTGTCCCCGTTCGCGATTCCTTCGAAGGCCGTATCGCCGTCGGGTACGACCAGGCCGATCGGCAGGTCGGCGGCGATGATCTTCCAGGTGGCGGTCGAACGGGTGAGTTCGTCGATGAGCCACTGCGTCTGCGCGCTGCCGAGCACCTGCCCCGCCGCGCCGACGTTGGTGCCGTTGGCGTCCTTGTAGGTCCGCATGTCGAGTACGAAGACGTCGAGCAGCGGTCCGTACCGCACGACCCGGTGGATGCGTCCGTCGACGGCCTCCGCCGGATCGAGCGGGAGCCACTCGTGGAAGGCACGAAAAGCTCGTTCCGCCAGGACGTCCACGTTCTTCTCGGTGTACTGCTCGAGATCCAGGATCTCACCCGCGTACCAGTTGTTGACGGTCTCGTGGTCGTCCCACTGCACGATCTGCGCGACGGAGGAGTTGAACCGCCGATAGTTCTCGTCCATCAGGTTGTAGGCGTACTGGCCGCGGTACTCGTCGAGGGTCTGCGCCACAGCACTCTTGGCCTCGGTGACGATGTTGCGCCAGATCCGGCCGTCCGGCAGCTCGACGGTCTCCTTCAGCGGATTGTCGGCGTACACGACGTCGCCGGAATGCACGAACAGGTGCGGGTCGCGACGGGCCATCGTGTCGAAGATCGTCATCCCACCGATGTCGGGGTTGATACCGAAGCCCTGACCGGCGGTGTCGCCGGACCACTGCAGCCTGATGTCGCCGGGTGCGGTCGGGGCGGTGCGGAACAGACCCGTCACCGGCTCGGACGTGGCGCCGTCCTCGCCTTCGAGGACGACACGGTAGTGCACCTGCTCGCCGGCCGGCAGTCCCGTCAGCCGCAGTCGGCCGGTTCCGTCCGTCTCGGGCGTCAGCAGACCACCCACGTGTCGGACGGGATCGGTGAAGGATTCGGTGGCCGCCGTCTCCACGACGAGCCGCGCCGGTCGATCCGAGCGCGCCCACACGAGCGCCCCGTCGGCCCGCACGTCGCCGGTGGCCACACCGTGGGTGAGGATCGGCCGCTCACGGACGAGGCTCGGCGTTGCAACGGAACTTCCCGACGAGCACGCCACCGCCGGAGCCGCGAGGGCTCCGAGCGCGACGGTGCGCAGCAGGGTTCGACGGGACACGTACATGGTTCTCCCCGGGGTCCGACGGACTGTGCGGGACGAGCGTGCACAGTCCGTGCGAACCGTCGGTGAACATGCAGTGAGGGATCGGCGCCCGTCCGACGACGAATCGGCGCGGGTCGGGAGCTACCCCGTCAGCGGATGACGTCGCGCCGGACGATCGTCTCGTCGCGGCCCGGCCCCACACCGATGCAGGAGATGTAGGCGCCGGAGAGCTCCTCGAGACGCAGCACGTAGTTCTGCGCGTTCTTCGGCAGCTCCTCGAAGGTGCGGGCGTGGGTGATGTCCTCCCACCAGCCCGGCATCTCCTCGTAGATCGGCTTGGCGTGGTGCACGTCGGTCTGCGTCATCGGCATCTCGTCGATACGCACACCGTCGACCTCGTAGCCGACGCAGATCGGCACGGTGTCGAGACCCGACAGCACGTCGAGCTTGGTGAGGAAGTAGTCGGTGATGCCGTTGACGCGGGTCGCGTAGCGGGCGATGACGGCGTCGAACCATCCCGTGCGGCGGGCGCGACCGGTGGTGACACCGACCTCTCCACCCTGCTTGGCGAGGTAGGCGCCGTGGTCGTCGAACAGCTCGGTCGGGAACGGACCCGAGCCGACGCGGGTGGTGTAGGCCTTGAGGATGCCCAGCACCGTCGAGATCTTCGCCGGGCCGATACCCGAACCGACAGCGGCGCCGCCGGCGGTGGGGTTGGACGACGTCACGTACGGATAGGTGCCGTGGTCGACATCGAGCAGCGTTCCCTGCGAACCCTCGAGGAGGATCGTGTCGCCGCGCTCGAGCGCCTTGTTCAGTTCGAGGCGCGTATCGGTGATGCGGTGCTTGAAACCCTCGGCCTGGGTGAGGACCTCGTCGACCACCTGCTGCGGGTCGAGCGCCTTGCGGTTGTAGATCTTGACGAGGACCTGGTTCTTGAATTCCAGTGCGGCCTCGACCTTCTGGGTGAGGATCTTCTCGTCGAGCACGTCGGCGACCCGCACGCCCACGCGGGCGATCTTGTCCTGGTAGCAGGGGCCGATACCGCGTCCGGTGGTGCCGATCTTCTTCTTGCCGAGGAAGCGTTCGGTGACCTTGTCGATGGCCACGTGGTACGGCATGATCAGGTGCGCATCGGCCGAGAGCAGCAGACGGGACGTGTCGACGTCGCGCTTCTCGAGGCCTTCGAGCTCGGTGAGCAGCACACCCGGATCCACCACGACACCGTTGCCGATGACGTTGTTGACGCCGGGCGTCAGGATGCCCGACGGGATCAGGTGCAGGGCGAACTTGTCGCCGTTGGGCAGCACGACCGTGTGACCGGCGTTGTTGCCGCCCTGGTAGCGCACGACCCACTGCAGACGTCCGCCGAGTAGATCGGTAGCTTTGCCCTTGCCCTCGTCGCCCCACTGGGCTCCGATCAGGACGATTGCCGGCATGTCGCGCTCTCCTCAGGCAGGTGTCTACGTGCGGGCGGTCTCGCCTGCAGGGTCCTGCCCAACCGGGCAGCAGCCGGGACCACAGTGTAGTCCACCCTCCGACGAGCGCGAATGACGGGACTGCAGAAGCGCCGGAGCTGCGGCGCGCGGTGGCGGGTCGCCGCCGCCCTCCCCCACCGCCTTCCCATTACAGTGGACGCAGCCGAGAGCCCGACGAACCCGACCCCTCGAGGAGACCCGTTGACCCCGGTAGTGCTCAGATGCGGTGACGTGCCATTGCCGTTGGCGCTGACCCCCGTGACCGCACTGTCTGCGCCTGCCCTCCCCGAGAAGGACGACTTCGAGGACGTCTTCGCGCATCTCGAGTCGGTAGAGGACCCTCGTCTGATCCTCGTAGGCAACGACGCGGCGTTCGCCGCGACCGTCACCCGGCTGATGCGCACCGAACGCCTCGACCTGGAGGTCGCGTACGTCCCGGAGACACGAACCCCGGCCACGGAGGCGTACGGGTTGCGGACGGGGTCGAAGGCCGCCACCGTCGCCCTGCAGGGGGTCGCGAAGCCGTTGCCGCTCATCCGCGACGACGCCGGTATCGCCCTCGTCGGCCGTGCGCTGCTGTGCGGTGAGAACGGCGATGCGCTCGTCGGGGAGGCCTACGTCGATGACACCCGCCTGTTCTCCGGCACGGTGCCCGGCATCCGCGTCGAACCCACACCCGCGATGCCCGGTCTGCGGGCCGCGATCGACCGGCCGCGCTGGTTCGGCGGCTACAAGTGGCTGACGGGCCGGGCCATGCAGTTGGGTTCCCCCGCCGCAGTCGTCACCCGCGACGGGGTCGCGAACCCCCGGGCTCTCAAGCGGTCGACCTTCTACCGGCACGACAAGAAGTGGAAGCTCGTCCGCTGAAACCCATCTTCAGCCGACGTTGACCCCTGTCGGCTCAGCCGACGTTAACGCCGTAGTCCCGTGCGATGCCCGCCAGACCGGAGGCGTAGCCCTGGCCGATGGCGCGGAACTTCCACTCGCCACCGTGGCGGTACAGCTCACCGAAGACCATCGCGGTCTCGGTGGACGCATCCTCGGTGAGGTCGTAGCGGGCGAGTTCCCGGCCGTCGGCGCGGTCGACGACGCGGATGAACGCGTTGCGCACCTGACCGAACGACTGGCCCCGCGCGTCGGCGTCGTGGATCGACACCGGGAAGACGATCGACTTGACCTCCGCGGGAACGGCGACGAGGTCGACGTTCACGCTCTCGTCGTCGCCCTCGCCCTCACCGGTGAGGTTGTCGCCGGTGTGCTCGACGGAGCCGTCCGGCGAACGCAGGTTGTTGTAGAAGACGAAATGCTGGTCGGACAGGACCTTGCCGTTCTCGCTCGTCAGCAGTGCACTGGCGTCGAGATCGAAGTCCGCGCCGGTCGTCGCGCGCACGTCCCAGCCGAGACCCACCGTCACCGCCGTCAGGTTCGGAGCCTCCTTCGACAGCGAAACGTTGCCGCCCTTGGCCAAGCTCACACCCATACCGAATCCTCTCGCTCGATGATCGTTGCCTACCGCCACCCTAGTGAAGACCGGACGAGTCGGTCAGGACGTGTGAAGGCCGTCCCGCGGGGGTAGCCGCAGGGCACCGGACGATGGCCGGGGACGGCGTTCCCGGCCTTTCGGTGTGTACGGCGAATGTCGCGCGAGGGAGAAGAGGGTCGGTTGTGGTGATTCGAGTCGCGTCGGTGCCTGCGTCGCACGTCTACGTCCGGCACCTCGCCTGCCCGGAGGGCGACGACGTGATCCGGTTGACGGATCCGGTTCCCGCCGACGGCCGCAAGGTTCCCGGGGGCTGGTGGCCGCCGTTGATGCTCGAACCGGGCTGGGTGAGCGACCACCACGAGGAATTCGACGTCTTCCACATCCATTTCGGATTCGACGCGATCGGCGCGGAGCAGCTGCAGGACGTCGTCGCCGAACTCGCCGAGCACGACAAGCCTCTCGTGTACACGGTGCACGACCTGCGGAACCCGCACCATCCCACCCCCGGTGAGCACCACAAGCAACTCGACGTGCTGATTCCGGCCGCGGACGAACTGATCACCCTCACGCCGGGCGCCGCCGAGCGGATCCGTCTGCGCTGGGGCCGGGAGGCGACGGTCCTGCCACATCCGCACGTCGTCGAACAGCACTGGCTCGAGCGACCGCGTCGCGACGAAAGTCCGTTCGTCGTGGGAGTCCACGCGAAGAGCCTGCGCGCGAACATGGATCTGTTCCCGGTGCTCGACACGCTGGCCGAGACCGTGCGCTCGCTACCCGATGCGGTGTTGCAGATCAACGTGCACGACGAGATCTTCGATCCCGACAATGCGTACTGGTACAACCCGGAAGCCGGTTCCCGCATCCTGCAGTACGGCGAGCAACCCCAGGTGGACGTGCGGGTGCATCCGTACTTCTCCGACGACGAACTGTGGCAGTACCTCTCGGATCTGTCGGTGTCGGTGCTGCCCTACCGTTTCGGAACCCATTCGGGTTGGCTCGAGGCGTGTTTCGACCTCGGCACCGCTGTGATCGCGCCGAGTTGCGGCTTCTACGGCGAGCAGCGTCGGTGCGGGGTGTACACCTACGACGAGGACACCTTCGAAGCCGACTCGCTCGATCGTTGCGTGCGAGAACTGTACGAGAGCAGGGATCTTCCGCGAGCCGACTGGTCGCAACGTATGGACGAACGTCGCGCGCTGGCCCGCGCCCATCGCGATATCTACCTGCGCGCGATGAGCAGCCGGAGCAGATCATGACGCCGTTGCGCATCGCACTCGTCGCGTCGAACAGATATTCGATCCGCCAGCCCTTCGCCGGCGGACTCGAAGCGCACGTGTGGCATCTCGCTCACGCGCTCGGCAAGGACGGCCACGAGGTGACGCTCTTCGCCGCACCCGGATCCGATCCGGAACTTCCGGCCTCGTTCCTCGAGGTGCCGTCCTTCGAGGTCAGCGAACTCGCACGCAGCGACGTGTCGATGCCCCCGTCGAACGGCTTCCTCGGCGACCACCACGCCTACCTGTCGCTGATGCTCGATCTCGCCGGACCGTCCGCCGATGCCTTCGACGTCGTGCACAACCACAGCCTGCACTACCTGCCGATAGCGATGGCCCGCATGTTGCACACCCCGCTGCTCTGCACGCTGCACACGCCGCCGACGCCGTGGCTCGAGTCGGCGATGGCGACTCCGGGTGGGTGCCCGGGCACGTTCGTCGCGGTCAGCCGGCACACCGCGACGGCCTGGGAACACGTCACGCCCGGTCCGGTGGCGGTCGTGCCCAACGGTGTCGATCTCGGAGCGTGGCCGGTCGGTTCGGGAGGTGAGGATCTGATCTGGTTCGGCCGCCTCGTGCCGGAGAAGGGCGCGCATCTCGCGATCGAGGCCGCGCGCCGGGTCGGTTACCGGCTGCGGATCGCGGGCCCGATCAGCAACCGGGGGTACTTCGCGGAACACGTCGAACCGTTCCTCGGTCCCGACGTGATCTATCTCGGTCATCTTTCCCAGCCGGATCTCGCTGCCGCGGTGGGACGTTCGGCAGCAGCACTCATCACCCCGCAATGGGACGAACCGTACGGGCTCGTCGTCGCCGAGTCCCTGGCATGCGGGACACCCGTGGTGGCCTTCGCGCGCGGCGGCATCCCGGAGGTCGTCGACGAGAGCAGCGGATGCCTGGTCGCGCCGGACGACATCAACGGCCTGGCCGAGGCGGTACCCCGCGCTGTCGGTCTGTCCCGTGCCTCCGCCCGAGCCCGCGCGGAGGAGCGTTGTTCGGAACGCACGACGGTCGATGCCTACGTCTCGCTGTATCGGGAACTCGCGGGAGCGGCATGATCGGCTACTACATCCATCACCACGGGCACGGACACCGCACCCGCGCGAGCAGCATCTGCGCGGATCTGCGGACGCCGGTGACGGCATTGTCGTCGGCGCCGCTCGGCACTGCCGCCGACGCCTTCGACGACGTCGTGCTGCTCCCCCGCGACGACCTCGCCGTCGACACCGCGCAGGACACGACGGCCCACGACGTCCTCCACTGGGTTCCCACCCACGACAACGGTCTCCGCGAACGCATGCACGCGCTGGGGTCGTGGATCGCCGCGACCCGCCCGAGCCTGCTGGTAGTGGATGTGTCGGTGGAGGTGACGCTCCTCGCCCGCTTGTACGGGATCCCCGTCGTGGTGCTCGCGATGCCGGGCGAGCGCACCGATACCGCCCACACGCTGGCCTATCGCGTCGCCGACCATCTCATCGCACCGTGGTCGCAGGACGTCTACGATCCGCACTGGCTGCGCTCGTACGCCACCTCGTACGTCGGCGGGATCAGCCGTTTCGACGGACGCCCGTCTCCCACCCGCACAGCCGGTGAGAAGCCGAGGGTCCTCGTCATGAGCGGCAGCGGCGGATCGTCGATCACCGTCGACGATCTGCACCGGTTCTCGTCACGCTACCCCCAGTACGTGTGGGAGGGTCTCGGTGTCGCGGGCGGCCCGTGGGTCGACGATCCGTGGCCCGTCCTCACCGGCGCCGACGTCGTGATCGGGCATGCGGGCCAGAACACCGTCGCCGACATCGCGGCCGCCGCGCGACCTGCGGTCGTGATCGCCGAACCCCGTCCGTTCGACGAACAGCGTTCCACCGCAACGGCTTTGAAGAAGTCCGGACTGGCGGTGGGTCTCGACGGGTGGCCCGACCCGAACCGCTGGCCCGAACTGATCGAGCGAGCACGCGGCCTCGACCCCGTCGAATGGAAACGCTGGCAGGTCGACGGTGCCGCGGCGCGCGCGGCGGCGATCCTGGACGACCTAGCGGAGCGATCGTGACCGTCTCGGTCGTCACGGTCGCCGCAGGTCGCGGCACGCATCTGCGACGCCAACTCGACGGCCTCGCACGCAGCACCCGGACACCTGACGAGCACATCGTTGTCGCGATGGGTGACCCGGAGGTCACGGAGGTCGTCGCCACGGCCGGCTCGTCGGCGCGAGTGGTGGAGATGGACGTCGACTCCGCGAAACTGCCGGTCGGAGAGGCACGGAATCTGGGCGCGCGGACGGCGTCGTCGGATCTGTTCGTCTTCCTCGACGTCGACTGCATTCCGGCTCCCGACCTGATCGAACGGTACGCCGAGGCGGCCGGCCGGCACCCGGCTGCGCTGCTCAACGGTCCGGTCACCTATCTGTCCGAACCGGGCGCCGACGGCTACGACCTCGACCGGCTGGGCGACGCGATCGATCCGCATCCGGCCCGTCCGTTCCCCTCCTCGGGTGAGATCGTGCTGGACGATAGGCACGAATTGTTCTGGTCGCTGTCGTTCGCGTCCCGGTCGCTCGTGTGGGACCGGATCGGCGGGTTCTGCACCGCATACAGCGGATACGGCGGCGAGGACACCGATTTCGGACAGAAGGCCGCCCGTGCCGGAGTCCCGATGGCCTGGGTCGGCGGCGCCCATGCCTTCCACCAGTACCACCCGGTGTCGAGCCCGCCGGTCGAGCATCTCGACGACATCCTCACCAATGCCGCGCTGTTCCACCAGCGTTGGGGGTGGTGGCCGATGCGGGGGTGGCTCGACGAGTTCGAGCGGACGGGACTCGTCTCCTTCGACCCCGACACGCAGCGGTGGACGAAGGTGCGGACGACCGGCCCGTGAAGACTTTTCGTTCCGTGTGCTAATTTCGGCACCGTCATTGCGACGACGCACGAGGAAGTCGGTGTGATTCCGGCGCGGTCCCGCCACTGTGACCGGTAGAGCGATCTCCGGGAGCCAGATACTCACGTCGCCGTACCTCCTTGCCCGGGGCGGACTTCCCCGAGAGAGGGTGTAATCGCCGTGCGTGTACGCGCAGCCTTCCCGAAGCTCCTTGTCGCGTTGACCTCCTCGAGCCTTCTGCTCGCCGGATGTTCGACGGCGGGTTCCGACACCGAGAACGACGCCTCGGACGAGTGCATCACCGACTTCGATGCCTCGGTCGACTACTTTCCCGACAAGTCCGAGATAGTCGACGCCGATTTCGAAGCCGTGGTCGCGCAGGTGGCCGACGCCCCGACCTGGCTCGTGGGTGGCGGCGTCGGCGGGTTCACCGCGGGGCTGGCCGGACTCGGCCGCGCCGGTGTGGTGATCGCCGCGGCGCTCGGGGCCACCGTGTTCCCCCTCAACGCCGTCACGGCCATCGTGGGGGCGCCCGTGGTCATCGCCGTCCTGATTCGTTCACGGCGTGGAGCACTGGGAGCGGCACTGTGACCTCCACCGGCGTGGAACTACGCGATCCGACCATCGGCCACGCCCGTCGTCGTGCCTTCCGTGGCAGGACGGTCACGGAGATCGCTTCGAAGGTGAACGTTGCTCGACGGGGTGAACTCGTCGACGTGCTCGGACGCCTGGCGCGCGAGCAGAATCTGGCGGTCGTCATGTCCACCCACGAACTCGAACTCGCACTACGGGTGTCCGACCGGATGTGGCTGCTCGAAGCAGACCGCACACTGACATGCGACACTCCCGCTGCTCTCGCCGAATCCGGCCGTATCGGAGCGGCGTTCGATCGCGGACGCATGCGGTTCGATCCTCGTAGGATGGTGTTCGACCTGGAAGCGGAGGACAGCCGTGTCTGATGCGATCGGGGTTCTCGAGCGAATCGCCGTATGGAGCCCGTACTTCCGCGTGAGTACCGGACCTGCCGACGACAGATGGTGTCCCACCGCAGATCTGGCCGACCCCGCGACCCGCGACGCTCTGGTGGCCGATACTGCCGCGCGGATGGACACCGACGAACCGCGCGTGGCGGCATCGACCCTCTTCTTCGGATACGTCGCACGCGTGTGGTCGGTGGCGATCGGTTCCGTCGTCGACTCCGGACGATGCATCCGGCTCGATCCCGAGCAACTCCTGTGGCGGAACGACGCCGGACTGCACCTGCACATCACCGAACCCGGATTCGGCGACGACATCGTGACGGAAGTCCTCGACCGGCAGATCGAACCTCTCGTCCATGCGTGGCGCGACGTGGTCGCGGCCGGCCTGTTGTGGGGCAACGCGGCATCCGCTCTGATCGGTGCCGGTCGGGTGATCGGTTCCGATGCACAGCCTCTCGTCGATGACCTTCTGTCCGATCCGCGTCTGGCGGACACTGTGGACCCGGCGACCGGCCGTCGCCGTAGTTGCTGTCTTTACTACCGCACACCCACCGGCGGGGTCTGCGGCGACTGCGTCTTCCCCACCCCGCCGGACGACCGCTCGAAGGAGATGCCGTGACAGTCGTGTTCGATCCCGAGAACTATTGGAACGACATGTGGTTCGGTCTGCTCATCGAAGGCTCGGCACTGGAGGTCGCGGCCCCGAACGCACCGAAGAAGATCGGGATGTACGACGGGTACGTCACCGTCGACTTCGGTCGGTGGCACTTCCCTCTCTGCATCGGCGAACACACCGCGAGTGGGCCGGAACTCGGCCGGATCCGCCGCTGCGGCCGCGCCGAGTTGTACCGCAGGATCGGCAGGGACGACACCGTCACCTCATGGGGGCTGCGCATGTTCAACGGCCGGGACGAGCAGATGCTCACGATCATGCTGCCCACCCCGTTTCTCACCAACACCGAACAGTTGACCGATGAACCGGTCTGGGAGCACCTCGAGGCGTGGGACCGCATCCGCGGAATTTCTGGGGCTGGAACCCGATCCACGCGATCGCACAGGTAGGGGCTTCCGGCACACATGAGTGTGAAGCCGGGCGCCGACCGAGGTCCGGCGCGGAGCGGTCCGTCCGCGAAGGCAGAACGCGCCCGGTCACCGGGCGGCCTCGATGTCGACCGAACGGTGGGGCAGGACCAGCGGTGTGCCTGCGACGGGATCGGTGATCACAGTGGCCTCCACACCGAAGACGTCGCGCACCATCTCGGAAGTGATGACTTCGCTGGGCGGTCCGGCGGTCACCATCGTCCCCGCGCGCATCGCCACAAGGTGATGGGCATAGCGACTGGCCATGTTGAGATCGTGCAACACCAGCACGATGGTGCGTCCGAGCCGGTGGTTGAGGGAAGCGAGCAGATCGAGCACCTCGATCTGATGGGCCAGGTCGAGGAAGGTCGTGGGCTCGTCGAGCAGCATGATGTCGGGATCCTGGGCCAACGCCAGCGCGATCCACACGCGTTGGCGTTGGCCACCGGACAGTTCTTCGATCGGGCTCTCGGCCAGCTGGTCGACGCCGGTCGCCGCCAGTGCGGCAGCCACCGCCCGCTCGTCTTCGGCACTCCACTGTCGGAACCACCGTTGATGGGGATGCCGGCCCCGGCCGACGAGATCGGCGACGGTGATGCCGTCCGGGGCAAGGGGCTGCTGCGGCAGCAGACCGAGGGCGCGGGCCAGTGTGCGCGCCGGCATCTCGGTGAGCTCGGTACCGTCCAGAAGGACTCGGCCGTGCTGCGGCGACAACAGGCGGGCCAGGCCCCGCAACAGCGTCGACTTGCCGCACCCGTTGGGTCCGACGATCGCCGTGATACGGCCGGCAGGCAGGCTCGTGCTCACCTGGTCGACGATCAGCGAGGATCCGTAGCCCAGGCTGAGCTGCTCGGTCGTCAACGAGACCGACCGGATCGCGTGTGCTGGCTGTGGTGTCATCCGGCGGCTCCGATGCGGTGGGCGCGGGCGAGGAGATAGAGCAGGACCGGCGCTCCGAGGATCGCCGTGAGGACTCCGACGGGCATCTCCGACGGCGCGAAAATCGAACGGCCCGCCAGATCGGCGCCGACCACCAGAAGGGCGCCGACGGCGGCAGAGGGCGCAAGGCCGATCTGCCGCTCGGCGAGGATGCGGCGAGTGATCTGCGGCGCCACCAGCGCGACGAAACCGATGGGTCCGGCAGCTGCGGTCGCCATCGCGGCGAGGACCACTGCAATCAGCAGCAACAGCACCTTGCGGCCTTGACCGGCTCCGGTCAGGGTGCGGGTGAGATCGTCGCCGAGCTCGAGCAGCCGCAGGTGCCGCGACTCCACGATCAGGACCGGGACCGTCGCCGCCAGCGCGATGACAATGATGGTCACGTGCAGCCCGCTCCGATTGGCCAGGCTGCCGGTCAGCCAGGCAGCGGCGCTCATGGCTCGGTGGATGTCGGAACGGGTGAGCAGATAGGAGATAGCGGAGGAAAGCATCGCCGCGACACCGATCCCGACCAGCACCAGCCGGAAGCCGTGCAGACCGCGCCGGTAAGCGATGAGCACGATCATCAGCGCAGCGAGGACCGCGCCGGCCAGCGCACCGAACACGAGCTGCAGACCGCTGCCCCCCACGACAAGCAGCACGGTCAATGCGCCCATCGCCGCCCCGGAATTGATGCCGATGATGTCGGGGCTGACGAGCGGATTGGCGGCGATGCGCTGCAATATGGCCCCCGAGAGCGCAAAAGCCGCGCCGACACCGAGCCCGGTCAGTGCCCGGGGCAGGCGGTCGCCCAGCACGACCTCGCGCTCGATGAGGGTGCCTCCGCCTCCCACGATGGTGACGGCGTCGGAAACCGAGATCGGGTACACCCCGAGGACCAAGGAAGCCGTGGCGACCGCAACGGCGGCCACGCCGGCGAGGACGGTGAGCAGCACAGAGGAGCGGCTGATCCGAAAGGAGACCGGGGTACCTCGCGGGGCCACCAGGAGCGTGTCGCGGGTTGGACCGCGGCGCACCGGCGAACTCATGTGCCGACCACCTTGCGGTTGCGGACCAGGTAGAGGAAGAACGGGGCGCCGACCAGGCCGGTGATGATCCCGACCTGCAGCTGTTCGGGTTGGACCAGGAGTCGTCCGAGGATGTCGGCGATCAGCAGCAGCATGGGCGCGAGCACGATGGTCCAGGCGAGCACCCAGCGGTAGTCCGAGCCCGTGATCATCCGTGCGATGTGGGGTACCACGAGCCCGATGAACCCGACCGGACCTGCGATAGCGGTAGCGCCACCCGCAAGCAGAACCACAGCGAGAGCCCCCGCGATGCGGTCGACCCACACACGGGCACCGAGGCTGCGGGCGAGATCCTCACCCAGAGCCAGAGCATTCAACGCGCGGGTCAGGCCAACAGCCAGGACGACACCGACGGCGATGAACGGCGCTACCGCGGCCAAAGCGTCACTGTCCGAACGGGTCAACGATCCCACGACCCAATAGCGGAAGTCCTCCATCGTGGAGGCGTCCTGGAGGGTGATCATCGTGGTGACCGCGCCCAGGAGCGCGGTCAACGCCGACCCGGCCAGAGCGAGCTTCACCGGCGTGGCACCACCCGGACCGAGCGAGCCGAGCATGTAGACGAAGACGGCGGCCACCGCAGCTCCTGCGAAGGCGAACCACACGTAACCGGCAGCGCTCGTGATGCCGAGACCGACCATCGCCGAAACCACCGCCAGCGCCGCGCCGGCGTTGATGCCCAACAGTCCGGGTCCCGCCAAGGGGTTGCGGGTCAGACCTTGCATCACCACGCCGGCGAGGCCGAGCGCCATCCCGGCCAGCAATCCGGTCACGGTCCGCGGGATGCGGATATATCGCACCGCACGCTCGACGTCACTGTCCGCCGAACCTGTAACGGCCCCGACCACGTCGGAGAGGCCGACCGGCAGGGTGCCGAGCAGGACCGAGCCGAGGGTCACGGCCACCAGAACAGCCGTGGCCACCGCGAGCCCGAGTAGGCGAGTACGGTTGCCGCTCAGCAGGCCGGAACGCACGACAGGCGCGCCGGCAGCCGGGGCCGGACCGTCCGCAGACCGCTCCGGGGTCGTTGCCGCCGTCGTCACCGCCTACCTCACTCGCCCCCGTCTTGTCCGGTCTCGTCCTGGATGGCCAGGTCGGGGTGCAGCAGCGAAGCCAGCAGCTCGATTGCATGGGCGATGCGGACTCCGGCGGCGCGGTCAGCGAACAGGAAGGGATGCACGGCACCGTTCTGCACCGCCGACAGGCCCGCGAGCGCCGGGTTCTGCACGATCGTCTGCGCCTCCTCGGCGCCGTCCTGGCGGGTATAGGAGGCGTCGCAGCAGGTGCTGGTCAAGATGACATCGGGGTCGCGACGGATAAGCTCTTCGAGGTCGATCGCGACGTGGCGTCGCTCGACGAGGTCGGCGAAGGCGTTCACGCCCCCGGCCTGCGCGATGATCCGGGTACCGAAGTCGATGCCACCGGCGACGCGGATGCCACCGCCCTCATCGAGTAGGACGATCGCGACGCTCGGGCGGTCCGCCCCGGCCAGCACCTGGTCGACCGCCGCGATGCGCTGCTGTTGATCGGCAATGACCTCCTCGGCGCGCTCCTCGACGTCGAACAGGGCCCCGAGGTCGCGCAGGTCGTCATAGATCGTCTCGACGCTCACGGTGGCGGGGTCGATCGCCTCGTCCGACAGTCCGTCCGCGCTGGGGCACAGCGGGCTGAGGGGCGTGGCCCCTGAAGAGTGGACACTTGGGTGTGTTCGTTAGGCGGCCTGATCCAGGGTAGACATGCGGTCGGTCTCGTAGTCAATTGGTGATCGGTTCTGCAATGCCGAGTGCTTTCTACGGGTGTTGTAGCGGGTGATCCAGCGGAAAACCTCGGTGCGGCATTGTGCTTCGTCGAGCCAGCGTTTCGCCCCCTGAAGCGTCTCCCGTTTCAAGGACGCGTTGAAGGACTCGGCCATCGCGTTGTCGGCGCTCGACCCGATTCGGCCCATCGATTGCCGCACGCCGTGCCGGCGGCATGTCGCCTGGTAGTCCGAGGACGTGAATTGACGTCCGTGATCCGAGTGGAAAATTGCTCCTTCCAGCGATCCTCGTGCCGCGGCCGCGTTGTCGAGCGCGTTCTCGACGAGTTCGGTACGCATGTGATCTGCGATCGACCAGCCGACGAGGCGCCTGGAACACACGTCGATCACGGTCGCCAGGTAGAGGAACTTACCGGTGCCCCTGTGTGGAAGGTAGGTGATATCGCCGACGAAAACGCTCCCGGGCTCGGCAGCGGTGAAATCGCGCTTGACCAGGTCTCCGAAGACCTGCGCCCCAGGATCTTTGATCGTCGTGTTCTTCGGTTTACGCAGGTGCACGCCGACAATGTTGTTGCATCGCATCAACCGCGCCACCCGCTTGTGGTTCACCGTGCCCGGCACCTGGTCATCATCGGCCAGTTCGGCGGTCATCCGCCGGTAGCCCAGCGTGTGGTCCCATTCCTGGTGATGGGCACGTATTCGGTCCACCAGCGCCGCATCGGCCTCCTGCCGGGCCTGGCGTGCCGCCTTTCCGGCTCGCCACTTGTAGTAGCTCGACCGGTGGATGCCGAGCACCGTGCACATCCGCTTCACCTCATGGGCGTCTCGGTGGTCATCAACGAACCAGAAGCGGATCACCAGTTCGTCTCTGCCGCGAAATACTTCGTGGCCTTGCGCAGGATGTCTCGCTCCTCGCTGAGCCTGTCGTTTTCCGCGACCAGAGCCTGGTTGCGGGCCCGGACCTGCTCAATCTCGGCTTGCATTCGCGCGAGTTGATCCTGCGGCGTCTCGGAGGCCCCGCGCTCTGGCGTGGCCTCGGACTGCGCCGACGCGGCCTTCTTACGCGCCTGGTGCACCCATGTCTTCAACGACCCCCGAGCGACTCCCAGATCCGCGGCCAACGTCGAGTACGACGCATCCGGACGAGTCTCGTAAAGCCGGACAGCATCGGCTTTGAACTCATCCGAGTACTTCTTCTTCGTCATGATGATGTCCTGCATTCTCCGGCCCAGTATGGGCCAGTCTCAGCGTGTCCACCACCCAGGGGCTATCCCCGAGGATCCAGCTCTGTATGCCGAGCCGGGTCAGACTCGCCCGCGTGCCGAAGCTCTCGTCGCCGGCGCCGTCCTCGGTGAACACGTTGTTGTACCCCGACAGGATGAAGTCCGGCCCGGTGGCCAGAAGCGCCTCACGACTGGGGAGCTTCTCGACGTACGGCACCTGCTCCTGGGCATCTGCGTACTCGGGCAACACCTGAGCATCGAGGAAGGCGGTCTCGATCAGGCGGTCGCTGATGCCCAGCGCATGCGCAATCTCGATGGCCGGCTGGTAGGCGGCATACACGCGTTCCGGTGGCGCTTCCACGGTGACGTCGATCCCGCAGTTCTCGACGGTCATGGAGTCGGCCGACGCGGCGTTCTCCTCGTCTGCGCCACATGCGCTCGCGCTGATCAGCGTCAGACATGCGGCGGCGACGCTCAGCGTCCGACGGTTCAGCGGAGTCATGCGACGGCCGTCCTTTCGATGCGCTGGGGGAATCGGCACTCGGGCCGGATCAAGGCATGGAAGGTGCGGGTCGCAGCGACCTGATCACTGATTCCCGGTGCGTGGGCGATCGCGATGGCGCGCCCTTCGACAGGATCCGGACGCCGAAGAGGTACAGCGGAGACAGAATGGGAGAGAGATGGGTGCACGGCTTCGCGCAGCCTTTCTCGGGGTAGGCCGCCCCGATGCTGAAAGGTACGAATGGGGCGAGTATCTGGCTCGCAGACGCTTGTCGAAGCGCCGCTCACAGTGGCGGTACCGCGCCGGATTCACACCGGCTTCCTCGGATCCCATCGTGATGGACGAACTGAGGCTAGCAGGAGCCGACCATGCCCGAATTCCCGGCTCGGCCGAAGTAGGAGCCGGGGGCGGTGCAGGTCGGTGGTGGCGCAACGCCACTCGAACGGCGTAGCGGTTGTGTCCTGTTCGACGCCGGTACCACCGCTGTGCGGGAGACCGACGTCATCGCCCGGCCCTGTCCCGGCACCGGAGAAGAGACCCGAGGGGAATCAACGCTATCCTCGCGGCGTGGACTCACGGATGCCGGTGCTTGCGCAGGTGCGCGGTGCTGCCGTGGGGTCGGTGTCGGGGGCGGTGAGTATCGCCGCCCATGGTGTGGCCGGTGGCGGGATGCCGCCGAGCCAGTCGGCGGTGGTGTTGCTGCTGGCGGCGTGCGCCGGCGTCGGTGCCGCGGTCGCCGCCGTCACCGTGCGCGATCGGAACTGGGTGTTTCTCCTCGCGGCACTGACTGCCGGACAGGTGGTCGGGCACACCACCCTCTCGGTGGTCGACGACCACGCGCACGGGCTGGAACTGTCGCCCGCGATGATCGCCGCCCACCTTGCCGCTGTTGCGGTCTCCGCCGCTGCGGTGCGCGCCGTCGAAGGTGCGTGCCTGCACGTGCTGGGGGCGTTCACCCGCGTGATGCTGGTGCTCTTTTCTGTCCCGCCTGCGCAGACCGTGGTCTGGTCGGCGACCCCGCTCTATCGGGCGACGCTGTCGTTGTGGTTGCTGGCCGGCGCCGCCGCCGGTACCCGCGGACCGCCGACCGCGGCGTAGTCGGCCTCCCTACCCGATCCGCCTGCTGCGCCGTCCCCGGCGCGGGAGAGCACGCGATCGCCGACGGGTGTCCGACATTCTTCTTCCGCCGTCCTGCCTTCGCCCCGTGCTGGGGTGCCGAGTGTATGGCGTGCGTGCCCTCAGCGGCATCGACCGGATTCGATCTGCCAAGTCCCCTCGATGCCCGCCTTTCCTGACGGTCGCCTAACCGACCGCATCTCCAGCGGTGCCCGTGCTCCTGCACGGACACCGCCGAAAAACGCGCACACGGTGAGCACCTCACGACAGCCGAATCGAGACACACTCATGTCCGTTCCCGAACTCGACCGCGGCACCATCGCCGCGGACAATTCCGCCGCCGAGCCCGCCCGGGCTGCGGCGCAGGATTCTTCACCGCCGCGCAGCATGCGGCCGCTGATCATGCGGCTGCACTTCTACGCCGGGATCCTGGTGGCCCCGTTCCTGCTGATCGCGACGATCAGCGGGGGCCTCTACGCGATCGCCCCGACCCTCGAACAGGTGCTCTACCGCGACCTGCTGCACGTCGATTCCACCGGTCCGGCACTGCCGGTCGCCGAGCAGGTCCGCGCCGCCCAGCAGCTACGCCCGGACCTGACCGTCTCAGCGGTACGCCCCGCATCCGAGGTCGGTGAGACCACCCGGGTGCTGTTCACCGATCCGTCCCTCGGTGAATCCGAGCGCACTGCCGTGTTCATCGATCCCGCGACCGCCTCGTCGACCGGTCAGTCGGTGGTCTACGGCAGTAGCAGCGCGCTGCCGGTACGCACCTGGATTTCCCAGCTGCACCGGCACCTGCATCTGGGTGAGCCCGGCCGGATCTACAGCGAACTGGCCGCCTCCTGGTTGTGGGTCATCGCTCTGGGCGGGGTGTACCTGTGGGTGCAGCGCTACCGCACCCAGCGCACCCGCACCCGGCAGTCGGCGCGACTGCTGACCTTCGACCGCGGCGCGCGGGGCCGCAACCGCACCCTCGGCTGGCACGGCACCACCGGCCTGTGGATCGCGGTCGGCTCGATCTTCCTGTCGGCCACCGGGTTGACCTGGTCCACATATGCCGGGGCGAATGTGGGCGAGTTGCGTACCGCGTTGAGCTGGACCACCCCGACGCTCGATACCACCCTCGGCGTCTCGGACACCGCGCCTGCAGCCGGTGGACACGACGGCCACGACGGCCATACTGCCGCTGTTGCCGATACGGGCGCACTCGATCGCAACATCGGCGCTCTGGACCGCGTCCTTGCCGCCGCTGCCGAGCATCGAGTGACCGAACACGTCGAGATGAGCATCCCGGCCGACGGCCACACTGCCGTCACCGTCACCGAAACCCGCCAGCCCTGGCAGTTCGTCACCGACGCGGTCGCGATCGACCCGGCCACCGGGGCGGTGACCGCCACCAACACGTTCGCGGACTGGCCGCTGGCCGCCCAGCTCACCACCTGGGGCATCGCCCTGCACATGGGCATCTTGTTCGGGCTGCTCAACCAGCTGGTATTGCTCGCTCTCGCGGTCGCGTTGGGCACGGTCATCGTGCGCGGCTACCAGCTGTGGTGGCAGCGTCGCCCCACCCGCGGATCGCGCCGGGTGGCGCGCCCACCGCTGCGTGGGACGTGGCGACGCCTGCACCCGGTCACCGTCGTCGCGGTGGTCGCTGCTGCGGTGACCGTCGGGTGGTTCGCTCCGCTGCTGGGACTGAGCCTGCTCGCATTCCTGCTCGTCGACGTCGCGGTCGGTCTGCTGCGGCGCCGGCGTTCGCCCGAGCACTCCCCCGAGGGGACCTCCGCGACCGGCTGAGTCTCGCTGTCTCCGGCCCGGCGGCTCGGATCCTGCCACCGGATCCGAGCCGACCGGGCAATCCTCACACTCCCGAGTTCGTATACAGAGGAACGCATTCCGGACTTGGTAGAGCGTCGTCCAGCCCACGCACGCCGAGGAAGGAGGCGATCCTTGTACAGTCGGCGCTGCGATCGGTTCGCCGCATGTCGTCGTGAGGAGCCCCGAAGACCTCATGTGCGCGCCGAAGCACCCGATGCCGACAGGTATCGGGTGTGAGAGGGAACCCGGTGGGAATCCGGGACTGTCCCGCAGCGGTATGCAGGAACGACCGCCGTCACCAAGCACTGGACCACCAGGTCCGGGAAGCGACGGCCACTAGGTCCATCCCGACGGAATCGGGAATGGGTGCCTGCGAGTCCGAAGACCTGCCGATCGTGTCGGGCACGCCGTGCCCGACGGTATGCCGCCTCGTGGAATGGGCGCGCGCCGATCGGCAACACCTCGACCACAGGTCGAGAACACGGGGCTCGTATCGGGATGCGCGTTCATCGGGCGGTAGACCACCCAGCGACGAACACCGGAGAAAACCTGATGTCTGCTCCGACAGCATCCTCATTCACCGCCACCGTGCTCGGCTCCGCACGCATCGGACCGAACCGCGAACTGAAGAAGGCCACCGAAGCCTACTGGGCCGGGCGCCTCGACCGCAGTGGCCTGGAATCGGTTGCCGCACAACTGCGCGCCGACACGTGGTCACGTCAACACACAGCCGGGCTGGACTCGATCCCGGTCGGAACGTTCTCGTTCTACGACCACGTCCTCGACACAGCAGTCATGCTCGGGGCGTTGCCTGCCCGGGTCGCGGATATCGCCGACGACCTCGACCGCTATTTCGCCGCAGCACGCGGCACCGACGATATTGCCCCACTCGAGATGACCAAGTGGTTCGACACCAACTACCACTACCTCGTCCCCGAGATCGGACCCGACACCGTCTTCGAACTCGATGCCACAAAGATTCTGGGTGAGATCGCACAGGCACGCGAGCTCAATGTGCCCGCTCGCCCCGTCGTCCTGGGTCCACTGACCTTCCTGCTGCTGTCGAAGCCCGTCGACGGGCAAGGACCGCTGCTCGGCCGCGTCGACGAGCTCGTTCCCCTCTATCTGGACCTGTTGGCGCAGCTCGCCGACACCGGGGTCGACTGGGTACAGCTCGACGAACCGGCGTTGGTCCGCGACCTCGACTCACCTGCCCTCGATGCGATCGGACGGGTGTACAACGCCCTGGTGCAGGCACCGAAGCGGCCGTCGATTCTCGTCGCGTCGTACTTCGGCAGCCTCGGGCCGGCGCTCGAGCGGCTCGCACGCACCGGAGTCGAAGGTCTCGCCGTCGACCTGGTAGCCGGTAGCACCACCGGAATCGCAGGCCTGCCCGAGCTCGCCGACAAGCTCATCGTCGCCGGCGTCGTCGACGGCCGCAACGTCTGGCGCACCGACCTCGAACAGGCCTTGTCGACGCTGGCCACCCTGCTCGGTTCCGCCGCCGCCGTTGCGGTGTCGTCGTCGTGCTCACTGTTGCACGTGCCGTACACGATCGATGCCGAACCGGATCTCGACGCATCGCTGCGCACGTGGTTGGCCTTCGGCAGCGAGAAGGTCTCGGAGATCGTCACTCTCGCGACCGCTCTGCGTACGGGATGCGACGCCGTCACCGACGAACTCGCCGCTGCCCGTACCGCCGCACAGGTGCGGGCCTCGGATCCGCGCCTGCGCAACGATCGGGTGCGCGGTGTCCTCGCATCGATCTCCACCGATCGCACCCGCACACCCGCCGACCGTCGGCGCGAGATCCAGCGTCGCCATCTCGATCTGCCGTTGTTGCCGACGACCACGATCGGCTCGTACCCGCAGACGACCCGCATCCGGGTGGCCCGCGCAGCGCTGCGCGCAGGCGAGATCGACCACGGCGAGTATGTGCGGCGGATGCGGGACGAGATTTCCGAAGTGGTTGCGCTGCAGGAGGAGCTGGGGCTCGACGTTGTGGTGCACGGCGAACCCGAACGCAACGACATGGTGCAGTACTTCGCCGAGCAGCTCGACGGGTTCTTCGCCACCGCCAACGGCTGGGTACAGTCCTACGGCACGCGGTGTGTGCGGCCGCCGATCCTCTACGGTGACGTCGCACGCCGCGCACCGATGACGGTCGAGTGGATCGTCTACGCCCAGTCTCTCACGGACAAGCCGGTCAAAGGCATGCTCACGGGCCCTGTCACGATCCTGGCGTGGTCGTTCGTCCGCGACGATCAACCGCTCGCCGAGACCGCCGACCAGATCGCGCTCGCGATCCGCGACGAGACGGTGGACCTGCAGGCCGCCGGGGTGCGCATCATCCAGGTCGACGAGCCTGCGCTTCGTGAACTCCTGCCGCTGCGCGCGTCGGAACAACCCGACTACCTGAAGTGGGCGGTCGGTGCGTTCCGGTTGGCGACATCCGGTGTCGCCGACTCCACGCAGATCCACACCCACCTGTGCTATTCGGAGTTCGGAGAGGTGATCGAGGCGATCGTCGAACTCGACGCCGACGTCACGTCCATCGAAGCGGCCCGCTCGCGCATGGAGGTCCTCGACGATCTCGACGCCGCGGGATTCGACCTCGGCGTGGGCCCCGGCGTGTACGACATCCATTCGCCGCGGGTCCCGAGCGAGGACGAGATCACAGCACTGTTGCGCAAGGCTCTGCAGGCGGTGCCAGCCGAGCGACTGTGGGTCAACCCGGACTGCGGGCTCAAGACCCGCGGCACGACGGAGGTCACGGCCTCACTGGCGAATCTCGTCGCCGCTGCAGCCACCGTGCGCGCCGAACTGAACCGATAACTACCGCACTACGAAGAAGGTCGTCGACAATGTCCACCCCTCGCATTCGCACCACCCATGCGGGAAGTCTCCCGCGCACCACTGCTCTCGTCGAAGCCAACCGAGCACGACGAGAAGCGGCAGACGGCTTTCGCCTCGATACCTCCGAGGAGTTCGCACAGTTGCTCGGCAACGAGGTGACCGCGCTGGTTCGGCGCCAGGTCGACCTCGGCATCTGCACTCCCGGCGACGGCGAGTACGGCAAGGCCATGTCCTCGACCGTCGATTACGGTGCCTGGTGGTCGTACTCGTTCCAGCGCCTGTCCGGTCTCCAGTTGACCGACGGGGGACCGTTCGGCAGTACACCGATCCGGTCGACACCCGGCAACGTGCGTCTGACCACCTTCCCCGACCGGCGCGACTGGACGCTGTTCGCTGAGGCCTACGGCGATCCCGACAGCGGGGTGTCGATCGGGGAGGAGGCACCCCTCTTCCCTACTGCGACCGGACCGGTCACCTATATCGGCCACGACGCCATCGCGTCGGACATCGCGAATCTGAAGTCCGCGCTGGCGGCCGCAAGGGTCGAGAACGGTTTCATGACTTCCTTGTCACCGGGTAGCGCCTCGCGGATCGGCAACGAGCACTACGCAACCGAGGAAGAATTCATCTGGGCATGCGCGGATGCCATGCGCGAGGAGTACAAAGCGATCATCGACGCCGGTCTGATCCTGCAGATCGACGACCCGTCCGTCGCCGAGAACTGGGACCAGATCAACCCCGAGCCGACCGTCGAGGACTACCTGGCTTTCACCCGCATCCGGGTGGAAGCGCTGAACTACGCCCTGCGGGGTCTGCCCCAGGACCGGATCCGCTTCCATCTGTGCTGGGGCAGTTGGCACGGCCCGCACACCACCGATCTCGAGTTCGAGTACCTCGTCGAAACCATGCTCGACATCGACGCCGGGTCGTACTCGTTCGAGGCCGCCAACGTCCGTCACGAACACGAGTGGCGGGTGTGGGAGGACGTGAAGCTTCCCGACGGGAAGCAGATCGTGCCCGGCGTCATCAGCCACGCGACGAACGTCGTCGAACATCCCGAACTCGTGGCCGACCGCATCGAACGTTTCGCGAATCTCGCAAGACCCGGCGTCGGTCCCGGAACCGCGCAACCGGGCGTCCTCCACCCATCGACACCGGATGAGGCACCATGTCCGAATGGCATCCCGCCGAAGAACCCTCGTCGTCGTATCCGCCGTGCTCGTGGTGCTGGTCGTCGTCGCCGTCGCGACCTTCCAGCTTTCGAACTCCCGCACCTTCCAGCTGTTCGGGGCACTCGTCCATAGGGTGGAGACACCCGAGAAGGTGGTCTCGCTGACCCTCGACGACGGCCCGAGCGTCCTCACCCCGCAGGTCCTGCAGACCCTCGAGGACGCCGACGTCCCCGCCACCTTCTACGTCACCGGCTCGGAACTCGAACAACGACCGGAGCTGGGCCGGGCCATCGTCGAGGCCGGGCACGAACTCGGTAATCACACCGCGACGCACCGCAGGATGATGCTCGTCGGCAGCGGCACGGTGGCCGAGGAGATCGAGCGCACCGACGCCGCGATCCGCGAGACCGGGTTCGACGGGGAGATCACCTTTCGCCCGCCCTACGGCAAGAAGCTCGTCGCGCTCCCCCGCTATCTCGACCAGCACGACCGGACCACCGTGATGTGGGACGTCGAACCGGATTCCGATGCGTCCGACACCGAGACGATCGTGCAGACCGCACTCGACGAGACCCGTCCCGGCTCGATCATCCTGCTGCACGTCATGTACCCCTCCCGGACAGCGTCGCTGGAGGCGATTCCCGGGATCGTCGACGGCCTGCGCGCCGAGGGCTACCGGTTCGTGACGGTGTCGGAATTGCTCGACATGCAGACCTCGTGAACTCCGGGGCGCGAAATGGTCATCGATGCGCGCTGTTACGCGCTCCGATGACCATTTCGCGCTCTGATTCTCAGGTGAACGGGACTCCGCCGGTGACGGCGATGGTCTCCCCGGTGATGTAGCTCGACTCCTGGGAGGCGAGGAAGACATAGGCCGGAGCGAGTTCGGCGGGCCGGCCGGGGTAGGCGATCTCCGGTTGCTCCTCGAGCGGCGGAACGGGGTGCTGCTCTCCCGGGTGCTGCATGCGGTACTGGTCCTGGTCCGGCATTCTCGCCCGCCCTCGATCGGGTTCGTAAGGGGCGATACCCGGTGCACCATGGCGCCACACCGGCACCGCTCCGGACGCATGTGTCGGAGCATAATCGCAGGTGGACGACATGAGCGAGGTCACATCGGTGTGCGGCGCATAATGGCCACCCATGTGTCGGAACGGAGAGGTCGAGGCATGAGCGCGGACGGTACGAGCGCGGACCTGTCGGCCTATCGGAACGACTTCGCCCGGATCGAGAAGAAGGTCGCCGGGGAGTTCGACGCCGGTCGCCGCGGACGGGTCCTGGCGATCTGCGTCGTCGTCCTGACGGTGTGCATGGTGCTTCCGCAGACGTCGTCGGCGTGGTCGTGGACGGTCTTCGGTAGTTGGTTCGGCGACACCGCACCCGTGGCGGTGCCGCTGCGGATCTTCGCGGCCCTGGCCCTCGTGTTCGGGGTGGTGATCTCGACGCTGGCGTTGTGGCTGCGACGATGGAAGCTGGCGTCGCTCGCGATGCTCGGCTCGGGGCTGTCGTCGTTCTTCGGGCTGTTGGCGTACTGGTCGCAGGCGGGAATGATCACGAACGCTCCGCATCACCCGACCGTGGCGTTGGTCGCCGAATGGCTGGTGATGATCGTGATGACCTCGCAGTGGTTGCCGATCGTGCTGAGCCGGTCGCCGACGGACGTCCCGCCCCGGCCGCATCCGCTGCGGACCGGTCGCCGGTAGGTCAGCGCTCGACGAGCGAGCCCATCTTCTTCGCCAGGAACTCGATGCTGCGACGCGGCATGAGCCTGGCGAGCAGGTCGAGCATCGTCGCGTCCTTGCCGATGCACACCCGGAAGGTGCCCTTCTCGATCGCGTCGACGATCCTGCGGGCTGCCTCGGCGGACGAGGTGATCTTGACGGAGGCGTCAGTGCTGCGTCCCGGGATGGCGGCACCGGAGTTCTCGGCGATGCCGGTGCGGACGGCGCCTGGGAACACCAGCGTCACCGCGACCTTCGTCATGCGCAGTTCGGCGTACAGACCTTCGGTGAGCAGTTTGACCGCCGCCTTGCTCGCGCCGTAGACGGACTGGCCCGGCACGGGCACGAAGGCTCCCATGCTCGAGACATTGAGCAGGCTCGCTTCGGGCCGGGTGAGCAGTGCGGGCAGGAACGCCTTGCACATGTGCACGACACCCCAGTAGTTGACGTCGAGGACCTTGTTCATCTCGTCGTACGGCAGCTCCGCGAACGGGACGAACTTCTGGATGATGCCGGCGACGTTGGCGACGCCGTCGACCCGTCCGTGCGCAGTGGTCACCTCGGTCACCAGCGCTTCGACGGCAGCGCGGTCGGAGACGTCGACCGTGTGGGTGGTGAGACGGTCGACATAGGCGTCCGCCAGAGCACGGGTGCCGTCGAGAGCCTCGGTGCGGAAGTCGATCGCCGCGACCCGCGCGCCACGCACGAGGAGTTCGAGGACGACATCGCGTCCGATCCCGTTGCCTCCACCGGTGACGACGAAAACCCTGTCACGGATCTGCATGCTGCCTCCTTGTGTCGTTGGGTCCAGTCAATCCGGTCCGGAGCACCGACGCCACCCCGAAGTGTGCGCGTGCACGTCTGCGGGTATCCGTCCGGACACGAGTCGGCCCAGCGTACGGAGGTAGAAGTGACGACGTCGAAGAAGGACGACGAGGTGCGCAAGGACCCACCGGGGCCGGTCGATCACGGTCGCAACGGCAGCATGGCAACGCGGGAGAACGCTCCCGAGGTGGTCGAGCGCTCGGACGACGACGAGAAGTGATCTCGATCAGGACGATGTGAACCGCCACGAGGCCACCGATCGGGCCGATATGTTGGGCATATGCAGTTCGCCGGACCGGCCGAACAGTACAACCGTTTCATGGGCCGTTACGCAGCGACGCTCGCGCCCGCCTTGGCGGACGCGAGCGAGGTGAGGGCCGGGCATCGGGTCTGCGACGTGGGCTGCGGGCCGGGTGGGCTGACCCGTGAACTGGTCGGCCGGGTCGGCGCAGCGAACGTCGCGGCGATCGACCCGGCTCCCCAGTTCGCAGCGGCGTGCCGGCAGATAGCACCGGAGATCGACGTTCGCGTCGGGGTGGCCGAGAATCTGCCGTGGCCGGACGGAACGTTCGACGTCACCCTGGCGTCGCTGGTCCTCGGATTCATGAACGATCCCGAAGTGGGCGTGCGCGAGATGGTGCGGGTGACCCGCCCGGGCGGCACCGTCGCCGCATGCATGTGGGACACCACGGCCGGCGGGATGACGATGCTCCGCATCTTCTGGGCCGCGGTGGGAACGGTCGAGCCCGGGTCTCCGGGTGAGACGAGGTTGGCCGGTACCACCGAGGGCGACATCGCCGAGCGGTTCCGCCGTGCCGGTCTGGACGACGTGATCGGTGGCGCCCTGTCCGCACGCGTGGACTACGCCGATTTCTCCGACTTCTGGGAGCCCTTCACGTTCGGCGTAGGACCGGCCGGGCGGCACCTGGTGTCGATGCCCGAAAGGCACCGCGCTGCAGTACGTGACGCCTGTCGTGATGCTCTTCCGTCGGGACCGTTCTCGCTCGACGCCCGCGCCTGGTACGCGCGGGGAACGGTTCCGGGCGACCCGAACTCATCCTCGTCGGAGTAGATAGGTGTCCATCACCCAGCCTCGGACCCCCTTGGCCCGGGCACGAGCCTCCCGGATCGCCGGGAGCACCTCGGCGAGCGGGCCGGCGACGAGTTCTTCGTCGTCGGTCCCCAGATTCGCACCCCACCAGATGTTCCAGGCCCCGTCGAGGTCCGCGCAGGCGAGGCCGCCGTCGAGCATCACCACGATGTTCGACGCACCCGCTGCGACGTCCTGCACCAGCCTGCGACCGGTCGTGACGGTGATCGGTCCGCCGATGGTGTTGAGCACGAGACGATGTCGGGCCGCGAGCAGTTGCACGCTGCTGACTCCGGGAACGACGTCGTAATCGAACCGCACGTTCCCTCGCCCGAGGATGCGGTCGACGACACGAATCGTGCTGTCGTACAGGCTCGGGTCTCCCCATACGAGGAATCCGACGGTTTCGTCGTCCCGAACCTGTTCGAGCAGAACGGATTCGTAGGCTGCGGCGCGGGCGGCGTGCCAGTCGCGCACCTCGTCGCCGTAGTGCGCCGGGTTACGGTCCCGGGGCGGGTCGGGCACCACGATCACCCGATGCGCACCGGAGGTGTGGCGGCGCAGGACCTCCTCGCGGACCGCCACGAGATCGTCCACGCCCCGCTTCTTGTCGGGTACGAGGAAGACGTCGACGCTCTCGAGGGCGTGCACCGCCGCGACCGTGAGATCGTCCGGTCCGCCGGGGCCGATCCCGATGAGCCGAACTCTCACCCCCGGTCCTCGAGATCGCCCTCGACGTCGAGATAGGCCTGCTGCAGCCTGTTCATCGTCTCCGGATCGGGCTCGGACCACAACCCACGATCGGCCGCCTCTGTGAGTCGTTCGACGATGCCGCGCAACGCCCACGGATTCGCTTCGCGGAGGAACTGCTGGTTCGCGGGGTCGAGCGCGTAGTTCTGGGCAAGCGACTCGTACATCCAGTCCTCGACGACACCTGCGGTGGCGTCGTAGCCGAACAGGTAGTCGACGGTGGCGGCGAGTTCGAAGGCGCCCTTGTAGCCGTGCCGCCGCATCGCACCGATCCACCGCGGGTTGACGACCCGGGCGCGGAACACCCGTGCAGTCTCCTCCGCCAGTGATCGGGTGCGCACCGCATCGGGGGTGGTGGAGTCGCCGATGTACGCCTTCGGGTCGGTGCCCGTCAGCGCTCGCACCGTTGCGACCATGCCGCCGTGATACTGGAAGTAGTCGTCGGAGTCGGCGATGTCGTGTTCGCGAGTGTCGGTGTTCTTCGCCGCCACCGCGATCCGCCGGTAGTTCGCACGCATGTCGTCGGCGGCCGGAACACCGTGCAACCCACGCCCGTAGGCGAAGCCACCCCACGCGGTGTAGACCTCGGCGAGATCGGCGTCGGTGCGCCAGTTCCCGGAGTCGATGAGCTGCAGGATGCCGGCACCGTACGAGCCGGGCTTCGAT
The DNA here is from genome assembly GCF_024321955.1 of Rhodococcus sp. GA1. Lineage (NCBI taxonomy): Bacteria > Bacillati > Actinomycetota > Actinomycetes > Mycobacteriales > Nocardiaceae > Rhodococcus > Rhodococcus sp. GA1. The sequence goes on along the minus strand of NZ_CP097186.1, from coordinate 3,468,850 downwards.
CCGAAGATGCGCCGCACCGCACGGTCGGCGTCGCCGTGTTCGGCTTCGTCCCGCCGAGCATGGGCTCGCACGAAGTTCTGCTCGTCGGGTTCGTCGAGGGCGGCGACCATGCGGATCGCGTCGTCGAGCATCCCGATGACGTGCGGGAACGCATCGCGGAAGAAACCCGAGATGCGGACCGTGACGTCGATGCGGGGCCGGCCGAGTTCCTCGAGCGGGAGCACGGTCAGTTCGCGAACCCGACGCGACTCGGCGTCCCATTCCGGACGCACACCGATGAGCGCGAGCACCTCGGCGATGTCGTCGCCGGCGGTGCGCATCGCCGATGTCCCCCACACCGACAGGCCCACCGACTGGGGGTACTCCCCCGTATCGGCGAGATACCGCTCGATCAGGTTGTTCGCGAGTGCGACGCCGGTGTCGTACGCGAGCCGGCTCGGCACGGCCTTCGGGTCGACGGTGTAGAAGTTGCGGCCCGTCGGCAGCACGTTGACCAGGCCACGGAGCGGCGAGCCGGACGGTCCGGCAGGGACGTACCCGCCGTCGAGGGCGTGCAGGACGGCGTCGAGTTCGGCGGTCGTGCCCGCGAGGCGAGGCACCACCTCCTCGGCGGCGAAGGCGAGTACGCGAGCGACCTCGATATCAGGATGGCCGAGGACGGATTCGACTATGCGCGAAGCGGACCCGGTACGCCAGTCGTCGTCCTCCATGGCCTGCACGAGCGACCGCGCAACGCCTTCGATTCCGTCGACCTCGGCCAGTGGGGCATCGGGCTTCAGTCCCAGCGCGGTGCGCAATCCAGGGACGGCGTTGCTCTTACCGCCCCATACCTGCGCGGCACGCAGGATCGACAGCACCAGATTCACCCGCGCCTCCCCGACCGGCGCGGCGCCCAGGACGTGCAGGCCGTCGCGGATCTGGGCGTCCTTGACCTCGCACAGCCAGCCGTCGACGTGCAGCAGGAAGTCGTCGAACTCGGCGTCGTGCGGGCGGTCGTCGAGCCCGAGATCGTGATCGAGTTTCGCGGCCTGGATCAGCGTCCAGATCTGAGCCCGAATCGCGGGCAGCTTGGCCGGGTCCATCGCCGCGATATTGGAGTACTCGTCGAGCAGCTGCTCCAAACGAGCAATGTCGCCGTAGGATTCGGCGCGCGCCATGGGTGGGATGAGGTGGTCGACGATCGTCGCGTGGGCTCGGCGTTTGGCCTGTGCCCCTTCGCCCGGATCGTTGACGAGGAACGGGTAGATCAGCGGCAGGTTCCCGATCGCGGCGTCGGTCGCACAAGCGGCGGACAGACCCGCGTTCTTGCCCGGCAGCCACTCCATCGACCCGTGTTTGCCCAGGTGAACCACGGCGTCGGCACCGAAACCGTGCTCGACCCACTTGTAGGCGGCGAGATAGTGGTGCGAGGGTGCCATGTCGGGATCGTGGTAGATCGCCACCGGATTCTCGCCGAATCCCCGGGGCGGCTGGATCATCAATACCACGTTGCCGGCTTGCAGGGTCGCCAGCACGATGGCGTCGCCGTCGACGAACAGCGATCCCGGTGCCGGTCCCCATGCCGCTACGATCGCATCGGTGAGCTCTGCCGGTAGATCACCGGTCCACCGAAGATAGTCGGATGTGCTCACCCGCACCGGATTTCCGGCGAGTTGCTCGGCGGTGAGCCATTCCTCGTCCTGCCCGCCGGCATCGATCAGGGCGTGGATGAGGGTGTTACCGGCTTCGGTGTCGTCCTCGACGTCCATGCCGGGGAAGCCGTCGCCGAGGTCGTATCCGGCCTCGCGCAGGGCGCGCAGCATGCGGATCGCCGACACCGGCGTGTCGAGGCCGACGGCATTGCCGACACGGGAATGCTTGGTCGGATAGGCGGACAACATGACTGCGATCCGGCGCTGCGCCGGAGGTACATGCCGTAATCGTGCGTGCGCCACCGCGATACCGGCGACGCGTCGACACCGTTCCGGGTCGGTGACGTAGCGGGGCAGGCCGTCGGCGTCGAGTTCCTTGAACGAGAACGGCACCGTGATGATGCGCCCGTCGAATTCGGGGACGGCGATCTGCGTGGCCGAATCGAGCGGTGACACACCGTCGTCCGATTCCGCCCAGTCGTCGCGACTCCACGTCAGGCACAGGGCCTGCAGGATCGGGATGTCGAGCGCGGCGAGCGCTCCGACGTCCCACGCCTCGTCCTCACCTCCCGCGCTCACGGTGGCGGGTCGGGTGCCACCGGCCGCCAGCACCGTCACGACCAGCGCGTCGAGGGTGCCGAGTTCGGCGAGCAGGTCGTCGGGCGCACCGCGCAGCGACGCGCAGTGGATCACGACGCCACGAGCCGTGCCGGTCGCGTCGATCGCGTCGGCGAGGTCGTGTGCGAACTGGACGTTTCCGCTGGTGTGGTGGGCTCGGTAGAACAACACGCCGACGCGCGGCAACCGCGCGCCGCCGGACGATTCGGGACGGTCGAGCACACCCCATTCGGGCAGCTCGGCGGGCGGTTCGAAACCGTCACCACCGAGCAACACGGTGTCGTTCAGAAAGGCGTGGAGCTGCCCGAGATTGGCCGGGCCGCCGTGTGCGAGATAGCGATGCGCTTCGGCAGCAATGCCGATCGGCACCGTCGAATGCTCCATGAGCTCGGCGTCCGGGGTCTGTTCGCCGCCGAGGACGATCACCGGGACACCCGCGGCGAGCACGGTGTCGAGCCCCGATCGCCAGCTGCGGGCGGAACCCAGGATCCGCACCACGACCAGGTCGGATCCGTCGAGCAGAGCGGGCAGTTCGGTGGACACGTCGAGGCGCGACGGGTTGCCGAGCACCCAGTCGGCACCGCTCGACCGCGCCGACAGCAGGTCGGTGTCGGACGTCGACAACAAAGTCAGGCGCGTCACGACGCAACCCGAAAACACAGGCGTACAGCCATGTTCAGTCTCCAAAACCCTCGTGGACCTCACGTGCCGTGGCCGGTCTCCTGGCTGACGGGTCACCGCTGCTGCGCCGACCTTCCCGGATGAGATCCAGTGGCCTCCACACCGGCGGACCGGTACGGACGAGGGCGAGCAACTATCCGCTCACAGTGGCGAGGGCCGCGCCGGTTTCCCACCGGCTTCCCGAGCACCACGGCAAGGTGAGAGTAGCGCACCCGGCCGGAAAGGTGTGCAACCATGTGCGTCTGTGGATGCTCTGCCACCCCCTTTCCCTCCCGATCGGTGCCCCGGAATCCTTCGCCCACATGTCGCGGCGGACGGCGCACTGGTGCGGCTGCGCGTGCCCGGAGGGCAGGTGCCCGACGGGGCGCTCCGAGCACTGTCGGACACGTCGATCGCCTACGCCGACGGCGACGTCCACCTGACGTCGCGAGGGAACCTGCAGCTCAGAGGTATCGACCTCGACGAGTGCGGTGCCGTCCCCGCGGGACTGGCCGACGCCGTCACGGCGGCCGGGCTGCTGCCCTCGGCGAGCCACGAACGGGTGCGGAACATCGTCGCGTCGCCGCTGTCGGGACTCGTGGGTGGACTCACCGACGTCCGACCTCTCGTCCGCGATCTCGACGCCGGACTGTGCGCCGATCCGGTCCTCGCCGACCTGCCCGGCCGGTTCCTGTTCGGCCTCGACGACGGCCGCGGCGACGTGGTGACGCTGCGGTGCGATCTCACCGCGGTCGCGCTCGGCGGCGGGACGGCACGGATCGTCGTGGGTGGACTCGACGGGCCGACGGTGCGGCTCACTAAGGTTCCCGAGATGCTCCTGCGCCAGGCCCGCCGGTTCGTCGAGATTCGCGAGTCGGTGTGGCACGTGCGTCAACTCCCGCGTGCGGGAGCGGAACTCGGTGGCACCGATCCCGCTCCGCGGCCACCGGCCTTCACGATGCCGTACGGCGTGCTCGGCGATGCGGTGTCGGTGCTGGTCCCCCTGGGAATCCTCACCCCCGCCATGGTTGCTGCGCTGCCCGATCGAGGTGTGGTCGTCACGCCCTGGCGCGGCCTGATACTCCCGTCCGCGTCGGATCTCGTCGCGCTTCGCGAGACCGGCTTCGAGACGGCCCCGGATTCGGCGTGGCAGCGGGTGACAGCGTGCACGGGAGCGCCCGGGTGTAGCCTCGCCGAAGGTGACACCCGAGCGCTGGCTCGCCGGATCGTCGCCGGAAATACCACCGATTCCCGAATTCACGTCGCCGGATGCGAGCGCGTCTGCGGCGCACCACACTCGCCTCACCGCGTCGTTCTTGCCAGGAGCACCCCGTGACCCTTCGACCTCCCCCGCGTCGGTACGACTACGTCACCGACGGTGCCGAGATCTACGTCCGGTCGTTCGCGACGATCCGCAGCGAGTCGGATCTGTCCGCGATCCCCGCGACGGCGGAGAAGATCGCGGTCCGGATGATCCACGCGAGCGGACAGACCGATCTGGCACGGGACCTCGTCATCCATCCCGATCTTGTTCCGGCCGCGCGCACTGCACTGAACTCAGGTGCTCCGATCCTCACGGATGCGAACATGGTGGCCTCCGGGGTCACCCGTACGCGCCTGCCTGCCGACAACGACGTGATGTGTCTGCTCGCCGACCCGCGTGTCCCCGAACTCGCCGAGCGTTGGGGCACGACCCGCTCCGCGGCGGCAGTGTCCCTGTGGGCCGACCGCCTCGAGGGGGCTGTCGTTGCGATCGGCAATGCCCCGACCGCCCTGTTCCATCTCCTCGAGATGCTCGACGACGGCGCCCCGCGACCGGCGGCGATCGTCGGTGTTCCCGTCGGCTTCATCGGCGCCGCGGAGTCGAAGGAGGCGCTGCTCGACCATCGGCTGCAGATCCCCCATCTGGTGGTCCGGGGACGTCGCGGGGGGTCGGCGATGGCGTCGTCCGCGATCAATGCACTTGCGCAGGAGAAGGAATGAGCGAGATGGTGTCAGGCAGGTTCTACGGCGTGGGACTCGGTCCCGGCGATCCCGAACTCATCACACGCAAGGCCGCGCGGCTGATCGCCGAGGCCGACGTCCTCGCCTACTACTCCGGCACGCACGGCCGATCCATCGCCCGGTCGATCGCCGCCGACCTGATCCCGGACGGCGTGATCGAGGAACTGCTGGTGTACCCGGTGACGACGGGCACCATCGATCACCCGGGCGGCTACGACGGTGCGATCGCCGATTTCTACGACGAGTCCGCCGCCCGGTTGGCCGTCCACCTCGACGCGGGACGCACTGTCGTCGTGCTCTGCGAGGGCGACCCTCTGTTCTACGGCTCGTACATGTACCTGCACGACCGCCTCGCTCCGCGATATCCGACGGAGGTGGTGCCAGGGGTGACCTCGGTGTCCGCCGCCTCTGCTGCAGCCGCCGAACCGATGGTGCGGCGCACCGACGTCCTCACCATCCTGCCCGGCACACTGCCCGCCCCGGAGCTCGCACGGCGACTCGCCGACACCGACGGTGCGGCGATCATGAAGCTGGGCAGGACGTTTCCCTCCGTCCGGGAGGCTCTCGCCCAGTCCGGGCGCCTCGACGGTGCCGTCTATGTCGAACGCGCGTCGATGGATCGGCAACGCATCCTTCCGGTCGCCGAGGTCGACGCCGACGCGGTGCCGTACTTCTCGGTGATCCTCACCGCCGGTGATCGCTCTCCGACGAATCGGTCGGTCGCCGACCGATCGCGGCCGTCCGTCGCGGTCGAGGCGACACATCCGGACGCGAACGAACTGCTCGTCGTCGGGTTGGGCCCGGCGGACGAGAAGTGGCTGACCCCCGAGGCCGCCGACGCACTCGCACAGGTCGATCACGTCGTCGGATACGGACCGTATGTCGATCGCGTCCCGGTACGTCCCGGCCTGCACCGTCATTCCAGCGGCAACACCGTCGAGGTGGACCGCGCGCGATTCGCTCTCGACCTCGCCCTGGCGGGTGAGAAGGTCGCCGTTGTCTCCGGCGGTGATGCCGGGGTGTTCGGCATGGCGTCGGCGGTGTTCGAGGCCGCGCAGGACGAGACATACGCGTCGGTGCCGATCCGCGTCCTGCCGGGGGTCTCCGCGGTGCAGGCCGTCGCGGCGCGTGCCGGCGCCCCGATCGGCGGCGACTTCGCGGTGATGAGCCTGTCGGATCGACTCAAGCCGTGGGACGTGATCGAGAAGCGGCTGGCAGCGGTGTCCGAGGCCGATCTCGTCCTGGGCATCTACAACCCGGCGTCGCGGTCTCGGACGACGCAGGTCGCAGACGCGAAAACGGTACTGCTGAAGCATCGTCCGGCCGACACCGTCGTCGTGATCGGGCGCGATGTGGGACGGTCCGGCGAGTCGCTCGAGGTCACGACGCTCGAGAAGCTCGATCCGGCGAGCATCGACATGAAGTGCCTGCTCATCGTCGGCGCTGCGGGCACCTTCGTGATGCCTTCGGGTGCGGTGTGGACGAAACGGTCGGTCGGCGGTCGCCATTCGGGATCCTCGACAACCGTTTGACTGCGGTGTTCACCCGCGGGTTGTCAACAGGTTCGCGCGGTGAACCGGGGTTCGCCACTGTTGCAACCGGGGCGAACCCCGGTTCGGCGCGCGAGGATGGAGCTATCCGAGACCGGCGCGCTCGCGGGAAGGGTCGTAGAGGTGTGAACAGGCCACATCCGGCCGTTCACGCACGCCGAGAGCGTGTCCGACGACGATCACCGCGGTGTGCTTCAGTCCCGCCGCCTCGACACCGTCGGCGATGTCGGCGAGGGTGCCGCGCAGCACGACCTGGTTCGGTCGCGACGCGAACGCGACCACCGCGACGGGGCAATCGGCGCCGTATTCGGCAGTGAGTTCTTCGGCAAGGACGCGGATGCGGGTGATCGCCAGGTGCAGGACGAGACTCGCCCGGATTCCTGCGACCCGCGCCAGAGCCTCGCTGTCGGGCATCGCCGTCGATCGGGCCTGCGTGCGGGTCAGCACGACCGTCTGCACGAGTTCGGGGACCGTCAGCTCGGTACCGAGTGCCGCCGCGGCCGCGGCGTAGGCGGGCACACCGGGTGTGACGTCCCACGGCACGCCCGCGGCGTCGAGCCGTCGCGTCTGCTCGGTGAGCGCCGAGTACAGCGACGGGTCGCCGGAGCACAGCCGCACGGCGTCGAGGCCGCGCCGGTGCGCGTCGACGAGATGCGCGGTGATCTCGTCGAGGTCCAGGTGTTGCGTGTCGACCAGTTCGGCGTCGTCACGACAGTGCGAGAGCGTGTCGGCATCGAGATAGGTACCGGCGTACAGCACGACCGGGACCTCGCGCAGCAAATTCACCGCTCGCAGCGTGAGCAGGTCGGCCGCTCCGGGTCCGGATCCTACGAAATGGACGGTCATCGTTCGCCTTTCACTGCGCTCCATTGCACGACCGGTCGCTGCGCACGCCAGCCGGTGAATGTTCCTATGGGATCTGCGTGTTCGACGGACAGACGGGTGAGTTCACCGCCGTGCGTCTTCCACCACTGCACCAGGACCGCCTCGGTCTCCAGCGTCACCGCGTGCGCGACGAGCCGACCGCCGGGAGGCAATGCGTCCCAACACGTGTCGAGCACACCCTCGCGACTTCCTCCCCCGCCCAAGAAGATCGCATCGGGCACCGGGAGTCCGACGAGCGCGGCAGGTGCAGCACCTCGGACGATGCGCACGATCGACGGCACACCCAGCGCGGCGGCATTGCGTTCGATCGCGCCGGCGCGCCGTTCGTCCTTCTCGATCGCGAGAGTACGACAGCGCGGATCGGTTCGCGCCCATTCGATTCCGACGGACCCGGCTCCCGCACCGACGTCCCACAGCAACTCGCCCGGTCGCGGTGCGAGTGCGCACACCGCCGCGAGGCGTACGGTCCGCTTGCTGAGCTGCCCGTCGTGCTCGAACAGGGAGTCGTCGAGACCGGGCAGCACCGACAACCCGGCGGGGCCGTCGACCTCGACGCACATCAGACTCAGAGACCGGACGCCCGTATCGGTCAGATGGGCCGCCTTCGCATCGATCCGGGACTCGTCCGCAGCACCGAGATGCGACAACACCGCGACCCGTGAGTTCCCGAAACCGGCGGCCTCCAGGAGCGTCGCAACATCCGCGACACGTGCACCGTCGACGAGGACGACGAGTTTGCGTCCGCGCGTCAGAACTCTGCGCAGAGCATCGATCTCGCGACCCACGACGGTGATCGTCTCGCACTCCTCCGCGGACCAACCCATGCGTGCACGGGCAAGTGCCACCGACGAGATCGCCGGGATCACCTCCACGGCGTCGCCTCCGAGGCGTCGGATCAGCGTGGTGCCGATCCCGGAGACCAGCGGATCACCGGATGCGAGCGCGACGACGTCCTTGCCGGCGTGCCGGTCGAGGAGGTCGTCGAGCCCGGACAGGAGCGGCGACGGCCACTCCTCGCGCACCGCTGTGCCGGCGGGAACCAGGTCGAGGTGGCGCCGGCCGCCGAGCAGGACCTCGGCCGCGAGAATCCGCTCCCGGACGGTGGACGGCACACCGGACCATCCGTCCGCCCCGATTCCGACAACGGTGATGCCTGTCGTCTGTCGTATCGGTCCCATGGCGGTGAACCATAGCCCACGCGCCATGGCCTAGACTCGGCCGTGGCAAGGCAATCGAAGGTGCCCCTCACGGGGATAATCGGGAAGCCGGTGAGAATCCGGCACAGGCCCGCTGCGGTGACCCGGGAGTCGTCGATCACGCGCATCCGCGCAGCCACTGGACCGTCCGGTCCGGGAAGGCGATCGCACGGCGTCCGACCGGGAAGTCCGAATACCGGCCTTCGAACAGCTTGCCGCGAAAAACATCCCAGCGGGAGCCTGTGGAGGTCGAAGTGCACGTGTATCCGTTCGGTGCGGTGGTCGGTTCCGACGACCTCGCGCTGGCCCTGACCCTGTGTGCGGTGTCGCCGACGATCGGCGGTGTGCTGGTGCGTGGCGAGAAGGGCACCGCGAAATCGACGACGGTGCGTGCCCACGCCGCACTGTTGCCCCCGGTCACCGTCGTGGACGGGTGCCGGTTCTCGTGCGATCCGGACGCCCCCGATCCGTCCTGCCCGGACGGCCCCCATCCGCCCGGTGCGGCCTCGCATGTCCGGCCGGTCCGGCTGGTGGAACTACCCGTCGGCGCGGCGGAGGATCGCGTCACCGGAGCGTTGCATCTCGGCAAGGCACTGGCCGACCGCACGGCCGAATACGAACCCGGTCTTCTGGCACTGGCCCACCGCGGCGTGCTGTACGTCGACGAGGTCAACCTCCTGCACGACCACCTGGTCGACCTGCTGCTCGACGCCGCGGCGATGGGCCGCTCGACCGTCGAACGCGACGGGGTCTCCGTCGAGCACGCCTCCCGATTCGTACTGGTCGGAACGATGAATCCCGAGGAGGGTGAGCTTCGCCCGCAGTTGCTCGACCGCTTCGGACTCGCCGTGGACGTGACCGCGCCCCGCGACCCGCACATGCGCGCCGAGATCGTGCGGCGGCGGATGGCCTTCGACGCCGACCCGGCCGGGTTCACCGCGCGATGGGCGGATCGGGACGCAGAGTGGTCGCGGCGAGTCGCCTCCGCCCGCGAACTCGTCCCGCAGGTCGCACTGAGCGACGACGCATTGGTCTCGATCGCCGAGGTGTGCGCGGCGTTCGACGTGGACGGCATGCGCGCCGACCTGGTCACCGCCCGCACGGCGATCGCACACGCGGCCTGGCACGACCGGCTCGAGGTGACACGCGAGGACATCGCGGCAGCGGCCCGACTCGCACTGCCACACCGTCGGCGCCGCAACCCCTTCGACGCCCCCACCAGCAGCGACGATCTGCTCGACGAACTTCTCGGTGGAGACGATCCGGATCCTGGCCCCGACGACGATCCCGGTGGTGGCGAGAGCGCACCCGACGACTCGGCGGCGGAGACGTCCTCCGGTTCGGGTGATCGGTCGTCCACCAGCCTGGCGTCGGCGACGGATCCTTTTCGCGCCAGGGTGTTCTCCGTCGATCGGGTCGGGCGCGGGGCGGCCGGTCGCCGGTCGCGGGCGGTCACCACGATCGGCCGTACCGTGGGTAGTCGCCGCGGCGACACCGGCCCGGTTCATCTGCCCGCCACGATCCGCGCGTCCGCCTTCACCGATCGGGGTCTGCAGGTGCGCCGCAAGATCATCGAAGGCCGCGAGACCAATCTCGTCCTGCTCTGCGTCGACGCATCCGGGTCGATGGCAGCACGCAACCGGATGGTGCAGGTCAAGACCGCTGTCCTGTCGCTGCTGCTCGACGCCTACCGCCGTCGCGACACCGTCGGACTCGTGACCTTCCGCGGCACCGGTGCGACCGTCGCACTCCCGCCGACGAATTCGGTGGACGTGGCTGCCGCACGGCTGCGAGAACTTCCCGCCGGTGGACGGACCCCGCTGGCCGAGGGACTGATCGAATCGGCCACCACCCTTCGGCGTCATTCCCTGCGGGATCCGCGTCGACGCGCCCTGCTCGTCGTGGTCACCGACGGTCGCGCCACCGCCGGACCGGACGCTGTGCAGCGCTCGCTCGACGCCGCGGACGTCATCGCTGCACAGGGAATCTCCTCCGTGGTGGTCGATTCCGAGACGGGCCGGTTCCGGATGGGTCTCGCGGCCCGTCTCGCCGAACGCCTCGGCGCCGAGTATGTGCCCGTCGGTGAGGTCGATGCCGACGCTTTGACCGGAATCGTCCGAGAGAGGGCCGCCTGATGCCGAAGGGACAACCCACCGTCGTCCCCGCCGACGGTCTCACCACCCGGCAGCGCCGCAACCGGCCGCTGCTGATGGTCAACACCGGCGACGGAAAAGGAAAGTCCACAGCCGCATTCGGCCTCGCACTGCGTGGCTGGAACCAGGGCTGGTCGGTCGCCGTCTTCCAGTTCGTCAAGTCCGCCAAGTGGCGACTCGGCGAGCAGACCGCCTTCGAAACCCTCGCCGATCTGCACGCCGAGCGCGGCACCGGGGGGCCGATCGAGTGGCACAAGATGGGTTCCGGCTGGTCGTGGTCGCGCAAGGAAGGCACCGAGGAGGATCATGCCGCCGATGCGCTCGCCGGGTGGCGTGAGATCCAGCGACGTCTCGCCGCGGAGCAGCACGGCCTCTACGTGCTGGACGAGTTCACTTATCCGATCGCCTGGGGCTGGGTCGACATCGACGAGGTCGTCGATACGCTGACCTCACGGCCGGGACACCAGCACGTCATGATCACGGGGCGGCGTGCGCACCCGAAACTCGTCGAGGTCGCCGACCTGGTGACGGAGATGACGAAGGTCAAGCATCCGATGGATGCGGGACAGAAGGGCCAACGAGGGATCGAGTGGTGAGGGTTCCACGCGTCGTCGTCGCCGCACCGGCATCCGGGCACGGGAAGACCACCGTCGCCACGGGTCTCATGGCGGCACTGCGTCGCGCCGGCCACATCGTGTCGGGGCACAAGATCGGTCCCGACTACATCGATCCCGGCTACCACTCGCTCGCCACCGGCCGACCGGGCCGCAACCTCGACCCGCATCTTGTCGGCGACGACCTCGTCGCTCCCCTCTTCCTGCACGGCGCCGCCGGTGCCGACATCGCCGTGATCGAAGGTGTCATGGGGCTGTACGACGGGATGATCGGCACCGAGGGGTACGCGTCCACCGCCCACACCGCCGCCCTGCTGTCCGCACCGGTGATCCTCGTCGTCGACGTCTCGCACGCCTCCCGGTCGATCGCGGCGATCGTGCACGGCATGTCGTCCTACGACCGCGGCACGCGGATCGCCGGCGTGATCCTGAACAAGGCCGGATCGCAGCGACATTCGGACGAGGTGATCCGCGCACTCGAACCGACCGGTATCCCGGTGCTCGGTGTGCTCGGTCGCGACGACGGCGTCACCGTCCCCTCGCGCCATCTCGGCCTGGTGCCCGCCGAGGAGCGCGACGAGGCGACCGCGCAGGTGGATCGTCTCGCCGCGCGGATCGCCGAGCGCATCGATCTCACCGAGATCCTCGGTATCGCCTCGGCAGCACCCGCTCTGTCGGCGACACCGTGGTCACCGGGCACATCCACCGAGGACGGACCGGTGATCGCCGTCGCCGGAGGCCGCGCCTTCACCTTCCGCTACACCGAGACCGAGGAACTGCTGCGCGCACACGGATGCCGACCGGTGACCTTCGATCCCCTGCGCGACGAACGACTGCCCACCGGCACCGCGGGCATCTACCTCGGCGGCGGGTTCCCCGAGGTACATGCCGCCGACCTCGCCGCAAACCTCCCCCTGCGCGCGCATCTGCGTGAGGCGATCGCGGCGGGAGTTCCGACCGTCGCCGAGTGCGCCGGTCTGCTCTATCTGGGGCGCGAGATCGACGGGCACGAGATGGTGGGAGCCCTCGACACGGTGGCACGGATGACCCCGCGCCTGACCCTCGGTTACCGCACCGCGATCGCACCGCAGGACACCCTGCTCGCCCCCGCCGGCACCCGCGTCACCGGTCACGAGTTCCACCGCACCGTGATCGATTCCGGCTCGTCTCCCGCGTGGCTGCTCGACGGCCGGCCGGACGGCATCGCCACCGCGAGCGTGCACGCGTCGTACCTGCACACGCACTGGGCCGGACATCCCGATCTCGCGCGACGTTTCGCAGACGCCGCACGGTCGGCGGAACCCGCCCCCGAACCCACCTCGGCACCTGCGCGTCGTCGAACACCCGAACCCGACCTGCACCATCACGGCGACCGCGACGCGACCGAGGGGCTGGTCGACCTCGCCGTCAACGTCTCGCGCCGACCGCGACCGGCATGGCTCGACGACGCCCTGCGTGCATCGCTGGACGATCTCGCCCGGTATCCCGACCCGAGCGATGCACGCGCCGCTCTCGCCGATCGTCACGGCCGCAGCGTCGACGAGGTCCTCCCGACCGCCGGAGGTGCCGAGGCGTTCACATTGATCGCTCGGGCACGGGCGTGGCGGAAGCCGGTGGTGGTGCACCCGCAGTTCACCGAACCGGAGGCCGCACTGTTGGCCGCCGGACATCGTGTCACGCGGGTCGTGTTGCGCTGCGATGACGGGTTCGTCCTCGATCCGGGTGCGGTCCCGGAGGATGCCGACCTGGTCATCGTCGGCAATCCAACGAATCCCACCTCGGTCCTGCACCCGGCCGACACGCTCCTGGCACTGACCCGACCGGGACGGGTGGTCGTGGTCGACGAGGCGTTCATGGACGCCGTTCCCGGCGAAACCGAATCGTTGACGGGACAGCTCGTTCCGGGACTCGTGGTGCTGCGGTCGCTCACCAAGACGTGGGCGATCCCGGGTCTGCGCGCCGGATACGTGGTCGGCGACGCCGCAGTGCTCGCGGATTTCGCCGCGCAGCAACCACCCTGGTCGGTGTCCACTCCCGCAGGGGCCGCGATGATCGCGTGCGCATCCGGTGACGCAGTACGCGAGACCGAGGTGATCGCACAGGAGATCGCCGGCGACAGGAAGGTTCTCGTCGACGCCCTCACCGGACTCGGAATCCACGTGGTCTCCCCCGCGACAGCCCCGTTCGTGCTGGCGGAAACGCCAGAGGGAACGCGGGAGAGATTGCGGGAGATGGGCTTCGCGCTGCGTCGCGGCGACACCTTCCCCGGCCTCGGTGACGACTGGGTACGGATCGCGGTGCGCGACGCGGCGACCACGGCAACGCTCGTCGAGGCGTGGAGAACGATCCTGTGAAGCACAGGGCACTCGGACTGGCGCTCGGCTACGCCGCCGACCAACTCGTCGGCGACCCGCAGCGGTGGCATCCCGTGAGCGGCTTCGGGAAGTTGGCGCGCGCCGCCGAGGGCCGGCTGTATGCCGACCACCGCGTTGCCGGGGTGGTGTTCACCTCGCTGCTGGTCGGCTCTGCCGGAGCGCTGGGATACGTCGCCGACCACGCAACCCGCGGTCGTCCGGTGCCGGCGGTGGCGGTCACGGCGCTGACCACCTGGACCGTGCTCGGCGGCCGCTCCCTCGGATTCGAGGCCCGGACGATCGACGCCCAACTCCGCGACGGCGATCTCGCCGCGGCGCGGCAACAGGTGACCCACCTGGTGGGCCGCGACCCGTCTCGGCTCGACGAGAACGGGATCGCGCGCGCCACGATCGAGTCGGTCGCCGAGAACACCTCCGACGCCGTCGTCGCCCCGCTGTGGTGGGGTGCGGTCCTCGGTCCGGCCGGCCTGCTCGGGTACCGCGCCGCGAACACCCTGGACGCGCGCGTCGGTCACCGCACACCGCGGCTCGAACGGTTCGGCTGGGCCTCGGCCCGGTTCGACGACCTGCTCAATCTCGTCCCCGCTCGCCTCACCGCCCTGCTGGCTGTCGCACTCGGTGACGACGGCCGGGGCGCGGTCCGGGCGTGGCGCCGGGACGCCCGTCAGCATCCGAGTCCGAATGCCGGTCCGGTCGAAGCGGCGTTCGCCGGTGCTCTCGGGATCCGGCTCGGCGGCTCGAACGTCTACCACGGTGTGGTCGAGGATCGCGGCACGCTCGGCGACGGACCCGCGCCGGCCCCGGAAGATATCGGCCGTACCGCGCGACTCGCCTCCAAGGTCGGACTCGGAGCCGTGGCGACCGCCATCGCGGTCGCCCTCGTCCGTCGATAGCCTCCCCGATATTTCCCAGCCGCGACGGGAATTCCGGCCGAGGGTGAAGTTCCGGGGTGAATCCGTGTTCGTTCTGCCCGAAACGTAACTCCGGTTGCTGGACGCGACGAACATGGCGCACTGCGCCACGCCGAGTCGGTCGCGTCAACTCCGACAACACGTCGGCGTCCACGGCCGACAACCTGTCACGGAATGTCCCGCAGGTCCTCGATGCGATGGTCGAACTCCCCCTCGGTGTCGTCGACCGAGTCCTCGACGCGGCCGTTCTCGAGCGGCCGGTACACGAAGACGGTGTTCAGTCCGACTTCGCGGGCGGCCCGCAGATCGTAGGGATGCGACGCGACCATCGCGGCCCGGAAGGGATCGACGCCCAGATACCGGCAGGTGCGCTCGTACAGGAAACGTTCGGGTTTGAAGGCGCCGAACAGTTCGGCCGTGAGGATGGCATCGGCCTCGAGCTGCTGGTCGCGGAAGAGCGCGATCATCGTGGCCATGTCCGTATTGGACAGTGTCGCCACCACTGCCTGCGAACGGAGTTCGTTCAGCCCGGGCCGCACGTCCGGCCATGCCTCGAGGCGTTGCCAGGCCCGCGCCGTCTCGACGCGCACGTCCTTGGGAAGGTCGATCCCGAACTGCTCGCACACGTCGCCGAGTCCGTCGACGTAAGAGTCCTGCACGCGATACCACTTCTCCACCGACTGGTCGAGACGGAGGATGCGTTCGTAGTAGTCGCTCCTCCAGGCCCGCACCAGGTCGCCCACGGTCGCCGGATCGGCATCGGGTCCGAGCGCATGGGCCACCGCCCGGGTGACCGGGGTGTAGAAGTCCATCAGCGTGCCCTGCACGTCGAAGATGTACGCGTCGTATCGGCTCACGCCTTGGAGCATGCCCGATCGCGCCTGCCCGAAACTGCTTTCCCGAACCCGCACGCCGATGTGACCCGCGTCGCATACTGGGACCGAAGCGTCGCCGCGCTCCGGGGGTGCACCATGGACGACCTGGCGGAATTCCGTCACGATCTCGATCGCATCGAACACCGCGTCGCCGGTGAGGTGGTCGTCGGCCGCTCGCGGGTCCGGATCCTGGCCGGGTGCGTCGCGCTGCTGGTCATGGGTCTGCTGCTTCCCCAGGCCACTTCGGTGACGTCCCTGACGACCCTTCTGCGCTGGGACTCCGAGGCCGCAACCCTTCCCCTCCGTGTCTTCGACGTCTTCGTGGTGGTGTTCGGCATCCTCGTACCGCTCGTCGCATTGCTCCGCCGCCGGTGGGGTGCCGCAACGCTCGCGATGCTCGGTTCGGGGGCGGCGTCGATGGTGGGACTGTTCGCCGTCTGGTCACAGGCCGGGATGGTCGCCCACACCTCTCACGCACCGCACGTCGGCCTGTATCTGTGCTGGGGCGCGGTGATGGCATCCACTGCGGTGTGGTTACCCGTCGTGCTCTCCACCGCTCCCCTGCGCAGCGCCCCTCCGGTCACCTCCGGAGTTCTGACTCCCCGGAACGGTCGCTGACCGCACCGTTCGCCGCTCGACAGTGGCGCACGACACGCTTGCGGTGCAACACTGTAATCAGTGCAACGCGCACAGGTTGATCGGTGCGACACGCACCGGGTCGCGTCCCGAGGAGGACATCATGCGACATTCACACATCCACGGATTCGGACGACCGGGCGGCTGGCAACAGGCAGACGTCCCCGACGCGAGCGATGCCGCCGAGTGGTTCGCCGGCAGGCTCCCCGACGACTGGTTCACCGGACCGCCCGACATCGAGATCGACAGAGAAGAGATCTTCGTCGTCGGCCCCCTCGGGGTACCCGACGGCACGAGCGACACCGAGATCGACGGACGCATCGCTCGATTCCGCGAGACCACGCGCGCCGACCGGATGCGCATCGCCGACGAGGCCGAGGCCCGCTACGGCCGCAAGGTGGCCTGGGGCGTGACGGTCGGCGACCGGACCGACCTGTTCACCCACCTCGCCGTCCCGGTCATGACGCGACTGCGCCAACCCGAACGGAAGGTGCTCGACACCCTCGTCGACGCCGGTGTCGCGCGGTCCCGTTCGGACGCACTGAAGTGGACCGTCAGGCTCGTGGGGCAGCACTCGGAGCAGTGGCTCCGGGAACTGCGCGAAGCGATGAAGAAGGTCGACGATCTGCGTTCCGAAGGTCCGCAGGTCTGACCTCCGCCACCCGGAGGACCCATTCCCGCGCTACCGTCACGGTCTCCACCGCGGCGACACCGCGGGGTGTGGGCGGGCGGCGTATGACGATCACGCGCACGCCCAGTTCATCGGCGGCGTCGAGTTTGCCGCGGGTGAGCGAACCACCCGAATCCTTCGTGACGAGGGTATCGATCCCGTTGTCGAGCAGCAGCTTCCGTTCGTCACTCGCCGTGTAGGGGCCGCGTCCGAGCAGCACCGACCAGCTCGGTGGCAGTTCGGTCGTCAGTGGATCGACGACGCGGACGAGCACGTCGTGCGTGGCGAGCGGTCCGACGAAGCGGTCGAGTGTCTGCCGTCCGGTGCTGAGGAAGATCCTCCGGCCGGTCGCGGCGACGTGCGCGGCGCCGTCGTGGTCGTCGACCCACGTCCACCGGCCGTGCGCGTCGTGCCAGCCCGGTCGTTGCAGGCGCACCAGTGGCACGTTCGCGGCGGCGCATGCCGCGGCGGCGTTCGCGCTGATGCCCGCGGCGAACGGATGGGTGGCGTCGACGACGGCTCGGATACCGCGCTCGGTCAGGTACCGGACGAGACCGTCCGCTCCGCCGAACCCTCCGATGCGCACCGGACCGACGGGCAGGCGTGGATTGCGGACCCGGCCTGCCAGGGAGGATTCGAACGCGATGTCCGCGTCGTCCAATGCCGCGGCGAGGGAACGGGCTTCCCCCGTCCCACCGAGGATGAGGACCGTCACCGCAGGGTTCCCCTCAGCACGGGCAGGGTTCGCTCGTCGGAGAGCATGGTGAGCAGAGCGTCCATGTCGAGATGTTCGTCGACGAGGTCCGCGAGCGCCTCGATGCGGACCTCGCGTGCGGCCGGGAAACTCACTTCCCCGGTGCGGATCTCGCGGCCCACCACCGCAGCGACCTCGCGTAACCACGCCCAGCGCAACGCGTCCCCTTCGAGGGCGCCGTGCCACATGGTGCCGAACACCGAACCCTCCCGGGTGCCACCGAGGAATTCGGTGCCACCGTCGACGGTGACGCGTCCGTGATGGATCTCGTATCCGGAGGCAGCCGCATCCAACGCTGACCCCCTCGGCAATCGGAGGACCTTCTCGTGTCCGAACTCGGTTCGGGCCGGGAGCAACCCGAGACCCGCCGCGCTTGCGCCGGGAACACCCTCGACGCCGTGCGGGTCGTCGATGCGCGTGCCGAGCATCTGGAAGCCGCCGCAGATACCGAGGACCGGTCCACCTCGGCGGACGTGGTCGACGATCGCGGTGTCGAGTCCTCGCGAGCGCAGCCACGCGAGATCCGCGAGGGTCGCGCGTGTTCCGGGCACGATCACGACGTCGGCGCCGGCGAGCGCTCGCGGGTCGTCGACGAAGCGGACCCGCACGTCCGGTTCGAGGCACAACGCGTCGACATCGGTGAAGTTGCTGACCCGCGGCAGCATCACGACGGCGATGCTCAGTGCGCCGTCACCATCGTGTGCGGGACGGGAGGTGAGGGCGAGTGAATCCTCCGAGTCGAGCCACAGGTCGCGTTGCCATGGCAGCACGCCGAGCACCGGGCGGCCGGTGAGCCGTTCGAGCGAGTCGAGTCCGGGCTTCAGGAGCGAGACGTCGCCGCGGAACTTGTTGATCACGAAGCCGCGGATCAACTGCTGATCCGCGGCGTCGAGCAGGGCCAGCGTCCCGTACATCGAGGCGAACACACCACCGCGGTCGATGTCGCCGACCACGACGGTCGGCATCGAACCATGTTGCGCCAGACCCATGTTCACATAGTCGTGGTCGCGCAGATTGATCTCGGCCGCGCTCCCGGCACCTTCGCACACCACCACGTCGAATCTACGCCGGAGGTCGTCGAAGGCACCGAATGCCGCGTCGGCGAGATGCTTTCGTCCACCGGCGAACTCACCCGCCTCCAGCGCTCCGGCCGGCCGCCCGAGAACCACGACGTGGCTGCGCCGGTCGTCGCCGGGCTTGAGCAGCACCGGGTTCATCGCGGCCTCGGGGATCGCACGGGCAGCCACTGCCTGGATCCACTGGGCGCGCCCGATCTCCGCGCCCTCGCTCGTCACCATCGAGTTGTTCGACATGTTCTGCGCCTTGAACGGCGCGACCTTCAGGCCGCGCCGCGCCAAGGATCGGCAGATCCCGGTGACGACCACGGATTTTCCTGCATCCGAGGTCGTTCCGGCGACGAGCAGACCCGAACCCATGCCGTCAGGCCGGGATCGTCACGCGACGGGACGCGCGTTCGGTGAGGTACGCGAAGACCACACCGAGCACCGCCCACAGGGTGAGCTGCACGGTGAACGACGCGACCCGGAACTCCCACAGCAGCGTCGCGGGGAAGCCCTCCCCCACCTCGTCGATTTTCGGCAAGGCGAGATATCCGAGACCCACCACGACGAGGAAGGCAACCGCCGGGCCTGCGATGCGGACGGTGTGCAGATCCTGGGCGGCCAGCGCCTTCGCCACCGCGACGGCCACGGCGATCGCGACGAGTCCGAGAACGACCGAGGCGAGCCACAGCAGGGTGCGTTGATCGATCGTGTCGGGATCACCGACGGCCGGCGGATTCGCCGGATACTTCACGAACGGGACGGCCTCGACGGCGAGCCACGCTCCGGCCGCCCCGAACAATCCGAGCTTCCAGCCCGGCATGTCGGTGAGGCGACGCGCGAAGTGCAGCACCGACGCGTAGAGGGCGCCGAACGCGAGACCGGCGAGAGTCGTCGCGAGGAACAGTCCGGCCTTCTGCCCGGTACGGTCGACGAGCGCATCCTCGCCGTGACTGTGACCGTGGGATTCCCCGGTGGTCGCAGCGTGGTCGTGATCATGCGAATGCGCCTCGCCGGCAGCTTCTTCGAGCGCGATCGCGGATTCGATGTGGGGTTCGCCGACGACGAAGGCGACACCGCCGGCGAGCAGACCCGCGACGAGTCCGGCGAGCAGGCCCCGCAGCAGCAGGTGGAGGTAGGTTCCGGGCATCGTGGTCCCCGTTCTCAATGGCACGGAAGACCGAGGAGGTGCCGGCCGTCGTGCATCAGTTCGTGCATGAACATGCCGGTGCGCGAGATCGCGCCCTGATCGAATCCGACCAGGTAGAGAACGAGAAAAGCCGCGACGATCACTGCGGCGAGAGCGACTGCGAGTGCGGCGGAGCCGAGCGACTCGTCGGGGGTATGGACAACAGCCATGACAATCCTCCTGGGATTTCGCGCCCCATTCGATTCCGTCATGTGCCGCGGGAGTTTTCTGGCTTCCGGAGATTTCGACATCTCCGGTTACAGTGGCGCGACCGCTCCGGCTTTCCACCGGATTGCCTACACCTCGGCACATCTTTACCGACGCACCTTCGCACCGGGCGTTGTGCGATGTCAAGCGGAGAGGACGTACCTGCCGTGACCCGATTGTTCGTCGTCGCACACGCTTCCACGCGCGCGACGGAACAGGCCCGATTTCCGTGCGACGAACCGATCTCCGATCGGGGCCGCCGCGAACTCGGACGCCTCGCGGTGCCGGTCGTCGACCGGTGGGTATGTGCACCCGAGCGACGCGCGGTCGACACGGTCCACGCCTTCGGTGTCCCCGCCGAGATCGACTCCGCGCTGCGCGAGCTCGACTACGGCAGGTGGTGCGGGTCGGCGATGGGCGATGTGCCCGAGGGCGAGCTGGCGATGTGGCTGACCGAGCCGGCGGCCGCACCGCACGGCGGCGAGTCCGTCGAGGACCTCATCCGCCGGGTCGGCACCTGGCTGGCGGCACAGGACGACGGCTACGAACGGGTCGGGGTGGTGACACACCCGGCGGTCGTGCGAGCGGCGACGGTGTGCGCTCTCGACGCTCCGGCGGCGTCGTTCCGGAGGGTCGACGTGGGACCGCTGGACGTCGTCCGGCTCTACGGCGGGCCGGGGCGGTGGACTTTGCGGCCGAACCGATTCGCGCGGTGAGCTACCAGGTGACGTCCTTCTCGCACTGCTTGCCGTCGACTGTCGACTCCACCTGGACGGTGGCGTGCTCGAGCCCGTGCGACGACAGCGCGGTGCGCGCCGAGTCGAGGATCCACTGCGGGTCGTGGTCGCTGACGAGATGCACGGTCGCGACGTCCATGCCGGTGGTCAGCGTCCACACGTGCAGGTCGTGCACGCCGCACACGCCGGGCAGCGCGAGCAGGTCGGTGCGCAGCAGGTCGACGTCGAGATGCGCCGGCGAGGTCTGAGTGAGGATGCGCAGCGACTCGGCGGCCAGTCGCAGGGCGCGCGGCACGACCCACAGGGAGATGAGCACACCGACGACGACGTCGGCCAGGCTCCAGCCGAAGATCATGACGAGTGCGCCCGCGATGAGGACGCCGACGGATCCGACGGCGTCGGCGAGCACCTCCATGTAGGCGCCGCGCACCGCGATGCTGTCCTTCGCGTCGGCCCGCAGCATGAGCATCACGACGATGTTGGCGGCCAGTCCCGCGAGGGCGGTGACGATCATGGGCAGGCCGGGAAGTTCGGGGGCGTCGCCGATGCGGTCGATCGCCTCGTAGAACACCCAGCCGGCGACGCCGAGCAGCAGCACCGCGTTGACCATCGCGGTGAGGACTTCGGCGCGATGCCAGCCGAAGGTGCGCGAGGCCGCGCTGCTCCCGCGTCGGGCGAGGATGAGGGCGACCATGCCCATGGACACCCCGACGACGTCGGTGAGCATGTGGCCCGCGTCGGCGAGCAGGGCGAGAGAACCGATCAGGAGACCGACGAACGCCTCCAGTACGAAGAACGCTCCGAGGATGCCCAGCGCGAAGGCCATGCGCCGGATGACGGCGCGCGTGGGACCGGCGCCCTGACCGTGACCGTGGCCGACGCCGTGTGAGTGCCCGTGACCCGAACCCATCGAACTCCCTCTCCGAACCTCGGGCCATCGTATGCACGAATGCGCATATGTTTCAACGGCTACGTGCCCGGCGGGCTCGGAGGGCTTACTCGTCCGGGTCGTAGGCCGGATGTTCGACGGTGGATGGAAGGGTCGCGATCGCGGTGATCCGCTTGAGTCCGGCGGTCTGCAGCAGGTCGACGATCAGTGACCTCATCTGCGCGAACACCACCGTGGCCGACACTCCTGCCCCGGCGATGAGTTCGGGATCCATCTTCTTGGCGATGCTGCGCAGCACACGTGCAGCCTCGGCCTGGTCGGGCTGCTCCCCCGGCTCCGCGAGAACCATCTCGCGGAGCACGTCCACCGCATCGGCCACCTCGGCGAACCGCTGCACGAGCCGCGGATCGAGGATCTCGTCGTCGCGGACGAGGGTCAGCGACCGGCGCGCGAGCACGCGAATGTTGCGCATCGCGTGATCGATCGGGTCGGCGGCAGCCGTCAGGACCGCGAGACGCTTGCGGCTGTTCCAGTACAGCGGCGAGATCCGGCTGATCTCCCGACCGCCCTTGAGGTGGGTGCGCATCGAGTCGATCGCGGGCTGGGTGGCCCGCGCCTGCTTGAGGGCGTCCTCGATCGGTTTCGGGTTGTTCTCGACGAGCCCGGTCTCGACCTTCCTCAGGACCTCGCTCGCCGTGGCGAGGATCTCGGCGGCGTTGCGCCGGGCACGCCGCACCGGATGGGTGGGGATCATCGCGACGACCGCGATGCCCGTGAGACCCCCGACCAGGGCGTCGACCATCCGATCGGGCCCACCGGTGCCACCGGGTGGCAGCAGCGTCGCCACGAGCACCGCGGAGTTCCCGGCCTGCATCGCGAAGATCGGGCCGCTGTTCAACGCGACCGCCGTACTCATCGCGATGGTCACGACGAGCGCGATCTGCCACGGTCCGCTGCCGATCAGCGAGACGAGCAGGTCGCCCACGCCGATCCCGACGGTCACACCGCAGACGAGTTCGACGGAACGCCGCAATCGGGCGCCGAGACCGAGCCCGAGGGAGACGACTGCCGCGATGGGGGCGAAGAAGGGCTGTTGGTGCCCGACCAGATCCTTCGCGACCCACCACGCCAGGCCCGCCGCCAGCGCGCACTGCACGATCGGCAGCGCCGATGTGCGCAGCCGATCGAACGAGTCGGTCAGGCGTTTACGAGCTCCCTGACGGGTGGGTCGACGCCGGGTCGCCGCGGACAGTCTGTTCAACACAGACATGTACGGGCGTCTATTCGACGCCGAGTTCTTCCGCTGCCCGCGGGTCGCAGTCCTCGAGCAGGTCCAGGCAGCGGGCGTGCTCGTCCGACTCACCGATGGTTCGGGCTGCCCGGGCCAGGACGGCGACGCAACGCAGGAAACCGCGGTTGGGTTCGTGGCTGTAGGGCACGGGACCGAAACCCTTCCAGCCGTTGCGGCGCAGCTGGTCGAGACCGCGGTGATATCCGGTGCGTGCGTAGGCGTATGCCTGGATCGTCTCGCCACTGTCGAGTGCGGCCTCGGCGAGGTACGCCCAGGCGATCGAGGCGGTGGGATGGTCGGCTGCGACCTTCGCCGGGTCCTCGTTGTTCAGCAGGGCCGACTCCGCGTCGTCGTCGCCGGGGAGAAGGGTGGGCTGCGGTCCGAGAAGATCACCGAAAGACGTCATGGGGTCATTGTGCCCTTCCGTGGCGAAGGCTCGATAGAGTCCCCGGGTAACCGCAGGCCGTCGAGCGAGGTGCAGCACGTTGTCGGACCCGAAGAACGAAGAGTCACCCGAGCAGACTTCGACGACCCCTTCTGTCGAGACACCGGACGAGAGTGCGGAAAACGAACCCCCTGTCGAGCCGGCGGCGACCGACGAAGCAGCCGCAGAAGAAGCGGTATCCGAGGATGCAGTGCCCCAGGATGCAGTGCCCCAGGATGCAGTGCCCCAGGATGCAGTGCCCCAGGATGCAGCGTCCCAGGATGCAGTGCCCGAGGATGCAGTGGGCGCGGGAACCGAGAAGGCCGACGAGCCGGCGGAGCAGGTCTCCGAGAAACCTGAGGAGCCGACCACCGATGCGGCGTCCTCGGGTGAGGACGCGAGCAGCGATGAGCCGGAACAGGCTGCAGACGAGAGCGTCACCACGGACGAGACCGTGGCGCTTCCCGTCGTCGAACCCGAGACCGTCGAGTCCCGCCCGACCCCCGAATCCGAGCCCGCGCCCGATGTCACCTCCGCCGATGCGCCCACGGTGCAGATCCCGGTCCGCAGCCACGTGCCGAAGGCGCCGCCGCAGCGCATCGCTCCGCGCCGTGAGGAACCGACGGTTCAGCCCGAGCCCGTCCGCGTCGCCGTCCAGCCCACGCCCACGCGCATCCCGCCGGCCCGCGACAAGAGCCGCGGTCGTCGGCTGATCGCTGTCGGAGCAGCGGCCGTGCTGGTGGTCGTGGCGATCGTCGCGGCCGGCGTGATCGTGTTCCTGAAGGACCGCGCCGACAACTCCCCCGAGAGCCGGATCCGCGCGGGCATCGACACATTCGTCGGAGCACTCGAATCGGGCGACCTGGAGACTCTGCGGGAGTCGACCTGCGGAGCGCTCTCCGACTTCTACGAGACGGTCGATCCGGAGAACTTCCGCGACATCCACCGGCTCGCCGTCGAACAGGGCGAGATCCCGGTGGTGACGAGCGTCGATCGCATCCAGATCACCGAGGGCACCGCCATCGCGCAGGTCACCGCGCACACGGTGAACGATCCCGACGATGTCACCGACCGCACCTTCGACCTCACGCTCGACGGTGAGCAGTGGAAGGTCTGCAGCGAATAACGGGACGACAGCGACCACGAGTGTGCAGAAGTCGTCGTTCGCCCTCGGCGTGTCGCGAGGATTTCTGCACACCGTAGGGACGACGAAGGGCGCCGACGAGAACGTCGGCGCCCTTCTGGTATCGGTGGGGCCTTACTTGGCCGAGACCGAGCGTCCCGCCGACTTGAGGTCGTTGCAGGCCTCGATGACACGCTGCGTCATGGACGCCTCGGCCTTCTTGAGGTAGCTGCGCGGGTCGTAGGCCTTCTTGTTGCCGACCTCGCCGTCGATCTTGAGCACACCGTCGTAGTTGGTGAACATGTGTCCCGCGATCGGACGGGTGAACGCGTACTGCGTGTCGGTGTCGACGTTCATCTTCACGACGCCGTAGCTCAGCGCCTCGTCGATCTCCGACTTCAGCGAACCCGAACCGCCGTGGAAGACGAGGTCGAACGGCTTCGACCCCTCGGGCAGACCCAGCTTCTTCGACGCGGCGGCCTGGCCCTCGGCGAGGACGGACGGCTTGAGCTTGACGTTGCCCGGCTTGTAGACGCCGTGGACGTTGCCGAAGGTAGCGGCGAGCAGGTACTGGCCCTTGTCGGCGCCGAGCGCGTCGACGGTCTTCTCGAAGTCCTCGACCGTGGTGTAGAGCTTGTCGTTGATGGCGTTCTCGACGCCGTCCTCTTCACCGCCGACGACGCCGATCTCGATCTCGAGGATGATCTTCGCGGCCTTGGCGGCAGCGAGGAGTTCCTGCGCGATCTCGAGGTTCTCGTCGATCGGGATGGCCGAGCCGTCCCACATGTGCGACTGGAACAGCGGGTTCTGTCCGTTGTTCACGCGCTCCTGCGAGATCGCGATGAGCGGGCGGACGAAGCCGTCGAGCTTGTCCTTCGGGCAGTGGTCGGTGTGCAGAGCGATCGTCACGTCGTACTTCTCGGCGACGACGTGGGCGAACTCGGCGAGTGCCACGGCGCCGGTGACCATGTCCTTCACACCCAGGCCCGAGCCGAACTCGGCGCCACCGGTCGAGAACTGGATGATGCCGTCGCTGCCGGCGTCCGCAAAGCCCTTGATGGCGGCGTTGATCGTTTCGGACGACGTGCAGTTGATGGCCGGAAACGCGAAGGAGTGCTCCTTGGCGCGGGCGATCATCTCGGCGTAGACCTCGGGAGTTGCGATGGGCACGGCAGGTGACCTCCATGTCGACGTGTCTGTGCGCTCGGCCGATGTGGGCGGCGGCGCGTTGTCCCTGCATTATGGCAACTCCGGACGTCGAACGCTTGAGTGCATCCGCGAAGTCACGTGCGGCTGTGCCCGGCCGAGTGCCACTACGATGGCAGCCGTGATGACGGAGGCCCGCTCGGAGGCGAAACCCGAGGACGACGACCGCACCGCCCAACCGAAGCCGGCCGAGATGCTCGCCAACGTCGCGCGAGGCGGCCTGATCGGAGTTGCAGAGACGGTACCCGGCGTGTCGGGCGGTACAGTGGCCCTGGTCACAGGGATTTACAGTCGCCTGATCGCGTCCGGCAAGCACATCACGGACGTCCCCCGCGCGATGGTCGGGGGAGCGGGTTGGCGGACCGCTCTGCGACGTGTCGACTGGTGGCTTCTGATTCCGGTCGCTGTCGGCATGGTGGTCGCCGTGTTCTCGATCGCCGGGGTCATGGAGTCGTTCGTGAGCAACCAGCCCGTCTATTCCCGGGCATTGTTCATGGGAATGATCGCGACGTCGGTGATCGTCCCCTTCCTGGAAATCGAACGCGGAGCCCTACGTGCACGGGGAGCGAAGGGCCGCGCGTGCGCTCTGTTCGTACTGATGGCCGCCGCTGTGTTCGCGCTGACGTCGCTGCCTCGCAGCGAGATTACCGATCCGTCTCTGATCCTGGTCTTCGGCGCCGCGGCCGTGGCAGTCTGCGCTCTCGTGCTGCCGGGTGTCTCGGGATCGTTCTTCCTGCTGGTCGTCGGCCTCTACGCGCCGACGATGGCCGCCGTCGACGATCGGAACGTGCAATACCTGGGCGTGTTCGCGCTCGGGGCACTGGTGGGTGTGGTGACGTTCGTGCGCGTACTCGAATGGCTGCTGGAACGCCATCACACCGCGGCCATGGTCGCCGCAGCGGGTCTGATGCTCGGCTCACTACGTGCGCTGTGGCCGTGGCAGACGGATACCGGAGCACTCCTCGGCGTAGGCGACGGCTGGCCACTCGCATCGGGTCTGTTCGTGGCCGGTGCCGCTGTGGTCGGCGTGGTCGCTCTGGTCCAACGCCGGGTTTATGCCGCTGATGCCCGCGCATCCGTGGAGGCAGCGGAGCAAGCACGAAGTATCGAACAACGCTGAAGAACGACGCCGAACGCTGTACCGGGTCGGAGGATCGGTTCGTGAATCGGTACTCTCGCACGTCGTGATTACTTCGGTCCCCACGACCAACCTGGCACTGCTTCCGGGGTTTCTCGATCCTGTCAATCTCCTGAATTCGTTCGGGACCTGGATGCTCATCGGGCTACTGCTCGTGGTGTTCATCGAATCCGGCCTGCTGTTCCCGCTGCTGCCCGGCGACTCGCTGTTGTTCACCGCCGGCCTGATCGCGGCGGCCAAGTCGGCGGAGGTCGAACCGTTCGCCCCGTTGTGGGTGCTGATGGTGACGATCCCCATCGCGGCGGTCCTCGGCGACCAGGTCGGCTATCTCATCGGCGCGAAGGGCGGAACCAGGCTGTTCAAGCCGGACTCGAAGCTCTTCAAGCAGGCCTACATCGACGAAGCGCACCGCTTCTTCCTGCGCCACGGACCCGCGATGATCTTCCTGGCACGTTTCGTGCCGATTGTGCGCACCTACGCCCCGCTCGTCGCGGGCGCCGCGAAGATGCCCTACCGCGTGTTCATCACCTACAACATCATCGGCGGCATCGTGTGGGGCGCCGGCGTGACGCTGCTCGGCTACCTGCTGGGACAGATCGGCTTCATCGCCGACAACATCGACATCATCTTCCTGGGCATCGTGTTCGTCTCGGTCATCCCGATCATCACCGAGGTCGGCAAGCGCATGCTCAGCGCGCGTCGCGCAGCCAAGAACGGTGAGGCGCAGGCCGCCGAGGCCGACGCCGCGACGATGCCGATCAACCGCATCGAGTCCACGTAGGAAACGACCCTCGCACCGCGGAAGGTGGATTCCGCCCGTCGAACGAACGGGTCGGGATCCACCTTCTTCCGTTTCAGGACCGCGAGGCCGCGACGGCGTAGGCAGCTTCCATGAGCATCCACCCGCCGAGCTGCACCGACAGATCGCGTTCGGCGACGGCCGACTCGCGGACGGTGCCGCCCGCGAACCGCGCGACCGAGGTGCCCAGGCCGGGTAGCCGCGCCTGCCGCGACCAGTCGCGGCCGAAGACCGGCAGCTCCTCGACCTGCAGCCGGTTCTCCCAGGCGGCCTCCGCCGACGCCAGCACGATCCGTGCCGCGACGTTGCGGGCGCGGATGTCGTCGCGGTCGGCGACGGGCAGTGTCGTGGCGACCATCGCGAGGTAGCGGGCCAGGATCCCGTTGAACAGTCCCCCGTCGCCGCCTCCCCCGCCGGTGACGACGCTGCGCTCGGTGAGGTGATCGTCGACCGCGGCGACGAGCGCGTGGACCCTGTGGCGATGCCTGGATTCGTCGAGTTGCAGGGCGAGCTCGGTCTCGAGGCCGAGCGTCACCCCCTGGCAGTAGCTGTAGATCGCGCGTTCGTGCACGCCATCACGGATGCCGTCCAGGACGAGGCCCGTCTCGGGGTCGAGCAGCACGTCGTGGATCCAGTCGGCCATCTCCTCGGCGCGGTAGACCTTGCCGGTGCGGGCGAGCAGCAGCGCCGCCGGACCGTTCGCGGGGGCGTTGAAGAAGGTGTCCCGCCGGCGCCACGGGATGCCGCCGCCGCTCTCGGGTTGCCAGGCGTCGACGAGCTCGTCGACGAGGGTCGCGATCGCGCCGCGGTGGTCGACGTAGAGATGCCGTTCGGCCCGTTCGAGCGACAGGCCGAGCCACGCCATGTCGTCGTAGTAGTTGTTGGTCCAGCCGGTGAGGTTGCGGATGCGGTGGGTGCGTGCGAGCCGCACGACACGGCGCCGGCGGCGCGGGGTGGCGTCGCGCTCGGCGGCGTCGACGGCGGCGTCGATCAGGTGCGCCTGCCACCAGTAGTGCCAGGAGAGGAACAGTCGCTCACGTCGGACGGCGGGCCATCCGACCACCCCGAGCGCGGTGCCGGGCAGTGCCCAGAGACGACGGATGTGCCGCGACACGATCGCACCCTCCGCGGCGTCGGCCCGCTCCGACCACCGGGCGGCCTCGACTCCGTCCGAACGCTGTCCTGCTGCGGTGTTCATCACCCTCCACACTGCCCGACCGGCGGCCGCCCCGACGACGGTCCGCGCGACTTTCATCCCGGATTGCGGGGCAGGTGTTACCAGGCGTCCGAGAAATCGGCGTGCTGCCGGATCCACGCGTGCATTGCGATCCCCGCGGCGACACCCGCGTTGATGGACCGCGTGGAGCCGAACTGGGCGATGGAGACCGTCATCGAGGCGACGTTGCGGGCCGCTTCGGTGACGCCGGGACCCTCCTGCCCGAACAGCAGCAGGCAGCGGCGCGGCAGGGTCGCCGTCTCCAACCGGACCGAGCCGGGGGTGTTGTCCACCGCGACGATCTCGAGGTCCTGTTCGGCCGCCCACGCGACGAGCGCGTCGACATCCGAGTGGTGGAGCAGGTGCTGGTAGCGGTCGGTGACCATCGCTCCGCGCCGATTCCATCGGCGTCGCCCGACGATGTGCACGGTGCCCACGGCGAACGCGTTGGCGGTGCGAACGACCGTCCCGATGTTCGCGTCGTGGGCGAAGTTCTCGATGGCGACGTGCAGCGGGTGCCGGCGACGGTCGATGTCCGCGACGATCGCCTCGCGGGTCCAGTAGCGGTAGGCGTCGACGACGTTGCGCCGGTCGCCGTGGGCGAGCAGCTCGGGGTCGTAGCGCGGGTCGGTGGGCGGCTCGGTGCCGAACTCCTCGATCCACGGTCCGACGCCGTGCGGGTGCTCACCCCATTCGGTGGGGCCCGCCACGTCCTCGACGGCCGGTTCGGAATGCGTGTCGGTCACCGTCAGAACGTCTCGTTCGAACCTGCTGCGACACGGAAACCGTGGCCGGTGGCGTCGTTGGTGCAGGTCACGTCGGCTGCCGTGGTGGCGCACGTGTAGCCGAGCTGCGACAACGACGATCCCGGCGGCAGGACGGGGCTCGCCCCGTCGGGCGAGAGGTAGACCGGTCCGCCCGAGCACACGAACTCGCCTTCTCCGGAGTCCTGTACGCGGATGCCGAGTCCCCAGTTGACCATGCAGTCCTCGGGGCGCGGCGGGATCGGATCGGTCGGTCCTTCGCAGCCCGCCTCGGTGCGGGTGGGCAGCCGGACGATGCCGCATTCGAAGGTGCCGTCGGGGCTGCTGAAGTAGTACGACTCGTTGCGCTGGTACTCGACCTGCGCGAGCGGAGCCGGTTCCTCCGGGGAGGTCTCCGGCTCGGAAGCTGGTTCGGTCGTCGACGGGGTCGCCTCCTCGGTGGTGCTCGCAGCGACCGTCGTGGAGGGGGTCGTCGAGGCAGCCGCGGAGGTCGTCGTCGACGTCGCTCCGGAGTCGGCCTCCGGCCCGTCCGCGGAGCCTCCGCATCCTGCGACGAACAGTGCCACACCCGCGACGACTGCGACCGGCCACATCCGAATTCTCACGCAACACCCTTCCCGACGACGTGCGGGTGTCACTCTATCGAGCGGCGTCAGTGGCCGGTCAGGCGCCGGTTCACCAGGCGATTCATCCATCCGGGCGACACCTGGGCGAGCGTGGCGAGCACGGTCGCCTGCCGGCCCACGGGCCGATGCACCCGTCCCGAGCGCCGCGTGGGACGAGTCGCGTCGAACACCGCGCGGGCGACGTCGTCGGCGCCGAGGTTCACGCCCAGGGAGCGTCGCGAGCCGATGTCCATCCCGTCGACCATGTTCGTGTCGACGAACAGCGGCCACAACGCCTGCACTTTGATGTCATGGCGGGCCCACTCGAGTTCGAGTGCTTCGGTCAGGCCGCGCACCGCGAACTTGGTGGCGCTGTAGGTGGCGAGCTCGGGCTGTCCGTAGAGCGCCGACGCCGAGCACATGTTCACGATGTGCGCGCCAGGGGTGTCGCGGAGATACGGGAAGGCCGCGTGGCAGCCGAGGACGACACCGGTGACGTTGACGTCGACGAGCTGCCGGTGCCGGCTCGCCGGGGTGTCCTCGAACGGCCCGGACGACAGCAGCCCGGCGTTGTTGACGAGGACGTCGAGCCGGCCGTCGGTGCAGAACTCCTCGAGTACGCGGGTCCACGCGGAGGTGTCGGTGACGTCGAGGGCACCGGTGGCGATCTGCCCCGCGGTGACCGAGGCGCCTTCCTCGGCGAGGCTCGCGAGCCCCGCGGTGTCGATGTCGAAGGCGCCGACGCGGTAACCGTGACGGGCGAAGAGCAGGGCTGTGGAGCGGCCGATACCGGCGGCGGCTCCGGTGATCACCACGCTGGGAGCAGACATGGCATCACCCTAGTCACGGGCGGGAGCCGACGGCGCACAGCGGGGATAGGCTGGGATCGGAGGAGCTGTGAATCGTCGTATCGTTGCCACCGTCGCGTTCGTCACCGTGGGATATGTCGTCGTTCTCGCGTTGTGGATGCACCTGTTCCTGCCGATCTCCGAACCCGGCACCGAGGGCTTCCAGGTGGTCTTCCTCGTCTGCCTGTACGGCACCGTGCTCGGTCTGTCGATGGCGCTCGCGGGTCGCCGCTCGAAGGTCATGCGCCGTATCGAACGCGAAGGGTACGAGGGATGGGCGACCATCCGTTCCGCGACACCGCTCGATCTGACCTCGACCGGTCAGCTGACCCGGCTCGATCTCGAGCTCACGGTGCCCGGCTCGGAGTCCTATCGCGGCACGGTCGTCTACGAGGTCGACCGTCGCAACCTGCAGCGCTACGCGCCCGGGGAGGTCGTGAGCATCTGGGTGGACCCGCTCGACCGCGACCGGATCGTCCTCTATCCCTGACTGTTCCGGCTCGTGAGAGCAAGGAGCCCTTCCACGAGTAACAGCTGGGCCACGGTGTAGGTGGCGAGCACGAACCCTTCCGCTGCCGCGCGCATCTTCTCGTCCTTCAGGAGGGTGCGGCGCACCACGATCGATCCGTCGGACAGCGTGAAGATCAGGCCGCCGAGACCGAGCCGACTGCGCCTGTCGGCACCCGGCACGGCCAGCCCTGCGCGCACTCGCGCACCGGGTGCGAGGGCGGGGTCTCCGGCAAGGATCGCAGTGGTGGCGAGCAGGGCGCCGTATCCGGTCAGCGGCGCGGCCACCGAGCGGTTGCGGGCGGCGAGCAGACCGGCCGCACCGGCCAGGGCACCGGCACGCTGCACCGCGACCGGCTTCGACACCCGCGCACCGCGCCGGACGAGGATGCTCGAGTAGGCGGTCTGCATGACACCGAAACAGGCTGCACCGCTCAGGATCCGGCGGTCCTCGTCGGAGCGGATCATGGCGATGTCACCGAGGGTGGCGGCTGCGAGACCTGCGACAAGCAGGGCGGTGTCGGCGCGATCGGTGTCGCGGGAGCGGCGCAGCACCCGCACGGCGAGCGCGGGTGCGATGAGCGGTTTGGCGATCTGCTGCAACTTCTCGTTCCCCGACACTCCCCCGACGACGGTGGCGGCCGACGCCGCCGCGAACACCGCGTGCTCGACGCCCCACCTCTTGCGACTGAACCAACCCATGCGCGCACAGTACCCGGCTGCATCGATCGTCCCGCAAGCTTCAGCAGCGGCGCGCACCGCCGGACGCCGTGGCGCGCAGGAAGGTCGGCGCCGGCAGGTCGCGCTGCACAGCGGCGTCGGCGACGGCCTTCCGCACCGAGTCCACGCGGTCGTCCTCGCACAGCGCGATCGCCGACCCGCCGAAACCGCCGCCCACCATCCGGGCGCCGAGTGCACCGGCAGCGACGGCCGCGTCGACTGCGGTGTCGAGTTCGAGGCAGCTGACCTCGAAGTCGTCGCGCAACGAGCGGTGCGACGCATCGAGCAATGGTCCGAGATCCCGGATCCGCCCTGCCCGCAACAACTCCGCAGCCTTCTGAACGCGGGCGATCTCGTCGATCACGTGCCGGGCGCGGCGACGTAGGACGGGATCGTCGATCAGGTCCGCCGACGAGGCGTCGCGCAAGCTCTCCACGCCGAGGAACCGGGTGGCGTCTTCGACCTCACGGCGACGCTGTCCGTACTGTCCGTCGGCGAGCTCGTGCCCGGTCCCGGTGTCGACGACCAGCACGGTCAGCCCGCCGGCTTCCGCGTCGAACGGGATGTGTTCGCTGCTGCCATCGGCGAAGTCGAGGAGCAGCGCGTGGCCCGGACGTGCGTGGAGGGCGATCCGCTGGTCGAGCCCACCGGTGGGGGCACCGGCGTAATCGTTCTCCGCGCGCACACACGCCGCGGCGAGTCGATCACGGCCGTCGTCGCCGAGGGGCAGCCCGCACAGGTCGGCGAGCGCCACCGCGACCGACGTCTCGAGCGCCGCGGACGACGAGAGTCCCGCTCCGACGGGCACGTCCGACGCGACCGCGATGTCCGCACCGGTCAATCCCGGCGGGTCGAGCGTCCAGATCACGCCGGCGACGTAGGCGGCCCAGCCGTCGACGTGCCGGTCGCGCAGATCCAGGTCGACGCCGTCGAAACCGGAACTGCGCACGCGCAGTACATGATCGGAGCGCCGACGCACCGCGACGACGGTGATCTGCGGGATCGCCATCGGCAGACACAGACCCCCGGCGTAGTCGACGTGCTCGCCCATGAGATTGACGCGCCCGGGGGCGCACCAGCAGCCCTCGGGTTCGGTGCCGAACTCGGTCGCGAACAGTGCGCGGGCGGTCTCTGCGAGCGTCATGGCGCCACCTCACGCAGGCGTTCGACGATCCGTTCGGGGGTGGTGTCGCTGATCCACGCGCCCATCGCGGATTCGGACCCTGCGAGATATTTCAGCTTGTCCGGGGCCCGCCGCAACGAGAAGATCTGGCAGAACAGCCGCATGTCCCCGCGAGGTGCACCGACCGGCGCCTGGTGCCAGGCAGCGATGTAGGGGGCGCGGTCGACGCCGGGGAAGAACCGGTCGACGCGGCCGAGAAGGTCGCGCTGGACGGCGGCGAGTTCGTCGCGTTCGTGTTCGTCGAGGGCGGCGAGATCCGGGATGTCGCGGTGCGGGACGAGGTGCACCTCGACGGGCCAGCGTGCCGCGGCGGGGACATAGGCCGACCACGCGTCGCCGGAGACCACCAGTCGGGTGCCCGCGCGTCGTTCGGCGTCGAGGATGGCGCCCTGCAGCGACCTGCCGGTCCGCTGCCGATACTCACGGGCGCGGTCGAGCAGGGCGCGTGAGCGCGGTGGGACGAACGGGTAGGCGTAGATCTGCCCGTGTGGATGTTGCAGTGTCACACCGATTTCCACGCCGCGATTCTCGAAGCAGAAGACCTGCTCGACATCCGGTTGCTTCGACAGCGCGGCGGTGCGGGCGGCGAGCGCATCGATGACGGTGCGCGCCCGCGGCACGGAGAGGTCGGCGAATCGGGCGTCGTGGTCGGGGGTGAACGCGACGACCTCGCAGCGGCCGGTCGCCGGTCGTCGCGGCCACAGACCTTCGTCGTCGACGAGATCCTCACCGGCCGACGGCGCCCCGAGCGACGGAAAACGGTTCTCGAACACGACGACGTCGTAGTCGTCGGCCGGGATCTCGGTACACACGTCCGCCCTGCTCGGGCACAGCGGGCAGTCGACGGCCGACGGCAGGAAGGTGCGGTCCATGCGGTGGGCCGCGAAGGTGACCCACTCCCCCGTCAGCGGGTCGCCGCGCATCTCGGAGGTCGCCGCGACCGGCGGCAGGTCGCGGCGGTCGCGGAGGTCGCGGGTCGCGGCACCGGAGACGAACGGCTCGGTGTCGTCGAAATAGATCAGTTCCCGGCCGTCCGCGAGATGCGTGACGGTCTGCCGGACCCGCGCCCCCACGCGGCTACTTGTCGTCCAGACCCAGGTCGGCGAGGCCGAGCAGGGAACGGTACTCGACGCCCTCGGCGGCGATGACCTCGTCGGCGCCGGTCGCGCGGTCGACGACGGTCGCGACACCCACGACGATCGCGCCGGCATCGCGCAGCGCCTTGACGGCGGTGAGCGGCGAGTTGCCGGTGGTGGTGGTGTCCTCGACGACGAGCACGCGCTTGCCGGTGACGTCCGGTCCCTCGATCTGCCGCTGCATGCCGTGGGCCTTGGCGGCCTTGCGGACGACGAAGGCGTCGATGGGCCGGCCGGGGGCGTGCATGACGGCGAGGGCGACGGGGTCGGCACCCATGGTCAGGCCTCCGACGGCGTCGAAGTCCCAGTCGGAGACGAGTTCGCGCAGGAGCGTGCCGATGAGCGGGCCGGCCTTGTGGTGCAAGGTCGCGCGGCGCAGGTCGACGTAATAGTCGGCTTCCTTACCGGACGACAGGGTCACGCGGCCGTGTACCACCGCCAGCTCGCGTACCAGTGCTGCCAGTTCGTCGCGGTCACTCATTGCGTCCTCACCCGTCGTTCGGCGGCGCGACGCCGGTGCGGTCGCGCTCGTGTCGGGGAACGAGCCTAGTCGCTGCGGGTCGCAGGTCAGGCAGCGACGGTGTCGGAGGTCGCCTCGGACTCCGACCGGACGTCGTTCTCGACAACCTTCGCATCGACGGTCTCGTGCCTGCGGGCCGGCTCGGATGCGGCGACGGGCGTGGGCGCCTCGAACAGCACGACAGGTCCGACGGCCGCGAGCTTCGCGAACAGCGAGGTGGGGAATCCGCCGACCGCGGTGTTCAGTGCGCCACCGAGGTCGTTGTGTACGCGGACGGCTCCGGCGATGCGCTGCTCGCGGGTCTGCAGTTCCCGGGCGACCCGGATGAACGGCGAGTGGTTGACCCCTCCGAGTCCACCGATCAGCTCGTGGAGCGTCGCCGACAGCGCGTTCTCCGCACCGGCGCGTTCGGTGAGACCCAGGCGCTGGTCGCGCACACCGATGGCGAGCGAGCGGGCGCCGACGACGGGCCGGATGCGCTCACGTTCTACACCGGCGCCGGCCGACGCCGCGATGAGCGCGGGCACGAGATCGTAGCGGTCGTCGAGCTCGTGGAGGAGCAGGCGCAGGCTCTCCCGGTGGCGTTGCTGCAACGTTTGAAGACGGCGCACGCCTGCGCGCAACCACAGCACCACCGCAACCACGACAGCAACACAGAGCACCACAGCCACAGACGTCACGCGCAGAAATGTACCGAGCGCACGAACCGCGTCGAAGACTGCACCCGGCGTGTCCTGCGCGGTGTATCCGTACCGTGATCTGGCAACGCCCGCCGTCAGTTCGTCCGTGGCGATCGGGTGCTGTCGCGGCCGCAGCCGATCAGGTCCGGCCGCGACCGTTGCCGAAGGTGTTGGTCAGCTTCCGCACGAGGTTCTGCGGCACCAGTCGTCCCGCCGTGGCGAGCACCTTGTACTGCAGCCCCGGAATGCTGCGGACCTTGCCCTTGTCGAGGTCGGCGAGCGAAGTGCGCACCACCTCGTCGACGTCGAGCCACATCAGGTTCGGGGTGGACGACATGTCGATCCCGGCACGCTGATGGAACTCGGTGCGCACGAAGCCCGGGCACAGTGCCTGCACCCGCACGCCCGTGCCGGCGAGGCCACCGTGGACCGTTCCCGCTCTGGTGGACACCCGGAGATGAGCGGTGAGTTCCCCCAAGATAGAGGGAGCGGATTATGGGATCTACTCGTCGGAGCTTCACTGCCGAGTACAAGGCCAACGCGGTAAGTTTGGTCATCGATGATGGCCGTGCGATCGCCGAAGTTGCACGCAGTATCGGCGTTCACGAGATGACGTTGGGGAAATGGGTGAAGAAGACTCGAGACGAGGGAAACGGTGAGTCTGACCGCCCGTTGAATGAGGACGAGCGGGCGGAACTCGAGCGCCTTCGCGAAGAAGTGAAGCACGCCCGGATGGAGGTGGAGTTCGCAAAAAAAGTAGCGACCTGGTTCGCGAAAGACCCGCGGTGAAATTCGCGGCTATCGCGGACTGGGCTGAATCCGATTCATATCCGGTCACGTTCATGTGTGCTCAACTCGGCGTATCGACTTCTGGCTACTACAAGTGGCGCGGCAAGTCGCGCTCAGCTCGAGACCTCCGAGACGACGAGTTAACAGCGCTGATCGAGTACCACTACGAGCACCTCAACGGCCGTCCCGGCGTTCGGCGCATGCGTGCGGAACTCGCCGCCGGCGGCCACCGGGTCTCGCACAAGCGGGTGTGGCGGCTCATGAAGGTCGCAGGTCTGGAAGGCCGCCACCCGAAGGCGTGGAAACGCACCACCGTCGCCGGAGACAGCCCCGTTGGGGCACCTGACCTCATCGGCCGCGACTTCACGGCGGCCGAGGCGAACACCA
This sequence comes from Rhodococcus sp. GA1, assembly GCF_024321955.1. NCBI lineage: Bacteria > Bacillati > Actinomycetota > Actinomycetes > Mycobacteriales > Nocardiaceae > Rhodococcus > Rhodococcus sp. GA1. The sequence continues at coordinate 3,431,899 of NZ_CP097186.1, read as the reverse complement.
AATGGTGCGGCGATATTACTTACGTACGGACCTGGAACGGCTGGGCGTACCTGGCCACCGTCATCGATCTGCACTCCCGGATGGTCGTCGGATGGGCCGTGGCCGACCACATGCGAACCGAGCTGGTCACCGACGCACTGGACATGGCCATCGCTCGTCGTCGACCACCCGGAAAAGTCATATTCCACAGCGATCGCGGAACTCAATACACGTCCACCGACTTCGATAAGTACTGCACGAAAAACAATATCCGACGATCATTGGGGCGCACTGGCATTTGTTTCGACAACGCGGTCGCAGAATCATTCTTCGCGAGCTACAAGAAGGAACTCATTCACACGCGCCCGTGGCCCACTCTAAAAGCACTCAAAAAGAGCACATTCACCTGGATTGAGGAGTACTACAATAGGGCCCGACGACATTCCACACTGGGCTATTTGACACCAGCCGAGTTTGAACTAGGATTCAGAGACATATACGAACTCGCCGCTTAATTGCAGTGGCCACTTTAGCGGGAACACTCCACCGGCCAGCCCTTCGGTGAACGACACGACATAGGCCTTGCTGCCGGAGTAGGTGGAACCGCGACCGGGCAGCAGACCGGCCACGCTCGCGACGTTGACGATGTCGCCCCTGCCCGCCTCGATCATCGACGGGAGCGCGGCGCGGGTGAACGCGACGACCGAGGTGACGTTGACGTCGAGCTGCGCCTGCAGCAGGCCCGGATCGGCGGTCCAGAACTCGCCGGTCGTGCCGAAGCCGGCGTTGTTGACGAGCATCTCGACACCGCGACCGAGGCGTTCGACGACGAGATCGCGACCGTCGACGGCCGCCAGATCGGCGACGATGATCTCCGATGCCGCCCCGAACTTCTGCTTCAGCTCGGCGGCGAGTTCGTCGAGGGCGGGACGGGTGCGGGCGACGAGCACGAGGTCGTAACCGCGACTCGCGAGGGTGCGGGCGAAACCCGCACCGATTCCCGAGGTGGGTCCGGTCACGAGCGCGACGGGGCGGACGGAAGTCATGGCCGCCACACTAACGACACGCGACGCGCGCGACCACCTCCCGAGGATCTACCTCAGTGACAATTCTCGGCGTTTCGCCTCAGTGACAATTCTCGGCGTTCCGCCTCAGTGACAATCCTCGGCGTTCCGCCTCAGTGACGGGCGGAGGGCCGGCCCGGATCCTGCGAACCCCGGTCCAGTTCCTCGGGTTCCACGACGGGCGGCAGCACGTGGAGGATGCCCGACAAACGCGCGACGGTCTCGATGGCCGAGTCCCATTCGCGTCCGGAGCTGCCGACGGGGATCGAGCCGAGCGTCCACTCGCCTTCGCTCCACAGCATCTGTACGTGGTCGGGGATGGACTCGGTGAACGCGACCATCCGCTGGTCGCACACGCGTCGCGCGATCTCGAGGTCGGTGGCGAAGACGATGCGCGGGCCGATCGAACCGAGCAGGTTCATGTCGGGGTCCTTCGGCGGCGGCGTCGACTTGAGCCGCAGATCGATGTCGACGTCGGAGCCGACCTTGCGCCGGACCGCGATGATCGTCGCGGTCTCCTCGATGTCGAACAGGACGAACTCCTCGCCGCGGCGAACCCCACGGACGATGTCGATCGCGCCGAGATATTCCTGCTTGGCGAGCGCCGCGCGGTGCCAGGTGGACGGCAGGTGGTCCTCGGCGGAGGTGTACTTGTAGCCCTGCGCTTTAGCCCAGATCTCCCGGATACGACCCGACTGTTCTCGCCGCGTCCGGTCGACGTAGAGCAGCGCGACCGCACCCAGCAGTGCGACCGCGGCCAGAGAGAACCACATGGCAGTCATCGTCGAGTCAGCCTAGCGGGTCAGCGGCCCGAACCACCGAAGGATGGGAGGGACGCGCTGACGACGGTCTCGGCGGTCATCCGTCCCTGCTCGACGGCACTGCCGGTCGCCACGGCGGTCGCTCCGACCTCGAGGCTCTCGGCGGTGTCGCCGGTCAGGGTGATGATCTCGGTGTCGGGGGTGAGGACGACGGTGACCGTCGAACCACCGATGACGCCGAGGGTGATGCTGCCGCCGTCGTTAGCGGTGATCGTGCCCACGACCGCGCCCGCGTCGCCCATGACCTCGCCGAGTCCCCCGGGGATTCGGTCGAGCGGCAGTCCCGGTGTGGTCGGTTCGGGTGCCGGCGGGAGAGTCGCCGTCGGCGGGGGCGCGACGGTGGCCGGGGCGCGATCCGACGCGACCCGCGAGGTGGAGTCGTCGGGCCGGCTGAGCAGGAACCCGATGGTGCCGCCGAGCGCGATGAGGACCACCGCGGCGAGCGTGATCAGTCCCCAGCGCGGGCCGCGCGGCTTCCCGGCATCCGTGCCGGGCGCCGGATCCGTGGGTGGCTGCCCGGGGATTCCGTGCCCCCGCGTTCCCGGTCCCGGGTTCATCGCCGTCTGCGGGTTACCGGGGTCGTATCCGGGGAGCACCTGTGTGGGCTGATAGCCGTGCGGGGGCGGGTAGCCCGGCTGAGGCGGATACGGCTGTTGCGACGGAGGACCCTGTTGCGACGGAGGACCCTGCGGGGAGGGATAGGCCTGGGTGGGCTGGTACTCGCTCCCCTGCGCGCCCCACTGCTCGTAGCGGGTGTACGCGACCGTCGGGTTGGTGACCGGCCGCCCGTACGCCTCGGTCGCGTCGTCGGTGTGCAGCACGCGGGTCGCGTCGGGGTCCGTCCCGTTCGACGACTCGTCGAGTGCGTAGGCCCGTTCCTGCGGGGTGCGCGGATCCTGGGGATTCTTCATAGCGCCTTCCAGAGTAGGCGCGCGCGGCCCCGGCGGCTCCTGCCACCGAGGCCGCGCACGGGCGCCGTCAGGCGCTGATCACGAGGTGGTCGCCGTCCTCGCTGACGCCCACGTGGACGGTGTCTCCATCCTTGATCTCACCGGCGAGCAGCTTCTTGGCGAGCTGGTCGCCGACCGCCTGCTGTATCAGGCGGCGCAACGGACGTGCACCGTACTGCGGGTCGTAGCCGCGCACCGCCAGCCAGAACCGCGCGGTGCTCGAGACGTCCAGTGTCAGTCGCCGCGCCGACATGCGGTCGGCGAACTGGTCGAGCTGGATGTCGACGATCTTCTCGAGCTGCTCCTCCGAGAGCGGGTCGAAGATCACGACGTCGTCGAGCCGGTTGATGAACTCCGGCTTGAACGCCGCCCGCACCGCCGCCATGATGTGCTCCCGATCGCCACCCGCACCGAGGTTCGATGTGAGGATCAGGATGGTGTTGCGGAAGTCGACCGTGCGGCCCTGACCGTCGGTGAGACGACCGTCGTCGAGCACCTGCAGCAGCGTGTCGAAGACGTCCGGGTGTGCCTTCTCGACCTCGTCGAACAGCACCACCGTGTAGGGGCGACGCCGCACAGCCTCGGTCAGCTGACCGCCGGCCTCATAGCCGACGTAGCCCGGAGGCGCACCGACGAGGCGTGCCACCGAGTGCTTCTCGCTGTACTCGGACATGTCGATCCGCACCATGGCACGTTCGTCGTCGAACAGGAAGTCGGCGAGCGCCTTCGCCAGCTCCGTCTTGCCGACACCGGTCGGGCCGAGGAACAGGAAGGACCCCGTCGGACGGTTCGGGTCGGCGACACCGGCACGTGCACGACGCACCGCGTCGGAGACGGCCTGCACCGCGACGTCCTGGCCGACGACCCGCTTGCGCAGTTCGTCCTCCATCCGCAGCAACTTGGAGGTCTCGCCCTCGAGCATGCGGCCGGCGGGGATGCCGGTCCATGCCGCGACGACGTCGGCGACGTCGTCCGGGCCGACCTCCTCCTTGAGCATCAGGTCGCCACCGGCGGTGGTACCCGACGCGGCGGCGGCCGCCTCGAGCTTCTTCTCCAGCTCGGGGATGCGGCCGTAGCGCAGCTCGGCGGCCTTGCCGAGGTCGCCGTCGCGTTCGGCGCGTTCTTCCTCACCGCGCAGGGATTCGAGCTGTTCCTTGATCTCCCGCACGGAGTCGATCGCGGTCTTCTCGTTCTGCCAGCGCGTGGTGAGCTGGTTGAGCTTCTCCCGCTCGTCGGCGAGTTCGGCGCGCAGCTTCTCGAGGCGTTCCTTCGAGGCCTCGTCGCTCTCCTTCTGCAACGCCATCTCCTCGATCTCGAGGCGACGGACGACGCGTTCGACGGTGTCGATCTCCTCGGGACGCGAGTCGATCTCCATCCGCAGGCGCGAGGCTGCCTCGTCGACGAGGTCGATCGCCTTGTCGGGTAGGAAGCGCGAGGTGATGTACCGGTCGGACAGCGTCGCCGCCGCGACGAGCGCGGAGTCGGTGATGCGCACGCCGTGGTGCACCTCGTAGCGCTCCTTGAGGCCGCGCAGGATGCCGACGGTGTCCTCGACACTCGGCTCCCCCACCAGGACCTGCTGGAAACGACGTTCGAGGGCCGCGTCCTTCTCGATGTACTTGCGGTACTCGTCGAGGGTCGTGGCACCGACCAGCCGCAGCTCACCGCGGGCGAGCATCGGCTTGATCATGTTGCCGGCGTCCATCGCCGACTCGCCGGTCGCGCCGGCGCCGACGATGGTGTGGAGCTCGTCGATGAAGGTGATGATCTGCCCGGCCGATTCCTTGATCTCGTCGAGCACGGCCTTGAGGCGTTCCTCGAACTCGCCGCGGTACTTCGCGCCCGCGACCATCGAGCCGAGGTCGAGCGAGATGACGGTCTTGCCGCGCAGCGACTCGGGCACGTCCCCGGCGACGATGCGCTGGGCGAGGCCCTCGACGATGGCGGTCTTACCGACGCCTGGCTCACCGATGAGGACCGGGTTGTTCTTGGTCCTGCGGGAGAGCACCTGGACGACACGGCGGATCTCGTTGTCGCGACCGATGACCGGGTCGAGCTTGCCTTCACGCGCCCGCGCCGTCAGATCGGTGGAGTACTTCTCCAGGGCCTGATAGCTGGCCTCGGGATCGGCGGAGGTCACGCGGCGGTTGCCGCGGACGGTCGTGAAGGCGTCGCGCAGGGCGGCCGGCGTTGCGCCGTGCCCGGCGAGGAGCTTCGCGACATCGGAGTCGCCACCGGCGAGGCCGACGAGGACGTGCTCGGTGGAGACGAATTCGTCGGTGAGTTCGGTGGCGAGTTTCTGTGCCGCGGTCATGGCCGCGATCGCCTCACGCCCGAGCTGCGGTGTGGTGGTCGCCCCGCTGGTCTGCGGAAGACGACGGACGAGGTCCTCGGCTTCCCTGCGCACCGCGGCCGGGTCGACGCCCACCGCTTCGAGCAGCGGGCCGGCGATGCCGTCGGTCTGGTCGAGCAGTGCCACGAGCAGGTGTGCCGGACGGATCTCCGGGTTGCCCGCAGCGGACGCCGACTGAAGTGCAGCGGTGAGTGCGGCCTGGGTCTTGGTCGTCGGATTGAACGAGTCCACTGCGCGCCCCTTTCTTTCTCGGTGCACCCCACGCGCAGGCGAGTGCCCCATGTCGATTCTGCAGCCGATTCCCTGCCTCGGGCAGGTCTCGGTGATGTCGAATTCTTCAACGGATCATAAGTTGAGTTTGTTCCACTCAACTTTCCTGAGTGTAGTGATTCTGCTCACAAACCGCTCGCAGATTGTGACGGACCCGGCGGCCAGTGGCCGGGCGCCCTGCAACCGACTACAGTGGCGGCGTTCGCGCAGCACGGATACAGGGAGGATGGCGTGGAGGCTTTCGCCATCGCCCGGGTTCAGCTCAGCTTCGCGTCGATCATCGCCACCCCCACCGGAGCCGAACGGTTCGCGACGGCGTTCTACAACGCCATGTGGAGCGAGTCCACCGGCATCCGCTCACTGTTCCCCGCCGGCATGGAGTCGATGCGGCAGCGGTTCGCGACCGCGGTCGGCTGGGTCGTCGCCCGCCTCCACGAACCGGGCACCGTCGACAGGTTCCTCGCCCAGCTCGCGCGCGACCACCGTAAGTACGGGGTCGAGCCGCTGCACTACCGCGTCGCGGGCAACGCACTGCTCGCCGCGGTCCGCGAATGCACTCCCCTGATCCTGTGGACGGCCGCGCTCGAACGCACCTGGGCCGAGGTCGTCGACGGAGTCGTCGAGACGATGGCGACCGCCGCGGCCACCGACGACCTGCCTGCCTCGTGGGGGGCCACCGTCGTCGGCCACGAACGCGTGCTCCCCGATCTGGCCATCATCCGGCTCGAGGCCGACAGCTCGATCCCCTACTACGCGGGCCAGTACATGAGCGTGCAGATCCCGCAGCGCCCGCACATGTGGCGGTACCTGTCGGCAGCGATCCCGCCGAATCCGTACGGGCAGATCGAATTCCACGTTCGACGGGTCTCCACCGGATGGGTGAGCCCGGCGCTCGTCGGCGAGACCGCCGTCGGTGACCGATGGACGATCGGCCCACCGCTCGGTGGCCTGCACGTCGACCGCGAGAGCGGCCAGGACGTGCTGATGATCGCGTCCGGTACCGGACTCGCCCCCATGCGCGCCCAGATCATGGAGATGGCGATGCGCGGCGACAACCCGCGCGTCCACCTGTTCTACGGCGGCAAGTATCCGTGCGACCTGTACGACCTCGAGACGCTGTGGCAGATCGCCACGACCAACCCGTGGCTGACCATCGTGCCGGTGCTCGAGGAGAAGGAGAACCCTTGGTGGCACCCGGTTCCTGTGAAGGAACCGCCCACCGGCCTCAACCGGCCGATGTACGGCAAGCTCGGTAAGGTCGCCGGGCAGTTCGGCACGTGGGCCGACCGTCAGATCCAGATCGCCGGGTCGCCGTCGATGATCCGCACGACGCTGTACGCGTTGTCGGCGGCAGGCACCCCGCGTCAGAACATCAGCTTCGACCCGCTCTGATCTGCTTGCGCAGCTTCCGTGCTGCGAGAACGTTCCGCGTCAGCGAGATGGGGTTCGGTGGCACCCATCCGGCCTGCTTCGCCATTCCGAGATCGTCGCGTACGGCCCAGTGCTCGACCACCTTGCCGTCGGCCACCCGCAGCCAATGGGTCTGCCGCACCGAGAACCGCTTCCCCGTGGGCGCGAACACCTGATCGACGCGCCCGTACTCGTCGTAGGTCACGAACGGACCTTCGTGCCGGGCCGACATGACGGAGTCGACGACGACGAGACCGTCCTCCTCCACGACGTGCCTCACCTCGAACCTCAGGTCCGCGAAGGCCTCGCGCAACCACAGTGCAGTCGCGAAGAAACCCTCGGGCCCCGGCGCTCTCGCGGCCGGCGGTTCGTCCTTCGCCTCGTGGTTGACCGCATCGGCGGACACCACCTCCTCGAAGACGCTGCGGTCACCGTCGACCATGATCATCATGGACCGCACGGCGAGAGCCCTCTTCTCCTCCGAACCGAGTTCCGAGGTGGACGCCGGAGTGGAATGTTCGATCTTCACGGCACTCTCCTGCCTGTGAAACGAGACGATCGACCCCCGGTTCGAGTATGAACCGGCCGGTCCAGAAGTCAACGCCGCAGGAGAAGGGAACGGTGGTTACATCCGCTGCGCCGCGACCGCCCGCGCGAACTCCGGATGCGCCTGCGAGATGACGAGTTCCGAACCGTCCTCGGCCACGGACATTCCCAGCGACGCCCGCTTCGGTTCGAGCACCCGCAAGGCGACGTAGATCGGGAGGAACGACAGACCGAAGACACCGAGCAGCGCCAGACCGTAGATCTCGGGAGCGCCCTGCACGAGCGCGAACACCAGCGCGAGGAAGATGACGCCGAGGACCGTGCAGGTCGCGGCGGCGGCGATCTGCCACCGCGTGCGGACGGCGACGCAGCGAGCGCACACAGGCCAGTCCACCGCGGCGACCTGCACCGTGTAGGCGGCCTCGAGCGCCGAACCGAACCGGTTCGATCCCTGGCGGGGCTCCGACGCGTCGGCCGCGACCGTCACCCGGACACGTCCGGTCTCGGGCTCTCCGTGGCGCGGGCAGATCGGGGGGATGGGATCGATCGGTCGCATCGAACCGTCTCCGAGCGTGCTCGTCGCTCCCGAGCCCGGATATTCGACTGCCAACCGCACCTCGACCCGCTGGGCGTCCCCGTTCACCATGCGAGGGAGTATGTCAGGCCGCACTCCCCGGTGAAAGCCGAGGATCTATCGGCCGCGTCGCCTCTCCGTCTCGGCCACGAAATTCGGGTGGGCGTACGCGACAACGAGGGCCGACCCGTCGATCGGAGCCTCGAAACCCCACCAGCCCTGACGCATCTGTCTGACGAAGATCGCCGGGGTCGGAACGAGAATGGCACCGAACACCAGCAGTGTCGCCACGCCGGGATGTTCACGCCCCAACCCGATGATCGCCATATTCACCACGGCGAGCAGACAGAACAACCCGGCAAACAGGAACAACTTGATCGCCCATCGCGCCACCCGATCCACCCGCACACAGTGCGCACACATCGGCACGTCGAACGAGATGTGGCGCGGTACGTGCTGTGCGCGGGCGCGCCAGGTGCTCGCCTGAGCTCCGGCCTCGGTGCCGAGGATCCGAATTTGACCACGGGTGTGCCGAACCTTCCGGCTCGTGGTGACCCATGTCCTCACTCGTTCGATCTCCGGCACACCGTGCACGGGACACAAGGGCGGAAGTGGATCCTTCACGGTCAGCAGGGGGTTCGATGCTCCATCCGGCGCCGACTTCACGTCGTCGCGGCACTTCAACTCGAAACGCACATGTGCACGGTCCGATTTCGTGATCCCCCCATGTTTCACGCCGAGCACTGTAGCGGGCCGTCTGGAGGCGCGTCGCCATGCCCTACACTCTCGTCCGATCACGACAGGGGGGATGTCTTGACACAACCGTATCTACACGTGGATCCCGACGATCTGCGCACAGCGGCACGCGATCTGCAGGATCTGGCCGATCAGGCCGACAGCGCGCGCCGCTACGTAGACCGATGGCTGACGGCACCCGAGATCGGGGGGTTCGTCTTCCTCGACGTCGCCGAGCGTGTGCATACCGTCCGCTCCCGGCTGACCTCGCTCTACGGGGAACTGGGCGTGGCCACCGACCGGGCTGCGACGGCGATGACCGAATCCGCACGGACGTACGAGGACACCGAAGTCGCCACTTCGACACAGTTCGAGCGCACGAACCCGGACGTCGGCTGGTGAGCGCCCGTCCCGATGAAGCGCTTGTCGAACCCACCGCCTCCGATCCCATACCGGACCTGCTCGAACGCACCCTCGGCTTGTACTACCTCTCCCCGAGCTTCTACGTCGCCGAACTGTGCAAGTTCGTGGTGGGTACCGATCCGTGGGCATGGGCTGCCCAGTACTACGCCGGGGATTGGGCGACAGTGCTGCGCGCGAGCGATGCTGTCGACAGACTCGCCACCTTCCACCGCGAGTACGCGACCGCCGTCGAGGAGGTCCACGGCACGGTCGCCCCCTGGAGTGGGTCGGCCGCACACGCCGCAGGGTTGTACCTCACCGATCTCGCGGCCGTTCTCGACGAGCAGGCGCAGGCCGTCCACGGCATCGGTAGGCAACTCGAACAGGTAGCCCTGGCCATGTACGAACTGAACCAGGCCTTCGCCGAAATTCTCTCCGTCATAACGGATGCCGCAATCATCGCCCTCGTCAAGTGGGCCGCGGCGGGTGTCGTCGGCGCGACCGGGGTCGGCGCCATCGCCTCCGTGGTGGTGGCGGGCACCTCACTGCGGGAACTCAAGCTCATCGCCGATTCGTGGAGCCGAGCGATGAGCATCCACACCGCCGTATGGACGACCGTCCAGGGATCCATGGGATTGCTCGTCGGTCACCTCACACAGATCGAGAACATCGAGATCCCCACCCTCCCCGCAGTCTAAGCACCACGGTGCCGCACAGGAATCGAGAAGACATGGACGAATCCGAGATCGTCGTCGACGTCGCGCGCGGCGATACCACCCTGTCCCGCGAGATCGTCACGTCATTGCGGTCGATCGCCGATGCCACGGGCGACCCGGCCTTCGCGAAGCTCGTCGAGCAGGTGACGTCGGGTGAGCTGGGGGTGCGGGAACTCGCCGGTACAGAAGTGTTCTCGTCGATGCTCGACCGTCTGGTCGCCCCGGTCTTCGAGTCGCTGAAGGAGACGACCTTCGAGGACCTCGTCGAGGAGCGTCCCGACCCTCAAATGTAACGCGGATCACACTCCTCGCGATGATCCATCATCAGCCACACACAGAGGAACGGACATGAGCAGGATTCACGTGTGGCTCGCGATGATCGTCGTCATCGCGGGGATCGGGCTGACGGGCCCGACCGCGTCGGCCGCAACGCCCTATTGCGGCATCCACTGGGGTTCGCTGGACAAGGTGAACCCGACGATGGTCGCCTCACCGTTCACCGCCGTGCGGGCAGGACGGCACGAGTGCTTCGACCGGATCGTCGTCGATCTCGCCGGGCCGGCCGCGGGTTACCGCGTCGGCTACGTCCCCGCCGTCCACGAGGACGGATCGGGGTTCGAGGTCCCGCTGCGCGGAGGCGCCTACCTCCAGGTGGTCGTCCTCGCGCCCGCCTACTACGTACCGGCGAACCGGCGCGAGGTCGTCGACGTGAGCGGATACCGCACCCTGCGAAAGGTGGCGTGGGCCAACAGTTTCGAAGGCCAGACCACCCTCGGTGTCGGGGTACGGGCCCGGCTGCCGTTCCGGGTGTTCACCCTCGACGGTCCCGGTAGCGGTTCACGGGTGGTGCTGGACGTCGCGCACCAGTGGTGAGGCAGGACAGCGGCATTCCGAATCCACGAGTCCTGGTGACAAACAGCCGGCCCCGGCAACCACGACCGGTTGCCGGGACCGACCGCCACGCGAACGAGGTCAGCGATAGGACGCCCGCAGCGTCTTCTTGTCGAGCTTGCCCAGCGGCGTCAACGGCAGGGCGTCGAGGAAGTCGACCGATTTGGGGGCGTGCACCGAACCCTTTGCGGCACGCACCTTCTCGATCAGTTCCTCGACCGGCACCGACTGACCGTCGCGCAGCACGACACACGCCTTGACGGCCTCGCCCCACTTGGTATCCGGCACACCGACGACGGCCACGGACGCGACCGCCGGGTGCGACGAGATGACGTCCTCGATCTCGCGGGGGAAGACGTTGAAGCCGCCGGTGACGATCATGTCCTTCTTGCGGTCGACGATCGTCATGAAGCCGTTCTTGTCGGCGCGCGCGACGTCGCCGGTGTGCAGCCATCCGCCGCGCAGCGCCTCGGCGGTCTCCTCCGGCTTGTTCAGATAGCCCTTCATCACGAGCGGGCCGCGCACACAGATCTCGCCGAGTTCGCCCTGCGGCACCTCGTTCAGGTCGTCGTCGAGCAGGCGGACGTCGAGCCACGGCACGGGGCGGCCGCACGACGCGAGGCGGCTCGGATCGTCGGGGAGGTGTTCTTCCTTGCGCAGCACCGAGATGGTCATGCCGCATTCGGACTGGCCGTAGAACTGGAAGAAGACCGGGCCGAGCCGCTCGATCCCTTCGCGCAGGCGGGACGGCGACATCGCCGACGCACCGTAGAACAGGGTCTCGAGGCTCGACAGGTCGCGGCTGTCGAAATCGGGATGGTCGAGCAGCATGTAGATCATCGTCGGCACGAGCATCGTCGCGTTGATGCGATGCTTCTCGATCGCTTCGAGCACGAGCGCAGGATCGAAGTGCGGCAGCACGTAGAGGCATCCGCCGCGCAGGAGCGTGGGGACGAAGAACGCCGCACCCGCGTGCGAGAGCGGGGTGCACACGAGGAAGCGCGGCTGCTCGGGCCACTGCCACTCGGCCATCTGGATCTGGTTCAGGGCCGCGCCCGAACGGAACGAGCCCATCACGCCCTTCGGCTTCCCGGTGGTGCCGCCGGTGTAGACGATGGACGAGGTGTCCTCGATGTCGACAGGCGCGGACACGAGGCGCTGCTCGGTGAACTCCTCGGACAGGGCGAGAATGTCGGTGCCCACCGAGGACGGGCCGAGGGAGAACAGGTTCTTCAGGGTCGGCACCTGCTCGCGCAGCTCCGCGGCGCGTTCCTCGAAGTGGCGGGGATCGAAGATCAGGGTCTCGATCTCGGCGTCGGTCGAGATGTACAGGTGGTCGGAGAGCGAGCCCATGGGGTTCAGGGCCGTGTTGCGGCAGCCGGCGACCATCGTGGCGCCCATCGAGATGAGCACCTCGGGCCGGTTCTTGGACAGCATCGCGACCGCCGATCCCTGGCCGACCCCGACGGACGCGAGCGCCTGCTGGAACCGGCTGATGGCGGCGCGCATCTCGGCTCCGGTGAGGACGACGTCACCGAGGTGCAGGGCGGGCCGGTCGGCGCTGCGGTCGAGCGCGGTGATGAGGAGATCGGGCGTGAATGCGGGGCGGTAGAGGTCGGCGTACTCCTCGGGCATGGTCGTCCTTCCGGTGTGCTGTGACGGTCCGTTGTGTGACGTCACCGGTTGGCGTTCTCCGCTGTGGTGACCATCACCTGCCGTTCGTCACGATAACTGCCCGAGACCGAAAACTGAAACACGTTCCACTCTGCCTTTTCGGCGACTTCTCGCCTAGAGTCTTGGGCACGTCACAGCACACCACCGGGGGATCACGCATGCAGTCGGCCACGCCGTCACCGAGCGAGACCGAAACGGCAGTCACCGCAACCGTCGTCGAACATCATCGGCTCCGGCACGACCTCGCCGTCGTGCGTCTCGAATGCGACGACGCGATCGTCGATTTCCGCCCCGGGCAGTACGTCGACGTGGCCGTGCCGCAGCGTCCCACGCTGCCGCGTCGCCTCTCCCCCGCGCTGCCACCGTCGCTGGACGGCAAGCTCGAGTTCCACGTGCGCACGGTCCCGGGTGGCTGGGTGAGCGGCGCGATCGTCGCCGACACCCAACCGGGCGACGTGTGGCAGATCGGCGCCGCCCGCGGCGGCGACCTCCACATCGACGACACCGGCCGCATCGTCATCATGGTGGCCGGCGGCACGGGCCTCGCGCCGCTGCGGTCGCTGATCCTCGACACGGCGCGTCACCCGGATCCGCCCCGCACCTTCCTGTTCACGGGCGCCCGCAACCCGCGCGACCTGTACGCCGCCGACATGCTCATGCTCCTGTCCGAGGCGCTGCCGTGGCTGACGGTGGTGCCGGTCGTGGAGACCCTCGAGATCCCCGACATCCCCGACCCCTGGTTCGATCGCATCGCCCCGCGCATCGACGAGTTCGGACCCGACCCCGACGAACTGCTCGAGGGCAGCGTCGACGAGGTCGTCACGTCCTACGGTGCGTTCGGCGACCACCAGGTGCTCGTGTGTGGCCCGGCGGCCATGGTGCGCACCACCGCTCAGCGGCTGATCGAGACGGGCACCCCGGTCGAGAACATCCGCTACGACCCGTACTGAGTGCGCCCGACGTCCGGCCGGCTCTTTATGCGACGGTCACCCAGGCACGAGCGACGACGGATCCGGAAGGATCCGTGCCGATGAGCGCGACGTCCTCGACATCCTCGTGATCGGTGCGGTAACGCTGCAACACGGTCACCGACCAGGTCGGTGATCCAGGCCCCGCGGAATGTCCGTAGAACCGCATCCGGAGCCGCCGCACATCGGCGAGGTCGAACCGTTCGACAACCGAATGCAGCAATTCGTCGGCGAGCGGGACGGACGCACCGTGCTCACCGACCGGACGCGCCGATCCGGACACGTAGACCTCGGCGACCAACCGCCCGATCTCATCGACGTATCCGAGTGTCCGGTCGAGCCGACCGGACGCCTCGTCGCGGTTGTCGCGGGACCGGCAGGCCAGCGCCTCGGTGGTGGGTGGCGCGAAGAACACGATGTCCACTTCGTCCACCGGGCCGTCTTCGAGACGGGGCCCGGCTCCCCAGAGGGACAGCACGGTCGGGAGGGAACGGACGTCCCCGTTCGTGATCGTCACATGCCCTCCCTACCTTTCGGATCGTCCACTCAGGCGACCGGTGCGTCCGACGATGCTGCGTCGCGTGCCGCGATGTACCCGAAGACCAGGCCCTGCCCGATGGTGGCACCGGCACCGGGATAGCGGTGGCCGAACGCGTTGGCCGCGGTGTTGCCGATGGCGTAGAGACCGGCGATGGGGCTGCCGTCCTCGCGGAGGACCCGCGCCCGCTCGTCGGCGCGCACGCCACCGCACGTGCCGAGATCGCTCAGCGTCATCTTCACCGCGTAGAGCGGGCCGTGCGTGAGGGGTCGCAGGTTCGGGTTCGGCTGGACGGTCGGGTCACCGTAGTAGCGGTCGTAGGCACTGCCGCCACGTCCGAACTCGGAATCCGTTCCCGCCGCGGCGTCCTCGTTGAACCTTCCGAACGTCGCGGCGAAGGTGTCCACCGGCACACCCATCGACGCCGCGAGTTCCGCAGCGGTGGTGCCGCGGTGGGCGATGCCCGCCTCGTACCAGGCCTCCGGGAGCGGCCGGCGCGGGAACACCCCGGCCGCGAACACGTAGCTGTTGCGGTACTTCTGGTCGAAGACGATCCACATCGACTCGATCGGATCGCCGGCACGCTCGCGTTCGAGCACCAGCTGTCCGAACGACATGTAGTCGGACGACTCGTTCGTGAACCGGCGTCCCGTCTGGTCGACGATGAACGAGCCGGGCAGCGAACGCTCGGCGAGCATGACCATCGGCGGCTTGCCCGGACGGGTCGGCGCGACGGCGGGGAACCACCATGCCTGATCCATGAGGGCGAGATCGGCACCGACCTCCTGGGCCGCCTTGATCGCGTCGCCGGTGTTGGTCTCCGCCCCGAGGCTCTCGTGGTCGAGCAGACGCTCGGACTGGAACTTGCGCCGCATCTCCATGTCGTGGTCGAACCCCCCCGCGGCAAGCACCACCCCGCGACGAGCGGTCACCGTCACCTCACGTCCGTTCTGCGCTACGACGGCACCGGTGACACGATCCCCGTCGGTGAGCAGACGCACCAGCGACGTCTCGGTCCACACCGGCACACCGGCCTTCAGCACACCCGCGAACAGGCCGGCGGCGATCGCTTGCCCACCGGCGACGTATTCACGCTTGACGGCGAGACCGGCGACCCCCTGTGCGAGCCGCTTGAAGATACGCGGAAAACCCTTGTGCGGCACGCGCAACATGAGGTTCATCCACTTGTAGTCGGCACCGGTGGTGGGCATCGGCAGGCTCGCCTCCATGAGGCCGGGACGCAGTCGACCCCGCTCCTCACCGAGGACCGACAGGTCCATGGGCAGGCACTCGCAACTGCGGCCGACCGCCGAACCACCCGCCAGTTCGGGGTGATAGTCGGAGTAGCCCTCAGCCCAGAACAGCTTCATGGGGGTGGTGCGCTGGAGCATCTCGACGGTGGCGACACCGTTGTCGACGAAAGCCTCGCCCCGTTCGACCGGCGCCGTGCCGTCGACGACCGTCCGCACGTAGGTGTGGCCGCGCTCGACGGTGTCGCCGCTTCCCGCCGCGGTGAGTACCGGATTGGCCGGCACCCAGAACGCACCGCCGGAACGGGCGGTCGATCCGCCGACGTAGGCCGACTTCTCCACGAGGAGGGCGGACAGTCCTGCCTCGTGCGCGGTGAGTGCGGCGGCCATGCCGGTACCGGACCCGATCACGAGCAGGTCGACGGTGGTGTCCTGGGCGGGTGCCCCGGGCGGTACGGATGTCGGCGCCATCGACAGTCTCCTTCTCGTCGTTGTCTGCGGGACGCTAGGACAGTTGCTCAGGACGCGAAGCCGCTCGTCCCGGTCACCGGGAGATCCGGCCCGTCGACCAGGGCGCGCACCATCTTCCGCACCTCCTGCCGCGCCGGCTCGCTGAGCGACAACGCGGGGAAGGTCAGGAATCCGTGGAACAGGCCGTCGAATCTGCGGTGCTGCACGGACACCCCGGCCGCGGCGAGACGGTCGGCGTAGTCGTCGCCGGACGAACACGGCGGATCGAGTTCGGCGGTGGCGACGACCGCCGAGGGCAGCCCGGCGAGCGACTCGGCGCGGGTGGGGATCAGGCGGGGATCGTCGGTGCCGTCCGGTGCGTACTGCTCCCAGTACCACCGCATCGCCGCGGCGGAGTTGTAGTAGCCCACCCCGTACTTCCGGTACGACTCGGTGTCGAAGTCGTCGTCGATCACCGGATAGAACAACGCCTGACCGAGCACCGCCGGTCCGCCCCTGTCGCAGGTGGCGATCGCCATCGACCGGCAGAACTCGTCGTGACTGTCGAGATCGCAGAAGACGAACCCTCCACCGTGCGCGAACACGACGACCGGGCGCGCGGCCTCGGAGGACTCGAGACGGTAGAGGCGCAACGCGAGGCCGCCTCCCGGTCCGTCGACGACGAGATCGTGTACCTCACTGGTCGTGTATCGGCGAGCGGGACCGGACGTGCTCCGCGAGCCCGTCCGAGCGCACACTCCTGACGGACCGATCGACGAAGGAGAGCGTATGACCGACGGATCGAACCGCATGCCGGCAGTACGCATCGGGATCACCAGCCCGGTCGTCACCCGGGTCCCCGGGGCCTCCGGCGACTGGGAGGCCGGCGCGGGCATCGAGGAACTGTCGCAGATCGCGGTCACCGCGGATCGGTCGGGATTCCACCACCTCACCTGCAGTGAACACGTCGCCGTACCGGCGCCCGTGGCCGCGACGCGCGGTGGGACGTACTGGGATCCGCTGGCGACCCTCGGCTTCCTGGCAGCGCGCACCGACCGGATCCGACTGGTCACCCAGGTTCTCGTCCTCGGCTACCACCATCCTCTGGAGATCGCGAAGCGCTACGGCACGCTCGACACGGTCAGCGGTGGACGCCTGACCCTCGGTCTCGGCGTCGGTTCGCTCGAGGAGGAGTTCGCGTTGTTCGAAGCCCCCTTCACTGATCGCGGCGCACGCGCCGACGATGCTCTCGCCGCCCTGCGCGGATCTCTATCGACACGCGAACCCTCCTATCACGGAGAGTATTTCGAGTACTCGGATGTGGTGGTCGATCCCTGCGCCGTGCAGCCGCGAGTTCCGTTATGGATCGGCGGCCGCACCCCGCGTTCGCTGCGACGCGCGTGCGAGTTCGGTGACGGCTGGGTACCTTTCGGGCTCCCCTTCGACGACGTGAAAACGATGCTCGCGAAGAGGCAGCCGCCGCCCGGCTTCGAGGTCGTGCTGTCGGTGACGCGGCTCGACCCGCTCGGTGACCCCGACGCGACGCGCAGACGACTCGGCCGCGCGATCGCAGCGGGCGCGACGATCGTCGGTGCCGGTGTGGACGCCGGATCCGCCGACCACTACTGCGACCAGCTCGTCGCCCTCGCCGACCTGTTCGGCAGGGAATTCGGCGATCTCGGGGTGGGGTGAGGTCGGCATCTCCCGCTGGCCGGGAGAACGGCGATGCGGTGCGCCAGCGGGTCGCTAGCCAGCGTCGACGCGACACCTTTCGTCCCGCACCACACAGGAGCGACCGTGACCGTTTCCGACACCGACGCCCGCACTCAGCGCATCCGCACCACCGTGCACGCCTATCTCGATGCAGTGGCCGCAGGCGTGCGCGCCGACATCGCCGCCCTCTACGCCGACGACGCCACCCTCGAGGATCCCGTCGGCAGCGAACCGCGCGTGGGCCGGGCCGCGATCGCCGAGTTCTACAAGGGTGTCGAGGCCACCGAGAACACCACCGAACTGCTCACGCTCCGGATCGGCGGGTCGACCGCGGCCTTCCACTTCCGTGTGGTCACGAAGGCGGGCGAGCAGACCTACGAGATCGAACCCATCGACATCATGACGTTCGACGACGAGGGGCGAATCACCAGCATGCGGGCGGTCTGGGCACCGAGCGACATGCGTGTTCGCTGACCGGTGGACGGGGCACGGTTCGCCAGCCCCCGCCACGGTGACGGACACTGGAACGAACGCCGATCGATTGGAGCTTCGATGACAGCGGAACACGCGGTACTGGATCCCCGACGGATCCGCGACGTGATGGGCAACTTCTGCACGGGTGTCACGGTGATCACCGCGCTCGACGGCGACGAACCCCTCGGATTCGCATGCCAGTCGTTCGTGTCGGTCTCGCTGGACCCGCCGCTCATCTCGTTCTGTCCCGCCCGCACGTCGACGACCTGGCCCAAGATCCGCGAGGTCGGCACCCTGGCAGTCAACGTCCTGTCCGAGAGCCAGCGCACCCTGTGCGGCGCGTTCGCGGTGAGCGGCGGTAACAAGTTCCGCGGGGTGCGGTGGGAGCCGGGCGACAACGGCGCTCCGGCGCTCGAGGGAGCCCTTGCGCGGGTCGAGGCGACCGTGGAGACCGAGTACGAGGCCGGCGACCACACGATCGTGCTGGCCAGGGTCACGGGGCTGACGTCGCTGCACTCCCGCGGTCCGCTCCTGTTCTTCCAGGGCACCTACGGCGGTTTCGAACGGCGGTGACACCGAACGTCGGCGATGCGGAACGACGGGTGAGGGAATAGACGGTCACCGGTCGAGGTTGCTCCGAAGGTGTGCCCGGCGGCCGATACCGGGCCCCGACGCGAAGGATTACCGGTGACCGTTCCCCTCTCCATCCTCGACCTCGCACACATCGGCAAGGGCGAGACCGCCCGTGAGAGCTTCGACGCCAGCGTGAAGATGGCCCAGCTCGCCGAGCAGTGGGGTTACCGGCGCATCTGGTACGCCGAACACCACAACATGCCGACGATCGCCTCGTCGGCGACGAGCGTACTCATTGCGCACGTCGCCGCGCACACCTCGTCGATCCGTCTCGGCGCCGGCGGCATCATGCTGCCGAACCACTCGCCGCTGACCATCGCCGAACAGTTCGGAACTCTCGCCACGCTGCATCCCGGCCGCATCGACCTCGGTCTCGGCCGCGCTCCCGGCAGCGACCAGAAGACCATGCGGGCGCTGCGCCGCGACCCGACGTCGGCCGACAGTTTTCCGCAGGACGTCCTCGAACTGCAGGCCTACCTGAAGGGTGAGTCGCGGATCCCTGGAGTCGACGCGATCCCCGGTAAGGGCACCGATGTGCCGCTGTACATCCTGGGCTCGTCGCTGTTCGGCGCGAAACTCGCTGCTCTGCTCGGTCTTCCGTACGCCTTCGCGTCGCACTTCGCGCCGCAGGCCCTCGAGGACGCGGTGCGGCTGTACCGCCGCGAGTTCCAGCCCTCCCCCGACCACTCGGAGCCGTACGTCATCGCGGGTGTCGGTGTGATCGCCGCCGATACCGCCGAGGAGGCGCAGTCGCTGTTCGAGGCGACCAAGCGGGCGCGGGTCGTCCAGATGGTCGGACGCGGGCGCACGTTCAGCGAGGAGGAGATCGACATGCTGCTCGACTCCCCCGCCGGCATGCAGGTGCTCGAGATGCTTCGGTACACCGCCGTGGGTACGCCGCAGGAGGTGCGCGACTACCTCGACCGGTTCACCGAGCGCGCGCAGGCCGACGAGCTGATCGTCGTGTCGTCGGCTCCCGGACGCGACGCGTGGCTGCGTTCGCTGGAGCTTGTTGCGCAGGTCAGCGACCTCGTCCCGGCCTGATCGCCGAAGACCGACGGATCGGGCTACCGACGGGTACACTTCAGCGGCCGGCCAGGCACGGCTGAGAACCACGAGTCGTCAACCGCCAGGAGCACGATGAAGTACCGCACCCGCGCTGTCGCAGCGGCAGTTCTGACCGCTGCAGCGGCGATCACCGCACCCGCCACTGCGGCCGCCGATTCCCTGCCCACCGACGGGCCCACCATCACGCTGACGATCCGCAACGACACCGATGCGCCGATGGTGCTCACGTCGACCGAGAACCCTTACGGAACATGGGTGGACGAGCCGGCCACCGTGGTGCCGGCCCGCTCCACCGAGACGGTCTCGGCGAGCAGCGCCGACCGGCGCGGGTTCGGCATCCAGATCGACTACACGATGCCCGGCGACGCGACCGTGGCGCTCATGGCCAACAACTACGGCACGGGCGTCGCGAACGGCGACGGCACCCACATCGGCGGTGCCAACCGGCACCGCTTCGAGGTCGCGACCACCGTAGAGGACGGATATCCGTTCATGACAGCGGACTTCGCCGTCACCCGACCCTGAGACGACGGACCGGGCCCGGAGGATACCTGCGTATCCTCCGGGCCCGGTTCGTATGTGCGTCGGCGTCCCGCCTCTGTGTGTCAGCGTCCCGCCGCGTCCATCACGGACAGGTGCGCGAACAGTGCGCTCGCGCCGATCGGATTGCCGCCGCCGGGGTAGACGGTGCCGCTCGGTGCGGCCATCGTGTTGCCCGCCGCGTACAGGCCGGGGATCGGAGCACCCTCGCTGTCGAGCACCCGCCCGACGGTGTCGGTCCGCAGACCGCCCTTGGTGCCGAGGTCGGAGATGCCGAACTGCGCCGCGTGGAAGGGGCCCTGTTCGATCGGGACCAGCGCGGACCCACCGCCGGTGAAGGCGAGATCGTAGGGCTCGTCCCCGCGGCCGAAGTCCTCGTCGACTCCCTTCGCGGCCAGGTCGTTCCACCGCGCGACGGTCGCCTTCAGGGATTCGGCTGGCACACCGATCTGATCGGCGAGTTCCTCGAGGGTGTCGGCGGTCTTCCACAGTCCCGCGTCGACGTACTTCTCGGTTTCGACGAGCGGCACATTCGTCGCCCCGACCGGTGGGACCTCACCGTTCCGGTCGTCGTAGATCATCCAGAACGGCAACGTCATCTCGCCGCGCTCCATGCGGGCGATGACGTCGCGGCCCAGACGGTCGTAGGGTGCGTACTCGTTGGTGAACCGCGCACCGTCCTGGTCGACGAAGATGCCTCCCGTGAAGCACAGCGCGAACGCCGAACGTCCGTCCGGGTGGGTCAGTCCCGGCGACCACCAGGCCTGATCCATCAGGTCGACGTCGGCGCCGACGGCGATGCCCGCCTCGTGGGCCTTGCCGAGATTCGACCACGGGCCCATCGAGTCCCGCGCGGCGCCGGGCACCCCGTACTTGCCGCGCATCTCGTCGTTCTGATCGAAGCCACCGGCGGCGAGGACGACGCCCTTGCGCGCGCGGATCGCCCGTCGCTCGCCGTCGTGCTCGACGATCGCGCCCACCACGGTTCCGTCCTCGACGATCAGTTCCTCGAGCGGGGTGTTCCGGTACAGGTTCACGTTCGGGTACTTGCGCAGGGCGATGAGGAATCGTCCGACGAGCGCGCGACCGCCGATGAGCATGTCGGGCAGGGGTTCGCCGTTGCGTTCGCGGCCGAGCGGGCCGCGGATCGACTCGTTGAGCTCGGGATCGGCGGCGATGGGCAGCGGCGACGGGACGATGTGACGTCCCTGGGCACGGGCCTTGGGCGCCTTGCCGAAGTAGTCGGGCCACGGGTAGACCATGAATTCGAGATCGTCGTCGGACTCGAGGTAGTCGATCAGCGGGGCGCCGCCGCGGACATACGCCTCCTGCAGTTCGCGCGGGGTGCGGTCGCCGACGACCGCGTGGTAGTAGGTCAGTGCGTCCTCGAGGGTGTCGTCGTCACCGGCACGCTGCAGGACCGCGTTGGTGGGGAACCAGACGCCGCCGCCCCCGGAGTACGCCGTGGTGCCGCCGAAGTACTCGGATGCCTCGACGAGGATCACCGACAGTCCTTCGCGCGCAGCGGTGTACGCACCGCAGCACCCTCCGGCTCCCGACCCCACCACGAGGACGTCGCATTCTTCCGCCCACTCCGCCATGACTGTTGCCTTCCGTCGACCGTTCGTGTGGAACACGCCACACTAGGCAGACGTCGAGGCTCCACAGGGCGATCGTCTCGCTGGGCGGGAGATTTTCGTTCTCGACCGATCCGGCGGATCAGTCACGCTCGACCGCGGTGCGGTCAGTCGCGCCTGTTGCGCGGCTTCCACACGACGAGGGCGTTGCTGCGCGGAATGGGCACCAGATCGCCGCGTGTCGAACGCAACTGGGCGACCTCGGCGTTGAGTTCGGCGACGCGCTGCTGCAGTGCCTCGACCTGGTTGGTCAGCTCTATGATCCGTTTGATCCCGGCGAGGTTGACACCTTCGTCCTGGGAGAGGCGCTGCACTTCGCGCAGCAGTTCGACGTCGCGCGGCGAGTACCGGCGGCCGCCGCCGCTGGTGCGGTGCGGGGTGACGAGTCCGAGCCGGTCGTAGTTACGCAGCGTCTGCGCATGCATCCCGGCGAGTTCTGCTGCCACCGAGATGACGTAGACGCGCGCATCGGGATCCGGTGACAGATTCCGTGGCATTCTCGTCTCGCTCATCACGCACCTGCCCATCCCTCTCGAGGATCGAAGCCGCTTGCCTCTTCTGCACGAAGATAGTTGTGCAGCGCTTCCGTCGCCTTCTCGTCGAGATTCTGCGGGATCGCGACCTTCACCGTGACGAGAAGGTCACCGGCGCCGCCCCCGCGCTTGGGGACGCCGCGTCCGCGGACCCGCAGGACCCGGCCGTCGGCCGTTCCCGGCGGGATCTTCAGCCCGACGCGGCCGTCGAGGGTCGGCACCGAGACGGTGCCGCCGAGAACGAGTTCGCCGTAGCTGACGGGCAGCACGAGGGTCAGATCGTCGCCCTCACGCCCGAACACGCGGTCGGGACGGACGTGCACCGTCACGAACAGGTCGCCGGACGGGGCGCCGCGCAGACCGGCCTCGCCCTGACCGGCGAGGCGGATGCGCGAACCGTCCTTGATGCCTGCGGGGACCCGCACGGTGATGGTGCGGGTGCGGTTCTGCACGCCGGTACCGCGGCAGTCGCTGCAGGGGTTGTCGATGATCGATCCGCTGCCCCGGCAGTCGTCGCACGGTTCCGAGAATCCGAAGGCGCCCTGGTTACGGGAGACCACACCGCTTCCGTTGCAGTTCGGACAGACCCGCGGACTCGTTCCCGGCTGGGCACCGCTGCCGTGGCAGGTGGTGCACGGCGCCGGGCTGGTCATCCGCAGGGGAACCGTGACGCCCTGGACGGCATCGCGGAAGTCGAGCGTCGTCTCGGTCTCGACATCGGATCCGCGGCGTGGACGCGAACGGCCGGCGGTGGAAGCAGTGCCGCCACCGGCGCGGTTGAACAGGCCACCGAAGAGGTCGCCGAGCCCACCGTCGCCGCCACCGCCGAACAGGTCGCCGATGTCGAAGGTCGCTCCGGTACCACCGGAGAATCCGCCGGCGCCGGGACGGAAGCCCCCCGGCATGCCGCCGGAGGCGAACAGGCGCCGGGTCTCGTCGTATTCCTTGCGCTTGGCGGGATCCGACAGGACGGCGTTGGCCTCGCTGACGGCCTTGAAGCGTTCCTCGGCCGTGGCGTCACCGGGGTTGGCGTCGGGATGCAGGTCCCGCGCCAGTTTCCGGTAGGCCTTCTTGATCTCGTCCTGCGTTGCGTCGGGGGAGACGCCCAGGTCCTTGTAGAAATCCTTCTCGATCCACTCCCGCTGGCTCACCGGGCGTCTCCTCCTCTCGCGTTTTCTTGTTCTTACTCTGTGCCCGGCTCCGCCGACCGCGCGTCACCCGGCGTGTCCGCCGGATCGCCGTCGGTGACCGTCACCATCGCGTGCCGCAGGATGCGGTCGCCGAAGCGGTAACCCTTGCGGAGCACCGTCCCGAGCACCGGGTGGTGACCGTCGCCTTCCATCTGGACGGCCTCGTGCAACTCGGGATCGAAGGCGTCGCCTTCCTCACCGAACGCGACGAGTCCGACACTGTCGAACACACCGGTCAGCTTGCCGGACAGTGCCTTCAGCGGACCCGTCTCCAAGTCGCCGTGGGCGCGTGCCCGGTCGAGGTCGTCGAGGACGTCGAGGAACTTCGCCGCGACGGAGGCCTTGGCCTCCTCCGCGATCGCCGTGCGCTGCGCCTCGGCGCGGCGACGGTAGTTCGCGTACTCCGCGCTCACGCGCTGCAGGTCGGCGGTGCGCTCGGCGAGTTCCTTCGCCTCCTGCGACTGTCCTTCGGTCCGCTCGGCCTTCTCGGCGTCGCCCTCCGCAGGAACCGACTCGATCACCTCGCCCTCCTCGGCGCGCGACTCCTCGGCGGGGTCGCGCACCTCGAAGGTCTCAGGGTCGATCCGTCGCTTGTCGGTGACGGTCACCGGTTCCTGCTCGGGCTTGTCGGCACTCACTTCTTCTCCGAATCGTTCGGCTCGTCGACGACCTCGGCGTCGACGACGTCGTCGGCACCTGCGGCCGCGCCGTCACCGGCAGCGGCACCCTCGGCGCCCTGCGCCTCGTAGATGGCCTGGCCGAGGGCCTGCGACTCGGTCGCGAGCTTCTCGACGGCGGCCTTGACCGCGTTGATGTCGGAGCCGGCGAGGGCGTCGTTGGCTTCCTTGATCGCAGCCTCGACCTTCTCCTTGACGTCGGCCGGGACCTTGTCCTCGTTCTCCTTGATGAACTTCTCGGTCTGGTGCACGAGCGACTCGGCCTGGTTGCGGACCTCGGCCTCCTCGCGACGCTTGCGGTCCTCCTCGGCGTGCGCCTCGGCGTCCTTGACCATCCGGTCGATCTCTTCCTGGGACAGGCCGGAGCCTTCCTGGATCTTGATCGTGTTCTCCTTGCCGGTGCCCTTGTCGCGGGCGGTGACGTGGACGATGCCGTTGGCGTCGATGTCGAAGGTCACCTCGATCTGCGGGACGCCACGCGGAGCCGGCGCGATGCCGCCGAGTTCGAACGAGCCGAGCAGCTTGTTGTGCGCCGCGATCTCACGCTCGCCCTGGAAGACCTGGATCTGCACCGACGGCTGGTTGTCGTCGGCGGTGGTGAAGGTCTCCGACCGCTTGGTGGGGATCGTGGTGTTGCGCTCGATGAGCTTGGTCATCACGCCGCCCTTGGTCTCGATACCCAGCGACAGCGGGGTGACGTCGAGCAGCAGCACGTCCTTGACCTCGCCCTTGAGGACGCCGGCCTGCAGGGCTGCACCCACGGCGACGACCTCGTCGGGGTTCACGCCCTTGTTGGGCTCGCGGCCACCGGTGAGCTCGCGCACCAGGTCGGTGACGGCGGGCATACGGGTCGAGCCGCCGACCAGTACGACGTGGTCGATGTCGCCGACGGAAATGCCGGCGTCCTTGACGACCTGCTGGAAGGGAGCGCGGGTGCGCTCGAGGAGGTCGCCGGTGATCTTCTGGAACTCCGAGCGGGTGAGCTGCTCGTCGAGGAACAGCGGGTTCTTGTCCGCGTCGACGGTGATGTACGGCAGGTTGATCGAGGTCGACTGCGAGGACGACAGCTCGATCTTGGCCTTCTCGGCAGCCTCACGCAGACGCTGCATGGCCATCTTGTCCTTGGTCAGGTCGACGCCGTGCTGTGCCTTGAACTTGTCGACGAGCCAGTTGACGATGCGCTCGTCCCAGTCGTCGCCACCGAGGTGGTTGTCGCCGGAGGTCGCGCGGACCTCGACGACGCCGTCGCCGATCTCGAGGAGGGAGACGTCGAAGGTGCCGCCACCGAGGTCGAAGACCAGGATGGTCTGCTCCTTCTCGCCCTTGTCGAGACCGTAGGCGAGGGCAGCCGCGGTGGGCTCGTTGACGATGCGCAGGACGTTGAGACCGGCGATGGTGCCGGCTTCCTTCGTGGCCTGACGCTGGGCGTCGTTGAAGTACGCCGGGACGGTGATGACCGCGTCGGTGATGTCCTCACCGAGGTAGGCCTCCGCGTCGCGCTTGAGCTTCATCAGCGTGCGGGCGCTGATCTCCTGCGGCGTGTACTTCTTGTCGTCGATGGCCACGGTCCAGTCCGTGCCGATGTGGCGCTTGACCGAACGGATGGTGCGGTCGACGTTGGTGACCGCCTGGTTCTTGGCGGGCTGACCCACCAGAACCTCACCGTTCTTCGCGAATGCGACGACGGACGGGGTGGTGCGGGACCCCTCGGCGTTGGCGACCACAACGGGCTCGCCGCCTTCCAGAACGGAAACGACCGAGTTGGTGGTTCCGAGGTCGATGCCGACCGCACGAGCCATAATTTTCCTCCAATGTTCCTGCCGCGACGCGTGCGCGCCGCGAAAACGTTCCATGCCCGACCTGAGCCCGTTCGGCTCAGGTGAGCGCGGTCGACTCAAGCCTGCACCCGAGCGGTCCACGCCGTCAAGTGAAGTTGAGTCTTACGCGCTCAAGTTGTCTGACTCGTCCAACGGCAGGTCGTGGACTTTTGTTCCGAGGGTGGCGCACATCACTTCGATCGGTCGCATCTGCTCGATTCGGGGACCGATACCCGATGTCGACAACGCGCCACTGTCCGCACCGGTGCGCGAGGACGGGTTGTCCACAGGGACCCCGTCGATCCACAGGTGGTCGGGTCGAGGGCTTCGATGCTCCGGGTCCGTCGTCGCCGTACACGACCCTCACTGCATGGACGAACCGAACTTCCTTCTGCGCTCCGACCTGCTGGCCGGCGGGACGACCTCGGACGAGATCCGTCAGGCTGTCCGTGTGGGACGACTGCGGAACGTCACGCGCGGTGTGTACGTCGACGGTGGCGCGGACCTCGACCCGCTCACCCTGCACCATGCGCGCGTACTGGCGCGACGGGGACGGATCACCCCGGACGCCGTCGTCAGCCATGTCTCCGCTGCGGTGCTGCACGGCCTTCCTCTCTGGGACGTCGACCTCTCCCCGGTGCACATCAGCCGCGAACGGCCGTCGAGCGGACGCCGCACCCCGACCCTCCATGTACACAGGTGCACCTATCAACCCGACGAGGTCTGCGTCGTCGCGGGTCTGCGCACCACGACCGTCGCGCGGACGGTTGTCGACCTGGCACGAACACTGTCGGTGGACTCGGCAGTCATCGCCGGCGACGCGGCGCTGCGGGCGCATCCCCATATCGCGCCCCTGCTCCTCGATGCGCTGGCATCGTCCGGCATGCGGCACGGGATCGCCGCTGCCCGGCGGACCGTTGCTTTCCTCGACGGTCGCAGCGAAAGTCCCGGCGAGTCGCTCAGCCGACTACGGATCCGGTCGGCGGGGTTACCGGCGCCGAAGCTGCAGCACGAGCTGCGGACCCCTTCCGGAGCATTCGTCGCTCGTCCCGACTTCCTCTGGGAGGACGAAGGCGTGGTCGGGGAATTCGACGGAAGGAGCAAGTACGGCTCGGACGAGCCCGGCGCGACGGCCGAGACCGTCCATCGCGAGAAGCTGCGGGAGGATGCGATCCGGGCTCTGGGCTTCGAGGTCGTGCGATGGACGTGGGCGGATCTGTTCCGCTTCGAGGCCGTCCACGCCCGCCTGGTTCGCGCCGCCGGCAGAGCCCGTCGACGTTGATTGCACGATTCGGGGACGGATGCTCGATGACGACATCGAGCATCCGTCCCTGTGCTTACGTAGATCGCGCCTCGTTCGCCTTCGTGATGAACTCGATGTGTTCGCGACTCGGCCCGCAGAACTCCTGCTCGATCTGCTGCGCGTTGTCCTCGTGCATGCGGTAGAGGCTGTCGCGTAGGCCCTCGTCGCCGCCGTGGAACTGCTCGAGCAGATCCATCCATTGCCGTGCCATCTCCTGGGCCTCCGAACAGGCCGGATCCATCCCCGAACTCAGCGCAGCGTCGACACGCGGGATGAGTTCCTGCCACGACGTCTCTGCCGCCGTGATGACGTCGTCGCCCAGCATCGCGCGTCGTTCCGCGAGGTCTGCGATCTGTCCCTTGTCGAAATACCTTTCGAAGATGTCGTCCACTTCGATCACTCCTCGGATCACGTGAAGGAAGTCGGCGACCGATGCATCCGGCGACGTTCGGACCGTGCGGGAGAGCA
The DNA here is from genome assembly GCF_024321955.1 of Rhodococcus sp. GA1. Lineage (NCBI taxonomy): Bacteria > Bacillati > Actinomycetota > Actinomycetes > Mycobacteriales > Nocardiaceae > Rhodococcus > Rhodococcus sp. GA1. Next base: position 3,404,255 of record NZ_CP097186.1, on the reverse strand, counting down.
TCTCGACCTGCGCACGCAGCGTGCGGGTCGCCGCGAGCTGATCGTCCAGGTAGGCACAGTGCGCGTCGAGGATCTCCGACAGCGAGGTGTCGCCGTCGGTGACCGTGGCGATCGCGTCCAGTGACAGCCCGAGCTGACGCAGCGCCAGCACCTGGTACAGCCTCTCGACGTCCGACTCCTCGTACAGCCGATGGCCCGACGCCGTCCGACCCGACGGCCGCACGAGGCCTATGTCGTCGTAGTGATGCAGGGTCCGCACGGTCAGGCCTGTCTCCGCTGCGAGACGCCCCACCTTCCAGTGCTGTCCGGAACGTGTCTGCTGCCCGGAACCAGTCGCCGGCATCGTCCACCCACTTCCACCGGCACTCCGTGCGCCGGCACGATCGACGCTATGACCTCACGTTACGTGAGGTGCAAGCCGAATCGTTCGGCTACAGCTCACATCTGTCGGCCGGCTCCCGCGACCAGCCCTTCCGCACTGCGCGCCGCCACCGCTGCGGCTTTCGCAGTGAACGGATCGAGCAGCGGATGTTCGGCGCGGGATCGCCAGTGCCGCACCGCATCGACGGCCGCAGCGCGGATCTCGGCAGGTGACGCGTCGTCGGCGAGACCAAGGCGCCGGGTGGCGCCGATCCCGGATCCACCGACCACGCGCTGCAGCGCCTGGACCTCCTCGTCGGGCAGTGACACCGACGACGACCGCAGTCTGCCCAGCAGGCGGAGTTCGGCGAAGCCGTGGTCGTCGGCCAGTTCGCGTCGCACGGCTCCCAGCAGCTCGTGGTCGCCGCACGCGTGCAACACCCGCTCGAGCGCCAGCAGCGCCGAATGGGTCTTGAGCTGATCGGCACGCTGACCGAACTGCACGTCGATGACCTGACGCAGCTCGTCGAGCCCGCTGCGCGCGACGAGTTCGGCGGCGAGGGACGGTGAATCGCGCGCGCCGAGCTGCACGAGCAGCACTGCGGTGCGGATGCCGAACAGACCGAACCGGTCGACGAGACGTGCCCGCATCCCGGGGTCGACGGGCAGGTCGACGTCGGGCCGCGCGAAACGGTCGGCCGACAGCATCGCGACCTGCAGTTGTTCCACCGGCACCTGTGCGAGCGCCTCGAAGGCCGCGAACTCGTTCTGCCGCAGGGTCCGTGCGGCGAGGGCGAGCAACCCGGCGACCGGCACGACCGCCTGGCACAGTCCGGTGCGTTCGAGTTCGTCGGTGAACCTCGCCGCGACCTGCTTCGCCGACATCATCGCGTCGGCACGACCCGCACCGACCTCGTCGGCGCGCGATACCACCCCGACGATGCCGAGCGGTCCCGATCCCCCGCCGACGTGCCGGCCGATCCGTTCGAGGAACTCGACGTCGGCGGCTCCGAGCGAACGCATCAGGTAGACGACGGCGTCGGCACCGGAGGCCGATTCCTCCGGGGTGAGCAGCGCCAGGGTCCGCGCCGACACGTCCTGCGACAACGACGACGTGCCCGGGGTGTCGATGATGGTGGTCTGCGCCAGCGCGCTGGCCGGCCATTCGACGTCGATGAAGTCGACGCGGTCGGCGGTGAGTTCGCCGAGGTCGAAGGTCAAACGGCCGTCGGGACGCTGCACGGGCACCGGCATGCGGCGGTTCCCGTCGTACCAGGCGTTCACCGACGGCACGGGTCCGTTGCGGTACCAGGTGACGACGCGCGTGCACTCCGTCGCGTCGGTGGGCGCGATGTCCTGTCCTACAAGCGCATTGAGTAGGGTCGACTTGCCGGCCTTGAGCGATCCGGCGAGCGCGATCCGCAACGGCTGATCGAGTCGCGCGGCGCAGTGGTCGAGCCGGTCCGCGACGGCCGGGTTCCCGCCGTACGATGCGCGTGCCCGGTCGAGCAGGTCGCGGGCGCGCGAGAGAGTCGGGGTCACGCCGACACTCCCGCGAGTTCCGCGGCGCGCTCGCGCAATCGGCCCAGTTCCGCGACCTGCGTGTCGAGTTCACCGATCCGACGGCGGCGTTCCTGTTCCTGCACGGTCGCGGCCTGGCGGGCCGCTTCGAGCGACTCGTCGAGCGAACGTAGTGTCTGCTCTGCGATCTCGGTGAAGTGATCGCGCAACTGACGCTGGATGAGCCGGAGCCGGTCCTTCGATTCCTTGCCGACCTGGAAGCTCACGTCGTCGGTGAAGGCGCGGATCGCGCTCTTCGCGTCGACGCGGCGCTTGGCGAGCCGCACCTGCTTGTCGTCGCGATACGCCTTGGTACCCAGGACGACTCCGGCTCCTACCGAGATCGGGTTCACGAGCGCCATCCCCATCAGGGTGGTGACGAGACCGAACATCAGCACGCCACCGTAAGAACCCTTCATGCCGACGAGTACCTTCTGACCGATACCGATCCGGCCCGATTCGAGATCGGACAGGTTCTCGACGGGCTCGAGCAGTCTCGACAGGTCGCCGAGATGCAACGACGGCAAGGAGTCGTCGTCGAGTGCGAAGTGCTCGGCGACCTTGCCTGCGAGCGCCTCGGCGCGTTCGTGCGCCCACACGAAGTTGTCACCGACGGATTCGGCGACCTGTTCGGCGAGCCACTGCCCCAGCCGCGGCCATTCCTTGCCCGGATCACAGTCGTCCACGGACGCTTCGGCGTCGCGGGTCACCGTGCGCAGCCGGTCGCGCAGGTCGTGGTCGATGTCGGCCGCGAGATCGGCGATGCCGTCCGACAACGTGATCTGCCACCGCGCCGCCCGCGTCCGCAATGCCTCGGTCGCGGCGCGTGCCCGGTGCAGGTCCTCGATCGCGGCGTTCCCGGAGTCGGGGTCGCGCAGGGCGGCGAGTTCGCTCTCGCATCCGAGCGCGAGATGGTCGACGACGGTCTTCACGTCGTGCGCCACCGACAGTCGCGCCGAGTCGGCGTTGCGCGCGACCACCTGTTCGCGCAGGAAGTCGTAGATCGCGTCGAAGCCGGATTCCTGCTGCAGCGAGGCGTCTTCGGTGCGCAGGGCGTACTCGCGCAGCAGGGACGAGACGGGCAGCAGCGGCAGGTCGATCCCCGCTCGCTGCAGGTGTTCGCGGTCGGCGTCGACGATCGCTCGCCAGTGCGGATACACGTCCGTCTTGGTGACGAGCACCGCCGACGCCGGGCACAACGTCTGTACCTGTCGCAGGAACGACATCTCCGGTGCGGTGAACTCCTGACTCGCATCCGAGACGACGAAGACCGCATCCGCGGTGGCCAGGAGCGTCAATGTGGCTGCTGTGTGCGGATTTCCGTGGCCTCCCACACCCGGGGTGTCGACGAACACGAGTCCGTCGGCGAGCAGCGGACTCGGCACACTCACCTCGAGCCGGTCGACGTCCCGGCCGGCGCTGCGCGGCGCGACCTGCTGCAGGTCGTCGAAGGGCACGGCGATGCGCGGCGCCGAACCGGTCGGGACGAGTTCGGCGGACGGCTCCTGCCCGTGTTGCACGAGCGTGGGGACCGCGGTGGTCTCGTCGTCGCCGACGGAACACACCTCGAGGCCGAGCAGAGCGTTCACGAACCGGCTCTTGCCCTGGTTCAGACCCCCGACGACGACCACCCGCAGTCGCGGGTCGGAGACCTTCGTACGGGCGGCCGTCAACCGGTCGGTGAGATCGTTGCGCCTGGCGCTGCGAGATCGCGCGATCGCGGAGTCGATCAGGTCGAGGAGCGCTCGGCGTCTCGAAGGATCGGATGGATGCTGCGTATCCGGTGAATGCTGCATGGGCTGCGTCGACTCGCCTTCCGTCGGTGCGGGCTCCGGACATTATGTCCCGGAGCCCGCACCGCTGCGGGTCAGGGCAGCAGTTCGTCGAGCTCGGTGGAGTCGGTGGCGCCGAGAGAGGAGTCGCCGCCGAGACCGGAGGTCGCGGTGAGACCACCCTCGCCGAACAAGCCCGCAGCTCCCGAGGCAGAGCCGAAGACGTCCTCGCCGACCGATGCCCAGCTGTCCGCACCGCCCGACAGGGCCGTATCGACCTCGCCCGACAGGGCCGTATCGACCCCGCCCGACAGGGCCGTCCCCACCTGCGTGGACAGCTCGGCACCGAGGTCGGCTGCGCTCTCCAGACCGCCGGAGACACCGAGGTCGGCAGCCGCGCCCAGGTCTGCTGCACCACCGAGATCCAACCCGTTCTCGACATCGGTGGCTGCACCCAGATCGACGGACGTTCCCAGTCCACCGGCCGCGCCGATCCCCGAGCCGATCGCCGCGCCGAGGTCCGCTCCCACGTTCACTCCGGCCCCGAGTTCCGCCGCCGCGTCCAGTGCGCCGTCGAGGGCGTAGCCGAGCTGACCGGTGGCTTCGGCACCGGCATCGAGGCTGCCGCCGATCGTCGACGCGAGCTGCGTGCCGAGATCGGCCCCCGCATCGAGGGACGCCGACCCTGCGGCCGTCTCGAGTGCACTGCCGAGTTGCAGGCCGAGCTCGGCGCCGGCCGAGCCGCCGGTCGCGAAGGTCGAGCCGAGGACGGACGACAGATCCGATCCGAGGTTCGTCCCCGCCTGCACGGTCGAATCGACGGTCGCGCCGATACCGGTGGTCGAGCCGATGGCGACGTTCAGCGCCGACGACAGTTCGGTGGCCGCGGTGGTCTCGAGGCCGAGCGCACCTCCGAGCACCCCGCCGACCAGCGTGCCGAGTTCGACGCCCGCCCCGGCCTCAGCGTCGATCTCACCGCCACCCGAGAGGACCGCGTCGAGGTCGACACCGCCGAGCAGACCGCCCTGCGCGCTGTTCTCGATGACGGTCCCCAGCGCGGCGCCGAGATCGGCCGCAGCTCCACCGCCCGCTCCGAGCAGGGCCGAGAGGGACGCACCGAGGCCGAGCGTCGCGCCCACACCGGCGTCGAGACCGGCGGAAAGGTCGGTTCCCAGTCCGGCGCCGAGATCGGCCACACCACCGAGGACGCCGCCCAGGCTCGTGCCGAGCGCGCCGGTCAGTTCCGTGCCCACGCCGAGAACGCCACCGAGGGTCGTGCCGAGTGCGGCACCGAGTTCGGCGCCGCCCTCGAGGGCCGCGGTGAGTTCGGTCGAGAAGGTGCCGCCGACGTCGACGGCCGATTCCAGCAGGCCACCGAGGGCAAGCCCGATGTCGGCGCCGAGGGTGCCGCCGATGCCCAAGGCTCCTTCGAGGGTCGTGGCGAGATCTGCGCCGAGGCCGCCCGAGGCCTCGACGGCCGCGTCGATCGCCGCGGCCAGGTCTGCAGCGGCACCGACGCCCAGGCCGAGCCCACCTTCGAGCGCTCCGGCCACGGCACCTCCGACGTCGAAGGATCCGCCGAGTTCGAGGCCTGCGTCGAGAGCACCACCGAGCGCTGCACCCAGGGAAGCGCCGAGTTCGCCACCGGCTTCGAGCGCCGCTCCGAGCTGCGCACCGAGGTCGACGACGATCCCGGTCTGCGCGCCGACGGTCCCGCCGAGGTCCAGTCCGCCGCCGAGGTTAAGTCCACCACCGAGACCCAGGCCCCCACCGAGGCCTGCTCCGACACCGAGGCCCAGGCCGGCGGCGCCACCGAGGCCCACTGCGCCACCGAGGCCCGCTGCTCCGCCCAGACCGGCTGCGGCGGTGCCTACGATCGACGCCCCGACGTTCGCCGCACCGTTCAGCGCTGCGGTCAGTTCGGCGGCGGTTCCGGCGAACAGACCACTGTCCGCAACGAGCGGGGCGACGGCGACGATGTCGGCGTGGCACACGCTGTCCAATCCGGCTTCGGCGAGGACGGCCTCGGGGTTGTTGCAGTACCGGGCGAGTTCCTTCTCGTCACGGAACAGGCTGAGGATGAAGTCGAGTACGGCGTTGGTGGCCATCGCGTGTCTCCTGAGTCGTCGGGATCTACGGACGACGCTACGAAACGGCCGGTCGCGGGCACAGGGGGTGCGGCCCCCTGTCCGCCGTCACCCGTTAGGGGATCGGGGTTCGGGGGCGTGGGGGTCGTTAGGGGACAGTCCCTACGATCGGGCCGGTGGCGGCGTGGGCGCTAACGGGCCGCGCGGCGGGAACGACAGGCTCATCGAGACCGAACGGTGGAACGAGATCGCGGACCGATGTCCGCCCAGAACACGGGAGCGTGCATGTATTCAGGACTCGGCGTCACGATCGGGGCGGTCAACTCGGTGGCCCTCACCGTGCTCGACCAGCCCCGAGCCGGCGATCCCAGCGTTCTGTCGGTCCCCACCGAACTCCACCTCCCCGAGGGCGGAGCCCTCGTCCTCGGCGCCGGTACCCCGGCCCCCGGTGCGCAGGTGTTCTCCGGCTATGCGGCCCGGGTCGGCGATCCGGTCGGCATCCTCGCCGACGACGGCTCCACCTATCTCGGTGAGGATCTCGTCGCGTCGACCGTGGCCTGCCTGCAGTACCGCACCGGCACCTCCGATGTGCCGACGATGCTGGCACATCCCGCCGCGTGGTCGGCTCACACCGTCGAGGCCCTGTGCGCCGCGCTCGTCCGGGCGGGCGTCACTGCACGGACGATCCCCGAACCGATCGCGGCGGTGCGCTGGCTCGACGCCACACACGGGCCGCTGGGAGACGACGTGACGGTGGTCTACGACCTCGGTGCGCGCAGCCTCGACGTCACCGTCGTGCAGGGCGGCGCCCATCCCATGCTGCTGGGCCGCCCGTTGAGCAGCGACGACGTCTCCGGCGACCATTTCGACCATCTCGTCACGACCTATCTGCTGGAAACGCTCGGCGGGGACTCGACCGGCCTCGATCCGTTCGATTCCGCGACCGTCGCGGCACTCGCCGACTTCCGCGGTCGGTGCCGCGCGGCGAAGGAGGCACTGTCCAGCGACACCGAGACGGTGGTGCCGGTCGCGCTGCCCGGCCTGCACCGCGACCTGCGTCTGGTGCGCAGCGAGTTCGAGGAACTCGCCCGGGAACCGCTCGGGGCGTCGCTCGCCGTGGTGCAGGACGCGATCCGCGGGGCCGGGCTCGATCGTGCGGACATCGGACGCGTACTGCTGATCGGTGGTGGCTCGTCCACCCCGCTCGTCGCCGAACTGATCTCGTCGGAGCTGGGTCTGCCGATCGTCTCGTCGGCGCGACCGGCCTTCACCGCAGCGCATGGGGCCGCGCTTGCAGCAGCCGCGGACGGTGCCCCGACTGCCGCGGTGCCGATGACGCCTCCTGCATCTGTCGTCGACGACGAGCCCGAGACCGTCGCGCTCCCGGTGGTGCCCGCCGCTGAGGCGCCGCCGGTCGCCGCCGCGCATCGGCCTGCGGTCGTCGACACCGGGTCCGGCACACCCTCACGCGCCCGTGCCCGCTCGTTCGCGCTGGTGGGTGCCGCTGTCGCTGCCGTCGTCGTCCTCGCCGGGGGTGGACTGGCGATCGGCACCCTGTCGTCGGAGGCCGAGACACCCGGTTCGGAGGTGGGTCCGTCGAGCGAGGTCGTGGCCGGCAACTCGACCACCACCGCGACCGTCCCCGGTACGACCGTTCCCGGCACGACCGGCGCGCAGCCGTCCGAGGCGGGAACCACCGTCCCGATCGGGGTGCAGGGACCGGACGGCACCGTGACCGCTGTCCCGGTCGCCGCGACGCCCGCTTCCGGCGCCGCACCCACCGGCGCTGTACCTGCGCCGGACCCGACCGCACCCGCGCCGGTAGCACCCGGTCAAAGCCCGCAGGCACCCCAGCCTGCGCCGCAACCCGCTCCTGCTCCGGCCCCAGCGCCCGCCCCTCAGCCTGCGCCGCAACCGACCCCGCCGAGCACGGGTGGCAGCGGCGTCGGCGACGCCCTGTCCGGCGCAGGTCAGGGTGCCGGTGCGGTCGTCGAGGGTGTCGGTAACGGCGTCGGCGGGGTGCTCGACGGCACCGGCAACGTGGTCGGGGGTGTCCTCGACGGCACGGGGCAGGTCGTCGGCGGACTGCTCGGAACCGGACGCTGACCGATCCCGATGACGTCCGCTCCCGCTCCTCCGCGACGCCCGGTCCCCCGGGAGGTCACGCGTGCCCTGACCGCGGCCACTCCCCCGCGACTGCTGCTCGTCGGCGGCACCGGAAGCGGGAAGTCCGCCGTACTCGCTTCGCTCCGAACCGATCTCGGCGACACCCGCACCGTCGACGACGCGCACCGCATGACCGCCGCGGAACTGCACGAGCTCGTCGACCACGTCCGGAATGCGCCGACCGGAATCGTCGTGGCCACCGAAGCTCGACCCCACCGAGCCGAGATGCGTTCGCTGACCGCAGCGTTCGCGGGAAACGGGACAGTGGTGGAACTGGGTGCGTGGACGCCCCGTGAGATCGCCGGTCGCGCGGCATCGTTCGAGCTTCGGCTCGCGCCACCCCAAGTGCGTGCCCTGCACCGCCTGACGGGCGGCGTACCGCATCTCGTCGACATCGCCCTCGAAGCCGTGCGGACGGAGGCCGATGTCCGGCAGGCCGTCGAGGAGGGGATCCGCCGGCAGCTCCTCGCCGATCTCGATCTCACCGCAGCCCTCGCGCTCGTCGATCTCGGGGCGGCGCTCGATCCCGGCGAACTCTCCGCCGTACTCGAGGTACCCGCCGAGCGGGCCCTCGATCTCGTCGACGCGGCCCGCGCGAGCGGTCTGCTCGGGGCCGATGCAGCGAGTCTCACTGCGGGAGCGAGCGGCGTGCCCGCCGCGGTCCTCGGGAGACACAACCTGTTCGCCGTCGCCCGCCGCCTCCTCGCGACACGCATCGACGCCGGAACACTCACGCCGCACCTCGCCCGGGGGCTCGCCACGATCGGCCTCACCGATCCGCATCTCGCCCGACGGCTCGTGGAGTTCGCGGTCGACGCAACGCCGCGCGAGGCCGCCGATCTTCTCGACGCCGCGGTACCGGCGGGAGCCGATCCCGATGCCCTCGCAGTGCGGCGCGCCGAAGTCGCCTTTGCGGCAGGGGATCTCGAGCGAGCCGAGCAGGTCACCGACCGGCTGCTCGACCGCGCCGACACGGTGGACTTCGACGACGTGCGCGCCGCCACCCGGATCTCCGCGAGTATCGCCGCGCATCGCGGCATGCTCGACCGCAGCGCCGACCTGTTCGAATGGCTCGGCCCCGAACGGGTCGGTACGGACGCTCCTCTCGCCGCCACAGTGCTGCTCGCCGCCGGACGCCCCTCGGCCGCAGAACGTCTCCGCGGTGCCGCCGTCTCGGGTGCGCCGACCTCTGCGGCCTCCGCCGCACGACTGCTCGAGGAGGGCCTGCGCGAATCCGTCGGAGGCGACGGCCGGATCGCGATGAATCACCTCGCCCGCGCATTGACGAGCCTCGGATCCGACGGTTCGTTGCGCGCCTGGCCCGACACGGTCGACGCCGTCGCCGCACTGCTGTGTCTGCACTCGGGCGAACTCGGGTACGCACGCGCGATCCTCGACCGTCCGGAGACTCCCACCGTGCGCAATCGCATCCTGGTGGCGTGGACAGAGATGCTCGGCGGTGATCTCACCGCCGCCGCGGCGACCGCCGAAGCCGTCGCTCCCGAGGTGACCGGGCAACGCAATCTCCTCTTCTTCCACGCCCTGCAGGTCGGGCTGGCGCGACGCAACGCCGACCTCGGAGCGTTGACGGTGCGATGGCAGGCTGCGCAGGCGGTCGTCGCCGAGTACTCCGTCGACCTGTTCGGATTGCTGCCCCTGGGTGAACTGTGGCTGGCCGCCGTCCGCCTCGGGGAGTCCGCGCGGGTCGCGCACCTCGTCGTCGGTGCCCGTGCGCTGCTCACCACCCTCGGCGAGCCACCGCTGTGGGGTGCGGCGCTGCACTGGTACGGAGTGCAGGCCGCGATCGCCGCGGACCGTCCGGCCGACCTTGTCCCGCACGCCCGCGCGCTCGCCCTGGCCGCGGAGACCACTGCCTACGCCGCGGTGCTCGCGCGGGCCGGGCATGCATGGCTCTCGGTGCTGCGCGGTGAAGTCGACGCGACGCGCATCCGCGAGGCGGCCGAGTCCCTCGCGTCCGTGGGTCTCCCGTGGGACGGCGCGAAGCTCGCGGGAGAAGCAGCGCTCCGGACGGACGACACCACCGTCGCCACCGGATTGCTGCAGGTCGCGCGGACGATCCGGCAGGACGGCCCGGCCGGTCGCGCACCGGTCGACGTCGCCCCCGCCGCTCCCCCGAGCGTTCCGGACGAATCACCCCTCGGCGCACGGGAGAAACCGGGCGCACTGTCCGAGCGCGAGGCGCAGGTGGCCGACCTGGTGGTTTCGGGCCTCACCTACCGAGAAGTCGGGAACCACCTGTACATTTCCGCGAAGACCGTGGAACATCATGTCGCCCGTATCCGGCGCCGACTCGGTGCCGGTTCCCGCTCGGAGCTCCTGTCACTGCTCCGAGCCATGGGGCACGGCGCAGATGTATCCCGTCACATGCACTCCGACCGGAATGGAGGAAAGCCGGCATGTCCGTAGGCGTAGGCCTGAGGGTGGGGACCACCGTGTCGTCGGTTGCGGTCACCTCACCGACGCCGGGACGGCCGGACCCCGCACCGATCGAGCGGTTCACCGCCGTCCACCTGCATTCCGACGGCACCGCGACGCTGGGCGACCACGACGTCGTCGACGGGCACACCAGTTCCTTCACCGGCTTCGTCGACCGCCTCGGCCACTCCGGCGGTGTCCGCGCCAACGACGGGTCACTCTCCCGCGCCGAAGACCTGGTCGCAACGGCCATGGAATGTCTCCTCGCCGACGCAGCCTCCCTCATCGGCGACACCCCGTACACGGCTGTGGCGACGCATCCCACCGACTGGCCGAGCTCGACGGTCGCGGTGCTGCGCAACGCCCTCGACTACGTCGGGTTGCGTCACGTCTCGCTCGTCTCCGACGCCGAGGCCGCCGCGGCATGGTTCGAATCGCAGGTCGCGCATCAGACCGGACGGCTCCTCGCGGTCTACCACATCGACCCGCAGGGCTCGACCGTCACGCTCGTGCGCTCTGGAGTCGCGGCGGGTAAGGCCTTCCGATTCCCTGAGGACGACGCTCCGTCGGTCGCCGCGCAGCTCTCGTCGGCGCTCGGCGCGTTCGGCTGGCTCGTGAGCAACCTCGACGCCATCGTCGTCACGATCGACGAAGCAGTCGATCCGAGCGCCGCGCAGCTCGTCGCACAGTCGGTGAAGACCGGTCTCGGTGTGCGGTGTGCCCTGGCGCCCGCCCCGCACCAGACGATGGTGCGGGGCGCCGCTCTCGCCGCGGCCGCCGGCTCGGTCGACCTCCTCGGTTCGACGCAGATCCTGCCCACCGCCAAGCTCACCGAACCGCGACGCAGCGAACTCGACCCCGAGATCACCGCGGTGATCTCGAAGATCACCGCGACTCCCCCTCCGGGCGCCACGCCCGCTGCCGCCGCGGCGAACACGCCGAAGGCGACGGTCGCCGCCGTCGCAGCCGGAGATGCCGCCGACGAGAAGCCCTCGGGTCGCTCGTCGAAGGTCACGGCCATCGCGGCGGCTGCGGCGATCGCGTTGCTGGTAGGCGTCGGCGCGTTGGTGTTCGGGCTGCGGGACTCCCCGACGGCCACCGCGGGCACGCAGGTCGCCGAGACCCCGACCGCTCCCGCAACCACGACGACCTCGAAGTCGAGCAAGCCGCCGGCTCCCCGCAGCACCGAGGAGACCACCACCGAGGAGTCGACCGAGCCGGCCACCGCCGAGCAGGCGGTCCCGGTGGCCCCGCCGGTCGTGCAGCAGACCTGGGTCGATCCCACCACCGGCACGAGCGAACAGTCCTCTTCGTCGTCGTCGCCCGGCTCGACCACCTCGAGCACGTCCTCAACCACCTCGAGCACCGGCTGGTCGCGGCGGAACCAGCCCGATGATTCCTCGGGTGGCGGACGCGGCAGTGGTGGCAGTGGCGGGAGCGGTGGCAGTACCACCACCACGACGACCCAGCCGACGACCGCCCCGACCGATCCCGACCCTTCTGAGGAACCGCCCTCGACGGACATTCCGGAAACGACAGAGACTGAGACCGGCAGCTAGACAGCGCGGCTATCCGAGTGGTGACCTACGGCACTATCGGCGGTCGCCGGGCCGTCCCGTAGGCTGTCCCGCGGGTCGGCTCGCCGATTCCACGAAGCACCTGTTCAAGAGCACATCGAGCACACATGAAAGGCCTCCATGCGTCTCTCGTCGGCGTCGCGCGCCGCAGTCCGTTCCACCACCCGCCGCGTCGCAGTCGCAGCGGCCTCCGCGGTTCTGCTGGCTGTGCCTCTGAGCGCCACAGCGAACGCCGCGCCCGCCGAACAGTTGCCTTCCGCTGAACTTCCCGCCGAGCTCGTCGAAGCGATCCAGCGCGACCTGGGTCTGACGCCCGAGGAATACCTCGATCGCGCCGCGCGGGCGCAGGAACTCGGTGACTACGCCCGCGACTTCCGCTCCGAGCGTCCCTCCGAGTTCGCAGGCGCCTGGCTCGGCGAGGACGGCAAGCCCGTCATCGCCGTCACGAACCCCGAGGCCGCAGAGAAGGCAGCCCAGGACGGCTACCGGGCGACGGTCGCGCCGGTCTCGGCCGACGGACTCGAGCAGGCCCTCGCCGAACTGAACCGCTGGGTGGCGGGGCTCCCGCGCGAGGTGTCGTCGCAGATCAACTCCGCGTCGATCGATGTGCTCAACAACCAGATCGTCCTCGACATCGTGAACTCGCCGATCGGGCGCGCACTGAACCTGCCGTCGCTGGTGGCGAACGTGCAGGTCCAGTTGTCGCCGGGCATGCCGCCGAACGATCCGGCCCCGATGGGTGGCGACACCTACATCACCGCCGACGGCGACGTCCGCGCCACGCCCATCGAGCGCATCGGCATCTGCTCGTTCGGCTTCAACGGTGTCGACGCCGACGGCGACGCCGTCAACCTCACCGCCGGTCACTGCGACGCGGTCGCTCGTTCCGACGGTGGTTCGACGGTCTACCTGCCCAACCGCGCCAACATCGACGAGAGCGTCCGGATCGGCAAGTTCACCGAGTCCACGGTCGGTACCGACAGCACCCTCGACTACGGCATCGTCTCGCTCGACAAGGCCGGCGTCGACGCGGGCCTGGACCGCCCGTCGGTTCGCGGCGGCAACGGCTCGACCCTCACGGTCACCGGCACGGCCGTTCCGGTCGTCGGCGCGCCCGTCTGCAAGTCGGGACAGTCGTCGTCGTTCACGTGCGGGCTCGTCGTCGCCGATCGCATCGAGACCCAGCTGACCTACGACTCGGGCTTCTCGAGCACCATCCGCGGCTTCGCGACCTCCGCCTGCACCCTCGCGGGTGACAGCGGTGGTGCCATCGTCACCGGCACCCTCGCCCTCGGCGTGATCAGCGGATCGAACAGCGCCGGCGCACCGAACTGCGTCGAGGCGAATCTGGTACTCGCGCCCAACGGTGGCACCTCCAGCCTCGGCATCCCGATCCAAGAGATCGAGAACGCCACCGGCGCCCGAGTCCGTACTGCGGCGAACCCGTCATAATGCCCGGAACACCTGGGCCGTTCGTCACAACAGTCACACGAGTCTCATACGTAACCGAGAAGTAGCTACGTACTTCCGCGATCACCCCTTAGGATCGGACGGACGCCGATCCGCGGGGGAACGGCGCCTTCGCGCGTGCATGCGCGAAGGAACGAGAAAGGTATCCATGCGACGCACCTTCGCACGTCGGACGGCCGTCATCGGTTCGACCGCACTGCTGCTCCTCGGCCCTGCCGTTGCCATCGCGCAGGCCGAACCCGAGACCGAACCGGCGCAGACATCGTCTCTGCCGGCCGAGCTCGTCGAGGCGTTGCAGCGCGACCTGAACATCGATGCCGAGCGCTTCCTCGCCGATGCGCAGCGCAGCCAGGATCTCGCCGCGTTCGCCGAGAAGGCACGGGAGCAGTTCGAAGCCGTCTTCGCCGGTGTGTGGCTGGACGACCAGGGCACCGCCACCGTCGGCCTCACCGAAGGTGACGGCTTCGAGGAGGCCCGCAAGGCCGCCGAGGATGCCGGATTCACCGTCGCCGAGACCGAGCGCAGCGAGGACGCCCTCGAAGATCAGCTCGGCGCGCTGGGCGACTGGCTCGATACCCAGCCGCCCGCCGTCGCCGATGTCATCCGCGGCATCGCTGTCGACGTGGTCAACAACGATGTCGTCGTGCGCACCGACAACGTGTCCGGCGTCGAGCTCCCCGACTTCCTCGACGGCGTGCGCGTGCTGTTCGCTCCCGCCGAACTGACCCCGGAGGGCGCAACCGACCTGCAGCCCATCGCCGGTGGCCTCGACGCCCCCGACGCTCTCTTCGGTGGCGACGCCTACGCCGCGCTCGGTGCCGGCGAGGGCCTGCGCTGCTCGCTCGGCTTCAACGCCGAGGACGGCAGCGGACAGCCCGTGAACATCACCGCCGGCCACTGCGACCCCAACCGCGCCCAGGCCGGTACGCGATGGGCGTCCCAGGTCCACCAGCTCGTCGGCGACAACCTCGGCCAGCACCTCGGCTCGTTCGAGAAGACGGTGCTCGACCGCAGCGACTACGCGCTGATTCGCCCCGCCTCCGCTGCCGCGGGTCGCTTCGAGAACAACGGCGTGCGCGTTCCGTTCGCCGCTCCGCTGCCCATCACTGGCGTCGCGGATCCCGTCGTCGGCGCTCCGGTCTGCAAGTCGGGTCTGCGCACCGGCTACAGCTGCGGCGTCGTGACGGCCGCCAATCAGAACGTCGAGATCGGCCACCGCGTGCTCGAGAACGGCTTCTCCACCAACCTGTGCGCCCTGCAGGGCGACAGCGGTGGCACCCTCGTCACCGGCACTCTCGCCCTCGGCATCTCCAGCGCCTCGAACGTCGGCCAGTACGGCATGTGCGAGATCGCCGGGTTCGTCAGCGGCCTGCTCGGTGAGAGCCCTGAACTGTTCGCCACGCCGATCAAGACGGTCCTGGCCGAGAACCCGGGCCTGAAGGTCCGCACCTGGTAATCCCCAGAACATCACGAAGGTCCGCTTCCCACGGGGAGCGGACCTTCGTCGTTCGTCGGGGCGTACGGCCGTGCCGGTCGACGCGGGCTCGGGGGCTGCTTGCGGAAGCCCCGGAATGGTCCTGAATCCTGAGGTGTTTGGGACGCCTTTCGGAAAGCGCGGTTCTGATGATCGGGTAGCGGTCGGACGGGTATCGGATAGCGGAGTTCACCCGTCCGACCGCTGGGCCGCTATGGCGTTGCCGTGGCGAGGTGTCGTCTCATGTTCGGGCCGTCGAGGGCGATGATCTCGGCGCCGGCGACGATCCGGTTGAGGATCGATTCGGCGATGACCGCGTCTTGGAGCGACTTGTACCAATCTGGCGGATCGAACTGCGAGGTCACCAGCGTCGAGCCCCGCCCCTCCCGAGCGGCAAGGATGTTGAGCAGCTCCGCCGCGGTGTGCGGGGCCACCGGCGTGGTCAGGAAATCGTCCAGCACTAGCAGGTCGCAGTTGTGCAGATCAGTGAGGAAGTCCAGCCTGCGCTGCGAGGTCGGCTCCAGCACGGCGAGCCGGTTGGCCAGGTCGTCGAGCCGGAAGAACCTCGCGGTGTAGTACTTTCGGCACGCGGCATTGAGAAGCGCCTGGGCGAGGTAGGTCTTGCCCACGCTGGATTGGCCGAGCACGACGAGATTGCGAGTGGCGTCGATCCATTGACAGCTGGAAAGTCGTGCGATTAGCTCGCGGTTGACGTTGCGGTCAGGCAGGTAGCGGATCTCTTCTACGCAGGCGTCAGGGTTTGGCGATCTGGAGGCCTTGAGTAGTTTCTGGGTCCGGCGTTCCTGCCTGGCCGTGATCTCTTTGTCCAGGGCGTGGAAGATCTTCTCCGAGAAGGTCCACTCGTCGCAGGCGGGATCGTTGGCCAGGTCAATGACGGTCTGGCCGAACGCGGTCATCCGCAGCTGCGTGAACAGCGGCATGTCGGCGTCGGTGAGATGACGATCAGTCACTGCAGCTCCTCCTGCCCCGCAGTGCCGCTGCTCGGGCCTCCGGTGAGGGCGGCGAGGCTGAACTGCTCGGGCCCGGCCAGATGCGCCCCGGTGGTATCTCGCCGACCCGGCGGCGGCTCCAGCCGGTCCGTCGTAGCCGCCACCGCCGGCTGCGTGGTGGTGGGCCGGGCGGCGGCCTGGGTCCTCAGGGCCGCCAGCTGCTGCTTGACGGCGGTGTAGCTGATCGCCCGGCGTGAGGTCTCGGAGACGAGTTGGCCACAGGCCCGCTCGAGCAGCATCTTGTTGTCCCCGCGGGCCAGGGCGAGGATGTTCTGGCACGAACGGTAGCCCTGAGCCTCGATCCGCTGGCGATCCAGGACCTCACTGATCGCAGCCACGGTGTGCGGTCCGATCTTGTGGGCCTGGCGCACGAAATACGCCCGCGACCACAGGTCCGATGACTGCAGATGCTGCGCGGGAACATGGTCGGGATCGGTGACGAAGGCGTGCCGCCTACCGGAGACGGTGTGGGAGGCGATGATCTCGCCGCCAGCCATGACCACCAGTGTGGGGCCGGTGATCTTCACGTCGACGTGCTGGCCGGTGAAGGTGTAGGGCACCGAGTACTTCACCGTGGCGATCTCCACGTGATAGTCCCGGTTGACCTTGGACTTCTTCCAGATGACCGGCTGCCAGCGGACCTCGGGCAGAGCGATCAGCTCCGACTGCTCGTGCTCGGTGAACAGCTCGCGGCGGCTGGTCTTCTGGCCGCGGAACGGGATCCGGTCGTTGATCGCCTCCACCTCGGCGGCGATCGCCTCGTTCAGATCGTCCAGGCTGGCGAAGCGCCGATCGGCCAGCCGTCCGATCACCCAGTTCGTCACCACCTTCACCCCGGCCTCGACGTTGCCCTTGTCCGTCGGGCGCACCGGCCGAGTGGGCACGGCGGCGGTGTGGTGGTACTCGAGGAAGTCACGGTATTCACGGTTGACCTCGCGGGCCCGGTCGCCGCGGGCGATCTGGTTCGATGCCGTCGAGGCGTTGTCCGGGACGATCACTTGCGCCGCGCCGCCGAAGTACTCGAAGGCCTGCAGGTGCGCGTCGAGCCAGTTCGCCATCTTCTCGTCCACGCAGCCGCACGCGAAGACCATCCCCGAGTACGGCAGCGACGCAACGAACACCGAGACCGTGGTCTTGGTACCGAGGACGGGGTCGAAGATCGCCATCTTTGTGCCCGCCCAGTCGACCTGCATCGTGTGCCCGGGCACGTGCGCGATCCGCATCGTCAGCTCGTTGACCTCGACGTACTCGCCGACGATCTGGCAGAACCGCTGATAGCTGTAGTGCCGCTGCCCCGGCGATCCGTCGCTGTCGAGGTAGTTGGCCCACAGCACCCGCAGCGGCAGCTTGTTCTTGCCCGTGCGCTTCTTCACGGTCGCCGCCACGTCGAAGGCGACGAACTCCTTCGACGGCGTCTTGCGCCCATCTGCGAACAAGACGTCGATCTCCTCGCCGCTGAGCGCCTCGACCTGGCTCGTGGCGGTCAACCCGTGCTCGTGGCAGACCTTCTTCGCCTTCGCGACAGTGCGATGCGAGCAACCCGCGATCGCCTCGATGTCCCGGTAGGACCTGTCCTGCAGCAGTAGCGACATCACCAATCGGTAATCAGTCACCCGTGCCTCCTGTTCGGATCCACGCGCAGCCTTGTTGCCACGCGTAGAACCGACACGAGCACACGAGGACCGGCACCGCTATCCGATGCTCATACTCGCGCTACCCGATCATCAGAACCCTGCTTTCCGAAGCACGTCCCTAACACCTGAGGGTAAAACGTCTCCGAGCTGCGATTCCCAGGAAGCTGACCACGTCCGGGATGTTGCGCCGAATGTCTGTTTAGCGTGGGTTACGATCCTCGCACCCCGGCCGATAGCGCCATCCCTCGAAAGGACTTCACTTGAGCAGCGAGATCTTGATGACCAGCCTCGAACTCGGCTTCGACATCCTTGGCTATGTCTGGGACATCATCCGCCACGGCAGCCGACTCATCGGGTCCATCTAAAGACACCCGATTCGAGCTGAAAGCCCTGTCCGTACTTCCGGACAGGGCTTTTCTGTGCGCGTTCCGACGCCCGGACAGAGAACGGCCGCTGTAAGGAGCTCGTCCTTACAGCGGCCGTTCGAGTTCGAATGCCTAGCCGACTGGAATCAGTTGGCGTAGACCGTGGTGCCCGGGGGCGCGGCAAGGGTCTGGATGAGACCGATGCCTGCAACGATCAACGTCGGACCACCGGCGACAATAGTGCCGATGACGCCGCCGATACCGGCACCCAGCGGGATCGAAGCCAGGCCCACAGGGCCGCCGAGCAGGCCGAGACCGCCCACCACGGCGCCGATGATGGTTCCGGCCAGGCCGCCGACCGCAGTCGCGATACCCAGCTGCGACGCGAAGTTCTGCTGAGCCTTCAGGTTCTCGTCCGGCGAAGCGACATCGGTCAGCTTCAGGGCGACCGGCGTGAGGCTCGCGCCGACCTTGTCCTCAGGGTCGACGGGGGTGGCCTTCGACAGGTCGGTGACCGGGGTCAGCGTGAGGGTCTTGCCGTCCTCGCTGATCTGACGCTCGAAGGGGAGCTGCAGATCGCCGAGCTGGATGGCCAGAGGCAGGCTGAGAACAGTGTTGCCGGCGTTGTCCTGAAGTTCGACGCTCTCGCCGTCACCGGAGACCTGGAACTCGCCTGCGTCGATGACGGTGACCACCGAGTCGCCCTCGACCTTGGACTCGTAGTTGATCTCGTCCTGCGCAGCGGGCGCCGCGTACGAGGTACCGGCTGTGATGCCCATGGCGGCGATCGTCATCGTCGCCACAGCGGCAAGCTTCTTCAGCTTCATACTTTTCCGTTCTGTGACATGGCGCACGCCTGTTAAGACGCCCCCATTCTGCTGTATCGACCTGGAGTTCTACGTCCCCCGACGTGTACATCCCACGTGCGAACCCCACGTACCGGGCAAATCATAACCGACATCACATCCGGAGCGTTATACCCCTTTGCCCGAATGGACACCGCATCGTGGCCGGTAGAGCGTGTCGTGACCTTCGTGTGACACACGCCTCGTTTCGGGCGAGTTAGGACATCCTGCGCGACGGCGGTATCGCGTTTGACCTCTAGCGTGTCCGGGCACACGGTCTCCGATTCGACGCAGATTTTGCTACTGGCGGGTAACTCCAGTTCAGGCCAAGTTACCGGTGGGTAACTTAGCTTGCGTTACGATGCGGTGACTCATACCAGGCGGCACGACGCCGCCCCCGACACGAAAGGCCACGTATGAATGCCCTGACGATTACGTTGGGCACGATCGGCGTGCTGCTGAGCCTCGTGTGTTGGTTCGCGTTCATCAGCGGCGCGCTGAAGATGGTCAACACGATCCGTATCGGCCAGCCGGCCCCGGACCGCTGGCGGCCGTTCTTCCCGCGCTTCAAGCAGATGGTCGTCGAATTCCTCGCGCACACGAAGATGGTCAAGTTCCGCACCGTCGGCTGGGCGCACTGGCTGGTGATGGTCGGCTTCATGCTCGGCGCGATCGTCTGGTTCGAGGCCTACGGCCAGACGTTCGACCCGAGCTTCCACTGGCCCATCATCGGCAACACCGCCGTCTATCACTTCATCGACGAGATCCTCGGCCTCGGCACAGTGATCGGCATCCTGACGCTGATCTACATCCGCCAGCGCAATCATCCACGTCAGCCCGGACGGATGTCGCGCTTCAGCGGCTCGAACTTCAAGGCCGCCTACTTCGTCGAAGCGGTCGTGCTGCTCGAGGGCCTGGGAATGATCCTGGTGAAGGCCGGCAAGATCGCCACCTACGGCGGCGGTCACCTGTCGACCGACTTCTTCACCATGCAGGTCGCCCGGATCCTTCCGGAGAGCCCTGAACTCGTGTCGGTCTTCGCGTTCATCAAGCTCATGTCGGGCATGGTGTGGCTCTACATCGTCGGCCGCAACATCACGTGGGGTGTCGCATGGCACCGCTTCTCGGCCTTCTTCAACATCTACTTCAAGCGTGAGGACGACGGCGGTCCCGCCCTCGGTGCCGCACGTCAGATGATGTCCGGCGGCAAGCCCGTCGACATGGAAGACGCCGATCCGGACAAGGACACCTTCGGTGCCGGCCGCATCGAGGACTTCACGTGGAAGGGCTGGCTGGACTTCACGACCTGCACCGAGTGCGGTCGTTGCCAGTCGCAGTGCCCCGCCTGGAATACCGGTAAGCCGCTGTCGCCGAAGCTGCTCATCACGTCGCTGCGCGACCACGGTTACGCCAAGGCTCCCTACCTGCTCGCCGGTGGTCGCACCGATCTCGGTGGCGACGAGGTCGGCTTGGTCGACGCCGAGGGCAACCCGGACGAGGCCAAGCTGGCGAAGATCCCGGCGTCGGCTCGCGAGGAGTCGGGTCGCAAGCTCGTCGGCGAGACCGAGGGACTGCTGGAAGCAGGCGAGCTCGCTCCC
The DNA here is from genome assembly GCF_024321955.1 of Rhodococcus sp. GA1. NCBI lineage: Bacteria > Bacillati > Actinomycetota > Actinomycetes > Mycobacteriales > Nocardiaceae > Rhodococcus > Rhodococcus sp. GA1. Next base: position 3,383,901 of record NZ_CP097186.1, on the reverse strand, counting down.
GTCATCGACACCGAGACCCTGTGGTCGTGCACCAACTGTGGTGCGTGCGTCGAGCAGTGCCCGGTGGACATCGAGCACGTCGACCACATCATCGACATGCGTCGCTACCAGGTGCTCATCGAGTCGGACTTCCCGTCCGAGCTCGCGGGTCTGTTCAAGAACCTCGAGAACAAGGGCAACCCCTGGGGGCAGAACGCCAAGGACCGTCTCAACTGGATCAACGAGATGGAGTTCGACATCCCGGTCTTCGGCCAGGATGCCGACAGCTTCGACGGCTACGAGTACCTCTTCTGGGTCGGCTGTGCCGGTGCCTACGAGGACCGCGCCAAGAAGACCACGAAGGCCGTCGCCGAGCTCCTCGCGACCGCCGGCGTGAAGTTCATGGTCCTCGGCGCCGAGGAGACTTGCACCGGCGACTCCGCTCGCCGCGCGGGCAACGAGTTCCTGTTCCAGCAGTTGGCGCAGCAGAACATCGAGGTCCTCAACGGTGTGTTCGAGGGCGTCGAGCAGAGCAAGCGCAAGATCGTCGTGACGTGTGCGCACTGCTTCAACGCACTGAACAACGAGTACCCGCAGGTGGGTGGCAGCTACGAGGTCGTCCACCACACGCAGCTGCTCAACCGTCTGGTGCGGGCGAAGAAGCTGGTCCAGGTCAAGGCCGTCGGCCAGGACGTGACCTACCACGACCCGTGCTTCCTCGGACGGCACAACAAGGTCTACAACGCTCCGCGTGAGCTGATGGCGGCGTCGGGTGCGAAGCTCGTCGAGATGCCGCGTCACGGCGAGCGGTCCATGTGCTGTGGTGCCGGTGGTGCCCGCATGTGGATGGAGGAGAAGATCGGTAAGCGCATCAACATCGACCGTGTCGACGAAGCGCTCACCACGAATCCCGCCAAGATCGCGACGGGCTGCCCGTTCTGCCGCGTCATGCTCACCGACGGTGTGACGGCGCGTCAGGAAGAGGGCAAGGGCGAGGGCGTCGAGGTCATCGACGTTGCGCAGCTCATGCTCGAGTCGATCTCTCGCGTCGAGGCTGCGAAGCTCAGCGACAACCTCAAGGTGGTCCAGCAGCCGAAGACTCCGGTCGAGGTCGAGGAGACCGCGGAAGAGGTCGAGAAGGAGCGCGTCGAGGAGGTCGAGGCGGCAGCGGCAGCGCCGGCTGCTCCGAAGACCACCGGCGCCCCGAAGGCCGGCGGCCTGCAGATGAAGGGCGGCCTCAAGGCTCCGGGCGGACCGAAGGCTCCCGGGGGCGCGAAGGCTCCTGCTGCCGAAGCTGCCGAGGCGCCGGCAGCGCCGAAGGCGAAGCCGGGCGGCCTGCAGATGAAGGGCGGCCTGAAGGGTCCGGGCGCGAAGAAGGCTGCGGCTCCGGCCGCACCGGCCGCGTCGTCCGAGGCTTCTTCTGCTCCTGAGACCGAGGCGCCGGCAGCGCCGAAGGCGAAGCCGGGCGGCCTGCAGATGAAGGGCGGTCTGAAGGCACCGGGCGCGAAGGCCCCGGGCGCTGCGAAGCCGGCCGCACCTGCTGCTCCCGCCGCTCCTGCCGAGTCGTCGGACGCTCCCGCTGCCGAAGCACCCGCGGTGCCGAAGGCGAAGCCGGGCGGACTGCAGCTCAAGAGCGGCCTGAAGGGACCGGGCGCCAAGAAGGCTTCTCCGGCGGCGTCCGCAGCTCCGGCTGCACCTGCCGAGGAGGCACCTGTTGCCGAGGCTCCCGCGGCGGAGTCGTCTACGGCCGAGGCGCCTGCTGCGGAGCAGCCGAAGGAGTCGGTGATCCCGAAGGCGAAGCCGGGCGGACTGCAGCTCAAGAGCGGTTTGAAGGGTCCGGGCGCGAAGAAGGCTGCGCCTGCCGCTCCGGCGAAGGCGGAGCCGACGCCGGAACCCGAGCCGGTCGCCGAGGCTCCGGCTGAGCCCGAGGCGCCCGCGACCGCGGCGAAGCCGGAGGTCGAGGCACCGAAGGCGAAGCCGGGCGCGCTCGGCTTCAAGCCCGGCGCGAAGGCACCTGGCCGCAAGTAGGTACGCAACGCGAGGTTGAGGCTCGCAACGCTGGCAGTGACTGCTGGCGTTGCGAGCCTTACTTCTTTGTTGCGTACCTCCCCGTCGGCCCGCTCCCCCGCGCCGCCCGTGCGAACGCCTCCCGCACCTTCGTTGCGACGGCGCCGCGGGTCCCGAGGTCCTGCCACGTCCACCGCACCACCGTCCACCCCGCGTGACGCAGTGCGTCCTCCCGCAGCTTCTCGCGGTAGACCACGTCCTCGGCGGCGGTGGTCGCGACCCCGTCGCGGCGGTACTTGATCCGACCGTCGAACTCGCCGATCACACCGTGCTCCGGCCACAGGAAGTCGACGCGAGCGAGCCACCTGCCGTCGGCGCAGAAGACGTCCACCTGCGTGAGCGGCATCGGGATCTGCTCACGGACGAACAGAACCCTGCTCCGCGACTCGCCGGCGCTGTCGCTGCACCCGCTCGACAGCTGCACGGCACGACGCGCATGCGCGATGCGGGGATGACTCCCCATCCGTTCCACGGCACGGGTCAGCTCGTCGGAGGCAACCAGCCCCGCTCGCAGCGCACTGTCGGCAAGTACGACGGCCTGCTCCACCGGCACCGTTGCGGCCACATCCGTGATCGTCCGTGCGACCGACAGCACCCGCGCTCCCCTCCGGTCCACGACGTCCGCCTCACGGAAGAGCGCCGCGTGCATGGCGCGGCCGGGTGTCCTCCGCGCTCCACTCGGCGCGTTGCGGGTGAGGTGCACATCATCGAGTGGGATCTGCCAGACGTCGAGCCCGTGCAGCACCGCGGCCGATACGTGGCTCAGCGCCGAGGTCGGTCCTGCATTGGCGATGAACGCCCGTGCCCGAAGAGCATGTCGAGCGTGATCGTCGGCCCCCGCATATTGGTCGGACTGGACGAAGACTCCCGACGCGAGCCGAGTCCACGTTCCGTTCCGCACCAGACGTCGGATCTCCGCATCGGTGACGCCGCGCGCATTTGCCTCGCGCCGCAGAATCAACTCCCCCATGGCGCCTAGCATCGCCCGTCGACCCGGGCCGCAGGTGCCTACGAGGACGAATCGGCCGGATCTGTGGATGAACCGACCGCCTGTGGATGAACCGTCAGGACGCGCCGATCGCGGGACCGAGGACGGGCCACGAGTTGTGCAGGTCGTCCTGCCAGTAGCCCCAGTTGTGGGTACCGTCGTCGTGGATGTCGATGGTGGCGGGGATGCCCAGTTCGTCGAGGCGCGTCGCCATGCGTCGGGTGCAGTCGGCCGCTGCGGCTTCGATGAGTCCGCCCTTGATGACCACGTCGGTAAGGTCTTCCTCGTCCTTGATCCACTCGGATTCGAGATTGTCGTAGCGGCCGGGCAGGCCGGTGCGCGACGACAGGTACAAGGTGGTGCCGCGCAGTTTCTCGGCGTTGACGTAGGGATCATTGGCGACCCAGGTGGGGTCGTCGAACGGACCCCACATGTTGAGCGGGTTGCCGAAGAAGCGGGCGGTGGCGGCGCCGGCGTCGGCGAAGATCTCGGGATCGAATTCGCCTCGGACGTCGACGTACTGGGCGATGGTCAGTGGAATGTCGCCGAGCAGATGCTGGGCAAACCAGATCCCGCGTTGGGCCGACGAGAGCGGGAAACCGTCGCCGGTCTCCCCGACATGGCGCCTAACTGCGACCACCGTATCGTGCCTGAATCGCATTTCGTTTCTCAGGCTCAATATTGATTCGCGAGAAATCGTGACTGTAGTGCTCGAGCAGTCGCGGGTCCATGATGCGCCGCCACAGCGGCGGGAACAGAGCCAGGATGATCAATACCGCGTAACCGGCGGGTAGCTGCGGCGCCTGCGGCATCGACCGCAGGGTCTGGTAGCGGCGCAGCGGATTGGCGTGATGGTCGCTGTGCCGTTGCAGGTTGTAGAGGAACAGGTTGGAGCACACGTGGTTGCTGTTCCAGCTGTGCTGGGGCTGCACGCGTTCGTAGCTGCCGTCCGGTCGCTTCTCGCGCAGCAGCCCGTAGTGCTCGAGATAGTTGGCGCCTTCGAGGAACATGATCGCCATGACGGCCTGGACGACGAGCCACGGGGCGATCGACCAGCCGAACACGGCGATGAGCACCGCGTAGAGGACGACGCTCAGCGCCCATGCGTTGAGGATGTCGTTGTGCCGCAGATTCCAGAACGACGTGCCGCGACGTTCGAGCCGGCCCTTCTCGTAACGGATCGCGGAACGGAGGCTGCCGAACACCGAACGGGGCAGGAAGCGCCAGTAGCTCTCTCCCATGCGGGCGGTGGCCGGGTCCTCCGGGGTCGCCACACGGGCGTGGTGCCCCCGATTGTGTTCGACGTAGAAGTGGCCGTAGAACGACTGGGCGAGCGCGATCTTCGCGAGGCGCCGCTCGATGGTGGTGCGCTTGTGTCCGAGTTCGTGCGCCGCGTTGATGCCGACACCGCCGACGATGCCGAGTGTGGCGGCCATCGCGAATCGTTCGGCGCCGCCCATGGGCTGCGACACCCACATCCAGCACCCGAATGTCAGGCCCGCGTATTGCAGTGGGAGATAGAGATAGGTGCAGTAGCGGTAGTACCGGTCGTTCTCGAGCGTCCGCATCACGCTCTCGGGCGGATTGCTCGTGTCCAGCCTCGCGAACGCGTCGACCAACGGGCAGACGACGGCGATGACCAGTGCACCGGTGGCCCAGAAGACGCCGAGGTGGAGGTATTCGACGAGGAAGTAGGCGATGAAGGGGCTCAGGGGGACGACGAGTCCGTACAGCCAGAGGCGTTTCTTGGGGTCGGTCCATCGATCGTGCGTCGCACTGCGAGGAGTAGCCGAATCCACAAACACCAATCCCCCAGGAAGGAAAAACCGTCCGGTACGAATCCCCACGAACCGGAGAAAACAAACTGTTACCCCACGAACCGGATATACCTTACAAGCAGTACTTACCGACGGGTAGGCCTACGCCTCCCGGCTGTGACGGAGAGCACACGACGACGGCGCCGCACCGGAAGTGCGACGCCGTCGAACGCGGAATTCTCGAAAGAGTGCGACCTAGATGGCGCGCACACCCTGAGCCTGCGGGCCTTTCTGCCCCTGGCCGATCTCGAACTCGACTCGTGCCCCCTCGTCCAGGGTCTTGAAGCCCGAACCCTGGATCTCGGAGTAATGGACGAAAACGTCTGCTCCCCCACCATCCTGCTCGATGAAGCCGAAGCCCTTTTCCGCGTTGAACCACTTGACAGTGCCCTGCGCCATACCACTTGCTCCTTGCATTCCCCCACGTCACCCCGACGTGAGGCCTAGATGGACCTCGATCATCGCATTGATCCGGACATTCGTCGCGCCTTGTTTCCCAACTCGTTACCGCAACCGGCAAAACGCGGATGAAATCCTGTTGCGGCACGGTGGCACGATGTAAGCCGTGACTATCGAGGAGCAAGGCCAACTTCACCATCACATCAGCCGTCGGCTCGAGCAGTCGTCGAAGCTCCAGAACGTGCTCTACGAGATCCGCGGGCCGGTGCACGCCCACGCCGCGCGGCTCGAGGCCGAGGGGCATCGCATCCTCAAGCTCAACATCGGCAACCCCGCACCGTTCGGGTTCGAGGCGCCCGACACGATCGTGCAGGACATGATCGCGGCGCTGCCCCACGCGCAGGGCTACTCGGAGTCCAAGGGCATCGCCTCCGCCCGTCGCGCGATCGTCACGCGCTACGAGCTCGTGCCGCGCTTCCCGAAGTTCGACATCAACGATGTCTACCTGGGCAACGGAGTCTCCGAGCTCATCACCATCACCATGCAGGCCCTGCTCGACGACGGCGACGAGGTGCTCATCCCGGCACCCGACTATCCGTTGTGGACGGCGATGACCTCGCTCGCCGGTGGCACCCCCGTGCACTATCTGTGCGACGAGACCAACGACTGGAACCCGGATCTCGACGACATCGAGTCCCGGATCACCGACCGCACCAAGGCGATCGTGGTGATCAACCCGAACAACCCGACGGGCGCCGTGTACTCGCACGAGGTGCTCGAGGGGATCGTGCGCCTCGCCCGCAAGCACCAGTTGCTGCTGCTCGCCGACGAGATCTACGACAAGATCCTGTACGACGATTCGAAGCACGTCTCCCTCGCGTCGCTGGCCCCCGACCTGCTCTGCCTGACCTACAACGGCCTGTCGAAGGCGTACCGGGTCGCCGGCTACCGGTCGGGCTGGATGGTCATCACCGGCCCGAAGGATCACGCAGAGGGCTTCCTCGAGGGCGTCGACCTGCTCGCCTCGACCCGCTTGTGCCCCAATGTGCCGGCCCAGCACGCCATCCAGGTGGCGCTCGGCGGCTATCAGAGCATCGAGGACCTGGTACGGCCCGGTGGGCGCCTGCTCGAGCAGCGCGACGTCGCGTGGGAGCGCCTCAACGCCATCCCGGGCGTGAGTTGCGTGAAGCCGCGCGGTGCGCTCTACGCCTTCCCGCGTCTGGATCCGGAGGTCTACGACATCCACGACGACGAGAAGCTCGTGCAGGATCTGCTGCTGCAGGAGCGCATCCTCGTCACGCAGGGCACGGGCTTCAACTGGCCGAACCACGACCATCTGCGCATCGTCACGCTGCCGTGGGCACGCGATCTGGCGGTGGCGATCGAGCGGATCGGCAACTTCCTGTCCTCCTACAAACAGTAGGAACAGGGCTTCCGACCCCAGGCGGGCAATCGTTGCCGAACAGTTACATTGCCCCTTTCGGGACCAAAGTCCCTGTTTAGAGGCACGGTCGACCTACCCGAACGGACAGTTTGTCGGCTTCGTGACCATCGACACATGCCAACCCCTCCCCAATCCGGGGTCGGAACCAGTAATTTGTCCTATGGCACTAAAGCACTACGCACTGTGCCGGGCTCCCTGATCGATCGCCATCCCCCCTGTGCGAGATCAGGTGACGGTGGCGGGGACACCCCCCTGCTCCCCGCCACCACCAGCCCCAACCATCTCGCCTCTTGGCTAGCCTGTCCGGGTGAATCACGGACACGGCCATTTCGGCCACGGACACGGCCACGGGCAGGACGAAAGTCCCATCCCACTCGGACCCATCGCCGCGAAGATCGTGGTCGGCCTGCTGGCTGCGATCGGTCTCCTGGTGCTCTTCGGCACCGCCCTGTTATGGCCGAGCAGCCGTGCCGTGGACATCCCCGCCCCCTTTCAGACGAGTAGCGGCGGCGCGGTCGTCACCGAGGCCGGAACGGTCGTCGAGCAGAACACCGGCCCGTGCGGCAGCGCGTCCTTCGGGCGCGTCTTCACCGGTGAGCCGTCCCCTCCCTCGAGCAACGCCTTCGACTGCGAACGCAGCATCGTCGCCATCGAATCCGGTCCCGACGACGGTGCCCGGACGCTCCTCGAGGTGATCCCCGGCCCGGGTCAGCCCGATCTACAGGCCGGCGACGAGATCCGTCTCGTCCGCCAGACCGATCCGGCGGGCGCCACCCAGTACTCCTTCTACGACTACGCCCGCGGCTTCCCGCTCGCGCTGGTGGTCGCGGTGTTCGCTGTCGTGGTGGTCGCGATCGCCCGCTGGCGCGGTCTGCGGGCCCTGATCGGCCTGGTGGTCGCGTTCGGTGTGCTGGTGGCGTTCATGCTCCCGGCGCTCCTGGACGGCAAACCCGCCGTGCCGGTCGCACTGGTCGGCGGTGCACTGATCCTCTACGCGGTGCTGTATCTGGCGCACGGTGTGAATCTGAGGACCAGTTCGGCGCTGCTCGGCACGCTCGCCTCGATGGTCGTCGCGGCCCTGCTGTCCTACGTCGCGATCCGCATGACACATCTGACCGGTCTGTCGGAGGAACAGAACACCGACGTGCAGCTGTACATCGGGCACGTGTCGATCTCGGGCCTACTGCTGGCGGGATTCATCATCGGCTCGCTCGGTGTGCTCAACGACGTCACCATCACGCAGGCGTCGTCGGCCTTCGAACTCGCCGGGCTCGATCCCGAGTCGTCGCGTCGTGAGATCTTCTCGGCGGCGATGCGCGTGGGCCGCGACCACATCGCCAGCACCGTCTACACGCTCGTCCTCGCCTACGCGGGCGGCGCGCTGCCTCTCCTGCTGCTGTTCTCGGTGGCCGGGCGGTCGATCACCGATGTGATCACGAGCGACGCCGTGGCGATCGAGCTGGTCCGCGCATGCGTCGGCGGCATCGCGCTCGCGTTGTCGGTGCCGCTCACCACGGCGATCGCCGCCGTGCTCGCGCGTACCGACGCCCCCGGACAGCAGACGGGTGGCCGGCACGCGCGACGCGCGTGAGCGGGTGACTCAGGGAAGCCGGATCTGCGGCAGCGGCGGCAGCTCGATCGTCGGCAGCGGCGGCAGCGTCGGGACCGGCACTCCCAGCCCCGGGATGGTCGGAGCCGGAGCGGGCGGAGGTTCGGGGGCCGGCGGAACCGGGCGCGGTGAATGGGTGGTCGGAGCCGGCTCCTGCTCGACCGTGGTGGTCGTGGTGACCTGCGTGGGCGCTACCGCCGGCGCGGGGTTCTGCCGCGGCGCGTTGGTGGTCGTCGGGATGTACGACTGGGTGGGGCTCGTCTCGTCGGTCGACGAACTCGTGAAGCCGGTGCTCAGCGCCACGCCGATGACCGCGACGACCGCGAGAGCCGTGCCCGCGATCCCGGCGCCGGAGATCTGCCTGCCGCTGACCGACGGACCGCGACCGGCCAGCGACGACCACCACGGCTTCTTCGCGTCGGCGGACTCCGCACCGGTGGCGGCAGCCGTGGGCGCAGTGGCCGCGGCGGCGACGACCGGGATCTGCTCGGTGTCGGCGCTCGTCGACGGGGGCTGACCCGGCACGATGCGCGTGAGGGTGCTCACCGGTTGCGAGGTGGCCGGTTGCGCGGCGGCCAGGGCCCCGCCCTTGGCGAGGACGAGTTCGGGCTCGTGCGGCACCACCAGGGGCAGGCCGAGCCAGGAGCGCAGCACCTCCTGCACGAGCGGGATGTGCGCGCCGCCGCCGAGCAGGACCACGGCCTCGGGGTTGCGACCGGCACGGGAGATCACCTGGTGCACGAATTGCGCCGACGACTCGACGCACTGCGCGATGAGCGGATCGAAGGTCTCGCGCGACATGAGCACGACCCCTGCCGCGCCCGGCACGGCCACGGTCTCGCTCTGCGAGAGCTTCTCCTTGGCCTCGCGGCACTGGGCCGACAATTCGTCGTCGGTGGCGGGGTCGTCGGGGCGCCACACACCGTTGGTGTCGAGCTGGTGGTCGCGGATCACGTTGTCGAAGACGCGGCCGCCGATGCTGTCGGTGCGTTCGGCGAGCACCTCGCGGGAGACGAGGTCGACGACGGTGACGGTGAGCCCGGCGTCGCCGAGGTCGTAGAAGACGGCGGTGTTGCTGCCGAGCTCGCCGGTGGCCTGCAGATAGGTGACGGCGGCTTCGGGTTCGGAGACGAGCAGGTAACGGTCGATGTGCTCGACGGCCATTGCCGCGCGCAGGCGCTCGCCCTGGGCCTGGTCGCGATAGACCAGTCCCACCCGCTCGATCGGATCGCCCGCCACACCGGTCTGGAAGAGCACCCCGAGGGTGCCTGCCGCCAGCCGCGCCGGATCGTCCTTACCGGTTTCGACCACCTGGAACTGGAACCCCGCCGTCGGGGTCGTTCGATCCACCGGCCGCACCACCCGAACGGCGCTCTCCCCCACGGTCACACCGAGAATAGAACTCATCAGCCGCCTTCGACGTTGGATGCGCCAGCCGCGTCAGCTTCCCCCGGCGCCCGAAATCACCGACGATGGTACAGAACGTTACCGGCGGGTCACGAGGGCCGTTCGTATGACGTACGCCGGGACCGGGCACCCCGGAGATGGCTCCTGAGCGCCTGGATAGCGTCTCCCATAGGATCGCCGAATGCGGATTCTCTATGTGTGTACCGGAAACATCTGCCGATCACCCACCGCAGAGAGGTTGACCACCGCATACGCGGCCGAGGCCGGTCGCGAGGACCTTTCGGCGCACAGCGCCGGCACCCGGGCGATGGTCGGTTACGGCATGGAACCCACCGCGGCACTCGTGTTGCAGCAGCTCGGAGGCGATCCGGACGGATTCGCTGCGCGTCGGATCACCCCGCCGATCGCGGAGGACTCCGACATGATCATCACGATGAGCGAGCGGCACCGCGCCAAGGTCATCCAGCTCGCACCGCGCAGGATGCGGGTGACGTTCACGCTGCGCGAGGCCGCCCGGCTGCAGAACGCCACCGGTGCGCGGACCATCGCAGAACTGACGACGGCCCGGGCGCAGATGTCTGCACCCGGGCCGGAGGACATCGTCGACCCGATCGGCCGAGACGAGGAGACGTTCGTCACGGTCGGATCCGAGATCGCCGATCTGTTGCTACCTCTCCTCGCCGCTCTCCGAGCCTGAGTCGTTCACCGGGCGTCGCGGTGCGTGCACCACGGGTCGCGACAGCGGCTCGGCGGCGGAGTACGCCTGCGGCGCCTGGTAGGGCTCGCTGCCGTATCGCTCCGATGCCGGCTGCGGCGCCGGCGGGAACTGCTCCGCAGCGCGGTAGTGGTAGGCGTCGTTGCTCGGCGCCGGGTGGGCCTGCGTGGCCGGCGGCTCGACATGATGCTGACCGTTCTGCGGCCGGGCCGGTCCCTCGACGGGTGCCGACGCGGTCGTCTGCGCCTGCGCAGCCGGCTGGGCGGCCGGTGCGGTCGGTGCGGTCGGTGCCGGCGCTCCGACACGCTGCGTCGCCGGCGTGCTCGTCTGGGCGGCTGCCGGAGCAGCACCGTCCTTGTCGGAGCTGTAGTAGTAGCGGTATTCGTAGGCCGTGCCGCGTCCCTTGGTCGGGGTCAGCGCCAGGATCGTGCCCAGCACGGGCGCGTTGACCGCCCGCAGGTTGCCGACGGCCCGCGCGAACTGCTCGCGGGTGGTCTTGCCGTAACGCGCGATGAGCAGCGCACCGTCGGCGATGTTCGTGAGGATCGCCGCGTCGGTGACGGGCAGCAGCGGCGGCGCGTCGATGATGACGTAGTCGAAGCGCGACCGCAGGTCCTCGACGACCTCCCGCGCATGCGCGGAACCGAGCAGCTCGGACGGGTTGGGCGGCAGACCGCCGGCCGCGAGCACCCACATGCCGTCGAAGCGCGTCGGCTGGAGCACGTCCTCGAGTGCAGCCGTGTGTGCGAGCACGTTCGACAGGCCGGCGTCGCCGAGCGTGCCGAGGTACTTGGTCACACGCGGGCGGCGCAGGTCGGCTTCGACGAGCACGACGGAGTGACCGGCCTCGGCGAGCACCAGGGCCAGGTTGACGGCCGTGGTGGTCTTGCCCTCGCCGGGCAGGGAACTGGTGATAACGATCGCGCGCGGCGGGTTGTCGACCTCGAGGAACTGCAGGTTGGTCCGCATCTCCCGGTAGGCCTCGGCGTCGCCGCTGTTGGCGTCCGCGAACACGATCGCCGGCTCTTCGTGCCGGGCCTTCTCGAGCGGGATCACACCCACCACACCGGTGCCGGCGAGCTCCTCGACGGCGTTGCGGTCCTTGATGGTGTTGTCGAGGCGATCGCGCAGCACCGCGAGGGCGATGCCGAGCAGCACACCGACGGCCAGACCCAGCGCGACGTTCCGTGTGGTCTTCGGCGTCACCGGCGCCGACGGCGTGGCCGCGTACTGCTCGACCACCACGCGGGCGGTCGGCGGGCCGCCGTCCTCGGGGGTCTCCAGTTCGCGTGCCATGACGACGAACTCGTCCGACAGTGCGTTGGCGAGGTCGCGGGCACGCTCGGGCGACTCGTCGGTGACGGCGGTGTCGATGAGCACCGTGTCGGGGGTCGACGAGGCGGTCACCTTGCCGGCGAGATCGACGGCCGACATCTCGCCGAGACCGAGCTTGTCGAGGGTGCGCTGCGCGAGGGTGGTGCCCTCGAGCAGTTCGGTGTAGGAGGTGACTCGCTGCTGCGAGAACAGGTTGCCCTGATAGATCTCCTGCACCGATGCGCCCGACGAGGTCGACACGAACAGGCGTGTCTTGGCTTCGTACTGGGGCGTGGTCAGCAGGGAGGCGCCGAGGGCGGCAAGAACCGCCACCACCGTCGTGACGGCGACGATCTTCCACCTCGCCTGCAGAATTCGCAGGTAATCATGTACTTCCATCAGGGCGTCTCCCTCGTTGCGGTAACACTGCGTGCGCACCCGGCGGGCGCGGTGTGGGGGTCGTCGTGGCGCTCGAGCACGCTGTCGAGCACCGGGCCGATCGCACGCACCGCGTCCGGATCGGCCAGTTCCGAGTGCGTGAACGGCACCGGATGTTCGACGACGAGACCGCGCACATATCGCTGCCAGGTGGCGGCGATATCTGGGTGCCGGTCGAGATCGGGTTCGGCGACCACCAGGTCGATGTCGCCGTCGTATTCGCTGAGGGTGTGTCGGCGCACCGCGTCTTCGACGGCCTGCGCGGCGGCGTCGGTGCGGCGCCGGACCTCGGCGACGAGTTCTTCGGGCAGCCCGGCGATGTCGGGTACGTTCTCTGCCGTCGGGTGGGGCTCGGCAGGCACAGTCTCGGGCGTGAGCGTGTCGAGCAGCACTACCGCACCGACCTGCTCTCCGTGCTCGCGGAGCTGCACGGCCATCTCGTGTGCGATGGTGCCGCCCACCGACCAGCCCAGCAGGTGGTAGGGACCATCGGCCCTCACCTTACGGATTTCGGCCACATACCGCGCGGCGAGTTCGCCGATGCTGTCCGGAATGTCGTCGAAGCCCGTTGCCTGGAGACCGTAGAGGGTACGGCCGTCGAGATGCTGCGCGAAACCGGCGTACATCCATGCGAGTCCGCTGATGGGGTGCACGCAGAACAACGGCGGCTTCTCGTCACCGCGACCGGCGATCTCGACGAGGCTGCCGAGCGGGTCGCGTTCGTCATTACTGCGGCCGTGGTCGATGCGGTCGGCGAGCGACGCGAGATCCGGGCTGGTGAACAGCCACTCGACGGGAACGTCGGCGCCGAGCTCGTCGCGCAGTTCACCTGCGACGGTGACGGCCGCGATGGAACTGCCACCGAGGTCGAAGAAACTTCGGTCAGCAGAGATCTCGTCGATCGGCCGGTCGAGGTGGCGGGCGAACACCGCGGCGACGGTCTGCGCGATGCGTCCCTGCGGCGCCACATATGGTTCGTCGACGGCGGTGTCGGGGGCGGGCAGCGCCGCGCGGTCGACCTTGCCGGATGCCATCAGCGGCAGTGCGTCAACGACGGTGATGCTCACCGGCCGCAGGTGACGCGGCAGGTCGGCGACGAGCGCGCGACGCAATGCTGCCGTGTCGGGTGCGGTGCCGGTCTCGGGCTGGATATAGGAGACGAGCACGGTGTCGCCGTCACGTCCGGGATGCGGAACGGTCACGGCCGCCGCGACTCCCGGACGGTTCAGCAGCGCGGCGTCGACCTCGGCGGGTTCGACGCGGATGCCGTGGATCTTCACCTGGTCGTCGATGCGGGCCACGTGATCCAGTACCCCGTTCGGCAGGATCCGAACCAGGTCGCCCGTGCGGTACAGCCGCGACCCGTCGTCGCCGAACGGGCTCGAGACGAATCGCGTTGCGGTGAGGCCGGATTCGTAGCGGTAGCCGCGGGCGGTGCTGTCACCGGTCACGTAGAGCTCGCCGACGGTGCCGCGCGGCACGGGGTGCAGACGCGAGTCGAGCACGTAGGCGGTAGCTCCCGCGACAGGCGTGCCGATGCTCGGCTTCTCGTCATCGGTGAGCGGCGCGGAATACGAGACGGCGACGGTGAATTCGGTGGGTCCGTAGCCGTTGACGATCCGGTGCCGCGACCAGCGGCCCACCAGTGCACCGGGCAGGGTCTCACCCGCGGCGACGATCGTCGTCGGCTCGAATGCCTCGGGGTCGAGGGTGCCGAGCACGGTGGGCGTGAGGTTGAGGTGCGTGACGCGCTCGTCGACGATCAGCTCCTGCAGGGGTTCCCCGGCGAAGGTGTGGTCGGGGGCGATCACGAGGGCACCGCCGTGCGCGTGGGCGGAGATCAGTTCGAAGACCGCGGCGTCGAAGGTGTGCGAGGCGACCTGCAGCACGCGCGATTCCGGCCCGAGGTCGAGCAGGGCGGTCTGCACGTCGAGCAGCGCCGCGAGCCCACGGTGGGTGACGTCGACGCCCTTCGGCGTGCCTGTGGTGCCGGACGTGTAGATCGTGTAGGCGAGGTCGCCGGATGTGACTGCGGGACGCGGGGGTTCGACGGCGTCGAAGTCGATGCTGCGGTCGGCGGTGAGGTCGAGCCACGTCACGTGGCCGAGTTCGCGGTAGCCGACGGTCAGGCCGATGCGAGCACCGGAGCCGGCGAGGATCGCGGCGCTGCGCGCGTCGGGCTGGGTGAGGTCGACGGACACCCATGCCGCACCGAGTTTCGTGATCGCCCAGACGGCGAGCGGCCAGTACTCGCTGCGCGGCACGGCGATCGCGACGAGGTCTCCGCGTCGTACGCCGTGGGAGGCGAGCACGGAGGCGATCTCGTCGGCGCGGGCGTCGAGTCCGCCGTACGTCCAGGCGACGGTGCCGGAGCGCACCGCGATGCGTCCGCGATGCTGCTCGACGGCGGTCGCGAAGATCTCGGGCAGGGTGCGCGGTGCGACGGCGGGAGCCGACAGCGGTGCGGGCACCGGCACGGCGAGATCGCCGACGGCGCGGTCGGGTTCGGCGAGGGCGGCGGCGAGCATCGCCACGAGGTCGGTGAGCATCGCGTCGCCGGTAGTGTCGTCGAACAGATCCGTCGCATAGACCAGGCGCAGGTCGAGTCCGGCCTCGCGCTCGACGAGTTCGACGACCACGTCGAACTGCGCGGCCGGTTCCCCGGCGTCGGTCTCGGCGATCTGCACATCCGGCAGTTGCGGCAGCACCTCGCCGGCCTCGACGCGGTGCGTGAGCAGCACCTGGAAGAGCGGGCTGTACGACGGGTCGCGCCGCGGCGCGAGGCGGGCGACGACCTCGTCGAACGGCACGTCGGCGTGCGCGAGCGCGCCGAGGTCGGTGGCCCGCACGTCGCGCAGCAGGTCGGTGAACGGCCGCGACGGGTCGACGGCGGTGCGCAGCACGACGGTGCCGACGAACATGCCGACGAGCCGGTCGAGGCGGGCATCCGTGCGACCCGCGATCGCCGTGCCCACGGCGATGTCGGTGCGCCCGCTGCGACGCGCGAGCATCGCGGCGAGCACCGCGTGGACGAGCATGAACACGGTGACGTCGTGGCTGCGCGCGACGTCCCGGAGGCGTCGGTGGGTCTCGGTGTCGAGGGTCGAGACGATCTGCGCGCCACGGTGGGTCGGCTGCGCGGGGCGCGGCCGGTCGGCGGGCAGCGGCAGCGGGCCGTCGGGCAGGCCGGCGAGTGTGGTTGTCCAGTAGTCGAGTTGGCGGGCGGCGAGCGAGCCCGGATCGGTGGGGTCGCCGAGCAGTTCGTGCTGCCAGCGCGCGTAGTCGCCGTAGGTGACGGGCAGCGACTCGAAGACCGGCGCTTCTGCCCCGCGACGCGCGGCATAGGCGACGGCGAGATCGGTGAGCAGCGGTCCGACGGACGCGCCGTCGAACGCGATGTGGTGCACGGCGGCGGCGAGCACCCAGCGGCCGGGTTCGACGTCGAACAACCGGATCCGCATCGGGGCCTGCATCGTGATGTCGAAGGGCGTGGTGATCGTGGCGGTCACGGCCGCGGCGACGTCCTCCGGCGCGGAGTGTTCGAGCACCGGCGGGTCGACGGGTACCTGCACGTCGTCGGTGAAGGCGGTGCGCAGCACGCGATGGCGGTCGACGACATCGCTCACCGCGGCGGTGAGGGCGTCGACGTCGAGGTCGCCGCTCAGCGTGAGCACGACCGGCACGAGATAGCCGGCGGTGCCGGTCTCGGACCGCGCGACGATGCCGAGGCGGCGCTGCGCGGGAGCGATCGGTGCCGGGGTGTCATCGTCGTAGGGCCGCAGCGCGACGCGCTGGTCGTCGCCGGATTCGATGCGGGCGGCGAGCGCGGCGAGCGTGGGGGCGGCGAGCACCTCGCGCACCGGCACGTCGGTACCGAACGCCTCGCTCAGCCGCGCGGCGAACACGACGGCCGACAGCGAGTCGCCGCCGGCGGTGAAGAACCCGCGGTGCGCGGCCGGACGGGCGCCGAGCACGTCCTCGGCGACGGTGACGACGAGATCCTCGGCGTCGGTGAGCGGACGGTCCAGGGCGGCGTCGTCGTCGAGGGCCGCGGCGTCGTGCAGTTCGAGCGCTGCGACGTCGAGCTTGCCGTTGGACGTGAGGGGCAGCTGGTCGAGCGCGTGCACGCGGGTCGGCATGCGGTGCGGCGGCACGACGAGCGCGACTCGCGCGGTGATGTCGTCGGCCGACAGATCCGGTCCGGCCGCGAACGCGACGAGCGTGCCACTCACCGCGACCACCGCTGCCTGCCGGATACCGGGCTGGGCGAGCAGCGTGGCTTCGAGTTCGCCGGGTTCGATGCGCACGCCGCGCACCTTGAGCTGGCGATCGGTGCGGCCGAGATAGCCGAGGGTGTCGTCGACGCGGCGGTGGACGCGGTCGCCGGTGCGGTACATGCGGGCACCACCGGGAGCGGCCACGAAGCGTTCGGCGGTGCGGGCCGGGTCGTCGAGATATCCGGCGGCGAGGCCCTCACCCGCGAGGTACAACTCGCCGACGCCTCCGGCGGGCACGGGACGCAAGCGCGCGTCGAGCACGTGGGCGACGGTGCCAGGGACGGGCTTGCCGATGCTCGGTCGGGTGCCGGGTTCGATGTCGACGAGGGTCGCGACGATCGTGGCCTCGGTCGGTCCGTAGGCGTCGAGCATCACGCGGCCGTCGGCCCAGCGCGCCGCGAGCGACGGCGACAGCGATTCGCCTCCGGAGGCGACGACCTTCAGGTCGGGCAGTCCCTCGGGATCGAGGGTGCCGAGCACCGTGGGGGTCGACAGGTAATGGGTGATGCGCTGTTCGGCGAGGTAGCGGTGCAGGTCCTGCCCGGCGTAGACGTCCGGGGGTGCGACGACGAGCGTCGCACCGGTGGTGTGGGCGAGCAGCAGTTCGAGCAGTGCCGCGTCGAACTCGGGTGAATAGCCGTGCAGCACGCGGTCTCCGGGCTCGACCCGGTAACGCTCGGCCGCTTCGGCGGCGAGCGGGGCGAGTCCGCGGTGCGTCACCGCGACCCGCTTCGGGGTGCCGGTGGAGCCGGAGGTGGACACGACGTAGGCGGTGCCGGGCAGGCACGTCTCCCCTGCCTGCCGCGAATGTGTGAAGGCCGCACCGGTCTTGGTGATGGCCCACAGGGTGCGGATGTAGTCGACGCTGCGCGGTGCGTCGATGCGCACGATCTTCCCGTCCCGCGCGCCGTCGGCCCGCAACTCCTCGGCGAGGGCGTCGGACTGCTCGTCGAGTTCGCGGTAGGTGAGCGATTCGCCGTCGCCGCGCAGGGCCTCACGGTCGGGATGCGCGGCGGCGGTGGCGCGCAACATCTCGGCGAGTGTGTGTGCCGGGGCCGGTTCGCCACCGTCGAGGGCGGGAGCCGGGGTGTCGACCGCCAGTTCGCCGACAACACTGTCGGGTGCGCTCGCCAGGCTGCCGAGCAGCGCGACGAAACGGCTGACGAGCAGTTCGGCGGTGCGGCCGGCGAAGCGGGAGGCGTCGAACACGAGCGTGCCGGTGTAACCGTCGGGGCGCGGGGCGAGCGTGAACTGCAGATCGAACTTCGTTGTGTCGTCGAGGACTTCGCGGGCCTCGACGGTGAGCTCCCCGAGGCTGATCGGGTCGAAGCCGAAGTCCTGCAATGCCAGCGCGACCTGCGGTGCACCGCTCTGCCGCTCCGACAGCAGCTGCTCGTAGGGCACGGCGACGTGATCGAAAGCGGCGACGTCGAAATCGCGGACCTGGCCGAGCAGTCCGGCGAACGACATGTCGGCGGCCACGCGGGCGCGCAGCACGAGGGTGTCGAGGAACGGGCCGACGAGGTCTTCGAGCTGCGCCCAACGGCGTCCGCCCACCACGGCGGCGACGGCGATGTCGTCGCTGCCGCCGAGTCGCGCGAGCAGCACCGACAGCGCGGCGTGCAGCACCATGAACTCGGTGGCGCCGTGTGCGCGGGCGAGGTCGGCGAGTGCGTCGCGTACCTCGGCGGGCACGGTGAAGTCGACGCTGCGCGCACCGGTGTCGGTTCCGGTGGCGTCGGCGGGCAGTTCGGTGAAGGTGAGTCCGTCGAGGGCGCGTCGCCAATGTTCGAGGTCGCGTTCGGGGATGCCGCGCTCGGCTTCCCACAGGGCGTAGTCGGCGTACTGCAGCGGCAGCGGTTCCCACTGCGGTGCCGCACCGTTCACGCGGGCGAGGTAGGCGATGGTGAGGTCGCGCAGCAACGGCCGCAGCGACGTGCCGTCGGCGATCGAATGGTCGACGTCGAGATACAGCACGTGCTGGTCGGGGCCGGTGCGTTCGAGTCGCACACGCCACCGGTCGCTGCGCGGCGCTTCGTGGACCTGCTGGTACACGCCGTCGCCGTCGACGATGTAGTCGGTGCGCAGGATCTCGTGGCGCAGCGCGACGTCGCCGAGCGCGGCCTGCAGGGCACCGAGGTCGAGCGGTCCGCTCAGGTTGACCTCGCTGCGCAGCCGGTAGGCATCGGGGGCAAGCGAACTCAGTCCCCACAGACGACGCTGGGCGCGGCTGAGCGGGATCCGTTCCGGTCGCGGCGACACGGCGACGGGTCCGGCGTCGGTATCGAAACCACCGGCGTCGAGGGCGGCGGCGAGTGCGTCGACGGTGGGGTTCGCGAAGACGGTGCGCAGCGGCACGTCGGTGCCGGTCTCGTCGCGCAGGCGTCCGACGAGGACGGTCGCGAGCAGCGAGTTGCCGCCGACCGCGAAGAAGTCGTCGGTGCGTCCCATCGTGGTGCCGTCGCCGAGGACGTCGCCGATGATGCGGGCGACGAGTGCTTCGGTCCCCGTGCGGGGTTCGCTGCCTTCCCCGGCTGCGGGTTCGGGCAGTGCGGCGGCGTCGACCTTGCCGTGGGAGGTGAGCGGGATTGCGGCCAGCGGCACGATCGCGGTGGGCACGAGGTGCGCGGGCAGGACGGTGCGCAGCTGCGCTCGCAGGCCTGCGTCGTCCAGGTTATCGCCGTCGAGGTTCTCGCCGGTGACGTAGGAGATGAGGCGGCCGCTGCGCACGAGCGTCACGGCGCGGTCGACGCCGTCGAGTGCGGTGAGGGCGGTGTCGATCTCGCCGGGTTCGATGCGCACGCCGCGCAGCTTGATCTGGTTGTCGCTACGGCCGACGAATTCGAGGGCGCCGGCGCGGGTCCAGCGCACGAGGTCGCCGGTGCGGTAGCGACGGCCGTCGGGTCCGGCGACGAACCGCGAGGCGGTGCGCCCAGCGGCATCCCGGTAGCCCGACGCGAGTCGCGGTCCCGAGACGTACAGTTCGCCGACCACGCCGGCGGGCACGGGACGCAGTCGCTCGTCGAGGACCTCGACGGTGACGCCGCGGACCGGGGTGCCGATGACGATGTCGTCGCCCGGTCGCAGCGGCTGCGAGTTGGTGACGAACATCGTGGCCTCGGCCGGGCCGTAGCTGTTGATCAGGGTGCGCCCGTCTCCCCAGCGGTCGACGATCTCGCAGGTGAGCCGGTCGCCGCCGAGCACGAGCGTGCGCAGGGCGGGTAGGTCGCGCACCGGCACGGTCGCGAGCGTCGACGGCGTCATCACCGCGTGGGTGATCGCGGCACTGTCGAGCAGGTCGCCGAGGGCTGCGCCACCGTAGCTGTCGGCGTCGGCCACCACGAGCGTCGCGCCGGAGATGCCGGCGGTGAGCATCTCGAGCATCGCGGCGTCGAACGACGGTGCCGCGACGTGCAGGACGCGATCGCCCGGGAAGGCTGCGAGGTATTCGCCGATGTCCTCGGCGAACGCGCTCGCGGCGCGCTGGGTGACGGTGACGGCCTTGGGGTGTCCGGTGGTGCCGGAGGTGAAGACGAAGTAGGCGGGGGCGTCGGGTGCGGGATCAACGACGTCGGCGAGCGGTTCCTCGTCGTCGGAGGTCACCTCGAGCCACCGCACGGTCGCCGGAAGTGTCGGCGCTTCACCGACTCCCACACGCACGTCGGCGAGCATCTCGGCCAGGCGCGTGGTGGGGGCGGTGGGGTCGACGAGCATCGGTGCGGCGCCGGCGCCGATGATGCCCCACACGGCGAGCACCGATTCGAGCGAGCGCGGGTAGGCGCATGCGACCGGGTCGCCCGGGCGCACCCCGGCGAGCTGGAGACGCGCGGCGAGAGCGTCGGAATAGTAGAGCAGTTCGGGATACGACAGTTCGCGGTCGTCGTCGACGATCGCGAGTTCCTCGCCGCCGGCAGCCGCGCCCTGCGCGAGCCACTGGCGCAGCGACCGGGGTGCGCCCGGCACAGCGCCGACAGTGGGCAGGCCGGCGTCGCCGTGCAGGTCGATCTCCCCGACCCGCACGTCCGGATCGGCGACGGCCGCGCTCAGGATCGTTCGCAGGCGGTCGGCGTAGCCGGCGACGGTGTCGGCGTCGTACAGGTCTGTGCTGTAGAAGAATTCGAGGTCGATGCCGTCCTGCTGCTCGGTGACGGTGACCTGCACGTCGACGTTGACCGTTTCGGTGTCGACAGGCGCGGCGGTGACGTTCAGGCCGGGCAGCGCGAAGGTCGAGGCGACGGGTCGTGCCTGCGACAGCGCGATCTGGAACAGCGGGTGCCGTGCTTCGCTGCGGGCGGGCTGCAGCTTCTCGACGAGCGTCTCGAACGGTGCGTCCGGGTTGCTGTAGGCGGCGAGGTCGCGGCGGTGCACCTGCGCGAGCAGCTCGGTGAAGGTGGCGTCGGGGTCGACGTCGGTGCGCAGCACGAGGGTGCCGGCGAACATGCCGACGACGTCGTCGAGCTGCGGGTCGCCGCGACCGGAGACGGCGGTGCCGATGGGGATGTCGCGACCGGCACCGTGCCGCGCGAGCAGAGCTGCGAGTGCGGCGTGCAGCACCATGAACACCGTCGCGCGACCCTCACGTGCCAGCGTGTGCAAACCTCGGACGAGGTCGACGTCGAGCGAGATGGTGTGGGCGGCACCGTGTCCGGTGGGCTGCGCGGGGCGTGGCCGGTCGCCGGGCAGGGTCACCTCGTCGGGCAGGTCGGCGAGTTCGCCCAGCCAGTACGGGATCTGTTCGTCGGCGACGCTGCGCTGCCACCGCGCGTAGTCGGTGTACTGCACGGGCAGCACCGGAAGTTCGGGGGTCGCGCCGGTGAGGCGGGCGTCGTAGGCGACGGCGATGTCGCGCAGTAGCGGCGTCAGCGACCAGCCGTCGGCTGCGATGTGGTGCAGGACGACGAGCAGCACGTGCCGATCCGGTGCCGTCCGGTACAGGCGCATGCGGGCCGGGGGTTCGACGGTGAGGTCGAATCCGGTGGTGGCGTAGTCGCGGACGAATTCGTCGAGGGCGTCCTCCGGCACGGCCACCGGGTCGAGATCGGGGCGTGCCGGGGGCAGCACGGTGTACTCGTCGGCGGCCGGGTAGACGGTGCGCAGCGTGCGGTGCCGTTCGAGCACGTCGGCCACGGCGGCGGTGAGGGCATCGACGTCGAGGTTCCCGTCGAGCCGCACCACGAAGGGCAGGTTGTAGCTCGGGGAGGCCGGGTCGAAGCGGTTGATGAACCACAGGCGCTGCTGGGCCGCCGACAACGGGGCGGGTGCGTCGGGGTCGGCGACGAGACGCGCACGGCGAGAGGGCTTATCGCTTCCACTGGTTATGTGTGAAGTTAGGGCTGTAATGGTCCGGTTCTCGAAGATGTCTCTCACGGTGACGTCGGCGTCGAGCACGTCCGACAGGCGACCGGCGAGGCGCGTGGCGAGCAGCGAGTTGCCGCCGAGGTGGAAGAAGTCGTCGTCGGCGCCGAGGGTGCCGGCAGTGATGCCGAGCAGTTCGGCGCACACGTCCGCGACGAGTTCCTCGACCGGTCCGTGCGGTGCCGCTCCCCCATCGGCGGTGACGTCGGGGGTGGGCAGCGCGGCGCGGTCGAGCTTGCCGTTGGCGGTGAGCGGCAGCGCGTCGAGAGCCACGGCGGCCGACGGGACGAGGTAGTCGGGCAGGCTACGTCGCAGGTCGCACAGGGCCGCGGTGGCGTCGCCGCCGACGAGATAGGCGACGAGGCGGTCGTCGCGCAGCAGCACGACGGCCTGGCGCACGCCCTTGCTGCGCAGCAGGGCGGCTTCGATCTCGCCGGGTTCGATGCGGTAGCCGCGCAGTTCGATCTGCTGGTCGGCGCGACCGAGATAGTGCAGGGCACCGCTGGTGTCGCGGCGGCCGAGGTCTCCGGTGCGGTAGCGGCGGGTGCCACCGGGAGCGGCGACGAAGCGGGTCGCGGTCTGACCGGAACGTCCGCGGTAGCCGCGCGCGAGTTGGTCTCCGCGCACGTACAGTTCGCCGATCGCACCGGGCAGTGCGGGTCGCAGCGACGAGTCGAGCACATCCACGGCGAGACCGGGCAGCGGCGCACCGATGCCGGTCGCGGTGGCGTCTCCGAAGGTCACGTGCACGGTGGTCTCGGTGATGCCGAACATGTTGATCGTCCGCACATGCGGATGGCTTGCGGCCCACGGGCGCACGCGCTCCGGGTCGAGGGCTTCGCCGCCGAAGATCACCAGCCGCAGGTCTTCGAGCGGCGCGTGATCGGTGGCGGCGAGCTGGTAGAAGGCCGTGGGGGTCTGGTTGAGCACCGTCACCCGGTTGCTGGTGAGCACGTCCACGAAGGCGGCCGGGTCGCGCACGGTGAGGTGGTCGACCACGACCACACGAGCGCCGGTGGCCAGCGGTGCCCACATCTCCCACACGGAGAAGTCGAAGGCCGGCGAGTGGAACATCGTCCACACGTCGTCGGCGCGCAGCCCGAATTCGTCGACGGTCGCGGCGAGCAGCGACAGCACGCTGCGGTGCGTCACCTGCACGCCCTTGGGGGTTCCGGTGGAACCGGAGGTGTAGACGATGTAGGCGCCGAAATCCGCGACGAGCGGGAAGTCGAACAGGGCCCCGTCGTCGAGGCGGCCGGCCACCTCCGGGTCGTCGAGTCGCAGCGTCGGCACGCGGACGTCGGTGAAGTCGCTGTCGGTGACGACCAGCGAGGGCTGCGCGTCGTCGAACAGGGCCTGCAGGCGCGTCGCGGGATGCGTGACGTCGACGGGCAGGTAGATGCCACCGGCGCGGGAGACGGCGAGGATCGCGACGACGAGGTCGGGGGTGCGCGGCAGCGCGACGGCGACGACGTCCTCGGCGGTGACGCCGCGTTCGCGGAGGAGTTTGGCGAGCGCGCCCGAACGCGACCACAGCGCGCCGTAACTGAGGGAGTACCCGTCCCCCACCACGGCGACGGCCGCCGGATCGTCGGCCACGCGCTGCGCGACCAGCTCGGGCAGCGACTCTGCCGAAAGTTGTTGCGCGACGCCGACGGGGGTGAGGTCGGCGTCGCCCAACTCGATACCGCCGACCGACACAGCCGGGTCGGCGGTAACGGCATCGAGGATACGCACGAACCACGACTGCCACCGCACAATCGTGTGCGAATCCAAAAGTTCGTCCGCGTACGTGAGGACCGTTTCCAAACCGGCGGGTACACCGGTCTCGGAACGGCGTTCGCGGACGGTCAGTTCGAGGTCGACGCGGGCCGTGCCCACCGGGATTTCGCGGATCGTCGTGGAGCTGCCGGGGAGCGTGAACTCGTCGAGCGAGAACGACTCGTACGCCAGGATGACCTGGAACAACGGGTGGTGCGCGTCGGTGCCGGCACCCACCGCGTCGACGATCCGATCGAACGGCACGTCGGCGTGAGCGAAGGCATCGAGATCGGCGCGACGGGTATCGGCGAGCAGGTCCGCGAAGGTGCGGCGCGGATGCACCCGCAACCGCAGCGGCACGGTGCCGACGAACATGCCCACCACGTCATCGACCGCGGCGTCGCTGCGTCCGGAGACGGGCGTGCCGATGGTGACGTCGTCAGTGGCGGCAAGCGCCGACAGCAAGATCGCAAAGGCCGCGTGCATCACCATGAACGGCGTGACGTCGTGGGCGCGGGCGAGCTTGTCGACCGCGGCGTGCAGTTCGGCGGGGATCGTGAAACTCGCGCGACCCGCGGTACCGGTGGTCGCCGCGCTGCGGGGACGGTCGGTGGGCAACGCGAGCAGCGGCGACGCATCGTCGAGGGTCTGCTTCCAGAAGGCGAGCTGCCGTGCCGCGAGGCTGTCGGGATCGTTCTCGTCGCCGAGCACGGCCCGGTGCCAGCGCGCGTAGTCGCGGTAGGTGACCGACGGTGCCGGCAGCTCCGGCGTCTCCCCGTCGCGGTGGGCGCGGTAAGCGGCGACGGCGTCACGTCCGAGCGGCAGCAGCGACAAGCCGTCGGCGGCAATGTGGTCGATCACCACGGCGAGCACGTAGCTGGAGTTTGTCCGATACAGCCGGGTGCGGATCGGCGGGTCCACGGTGAGATCGAAACGCGCGCTAGCGAATTCGGTCAGCTCCGCATCGAGGTCGGTGCCGGCGTCGACGGGCTCGAGGTCGAGCGTCACCGACGACAGCACGTGCTGGCGTGGGCCGGACGGGTTGTCGGGAAAGACCGTGCGCAGCGAGTCGTGGCGAGACAGCACGGTGGCGGCGGCCGCACGTACGGCGTCGAGATCGGTGTCGGCGTCGAGATCGAGCGCGAAGGCGATGTGGTCGCCGCCGTCGATGCCGTCGGCCACGTCGAACCGGTTGAGCAGCCACATGCGCTGCTGCGCGGGGGCGAGCGGCGCGTCGCTGTCGTCGTCGATGTGCACGAGCGGCAGGTGCTCGCCGGTGGGTTCCTCGGCGAGCAGGTTCGCGAGTTCGGCGACGGTGGGGTGCTCGAAGATGTCGCGCACACCCACCCGGCGACCCGCGACTCCCCGCAGGCGCGCGGCGAGCTGGGTTGCGAGCAGCGAGTTGCCGCCGACGGCGAAGAAGTCGTCGGATCCGGCGACGCTCGGCAGGTCGAGCAGGTCGGCGACGACACCGGCGACGAGTTCTTCGGTGGCGCTGCGGTATCCGTCGGTGCGGGTCGCGGTGACCTCCGGCTCGGGTAGCGCGGCGCGGTCGATCTTGCCGGTGCTGGTGAGCGGGAATGCGTCGAGCACGGTGACGGTCGCGGGCACCATGTGCCGGGGCAGCCGCTGGGCGGCCCACTCGCGGATCTCGTGCGGGTCGAGGCGGCCGTTGCGGCTGTGCACGTAGGTGGCGAGGGTGTCGCCGCGCACCACGGTCACGGCGGTGCCGATGCCCGGGTGGGTCTGTAAGGTCGCGTCGATCTCGCCGAGTTCGATGCGGAAGCCGCGGATCTTGACCTGGTGGTCGCTGCGGCCGACGAATTCGAGGGCGCGGTCGTCGTCGTGTCCCGTCCAGCGCACGAGATCGCCTGTGCGGTAGAGGCGTCCGGCGCCGAACGGGTTGGCGACGAACCGGTCGGCGGTGAGCGCGGGAGCGTCGAGGTAGCCGCGGGCGACGCCCTGTCCCCCGAGATACAGCTCGCCGGTCACACCTTCGGGCACGGGCCGCAGGCGTTCACTGAGCACCACCGCGGTGACGCCGACGAGGCCGGTGCCGATGGTGAGCCGGTCTCCGGGTTCGAAGGGTTCGCTCGACGTCGCGAGCACCGTCGTCTCGGTGGGTCCGTAGACGTTGAGCAGGGTGCGTCCGGGTGCCCAGCGTTCGGCGGTCTCGACCGGCCATGCCTCACCGCCGATCGCGATGGTGCGCAGGGCGCCGAGTCCGGTGGGGTCGAGCTGGGTGGGCACCGAGGGCGTCGAGAACCAGTGGGTGATGCCTTCGGTGCGAAGCAGTTCCACGAGTTCGTCGCCACCGAACAGGTCGGCGGGCGCGACCACCAGCGTGCCGCCGGAGGTGAGCGCCAGGACGTATTCGAGCACCGCACCGTCGAAGGCAGGTGTAGCGAAGTGCAGCACCCGCGCTTCGGTGGCGGTGTCGGAGACGGCGGGCAGGTCGAAACGTTCCACGAACGACTGCGCGAGCGGGCCGAGTCCACGGTGCGAGACCACCACGCCCTTGGGCCGGCCGGTAGAGCCCGAGGTGTAGACGACGTAAGCCGTGTTGTCGACATGCAGCGGCCGCACACGATCCGCGTCGGTGATCGGGCGGGTCTCGCCCTCGACGGTGAAGGTGATCGGCTCGACCCCGTCGGGCAGCGCGACGTCGCCGTCGACGATCGCGTACCGCGCACCGGATGCGCCGAGCAGCTGGGCGATGCGCGCGGCGGGCTGGTTGGGGTCGACAGGCACGAAGGCCGCGCCACTCAGCGCGACCGCCGCGGCGGCGAGCACCGAACGCGTCGACCGCGAGAGCACGACGGCCACCCGGTCTTCCGTGCCGATGCCCCGCTCGATCAGCGTCCACGCGAGCGGGCGTGCCGCCGTGCGGATCTCGGCGGCCTGTCCCCCGGGTTCGGTCACGCAGGCCGGCGAGCGGTCGATGATCTCGGCGAAGGTCGCCTCCGGGCCGGGTTCGGCCGGTTCGACGGAGAGGGTGCCGAGGTCGAGGTCGCCGACGGGCAGCGACGGATGCTGCGCGACCTGCTCGAGCACTCCGCTCAGGCGGGTCACCCAGCGGGCGATGGTGTCGTCGTCGAACAGTTTCGTGTCGTAGACGAGGCGGCCGGTGAGCGATCCGTCGCGCAGTTCGCGCAGCGAGATCTCGAGGTCGAATCGTGCCTGCGACGAGGCGATCTCCTGCGGTCGCACGGTGAGGCCGGGCAGTTCGAGGTCGGGCACGTCCACGTTGTCGTAGGCGAGCATCACGTGGAAGGGCGAGAAACCGAGGGCGTCGACGACGTAATCGAACGGCACGGTGGCGTGCGCGAAGGCGTCGAGGTCGGTGTCGCGGGCCTGTGCGAGCAGCGACGTGAACGGCTGTGCCGGGTCGACATTCGTCCGCAGTGTGACGGTGCCGACGAACATGCCGACGAGCGCGTCGAGGTCGGGGTGGTCGCGACCGGCCGTCCCGGTGCCGATGGCGATGTCGTGCCCGGACGTCCAGGCGGCCAGCCACACGGCGACGGCGGCGTGCACGGCCATGAAGGTGGTGGCGTCGTGCGCGGCGGCGACGGACCGCAGTGCCGCGACCTGCTCGGCCGGCACCGTGAAGTCCACGGCCGCAGCGGGACCGAAGCCGCCGTTGCGGGGACGGTCGGTGGGTAGCGGCGCCGCGTCGACGAGGCCGTCGAGTGTGCGTGTCCAGTAGTCGATCTCGCGACCGGCGCGGGTGTCGGGTGCCGACGGATCACCGAGGCGATCGAGGTGCCACTGCGAGTAGTGCCGGTAGTGCAGCGGCAGCGGCGTCCACGCGGGCACCTCCCCGGTCGTGCGGGCGAGATAGGCGGTGGCGACATCGGCGGTGAGCGGCACGAACGACGCACCGTCGAGCGCGATGTGGTGGGCGACGACGGCGAGCACGTGCTTGTCGTCCGCGAGTCGCAGCAGGCGGATCCGGAACGGGATCTGCGCGGTGAGGTCGAACGGTTCGGCCGCCCACTCGGTGATGAGCGCTTCGACGTCCCCCTCGACGGTTTCCGGTTCGAGAGCCAGTCCGGCGACGGCACGCTCGAGCGGCAGCACGTCCTGCACCGGGCCGTCGAGTTCGAGGCGGAACAGCGTGCGGAGGGTTTCGTGCCGGTCGAGGACGTCCACCACCGCGGCCTGCAGGGCCGGCAGATCGAGGGCGCCGTCGAGGTGCAACGCGAACGGCAGGTGGTAAGCGGCCGGGTCGCCATGTGCCCGGGCGAGCAGGAACAGTCGGCGCTGTGCGGGAGCGAGCGGCGACGGCCCGGTGTCGGGGGTGGCGACAGGTCGCGATTCCGATTCGGGTCGCTTCGCGGCGGCGGCCGCGAGGCGGGCGACGGTCGGGTGGGCGAACACGTCGCGCAACTGCACGTCGCGGCCCAGTGCGGCACCGAGACGAGCGGCGAGCTGGGCGGCACCGAGCGAGTGACCGCCGAGTGCGAAGAAGTCGTCGTCGGCTCCGATGTCGTCGATGCCGGTGAGTTCGGCGAACAGCTCGGCGACGATCTTCTCGGTCGGGCCGTTGGGCGGCCGCGATCCGACGGCCACGGCGCGCTCGGGTGCGGGCAGCGCGCGCCGATCGACCTTGCCACCTGGAGTGAGCGGCAGCGCCTCGAGCACGGTGATCGACGACGGACGCAGATAGGTGGGCAGTTCGTCGGCGAGACGGACGGTGAGGTCGGCGGGGTCGACGTCGCCCACGACGTAGGCGGCGATGTGCTCGCCGTGGACCGTGACGGTCGCGGCCTGCACCTTGTCGAAGGCGACGAGCGCGGCTTCGATTTCGCCGAGTTCGATGCGGTAGCCGCGGATCTTCACCTGCTGGTCGGCGCGGCCGAGGAATTCGAGGTGGCCGTCGGTGGTCCAGCGGGCGCGGTCGCCCGTGCGGTACATGCGCCCACCGAACGGTGAGGCGACGAAGCGTTCGGCGGTGAGGGCCGGTGCGCCGAGGTAGCCGCGCGCGACGCCCGGTCCCCCGAGATACAGCTCGCCGATCACGCCGGCGGGCACGGGATGCAGGCGGGAGTCGAGGACGACGGCGGTCATGCCGTCGATCGGTCGGCCGATCGGCACCCCCGCGCCGGGCTGCAGCGGGTCGCTGAGAGTCGCGAGGATCGTGGTCTCGGTGGGCCCGTAGGCGTTGAACATCATGCGGCCGGTGGACCAGCGATCGGCCACGGCCTGCGGCAGTGCTTCGCCACCGGCGTCGAGAACCTGCAGGTCGGGCAGGCCGTCGTCGGGGGTGACGGCGAGGATCGCCGGTGCGGTGATCGCGTGGGTGACGGCTTCGTTGCGCAGCAGAGCGGCCAGCGCCGGTCCGCCGACGGCGTCGGGTGGGCAGATCACCAGGGTGGCGCCGGCGTCGAAGGCGAGGAGCAGTTCCTGCAGCGATGCGTCGAATGACGGCGACGCGAGGTGCAGCACGCGCGATGTCTCGTCGGCGCGGTAGCGATCGCGCAGCGTCGACACGAGCGCCGATACACCGCGATGGCCGACCGCGACGGCCTTCGGGGTGCCGGTGGAACCGGATGTGTGGATGACCCACGCCGTGTTGTCGACGTGCAGCGGCCGCAGGCGATGCTCGGCGGTGAAGGTCTCGCCGGAACCGTCGGTGGGCGGCGCGATGCGGGTGACGTGCTCGGGCAGCGCCGGGTGATCGTGGGTGACGGCGAACCGCACGTCGCGCAGCACCTGCTCGAGGCGACGGGCGGGAAGTTCGGGGTCGAGCGGGGTGTAGGCGGCACCCGTCTTGGCGACGGCCCACAGCGCGACCACCGAATCGATCGAGCGAGGCAGCAGCACCGCAACGCGCTCTTCGGGGCCCGCACCCGCCGTGACCAGCGCATGAGCGAGCGCGCCGGAGCGAGCGTCGAGTTCGCGGTAGGTGATGCTGTCGTGTCCGTCCACCACGGCGACGGTGTCGCTCGCGGCGTGGCGGGTGAGGACGTCGGGCAGCAGTTCCGGCTCGGGCGCGGTGCGTCCGCGGGCGGGAGCCAGGCCGTCGCGTTCGGCCGGGTCGGCGAGGGCGAGATCGCCGACCGCGACGCCCGCGTTCTGCACGAACTCCTTCAGGAATCCGCGGAAACGGCTGTGCAGCGACGACAGGTGCTCGTCGCTGTAGAGATTGGGGTTGGCCTCGAAGTCGACGCGCATCGTGCGGCCGGCGACGCCCGGGTAGACGTTCACGGCCAGATCGTCGATCGGACCGCTCGACTGGTGGTGGTACTCCCCCGTCACCTCGCCGAACGCGATCTCGGGATGGAACATCATCAGATTGACGGTGGGGCCGAACGGGCTCGCCGCCTCGTCGCGGGAGCGGCCGAGGCTGCGCAGATCCGCGAGCATGTCTTCGTACCGATACCGCTGGTGGCGCAGGGTGCTGCTCAGTTCCACCTGCACGTCGCGGATGAGCTCGACGGGTGTGGTTGCAGGATCCACGCACAGGCGCAACGGCACGACGTTGGCGAGCACACCTGCAGACCGACGCAGCGCGGCGGTGGTGCGAGCGGAGACGGGCAGGCTGAGTACGACGTCGACCACGCCCGTCGTCCGGGCGAGGAACGCGCCGAACGCCGCGAGGACGATCGGCACGTCGGTGGAGTTCGCGTCGTGGGCGAGCGCCGAGACCGCGGCAGCCGTGTCGGCGTCGAGTTCGGAGTTCGTCCGCCGCGCCGGCACCCCTAGAGGGGCTTCGTGATCGACGAACGACACGGATTCGGGCAGGTCGGCCAGGCGCTCGAGCCAGTGCTGTCGGTCGGTGTCCTGACGCTTCGAGCCCACATAGGCGGCCTCGACTTCGAGAATGTCGGCAATCGGCATCGCCTTGAGCGGCGGCGCGTCGGAGCCCGAGACCCACGCCGAATACAACTCGGCGGCGCGGTTGAGCATGTTGACCGCGCCCTGGCCGTCGAGCGCGATGTGGTGGACGTAGCTCGACAGAAAATAGCGGTCGTCCGCGATGCGCAGCACGGTGGTGGCGATGAGCCGATCGCTCAGCAGGTCGAGGGGCTTCGTGTACTGCTCGGTCATCCAGCGATGAGCTGCAGCTTCTGGATCCTTCTCGGACCGTAGATCGAGATAACCGGGAGCGTCCTCGATATCGAGGACCACCTGCTGGAACGGCTCGCCGTCCTGCTCGACCAGCACCAATGTGCCCGATTCGACGTCGCGCGCAGCTTGCTCGCAGGCATTTCGGGCCAGGTCCACGTCGAGATCGCCATGGAACTCGACGTACTGAGCCGTGGTGAACGGTATGTCGGGATTCAGCTGCTGCGCGAACCACAGGCCCCGCTGACTCGGGGACAGCGGAAGTAGATGCACCACGCTCCCCTCGTCTCACCCGACAAATACAGGACGCAGGAGTGCAGAATCCTCCCCGTCATGCGATCGTGGACAGAGCCTCCCAACTCCGCGGTCACGATCCGTGCAGAAGTTTACTTACAGTCACGGTTACCCACCACTTGAACGGTCGGCCAGTTCGGAAACGGGTTATCGTCTCGACGGAAACCACGAAGGGGGCACAAGCGGCGTGAACGATGTTACCGGTGAGTCAGATTTGCCCGAACGGCGTAGGCGCAAGGTGCGCAGGCGCTTGTCCGACGAGGAGATCGCAGCTCAGCGGAGGAAGCGCCGGCGCGTGCAGATCGGCTGCGGCGTAGGCGCGCTCGTCGTCGTCGGATTCATCGGCTGGCTGGGTTACGAAGGCCTGCAGACGAAGTCGAATCTGGAGAAGGCTCAGAACTTCGCGACGCAGGCGAAAGACGCACTGCTCGCAGGCGATACCGACAGGGCCCGCATCGTCGCGGGCGACGCCGATCGTTACGCCCAGGACGCCCAGAGTTCGGTCGACTCGGTGCCGTGGCGTATTGCCGGTGCCGTTCCATTCTTGGGGAGCCCGTTCGATTCCACTCGCCAGATGACCACCATTGTGAGTGGTCTCACAGAGCAGGTTCTCCTTCCGGCGGTCGACGCAGGTAGTGCCGTGTCTCCCGATCAGTTGATTTTGGACGGCGCACGAATCAATCTTGCGGCTCTCCGCGATGCCGCGCCCGTCCTCGAGACGACCTCTGCGGCGATCAGTGACCTCGACGAGCAGGCCCAGAACGTCGACAGCACGTGGTTGGGACTGATCGACGACGCGCGGGTCGATCTGCAGGACCAGGTGTCCGAGTTGTCCGGACTACTGAACAACACTTCGCTCGCAGCCCAGATCGCGCCGGCCATGCTGGGTGCCGACGGTCCGCGTAGTTACTTCGTCGGTTTCCAGACGAACGCAGAGGCACGCGGTACAGGCGGCCTACTCGGCGGTTTCACGGTGATCCGAGCAAACGATGGCGCTGTCTCCGTCGACGACGTCACGAGCAACCGGGAATTCCGGTTCGACTACGACCCCATCGACCTCGGCCCCGATTTCCAGCGTGCCTACGGGCACAGCCGGCCCACTCAGGACTTCCGCAACAGCAATGTGAGTCCGCACTTCCCTTACGCGGGCCAGATCTGGCAGTCGATGTGGGAGCAGGAGACGGGCCAACGCGTGGACGGAGCGATCGCGACCGATCCGGTGGCGTTGAGCTATGTCCTCGATGTGGTCGGTGACGTCACCCTTCCAGACGGAGAGAAGATCACCGCGGAGAACGTCGTGGAACTGACCGAGTCCACCGCTTACTCACGTTTCGGCGACGACCAGGCGGCACGTAAGGCGTACCTGGAAACGGTCGCACAAACCGTGGTGAAGAAGTTGACCGGCAGCATCTCCAAACCGCGGGCACTCCTCGAGGCACTCGGTCGGGCAGCCGGTGAAGGTCGGCTAGCCGTATGGAGCTCCGTCCCTGAAGAACAGGACGTTCTGGCCACGACACCGCTGGGCCACGTGGTTCCCGATGACCCCGCTCCATATGCGCACGTGGTGATCAACAACCTCGGCGGGAACAAATTGGACTACTACTTGGAACGCGAGATCGAGTACACAGCCGGGTCGTGTGACGGAGACACCCGTGAATCGAAGGTGACGGTACGGCTGACCAACGGTCTTCCTGCAGGAAACTACACGAATTACGTTGCAGGAATGTTCGACAATCCTGTCGGCGCTCCTGTAGGCACAAACCTCACTGACGTCGGGTTGCTCGCAACCCAAGGGGCCAAGTTAAAGAAGGTTACAATCAACGGTATCCCCGCGTTCGGCTACACCGGACAGGAGCGCGGCCACCCCCTTTTCAACGTGCAGGCGCCGGTTCCTCAAGGCGAGACAGTCGTGATTGTCTACGAACTCGAAGAACCCACTGCGGAGGGCATCACACGCGTACCTCTTCAGCCGCTCGTCGATCAGCCCAGTGTTCGTATCGATGCACCGCTATGCGGCTAACCGACCTTAGCGATACTGACTAAGCAGCATCTAAATCGAGATTAGAACAAGGAAGAACATGAACAATTCCGTAGCCATCATCGGAACCCGCGGGTATCCCAGTTACTACGGCGGATTTGAAACCCTCGTCAGGCAGCTCGCCCCTTACCTCGTAAGCCAAGGATGGGACGTTACAGTTTACGGTCGGGACGGGGCCACCAAAACGGACGACCCAGATCAGGATGTGTCCGTTAGAACCGTCGTGACGAAAGGTATCGAGTCTAAATCGCTCAGTACCCTTTCTTACGGTCTCACATCAAGCCTTCATGCCGCCTTCAGGAAACCCGACGTCGCTCTCGTTATGAACGTAGCCAACGGCTACTGGCTACCTATCCTCAAGGCTCGTGGAATTCCTACCGTCGTCAACGTCGACGGAATCGAATGGGAACGTGCGAAGTGGGGCAAAAAAGCTAAGACAGCCTTCAAAACGGGAGCTCGCCTCACCGCGAAATTCGCCGATAGGCTTGTAGTCGATTCCCGCGCCATCGGCCAACGCTGGGAGGACGAATTCCACAGATATGGTGACTTCATCCCGTATGGTGGCTCGCGCCCCGGCACTCTCGCGCCTGTAGAGTGCCTCACACCCGGATCTTATGCGCTCATGGTCGCAAGGTTCGTACCTGAAAATTCCGTCGAAGAGTTCTTCACTGCAGCAGAAGAACTTTCGAAGGAATGGGACGTCGTCATCGTGGGCTCCTCAGGATATGGGGGCGAACTCGATGCCAAAGCCGAACAATTGGCAACAAGCTCGCCTCGGATTCGCTGGATGGGTCACGTGAGCGACGACAACAAACTATTCTCCTTATGGCAGCACGCTGGGGCATACTTCCACGGACACAGCGTAGGAGGAACAAACCCAGCGTTGGTGCAGGCGATGGCGTGTGGAGCGCCTATCGTTGCCCGCGACACGGCCTTTAATCGCGAGGTTCTGGGGCCTCGAGGACTGTTCGTTGCTCCGGAACCGCATCACATCGCCAATTCATTGCGCTCGGTGCTAAGCAATACGGAAACGCAGGAGCAATTGCGTATGAACGCCTATAGCCGCCAAGAAGCCGAATATACCTGGGAGATCGTCTGCAAGAGCTACGAATCCTCACTCCTTCAGGCAACCTTGAGATAGTTAACGTAGGGCAAGAGCTGAGTTGTTCTACGCGCTAGTTGTATGAGGCCATGACGTTGGTGACACCGGTCCGGAGTTTGCTCGCGGGCGGCCGGTTACCGACGGCAGTATGCGGGCGATGATAGTTGTAGTGCACATTCCACACCTGTAGCGCCTGGGCGCGTTGCCGTTCACTGGTCCAGACGCGGGCGTAGAGGAACTCTTCGGCCAGAATCCGGTTGTAGCGCTCGACCTTCCCGTTGTGACGAGGGGTGTACGGGGTGATCCGTTGATGCCGGCCACCGTGGAGCACTTTCGCGAAGTCCTTCGCCCGGTAGCAGGACCCGTTGTCGGTGACCACCCGGTGGATGTGCACGATGCCGTGGGCGGCGAAGAACACCCTCGCCCGGTGCATGAACCCGATTGCCGTGGCGGCTTTCTCGTCGGCCAGGGCCTCGGTGTAGGCGAGGCGGGAGAACCCGTCGACCGCCGAGTGCAGGTAGACGTAGCCGGCGCGGGCACCGGCGGTCTTGGCGCGCTCGACTTTCTTGGCCTGATCCGAGCCCTTGCCGTGGACCCGCCAGCCACCGCCGTCGGGGATTCGGCCGACTTTTTTGATGTCGACGTGCACCATGTGGCCGGGCCAGCGGGCGATGATCCGGCGTGGCTGGCGGTTGTTCTCGCCGTTCGGATCGAGGAACCTGCGCCGGTTCAAGCCGAGGTGAGCGAGGTGCCGACTGACGGTGCGTACCGAGATGCTGATGCCGTCGGCGGCGAGCTCGTGTGCGATACGAGCCGCGGACCACTTGTGCTTCCGTCGCAGGGTCTCGATCCGCGCCACAGTCTCGGCCGGGGTCGCGGTGGGCTGGTGGTGCGGGACGCTGGGGCGGTCGAGCAGGCCGAGTTCACCGTG
The DNA here is from genome assembly GCF_024321955.1 of Rhodococcus sp. GA1. NCBI lineage: Bacteria > Bacillati > Actinomycetota > Actinomycetes > Mycobacteriales > Nocardiaceae > Rhodococcus > Rhodococcus sp. GA1. Next base: position 3,348,892 of record NZ_CP097186.1, on the reverse strand, counting down.
TTCGCGGTAGCGGGCCATCCATTTGCTGGCGCAGGCCCGGGAGATCCCCATCTCGGCGGCGACATGGGACAGCGGACGAGTCTGGCACCGCTCGACGAGACGGCGGCGACCTTCGACGGACAGCGGGGCGTTACGGCACCTCTCTGTGTCAACCGGGAAGCTGCGTCCGGGGTTGTAGAGTTGCCTGTGGTGGGTCCGGGAAGTGACCGATCCGAAGTGCCGGTGTGCGGGGTGTCAGCCGGCCGCGCAGGACATGAGAGCCGCCCCCGACTGTCCTCCCGGATCTGCCGCCAGCGCCGTTGCCGCATCGCGGAGGAGCTGTCGGTAGACGACATCGGACAGTTTTCTCTTCAAGCAGCGCAACGCTTCCCGGTGGCTCTTACCGGCTTTTCTTTTCCGTTGGTAATAGGCGCGGCCGGGGGTGTCTCGGCTGATCTGGGTGATGGCCATGATGTGCAGGCAGCAGTTCAATTGCCGGTCACCGGCGCGGGAGAGCCGGTGCCGAACGACATCGCCGGAGGACGCCTCGATCGGAGCGGTACCGGTATACGAGGCGAACGCGGCCGCGGACCGAAACCGGTGGATCGATCCGACCCGGGCGACGATCTTGCCCGCGGTCAAGTTCCCGATCCCGCACAGCTCGGTCAGTGAGCTGCCGGATTCAGTGACTGCAGATTCGATATCACTGGCGGCCTTGGAGATCCGCCGGTCGAGTTGTCGCACCTCAGCGACCAGGTCCACCGCCAACCCGCGAAGTGTTCTATCGGCGACGTCGCGCGGACGCACCCGGCGCAGCATGTTGGCGGCCTGGTCGGCGGTCAGTCCCCGGGGAGCGCCCGCAGCGATCAGGTGTGTAAGCACGACGTGGAGCCGGTTGACGGTTTGGGTGCGCGTCTTGACCAGGTCGTCGCGGTGCTCGACGATCGCCCGTAGCGCGATAACCGCGGCGTCCATCCGGGTTGTCTCCAGGCCCTGTGCGGTCCACGCAGCGACCCCGACGGATATGGCGTCGGCATCGTCGCTTTTACGGCCGTGGCCGGTGGAGAGCAACCTCACCCGAGCGGCAAGCTTGGCGGGGACGTCGACCACGTCCATGCCGTCCGCATTCAAGCGCCTGGTCAGCGGGGCCCCGAGACCGGTAGCTCCCTCGATGGCCCATCCGGTGTCCGACCAGCGCCCTGCGAATCGGCGTAGCCTTCGGTATCCGTCGTCGCTGACCGGAACTCGGAGGGTGGCCAACGGCCGCAGCGAGGCGTCGACCGCAGCTGCGGTCCACGACACTTTGTGCGGGTCGATGGCGATCACCACCGGAGTTGTGCAGTTGTTGAGTTCCTGCGTCATCACCACTCCCTCGACTCGATTCGATTCGATGAGCGAGGAGGGCACACCAACTTCCGGCTATGCAGACCTCTCTCGAGCCACTCCCCGCGGCGGAGATGGCCGGACCGCATGCCGTAACTGAGTCGACCCGCAACGGGCGACAGGTGGAGCATGAGCGTTGCCCGACCACCGCCTCGGACATCATGGCTGCAGACCACGACGCCTGCACCAAATTGAACAAGTTGGTGGAGCACGGACGGGTTCTTTCGTTCGGCGGATGAGTTGGTGGTACTTCCCATCCTGCCGTCGGAAGGCCCGTCCGCCTTCGTCAGCCCCTGGTGGTGTCTACAACGTCATGACCCGCAACAGCTAGTGAACTCATTCAGGAAGACGTGGGTACGCCGGCTCCACGGGGTTCATACCCCATAAGCTGGCAGACCTGTCAGCTGACCGGCCTGCTAGCGGACGGAGCCGGATAGCACCCGCAAGGAGGGTATGGCATATCGACGGGCCGGACTCCAGATCCAACGTCTCTTGATCCGACATACCGACGCGTATACTGCACGACCGTCTTCCGAATCACAGGCTTTCCCTATTTAGGTTCATGCAATTCACGATCGATAAGCGGAAGGAAATCAGGGGCAAGACATCCTCTCCACAAGGGCCAATGCCTCATCCGAACTCCCTGCAAAACTCACTTTCGGCATCTTGTGCAGATAATCGCGATAGATCGCACCCACCTTGCCCGTTTCGTTGTCCATCGCAACGACCGGTATTTGCAATAGCGAGGCGAGCACAGTGGCGTGCAACCTATCAGTCACGACCACTCGTCCTGAAAGCAAAATCTTACACGCCGTCCGAACGTTGAGGTTCGCCTGGTACTCGTACGCCGCCGCAACGGCGGGGTAGAGCAAGGGAGCAACACCCGGAATCCTCTTCGAGATTGCGCCAGGGACATGTAAAACTTTCCAAAGAAGCCCAGCCTTTCCACGGAGACCCCACTCCGCCTTCAAGTAACTTGCTTTCTCTGGAGTTGGAAAACCGTGGGACTTAGCTTCGTTATCCTGTCGAAGAAGCAAAACCAAATCCCGTCTTGGACTTTGAGGTTTCCGAATACACGACTGTTGGATCGAGCCGTTTCCAAATGCGAGATCTGGGCAAAACTTCACCGTCGCTGTCGGAAATAGTTCCTTAGTTCGCTCCACTCCGACTCTGTCACGAATGAGCAGCGTAAGATCAGGATGTCCAGAAAATATTCTCTGAGCTCGCTCGAGAGCATATCCTGGACCGAAATCGATGCTCTGCGGCAACTGAATAATCGTTCGATCAGGAAAATCTTCAATGACACGCTCACGGAAGCGCTGCATATGCGTCCACCGGTCACCAAGATTCCCTCCCCCTTGTATCAGAACCGGACCTACGCGAACCTTCCTTCGAAGGAGACTCGGATCGTAACGAGAGGAGTCGGCAACATATCCAACCTTAACACCGAGTCTCTTGAGATAACGTCGAGTTCCTTGCCATATTAGGGAGTCACCGGCATTCTGGTGGTTTGGAAAATCCAATAGCGCGACTTCCTGGCTCGGATCTATAAACTCCTTAAGAACGTTCAAAGTATGTTCTTGAATCCCAGAAATCGCATCGTCGAAATCAGTGGTCATCCCTGCAACCTCTCTAGAGCGAGCAAGTCAAGTTATACAAAGCAAGTCAAGTTATACAATCAGCCCGGAACAGCAGTAGCCTGCTTAGGAGCGCGCCGCAGAGGGCTCCCCCTCATGGCGGCCCCGCGTCAAATTTGGGGAAGAATTAAGATAACTCTCTCCACTCCATTCTCGACTCAAAACGACCCAGAAAAATCCCGTGACGAAGGAAAATAGGACAAAGGTGGACCCTCCCAAGAGTCCCCATCCGGTGAACGCAATGACCGCAAACCCCGGTATCGCTGATAACCATACCCGTGCATATTCACCCGAATAACCCGACGCTGCCCTCAACTTAAATGCCTTACCTGTTACTATAAGAAAGGGGACGAAGACGAGAAATCCGCCTATCAATCCAAGCTCAGCAACCGCCAATATCACCGCATTGTGAACTGGCCAACCGTTCGCGGTCAACGGATCATATGCGCCGACAACCGGAATATATAAATTCGGACCCGTACCGATCCAAGGACGCAATTCGATCTGCTTCAACGCGACTTCCATAAGATGTTCACGGGGGCCGCCCATGGGATCTGCGCTGAACCGAGCGAGGTAGATACCCAACGATGAAATCGCAACGAGTCCCGCAAAGAACGCGACAACCGCCTTCTTAGGTCCAAAATTAGATTTCGCTTTGGTAACAGCCGATACGATGGGCCATGCCAATAGCAGCGTTAAGGCAGCAACAAAATTCGCCCGTCCCTCGGAAAAAACGAGAGGAATCGCGAACAGGCCGAGTGATGCTGCACCAAGCCGCCGAATATCGCGTCGCTCGGCTCCCAACAAAGGAAGAGCAACCATGATGAGCAGGAAGACCAGCTTTCCCAGCGTCCCAGGATGGTCCGTTGTACCCGAGATCCGTCCTGCAGTTGTTTCCGAAGTAACTTCATTCACAGCGAAGAGTTGAGTAAGCGCAGTCGCCGTCCCAAACATTTGAAAAACGGAAAACGCAGCCTCGACCACCGCTACCCCGAAGATGACCCACGCAAGTTCGGCGTACCCCCGCAATAATCGCCCAGCGAAAAGCCCTCCCATACCAGCCGCAAGGCCAGCCCACAGATAGTGCAGACTACCCGAAATGACGGCCGGACTTGCGGGCCACACAAATGCGGCACCGAGAGTAACAAATAGTATTGCCGGCACCCACGGAGCTGGAATTATCTTTCGCGCAGCCGCGAAGGAGACGAGCGCCACAGCCACCAGGACTAAGGAATAAATCCATACACTTGGCACGCTAGAGGTAATCCCAACGTGGCTTGTAGGCGCACCGATACGAAATATGCTACGCGAAAATGCAAATATCGACAGGAAGAATACTCCAAGCACGAAAGCAGGAAGCTGCCGCGCACCATAGGCGAAAATGCCAACCGCCAGAACTGCCGCGGCCAGTAGCGCAAGCTCGAATAGCTCAGTAATCATTGGAAGCCTCTACTTCGGTGTTCCGGGGTTCTCGACCGACCACACTGGGCGGCCTCCCGTCGACGATCCGCAGCCATGCTTGCCAGCCATATAAGCACCGCTCACCATACCTGCGAGAAAACTTTCTCATAGAGTCATTGGGAAGGTTCAGAGCAGCCTGCACCGCGGACACCCAGTCACCATTCGCCACGAGAAGGGGTGAGCACTCCTCGAGCAAATCAGACAGAGAACTATCTGCGGGACCGACGAACGGCACCTCGTTTTCTAAGCATCGTATTGCAATTCCGCTTTGATAGAACCTTTTGTACGGGATCAATACAGCTCCGGAACTCCGCAGGAGTTCATCCAACTCTGTTTCTGGGATAAACTTGTCCCTCACCCTCCAACCTGATATTTCAGGCCATCCACGGCCATGTATTTCGAATGAGATTTCGCTTGGACAATGTTTGGGAATATGTTCAAGGGCGGACAAGTCTCGGTCGCGCTTGAATTGCCCGAAAACTCGTACATCTCGCGTCCTTGTAACATCACTTCCGCGAGAGTTGTGCAGAATTGGATGCGGTAAATTAATTGCATTCTGCGTTCCGGAATCTTCTCTGACATGTGCAAGAGCGCGCTCGCTATGCACGATCATCTTCCATCGTGCGCCGTATAGCCGCACGCACCACCGCACCACTCGTCCGTATCCCGCGCTTCTTACGAGGGGGCGGGGGTCATGCATAACTACCCAAGCATGTGGGCCAGCGAGTACTCGCACAAGTAGCACATCTATGTAACCGAGAACTGGCCATGTCACAATAACCGGAGCACGGACGCCATTCTTTCGCGCGATCTTTCGCGATTTCATCAAGAGAGCGACGTAACGAGCGAGCCACCTTACACGTCCGCCACCCGTGGCTGACGGCTCGCAGGTTGCAAGTACGGAGGTATCTACTCCGAGCTTGTTTACAGTCGCCTCAAGTTCGCCGACGTAGTGAGCAAGAGCTTTTTCTAGTGGATTGACGATGACAAGACCCGCCTCCTTGGGCGCCATGTCCCGTACATTCCAACCTTCTCGTAAGCGTCGCAAGCGCAAGACGGTCCGCTGATCGAAATGACGCAACCCCGCGAGTGCGGTCCGCGCGTATGCATAACGAGGAGTGAGCAGACGGCTAAGCGGCGAACCGTGGCGACGCTGAAAGCGGTAGGTGTTCCTCGCGGACCAATACGGTGGGAGTCCGGCGGACGATTGCCAGACGCGCGCATCCGTCGCAATCGCCACCCCATACCCGTGGCGGGCCAGGGAGAGATGATGGTCAACCTCTTCCATATACAGGAAGTAGTCCTCGTCCACGGCACATGCTTTCAGCACCGACGAGCGGTACATCAAGAAGGCTCCATCGAGCCAGTCCACACGTCGGACGGCGTCACCACCGCTTCCGCACACATGTTCCACGGCTTCGAGGTGGCGCCTATGTCGAGGAACTCGCAATAGCCGACTGAGGTACCCGCCGGCGGACCAGACAACGTCTCTGTCGGAGCCGGTTATGAGGAGCGGGCCTACAACCCCCAACGTGTCATCGTCAGCCAGCACCCTTGCCAGAACTGCGACTGCATCCTCGTCAGGCAGCGATTCGTGTGTCGATATAAGTGTAAACGGAAGTCTCCGCCCTACCGCGTCGAGGTAGCGCACTCCAAAGTTCACAGCCGCGCCGTACCCATCATTTGGACATGCAGCGAGGAGAACCTCATCCGGGAGCTCGAGCTTCAGGCTGTCGAACGTCGTCTGGTCTTCGCTATTGTCGACAACCACAATATTTTGTGGCGACAAACCTGCCTGAGTCAGTGCGCCGATTGTGTCGCCGATAGTCGCAAGGCTCTTATGGTGGACTACTACCGCAGCTACGGAGTCCGAAACGTTCAATCGAGATTCGGAATCGAGATACGAAGACTTCATTTATGCCCTCCTTGCGACGGAAATAAGCGCGTCAGCAATTTGCGAGGTTATCTCCTCAAAATCGGGAGCCGACGCTACGCTTTCCTCGGCATATTTCACGAACCGCGGACTCAGGACTTCCTTCAAGTCGAGCGGTTTATACTCGCTTCTAACTGTAGCGAAATAATCCTCAAATTTGAAGCGAGATTCGCTGCCGTCGCGCTCCAAATTGACAGGAATCACGGGAGTTCCCACTGAGTGCGCAACAATGATCCCATGTAAACTAGAGGATAGAAGTACGTCCGAGTCCATGATCTTTCGGATCACTCGCGTCGGTGAATCTGTGGGGTAGATAATACTGAACCCCTCCTTCGACGCTTCCTTGATGCACGCGACACCCTCGGGCGACGACCAAGACCTAAAGTGCGGTAAGAGAGTGCGACGAGCAACCTTGCTACGCCGCCGTCCATCAGCTGCCAGCTTCGCCGCAAGAACACCGGGATCGCCCATCGGCAGGCGGTCAGAACACCCCAGAGCGTCTCGTGTCCGGGGACCACGTACAGCTAGCACTTTCGAAAATTGCAACGCACGCGCCTCACCGTCGTGCGACACGTTTCCATCTCGGGAACCCGTTCCCCAGACTACTGCCCCTCGCGCACCAGCGAGGAGGTAGAAATCCAAAATCGATCCAATGCCCAATATATCCGCGGACTGGGGACGAGACCAAGAAATCTTTGTTCTGAATGCGTACTCAAGGGCGTACCTCGAAAGTTCATCGCCAAAGTTCGTGAAAGGCCGGCCAGTCCGGGCGGACTGACGGGCCCACATCACAGAGGACCCGCGGACCTCCTCCCGAATCGTCCTAGGCATACGAATTGGTGACCACCAAAATGCTTTCACAACAACCTCCTACCCGCCATTTACTTGCTCCGGCCAATTAGCGTTGTCGTCTTGAAAATCATCGACACATCCCGGCGGAAGGCTGGCCACGCAGCCGCGACAGCAAGTAGTGACACGGCCATGAAAAGGGGCGACATGAGAAGACTCACCAGATCAGTTTCGAAAACCGTTGATCCAACATACGCGCCGAGCCCACCCATGGCGTAGGCGGTGACGGTTCGAACACCTGTCAAGAACAAGGGCCATACACTGACTCCGTGCAATACACGCAACCAAGTGAGCCCCAAGGGCCAAATAATCGCAACGCCAATCGCGTACGCGACTGCCGCTTCATGTATCCCGTTCAATGACCCAAGGACCACCAGCACGATGAGGCCACTTCTGGTCAGTAGCGCAAACCTCAAGTTTGACCCCGTCAATCCCTTGGACAAAAATATCCAGTAAGACGAAAAGCTCAAGATTTGGAATACGCCGCCAATAATGAATATTTGCAGCAGAGGTGTCATTCCGCTCCATTTGTCGCCAAGAACTAAGCTTACAAGCGAATCGGCCTGAGTGAATGCCCACACGTAACCACAGATGATAAGGCTGCTGAGTACCAGCTGCCCTCGTAGTACGAACTGATTAAATCTGTCCGTCTCGTCCTGGATTTTCGACAACGTTGAGAGCGCAACATTCGTCGCAGGTGCAGTCAATTGATTCATTGGCAACGAGAATAATTGATATGCACGGTTATAAAGTCCCAGCGGCTCCGCACCAAACCTTTTTCCAAGAAGAACCGAACTAATATTGGTGCTCGTATAAATTACCAATTGTGTCAGCGCGAAGTTGGTTCCGTAGCGCAACTGGGTAGCGATCTTGGTGCCTCGCGACGGAAAACTCGGGCGCCAACGAGCAACGAAAATTAGCCCCACTAGGATCACACCCGCTTGGATGATCTGCTGCCAAGCCAGGGACCAATACGACCAGCCACTTAAAGCCATCACCACAGCCAGACCAAGGGCAACACTCTGCGCGACTACTTCAATGCCCGAAATTCTCCCGAATTTCATGTCACGGACAAGACCCGCACGATACTGCGACGCGACTCCATTAATCACGAAAGTGCACGATATCAGTCGCACAACGTCAGATATCTCAGGATGATTATAGAAGGCAGCGATTAAAGGTGCCGAAATAAACAGGGCTACGAAGAGGACGAAGCCAATCGCTGTATTGATCCAGAAAAGTACGCTTTGTTGATCTTGGCTCAACTCTTTGCTTTGGACGGCCGCGGAGGAGAGTCCGAGATCTCGAATAATTTCCCCGATCCCGACAATTGCGATAATCATTGCCAATATACCGTAGTCGGCCGGCGTAAGGATCCGACCTAACAGAACTATCCCCAGCGATTGAAGGACGAAGCGCCCAATCTGCGCTCCGCCACTTACTACTGCGCCACGGGTGGCGAGCCGTCCAAGAGATAATCGCGACGCCGACCCACTAGAGACGGTCGTGTCGTTCTTCTCGGGAGTATTCGGTGCGCTCATAAGAGAGACGCCTTTATGTTGGGGTAAATTCCCGCAATGGCGTACGCGTGCGCCTGCTGCGTATAGATACTTCTTGCTTGGAGCAGCGCGCGTTCAGCAGTTTTTGTCGCGTGCTCCCGATCAATATGGGCTCTTACCACGGCTTCGGCAAACGTCACCGTGTCCGAGGTCACGGCGAGATAGCAATCACTGTTCAGGATTCCCTCTGCACCGATTGGTGTCGATACCACGGGAACTGCCCACAGCATGGCAGTAATTGTCTTAAACTTGACACCCGCGCCTCTCAGTAGAGGGACGACAGTCACGGATGCTGATTGGTAATACGGGTCAAGTGTGTCCACGTATCCGGTAATTGTAACGTTTGGGGATTTTCTACCCGCTTGCAACATTTCGGTAGATGGTTTTGCTCCTACGATATCCAAATGCGCTTCCGGCAACTTCTGGAGGATTTTCGGCCAAATAGAGTCCATAAGCCATAAGGCCGCTTGCTGATTCTCGGCGCGATCGAATGCCCCGACGAATAGTATGCGGGGAGCGGAGGCACTACGCTGCGTCGGTCCTTCGAGGAGCGGCATTGCCGGCGTGTCCAGCGGAGGTGGAGCGATAACAAAACGCGAATTCACACCTAGATTTTCGAGTTTTGATTTACTATCAGAGTTAAACACCAATAGCTCGTCCATGCTTGAGCATGTTACTCGTTCTATAGTGTGGCAGAAAGCTGTCACCGCTTTCCCGATCGTTCTTCCGTACAACCCCTTTGTTTCCATGAGCCGAACAAGACGTTCGTTGATGACGTCGTGAACAACTCCGACGAATCTAGCATCAGGAGCACAAATTCGAGAGAAGTAAACGAATACAAATAGCTCCGTGTGTTGGAATTCCACGACGTCAGCTTCCCGCAACGCGGCACGCACGTCCGGCGAAAGCATGAATCGGATTGCGAAATCGAGGGGAGGTAGGATAGGCGCAAGCTTGCGGATAACTCTCTTTAACGCTCGCGTCAGGAGGCCCTTTCCCCATAGCGGCTGGTTTACTAAGATCACATCGAGTGAAGGCGGGTCGACCTTGGAAGCCCCTTGAATGTTCTCCGGCGTTGCGAACGCGATAACACTGGTTTTCGACCCCTTTGACACCTCGTCTAGGTGCCGGCGGATATATTCGCCCCCCGCGTTCTGAATGCCTTCATACGGCACGTACATGGAAATGGAAACAACTCGTGTTTGCGGAGTTCGTTCATTCGAATCAGCGACTTCGGTGGCCACGCTAGACGTTCGCGTATCAATTATCTTTTTCGGAAACGGAGCACCACTCGCCCACTTGCACCATCGCGTGGGAAATCGCACCTTAAACTCCCACCATCGCGACAAGGTCCTTCGCCATCCTACGGGTATTGAAATACTCTTCGATCCGTCGGCGACCCTGGAGCCCCATTTGTGCCCCTGCGGCGGGGTCACGAAGGATCGAAATTGCCTTGTTGGCCAGCGTATCTGCGTCTTCAGGAGGAACTAGGTATCCCGTAACCCCATCGTCAACATAGTCGTCGATTCCAGGGGTTGCGGTAATTACTACCGGTCGTCCGCTTGCTGCTGCCTCAAGCGCAACTGTCATGCCTGAACCGTGAAGGTTCATTCGCGTCGCGACAACGACGACTGCGGCGCGTGTATACAATTTCTTGAGATCGGCATGAGGCACGCGGGCAATTTTTTGCACACCCTCGGGGGCGGTCAAATTACTGTTCGTCTGTACAACAATACGGATATCAGGAAACTTGCTGTGGATCTTATACATCGCTTGAAAAAGCGTTCTTGTGTCTCGATCAGCATCGTTTCCTACGCTTAGAATCATTGGTTCCGGAGGGTAAAGGTCCGGTTTGAAGTATTCGTGATCGATGCCAAAAGGTAGGTACTCGATCTTCTGAGGGGACACGTCGAGCCAGTCAGCTAATGGATGAACTTGTGCTTTGGACAGACACCACAATCCGTCCATCCGCCGAAGCCCGCTTCTCATAGCCTTGTTCCGGAGTTTGTTTTCTTTCCGCATTATCTCGTCAGTTGACCAGATAACGCCCGAGTACATTTTCTCGGCCGGCGCATGATAGAGCATCCTTTGCGCAGCCCCTTCATCCCAAGTGAGCGAAGTAGTCCCAGAAGGGACTCGTCGAGCGTTTGGGTACATACCGAATATTGCGGCGATTTTCCCGGTAGATGGGACGGAGGGGACATCTTTGTAGGTGACCTGGCTCGCGGCAGTCCTCATGGCCTCCAGTCCATAAGGCCACTGTCCCGGCACCTCAGTATTTGACGCAAGGTCGCCCCAGATCCGAACCCCACGGTCGTCGGGATAAACCACTGTAATTAGGTCAGTCACGTAGAAGCCTTCGCCGTGTGATGGAGCACATCTCGCCCCAAAGACAAAATTTTTGCACGATTGTGCTTGCACAAAGGAACGGTCGGTGAGCAGGTGAGAGCCATGAAGACGAACTACCGCGATACATTGAGTAGGCGGAGCAAAGGCCGAGCCCGTTCGGGTTGTTCCCTCCGTATGAATCGGACACACGCTGCTATACGCGGCGTCTTAGTCCTACCTGGCACCCCTATCCTGCGCACCTGCGCGACGGCACATCCGTTGGCAGGCTCGCCGAGGACGCGGGTTCCGCAATAGCGCGATGCCTTCCGAGGCTCCACCTCTGCCCGAGAAATACTCCAAGTTGGCAGAACGTCGACTGCCATGTGTTCCCTCCCCGAAACGGTACTTCCGACCTCGTGGACTGATTGCGCCACTCTGTGTGGCTGCACACACTTCCTCCCCAGGAGTATGCGCAGGGTTCAGATGACGCCCACTGCTCATGCATCTACCTGCTGGTAGTGTGCACTAGATACCAGCATTGTGGGGGTCGGAGCGTTTGGCAACTTGAGCGCAGAGCAGGAACGATAAGCGGAGGCTTCGAGGGCGCCATTACCGCATGTAAATGGCACTTTTGCACCGACGTTAGCGGTTAGATTTTTTCTTGAGTGGGCATACAGGTTACAGAGTGTCCCATGTCACAAGAACCTGTGCCTTGGTGACGCGAGTGGACATCACCCATACTCGCCAGCGGTGCAGTCGCCTACCAGCTGTGGCAGCCTGGGAGATCTGAACTTCAAGCAGCGCAGGGAAGCGCTCGTTGCCAGAAGCTCGCGCCGCTTTTGTTCCTCGCCATGTCCGTCGCTCGGCCCGGTTCGAGACGATATCGATTGCGTCCGACTGCACTGTCGCGCGCGCCAGCCTGCGGTTCGCGGAGCCGCTACTCTCAACGCTCAGGTGACTTTGGCCACGACGGTAGGCGGTCGGCGTCCCGTGCTTCCATTAGCCCTGGTGCACTCTTGTCTTTGGCGGACAGTTCGAACTCAAGTGAAGAGCCCCCAGATCCGACCGTAGGCCAGTTGATGCCGATGTCAGGATCGAGGGGGTGCACCTCGTGCTCCCGGTCGGGGTTGTAGCCCGTCGAGCACAGGTAGACGACGGTCGAGTTGTCCTCGAGTGCAAGGAAACCGTGGCCGAGGCCTTCGGACAGGAAGATTGCGCGCCGGTCCTTCGTGTCGAGCCGCACCGAATCCCACTGCCCGAAGGTCGGCGACCCCACCCGCAGATCGACGACGACGTCGAGCACCGACCCCGACACGCACGTGACGTACTTCGCCTGTCCGGGAGGGACATCCGCGTAGTGGATGCCGCGCAGCACCCCGGCGGCGGAGACCGAGCAGTTCGCCTGCGCCAACTCCAGGGGACGGCCGGCGGCGTCGGTGAAGGTCTCCTGCTTGAACCATTCGAGGAACACGCCCCGGTCGTCACCGAACTGTCGAGGCGTAATCTCGTACGCGCCTGGAATTGATAGTTCGCGGTAACGCATCGTCATCGCCCTTCTCGGTCGAGGAGTTCTAGGAGGTACTTTCCGTAGCCCGACTTGACCAACGGCTGGGCCAACCTCCGCAATTGGTCGTCTGTAATGAATCCTCGACGCCACGCGACTTCTTCAGGCGCGCCGATCTTCAGTCCCTGCCGGTCCTCGATGGTACGCACGTAGTTGGACGCGTCGAGCAGCGAATCGAAGGTTCCGGTGTCGAGCCATGCAGTTCCTCTCGGCAAAACCTCGACCTGCAGTTTTCCTGCCTCTAAATAGGCGCGGTTAACATCGGTGATTTCGTACTCACCGCGATCGGAGGGAGTCAGATTGCGGGCGATGTCAACCACGTCGTTGTCATAGAAGTAGAGGCCAGGTACCGCATATGGCGACTTGGGTGTCTTGGGCTTTTCTTCTAGAGAGATCGCGCGGCCACGATCATCGAATTCGATCACACCGTATGCGCTTGGATCCGATACACGGTATGCAAAGACAGCACCACCCTCAATTGACTCGAATCGAGCGAGCTGCGAACCGATTCTCGGCCCATAGAAGATGTTGTCACCCAACACAAGCGCTGCTGAGTCGTTGCCAATGTGCTCGGCACCAAGGACGAAAGCCTGTGCAAGCCCGTTTGGTTCGGGTTGAACACGATAGGTCAGGTTGACCCCGAACCTAGATCCGTCTCCAAGAAGGCGCCGGAACTGGTCGGAATCGTGCGGGGTAGTGATGATCAAGATGTCACGAATGCCAGCCAGCATGAGAGTCGACAATGGATAATAGATCATCGGCTTGTCGAACACTGGTACAAGTTGCTTGCTGAGACCAAGAGTGATCGGATGAAGTCTCGATCCGGTCCCCCCGGCGAGAATGATTCCACGCATACACGCAGTCTTTCATTGCGGATTGATACCGGCGAGTTGAGGCAACAGATGGAGGTTGGCAACATGAGAGTGCTTGTGACTGGTGGTGCCGGTTTCATCGGCGCGAACTTCGTCCATCAGACCGTCGCGGAACGACCCGACACGCAGGTCACCGTGCTCGACAAGCTCACCTACGCCGGCAACCGCGCCTCCCTCGACCCGGTCGCCGACACGATCACCTTCGTCGAAGGTGATATCGGCGACACCGACCTCGTCGACCGGCTCGTCGCCGACACCGATCTGGTGGTGCACTTCGCCGCCGAATCCCACAACGACAACTCGCTGGCGAACCCCGCACCGTTCGTGCAGACCAATCTCGTGGGCACCTTCACGCTGCTCGAGGCCGTCCGCAAGTACGACGTGCGTTATCACCACATCTCCACCGACGAGGTCTACGGCGACCTCGCCCTCGACGACCCCGCCCGCTTCACCGAGGCCACCGCCTACAACCCGTCGAGCCCCTATTCGTCGACCAAGGCCGGCTCGGATCTGCTGGTGCGCGCCTGGGTGCGCTCGTTCGGCGTCCGCGCGACCATCTCCAACTGCTCGAACAACTACGGCCCGTATCAGCACGTGGAGAAGTTCATCCCCCGCCAGATCACCAACGTGCTCACCGGTGTGCGCCCCAAGCTCTACGGCACCGGCACCAACGTGCGGGATTGGATCCACGTCGACGACCACAACAGCGCCGTGTGGACGATCATCGAACACGGCCGGCTCGGCGAGACCTATCTGATCGGCGCCGACGGGGAGACCGACAACCGCACCGTCGTCGAAACCGTCCTCGAGCTGTGCGGCAAGGGCCGTGACGAGTTCGATTTCGTCACCGATCGCCCCGGCCACGACCTGCGTTACGCCATCGACGCGACCCGCCTGCGCACCGAACTGGGCTGGGCGCCCCGCTACCGCGACTTCCGTGAGGGCCTGGCCGCGACCATCGACTGGTACCGCGCCAACGAGCAGTGGTGGACGCCACAGAAACGGGCCACCGAGGCCGCCTACAGCCGCACCGAGCGCGTTCTTGAGATCTAATCGATTGGGGTGTATGGAGATTGGGCCGACGTACCTATCGGTTGATGGTTGGCAGCCCCATAGCGAGATACCTCCATCCAGCATCCTCCCACCGCGCTTGCTCCAAACACTGCCGACCATCAAGCACTACGCGTGAACGCACGGTCGTCGCTAATTCGGAAGGATCGAGATCTTTGAACTCGCTCCATTCAGTTAGCACAAGGACGGCGTCCGCCCTCTCGCACGCCTCAAACGAACTCGTAGCATAATTCAGTGTAGGAAAAACCCGACGTGCGTTATCCATTGCCTGCGGGTCGAATATGGAGACGGCAGCCCCCTCGAGTTGAAGTTGCCCGGCTACACTTAGAGCAGGGGAATCACGAACGTCGTCAGACCGAGGTTTGAAAGCGGCACCCAGAACTGCGAGTCGAGCACCGAGCACCGAGCCTCCGCATGCGTGGCGTGCAAGCTCCACCATCTTTGTTCTACGACGCATGTTGATGCTGTCTACTTCGCGAAGGAAGTGAAGGGCTTCACTGGCACCCAGCTCACCTGCACGAGCCATCAAGGCACGGATATCCTTTGGAAGGCACCCGCCACCAAAACCCAATCCGCTGGTCAGGAAACTGCGCCCGATCCGAGGATCCAATCCGAGTATATTTGCCAAATCACTTACGTTCGCACCTGCTGGCTCGCAAATTTCGGAAATTGCGTTGATAAAAGAGATTTTCGTCGCCAGGAACGCGTTGGCCGCGGACTTGGAAAGCTCGGCCGTCGCGAGGTCGGTTATTATTATCGGAACTTCTTCGTCGATCAATTTCTGATAGACCTTACGCAATAAATCTTCGGCACGCCCAGAGAGACCTGACGCAAGCCCGATCACTAGTCGATCGGGCGTCAAAGTATCCTGTACGGCGAATCCTTCCCGTAAGAACTCCGGGTTCCAAGCGATTTCAAGAGCACCGCCGACAGGCGCCAGTTTGCGCGCGCGCTCCGCAATCATTTCAGCCGTACCGACCGGAACCGTTGATTTTCCCACAAGTACAGCAGGTTCGGTAAGCAAGGGCGCCAAGCGGTCGACCACCGACAGAAGTTGTGTGAGGTCTGCCGCGTATTCACCCCGCCTCTGCGGTGTACCTACGGCTATAAAGTGAAGATCTGCAAAACCTACAGCTTCCTCATACGAAGTAGAAAAGGACAGGCGGCCACTGTCGACGTTGCGCTGCAGCATATCTTGCAGCCCCGGTTCGTAGAAGGGAACTTCTCCCACCTCCAACTTGGAGATCTTGCTCGGGTCGACGTCAACACCCATCACCTCGTGCCCAAGTTCGGCCATGCACGCTGCATGCGTTGCGCCGAGATACCCGGTTCCAAAGACTGTACAGCGCATGAGGACTTCGTACCTTTCGCGAGTGATCAGGACGTATACCCTCGCTGACTTCGAGTAAACTTCTCGGAATCAAAAGGAAATCTGTTCCGTCTCACCAAAGAGAGTGAACGCAGCATCGGCGCCTGGGATACGAACAAGCTCGCTCAGGGGACGCAGACCCTGCCGCAACTTTGGCGCGCCCCTCCGGCGCTCCCTCGACAACTTCGCCCTCCCTTCGGCCATATCACGCGATAATGTTCGTGCTTACACAAGCTCATCCCATGTGGACATCTATCGCCGTTTAATTTCGTTCAATCTGCGGAAAATTTCGCAACAGTGTCGAAGTTCTTACGAAATTTCAAGTTAGCGACTGCGCTTATATTCTCCTGAGAGAATCTGATTTTTGAAATCAACACGACCTTTGCAGTTACATGGGAGCCCGAGTCGCGATCACTTGCAATCGGCGCTATCATTCTCCCATCCAGTTGCCCGGCTTCAGAATTGCTCCCTCAACATGACAAATGAGCGAACCCTAGCCTCATCAGGTTTGAAAGGTACTCGATTCGGGAAGCTCAGCTCAGCTGAGTACTCAAAGGAAGGGCTACTCATTGTGGAAAGCGCCTTGAAGGCACCTAAAGGGTTCCGTACTGCGATCGTGCCCGCTGCTGGTATGGGGACCCGTTTCTTGCCTGCGACCAAGACAGTACCTAAGGAATTGCTGCCGGTCGTTGACACTCCAGGCATCGAACTCGTTGCGACAGAAGCGGCCCAATCGGGAGCTCAACGACTTCTCATCGTGACCTCTCCTGGAAAAGACGGCGTCATAGCGCACTTCGTCGACGACTTTGACCTCGAGTCACACCTTCAATCGAAAGGCAAGATCGAACTTCTTGAAAAGGTGCGGCGTGCGCCCAATCTGTTAACAGTGGAGTCGGTGGTCCAGGAGAAACCGCTCGGTTTGGGCCATGCGGTCAGCTGCGCGGAAGCTGCGCTCGAACCGAACGAGGACGCTGTCGCAGTTCTTCTACCGGACGACGTCGTTCATCCGAGCGGCATCCTGCAAACCATGGCTCGCGTGCGTGCCAAGCGTGGTGGAAGCGTGTTATGCGCTATCGACGTTCCGAAGAGTCAGGTGAGTTCGTACGGCGTGTTCGAGGTCGAGGAAGTACCTAATGCCGCGAATCCGGATGTTCTGCGGGTCCGTGGAATGGTAGAGAAGCCGGCACTCGCCGACGCTCCGTCAACGTTGGCCGCCGCGGGCCGATACCTCCTGGACCGCGAGGTCTTCGATGCACTGAGTCGCATCGAGCCCGGTGCCGACGGAGAGCTTCAGCTTACCGACGCAATCGCCCTTCTGATCGAAGAAGGGCATCCGGTTCACGTCGTCGTACATCGAGGCACCCGCCACGATCTAGGGAACCCGGGTGGCTACCTCCGCGCAGCCGTCGATGCGGCACTTGACAGCGAGGAATACGGCGATGGACTCCGGAAGTGGCTTCAAGAGCGGCTGGATCTGGATACCTCAGGCGCCAAACTGAGCGAGATGCGGTCAAGTCCTAACGATGGGACTTAGGTCCTACCTCGATGTGCCGCATGGCACCGGTTCTGGTTTAAACTCTCAAATGTGTTGCCTCCCCGCAACACGCCTCTTCCCCTCTCGGGGAATTGGCGGCAACTGAGACCCGCTGGCTCCTCCCTTTGCCGGCGGGTCTCGCTACGCTTGGCGTTGGCGTAGCTACTTCTGCGATCCGCCCAGTACGTTCTCCGGAACGTAGACAGACTGATACGTCGGTGTCGAATCACGAGCGTGATTCACGGCCACGCCTCCGACAAACAACGCAACTGCTGCCATCAACGCGACGATCGCGGTGATAAGCCACAAATTTGGGCCATTCCTCTCCTTGAACACGACCCGCTTCGAAGCTGGACGACCGGCCGACGATCGCAGCCGGTCCGCACCATCGACCCCCGGCCCGACAGACGCACGGGCGTGGCGACGTAACGTACCGTCATCGACGCGCTGGAACTGGATCGTATCGGCCGTGTGGTCGACCAATGGATGCTCACTCATGGAACCCCAATCGGAGATGCACTGACACTGCATCTTCGCCGCGTCCGATTCTTCCGTTACGTCATTTTCTTGAATCACTCACATCTTCATCCGAACGAGGGACAATCTGCGCCTTCCTGAGACGCGTCGTCCATACCGGAGACCGTTGACGCCCCCTCGGTCCCAATGCCAAGATGATCAACCACACCCGAACGGGTGTGCGAACAATTCAAAACAGATGGCCCGCCGCGACTGGCATCGCGACGGGCCGGATGTCCGACTGTGAAGGAGTCGAACATGCGTCAGCATACTCATGCGCAGGTGACATCGTGAGCATCGAAGCGATCACCTGGGCGCTCGAACGCGCCGACATTCCGTCCCCAACTCCTCCCGGCATGCCATCGGCGCCGGCGTTGACAGTGGTGCTGCTCGGCCTGGCCAATCATGCGTCCCGGCATGGCGCGGATGCGTATCCATCCGTGCGGAAGCTCGCCGGGTACGCCCGCATCAGTGAACGTCAGGTGCAGCGTTGTTTGAAAGCGCTTGTTGCTCTCGGCCTCATTTCCAAAGGCGATCAAGCCCGAATTGCGGCGACAATCCCTCGCGAAGACCGCCGGCCCGTCCTGTACAACCTGTCGATGAAGCGGGGTGACACGTCGTCACCCCGCAGCTCTGAACGAGGTGCCAAGACGAAGCGCCACGGGGTGACAGGAACAACCGAGCGGGGTTGGAGTGTTCCCGCTAAAGTGGCCACTGCAATTAAGCGGCGAGTTCGTATATGTCTCTGAATCCTAGTTCAAACTCGGCTGGTGTCAAATAGCCCAGTGTGGAATGTCGTCGGGCCCTATTGTAGTACTCCTCAATCCAGGTGAATGTGCTCTTTTTGAGTGCTTTTAGAGTGGGCCACGGGCGCGTGTGAATGAGTTCCTTCTTGTAGCTCGCGAAGAATGATTCTGCGACCGCGTTGTCGAAACAAATGCCAGTGCGCCCCAATGATCGTCGGATATTGTTTTTCGTGCAGTACTTATCGAAGTCGGTGGACGTGTATTGAGTTCCGCGATCGCTGTGGAATATGACTTTTCCGGGTGGTCGACGACGAGCGATGGCCATGTCCAGTGCGTCGGTGACCAGCTCGGTTCGCATGTGGTCGGCCACGGCCCATCCGACGACCATCCGGGAGTGCAGATCGATGACGGTGGCCAGGTACGCCCAGCCGTTCCAGGTCCGTACGTAAGTAATATCGCCGCACCATTTGGTGTTCGCCTCGGCCGCCGTGAAGTCGCGGCCGATGAGGTCAGGTGCCCCAACGGGGCTGTCTCCGGCGACGGTGGTGCGTTTCCACGCCTTCGGGTGGCGGCCTTCCAGACCTGCGACCTTCATGAGCCGCCACACCCGCTTGTGCGAGACCCGGTGGCCGCCGGCGGCGAGTTCCGCACGCATGCGCCGAACGCCGGGACGGCCGTTGAGGTGCTCGTAGTGGTACTCGATCAGCGCTGTTAACTCGTCGTCTCGGAGGTCTCGAGCTGAGCGCGACTTGCCGCGCCACTTGTAGTAGCCAGAAGTCGATACGCCGAGTTGAGCACACATGAACGTGACCGGATATGAATCGGATTCAGCCCAGTCCGCGATAGCCGCGAATTTCACCGCGGGTCTTTCGCGAACCAGGTCGCTACTTTTTTTGCGAACTCCACCTCCATCCGGGCGTGCTTCACTTCTTCGCGAAGGCGCTCGAGTTCCGCCCGCTCGTCCTCATTCAACGGGCGGTCAGACTCACCGTTTCCCTCGTCTCGAGTCTTCTTCACCCATTTCCCCAACGTCATCTCGTGAACGCCGATACTGCGTGCAACTTCGGCGATCGCACGGCCATCATCGATGACCAAACTTACCGCGTTGGCCTTGTACTCGGCAGTGAAGCTCCGACGAGTAGATCCCATAATCCGCTCCCTCTATCTTGGGGGAACTCACCGCTCATCTCCGGGTGTCCACCAGAGCGGGAACGGTCCAGGTGACACCCAGGTCACCCGAACCGTCCTTGAACCAACAAATGAACCTGCTGCACTCCCCCACCCGACAAATCGGACCCGCGATGCAACACGCGAGCAGCAGCCCTCTCCCATCGACCGATTGGCCACAGCGTGCCGCCGGGCCGGCCTGTCTGCACGGTTCGACACCCTGACGCCGACGAAGTGCACCCTCGTCGAGCAATCGATCAGCACTCACGGCGTAGATGCTCTTGTCCGCGCCGCGCTCGAACGTCATCGACCGTGGGACCCAGCTCGCTCCGCAGCAGCATGGATCCCGATCTGGCAGTCGCTGCAACCACCCCGCCCGAAACTCCCGCCACGATGCGGTCGATGCGACGAATATGGCTGGTTGCCCGACGACGAACTCGGACGTGCAGTGCGATGCCCATGCCGCCAAGTGGCGTCGCACAGGATTCCCACTTCACCTCAGGAGACGATGCTCTTGGCAGCATGAGCGCACTTGCCGCTGTCGGCAATGCACTGAAGCCGTAATTGCCCTCTTAGCAACACATTCCGAGCCTTGAACGGTAATGCGAGCGATACGACGACGTCGCGAATCAGGCACCGCCGATTCCTTCTCTCGGTACCATGGGCCCGTATTTCGTGGAAACGAGCGGCGGCATGCCGCGGAGGACGTGAGGCAACTGGCACCCGAGGAAATCGAACATCGTCCGATCGCAGTGTGCGTAGTCGGAGCCGGCGCGATCGGGCAGACGGTGATCGACGCTCTGCACGCCGGCTCGGTGCCGGACGTAAGCCTCACGGCCGTGTTGGACTCACGAAGCAGCCCTGAAGAGGTCTCCGCCGCATTCGACACGGCCGACATCGTGGTGGAAGCTGCCACGGTCGACGCCGCTCGGACGCTGCTACCTGAGGTGGTGAAACGCGGGAAGGACATCATCGTCTGTTCGTGTGGCGTCTTCGCCGAGCGCGGCTTCGATGTGGAATCGTTCGGCTCCGGACCAGGACGTGTATTGCTCCCGACGGGCGCGATCGGCGGCTTCGATGTTCTGGCCGCAGCGACACGTGCGGGAACCCGCGGTGCACGCCTGACCCACACCACGATCAAACGACCCGGCGCGCTCGGCATCGAAGAACATCTGGACGCAGAACGCACCGTTTTCAGAGGATCTGCCCGAGAGGCTGCGCTGACCTTTCCGCGAACCTCGAACTCGTCGGTGGCTCTCGCCCTCGCGACGCTCGGACTCGATCGGGTCGAGGTGGTGGTCATTGCCGACCCCGCCGCTGCGAGCACGCGGCACGTCGTCGAGTGGGAGTCGCCGCTCGGCCGGTACAAGTTGACGTTCGAGAACGCGATCGACCCGGCGTCGAGTGGACGCACGTCTGCGATCACTGCTTGGTCGGTGATCGAGGTTCTCGCTGCGCTACCGCTCGGGATCGGCCCCGGCGCGGTCGCGCTCGGACCTCCCCGTAGGTAGTAGCCGACCCGAGAGGTCCCGAACGTTCAACGAGGGAGATTGTCGCTTTCGCGTGTTTGGACCAGAATTTCGGGACGAAAGTCCCCAACGCCTGGGCGGAATCGTAACCACTTCTGTCACATTCGTGTTTCCTGATAGTTGCCCGGGTAGCGGAGGGTGAACGAGTCCTGTACACAGTGTGAAACAACACATTTCACAGGTGAAGGTGTAACTCCCTACCGGGAGTGGCAATTCGGTTTCACCTGACCTACTCGCACCCTGGAGCAGCCTGTGACGACATCATCGCTTTCGGACCGACCGGCACGGGTACTTTTCCTCGGCACTCCCTCAAACGCTGTCGCACTCGACCGGTGGACAGAGTTGCAGGAGCGCCTCGACCTCGCAGGCATCGAGACCACCACCGCTTTCGAAGGCGAAGTGGACTACGCGATCCTCACCGAGGACATCCTCGACGGCTACTGCACCGCCGTCGAAGCTCTCATTCTTCAGAAGCTCCGTGCTCGTGGGATCACATGCGCAAGCACATGCGCCGCCGGCCCCGAGCAGATCCTCGCAGCGCTGGCGGAAACGTCGGCCGACGTTGCTTCTGTCGTGCCGATCTCGACAGCCCGGGGAAGCACTTACCGGCACGCTGTATCCAGCGCAGTCTGAAACTCCAGAACGAGTCGTGCGCGCCAGTGGAGATTCACTGGCGCGCACGACTCGTTGATTTCGGCTCGTTCTACGGCGAGGGCATACCGCCGTTGACGTGGATCGTCGCCCCCACCACGTAGCTCGATTCGGGCGACGCCAAGAACACGTAGGCGGGCGCCAACTCGGTCGGCTGCCCCGCCCGTCCGAGCGGAGTGTTCTGCCCGAACTCGGGCAGCTCTTCCTTCGGCTGACCGTCCGAGGGCTGCAATGGCGTCCAGATCGGTCCGGGCGCAACCGCGTTCACGCGGATGCCCTTCTCCGCCAGCTGGGTCGCCATGTTCTTCGTGAAGTTGTTGATCGCGGCCTTCGTCGACGAGTAGTCGATCAACGCCGGCGACGGCTGGTACGCCACGATCGATGTGGTGTTGATGATCGTCGAACCCGGCTGCAGGTGTTTCAAGGCAGCACGCGTGGTGCGGAACATCGCGAGGATGTTCACCTGGAACGTCTGTTCGAGCTGATCGTCGGGCAGGTCGTCCAATCCCTCGACGGCAATCTGCTTGCCGGCGTTGTTGACCAGGATGTCCAGTCCGCCGAGCTGTTCGACTGCCTGGTCGACGACGTCGGAGCAGAACGAAGCATCCGTCAGATCACCGGGAAGCGTGATGGCCTTACGGCCGCTCTCGCTGATGATGCGAGCGACGTTCTTGGCGTCGGGCTCCTCGTCCGGCAGGTACGAGATCGCGACGTCGGCACCCTCCCGCGCGAAGGCGATGGCCGTGGCGGCACCGATGCCCGAGTCACCACCGGTGATCAGTGCCTTACGTCCTTCGAGCCGGCCCGTGCCTCGATACGAGAACTCGCCGATGTCGGCCTTGGGCACCATGTCGGCATCGAGGCCCGGCTCGGGCTGGTCCTGCTTCGGAGGCGAGATGGACGGGTAGCGAGTGGTCGGATCCTGAAACTTCAGTTGATCGGTCTTAGTGGTGTGTACGTCTTCCTCAGGCATGAAATACCGTCCTGTACATCGGTGGAGTCATCGAACTGTGCAGATCTCGTTGACAGTCGGCTTCCCGCCAGACCCGCCTCGCAAACGCCGCCGGATGCCCGAAGACCGTCGAGGCAGCTATCACCGGCTCAACCGGCGTCCTCCCATCGCGTATCACCGTCTTCGGGAAACGGTGGCGGGACCTCGCGCTGGTCACGAGCCCGAATGATTCGCCCGAAGATCACGGCCACGGCGATCGACACGACAACCCAACCGAGGAGCAAGAACACAATCCACTGCACAAGTTGGACAACGGTCCAACTTCGTGTTTCGTAGCCTGACGAGCCGGATATCACCCGATGAATTCACCCTGCCGCTTGAGGCATAGACCTGCCCCGGACCAGCGGAAGTATGCCCACAGACAACAGAAGCCCCGCCGGAAGGCCATGCGAGTAACCTTCCGGCGGGGTTCGATGTCACCGTGCAGGGGACGGCGACAGCCTGAGACACTACCGTGAAGTTGATCTTGGGGCGAGAATCGCTCGATCGAAGGTCAGTACGCGCCTTCGCTGGCGACGACCGCCTTCACGGTCTTCATGATGATCAGCACGTCGGAGACCATGGACCAGTTCTCCACATACGACAGATCCAGACGCACCGACTCGTCCCACGACAGGTCCGAGCGGCCACTGACCTGCCAGAGGCCCGTGACGCCGGGGCGTACCAGCAGACGACGCTTGACCCGGCCGTCGTAACTCTCCACCTCGCGACGCAGCGGCGGACGCGGACCCACCACGCTCATCTCCCCGCGCACAACGTTGATGAACTGCGGCAGCTCGTCGATGCTGAACCGGCGCAGGACCCGGCCGACACGAGTGACGCGCGGATCCTCTCTCATCTTGAAGAGCAGGCCGGCGCCCTCGTTCTGATCGAGCAGCTTGTCGACCATCTTGTCGGCGTTCTGCACCATCGAGCGGAACTTGATCATTCCGAACGGGGTGCCGTCGATACCGATGCGCTCGGACTTGTAGAAGATCGGGCCGCCGTCCTCGAGCTTGATCAACAGCGCAACGACAGCAAAGACCGGGGCCAGGCACAGCAACGCGGCGAGGGAAAACGCGAGGTCGAACAGACGCTTCCCGCTGCGCTTCGCACCGTGATAGCTCGGCTTCTCCACATGGATCAGTGGCAACCCGGCCACCGGGCGCATCTCGATGCGCGGTCCGGCGACATCGACGACGCCCGTCGCCACCACCAGATCGGCGCGCTCGGGTTCGAGCTGCCACAGCAGGTCGCGGATGCCTTCGTGGCCGAGGGTCTCGGTGGCGGTCACCGCGACGGTGTCAGCACCCGAAGCACGCAACGCTTCGACGACGGTGCTCTCGTCGCCGTGGATCGGGATCTTCCGTCCGTCCACATCGATACTCTCGCCCGGCACACCGGAATACCGCGGCACGCACACACCCACCACGCGATAACCCTCACCACTGCGGCGCTGGAACGTGCCGGCCATATGGCGAACTGCGCGGGCGCCACCCACCACCAGCACCGACGTCGTGAACTCACCCTTCCGGCGCCGACGTGCGACAGCTCGTCGCCAGACCCACCGGGAGAACAGCAGTCCCGCGAGACCCACGGGCAGAGCGATGGCGAGATAGCCGCGCGCAAGCTCCATCCGGAAGATGAGCGCCACGATGGCAACGAGACCGAAAAGATTGAGCGTCGCCGAAACGACGCGCTGATATTCCTCGAAGCCGGCGCCGATGACCCGCCTCGAGCGGGTACGGAACAGGGAAAGAAATGCGATCCACGCCGCGCCGAACGCAACGGAGATCAGCGTGTAACTCAGCGTTCCGACGCCGTCCATGGTGACGAGCGAATCCTGTCCGAACCGCATCACATGCGCGAGCGTGACAGCCAGCACGACGACCAGAGCGTCGGTGACGAACAGAGTGTTGACGTAGGACTTCTGCCATCCCCATCTGGTGGACATCCGAGCACCGGCCGGAGCGCCGGTACTGGTGTCGATAAGCGAAAGGTCATGTGCAGCATCGTCGTTCGTGTGACGAACTGTGGTCATGACGGAAGAACCCTCATAGTGTGTCTCCTCCCCGAGACGCTTCGACGCTCGAGCACCTCCCTGCACTCGGACGTCGACAACCCCGTATATCGATGCCGCGTCCTCCGTAGCGACTCCGATACGTTATGCGATTGAGATCGTCTCACAGAAGTGTCGCTCGCGCGCGTCAACAAAAGAGAAGTTATCGGGAAACTCGTCCGTCGGTAGCGTGCCCGGGGTCGAGATCGAGGCGCCTGAGCGTCTGCGCGTTGAGCGCGACGACGATCGTCGACGCCGACATCAGCACCGCGGCGAGGGCCGGCGAGATCGCGACACCGGCGAAGGCCAGCACACCGGCCGCCAACGGAACGGCGACGACGTTGTATCCGGTTGCCCACAGCAGGTTCTGCCACATCTTGCGGTAACTCGCGTGCGAGAGCTTGATGATCGACAGCACTGCTCGCGGATCGTTCGCGGCGAGGACGACACCGGCCGACTCGATCGCGACGTCCGTGCCCGCTCCGATCGCGATACCGACGTCGGCTCGCGCGAGGGCAGGCGCGTCGTTGACCCCGTCGCCGACCATTGCGACGGTGTGCCCGCGCTTCTGCAATTCGGCGACCTTCGCGTCCTTGTGTTCCGGGAGCACTTCCGCGAACACTTCGTCGATGCCGAGATCGGCGGCCACGGCGTCGGCCACCTGCTGGGCATCACCGGTGATCATCGCGACCTTCACGCCCCGCGCATGCAGGGCGTCGACGGCCTGCCGCGATTCGTCGCGCACGGTGTCCTCGAGCGCCACGGCTCCGAGCACCCGACCGTCGGAGGCAACGTGCAGCACCGATGCACCGCGTCGTACCCATCCGTCGGTTACTGCGGCGACGTCGTCGGGCACCGACAACTGCAGGGACGACAGCATGGACGGTCCGCCGATCGTCACCTCCACACCGTCGACCAGTCCGCGCACGCCGCGGCCGGGCAACGAGCGGAAGTCCGTCACCGCCATCCGCTCGGCCGACGGGACGCGGGCATCGGCGGCAGCCACGATGGCTCGCGCGACCGGGTGCTCACTGTCGGCTTCGACCGCAGCTGCCAGGGCGAGTAGGTGTTCCTCGTCGATTCCCGCCGTCGCGACGACACCGGTGACCTGATGCTTGCCCTGCGTGAGGGTGCCGGTCTTGTCGAACAGCACTGCGTCGACGGTGCGCATGCGTTCGAGTGCCAACCGATCCTTGACGAGCACACCCGCGCGAGCCGCGCGTTCGGTCGAGATTGCGATCACCAGCGGAATCGCCAGACCCAGCGCATGGGGACAGGCGATCACCAGGACGGTCACGGTACGCACCACGGCTTCGTCGAGATTGCCGAGCAACGTCCACACGACAAAGGTGAGAGCACCCGCGATTGCGGCGAAATAGAAGAGGAAGGCCGCGGCGCGATCCGCCAGCGCTTGCGCGCGGGACGAGGACGCCTGGGCATCGGCGACCATGCGCTGAATGCCGGCCAACGCGGTGTCCTCTCCCACCGCCGTGATCCGCACCCGGAGCGCGCTGTCGGTGGCGACGGTGCCCGCGACCACCGTGTCGCCGACGTCGCGGGTGACGGTCTTGGATTCACCGGTGACCATCGACTCGTCGACCTCGGCGGTCCCGTCGATGACGGTGCCGTCGGCGGGCACGCGCGCTCCGGCACGCACGAGCACCACATCGTCGAGGGACACTTCGTGCAACGGCACCTCGACGACACCATCGTCGGTGACCTTCTCTGCGGTGTCCGGCAACATCGCGGCCAGTGCTTCGAGTGCACCGGACGCCGAACCCAGCGCCCGCATCTCGAGCCAGTGACCGAGCAGCATGATGACGATCAGCAGCGCCAGTTCCCACCAGAAGTCCAGGTCGAAACCGCCGACCTCGAGAGTCGTGGCCCACGACGCGACGAAGGCCACCGTGATGGCCATCGCGATCAGCAGCATCATCCCCGGTTGGCGGGAACGCAGTTCGGCCCAGCCTCCGGTCAGGAACGGCACGCCGCCATAGAAGAAGATGACGGTGCCCAGCACCGGTGGGATCCACTCGGTACCCGGAACATCCGGGAGGTGGTAGCCGAAGAGCTCGGCAACCATGTGGCTGAAGACCACGACCGGCACCGACAGGATCAGACTGACCCAGAACCGTCGCCGGAACATCTCGCCGTGGGCGCCGTGTCCCGCGTGACGATCGTGACCGGCGTGCTCGTGCTCGTGCGTGTGTTCGTGCACCTGCTGGGACATCGACAGCTCCTGACTCGGCCGACGGGACGAACCTACGACGCGGATCGGCTACAGAGTGGTCAACAACTGACGCATCGTGTCGATTTCCTTCTGCTGCGTGTCGGCGATGGTGCGGGCCAGCTCGACGGTCTCGGGATACTGCCCGTCCTCGATCTCGTCCTGCGCCATCTCGATCGCTCCCTCATGGTGGACGATCATCTGCTCCAGGAACAGGCGGGCAGCGTCGACGCCCTGCGCGTCGGACAGTGCCTGCATGTCCTGCTCGCTCATCATCCCGTCCATGTGCGGCATGTCGTCCATACCCGGCATGTCCGAGACAGGTGGCATGCCGGACATGTGGCCGTTCATTCCAGGAGCGTCGTCCCCGTGCATGGACATGCCCCATTCCTCGAGCCATGCCTCGAACTGCTCGATCTCGGGTTGTTGCTCTGCCTTGATCTGCTCGGCCAGCGCCCTCACCGGCTCCGGGATGCCGTCCTTTGCCAGCAGCATGTCGCTCATCTCGATGGCCTGCGCATGGTGCGGGATCATCATGCGCGAGAACATCACATCGTCCTGGTCGAACCGCGCGGAGTTCGCCTCGGCGGATGTCGGGACCGAAGTGGCGGTCGCCGTGGTTGCTTCGTCGCCACCGGAATCACTGCACGCCGACGCTGCGAACGTCACCGCCAGCGCGATCGCACCGGCAGCCAGAGTCTTCTTGTTCATGATGTCCACCCTCGCGGGTGTGCTCCCGGGATCCGATGGAGATCGCATGAAGATTTGCTCAAGATCTGCGGGCGCATCGTCAGCACCTCTGCGGGTGACGATGATGGATCCCATGCCTTCTTCTGCCCGTGTGACGGGACCTTCCGGCGGATCCGCACCCGTCCCGAGCTCGACCGCCCGGATGCGAGCCATGGTCGTCGAGGACGAGGGGTCGTTGGCGAAGCTGGTGGGTTCGTATCTCGAACGCGACGGCTTCGACGTGACGGTCACCGGCGACGGATCCGAGGCCGTGACCCTCGCGCGGCAGGTCGACCCCGACATCCTGGTGCTCGACCTCGGTCTACCCGGACTCGACGGTGTCGAGGTGTGCCGGCAGCTGCGAACCTTCTCCGACGCGTACGTCGTGATGCTCACCGCGCGCACCGAGGAAGTCGACACCCTGATCGGTCTGTCCGTCGGGGCAGACGACTACCTGACGAAGCCGTTCAGCCCGCGCGAACTCATGGCCCGCATCCAAGCGATGCTGCGTCGTCCCCGGACCACCGCGCGGGTCGTAGCGTCCGCGAGGCGGGAGGCGCGGACGTTCGGGGAGCTGTCCCTCGACGTCGACGGACGGGAGGTCGCCGTGCGCGGCACGCCGGTCGCACTTACCCGCACCGAGTTCGACGTCCTCGCTGCCCTGGCGCAGGACCCGGGAGTCGTGTTCACCCGTGCTCAGCTCATCGCGGCCGTCTGGGGGCAGAACTGGGTGGGCGACGAACACCTCGTGGACGTGCACATCGGCCATCTGCGCCGCAAACTCGGCGACGACGCGAACCAGGGACGTTTCGTGCGCACCGTCCGCGGCGTCGGCTACCGGATGGGAACAGGGCGATGACGTCCCACTCCCCCAGCGCGACGAGTTTCGGCACCCGCCTGTTCCTCGCGCTCGTCGCCGTCGTCGTCGGATGTGCCGTCAGCGCATGGCTGGTCGCGTCCGCTCTCGCCCCCGGGATCTTCCACGACCATCTCGGACAGGCGGGCATCGATCACGATTCGAGCCAGGCCGCCCACGTCGAAGAAGCCTTCACCTGGGCCATCGTCCTCGCGTGGGGTCTGGCGGTCGCGATCGCAGTGCTGTTGGCCTCGGCGGTCAGTTGGTACATCGCGCGTCGTATCCAGCGTTCGCTCGACACGGTGACCACCTCCACCGCGCAGATCGCCGGAGGTCGCTACGACACCCGCGTCCCCAGCCCCGACCTCGGCCACGAATTCGACGAACTGGCAACCAGTTTCAACGAGCTGGCACGACGCCTCGAAGCCACCGAAACCACAAGGCGCAGAATGCTTGCCGACCTCGGGCACGAAATGCGCACACCCATCGCCACACTCGACTCCTATCTGGAAGCACTCGAGGACGGCGTCCGCACTCTCGACGACGACACCCGGCAGATTCTGCGAGCCGCCACCCACCGGCTGAACCGCCTGGCACAGGACATCACCGCGGTCTCCCGGGCGGAAGAGCACCTCACCCGCATCCATCGGGTGCCCACTACCACCGGCACCCTCGTCGCCACGGCGGTCGACGCGGTGCGCGAGCAGTACGACGGCAAAGGCGTGACGTTGCAGGCCGAGGTCGTCGAATCTGCGCCGGTGACGGTCGATCCCGACCGGCTCGGACAGGTGCTGGCGAACCTGCTGGACAACGCCCTACGGCACACACCGGCAGGAGGAAACGTCACCGTCGCCACTCGCATCCTGGGCCGCGGCCGAACGGAGATCACCGTGACCGACACGGGCGCCGGCATCGCGCCCGATCACCTCGACCACCTCTTCGACCGGTTCTACCGCGCGGACACCGCCCGCGACCGGAATCACGGCGGCAGCGGCATCGGCCTGACGATCGCGCGGGCACTCGTCGAAGCCCACGATGGTCGCATCCACGCGCACAGTGAGGGACCGGGCTGCGGAGCCCGGTTCACTCTGGAACTGCCGACGGCGAGTCAGGCGTAATTGGACAGGACGAACTCGGTCAGCCCCTTCCGGACCGCTTCGACCGCATGCTTCTGCCCGCGCTTCAGCACGAAGCCGGGAACCGGAACCTTCGGTTCGAGCGACATGGTGACGTGCACCCGGGTGCCGCGCGTAATCTGTTCGAGGGCGTACTCCCCGTCCTGGCTGCGCTGCATCCCACTCTCGACAAGCGTCCACGACGTCGAACTCTCCGTCCACGAATGCTCGATCGTCTGGGTGTCGGAGAAGCCGAGCAGCGACAGGGTCATGCGGATCCGGAGCGGCCGGCCGTCGTCGTCCCGGGTGAGCACCTCGACGCTCTTGTGGGCCGACGACCACTCGGGGATGCGCTCGACATCCTCGAGGGCGCGCATCACCTGCTCGGGTGTGGCGTCGATGTCGAAACGGTCGGAGACGCTGGCCGCCATGTCGGATCCTCCTCGTCGGAAACGCGGTACATCGACCAGATGACCCCGGATACCGCACGGCGAAACCCCACCGGCGGTGCCGGCGGGGTTCGGTCCGTGCTGTCGATCAGCTGTCGACGCGCACCTCATCGCCGGTGATGAGGAAGGTCATCAGGTCGGTGCCGACGGTCAGCGGGCCGTCGTAGTTCTCGCGGGTGCGTTCGACGAGCATCTCATCGGAGATGCCGGGGACGCGGCCGGGGATGCCGTTGACGATGTGGCTGTAGACCGCCATCTTCGGCTGGGTCTGCTCGAAGATGTCGCCTGCCTGCTGCGGGTTCGTGTGATGCGCGTACACGCTGGGGAGCGCCGACGGATCCTCGAAGTCGGCGACCTCGTGCACCAGCACGTCGACGCCTTCACCGAACTTCAGGACGTTCTCGGTGGGAACGGTGTCGCCGCTGAGGAGCACCGACTTGCCCGCATAGTCGACGCGATAGCCGACCGCCGGCTGGATCGCACCGACCGGATCGTGCTCCACGGTGAACATCGTGACGGTGACGCCGTCCTGGTCGAAGACGACGCCGTCTTCTGCGAACTCGTGCGATTCGATCGGCGTGGTCGCGGGATCGACTTCCTTGTCCGCGACGCGCACGTCGATGTCGTTGCGGTAGGTGCTCTGCATTCCGTCGCCGATGTTCCGGACGCCGACGGGTCCGTAGAGCTGGAAGGCGCCCTCGCGCCCACCGAGTGCCGGGACGTAGCTGCTCATCCAGAGGTCGGACAGACCGTTGATGTGGTCGGAATGGAAGTGGGTGAGGAAGACGGCATCGACCTGACCGACCGGAACGCCGGCCTGCGTCAGGCGCACCGTGGCTCCGCGTCCCGCATCGAAGACGAGGTTCAGGCCGTTGGCCTGGACCAGCGTGGACATGCCGTAACGCTCGGTGCTCGGCACCGGGCTGCCCGTGCCGAGCAGCGTCACGCGCATTTCGCCCTCGGCAGGGGCGTCGGCCGCGGGGTGGGCGGAGTCCGAGGCAGAGCCGTCCGACGCCGCCGTTTCCTGCACAGTCTCCTGAGCAGCGGATTCTCCGGTGCTGCAGCCTGCGAGGACGAGCGCAAGCACACCCGACCCCACTATTGCCGCAGTGCGGAGTCGGCCGAATTCGAATGAGCGTCGTGACACCGGAGGTTCCTTCCGAAGGAATCGAAATTCGTACGCACTGCGTACGTCACGAACGCTGTGCGTACATACTGTGCGGGTCATCACAGCGGAAAGTCAAATCACGGTTGGGTGTCGGAGATCGAGAACGGCCCCGGAGTCGAAACCCCGAGGCCGTTCTTTTTCGAGCTTGTGTCAGTAGGCACCGTCGCTGGCGAGCACGGCTTTGACGGTCTTGCCGATGATCAGCACATCACTCACCATCGACCAGTTCTCCACATACGACAGGTCCAGTCGCACGGACTCGTCCCAGGACAGATCCGAGCGGCCCGAGACCTGCCACAGACCCGTCACGCCCGGGCGCACCAGCAGCCGGCGCTTGACCCGACCGTCGTAGGCTTCGACCTCACGCCGCAACGGCGGACGCGGACCCACCACACTCATCTCCCCGCGAATAACGTTGAGGAACTGCGGCAACTCGTCGATGCTGAACCGCCGCATCACCTTGCCGATACGGGTGACCCGCGGGTCGTTCTTCATCTTGAACAGCGGGCCGGCGCCCTCGTTCTGCGCCAGCAAGGTGTCGACCATCTTGTCGGCATTGGTCACCATCGACCGGAACTTGATCATCCCGAACGGCGTGCCGTCGATACCGATGCGCTCCGCCTTGTAGAAGACCGGACCCCGATCCTCGAGCTTGATCAGCAGCGCGACGACCGCGAACACCGGAGCCAGGGCCACCAGCGCCGCACCGGCGAAGACGAGATCGAAGATCCGCTTCCCCGAGCGCTTCGCCCCGTGATAGCTGGGCTTTTCCACGTGGATCAGCGGCAGACCGGCCACCGGACGCATCTCGATACGCGGACCGGCCACATCCACCACACCCGTGGCGACCACCAGGTCGGTGTCGAGCGGCTCGAGCTGCCAGACCAGATCGTGCAACCCCTCGCTGCCCAAGGTTTCGGTGGCAGTGACCACCACCGTGTCCGCCCCCGACAGCTCGAGCGCTTCGACGACGGAGTGTTCGTCGCCGTAGACGGTGATCTCCCGGCCGTCGACATCGATCACGTCACCGGGCGCACCCGAATAGCGGGGCACGCAGACACCGACAACGCAATAGCCTTCCCCGTCCTGACGGGAGAAGGTGCGGGTCATGTGCCGCACCGCCCGGGCACCGCCCACAACGAGTACCGACGTCTGGAAGTCGCCCCGAGCACGCTTGCGCGCGATCACCTTCCGCCACACCCACCGAGTGAGCAGCAAGCCGGCGAGGCCGACCGGCAACGCAATGGCAAGGAATCCGCGCGCGATCTGCTCGTTGGTGATGAGCGCGATGATGGCGATGGCGCCGAACACGGCGAGCGTCGCCGAAATGACCCGCTGATACTCGTCGTAGCCGGCACCGATCACGCGACGCGACCGCGTACGGAAGACGCTCAGCGCGCCCAGCCAGGCCACGATGAGGACGGCAGATACCACCGTGTAATCGAGCTGACCGCCACCTCCGGCGCGGAGTAGATCCTCGTAGCCGAAGCGGACGGTCTGCGCCAGGATCACGGAGAGGACCACGGTGATCGCGTCCGTGAGGCACAGCCTCTTCACGTACACGTTCTGCCACTTCCACCGGTTGACACCGGTGCCGGGCGACGCGTCCGCGGGCGCACGGTCAGGTGCGCGCCGCGGAGCGTCGGACGGGTCGAGCCCTCGATCATCGACCGTCGTCATCCCGCAGTCCTCCCCATGAATGTGTCTCCTCCCCGAGACAAAACTATTTCCCGACGAATCCGGCCCCGGCGCTGGAACCGGACTCGAGCGAGCGTTACCCGAACTATCCCTGAGAAATAACTGAGCGTTACGTGTGAATCGAAGTCTTGTCGCAGATCAGCCGGGAAATCCAGACCCTGTTCGGTAGCCGGTCATGGGATCGTGTCGTGTGTTCGGTTGAATCCCTTGGTCTTCGAGTGCATCTACCTGGGCGTAGTCCGAACGGTGGGAATACGGTAAGTGATGATAATCACGTTTATGTGACGTTCTTTCCAACCCGGGACCCGATCGATTTCCCGAGATCGAAGAAGGCCGGGCGCCGAATAGTGTTACTTCGAGTTTCCGAAACATCAAGCGCCCCCTGCCGGGTGGTGAGGACACCACGCGGCCCGCGCAACCCGACCGCCATGCCGATAGCCGGAGATGTGGTCGGGATAGGCTTCGGTATCGCTAGCGAGAGCCCCGAGGAGAACTGTTGAGCACCCTCCAGACCCTTGATCGCGGTCTACGCGCGCTGGACATCGTGTCGCAGCGACCAGGGGGAATCTCGATCGCGGAACTCTCGGCCGAGCTGGAGGTCGCTCGGGCCATCGGCTATCGAATCGTCGCGACTCTCGAAGCACACTCGCTCGTAGCCCGAATGCACGACGGCCGGATCAGATTGGCGGTGGGAGCCGCACTACTCGGTTCGCGCTTCCGTCCCCGCTTGCGCGAGGTGACGCAACCGCTCCTGCGAGACCTGGCTCAGCAGACATCGGCCACTGCTTTCCTGTCGACCCTCGAGGGCGACGAGTGCGTAGTGATCGCGGTGGCCGAACCCGATTCGGGCATCCTCCGAGTGGGCTACCGAGTCGGCACCAGACATCCCGTGTCCAAGGGCGCGGCTGGTATCGCCATCCTTGCCGGTCGCCCCGCATCGGAGTCCGACACCGACGCGATCCGACGCGCACGCAAGGACGGCTTCAGCATCACCGCCGGCGAACTCGAACACGGCGCTGTCGGCGTGGCAGCCGGCGTGCGCTCTCCCGTCGACCATGAGGGCATGGGATTCGAGGCGAGCGTCGGCGTCGTCGCGATCGAAGGTCTCGATACCGACACTGCGGCAACCGCCGTTGTGGCGACCGCCGCACGGATCAACAGCCTGCTCGATACCTGACCAGTACAGCCGCGCTCGAGGACGCCCGCTGAGGGCGTCCTTTTTTTGCCCTCAGCACAGAGATCCAACCCCGGCATTGACGCCGAGTGTGACCACCGTTACCGTCTGAATGTGCGTTCAACGAACACATGTGTTCATTAAAAGTAAATTCGCAGTTCGCAGATGGAGAGCATCATGACGAGTCAGTCGATCGGCACCGTCCTCGACACCCCGCAACCCGCCGCGGAGAGCCGCTGCCCCATCGACCACACCGCCGTCACCTCCCCTACCGGCTGCCCCGTCTCCCCGCGCGCCGCATCGTTCGATCCCTTCACCGGGCCGTACCAGGTGGACCCCGCCGCATCTCTGCGTTGGTCGCGTGACGAAGAGCCCGTCTTCTACAGCCCCGAACTCGGGTACTGGGTGGTCACGCGCTACGAAGACGTCAAAGCCGTCTTCCGCGACAACGAACTCTTCTCGCCTTCGATCGCTCTCGAGAAGATCACCCCGACCTCCGACGAGGCGAACGCTGTTCTGGCCCGATACGGCTATGCCATGAACCGCACTCTCGTCAACGAGGACGAACCGGCGCACATGCCGCGACGGCGAGCGCTGATGGAGCCCTTCACTCCCGCCGCGCTCGCCCACCACGAGCCGATGGTGCGCCGACTGACCCGCGAATACGTCGATCGTTTCATCGATGCCGGTCACGTCGACCTCGTCGACGAGATGCTCTGGGAGGTTCCGCTCACCGTCGCCCTGCACTTCCTCGGCGTGCCCGAGGAGGACATGGACACCCTGCGCGAGTACTCGATCGCACACACCGTCAACACGTGGGGACGTCCGGCTCCCGAGCAGCAGGTCGCCGTCGCCGATGCCGTTGGTAAGTTCTGGCAGTTCGCGGGCACCGTTCTCGACAAGATGCGCAAGGATCCCCACGGGCACGGCTGGATGCCTTTCGGCATCCGCGTTCAGCAGGAACAGCCGGACGTCGTCACCGACTCCTACCTGCACTCGATGATGATGGCCGGCATCGTCGCCGCGCACGAGACGACCGCCAACGCCTCTGCGAATGCCTTGCGGCTGTTGCTCGAACATCGCGACGTGTGGGAAGAGATCTGCGCCGACCCGAGCCTGATCCCCAACGCGGTCGAAGAATGCCTGCGTCATTCCGGATCGGTAGCAGCGTGGCGGCGTCTCGTCACCGCGGACACCACGATCAACGGTGTCGCCATTCCTGCCGGGGCAAAACTGCTGATCGTCAACTCGTCCGCGAACCACGACGAACGCCACTTCGACCAGGCCGACGACTTCGACATCCGGCGCGACAACGCCAGCGACCATCTCACCTTCGGGTACGGCAGCCACCAGTGCATGGGAAAAAACCTCGCACGCATGGAGATCCAGATCTTCCTCGAAGAACTGACCCGACGCCTGCCACACATGGAGCTGGTCCCGGATCAGGAATTCACCTATCTGCCCAACACCTCGTTCCGCGGACCCGATCATGTGTGGGTTCGCTGGGATCCGACACGCAACCCCGAACGAGCCGATCCGGAATTGCTGTCCCTTCAGCAGCCGGTCAAGATCGGCGAACCGTCGAAGAACACGATCGCTCGCACCATGGCCGTCTCCGGGCTGGAACGCGTTGCCGACGACACCCTGCTGATCACCCTGCGCGACACGAGCGGGCGGCCGCTGCCGAAATGGTCCGCCGGGTCGCATATCGACGTCGACTGCAGTGCAGTGTCGCGACAGTACTCACTGTGCGGTGACCCGAACGATCGCAACACGTTCCAGGTGGCCGTTCTCCACGATCAGGAGAGCCGGGGTGGGTCCCGGTGGATCCACACCGAACTTTCTGTCGGCGACACGCTTCGGGTGCGGGGTCCCCGCAACCACTTCAAGCTCGACCCCGACGCGAAACGGTATGTCTTCGTCGCCGGTGGCATCGGCATCACCCCGGTGATCGCGATGGCCGATCAGGTCAAGGCCGCCGGAGGCGATTACGAGATCCTTTACGCCGGACGCTCACGCACCTCGATGGCATTTCTCGACCGTCTCGCACGCGACCACGGCGATCGGGTCCGGCTCTATCCCGGCGACGAAGGCACCCGCATGGACCTTTCCGCTCTCTTCGCCGAACCGGAAGAGGGCACGCAGGTGTACTCGTGCGGTCCCGAGCGTCTGCTCTCCGCACTCGGCGAGGCCACCGCACATTGGCCCGACGACACCCTGCACGTCGAACACTTCTCCTCCACGCTCGAAGAACTCGATCCGTCCAAGGAGCACGGCTTCGAGGTGGTGCTGAAGGATTCCGGCATCACCGTCCCGGTCGCTGCCGATCAGACAGTGCTCCAGGCACTTCGAGCCGCCAACATCGACGCCCAGAGCGATTGTGAGGAAGGCATCTGCGGCGCATGCGAGGTACCTGTCCTCGACGGCGAGGTCGACCACCGCGACCTGGTCCTCACCAAGGCCGAGCGCGCAGCCGGAAAAACCATGATGACCTGCTGCTCCCGCGCATGCGGCGACAAGCTGACCCTCCAGCTGTGACACAGCAACCCTCGAAACTGATCCGAAAGGCACGACATGACCACCATCGAGCAGTCGGGTACGCCGTCCGTCCCACCGGACTCCGGCACACCGACCACCAGAACGCCGTTCAAACGGGTTCTGGCCGGCAGCATGGCCGGCGCCGTCCTAGAGTGGTACGACTTCGCGATCTACGGCATCCTCGCCGCGACCGTCCTCGGCCCTCTGTTCTTCCCCAGCGGCAACCCGGTCGCCTCGTTGTTGATGGCCCTTGCGACACAGGGACTCGGGTTCGTCGCCCGTCCTCTCGGCGGCATCGTCTTCGGTCATCTCGGTGACAAGTTCGGACGCAAACCCATTCTGGTTGCAACGTTCCTCATGCTGGGAGGCGCGACCGCCGCGATCGGACTGCTCCCCACCTACGGCCAGATCGGCATCTGGGCCACCGTCGCCCTGGTCGTCCTGCGCATGATCCAGGGCTTCGCCCTCGGTGGCGAGTTCGGCGCCGCAGTGATCCTGGTCAGCGAATACGGCGAACCCAAGCGCCGGGGATTCTGGGCGGCATGGCCGCAGTCCGGAGCTCCGGCCGGTACCGTCCTGGCCACCGTCACGGTGGGCATACTCGCGGTCGTCTTCCCCGGGGACGCCTTCGACGACTGGGGTTGGCGCGTCGCCTTCCTCCTCGCCGTGCCGTTGCTCGTCATCGGCTTCCTGATCCGTCGGGGCGTCGAGGAATCTCCGGTCTACCGGGCCGCGCAGGAGAAGGCCGAGTCCGCCGAGGACAAGGCTGCCCGCAAGGAATCGTCCAGCATCATCGAGGCTCTGCGTAAGCCGCGCCCGCTGCTCCACGGCCTCGGCATGCGCCTGGGCGAGAACATCGCGTTCTACGTCTACACGATCTTCGTCATCGCGTACGCCACGACCTATTTCGACTACACCCGCGGCGCGATCGTCACCACCGTCGCCTTCGCGTCGGTCTGCCAGTTCCTCGGAATGATCGGCGGCGGATGGTGGTCCGACCGGGTGGGACGCAAGATCGCCATGCTCGTCCCGGCCGTCTCGCTCGTCATCTGGGCGCCGATCTTCTTCTCCCTGGTGCACACCGAGAACATGACCGCGCTCGGTGTGGGTGTGTGCGTCGGCGCGCTGCTGCACGGCATGCTCGCCGGCCCGGAAGCCGCATGGATCACGGAACTCTTCCCCACCAAGTACCGCTTCGCCGGTTCGTCGCTGGTGTTCCAGGGCTCGTCGATCATCGCCGGGGCTCCTGCCCCGTTCATCGCGGTGTGGCTGGTCGACCGCTTCAGTGCCACCGCAGTCATCGTCTATCTGGTGATCACCATGTCGATCACCGTGATCGCCGTGGCCACCAGTCGCGAGACGAGGGGCGTCGATCTCGACAAGCTCGACGATCTCTACTGAGCACGCCTCATCGAGAAGTGGCGTGGAAGTAGGCGGGGGATGCGTACACGGAAGGTAGAGCCGACACCTTTCTCGGACTCCACCTCCACCTTCCCGCCGTGCGCCGCGACCAGCGCAGCGACGATCGACAGGCCCAGACCACTCCCACCCGACGCGCGGGTGCGGGAGGTGTCGGCGCGGTAGAAGCGTTCGAAGACGCGCTCGCGGTCGTCGGGGTCGAGGCCGGGGCCGGTGTCGGCGACTTCCAAGATCGCATCGGTGTCTGCGGTGCCCACCCGCACCGTGACATCGGCGTCTGGTGGGGTGTGGGTCAGGGCGTTTGTGACGAGATTGCTCAACACCTGACGCAGACGGGCGTCGTCGCCGAGAACCTCGGGAGTGCCTGGGCCGTCGATGATGTCGAGGGTAATGGTCCGTTCGGGTGCGACGGCACGCGCGTTGTGCACCGCGTCGGCGGCGACCGCGAGCAGATCCACCGGGGAACGGTCGAGCGGGCGTTGTTCGTCGAGTCGCGCAAGCATCAGCAGGTCTTCGACGAGCAGGCCCATGCGGCGGGCCTCGCGTTCGATGCGGTCCATGAGCATGCCGGTGTCGGTACTCGCGCCCTGCCGGTACAACTCGGCGAAACCGCGGATGGTGGTGAGCGGGGTTCGGAGTTCGTGGCTGGCATCGGCGACGAAGCGACGCATCTTCTCCTCCGAGCGTCGCGCCGACTCCTCGGATGCTGCGGTCGCCGCGAAGGCCGATTCGATCCTGCCGAGCATGGCGTTGAAGGTCACCGACAACCGCCCGATCTCGGTTCGGGGATCGCCCTCGGGCACCCGCTCGCTGAGGTCGCCTTCAGCGATCGCGGCGGCGGTGCGCTCGACCTCGTCGAGGGGACGCAGGCTCATCCGCACGACGACACCGCCGCCCACCGCCAGTGCGACCAGCACGACCGCACCGATCACCGTCTGCAGCACGACGAGGCTGTCCACCGTCTCGTCGGCCTCGGCCAGACTCATCCCGACGGTGGTCACGACACCCGACGCGTTCTCGGTGCTCATCACCCGCCAGTGCGGACCGTCGTCGCCCACGGATCCGACGGTGACGGGCCTACCGGCCGGATCCTCAGGCACATCCGGTGCGGTCGACTCGTCGTTGACGACGAACAGCACTTGTCCGTCGGCGTCGACGACCTGAACGTAGAAGGGGCTCGGTGGTCGCCGGGAGGTGGGGGCGTCCAGCGGTGGCGTCGGTGGCGGCTTGTCGGGTCGCGCCCAGGTCCGTGCGGCCTCC
This sequence comes from Rhodococcus sp. GA1, assembly GCF_024321955.1. Lineage (NCBI taxonomy): Bacteria > Bacillati > Actinomycetota > Actinomycetes > Mycobacteriales > Nocardiaceae > Rhodococcus > Rhodococcus sp. GA1. The sequence goes on along the minus strand of NZ_CP097186.1, from coordinate 3,309,061 downwards.
TCGAGGTCCCGGTCGACGCGCGACAGCAGAGAGTTCTGCAGAGCCGAGGTGACGGCAACACCCGACGCGAGCAGACCGATGCCGGCCAGGAGCACCAGGGCGGCCACCAGCGTCCAACGGAGTGGCAGCGCCCGCAGCCGGTTCATGTGCGGGGTTCCCGCATCACGTAGCCCACCCCGCGAACGGTGTGGATGAGGGGGACGTCGCCGATGTCCACCTTGCGTCGCAGATACGACACGTACGACTCGACAACCCCGACCTCACCGCCGAAGTCGTAGTTCCACACGTGCTCGAGGATGCGGGGCTTGCTCAGCACCGTCCCGGCGTTGAGCATGAAGTACCGCAGCAGCGTGAACTCGGTCGGCGACAGCGACACGGGCTTGCCGGCCTTGAACACCTCGTGGGTGTCCTCGTCGAGTTCGAGGTCGGCGAAGGTGATGCGGGAACTGCGTTCGGTCTCGGACACCTTGCCGGCGCGGCGCAGGATCGTGCGCAGCCGGGCGATGACCTCTTCGAGGCTGAACGGTTTGGTGACGTAGTCGTCGGCGCCGAGCGTCAGGCCCGCGACCTTGTCCTCCACCGCGTCTTTCGCGGTCAGGAACAGCACGGGCGCGTCGATGCCGTCGGCGCGCAGGCGGCGCAGCAGGCCCATGCCGTCCATCCCGGGCATCATCACGTCGAGGATCACTGCGTCGGGCCGGAAGCGTCGCGCCTTGTCCAGTCCTTCGGCGCCGTTGCTCGCGGTCTCCACCTCGAAGCCCTGGAACTTCAGGCTCACGGACAGCAGTTCGACGATGCTCGGCTCGTCGTCGACGACGAGCACGCGCGCTTCGGGAATCCGGTCGGTCACGACTTCGATTGTCGCGGGTAGGGCTGGCACCGCGCTCGAGATTTCCTGGCAGGTTCCTGTGAGCTTTCCGATTGTCAGGAAGTTGCCAGGAGAACTCCACGGAACCTCGAGATCACGAGTGTGTGCTGTGGGGGTGAACAACGGCTATCAACAGACCGCGAGCAGACTGCACGCGTTCAACCGGTACGAGATCAAGTATTTCGTCGACGAGATGAAGGTGCCCGAACTACGGCGCGAGCTCGCCGCCCGGATGGACACCGATCCGTACTCCCCACACGGGGGCTATCCGGTGACGTCGCTGTACTACGACACCCCGGATCTGCGGTTCTACTGGGAGAAGATCGAGGGCCTGAAGTTCCGCCGCAAGGTACGCATGCGGCTGTACGGCGATCCGGCCGCATGCACCGACGACTCTGCCGTGCAGGTCGAGATCAAGCAGCGCGTCAACCGGGTGACCCAGAAGCGTCGCACTGCCCTCCCGTACGGCGTCGCCCTGCGATGGCTGAACGGACGCGAGGACATCGAGTGCGACGACTCGCAGCGGCCGTTCGTCGACGAGGTCTCCGGTCTCGTGGGGAATCTGGATCTGCGACCGATCGTGACCACCGGCTATCTGCGCGAGGCGTTCGTCGGACGCGACGCCGACCTCGGCCTGCGCGTGACGATCGACCACAAGGTGCACGGCCGCGACCGCGACTTCCACTTCGCGTCCGGCGCAGAGAACCGCTTCATCATCCCGCCGAAGCTGGCCGTCGTAGAGCTCAAGGCCAACGAGCGGGTGCCCTACTGGGCGACTGATTTGACGGCCCGGCTGGACATGTCGGTGATCCGGGTGTCGAAGTACTGCCAGTCGGTCGAGGCGTTCGGGCTCGCACCCCGGTCCCGTTTCGGTGCACCGGAACTGGTGTCGCCGGACGGCTCCGACGCGCGGGTACCCACCGATCTTCTGTCCACCGAACCGATTCCGGCTCGCTGACCTTCCCTTCTCCGAAACAAGGACGGATATGAACTTCGATTTCCAAGATCTCAGTGGCACGTTCACGACCTTCGACATCGTGGTGTCGCTGGCGTTGTCGTTCGTGCTGTCGAGCGTCATTGCGTGGGTCTACCGCTACACGCACAAGAACGTCTCCTACAGCCAGTCCTACGTGCAGACGCTGGTGCTGGTCGGCATGGTCATCGCGCTCATCATGCTGGTGGTCGGATCGAACATCGCCCGGGCGTTCGCTCTCGTCGGCGCGCTCTCGGTGGTGCGATTCCGCAACGCCATCAAAGAAACTCGCGATGTCGGGTTCATCTTCCTGGTGATGGCCATCGGCATGACCACCGGTACCCGCTTCTACGTGCTCGCCATCGCAGCGACCGTCGCGATCTGCCTCGTACTGCTGATCATGAACAAGTTCAACTGGTTCACGCTCGACGTGCAGCGTCAGGTGGTCAAGGTGCAGGTGCCGCCGGAGCCTGCCTACACCAGCACCGTCGAGGACATTCTCATCAAGCACTGCAGTGAATACGAGTTGGTGTCCACCGAATCCGTCCGCGCCGGCGCTCTGGTGGAGCTGTACTACACGGCGCAGCTGAAGAAGGGCACGAGCTCGAACGACCTGATCGCGGCACTGAGCGCCGTCAATGCCGGCCAGCGGGTGAGCGTCCTGACCGGATACGACCAGACCGACCTGTGATGACTGCACCCACCCCGCGGCGCCGTCTGCGGCACCGGATACCGACCTCGCTGCGGCGGCACTGGAAACTGCCAGTGGCGTTCATCGCGTTCGTCGCGATCGTGGCCACGGCCTTCGGAGCGACACGCGTGCGGCCCTACATCACAGGCGACCCGACGATCATCTCCTCGGAGATCACCCAGAACGTCGCCGGCACAGTCGATCTGTTCGACACCTCCGCCACACACGAGTTGTCGCTCGAGATCGGCGACGCCGAGTACGACGACATGATCTCCACATACGAGAAGGACGGCGACAAGGAGTGGGTGGTCGCCGATGTGGTCATCGACGGCACCCGCATCGACGACGTGGGTGTGCGCCTGAAGGGCAACTCGACGCTGCGCGGCCTGCAGGGCGAGGGTTTCGATCAGGCACAAGGCCCGCCCGGGGTGGAGGGCACGGTTCAGGTGGATCCGGAGGATCCGACCTCGTTGCCCTTGCTGATCCGTTTCGACGAGTACGTCGACGGTCGCGCGTATCAGGGCATGACAGAACTGTCGGTGCGGCCCGGCTCGCCGGTGATCAACGAGGCGATGGCGTTGTCGCTCACCGCCGAGACCGATCAACCGACCCAGCGGTACGCGTACACGGTGTACTCGGTCAACGACAGCGCCACCGCGACGCGACTGGTGCTCGAGCATCCCGATGAGCAGTACGCCAACTCGCTGTTCGACTCCCCCGGCTATCTCTACAAGGCCGATGCGTCGTCGCGGTTCGAGTACGTCGGCGACGACCAGTCGGACTACGCCGACCAGTTCGAGGAGATCAATGCCGCCGACTCCGGGACGCTGCAACCCATCATCAGCTTCCTGAAGTGGATGGACTCGGCCGACGACGCAGAGTTCGACGCGCACCTCGCCGACTGGGTCGACGTCGAGTCCTTCGCCCGGTACGTCGCCACACAGAACCTGCTCGTCAACTTCGACGACATGGCCGGACCCGGTCAGAACTACTACCTCTGGTACGACCTCGACACGAAGAAGCTCTCGGTGGTCTCGTGGGATCTGAACATGGCCATGCAGGGTGATACTTCCGCCGGCCCGGACGACTCCATCTCCATGATGGGCGGCATGGGACCGGGCGGTCGCCCGCAGGGCATGGCGGGCGCCGCGCCACCGGAGGGGATGCCTCAGGCCATGCCACCTGGAATGCCTGGAGGTGAGAGTCGCGGACCAGGCGGCGGCAATACCTTGAAGACCCGTTTCCTCGACTCCGACGCCTTCACGGAGATCTACCACCGGGTGTATCAGGAGCTGTCCGAACAGATCTACGGCAACGGTCTGGCGCTCGAGGTGCTCGACGAGGTGGCGGCGTCGGTGCCGACCTCCGACGGACTCACCGCCGAGGCGCTGCAGGAGAGCGTCGACTCGATGCGCTCCTGGATCGGGGAACGTACGCAGGCACAAGTTCAGTGGATTCAGCCCCGCTGAGCGAGGTCGGATCCACCGAAGTTACGGATACTGTCGGGCCATGACTTCCGAAGAAATCCTGCTCGTCGAGCAGCGCGATTCCGTCCGCATTCTCACCTTCAACCGCCCGGAGGCGCGGAATGCGCTGAGCTCGGCGCTCATCGATGCCCTGCGCACCGAGATCGCTGCAGCGGAGGCGGACGACGAGACGAACGTCGTGGTCCTTACCGGCACCGACCCGGCCTTCTGCGCCGGACTCGACCTGCAGGAACTCGGGGAAGGTGGAGGCAACCTGTCGCTGGTGTCCGGCGCCGACCTCCCCGTCGGTCATCCGTGGAAGCCCATCTCCAAGCCGATCATCGGCGCGGTGAACGGCGCCGCCATCACCGGTGGTCTCGAAATGGCACTCGCGTGCGACTTCCTCATCGCGTCCGAGCGCGCCCGCTTCGCCGACACCCACGCGCGAGTCGGCGTCCTGCCGGGTTGGGGACTCACCCAGCGCCTGCCCGCGGCGGTGGGTCCGGGCTTCGCGCGTCGCATGAGCCTGTCCGGCAACTTCGTGGGTGCCGAGGAGGCGCTGCGTGCGGGTCTGGTGACGCAGGTCGTCGCGCATGACGAACTGCTCGGCACGGCCGTGGAGGTCGCGCGGACGATCGCCGGCAACGACCAATCCGGTGTGCGGGCGTTGCTCGCGTCGTACCGCCGGGCCGAGGAGCATGTCGTCGAACCGGCCCTACGGGTGGAGCAGCAGACCTCGGAAGAGTGGATGCGGGAGTTCTCGCCGTCGCGGGTCGCCGAGCGACGGGCTGCGGTGATCGAACGCGGAAAGTCCCAGAACGCCGTGAATCCCAAGTCCTGAAACGCCCATGACCAGAGGGCATTTCGGTCTAATCGGACACTTTTATCACAGAAATATAACAACTAGTGACGGCAGGTAACAGGCTTTGGGGCCTTCGCGAAGTATGGGACGGAAGTGAATTGATCTTGCGGATCCATTCACTTCCCGCGCCCGTTCGCGGGCGTGCCCATCCACAACAACATGGAGGTATTCCTATGCTGCTCGGATCTCTCGCACTGACCCTCGGTGGACTGCTCGCCGCTCTCGGCATCATTCTCTGACAGCCAGACGATCGACTCCGCGCCCGCACTCCCCCTGCGTGCGGGCGCGGTTCGGTCTATTCGGACGGATTCACTTCCGGCGTCCGGAAAACCGTGCCCCCACTACGCTTCTCGGACATCCTCTTCTCGAGTTCGTCCTTCTCGCGCTGCGCCATCTCGGGGTCGACGTCCTCACCCGGGACGGGTCCGGGATCTGTAGCCGGTGCGCCCTGACCGGGATCGGCCGCGTCGATCTCGTCGGAGCCGGTGTGCTTGATCGGGAGAAACGGTTCCATGCTTGCCATGGATACGGATTCCCGACACCGATGCGCGCAAACAACTACTCCGGCAACGGAACGTTCTGCAGTCGCAGCTGACCGCGAGCGAGGACCTTGCCGGTCGTAGTGTCGGTGATGATCACCAGCCACAGTTGCTGAGTCCTCCCCTGCTGCAACGGTTCTGCCGTGACCGACGCGCGGCATCCCGTCGTCGAACGCAGGAAGTCGGTCGAGTTGTTGACGCCGACAGCGAACTGGCCGCGCTCGAGTACCGCGGCGCTTGCGCCGATGCTGCCGGCAGTTTCGACGATGGTCGCATAGAGCCCACCGTGCACGACTCCCCACGGGGTGTGATGGTCGGGGCCCAGGTCGACGTATCCGGCGACCTTCGTTCCGGTGGCTTCCTCGACGACGAAGCCGCTCGCCTCGACGAATCGGCTCGGCGGCTTCTGGCCGTAGTCCTCGATGGTCGGACGGGCCTCGGTAGTTCCGGTCATGACAACTCCTCGTTCACGCTGACTTCGATATCCACAGTTAGCCAGTGCCTAGGCTGACTGTCAAGGATTAAGTCAGCTACCCTGTGGGCATGCAGTGGCTCGACTACAGCACCGACAACTGCTCGGTCCAGCGCACGATGGACGTCATCGGCGAGAAATGGACGATGATCGTTCTCCGCGAAGTGTTCAACGGCGTGCGACGTTTCGAGCAGATGCGCCGGCACACCGGCATCTCCGACCCCGTGCTGTCCGCCCGACTGCGCACCCTCGTCGAGGCCGGGATCCTCGACACCGTCCCCTACCGCGAGGAAGGCCGCCGCACGCGCAACGAGTACCGGCTCACCGACAAGGGTCGCGATCTCTATCCGATCCTCGTCGCCCTGCTCCAGTGGGGGGACAAATACTGTGCAGATCCCGACGGCCCGTCACTGCTCATCGAACACCGCGACTGTGGCGCTCCGGTCGAAGCGGTCGTGCAATGCGCCCACGGCCACGGTCCGCTGCGGCCGAGCGAGTCGCAGACCCGGCCGGGTCCGACCGCGCGAAAACTCCCCGAGGGCACGAAAACATAACGAAGTGAATTTTCGGTCCGCGGCAGTGTTTCTCACCGAGGCGGCGGGTACTCCTCGGTCAGCGTCCCGGTGCGGACGCAGTCCGGATAACCGAACGACAGGAGGAACACATATGCACTTCGGATCTCTTGCGCTCCTCGGCGGACTGCCTGCGAAACCGGGCATCGCCCACTGAGCCAGCGCACACCGCGTCCGCATCCGTGATGGGTGCGGACGCGGTCGTATGTGCGATGAGTTTTCCGGGTGGCGCGAGTCGGTATGGTCACCGACCCCAGAAGGAGCCGACATGCCCGAATTCGTCACCCACTCGATCGACGTCCCCGGCGCGACTCTCGTCTACGACGTCCGCACCGTCCCCGGCGACGCCACCCCGCTGCTGCTCGCCGGATCCCCGATGGACGCGAGCGGCTTCACGAGCCTCGCCTCCTACCTCGACGACCGGACGGTGATCACCTACGACCCGCGCGGCACGGGCCGCGGTACGCGCACCGACACGTCGATGCAGTCCACTCCCGCTCTGCACGCCGACGACCTGCACCGGATCCTCGTCGAACTCGATCTCGGTCCCGTCGACGTCTTCGCCAGCAGCGGCGGCGCAGTCAACGCCCTCGAACTCGTCTCGCGCCACCCCGAGCAGGTGCGCACGCTGGTCGCGCACGAACCGCCGATCATGGAACTGTTGCCCGATCGCATCGGGGCCGAAGCGGTGCGCGACGACATCCGCGACACCTATCAGCGCAGCGGCCTCGGACCGGCCATGGCGAAGTTCATCGCCCTGGTCAGCTACGAAGGTGAACTGACCTCCGACTATCTCGATCGGCCCGCTCCGAACCCGTCCGACTTCGGCCTGCCCACCGAGGACGACGGGACCCGCGACGACGTGCTGCTGGGCCAGAACTGGATGTCGTGCACGGGCTACCACCCCGATCTCGACGCTCTCGCGAACGCGTCCACGCGCATCGTCGTCGCAGGTGGTCGCGAGTCGGTACGCCAGCTGTGCGGCCGCGCCTCGGCAGCGCTCGCCGACCGGCTCGGCACAACTCCGACGCTGTTCCCTGGCGATCACGGTGGCTTCATGGGTGCCGCAGAGGGTATGCCCGGCGATCCTGAAGCTTTCGCCGCCGTGCTCCGCGACGTGCTCCAACCGAGCCGCGTGTAATCCGTCCGATCCGCTCCCGCGCGCGTCGCGGTTCCCGCTTTCCGGAGGTCACCATGACCGAACCGCATTCCGGCCGTCCACCCGTGGTCGACCTCGCGACCTGGCAGGCCGCGCGCGACGAACTCCTCGTTCGCGAGAAAGCCCACACCAAGGAAGGCGACGCCATCGCCGCGGCTCGCCGACGACTCCCGATGGTGGAGTTCGACGGAACGGTCGAGGTGGTCGGGCCCGACGGCCCGGTCCCCTTCCTCGACCTCTTCCAGGGTCGCAACGAACTCGTCGTCTACAAGCACATGTGGTACGACGGTGCACCTCCGCAAGGGCAGTGCGAGGGATGCACGACCACGGCCTGGCACGTCCGCGACGCCGTCTACCTCAATGCTCGCGGGGTGTCGCTCGCATTCGTCACCACCGGCCCGTGGGAGGAGGTGGCAGCGTTCGTCGAGTTCATGGGCTACACCCAGCCCTGGTATTCGGTGCGCGACCTCGACGAACCCGTGGGCGGAGCGATGGGTTATCTCACCTCCTACCTCCGCGACGGAGACCGGACCTTCCTCACCTACTCCACGACGGGTCGCGGCACCGAACGGGCCAACAGCTCCGCCGGCCTGCTCGACATGACCCCGTACGGACGCGGCGAGAGGTGGGAGGACAAACCCGAGGGCTGGCCGGAGGGCGACGATCCGTGCTGGTTCTGGCGCACCGACGCCGACGGCAATGCGACATGGGATGAGACGAGCCGGCCGGTGCCGCAGTGGACCCGGCCCGGCGCGACTCCCGTCGAAACCCTCGGCAGGCAGGGCAGCTGGCACTGATCATCTGCGACCGGCACTGATCACACCGGCGGTTCCGCTCGCGCCTACCGTGGAACGAGGTGTTCCCGACGAAGGAGTGTGCGTGGCGGAATCGTCCGGGTCGAATCGTCCCGAGTCCGAATGGAACGGCCGGGATTGGTATGTGAACTTCGGTGAGCGCAGCCCGTCACGGAATTGGGACGACGGCCGCCGTTACGGCTTCGTCGCCGCCGGCGGTGGCCGCTGGTATTCGGATTCCTTGCAGGAGTTGCCCGTCGGTGGCCGCGTCTTCGTTTACATCCCGAAGAGCGGATACGTCGGCATCGGCGTCGTGACCGGCCCGGCGGTTCCGGCCGACGAGGCGACGCTCGTCGTCGACGGTCGCGCGGTGCCGTTCCGCAGCCTCGACCTGAAGGCGCCGTACATCCACGAGAGCGAGAGCACGGACCCGCACGAGGACCACCGCGAGTGGATCGTGCCGGTGCAGTGGACGCACACCGTCGCGCGCGAGGATGCCTTCCGCATCCCGGGCCTGTTCGCGAACCAGAACTCGGCATGCCGCCTGCGTCACCGCTTCACCGTCGACACCGTGACGTCGTTCTTCGAGAGCAATCCGGATCGGGATGGGTGACAGCAGAAGCTTTTTCGCACGATCACTCCGTGTCGCGCAATGCGCTCCTGCGTTCGACCCGGCGCCGATCGGCCAGGTGGGCGTCGCGCAGCACTTCGAGCAGACGCGGTGTGGTCCGCTCGCCGGGTTCGACGACCGCGACCCATCCCAGTGAGCCGTAGAGCGGATGAGGGATGAAGACGTCGGTCTCGGCGAAGTCGATCGTCGAGGGGTCGACGGACCGGGGTGGGTAGCCGAGCAACTCGGTGAACAGCTGCGTCCCCGCATGCACGTTCATGCGCCATCGGCCCGGCTCGTCGAGGCGTGAATCCCCATCGTTCGGATAGTTCTTCGTCACGATCGTCGCGTAGGGCTGCCGATTGTGCGGGATCTCGCCGTCCGGGGCGTAGTAGAAGAAATGGTCGCCCCACGAAATCTCGGGGAGCCCGTTCCCATCCTGTGGTGCGAGCTCGAGGACACCGCTGAAGCTTCTGATCTGCGCGAGGATCTGTTCCATGGTCATACTTCGAGTGTCACCTTGAAGTGTTTATGGAGGGTTCGAGCAGTGGAGCACACGATGACGACGGGGCGCCTGGCCGCAGCCACCGGATACTCCGTGCAGCAGGTGCGCGATCTCGAACGCCTCGGAGTGATTCCTTCCGCCGTACGAATGCCCAACGGCTATCGCAGATTCGGTCCCGAACACGTCACGGCCCTGCGTGCGTACCGCGCACTGGCTGTCGCGGTGGGTCCCGTCGAGGCGCGCAGTGTCATGCACGATGTGCAGGTCCTCCCCTACGACGAGGCACTCGCCCGTGTCGTCGAACTCCACAGTGGGCTCGCGCGGGCACGCGCCGAGAGTCTCACCGCACTCCGCGCACTCGACACCATCGTCGACGAGGCCGCCCACGACGCGCCTCCACTACCCGGCGACGCCATGAGCATCACCGAGCTGGCGAACGCCATCGGAGTGCGATCGTCCACCCTGAGGTTCTGGGAGAAGGAGGGATTGGTCGCGCCCGAACGGATCGACCGTAACGCTGCGCGGAGCTACTCCCCCGCCGCGGCGCGGGATGCGCGGATCGTTGCCGCACTACGCGCGGGTGGCTACCGCATCCCGGCGGTCCGGGCGGTGATGGCAGCGATCGGAACCGACAATGACACCGATACTGCTCGGGACGCACTCCACGAGCGCCTGCACACCATCGCAGTGCAGTCCGAAACGTTGCTGCGAGCCGGTGCAGACATCGCGAACCTGATCGAGAACCGGACTCCGCGCTCGTCTAACTCGAATCCGAAGAGTGCAACCGCCACGGCACACTCGTCACCATCACCCCGGGCTGGAACAGCAGACGACTCTTGAGTCGCAGCGCGCTCTGATTGTGGAGCAGATTCTCCCACCAGTGCCCCACGACGTATTCGGGGATGAAGACGGTGACCACGTCGCGCGGCGAGTTGCCGCGCACCCGCCTGACGTAGTCGAGTACCGGTCGCGTGATCTCCCGGTACGGCGACTCCAGCACCTTCAACGGAATCGTGATGTCGCTGGCTTCCCATTCGCGCACGAGAGCGCGGGTGTCCTCCTCGTCGACGTCGACGGTGATCGCTTCGAGGGTGTCGGGGTGAGTGGCCGAGGCGTACGCGAGCGCGCGACGTGTCGGGTGGTGCAGCTTGGCCACGAGCACGATCGAATACGTGCGGCTGGGCAGCAGACCGTCCCATTTGCCGGCGTCGAGTTCGGCCGCCACGCGTCGGTAGTGGTGGTTGACGGCCCGCATCGTCACGAAGACGATCACCATGGCGAGGATCGCGATCCACGCGCCGGCGAGGAATTTCGTGATGAGCACGATGATCAGGACGGTCCCCGTCATCGCCAGACCCACACCGTTGACGACGCGCGAACGCTGCATTCTCCGGCGGTGACGCGAGTCGGTTTCGGTGGCCAACAGCCGTGTCCAGTGACGAACCATTCCGGTCTGGCTCAACGTGAAGGAGACGAACACTCCGACGATGTAGAGCTGGATGAGATGGGTGACCTCGGCGTCGAACACCCATACCAGCACGATCGCTCCGAGAGCCAGGAAGACGATGCCGTTGCTGAACGCGAGCCGATCGCCCCGGGTGCGCAGCTGGGTCGGCAGGTGTTTGTCCTGCGCGAGTACCGACGCGAGAACCGGGAACCCGTTGAATGCCGTATTCGCGGCGAGGACGAGGATCAACGCGGTCACGGCGGTGACGAGGTAGAAACCGAGCGGGAAACCGGTGAAGACCGTCTCGGCGACCTGCGCGATCAGTGTCTTCTGGTGATAGTCGGCCGGTGCCCCGCTCAACTGTGTCGCGGGATCTGCGGCGACGACGACCCCCAGTCGCTCGGCGAGGACGATGATGCCCATCAGCAGCGTGATCGCGATGGCGCCCAGCAGGAGCAGGGTGGTGGCAGCGTTGTGCGATTTCGGTTTCCGGAAGGCCGGCACCCCGTTGCTGATGGCCTCCACTCCCGTCAGGGCCGCACATCCCGACGAGAACGCGCGGGCGAGGAGGAAGGCGAAGGCCAGCCCGGCCAGGTGGGATTGTTCGGCGGGGAGTTCGTAGTGCGACGACTCGGCGCGCAGAGGGACGTCGGACACGACGAGACGCACGAAGCCCCAGACGAGCATCACCCCGACACAGAACATGAAGGCGTAGGTGGGCACGGCGAAAGCTGTTCCGGCTTCGCGGAGTCCGCGCAGATTGACCGCGGTGAGGAGTGTGATCGCGGTGATGGCGAACAGCACTTTGTGGTGTTCGACGAAGGGGACGGCCGACCCGATGTTCTGGGCGGCCGACGAGATCGACACGGCGACCGTCAGCACGTAGTCGACGATCAGCGCGCTGCCCACCGTCAGGCCGGCGATCGCACCGAGGTTCTTCGTCGCCACCTCGTAGTCGCCGCCCCCCGACGGATAGGCATGCACGTTCTGCCGGTAGCTCGCGACCACTACGACGAGGACGACGGCGACCGCGAGACCGATCCACCCGGAGAATGCGTAGGCGGACAGGCCCGCCACCGACAACACGAGGAAGATCTCCTCCGGCGCATAGGCGACGGACGACAGAGCGTCGGACGCGAAGACCGGCAGGGCTATCCGTTTCGGCAACAGCGTGTGGCCGAGCGTGTCGCTTCGCAGCGGCCTTCCCAGCAACATCCGTTTGGTGATGTTGTCACGGCCCTTGTGGATGGTTACGGCCACGACCATCGACTCCTGTCCGGCGCATACCCGCGCACGCAGAAGGGAACGGTACGCTTGTATTACCACGCTCGCCATGGGTGCAGATAGGCAAATTCACCCCGTCGATCACCCGTCGGCAACGTTGGCAGATGAAAGAATCGTGGGTAGCGTGGAGTCGTTGTTGCTCCTCGCAACAAAGCGTGCCGTGTCTCCTCCCCTTTGACACGGCACGAACGGACCCCGTCGGCCCCTCCCCTCGTTGAGCCGACGGGGTTCACTCATTGGTTCCCGTCTATGCCGCGGTTCACACGTTTTCGTACAGAACGGTCCGTTTTACGGATTTTGCGGCGATCCCGGACAGCGGCAGCAGAACTTGACTCGTCCACAGTGCGCGCGGTCGACTACTTTCTTTCACCACGCTCACGATCCGGAGAACCCTGATGACCGATTCCATCCTCGAGCTCTACGTCAACGACGGATTGTCCGACGAGGAAATCGATCAGCAGAGGGCCACCTACGGTCCGCTCACCGAGGACGTGCGCGAGCTGATCCAGCTCGCACTGCAGACGCGTGTGGATGCCGACGACGTCGCGCGGGCGCGGGAACATCTCGCAGCTGCGCGCGAGATCCTCGAACGCGACCGGGAGGACGGGCCGTACGGCACCCGGTTCAACGATTCGGGCCGATTCCGTAACTGGGGAAACGCCGCAATAGGCCTGCGCAACGCCATCGCCCCGATCGGCGACATCCACGAGGACGACGACGGCCGCGTGTGGGCGGACATCCACCTCGGTCCCGTCTACGAGGGGCCGGCCGGGCACGTGCACGGCGGGGTCTCCGCACTGCTGCTCGACCAGATCCTCGGCGACGCCGCGCGCATCTCGGGACATCCGGGAATGACGGGCACGCTCACCATCCGCTACCGCAAGCGCATTCCCCTCGGCGCTCTGCGCGTGGAGGCGAAACTCGACCGCGTCGAGGGACGTAAGGCGTTCGTCGTGGGGCACATCGCCGACCCGGAGGGGATCTGCGTGGAAGCGGAAGGCATCTTCATCGCTCCGGTGTGGATGGTTCAGCAGCGCGACTCGTTCGCGGAGATACCGAGACCCGAATAGGCTCACAACGCCCATGGTCGACCATCAGGGTTGTGAGCCTCACCCGTGTGTTGTGAACCTCCGGACGCCGGAGCCGACGATCAGGTGCTTGCTCTGATGACCGTCACCCTGCAACGCCTGAGCTGATGCTCCTGTTGCGAGGGTCACGACTTGCGACTCGGTAGGTCCGGCTCCTCCGCCAGTACAGTTGATCGATATCCGGCAGGAGCGAGAGGAGTCGACCGTGCAGAACGCCGTGTTCTACTCGCTCGTCGCGATGTGTTCGTTGTTCGCCGCGTCGACGTGGTGCCTCTCGCGCCCCCACCTGCTGTCGAGCTCGGCCGCGTTCGTGGCCTCCGGGCTCTGGGTGCTGATGAACGGACCTCTCGAGGGCCGTGTGCTGCACTCGGTGACGCCGAACCACGGACTGACCGAGGCCGACCTGCTCTCGGGAGTGGGCGTGTGCATCGCAGCCTGGGGTTTCTGGACGACGCGGAACCGTCGGCGACGGCGGCGTTCGCAGCGACCGGCGTCGTACCGCAGGCATCCCGACCGGTCCAGAGCCATGCCGACCCCCGTCTTTCCGGCGGAAAGCGACGTCGAAACGGGCCCCATCCGCCGCAAAGCAGGATGAACGTCTCGGTTCGACCCCGAGAAGATTCTCAGGTCTCGTTTCAGTATCGACTCTGGACGAGTGCCCAGCTGTCACCTAAGCTCCAAAGCGGCCACGGCGTAGGTGGCCGTGTCTCCCTAGAGTCCTCCCCGACACAGGAGATACAGCGCGAGGCCCCCGCCGGCTCCTCCCCTCGAATCGCTGGCGGGGGCCCTTCCCTGTCGGCCTCCCCGACGACAGGGGCAGATCGATGGTAATCAGGTCCCGATGTCCGATTCGTCCTGCGTTCGGACGAAACGCCGGGTAACCCTTGTGACCTTCGTCTCTGCGGCGCTGTCCACAGCATAGAGCAATCTGCTCACTCGCGTGCATAGGTCTTTCTCGAGTTCACCGAAAGATCAACTCGCAGAGTCCGTTCTGCCGCTTTCGCGCGCTTCGCACTCTTCCGTCAGGCACGATCCGCCAGCTCGGCGTGCCCGGCCTGACGAGCACAATGCGCGCAGCAGAAGACGGCATCCGCCGACTCCACGCCGTGCCCGAGGATGCGGCAGTGACAGTGGGCGCACTGCGGCGCCATCTCCTCCTCTTCCGGCGTCACGATCGGACGGTGTCTGCTTTCCTTCCGGTCGGGTACCCGGAACCGCCGGAACACACGAGCCCGCCCACACCGATTCGGTGCGGGCGGGCTCGTGGACGACGGATCTATACCGGTTCAGGTTCCCTCGCTTCGTGCTTCGCGGCTTCCTGCTGCGCGGCCTCGAGCTTCAGGCGTTGTCCGAGCACCGACTTGCGGCGACCGTAGACGAAGTAGATCGCCACTCCCAGGATCATCCAGACGGTGAAGCGGATCCACGTCTCGACCGAGAGGTTGAGCATGAGCCAGCCGCAGGCGAGGACCGCGAGGATCGGGACCAGCGGCACGAGCGGCACCCGGAATCCGCGGGGCAGGTCGGGGCGGGTACGGCGGAGTACCATCACGCCGACGCAGACCAGGACGAAGGCGAACAGCGTGCCGATGTTGACCATCTCCTCGAGCACACCCATCGGGAACACCGCGGCGAGGACGGCCACGACACCACCGACCATCAGGGTGATGCGCACGGGCACACCCTTGTGGTTCGTGACGGCGAGCTTGCGGGTGACGAGTCCGTCGCGGGACATCGCGAACAGCACGCGGGTCTGGCCGAGCATCATCACCATCACGACGGTGGTGAGGCCGGCGAGGCCACCGATGTTGATGGCCATCTGCGCCCAGGTGATGCCGTGTGCCTCGAAGGCCGTGGCCAGCGTGGCACTGCCGTCACCGACCAGCTCGCTGCCGGTGCGCAGGTCGGTGTACTTCACCATGCCGGTGAGCACGAGCGTGACGCCGACGTAGAGGACGGTGACGATCGCCAGCGAACCGAAGATGCCGCGGGGTAGGGCCTTCTGGGGGTTCTTGGTCTCCTCGGCGGTGGTGGCGACGACGTCGAAGCCGATGAAGGCGAAGAAGACCAGGCTCGCTGCGGCGAGGAGGCCGTACCAGCCGTAGGTGCTGCCGCCCGCGCCGGTGAGCGCCGAGAACAGCGACTGATGCAGACCGGATGCGGCGCTCTCCGCCTCTTCGGCCTGCGGGACGTACGGCGAGTAGTTGGACTTGTCGATGTAGAAGATGCCGACGACGATGACGAGCAGGACCACCGCGACCTTGATGGCGGTGACGACGGCGGAGACCCGCGACGAGACCTTGGTGCCGATCGCGAGGATGATCGTGATGGCGCCGACGATGAGCAGCGACCCCCAGTCGACCGTGATCGGTCCGAGGTCGATCGACGCGTCCCCGCCGAACATGCCCCCGAGATACATCGACCATCCCTTGGCGACGACCGCGGAGGCGAGGGCGAACTCGAGGATCAGGTCCCATCCGATGATCCAGGCGACGAACTCACCGAAGGTGGCGTAGGAGAAGGTGTAGGCGCTGCCGGCGACCGGTACCGCAGAGGCGAACTCCGCGTAACACAGTGCGGCGAGACCGCACGCGATCGCGGCGAGGACGAACGCCAGCGAGATGGACGGTCCGGCGAGATTGCCGGCGGTGCGGGCGGTGAGGGTGAAGATTCCGGCTCCGACCACGACGGCGACGCCGAACACGGTCAGATCCTTGGCGGTCAGTTCTCGTCGTAGCCGCGAACCGGGTTCATCGGTATCCGCGATCGACTGTTCGACGGATTTGGTCCGCCAGATGCCGACTCCGGGCATTGTGTGCTCCTCGGGGTGATTGCGGCGCCCGCCACGCCCGGTCCGGGCGAGGGGTAGGCATGTCGCTCACTTCGCGCGCATTACGTTGCAGCAAGCAGTGTTTGCGTGAGCATTTGATGTAGCAATCATGGCACTGGCTCGTGAAGTGTCAATATCTTTCTGTTCGGCTGAGCATTATGCTCGAGTGGTGACGCGCATCACAACGGAAAGGGTGTCATCGTGTTCAGTCTCGACCGGCTCGACGCAGCTCTCCTCGGAGAGCTCACGCACAACCCCCGGGCAGGAATCGTCGACCTGTCGGCGAAGCTCGGCATCGCCCGCAACACCGTGCAGTCGCGCATCAGAAAACTCGAGGAGTCCGGTGCCGTCACCGGATACCGACCGGTCGTCGACCTGCCGAAGCTGGGTGTGCCGCTGCAGGCGTTCATCGGCGCCGAGCTCGTCCAGGCACAGATGGGGCATGTGATCGCCCAATTAGGCCGATTCCCAGAGGTATTGGAAGTCCACGCGACAACGGGCCGGGAGGATCTCCTGATCCGGATGGCGGCGCAGTCCCAGGAGGACCTCCTGTTGGTCCTCGAACGGCTCCACGCCATCGAGGGCGTCGCGCACACCACCACGACGCTCGCGCTCACCACGCCGATCGAGTACCGGACGCAGCCACTCGTCGAGCACATCACCCGCAATGCGGGGCACGGGCGTTCCTCGTCGGCCGGAAACTCCTGAAGACACGAGAAGGGGAGGCACCTCGCGGCGCCTCCCCTTGTTCCCCTGTGCGGATCAGTTCCCCTGTGCGGATCAGTTCCCCTGTGCGGATCAGTTCCCCTGTGCGGATCAGTTCCCCTGTGCGGATCAGTTCCCCTGTACGGATCAGGCAGTATCGATGCGGCGCTCGGCGATCCGGTTGGCCGCTGCGCCCGGCGTGACGCCGAGAGTGCTGGAGACGTCGAAGATCTCGGCGGTGCGCTCGAAGATCGACTCCACTCGTGTGCGGACGACGTCGGCGGCGGATCCGTCGACCTCGCCGGCGACCTGGATCAGTCCGCCCGCGTTCGCGACATAGTCGGGCACCCAGACGATTCCGCGCTTGCCCAGCAGGCCCTCCACCTCGGGCTGCGCGAGCTGGTTGTTGGCCGCACCGCACACGAGACGTGCGTCGAGGTGGGCAGCGGTGGTCGAGGTCAGCGTGCCGCCGAGAGCGCACGGGGCGTAGACGTCGGCGGACGAGGCGACGACGTTGTCGGTGACCTGCGCCGGGAACTCGTCGACCACGCGGGCGACCGCGGCGGGGTTCACGTCGGAGACGATCACCTCGGCACCGTCGGCGACGAGCAGCTTCACGAGTTCGTAGCCGACCTTGCCGAGACCCTCGACACCGACCGTGCGACCCGCGAGAGTCGTTTCGCCCCAGACCGTCCGAGCGCCGGCACGCATGGCCTGGAAGACACCGAGTGCGGTCAGCGGCGAGCTGTCGCCGGATCCGCCGGCGGCGACGGTGCGCCCCACGGCGTGGGCGGTGTGCCGACCCACCACGTCGAGGTCCTCCGCGCGGGTTCCCACGTCGGCGGCGGTGATGTAGCGACCACCGAGTGACTCGACGAATCGTCCGTAGGCGGCGAGCAGTTCGTCGTTCTTGTCCATCTTCGGATCACCGATGATGACGGCCTTGCCGCCACCGAGGTTCACACCGGACACCGCGGCCTTGTAGGTCATGCCCCACGACAGTCGCAGCACGTCCTCGAGTGCCGACATCTCGTCCGCGTAGGGGTAGAAGCGGGTGCCGCCGAGGGCGGGTCCGAGTGCGGTGGAGTGGATCGCGACGATGGCGCGCAAGCCGGTGGCCGCGTCGTGATGGAAGACGACCTGCTCGTGCGGACGGTCGGTCAGACGGGCCGAGCGGCCGAACACGCCGTCGGACGTGGTGAACTCGGGGAGGTCGAGGGCAGAGGTGGTCATCGGTGGGTTCCTTTGCAGCAGAGGGTGTTCGTGCTTCAGAAGTCGGTGTCGATGCCGAGCTCGGCGAGGCGGGCCCGGTACTGCTCGACGGAGCGGAGCTTGACGTCCTCGTAGCCGCGCACCATCTCGGGCAGGGCCGCGATCTCGACGGCGCGGTCGTAGGAGTCGACGTCCAGGCCGGCGGCGAGCCGCTGGATCGTGGCGGTGTAGTGGGCGAGCAGAGCACGCTCGACGCGGCGGACGTGGGCGTAGCCGAAGGGATCGAGCTTCGTGCCGCGCAGACGCTTCGCCTTGGCCAGAGCCTTCAACGCGACATGCGATTTCGGTCCGAAGCCGACCTTCTTCTCACGGCCGAGTGCACGCAGCGCCGGCGGGTGCAGGCGGTAGGTGAGCTTGCGCCCACCGGGGACCTGGCCCTGCACCTCGTCGAGGAAGGCCGGGTCGACGAGCATGCGGGCGACCTCGTACTCGTCCTTGTAGGCGGTGAACTTGAACAGTCCGCGGGCGACGGCCTCGCTGAAGTCCGTGCGGTTCGTGACGCGACGCTCGGCCTCCCAAGCCGCCTGCACCTGCGCGATGTAGCGGGCGGCGAGGGCTTCGCTCTGGAAGTCGATCAGCGACGCGGCGCGGATCCGCACGAGCCGCTCGACCTCGCCGGTGAAGGTGGTGCCGGCGAACAGACGCTCCGGTGCGACGGTGGCGGCGCGCTCCGTGGGGGCCGGTGCGGTCGCGGCGGCGAAGGCCGCGGGATCCGCGACGGCCACCCGGCCCCAGCGGAAGGCGGCGATGTTGGTCGCGACGGCCACACCGTTGATCTCGATGGCCTCCTCGATGGCGTCGGCGGGGATCTCGAGTCCGCCGAGCTGATGGGCGGCGCCCACGACGAGGAAGTTCGCGGCCGAGGTCTCACCGAACAGCGCCTGGGCTGCGGCGAGGGCGTCGAACGAGACGGTCGTGCGGGTCGCGGTGTCGAGGCGGGCGAGCAGGTCGTGCTCGTCGGGGTGCCGGACAGAGCGGTCGTAGACCATGTCGCCGGTGGGGACGCGGCTCGTCGACGCGACTGCCACGGTCTCCTCACGGTTCGCGTAGGCGAGGTTCTTCGGCTCGGTCGCGGTGAGCAGGTCGAGCGCGAGCAGAGCGGTGGCACCGCCCGGGCCGACGCGGTTGCCGGGCTCGAGTCCGTCGGCGGCGAAGCGCAGGTGGGAGACCACCGGGCCGGCTTTCTGGCTCATGCCGATCTGGTCGAGCGACTCGACCTCGAATCCGGCGCGTAGCGCGGCCGTGGCGAGCACCTGGTTGACGGTGACGATGCCGGTGCCGCCGATGCCCGCGAGGAAGACGTTGCGGGTGCCCTTCGGGGTGTCGATGGCGGCGTCCGGGATGCGCGGCGGGGTCGGAGCCTTGCG
Source organism: Rhodococcus sp. GA1 (assembly GCF_024321955.1). NCBI lineage: Bacteria > Bacillati > Actinomycetota > Actinomycetes > Mycobacteriales > Nocardiaceae > Rhodococcus > Rhodococcus sp. GA1. The sequence continues at coordinate 3,289,557 of NZ_CP097186.1, read as the reverse complement.
GCGCTTGGGCTTCTCCGGCGACGTCTCGACGGTCACGAAGGACGGGCAGTCGCCGTCGAGGCACGAGTAGTCGGTGTTGCAGGAGGTCTGATCGATGCGGGTCTTCGAACCGAATTCGGTGTCGACCGGCTGCACCGACAGGCAGTTGCTCTTGACGCCGCAGTCGCCGCAGCCCTCGCACACCGCTTCGTTGATGACGACGCGGGTCGTGCGGGCGGGCAGGGTGCCACGCTTGCGCTGACGGCGTGCGTCGGCGGCGCAGTGCTGGTCGTAGATGAGCACGGTGACGCCCTCGATCTCGCGCAGCAGCTTCTGCGCCTCGTCGAGCCGGTCGCGGTGCCAGACCTCGGTGCCGCGGGCAAGGGTGCGCTTGCGGAGGCGCTTCGGTTCGTCGGAGCAGACGATGATCTTGCGGACACCCTCGGTGGTGAGCTTGTGGGTCAGCGCCGGGATCTTCAGGGCGCCTTCGGCGTCCTGCGCGCCGGTCATCGCCACGACGTCGTTGTAGAGCAGCTTGAAGGTGATGTTCACGCCGGCGGCGACGCACGCCTGGACGGCGAGCTGACCGGAGTGGAAGTAGGTTCCGTCGCCGAGGTTCTGGAACATGTGGCCGATGTCGGTGAACGGCGCCTGGCCGATCCACTGCGCACCTTCGCCACCCATCTGGGTCAGGCCGGTGACGGCGCTGTCCTTGCGGCCGGACAGGGTGACGAGGGTGTGGCAGCCGATGCCGCCGCCGCCGATCGAACCCTCCGGCAGTGCGGTGGATCGGTTGTGCGGGCAGCCGCTGCAGAAGTAGGGGGTGCGCTGGGTCGACAGCACCTCGAGCGACAACTGCGGCAGCGGTGCGGGGCCGAGTTCGACGTGGCCGCGGAGCACGCGACGCAGCGGGCCGCGCAGGCGACCGGCGGTGAGCTCACCGTCGACGGGCACGAGCGGGCGGCCGTCGGCGTCCTTCTTGCCGACGATCTGCGGGGCGTTCGCGGTGCCGTAGAGGATCTCGCGGATCTGGGTCTCGACGAAGGCGGTCTTGTCCTCGACCACGATCAGTTCGTCGAGGCCGCGGGCGAATTCGCGGACGATCTCGGGACCGATGGGGTACGGCATGCCGATGCGCAGCAGGCGGATGCCGGCGCGGTGCAGCGCGGCGTCGTCGACACCGAGGTCGAGCAGGGCCTGGCGCAGGGCGTCGAAGGTGGTGCCGGTGGCGGCGAGGCCGACGCGGGCCTGCGGCGGGTCGACCTCGATCACGTCGAGGCCGTTGAGGCGACCGTATTCCTGGACGATCTTCCAGCGCGGGCCGTAGAGGTCGGCCTCGGCGATGACGCTGTCGCCGGGCGCGGCCATGGGGCGCTGCTTGTAGACGAACGGCCGTCCTTCCCATTCGATCTCGGGGACCGTGATGGGCAGGTCGGAGATGGAGCCGTCGACGGACCAGGCGCCGTCGGCGACGTCCGCGACGATCTTGAGGGCGACGAGGCAGCCCGAGGCACGCGACAGCGCGACGCCGTGCAGGCCCAGGGTGACGATCTCGGCGGCGTTGCGCGGGAACAGGACTGGGATGCCGAGGGCGGCGAGGGATCGCTCGCTGACGGCGGGCACGGTCGACGACTTCGACGCGGGGTCGTCGCCCACCATGAGCAGCACGCCGCCGTTCGGGTTCACGCCGTACATGTTGGCGTGACGCAGTGCGTCGGTGGCGCGGTCGAGGCCGGGGCCCTTGCCGTACCAGACGCCGACGACGCCGTCGTGAGTCGGTGTGCCGGCGCCGAGCTGTCCCTGGCTGCCCCACACCGCGGTGGCGGCGAGTTCCTCGTTGAATCCGGGCACGAAGGTGATGTCGTGCTCGGCGAGGACCTTCGGCATGCCGTGGAGCATCTTGTCGAGACCACCGAGGGGGCTGCCCTGATATCCGGAGACGAAGGTCGCCACCCGGCGACCGTCCCGCATGGCCCGTACCTGCTGTTCGACGAACAGCCGGGCGATGGCCTGCACGCCGGTGAGCAGCACGGTGCCGGAGCCCGAGCGATATCGGTCGTCGAGGTCGTAGGGAAGTCGTTCGCTCTCCCGGATTGCGGTCTCGGTCATTGCGTACCACCCGTCCTTCGTCGCGGCGTCCGATTGTGTCTGCGCCACTTCGATCGCGTCATTTGGTACAGCAATAGTTGATTGAGCTAGGCGAACTCGTCAACATAAGATTTTCCAGCGCATCATTTTGATTAGATGTGATGCACGACACACTGGATGGATGCGCACGGTGCTCAGTTCCGGACGATCCGGCGCATCCGCCTGGGGAGGATTCGCTCTACCGTTCACGCGGAGGTCGGGCGGTCTCGACCACTTCGACGGCAAGGTCGCGCACGAGTTGATTGCGCTCCTGGGACAACCTGCGCAGCATTTCGAATGCGCTCTCCGCGTCGATGCCGAAGCGTTCCATGAGAACGCCCTTCGCCTGCCCGATGACATCCCTCGAAGCCAGGGCCGCGCGGAACTGCTCCTCGCGCACCGCGGCCACCGCGTCGAAGGCCGCATGCGTCGCCAGGGTCGAGGCGATGTCGATGCTGCCGTCGTCGAACGCACCCGCGTGCGAGCTGTGCAGATTGAGGGCTCCGATCGTGTCGTCCGTCGTGTACAGCCGGACCGCGAGCATGGAGCGAACACCCAGACGGGCCGCTCGGGAAGCGAACGCGGGCCATCGGTCGTCGTGCATCTCACGAGCGAGTTCCTCGATGGATTCTCGCAATTGTCGTTCGAACCTCACCGAGTTCGCACTACGAGCGCCGCGGCCTTCACCGGTGTCCATACTGCATCGTGGCATCGAAACGGCGACGGGGTTGCAGCGTTCGACCGAGGGGTATTGCCCTCGGTAGCCGGAATCGGTGTCCGGACGCCGCACCCGGTGAGGTGCTGCCGGTTCAGACATGCAGCCGGCAGCACCGCCCGGGGCTACTGCACCGAACCGGTCAGCGTGAACGGTCCATCAGGCCGGTTCCCATCGCAGCCGCGGCCACGCCCAGGACGAACACGATCGCACCCACGATGACGTGGGACCAGATCATGGACGTACTGGTATCTACTCCGCTGACCAGCCACGGCGAGACGAACAACCACAGACCGAGCAGCGGCGCGACGAACGCCAGGCCGTGGGTGCGGCCGTAGGCCGAACCGAGCGCCATGGCGAGCAGTGCGACCGCGAGGCCGCAGATCAGATTGGTGGTGGCGAGTGCCGTCTGATCGGCGAAGCCGATGATCCAGGCGGATGCCGCCGCGTACAGACCGGCAACCATCATCAATCCGTCGGTGACCTGGACTGTGGGCTGTTCGCCCATCCGGTCGTAGCGTTCGCGCATCTCGACGATGTCGGGATGGGTGTGCATTGCAGAATGAGCCGATGATGTCGACATTGTCCTCATCTCCTCGTGGGTGAGAAGTCCGAGGGGCCCTCCTGGGTCCGACACTATTATCGTCGTCCCGGGCGGGATGTTCCCGTAGGGTAGAAAGTCCCGACTTGGTGATCTCGGGCGGAGCGCACCGTATCGATCCGGACCATCAGGGGACGAGGACGGCAGCGCCGCGCACGCGGTCGCCGGCGAGATCCGCCAGCGCGCGATCGGCGTCGTCCAGCCCGTATCGCATCGTCGCGACCCTGATGCGGTGCTGCCCCGCGAACGCGAGGAACTCCCGGGAATCCTTACGGGTATTGGCGGTCACCGACCGGATCTCGCGCTCGTAGAACAGGTGCCGCTGGTAGTTCAGCTGCGGAACGTCGGTCAGGTGGATGCCGGCGATCGAGAGGATGCCGCCGCGGTCGAGTGCTTCGAGTGCAGGCGGCACGAGGTCGCCGACCGGTGCGAAGAGGATGGCGGCGTCGAGGGGCACCGGTGGTGCGTCCGCGGCGCCCTGCACCGACGCGGCCCCGAGTTCGCGAGCGAGATTCCGCGCGTCCTCACTCCTCGTCATGACGTGCACCTCGGCACCTCGCGCCAGGGCGACCTGCGCCGCGATGTGGGCGCTGCCGCCGAAGCCGTAGATGCCGAGCCTCCCGCCGTCGGGGACCGAGGCGCGCTTCAGCGCGCGGTAGCCGATGATGCCGGCACAGAGGAGCGGAGCGAGTTCGATGTCCTCGTATCCGTCGGGCAGCGGGAGGGCGTACGCCGCCGGTACGGCGACGAACTCGGCGTACCCGCCGTCCTCGTCCCAACCGGTGTATCTCGAATCCGGACACAGGTTCTCGTCGCCACGACGACAGTAGCGGCACTGCCCACAGGTCGAACGCAGCCAGGCCACGCCGACGCGGTCGCCGTCGGCGAACCCTTCGACCGCCTCCCCCGCTCGATGGACTACCCCGACCACCTCGTGCCCCGGGACGACACCCGCCCGGTGGACGGGGAGATCGCCCTCGGCGACGTGCAGGTCGGTGCGGCACACACCGCACGCCAGCACGCGCACCAGAAGATCGTTCGGTCCGGTCTCGGGAAGCGGGACGGATTCGAACCGCAAAGGGTGACCGGCGACGGGGCCGGGCTCCACCACGCGCCACGCTCGCATCGACTCAGGCAGAGCCCGCCGAACCCCCGCCCTCCGGACCCCCGCCCTCCGAAGCTCCGCCGCCCGGACCTTCGGTGTGCCAGGGCCGCACATCCGGATCGTCGTCGGCCGGCGGCTCCGGATCGCGTGCCTCGTCGGCGCGGGTCGGACGGTTGGCGCGGATCATTCCTTCGGTTTCCTCTGCGAGCGCGTCGTCCTTCTTCGGACCGTGCTTGTCGCTCCCTCGTTCCATCTCTCTGCTCCTTCCGATGGTTCGCCGAGAATCCGTCTGTAACGCAGCGGCTACTCGGTTGCGGGTGGGACGTGGTCGGGGTCGTAGTCCTCGACGCCGGCGGCAATGCGTTCCTGCTCCGTGCGGTACTCGAGATAGTCGTCGTCGACGCGGTCCGGCGACTTGCCGTGCTCGCGCCGATCCTTGGGCGCGGACTCGGTCGGGTCGATCACGTCGTCGAGATCGGGAGTGTCGTGCGGTCCGGTCATGATCTTCCTCCGAACATTTCTCGGTGAAAGGCGGTCTCCCTAGGACTACCCCCGCCCGGCTCCCCGAACCACCTACCCCGGCAGGATGCGAATCCCCGTCGGTCGCCGGAGTGTTTGCCCTCGCCGGTAGTGGTGAACCCCTTGGTACATGAGCAGCACAGACGGTTCTGCCGATCCGTACGACGCAGCCGAAGATCCCGACGCCGATCCCGACAACCTCCTCTCCAAGGCTCCGCAGCAGCCCGACCAGGCGGAGGGCGAGGACGAACCGGACGAGACCGGCGATACCGGACGATCCTGACCGTTCGAAGGAGACATCGATGACCGAAACCGCCCACGAGGGACCGAATTCCGGCGGCACGGATGTCGTCACCATCCTCACCGAGGACCATCGGGAGATGCTCGAACTTCTGGGCCGAGCGGAGACCACGCTCGACGCGGAGGAGCGCCGCGATCTCACCGATGCGGCGATCGCCGAGGTGATGAGGCACTCGGTCGCCGAGGAAATGTTCGTCTATCCCGAGATGGAGAAGCACCTCCCCGGCGGCACGGACGCCGTCGAACACGACAAGGAGGAGCACGACGAGATCGTGCAGGTGATGAAGCAACTCGAGGGCGCGGAAGCATCGAGTGCGGAGTTCACGACGTTGGTGAAGAAGTTGCAGGATCTTCTGCGCCACCACGCGAACGACGAAGAATCCGACCAGTTCCCGGCGTTGAGGACGCATCTCGGGCAGGACACCCTCGTGGAGGTCGGCACCAAGGTACAGGCCGCCAAGAAGCTGGCCCCGACCCGACCGCATCCGTCCGCGCCGCATTCCGAACTGTTCCACAAGACCGTCGGACCGGGGGTCGGCATGGTGGACCGACTGCGCGACGCACTGACCGGACGCAATACCTGAGCGTCAGGACGGCGCGGCACCCCGTCACGCCGGGTCGGGTTCCTCCGGCGCGCCGTCCTGAGCGCTCGTCCGGGCGAAGAAGGAGATCCTCCCGTTCGTCTCGAGCACCGCGAGGTCGATGTCGGCGAACCGCCGGATGCCCTGTTGACGCGCGGCGGCCATGAGGTCGTCGAGGGACAGACGTTCCCGTTTCAGGTTCTGCAGGTCGGGTTCACCGTCCTGGACGATCACCACGGGGACCCCGTGCGTGATGCCGCGCATCCGCGGAAATCGGGCGTTGATCATCGACAGGGCCAGGGTCAGCACCGCGAAGACACCGATGGTGAGGACCGCACTCGTCATCGACACGTCGTCCTGGGTGATCCCCTGCTGCACGAGATCACCCATAGCCACGAACAGCACGAGTTGGAAGGTGCTCAGTTCGCCGACACTCGACCGGCCGACGAGGCGGGTGATCCCCCACAGGAACAGGAACAGGACGAGCGCGCGGATCACGATTTCCATCAGGGCACCAACCAGGTCTCGAAAAAGATTGTCACTGCCGATTTCTCGCCGTCCATCACCGAGACGGAGCCCGATTCGCCCCATTGCCTCCCGGCCCGGATCCGCACGTCGAGCGCGAAGGTGAACTCGTCGCCGGGTGGCGGGTCGAAGGTCAGGTACGCCAGCCCCTCGCCCGCGGTCTCCGAGGACGGCTCGGGCAGCCGGCCCCGCATCTCGAGGACCTCGAAATAGGACGTGTCGATCGCCAGGACGATCTCCCCGTCGAAACCGCCGTCACGGCGCACCGTCACCTCCCAGGGAACGTCGAGACCGGAACGCGCGATGCGCGGATAGGTCAGGTCGAGTTCGTACCCGCCGCCCTGCACGGTGGCCGTCGAACTCCGGACGCCGAGAAAGCCCAGCACCCCGGCCACCAGCACGATCACGAGCACGGCCGCTGCAGCGGTCCGCAACCGCGCCACGCCCTTGCTGCGAGCCACCTTCCCGACATCGTCGAGGGTGGATTCCGGCCCGTTCTCCATCTGTCCACGTTGACACACAACCGGTGACAAACGGTGGATATCCCCAGGCGTTTGAGCTGCTCGAGCAGGGGTAGCCGCACATAGCACCACGGGCCAACCGAGGCGGCGTCGAGACCAGGCGCCACGGGGTGTCTTCACGGGCGCGTCTTCATGCGCAACGCGTCTTCGCACGACAATCGGCATTCGAGGGAGCAACATGTTTCGTCACACAGACCATCTGCAGTTCGACGCCAAGCCGGAGAAGCCCGATCCCGTCTACGCCCGCAAGCTCCAGGAGCTGATCGGCGGCGCGTACGGTGAGATGACCGTGACCATGCAGTACCTGTTCCAGGGCTGGAACTGTCGAATGCCCGGCAAGTACAAGGACATGATCATGGACGTCGCCACCGAGGAGATCGGGCACGTCGAAATGATCGCCACCATGGTGGCGCGTCTCCTCGAAGGCGCACCCGCCACGGAGTCCACCAAGAACGCCGCCGCCGACCCGGTGGTCGCAGCGGTACTCGGTGGCATGGATCCGCAGCAGGCCATCATCTCCGGTGGCGGCCCCACCCTCTCCGACAGCAACGGTGTGCCCTGGAACGGGCGTTTCATCGTGGCCAGCGGTAATCTCCTCGCCGACTTCCAGGCCAACGTCGCCGCCGAAGCGCAGGGCAGGGTGCAGACCGCACGCCTGTACAACATGACGGACGATCCGGGCGTCAAGGACATGCTCCGGTTCAACCTCGCCCGCGACACCTACCACCAGAACCTGTGGCTCGCGGCCATCGAGGAACTGAAGGCCGACGGTATCGAGCCCAGCCCGATCGCACCGAACGCGTTGTTCGACGAGGAGCACTCCGAGCACGCATCGAGCCTGTGGCACCTGTCCGACGGCGCGGCCTCCGATCAGGGTCGCTGGGCGCACGGCACCGGTCCCGACGGCACGACACCCATGTCGTTCCTCGCCGACCCGGTCCCGCTGGGCGATGTGGCGAGCGCACCGCCGCCGGACCCGAAGCTGTACGCGAGCTACGACGGATCGCAGGGCAAGCCCCGTTCTGCCGCAATGGGAACGGAGAAGGGACTCATGGGCAAGATGAAGGACGCCCTCGACCCCGACAATCCCTGATACTTCCTTCCGATGCAACCGCCCCGGCTCCCCGTGAGCCGGGGCGGTTGCGCGTGAAAGTACCTTCCCGACGGTTTGTTTCGTTACCGGTTTGTTTTGTGACGTGAGGGAGCGGGAAGGCTTCATCAATGAGCACCAACATTTTCGTCCTCGGACTCACCGACATCCAGCGCAAGGAACTGGAGACCGTACGCGGCGCCGACCAGCTGAGCTTCCACGGCCTCCTCGACTACGAAACATTGGTGGAGCCCGACGAATACGTGTTCGACGATCTTCTCGACGCTTGCCGGCGCGAACTCGACGACTTCCCCGGCAGCGTGGACGGGATCATCGCCCACTGGGACTTCCCCACGAGCGTCCTCGCCCCGATCCTCGCCGCCGAACGGAACATCCCCTCGCCGTCGCTGCGCAGCATCGTCGCCACCGAACACAAGTACTGGAGCCGTCTCGCCCAGAAGGAATCGGTTCCCGAGTGCGTCCCGCAGTTCAACTCGTTCGACCCCTTCGACGACAACGCCCTCGACAGCATCGAGCTCGACTTCCCGTTCTGGGTCAAGCCGGTGAAGTCGCATTCGTCGCAACTCGGATTCGAGATCCACAACGAGCAGGAGTTCGCCGACGCCCTCGTCGAGATCCGCGAGAAGATCGGACTCGTCGGTAACGCCTTCGACGAGGTCCTGCGCCGCGTCGACCTCCCCGACGAGATCGGGAAGAGCTCGGGCACCACCTGCCTCGCCGAGCAGGTCGTCAGCGGTATCCAGGCCGCCCCCGAGGGCACGATGTTCCAGGGACAGTTCAACGTCCACGGCGTGTTCGACATGCGCAAGGACGCCGCCGGGCACAGCTTCGAACGTCTCGACTACCCAGCGAGCACCGTGCCCGAAGAAGTGCAGGCACGCATGATCGACATCACCGAGCGCTACCTGCGCCACGTCGGCTTCGACAACGGCTGCTTCAACTCCGAGTTCATGTGGGACGAGGAGAACGACAAGCTCTGGCTGATCGAGGTCAACACCCGGATCTCCCAGTCGCACAGCGAATTGTTCGCCAAGGTCGACGGCAGCTCCAACCACGAGGTGGCCATCGACATCGCCCTCGGCCGGCAGCCCCGCATGCCGTACCGGCAGGGCGAATACGCCGTCGCGGCGAAGTGCATCATCCCGCACTACGAGGACGGCATCGTCACCTCGGTGCCTTCGGAAGCCGACATCGCCCGTCTCCGCGAACGGATCCCCGGCGCGCTGGTGTGCATCGACGTCGCTCCCGGTGACCGGCTCGCCGATCTGCCCAACCAGGACGCCTACCGCTACGAACTGGGCACGATGTACATCGGCGCCGACAGTGTCGAACAGCTCGAGCAGCGCTATCACGAAGGCCTGGAGACACTTCCGTTCGCCTTCGATCCGGCACCCGAGGACTAGGAGGAGCACTACATGCGCACGATCACAGACCTCCCCCATGAGGTCCGTGTCATCGAGAACGTCTTCATCACGATGCGCGACGGCGTTCGGCTCGCGGCGCGGGTCTGGCTGCCCGTCGACGCCGAAGCACATCCGGTACCCGCTGTGCTGGAATACATCCCGTACCGCAAGCGGGACTCCACGCGCGGACGTGACGCGTTGAACCACCCCTACATGGCCGGCCACGGCTACGCCTGCGTGCGGGTGGACATGCGCGGCAGCGGCGACTCCGACGGGGTGCTACGCGACGAGTACCTCGCCGACGAGCACGACGACGCCTGCGAGGTCATCGAATGGCTTGCGGCGCAACCGTGGTGCGACGGTTCGGTCGGCATGATGGGCATCTCGTGGGGTGGCTTCAACAGCCTGCAGGTCGCGGCACGCCGGCCACCCGCCCTGAAGGCCATCGTCAGCGCTTCCGCCACCGAGGACCTGTACGTCGACAACATGCATTACATGGGTGGTTGCCTGTTGTCCGACAACCTGTCCGAGGCGACGGTGATGTTCGCCTTCAACAGCCTGCCTCCCGATCCCGCCATCGTCGGCGATCGCTGGCGCGAGATGTGGCACGAACGTCTCGAGGGCAGCGGCCTGTGGATCGAGAAGTGGCTCGAACATCAGCACCGGGACGACTACTGGAAGCGCGCCTCCGTCAATGAGGACTACTCCTCCGTGCAGTGCCCGGTCCTCGCTGTGGGTGGCTGGGCCGACGGCTACACCAATGCCATCTTCCGGTTGATGGAACATCTCGACGTCCCCCGCAAGGGGCTGATCGGACCGTGGGGCCACAAGTACCCGCATCTCGGGGTCCCCGGCCCGGAGATCGGTTTCCTGCAGGAGGTCGTGCGGTGGTGGGACCACTGGCTCAAGGGCGTCGACACCGGAGTGATGGACGAACCGATGGTGCGCGCCTGGATGCAGGATTCCATCGAACCGAACCCGTCCTACGCGGAACGTCCGGGCCGCTGGGTGGCCGAACCGTCGTGGCCGTCGCCGAATATCGAGAACCGCCGCTACACCTTCGACCGGTACGCGCTGCATCCCGACGACGACGGCACCCTCACCGTCGACGAACGGCCCCTGGCACTGCAATCCCCGTTGGGTGTCGGCATGTTCGCCGGCAAGTGGGCGTCCTACGCCGCGACTCCCGACCTGCCGTCGGATCAGCGCGAGGAGGATGGCGGTGCGCTCGTCTTCGAGACCGAGGCGCTCGACACCACGACGGAGGTTCTCGGCCGTCCCGAGCTGGAGCTCGAGGTCTCGCCCGACAGACCGGTGGCGATGCTCGCCGCCCGGCTGTCCGACGTCGCGCCCAACGGCGAGGCGACACGCGTGACCTACGGGTTGCTCAATCTCACGCATCGCGACAGCAGCGAGAAACCGGAAGCTCTCGAACCGGGACGGCGTTATCGCGTCCGGATCGAGCTCAACGGCATGGGCCACGTGTTCCCGGCAGGTCACCGTCTGCGGTTGTCGCTGTCCACCTCCTACTTCCCGCTGGCGTGGCCGTCGCCGACACCCGCCGAGGTGACGGTGTACACCGGTGGCGGTCTGTATCTGCCGGTGCGCCCGTCCCGAGCGGAAGATGCGCATCTCCGCGAATTCGGTGAACCGGAAGCGGCTCCGGAGCTCGGGATCACCCTGCTGCAGCCGGGCGAGCACCATTGGCGGACCACCCGCGACCTCGCGACCGGCGTGTCGACGCTCGACATCCTCGACGACCAGGGGTCGTTCCGGATCGACGAGACCGGTACGGTCATCCGGCGTCGCACCCAGGAGTGGTTCAGTTTCGGGGGTAACGATCCCAACTCGGTGCGCGGCGAGACGCAGACCCTGCGCCGCTACGAGAGGGACGACTGGCGCACCGAGGTCCGTACCCGCACGATCCTCACGTCCACCACGGAGGAGTTCGTGATCAACGCCGAGCTCGACGCTTTCGAACTCGACGACGATCACGGCGATCGACGGGTCCACTCGGAGAGCTGGCAGCGACGGATCCCGCGTGATCTGGTCTGACGACGGCGATCCGGCCTGACGGAATCACAACGGAAGCCCACCCTGCGACGTGGCGCGGGGTGGGCTTCCTGCGTTCTGCGCGAACAGTGTTCAGGCGCTCCTGCGCGAATCGTTGCCGACGTCGAAGTGCTCGTCGTACCACTTCTTCGCCTCGTCGAGCACACCCTTGCTCAGGCGGGCATGGGGCCGGACGTCGACGAGCAGCGGCTCGTGGTCGGGACCGCGCCCGGCCATCCTGCCGGTCAGAAGCCACGCGAACCGCCCGTCCTCCTCGGCGAGCTCCGAGTACTTGCAGACGCGACGGGCGACCCAGTCCTTGACGGGTCGTCGCCACCACGGTTCGGGAGAGAGCGTGGTGGCCGAGAGCCCCGGCAAGGTCACGTTCGCCTCGTAGTCGCGGCTCGGTCCGTCCTCGGCGTCCGCCGCCGGCCCCTTCGAGTACCGCAGGTAGAGCAGCGGATCCGTCGCCAGATCGGCGAGCTGGTCGAGTGAGGTGATCAGCGGGATGTCGTCGGGGTCGGGATGGAAACTTCGGACGGACGTGCTCACCTTCTCCTCCTGCCGATACTCCAGGACGAATTCGAAGAGTTCCCCGCTCCCCTGCCGCGAAACCCCGCACCGCGGTCGGGTCAGCGCGGTCGGGTCAGTAGGCGCCGTCGCTCGCGAGCACCGCCCGCACCGTCTTCACGACGATGAGCAGATCCTGCACCATCGACCAGTTCGCCACATAGAACAGATCGAGGCGGATGCGGTCGGCTTCGGACAGATCGGATCGCCCGGAGACCTGCCACAATCCCGTCATGCCGGGTCGCACCAGGATGCGGCGCGGAACGAAGCCCGGGATCTTCTCGCCCTCACCCACCGCGAGGGGACGCGGCCCCACGAGACTCATGTCGCGGGCGAGGACGTTGAACAGCTGTGGCAGTTCGTCGATGCTGGTGCGGCGGATGAACCGTCCCACCTGCGTGATCCGCGGGTCGCGGGCGGACTTGTAGAAGGTCGCGTCCTCCTGACCGGTCTGCGCGCGGACCGTATCGACCATCCGGTCGGCATCGACGACCATCGATCGGAACTTCCACATCCGGAAGACGGTGCCGCCCAGGCCGACGCGTTCCTGCCGATAGAAGACCGGACCGCCGTCCTGGAGTTTGATCAGCGCGGCGACCACAAGCATGACCGGCGCCGCGATCGTGAGGGCGAGGACCGCGCACACGAGGTCGAAGGTCGTCTTGGCGATCCGATGCGACCCGCGGTACTGCGGCTCCTCGACGTGCACGAACGGCAACCCACCCACGGGATGCATCGACAGTCGCGGCAGGGCGATGTCGGTGACGCCGGGAGCCACCACGAGATCGACGCGATACGGCTCGAGTTCCCATGCGAGCTCGCCGATATCACCGTTCCCCCAGTGCGTTCCGGCAGCGATCGCGACGGTGTCGGCGCCGGAGAGCTTGACGGCGTTGATCACGTCGGTTTCCGCACCGAGTACCGGGATCTCCTGTCCGGCGACGGTGATGGTGCGCCCGCTCTCCCCCGTGTACCCGGTGGTGCACACACCGGCGACGCGGTATCCGGCCGAGGTGTCGCGGACGAACGATCCGACCATCGCATCCACCGCGCGTTCGGAGCCGACGACGAGCACCGAGGTCCGGAACTCGCCCCGCACACGCCGGCGTTCGATCGAACGACGGCACCATCGACGTCCGAGCGGCAGAACGACCAGGCCGACCGGCATGGCCAGCAACACGTAGACCCGGATCGTGTCGAGGTCGGTGGCGAACGAGTCGACGAGGAACGAGGCGATCGCGAGCAGACCGAAGGTCTGCAGGGTCGCCCTCGTGACGAGCCGGTACTCCTCCTCGCCGCTGCCCACGATCGGCTTCTTGCGAGTTCCGTTGAGTGCCAGAATCGCAAGCCACAGGCCGGCCACCACGATCGCCGAGGCGAGTCCCCGGGTCACCGAGGACCCCGGGTCGACCGGTCCACCGATCATCGTTCCGGCCCCCTGCGCCAGGACGACGGTAGTGACGACGATCGTCGTGTCGGTGATCGCCAGCGACCGGAGATAGGTGCGCTGCCATTGTCTGCGCGGGACACTTCCGTGACCGTCGCTCGTGTCGTGGGTCGGCGCGTTGCGGCGCGCCAACTCGGGTCCGATCCCCATACTTCTCCTGCTTGCCTACTCCACGCGAAGTGGCCCCGACAGCCAGATGAACGATTCGGTGATTATGTCCGTTCTCTCGAAGGAACGCGAATCCTGTTTCAGTGCAACGGATCACAGTGACGCGGGTGATTCCACCCTGAAGCGAAGAAGCTACGCGTAACTCGAATTACTTGTGCGCGTAGTTACTTCAGCAAAGAACACATTCATGAAGCGGCGACGAACGCAGCCCGGCCGGCGGCAGTGAGCCATGACGATCCCCCATCGAACCCCATCAGCAGGCCCCCGACCCGGGAGAAAGGTACAACAGAGACGAACCGGCGACAAGAGTTCGTCTACTCGTCGGTAGTATGATGTGAGTCACGCCGTTCCGATCCCCTCCCCGACCCAGTCGCGGATGTGCTGCCGGAAGTTTTCCGAGGACAGCGCGGCGACGGCCTCGTTACGGCCCTTCGGCACACCGTCGATCGCCGCGATGCACTCGGCGACCGCCTCCACCCTGTCCTCGCGGAAACACAACCCGTCGACCCCCTCGGCAACCGTCTCACCAGCACCTCCGAGCGCGTTGACGACCACACGCGCCCCTGCCGCACGTGCCTCGACGGGCATGATCCCGAAGTCCTCCAGCGCAGGAAAGACGTAGACGTGGGCCTGCTGGTAGAGCGCGTAGAGCAGGGCGTCCGACGGCCGAGCGAGCACGTGGACCGGCACCGTCGCCTCGTCGGCGAGCTGCCGCAGCCGGCCCTCCTCCGGCCCCGATCCCGCGATCACCGCCGGCACCCCGGCGAGGTCGGCTGCCCGGATCACCCAATCCAGTCGCTTGTACGGCACGAACCTCGACGCCCCCAGCACGAAGGTCTCCGGAAGCCCCTCCAGCAGGGCGGATTCGGCGGCGGACAGTTCGTCACGCCAGTCGGGCACCGACGAGATGCGGGCCGTCTCGACGGGAGGGAAGATCACACGCGCCTCGACACCCCAGGCCCGCTCGATGCGACGACGCACGAAATCGCTGTTCGCGGCGAAGTGTGCACCTTCCCGCGCGCGACGCCGATCGAGGGCACGCAACGGAGGTGCCGCGCACCGCACCGCGAGCGAGGCACCCCGATCGTCGAGTTCCGGATTCCACAGGTAGCGCGCCGGAGTGTGTACGTAGACGAACTTCTCGAACCCGCTCGGTGCGCCCCGGAAGGTCACGTGGTGGGCGAAACAATGCGAGCTGACCAGGGCGAAGTCGTACGAACCGGGTCGGCGACGCCAGACGTACGGCATGGCCGACAACGCCAGCGCCTTGCTCCTACGCAGAGGTGTGCGTGCCAGACCGCTCTCGTGCACCGTCCGCCCCGGATACCGGTCGGCGTCGTCCCACAGGCACAGGACGTCGGCGTCGGGAAAGGTGCGGACGAACTCGTCGAGAACCTTCTCCGAACCTCCGTCGCGTGCGATCCATTCGTGCACCAAGATTCCAGGCACAGCCATCCCTCCGAAGACCCCGAGCCGATCGGGAGGGTACTTTATGACCCTGCCGACGCCGAGAGGTAACGGGTCGGCACAATCCCTCGATACGAATGCGTCCGAACGGCAAGAAGATTCAGGGTCCGAGACGGGGCGGGAAATCACCCCCTCTTTCACCCCCTCGACAGTGGAGGTCACGGAGTGGATGTGCGACACGCGTCGTGGTTCGGCGACCCTGCGTCCCCGATCCTCGGGCACGTCCACCTTCCCGCCGACCGCCGCGCGCGCGGCGCGGTGGTGCTGTGCCCACCCCTCGGCAAGGAACACCTCGACACCTATCGAGGCGTCAAGGCTCTCGCCGAGCAACTCGCCGAGCGGGGACTGGCGGCAGTGCGCTTCGACTACACGGGCACCGGAGACTCGGCCGGCGATCAGGATTCGCCCGACGCGGTCGCGGCATGGCAGCGCAGCGTCGTCACCGCAGTGGAGACGGCCCGCGCGAGCGGCGCCGAGCACATCACCGTCGTCGGACTGCGCGCCGGCGCACTGATCGCGGCGACGGCACTGCCCGAGTGCGGACGGGCCGACGCCGTCGTGCTGTGGGATCCGATCGTCTCGGGCCGAGCGATGTTGCGCGAACAACGCGCCCTCTACCGTCTCGCCCTCGGCGCCGACGATCCCGAAGACCCCCGGGTTTCGATCGTCGGCGGGGTTCTCGCCCCCGAAGCTGCCGACGCGCTCGGCGCCCTGAAGATCGATCCGAGGTCGCTGAACGGCACACGAACCCTGCTCGCGACCCGACCCACAGCCCGCGAGACCGCCGCGGTGTCGGCGCTCGCCACCGCACTCGGCGGTGACGAGCTCTCCCTCGACGCCCACGAATCCTTCGTCACCCCCAGCACACTCCACTCCGCGATCCCGATCGAGCAGCTCACCCGGATCGCCGATTGGGTAGTTGCGGGCGCGCCGGCTGCCACCCGCGAGGTCCACTTCCCCGAGTGCGGCCGCGCGGTCGTCGCGACCACCGACTCCGGGCTCCCGATCCACGAGAGCGTCGAATATCTCGGCCCGAACGAGATGTTCGCGCTGCGCACGCACGGGGTCGCCCCCGAACGGTTCGACACCGAGGGGTTCGACACCGAGGGGTTCGACACCGAGGGGTTCGACACCGGCAGGTTCGGCGCCCCGCGCCGGTCCACCCCGACGGTGTTGTTCTTCGGCACCGCCTACGAGCACCGACTCGGCCCGAGTCGTCTCTGGGTCGAGCTCGCACGCGAGTTCGCCGCGCACGGCATCTCCACTATCCGGTTCGACCGGACCGGGGTCGGCGATACCGGCACGGCACACGGGGCGACGCCCACGCCGCTGTACTCCGACGACTCCGACCGCGACGCCCTCGATGCTGTCGCCGCCCTCGGCATCGATCCGCAGGACCTGGTGGTGATCGGCCTGTGTTCGGGTGCGTGGTACTCGTCGTGGGTCGCCCTCCGGGGTGCAGCACACTCCGCCGTGCTCGTGAACGTGATCCTGTGGTGCACCCACCGCCGGAAGTCGTTGCGCGCAGATCTCGGTCCGAACGCACCCGATGTTCCGGCGATCGCAGCCCCGGCGGAACCGCAGACGATCTCCCTGCGAGCCCGCATCAAACCGTGGGCGCAGAAGTACCTGCCCTATCCATTGTGGCTGCTGCTGGGCCGAATCGGCGTGACCCAGGTTCCCGAGGTCGGGTTGGAGGCACTGCGTCGCGCGGGTGTGTCGACCACGGTCGTGCTGTCCGCCGAGGACCACCGGTGGTTCCTGACCCAGCGCGGAGAAGAAGGACTTCGCCGCCTGCGCCGACGGGGCTTCACCGGGGACATCCTCACCAGGGAGGTCGGTGAGCACAGCGGTCGGCAGCGGGACGGGCGCGAGTTCCTCCGCACGGCGGTCACCTCGACCGTGCTCTCCCGTTTCGGGTCCCGCACCGCGGATCCCGCTGCAGGCGAGTACGTCTCATGACTCCCCTGCTGATGCTCGCCGTTCCGGTCGTGCTCGTGCTGGGAGTGTTGCTCTGGCGGCGACCCCAACGCGGGTTGCTGGCGATCGCCGCGCTCACGCCGTTCCACGGCCTGCTCGCGATCGTCCCCGGCGGTGAATCACTGTCGCCGTGGAAGGAGGGGCTGCTGCTCCTCACTCTCGCCGCGACCTTCGTCAGCCCCTACCGACGGCGGCTGCCGGCACCGTCCTATCCGTGGTGGCCGGCCGTGGTCGCATGGGTGGCAATCGGAGTCCTGTCGGCGTTGCTCGTCTCGGGGCTCGCCGGCATCATCGCCATCAAGATTACCTACTTCTACCTCGTCATCCCGGTGATCCTGTGGCGTGCACCGTTCGACGCCCGCGACCGCGACCACCTGGTGACGATCCTCATGGGCACGACGGCCGTCACCGCCGTCATCGGACTCGCGCAACAGGTGATCGGCGGTGAGCGACTCGCCGAACTCGGCTACCGCTGGGACGAGCATCTGCGCATCAGCGGCGGAATCCTGCGCAGTTTCAGCACGTTCACGACACCCTTCGCCTTCGGCCTGTTCGTGATGATCGGACTGATCGTGGGGTGCTCGGTCTCCTTCGCCGATCCGCACCGGCTCCGCAACAGACTGTTCCTGTGCGCGACACCGATCATGGTGCTGGGCATGGGTGTGACGATCGTGCGCGCCAGCTACATCGGTCTCGCCGTCGCATTGTTGTGGCTGGCGGTCCACCGCTACCGCACCCTGCTCCTCGGTTTCGGCGCCACCGCGGCGCTCGCACCGCTCGTCCTCTTCGCCGTGCCGAGTTCGATTCTCGCTCCACTGTTCTCCTCGTCGAGCCTCGGTGAGCGCGGGGACGGCTGGTCGCAGACCCTGTCGTCGCTGTGGGTGCACCCCTTCGGTCAGGGTCTCGGCGCGACCGGCTCGGCTGCCGCCGACACGGTGGCCCAGAGCAACCCGATGCTGTCGGAACTGTCGTACACGGCGGCCGTGCAGTTCGGGTTCATGCCCTATCAGCCCGACAACTACTACATGAAGCTCGCCGTGGAACTCGGCCCGATCGGCGTGTGGCTGTTCGTCCTCGTACTCGTGTGCGCCGCGGTCTCGACGCTGCGTGCATCCCGGGTGCTGAGCGGGCAGGACGCCGCACTCGCACTCGGGGTGAGCGGCACGATCGTCGCGGCGGCGGTCGCCTCCACCGTGGCGACCTATCTCGAGATCTTCCCTCTCGACGTCTATTTCTGGCTACTGTTAGGAACTGTCGGATGCGCACTGACGCAACACTGGTCACCTCACCGAAGCTCGCTCACCGCATCGGATTCGGCGCCCTCGCACTCCGTCCGTCCGGCAGTGGAGTCCAGACCTACGTCCGCGAGCTGCTGACCGCGCTCGACCCGTTGTTCCCCTCGGCTGCGCTGCGCGCGACGGTGCAGTGCGATGCCGTGGGTGAACTGCCCCCTCGCGTGACCCCGTCGGTACGACCGGTCGCCGACGGGGTGCGGCGGATGCTGTACGCCAAGATGCCCGTCCGCGGGGTCGACCTGTTCCACAGCCTCGACGTCGACCTGCCCGTCCTGTGTTCCGGTGTCACCGTCTCGACGTTCCACGATCTCGCCGTCTTCGACACCCCGTGGGCGTTCAGCAAGTACCGCGCCGCCGGTGAGCGCGCGCTGCTGCGCGATGCCATGCGACGGGCCGACGTGCTCGTCGCGGTCTCGAACTTCACCGCCGAACGTCTCCACGCGCTGTGCGGCCGCGACGCGGCGGTCACCCCGCTCGCCCCCGCGGCGTGGGCGAAACCTCCCACTCCCGAGGAGGTGCGGGACATCCGCCGGGTCTACGGGCTGGCCGAACGGTTCGTCCTGCAGGTCGGCACCGTCGAACCCCGCAAGGACGTCGCGCTCGTCGCCGACGCGTGCCGTATCCTCGACGTCCCGCTGGTGCTCGCCGGAGCCGGATCCACCGGACCCGACGCACCGGCCGGTTCGATCGGTCTCGATTACGTTCCCACCGCACACCTTCCCGCGCTGTACGCCGCAGCGACCGCCGTCGCATACGCCTCACGCTACGAGGGTTTCGGGTTACCGCCGCTCGAGGCGATGGCGTGTGGTGGGGCGGTGGTGACGAGCGCTGTCGGTGCACTGCCCGACGTCGTCGACGACGGAGCGCTGCTCGTCACCGAACACACCGTGACCTCGTGGACCGCGGCCCTGCGCGTCGTCGTCCACGACCGTGATACCGCGGATGCGCTGCGTACCCGTGGACGCGAGGTCGCCGCGACCTCGACATGGACGCGCACCGCCGAGCTCACGCGCGATGCCTACCGCTCCGCGGGCCTGAGAATCTGACGAGGCCGTCGCGTGGGTAGACATTCGCTGGCCGACCGGATGGCCGAAACCGTCGTGATGGAGCGGATCGTCGCGGCGCACGACCCCGGCGGTACTCTCCACGAACCGCAGACCCTGGAGCTCGACGGGCGGGCCGCGCGACGCAACACCGTCGTGATGCTCGGCAGCCGGTTGGCCGTCGCCTCGATGGGCTGGGCCGGTTCGATGATCGTCGCCCGCGCGTTGGCACCGGACGACTTCGGCAAGTTCTCCTTCGTATTCGGCCTGCTCGGGTTGCTGTCCGTCGTCACCGATCTCGGCGTGGGCCGAGTGGTGCTCGCCAAGCTCGTCGAGTGCAATCCGTGGGAGGTCTCCTACGTCACCACCGCGTTCATCGCGTTGCGCGGTGTGCTCGGTCTGCTCGGGTACGCGCTGGCCATCGGGTACGTGCTGCTGCTCGGATACTCGTCCGATGTCGTCTGGGCGACGGTGATCGCCGGTCTCGTCGTGGTGATCGCGACGCCCAACAACGCCCTGTCGGTGATGTACCAGAGTCGACTACGCATGGCATCGGTCGCGGTCGCCGAGACCTTCGGCCAGCTCGCGCAGCTGATCGCCACCATCGCCGCGGTGCTGTGGAATCCGGTGCTGCTCGTGCTCGTCGTGCCGGCCGTGATCAACGAGGTCGTCGGCGCAGGCATCCTCGTGCGCGGCGTGCGAGCGGGCAAGGCCGGTCCCCTGCCCGCCGCACGTGCCCAGTTGTGGCGGTGGCGCGAGATGCTCGTCGAGGCCGTCCCCCTCAGCATCGGTTTCGCTCTGCTCACCCTGCTGTCGAAGATCGACGTGCTGATGCTCGGGCGGATGGACACTTTCGACTCGGTAGGTCTCTACACCGTCGGATACAAGTTCGCCGATCTGCTGTCGATGGTGTCGTCGACCGTCGTGGGTCCGGTGACCACGCTGCTGGTCGCCACCTGGCCGGCGCAGAGCGAGATGTTCCGGCAGCGCACGCGGGAGGCGGCGATGCTCCTCGCGGTGCTGGGCGCGACCGCTACCGCGGCCTTCTGGTCGTCGGCGGACGGCGTGCTGTCCCTCCTCTACGGCGAGCGGTTCGCCGAGGCGGCCGGCGCCTCGCGCATGCTGGTGCTCGGCAGCGCTCTGTCGATGCTCACCGAACTCGGTCTCATGGTGCTCATCGCGACCGGACGCCACCGCGTCTACCCGTGGGTGGCACTGGCCGCGCTCGCCGGGAACATCGGTGCGAACCTCGTCCTCATCCCCCGCATGTCGTTCGACGGGGCGGCGCTGGCGACGGTGCTCACCGAGGCTGCGATGCTCGTCGCCATCTGGATCGTGGTGGTCCGGAGCGTCCGGATCAGGGGTCTGTTCCCCTTCACCCAGACCATGGCGATCGCGATGCTGGGTGTTTCGGTGGCCGTGTGGATGTCGCTCTTCGCGGAACGCTACGATCTTCCCTGGCCCGTCACCGCTGTCCTCTCGGCTGTCTGTGTTCTGGCCGGAACCCATGTCCTTCCCATCACCGGCGGGCTCGGCCTCGCCGGTCTCGTCAAGTCCCGTTGAGGTTGCAGTGTCCCTTTCGCGGTCGATGCCGCGTCGCGTGTCGCGGTCCATGCCGCTCCGCGCCGTTCTCACCCTTGTCGGTGTGTTCGCTCTGTCGTGTACCCAGAGCACCGAGGCACGCGACTGCCGAACAGATCTGACCGCCGACAGTCTCGGGGTCGCGACGGGAGCCGGTCTCGACTCCCTCGACGCCGACGACCTCGACGCGTACATGTCGAAGGTCGCCGACAGCGGCGCCGGCTGGATCCGGTTCGACATGGACTGGTCGATCATCGAACCCGCGCGCGGACGCTTCGACTGGAGGGGCACCGACCGGGTCGTCGCCGCGGCCGACGCGCACGACCTGCAGGTGCTGGGCCTGCTCACCCACACTCCGCACTGGGCGCGGACGTCGGAGGCCGACCCCGGCGATCCGCACGGGATGCCTGCCGACCCCGGCGAATTCGGGCGCTTCGCAGGCGACGTCGCCGATCGCTACTCGGACAGTGTCACGCACTGGGAGATCTGGAACGAGCCGAACCTGACGGCCTTCTTCACCCCGCAACCCGACGTCGGCGCGTACGCCGACCTGCTCGTGGCGGCGTCGGAGGCGATCCGCAACGTCGACCCCGGGGCGGTGGTGATCACCGGCGGCCTGTCCCCCGGCACCGACAACGGCTCCGACATCGCCCCGACGACCTTCCTCACCGAGTTGTACGATCAGGGCGTGTCGCCGGCCTTCGACGTGGTGGGCATGCATCCCTACAGCTATCCCGCTCTCCCGTCCGACGCCTCGACCTCCGACTGGAACTCCTTCTACCGCATGCGCGAGATGCGCACCGTCATGGTCGAGCACGGGGATTCCGACAAGCCCATCTGGGCAACGGAGTTCGGGGCACCGACGGGCACGGACACCGACGCGGTCGGGCCCACGGAGCAGGCCGACATCCTGCGCGACGGGATCACCGAGCAACGCGCGTTGGGCTTCGTCGACAAGCTGTTCGTCTACAGCCTCCTCGACCGGGGCACCGAGGTGGCCGATCGCGAACAGAACTTCGGGGTCCTCACACACGACGGGTCGCCCAAGCCGGCCTGGGACGTGCTGCGCACGGCCGCGGTCACTCCCGGTTGCCTCTGATCAGCAGCGATTCGACGTGAGAGCATCGCGCGCCGCCAGGCGCAGGGGACGGACGAGGTCGGCTCCGAGATCCGCGGCGCGGAGGGTCCATCGGTGGTGCGGTCGCGAGGTGGGGACGGCGACGATCCGCCCCACCCGGTAGTCACCGTTCGACCACTGCTCCTTGAATTCCGATGTGCCGAGCAGATAGTCGAAGCGGTCGATGCCCAGCTCGTCGTGGCGGTCGGCGAGGTGGCGCTGCAGCAACTGGCCGGGCTGGTAGCGGCGTGCCTCGGGATGGAAGCGGCTCAACCACATCTCGGCCGTGGTCCCGGTGCGGAACATGATCTCGTGTGCCGTCCATCGGTCGCCGACGAGCAGGCCCACGATGAGCAGCCGGCCGGCGCGGGCCTCGGCGTCGAGCAGCGGCCGGGTGAACGCGGTGAACGGCGGCGCACAGAAGTTGTCGCGCCCGCTGTGTGCGTCGGCGGCCGCGGCGACCGCGGTGATATCGCGCCACCTCTGCGCGAGATGGTCCGGATCGCGCACCACTTCGACGGAGACCGGGGTGCCTTCGCGTTCCAGCGAGCGTTCGAGCCGGGACAGTGTTCTCAGTGTGCGCCGACCACGCAGCGATTCGGCGCCGGCACCGGTGGCGACATCGACAGTCAGGCACCGCTCGGTTCCGGCGATGTCGATGCTCCAGCGAGGCGAGGCATGCAGCATCTCGACGAGAGGGTCGGTGAGATCGACGTGGTCGAGTTGCAGTGCCATGTTCCGATCGGCGATGCCGTCGAGCAGGTCGGCGAGCGCGGCCTCGTCGGTCGCGAGGAAGGTTCCTATCGTGGCGAGGCCGTGAGCCGGGAGTCGTAGAGCGGTGACCCCGAGACGGGTGCGGGCGTGCAGGGGCGCGAGTCCGACGAGGCGCCCGTCGCGCCGGACGGTGCACACGGCCGATCGGCCGCGCCCCATCCGATTCCAGGCCAGTAGGTAGGAGGGGCGGGTCGCGACGCGCCGACCCACCTCCTGGGCGAGATCGTCCCATTCCGCGGAGAGCCGGACTGCGGATGTTTCGTCGTGGATCTCGAAATTCACGGTGCGCATGCACCGAAACCTTCGGTCCACGAATCCCGCATCTTCCGGCCTCCTGCTCGTTACAGTGAATTCGCGGCGTCGGTCTGCCGCTCGCTCCACCGCAAGAATCGCAGGTCGGCGGCGCGACGTTACGACCGATGCCTGAATTGTCCGAATGGTACATCAGGAGAGTCGATGGGTCGTCTCGCACACGTTGCACTGGCCACAGCCCTCTCGTGCACCCTCGCCGCACTCGCAGCGTGCGCTCCACCGCCCCAACCCCCTCCGCCGACCACCTGCGCGACCGACGACATCGGCATCGCCGCCGGCGCACCGCTGATGTATCTGCCGGACTCCGAACTCGACCGCGAACTCGACACGATCCGGGCGGTCGGCGCCCGGTGGCTGCGCGTGGACATCGACTGGTCGGTGATCGAACCGAACCGCGGACAACAGAACTGGTCGGTGCCCGACCGTGTGGTGGATCGTGCTCGGGCCCGCGGACTCGAGGTGGTCGGCATCGTCGCGTACACCCCGGCCTGGGCGCGCGTCGCGGGCGGCGGCGACACTCACGGATACCCCGCCGACCCGGCAGCCTTCGCCGGTTTCGCCCGGCAGGCGGCACAGCGCTATTCGACCCGCGTGACGCACTGGGAGATCTGGAACGAACCGAACCTGACGAACTTCTTCCGTCCCCGTCCCGACGTCGGCAAGTACGTCGAGTTGCTCGCCGCGGCCGCTCCGGCCGTCAAGTCCGTGCAACCGAATGCCCGGATCCTCAACGGCGGACTCGCACCGGCGGTGGACAACGGTTCCGACATCTCCCCCGTCACCTACGTGCAGCAGCTCTACGCGCGCGGGGCGCACCAGTACTTCGACATCCTCTCCGTCCACCCCTACAGTTATCCGGCACTGCCGTCCGATGTGAGCACGCAGAGCTGGAACACCTTCTACCGCATGCGTCTGATGCGCGACACCATGGTGCAGTACGGCGACGCCGCGACACCGGTGTGGGCCACCGAGTTCGGCGCCCCGACCGGCACCGCCGCGAACGCGGTGAGCACGCAACGGCAGGCCGACATCATCGCCGACGGTATCGCAGAGGCCCGCCGGCTCGGCTGGGTACAGAAGGTTTTCGTCTACTCGATGCGCGACCGCGGGACGAACCAGGCCGACGTCGAGCAGAACTTCGGGCTGCTCTACCAGAACTTCTCGGCCAAGCCCTCACGCGCCGTGGTCGCTTCGGCGACCTCCGGATGCGCGGCCGCGAACGACACACTCGAGTCCACGAACACCCCGGCCGACGCGGTGTGGTGACGGGGTGTGCTGACGATCAGGCACCGAGCGCGTCGGTGATCCCGTCGAGGATGCGATCGAGGATCGGCCCCGACGTCGCGAAGTTGATGCGCAGGACGTTGCGTGCGCCCGACCCGAACCGCACCCCACCGTCGGCGAGGACACGTCCCCGATCGCGGACGGTCGACACCGGATCGTCGATGCCGAGCGGCCCGGTGTTCAACCACGTCAGGTAGGTACCCTGCGGCAGGTGGTGCCGCAGATCCGGAATCCGTTCGCGCAGAACCTCGTCCACCCGTCGACGGTTCCGGTCGAGGACCTGCAGCAGGTCGCGCTGCCATGCACCGCCCTCGCGCCACGCGGCGAGCGTCGCGACCACGCCCGGCACCGAGACCGTCCCGTACAGGTCGAACGGCTCCGCGTCCCGGCGCTTCAACAGGGCCTCGGAGCCGTAGTGCACCACCGCGCACCGCATCCCCGCGAGATTGAACGCCTTGCTGGCGGAGGTGAGAGTCACCGTGCGGGCAGCGGTCTCCGGCCCGAGCGAAGCGAACGGGATATGCCGGTGCGGTTCGTAGATCAGTTCGGCATGGATCTCGTCGCTGACGACGAGCATGTCGAGCCGTTCGGCGAGATCGGCGATCCGCTCGAGTTCCTCACGCGTGAGCACCCGTCCGGTGGGGTTGTGCGGGTTGACGAGCACCAGCACCCGCGGACGACGACGCGCCGCCAACAGCTCGAACACATCGAAGTCGAGCACCCACCCGTCGCCCCGGTCGACGAACGGAAAGTCGATCTGCTGCAGACCCATCCGTCGCACTGACGCGAGGAACGGCGGGTAGTTCGGTGTCTGGATCGCCACCGCATCGCCGCGCGTGGTGCTCAGGTGCAACACGAGCTGCAACGCCTGGATGAGATCCGTCTGCTCGCGCACGGCTCCGGGATCGGGTTCCCATCCGTAGCGCGTTCGCATGCGCTGTGCGAACTCCTCGCGCAGCGGCGTCCCGTGGAACCAGTCGGGATAGCCGAGATCGCTACGGTCGACCAGCTCGTGCAGCGCACGCGCGATCGGCGGTGCGACCGGGAAATCCATGTCGGCGACCCAGGCGGGGGCCAGCCCGTCGGCGGCCGCCCGTGCCCACTTGGCACCGGACCGCACCGACAGAGCATCGAAGTCGAGGTCGTCGAACCCGGGCACCCCAGGACCGCCGACCGAGAGGCGCTCGTCGCGGGTCATGGTGAGAGAATCGCACGGTTCGCGGCAGTGCGCGCGGCGAAGTCAGGCAGCCGGTCGTTGGCCCGTGACGAAGAAGATCAACCGATCGGCGACGTCGACGGCCTGGTCGCCGAACCGCCCGTAGAAACGCGCGAGGAGTGCGGTGTCGACCGCGGTCCGGATGTCGCCGTCCCATTCGGGGCTCTCGAGCAGGGTGAGCAGTCGCGAGTGCACCGCATCGAGTTCGGTCTCGATGGCGTGTGTGCCCTTGATCGTCTCGAGGTCGAAGTCGGTGAACGCGTCGCGCAGGATCGCGACGATCTGCGCGGCGAGTTCGGCCATCCGGCGAAGATCGTCGCGCAGGAGGTCGTACACCAGCGACTCGGGATGGCGACGCCGTACGACCCGCGCGATGTGCAGGCTCAGTTCGCCCATCCTGGTGAGATCGCCCGTGATACGAACCGCGGAGAAGACCAACCGCAGGTCGGCCGCCACGGGACCCTGCAGGGCGAGGATCCGCACCGCTCGCTCGGCACAGTCGGTGTCGAGTTCGGCGATCCGTGCATCGAGATCGAGGGCGGCCTGGGCTGCGTCGAGATCGGTGTCGAACAGGGCGCGAGTGGCCAGGTCGAGCCCTTCGGCTGCGACCGCAGCGAGCTCACCGAGACGTTCGACCAGGTCGTCGAGCTGTCCTCGGAACAACTCCCTCATGTCTCGCTCCCTCCGTCGCCCGGTTCACGGCACGTGTACCCGGCTGGTCCTCTGTGCAGTCCTGGAGATGAGCCTAACGGCGCGCGTCGACGACACTCTCGGTGGCGATGTCCTCGGAGGGCGATGCGGAGCCCGCACCGTCGTCCATGCGGGCGAGATGAGCCTTGATCCATTCGGTGCTTCCCGGCGTCGCGGTGCTGTGCTGCGGTGTGCCGGCAATGCAGATAGACAAATCATTTTCCTCGTCGTGACGCCGATATGCTCGGCTGCGCAGGCCAAACCCATCCCCTGGAGTGACCGCCATCACTATAGCCTGTCGGCGCGAAGCTTCAACTCGGGCGGGAACACGGTCAGTAGCGCGACGTCTCCCGAGATTCGCCGTAACCGTTCTGCTCGGGATGAGCGTGCCCGTCCCGGTAGCTCTGTTGGTCGGCGTATCCGTAGTCGTGCCCCTCGTCGTAGCGGTACTGCCGGTAGGCCGAATCCTGGGGCGGGACGAACAGCGACTCGGGTTGCGACGGCACCGGCTGCGGAGCCCGGTGACGGTCGTCGGGCACCGGTCGCGGTGCAGGCGCCGCAGGTGCAGGTGCAGGTGCAGGTGCGGGCTGAGGTGCGGCGGCCGGGACGGGAGCCGGGGGCTCGGGAGCCGCCTCCACGGCCGTTTCGCGGCGCCGGGCCGGAAGCACGGGCACCAACTCGCGTCCTGCACCGAGCAGGACGAGACGCGTGGGCACCTCGATCTCGGCCAGGGCACGCAGTGTGTCCTCCGCCTGCGCTCGCTCCTCGGCCCCGGCCTGCAGCACGATCACGGCGAGCGCGAGCCCCTCGGTCTTCGCGCGGATCCACCACTGTTCCCCGACTCCGCAGCACACGATCCGGTCGCGGGCATCGCCGAAGGCGTCGGTCTCGACGGTCACGCCCTCGCCGGTGAGGAGGAGGATGTGGTCGCCGAGCGAAGCGCGCTGTCCGAGCATGACGATCGTGTCGAGAGGAAGCGTCTCCCGATCGTCGCGCTCGATCTGCACAGCTGTCCGGTGGCGACGCGCGACCCGCCGGGCCCAGGCCGGGCTGTTCGACGCTCCGAAGCGTCCGTTCAGCGCGACCAGCAACTCGGCGACGAGGACGAACACGGCGAGAAAGGCGACCGCGGCCTCGGCGCGCGGCATCGGGGACACCTTCGTCCCGGTACCGGCGGGCATCGACAGCACCTGGAGGTATTCGAGGCTCGCGCCCGAGCGTGCCTGCCGGAGCTGCTCGAGCCGCGCATCGAGTTCGGCCTGCACCACCGGATCGGCTACGCCCTCCTCGTCGGTGGCGATACTCGCGGCGAGGTCGGCACGCAGACCGGCGACGACCGCGTCCAGCTCGGCGATGCGCGCGTCGAGGGCGACGCGATTGCGTTCGGTCTGCGCGCGGTCGAGCTGCGTGACGACCGTCTGCGCGAGCCGGTCGGCGTCTGCCTGCGAGTCGTCGCGGGCGGTCACGGTGAGCAGGGTGGGCGACGAGCCGTAGCCGACGTCGATCCTCGACGGCAGCTTCGCGGGGTCCTCGTTCGTCTCGGCTGCGATCGCGGCCACGACCGCCGAGTCCTGCGACAGCGCGACATAGGGAGCGATGAGCTGCCCGAGGGTCGCGTCGTTGCCGGACACGGATGCCGACGAGCGGATCTCCGCGACGAGCGACGACTCGTACACCCCGGGGCCGCTGTCACGGACGAAGAAGACCGCGACCGCGGCGAGCGCGGCGACGAGTGCGGCGGGCACGGCCACGCGAGCGAGATCGCGGGCATGCCCCACAAGATCGACGGTGGGAGGAACACCGAGCTCACGACGCAGTTCGGCGTCGCGGATGCTTCGTTCGGACACGATGCACAGGCCTTTCGCTGTCGCCCCGGGGAGTGGGCACGTCGCCAGTGTGTCGCGACGAATCGGGCAAATGTTACCGACCCGAACGTCCGTCAGCTGCCGAGCAGCCAGCGCGGACGGGACCACATCTGCCAGGTCTCGGCGACGCGCGCTCCGGCCGCGAGATAGAGCGGGGTGACACGCGGCCTGGTGAGTCCGCACATCGCGACCGGGCCGCGCTGCGTGTGGGTGTGGGCGGCGCCGGCTCGGATCAGCCGGTTCGCGTATCCGCGACGTTGCCGGCCGGTGCGGGTGCCGAGCGACCACACCGTCCGGATCGGTCCGCTGTCGACGAGCAGGGTGCACGACTGCAGAGCTGCAGCCCCGTCGTCCGCATCCGCGTCGTCGAAGATCCCGATCACCTCGACGCCGGTGGTGCGGGCGACGACGTCGGCGTAGGCGACCGCGGCGGTCCCCGGGGCGATCCCGAAGGTCGCGGCGGCGAGTTCGCGGGCATGCACCATGTCGTCCTCGCCGAGAACCCGGAGGCCCGGATCGATCGGAGCGTCGTGGGCGACGAGGTAGGTCAGGTCCAGCGAACCTGCACACACCCAGCCGTGGTCGGCGAGAACCTGGGCGGCGCCGAGGCCGTCTCCGGCGAGCAGGACGATCGACGGGTGACCGGCCTCCGTCAGCGTCTCGTAGACATGCTGGGCGTGAGCGGTCACGTCGCCGCCGTGGACGAGCGCGAGGTTGTAGTCGGGGTCGGGGGCTGCGGTGATGCCGATCCACCAGCCGTCACCCTCGGACCAGTGGCCCCCGGACGTCAGCGGCCGCATGCTCGCGCCGTACGCACGTCGCAGTTGCAGCGACGATGCGAGAACCGTCGCGATCGAGGCGGCGTCCACCCCTTCTCCTTCCACTGCCACAGAAATCGACCCCGGATCACATCTACAGGGTCGGCACGAAAACGGCATCGGCGGCACCCGATGGGTGCCGCCGATGCCGTCACGTGTGGATCGGAGTGTGGACTCCGATCAGAGGTAGGCGCCGATCAAGTCGCGCAGGAACTTGATCGCGAACTGGAGCGGGTCGACCGGCTCCGGCTGCGACTGGGGGGCCGGCGGAACATTGTCGGCCTGGGGCGCGGCCTCGCCCTGCGGTGCGGGCGCGGACTCGGCCTGCGGCGCGGACTGTGCCTGCGGAGCCGACTCGCCCTGCGGTGCGGACTCGCCGCCGCCGACCGTGACGGAGATGCCACCGGTGAAGGGGCGACCGGACGCGTCGAAGATGTTCTCGTACTGCGCACCCGAGGCGTCCTGGCAGCCCCAGAAGACGTTGTAGGTGCCGTCGGTGATCGACTCCGGGCCGGCCTGCGAGGGTGCGCCGTCCTTGATGTACAGCGCGCTCGAGGTGCTCGTGTTGGTCACCGAGAAGCTCGTGCCGGCGGGCTGCGCGTCGATGCGGCCCGACGGATCGGCCGTGTCGACGGTGCCCGGCTTCAGGACGTAGGTGACGCAGGTGACGCCGCGGTCGACGTCGGCGCGCGTCAGATCGAAGTCGACGACGATGGCGCCGTTCTCCGCCTTCGCCGAGACGCTCGGACCCGCAGCGGACGAGACGCCCGGAACGACCAGTGCCAGCAGTGCGGCACCGGAGGCCGCGACTGCAGCCTTCTTCGCAACAGAATTCATCGATTTTCCTCCCCGTATTTCGATGTCGGCGACCACTTTCGTGAGCGGCACGCCGTCGACCGTGCCCGACGCGCGTAGAACGCGGGCACATATACGAGAACGTTACCGCTAGATGTCGTTGCTGTCGCGACGAGGTGGGGCATCGGCCCGGGCGGCCCGATCCACATGCCCGAGATCACGATCCGGCTCCACGAGATCACGCACTCGCTGCTCGAGCACGACGATCTCGGGAAAGCCCTTGTCCTCCTTGCGGTCCCACACGACCGTGTCGTCGACAACGATGCGGAACACTCCCCCCGTCCCGGGAACGAGCGCGACCTCGCCGAGAGCGGTACCGAAGGTGTTCAGCATTTCCTGCGCCATCCATCCGGCGCGCAGCAGCCACTTGCACTGCGTGCAAAAGGTGACCGCGACGCGGGGAGCCTGCTCGGTCATGAGCGACAGGATATCTCCGCCGGAAACAGGCCCGGGAATAGGTGAAGCCCCGGCAATCGTGGTGGTGGATCGGCCGGGGCTTCTGCACGGACCGGCGATGGGGGGTAGCCGACCCGTGCGGCCGTCCTCACATGGGGGGACAGGAGGACGACGCGGAACCGAGTCTAGACACGAGAAATTGTTACTCGCGAGTATCGCGCAGGCGGACGTCCGGCGTGTCAGGAAGCGACGGGAGGATTCGCAGGATCGCGCTGCTCCCGCTGCATCTCGACGAGCTGTTCCTCCCTCTCGGAGACGAACAGGAACCGACCGACCGCGAGCGCGCCGAGAGCCGAGAGGCCCAGCCACGCCGCCAGCGCCGATGCGATCCACACCCACATGGCTCACAGTGTGCGCGAATCCGCCGGGAACACCAAACATCGGCGATCACAACATGGTTGCAAAAGCAATACTCGAGGCCGCCTCACGATGTGACGCCCGTCGCCCACAAGGCGTTCACCATGGCCGGCAACGTGACTTCGATGTCGTGGCGCTCCTCCACCCGGCGACGCGCGGTGACGGCAATGTCGTTCCGCAGGTCGGGAGCGGACATCAGTCGCCGCAACGCCTCTGCCAGAGCCTTCGCATCGCCGGGCGGAACGAGCAGTCCCGCGCCGTCGGCCAGATGCTCGGCGGTCCCTCCGTGATCGGTGCCGACGACGGGCACACCGTGCGCCATCGCCTCCAGTGCGACCAGCGGCCCCGCCTCCGGCGAGGTGCTCGCGGAGACCATCACGTCCCACACCGCGAAGACCTCGGCGGGATCGACCCGACCCAGGAACGACACTCGTCCGCGCAGGTCGGGGGCGTGTGCGCGACGCCGCAGTTCGTCGAGGAAGGCTTCGTCGCCGGGGAACGGTTCCCCCGCCACATCGAGACGGATCCCGGGCACCTCGGCCACCGCCTCGAGAAGGACACGGTGTCCCTTCCATTCCGTCACCGACGCGAGGATGCCCACCCGCACGGTCGAGGCATCGGGAGTCGAGTCCTCGGGAGTCGAGGCATCGGGAGATGTCGACCGGGACGGAACAGGCGGGATCGGGACGCCGTGCGGTGCGACGACCACCGGATATCCGCATTCACGGACCGGCACGGCCGAGGCCCGCGAGACGGCGACCGCTCCACCCACGGCACCCCTGCCCATCCGGGCGACGATGCGCTGCTTACGGGAGGACAGAGTGTCGTGCACCAGCCACCCGGTACGTTCACGGTGGGACGTGCCGAGCACGGCGAGCCGCAGGGACGGCAATGCGAACAACGAGTTGCACACGACCCGCGGCCGCTCCGCGGCGAGCACGCGACGGAGCCTGCGCGCTCCCACCAGCCACCGCACCGGAAGACCCGCCAGGCCCGCGATCCGCCCGACTCCCCTCTGACCCCACATGCCCAGCCGGGGCAACCGGACACGGACGCATCCGGCCGGGAGGGCGTCGGCGAGCGGCCCGTCAGGGCACGCCACCACGACCCGACGCCCCTGCGCGAGAGCGACGTCGACGAGCATCAGCATGACCTTCTCGGCACCCGACCGCTCACCGGTGTGCGCGACGAACAACAGCGGATCGCTCACGGCGCCGCAACCGTCCGATCCCTCGCTGCTTCCGCCACGGGGCCTCCTGATTCGTCCGATTCGAGTCGTCGGCTGAAATCGAGGCCGGCCGTCGTTCCGTTACAACAGCGCAACGTCACACCGAATTGTTGCCGCGTCTGCAATATTCTCGTGATCGGACGCAATACGCTGCTCGAGTGACATCGCCCAGAACCGGTCGCCGTTCCCGTCGCACCCTCGTGCTGGCTCTTGCCGCCTCGATGACGTTGTGCGCGAACCCGCTTACCGCTGCAGCGCAGGATCTCGAACCGACGGAACCGACTCCTCCGGGCGAGGTCGCATTCCCGACCCGCAAGCTCGGGCTCGGGCCGAACATCGAATTCCGTGGCAATTCCGATGTCGTCACACTCGCATTTCCTGTCCCGGCCGGAAATACTCCCGCCTTCCTGGACACCACCGCCGAACTGCCCACGAATGTCGCGCGCGGATGGATCGACGTCGTCTCGGACGGGCGCCTGCTCACCCGCGTGGAACTGCCGCCCGGTGGCGCCATCGTGCCCCTGACGATTCCGCTCGCCGGGGCGAAGGTGGAGAACGGCGCCGCGGTGGTCTCGCTCGATCTGCACCTGGTCGCCGTCGACAACATCTGCCCCGACGACTGGACGCTGGGTTCGGTACGTCTGCGCGACGGTCTGGTCCGGTACGCGGGCACACCCGCGGCGCCGCAAGCGGTCGCCGACTACCTCCCGCCGGTCCTCGATCGCCTCGAGTTGTATCTGGCCGAGGACCCCACGGACGCCGAAGCGGGCGTCGCCCTCGACCTCGCAGCGACCGTGAGCGCCCGGTATCCCGGGCGGCAGGTGCCCGTGGACGTACGTGAACTCCCGGCGAACGGCCTACCCCCCGCAGCCGACACCCCGCTCGTCCGGCAGATCGTCGTCAGCGAGGGCGACCAGACGGGTGCGGAGGTCGTGCCGGTGCCCGACGGGCCGCCCGCCCTGTACGTCCGAGGCGACGCCCAGACCCTCCTCGACCAGGTAGGCCTGGTGAACAGCATCCTGTCCGGTCTTGCCGTCGGTTCCGACGTCGCCGTCGGCACCTTCGACGTCCCGCCCATCCTCGCTCCGGACTCGACCACCCTGTACGACCTACGCGTGTCCGACCTCGAGACGAGCGGTCTCGGCCTCGCCGACGTACACCTCTTCCTCGACCAGACCGAATTCGGGCGGCCGGTGCGCGATGTGCGCATCGACCTGAAGGGCACCTACACCCCGCTCCCCGCCACCCAGGGCGGGTCGATCACCGTCTCCGTCGGCGACATCATGCTCGATTCGTGGGCCGCCGACGCGAGCGGCGTCATCGACCGTGTCGTCACGGTTCCGAACTCGGCCCTCGGGCGGCTCACCGACATCAGTGTCGAACTCCGCACCACCGGCGCGCAGCAGCAGTGCGGTCTGCAGCAACCCGTCACCCTGCGCATCGACGGCGGCAGTCGTGTCTTCAGCACCCTCGCGGATCCGCCGCTGCCCGTCGGCTTCCCGTCGCTGCCCCAGACGCTGATGCCGAAGGTCGACGTCGCCACCTCCGATCGCAGCCTCGTCGACGTCGCCCGTGCCGTCGAGCTCGTCGCCGGGCTCCAGTCGCTCACCAGCCGTCCGCTCGACCCCGAATGGGTGACGATCGACGAAGCGCTCGCCTCGTCGGGACCGGCAGTGATCGTAGCCGCGAACGGTCTCCTGCCCGAAGATCTGCAGTCGCAGCTGCCGCTCGTCCGCACCGAGGACCGCCGGTTCGAGGTCCGCAACGCCGACGGCGAGAGCACCAGCCTCACTTTCGGCACCGAGGTGGACTTCGCCTCGTTGCAGGTCGTGCGGGACGACGGACGCACCGTGCTGGTCGCCACGTCGACCGGTGCTCCCGAGGAACTCGATCGGACGCTCGACTGGCTCGCCGCCGAGCCCGGTCGCTGGTTCGAACTCGAGGGCAGCGTGCTGTTCACCGCGCCCGACCGCGAACCGATCACCCTCATCGATCCCCGCACCCGGGACGACGACGTCGACGCGGCGTCGTCGGAATCGGACAGCACGGTGACCGCAGTGGTCGTCGCGGGGATCGTCCTGCTCGTCGTCGGTGCGGCGGGCGCCGCGGTGTGGTCGCTCACCCGTCGGCGCCGTCCGCAGTCGCGGTGAACACGATGACCACGACAACCGAGCATCCGTCGTTCATCGAGCGGTTCTTCACGAACGCGATGCTGCACACCGCCAATCGGTGGATCGCGATAGTCGCCGCAACCCTGATCGGCTTCCACTCCACCTGGCTGCAGCTGCTCGACGAGATCCGCACCGGCACCACGGGTGGTTACGTCCTCATCGTGCCGCCTCTCGTCGCGATCGTTGCGATCGGCATCACGCGGCAGCGGAAGAACGAACTGCCGATCCACGACCGGCAGACCGACATCATCACGTCGGTGCTCCTGCTGCTGATCGCGCTCGCGATCAAGGGGCTGCTGATGCCGCGCTACGCGACGAACTATCAGGTGATGCACCTCGACGTGCTCGCCGCGTGGGTGTTCGTGTGCGGGGCGTGCGTCGCGATGTTCGGCCTGCGCGTGACCGCGGCGTACTGGCAGGCGTGGGCGATGCTCTTCCTGAGCTCACCCGTGCTCTACCGGATCGTGCTCGTCGAGGCCGGGGGCACGAAGCTCGCGGCGGGACAGGTCACGCTCGTGCTCGCCGCCACGGCTGTCGGACTCGCGACGCGGCGCACCCGGGCCCGCGGATTCTTCTACGGCTCCGCAACATTCGTGACCGGTCTGGTGGTGCTCGTCCTGGTCGATCAGCGGTGGCCGGACGCACCCATCGCCGTGTCGCAGTACGTGCCGGCGGTGGTCGCGACGGTGGTCGTCGGGGCCGGTGCCTATCTGTGGACCTACCGCGGGCTCGCGCCACGCACGCTGCCACCGAATCCGGTGTCGGTTCCCCAGGCCGTGCGCGGAGCGATGTGCGTCGCGGTGGCCACCCTGCTCGCCGCACTCCTGCCGCTTCCCGACCAGCGCCTGACGCCGGTCTCGGTCGGGCCCCCTTACTCGGGCACCGCCACCCAGATCGTCCCATCCGGATGGGTGCAGTTGTCGTCCGTCGACTACGACTGGCCCCGCGCATACTTCCGTCAGGGATCGGTGCTGCGGCGGCAGATGCTCCGGGCGGAGGAACCGAACCCGGAATGGGATCGGCTGCTGCGTCCCCGCACCGTCGCCGTGCAGACCCTGCAGGTGCGTCGTGTCGGTTCGTTCGCGGTGTACCCCACCGAATCGATGTACGCACTGGGCAAATCACGGGTGAGCCCGAAGGAATATGTCGATCTGGGTCGCGGCGTCACCGCCGAGTACTTCACCGTCGTCGACGACAACCTGCTCCTGACGTGGAGCCTGCTCAGCTTCGTGTGGACCCGCAGCGACACCGTCGCCCAGCGGGTGAGCCTGCTGACGGTGGACAACCACGAACTCGATGCGCCGTTCCCGCAGCCCGAGCCGAACACTGTCGCCAACGCACGCACTCTGATGCGAGTGTTGCTGCGCGGCAACGGCACCGTCGAGGACACCGATCCCGAGTACAAGGACCGTTCCATGCTCATCGAGGTGGGTCGCGAACTCGTGGAGGCGCAATGGCAGGGCGAGTGAACGTCGGCTCGGGACACGATGTTCCGCCCGAAGACACCGTCGAGTTCGACGCCTACCGGACCGCGGCCCTGCACGAAGCGGTGCACGGACTGCGCGAACGCAGCCCCGTCTCGTCGGCGTCGGTCGCCTTCGTGCCGTGGCAGAAATACCTCGGATTCGCACTCGCGGGGGCCTTCGTGCTCGCGCTCGTCGTGGCGACGAAACCGACCCTGATCGTCTTCACCGTGCTGTGCACCTTCGGGTACATCGCGACCCTCGCCGACCGGCTGCTGCTGTTCACCCGCGGCATGGCACGCGACGCGCAGTTCATCGTCGACGACGAGGAAGCTCTCGCCCTCACCGACGACCAGTTGCCGCCGTACACGGTGCTCGTCCCCGCTTACAACGAACCCGAGGTGGTGGGCGACCTGCTCGCCGCGATGGCCGCGCTCGATTATCCGGCCGACAAGCTCCAGGTGTTGTTGCTGCTCGAGGAGGACGACACCGTCACGATCGAGGCCGCGGAGAAGGCCGGGCTCGGCGAGAGCGTCGAGATCCTGCTCGTCCCGGCCGCCGACCCACGGACGAAACCGAAGGCGTGCAATTACGGACTGCACTTCACGACGGGCGAGATCGTGACGATCTTCGACGCCGAGGACCTCCCCGAGCCCCTGCAGTTGCGCCGGGTGGTCGTCGTCTTCGACCGTCTCGGCGACGACGTGGCATGTGTACAGGCGAAGCTGGCTTTCCACAACGGAACCCAGAATCTGCTGACCGGCTGGTTCACCGCCGACTACGCGCTGTGGTTCAACTTCATCCTGCCCGGACTGATGAAGTCGCACTCGCCGATCCCGCTCGGCGGGACGTCGAACCATATCCGCCGATCGGTGTTCGACGAGATCGGTGCGTGGGATCCGTACAACGTCACCGAGGACGCCGATCTCGGTGTCCGGATCGCCGAATCCGGCTACTCCACTGCGGTTCTCGACTCGACCACGCTGGAGGAGGCGAACAGCGATCCGATCAACTGGGTGCGGCAGCGATCCCGGTGGTACAAGGGCTATCTGCAGACCTGGCTGGTCCACATGCGCCGGCCCGTCCGGTTGTGGCGGGTGATCGGCACCGCGGGGATGCTGCGTTTCACGACCCTGCTCGCGGGCACGCCGATCATCGCGTGCCTGAACATGGTGTTCTGGATGACAACGCTCGCGTGGCTGCTCGGCCAGGCGGAACTGATCGAGGAGATCTTCCCCTGGTACGCCTACTTCCCCGCGCTGATCTCGCTCGTGTTCGGCAACGTCGCCGTGATGTACATGAACTTCGTGGCGTGCCGCGAGACGGGCCACTCGAACCTGTGGTGGCCGTGCCTGACCGTGCCGTTCTACTGGGTCCTCATGTCGATCGCGGCGATCAAAGGCACCTATCAGCTCATCCGTAATCCTTCCTACTGGGAGAAGACCTTCCACGGGTTGTCGTCGTGAGGACCCGCAGCACGTGGGTGTTCTGGACCGCCTGCCTGATCTATCTGGTGGTAGGACTGTGGCTCGCGCTGGACGTGCAGTACTACCAGGGTGATTCGCTCAGCCGTGTCAGCGCTGCGCGGTCGGTGCTGCTCAGCCGCGACCCGCACCTCGCCGCCATCGGTTTCGTGTTCACACCCCTCACCGCGCTCGTCCAGGTGCCCCTCACAGGACTGTCGGCGTGGTTCCCGGGACTGTCGGCCTACGCGGTGACGGCCGTGCTCATGTCGGCGCCGTTCATGGCCGGCGCGGCGGTGCAGATCCACCGCATCGCGTGCGATCGCGGCTGCACGCCGTGGTTCGTGTGGACGGTGACGGCGGTGTTCGCCCTGAACCCGATGATCGTCTACTACGGCGCGAACGGGATGAGCGAGGCGCCGTTCCTGTTCGCCTTGTGCTGGGCCGCGCGTCGCCTGATCCGCTGGTGCAGCACCGACGACATCCACGACCTGGCGCTGGCCGGAATCGCCCTGGCACTGGCGTATCTCGCGCGGTACGACGCGCTGGCCGTCGGCGGGGCGGTGACGGTCTTCGTCGCACTGCTCGTCCGGTACCGATCGCGACGGTACGCTCCCGGCTCGGGATGGCAGCCGGCGATCATGGACGCGATCCTCGTCGCCGCTCCCCTCGCTCTGGCCTTCGTCGCGTTCGTCGTGACGAGCTGGCTCGTCACCGGTGAATGGCTCGCGCAGTTCACCTCGGCCTACGGCAACGCCGCCATCCTCGAGCAGAGCGGTGGCGGGTCGTCGGGCGGGCTCGGTGCGATCGCCTTCTCGCTCGCCGAGACCGTCGTGCTCGGGCCGGCGCTTCCGCTGCTGATCCCGGTCGTGGCGGTGCTCGCATGGCGACGACGCGATCTCGAACCGCTCGTGCCGTTCGTCGTCTTCGGCGCGGTCCTGGGCTTCGCGGCCCTGTCCTATGCACGCGGAATGACCTTCCCGTTCCTGCGCTTCTACATCTGCGCGATCCCGCTGCTCGCGGTGTGGGTCGTACAACTGGCTCCGCGACGTGGACTGCTCACGGCACGACGCCCCGGGCCGCATGCCGTTCCGAGGACGGAGGACCCCAGCGGCGCAGCACCCTTGGGTGCGGTGCTCCTGGTGTGCAGCCTGCCCGTCACGTTCGTCGCGATGGGCTCGCCCACCCTGTCGCAGGAACAGCACGCGCTGCGCACGGTCCTGTTCCCGGACGACAACGATCCGTCCGAGGTGCGTGAGAAGCAGCGACAGGTGATCGCGGCATTCTCCACGGAACGGCGCATCGCCGAATACCTCGACGCGATGGACCTACCGCCGGGCTCGGTGCTGATGGACACGGTCTACGGGTTCGCGATCTTCTCGGCCACCGAACGCCCCGAGACGTTCGTCATCCCTTCGGACTCCGACTTCACGGCCGTGCTCAACCGCCCTTCCGCCTCCGGGGTCGAGTACATCCTGACCGTCCCCAACGAGGGCCGCGGAACATCGGACGCCGTCAACCGCCGCTACCCCACCATCTACGAGACCGGCAGCGACATCGCGGTACTCGAACTCGAAATCCCCAACGACGGTGCCGACCAACCCGATTGGCGACTCTTCCGGGTACTCGACCGGACGTCACCCTGAGCCGTGGTGACGCCGTAGGACGTAGTGGACCGGGTCGTCCGGGCCGATGTCGTAGGTGCACTCGTCCGGTCGCGGGTCGGGGACGAACGACCACATCAGTGCGCCATCGGCCCCGAGATCGCGGTACCGCGTAAGCGTGCGGTCGACGATATCGGCACGTTCGCTCACCGCGCGGCACGAACCGGCCCGGACACCGAGTTCGGCGACGAGCATCGGCTTCGACAATCCGTCGAGCCGCCGTTCGAGGAACTGTGCGTCGTCATAGTCGTGGTACTGCACCACGTCGAGCTGCTCGGCGTCGGTGACGGTCGCGAAATCGTCGCCGGCGGAACCGCACTGGTCGCCTCCGATGGTGCCGACGGTGACGAGCCGGTCCGGGTCGTGCTCGCGGACTATGCCGGCTGCTTCGTCGATCCAGTTGCGGAGCAGCCGAGCACCGCCGGGCAAGCACTCGCGTCGTTCGAGGGCGCACTCGTCGTCGGTGCAGGTCGCGGTCTCGGGTTCGCCGATCAGCTCCCACATCGCGACCGCCGGTGACGAACCCCACCGTTCGACGGCGGTCGCGACCCAGTCGTCGTAGGCGAGCACATGACCCGGCAGCGGGTCGTGCCAAGCGGCGTCGTACCAGTCCGCCTGCTTGTATCCACCCGCGTCGCAATCACTGTCCTGCGGGGCGAGCACCGGGATCAGGTACACCCTGTGCCGCTCGGCGGCGTCGAAGACGGCATCGAGCGCCGTGAAGTCGAGCGTGCCGCCGATCCGGTGGACAGCGTGGGACTGGAAGGCGTCGAAACGCACGATCGAACGCGGCGCCAGCGTGCCGAAGAAGTCGTCGAGGTCCACCTCGGCACCGCATCCG
This sequence comes from Rhodococcus sp. GA1, assembly GCF_024321955.1. Classification (NCBI taxonomy): domain Bacteria; kingdom Bacillati; phylum Actinomycetota; class Actinomycetes; order Mycobacteriales; family Nocardiaceae; genus Rhodococcus; species Rhodococcus sp. GA1. The sequence continues at coordinate 3,249,893 of NZ_CP097186.1, read as the reverse complement.
TGGTTGACCTCCCAGCGGGTACCGAGCTGGTATGCGTTGAGTCCGGCGGGCCACCACGTCCGGCCGTCGAGGACGAGCCGGTCACCGTCGGCACGCACTACCGGAAGATCCTCGCGAGGCGAGGGACGCGACGAGGTGTCCTGCGCGCAGGCCGCGAGCAGGAGCAGCAGTGTGGTGGCGACCGCAGCGACGCGCACATGCAGAGATTAACCCGGGCGAGAGGGTGCCCGACCCGCACGGACGAGATTCACCCCGGGGTTCGTCTGCGACGTGCGCAGGACGAACTAGCTGGGACGCGCGTCGGGATGCTTGTGCACGAAGTTCAGGTACGCCTTCGACGGCGTAGGCCCGCGCTGGCCCTGGTACTTGGACCCGACCTTCGCGCTGCCGTACGGGTGCTCGGCGGGGCTCGTCAGCCGGAACAGGCACAGCTGACCGATCTTCATGCCCGGCCACAGCGTGATCGGCAGGTTAGCGACATTGGACAGCTCGAGGGTGATGTGCCCGTCGAAACCCGGGTCGATGAACCCGGCCGTCGAGTGCGTGAGCAGACCGAGCCGGCCCAGCGACGACTTGCCTTCGAGGCGACCGGCGAGGTCGGCCGGCAGGGTGCACCGCTCCATCGTCGACCCGAGCACGAACTCGCCGGGGTGCAGCACGAACGGCTCACCCTCGGGAACCTGCACCAGCGACGTCAGTTCGTCCTGCTGCTTCGCCGGGTCGATGTGCGTGTAACGCGTGTTGTTGAAGACGCGGAACAGGCTGTCGAGTTTGACGTCGACACTCGAGGGCTGCACCAGCTCCGGATCGAACGGGTCGATGCCCAGATGCCCGGAGGCGATCTGGGCGCGGATGTCGCGATCGGAGAGCAGCACGCGTAGAGGTTAACAATCGCGCGGCCGCGGGGTTCTACGTGGCCGAGTCGCGTCGCAATTGGGCCGACATCGTGATCAGCAGTTCGGTGCACTCCTCGACGACGTCGTCGTGGCTCAGCGGCACGGTGCCGTCGAGCCAGGCCGTCAGCGCCTGGGCGAGTCCGCCGACGACGTAGTGCGCCGCCAGGTCGAGCCGGGGGCTCGGGGTGATGGCGTAGATGTTCTCGGCCTGGGCGGTGACCAGCCCGGCGAACATGCGGGTCGAGTCGAGGCGCCGCTTCGCGAGCTGCGTGTTGGCCTGGCTGACGGAGAACAGCATGCGGCCGAGCCGCGGGTCCTCGTCGATCTCGCGGACGATGTTCTCGACGCAGGCCCGCACGATCGCGCGGTCGTCGTCGGCCGGTGCCGAGGCCACGGCGGCGAGCGTGCTCTCGGCGATGCGCTGGACGACGTGGTCGTAGACGGCACCGGTGAGCTCGTCGCGGTCGGCGAAGCTCTCGTAGAAGTAGCGCGAGGCCAGACTTGCGCGCTTGCAGACACCGCGCACCGACAGGGTGGCTTCGCCGTCGGCAGCTCCGAGGAGATCGAGACCGGCCTCGATCAGCTGCGCTCGCCGATCGGCCTGTCGTTCCTCGCCTGCGCGTCCACCGTAGAGCCGTCCAGTTGCCATGCCTCTATCTTCGCAGCGTCCGCTTCCGTGCCGCGCAACCTCCGGTCTTTACCGTCGGCGCGCATCTGGGTGACAGTCGTGGTCACCTCTGACGATGCGGGACATTCGATGACGACGCCCGTCGACAAGGCACACGCGCAGGTGCGCTCCACCGAGTCGAGCCCGGCCGAATACAACGCGATGGACCCGGAAAGCAGTACTGGGAGGACAACCTCCACAAGGTGAAGATCGACGACACGATTTTCGAGCAGATGCTGCTGCCGTGGACGCCGCGCGACCAGCGTCGCTTCGACCGCGTCTGCGGGCTCTCGGTGTGGTCCAGGGGTCCCGCGATCGACCCGGAGAGTCTGCTACAGTTTGCTCCGAAAGCTCGGGCCGGAGTCGATGAGAATCGGCAAAAGCCCAGCGTGCCGATGTAGTTCAATGGTAGAACATCAGCTTCCCAAGCTGAATACGCGGGTTCGATTCCCGTCATCGGCTCTCACACGAAGCCCCGACCATACGGTCGGGGCTTCGTCGTATGCGGGGCCTTCGTCGTATCGGGGCCGACGTTGTTGTCGATTTTCCCGCGTTCTTCGACAACAACACCTACCTCGACAGCCCTACCGGCAGCCTTCGAGGTACGCGCGGCTCCCCGAAGTTCACTGGAGGTACGACGCGTAATCGGCGTAGGGCACCTGACCCGTGGGGCTCGCCTCGATGGCCTCGGCAACCTCGGGCGGGATGGGAGCCCAGTAGGCCGGCATCGCGGCCGCGAGGGAAGGGCTCACGGCGTAGATGAGAGCGAAGTTCACGATCCACAGCGGTGGCGCCATCGACATGCCGACGGTCGAGACGACGTCGCCCTTCGTATTGGTGACCAGCTGTGCGGCGCCGGATATCTGTTGCGCCGCGAAACCGAAGGTCGCTTCGATCGGGTACGCCGACCGGTACAGCGCCACCAGCGTGTCCGTCGCGTCGTTGTTCCGCAGCCAGGTGTCGACGTACCCGCCGGGCGCGATGAGCGTGTTCACCTGCCTCGTCGGCGCCGACGCGTTGGCCGGGCTCTGCAGCATCCCGTCGGGCGTCACGTAGAGGCCGTAACTGCCCAGCACCGTCGGGGTGGAGACACCGTTCACGTCGGAGTACAGGGGGTGGCCGGTCGTATTGATGAGGATGTCGATGGAACCCTGGATGATCTCGGCGGCCTCCTTGCTGCCGCCCACTCCCCCGCCGGTGGTGAAATCACGGGCCTGCTGCTCGGACAACGCATCTTCCGGCTTCAGCCCGATCTGCCGGGCGATGTCCTCGGCCCATTCCCGACCGAGCGGAGCGTGCAACCGGGACGGGTCGGTGACCTGCGTCGGCGCCAGATGCTCGTAGGCCGGTGCTCCGGAGAAGGGAAGCGAGAATCCCGTGGACTCGTCCGCCGACGCCGCGGGATTCACCCACAGGGCGACCAGTCCCATGAGCGCCACCGCCGTGGCGGCTCTGCGATACAGGCGTCCTTCGCGTCTGCGCCGCCGTTCGGACTTCCGTGTGCTGCGCATAGGTCGACCTCCTGGGACACCGTCGCGATGGGGACACACATAGGCATTTCAGTGAAGCGCCGGGGTAAAGAGCGCGTCAATGCCTGTGCTGGGTGAATTGGGGGAGGATATGGGCGATTTCCGCAGAATCTTCGACAACAACCTCCCCGAGGAAGCAACGTGGCCGCCACCCGGAAGGGGTGACGGCCACAGGGCTGCAGTGACGCCTAGACGGTCGCGGCGACCGCTTCCTCGGCCTGGGCCGGGGCGCTCGTGCGGATGAGGTGGTCGAACGCGCCGAGCGCGGCCGTCGCACCCGCACCTGCGGAGACGATGATCTGCTTGTACGGGACGGTCGTGCAGTCGCCGGCGGCGAACACGCCGGGCACCGAGGTGCGGCCGTGGTCGTCGACGACGATCTCGCCGCGCGGGCTGAGTTCGACCGTGCCGGTGAGCCATTCGGTGTTCGGCAGCAGACCGATCTGGACGAACACGCCGTCGAGCTCGAGGGTGCGCGACTCGTCGGTGGTGCGGTCGGTGTAGGTCAGGCCGGTGACCTTCGAACCGTCGCCGAGGACCTCGGTGGTGAGGGCGCTGACGATGATGTCGACGTTGGGCAGGCTGCGGAGCTTGCGCTGCAGCACCTCGTCGGCGCGCAGGACCGAGTCGAACTCGATGAGGGTCACGTGGGCGACGACGCCGGCGAGGTCGATCGCGGCCTCCACACCGGAGTTACCGCCACCGATGACCGCGACGCGCTTGCCCTTGAACAGCGGGCCGTCGCAGTGCGGGCAGTAGGTGACGCCCTTGTTGCGGTACTCCTGCTCGCCCGGAACGTTCATCGCGCGCCAGCGGGCACCGGTCGCGAGAACGACGCTGCGCGAAAGCAACCGGGCGCCGCTCTCGAGCTCGACCTCGACGAGGCCGCCCTCGGTGGGGGCCGGGGTGAGCTTCGAGGCCTTCTGGACGTTCATGATGTCGACGTCGTACTGGCGGACGTGGTTCTCGAGCTCGGCAGCGAACTTCGGGCCCTCCGTGTAGGGGACGGAGGAGAAGTTCTCGATGGCCATGGTGTCGAGCACCTGGCCACCGAAGCGCTCGGCGAGAACGCCGGTGCGGATTCCCTTGCGGGAGGCGTAGATCGCGGCAGTCGCGCCGGCGGGGCCGCCACCGACGACGAGGACGTCGAAGGGATCCTTCTCGCTGATCGCGGCGGCGGTGCGCTCGGCGGAACCGCTGTCGAGCTTGCCGACGATCTGCTCGAGGTTCATGCGTCCGGAGCCGAACAGCTCACCGTTGAGGAAGACGGTCGGCACTGCCATCACCTGGCGTGCGTCGACTTCGTCCTGGAAGAGCGAGCCTTCGATCGCGGTGTGCTTGATGCGCGAGTTGGTCACACACATCACGTTCAGGGCCTGCACCACGTCGGGGCAGTTCTGGCACGACAGTGAGAAGTAGGTCTCGAAGTGGAAGTCGCCCTCGAGGTCGCGCACCTGCTCGAGCAGATCCACGGCCTCCTTCGAGGGGTGGCCGCCGACCTGCAGCAGGGCGAGCACGAGGGAGGTGAACTCGTGGCCGAGCGGGATGCCCGCGAACTCGACCGCGATGTCGGTGCCGACCCGGCGGATCAGGAAGGAGGGGCGACGGGTGGCTTCACCGTCGCGCACATGGGTGACCAGATCGGACATGCCGGCGATCTGATCGAGGAGATCGGCGAGTTCCTTCGACTTCGGCCGGTCGTCGAGGGACGACACGAGCTCGATCGGCTGGGTGACCTTTTCGAGAAGGGACTTCAACTGGGCGGCGAGGGAGGCGTCGAGCATGAGGATTCACTCCAGAGGTGGAAGAACTGTGACCGGAAGAGATGGGAGTCGGCGAACTTCTCAGCTCGAGCCGAGCGGACCCGGACGGTGCCCGGTGGCACGGGACGTTCGATCCCGTGCCACCGGAACGAATTTCCGTCGACGAATCAGATCTTGCCGACGAGCTCCAGCGACGGAGCGAGGGTGTCGTCGCCCTCTTCCCACTTGGCCGGGCAGACCTCGCCCGGGTGGCTGCGGACGTACTGGGCGGCCTTGACCTTGCGAACGAGCTCGGCGGCGTTGCGGCCGATGCCTTCAGCGGTGACCTCGGTGAACTGGACGACGCCGTCCGGGTCGACCAGGAAGGTGCCGCGATCGGCAAGGCCCTGGTCCTCACGGAGGACCTCGAAGTCGGTGCTGATCTGCAGGGTCGGGTCACCGATCATGGCGTACTTGATCTTGCCGATGGTCTCGGACGAGCCGTGCCATGCCTTGTGCGTGAAGTGCGTGTCGGTCGAGACGGAGAAGACCTCGACGCCGAGCTTCTGCAGCTCCTCGTAGTGGTCCGCGAGGTCGCCGAGCTCCGTCGGGCAGACGAACGTGAAGTCTGCGGGGTAGAAGAAGAAGATCGCCCACTTGCCCTTGATGTCCTCGTCGGACACGGTCACGAAGGCGCCGTCCTTGAAAGCCTCGGCCTTGAAGGGCTTGATCTTCTTGTTGATCAGCGACATGTAGAAACCTCACTCGTCTCGATGGGGTTGACGGCTTCGACGTTATCCGCGAACTATTAATTGTGCCAATCGATAGTTTCTAGAAATTCGATAAGCAAGGGCTATAACACGGCATTCGGCCAGGTCGTTGCTTTTCCTTCCTCACGAATGTGACAGAACACACAGCCTTTGCGACAGAGCACTCCGGCCCGTCCGGAAGGGAAAGATGGAACCGGTGCACTCACGACCGAGCTACCGCCGCACCGGATCCGGTGAACCCCTACCCCTCCTGCACGGGATCGGCGCCACGATGGACGAATTCTCCACCCTCGTCCCGCACCTCGCCGAGCACTTCACGTGCTGAACGCCGAACTACCCGGCTACGGTTCGTCGCCGAAGCAGAACGGTCGACCCACCGTCGGCGCCCTACTGTCGGTAGGACTCGACCTCGTCGACCGGCCGCGCCTGGGCGTCGTCCGGGTCGTCGCCGAACTCGGCCTTCGCGCGACGCTGCCGCAGCAGGTCCCAGCACTGGTCGAGCCTCTTCTCGACAGCGGCCAGCCGCTGCAGGTCCTCGTCGCTCGGACCGTCCGCGCCGGTTCGTGAGCGCAGTGTCTTCTCTTCGTCCACCAGCTTCTCGATGTGCTGGAAGAGTTCGTTCTCGTCCATGGGAAACTCCCTCGATGTGGTGTTCCGTCGGCATAGCCTCATCCGGCAGGAGTGAAACCGCCGCCGGTTTCGCACCGGGCCGGCCGGGTATCTCCTCGACATGAGCATCGAAGACGGTCCCGGCGACACCCTCAGCCCCAGCGAAGGCCTCGACGCCGACGAAGTGCGGAACGACGACGGCGACGAGGTCGTCGACCCGCCCGAGGACTGGAGCGGCGCCGACAAGTTCGGAACGACCCAGCGTGAAGAGCAAGAAGGCGAGTCGCTGGACCAGCGCCTCGCCGAGGAGGAACCCGACGTCGAACCCGCCGAGCCGCTGGACAAGCCTGTCGCGGCGACACCGGAGGACGAGCTCACCGAGGACGTCGACGAGGTGATCGACGACGCCACCACCGGCGCCCCCGAGGACTCGAAACTCGCCGACGAGGTCGACGGGGTGATCGTGCAGGATTCGCGTGTCGACCGCGGCCAGATCAGCGGCGCCCCCGAGGACGGGGAGTCGATCTTCCCGATCGTCGAGTAGGAGTTCGGCGAACAGACGAAGGGGAGGTTGTGTGCGTGTCCGGTAGACGGACACGCACACAACCTCCCCTCACCCCGTGCTAGAGCTTCGCGCTAGAGCACCTTCGAGCCGTACATCTCGCCGAGCGGGTCGGCGATGAGTTCGAGGCGGGCTCCGTCGGGGTCGCGGAAGTACAACGAGACGTCGCTGTGTTCGACGAGCTCGACACCTGCGTCGATCAGCTTGTCGCGCAAGCGCTCCCAGGCGGGAAGGGCGACGCTGATCGCGATGTGGTGCAGACCGCCGAAGACCTCCTGATAGGGGCCGACGTCGAGACCGGGGAAGTCGAAGAAAGCCAGCAGATTGCCGTTGCCGATGTCGAAGAAGAAGTGCGAGGAGCCGGGATAGTCGCGGTTCTCGATCAGCTCCGTCAGCGGGAACTCGAGGAGATCCTGGTAGAAGCGCACGGTCCGTTCGACGTCGCTGCTGATCAGCGCAGTGTGGTGCAGCCCCCGCGCCGACGACTGCGGGCGCGCGTCGGCAGACTTCAGGTGTGCGTCGCGGATGAGTGCACGCCGACGCTCGAATTCTTCGTAGCGCTGCTGCTCGTCGGCGATCATCGATCCACCTTCTTTCCGATGTGGTTGCTTTCTCAACCAGGATGATCCCAACTAGTTGCGTTGTCAACTAGTTGGGTCGAGGCGGTAGCTCTTCGTGACCCGGGGAGTCACGGACCGGGTACGACGATCTCGTCGCCGTCACGTCTTCTTCACGAACATCCGATTCGCCCGTTCCCCGGATATCGAGTGCGGACGATGAATATGTCGGGGACTCACCGCGGTTCCGAGGAGATCCCATGAACCATCGTAGGACCCTGCGTGCGACGGTCTCGTTGCTCGCACCGCTCGCACTGCTCGCCGGTTTCGCACCCGCCGCGAGCGCAGCGGCGGATACGGACACCCGAGGATTGTGGACGGTCAGCACCCGCGGAGACACCGTGCTGGTGAAGCTGATGTACACGTCCCCACCGGACGAGGACCACCCCTTCATCTGCGTCGCGGCGCTCGGCACCGGCGAGTCCGGAATCGCGGAGATCTTCGGAGCGAACTACCAGACCCTCGAGTTCACCGGGATCGCCGCAGGACTCAACATCGCGACCGCCAGTTGCGAAGACAACGACGGGGAGCTGCGGCCGGTGGGCGCGATCGAGTTCGAGTTGCCCGGCCCACCGACCCTCCACTACGTCGCGACCGAGTCGTTCTGGTTCGACGACGCAGACGACTGAGCGTCACATCTTCGCGTCGCGGGCCATGACGAAGCTGTAGAGGCCGTAGACCGCGATGCCGAGGCCCATGAGAACGAGCAGCACCGTACCGAAAGGCTGCGAGCCCAACGTCTTCAGAGCACCGTCGAGGCCCGCTGCCTTCTGCGGGTCGGCCTGGAAGACCGCGACGATCACCAGAACACCGACGAGACCGAGCGCGAGACCCTTCGCGACGTAACCGACAAGCCCGAGACGTTTCACGAACGTGCTCGGGTGGCTCTTCAGATCGTCGACGAAGTTCTTCGACGCGCCCTTGTAGACGTGGTAGGCGCCCACACCGAGGATGACGAGTCCCGCGACGACGAGGACGAACTTGCCGGCACCGGACTGCAGCAGCTTCGCCGTCAGACCCGCGTTCTGTTCACCACTGGACTTGCCGCTGCCGCGGGCGAACCCGAACGCGGTGTACGCGAAGGCGAGATAGACGACACCGACGCAGGCGGCCTTGAACCGGTCGAACGCTTTGTCCTTCATGTCGGCGTCGGGTTGTTCCGGTTCGGACGCCTTGCCGAAGGTAGCCTCGGCGAACCGCCACAGGCCCATCATCACGAAGACGACGACGGCGATCCACAACGCGATCTTCCCGCCGGGCTGCTCGCCCAGTTCCGCCATCGCACCGGACTGCGACGCCTCCTGCTCGCCGCGACCGAACGCGACCCTGATCGCGAGGTAGCCGATGAGCAGGTGCACGATGCCACTGCCGACGTAGCCGGCACGTGCGAACTTCTCGAATACACCGTTCTGCGCCATGCGCTCGGCGGATGACGCCGCGCCACGTGACGCGGGGGCCTGACGGTTCACTCTCGTCTCCTCATCGGTCGGGACTGTCCCCTTCACGCTGTATTCCCGGCACCGCGGACCGCAAACGCGAACCGGCTCCGGTGGGTAGATTGGCGTCAGGTTCGAAACGCCGTCGATCGGAGGCGCATCGTGCGGATCGTCGAGGATGCTGTCGCCCTGGCCCGCCGGTGGGTGGAGGAATCGTCGAAGGTCGCACCCGACCGTGCGGCCCGCCACCTCGCCGACGTTCTGAAGGATCCCCACGGACTCGAGTTCACCGTGCGCTTCGTCGACGAGGTCATCCGCCCCGAGGATCCGGCGACCGCAGCGCATGCCCTTGCCGAATTGTCGCGGAACATACCGGATTTCCTTCCCGTCCACCTCCGCGCGGCCGTGCGGGCGGGCGGCGCGATCGGTCCCCGCTTCCCGCACCTCGTCGTCCCCGCCGCGCGTCGCGCGCTCCGGACGATGGTCGGGCACCTCGTCGTCGACACCGACGATGCCGCGCTGGGCCGGGCCATCGCACGACTGCAACGCCCCGGCATCCGGCTCAACCTCAACCTGCTGGGCGAAGCCGTCCTCGGCGAGGCCGAGGCGCGTCGCCGTTTCGAGGGCACCCATGCGTTGCTGGCACGTGACGACGTCGACTACGTCTCGCTCAAGGTCTCGGCGGCCGTCGCGCCGCACTCGCCATGGGCGTTCGACGAGACCGTCGCGGACATCGTCGAGCGGCTCACCCCGCTGTACCGTCTCGCCGCGACCTCGCCGACGCCGAAGTTCGTCAATCTCGACATGGAGGAGTACCACGACCTGGACGTGACGGTCGCGGCGTTCACGACGCTGCTCGACCGTCCCGAGTTCCTCCATCTCGAGGCCGGAATCGTGCTGCAGGCGTATCTGCCCGACGCCCTGACCGCCATGATCGAACTGCAGCGGTGGGCGGCGGCGCGACGCGCAGGCGGCGGCGCCGCGATCAAGATCCGGGTGGTCAAGGGCGCCAACCTGCCGATGGAACGGGTCGACGCGTCGCTGCACGGATGGCCGCTCGCGACGTGGAGCACCAAGCAGGAGACCGATACGAACTACAAGCGGCTGCTGCACTACGCGTTCACGCCCGAGCGGATCGAGAACGTGCGGATCGGGGTGGCCGGGCACAATCTCTTCGACATCGCCTACGCGTGGGAGCTCGCCGGTCGCCGGCAGGTGCGCAACGGGATCGACTTCGAGATGCTCCTCGGCATGGCGCAGAGCCAGGCCGAGGTGATCCGTCGACACGTCGGCAGCCTGTTGCTCTACACACCCGTCGTCCGCCCCGACGAGTTCGACGTCGCGATCTCGTATCTGGTGCGTCGGCTCGACGAGGGTTCGGGGCAGGAGAATTTCATGTCGGCGGTGTTCGATCTGGCCGACGATCCCGCCCTGTTCGGACGCGAGGAGCAGCGGTTCCGTGCGTCGGTGGCGGCGCTCGACGACAGCGTCCCCTCCCCCAACCGCACGCAGCACCGGCAGGGTCCTCCCACCCCTGCGCCGCCGGTGTTCACGAACACGCCGGACACCGATCCGTCCCTGCCGCAGAACCGGGAGTGGGGGCGCCGCATCCTCGAGCGGGTGCCGTCGTCGAAACTCGGTATCGACACCGTGCGCGCCCACACCCTCTCCTCCGAGGACGACCTCGAGCGCGTGCTGGTCGACGCGAACGCGGCCGGTCGTGTCTGGGGTGCCCGCAGCGGTGCCGAACGCGCACGGATTCTCGAACAGGTGGCCGATGTGCTCGAGGCGCGGCGCGCCGATCTGCTCGAGGTGATGGCGGCCGAGGGCGGTAAGACGCTCGACCAGTCCGATCCGGAGGTCTCGGAAGCGATCGACTTCGCGCGGTACTACGCCGAGCGGGCCCGCGCGCTCGACGAGATCGACGGTGCGCGGTTCGTGCCGTCGACCCTCACCGTCGTGACGCCGCCGTGGAACTTCCCGGTCGCGATCCCGGCGGGGTCGACGCTCGGGGCGTTGGCGTCCGGTTCGGCGGTGGTCCTCAAGCCCGCGACGCTCACGGCTCGGTGCGGGTCGGTGCTCGCCGAGGCGATGTGGGATGCCGGCGTGCCCCGCGACGTCCTGCACCTCGTCCACGCCGACGAACGGTCGCTGGGCACGAAGCTCGTCTCCGACCCGCGCGTCGACCGGGTGGTGCTCACCGGTGCCTACGAGACCGCCGAACTCTTCCGTTCGCTGCGTCCGGGGATGCGACTGCTCGCCGAGACGAGCGGCAAGAACGCGATCGTCGTGACGCCGAGCGCCGATCCGGATCTGGCGGTGCGCGACATCGCGCAGTCGGCGTTCGGGCATGCCGGGCAGAAGTGCTCGGCGTCGTCGCTCGTGATCCTCGTCGGCTCCGTGGCGACCTCCCGCGGGTTCCGCGACCAGCTCGTCGACGCGGTGCGGTCACTGCCGGTCGGGCCTGCGCACGATCCGCGAACACGTATGGGGCCGTTGATCGAACCGGCGCAGGGCAAACTGCTCACCGCGCTCACCGAACTCGACGACGGCGAGTCGTGGCTCGTCGAACCGCGCCGGCTCGACGAGGAGGGCCGGCTGTGGACGCCCGGTGTGCGCACCGGGGTGCGACGCGGGTCGCGCACGCATCTCGTCGAGTTCTTCGGTCCGGTGCTGGGGGTGATGACCGCGGCCGATCTGGACGAGGCGATCGCGATCCAGAACGAGGTGGACTACGGGCTCACGGCGGGTCTGCACTCGCTGGATTCGGACGAGATCGCCCGCTGGCTCGATCGGGTGCAGGCCGGGAATGTGTACGTCAATCGCGGTATCACCGGTGCCATCGTGCGACGGCAACCCTTCGGGGGTTGGAAGAAGTCGTCGGTGGGAGCGGGCTTCAAGGCGGGCGGGCCGAACTATCTCTTCGGCTTCGGTTCCTGGGAACCGTGCGCCTGGGACGAGGACACGCTGCGCCGGGCGTTCGAGGACGACGAGCGAGCATGGACGTCGGAATTCGCTGTGGAACAAGATATCACGGGACTCTCGGCAGAGCGGAACCTGTTCCGGTACCGGCCCGTTCGCACACACGTACGCCTCGGTGAGGCCGGGCGGCCCGACGAACTCGTGCGCGTGCTCGGTGCCGCGGCCCGGGCGGGCGCGCCGGTGGAAATCTCTTCGGCTTTCGCCGTCGATCTCGTAAGATGCTCGAATACAGCACGTTTCGGCGGTCGCGTGCGCGTGGAGAGTGATGTGGAATGGGAGGAACGGATCGTCGACACGATCCCGGCGCGTGTCCGCCTGATCGGCGCAGCGCCGCCCGCCGAATGGAACACCCGATGCGACATCGCGGTGTTCGACCATCCGGTGACCGGATCCGGACGAATCGAAATGCTGCCGTTCCTGGCCGAACAGTCCGTCACGATCACCGCTCATCGATTCGGCACACCGCACCGGCTCACCGACGAGATCATCTGAAAACAAACCCCGAAGCGGTTCTGCCGAAGCCCTGTGAACCCCGACACTGTGAGGTGGAATAGGAAAATGGATATCGCCACGACACCCCCTACCGAACGTCGCAAGCTCGCACTCGCCGCAGTGAAGGAACTCGGACCCCAGCGCACCGAGAAGGCCGTCCTCAAGGTTCGTTGTCCCAAGGGCCACACCGTAGCGGCGGTGTACAACACCACCGAGGGTCAGGTCGTGGTCTCCCGCAGCGGTCCCGGCGGCCGCGGCAACCGCGACCGCGAAGCGACACCGCACAACGGCACATCACTCAATTCGGAGTATGTGGACACCCTGGAGGTGACGCAGTTCGAGGACGACGCCATTCCGTCGGGATGCGCGTGCGGTCCGCGCTCGCTGTCGCGGAAGAAGATGCAGGACGCCGTGGCGACACACGCTCACGTCATCAACCTGACCTGATCCCTCACAGACCGAAACGCAACTGCACCCGGAACACGTCGAGCACCTCGTCGACCCACCCCAGGATCGACAGCGTCGAATCGATGTTCTGCGGTGGCGTACGCACAAGGGTGTCGTGCCGGAGCAGACGCTCGAAATCCACGGCGACAGGACCGTTTCGCACCGTTCCGTTCGGCGACCGGAATTCGACGCCGGCACGCACCATCACGTCGATGATCTCCTGGGCGAGGATCCCGTAGGCGACCGTCGTCGGGTGCACACCGTCGAGGGAGAACAATCCCCCGCTGTCGCGACCGCCGTGACCGTCGGCCGACAGGAAACGCGTGTCCGGTACCGGGTCGAGCGCGGCGAGCGTCGGCGGTAGCGGGTACGGCTGCCACCACGCGGGTCGCGCATCGAGGTCGTCGACGTAGCGGCGCGCGGCCAGGCGGTCGAGGATGCCCGCGGTGTCGAGCAGATACCAGTCCAGTCCGGCACGTCGCGCGTCGGCGACCGCTTCGGTGATCGTCTCGTCGAACAGGTCGATCGCGGCGTCGACCATGCGGGCCTGCGCACCGGTGATGTGTTCGTCGCGGCTCGCATCGAAGCGGCGCGCGTCCACCCACGGCCGGGTGTAGTAGGGGAAGTACGGCGAGCCGTTCTTCGTCCCGATCCCCCGGGCGATCGGGGCGATGGTGACGTGCGGGACGGTGCACAGCACCACGTGCCGCGCGTCGATGTCGCGGAGCTTCGCGACGACCGCCGCGAACTCGCTGTCGAAATGTTCGGGCCGCCAGATCGTGTAGGCCTGTTTCGCGTCGAGGTCGCGGAAGTCGTCGCCGCTCCACACGACCTGCAATTCGGTGACGGTCTGCAGCGCGTTGTTCGAACCGAGGAAGACGACGAGTGTCTCGATGCCCGCCTCGGTGTCGCCGTCGTGCTCGGCACCGAGTTCGGCCGCGACGTCGAACAGTGTCATCTCGCGGCGCCGGTCGTCGGTGTTCGGATAGACGTGCAGCGCCGCCCGCTCCCCGTTGTTCTCGACGAGTTGCCGCACGAGATCGTCGCGGGGTGTTGCGATGCGTTCGGCGCAGACGCGGGCGGTCTTCTGCAGCGCGTCGCGCAGATCCCAGCCGAAACACGACAGGTTGTGGAGATATCCGACGAGCGGTGGTGTCGCGCCGGGTCCGCGTTCCCAGTAGTCCTCGACCTCGTCCATGAAGCCGCGCGCCGTGAACAGCGCCGTCGGCAGCTCCCACGGTTGCAGCGTCGATCCGTGCCGCTCCTCGATCCGGCGCAACAGCACTTCGACGTTCAACGGCAGTCCGCCCGGTCCACCGAAGCGCGGGTATCGGAGATCGGCGCCGAGCTCGTGGGCGACGATCGCCGGGACGGAGACGTCGGTGTTGTAGATCGCGCCGCTCTGGAAGCCCTGCAGCAGGGAGTCGCCGAGCGCCACCAATCGGTGTGGCGGTGTGCCGCGGAAGGACCGGGGAACGTCGATGCCGAGGGTCGGGTCGAACACCGGCACCCGCGGCGGCCGGGCGGCACGGGCCACGACCGTGTCGGGTGTGCCCTCCGGGATCTCGTCGGCCGTCATCACGCCTCCTCGGCCCCCTCATCGAGGGTAGACAGACGGCAGCACCGTCGTGGCCGGATCCGGGATCGTCGACGGTGAACCCGATCCGGGCCGGCGCGTACCTTCGGAGCATGAGCGACGCCGACTTCGCCCACACCGATCGCGCCGAGAAGAACCGGCGGGACAAGGCCGTGACCCTGGCCCGGTATGCATGGAACCGCGGCATCTCGGGAGCCGAACTGCTCGCCATGACCGACGAGACGCGACGCAAGCTGGCGCGGGCCGCGGATGCGCATCCGCCGCGCACGATGGAGACCTGGGAACTCGCCGCGAGATTGATGGACGAGAAGACGGCGTGGGCGCAGAAGCACCCGGATCATCCGGCAGCGGTCCGCACCGACGAGGACGAGAAGATCATGTGGGTCAAACCGCCCGTGCGGTCCTGGTTCGAGTGACCTGGAGGAAATTGCCTTGCAGCAGAAGTTACCGAGTGCAACAATTTCCGATCGCCTCACCTCTGTGCAGGCCACCTTCGCCTGACAGCTCGATATTCCTATTCCGACAGGAACACCGTGATCACCACTTCGGAACCTCTGGTTCTCACCCAGCGACGGATCTGGATCATCTTCTCCGCGCTCATCGCGGGCATGATGCTCGCCAGCCTGGACCAGACGATCGTCTCCACTGCCATGCCCACGATCGTCGGGCAACTCGGCGGCGTCGAACACCAGGCGTGGATCACCACCGCCTACCTGCTCGCGGTGACCATCGTGATGCCGATCTACGGCAAGTTCGGCGACGTCTTCGGGCGCCGGTACCTGTTCCTCATCGCGATCGGCGTGTTCACCCTCGCCTCCGCGGCGTGCTCGATGACCGACGACTTCTGGACCTTCGTGGTCTTCCGCGCGATCCAGGGCTTCGGGGGTGGCGGTCTGATGATCCTGTCGCAGGCGATCATCGCCGACATCGTGCCCGCGAGCGAACGCGGTAAGTACATGGGCCCGCTCGGCGCGATCTTCGGTCTGTCGGCCGTCGGTGGCCCGCTGATCGGCGGCTTCTTCGTCGACCACTTGACGTGGGAGTGGTGCTTCTACATCAACGTGCCGGTCGGCATCATCGCGTTCGTCATCACCTGGTTCGCGCTGCGCCTGCCGGTGAAGAAGCCGACGAAGCGGATCGACATCCTCGGCGTGCTCACGCTCTCCCTCGCCACGACCTGCCTGATCTTCTTCACGGATTTCGGTGGCGACGCCGATCGCGGCTGGACCGCTCCGCTCACGTGGATGTTCGGCGCCGGACTCGTGGTGTTCGTGTGCCTGTTCGTGCTCGTCGAGTCGCGGGCGCAGGATCCGATCATCCCGCTGTCGCTGTTCCGCAACTCGATCTTCGTCAACGCCACGGCCATCGGTTTCGTCCTCGGCCTCGGCATGTTCTCGGCGATCGCGTTCATGCCGACCTTCCTGCAGATGTCGTCGGGCACCTCGGCCGCGGTCTCGGGTCTGTTGCTGCTGCCGATGATGGCCGGTCTGATGATCACCTCGATCGGCTCGGGTCTGGCCATCACCAAGACCCAGCGCTACAAGATCTATCCGATCGTCGGTTCGCTCATCACCGCGGCGGGCATGCTGTGGCTGACCACCCTCGAGGGCGACACCCCGCTGTGGGTGATCTGCTCGATGCTGTTCGTCTTCGGTCTGGGTCTCGGCCTGATCATGCAGGTCGTCATCCTGATCGTGCAGAACGCGGTGCCCGCCGACGAGATCGGCACCGCGACGAGCTCGAACAACTACTTCCGTGAGGTCGGTGCGGCGCTCGGTGTCGCGATCTTCGGCACCATCTTCACCAACCGACTGGCGGAGAAGCTCGTCGAGGTCTTCACCGCGGCCGGTGCGACACCGGAGCAGGCCGGCCAGGCCACCGCGACCGTCGATCCGGCGGCGATGAAGCTGCTGCCCGATCCCGTCCGCGAAGGCATCGTCGACGCCTACGCCGACTCGCTGGCGCCGGTGTTCTGGTACCTCATCCCGTTCCTGCTCATCGCATTCGTCCTGGCGTGCTTCATCAAGGAGATCCCGCTCTCCGACGAAGCACTCATGGTCGCGCGTGGCGAGGCGATCGCCGACCCGTCGAAGGCGGCGAAGGACGACGCCGTCGTGGTCGTCGAGGGGACCGAGTCCGGTGCGGACACTGCGGACAGCGGTTCGAAGCGGTCGTGATCGAATAGGGCCGATCATCGGACGAGGGAACGGAGACGGCACGTGGGACGAACGATCACACCGGTTCGCGTCAAGGACGTGGTGATCGGTGAAGGCGCACCCACGATCCTCGTCCCCGTCACCGGCCGCACCCCCGAGGTGCTGCGCGAACAGATCGCGGCCGTCGCCGAGCGGGCCGACGTCGTCGAATGGCGCGTGGACTTCTTCCACACCGTCGACGACGTCGCCTCGGTGGTCGCGCAGGCCGGCTCGTTGTCCGAGCAGTTGCAGGGCACTCCCCTGCTCGCGACCTGCCGCACCGCCGACGAGGGCGGCGAGATCGCGATCGACGACGAGGCGTACGCCGATCTGACGGTCGCGCTCGCCGAGAGCGGCGCGGTGGATCTGGTGGACGTCGAGTACCGCCGCGGCCGTGCCGCCGTCGAGCGGATCGTCGCGGCGGCCCACGCCTGCGGTGTTGCGGTGGTGGCGTCGAACCACGACTTCGACGCCACTCCGCCGAAGGACGAGATCGTCGCGCGGCTACGCGAGATGCAGGAACTCGGCGCCGACATCTGCAAGATCGCCGTCATGCCGCAGTCGACGGCCGACGTGCTCACCCTGCTCGACGCGACCCGCACCATGCACGAGGACCACGCCGACCGCCCGTTGATCACCATGTCGATGGGCGGCCTCGGCGTGGTGTCGCGGATCGCCGGGCAGGTCTTCGGATCGGCGGCGACGTTCGGGATGGTCGGCACCGCCTCGGCACCCGGGCAGGTCGACGCCGACGAACTGCGCTCGGTGCTCGGCCTCATCGACCGCGCTCGCTGATCACCACACGGCGGTGAGAGCGAGCCCGGCGGCCGCCGCGATGAGCGTGGTCGCCAGGGTGCCCAGCGCGATCGCGCAGGCGGCACCGTAGCGGCGCGCCACGATCAGGCGGACGGAGTCGACGCTGGTCGTGCTGAAGGTGGTGAACCCGCCGCAGAACCCCATCCCGACGACGGCGAGCAACTCCGCGGCGGCGTCGTGGAACAGCACCGCACCGGTGAGCAGCCCCAGCAGCAACGAACCGATGACGTTGATCAGCACGGTCGGCCACGGCAGGGACGATCCGGAGCGGGCACGCAGAGCACTGTCGACGACGAACCGCGTCACCGCACCGGCGCTGCCTGCCAACGCCACCCACACCGCGATCATCGCCGTGCCGCTCGGCGACTCCCGAACCACGCGCCCAGCGCGACACCGATGCCGGTCGCGAGAAGGCCGACGAGCATCGTGCCGAGCGCATAGGTTGCCGCGGCGACGAGTTCACCGTCGCGCAGCAGCAGGTCGGTGTCGACCGCGAGCGCGCTGTAGGTGGTGAACGAGCCCAGCGCACCGGTGCCCACCCCGAGCCGGACCACCTGACGCCAGGAGGTGTCGGGACCGATGCGGATCAGTGCCTCGAGCAGGAATCCGAGCAGCAGCGCACCGAGGACGTTGATCGCGAAGGTCGTGACCGGCCAGCCCCCGGACTCGACGGGGAACCACCGGCCGAGGCCGTAGCGGGCACTCGTCCCGAGCAGACCGCCCACGGCGACCGCCGCCAGCGCCGACGGTCGCAGGTGCAGCGCTCTCGGCAGCGGGCGTTCGCCCTCGGTCAGTCCTGGTCCCACAACTTCAGAACCGTAGTGAGGATCTCCTCCGACGCACCGAGACCCCCGAGATGACTCTCGCCGGGCAGGTGGTGGAACTGGGCGTCGGGCAGCAGGTCCACCATGTGCAGGCCGTGTTCGATCGGGATGATGTGGTCGGTGTCGCCGTGCCACCACCGCACGGGCACTTTCACGTCGGAGACGCGGAAACCCCAGTCGCGGGTGAATACGACGATGTCGGCGAACGGCGCGGAGATCTGACGTCGGCTGCCGTTGAGCAGGTCGTCGAGGAACATCGTCTTGAACTCGGGACGGGCGAGCAGGCGGCGGTCGGCCTCGGGTGAGAACCGTCCGTACAGGTCGATGATCGGCGACGCGAACGGGCGCACCACGCGGATCGCCGCGCTCATCGCCACGCCGATGGGGACGCCCGCGGTCTGCAGTGCCGGCGCGACGAAGGCGCCCAGCTTCATCAGGTTGCTGTCGATCGACTCGGGACCGACGACCGGTGCCACACCGCCGAGGACCGCAGCCGCGACGACCCGTTCGCGCAGTGCATAGGCCGCGGCGAGGGTGTAGGGGCCGCCGCCGGACAGTCCGACGAGGGCCATGCGGTCGACCCCGAGGGTGTCGGCGACGATGCGCAGGTCGTCGCTGAACGCGAGGACGTTCTCGTAGATGTGCGGTGTAGACGAGCCGATCCCCGGGCGGTCGATCCCGATGAGGCGGATGTGGTTCCGTTCGGCGAAGGCGCGGGCCTCGATGGGAACCTGGCGGCGCGCACCCGGCGTGCCGTGCAGCCAGAACACCGTGCGGCCCTGGGCCGACCCGAACTCGGCGAAACCGAGCCGGCGGCCCTCCCCGACCGCGACGGTGCCTTCGAGCTTGGGGCGTTCGACGTCCATGGCGCCAGCATGGCACGCACCCGCACGCCCGACCAGCGACCGTCCCGTGGGACGAATCGACGCAACCGAGATGTGATGCACGCTTCCCGAGCGGTTCTCGCCGGAGCGCCGCGAGGACAAGGTGCACAAGTACGCGTGGGCGCCCTTCGGCGGTGGCGCGCATCGGTGCCTGGGCATGCATTTCTCGGGAGCGGAGATCAAGACGGTGCTGCACCATCTGCTGTTGCGTTTCCGCTGGCACGTGCCGGCCGACGACGTCGCGCCGATGAACTTCACGTCGTTGCCGTTCCCGAACGACGGGGGGCCGATCCACCTCCTTCCGAGGTGATCGGGCGTAGAAAGAAGGAGTGACCGCCGCCGACGAACTCGACGAACGTTTCGTCACCGCGGTGCGCGCTCTGCCCGGGCACGCACCGCCGACGCGTCCGGTCGACCGGCAGGTCGACGACGACCTGTTGGCGCGGTACTTCGACGCCCAGGTGCAGTCGCGGCACCTCGATGTCGCGGCCCGCACCCTGCAGGGACGCGGCGAAGGCTTCTACACCATCGCATCGGCGGGCCACGAATCGAACGCCGCGCTGGGCCTGTGCACGCGGGTGACGGATCCCGCTCTGCTGCACTACCGTTCGGGCGGTTTCTACGCGGCTCGCGCGTCGCTCGTCGAGGACAGCACCCCGATCCGCGACGTGCTCGCCGGATGTGCGGCGTCCACGCTCGATCCGATCTCGGCGGGCCGGCACAAGGTGTTCGGCAACGCCGGCCTGAACATCCTGCCGCAGACGTCGACCATCGCCTCGCACATGCCGCGGGCCGTCGGTCTCGCCCTCGCGCTACCGCGGATGCAGCGACTCGGGCTCGACGCGGCGTGGCCGTGGGATTCGGTGGT
The DNA here is from genome assembly GCF_024321955.1 of Rhodococcus sp. GA1. Taxonomy (NCBI): domain Bacteria; kingdom Bacillati; phylum Actinomycetota; class Actinomycetes; order Mycobacteriales; family Nocardiaceae; genus Rhodococcus; species Rhodococcus sp. GA1. The sequence continues at coordinate 3,229,960 of NZ_CP097186.1, read as the reverse complement.
GGTGTGCAGTTTCGGTGATGCCTCGGCGAACCATTCGACGGCCGTCGGCGCCCTGAACGCGGCCGCCTACTGCCGGCACCGCGGGTTGCCGTTGCCGTTGCTGCTGGTGTGTGAGGACAACGGACTCGGCATCAGTGTGCCCACCCCGCCCGGCTGGCTCGAGCGGTCGCTGTCGTCGTATCCGGGGATCGAGTACCGGTCGGTGGACGGCGCCGATGCGGTGGAGATGCTCGCTGCCGCAACCGATGCCGCGGAGACGGTGCGCACGACCCGGGCTCCGGTCCTGTTGCACGTGCGGGCAGTGCGTTTCCTCGGCCATGCCGGTTCCGACGTCGAGTCGGCCTACCGCAGCCCGTCGGATCTTGCCGCGGACCACGAGCGGGACCCACTGGTGGGTACGGCCCGTGAACTCGTCGCACGCGGAATGCTCGATGCGGCAGGGGTTCTCGACCGGTACGAGCGGATACGGGTCGAGGTCGGCTCCGTCGCGGACTCACTGACCCGGCCGCCGCGACTGGCGACCGCCGCCGACGTGATGCGCCCGCTCGAATCCGGGCTCGTGCTCGTCGACGACGATCCGCATCCTGCCGGTGAACCGCTCACGCTCGCCCGGGCCGTCACCCGCACGCTCGGACAGCTCCTCGAGGAGGATCCCCACGCCTGCGTGTTCGGCGAGGACGTCGGCCTCAAAGGCGGGGTCTACGGCGTCACCCGAGGGCTGCAGGAGCGCTTCGGGCACCTGCGCGTGTTCGACACCCTGCTCGACGAGCAGACGATCCTCGGCACCGCGCTGGGCTTCGCCGTCGCGGGCATGCTGCCGATCCCGGAGATCCAGTACCTGGCTTACCTGCACAACGCCGAGGACCAGTTGCGCGGGGAGGCGGCGAGTCTGGCGTTCTTCTCCGACGGGCGGTACCGCAATCCGATGGTCGTGCGCATCGCTGGCCTGCCCTACCAGCGCGGCTTCGGCGGGCACTTCCACAACGACGATTCCGTCGCCGTGCTGCGCGACATCCCCGGTCTCGTGCTGGCCGTGCCGAGTTCACCCGCCACGGCCGGCGCCCTGCTGCGCACGTGCGTCGAGCTGGCTCGTCAGGAGGGCCGGGTGTGCGTCTACCTGGAACCGATCGCGCTGTACCACCGGCGCGACCTCTACGACGAGGGCGACGGACTGTGGCAGCAGATCCCCGACACCGCCGGGCTTCCACCGGGATCGGTGTGCGTCTACGGCGACGGACGCGACGTGCTGGTGGTGACTTTCGGGAACGGGGTGCCGATGAGTCTGCGGGCCGTCCGTCGCGCGGGAGTCGCGGCAACCGTCCTCGACCTGCAGTGGTTGTCGCCGCTGCCGACGACCGCGCTGCTCGAACACGTCCGCCGCTTCGAGCGCGTGGTGGTGGTCGACGAGACGCGCCGCAGCGGAGGTGTCGCGGAATCGGTCGTCGCGACGCTCGTCGACGATGCGTGGCAGGGCCGGATCACGCGGGTCACCTCCCACGACAGCTACGTGCCCCTCGGGCCGGCCGCGGCGCACGTACTGATGTCGGAGGACGACATCGCGCGGGCCCTGCTGGAGGCGTGATCAGCAGGAAGCGGTATCAGCAGGAGGAGAGGATCCGCGACATCGCGTCGTGTTCAGCCTGGGTGACCCACAGTTCGTAGGTCGTCTTCACCTCGATCTGCCGCACGACGTACTCGCAATGGAAGGCGGTATTCGGCGGCAGCCACTCCGACGCGTCGGAGTCGCCCTTGCCCTGGTTGGTGGGGCCGTCGACGGCGATCAGGTTGCGCGGATCGTTCGCAAGATTCCGCTTCTGCTGGTCGTCGAGATGGCGGGCGCCCTTCTTCCACGCATCCGACAGGGCGACGACGTGGTCGATCTGCACGGCGGACGAGGTCTCGACCCCGCGACGGAAGGAAATCGTCTTCCCCGTGTACGGGTCCTCGAGCGTGCCGGCAGTGACCGTGCACTGCTTCTTCCCGGGCTCGAAGGAGACGTCGACGAGATCGCGCTGCAGGATGTCGTTACGAGTGTCGCAGCCGTTGCGCCCCAGGTCGACGGTCACTTCGTCGGTCCACGCCGAGCCGAACAGCGAGCGGTCGTAGCCGCTCTGCGATTCGGCGGGCCGGACGGGCAGTGCCTCCAGCGCCTCGAGGGCTTCGGAGGGGTTCTCGACCGTGCCCCCGCCGGTACCGCCCGGCTCGTCGTCCCCCATCGGTTCGAGGAGGACGACGGCCACGGAGACCACGACGAAGCACAGGATCCAGACCCAACGGGGAACGGACGACGTGCGAATACTCGCCATATGTCGATACTGCTACGAAGTCGTATTGCTACCGCTGCTTCCTACTTCCCGAGCGGGGGCATCTTCACGACCTGGCCCGCATAGGACAGGCCGGCACCGAACGCGAGGAGCAGCGCGGTGGATCCGACCCCGACCTGGCCGGTGCGTAGCATCTTCTCCATCGCCAGCGGGATGGACGCGGCGGAGGTGTTGCCGGTCTCGATGATGTCGTCGGCGACCGCGACGGTCTCGGGCAGTTCGAGCTGCTTGACGATGACGTCGTTGATGCGCAGGTTGGCCTGGTGCGGGACGAAGGCGTCGAGGTCCGCGAGGGCCACGCCGGCCTTGTCGGCGATCTGCCGGGCGAACTTGCTCATCTCGAAGGCGGCCCAGCGGAAGACCGCGGTGCCCTCCATGATGATCCAGGGACGCTTCTGGTCCGGGTTGGTGGCGAAATCGACCCAGTCGGGTTCCTGACGGATCGCGTTGGCCTGCGAACCGTCGGAGCCCCAGACGGTGGGACCGACGCCGACCTCGTCGGACGGGCCGACGACCACGGCACCGGCCCCGTCGCCGAAGATGAAGCGCACCGAGCGATCGGTGGGCTCGGTGGTGTCGCTCATGCGCTCGACACCGACGACGAGCACGTGCTCGGCCGTTCCGGCGCGCACGAGATCGGAGGCGACACCGAGGGCGTAGCAGAAGCCCGCGCAGCCGGCCTGGATGTCGAGCGCCGCGGCGCCGCCGGTGCCGATGCGGTCGGCGACGAGAGCCGCGGCCTGCGGGGTCTGGAAGGGGTAGGTGGAGGTCGCGACGATCACGGTGTCGATCTGCGCACCCGTGAGGCCGGCGGCCACGAGGGCCCGCTCGGCGGAGCTCGTCGCCATGTCGACGACCGACTCCTCCGGATGCTGCTTCGCGAAGCGGCGCTCCTTGATGCCGGAGCGCGACTGGATCCATTCGTCGCTCGAGTCGATCTGCTGGCAGATCTCGTCGTTGGTGACGATGCGCTCGGGGCGGTGCACACCCAGACCGAGCAGCGCGCTGTTCCTCAGCGGGGCAGGGACAGCGATCTGTGCACCCATCAGACGAACTCCTCCTCCTCGACGTACCGCGTGTCGGCACATCGCATCCGGTCAACGATATCGCAGGTCACGATTTCGTCACAGCGCTACCCCGACGATGCGCTTCCGTAACCCTCACCGCAAGCGGGGGTCCCAATCGCCACGCGAGGCTAGCGTCGCGGTCATGGATGCACAGGCCTGGAACGAGAAGTACGCGGCGTCGGAACTGATCTGGGGCGCGCCGCCCAATCCGGTGATCGTCGAACACGTGACGTCGCTACCGCACGGTCGCGCCCTCGATCTCGGCTGCGGTGAAGGTCGTCACTCCCTGTGGTTGGCGACGCGCGGATGGGAAGTCGTGGGCGTCGACTTCTCCGAGGTCGCCCTCGACAAGGCCCGGCAGGTCGCTGCGCAGGCGCCGTCCCGCTCACGAGACCGGCTCCGCTACGTCCGCGCGGATGTGACGACCGACTCGTTCGACGGAGAGTATGACCTGATCCTCTCGGTCTTCCTGCATTTTCCTCCGCCACAGCGGAAGGCGCTTCTCGACCACGCGATCAATTCACTGAAACCTGAAGGAATCCTCATATTCCTGGGGCACGACGCAATAAATCCCGACGAAGGAGTGGGCGGACCCCAGGACAAGGAAATCCTCTACACACCAACCGATCTCGTCGAGGAAATCGACGGCAGATTGGACATCAGGATTGCCGAACGGCGATATCGGGAAACCGATGCAGGAACCGCGATCGACGCGCTCGTCGTGGCGAGCAAACCACCTCTTGGCAGTTAGTTGCCCGACGAGTAACATGGAGATGTTACCGACGAGTAATAACTTGGGCGGTACTTGAAGCCAGCTGGACCGCACCACACTGGGAGACACCGACGACATGGGCCATTACAAGAGCAACCTCCGCGACCTCGAGTTCAACCTCTTCGAGTTCCTGAAGATTCAGAAGGTCCTCGAAGCAGGCAAGTTCGGCGACCTGGACGAGGACACCGCGCGCGGCATCCTCGCCGAGGTCAAGACACTGACCGAAGGGCCGGCAGCCGAAGGCTTCGCCGACGCCGACCGCAACCCGCCGGTCTTCGACCCCGAGACCCATTCGGTGTCGCTTCCCGAGCCGTTCAAGAAGTCGTTCCGCGCCTGGTGGGACGCCGGTTACTGGTCCATGGGCATCCCCGAGGAGCTCGGCGGCACCGACTCACCGCGCAGCCTCCTGTGGGCCGTCAACGAGATGATGCTCGGCGCCCAGCCCGCGGCCTTCATGTACGCGGCCGGCCCCGCCTTCGCAGGCGTGCTCTACGACAACGGCACCGATGAGCAGAAGAAGTGGGCCGCCACCTGCGTCGAGCGCGGCTGGGGCGCCACCATGGTCCTCACGGAGCCCGACGCCGGTTCCGACGTCGGCGCCGGTCGCACCAAGGCGATCAAGCAGGACGACGGCTCCTGGCACATCGAAGGTGTCAAGCGGTTCATCACCTCGGCCGACTCCGACGACCTGTTCGAGAACATCTTCCACCTCGTCCTCGCCCGCCCCGAGGGTGCCGGCCCCGGCACCAAGGGCCTGTCGCTGTTCTTCGTCCCGAAGTTCCACTTCGACTTCGAGAAGGACGAGTTGGGCGAGCGCAACGGCGTGTTCGTCACCAACGTCGAACACAAGATGGGCCTCAATGCCTCCGCGACCTGCGAGGTCACCTTCGGTGGCCACGGCGTTCCGGCCAAGGGCTGGCTCGTCGGCGAGGTCCACAACGGCATCGCACAGATGTTCGACGTCATCGAGCACGCCCGCATGATGGTCGGCACGAAGGCCATCGCGACCCTGTCGACCGGCTACCTCAATGCCCTCGACTACGCCAAGGAGCGCATCCAGGGCGCCGACCTGACCCAGATGTCCGACAAGACCGCCCCGCGCGTGTCGATCATGCACCACCCGGACGTGCGGCGTTCGCTGGCGATGCAGAAGGCCTACTCCGAGGGCCTGCGCGCCGTGTACCTGTACACCGCGGCGCACCAGGACGACGTCGTCGCCGAGCAGGTCTCGGGTGCCGACGCCGCTCTCGCGCACCGCATCAACGACCTGCTGCTGCCGGTCGTCAAGGGTTGCGGCTCCGAGCGGGCCTACCAGTACCTGAAGGATTCGCTCCAGACCCTCGGCGGTTCGGGCTTCCTGCAGGACTACCCGATCGAGCAGTACATCCGCGACTCGAAGATCGACTCGCTGTACGAGGGCACCACGGCCATCCAGGCGCAGGACTTCTTCTTCCGCAAGATCGCCCGCGACCGTGGCGTGGCGCTCGCCCACATCGCCGGTGAGATCAAGAAGTTCGTCGAGCGCGACGACGCCGACCAGCGTCTGAAGAAGGAGCGCACGCTCCTGGCCACCGCGCTCGGCGAGACCCAGACGATGGTCGCGACGCTCACCCAGTACCTCATGGGTGCGCAGGAACAGCCCACCGAGCTGTACAAGGTCGGCCTCGGTTCGGTCCGTTTCCTCGAGGCGTTCGGCGACCTGATGATCGGCTGGCTGCTGCTCGAGCACGCCGAGATCGCTCTCTCCGCGCTCGACGCCGGCGTCGATGCCTCGGACAAGGCGTTCTACGAGGGCAAGGTCGCGGCCGCGTCCTTCTTCGCCAAGAACGTCCTGCCGGAGCTGAGCGTCGCGCGTCAGATCATCACCGACGTCGACCTCGACATCATGGAGCTCGACGAAGCAGCGTTCTGATCGAACCGCTCACGGCGGTAGCGCGATAGACGAGACCGACGTTGTGCGCGATTTCCCCCACGGATCTCGCACACGACGTCGGTCTCGTCGTTTCTCGGGAGCAGCTCCGCCTCCTCGACGGCCAGATCCCCGACGTGGTGCCGCTTCCGGAGTGACGAAGTAAGGGGAGGTTGTGTGCGTGTTCCTTCACCGGAACCGCACACAACCTCCCCGAAGTTTCGAGGACGTCCGCTACTCCTCTTCGGTTCCACCCGCTGCAGGTGCCTCGACTGCCGGCGCTTCGGCCGCAGGCGATTCGGGTGCGGGCGCCGGTGCGTCCTCGGCCTCGGCGTCCTCCGATCCGGTGTCGCCGGAGGTCGCGTCGCCGCCGCCCGAGGGCTCGTCGCTCGGTTCCGGTTCGGGGCTGATGCACTTCACGATCGGGACCGGGTCGTACCGGACCGTGCGGGTCGCGCTCGAGATCTGCGCGCCCGTCCGTGCGTCGGTGACGATCCGGGTGTCGGTGACGGTGAAGCCCTGCGCGCCGCTCGACGGAATGCAGGCCGAACCGGCGGGCAACGTGATCGTGTTGGGCGAGGTGAAGTTCGTGCGGTTGCCGGTGACCGACTGGACGTCGACGGTCTTGGTGCCCCAGATGCGCACCGTGATGTCCGAGCTCGTGCCGATCGTCTGGATCAGGACGCCCGTGTCGAACGGGTTGCGGAACTTCAGGTCGATGGCGCCGTCGTAGATCGTGGCCTCGCGGGCCGCCGGGTACCGGGAGATGTAGTAACTGTGCTCGGTGTGCTCGACGTCTTCCATCCCGGCGAAGTAGGTCGCGTTGTAGAGGGTGGTCGCGAGCTGGCTGATGCCACCGCCCACGGCTTTACCGGGACGTCCGGCCTCGATGATGCCCGACTCGATGTACCCCTGCGCCGCACCGCGCGGACCGGTGTAGTCGTTGAAGGAGAAGGTCTCCCCCGGCTTCACGATGGCGCCGTTGATCTCCTGCGCGGCCAGCCGGATGTTGACGCCGGAAGCGTATTCGAAGCCGCTGGTGGTGAACTCCGAGACCACCTCCCTGATGCCGAGCTTCTCGGTGCCTTCGGTGGTGAGTTCGGGTTCGGCCTTCCTGTACACCGCGTCGGTGCTGCGGTCGCCCGCTTCCTTCAGCAGGTCGGGCAACCTCTCGAGGGTGACGGGCCAGTCGACCATCTCGCCGGTCTCGCTGGGCACGATCGTCGGACGACCACCGTCGAGGACGATCCGCGCATCCTTCGGTTCGGTCTCCGACGGGGCGAGCTGCGGCGCCAGGATGCCGATCGCGGCCTCGGTGTCGTACTGCGGTTCGAGTCCGCCCGAACCGTCCGGCACGAACGACAGGACAGCGCCCACCGCATCGCGCGGCAGCACACCGACGGCCCCGTCGAGTCCCCGGACGACCAGATCCTGTGCCACGGCCGGAACGGCGACCTCCGCCAGCGCCCGGTCGAGGCCCTCGCGGGTGACGGTGACGTCGACGCTCTCGACGGGCAGCGAGACATCACCGTACGGCCAGCGCTCGGCGAAGACGTCGCCCGCGACTGCGACGTCGAGCTGCTGGCCGGGCTGCGGCGTCACCGGAACGGGTGTGCCGTCCTCGAAGACGATGTTGCCCTCGCGCGGTTCGTGCGCGGCGGCAGCGGCGGCCTTTTCGATGGCTGCGGACAGGGCGACCTCGTCGCGTGTGGAGACCACCCCGACTTCGTCGTTCCCGAAGAACGACGCGAGTCGCGTGAACGGATTGAGCGGCTGCGAACCCACCTGGTCGAGGGTCGCGGGCCAGTCGATCCCGATCCCGGCCTCCGAGGGCACGATCTGCCCCTGAGTGTCGCCGGCGGTGACGTCGACGGGCATGTCGAGCCGCGGCGTCAGTTGTTCGGTGAGCTCTGCCTCCGCCGCGTCGAGCGACATGCCGCCGATCTCGACACCTGCGACGGTGACACCGCGCGGCACCTTGCCCGACGACAACGCCAGATCGGCCACGTAGAACACGGCGAACAGTGCGACGACGCCACCGACGACGAGCGCGATCGTGCGCCGGGGCAGATTCGATCCAGGCTTGCCCGGTTCGTCGCCGTCTCCGCCGGAACCTCGCGGTCCGCCGGTGGGCGGAGGAGTGACAGGAGGCGGTCCCTGCGGCGGCGGACCCGCCTGCATCTGCTGGGTCTGCTGGTCGCCCTGCGGTGGGTGGGCGGCCGAGGGCATTGCCGTCGACGTGGGTGGGACGGGAGCCCCCGCCTCTTCGGGACCGGGCTGTGCCGGGTTCTGTTCCCCCTGCAAACGGAGGAGCCGATCGGTGGCGGCGGACGATCCGTCACCCGGTGCCCGGTTTCCCGGCGCGACGACCGGGATGACCGCGGTGGGCTCCTCCGAGGGATGGACCTTCTGGGTCGGGGGTTCGTCAGCACCGGTGGGAGCCGCCTGGTTCGTGCCATCGGCTCGGACCTCTGTGGGAGCCTGCGAGGCAGCCGGGGCCTCGGTTTGCGACTCGGTCACATCACTCGCCTGCGACTCGGTGACACTGCTCGCCTGCGACTCGGTGACACTGCTCGCCTGCGACTCGGTGACACTGCTCGCCTGCGACTCGGTGACACTGCTCGCCTGCGACTCGGTCACATCACTCGCCTGCGACTCGGTCACATCACTCGCCTGCGACTCGGTCACATCACTCGCCTGCGACTCGGTCACATCACTCGCCTGCGACTCGGTCACATCACTCGCCTGCGACTCGGTGACACTGCTCGCCTGCGCCTCGGCCATCTCCCGGTGAGGATCGACCGCTTCGAACCGCTCGGTAGGAGCCGACGCGCCTTCACCCTCACGAGCGGATTCCGGCGACGAACCGATGTTCTCGGTCCGTGCGTCGTCGTGCTCGTGAGGGGACTCGTCGGTCCCGTTGCTGCCGCTCACCCAGATCCCTTCGCAAAGCTGGGCACGCCTTCGAATTCGCGCGCCGACTACCTGCTTTCAAGGGTAGTGCCCCGGTTCAGAGCGGCTGCGCCCGGAATGCGAAGACCCCGCGTTGCTACCAGGTCGGGGGTCAGGCAGCAGCGCGGGGTCGATGGGTCTATCGCTGTCCGTCGCGGAGCGTTACACACCGAACGGAACTATTTCTCTCAACGACTTCCGAGGGGTGTCGATCAGGCCTCGAGAATCGCCGTCACACCCTGTCCACCTGCGGCGCAGATGGAGATCAGGCCGCGGACGGGCTTGCCGGTCTCCTGCTTCTTCTCGTGCAGCATCTTGGCCAGCGAGGCCACGATCCGGCCGCCGGTCGCGGCGAACGGGTGGCCGGCCGCGAGCGACGAGCCGTTGACGTTGAGCTTGCTGCGGTCGATCGAGCCGAGCGGGGCGTCGAGGCCCAGCTTGCCCTTGCAGTACTCCTCCGATTCGAACGCCTGGAGGGTGGCGAGCACCACGGAAGCGAACGCCTCGTGGATCTCGTAGAAGTCGAAATCCTGCAGGGTCAGGCCGTTGCGCTGCAGCAGGCGCGGGATGGCGTAGGTGGGTGCCATGAGCAGCCCGTCGCCACCGTGGATGTAGTCGACCGCGGCGGTCTCGGAGTCGACGAGGTAGGCGAGCACGGGGAGCTTGCGCTCGGCGGCCCACTCCTCGCTCGCCAGCAACGCGGCCGACGCGCCGTCGGTGAGCGGCGTCGAGTTACCGGCGGTCATGGTGGCGTCGCCCAGCTTGGTGCCGAAGACCGGCTTCAGCGTCGACAGCTTCTCGACCGACGAGTCGGGACGCAGGTTGTCGTCGCGGGTCAGCCCGAGGAACGGGGTGACGAGGTCGTCGAAGAAGCCCCGGTCGTAGGCGGCGGCCATGTTGCGGTGGCTCGCCACGGCCAGTTCGTCCTGCGCCTCGCGGGAGACACCGAATTCCTTGGCGGTGATCGCGGCGTGCTCACCCATCGACAGGCCGGTGCGCGGCTCGCCGTTGCGCGGGATCTCGATGCCGAGCATGGACGGGCGGACGTTGCCGAGCAGCTTGACCCGGTCGGCCGTGGTGCGGGCCCGGTTCAGGGAGAGCAGGAACTCGCGGAGCTGGTTGTTCACGGCGATCGGGGCGTCGGAGGTGGTGTCGACGCCGCCGCCGATACCCGCCTCGATCCGTCCGGCGGCGATGGCGTCGCCGACCGCGATGATCGACTGCAGGCCGGTGCCGCAGGCCTGCTGGAGATCCCAGGCCGGGGTGTAGGGGCTCAGCGCGCTGCCGAGCACGCTCTCGCGGACGAGGTTGAAGTCGCGGGCGTGCTTGAGGACCGCACCGCCGACGACGGCACCGAGGCGCTCACCCTGCAGGTTGAAGCGGCCGACGAGACCGTCGAGGGTGGCCGTGAACATGTCCTGGTTGGACGCGCGGGCGTACTTGCGGTCGGACCGGGCGAACGGGATCCGGTTGCCTCCGAGAACGGCGACACGGCGCTGCTGCGTGGAACGGGCTTTGGTGGTCACTGGTGTCTCCCGGTTTCGGACGGATTCGAATTCTGGCTACTATTCTTACTCACGGGTAAGTTTGTTGTCGAACACGCTTGCTGTCGAACACTGCACCGACGACCGAATCGAAGAAGGTGGAATCGTGGCCGAAGCCAAGGGCGCACCCAAGCTCTACGCCCAGCTCATCTCGTCCGCACCCGGAGCGTTCCTCGCCAAGCAGTTCGGTCTGCCACAGCCCGAGAAGCTCCGGCGCTACCAGCCCGGCGAGCCCCCGCTCCCCGGCCCCGTCCTGCTCGGCGGCAACGGCCGCCTGGTCGAACCGATCCGCAACCTCCTGAGCGACTACACGTTCGCCGAGCCGTCCGACACGAAGTTCGGCGCACTCGTCTTCGACGCTACCGGCATCACCGACCCCGCGGGGCTCGAACAGCTCTTCACGTTCTTCCAGCCCACCTTGCGCAATCTCGCCCCGAGCGGCCGCGTCGTCGTCCTCGGCACCACGCCCGAGGAGGCCGGGTCGGTCGACGAGCGCATCGCCCAGCGCGCCCTCGAGGGCTTCACGCGCAGCGTCGGCAAGGAACTGCGTCGCGGTGCCACCGTGCAACTCGTCTACGTCTCCCCGAAGGCCGCGACCGGCCTGTCCGGCGTGGAGTCGACGCTGCGCTTCCTGCTCTCGGCGAAGTCGGCCTTCGTCGACGCCCAGGTGATCCGTATCGGTGAGGGCGACGCCACCGCCCCCGAGTCCTGGGAGCGCCCGCTTGCCGGCAAGGTCGCGGTCGTCACCGGCGCGGCCCGCGGCATCGGCGCGACGATCGCCGAGGTCCTCGCCCGCGACGGCGCGACCGTCGTCGCCGCCGACGTCCCCGCTGCAGGCGACGCGCTGACGCAGACCGCCAACAAGGTCGGCGGCACCGCCTTCGCGCTCGACGTCACCGCCCCCGACGCCGGCGAGAAGCTCGCCGCTCACCTGCTCGAGCGTCACGGCGGCGCCGACATCATCGTCCACAACGCCGGCATCACCCGCGACAAGCTGCTCGTCAACATGGACGCCGCTCGCTGGAATTCCGTGATGGGCGTGAATCTGATCGCCCCGCGGAAGATCACCGACGTGCTCGTCGAGAAGGGCGCGCTGAAGGAGGGTGGCCGGGTCATCGACGTGTCGTCGATCGCCGGTATCGCCGGTAACCGCGGCCAGACCAATTACGGCGCCTCGAAGGCCGGTGTCATCGGCCTCGTCCAGGCGACCAGCGAGGCGCTCGCCGACAAGAAGATCACCGTCAACGCCGTCGCTCCGGGCTTCATCGAGACCGCCATGACGGCCGCGATCCCGGTCGCCACCCGCGAGGCCGGTCGTCTGATGAGCTCGCTGCAGCAGGGCGGTGAGACCGTCGACGTCGCCGAGACCGTCGCGTGGTTCGCGAACCCCGCGTCGAGCGCCGTGACCGGGCAGGTCGTGCGCGTGTGCGGCCAGTCCATGCTGGGGGCCTAGATGGCACGGATCGAACTGTCCTCGCTGCCGTCGACCTTCGACATCTACAGCCGGGCCGTGCTCGGGGCACTGCCCGTCGTGGGTGCGTCGGGCGACAGCCTGCCCGACGACGTCCTGGTCCTGCGGTCGCTGAAGGTCGATCCCGACGATCTCGCCGAGTACACCAAGGTGTGCGGGTTGCGGTTCGGCGACAGCCTGCCGCTGACCTATCCGTTCATCCTCACGTTCCCGCTCGTGATGAAACTGATGGTGTCGAAGGGCTTTCCGTTCGCCGCCGTCGGTTCGGTGCACGCCGAGAACGTGATCGAGCAGTTCCGGCCGATCTCGGTCACCGAGCCGCTCGACATCGCGGTGCACGCGGAGAACATGCGCGAACACCGTAAGGGCCTGCTCGTCGATCTCGTCAGCGAGGTCAACGTCGGACGCGAGTTGGTGTGGCGGCAGACGTCGACCTTCCTGCACCAGCAGCGCACGTCGCTGTCGGGTCAGCCCAAGCCGGAGCCGAAGGAGGAGGAGATCCCCCCGGTCCCCACCTCCACACTGCGGGTCGACCAGAAGGTCATCGACCGCTATGCGGCGGTCTCCGGTGACCGCAACCCGATCCACGTGTCGACCCTGGGCGCCAAGGCCTTCGGATTCCCGAAGACCATCGCCCACGGCATGTGGAGCGCGGCGGCCACCCTCTCGGCCGTCGAGGGACGGATCCCCGGCAAGGTGACCTACGCGGTGCGATTCGGGAAGCCGGTCCTGCTGCCGTCGTCGCTGAGCCTGTACGCGCAGCACGTCGCCGACGGATGGGATCTGGCACTGCGGCATCCGAAGAAGCAGTACCCGCACCTGACCGCCACCCTGCGGTAGGGCGGGGAACCACCGAGATTTCGGGCGGGGCGGGACGCGATGGGGGCGTCCCGCCCCGCCCGAACCCTCGTGTGGTGAATATTCTTGTGGCCGAGGTGTTCCCGATGGGACAGGTCAGTGCATCTGATCGGAGCGCTTGCGTCCCGCGAGACCGCGCCACGCGAGGTTCTCGAGCAGATCCGCTGCCTGCTGCACATCGATCTCACCGCCGGCGATGCGGTCGGCGACGGCCTCACCGGCACCGACGAGCGCGACGGCCATGATCGTGAAGTTCGTGTCGGGTTCCGGATCGCGCGTGCTCGATTCGAGCAAGTGCGCGGTGAGTTCGATCAGCCGGTCGCGGCTGCCCTGCACCTGGGGCGCGAAGGCCTGCTGCGACAGCGCTTGACGATAGAGGACCATCCACGACGGCCGGTGCTCGTCGACGAAGCCGAGGAACGACTCGAGCGCGACCCGCAGTTGTTCACGCGGGGCGAGGGTGGGGTCGCCCGCCGGTGTGAGTGCCTCGACGAACCGCTGCCCTTCGCGGGCGATGCACGCCGCGAACAACTCGTCCTTCGACCCGTAGTACAGGTAGAGCATCGGCTTGGAGATCGACGCCCGCGCCGCGATGGCGTCCATGGATGTGTTGTGGAAACCGTGCTCGGAGAACACTTCGACGGCGGCGTCCAGCATCTGTTGCTCGCGGACCGCACGCGGCAGTCGCTTGGTTCCGCCCGCCATGACTCCTCCCGGACTCCTCGAATGAAGTTCTTACTCTACGGTAGGAAGCCTGGGGTCGAAGCAACCTGCGACATTTCAGCAGTCCAGAGCGCCCTTCGCGCGTGTCACGGTCCGTACCGACTCGTCGACCCATTCCGGTGAGAGCGTGCCCTCCGCGACGACCTGCTCGAGATGGTCGAGCACGGCGGGCACCTCGTCGGTGGTCAGCCACAGTGCCTGGTTCACGCCCGCCACCATCGCGGCCTCGACGGCCTCGGTGATGCCGTAGGTGTCGGTGATCGCGCGCATCCCCGACAGATCGTCGGTGAAGATCACGCCACCGAAGGCGGGGCCGCCGTAGGCACCCGAGCGGAGCAGGTCCACCGCTGCCGGGCTGATGCTCGCGGGCAGCCCGCCGGTCAGACCCGGCACGTCGAGGTGGCCGAGCATGACGCCCACCTCGGGCGAGACCAGGCTGCGGTACGGCACGAGATCGCTCTGCTGCAGTTGCTCGATCGGTGGGGTGGTCACGGCACCGGTGTGCGAATCACCGGAGGCCGAGCCGTGTCCCGGGAAGTGCTTGAGCACCGGCATGATGCCCGCGTCGATCAGTCCCCGCGCATAGGCGCCGGCGTACTGCGTGACGACCTCGGGATCGTCGGAGAACGAGCGGTCGCCGATGACGGAGTCGTCGGGCTGGCTGCTCACGTCGACGTCCGGCGCGAAGTCGACCGTGATGCCCAGCGACTTCAGTTCCTGTCCACGTTCGAACGCCATTCGGTAGGTCTCGTCGACCGTCATCGTCTGCGCCGTCACCCGCGCGGACGGATCGGGCCCGAACAGGTCGCCCACGCGCGACACGCGGCCGCCCTCCTCGTCGATCGTGACCATGAGCGGCAATGCGCTCCGCGCGGCCACCTGCGGCACGAGACGGTCGGTGAGCATCGACGCGTCGGTCCAGCTGCCGATGAAGATGCCACCGATCTGCTCGGATTCGACGACGGCCTGCGCGTCGGCGGCTCCGGTGACCCCGACGTTGAGCAACTGGGCGAGCTTCTGCCGCAGCGTCAACCGGGCGAGCAGATCGTCGCCGCAGGTCGCCGACGTCGCGGCCGCGGTCGCCTCGGTGGTCGTGGCGGTCGCTGTGGTGGACGAGGCGGGCGCGGTGTCGGACGTCGTCTCGACCGGGTCGTCGCCGCCCGAATCGGACGAACCGCATCCCGCGGTGGTGAGGGCGACCGCGAGCACGGCGGCGACAGTGTGACGGATCCGCATGGTGCCGACGGTAGCGGACGAACCTCGCGGATCCACAGCTCGAACCTCCCCCGGGGACGCTCCGGCGGGTTAAGGTGCACCCGAGCATCCGAATCCGACCCAGGGGGTACGCGGTGGGCGCAGATCTGATCCTCATCGCCTACGACGGTTCCGAGAACTCGAAGCGTGCCGTGCAGTATGCGGGTCGTTTCCTCGAGTCGTGCCGTGCCGTCGTCGTCACCGCCTGGGAGCCGATGGTCCGGCAGGCCGCCCGCATGTCCGGCCTGTCCGGTGTCATGCAACCCGACTGGGTGCCCGACGAGGACAGCGAGGACGTCGCCCTGTCCGACGCGCGCATCACCAACGACGAGGGGCTCGAGATGGCCCGCTCGGTGGGTCTGCACGCCGAGGGCCGCACCGTCGAGGTCGTCAACGCGGTGTGGTCGGCGATCATCGAGGCCGCCGACGAGCTGGACGTCGACATCATCGTCACCGGCACCCGCGGCACCACCGGTCTGCGGTCCCTGTTGCAGTCGTCGGTGGCCGATCACGTGCTCCGGCACAGTCACCGGCCGGTCCTGATCGTGCCGCCGGGTCGCTGACGCCCCGCACCGGGTCACCGGCGCCGGGTGCGGGCAGGGATATTGTCGATCCACCATGGACGGATTCCTGCTCTCGCGCACCGAACGCTCGGTGCACGCCACCGGCACCCGCCGGTTCTTCGACGACGTCCACTCCGCCACGCAGGCACTCCGCAGCGGTAAGGCGACGATCGTCGTCGGTGCACTGCCGTTCTCGCGGCACCGTCCGGTGGCCCTCGCGCAGCCCGACGACGTCGAGATCCTCGACGGCCCGTGGCAGGCCCCGCCCGACCTGTCGGACCTGCCGCCGGTGCGGATCTCCGCCGAACTGCCACTGCCCCGCGTGCACGTCGAGCGGGTGCGCCGGCTCGTGGAGCAGATGTCCCTCGGGGAGATGGAGAAGGTCGTCGCCGCCCGGCGGGTCGCCCTCGAGGCCGACGCACCGCTCGACCCGCTCGCTCTCGCGGCCCGCATGATCGAACGCCATCCCGACGCGGCGACGTACGCGCTGGATCTGAGCGCGGCGGGCGAACGCTATTGGGGTCACACGCTGGTCGGGGCGACGCCCGAACTGCTCGTGAGCCGCCGTGGCGAGACCGTCACGTGCCGTCCCCTCGCCGGGACCGCCGCGCGCCGGGCCGATCCGGGCGAGGACCGCCGCGCCGGTGAGGATCTGCTGACCTCGGACAAGAACCTCACCGAGCACGGTTACGTCGTCGACTGGATCCGCACGCGACTGGCCCCGCTGTGCAGCGACCTCGACATCCCCGACAAGCCCGAGCTCACCGCGACACCCGATGTCTGGCATCTCGCCACGCCGGTCACCGGCACCCTCCGCGACCCCGACACCGACGCGCTCACCCTCGCCCACGTTCTGCACCCCACCCCGGCCGTGGCGGGCACCCCCACCGAGGCCGCGCTGGACGTCATCTCCCGGGTCGAGGGCGACCGGCGCTTCTACGGCGGCGCGGTGGGCTGGTGCGACGAACAAGGCGACGGCGACTGGTTCGTCGCCATCCGGTGCGCGGAGCTCAGTTCCGACGGCCGACGCGCCGTGGCCTGGGCAGGAGGCGGCATCGTGGCCGACTCCGACCCCCTCGCCGAACTCGACGAGACCACCGCGAAACTGCGCACACTGCTCGGCGCACTGGGCGTCTAGCGCACCGCGGCGACGGTAAAGATCGACTCGGAGGCTCGCACCGTCCACCACCGCCTTCCGGGGTGATAGTTTGGCGCGGACCGATAGACAGCGTGGCGGCCGGCGATGACTGCCTGCGTCACTGGAGATGGGGAGACGGAATGGGGAAGTTCCTGGGACCGGGCCTGGGTAGCGTGGTCGTCGGTGCCGTACTCGGCGCCGTGGCGGTCTTCGGCGTAACGGCCGCTGTGCAGGAGAATTCGCGCCCTCAGATCGATCGCAGTGGCAACGCCGATTCGTCCCTCCTGAACCAGGTTGAGTACGGCAGCCGCTGACGGCGCCGGCAACGCTTCGAGTTCACGCACGTACCGAGGCGAGACGGAGCTCCCGTCCGCCGAACCGCTGTCCCGCCGGTGGCTGTACGCAGTCACCGCGGTGGCGGTGGTCCTGTCCTTCGCCCAGGTTCCGGGCCTGGTCGTCGCCGACACCAAGTACGACCTGACGCAGAACCCGATCGGATTCCTCACGCGCGCCGCTCACCAGTGGAGCAGTGTGGCGCCGCTCGGGCAGGTGCAGAACCAGGCGTACGGCTACTTCTTCCCGCACGGCTCGTTCTTCGCCGCGGGTCAACTGCTGCACATCCCCCCGTGGATCACCCAGCGGGTGTGGTGGGTGCTGCTGCTCGTCGCCGGATTCTGGGGTCTCGTCCGCCTCGCCGAAGCCCTCGGTATCGGGAGCCGTAGCTCCCGTCTGATCGCGGCGACGGTGTTCGTGCTGTCCCCGCGCGTCCTCACGACGCTCGGTTCCATCTCGTCGGAAGCACATCCGATGATGTTGGCGCCGTGGGTGCTGCTGCCGCTGGTGCGGTATCTGAACACGCAGAATCCGGGCTCGGCCCGCCGGCTCGCCGCGCAGTCCGCCGTGGCGGTGGCGCTCATGGGCGCGATCAACGCGGTCGCGACCGCCGCGGCCTGTCTCGTCGCGGCGCTGTGGTGGGCCGCGCACCGTCCGAACCGGCGCTGGTGGCGCTTCACCCTGTGGTGGCTGCCGCTGTGCGTCGTCGCGGTGACCTGGTGGATGGTGCCGCTGCTGCTGCTCGGTCGCGTCAGTCCGCCCTTCCTCGACTTCATCGAATCGTCCGGTGTCACCACCGAATGGACGTCGCTCGCCGAGGTGCTGCGCGGCACCAGCAGCTGGACGCCCTTCGTCTCCCCCGAACGCATCGCGGGCGCCGTGCTCGTCACGCAACCGGCCGCGGTCCTCGTCACCGGCGCCCTGGCCGCGGTCGGTCTCGCCGGTCTCGCGATGCGGTCGATGCCCGCGCGCGGTCGTTTCACCCTGATCCTCGTGGTGGGTCTCGTCGGCATGGGCGTCGGTTACGTCGGCCAGCTCGACTCGCCGTTCGCCGAGCAGGTCCGGTTGTTCCTCGACACCGCCGGTGCGCCGCTGCGCAACGTCCACAAGCTCGAGCCGCTCGTGCGACTGCCGATCGTGCTCGGGATCGCGCACCTACTGCGCGCCGTTCCTCTGCCCGGATCGGTGCCGTGGACGCGTGCCCGGAACGCCTTCGCGCATCCCGAACGCAATCCTATGGTCGCGGTGACGACGCTGATCCTCGTCGCGATGACGCTCGCGACCTCACTCGCGTGGACCGGGCGGCTCGCTCCGCGCGGCGCTTTCGACGAGGTCCCCGAGCACTGGCACGCCACGGCGGCCTGGCTCGAGGACAACACGAGCGAGCGCGGCGAACGCGCCCTCATCGTTCCCGGCGCGCCGTTCGGCAGCCAGATGTGGGGGCTCACCCGCGACGAACCGCTGCAGGCACTCGCATCGACGCCGTGGGCGGTGCGCGACGCCGTCCCGCTCGTGCCACCCGGCGCCATCCGTGCCCTCGACGCCGTGCAACGCGACATCGCCGACGGCCGCCCGTCCGACGGTCTCGCCGCGACCCTGCGCGGTCAGGGCATCGGCTTCCTGGTGGTGCGCAACGACCTCGATCCCGACACCTCTCCCGCCGCGCGACCGGCACTCGTGCATCGCGCGCTCGACGGTTCGCCGGGCATCGAGCGGGTCGCCGAGTTCGGTGACGACATCGTCTTCGACAACCCCGACGACTTCGTCACCGACGCCGACCTGCGACCTGCCTATCCGGCCGTGGAGATCTACCGCGTCGCCGAACCCGCCGCGGCACCCGTCGGTCCCTACGTCGTGGACATCGCCGACGTGCCGGTCGTGCAGGGCGGCCCCGAAGCGCTGCTGCGCCGCAACACCGCGCAGCCCGAGTTCGTCGGTCCCACGCTCCTCGCCGCCGACGCGGCCCGCGCGGGTCTGCCCGTCGACGAGGTGACGGTCACCGACACCCCGACGGACCGCGAGACGGACTACGGGCAGGTCGACCATCATTCGTCGACGATCCGGACCGCCGACGACCCGCGTCGCACCCACAACGCCGTCCCCGACTATCCGGTGCCCGACACCGAACTCGTCCGGGCCGAATGGGAAGGCGCCCGCATCAGCGTGTCCAGCGCGGCGTCGGATGCCACCCAGCTCGGTGGCACGTCGGTCGCAAGCAGCCCGGCCGCGGTGGTCGACGGCGATCCGACGACCGGCTGGCACAGCAACGGACTCGAATCGGCGATCGGCCAGTGGCTGCAGCTCGACCTCGACCGGCCGATCGAAGCGGGTCTGCTGCACCTGACGACCAGCTCCGGTGCTCTCGGCGATCCCGTCAAGTGGCTCGAGGTGTCCACCGACCGGGGCAGCACGGCGGTGCGCGTCGACGAACCGGGACGCGAACAGACGGTCGCGCTGCCGCTGGGCACCACCTCGTGGATCCGCATCACGTCCGTGCACACCGAACGCGGCACGGTCGGCAACCAGTTCGGTCTCACCGAGGTGGTCGTCGAGGACTTCACCGACCGGAACGAACCACGCCCGATCGACATCCGTCGCCGCATCGTGGTGCCGGGCCCGGTCGAGGACGCCGCGGTGGGCGGATGGCAGCTCGGCCAGGAATTCCCCGGCCGCGGCAGCTGCGTCGACACCGACGACCGTGTCCGTTGCGCGCGGGGACTCGCCACCTCCGCCGAGGAACCCGGCATGTTCACCCGCACCCTGGACGTGCCGCAGGAGACCTGGGTCCGCCCGGAACTGCTCCTGCGCGCGCGCCCCGGGCCGGCGCTCGAGGACCTCGCGGACCGTTCGGATCGGGTCGTCGCGCGCGGTGACGCCGACGTCGTCGACCTGCATGGCTCGGCGTTCGCCCTCACCGACGGCGACCCGCGGACGTCGTGGACCGCGGAGGAGAGCTCGCTCGAAGCGGGTGCGCCGCGGCCGTCGCTCACGCTGGAGCTTCCTGAGGAACAACGCGTCACGGGATTGGAGATCAGGACGGCGCTGGGAGCGCTGCCGGTCGCGCCGTCGCGGGTCGCGGTGAATCTCGGCAACGGACCGCAGGTGCGCGAACTCGACGGTGACGACACGATCGTCGATCTGACCCCGCACGTCACGGACCGGATCGAACTCACCGTGGTGCACTGGCGCGACACCCTCGATCGCACAGTGCTGGGTTTCTCGAAACTCACCCCGCCCGGGCTCGCCGAGGTGTCGGTGCTCGGCGACGACGGGCCGATCGGGGCACAGGGATCCGTCTACGACGAGACGGTGACCGTCGACTGCGAGCGCGGACCCGTCGTGGAGATCGACGGACGCAGCTACCGCACGTCGCTCACCGCGCGGGTCGCCGATCTCGCGGCGGGCGTGGAGGTCCCCGCGACACTGTGCGGCACCGACGTCGTCGGCATGAACCCGGGCCGGGTCGACATCGACGTCGATCCCGGTGCGGCCTTCGTCGTCTCGGGCCTTCGGCTCGACGTCCCCGGTCCCGACGCGCCCGTCGCGGAGCCGACGGAACTCGACAAGGGCCGCTGGACGGAGAACCTGCGCGAAGTGATGGTTCCGGCGGGCGACGAGGACCGGCTCGTGGTGGTGCCCGAGAGCACCAACGTCGGCTGGGTGGCGCGCACCCCGGACGGTGCCGTGGCGACGCCGGTCGTCGTGGACGGCTGGCAGCAGGGCTGGATCGTGCCGGCCGGGCCGGAGCAGACGCTGACACTCGAGTTCGCGACCGACCGCTGGTACCGGCTCGGGATCTTCGGCGGGTTGCTGTTGCTCGTCCCGTTGTTCGCGGCGGCCGTGTGGCCGCGGCGGCGGGTCGAAGATCCGGGTCCGATGCCGCGCACCTGGGGTTCGTCGGTTCTCGCGCTGACCGGTGTGCTGGTCGCCGCGACGCTCCTCGCGGGATGGGCCGGTGCCGCCGTCGCGGTCGCCGGCGCGGTGGGGATCGGTGCGCTCGCGGTGCGCCACGGCCCCGTCCTGGCGTCGCGTGTGCTCGTAGGCGCCGCGGGTGGCGCGACGATGCTGGCGATGGCGCTGCTGTCCACCGGGCCGTGGCGATCACCCGACGGATATGTCGGGCACTCGTTCCTGATTCAGTTCGCGGCGCTCGTCGGCGTGGTCGCGGTGGGCCTGGCGGCGGTACCGCGCCGGGCCTTGTCCCAGCGGTGGAAGGCGGCCCGCGCCGGCTCCTCGACGAGGGCGTAGCTGACGGACGCGACGGCCAGACTCAGCACGACCGTCACCGTCAGGACGAACCAGAAGTGCCCCGCAAAAGCCGGGATCCCGAAGACGGGGAAGACGATCGACAGCACCGCGAGATGCCAGATGAACACGCCGTACGACCAGCGCCCGACGGCCAGTGCGGCCGGGCTCGCCAGGACGCGGTGCTGCCGGCGCGGTGCGAGGGTCAGCGGGGCGAGCAGGGCGAAGCTCATGATCGCGCCCAGGGCGATCTTGGCGAGATATTCGGTGGGTGCGAGATCGGTGAGCGTCTCCGGTCCGGCCAGCGGGGTGGTGGCGGCAGCGAAGGCGGCGACGGCGATCGCTCCCATCACCGTGCGCCGCGCCGCGAAGCGGTGCATCCACGTCTCGGGGCCGGTGACGAGTTCGGCGAGGATCATTCCCGCCGCGAACCAGGGCAGGTAGCCGGGCAGCCAGTTGGTGTGGTTGATGTGGTCGGGGGTGCCGACCGGTAGCCACGCCCACAGCAGCGACAGTGCGCTCACGGCGAGCAGCAGCGGGACGCGGTAACGGGCGGCGTCCCCGCGCAGCCCGCTCACCGCCAGCGCCAGCAGCGGCAGCACGAGATAGAAGGCCACCTCCACCGACAGACTCCACATCTGGGTGAGGCCCTCGGTGAGGGTCAGTGGGACGAACACTTGCACGAGCGCGAGATTCGACCACCACACCGTCGCGCCGCCGCCCGCGTCGGGCAGCAACCACAGCACCAGGATCACGACGGTCCAGTAGGCGGGGAGGATGCGGGTCGCGCGGGAGAGGAAGTAGCGGGTCGTCGAGGGGGACGGACCGAGCGCGCGGGCCGCGGCGGCGTGCGGTCGCCACAGCAGGAAACCGGACAGGGCGAAGAACAGGGCGACGGCGAGGTCGAACCGCGCCCACACCAGGCCGATCACCGAGTCGTGCACCGCGCCGGTCTGGAATGCGACGTGGGTGATCAACACGCCCACTGCGGCGAAACCGCGCATTCCTTCGAGTGCCGGAAGGAATCCGCTCATGCTGCGGTTCCGGTCGGTGGTAGTGGTCATCGGGCACCAGTGTGCCGTGTCGCGGGAGCGGTGGACAGAGCAGGATCACCCGGAACGGGACGATCCCGGCAGCGACGAAGATCGACTACCGATCCGTCCCAGCGGCGAGCGGACGCGCATATTGCCATACCGGGCTGTTAGTGTCTGAGCTCACGTGGTGTTCGCGGGCCGGATGCCAGGCGATCCGTGCAGCCCTGCTGCTGCCGGTGGGGGTACTCGATGACGACCGTTGAGTGAGGAGAAAGCATGGCTGAGCGTTCGAGCTCCGGCCGGATACTGGCAATGATTCTGGTGGGCCTGGGGGCCTTCCTCCTGGTGATCGCGATTCTCGTGCCGACGTACACGCTCGGGAAGCTGAGAACGACACCGCTCGATCTCGAGGTGACCACGGTCGCCGAAGGCACGGGCGACATCCTCAATTCCCGTCAGCTGCTCGCCGGCAACGCGCAGGTCGATCGCGACGTGCCGATCGTCGCGCAGCGCTTCGTCACCGTCGAGGATCCCTCGAACGCCGAGGTCATGACGCTGCAGGCAGGCCAGACCGTGCGACGACTCGACATGCAAGGGGACACGGGCCTGGTCTCGGCCGTCGTCGACCGTCTCACGATCGACCGGAAGACCTCCATGCCCGTCTCGGAGGAGGAGTTCCCGGAGCGCGTGAGCACGATCCAGGTGAGCGCCGACAAGCCGCCGGTGGAGATCGACAACCGCGCCGGACTGCAGTACAAGTTCCCGTTCGACGTCCAGCAGGAGTCGTACCCGTACTACGACATCAACGCTCGCGAGAACTTCCCCATCGACTTCGTCGGTGAGGAGGAGATCAACGGCATGAAGGTCTACCACTTCAGCCAGGAGATCGGGCCGGTCGACCTCTCGAAGGCCGACCCCGAGGTCCCGACCTACAAGCTCAGCCTGCCCGCCTCCACCTGGGGTGTCGGTGAGGGCGACGAGCCGATCACGATGACCCGCTGGTACAACAACATCCGCGACCTGTGGGTCGACCCGGTCACCGGTGTCGTCGTCAAGGGCCAGGAGCAGCAGGACCAGTACTACGCCCGCGAGGCCGACAAGCCCGAGGTGACGGTCCTCAACGTGACGCTGCCGTTCGACGAGGAGACGATCGAGTACCAGATCGGCCAGGCCAAGGACGGCCAGGACACCATCTCGCTGTTCGGCCGCACCCTGCCGATCATCCTCGGCATCCTCGGCGTCATCCTGCTGATCGTCGGCTTCGTGCTCGGCATCCGCGGTGGCGGCAACCGTCGTCCGGCCACCGCGACCGGCGGTCCCGCCCCGGCAGGTCCGGCCACGACCACGGTCGGCCCGGCGCATTCGGGCGGCGCGCAGCGCGATCACACCGAGGACCGCACCGAGGTCATCCCGCGCCAGACCGATCCGAACGCGCAGCAGCGTGATTGGACGACGGATCGAACGCAGGAGATCCCGCGCACCGATCTGCGGAAGCCTCCGACGCAGGAGTGATCGTCCGGTAGACGAACCGAGCCGCCCCTCACCGATCCCGGTGGGGGGCGGTGTCGTTCGCGGGTGACTCGTCGGTGGACGGCGTCACCGCGTCGTCCGTGGACGACCGGGCCACTGCAGCACCGCGCAGAGCGAGCACCGCGACCACCGCGGCCGTCGCGGCGGCCACACCGACAGCGACGGCGATGAACTGCCGCAGGGTCGACGCCACCGTGAACATCAGCACCGCCTCGAGGGCGAGGCCCACCCACGCGACGAGCGCGAGATGGGTACGTTCCCCGGCGATCGCCGACAGCAGCGCGCCCTGCAGGACGGCCAGACACGCGCCCTGCAGTGCGAACAGCCACAGCAGCGACTGCACCGGCCCGTAGGCGTCGCCGACCAGCATCGGGACGATCGGTGCGCAGATCGCCGCGCCGGCGACGAGCACCGCGCCGATCGCGACGAGGACGGTGAGCGCCGACCGCACCGCGGCCGCCGACTGGGCGGGATTCGCCATCCGCGGATAGAGCACCACACCGACCGCCTGCGGCAACCAGAAGGCGACCTTCGTCGCCACCGCCCCCAGCGCGTACAACCCGGCGGAATCGGGATCGAGCAGCATGCGGGCGAGCAGCAGGTCGAGCGACGTGAGCGCGATGAGGGCCAGCTGCACCTGGGAGGCACGCAGCACCGCCCCGGCGGTCGGGACCGGTTCCGTCCGTCCACCCGACGTCCGGCCCACGAGCACACTCGCGGCCAGCGCGACCGCACCCGTGCCGAGCGCCCCGGCGAACAGCGCGGCACCGGGGCCGCCTCCGACGGCGAGCACCGCCACGGCCGGCACCACCTTCGCGACGCCCGCGGCGGACAGGACGACGCTGAGCGCTGCGAACCTGCCCCGCCCCTGCAGCAGGCCCTGTTCGGCGGCGAGGAGGACGAGCAGCGGCGCGGTGACGAGCGACCCGAACGCCCCGCCGACACTCGTGTCGAGCGCCCACGCCACGACGGGCACGAGGAGCATCGCGACGACGATGGCGAGCACGGCGCAGCGGTAACCGAGACGACGCAGCGCCGCGGCGCCGGTGCCGTGCACGGCCTCCCGGGCGACGACCGTCTGCAACGCCAGTGCCGGCACGGCGAGGACGAGCTGCGCGGCGAGCAGGCTCGCGAACTCGCCGTATCCGGCGGGCCCGAGCCAGCGTCCCGCCGGCAGGTGCAACAGATAGGACGCGAGGTTCGCGGTCATCGCGCCGACCGTCACCAGTGTCATGCCGGTGACGGCGGTTCCCGTCGTCGAACCACGAGTGGTCTCGGTTCCCTCCGACGCGGGTCGGGGTGTTCGCGGCATCCGCTCATCCTCCCATCCGGAACGACACCGTATTCTGCCGCCATGTCCCGCCCGGAGTCGTCCCGCATGTCCACGACGGCGGCTCTCCCGGCGGTCTGGTCCCTCGTCCTGACGGTCGCGGTGCTCGGTCCGTTCCTCGTCTCCCCCGGCTACCTGCTCTTCCGCGACGCGGTGAGCACTCCCCGATCGTTCCTCACCGATTCTGCGCTCGGTCTGTCCGACGCCGCCGCCCGCGCGGTGCCGCAGGACGCCCTGCTGGCGTGGGTGAGCACCGTCGTCGACGGTGGTGTCGCGGTCACGGCGCTGCTCGTCGCGTCGTTGTGGGCGGCGGGATGGGGTGCGGCACGGCTGGTCGCGGTGGTGCTGCCGACGAGCGGAACCGGCGCCCGGCTCGTCGCGGCGACGGTCGCGATCTGGAATCCCTATGTCGCCGAGCGGCTGCTGCAGGGCCACTGGAGTCTGCTCGCCGGGTACGCCGCGCTGCCGTGGACGATCTGTGCGGCCGTCGCGATCCGGCGACGGAGACGCGGCGGCTGGGCGTCGCTGGCGGTCTGCCTGGCCGCTGCGGGGCTGACCCCGACCGGTGCCCTGCTGGCGATCGTGACGGCCTGCGCCGTCCTCGTCGCGCCCGGTGGGCGGACGCGGGTGCTGCCGCGCGTGGGCGGCGCACTCGCGCTGGGTGTCGCGGTGTCGTTGCCGTGGCTGATCGCGACTGCGCTCGCCGGTGGCGGTACCGAAGCGGACCCGGCCGGTGTGCGCGCCTTCGCCGCCCGGGCCGAACCACTGCTCGGCACGATCGGTTCGGTGGCAGGGCTCGGCGGGATCTGGAACGCCGAATCCGTCCCCACCTCGCGCACTACCGCATGGGCGCTGATGGGCACCCTGCTGCTGCTGCTCACGGTGGTGGCGTGCGGGGTGCCGGCACTGTGGCGGCGACGTAGGAACTCCGTGATCGTCGCGGTCGCGGTGCCTGCCGTCCTTGCGGTGCTCGTCATCGCCCTCGCCGCGACCGGCCCGGGACTCGCCGTCGGCGAATGGGCGATGGTGAACGTGCCCGGCGCGGGACTGCTGCGCGACACCCAGAAGTGGGTCGCGTGGGCGATGCCCACATACGCGCTCGCCGCGGCGGCCGGCACGACCGTCCTCGCCCGGCGCTTCGCGGCGCCCGAACCGGTGTGGGCGACGGCCGCGATCGCCGCCGTGCTGGTCGCGCTGCCCGACCTGGTGTGGGGTGTGGGCGGGCAACTGCGGCCTGTGCGCTATCCGGCGGGCTGGGAGAAGGTGTCGCAGATCGTCACGGCCGACGGCGGCGACGTGGCGGTGCTGCCCGCCGGCATGTTCCGGGTCTTCGACTTCTCCGGGCCCGTGCCGGTGCTCGATCCGTCCCCGCGCATGCTGCGCGCCGACGTCCTGCAGACCGGAACCCTGATCGTCGCCGAGGGCAGTGTCGCCGGGGAGGGTCGCCGCGCGGAAGACGTCGAAACCCTGCTGTTGTCCGGCGCGGATCCGAGTGCGCTCGCCGCCCGCGGGGTGGGCTGGGTGCTCGTCGAGCACGGCACACCGGGCGAATCGGGCGCCGCGAAGAGCACGCTCGGAGCCGTCGAACCCGCTTATCAGGACGAGGATCTGAGCCTGTACCGGGTGGAGGGGGTCACCTCGACCCCGTCACCCCATCGCGCCCTGGCGATCGGGGCGCACGTGGTGTGGCTACTGGTACTGGCCGGCGGCGCTGGCTGCGCGCTCGGGCAGCGGGTCGGCGAGCATCGACGGCTCGTCGGCGCGCGGGAACAGTCCTGAGACGGTGTGCCCGAAGGTCGTGACGGACAGGACCTCGTGCACGCCCTCTCCCGTGGCCTCCCATGAGAACTCGCCGGCGCGGATGCGGGCCTTGTTGCCGAGCTGACGACGACGGTCGGCGTCGGCGAGCAGATCGGCGACGGCGGCGGTCAGTTCGGCGGGTGAGTCCACGAGCAGACCGGTCACCCCGTCGATGATCGAGTCGGTCAGTCCCTTGGAGCTGCGGTAACCGATGGTGGGCACACCGTGCTGGGCGGCCTCGACCACCGCGAGACCCCACCCCTCCTTGCGCGAGGGCATCACGTGAACCCAGGCGCGGGAGAGCAATTCGTGCTTGCGCTGTTCGTCGACGTGGCCGTGGAAGGTGACGGCGTCGCCGATGCCGAGTTCGGCGGCCGCATCGCGGAGGTTCTGCTCCCACCAGCCGCCGCCGATGACGTCGAGATGCAGGCCCGGGACGGTGCCGCGCAGCGTCGCGACCGCGGCGAGGGCGTCCTCGATCTGCTTGTGCGGCACCAGCCGCGAGAGCACGCACACGCTCGGGTGGGCCGTGCGCGTGTCGTCGCCGCCCACCGCGACGCCCGCGGGGACGGCGTCGACACCGTTGCGGACCACCGCGATCCGCTCCCGATCGACGCCGAGAGCGCGCAGCTCGTCGGCGGACGGAAGGGAGACGGTGAGGTACTGGTTGCGGCGGTGTACGCGCGGCGACAGCGACGACTCGATCCACCAGCCGAGCTTGGCCATCAGCCTGCCCGCGACCGGCCACTGCTCACGATGGCAGTGGTGCACGAGCACCGTGACGGGCGCGCCGGCGACGAGCCGGGCGAAGAACGGGATGCCGTTCTGGGTGTCGATGACGGCGTCGGGGCGGATACCGGCGAGGGGGCCGACACCGAATCTGCCCGCGAGGATCGCGGCGAGCGCGCGCGGGTAGACGGTGAGCCGTCCCCCGCCGCGGCTGACGGTGATGCCGTCGATCCGGTCTCGCTCGGCAGCTCCGGGATAGGAAGCGGTCCGCAGGACGACGCGGACGCCGCGCGCCGCGAGTTGCGCCCCGACCTGCTCGAGATACCGCTCGCTGCCACCGCCCTGCGGATGCCCGGTATCGCGCCAGCAGAGCAGCAGAACCTCCCGCACGCGGTGACCCCCCTGTATGTCGACTCGACCACCCGGCCGGGCAGATGTGACTCGGACGATGACAGGGACACAGTAGCGGGTGCCGGTCGGCGACAGGTGAGGGACGAGTGCGCGGCCCGCACTAAGGTGACTGGACGTGCCATCGACGACCCGACCCCGCACCGACGTGACCCGGCTGTTCGCCCGCCGCGCCACACTGCGCCGTTCCGTGGGGTTGCTCGGCAGCTTCCGCTTCGAGCAGACGGCACCCGAGAAGTTCTACGGTAGTCTCGCGCGCGACACCGTCGATCTCATCGGCGATCTCTACTCGGGTCTGACCGGCGCCGATCTGACGGGCACCACGGTCGTCGACGTCGGTGGCGGACCGGGCTACTTCGCCGACGCGTTCACCGAGGTGGGGTCGCGCTACGTGCCGATCGAGCCCGACCCGTCCGAGATGCACGCCGCCGGCCTGCAGGTCGGCGGTGCGATCCGCGGCTCGGGCCTGGCACTGCCGGTGCGTACCGGCTCGGTGGACGTGTGCTTCTCGTCGAACGTCGCCGAACACGTCGCGACGCCGTGGGTGATGGCCGACGAGATGCTGCGCGTCACGCGGCCCGGCGGACTGATGGTGTTGTCGTACACCCTGTGGTGGGGACCGTTCGGCGGGCACGAGACCGGTCCGTGGCACGCCTTCGGCGGCGAGTATGCGGCCCGACGCTACGCCCGCAAGCACGGCCGGGAGCCGAAGAACCGGTACGGGGTGTCGCTGTTCGACGTGGGCGCGAGCGACGGTCTGCGCTGGGCACGTTCGACGCCCGACGGTGAACTGCTCGCGGCCTTCCCCCGCTACCACCCGAGTTGGGCGTGGTGGCTCGTGAACGTGCCCGGCGTCCGGGAGTTCCTCGTCAGCAACCTGGTACTGGTCCTGCGGCGGCGCTGACCCGTCGCTTAGTGTCGTCGTCATGACCGCATTGGCCCTGGACGTCGGCGGCACCAAGCTCGCCGCGGCCGTCGCCGCCGACGACGGCACCCCACTCGAAGCCCGATCCGTGCCGGTCCCCCGGAAGGACGTGTGGGGCGCGTGCGCGGGATTGCTGCGGGAGGTCGCGGAGATCGGCGAGGGACCGGTGACCGCCGTGGGTATCGCCGCCGCAGGACCGGTCGACACGAACGCCGGGACGATCGGTCCGATCAACATCTCCGAGTGGAGCTCCGGCTTCGCACTCGTCGACGCCGTGCGTTCGGTGTTCCCCGACGCCCGCGTCGATCCGGTGATGGACGGCGCGGCCGCGACCCTCGCCGAACAGCGCTTCGGTGCCGGACGCGACGTCGCCGACCTGCTCGGGGTCGTGCTCGGCACCGGCATCGGCGGCGGTCTCGTGCTCGGCGGCCGGATCGTGCGCGGCCGCACCGGAAACGCCGGCCACATCGGGCACGTCGTCTCGCCCTACGGCACGACGGTGTGCGCGTGCGGAGGCGTCGGCTGCATCGAGACCGTGGCGAGCGGCCCGTCGGCGGTGCGCTGGGCCCGTGCCCACGGCTGGGAAGGCGCCGACGGTGTCGCGCTGGCCACGGACGCCGAGGCCGGGGTCGGCGTCGCCGCCGCGGCCCTCGAACGGGCCGGGACGGCACTGGGCCAGGTCATCGCGTCGGCAGCAGCACTGACGGATGTGGGACGCGTGGTCGTCGGCGGCGGCTTCGCGCAATCGGGCGGGCACCTGTGGCGGCCGATGCTCGCGTCGGCGGCCCGGCACGCCCGCCTACGGTTCGTGCAGGACCTGCAGATCGTCCCCGCCGAGCTCGGCGCACTGGGCACCCTCACCGGCGCATCGATCGTCGCCGCAGGTCACGACTGGATAACCTGACCGGGCACACCCGGTTTTCCGGCCTACCCTGAGGACCACATCGGAGTCCCGGCGGAAACCGGTGAGGTGCCGCCGGGATGCTCTGCGAGCAGATCGGCGGTACCGGATGCGGATTGCTGACATTGTGCGGAACAAGGGCTCGGCGGTGCACACGGTCGAGCCCGACACCACGGTGTGCGAGCTCATCGGCGACTTCGCGCGGTTCAACATCGGCGCGATGGTGGTGTGCGAGGGCAAGACCGTCGCCGGGATCGTCACCGAACGCGACGTCGTACGCGCCCTGCACGAACGCGGACCGTCGATCCTCGCCGCCCCGGCACACGAACTGATGTCGCGGACGGTGACGACCTGCCTGCCCACCGATTCGGTCGACAGTCTCGCCGAGACCATGACCGAACAACGGATCCGGCACCTACCGGTCGTGGTGGACGCTCGGCTGGTGGGAATCGTCAGTATCGGCGACGTGGTCAAGAGCCGCATCGACGAACTACAGACCGAACGCGACCAGCTCGCCTCCTACATCCACGATGGTGGCTAGAACTGATCAGTTCTCGCCGGTCGCGGCGTCGTCGGGAGCGGTGTCGCCGGTGGCACTCTCCTCTGCGGCACCGCCCTCGGTGGCGCTCGGGCGATCGAGGATGCTCACGCTCATCCCGTAGGGCAGGAACCGCACCGAGCGTCGCGGGTCGGTGTTGCCCTTGAGCGTGCGCAGCGCGTCGAGTTCGGTGCGATGGACCTGGTCGACGCGGGCCACGCCGTCGTCCTCGGTGGTGTAGACGACCCAGACGCCGTCGCCCTTCTCACCGGTGGTCTCGGGCCGCGGCTGCGTGCGCGTCGGCGCCACCGGCGGTTCGAGGAAGGAGAAGATACGGTCCTTCAGTTCCCGCAGTTCCTCACCGGCTTCCCGCACCACGCGGTCGAGATCTTCGGGGTCGAACCCGAACGGATTGTTCTCCGCCATGACATGTCTCCTGACCGTTGGGCACCCTCCAGTGTGGTGACGGTC
Source organism: Rhodococcus sp. GA1 (assembly GCF_024321955.1). Classification (NCBI taxonomy): domain Bacteria; kingdom Bacillati; phylum Actinomycetota; class Actinomycetes; order Mycobacteriales; family Nocardiaceae; genus Rhodococcus; species Rhodococcus sp. GA1. Next base: position 3,199,141 of record NZ_CP097186.1, on the reverse strand, counting down.
GCCGATTCGCGCCACCCGGCTCCTCCCTCGCCCTACGGTGCAGTCGGGGGAGGAAGGAGACGTCCATGGTGAACGACACGGATCTGCAGCATCTGCGGCGGTGCGTCGAACTCGCGGAGGAGGCGGTCGCGGCAGGTGACGAGCCGTTCGGGTCGGTGCTCGTCGACGCGGACGGCACGGTCCTGGCCGAGGACCGCAACCGCATCGCCGGCGGCGACCGCACCCGGCATCCCGAGTTCGCGCTCGCGCGGTGGGCGGCCGAACATCTCGAACCCGACCGGCGTGCCACCGCCACCGTCTACACCTCCGGTGAGCACTGCCCGATGTGCGCGGCCGCGCACGGCTGGGTGGGCCTGGGGCGGATCGTCTACGCGGCGTCCTCCGAGCAACTGGTCCGGTGGCTCGGCGAGATGGGCGTGCCGCCGGCACCGGTCCGTCCGCTGCCGATCCGCGAGGTCGTGCCGGAGGCCGTCGTCGACGGGCCCGTTCCCGAGTTCGAGCAGGAGATTCGGCTCCTGCACCGTCGCTGCCATCTCGGAGATCGAGCCTTCCCGTCCCGTCCGGTCTGGTCACCCCCTGGTCAATAGTTGTAACGTGTTCTAGTGTTCGAGGTCACACGAATACGGTCGACAACACGAGCACAGCCAGGTGAGGAAGCGACATGACCGACTACGACAAGTTGTTCATCGGCGGCCGATGGGTGGCACCGTCGACCGACGAGAGACTCGAGGTGTTCTCCCCCGCCACGGAAGAGCGCGTCGGTTCCGTGCCCGTCGCGGGACCGCAGGACATCGATGCCGCGGTGTCCGCCGCCCGCACGGCCTTCGACGAAGGCCCGTGGTCGCGCACCACCCCGAGCGAGCGCGCCGAGATCCTCGGCAAGGCAGCAAAGCTCATCGAGGAGCGTCGTGCGGAGATCGGCGCCTCGCTCACCGCGGAGATGGGCCAGCCGCCGGCCTCGGTCGAGATGATGCAGCTGACGTCGGGCCTGGCCACACTCGACTACTATGCGGGGCTTGCCGATTCGTTCCCGTGGACCGAGGAGCGCACCGGCCTGTTCGGTCGCAGCCGCGTCAGCCGCGAACCCGTCGGCGTCGTCGCCGCCGTCATCGCGTGGAACGTGCCGCTGTTCCTGATGCTCAACAAACTCGGACCCGCCCTGCTCGCCGGATGCACGGTGGTCCTCAAGCCCGCTCCCGAATCGCCGCTGACGACGAACGTCCTCGCCGAGATCTTCACGGAGGCAGGACTTCCCGAGGGCGTCCTCTCACTCGTGCCCGGCGGCGCCGAGACCGGCGAGTACCTGGTCTCGCACCCCGACGTCGACAAGATCACCTTCACCGGTTCGACGGCCGTGGGTCGTCACATCGGTGAGATCGCCGCGCGCGGACTCAAGCGCTGCTCACTCGAACTCGGCGGCAAGTCGGCAGCGATCATCCTCGAGGACGCCGACCTCGACTCGACGATGCCGATGCTGGTGATGTCCGGCCTGATGAACACCGGTCAGGCCTGCGTCGGGCAGACCCGCGTCCTCGCGCCGCGGTCGCGCTACGACGAGGTGATCGAGAAGATGACCGCGACCGCGGCCTTCTTCCCCGTCGGACTGCCCGATACCGAAGGCGCACAACTCGGTCCGCTGATCTCCGCGAAGCAGCGCGATCGCGTCGAGTCCTACATCACCAAGGGCAAGGAGGAAGGCGCGCGTCTCGTGCTCGGCGGTGGTCGCCCCGAGGGCATCGAGACGGGCTACTTCGTCGAACCGACGATCTTCGCCGACGTCGACAACTCCATGACCATCGCCCGCGAGGAGATCTTCGGACCCGTCATCTGCGTGATCCCCTACGACAGCGTCGACGAGGCCGTGAAGATCGCCAACGATTCCGACTACGGCCTGGCCGGTTCGGTGTACACCACCGACGTCGAGAAGGGCCTCGAGATCGCCTCGCGCGTGCGCACCGGCACGTACGGAATCAACTGGTACGCATTCGATCCGGGTTCACCGTTCGGCGGCTACAAGAACTCCGGCATCGGCCGCGAGAACGGTCCCGAGGGCGTCGAGGCGTACTGCGAAACCAAGTCGGTGCTGTACCCGCTCGGTTACGAGGGCTGATCCCGGAAAGAAAGGGGAGGATATGTGCGTTCTCGACGGAGAACTCGCACATATCCTCCCCTCTTTCGTGTTTCGGGAGGACGCGACCTCAGATGTACATCGCGGGATCGATGTACGTCGTCGGATCCACGAGCGGTTCGTGCTTCTTGCGGGACCGGACGGTCGCGGGGATACCCGTGGCGATCGAATCCGCCGGCACGTCGTGGGTGACCACGGCGTTGGCGCCGATCGCGCTGTCGTCCCCGATCACCACCGGGCCGAGGACCTTCGCCCCCGCCCCGACGGTGACCCGGTTGCCCAGCGTCGGATGACGCTTCTCCTTCGCCAGCGACCGGCCGCCGAGCGTCACGCCGTGGTAGAGCATCACGTCGTCGCCGATCTCGGCCGTCTCACCGATGACCACGCCCATGCCGTGGTCGATGAAGAAGCGCCGGCCGATGGTCGCACCGGGGTGGATCTCGATGCCGGTGAGGAACCGGGTGAACTGCGCGAGGATCCGCGCAGGTCCCTTCAGGGCGGGCACCTGCCACATCCGGTGCGCGATGCGGTGCGACCAGATCGCGTGCAGCCCCGAGTAGACGACGGCGTTCTCCGCGTCGCTGCGCGCGGCCGGATCGTGGCCGCGCGCAGACTGCAGATCCTCCCGCAGAGTGTGCAGGATACCCACGACGGCGATCAGTCCCGGATGTGTTCGAACAGCGGGGTGGAGATGTACCGCTCACCGAAGTCGCAGACGACGGCGACGATCAGCTTGCCGGCGTTCTCGGGACGCTTCGCCAGCTCGAGGGCCGCCCAGACGATCGCACCCGACGAGATGCCTCCGAGAATGCCTTCCTGGGTGCCCAGATCGCGCGCGATACGAATCGAATCCTCGAACGACACGTCGACGATCTCGTCGTAGACCTCGCGGTCGAGCACGTCGGGCACGAAGTTGGCGCCGATGCCCTGGATCTTGTGCGGTCCGGGCTCGCCACCGTTGAGGATCGGCGAGTCGACCGGCTCGACACCGACGACCTTCACGTCCGGCTTGTACTCCTTGAGCCTGCGGCCCGCGCCCGTGATGGTGCCGCCCGTACCGATGCCGGCCACGAAGATGTCGACCTCACCGGCGGTGTCCTTCCAGATCTCCTCACCGGTGGTGTTGTAGTGGATCTCCGGGTTCGCGGGGTTGCCGAACTGGCGGGCGAGGATCGCGTTCTCGGTGTTCGCGACGATCTCCTCGGCCTTCGCGACGGCACCCTTCATGCCCTCGGAGCCGGGGGTGAGGACGATCTCGGCGCCGTAGGCGCGGAGCATGACGCGACGCTCGGTCGACATCGTCTCGGGCATCGTGAGGATGACCTTGTAGCCGCGCGCAGCGCCGACCATGGCGAGCGCGATACCGGTGTTGCCGGAGGTGCCCTCGACGATGGTGCCGCCGGGCTTCAGCTCACCGGACTTCTCGGCGGCGTCGACGATCGCGACACCGATGCGGTCCTTGACGCTGTTGGCCGGGTTGTAGAACTCGAGCTTCGCGGCGACGGTGGCGCCGGCTCCCTCGGTCAGACGGTTGAGCTTGACGATCGGGGTCCGTCCGACCAGCTCGGTGACGTTGTCGTAGATCCTGCTCATGCTCGATCCTCCTCATGGCCACACACGGCGGCTCGGGTCGCGGTCTCGGTCTATTGCACCATTTCGCCGTCATCGGACGACTCGGCGGGCCCATCGATGTACGAACGTATCCGTACGCCGTCGTTATTCCCCGGCGAGTCGGCGTGTCGTCGCCCGGCCCGGCCTCGACGGGTTCGTGCCCCGCGAGATTTCGGACCGGCTCGACCGGGTTTGCCCGGCCACCGAGCACGGGTAGCCGATCATATGAGTCGTCACGATCTTCCCGTCCCCGATTACGACGAACTGGCGCCGGGCACGCTCGCGCCGAGGATCCGTGCACTCGACGAAGCACAGTGGACGATCACCCCCGCTACGGCACGGTGTCGCCGAACAGACGCCGAAACGCGGAAGACCCTGACTAGACCGAACACCGAACACCGAACACCGAACACCGACCCGAGCATCCGAGCAAGGAGACGACCGTGGTCGACTTCAACAGAGTCGTGCAGAACGCGAGCCGAGTCGTGGAGAACGCGAACAGGGCGATCGACGACGCCGGTCGCTCGGTGGGCGGATTCGTCCGGCGCGCCGTCGACCGGCCCGTCGACGCTCGGAAACCGCAGACGGTGACCGTCGCGGCTCCGCGCGCACAGGTCATGCAGTTCTGGCGCGATCCCGAGAACCTGAGCAGAGTCTTCGGCGACCACGTCCGGGTGGAGACGGTCGAAGCGAACCGGCTGCGCTGGACCTGGGAGAGCCCCGGCGGGACGACGACCTGGGACACCCGCGTCGACGTCACCTCGGAAGGACTCGCGTTCGTCGGCGAGGACGACGCGGACACCCCGGGTCCTCGCGTAGTGCTCGCGGTGTCCGACGCGCCCCGGGGCGGCACCGAGATGACCCTGCGCGCCGAGGTTCCCGTCCCCGATCTCGTCACCGGCGCCCTGACCTTCACTGCGCTCTACCGTGCGCGGGCTCTCATGCAGACCGGTGAGATCCCCACCCTGCAGGGCAGTCCGAGTGCCCGTGCATCGGAAGGAGACGCGTGATGCGAGCCCTGTGCTGGATGGGGGTGAACGAGTTGTCGGTGGAGACGGTCGACGATCCCGGCCTGGTCAACCCGCACGACGTGATCGTGGCGGTCCGCCTCACCACGACCTGCGGGTCCGATCTGCACTTCCTCGGCGGGTACCTGCCGGGGATGCGGGAGGGCGACGTGATCGGCCACGAGTTCATGGGCGAGATCGTCGACACCGGCCCGGAGGTGACGAACGTGCGGGTCGGCGACCGGGTGGTCGTGCCGTCGTTCATCGGATGCGGGAAGTGCCCGTACTGCGCCGACGGCCTGCACGCGGTGTGCGACACCACCAACCCGAACGCCGCGATGCAGCAACCCGTGCTGGGCTATCCCACCGGCGGAATCTACGGCTACACCCATCCCTTCGGCGGGTACCAGGGTTCGCACGCCGAGTACATCCGCGTGCCCTTCGGCGACGTCAACTGCTTCCAGATCCCCGACGGTGTCGGCGACGAACAGGCCCTGTTCCTGTCGGACGCGGTACCGACGGGCTACATGGGCGCCGACTTCTGCGACATCACCCCGGGCGACACCGTGGCGGTCTGGGGCGCCGGCGCCGTCGGTCTCATGGCCGCGGCAAGCGCGAAGATCATGGGCGCCGACAGGGTGATCGTGATCGACCGTTTCCGAGACCGCCTCGACCGCGCCGCGAAGAAGGTCGGCGCCGAAACCGTGGACTACGCCGAGGTCGACAGCGTCTACGAGACGCTCCGCGAGAGCACCGGCGGACGCGGACCGGACGCCTGCATCGACGCTGTGGGCATGGAGGGTCACGGAACCGGCGTCATGCAGGCCTACGACAAGGTCAAGCAGGCGCTGCGGATGGAGAGCGACCGCGCGACCTCCCTGCGCGAGGCGATCCTGTCCTGCGGCAAGGGCGGAGTCGTGTCGGTGCTCGGCATCTACGGTGTCACCGACAAGTTCCCGATGGCGGTGCTGACGAACAAGAGCTTGACCCTGCGGACGGCGCAGCAACACGGCCAGCGGTACATGCCCACCCTGTTCGAACACGTCCTCGAGAGCAGGTTGGACCCGAGTTGGCTCATGACGCACGACCTTCCGCTCACCGACGCGGTACGCGGCTACGAGATGTTCAAGAACAAGGAGGACGACTGCCTGCGCGCGGTCTTCCGCCCCTAGGTCGTCACCGGTCGGATTTCTTCAATACGAGCGCACGGTCGGCGTCCGACACTGGCGCCATGACGAATTCGGTGAACCCCATCCCCGAGGGATACACCTCCCTCACCCCCTTCCTCGTCGTCGACGGTGCCTCCCGCGCGATCGACTTCTACTGCGACGCGTTCGGAGCGACCGTCGTCGAGCGGATGGACGGCCCCGACGGGACGGTGATGCACGCAGAGCTCGACTTCGACAACGGCCGACTGCAATTGAGCGATCCCCATCCCGGCATCGGCCTGCACGCGCCGAGCGGAACGAACGACGTCGACCATTCGTACGTGCTGTACTGCGCGGACGCTGACGCCGTGTTCGCGCGGGCCGTCGCCCTCGGTGCCCGGGTGTTCGAGGAACCGTCGACCTTCGTCACCGGCGACCGGTTCGCGTCGATCCTCGATCCGTTCGGTCATCGGTGGGCCGTGATGACGCGGGTCGAGAACGTGCCCGCGGAGGAAGCGAAGCGACGGCTCGACGAGTGGGCGGCAACGCAGAACGCGTGAGGTGTAAAGCAGTTGCCCACGGAGCACCCTTCGGTGCACGCTGACTAGTAGGACTTTGTTAGGTTCACCACTTCCTGGTGTGAGGCCTCGAGATTCGGCGAGATGTCCGAGACGATAACCAGGTGGATGCCGCAGCCCTGACCGATGTCGGTGAACGTCTCGATGCGTTCATCGGCGAGGTGTTCTCCTCGCTCAAACGCAAGGACCAGCGAGCAACGGCCGGGGTATATGCGCGAGGGTTGATGCTCGACGGGCGCCGCAAGTCGATGCAGCCGATGGCCGACCGCCTCGGGATCGATCACCAACGCCTGCAGCAGTTCGTCACCACCTCACCGTGGGATCCGGTACCGGTCCGGAAAACACTGTCCCGCAAAGCGTGTGATTTGATCTCCCCGGATGCGTGGGTGATCGACGACACCGGATTCGCCAAGGACGGTGACGCCTCGCCGTGTGTGGCCCGGCAGTATTCGGGCACCCTCGGCAAGGTCGGAAACTGCCAGGTCGCGGTCAGTGTGCACGCCGCCACCGATACCGCGTCCGCACCCTTGGATTGGCGGCTGTATCTGCCTGAGAGCTGGGACGATCAGCGGTGCGACGATCCGGAGACGGCCTCGGCGATCACCGCTCGCCGGCGACGCAACGCGATCCCGACCGAGGAGCGCTATCGCACCAAGGCGGTGATGGCTCTCGAGATGCTCGACGAGCTGATCGCGTGGGGCCGGATCCCGCCGGTGATCGTCGCCGACGCCGGCTACGGCGACTCGGCGACCTTCCGGCAGGGCCTGACCGACCGCGATCTGGTCTATGTCGTGGCGGTCAAGGGCGCCACCCTCGCGCACCCCGCCGATGCAGTCCCGGCCGCCGCCGCGTACTCCGGGCGCGGGCGGCCTCCGACCCGACGCTACCCACCGGCCGTGACCTGCAGGGATCTCGTTCTGGCGGCCGGAGTAGGCGCGCTGACCGAGGTCACCTGGCGCCGCGGAACCAAGACCGGTCCGGGCAACCCGACCGCGGTGATGCGCTCACGGTTCGTGGCGCTGCGGATCCGCCCCGCGAACCGCACCATTCCCCGCGACGAGGATGGAACCCTGCCGCAGGCGTGGCTGCTCGCCGAATGGCCGGCGGGCGCGGCGCAGCCCACCGACTTCTGGCTGGCCACCCTGCCCGAGGACACCCCGCTGTCAGAGTTGGTGCGCCTGGCCAAGATCCGCTGGCGCATCGAACACGACTACCGGGAACTGAAAACCGGTCTCGGACTCGACCACTTCGAGGGCCGCTCCTGGCTCGGCTGGCACCACCACGTCATCCTCGTCACCGCCGCACACCTGTTTCTCACCACCCTGCGGCTGACCGACCCAAAAGCGATCGGGCGGGACTGACCCTCTACGGCATTGTGCGCGAACTCCAACGCACACTGGCCTATTGGATCGGTACCTGCCCGACCTGCCATCACACCTTCCCAACCTAACAAAGTACTACTAGTGTCCTGAGTCGTTAATTCGGTCGCAGTAGTTCGCGATGGATTCGAGGATCTGATCCGCGGTCTTCACCCACACATAGGGTCGCGGATTCTCATTCCAGGTATCGATCCAGGCGCGAATGTCGGCGTTGAGGTGTCGCACGGATCGGTGGGCGGAGCGGCGAAGCTTCTTGTTCGTCAGCTCCGCAAACCACCGCTCCACCAAGTTCATCCACGATGAACTCGTAGGCGTGAAGTGGATAACGAATCTGGGATGCGCTGTGAGCCAGCGCTTGACGGCCGGGGTCTTGTGGGTCGAGGCGTTGTCCATCACAAGGCACACGTCGAGATCTGCGGGCACCTCGGCATCGATCTTGCGAAGAAACGCCAAGAACTCGGTGGCACGGTGCCGGGCGTGCAGGGAGCCGATCACCTTCCCACTGGCGATGTCGAGCGCCGCGTACAGGCTCGACGTTCCGTTCCTGACATAGTCGTGGCTGGCGCGTTGCGGCGTGCCTGGCAGCATCGGGAAGATCGGTTGCGTCCGGTCCAACGCCTGGATCTGGGTCTTCTCGTCCACGCACAGCACCAAAGCCCGCTCCGGCGGGTTCAGGTACAGGCCGACGACGTCACGAACCTTCTCGGTGAACAGCGGATCCTTCGACAGCTTCCAGGAGTCCTGTTTGTGCGGAGCCAGGCCGAACGCTCGCCACACCCTCGAGACAGTGGACTGCGACATGCCGAGATGATCCGCCATCGACCGTGTCGACCAATGCGTCGCATCCTTCGGTGTCGATTCGAGCGTCGCGGTGATCAGGTCCTTGATCTTTGCGTCGCTCACCGTCCTCGGCCGGCCCGGGCGCGGTTCGTCGAGGAGCCCATCGCAGCGAGCCTCGACGAACCGATCCCTCCATCGCCGCACCGTCGAACGGTCCACACCGAGTCGTTGCGCCACTTCAGAATTGGATCCACCGTCCGCGCAGGCCAGCACGATCCTCGACCGCGCCGACAACCCCGCCGCACTCGTACGACGGCGAACCCAGCCCTCCAACTCGGCCCGCTCCGCGTCACTGAGAACAATCACCGCAGCACGCGGACCCCGAGTCGCCATACCCAACAGTATCAACTGGTGGATAATTTACGACTCAGGACACTAGGATCTTCCTCCCGGATGTTCTGTACGAGAGCCGGGGGGATCAGTGTTCGACAAGAGGCGTGCGCAGAAGCGATTCGACGACGGCGTGATGGCCCTGGGCTATTTCGTCAAGGGAAGGCGACAGCGCACGGACTTCGCCGTCGCCCGGCAATGCTTTCACGAAGCGCTGGCGATCGACCCCATGATGTGCGACGCATGGCTCGGCCTCGCAACGACCGGTCTCGTGAACGAAGCTGTGATCGAGAATCTCATGCGCACTGCGCACCAGAGTCTCTTCCGGGAACAAACGCGGGCGGGGTTACGTCCCGGAACATTGTCCGGGTCCTTCCAGGCAGGCAGATTCGCGTCGCATCGTCTCTCGACAGGTCCCGAGATCTGGGCTGCCGCAGCCCAGGCACGTATGGACGCAGGCCACTTTCAGGACGCCTTCGCGCTGCTCGAAACCATGCAGCCTCCCTCACAACTCGCCACCTACATGATGGGGGCCCTGCACTACGAGACCCGCCGATGGACCGATGTGCTGTCCGTTCTGGGTCCTGTCGGAGAGTGGGCCGACGGATACCTCCGCGTCGGAGCGAACGTGATGGTCGGGGTCGCCTGTGCGTTTCTCGGACTCTTCGAAGAAGCCGACCGCCGCCTCCGGTTGGCCGAGAAGTCCGATACTCCGTGGCTCGTTGCGTACGCCATGTACATCCGGGCACTGATCGCACGCGAATCGGGGGACGAGCCGAGAGCACGCACCCTGCTGGAGCGCGTGTACGCCACGCGACCGAACGACGCCGCTTACGCCGAGGCACTACACAACCCCGATCACCGTCTCGCTCTGACCAGCGCGGAACGTATCTCACGACGTACCGACCCCTGGGATCCGGCCACCGAGCCCTCCGGCAGTCGAATCTCCGATGACACCGATCGATCGAAGCGCGCCGAGGCCTGTTCGAGAGCACGTCGCGCACTCGATGCCATGGTCGGCCTCCAGTCCGTCAAGCGGGAAATCGAAAAGCTCACTGCCTCGACTCTTCTCGCGAACGCTCAGAGCGATCACGCTACCGATGTCGTTCGTCCCTCCGCACGCTCACGCCACCTGGTGTTCACCGGGCCTCCCGGAGTCGGCAAGACCGTTGTAGCCCGCGCGCTGGCACAGATGTACTACGGACTCGGCATTCTCGCGACCGACACAGTCGTGGAAGTTGCGCCGAACGACTTCTTCGCGCCCGGATCGGGTTCCCCGGAACTGCTGGCGAGAGAGATCTTCGCAAGCGCAGTCGACGGCGTCCTGTTCATCGACGAGGCGTACTCGCTGTACCACGACGGCTGGATCGGTGGAGACGCAGCCGGAGGCAAGGTGATCGACGGACTACTCGCGACGATGGAGAACAATCGCGACCGCATGGTGGTCATTGTGGCAGGCTATGAAGATGCCATGACCACTTTTCTGAACCGAAACGAGGGTCTGAAGAGCAGGTTCTCGCGACACATCAGGTTTCCTTCGTACTCTGCGACAGAGCTGGCAGAGATCGCGAACCGGATGGCCGGCGGCGTCTACGGCGCCGATCTGGATCCGTCCGCCGCCACAGAGATCGAACGTATCGCCGCAGTGCTGTGTACGGCGAACGAGACGTCGACCAAGGGCTCTACACGTTCTCTCATCGACCGCGAAGGCAACGCTCGGTTCATCCGCAACCTCCTGGAATCGGCTATCGAAGAGCGGGACCTACGCATCGTCTCGACCTACACCGACTTGAAAGCCCTTTCGGCACAGCAACTCGCACGCATCGAAGAATCGGATGTGAACCGCGCCGTTCGCGAACGCTTTCCCCACGTCATGGAACTCGTGTCGGATTGAACCAGCCGAGGTTGACGACGACCTGCACTGGACCTCTGCCTCGGCAGCGGTCTAGACGTCGAGGTCAGGGCACCACCGGCGCGGCGGCCCCGACGAAGGCCACCATCTCGGAGCCGCCGGGATTGGTCTGGATCGGGATCTTCTTCCAACTGTTCGCCACCCACACGTTCCCGGCCTGGTCGATCGTGATGCCGGTGTTGCGCACGAGGCCGTCGAGTCAGTAGCCGGTGACGTCCGGGGAGATCGGTGCGCCCGTGGCGGTTCCGGGACGGCAGGCGACTGCCCTGCTGCCGCAGAACTGGGAGACGGCCCGGCCGGCGAAGTTCGCAACCCAGATGTTGTCGTTGCCGTCGACGACCACACCCCACGGAACCCGGAGGCCGCCGCGCCTCGGCGGCGGGGCCGTTCGGGGAAGTTCCGAGTACCGGGGCAACTGCCAGCGCGTAAGCCGCTGCCACCGTGGTCTTCTCGCCAAGAACGACGTCCGCCGACGAAGTTGCTCTTCGCTCTGTGCGGTGGCGGGCGCCGCCAGGAGCGCCCTGGCCAGCGCCGTCGCCCCCACCAGTGCCGCACACTTCCGACCGATACGACTCGAACCACGCACGAGACGACCCGCTCGCCGACGGAAGTAGTTGCCGTGCATCGTCGAACTACGTCACCGGTCGGCGTGGCACAACCGAGATACCCGCTGTGAACGATTTCCCGGATTTCACCTCACAGACGGCGAATGCCGCCCCCGGGAAACCGGGAACGGCATTCGTCGTCGTGTACGGACTCAGCCGAGGCGCTGCTTGAGGGCCTCGAACTCGTCGCGGATGCCCGAGGGCACCTTCTCACCGAGGAACTCGAACCACTCGGCGATGCCGTCGATCTCGGACTTCCACTCCTCGACGTCGACCTTCAGGGCCTCGTCGACGTCGGCGGGATCGACATCGAGACCGTCGAGCGTGAGGTCGGCGGCGCTGGGCACGTAGCCGATCGGCGTGGACTGCGCGCCGGCCTTGTGCTCGATGCGGTCGACGATCCACTTGAGCACGCGCGAGTTCTCGCCGAAGCCGGGCCACAGGAAGCGGCCGTCGTCGCCGCGACGGAACCAGTTGACGTAGAAGATCTTCGGCAGCTTGTCCTCGTCGGCGTTCTTGCCGAGCGTGATCCAGTGGTTCAGGTAGTCGCCGGCGTTGTAGCCGAGGAAGGGCAGCATCGCCATCGGGTCGCGACGGACGCTACCGACCTTGCCCTCTGCCGCGGCGGTCTGCTCGGACGACAGGGTCGCGCCGAGGAAGGTGCCGTGCTGCCAGTCGAAGGACTCGCTGACGAGGGGCACCGTCGTCTTGCGGCGGCCACCGAACAGGATCGCGGAGATCGGCACACCCTGCGGGTCGTCCCACTCGGGGGCGAGGATCGGGCACTGCGACATCGGGGTGCAGTAACGCGAGTTCGGGTGCGCGGCGTTGGTGCCGGACTCGGGGGTCCAGTCGTTGCCCAGCCAGTCGGTGAGGTGCGCCGGGGTCTCGCCGCCGATGCCCTCCCACCAGATGTCGCCGTCGTCGGTCTTCGCGACGTTGGTGTAGATGGTGTTGCCGGCCTCGATGGTCGCCATCGCGTTCGGGTTCGAGTCGGCGCTGGTGCCCGGCGCGACGCCGAAGAAGCCGAACTCGGGGTTCACGGCGTAGAGGCGGCCGTCCTTGCCGAAACGCATCCACGCGATGTCGTCGCCGAGGGTCTCGGCACGCCAGCCCGGAATGGTCGGCTGGATCATCGCGAGGTTGGTCTTGCCACAGGCCGACGGGAACGCCGCGGCGATGTAGTAGGCCTTTTCCTCGGGCGAGATCAGCTTGAGGATCAGCATGTGCTCGGCCAGCCAGCCCTCGTCGTGCGCCATGGCCGACGCGATGCGCAGCGAGTAGCACTTCTTGCCGAGCAGGGCGTTGCCGCCGTAGCCGGAGCCGAAGCTCCAGATCTCACGGGTCTCGGGGAAGTGGGTGATGTACTTCGTGTCGTTGCACGGCCACGGGACATCCTGCTGACCGGCCTCGAGCGGCGCACCCACGGAGTGCAGCGCCTTGACGAACGGACGGTCGGTGCCGAGCTTCTCGAGAGCCGCGCTGCCCATGCGGGTCATGATGCGCATCGAGACGACGACGTACTCCGAGTCGGTCAGCTCGACGCCGAGCTTCGGGTCCTCGGCTCCGAGCGGGCCCATGCAGAAGGGCACGACGAAGAGGGTGCGTCCGCGCATGCTGCCGCGGTACAGCTCGGTCATCGTGGCACGCATCTCGTCGGGGTCGACCCAGTTGTTGGTCGGGCCCGCGTCGATCTCGTTCTTCGAGCAGATGAAGGTGCGCGACTCGACGCGTGCGACGTCCGACGGATCGGAATTGGCCAGGAACGAGTTCGGCTTCTTCTCGTCGTTCAGACGCGTGAAGGTGCCTGCCTCGACCAGCTGAGAGGTCAGACGGTCCCATTCCTCATCGGATCCGTCGGCCCATACGACACGATCGGGCTGGGTGAGCTCGGCAATCTCCTGGACCCAGGCAAGCAACTCGGCATGCTGGGTCGGGAGCTTGTCGTCGGTACCGTTCAAACCGGGAATGGTCGCTGAGGTCATCAAAACTCTCCTGGGGTGTGCCCGGAACCGGGATCCCACCTCCGACCTGCACGTTTTTCTGTGCGGACGAGGGCAGACCCGGGCTTGCCCCTCTCGGCAGGGGTACCACCTACTTCGTCCGTGGCCGAACAGGCGAAGTAGGCGCCGGATGTCCTTTTCATAGAGGTTAACGTCGGAATGCCGACCGGCGTCACTCGGGGCCGGTCGGAAATCTCACAGAAACGATTCAGAACTTGCGCACAATACCGTCCCCTCCCCCTGCTGCGCAGCCGGATATGAATCACTTCGACTCTTCTCCGTGGTGTACGTCGTATTCAAGGCTACCTGTGTCCAGTCGACTCCACCGACCCGATCCGTCCAGCTCGCGACAGTATTCCCACACGCCGTAACGGCCGTCGTCCGCGATCACCGAGAGGCGATCGCTGCTGCCGTCGAGATCGGTGTCGGTGGCCACCACCAGACCGTCGCCCCAGTCGCCACCGACTCCCCAGTGCTCGGTATCGGCGACGACCGTCTCGGCGGCGCCGTCACCGTCGAGGTCGGTCATCGGGGCGAGCTCGTCGGCCCAGGCGGCCAACTCGGACGGATCGAACCCGGACGGATCGAAGGGATCGGTGAACGGCTGGGGTGTGCCACCCGAGCCGGCGAACTCGGCCATCGTCTCCCCTTTCCGACCCGGCACGCGCCGGATCGCTCCTATCCGGTTGGACGCACCCCGGCACCTTGCGGTTCCGGGATGTGTCCGAGTGCCGCCAGGTCGCGTTCGCACGCGGCGGTGCGGGCACGCCGCTCGCCCCGGCGACGGGTGATCTCCGCGTCGATCGCGGCGACGCGTTCCCGCACGCGGGTCGCGTGCCGGTCGCGCGCAGCGACCGCGAGCGCGGTGGACTGCAGTTCCGTCTCGTGGATGCGGGTGCGGATCCAGGTGTCGAGTTCCGCCCGTACGGTCGCGAGCTCGTCGGCGATCCACCGCCGCATCCGGTCGCGGTAGGCGATTCGCCTACGGATCCGCATCAGCCATCCGGCGGCCGGAACCGCGCACGCGATCGCGACCACCAGCGACATCCAGCCCGGCAGGTCCCCGAACGGGGTGAGGAGCAGTCTGCCGAGACCCGCGCCTGCCGACGCACCGAAGACCACCGTCAGCGTGTCCTCCATCGACCGCGCGGTCTGCGGTGGGCGGGCGGTGCGCGTGGGTTCCGGCGCCGGAGTGCCCGGTGCGATCCGGGCCGTCTCGTCGGTGAGCCGCGCACACAGGTCGTCGACGTGGGTGTCGATCGTCGTGACCACCGCATCCGCGTCCGCGGTCTCGAGCACCTCGCCCGCGGCGGTGGACGCCGCCCGCACGCGCATCGCGACCTCCTGCAACAGCGTCACCTGCAGCCGGCGCAGGTCGGGGCCGGAGGTCGCGGGTGGTGCTGCGGCTGTGAGGCGGGAGCGCTCCGCACGCAGGCCCCCTTCCTCGTCCTCCGCGCTCAGTCGTCCGATCTCCTCCTCGATCATCGGCCGGGTGGCGGCGACGACCGCGGCGCGTGCTCGTCGCGGGTCGTGTGACGACCGGACCGTGGCGGCCAGGACGTCCCGCAGTTCGACGAGTCCGGACGCGGTGAGCAGGGTCTGCCGGACCGCCTCGCTCGCGTCGTCCTCGAGTTCGCGTGCCCGCCGAGCGGCCGCGGCGCTCACGGGCAGGACCACGACCCTCGGCAGCCAGGATGCGTGCCGCTGCAGGATCTCGACGTCGGCGTCGCGGACCGCACGCCAGTCGGGAAAGCGGTCGATGCCCGTCAGTGCGCAGACGACCGCGATCGACTCGGCTGCCGCCGAGCGGACGAGGTCGAGTTCGGTGCGGCCGATCGTCGCCGACGGGTCGAACACCACGAGGGTGACGGCGCGGCCATCGTCCGTGATGTCCAGCCCGCCCAGAGGTCGTAGCTCCGCTGCCAGCGTGCCGGCGCCGGAACCGGGCACTCCGACGACCCGCACGCCGGTCGCGGCCGGCCGGTGCAGTCCCATCCATCCGCGCGGGTTCCATCGGCGCAGGACGTCGTCGGCCGGATCCACGAGTCCGCTCGGCGGTGTCACCGTAGTCCCGCGGCGACGGACTCCATCGGGTCCAGCCCGACCAGGTCGAGTGTCTGTTCGACGAGTTCGCGCACCTGCGGTGCCGCCGGGACACCCGCCACGACCCGGGCGAGCTCCTCGTCACGTAGGCGGCGCGCCACGACCGCACGCGCGGCGAGCCGTTCCCCGAGCAGTTCCTCATCGCGGACCGCGACCACCTGATCCGGCGGCACCCCCGTCGCACGCGCGACGAGAGCGCACTCGCTGTCATCCGTCCCACCCGTCACCACGAGGACGAGGCGACAAGGATCCACGGCCGTCAGCGCGGCGCGGTCGGCCGGATGGGCGACGGCCGGGTCGAGACGACGCGGCACGACGTAGACGACGACGTCACCGTCGAGGACCGGGTCGGGACCGTCCGGCGTGTCCACTGCCACTCCGCCCACGGCCGCGTCTACTCGCCCACCCTCGATATCGACCCTGCGGAGCAGCAGTTCGCGCACCTGCGTCTCGACGCTCTCCCGGCCGGTCCCGGCCCGCCCCGCGACCTGCACCCGCAGCGCGGCCGTATGCTCGGTCAGCGCCCTGCGAATCAACCGCCCTGCCTGCGCATCCAGTTGTTCGACCTGCGCGGCGAGGTGGTGCCACAACTCCCCCGTCATGATCCCCCGATCGTCGGCGGAAATTGTCGCAGAGAGATCGCTGACAGGCAGCCGAACGAATGCTTCCCTGAGAAAACACTGTGGCCACTCAGGTCACTCCCGCCACACACTCTCGGAATACGCGACAATGGACCGGTGAACGAAGCCGATCAGCACACCACCGAGACGCTCGAGGAGCGCCCGACCCGCGGGAACCGCCTATACCCCAGGGTGACGAGTTTCCGGTCCCGCCGTGGATCGCTGACCGACCCCCAGCAGCAGTGCTGGGACCGTCGTTGGCCCGAACTCGGCAAGGAAGTCGGCGACGAACCGCTCGACGTCGACGCCTGGTTCGGTCGCTCCGCGCCCCTCGTCCTCGAGATCGGATCCGGAACAGGAACCGCCGCGGTCGCTATGGCCCAAGCCGAGCCCGAGGTGAACCTCATCGCCGTGGAGGTCTACAAGCCCGGCATCGCCCAGACACTGCAGAACATCGAACGCAGCTGCAACACCGACGCGCCGATCCGGAACCTGCGGATCCTGCGCGGCGACGCCGTCGAGGTGCTCGAGAAGATGCTGACCACCGCGTCACTCACCGGCGTGCGGGTGTTCTTCCCGGATCCGTGGCCCAAGGCCCGCCACCACAAGCGCCGACTCCTGCAGGCCCCGACGTTCGCCCTGATCGCCGACCGATTGAAGCCCGGTGGAGTGCTGCACGTGGCCACCGACCACGCCGATTACGCCGAGGCCATCGCCGAGGTGGGCGATGCCGAACCGCGCCTCGCCCGCTTCACCGGCACCTCCCCGATCAGCCTCGAACGCCCCGTCACCAAGTTCGAGGACAAGGCACACCAGGTGGGTAGCGCTATCAACGAGTTCGTCTGGGGGAAGATCGGAGCATGAGTGTCCATGAAGAGCTTCCCGGCGTGACCGACCCCTCCGCGATCGACGGTGTCGAGCCGGTCCGAAAGGTCCTGCTCGTCTGGGACGCACCCAACCTCGACATGGGCCTCGGCGCGATCCTCGGCGGCCGGCCCACCGCGGCCTACCGCCCGCGCTTCGACGCTCTCGGCCGGTGGCTGCTCGGACGCACCGCCGAACTGTCGCGTCTGCACTCCGCGACCCTCGAACCCGAAGCCACGGTGTTCACCAATATCGCCCCCGGCAGCGCGGACGTCGTCCGCCCCTGGGTCGAGGCCTTGCGTAATGTGGGCTTCGCGGTGTTCGCCAAGCCGAAGATCGACGAGGACAGCGATGTCGACTCCGACATGCTGGACCACATCGAGCTGAGGCACCGGGAAGGTCTCGCGGGTGTCATGGTGGCCTCCGCCGACGGGCAGGCGTTCCGTGAACCCCTCGAGCGGCTCGCACAGGAGGGCATCGCGACCCAGGTGCTCGGTTTCCGCGAGCACGCCAGCTGGGCGGTGACCTCCGAGATCATCCAGTTCCTCGATCTCGAGGACATTCCCGGTGTGTTCCGCGAACCGCTGCCCCGCGTCAGCCTGGAATCGCTGCCCGACGAGGGTGCCTGGCTGCAGCCGTTCCGACCGCTTTCTGCTCTCCTGGTGGGGCGCAAGAGCGTCGCCGAATAGGAGACTTACGTGTTCGACCGTTGGGGAGAGCTCGTCTACCGCGCGCGCTTCACCGTCATTGCGGTGATGGTCGCGGGGTTGCTCGCGCTCGCCGGGTACGGGCTGAGCCTGAACGATCACCTCAGCCAGAGCGGCTGGGACGATCCCGGTTCGGAGTCCGTCGCCGCTGCCAAGCTCGCCGACGGCACCTTCGGCCGCGACACCGCGGGCGACGTGCTGGTGCTGTACACGGCACCCGAGGGCAGCACGGTCGACGATCCCGAGTTCGCGGCGAAGGTCACCGACAGCCTGAACTCGCTGGTCGCCGAGCATCCCGACGAAATCCTCAAGATCAACGGTGCGTACTGGCCCACCGACGACGCGCCGTCGCTGCCGTCGCTGGCCGATCCGTCGCGTCAGCACGCGATCGCGTCGGTCGCGATCGCCGGCGAGGACGACACGGAGCTGACCGGCAACTTCCGCGAGATCAAGGACGCCTTCTACATCGACGGCGTCGACGTGCAGCTCGCCGGTCTGCAGCCGATCTCCGGCGCACTGAACGACACGATGGCCAACGACATCAAGCGCATGGAGATCCTCGCGATCCCGGCCGTCGGCATCCTGTTGTTCTTCGTCTTCGGCGGCGTCGTCGCGGCCGCTCTCCCGCTGATCACCGGTGGTCTCACGATCGTCGCGGCGAACGGCATCGTCCGGTTGATCACCAACTTCACCGAGGTCAACTCGTTCGTCGCACCGGTCGTCTCACTGATCGGCCTGGGCCTGGCGATCGACTACGGCCTGTTCATGGTGTCGCGGTTCCGTGAGGAACTCGCCGAGGGTTACGACACCCCGGCGGCGGTGCGACGCACCGTCGTCACCGCAGGTCGCACGGTGGTGTTCTCGGCGACGATGGTCGTCACCAGCCTCGGTGGTCTCGTGCTGTTCCCGCAGGGCTTCCTCAAGTCGGTCGCCTACGGCGCGATCTCGGCGGTCTCACTGGCTGCCCTGCTGTCGATCACGATCCTGCCCGCCATCCTGAGCATCCTCGGCAGGCGCATCGACAAGTTCGGCATGAAACGCTTCGGGCAGATCCAGTCGAACGAGCAGGTCGAGAACAGTTTCCTCGGCCGCCTGTGCCGCTGGGTGATGGTCAACCCGATGAAGGTGACCATCCCGACGGTCATCGGCCTGCTGCTGCTCATCATGCCGCTGACCGGCATCAAGTTCGGCGGCATCAACGAGACCTACCTGCCGCCCGAGCACCCCACGCGCGTCGCGCAGGAGACCTTCGACGAACTGTTCCCCGGCCAGCGCGCCGAGCCGGTCAAGCTCGTGGTCCGCGGCGCCGAGGGCGGCGACCTCAACAAGATCATCACGACGGCCAGCGAAGCTCCCGGCCTCGTCGAGAAGTTCCAGATCACCGGCCCCGCGAAGGACGGCGTCCGTGTGCTCAAGGCCGGTCTGACCGACCGCAACGAGTCCGCCGACACCGTCGAGTACCTGCACGCAGCCGAATGGCCCGAGGGTGTCGAAGTGCTCGTCGGCGGCACCCCGGCGATCGAGCAGGACTCCATCGGGGCCCTGCTCGAGACCCTGCCGCTGATGGTCGTGGTCGTCGTGCTGTTGACGACGTTGCTGATGTTCCTGGCGTTCGGCTCGCTCGTGCTGCCGGTCAAGGCCGTGTTGATGAGCGCCCTGGGTCTCGGCTCGACGCTGGGCATCCTCACCTGGATCTTCATCGACGGCAACGGCGCCGACCTGCTCAACTTCACCCCGGGGCCGATCATGTCGCCGGTGCTCGTGCTGATCATCGCGATCGTGTACGGCCTGTCGACCGACTACGAGGTGTTCCTGCTCTCCAGAATGGTCGAGGCGAGATCGATGGGGGCGAGCACCACCGAGTCGATCCGTATCGGTACCGCCCACACCGGTCGCATCATCACCGCGGCCGCCCTGATCCTCATCGTCGTCACCGGTGCCTTCGGGTTCTCGGAGCTGGTGATGATGAAGTACATCGCGTTCGGCATGATCGCCGCGCTGATCATCGACGCGACCGTCATCCGCATGTTCCTCGTGCCCGCCGTGATGAAACTGCTCGGCGACGACTGCTGGTGGGCTCCGGCGTGGATGAAGCGGATCCAGGAGAAGATCGGCTTGGGCGAGCCGATCCTCGCCGATGAACTGATGCCCGAGGACGTTCCCGAGCTCATCACCGTCGGCATGTTCGGG
The DNA here is from genome assembly GCF_024321955.1 of Rhodococcus sp. GA1. NCBI lineage: Bacteria > Bacillati > Actinomycetota > Actinomycetes > Mycobacteriales > Nocardiaceae > Rhodococcus > Rhodococcus sp. GA1. Next base: position 3,179,116 of record NZ_CP097186.1, on the reverse strand, counting down.
CCGGCGACGGTCGCGGCCACGGGCGCGCACCGCTTCCCGGCAGGTGCCTTCGAGGGCGGCTCCGACCTCACGCAGCCGCTGCCCAAGATCGCTCCGCCGAGGCCGGCCGCCGAACAGCGCAAGCTCCGCGATCTCACGCCGCCGCCGGTGCGACGGCAGGCCCCGGGCCGCCCCCCGGTCCGTCCGGCCGCGCCCGCGTCCGGTCGTCCCCCTGCTGCTCCGCGGAACGGCGAACGGGTGCCGCCCGCAGCCGGGCGTCCGATGCCGGCGAGCCGTCCGGTGCAGCCCGGTACGGGTCCGGGGCGTCCGTCGCGTCCGATCCCGGAGCCGCGTCGTCGCCCGGAGGGTCGGCCGCCGGTGGACGAGCGCAACGGCTCGGCTCTTCCGGGGCTCGGAGGCCCGGAGAAGGGTGTCCCGGAGAAGCCCGAACGTCGTGCCCCCGAGATGCCGCAGCGCGATGTCACGCAGCGCGGTGCGCTCGATCAGACACAGCGCGGTGCGCTCGATCAGACACAGCGCGGTGCGCTCGATGCCACACAGCGCGGTGCGTCCGACCCGTCGTCGCCGTCGTCGGTGCCTCCGCTCCCCCGCCGTCAGCGCGGGGAGGTTCCGCCGCCGCTGCCGCAGTCCTTCATCCGACCGCCCGCTGTCCCGGGCGATGCGGAAGCTCTGCCCGGTGCCCCGGCTCCGCGTCCGAGCGAACCCGGCACCGGTCGTGGACGGGATCCGCAGGCGATCGAGAACTGGCTGTCGCAGTTGCGCCGTACGTCGCCCGGCGGGGAGTCTTCGGCCCAGCGACCGAGGCCCACTTCCGACGCACCGCGCCCCTCGGCGCCGGACTCGCAACGTCCCCCGACATCGGAGGCCCAGCGACCTCCGGCGCAGGGACCTGCCCGACCGCCCGTGCCGGGCACTCAGCAGCCGCCGACGCAGGGCATGCAGCCGCCGACACAGAACGGTCCCCGTCCGCCTCTGCCCTCCCGGTCCCGTGGTCCGGAGCAGCCGCCCCGCCCGGCCGGCGAGCGGCCGGAAGCGCGAGCGGACGAATCGCAGCCGGAGCAGAACGACGCGGAGTCGCGGAGGCGTGGACGCCACGGTCCCGACAGCGGCCGTTCGATCAGCGTCAGTGAGCTGATCGCCCGGCAGCGTCGCGACTGATCTGACGAACGAACTCGAGGCGACCCGCAGAGCGGGTCGCCTCGGGTGTTTCCGGGGTCAGCTGCCGTTGAAGAACTTCCGCAGCCGCGTGGACAGCGGATGGGTGACGTTGAAGCTCCCGCCGCGGACCTTGCCTGTCACCACGACGTGCAGCGGTCCGTACGGCGCTCCGCCGCGCACCTTCGACGACACGCTCGACGCGACGTTCTCGACGCCGTTGACGTCGGCCGTGGCCTCGGCGGGGAGCACGATGTTGATCGAGCTGAGGTAGTCGCTCACGTCGATCCGCACGACCTGCGTCTGCATCACCGCTTCGGTGAAATCGAGGGTCACGGAGGACGCGACGGTGTCGAGAACGACGGCGGGCGGCACGTGCCAGCGACCCTTGCGTTCGATGCCGGAGACGCGGCCCTTGATCACGAGAGGAGCGCCCTGGCCGGTCGCGGGGAAAGCAGCTGCACTCGGCGCGGGGTAGCCGGCCGCACTCGGCGCCGGATAGTGCGCCTGCGACATGCCCGGCAGATTCTGCTCCTGGAACTCGGGCCGGATCTGGATACCGGGCAGGTCGACGAGCACCTGGTTCAGGTCGCCTCGGGTCTTGGCCGCGAGGACGGTGTCCATCCGTTCGGTGAACTCCCCGAGCGAGAGCATTCCCTGCCCGACCGCCCGCTGCAGAAGTTCGCCGACGTGCTCGCGCTCGGCGTCCGACACCCGCAGATCCTTCGGTTCCATGCCTTGAGCTTAACGGGACGAACGGTATGCCTCCGAAGTCGTCGGAGCCACTGTGCGGGGCGCTATTCGAGGCCCTGTTCGATGACGTAGCGGGTGAGTTCGACGCGGTTGGCGAGCTGCAGTTTGCGTAGCGCCGCTTGGACGTGGTTCTCCACCGTGCGGTGGCTGAGCGTCAGTCGCGCTGCGATCTGTTTCGCCGACAACCCTTTCGCGACGAGACGCAACACTTCGGTCTCCCGGCCGGTCAGGGTCGGTGGGGGTCTCCGGTCGGCGACGTCGTTCGACATCCGGCGGTACTCGCCGAGCACGAGCCCGGCCAGTCCGGGGGTGAAGACGGCCTGTCCCCGCGCGGTCGCGAGGACGGCGTCGACGAGTTCGTGCACCGAGGCGCTCTTCACGAGATAGCCGGACGCGCCCGCCTTGACCGCGCCGAGGACGTCGTCGCGTTCGGAGGACGCCGACAGGACCAGCACCCGGCTGTCCGGGGAGACCTCGAGGACCGCGCGGGTCGCCTCGGTGCCGGTGCCGTCGGGCATCGCCATGTCCATGAGCACGACGTCGGGGCGGACGACGGCGGCACGGCGCGCGGCGCTCGCGACACCGTCGGCCTCGGCGACGACGGTGAACCCGGCCTCCTCGAGGTCACGTCCGACGGCGTTGCGCCAGATCGGGTGGTCGTCGACCACCATCACGCTGACGGTGCTGCGTTCCTCTGTGCTGTTCTCGTGTGTTTCCGCGCTGAGCTCGGCCACTCATTCCCCTTCGGTACCCGGATCTCCCATTCGGTTCCTTCGCCTACATCGCTGTCGAGCAGTGCGACGCCGCCGAGCCATTCCGCTCGCCCGACGATCGACTTGGACACCCCCATGCGTCCCTGTTCGCGAGCTTCGTCGAGTCTGCCCGGTTCGATCCCGACGCCGTCGTCCCGGATGCTGAGTACGATCTCGTCGCCGAGATCCTCGAGGAGGATGTAGGCGGCGGCACCGGCGCCGGCGTGCAGTTGCGTGTTCGACAGCGCCGCTGTCGTGAGCGCCGCGAGTTCCTCCGCTCGATCCCGCGGGATCATGATCGGGCCGGCGGGCGCGGACACCGTCGCACCGGTCCCGGCCCTGGCCCGGACGAGGGCGGTGAGGTCGGCATGCTCACCGCCGCGGTCGACGTCGGTGTCCTGTTCGGAGATCAGCTGGCGCAGCGCGGTCTCCTGTTCGCGGGCCAACTCGGCGAGTTCCGTCGCATCACCGCCCAGCTCGAGTCCGCGCCGCTGCACGAGCGCGAGCACCTGCAGCACGCCGTCGTGCACCTGCCGGGCGAGCCGGTCCCGTTCCTCGGTGGCCGCTGCCACGCGCACGGCCTGCTCGAGTTGCCGGTGCGCACTGCGCGCGGTGGTGGTGGCGAAACCCATTGCCACACCGCACGCGACGAGCACCGGCGCCGTCGCGTCGCGCCACAGGTCGAGGTTGATCTGGTCGCGCACCACCGCGCTGACGACGGACATCAGCAGCGCCGAGCCGATGCCCGTGAGCGGACCGCCGAGGATCGCGGCCGACAGCACGGCGTTGGCGACCCACAGCGTGGTGGGCATGGTCTGGTGGTTGCTGTACCAGTCGTGGTCGGCGACCAGCCGGGTCGCCGCCATCAACGCGACGGCGAGGATCTGGTCCACCACGGTGACCGTGCGGCGCAGTCGTGCCTCGCGGGAGAGCAACACCGCCGAGACGAGCGACCACGTCACGAGCACCCCGGTGAAGAACCACGACAAGCCCGGACGGGTGTAGTTCACGACGGTCGAGAACTGCGATCCCACCGCATATGCGACGGTCACGAGCCGGAAGACCTGGGCGGCCCGCCACAGGGGTGCATCCGCGTCGGGACCGGTCGGAGGCGGCCTCATGTGTACGTTTCGCACCTTTCGTCACAGTAGGTGGGGCGAGTGAATCCAACCACTCCGCGCCTCCAACAGTGACCGCCCCATCCTGTGACCGTCCGCACAGTGGTTTGATTTGAAGTCGTGCTGAGGTCGTACCGAGCTGTCGCCGCCACCTTGCGGAGTCGTTGGCCGCTCTACATGGTCTCCATGGGCGCGTCGAACCTGTTCGGTGCGATGCTCGTGTTCGCCTTCGTCCGGTACGGCATCCCCATCGCCGAGACCGACGCCATCATCGCGGATCGGGTCCGCAACTTCGCGGTCTTCGCGGTGTACCTGGTCTTCGCCGGCATCGTGAGCCTCGGCGCCGCAGCGATCACGCTGCGCTCTGTCGTCCGGTGGCAGCTCCGCGGCGGCCCGCCCACCCGGGCCGAACAGATGGCGGCCCTGCACGCCCCGCTGCGACAGGCGATCGTGCACCTCGGTCTGTGGCTGCTCGGCGGCGTGCTCTTCGTCTTCCTCACCGCCGAGGAGATGCCGTCGCTCGCGGTGGCGGTCTCGGTCACCGTCGCAATGGCCGCGACCAGCACCTTCGGTTTCACCTACATGCTCGGTGAACGCATCCTGCGGCCGGTCGCCGCGCGGGCGCTGAGCGAGGGGAACTTCGACCGGACGATGGCTCCCGGCGTCGGCACGCGCCTGGCCATGACCTGGGGCCTGGGCACGCTCATGCCGGTCGCCGGGATCGTGCTGCTGTGCGTGACGCAGTTGAGCGCCAACACCGACTTCGACGCCGACGCGCTCGCCCTGTCCGTGCTCGCTCTCGCGGTGACGTCGATCGGTCTCGCGCTCGTGTTGTCGCTGCTGACGTCGGCGCAGATCTCCGACCCGATCAAGCAGTTGCGCTGGGCGATCGAACGCGTGCAGCGCGGCGCCTCGGGAGTGCAGGTCGAGGTGTTCGACGGCAGTGAGATCGGACGCCTACAGGTCGGCTTCAACCGCATGATGGCCGAGTCCGACGAACGCCGGCGTCTGCGGGAGTTGTTCGGTCAGCACGTCGGTGAGGACGTCGCGCGCCGGGCCCTGCAGTACGGCACCGAGCTCGGTGGTGAGACGCGCTACGTCGCGGTGCTGTTCGTCGACATGGTGGGTTCGACGGCGACGGCCGCCGAGCGCCCGCCGAGCGAGGTCGTCGAACTGCTCAACGAGTTCTTCCGTGTCGTCGTCGAGGTGGTCGACCATCATCACGGCTTCGTCAACAAGTTCATGGGCGACGCGGCATTGGTGATCTTCGGCGCTCCCCTCGACCGGCCGGACGCCCCCACGGCGGCGCTCGCGGCGGCCCGCGAACTGCGTTTCGCTCTGGACGAGATCACCGGACTCGATGTCGGGATCGGCGTGTCGGCGGGACTCGCGGTGGCCGGCAACATCGGCGCGGCGGAGCGCTTCGAGTACACGGTGATCGGCGACCCGGTCAACGAGGCCTCGCGCCTGACCGAGCTGGCGAAACTGCGTCCGAGTAGGGTTCTCGCGTCGTCGAGCGCGTTGTACTTCGCGGACGACGAGGAGCGCAGCCACTGGGAACTCGGCGACGAGGTGCAGCTTCGCGGCCGGCGGCGGATGACCCATCTCGCATGGCCGGTTCGCTATCCCGGAGCCCCCGGAGAAGCGAACGGGACGGACACTTCGACGGACGAGTGACGGTCCGTCCCGCGACACCCGCGAACGACGCGGAACGGCCACAGCGCCCTCTTCGTGACCCGACGGTCGGTTACGGTGAACAGCGTGGCGCAGCCGCACGACGATCCTCCATGCCCCGACGCCACGCCGCGTCGGGGCTCGTTCCGGTGGATCAAGTGGGTGTCGGCGATCGCCCTCGTGGCTCTGCTGACGGTCGAGGCGATCTACCTGTGGCCGACGATGAGCGACTCGTGGCGCGCGGTCACGGAGATGCACTGGGGCTGGTTCGCGGCGGCCGTGCTGGCGCAGATGATCTCCCTCAGCGGCTTCGCGGGAGTGCAGCAGCGACTGCTCCGCGCCGGCGGGGTGCGCGTCGGGCACTGGCGTTCGGCGTCGGTGATCTACGGCAGCACGGCGATGGCGGTGACCCTGCCCGCAGGTCCGGTCTTCTCCACGGCCTTCACCTACAAGCAGACCCGCAAGTGGGGTGCGACCCCCGTGGTCGCCTCGTGGCAACTCGCGGTTTCCGGCGTCATCGCGGCCGTGACCCTGGCGTCGGTGGGCATGATCGGTGCGTTCGCGGTCGGCAGCCGGATCAGCCCCGTCACTCTCGTGTTGTCGCTCGCGGGCGCGATCGCGTTGATCTTCGGCCTGCGGTACGTCGCGAAGAACCCCACGTCGATCGAGGCGGCGGGCACGTGGGTGCTCCGTCGGGTCAACCGCATCACGAGGAAGCCGAGGGACACCGGCTTCGACGTCTTCGAACGCACCCTCGCGCAGCTCGAGTCCGTCGAACTCGCGCGTCGCGACGGTGTGGCCGCGGTGGCGTGGTCGGCCGTGCACCGTGCAGCCGATGTCGCGTGCCTCGGACTGGCGTGTTGGGCTGTCGGCGGCTCCCCGTCGGTGGCGGGGTTGTTCATCGCGTTCGCGGCGGCGAAGGCCGTGGGCAGCGTGCCGCTCGCACCGGGCGGCCTCGGATTCGTGGACGGCACCCTCATCGCGACGCTCACCGCTGCCGGGCTGAGCGCGTCGCAGTCGCTGGCAGCGGTCTTCGTGTATCGGATGGTGAGCTTCGCGTTCGTGGCCCTGGCGGGCTGGGCCACCGTCGCCGCGATGTACCGGGGCAACGGACCCGACGAGATCGATCCGATCGCCGAGCGCGCAGAACACGAGCGCAGCGCCCTGGAGCGGCGGCGGCGTCCGGTCGAGAATCCCGAGCCGGCGTGATCCACCTCACGATGTAGTTGCGCATGCAACTATTTGGTGGCATGGTTGTCGACAGGCAGTTGAAAGTTTGACCATCGAGGAGGACCACCATGACGACCGCCACCACCACCTTCCCCGGCCTGACCACCGGCACCTGGGCCATCGATCCCGTCCACTCGAACGTGGGCTTCACCGTCCGGCACCTCGTCGTCAGCAAGGTTCGCGGCACCTTCGAGAACTTCTCCGGCGCCATCACCGTCGCCGAGGACGGCACCGCATCGGTGAACGCCGAGATCGACGTCAAGTCGATCAACACCAAGAACGCCGACCGCGACGCGCACGTCCGCTCCGCCGACTTCTTCGACGCCGAGCAGTTCCCCGTCGCCACCTTCACCTCGACCGACGTGCGTGCCGACGGTGATAACTACATCGTCACGGGCGACTTCACGCTCCACGGCGTCACCCGCCCGGTCGACCTGAAGCTCGAGTTCAACGGCGTCAACCCCGGCATGGGCCAGGGCCCGGTCGCCGGCTTCGAGGCCACCACCGTCATCAACCGCAAGGATTTCGGCATCAGCATCGAAATGCCGCTCGAAGGCGGCGGAGCCGTCGTCGGCGACAAGATCACCATCACCCTCGAGATCGAGGCCGGCCTGCAGGCCTGACCCCTCTCGCACAGACAGCGCCCCTGCTCCGGCAGGGGCGCTGCCGCGTTCCACCCGCTCTACCGGTCCGGATCGTGCTCGAGAGCACGCGCCGGAGATTCCGACGCGCCCCGCGCCGCCGCTACTCTGGACCCGTGAAGAAGTACATCCCGGCGTTGGCGATCGACGTCGTTCTCGTCGTCGTATTCGCCGTGCTCGGTCGTTCCAGTCACGACGAAGTGCTCGATCTCGTGGGGCTCGCAGGAACGGCGTGGCCGTTCCTCGGCGGACTCACCGTCGGATGGTTCTTCACCGCGTGGCTCTACCGCGACAAGTTCGACGCCTTCGCGGCCGTTCCCACCGGACTGCTCGTGTGGGTGAGCACCCTCGTCGTGGGGATGCTGCTACGGGCCGTCACCGGTCAGGGCACCGCAACCGCCTTCATCATCGTCGCGACGATCTTCTTGGGCCTGTTCCTGGTGGGCTGGCGCGTGGTCGTCGGACTGCTCCAGCACCGCAAGGTCGACGCTCACTGACCTCGCCGAGGTCGACCAGTACCGACCCTCCGGTCGCAGCTCTCGCACTCGCACGCGAAGTGTGATCTGCGACCGCGGGATACGCGAATTTTTCGCGCTCGCGCCCCGTGCGGTGGAACAGTGGAGATCATGTCCACGCTGGAACCACCTACTCTGACCGGGTCGCGATCCGACCATCGGTTCTTCGGTCAGCCACTACCCCTGGCCAACCTGTTCGGTGTCGAGATGTGGGAGCGATTCTCCTTCTACGGCATGCAGGGCATCCTGATCTACTACCTGTACTACTCGGCATCCGAGGGCGGGCTGGGGATCAGCCAGGGGGCTGCGACCTCCATCGTCGGCGCCTACGGCGGCACGGTCTACCTGTCGACGATTCTCGGGGCGTGGATCGCCGACCGGCTGCTGGGTTCCGAACGGACCCTGTTCTACAGCGCCGTGCTCATCATGTTCGGCCACATCGCGCTCGCGGTGCTGCCCGGTTTCGTCGGGGTGGGTATCGGCCTGGTGCTGGTCGCGTTCGGTAGCGGTGGTCTGAAGGCCACGGCGACGTCGATCGTCGGCGATCTCTACGACGAGCAGGACCCGCGACGCGACGCCGGTTTCTCCATCTTCTACATGGGCGTGAACATCGGCGCGCTCGTCGGCCCGCTGCTCACCGGCTTCCTACAGACGCGTTACGGCTTCCACTGGGGCTTCGGTCTCGCCGCGGTCGGCATGTTCCTCGGCCTGCTGCAGTACACGATCTACCGCAAGCATCTCGGCGACATCGGCAAGGTGCCACCCCATCCGCTTCCCGCCGAGACGCGCACGAAAGCCGCCGGGATCGGTCTGGTCGCCGTGGTCCTCATCGCGGTCGCCGCGCTGACCGGCCTCGTCACGACGAGCAACATGTCCGACATCGTCGTCGCCCTGACCATCATCGCGACGATCACCTACTTCGTCCTCATGCTGTCGAGCAAGCAGATCACGCCGGTCGAGCGCAGCCGGGTGCTGTCGTTCATCCCGATGTTCATCGCGAGCGCGGTGTTCTGGTCGCTCTTCCAGCAACAGTTCACGATGGTCGCCGTCTACGCCGACACACGCCTGGACCGTAATCTGTTCGGGTGGGAGTTCCCGCCGTCCTGGGTGCAGTCGATCAACCCGGTCTTCATCATCCTGTTCGCGGGTGTCTTCGCCGCCGTGTGGACCAAACTCGGACCGCGTCAGCCCTCGTCGCCCATCAAGTTCGCCGCAGGCACGATCATCATGGGCATCGCCTTCCTGTGCTTCATCCCCATGGCCGGTGGCGGCCCCAACAGCGCTCCGCTGCTCGGACTGGTCTTCATCCTGCTGCTGTTCACCTTCGCCGAGCTGTTCCTGTCCCCCGTCGGACTGTCGCTGTCGACGAAGCTCGCGCCGAAGAACTTCCACACGCAGATGGTCGCGTTGTTCTACCTGTCCGTCGCATGCGGTACGGCCATGGCCGGCACCCTCGCGGGGTTCTACGACGAGAACAACGAGGTGCCGTACTACCTGTGGATCGGCGGAGCGTCGATCGCAGTGGGCATCGTGCTGGCCCTCTTCGCGCCGCACATCAAGAAGCTCATGCACGGCGTGCAGTAGCACCACTGCACAGGACGCTGCTCAGCGGAGAGCGAGCCATACCGCCAACCCGAACCCTGCGAGCGCGACACCCACGCGCAGCAGGTTCGGGGGTATGCGCCGCACGAGCGGCGGACCGCAGTAGCCACCCGCGAACGCGCCGACGGCCATGGCGGCCGCCGCACCCCAGTGCACGGGTCCGAAGACTGCGAACCCGATCGCCGCGACCAGGTTGGCGACGCCGAGCAGGTAGCTCTTGAGGATGCTCGCGCGCCAAATCTGCTCGGACGTGCAGATAAGCACCAGCGCGTAGAAGACGACGCCGGCGCCGGCACCGAAGTATCCGCCGTAGACCGCGACGACGAAGACCGCCACGGAGAACACCCGCGGCAGGTCGCGACCGCCGGCCAGGGTGCGGATGCGTGGTTGGAGCAGCAGCGCGAGAGCGGCGAGCGCGACGAAACCCGGAACGATCGCCTCGAACGAGTCGGGCGGCGCGACGAGCAGGACAGCCGCGCCGACCACGCCGCCGAGCGCGGCGTAGAGCGTCCACCACCACACGCGGGGGCCGGTGTTGGTGACGTTCGCCGCGACCGGCGGGAGGCCGACGGCGAGCAACGCCGGATACGAGACGATCGACGCCAGGCCGGTGACGAACCCGACGACACCCGCGAAGAATCCGGCAACCACGAGCAGTGCCAGGTCGAGGACGGTCACGGTCGCTCAACGTACCTGTACGCCGCGGACCGGCCTCCGGCGGATCAGCGCACCATGGACCGGCCTCCGGCCGATCAGCGCACCATGGACCGGCCTCCGGCCGATCACTCCCCGAGCAGGGGTTCTCCGAGCTTGCGCAGGAAGGTGTCGGCCATCTTGATCGCGCGGTCGCCGCCGTCGGCATCGGCGACGAAGACCGCGAAGGCCAGGTCGCCGCCGGTGTAGCCGAAGAACCAGCGGTCCTCACCGCTCGCCGCGGCGATACCCGCGAGACCGGCGTGTCCGCGGAGGAAGGACGCCGGACCGTTCTGCACGTTGTCGATCATCATGCCGCGCAGGGCGTCGATCACAGAACCGGGCAGCGCCTCGGGGGCGTCGTGGACGACCGTCTCCTGGCCCTGCACGATCGTCGGGGCAGCGACGCTGCCCCGTGCGACCGAGGCGGCCAGCACCGCGGCGCCGAGCGGCGTGATCAGGTTCTCGTCGGAATCCGATCCGGCGAACTGGACAACTCCGGAGCGGTTGTGCCCGATCTGCGAGGTCTCGAACTCGAAGCCCGGCACGTCGTAGTCGACGCCGAGGCCGAGGCGACGGGCGGTCGAGGCGACGTCATCGGATCCCACGTCGTTCGGATCGACGCCGTGCTCGAGGCCGGCCGCGAGCCGGACCGGATCGAGAACGCCGCCGGCCGGGTAGAGACCGTGGGTGATGACGGGACCGAGTTCCATGGCCCAGTTGTTGACGTCGGCGGCGAGGATGCCACCGGTCGAGGGCTGGATGGCGACCACCGCGGCCGGGGTACCTGCGGTGACGACCGCTTCCTTCGCGGCGAGCTGCACCTGGGAGTCGACGGTCGCCTGCAGGTCCGGAGGCGGCGGGCCCTGGAAGCCCGCCACCTGGATCGGGCCCTCCTCGGGATCCTCGAGGGTGACCGCCCAGCCTGCCGTCCGGTCGCGTTCGAGCTGCCAGGCCGAGCGCAGCGAGTCGAGCAGCGGCGTGGAGATCCGCCGATCGGCGCTGATCAGGGTGGGTGTCGTGAGCACCTCGACCCCGGGGATCGACACGATGCCGCCCTCGAGGAACTGGTAGTCCTGGTCGCGGAGCTTGACCGCGGTGATCCGGTTTCCGGGGTTCTCCGCCATCCGCTCCTGCATCAGCTGGGCGGTGATGACGGGTGCGACCGGCTCGAGAACCGCCGCGAGACGAGTGGTGGTGTCGACGGGGTCGGGCATCGCCGCCGGGTCGAGCACCACGGCGTTGATGGTCTGTTCCTCCATGAGGAGGCGGCCCGTGCGGTCGAAGATCTTCGGCGGCGCGGCGTCGGTGCGCACGTGGTGGACGGTGCGTCCGCCGGACAGGTCGGGGACGACGACCTCCGGGTCCCAGGACACACGCCAGCCGACGGCGAGCTTCCGCACCGAACCGGTGACCTGATACGACCAGTCCTTGCCCTCACCGAAATTCCAGCCGGCGGAGAGCGTGAAGTATCCCGAGTCGTCGTTGAGTTCGACCAGCTGGGTGACGTCGTAGTCGACGGTGCCGTCGGACAGACCGTCGTACATCTGCGAGATCGTTTCCTCCGCCGCGTTCGGGTAGGAGGTCAGGGCCGCCGCTGCGCCCGCATCACGATCGTCGAGGGCGGCAACGAAGTCGTCGACGAGGCGTTGCGCCTCGCTTCGAGAATCCGAGAACACAACCGTCGTCAGAGCGACGACAGCCACGACGAGGCACACGGCCAGCGCGACGATGCGCCCCCGCTTCCCCCGCCAATCACGAAATCTCATATGTAACAACCTTCACTTCAGTCACACGAGATGCCAGCACGCGTTGTGCACGAACACATCACAATTGCGCCACGCGTCCTACCCCCTCAGCCATCGACCCGCCGCCTCGACGGCAGGGGCGGAGCCGTCCGCCCCCGACACGAACACCGCAAAGGCAAGATTATCCTGTGATCCGATAAACCAGCCGTGCGCCCCGACGTTGTCACCGTACTCCGCCGTCCCCGTCTTCCCCGTCAGATCGGGAATGTCGCGCAACGTGCCGGCTGTACCCTCGATCACAGTCTCGCGCATCATCTCTCGCAGTGCCGTCAGCACGTTCTCGGGCATCGGTTCGGCCTCCCGATCCGCGGTCGCCGGCTGCCCCTCCACGATCGTCGGAACCGGCGTGCGGCCGTTCGCCGCCGAGGCTGCGACCAGCGCCATCCCGAAAGGCGACGCCGTCACCCGACCCTGTCCGATCGCTGCCTCCACGCGGGCAGCATCGGTGTCTGCGACCGGCACGTTACCCGTGACCGTGACGAGACCGGGCGTGACGTAATCGATGCCGAGACCGAAGCGTTCCGCGGTGGCGCGCAGGGCGTCGGGCGGCAGGTCCAGAGCGAGCTGCCCCATGGTCGTATTGCACGAGAACGCGAACGCGGTGTGCAGCGGCACGGGGCCGAGATCGAAGTTCTCGTCGTTCGGGATCGTTCGTGAGCCGACCGAGGCGACGCCCGGGCACGGCAGCACGGTGTCGGGTTCGGCGAGCCCGGCATCGAGCGCCGCCGCCGTCGTCACCACCTTGAACGTCGACCCCGGCGGATAGAGGCCGGTCGCGGCGATCGGCCCCTCGGCGTCGGCCGCGTCGTTCTGGGCCATCGTGCGGATCGCGCCCGTCGAGGGTTCGATCCCGACGATCACCGCGGGCGTGTCGAAACCCGCGAGGACCTCCTCGGCCCGTCGCTGCAGGTCGAGGTCGATCGTGCTGGTCAGGTCGGGTGCCTCCGGTCCGGCTTCGCCGGCGACCTGGCTCGTCGTGCCGTCCGCCGCGACCCGCCGGATCACCCAGCCGGCCGAGGCGTCCTGCCCCTCCTGCCACAGTTCGGCGAGGCCGGACCACACGGGCGAGGCGAGGTCGCGCTCGGTGGTGAGCAGACGGGTCTGCGGCACGAGCGTCACGCCGGGCAGCGCGGCGAGACGATCCTCGATCGGTGCGAGGTCCTCCTCACGCAGTGTGATCACTCCCGCAGCGCCGCCGGCGGCCACCGCGACCTGCTCGGCGAGACTCTCCGCCGTGATCGTCGGGACGACCGTGGCCAGCACGGGAGCGACCGCGGCGGGATCGGCGGTGGCATCCAGGTTCACGACGGTGACGACCTGCTCCCCCATGAGCGGCCGCCCGGCCCGGTCGAAGATCGTCGGCGGGGCGCCGACGGTGGTCAGATACTCCAGCGACGCGCCGCCCGCCAGTTCCGGTGACAGCACCGTGGGGTCCCAGCGGACCCGCCACGCGTCGGCCTCGGGGTCCTCCGTCGCGCTGCCGGTGGTGCGGTACGACCAGTCGCGGCCCTCCCCGAAGCTCCACGTCACGTCGAGGTCGAAGGTGTCGCCGTCGCCCGTCCCCGCGACACTCACGGTCGGGTCGTCGTGGCCGAGGCCGGCGAAGAGGACATCGATCGCGGACTCCGCGGCTACCGGATCGGTGGTCAGCGCTGCCGCTCCGGAGACGTCGCCGGCGTCGAGAGCGGCAGCGAACTCCTCCGCGATCGTCTCGGGCTGATCGGGGCCGAGGGCACACGCCGACAGCGACAGCACCGTGACTGTCGCGACTCCCATACCGATCAGTCGGATCCACACGGTCCCGATCATGCCTGCACTTTCGAGCCCGTGCCTGTTATCGCAGGTAGGAGTCGGGGTGAAATATTCGGTTGCATCCCGGACGGTGCGGGCTCACCATGGTGTTCGCATCCCGTACCCGTCGATCGGAGAAGTCCGTTGCTCCTGTGAGAGGTCCCGTCCCCCGCGCACTCGCGCAATCGACCCTCACCCTTCGGGAGCCATCATGTCTTCATCCGGTATCACGCTGTCCGCACTCTCCTACGCCCATCCGGACGGCACCGTCGCCGTGCAGGATCTCGACGCCGTCGTCCCGGCGGGGCGGATCGGCCTGGTGGGACGCAACGGAAGCGGGAAGACCACCCTGCTCCGGTTGATCGCGGGTGAACTCCGCCCGACCTCCGGTTCGTCGACGGTGCGGGGACGGGTCGCCTACCTCCCTCAGGACGTGACCCTCGATCCGACGGTGCCGGTCGATTCCGTCCTCGGCATCGGAGATATCCGAAAGTCCCTGCGCCGCATCGAATCAGGATCGTTCGACGATCGGGACTTCGAGGTCGTAGCCGATCGGTGGGACATCGAGGACCGCGCTCTTGCGCTCATGCATCGCGTCGGCCTCGACCGGATCCTGCACGACGTCGGGGATTTCGACCGCACCGTCGGTCAGCTCTCCGGCGGGGAGACGGTGCTGCTCGCCTTCACCGCACGCCTGCTCGACGAGCCGGACGCGCTGTTGCTCGACGAGCCGACGAACAATCTCGACGCCGACGGACGTGCGCGCCTGCAGGATGCGCTCGACCGGTTCCCCGGCACGGTGCTCGTCGCCGGGCACGACCGGGAACTGCTCGACCGCATGGACTCGATCGCCGAACTGCGCAACGGGGCTCTGCGCCTGTTCGGCGGCGGATTCGGCGAGTACGAACGGATCGTCGCGGAGGAGCAGGAGGCGGCACGGGCCGCAGTGCGGGACGCCCGTAACGACGTGCGGCGCCAGGCACGCGAATTGGCGGCGGCGCACGTCACGCTCGCCCGGCGGCAACGCTACGGGCAGAAGATGTACGAGCAGAAGCGCGAACCCAAGATCGTCATGGGCGCGCGCAAACGGCAGGCGCAGGAATCCGCCGGGCGATTCCGCCGTGAGCACGAGGAGGATCTGACCACTGCACGGGAGAACCTCGATCGCGCGAAGGACGCCGTGCGCGACGATCCGGAGATCCGCATCGACCTGCCCGGAACCGCGGTTCCACCCGGCCGGCGTGTGGCGGACGCACCGCTCGAGATCGTCGGGCCGGAACGGATCGCGCTGCGCGGCCCCAACGGGTCGGGGAAGACGACCCTGCTGCACCGCATCGTCGAGGCGGAACCCCACGTTCCCTTCGCGTTGCTCCCGCAGCGGCTCGACATCTTCGACGACGATCGTTCGGTCGCGGAGAACGCCGAGGATCGTGCGCCGCACCTGACTCCGCAGCAGGTGCGGGCACGTCTGGCGCGCTTCCTGTTCCGCGGCCGGCACGCCGAGGTCGCCGTGGGGGCACTGTCGGGTGGGGAACGACTGCGGGCCGCGCTCGCGATCGTGCTCGCGGCCGATCCCGCTCCGCAGTTGTTGCTGCTGGACGAGCCCACCAACAACCTCGACCTGGCCGGTCTCGCGCACTTGACCCAGGCCCTGCGTGCCTACAGCGGTGCGCTCGTGGTGGTCTCGCACGACGAACGATTCCTGGAGGAGGTGGAGGTGGATCGGTCGGTCGAGCTCGGGCGGTGAGCCGTTCGGCGATACTGCTGGGATGAGCCACGCGACGAATCCCGCCGACGGCACCCGGATCCGGTTCACCACGGCAGGTCCCGAGGGGGCACCGGTCGTGCTGCTGGTCCACGGCAGTGCCCTGTCGTCGGCGGTGTGGCGGGCCTTCGGCTACGTGAAGGCACTCAGCGGGGATTTCCGGCTGGTCATGCCCGACCTGCGTGGGCACGGCCGCAGCGACACCCCTCACGACGAGGACGCCTACGCGATGGACGCGATCGTCGGGGACCTGCTGGCCGTCCTGGATGCGGCCGGGGTCGACCGGGTGCACTACGTCGGCTATTCGTTCGGCGCCCGTGCGGGAGTCGCGCTCGCCGTCGACGCTCCGGACAGACTGTCGAGTCTGACGCTGCTCGGCGGGAGCGCACGCCCCCAGGCGGGATCGATGGACGCGATGTTCTTCCCCGGCACCGTCGACGTGCTCGAGCGCGAGGGCATGGACGGTTTCGTCCGTGCCTGGGAGGAGCGGCGTCGCACGCCGGTCGATCCCGCGACGCGCTCGGCCTTCCTGAAGAACGACGCGCAGGCTCTCGCCGCCTATTTCCGCCGGTCGGATCGGGAACCGGGGATCGACGACGAGATGCTCGCCGACATCGACGTGCCCGTACTCGCCGTCGTCGGGTCGGACGATCGCCTGCGCGTGGAGGACACCCGCGCGTTGTCGCGCACCGTCCCCGGTGCGCGACTCGCGATCCTGCGCGGGGTGGACCATGCCGAGACGGTCTCGGCCGCGCTGCCTGCGGTCGAGACCTTTCTCTCGGCACGCGCCGGTCGGAAACCGACCGACACGCTCTGATGCTCAGGCCGGGCGCTCAGGCCGGGACGACGACCTGTTCCCGCGGTGTCATCGCCGGCACCGGCCGGGACTGCTGCGCCCTCCGGTGCGGTGCGACCGCGGCCTTCTCCTGCGCAACACGGGCCACCGCCTGCTGCCGGCCGGCTCCGGATGCCTCCGCGAGCAGCGCCGACACCGACCGCTTCATGACCTCGACGGCTTCGGGCACCGGCAAACGCAGTACGTCCCGCAGCGACACCCAGGTGGGCCAGGTCGTCGACACACCCAGCAGGTTCTCGATGTGGGTGCGGACGGTGCCGTCGACGCCCTCGAACTGGTCGGAGAACAACGCCCCGATCTCGTATCGCGCCCGGTCGAGATAACGCACGCGGTTGCGCTGCAACTCGCGCGAGAACGGCACCCGGATCTCGGACGACCGTGCGAACGGCGCGATGTATTCGAGCATCTCCGCCCGCTGCCTGCAGTAGGCGTCGATCCGCTCCTCGAGCGGCAGCGACGGATCGATCGGCTCGTAGGCGTCGACCTGGCGCCGCATCAGCTCGGCGCCGGTGACGGCGAACAATGTCTCGAGGTCGCCGAAGTGTCCCCACAACGATCGCAGGGACACCCCGGCCCGCGAGGCGATCTGCGCCCCTGTGGGTTTGAGCTCTCCCGCCCTGATGAGCGCGATATGAGCCTCTATGACGGCCTGCCGGGTGCGCTCTGCGCGAGCGCTCCTGCCGTCCGTCGTGACCGACGGCTTTTCGCCGTCCCTTCGTTCCGCGTACATCGCTCCCCCGATTTCCGCTCGGACTCCCCTCCGGACCGGTCGCTCCCCTCGTCGGCGACCGGCATAACTTTTCTCATGGCGAACAATAGTCGACACAGTGGGGGAATTGTCATCCCCCCTCCGAAAATTGTCCTTTTTGCTAATTTCGAGCGGTCGTATTCAGGGCTTACTGTGCGAGCAATCCCTTCGCGATATGTGTTACTTGAATTTCGTTACTACCGGCGTAGATCATCAACGATTTCGCATCACGCGCGAGTTGTTCGACGCGATATTCGGCCATGTATCCGTTTCCTCCGAAGAGCTGCACGGCCTCCATCGCCACCTCGGTCGCAGCCCGCGACGAGTACAGCTTCATCGCCGACGCCTCCGACAGGCTCACCGGCTTCCCCGCCTGCGTGCGTTCGATCGCGCTGAAGACCATGTTGCGGACGTTCACCCGCGCGATCTCCATCTCGGCGAGCTTGAGCTGGATCAACTGGAACTGTGCGATCTCCTTGCCCCACAGCTTCCGCGACTTCGCGTACTCGGTGCACAGCTTCAGACACTGCTCGATGATGCCCAGGGCCAGATAGGCGATGCCGATACGTTCGGTGGCGAAGGATTCGCGCGCGCTGTCCTTGCCGTCGCTGCGACCGCCGTCCTCGGTCTCACCCAGCAGCCGGTCGCGGGTCAGGCGCACGTTGTCGAAGAACAGCTCGCCCGTCGGCGAGGAGTTCATGCCCATCTTCTTGAAGGGCGGGCTCTGGGTGAGCCCTTCCATGCCCTTGTCCAGCACGAATGCGAGCACCTTGCGGTCGCGGCGATCCACCGAGGAGTCGCCCTCGTCGAGCTTCGCGTACACGATGATCACGTCGGCGTACGGACCGTTGGTGATGAAGGTCTTCTGGCCGTTGAGGACGTAGTCCTCCCCGTCGCGGCGCACCGTCGTCTTCATCCCGCCGAAGGCGTCCGAACCCGAATCGGGTTCGGTGATCGCCCACGCTCCGACCTTCTCGAAGGTCACCAACTCGGGCAGCCATCGCTTCTTCTGCGCGAGGGTGCCGCGGCTGCGGATCGTGCCCGCGGTCAGGCCCAGGCTGACGCCCAGCGAGGCGATGAGCCCGAGGCTCACCCCGGCGATCTCGATGTTGAGCAACGCCGCCATCCCCGGCGACCCGCCGGTACCACCGGACGACCCCGAAGGCTTCTCTCCGCGTTCCTCTTTCGCGAGGGCGCGTTCGAGCGACTCACGGGCCATCTCGTCGATGCCGAAAGTCGCGTACAACTTCCGGATGATGTCGTACGGCGGCAGTTCTCCCGATTCGAGACTGTCGACGTGCGGGCGGATTTCCTTCTCGATGAAACCGCGAAGCGCATCGCGGAACATGAGGTCTGTGTCGGACCACTCGTACATGGCGCAAATATAGAACGGGTTTCACTTTTTGCCCAGGCTCCCGTCCCGCCGAGCTCTCGAAAACGCTCCGCCTCCCCCGATGCCGGTACTAGCCTTCGCCGCAGAGCACTCCGTCGGTGGGAGGGACATCGGAGATGGTCGATACGAGTGGGTTCGCCGGCACGGACGTCCTCGCCCTGCACATGGGCGACGGCCTGATCGCCGACCGCGCGTCCGCGTGGTTCTTCGTCATCGCCGTGATCGGGGTCAGCATCGCCGCCTGGTACGCACGCAGCGACCTGAGCAAGAGGTCGGTGCCCACTGCGGCGGTGGTCTGCGCCCTGTTGTTCGCCCTGCAGGTGGTCGACGTTCCGGTGCTGCCGGACGTGAGCGGCCACGTCGTGGGCGGCGCGCTCGCGGCGATCCTGCTCGGCCCGTTCGTGGGTGCGGTCGCATTGACGATCGTCCTCGTGGTGCAGGCCTTCGTCTTCGCCGACGGCGGCCTGTCGGCACTGGGCGCCAACGTCACGAACATGGTGCTCGTCGCCATCGCCGCCGGTTTCCTCGCCGCGACGGCGCTGCGCGCACTGTGCGAACACCACGGGGTGCGGCGGTTCGTCATGCTCGGTCTGGTCTCGTTCGTCGCAGGGTTCGTCTCGGTCCTCGCGGCGGTGACGGGTTTCGTCGTCGAGTACGCCCTCGGCGGCACCTTTGCGGTTCCGGTGTCGAACATCGGATTCCTCTACGCCACGCACATTCCCGTCGGGCTGGTCGAGGGTGTGGTGACGGCCGCCGTCGTGCTCGCCGTTGCGCGGATCTCCCCGGAATCCGTCCATCTCACCCGGCTTCCGGTCAATCCTCTCGACACGACCGCCTCGCCGCCCCCGCCTCCGCGTCCGCGCGCTCGCGGGACGCTGTTCATCGGCCTGGCGTTCACCTCGCTCGTCGTCGCGGGGATCCTCGCGCCGCTCGCCGTCGACACCCCCGGCGCTCTCGAGGTGGCCACCTCACGCGGCTGCGAGATCGACTCGCTCGCCGAGGATCTCACAGGCGACTGCATGGCACGGGACGTCGAGGAACATCGGCTCGCCGACAGCGCACTGGCCGACTACACCATCGACGACCGTCCCGGTTCGACGGGTGTGGCCGCGGTGCTGGGGACGCTCGGCACCTTCGTGTTGGCCAGCGTGTGTTTCCGCGCTCTCGTGCCGCGGCCGGCAATCTCCGCGACCACGGAGCGCCGCACACAGCAACGGAGCAACTCGGCAGGCTGAGTCCACAGGTCGACGCGGACCCCGGGTCAGCGGGGGAGATGCGTCTCGATGACCGCTGCAGCCATGTCGCGGCCGAGCCGGATCGGTTCGACGGAGTGCTCGAACTTGCTGCCGGACAAGGCACCGTCGTAGATCAGTTGCACGCGCCCGGCCACCACCTCGGATTCGGTCACCCCGGCGAGATTCAGCAGGTCGACGAGCGTCGAATTCAGCCATTCCCGGTGCGCGAGCACCGGTTCGAGAGGCTCCTGGGGGAATTCCGTCGCGGCGTTGGCGTACTGGCATCCCCGGAAGTTCTTCTTCGGCGCCGACTGCATCGCGAGATCGAAGAAGGTGAGGATCTTCGCGATCGGATCGTCGAGCGGTTCGGCGGCGGCGTGCCACCGCTGCCGGTCGCGCTGGTCGAGATCCTCCAGATAGGCGAGCACCAGTGCATCCTTCGACCCGTACGACGAGTAGAGGCTCGCGCGGGCGACGCCGGCCTCGGCGAGGATGCGGTCGATGCCCACCGCACGGATGCCGTGCTCGGCGAAGAGCGTGCTCGCGGTGTCGAGCAGACGTGTGGAGGGTGAGGGCTTGGACGGCGATCGCTCGGCTCTCCCCTTCGGACCGGCCGTGCCCTTCGGAGTGCCGATCGATTCACTCTCGACGAACGTACGCACGTACCCAGAGTAACGGACAGGGCGCGATAGACAGACCGTTCTATTCACAGTACGGTGGAGCACGTGACACACAGCCTTCTGACTCGCCGCCTGCACGTGGATCTCGTGCGGGTGTCGACTGCTGCGTGTTGTCGCTCCTCTCTCTGACCGGCCTCGTCTGCGTGCGCCGCATGCCGTAGTCGCCCCGTCCGAAGACGAAACGGCGCCCCGCCGTGCCCGGACCGGTCACAGTTCCAACCCGCTTTCCCGGAAGGTGACCCCATGTCGCTGTATCTCTACGAACTCGTCCCCACCGAGGGCCAGGCCGAAGCTGCCATCAAGGCCTTCGACGATGCTGTCGTCGCCGCCGGCGGCGAACTGATCGAATCGCAGGTCACCACTGGCGGCACGCGTGTCTTCGCGATCGCCGAGTTCGACGCCTGCCGCCCCGCCCAGCTCGAGTCGGCCTCCCTCGATGTCGCCGAGATCGTCGGCCCGAACGAGGTCCGTCTGGTCGGCGCCGAGCTCGACCAGATCAAGGCCACCCGCCCCGAGGCCGGTTACCTCGTCGAGTGGGACATCCCCGACACCATCGACATGGAGACCTACCTCGCGCGCAAGAAGGCGAATTCACCGAAGTACGCCGACGTCCCCGAGGTGAGCTTCCTGCGCACCTACGTCCGCGAGGACATGGACAAGTGCCTGTGCTTCTACAACGCCCCCGACGAGGCCGCCGTCGTGCGCGCCCGCGAGGTCGTCAGCACGCCCATCGACCGTCTCCACTCCCTCGAAGGATAAGCATCCGATGACCGCGGCCATTGACCGGACGAGCGAGGAACAGCGCGCGGCGATCGCAGAGTTCGTACGCGATCGCGCAGCTGCTCTCGATCGCGGAGAAACCGACATCCGCACCGACATCGCCCGTACAGGCGAGCTCGGCCTGCTCCGCAAGGGGCTGAGCGGGGAGTGTCTCTCCGAGATGGTCGCGGTCATCGACGAGGTCGCCGCCGAATCGCTCACCGTCGGCTTCTCGCTGTGGGCGCAGCGCATGGCGCTCGAATACATCGATCGCGCACCGCAGTTCCTGCGCGATCGTTACCGGGACGACCTCGCGTCCGGCCGCACGATCGGCGTCACCGCCATGGCCGCGGCGCTCAAGCATCTTGCCGGTCTCGGCGAGCTCCCCCTCGTCGCCGAACGAACCGACGACGGCATCACCGTCACCGGCCCGATCCACTGGGCGTCCAACGTCTTTCCCGACTCGGTGATCGTCTTCCCGGCCCGCACCGCCGACGGTGATCGCCTCGTCGCCGTCGTCCGCGCCGACGCCGAGGGCATCACCATCGCGGATTCACCCGAACTGCTCGCACTCGGCGCCACGTCGTCGACCTCGCTGAAGCTCGATGGTGTGCGGATTCCGCAGTCGCACATCCTCACCGAGGATCTCGCAAACTTCTGCGGTTCGATCCGGCCCACCTTCATGATGCTGCAGACCTCGTTCTGCGTCGGCATGGCACGCGCATCGCTCACTGAGGCCGTCGGCCGTCTGCACGGACTGGGCGAGCAGTTCACCGGTGAGTACGAAGAGCTTTCGGCGCAGTACGAGTCACTGCGCGAACGGCTGTACCGCTTCGCCACCGATCCCACCTCGATCGCTCCTGCGGAGTTCATCCGCCTGCGTCTCGACGGTTCGGTCGTCGCCGTCGCCGCGACCCGCCTCGAAGCGACACTGCGCGGCGGTGCCGGATACGCGACGGCCAGCGCCACCAACCGCCGATTCCGTGAGGCGGCCTTCCTGCCCATTCAATCGCCGTCGGAAGGACAGCTGCGGTGGGAACTGTCGCAGTACGAATAGCGAACGGATACAAGAGTTTCGCCGGTCGCCGTAGCCCGGTTCTCCAGGGGGTGGATCTGGATATCGCGGCCGGCGAGTTCCTCGTGGTGCTCGGCAGCAGCGGTAGCGGCAAGTCGACGCTGCTGCGGATCGTCGCGGGTCTCGATCACCTCGATCGCGGTTCCGTCGACTGGCCCGACACCGAGGGCGACAACCGTCCGCACACCGGGATGGTCTTCCAACAGCCCTTCCTGATGCCGTGGCTCACCGTGCGCGAGAACATCGCCTTCGGTGGACGGTTCGCCGCGCACCGCGAGCGGTTCGACACCGCCTACGCCGATTCGCTCCTCGAGCGTTTCGGCCTCTCCGCGCTCGCCGGCTACTACCCCGACCAGCTGTCCGGTGGTCAGGCCCAGCGCATCGCCGTCATCCGCGCCGTCGCGGTGCGTCCGCGACTGCTGCTGCTCGACGAACCGTTCAGCGCCCTCGACCCGGCCACCCGCTCCGATTTGCGGTCGTGGCTCGGCGAACTCGCGCGCGATCTCGGTTTCACGACGGTCCTCGTCACCCACGACATCGACGAGGCGCTCGAACTCGCCGACCGCATCGCACTGTTCGGGAGTTCGGGTGTGGTGCAGCAGGAATGGGCGCTCGGCGGCATGTCTGCGCTCGACCGCGACGCGCTGCGTCCGGCCATCCTGGCGCACTACCGCGATTCGTCGCTGTCCGCGACATGACCGATCCGGTTCTGTTCAGCCGTCGCACCCTCATGCGCGGTGCGCTCGGCCTCGCGGCAGCCGGGGGTATTGCCGGCACGATCGACCTCGCGCGCACCGCGACCACCGACCGCGCCAATCGCACGGGGCAACTGCGCATCGGCTACCTGCCGATCACCGACGCCGCGCCGCTGCTCGTCGCGCACGGGTCGAGCCTGTATCCCTCCGGCGTCGTCGATTCCGCGAAGCCGGTGCTCTTCCGCAGTTGGGCGTCGCTCGCCGAAGCCTTCATCAGCCGGCGCGTCGACGTCGTGCACCTGCTCATGCCCATGGCGGTCCAGTTGCGGTACAGCCTGGGTAGTTCCGTGCGGATCCTCGGCTGGAACCACACCAACGGCTCGGCGCTGACGGTCGCCCCGCACATCACCGACCTGAGCGATCTCGCAGGTCAGACGGTGGCGATCCCGTTCTGGTGGTCGATCCACAACATTGCTCTGCAACAGCTGTTGCGGGCGCACGGACTGACACCGGTCGTGCGGGAGGCGCCGTCGAAGTCCGCCCGTACCGTGGGCCTCGTCGTGATGGGTCCGTCCGACATGATCCCGGCCCTGGCGAACGGCTCGATCGCCGCGTTCACCGTCGCCGATCCGTTCAACGCCGCCGCGGAGGTCCGCGGGGTGGGGCGGATCCACCGTTTCCTCGGTGATGTGTGGCGCGACCACGCGTGCTGCGCCCTGCTCGTGCACGAGGACCTGATCGAACGCGACCCCGTCGCCGTACAGTCCCTCACCGACTCGGTGGTCTCCGCCCAGTTGCAGATCGGCGCCGACCGTCAGGCCGCGGCCGCGATGTTGTCCGCCGGATACCTTCCGCAGCCATTGCCCGCGATCACGAAGGCCCTCACCTATCCCGACCGCGAGGCCGGCACGATGCACCCGCAGTGGCAGCCGCAACGCATCGGGTACCAGCCGTTCCCCTTCCCGACCTTCACCGCGGCACTGATCGAGGCGATGCACGACACCGTCGTCGACGGCGACACACGGTTCCTCTCTCGTCTCGACCCTGCGACGGTGCACGACGACCTCGTCGACGACCGCTTCGTCCGCACATCCCTCACCCGCGTCGACGGCACCGATGCCTTCGGCCTTCCCGCCGATCTCACCCGCACAGAGGAGGTCGATCCTTCGTGAGCGCCCCGACCGGCACGGCGCCGGAGACGGCCCGCACCGTCCGGCAGCTGCCCCTCGTCCCCCAGGCCGTCGCCATCGTCATCGCGATCGCCTTGTGGTGGCTGGTGACGACGGTGCTCGTCGCGCCGGA
Organism: Rhodococcus sp. GA1; assembly: GCF_024321955.1. NCBI lineage: Bacteria > Bacillati > Actinomycetota > Actinomycetes > Mycobacteriales > Nocardiaceae > Rhodococcus > Rhodococcus sp. GA1. Next base: position 3,154,876 of record NZ_CP097186.1, on the reverse strand, counting down.
TTCGCTCGTGCGGGACTTCGCCCCGCAGTACGTCTTCCCGGCGATCGTCGACCTGTTCGCACGCGGCGTCCTGCTGCCCGACACGCTCGCGAGCCTGTGGCGGTTGCTGGTGGGTCTGCTGATCGCCGCGACGCTCGGCATCCCGCTCGGGTTGCTGATCGGACTCAACCCGTTGGTCGAGCGCGCGACGATGCCCATCATGCAGTTCCTGCGGATGATCTCGCCGCTGTCGTGGGCGCCGATCGCCGTGGCGTTGTTCGGCATCGGCCACCAGCCCGTATTCTTCCTCATCGCCGCCGCCGCGATCTGGCCGATCGTCATCAACACGGCGGCCGGTGTGCACGGCATCGACCAGGGCTATCTGATGGTGGCCCGCTCGTTCGGTGCGACGCGACTCGAACTGCTCACCACCGTCGTCCTGCCGGCCATCCGCGCGCAGGTGCAGACCGGTCTGCGGGTCGGTCTCGGTATCGCGTGGGTCGTGCTCGTCCCCGCCGAGATGCTCGGCGTGCGGTCCGGTCTCGGTTACCAGATCCTCAACGCCCGCGACCAGCTCGCCTACGACCAGGTCATGGCCGTGATCGTCGTGATCGGTTTCCTCGGGTTCTGGCTCGACTGGGCGGCGCGGCACCTGCTGCGCGAACGGCGGAGGCCGGTGAGCGTCGAGGAAGCCGACCGCCCGCTCTGACCTGCGATCAGGACTCGAGCGGCGTCAGTACGAAGACGGGGAGCACCCGGTCGGTGCGCTTCGCGTACAGCGCGTAGTTCGGCCACGTCTCCAGCAGCACCTGCCACAGCCGCGCGCGTTCGTCGCCCTCCGTGATCCGCACCGACACCGCGTGCTCGTGCCCGTCGTACAGCACCTGCGCCTGGTCGGCCGCGCGCAGGTTGATCGCCCAGGACGGGGCTTTCGGGTGTCCCCAGTTCGACCCCACCACGAGCCATCCCCCGTCGTGCGGCACACACAGCAGCGGTGTGGACCGCGACACCCCGCTCTTGCGGCCCTTCACGGTGAGCACGAGCGAGGGCAGTCCCGCGATCGCGAGCAGGGTGACCTTGCCGCGCGTGGCCCGTTGGATGGTCTTGTCCACCGCGATGATCGGCTGTGAATACCGCGGCAACCACGGCAACGCTCCGATACGGACGGCGACCGGTCGGAGCGGATTCATGCGGTCATCTCCCCCAGGCTGCCAGCAGCGTCCGGGCTGCGGCGACGACGGCCAGCGGCTGATCGATCATCGGATGGTGGCCCGAGGCCGGAAGATCGATCAACAACGCATCAGGACCCAGATTGTCGACCATCCGCCCGTAGAGCGCGTCGTCGATGATGCCGCGTTCGCAGCGGAAGTAGGCGACGGCGCATCCCGGACTCATCGCCTCGAGGCTACGGCGCCCCTCACGTCCCATGCGGAGATTGTCGAATTTCCACGACCAGCCGCCGTCGACCTGCTTCAGCGATCCGCGGGCGATGTGCTCGAGCACGTAGGGTTCGGCGTCGTCCTGCGGCGGCACGAGGCGGAATCGGGCGACGGCGTCCTCCGCCGCGGCGTACACCTTCGGCGGTCCGGCGTTCGCGACGGCCTTCGCGCGCATCTCGAGTTCCTCGGGCGTCATGTCGCGGATCGGCGAATCGATGATCACTACACCGGCGAGTTCGTCGCCGTGGAGATGTGAGGCGGCGAACGAGACGATCCCGCCCATGCTGTGACCGATGAGGACCGGTGGACCGCTGATACCGCCGGCGCGGGCCGCAGCGACGACCTCCGCGGACCACGCTTCCAGGGTGTAGTGCTCGCGGTGGTCACTGTCGCCGTGACCGCTCAGATCGAGCGCGACGACACGACGTCCGGCGGCAAGCTGCGGGCCAATGTGGTCCCACCACCCCGAATGCGCCATGCCGCCGTGGACCAGCACGATGCCCGGCAGACCGGATTCGCCCCACGCCCGGTAGGCGATGGTCGCACCGGCTGCCTCGACCTTCCCGGTCTCGACGGGCGTGGCCAGGGCGTCGACGAACCACTGAGGAGCAGATCCACTATTGCTCATTATTCGAACTTATGTCAGATGTGACGAGCGCCAACATCCGGGCCATCAGTTCGATCCGTCGCACCTCGAGTTCCGGCTGCGGATGCACCGTCGACGCCAGCGCTTCGCCGTCGAACATGTGCACGAGCGACAGCAGGAGGGTGTCGAAGACGTCGGCCGGGAACCGTGCCGCGACAGGCAGCGACCTGCCGAGATCGACGATCTGGGCGTGGTAGCGCTCGGCCATCGGCGTTAGATGCTCCCGCAACGCCGGGTCGGTGCGCGCCGCGCCGAGCAGTTCGTACCAGGCTGCGTTCATCGGGGCCCGGCAGGCGGTGCGCAGCAGTTCGAGGCACACCCGCAGCGACTCGGAGATGTCCGCGTGCTCGTCACCGAGCGCCGCGAGACCCGCTTCGAAGTTCGCGAACTGGCGTTCCCGGACGGCGTCGGCCGCCGCGATCATCAGGTCGAGTCGCGTGGGGAAGTGCCGGAACACCCCACCCGACGACACCCCCGAGCGCCGGCACACCTCACCGATCGTGGTCGCGGTACAACCGAGCTCGGCGAGGGCAGTGATGGTCGCGTCGAGGATGCGGCCGATCGTCTCCTCCCTGCGCTCCTGCTGGGTACGGCGTACTACGGATGCACTCACGCGACGGGCTCACCCGCCGAGATGCGCATCGGCGCGGGTCCGCGCTCCTCCACCCCGGCGCGCAGGAACCGGCCGGTGCCGACGGTATGTCCGTAACCGGGCACGAACTCGCCGTCGCGGAAGACCACCCGGCCGGCGACCGCCGTCGCCGTCACCGCGCGGTCGTTGCGGTTGACCATGCGGCGGATTCCGCCGAACTCCTCGAGCGGCGACTCGTGATAGGCATCGACGTCGGCGTTCAGTCCGGCAGGATCGACGACGACGAAGTCGGCGCGGTCGCCCACCCGCAGGTGGCCGGCGTCGATTCCGTAGAAGTCACCGAGTTCGCCGGTGAGCTTGTGGACGGCTTCGGGCAGCGGGAGGAACGGCCTGCCCGCCTTCTCGGCGTCGTGGACGCGGCGGAGCAGGCAGATCGCGAAGTTGTAGAAGGCCATGTTCCGCAGGTGGGCGCCGGCGTCCGAGAACCCGACGGTGACGCCGGGCGTGCGGATGAGCCGGTCGGCGACCTTGCTTCGGTCGTTGGCGATCACGGTGTGCCACCGGAACTTCCTGCCGTACTCGACGACGAGGTCGAGGAAGGTGTCGACAGGATGCAGCTTCCTCTCGCGCGCGACGTCGCCGATCGACCGGCCGACGAGCGAGGCGTCGGGACATTCGACGATCCGGGTGTCGTCGAAATCGCGGTGCCACACGCGCGGTGAGAACTTCTTCTCGAAGTCCTGCCGGAACCAGCGGCGGTAGGCCTCGTCGCGCAGCAGGTCGTTGCGGACGAGTTCGTCCTGCAGATGCAGTGCGGCACGGCCTGATCCGAATTCCTCGAAGACGACGAGGTCGATGCCGTCGGAGTACACCTCGAAGGTCGTGGGCAGGTGTTGCCAGCGGAAGGCACCCTTGCCGATCCGGTTGGCCGCGAATGCAATCGGACCGAAGATGCGGTTGACCCACCGTTCGGCCTTCGTATCGGCCGCTGCGAGCACCGACGTCTTCATCGGCTTGCGCCCGATGCCCGTGCCGGCGAGGGCGAAGAACACGACGTCGTACTTGGTGTTGAGGTTCGGCACGGCCTGCAGGGTGCGACCGCGTCGGCGCAGGATCTTGTGCAGGCGGCGGAATTCCGACCACGACGCGTGGGTCGACGGCAGGGTGCGCGAGCGATAGCGGTCGCCGTCCATCTTGTCCCACGGGTTCGTCATCGTCGACACGCCGAGGAAGCCCGCGTCGAGGGCGTCCTCGATGCGGGCGTCGATCTCGGCGAGTTCGGCGCGGGTCGGTCGGTTCGCCGACTCGGTAGAGCGTCCGAGCCCCATCACCGACGCGCGGACGTCCGAATGTCCCACGAAGGCCGTCACGTTCGGGCCGAGGGGCAACTTGTTCAGCGCCTCGATGTATTCGCGGGGCGTGCTCCACGTCTTGGACTTCTCGAGGGCTGAGAGGACGTGCTCGCGCGGGAGTGCTTCGACGCGACCGAACAGGTCGGCAGCGTCGACCGGCGGCACGAAGACCGTCGAGATCGAGCAGTTGCCCATGAGCACGGTCGTGACGCCGTGGCGCACCGACTCGGACAGACCCGGACCCACGAGCACTTCGGCGTCGTAGTGGGTGTGGGTGTCGACGAAGCCCGGCATCACCCAGCGGCCGTGCGCGTCGACGACCTCGGTGTCCGGGCCGGCAGGAAGGTCGTCGGAGGTCGCGGTGACGACGACTCCGTCGCGGATACCGAGGTTGCGGACGACGCCGGGTGCGCCCGTCCCGTCGAACCAGAGACCACCTCGGACGATGACGTCGAAATCCCCATAATTGTGATCCACACCACTCATGGCGCGAGGGTACATGAAAAAGAGGCCGCGCACTCTCTAAATTCCCGGTTCCGACGGTCTACGGTTCGGCCATGGACCTCGACACCACCCCGGCACTGCTCGTCGACCGCGACATCCTCGACCGCAACATCGCGCGGATGGCGCAGTCCGCCGCCTCACGAGGCCTGTCGCTGCGACCCCACGCGAAGACGCACAAGTGCTCCGAGATCGGACGACGCCAGCTCGGTGCGGGAGCCCGCGGCCTGACGGTCGCGACCGTCTCCGAAGCCGAAGTCTTCGCCGACGAGGGTTTCGACGACCTGTTCGTCGCGTACCCGCTGTGGGTCGACGCTGCCCGCGGTGCACGGCTGCGCGCGTTGACCGACCGGGTGCGCCTGACGGTCGGGATCGATTCCGCGACCGGAGCCCGGCAATTCGTCGAGCACGCCGGCACCGCGATCGGGGTGCTCGTCGAGATCGACAGCGGGCACCACCGCACCGGCGTGTTGCCCGAACAGGCCGGAACCGTGGCGTCGGCGGCCCGCGAGGCGGGCCTCGACGTGCGCGGCGTCTTCACCTTCCCCGGCCACTCGTACGCACCCGACGCGCCCGACAGCGCAGCACGGGAGGAAGCCGACGCACTGGCGGCAGCAGCGGCGTCGCTACGAGCAGCGGGGATCGAGCCGACCGTGATCAGTGGGGGTTCCTCCCCCACGGCACATCTCGACGTGCCCACGGTTGCAACCGAGTTGCGTCCCGGCGTGTACGTCTTCGGTGATGCGCAGCAACTCGAACTCGGCGCGGTGAGCGAATCCGACATCGCGCTGACCGCCCTGGCGACCGTCGTTTCCGCTCGCGACGAGGTGATCGTGCTCGATGCCGGTTCCAAGGCGCTCGGCGCCGATCGAGCCGCGTGGGCCACGGGGTACGGACGCATCCTCGGGGAACCGGACGCGCGCATCACCGCACTGTCGGAGCATCACGCGACGGTGCAGTGGCCGGAGGCATCGACCCGCCCACAACTCGGCGACAGGGTGCGGGTGATCCCCAACCACGTGTGCAATGCCGTGAACCTCGCGGACGAGTTGATCACGGTCTCCGGCGACGCGGTAGTCGAGCGATGGAAGGTCGCGGCACGAGGGTGCAACACGTGATCCCGAGACGGTCCCCACACGATCACCTCGAATTCGGCGTGTAGGTCACGAACACGACACCGATCCTCCCCGCACGTCGCTACGCTGCGTTGATGCCGCTGAACCCCGACCTTGCCGGACGCATCTTTCCGCCGACGTCCTATCTCGTCGGCCGGGAGAAGATCCGGGAATTCGCCCGCGCCGTCCGATCGACGCATCCGATCCATCTCGACCCGGAGGCAGCCCGGGCCGCCGGCTTCCCTGATGTCGTGGCTCCTACGACCTTCACCACCGTCGTCCAGAGTCCGTCGGTGACACAGCTTCTGGAGACGCCGGGTACCGGTCTCGAGCTGTACCGGGTGGTGCACGGGTCGGAGAAGGTCGAGCACCGGCGCCCGATCGTGGCCGGCGACGATTTGACCGCGACGCTCACCATCACGGAGGTCACCGAACGCGCCGGCAACCACATCCTGTCCACGATCTGCGAGATCCGGGACGACACGGACGATCTGGTCGCGGTGGTCACTTCGACACTGCTTCACCGAGGAGACGACGCATGATACTCGGCACCGCACTACGATTCGACGAACTCGAGGTCGGTGCGGTCATCGCGAAGACCGAACTGACGGTGACCCGCAGCGATCTGGTCCGCTACGCCGGTGCCTCGGGCGACTTCAACCCGATCCACTACGACGACGTCGTCGCGGCCGGCGAAGGGCTCCCCGGCGTGCTCTGCCAGGGAATGCTCACCGCAGCCCTCGCCCTGCAGACCCTCACGGAACGGCTCGGCGATCCCACCGTGGTCGTCTCCTACGAGACACGGTTCACGCGACCCGTTGTGGTCGACCCGATGCACGGTGCCGTCCTGTCGGTGTCTGCGAAGGTCGGCCACCTCGACGAGGCGGAGCGCACCGCACGGATCGATATCACCGTATCCGTCGACGACCGGCGGGTGCTCGGCAAGACCCAGGTCCGGCTCGCGTTCTCGTCCTGACTCCGAGCGCCGGGAATTCGCCGACGGAACGGACCTCGGTAAGAGAGGATCGACCCATGTCGCGGACACTTCTCGCCGGCTTGGCCGCCGCAGCAACAGCCGTGTACCTCGGGGCATGTGCGTCCCCGTCGAGTCCGTCCGTCGACGAGGGCACCGCCCGGGTGAGCCGTACCGTCACCGAGCCCTCGACGCCCGGGACGGGTACTCCGCGCGTGACCGGCACCGTCGCGTCCGGTCTCGACACTCCGTGGGGAGTTGCTTTTCTTCCCGGTGGTTCTGCACTGGTGAACGAGCGCAACACCGGCCGGATCGTCGAGATCACCGACGGCGAGGTCCGCGAGGTCGGTCGCGTCGGAGAGACCCTCGCGCAGGGCGAATCGGGACTGCTGGGAATCGCGGTGTCGCCGACCTTCGACACCGACCGCTTCGTGTACCTGTACGTGACAACCGGCAGCGACAACCGGGTACTCCGAGCCGTTTTCGACGGCACCACGCTCGCCGAACCGGAGGTGATCCTCGACGGTATCCCGGCCGGACGGATCCACGACGGCGGGCGGATGATCTTCGGTCCCGACGGGATGCTGTACGTCGCGACCGGCGAGGCGGGCGAGCGCGAACTCGCCCAGGATCCGGAATCACTCGGCGGCAAGATTCTTCGCATCACCGGCGACGGCGAACCCGCGCCCGACAACCCAGATCCGGCGTCGCCGGTGTACTCGCTCGGTCACCGCAACGTGCAGGGACTCGCATTCGACGATCAGGGACGGTTGTGGGCGTCGGAGTTCGGGCAGAACGACGTCGACGAGCTGAATCTCGTGACGGCCGGTGCGAACTACGGCTGGCCCGTGACCGAAGGGGCCGGGGGCTCCGACGAATTCGTCGATCCGGTCCTCACCTGGCCGGTCTCGCAGGCGTCGCCATCGGGCCTGGCATGGTTCGACGGCAGCCTGTGGATGGCAGGCCTGCGCGGAGAACGCCTCTGGCGCATCGATATCCCGGATACTGATGTGCAGAACACCGCAGTCACCGCGACCGACTTCTTCGTCGGCGAGTACGGACGATTGCGGACCGTCGTCGCCGCGCCGGACGGCTCACTGTGGCTGACGACGTCCAATCGGGACGGTCGCGGCAGCCCGGCCGACGACGACGACCGCATCCTCCGGATCGAGATCTCCTGACGATCAGGGGACGAGAACGACCACCGTCTCGGCGACCAGCGCCGGGCGCTCTCCACCCTCGATCTCGATGGTGTATCCGACGACGAGGTTCGCACCCTTGGCGGTGCGCTCGAGCGATGTGAACTCGGCGCCGGCACGGATCCGCGAGCCGACGGGGACCGGCGCGGGATAGCGAACCTTGTTGCTGCCGTAGTTGACCTTCATCTTCAGGCCCTCGAGGGAGAAGATCTGGGTGCCGAGCACCGGCAGCAGCGACAGGGTCAGGTAACCGTGGGCGATGGTCTTGCCGTACGGGCCGTGCTTCGCACGCTCGGGGTCGACGTGGATCCACTGGTGATCACCGGTGGCCTCGGCGAACAGGTCGATGCGCTTCTGGTCGATCTCGAGCCAATCGCTGTAGCCGAGGTGCTCGCCGACGGCCTTCTCGACCTCGTCGATTCCGTTGAGAACCCGCATTGTTGCTCCTGTCGATGTGCGGCGACGGTCAGAGACCGGCTCGCCTGAGGGTGACGCGATAGGTGTAGTGCTCGGGCAGAAAGTAACTCACCGACAACTCGGTGGGCACGCCATCGTCGTTCGAGTACAACCGGTCGACACGCAGCAAGGGATGTCCTACTTCACAATTCAGTTCGGTCGCCACCTGTTCGGTGGCGAGCGCGACCGTGATGGACTGTGCGGCTTCGACGATGGGACTGTCGAGATGCGGTTCGAGCAGCCCGATCATCGTGTTCCGGCTGGACGCACCCGCTTGGAGCTCCGGCGAGTCGAGTACGTGCGCGGCGACGGGTTCGGGCAGGTGAACCGTGGTGATTACGAAGGGGATTCCGTCGTGCAGGCGCTTGAATACCGCCGTGTACAGCACGTCGGTGTCGAGACGTAGCCGGCTCGCGGCGTCGATGTCGACTCCGCGTCGCAGCGGCGAGACGATCTGCATGACCGTGTCGGCCGACAACGCGAGCAGATCCTCGATCGAGCCGAGCTGGGGCCGGTAGCGCCGGCCCGACTCGTTCGCGAAGGTGCCGCGGCCGGGAACGCGGTAGACGATGCCGTCGGCCACGAGATCCTGGAAGGCGCGACGCACCGTCTGCCGGCTCACGCCGTGTTCCTCGGCGAGTTCGGCCTCGGTGGGCAGGCGCGTGCCGTCGCTGTACCGTCCCGCCTCGACGGCCTCCCGGAGCTGGCGCGCGAGTTGCGCGTAGGCCGGTTCCGTTTCCCGCACCTTGTAGTCCATGACGGACCGATCCTAGCGGCCGGTCGTCACAGTCCGCCGCGTGCTACGAGCTGGCTCGCGATGACGTTGCGCTGGATCTCGTTGGTGCCCTCGCCGACGATCATCAGCGGCGCGTCGCGGAAGTAGCGCTCGACGTCGTACTCGGTGGAGTAGCCGTAGCCGCCGTGGATGCGCACCGCGTTCAGGGCGATCTCCATCGCGATCTCCGAGCAGTACAGCTTGGCCATACCGGCTTCCATGTCGCAGCGCTCGCCGCTGTCGTACTTCTCCGCCGCGTAGCGCGCCAGCTGCCGGGCGGCGGTGAGCTTGGTGGCCATCTCCGCCAGGTAGTTGCCGATGGACTGGTGCTTCCAGATCGGCTGACCGAAGCTCTCGCGCTGCTGCGCGTAGGCGAGGGAATCCTCGAGTGCAGCGGTCGCGACACCGAGGGCGCGGGAGGCGACCTGCAGACGGCCGGTCTCGAGGCCCTTCATCATGTGGGCGAAGCCCTTGCCGGGCTCGCCGCCGAGGATCGCGTCGACGGAGATGCGGTAGCCATCGAAGCTCAGCTCGCACGACTCGACGCCCTTGTAACCCAGCTTGGGCAGGTCGCGTGAGACGGTCAGGCCCGGGCCGTGCTCGACGAGCACGACGGAGATGCCCTTGTGGCGCGGCTGCGCGGTGGGGTCGGTCTTGCACAGCAGCGCGATCAGCCCCGAGCGACGCGCGTTGGTGATCCACGTCTTGGCACCGTTGATGACCAGCTCGTCGCCGTCACGCTTGGCGGTCGTCGTCATCGCTTGCAGGTCGGAGCCGCCGCCGGGCTCGGTCAGCGCCATCGTCGCCCGGATCTCACCGGTGGCGAGCTTGGGCAGATACTTGCTCTTCTGCTCCTCGGTGCCGAACAGGGTCAGCAGCTTGGCGACGACGGTGTGCCCGCCCATCGCACCCGACAGCGACATCCATCCGCGGGCGAGTTCCTCGGTGACCTGGACGTAGCAGGGCATCGACACCGGCGAGCCGCCGTACTCCTCGGGCACGGCGAGCCCGTAGATGCCGATCTGCTTCATCTGCTCGATCCACTTCTCGGGGTACTCGTTGGCGTGCTCGACCTCCTGCACCGACGGCTTGACCTCCCGATCGATGAAGTCGCGGACGGTCTCGACCAGAAAAGTCTCTTCGTCGTTCAGGTAGGTCACGGGGCATCCTTCGTTGGGGACGGGCCACACGGACCCGGCAACTTTGTACGGCCATTTTGTGGACCGAGTTCGGACGTTGTCAACGCAAAGACCGTCATTCGAAGGCGTGATTGCAGAGTTTTCGACGATACGAACGACTGCACCTTCCTATGAGCACACCTCTCCGTGGGGTGGCATACCGCCAACAATGGCCGTACATTTAGCGCCGTCATTGCCGACCGAACTCCCCGAGGTCCCCGTGTCTTCCGAGCAACACCTCCGCCGGCGCGCCGTTCTCGTCGCCCCCGGCTCCGACGAACGCAAAGCCGGTAAGGCCCTCGCCTCCGCCGTCGACGAGGTCGTCCTCGACCTCGAGGACGCCGTCACCGCCGCCCAGAAGGACGCCGCCCGCGAACTCGTGGCTCCCCTGGTCCGCGAACACGGCGCCGCACGCACCGTCTCCGTGCGCATCAACGGACGCGGCACGCCCTGGTTCGAGGACGACCTGCGCACGTGCGCCGCACTCGGCGACGCCCTCGCCTCGATCGTGATCCCCAAGGTCGAGAGCGCCGACGACCTCGTCGAGGCCGACCGCATCCTCGGCGATTCGACCGTCCCGGTGCAGGCCCTCATCGAGACCCCCGCCGGCGTGCAGCGCATCGACGAGATCGTCGCCGGGCCCCGGGTTGCCGGCGTGATCATCGGCTACGCCGACCTCGGCGCCTCCCTGGGCCGCGCCCGCACCGCCGCGCCCGAGCACTGGCTCTACGTGCAGGACCGCGTGCTGCACGCCGCCCGCGCTGCGGGTGTCCAGGCGATCGACGGCCCGTTCCTCGGCATCGCCGACGACGACGCCTTCCGTCACTCGGTGCAGTGGGTGTCCGATCTCGGATTCGACGGCAAGTGGGTCATCCACCCCGCGCAGATCACCTCTGCCGCAGCGGCCTTCACGCCCACCGACGATCAGGTCGACGCCGCCCGCAAGGTTCTCGCCGCGCTCGAGGAGGCCGAGAACCGCGGTGCCGGAGCCGCCCAGCTCGACGGGCAGATGCTCGACGAGGCCGTTGCCGTCGCCGCCCGCCGCACCCTGTCGAAGATCGGAGCCTGAACGCCATGGCCACCTCGTACGTCGGCGGACCCTATTTCGACGAACTGACCGTCGGCCAGGTCTTCGACACCGCCCCCGCCGTGACGCTCACCGACGGCCTCGCCGCCGCGCACCAGAGCATTCTCGGTGACCGCCTGCGTCTTCCGCTCGACAAGCACCTCTCGGCCGCCGTCGCGGGTGGGCCGGTCGCGCACGCCGGTTTCGTCACCGACATCGCGATCGGGCAGTCCACGCTCGTCACGCACCACGTCAAGGCCAACCTCTTCTACCGCGGCCTGCGTTTCCGCCGCTTCCCGCACATCGGCGACACCCTCTACACCACCACCGAAGTCGTTGGACTGAAGGAGAATTCGGCGAAGCCCGGACGCAGGCCCACCGGTCTCGCGGCGTTGCGCATGAACACGGTCGATCAGGACGGCAACACCGTCCTCGATTTCTACCGCTGCGCGATGCTGCCGCTGAGCGAGAACCCCGACCCCGACCGCGTCGTGCACTCCGACGACCTCTCGGCCATCGGACCGCAGGACGAACCGCAGTGGTCCGCGCCCGCCGACTGGGATCTGGATGTCTACCGGTCGAAGGTGCCGGGCGAGCACTTCGACAAGTCCCTCGCCGGTGCCGTGCTGCAGTCCAGCGGCGATGTCGTCTCGAGCGCACCGGAACTCGCGCGCCTGAGCCTCAACATCGCGGCGACGCACCACGACGAGCGGGTCGGCGCGTCGGGTCGTCTCGTGTACGGCGGCCACACCATCGGCCTGGCCTTCTCGCAGGCGACGCGCGCGCTGCCGAATCTCGTGACGGTGCTGGGTTGGAAGGCGTGCGACCACACCGGTCCGGTGCAGGAGGGCGACACCCTCACCAGCGACCTGCACATCGAATCCGCCGAGCCCCTCGCCGAGGGCGGTGGCGTGCTGAACCTGCGGTCGGTCGTCTACGCGCACCGCGGCGGTGCCGCGAATGGCAACCGCGGCGGTGCCGCGAATGGCAACCGCGGCGGTGCCGCGAATGGCAACCGCGGCGGTGCCGAGCCGGCGCCCGTGCTGGATTGGCGGTTCACCGCACTCATGGCCTGACAGCCCCTGCCGAAACCGACGTTGTGCGCGAAATCGTTTGGGAAATCGCGAACAATGTCGGTTTCGTCGTTATGCGTCGACTCGTTTGACGAGACGGATGGCGCCGAGCGGGTCGAGCATCTCGGGGTGCGACTGCCTGGCCCGTTGTTCGGGAGTGCTGCCGTGCCGTTCGGCGATCCGGAACAGCCCCGCGTACTCACGATGGGCGCGTTCGCGACGCGGATCGGGTGGGGTGAAACCTTCCTCGGACATGATCCCAGGACGGCGCGTGAGCAAGTTGTTGTCAACAAATTGTTCACACATGCCCGATCCGCAACGACTTCGACCATCCGCCACAGCAATTGCGGCGGCGAATAGCCAGGACGGTAGCGGATACGGGCATCAGGGCACGGTCCACGTGTTGTCGCCCCGCAACAACTGCTGCAGGTCGGCGGTGCCGGACTCCCGCGCGGTCCGCACCCGAGCGCGCTCCGCGTCGTCGTAGGTCGTCCGCCCGACCTGCCGCACGATCCCCGTGACGACGTAACGAAGGTCCTGGTCCGACAGCCGCGACAGCGCGTACGCGTATTCGGGGTCGTCGGTGTGCGCGTCGTGCACGACGATGTCGGCGGCGTCCACCTCGGAGCGTTGCGCCACACGCAGACCGAAACCCTTTCGGACGACGCACCGCTCGTCGTCGACGCCGAAGATGATCGGTTCGCCGTGCCGCAGCGGGATCAGGTGCGACGGCGCTTCGTCCTTGCGCAACACGTCGAACGAGCCGTCGTTGAAGATCGGGCAGTCCTGCAGGATCTCGACGAAGGCCGCACCGCGATGGTGTGCCGCCGCGCGCAGGACCTCCGTCAGTCCGGCGCGATCGGAGTCGAGAGCACGTGCGACGAAGGACGCCTCGGCGCCGAGCGCGAGCGACAGGGTGTTGAACGGCGCGTCGACCGACCCACCGGGTGAGGACTTGGTGACCTTGCCGACCTCCGAGGTCGGCGAGTACTGCCCCTTGGTCAGGCCGTAGATCCGGTTGTTGAACAACAGGATCCGCATGTTCACGTTGCGACGCAGGGCGTGGACGAGATGGTTGCCGCCGATCGACAGGGCGTCGCCGTCGCCGGTCACGACCCACACCGACAGATCCGGACGCGTCACCGCCAGACCGGTCGCGAGTGTCGGGGCGCGTCCGTGGATCGAGTGCACACCGTAGGTGTCGAGATAGTAGGGGAAGCGCGACGAGCATCCGATACCGGAGACGAACACGAGATTCTCACGCCGGACACCCAATTCGGGCAGCAGGCTGCGGACCGTCGCGAGGATGACGTAGTCGCCGCAACCCGGACACCACCGCACTTCCTGGTCGGACGTGAAGTCCTTCGCCTTCTGCGGGTCGTCCGTCCGGGGCACACCGTCGAGTGCGTCGGTGTGCGGGCGGAGTCCGAGATCGTGGCCGAGGAGTCCGGTCATGCTCGTGCCCTCTCTGCTGTCGGGTCGAGTTTCGTCGACGAGGCGACCGCGGCCGGCGTCCGGGATCGTTCGGTGTCGGCGAGTGTTCCGGCGAACTCGGCTTCGATGGCGTCGTGGAGTTCGTCGGCGCGGAACGCCATGCCGGATACCTTCGTCACCGGCTGGATGTCGGCATCGAACCGCGACCGCAGCAGGAAGGACAGCTGACCGAGGTTCATCTCCGGGACCAGCACGCGCCGGTAGCGGCCGAGCACGTCGCCGAGATTCTTCGGCATCGGCGCCAGGTGCCGGAGGTGCGCGCGGGCGACGACATGCCCCGCTCGCCGGGCGCGACGCACGGCCTCCCCGATCGGCCCGTACGACGAACCCCAGCCGAGCACGAGCACCTCGGCGTCGCCGGTGGGGTCGTCGACGTCGAGATCCGGGACGTCGATGCCGGCCACCCGCGCGACCCGCAGTCGGGTCATCAGCTCGTGGTTGGTGTGGTGGTACGAGATGTCGCCGGTGCCGTCGGCCTTCTCGAGTCCGCCGATCCGATGCTCGCGACCTGCGGTGCCGGGTATCGCCCAGTCGCGCGCGAGGGTGTCGGTGTGGCGGGCGTAGGGCAGGTAGCCGGGATCGTCGTCACCCGGCGACGCGGCGAAGCGCGGATCGATGCGGGGCAGGTCGTCGATGTCGGGGATCCGCCACGGTTCGGATCCGTTGGCGATCGCACCGTCGGACAACAGCATGACCGGGGTGCGGTAGGTGATGGCGATGCGCGCGGCTTCGAGTGCGGCGTCGAAGCAGTCGGCGGGTGACTGCGGAGCGACGATCGCGACGGGCGATTCGCCGTTGCGGCCGAACATCGCCTGCATCAGGTCGGCCTGTTCGGTCTTCGTCGGAAGGCCCGTGGACGGTCCACCACGCTGGACGTCGACGACGATCAGCGGCAGTTCGGTCATCACCGCCAGACCGATGGCCTCGGATTGCAGGGCGATTCCCGGACCCGACGTGCTCGTGACCCCGAGCGCGCCACCGTAGGACGCGCCGATCGCGGCGCCGATACCCGCGATCTCGTCCTCGGCTTGGAAGGTGTGCACTCCGAAGCGTCCGAGTCTGCTCAGTTCGTGGAGGATGTCGGAGGCCGGCGTGATCGGGTAGGTGCCGAGGAAGACGTCCATCCCCGCCGCGCGACCCGCCGCGAGGAGACCGTAGGCGAGGGCGGTGTTGCCGGTGATCTGCCGGTACGTGCCGGGTGGCAGCGACGCGCGGGCCACCTCGTAGGTCGTGGCGAACGTCTCGGTGGTCTCCCCGTAGTTCCAGCCGGCGCGCAGGGCGAGGACGTTCGCGTGCGCGATGTCGGGTTTCGACGTGAACTTGCGCTCGAGGAACGTCTCGACCGGCGCGATCGGCCGCCCGTACATCCACGACAGGAGACCGAGCGCGAACATGTTCTTCGAGCGCTGCGCGTCCTTCTTGCCCACACCGGCGGGTTCGACGGCTCCGGCGGTGAGGGTGCTCATCGGCAGGGCGTGGACGGTCAGATGCTGCACGGCGTCGGTACCGAGCGGATCGGCGTCGTAGCCCGCTTTGCTCAGGTTCCGTTTGGTGAACTCGTCGCTGTTCACGATGACGGTGCCGCCTCGGGGCAGGTCGCCGACGTTGGCCTTGAAGGCCGCCGGGTTCATCGCGACCAGCACGTCGGGCCGGTCGCCGGCGGTGAGGATGTCGTGGTCGGCGATCTGGATCTGGAAGCTCGAGACCCCGGGAAGAGTGCCCTGAGGTGCGCGGATCTCGGCGGGGAAGTTGGGTTGTGTGGCAAGGTCGTTGCCGAAGGCCGCCGCCTCGGCGGTGAACCTGTCACCGGCGAGTTGCATGCCGTCGCCGGAGTCGCCGGCGATGCGGATGACGACCTGTTCGAGTTTCGCGCTCGACGCCATGCGCTCCATCGTGGCCCTCACGTGCGCATGTGCAACCGTTTCTCCCGAAAAATTCTGCTCATCCGCTACAAGACCGGCTTTCTGCTACAGCAATTGCCGGCAATCACCGCAGCGGAAAGCCAACTTTGTAGCGAACGCGTCAGGAGCGGACGGTGTCGCCGATGAAGCTCAACGCCTGGGGCCACGACACGGCGTAGGCGTCGGCGTTGACGGGATTGCCGTGCCGGTCGCGGGAGGAGAAACCGTGTTCGGCGCCCGGGTAGACGTGGGTGATGGTCGCGCCGGTCTCGCGCTGTTGCAGCGTCGCCTGCAGGTTCGCGAAGGTCTCGGCGCTCATGATCGTGTCGGCGCCGGCGTGCAGCACCATGACGGGTGCAGCGACGCGACCTGCCTGTTCGACGGCGTCGATCGTGTGGTTCGGGGCGGGCGGCACCGCGATCGACGGGTGGTAGGCCACGACGTTCGCGACCCGCGTGTCGCGGGCGCCGAGGATCAGGGCGAGGCGTCCGCCGAGGCACCATCCGATCACGCCGACCTTCTCCAGGCGCAGCTCACCGAAGGCATGGTCGAGCAGGGTCGCCATCTCCGCGAGGCACTTCTCGTCGTCGAGGCCCCGCATCAACTCCACGAGTTCCTCGCGCGAGGTGTCGTCGGCGCTCGGTCCGTGCCAGGGATCCCAGACGAGCGCGGTCACACCGGTTCCGGCGATGTCGTGCGCGTACTCGCGGACCTGGGCGTCGATGCCGGTGATCATGGGCAGCAGCAGCATTCCTCCGGTGGCACCGCCGAGCGGCCTGGCCAGATAGGCGCGCAGACCTCCGATGTGAACGAATTCTGCCTCGATGTCGGTCATCGACCGTCCTTCCACTTTGCGTCGTTTGTTCGTCATGATCTTCGTACGAAGTCGTTCAGCGGGCAGCACATCCACCCGTCACTGCAGCTCAGGGGCCGTCCGTCCCACCCACCAGAAAAGAACATCATTTCCGATCTGCGGTATCGTTCCTCTCGCGCACCGACGTACGGTTGGAGCACGGCAGACGGCTCGCTCGAAAGGGATACCGGCAGATGGCTCGCACCGTATTGGTCAGTGGTGGCACCGGCGGCCTCGGCAGCGCCGTGACGAAACATCTCCTCGACACCGGATGGCGGGTCGTGGTGCCGTGGCTGGTCCGTGACGAGCTCGAGCGCGTGGGCACGCATCCGAACCTCCAACTCGTCCAGGCCGACGTCTCCGACGAGCAACAGCTCGAGGACGCCCTGAACCTGGCGTGCGACGACCCCGACGCTCCCCTCTTCGGCGTCGTCAATCTTGTCGGCGGCTTCACCTCCGGACCTCGGGTGCACGAGACTCCGATCGAGGTCCTCGACTCCCAGCTCGATCTCAACCTGTGCACCGCCTATTCCGTCAGCCAGGCGGCGCTGCCCCACCTGATCCGCCGCGGCGGTGGATCGATCGTCTGCATCTCCACCGCCGCGACGCTCAACCCCTTCCCGGGCGGCGCCCCCTACATCGCTTCCAAGGCTGCGGTGTCGGCGCTGGTCGAGACGATGGCGCTCGAGTACCGCGACGACCACATCCGCGTCAACGCGCTGCTGCCCGTCGTCATCGACACCCCGGCCAACCGCGCCGCGATGCCCGACGCCGACACGAGCCGCTGGTCGAAGCCGGCCGACATCGCGAAGGTCATCGAGTTCCTGATCTCCGATGCGGGCGCCTCCGTCACCGGTGGTCTGATCCCCGTCACCAATGTCGGCTGACAGCGTCAGACCGACTGGAGGCGACCGAGTTTCATCGCACGTTCGAACGCTCGCCGTTCGGCGTAGTTCATGCCGCCCCACACGCCGTGCGTCTCTCCGGTGCGCACGGCGTGCACTCGGCACGCGTCGATCACCGGACAGGAGCGACAGACCTCCTTCGCCTGCCGCTCGGCCCGGAGCACCGCACCACGGCCGTCCTCGGGCTGAGGGAAGAACATCGACGTGTCCACCCCGCGGCACCGCGCCGCGACCACCCAGTCACGGTCGCCGGATCCGTACATCGCCGCCTCCTTGCCCATCGGGTCATCGCGGACCCGCACTCGTCGAACGAGTGTTTGTACGGCCATTTTTCGGTACCCGGCGGGGATCGTCAATCCTTGAGCAGCGCGGATCCATCAGAATCGACGATGCCAGTCGCTTCGGATACCTATAAGCACCGGACGCTATGGCCGCACATTTGATGAGCGGACGAGACAGGGCGGATCAGCCGACGATGCCGGCCTTCTTCAGGCCCGCGATCTGCTCGTCGGTGAGCCCGAGAGCGGCGAGCACCGTGTCGGTGTGCTGACCGAGCCCCGGCACCGCGCCCATCGGCAGTTCGACGTCGCGGAAGTTCATCGGCGGCAGGATGCCACGCACCGTCCCCGCCTCGGTCTGCACCTCACGCCAGCGATCGCGCGTCGAGAGCTGGGGGTGCTCGATGAGCCCGCGCAGATCCCGCAGCTGCGCGGCGGGCACACCGGCGTCGGCGAGCTTGCCGTCGAGCTCCGCACTGGTGAATTGCTTGGTGGCCTGCCCGACCAGCGCATCGACGTCCTCGCGGCGACGCACCCGCTCGAGATTGGTGGCGTAGCGCGGATCATCGCCCAGTTCGGGCATGCCGAGCACATCGGTGAGCGTGCGCCAGCCCCGGTCGTTCTGCACGCCGATGAGGATCTCGCCGTCCGAGGTGGGGTATTTGTCGTACGGCGCGATCGAGGTGTGCGACAGACCCATCCGCGGCACCTGGCGTCCCTGATACATCTGCAGGTACATCGGATAACCGAGCCATTCGGCGGTCGCGTCGAACATCGACACGTCGATCGTCGCGCCGACGCCCGTGCGGTGCCGGCGCAACAGCGCCGCCTGGATGGAGGTGAGCGCATACATGCCCGCGGCGATGTCCGAGGTGGGGATGCCCGTCTTCACCGCAGTCTCGGGCGTGCCGGTGATCGAGCACAGGCCGGTCTCGGACTGCACGAGCATGTCGTAGGCCTTGCGGTCGCGCATCGGTCCGTCGGTGCCGTAACCGGACATGTTGACCACCACCAGTTCCGGGTGGTCGGCACGCAGGTCGTCGGCACCGAGTCCGAGACGCTCCACCGCGCCGGGAGCGAGATTCTGCAAGAAGACGTCCGCACCGCGGATCAGCGCCTTCACCGCATCGATGCCCTCGGGAGCCTTGAGATCCACCGCGAACGATTCCTTGCCGCGGTTGAGCCAGACGAAGTGTGCGGCCAGGCCGTGCACGGCACCGTCGTAGGCGCGCGCGAAGTCGCCGTCGCCGACGCGTTCGACCTTGACGACACGGGCTCCGAGGTCTGCGAGATGGCGCGTCGCGAGGGGCGCGGCGACCGCCTGTTCGAGGCTCACCACAGTGATGCCCTCCAGCGGCAGGCCGGCGGAAACCTCCACCTCGGTCCGATCGGTTCGGTCGCTCGTCACCTGATGTCCTTTCGCGTTCGCGGTTCCCCCATCCGGCGTCGCTGCATGTCTACCAGGACGAACACGGACTCCTCAGTAATACCTCTGCGGTATCGATTCGAGTCCTATTGGGTATTGGACTGGAAATCCGAGCCCTGCCACTCTCTGCTGAGACGCAGACCACATTCCACCCGCCTCGTCCGGGGGCGTAGCAGACGGAGGGCGCATGAGTTCGTCCACACCCACCGATCAGGAGATCGCGAGGAAGGCCCGCAAGGCCGGTATCGCCTCCTTCATCGGCACCACCATCGAGTGGTACGACTTCTACATCTACGGCACGGCCGCCGCGCTGGTGTTCGGCCAGGTCTTCTTCTCGGACGAACTCTCGAGCGGTGTCGCGACCCTCCTCGCGTTCGTCACCCTCTGGGCCGGCTTCCTCGCCCGCCCACTCGGTGGCGTCATCTTCGGCCATCTCGGAGACCGCCTCGGACGCAAGAACACCCTCGTCATCACGCTCGTCATGATGGGCATCGCGACGGTGGGCATCGGTTTGCTCCCCACCTACTCGCAGATCGGAATGTGGGCGCCGGTCCTGCTGGTCTTCCTGCGCATCGTGCAGGGCGTCGCGGTCGGCGGCGAATGGGGCGGCGCCGTCCTCATCGCCAGCGAGAACGCCCCGAAGGGCAAGGGAATCCTGTATTCGGCGTTCGCGCAGCAGGGTTCGCCAGCCGGCAACCTGCTGTCGACGATGGCCTTCTTCTTCCTCGCAGCGCTGCCCACCCCGCAGTTCATGATGTGGGGCTGGCGCATCCCGTTCCTGCTGTCGGGCGCGCTGGTCGTCATAGGCATGGTGATCCGCCTCGAGCTCGAGGAATCGGACGCGATGAAAGCCGTTCTGGCACGCAAGAAGACCGTCAAGCTCCCGATCAAGGAAGTGCTGCGCAAGCACTGGGTCCTGGTCCTGCTCGGCGCCGGTGCACTGCCCCTCGCCCAGGTGACCTATTTCAAGAACACCTTCGCCCTGTCGTGGGCGACGAGCGAACTCGGTTACGAGCGTGGCACCTTCCTCGCGATCATCGCGATCGCCCTCGTCGTGCAGTTCATCGTGCAGCCGTTCGGTGCCGTGCTGGTGTCGAAAATCGACATGCGCAGGGCCATGCTCCTGATGATCGTCCCGGAGCTGTTCCTCATGCCGGCGATGTTCTTCGCGATCCGCACCGAGACCTTCGCGGTCGCCGTGATCGGTATGTGCCTCGCGACGATTCCGCACTCGATGTTCTACGGCGCGATCGCCGGCATCCTGGCCCGCGCCTTCCCTGCAAACATCCGGTACTCGGGCCTGTCGCTCGCCTACCAGCTGTGCTCGCTGATCGTCGGTGGTGGCACCCCGGTTCTCGCCCAGTACCTGCTCAACTCGTCCGGTGACGTCACCGGCGTGGCCATCGCGGCGGCCTGCTACGCAGCGGTTTCCCTCGTGTGCACCCTGGCACTGCTCGAGCGCACCGGATACGACCCGAAGGCCCCCTCGGTCGCCGAGAAGTCCGACGCCGACGAACTCGCCCTCGAGCAGTCGGAGGCGGCCGAGCACGACCGCCGTACTCCGGGAACCGACGACACCCCACGAGATCGCGTCCATGCCTAGGACGGATCGCTCGCACTCGGGGCCGGCCGGCGCAGTCGCCGGCCGGCCCCGGTCAATCCGGAGTCGGCAGCGCTTCCTCGGAGAGGCGGAGAACCTCCCGCAGCGCGGCACTGTCGTCGTCCTCCCGCCACACGAGCCGCACGTCGAGCGGCTCGGGATGATCTGCGAGAGGAACGAACACGACCTCGGGGTTGATGACGTTCGCCGCGACCGACGAGACCGTCATCGAACATCCCACCCCGGCCGAGACCAGGGCGATCAGCGACAGCGAATCCGGGTCGCTCTGAACGATTCTGGGCGTGAATCCGACGTCGTGGGCGATACGGAGCAACAGCTCGCGCAGCATCGATCCGGGTTCGGCGGGCAGCATCACCCACGCCTCGTGCGCGAGGTCCTCGAGCCGGACCTGCTCACGGTCGGCGAGCGGGTGCTCCTTGGGCAGCGCCACGACGAGGTTCTCTCGGGCCACGACGCGCGACGCGATCCCCGGTGGGAAGAACAACAGGCGCACGATGCCGATGTCGAGCTTGCCCGCGGCCAGCTTGTTGAGCGCCTCGCTCGCGTACGCCGAACTGTCGAGCACGAATTCGATACCGGGATGAGTGCGCCGCACGAGCTTCGCCCACCGGCCCACGAGATAGTGCGAGGACGAACCGGCGAAACCGATACGGACCCTGCCGGTCTGACCCGACCCCGCGGCGGTCACCGCCATCTCGGCGAGCCGGCAGGCGTCGAGGATGTTCCGGGCCGGCTCCACGAGCGCGCGACCGCTCTCCGTCAACCGCACGCTGTGGGTGTTGCGTTCGAAGAGTTCGGCTCCGAGTTCTTTCTCGAGCCTGCGGATCGTGCGGCTGAGCGGCGGCTGGGCCATGTGCAGCCGTTGCGCCGCGCGACCGAAATGCAGTTCCTCCGCCACCGCCAGGAACGCCTTCACCTGCTGGATCTCCACCCGTCGATTATTGCGCCTGCGGGCGCCTGATATCCGACACCGAATTACCGACCACACGGAGGACGACCGGGTATGCCGGACAAACTCATGACCCTGCGCGAGGCGATCGCCACCTATGTCGAGGACGGCATGACCGTTGCCCTCGAGGGTTTCTCGCACCTCATCCCGTTCGCCGCGGCGCACGAGATCATCCGGCAGGGCAGGCGCGACCTGGCGTTGTGCCGCATGACCCCCGACATCATCTCCGATCAGCTCATCGCCGCCGACTGCGTGTCGAAGCTCGTCGCCTCGTTCTTCGCCAGCGGCTCGGCCGGGTCGCTGTACGAGATCCGCCGGCGCATCGAGAGCCACGACCCCGTCGCACTCGAGGTCGAGGAGTACAGCCACTACGGCATGGTCTGCCGCTATCAGGCCGGCGCGGCCGGGCTGCCCTTCTTCCCGCTGCGCTCGTATGCCGGCAGCGACCTGCCGAGGATCAACCCGAACATCCGGCTCGTCGAGGATCCCTTCAGCGGCGGCAGCGTCTACGTTGTGCCTCCGCTGAACCCGGACGTGACGATCATCCACGCGCAGCGCGCCGACCGCTCCGGCAACGTCCAGATCTGGGGCATCGCCGGTGTGCAGCAGGAAGCGGTCTACGCTGCGAAGAAGGCCATCGTGGCGGTCGAAGAGATTGTCGACGATGACGTGATCCGCTCCGATCCCAGCCGCACCCTCGTCCCCTCGCACGCGGTGGACGCGGTGGTGCTGAGCCCGCGCGGAGCGCACCCCTCCTACGCGCAGGGTTACTACGACCGCGACTGCGCGTTCTACCGCCGATGGACCGCGATCAGCAAGGACCCCCAGCAACTGCGCACCTGGTTGAAGGAATGGGTCCTCACCACCGCCGATCACGCCGAATACCTCGAGAAACTGGGCGAAGAGTACTGGGCCGACCTCGAGGTCGCGCCGCGCCCCTCCGGGACCGTCGACTACGGGAGCCGAAAGTGACCACCACCGAAACCTTCTCCACCACCGAACTGATCGTCTCCGTCGCCGCGCGGGCCCTGGCCGGCAAGGCCCGGGTCTTCGCCGGGGTGGGTCTGCCCACCCTCGCCGTCGACCTCGCCGCCCGCACGTCGAACCCCGACGTCGAGCTGATCTACGAATCCGGGGTCTGCGGTGCGCACCCCGAGGCGATGGCCGAGGGCATCGCCGACTCCGTCGTGGTCTCCGGCGCCGAATCCGTGGTGTCCATGGCGTCGCTGTTCGGGTACGTGCTCCAAGGCGGCAACGTCGACGTCGGGTTCCTCGGGGCGGCGCAGATCGACCGCGACGGCAGCCTCAACACCAGCATCATCGGCGACTGGGACAAGCCCACCGTGCGCCTGCCCGGCGGCGGCGGAGCCGTCGAGATCATGCCCAACGCCGGCGAGGTGTTCGTGATCATGCGACGCCACGATCCGAGTGCCTTCCCCGCCGAACTGGACTTCTGCACGACCTCGAGCCCGGTGCGCGCCCGTGAGGCGGGCGTCGGCATCATGCCCCGCGGCCGCGGGGTGACGAAGGTGTTCACCAGTCTGGGCGTGCTGTCGCGGCAAGATTCCTTCGACGAACTCGAACTGACCAGCATCCACCGCGGTGTCACCGTCGACCAGGTCCGCGCCGCCACCGGCTGGGATCTGAAGGTCTCCGACGAGCTGACGCTGACCGAGGATCCCACCGCCGAGGAGATCGACCTGCTGCGCAACGAGATCGACAAGGTCCGCCTGTATCTGCGGTGATCCCGTCGACGTGACCGACGTGTCGGCTGGCAGGATGTCCGCAACGGACGACGCCCCGGATCCTGCGAGCCTGCGCGCGTCCGGCGTGATGCTCGGCGGACGGACCGCCGCGTGATGCGGGAAGGCGGCACGTCATGCACGCGAGCACGATCCACGACCTTGTGGACGGCACGGTCGTCGCGGCTGTGATGCCGTTGACCGACCTCGCGCACAGGCCGGTGGCCGGACGCGATGCCGTCGCACTGGTCGACGAGCACGAGGTGTTCGCCGATCCCCCGACGGTCCTGCACCGGATCGCCGCTGTGCGCGAGCGCGGATTCGCCGTGGCGGTACGCATCGCGGAATCGGCGTCCCGCGCCACGGTCGTCCTGGCTCTGGTCGAGCCGGAGGTGGTCGTCGTACCGGCCGAGGCGCTCGTCGCATCCGACCTGCGGGCCGCCACTACCCTGCTGTCGTTGCGGGCCCACTGCGAGCGCACGAACTCCGTCGTTCTCGCCGAGGGCGTCGACTCCGACCTTCATCGCGAGGCGGCCCTCGCCCACGGTATCGATTTCGGTTGCGGTACAGCACTACACGTTGCGGAGGGTGAAGCCGGCCCTTCGTCGCCGCGCGGCGGGTTGTTCCGTGAACCCACCTGGAGTGCGCCGCTCGACGACGCGACCGCCGCGCCCTTCCGCATCCTGTCTGCCGGTCGGGAACGCGTGCGGAGCGGCAAGGGTCTGCTCGTGTCCATGAGCGCCGACCTCGAGGCGCGAGCCGGGGAGGCCGGACCCGACACGATCGCCCTCGGCACCTTCCAGCACCACGACCACTTCACCGGGGCCGCACGCAGACGATGGCTGTCGATGGCCGACACCCTCGCGCACGTCGCGGTCTTCGCGGTCGGGTTCGGCACGAGCACCTCGGGCCCGGACCTCGTCCCGATCGAGCCGCACGATCCCCTCGTCGACGAGTGGAACGTCATCCTCCTGGGAGAGTCGTTCGCGTGCGCGCTCTCTGCCCTCGACCTGCACCGTCGAACGGCCGGCGGCGAGCGGGAGTTCGAGTACGTCGTCTCCTACGACCGGGAGGCCGTCGCCCGCGCGGCGCGCGCGACCCTGTCCCGTCCCCGACCGGTCCCCTTGGAGGTCCCACCCTCGTCCTGAGCCGCTCTCCCTCGGGTCACCCCTCGAAACGCGCCAGGATGCTGTGGGCGCACCGGATCACGGTGCCGCGGTCGTAGGACAGCACGTAGCGGAACTCGCGGTCGAGATCCTCTGCGTCGGTGTGCATGTCGAGCGCGGCGAGTACGCACGCGAAGTGCGGACCGAGGACGACGACGTTCCATTCGTCGACGATCGGATCGTTCGGGTCCAACGGCGCGTGGTGTACCGCGGAGTCGACGTAGGGATCGATTCCGACGCCGTAGACCCCGGTGTAGGCGACCTGCTCGGCGAGCTGCGCCCATCGAACCCGGGAGGTCGGGGTGAAGTGCTCGGCGCGCTGGAAGGTGCCGAGCACGATCGTCTCCGGTCCGGCTCCCACCGCGTTGGTCTCGAGCAGCTTGCTCATCGACACCAGAAGTCGCTTGAAACTACTTGTGCGTCTGCGTCCTTCGGACGCCAGAGCGAAGGGAGTGAGTTCGGGGCCGCCGGGAACGGCCCGTCGCGGACGCAGCGATATCGGTTCGACATCCGAATCCGCTTGCGCGGCATCACCGGTCGATCCGACTGTCGGATACAGCGCGCCCATTCCGTATTCGGCGGCCAATCCCAGAGCGCGGCGGCGATGCAGTTCCGAATCGACGCCCTGCGCGATGACGACCGCGCTGCTGGATTCGATGTACGCGGCGACGGCGTGGGCAATCCTCGCCGTCGAGGCGTCGGCCGCACGCGCGATCAGGGCCGGCGACGTGATGATCACATCCGGTTCGACGAGCGGCAGCAGCGCGAGGGCCTGAGCACGCGCTCCCACACCGTCCACCGCGACGAGCATGCCGGCGGTGCGCGCCGCCGCAATGGTGCGCAGCGTCCTGGCAGGGGCGGCGATCAGCGCCTGCTCGGTGATGAGAGCGACCGTGGTCGGGCCCCCTCGATCCCCGGGCGCGCCGAGTTCGTCGAGCGAATCGAGATCGACGGTCACCAGATGCGGAACCGCCGACTCGGCTTGCCGTCCGGCCCTGCGCCACTTGATCCGGTCCAGTTCCGACTTCTGATGCATCGCCCGGGCGGCCTCGCTCAGAGCGGTCGCATCGTGCAACGATGATCCTCCCGGACCACGCAGTTGCAGTTCGACGGCGGACAGCGCACCGCTGCCGAGCCGGTGGATGGGGGCGAGCTCCGTCTCCACGACGAGGCCGCCGAACGCGGCCTCCGCGTCGGCGGCAGCGTCGGCAGGAACAGCGCTCATGGATCCAGCATCGCATCTCCGGCCACCGATCGTCCGCTCGGGCCGACGGAGCCAGGAACATAGGATATTTTCGCAGCTCCGAACGCCTACGTTACAGAACTGTGATGTTTCGTTATCGTTCCGTTATGGAACGGGTGGTGGCGAAGCGACATCCGTCGGACAGGCTCTGTGCAAGCCCGAGGCGAGTTCTCACCGGACCCCGACGTTCTCACCACGACCCCAGCAGGCCGACCGTCTGCTCGTGATCCAGCCCGCACCGGACGGCACGAAATCCACGCCGACAGGAGACCGCAATGAGCACACGTACGAGCACCACCCGCAGGATCGTCACCCACACCGGCGCACTCTCACGAGTCGGTGCAGAGACGGTCGCCCGAGCACCGCGCTACCGTCTCGACGTCCACTCGCCCTCCCGTCGCTGCAGCGTCCTGCGGGCGAAGGGAGATCTCGACATGACCGCCCGAGCGGAGTTCGCCTCCACTCTCGGCGACCTCGCACACTCGGGCGACCACGTCGTCGTCGACCTGTCCGAGGTGACCTTCATGTACTCCGAGGTCGCCTCGATGCTCGCCGATGCCGTTCACATCCGGCCCGGCCGTTTCCACGTCGTCGCACCCACACGCCAGGTGCGCATGCTGCTCGACATCCTCGCTCCCGACCTCGACGTCACAGCCGATGCCGCACCCTGCGACGCGGGCACAGCACCCGCTGCCTGATCACAGCAAGGGGCGCGTGACGGCGTCCGGCCGGCGTGCAACCGACTGCTGTAGCAGTGCGCCCGCCACGTGCGCGCGTCGCAACACCTCGGACACGACTGCAGCATCGGATCCACCCACGACCGCGGCGACATGTGTGTGTGGGGGGGCGAACCCCATAAGGTGGTGGTAAAGGCCAATTCAAGCCCTCGGTTGTCAGGTTTGGCAGCCCTTACACTCTATCGGTGCTCAGCCCGTTCTTCCGCAAGGAACATCCTCGCGTGCGTTTCGTCCTCCATCTGGAAGACTTCGGTGACGCCCCAGCCTTGATCACCCAGCAGGAAACCGTCACCTACAGCGACCTGGCCGACCGAGTCCATCGGGCAACTGCCCGGCTGGGCAACACCCGCCGACTGGTGTTGATCGCAGGTGCCAACGAGATCGATGTTCTTGTCGTCTACCTTGCAGCCCTACTCGCCGGACATCCGGTTCTGCTGGCGCCGGGCGACCACCCCGCAGCCTTCGAAGGCCTGATCGCCGCATACCGACCCGACGTGGTGGTGCGCAGTATCGACGGGACCGTGACGATCGAGGAACGGGGTGACGGTTCTGCGCATGTACTGCACCCCGACCTGGCGCTGCTGCTGAGCACCTCCGGCTCGACGGGCTCCCCGAAACTCGTCCGCCTGTCCCATCGCAACGTGCAGTCCAATGCAGAGTCGATCGCGGAGTACCTCGACATCCGTAGTACCGACCGGGCAGTGACGACGCTGCCGATGCATTACTGCTACGGGCTCTCTGTCATCCACAGCCACCTACTGCGCGGAGCCGCAGTGATCCTCACGAGCCGCTCGGTGACCGACCCGGCGTTCTGGGAGCTGTTCCGAGACCACCGCGGCACCAGCTTCGCCGGCGTGCCCTACACGTTCGATCTGCTCGATCGGTTCGGATTCGACGAACTGGACCTACCCGACCTGCGCTACATCACCCAGGCCGGCGGTCGACTCTCACCGGATCGGGTCCGCGCCTATACGCAGTCGGGCCGTGAGCGGGGCTGGGATTTCTTCGTCATGTACGGGCAGACGGAGGCGACCGCACGGATGGCGTACCTGCCTCCGGAACTCGCCTCCGACTATCCGCAGTCGATCGGACGAGCTGTTCCCGGTGGATCCTTCCGGCTCGAGCCGATACCGGACGCTCCGGACGGCACCGGTGAACTGATCTACACGGGGCCGAACGTGATGCTCGGCTACGCGCACACGCCCGAGGATCTGGGTCTCGGGGACGTCCTCGAGGGTGAACTGCGGACCGGCGACCTCGCGCGGCAGATCGACGGCGGCGTGTACGAGGTGGTGGGCCGACGCAGCCGTTTCGTCAAGATCTTCGGGCTACGGATCGACCTGCAGCAGGTCGAGTCGACCCTCGCCGAACAGGGACTGACAGCATGCTGTGTCGGCGGGACGGACGACATGATCGTGGCGGTCGAGGGTGCGAGCGATCTCGAGGCGATCCGGTCCGCGAGCGCACGGGCCTGTGGTCTTCCCGTCGCGGCCGTGCGTGTGTGTCTCGTCGACGAGCTTCCGCGGACCGGCACGGGCAAACCCGACCTTCGGGCAGTGGCCGAGCTCGTGCACCACGCGACGCCCGATTCACCCGAGGCAGAGAGCACCGTCGTGGACACGGCCGCCCTGCGGACCCTGTATGCCGAGGTGCTGCACAGTGGGCAGGTCACCGACGACAGCTCGTTCGTGAGCCTGGGCGGCGACTCGCTGTCCTATGTGCAGATGTCTCTGCGGCTCGAGCGCATGCTCGGCTATCTACCCCAGAACTGGCACACCACCGCGATCAAGGATTTCGTGCCTACGCCCCGGCGACGATGGTGGCGGGCGGTCGAGACCAACGTGCTGCTCCGCGCTGTTGCGATCGTGCTGATCGTCGGTTCGCACATCCGGTTGTTCGGGGTTCTCGGCGGCGCGCATGTGCTGCTGGGGGTCGCCGGATACAACTTCGCACGCTTTCATCTCGCCACTCCCCGTACCGAACGGGTGCGACATGTCCTGGGCAGCGTCGCCCGAATTGCCGTACCCAGCATGGTGTGGCTCGGCGTCGTGATCGCACTGACCGGGGACTATCTCGTGACCAGTGCGTTGTTGCTCAACGGCATTCTCGGCCCCGACGGGTGGACGCCCGAATGGCGGTACTGGTTCATCGAAGCGATCGTGTACATCCTGCTCGTAGTCATCGCGGTGTTGTCCATCCCGCTCATCGACCGTGTTGAGCGCAGGCACTCGTTCTGGTTCGCGATGGCCTTGGTGGGTGTGGGTCTGCTCCCCCGCTACCGGGTGATCGAGCTCGGGGACGGCAACAATCTGATTCTGAGCGCGTCGATGGTCTTCTGGTTGTTCGCCCTGGGCTGGGCTGCCGCTACGTCGACGACCGTGTGGCACCGAATGATCGTCACGGCGGTGATCGCAGCCACGGTGCCCGGATACTTCTCGGGTGATCTCCAGCGAGAACTTCTCGTCATCGGTGGGCTGGGCCTGCTGGTGTGGCTCGAGTCCGTTCCCTGCCCACCTGTGCTGAGCCGGATCGCAGGGGTGCTGGCGAGCGCGTCGCTCTACATCTACCTGACGCACTTCCAGGTGTATCTGCCGCTGCGAGAGGACCATCCCTGGTTGGCGTTCGCCCTGTCGATTCTGGTCGGCATTCTCTTCTGGCAAGCCGTGACGGTCACCCTTGCTCTGCGTCGACGGGTCGGTGCTGCGAGGGCGAAATCCGATCCGAATCCGGCCGGTACCAGCAGTGGTTCGCCCCCGTCCCACGCTGCGGAGATGCCGGGGAGATCCCCGGTGGCGTGAACTGTCACTGCTACTGGTTCGAAGATCCCGGGACGCGTGGTGTGCAGTCCTCGCCCCTGTGAACGACATCGATAAGACCGCGTTGAAGCATGCACCGACATGTCTCGTGCTCGTCAGCGTGCCGGGCCA
Source organism: Rhodococcus sp. GA1 (assembly GCF_024321955.1). NCBI lineage: Bacteria > Bacillati > Actinomycetota > Actinomycetes > Mycobacteriales > Nocardiaceae > Rhodococcus > Rhodococcus sp. GA1. Next base: position 3,125,290 of record NZ_CP097186.1, on the reverse strand, counting down.
CCCGTGATCAACGCCCACACGTCCCCGGCTTCACCGGCCGCGGCGAGCAGTTCGGAATCCCACGACGCGACCGTGCCGAATTCGCTGCGCCACGACAGGATCCGGTTGGCGTGCCGATGCAGCTCGTGTTCCATCGTGAAGCCGATCGCACCGAGCGCCTGATGCGCGTTGCGGGCGACGACCGACGCCGCATGCCCGGCACACGACGCGGCCGCCGCGATCGCGAAGCGGGTCGACGCGTCATCGAAACCACCGGCGAGAACGGCATCGACCGCACCATCCGCGGCGGCGTGCACGAGCGAGGCCTCGGTGGCGATGTCGGCGACGAGCGCCTGCACCGCCTGGAACTTGGCCAGCGGACGACCGAACTGCACGCGGGCAGTGGTGTGATCGACGACGAGCTCGAGAACCCGATCCATCGCACCCGCGGTGGCCAGCGCACGGACGAGCGCGCCCCGGTAGCGGAACTCGTCGGCGGTGCCCGCCGGAACGTCACGTCCCGACAGTGCCGACAGGTCGACGCACACGTGGTCGCGGGGCTCCGCCGCCAGGTTCACGGCCTCGACGATCTCGACATCGCCGCGAGCGACCTCGGCGACCTGCCATCCCTGCGGTGACTCCCACAACACGACGATCGAGTCCGCGAACCGGGCCCACGGCACGTGGCGTGCGCGGCCGTCGGCGTCGAGCACCGAGGCGGTACGCACGGCCGGCACCGCCTCGAGGCCTGCCTGCTCGAGGAGCCAACCCGCGAGCAGATCGTTCTCGGCCACCGGCACGGCAGCAGCAGCACTGCCGGCAGCTTCGAGCAGCAGGGCGGCTTCGAGCCATCCCGCGCCGCTTCCACCACTGTCCTCCGAACCGGTGAGCCGATCGAGGCCGAGCTCGGTGAGGGTGCTCCACAGGGCACGATCGAGTTCGACGACGTCACCGATGCGGTGGTCGTCGCCCGAGGTGAACACCTCGGACAGCATCTGTGCGAAGTCGCGCAGTTCCGTCGACTGCAGTGCGTCCTGCCCGCTCATCTCATCCCCAATCCTCGTGCGATGACCCCGCGGAGGATCTCGCTCGTGCCGCCGCGCAGTGTGAAGCCCGGTCGTTGCATGACTCCTGCCCGGACGAGCTCGGCCAGATGTGCGTCGGCCGCGGTGTATCCCGCGACCTCGTCGGCGAGATCCGCCAGGTCCCCTTCGGTCTTCGTGCCGAGCACCTTCACTACCGACGCCGCGAGTTCGGCGTTCTCGCCACGTTCGAGGGACTCGGAGACCGCGGTGGACATGCGGTGCAGACCCGCGATGCGCCCGATGGTCGCTCCGATGCGGGTGTCCGCTTCGACGCTGCCGTCGGCCACACCGTGTACGAGGGATTCGAGCACCCCGAAGGTCGACAGGAAACGTTCGGGACCGCTGCGCTCGTATCCGAGCTCGCTCGTCACCTGTTCCCAGCCGGCGCCGATCTGTCCGAGCACCAGGTCGTCCGGGACGAAGACGTCGTCGAGCAGCACCTCGTTGAAGTGGTGGTCGCCGGACATCGACAGGATCGGCCGGATGGTCACGCCCGGGGAGTCGAGCAGCACGATGAACTGGCTCAGCCCGTCGTGGCGGTGCGCGGGATCGAGCGGGGCGGACCGCGCGAGGCCGAAGAAGGCGTCGGCGTGGTGGGCCCCGGACGTCCACAACTTGGTGCCGGAGATCCGCCACCCACCGTCCACCTGCGTGGCCTTCGTCTTGACGCTCGCGAGGTCGGATCCGGAGTCGGGCTCGGACATTCCGATGGCCCAGCAGATCTCACCGGCCGCGATGCCCGGCAGGAACCGCTGCTTCTGCTCTTCGGTGCCGTACTTCAGTAGCGACGGTGCGGCCTGGCGGTCGGCGACCCACTGGGCGGCGACCGGCGCGCCCACCGCGAGCAGCTCCTCGGTGACGACGAAGCGCTCCATGAAGGTTCGTCCGTGTCCGCCGTACTCGACGGGGATCGTCATGCCGACCCAACCGCGAGCGGCGAGTGCGCGCGTGAACTCGGGGTTCCATCGCGTCAGCCAGGTGTCGATGCCTGGGGTGAACACGCCCGCGTCGATCTGTTCCTTCAGGAACGCCCGTACCTCGGCACGGAGTTCCGTCAGTGCCGGGTCGGGGGTGCCCGCCCTCGGCACGAGTCGTGCACTCATCGTTGATCTCCTTCTCCACCGGTGATGGTGGGACACAGCAGCGCCAGCGACAGGTCCGCGTAGCGTTCTGCGATCTCGTCCGGGCCGTCCGGACCCGCGGGGTCGTACCAGTTGGCGATAGCCGAGACCATCGCCAGAATCGATCGGCGGCAGTCGTCGGGATACTTCGTGGTGAAGACACCTTGTGCGACACCGCGATCGATGATGTCGCGGATCCGCCTTCGGCCGGCGCGCCGGCCTTCCTCGTACAGCAGCGCACCCTCGGGTTCGAGATTGCGCACCTCCGTCGCGATCATGCGTCCCTGCTCGGGGAACTGCGTGCGGAAGATGACGTTCCCCTTGACGAACGCGCGGATCTGCTCGACCGGATCGTCGCCGACGCGGGCGAGTTCGGCGTCACAGACCGCGTCGTAGGTGTCGACGCCGTCGAGCAGGATCGCCAGCAGCAGATCCTGTTTGTTCTTGTAGTGGTAGTACAGGGCGGACAGGCTCACGCCTGCCTCCTGCGCGATGGTCCGGATCGACGACGAGCCGTATCCGTTGCGCACGAACTCTTTCCGGCCCGCCTCGATGAAGACGCGCTGCTTCGGCGACAGCACTCTCACGACAACGCTCCGGTATCGGCGTACTGCGCGATCAGCTCGCCGAGCCTGCCCTTGACCATCTTGCCCGTCGGCGTGCGCGGCAGTTCGTCGACGAACCGCACGTGCCGGGGGCACTTGAAACGCGAGAGGCGCTCCCGGCAGAACCCGATGATGTCGTCCTCGGCGTCGTCGGATCCCTCTGCCTCGGGGACGAGCTGCACGAACGCTTCGACACGTTCACCGCGGTCCGCATCCGGCACGCCGACCACCGCGACATCCGCGATCGACGGGTGCAGCGCGAGGACGTTCTCGATCTCCTGCGGGTAGATGTTCACCCCGCCCGAGATGATCGTGAACTTGTCCCTTCCGGTGAGGAACAGATAGTCGTCCTCGTCGAGATATCCGACGTCGCCTGTGGTGAACCAGTTCTTCTCGAAAGGGTGCCTGGTGGACGCCGTCTTGTCCGGATCCTTGTGGTACTCGAACGAGAAGTCGTCCCGCTCGAAGTAGACGGTGCCGATCTCGCCGGTGGGTAGCCGATTGCCGTTCTCGTCGCAGATGCGCGCCAGGCCGAGTGTGCCCGGGCCACCGAGCGCCTGCGCCGACACGCCGTACCGCAAGAGCGCGGCGTGGTAGATCGGTGCCGGCGACAGGTAGACGGTGTTCTCGTCGAAGGCGACACGGTGCGTCACCTTCGGGGTGAGCGGCACGATCGCCTCGGCGAGGTCGGCGAGCGGCGCCGAGACGACGAGCACCTTCGCGTCGCAGTCGTCGACGATGTACGCGGCCTCGACGGGAGCGAGATGCGTGTTGACGAAGGTGACGTAGACGCCCGAACGAACTGCCCCCCAGTATAGTTCGAACGCAGTGGCGTCGTTGACGGTGACGACCGCGATGTGGTCGCCCTTCCCGACGTCGTGTGCGCGCAGCCAGTGCGCGAACCGGACGGACGCGCCCTCGAGCTCCCGATAGGTGAGTGTCCGGCCGGTCGCGGCCTCGTGCACGGCGGGCCGATCCGGGGCGACGGCGGCGTAACGGCCCGGGTACATGCCTACAGCCCCAGATCCTTGGAGATGATCGTCTTCATGACCTCGCTGGTGCCACCGTAGATCCGGGTCACGCGGGTGTCGGCGTACAGCCGGGCGATCGGATACTCGGTGATGTAGCCGTAGCCGCCGTGCAGTTGCAGGCACTTGTCGATGACGCGACCGGAGACCTCGGTGCAGAACAGCTTCGCGCGGGCCGCATCGGCGACCGTCAGTTCCTTGCGGTCGAGCAGTTCGAGGCAGTGGTCGACGTAGACACGCGCGGCCTGGGTCTCGGCCGAGCACTCGGCGAGCACGAACTTGGTGTTCTGGAACGAGGCGACGGGCTTGCCGAAGACCTTGCGTTCCTTGGTGTATGCGATCGCGTGGGCGATGGCGGCCTCGGCGAAGCCGACCTGGTTCAGAGCGATGCTCAGACGCTCCTGCGGCAGGTTGTGGGTGAGGTAGCCGAAGCCCGCGCCTTCCTCACCGAGGAGGTTCTCGACCGGCACCTTCACGTCGGTGTACGAGAGCTCGGCGGTGTCCTGCTGGTGCAGGCCGATCTTGTCGAGCTTGCGGCCTACCGCGAAGCCCTCGGTGTCGGTGGGCACCGCGATGATCGACAGGCCGCCGCGGCGGTTCTCGGGATCGAACGGACTCGTACGGCAGACCGTGAGGATGAGGTCGGCGGTGACGCCGCCGGTGATGAAGGTCTTCGCGCCGTTGATGATGTAGTGCTTGCCGTCCTCGGACAGCTTCGCCGAGGTCGCGATGTTGGCGAGGTCGGAGCCGGTGCCGGGCTCGGTCATCGCGATCGCGGTCATGATCGAGCCGTCGGCGAAGCCGGGCAGCCAGCGCTGCTTCTGCTCCTCGGTCGCGTACTCGAGCAGGTAGGGCAGGATCAGGCAGGCGTGCACGGTGTAGGAGCCGAACGAGACTCCGGCGCGCGCAACCTCTTCGAAGACGATCGTGTTGAACTTGAAGCCGGACTCGCCCCCTCCGCCGAACTCCTCGGGGACCTGGATCCCCAGGATGCCGAGTTCGCCCAGCCGGCGGAAGAATTCGCGGGGCGGGCGACCCATCTCGTCCCATTCCTCGCGATACGGCGCGACCTCACGTTCGATGAAGTCGCGCACCATCTTCCGGAACTGCTCGTGTTCTTCGGTGAAGATCGTCCGCTGCATGGCTTGTCCTCCGGGGTGTGGGGGCAAGGAGAGGGGAAGGTCAGTTGCCGGTGAAGTCGCCGGTGCGTCGTTCGAGGAACGCCGAGAGGGCTTCGCGGTGGTCCTCGGTGTGGTGCGAGAGCGCCTGGAAGGAGGCCGACAGTTCGAGGAGCGTGTCGAGATCGACGCGCTGACCTTCGCGCAGCAACTTCTTCGTCATCCGCAGTGCGCTCGGGGGGTTGACGGCGACGCGGGCGGCGAGCGCATTCGCGGCGTCGAGGAGCTGCTCGGGTTCGACGACCTGCGAGACCATGCCCCAGTCGAATGCCGTCGCGGCGTCGACGCGGTCGCCGGTGAAGGCCATCTCGGCGGCGCGCGCCGCCCCGACCGCGCGCGGAAGCAGCCAGGCGCCGCCGTCGCCGGGGATGATGCCGAGCTTGACGAAGCTCTCCGCGAAGAACGCCTTCGACGAGGCGATCCGCATGTCGCACATCATCGCGAGGTCGCAGCCGGCGCCTACGGCCGGTCCGTTGACCGCGGCGATGATCGGGACCTCGCAGTGGTAGATGGCGCGGGGCAGGCGCTGGATGCCGTAACGGTAGCCCTCGCGCAGGGCGTGGGGGCTGCCGCCGAACATGCCGCGACGTTCGTCCATGTCCTTGACGTTGCCGCCGGCGGAGAAGGCCGATCCGGCGCCGGTGAGAATGACGACGCGGGTGTCGATGTCGCGGTTGGCCTCCTCGACGAGCTCGACGAGACGGTCGACGACGTCGTCACCCGAGATCGGGTTGCGCGCCTCCGGAAGGTTGATCGTCCAGGTCACGACGTTTCCGTCGCGCGTGCTCAGTACGACGTCCTGCGAAGTTGCCATGCGGTCGCGGTCCTTCCGGTAGCCAGTGTGTGGCTCGCACCATAATTTGGTCGAACGATCGTTCAAATTACGGGGCCGGTCGGATCCTGTAAAGACCGAACGGGCTCGTGGCTCAGTCGGGCAGGCTCACGTTCGATTCGGCGATTCTTATGGCTACCTCGTCCGGGAAGATGTTCCGGAAGACGAAGGGATCGCGGCCGAGCACCCAGCCCGGCGCCAGCGCGGTCGCGTAGCGCTCGAAATATCCGAGCTGCTTCCCGAACAACACGAGTTCCTCGGGCGTCGACGTGTTCCACTTGCGGCCGAGCGAGACGAGCGCACCGATCAGTTCGCTGAGCCGCAACTCCCCCACGTCCTGACCGAGCAGCGGACCGAAGATCTCGGCAACCTGCCGGCCGACCGCCGCGTCGTCGACGTCGAGGTCGGCGGCGACACCGAGCGCCCGCACACTCTGCGCGACCGCCGTGAAGTCCCCGTCGAGCAGGGCCGCGCGGAACAACGCCCGCAGCAGCGCGCGCCACTTCTCGGGCAGTTCGCCGACGATGCCGAAGTCGAGCAGCGCGACACGTCCGTCGTCGAGCAGCCAGAGATTGCCCGCGTGCACGTCGCCGTGGAACGGGCCGTGACAGAGCACCGCCTCCATCCACACCTTCACTCCGCGGCGCACGAGCAGGGAGGTGTCGAGATCGTCCTGGCCCGGCACCACCCGGTCGACGGGCTTGCCCTGCAGGCGCTCCATGCAGATCACCCGCGGACCGCACCACTGCCAGTACACCTCGGGCACCGTGACGTAGACGTTGTCGCCGAACGCGGAGATGTTGCGGCGGAAACGATCCTGACGATCCGCTTCGACCGCCGCGTTGAGCTCGGTCATCGTCGCGTTGTAGAGATCGCGGATGATCCCCGGAGTGTTCGCGATACGGAAGAACTCGAAGAGCTGCAGCAGCTTCGCGCCCATGTAGGCGGCGCGCAGATCGACGAGCATGCGGTGCGCGATCCCCGGTCGCTGCACCTTCACCACGGCCCGTCGGCCGTCGCGCAGCACGCACCCGTGCACCTGGGCCACGGACGCCGCGGCGAGCGGCACATCGTCGAACGACTCGAACATCTCGTCGATGCGGTGTCCGAGATCCTCCTCGATCACCGCGCGGGCCTGCTCGGAAGGGAAGGTCGGCACGTCGTCGAGCATGCGCAGGCACGCGTCGGCGAGGGCCGCGGGGAACAGTCCGGGTGACGACGCGATGAGCTGGCCCAGCTTCACGAAGGTCGGCCCGAGATGTTCGAAGGCGTCGACGGTGCCGTGCGCGGCCGCTTCGACGACGCTGTGCTGCCGGGGCCGGACGGTCCACCGCAACACCGCCCACACCACGAAGGCGATCAGGACGGCGGCGACGACCACGGCCCGTCCGAGCTCGGCCGGCCCGAACCGGTCGAGCGGAGGCCGCTCGACGTCCAGTGCCCCGGGTGGAAGGACGTCGGCGAAGGGGCCGACGGGCCCGTTGCGCTCGGGCCTGCTGTGACCCCGCGCTCCGGATACGCCTTCGCGCAGCGTGTACTCGTGCACGACCTGTCCCCACTCCGTCCACCACGCGCTCACCTCGGCGCGACTTCGTGCACGGTACCTGCATCCGGCGCCCCGATCGAGACCCGGCGATCATCTGTCTTCTGTCGGTGCCCCCGACTACTCTCTGACGGGTAGCGGATTCGGGTCCGACCAGCCGGGGGTATCGCGCTCATGACCGAACAACTGCTCGAAGAATCTGCCGGTTCGACATCGACGTCGACCGATTTCATGGAACTCGCCGAGCCGTTCCGTCGCGAACTGCTCGCCCACTGTTATCGCATGAGCGGGTCGCTGCACGATGCGGAAGACCTGGTCCAGGAGACCTACCTGCGCGCCTGGCGCGGTTACGAGAACTTCGGGGGCCGCTCCTCACTGCGCACGTGGCTGCACCGTATCGCCACCAACGTGTGCCTGACGGCGCTCGAAGGTCGTAGCCGTCGGCCGTTGCCCACCGGGCTCGGCGCGCCCCGTTCCGATCCCACCGACGATCTGGTCACCCGTCCCGAGGTGCCGTGGCTCGAGCCGTTCCCCGTGGGGTACGCCACCGACGATCCGTCGGATCCCGCCACCATCGCTGCATCCCGCGATTCCGTCCGCCTCGCGTTCGTCGCTGCTCTGCAGCACCTGTCCGCCCGCCAGCGCGCGGTCCTGCTGCTCCGCGAGGTCCTGCAGTGGCGCGCCACCGAGGTCGCGGCCGCGCTCGACACGTCGACGGCGGCGGTCAACAGTCTTCTGCAGCGGGCACGTGCGCAGCTGAAGGACGCCCAGGTCCGGGACGACGACCTCGCCGAACCCGACAGCGCCGAGACGAAGGCGTTACTGCAGCGCTGGGTCGACGGCTTCGAGAAGTACGACATCGATTCGCTCGTCGAGATGCTCACCCAGGACGCCGTCTGGGAGATGCCGCCCTTCGAAGGCTGGTACCAGGGCCCCGAGGCGATCGTCACCCTCATCAAGGAGAACTGCCCCGCGAAGGGTCCCGGCGACCAGATACTGCTTCCCACCGTGGCCAACGGCCAGCCGGCGTTCGGGCTGTACATGCGAGGGGAGGACGGCCGCCACCACCCTTTCCAACTGCAGGTGCTCGACATCGTCGACAGTAGGGTCGCGCACGCCACCGTCTTCTTCTCCGACGACACCACGGCGTTGTTCGCGCGATTCGGGCTGCCGGAGGACCCGGCAGCCCGCTGACGGTCGCGGTCAGGCTTCTGCGGTGGCGTTCTCCTCGGCGTCCTCCGGAGCCCAGGCCTGCGCCGCAGCCGACATGTCCATCCACATGACCTCCCAGACATGGCCGTCGAGGTCGCGGAAGGCCCGCTGGTACGCGTAGTCGCCCATGTCCTCCTTCGCCTTCTCGGCCCCGGTCGTCACCCATTCGCTGCCGCCGGCCGCGATCGCGCCGTCGACGAGCGCGTCGACGCCGTCGCGACTGTCGGCCGAGACGCACATCAGCGCCTCATGCGCCTTCGTGGTGTCGCAGATGTCGTCGTTGATGAAGTCGCGGAATCGCGGCTTCTCGAGCAACATCACGTAGGTCTGCTCGTTGATCTCCAGGCACGCGGTGTTCTCGTCGCAGAACATGTCGTTGAAGGTGAATCCGAGCGTGTCGAAGAATGCGCGGGTGGCGGTGATGTTCTCGACGGCGAGATTGACGAACAGCATGCGCGACATGGTTTCTCCTGTGGTCGGCCCGTCCTGTGCGGGACGCGGTGCGGGTGTCACCGATACAGACCGGCCGCCCCGTGAGAACTCATCGCGCACCCCGAGATTTCTCGGCGCGGTGTGGTCGTCACTGTTTACCGAGCACCCAGACCGGGCCCGTGATCAGCCAGATCACCGTGATCGTGGCGAGGGTGGGGAAGATTCCGTACAGCGCCGAGGCCTGTTCGCCGTTCGCGACGGTCGACCCGAGCCCGAGCACGGCTGCCGCACTGATCCCGGCCGCGAGCAGCCATCGCCCGAAGTCCACACATTCCTTGCGGAAGGCCTCCGGGCCCTCCTTCGGAGCGCGTTCCGGTTTCGGACCACCCGCGAGGTGATAGGCGAACCGCCGGTCGGCCCACCGGACGACGCTCGGCCCGAAGGCGACACTCGCACCGAGATAGATACCCGCGGCGCGGTGGACCCAGCCGACCTCCGCCCCGTTGTGCAGATCCACCGCGACGGCCGCGAGCAGAACGACGTCGATCAGCGGGATCAGGGCGAGCAGCACCGTGCCCGTCCTCCGGAGCCGGAGCAGATACCGGCACACGAGGCCGGCCGCGAGCACGACCCAGAACGCGATCTCGCACCCGACGATGAAAGCGGCGATGTGGCTGAACATGACCTCAGAATCGCGCGCACATCCCCCCGCGCGCGTCGCCCGATGGGCGGCAAATGCCTCATCACTTCGGGTGACGCCGACCCTGATCCTCCCCCGGTTGTGGTCGAATCGTTGCCGTGGACAACCGTGAATCCGAGATTCGAGTGGGATTCGTGAACCCGCGCTACAACTCCCTGCTCGTCGCCCTCGCGTACTTCGCGGGTGGCTCGCTGTTGTACGCCCTGGATCTCGGTGTGCTCGTCGAGGATCGGCCGCCGCAGCCGCTGTGGGTGTGGCTGGTTCTGCTCGCGTGCGTGTGTGCACCGATGACGATGCGCCGCACGCGACCGCTTCTCGCACTCCTGCTGGGCACGGTTCCGGTACTGGTCGACCTCGTCGTCGGCCCTTCGCTGCCGGTCTGGATCGCATACGGCGACCTGCTGTACACCGCAACGCTCTTCGGCTCGGCGCGGACCAGTCGCTTCCTCGAACGCGCCCCGTTGGTCCCGATCGTCGTCGGCGCCGTCGCGCTCGGTGTGTACTTCGGAGAACTGCGCATCGCCGTATGGGCCGTGTCGATCGCCGCGCTCGTGATCGTCGTCCCGATCTGGTGGGCCCGATCCGTCCGCACACATCGGGACGCCGCCGAGATCGAACGGGCACGCGCCGAGGCTCTCTCGCGGGTCGCGGAACTGGACCGTCGCGCCGCCATCACCACCGAGCGGCAGCGTCTGGCCCGCGACCTGCACGATGTCGTGGCTGGGCACCTGTCGTCGATCGCGATCCAGAGCGAGGCCGCGCTCCGCCTCCGCGATTCCGATCCCGACCGAGCGCTGACCGTGCTCGAGTCCGTGCGCTCCGGCAGCGTGGCCGCCCTGCAGGAGATGCAGTCGATGGTGCGTCTGCTGCGCAGCGACGACACCGACGAGATCACCACCGCGGGTCGCCTCGCCGACCTCGAACCGCTCACCGCCTCCGCACGCGCCGCCGGCACCTCCGTCCGGATCGACGGTCGTCCACCCGCAGACCTCGACGCGGAGGTCGATCTCACGGCCTACCGCATCGTCCAGGAGACCCTGACGAACGCGGTCAAGCATGCACCCGGACGGCCGGTGACCCTTCGTTTCGACGACGCCGACGGCCGCCTCGGGATCGAGGTGGTGAACCCGATCGGCGACCCGGACACCCCGGACCCGTCACCGGCCCGCGGCGCCGGGCACGGCCTGCGCAACATCGCCGAACGCGCCGCCGCGGTGGGCGGGCACGCCCGCTCCGGTCGCGACGGGAACGAATGGAGGACATACGTGCAACTGCCGATCGCGAACAGGAGTACGACGTGACGATCAGGGTGTTGCTCGCCGACGACCACAGCGCCATCCGCGCGGGCCTGCGGCTCCTGCTCCACACGAGCGAGGACATCGAGGTGGTGGGCGAAGCCGCCGACGGTGCCGTCGCGGTGTCGCAGACGCGCGCCCTCGCCCCGGATGTCGTCCTCATGGACATCCGCATGCCGCACGTCGACGGGATCGCCGCGACCCGCACCATCACGGAGGAGACGAGTGCCCGGGTGCTGGTGCTGACGAGTTTCGAGATCGACGAGTACGTCTTCGAGAGTCTTCGGGCCGGAGCGGCCGGATACCTCCTCAAGACCGCCTCGGCGGATGCCATGCTCGACGCGATCCGGGCGGTGCACTCCGGGGAGTCCGTGCTCTCACCGCAGATCACGCGAACCGTCATCGACGCGTTTGTCTCGAAATCGACTCGGCGGGAGGATGTTCCGGACGGTCCGGATATCGACGCCCTCACCGCACGCGAACAGGAGGTCTTCACGTGCCTGGGCGAGGGATTGTCCAACCGCCAGATCGCCACTCGCCTCGGCATCGGTGAGAACACGGCGAAGACACACGTCGCCCGGGTGCTCCACAAACTCGGGCTGCAATCGCGGATCCAGGCGGCCATCCTCGCCCGGGACATGCCCGACCATCAGCTCTAGGATCGGGGATGCACCAGGATTCGACAACCGACTCCGAAAGCGCGGGAAAAACAATGACCGGCACTTCCGATCACGACGACCTGCTGCTCAGCGACGCCGAACGCATGCACGCGTTGAACGCACTCGGCGAACACTACGCCGCGGGCCGGCTCGACAGCGCCGAGTTCTACGAACGATCCGGAGAGATATCTTCGGCGCGAACGTTTTCGGCGTTGCTCCCCTCCTTCCGGGGGCTACCCGGCGGTGTTCCCCTCGAACAGGTCGACGGTCACATCCGGATGACCCACGACTCCTCCGCGCCGGCGGTCAGCCACGACAGCTCCTCTGCGACGGCACCCCAGTCCCCGGAGGACGAACTGGCCTCGCTCCGCGAACGGGGCAGCATGGTCGAGACGCTGGACTGGATCATCATCGGCGTCACGCTCGTGACCTTCCTCGTCCTGCAGATCGCTCTCGACTGGAGCTACGCGTGGATCGTGTGGCCGTCGCTGATCGTCACGCTCAGCGTTCCGCGGTTGATCCTGAAGTACAGCGACGACGACGAGAAGGTCTACGAAGAGCTCAAGAAGTCGGAGGCCGCCGAACGGAAGAAGCGGCTCGAGGAGGCGTCGAAGCGGATCCGGGAACTCGAGGGTCGTCGCGGTCCGGAGACGCCACGGAGCTGAAGCGACCGACAGTCACGGAGCTGAGCCGAGGGGTGACCGCAGAGCGGGGTCGACCGGTGATCGCGGACCGGGACGAACCACTCCCCGATTGCTCTTTATTGCGCTGTTCCTGGTAGAAGCAAGGAATGGCAATCGAGACCGCACAGTTCACCGTCGATCGTCCGGGTCGTTTCATGGGCGTCGGCATCGAGGTCGCCGACGACGCGTCGGTCTCGGTCACCCAGTCCGTCGGATCGCACCTGTTCGACCACCGCGGGCAGACCACGCTCGCCTCCATCGGCGTCTTCACCGACGTCGCCGCGGGCGCACCCGCCGGTATCGCGCGATTCGCGGAGACCGGTGAGCGACCGCAGAGCGTGCTGTCGCACGTGACGGCGACGCTCGCCCACCCCTTCCCCGCCTCGGGGGCCCTCGTCGGTCACGGCAGCAGCCTGTTCTTCGACGAGTCCACCGCCGTGTCGGGCACCGACGTGCGCGACGAGCAGGGTGCTCTCGTCGCGCACCTGGTCGGCCGCTCCATCGTCGTCGGGCGCACGCCGATGGAACTCGGCGCCGAGGCGTCGGAGGCCGTGCCGGAGCGGGACGAGCCGGAACCGTGGTCCGATGTGGCGATCCTGGCCGAACTGCCCGGCCTCGACATCGTCACGGGCATCTCCACCGGGACTCTTCCGCGCGGACCGCTCGCCGGGCTGCTCGGACTCGAGGTGACAGCCGCCGAGCGCGGCGTCGTGCAGGCCCGGCTGTCGCCGCGCGAGTGGATGGCCAACGTGATCGGTTCGGTGCAGGGCGGTGTGCTCGTGTCGATGGCGGAGGCCGTCACCGGCCTGGCCGCACAGACGCTGACCGGCATCGATCAGGACTATCGCGTGCTGGAGATCGGCCTCGACTACCTCCGCTCGCCCGCCGTCCCCGGGCCGGTCATCGAACTGCGATCCGAAGCGGTGCGGGCCGGACGGCGACTCGCGTCCTTCGAGACGACGCTGTGCGCCGCCGACGGCACCGTCTACGTGCGCGCACACGCCAACGTCCAGCTGTTCCCCCGCGCGTAACGGATTCGCGGGAATCTCCCAGCTCTCTCGCACCGTGCCTCGAGCGTCCGGACGCACGATGGTCGGAACGAGGACGCACGGAGGAGAGATCATGAACGAGGACGGGCGAGCCGTACACCGAGCACAGCGGCCGCGACACTCGCAACGACACCGACTCGATCCACGACCCGACGGGGACGACGGTCACCGCACGTGAGGGTGACCGGGTCCTCGCCGCGGTCAACGTGGGTGTCGACGTCTGATCACGCTGCTCTGCGCGCGGCCGTCACCGCCGCGGCGCCGAGCCTCGGGAACCGGCCGTCGGAGATCGTGGTGAAGGTGTTGCCCATGCGGTTGGTGACGAACGCGACCGACAGTCCGGTCTCCGGGTCGGCGAACGCTCCCGAGCCGCCGAAGCCGTAGTGGCCGACCGACCGCAGCGGCTGCTGCCTCAGGGCGACCCATCCGGGGTGGTAACCCAGCCGCCAGTTGGGCCGGATGCCGAGGACGTAGTCGCGTCGCCGGGTCTGCACTTCGAGCAACTGGCCGACGGTGTCCTCCTTCAACAGGCGGGCACCGTCGATCGCTCCGCCGTTCGCGATCGCCGCGTACATGCGGGCCAGGGCCCGAGCGGTGAACACACCGTTCCATCCCGGCATGACGGCGTCGTGCGCGGACGGACTGCGCATCAACTCGTCGAAGCCCTCCGCCATGCCTGCCTCGGCGAGACCCCGCACGCCCGGCGCGTGCGACAGCACCGCCGACGCCGTCGTCCACGGTGCCGGCAGGAAGTTGACCTTGGGGAACACCCGGGCGATGCGGTGCCGTTGGTCCTCGGGCACGTGGTACCAGAACTCGTCCGTGCCGAGCGGCTCGGCGATCTCGGTGCGCACGAGTTCCTGGAAGGACACCCCGGTCACGCGCGATGCGATCTCGGCGACGAGGTTGCCGTAGGTGACGGCGTGATAACCCGGCCCGTGGAAACGTCGTGGATCGGGTGGGGAGGCGGCGAGCGCGGCGGCCACCGCCTCTGAATCGAGCAGTCCTTCCCTGCCGGGCACGAGACCGCGGGACCTGTGCAGTCCGGCGCGATGCGACATGAGCTGTCGCAGGGTGATCGTCTCCTTGCCGGCCGCGGCGAACTCCGGCCAGTACTCGGCCACGGCTGCGTCGTAGTCGAGCAGGCCACGCTCGGCGAGGCGGTGCACCACCGTGCTGGCCACCCCCTTGCCGGTGGAGAACGACAGCACCACGGTGTCGCGGGTCCACCGCTTGTCGCGCGCGGCCCAGCCCGCCCAGATGTCGAGGACGGGTTCGCCGTGGAGATAGCAGGCGAGAGCGCCGCCGCCCTGGCTCGGCTTGTAGAACATCCGGAAGAACAGATCCGCGACAGGCATGAAGCGCGGATCGACCAGCATCTGTGTGGACGGGGTCGCCACGGGCGGCTCCGTCGTGGAACCTTCGGTCATGAGGGCGATGGTAGGAGTATGTAAACGCTCCCGAGGGTGTTCTCCCACTTCCGCGGCGGTCCGGTCCGCAGGGTGACTGCACGACCTGTCCTTCCGGTGTAAGGATGGGAGCATGACCCTCGCGCAGAACTCGGAGATTCGCTCCGGCATCGATCTCGGACACGTCGACGAACGGGTCCGCCCCCAGGACGACCTCTTCGAACACGTGAACGGCCGATGGCTCGCCGAACACGAGATCCCCGCCGACCGCGCGCTCGACGGAGCCTTCCGCACGCTCGCCGACAAGGCCGAGGTCGACGTGCGGACCATCATCGAAGAGGCCGCGGCGTCCGGCGCCGAGCCGGGCACCGACGCCCAGAAGATCGGCGACCTGTACACCTCGTTCATGGACACCGCGACGATCGAGGCAGCCGGTCTCGATCCGATCCGCGGGGAACTCCGGGCGGTCTCCGGCGCTGCCGACCGCGCCGCGCTCGCGGCAGTACTGGGCGGGTTGCAGCGCGCCGGCGTGACGGGTGCGCTCGCACACTACGTCGACACCGATTCGAAGAACTCCGAGCGGTACCTGATGCACGTTTCGCAGGGCGGGCTCGGGCTGCCCGACGAGTCGTACTACCGCGAGGACCGCTACGCCGAGATCCGTGACCAGTACACCGCCCACATCGGCCGGATGTTCGCCCTCGCCGACCTGCCCTACGACGCGGCGAAGGTGGTCGCGCTCGAGACGAGGCTGGCCGCTGGGCACTGGGACGTCGTCAAGCGTCGCGACGCCGACCTGAGTTACAACCTGCTCACCCTCGACTCGCTGCGCACCGATCTTCCGCAGTTCGACTGGACGGGATGGATCACCGCGACCGGCGCGACCACCGAACAGTGGGCCGAGATCGTCGTTCGTCAGCCGAGCTTCCTCGAGACGTTCGCGACGTTGTGGGCCGACGAGGACCTCGACGACTGGAAGGCCTGGGCGGTGTGGCGGGTGCTGCGCGCGCGGGCTCCGTACCTGTCCGAGGCGTTCGTCGACGAGAACTTCGCGTTCTACGGCCGCACGCTCACCGGTACGCAGGAGATCCGCGACCGCTGGAAGCGCGGTGTGTCGCTCGTGCAGGACCTGCTCGGCGAGGCCGTCGGAAAGCTCTACGTCGAACGGCACTTCCCCGCCGAGGCGAAGACGCGCATGCAGGTGCTCGTCGACAATCTCACCGAGGCGTACCGGCAGTCCATCACCGACCTCGAATGGATGAGCCCGGCCACGCGCGAGGCCGCGCTGCGCAAGCTCGAGAAGTTCACCCCCAAGGTCGGCTATCCCGACACCTGGCGCGACTACTCCGCTGTGACGATCACCCCGGACGACGTGGTGGGCAACTACCGCAGCGGGTACGCCGCGGAATACGACCGCGATCTCGGCAAGCTCGGTGGTCCGGTCGATCGCGGCGAGTGGTTCATGACCCCGCAGACGGTCAACGCCTACTACAACCCGGGGATGAACGAGATCGTCTTCCCCGCCGCGATTCTCCAGCCCCCGTTCTTCGACCTGCATGCCGACGACGCCGCGAACTACGGCGGTATCGGCGCGGTCATCGGGCACGAGATCGGCCACGGATTCGACGATCAGGGCGCGAAGTACGACGGCGACGGCAATCTGGAGAACTGGTGGACCGATTCGGACCGCGAGGAGTTCGGCAAGCGCACCGCGGCCCTCATCGCGCAGTACGACGAGTTCGAGCCGAAGGCCCTTCCCGGACAGCGTGTCAACGGCAGCTTCACGATCGGCGAGAACATCGGTGATCTCGGTGGCCTGTCGATCGCGTTGAAGGCCTACGAGATCGCGCTCGACGGCAAGCCCGCGCCCGTCATCGACGGCCTGACCGGACTGCAGCGCGTGTTCTTCGGGTGGGCGCAGGTGTGGCGTACGAAGGTTCGCGACGAGGAGGCGTCACGACGCCTCGCCGTCGACCCGCACTCGCCGCCGGAGTTCCGCTGCAACGGCGTGATCCGCAACATCGACGCGTTCTACGAGGCGTTCGGCGTCACCGAGGGCGACAGGCTGTATCTCGATCCTTCGGAGCGCGTGCGCATCTGGTAACTCCACGCACGACTCTGCCCCGACGCGGACAGCGTCGGGGCAGTGGTCGTTTCGGGGGCGTTCGTTTCGGGGGCCGTTCTCGGGCTGTCGCCTACCGGATCAGCCGAGGTGCGAGCTCGGCACCGGAACGCCGCGCGCGTGGAACCACGGGATGGGGTCGACCTTGGCGCCGCCCGGCTGCCACACCTCGTAGTGCAGGTGCGGGCCGGTGGACTGGCCGCGGTTGCCCATTGTGGCGATCTGCTCACCGGCGCGGACGTGCTGGCCGACCGAGACGAGGGACTGATCGATGTGGCCGTAGACACCGGTCGTGCCGTCGTCCTGCGCGATGCGCACCCACAGGCCGAAGCCCGAGGCCGGACCGGATTCGATCACGACGCCGTCGGTGACGGAGAGGATGGGCGTGCCGATCGAGTTGGCGACGTCGATACCGTTGTGGTTGGTCCCCCAGCGCGGACCGTAGCCCGAGGTCAGCGTTCCTGCAGCGGGGAAGGCGAGCGCGGGGCGACGCGCGGCCTCCTCACGAGCGGCCTGCTCGGCGGCCTCGCGGGCGATCCGCTCGGCCTCGGCACGCTGTGCTGCCTCCTGGGCAGCGATCGCCTCGACGACACGCTGTGCTTCCCTCTCGGCGGCGCGGTTCAGCTTCTCGGTGTAGTGGGATGCGTCGACACCGGCGACCTTCAGCACCTGCGGTGCGGTCGAGAGGTTCTCCCCGGCGCCCGTCCATGCGGTGGCGGACTCGACGCGGACCCGGTCGCCTGCGGCGTTCGCGACCGTCGTTCCGCCGACGGTGACGGCGCTCGCGAGGACCGCGACTGCCATCCACCTGCCGGCGCGGGTTGCGCGCCGTCGCAGATCGGTGGCTTCTCGGGTGTGGGTGGATTCAGGATTTCGGATCACAGCAGTTTCCTCTGGGACAGGCCCTCGGTAACGAAAGGGTCACGATTCCATCACAGAGTACTTCGACCTTTGACGACCTCAGCGTGTCGACTTGACTCCAAACCGACCGGTATCGGACAAAAAGCGCCCGATTTGCCCTACTCGATTCACATCGCCACCATCGACCTCACGCGTTGGTCGCAAAACCGGGGTGAACCGTGAGTGACGTCACGCCATCGGATAACGGGGAACAATCTCCGAGGGGGTATCGAGGCGGTATTGCGGCCCCAGCCGAGAGAGCCCTACCGCACCGCGAAACGCAGACCGAAATTGTCGAACGTCGCGGGCAGCGGACGCGCCGGATCCGGCTTCATATCCGACACCACGGTGAACTCGGCGGACCGGAGCAGAGTCGCAAGGAAGGTGCTCGCCGCGAACAGCACGATGCTGCGCCCGGGGCACACCGTCGGTCCGGCGCTGAACGGCACGAGCGCGGGATAGCGCTCGGCGCGGCCGTCGAGCCAGATCTCGGGTTCGAAGGTGTCGGCGAACGGCAGGTCGTCGGAGCGGTGGAAGGCCGAGGACAGGATCACGAAGCCCGTACCGGCGGGAATCGTGGAGGTACCACCCGCACCGTCGCTCCACGTGGTCTCTTCCACGGAGTCCCGGAGGATCACCGGAGTGGTCGGCCACAGCCGGGTCGTGTCCAGCACGCAGGCCCGCAGGTACTCGTAGACCTGCGGTGTCCCGGCTTCGGTTCCCGACAATTCCGACTCGACGCGCAGACGCTGCTCGGAATGGGTCGACAACACCGCCAGGGTTCGGGCGCTGACCATGCCTGCGGCGTCGAACGCGAACAACCAGTGCGGCATCTGCCCGATCGGGTCGACGGACGCCGGCGCTGCGAGGTCCCGGACCACCCCGGCCAGACTCTGGGACGGAGCCGCCGTGACATGACGGTGCAGGTTCTGGGTGAACCGATCGCGCAGGCGGTGCCGGAGCGGATGCGCGAACGACCAGTTCCCGTTCGAGCGCAGCGTCCACAACTGGTCGGTGATGCTCTCGTCGTCGCGGGCGGCGTCGCCGAACGCGAGTCGCCGAACGAGGCGCCACCAGGTCTTCACGAAATCCGGGGCGTCGAGTTCACCGCGCGACCTCGCATGCTCGAGCAGATCCTGCGCCTCCTGCTCGATCACGGGAACCCATTCGGCCGCGAGACGGTGCAGGGCGTGTTCCGGTTCGAGGACCGACTCGTTGAACGCGCGTCGCTGGGCGCGGATGTTCCCTCGGGAGATGAGCACACCGTTGGGCTGGAACGGGCTGAGTGCGGCCACCTTCTCCTTGTTGGCCGCAGTGAACGATGCCGTGTCGGTGCGCAGGATCCGGTCCACATCCTCGGGCGTCAGGACGATCGCGAGGGTGCGGCCGGGGATCGGCACGACCACCGGTCCGTCACCGTGCCGCTTCCGTAGATCGGCGACCAGGCGGACGACGCCGGCATCGGATTGGTTCTTCTCGAGCAGCTTCATCGCCCAACGCCGACGAGCGATCGGTCCCACCGCCACGAACGGCACGGCCACCTGCCCGAGGAGCCGAGCGGCGTCGGTGGGCGAAACGGTCGCGGTCGTTGCAGGCACAGGTGCTCCCGGCGTCGGAGGGGCAGGACTTGTGAAGGCTTCCCGTCGGGAGCACATCCAAACGTCCGTCCGGACCCGCAGAGGGAGATCACCGCAACCCCGGAACGAGCAGGCTTGCACGGTCCGCGGACAGAAGCACGCCTTCGGACGGCGTGCAACTGTCTTCAGGGCGCGCAAACGTTCGGCGCTGCAGTGACAACTACCCGTCCCGATTTCCCCTGTGCCCTATTTTCCGCGCGCCTGCTTGCCGCGAGAGCACCTTGTCGGCCGCCTCCCAGTGCGCATCGAACAGATCGCCACGACCGTCGGAAAACCCTGCGACGGTGTGGAAGTGAGCATCGCCGACGACAGCGAGGTGCTAATCCGCGGATACAACGTGATGCAGGGCTATCTCGACGATCCCGGAGGCCACCGCCGCAACCGTCGACTCCGCAGCGGGCCGGCGTGAGCGGGCACGGTTATGCCTCGTCGGTACGCCCGCTCAGCAGATTGTCCGCCTGACTGTCGACTCGGGTATCCGCCGAGGCACTGACCTCGATCGCAGGGGGGACCAAAGTGAAGAACGGTTCTGTCGACCCCAAGCCGGACGCTCACGACGAGCCGCCGGCGAAGATACGGCGCGCCATCGGTGCGTCGGCCATGGGTAATTTCACCGAGTGGTTCGACTACGGCGTCTATGCCTACACGGCCACCTACATCGCCGATTCGTTCTTCCCCGGCGATCTCGAATCCGCGACACTGCTCACGCTGGGTGTCTTTGCGGTCTCCTTCGTCATGCGGCCGCTGGGCGGTTTCGTGTGGGGTCCACTCGGCGACCGGTTGGGTCGGCGCCAGATCCTGGCGCTCACCATCCTGTTGATGGGTGGTTCGACGGTTCTGCTCGGCGCGGTCCCGTCGTACGAGTCGATCGGGTTCTGGGCACCTCTGCTGCTCGTGCTGTTGCGCATGATCCAGGGGTTCTCCACCGGCGGTGAGTACGGTGGCGCAGCGACTTTCATGGCCGAGTACTCCCCCGACCACAAACGTGGCTTCTACGGTAGTTTCCTCGAGTTCGGCACGCTGGGTGGTTTCTCCGTCGGTGCGTTCCTCGTCCTGATGATCGATCTGATGTCCACCGATGCGTTCATGTCGACCTGGGGTTGGCGCCTGCCGTTCTTCGTCGCCGGCCCGCTCGCTCTGGTAGGCCTCTACCTTCGTTCGAAGCTCGACGAGACGCCGGTCTTCAAGGAACTGGAGGAGGCGCACCAGGAGGAGGCCAGCGTCGGCGCCGAGTTCAAGGACCTGCTCACCCGCTACTGGCGACCGATCATCACGATGATGGGTCTGGTCATCGCGCTGAACGTCTGCAACTACACGTTGCTGAGCTACATGTCGACCTATCTCGAGGACCGGATCGGTCTGACGACCACTTCGGCACTGATCCTGGTGTTGATCGGTCAGCTCGCGATGATGGCGGTCATCCCGTTCTCCGGCTCCTTGTCGGACCGCATCGGGCGCAAGCCCCTCTGGGCGACGTCGCTGGGTGGTCTGTTCGTTCTCGCCGTGCCGATGTACATGTTGATGTCGGTGGGCTTCGGCTGGGCGATCCTCGGCTTCACCGTGCTCGGCCTGCTGTACGTGATGCAGTTGTCGACCATCTCGGCGACCTTCCCCGCGATGTTCCCCACGCAGGTCCGGTTCGCCGGGTTCGCGATCTCGTACAACGTGGCCACCTCGATCTTCGGAGGTACGGCTCCCGCGATCAACGAATGGCTCGTCGAGCGGACCGGCAACGATCTCATGCCGGCCTTCTACATGATGGGCGCGTGCGCGGTCGGTCTCGTCGCCCTCTACTTCGTGGCGGAGACCGCGGGCGCATCGCTGCGGGGACGCGGTATCCCGGGTATCGATACCGAAGCACGCCCCGCGGCCTTGTCCCATCACTGATGTTGCCCCGGTTCGAGGTTCGAGGTTCGGAGACGGCTCGTGAATCGACGACCCGGTCGTCGATGTGGACGGTGGCACCGTCTCGGCCTTCCTGCTGTGGTTCGAACACGACCGGCTGTGGGAGATCCTCGTCGGGATGTTCCTGTTCGGCGTCGGCATGGGCACGACCTACGCCGCGATGCCCGCGCTCATCGCACGCAGCGTGGCCGACACCGAGCTCGGCAGCGCCGTCAGTTTCAACCAGGTCCTCCGCACCGTCGGCGGCGCCTTCGGCAGTGCCCTGTCCGGCGCCGTCCTTGCCGCACACATGGGCGCCGACCTGCATCCGACCGACGGAGGCATCACGCTCGCGTTCGCCCTCGGGGCGTGCGGCAGCGTGATCGTGTTCGCCGCGCTCGCGGTCAACCATGTCCGGTCGCTCCGTCGATCCGATACCTCGGCGAGCACGCCGGCCCTTCGCGGTGCCGATCTGCGCCGCTGACCGGATACCGCCGATACGCGAAGGTCGTCGCGTCGCTCTTCCTCCCGTCGACTCCACCGACCCATCGTCGGCGTGAAGTCACCCATCGGACATTCCGACGATGAACACATCCCGTGCCCGTACCCGAACTTTCCGAGGCTCGAGTACGGGCATGTTGTCGCTTCTGCGGTTACACACATTTCAAGATCGAACACAGCACATCGATCGTCGTCACGTTATCCATCACAAGTCCGAAATGCACGAAAGATCCTCTCGCGCCCAACTTTCGAACCCGTGGTTGGATGTGCGGTCGAGATACGGACTCGAGCGCGCGACGCCGCGTGGCGAAGCCGAACTCCATCACAGCCACCGCCTGCCCCGGGAGGAACCATGACCGACATCGAGACGAAGAACTTCTTCACCGATCCGGAACTCGTCGAGGACCCGTACCCCTACTACGACGCCCTGCGCGAGGGATGCCCGGTCACGCGCGAACCCCACCACAACGTCATGATGGTCACCGGCTACGAAGAGGCGATCCAGGTCCTGAGCGACGAGCAGACCTTCTCGTCGTGCATCTCGGTGACCGGTCCGTTCTCCGGCCTTCCGGCCTGCCCCGAGAGCGACGACATCACCGACTTCATCGAGGAGCACCGCCCCTCGCTGCCGATGAACGACCAGCTCCCCACCATGGATCCCCCGCAGCACACCGACCATCGCGGCCTGCTGATGCGGCTCATCACGCCCAAGCGCCTCAAGGAGAACGAGGCCTTCATCGAGCGCATCGCCGACCGCCTCCTCGACGATCTGCTCGCCCGAGGCGAGGGCGACTACATCACCGGCTTCGCCGCTCCGTTCGCGATGCTCGTCATCGCCGACCTGCTGGGCGTGCCGGAGAGTGACCATCAAGAATTCATCGAGGGCCTGAAGATCCAAGTGGAGAAAGGCTTCTCGCTCGGCAGCACCGAGGGTGAGACGCTGAAGCTCAACCCGCTCGAGTTCCTGTACAAGAAGTTCGGCCAGTACATCGAGGACCGCCGCGCGAACCCCACCGACGACGTGCTGACGGGCCTCGCCACCGCAACCTTCCCCGACGGCACCCTGCCGCCCGTCGACGACGTCCTGCGTATCGCCGCGAACGTGTTCTCCGCCGGCCAGGAGACCACCGTGCGTCTGTTGAGTTCCGCGTTGCGGATCATCGCCGAGCAGCCCGAACTTCAGAAGACCCTGCGCAGCGAGCCCGATCGCATCCCGAACTTCATCGAAGAGACGCTGCGTTTCGAGAGCCCGATCAAGGGCGACTTCCGGCTCGCGAAGACCCCCACCACCGTCGGCGGGGTCGACGTCTCGGCCGGCACGATCATGATGCTGGTCAACGGCGCCGCCAACCGCGACCCGCGCCAGTTCTCCGACCCGAACGAGTTCGACATCGATCGCCGCAACGCACGCACCCACATCGCGTTCGGTCGCGGCGTGCACTCGTGTCCTGGCGCCCCGCTCGCCCGAACCGAAGGACGCGTGGGCATCGCGCGCCTGCTCGAGCGCACCAGCGAGATCCGGATCTCCGAGAAAGTGCACGGCCCCGAGGACGACCGGAAGTTCGGTTACCTGCCGACCTTCATCCTGCGCGGCCTGCTCGCCCTGCACCTCGAGTACACGCCGGCGGAAGGTGAGTCGAAGTGAAGGTCGTCGTCGACGACGACGCCTGCCGCGGACACGGCGTCTGCCTCGCGGCCTGCCCGGAGGTCTTCGACCTGAGCGACGGCGGATACGCCGTCACCCTGATGTCCGAGGTCCCGGCCGAACACCAGGACTCCGTGCGGGAGGCCGCAGGGGGTTGCCCCGAAAGGGCGATCCGGCTCGACTGAGATCAGAGCGCGCCGTTCTTCGACGGGTCCGGCGTCCGGCCGGGTGCGCTCCGATCCCCGCGTTGGTTGTCAGGATGTCTCACGGCCATCCTGACAACCAGCGAATTGCCGCAGCGGATGGCGAGAACGGCAGCGGATTCCGTCCCGGGTGCGCATTCCGACTTGCCTCTTTCCGGCCCCGAATCAGCCGTATCGGGATGAGAACAAGGTTTCTTTTTCTGATAGCAACAGTCTCGAGTCGGGACGGAAAGCGGAAGGACGGCCCCGCGTTGCCTCCCTATCCTCCGGTACAGTGTCCCCATGTCCACTCCACGCGACACAGGGCGATCCGGGCAGTGACGGGCGCCAGCGAAGAGCCGGCCTGGAAGCAGCGCGCGGTGGAGCGTTCCATCCGGACCGCGAAGCTGCGCGCCGAGCAGCGCGTTCAGCGCTTTCTCGATGCCGCACAGGCGATCATCGCGGAAAAGGGCAGCACCGACTTCACGGTTCAGGAAGTTGTCGACCGGTCGAAGCAGTCGCTTCGCAGCTTCTACCTACAATTCGACGGTAAGCACGAGCTGTTGC
This sequence comes from Rhodococcus sp. GA1, assembly GCF_024321955.1. NCBI lineage: Bacteria > Bacillati > Actinomycetota > Actinomycetes > Mycobacteriales > Nocardiaceae > Rhodococcus > Rhodococcus sp. GA1. Next base: position 3,101,042 of record NZ_CP097186.1, on the reverse strand, counting down.
TGGCACTCTTCGAGGATGCTCTGAGCCGCTCTGCCGATCAGATCCGTGCCGCTGCCGTCGACGAGAAGGATCCTCTCGATCAGCTGCGCGTCGCAGTGGAACTGCTGTTCGAGTCGTCCCGACCCGATCCGGCGGCCCCGCGACCCCTGTTCACCGACCTCGCGCCGCAGCTGGTGCTCACCCATCCTGCCGAGGTGAAGGTCGCACACGCACCGATGCTCACGCTGTTCACGGAGCTGATGGAGAAGGTCGATGCCGAGGGCAGCCTTCGCGAGGGAACGAACGCGAAGCGAATGGCCGCCATGACAATGCAGACCGTGATGTCCATTGCCCAGTCGAGCGGTGGCGACGACACCACGACCCTTCTCATCTCGGCCGACGAGGTATGGAGTTTCTGCTCGCAGGGATTCGCCGCCCGCTGACGAGAGCAGCATTCTCGAACAGCAAAGTTCATCCCTCTCGCTCGGTGATCACGAGAAGCCGATCCCCGTCTCCATCCGTGTTCGGCCCCGGTATAGGGATGTCGCCGTTCTCGTCGGAAGTCGCCGGCTGCCGAGGCCCGGTCGCGTCGGCGGGGTCGACCCACTCGAGGGTCGCCTCCTCCGGTACCAACGCAGGATCGAGCCGGATCGTGCGCTGCGTCGGAAGGTAGACGACGGCGAGTGAACCGTCGGGTGTCCGGGCAGCGGTGACGTACTCGTCGTCGAGAACGTCGATCATCTCGTCACTCGTCCACGGGGTGCCGCGACCTGCGACGACGAGCGGTTCGTCGATATCCGGCACGAGCTCCCACCACGGCCACGACTGCCACAGTTCACGTATCGCTCGCAGCTGTGCGACAGCGGGAGTATCCAGACGGGTTTCCCACCCGTCCGGGAACTCCCAGTCGTCGGAACCCCGGAACTCGCCGGGCGAACCGGAGGTCAGTGCCCACAACGCCTGACGTCGGAGTGTCTCGTCGGTGGTCGGTGCCGTGTCCTCCTGGTTGTTCTCACCTTCGTAGTTGCCCTCCGAGAACAGTGCGGGTCGCGGGTCGCGGGTTCCGTCGGCACGCTCGTAGGCCTGCAGGACGGCCTGATAGGTGGGCGCGTAGGTGTAGACGAAGTTCCAGTCCACGACCGGTTCCCAGAACGGGTGATCCGTGGACAGCAGCTTGTCCCACCCCAGTTGGATCGTGAACGGTGCGTCGGAGCCGGCATCACGGATCCCGTCGAGCATCGCGTGCAGCACGAGATCCGACTCGGCACCGGCCGCGAGATCCTCCGCCTCCGGTGAGTAGTCCCCGCCGGTCATCCAGACGATGTTCGGGAATTCCGCGTACCGCTGCGCGAACCGCCGTCCGTACTCGAAGGCCTGTTCCGGCGTGGTCGACGCGAAGACGTGGGTGAGGTTCCATCCGTCCATCGGATACAGGAATACCGTGTTCCCGTGGCGGCACGCGATCCGGAGGTAGTCGTCGACACGCGACCAGTACACCTCGTTCCACTGCGTGATGTCGCCGTCGACGAACGGTTCGATGCCGTCGAAGGTGGCGCCTTCGTAGCTCGGGCCGCCGTTCACCGGCACGACGATCGCCGACATGATCGAGGCATTGAACCCGTTGATCTCGCGGTCGGTGAAATACAACTCGGCCTGCTCGGGCGACCAGTCGGCCATCCCCGACCACGGCGAGTCGCCGCGGACGAGGACGGGATCACCGTATTGATCCTCGAAATGGCGGCCATCGGCGCCGACGGACGAGACGAAGCGGTGGTCGGCGGCATCGCAGGCCGCTTCGACCGCCGGGACGTTCGTCCGCTGTTCCTGCTCTCCCGCGTTCGAACAGGCCGCGACCAGCAGCAACACCATCACAAGGACTGCCTGTTTCATCGTCACCCCACCGCGCCCGTGGTACGTCCAGGCTACGGAGGAGATCGTGGCTCCGAGCGAAAACACGGAACCCGTCGTCGGCGACAACCCGCGCTGGGGACTTCTTCCTCGACAAGGACCGACGTTCAATTCCGACGGACGCGGACGGCGGTGCCGGCGCACAGCACGACGACGGCACCGCCCGCAAACACTGCCCATGTCAATGGTTCTCCCAGCAGCCAGGCGGCCCAGCCGACCGTCATGATCGGCTGGGTCAGTTGCACCTGCCCGACCCGAGCCATCGGCCCGATGGCCAGACCTCGGTACCACGCGAAGAACCCGAGGAACATGCTGACGATGCCGAGGTACGCGAACGACGCCCAGTGCGTCACCCCACCCTGCGGCGGTCCGTCGGCGAGCGAGACCAGGGTGAGTGTCACCATCAACGGTGACCCCAGCACCAGTGCCCACGAGATCGTCTGCCACGCACCGATCTCCCGCGCCAGCAGCCCGCCTTCTGCGTAACCGACGGCGGCGGCGACCACTGCGCCGAGCAACAGCAGATCGGCTCGACCGAATCCCGCGGCACCTCCGCCACGCAGGCCCGCGAAGGCCATGACGGCGACCGTCCCCGCACCCGCCGCGACCCAGAACGGGGTGGGCGGCCGTTCGTGGGCCCGCAACACCGCGACCACCGCGGTCGCAGCCGGAAGGATCGCGATGACGATCGCGCTGTGGTTCGCCGGTGCCATGGTCAGGGCGTACGAGGTGAGCATGGGGAATCCGATCACCACCCCACCTGTGACGACGGCGATCCTGCGCCACTGATGCGTGTTCGGGAGTCGTTGCCCCGTGAGCGCGAGCGCCAGAGCGGCGAGAACCGCCGCGACGACCGCGCGGCCGGCGGCGACGAACAGCGGTGACATCGCCCCGTTCTCGACGGCGATGCGGGTGAGCGGCACGGTCAGGGAGAAGCCTGCGACGCCGAGCAGACCCCAGGCGAGCCCGCGAGGATCGGACGATAGCACTGGCCTGCCGGACACGATAGCGCTACTCTTCAATCTCATGTCGAACAGTAGCAGTTCCCAGCTCGTCGCGGAACTGACCCGGTGGATCGCCACCGCAGCACCCGGCGCCCGGTTGCCGTCGACGAGATCGCTCGTCGCGCAGTACGGCGTCAGCCCCGTCACGGTGCAGAAAGCATTGAAGACACTCCAGACCCGGGGTCTCGTGGAGAGTCGCACCGGTGTGGGAACCTTCGTCCGCCGGATCCGCACGTCGAACACGATCGATCACAGCTGGCAGACGGAAGCGCTCGGAACGGCTCCCTCGTTGCCTCGCGCCTCCGCCGCCCTGCGCACCGTGTCCAACGATGTGGTCTCACTCCACTCCGGCTATCCCGACCGCACGCTGCTTCCCGAACGCCTTGTCCGCGGAGCATATTCACGCGCAGCCCGCAGCGACGCCGCCGTAGGACGGACACCTGCTGCAGGACTTCCCGAACTGCAGGAGTGGTTCGCCGCGGAGCTGTCGGAAGCGACGAACGCGCGCACGGCCCCGCCGTCCGCGGGCGACGTGATCATCACCCCCGGCAGTCAGAGCGGGCTCGGGTCGATCTTCCGCGCACTCGTCGGCGCCGGTAATCCCCTCATCGTGGAGTCACCGACCTATTGGGGTGCAATTCTCGCGGCCACGAAGGCCGGCGTGCAGCTCGTACCGGTTTCCAGCGGACCCAACGGGCCCGATCCCGACGAATTGGCCCGCGCCTTCGATCGGACCCGGGCCCGCGCCTTCTACGCACAACCGAACTTCGCGAATCCCACCGGGGCGCAATGGCCGTCGTCGACCGGCGAGCGGGTCCTCGACGTCGTGCGCGATGCGGGAGCGTTCGTCATCGAGGACGACTGGGCCCACGACTTCGGGATCTCGGCCTCGTCCGTTCCGCTGTTCGCCCGCGACGATTCGGGCCACGTCGTCTATGTCCGCTCCCTGACCAAGAGTGTCGCGCCGTCGGTGCGGGTCGCGGCGATCGTCGCGCGTGGACCGGCTCGCGAACGCATCCTCGCCGACGTGCAGGCCGAATCCGTCTATGTGAGCGGCGTTCTCCAGACGGTCGCGCTCGACGTCGTCACCCAGCCGGCATGGCAGACCCATCTGCGGGCGGTGCGGCGCGAGCTCGAATCGCGCCGCAACCTTCTCGTGAGCGAACTTCGTGAGCTCGCACCGGATGTGGCTGTCGACGGGCTACCGTCCGGTGGGCTCAACCTGTGGGGCAGGCTCCCGGACGACGTCGACGCCGAGGCCGTCGCGCACGAGTGCGAGGCCGCCGGGGTGCTCGTCGCGGCAGGTGACGAGTGGTTCCCGGCGGAGCCCACCGGTCAGTACCTCCGGCTCAACTACGCAGGACCGAATCCGGCGGCCTTCCGGGAGGCCGCGCGGGTCATCGGGAAAGTCGTCTCCGGCGGGTGAGGGCGAGCGGACGTCACCGGCTCGTGCGGCGCCGGCGGGCCTTCCTCACCCGGGTGCGTTCGTCCTCTGTGAGCCCACCCCAGATCCCGTAGCGTTCACCGGAATCGAGGGCGTACTGCAGGCACTTCTCCCGCACCGGACAACGAGCGCAGACCTTCTTGGCCGAAGCCATCCGGTTCTCCCTCGCGTCGCCCCGCTCGTTGTCCGGGTGGAAGAACAACGATCCGTCTGCGTCGCGACAAGCCGCGTCCATCTGCCAATCCCATTCCTCGGTAACGGGAGGCGGCAGATAGAGCAACTTCAGCGCGGGCATGTCTTACCTCCCTCCGTTGCGCAGGGTGCGGTAGACCTCGATCAGGTGGTCGGTGGACGCGTCGCCGGTCTCTGGGATCTCGTCGCCGGCGAGCACCGTCTGCAGGGCGGTGGCCTGGGTCTTGCCGAGTTCGACGCCCCACTGGTCGAACGAGTCGATCCCCCACACGACGCCTTGGACGAAGGTCTGATGTTCGTAGAAGGCGATGATCTGCCCGACCACCGACGGGGTCAGTTCCGGGGCGAGGATCGTCGTCGACGGCCGATCCCCGGGCATCACCTTGTGCGCCACCAACGCCTCGTCGACGCCGTCGGCGCGGACCTCGTCGGCATCACGCCCGAAGGCCAACACTTTGGCCTGGGCGAACATGTTCGCCAGCAACAACACCTGCATGCTGGTCCGCCCGTCGCGGGCGGGCAGGTCGTCGCCGCTACGGGCCAGGCCGAGAAAGTCGACGGGGACGATCTCGGTGCCCTGGTGCAACAGCTGGAAGAAGGCGTGCTGACCGTTGGTACCGGGCTCACCCCAGAACACCTCCCCGGTCGGACACACCACCGGTGTGCCGTCGGCGCGCACGGATTTGCCGTTCGATTCCATGGTCAGCTGCTGCAGATAGGCCGGCAGCCGCGCCAGATCCTGCGCATAGGGCACCACCGCCCGCGAGCGGTGGCCGAGGACGCTCGCATTCCACACCCCGATCAACCCGGCCAGCAACGGTGCGTTCTGTGCCGGGGCGGTGGTGGCGAAGTGGGTGTCGATGGTGTGCATGCCGGCGAGGAACTCGGCGAACCGCTCGCGTCCGATGGCGCACATCACCGCCAGCCCGATCGCCGAGCCGACCGAATAACGGCCGCCGACCCAGTCCCAGAATTCGAACATGTTCGCCGGGTCGATGCCGAACTCGACCACCCGCTCGGTGTGCGTCGACACCGCGACGAAATGCTTCGCCACCGCATCTTCCCCGAGGGCGTCGACGAGCCAGCGGCGGGCGGCGGTGGCGTTGGAGAGGGTTTCGAGGGTGGAAAACGTCTTCGACGCGACGATGAACACGGTCGTCGCCGGGTCCAGGTCGGCCAGTGCCGCGGTCAGATCGGCGGGGTCGACGTTGGAGACGAACCGCGTCGCCGGCCCGTCGTGGAAGCGCCGCAGTGCGCGGGTGACCATCGCCGGGCCGAGATCGGAGCCGCCGATGCCGATGTTGACCACCGTGGTGATCTGCTGCCCGGTGGCGCCGCGCCAGTCGCCGCTGCGGAGGCGGTCGGTGAACTCGCCCATCCGGTCGAGCACGGCATGGACATCGGCGACGACATCGACCCCGTCGACGATCAACTGCGCATCGCGTGGCAGACGCAGGGCGGTGTGCAGCACCGCCCGATCCTCGGTGACGTTGATGTGCGCACCCGAGAGCATCGCCTCCCGAGCCGCGGCCACACCCGTCTGCTCCGCCAGCTGGAGGAGCAGTTCGAGAGTGCGACCGGTGAGACGTTGTTTGCTGAAGTCGACCACCAGATCCCCGGCGTGCGAGGTCAACGCCTGCGCGCGCTGCGGTTCGATCGCGAACAGCTCCCGCAGGGACACCGCGGCGATCTCGTCGCGATGGGCATCGAGGGCTCGCCAGGCCTCCGTGGTCGTCACATCCTGTGTTTCCGTATCCATGTTTCTGCCAACGCCTTTCGTCACGCCAGTGCGCGCAGGCGCGGGGCGAGGTCGCGCTCGAACAACTCCAGGAACCGCTTCTGATCATGACCCGGCGCATGGAACACCAGATGATTCAACCCCGCATCGACATACGCCCTGACCTGCTCGACCGCCTCGTCCGGATCCGACGCCACGATCCACCGCTTGGCGACCTGCTCGATCGGCAACGCATCCGCCGCCGCCTCCATCTCCATCGGATCATCGATCGAATGCTTCTGCTCCGGCGTGAGCGACAGCGGTGCCCAGAAGCGGGTGTTCTCCAACGCCTTGTCCGGATCGGTGTCGTACGAGATCTTGATCTCGATCATCTTGTCGATCCCCGCGACATCCCGCTCCGCCTTCTCCGCCCCCTCGGCGACGGCCGGCAACAGCTTGTCGGTGTAGAGCTCCATGCCCTTGCCGGAGGTGCAGATGAACCCGTCCCCCGCGCGTCCGGCATAGCGGGCCACGACCGGGCCGCCGGCGGCGACGTAGACCGGGATGCCGCCTTCGGGCACGTCGTAGATCGACGCCCCCTTGGTGGTGTAGTACTCGCCCTCGAAATCGACCCGGTCTCCGCGCCACAGCTCACGCATCAACCGCACCGATTCGCGCAGCCGGGCGAAGCGTTCCTTGAACTCCGGCCACTGGCCGGCGTAGCCGGTGGCGATCTCGTTGAGTGCTTCGCCGGTGCCGACCCCGAGGAAGATCCGTCCCGGATACAGACACCCCATCGTCGCGAAGGCCTGCGCGATCACCGCCGGGTTGTACCGGAACGTCGGCGTGAGCACACTCGTGCCCAGCTGCAACCTTTCGGTGCGCTCCCCCACGGCGGTCATCCACGCCAACGAGAACGGCGCATGCCCACCGTTGTGCCGCCACGGCTGGAAATGATCCGACACCGTCGCCGAATCCATCCCGTGCGCCTCGGCCAACACACCCAACTCCACCAGCTCGCGCGGCCCGAACTGCTCCGCCGACGCCTTGTATCCCAACTTCAGCATTACCGTGCAACCTCCGAACAACGTGGTGCCAGCGAAACGATCACGCACTATCGCGCAAATCCTGCACGAAATCATGCACACTGAGCGCAGACAGTGTCAATATCCACGCAAAGGTGTGTCGCCCGTGCGTTATGGTCGTGCACCGACCCCCGACCACGGCGTCCGAGTACCCAGAAATTCGAGTGCCCAGAGCCCTAGGAGCAATCGTGTCAGCGACCGCACGGCGACGTGAAATCTTCCACCGAATCCTCGCCGACGGATATGTCGATGCGAAGACCCTCTCGGCCGATCTCGGCGTCGACGCGTCCACGATCCGTCGCGACCTCGATTCGCTCGCCCGTGAAGGGAAGGTCGAGCGCACGCACGGGGGCGCCCGAGCGGTCGAGGGCGCGGGCCTCGAGGTGCCGTACGCCCTCAAGAAGGACGTACGCCGTGAGGAGAAGGTGGCGATCGCGGCGGTAGCGGCCGCCATGGTGTCCGACGGCGACAGCGTGGTGCTCGACAGTGGATCCACAACCTACGAGGTAGCGGTCGCACTGCGACACAAGGCGTCACTGACGGTCCTCACCAATGACCTGCGTATCGCGAAATACGTTGCGGCATTTCCCGATGTCCGGCTTCTCGTGTCCGGAGGCGAGCTCCTCGGCTCGGTCTACACCCTGGTCGGCGACCATGCCGTGCAGTTCCTCTCGGACTACTCGGCCGACTGGGCGTTCCTCGGTGCCGACGCCGTGCACCCCACTGCCGGCATCACCAACACCAACACGCTGGAGATCCCGATCAAGCGGGCGATGATCCGGTCGGCCGAGAAGACGATCGTCGTGGCGGATCGTTCGAAGTTCGGAGAGCGCGCGCTCGCCCGGGTCGCGAGCCTCGACGAGGTCTCGTGCATCGTCACCGACGGCGGCCTCGACGAGGAGAAGCGGGCAGCCTACGGCGACCGACTCGTGATCGCTTCGAACTCTTGACATACAATCATTCGGTTGTACATTTGGGATGTGAGCGGAGACGACGAGGACCGGGCCGATGCCCTGTTCCACGCGCTCTCCGACCGGACCCGACGAGACATCATGCGACGCGTCCTGGCCGGGGAGCACTCGGTGTCCGCTCTCGCAGTGAACTACGACATGTCCTTCGCCGCAGTACAGAAACACGTCGCCGTGCTGGAGAAGGCCGGTCTGCTCGTGAAGCGACGCAGCGGTCGCGAGCAGTTGGCCAGTGGTGACGTGGCGGCAGTGCGGTCGGTGGCGTCCATGCTCACCGAGATGGAGCAGCTCTGGCGCGGTCGCATCGCGCGCATCGACGAACTCATCGCATCCGAATCCTCCGAGGAAGGCTGAGAAATGCCTGTAACCGACGTCCGGCACGACTCCGACCAGCCGACCCTGACCATCACCGCGGAGTTCGCCGCCCCGGTGTCCCGCATCTGGCAGGTCTACGCCGATCCCCGTCAGCTGGAGAAGATCTGGGGACCCCCGACCTTCCCCGCGACGGTGGTCGACCACAATCTGAAGCCCGGCACCCGTACCACCTACTTCATGACCGGCCCCGATGGTGAGAAGTACGCCGGCTACTGGGATATCACGACCGTCGACGAACCGACGGGCTTCTCGTTCCTGGACGGCTTCGCGGAGCCGGACTTCACCCCGAAGCCGGAACCACCCGTCTCACGGTGCGTCTACAGTTTCGAGGAGTTCGAGGGCGGCACGCGCGCAACCTATGTCAGCACCTACGAGAGCGCCGAAGCGCTCCAGCAGGTTCTGGACATGGGCGTGGTCGAGGGCGCCTCGTCCGCCATCAACCAGATCGACGCATTGGTAGCGGAGCAGTAGCACCGAGCCGAACCCCGGTCCGTGCGGAGAAGAAGTACACCTCGTCGGGTTTCGGGATCACGTGGATCTCGGAACCCGACGAGACGGGCACATGCCGATCCCACCGGACGACGATCCTGTCGGCATCTCCGTCCACGGTGTCCTTCGGCACCGCGTACACGAACGACTCGGCACCGAGTTCCTCGACCAGGACCGTCCGTAGCGACCAGGAGTCGGATCGCCACGCCCCCACGGTCGTCCACGATTCCGGACGGACCCCGATCACCACGCGATCGGAATCCACCGAACGCGGAACGCGGATTCGCAGCGCTCCGAGTTCGGCGTACCCGTCGTGTACAGCTGCCTCGACGAGGTTCATCCCCGGCGACCCCACGAACCCGGCGACGAAGGTGTTCACCGGCTCGTCGTACAACTTCCGAGGCGACGCGACCTGCTGAAGGCGGCCGTTCTCCAGGACGGCGACACGATCTCCCATCGTCATCGCCTCGACCTGGTCGTGGGTCACGTACACGGTGGTGGTGCCGAGCGACCGCTGCAACTCGGCGATCTGCGCGCGGGTGCTGACCCGCAGTTTCGCATCGAGATTCGAAAGCGGCTCGTCCATGCAGAACACTGCCGGGTGACGGACGATCGCGCGCCCCATCGCGACACGCTGACGCTGACCACCCGACAGCTTTCCGGGCTTGCGGTCCAGCAGTGATTCCAGTTCGAGCATCCGGGCGGCTTCGAGCACTCGGGCCGTGCGCTCGTCCTTCTTCATCCCCGCGTTCTGCAGAGCGAAGGCCATGTTCTCCGCCACGGTCATGTTCGGGTAGAGCGCATAGTTCTGGAAAACCATCGCGACGTCACGGGCCTTCGGTGGCAGTCCTGTGACGTCACGACCACCGATCTCCACGCGCCCGGAGTCGACCGCCTCGAGACCGGCGAGCATGCGCAGGCTCGTCGACTTGCCGCATCCCGAGGGCCCGACGAGGACGAGGAATTCCCCGTCCTCGATGTCGAGGTCCAGTCGGTCCACGGCAGGACGATCGGCACCGGGATACCGATGGGTGACGTTGCGGAAGGCGATGGCAGCCAATGGTGTTCCTTCTACTTCAGGTTGGGGGTGATCTGCCTGTCGACGACCGCCTGCAGCTGCTGCTGCACGTCGGCGAAGGTCGTTGCGACGTCGGCGTTCTGCAGTGCGATCCGTTCCAGGCCGGTCCCGATGATCTGATCGCCACCGGGGACGAACACCCGGGCGTAGTCCTGGGAGCGCGTGACGGCCAGCTGGTCGACCGCGGTCCGTGCGTTGGGGTTGTCCTCGAGGTACTCCTTCATGGCGGGGTTGTCCACCGCGGACTTCCGGACCGGCATGTAACCGATGTTCTGTGAGAAGTACGCGGTGTTGTCGCCGTTGGTGACGAACTCGACGAACTTCAGGGCATTGCGCTTGCGTTCGTCGGAGATACCGGACGGAATCGCCAGACCCGCACCACCGGTGGGGCATCCCGCGACGCCTTCGGGAGCCGGCAGGAAGGCCGTCCCGAATTCGAAGGACGCGTTCTGCGTGATACCCGACAGGTCTCCCGTGGACGCGATCGTGGAGGCGATGAGACCGGCGGAGAAGTCGTTCGCGATATCGGTCGTCACCGCGGCGTACTTCTTGTCGTGGATCATGCGCTTCAGGAATTCACCTGCCGCAATTGTCTTCTCGTCGGTGAACTTCAGGTCCCATCCGTCGGAATAGGCACCACCGAAGGTCCAGATCGGGCCCTCGAAGGTCCATCCGAGGTAATCCTTGGCGTTGCCCCAGCCGTGCGCGAGCCTGCCGTCGCCGACCACCCCCTGGATGCGGGGACCCCACTCGTCGAACTCCTCCCAGGTGTCGGGTCCGCGATCGGGAAGTCCGGCCTGCTGCCACACCTGCTTGTTGTAGTAGAACAGCGGAGTCGACCGCGCGTACGGAAGAGCGAAGTGACTCCCCTCGTAGAGATAGTCCGCGAGCAGGGAATCGACGTAGTCGCCGGTGTCCACTCCCACCTCGCGGAACAGATCGTCGAGCGGGGTGATCGCACCGGTGATCGCATAGTTGAACCACCACACGTCCGACAGCACGACCACGTCGGGCAGGTCGCCGCCGGAGAGCGCGGCGTTGAACTTCTGTGAGACCTCCTCGTAGTTCTTGCCACCGTCGATGAGATCGACCGTGATGCCCGGGTTCGCGTCCTGGAACCGCCGGATCAGCTCCTTCTCCACGTCCTGGGATTTGCCGGGGTGGTTGGACCAGAAGCTGATCCGCGATGCATCGCCGGATACCGATCCCGTTCCCGAAGTCTGGGACGAGCCACCGCCCGTCCCTGCACATGCGGTCAGCGCAGCGCTCGCAGCCACGAGACCGGTCAGCCCGAGGAAACGACGCCTGTCGATGTTCCTGATGTCCATTCCCAGCTCCCTGAGGATTCAGCCCTTGACCGCACCGGAGGTGAGGCCCTTGATCATGTGCTTTTGCAGCACAAGGAAAATCACGAGAATCGGCAGCATCGCGAGCACGGTGCCGGCCATGACCGGACCCCAGTTCGTGACACCGTCGTTGTTCTGGAGTTGTGTCAGCCCGATCGGTAACGGCGCAACGGATGCGTCGTCGGCCATCAGGAACGGCCATAGATACTCGTTCCACTCGTTCACGACGGTGATGAGCGCGAACGCGACCATGGTCGGGCCGGATACGGGGAGGACCACGCGCCACAGCAGCCGGAACGGGCCCGCTCCGTCCATCCGTGCGGCTTCGATGATCTCGGCCGGAATGGACAGGAAATGGTTGCGCATGAGGAACGTTCCGAAAGCCACGCCTGCCAACGGCACGATGATGCCCTGGAAGGTGTTGCGCCAACCCCAGTCCGCGACGAGCGCATAATTGGAGATGACGGTGATCTGGTTCGGCACCATCAGCGCGGCGATGATGCCGAGGAAGACGATGTTCTTGCCGGGGAACCGCAGGAACACGAGACCGAACGCACTGAACACTCCGAGGACGAACTTCACCGTCGCCAGTATCGTCGTGATGACGATCGAGTTGCGCAGGAACAACCCGAACGGCACAGATTCGGTTGCCTCCGTGTAGTTCTGCGGATGAAAGACGCTCGGCCACCAGGTCACCGGCAGCGTGTAGATGTCGGGCCGCTCCTTGAACGATGTCACGACAATCCAGTACAAGGGCAGAGCCACCACCAGCAGCACGAGCACCATGGCGACATAGGCCAAAGCCGTGACGGCGCGCTCTCGTCTTCGGTGCGAACGCGTTTCATCCGCGGGTGCGACCAGGTGCACGACAGACTTCTCCGCGACAGCGGTCACGAGTGACCTCCTCGGTCCATGATGCGCACCTGATAAACGGTCACCGCGAGCAGTACCAGGAACATGATGGTGGCAACGGTGGCGCCGTAGCCGGCACGGAAGTTGCGGAACGACTCGTCGTAGATCTGGTAGACCATCGTGGTCGTGCCGGTCCCCAACGGACCCCCACGAGTCATGACGTTGATGATGTCGAAGACCTGGAACGAATTGAGCAGCACGGTGATCGACAGGAAGTAGGTGGTGGGCCGCAATTGCGGAAGGACGACGCGCCGGAAGCTCGTTCCTCGGGAGGCACCGTCGATGGCGGCGGCTTCGCTCAACTCGGGCCGGAGTCCCTGCAGTGCAGCGAGATAGATGACGAATGTGTAGCCGAGATTCTTCCACATGTACGTCAGGGTCACCATCACCAACGCCCAGTTGGAGTCCTGGTAGAAGTCCGGCGTCGGAATTCCCACCCGGGTCAGGACGTCCTGCACCAGACCGAAGTTCGGATCGAAGACGAACTGGAAGGCGATTCCGACGGCCGCACCGGAGATGACGAACGGTGCGAACAGCGCCGACCGCACGAGATTGCGTCCATGGAGCCTACGGTCCAGAAGCAGTGCGAGCCCGAGTCCCAGTGCCATCGAACCGGCAACGGTCGCCACGGTGAACACGATGGTGTTGCCGACGATTTCCCAACTGTCGGGACGCGTGAACCATTCTCGGTAGTTGGCGAGTCCGACGAAGGTCGAGTTCGGGCTCGCGATGTTCCACTCGAAGAAGGAGAGCCGGATGTTGTCGGCGAGAGGCCGGTAGGTGAACAGGATCAACAGCGCGAGATTGGGCCCGACCAATGCCGCGAAGAGCGCGTAATCGCGCCACGGGCGGTGGCGGAGGCCGCGTTCGTGTTGCGGCAGGGTTCGTTCCGGACTCGGTGACACCGGAGCAGTGTGTGCCGACAGAACGAACCATGGGTTACGAAAGGGCGACGCCCCCTGCTATTCCGGACGAACGTTACGAACCGGAAGCAGGGGGCGTCGGAGATGTGCGTCGGTGTCAGAGATTCCAGTCGCCGAGACCGTCCCAGCCGTTGAGGGTTCCACCGGCCGTGTTCTGCACGATCACGGGATCGCCCTTCTTGGCGTTCTCGTAGAACCACTTGCCGTCCTCGGTGCTCACGTTGAGGCAGCCGTGGCTGACGTTGGTGTTGCCCTGAGCGCCGACCGACCACGGTGCGGCGTGGAGGAAGATTCCGCTGTTGGACATCCGCGTCGCGTACTCGACGTAGGTGCGATATCCCTCGGGGCTGTCGACGGGCACCCCGTAGGTCGACGAGTCCATGTACATGTCGCGGTACTTCTCACCGACGATGTACGTGCCGTTCGGGGTGTCGTGGCCGGGCTTGCCGAAGGACGTCGGCATGGTGCGGACGACCTCGCCGTTGCGGGTGACGGTGATGGTCTTGGTGTTGTTGTCGGCGACCGTCACCAGAGCGTCACCGATGGTGAACGACGACTGAGTGTCGCCGGCCTTCACGGTCACCGCGGTGTTCGCGGGCCAGAACTCGAACGGCTTCCAGCGGACCTGCGTGTTCGACGCCCAGTAGAAGTGCCCGTCGACGGGCGGCTGCGTGGTGATGCGGATGGCGCGTTCGGCGGCTGCACGATCTCCGACGGCCTCGTTGAAGCGGATGATGATCGGCTGCGCGACACCCACCGTCTCCCCGTTCGACGGGTTGACGGACGGAGCGGAGAACGGGGCGGCCGGCTCGGGAGCGAGCTGGGGCGGAAGCTGCGGCGGCGTCACCCCGGGCGGCGTGAGCCCTTCGATCAGCTCTTGGACACTCGGCACCTCGGGCCCACCGGGCCACAGCGGTGCCGCGCTCGCAGGACCGGCGGTGGCCAGTGCCACGGCGGCTGCGCCCACGAGTGCAGCACCGATCCGCGCAGATCGGCGGCCCGTGCGGCGACCGTTCGACAAAGCTCGCTTTTCGAACATTCCACAACCCATCGTTCAGCGGTGCGCCGCGCCTTACTTCCCCTGCGCGGCGTGCTCGTACCCGTTCATTAGACACAGGACGGTTACGGACGGGCAATTCGAATGCGGACGGTCTCGGCGTTTTCCCAGTTCAGCGGACCGAGTGGTCTATTACGAATGCGGACGGCTACGGCGCGGGTGAACGGATATCACCCGCGCCGCAGACCCGCGGTCACACCGTTTCCGGGACGTCGAGGTGGGCGATGACGAGCTCGAACTCACCGGTATCGAGCACCCTGGCGCCTGCTGCCCGAGTCACCTCGGAGCGGATGTCGTCGACATGTGCTCTGGTGCGGTCCATCGCCTCGGCACTGTCGAACGTCAACGAGGTCACCCCGCGACCACCGGCACGGTCGAGCATCAGGCTGGCGCTGCAGAAACCCTCGAGTTCCTCCATCCGCGGCAGCGCGGCCATCTTCCACATGTCCACACCGCGATCCACCTGCGCGGGATCGATGTCGACCCAGGTGACACTGCAGCAGGACCCACGGGTCGAGTGGTGATCGCGGTGCATGACGGCGATCTCCCAGTTGGCCACGTCCGTGGTGGCATGGAACATCCGGGCCGCCTCGTCCCGGAGCATGCGGGCCATGCCTTCGCTGGAGCGCAACACGTCCTCGTCCCGCCAGGAGCTGGTGGCGATGCATCGGCCCGAGCCGCGGTCGATCAGCAGGGACAGCCCCAGGCAACCGTTCATGTCCGCCAGGGCAGGCATCACGATGTCGCGTACGTGCTTGATCCCGGCGTCGATGTACGACGGATGCGCATGAATTGTGGTGGAGCGTGCAAACACGATCGGCACCCCTCTCCTCAGGGCGGCGCCGACGCGGCGTCGCCGGTCGTTTCGGCGCGACCCCCCACCCGAAACCACCCGTGTTCACACTGCTCCCCTACTCGGCCGTAGGCAATAGACGGACAGCGTGCGTCTGTCATCCTCGAAGGGTGGCGGCCTCGAACGGCATCGACCGCATCGGTCCCGGAGACCTGATCGAACTCGTCTCGGACGTGGGACGGGTACCCATGAATGTCGGTGCTGCGATCTTCTTCGCCGGTGAGAACCTGACGAACCCCACGACACTGATGACCGTGCTCGCCGAACGCCTCGTCCGGGTTCGACGCCTGCGGCAATGCCTGATCGAGCCGGCCTTCGGACTCGGGCGTCCCTACTGGCTCGACGACGCCCACTTCGACATCGATGCCCACTTCTCCCAGGTGCGGTGCCCCGGTCCCCGCGACAGGGACGCCGCACTGACGCTCGCCGCGGACGCCCTTACCCGGCCGCTGCCCCGATCGCAACCGTTGTGGCGCGCGCTGCTCGTCACCGACATCGCGGACCCGAACGGGCACACGGCGTTGGTGATGGTGCTGCACCACGTCCTGGCCGACGGGATCGGTGGTCTGTCGATCCTGGCGCATCTCGTCGACGGCATGGACAGCACACCGCCCATGCCCGAACAGCGCGCTTCAACGCAACCAACCAGACGAGAGTTGTTCTACGACAATGTAATCGGTCACTTGCGGGCGCTCCGCCGGGCACCGCGAGCCGTCGCACGTCTTCCTGCAGCATGGACAGAACTCGGGAGGGGCGCCGGCGGACGTGCCCCGCGGTGTTCGTTGAACGCGCCCATCGGGTCTCGTCTGGCGCTCAGGACCGTCGAGGTGGATCTGGACACGCTCCGTCGGGCGGGACGGCAGTGGGACGCAACGATCAACGATGTGCTGCTGGTCGCCGTCGGGGGCGCCCTCGCCACCATCCTGCACAAGCGCGGCGAGTTCCCGTCCGAGCTGATGATCTCGGTGCCGGTCTCCGCCCGCACCGCTGCCACGGGTGGGCAACTGGGCAATCGCGTCGGCGTCATGCCCGTCCGGGTACCGCTGGACGGGACCCCGGAGCACCGGTCGGTATCCGTCTCCCGCACGACCCGACTGCAGAAGGCGAACGTGCGGGGCCTGTCTGCCGAACTACTGGGTCCGGTCTTCCGCGCCCTTGCGGCCGTCGGGGCGTTCCGCCGGTTCGTGGACCGGCAGCGCCGGGTCAACTCGTTCCTGTCCGACCTGCCGGGACCGTCGTCGACGCTCACCGTTGCCGGAGTGCCTGTCGCGTCGATGGTGCCGATGATCGTCACCGCGGGCAACGTCGCGGTCGCTTTCGCGGCCCTGTCCTATGCCGGCACGCTGACCGTGGCGGTCGTCGTCGACCCCGATCTCGTCCCCGAACACCGTGACCTCACGGAGGCCCTGCGCGAACAGTTCCGCTCGATCGTCGCCTCCGCACAGTGACTGCCGGCCGCTCCGATGTGGCGGTCGGGAACCGAGGAGCGGAGTACCTTGCTGTGCATGTCGGAGGAGATCGCCGAGATCCGTACCCTCGCCGATGCCCGGAAGGTGTTGGCATCGCAACCGTTCAGCGCCCTGATCGGAGCCCGTCTGACCGAGTACGAGCGCGGCCGGGCAGTCCTGGAAATACCGCTCAGGGAGGAACTGCTCCAGCAGTTCGGCTTCGCGCACGGAGGTGTTCTGGCCTACGCGGCCGACAATGCGCTCACGTTCGCCGCAGGCACGGCCCTCGGGCCGTCGATCGTGACGACCGGCATGAGCCTCGACTACCTGCGGCCCGCCGGGGGCGCACTCCTACGCGCGGTCGCCACGATCGTCAGCACCAGTCGCAGGCAGGCACTGTGTCGTTGCGAGATCTACGCCGTCACCGAGGACGGGACGGAGAAGATGTGTGCGGCGGCGCAGGGCAGCGCTCGCCTGATCGATCTGAATCGTTGAGCGGGACAATCTGTTCCACCCTCCGTTCAGAGACCGAAGATCCTCGTCAGTCGCGCATCGGAGTCGTACAGGGCGTCGGTGTCGAAAGTGGATGCGGAGCTGAGCACCTCGTTCGCCCCGGTGGAGGCGAGCAGTTTCTCGAGCCCTTCGGCCACCTGGTCCTCGGTGCCGGCCAGCGAACCCTTCGCGGTCTCGTCGACGATGCGGCGGCGCCGCTCGGTCATCGGCTGCCGGCGGATCTCCTCGATCGGGGACAGCGGCGGGAACGCCCCCTCTTCGCGTGAGACGGCCATCGCCCAGGCCTCCGGAAGCTGCAGTTCCCGAGCCTCGGCTTCGGTATCGGCGATGAGGATGTCCAGGCCGACGACAACATAGGGCTCAGCGCCGGGTGTGGCCGGGCGGAAGTCGGCGCGATAACGGTCGAACGGTTCCGATCCCTGCCGCAGAAGCGGTCCGGCGACGACGACGGGCAGGCCCAGACGCGCCGCCAGCCGCATACCCTGCCCGGTGCCGAGGACGAAGATCGGAGGCGGCTCGGACAGTCGAGGACGCACCGTCACTTCGGCGGTGCCGTGCAGATAACCGCGCAGTTCCTCGATGTCGGTGGCGAAGTCGTCCGCGTCGGCCTTGTGGGTCCGCAGCGCATCGCGCACAGGCGCGGTGAATCCGAGGGAACGACCGACACCCAGATCGATCCGTCCGGGGTGCATCGCTTCGAGCATCGCGAACTGTTCGGCGACGACGATCGGTTGATGGTTGGGCAGCATGACGCCGCCGGATCCCACTCGGATCCGGCTCGTCCGCTCCGCGATCGTGCCGATGAGCAGCGGTGGAGCTCCCGACGCGATGCCTGGGACGGCGTGGTGCTCGGCCACCCAGAAGCGGTGGTAGCCGGCCGCCTCGGCGAGTTCGGCGCGACGCAGGGTCTGCTGCAATGCGGCAGCGTCCGGCTGCCCCTCCCGGGTCCGGGAGCGGTCCAGCAACGACAACGCCACCTGCACGGTCGTCTCAACACCGCGACCGTCCCGGATCTTCCCTGCAGGTCAGGGATCTTCGGGACCCCAAGCGCGTCCGGCTGCGATCCGGTCCCCGTGGAAGTGGAGTTGCCCGTGCTCCGAGGCCTTCTGCGCCGCGGCGACACCGTGTGCATCGGCGAGGTACAGCAGGAGATCGGCGATCGCGTCTCCGACCGCGACGACCTGGTCGCGGGCATCACCCGCTCGGATCGCCATCTCGGCGAGTACGCGCCCGGTGCCGATCGCCCCTGTCACCGCGGCCGGTCGTTGCGGGTGGCCGCCGTGCAGCGACGACACGGGACGACTCCGTGTTCACCCAGCTCCGCCAGGTACAGCGCGTCGCTCCACGGCACGTGCGGAAAGCGGTCGAGTCGGGCACGGGAGAGCGGCACCCCGCACAGGGTCTGATTGGTGCCGGGCGTCCATGCGTGGGTGTCGCCGGACGGGTAGCGGATCCCGTCGGTATCGATCCATCGTCCCGACGCAGCGACTGCCGGGTGGGAGTGCTGAGCCATGGGGCCGGGTTCCCGCCACCGGACGGGATTACTCGATCCGCGACGCTGCGAGCATCTCCTCGATCGAGACGAACTTCAGGCGCGAGCGTCCCGCCGCCGATCCGCGGGCCTTCTCCTGCTTGTCGATCTGCAGCCAGCCCCGGTAATCGATGTGCTCCGGACGCCGCTCGGCGACCAGCGCCGCCAGCTTCTCCCGATCGGCGACCGGCTCGGGCAGCTTGCCCTCGACGAAATCGTCGAGGATCTTCTCGACCGTTTCGGCAGAGCACTGCTTGTTGGTGCCGATCACGCCGCTGGGACCACGCTTGATCCAACCGGCGGTGTAGACACCGGGCACCGGTGCTCCGGCCTCGGCGTCGATCACCCGGCCGCCCTCGTTCGGGATGACCCCGCGCCGCTCGTCGAAGGGCAGACCGGCCGGCGCGGTGCCGCGGTAACCGATCGAACGCAGCACCAATCCCGCCTCGAGGATTTCGGTCTGTCCGGTCGGGCGGGCCTCGAGACGGCCGTCGACCTCGACCAGTTCGTTGCGCTCGAGGGTGATCGATTCGACAACACCGTCGCCGGAGATCTCCACCGGCGAGGCGAGATAGCGCAGCACGATCCGCTTGTTGCCCTCGGTGGGAGTGCGCTGCGCGAAGCCCTCGACCTGCCGCACCTTGAGCGTCAGGCGGGGTTCGACCTCCGGATCGTCGATCAGCGCGCGGCTGACCGGGTCGAGTTCGACCTCGACCGGGTCGACGACCACATCGACACCGGGCAGCGAGCCGAGCGCGAGCAGCTCCGGGTTGGTGTAGGCGGCCTGCGCCGGGCCGCGCCGGCCCACGACCACGACCTCGCGGATGTTCGACTTCCGCAGCGCCTCGAGCGCGTGCTCGGCGATGTCGGTGCGCGCGAGCTCGTCGGGGTCCATCACCAGGGCTCGCGCGACGTCCAGGGCGACGTTGCCGTTGCCGATGATCACCGCGCGTTCGGCCGACAGATCGAAGGTGTGGTCGGCGAAATCAGGGTGTCCGTTGTACCAGGCGACGAACTCGGTCGCGGCGCGGCTGCCCACGAGGTCCTCTCCCGGGATGCCCAGCGTGCGGTCGCCTGCGGCACCGACGGCGTAGATCACGGCGTGATGGTGCGCGAGCAGTTCCTCGTGGGTGATGTGGGTGCCGACCTCGACGTTGAAATAGCACTGGGTGTTCTTGTGGCCGATGGCGCTGCGGAAGAGGTCGCCGACTCCCTTGGTGCTCTGATGATCGGGGGCCACACCGGCACGCACGAGCCCGTAGGGGGTGGGCAGGCGGTCGAAGATGTCGACCTGCACCGCCGAGTGCGTCACCAGATCCATCGCGGCATAGCACGCCGCAGGACCCGAGCCGACGATCGCCACCCGCAGGGTGCCCAGCTCGGCGGGCAGCTTGCGGCGCGTGCGCAGCTCGGGCCAGTCCGGTCCGATCGGGTAGCGACGGTAGTACTCGGCGTTGATCTCGAGATACGGCTCCTGCGCCGGCGTGAGTTCGTTGTCGGCGGCGATCGCATCCACCGGGCACTCGTCGACACAGGCCCCGCAGTCGATGCACGTGTCGGGATCGATGTAGAGCATCTCCGTGGTCGCGAAGGGTGCTTCGTCGGGTGTCGGGTGGATGCAGTTGACCGGGCAGACCTCGACACACGAGGCGTCGTTGCAGCACGCCTGGGTGATTACATAAGCCACAGTTGTACCTGCCTACAGTGCCGATTCCGGACAACGAACGAGCCTCAGACTAGTACACGTTCCAGTTTCGGTCGAGAACCACGTTCTCAAAAACATATCATCGAATTTCCGGCTGTCGAGGTGCCTCAGATGTCCGTTTCGGCGCTCGACTCGATGCGGAAACCGATCTTGAGAGTGACCTGCGTGTGGGCCACCCGGCCGTCGTCGATGTGGCCCCGGATGTTGACCGTCTCGAACCACTCGAGATGCCGCGTGGTCTCCGCTGCTCGCGCCACCGCTTTCGCGATCGCGTCGTCGACTCCCGTCGTCGACGATCCGACGACCTCGATCACCCGGTAGACATGACTCATGGCTGAACTCCTCGAATCGACGATGCTCCGATTCGGATCGTCCCGCCCTCGAGGGACCCCCGTCCCCGGAACCACGAAAATGACAGAAAGATTCAGGCACGACGCGCGAGCGACCGGGCGAGTTCGCCCAGCCGCGCCAGACGCAGGTCCCCGAGCGGGATCGCGCCGGCACCGAGCCGGTTGGTGACGAAGGCGAGCGACAGACCGGTGTCGAGATCGGCGTACGCCCCCGAGCCACCCACTCCGTAGTGCCCGAGCGCACCGCGCGGACGCTGGATGCTCGCGAAGATGGGCTGGTGGTAGCCGAGCCGCCACGCCATCGGCACACCGAGCACGTAGTCCCGGCTGCGCACCCGCACGCGCGACATCTCGTCGATCGTGGTGGCGTCGAGGAACTTCACGCCGTCGATCGTCCCGCCGGCGGCTATCGCCCCGTACATACGCGCGAGCGAGCGGGCGGTGAACACACCGTTCCAGCCCGGCATCACCGAGTCGTGCACGGCCGGGTCGCCGACGAGCCTGTCGAAGCCGTCGGGCATCGCGGCCTCGGCGAGACCGCGGGTCGGTTCGAGTCGCGACAGGACCGCGGCGCTCGCACCCCAGTGCAGGCCGACCGGGGCGAGCCGCGGGAAGAGCTTCGCGATACGGCCCCGTTCGTCGTGAGGCACGCGGTACCAGAAATCGGGATCGCCGAGGGGCCGGGCGATCTCCTGCTCCACGACCTCCACGAAGGGCAGACCGGTCACCCGCTGCACGAGTTCGGCGACGAGCCATCCGTAGGTGACGGCGTGGTAGCCCGAGCCGCGTCGCCGCCGTCGATCCGGTGCCGCCTGCTCGAGTGCCGCGACGGTCGTCTCGTAGTCGAGGATCCCGCGCGTCCCCGGAACCAGACCGCGCACCCGGTGCAGGCCGGATCGGTGGGTCATGACGTCCGCGACGGTGATGTCATCTTTGCCGTTCGCGGCGAACTCCGGCCAGTACTGTGCAACGGGCGCGAAGTAGTCGATCACTCCGCGCTCGGCCAGACGGTGCACGACGGTCGACGCCACGCCCTTGCCGGTCGAGAACGACAACGCCATGGTGTCGCGGCTCCACCGCTTGTCGGGGGCCGACCAGCCGGACCAGATGTCGAGGACCTTCTCACCGTGGAGATAGGCGGTGAGTGCGCCGCCGCCGTCCCGGGGCCGCTTGTACAGCGAGAAGAACGCGTCGGCCAGCCGCAGGAATCGCGCATCGACGACCATCTCGGTCGGCGCCGCCGGGCCCGGCCGGGCGTCGATCCGCCCCGGGACGTGCACCGGTGCGAACGACGCTGTCGCCCCGGCAGGTTCGAAGACTGCTCCGGTCGTCATCGCGACACCTCCATCGGCATGTGCGACAGGCTACGACGACACGGAACGTAAAGGAAGGGTTTACGTACAGTCTGTCTGTCGAGGATCCCGGCGAGACGCGCCGAATCTACGGCAGGGGCGACGGCGGCGTCTGCGCGCCAGGAGTGAAGTACCGGAAGTCGCCCAGCACGACACACCCGCGTGCGGCCTCGAGTTCGAACGCGGCCGCCGCCGTGCCCTCGCACAACACCGGATCGTCGGCGTCGCCCACATAGGCCTGCGACTGCGGACCCGCGGCGACGACCGCCGTGCCCGGACTTTCGAGCACACCGAGCGCCAGGGCCTCCTCCCCCACGCCGATCGCGAACAGCCGTCCCGACGTGCTTTCCCCGGCGCCGACACCGCCGTCGAATCCGGCGGCCACCACCTGTGCGGCACTGCGGGCATCGGCGAATCCCACGCCCCGCTCGGCATAGCTCCACGCCTCGGCGGTGCCGTCGGTGGACGCACCACACGCTTCGCCCCCGTCGATCTGCACGATCTCGGCCGGGGCACCCGGCGGTGCCGTGCACGTCGTGGCCGCGGACGCGGTCTGAGGAATGAGGAAACCGACCCCGATGGCGGCAGCGAATACTGCCCCGACGCCGAGAACCCGACCGGACGCCCACGAGCGAATCACGACATCGACCCTTCCGAACCTCGAGTGACTGTTCTCTCGGACAGTTTATGGACTCGCACCTCGGGAGGACTCATACTCGAGGTCACGACAGGGACGCGATTCCCCGAACGTTCCGGTTCACGTGTCCTTTGTCCGGTCGGTGTCGCGGGATGGTTGGACGCGCTTCGGCTCCCCCGGCATCTTCGGGTGATTCGGCGGATACGGCAGGTCGCCGATACCGTTCGCCTCGTCCCGTTCGGCCATCTCGAGCAGAACGTCCAGCGAGTGCGCATGCGCATCGAGATCCGCCATCGGATCGCCGCGCTTCGCCAGCAGATCCGGCACCGTGGCGATCGTGAAGTCGTCAGGTTCGGCGTCGACCAGCTCGTCCCAGGTCAGCGGAGTCGAGACGGTCGCGATCGGGGTGCGACGGACCGAGTAGGCCGAGGCGATCGTCTTGTCGCGCGCGTTCTGGTTGTAGTCGAGGAAGAGCCGCTCTCCGCGCTCCTCCTTCCACCACGCCGTCGTCGCCCGCCCGTCGCTGCGCCGCTCGATCTCACGCATGAGCGCGATCCCCGCACGACGGACTCCGACGAAATCCCATTCGGGCACGATCCGCAGATAGATGTGGAGTCCCCGCCCACCGGACGTCTTGGGATATCCGGCGAGTCCCAGTTCGTCGAGAAGCGGGCGCACGACCTCCAGCGCCACGGCCCGCGCGTCGCCGAAATCGGTTCCCGGTTGCGGGTCGAGGTCGATGCGCAATTCGTCGGGACGGTCGGTGTCGCCGCAGCGCACCGGCCACGGATGGAAGGTCACGCACCCGAGATTGGCCGCCCACACCACGTCGGCAGCCGAACACACACGCAGCGCATCGGCGGTACGCCCCGACGGGAACGTGATCTCGCAGGTCGCCACGTGGTCGGGTCGCTTGACCGGTGCCCGCTTCTGATAGATCTCCTCCCCCTCGATGCCGTCGGGAAAGCGCTGCAGATGCGTCGGCCGATCGCGCAGAGCCGTCAGGATCGGTGCGTCGAACTCGGTGGCGACCCTGCGGTAGTACTCCACGAGGTGCCGCTTCGTGCCACCCGCGGCGCCGAGCTGCGGGAAGTAGATCTTGTCGGGGTTCGACAACCGCACGGGCGAGCCGTCGACGTCCAACTCCTCCGCGGGCGAACGCTTCGTGGCCATGTCAGTCCTCCGTCCGGTCGAGCACATCCGACAGGTCGTAGCGCACCGGCACCTCCAGCTGGTCGAACGTGCAGCTCTCGGGGTCACGGTCGGGACGCCACCGCAGGAACTTCGCTGCGTGCCGGAACCGCATCCCCGCTCCCGACACACCTTCCATCTGGTCGTACGCGACCTCCACGACACATTCGGGACGCAACGGCACCCAGCTGCGGTCCACCGCCGAACGCCACCGCGTCGGTTCACCCTGCTCGACGACGTCGTCCCCGAGTCGCAGCGGTTGCAGTTCGGCGAGCAGTTCCTCGCGCCGCTCCCGCGTGAACGCCGAGGCTCCGCCGACCATCGCGAGTTCGCCGTCGTGATAGAGCCCGAGCAGCAACGACCCGATTCCCTCGACGCTCTTGTGCATGCGGTAGCCCATGAGGACGCAGTCGGCGGTGCGGGCATGTTTGAGCTTGAGCATCTCCCGCTTGTCGGGCACATAGAGCCCGTCGAGTCGCTTGGCGATCACGCCGTCGAGGCCGGCCCCTTCGAACTCCTCGAACCAGCGGCGGGCGGTATCGGTGTCGGTCGTGGCCACCGTGACATGACAGCTCTTACCCCCGCCGATCTCGGACCGCAGCCGCGCGCGCCGCTCCGCGAACGGGGTCTCCATGAGATTCTCGTCGGCGAGAGCGAGCAGATCGAAACCGACGAACACGGCCGGTGTCTGCTCGGCGAGCATCGTGACCCGGCTGGCGGCCGGATGGATCCGCTCGGACAGCGCCTGCCAGTCGAGTCGGGTGCGGCCGTCGTGTTCGCGCGGGACGACGATCTCCCCGTCGACCACGCACCTGCGGGGCAGTTCGGCGCGCGCGGCGTCGGCGAGTTCCGGGAAGTAGCGCACGAGGTCCTTGCCTCCGCGCGAGCCGAGAACCACCTCGTCACCGTCGCGGAAGACGATCGCCCGGAAACCGTCCCATTTGGGTTCGTAGGACCACTCGTCGGGACCGTCTTCGGGTTGGGAGGGGACGGTGGAGGAGACCTTGGCGAGCATCGGGGCGAGCGGCGGCACCACAGGCAGGTCCATGCGGCACATCGTTCCACCCTGTACGGGTACCGGCAGCACTTCCGTAGGCTCTTCGACCATGAACATTCTCCGAGGGGCGGCCGGTGCCGCGATGGCGTTGGCGGCAGCAGGGGTGCTCGGAGGATGCGCGACCCAGGTCGAAGGGCAGGCCGTGCCCGCCGCGAACGCCCTGGACACGTCCACGGCGCCGTCCTTCTCCCTACCCACCACGACCCCGTCGGCGTCGTCGTCGACCGAGTTGAGCGTCGACGTCGCAGTCGGCGAATGCGTCGCGCTCGGCGGCACGGTCGACGACGCGACCATCGACTACGCGGTGTGCGGCAGCCCGAGCTCGAATTACAAGGTCGTCGACGTCGTCGATGCCAGTGCCATGTGCCCCGGCGACATCGACCAGACCTACTACGAGTCCTTCGGCGGCATCGAGGTCGGCGCGTTGTGTCTCGACATCGACTGGGTGGTGGGCGACTGCATCGACCTCGGCGGCGAGGATCCGCAGCGCATCGACTGCGGTGAGCCCGCGGTCCAGGGCGAGGAGGTCACCGAGATCCTGTTCGACACCTCCGACGTGAACGACTGCTCCACGTCCGAGGGGGGGTTCGTGTACCGGGAACGCAACTTCGTGGTCTGCACCGACACCATCTGAGGTTCTCTCCTTGTGCGGATGCCCGTCGCGGCCGCGACGGAGCATGTCGGTGCCTCCCGCAACAATGCGTTCGACAGATCATCATCCGACGGACGCGAGGACGGAACATGACGCACTGGCCGGACAGACCGATCTGCGCGTTCGATCTCGAGACCACCGACCGGGATCCCCGCAACGCCCGCATCGTCACGGCATGCGTCGCGACCTTCGACGGCGATCGCATCGGCACACGCTCGTGGCTGCTCGACCCGGGTATCGCGATACCCGAGGAGACCACCGCGATCCACGGCATCACCACCGCCCACGCCCGCGCCGAAGGACTCGACTATCTCGAGGGATACAAGCAGATCCGGCAGGCCGTGAGCGACGCGTGGGCGCGCGGCCACATCGTCGTCGCATTCAACGCCAGCTACGACCTGACGGTCCTCGACGCCGAAGGACGCCGGCTCGGCCTGACGGGGCTCGACATCGGCACGGTCGTCGACCCGTACGTCATCGACCGGGAGATGGACCGCAGCCGGCCCGGCAGGCGCACACTGCAGGCGGTGTGCGAGGCGTACGGGGTGTCGCTGCCGAATCCGCACGAGGCCGAGGCCGACGCGCTCGCCGCCGGCCACCTGACCCGCGCGCTCGTGGGGAGATTCCCCGAGCTCGCCGAACTCGACATCATGGCCGATCAGGCCGCCTGGCACGCCGAACGGCAACGCAGCTTTGCCGAGTACCTGCGCGGGCTGGGTCGCGAGGTCGTCGACGTCGACGACAGCTGGCCCGTCCGGCTCCCCACGCCGGTGGGTACCGATGTCCTCGAGCGTCCCGCGACCGAGACCAGGTTCCGGCGCGCGCTGCGCGCGATCCGCGGGTTCTTCCGGCGACTGCGCCGCCGCTGATCAGGAGTGCGGTCGATCAGGGCAGCAGTCCCTGCCGCCGCGCCTCGACGACCGCCGCGTGCCGACTGCGCACATCGAGTTTGTCCATGGCGTTGCGCAGATAGGTCTTCACCGTCTCCACGCGCAGCGACAACCTGTCGGCGATCTCCGCGTTGCGGCAGCCCAGCGCCACATGACTCAGCACGTCGTGCTCGCGCGCGGTCAGATGCGTCCGCGGCTGCGACGCACCGTCGCGCGCCCGGGCCAGTGTCTCCTCGACGTTCCGCACCTGTTCCCTGATCACCGGGTCGTCGGTGCGCGCCGCGATCGCCCGCAGCGCCACGAGGCTTTCCGTCAGCGCTTCGGAGACGGAGGCAGGCACGGTGGCGCCGTGCGCGGCCCGCGTGTTCCCGATCAGCGACACGCGGCGATCGACCTCGTCGCGGATCTCGATCTCCCGCGCGAGCTCCGCGGCCGACCGCACGACCTTCTCCGCCACCACGTCGCCGATGGGCCGGTTGACCCTCAGCCCGCCGTAGATCGCCGCCCGGGTGCGTCCGCGCACCACGACCGGCACGGCGAGCAACGACTCGATTCCCTCCCCGGCGACCTGCCGGTCGTAGTGGTGGGTGATGTGCGGGGAGGTGAAGTAGTCGGCGACCGCGCCGGGTCGTTGTTCGACGACCACCCGACCGCCGAGTCCACGTTCGGCGGCGATCACCAGATTGCGCAGGGCACGACCGCGGGTTCCGACGAATCCGGACAGGACGACGTCCGAGCCCTGCACCGCGCCACCGAAGAGCACCGGTAGTTCCGTCGTCGCCTCGAGGTCGCGCAGCGTGGCGCGGAGGGTGTCGAGATCGTCGGGACGCAACACACCCGGCACGGCGACATCCATCGATTGCTCCTGCTCTTCCCTCCGAACACCCACTTTCGAGGGTAGAGGGGCCAGTTCCACGATTTGTAACCTGCACATCGCCCGGTGTTGCAACGATCACAGAAGACGCCGGAATCCGAGTAGGCCACCCCGGAGGTATCCGTGTCCATCGCCCCCGTCCGTCCCGGCTCGACCGGAGCCGCGAACTACAGCCAGATGAGCCCGCTGCGCTTCCTCGAACGGTCCGCGGCGGTGTTCCCGGATCGCACCGCGATCATCCACGGCGACCGCACGTACACCTACGCCGAGTTCGCCGACGAGGCGCAGCGGCTCGCGCGCGTGCTGCGCAGCCGTATCGAGCCGGGCGACAAGATCGCGTACCTGACTCCGAACGTGCCCGAGATGCTCATCGCGCATTTCGCGGTTCCGCTCGCGGGCGGTGTGCTGGTCGCGCTGAACTCGCGCCTGGCCGGGCCGGAACTCGAGTACATCCTCGACCACTCCGAGACGAAGCTGCTGTTCGTCGACTCCGAACTGCTCGGATCGGTCGCGAACGTCCGCGACAACGTTCCGGGCGTCGCCGAGATCATCGAGGTCCCCGACTCCACCGTGCCCGCTCCCGAGGTACCCGCCGGGGTGGCCACCGCCCGGTACGACGAGTTCCTCGCGCAGGCCGACTCGCTCGATGCGACGCCGCTGCCGTGGAGCGTCGACGACGAGCTCGGCGTCATCACCCTCAACTACACCTCGGGCACGACCGGCAAACCCAAGGGCGTGATGTACACCCATCGCGGCGCGTACCTGAACTCGCTGGGCGAGACCTTCCACAACAGCTTCGACGGGCAGAGCAAGTATCTGTGGACACTGCCGATGTTCCACTGCAACGGCTGGTGTACGCCCTGGGCGGTGACCGCTGCGGCGGGCACCCACATCTGCCTGCGGGCGGTGCGGGCCGACGCGATCTGGGATGCCATCGACAACCTCGGTGTCACCAACCTGTGCGGTGCGCCCGCGGTGTGCTCGACCATCGCGAACGCCGAGCAGGCTCATCCACTCGACCGTCCGTTGCGGATCACCACGGCCGGCGCGCCGCCGTCGCCGACGGTGATCGCCCAGCTCGAACAGATCGGCATCACGGTTGTCCACGTCTACGGACTCACCGAGGTGTACGGCCCGTACACGATCTGCGAGTACCAGGACAGCTGGGACGACAAGCCGGCCGACGAACGCGCCGCGCTGCTCTCCCGTCAGGGTGTGGGCATGCTGCAGGCCGAGACCGCGCGGGTCGTCGACGAGGACATGAACGACGTGTCCGCCGACGGCGAGACCATGGGCGAGATCGTGCTGCGCGGCAACAACGTCATGCTCGGCTACTACAAGGACCCGGACGCGACCGAGGAGGCATTCCGCGGCGGCTGGTTCCACACCGGCGACCTCGGCGTGATGTACCCGGACGGATACATCCAGCTCAAGGACCGCGCGAAGGACATCATCATCTCCGGCGGCGAGAACATCTCGACCGTGGAGGTCGAGCAGGCGATCGTCAGCCACCCGGCGGTGCTCGACGTCGCGGTCGTCGGCGTTCCGGACGAGAAGTGGGGTGAGCGTCCCAAGGCGTTCGTGATCCTGAAGAAGGGCGAATCGGTCACGGCCGAGGAGATCATCGACTACACGCGCACGCTGCTCGCCGGGTACAAGGTGCCGCGCGACATCGTCTTCCCGCTGGAGCTGCCCCGCACCTCGACCGGCAAGATCCTGAAGTTCGAGCTGCGATCGGCCGAAGCCGCCGAGGGGTGAGCCGACCCCTCACGACTGCATTGGATACTCGACGCCATGACATCCGGTACCGGTAACAGCACCCGTCGCCTCGATTCGACGGGCCCCGATCCCGCCCAGTTCCGGGTGCATGTCGTCACGCAGGCGATCCGTTTGTTCTCCGAGTTCGGCTACGAGTCGACCACCGTCGAGCAGATCGCCGCGGCCGCAGGGGTGTCGCGGCGGACCTTCTTCCGGCAGTTCCGGTCGAAGGAGGACGTGATCTTCGCCGATCACGAGTCGCTGCTCGAGCAGGTCGCCGAGTACCTCTCGCAGGATTTCGACGATCCGTGGGCGGCGGCCTGCGAGGGGGCCAAGCTCGTCTTCGGTCACTTCCGGGACCGGCGCGAGCTGGCGGTGTGGCGGTATCGGGTGGTGCAGCGGGTGCCGGCGCTGCGGGAGCGCGAACTCGTCACCACCTACCGCTACGAGCGGTTGTTCACCGACTTCCTGCGCGCCGCCGTCCCGACGGAGAAGCCGGTGCGCACCGTCAGCTTCGCGGCGGCGATGACCGCCACGCACAATTTCGTGTTGCGCGCGATGATCCGCGGCGACGAGACCGCCACTGCCGAACGCCTCGAGCAGGAGCTGCTCGAGCTCCGCCGCACGTACGGGGTGGTTCCGGTGCCCGAAGGCGCGACGAACGGGAAGGTCGCGCCGGCTCCGCCGGCGGTCGCGGTGGTGACCTATCCGGCCCACCTGACACCGGCCGAGATCGCCGAGCAGGTTCGGCTCCAACTCGAAGGCGCACAGCAGCGCCGTTGACCTGGCACTGAGTGCCGTGGTTACAATCGACTCATTCCGTCACGTCGCGAACCCTCGCCCCGATATCGTCGAGGGAGCTACGTTCGCAAATCTGGCACCGCGTGCCGTTAGGAGTCCGCCGTCATGGCCCTCAATCCCGACTTCGATCTGTTCAAGCTCTCCGAGGAGCACGACGCGCTGCGCGAGGCCATTCGCGCGCTCGCCGAGAAGGAGATCGCGCCCTACGCCAAGGACGTCGACGAGAACTCCCGCTTCCCGCAGGAAGCCCTCGACGCCCTCAACAAGTCGGGCTTCAACGCCATCCACGTGCCCGAGCAGTTCGAAGGCCAGGGCGCCGACTCGATCGCCGCCTGCATCGTCATCGAAGAGGTCGCCCGAGTATGCGGCTCCTCCTCGCTGATCCCCGCCGTCAACAAGCTCGGCACCATGGGCCTGATCCTCCGCGGCTCCGACGAACTCAAGGCCAAGGTCCTCCCCGACATCGTCAACGGCGCGATGGCCTCCTACGCGCTGTCCGAGCGCGAAGCCGGCTCCGACGCCGCCTCCATGCGCACCCGCGCCAAGGCCGACGGCGACGACTGGATCCTCAACGGCTCCAAGTGCTGGATCACCAACGGTGGTAAGTCCACCTGGTACACCGTCATGGCCGTCACCGACCCCGAGAAGGGCGCCAACGGCATCTCCTCCTTCATGGTCCACAAGGACGACGAGGGCTTCGTCGTCGGACCGAAGGAGAAGAAGCTCGGCATCAAGGGCTCCCCCACCGCCGAGCTGTACTTCGAGAACTGCCGCATCCCCGGCGACCGCATCGTCGGCGAGCCGGGCACCGGCTTCAAGACCGCTCTCGCGACCCTCGACCACACCCGCCCCACCATCGGTGCGCAGGCCGTCGGCCTCGCCCAGGGCGCCCTCGACGCGGCGACCGCCTACGTCAAGGACCGCAAGCAGTTCGGCCGCCCGATCTCCGACAACCAGGGTGTGCAGTTCATGCTCGCCGACATGGCGATGAAGGTCGAGGCCGCACGCCTGATGGTCTACACCTCCGCCGCTCGCGCCGAGCGCGGCGAGCCCAACCTCGGCTTCATCTCGGCCGCCGCGAAGTGCTTCGCGTCGGACGTCGCCATGGAGGTCACCACCGACGCCGTGCAGCTGTTCGGTGGCGCCGGCTACACCACCGACTTCCCGGTCGAGCGCATGATGCGCGACGCGAAGATCACGCAGATCTACGAGGGCACCAACCAGATCCAACGCGTCGTCATGTCGCGCGCGCTGCTGCGCTGACACCGGTCGCGTAGGTTACCCCCGGAACATCGAAGCGATCAGGAGTTACCGCAGTGGCAGTGGAAAAGGTAGGCGTGATCGGTGGCGGCACCATGGGTGCCGGTATCGCCGAGGTGTGCGCCAAGGCCGGTAGCGACGTCCTCGTCAAGGAGACCACCGAGGAGTTCGCCGCCGCGGCACGCGAGCGTCTGAAGAAGTCGATCGGACGTGGCGTCAAGTCCGGCAAGATCACGCAGGAGGACGCCGACGCGGTCCTCGGACGGATCCGCGTCACCCTCGACCTGAAGGAGTTCGCCGACCGCGACCTCGTCGTCGAGGCCGCCCCCGAGATCGAGTCTCTCAAGGTGGAGATCTTCTCCGAGCTCGACAAGATCGTGAAGCCCGAAGGCATCCTCGCCACCAACACGTCGTCGATCCCCGTCATCAAGATGGCGCAGGCGACGCAGCGGCCCGGCAAGGTCGTGGGCGTGCACTTCTTCAACCCGGTGCCGGTGATGCCGCTCGTCGAGATCATTTCGGCGCTCACCACCGACGAGGCCACCGCCGACACGGTGTTCGACTACGCGAAGAACACCCTCGGCAAGACGGCCGTGCGCGCAGGCGACCGTGCGGGTTTCATCGTCAACGCCCTGCTCATCCCGTACCTGTGCTCGGCAGTGCGCATGCTCGAGTCGGGCTACGCGACGAAGGAAGACATCGACGCCGCGATGAAGGGCGGCTGCGGCTACCCGATGGGACCGCTGACCCTCATCGACACCGTCGGCCTCGACATCACCCTCAACGCCGCGCAGTCGCTGTACGACGAGTTCGCCGAGCCGCACTACGCACCCCCGGCACTGCTGCGCCGCATGGTCGACGCGGGTCGCCTGGGTCGCAAGACCGGCGAGGGCTTCTACAGCTACAAGTAGGCCTCACTCGGACGCCCCTGCCGTTCCTTCTCGGAACGGCGGGGGCGTCTGCGCATCCGGACAGCCGGGAGGTACGCAACAACAGTTCCGGGTTCGCAACACGGCCAGCAACTGCCGGCGTTGCGAACCTTCACTACGTGTTGCGTACCTCGCGTACGACCGATGCCCCGCTCGAAGTCGCCCGACGGTCCGCTCCGGCTCCGTGAGGGCGCCGTCTGCTATCGTCCCCACCCGGACGTATCGGGGGATTCTGTCGGGGGGCAGTGGTGACATTGCACGTAGATCCTGAAGTGCTGCGCACATTCGCAGCCTTCGTGGCGGACACCGCCGACGCGATGAACGACTGGGACGTCGGCGAACCGTATGCCGTGTCGCAATCAGCACTTCCCGGAACAGAATTCGCGGCCGTCTGCGCACGAGCCTTCACCGCCACCGATCAAGCACTCGGCAACGTGTGCAGTCGCCTGCGCGAGATCGTCGACATCACCGACGGCGCCGCGAACGATTACGTCGTCGCAGAGACGGACTTCGTGGCTGCACTCTCGGCGATGGATCAGCACGGATGAGACCGGGAGTCGCTGCGGTCCGGTCCTGGAATCCCGACGCGCTGCGAATCACCGCCGACCACCTCGACGTGCTCGTCGACACACTCGACGACCGCATGAAAGGTCTGCTCACCGAGCAGGATGTGCTCGCCGAGCGATGGTCCGGCGACGCCGCGCGTGCCGCCGCCGCGCGAGTGGTCCGCGAACGCTCGCTGGGCAGCGCCATCGCCGAAGCCCTCCTGCAGGTCGCGGAGGCGTACCGCACCGGCGCGTGGCTCGTCGAAGGCACCCGCCTGCACCTCCTGTCGGTCGTGGGTGGCGCCGAACAGTCCGGGTTCACCGTGCACGACGACGGCACCGTCGACCCCTCCGACCAGATCCACATCCTCTCGGCGACGCTGCCGGCCGAAGCCGTCGCAGAGGCCCGCGTCCGCCTCGAACACGAAGCAACGGAACTGACCCACACCGTCACCGGCGCTCTCGAACAGGCGTCGCGAGCCGCAACCGAAACTGCCGATCGCATCACCGCCGCCGTTGCGGTACTCGAAGCAGCCAGGGATGCCGCGGTGCCGGGGAAGGTCGTGCAGAACGAGAACGGCGAGTTCTCCTGGTGGCCGGACTGGCCATCCACCATCGCAGCGTCGTCCATCAGCGCAATGTCCGGAGCTACCAAGGAACTCCTGACCGACGCGGCGGTGGCCTCGGGCGACGATGTCGCACGCAACATCGCGCGCGGAATGAACCCGGCTGCCGCTGCAGTAGGCACCGTTCCTGCGATCGTCAACGACATCAAGGGAGGGATGGATCCCACCGAGGCAATAGTCTCCGAGAGCGCCGGAACCGTTGCCGGCATGCTCGGTGCCGTAGCCGCATCGAAACTTTCAGCGGCGTTCATCGGGGCAGTGGGCGGTTCGGTCGTCCCGGGAGTCGGCACTGCAGCGGGCTTCGTTGCCGGCCTCATAGGTGGCGGCGCAGCCACATGGTACGCATCCAAGAAAATCCAGGAGTTGTGGTGACGACCGAAAACGTTCCGCCGGACCGATATCGAACTCACATCGATTCGTTCTTCGACCCTCGTTGGCCGCAGCAACTGCGAATCGGGTGGTGCATGGGCGGGGTCTTCGCTGCTGTTCTGGCTGTATGGTCCCTCGGGGATGCACTGGTGAACGTCGGGCACGAAGAATCGATATCCACAATCGGCTCGGTAGTGTTCGGAACGTCGATGCTACTCATGAGTGTCGCAGCGTTCAGGCACGGCGGGATTCGAAATGTATTGCATTCCAAGCGGGTCAGGAGTAATAAACATTCTGAACTCGGAATCGGAATCGTTGTGCCGGGAGGACTCACCCTTCCCAGCCTGGCTGTTGCCATGCTTATCTTCAACGGCCTTACCGGTTTGGCCATCTCTGCTCTGAACGTCTACATCACCGACAGATCCGAGTTGCCGCATGGTTACGACCCCCGAACCACTGCAATCTTCGCGCTCGTGGGTGGGATCGTTCTCTTGCTCATGGCGGCGGCGTTCATCTGGTTCCGACTTCCCACCACACTGGGGTTGTATCCACACGGAATCGAAAGAGTCGTACGTTCTCGCAAGCTCCGACGAAACAATGCCACCGTGCAATTTGTGCATTGGAACGATATCGAGGGCATCGCCGGAACGGATATCGTGACCCGTTCCGGATACGGCGACGTCCGGACTCCGATGATCCACATCCACACGACCGGACGGATTCCCCCGGAAGCGCGCATCCCCCACGACGAAGAACACATTCTCGCCATCGTCTGCACTTGGCTCATCGCAGAACCCAACACACTCCTGGCCCTGGCCCGACGAATGCATGAACGTCCACACGACCGCACACTCCTCGCTCGGGAGGACGCGGCCGAACTTCTCAGACCACCGCCTTTGCGAGGGCGATTCCGGATGGCACGCCACCAGGAGGCGTCTCGATGAATGCTTCGCTTCAGACGACGCTCTCCGACTACCTCGCAGCACGCGAAGTCGAACTGAGCCCCTGCGACCCGGACGATCCGCGGCACCCGCAACCGGAATCCCAGGCGCCGGAAGGCTGGATCACACTCCCCCGCGATGTCTTTCCGCACGCACATACGGTTCTCGTAGCTCCCCAGTCCGTCATGGATGATTGGGCACCCAACGCCGTACTCCTCCACGGCGCACTGTCGAAATGGCGGCCGACGGACGAACTGCTGGAGGTCGCGGGGAATGAAGTTCGCGAACTGCCCGCATGGAGGGAGAGGTTCCGCGACACATCCGATTTCCGCGGGCACCGATCGGTGATCGTCCAAGGCTCCTATCGAGTGGACGACGTCGAGTACACCGCCGTGACGCGATATCTCGTGATCGACCACGAGTACGATCGCTACCTGACGCAACTGACGGCAACCGCACGTTCCGACAACGCCGAGTCTCTTATCGCTCATCTGCATGCAATCCACGAGGGACTGAGAATCCGGTGAGCGATTCCATCGAGCCGTGCCCGTACGGAGAACGATCCGAACCTGCTTGGCCGCAACGGTTTCGTACGGGATCGCTCTGCCTCGGCGTGTTCCTGGCCGGGGCCGGAATCCTTGTGCTGCAGAAGACCATGGACGATCGGCGAGCGGATGACCTCGGAGCCATCGCCCTGGGGTTCTGTCTCGCTCTGATGACGGCGTTAGGTTCGGCCTGGGGCTTCGAGCGGGCCGGCTTCCACCGATTCGGTTTGCATCCGAGGATCCGGCAGTGCCGAGACGACATTCACGGCCCCGGCATCGAGATTCCCTACGTGAGAATACTTCCCGTTCAGCTGTCCGCTGTGTTCTCCTGCATCACAGTGTCGGGCGCATTCATGATTCGTGCGTCGAACCGACCGGACGGAGCGATGCTTCTTGCGAGACACGAGCTCCCCCACTCCGGCTCGTTCATCGCATGGACGACATGTGCAACCGTGGCGGTGTGCGCTCTACCCTTCTTGATCCACCCCCGGGGATCCACCCGTCTCCATGCCGACGGTATTCGCCGCCGCACGACATGGCTCGTGCGGCGTGGCGTTTCGGACGTGTTCGTTCGATGGGACGAGATCCAGGAAGTGGATGCCGATGTCTACACCGTCTCGGGCCGCGGGGCGTCTACGCACAATCCACTCATCCGTCTCCACGTACCCGGCTACGAACCGACTCCGCCTCGCGTGGCGCACGACAAGCCGGATTCGTTCACCGTGCCGGCGTACGTTCTCGTGAGCGATCCCAACACGCTGCTCGGACTCATCGACCGCCTCCATGGGTGTCCCGAAGATCGCCATCTCGTCACCACACCCGAGGCCCCAGAACTCCTTCGTCCCCTCCCGGTGCGGGAACGCTTACGTATCGCGCGGAAGATTCCGCGTCAACAGCGGGAATGGTGATGGGCACGCAACACCGGTGGTGGGTTCGCAACGCCGACAGTGACCGACCACGTTGCGAGCCTTCACCCCACGTTGCGTACCTCGGTCATTTTCCGTTGTTCGGGCCGTGGACGCGGCGGTGCAGTGCTTCCATCCGCAGGTCCAGATCGCGCGCAGTTTCCGCGGCGAGGCGGAGCTCCTCGCGCAGTTCGTCCGGTACCTCGCGATCGTGCTTGTAGTAGATCTTGTGTTCCAGGCTCGCCCAGAAGTCCATGGCGACCGTGCGGATCTGCAGTTCGACGTAGACGCGCTCGACCCGGTCGGACATGTACACCGGGATCTGGACGATCACGTGCACGCTGCTGTACCCGTTGGGTTTCGGGCGCGCGATGTAGTCCTCGATCTCGACGACCGTCACGTCGAGCTGGCTCGTGATCATGTCGATGATCCGGTAGACGTCCGACGTGAAGCTGCACGTGATGCGGATGCCTGCGATATCGCGGACGGCCTCGCGGATGCCGTCGAGCGAGGCGGGCGCACCCTTCCGTTCCGCCTTGGCGAGGATCGACTCGGGACTCTTCAACCGCGACTTCACGTGCTCGATCGGGTTGTACTCGCGGGCGTAGGTGAACTCCTCGCGCAGGATGTTGATCTTCGTCATCATCTCGTCGATGCCGAACTTGTACACCATGAGTGCGCGTCGCAGATCTTGCGCGAGATGCTCCACTGCGACCAGCGGTGCCTGCACGTCGTCCGGTGTCGGTAGTCCCGGTTCGGGTTCGCCCACCGTCGTCTTCACTCGATTCCTCCTCGATCACTTCCGGGATCGAGTCTGCCAGTCCGACCACGACAGGCGGTTCTGACCGCCCTGACCTGCAGTGATGCGAGACGGTCCACTCGAACAGGACTCCCGCCGATCGTCGATCGAGGCATCCGGACGCCTCGAAGCCCAGTGCTTGCCCCAACCGAGTTCAGCGCTTACCCCGACCGAGTCGGTCGAGCACGACCGCCCGCAGCGAACGCGCTTCGATGCCGGCCTCGCGGCGGGCGCGTCCTCGGGTCACGAGCACCCCGATGAGCGCGATCACCCAGATCGGGTACTGCGCGAACCACGCGACGCGGAAGGCGTCGAAGGTGTAGCCGCCGAGCCGGTCGAGCACGATGCCCATCGTCTGCACGACCAGCAGCGTCGCGAGGAAGCCACCGATGTTGACGATGCCGTTGGCCGTGCCGAGCGCGGTCCCGGGATTGAAGGTGCGGGCGTAGTCGAAGCCGATCATCGATCCCGGCCCGCCCACCGAGATGACGACGACGAGCACCACGAGCAGCCACAGCGGTGCGGGTCCGGGCAGGGCGAGCACCGCCGACCACGTCACTGCGCTGGCGAGGATGATCATGAGCACAAGCCACGAGCGTCTGGTCGGGAAGCGTCCCGACAGCACGCCGAGGATGGGTCCGGCGGAGATGGCGGTGACCACCGAGACGGTCAGCATCGAGCCGGCCGCCGCGGGTGACAGGCCCTGCGCGGAGACCAGATACGGCACGCCCCACATGAGCGCGAAGGTCGTCACCGAGAACTGCGTGCCCATGTGGGTGAAGAAGCCGAGCTTGGTGCCGGGGCGCCGCCACACCGTGCCGAGCCCGCCGATCACCTCCCGCAGCCCTGACGCGGTGGCTTCGCGCGTCTCACCGGGCGGGGTGTCGCGCACGACCGCGAACACCAGCACGCACGCGAGCAGGCCGAGCGCCGCGGCACTGCCGTAGGCGGCCGTCCATCCGGTGCCGGTGAGCAGCAGGACGAACGGCACCGCCGACAGCACCTGGCCGAGCTGGCCGAAGATGCCCGTCAGCTGCGAAACGACAGGCACGCGGCGCGGCGCGAACCACACCGGCACGAGCCGCAGCACCGAGATGAACGTCAGGGCGTCACCGACACCGACCAGCACTCGGGCCAGATACGCGACCGGCAGCGACTCGGTGAGGGCGAGGATCGCCTGACCGACGGCGAGGATCACGGCGCCGGTCGCGATCATCCGCCGCGAACCGAACCTGTCGAGGAGCACACCGGCCGGGATCTGCATCCCCGCGTAGACGATGAGCTGGAGGACGACGAAGCCGGACAGCACCGACGGTGAGATCTCGAAGCGTTCGGTGGCGGCGAGTCCGGAGACGCCGAACGCCGTCCGGTGGAGGACGGCGACGATGTAGGCGAAGACTCCGATACCCCAGACCAGCCATGCCCTCATGTCACAAGGACGATACGCGTCGGTCTGTTAACGGTGCTGATTACTCACGTCCGAGCGACACCCACATCGGGTCGGCCGCACGCGGACCGGCGACCTTGCCGGCGAGACGATCCAGCCGTGCAACCTGCTCGTCGGTGAGCGTCACGTCGAGCGCTCCGGCGTTCTCGGTGACGCGATTCGCGTAGCGGGTGCCGGGGATCGACACCGACGGCAACCCGAACTCGCGCCCCTTCGCGTCCAGCCATGCCAGGGCGATCTGCGCGATGGTCGCGTCCGCCTCCTTCGCAACCGCCCGCACCTCTTCACGGACCGAGAGGTTGGTCGGCAGGGCGTCGGCGTCGAAGCGCGGGAAGCGCTTGCGCAGGTCGTTCTCGGCGACCTGTCCGGGATCGAAGGCGTCGGTGAGCAGCCCCCGGCTCACCGGCGAGTACGGCACGAAGCCGATACCGAGTTCGGCGGCGGTGGGCACCACGTGCCGTTCGACGTCGCGCGAGACGATGCTCCACTCCGACTGGATCGCCGCGATCGGGTGGACGGCGTGCGCGCGACGCAGTTCGTCGCCCGTGGCCTCCGACAGTCCGATGTGCCGCACCTTGCCGGCCTGCACGAGTTCGGCGAGGGCACCGACCGTATCCTCGACCGGCACGTCAGGATCCACGCGGTGCAGGTAGTACAGGTCGACGTGGTCGACGCCGAGACGCCCGAGCGACTCGTCGATGGCCTGCTTCGCGTATTCGGGACGGCCGTTGATGCGACGGTTGGCGGTGCCCGTGCCGCCGACCGCGCCGACGAGACCGAACTTCGTCGCCAGCTGGACCTCGTCCCGCCGGTCGGCGAGCAGCGTGCCGACCACCTTCTCGCTGGTGCCGTCGCCGTAGACGTCGGCGGTGTCGATGAAGGTGATGCCCAGATCCACGGCGTGGTGCAGGGTCGCGAGTGCCTCGTCGAGATTCACCTCGCCGTATGCGGGGGCGACGGACATCGCGCCGTAACCCTGGGCGCTGACGACGAGACCGGGCGCGAGCTGGACGGTGGGGACAGGCATGTACTTCTCCTCGACGACGACACGGTGCGACTCCCGATCGTCCCGCATCCCGCGCATGATCGCAGGAGTTGAAATCGCCGTGATCCGAGCAGCCCGCGCCCTAGGCTGAGATCCATGGTGACCGACTGGCTCTCCCTGCAACGAACCGCGCGTCGCGAGTTCGACGACCGTGTCGCGCAGATCCGCGACTGGCACGCACCCACCCCGGACACCGAGTGGGACGTCACCGACCTGGTGTGGCACATGGTCGACGAGCAGCGCTGGATCCAGCCGCTGCTCTCCGGCCGTTCCCTCGACGACGCGAAGGCCGCACTCGAACCGATCGGGGACGATCTCGCCGCCGAATGGGCACGCTTCGCCGAGCAGGCGACCGCCGCGTGGGCGATGGCGTCACCGTCCCAGGAGGTCCACCTGTCCTACGGCACCGTCCCGTGCCTCGACTACATGAAACAGCAGGTCGCGGACATCACCGTGCACACCTGGGATCTCGCCCGGGCCATCGGTGCCGACGAAACGCTCGACGCCGACCTCGTCGACGCCGTGCTCGCCGACATCGAACCGCAGAAGAACATGCTCGCCTCGAGCGGTCTGTTCGCCGATCCCGTCCCGGTCCCCGACGACGCGTCCCCGCAGGACCGGCTCATCGCCCTCACCGGCCGCGACCCCAGGAAGGCGTCATGACGGACCGACCCGATATCAAGCCCCGCAGCCGCGACGTCACCGACGGCATGGAGAAGGCCGCCTCGCGCGGCATGCTCCGTGCGGTGGGGATGGGAGACGAGGACTGGGGCAAGCCGCAGATCGGTGTGGCGTCGTCGTGGAACGAGATCACCCCCTGCAACCTCCCGCTCGAACGCCTCGCGCGATCGGTGAAGGAGGGCGTGCACGCCGCGGGCGGTTACCCGCTCGAATTCGGCACCATCTCCGTGTCCGACGGGATCTCGATGGGGCATGAGGGTATGCACTTCTCCCTGGTCTCCCGTGAGGTCATCGCCGACAGCGTCGAGACGGTGATGCAGGCCGAGCGACTCGACGGCTCGGTGCTGCTCGCGGGATGCGACAAGTCCCTGCCCGGCATGCTCATGGCTGCCGCCCGCCTCGATCTCGCCGCCGTCTTCCTGTACGCCGGGTCGATCCTGCCGGGCATCGCGAAACTGTCCGACGGCACCGAACGCGACGTGACGATCATCGATGCCTTCGAGGCGGTCGGGGCGTGTGCGCGAGGCCTGATGTCCGAGACCGATCTCGACGCGATCGAACGCGCCATCTGCCCCGGTGAGGGCGCCTGCGGCGGCATGTACACCGCGAACACGATGGCCGCGTCGGCCGAAGCGCTCGGTATGTCGCTGCCGGGAAGCGCATCCCCACCCGCCACCGATCGTCGCCGCGACGGTTTCGCCCGGCGCAGCGGACAGGCGGTGGTCGAGTTGTTGCGTCGCGGAATCACGGCCTCCGACATCCTCACCAAGGAGGCGTTCGAGAACGCCATCGCGGTGGTCATGGCCTTCGGGGGATCCACGAACGCCGTGCTCCACCTGCTCGCGATCGCGCACGAGGCGCAGGTGGATCTGAGCCTCGACGACTTCGTCCGCGTGGGCGCGCGGGTGCCGCATCTCGCCGACGTCAAACCGTTCGGCCGGCACGTGATGAAGGACGTCGACCACATCGGCGGCGTCCCGGTCATCATGAAGGCGCTGCTCGACGCGGGTCTGCTGCACGGCGACTGCCTCACCGTCACCGGGAACACCGTGGCCGAGAACCTCGCCGGCATCAGGCCACCCGACCCGGACGGCAAGGTGCTGCGTGCCCTGAGCGACCCCATCCACCCCACGGGGGGCATCACGATCCTGCGGGGCAGTCTCGCTCCCGGCGGAGCGGTGGTGAAGTCCGCAGGCTTCGACGAGTCGGTCTTCGAGGGAACGGCGCGGGTCTTCGAACGCGAACGCGCCGCGATGGACGCGCTCGAGGACGGCACCATCACCGCAGGCGACGTGGTGGTCATCCGGTACGAGGGTCCCAAGGGTGGCCCGGGCATGCGCGAGATGCTCGCGATCACCGGTGCGATCAAGGGCGCCGGGCTAGGCAAGGACGTCCTGCTGCTCACCGACGGACGATTCTCCGGTGGTACCACCGGGTTGTGCGTCGGGCACGTCGCCCCGGAGGCCGTCGACGGCGGCCCCATCGCCTTCGTCCGCGACGGCGACCGGATCCGTCTCGACGTCTCGAACGGCCTGCTCGACGTGCTGGTCGACGAGAAGGAAATGGAAACGCGGCGACAGTGCTGGGAGCCACTGCCGCCGCGCTACACCCGGGGTGTACTGGCGAAGTACACGAAGCTGGTCGGTTCCGCATCGAACGGTGCGGTGTGCGGATGAGGGTCGGGTGAACCCTCCCGCTCCGGGGGTGCTGCTAGATCGGACGGAAACCTGCGCCCGGCCCGCCCCGACCGTTGATGTCGGCCATGATCACGTCGATGTTCGTTCCGACCTCGGGGCCGGCGCATGGCGCGAGCAGGTAGGCGTTGACCATCGCGACGAGCGTCGTGCCCACCACGAGCGGTGCGCCCGAGTCGCCTTCGATGACGCACACCTGCGTCCAGGTCTCCTGCGAGCCGAACACGTCGCCCCAGACGATGCCGCAGGTGTTGCCCGTGGTGCGGCCTTCCTTGCAAGCGATGTTCGGGAAGCCCGCGGGGGCACCGAGGCCGGTGATCGTCACGTTGCCGACGCGGTTGACCGGAACGACCTTGCTCCGGTCGAACTCGATCACGGCGTAGTCGAGCCGTTCGTTGGTCGACACGATGCGGCCCACCGAGCCGGCAGCGAGGTCGTATTCGGCTTTCACCGTCATGCCGGGAGAGCCGCAGTGCGCGGCAGTGAGACCCACGAGGCGTCCGGCGGCGTCGTTGCCGATCGTGGTGAGCGTGCAGTCGAAGATGTCCTGCCCGTTGTCTCCGAGAGTGATGCCCGAACCGCCACCGAGGGTGACCGGAGGAGCCGCGACGGCCACCCCGGAACCCGCGCCGACCAGCGCGACCGCGCTCGCGATTGCAACAACCAGTTTTCTGAACATGGAGGCCCTCCTGCGCTGCGCCGTCCGGCAGCCGTCGGGCTGAGCGTACTAGAGGTTTCCGCCGGATTTCCGGGTTGCGCCCAAGCTTTCCAGAGCTTGACGGGCCTCCTCGAGCTCGCGGCTGAGCTGCGCGACCCGCTCCTCGGCCGCGCGACGCGCCTCCTCGATCACCGACTGGACGGCCTCGGTGGCCGTGGGATCGCCGAGTTCCTTCACCGCACGTTCGACGGCGTCGGGTGCGACCGTTGCGGGCTTACCGACCTTGCGGGTGCCGTGCGCGACCCCCACCGTCCACTCGTTCTCCGGGTCGATCGTGACGGTGATCGTGATCGACGGCGCCTTCTTCGCTTTGCGGGCCGGGGCCTTCGGCTTCGCCGGTGCCGGCGGCCGGGAGGCGGGAGTGTCGGACGAAGCGGGGGTCGCCTGGGTCACGGGCTTCTTCTCCTGGGCGCGGGGAACCGCAGCGACTGCTGGGCTCTCGGATTTCTGGGGGGCAGGCTTCTGTGCAGCAGGCCTGGATGCGGTAGCCCGTGGGGTCGCGGGTTGCACAGGTGGCACCCTCGCGGGAGCTGCCTTCGCCGGAGCGGGCTTCGCACCACCGGACGTGCGCGCGGTCTTCGTCGGTGCGCGCTTCGTTCCGGCCGGCTCGCGGGTGGCGCGCAGTTCGTCGGTCTCGAACGGCAACTCGTCGTCGACGCCCTTCGGCCGCACCATCACGGTGCTGCCGCTGATCGATACCACCCGCGCCGACGTCCCCGGGTCGATGCCGAGACTCGGAATGCCCTCGACGAGGTAGACGGTCGCGCGGCGCCCCTCGGCGAGAGCGGCACCGAGCTCTCCGAGTTGTTCCTCCGTCAGGTGGTCCGCGCGTCTGCGGGGCGACATGCGACGTCCTTTCTCGGTTCGCCGAAGGGTCGGCAGGGCTTCGATGTCGGTCACTGTCGCACATCCGTACGACACGCCTGTACACCTGTTCGATACGACCTGCCGCGCGCATGGGCCCGGGGCACGGTAAGGATGGAGGAGTGACCCCGTCCGATCCGGCACCTGCCTCAGGAACCGACGTGCTGTCCGTGATCCAGTCACAGCTGGAGAACGCGCTGCTCGGTGGTCCTCTTCGTTACACCCTGAACGAGGTGGCCGAGTTGTGCGGGCTCGCACCTGCGCGGGTGCGCCGGCTGTGGCAGGCACTCGGTCTGACCGTCGATCCCGATCCCGACGTCGTGATGTTCACCGACGGCGACGTCGAGGCCCTGCGTGCGACGGCGGCCATCATCGCGAGCGGCGCGATCGACGAAAGCCTCGAGGTGCCCGCGGCCCGGTCGATCGGACAGTCGATGTCGCGGCTGACCGAGTGGCAACTGAATCTGCTCAACACCCACGTCTTCACCCAGTTGGCCTCCGCCTACGCGAAAACGGAGACTCCCCCGCAGGAAGAGGAGATCCGCGCGCTGATCGACCACATCGTCGATCGCACGACCGAGCTCACGGTGAGCCTCCAGAGCCACATGTGGCGTCGGCACCTGGTGGCCACGACCGCCCGGGCCGCCGCGCGCCCGCAGGATTCCGGGGAGCTCCACGAGTTGGTCGTCGGTTTCGCCGACATGGTCGGCTACACACGGTTGACCCGGCAGATCGATGCGGCCGCGCTGAGCGAGCTGCTCGACTACTTCGAATCGGAGGTCTCCGACGTCATCGCCCGGCACAACGGCTGGGTGATCAAAACCGTCGGCGACGAGGTGATGTTCGCGGCCGAACGTCCGGTCGACGCCGCACGGATCGCCCTCGAACTGCAGGATTCGTTCAGGTCCCAGAAGGACTATCCGGACCTGCGGATCGGACTGGCGTGGGGCCAGGCGTTGCCGCGCTTCGGCGACCTGTTCGGTTCGGTCGTCAACATCGCGGCCCGTCTCACCGGCGCGGCGCGGCCGGGCACGATCCTCGTCGACGAGAACCTCGCCGACGCCCTCTCCGACTGCGAGGAGTTCCGCTTCCAGACGGTGCGCACGCTGCGGCTGCGGGACTTCCAGCATTCGCGGCTGTACGTCCTGCGTCGTCCGCGCGAGGAGAAGAAGGCGGCGGTGGGCGTGGAGGGTCTGCACGACGAGGACATGGGTCTGTGACCGGCAGGCTGACAACAGTCGACGAGAAGCCCGATACTCCCTCATACCCACTGATACTTCTTCCGACCTCCTTCGCCCTCGAGGAGACCACGAAGTACCGCCCCCATGCGGCGGTCGACGACGCG
This sequence comes from Rhodococcus sp. GA1, assembly GCF_024321955.1. Classification (NCBI taxonomy): domain Bacteria; kingdom Bacillati; phylum Actinomycetota; class Actinomycetes; order Mycobacteriales; family Nocardiaceae; genus Rhodococcus; species Rhodococcus sp. GA1. The sequence continues at coordinate 3,056,240 of NZ_CP097186.1, read as the reverse complement.
ACCCGCGAGATCGGTGCGGCGATCGGTGTTGCGATCACGGGCAGCGTCCTGGCCGCAGCCTACGGGCACGGCATCGATCCGGTGGCGCCGATGATCCCCGAGCCGGCCCGGGCCGCCGTGCAGGATTCGCTCGCCGCCGCGATACAGGTCGCCGAGCATGCGGGTCCGCAGGGCGAGCAACTCGCCGAACTCGCACAGAACGCCTTCCTCGACGGCTTGCAACAGGCATCGTGGGCAGTCGCCGCGATCTTGCTGGTCGGAGCGTTGATCTCCGCCTTCTGGCCACCCCGGCGCTCGTAACCCTCTTCTCTCTTTTCTTTCTCGATGCCCGCGACGCAGGTCGCGGGCATTGTGCTGTGCGCGTGATCACGCTAACCTGGATAACAGTTACTAGTCGTCACACTAAAAAGGTGGAGGCATGACCGCATCGCTCACCCGCGAGACCAGCAAGGGCTTCATCCCCGGCGTCGCACTGTCCGATCGCGAAGAAACCGCCGGACGACTGCTCGCCTCGTCCGCACGTAAGTCGTACGACCCGGTCGTCGAGGTGGACTGGGAAGCCCCCGTCCCCGACGACAAGTTCGGAATGACCCCCGAATGGAGCACGCTCTACGGCACCGCACTGTGGGACGAGCTCACCGACGAACAGCGCATCGAGCTGACCAAGCATGAGGCCGCGAGCGTTTCGAGCGTCGGCCTGTGGTTCGAGATCCTGCTCATGCAGATGCTCCTGCGCGACGTCTACGACCGCGACAAGCATTCGCGTCACGTCCAGTTCGCCCTCACCGAGGTCGCCGACGAGTGCCGCCACTCGGTGATGTTCGCGCGCGCCGGCGAACGGCTGAACATGCCGGGCTACGGTCCGGCCCGCTACATCCACCAGCTCGGTCGCCTGTGGGGCCATTTCTTCAAGGGCGCCAACGCCTATGCATCGGTCATGGCTGCCGAGGAGATCCTCGACATGATGCAGCGCGACTTCATGCGCGACGAGCGGGTGCAGCCCGTCACCCGCGCGGTGTCGAAGATCCACGTCCTCGAGGAAGCGCGCCACATCCGCTTCGCCCGCGAAGAGGTCGCACGCCGACTCGCCGGTGCGAGCCGCACGCGACTCGCGTTCGAGCGGTTCAACACCGCGCTCGTGGTGTTCTTCGTCGTCAAGAGCATGATCCACCCCGACGTTTACGCCAATGCGGGCCTCGATCGCGAGCGCGCTCTGCAAGAGGCGAAGGGCAACAAGCACTATCACGATCGCGTGCGCAAGTCCGGCGCGAAGCTGATGACCTTCCTCGACAACGTCGGCCTCATCGGCGGACCGTCGAAGATCCTCTACAAGAAGGTCCACCTGCTCTGATACGGCCTACGGCCATACAACGAACTGTGCGCAGTTCTCGTCGATCTCTTCGAGGGATTTCCGACGAGAACTGCGCACAGTCCTTCGTGGCGAAAACCGAAAGGCGTCAGCCCACCTTCTCGGTGGCCCGCAGGCTGTCATCGCGCTCCTGCTCCGGGAACAGCGTGCGCGTGATCTTTCGAGCGGTATCGGCGACGATCGGCGCCACCCACTCCAGGCGAGTCGAACGCGCGTCCGCTGCCAGCGACAGGGCGGCGACCGGGCCGTCGACGCCGCGGAGCGCGACGCCCACGCATCCGATGCCCCGCGCAGCTTCCTCACGTTCGAACGCGACGCCACGACGCTTGCGAATGCGGTTGAGCTCCTGGTGCAGTGCGACGTGATCGCGGATGGTGCGCTCGGTGCACGGCACGAGAGTCTTGCCGTACAGCGCGTCGATGCGTTCGGGCTCGAGCCACGCGAGGATGGACTTGCCGGCCGCGGTGGCGTAGGCGGGGAACCGACCGCCCACCCGTGACGGCACGCTCGACGCGAACTGTCCACCAACCTTGTCGAGGTAGAGCACCTCGTTGCCCTCGAGGACCGTCAAGTGGACGACGGCGCCGGTCTGCATCGCCAGGTCGTGGAGATGCGGCGCAGCGGCCTCCCGGATGCGGCGGTGGCCCGTGTCGCTGCCACCGAGACCGAGGGCACGCGGGCCGAGGCAGTAGCCGAAGGATGCGTGCTCGATCCAGTCGCGACGCACGAGGTGATCGAGGATGCGGTGCACCGTCGAACGGGGCAACCCGGAGCGACAGGTGACCTCTTCGAGAGTGAGTGCGCCGCGGCTGTCGAAGGCCTCCAGGATGAGGGTCATCCGATCGACCATCGATGGTGGAAGTTCTCGTTTCGACGAGGTTCCGACGGGCTCGAGCGCGGAGTCGACGGCGGTCAACTGCACCTCCATAAGTCCTGGCCACGACCCTGCGCGCCTCATGAAACTGGAATCTGTTCCAGAACGTTAGCAGTAACAGAGGTCACACCGGAAGGGGTACACACAGACTGTAGGTACTCCGGAGTCAGTTTCCTGGCGAGAGCGAATTCCTATGAGTCTGGTCGGAATCGTGCGGACAGGATATTGTCGGGACCGTGAGCAAGACGTACGAGCGCGCGAGCCGGTCGCCGCACCGTCGTGCCCAACTCTCGTGTATCCGCGGGTGCCTGGCCCGCTGACCGCCGCACCCGTTCCTGCCCCCTCCACACCGCCGTACGGTGATGTCGTGTAGCGGGCCCGAAGGTCAGCATGTCGACGATCAGAACACATCCCGAATCCGGAGCAGAGCCATGAGCGACACCACCCCTGAAGCAACCGATCCCAGCGCGAACTGGAGCTTCGAGACCAAGCAGATCCACGTGGGACAGCCCGCCGGCGGCGACACGAAGGCCCGGGCCCTGCCCATCTACCAGACCACCAGCTACACCTTCGACAACACCGATCACGCCGCGGCGCTGTTCGGTCTCGCCGAACCGGGCAACATCTACACCCGCATCATGAACCCGACGCAGGACGCGGTCGAGCAGCGCATCGCTGCCCTCGAAGGTGGCGTCGCCGCCCTCCTCCTCGCGTCCGGACAGGCCGCCGAGACCTTCGCGATCCTCAACCTGGCGCAGGCCGGCGATCACATCGTGTCGAGCCCGTATCTCTACGGCGGCACGTACAACCTGTTCCACTACACGCTGCCCAAGCTCGGCATCGAGGTCACCTTCGTCCAGGATCCCGACAACCTCGACCAGTGGCGCGAGGCCGTCCGCGACAACACCCGCGCGTTCTTCGGCGAGACGATCGCCAACCCGAAGAACCACATCCTCGACCTGCCCGGCATCTCGGGTGTCGCCCACGAGAACGGGCTACCGCTGATCGTCGACAACACGGTCGCGACCCCCTACCTGCTCCGCCCGCTCGAGCACGGTGCCGACATCGTCGTGCACTCGGCCACCAAGTACCTCGGCGGCCACGGCACGGCCATCGCCGGTGTCATCGTCGACGGCGGCACGTTCGACTGGACGCAGGGCCGCCACGTCGGTTTCACGACCCCCGACCCGAGCTACCACGGTGTCGTCTTCGCCGACCTCGGCGCTCCGGCCTACGCACTCAAGGCGCGCGTGCAACTGCTGCGCGACATGGGCGCGGCGGTCTCCCCGTTCAACGCCTTCCTCATCTCGCAGGGCATCGAGACGCTGAGTCTGCGCATCGAGCGGCACGTGGAGAACGCACAGAAGGTCGCCGAGTTCCTCGAGGGACGCCCGGAGGTCACCTCCGTCGCCTACGCCGGCCTGAAGTCCTCGCCGTGGTACGACCGCGCCCAGCAGCTCACCCCGCGCGGCGCCGGTGCGATCGTGGTGTTCGAGCTCTCCGGCGGCATCGACGCCGGCAAGCGCTTCGTCAACGCGCTGACCCTGCACAGCCACGTCGCGAACATCGGCGACGTCCGTTCGCTGGTCATCCACCCCGCGTCGACCACCCACTCGCAGCTCACCGGCGAGGAGCAGATCGCCGCGGGTGTCACCCCGGGTCTCGTGCGACTCGCCGTGGGCATCGAGAACATCGACGACATCCTTGCCGACATCACCACCGGTCTCGAGGCTGCCGGCAGCTGATTCCGGCACATCGACAACGGCGACGGCCCATCCCTCGGGGTGGGCCGTCGCCGCGTTCGGCGTATGTGCGCTCAGTCGTTGCGTGCGAGCGCCTGCGCGATCCGCTCGGCCTGCGTGCTGCTCTCGAGCAACTGCCTGACCAGCCACAGACGCAGGACACGAGTGACCGCGGCGGCGAGATGGACCGCCACACCGATCAGAGTGACAGCCACGAAGCCGAGAGCGAGCAACTGGTAGGACAGCAGGTCACGGGTATCGGAGAGGGTCAGCGACGCAATGTAGACGACGAAGATCGCGATGGCGCCGATCACCATCAGGGCCAGGCCGACGATGCGGGCCTTTCCTCCCGAATCCGGGCGGGGAGCGTCGAGACCCAGCGCTGCAACGTCCTTCTTGAACTGTTCACGTCGCTCGTCGGCGAGTGCGGTCATGGTCATCCTCCTAGATAGGTGGTGGAAAGTTCTTCTTCGATCTCCGCCGGATCGCCCGTGCGCACCACCCGGCCCTGCAACATCAGCGCGGCACTGGTGGCGATCGGGAGCACCGCTCGCGCGAACTGTTCGGCTACGAGAATCGACACCCCCTCGGCGGCGAGTTCGCCGACGATGTCGTAGATCCGGGAGACGATGCGCGGTGCCAGACCCATCGACAGTTCGTCGAGCAACAGCACCGTGGGATGGGTACCGAGCGCCCGCGACAGCGCAAGCATCTGCTGTTCGCCGCCGGACATCGAACCGGCCAGCTGTGATCGGCGCTCACCGAGAACCGGGAATCGCGTGTACGCCACCTCTTCGAGGTCTGCGAGAGGAACACCGGTGCCGGTTCCGATCCACAGGTTCTCGCGGACGGTGAGGTTGGGGAAGATGCCGCGTCCCTCGGGAATCGAGCACACCCCCAGACGTGCGAATTCCGCTGCGGACACACCGTTGACGACACGGCCGGCCAGCCGGAACTCACCCGACGAGACCGGATGGATACCCGAGCACACGCGCAGGGTCGTCGTCTTACCTCCGCCGTTGGGCCCGAGCAGGGCGACCACCGCGCCCGGTTCGAGTATGAGATCCACGCTGTGCAGCACCTCGATCGCACCGTATCCGGCCCGGACACCCGACAGTTCGAGCAACGGTTCGACGCTCATACCGCTTCCTCCTCGGTGCCGATGTAGGCGTTGATCACTGCCGGATCGTTCTTGATCTCGTCCGGGACGCCACTGGCCAGCACCGCGCCGTAGTCGAGCACGTGAATCCGGGAGCAGATCTTCATCACGAGCGGAATGTCGTGCTCGACGAGGCAGATCGCGAGACCCGAATCGGCCAGATCGCGGAGCAGGGCGGCGAACGCCTCCGTTTCCTGTTCCGTCTGCCCGGAGGCGGGTTCGTCGAGCAGCAGCACCCGCGGCGAGGTCATCAACGCGCGGGCGACCTCCACGACGCGGGCGCGGCCGGTGGGTACGTCCGAGACGTCGGTGCTCGCGATATCGGCCAGGCCGGTCAGCTCGAGGAGCCGGTCGACTTCCTCGTCCAGATCGATCTTGTTGCGTCCGTTGGCATTGTGGATGTCCCCGGCCACTCGGAGGTTGTCGCGCACGGACAGCGACACGAACAACTCGAGACGCTGGAACGTGCGGGCCATACCCATGCGGGCCCGCTTGTAGGGCGGTAGCGACGTGATGTCACGACCATCGAGGAAGACCTTGCCTACCGTCGGCCGTTGCAGGCCGGTGATCGTGTTGAACAGGGTCGTCTTCCCGGCCCCGTTGGGTCCGATCAGGCCCGTCACCGTTCCCGGTTCGATTCCGAGGCTCACGTCCTTGACCGCGACGTGTCCGCCGAATCGGACTGTGATTCCGCGTGTTTCCAGAATGGGTGTCTCAGCCATGAGGAATCAGTTCCTTCTCCGACCCGGTGGCACGTGCGGCCAGAAGTTCGTCGATGCCGAGTTCACGGTCGATCTCGTCCCGTGCCTGCTCGTTGTAGGGCTCGTCGATTCCGATCCGTTCGGGAACCAGCGGCGCGCGACGTTGCGCTTCCTCTGCGCCGAGCACAGCTTCGGGCATCAGCCACTGTCCCACGACCGGAAGCATGAACACCGTCGCGATGGTGATCGACGCGAACCACCAGTTGTCGAGCACGCCGACGAGCGCGAGCAGGTAGGACACGAGCACCACCGCGGCACCCCCGACCAGCACGGGCTCCGCGTTCTTCAGGTGACGGTAGCCCTCCACCATCTGGTGGACGCTGCCGCTCGGGTTGGCCGCGACGCCGATACCGATGAGCGCGGGGCTCACTGCGGCGACGTGACCGAGGAAGGTCCACATTCCGGCCAGTTCCGGCTGTCCCGCAGCGAGATCGGAGAACGAAACCATGATGACGGCGAAGCCGATACCCGACATCAGACCACCGAACAGCGCACCGGAGACGTAACCGATACCGGCCACGACGGTGAGCATCAGCAGCGACAAGCTCACCATGATCGAGAAGCTTTCGTTCGACACCGAGCCCATCGCACTCGACATGAACAGCCCGCCCAGTCCGGCGATGCCCGCCGACAGGGTGAAGACTCCGAGCTTCAGACGCACCAGGCTCTGGCCGAGCATCGCCGCCGCGGCGGGGCTGTCCTTCATCGCTGCGAGCCGGCGGCCGTAGCCGCTGTTGCGCAGGGCGATGAGGCCCACGCCGAGAACGGCGAAGATCACCGTCACCGTCATGAGGAAGGCCGTCTCGTTCCGCAGGTCGAGTGGGCCGACCTTCAACGGCGGGATCGCGATGTTGCCGTCGGTGAACAGCGAGAACCTGATGCCGAACAGCTCGTGCTGGGTGGTGTCGCGCAGCACCATGTTCGACAGGAACACACCGAACGCCATCGTGGCCAGGGCGAGATAGAGGCCGCGCAACCGCAGGGCCGGAAGCGCAATGAGCCCGCCGATCACGGCCGTGACGGCGACGCCGAGCGCCACGCCCCACAGGTTCAGGTGGGCAGCCAGTCCGCTCCCGGAGATACCGAAGTGGAACGCCACGATCGTCGCGATGGCACCGAAAGATACCGGCGCGAGGTTCATCTCGCCCGCGTATCCGGTCAGCAGGGTCAGCGACAACGCGATGATCGCGAAGGCCATGCCGATCGTGAGGGTCGTGACCGCCGACGTCACCATGAGCAGACGGATGGCATAGACGATGACGACGAGCGCGACCGCCCAGGCGATCGCCTTGCGCACCGACGGCACGTGGTAGCGCTCCCGGGTACGGGTGACGGCACCGCGCAACCGATCCTGCGGCAGTACGACGAGAACCACGAACAGCGCGATCATCGGCAGGGACACCCGCAGATTCGACGTCCACGTCCACGCGGTCGGGAAGTAGGCGAGCACGTATGTGGCTGCCAGGCCGAGGAACAGCGCACCGGCGAAGGTGCGCGGAATGCTGCGCAGCCGGCCGAACATCGCCGCCGCGAACGCGTCGATGACGAGCAGGGTCAGCATGTTCGCTTCGAGGGTGCCACCGTTGATCGGTGTCACGAGGACACCTGCCAGCACCGCGAGGGTCGAACCCATCATCCAGGACAGCGCGGCGAGCCGGTCGGGGTCGTGCCCGTTCAGGCGCAGCAGATCGGGATCATCGACCACCCCTCGCATCGCCACTCCGACGCGGGTGCGCACGAACATGATCCGCAGTCCCACGGCGATGAGCACCGCGGCGGCGAGACAGATCAATTCGTGGTAGCGAACGGTGACGCCGAAGAGGTCGATCCTTGCCTGGTCGCCGAAGAACATCGTCATGGTGCGTGCGGTCTCCGGATGCCAGAACCAGTGCGACACCGAGACCATGCCGAGCAGGATCGACACGGTGACGACGATTTTGGTGACCTCGGCGGTGTCACGCATGCCGCGCATGATCACGACGTAGAGCAACAGGCCCGTCATCGGGCCGAGGACGCCGAGGACGAGAAGCAACGCGACGGGTGTGGGCAGCCCCCAGCCGTAGCGCAGTTGCCAGTAGGCGAACGCACCGAGCATCGCCTGTGCGCCGTGCGCGAAGTTGAAGATGCCGGACGTGTTGTAGGTGAGAACGAGGCCCGATGCAGCGATCGCGTAAACCGATCCGAGCACCAACCCCACGATCGTGAAGGTCAGAAAGGTGTCCATACGAGTACCTCTGGTCGGGGTGCCGGCGAGTGCGTGTCAGGCCTCGCCGGCACCGGGCGCTCGGATCAGACGGTCGGTCTGATGATGTTCGGGTTCAGGTATTTCGTCGCGACGCGGTCGGGTCCGAGTTCGGTGCCCCACATGCTCGGATCGGTTGCGACGCGGTAGCGGTCGTCGCACTTGAAGGTGCCGGCCTCCGTGGGGAACGCCTGGGTGTATTCGGCGCCGGTGAGCCTCACGACGAGCCCGCAGGTTGCCGGCATGTTGTTCCCGGGATCGGTGACGGCGTGCAGCCCGCCGCCGTCCCACTCGTCGATTCGGGACAGTTCGTCGATGACGCACTGACGGGACAGGTCCGATCCGCAGGCGTCCGCAGCGGTAGCCCACAACAGGAACGAAGAGGTGGCCTGCATGCCGAGCAGCGCGGTCTTGCCGTCCTGCTCGGTGACCAGCTCGACGTACTTCTTCACGGCCGGTACGGCATCAGCGTTCTCGATCATCTGGAAGGTCATGCCGGCGTGGAGGTTGTCGAGAAGACCGCTCTCCCCGTTCCACGCCTGGGCGGCGTTGCCGTACCAGGTGGCCTCACCGAGCAGGATCGGGTCGATGCCGGCCTGGTCGAGTGCCTTCACGAAGTTGAACTCGGCCGGCACCGGAGAACGGGACGTCCACAGGCCCTTGACGCCGCACTGCTTGAACTTCTCGGCGAAGGGCGCGTAACTCGACTCGCCCTCGTAGTTGAGCGTGACACCGCAGTTCTTCAGCGTGAAGCCGGCGGCCTCGGCGATGGACCGGATCTTGGTGCTCGCCGAGATGATCGTGGGCATCGTGCTGTCGATGACGTCGAACTCGCCGACCAGGTCCGGGTACATCTCGGCGATCTGGAACCACTGCGAGCCGTTCGCGTAGTCGACCGGGAACGGGACGCCCTGGTAGGTCATCGGGCCGTTGGCCGCGTCGGGGGACACGGTGAAGGCGGGGACAGCGGCGAGATTGCACGCGACCCGAGTCTGCTCGGACGTCTGGTCCATGGCGAAGCCGTGACCGACCATCATGAACTCGCTCGCACACGCGTTCTGCATCACGGCGTTGGCCTGCGTCATCGCAGCGTCGTAGTGGGTACCGACGATCGTGCGACCGTTGATGCCACCCTGGGCATTGCACCAGTCGATCATCGCGGAGACGGCGTCACCGATCTCCTTGTTGAGTCCGGGACTTTTCGAGTAGCCCCGGTCGTCGCCGTATCCGATGCGGATCTCGGTATCCGACACTCCCTGGTCGGTGCTTCCTGCCGCATCCCCCGGCCCGCACGGAGACACGAGGGTTCCGAACGATTCCTCGGCCGTGGGGGCCGCCGCTGCGACGTCTGCCGCCGGAGCGAGGGCGCCCGCCGACGGGTCGGCGCCGCGGTCCGACGCACAAGCGGACGTCGCTACTACGACGGCGAACAGACCCGCCATCGATTTCGAGGCAGCGCTGAGTTTCACGACGATGGACTCCTTGGTCTCGGTCTGGGCTGAAGCGCAATTCCGGGGCGCCGGACGGTAGGCCGGGTGTCGCGAAGGTAGCCACCCCACAGAGTGAGACCTGGGCCACTCTCACTGACCGGGACAAATCTGTGACAGTGAACACAGCGCCTAGTGTTCGATGCACTACGTCACCCGAAACAGTTCTCCGATCCCCCTGTGTACGCCCTGCTGCGCGACGAAACCGTGCGGGACCGAGAAAGGCGAATCCTTGACAGCACAAGCAGATCTGCAGCAGATGTTGCAGATGGTCGTTTCCCAGCTCACCGGCCCCGGTGGCCGATTCGAAATCGTCGAAGAGGACGTGCGCGGCAACCGGATGCAGGTCATGCGCAACCGCGACCGCCGCATCGGCGACCTCGTCGCCGCGTCCCGGCAATGGGGCGACCGCGACTACCTCGTGACGGCCGATCGCCGCCTCTCGTTCAGCGCGCACGCCGACGCCGTCGCCGCCCTGGCGACCGTCCTGCGCGACGAGCACGGCGTGAAGAAGGGCGACCGCGTCGCGCTTCTCGCGGCCAACTCTCCCGAATGGATCATCACCTTCTGGGCCGCTCAGTGCCTGGGTGCAATTGCAGTGGGCCTGAACTCCTGGTGGACGCCGCCCGAGATCGCGTACGGCGTGAACCTGGTGCGGCCCAAAGTGATCGTCGCCGACGCCAAGCGCGCCGCGTTGCTGGCGAGAGCGGGGGTCTCCGGGTTCGATCTGCTCACCACCGAGCAGGACGTGCCCCGGATCGTGGCCGCGGCGTCCGGCGCCGAACTGCCGTCGGCGGACGTGGAGGAGGACGATCCCGCGGTCATCCTGTTCACGAGCGGTACCAGTGGGCGTCCCAAGGGGGCACTGCACTCCCACCGCAACGTGCTCGCCGTCGTCGACTATCACCGATACTCCGACGCGCTGGTTGCCGCGATGCAGCAGCGCCCCTATGACGACTCGGTGCCCAACGACAACCGGTATCTCCTGACCTCACCGTTGTTCCACATCGCGAGCCTGCACAACCTTGCGGTGCCGCGACTCGCAACGGGAAGCGCCGCTGTCATGACGGAAGGCGGGTTCGACGTCGACAAGGTCTTCACGCTCATCGAGCGCGAGAGGGTGACCAACTGGGGTGCGGTGCCGACGATGGCTTCGCGCATGCTCGAGCACGAGAACACCGACAAGTACGACCTCGGCTCGCTCACTGCGTTCGCGCTGGCTTCTGCTCCGTCCTCCCCCGAGTTCAAGCAACGCCTGCAGGCGAAGTTCCCCTTCGCGCGACAGGCTCTGGTGGACAGCTATGGGCTGACCGAGTGCAGCACCGCGATCGCCATGGCGACGGCCCCGGAAATCGAGGCCTTCCCCGGAACCCTCGGCTCCCCCATCATCACGGTGAGCATGGAGATCCGCGATCCGTTCGGCGAACGGGTGCCCGACGGCACCGAGGGTGAGATCTGCGTCCGCAGTCCCTACGTAATGCTCGGCTACTGGGAGGATCCGGCCGCAACGGACGCGGCCATCACCCCGGAGGGATGGTTGCGTACCGGCGACTACGGCACGATCGAGAACGGACGTCTGCGGCTCACGGGCCGACGGTCCGATCTCATCCTGCGCGGCGGCGAGAACGTCTATCCCACGGAGATCGAACAGTGCCTCGACGAGCACCCCGGCGTCGTCGAGAGCGCCGTGATCGGCGTGGACCACGAGGATCTGGGACAGGAGATCGCCGCCGTCGTCGTGCTGCGACCCGGCAGCACGATCACCGAGGACGAGTTGCGAGCCTTCTGCGCCGAGCGACTGGCCTACTACAAGGTCCCTACTGTCTGGCGGATCACGCAGGATCTGCTCCCCCGCAACGCGACCGGCAAGATCGTCCGACGCTCGATCACCGTCTGACCGGCGAACCCGTCGATCACTCGCCGAGCCCGAACAGCGACGTGGCGTTGTCGCGGCACACCGCGCGGATCCACTCGCTGTCGGGCGCGACGCGCTCGAGCACCTCGAGCTGGTGCAGATAGTCGTACGGAATGTTCGGAAAATCCGTGCCGAGCAGGATCTTCCGACGCAGCGCGTCGAGACGCGGCAGCTGATCCCTCGGGAAGGGTGTGTCCTCCTCGACGAAATCGGTGAACGCCATCGTCGTGTCGAGATACACCCGCTCGTACTGTTCCGCGAGGTCGAGGAACTCGCGGTACTCGGGCAGACCCATGTGCGCGACGATCACCGTCAGCTGCGGGTACCGGCGCATGAGTTCCTGCATCGGAGCCGGACCGGTGTACGTGCCGGGCGCCGGGCCCGACCCGCAGTGCACGACGATGGGCACGCCCGAGTCCTCGAGCAGGCCCCACACGTCGTCGAGGAGCGGATCGAGCGGCGAGTAATCGCCGACCTGGATGTGGGATTTGAACACGCGCGCGCCCGCCTCGATCGCCGACGCGACGTACTCCTTCGCCTCGGCCTCCGGGTAGAAGGTGGCGGTGTGGAGACAGTCGGGGGTCCGGGCCGCGAAGTCGGCCGCCCACGAGTTGAGCCACGCCGCCATCTCCGGCTTGTGCGGGTACAGCATGGCGGTGAACCGGCGTACCCCGAAGTCACGGAGACGCGCGACGCGTTCCTCCTCGTCGTGCCGGTAGGTGATCGGCCAGGGCCGTCCGACGAGCGGGCCTGCGGAGTCGAAGTACGCCCAGACCTTGTCCATGACCTGGCGGGGCATGAAGTGCGTGTGGACGTCGATCAGGTGATCGAGACCGTGGGTGCTCCGAAAGCGTGCGACCGACTCGACTTCGTTCATGCCGCGACCCTATCCGGCGACCCTCAGCAGGGGTGACGTGAGTAGTTGATATTCGCTCCGGGAGATCGTTGTCACATACCCCCAGCAGGACAAAGGTTTGCCTTACCAATACTATGTGAAACTTGAATTACCGATCCGCGAGCGTCTTGGCGCATGTCAGCACGCCGTCCGACCCTTCCTCGGACGTCACCCCGTGAAACTGAATCTCAAGCGCCTGCTCCTCGCACCGGCCCGCGCCGGGGCGCTCGTCCTGACCGCCTGCGGTGACAGCGGTATCGACAGCGCCGACGCCGAGAACGGCGCGACCGTCACCATCGAGACCGTTCGCGGGAACGATGGTGTTCATCGTCGTCCTGCGCCGGATCGCGCTGAAGTCGTCGATCATCGTGCCGCTCGTCGGCATCATGCTCGGTGCCGTGGTCGGCTCGATCACCACTTTCCTCGCCGGCAACTTCGACCTGCTGCAGTCGATGTCGGCGTGGCGTTCGGGTGGCTTCAGCAGCGTGGTTCGCGGCTTCTACGAACCGCTGTGGGCGGTGCTCGCCGTCGCCGTCCTCGCCTATCTCCTCGCCGACCGGTTCACCATCGCCGGTCTCGGTAGAGACCTCGCCACCAACGTGGGGCTGAAGTACGAGCAGGTCGTCTTCCTCGGCGTCATGCTCGTCGCGATCGCCACCGGCGTCACTACCGTGGTGGTGGGCTTCATCCCGTTCCTCGGCCTGATCGTCCCGAATCTCGTGTCGATGATGCTCGGCGACGACATGCACAAGAACCTGCCCTGGGTCGCCGTCATCGGCGCCGGACTACTTCTCGCGTGCGATCTCGTCGGCCGCACGATCGTCGCCCCCATGGAGATTCCCGCGTCCGTCGTCCTCGGCGTCGTCGGCGCCGTCGTCTTCATCACTCTCGTTCTGAGGCAGCGTCGTCATGTCAGTGCTTGATTCCGTACGCGCCCGGGCCGTCCCGTCCGGCAAGGGTGAGCGCCGTCGCCTGTCGCCGGGAGTGCGCCTGGCCATCGTCGCCGCGATCGCCGCCGTAGCGGTCGCCTGCTATCTGTTCCTGTTCATCCGCGGCTCGTTCGACTTCACCTTCCCTCGCCGGCTCACCGCCCTGGGAGCCATGGTGGTCGCGGCGTTCGCGCACGGCATGGGGACCGTCGTGTTCCACACGGTCACCGACAACCGCATCCTCACGCCGTCCATCATCGGGTTCGATTCCCTGTACACGCTGATGCAGACGCTGACGGTCTTCTTCTTCGGAGCCACCGCGATCGCGACCTCCGAAGGCATCCCGAAGCTCCTCCTCCAGACCGGGCTCATGGTGGCACTGGCGACGCTGCTCTATCGCTGGTTGTTCTCCGGCCGTTTCGGCAGCCTGTTCCTGATGCTGCTCGTCGGCGTCGTACTCGGAATGGCGTTCGACAGTCTCTCGACGTTCATCCAGCGGGTGCTCTCCCCCACCGAGTACGACATGCTCTCGGTCGAGCTGATGGGTCGCCTGTCGTCCGTACCCGGCGACTATCTGCCCCTCGCATTCGGCATCTGCATCGTCGTGGGGGTGATCCTGTGGCGCCGTCGCCACCGTCTCGATGCGCTGCTGCTCGGCCGCGACACCGCAACCAACATCGGTGTCGCCTACAAGCGCGAGTTGACGCTGATGCTCGTCCTCATCGCGCTGCTCGTGGCGTTCGCGACCGCATTGGCCGGGCCCATGACCTTCTTCGGCTTCCTCGTCGCCACCCTCGCCTACCAGATCGCCGGTTCGTACAAGCACCAGTACGTCATGCCCATGGCGTTCCTGCTCGGCGTGATCACCCTCGCCTTCGGCCAGTTCTTCATGCAGCACATCTTCTACGCGGGCGGGTTCCTGACGGTGATCATCGAGTTCGTCGGCGGCATCCTGTTCCTGTTCATGCTCCTGAGAAAGGGAACGCTGTGATCGAGTTCCACGACGTCTCGATGTCGTACCAGGACAAGCGGGTCCTCGGACCCGTCTCCGGCACGATCCGCGAGGGCGGCATCACCTCCCTGATCGGACCGAACGGTGCCGGCAAGTCGACGCTCATGACGATCATCGGCCGACTGCTGCAACCCATCAGCGGCACCGTCACCGTGGGCGGACTCGACGTGCATTCCACGAAGACCCGGGAGCTGGCCAAGCATCTGTCGATCCTGCGGCAGGAGAACCACATCACCGCGCGCCTGACGGTCCGCGAACTGGTCGGCTTCGGTCGATTCCCGCACTGCCAGGGCAGACTCACCGCGGAAGACGTGCGGCACGTCGACGAGGCGATGGAATTCCTCAACCTCACCGACCTCGCAGACCGCTTCCTCGACCAGCTCTCCGGCGGTCAGCGGCAGCGCACCTTCGTGGCGATGGTGCTGGCACAGGACACCAAGTACGTGCTGCTCGACGAGCCGCTCAACAACCTCGACATGAAGCACGCCGTGCTGATGATGCGTCAGCTGCGGCGGGCAGCGGACGAACTGGGCAAGACGATCGTGCTCGTCATCCACGACGTGAACATCGCCGCCGCGTACTCCGATCACATCATCGCGTTGCGCGACGGCCTGATCGTCACCAGCGGCACGTCCGACGAGATCATGCGGGACGAGATCCTCACCGACGTGTTCGATACCCCCGTGACCGTCCACGCGATCAACGGGCAACCCACCGCGGTCTACGCGCGCTGAGCGGAACTTCGCTCAGAACAAGGTCAATTCGGCGTCGTCGGCGCACTTCGGCGGCTTGTGCGCGACCACGGGCGTGCTCGGCACCTCGATCGGTCCGGGCTGCGCCGCGATCTCGCGGGCGGCCTGGCCGGCGAGCGTGTCGGCCATCTCGTTGAAGTGGTTGCCGACGTGGCCGCGCACCCAGCGGAACCGCACCGGACCGGTGCGGTCGGTGAGCTCGCGGTCGATGGCGCGCACGAGTTCGAGGTTCTTCACCGGCGCGCCGGTGGCCGTCTTCCAACCCTTGCGCTTCCATCCGGGCAGCCATTCGGAGGCGCACTTGATCGCGTACTGCGAATCGGATTCGATGATCATCGGCTCGGCGCCGGGATGCGCGCGCAGTGCCTCGAGCACCGCCCGGAGCTCGGCGATCTGATTCGTGCCCGAACGCTCACCGCCCGACGCGCTGGGCCCCTCGTGATTGACCCACGCCCACCCGATGGCGCCACCGGGATTGCGAAGGCAGGATCCGTCGGTGCTCACGATGATCATGCGCCCGACCATAGCCGCACCCTCCGACACCACGAAAGTCGGCTCGAGCGCACAGAGTCGCGAAAGTCGGCTCCAGCGCACAGAGTCGCGAAAGTCCGCTCCAGCGCACAGAGTACGGTAGGACGGTGACCGTGTCCGACGAGCGAGGCCGTCGCATCGCGAGCGTGGCGGACGAAGCACCCCTCGACACCCGCGTGCGCGTGCCGTGGCCGGTCGACGTGGTGCGCACCCTGCGCCCGCTGCAGCGCGGGCCGTGGGATCCGTGTCATCGCGTCGTCGCCGGCGCCGTCTGGCGTACCTCCCGGATGAACACCGGTGCCGTGACGTACCGACTCACCCAGGACGGTCCGCACGGCGCGCGGTGTCTGGCGTGGGGTCCGGGCGCATCCGAGTTGGTCGATCGGCTTCCGGCGCTGCTCGGCGCCGACGACGACCCATCCGGCTTCGTACCCGAGCATCCCCTGCTCGTCGAGGCGCACCGACGCATGCCTGCCCTGCGCATCACCCGCACGGGCCGGGTGCTCGAATCCCTGGTGCCGGCCATCCTGGAACAGCGGGTGCACGGGGTGGCGGCGTTCGCGTCCTGGCGTCGTCTCGTCACGTGGTTCGGCGATCCGGCGCCCGGTCCGGCCCCGGAGGGCATGCGCGTGCCGCCCTCCGCGGCGACCTGGCGGACCGTGCCGTCCTGGGAGTTCCATCGGGCGAACGTCGACCCCGGCCGCGCACGCACTGTGGTGCGGTGCGCGCAGGTCGCCGACTCCCTCGAGCGCCTCGTGCATGAACCGGCCGCCGACGCCCGACGGAAGTTGCGGGTCGTGCCGGGGGTGGGCGTGTGGACGGCCGCGGAGGTCGCCCAGCGCGCGTTCGGCGACACCGATGCGCTCTCCGTCGGCGACTACCACCTCGCGAAGGTCGTCGGATGGGCGCTGCTCGGTAAGCCCCTCGACGATCCCGGCATGATCGAATACCTCGAACCCCTGCGCCCGCAACGCTATCGGGCGGTTCGACTGATCGTGGAGTCCGGTGGGTACGCGCAGGTTCCGAAACGCGGCCCTCGCACCCCCATCACCGACCACCGTCGGCGGTGACGGGGTCTCGATCCACAGGGCCCGTAATCGTAGACTCGGTCACATGTCCGCCACCCACGACGCGGCCGGCCCCGATCGGCTCGGACACCTCCCGAGCTATCTGATGACCCTGGCGGCGCGCCACGTGCATCGCGTCGTGTTCGACCGCCTCGATTCCGCCGATGCCCGAGGTCACCACTACCGGATCCTGGCCGCCCTCGAGGTACACGGTCCGTCCAGTCAGATCGACCTCGCCCGTCGCTGCGGACTCGATCGCAGCGACGTCGCCGCCGCCGTCGACGCACTCGTCGACCGGCGTTTCGTCGAACGAGCACCCGACCCGACCGATCGGCGACGCAACATCATCACCCTCCCCCAGCGCGGGCGCCGGCGACTGTTCGATCTCGACCGGATGCTCACCGCAGCGCAGGACGAGGCGTTCGCTCCCCTCGACGCGGCCGAACGCGCACAGCTCACCGCCATGCTGACCAGAATTGTCGAGTATCACACCAGGCCTGCGCCGATTTCCGCGCAGCAGTCGTAGGCTTGTAGAGGTGCATCCGGCGGAGATCCCGCCGTGAGCACGATCTACGAAAGGACCATCGGCGTGCAGGCCAAACCTTGCCGAGAATCGCGAGTCGTCAAGACCAGCAGGGTGTTTCCCAACGACGTCAACGACCACAACACGTTGTTCGGCGGGAAGCTGATGAGCGACATCGACATGACCGCGTCGATCTCGGCGACCCGTCACAGTCGTGCCTCGGTTGTGACGGCGTCGACCGATTCCGTGGCCTTCCTCGAACCCGTCCGTCCGTCCGATTCGGTGTGCCTCGAGTCGTTCGTGACGTGGACCGGACGTAGCTCGATGGAGGTCTTCGTCAAGGTCACCGCCGAAGATCTGCGCAGCGGGGAGCGGCGCATCGCCGCCACCGCCTTCCTCACCTTCGTCGCCGTCGACGACGGCGGTCGAACCATGCAGGTCCCACCGGTGCTGCCCGAATCCGACGAGGAACGCAAGCTGAACGAGTCCGGTGACGAGCGGGCGGAGCACCGCCGCATGCACCGCGCGCAGAGTCAGGAGATGGCGAAGTATCTCACCACGAGCCGGCCGTGGTAGGTGCCTTCACCCGGTGAAGGTCCGTCAACGGCCCGTCGCGAAGGCCGGCGAGCAGCCTCGTGAGGTAGATCGGGCAGTGGGACACTGCGCGGACGACATTCGCAGCATCCTCGGGTGGTACGGCGTCGAGTCGCCGGCTCGCGTTCCGGAGGATCGGTCGTTGGAGCCGTGCCCAGGCCCGCTCACCGAGCACCCGCGCCGCTGCCGCCAACGGAAACTGCGCAATGAACGACAAGCCGATACGGAACTCCCTCCATGAGAAACGTTTCCGACCGCGACTCGGACTGGCAGCAGCCGGCGAACGTGCACGGCCATGGCGTTCGAGTTCGAACCCGACCTGTCCACGGAGGGAGTTCCCGACGATGTGGCAGGTGCCCCAGCCCGATGCGTCGAGTTCACGCTCGATACCGTCGGCGATTCCGCGGACCCGACCTCATGCACCCTGACACGTTCCCGACGACGAGAAAGGAGCATCGTGACCGAGTATTGGAATCACAACACGGCCTTCCACTCGGAGTTGCTCGCAGCGGTTCCGCACCGTGACAGCAGCGTCCTCGATATCGGCTGCGGCGACGGACTTCTCCTTCGGAAACTCGCCACGGCAGCTGCATCGGTCACCGGCATCGATTCGGATCACTCGGCTGTCGCCCGAGCGCGCGCACGCCTTGCCGACACCCCCGACGCGCACGTCGTCGAGGGAGATGTCCTCACCTCGTCGGAACTCGATGATCGGCGCTTCGACCTGATCACGTGCGTCGCCACCCTCCATCACATGCCGCTGATCATCGCGCTCGAACGCATGCGAGAACTTCTGGCCCCGGGAGGGAGCCTGCGCATCGTGGGGCTGTCTGCCAACAAGACCGTGATCGATCGGCTCGTCGCCGGGGCCCTTGTTCTTCCCGTTCGCGTAGCGAGCACCATCCACCGCGAATCCGGCTACCCCGGCATGACGACCGAACAACCCCGCGAGTCACTCGCCGATATCCGTCGCGCGGCCGCGATGGTGCTGCCCGGAAGCCGTATCCATCGACGCTTCTACTACCGCTACACGCTGGACTGGACCAAGCCCCTCTGAGGGAATCAGTGAAATCCCGGTGATCGGCGTCGAACTGTGGAAGTATCTCGACGACTCGACGCGAAGGGGGATCGCGTGTTCGACATCGAGCTTTCGGCAGGAACGATCGAGTACGAGGACACCGGTGGCGACGGACCGGTTCTCGTGTTCATCCACGGTCTACTGATGGACGGAACCGCGTGGCGAAACGTCGTGGAACAACTCCGCGGCACCTACCGCTGCATCGCGCCGACCTGGCCTCTCGGCTCGCACCGCATACCGATGCGCCCGGAGGCAGACCTCACCCTCGTCGGCATGGGCCATCTCATCGGGGAGTTCCTCGACGCTCTCGACCTGCGTGACGTCACGCTGATCCAGAACGATTGGGGCGGCGCCCAGGCCTTCTTCGCCGTGTCGAATCCCGAACGGGTCTCGCGACTCGTGCTCGCCGCGTGCGAGGCATTCGACAACTACCCTCCCGGCCCGGTGAAACGACTCCTGCCGCTGGTCAAGCTTCCGGGTGGGGTACGCCTGCTCATGGCGGTGCTCGGCACGAAGTTCGGCCGGCGTGGCCCCGGCACCTGGGGATGGATGAGCAAACGTCCGGTACCCGGACCCGTCATGGACGCCTGGTTCCGCCCGGCCACCGTCGACCGGAACATCCGGCGTGATCTGGCCAAGTACGCACTCTCGGCCCCGCCCAAGCAACAGCTGCTCGAGATCGCTGCGAAAGCGGCGCAATTCTCCGGGCCGGTGCTGGTCGTGTGGGCCACCGAGGACCGCATGATGCCGCGCGATCACGGGCGACGCCTCGCCGAGGCCTTCCCCGACGCGCGGCTGGTCGAAATCGACGACAGCTACACCCTGCTGGCCGAAGACCAGCCCGAGAAGCTCACGGCGGCGATCGAAGAGTTCTTGACCGCCACAGCCCGCTGAGACGTCCCGCATCCGGATACGACTCGGCGGTTACAGCGCCCGCGCGATGATCTGCTTCATGACCTCGTTCGCGCCGGCGTAGATCCGCTGGACGCGC
Organism: Rhodococcus sp. GA1; assembly: GCF_024321955.1. NCBI lineage: Bacteria > Bacillati > Actinomycetota > Actinomycetes > Mycobacteriales > Nocardiaceae > Rhodococcus > Rhodococcus sp. GA1. The sequence continues at coordinate 3,036,319 of NZ_CP097186.1, read as the reverse complement.
GCGTCCTCGTACATCCGCGCGATGAGGTATTCGCGCATGTAGCCGTAGCCGCCGTGCAACTGCACGCACCGGTCGATGACCTCGCACTGCTTGTCGGTCAGCCAGTACTTGACCATCGCGGCATCGGACGGATCGAGTTGGCCCTTCAGGTGCTGCTCGATGCAGTGGTCGAGGAAGATGCGGCAGGTGCGGGCGATGGTTTGACACTCGGCGAGTTCGAAGGCCGTGTTCTGGACCTCGAACAGGCTGTGCCCGAATGCCTGTCGCGCCTTGGTGTAGCGGACGGTCTCCTCGACGGCCCGGTCCATCGCACCGGCGGCCTGCGCGCCGATGATCAGACGTTCCTGCACGAGCTGTGCCATGAGCTGACCGAAGCCGAGACCTTCGGATTCGCCGAGCAGGTTCGTCACGGGCACGCGCACGTCGACGAACGACAGCTCGGAGGTGTCGGCGGCGTGCTGGCCGACCTTGTCGAGCACACGGCCCACCGAGAAGCCCGGGGCGTCACGGAGATCCACGATGAGCAGCGACACACCCTTGGCGCCTGCCTTCGGGTCGGTTTTGACGGCGAGGACGATGACGTCGGCCGAAGAACCGTTGGTGATGAAGGTCTTCGAGCCGTTGACGACGTAGTGGTCGCCGTCGCGCACCGCGGTGGTCTTGATCGCTTTGAGGTCCGAACCCGCGCCGGGTTCGGTCATGCCGATGGCACCGAGGATCTCGCCGGTGGCCATGCCCGGCAGCCACGTCTTCTTCTGCTCCTCGTTGCCGTATTCGAGGATGTAGTGCGCGACGATGCCGCTGTGCACGGAGTTGCCGAACGCGAGATCGCCGGAGTAGCCCTGCGCGTCGAACACCGCGAGGTCGTGCGCGAAGGTACCGCCGCCACCCCCGTATTCCTCGGGGATCGAGCAGCACAGCAGACCGAGTTTGCCGGCCTCGAGCCACACCTCACGATCGATACGACGCTGCGAATCCCACTTCTCGGCCTTGCCCATGACCTCGCGATCGAAGAACTCGCGCGCGAGATCGTAGACGGCAGAGACCTCGTCGTCGTACCAGGAGGCGACGTGCTTCTTCGGCATCGGGTTCGGATTTCCTTTTCGCAGTGTTCGGTCGGAGTGGTCAGGATCCGCGCAGTTCGCGCTTGAGGAGCTTGCCGCTCTGGTTACGCGGCAGGACGTCGGCGAAGCGAACGGCCTTGGGCACCTTGAACGGTGCGAGGCGCTGCTTGACGTGGTCGATCAAGGTGGGCTCGTCGAGCTCGTGACCGTCCTTGAGGACGACCACCGCGGTCACCGCTTCGATCCATTTCTCGTCCGGAGTACCGATCACCGCGACCTCCGCGACGGCCGAATGCGTGTAGATCGCGTCCTCGACCTCACGTGAGGCGACGAGGATGCCACCGGTGTTGATGACGTCCTTGATGCGATCGACGACGGTGATGAAGCCTTCGGCGTCGCGGGTGACGAGGTCGCCGGAGTGGAACCAGCCGTCGCGAAAGGCCTCCTCCGTCGCGGCGGGATTCTCCCAATAGCCCAGGCACAGTTGCGGTGAGCGGTACAGGATCTCACCGGGTTCACCGTCGGGGACGTCGTTGCCGTCGGCGTCGACGACGCGGGTTTCGACGAACAGCACGGCCCGGCCGCACGAGGCGGGGCGCGCGTCGTGTTCCTCGGGGCGGAGGACGGTGGCGAGCGGACCGATCTCGGATTGGCCGAAACAGTTGTAGAAGCCGAGCTCCGGGTAGCGGCCGCGGAGTCGCTCGAGGACGGTGACGGGCATGATCGACGCTCCGTACTGCGCCTTGCGCAGCGACGACAGGTCGCGCTCGTCGAGGTCGGGATGGTTGGTCAGCGGCACCCACACCGTCGGGGCGAGGAACAGCGATCCGATGCGCTCCTCCTCCACCAGCCGCAGGATCTCGGCGACGTCGGGTGCGGGCAGCAGCCGCACGGTCGCACCGACCGCGAAGTACGGGATGAGGAAGACGTGCATCGCCGCGGAGTGGTAGAGCGGCATGCACACGAGCGGGTCGTCGCCGGCCGACAGGTCGAGCGCCTCGATCGACGACATGTATTCGAAGGTGAGCGCCTGGTGGGTCATCATGGCGCCCTTGGGCTTCGACGTCGTGCCCGAGGTGTAGAGGAGCTGGACGAGGTCGGTGTCGGCCACGGCGACGTCGAGCGTCGGCACGTCGCCGGTCTGCGCGACCGTCACCAGGGAGTCGTCGGCGTCGCGGAGCGGGACGACGGTCTCGGCCGGCACGTCGGCCAGGACGGCGTCGAGATTGTCGCGCAACACGGGGTCGACGAGCACGGCTTTCGCGCCCGACTGACCGAGCAGGTACGACAGTTCCTCGCCGCGCAGTGCGTAGTTGATCGGCACGTGCACCAGGCCGGCGCGGGCAGCGGCGAGATATCCGATCGCGTAGCCGTCGGAGTTGGTGCCGTAGGCGGCCACGCGGTCGCCCTTGGACAGGCCCAACGAGAGCAGGTGCGCAGCGGCACGGGTGACGGCGTCGTCGAGTTCCCGGTAGGTGAACTGCCGGTCGCCGAAGCGGAGTGCGACGCGGGCGGGATAGCGCGCGGCGGTGCGGTGGAGGATGCCGTCGACGGTGCTCTGACGCGGGTCGGGGGTCATGCAGTGAACTTTATAGGACGTCCAACCAACTAGTCCAGACCTAGCGATCGCTCGGGATCAGCGATCCTTCCAGACCGGTGCCCGCTTCTCGAGGAAGGCCGTCATCCCCTCCTGCGCGTCGTCGATCATCGCGTTCGACGCCATCGTCTCCGCCATTGCGGCATAGGCCGTCTCTTGCGGCAGATCGATCTGCCGGTAGAACGCCTCCTTGCCGATCCGCATCGTCTCGGGGGACGACGTGGCGATCTTCAGGGCGAGCTCAGTGGTCGCGGTCTCCAGCGTCTCCGGTTCGACGACGTAGTTCACCAGGCCCCAGTCGGCGGCGGTCTGCGCGTCGATGGTGTCGCCGGTCAGCAGCATCTGCAGCGCCCGCTTCCGGCCGATCACGCGGCTGACCGCGACCATCGGCGTCGAGCAGAACAACCCGATCCGCACACCCGGGGTACCGAAGCGAGCGTCGCCGGCAGCGACGGCGAGATCGCACGCAGCGACGAGCTGGCATCCCGCCGCGAGCGCCGTGCCCTGCACCGATGCGATCACCGGTTGAGGGATCGACTGCACGGTCCGCATCATCTCGTTGCACGTCTCGAAGATCGCGCGTTCCTCGTCGAGCGTGCGTCCGATCATCTGCCGCAGGTCGTGCCCGGCCGAGAACACCGGGCCTTCCGCGCGGACCACGATCACCTTCGTGTCGGCCGCGAGCGCCGTCAGACCGGCGATGACCTCGCGCATCGTCTCCACCGACAGCGGGTTGCGCTGCTCCGGGCGGTCGAGGGTGAGCACCCCGATACCGCTGGCCTCGTCGACAGCGATGAGCACGGGCGGGGGCAGGGTGTCGACGGCGTCGGGGCCGTCCGCAGAGCGATCCGTCACGTTCCCTTTCCTACACCACCGGCGGGTTACCGGCGCGGCATCGACGAGACGAGATCCGCGACGCGGGCGGGCGCCCGACCGAGCAGCGCCGCCGTCACGGCGCTTCCCGCGACGAAGCCGTGATCGTCGTAGAAGTCGAACATCGCCGCCAGACGCTCCCGGGTATCCGCGGGCAGGTCGCGGCCGTGGCGCTCCATCCACACCGGGACGGACACCTGCTCGATCTCCACCGACCGCCCGGCGACCGCGCACAGCTGCCGCACACTCACCGAGTCCGGTCCCCCGAGCTCGTAGGTGGCGCCGTGGTGGATGTCCGTACCCTCGACGAGGACACGGGCCGCCATCGTCGCGACGTCCGACAGGGCGACGAACGAGAACGGCGCGTCGGGGTCGTAGGGGACGTCGAGTGCATCGACCGAGCCGTCGAGGACGGATGCGAAGTTCTCCGTGTACGCGCAGGGCTGCAGAACGGTCCACCGCACCCCGGAAGCGTGCAGGATGTCCTCGCAACGCGCCTTGTCGAGGTGGTGCGGCATCGCCGGCGTGTACGGCCAGGCGACGGAGTGGTAGACGACGTGATCGACACCTGCCTCGGCCACCGCCGTGAGGAACCGTTCGAACAGCGCCGGTTCGTCGGGGTGCATGTTCGGGGCGATGAAGTAGACGCCACGGCAGCCCGACAGGGCGTCGACGAGCCCGGCACCGGTCTCGAGGTCGACAGCACGATCCCCCGCCTGCCGAGCGGTGTGCACCACTCGGCGGACGGGGGTCGTGTCTGCTGTCTCCAGCGCCGCGATGACAGCCGTTCCGGTCTTCCCCGCGGCACCGATCACTGCGAGATCGGTGCCGCGGGAGAAAGTGGCCGTCGTCGACATCAGTTGCCGATGAAGTCGTACTCGGCGAACTCGGCACCACCCGACAGGCGGGCGTAACCGGGACCGCGGTCGAAGAAGGGCTCTTCCTCGCCGCGCTCGGCGCGCATCTGCGCACGCAGCGCCTCGGTGGCCTCGACGTCGGCGACGGGCTCCTCCGCCGAGGTGTCCTTCAGGATCACGCCGTAGTCGTCGCGGGCGCCCTCGACGGACACCTTGCGCCACAGCACGTCCCGGACCACCTCGTCGATCGGACGATCGAGCGGGTCGCCCCAGCCACCGCCACCGGTGGTGCGGATGCGCACGACCTCGCCGGCCTTGATCGGCTCGGCGTCCGTGAGGGCGTCGAACTCGCGCTCGTTCGGGCCGCCGGGATCGAGGGTGACGGAGAACGGCTTGCCGGCCTTGCCGCCCTTGACGCCCCAGCAGGCGAGGATCGAACGGTCCGCGATGGACATGAAGTTCGCATCCTTGAGCATGCGGATGTGCTTCTCGTAGCCGAGACCACCGCGGTAGCGGCCGGCCCCACCGGAATCGATTGCCAGACCCAGCTTCTCGACGATGAACGGGAAACGGCTCTCGGTGAACTCCGTGGGCAGGTTCCGCGAGTCGGGCACCACGTGGATGGTGTCCTCACCGTCGGCGTAGTGCCGGCCGCCGGAGCCGCCGCCGAGCACCTCACGCATGAGGTAGGAGTGGCCGTCGAAGTCCTCGCCGTACACACCGGTGTAGCGGATGGTCTCCTGGTCGGCAGGCATGTTGCCGTCGACCGCCTTGGCGACCACACCGGAGAGCACACCGAGCAGACGCAGGATCACGAACGTGCGAGCGTTGGTGGGAGCGGGGAAGATCGGCGTGATGAGCGTGCCCGGCTCCGGGAACCTCATCTCGATCAGCGGCACGACACCTTCGTTGACGTCCAGTTCCGCCATGCGGTCCGGGGTGTCGGCCAGGTTGCGGAGGATCGGCGCCAGCCACTTGATGAGGAAGTTGCCGTCGGCGTAGTCACCGCAGTGGTTGATCGGGCCCTTCGCCTGCGGACCGGTGCCGTTGAAGTCCAGGATCAGACGCTCGCCGCCCTCGTCCTCCGGGGAGGTCTTGGTGAGGGTGATGCGCTGCACGTGCAGCATGGGCTCGTCCACACCGTCGTGCTCGGCGTAGTCCTCCCAGGTGTACGTGCCCACCGGGATCTTGCTGAGGATCTCGCGGCGGTAGGTCTCCGTGGTGGCGTCGAGGATCGCGTCGAAGCAGGCCTCGACGGTCTCGACACCGTAGCGTTCGAACAGTTCCGACAGTCGACGCGCACCCATGAGGCACGCCGAGCACTCGGCGTCGAGGTCGGCGGCGAGCGAATCGGGCATGCGGGAGTTGCGGGTCATGATCCGCAGCGCCGCCTCGTTGGGAACGCCCTGGTCCCACAGCTTGATCGGCGGGACCATCAGTCCCTCCTCGTACACGGTGGTCGCACCCGAGGGCATGGAGCCCGGGCAGCAACCGCCGATGTCGTCGTGGTGGCCGAAGGCCTGCACGAACGCGACCACCGAAGGCTCGGTGTCGCCGGGGCGGGTCGCGAAGACCGGGACCGTGACGCACAGGTCGGGCAGGTGCCCGATGCCGCCTTCGGAGAGGTAGACGTCGTTGTGGAAGAAGACGTCGCCGGGCTTCATCGTCTCGAGCGGGAAGTCCCGCGCCACCGGATGCACGAGCGCCGAGTACGAACGACCGGTGAGCTTGCGCAGGTTGCGGTCGTGGATGCCGGCACGGAAGTCGTGGGCGTCGCGGATCATCGGCGAGCGCGAGGTCCGGGAGATGGAGGTCTCCACCTCCATCTCGACACTGGCGAGGTAGCCGGCGACGATCTCGACCAGCACCGGATCGGGAGCGCTACCCGAAGCGTCGGTCAGCCGGAAGGGCTTGCGGGTCGTGGCCGCGGCGGGTTCGAGAGTCGCAGTCATCGGGTGGCTCCGTTCGAGTCGGACGTCTTGCTGAGGCGGATGTTGCCGAAAGTGTCGATGCGAGCGCGGAATCCGGGATGAACCGGGATGGTCGAGCTGAATTCCTCGATCACGGCGGGACCTTCGAGTTCGTCGCCGGCGCCGAGGCGGGCGCGGTCGTACACGCGGGTGGTGACCCACTCGTCGAAGTACGCCTGACGGGTGCCGGTGAGCGCGTCGTCCGCCCCCGTGCCCGGGGCGATCTCGGCGAGTTCCGGTCGCTTGATGGGGCCGATACCGCTGACGCGGAGGTTGACCCATTCCACGTGCTGGTGGGGATCGTTGCGGAAGTCGTAGCCGTAGAGCTCGCGATGGGCCTGGTGGAAGCGTTCGGCCGCCTCGTCCATCAGTTCCTGGGTGATGGGGCCGTCGCCGACCGGCACACGCACCTCGAAGGCCTGGCCGAAATAGCGCAGGTCCGCCGAGCGGGCGTACTGCCGCTGATCGGGCCCGAATCCCTCGTCCTCCAGGGCACGTTCGGCCTCGGCCGCGAGGGCGTCGAGTCCGGCCTGTAGTTTCTCGATCTCCAACCGGTCGTGGCGGCTGACGTGCGTCTGCACATAGTCGTTGCGGACATCGACGGTCAGCAGCCCGAAGGCCGAGACGTTGCCGGGCTCGAGCGGCACGAGGACGTCCTTGAGACCGAGGATGTCGATGAGGCGACAGGCCAGCAGCGACCCGGAGCCGCCGAAGGTCACCAAGGTGAAGTCGCGGACGTCGAGACCACGCTTGACGGTGATCTGGCGCAGCGCGTTGGCCTGGTTCCAGGCCGACACTTCGAGAATGCCCGTGGCGCACGCCTCGAATTCGAGGCCGAGACGGTGTGCGAGCTCCTCGACGCCCTTGCGGGCGAGTTCGGTGTCGAGCGGGATCTCACCGCCGAGCAGGTGGGGAGGGATGCGACCGAGCAGGACGTGGGCGTCGGTGATGGTCGGCTCGTTGCCACCCTTGGCGTAGCACAGGGGTCCGGGATCGGCGCCCGCCGACTGCGGGCCGACGCGCAGGGTGCCCTCGGGGGTCATCCACGCGATGGAGCCACCGCCGGCGCCGACGGTCACCACGTCGATCATGGGGATCTTGGACGGGTAGACACCCACGCGACCTTCCGTGGTGAGTGCCGGCTCGCCGCCGACGACCACGGTGACGTCCGTGGAGGTGCCGCCACCGTCGCAGGTCAGCACCTGGTCGACACCGGCGACGCCGGCAATCAGGGCCGCACCCAGGGCACCGGCTGCAGGGCCGGAGAGCACGGTCGTGATCGGCTGGTGCACGACCTCCTTCGCCGACAGCACGCCACCGTTGGACTTCATCACGTAGAACGGGATGTCGCGCTGTTCGCCCTCGGCGGAGGAGAACTCGCGGAGCCGGTTCGCGATGTTGTTGACGTAGTTGCGGATGTTGGGCTTGACCGCGGCGTCGACGAGGGTCGTGATGGACCGCTCGTACTCGCGGTACTCGCGCAGCACCTCGCTGGAGATGCTCACGGTCGCCTCCGGGTACTCCTCCATGAGGACGTCGCGGACGCGGCGCTCGTGCTCGGGGTTGGCGTAAGAGTGCATGAGGCATACGCCGACGGTGCGGATCTCGCGGTCCTTGAAGAAGCGGGCGGCGGCGCGGACGTCGTCCTCGTTCAGGGGACGAATCTCGCTGCCGTTGTACGCGAGACGACCGCGGATGGTGCGGACACGGTCGGCCGGCACGATGCGGTCGGGCTTGACCCAGAAGTAGGAGTTGCCGTAGCCGTCGGGGACCGACTGGCGGGCGATCTCGAGGACGTGTTCGTAGCCCTCGGTGGTGATGAATCCGAGGGTGCCGACCTTGCCTTCGAGGAGCTTGTTGGTCGCGACGGTGGTGCCGTGACTGACGGCGTCGATCGCGTCGCCGGTCTCGCCGAGCTGCGCGAGGACCTTCTCGATGCCTGCGAGGAAGCCGATAGCCGGATCCTGCGGTGTCGACGGGGTCTTCGTGGTGACGATGGCGCCGGACTCGTCGTCCACCGCGACCACGTCCGTGAATGTTCCGCCGGTATCGATACCGACCCGAATCTTCCTGGATCCCATGTTTCCTCCTGGGTTCGTCTCGCCGGTGTCCCACCTGACGTCTGATGACATTCCACCCCCTGAGCGGCGGTGTTTCTTTGTCACATCTCGCCGAACTCGTCGCCTGGAGTTCGGGGTTCGTGCACCTGCCACCTGCAGACGACGGCACCCCCGGGCCGTGATGGCCCGGGGGTGCCGTGGAGATTCGACGAGAAGGTCAGCGTCGGGCGAGGATCGCTCCCAGGGCGACGCCCGCCAGCGCGATACCGGCGCCCACTCCCGCGGACAGCAGAACGGTTGCTACCGAAGGTGTTCCGGCCGGTACCGGTGCAGCGGACGCAGCGGCCACGGGCAGCGCGGTGGTCTTCACACCCGCACCCTCGGCGACCTCGGCCACCTCGGCTCCGTTCACGCCCGCGACAACTTCGGCTTCGGCCGCACTCGGCGCCGCCGGCAGACCGTCGGCGATCACACCGTCGATGCCGTTGAAGAACACACCGGCCATCTTCTTGGCGACACCGGTGATCATCCGTTGTCCGACACCACCGACCATGCCGCCGACGACCGCGTCCGCGTCGTAGGTGAGCACGGTGCCGCCGTCGCGTTCTTCGAGACGCACCGTCACATCGGCCTTGACCGTTCCCGGGGCACCGGATCCCGATGCCGTCATAACGAACGATTCGGGGCGATTCTGCTGCGACAGAACCACTTCCCCGTCGTAGGTGCCCTTGATGGAGGCCACTCCGGCGGTGATGGACAGCTTGTAGTGGTTGTCGTTGATCTGCTCGAGCGACTGCACGCCCGGGATCGTCGCCGCGAGAACACGGCCGTCCTGCAGGCTGTCGTACACCACGTCGGGAGGTGCCTGCAGTTGCGCGGTACCGGCGATTCTCATTCGTTCTCCTTGTTTCGGGACGCCGCGTGGGTCAGACGCAGCTCGAACAACTCCGAGGGGGAAATCGGCATGCTGGTGATCGGGATACCCTCCGCGTCCTCGACGGCCGCGGCGATCACCGCCGACGTCGGGATGACACCGGCCTCACCTGCGCCCTTCATCCCGAGGGGATTGAGCGCGGACGGGGTGACGGTGTGGTCCATCTCGAGAGAGCCGGGCATCTCCGTCACGAAGGGCATGAGGAAGTCCATGTACGACGCGTTGAGCATCTGCCCGTGCTCGTCGTAGACGATCTTCTCATAGAGTGCGCCGCCGATGCCCTGCGCAACCGCGCCCTGCACCTGGCCTTCGACGATGCGCGGGTTGATGACGTTGCCGCAGTCGTGCACCACCGCGTACCGGAGCACCCGGATCTCGGCGGTGACGGGATCGGTCTCGACGATCGCCGCGTGGATTCCCGACGCGAACGTCGAGGTGGGCGGCGAGTAGTAGCCGGTCGCCTCCAGGCCGGGCTGCTCACCCTCGAGGACGGGCGGCACCGACATGTCGGTCTCGGCGTTCGTGAATCCCGTTGCGCGACGGGATGCGTCGTCGAAGGCGTAGCGGAGCGGGTTCGACAGTACGGCCACGACACCGAGTGGGATCGAGGTACCCTCCGCGCCGGGTTCGGTGCCCACCACGCACACGTGCCCCTCGCGCAGTTCGAGATCGGCGACGTCGGCGTGGAGGTGGTCCGCGGCGATCTTCTTCGCCTTCTCCGCCACCATCTGCGCGGCGACGTGGAAGGCAGATCCGGACATCACGGCACCGCGCGAGGCGAACGTGCCGACCGCGTACCCGAATCGGCGGGTGTCGCCGGTGACGATCTCGACATCGGAGACCGGCACACCGAGATCATCGGCGACGATCTGCGCGAAGGAGGTCTGGTGTCCCTGGCCCTGGGTGGTCAGGCCCGTGGCGGCCTTGACCTTGCCCGAGGTCTCGATGAGCACGTGGGCGCCCTCGTACGGGCCCGGTCCCGTGCCCTCGACGTACGCTCCAACACCGATTCCGACGCGGCGGCCCTCGGCGCGGGCACGTTCCTTGTACTCGGCGAACTCGTCCCAGCCGATGAGCTTCTTGAGCTTGTCCATTCCGGCCTGGTAGTCGCCGGTGTCGTAGATGAGGGGACGGCCGTCCTGGAAGATCAGGTGGAAGTCGTAGGGCATCTCCTCGGGGCGGATGAAGTTGGTCTCGCGGACCTCGAGGACATCCTTGCCGAGATGCTTGGCGATGGCGTCCATCGCCCGCTCCATTGCGAACGCGCCCTGGGGTCGTCCCGCGCCGCGGTAGGGCGTGACGATGACCGTGTTGGTGTACAGCGAATAGGCGTCCACCCGGAAGGCGCGCGGTTTGTAGGGGCCGAGCACCTGGGTGGAGGTGTTGAGCAGCACGATGATTCCGTACGGCAGGTACGCGCCGTTGTCGTGCCAGATCGAGAAGTCGAAGGCCAGCAGCCTGCCGTCGTCGTCGAACCCGACGGTGACCTCGTGGACCTGCCCGCGCTCGTGGGCGCTCGAGATGAAATGTTCGCGCCGGTCCTCGACCCACTTGACCTCGCTGGAGATCCCGGCCTGCCCCAGCTTGCGGGCGGCCCAGGTGACCATGACCTCCTCGGGCCACGGGTGGACGATCTTCACACCGAAACCACCACCGACGTCGGGGGCGATGCAATGGACCTTGTTGTGCGCCATGCCCAGTCGCGCGGCGATCGCAGCACGGGCGGACGTCGAGGTTTGGGTGGACGTCCAGAAGGTCAGCACCTTCTCGTCGTCGTCCCAGCGGGCGTAGACGCCCTTGCCCTCCATCGGCATCGACGCCGAACGTTCGATCTCGAGGTCGAGGGTCAACGTGTGCGGTGCCGCGGCGAGTTCCGCCTCGATGTCGCCGAACCCGTGCTGGAGGTGCGCCGCGACGTTGTCGGGCACATCCGGATGGACGACGTGCTCGGCGTTGCGTGCGGTGTCGACACCGACCACGGCCGGAAGGGCCTCGTAGGTGATGTCGATCAGCGCGCAGGCGTCCTCGGCGATGTACCGGTTGTCGGCCACGACCATCACGATCGCCTCACCGACATGGTTCACCTCGTCCTTGGCGAGCGGATATCCGTTGCGCGGAGCGGTGATCGCGGGGTGCGGGATGAGCAGTGGGAGATTCTCGGCCATCTCGGGCGAGTCGGCCTCGAGATCGTCGTAGGTGTAGATGGCGTGCACGCCCGGCAGTTCGAGAGCCGCATCGACGGCGATGTCGAGGATGCGGGCGTGCGCGTGCGGCGACCGGACGAAGGCCGCGGCGAGCGCGCCGTGCCCGAGATCGTCGAGATAGCGGCCATTACCGCTGACGAGCCGGTTGTCCTCGACACGCGGGATGGGCTTGCCGAACGACTTGCCCGACTCGGTGGCACCACCGATGTCGGCGGGGGCGAGGTCGGTTGCCGTGCTCGTCGAGACCGAGGTGGAGACGGGCGAATCGGAGACGCTGGTCATGCTCGTCCTGCCTTTCCTCCGACCGGAGCGGTGGCGCCGCGGACCTTGGCGTCGAGCGAGGCGCGTGCCGCCTCGCTGTCGGGGCCGAGCGGTGAGCCTCCGGACCGTTCGCGCTTGATCTCGGCGGCGCGCAGCACGGCCGCCCGGATGTTCTGGTAGCCCGTGCACCGGCAGAGGTTGCCGGCGATCGCATCGGTCGCCTCCTCGTGGGTGGGCGACGGGTTCTCCTCGAGGAAGGCGGCGATCGTGGTGACGAATCCCGGTGTGCAGAAACCGCATTGCAGACCGTGGCAGTCGACGAACGCCTCCTGCACGGGATGCAGGGTGCCGTCCGGTTCGACGAGCCCTTCGACCGTCGTCACCGAGCGGCCCTCGAGGCTCGCAGCGAGCACGAGGCACGACCGCACCGGCTTGCCGTCGAGCAGCACCGTGCACGCGCCGCACACACCGTGCTCGCATCCCACATGGGTCCCGGTCTGGCGGAGGTGATGACGGATCGCGTCCGATGCCAGCGTGCGCGAGGGCAGCACCACGGTCTGCGTCACGCCGTTGAGGGTGAAGGTCACGGCGACGTGGTGCTCGCCGGTCTCCGCCTGCAGCTCGTCGACCTGTTCGGCGACGGTCCGCCGCGAGGCATCGCGACCACCCTTGTGGATCGAGCTCGTCATCGACTTCCTCCCGTGTGCATCGGTACCCGTGTGTCGTCGCGGATCGCGTCCTGCGCGGCCGCGAAGCCGACACGGCCGGTCAGTGCCGCCACCAGCTGCGACCGGTAGCGGTCGGTGGCGTGGATGTCCGCCTCCGTCTCGACGGTCTCGCGTGCCTTCTCCGCGACCTGCTGCCAGAGCGGGTCGCGCTCGTCGTGCGCCGAGGCTCCGCGCAGGATGTCGGTGTAGTCGACGACCTGCCCGAGTTCTCCCGCGGAGACGTAGGTCATCCGGGCGGACGTCACCGCGCCGTCCTCGACCTCCACCTGCGCGACCACGCCGACGAGTGCGTAGTCGCCGTGGCGTCGTGCGATCTCGTCGATGGCGGTGCCGGTACCCGGCCGCGCAGCCGGCACCGTCACGCTGGTGGCGATCTCGTCGGCCTCGAGGGTCGATTCGAGCGGCCCGGCGAACAGCTCGGCGGCGGGGATCTGCCGGACTCCGCGGACGGAGCGAACGGTGAGCGTTCCCCCGAGCAGCGACAGCACGGCCGGCATCTCCGCGGACGGATCGGCGTGGACGATCGATCCCACGGTCGTTCCGCGATTGCGGATGGTCGGGTGTGCGACCAACCGGAGCGCGCGGCCCAGCAGGGGCTGGACCTGCGCGACCGTCGAATCGGATTCGAGCGCTGTGTGGGTGGTGAGAGCGTCGAAGGTGACGCCGAGTTCCGGTGAAGCGGAGATCGCGTCGAGGCGCGGGATCGAGCCGATGTCGACGAGGTGAGCCGGTGCCGCCAGGCGCATCGACAGCAGTGGAATCAGTGACTGGCCGCCGGCGAGCACTTTGCCCTCGTGCGCGACCCCCGCGAGGATCTCGCAGGCTTCATCGATCGACCGCGGTCGGTGGTAGGTGAGTGGCGACGGTTTCATTGAACAGATCCTGCCCGCATAGTGTGATCGGCGTTTCGTGGAGAAGTGACAAAGCTCACCGGTCGACAATGTCAGATGTAATAGAGGTCACGCGAACTCCTTCAGCCTCCCGGCGCCGCTCTCCCCGTCGGGATCGGGCTCCGTCCGGACCGGTTCTCCCTGATCGGAGGGGGTATCGGGATCCTCGGGGGCGATGTCCTTGGGGGCGATGACCCGGCACAGGTGGTAGAGACCGATAACGACGATGGTGCCCAGCGCGATGCCGCTCAGCGAGAACGTGTCGGTGAACTCGAGGCTGGTGTCGCCGATGGCGATGATCAGGCCGGCCGCGACGGGCATGAGGTTGCGCGGGTCGCCGAAGTCGACGCCGTTCTCCTTCCAGATCTTGGCGCCGAGCAGGCCGATGATGCCGTAGAGGACCACGGTGATGCCGCCGAGCACGCCGCCGGGGGTCGCGGAGATGACCGCGCCGAACTTCGGGGAGAAGCCGAGGAGCATCGCGATGACACCGGCCGCGGCGTAGGCGGCCGTCGAGTACACGCGGGTCGCGGCCATGACGCCGATGTTCTCCGCGTAGGTCGTCGTCGGGGAACCGCCGACACCGGTGGCGAGGGCCGTGGCGAGACCGTCACCGGCCAGCGCGCGTCCCATCATGGGGTCGAGATCGGTCTTGGTGATCTCGGCGACCGCTTTGACGTGTCCGGCGTTCTCCGCGATCAGGGCGATGACGCCGGGCAGCACGAGCACGATGAAGGTGAGGCTGAACGACGGGGCATGGATGCCGACGACACCGGCGGCTTCGTCCGTGAACGGCGGCAGACCGAACCACGGCGCGGACGCGACGCCGTCCCAGTTCACGCGGAAGTGTTCGGTGACGGCGTCGGCACCGGCGTCGTAGGAGGTGATCGGTCCGCTGATCCGGTCGAGGATCCACGACAGTGCGTAGCCGAACAGCAATGCCAGGAAGATGGCGACGCGGCCGAGGAAGCCGCGCAGCACGACACTGCCCACGATCAGCGCGATCATCACCGTCAGCGCGACCCACTGATCCTGCGGCCAGTAGGTACCGGCCACCACCGGCGCCAGGTTGAAGCCGATGAGCATGACCACCGCGCCGGTGACGACCGGCGGCAGGATCTTGAAGACCAGCGAGCCGCCGAGGAAGTGGATCACCACACCGATCGCGGCGAGCACGAGCCCGGAGACCATGATCGCACCGGTGACCTCCGACGGCGACCCGCCCTGGGCGTAGATCGCGGCGATGCCGCCGACGAAGGCCGCGGAGGTACCGAGATAGCTGGGGATCCGGCCCTTGACGACAGCGAGGAAGAACAGGGTGCAGAAGCCCGAAAGCATGACTGCGAGTTGCGGGTTGAGTCCCATGATGATGGGGAAGACGAAGGTGGCGCCGAACATCGACACCACGTGCTGGCCGCCCAGGCCGATGGTGCGGCCCCAACTCAGGCGCTCCATCGGCGCCACGACCTGTCCCGGTTCTATGTTCTTGCCGTCTCCGTGCACTGTCCAGATGGGCATATCGGACCTTTCAGCAGAGTGTGGGTGCCGATAGCGTTCACGTGGATCGTTACGCCTGTGTTACCGATCACACGTGTACTTCGGTAGCCGCAAACGCTAACGGAGCAGCTCCGGCCCGGCGTGGGAGGAATCTGCCAGGAGCGACCTTCCGAAATTGGCAAGATCGGTGGTTGATCGTCAGGAATCGATCCCGCGCATCGCGATGATCTTGAGGGCGAGCGAAAGGTCCAGCCGCAGTTCGGGCTGCTCGGTGAAGGGACCGAGGATCTTTTCGAGTTTCGCCACACGATAGCGCAGAGTGTTGTAATGAAAATGTAACTGGCGCGCGGCTTCTGCGATGTTGATGTTGGTGGCGAGGAGCACCTCGAGGGTACGGCACATGTCCTGCGCCTCGGCCGTGCCGTCGGTCAGTTCCTTGAGCGTCTCGCGCGCGAACGACTCGAGTTCCTCGGTGTCCTCGACGAGGCTCAGCAACCGGTACACACCCAGATCGTCGAAATGGGTCACCGCCCACGGCCCGGAGATCTTGCGCCCCACTTCGAGTGCCGTGCGCGCCTGGGCGTAGAGCACCGGCAGGTCGTCGGTGGACGACGACGCACGCGAGACCCCCACACCGAACGGGCGACGTCCTCCCCCACCGGCTCCGCGCACCTGGGCGACGAGTTCGTGCACGAGGGTCATCGTGTCGCTGCCCTCACCCATGAGCACGACGGTCTCGGTCGCCAGGGCCGTGACGGACGCTCCGGAATCGCGGCCGGCGAGCGCACCCGCGAACGCGCGGGCCTGCCGTTCCACGACGGGCAGTCGCGCCGGTGCCGCCGAGGAATTGTCGTCCACGCGATCGGGTTCGACGGCGACCACCACCACCGGGCGGTCGAGATTCCAGCCGAACATCTGGGCGTGCACGATCACCTGTTCGGGTTCACCGGCGCGGCCGCGCAACAGGTCCCGGACGAAGTTGGCCCGGTGCTTCTCCTCGACCGCCGACACTGCGAGTTCACGACTGACGACGAGCGCACACACCGTCGCCGCCTGCTCCACGAGATACAGATCCGGCGCGGAGAGATCGCGTGCGGGACAGAAGAACACGAGCCGGCCGTGGTCTATGCCATTGGCGGAGATCGCGGCGATCGCCACGTACTCGTTGCCGAATCGGTGCAGACCGAGCCCGCCCTCGATCGAATCGGTCCGCACCCGGCCAGTCGCGTCGACAGCCGCCGTCGAGGACAGCCAGGCGAAATCGGACTCTTTTCCGGCCCTGTAGGTCTGGCGTCCGTCGGGCGTGGTGATCAGAACCGCCCCGCCGAGCCGGCGCGAGATGCCTTCGGCGAGCGCCCTGTGCCCACCACCCGCCATGACGATCTCGAGCAGCCCGCGACGGAGGTGATCCGCCTCGAAGACCGCTTCCACCTGAGCGACAGCCATGTCGCGGAGATCCCGCGCGAGACGGTGATCCGCGACGACCTCCTCCGGCGTCGTCAGCACAGGGAGGGGAACGTCGTCCGTGAGACCCTGCGGCAGCGGGTGTCCGGTGTCGAGTCGGACCACCAGAGCCGAGACCTCGCTCCGGTCCAGCCGCGCCAGGAAGTCGGCGATCGGCACGGCGAGTCGCGCGAGCACGGTGGTGGAGGTGACGAGCAGCAGTCCCGGACGCAACCAGGGACCGATCTCGGGGAGCATCATCACCGCGACCCCGGTGACGGCTCGCGCCGTGGAGACGTCACCGGCGATCACCGTCGGTGCGACGAGGAAGCCCGAGGAGACGACGTCCGTGAGCGGGCAGGGTTCGAATGCGACCGCTGCGCTGTCCTCCGGATCGGCTGCGCTGCGATCCGGTTCGGCTGCGCTGGGCCCCGGTTTCTCAGCCTTGCGCACCGTCACAGCAATACCCGTCCACCTGCCAGTCGTTCACCCCTGCGTGGGAGACACGTGACATTAGAGGGCTGTGGCAACACCGTCAATCGCAGGCGGACAAGCTGCAGGTCGGGCAGCACGTCCCGCCGGGACCCGGTGGATGGGTCCGCGCAGTGTCGCGAGGCTGCGTCCGGTGGCACCGCGCGTGCTCACGAGGACCTCGGCGAAGATCGACACGGCCGTTTCCTCCGGGGTGCGCGCCCCGAGGTCGAGTCCGATCGGCGAGTGCAGCCGTCCCAGTTCGTCGGCGGACAGACCGGCCTCGCGCAACAGGGCGACCCGGCGCTCGTGCGTGGAGCGGCTGCCCATCGCCCCGATGTATCCGGCCTCGCAGCGGAGGGCCCGTTCGAGCAGTGGGATGTCGAACTTCTCGTCGTGGGTGAGCACCGCGACAACCGTGGTGGGGTCGATCGGCGCCGACTCGAGGAAGACGTGCGGCCACGCCACCACGACCTCGTCGGCGTCGGGGAATCGGGCGGGCGTCGCGAAGACGGGCCGGGCGTCGATCACCGTCACGCGGTAACCGGCAAACTTCCCCAGCGTGCACAGGGCGGACGCGAAGTCGATGGCACCGAAGACGTACATCCTCGGTCGCGGCGCGAAGATCGCCACGATCTGCGCACGCCCCTCGTCGACATAGACCTCCGAATCGCCGTAGGACAGGCGCAGGCGCACCTCGTCCCCGACGTCGGTGCCGTCGTCCCCGTCGAGGGTGACCACACGATGGTCGGCGGACTCCCGATCGGTAACGACGGCGACCGGCTCTCCAGCCCCGATCCGCCGTGCCACCTCGGGGAACTCGGGATAGGTCGCGGCATCGACCCGCTGCACGAACACCTCGATGGTGCCGCCGCAGGTCAGACCCACTCCGAAGGCGTCGTCGTCAGTGACGCGGAAGACCTCGGTCCGTGCACGCCCGTCGGCGAGCACGTCACCCGCGATGTCGTACAGCGCGCCTTCGATGCACCCTCCCGAGACACTGCCCACCACCTCGCCCGACCGCGAGACGGCCATCGCGGCGCCGGGTTCGCGCGGCGACGACTTCCAGGTGCGCACGACGGTTGCGAGCGCGAACGTCTCACCGTCGTCGAACCATCGCGACAGCTCGTCGAGAATGTCCCGCACAGCGGTCTCCTTACCGGTGTGTCACAGACGCGCGGCGACGGCCAGCGCGACGTGGTCGTGGAAGGGGCGCGCGACGACCTGCACGCCGATGGGCATGCCGTCACTCGTCCGCCCGACAGGGACGACGACGGACGGGAGGCCGGTGACGCTGATCGTGCGGCAGCTCGCCAGTGCCTCCTGCCAGGTGAGCAGCCGGTCGCCGACAGCGAAACGATCGTCGCTGAGCGGAGGCGCCCCGATGGACGCGACCGGCAGCACCAGCACGTCGCCCATCTCGTCGAGCAGGCGATGGATCAGCGCGGTGCGCCACGCCCAGAGGCCCTCCACCTCCCGATGTTCGGCGCGACCGGCCGTGGACAGCAGGTCGCGGATGACAGCACCGAAGCGGTCGGTCCTCGCCAGCGCGTCGATGTCGGCGTGGGTCTGGGTGGCCCTCAGCCGCCCGAACAACTCGTTCCCCTCTACCAGGGCCGACCCGCGGTATTCACAGGCACCGAGGCGCCGCGCGCTCTCGCGGACGACGTCCTCGATCTCGTCGTCGACGGGCACGGTGCCCTCCCCGGGCGCCCAGGTGATCGTCAGCGTGTCGACGTCGACGGTCTCCGGGTCGGTCCACGCGACGTGCGGTTCGGAGATCATGCGCAGGGCGAGGACGAGGTCGCCGAGGTTCCGTGTCATGGGCCCGACGGTCTGCAGCGCGCCGTGCACCGTCGTCGGATTGGCACGCACATGATCGCCGACGAGCACCCCCGGGTACTGGCCGTCCGCGGACACCCGGCCGACGGTGGGGCGGATCGAGCACAGGCCGGTGCAGTGCGCGGGCCAGCGCACGGACCCGCCGAAATCGGTGCCCAATCCGAGGACGCTCATGCCCGACGCGATCGACGCGGCTTCGCCCCCGCTGGATCCGCCGGGTGAGCGCGGCGACTCGGGGCTGCCGAGCGGGTTCACGGCCGGTCCGAACATCTCGTTGTCGGTGAGCCCGGAGGTCCCGAATTCGGGCGTGTTGGTCTTGCCGACGAGGATCGCGCCGGCCGCCTTCATCGCGGCGACGGCCGGTGCATCGACGACGGGGACGTTGTCGGCCAGCGCCCTCGAGGCGGCCGTCGTGCGCACGCCTGCGGTGGCGATGAGGTCCTTGACGGTGAACGGCACCCCGGCGAGCGGACCGACCACCTCGCCGCGGTCGAGGCGTCGGTCGAGGGCGTCGGCCTCGGCGAGGGCACTCTCCGCCGCGACGGTGACGATCGCGTTGAGGCGCGTGTTCTGCTCGGCGATCAGGGCGAGATGGTCCTCGACGACCCGACGGGCGGTGACCTCGCGGTTGCGGACCACGGCGGCGATCGACCGCGCGTCGGCGCCGGTCCACGTGCCGGTGCGCTCGGTGTCGAGCGTCGGGGATCGACCGTCTACCGCCACTGGCCCTCCTTGGTCTGCGTTCGACGAGAACGCTATGGCCGGCTCCGGGCCCCTCCTACGTCCACACTCCACAGGAAGCCGGTCGCCGCGGTGTGAAGAGTTGATACTTTCCCGCCGGAACGGGCCTGAGAGGATCGGGGAATGATTCCGTCCTGGGCTCGTCTCGCGTTCGCCGTATTCGCGGTGAGCTGGGGCGCCAATCAGTTCGCTCCGATGCAGCTCGTCTACCGCGACCACCTGGGACTCGGCAGCGACTCGTTCACCGCCATGCTCGGCTCCTACATCGTCGGGTTGATCCCCGCCCTGCTCTACTTCGGGCGCGTGGCCGACCGGATCGGGCGTCGTCCGGTGATCCGGGCGATGATCCCGGTGAGCATCGTGTCGTCGATCGTCCTGCTTCTCGGCGCCGATATCCCGGCGTTGCTGTATCTCGGCCGGGTCCTCGCCGGATTGGCATCCGGGATGGCGTTCGGAGCAGGCACCGCGTGGATGAAGGAACTGAGCGAAGGTCCAGGTGTGGGAGCGCGCCGAGCCGCCGTCTCACTGTCGGCGGGATTCGGCAGCGGCGCCCTGTTCGCCGGCCTCATCGCGCAGTGGCTGCTCGCCCCCGACCGTCTGCCCTATCTCGTGCACATCGCTCTGATGGTGGTCGCGCTGGTACTGGTGTGGACCGTCCCCGACGCCCACCGGCCCCGCACCGTGCAGGGCTCGTGGCGCCTGTCGACGCTGTCGTCCCCGCGCTTCCGCTGGGGTGTCGTGCCGTGGGCCCCGTGGGTCTTCGGATGCGCGACCGTCTCGTTCGCCACGATGCCGCCGATCGTCTCGGACCGCGTGGACAGCGTGGCCGTCGCGTTCACCGGCGTGGTCGCCGCCCTGACCCTGCTCACCGGTGCGTTGATCCAGCCCGTGGCCCGGCGCATCACCCGGCACGGTGAGGACCGTGGCGTCTGGACGGGGGTGGGTCTCGGTGTGCTGGGCTTCGTGACCGCCGGCGTCGCAGTGCTCGTCGACGGCCCGGTATCGGTGCTTGCCGTCCTCGTCACCGCCGTCCTTCTCGGCGGGGGTTACGGCATGCTGCTCGTCTCCGGTCTCGTCACCGTCGAGCACATCGCTCCGCCGGACGAGCTGGCGCAGACCGTCGCCGTCTTCTACTGCCTGATCTATCTGGGTTTCGCGGTGCCCTTCGTCATCTCGCTCGCCGCACCCCACGTCGGGTTCGTCGCATGCTTCGCGGTCGCCGTGGCACTGCTCGTGCTCGCGCTCGTCCCCCGGAAGTTGCTCGCCGATCAGGAAGCGACCCTCGTCGGCTCGCGCTGAGCGAGGCCGACGGGGTCCAGGCCGACGGGGTCCAGGGCGCGCACGTGCCCGAGCAGATCCGACAGCGCACCGGCGACCTCCTGGGGACGGTCGGCGAGCACGCGGTGACCGGCACCGACGAACCGCACGAGGTTCGCGTGCGGCAGCCGCGCCGTCATCATCTCCGACAACGACAAGGGCACGAAGACGTCCTCCGTGCCCGCCGCGACGACCACCGGCACTCTGGCGAGCACATCGAGGGCGGCGGACTCGTCGAGCACCGCGAAGTCGGCCAGCAGTCGCGACCAGGTGACGACGGAGGTCTCGTTCGACAGCGCCGATCCGACCACCCGCAGCCACGATTCCTCCGTGCGCCTGCGTGCGGCAACCGTGCACACCCGGCCCCCGGCGCGTTTCGACAACTCCATGACGCGCGGTGCACGCGACACCGCCCGGTGCACGATGAAGGCGGCCGGATGCCGCAGATAGCGTCCGATACCGCCGTCCGCGAGTCCCGATGCTGCGGTGGCGAACAGGCCGACACCCACGATGCGGTCGCCGACGGCGTCAGGGTGACGACGGACGTAGGACAGTGCGACCATGCCGCCCATCGAATATCCCGCCAGCACCACCGGTCCGTCCGGCGCGAGGGTCCGGAGCACCGCGTCGAGGTCGTCGGCCATCCCGGAGACCGTGCACGCCGTGACGTCGCCGGTCCCGGAACGACCGTGTCCTCGCTGGTCGTAGCGGACGATGCGCAGACCCGGCAGGTCCACCGATTCGCAGACGGCATCCCAGCTCGCGGCGTCCTGGCAGTGGCCGTGCAGGCACACGAGGGTCAGACCCGCATCCCGCGATCCGGTCACCGTGGTGGCCAACGGCACTCCGTCGTCGGCAACCACGGTCACACGAGCGATCGTGTTCGGGTCCGTACTCGACGTCGGCTCGGCCATCTCGCCTCCTGCACAGCGCATCTGCAGGAGTTGTCGCGTCGCCCTCGGGTGCCGTTAACCGCCGACATCGAATCGTGACGTCCGGTCGTCAGCGCGGGGCGAGCGCCCGGATCATCGGTGCGGGATCGCCCGAGGGCACCAGGGCGATGGCCGGGGTGGTCACACCTGCCTCGACGTAGCGCTCCACATGCTCGCGGCAGGCCTCGGGTTCGCCGTGGATCACGAGGGCGTCGACCACGTGGTCCGGGATCGCTTCGAGGGCGGCCTTGCGGTCGCCTTCCGCCCACGCCTTCCACATGCCGGCGAAATCGTCCGAACGGCCGAGGAATTCGTGGAAGGCCCGATAGACGGGGACGTTCATGTAGGCGGCGATCATGCGGCGGCCGATGGCGCGGGCGGTCTCGGTGTCGAAGCCGGGGAGCACGAAGATCCGCGCGACGATCTCCTTGTTCTCGCCGCCCTCGTGGACGTAGGGCGCCACGGTGCGGACGTCGTCGGCGGACAGCCAGTTGATGATGGCGCCGTCGGCCTCACGCCCGGCCAGACGCAGCATGCCCGGGCGCAGTGCCGCCAGCAGCACCGGCGGCGCCGGGTCGGGTACGACGCCGGCCCGGAAGCCGTCGACGGCGAAGGTGTCGTACTTCTCGGAGACCTTCTCCCCCGCCAGCGCCGCACGCAGGAACCGCAGGGTGTCACGGGCACGCTTGAACGGTTCCTCGAAGGGGATGCCGTTCCACTTCTCCACGATGACGTCGGAGGAGGTGCCCACCCCGAGCACGAAGCGGCCGGGTGCGGCGGCGGCGAGGCTCGCGGCCGACATGGCCAGCGTCGCGGGGCCGCGAGTGTAGACGGGGACGATCGCGGTACCCAGGCGCAGGCCGGGAGCCCACACGCTCGCGAGGGTCAGCGGGGTGAACGCATCGGCAGCGCCGGCCTCGGACGACCACACGTCCGTGTACCCGAGATCGGGGAGCTCTTCGATGATGCGTCGCTGGTCGGGCAGGGGGATGCCGTCGAGCGGGACGGTCAGGCCCCATCGTCGTGTCGTGTTCTCCGTCATGACCGTCACCCTAGCCACACTGTGGTTCAGGTCATATCCGGGCGTGTCCCGCCCCGGGCGATCGAGCCCGCCCCGCGCCCACTCCGGTCCTCGGTGTCCGGTCAGCTGTGTCCAGACTCTGTCCGAAGGTGCGCAAAGGAAGTCACGACGACCGCATCAGCCGATCGGTGCATTGAGGCTAAATCCTGTTGACGGCGCTCGGAAGTCGGACAGTTCCGACCACGCTGATGCCGTCCCGACGGAGGTCCGCGATCTGGATCCGCTAGTCTTCGGGCAGACAGAGGGAACTGATCTCGCGGACGACGAGGCGGTCGAGTGGGGCGACGGTCGTGATCGATCTGCCGTCCCACTCGAGGATTTAGCCGTCGGCCCAACTCCCCGGCGGCAGGTCGGGCTCCAACCTGTCGAGCGACGGTGTGTACGCCCTATCGGCGGGCAAACAGCTCGAGGAATCGTCGGGGTTTGGCAGACAGTGGGCGCCGCCCCGCGCCCTATTGACATATCGAGTCGACGGCACAGCCTCCAGATGTGCAGGTGCGTGTCGCACACGATGGAGTGCGACCACCTCGGGGCCAGCTGCTCACTTTTCGACCGGACCCAACAACGAAGCTCAGGGATGCTCCCCGAATCATCCCTGACACGTCTCATTTCCGGTGCAGCCGAAAATGTCCCGACGATTCACCCTTTCCGTTCGGCTATCCCGAACAGTGCGACGCACAGCCGACGATTCCGACCATCCTCGTGACATCAGACACAAACCGACGCGGTTCGGTGAAGTTGGGAAGCCGGATCCTGCGGGCTCATGCCCGACGCTATTCGTGTGCGCGCCGCCACCCGCCGGCCGCCACACCACCTCTCACTCCGCCGCAGGTGACGAAGGAGAACGACGCATGAGTGACCGCCGCGACCGGTTCGATATCCAATCTCTGGCGCACGCGAAACCACTGAGCCTCCAACCCCGGGGAACTGAGATCGTCTTTACGCGGTTTCTAGGCGTGGACGGGGCCCCATAGTGAGGTCCGAGCAGCTTGTCTGCGCTGCTACGAAGATCCGCGCCAGTGGCGTCCGAGGATGAACGAGGCCCCTGACACACGACTCGACCGTGCAGCACTTCGTACCAGCTCTCTCGACGCTCTCGAGCGCAGCACACGCTAGCGATCAGGTCCCATCAGACATCCCGATAATCGGCACACCCAACTGACGTTTGTCGCGGCCAGCTCACAGACATTTACCAGCGCTTCGCTGACCCGACGATCACCTCCGCCTGGTCAACCGAAGCAGCTCACAGCCGCCTCAGCCCGCCTCCCGGCTCAAAGCACCCGAAATCAGAAGGAGCATGATGACTTCCACCCGCAGCTTCATCGACGAAATCACCATCGAGGAGCTCGAGGCCGATCCATACCCGTTCTACGAGCGCCTCCGCAAAGAGGCACCCATTGCCTACGTTCCCGCCCTCGGCATGCACATCGTCTCGACGAAAGAACTGTGTGCTGAGATCTCCAAAGACGACACAACCTGGCCTGCGGTGATCTCCGCTGCCGGCGGCCGCACCTTCGGCCCTCAGGCATTGCTGAATACCAACGGAGACGAGCACCGCAACCTGAGGGAAATGGTCGAACCACACCTGCAGCCCTCAGCCGTCGACAAGTACATCGACGATCTCGTCCGACCGTTTGCGCGACAGCGCATTGCCGAGTTCGAGAACGACGGGCACGCGGATATCGTCGCCGCCTACTGCGAGCCGGTGAGTGTCCGCGCACTGGGCGACCTGCTCGGTCTCGGGGATGTCAGCACCGAAAAACTGCGCGAGTGGTTCCACAATCTGAGCGTGTCGTTCACCAATGCGGCAGTCGACGAAAACGGTGAGTTCGCCAACCCCGAAGGGTTCGCCCCCGGCGACCGCGCCAAAGCGGAAATCATCGCGCATGTCGACCCGAAGATCGACAAGTGGATCGTCGAACCGGACCATTCAGCCATCTCGCACTGGCTGCACGACGGGATGCCGGAGGGCCAGACCCGCAGTCGCGACGTCATCTACCCCAACCTGTATGTCTTCCTGCTCGGAGCAATGCAGGAGCCCGGTCATGCCATGGCCACGACCTTGGCCGGACTGTTCAGCCGACCGGACCAGCTCGAACGTGTCATCGACGATCCGACTCTGATCCCCCGCGCCGCATCCGAGGGCATGCGCTGGGTTGCCCCGATCTGGTCCGCCGCGGTCAAGCGCGCCGCGAGAGAAGTTACCGTGGGCGGGGTCACGCTTCCTGAGGGTTCAATCGTGATGCTGTCGTACGGTTCGGCCAATCAGGACGAAAACGCGTACAACGCCCCCACCGAATACGACCTCGATCGTGCCCTGGTGCCGAACATGACCTTCGGCGGCGGAAAACACGCATGCGCCGGAACCTATTTCGCCAATGCAGTCGTCCGAATCGGACTCGAAGAATTGCTCGAGGCAATTCCGAACATCGAACGAGACGAAACCCACGAGGTGGACTTTTGGGGATGGGGTTTCCGCGGCCCCAAGCAGCTGTTTGTCGAATGGGAAGTGTAGGCGACTTCGACCTCACCCCTCCTGAATCATCTGCACAGATACGGCGAGCATCGGGAACACCCGAGGTTATCGATATTGAATTGGAGCGCTACCGGAAATGTCTGATCAATATTTGGTCCGTATAGAGGGAAAGAACACGGACATTGCCGTTGAAGAAACCCAATCCATTCTCGATGCTGCCCTGCGGGCCAACGAGTGGCTGCCCCACTCGTGCACTCAGGGAACCTGCGGGACATGCAAACTCAAGGTGCTGCGCGGTGAGGTCGACCACCGTCAGACCCCGGAGTACACCCTGACCGTCGAGGAAAGGGCCGAAGGACTGGCTCTGGGGTGTATGGCCACTCCCCGCTCGGACTTGACCGTCGAGCCGCTCGGCAACGTCAGCGATGACGGCGTGCCTCGTCATCCTCTACGCGACTATGAAGGCACCGTCGTCGTGTTGGACGACATCGCTGCCAACACGCGCAGACTGGTGATCGAGTTGGACACTCCGATGCAGTTCAATGCCGGTCAGTACGCCGAACTCATCGTTCCTGAGCACGCAGGGGCGCGGCAGTACTCGATGGCTAATCCTCCGACCGAGACTCGGCGGCTGGAATTTCACATCAAGCTCACCGCGGGCGGGTTGTCGACCGATGGGTGGATCTTCCGCTCAATGACGCTCGGGGAACGAGTCTCGCTGCGCGGCCCCCTCGGGCAGTTCAATCTCGTCGCGAAACAGGATGAACCGGCGATCTTGATCGGCGGTGGGACGGGGTTGGCTCCACTGAAATCGATCGTCCAACACGCCCTCGTCGAGGACCTCGTCCCAGAACTGTTCCTCTACCACGGCGGCCGCCGGCGGGAAGACCTCTACGATGTCGAATTCTTCCGCGATCTCGAACACCGGCACCCGCATTTCCACTACCGACCCGTTCTCAGCGAGGAGCAGTGGGAAGGGGCAACCGGGCTGGTCACCGATGTCGTGGTCAGCGACTTTCCCTCGTGCAAGGGGATGAGCGCATTCCTTTGCGGCCCACCCGCGATGGTCGATGCGGCAGTCAAGGCACTCAAGCGCAGGCGTATGGCTCCTCGATTGATCTTCCGCGAGGAGTTCGCCATCACGCCCGCAACCAGCACAGCGCCGGCAGTGCTCTGACCTTCAGGATCCACCACGACAAGAGTCTGGGGCAGCGCGTATGTACTCGCTGCCCCAGACTTTGTTCGTTGCCAGTTCATTCGCCCGGGGACGTAACCCGCAGATCTTCCGCAAAGCTGGACCCGAAGGCCGTTCTGCAACCCCGCCCCCGTGAACCGCCGAGCATGCAAGAACCCCAATTGCGCGACTTCAGTGACGTCGGCGGATGCACGGTCCTGCGCGGTTAGGCGTCACCGTATCCAGCTCGCGTCCTCGGATGTTCCGAGTCCCGATTTATCGAGCATGGCAAGTGGCGGGAAATATTGCCTTCAGCCCGAGTAATCCGAGGAGGCTGGCTCGCCCGGCAGCTCGCTCTGCGCTCTGCTGCAGTTCACCAACGGCATCGGTCCATCAGTCTTGACCACCGTGTTCACAGGCAATCGCCCCTCCGAACCAGGGGCGGCCATCACCCCGGCCTTCGTCACAATCCTTGGTATCGCGACTGCCGGCCTTTTTCGCAGTCCTACCCCTGCCCGCCACAGCTCTAGGCGAGCACAAGCATCTCGTACAGGCCAGTTCTACTGTGCACCAGAGCAATGCACCATCGAATTCGACAGTATGTCTTCACAACTGATGCGGGATACCCACACGAGACATCCTCTCGAGGTCGAGAGCAGACTCGACAGCCTCGATATCAACGGCCTCCATAGGGCGACCGGTCAGCGCTTGCAGCACTACCTCGAGATCGCGTGCGGTCACCGATTCGGTCGTCGAATCTGATACTCGATAACGAATGGGATATTCCATGACATCTCCTGACAGGATAGGGAGACAAGACATCTGGTAGCACTGCTCAACGGACCCAGCTGGGCTGCGACGGTATCCCTGCGAACTTCGCCATCAGCGCCAGCATCCCTTCCCAGGGTGGAGTTGACGCTCAATGCCGTCATCCCGAACCGACACCGATTTCCTTCACAGCAGAGGAAGAACTCGACCGCCCCGGACCTCATTCGAGACCACCCGCCGATGGACATCGCCCCTCAGTCCGTCGATTCGACTACACCAACGGCAATTCTGTATGGGAAGCGCTCCTGTACACACAAAGGTCTCCGATGTGGAGAGTTGTTCAACTCGCTGTCCACATCGGAGACCTCAGGCTCTCAACAACAATCACACGATTGCGGTTGAGCGGGTGCACGATCCCAATCAGGCGGGCGAACCGGAAACCGCCCGCGAGTGGTCGATGTCGTCCGGGATGGCCTGCTCGGCAGCAGCCACATCCGGATCCTCGATCGGCGCGCCGGGACCGAAGTGGGCGAACTTCTCGATGTGCTGATCCAGCGCGAGCGGATTGGGAGTGCCATACGTAAAGTACGTTTCCCACGGCAGCTTCGCACCGCCAACAGCGAGACCGGTATCGATGTCGGACATCTGCCAGGTCTTGGTCTCAGCGTCAGGATCAAGATGCAGATAGCCGGCTTCACCGAACAGCTCGATACGGTTTCCACCGGGCTCGAACACGTACAGGAACTGCCCCTGGGTGATGCCGTGCTTATCCGGACCAGCCTCGATCTGGATGTCATAGTCACGGAACATCTCGACCGCGTCGGCCAGGTGCTGTCCGGTGCCGTAGTAGAACGCTACGTGATGAAGCTTGCCGTTCCCACCGGTCATGTCGCGCATACAGGCAACTTCGTGACCGAGCAGGTTCGAGCTCATCCACGCCCCGATTTCGACGTTGCCGTCGACGACACGTTCAGTGGTCCGGAACCCGAGGTGCTGCTCGAACGATTCCTTGAGCGCGGTGACATTCGACGCCATCAGGTTGAGGTGATCGATGCGCTTGACCGGAATACCCGACAGCGGCTTCTTGGAAGGACGCGAAAGGATCTTGCTCTGCAGTGCCGTCGGGGCGACGTACTTCTCGACCTCCCACAACAACTGCAGGTTGTGTCCATCCGGGGACTGGAACTCGAAGGTCTTGCCGTAACCGAACTGGTCCTCGCTCCACTTACCGTCGACGTTGCCCTGCTCGAGCGATGCCACCCGACGTTCGAGTGCTTCCGGAGAGCTCGCGCGCAGCGCGGCGTGACCCATTCCTGCCTCGGGTGCCTCGGTGACCTTCAAGCTCCACTGGTACGGATCCTCGTAGCCTCGAAGGTATACGGACTGACCCTCCCGATGAGTGACATACATGCCGAGGAACTTGGTGAAGAAGTCGAGCGTCTCCTGCGGCTTGGGAGTGAACAGTTCGGTGCGGGCGAGATGCGCGATATCGAATCGAGCAGTGAGTTCGGTCATGGCTACTCCTGATCTGAGCTGTCCGGGCGAGCTGCACCGGGCCGTGGTGGTGACCACGAGCTTGCGGCGATGTAAACCAGGCAGTCGCTGACATCCGGGATAACCGAACAGGGACGTTCCCGACCGCGCACATGTTCAGGACCACGGGATTTCCGCCTTCCGACCAGCAACCCCTTCCTAGCGTCGAGCCCATTACCCGAGAGTTCAGGGAAGGCCGCACAGATGAGTCGATTGAAAGCTGCGATCGTCGGATCCGGCAACATCGGAACAGACCTGATGTACAAGTTGCTGCGATCCGAGCACGTCGATCCCATGTACATGATCGGTATCGATCCGACCAGCGAGGGGCTCGAACGAGCCCGACAGGAAGGCCTCGAGGCCTCCGCAAAGGGAATCGACTGGCTACTCAACCGGCCCGACCTTCCCGACGTGGTCTTCGAAGCGACATCAGCGAAAGTCCACGCCGCCGCTGCCCCGCGCTACGCCGAAGCCGGCATCCGCGCGATCGATCTGACACCTGCCTCAGTGGGCCCGTACGTGGTGCCGGCCGTGAACCTCAGCACGCACCTGGACGCGCCGAACGTGAACATGGTCAGTTGCGCCGGCCAGGCCACCATCCCGATCCTGTATGCCATCAACGAGGTCGCCGACGCGTCCTACGGCGAGATCGTCGCTGCCATCGCCTCGCACAGCGCCGGACCCGGCACCCGGCAGAACCTCAGCGAATTCAGCGAGAAAACCGGCAAGGCACTTGCCCAGGTCGCCGGAGCCGATCGCGCCAAGGCCATCTCGGTGATCAACCCGGCCGAACCGCCGATGAACATGCGCGACACGGTCTACGCCAAGGTCCGCAACCCCGACCCGGTCGCGATCGAGCGCGCGGTGATCGACATGGTCGCCAAGGTTCAGCAATACGTCCCCGGTTATACCCTGCGCCTGGTCGACGTCGACGGCGACCTGGTCACCGTCATGCTCGAGGTCGTCGGCGCCGGAGACTTCCTGCCCACCTACGCCGGAAATCTCGACATCATCACCGCCGCCGCTGTCCAGGTCGCCGACGTCATGGCCCAGCGCAATCTCGTCAAGGGAGCAGCCCAGTGAGTACCACCGCCACCACCGACGCACGTCGCAAGGTCACCCTCGTCGACACCACGCTGCGTGACGGCATGTCGTCGGTCTCGCACCAGTTCACCCCCGAAAATGTCGCCGACATCGCCCGCGGTCTCGATCAGGCCGGGATTCCGACCATCGAGGTCGCCCACGGCATCGGTCTTGGTGCGTCGTCGATCCAGTACGGCTTCGCCGCCGCCACCGACCCCGAGTACGTGCGCGCCGCAGTCGACGCCGTCGACAACGCCGACATCGCCGCGCTCTACGTGCCGGGCATCGCCACCCTCGCCGAACTGCAAGGCGCGATCGACGCGGGCATCAAGACCGTCCGGGTGGCGGTGCACTGCACCGAAGCCGACTGTGGCCAGCAACCGATCGAATGGGCCAAGGAACAAGGTCTGAACGTCATGACGTTCCTGATGATGAGCCACAAGCTCGAAGCTGAGCCGCTCGCCGAGCAGGCCGCCAAACTCGATTCCTACGGCGCCGACGTCGTCTACGTCGTCGACTCTGCCGGTGCCATGGTGCCGCAGCACGCCGGCGAGCGTGTCGCCGCGCTGCGTGAAGCGATCTCCGCCGATATCGGGTTTCACGCCCACAACAACCTCGGGGTCGGTATCGCCAACGCACTGACCGCCGCGGAGAACGGGGCGACGTTCATCGACGGGTCGCTGCGCGGGCTCGGTGCCAGCGCCGGCAACGCCCAGACCGAGGTACTGGCCGCTGCGTTCGAGCGGGCCGGATGGGAGACCGGCGTCGATCTGTTCCCGCTCATCGATACCGCCGAGCACGTCGTCGCGCCGCTGATGAAAGAACCGCAGATCGTCGACGAGACCGCCCTGATTCTTGGCTACGCCGGTGTCTACTCGACGTTCTTTCATCCCACCAAACGCGCCGCGAAGAAGTTCGGTGTCTCCACCCGCGACATCCTGCTCGAACTCGGTCGTCGCGGCGTTATCGGCGGTCAGGAGGACATGATCATCGACGTCGCCTCCGAACTCGCCGGCCGCACCTACGAACTCCCGGCTCGCGCCGGAGTCTGACACGGGAGACTGTCATGACCCAGACCCAGAACGCGCCGTTGACCACGCATGTCCGTCATCTTATCGGTGGCGAGTGGAAGCAGGCATCGGACGGAGCCACCTTCGAATCGATCGATCCGCACGACGGGTCGCTGCTCGGTGTCGTGCCCAAGGGCACCACCGAGGACGGGCAAGCCGCGATCACCGCCGCCCGCAACGCCTTCGACAACGGGCCTTGGCCGCAGATGTCGCCGAAGGAGCGGGCGAAGATCCTGCACGCGGTTGCCGACAAGGTCGACGAGCACCGCGAGGAGCTCGCCCAGCTCGAAACCCGCGACGGCGGTAAGGGCATCAACCAGTCCCTGCACGCCGAAATCCCGCGCGTGGCGCACAACCTGCGGTTCTTCGCCGACTACGCGTCGATGGCCGCCAACGAGGCCTACCCCGACGGGGATCTGCTGTCCTACGTGCTCTACCCGCCTGCCGGCGTGGTCTCGGCGATCAGCCCCTGGAACGCACCCCTGATGCTGGCCACCTGGAAGATCGCGCCCGCCCTGGCGTTCGGTAACACCGCAATCCTCAAACCGGCACCCCAAACCCCACTGACTGCACACCGCTTCGCCGAACTCGCACTCGAAGCCGGACTGCCCGACGGAGTACTCAACGTAGTACACGGTTTCGGTGGCGAAGCCGTCGCCGGCCCGCTGACCTCCGATCCGCGAGTCGACCGGATCACCTTCACCGGGTCGAGTGCCACAGGAGTCAAGATCCTTCAGGCAGCAGCACCCAACCACACGCCGGTCTCGGCCGAGATGGGCGGAAAGTCCGCGAACATCATCTTCGCCGACGCCGACCTCGACGTGGCCGTACCGATGTCGATCCGTGCGATCTTCGGCGGCAACGGACAGGTGTGCCTGGCCGGATCCCGACTGCTCGTGCAGAACAGCATCATGGACGAGTTCCTCGAGCGGTTCGTCGACGAGGCGAACAAGCTCAGCGTCGGCGATCCGAAGGATCCGTCGAACTTCATCGGCCCGCTCATCGAACAACGCCATCTCGACAAAGTCCACGGCTATGTCGAACTCGCGCAGCAGGAAGGCGGGAAAGCCGTCACCGGCGGCGCCCGTCTGACCGGCGACGCCCACGCCAAGGGCTTCTACTATCCCCCCACCGTCATCACTGGGCTGACCAATGACTCCCGGACCGCGCAAGAGGAGATCTTCGGGCCCGTCGAAACCGTCCTGGGTTTCGACACAGAAGACGAGGCACTGCGCATCGCCAACGACTCACGCTATGGCCTGGCCGGGATGCTGTTCACCCAGAACCTCGACCGCGCCCACCGGATGGCCGCGCGCTGGAAGGCCGGCACCGTATGGATCAACTGCTTCTTCGAACGCGACCTGCGTCTCCCCTTCGGAGGCGAAGGCGCCAGCGGCCTGGGACGTGAAGGCGGTCAGTACTCCCGCGACTTCTTCACCGAACCGCGCGCCGTGACCCTTCGGCTGCGCGGCTGATCCGGTCCTTCGACTCATCCACGTGGGCGGCCGGTGCAGTAGGTGCTGCACCGGCCGTCCCCGCTTCTCCCCGAGGAGTAATCACCCGTGACCTGCCCCAAGTTGTGTGTCGTCGTCGGCGCCACCGGTGCGATGGGCACCGAGTTCACCCGACGCCTGGTCCGTCGAGGCCTACGCGTGATCGCGGTCGCGCGCAACGCCGAAGACCTCAAAACCCTTGCAGCCGAAAACAGCCTGATCATCCCCTGTGTCGCCGACATCAGCGACGACAGTGCGATCGAGGCGATCTCCGCCTATGTCGACGCGCCGATCCGGATGGCCGTGTTCGCCGCGGGTCTGCCGGTACGTGGTTCCGCCGACACCATCAGCCCCGGCGAGCTTGCTGTAGGGGCGAACATCAAGGTCGGCGGGCTGGTACGGCTGCTGCACGCAGTCCGCGGCCAGCTGGTCCCCGGATCGCGATTCGTCGCCGTCGCCGGATCGCTCGGTTTCGAACCCGGCCCGCTCGACGCCGCGCCGGGCACCGTCAACGCCGCAGTGTTCAATCTGATGCGCCAGCTCAGCGCCCTGTACGGACCGAAGGGCATCACCACACACACCATCGCGCCCGGCCCGGTCGACACGCCACGGCTCCGCAAATTCGTCGAAACCGAAGCAGCCGAGACCGGCCGCGATCTCGACACCATTTGGGAGCGCTACCGCGCCAAGACCACGCTCGGCCGGTTACCGACGCTGGACGAGCTCGGCTGGATCCTCGAGATGCTGCTCGCCCCCGAGGCGAGCGTGCTGCACGGCAGCGTCCTCAACGTCGACGCCGGCACACGCCACGGCGTCCAGTAGAGCACCACTCCCGAAAGGCCCTCTCATGCCTGTTGCACATTTCCATCTGCTCGACGGACGGTTCACCGTCGAGCAGCGGCACCGTCTGCTTGTCGAGGCGAGCCACTGCTATTCGGAGGTTCTCGACTCCCCGCTCGAGCGAGTTCGGACCTTCATCGTCCGCTACACCACCGATGATGTCGCGGTCGCCGGCGCGGTTGCCTCCGAGAGCAGCACGGCTGCACCGTACTTTACAGCCATCGTGCTGGCGGGTCGTCCTCGCGCACAGCGCGAGGAGCTCGCGGCCCGGTTCACCGACCTGATCGTCGATGTACTCGGGGTGCCGCGTTCGGCCGTCCGTGGTCGGATCATCGAGGTGGACCCGGCGAACTGGTTCATCGGCGGCCACTCAGCAGCGGGGGTACGCGCCGACGAAATCGCCGCTCGCGCGGACAGCGGATCGTCCATCTGATCTACCCGACACCGCAAGGGGGTGGGATCGACCTTCGGCAATCCCACCCCCTGTCCGAGGGGTTTACTTCAGAACCCCCACGGGTCGTCGCGCAGCAACTCGAGCGACCGGAAGCTACCGGTGTAGAAGACGAGCGGATGTCCGTCGTCATACCACAGTTGCTCCACTCGGCCCACGTGCAACATGTGGTCACCGGCGGGATACGAGGCGTCCACCGAACAGGCCAGGTGCACCAGCGCGCCTTCGAGGAGAGGAACCTCCCGGCGCCAGACGAATCGCACCAGATCGGGTTGATGGGCAGCTCCTGCGAAGTGCAGTGACAACGGCTCCTGATCTGTCGCCAGGATCGAAACACCGTACTTGCCGGTCTTGTTGATCCGCTCGTTCATCTTGGCTCGGTTCGCGATGGATATCAGAACAAGCGGGGGGTCGAGCGAAACGGAGGTGAATGCGTTGGCCGTCATACCGTGCACCGACGCGTCGTCCTCGCTTTCGGCGGTGGTGACGATGGTGACGCCGCTGGCGAACCGGCCGAGGGCCTTCCGCATCTGTAGGGGTGTGACCTCGATCCCGCCGTTCGGGGTGTTGTCGGTCATGGTCGTGCTCGTCATCGTCGCGTCCCGTTCAACCACGCACGATCTTCAGATCATCATTGCTGATCAAGTCCGGACGTGTCCACCCGTCGACGTTGTACTCGGACATGCACTTCTCGGCGAAGCCCTTGAGCTCGGTATCCAGTCCCTGGGCCTGGTAGGCGAACAATGTCTGGAAGCGGACGGCCTCGTGGTCGCCACCGTAGTTGCGCTCGTACAGCTCGTGCCGACCTCCGAACTCGGTGCCCACGGCATCCCACAGCAGCTTGAGCAGCTGCACACGATCGATCGCGGTGATGCCGTTGGACCCGCGCACGTACTGGTCGAGGTAGGGCCGGATGTCGGGGTTACCCCAGTCGCTCGAATGCGAATTCAGGTAGATCAAGCTGCTACCGAGCGTCTGCTGGATGATCTCCTTGATCCGCGGATAGCCCACCCCCATGAACGTGCGATAGGCCAGACCGTAGTTCAGGTTCGGCTGCACAGCCCCGTTCACCCACTCATCGGGAGACTTGGCCATCGCATCCGACAAGCCCCAGAACATATCGCGCCAGTTGAGGATC
The DNA here is from genome assembly GCF_024321955.1 of Rhodococcus sp. GA1. NCBI lineage: Bacteria > Bacillati > Actinomycetota > Actinomycetes > Mycobacteriales > Nocardiaceae > Rhodococcus > Rhodococcus sp. GA1. Next base: position 3,001,531 of record NZ_CP097186.1, on the reverse strand, counting down.
TCGCCGATCTGCATCTGGACACCACGAAAATTGTTGGTACCTGTCGTCTCCACCGCCTTCAGAACACAGCCGGCGATGAAGTCGAGCTTGACCGCCAAGCGTGCACAACCATGGAACATGAACCGAGCCATGAACCCGGACTTCGTCACAAATCCGTTCGTGGTGTCCGCGTCATAGGCAAACACGTTCTCCCACGGAACCAGCACACGATCGAACACCATGATCGCGTCGTTCTCGTCGAAGCGGCTCGACAAGGGATTATCGAACGGGCTGCCCATCACTGCAGCGTTCATCTCGTAGGACGTCCGACAGAACAGCTTCAAGCCCGGCGAGTCCATCGGAACAGTGAAGATCAACCCGAACTTCTTGTTGCGCAGCGGAAGTCCATAATGGGCGATGAAATTGGCATTGGTGATCGCAGACCCGGTCGCCACCACTTTGGCGCCGGAAACGATCACGCCGGCGTCGGTTTCCTCCACCACATGTACGCAGATGTCCGCGGTCTCGTCGGCAGGCTTATCACGGTCGATGGGCGGATTGACGATCGCGTGATTGAGATAGAGCACCCGCTCCTGCGCCTTCTTGTACCAGTCGAGTGCGTTCTGCCTGTACTCACCGTAGAAGTCCGCGTTGGCACCGAGGGTCCCGAGGAAAGATGCCTTGTAGTCGGGCGACCGGCCCATCCACCCGTACACCTCACGTTGCCACGCGACGATCGCGTCGCGGGACAGAAGAAGATCGTCGGAACTGTGGGCGGTCTTGAAGAACGGGTGCGTGAATCCACCGTTACCCGTATCGGTCGGCACCGCCAGCACCCCCTGGGCTTCGGGGGTATGAAGCGCGTCGTACATCCGAGCGATCGAGCGAACCGAATTCCGGAAAGCCGGATGAGTCGTGACATCCGGGACACGTTCTCCGCGGAAATACACTTCGCGTCCATCCTTCAAGGACTCGATGTACTCCGCGCCGGTCATCGGCCGGACATCGTTGGGGGTTCCGGTGGAGGTCTCGAGAATAGTTGGCGTCGTCACGTGCTCACTCCTGTTGTCGAGCTCAGACCGAGACGGTGTTCTCGGCCGATGCGAATCCAGGCGCCGCTCCGAGGCAATTCCGCACTCGACGGTCCGTACAGAGCCAGCTCCCTGTGACACGGAACACTAGATTCCGGAGGTACCGATAAACATGACTGAGCGCGAACGATGGAGTGACTCCACGCGTAAATCCACCAAACCCACTGTGGTATCTCTCGATACGCGAGGACTCGACTCCGCGGAAGGCCGTAATCTGTGGGCGAACACAGTCGGCACCCTCTATTGCGAGTCGGACGTGGCATGGCCCAATCCACGCCAACCGTTCATCGCAGAATGGGGCGGTCATCCCATCGGAGAACTGCATGTCAGCACGATGCGCGCGGACGTCCACTCGGTCATCCGTTCGCCGGCGATGGTGCGTTCGGACGACGCGGGAGACTTCCTCGTGTTGGTGGTGACCGACGGTAACGTCCGCGTCACCCAAAACGGACGCAGCGGAGTTCTCGAGCAGGGATCGTTCGCGTTACTGGACTGCGCCGCCCCGTTCGAATTCGAAGCCGAGTCGAATTTTCGTCAGGTCGTCATCGACACTCCCAGACCCCTGCTCGAAGCGCGGTTACCCCAGCGAGTACTCGAGCAGGGAACCGGGCTGCCCATCAGTGGGATCTCGGGAACGGGCCGACTCGTGAGCAGGTTCCTCCTCGACGTCGCCGAACAGGACCGGACACTGCCGACGAGGTCAGCGGTCTCGATATCATCCGTCGCTCTCGACCTGCTGGTCACCGCCCTCACCGACAGCGCCACCGAGACCGACCCGACGAAGATCAGTCACGCGCGTGATCTGGCCGAAGTGCAGCGGATCGTCGAGCGACAGCTACACGATCCCGCTTTATCACTATCCAGGGTCGCTGCAGAAGCGGGGATGTCTGTGCGACACATTCAGAACCTCTTCCGTGAGCAAGGCACGGCCCCTCGCGCCTGGCTGTACCGCACACGGGTGGAGCGAGCACGTAAGTACCTCCTGAGCACCGATCTGACAGTCGCCGAAGTGAGTGAGCAATCAGGCTTTCGCGATGTGTCCCACTTCAGCCGCACATTCCGCGCCGCATACGGTTCCAGCCCTGGCCGTTATCGAACCGAACACCGCTGACCTACACAGGTGGCCCGATTCGCTCCGGGTCACCTCCCCGGCTCATGCCGACAGTCGAGCCGGTCCTGCGCCCTCTACCGCGAACTCTTCCGTCGAGACAGTTCGCGAGATCGACACCAGATGCATGCCGACTACGCGGACGTAGGACACGGGTGCTTCGCGGCGAAGTCGAGCGTCATGGGGTCCGGTCGGTGTCACTCCTTCAGGTGATCCAATCGCCCCAGGCGGAGCAGCGCGGGTCACGATCTACTCCGTTCGGGACGAGTGCGGACGCGGAAGCTGTGGGCGTGACTCCGGGGAGCGAATACCTCCTATATTCGAAGCCGGTGTGATCTGCAACACTAAAATATGGAGGTGAGCAGCGACATGACCGACAGTGCACAGAACAATGACTCCGATTGCACCGACAAGGCCAGCGCCAAGGTCGTAATCAGCACACGCGAGCTCGAATCGAGCGAGGTACGTTCGCGGTGGATAGACACACTCGACTCGACATACTGCGAACTCGACGTCGACTGGCCTGACATATCGGACTCGTTCGGGGCGGAACTATCGGTGCGTCCCTTCGTCGACGTCACAGTCAGTGTCGTACGCGCAGACCCACACACAGTAATCCGCACCCCGAACATGATCTCGTCCGATCCCAACGACGACTACCTACTGTGCTTGATCACGAGCGGTACAGCGGTCATCGGTCAACACTCTCGGTCCGCAAAGCTCGAAAGCGGGGCGTTCGGAATCCTCGACTCATCGGCGCCGTTCATCGTCGACGCCCAGACCGAGTTCGAGCAGATTGTCGTCCGCGCGCCGCGCGCGGTGTTTGCGCCACATCTTCCCCTGGAAGCCGTAGCGGAGATTACCGGTGAAGGTTTTTCCGGCCGCAGCGGCATCAGCCGATACGTCTCTCGCCTATTCGTCGACATGGCAACTGACGACTCCCTTCTTTCGCCCAACTCCTCAGCCTCCGTTGCCGCGTGCGCGATGGACCTACTCGTATCCGCCATCAGTGAACGCACAACTCCGTTCAACACCACCAAACGAGTTCACAACAAGGACTTTCGAGTCATACAGCAGGCAATGCAACGACACATGACAGACCCCGACTACTCGATCAGCGACCTTGCAGCCGAACTGGGAATGTCCGTACGGTACATCCACAAACTATTCAGCGCAGCAGGCACGACACCACGCACATGGCTGAATCAACAACGGCTCGAGCGAGCTCGCAAACTCTTGCTGAGCACCGACGCCACGATCTCTACCATCAGCGTCCGCGTAGGTTTCCGCGATGTCTCGCATTTCAGTCGAGCGTTCCGACGTCGCTTCGGGACCAGCCCACTGCATTTCCGCATGCAGCAACTCGGCACCAGCACCAGCAGCGACAACAGGTGACCAGACCGCCACGTTCTGACCTGTAGCCGTCATCGTGTATCCAATAGCGGTTTTCGAACTCCCGCAACGGTGTTCAGCAACCGCCGGCAAGCTGTTGAGCAATCTCGTCTACCCGGCGTGCTGGCGCGTCCGCAAATCGGACGCGCCAGCACCAGCGTTGAATCTCGTCGACTCCCTCGTAGATTTCCGACGATCTCGCCTGCAACGTCCAACCGCAGCCATCTGCGACGTTGCTCGTCTGTCCCCGGTCAAGGCATTGCCGGCGACGACGTGCCGTCGTCATAGCGACTCCCCGAACGAGAAAAGGAACAGGGCAGTCCGCCCCAACTCCGGTCTACGTGTCCCTTGCACTCATCGTCTTGTCCCGACTCGCTTGCATTGACACGAGAATCGTTCGGGAGAATCAAACGAAAGTCATTGAGCAGGAGATCGTTCTGCAATCGTCACATCACCGGCGGCAAAGTGAGTAGCCGGAACTTCACGCAGCACCACCCGAATGTTGCTCAACGGCGCGTCCACGGCCCGCTGGGCGGCAAAGGTGAGTTCATGTATCAGTGCGCGGAGCTGTTCGGGCGAACGCCCTGCGGAAATAGTCACCTCGATGAGCGGCATCATCAGCCTCCTGACACATTTACGGTACCGAGATGAGTGAAGTGAGCAGCGATCCGCGCCCCCGGCCGGACCGGAACCGCATCCGTCATCCCCCCGGTGAGGATCACCCAGCCCGGCTCGATTGCCAGGCCACGCTCGGCGAGGGTGTTCGCCGCGAAAGCCAGCGCCTCCGCCGGATGGCCGTGCACAGCAGCTCCTGTCGCCGAATCGACGATCTCTCCGTCCACTTCGAGCAAGCAGGCTTCGAGACCGAGGTCCAGCGAGTCCGGCCGCACACTGATGGGACCGGTGACGTACCGGCCGGACGAATTGTTGTCCGCGACAGCATCCATCATGGAGAACTTGTAACCCGAGAACCGGCTGTCGATGATTTCGATCGCACCGACCACATGGTCGACCGCCGCGAGCGCAGTCGCCGCCGAGACCCCGGGCCCTTCGAGTCGACGTCCCATGACGAACGCAATCTCCGGTTCGGCACGCGCGTGGATCATCTTCTCCCGGGGCACCGGCTCACCGATCGGAAGGATCATCGCGTCCGTCAACCACGCCGTCGACGGCGAGTCGACTCCCACCTGACGCTGCTTCGCCTTGGAGGTCACACCCAGTTTGACACCGGTGACCCTCTCCCCCCGCGAGATCCGCATTTGCAGCGCAATATTCTGAGCCTCATATGCCGCGGCCAGATCGAGACCGTCCCATTCTGCGAGAATCGACGTCTGCGCGACGCCGCTATCCTCCGCTCGTATAAGAACATCGGCCACTTTGGCCGGGCTCCATAGTTGCTCGGTCACTGTTCGTCCTTTCCGCCGAGCACGGCGGTGACGGTGCCGAGCCCACTGATAGTCGCAACGATGGAATCGCCGGGTGCGACAGGATACGCACCGGTCATCGAGCCGGGCAGCACCACGTGCCCCGGCTCGAGGGTCACGCCGAGCGGACCCACCGTGTTGGCCAGCCACACCAGCGCACTGAGCGGTGACCCGAGAACTGCGCCACCGGCACCGGTTGCGACGAGCTCGCCGTTGATGTGCAGGTTACAGCCAGCCAGACGCAGATCCAGCTGGTCCAACGAGACCGGGCAACTGCCGAGTATGACCCCGCCGGATGAAGCGTTGTCGGCGATGGTGTCGAAAATTCCGATCTTCCAATCCTTGATCCGCGAATCCACGATCTCCAGCGCAGGCAGGACGAAATCCACTGCCCGCGCTGCCTCTGCGGCAGTCACGCCTGGGCCGGCCAGTGGACGACCAAGGACGAATGCAATCTCCGGTTCGATACGCGGTTGCAGAAATGTGCCGCTGGCGATGGGATGGTGCTCCAGATGAAACATGCTCTGGGTGAGATGCCCGAAGTCGGGCTGGTCGACCCCCATCTGTCGCTGAATTGCTCGCGACGCGAGGCCTACCTTGTGTCCCTTGACTACATCGCCGGCCGATGTCCACTGCTCTACTTGCGCCTGCTGGATGCGGTATGCCACTTCTAGGGACGCGTCGGGATACTCGGGCGTCAGCGGGTCGATCGGCTCGGCGGTGCGATACGCGTCGAGCAGACGATCCGCTGCCTTCTGAACAGCAATATCCATAGTTCCTCGGTTGTGTCGTGCGGTTGATACAGATGTCAGGACGCTCGGGGACAGCTACCGACCGGCTCCAGCGATGGGTGGTTCCGGGATTCGAGTGGAACGATGTCCGCCGCCTCGGCAATAGAGCGAGTGATCTTGTTGGCGGCAGCGATCACAGCACGCTCGAGTTGAGCTCGCCGCGAAGCGAATCGGGTGGCCGGAACACTTATGCTCACTGCAGCAACCACCGAACCCATGTCGTCTCGTACCGGTGCGGCGACACAGTGCACCTCCGACACCGTCTCGCCCATGTCCACCGCGACACCAGCCATGCGAGTCATTTCGAGAGCATCGGCGAGCGCATGCGGACTCGTAGTCGTCGACGGTGTCAATCGACGTAACGGACGCGCTGTCAAGTACCGCTGCAATTCAGTCTTGTCGAGTTGCGCGAGCAGGACCTTGCCCACAGCTGTGGAGTGGGCATCGAGCCGGGTGCCCACTCGAGCCCCCTGCACGGTGATGTTGTGCGTACCGATCACCTTGTCGACGTAGAGGACACTCCAGCGTTCCATGATGGCCAGGTGTGTCGTTTCTCCATAGTTTTCGACCAGCTCTTCCAACACAGGAGCGGAACAGGACCGTACGTCCACAGTGCTGCGGAGTGTTTCCCCCAATTCGACGATGCGCCAGCCGAGCCGGTATCGGCCGCGATTCCGGCACTGCAACAACCCGGTGTCGACGAGACTGGCCAGCAATGCATGAGCACTCGACCGGGGCACGTCGATGGCCGCTGCAACTTCGGAAACACCCCATTCCGGACGCTGAACTGTGAACAGATCGAGCACCGGACCAATCTTTTGCACTGTTTGCAGACCAGCCACGCCGACAGCCACCTTTCAAAGTTCAATCTGGATGACGGTTGAGCAACCCCGTCGCATCGCTGTGAGGTGGAACACTAGGTGGCCGAGCAGAGAACGAACATGTCCTGAAGCGCACGAATGAATGACCTCGAGCGCACGAGTTCACGACCGACAGCCACCAACCGCGACCTTCGATCCCCCGAGGCGCACAGATATCTCGGCCCGCGTGTCGCTTCCCTCGTCTCCGCTGACCGGATCGAACCATGCGGTTCCTGCGGTTGTCAGCGGTCATGAAATTCCCCATCCGCAAGTACCTGGCCCCTGCGCTGGAGGCGGGGCTGCCCCCGGCGACGGCTACAGATTCGACGAGAACCTGTGGCGCGAGTTGATCGCGGTCTGGTTCCCCGAAGTGGTGGACCCGACGGCGCGGGCGGTGACCTGGCCGGCGATCGCCGCCCACCACACCTGGATCGAAGGCCAGCTCGACGAGTCGGTGACCGTAGCAACGATCGCGCAACGACTGCGCGACGACCACGGTGTCCCGGTATCGGAATCAACTGTGCGTCGCTATATTTCGGCGAGATTCGCCGATCGGGTCGCGGCGTCGAAAGCCACGATGCCCCGCGGAGCGGTCCCGCCGGGCGACGAAGGTCAGGTCGAGTCTTCGGTGATCAGGCCGTCGCCGCCGCGATGATCGACCGGATCGTCCATCACGCCGACGTGTTGACGCTCAAAGGTGCCGGCTACCGCCTTTGAGGACGCGGGATCGACAGTCTTCCCAGGATCAGAATGGAGAATTAGGCAGACTAGCCACACACCGACACGGTGCTCTCGTTCTCCACCGTCGCATCGGCCTCGAATTCAAGCGTTGTCGACACTCGACTCCCGTCTTGCTCTCTTCGTCCCATCCGCACACTTCTCTCCAATCAGCAGGGTTACGACCAATACTTGAACCCGCTGCGTCGATTCCCCCATTCCATGACGGTAGGCACCGTTCTGGGCGATACTGAGAAGTGCCCCGGACCGAGTAGAGGCCAGGTACATGCAGGACTCACGCAATCCTGACGCGACAATTCTCACTGCGGCCGAACCGCATCGGATGACACTGGGACTGCCCCTACGCAAAACCCCAGGCATCCGCGGCAGCGGCAGCACACGTCGAATAGGTCATCGGCACACTGAACTACCGCTGGACCGCGCCCGCGCCGCCGCGGGCGCGTGGACAGCTACACCATTAGGCTGGATCTTTGGATTACTCCACCGAGGCCGGCCGCCGTGTACCCGCCTCGATCTCAGCTTCTACGCGCCGATCTTCGGTGCCGTTGTCGGCGCTCCGTTCGGCCTGCTCATGCACGCATCACAGGACAGGGCAGCCAGCGCGACTTCACCTCGTTCCCAGTCCTTACGACCATGTCCCTACACAACCACGGCACTCCGAAGTCCTCGCCGACGTCGAAGTCGCGGACCGAGCCGTCCGCCGACTCACCGGGCCGGACCAATCGAAAGGAATGAATCATGGCAACTGCGGTAGGCATCGACTTGGGCACCACCAACTCGGTCATCGCAAGCTGGCAAGGCGGCGAACCGGTGGTGATCTCCAATGTCGAGGGTGCGCGGACGACGCCGTCGGTGGTGGCATTCACCGATAGCGGCGAGCGCCTGGTGGGTCAGCTGGCCCGACGACAGGCGATCCTGAACCCGAAGGGCACGATCTACTCGGCGAAACGCTTCATCGGACGTCATTTCGACGAGATCTCCGAGGAGGCCAAAGCGGTCAGCTTCGACGTCGTACCGGGCGACAACGGTGAGGCACGATTCGACGTGCGAGGTAAGAAGTACGCACCAGAGGAGATCAGTGCCCTGGTGCTGCGCAAACTCGTCGACGACGCCAGCAAGTTCCTTGGCGAGAAGGTCAAGGAAGCGGTCATCACCGTTCCGGCCTACTTCAACGACGCGCAGCGCAACGCCACCAAGGACGCCGGCCGGATCGCGGGCCTCGAGGTCCTGCGGATCATCAACGAGCCGACCGCGGCGGCATTGGCGTACGGCATGGACAAACAGACCCACGAGACCGTACTGGTCTTCGACCTCGGCGGCGGCACGTTCGATGTGAGCCTGCTCGATGTCGGCGAGGGAGTAGTCGAGGTTCGCTCGACGGCCGGCGACTCCCACCTCGGCGGAGACGATTTCGACCGGCGCCTGGTGGACTACCTCGCCGACGAGTTCCAGAGCGCGGAGAACATCGATCTACGCAAGGATCCACAAGCGCTGCAACGACTCTTCGAGGCGGCAGAGAAGGCCAAGGTCGAGTTGTCCTCGGTAACTCAAGCCCAGGTCAACCTGCCCTTCGTCACCGCAGACGCGAACGGCCCCAAACACCTCACCACCACGATCATGCGATCGAAGTTCGAGGATCTGACGGCAGATCTGGTGGAACGCTGCCTCGGTCCGGTAAAGCAGGCAATGAGTGACGCCAAGATCACCGCCAACGACATCCACGAGGTGATCCTGGTCGGTGGTTCGACACGCATTCCGGCGGTACAGGCACTCGTTCGCCGGCTCACCGGCGGTAAGGATCCCCACATGGGCGTCAACCCGGACGAGGTCGTGGCGCTCGGTGCCGCGGTCCAGGCAGGCGTGCTCAAAGGTGAGGTCTCCGACGTACTGTTGCTCGACGTCACCCCACTGTCCCTCGGCGTCGAGACGCAGGGCGGGGTAATGACCAAGATCATCGAGCGCAACACGACGATCCCCGCCCGACGCAGCGAAGTGTTCTCCACAGCGGAAGACAATCAGTCCGCCGTGGACGTCGTAGTCCTGCAGGGCGAACGCGAACGCGCCGCCGACAACCGGGTGCTGGGCCGGTTCCGGCTGGAAGACATCCGACCTGCGCCACGCGGCGAGGCGCAGGTCGAAGTCACATTCGATATCGATGCCAACGGCATTCTCAACGTCACCGCCCGTGACAAAGACACCGGCAAGGAGCAGAGCATCACGATCAGCGAACAGGGCAACCTCGACCAGAGCGAGGTCGAGCGCATGCTCGCCGAGGCCGAACGGAACCGGCGTGAGGACGAGGAGCTGCGCAAGGCGGTCGACGCACGTAACGCCCTCGATTCGGTTGCCTACCAGGTGGAACGGCGACTTGCCGAACTGGGTGACAGTGCGCCACCGCACGAGAAAGCGCGTGCCGAGATGTTGATCGCCGACGCGAGGAAGGCTGTAGAAGACGGTGCTCCACCCTCGGAGGTAGAGCCACTGACCTCGGAGCTGCAGCAGTTGCTCTACGGGCTTGCAGCGGTTCAAAACGGCGGCGAGGGATACCAGACCGGCGGAAGAGACGCTGCGTCGTCGGATGACGACGACGTGATCGACGCCGAGTTCGATCGGAGCTAAGGCACCTGATGGACAGATCTGCTGATCATTCGACGACCGAGCAGGCTACCGACCGTACTGACACGGACCAGACCGAGACGAGGCCTGATCACACCGATACCGAAGCCAAGCTGGCTCGACTCGAGGACCGCTGGCGCAGAGCACTCGCAGATCTGGACAACCTGCGCAAGCGGTATGCCAACGATCTCGACCGTGAACGCGCCGCGGAGACAGCGAGGGTATCGGCGGCGTGGCTGCCTGTCCTGGACAACTTGGAGCTCGCGCTGGCCCATGCGGATAGCGATCCTCAGGCCGTCGTCGAGGGTGTGAAGGCAATCCGGGACCAAGCGGTGCAGATACTGTCACGGCTCGGCTTCGAGCGCCACGACGAGGTCGGTGTGCCGTTCACCCCGGAACTCCACGAAGTAGTCAGTGTGGTGACCCAACCCGACCTTCCCTCCGGAACCGTGATCGAGGTCTTGCGGCCAGGTTACGGAGAAAACGGACAGCAGTTGCGTCCCGCCACCGTGGTCGTCAGCCGACCTGAGGAGTGAGCGCCATGGCGCGTGACTACTACGAAGCGCTCGGGGTCCCGCGCAGCGCCGACACCGACGAAATCCAGCAGGCCTACCGCCGACTTGCCCGCAAATATCACCCCGACATCAACAAAGACCCCACTGCGGAAGACAAGTTCAAAGAGATCAATGAGGCCTACCAAGTGTTATCCGACCCAGACACCCGGAAACGCTACGACCGATTCGGGGACGACTTCCGTCGGGTACCCGAGGACTACGACGAACGGGTCCGGGCAAGCGCCGGCGGGTACGGCGGCGGAAGGTACAGCGGTGGGGGCCGGAGGGTGCACTTCGGACACGGCACAGACGGCGAGGGGGGCGTCGACTTCGAGGACCTCTTCGGACAGATGTTCGGCGGCGGTGGCGCGTACGGCCCGATTCCCGGCGCCGATCAGGAAGCGGAACTGGAACTGACCCTGGAAGAGGCGTACCGGGGCGGCAAACGCACTCTCCGTCTGGACGGACGACGATACGACGTCAACATTCCGGTCGGTGTCCTCGACGGCCAAAGAATCCGGCTGGCTGGGCAAGGGGGCCGAGGCAACGGCGGCGCACCGCCCGGGGATCTGTACCTCGTGGTCCGGATCAAACCGCATTCCCGGTTCCGCGTACAGGGCCGGGACATCTACGTCGACCTTCCCGTCTCCCCCTGGGAAGCAGCACTCGGCGCGACGGTCGCCGTTCCCACTCCCGGCGGTGAGGCGAAAGTCAAAGTCGTACCGGGCTCGTCGACAGGTAGGAAGCTGCGCCTGCGCGGAGAAGGCATGCCCAACCCGCGAGGCTCCAACGGCAACCTCTACGCCGAGATCAAGGTGATGGTGCCATCGAAACCGACAGCACGTGAACGCGAGCTGTTCGAACAGTTGGCCGCCGAATCGAACTTCGACCCGAGGAAACAGCCATGAGCACCCCGACCCCGGGCACCCAGTACATATTGGTTCGCCGTACCGGAATGTCGCTGGATGTCTTCGCCGAACGTACCGGGCTGCACCCCGACCTGGCAAGAAAACTCGTGGCTCTCGGCCTGATCGACGCACGCCGCGACCCCGGCGGCGAAATATTGTTCGAACCGTCAGCAGTGGCCCACGCTGCCCGCATCCAACGGTTGCGGACGGGTCTAGGCCTGAACTACTCGGCAATCGGGCTCGTGCTCGATCTGCTGGATCGAATCGAGAAACTCGAAGCAGCGTCCCACGGAAGGAAGACACCCCCATGGACACCGGCAGTCTGACTGAAAGGTCACGAGAAGCCCTGCAGGAGGCCCAGAACATCGCGACCAGAATGGGCCACACCGAGGTCGACGGAGAGCACCTGCTGCTCGCGTTGGTCGATCAGCAGGAAGGGCTCGTACCGCGACTGCTCGAGCAGACCGGTGCGAACGTCGACGCCCTACGCTCCGATCTGGAACAGGCACTCATGCGTAGGCCGAAGGTCAGCGGCCCCGGTGCGACGCCCGGTCAGGTGATGATCACCCAGCGCCTGGCCAGACTGCTCGACGCCGCCGAACGAGAGGCAAAGCGACTCAAGGATTCCTACGTGTCGGTGGAGCATCTCGTGATGGCCCTCTCCGAGGAGGGGTCGACCAGTGCGGCCGGACGGGTTCTCACCAGCCATGGGGTCACACGAGAGACCTTCCTCGCCGCCTTGACCACAGTGCGCGGCAACCAGCGCGTCACCTCGGCCACCCCGGAGGGGGCGTACGAGGCGCTCGAGAAGTACGGACGCGACCTCGTCTCCGAGGGCCGAGCAGGCAAACTCGATCCGGTCATCGGGCGAGACGCCGAAATCCGCAGGGTAACGCAGATCCTGAGCCGGAAAACGAAGAACAATCCGGTGCTGATCGGCGACCCCGGCGTCGGCAAGACCGCGATCGTCGAGGGACTCGCCCAGCGGATCGTCCGCGGCGACGTGCCCGAGGGCCTACGCGACAAAACGATCTTCTCGCTCGACATGGGTTCCCTGGTGGCCGGCGCGAAGTACCGCGGCGAGTTCGAGGAACGGCTGCAGGCGGTGCTGTCCGAGGTGAAAGCGGCCGAGGGGCGCATCCTGTTGTTCGTCGACGAGTTACACACCGTCGTCGGCGCAGGATCGGTCGGCGGCGAGGGATCTCTCGACGCCGGCAACATGCTCAAACCGATGCTCGCCCGCGGCGAACTGCACATGATCGGTGCCACCACTCTCGACGAGTATCGCAAGCACATCGAATCCGATGCAGCATTGGAGCGTCGATTCCAGACCGTTCTCGTCGACGAGCCCAGTGCCGAGGATGCAATCTCGATTCTGCGCGGACTTCGAGAACGCCTCGAGGTGTTTCACGGCGTGAAGATCCAGGACGGCGCACTGGTGGCCGCCGTGACCCTCTCGCACCGGTACATCACCGACCGTTTCCTTCCGGACAAGGCGATCGACCTGGTAGATGAAGCGTGCGCCCGGCTACGAACCGAAATCGACTCGATGCCCGCCGAACTCGACGAACTCACCCGGAAAGTGACCCGGCTGGAGATCGAAGAGGCCGCCCTGTCCAAGGAAACGGACGCCGCCAGCAAGACACGCCTCGAGGAGTTGCGTAAGGAACTGGCCGATCTGCGGGCCGAGACCGACGCCCGGCACGCTCAGTGGGAGGCAGAGCGCCAAGCGATCCGTCGGGTGCAGGAGCTACGGGGAGAGCTGGAACGATTGCGACACGAAGCCGAGGAGGCCGAACGCAATTACGACCTCAATCGGGCCGCCGAGCTGCGATACGGCGAGATCACCGAACTCGAACGCAAACTCAAGGCGGCGGAGGAGCAATTGGCCACCAGGCAAGGCCGCAATCCGTTGCTGCGCGAGGTGGTCACCGAAGACGAGATCGCAGAAATCGTGGCCGCATGGACGGGTATCCCGGTCGCTCGACTGCAGGAAGGCGAGCGGGAGAAACTGTTGAAGCTCGACGAGATCCTGCACGAGAGGGTCGTCGGTCAGGACGAGGCGGTGCAACTGGTCGCAGACGCGGTGATCCGGGCGAGGTCCGGCATCCGTGATCCGCGCCGGCCGATCGGTTCGTTCATCTTCCTGGGACCGACGGGCGTGGGAAAGACCGAACTCGCAAAGACGCTGGCCAGCGCCCTCTTCGACAGCGAAGACAACATGGTGCGCCTGGACATGAGCGAGTACCAGGAACGGCACACGGTGAGTAGGCTCATCGGTGCGCCCCCCGGGTACGTCGGGTATGACGAGGGGGGTCAGCTCACTGAGGCGGTGCGTCGCAAGCCGTACTCCGTGGTGCTCTTCGACGAGATCGAGAAGGCCCATGCCGACGTCTTCAATACCCTTCTACAGGTGCTCGACGACGGCCGGATCACCGATTCTCAAGGCAGGCAGGTCGATTTCCGGAACACGGTGATCATCATGACCTCGAACATCGGATCCCAGCATCTCCTCGACGGAGTCACAGCGGACGGCGAGATCAAGCCGGACGCCCGGGCGCGGGTGCTGGCGGAACTGCGCGGGCACTTCCGTCCCGAGTTCCTCAACCGGATCGACGACATCGTGTTGTTCACCCCGCTCACGCTGCCCCAGATCGAGCACATCGTCGAGCTACAACTCACCGATCTTCGGAACAGATTGTCAGAGAGACAGATACACTTGAATATCACACCGGAAGCACGCCGGCTCATCGCCGAACACGGTTTCGACCCGGTCTACGGTGCACGACCCCTGCGCAGGTATATCGCCCATGAGGTCGAAACCAGGATAGGTCGTGCGCTGTTGCGCGGCGAAATCGAACCGGGCGGCACCATCGATGTCACGGTCGATGACGGCGAACTGTCCGTCGCATATACGGAACCCGCCATCGCGACCTGAGAAGGGGTGTCGTCATGGGATCCGACAAGGTGAAGTGCCCACACTGCGGCAAGGTCAACAGGGTACCGGCGGCCGGGAACGGGAGACCCCGCTGCGGAAATTGCCACGAGCCGCTGCCCTGGATCGCCTCGGCAGGGGATGGCGACTTCGCGGAGGTCGCCGAGAAATCCTCGGTGCCTGTACTCGTTGACCTCTGGGCGACGTGGTGCGCTCCGTGCCGAATGGTCAGCCCCGCGCTCGAGCAGCTCGCCACAGAACGCGCAGGTCAGATCAAGCTCGTCAAGGTTGACGTGGACGCTGCACCCCAGACGGCCGAACGGTTCACCGTCCGCGCCGTACCGACGCTGCTGGTGATGGACCGGGGTGAAGTCCTCGCTCGTCAGGCGGGCGCCGCTCCGGTACCGGTGTTGCGCACATGGCTCGATCAGGCGCTCTCGGAAAAAGCAGGCAAGGAGGCGAAGCCATGACCTCGGTCCATGCCGACCCGCACGTGACCGCGATCCGGGCCGTGGCGCCCCGCACTCCACAAGGTTGCGAGGAATGTCTTCGCCTCGGCACCCCGTGGGTACATCTGAGGCTGTGTCTGTCGTGCGGACACGTCGGATGCTGCGACTCCTCGCCGGGCAAGCACGCGAGCGCACACGCTCACACCCTTGGCCATCCGATCGTCCAGTCGATGGAACCCGGTGAAGATTGGCGCTGGTGTTATGTCGACCAGAACTTCGTCTGAGGACGCCCCCCGCCTCGGCGACGGTCAGCTCGTCGACGACGAGACTCCGGATGCAGTCGGGGCATTCCCGCGGTTGACGGACGCCCAGGTAGCGACGCTCGAGACCGGAGGCACACGTCGATCGGTTCACGCCGGCGAGGTGCTGATTCGAGCGGGCACCCGCAGCAGCGACTTCTTCGTCGTCCTTTCCGGCAAGGTCGCGATCATCGACGAGGGCGCCGAGGACGGTGAGCGTCGGATATTGCGCCTGCACGGTCCGGGCCGATTCCTGGGCGAGCTCGGACTGCTGGATGGCCAGGTGGCGTTCTTCACCGCCGAGGCGATCGAGGACGGCGAGGTGCTCGTCGTCCCAGCCGAGCGGGTGCGCGAGCTCGTCGCCCACGACCTCGTGCTCAGCGATCTGATCCTGCGGGCCTACCTGGTGCGCCGGCACCTACTGATCGGGCTCGGTTCGGGGTTCCGAATCATCGGCTCCTGCTATTCCCCGGACACGTTGCGGCTTCGCGAGTTCGCGATGCGCAACCGGCTGCCCCACAAATGGATCGATCTGGAGCAAGACGAACGGGCGGAGCAACTGCTGCAAAGCCTGGGTGTCGCCCCAGAGGACACTCCCGTCGTGATCTGGCACGGCGAGAAGGTGCTGCGCAATCCGACGAACGCCGAACTCGCCCGCATCGTCGGGCTTCCGGTCCCGGACGCAGCGCACGACGTATGCGACCTCGTCGTCGTAGGTGCCGGACCGGCGGGTCTGGCCGCGTCCGTGTACGGCTCATCCGACAGGTTGAACACGGTGACACTGGAGTCGATCGCTGCAGGTGGGCAGGCTAGCACCTCCTCCCGGATCGAGAACTACCTGGGCTTTCCGGCGGGGATCTCCGGTGCCGAATTGGCGGAGCGGGCCGTGATTCAGGCCGGGAAGTTCGGTACCCGCCTTCTCGTGTCGGCGGAGGTGACCGGTTTGGGATCCGAGGGCGGGCACCATGTGCTCCAACTGGCGGACGGCGGCGAGATCCGCGCCCGGGCGGTCGTGCTCGCCACCGGGGCGCGATATCGCAAGTTGGAGGTTCCGGGAATCGAGGCACTGGAGGGGAGAAGCGTGTATTACGCCGCAACCAATCAGGAAGCGCGGCTGTGCGGCACCGACCCTGTAGCCATCGTCGGCGGCGGAAACTCCGCCGGCCAGGCCACCGTCTTCCTCGCAGACCAAGTTTCCCACGTTCACCTCCTCATCCGCGGCCACGACCTCGGAAAAAGTATGTCCCGGTATCTCGTCGACCAGATCGAACGCCATCCGCGCGTGACCGTGCACCGGAACACCGAGATTCGTCAGGTCCACGGCGAGAAGCACCTCGAAGAGATTGTGGTCGAGGACAATCGCACGGGCGACAAGGCCAGGATCCGGGTGCACGCTCTGTTCGTCTTCATCGGGGCGATGCCGCATACCGGGTGGCTGGCCGACGCGATCGCGCTCGACGATCACGGCTTCGTCCTCACGGGCGTGGACGCCGTCCCCGCCCGTGAGGACGGCAACCAGAGAATCGACGCCCCGCCGTCGAGAACACTCGAAACGAACCGGGCCGGTCTGTTCGCAGCGGGTGACGTCCGCAGCGGCTCGGTAAAACGGGTCGCATCCGCTGTCGGTGAAGGAGCGATGGCGGTTCGCCAAATCCATGAATACTTCGAGAGGAGCTGACGACATGCCAGTGATGGGCACCGTGAAATTCCAGCGGTTCTTCCGGGTAGCGGCTGGACTGCACGTCGACCGGAACGATCTCAAACGCTATACAGATTTCATCGACGACAAGATCTACGACGTGATCCTCATCGGCAAGGCCTCGGCAAAGGCAAACCTGCGGGACGTGATCGAACCGTGGGACCTGCCGATCACCAAGGGGCTGCAGGAAAGCATCCACCGGTTCGAGAAGCTGGACGAAGAAATCGAACTACAGCCCCTGCTCGACCAACTGGCGGCCCGGCCACCCTTGGACGTGGCTCTCTCCGAGGAGACCGAGCAACGACTGCCGCTGATCGCCGGAGGCCTGAGCGTGGCGCTGGCGCATACCTTCGTCACGGTCGAGCCGGACCGCAAAAACCCCGGGACCGCCGAATGGAGCGTCGCCTTCGACATCTTCCATCAACTCCTCTGAACCCAGCCAGCGACCGGGCACTGATGGCGGACAAACGTGCCAGACACATCGAGGACGATGTGATCTGGCGGAGATACAAAGGCGGAATGGACCGCTACAACGTTGCGTCCTCGAACACGATGGCCCACAGGACATGCTCGGGCTTGCGACGCGCGTCGGCTGAATCCGAGTCGACGAACTTCCTGATCTCGCCGGCGGCGTGGATGCGTGCCACACCGCGATCGCAGGCGATCTTCCGGAAGAAGTCCTGCGCCTGGATGACCATGGTGCTCTCGTACCGCGAGTCGATCTTCGAGTCGCCGATGTATTGCTCGACGTTCCCGGCGGTGGGCGCGTTCCATTATCGGCGTGACGTTTCCAGGCTTGCAGTTGGTGACCCAGCGGCTCACGCGGGTGACGGCGTCTCGTTCGTCTCCACCGACGGTCGTGCGCTTGATGACTGCTCCTGCCGTTCGCTGTGCTGTTGTGATGAAGCAACTTTCACAACGAGCGACGGTGGGTGTCCCAGTTCTGCAGCCGGGTGCACGGGTCAGACGGTGGGTTGGCGCCGGATGAAATCCGCCATGCCGGGCACGGTGAACGCGATCCGACCGTGCTCGGGCGCCCAGATCAGGCCTTTCTTGATCGCGGATTCGCGGACGTCGCTGACACCGCTGGTGGTCACCCCATCAGTTCGGCCACCTTGCCCGACCGCGGTGCATCTTCACCGGTGGCGGCGATGGCCGTCAGATAGCGGCGTTCGCTGTCCGTAGCCCGATTCCACCGGGAAGGAAAGAAACCTTCATCGAGGTGGCGCCGCCCGACCTCGACGGCAAGTTCTGCATCTTCTGTCTGAAACGGCGCCTCCGGTGCGAGGTTCCAGATGGCCTTGCCATACTCCTGCAGGAAGTACAGGTAGCCGCCGCTGGCGGTGACGAGCACTTCGAGCGCGTCGTCGGTGAACTCACCTCCGTGTTGACGAACCGGGATCCTCAGCGCATCGGCGGCGGCGTCTCTGTCGAGGGGGCCGACTGTGCTGTAGAGGAATTGACGTTCGGCGTAGGAGCGGTACTCGGCCAGGATGGCAGGCAGGTTGGGAAGGCCGGCGCCGATGAGGAAGAATGGCCATTCGCGCTGGCTGGCCCGGTGTTGGACGGTCAACAGCGCCGAGAGCAGGTCCGCGTCGAGGTCCTGCATTTCGTCGATGAACAGGCCGAAGGCGCTGCCCCGAGTTTGAGTGCGGCGGTGATCGCTTCGACGAGTTCCTCAATGTCGAGGTCGATGTCGCCGCTCGAGGCTGCGGGTTGAGAGGTGCCGACGTTGACGGTGGCCGGCCCGAGGCCGATTTCGACGGAGAATCCGCGGGCCAGCTCGATCAGGGGATCGACGAGCTTCCGAATTTTGTGCTTGCGGCTGTATCGGCGCAAGCCGACAGTCAGTTCCTGGCCCAGTTTGGCGCGCACAGCGGCGGTACCGGCAGCGTTGGGTCGTGCTTCGATGCCGATAGTCAGCCAACCTTCCCGGTCGGCATGTTCGGCGAGAGTGTTCAACAAAGTCGTTTTACCGACTCCACGCAGGCCGGACAGGACCATGCCCCGGTCGTAGTTGCGTCGCTTGCTTCGCGCGACGAGCAAGTCGAACGCCCGATCTGTTTGTCCCGACCTTCCAGCGCGGGAGGCCGCAATCCTGACCCGGGCTTGAAGGGGTTCAGTTCTAGATCCGTATGGAACAGCATAGAGAGATATGGACTTTTCCAATACTTTCCCATAAAGTCCCCGATTCACGAGATGACATCAGCTCGGCACGCTCCTGGACGCCCATCCTGGAGGGCGCGGATCGCCTCACAGATCTGCGAGATCTCGCGCAGAAGTGCCTACCGCCGGAACCATCCGAATCCCGACCGTGCCTGGATACACAGCGCTCAAACCCGTCGCCTGACCCGACTGGAGCGAGGTCGGCGGCGGCGATGCCCCTGGTTGCGGACGGAGCCATTCCCGCTACGCCGACGCCGTAGGCAAAACGAGGTGCCGCAGTGCTCTATACGAGCCCCTGCTCCCTGTCAGGGGACTGCGGCACCTCAGTGTCGCAACCGCCACCACCCTCATAGAAGACTTGTCATCCGCACTAACGAATCCTCCGACGCAACCCTTCGCACCCGAAATAAAGCACCCGATCCGGCAGTAACGTCGCCCCCGCAGAACCCCACCCCACACCGACAGGACACACGGCGCTCGTCATCTAGTGTCCTGAGTCGTTAATTCGGTCGCAGTAGTTCGCGATGGATTCGAGGATCTGATCCGCGGTCTTCACCCACACATAGGGTCGCGGATTCTCATTCCAGGTATCGATCCAGGCGCGAATGTCGGCGTTGAGGTGTCGCACGGATCGGTGGGCGGAGCGGCGAAGCTTCTTGTTCGTCAGCTCCGCAAACCACCGCTCCACCAAGTTCATCCACGATGAACTCGTAGGCGTGAAGTGGATAACGAATCTGGGATGCGCTGTGAGCCAGCGCTTGACGGCCGGGGTCTTGTGGGTCGAGGCGTTGTCCATCACAAGGCACACGTCGAGATCTGCGGGCACCTCGGCATCGATCTTGCGAAGAAACGCCAAGAACTCGGTGGCACGGTGCCGGGCGTGCAGGGAGCCGATCACCTTCCCACTGGCGATGTCGAGCGCCGCGTACAGGCTCGACGTTCCGTTCCTGACATAGTCGTGGCTGGCGCGTTGCGGCGTGCCTGGCAGCATCGGGAAGATCGGTTGCGTCCGGTCCAACGCCTGGATCTGGGTCTTCTCGTCCACGCACAGCACCAAAGCCCGCTCCGGCGGGTTCAGGTACAGGCCGACGACGTCACGAACCTTCTCGGTGAACAGCGGATCCTTCGACAGCTTCCAGGAGTCCTGTTTGTGCGGAGCCAGGCCGAACGCTCGCCACACCCTCGAGACAGTGGACTGCGACATGCCGAGATGATCCGCCATCGACCGTGTCGACCAATGCGTCGCATCCTTCGGTGTCGATTCGAGCGTCGCGGTGATCAGGTCCTTGATCTTTGCGTCGCTCACCGTCCTCGGCCGGCCCGGGCGCGGTTCGTCGAGGAGCCCATCGCAGCGAGCCTCGACGAACCGATCCCTCCATCGCCGCACCGTCGAACGGTCCACACCGAGTCGTTGCGCCACTTCAGAATTGGATCCACCGTCCGCGCAGGCCAGCACGATCCTCGACCGCGCCGACAACCCCGCCGCACTCGTACGACGGCGAACCCAGCCCTCCAACTCGGCCCGCTCCGCGTCACTGAGAACAATCACCGCAGCACGCGGACCCCGAGTCGCCATACCCAACAGTATCAACTGGTGGATAATTTACGACTCAGGACACTAGGTGCCGTGGAGCGCTGTCGTTGCCGGCAGTGACGGCGATCGGCAGTAGCCGCGGCGTCGCGGCTTGAGCGGTTCAGGTTCCGGTTCGCCGAGGAACTTGCCCCAGAAGTCGAGAGTGCCACGCTTGAGGTGCCAATCGTGGAGGCTGATCACATTCAGCGCAGCCATGGTGAATCCGAGCAGTAGTCGATGCGCGGTGAGCCCGAATATTCGGTAGTACCCGCGCCGCAAGTGCAACACGTTGCTCTTCAGGTCGCCGAATACGGATTCAATGCCGACTCTGCGGTGATAGGACGCGAACCATTGCTTGGTTCCGTGCGGGAACGGCATGCGAGTTCGGGGCTGGTCCTGGTTGCGGATCGTGACGGTCTTGCAGCACGCGCACGGATCATCCGGCTTGCGGCGATTGCATCGGACGGTGGGGTGTTCGTAGCCCAGCCTCATCGATCGGGGGGACAACGGGCTGCGGATACTGGCAGAGGCTCCCACTGCCGGTCCCCGGAATCGCTGGGTGCCATCGGAATGGAGTCTTCCGTGTGGCACGAATGCGTACTGGGCGCGGGTCTCCCGTAGCTTCTGTGCCTGTGCCAGTTCGGCCGCGGTCATGTCCCTCGTAATCTTCGGCAGTTTCCACAGCCGTTTGGGCAGACACGTGGTGAAGAGGGTCCCGTCGATCCAGACCGAGCCGGGGACGGGTCCGTCCTCGATTCGATACATGGTGGGGTGCAGGTCGACGATCGGGACATATCCGCAGCAATGGAGCGGCAGTGCGTATCTCCACTCGTCGGTGTTGTTGTAAGCGCGGTCGCAGACGACCTGCCGCGGCGCGGGAAGCTCGCCCGCGGCGAGGACTGCGATCAATCCGGCTGTGCCGCGGTTGTACCCGGCGCGTGTGACGTGCAGTCCTCGCACCACGTGTGGGACTGGTCCCGCACCGGGCTTGGCGGGGACGTCGGTGACGACGTGCGCTTCGTAGCCGAGGTAGTACTCGGTCTCGTTGAATCCGGCGCTGCGGTGCGCCGCTCGCGCATCCTCATCGATCGTGTACATGGGCTTTCCGTCCACGGGCGATTCGGGCGCGGCGGGACGGCGATGACGCCTCGGCACACGTGGTTTCGGCTTGGCGAGTGTGGTGTCGTACTCCTGCGACGGTCCGGAGTCGTCCTCGACGAGGACCTTGGAGTAGCGCGGCCGGGCCCAGGTCTCGACATCGGTGCCGTCGACCGCCGCCGCACCGGTGGGTGGGTGCCCACACAGGGAAGCATTGAGCAGCTCCTGTGCGAACGCCGCGGCGTCCAGGTCGGAGGTGCCGCTGGGGGCATCCTCCTCGGCCTGTTCGACGCGATCACATTCCCGGCAGAGCTTGGCGAACCCTCCGCAGACCATCTTGTAGGAGATGTCCGCGGAGGGGTCCAGGCCGGCCTTCTCCCGCTGTGACTGGTTCCACCCACGGATCGTGGCGGTGACCATCTCCAGGTGCAGGTCCACGTTCAGCATCGGAGTCAGCAGGAAGGCAACCATGAGGGCGTCGCCCGTCAGGACCCGTTTCGCACCGGCACGTGTCGCGAACACCGTATTGACGAATTCGCGGGCACCGCAATGTTCGACCACCGCAAGGGCACGTCGAAACTGCCACGGTTCGCAGCGGTTCACGCGGGTGTCGACGTCGCGGAACGGACGTGTGTCACTGTGTCTCATGGGGGCGCCGCACCGATGATGAGGTCGACCAGCTCCGGATCGTCGAACACGCGGCGACCGGAGGGAACGAAGGCGAGCAGCCTGTGCAGGGCACCGACGTCGGTGGAGCCGAAGAGCGTCTGGAAAACGGGCAACGGCACCGTCTGGATCATCGCGGTCGCCCAGGTCGCGCGGAGCCGGCTCACTCGCAGCGGTCGTAGCCGCGCCGGGATTTCGCATCTGCCCAAGACCATCGACACGTACTCGACCCGCGGTTGCGGCTCACAGAACAGATGCGCACGGCCCGCCCGGGTGGCGCAGTCGGCGACGATCGGCACGTACCGTTCGAGGACCGGGACCGTGCGCCGCCGAGTGCCACGCACCCGCACCGCGAGGTGGGATCGCCGCCTGACGATGTCGTCGCCGGTCACCGCGAGCACCTCGGAGGTCTGCAGGCCCGCACCGAGCCCGAGCCCGAGCACACACGACATACCGTGACTGCGCCGCACTGTCGCCTGCCGGTCCACCCAGCGAAGCAGCAGCCGGGTCTGGCCATCGGTGTACGGGCGATAGGCCACCGGATAGGGCAGGAGATCACGTGGCGGCTCCCACGGGGCCGTGCGGGTGATACGCCGGGACAGGGTCGTCAGCGTGGCACGGCGCGTGCATCGGGTGGCGTCCGACAACCCGGGGAAGGTCACCGCATACCGGTTGACCGTCGCAGGGTGGAAGATCTCCTCGACATCGAGATCCAGACCCTGCTCAACGGCCCAACCGACCATCGACGCAACGATTCCCATCCGACCACGAACGACCTGCGGCACCGAGGTCGGTTCGAATCCGCCGCGCACCACGTCACGGACGAACGGACCGATCTCCTCCCACAACTGCGCCGGTATGTTCGGAGTGAACAGATCGATCGACTCTTCCACCGTCCGAGACGCCATCACGACCTGCCTCGCAGCTGTTTCCAGGCCATCGAACCAGCCTGCGGTGCAGGCAGATACGGAAGAAGATCCGACAGGCCTTTCCCGCTTCTCATTCCTGCGGCCGAGAAGATCTCCGCTACAGCACAATCGGACAGAACCTCGGCCAGCCAGGTCGATCGCAGACGCGACACCGTCAACTTCGGGGCCGTTCGTGGGCACTCGAACGATGCGAGAAGCGCTGCAGCCTGATCCCGCCCGGTCCGCGCCGACGCCACCAACGGCCGGCGCCCGGCACCGCGACATGCGGCCCGCAACCTGGGCACCACATGCCGGCGAACCGGAACCACCCGCTGCGGCGACCCGAGACGCACCGCGGGCACACCGCCGACGGTGACCACGTCCGAGGCAGTGACGGCGAACAGTTCACCGCTGCGTACGCCCACTCCCAAGGTCAGCGCCAGGACAGCCGTCATGGCCTGCACCCGGAACGGCCCGTTCTGGCGCGGCGCCCATCTCCAGAATGCCGCGATCTCGGCATCGGTGTAGGGCGGCGACAGCTCGTGTCGCGACGAACGCTCACCGGCGGGAGGCCACGGGGCCCGCACCGTCACCACCCGGGCCAGCCGCCGCAGCCGCGACATCTCCGCAGCCCGCGACGTCGGCGCCAACTCCCTCATCCCGACCAGGCGGTACCGCTCGAGCACATCCGGGGTCAGCACCACCTCCCTGTCGAGTCCGAGTCCCTCGTCGAGAGCCCACACCGCCAGCCGGGTGAGTACCTTGAGCGCGTTCGCAGCCTGACTGAGCAGCGTCGGTGCAGACAATTCGACCGTCTCCCGCACCCACGGCCCCACCACCGCCCACGCGCCCGGATCAACCGATCGTGGTTCAAAGTTCCTGATACACGCCGCAATCGACTCCGGATCATCGGTGCGGCGCCGGTACGCGGCCATCATCGATCACCCAGGTCATCGGATAGCGCAGTGCACCGCGTGCTTCCTGGCCCTATCCGGGCGCAGAGGGGTATTGTCATGAGTGGTCACAACCTCATGAGTCACATCGATCCCGCAGGATCCTGGCTGACGAATTCAGAAGGGCACCGAATGCGCCTCGGTGTCCTTCGAGGTATCAGAGGTATTGATCACCACCTTCGCGAATGCGCACGACAGTGCTCGTTCTATGTGGATCTAGAACGAGTCGGCGGAATTCAGATGGCGTAACACCCACGGTAGCCCTCGATTCCGCATCAAGGAACCGGCCCGAGGAACGGATCGAGAGCGCCGCGACCACGCAGTAGATCAACAGCTCGGGGCATGGGCTCACGCCAATCTCAGGCCTGCCATCTGCCACGACGCAGGCCTAGAATTTGGGGTTGCGGGCCCGCAACAGCTGTCGCTTGCGGATCAACCCGTAGTGCCGTCACCGGCGGTGGCGGTGCGGTTCGCGACACCAACGGAAACTCCCGACGCCGCGGGCTAGGCGTATATCGGGGCGCCGTCAGATCACGCGGCGCCCCATACGACCACCGTCAACCGACTGCCCGGAACCGCCCTCGCGCTGGGGCTGCTAACTCAAGTTGATGTGCCATGCGCGTCAGACTTGCCGAGGCCGCGCCACAACGTGGAGTAGCCGCGTCGGCTTCTGGCCAAGAGCGGTCCAGCGTGAACGAGCATTCTGGGGGTAGAAGATCGAGTCACCTGCGCCCAGCGTGTATGTCTGGTAGGGAGGCTCGACTTCTACGTCCAACCGGCCTTCGATGACATAGGTTGCGGCAGCATTTGGGTTCTCGAACCACTCGTGGTTGTTGCGCGATTCGTCGACCTCGATTTCGGAAAGCTCGAACGGGTGTTGTCCATCGCTGACGATGAGACGAACGAAAGCAGCTGTAGAGTCGGTACTTTCGACGCGACGACCTTCGGATGCGCGAACGACACGCGCGCCTGGCACAGACTCTGCCGGTGGCATCAAATCACCCGGGGTCACGTCGAGTGCCCTCGCCAGCCGATAGAGGCTGTGCATGGACGGTGACGCCAGACCTCTTTCCAGTTGACTCAGGAAGGGTTGCTTGAGACCGGCCGCCTCGGCCAGGTCCTTAAGGCGCATGCCTCGTTCAGTGCGGCGAGTTCGGATTCGGGCGCCGACAACTCTCGCGACTGCGGCAGGATCGTCCTCCATACCGACCTCCTGCACGGCGTCACCGGAACTCAACGCCTGCGAAACATGTGTGTCATGCATGGTGTCAACACTCTTTGCTGTCGTCAAATTAGTTTGACGTGGGCAATCAAACTCTATTTGCCCACATCAAACAGTGTTTCTACCACAATGCGGCCCCCTCCGAGCTGCGACGACAACTCCATGACACGACCACGCATACCCCCACCCGAAGGAGTATTGATGGCCCACAACACCGTTCTCGAGCGGCGCAGATTTCGGCGTGTGAGCACGACCACCGCCACACTCTTCCTTGCCGGCGCGCTTGCGGCCTGCGGCTCCGATACGTCCGCTACCAACTCTTCCTCTGCCGGATCCGCGCCTGTCACGATGCAGCTGAGCTGGCTGAAAGATGTCACCGCCTCTGGTGAACTGTTTGCTTTGGAGAACGGTTACTACACCGAAGCAGGACTGGACGGGATGACCGAGAGCAACATCCTGGCCAATTCCGGTTCGACCAGCGCGGAAAGCGTCGTCGTCTCTGGGCAGGCTCTGGTGGGGATGAACTCGATGGCCACCACCGGCCCTGCGATCGCGCAAGGAGCGCCCCTGGTCGTCATCGCCTCTCTACTCCAGGAGAATCCCTACACCCTGTTGTCCTTGCAGGAGCGCACCCCGATCAGGTCGATCGAGGACCTCAAGGGCAAGCGCGTCGGCGTCCAGTCGATCAACCAAGTCCTCTGGAAGGGCTTCTTGGAGGCGAACGGCCTCAGCGAATCCGACGTCGAGACGGTCCCCGTCGAATATTCGCTGGCCCCATTGGAAACCGGGGACATCGATGCGTACCTCTCGTACCGGACCAACCAGCCGATCACCGCACAACAGGACGGCTACACGCCCGTCCTCCTGAACTTCGCCGACCACGGCATGGCCTTCACCTCGAACCTCTACTTCGTCACCAAGGACACCCTCGAGCGGGATCGCGATCGTGTCAAGTCATTCATGATCGGTGAAGTCAGGGGGTGGACCGACTCGGTTCAGAATCCGGCGGCAGCGGCACAGATCGCCTACGACAAGTACGGCGCCGATCTCAAGCTCGACCTTGCCCAGCAGACCGCCCAGATGAACGCGCAGGTCGGGCTGATGGTGACCGCCGACACGAACACTCACGGCCTGATGACGCTCTCCGACCAGTTGATCTCCGACAACCTGGCTGCACTCGAATTGATGGGTACTGATCTCGATGCCGAGCAGGTCTTCGACCCCTCGTTGATGGAGGAGATCTACTCCGAAAACCCCTCACTCGTCGTGCAGCTTCCCATCGACGAGGAGAGGTGAACGCAGTGAGCATCTCGACGACGCCGGCCGTCGCCACCATCGATCCGATCGCAGCACCGGCTCTGGCGACCGGAGTCAACCTCCAGAGCGTTTCCAAACAGTTCAAGCTGGGCCGCAAGCCCGTCGATGCCCTCACGAACATCAATCTGGGAACCCGGAAGGACACCTTCCTGTCACTCATAGGACCGTCAGGTTGTGGCAAGTCGACGATCCTGCGGATGCTGGCCGGACTGGAGGCACCTACCTCCGGCCAAATCCTCGTCAACGGCCTGACCCCGACCGAAATCCTGCGACACCACGAGATCGGCGTCGCATTTCAGGACTCAGCACTACTGCCGTGGCGCACGGTGGCGAAGAACATTCGGCTTCCGCTCGAAGTCGCAGGCATCGCCCCCGACGAAGGACTGATCGACGAACTCATCGACCTGGTCGGATTGCGGGGATTCGAGCAAGCGAAGCCAGCCCAGCTCTCGGGCGGAATGCGTCAGCGCGTGTCAATCGCTCGATGCCTGGCCGTGCAGCCGAGCGTCATGCTGCTCGACGAGCCGTTCGGCGCCCTGGATGACATGACACGCCAGCGGATGAACATCGAACTGCACCGAATCGTCGGAGAACGGCCGACCACCACTCTCATGGTCACCCACGGAATCTCCGAGGCGGTCTTTCTCTCCGACGTCGTCGCCGTCATGTCCCCCAGACCAGGCCGGATAGTCGAGCTCGTCGAGATCGATCTACCGCGTCCCCGCACCCCCGAGATCATGCGTACACCCGAGTTCCACGCCTACGAGGATCGCCTTGCAGACCTGCTGTTCGGCATCGAGACAGGGCTGGCACGATGAGCGAAACGGTCGTCGAGCAAGTGTTGACGCCCGAGTCGCTTGCTCAGAAAGAGGACCGACATCGGCAGCGTCCGCGAATCTCCGACGCCCCCGCATGGGTCGGTGGCATCGTAGGACTACTGGCCCTCGTCATCGCCTGGTGGATTATCTCGTTTCTGTTCTTCCGACAGGATCAGTCGGTTCCCTATCCGCACCGCGTCGCGGCCGGCCTCGTCGAAGCGCTTGGTCAGGCCAGTTTCTGGAATGCCGTCGCAGCCACCGTGCGTCCGGCCGCGGTTGGTTACCTGTGGGGCAACCTCATCGCGTTCGGGCTGGCCGCAATCGTCCTTGTGGTTCCCCGCCTCGAGGGAACAATAAGCCAGATCGCCGTCGTCTCGACCTGTATCCCGTTGACCGCCATCGGCCCCATCCTGGCACTGATGTCGGGGCCGGGTAGCCACTTCGCCTCGGTTGTACTGGCCGCCCTGAGCGTCATTTTCACCTCGGTCATCGGCATCGTGCTCGGATTGAAAGCTGCAACCCCCTCCCAACTCGACGTCATCCGGGTGGCTGGAGGCGGATCACTCACCGAATTGCGCAAAGTACGGATCATCGCCGGGCTACCCGCGATCTTGGCGGCATTGCAGATGGCAGCCCCGGCTGCCTTTCTCGGCTCGGTCCTGGGCGAATACTTCCTGCTCGGGGTCGACACCGGTCTCGGCATTCAACTGCTGGCAGCGCAGGCCCACAACCAGCCGGTACGGCTGTGGGTCATCGGTGTCGCGTGCGGAGCGGTCGCCGGCTCAGCATTCTGGGCAATCGGGCTGATCAGCAAGTACATCACTCCCTGGTCGACAGGAGCCAAGTCATGATCCCAGCCGTACGCCGCGCACTGACCAACGCCATCGGAATCGTCGTAGCCCTCGGCGTGTTCGCCCTGATCTGGGACGTCACACTCAAGGTCATGGACGTCAACCCGTACGTGGGGAAAACGCCAGTCGACGTGTGGCACTATCTCTTCGGTTCGGGGTCGGTACTTGGCGAGACCAGTTCGGCGAATCGGGATCGCCTACTGTCGTTGCTGTGGGTGACCCTCGGCCACGCCTCGCTGGGATTCGTTATCGGAGTGACGCTTTCCATGCTCGTTGCCGTTGTGTTCACGCTCGTCAAGCCAGTCGAGTTCATGTTCATGCCGCTGGCAATGCTCATGCGAACTGTTCCTCTCATGGCCACCGCCCCGGTCATCTATCTCGTCTTCGGCGGAGGCAAGGTCACCGCCGCCTTGATCGTGACCGTCGTCGTCTTCTTTCCGGTCCTGGTCAACGTCACACTCGGATTCAATTCCGTCAGCCCCCAGGCGCTCGATGTCATACACGTCAACGGCGGTAACGCGTGGACCGTCATGCGTAAGGTCGCTATTCCCACGGCCCTGCCTCACATCCTCGCCTCGCTCAGGATTTCCGTTCCGGCCGCCATTACCGGCGCAATGCTCTACGAGTGGCTGTTCACATACGTCGGACTCGGCGCCGGAATCGTTTCCGCTACAACACAATCAAACTTCACCGAAGTGTGGGCCATCGTGGCGGTCATCACTGTCGCCGCTGTCGCCCTCTATGCCATCGCCGCCATAGCCGAGGCCGCCATCCTCTCATGGGCAGGCATATCGACACAGGACAGGCCTGCATAACGCCACACTGTTACTTTGTTCTGAACAAATCGATTGCCGCCACCCTAAAAGGCTGGCCGAAAGCACGCCTACCAGCCGATTAGGCTTACCCAGTGCATATCTCGAGATCCAGAGTCGCAACGAGTCGTTAACCCATCGGCAATAGATACTCCCAAGAATATTGATGTCAGCAAACTTCGGTGCATGCAGGCAGCGCACCCTGAAGAGGACGGCCCTTCCCCGTCCCGAGGAGACCGACAGCTATGAGCCGTGCCGTACCCGTCATCGACATCGAGCCATTCCGCAACGGAACCGATCCCGCCTCCGTCGTGGCTGCTGTCGACCAAAGTTGCCGTAACACTGGCTTTCTCGTGATCACGGGTCACGGAATCGATCCCGCTGTAACCGCGGAGGCGATGACCCAGATCCAAGAGTTCTTCGACCAGCCGACCGGCGCCAAAGCCGCATTCCGCAACGAGAGCCGAGGATCGGGCTACTACCAGTTCGCCAATATGGCTCTCGCCCGATCCAATGACGACCACGACGCCCCACCCGACCTCCGCGAAGAGCTTCGGGTCCGTCGGCTCGATGTCATCGACTGGCGTTCGCCGCTGTGGAACGGCGACGACCGACTACGTGACGGAATCAGCGCCTACTACGCCGCGATGGACGAGCTCGCCGACACCGTCATGGAGATCTTCGCACTCGCACTCGGCCGGCCGGCCGGATTCTTCCGCCAGTTCACCAACCGCCACGACAGCCAGCTCGGCATCTACCACTATCCGCCGATGACCGAGCCGCCGTTGCCCGGCCAACTCCGCGGTGGCGCCCACACCGATTTCGGCAGCCTGACCCTGCTCCACGGCAGCCCGTCGGTGCACGGGCTGCAGGTCTGGACTGGCGAGGAGTGGGAGTACGCCCCTGTTGTGGACGGCTCGATCGTCATCAACATCGGTGACCTCATGCAGCGTTGGACGAACGACCAGTGGAACTCGACTCTGCACCGCGTTGCGAACCCGGTCGAAGGCGACTGGGACAAAGCCCGCTACTCACTGGCCTTCTTCCACCAGCCGCACCACGACGCCGTCATCAGCAGCCTCGACAACACCCAGGACGCCAAGTATCCCGCGATCACTTCCGGTGAGCACTTCCAGCGCAAACTCGACGCCCTCGCACTCGCCTGACAGGCACACCGCCACACAAAGCCCGGAGTACACACATGCCCCCCACCACCACTGACCACACCGCGACGAGCGCGACCTTCGAGGTTCCGGCCGTCGACATCACCGCCTATGTCGCTGGCGGCACAACCGAAGCACGCGCCGAGACCGCCCGCCAACTCGACGACGCGTGCAAGAAGGTCGGGTTCATCCAGATCCTCGGCCATGGCATTCCCCAGGAAATCCTCGACGGACTTCAGGACGCACACGACGCATTTTTCGGCCTCCCGCTGGCCGAGAAGAAGCAGTCTCTCGCGGACGGCAACCGTGGATACACCGCTCCGAAGTCGGAATCGCTGAGTTTGAGCCTCGGCATCGAGAACGCGAACCGCATGAACGACTTCTTCGAAGCCTTCAACATCGGCAGCGAATCCTCGTGGTACCCGGCACTGAATCTGTCCGCGCAGGACTACACCGCCAACACCTGGCCGGACGTCGACGGATTCGAACCCCAGGTGATGGCCTACTACCACGAGGCCGCCCGGGTGGCCCGCACGCTCACCACCATCTTCGCAGACGCACTCGACCTTCCCAGCGACTACTTCGAATACCTCTGCGACCACTCGATCGACGTGCTCAGGATGGTCAACTATGCCCTGCCCGAAGGCACCGTCCGACTCGACGGCGACCTCAAGGGCATGGGTGAGCACACCGATTTCGGGATCGTCACCGTGCTGTGGGCTGACCAGGTCGAAGGATTGCAGGTCCTGGGCACCGACGGTGTCTGGCACGACGTCCAGCCCAGCGACGGTGCCCTCCTGGTCAATCTCGGTGACCTCACTGCGCGCCTGACCAACGACCGCTGGATGTCGACCCTCCACCGAGTGGCCCCACCCGTCGTCGATGGCGTCATCAAACGACGCCGCTCGGTCGCCTTCTTCCATGACGGCAATGCCGACGCTGTCATCGCCACCCTGCCCAGCCACCTCGACGCCGACAACGGCCTCGCCTACGAACCCATCACCGTTCGCGAGCATGTCAAAGCCAAGCTCGAAGGATCCCAGAAGGGCAAGGCCAATTCGGCCGCAGTCCGCGAAGCCGCCCGAGTACTGGCTGCGCAAGGCCAGCAACGATGACCACTCGTCTGGTGTTGATCCACGGCGCCTGGGCCGGGCCGTGGGTATGGAACGCCGTCATCGAGCCCTTGGAGAACGCCGGCATCGAGCCGCACGCGGTGACGCTTCCGGGTGTCGGACACTGGGCGCCGGAAGAAGAAGTCGAGCTCGGCGATCTGGTCTCGAGCGTCCTCGACCAGATCGCCGATCTCGACGGGACACTGGTACTCGCAGGGCATTCCGGTGGTGGCATCGTCGCCACCCAGGTCGCCGAACTGATACCCGACCGGATCGCGGGAGTCGCCTACGTCGCAGGCATGATGCTCCCACCCGGGATGAGTTACCGTGACCTGTGCGCCGGCCTGGGCTTCCATCAGCCTGTCGGGGTCGGGCCCTACCTCGAGCTCACCGCGGACGGTCGGGGCTCGGTAGTCCCTCCCGAGGTAGCGGCGTCGATCTTCTTTCACCTCGCAGAACCGGAGTCGGCGATCACCGCCGCCCGCCGGCTGGTACCCCAGATGGACACTGCCCGTTCGATCGCTCCCACCTGGACTGCAGAGCGATTCGGAAGAATACCTCGCCTGTACATCGAGGCTTTGCACGATCGATCCCTTCCGCTGGACGTGCAACGCCGAATGCAGCAACTCAGTCCGGGCGCCGAGGTCCTCGCCCTCGATTCCGACCATGCCCCTCAACTGTCCCGAACCGCGGAGCTGGCAGAAATGCTGGCGTCGTTCGCAGCCTCTGTCGGCTCTCACTCTCACCGAACAGGACCCCGATCATGATCATCTACACGCCGCCGAAGGCCGCCACGTCGATCCCGGTGATCGACCTGGCCGACAGCTTCTCCCCCGACCCCGCCGCCCGCAAGGCTGTTGCCTGGGAAATCCACAAGGCTGCCCGGGACATCGGCTTCTTCTACATCGAGAACCACGGCATCCCGACCGAAACCCTCGACTCGTTGCTGCGCACTGCCGCGTCGTTCTTCGCGCTGCCCCTCGAGGACAAACTCGAAGCCGACATCAAGAACTCGACCTGCTACCGCGGCTACGAACCCCTTGCCGTGCAGACCCTGGACGAAGGCTCGAAGCCAGACAACAAGGAAGGGTTCCAGATCGGCCGCGACCTGGCCCCCGATCATCCGAAGGTCGTGCGTGGCGTCGCGAACCACGGACCCAACGTGTGGCCGTCGGTGATGCCGGAGCTTCGCACCGACCTCGAGGCCTACCGAGACAGCATTGCTGAGCTCGGCCAGCACTTGGCACGGCTGCTCGCGCTCTCACTCGACCAGCCCGAGAACTACTTCGACGCCGGCTTCCCGGACCACGTCG
Source organism: Rhodococcus sp. GA1 (assembly GCF_024321955.1). Taxonomy (NCBI): domain Bacteria; kingdom Bacillati; phylum Actinomycetota; class Actinomycetes; order Mycobacteriales; family Nocardiaceae; genus Rhodococcus; species Rhodococcus sp. GA1. The sequence continues at coordinate 2,968,716 of NZ_CP097186.1, read as the reverse complement.
TCACCACTCGGCTCCTGCACTACCCCCCTCAGCCGCACGTCCGCGAGGGTAACGAACTCGGAGCCGGCGCCCACACCGACTGGGGACTGATCACAATTCTGCTTCAGGACGAGGTCGGCGGCCTGGAAGTCCTCAATGCCGACGGCGACTGGATCCGCGCCCCCCACATCCCGGGTACCTTCGTCGTCAACCTCGGCGACCTGGTTCCTGTCCTGACCAACGGCCTTTACCGGTCGAACGCGCACCGCGTCCTCAACACTGCCGGTGTTGACCGGTACTCGGTGCCGACCTTTTTCGATCTCGACTACGACTACGTCGTCAAGCCCATCGCGAGCACCCTCGCCGAGGGCGCACCCGCCCGCCCGGAGATCACGGTCGGTGACCACCTCGACGAGATGCTTCGTCGCACCTACAACATGGAGACCCCCGCATGAGCACTCCCAAAGTCCGTCTTTCGTTCGTCACCCAGGTGTGCAAGGACATGGAGCGACTTTCCACGTTCTACGCCAACCTTTTCGGGCTCGAGCACATCACCGAACTCGAAGGCGAATACTTCCGTGCGCTTCGCCTCGGCGACACCATCCTCGGATTCAACACCACCGTTGCCTACGACCTGCTCAACCTTCCCAGCAGCGACCTCGACGCATCCCCGGCCACGTTCTGGACGTTCGAGACCGAAACCGAGGAGGAAGTCGACCAGCTCGCCGCGGAAGCGGTCGACGCAGGCGCAACGTATCTGAAGGAGCCGTTCCGGACCTATTACGGCGCCTGGCAAGCGGTCCTGCTCGACCCGGAGGCCAACGTCTTCCGCATCAACAAGTCTGCGAGTGCATAGCTCGGCCATGGACCCTGACCGAACATGGCTGCGAGCATCTAGTGTCCTGAGTCGTAAATTATCCACCAGTTGATACTGTTGGGTATGGCGACTCGGGGTCCGCGTGCTGCGGTGATTGTTCTCAGTGACGCGGAGCGGGCCGAGTTGGAGGGCTGGGTTCGCCGTCGTACGAGTGCGGCGGGGTTGTCGGCGCGGTCGAGGATCGTGCTGGCCTGCGCGGACGGTGGATCCAATTCTGAAGTGGCGCAACGACTCGGTGTGGACCGTTCGACGGTGCGGCGATGGAGGGATCGGTTCGTCGAGGCTCGCTGCGATGGGCTCCTCGACGAACCGCGCCCGGGCCGGCCGAGGACGGTGAGCGACGCAAAGATCAAGGACCTGATCACCGCGACGCTCGAATCGACACCGAAGGATGCGACGCATTGGTCGACACGGTCGATGGCGGATCATCTCGGCATGTCGCAGTCCACTGTCTCGAGGGTGTGGCGAGCGTTCGGCCTGGCTCCGCACAAACAGGACTCCTGGAAGCTGTCGAAGGATCCGCTGTTCACCGAGAAGGTTCGTGACGTCGTCGGCCTGTACCTGAACCCGCCGGAGCGGGCTTTGGTGCTGTGCGTGGACGAGAAGACCCAGATCCAGGCGTTGGACCGGACGCAACCGATCTTCCCGATGCTGCCAGGCACGCCGCAACGCGCCAGCCACGACTATGTCAGGAACGGAACGTCGAGCCTGTACGCGGCGCTCGACATCGCCAGTGGGAAGGTGATCGGCTCCCTGCACGCCCGGCACCGTGCCACCGAGTTCTTGGCGTTTCTTCGCAAGATCGATGCCGAGGTGCCCGCAGATCTCGACGTGTGCCTTGTGATGGACAACGCCTCGACCCACAAGACCCCGGCCGTCAAGCGCTGGCTCACAGCGCATCCCAGATTCGTTATCCACTTCACGCCTACGAGTTCATCGTGGATGAACTTGGTGGAGCGGTGGTTTGCGGAGCTGACGAACAAGAAGCTTCGCCGCTCCGCCCACCGATCCGTGCGACACCTCAACGCCGACATTCGCGCCTGGATCGATACCTGGAATGAGAATCCGCGACCCTATGTGTGGGTGAAGACCGCGGATCAGATCCTCGAATCCATCGCGAACTACTGCGACCGAATTAACGACTCAGGACACTAGAGATCCTGACTCGCAGCCTGTTCGGCGGCACTTCACACTCCACTTGGATGGTTAAGTCCTGCCGCCCAGGTTCTCCACAGATCATGGGAACGAATTCGACTGTGTCGATTCATATTTCATATTCCGTGAATGCGATACCGCACCCACACCACCTGGAGGGGAATCTACCCGACACTCCGGGGCGGGCAACCTTATCCGGATCCTGCCACCCTCACCCACCCGACCTACCGCAGGAGCTGACATGACCGTCACCACCAGCACCGAACTGACCGGCAACATCGTGCTGAGCGACCACCAGTACGGCAAAGCCGAGAACCGGGTCGTGCGAATCACCCGCGACACCCCTCGTCACGAGATTCGAGACATGAATGTGACGACGTGCCTTCGAGGAGATTTCGACGACGCGTACCTCACCGGGGACCAGGCGGCGGTGCTGCCGACCGACACCCAGAAGAACACCGCCTACTCCTACGCGAAGGAGAAGGGGGTCGCGTCGATCGAGGAATACGCGCGTGCCCTGGCGCAGCACTTCGTCGACGACATCGATCCGGTCCGAAGCGCACGTGTCGAGGTCGAGGAGTACGCATGGGATCGACTCCTCGTGCACGGGGCCGAGCACAACCACACCTGGACCCGGCGCGGATCCGAAACCCGCACCACCGCAGTCACAGTCGACACCGATGGCACCTGGGTGGTCAGCGGCTTCAAGGACCTGGTGATCCTCAAGTCCACCGGAAGCGAGTTCACGGGGTTCCTCGAGGACGAGTACACGACGCTACAGCCGACCGATGATCGGATCATGGCCACCTCACTGGTGATGCAGTGGCGGTACGCATCGACAGATGTGGACTGGAACACCGTGTACGAAGCGGTCAAGGAGACCGCCACCGGAGTCTTCGCCGAACTGCACTCCCGCGCGCTGCAGCAGACCCTTTTCCATATGGGGCAGGCCGTGCTCGAGCGTTTTCCCTTCATCGCCGAGGTTCGGCTCTCGGCCCCGAACAAGCACCACTTCGACTACGACCTGGACCGTTTCGGCATCGCCAGTCGCGGCGAGGTCTTCCACGCCGACGACCGTCCCTATGGACTGATCCAGGCGGCGGTCGAACGAACCGACGCGCCGGCGGCCGGTCCGGCCTGGCAGCAGTACTCGACCTGGCTGTCGTGACGACCTCAGTACGCGCAACGAACGACGGGAACAACCGTGAATCAGTCACTCCATGATCGACGACAGACGCAGCCACCGTTGCAGACCGGCGAGGGCCCGATCCGGTCAGCGGCCTATCTTCCCAGCACCCCTGACAACGTCCTGTGGGGACGCCTGCCGTGCGCCGTCGACGAACCGGTCCTGACGATCGATTCGGGCACCGAGGTCACCATCGACACGATCAGTCACGAAGGGATCCTCGAAGACCAGGGCCGCGACCCCCGGAGGTTCTTCGGACAGTTCGGCGTCGACGAAGTCCTCGAGGACGCGATCGCCCTGGCAGCCAGCGACGTCGACCACACCCCCGGACCGGACGGACCACATGTGGTGACCCGACCGATCGCTGTGCGTGACGCCAAAGCCGGTGACCTCCTTGCCATCACCGTTGTGGAGACGCTGCGCCGGGTGCCCTACGGCGTGGTCTCCAACCGGCATGGCAAAGGCGCCCTGCCCGGTACCTATCCACTGGACGGCGAACCACTCCACAGCGTGTTCACCCCTGTCGTCGAAGGTCCCGACGGCACGGCCCACGGCCGTATCGGACCCGCACGGTTCCCGCTCGCACCGTTTCTCGGAATCATGGGGGTCGCCCCCGACACGGACCAGCGTCCGCACAGCGTCCCTCCGGGCCCTCATGGCGGCAACATCGACATCAAGCTGCTGACGGCCGGCGCCACACTGTACCTGCCGATCCAGGTCGATGGAGCCCTCGCCTACGTCGGTGACCCGCACTTCGCACAAGGCGATGGCGAAGTGAGCCTCACCGCGTTGGAGGCGAGCCTCCGTGCAACCCTGCGCTTCGACGTCATCGCCCGCGAAGACGCCACGGCGATGTTCGGCACGCTGGCAGGCCCGCTCGCCGAGACCGGCGACCATCTCGTTCCGACGGGCCTCGACGAGGATCTCGACGTCGCCGTCCAGAACTGCGTTCGCGCCGCGATCGCCCTGCTCGAGAGCCGCTACGGAATGACGGCACCAGAGGCGTACGCCTACCTCTCCGCAGCCACCGACTTCGACATCTCCCAGGTCGTCGACGTGGTCAAGGGCGTGCACGCACGAATCCGCAAGGCCGACTTCGCATGAACACCGACCAGGCGGCACCCCGAGGTCTGCTGGAGGCGTTCCACGCCTACGAGACCGCGTTGATGTCGAACGACCTCGAGGCGCTGGACAAGCTTTTCGCCCCAGGCGCCGACACCCTGCGCGGCGACGCCGCCGGCCTGCTGGTCGGGCACGAACAGATCAGCACGTTCCGTTCCGGGCGCGGTGGCGCGCCCCAGCGCACACTCGTCGATGTTCACGTCCGGACCATCGACACCGACCATGCTCTCGTCGTCGCGGTCACCGAACTCGTGCGAGGCGGCCGCGGCCAGCAGACTCAGCTGTGGGTGAGGAACCGCCGAGAGGCATACATGGACGGATGGCAGGTGACCGCGGCCCATGTCAGTGTTCCGGATGCGGGTATGGACCGCCGTATCTGGCGCATCCTCGGTGATCCGCTCGTCCCCGCGCCTCGGGCTCAGGGCCCGCTGGCGGGCGAGAGCATCGCGGTCAAGGACCTGTACGCGGTGGCCGGGCAGCGAATCGGAGCGGGGAATCCTGCCTGGCTGGCCGAGGCCGACCCGGAGGCGGAGCATGCGGCCGCGGTGGCGCGCCTGTTGGCAGCCGGCGCCGACATCCGTGGAATCGCCCGTACCGATGAGTTCGCCTACAGTCTCGCCGGCGCGAACGCGCACTACGGCACACCACCGAACCCGAAGGCCCCGCATCGTGGTTCCGGAGGATCGTCCAGCGGAAGCGCCAGCGCGGTCGGTCTCGGACACGCAACGATCGGTCTCGGCACCGATACCGGTGGTTCCATCCGCGTGCCGGCGGCCTATCAAGGGCTCTTCGGCATTCGCACCACCCACGGTGCCGTCGACCGAGCGGGCCTACTGCCGCTGGCCCCCAGCTTCGACACGGTCGGCTGGATGACACGCACGGCGTCCCTGCTCCGTTCCGTCGGCGATGTCCTTCTGCCACCTGCGAGCACTGCAGCCCGCACCCTGGTCGCGGTGCCTGCTCTTCTCGACCTCGCAGAACCCGATGTGGCGCGGGCGGTCCACGACTGGCTCCCCCGCAACACACTCCTGGAGGACTGGCCGCTCGAGCAGCTCGATGGCTGGCTCGCAGCGTTCCAGACCGTCCAGGCGTGGGAGGCCTGGCAGGTTCACGGTTCCTGGGTGAGGTCCCACCGAGAGACTCTGGGGCCCGATGTCGGGGCGCGCTTCGACCACGCGGCCACCATCGCGGCGGACGACGTGATGCGCGCTCGCGAGACCGTTGCCGCAGCCCGGAGCGAGATCCGAGAGCTGGTGGGCGATCGCGTCCTGATCCTGCCCAGCACTGCGAGCGTCGCGTCGCACCTGACCGCATCCGCCTCGGACCTTCAGGCGACGCGGCAGGCCACGATGCGTCTGACCTGCCTTGCCGGAATCGGCGGACTTCCTGCGGTCACCGTTCCGCACCCGACCACCCCGCTACCGACCGGCGTGTGTCTCGTGGCTGCCGCCGGCCGAGACCGGGATCTGCTCGACCTCGCGGTCGACCTGACCGAACGGGGTGAGGGCCGATGAGCGCACACGAACTCCCGATCGACCGGTACGACGCGATGGCCGAACCGGAGGCCATCGCAGCCGTTCGATCCTGCGTCGACATCCCCTCGTTCGGCACTCTCCTCGCTCAGGGGCGGCCGTATCGGACCACGGAAGCACTTCTGATGCAGGCGGAGTCGCTGACCCGGGGGTGGACCGATCACGAGGTGGAACGTGCTCTGGCGGGACATCCTCGCATCGGCGAGCGCACCGACAACGCCCGGAGCCGCGCCGAGCAGGCGGGCGTCGCCTCCGACGACGAGACCTCACGCCGCCTGCACAGCGGCAATGTTCGGTACGAAGCACGATTCGGCCGCATCTACCTGGTTCGTGCGAAGGGCCGCAGCGCCGAAGAACTGCTCGCGATCCTCGAACAGCGGCTACAGAACGACGACTCGACCGAATGGCAGGTCACCAGAGAACAACTCGCCGAGATCACCCTGCTGCGCCTGAAGGAGCTGATGAGCGCATGACCGATCGCACCGACACCGAGGGCGGAACCCTGAGTACGCACGTTCTCGACGCCGCTCTCGGGCAGCCCGCCGCTGACCTGCGTTTCACCGTGCGGACCGCCGACGGAACAGCACTCGACGGGATCACCGACACCGACGGGCGGGCCCGGGTGCCGGCGCACCTGCCGCCGGGGCCGAGCAGCATCACCTTCGACACCGGGGCATGGTTCGCCGCGCAGCAGCGCACGACTTTCCATCCAGAAGTGCAGGTGCAGTTCCTCCTCGACGCCGGCGAACACCACCACGTGGCACTGCTGCTCAGCCCCTTCGCCTACACCACCTACAGGGGATCGTGATGAAACTCGATGCCGTCCGCGGCCGACACATCCTCCTCGGCGAGGAGTTCACGCCGGCCACCGTGACTATGCACGACGGCCGGATCCAGCAGTTCCTGCCCTTCGAGGAACGCGTCGACGGACTCTGTCTCGACGTCGCGGACACCGCGTACGTCGTACCCGGCGTCGTCGACACCCACGTGCACATCAACGAGCCCGGGCGCACCGAATGGGAAGGTTTCGCCACCGCCACCGCGGCCGCGGGGTTCGGCGGCGTCACCACGCTCATCGACATGCCACTCAACGCCATCCCTCCGACCACAACGGTGGCCCACCTGAGGATGAAGCAGAGAGCCGCTGCCGAACAGTTGATGGTCGATGTCGGATTCTGGGGTGGTGCCGTCCCGGACAACCTGGCGGACCTCGAATCCCTCTGGGAACAGGGAGTGTTCGGGTTCAAGTGCTTCCTCGCCGACTCCGGAGTACCGGAGTTCCCGCCCCTCGAGCCGACACGGTTCCTCGCAGCGCTGCGCGAGATCGCGCGCTTCGACGGACTGATGATCGTGCATGCCGAGGACGCCGGCGTTCTCGCCGCCCATGCCCCGGCCGGCGGCTCCCGAGCGTATTCCGACTTCGTCGCCAGCCGCCCCGAACAGGCCGAACTGTCCGCGATCCGGCAGGTCCTCGACGGGGCTCGGGAAACCGGTGCGCGGGTGCACATCCTGCATCTGTCCTCCGCGAGGGCACTCGAGCTCATCGAGGAGGCGAAATCCGAAGGCCTGCGGGTGACCGTCGAGACCTGCCCGCACTACCTGGTGTTCGACGCCGAGACGATCCCGGACGCCGCGCCCCAGTTCAAGTGCTGCCCACCGATCCGCGATCGCGGCAATCGCGAGGAGCTCTGGGCAGGGCTGCGCAGCGGCATCATCGACCATGTCGTCTCGGACCACTCCCCCACCACGCCGCAGATGAAGCTCCGCGGCGACGGTGACTACCAGCAAGCGTGGGGAGGCGTCTCCGGCCTGCAGGTCGGCTTCGCCGCGATCGCGCACGAGGCCCGTCGACGCGACATCCCGCTCTCGCATGTCAGCACGTGGATGAGCCGCAACACCGCCGACCTCGTCGGCCTCGGGCAGAAGGGCCGCATCGCGATCGGCGCCGATGCGGACCTGGCCGTCTACGACACCGCCATCCCGTTCGACATTCGCGCAGATCAACTCGCTCACCGCAATGCGATCAGCGCCTTCGACGGCCTGAGCCTGGGCGGGCGGGTGACCCACACCGTCGTCCGCGGCGAGGTCGTCGACACCGAACGCCCCAACCATCGGTGGGGTAACCAGCTGAGGAGAAACACGTGAACCCGTTGTCCATGCCGCCGCGGCTGCTGATGGGGCCGGGCCCCATCACCGTCGACCCGCGGGTGCTGCAGGCGATGTCGACCCAACTGGTCGGCCAGTACGACCCCACCATGACGGCCGCGATGAACGAGGTGATGGAGCTCTACCGCGGCGTCTTCCGCACCGCCAACGAGCAGACCTTCCTCGTCGACGGCACCTCCCGCGCCGGCATCGAGGCCGCCCTGGTGTCCCTGCTCGAACCGGGCGATCGAGTGCTCGTACCCGTCTTCGGTCGCTTCGGGCACCTGCTCGTCGAGATCGCACAGCGCTGCGGCGCCGAGGTACACACTCTGCACCGGTCCTGGGGCGAGGTGTTCGATCCCGCGGAGATCGAAACCGCGTTGCAGCAGGTGCAGCCGAAGGTGCTCGCCATCGTGCAGGGCGACACGTCCACCACCATGTGCCAGCCGCTCGCCGAGATCGGTGCCCTCTGCCGCGCCCACGGCGTGATCTCCTACGTCGACGCGACGGCATCCCTCGGCGGCAACCACTTCGTCACCGACGACTGGGGCATCGACGTCGTCACCGCCGGACTGCAGAAGTGCCTCGGCGGGCCCTCCGGGTCCGCACCGATCACCCTGTCCCCCGTCGCGGTCGCGATGATCAACGCCCGCAAGCACATCGAGGCCGGCATCGCCACCGATAGCGACACCCCGAGCGGCTCCCGGATCGCGTCCAACTACTTCGACCTCGCCCAGATCATGGACTACTGGGGGCCCCGGCGGCTCAACCACCACACCGAGGCCACCTCCATGCTCTACGCCGCCCGTGAATGCGCACGCCTTCTCCTCGACGAGGGCCTCGACGCCGCCGTCGCTCGACACGGACTGCACGGCACAGCCATGCTCGAAGGCCTCCGTGGCCTCGGCCTGACACCCTTCGGCGATCCCACCCACAAGATGACCAACGTTGCGGCCGTGCACATCCCCGACGGTGTCGACGGCGAGAAGGTCCGCACGGCACTGCTCGACGACTTCGGCATCGAGATCGGCATGTCCTTCGGCCCCCTGGCCGGAAAGGTGTGGCGCGTGGGCACCATGGCGTACAACGCGCGCAAGGACGCTGTCCTCACCACCCTGGCCGCGCTCGAGCAGGTCCTGCGCAGCGAAGGTGCCACCGTCACCGCCGGTGGCGGCGTCGGCGCCGCCCGGGAGGTGTACGCATGACCACCGCAGCCGTCGCACTCACCCGTTGTGCCGAGCTCAATCGCTACTCCTCATCGCCCGACCACCTGACCCGCGTCTACCTCTCGCCCGAACACCGCGGCGCCAACACCGCCGTCGACGCGTGGATGCGAGCCGCTGGCCTCGAACCACGCATCGACGCGGCAGGCAACATCTGGGGCCGCCGCGGCGAGCCCGGCCAGAAGGCGCTGGTGCTCGGCAGCCACCTCGACACCGTCCCCGACGCGGGCTCCTACGACGGCATGCTCGGCGTCGTCATGGCAATCGCCGTCGCCGAACGCCTGCGCGACCACGACCTTCCGTTCGCACTCGAAGTCGTCGGGTTCTCCGACGAAGAAGGCACCCGCTTCGGCAAGCCCTGCTCGGGTCACAGGCCGCCAGTGGCCAGTGGGACCCGCAGTGGTGGGATCTGCGTGACGAACAGGGAATCTCGTTGCGGGAAGCCTTCATCGAGTTCGGACTCGACCCCGACCGCGTCGGCGAAGCGGCCCGCCGCCCCGACGAGTTGATCGGCTACCTCGAGGCGCACATCGAACAGGGCCCCGAACTCGAGGCGGCCGGACGATCCCTCGGCTACGTCAGCACGATCGCCGGCGCCCGCCGGTTCACCCTGACCGTCACCGGCGAAACCCGGCACGCCGGAGGGACGCCCTACCCGCGCCGACGTGATGCACTCGTCGGCGCTGGCGAATGCATCACGGCCATCGAACGAATGGCCAAGGAGACCGGGCCGCAAGGCTGCATCGCCACCGTCGGCAAGATCGAGGTCACCCCAGGCGCCGTCAACGTCATCCCTGGGCGCGCCGAGTTCAGCCTCGACCTGCGCGCCGCCACCGACGTACAGCGCGACGCACTGTGGCAGGACCTGCACGCCGAGATGTCGCGACTGTGCAACCAGCGCGGGCTCACCTTCGACTACACCGAAACCCACAATGCGCCCGCCGCGCCGTGCGCCCCCTGGCTGACCGCGGCAGTCCAGGATGGAATCCGCGCAACCGACGACGCCGGCGCAGCCGAGCCGATGCGTCTGTGGAGCCGCGCGGGCCACGACGCAATGGCGATGGCGGCGGTCACCGACATCGGCATGCTCTTCCTTCGCTGCTACGACGGCATCAGCCACCATCCAGGCGAGGATGTGCTCGAGATCGACGTCGCCCGCGGACTTGATGCCCTGGAAGCTGCCGTCCTCACGGTTGCTGCAACAGCTGACGCGAGAGTCCAGCCATGGGCTTCTACCCCTGAGAGCAGATTCAGACCCGAATACCACGAGCGCACGCCCCGCCAGCCGCAGGAACTCAAGGCGGCCGACACGCCCCTCGAACACCCTCTGCGACATGCGGTGCCGCCGAGATGCCTCCGATGACCGTCCAGGGACGCCCCTCGCTGCACTAGTACTGGGGCAGATCACCTGGCGAGGACAATGCTGGCCTCGGTCCTTGAGAGACGCAATAGTTGCGGCAGCGCCCACATGGCGGCGCCTGTCTCGGCTGCCGCCGCGACAGGCGCGAAAGTCGTCGTGATCGCCGATCCCCCGCCCAAGCTGCCCACTTGGGCGGGGCCGACGTCGCGCTGGATGCCCCGTTCAGCGAGAACGGAAATCGGTGACATTGCCCTGCGGGGCCGAGACCACGACTTGGAGGGGCGGGGGACCGGTCAGAAACTCGGCGGGGTTCCGACGAAGAGGAAGCGCGCCCGCTGGTCGGTGTCGTTAGACCACTGGTGGGGGGTCGTGGCGGCATAGTAGGCAGTGTCGCCCGGGCCGAGGGTGTAGTCGCTGCCGTCGATGGTCAGTCGGACCTCGCCCTCGACGACGTAGACGAATTCTTCGCCCTCATGAGTGGTGGCCGCGTCGGCTCGACTGTTCGGCTCCGCCGTGACCTCGTTGCAATCCATCAGCCGGGTGCCGGCAACACAGAATCGCATCACCGAAGACGGACTGAGGTTGTAGGAGCGACTCTCGGTTGCACGCACCACTCTGGTCGGGAGCCGGGATCCCCGCTCGAGAAGATCGTGTGCCGTCGTACCGAGCGCCTTGGCGATGCGGTGCAGGTTCAACACGCTGGGCGTCGTGTGACCGTTCTCGATCTGGCTGAGAAACGGCTGCGACAGTTCCGTCTTCTCGGCCAGTCCGGTCAGAGTGATATCCGCCGCGTTGCGCGCCGATCGAATGGAGGCGCCCAGTGAACGGGCAAGTAGGAGCTGGTCATCGTCCACAGCGAAAAACTACCAGGCAGTCTCCAGGAGCTGGCCTGCGCGACTCAGCGCACAGTGCCACTGCGCGAGCGTGTTAACGAGATGTCACACGAGGAAACCTAAGCGTGACGCTATCGACCTCGTCAAATAACTATTACTCAGGACAATATTGGTATTCCATCCTGCGTCCTTTGGAGGGTAGTTCATGCCCGTACATCCTGTGGATACTCGTCCGCCCATCGCACGTTTGTTCGCCTTCGGCCTGCAGCACGTGCTGATCATGTACACCGGCTGCGTCAGCGTCCCGCTGATCTTCGGTGCCGCCGTCGGCCTCGACGCCCCAACAATCGCCATGCTGATCTGCGCAGACCTGCTGATCTCGGGTGTCATCACCGTCGTCCAGAGCCTTGGCGTTGGCCGGGTGATCGGGATCAGGCTGCCGATCATCTGCGGCGGCTCGTTCTCTGCGCTCGCCCCGATGATCCTTATCGCTCATCAGTACGGCATGCCCGCGGTGTACGGGTCCATGCTCGTCGGTGGCCTGATCGGCATCCCCCTCGCCTGGCTGTTCTCCGGATTTCTTCGGTACTTTCCGCCACTTGTCACCGGATCCGTCCTCACCGTGGTCGGGATGTCGCTGATCGGCGTGGCCGGCGGATTGATCGTCGGGCAGGACGCCACCGCATCGAGTTTCGCCTCTCCCACCAACATCGGCCTCGCCGCCCTGGTCATCCTGGTCGCTGTTGCAGTGCTATGCCTCGGCCGGGGACTGTGGCGGCAACTCGGCGTGCTAATCGCCCTCGTAATCGGAGTTGCCCTCTCAATCCCGATGGGGCTCTACGACCTCAGCGCCGTCGGAACCGCCGCCTGGTTCGGTATTCCCACCCCGTTCCACTTCGGTGCACCCGAATTCCCGGTGACAGCGGTCGCGGCGATGAGCATCGTGATGGTCGTGATCTTCGCCGAGTCCACGGCCAGCATCCTCGCACTCGGTGAGATCACCGGAAAACCAGTCAGCCGAAGCGATCTCGCACGAGGCCTGACGGCTGATGGCGTCTCGGGTGTGGTGGGCGCCGTGTTCAACGCCTTCATCGACACTGTCTACGCCAACAACGTCGGCGCGGTCGCGACCACACGTATCTACAGCCGCTACATCACTGCGGTCAGCGGCATCATCCTGATCTCGCTTGGCTTGGTCCCGAAGCTGGGCGCCTTCGTCGCCGGCCTTCCCGCACCCGTTGTGGGCGGGGTCGGATTGATCCTATTCGCCGTCGTCGCGATCGTTGGAGTCAACACCCTGCGCACGGTCGACCTCGGCGACCCAATCAACATGACCATCGCTGCGACAACCGTCGGCGTCGGATTGTTGCCGACCTTCATGCCGGGAATGTTCACCAAGTTCCCGGATTCGGCGCAAATCGTACTCGGCAGCGGAATCACCCTGGCCGCGCTCACCGCTTTCGTTCTCAACCTCGTTCTCAATCACACCCGTCTCGGCGCGTCGGCGCGCAGTGCTCTCACTACGCCACCGAATATCACCGCACACCCCACCGGACCAATCGTGGAGCCGCATGTCGCGTCCTGAATCCACCCTCCGGTTGCGGGGTGCCGGTGGTCGACTCCAGCCCCTACACCGGTGCCGACAGCAAGAGGAGCGCAGAGGTCTCGCTCGCTGCACCCGCCACGCGAACTCGCTGCCTCTGGCCGACAAGACAGCCCGCGCGACCGCCGACCTCGTCGACTCCTCAAGACTGACTGCACGTCCCGCGTTGCCGCGGTAGTGCGCCACGACCACGGCCTCGACAGCGTCGTCGACGCCGACCCACACCACCACACGAGCGGAGTAACTATGAGCACACCACACATCCCCATCATCGATCTCGATACCTGGCGCTCCGGCGACCCCACCACCCAGAAGGCCGTCGCACGCGAACTCGACTACGCCATGCAGGAATCCGGGTTCCTGATGCTCGCCAACCACGGCGTGCCCCCCGAGCTGGGCGCGGACCTGCGGACGGCGGCGAAGGAGTTCTTCTCCCTTCCATTCGAGGTCAAGGCGAAGTACGAGACCACCGTCGGTGGCCGCGGCTGGCTGCCAAGCGGCAAGGAAGCCAACTCTTTCGACGGTGAGGATCCCGATGCGTCGCGACCGGATATGAAGGAGAGCTACACAATCGGCCGAAACCACCTGAGCGGTAACGCAGACATCGACGACTACTGGTTCCAACCGAACGTCTGGCCCACCGAAGTACCCGAGCTCGAACTGCACGCCGTGCGCTACATGGACGTGATGTATGGCCTCTATGACGAGCTCCTGCGGATCTGCGGCGAAGCCCTCGATCTCGGTCGGGAGTGGTTCATCGACCGCACTTCCAACGGAAGCCGCACCCTCAACATCAACCGCTACCCGGCGCTCGAGGAAACCGGTGATCCGCAGGACGGACAGTTCCGCGTCGGACCACACACCGACTGGAGCATCTTCACCCTCCTCGACCGGCAGGTGGGCTACGGCGGATTCCAGGTCGAATCAGATGGCGAATGGTTCGATGCCCCGTTCGTGGAGGGCACCCTCGTCGTCAACATCGGGGACCTCATGGCTCGCTGGACCGGAGACCGTTGGTGCTCGACCCGCCATCGCGTCCTCCCGCCGCAGAAGGAGGCGCCGAAGGAAGAGTTGATCTCGCTGATCCAGTTCTGTGACGCCAACGTCGATGCCGTCATCGAGCCAATGCCCGCACCCATCGGCAAGAACACCGGCCTGCCGAGCATTCAGGCCGGCGAGTATCTGCGCCGCCGGGCCATGGCCGCTTCAGTCAACTAACCGCCCAAGACCGCCACCCACTCGGGTGGGTAGCCACCACCCTGCATGATCGGAGCATCACATGATGCCTGGAGCCGTCACCGTCAACGGCACAATTGTTCCCCTCGACCCACCAGGACACATGAATGCTCTCGACTGGATCCGCCAGCGTGGCCTAACCGGCGCGAAGGAAGGCTGCGCCGAGGGTGAGTGCGGCGCCTGCGCGATCCTCCTCGCACGCCCCGGTGTGGCAGCACCGACCGAGTGGGTGGCTGTCAACGCCTGCCTCATGCCGGCACAGGCGTTGACAGGGCAAGAGGTTGTCACCGCCGAGGGCCTCGGCACCCCCGACGATCTGCACCCAGTACAGAACGAGCTGGCCATCAAGGGCGGTTCCCAGTGCGGCTACTGCACACCGGGATTCGTTTGCAGCATGGCAGCCGAGTATTACCGCCCGGACCGCGGGGAGGACTTCGACATCCACGCACTGAGCGGCAACCTTTGCCGGTGTACGGGATACCGGCCGATCCGCGACGCCGCCAACTCCATCGGATCGGTTGACGACAATGATCCCCTGACCTCACGCAGGCTCGATCCGCCGCCTGCACTCGTCGCCACACGCTTCGCCGATTACATTCGTGTCGGCGACCTGAGCGAGGCACTCGTGATGATCGCGGCGGACCCCTCGGCGCGGCCGGTGGCCGGTTCGACGGATGTGGCGGTCGAAGCCAATATCGGCGGAGCCCGTCCCGCACTTCGGATTGGCATCGGGCACCTGGAAGAGTTGCGCCATCTGCTCGTCGATGACGACCATGTCGAGATCGGTGCCGCGCTCACCTTGAGCGAGATAGAGCGCCGCCTCGACGGCACGGTTCCTCTGCTGGCGCAGCTGATCCCCCAGTTTGCATCACGACTGATTCGCAACGCCGCCACCATCGGTGGCAACCTGGGAACCGGATCACCGATCGGTGACATGGCCCCCGCCCTCCTTGCGCTCGACGCCGAGGTCGAGTTGGTCTCGACAGAAGGCCGCAGAATCGTCCCACTCGCCGACTACTTCACCGGCTACCGGCAGAGCGTACGGCGCAGCGATGAACTGATCGTCTCGGTGCGCATTCCCCGGCCCCTCGCCGGACTGACCGCGTTCCACAAGGTCGCCAAACGCCGCTTCGACGACATCTCCAGCATCGCCGTTGCACTCGCCTTGGATATCGAGGAAGGCCGCGTACGGCGGGCCGCGATCGGGGTCGGCGGGGTCGCAGCGACTCCGATCCGTGCCCGCGCGGCCGAAGCCGCCCTCCTCGGCAAATCGTGGAACGAGGAGACCGTCCGTGCTGCGGCCGCGGTCCTGTCATCGGAAGGAACACCACTCGACGATCACCGCGCCACCGCGGCCTACCGGTCCGCGATGCTCGGCCAGGCGCTCGTGAAGTTCCACAGCGAACTCGAGGGGACGCGAGCATGAGCGTGGGAATCCGCATGATTCACGAGAGCGCAGGCCTGCACGTGACCGGGCAGGCTCTCTACACCGACGACCTTGTCGAGCGCACGATGAACGTCCTGCATGCCTTTCCGGCCCGGGCTCCTTACGCGCACGCGCGCGTCGCTGAACTCGATCCTGCACCAGCACTGACGGTCCCGGGCGTCGTACGAGTTCTGACCGCCGACGACGTACCCGGTGTCAACGACGGCGGCATCAAGCACGATGAACCCTTGTTCCCCGACGAGGTCATGTTCTACGGACAGGCGATCTGCTGGGTCCTCGCCGACACCCTCGAAGCCGCGCGACTCGGTGCCGCGGCCGTCAACGTGCGGTACGAGCAACTCGACTCGATCATCACGGTCCGGGAAGCGATTGCTGCGCAGAGCTTCCAGGGCAACGCATTCCAGCTCGACCGCGGCGATGTCGATGCGGGCCTCGCGGACGCCGCCCACGTGTTCTCCGGTGAGTTCGAGTTCTCCGGGCAGGAGCACTTCTACCTGGAAACACATGCCTCCCTCGCCCTCGTCGACGAGAGCGGCCAGGTGTTCATCCAGTCCAGCACCCAACACCCGAGCGAGACCCAGGAAATCGTGGCGCACGTCCTCGGTATCCGCAGCAACGAGGTCACGGTGCAGTGCCTGCGAATGGGCGGAGCTTTCGGAGGAAAGGAGATGCAGCCACACGGCTACGCCGCCATCGCCGCGCTCGGGGCGACCCTCACGGGCCGTCCAGTGCGCGTACGCCTAACTCGCAACCTCGACATGACGATGTCCGGTAAGCGACACGGTTTCCACACCACGTGGCGCGCCGGCTTCGACGACACCGGGCGCATCGTCGCCCTGGACACACAGCTCACCTCTGATGGCGGGTGGAGTCTCGATATGTCCGAACCCGTCCTCTCTCGCGCGTTGTGCCACGTTGACAACGCCTACTGGATCCCGAACCTGCGAGCAACGGGGCGAATCGCTCGGACCAACAAGACATCCCAGACCGCGTTCCGCGGGTTTGGCGGTCCCCAAGGCATGTTGGTCATCGAGGACATCCTCGGCCGCTGCGCCCCACTGCTGGGCATCGACCCGGTCGAGTTACGGCACCACAATTTCTACCGAGACGGTCAGACGACGCCATATGGGCAGCCGGTCCGTCACCCCGAACGACTCGACCGGATCTGGACCGAACTCGCCGAGTGCGGCGACCTGGCCACCCGCCGCACAGAGGTGGCGGCGTTCAATGAGACGAACCCCACCGCAAACGCGGCCTGGCGCTCACACCGGTGAAGTTCGGAATCTCGTTCAACTTGACCGCTTTCAACCAGGCCGGTGCTCTTGTCCACGTGTACAAGGACGGCTCGGTCCTGATCAACCACGGCGGCACCGAGATGGGGCAGGGCCTGCACACAAAGATGCTGCAGGTCGCGGCCACCGCCTTCGGGATCCCGATGAAGAAGATCCGGCTGGCGCCGACACGCACCGACAAGGTCCCCAACACGTCCGCCACCGCCGCCTCGTCCGGCGCAGATCTCAACGGTGCCGCGGTCAAGAACGCGTGCGAGCAGATACTTGCCCGTCTCGACGGTGTCGCGGGCACTACGTGGGAGGAGAAGATCGCCACCGCATACCTGTCGCGGATCCAGCTCTCCGCGGCCGGCTACTACCGTACCGAAGGCATCGAATGGGATGGCGCCGCGATGCGCGGGAGACCGTTCAAGTACTTCGCCTACGGCGCTGCCGCCACGGAAGTCGAGGTCGACGGGTTCACCGGCGCTTACACCTTCCGTCGTGTCGACATCGTCCACGACGTCGGTGACAGCCTCTCACCGCTGATCGACATCGGACAGCTCGAAGGCGGATTCATTCAGGGGCTGGGCTGGCTCACCCTTGAAGATCTGAGGTGGGACGAAAGCAACGGCCCGCACCGTGGCCGCCTGCAGACCCAAGGCGCCAGCACCTACAAACTGCCGAGCTTTTCCGAGGTTCCCGAAGTGTTCAACGTGAAGTTGCTCGAGAATGCAACGGAAGACGGCGCGGTGTACGGATCGAAAGCTGTCGGTGAGCCGCCGTTCATGCTCGCCATGTCCGCGCGCGAAGCGATCCGCGACGCCGTCGCGGCGTTCGGCCCGCCCGGGACCAGTGTCGACCTCGCTTCTCCCGCGACGCCCGAGCAGGTCTTTTGGGCGGTCTGCCGAGTGCGCGAGGCCGCTGGCACGGGTGATCGGAGCACGGTATGGACTGGATGAATACGCTCGAACGCCTGCGCCGCGACCGCGTGAGCGGAGTTCTCGTGACCGTCGCAGCGGTGCGCGGTCACGCACCGCGCGAGGCCGGCGCGAAGATGGTGGTCACCGCCGACGCGACATTCGGATCCGTCGGCGGCGGCAACCTCGAGGAGGTCGCCATCGAGCGGGCCCGCAGCCTGGGCTCGTCACCGGAGTTGGTGACGATCGCGCTGTCCGACAAGGCGCCCTATCAGCACGGTGTGCAATGCTGCGGCGGCGAGGTCACCCTCCTGCTCGAACCGATGGCCACAGCGCCCGCGGTCGCGGTGTTCGGGTTCGGCCACGTCGGACTCGAACTGGCCCGCATCCTCGCCCGCCACGACTTGGACCTGTATCTCGTCGACTCTCGGGAACCGCAGTTCGCACCCGAGCGCCTGAAGTTCGTCGACGACGCCGTTGCACGGGTCATGACCCGTCACCATTCGTTGCTCCCCGAGCAGGCGCTCGAGGGACTTCCAGCGGGAACCCACATCCTGGTGATGACCCACGACCACGCCGAGGACCTGGCGATCTGTGATGCCGCGCTGCGGACCGCTGGACTGGGGTCAATCGGTCTGATCGGGTCTTCAGCCAAATGGACCAACTTCCGCAAGAAACTCAGCGGAGCCGGCCTCGGCAACCTAGAGCGCATCCGCTGCCCCATCGGCGTGCCAGAAATCACCGACAAACGGCCCGCCTCGATCGCCGTCAGTGTCGCGGCGGAAGTGCTGACCCTCATCGAACATGCCGCAGGAGGCATCGAGAATTCCCATGACACCACGAATAGCGGGATGGTCGCATGACACGCTCCATTGCCGGCCCCGGCGTCAACTAACTCTCGCCACGGGTCGACCTCCGCCCCGCGGGTATACGTCGTACTCCGTAGCCGCTGCTTCCATTTCCTTTGCCACGGACGCTGTCGGAATAGTCACACTTCCGACATTGTCCCGAGGCACTGCACGGTCCGACATTTCGGAACATTGCGAAAAGGAGTGTTTCCACTGAACATCCCGCCACACCGTGACACCGCCTCCGACGCAACCGAGTACACCGCACAACAAGTCCTCGACGGTCTGGACCTCGCAGTACGCAACATCAGCCGACTCCCACCCGGCCGGGGGACGAAGTGACGAGGAAGCTCAAGAGGTGCGCGACTGGTTCCGGCTCGCCGAGGAGCCGCCCCATGGGTCGAAGCACTCACATTTGCTGCGCCGGTCATGCGGGTTGGGCACGTTCCTCGCTGTGAAGGTGATCCGACAAGCACTGTGGAGCGGCTCATCCCGAAGCGGTGTAAGCAACCGCGGTGCACGTGCTGTCGATTCTGCTTCGGATCGGCGAACACGCTCCACCTCGACCCGGCGGTGATTGCACGCCTCCGATTCGAGGACCGCTCGAGTCGAACGGCAGAACCCCATCAACTGCCCCGCCTTCGCCAACCGACTCGACAGCGTTGAAGACATCCGCCAATTGCGCCATATTGTGCCGATGTTTCACAGCCCCCATTGGCAATTGCGCCGTATTGCGCCGTTATGTCGATCTGTAAATCAACAGTTTCTATGCCTGTCCAAGGCTTTTGGTTCGACTCCTTGACTCATACGGTCAGGTTGGTCGAACCAATCAGTCCAACTAATCGAGTAGATCGGATGTCACCGTGGATCAGGGCACCGCCCGGCCTCATTGGCCTGCTGGCAAGGGAGCGCCCACCATCGGGAACCGAATACCGGTTCCAGCAGAATCACTTCGCCTTCCTGACAACAACATTGGCAATCTGCGACGAGCCAACAGCGTAAGCGTCGAAATCTCGGCCCATCTGGAAGCGATGATTGCAACGGGCCGGCTAGTGTCCTGAGTCGTTAATTCGGTCGCAGTAGTTCGCGATGGATTCGAGGATCTGATCCGCGGTCTTCACCCACACATAGGGTCGCGGATTCTCATTCCAGGTATCGATCCAGGCGCGAATGTCGGCGTTGAGGTGTCGCACGGATCGGTGGGCGGAGCGGCGAAGCTTCTTGTTCGTCAGCTCCGCAAACCACCGCTCCACCAAGTTCATCCACGATGAACTCGTAGGCGTGAAGTGGATAACGAATCTGGGATGCGCTGTGAGCCAGCGCTTGACGGCCGGGGTCTTGTGGGTCGAGGCGTTGTCCATCACAAGGCACACGTCGAGATCTGCGGGCACCTCGGCATCGATCTTGCGAAGAAACGCCAAGAACTCGGTGGCACGGTGCCGGGCGTGCAGGGAGCCGATCACCTTCCCACTGGCGATGTCGAGCGCCGCGTACAGGCTCGACGTTCCGTTCCTGACATAGTCGTGGCTGGCGCGTTGCGGCGTGCCTGGCAGCATCGGGAAGATCGGTTGCGTCCGGTCCAACGCCTGGATCTGGGTCTTCTCGTCCACGCACAGCACCAAAGCCCGCTCCGGCGGGTTCAGGTACAGGCCGACGACGTCACGAACCTTCTCGGTGAACAGCGGATCCTTCGACAGCTTCCAGGAGTCCTGTTTGTGCGGAGCCAGGCCGAACGCTCGCCACACCCTCGAGACAGTGGACTGCGACATGCCGAGATGATCCGCCATCGACCGTGTCGACCAATGCGTCGCATCCTTCGGTGTCGATTCGAGCGTCGCGGTGATCAGGTCCTTGATCTTTGCGTCGCTCACCGTCCTCGGCCGGCCCGGGCGCGGTTCGTCGAGGAGCCCATCGCAGCGAGCCTCGACGAACCGATCCCTCCATCGCCGCACCGTCGAACGGTCCACACCGAGTCGTTGCGCCACTTCAGAATTGGATCCACCGTCCGCGCAGGCCAGCACGATCCTCGACCGCGCCGACAACCCCGCCGCACTCGTACGACGGCGAACCCAGCCCTCCAACTCGGCCCGCTCCGCGTCACTGAGAACAATCACCGCAGCACGCGGACCCCGAGTCGCCATACCCAACAGTATCAACTGGTGGATAATTTACGACTCAGGACACTAGCCCGCGCACCGCATCATCCTTCGCTACCGTGCCGACCGTGGGTACGACCCTGCACGCACCCCACCCCTGGCCACACATCACCGCTACCCTCCGCGGACCCGGTCCCCACCGTGTCGCCATCGCCTACCTCGACCACACCGCCCCCGACCTGCTACCACTGCGCGCCGGGGACCAACTCATCGTCAACGCCGCACGACCCGCCGTCCGCGCGCACGCCACCTCCCCCACCGTCCTCGCCCACTTCCTCAACGCCGGCGTGCGCGTGCTGTCGACTCCGAACCTGCACACCGGCCTGATCCTCACCGGCGAGACGGTGATCGTCGGCCCTGCCAGCGCCTCGATCAGCTCCACCGTGGCCGACGAAACCGCGCTGATCACCGACGACCCCGACGCCATCGCCGCCGCACACGCCTTCCTCGACGATCTCGAAGACACTGTCGTGGTCGACGACGTATTCCTCGACAGTGCCACCGCGATCTGGCAGATCGGACGAGTGGTGCCCCTAACAGGGATCGGCAGCCGCACCCGCACCGGTCACGATTTTCTTCCTACCCCCGTGCGCCGGATGTTCCTACGGCACCTCAGCGACTACACCCGCACCAACGACGACGAAACATCATGGGCCGCAACCACCACCGGCCGAAACGGGTCGGCTCCGCGCTACCGCACCGCATGGATCCGCCAGAACACTCCCGGTCCCGACCGCCGCACCCTCCTGCAGCCCGGCGACGTCATCCTCCGGATCAGCGTCGACGACACCCGGCTGCATCCGCCGGCCGTCGTCGACACCGGCCCGCACCGCATCCCCCACACCCGCTCTGCGGTGGCCTACCGGCTACGCGTCCGCACCGACCTCGACCCCATCTCAATAGCGGACGCCGCGCGAAGCCTCGCCGAGCACGGCCACCCGAACCCGCGCCTGCACAACGATCACCGTGTCATCTCCCCGAGCCTGCGCGCAGCATTGCTGCGGTTGTGGAGGCTATAACCCCTCGACTCCCCGCACACCTTGCTTCCACTCTGACCAACAATCCGATGGCGGATCCGCTCAACGCAAAAGCCGAAAGGAAGCGACGCTCGCAAGGAGCGGCGCTGCCGCCTCTTCAAAGCACCCAGGCCGACGGGCCGCGATCACTGTCGGCGCCACCGAGCACGCACCAACTGCGGGCAGATAGCACGATTGGAGCGTCTACCCCTGTACACCCCGCAGCGGGGAACCCACTGTGAACTTCGCACCGAACGGATCGGTGACCTCCGCAGTCCGCCCGTACGGCATATCCGTTGGATCGTCCGCGGTACCCCCGCCGGCCCGGGCCGCGGCGACGACCACGTCGCTATCGACTACCTGGAAGAGCGTGCCCCAGGAGGACGCCGCGGCGGACGGGTCACCCACGATGCCGCCGATCTCGTGCCCATCCGGTCTGCGCAGAAAGGTGAAATCCACGCCGGGCAGGTCGTCGTTCCCGTCCAGATGAAGTCGAACACCGCCGCGTAGAATTCCCGCGCCGGACCGGGGTTCGGGGTCACCAAGTCGTTGCGTAACAATGTGTTCGGCTCGTTCACGAGCTCGCAACCGACATGTGCCCGTCCCTGCCACAGGCCGAACTGCGCACCGGACGGATCCCGCACTATCGCCATCCGACCTTGGTCGGCGATGTCCATCGGCTCCGTCAGCAGCGCGCCGCCCGCAGCGACGGACCGAGCGACCGTCGCATCGACATCGTAAGTCGCCAGGTAGACGTTCCACCAGAACTCCGTCGCGTTCTCGTCCAGATTCGGCATCAGCGCGGCGACCTTTTTGCCGCCGAGCAGACACATCGTGTACCTGCCGTACTCCTCCGGTCCGATGTCGAACTCCCAACCCAAGACCGACCCGTAGAAGGCCATCGCCCGGTCGAGATCCGGGATGCCCAGGTCGATCCAGGTGGGGGTGCCGAGAGGTTGATTCGTGGTGACCGCGCTCATCGCTGCTCCTCCGCCGGGTGGACACACTCGACGCTAGCCCGCGGCACCGACATTCGACGGCAGAGCCAGGGATTCACTGTCGTGCTTCGCGAACCGTCGGTACCGCCCGTTCGGTCCGCATGTCACCACAAGCACATCACTGGATAGCGCACTGCGCCCATGACCACCGGACCACGGTCGAGGCATGACCGTCCGAGCCCGATCCCACGGGGAAGTCGCGCCGCCCGGCCGGGGCTACGGCTTGAGGACCACCGTGATGCAGCCGTCTTTCTTCTTCTGGAACTTCTCGTACATCGCCGGCGCCCCATCCAGCGGCGCAGTGTGCGTCTCGAGGTCGAGCACGCCCAGCGGGTCCGAGGGATCGTCGACCAGCGGCAGCAAATCCTCGGTCCACCGCCGCACATTGCACTGACCCATACGCAGCTGCAGCTGCTTGTCGAACATCGTCATCATCGGCAGCGGATCCTTCATGCCGCCGTAGACCCCGCTGATCGAGATCGTTCCACCGCGCCGCACGGCGTCGATCGCGGTGTACAGCGCATCGAGCCGATCCACCCCGGCCATCTCCATCGCCTTACGCCCCAGCGCAGGCCCCCTCGACGTCGACCGCGACGCCGCCCGCACTATTACGCGCGAAGTACTCGACAGCGGTATCGACGCCGCGTTCTCCGAACGCATGCACGTCGACCACGGTTTCGCCCAGGCTCTACAACTACTCGTCGGATCGATCATCGCAGTACCGACCGTGCCGATCTTCATCAACTCCGTCCCCGAACCCCTCGGCCCCGTCAGCCGAGTTCGGCTGCTCGGCGAAGCTGTCGGACGAGCAGCCAACAAACTGGACAAACGCGTCGTGTTCGTCGGATCCGGAGGGCTCTCCCACGACCCACCGATTCCGCAGTTCACCAGCTCGCCTGAGCAGGTGCGCGAACGGTTGATCGACGGCCGCAATCCGAGCGACGCCGAACGCAAGGCCCGCGAACAACGCGTCATCACCGCCGGTCGAGACTTCGCTGCCGGTACCGCCACCATTCAGCCGTTGAACCCCCACTGGGACCAGCATCTTCTCGAGATTCTGGCATCCGGCGAACTCGAACAAATCGACACGTGGACCAATGACTGGTTCGTCGAGCAGGCCGGCCACTCGTCCCATGAGGTGCGCACCTGGATCGTCGCCTACGCCGCGCTCCACGCCAACGGCCCCTACCAGGTCACCTCGAGCTTTTACCGCGCAATCCCGGAGTGGATAGCAGGATTCGCAATCACGACAGCCCTCACCCTCTCCTCGAACCACACGAAATGACCGGCACCTGAACCCACGAAAAAGGTTCCTGTCGTTGTTCGACAAATCCGACTGAGCGCGACCATCACCGCACCGCCGCGGCTATCAAGCAGTGCACTACTGCAGGCTCGCGGGTCTGTTCGAGGTCGACCTTGCCGTCGCGGGGATCCCAATTGTTCACCACGACAATGAATTTCTTGCCGAGCGGTTCGATGACCTGCTTGATCGTGCGCGCGGTGGGATCGAGACACAGCGGCTCGGGTTCGATCGGAACGATGACCAGATCGGCGACCTCGAGCACCGCGCGCAACGCGTCGGCGGAACTACCGGTGCCGAGGACATCGGTGCCGTCGTCGGCACCGGACAGGTCGATCCAGCCCGGGGTGTCGACATAGACGTGCTTGATGCCGGGCAACTTGTCGAGATTACGTAGCACGTCGAGGTTGTCGTGGACCTGGTCGATCATAAACGGCAGTTCCTCGACACGTGAGGCCCACCAGACTGCGGAGCCCTGGGGGTCGACGGAGATCGCGGCGACCGGGGACTGAACATCGTCGTCGTCACCGCCGACGAGTTGATCTTCTTCTCCCCGGCTTGCGCAGCACCGCTACTCCGAACGACGACTGTCGCCGCCATATGCAGTACACACTCACCCTCCGGTTACACCGGGGATGGCCCTGCTGCCCGACAACCCGCCGACATGGGTGAGATAGGCGCCGGTCCGCAACCCTGACTCCGCGTCAGGGTTGCGGACATTGCCTAGTACTACAGCCGTAGATCGCTGATCTGTCGGGATTGCGGCGCGTTGACGCTGGTGAAGGCGGCTGCCGGGGCATGATTCGTGGTTTGTGAAGTCATCGAAGACACCCACGGCAACCGCGGGTTTGAGGGTAGACCATCAACGCTGGCGACAGCGCCTGGACGCGCTGATCGACACGATCACGCCCCGGTTCGCCCGCCGTGAAGCGGCACGGAACGCGGGCGCGTTCGTCGTAGGGGTGCTCTCATCGCTGGAAACCAAGAACTGCTGGACGATGGCCGAACTGTCAGGACATGCCACACCGGACAAGTTGCAGCACTTACTGTCGCGGGCCACGTGGGAGGCCGACGAGATCCGCGACGACCTCCGAGCGATGATCATCGACGCGTTCGCCGAACCCGACGCGGTGCTCGTCGTCGACGAAACCGGGCACGTGAAGAAGGGCACGAAAACCGTCGGGGTACAGCGCCAGTACTCCGGCACCGCCGGGCGGATCGAGAACTGCCAGGTTGCCGTCTACATGACCTACACCAGCTCGAAAGGCCATGCTCTGATCGACCGTGCCCTGTACCTACCACGCTCGTGGGCCGAGGACCACGACCGCCGCACCGACGCCGGAGTGCCCGAGGATGTGGAGTTCGCGACCAAGCCCGCCCTGGCCACCGAAATGATCACCCGCACTCTCGACGCCGGCACCCCTGCCGCATGGGTCGCCGGCGACGAAGTCTACGGTTCCTGCCCGGACCTGCGAACGGCATTGCAGGAAAGGCAGATCGGGTACGTCCTGGCGATCGGCTGCAACCGGAAGGTGGACACCGTCAGCGGTCGGTGTCGTGTCGACGAACTTGTTGCTGCGCTGCCACGACGAGCGTGGCGGCGACTGTCGGCCGGGGACGGAGCCAAGGGGCCGCGCTGGTATTCGTGGGCGTGGATCGACACCACCGATGCCCCCGCCTGCGGTGGGCACTGCTCGGTGCTCGCCCGCCGCAACGACACGACCGGGGAGTTGGCCTACTACCACTGCTACAGCCCCGCCCCAGTGACGTTGGCCGAGTTGGTGCGCGTCGCCGGTCGCCGCTGGACCGTCGAGGAATCCTTCCAGACCGGCAAAGGCCTGACGGGATTGGATCAACATCAGCTTCGCACGTGGACGTCCTGGCATCGCTGGACCGTTCTGGTCATGCTCGCCCACGCGTTTCTCGCTGCGGCCACTGCTACCCAGCGCACCGTCGAGCAGGGTAATTCCTCGTTGATTCGGTTGAGCATCAATGAATTCCGACGGTTGTTCGTCGCTCTGGTGCTGACGCCATTACATCTCGGTGGTAGTCGGGTCTTGGATTGGTCGATCTGGCGGCGACAGCATCAGCAACGAGCTCGGATATATCATCAGAACCGCAGGTCAGCGCATCCTTGAGCTCGATCTACAGCTGTAGTACTAGGCTGCGCGACCGAACCGACGTTCGTAGTCCTCGCGTTCACGCGAGGCACGCGCCTGCGCCTTCGCACCGAGCAGATCAGGATCGAGACCGTGTTGCTGAAGTCGATGACGTTGCCAGATGCTCATCAACGCCACAGAAAAGTACGTCCAGGGCAAGAGCAGCAACATCATCATGGAGACGGGAATCCATACCGGTCCCGGGATCAGCAGGAACAACAGCAGCAGCGGGATGACCGGTACATTCCACCTGAGGAGATAGCGGCGCACGCCGCCCGGCCCCAGGATGTCGTTACGGACCCAGTCCTGCATCTGCGGAGGCAGGGGGCGGCCAACCACATAGGCCAGGCGCTGAATTACGGTAGGTCGTGTGCGAAGCGGGGTCGTCACAGCGTTCCCTTCGTTGTATCCGGTGGCTCGGATGGATCTCGGGACGGACGTCGATCCGAACTGGTTATTGCATGTGCTGCAGCATCATTGAGAAGGGTCAGTGCCCGATGCAGCTCCTGGAGCTCCGCCGGCGAAACACCGAGCTTCTCGACCACGGCGACCGGGACTTTCTGGGCTTCGTTCCGCAGGGCTCGACCTTGGGCAGTGAGATCGATGACCAGTTGACGTTCGTCTACACGACTGCGCGAACGAGTGATCAGCTGTGAGGCTTCGAGGCGCTTCAACAAAGGCGAGAGCGTGGGCGAGTCCAGAGCCAGCGCTTCGCCGATCGCCTTGACCGACATCGGAGCTTTCTCCCACAGCGCCAACATCACCAGGTATTGCGGGTGAGTGAGGCCTAGAGGCTCGAGGATAGGCCGGTAGACAGCCAGGACGGCCCGGTTGGCAACGGCAAGCGCGAAGCAGACCTGCCGGTCCAACGCCAGGAGGTCGTCGTTCCCGATCGAAGCGAGGTCACCTGTGGTCACAGGACGAGCATACCGGACTCAGTCGTGCGCGAACGAATCGTGTGCGAGCAATATTTGAGATGTGCATCACCGGCACGACCTGCGATGCAGTTCGATATCCGAACAAGTGCGCCTCGCACCTGCGCACCCACTCCGATCCCTCGAAGTGTCGCGAATACCGAACCCAGCGGCGCCACGCGCATCACCGGCCAGATACTTCATCAGTTCCCATTGGGTCGAGCGGCGACGAACCCTGCCTGGCCTGCGGGTCGGCACGATGCGGCGCCTCACGATCGACGGCCGGCATTCCGGACGGCGACGGGTCGGGAAACGGTGGGTCCCGTCCGGGGGCAGACCACCACCGCCACCGGCGGTGCATCGATCCGGTACATCGATGATGCGCACGTCACTGGACCTCGGGTACATCTCGCACGTAGGTCCGCCACTGCAGAGGAGGCCGATGCGCCTTACTTGTAAGGTTGTTCGTCGATCCACTTCTGCAGGCTGTTCCCCAGCGAAGCCAACGACTTATCGAGAGTGGTCAACACCTCACCGGGGGATGCGGGAGACCTCACTCCCTCGCGCAGGACGGCGAGCACCACGGACTGCACCGCACCCCCGACAGCAGCCGGCACCACCGCCGCCGGACGCGTACCGATACGGGACGCAACGAACGTCGAGACGACCTCGGACCACACCAACCACCGTTGAGCACCCTCGGCCTGCAATTCCGGTGAGGCGTCGAGGATCCGAATCTGGGCGGTCCAGACGCCCTCGTCGTCGAGTCGGGCCGCTACCGTATCGATCACCCCGGCCCGGATCGCCTCCATGACCGGCACCTCGTCGTCAACCGTGCCGAAGGAGCGCTGGAGATCGCGGGTACTTTCCTCGAAAGGAAACCACACGAGTGCCGCTTTGCTGGAGAAGTACCGGAAGAAGGTGGTCTTGCTGATCCCCGCGGCCGCAACGATATCCATGATCGACGTCTCCGCATAGCCTCGTTCGAGGAACAGTTCGAACGCGGCGACCTCGACCTGCGCGCGAGACGACACCCGAGGACGCCCACGTCTGCCGGTAGCCATCGCATTCCCCCCCTCTTTTCGACCCGAGACTTGATTTTGGGTACTCGGTACCGTAAATATAGGCGACGCGCGATGCGACCGATAAAGACGATCTTGCAACACCACCACGATCCGTCACCCCCTGTAGGCGGACCGTGGTTCCCGGTCGGTGAACCGACCCCGCCCCGGATGCCCTGCCTGCCCCCTCCAACGGGCAGGGCATCCGGGAACTTCCACGCCGACCCGTGTAGGGCGGGTTGTGTCCTATCCGTTCGATTGAAGGGCCCGCCATGTCCCATCGATGCCGTTCGTCGGTGTTTGCTTGCGGGACAGCCGGTACGCCGATCGCTCCCACCGTCGGAGCGCTCTCCCTTATCGGAATCCTCTTTACGCTTTCCCACGAACGAGGGCAGTGCCGCTCACAGAGACCGATTCGGGAGTCCGGCTGCTCGTTCGGCGCGTGACATGATCGACTTGATTTTCGGAACCGGGTAGCATAATTATAGTTGAATACTCGATTACCGCTGCTGTCGTCCGAGCTGAACCGCCCGGACGATCACCTCCGGCACGTAGATGGCAGGTCTGATCGCGATCGGCAGACCCGTTCTCCCGACGGGACGCCTCGGCTCCACCGAACGACATACGACCAAGGAAGACCGTTCTCTGGTGATTTCCAGCCTCGTAATCCGGCCTCTGGCTCGCGCAATCGCAGTCGTACTGATCGTCGCCGATACCGCCCTCGCCACCCGAGTGCCGGCCCTGCCCGACTGGGATGAAGACGGCTCCGCCGCCCGGAGCTGACGTCGCAGGGACATCACCCGCACAACGCTGTGCCGCTTCCGGCGATCACCGACACGCCAACGCACCGAACCGGCACCGAGATGACCGAGACCACATCATGAAGCGTTGACGGCCTCATACCGTCGCGCGGCGAGCAGGACCGAGCACGGCGACATTGCCGGGTGCCGCAGCCGCCGGCAGGTCGAGGACCGTCGACGTACGCAAGCGATGCAGCAGGAACGCTGCCCCGAGCCGGCTGCGCCCGAATCCCTCGAACGGGTTGAAACCGAGTGTCGCAGTGATGGTATCGATCCTGCTCTGAAGCGTGCTGTGGTGGATGTTGAGCAGTCGCGCCGCTTCCCGAACGGACTGCGCAGCGACGACGGCATCGATCGTCGCCATCCCCCAGGCGTAGTGTGCGATGGCCTCGACACGGTCGGCGTCGCTGTGCGGAGCGTGCTCATCGGCGTCGGCAAGCAGTTCGATCAGACCCCCGTAGGAGTCGGCCACAACCTGGGGTTCCTTCGGGGTTCGGCACAGGCGCAGAGCGACCATCGCGGTCCGGAACGACCGATCCAACGAGTCCGGCGGCGTGGCTGTTCCGATACCGCACGGCGAAGCGCCGAACGGCGGGTACCGCTCCGGCACAACGATGGCGTGGACCGGACCGAACGGGGTGGCGATCACGTCCTCCGGGCCGGCGGGATGATTGCGCCACACCGCGAACAGCGGTGCCACAACGAGGCGATACAGGCCCGTTGCCGACAATCCGAGCGCACTCGCCGCGGTCAAGCGCTCGTCGGGAATGCTCTCGCGACCGGTGAGTATGCCGAGGTGGCGGCGATTGTCGATCTCCCGGGCTCCACGCCCGTTCCGGATCCGCACAGCCAGTGCCAAGCGCTCGAGGATGAGTGCGTCGTTCGGCCCAGCAGCACCGCCGCGTTCGAGCCAGACGTCGATGCCGTCCTCCGACGCCACGTGCAGATTCGAAGGATCTGTCGGCGATTGACCCTGCACTGCTTCTCCTTTCGGAGTGACTCGTAGAGTCCGCGGCGGGACGCTCTGCCGGAACCCTGCAGTACAACCGGCCAGCGCGGCAGCGGTTGCGAGCAGGGCACGGGTGTTGACGTTGCCGACGATCAACTCGTCGAAGCACGCGATGACACGCAGACCCAAACTGGCGCTGGGATCGAGGCGGGCGATCCGTCCGAGTAGCTCTTGCATATTCGTTCCTGCCCTCAGTCCGCAAGGATTTTCTCGACCCAGGTGTTGCGGGTCCGGATTATGGACCGGCCCACTCTGGTGTGCGGGGCGAAAATGTCGCACGCGTGAAAGGCGCCGGACCATACGTGCAACTCGGCATCGCCACCGGCTTGCCAGATCCTGTTGGCATAGTCGATCGCCTCGTCCCGGAAGATCTCGGCCGCACCGACGTCGATGAAGGCCGGCGGCAATCCGCGCAGATTCTGCGCGCGGGCCGGGGCTGCATACGGCGAGACAAGGTCGGTGCCCCGCTGCTCACCCAGCAGGGCGGTCCAGCCGGTTTCGTTGCTGATCCGGTCCCACACACCGATACCGTCGAACTGCTCGATCGAAGCGGTCGTGCACCGGTCGTCGAGCATCGGATAGTCGAGCACCTGCCCACACAACCGGGGACCACCGCGGTCCCGCGCAGCCAGCGCGAGACCGGCTGCCAGTCCGCCACCGGAGCTGGCACCTGCGACCAGGATCCGGTCCGCCCGCACGTCCAGATCGGTGACATGCGCAGCCAACCACTCCAGGGCGGCATACATGTCCTCACGCGGGTAGGGGTCGGGATACTCAGGGGCCAAACGATATTCGACCGTGACAAGAACCGCCCCCAGTTCGGTCACCCAGTCCAGCACCAGGTCCAGGCCGCTGAACATGTCTCCGAACATCAATCCTCCGGAGTGCGCGTACAGCACCGCAGGACGGGGCCCGCTGAAGTCCCGGGAACGAAGCACCGCAGCGTTGACGGCAGCGCCATCACCCCCGGGGAAGGTCACGTCGTTCACCGCGATCCGTCGGCGGTCGAATTCCTCGTCCATCGGAGGGGACGCATAGGACGTACGCATGAACTCGATCAGGTCCGCAGTGATGGTCGGAGGGAACATACCGCCTACCACAGCCAATCCCGCCTTGAGTTCGGCATCGAATGGTGGACGGGGCACGGCTCGGGCCATCGTCACGTCACCTCCTCGAAGACTCGGATCGAGGATACGGCGGCCGCTCGACCGAGGGACCCGCCATTCGGCGGGGAAACAGAGCGAAACTGCGCCGCTGCGTCGGTTGAGACACCCATCACACTCTTGTGAAACTTGGAGCAGCGTCACTGTCGGCCGAACGAGAGGAACAACCCCCATGTCCGATACCCAACGCGTCGTCGACTCAGCCCGCGAAGTCATCCACACCACGGTGAACAGCGGTGCCGTGCCCGGAGTAGTAGCGGGCATGACGAACGACCAGGAAACCCTGTTCATCGAGTCCGCTGGGGTGCGGTCTGTCGACAACGATCAACCGATGACCGATGACACCGTCTTCAGCATCTTCTCGACCACCAAAGCCCTCACCGGCACCGTGGCGCTGCAACTCGTGGAATCCGGTGATCTCGACCTGGATTCCCCGGCCGAGGAGTACGCGCCCGCGATCGGCGAACTCCAGGTCATCGAGGGCTTCGACTCGAACGGCGAGCCGATGCTGCGAGCACCGAAGACCGACATCACGACCCGCCAACTACTGCTGCACACCGCCGGCTTCGGATACGACTTCTTCAACGAGACGTACAACCGCCTCGCCGAGAACCACGGTCAGCCCAGCATCGTCACCGCCACCAAGGACGCGCTCGAGACACCGCTGCTGTTCGATCCCGGCACCCAGTGGGAGTACGGCTCGAATATCGACTGGGCAGGCCAGGTGATCGAAGGCATCGTCGGCACCCGCCTTGGCGAGGCGCTGAAGACACGAGTCCTCGACCCCCTCGGCATGACATCGACGTCCTTCACTCCGTCCGACGACATGCGCGCGCGTCTGGCGACCATGCACCAGCGCACCGACGACGGACTCCAGGCCACCGATTTCGTCATCCCCACCCCGCCCGAGGTCGACATGGGTGGGCACGGACTGTTCTCCACCGTCGGTGACTACCTCACCTTCATCCGGATGTGGCTCAACGACGGCGAGGCAGACGACGGCACCGTCATCCTCCGCCCCGACACCGTCGAGTGGGCGACCAGAAACGACCTCGGCGACCTGACCGTGAAGATGCTTCCGGGTGTCATCAGGTCTCTGTCGAACGACGCCGAGTTCTTCCCTGGCCAGCGCAAGGGCTGGTGCTACACGTTCATGACCAACGAAACCGAAGCACCCACGGGCCGTCCCGCAGGCTCTCTCGCCTGGGCAGGCCTGGCCAACCTCTACTACTGGATCGACCGGCACAACAAGATCGGAGGCTACTGGGCGACGCAGATCTTCCCGTTCGCCGACCCCAGCTCGCTCGGTGGTTACCTCGACATGGAGACCGCCGTCTACCGAGCCCTTTCCTGACCCCGGTTCCATCCCGGGCCGCGGCACCGGACATCGACCTCGATCCGTTGACCGCTCGCGTAACCGGCGCGCTCGCCGAACAGCCACACGACGACATCAACGAGATCGGGTGAAATCCCCACCCGACGCACGGACACCACACCGCTGCGGGTGTCGAAACACCCGCAGCGGTGTGGTGTTGCCACGCTGTTCGAGGTCTGAGTGCAACAGGTCGAGCGCGAACACCGTCGTCTCCCACGGGCTTGCCGCGAGGGCCGCACCTTCCGACAGTCACCGCTACCGCACGCAAGGCCATAGGACGACTCTCGGATCACGCATTCTGCGCGATCACACGTGGATGCCGAACGTGTCGATCTTGCGGTAGAGAGACGACCTTGCGATCCCCAGCAATTTCGCGGCGGCGACACGATTGCCACCGCTGTCCCGTAGCGCAGCCACTATGGCATCGCGCTCGACTCTTTCCATTGCCGTCATCGTCCGGCGAGGCGCGGAGCTGAGCGCTGGAGGCAGATCAGCTACTGCGATCGTTCCCGCGGGCTTGGCGCGAAGTACGTGATTGAGAGTGCCGACCAGTTCACGGACGTTGCCGGGCCAGTGGTACTTCTTCAGGGTTCGCATCGTGTCGTCGCTGAAAGCGGTTTCGCGGTGAGGTGCAAGGTGCATTCGGATGATGTCCGGGATGTCATCGGGGTGATGACGCAATGCGAGGACCTCGACGGTGGCGATGAAATGCTCGGCGAGAGCAGAATCCTGAAGTGCTTCCCCATCAGTGGATGTGGTCGCGACGATCCACCGAGCGGGGTATCGGTGCTGGTCGGCGGATATGAGGTCGGCAAAGAGCTCATCGGTGCTCGCGTCGAGTCGGTCGATGCGACGAAGGACGATCGTGGTCGCCGCGGAGTCGAGCGCAGTGCGCAATTCCTCGTGAGCGGACTTTTCAGCAGAGCAATCCACGACGACAATCGGGGCCTGCGGATTCTTGTACAGGTGCATGCCCCGAACGAGAGTGAGTTTGCCGCTTCCTGGTTCACCTTTGAGGATCACGTTGGCATCTGTCACGGCGAGGGACGTCAACTCCCCTCGACACCGGTTCCATTGGAGCGAAGACCCCGCCACCCCCGGAAACACGGGAACCGTGCGCCGGGGTTGCATGATCTTCGTGGGACACGATGTCGCCTCGACTTCGAAGACGATGCCGGCGATGTCGCCGCCATGTTCGACGAGAGTGCGCTTGACGGTGATGCTACCTCCGGACGGAAGGCGCAGGTCGAACTGGGCAACTCGTGACGGATCGAGCATCGACTGTGCTTCCTCGCGGAGAAAAGCCTCGTCGATCGGGTCGAGAAGGCGCGAGCCGATCTCGTTCGACATGAAAACACCGCAACTGAGTGAGTACACCGCCGTCTGCCGGCGCCGACAGGCGACGAGGAACTCGCCGAGCACGAGCTGTTGCTTGATCGATCCCGTGGCGCGAAGAGCCGACTCGATATCACGAGCCGCTCCAAGGGCGAGCTGGCGCATCAATGGGTTCGATGTGTGGGTCAAGCCTGTGATGTCGATCAGTCCTTCGACACGGCCGGTGGTGGGGTTGTGAATGGGCGCGCCGGCACAGGTGAAATACTGGATCGATTCGTGATAGTGCTGAGCGCCGTCGACGTAGACGGCCATCCCGGTCTCGAGGGCTGTGCCCACTCCA
Organism: Rhodococcus sp. GA1; assembly: GCF_024321955.1. Classification (NCBI taxonomy): domain Bacteria; kingdom Bacillati; phylum Actinomycetota; class Actinomycetes; order Mycobacteriales; family Nocardiaceae; genus Rhodococcus; species Rhodococcus sp. GA1. Next base: position 2,934,353 of record NZ_CP097186.1, on the reverse strand, counting down.
TTGGTACCGACGAGCTCTTCGGCGTAGGTGAACCCGGGAGCGAAGTACACCTTGTCCAGCTTCGCGGCGAGGACGGGATCATTGTCCCGCCGGACCAGCACACGCGCATGCTCGTCACTCAACGCGACACTGAGGGACATGTCGGACAGGTCGTCATGGAGCCGATCGAGGATCGGCAGGGCGCATCGCACCAGTCGTCGGCGAAGATCGAGGTCTTCGACGTACTGCAGCTGTGGAAGGTGCGAGCCGTCCGGGATGACACCCGCCTGACGTGAGCGTCGCCATGACTGTGCGATGAGGGGTGAGACGTCCTCGGAGGGGGAACCGGCGAGGTCATGGAGATGCCGGGCGGTGGTCACGCGGCGCCGGCGGTTATCACTGTCCATCACATTTCCTTGCAGGTCGCAGTACTGCCATCCCCCTCAATGTGCCGCACGTCACATTCTATGGATGTCCCAGAATAGGACATCGATCTGCCGTCTCCAACGGCAGTAGCGGGGCGGGTACGGCCACCCCGCCGGCCGGAGATCGGCACTCGCGGTCCGCACCGCGCCTACTCCTCGGACCACCGACTGCCGCGATCCGGGGTGCACACCACCATCAGGAGACTGACATCAGGTCGTCGACGGCGACCGGATCACCGGGCTCGGCTTAACCCCCCCCCAGGGGAAGCCGAGCCCGTTCCATCACCTGCCCCGCCCTACGCATAGAGGTCGACATCGCCGGCAACCGCGCAAGAATCTCGATGTTCTCTGCCGCCACGACCGCCGGCGGGCACACTCACTACCGTCCCGCCCACGTGGACCGTTGTCGTGGCGGCACCGCTTCAGACCTCGATCGCGAGAAGATCCGCAAGGTGGCGGTCGATCTGCGGCATGTAGGTCGGAGCGACAGCGAACAGGCCCAAATGCCCGAGCACATCTTCGACCACGCGCAGTTCACTGCCCTTGATCAGTTCCTGCTCGGCAGCACAGTCGCGGACCGGGAACAACTGGTCTTCATCGATGGGAATCACGAAGGTCTTGGCGGTGATCCGTCCGAGTGCAGCGGCCAGGTCTCCCCCGGTATGCCGAGAGACGTCGCCGCGTTGCCAGGCCCAGGATTGAGTGAGGAGTGCGTTGGGATCCATCGCCGTGAAGTAGGGCTCGAGGAATCCGGTCAGGAACGCGTCCAGGGATTCGAACTCCATTGCTCGCCATACTTCTTGCTTCCAGAACTCGGTCGAGAATCCGAGCACTCCCCAGATGTGAGCCTGCCTGGTGAGGCCGTCGACGACCTGCGTATGCGAGGTGTATTCGCCGCCGTTCCAGCCCGGATCCGACAGGATCGCTTCGCGCATGATCTCCGCGATCAAGAAATCACCGGGAGTGTTGCGTGCCGTACCGGCAATCGGTGCGGCGCGCAGAACCTTGTCGGGGAACCTCACCGCCCATTCGTAGGTCTGTTGAAGCTCCCATGGAGCCTCCCGTCACCAACGCGAGGCGTTCGATACCGAAATGCTCCCGGAGCAGCCGCTCCTGGGCCACGACATTGTCCCCGATCCGAACACGAGGGAAGTTCGACATGGCGATCTCTGCGTTGACGCCGGTGACGTTGTGGGGAGACGTCGACAGACCGTTGCCGATCTGATCCACGCAGACGATGAAATACTTGCTCGGGTCGAGAGCATGGTCAGGACCGATGTATGCGTCGCGCCAGATCTGGTGGGTCCCCGAGTACCAGGTGGGGATGAGGATTGCGTTGTCCTTGGCTTCGTTCAGCGTTCCGAACGTTGCCACTGCGAGCCGGCAGTCCGGGATCGAGCCACCCTCCTCGAGGTCGAGGGCTCCGATGCCGATCAGGTCGTAATCACCGTGGAAGTCGTGCGTGTAGTACGGGTTGTCGATCATCGAGATCGTCCTCCTGAGCTATGAGAAAGCGGTAGCAGCGCGTGCTCACCCGATGACATGTGCGTACGCCGCCGTGAGACGAGCAGTGGTCGACCGCAGGGGTCGGATATCCGAGAAGGTCAGCTCAGCTGGAATCCCTTGTAGCCGGCCGCGGCGGCCGCGAGAGTGAGTTCTCGATAGGTGCCGACCCCGCCGGTGTAGGACAGCACGCGGCGAGGTTTTCCGGGAACGTTCGCGCCGTTGTACCAGGAATTGGTCTTCGAGATCAGCGTGGCATTCGCGGTTTCGTCGTGGTGGGCGACCCATTCGCCCTCACCCTCGACGGTCGGTTCGATGACGGTGTACCCGTGCTCACGCATGTGCCGGATGCATTCGGTGATCCATTCGGTCTGTTGCTGCAGACAGGTGGTCATGTTGCACAGAGCCGCGGAGGGGGCGAGTGGGGCACCGGTGGTCAGCATGTTGGGATAGCCGTGCACCATCAGGCCCATCGTCGTGCGGATGTCACGCGACCAGTCGCTCGTGAGCGATCGGTCCTCACGTCCACGGATGTCGATTCGTGTCAGCGCGCCGGATCCCGCATCGAATCCCGTGGCCAGGATGATGAGGTCGACTTCGTGCAGCGTGCCGTCGTCCAACAGGATCCCTTCCGGGACGATTCGGCTGATCGGATTGGTGCGCACCCCCACTGCTTCGACATTCGGACGGTGGTAGACCTCGAGATAATTGGTTTCCAGCGGTACCCGGTGTGTACCGAAGCCGTAGTCGGTCGGAATCAACAGTTCACACAGCTTCGGATCCTTCAGTCGCGCACGCATCTTCTCTCGCACGAACTCGGACACCTGCTCACTGACCTCTTCATCGGAGAACACCTCCGCGAAAGAAGCGAGCCAGAGCTTGAGTGAACCGTTGTCATAGATCTCTTCGAGCCTTTTCCGCCGTTGCTCGGGAGTCAGGTCGACCCATGCATGCTCGAAGTCGTACTCGAAGCCACTGAACGTATGCGGCAACGTCGCGCGAAGCTCCTCGAAGCGCTCCTTGTACGCGGCAACATCCCGGTCGTCGTAGGACGGATTCTTCATCGGCAGGGCGTACTGCGGTGTACGGATGAACACCTTCAGATGTTCGACCTTGTCGGCGATGGTCTGGATGACCTGGATCCCGGTGGCGCCGACACCGATCACTGCAACTTTCTTGCCCGCGACATCGGCGCCCTCCTTCGGCCATCGAGAGGTGTGGAAGATCGGGCCGGCGAAGCTTTCCTGACCCTCGAACACCGACGACATCGGTGCCGACAGCATGCCGGCGCAGGTGATCAGGAACTGGGTGGCAATCGTGTCCCCGCGATCGGTGCGCACGATCCATCGCTTCGAGTCCTCGACGTAATGCGCACTGGTGATCGTCGTCGAGAATTGGATGTCGCGACGCAGATCGAGACTGTCGGTCACATAATGCAACCACTGCTCGATCTCGGGTTGGCCGGGGAAACGCTGACTCCAGCTCCAGTTCTTGTACAGCTCATCGGAAAACAGGTACTGGTAGATGTAGGCCTCCGAATCGAATCGAGCACCCGGATAACGATTCCAGTACCAGGTGCCGCCGACGTCGGAGGCGGTATCGAAGGCGCGCACCCGCAGCCCCAGCTCGCGAAGCTGATGCAGCTGATACAGGCCGGCGACTCCCGCACCGATGATCAACGCGTCCAGCTCGAGTGACACCTCGGTATCAGCAAGTCCGACCGCAGAGGAAGAGTGAGGCGACATGCCCTAGCCTTTCTGTAGTTCAGGTCACGTGGATGCCATCATCGTGATGTGCACCTCACTCAGCTGTCCCATCTTCGGACACTTCCCGGCTTCGCAGACACGGATATCACCGAGTCCGGCGCCTCTCGCACCGCCAGCACCCCAGCAGAACCGATCTACAACTCGGGGGATGTTTTCGACGACGCGGTGGGCAACCTTCGGCACAGAGGCCTGCAATATATCCGGAATATACTGTTACGCAATAATTTCTACCACCGGTCCAGTTCCGGACCCATCTTGCCGCATGCTCGACACCGCCGCGATCGCCATCTCGATTCGGGTGGCCGCCGCACCGATATGAGCACACAGTCGGCGATCCGACACATTCCGGCCTTCCAACCGCGACCGTTGGATGCCACAGAATCCGAACTCTGTTCTGGTAGCTGCAATTCGAATTGCCATCGCCCGATCCCTCATCCCCCGGTAGCCGCCACGAAGACGGGACGAACCACAGCTTCCCGACTACCCGAATGAAAGGGAAATTCACCGAATCATGGCCACGAGACCGAATAAACCTGTTCAGAGTGCGCATGATCATGCAAAACGAACAGTCTGTCGCTGTTCGGAGGGCCGAGATCGCAGTCCTGCCCGGACGGTTCGGCGCATCACCGCCGGCGCAGGTGCTCGAGCGTGCCTTGGTAAGGAACACTGATGTCACACGAAATGCACCATCTCGATCTGGGACTGTGGGCGCTCTTTCTCGCCTACGGCACCTCGATCGCCGGGTCCTTCGTCGGCCTGTCCTGCGCTCGCCGAGCCGCTACCACCCCACTCGGTCCGACATGCTGGCGCTGGTTGGTGATGGCAGCCTTGTCCATCAGCGGTGTCGGGATCCGGATGACCCACTTCATCGCCATGATGGGCTTCGCGGTGAGCCTGATGCACTACTGCGGCATGGCTGGATTTCACGCGTCCTTGGACTCGACGGCCACCACGCCGGAGGGCGCGACGCTCCTCGATTCGATGCTTCAGGCATACATTTTCGGCACGACCATACTGGCGGCGCCGCTCGTCGCATTGGCGCCCGCTCGTCAGAGTGCCGACACCGAGGTCGACGAAGCGATCGCCACGTGGAGCGCGGAGATCAATGATGCTGTCCCCTACCCCGGTGACCGAGGGCAGGAGGCCACAGCTGAACTCGACACCCGTCGAGACGTTCCGCGTCGACCTGCCGACCCCCTTCGCAAGGGTGATGTGCAGGTAGTGCCACACGAACGAGTGCGGTAACCACCTCTCTGGTGAAGGACCCACCGTTCGGCGGGTCCTTCACCAGCCCCCGGCGCACGAGTGTTTTTTGAGGGCAGGGTCATTCGCCGGTCTGGATGCTGCCACTGATGATCAGTGTGCGATGTACTTGGTGGCGAGATACTCGTCGATACCTTCGACCGATCCTTCGCGGCCGAAGCCGGACTCCTTCACCCCTCCGAAGGGCGCGGCCGCGTCGGCGATGATGCCTCGGTTGATTCCGACCATGCCGGTCTCGAGTGCGTTGGCGACTCTGGACGCTCGGTCGAGATTCTGGGTGTAGAAGTACGCAGCGAGGCCGTATTCGGTGTTGTTCGCCGCCGCGATCGCTTCGTCCTCCGTATCGAAGGTGGTGATCGCGGCTACCGGGCCGAAAATCTCCTCACGCAGCAGACGCGCGTCGGGACTCACGCCGTCGAGAACGGTGGGGGAATAGAACGTTCCCGGCCCGTCAGGACGGCCACCGCCGATGCGGATACGCGCACCCCTCGCGACGGCGTCTTCGACCAGAGCATCGACGGTGGCGCACTGCTTCGCGGTGATCAGCGGTCCGATATCGGTTCCTGCGTCGAGACCGTGTCCGGTGCGCAAGGCACCGATGCGTGCCGTGAACTTCTCGCTGAACTCTTCTGCGACGCTACGTGCGACGTGGAATCGGTTGGCTGCTGTACATGCTTGGCCGCCGTTGCGGAATTTTGCAGCCATCGCGCCGTCGACCGCTGCATCGACATCAGCGTCATCGAACACGAGGAAGGGGGCATTGCCTCCGAGTTCCATCGACATCCGCAGGAGCCGATCCGCTGATTGACGAACCAGCATCTTGCCGACACCGGTGGATCCGGTGAACGTGATCTTGCGCAGATCAGCGCTGCTGATCAGTGGCGCGGTCAGCGCTGCAGCATCGGAGGTCGGCAGAATCGACAGCACACCCTCGGGCAGACCCGCATCGGCGAGAATCTGACCGACGAGCAGCATCGTCAAAGGCGTTTCGGCCGCTGGTTTGACGATGATCGAACATCCGGCCGCCAATGCTGGACCGATCTTGCGCGTGGCCATGGCCAACGGAAAGTTCCAGGGGGTGATGGCCAGTACCGGCCCGACCGGTTCTCTGGTGACGACGATGGTGCCGGTTCCCGAGGGGGACGGCGAGACTCGCCCGCTGATTCGGTTCGCTTCCTCGGCAAACCAGTGCAGGAATGATGCGCCGTACTCGATCTCCGCATACGCCTCGTGGAGCGGTTTACCCATCTCGAGAGTGATGGTGCGCGCGAGGTCGTCTGCCCGCTGGTGGATGAGTTCGAATGCGGTGCGCAGTATTTCGGCACGTCGACGCGAGGGAGTCCGCGCCCAGTCCCCCTGCACAGCAGTGGCGTGTTCGAGAGCTCGGCGTCCATCCTCGGGCGCGGCATCGGCGACATGCGCAATCACGGCACCGGTCGCGGGGTCCTCTACGGGGAAAGTGGTGCCGGTAGACGAATCGACGAGTTCTCCACCGACCCAGAGTTGGGTGGGGACGCCCGCGGGGAGAGTGTGGGTCATAGCTCCTGCCGAGTGTGTGAAGGTTCATCGCCACGCCCGACCAGTCGGCACCCGAACCGGGAGCCGAGGCCGATGCAGGTCGCTCGGGTGTAGCCACGCGCGTTCGGTGGCCACACCCGAGCGGGCGAGCGGGGTACTAGCTGGTGGTGATGGACTTGCGTGCCTTGTCCTGGAGGGTTTCGAGTGCCCGGATGAGATATCCACGGAAGACAGTGTGGTTTTCGCTCATCGGGAAGTGGCCGATCTCCTTCATCTCGATGAACTCGGCGTTCGGGATCTGCGCCGCGGTCCGGGCGCTGTCCTCGGGGGTGGTGAGGTAGTCGTAGTCACCGGTCAGCATCACAACCGGGCACCGGTCACCGTCGATGTCCGCGAGCTTTCCGCGCAGGTCGTGATCGACCGAGTAGAAGTGCAGGTCACCGCGGAAGGACTCGGAACCCTGGCTGTAGTAGAACCAGGTCTTCCAGCGATCCGCCTCCGGCGACTGAGGTGCCATCAGGTCCCACACGCCGCTCGCGCAGACCTGTGCCGCGTTGGCGTGGGGGTGCTGCCACCAGTCGAGGTAGAAGCCCGGCGAATAGTCCGCACCCTCGACAGGGATGACGCCGGCGAAGCGGTCAGGGTGCCGAAGCGCAAGCTGCAGGGCGATGTTCCCACCGAACGAGGATCCCATGAAGATCGGGTTCTCGAGTTCGAGCGCGTCGCACAACGCCACGATGAAATTGGCGAAGTGGTCCGCGGAAAGCTGGTACTCCTCGGTCCACCATTCGGTGTTCTCCGGCGGATCGGACTTGCCGTGCCGCGGCAGGTCGTAGGCGATGACACGGTAGTTGGCGGTGATCTCCTCGTCTTCGAGCAGACCGCGCCACTGGTGGTTGTGGCAGCCGGCGGTGTGCTGGCACACCAGCGGCTGGCCGGTGCCGTTCTCGAGGTAGAAGACCTTGTACAGCAGTCCGTCGACGTCGACGTCGACGTAGTGGCCGGTGACCGGGGAAATCTTGCTCATCAGTGTTCCTTACGGCTCAAAGGGGGTGGGAGGATCAGACCGGGACGCCGACGGTGCGCAGGAGTTCGATCTGGCGGGTGATGCACCGCAGGTTCTGCATCAACACCAGGATGTCGCCTTCGAGCTTCATGTCGCGCTGGAAGCTCGCGGCCCAGATGCCGTGGTACATCGGGGCGGGCACCGGGACGCCGAAGTTGCGCCAGGTCTCGGCGCTGGCACGCAGCGCGAACTGGTACGGCACATCCAGCGGACCGGGGTCGATCGCGATGTCCACCACGTTGCCGCGGCTCATCTGGATGACGAACGTGTGGTCGGTCATGTCGAGCAGGTACGAGCAGGTGAGGTACTTGCCGTGTGCCTGGATCTCGGGGTCGGTGTTGTTCGCCTCGGTGAACGAGGCAGCCCAGTCGGCCGTGTCGAGGGCACGCGTAGTGACGGTCATGTGGGATTCCTTCGATGAGGGAGACAGCGAGGCCGAGTGCGAGCACTCGCTCCGGTATGCCGACCCGAATCCGGAAAGTGCTGGCCTCCCGGATGCCGTGCCGGCCATGACAGCCATCACACCTCGTGTCCGCCGGGTGCGTCCAATACCTATCCGGCCCGGATCGATAGGCAATGACTACTGGTCTCCCGGGGTGGTGTTGGCTATCTTCGAAAACATGCAACCCCAGCTCGACCTGCGACTTCTGTCCTATTTTGTGGCAGTTGCGGAAGAGCTGCACTTCGGGCGCGCAGCCGCCCGTCTGCACATCGCTCAGCCCTCATTGAGCGTGCAGATCCGCAAACTCGAGCAGAACCTCGGCGCGGTGCTGCTGCTGCGCAGCAGCAGGCATGTCGAACTGACCCCTGCCGGCCAGATCCTGCTCGACGAAAGCCGCCGGTTGCTGGCGAACGCCGAACGAGCCGTCAACCTCACCCGCGAAGCCGCCCACGGCGTCAGTACCCGCAAGTTGGTCATCGGCTTTCAAGGCAACGCAGCTGCCGAGCTCACACCGCACATTCTCAGTACGTTCCAGTCGCTGCATCCGGGCATCCAGGTGCAGATGCATTCCTACGATTTCTCCGACCCGTATGTCGGGTTGGCCGACGGATCCTCCGATGTCGCCTTCGTCCGGCCCCCGCTGTTGATGCAGGACTGGCTGGGCATGGAAGCCCTGTTCGTCGAACCCCGGGTGATGGTCGTGTCCGCGAATCATCCGCTCGCCCAGTTGCCCGAGGTGAGCGTCGAACAGGTCACCAACGAGTTCTTCGTCGCACGCAAAGCCCCCGAGAACTGGCGAAACTACTGGCTGGCCACAGAATCGCGCCAAGGCGAACCGGTGCGGGTCGGCGCAGACGTCGCCACCGTCGACGAATGCTTCGAAGCGATCCTCGCCGAGCGCGGCGTGGCATTCTCACAAGCATCGACGCAACGCTTCTACAGCAGACCGAGCCTGGCATTCGTGCCGGTGACCGACATCCCGCCCACGGCGCTGTCCATCGCCTGGCGCACGGATGTCGCGTCCAAACCCGTACAGGATTTCATCGACACAGCACGCGCTGTGGCCTCGCTCCACACCGTGCCCGGAGCATGGTCCACCCGGCCTCACAACTCGATCACCGAAGGTGCCCACCGCACGACAGGCTGACTTCTCCTGGCCCCTCGAATCAGCATTCCGATCACTGGTGTCTTCTTACCGAACCCATTGCTCAGCGTGCGAGTACCGCTCGACGTCACGAACGGTCACGGTCTTTCCCGAGCCGACGTGGACCTGTTGCAGACACCCAACGACACGGCGGCCTCCCTCCGGAGACCGCCGTGTCGTTGGTTGTGCAGCACACCTGGGCGTGACTACCCGCGCTGCTCCGGAAGGTCGTGTGACACAACGCCACATGCAAACCCGGTCCGGAGCCACGCAACAGACGTAGTCCTCTGCGCACCCAGTCCGAACCGAGGCGACATCGCGAGCAGCGATGGCCCTACGACAGCCGGCCGTTCACCCGGCGGGGGATACCCCACGGGTTCGCATCGACGAGAGCGGACGGCAGGTTCGCTTCGGGCACCGACTGGTAGGCGACCGGACGCAGGAACCGCCGAATCGCGGTCGCTCCGACGGAGGTGTGTACCGAGTTGGTGGCCGGGTAGGGACCACCGTGGTGCTGAGCCCAACCCACGGCCACACCGGTGGGCCATCCATTCCAGATGACGCGCCCCGCACCGCGCGCAAGCGCACCGAGCAGTCCCGCAGCATCGGGATCGTCATCGGTTCCGTGGACGGTCGCTGTCAACGTGCCCGGCAGGACAGCCATCGCCGCGTACAGCTCCTCGATCGATGTGTAGGTCACGATCAGCCCGAACGGACCGAAGCATTCTTCGAGCAGGTCCTGAGGGTTTCGACGCAGTGCCCGAGCGTCGGTCACGCCGATGACCGGCCGCACCGACAGTTCGTCCAGACCACTCTGCTCGGGCACTGCCACCGGCCGGACCTCGGGATGGTCGAGGATCTGCTGGGACACCTCGAGAAACGACTGCCGGATCCCTGCGTGCAGCAGACGGAACGAATCATCGGCGACCGCGGTTCGAACGAGCCACTCGATCGAACTCTGCTCGGGAACGAACAGCAGCCCCGGCTTGGTGCAGAACTGCCCCGCGCCGAGCAGCAACGATTCGAGGAACTCGCCGGCGATCTTGCCCGACCGGTCCTCGGCGGCCGCAGGTGTCACGAACACCGGATTGGTGCTGCCGAGCTCACCGTAGAACGGGATGGGATCCGGGCGACCGGCTGCCAGATCGGCCAGCGCACGGCCACCCGATGTCGAGCCGGTGAACCCGACGGCGGTGATACGCCGATCCTGGACGAGCTGACGTCCGATCTCGGCGCCCTGCACAACCCCGAAGGTGCCGTCCGGGGCGCCGCACGCCCGCAGTCCCTCGTCGATCGCCCGCGCATAAGCGGCGGTCAATCGCGGCTGAGCCGGGTGGGCTTTGGCCACGACGGGGCAGCCGGCAGCCAATGCCGAAGCAGTGTCTCCGCCGCCGAGTCCGAATGCGAACGGAAAGTTGCTCGCACCGAACACTGCGACAGGTCCGGTGGGTACGAGCATCCGGCGCAGATCGGGACGCGGAGCAGGGTGCGCATCCGGATCGGCCGTGTCGATGATCGCTTCCAGCCAGGAGCCCTCCTCGACGACCTCGGCGAACATCCGCAGCTGCGTCGTCGTCCGCGTGACTTCGCCGCGCAGGCGCGGCTCGGGCAGTGAACTGTCGGCGGCCGCCAGCGGTACCAGTTCCGACGCTGTGGCGTCGAGCGCATCGGCCACCGACCGCAGAAGGTGCGCTCGCTCGTGCAGGTCCGTACGAGCAAGAGGCGCCGCGGCGGCCTCGGCGGCGTCGAGAATCCGCTCGTAATCCTGCGCGGAGGTGTCGAGAAGAGTTTCTGTCGCAGTGGTTTCCATTGCTGTCCTGTCGAATTCGGAGCATTCCGTGCTGAGTGTGTGGATCTCAGTGTGCGGGAGAACCGATGTGATGCGACATCTCCACATGGAGATGGTGTGAGTGCAGTCACCGCCTCCAGGATGGGCATCACACGAGATACCGGATGACTTTGGAGGACGACGATGACCGCAACGACAGGACCACTCGCGGGGGTTCGGGTACTGGATATGACACGTCTGGCGCCCGGACCGTACGCGAGCATGCTGCTCGCGGACCTCGGCGCAGAAGTGATCGCAATCGGTGGTGGTCGTTCCGGGCTTCCGGTGCCCGCGCTGTCGCGAGGCAAGGAATTCATCTCGCTCGATCTCAAGACCGCCGACGGCCTCGACGCCCTGCACACCCTCGTTTCGGAAGCCGACGTCTTCATGGAAGGATTCCGCCCCGGAGTGGCAGACAAGCTGGGCGCCGGCTACGCGGAACTGTCGGCCCTCAATCCCGGACTCGTCTACTGCAGCGTGACGGGCTACGGCCAGAACGGGCCCATGGCGCAGCGCGCCGGGCACGACATCAACTACCTGGCCATCGCCGGTGCCCTCGGGACCTTCGGCCCCTCGGATCACCCGCCGACACTGCCGCTGAACCTGGTCGCCGACTTCGCAGGCGGCGGATTGCTGTCGGCATTCGGCATCATGTCCGCCCTCTACGACCGCACGCGTACAGGCAAAGGCCGGTACATCGATGCCGCCATGGTCGACGGCGTGCTGTCGATGATGGGAATGAACTTCGTCGACTGGCAGACGCCGACGCTGCCCGGACGTGGACACGGCGTACTGACCGGATCGATGCCGTTCTATCGGTGCTACCGCTGCTCCGACGATCGCTACGTCGCAGTCGGGGCACTCGAGACCGCCTTCTTCGAACGGTTGTGGACCACCCTCGACCTCGGCGCCGTTCCGAACCATTTCGACGAGTCCACCTGGGACCACATCGAAAAGTCACTGACCACAGCATTCGAGACGAAGACGATGGTGGAGTGGACCACAGTGTTCGCCGATGTCGATGCCTGCGTGACACCGGTACTCGAACCGCACGAACTGGCCACCTTCGATCAGATCGTCGCCCGGGACCCGGACTTCGCACTGGATTCGGTCCCCGTGGTCCCGGTGTTCTCCGACGGCCCGACACGGCGCGCCACCGACACCCACGTCAAGACCGAGGAAGTGCTGCGCCGTGCCGGTGTCGCCGAAGACCTCGCCCACCGGGCGGCCGCAGCCGGTATCCCCTCGTCCGTGACGGGTCTGAGCTGGCCCCCACTGTGACCGTCGAACTTCCGAATCATCACCTTCCCCACACAGACCAGGAGTAACTCATGAGTATCGAGTATCGCGAATTCCGCGAGAGCGTCCGCAAACTCGCGCAGACCAAGATCGCACCGCACGCCGCCGATGTGGACGACAAGGAACGATTCCCCTCGGAATCCTGGGCAGCCCTGCGCAGCAACGACCTGCCCGGACTCGCCTACCCCGAGAGCCTCGGCGGCAGTGGAGCCGACCTGCTCGCCCAGGTCATCGCTGTAGAAGAAGTCGCAGCGTCCTGTGCAAGCACGGCACTGGTCATGCTGGTCAACTGGGCCGGCACCTCCACCGTGCTCCGTCAAGGCTCCGACGAACTCAAGCAACTGGTGGTACCGAACGTCGCATCGGGCGCCGCCGGCGCCGCATGGTGCATGACCGAGCCGCGCGTGGGCTCGGACCTGTCGGCGATCGCAACGACCGCAACCCAGGATGGGTCCGACTGGATCCTCAACGGTCAGAAGCGGTTCATCAGCAATGCGCCGTGGGCCGACTGGTACGCCGTGCTGGCGAAGACCGGAGAGAAGTCACTCGGCATCTTCATGGTGCACAAGGACGACGCCGGCGTCAGTTTCGGCGCTCCCGAGAAGAAGATGGGTATGCGCGGCAGCCCCACGACCGACGTGAACTTCGACGAGTGCCGACTGCCCGCCGTCCGGGTCGTCAACGACCCCTACCAGGGGTTCGCGTACATCTCCGAGGAACTGAACGTCAGCCGGGCACTCATCGCCGCGCAGGCTCTCGGCATCGCACAGGGCGCATTCGATGCCGCCGTGTCGTACACGACCGACCGCGAGCAGTTCGGCCAGTCCATCTCCCGCTTCCAGCTTCTGCGCGGCATGGTCGCCGATATGGCCGTCAAGATCGAGTCGGCCCGCACGCTGCTGTACGACGCAGCCCGTCTCATCGACGACGGGGAACCGGCGGGACGGACGAAGGCGGCCATGGCGAAGCTGCTGTGCAGCGACACCGCCATGTCGGTGACCACCGATGCGCTCCAACTGCACGGCGGATACGGCTATGTCCGTGATTATCCGGTCGAGCGGATGATGCGCGACGCCAAGATCACCCAGATCTATGAGGGCACCAACCAGATCCAGCGACTCATCATCGCCAAGTCGGTATACGGAAAGTAGGCGCACCGTGCACCACCCCCAGCAACAACAAGCGCTGAGCGGCATCCGGGTCCTCGACCTCGGCGAGATCATGCAGGCGCCCGTGGCCGCGCAGGTTCTCGGCGACCTCGGCGCCGAAGTGATCAAGGTCGAGCGCGGTGTCAACGGAGACATGCTGCGAGGCCTCGATCGCGAGTCACTCGACGAAGGTCGCCCCAGTGCCTACTTCGCCGCGGTCAACCGCAACAAGCGCAGCATCGCACTGAACCTGAAAACCTCTGAGGGGCAGGACATTCTCCATCAGCTCCTCGCGGAGGCGGATGTTCTCATCCACAGCTACCGGACCGCGGCAGTCGAACGACTGGGCTTGACCTACGACGATCTGCACGAGCGCTATCCTCGGCTCGTCTACGGCACTGCGACCGGATTCGGCGAGACCGGGCCATACGCCCACAAAGCAGGCCAGGACATGCTCGCGCAGGCACTGAGCGGAATGGCACGCGCGTGCGGCGACCCGTCGATCTCGGCGTACGTACATCCGGTACCGACCGTGGACTACGCCTCGGGTATGGCCCTCGCCCAGGGAATCTTGGCAGCACTGTTCGAACGCGAGCGCTCCGGCCGCGGCCAGAAGGTCAGCGTCAACCTCTTCGATACAGCACTGGCCCTGCAGACTCTCGAAAGCTCCACACTGCTGGCGTACCAGCGTGAGACCAACTGGGTCAGCGACTGGTACAGCGGCATCTTCGAAACGACCGACGGTCTGCTCTTGGTACTCGGCCTGTTCCGCGAGAACGCTCTGGGTCTGGCATGCAAAGCTCTCGACATCGACGATCTGTCCGTCCAGCCGACGTTCGCCACACCACAGCTCCAGGCAGAGAACAAAGAGGCCGCCAACGCGGTTCTGCGTCCGCTGGTCGCACAGTTGAGCACCGCCGAGGCGGCACAGTTGTTCGACGGGGTCGATCTGCTGTGCGCACCGCTGCTCACCCTGCAAGAAGCGCTCGATCATCCCCAGACGCGGCACAACGGCACGCTCGTCGACGTCGAGATCGAGGGTGTGCGCACCACCCGGTTGATGGGCAACCCTGTCACGTTGTCCCGCACCCCCGCCCAGGTGCACCGTGGGGTGCCGGCGGTCAGTGAACATGCCGACGAAATCCTCCATGAGCTCGGTATCTCCGAGTCCGATGTCCAGACCTTGCGCAATAAGGGAGTGATCCGATGAGTAATGCGATGCAGACGGACCCGACGAGCCCGACCACCGGCACCGCCACCGCGATGGTGCTCGAAGGCTTCGGACAGACCATGACCGCGACGACGTTTCCGCGCGTGACCCCCGATGCCGGTGCGGTCGTCGTCGACGTCACGCACGCGGGAATCTGTGGAACCGACATCCACCTGCAGCAAGGTCGCCTGCCCATTCCGGTACCGCTCATCCTCGGACACGAGGCGGTCGGTCGCGTACACGCCCTCGGCGAGGGAGTCACCACCGATGCCCGGGGCGAGCAACTGCACGTCGGGGACGCGATCTCATGGGCGTCCAACATCCCGTGCGGGCACTGCTACTACTGCCAGGACCAGCACGAACCGTCGCTGTGCGAGACCCGCAAGGTGTACGGCATCAACCAGTCGTCGGCCGACTGGCCCCATCTGTCGGGTGGGTGGTCCGAACAGATCTACCTCCAGCCCGGCTCGACGATCATCCGCATCCCGTCCTCGGTGACCCCGCAGCAGGTGATCGCACTCGGCTGCGCCGGCCCGACGGCCGTGCACGCCGTGAACGATATCGCCAAGCCGCAGACAGGTGATGTCGTCGTGGTCCAGGGCAGCGGACCGGTCGGCCTGGCCTGCGCCATGTACGCCACACTCGCCGGCGCAGCAAAAGTGATCATCGTCGGCGGGCCGGCCAACCGTCTCGAGGTCGCGCAGGCCGCCGGCATCGGCGACATCCACATCGACATCTTCACCGAGACCGATCAAGAGGCCCGCCTGGAACGGATCCTCGCGCACACACCGGACGGGCGCGGCGCCGACGTCGTCATCGAGGCCACCGGCGTCCCGACCGCAGTAGCCGAAGGCATCGACCTCGCCCGCCGCGGCGGCAAGTACCTCGTCGTCGGGCAGTACACCGACCACGGCACCACGCCGATCAACCCCCACTACATCACCAAAAAGCAGCTGCAGGTGCTGGGAAGCTGGGCGTTCTCTCCGCAGAACCACCTCGAATACGTCGAATCCCTCCCCCGGCTGACCGCCCACTTCGATCTCGCGTCGATGGTCACCGAATACCCGCTCACCGAGGCGGACGATGCCATGACCGATATGCGGGACGGGCGCACGCTCAAGTCGGTCCTCACCACCGGAGGCCGGTCGTGACCAACTCCCGGTACACCGCGGCGATCGAGGCGATGCTAGAGCGGATCGACTCGACCGCCAAGCAGACCGACGGCACCTTCCCGCACTACGGCGACATCGAATCCGGCGAATGGACCACCACCGCCGACGGAAACTGGACCGGAGGATTCTGGGGTGGCCTGGCCGCACTCGGCTTCGCCGCCTCGGGTGACAAGCGCCTGGCGCACCTCGCCGACGACATCACCGCGCAGATCCTGCCCCGGCAGAATTCCGACACCGCATTCCGCGGTTTCCTCTTCTGGTACGGGGCCGCAGTCAACCACCTCGTCACCGGAAGCGACGACGCGGCGCAGACCGCTCTGGCAGGTGCCCACGGCCTGCTCACCAGCTTCAACGATCGCGCCGGCATCATCCCACTCGGAGCAGAAGCAGAAGAAGCAGAGGCGGTCGGAGAAGGCGCCGCGAACATCGACGCCGTCCCGGGCACTGTCGCGCTGCTGTCGTGGGCCTCGGCACATACCGGCGACCCGCGCTTCCTCGACGCCGCGATCCGCCACGCGCAGCGGCACATCGAACTGTGCATCCGCACCGATGGCTCGGTCTGCCAGTCGGCACGATTCGACACATCCAATGGTGCACTGCTGGATCGCTACACCCACAAGGGCATGAACGCCGACAGTACCTGGGGCCGGGCACAGGCGTGGGCGATGGTGGCATACGCCCAGGCTGCGCAGTGGGCATCGCCGTCCTTCCTGCCGACCGCCGTCCGACTGGCCGAATGGTGGCTCGACCGCACACCGAACGGCGGCGTCGTGTCCTGGGACTTCGACGCCGGCACCGGTCCGGACGTACCGATCGACACCTCCGCCACGGCCATCGCCGCTGCCGCGCTGCTCAAGCTCGATCGGCTCGTCCCTGAGCGGACCGACTTCCGGGACCGGGCCGTCGCCCACGTCGAGGCACTCCTCGATCACCTCACCCCCACCGGACCACACGACAGCAGACCGGCCGGGATCCTGATGGACGGTTGCTTCGACAAACGCCGCGACTTCGCGACCCGAAACGAACTGATCTGGGGCGACTACTTCTTGCTCGAGTGCCTGATCAACCTGAACAACCGGTCCGATACGCTGAAGTTGTGACCGAACCACCATGACGGGTCACCCGAGACCCCGGAAAGAAGATCGAGGAAAGCCGGTGTCGGAAAATACACCTACTGCAGCTCACGAGTTCACCCACTCGGACCTCAAACCGTCGATCCTCGACAATCTCGCACTTTCGCGCGCCGAGCTGCTGGTTCTGACCGACGAAGCGTCGGCGATGACCACAGCAGGCCAGCGGATCCGGGAGATCGGCGACTTCGACATGTCGCTCATCGGGCGCGTCGAGGTCGATGGGGTGATGGTTCACCGCAGTTGGCAGGGCACGAAGAGCAACGCTCTGCACCGACTGGTGGTGCCGGAAGGGATCGGGCTCGGCGGCAAGAGCATCATGCTCCAACAACCCGTCTGGGTACGGGACTATCTGTCCGATCCCGGAATCACCCACGACTTCGACGCGCTCGTCGAACAGGAGTCACTGCGAGGAATGCTTGCCGTGCCCATGGCTTATGAAGGTCATGTACTCGGCGCCATGTATGTCGGCACCCGCGAATATTCGTCCTTCGGTGATCGAGTCATCGCAGAGATCCAATCGATCGCCGAAACGGCCGCCGTCACTCTCCTCAGCGCCCAAAGGGCCGCCACCCAGACAGAACTCGCCCTCGAAGCCGAACGGAAACGGCTCGCCGAATCCCTACACGATTCCGTGAGCCCGGTCCTTTTCCGGATCGGTGCCGAACTGCAGAGCCTGCGCGCCCTCGCTGACGCGCAGGCGATCCACGATCGCCTGCAGGAGATCACCGAACAGGTACACGCCGTCAATGCTTCCATCCGCAGATCGCTGACCGACCTCACCGCGCGGCCCCCCGAACGGAATCTTCCGGTCGGCATCGAGGAGGACTGCCAGGCATTCACCCTCCGGACCGGTATCCCGGCCCGTTTCGTGCCACTGACCGAATCCCCCGACCTCGATGTCAGCCGCGTCGAGGCACTCCAACGCCTTGTTCGCGAAGCGCTGGTCAACGTGGAGAAACACGCCGACGCGTCCACTGTGGTGGTCAGCTTGTCGGCGCGGTCGGGCAAGGTGACGGTCGTCATCAGCGACGACGGCCGGGGCGTCGACGGCACCGACGATCCGATGCGAGGAAGCCAGCTGGGGCTCGGATTGGCTGCAGGGCGCCTCGAGCGACTCGGGGGCGGCATGTCGGTGGTCAGCGACGACGAAAGCGGCACCACCGTGCGCGGCTGGGTAGACGCTCTGGAGGGACCGAGCACATGACCGCGCCACCGAAGACCATCCGCATCCTCGTCGTCGACGATCATCCGATCGTGCGTGGCGGCGTGGAACTACTCGCCCGCGAGGACACCGACCTCGAAGTCGTGGGAGGTGCACTGACCGGCTCTGCCGCGGTCGAATTGGCCCGCACCCTGTCCGTCGACGTCATCCTCCTCGATCTTCGGCTCCCCGATATCCCTGCACCGGAACTGATTCCGCGTCTTCGTCGAGTCGCGCCGCACGCGCGGATACTGCTGTTCACCGCGTTCGCCGATCACGGTGCCATCGATCTACTGATGGAAGCAGGCGCCGACGGCTGCCTCGTCAAGGACATCAGCGGACAGGACTTCGCCACAGCCATTCACCGTGTGTCCAGCGGAATCCGGGTGGTCGACCCGAGGTTGACGGGACCACGAAAAGTCGTGACCTCCGAGGCGCTGTACCGGGCCGGCCTGACCCGGCGCGAGTACGAAGTGCTGCGTTTTGCGGCCATGGGTCACAGCAATCCCGAAATCGCTCAGGAACTGTCTCTCACCCGCAACACCGTGAAGACCTATCTGCAGAGCGCCATGCAGAAACTGAACGCGCGCAATCGCGTCGAAGCCATTGCACGCGCTCACGAACTTCGCTTGCTCTGAATCGAATTCGCTATACCCGGAGCGCACTCCACCTCTCCACATGGAGATGTTATGTGTTCTGGGTCACCCATATATTGAGCCGCAGAAATCATCTCGCGCTCGCGGCAACGGAGGCCCCACATGCCAAAAATGTCCCAAACATCGAAAGTAGGCTTTGCCAGCGGTGTCGGCACAACAGTCGAATGGTACGACTTCTTCATCTACGGCACCGCAGCCGGACTCGTCTTCAACAAGATCTTCTTCCCCGAGTTCGACTCTCTGATCGGCACTCTGCTCGCGTTTGCCACGTTCTCTGCCGCCTTCGTGGCGCGCCCGCTCGGCGGAGTGGTGTTCGGTCACTTCGGTGACCGGATCGGACGCAAGTCCATGCTCGTGATCACCTTGACCATCATGGGCTTGACCACTCTCGGAGTCGGGCTGCTCCCGAGCTACGAGACCATCGGCGTCGCCGCACCGATCATCCTCGTCACCTTGCGTTTCGTGCAGGGTCTCGCACTCGGTGGTGAGATCGGCGGGGCGATCCTCATGGCCGTCGAACACGCTCCCGCCGACAAACGCGGCTACTACGGCAGCTGGGTGCAGATGGGCGTGCCGGCAGGACTGATGCTCGGTAACACGGTCTTTTTGTTGATGGCCGGACTGTCTCCCGAAGCATTCGAATCCTGGGGATGGCGCGTTCCCTTCCTGATCGGCGGCGCATTCGTCGCGATCGGCCTGTTCGTCCGACTGCATGTCGGCGAAAGCCCGAACTTCGCCCGCGTCAAGAAGAACGCACAGTTGGAGAAGCTGCCCATCGGGGTGGTCCTTCGCCACTACCCCAAGCAGGTCCTCCTGACCTGTGGTGCCTACTTCGCCATCGGCGTCACCTTCTACGGCACTACGGTATTCGGCCTCAGCTACGGCGTCACGCAGGTCGGCTACACCCGAAACCAGATGCTGACACTCGTCCTCGTCGCCATGGCGGTCACGTTCGTCGCACTACCGTTGTTCGGCAAGCTGTCGGACGCCTACGGCCGAAAGCCGGTCTTCCTCGCCGGGGTTCTCGCCATGCTGCTGTTCACCTTCCCCTGGTTCTGGCTGGTCAACTCCGGATCCTTCGCGCTGGCGATGATCGGGTTCGTGGTGTTCTGCCTCGCCTTCGCCACCTCCTACGGTCCCCTCGCAGCCTTCTTCGCCGAATCCTTCGACACCCGCATCCGCTACACCGGAATCTCCTTCGGCTACACGATCGGCACCCTCGCCTCGAGCGCTCCCGCACCGATCGTCGCCACCTACCTGCTCGATCGCACCGGCTCGTACGTCGCCGTGGCGCTGTTCATGGTCGCAATGTGCGCCGTCTCCGTCGTCTGCGTGATCGCCATGCGCGAGACCTACCGACAGGACCTGTCCGACAACGACGAAACCTCCGGACAGGAACAACTGTCACCGACCTCTCACTGAGCACGCTCACGCACCGGTCCCCGGTCGCCGACGCCCCGCCCCCTTCGGCCGGCCGCCGATTCGTCCGCACACGATCCCACGGCCGTGGACCTCGACAGACATCCATCCCACCCCGATTCCCGGGGGCGCGGAACTCCTCCCCCCGCGCCCCCGGCACCCTCGAAACGAGTCCAGATGAGCATCGCCGAACCGTCGCTGCACCCGTTGGCTCTACCCACCACCTCACTGCGTGTCCTGGTCACCGGCGTCGAACAGAACGAAGGCGCCCACGTGGCCCGAACGTTGGCAGCCGCTGGACACCACGTGTTCACGCACAGCTTCACCCTCGATGCTGCCGAGTACCTCGCCGGCCGAGTCGCCGATGACGACGGGATCGCTCATCCGGTCGCGGCCGATCTGACCCTCGAATCCGACGTCGACAACATGTTCACCCACCTCGAGCGACGATATGGCGGCATCGACGCGCTCGTGCACACCGCATGGCTACCCGGCCCGGAAACAGCATGCCACTCGCTGAGCAAGATCCGCCCCGCCGACTGGGGCCGGTTCACCTACGACCACATGGCGTTGTTGTTCCACACGACCAGACGTGCTGCCGTATCCCTCCACCGCACCGGCGGCATCGGATCGATCGTCACCGTCACCGGCCTGGACACGCTCCGCAGAATCACCGACACCGATCGAGGACCGGCGCGAGACTCCATGGACGGTGCAATCGAATCCTTCGCTCTCGCCGCCGGACGTGAACTCGGCAGTAACCTCTTGCGGATCAACAATATTCGTCTGGTACCCACCCCGACTCCGGAGACAAGTGTCACCGCTGCTGCCCCGATACGCCTCGAAGCGGTGCTGCCGGAGCTGATCGACCCAACATCCGATATCGGCTCCGGTGGCATCTTCACTGCCTACACCTCGTTCCCTGCACCTGTGCGGTGATCGGCGTCGGCCCGATGTCCCCATTCGTTGTCATCGGCGCGTCGAATGTTGCCCGGCTCGTGTGCGCGTCGCTCACCCAACGCCACTTCGATGTTGTCCACCTCGATGCACCCGACGACCCGGAACTTCTGCAGATCACCCAGCACGACCCGGCCGGGGTCGCCGTCGTCACCCACGACGACGCGGTCGCCGTCCGTTATGCCCTCGCCATCGCCCACATCAGTCCCCACACACCGATGGTCGTGACCGTCTTCGATCGCACCATCGCCAACCAGCTCACCCGATTGATTCCCCACTGTCAGGTAACCTCCCCCGCAGACCTCGCGACACCGTCCCTGGCCGGCCCGTGCATCGCTGCCACGATCGACGCCGCGCACACCGCGCCCGATGGCACCACACGCGTCCTCCGGCAATCCGCCCACGGTGACCAACCGACCTGGCAGCCGCTACCCCACAGCCGCACCAGCAGAATTCGCCGCCGATTCGTCCACTCCGTAGGCACACTGCGATCCCACGACGCCGGCACCCGCATGCTGCTCACCGGCCTTATCGGACTGCTCGCCATCCTCCTGATCGATTGGATATGGCTCACTGTCGGCAAAGGCCACCACTGGGTCGAGTCCCTCAAAGAAGCAGTCCAGGTCGTCGCCACCGTCGGTCCCGCACCGGCCTCACACGGCGACCACACCTATGACGTGTTCGCGGCTCTGGCGATGTTGGCGGCGATCGTGTTCACCGCCATGTTCACCGCCGGGATAATCGAACGTCTGCTCGGAACCAGCCTCATCGGCTTGATCGGTCAACGGGTTCTCCCCCGCCGCAACCACGTCATCGTCGTCGGATTGGGACAGGTCGGTCTCCGGTTGTGCCTCGAACTCCGCAAACTCGGCATTCCCGTCGTCGCCATCGAACGCGACGATCGAGCCCGCAATCTGCGCCTGGCCCGAGCACTGAACATTCCCACCATCGTCGGGCACGGTACCGACAGAACCCTCCTCGAACGCGCCCGCCTCGACCGGGCCCGATGCCTTGCCGCCGTGGGCTCCGACGACCGTGACAACATCGCCGTGTCCGTAGCAGCCCACGGAGTGCACCCCGACGCCAGACTCGTCCTCAGAGCCGGCGAACACGAAGCCCTCACCGACACCGGATCCCTCCTCGCGCTAGGGATCACCAGGAATGTCGCAACCTTGAGTGCAACCTTCGTCGTCGCCCGACTGCTCGGTCTCGACGCACACCGTGTGGTAGTCGCAAACGACACGATCCACCTCGAACTCGACGGGTCCTTCGAACAGTTCGTCCTCGCCGCACGACACCATTGCCCCCATGTCACCGGGACAGATGCTCACTACCCCTCGTTCGAGGTACGACTCCGACGAGCGCCTTCGAGGCAGCGCACATCAACATGGCACGAATCCGGAGCCGACAGACAATAGCGTCGACGATTGTCCAGTCATGCAGCGCTGGCGAGTTTCCTCCGTCGCACTGTGACCGCCAGCGACATTGGGAACTCACCCGACTCCTTACGTGGGCACACCGCCCGTTTCGGCTCCAATCGACTCGTGCCCCGCCACATCCTCGAAGGCCGGAACGGTGGGCGCGTTCAAGTACACCGTGCTGCCGGCGGCCCTGAACTGGTCGGACATATGTTGCATCCCGGCGACGGCGGCCTGGTCGGCGGCGTCACCGAACCTGGTCCGGATGTCTTGGGAGATACGCATCGAGCAGAACTTCGGCCCACACATCGAGCAGAAGTGCGCTGTCTTGGCCGGTTCGGCCGGAAGCGTCTCGTCATGGAACTGCTCGGCCGTATCCGGATCCAGCGACAGAGCGAACTGATCCCGCCACCGAAACTCGAAACGCGCCTTCGACAACGCGTCGTCGCGCTCGACGGTACCGGGATGGCCCTTGGCGATGTCGGCGGCATGAGCGGCGATCTTGTACGTGATGACCCCGGTCTTCACGTCGTCCCGATTCGGCAGTCCCAGATGCTCCTTCGGGGTGACATAACACAGCATCGCGGTGCCATGGCGGGCGATCTCGGTGGCCCCGATCGCGGAGGTGATGTGGTCGTAGCCCGGAGCAATGTCGGTCACCAGCGGCCCCAGGGTGTAGAAAGGCGCTCCATGACATAGCTTCTGCTGACGCTCCACATTTTCCCGCACCCGATGGATCGGGATGTGGCCAGGGCCTTCGACCATCACCTGAACGTCGTGAGCCCAGGCACGGGTGGTCAGTTCGGCAAGGGTGTCCAGTTCGGCGTACTGCGCGGCGTCGTTGGCGTCGGCGATCGACCCCGGTCGCAGCCCGTCCCCGAGGGAAAATGCCACGTCGTAGCGGGCGAAGATCTCGCACAGTTCGTCGAAGTGGGTGTAGAGAAAATTTTCCTCGTGATGGGCGAGGCACCAACCGGCCATGATCGACCCACCTCGGGAGACGATGCCGGTGAGCCGTTCGGCCGTGAGCGGTACGTAGCGCAGCAGCACTCCGGCGTGGATGGTCATGTAGTCCACACCCTGCTCACACTGCTCGATCACGGTGTCGCGGAAGATCTCCCACGTCAGCGCATCGGCCTGGCCGGCGACCTTCTCCAGAGCCTGGTAGATCGGCACCGTGCCGATCGGCACCGGGGAGTTGCGAATGATCCATTCTCGGGTGGTGTGGATATCTTCGCCGGTGGACAGGTCCATCACAGTGTCCGCGCCCCAACGGGTGGCCCAGCGCATCTTGTCGACTTCGTCGACGATGGAGCTGGTAACCGCTGAGTTGCCGATGTTGGCATTGATCTTCACCAGGAAGGACTTGCCGATGATCATCGGCTCGGACTCGGGGTGGTTGACGTTGGCGGGGATGATCGCCCGACCCGCCGCCACCTCCGAGCGCACCAGTTCCACGTCGCAGTTCTCCCGCAGCGCCACGAACCGCATTTCCTGGGTGATGATCCCCGCCCGGGCATAGTGCATCTGCGTGACCGTCCGGCCTGTCTTCGCTCGCACCGGGACAGGTCGGGGCCCCTTCCACTCCTGGGACGCCTCTCCACGCCGCACAGCCGAGCGGCCATCGTCGAGCAGATCCCGTTCTCGCCCCGGGTAGTGCTCGACGTCGCCGCGAGCAGCAATCCAGTCGGCGCGCGTCGGCGGGAGCCCGACCAGCGGATCGCTACCGGGACCTGCAGTGCGGTAGACCTGCAGCGGCGGGTTCGGCACCCCGCCGGGAGAGTCGTTCAAGCGGATCTCTGTGACAGGTACACGCAGGCCGTGTTCCTCGTCGAGGACATAGCTCAGGGCATGCGAATTGGATGCACTCATCGGAATCGTTCCTACTTCCTTCGCCGGCATTACCCGGGCAGGTTCGACGGTCGCAGGCTGCCTCAGCCCGATCTCAGCCCCTGCAATAGGGCTCCCGTGGGGACGTCACAGACCCTAACACCCGACTCGTCTCGCTGCAGATGTAGCTGGTCCGGTCGTCGGAGCGGTGCGAAGTCGGCCCGTCCTGTACGAGCTACGAGGAGGTACTCTTCTATACGTCATCGACTGTTGACTCGAGGAGATCGGGATCTCGTCCGCACAGCTGGCCTTCGATGGGGACTGCTGCACGATTCGGCGACAGTTTCGGTCACGCAGCCTGTGCGACTGGTGTGGTCATGATGGTTTCGAACTCGACCGGCGTCGATCGGGGGAGAGGCAGGTCCGGGACACCAGCAGGTCGACGGTCACGCCGAGAGGCCGTAATGCTTCGGCGATCTCTTCGAAGTGTTGCGCCGAGCGAGAATATCGGTCGGGGCCATGAGGACCGCCTGAAAGCCGCCTTCGATTACCAGTAACGCAAACGCAGTGGCTGCCAGGACAGGGGCCTTTCCGGCGCCGACGTCTCCCTGCAGCAGCCGATTCGTCGGCCGGAGGCGGTCATGTCGGTGTGGATATCGGCTATCACCCGCAGCTGTGCACCTGTGGGTGTACGGCAGGCCGGCCAACCATGCATCGAGCAGTCGCCCGGTGGGCTTGTGGGCGATGCCGACTTCTGCGGCTTGTGCGTTTCGAAGCACTCCGAGGGCAAGCTGCGACCGCAGGAGTTCGTCATAGGCCTGTCCGTCCCGTCCCTTTTCTGCGTGCTGTTTGGATGCGGGGACATGGACAGCGCGTAGCGCGGTCAGCTGCGACGGCAGCTTCCGTTGAGCCAGCAAGGTCGAGGGATTCGGGTCATCCAGCTTCGGGAGTCGGCGGCGTGCATCGACCGCGGCACGGCGCAGCATCCACGTGTCCACCTCATGTTTCTGCGATTGGGGTAGATCGCGAGCAGTGGTGCGGTGGATTCGCTCATCGGTTCCAACAGTGGTGAGGTCATCTGCAATGCGCCGTTGAAGAACATGGCGGAGACTCGGGTGTTTTCGTCCGCGAGTTGGAATCGCACGTAACATTTTCCCCAGTTCCCCGTATGCTCACGAGTCGTGCGTATCGATCAGGTGTGGCGTTATCCGGTGAAATCGTTCGGAGGAGAACGGATCGACGCCGCAGCGATCGAAGCGGACGGTGTGCGCGGCGACCACCTGTGGGCGCTGGTCGACGCCGAAACCGGAAACATCGCGAGTGCGAAGCGTTTCCGACGCTACGGACTGCTGTTGACCTGCTCCGCACGACTTCTGAACGACGACGACCCCCGCGATCCGGCGGCACTCGAACTCACGCTCGCCGACGGCACGGTGGTGCGCGGCGACGATCCCGAGGTCGACGACCTGCTGTCGAAGCTGGTCGGTCACGACGTGCGGCTCGAACCGCGCGACCGAACCTACGACGAGGCGCCTGTGCATCTCGTCTCCCGCTCCGCGGTCGAAGCGCTCGGCACCGGCGACCCCACCGATGTCGCGTTGCGGCGGTTCCGGCCGCAGCTGGTCGTCGACACTCCGGACACGACCGGTTTCGTGGAGGACGAATGGATCGGCCGACGGGTGTCGGTGGGCTCGGCAGTTCTCGAACCGCACAAGCGCACCGCGCGGTGCGTCATGGTGACGCTCCCCCATCAGGAGGTTCCCGCGCGGCGCGACATGCTGCGTGAGGTGATGACCGCGCATCAGGTGCCCACTGTGCCGGAGGGCAAGCCGATGCCGTGCATCGGCATCTACGCGACCGTCCCGACTCCCGGCGACATCACCGTCGGCGACGAAGTCGGGATCGGGTAGACCGGGTCACTTCCCGGCGAGGTAATCCTCGACGAGGATCTTCTTCTGCACCTTGCCCATGGCGTTGCGCGGAAGTGCGTCGGCGGTACGGATCTCGCGGGGGCGCTTGTGGATCGACAGGGTCTGCGCGACGAAGTCCGAGAGTTCGCCCGGATCACGGAGATCCCCGACGACGTAGGCGACGATCCGCTGTCCGAGATCGTCGTCCGGCACACCCACCACCGCGGCCTCCTGCACGCCGGGATGGTTCAGCAGCGCGTGCTCCACCTCGCCGGCGCCGATCCGGTAGCCACCGGACTTGATCATGTCGACCGATTCGCGGCCGACGATGCGGTGGAAACCCTGGTCGTCGATCACGGCGATGTCGCCGGTCTTGAACCAGCCGTCCTCGGTCATCGACTCGGCGGTCTTCTCGGGGTTGTTCAGGTAGCCGTCGAACAGGGTCGCGCCGGACACCTCCAACTGGCCGAGGGTTTCGCCGTCGTGCGGCACGAGGTTGCCGGCCTGGTCGCGCAGGCGGGTGGAGACGCCGTGGATGGGCAGTCCCACCCAGCCGGGCCGGCGCTCACCGTCGTGGCGTGTGCTGATCGTGATGATCGTTTCGCTCATCCCGTACCGCTCGATCGGCGCGGAACCGGTGAGGGCGAGCATGCGCTCGAAGACCGGAACGGGAAGGGGCGCACTGCCCGACACCAGAAGTCGCGCGGACGACAGTGCGCGAGCGGACGATTCGTCGGCGGCGACCCGCGACCACACGGTAGGAACACCGAAGTACAGCGAACCACCGGCTGCCGCATAGGCTTCGGGTTTCGGTCGCACCGTGTGTACGAGTGGCGAGCCCTGCCGGAGCGCGCCGACGACACCGAGGATGAGTCCGTGGACGTGGAACAGCGGAAGTCCGTGGACGAGCGTGTCGTCGGAGGTCCAGTTCCATGCCTCGGCGAGACCGTCGAGACCGGCCGCCACGGCGGACCGCGAGAGCACGACTCCCTTGGGGGCGCCCGTGGTTCCCGAGGTGTACATGATCATCGCGGCACTGCCCGGATCGGCCTCCGCGTGCGAGGACGACGAACGCGCGCTCGCGTCGACAGGGATCGCAGGCAGGGTGACGTCCTCGGGGGCCGCGCCGAGCCACAGCTGCGCACCCGAGTCCTTCAGGATGTGGGCGCGCTCGGCCGGACCGGAATCCGGCGGCACCGGCACGGCGGCCACACCGGCCATGAGGCATCCGGTCGTGGCGATCACCGTCTCGATGCTCGCGGTGGCGTCGACAGCGACCCGCGAGGAGCCTGCGACCTCGTCGGCCACAGCGGCGGCAGCCGCGATCAGTTCGGATCGGGTGAGCGAGACGTCTCCGACGCGGACAGCGCTGCGGTCGTCACTGCCTGCTCCGGACTCGGTGAGCGAGGTCAGCAACGGCACGGGCGTGGTGGTGGTCATCGGTGGTGGTCCCTTCTCGACGTCCTGCCGGACGGTGTCGCGCGGTGCACGGTCCATATTGTGGACCAGCGTGCTACGATGCGGTCCGGCTCAACCTATAGCCCGTGCCGCCTGCCGTCAACGACCGCGCGAAAGGTTCCGATGAACAGCGTTCTCACCGCACTCCGCGTGTTCGAGGAGGTCGCGACCACGCAACCGGTCGGACTCTCGGACTTGAGCAAGCGACTCGACGTCCCCAAGAGCACCGTTCAGCGATGCCTCAAGACCCTTGCCGAAGCCGGCTGGCTGCGCCCCTCGACGACGAACGCCGGGCAGTGGGTCATCACCGGCCGCGCATTCAGCCTGGGCAGCGCGATGTCGTCCGGCGACGACCTGCGCGAGGTCGCACTCCCCGAGCTGAACCGGCTGCAGACCGAGACGGGCGAGACCGTCCATCTCGCCGTGCCGGACGGGAACGAGCTGGTCCTGATCGAGCGACTCGACAGCGCCCATCAGCTGCGCGCCTTCCTCGCCCTCGGCACGCGCCTGCCTCTGCACGCCGCGTCCACCGGCAAGGCCTATCTCGCGTCGCTGCCCGACGAACGGATCGAGAATTTCCTCGCGACCGAACTCCCCTCGCTGACCGAGCACACCGTCACCGATCCGGCGGCTCTGCGCGAGGAGATCGCCGAGATTCGCGCCCGCGGGTACGCCGTGACCGAACAGGGGCTGCATGACGGCATCGCCGCCGTCGCCGTCGCCCTGCGCGGGCGCGGTGGCACCGTGCGCGGCTGCTTCAGCATCTCCGGCCCGGCTTCGCGACTGACCCCCGACCTCTTCGCCGACTACGGCGCGAAGGCGCTGGCAGCGCGGGACGCGATCGAGCGTCGCCTACCCTGATCCGCTCCGAGCAGGACTGGCGGGCGCCCCCACCTCTGGACATATCGTTTATCGATAGGTATAACGAATATCGATGGTATCGACAATCGATAGCCCCGCCGTCCGGCGAGTTCGGAGACGACCATGAATTCCACCCACGACACCGACCGCCCCCAGGGCCCGGGCGCCGAACCCGACACGCTCTCCCCCACCGAGACGTCGAAGAAGGACCGCACCGAACTGTGGGCGTCGCTCTCGGTCTTCGCGCTGACCTCGGTGATCGTGCTCTTCGACTACGTCGGCGGGCTCCTCCGCTCGCTGAACGAGGGCATCGTGACGGCACGGGTCGAGTTCGACGACCCGACCTCCCCAGTGCTCACCACGCCGAACGGCACCGACCTCGCGACCGCTTCGACCACCGTCGTCGACGCCCCCACCGACACGCTCTCCCCCGTCACCGTCGGATTCCTGCGCTCCGCCGAAGCCCTGCAGACCCTCGGCTACCTGGCGGCCCTGGGCCTGCTGAGCTGGATCGTGGTCCGATTCGTCCGCGGGCGACTGTTCGACCGTGGCGTCATCCGGCTCGTGAACGCCGCCGCCACCATCGCCATCGCAACGGTCTTCGTGCCGACCATCCCTCGAACGCTCGGCACCAACATGCTCATCCGCGACGTGGACATGAACGACGTCCTCGACAACGCCCCGATCGGCCCGGAGTTCTGGTACGCGTACGTCTTCTGCATGGCGTTGTCCGCCGTGGCAGTGGTCCTGCGGATCGGAAGCCGTATGGCCCGCGACAACGAAGGCCTGGTCTGATGCCACCCGAGAGTGAGCATGCCGTCCTGTGTCACCTCGACCGGCTGCTCGCGGACCGCGGGATGACGTTGACCGAACTGGCCGAGCAGGTGGGAGTGAGCGTCGTAAATCTGTCCGTGCTCAAGAACGGACGCGCCCGCGCGATCCGATTCTCGACCCTCACCGCCCTGTGCCGTGTGCTGGATTGCTCTGTGGGCGACATTCTTTCGGTCGACTGACCGACCCCGAACACGGCGATGCCCGGAACCTCGTGGGTTCCGGGCATCGCCGATGGTCCGGCCGGTGGCGCTCCGGCTGACGCACGGACCTGTTTCTTTCATTCCCCGATCGCGGGAAGAATGCGGGTGCGGACCTCACCGAAGCCGATGCGCGTCCCGTTCGGGCCGGGAGCGGTGGCCGAGATGGCGATCTCGTCGCCGTCCTCGACGAAGGTGCGCGTCTCGTCGCCGACCTGCACGGGTTCTGCTCCGCCCCAGGTGAGTTCGATGAAGGCACCGCGCTGGTCCTTCTCCGGGCCGGAGATGGTGCCGGATCCGAACAGGTCGCCGGTGCGGGTCGCGGCACCGTTGACCGAGGTGTGGGCGAGCATCTGCGCCGGCGACCAGTACATCTGCGCATACGGCGGACGCGACACGACGTGCCCGTTCCACTCGACCTCGAGATCGATGTCCAGACCCCACTTCTCGGTGCCCTTCAGGTACGGCAGCGGTTCCGGGTCCTGCACCGGGGTGTCGATACGGGCGGCCTCGAGGGCAGCGAGCGGAACGACCCACGGCGAGATCGACGTCGCGAAGGACTTGCCGAGATTCGGGCCCAGCGGCACGTACTCCCACGCCTGGATGTCGCGGGCCGACCAGTCGTTGAGGATGACCGCACCGAAGCAGTGGTCGGCGAACTCGTCGGGCCGGATCTGCGAACCCATCGGGGAGCCGACACCGACGACGAAGCCCATCTCGGCCTCGATGTCGAGGCGGATCGACGGACCGAAGACCGGCACAGGATCGTTGGGGCCCTTGCGCTGTCCGCACGGACGCACGATGTCGACCCCCGAGGTCACGACGGTGCTCGACCGACCGTGGTAACCGACGGGAAGGTGCTTCCAGTTCGGCATCAGCGGGTCGGGGTTCTGCGGGCGGAACAGCCGGCCGAGATTCGACGCGTGATTCTCCGAGGCGTAGAAGTCGACGTAATCGGCCACCTCGATCGGCAGGTGCATCGTCACGTCGGCAACGGCGAAGACCGCCTCGTCGGCGACATCGCCGGTCACGAGTTCCCTGATCGCAGCGCGAACTTCGTCCCACCGTGCACGACCCTGGGCCATGAACGCGTTGAGCGAGGGCTCGGCGAAGACGACGTCGTCCTCGAAGACACGGCTCAGGTCGAGAACCGTATCTCCGACGCGGACACCGACACGGGGTTCGCTGTCGGCCGTGGAGAAGATGCCGTACGGCAGGTTGTCGATCCCGAAGAGCGAACCCTCCGGAATGGCGATGGTGGTCATGCGTTCGTTCCTTCGGTGATCGGGGAAACGGTCGAGGGCGCCAGACCGAGGTCGAGCAGATCCTCGAGCGGTTCGGCGATGCTGCAAGTGCCGTACGACAGGAAACGGCGCCGGACCTCTGTGGCCCGGTCGTCGGAGAGTGCGCCGAGACGTGCGGAGAGCACTGCCCCGTCACGTTCGGCCAGCACGGACGCGACCTCGTCGATGTCGGCTCCGGACAGCACCGCGTCCACCGCGGCCAACAGGTTCACGAACCCGTGCTGTTCGAAGCCCGTCCTCGGGTCGGTGTTGCGCACCGCGTGGTGCAGACCGGCGGTCGCCTTGAACGGAACTCCCGTGGTGACGACCGTCGAGACCGCTGCGGCGAGCTCGGCTTCGTCCGGATACGCCTCCGCCACGATCCCGCCGGTGCGGAACTTGGCGGCGTACGGCGTCCCGGTCAGTCGGGCGAGGATCTCGGCTCGGCGCTCGTCACGCGGAACCTCGACGAATACATCGATATCCGGTCGACTCACCCTGATCTCGTCGAGCGCCGCGAACAGCTCGTCGACGGATTGCTCTGCGGGGACCGCGATCTCGAGGGCCACCACGGACACCGAGTCCATTGCGTCGACCTGCTCGAGTGCGGGCCGGACGGCGGCGGTGCCGGTCGGTGCGGTCAGGCTCAGGGTCAGCTCACCGGGATACGGGTGCTGCGCCAGGTGATCTGCGAGTTCATCGAGGCGACCGGCCGGGAAGACGAACGCTCCGACGAGCGGTGCGTGCGCGGACGAGCGGTGCCCGGCGTGGGCGGGAACGGCGACGGGCAGCGGGGTGTTGCCCGGAGGGAACAGCGCAGCGTCGTCGCACAGTCCGGTCAGGAGAGGTCCGAAAGTCATTCGGCCGCTCCTGCATTGCGGTTCCAGCTGCCGGCGTAGGCGGCGTCCTCGCACGCGAGCGCACCCTCACCGAGTTCGAGCGGGCGGAAGGTGTCGACCATGACGGCGAGTTCGTCGAAGAACTCGACACCGATGCTGCGCTCGTAGGCACCCGGCTGCGGGCCGTGCGCGTGACCACCGGGGTGCACCGAGATCGAACCCTGGCCGATGCCCGATCCCTTGCGGGCCTCGTAGTCGCCGCCGCAGTAGAACATGACCTCGTCGGAGTCGACGTTCGAGTGGTAGTACGGCACCGGTACGGCCAGCGGGTGGTAGTCCACCTTGCGGGGCACGAAGTTGCAGATGACGAAGTTGTTGCCCTCGAACGCCTGGTGCGCCGGCGGCGGCTGGTGGACGCGACCGGTGATGGGCTCGAAGTCGTGGATCGAGAAGGTGTACGGGTACAGGCAGCCGTCCCAGCCGACCACGTCGAAGGGGTGGTGCGGCATCAGGTAGCGGGTGCCGACGATGCCCTGCGAGGTGCGGTGCTTGACCAGCACCTCGACGTTCTCCTCCTCGACCTGCATGAGCTCGGTCGGTCCGTGCAGGTCGCGTTCGCAGAACGGCGCGTGCTCGAGGAACTGCCCGAACTTCGACAGGTAGCGCTTGGGCGGCACGATGTGGCTGTTGGCCTCGATCGTGTAGGCGCGCAGCGGTGCGTCGCCCTTGGGTACCCAGCGGTGGGTGGTGGCCATCGGCAGCAGGACGTAGTCGCCGGCCTTCGCCTCGAGCGGACCGAAGACCGTCTCGACGGTGGCCTCACCGGACTCGACGTAGACCATCTCGTCGCCGACCACGTTGCGGTACAGCGGCGAGGGCTCGGTCGACACGACGTACGAGATGCGGACGTCGGCGTTGCCCAGGACCAGACGACGACCCGTCACGACATCCGTCTCGGCCCAGATCGTCTCGGGGAACAGATCGTGCAGCTTCAGGTGCCGCGGCTCGAGCGGATGGTTGGGCCTGGTGGTCTGATCGGGCAGCTTCCACTCGGTCGCGTCGACGATCGCCGACGGGATGTACCGGTGGTAGAGCAGCGCCGAGTCGGACGAGAAGCCCTCCTCGCCCATCAGCTCTTCGTAGTACAGGTTGCCGTTCTCGTCGCGGTGCTGGGTGTGACGCTTAGGCGGGATGACGCCGAGCTGTCGGTAGAACGCCATGATCTGACTCCTCGCGGATCTCGGGCGTGCGAGGGAAGGTCGCTCGCCTGGAATTAGTAAATACATTAACTAATCCGAGGGTGTGAGCGCAACCACGGAGAGGTCACGAGGCTGTGTCAGTTGCGTCCGCGCACGTCGAACTGGCTGCGGTTGGTGATCAGCTTGTTCAGGAGCATCACGAGAATCTGCTGCTCGGTGGGGGTGAGCACCTCCACCCAGGCCTCCTCGCGCTCGTTCTGAGCACGGAAGCTGTCGCGGATCTCCTTCTCCCCTGCTTCGGTGAGCGACAACTGCACCGAACGCGCGTCGTGACTGACCGGAGTCTTCTCCAGGATTCCCGCCTCGACCAGCGGTTTCGCGAGGTTGGACACGGCGGCGCGGCTCATCCCGGTGAGCCGCGCGGCGACGTTCGGTTCGATCGGGCCCGCGAGCCAGATGACGAACATGAGCCGATAGGCCGACCACGACCGGCCACGCGGACGGTGGACCGCGGCCTCAAGGTCGTAGGTGACGATATCCGAGGCCCGATTGAGGGTGAGCAGGACTTCGGTTGCGCTGCGGTGATGTTCGCCGCCGAACTTGCTGTTCAGACGCTCCTGTGCGAGTTCGACGAAGGACCAGTAGTCGAGGTCGCGGGGTCTGGACATGCGGTCACAGTACCGCAGATCCGAGATAATTCATCTATTTACTATCCGGTCGAGCGACCGGCATTCGGCAGGACTGTGGAGAACCGCACCCCGAAGGCCGCGAAGTCGGCGGAAAACCGCAGCGACCTGCACGTTCATCGCTCATAGTGTTCCGGACATGAACCTCGCACACACCCTCACGCAGTCCCCCACGGACGAACTCCACGGCCTCGCGGGTCTGTCGCTACAGCTGATGGAGATGCTCGGAGCACCCGGTGTCGGTGTCGCAGTCGCCGCGGAGAACCTCTTCCCGCCGATCCCGAGCGAGGTGATCCTTCCCCTCGCCGGCTTCGCGGCCTCCCGCGGGGAGATCTCCCTCGTCTCGGCCGTCGCGTGGACCACCCTCGGCTCCCTCGTCGGCGCACTGCTGCTCTACCTCGCCGGACGCGCCTTCGGCCGTCAGCGGATGTATGCCGTTGTCGAGCGACTCCCCCTGGTGAACACCTCCGATCTGCGGCGCGGCGAAGAGTGGTTCGCCCGGCACGGCGAGAAGTCGGTGCTCCTCGGCCGGATGGTGCCGCTCGTGCGGAGCGTGATCTCGGTTCCCGCCGGGGTGGAGGCCATGCCCGTCGGTCGGTTCGTCGTCCTGACCGCCCTCGGTAGCGCCCTGTGGAACTCGATCTTCGTACTCGCCGGATACCTCCTCGGTGAGAACTGGGGAGTCGTCGAACCGTATGCCGATGTGCTGCAGAAACTCGTGATCGTCGCGGTGGTCGCAGCAGTGGCGGTGTTCGTCGTCCGCCGTGTCCGATCGATTCGCGCCCGTTAGGGTCGGTCCGTGATCGATCACCTTCGGCGCTCACTCGGGACCTCGGTCCGCGCCGTCGTCGGGCTTCTGCTCGGGATCGTCACCGCGGTGACGGGTGTGGCGGCATCGGCTCGCCGTACCACCGACGGACCGGGTCGCGCGGCCGAACGCGACCGTATTCGTCTCGTGCGATGGTTCGACGCCGAGGCGGTCCGGGATCTTCCGGATCGCGAGCCGACCGGATATTTCCTCGTCCGCCTGGCCTACGGTCCGCTCGTCGGCCTCGTCGTCCTGCTCGTCCTGATCTCCGCGACCGGCTACGGGGGCTGGGCGTTCGTCCTGCTGGCAGGCGGTCGCATCTCCGTCGCCGACGGTCTCGTCTCGCTCCTCGTCGCCGCCGTGATGATCTATCTCTCCGTCCGGATGGCGATGATCGTGGGCCAGTGGGACGTCCGCACAGCCCTGCGGTTGCTCGGCGACGATGCCACGCAGCATCGCCTCCGCGACCTGCAGCGCACCCGCGCCGACGTCGTCACCGCCATCGACGACGAACGCCGGCGGATCGAACGCGCCCTGCACGACGACGTCCAGCAGCGGGCCGTCGCGCTCGCACTCGACGTCGGTCGCGCGCGTCGCACCGCCGAACGCGGCGGCGGGAACCTCGTCGCCGACCTCGACAACGCCGTCGCCCAGGCGCAGGCGTTGCTCACCGAACTGCGCGACGTGGCGTGGCGGATATACCCGGCCGCGCTCGACGAGCACGGAATCGCCGCGGCGCTGGAAGGGTTGTCCGCGCACACCTTCCTCCCCGTCGACCTGGATCTGTCGATCGACCCGGAACCACCACACGATGTCGCGGCAGCCGCGTACTACGTTGCCGCGGAAGGGGTCACGAACTCGACGAAGCACTCCGGCGCCGACAACGTGTCGGTGACCGTCGCGGCGGACGGTCACGTCGTCACGGTCACGGTCGTCGACGACGGATGTGGCGGGGCCGAGATGACGGGCTCCGGGCTGACAGGTCTCGCGCGCCGTGTCGCCGCGCTGGACGGGCAGTTCTCCGTACACAGCCCCCGCGGAGGGCCGACCGTCGTGGAAGCGAGGATCCCGTGCGCATCGTGATAGCCGAGGATTCGACCCTTCTTCGCGAGGGCCTGTCCCGGTTGCTCGCGGACGAAGGCCACGAGGTGGTTGCCGGTGTGGGCAACGCCGTCGAGCTGCACCACGTCGTCGAGCGCGAGGTGCCCGACCTCGTGTTGCTCGACGTGCGTATGCCACCGACCTACTCGACGGAGGGCATCGACGCGGCGCGGTGCATCAAGGAGGAATACCCGCAGGTCGCTGTGCTCGTGCTGTCGCAGTACGTCGAGCACCGGAACGCGACCGGCCTGCTCACGAACGGCTGGGGTGGCGTGGGCTATCTGCTCAAGGATCGCGTGTCGGACGTGGGGGCGTTCCTCACCGACCTGGAACGTGTGGCCGCGGGCGGGACGGCCTTCGATCCCGAGGTGGTGCGGCAACTGTTCGCGAGCACCCGCCGCACCGACCCTGTCGCCACCCTCACCGAACGCGAACGCGAGGTGCTCGAGGCCCTCACCCAGGGGCTGACGAACACCGGCATCGCCGATCGTCTGACCATGTCGGTGAGCGCCGTCGAGAAGCACGTCAATTCGATCTTCGTGAAGCTCGACCTGCCGCGCGAGGCCGACCGTAGTCGGCGGGTACGGGCGGTTCTCCTCTATCTCGAGAGCACAGGCACCCCGAGCTCACGGGACGACCGCTGACGCCCCGTACGGATCAGAAGAGCGGATACACGAAGTGCCCGACGCCTCCGCCGGGTGCGCTCGACCCCGTCACATTCGGAAGGTTCGCGGGCAGACGCTGAAGCTTATGTGGACGGCCTTCGAGGTCGGCCTGCCAGCAATCGGTCGTCACGCCGTGGAAGCCCTGACACACGATGCGGGTGTTCGTGCCGAAGGGCGAGGTCAGCCGCGGCTCGTTCACCAGCGGATTCCAGTAGGCAAGCTCGTCCGGCGTGAGCCAGTTGGCGGGGTCCACGTCGTACACGTAGATCGGGCTGTTGGGTTGCTGGACCGGCCACTCGTCCTGCGCCGCCGCGATGCCGGCGCCGCCGAGGACGATCCCTCCTGCCACTGCGGCGACCGCTCCCGCTCGCAGTACCCGCCGAAATCCGTTCGCCATCGTTCCCTCCACCCATTCTGTCGGATCCGTCCGTCGACCACATCGAAACACGGACCGCGGGGTCCGATACGACAAACCGAAATTGTCGATCTCCGACGCTTTCCGGCAATTCAGGCGGGGAGGACGCCTTCGAGTGACAGATCACGCAACCCGACCTCGCGTGCATTCGAGCACTCGAGCCCTCCAAGAGCACACATCTGTGTGCACAATTGATAGGTGAGTTCAACCCAGTCGACCACCGATCCGCACCACGGCACCCTTCGCAGCCCGCGCTTCTGGCTCGCGCCCTTCGCTGTCGTCGCAGCGATGATGAGTGCCCTGGCCTACTTCTATCTCGGCGCACTCCTCGATCCGAGCGAGAACCTGAGACAGTTCCCGATGGCCATCGTCAATCAGGACGTCGGCGATGTGCTGCCCGGATCGGACGAGCGACAGAACTTCGGCGACCAGATCACCGAGGGCATCCTCGACGGCATCGATCCCGAGGAGATCGATCTCCGACGGATGGGAATCTCGGCCGCCAACCAGGGCCTCGACGACGGCAGCCTGTACGGCGCGATCGTCATCCCGAGCGACTTCACCAAACGCATCTCGATCCTCGCGCAGGCCTCGGTCGTTCCCGGTGACATCGAGAAGCCGATCATCACCCTCTACACGAATCCCCGGACGGGCGCGTTCGCGACGGGCATCGTCACGACGATCGGCGACCGCGCGCTGACCCAGGTGAACGACACGGTCGGGCAGCAGCTGACCGAGACCGTCACCGCGACGCTCGCAGAGTCGGCACCCGACCTGCAATTGTCCGGAGCTTCCAGCCTCGTCCTGACCCAGCCGATCGATGCACTCACCGTCGAGCACAAGCCGCTGCCCGACGGGACGGGCGCCGGCCTGTCCGCCTTCTTCTACACCCTGCTGCTGATCCTGGCCGGCTTCACCGGCGCCACGATCATCAACGCGGTCGTCGACAGC
Organism: Rhodococcus sp. GA1; assembly: GCF_024321955.1. NCBI lineage: Bacteria > Bacillati > Actinomycetota > Actinomycetes > Mycobacteriales > Nocardiaceae > Rhodococcus > Rhodococcus sp. GA1. Next base: position 2,896,769 of record NZ_CP097186.1, on the reverse strand, counting down.
GCCCTCGGTTTCGTGCCCACCGAATACGGCCCCCTCTACATCGCGCGGGAGACCACCCGGATGTCGCGCCTGCAGGTGCTGGCACTCAAGTGGGGCATCACGGTGGTCATGTCGTTGATCGTCTCGGCGTTGTATGTGTGGATCGCCACCGCACTCGGCATGCCGGCGCCGCGCGCGCTGCTGCTGTGGGAGTACGGGGCGCTCGCGATCTCGGCCGTGGGCATCACGTCCCTCGCGGTGATGTCGATCTTCGGCGCGGCGGGCCTGCTGGTGAACCTGATCGTGTTCATCGTGCTCGGCCTGCCGTCGTCCGGTGGCACCATTCCGATCGAGGCCACCCCGCGGATGTTCGAATGGTTGTCGACCTTCGAGCCGATGCACCAGATCTATCTCGCGGTGCGGTCCATCCTCTACTTCGACGGACGACCCGACGCCGGGCTCGGCCACGGCGTGACGATGACGATCGTCGGCGTCGTGTTCGGTCTCGTCGTCGGCGCCCTGGTGACGTGGATCTACGACCGCGTCGGTTTCCACCGGGCCGCGGACGCACCCGTGCGTCTGCCCTGGCGGCCGTCGCGACAGCAGGTTCGGGATTCTGCGGTCGCGACCGACACGGTTCGTTCGAACGACAGCGTGGACGCCGGTGAGGACGATCGTGACGATACGGGCGAATCCTCCGGCAGCTCCGAGCATGCGGGCGAAAGCGACGGGCCCACGAACGAAATGGGGGACCCCGCCGCGCGTCGGGGGTAGCGGCGGAGCCCCTCCACTACCACGGTAGTGGCGGTTCTCGCGGGGATCGCTCTCGATACGGGTGAATTCGAGGGTGAATCGGGGGGTCACCGCGCGTCGGGGTCTGTCGCCGTGATGGAGCACACTGTATGGGTGCGCACGGTCGTCGTTCCTCATCCTGCGGACGGCCGGGGCCGTCGCGGTGCAAGCATCGTCGAGGTCGACGCATTCGGTGCGCCGCTCAGCTCGGTGCGGGAGTACCCCGGATTCGCGGATGCAGTCGCTGCGATCGAAGCCGAATCGCGACCGCGCTGGGTGTGGACCTCGACGGCATCGGTCTATCCCGAGCTGCTCCGCGCCGATGTTCGGGTGCAGCGATGCCACGATCTCGCCACCACTGGCGCCATCCTTGCCGTACGCGAGGGCCTACCCCCGCCCACTGCGGAGGAGCCGGTCGACGAGCGGCCCGGCCTCTTCGATGCGGCTCCCGCGATCGACGTCGAGGCGGTGGTCGAGCAGTTCGCCGAGCAACGTCGCCGCATCTCCGGCGACGCCCGCCTCGAGTTGCTCACCGCCGCCGAATCGGCCGGCACTCTCGCAGCGGCCGAGATGGGTTTCGACGGGTTGCCGTTCTCGGCGCAAGCGCATCGTCGCCTCCTCGAGGACACCCTCGGGCCGCGCCCGACCGGCTACGACCTGCCGAGCCGTATCGCCGAAGTGGTCGAGGAGGTCAGCGCGGTCTTCGGCCGCCCCGTGAATCCCGCCTCCCACAGCGAGGTGCTCGAGGCGTTCCGTCGCGAGGGCATCACCGTCGAGTCGACCCGCAAGCATGTGCTGCAGCGGATCGACCATCCCGCGGTGCCTCTGTTGCTGCGGCACCGCGAGCTGTCGAAGTTGTACAGCACGAACGGCTGGCACTGGCTCGACACCTGGGTCCGCGACGACCGGTTCCGTCCGGTCTATGTTCCCGGCGCGGTCGTATCGGGCCGGTGGGCGAGTCGCGGCGGTGGCGCTCTGCAGATCCCCAAGGCGCTGCGGTCGAGCGTGATCGCCGACCCGGGGCGGTCGTTCGTCGTCGCCGACGCGGGCCAGCTCGAACCGCGCATCCTGGCGGCGATGTCGGGCGATCGGCGCATGGTCGCGGCTGCCGGTTCGGACGATCTGTACGCCCCGGTCGCCGCGGCGTCCTTCGGCGGCGACCGCGCGAAGGCGAAGGTCGCGGTGCTCGGTGTTCTGTACGGCGCCACGTCGGGCGACGCGCGTGCCCTGCTGACGGTGCTGCGTCGCAGCTTCCCGACCGCCGTCGACTTCGTCGAACGTGCCGCCCGTGCGGGTGAACGTGGCGAGGTGGTGCATTCGTGGCTGGGCCGTGCGTGCCCACCCGCTCCGGAAGGCTTCCACTCCCACGGTGATGCGCATGCGCGGGGCCGGTTCACGCGGAACTTCGTCGTGCAGGCCACCGCGGCCGAGTGGGCGCTGTGCGTGCTTGCGGAACTGCGACGGCGGCTGACCACCGATCCCGACCCGACGGCCGGCGATCTCGTGTTCTTCCAGCACGACGAGGTGGTGGTGCACACCGGCAACCCGGAACTCGCGTCGTCGCACATCACGGCGTCGGTCGAGGTGGCGACGCGCCTGATATTCGGCGACACGCAGGTTCGTTTCCCGATGGACACCGCCGTGCGCAGCGTCTACGCCGAGGATGCGGGCGGCGAGTAGGTGGCGTGTGTCCACAGATGCATGACGGCGTAGGCCCGCCACGGCCGCCATTGTTCGGCGCGCTCGGCGGCTTCGCGCGCACTCTCCACCTGCAGGGCTCGTCGGAGAACGAGGTCGCCGGACGGATACGCGTCGCGGTCGCCGAGTCGTAGAGCGAGATAGTCGACGGTCCACGGTCCGATCCCGGGAAGCGCGAGAAGGTCTGCCGCGAACGACAGATGCTCCGGCGCCACCCCGTCGGCTGCGGCCCGGGCCAGTTCGGCGACGGTGCGGGCGCGCGACTGCGTCGTGCCGATGACGGCACGCAGCTCGCTCTGCTCGACCGTCGCGAGTCGGTGCGGCGTAGGGAAGCATCGCAACCCACCGGGTGCACCGTCGCCGAAGGCTGCGACGAGTCGTCCTGCGAATGTGCATGCCGCAGCGACACTCACCTGCTGCCCGAGCACTGTCGACACGGCGGTGGCGAACCAGTCGGTGGTGCCGAGCACGCGCAGACCGGGGTGGGTCTGCACGAGAGGCCCGAGCACGGGATCGGGCTCGAATGCCGCATCCACGACGGACGGGTCGACGCCGAGATCGAGCCACTTCCGGACCCTCTCTTCGATCTCCTCGACATCCGCGCGACCTGCGGTCTCGACATGAACCTCGAGATGTCGCACATCCCCGTGTCTCCCGTCGTCGGGTGTCGCAGGGTCGGCGAAGCGGACGGCGACGTGCGCGGCGCCGCCGTTCGTGCGGATCGCGCGGTGATGGGTGCCGGTAGCGCTGTTGTGGTGTTCACAGCCGGGGACGGTGTGGCTTCGCAGCGACGCGAGCATCGGCCCCACCGCAACGGGTTCGGCCACCGGGATCCGGAGGGTGGTGATCATGCCACCGACTCGAGTTGCAGCAGCGCCCTCTTCGCCTCGACTCCCCCGACGTACTGCCCCATGCTGCCGTCGCTGCGCACCACCCGATGGCACGGCACCACCACGGGCAGCGGGTTCTTCGCGCACGCCGTACCGACCGCCCGCACCGCGCGCGGGCTCCCGGCCGCGGCGGCGATCTCGGCATAGCTCGCCGTGCGCCCGTATTCGATCTCGGGCAGACGCGTGATCACTTCACGACGGAATCCGTCGGCGAGACGCAGATCGAGCGGAACGTCGAAATGTGTCCTCGTACCGGCGAAGTACTCGTCGAGTTGCCGGACCACCGGGTCGAGTCGCCGCGGCGCGTCGAGCACGCGCGGGCTGATCCGGCGGGAGAGTTCGTCGAGCACGGCGTCGGATCCGTCGGCGACGTAGGCGACCCGCACGAGTCCGACGGGGGTGGTGGCCAGCAGGAGCGGACCGACGGGGGTGTCGACGACGCGGAACGCGACATCGAGCAACCCGGCCGCCTCGGCATCGAGTACGAGCTTCTCCCGCAACCACGCGAGATCGGCCGATCCGACCGAGGGTTGTGGAAAGTTCATGAGCGACACCCTGTTCCGTGTTCGATCCGACGACGCAACGCAACCCGACCGTCGGCCGCCGCGCGACGTGCCGCGGCCGGGCTGTTGCCGAGGATCGTGCCGATCTCCGCATAGGGCAGGCCTCCGACATAGTGGTAGACCAGCGCCGCACGCTGCGTGAAGGGAAGTTCGGCGACCGCGCTCCACAGTTCGTCGTCGCCCTCACCGGGGTTTCCCGTGGCCGACGCGGGTTCGGGGAGGTTCTCGGTGGGCACCGGCGTCCGCCCGCGCACCCGGTGGATGTCGACGGCCTTGCGGTGCGCGATGGTCACGAGCCACGCTTCGATGTTGCTGCCCGGTGGCAGGTCGGGATAGGCGCGCAACGCCGCGAGGAAGGTCTCGGACCAGGCGTCGTCGGCGTCGACCGGTCCGAGCAGTGCGCGGCAGACCCGGAGGACCGTCGCGCCGTGGCGGGTGACCACCTCCTCGAAAGGAGGCAGGCTCGCCCGCGGTAGGTGATCAGGCAGGGACATGGGTATCGCCGGCGACATCGGGCTCGGCGGAACTCAGCACCCGTGCCTCCTGGTCGAGCAGGAAGCGTTTGCGCTCGAGACCACCGGCGTAACCGGTGAGCTTGCCGCTGCTACCGATGACGCGATGGCACGGCACGATGATGCAGAGCGGATTGCGGGCATTGGCCGCAGCGACCGCCCGTACCGCAGTAGGTCGGCCGAGGGCGAGTGCAATCTCCGAGTAGGTGCGCGTGGTGCCGTACTCGATCGTCATCAGCGCCTCCCACACCTCGCGTTGGAACGGGGTGCCGACGGGAGCGATGGGGACAGTGAACCGGGTACGGCGACCCGCGAAGTACTCATCGAACTGGGTGATCGTCTCGTCGAATCCCCCGGTGACCTGCTCGCCGAAACCGGCGCGGTCGGGCGCGGGGTGATGCTCGGCCATGTACACGCCGCTCAGGACGCCGTCGGTGTTCACCAACGTCAACTCGCCGATCGGTGTGTCGATCACGGTGTGGGTGCGCAATGCGGTCACGGCCTCGATCCTTCCATCCGGTGTGTGCTCTGTACCGGGTAGACGAACGGGACGCCGAAAATGTGAGGTCCGCGATCACGACGATCGGACGTACTGCACTATGACGACATGATCTCGCTGCCTGTGCCCGCGCTCGGAGTCTCGGTCGCCGGTTCCATCGTCGACGTCACCCGGACCGTGCTCGGACGCACCCGCGAGACCGCCGAGTTCGCACTGTCGCTCCCGACGCGGGTGGAAGGCCTGCTCAGCGAGGCCGAATCGCTCATCGACTCGGTCGAATCGCTGATCCGCCGCATCGACAGCGTGGTCACCGACGCCACCGACATCGTCGAGGGAGCGTCGGTGGCCGTCGCGCAGGCCACGCAGGTGATCGCCTCGACCATCGGTGTGGTGGAGGAAGCCGCCGATGCGGTCACGCGCGCCACGGAGATCATCGACTCGACGGGCGGGGTCGTGCGCGATGCGACGGTGGTCGCGGCCGACGCGCGGATCGTCGTCGAGTCCGCCGGCCGCAGCTCCGACGCCGCCGGGGAACTGCTCGAGACCTACAAACCCCTCGCCGAACGTGCCGCTCCCCTCGCCACCCAGTTCGTCGAGGAGTTCTCACCAAAAGAACTGCGCGCCGCGATCAAGCTCATCGACCGGCTCCCCGAGATCACCGAGCGGGTCGACGCGGTCCTGCCCATCATGGCGACACTCGACACCGTCTCCCCCGAGATCCACGAACTGCTCCTCGTCGCCAAGGACGTCCGTCAGGCCATCGTGGGCGTGCCCGGGTTCAACTTCCTGCGCCGACGCGGCGAGGAGAAGGAAACCAACGGTGATGATTGACCGCACCGCGGTCGGTGATGATTGACCGCACCGCGGTCGGTGATGATTGACCGCCCCGGACGGCTCTACTGATGGGCCGTGGAGAGGAACTGGTGCGTCGCCACGTCGACGATCTCGTCGGGCGAGATGGCGATCTCGTCGTTCAACCACGCGGTGACCAGTTCGGCCAGACCCCCGACGAACAGCAGTCCGTTGATCTCGCCCCGTTCGGGCGGCCACGCCCGGTCGCCGTACATGCGGGTCGCTTCGTCGGCGACCATCTGGGCGAAACTCCGTAGCGACGCTCGTCTGTGGGTGCGCAGGGGTTCGAAGCCGGCGGACTCGATGAGTGAGACCCGGCCCTTGCGCGGGTCGTCGGTGAGGATCGCGACGAACGACGCGATGGCGTTCCGCACGAGGTCTTCGAGTGTGCCCGTGCCGGTGCGGAGCGCGGCGAGTACGGCCTCGCGCACCTCGTCGGCGATCTTGTCGAGGACCTGCTGCAGCAGATCGTCCCTGCTGGTGAAATTCTCGTAGAAATACCGCTCCGTCAGCTTGGCGTGGGCGCACATGGCGGTCATGGTGGCGCCGCTCTTCCCCGAGGCCGCGAACAGTTCCAGTCCTGCTTCGAGCAGGGCTTCGCGCCGCAGCGCGACACGCTGTTCGCCGCTCAGACCGGCATAGCGGCGGGGCGCGGGGGAAGTCATGGGACCGATCTTGACAGACCGGACCGATGTGACACAGACTACACCCCAATCTGACAGGGTCTCCTGTCAGATATCCGCAGAACTGGAGGTTCGTCGTGACCCGGATCCTGGCGGCTCCCCCCGCCCACTCCCGTCTGCGCCCGGTCCCGGGACGATCGGGAATACCCGGTATCGGGCACGTCCTCGAATACATCCGCGATCCACTCGCGATGATGCAGAAGCACTGGGACCGATACGGCGAGGTCTCCTGTTTCTCTGCGGCCGGTCGACGCTGGATCTCGGTTCTCGGACCCGACGCCTGCCAGGAGGTGCTGCAGAACAAGGACCGGGCCTTCGCCAACGGCGACGGCTGGTCGGCACTGATCGGGCCGTTCTTCCACGGTGGCCTCATGCTCCTCGACTCGGAGGAACATCTCCGGCACCGCCGCATCATGCAGCAGGCGTTCACCCGATCACGCCTCGAGAAGACCGTCGATGCCATGAATCCGTCGATCACCCAGAAGCTCGACAGGTGGGTTCCCAGCGACGGATTCCGCGCCTACACGGCACTGAAGACACTCACGCTCGATCTCGCCACCGACATCTTCATGGGCGGGGCCGAGGACTCCACACCGGCCGAGATCGAAGCGGTGAAGAAGGCATTCATCGACTGTGTGCAGGCGGCGACCTCGATCGTCCGGTACCCCGTCCCCGGCACCCGGTGGAAGCGCGGACTCGACGGACGCCGAGTGCTCGAGGACTTCTTCCGGCACTATCTACCGGCACGACGCTCGCGCGAGACGGACGACCTCTTCTCCGTGTTGTGCCACATCGAATCCGAAGCGGGACAACGGTTCAGCGACGACGAGATCGTCGATCACATGATTTTCCTGTTGATGGCCGCGCACGACACGTCGACCATCACGATCTCCACGATGATGCAGTATCTCGGGCAACACCCGCAGTGGCAGGACCGGTGCCGGGCCGAGTCGCTCGCGCTGGGCACCGCCGCACCGAGTCACGCCGACCTCGATGCGCTCGGCAGTCTCGATCTGGTGATGAAGGAATGCCTCCGCCTCGTCTCGCCGGTGCCCGTCCTGGCGCGACGGGCCGTGCGCGACACCGAGGTCCGGGGATATTTCGTGCCGGCCGGCACGTATGCCTCTGTCGCGCCGCACTTCACGCACCACATGGCGGAATACTGGCCGGAGCCCGAACGTTTCGATCCCGAACGCTTCGCGGACCATCGACGCGAGGACAAGGTGCACCGCTATGCGTGGGAGCCGTTCGGTGGGGGCGTGCACAAATGCCTCGGCATGCACTTCGCCGGGGTCGAGGTCAAAGCGATCGTCCACCAACTGCTGCTGCGCTTCGAGTGGCACGTCGACCCCGGCTACGTCGCCCCGCTCGACTTCACGTCGCTGCCGTTCCCGTCCGACGGCCAGCCGGTCGACCTGAAACAGCGGTCGACCGACCCCGAACGTCAGGCCGTGTAGAGAATCAGGCGGTGTAGAGACCTGCGCCCGCGCGGCTGAGCACGAGCTTGGGCACCACTGCCCGCGACGACAGCTCGAGCAGCGCGTCGACGATCTCGACGACGTCGTTCACCTCGATCATGGACTCGGCCGGAATCTTGTCCTTGATCCAGTCGGACATGTCGGTGTCGACGTATGCGGGTGCGAGCGCCGACGCGGAGATGCCGTTGCCGGACTCCTCGGCGTTGAGCGTCTCGACCAGGGAGATCAACGCGGCCTTCGTCGCACCGTAGGCGGCGAGACCGGCCTCGGCGTAGACACCTGTGATCGACGAGAGCGCAACGATCTTCGATCCGCGGGCCGGATCGTTCTCCGCCTCGGCGCGCAGCAACGGCAGCGACGCCTGGATGAGCGCGAACGGAGCGTTGAGGTTCACGGCGACCGTCTTGTCGAACCGTCGGGCCGGGAACTCGGCGATCGAGCCTGCCGTGCCGACACCGGCATTGAGGATCAGCGCCTTCATGGAACCGAACGCCTCGCGATGCGTCTCCACGACGCGGGCGGTGGCTTCCGGATCGGCGAGATCGGCTGCGACGGCGCGTACCTCCTTGGCACCCGCCTCCCGTAGACGCTCGGCGACACTCTCGAGGCGTTCCGCCCCGCGGGCACTGATCGTCAGTGCGTAGCCGCGTTCGGCGAGACGGGTGGCGATTCCGAGGCCGATACCCCTCGAGGCTCCGGTCACGAGCGCGCTGGTCACGCGTGGGCTCCCTTCAGTGCTGCGAGTCCTGCTGCCACCAGGTCGGGCACGGCTTCACCGGCGCGGTCGAAACCGTCGCCGATGGTCGCCCCGGCACGCCACCGATGGTTGATACCCTCCGCGATGACGGCGAGCTTGAGGTAGGCCAGACCCATGTAGAAGTTCCAGTCGGCGATGTCGCGCCCCGACGCCGTGGCGTAGCGCTGCACCAGATCGTCCGCCGCCGGCAGTCGTTCGCTCGACCATGCCGCCGGGAAGCCCAGGATGTCGTCGAGTGCCGGATGCCGGTACACGCACATCATGGCGAGATCGGTGAGCGGGTCGCCGAGGGTGGACAGTTCCCAGTCCACCACGGCGACAACGCGTGCCGGGTCGTTCGGGTCCAGGATGGTGTTGTCGATACGGTAGTCACCGTGGACGATCGACGGAGCGGGCGATTCCGGAATCGACTCGGCGAGCGCGGCGTGCAGCCGTTCGAGATCCGGCAGTTCCCGGGTCTTCACCCGGCCCCACTGGCTCGCCCACAGCTTCACCTGCCGGGTCACGTAGCCGTCCGGCCGGCCCAGTCCCCCGAGGCCGACGGCCTCGAAGTCGACATTGTGCAGTTCGGCGATGATGCGCACGAGTTCACCGACACAGCGGTCGATCTCGTCGTCGCCGAGCGCATCCAGGTCGGCCTTGCTGCGCACCACACGTCCGTCGACGAACTCGACGACGGTGAACGGTGCGCCCATCACCGAATCGTCCTCGCACTGGGCGACGGTGGGCGCGACCGGCACACCGGTGCCCTTGAGCGCCGACGTGATGCGGAACTCGCGGGCGACGTCGTGCGCAGACGGGGTCAGGCCCGTGGTCGGGGGGCGACGCAGCACCCAGTGGGATTTCTCGTCGCGCAACCCGTAGGTGAGATTGGACTTGCCACCCGAGATGAGCTCCGCCCGAAGTTCACCGTGAACGGTCACACCGGAATCGGCGAGGAAACGCTCGAGAACGGCAAGATCGAGTCCCTCGTGTACGGCGGTCATTTCGCGGCCTCGCGGGCCGCCTTGCGAACGGCACCGACGGCGCGCTTGGCGATGGCCCAGCGGTGCACCTCGGACGGACCGTCGTATACGCGGAACGGCCGGACCTCGCGGGTGAGGCGTGCGATCGGAAGATCTTCGGAGACACCGAGACCGCCGCACATCTGAGCGGAACGGTCGACGATGCGGAAGATCGCCTCGGCGGCGAAGGTCTTGGCGATCGACGTGGCGTTCGAGGCGTGCGAACCCTGGTCGAGTTCCCAACACGCCTGCACGAGCAGCGCGCGGGTCGCGGCGATGTCGATCTCGTTGTCGGCGATCATCTTCTGGATCATGCCGAGATCGCCGAGGCGGGAGCCGAATCCTTCACGCTCCGAGACGTAGCGGACGGCGGTGTCGTGACCGCGGCGAGCGGCGCCGAGCCAGCGCATCACGTGCGTCATGCGGGCGGGGCCGAGGCGCACCTGCGCGTAGGCGAAGCCCTGGTCGACCTCGCCGAGCACGGCGGAGTCGGGGACGAACAGGTCCTCGAAGTCGACCTCGCAGTGACCACCGATCATGGAGCGGTCGAGGGTGTTGATGTGGCGACCGACCTTCAGGCCCGCGGTGTCGGCGGGGGCGAGGAACATGGTGGCGCCACCGCGCTGTCCGGGCCCGCCGGACGTGCGGGCCATGATGATGAAGAATCCGGCGCCGTCGGCACCGGTGATGAAGTGCTTACGGCCGTTGATCTTCCAGCCACCGGAGACCTTCTCGGCGCGCGTGTTCAGAGCGTTGGGATCGGCACCGGCACCGGGGGCGGGCTCGGTCATCGCGAAGGCCGAGCGCACGTCGCCGGCGGCGAGGGGCGCGAGGAACTGCTGCTTCTGCTCGTCGCTCGCGATGTGCGCGAGCATGTGCACGTTGCCCTCGTCGGGCGCGGCGATGTTGAGCGCGGTGGGACCGAAGAGCGAGTAGCCGGCCGCCTCGAAGACCGGGGCGCGGTCGGACATGTCCAGGCCGTGGCCGCCGTATTCGACGGGCGCGTGCGGAGCGAAGACACCGGCAGCCTTGGCGGCCTTCTGCAGATCCGCCCGGATCGCGTCGCCACCGGCCGCGGTGATGTCACCACCGTGGGCGTCCTCGACGGGAAGCACCTCGTCGCGGATGAACTGCTCGGTCCGCGCGATGAGGTCCCGGACGTGATCCGAGTAGGACAGGTCGACCGCCATGCTGAGCTCCTTCCGTACCGACCGATCGATCGCTCGGTCGAGTTCACGGTGGCATATCCCCGCCATCGGGTCAAGCCCGGAAGGGGTGTCGGCTACTTCGCTCCGACCGCGTTCCGCGCGACCTGCAGGTAGCGGTGCACGATCTCGTCCGGCGACAACGAACCGTCCGGCCGGTACCAGCTCGCCACCGCGACGCACATCGTCGTCACGGCGCGACTGGCGTCCTTCGGATAGGGCGTGGAGAAGGTGCCGTCGGCGACACCGGCCTCGACGATCTCGTCGATCATGCACTGCTGCTCGTCGCGCAGGGCGACGAATGCACGGCGGGCCTCGGGTTCCATGCTGCGCATCTCGGTCGACGCCACGAACGCCTGATCGCGGCGGAACATATGGAAGCGCAGCAGCGACTCGACGACGGCGTCGAACTTCTCGGAGGGGGTGGGTCCGGCTTCATCGATCGCCTGCCGGCTGCGGGCGAGCAGGTCGTGCAGCACGGTGGTCGTGAGCGAGACGAGCAGCGCCTGCTTCGAGGGGTAGTGGTGGTACAGACCCGGCACCGACAGACCGGACCGCGACGCAACCTCGCGGATGGACGTGCCGTCGTAACCGCGTTCGGCGAACGCCTCGAGTGCAGCGGCGAGCGGCTTCGGCAGGTCGGTCGGGCCGTAGTCCCGCCAAGAGCCGACGTCGCCGGAAACCGAATCCTCACGCGTGTCCATGCTCAACACCGTAAGGGACGGCTCCGGCGACGTCGGCGCTCACAGGATCAGTAGTCGTCCTCGCCGTAGAGGACGAGACCGCGGAGGTTCTTGCCGGCGTGCATGTCGGCGTAGCCCTCGTTGATGTCCTCGAGCTTGTAGGTCTTGGTGACGAGGTTGTCGAGGTCGAGCTGCCCGTTCCGGTACAGCTCGAGCAACTTGGGGATCTGCGAGCGCGGGCCGGTGCCACCGAAGATGGCCCCCTGCAGACGCTTCTGCAGCAGCGTCAGCTCGAACAGGCTCATCGTCACCTGCGAGTCGGTGGCGTGACCCATGCCGACGACCACGACCTGGCCACCCTTGGCGGTGAGACCCAGTGCGGGGCCGATGATGTCGCCGGTGATCTCGCCGACGGTGATGACGGTGACGTTGGCCATCTGACCCCACGTGATCTCACCGATCACCGGTGCGGCCTCCTCGATCGACGCGAAGACATGCGTCGCGCCGAACTCCTTGGCCTTCTGCCGCTTGAACTCGACCGGGTCGATCGCAACGACGAACCGCGCCCCGGCGTGCGCCGCTCCCTGGACGGAGTTGATGCCGACACCGCCGACACCGATGACGACCACGGTGTCGCCGAGCTTGGTGCCGCCGATCTCGGTGGCCGAACCCCAGCCGGTCGCGACACCGCACCCGAGCAGGGCCGCCTTCTCGAGCGGGATGTCCTTCTCGATCTTGATGACCGACGCCTCGTTGACCGTGACGTACGGCGCGAACGTGCCGAGCAGGCACATCTGCAGCACCGGGTCGCCGTTCAGCGTCGCGCGGTAGGTCTTGTCGGAGATCGCCTGACCGGTGAGCAGGCCGGCACCCTCGTCGCAGATGTTCTGCATGCCCTTGGCGCAGGCCCGACAGCGGCCGCAGGCGGGGATGAACGCGAGGACGACGTGGTCGCCCTCCTCGAGACCCCGCACTCCCGGACCCACCTTGGTGACCACGCCCGCGCCCTCGTGACCACCGAGGACCGGGAAGGACGGAAGCGGTGTCGCCCCCGAGCGCAGATGCTCGTCGGAATGGCACAGACCCGAGGCCGCGAGGCGGATCTGCACCTCACCTGCGACGGGATCGCCGAGATCGATCTCCTCGATCTCCCACGGCTGGTTGATTCCCTTGACGACTGCTGCCTTCGTCTTCACCCGAGCCTCCTGAACCGAAAGTGTGTGTGATGTGCGTCACGGCATTCAAACACTTATCGGACGTTAGAGCAACGAGTTCGGACCCCTTCCATAGCGGGCAGTTACCCGCTACATTCGGTAACAGACAACTTCTCGTGAAGGGCTCCAGCCATGATTCACGTCCGCCACAGCGCCGTCGCAGACATCCCTATCGACCTCGCGTTCACCTACGTCGACGACTACCGGAACGTCCCCGACTGGATGTTCGGGGTGGCCCGCTTCCAACCCGTGAGCGAGCAGGTCTCCGGCCTTGGTGCCATCTACGACTCGACCATGCGGATCGGCCCCAAGGATCTCGGCTCGCGCGTGGAAGTCGTCGAATGGGAACGCAATCGCGTGATCGTCCTCGACTCGATCGCCGGATTCCGCGCCGCGTCGTCATGGACCTTCACGGACCTCGGCGACGCGACGCGGCTCGACGTCGACTTCGGCTACCGACTGCCCGGCGGGATCGCCGGCCGCACACTCGGCATGCTCATCGAACCGATTGTGGGAACGGCGATCCGGCAGACCGAGCACGCGTTGCGCACGCGGCTCGGTCAGCTCGTCTAGGACCGGACTCAGAAATTGCCGCGCGCAGCCTGCTCCCGCTCGATCGCCTCGAACAGCGCCTTGAAGTTGCCCTTGCCGAAGCCGAGCGAGCCGTGGCGCTCGATCAGCTCGAAGAACACGGTCGGGCGGTCGCCGACGGGCTTGGTGAAGATCTGCAGCAGGTAGCCGTCCTCGTCGCGGTCGACCAGGATGCCCCGCTTCTTCAGCTCCTCGATCGGCACCCGGACCTCACCGATACGGGCGCGCAGCTCCGGATCGTCGTAGTACGCATCGGGAGTCGCGAGGAACTCGACGCCCTCCTCGCGCAACTGGTCGACCGCCGTGAGGATGTCGTTGGTGGCCAGCGCGAGGTGCTGTGCACCCGGTCCGCGGTAGAAGTCGAGGTACTCGTCGATCTGCGAACGCTTCTTCGCGATGGCGGGCTCGTTGAGCGGGAACTTCACGCGGTGGTTGCCGTTGCACACCACCTTGCTCATGAGCGCCGAGTAGTCGGTCGCGATGTCGTCGCCGATGAACTCCGCCATGTTCGTGAAACCCATGACGCGGTTGTAGAAGTCGACCCACTCGTCCATGCGCCCGAGTTCGACGTTGCCGACGACGTGGTCGAGCGCCTGGAAGATGCGCTTGGGCGCACCCTCACGCTTGCGGTAGGTCGAGGTGCGCTCGATGTAGCCGGGCAGGTACGGGCCGTTGTAGCGCGACCGGTCGACGAGCGTGTGCCGCGTGTCGCCGTAGGTCGCGATGGCGCCGATGCGGACGGAGCCGTTCTCGTCGCTGATCTCGTAGGGTTCCTCGAGGACGGTCGCCCCCTGCTTGCGGGCGTGCTCGATGCACTTGTCGACGTCCGGAACCTGGAGCGCGATGTCGACGACGCCGTCACCGTGGAGGCGGTGGTGCTCGATCAGCGGGCTGTCCGGATCCACCGCACCCTTGATCACGAATCGCACGGCGCCGCTGCGCAGTACGTAGGCGTGATGGTCGCGGTTGCCGGTGGTGGGTCCGGAATAGGCGATGAGTTCCATGCCGTAGGCGGACTGGTAGTAGTGCGCCGTCTGCGTGGCGTTTCCGACCACCCACACCACGGCGTCCCAGCCGCTGACGGGGAAGGGATCCCGTTCGCTGTCGTACTCCACGAGACCGACCAGGCGCCGGAGCTCCTCGGCGTCGAGCTGAGCAAGTCGTTCGCTGTCGGTCAGGGTGTATTCCAGAGTCATCGCTGCAACCTCCTGCCGCTCACTGCGGCACAGTCGTTGTGTCGTGTGTCACCAGGAGAAACCCACCCGTCGGTGCGACGCAACGTCGCCTTCGGCAACTGGCCCGACTGACTGGAATTCGCCGGAATCTGCACACTCACCTATACAATCGGACTAGTTTTCGGCGCTCGATGGGAAGGAACCGCGATGCGCGAGCCCGTGCAGCTGGACGAATTGGATTTCGCCCTCCTCGAGGCCCTGCACGCCGACCCGAAGATCGGCGCGCTCGAGTTGTCCCGTCGATTGAAGGTCGCGCGCGCCACCGTCTCGGCCCGCCTGCGACGCCTCGAGGACACCGGGGTCATCGCCGGCTACGAACCCCGGATCAACCTCGCCGCAGCAGGTTTCGAAGTGCAGGCGTTCGTGACGATGGAGATCGTGCAGGGCGCGCTCGAAGACGTCACCGAGGTCCTCGAAGGCATCCCCGGCGTCCTCGAGGCGTTCGCCACCACCGGCGCGGGCGACGTCCTGTGCCGCATCGGAGCCGAATCACACCTCGGTCTCCAGCAGACCCTCATCGAGCTGAACCGCTCCTCGATCGTCGCGCGGTCCACGAGTGTGATGGTGCTGTCGGAAGTGGTGCACTACCGGGCGATGCCGCTGCTGCGCACCCTCGAGCCGGAACGATCCGCGAAGGCACCGGCCTACCGCCGCTGAACCGACCACGTCCACAATCCGTCTCCGACTAGCCGGATTGCACAGAAAAAAGCGCTTCGGGCATCCGGACCCTCCGCACGCTGCACAGTTCGATGAAGCACAGTTGCGCAGCATTTGTTACTGACGTCACAGTCTTTCGCCATGAAGAACCTGCTGACGCGATTCGAAGAAAAAGCCCCCGAGATCGTCTTCGAGTGGCACGACACCGAGACCACCGCCCGGGGCTGGGTCGTCATCAACTCGCTGCGGGGCGGCGCGGCCGGCGGCGGCACCCGCATGCGCCGCGGCCTCGACCGGCGCGAGGTCGAGTCGCTGGCGAAGACCATGGAGATCAAGTTCACCGTCTCCGGACCTGCGATCGGCGGTGCCAAGTCCGGCATCGATTTCGATCCGTCCGACCCCCGCAAGGAAGGCGTGCTGCGCCGCTGGTTCGCGGCCGTCACTCCCCTGCTGCGTGCCTACTACGGCACCGGCGGCGACCTCAACGTCGACGAGATGAACGAGGTCGTTCCCCTCACCGAGTCCAACGGCCTGTGGCACCCGCAGGAAGGTGTCGTCAACGGACACTTCGGCAAGGACGAGCGCCAGCGCATCCAGCGGGTGGGCCAGCTGCGACTCGGCGTCGCGAAGGTTGTCGAGGACGCGCGGTTCACCCCTGCCACCAGCACGAAATACACTGTCGCCGATCTGATCACCGGTTACGGCGTCGCCGAGTCGGTCCGTCACCACCAGCTCGTCTATCGGGGCACCGACCTCGCCGGCAAACGCGTCGTGGTGCAGGGCTGGGGCAACGTCGGCGCCGCTGCTGCCTACTATCTCGCCCAGGCCGGCGCCTCGATCGTGGGCATCATCGACCGCGACGGCGGCATCCTCGCACCCGAGGGTTTCTCCTTCGACGAGGTCCGCACCCTGCTGCTCGAGCGCGACGGTAACGCCCTGCGCAGCGACCGCATGATCCCCTTCGACGAGGTGAACGCCCGCATCTGGGATCTCGGAGCCGAGATCTTCCTCCCCTGCGCCGCGAGCCGCCTCGTCACCCGCGAGCAGGTCGACCGCATGGTCGCCGCGGGACTCGAGTCGATCGCTTCCGGCGCCAACGTTCCGTTCGCCGACGACGAGATCTTCTACGGCCCCACCTACGAGCACGCCGACAAGTCCGTCGCCGTGATCCCCGACTTCATCGCCAACTGCGGTATGGCCCGGGCCTTCGCCCAGCTCATGGAGGGCGACGTGGAGGTCTCCGACGCCGCGATCTTCGGCGATGTGTCCACCACCATCGAGACGGCCCTGCGTCGCTGCCACGACCGGTCGACCGAGCTCACCGGGCTCGCCGCGACCGCCTTCGAGATCGCACTGGACCAGCTGGTCCCGGCCGGGGAGCGCATCGATGACTGACACCCTGGTCACGGCGACGACCGGCGCCCAGAGCACCGCCGGGACGACGACCGGCGCCCAGAGCACCGCCGGCCTGCATCGTGCCATGCGGCCCCGCCAGCTCGTCATGATGAGCCTCGGTGGCGCCATCGGGGCCGGCCTGTTCGTCGGGTCGGGGGCGGGTATCGCCGTCGCCGGCCCGGCGATCCTGATCTCGTTCCTGGTGGCGGCCGTTCTCGTCGTGTTCGTGATGCGCATGATGGGCGAGATGGCCGCGGCCAACCCCGCCAGCGGTGCGTTCTCCGAGCACACCGAGAACGCGCTGGGCCCTGTCGCGGGACGGACCATCGGGTGGTTGTACTGGGTGCAGGTCATCATCGTGATCGCCGCGGAGGCCACCGGCGCCGCCGCGATCACCGCGGTGGCGCTGCCCGGCATCCCCCAGTGGGCGTCCGCGCTGTTCTACATGGTCGTGCTGACGGGCGTGAACCTGGTCGGCGTCCGCCGCTTCGGTGAGGTCGAATTCTGGTTCGCCGCAATCAAGATCGTCGCGATCGTCGGCTTCCTGGTGATCGGCATCGCGATGATCGCCGGGTGGATGCCCACCTTCGAGACGACCGGCTTCTCCAACCTCACGACGCACGGCGGGTTTGCCCCCACCGGTATCGCCGGTATCGCCGCCGGCCTGCTCATCGTGGTCTTCGCGTTCGGTGGCACCGAGATCATCGCGATCGCCGCCGCGGAGACCGCCGATCCCCGTCGCAACGTGGGCCGCGCGGTGCGCACCCTGGTGTGGCGCATCCTCGTGTTCTACATCGGGTCGGTGCTCGTGATGGTGACGATCCTGCCGTGGACCTCCGAGGATCTCGCGACCGGTCCGTTCGTCGCCGTGCTGCAGGCCGGGGCCGTCCCGGGCGCCGCCGCGGTGATGACCGTGATCGTCGTGGTCGCGCTGCTCTCGTCGCTCAACGCGATGCTGTTCAGCGCTTCCCGGATGATCTTCTCGCTGTCGCACCGCGGATCGGCGCACCCCGTCTTCGGGCGGCTGTCGTCCAACGGCGTTCCCCGCAATGCGGTGCTCGCCTCGGTGGCGTTCGGCTTCGTCACGGTCGGACTGAACTATCTCTACCCCGACCGGGTGCTGCCGCTGCTGCTCAACGCCGTCGGCTCCACGATCCTGGTGCTGTGGACGTTCGTCGCGGTCTCGCACCTCGTGCTCCGTCGTCGCGCACGCCGCAACGGCACCGAGGATGCACTGCCGCTGAAGATGTGGGGCTTCCCGTACCTTTCGTACGCGACGCTCGGTCTGCTGGCCGGCATCGCGGTGCTCGCCCTGTTCGACACCGCTGCCCGCACGCAGCTGCTCGCGACCGGCGCGTTGACCGCAGCGATCGCCGGTACCTGCACGATGCTGGCACGGCGACGCGCTGCGGCCGGGACGGCTCGGGTCGAGACGGTTCAGGAGCGCCAACCGTAGGGACGCGTGATTATCTCCATGAAGTGACCGGCGGGGTCGAGGAAGTAGGTTCCTCGACCCCCGTCGTTTCTGTTGATGCCGTGCGCCGACTGCCGGGGATCGGCCCAGTGTTCGATCTTCTGCTCGAGGATCCGGGCGTAGATCTCGTCGAACTCCTCCTCCGACACCAGGAATGCGTAGTGCTGCGGCGGATACTCCACATCCGGTGGCGGTTCGGCGAAATCGAGGGTGACGCCGTTGGCGAGTTCGACAGCGAGGAAGTGCCCGGCGGGCACCGGATCGGGCAGCCCGAACAGGGTGGTGAGGAAGTAGGCCGAATGCTGCTTGTCGTCGGCCGCGACGATGGTGTGGTCGAACGCAATACTCAAGGAGAACTCCTTGTGGTCCCGCGCCTCCATGCCTGACGCAGTCCGTCATCGACACGCGACGCTGCGTCCAGAGATACCTTCCGCGCCGGAGGGATGCAAGCGATGAGTTCTCCGCGCTTCCCGGGTCTGTACTCGGCGACAACCTTCGAAAGGGGACGACGATGAAGCTCACGGTGACGACCTTCGTATCGGCCGACGGTGTGGCCCAGGGACCGGGTGGCCCCGACGAGGACCGCAGCGACGGCTTCGACCGCGGCGGTTGGGTGGTGCCGCTGTTCGACGAGGACACCGGCAAGTTCATCGACGAGGTGTTCTCGAAGGTCGATGCGTTCCTGCTGGGCCGGAACACCTACGACGTCTTCGCTGCGTCGTGGCCGAACTCGACCGATCCCGACGACCCGGTCGCCCGTGCACTCAACGCCCTCCCGAAATACGTCGCCTCCACGACGCTCACCGACCCGAAGTGGCAGAACACGACCGTCCTCGAGGGCGACGTGCCCACCGCGGTCGCGGAACTGAAGAAGCAGCCGGGACGGGAACTGCAGGTGCACGGCAGCATCCGTCTCGTCCACACGCTCTTCGAACACGATCTCGTCGACGAGTACCGCCTCATCACGTTCCCGGTCGTCCTCGGTCAGGGGCGGCGACTGTTCCCCGTCGGGGGTCGCGACACGAAGTTCGATCTCGTCGAATCGCGCACCACCTCGTCCGGTGTCCTCATCACCGTGTACCGGCCGGCCGGGCGACCCGAGTACGGACTCGCCGAAGTCGAGTGACCCCGACAACGAGGGGCGCGGTCAGGAGTCCTGGCCGCGCCCCTCGCGTTGCGCAGCCTCGTACCCCGTGGTCAGCCAGTAGACCGTGCGATCGATCGTCGGCATGATTTCGGCGATCCCGATCTGCCCCTCGATGCACCGGCCGACGAGGCTCGACCTTTCCGACGACGACATCGCAACCTGCGACGAGAACCCTCCGGAAAGACTATGGCCCAAGGCATATTCCGCCGCCACCGCCTGTCCTCGGCAGGCCATCGGCATCGTCGAGAACCTCCCCTCCTCCCCGAAAGGTCAGTGATCCGATGACCGATCTCGCATCCTCCGACTACTTCACCGACGGAGAGATCGCCCAGAGTCCGTTCGAGTACTTCGACCACATGCGCAGTCGCAACCCGGTGTACCGGGAACCCCACTACGGGGTCGTGGTCGTCACCGGCTATCAGGAGGTGGTCGAAGGATTCAAGAACAGCGAGGGACTGTCGGCCGTCAACTCGATCGGAGGTCCGTTCCCGCCGTTGCCCTTCGAACCCGAAGGCGACGACATCACCGAACAGATCGAGGCCCACCGTCACCAGTTCCCGATCTTCGAGCACATGGTGACGATGGACCCACCCCGACCACACGCGCGCCCGGTCGCTGCTCGGACGACTCCTCACCCCGAAACGACTGAAGGAGAACGAGGAGTACCTCTGGGGACTGGCCGACGACGTCATCGACGAATTCGTCGGCGAGGGCCGATGCGAGTTCCTCGGCGATTAAGCAAAACCCTTCGCCACCATGGCGATCACCGACCTGCTCGGTGTGCCGGAAGAGGATCGCGAGGAGTTCCGGCGGGTACTCGGCGCAGGTGAACGGCCCGGCACGCGGGTCGGCGCACTCGATCACGAACCCGTCGGGATCAACCCCCTCGAATTCCTCGACGGACGTTTCGAGAAGTATCTCGCCGACCGGCGTCGCGAACCCCGCAACGACATCCTCAGCGGTCTGGCCGCAGCGACCTATCCGGACGGCTCGATACCCGAACTCCTCGAGGTCGTCCGACCTGCAACCTTCCTGTTCGCCGCCGGCCAGGAGACGGTGACGAAACTCCTCAGTTCGTCGCTGCGGGTCCTATGCGAACGTCCCGAGTACCAGAAGATCCTGCGCGAGGACCGCAGTCTCATCAAACCGTTCATGGAGGAATCGCTGCGCTTCGACAGCCCCACGAAGGTGGACTTCCGCCTGGCGCGCAAGTCCACGACCATCGGCGACGTCGAGGTGCCGGCCGGGACCGTCGTGATGCTGAGCCTCGCCGCTGCGAACCGTGATCCGCGTAAGTTCGATGATCCCAACGAGTTCCGGCTCGATCGGAAGAACTCGCACGATCACATCGCATTCGGCCGCGGTCTGCACACCTGCGCCGGTGCACCGCTCGCACGCATCGAAGGGCACGTCACCCTCAACCGCCTGCTCGATCGGATGGAGGACATCCGCCTCAGCGAGCAGGCACACGGCCCGGAGAACGACCGCGTGTTCGCCTACGAACCCACCTTCCTCCTTCGCGGGCTCGTCGATCTGCATATCGAGTTCACCCGCAGCACGCAGTAACCCGGCAATCCCATGGCTCTGCATCGCCCGACTGGACGGTGCACGAAGTGAGAGGTGTTCAATGGCAGGAAGAGTCGAAGGCAAGGTCGCGTTCATCACCGGAGCCGCACGCGGACAGGGGCGCAGTCACGCCATCCGGCTGGCACAGGAGGGTGCCGACATCATCGCACTCGACATCTGCGGCCCGATCCGGGAGAACGCGCAGATCGAACCGTCCACCCCGGAAGACATGGCCGAAACCGTCGAAGCCGTCAAGAGTCTCAACCGACGGATCGTCACGGCCGAAGTCGACGTCCGCGACTTCGACGCGGTGAAGGCCGCCGTCGACAACGGCGTCGAACAACTGGGCCGTCTCGACATCATCGTCGCCAACGCCGGCATCGGCACCGGTGGCGCGATGCTGCACGAGACGGACGAGTTCGACTGGCAGGAGATGCTCGACATCAACCTGTCCGGCGTGTGGAAGTCGATCAAGGCCGGAGTGCCGCACATCATTGCGGGCGGGAACGGTGGATCGATCGTCCTGACGAGCTCGGTCGGAGGATTGAAGGCATACCCCACCATGGGGCCGTACATCTCCGCGAAGCACGGGATGGTCGGCATGATGCGCACCTTCGCCGTCGAACTGGGGCAGCACTCCATCCGGGTCAACACCGTGCACCCCACCAACGTGAACACACCGATGTTCATGAACGAGGGTGCCATGAAGATGTTCCGTCCCGACCTCGAGAACCCGGGTCCGGAGGACATGAAGGCGGCTACGCAGTTCATGCACGTCCTGCCCGTGGGGTGGGTGGAACCGGAAGACATCAGTAATGCCGTCCTGTTCCTGGCATCCGACGAGTCCCGTTACGTCACCGGACTCACGCTCACGGTTGACGCTGGTAGTACGCTCAAGTGATCGGGCAAGTGGCCGAGCGGGTTCTGTCGGGGAATCCGCTCGGCCACTCCGTTATTCCTCGTCGGGTACGAAGATGTCCTCGATGCGACGCCCGAACAGACGCGCGATGCGGAACGCCAACGGAAGGGACGGGTCGAATCGTCCCTTCTCGATCGAGATGATCGTCTGCCGCGAGACGCCGAGTTCGTCGGCGAGCCTCTGCTGCGACCATCCGCTCTCCGCTCGCAGGGCCGCGAGCGAGTTGCGCACCTCAGACCTTCCGACGCTGCACGGCGTAGCGCACACCGAACGACGCGAAGGCCACGAGAACGACCGCCATCAGCGCGTGCAGGCCCTCGACCTCGATCGGTGCGAACGCCAGAGCGGTGCATCCGAGGCCCGTGACGAGAAGGATGTCGGTGAAAGCGCCCGAGGCGGCTTTCTCGTACCAGGACGCCTCGACCGAATCCTCCGGCCGGTCCGTTGCACCTTCGAGAGTCGACCGATCCACGAGGAGCACCCATGCCAGACCGACCAGCGGAGACACGGTCGCCAACGCCACGGCGATGCCCGAGACGACAGGATGTTCCGGCACCAGTTCGAGTAGTGCACCCACCACTCCGAGTGCCACCGCCGCCACCATGCCGAGGACGATGGCCGGCGGTACGGCGGCGATCCACCGTGTGCCCACTCGAACCTTGCCCCATTTGCTCCGCGCCACCGCCGATCCGGCACCCCCGCTGTCCATCATCGCCCCTTTCACCGTAAAGCGTGCTTTACATGTAAAGGTAACTTAACAGCCTTCTCGGCGCAGCGGAAACGAGGGGTTCCGTTCGGCCGGGCAGGTGTCATGATGGATCGAGCAGATCGAGACGCCACGAGGCGAAGGGACTGCCATGGGCCTCTACAACGATCACGTCGTACCGCGACTGGTGAACATCGCCTGTGCACCGTCGTTCACTGAATCGAACCGCAAACGAGTGTGCGCCGGCCTCAGCGGCCGCGTCGTCGAGATCGGATTCGGATCCGGTCTCAACGTTCCCTACTACCCCACCACCGTCGAGTCCGTCAGCGCCGTCGAACCCGCGGACCTCGGATGGAAGCTCGCACGTCCGCGCATCGAGGGCTCCCCCGTGCGCATCGAACGATCCGGCCTGGACGGGCAGTCACTCCCGTTCGAGGACAACACCTTCGACAGCGCACTGTCGACGTGGACCCTGTGCACCATCCCCGATGCCGACGCGGCTTTGCGCGAAGTACGTCGTGTCCTCGCACCGGGCGGCACCCTGCACTTCGTCGAACACGGGCTCGCCCCGGACGAGAACGTCCGACGGTGGCAGCACCGGCTCGAACCGATCCAGAAGCGCGTCGCGGGTGGCTGTCATCTGACACGGCGGATCGCCGACCTCATCCGCGGGGCGGGGTTCGACATCCGCGAACTCGACACCTTCTACGAGGAGATGACGCCGAAGTTCTTCGGTGCGTTGTCGCTGGGAGTCGCCGAGGCCTCCCGGTAATCGGCGTTGTTCAGCCGACTATCCCCGCGTTCTTCGCCGCCTTCAGCCAGTCGGGGAACTCACTGAGCATGCGCCGGTACAGCTCGGCGTCGGTCACCTTCGAAATGTCGTCGACGCTGAAGAAGCCGGCATTGTCGACGCGGCGGCCGGACATCGTGTCGAGCCGTTCGAGCACACCGTAATTGGCCTTGCCCAGCCCGACGAACTGCCAGAACGCCGGCAGAGCCGAGGCGCTCTTCATCAGGTCGGCGATCTTCTGCTTCTGGGTGAAGCCACCATCGGTGAAGAACAGCACCAGCGTGGGCATCGTCGCTCCCGGGACGAGCGAGTCGATGATCTCGCTCATCACCGGTAGTTCGTCGTTGACGCCGCCGATCCGTCCGTAGTCGATACCGCCATGTGTTCCGCTGAGGTGCAGGTAGGTGGACGACCACCCGTCGACCTCGTGGACGACGATGTCGGGCAGCCGCGCGAACGACTTCGCGTACAGATACGGTTCGAGCTTTCCGTCGTCGTCGACCTGCACCGCGATCGGCACCATACGTTCGACGACCTCGTGGATGCGTTTGCTCGAGTACTCCCGGTTCATGCTGCCGGTCTTGTCGATGACAAGCACGACGCGAGCCCGAACCCCCGGAGCACCCTTGTCGAGCAGCACCTTCGCGACCTCGCGCTTACGCATGTCGAGCTTCTGTCGCTTCTCGAGGGAGAGCTTCTCCTCACCCGCCACGGTGCGCACACCGTGCGGGTCGACGGCGGGCGCGGCAGGCTCGTCGTCGACCTGCACGCCGTGTTCGCGCACGAGCGCGGACAGTCCGGCGTCCCAGCCCGCGGAGACGTTGCGGACCTTCCACGAGTCGTTCCGACGATAGATCTCGAGCAGCACCGCGGCGCGTTCCGTCGTCAGATCCAATGCTCGCGCAGAGGCCGTGCCGGCCGGGTGCGCGACCTCCACACCCAGGCCGGTCACCGTCGCCAGGCTCCCGGGGACGCTGTCGTCGAGTGCGACGGCGATCGACAACCGCTCGATGGCTGCCGGCACCGCCGTGAGGTCGATCGAGAGTTTGTCCGCTGTGACCAGGCGAACCGCGCCCTCCGGTGAGGACGGTTGGTTGAAGAACACGAAGTCGGCGTCGCTGCGGACGCGCGAGTCGGCGCCGAGCTGGAAGACCATCAGGTCGACGGTTCCCTGCCTGGCTCCCGCCACCGAGACCGTGACGACCCCGGTTGCGATTGTCGTGTTCTCACCGCGCGCAAGTTCGGTCATGGGGTTTCCTCGGGAAGGGGACGGACGTCGTGACATCCGCACCCTATCCAGCAAGCGGGCCTTCATGTTCTCAGAGGGGTAACGATCGGGACGAATGTAACGATTTCCCAATGACTGTCCGTACGTCGAAGGGAACTATCGAATGAAGCGTCGCATCCTCGCAACCGGTGTCGCGTGCCTGGCCGCCGTGCTCGTCTCCCCGGCAACAGCGT
Organism: Rhodococcus sp. GA1; assembly: GCF_024321955.1. Taxonomy (NCBI): domain Bacteria; kingdom Bacillati; phylum Actinomycetota; class Actinomycetes; order Mycobacteriales; family Nocardiaceae; genus Rhodococcus; species Rhodococcus sp. GA1. Next base: position 2,872,019 of record NZ_CP097186.1, on the reverse strand, counting down.
CCGCTGCTCCTACCGGAAGTGCGGATTCCGGAAGCGCCCAGGTCGCCAACAACTACATCCAGATTCTGCCGCACCTGGCGGAGGCTGCGATCAACTGCCTCATCACCGGAACTCCACTGCAGCAGTGCGGTTACACCGGTATCGATCCCGCACCCCTGCCGCTGCCCCAGAACTGATAGACCTTCTCACGAAACCTGTTTGATCGGGCCTCGATCGTCCCGGATCATTCGAATATGACTTCCGACGGCCCCGCCCTCGCGGCGCGCACGCTGCTGAAGCAACTCGACCTGGTCTGGCTCTTCACGGAACAACACGTACTGCCGCGGATCGACGAGACGGCCGTGCACTGGGAGCCGTCGTCGAACTGTGTGGGCGTTCGACCAGTCGACGGTCGCCTCGTCGCCGACTGGCCGGACGAGACGGCCGAGGCCCTCCCCGAGCCCACGATTGCGTGGCTGCTCTGGCACATCGAGTGGTGGTGGACGAACACCGTGGCGGTCTGCAGTGGGGGAACTGCGGTCGGGCCGGACGCCTACGAATGGTCCGGCTCGACCGGCCGCATCCGGGCTCTTCGCACCGAATGGGCCGCGCTTCTCGAGACTGCCGACATCGAGAAGACGATCGTCGGCCTCATGCCCGAACCTTCACCTCTGTGGGAAGTAGCCGGGTGGGTCAACTTCGAACTGGCGAAGAATGTTTCGGAGATCAGTCAGGTACTGGCGCGGAAGACGAACACGCCGGGCTGAGAATTCCGGCGCTCACGCTGCGACGATGCCCGCGACCGGAATACGTGCGTCGACCGCCTGCCGGAAGTTGATCATCGCGCGTTCGAGGTGGTCGCGGTTCGTCACCAGCACAGCGCCCGTGGCTCGCCGTTCGAGCAGAACGTCGTTGGTGAAGCGTGCGTTCTCGACGGTGGAGGTCGACTGCGATTCCTCGGTGATGCGCTCCGGCGGAATGCCTCGCACGACCAGCCAGTCCTTCATGGCCTGCGCTTCGGTGACGCCGTTGCGCGGCACGCCACCGGTGACGACGATCGGAGATTCCGGATAGCGTTGCGCTGCACGGAGAGCTGCCTCGAGCCGTTCTTCGAGCACCGGCCGGATCTTGCCGTCATCGGTGAGTCCGGCCCCGAGCACGACGAGATGCGTACCCCGCGGATTCAGGTCGAGCATCAGCGGGAAGTGCGGTGTCAGCTTCTCGAGCTCGGTGCACGCGATGATCAGCGCGTCGATGGTTCCCTGGCACAGCGGGGTGACGGACAGTGCACCGTTCACGACGGTGTCGATTGCAGGAGTCGCCGCTGCCTGCCCCGTCGATACACCTACCGCGGCTGTGGCCGCGACTGCGGTCGCCACCACCGTGCGTCGCACAGCTCCCACGCGAGTCCCCTTCTTCTCGGATGTCGGCCGTGCCGCACTGTGCCATCTCGACGCGCACTTGTGGGAAGTTGGAGCTCGACGCGAAGAAGTCTCACCATAGGCCGCGTCGGATTCGATGACGGCTGACAATCGGTTTTACATCCGAACCACTGGTCTATCCATGAACAAGCGCGACAATCGTTGCAAGAGGCGCCATTCGGACGAATCACTGCGCTTTCCGCACTTGCAGAACAGACAGAAACAGAACGTGTGTTCGAGTTGACGACTTCGCACACCCGTGCGACCATCCCTCCACCGACCTGAAAACAGGTCGACCCCGGAAGGTGCGCCAACACCTCACCGGGGTCTGGGCACAAGACAGATAGGGACTGTCATGCACCGTAGGGTGGAGTCTATCCACACGCCTTCGAGAGGCGTATTCCAGCAACGAGCCGCGAGCGCATTCGTCCGCGCCGGTCGCCGCACACCCGCTCCCCCGGGTTCACGCCCGACGTCCTGACTTTCCAGCCCTCCGATCCACCGTGATCGGAGGGCTCGAGGCGTTTCACCTGCATCGCCGCGCACGAGGGCTGTTCCGGTAGCCGAGGCGCGTCGACGCAGCTCGTCGCTCGTCTCCCACAGTCCGACGTCAGCGCGCCGACGCTGCGAGCCGGGGTCGTTCCCTGTCTCGAAACCGACTGGGCACCAGTATCCTTCGTCTCCACAGCTGGTGGTGGAGCACCCGATCGTGCGGGTCGACACGAACGACCGGGTCCAGTGCGAGCCGCACGTCCTCCGCGACGTGGGGCTATCCGTGCTGGCCGAGACGGTCTATCGGGGTATGGCGACCGGGCAGCCTTGGGGAAGGGGACGACGACTCAGGGACCCGAAGGGTCTCCGATCGGTCGAGGGCAGCCGCCCGCAGGGCGCCCGATTCGTTCCCGATCGAATTCATCCTCGTTGCGCGAACCCCGGGTGGAGTGCTGTGATCGGAGCACGGGTCTACGGGAGGGGCCGACGTGACCGGCGTCGAAGAGTTCGAGAACCTGCGTCCACTGTTGTTCGCCATCGCCTACCGCATCCTCGGGAGCGTGACCGAAGCCGAGGACGCGGTCCAGGAGACCTGGGTGCGATACGAAACCTCCGGCGTCGAACCGGATTCGGCCCGAGCATTCCTGTCCACCGTCGTCACCCGGGTGTCGATCAACATGCTCGAATCGGCCCGGGCGCGGCGCGAACGATATGTGGGCGAGTGGCTACCGGAACCGATACTCGAGGAGCCCTACGACGATCCGGCGCGCTCGGCCGAACTGCGGGAATCGATCTCGACGGCAGCGCTGGTACTGCTCGAACGTCTCAGTCCGCTCGAACGCGCCGTCTTCGTGTTGCGCGAGGCATTCGGATTCGGTTTCTCGGAGATTGCCGAGATCGTCGACCGCTCCGAAACGGCGTGCCGGCAGCTCGCGGTGCGGGCGCGACGCCACGTCGATCAAGGTTCGGCGCGGTTCGACACCGACCCGCAGGCGCACGAGCAACTCACCGCACGATTCCTCACGGCGTTCCAGGACGGCGATGTCGACGCCCTGCGCGACCTGCTGGCCGCCGATGTGCAACTCGTCGCCGACAGCGGTGGCAAGGCACCCGCCATCCGCAAGATCGTGGTCGGCGGCGAGAAGGTCATGCGGTTGCTGGCCTCGTTCGTCTCGCCCATGGACCAGCTCGGCATGTCGCTCGAATCCCACGAGATCAACAGGCTCCCCGGCCTGATCGTGCGGGACGCCGACGGCGCCATCGTGCAGGTCATGACGTTCGACGTGACGGACGGGAAGATCGGCGCGGTCCGGGTGCTGATCAACCCGGACAAGCTCGCCCACCTGGGGCGAGTGGCCGATGTGCGGGTGCTCGCCCAGAAGCTCCGTGACCTGCAACGACCTTGAATCCTCCCGATTGTTCGGCGCGGCATGTCACAAACGACGTAGCTGTCCGGTCCTAGATGACGAGGGCTCCCCACAGAGCCAACGAACGGATCGGAGAAGCCATGTTCAACACACGCCCCCGTGTCGTCGTCATCGGCGGTGGATACGCCGGAACGGTCGCCGCCAACCGCATGAGCAGGAAGGCTGCGGTCACCGTCGTCAATCCCCGGCCGCACTTCGTCCAGCGAACCCGGTTGCACCAGTTCGCGGTCGGCAACCACCATGCATCCGGCGACTACCGCAAACTTCTGGCGAAAGGAGTCGACCTTCTGGTCGATACCGCGACCCGCATCGAACCCGGCACGTGCACCGTCCATCTCGCATCCGGTGGAACGGTCGACTACGACTATCTCGTCTACGCCGTCGGAAGTACCGCCACAAGACGGTCCACCGTTCCTGGCGTCGAGGAGTTCGCCTTTCCGGTGGCCGAATTCGAGTATGCCGAGCGCCTGCAGTACGCGCTGAGCAGCCTCGGGCCGGATGCCGTCGTCACCGTCGTCGGCGCCGGACTCACAGGGCTCGAAACAGCCGGCGAGCTGGCCGAACAGGGACGTCGCGTGCGCCTCGTGTGCAGCGGTGTCATCGGCCCGATGTTGTCCGAGAAGGCCCGTGCCGCAACCTACGAACGGCTCGCGGACCTGCGGGTGGAGATCATCGAGAACGCGCGTGTCACTCTCGTCGGACCCGACGGCTTCACGCTCGACGACGACACCGTCCTCGAGAGTGCGATCACCGTCTGGACCGCCGGATTCGGCGTTCCCGAACTGGCCCACTCCAGCGGCTTCAGGACGGATGAACTCGGCCGGATCCTCACCGACGAAACGATGACCAGCATCGACGACGACCGCGTGATCGCCGCCGGTGACTGCGCGGCACCGTCGGGAGAGCCGGTGCGGATGGCATGCCAGTCCGCCCTGCCCACCGGCCTGGCTGCGGCCGATACGGTTCTCAGCCGTATCGCCGGTGAAGAACCCGCGAACCTCGATTTCGGGTTCAACGGCGTCGGTGTAAGCCTGGGCCGACGCGTCGGTGTCGTCCAGTTCCACGAACGGGACGACAACCCGAAGGAACAGGCGTATGCCGGCCGAATCGCCTCGACCATCAAAGATCTCGGACTGAAGGCCGCGATGGCGGGCCTGCGGGTCGAGGCCCTACGGCCGGGATCGGTGGGATTCCCGAGGGGCGGCCGGCATCCGTCGAACACCGCCCCCGAGGATCTCTCCCGCACGGAGCAACCGATGGCCTAACAACCGCTGAACTCGTCCTCTTTCAGAACCGACAGCACTGGGTCGCCTTCACCGATCGATGCTCCCGCCGAGGGAGTCTGGTCGACGACGACCCAGTTCCTGTCCCATACCTGCGCGCGTCCCTGACCGGTCGCGTCGACGCTCGTGGAGTAGAACACGCCCACAGCCTGGATAGCATCCTGTGCCGCTTGAAGATCCATGCACACGACGTTCGGCATCACCGCGGTGGACGCGACAGCCGCGACCTGCGTGGCGGAAACTCTCATGGTGGGAGTGGTTTCCGGAGCGACGGTCCGTGCGGTGGTGGCAGCCGAGGTCGTGTACGGCGTGGTGGTCGTCGGTGCGGCAGCGCGAGGAGTCGTACTCGCGTCGTCCTTCGTGGGTGAATCCAGCCCGTCCGAGATGTCACCGATGATTCCCATAAGGACGATCAGTCCGGCGACGGCAGCGGCGATGATCACCCCGCGCCGGATCCTCGGAGGCTTCGGCGGCTCGGGCGGCGGCGCCATCGCGGCCCGCACATCCCCCGCGAGGAACGCGCGGTGACCGACTTCGGCGCGTGCGGCGATCGCGTCCTGCTCGGCCTTGATCCGCCTGCGACGGTCGCGCAGAGGCTTGCCGATCGCGAGATATCCCAGGCCGGCCGCGAATGCCACGAACAGGATCGCGTCGGCAAAGTTGCCGTTGACTACTTCCACGATCGCCAGCCACAGCGTGATGGCGGCGAACATCCCCGCTACGACTCGCAGGTAGGGGACGACGAACTTCATGTTTCTCCTTCAACCCGACACCAGGCCACGTGTGCCGCTGCTTTCTCGACCGCACACGCGCTGAGCGCCTTCCTGAACTGGTGTCGGAGCACCGCCCCTCGTCGTTACGGGAGGCCGTTGATGGAGGTCATGCGGCCATGGTGGGTGCGATGGCCTCCATCTGCTCGATAACGAGCTTGGTAGCGCTGGTGCGACGGTCTGGCGGTCCGGCGGGCGCAGACCTCACCCGCCCGGGTCCACATCTCCGACGGCGTGTTGCGTCGCACCTTGAAGGACGTCGCCGAGTCGTTCCCGGCCGCACAGTTCGTCGATACGGCCTTCGGCCCGTTCGGCGTGCTTCTCACTCGCGCATCCGACACCATCGGGGCACACGTCGCGGCCCTGCTCGCAGCGGACGAAGCACGCCGCGAGGCGGAACTCGAGGCCCGTCCGCCGCTGGTGGTCGCGACCGACGCATCGAAGGCTCGCAATCGTCGCGGCACCGGACTCGGCTGCGTATCGAACGCCGGTGCACATCACATGCGGATGGCCTGCGACGCCCGCTCGATCCTCGAAGGCGAACTCCTCGCGATCGACATGGCCGTCGCTCGCTTCATGCACCCCAAGCTGCACATCCTCACCGACAGCCGGCTTGCCCTCGCCTGCATCGAGGGCACCTACGAAGGCCGTCCCGAGATCGCGGACGTCGTGGAGCGCATCCGGAATCGGATCAAGGGTCGCACTGTCGAGTTCTCGTGGGTGCGCGGGCACAGCGGACACCCGCTCAACGAGGTCGCCGATCGGCTGGCGGTCGCGGCGAGGCGCTGCCACGACGCGAACGTTTCGCCGGAGGTGGCGTCGACGATCGCGAACAACATCGTCGCCCCGTTGAAGAACTCGCTTCCCGAAACCGCTTGACCCGAACAAGTTCCACGAATTGCAAATAGGAGACCCAATGAGTACTCGAGAGTTCGACCAGCGCTACAACGCACATCTGATCGCGTCGCTCGCCGCAAGCGTCGGCATCATGCTCGGCAGCATCGGCCCCTGACCCAGATGGTCGACCAGCAGGGTTGTGAGTCTCATCTTCAGGTTGTCTACCTCTCGAGAAGCTTGCTCGGGCACAGCAACATAGGCAGTGGGACGAGTGAGATGTACCCTGGCAATCTGCACACAACGGCGCAATCCTGCGCCCTCGGCCGAGGGCAGCGGAGCGCGAAGTGGTCATAGGAGCGCGTTATTGCGCGCTCCGATGACCGATTCCCGCTCCGCTGTCGGGGTCGGTGAGTGCGGGATCCCGCGAGGTGTCCTTCAGCGCGACCCCCGAGGCCCCCAACTGCCGCGCCCCGTTCACGAGGGCCGCGACGACGCGCGCCGCGTGCTCGTAGGTCATCCCGCCGGGCGGGTGGATATTCGACACGCAGTTGCGTTCGGCGTCACTGCGTCCCGGTCTCGGGTGGTGCGTCAGGTACACGCCGACACTGTCGGCCACCGACAGGCCGGGCCGTTCGCCGATGATCACGAGCATCGTCGTGACGCCGAGCCGCTCACCGATATGGTCGCCCAGCGCGACGCGCGCCTGCGTCGCGATCACCGGCGGCGCCACCGTCAGCCCCGGCAGGGCATTGACGATCGCCGCGAGCAGATCGGGTCCGTGGGCGTCGAGAGCGGTGGACGACAACCCGTCGCACAGCGCGATACCGAGATCGGCCTCCATGCGCGGCAGCGTGGTCCCCTCGGCGAGCCGCCGGCCGAGGTCGGGGCGACGCAGATACGTACTGCGATCTCCTGCTGCGCTTTCCACGATCAACTGCTCACCGAGCCCGAGATCACGAACCCGCTGAGCCAAGGAATGCACATCGAGCGGGACGTGCACGGCGTCGCGCGCCTCGGCATGGGCCGCCACGAATTCCAGATGACGGCGCGTCGGGATGCTGTTCCCGGTGCGTCCCAGTCCGATCCGGGCCTGAGTGTGCCGACGCAGTTCGTCCCACAGGTCGCTCACAAGGCACCTCCGAGTGCGCGCAGAGGGGACGTGCCGACGTCCACCGGCAGGATGCGACCGATATCGTCCGCCATACCCTGCCTGCGTAGCCAGTCCTCGAACTCCGGTGCCGGCCGCAGGTCGGCGGCCTCCCGCACGTACAGCGCGTCGTGGAACGACAGCGATTGATAGCCGAGCATCACGTCGTCGGCACCCGGCACGGTGATCACGAATGCTGTTCCGGCAACGGCCAACAGGGTCAGCAGGGTGTCCATGTCGTCCTGATCGGCTTCGGCATGATTGGTGTAGCAGACGTCCACACCCATAGGCAGGCCGAGGAGTTTGCCGCAGAACTGGTCTTCGAGACCCGCGCGGATGATCTGTTTGCCGTCGTACAGGTATTCCGGTCCGATGAACCCGACGACGGTGTTGACGAGCAGCGGTTCGAACTCGCGCGCAACGGCATAGGCGCGCGCTTCGAGCGTCTGCTGATCCACCGGCCTGCCCCCGGTGCCGACATGGGTTCCCGACGACAACGCCGAACCCTGCCCGGTCTCGAAGTACATGACGTTGTTTCCGACGGTCCCCCGTCGCAGCGACCTGCCGGCCTCGTTGCCCTCCCTCAGCACTGCGAGGTCCACACCGAAGCTGCGATTGGCACCCTCGGTGCCGGCGACCGATTGGAACACCAGGTCGACGGGTGCGTCCTTCTCGATCAGATCGATGGTGGTGGTGACGTGGGTCAGCACGCACGACTGGGTGGGAATCTCGAATCGTTGCCGGATCTCGTCGAGCAGGTGCAGCAGGTCGGACACGGCGTGCGGCGAGTCGCTCGCCGGATTGATGCCGACGACCGCGTCGCCGCATCCCATCAGCAGGCCGTCGAGAACGGACGCGGCGACCCCACGCGGGTCGTCGACGGGATGGTTCGGTTGCAGGCGCGTCGCGAGCCGCCCGGGCAATCCGATGGTCGTGCGGAACGCGCTGGTCACCGTCGCAGCGCGGGAGACCGCGATGAGGTCTTGATTGCGCATGATCTTGCTGGTCGCCGCGACCGTCTCCGGGGTGAGTCCCGGCGCGAGTGCCGCGAGCACGTCGGCGGAGTCCGGTCGGGCCGCGACCTCCAGGAGGTGGTCGCGCAGTTCCCCGACGGTCATGTGCGAGACCGGCGCGAAGGCCGTCGCGTCGTGGGTGTCGACGATCAGCCTGGTGACCTCGTCGGTCTCGTACGGGACGACTGCCTCGGTGAGGAAGGTGGTCAGCGGGAGGTCGGCGAGGGCCAGCTGTGCCGCGGCGCGTTCGGCGTCCGAGGTGGCGGCGCAGCCGGCGAGCTCATCACCCGAGCGGCGCGGGGATGCTTTGCCGAGCAGATCGACGAGGCCGTCGAAGACGTAACCGGTTCCGCCGAGCTGTTGTCGGTAGATCGTCATCGAGGCCTCCCGCGCAGGACCGGTTCGACGGATGTGAGCACGCAGTGGAGTGCAGCATTCCACTTTTTCGCTGTCGTGTCCGGCGAGTGTCGCGAACGAAACGTCGCTGGTCGTCGGTTCCTAGCCTCGCTGGTACCAAACGTTCGTCACCCGCTGCGCCATGTGCCGCATCCCCGCAGCGGTGGGGTGCAGTGCCTTCGCCAGCGACAGCGACTGCCGTCCCTCGTAGAAGCGCTGCTCGGAGGGCGCACACGCATCCTGCCCTTCCGATCCGGCCATGACGTCGACGAACTCGGCACCGGCCTCGCCGGCGGAGCGGGCGAGTACTCGGTTCATCCGCACGAAGAAGTTCGTCACGAAGGAGGCGTCGGCATCGCTGGTGGGGATGTTGGGCCAGCAACCCCGGTTGCCGAAAACACCGCCGTGCCCGACCAGCAAAACCCGTGCGCGCGGTGCGCGTTGCTGGACGGCGGTGAGTGTCGCGGTGAGCTTCGGTCCGAGTGCACTCAGGGCGGTGTCCATGCGCGACGTGGTGCCCGGATCGGTGCGGCAGTGCGCATCGCCGCCCGGAAGCTCGGTGTAACAGGCCGAGACGAGCCCCGCCCAGCCGACATCGTTGCCGCCGATGCTCAGCGTGACGAGATTCGTGTCCGGAGGGAGCGAATCGATCTGCGGCGGGACCGATCCGGTCGACGTCTGCTGCGGGACGGACGTGATGTGCTCGGTGCGTGCACCCGAACACGCGACGTTGACGAAGCTGACGGTCTGAAGCGAACCCGCGACGAGGTTCGGATATCCCGCATCCGCGCGGGCACATCCGCTGAGCATCGCCGCTGCGTCGAGGTAGGGTCCGGCGGCACGCGAGTCACCGAGCGCGACGTATCGGATGCCCTGCTCGCTACCCGGGTCGCTCATCGCGGACACCGGCCACACCATCGATGCAGCTGCCATGCCGGCGACGATCCCGGCTCGCACAATCGTCTTCATCCAGACCCTCCGGCAGCGTGGTTCTCCCGGGCATGAGATCGGCACGAATTACAAACGCGTTACGAGCACCGGGTGAAGATCACGGATGAAGCTCGGGCACACATCCTCCCACCAGCGCATTTTGTTTACTCCCCCCTTCGAACGGCTACCGTCGACCTGTGACCGTCCACAAAGTTCTCGACGGCCGCTACGAGCTGAGCGGTCTGCTCGGCGTGGGCGGCAGCGGCGAGATCCACGACGGTTGGGACACCCGCCTCCACCGGCCCGTCGCCGTCAAACTGCTCGGACGGGAGGTCTGCAGCAGACCGGACGTACGACGTCGTTTCGAAGTCGAGGCCCGGGCCGCCGCGGCCCTGAACCACCCTCGCATCGTCGCCGTGTACGACACGGGTGAACACGACGGACGTCCTTACATCGTTATGGAACGGCTCTCCGGGCGGACCCTCGCCGACGACATCACCCGCGGACCCCTACCCGCCGATCGGGTGCGCACGGTGCTCGCCGGAATTCTCGAGGCGCTCGTCGCCGCGCACGGTGCGGGGATCCTCCACCGGGACATCAAGCCGGCGAACGTGCTCATCACAGAGAACGGCGAGATCAAGGTCGCCGACTTCGGTATCGCGAAGAGCGTCGGCGACGACCTCACCCACACCGGTGAACTCGTGGGGACCGTCGCCTATCTGAGCCCGGACCGCATCACCGGACACCCCGCGTCCGTGACGGACGATCTGTACGCGGTCGGGGTCGTCGGCTACGAGTCCCTTTGCGGGCGGAGGCCGTTCGCCGAGGACAACATCCTCGCGCTGGCACGGGCCATCACGCACGACCGTCCACGGCCACTCGCCGATCTCCGCCCGGACGCCCATCCGGGGTTCGTCGCAGTGATCGAACGGGCCATGGCACGAGAGCCTTCCGACCGGTTCCGCAGTGCGCACGAGATGCTCGCGGCATTGCAGAATTCCGACGGAAACCGCGCTGCGACAGCCTTCCTGCCGGCGAGTGAGATCGGCGGACCGACGACCACTGCAGGCACGGACCGGTCCCGTGGAGTTCTCGTCGCAGCGGGTCTGACGCTGGTCGGGGCGCTCGCCGTGGGCGGTCTCGCACTCGGATTCGGGCGGGGCGCTTCCCCGCCGGCGGCCACACCGGAGACGCGGACGCCGGGCATGTCCGCATCGACGCCCGAGCGGGTACCGGCAACCACCGAGCTTCCTGCGACCCCCGAATCCACGGTCGCCCCGGCGCGCACAGCGGACGAGACCGCCGTGGTTCCGCCCGTCGTGCCCGCTCCGGAGACCGCTCCCGTCGCACCGCCTGCGGATGCCGGGCCCACGAGGTCCGAACCCGAGTCCCGCGGAAACAGCGGACCCGGCAACAACAACGGTAACGGAAACTCGCAGGGGAACAACGGGAACCACAACGGCAACAACGGCAATGGGAACGGGAACACCGGCAACGGGAACAGTGGCCGCGGTAACGGGTGAGATCGCTCAGCTCGAGGCGCGCACCACGAGTTCGACGGGAAGTCGCGTCGATTCCGTTTCTCCGTTTCGCACGAGTTCGAGGAGCCGCTCGATGGCCGTCACCCCGATATCGTGCGCGGGCGATCGCACGGTGGTGAGCGGAACCGGCAGCTGCGCCACGACGGGGATGTCGTTGTAGCCGACCACGGCGAGATCGTCCGGGATGGACAGACCGAGGTCGCGGGCGACACCGAGGATGCCGATGGCGATGGTGTCGCTGACCGCGAAGATCGCGCGGGGACGGTCGGGGCGGTCCAGCAGCGCACGCGCGGCCTCCACACCCCCGGCAACGTCGAAGCTCGACCGCATGATCCGCTCGGGCGGCAGTGGCGCCGACGCTTCCTTCAGAGTGTCGACGAAGCCGTCGCGGCGGTCGCGGGCGGTGCTGGCGTGGTCGGGGCCGGCGATGATCGCCAAGTCGTCGTAGCCGCGGTCGAGAAGGTGCCGGGCGGCCAGTGCTCCACCCCGGTAGTCGTCGCCCACCACGAACGGCAACCCCGCATCGGCGTGCCGGGTGACCGCGAGGATGGGCAGCGATCCGAGTACCAGCGACTCGACGAACGGACCACCCGGGAGGTGCATGCTGCTCAGCAGCAGGCCGTCGACCTGCCGGCCCACGAGCAGCGCGATGGCGCGACGTTGCGCCTCGAGGTCGTCGGGTGGGCTCGACAGCAGTACCGAGTAGCCCGCTTTCGTGGCGGCTTCCTCGATGCCCTGGTAGGTCGTGGCGACCACGCCGTCGGTGAGTCGCGGCATGACGACACCGAGGGTCGTGGTCTTGCGGGTCCGCAAGCTCGCCGCCCACAGGTTGGGGCGATATCCCAGTTCGACCGCGACCTCCCGCACCCGTAGTGCCGAGTCCGACCAGCCGTCGACCGGTTCGGGCTGGCGCAGCACACGGGATGCCGTCGAGACGTGGACACCGGCGCGCTCGGCGATCTCCTTGAGCGTCGGGGCGCGGTCGGGACGGGGCATGCGGCTCTCCTGCTCGTACGGCATCGAGTTCGTATTCCGAGTTGACGTGCCCGGAACGTATCTTTAGCGTAGGCCATGCAATCGATCGCGCAAACGTTCTCACAATCGTTCTGACAAACGTTTCCTCGACCACCGGAGAAGGCCATGTCCAACGCTCAGTCGCTCACCCAGCTGTTCGCCCTCGACTCCCTGCTCGAGCAGGAGGAGATCGACATCCGCGACACCGTCCGCAAGTTCGGCAACGAGCGCATCCGCCCGCACGTGGCCCAGTGGTTCGAGGAAGCCAAGCTCCCGGCACGCGAGCTCGCCAAGGAACTCGGACAGCTCGGTGTGCTCGGCATGCACCTCGACGGCTACGGCTGCGCCGGCATGAGCGCCACCGCCTACGGCCTGGCCTGCCTCGAACTCGAGGCCGTCGACTCCGGCATCCGCAGCCTCGTGTCCGTGCAGGGCTCGCTGGCGATGTTCTCCATCCACCACTGGGGCAGCGAGGAGCAGAAGCAGGAATGGCTCCCCCGCATGGCCGCCGGTGAGGCCATCGGTTGCTTCGGCCTGACCGAGCCCGACTTCGGTTCCAACCCCGCCGGGATGCGCACCAACGCAAAGCGCGACGGCGACGACTGGATCCTCAACGGCACCAAGATGTGGATCACCAACGGCTCGATCGCCGACGTCGCCGTCGTCTGGGCGCAGACCGACCTCGAAGAAGGCGCCAAGGGCATCCGCGGCTTCGTCGTCCCCACCGACACCCCCGGTTTCTCCGCACCGGAGATCCACTCCAAGATGTCGCTGCGCGCCTCGGTCACATCGGAGCTCATCCTCGACGGCGTGCGTCTGCCCTCCTCGGCGATGATGCCGAAGGCCGAGGGTCTGCGCGGACCGCTGACCTCCCTCGGCGAGGCCCGCTTCGGCATCGTCTTCGGTGCCATCGGTGCCGCCCGCGACTGCCTCGAGACCGCCGTCGAGTACTCGCAGTCCCGCGAGGTGTTCGACAAGCCGCTCGCCGGCTACCAGCTCACCCAGGCCAAGATCGCCGACATGGCGCTCGAGGTCGGCAAGGGCCACCTGCTCGCCTACCACCTCGGTCGCATCAAGGACCGCGGCGAGATCGCCCCGGAACAGGTCAGCCTCGGCAAGCTCAACAACGTGCGTGAGGCCATCGCCATCGCCCGCGAGTGCCGGACCATCCTCGGCGCCAACGGAATCACGCTCGAGTACCCCGTCATTCGTCACGCCAACAACCTCGAATCGGTGCTGACCTACGAGGGCACCTCCGAGGTCCATCAGCTGACCATCGGCAAGGCGCTGACCGGTGAGGCGGCCTTCCGGTGAGCGGAGCGTTGGAAGGGCTGGTGATCGCCGACTTCGGTCGCGTGCTCGCCGGCCCCTACGCCACCATGCTGCTCGCCGACCTCGGGGCAGAGGTCGTCAAGATCGAACGACCCGTCTTCGGGGACGACACCCGGCACTGGGGACCACCCTGGGCCGGCGACGAGTCGACCTATTTCCTCGGCGTCAACCGCAACAAGAGATCGGTGGCCATCGACCTGACCACCGACGAAGGACTCGAGCAGGCACGCGATCTCGTCGCCCGCGCCGATGTCGTCGTCGAGAACTTCCTGCCCGGCACGATGACTCGGCTCGGGCTCGGATACGAGCAGGTCCGGGAACTCGACCCCGGCATCGTCTACACCTCGATCACCGGCTTCGGCGGGCACAACGACCTGCCCGGTTACGACCTGCTCATCCAAGCCGTCGGCGGTCTGATGAGCATCACCGGGCCCGACCATGCGACACCCACCAAGGTCGGTGTCGCCGTGGTCGACATCATCACCGGAATGCACGCTGCGCTCGGCATTCTCGCCGCGCTACGGCACCGCGACCGCACCGGCGAGGGCCAGCGTGTCGAGGTGAACCTGCTGTCGTCCCTGTTGTCGGCGCTGGCGAACCAATCGTCCGGCTACGTCGCGGCAGGGGTGGTGCCGAAGGCGATGGGCAATCGCCATCCGAGCATCGCGCCCTACGAGGTGTTCCACACGGCAGACCGGCCGTTCGTCCTCGCCGTGGGCAACGACCGTCAATTCGCTTCCCTGGTCGCGGTTCTCGGCGCGCCCGAACTCGCCACCGACGAGCGGTTCACCACGAACACCGCCCGCGTCGCGAACCGGGAGGAGCTGACGAAGATCCTCGACGAATTGCTGTCGACGGACACCGCCGACGCGTGGTTCGACGCTCTGACCGCAGCCCGGGTGCCATGCGGACCGCTCAACGACATCGCTGACGCGGTCGCGCTCGCCGAACGACTCGGCCTGTCGCCGGTGGTGTCGATCGACGATCCCGACCGGGACGCTCCGCTTCGTCAGATCGCCAACCCGATCCGGCTCAGCGCCACCCCTGCGACCTACCGCACCGCACCCCCGCGGCTGGCGTAGTCGGACGCTCTCGTCACTCGGACTTCTGTTCCTTCAGAGTGTGGGCGACGAGAGCATTCGCGTGCCCGTGGCCCATCCCGTGTTCCTGTTTCAGCCAGTTCACGAGCTCCATGTGCTCGGCGAGATCCGAGGCGCGGATCATGTTCTTCCACTCCTCGATCGGGCGTCCGTACTTCTGCTCGATCGACGGAAAGTACGACTGGGGCCCCTTGACCTTCTCGCTCATGCCGGAGAGGTCAACCGCGGCGACCGACACGGTCGGGCCGTTCCGTTCGATCCGCAACAGAAAAGACCGCGGCGCCGCAGTCCCGGATGGAACGCGGCGGCACGGATGTACGGAAGGGGATCAGGCCTTCGGGCCACCGGCCACGTAGATGACCTGACCGGACACGAAGCCCGCGCCCTCGGACGCGAGGAACGATGCGGTGTGGGCGATGTCGTCGACCTCGCCGATACGGCCGACCGGGATGTCGGCCGCGATGTTCGACTTGAAGTCGTCGAACGACAGGCCGAGACGCTCGGCGGTCGCGGCGGTCATCTCGGTGGCGATGAAGCCCGGCGCGATGGCGTTGGCGGTGACACCGAACTTGCCCAGCTCGATCGCGAGGGTCTTCGTGAAGCCCTGCATGCCGGCCTTGGCAGCGGAGTAGTTGACCTGGCCGCGGTTGCCGAGGGCCGAGGTGCTCGAGAGGTTGACGATGCGACCGAACTTGGCGTCGACCATGTAGCTCTGGACGGCACGCGTCATGAGGAAGGCGCCACGCAGGTGCACGTTCATGACGGCGTCCCAGTCCTCGACCGTCATCTTGAACAGCAGGTTGTCGCGCGTGATGCCGGCGTTGTTGATCAGGACGGTGGGCTCGCCGAGTTCGGTGGCGACCTTCTCGACGGCAGCGGCGACGGACTTCTCGTCGGAGACGTCGGCGCCCACGGCGAGTGCCTTGCCACCGGCGGACTCGATAGCCGAAACGGTGTCCTGGCAGGCGGATTCGTCGAGGTCGAGGACGGCGACCCGGTAGCCGTCGCCGGCGAGCCGCTTCGCTACGGCTGCGCCGATGCCGCGTGCGGCTCCGGTGACGATGGCAGTGCGGGGCTGTGTGCTCATAGCGTTCCTCCGTTGGGGGATGGGTGGTGCCGTCAGGTGATGGTGAGTCCGCCGTCCACGGCGATGGTCTGACCGGTGACGTAGGCGGCGGCGTCGGATGCCAGCCAGACTGCGGTGGCCGCGATCTCCTCGGAATCGCCGGTCCGGCCGAGGATGATTCGCTGCTTCATCGAGTCGAGGTATCCGGGCTGGTATTCGTCCGTCATCTCCGTCCGGAAGAAGCCGGGTGCGATGGCGTTGACGCGGATTCCCTTGCGTGCTCCCCACTGCTGCGCGAGGTCGCGCGTGAGGCCGATGACGCCCGCCTTACTGGCCGAGTACGCGGCCTGCGGCAGGCCTGCCGTGGTGAGACCGAGAACCGACGAGATGTTGACGATCGAGCTACCGGGCTGCATCACACGGCCGACGGCCTGTGCCGCCCAATAGGATCCGTTCAGGTTGATGTCGATGACCTGCCGGAACTGCTCGGGGGTCTCCTTGGTGGCGGGCACGGCGGTGCCGATACCGGCATTGTTGATGAGGATGTCCACCCGGCCGAGTTGCTCGACCGCATGATCGACCATGCGCTGCGCCTGTTCGGGATCGGCGATGTCGGTCTCGACCGTGACGGCCTGCCGTCCGGTCTCCCGGACCAGCGCGGCGGTCTCCTCGAGACGGTCGAGGCGGCGTGCGGCGAGCACGACGTCGGCCCCTGCCTCGGCCAGCCCTCGGGTGAATGCGACACCGAGGCCCGAAGAGGCACCGGTGACGATGGCAACGCGGCCGTCGAGACGGAAGCGGTCGAGCACGGACATACGTCATCTCCTCGCTGTGACGGGGCCTACAGGAACTGTATAGCCGACCGCCTTCTCATCCACCAAACAGCCTGTATCCAATTTGATTGGACAGCACTGCCTTTCAGAGCCAGGTCCTATTCTTCTCTTCGGCGGATCCTATGTTGCCGCGGGCGTTGCAGCGCGGAGAGGACCCCGCGTCGCACACACCGTTACCAAGTCGATAAGCACTGGCTTATTTCTAAGCGCTCGCTTATCGTGCGATGCCGTAGCGGGCTTGTCAACACCAACCGGACAGAACGGAAGCGCTCTCGTGAGTGACGCATGGGACGACGTCGTCGGCGGATCCAAGGCCGCGGCTCGCATCCGCACGGCCGCGATAGACGAGTTCGCGGAGCACGGCTACGGCGGCACCACGACGCGCCGGATCGCGGCGCGACTCCGCATGAGTCCCGCCGCGATGTATCCGCACTACGCGTCCAAGGAGGAGCTGCTCTTCGCCATCGCCTACGAGGGACACGCCCTCGCTCTGCAGGTCGTCGAGAACGCTGACCGCCCCGATGCCGAGCCGTCCGTTCGGCTCGCCTCCGTCATCGGCCGCTTCGCCGCCTGGCAGGCGGAGAACCACCGATGGAGCCGGGTCATCCAGTACGAGCTGGCCGCGCTCGACCGCGAGCACTACCGCACGATCGTCGGACTACGACGGCAGACCACGCAGGTCGTGCGGGGTGTCGTGGACGCCGGCCACGTCTCGGGCGAGTTCACCCTCCCGGATGCCGAAGGTGTCACTCTCGCCCTGATGTCGCTCTGCGTCGACGTGTGCCGTTGGTATCCCTCGGGCCGTTACGACGACGCCGCGACGATCAGCGACCTGTATGCCGATCTTGCCCTGCGTCTGGTCGGTGCCGTGCGTTAGCATCGTCGCCACCATCGGATCGGGGGGATCTACGTGGGCAGGGGGATATCGCGCCGCCGTCGGCTCCTCGAGACGCGAGAGCATCGAGGGGGAGCTGTCGTCCATGTCCACGAATGACAACGTCGTCGACCGACTACTGGTGTCGCTCGGGGTCGACGCCCCAGCCCCCGACTCCGTCGCCCGCCGGCAGTCCAATTACGACGCGCTGGCCGCGCGCATCGACGCGGGAGTCGATCCCGAATACATCGCAGCATTCGAGAACTTCCACGGCATGGAGCATGCCGACATCCACCGGCTCGCCCAGAGCATCAATCCCGTCGCGATGACCACCCTGGCCACCGAATGGGCCGAACTCGGAAAGGGTTTCAGCCTCACCGTCGCGTGGGGAACGCTGATGATCCGCAAGCTCATCGGCCAACACTGGGAGGGTCCGGCGGCCGACGCCGCGATGGGCGCGACGGTGCGATTCGGCGAATCCGCACAACAGTTGTCCGATGCCGCACGCGCGACGTCCGAGAAACTCCGTATTGCCGCCGACGTCGGCGAACGGGTGCGAGCGTCCGTGCCTCCACCCACGGTGATTACGTCGTCGGTCCTGTACGCGCTCGATCCCGTCGCAGGTGCTGCTGCCGCCCGCCAGGAGGAAGCCGTTCGCGCCCAGGCCGTGCGGGTGATGGAAGCCCTCTACAAGCCGTACTACCGCGATTCCGGCACGGCGGTTCCGGTCCTGCCCTCCCCGTATGCCGCCACGACGAGTCGCGCCACGGAGGCATTCGTTCCCCAGGGTTACGGCACACCAGGTGTCGGCGGCGCCCGGACCACCGGCGACCCGACGGGAATCCCGGGCGGGGACGGAGAACGTCCGGGTGGGCAGACCGCCACGGAAGCGGAGAACCGTACGGACGCACCGTCGTCCGGTGAAGGCACGGACGGCCGGGCGGAAGGTACCGATTCGGCAGGTGGCGTGGGTTCGAACGAGTCCGCAGCGACCACTCCTGCATCCACCTCCCCGGCCGCGGGCGGCAACTCCGCGAGCCCGACCGGTCAGTCGTACGGTTCGCGGCCCCCCGGGTCGGGCGGAGGTGTCGGCGGTGGCCTACCGGGCGCCGGGGGTGTCGGCTCTGCGGGCGCATCGCCCGCGGCGGGTCCCGCTCCGCTCGTCGCCGGAGCTGCGCCCGCCGGTGGTGTCGCCGGTGGGCCCGGTGCCGCCGCAGCGCGGGGTGCCGGCGCCCGTCCGTTCGGCATGATGCCGGGAATGATCCCGCCCGCCTCGTCCCGCGGAGACGAGCAGGACAAACGCGCGGCCGGTTATCTCGTCACCGGTGAGAACGGGAACGAACTGATCGGGTCGCTGCCCGACACCGCCCCGCCGGTTCTGGGGGCCTGAACGCTATGGACCGGCATCTCACACCCGACCGATTCCTGGCGGCGTGGACCGCCGCGGGCGGCGACGAGTTCCCCTTCCCACTGCGTTATCGCACCTCAGCGATATGGGAGGACGAGCACGCCGCGAACCTCCAGGCCGCCCGCACGTGGCTGCACGAGACACCCGACCCTGCCCTCGACGACGCGATGCGGATCCTGCTGATCGGGGAGGTCGCGGTGGAGGTCTACGGCCGCTCCACCGACCCGGCCTACGAGGTCTTCGTCCGTGCCGCCGCGACCGGCGAGCAGGCCGTCCTCGCCCGTCAGGCGCCTGCCGCAGGCGACATCCGCATCACCACGACCACCGACCTCGCGGGTGCGATCCTCGGGCACCTTCCGGTCGTGGCAGCGGGCCGCGAACACGCACGCACCGCCTCGAGCCGCGACGTGCTCGAGCCCTCCGAGTTCGGCGCGGTCCGGCGCCCTGCGGGTGGTACGCACGCAGAGTCGTTGCGCCGGTTGCTGCGTCGCGAGCGCACGGCCACCGGCAGTATCCGCGTCCTGCGGTACTCGAATCCGGGGTACACGCCCGTCGCCGACATCGGCTGGTTCGACGTCGTGGGCGACGGCCGGTATCTCTTCGTCCCCGGTCCCGACCTCCGCGTCGCACCGGGCACCGTCGACGCTTTCGTCCGGGAACTGTCGGCGCAACTGTCCCGGATGCGCAGGCCCTCGCACGAGGGTCGGAGCGGCGTTCTGCGACGCCAGTGATCCCTTCCCGAAGCGGCCGTTCGTCTAGGCTGGCGACATGACGGACCGGGACCGCACACCCGACGGCAGGCCGCAGAACGCGCGTCCGCGCGACGCCCTGGGGCGTCCGTTGCCGCCGGGCGAAGAAGGCGTCGAACGTGTTCCCGAAGACCTCGATCTGGATGTCGAGGAGACCATCGCCGAAGGTCAGCGTCTCCTCGACCACGGTTTTCCGTTCCATGCCCACGAGGTCTTCGAGGCAATGTGGAAGAAGGCACCACCCGAGGAACGTCCCCTGTGGCAGGGCCTCGCCCAGCTCGCCGTGGGGCTGACCCACCTGCTCCGGGGAAACCCCACCGGCGCGGAGTCACTGTTGAAGCAGGGACAGGCGCGGGTGCGGCACTACGAGGACGAACCGCCGTACCGGCTCGACATCGACGGCCTGGCGAGTTGGGCCGATCATCTGCTCACCGAGATCGCTCGCGACGAACCGATCCCCGCTCCCCCGACCCCGCGCCTGAGGATGCCCTGATGCCGACACTGCCCATGTTCCCGCTCGGCACCGCGCTGCTTCCCGGGTCCGACCTGCCGTTGCGCATCTTCGAGCCGAGATACCAGCAACTCGTCCAGGACTGCACGGCATCGCCGGACGGCCCCCGCTTCGGAGTCGTCCTCATCGCCCGGGGACACGAGGTGGGCGGAGGCGAGCAGCGACACGACGTCGGCACCGTCGCGCGGATCATGGTCGACACCGAGGTCGGTGCAGGTCGCCGCGAACTCGAATGCATTGCAGAGGAACGCATTCGCGTCACCCGATGGTTGCCCGACGATCCCTACCCCATCGCCGAGGTGGAGCCCTGGCCCGACACCGATTCGGGGCCGGTGGATTTCGCCGCGATCACCGGACCGATGGGCCGATTGTACGGGGTGCTCGACCGCCTCACGGGTGGCCGTGCTCCGTTGCCTCCCGCCACCACCGAACTACCGGAGGATCCCGGGGCGCGACTGTTCGCGCTCGCCCGGTACGTACCGATGGGCGAAGCGGACCGGTACGCGGTTCTCGCCGCACCGGGTCCGGCCGAACGTATGGCCGTGCTGCTCGAAGCGATCTCTACCGCAGTCGATCTCGCGGAATGGAAGCTGAAGGGCTGAGACGCGTGCGCCCACCCGGTGAGTGGGAACATCGCTCCGCCGGTCTCGCGGTAGCGGGCTAGTAGGACTTTGTTAGGTTGGAAAGGTGTGGTGGCAGGTCGGGCAGGTACCGATCCAATAGGCCAGTGCGCGTTGGAGTTCGCGCACAATGCCGTAGAGGGTCAGTCCCGCCCAATCGCTTTTGGGTCGGTCAGTCGCAGGGTCGTCAGGAACAGGTGTGCGGCGGTGACGAGGGTGACGTGGTGGTGCCAGCCGAGCCAGGAGCGGCCCTCGAAATGGTCGAGGCCGAGACCGGTTTTCAGTTCCCGGTAGTCGTGTTCGATGCGCCAGCGGATCTTGGCCAGCCGCACCAACTCCGACAGCGGGGTGTCTTCGGGCAGGGTGGCCAGCCAGAAGTCGGTGGGCTGCGCCGCGCCCGCTGGCCATTCGGCGAGCAGCCACGCCTGCGGCAGGACACCGTTCTCGTCTCTGGGAATGGTGCGGTTGGCCGGGCGTATCCGCAGCGCCACGAACCGTGAGCGCATCGCCGCGGCCGGATTGGCCGGGCCGGTTCTGGTGCCGTGGCGCCAGGTGGCCTCGGTCAGTGCTTCGACGCCGGCTGCCTGGACGAGGTCTGTGCAGGTCGCCGCCGCCGGGTAGCGTCGGGTCGGTGGCCGGCCGCGGCCCGAGTATTCCGCGGTGGCCGGGACCGCATCACCCGGATGCGCGAGGGTCGCGCCCTTGACCGCCACGACATAGACCAGATCGCGGTCGGTCAGACCCTGCCGGAAGGTCGCCGAGTCGCCGTAGCCGGCGTCGGCGACGATCACCGGCGGGATCCGGCCCCACGAGGCGAGTTCGTCGAGCATCTCGAGGGCCATCACCGCCTTGGAGCGATACCGTTCCTCATCGGGAATCACGCTGCGCCGCCGGCGAGCGGTGATCGCCGCGGCCGTCTCCGGATCGTCGCAACGTTGATCGTCCCAGCTCTCGGGCAGATACAGCCGCCAATCCAGCGGTGCGGAGGCGGTATCGGTGGCGGCGTGCACACTGACGGCGACCTGGCAGTTCCCGACCTTGCCCAAGGTGCCGGAATACTGTCGGGCCACGCATGGTGAGGCGTCGCCGTCCTTGGCGAATCCGGTGTCGTCGATGACCCATGCCTCCGGTGCGATCAGATCACACGCTTTGCGGGACAGTGTTTTCCGGACCGGTATCGGATCCCATGGTGAGGTGGTGACGAACTGCTGCAGGCGTTGGTGATCGATCCCGAGCCGGTCGGCCATCGGTTGCATCGACTTGCGGCGCCCGTCGAGCATCAACCCCCGCGCATACACGCCGGCCGTCGCCCGCTGATCCTTGCGGTTGAGCGAGGAGAACACCTCGTCGACGAACACTGAGGTTGCCCCTTGAGAGTGGACACCAGAATTCATGCCGCGAATGTGAGCGTAGCCGATGCGGTCATTCGTCGTTCGAACTCGATCGGGGTCAGATAGCCCAGCGCGGAATGACGCCGCCGCCGGTTGTAGTACGACAACCACTCGAACAACTCCAGACGCGTTCGAGCTTTCGATGTCGGTCCCCGGCCGTGTAGCCATTCACGTTTCAGACTCTGGAAAAACGACTCCGCCAGAGCGTTGTCGTAACTCGACCCCACACGACCCCGACTCCGTCGAATCCCGTGTACAGCACAGAATTCCGAGAATGCGGTCGAGGTGTACTGCGCTCCGTGATCGCTGTGAAAAATCACTCCGTCCACGCTGCCACCACGGGAATCGACCGCCATCTGCAGTGCATCGGTGACCAGCTCGGTACGCATATGCTCGGCGATCGACCAGCCCACCACCCGACGCGAACAGATATCGATCACCGTCGCCAGATACAACCACGACGACCCCACCGGAATGTAGGTGATATCGCCGCACCACCGAGTGTCGAGTACCTCGGCGGTGAAGTCCCGTCCGATCAGATCGGGCACCGTCGCCGCCTGCGGATCGGGGATGGTGGTGCGCCGGCCACGTCGCAGATGCCGACCGACGATGCGGTGCTCACGCATCACCCGCGCCACTCGTTTGCGGTTGATGCACACCCCGAGTTCGCGCAGTTCGGCGTGGATGCAGGGAGCACCGTACCCGCCGCGATGCTCACTATGGATCCGGCGGATCTGTGCGACGGTGGCAGCTTCCTCGGCGGCACGCTCGGTGCGCGCATCGGCGGTGGCCAGGTGCCGGTAGTAGCCGGACCGGGACGCGCCGAGGACCCGGCACAGCCGCTGCACACCGAACTCGGCGCGATGAGCGGAGATGAAGTCCCAGCGGCAGGTCTTCACTTCATCTCCTGCGCGAAATAGGCCGCTGCCCGGCGCAGGATCTCCCGTTCGAGCTGCCACTCCTTCTCGGCGCTGCGCAGCCGAGTGTTCTCCGCTCGCAGGCGCGCCAACTCCTCGGCCGGGGTTTCGACGCCGGCTCCGCGGTCCGCCGAGCTTCGACCAGCCGCGTTGTCCTTGCGGACCCAGGTGCGCAGCGTTTCGCTGCTGATGCCCAGGTCCGCAGCCACTGCCGCGTAGGTGCGGGTACCGGCGGCCGCGCGATACAACGCGACCGCGTCCCGGCGGAACTCCTCCGGGTAGTGAGACTGGCGTCCCATGTGAGCATCCCTCCTGGTTCTTGTACGAACCATTGTCAGGGTGTCCACTCCCAGGGGGCATCCTCACACGTCGAGACGTTCACCGATATCGGTCAGGGCTGCGGCATCCACCTGGTCATCGTCTCGAGCATTTCGCCGAATCTCGAGTCCTCACACCAGAAGTGGTGAACCTAACAAAGTCCTACTAGGGTCCGGGACACCGTTCGTCCCCGACCGGAAGGCACCCGATGGACACCGTCGAACAACGGTTGGCCCGACTCGAAGCTCTCGAAGAGATCAGGATGCTCAAGCATCGCTACTTCCGGGCGTGCGACGCCAAGGACCCGGAGGCGATGCGTGCATGCTTCGTCGCGCACGGCGCCGACATCTACTACGGACCGGCGCTGGGCAGCTTCGACGATGCCGACGCCCTGGTCGACATCTACTCCCGGATCGCTCTGGAACGGGTCGACGACCGCTACGTCGTGCTCGACATGCATCACGGCATGCATCCGAGCATCCACCTGACCGGGTCCGACACCGCGACCGGCGCCTGGACGCTGCGATTTCGGCAGGTGGATCTGCGTGCGCGCACCGAACGGGTCGCCGCGCTCGACTACGACGACGACTACGTGGTCGAGAACGGCGAATGGAAGATCTCCCGCTGCCACGTGAAGGTGCTGTGGTCGATCCAGCGGGCTCTCACCGACGACGTGGAAGTGGTGCAGTGATGACAGAAACAAAGGTCGCGCTGGTCACCGGCGCGAGTCGCAGCGTCGGCAAGGGCATCGCGTGCGCGCTCGGCTCCGACGGCTGGACCGTCTATGTCACCGCCCGCGGCCGGGTCGGTGTCGACGGACCACTCGACCGCACCGCGGCGGAGGTCACCGAACGCGGGGGGCACGGCATCGCCGTGCAGTGCGACCACCGCGACGACGCGCAGATCCACGAACTCTTCCGCCGGATCGCCGACGAGCAGGACTCCCGCCTCGACCTGCTCGTCAACAACGTGTGGGCGTCACCGCCGGGGTTCGCCGGGTTCTCCGAACCGTTCTGGAAGCGTCCGATCAGCGACTGGGACAGCCTGATCGGCGTCGGTCTCCGCGCGCACTACGTCGCCTCCGTCGAAGCCGCGCAACTGATGGTGCCGCGCAACAGCGGGATGATCATCAATATCTCGTCGTTCGGCACCCGCGGCTACCTGCATTCGGTGCTGTACGGCATGTCGAAGGCCGGCCTGGACAAGATGGCCGCCGACATGGCCGTCGAACTCCGGGGCACCGGGGTGACCACCCTGTCGCTGTGGCCGGGGCTGGTGAAGAACGAGGCCATGCTCGCCCGCGGCATCGACAACTTCGAGGGCTTCTCGCTGGCCAACGCCGAGACACCGGAGTTCATCGGACGGGTGATCGTCGCGCTCGCGGCCGACCCCGAGGTGAACGCGCGCAGCGGTCGCACCCTCATCACCGCCGAAACCGCACTCGACTACGGCATCGTGGACGCCGAAGGCAACCAACCCGATTCACACCGGGACATCTTCGGGGGCGGGCCGTTGTTCTGACGACGACCGCGGCTGTCGGGAGGCGAAGCCAGGGGAGGTTGTGTGCGTCGGAACCGCGGAAGTCGCACACAACCTCCCCCTCGATTCGGCGGCCCGGACGAGGGGTGGTCAGAGCACCCTCGGAAGTCGTGTATGGTTGGACATGCAACGCGGGGTGGAGCAGCTCGGTAGCTCGCTGGGCTCATAACCCAGAGGTCGCAGGTTCGAATCCTGTCCCCGCTACCACCGACCGGCCCGGACTCACACGAGTCCGGGCCGGTTCTTTTGTGAATGCTCCTCGGTCTCGGTACGGCTCCCCCGGCCGCGCTCACCGAGTAGATTTCGCGGAAGAGTCTCTGCAGAGCGGGAGGGTGTGATGGCCAAGCGCGCAACCGTCGCCGATCGACCACGAACTCCCCGCTGGCTCCGGCCCACGATCGTCGGTGTTCTGCTGGCCGTCGCCTTCTATCAGATGTCGGGCTGGCTCTTCCACAATCTGAAGGGCTTCCTCGGCCTGCTGTTCCTGGCGTGGTTGTTCAGCATCACGATCGAACCGATCGTCGACCGCCTCGAACGGTTCGGGATGCGTCGCGGTGCCGGCACCGGCCTCGTGCTGTTCTCCCTGATCGCACTCACCATCGGGTTCTTCGCGGTGTTCGGCACGCTCCTGTTCGACCAGATCGCCCAGTTGCTCACCACACTTCCGGATGCGCTTACACGCATCACCGATTGGGCGAACCGCACCTTCGACACCAACTTCAAGACCGGGGACGAACTGTTCAAGATCACGCCCGATACGGTTCGCGATCTAGCACAACGGTTCACGCCCGGTGTCCTCGGCGTCCTCAGCACTCTGGTCGGTGCCCTGTTCCAGATCCTGACGATGCTGCTGTTCGTCTTCTACATGTCGGCCGAGGGGCCGAAGATGCGCCGGACGATCGCGAGCTGGTTCCCGGCCCGGCAGCAGCAGCTGATCGCGAACGTGTGGGAGACCTCGGTGGAGAAGGCCGGCGGCTATGTCGTCTCCCGGTTGATCCTCGCCGCCGCGGCGTCGATCTTCACCGGAATCTTCTTCCTCATCATCGGGGTTCCGTACTGGCTGCCCCTCGCGATCTGGACCGGGGTGGTCTCGCAGTTCATCCCCACCCTCGGCACCTATCTCGCGATCGGGCTCCCCGCGCTCATCGCCGCGGTGCAGCAACCGCTCGACGGCGTGTGGGTGATCGCCTTCGGCACGGTCTACCAGCAGATCGAGAACTATGTGCTGCACCCGCGCATCACGGCCCGCACGGTGTCGATCCACCCGGCGGTGGCGTTCGGTTCGGTGATCGTCGGCGCCACCCTGTTCGGCCCGGTGGGGGCTCTGGTGTCCGTGCCGGTGGTGGCGATCCTGCAGGCGCTGGCCGAGTCGTTCGGGCACCGCTACGAACTGATCCCGGAGGTGGGTGGAGAGGAACCGGAACCCGACGCCCCGGAGCTCACGGCAGACAACGACGACTACGACTGAGAGACGAGAGGGCCGGGCGTGAGATCTTCTCGCGCCCGGCCCCGTCGTCGTCCGATCAGACGATCAGCTTCGCCGCCGTCGCAGCGACGACGTCCTCGGTGGTCACACCGGGTGCCGTCTCGACGAGCTTCAGTCCCTCGTCGGTGACGTCGATGACCGCGAGGTCGGTGATGATGCGCTGCACGCATCCACGACCGGTGAGCGGCAGGACGCACTCCTCGAGGATCTTCGGGTCGCCCTTCTTGGTGACGTGATCCATCATCACGATGACGCGCTTGGCGCCGTGGACGAGGTCCATCGCGCCGCCCATGCCCTTGACCATCGCACCGGGCACCATCCAGTTGGCGATGTCGCCCTTGGCGGAGACCTGCATCGCGCCGAGGACGGCGACGTCGATCTGGCCGCCGCGGATCATGCCGAACGACTGCGCCGAGTCGAAGTACGACGCGCCGGGGATCGCGGTGATCGTCTCCTTGCCGGCGTTGATGAGCTCGGGGTCGAGTTCGTCCTCGGTCGGGTACGGGCCGACGCCGAGCACACCGTTCTCCGAGTGCAGGATGACCTCGACGCCGGATTCGAGGTAGTTCGGCACGAGGGTGGGCATGCCGATTCCGAGGTTGACGTACTGGCCGTCCTCGAGTTCCTTGGCGACGCGTGCCGCCATCTCCTCGCGGGTCAGCCCCTTCTTCGTTGCCTGTGTCATGAGCGCACCGTCCGGTTCTCGATGCCGACCTCGACGGGGCCGACGTGTACGACACGCTGCACGTGGATGCCGGGCGTGTGGATTTCGTTGGGGTCGAGTTCGCCGGGTTCGACGAGGTGCTCGACCTGCGCGATCGTGATGCGACCCGAGGCGGCGGCCGGCGGGTTGAAGTTGCGGGCGCTTGCTCGGTAGACGAGGTTGCCGTGGCGGTCGCCCTTCCAGGCGTGCACGAGCGCGTAATCGGCGACGATGCCGCGTTCGAGCACGTAGGTTTCGCCGTCGAACTCCCGGGTCTCCTTCGGCTGCGACGCGAGGGCGATGCCGCCGTGACCGTCGTAGCGCAGCGGGAGTCCGCCTTCCTCGACGGCCGTGCCGACGCCTGCCGGGGTGAAGAAGGCGGGGATGCCCGCACCACCGGCGCGCAGGCGCTCGGCGAGCGTGCCCTGCGGAGTGAGTTCGACTTCGAGTTCACCGGCGAGGTACTGGCGCGCGAACTCCTTGTTGGAGCCGACGTACGACGAGATGGTGCGGCGGATGCGGCCCTTCTCGAGCAGCAGGCCGAGCCCGAAGCCGTCGGTACCGCAGTTGTTGCTGACGGTCTCGAGGTCGGTGGCGCCCTGATCGAGCAACGCGTTGATGAGGATCTCGGGGATGCCGACCAGACCGAACCCTCCGACAGCGATCGTGACGCCGTCGGGGATGTCGGCTACGGCCTCGGCGGCGGAGGCAACGACTTTGTCCATGTGTGCCACGATACCCTCAGGTGTACGTCATGTGAACTCCCGTCCGCAATGCGAACAAATCCGCATAGGATCGTTGCAAGCGCAGAACGGCCGCACTAGCCTGTTCGCATAGCGTCCATCCGTCCACATAGCGAACGTTTCGGATCGGAGGTCCGTGTCCCCCTCATCCCCCGACCCCGGATATCGGGGTCCGCTGTTCGATCCCGTCTTCGGCGCGGACGAACTCGGCGTCGCCCTGTCGGATCGCGCGTGGATCGGTGCCCTGCTCGACGTGGAGGTCGCGCTGACCCGCGCGGCCGCCGCACTCGGCCGTGTCAAGAACACCCACGCCGACGCCGTCGCGACAGCCGCGGCCTCGCTCGCCGAAGAACTCGATCCCGCCGACCTCGGTCGACGGTCCGCGGCGGGGGGCAACGCCGTCATCCCCCTGGTCTCCCTGCTACGCGAGCGCGCCGACGCCCCTGCTCGCGCCGTGCACGTCGGCGCGACCAGCCAGGACGTGCTCGACACCGCGCTGATGCTGCTCGCCCGCCGCGCAGGAGGGATCGCCCTGGCGAACCTGCGCTCCGCAGCCGACGGCGCAGCCCGCCTCGCTGCCACCCATCGCGAGACACCGATGGTCGCGCGCACGCTCGGCCAGCAGGCACTGCCGACCACCTTCGGCGCGCTCGCCGCCGGCTGGCTCCTGTCCCTCGACGACGCCGCCGGCGCACTCGACCGCGTGTTGTCCGCCCTACCCGCCCAGTACGGCGGAGCCGCCGGCACGCTCGCCGCCGTCCATCCCGACGGTTTCGCGTTCGCCGACGCGGTCGCCGACCTGCTCGGGCTCGCGCGTCCCGTCGCGCCGTGGCACACCGCCCGCACCCCCGTCACGACCCTCGCGGGCACACTCGGTGTCGCCGCGGGCGCGGTCGCGAAACCCGCCACCGACGTCGTACTCATGGCGAGCACCGAGTTCGGTGAGGTGAGCGAGGATGCGCCCGGCGGTTCGTCGGCCATGCCGCACAAGCGCAATCCCGTCGCGGCGATCACCGCGCGCGCCGCTGCCCGGCGCGTTCCCGGTCTCGTCTCGACGATCCTGTCGTCGACCGACCACGAGTTCCAGCGGGCCGCCGGCGCCTGGCACGCCGAATGGGAGACCCTCGCCGACATCCTGCGCCTCACCGGCTGTGCCGCGCACCAACTCTCGACGAGCCTGAACGGTCTGCACGTCCACACCGACGCGCTCGACCGCAATCTCGCGCTCACCGGAGGGGCGATCCTCGCCGAGAAGGTCACGGCCGCACTCGCCGAACACACCGACGACGCCCGCTCGATCGTCACCGATGCGGCGGTCGCCGGTAGGTCGCTCGACGAGGATCCCGCCATCACCGCACATCTCGACCCGCAGGACGTGCGCGAACTTCTCGATCCCACGCGCTATCTCGGCCATGCCGCAGACATCGTCGATCGCGTTCTCGCCCGTCACGACAGCACGAACCGAACCACAGGAGATGCCCGATGACCGTCACGCTCAACTACGAACAGTACGGCGACCCCACGAAGCCGACCGTCCTGTTCCTCGGTTCGCTGGGTTCGGACCTGTCGATGTGGGGACCGCAGATCCACGCCCTGGCGACCGACTGGAACGTCGTCGCGGCCGACCATCGCGGGCACGGCGCATCGCCCGCGCCGTCCGGTCCCTACACGATCGAGGAACTCGCCGGTGACGTCGTCGCCCTGCTCGACTCGCTCGAACTCGGCGCCGTGCACTACGTCGGACTGTCGCTCGGCGGTGCCGTCGGGCAGTGGCTCGCGGCGCATCACCCCGAGCGCGTGCGCACGCTGACGCTGCTGTGCACCTCGCCGGCCTTCCAGCCCGCCCAGCCCTGGTACGACCGGGCGGCATCGGTCCGCAACGACGGCCTGGCCTCGATCGCCGATTCGATCGTCTCGCGGTGGTTCACTCCCGAACTGGCCGAACACGATCCGGAGCTCGTCGCCCGCCACGTCGAGATGGTGAAGGGCACCACCGACGAGGGCTACGCCGCGTGCTGCGAGGCACTGGCGACCTGGGACGGCCGTCCCGACCTCGCCCGGATCGTCGCGCCCACCCTGGTGATCGCCGGTGAGCAGGACCCCGCCACCCCGCCGTCGACGATGCAGCAACTGGCCGACGGAATCGCCGACTCCACCTTCCACGTCCTCTCCCCCGGCGCACACCTCGCCAACGTGGAGCAGGCAGGACGGGTCACGAAGCTGATCCGCGAGCACATCTCGTCGCGCGTCACGCCGTCCGCCGCACACCGCACCGCGGCGTTCGAGGAGGGTCTGCGGGTGCGCCGATCCGTCCTCGGTGACGCACACGTCGACCGGTCCATCGAGTCGGCCACCGAATTCACCCGGCCCTTCCAGGATTTCATCACCCGCACCGCGTGGGGAGACATCTGGGCGCGTCCGGGTCTGGACCACCGCACCCGCCGGCTGTTGACCCTCGCGATCCTCACCGCGGTCGGCAACGAGCACGAACTCGACATGCACATCCGTGCAGCCCTGCGCGCCGGGATCGATCCCGACGACCTCGTCGAGGTCTTTCTGCACACCGCAGTCTACGCGGGTGCCCCCAACAGCAACCGGGCATTCGCGCTCGGCAAGCAGGCACTCGCCGACACCGAGGGAGGTGCGGGCTCGTGAGCACTCCCGACGTCACCGCCCCCGAGGTCGTTCGCGAGAACCCCGGGGCGTCGCCCGATTACGTGCAGTCGCTGGCACGTGGCCTGTCGGTCATCAAGGCCTTCGGTGCGCACGCCCAGCGGCAGTCGCTCTCCGACGTCGCCCGCGCGACCGGACTCACCCGCGCTACTGCGCGCCGATTCCTGTTGACTCTCATCGAACTCGGTTACGTCCGCACCGACGGATCCCAGTTCTGGCTCACCCCACGGGTGCTCGAACTCGGCTACAGCTACCTGTCGGCACTGACGCTGCCGGAGGTCGCGCGACCCCATCTCGAGGCGCTCGCCGAGAAAGTCAAGGAATCGACCTCGGTGTCGGTGCTCGACGGCACCGACGTCGTCTACGTCGCACGAGTTCCCGTCAGCCGCATCATGACCGTCACCATCACCCTCGGCACCCGTTTCCCCGCCTACGCGACCTCCATGGGACGGGTACTGCTCGCCGGTTTGAACGACGACGAACTCGACGCCTACCTCTCGCGCGCCGAATTCGCTCCCATCACCGGCAACACCGTCACCACCGCCGAGGAATTGCGCGCCGAGATCGCCACGGTACGACGCAACGGATACTGCATCGTCGACCAGGAACTCGAGGAGGGCCTGCGCTCGCTCGCCGCGCCCATCCGCGATGCGTCGGGAACCGTTGTGGCGTCGGTGAACCTGTCGACCCACGCGGCCCGCTACCGGATGGAGACCGTGCACGACGAGCTCGTCCCGGCGTTGCTCGCCACCGCCGGAGCGATCTCCACCGATCTCGCCCGCACCCAGACCCACCAGTGAACAACCCCGATCGAGGTACATCATGACCGACGTAGTGATCTGCGAACCCCTGCGCACCCCGGTAGGTAGGTTCGGCGGCGTCCTGAAGGACATCGCCCCCGAGGATCTCGCGGCCACCGTCATCCGCGAACTCGTCGCCCGCACCGGTATCGCCGGTTCCGACATCGACGACGTCTTCCTCGGCCAGGCATCCCCCAACGGTGAGGCCCCCGCCCTCGGCCGCGTCGCCGCCCTCAACGCCGGCCTCGGGGTGGACGTTCCGGGCCTGCAGGTCGACCGTCGCTGCGGCTCGGGTCTGCAGGCGATCGTGCAGGCCGTCATGCAGGTGCAGACCGGCGCGAGCGATCTGATCCTCGCCGGCGGCGCCGAATCGATGAGCCAGGCCGAGTTCTACGCCACCGGCATGCGCTGGGGCGTCAAGGGCGAAGCCGTCGCTCTGTCCGATCGCCTGGCCCGTGCCCGCGTCACCGCCGGCGGACGCGACTTCCCTGTGCCCGGCGGCATGATCGAGACCGCCGAGAACCTGCGCGCCGAGTTCTCCATCAGCCGTGAGGACCAGGACGCCCTGGCCGTGCAGTCGCACCAGCGGGCCGTCGCCGCGCAGAAGAACGGTGTGTTCGCGCAGGAGATCGTGTCCGTGAGCGTGCCGCAGCGCAAGGGCGATCCGCTCGTCGTCGACACCGACGAGCACCCCCGCGCCGACACCTCGATGGAGACCCTCGCCAAGCTGCGCCCGATCCGCGGCAAGATCGACCCCGAGTCCACCGTCACCGCCGGCAACGCCAGCGGCCAGAACGACGGTGCCGCCCTCGCGATCGTCACCACCACAGAGAAGGCCGCGGCGCTGGGTCTGCGTCCGCTGGCCCGCCTCGCAAGCTGGGCGGTGGCCGGTGTGCCGCCGCGCACCATGGGCATCGGCCCGGTGCCCGCCAGCGAGAAGGCGCTCGGCCGCCTCGGACTGACGCTCGCCGACATGGACGTCATCGAACTCAACGAGGCGTTCGCCGCACAGGCCCTGGCCGTCACCCGCTCGTGGGGCATCGAGGCCGACGACTCGCGCCTGAATCCCAACGGCTCCGGCATCTCCCTCGGACATCCGGTGGGCGCGACCGGCGGACGCATCCTCGCCACCCTGCTGCGCGAACTCGATCGTCGTGAGGGTCGCTACGGACTCGAGACGATGTGCATCGGCGGCGGCCAGGGGCTCGCCGCTGTATTCGAACGCATCGCCTGACGTGACCTACGGTGCTCGCGACGCGATCCCCGTCGCGAGCACCGTACAGTCCGTACGCTCGTGATCATGAGCGACGTTCAGATAACTCCCCCGACCGAAGCCCCTGCTCCGCCCACGACACGAGCCCGGACCCTCGCGCGTTATCTGCTGGCCGCCTCACTCGTCTTCGCCGGACTGAGCCATCTCTTCTGGGCCCGCAAGGACTTCCAGGCGCAGGTGCCCGACTGGGTGCCGATGGACAAGGACGGCGTGGTCATGGCGTCCGGCGGTGTCGAGATCATGCTCGGCGCCGGACTCGCCGTGGCGAACCGCGACCGCGTCCGTGTCGGCCGCCTGGCCGCACTGTTCTTCGCCGCCGTCTTCCCGGGCAACATCGCCCAGTATCTCGGCAAGCGCAGCGCCTTCGGTCTCGACACCGACCGTAAGCGCCTGGTCCGCTTGTTCTTCCAGCCCGTGCTCGTCCTGTGGGCCCTGTGGTCCACCGGAACCCCCCGACGCTGACGCGGCCGGCGCCGGAGGGCGGACCTGGTGCCCGTTACTCCGGCGCGACCCGCACAAGCATCTTCCCGAAGTTCTTTCCTTCGAGCATGCCGATGAACGCCTCCGGGGCGTTCTCGAGTCCGTCGACGATGTCCTCGCGATACTGGAGCTTTCCGTCGCGGACCCATGCCGAGGCTTCACGCAGGAAGTCGCCGTACATCTCCTTCACGAACTCGCTCTGGATGAAGCCGCGGATCGTGAGGCTCTTGGTGAGGATCGAGTTGAACAGTCCCGGAAGACGGTCCTTGCGGTTGAGGTCAGCACCGTTGTACTGCGCGACCAGACCGCACACCGGGATTCGCGCATAGGTGTTGAGCAGCGGCCACACCGCTTCCTGGACGGGGCCGCCGACGTTCTCGAAGTACACGTCGATACCGTCGGGCACCGCCTCCGCCAGCTTGTCGGCGAAGTTCGGGTCGCGGTGGTCGATCGCCGCGTCGAAACCGAACTCGTCGATCAGTGCGCGGCACTTCTCCGGGCCGCCGGCGATACCGACCGCGCGGGCGCCCTTCAGCTTCGCGATCTGCCCCACCGCCGATCCCACGGGCCCGGTGGCGGCAGCGACGACGACGGTCTCACCCTTCTTCGGCTGCCCGATCTTCAGGAGCCCGGAATAGGCTGTGAAGCCGGGCATTCCGAGGACTCCCACAGCGGTGGAGATCGGTGCGGCCTGCGGATCGAGCTTACGAACGGTGGAGCCGTCGAGGACGGCGTGCGACTGCCAGCCGGCTCCGGCCAGCACGTAGTCGCCCGGCTCGAGGCCGTCGTACCGCGATTCGACGACCTGGCCCACCGTTCCGGCGACCATCACGTCCCCGAGTTCGACGTGCGCGGCATACGACTTCGCTGTGCTCATCCGACCGCGCATGTACGGGTCGAGGGACAGGTAGACGACGCGCAGGAGGATCTGGCCGTCGCCGACCTCGGGCAGATCCACCGTCTCGAGACGGAAGTTGTCGGCGGTGGGCGCCCCCTCCGGGCGCGATGCGAGAACGATGCGGGTGCTCTGACTCGTCGTGGCTTCACTCATGCCGACAGTGTGCCGCACGCGCTGGCGTCCTAAACGCCGCGCGGGAGCACCCCGGCAGGCACGATGCCGCGCCTGAGGTGGTCCCGATCAGGCGCTGTGCTGCACCTCGCCGCGCGGCACCTGGTAGTTCGAGAACAGCTGCGAGTGGATGACCTCGGTGAAGGACGGTCCGTCCTGCTCGACCCGGACAGGACGGCGAGTGGACGAAGCGGTGCGCGAAGCACCCATCTGTGACGTGGAGCGGATCGCCATGTCGATCTCCTCTCGGAAGGCGGGGAGAGGTGGCCACCGGCACCGTGCAGAAGGTGCAAATCGGGTGAGCGACCCCTTGGGAAATACATATACCCCGTCGATGCCCGATATGCACCTGTCGATTTCGGCGCGCCGCACACCGCCCCCGCCTGCAGCCCCAGGGGGTTACCCGTCGACCTCGTTGCCCTCGGAGGTCGGAAGCACCCGGATCGGCACACTCGTGGCCGAGTTCGATGCCCCCACCCAGCCGCTCAACGTCGCGGCCGGAACGCAGGCCCGCACGGCGATCGTGCGAGTACCTCCGGGCGGCAGGTGGAACCAGGAATCCTGCAGGTCACCGCCGGTGATGTCGAGATGCACGTACTGTGCCGCACCCTCGGTCCGCACCTCCACACTCCACCCGTCCGGGACGGGTCGAGCGGTCGCCGCGAGACCGATCCCGCGCTCGACGGGACGTGCCGGACCACCCACGAGATACACCGACTCCGCCAACACTGCGCCGGTGTGGTCGACCAGTCGGGCGGTCGCCGTGTCGAAAGTGCGCGGCCCGAATCGATACGCAAAATTGACATCGGTGAAACCGCCCGTCACCGCGGCCCACGAGAACACCCGGGTCTCGTGCGGTTCGAGACGCAGCGGCACCGACACGTCCACCGGTACCGCACCGGAGGGCGTATGGGCCTGCAACTGCAGCGTGACGTCGAGGATCTCGGCGGTGTCGTTGATCGCGTCCACGCGCAGGCCGTCGAGCCCGTCGTCGGTGAGGAGCACGGTGACGGGGGCGAACACCCGTGCCAGGACCCACCACGGCGCCTTCGGGTTCCCGTCGGCGTCGAGCACGCCCCACCCGGCACCCGGCTGCAGGTCGCGGGCGGACAGGATCAGGGCACCGCGACATCCTGATCCGGATCGTC
Source organism: Rhodococcus sp. GA1 (assembly GCF_024321955.1). Taxonomy (NCBI): domain Bacteria; kingdom Bacillati; phylum Actinomycetota; class Actinomycetes; order Mycobacteriales; family Nocardiaceae; genus Rhodococcus; species Rhodococcus sp. GA1. Next base: position 2,836,736 of record NZ_CP097186.1, on the reverse strand, counting down.
GCCAGTACTGCAGTACCTCGGTGAACGCTTCGCAGATCGCTGCCCGTCCGAGCGCGAGATATCGCGTGGGGTCCACCCACCGCACCTCGGCGGGGTCGACCCCGAAGATCGTGCGCACATAGTGGTCTCGCACGTCCTCGAAGTCCCACGACGCCCCGTTGTCGCGCGGCACAGCCGCCTTCCATCGTGGATGGTGACCCGCGACATTCACACTGCCGAACTCGGCCTCGATCGCCATGTCGGAAGGCGGAATCGAGAACGCGAGGCATTCGGCGGCGAAGCGCACGCCGGCGGCACGCACGTCGCCGAGGGGACGGCGGTAACCCCCGACACCGAAGTAGTGCGCCACACCCGAACCCACTGCGATCGGCAGTACGTCGCTGCGCGGGGGCGCGGATGGTGACGACGACACCCACACCGTGCCCGGTAGCTCACGGTCGACGATTGCGGGCAACCAGTCGTCGATCGCCGGGATGGATGCCTCCATCAGTCCGAGCATGGCAGGTTGCTGCTCGGTCTCGCTGCCCCCACACATCACCACGGGTGCCGGGTTCCCGCCCCATCGGCGCGCCAGCGCACGGATCTCGTCCTCGAGCAGCGAGCGGAAGTGCGGGTCGTCGGGCGGGTCGGTGGTGGCGAGCATGACGTCCTGCCACACCATGATGCCCAGTTCCGCACACGCCGAGTAGAACTCGTCGTCCTCGTAGACCATCGTGCCGGGGATGCGGATCGTGTCCACGCCCGCCGACACGCAGCGTTCGAGGATGCGCCGGGTTGCGCTCGGGTCGTTCAGCGAGATCGGATCGGTCGGTGTCCACACCAGGCCGCGGCAGAAGACGTCGACGTCATTGATCCGTAAGCCGAACCCGTCGCCCGGTGAGCGCTCGACCGACCGGAATCCGATGTTCCCCAGCGTGATTCGTTTCCCATCCAAAATCAGATGTGCGGCGTACAGGTGGGGGGCGCCGTAGGTGTGCGGCCACCACCGTTCCACCTCGGGGAGCGTCACCTGCATGTGCACGCGTGCTGTCCCGTCCGGCCCGTATTCGGGTCGGACGTGCGCCGTCGCCCCTCCGATCTCCACAGTCACCTCGGGGACGGCGGTGCCGGCCAGCACGAGATCGGCGTCGACGATCCCGTCGGATCCCCGCAGAGCTGTCCGTATCCCACGTTCCAGCACAACGGGCTCACCGGAATCGACGAGACGCACGGGACGCCACGGACCGACCGACGCCGGAGCCCCCGCGTACACCGGGGCTCGCCCGAGCATGGTGGTGCGGAACCACCGCAATCCTTGGGCCGACACGAGCGACGAACGCCACCGTCCGCGTGGCCGACGCTTGCGGAGAGCAGCGTCGAGCGAGGCGCACCGGACCGCGATCCGCATCGTCGACGGCAGGTAGCCGAGGACGACGGTCAGCGGCACGAACATCGATTCCGACGTCGCGACGAGTGTGCCGTCGACCCACACGTCCGCGAGTGTCGCGAGCCCGTCGAAGGTCAGACGCCACGGTCCGTCGCCGGACACCTCGACGTCGGTGACGAACCACCAGTCGTCGCTGTCGGGAGACGACACCCTGGCCGCCGCGACTCCCTCGGATTCCCGGATCGCGCCTGCCGCCGTCCCGGGTATACGGACCGGCAGCCAAGGACCGTCCGCCGGAAAGTCACCGGGGTGCTCGACTGCCCCGGGAGCGGCACGGAGACAACACCATCGCGCATCGTGCAGGAGATCCATGTGCGTCGAATCCTGTCACCGCACCCCGGCGGCGCGGACGACGGTCGCCATGGCGTCCTCCCAGGCAGCGGCCATCGCTATCAGCTGGTCGCCGGGGTCGACATTGCGGCCGCGTGCCGCACGCGCCATCCGGAACTGCACGCTCTTCGCGCCCTCGGCGACCGCGCGGAATCCGTCGGCTGCGGCAGCCGCACCGGGATATCCGCGACCGTCCATGTAGACGCTGACGTCCGCGGCAAGTTCGGCGGTGGCACCGCACTGACGGAGCACCCCGAACGTCCACGGATGGAAGACGTCCATCCCTCCGGTGCGAATCGGGTCGATGTCGGCGAGCACCCGCTCGCCGAGCTCGCGCACCGGATTCGAGCCGGCGCGCATGCGCAGGTGCCGGAGCACCACGGTGTCGAAGGCGTCGCACTGCGGTTGTGCCGCGTCGAGGCGCACCTGTTCGAGATAGGGAGGCCAGGTGGGTACCGGCTCGTCGAGGCCGAAGACTCCGCGGAAGTCCTCACCGGTGAGAACGTGATAGCCGCTGTTGTGGAAATACTCGAGCGTCCCGCTGTCGCGATCGATGAGATTGGGCACGATCGTCGTCTTCGAACGACTCTCCCGGTAACCGGTTCCCTCGGTGTCGGGCAACCAGAAGGCGTCCACCTCGATCGTCGACAGCAGTCCGGCGGCGGCATTGTCCTCGAGGTGATCCACGGGGCGGCGCCAGACGTTCATCTCCGCGACGTCGATCCCGTACAGCGCCAACAGATCCTCGGGGCGGAACTTGGGGAAGGTCCATTGGGCGCCGTCGAACCGGGCCGAGAACGCGCACGCGGCAGCGGGGACCGGATCGTGGCCGAGCGAATGCAGCACCTCTACCCACAGGTCGACGTAGCAGTTGGTCTCGGTCCAGATCCGGTCGGCAGCGTGCACGAAGTGCGGCGAGTACCCGTCGACGCGGACGTCGATGAGCCGATCGCTCACGGGAACAGCCTGTCGCGTACCGGTGCGGGCCAGCGGTCGACGTCGAGTCCGTGGGTCCGTAACAGCGCCAGGGCGATCCGCTCCATTCCGAATCCGACGCACGCGCTGTGCGCGACTTCGCCGTCGGCAGTGCGGATCTCGAAGGTCTCGCCGAAGTGCTCGCGGTGGCAATTGCACGAGACCACGGCGGTGCCGTCGTCGAGGTCGCCGTAGAGCCGGACCGTCAGCTCGGTCTTGAGGTTCTCGATGCGCTGGTTGACGGCCAGCATGCGCCCGGCCCGCCCGAAGAACGGGTCGTTGGCAGGTACAGCGGTCGCGTCGAGGCCCAGCGAGTCGAGCACCTCGAGTCCTCGCTCCACCCAGGAATCACGGTGCTGCGCAGCGTCGTTCTCGGTACCGATACGCACGAACTCGTGCATCCGGAAGGCCTGCATGCGAGCGGGGTCGACGGCCGGCTCGTGCCGGAAGCAGTAACCGAGAACGTCGAGCAGTTCACCGCCCTCACGCAGCGTACCGGTGTACCGCGAGTAGGCGGGATGGCATGCGGCGGAGACGAGCACGGTGTCGGCGGGTTCGAGCCACGGATCCCACGCCTCGCCCTTCGACCGCGCGGCGAGCAGTTCGGCGTGCTCGGCGTTGCTGCCCGCAAAGGTGTTCACCGCTCCGGTCAGGTGCGGGAATGAGGCGATGTAGTCGGTGCGCTCGAAACTCGTCCGCGGGAAGACCGGCGGGAAGCGCAGGCGCGTCGCGGCCCGGCCCGGACCTGCCGCGACCACCACGCGGTCGATGCCGTCGACGATGTCCTCGAAGACACCCGACCGACCGTAGAGGCCGGGAACACCGGTCTCCACGAGCAGTTCGGCCTCGAGCAACTGCTGCTGGAAGTCGAGGCGGGCACGCTCGAGCTCGGACAGCTCGTCGGTTGCGGTGCTGGCAATGGCTGTACTTGTCACAGCGTCCCCCGGTAGGCGATCGACAATTGGGCCGAGTTGTTCATGATGCGGTCGTTGTTGACCATCACGGCGGCACCGTGCGCGTCGCGCAGGTGGCGGCCGAGTGAGTACTGCGAATCCTCGCGGTATCCGGCGATCCCGCAGATGAGCATCGCGCGGTTCACCAGATCCACGACGAGCGTGGACGCAGTGACCTTGAGGTTGTTCATGGCGAGCGAGAAACCCATGCCCGACATCGATTCCTCCTGCGCCGACGCGGCGGCGTCGAACCGGGCGGCGGACGCGGCGACGAGATCGGAGAACTGCTGGTGCACGGCGGCCGCTTCGGCGAGTCGCAGCGCACCGGGCGGGGTGACCCCCGGGCTGCGGCGGGCCGCCGAACGCACGAACGAGCGGGCCTTCTCCAGCGCCGCGTCGGCGATTCCGAGCCACACCGCCGACCACACACTGTGTGAGACGGGAAGCATGGTGCGCGAGGAGATCTCGGCGTAGGCCGTGCCGACCACGAGATCGGCGGACGTCGTGGCGGTGAGGACGAATCCGGGGCTGCACGTGCCGCGCAGCCCGAGGGTGTCCCAGCTGCCGGTGGGTTCGAGGGTCACGTCGTCGCGTCGGCACACGACGAGCACCTGGTCGCTGGGCGGGCTGTCGGCGGTGCGACGCGCGGTCACCAGGATCGCGTCGGCGTACTCGCCGTACGAGATGACCGGCGCGTTCTTCGTCAGCGTGACGGTGTCGCCGTCGCGGGCCACGGCGCAGACGCTGCTGCGCACGTCGCCACCGGTGCCGAGTTCGGTGGTCGCCGAAGCGATCAGGTAATCGTTCGCCACCGCTTCGGCGACGAAGGTGGCCACACCGGGAGTGGAGTGATGCACCAGCGACAGGATCTGCGTCTGGTGCATCGCGAAGATCATCGCGGTGGAGGCGCAGTACCGGCCGAGGATTCGGGCGACGGCGCACAGCTCACCGAGGGATGCTCCCTCCCCACCCTGATCGACGGGGACGGCGCAGTTCAGCAGCTTGTGGGTGCGCAGCGCGTCGACTGCCTCGTGCGGGAACCGTCCCTCACGATCCACCGCGGCGGCCGCGGGGCCGGCGCTCTCGCGTCCGACGAGTTCGGCACGGGCGAGCAGCGACAGCCCGGCCTTCTCCGCGACGGTGAGGGGCGCGGACGTCGACGTCACGCGACGCCCAGTTCCGTCAACGCCGACCTGATGGCGCCGACGCTCGCGAAGGTGCTCTTGCGCAGCAGTTCGTCGGGGAATTCCACGTCGAAGGCGTCTTCGAGGGCGAGCATCACGTTCACGCTGGCGTGCGATGTCAGGCCGAGCTCGTAGAGGTCGGCGGCGGGGTCGAGCGCCGTGCTGTCGACCGACAGCTTCGCGTGCTCACCGAGGACCTTGCGGATCACCTGCTCCGTCATGGGTGTTCTCCAGTTTCTGCTTCGTCGACGCGGGTCGCCACGACCGTCGCGATGGCGTATTCGGACTCGTGGGAGATCGAGACCTGTATGTCGGTCACCTGTTCATCTCGCGCCAGGGCGGCCGCGTTACCGGCCAGTACGACAGCGCATCCGCCCCAGTCCGCGCGGCGGATTTCGATGGCCTGCCAGGGAACCGCGTGCTCGCGCGGACGCAGGACCTTCATGACGGCTTCTTTCGCGGCGAAGCGCGCCGCGAGGCGTTGGGCGCGCCCCGGTCCGGTGCATACGTCCAGCTCGTGCGGGGTGAACACACGCTGCAGGTAGCGGTCGCCGAACCGGTCGATGCTCGACGCGATGTCTCGGACGGTGACGACATCGCAGCCGACACGTGTCGTCGCGACGCGGGGGCCGCTGCCATCGTTCATGGTCACTCCTCGGGATGCGCTGCACACGGTAGCCGCAGGTCGGCCGATGTACACCAGCCGAACGTCTCTGGCTTGCAGGACATCCCGGAAATCACCCCGACTTTCACCCGCCGGGCGCGTCGGTTCACGTGGTGAACCGGGGCTCGCCACCGCAACACGCGGCGTCGATCCCGATTCGGCGCGTCAATGACGAAAGGCCCCGACCGGGTGGTCGGAGCCTTTCGGGGATCTGAAGTTATGCGGACGTCCGCACGGGTTCCTTGTCGCTCTCCGGCTCGTCCTTCGCTGCCGGCTCCTCCTTCTCCGCAGCGGGCACCGGGACGGCGTCCTGCGCATAGTAGAAGTGGGGGCGGCGGTGTCCGAGGAAGGAACCGCACCACGACATGACGGCGATGTAGCGGTTGCGGAAGCCAACCAGGTAGACGAGGTGGACGGCGAGCCACAGCACCCACGCGATGAAGCCGGTGAGCTCGATCTTCCCGACCCGAGTGATGGCGCGGAACCGGTTGATGATCGCCATGCTTCCCTTGTCCTTGTACTGGAACGGGGTGCCCATCGCGACCTTGCCGGTGATCATCTTCGCGACGTGGCGGCCACCCTGCATGGCGAACGGCGACTGCGCCGGCAGGTTGTCGAGGGTGACCATGTCGCCGATGGCGAAGATGTTGTCGCTGCGGCCGACGGTGAAGTCGGGGTCGACGAGCAGGCGTCCGCCGCGGACCGTCTCGCAGCCGGTGCGCTCGGCGAGTACGTCGGCGAAGTCGTTGGCCTGGATGCCTGCCGACCAGATGATGGTCTCCGCGGTGAGGCGGCGGGTCTCCTCGGTCGTGGGCGTGGTGAGCGTGGCACCGTGCTCGTCGATGTCGGTGACCATCGTGCCGAGGACGACGTCGACACCGCTCTTCTCGAGCGACTCCTTGGAGTACTCGCTGAGCTTGCCACCGAACGGGGGCAGAACCTTGTCTGCGCCCTCGACGAGCGTGACGGTGACGTCGTCGGCGCGGATGTTGCCGATGTTCTCGGCGAAGTAGCGCTGCGCGAGCTCCTTGATCTGTCCCGCGAGCTCGACGCCCGTCGGGCCGGCGCCTACGACGATGAAGCTGAGCAGGTTCTTCCGACGCTCGGCATCGGTGGTGACGTGTGCTTCCTCGAAGCAGCGCACGATCTGGCGACGCAGCTTCTCGGCGTCCTCGACGGTCTTCAGCGCGTACGTCAGGTCGGCGAACTCGTCGCGTCCGAAGTACGCCTGGCGGGCGCCGGTCGCGGCGACGAGGTACTTGTAGCCGAGACGCAGGCGCTGACCGCCGGCCTCGTAGACAACCGTGTTCTCCTCGGGGAGCACATCGACGACGCGGCCCAGGCGGACGTCGGCGTTGGGGTATTCGGCCAGGATCGCGCGCACGGACGGGGCGATCTCGCCGGGTGAAAGGACGCCGGTGGCGACCTGGTAGAGCAAAGGCTGGAAAAGATGCTCGGTGGTCTCCGAGATCAGAACGAAGGGCGTGCCGGCCTTGGCGAGCTTCTTGGCGGTGGCCAATGCTCCGAAGCCGGAACCCACGATGACGACGTCCGTCCGATCGACCAGGGTCGCTGTGTCCGCATCGTCCATGCTGTCGTAAACCTCCACGTACTTGTCATCTCCGTTGATGTATGACTACCAAGGTAGGTACGAAGTAGCCTCGCTATCCACTAACCTGGGATATTCGAAAAACTGTTATCTGTTTCGCTCATAAATGCGGATGGCACGTTCCCGGGAGGAGCCATGGATTTCCGTCAGTTGCGCTACTTCTTCGCCGTCGGCGAGGAGGGCAGCTTCTCCCGTGCTGCCCAGCGCTGCTTCATCTCGCAGTCGGCGATCAGCCATCAGATCGCGAAGCTCGAGCACGAACTGGGCACCACCCTGTTCGACCGCACCACCCGTTCGGTCAAGCTCACCTCGGCCGGCCGACGCCTGATGCCGATCGCCGCCGAGGTGCTCAGCCTCGAGGCGAAGGCCCTGGAAGTGGGCCACGAACCGCGGGAGAGTATCCGCATCACGGCGAACATGAGCTTCGCGGCGCAGAGCCTCGACGCCATCTCCAGCGTCCGCGAACGTCACCCCAAGATCGACGTGGAGTTCGTCATCAAGGACTTCACCGACCGCGTCAACGCCGTCGCGTCCGGGGATGCCGATCTCGCGCTCATCCGCGGCGACGTCGACCGCCCGGGGCTCGAGGCGATCCGTCTCGGCATCGAAGAGCTCGTCATCGTCACGTCGAGCGAGCACCCGCTGTCGGCGTTCTCCACCGTCGATCTCGGCGACCTCGCCCACTACCCGCTGCTGCTGCCGCCGCGCGGCAGCCAGGTGCTGTTGCACCGCGTGGTCGAGGACGCCTTCGTCGAGGTCGGTCGTCGCGTGCGCCTCGGACCTCCGATCGCGAGCGACCACACCGCGACTCTCGAGGTGCTCACCAACCCGAGGGCGTGGACCGTGCTCTACGCCGGCACCGCGGCCGACACACCCCGCAAGGGGCTGAAGTTCATGCGCGAGATCCACCACCGGCTGCAGGTTCCGGTGTGCGGGGTGGTGCGGAGCAACGCGACGCCCAATCCCGAACTCGAGTTCCTCATGCGGGCGCTCGCCCATTCGATCGTGCCGCCGACGGACAGCACGCCGTGATCCGATCGCACACGTCGGAGCGCGAAACGGTGTGGGCGGCGTCGCGCACCGGGGCGTAGTCCAGCGGGGTGGACATCCATTCGCGGAAGGCCCGGATGCCCTCCCCGGTGATCGAGTACCGGGTCTTGGTGCTGTTGGGACCCCAGCGCACCTGTTCGCCCTCGACGAGACCCTCGTGCTCCATCCGGCGTCGGTTCTGCCATCGGCATCGGCCGAGCAGGCGCCATCCTCGCACCGACCGCGGCCGGTGTGCTCCTCGATGCGGGAGGACGCCCGAACAGCTCTACTTCGGAGTGGCCGGCGTAGTCGTGCTCGCCGCGGTGGCACTGTTCGCGCTGCGCCCGGCGCGCTCGGCGGACGCCTCGTCCGAGCCGGCGCCTGCCGTCTCCACGGAGTCGCGGAGCTGACCGACGCCCGGGAATCGGAGCGCGAAGTGGTCATCAGAGCGCGTAATTCCGCGCTCCGATGACCACTTCGCGCGTCGATCCGGTGGCCCCTGCGGCGAACAACTCCGCGGCACCCGGACTCTCATGGCTTCGGCCCCTTCCGGGTGCATTCCTTCGGGGCGAGCCCCAGCGCCAGATGCGGCCAGTGGGCGATGTCGCGTCGCATCTGCCGGTCGTGGGTGGCCACGGCGACCGCGGCGTCGGTCGCCCCCAGGGCGTCGGTCAGTTCGTCGACCAACGTGATCGACAGGTGGTTGGTGGGCTCGTCGAGCAGCAGCACGTGCGGTCGCGCGGCGAGAACCATCGCCAGGTCGAGGCGTCGTTGCTGGCCCATCGACAGGTCTCGGACCCGCTTGCCGAGGTCACGTTCGGTGAACAGTCCGAGTTCGTCGAGATCGACGGCTCCCTGGTCGGGGACGAGGCCGGCGACGATCAGTTCGCCGACGTGCGCGTCGTAGACCTGCTGTACCCGCGCCACCGACGGTGCCGGCGACTCCTGGGCGAGCCGGCCGATCCGTACGACGGGATCACTCTCGCGGGTTCCCGCCGTCGGTTCGACCTCGCCGGCCAGGACCGCGAGCAGCGTCGACTTGCCGGCGCCGTTGGGTCCGGTGATGACGAGCCGCGAACCGGCGAGGACGGCCAGATCGACCGGACGGTCGAGTCGGCCGCGCACCATGACGTCCTCGACGCGCACCAAGGGTGTGTCCGGGTCGATCCCGTCGGCCTCCGCGCCGAGCGCAGGCATGGAGAACTGCAGCGGCGGTACCGGTACCGCCACGGCATGGTCGTCCAGCGCTTCCTGACGGCGGTGCACCGACTGCACGAGCGCCGGCGCGCGGGTGGCACGCTGGTGCTTGCCGGTGCCCTTCTCCGGCCGCCAGCCGGTGACGAGCCGATCCTGCGCGGACTCGAGGTCCGATTCCAGCCGGGCCCGCTCGGCCTGCTCACGGGCGTATTCGCTCACCCAACGGGCATATTCGGCCTCGCGTCCCGTCCGGAAGCCGGCGTATCCCCCGCCGTACAGGCGTGGACGACCGTCGCGGCTCGGGTTCAGGTCGAGGATCGACGTGGCGACGTCGGTCAGCAGGGCGCGGTCGTGGCTGACGAGGACCACGCCGCTGCGGGTCTGCTGCAGGCGTTCGGTGAGATAGTCGAGCCCCGATGCGTCGAGATGGTTGGTCGGCTCGTCGAGCAACAGGAAATCGTGTTCGGCGCCGAGCAGTGCGGCCAGGCGCACGCGGTAGCGCTGCCCGACCGACATCTCCGCCAGCGGTCGCGAGCGGTCGGTGACGGCGCCGAGCGCTTCGAGGGCGGTGTCGACGCGACGGTCGGCGTCCCACGCGTCGAGTTGCTCGGCGATCTCGAGGGCGTCGGCGTACGCGTCGGCGGCGCCCGGACGTTCGTCGGCGAGTGCTGCGGTGCTCTCGTCGAGCGCCCGCAGCGCGGCGCGGACGTGCGCCAGCTCGATGTCGACGAGATCGCCGACGGTGCGCCCCTCGGCGACGGTCATCTCCTGCTCGGCGATACCGAACGAGCCGAACCGACGCACCGTCCCCGAGTCCGGTTCGAGGCGGCCGGCGAGGACGTGCAGCAGCGTGGACTTGCCGCGCCCGTTCTCCCCGACGACGCCCAGCCGGGAGCCCGGCGTGACCGCGAGGTCGACGCCGCGCAGGACGGGATGGCCGTCGCGGGCGAGGTGGACGTCGACGGCGCCGAGTTGGGCGCGAGAGCGCCGGGGCATGGTGATGCTGATGGTCATGTGGTTTCCTCCGTGCGGAGGCGCACTCGTCCCCGGATCACGGGTGGGAGGATGCGCTCGCTGACGAACGGCCGGACACTCGGCCGTATTCGGGTACGGCTCGAACCGCGACCTCGGAGGACGTCCCGAGCCGCGGAGGGGGTGTCGTCAGTGGAAGTAGAGCGCCTGGATCATGATCTCCAGGGTACCGAGCGCCCGAGCACCGTCAATCGGATTTCGGTCCTCGGCCACGGCGCACGTCCGCCTCGGCGGCGAACCGTTCCTCGTATGCCGCAGCAAGTTCCTCGAGGGTCGCGGCGCAATCACCCTCGTAGGCCGGGGCGTGCATGGGTGCGAGAGTGCTCGGGTGCAGGTCCGCGAGTGCGCGGATGGTGGGTCCGAGTTCGGGGGTCAGGCACGTCGCGCGACCCAGGTCCTCCGCCTGCAGAGCGGGGCCGACGATCTCGCTCGTCGTCCGTGCCGGATATCTACCGAACGCCGTGAACAGATCACCGCACAACAGGGTGGATGTCGTTTCCTCGAACATCAGACCTGCATCCCATCCGTGTGGAACGTGCGGGGTGTCGATGTGCCGCACCCGACGGCGCCCGGTGGCCAGGACGTCCCCGTCCTGCAGGGGATGCGGTGGACGATCCGCAAGATCGGCGACCTGGACGAAACAACCCATCGCACCGTGGGCGACCTCCGCCGCCGGCGCCACTTCGAGCCAGGAGTTCATCGATCCGCACTCGTCGGCCTCGACGTGCCCGAAGGTGATCCACCGCAACCGATCCAGCGGTATCAACCGTGCTATCGCCTCCGACACCGACGGGAACAACGCCCGATATCCGGTATGGAACAGCAGAGGCTCGTCACCGTCCACGAGGAACTGGTTCATCGTCAGGTTCGCCGCGTCGAGAAATGTGGACACGCGGTAGACATCCGGAGCGATCTCGGTGATCTCGGTTTCCATCACAGGTCTCCTTGGTCGCACCCCCTTCTTTCGAGCGTGCCTCTGTCTCCGGCCGGACACAAGCCTCCGAGCCGGTACTCGTGCGAAGATGCGAGGAACATCTGTCGACGAGGCCGCAGGAGGCGCTCATGGAGCACACCGAATCGTCGTTCACCGGCGTCGGCGCGATCCCGATCGTGTACGACGTGTGGTTGCCGGAGGCCCCTACCGGCGTGCTGATCCTCAGCCACGGGCTGGGTGAGCACGCACGTCGCTACGACCACGTCGTCGCGCGGCTCACCGATCTCGGCCTCGTCGTGTACGCCCCCGACCACCGCGGTCACGGACGGTCGGGCGGCAAGCGTGTGGGCGCCCGGGAGATGCGCGAGTTCACCGACGACCTGGACAGCCTGATCGATCTGGCGACCCATGCGCATCCCGGCCTGCCGGTCTTCATGCTCGGTCACTCGATGGGCGGTGCGATCGCTCTGGCCTACGCGCTCGACCATCAGGACCGGCTCGACGCGCTCGTGTTGTCGGGGCCGGCGGTGATCGTCACGTCGGGCACACCGAAGCCGGTCGTGGAGATCGGCAAGCTGATCGGGCGTTTCCTGCCGGGTGTGCCGGTGCAGCAGTTCGACAGCAAAGCGGTCTCGCGCGATCCCGCGGTGGTCGCGGCGTACGACGCCGATCCGCTCGTGCACCACGGTCTCGTGCCCGCCGGACTCGCGCGGGTGCTGGTGCTCAACGAGCAGAGCCTCGAGCGGCGCCTCCCGAACCTGAGGCTGCCGTTGCTCGTCATGCACGGAACCGCCGATGCGCTCGCCGATCCGGCCGGGTCGCAGCTCATCGCCGACCGTGCGGGTTCGAAGGACTTGACGCTGAAGTTGTACGACGGGCTGTACCACGAGGTGTTCAACGAGCCGGAGAAGGACCGCGTGCTCGACGACCTGACGGCCTGGTTGAAGACACGACTCGACAACTGAGGCTCGACAATCGGAAGGAGAGGGCGTGTCGTCACGCATGCCGGTCGCGTTCGTCGGCCACGGCAGTCCGCTCAACGCGCTCGAATCGAATCGGTACACGCAGGCCTGGGCGGCGTTCGGGCGATCCGTGCCGACGCCCCGCGCGATCCTGGCGATCTCCGCCCACTGGTTCATCAACGCCACCGCGGTGACCGCGATGCGGTCGCCGCGCACGATCCACGACTTCTTCGGGTTCCCGCAGGAGTTGTTCGACGTCGAGTATCCGGCGCCCGGTGCTCCGGAACTGGCGGAGGAGATCGCCGACCTCGTCCACCCGACGTGGGTGGGTGCCGACGTCGACTCGTGGGGTATCGACCACGGCACCTGGTCGGTGCTCACCCACGCCTTCCCGGAGGCGGATGTCCCGGTGGTGCAGCTCAGCCTCAACGCCTACAAGCCGCTCGACTATCACGTCGAACTCGGAGCCCGTCTCGCCGGACTCCGCGATCGCGGGGTGTTGATCGTCGCGAGCGGCAACGTCGTCCACAACCTCGGCACGATGGATCCGCGACGCCCGGGCGCGGGGTTCGACTGGGCGCACCGATTCGACGAGGATGCCTTCGCCGTTCTGCGCGACCGTCCCGGTGACGCCGCGGCACTGGGTGAGCACCCCGATTACCGCCACGCGGTGCCGACCCCCGATCATTTCCTGCCGTTGCTGTACGTCGCGGGTCTGGCCGCCGAGTCCGGGGAGCAACCGGAGACCCTCGTCGACGGTGTCGAATACGGATCGCTGTCGATGACGTCCTACGCCGTCGGCGGGAACTGTCCGCCGCGCGACGGGGACGGCCACGGCGCCGGACTGCCCGAGAGCCCGGAGCCGCCCGACACCAACCTGTGAGCGTTCAGGCGGCGTCGTCCACTGCGACGATCGCGCGTCGCGCGAACCGGGTGCTGAGCCCGATCAGTTCCATGGCTTCGGGGATCGCGCGGGCCAGGACCGGCCATGCGTGGATCTGCCCGCGCCACAGATGTGTCTCCACGGTGCGTCCCGCCGACGCGAGTCGTTCGGTCATGATCTCCACGTCCGGCCTGGTCAGCTCGTATTCGGCGGCGCACATGAACATGGGAGGGAACAGCGCCGGATCGGCGTCGACAGGGTTCGTCTCGCCCTCGATCGCCTCTTCCCCGGCGAACCAGCGCGGACTGATCTTCCCGAGTGCCTTGATGGGCAGGTAGGCGTCCCTCGCCATGTACTTCGGGTCGTGCTTGTCTAGGTCGAGGTTGAGCAGCGGCGAGTACCCGATCACCGCGGCCGGTCGCTGGATGCCGCGACGCGCGGCGAGTTCGGCGACCTTCGCCGCGAGATAACCGCCGGCCGAGTCGCCGCCGACGACGATGCGCGTGGGATCGTCGGCCACCTCGAGCAGAGCGGTGTACGCGTTCATCGCGTCCTGCACCGAACCTGCGATCGGCACCGCGGGCACCTGCCGGTAGTCCATCGAGTACACCGGGGCACCGGAATCGAGCGCGAGCTGCACGCACAGCTGACGGTGGGTGGACGGGCCGCAGAAGATGAAGCCGCCGCCGTGGAAGTAGAGGATGGTGGCGTCGTCGAGCGGATCGTCGACCGGCTTCGGGGAGATGATCCGCTCACCGGGCACTCCGCCGAGTTCGGTCTGCGTGACGTGCACGGCGCGCGGCGTGGGCGTGATCCTGTCGACCACCCACGACAGCCGGCCGAGCACGGCGATGCCGAAGTCGTTGCTCGGCCAGAGACTCAGAATCGGCTTGAAGAGGATCCGGACCACCCACAGGAGGATCAGCGCGACCCTACTGCTGCGGTCGTGCCAGGTCACCGCATCGGTACGCATGTGCACACACTATGTGACCGATACGTCTCGGGCATCGAGAGTTCCGACACCCGGCGGCCCCGGACCTCGAACGCGTCACCCGATCCGCAGCAGCGGCACGAGCAGTTCCTCGTCGGTCAACGCCCCGTGCTGCCCGGGAAGGTTCGACATGACCTGCTCGCCGTCGCTGCGGATCACCGTCGATTCGCCGCGTCCGACGGCCACGATGTCGCCGATCCGTTTGGCCAGCGCCGGATCGGGATCGGATCCGAACAGGCACGCCGCGAACGCGTCGTCGCGGGTGCCGACCCACGCGTGGTCGCCGAGTTCGTTGCGCCAGCGTTCGAGGACCCGGTCGACGTGGTAGGTGTAGATGTGGCGGCACCGCGGTTCCCCGGCGATGACGGTGACGTCCTCACCGAGACCCGGGGTGTGGTCGAAGTCGATGCGGCGACCCCGCGAGGCGTCGACCATGCCGTGATCGGCGGTGACGAGCAGGCGGGTGCCGGTCGGCAGCGCGTCGGCGAGTTGCTCGACGAAACGATCGACCACCGTGAGTTGCGCGAGCCACGCCGCGGACTCCGGTCCGTAGACGTGTCCGAGGGTGTCGACCTCGCCGATGTAGCAGTAGACGAGGCTGCGGTCGCCGGCGCTCACCGCGGCGACGACCTGGGCGAGCAGATCGCCGTAGGCGGAGACCCCGACGAAGTTGCCGCCGCGCAGCACGGCCCGGGTGAGGCCGCTGCCCTCGAAGGCATTCGGCACGACGGTGGTGACGGTCAGGCCCGCCTCGCGGCCGCGTTCGAACACCGTCGGGTGGGGCTGCACGGTCTCGGGTACAAGATCGTCGCGCTGGTCGATCGCGGTTCCGGCGAGGGTCCAGCGGAGCCAGTTGACCGGGGCCTCGATCTCGTCGACGTACGACTGGTAACCGGTGATGCCGTGGAGGCCGGACGGCAGCCCCGTCCCGAGGGAAGCGAGGCTGACGGCGGTGGTCGTCGGGAAGCCGGCACGCATCGGTCTCCCCGGCACCTGCGTCAGGTACGGAGCGGCTTTCGCGTTGCGCTGCAGCAGCTCCCATCCCATCCCGTCGACGAGTAGGACGACGGTGTGATCGACGGGAGTGAGATCGAGTCGGTTGGTCTCACCGGCGACCCCCGCGGACGAGAGCACCGAAGGCATCAGGTCGGCGAGGGTCGGCTCGGCGTAGACGTCGCGCAGTGGCAGGCTCATAACCCGAGTATGAGCCACTCGCCTGCGCCGAGGGTCACTTGATGTCGGAGCCGTGCTTCGTCAGCGGCATGACCTCGATGTTCATGTAGGGGAACAACGGCAGGTTCCACAGGATCTCGTGCAATTCGTCGGCCGACTCGACGTCGAAGATCGAGATGTTGCTGTACTGGCCGACGATCCGCCAGATCTCCCGCCACTTGCCCTGGCGCTGGAGATCCTGGCTGTAGGCCTTCTCCTTCGCGACGGTCTCGGCGCGCACGTCGGGGTCCAGATCGCGGGGGATGTCGACGTCCATCCGAACGTGGAACAGTGCCATGATGTTTCTCCTTCTTCTGTTCTGACGAGAGCGCGAATCAGGAACGCGCGTACTTCTTCACGACGTCCATGTCGAGTTCGACGCCGAGTCCCGGCCCCTCGGGCAGGTGCACCTGGCCCTCGGAGTAGTCGAGCGGCTCCTGCAGCAGTTCGACGGCGAACAACTGCGGACCGAACAGTTCGGTGCCGTAGTCGATCCCCGGTTCGGCGCAGGCGAAGTGGACGGACGCGGCGGTCCCGATGGGGCCTTCGATGGAGGTCGCACCGTGGCACCGCAGGCCGGCCGCCTTCGCGACGGCGACGACCTGCTTGCTGCGCTGCAGTCCGCCGCACTTGGTGGTCTTGAGCGCGACGACGTCGGCGGCGCCGAGCTTGGCCACCTCGTACGCGTCGTGCGGGGTCTGCACGGACTCGTCGGCCATCACCGGCGCCGAGACGCGTCGGTTGATCTCGGCGAGCACGTCGAGTTGATCTGCGGGAGTGGGCTGTTCGATGAGCTCGACTCCACCGTCGACGAGCTGCGGGACGTGGCGCAGCGCGGTGAAACGGTCCCAGCGGGCGTTGACGTCGATGCTGAATCCGACCTCGCCGCCGAACGCCTCGACGATCTTGACGACACGATCGGTGTCGACTGCCGGGTCGAGCGCACCCATCTTGAGCTTGAAGGAGTAGTTCAGACGCTGCTCACGCTTGTGGGTGACCTCCTCGACGATCTCTTCGAGCGGCGCGGCGCCGAGCGCCCACCGCACGTCGACGCCGGTCCGGAAGGCACCGCCGAGCAGCGACGCGACCGGCACACCCAGCGCGCGTCCCCACGCGTCGTGCATCGCGACGTCGACGGCGGCCTTCGCGAATCGCGCGTTGGCGACGATGCGCTCGATATCGACCATGACGCCACTGATCTCGTCGACTCCGCGTCCGATGATGTAGGGCCCGATGTAGCGATCGACGATCTGCTGCATCGTCTCGACCGATTCGCCGCCCCACCACGGCCCGCCCGGCACGACGCCTTCACCGTAACCGGTGACGCCGCCCTCGGTGGTCACCGCGACGAGCAGGATCGGCTGCGCTTCGGCGGTGGTGGTGGCGAACTTGTGGGGTCGGATCAGCGGTACATCGATGATCGTCGTGGTGACGGAGGCGATCTTCAGATCGGGGTCGGACATCGGAATTGCTCACAATCGGATCGGGGTGTGACGGGGAATACGTCGACCCTGCATTCAGCACGAATGCCGGTACCCCAGTGGGGCACCGGCATTCGTTACGCAGAACCGACTCGCGCGCGGGGGCCGGATCGGGCGGTTTCCGCGGTGCGGATCACGCTTCGGGGTCGAGTACGAAGTTGTAGGTCACTTCGTCGATGCCGTCGGCGTTGGGCTGCGGATCCAGGATGAGCTCGGGCTTGACGGCCGTGGCGACGTCGTCCTCGACCCACTCGCCGCCCTTGAAGTACAGCTGGGTGGTGATGGCGCGCTTGCCGGGAGCCTTCACCATGAGGTGCAGGTGGGCCGGACGCCAGGGGTGTCCGCCGTAGGAGCTGATGAACCAGCCGGTCGGTCCGTCGGCCGGGATCTTGTAGGGAGCCGGCTTGAGCGTGGTGATCTCGAAGTTGCCGTTCTCGTCGACCTCGACGGTGCCGCGCAGGTTCCACTCGGGGATACCGGGGGCGAACTGCGAGTAGAAGCCCTCTTCGTCGGCGTGCCACAGCTCGACGGTGGCGCCATGCAGGCCGTTGCCCTCGAGGTCGGTGACCTGGCCCTTGAAGACCAGCGGCGGCGCGACCTTGTCCTTCTCGCGCATCGGCATCGTGCACTTGGCCGGGAGCTTCGGGCTGTCCGGGACGTAGTAGGGGCCTTCGATGGAGCCCTTGGTGCCGGTGAAGCCCTTGCGGTTGTAGTGCACCTTCTCGATCTCGTGCTCGAGGAAGACGTCCAGCCACAGCGGCCACTCGCCGTATTCACCCACGTCGATGAGCCACTGCTTGAGCACCCGGTACTCGTCGTAGGTCACCTGGTGCTTCTGGATGATGTCGGCGAAAGCCCCGATCACGTCCTGGTAGATCGCCGACGCACGCTCGACCGAGGTGTCGGACGTGACCCGCTCGGACTTGAACTTGTCGGTCGCAGCGTTGCCGGACCCGTGGGCGGTGGGGTTCTCCATGGTGGTCATGGCTCTCCTCGTGGGGACTGAACTATCGGAAGTGTGGGGCCGGTGCGACACAGGGGCTGCGGTGATCACCGGTCAGTACGCTGTGCGTACTTGTGTATCGCAGTGCGTACATCACATACTGTGCGTGGTGTCACACAGCTTGTCAACACCGGATCGGGCAGTATCAACAAGTACGCAGGTAGGAGGCAGGATGCCGAGCATCGACCTAGGTAATGGCCCTAGCAACGATCGAGACTTCATCCAGAGCATCGAACGTGGTTTCGCGGTATTGCACGCCTTCGACGACAAGGACCCGAACCCCAGCCTGGCCGAGCTGGCCGCCAAGACCGGCCTGTCGCGACCCGCGGTCCGCCGGATCCTGCTGACCCTGCAGAAACTCGGCTACGTCACCTCGCACGGCACGAGATGGTCGCTCACTCCACGCGTGCTCAGTATCGGCCGGCACTACACCGAATCCCACACTCTCGTGGACTCGGCATTGCCGAAACTCGTCGAGATCGCCGAGCACGCCAACGAATCCGCATCCCTCGGCGTACTCGACGGCACCGAGGTCGTCTACGCCGCACGCGTCCCGGTCCGCCGGATCATGAGCATCAACGTCTCCGTCGGCACCCGCGTCCCCGCCTACGCGACGTCGATGGGTCGGGCGCTGCTGGCCTGGTCACCACGCGACATCGTCGATCGCGTGCTCGAGGAAACCGAGTTCGTACGATTCACGAGCGCGACGATCGACAACCCCGACGACCTGCGTGCCGAACTGGCCCACGTGCGCAACCGCGGCTACGCGATCACCTCCGCCGAACTCGAGGAAGGGCTCATCACGATCGCCGCTCCCGTCTTCGACCCCTCCGGCTATGCCGTGGGAGTGCTCGCGTGCTCGACGTCGACCGGTCGGCACACCCTCGACTCGTTCTGCGATCTCGCTACGAAAAGGGTCGTGAACTGCGCCGAAAGGCTCAGCAGCGAGCTCGGCTACCACCACAACTGACGGCCCTCGATCATCCACGCAGCGTGACCGACGGTGCCACCCCGTACTTACGCTTGTAGGCCGCCGCGAACCGGCCGGTATGGGTGATACCCCACTTCAGAGCCACATCGGTGACCGACAGTTCCGCCGCATCGCCCACCGCGAGTTCCTCGTGGATGCGCTCGAGGCGCAGGTCGAGCAGATAGTCGCGCGGGCACACCCCGAGATATTCGCGGAACCCCTCCTGCAGGCGCCGCACGCTGACCCCGGCCACCTCGGCCATCTCGGCGGTGGTCCACGCCGAGGCGGGATCCTCGTGCAACCGGTCGAGGACACGCTTGATGATGCGCGGGCGCGCCCCGCCGGTCGGATCCGCGTCCTCCGGCATGACCGCGAGGATGAACGAGGTCGTCAGAGCACCCGACAACTGCTCCGAGACAAGCGGATTCCGCCAGAGCGATTCGTCCGTTTTGAGCTGTTCCACGACCGAGCGCAACAGCGTCATCCAGCTCTGGCCCGCCTGCGTCGTCAGATCCACCCGACTCGGGAGCTGCAGGTCGGGACGGGCGAGGATGCGCGACATCTCGCGCTGTAGATAGTCGCGTTCGAGCTTGATCCCGACGATCTCGCAGTCGTTCGTCCACTTCTGTTCCGGAGCTGCGGTGTCGGGACGGAAGACGGCGGCGTGCCCGACCTCCGACACCAACCCGTTGCCGGCGGCGATCCGACCGGCGATCGGAATGTTCACCGCGTACGCCCCGGGATGTTCGCTGCGGATCGACACCGCCGCTCCCCAACCGATGCGCGTGAGACGGATCGGCCCGAGCGGCAGTGTGCGGAGCCGGAGCGAGGGCGCGACGTCGTCGAGCGGCGTCAGTTCGTGCTCGAAATAGGCATTCGAGACAGCCTCTTCCACCTCTTCCCAATCGACCGGCCCCGGAGTCGGCTCCATTGCCATCGGCCCCTCACCTTCGTTTCCAGCTCGTCGTCGGCGCTCCGACCTGCGCATCCGTGTGGTTCGAGCGCGTGCGATCAAGTGTGATGCGGAACACGGCCCCAGGCAAACAGGGCCCTTCGGCCCACTCACCGCGCTAGGTGGATAGTGACCGCGCTCACTGGATCGCACAAGTTCCACGACGTCCATATGGTCTGTGTCACATCGAATCGAAGTCCACCACAACCCGCACCGGACAGGAGGACGCAGACATGGATCAGCGCACACTCCGCAATATCTTCGGACAGTTCGCCAGCGGCGTCACCGTCATCACCTGCGCGAACAGCGACGGAGAGCCCCACGGCGCGACCGTCACCGCCTTCACCGCCGTCTCGCTCGAGCCCCGCCTGTGCCAGGTCACCCTGACCCGCACCTCCAAGGCCTGCCGGTTCCTGTCCGACGCGCCGTTCGCGGTCAACATCCTCGCCGCAAACCAGCTCGACACTGCACTGCACTTCGCAGGACGCCCCCAGTCGCCCGAGCCGGTCTGGGAGCAGGGCCCCACCGCCCCGATCCTCGCCGGCACCGCCGCGACACTGTCGTGCACGCCCTGGCGCGAATACGACGGCGGCGACCACATCATCTACATCGGCGAGATCGTCGACGCCACCTTCGACGAGACGGTCGACCCGCTCCTGTTCTACCGCAGCACTTTCCATGATCTCGGCGCCCCGAGCACGTCCACCGCGTGGAACGGCTCGCTCGACGATCCGCACAGCGGATGGTTCGAC
The DNA here is from genome assembly GCF_024321955.1 of Rhodococcus sp. GA1. Taxonomy (NCBI): domain Bacteria; kingdom Bacillati; phylum Actinomycetota; class Actinomycetes; order Mycobacteriales; family Nocardiaceae; genus Rhodococcus; species Rhodococcus sp. GA1. Next base: position 2,816,197 of record NZ_CP097186.1, on the reverse strand, counting down.
TCGCAGACCCGCTTCGTGCCGTTCCACCTCGCCGCAGCCCACGCCTGAACATCTTCCACTCCCCCGGACAAGGAGAAATTTCATGACCACCACCGAACCCCGGCCCTCGGAGACCCTCGATCGTTCCAAGGTGAACGTCGCCGCGGACTCCCCGGCCAACCAGCAGAAGAACTTCGCCTCCCGCCCCATGACCGGCGACGAGTACATCGCCTCCATCGACGACGGTCGCGAGATCTACCTGCACGGTGAGCGAGTCAAGGATTTCACCAACCATCCGGCCTTCCGCAACTCGATCCGGATGACGGCGCGCCTCTACGACGCCCTCCACACCGGTGAGCACGTCAACACCCTCACCGCCCCCACCGACACCGGCAACGGCGGCGTGACCATGCCGTTCTTCCGCACCCCGAAGTCCGCCGACGACCTGCGGGCCGACCGCGACGCCATCGCCACCTGGGCACGGCTGACCTACGGCTGGATGGGCCGCAGCCCCGACTACAAGGCGTCCTTCCTCGGCACGCTCGGCGCGAACGACGAGTTCTACTCGCCCTTCCAGGACAACGCGAAGCGCTGGTACCGCGAGTCGCAGGAGAAGGTCCTGTACTGGAACCACGCGATCATCAATCCGCCGGTCGACCGTCAGCTACCGCCGGACCAGGTCGGCGACGTGTTCATGAAGGTCGAGAAGGAGACCGACGCCGGCCTCATCGTCTCCGGCGCCAAGGTCGTCGCGACCGGCTCGGCCATCACGAACTACAACTTCATCGCTCACTACGGTCTGCCGATCAAGAAGAAGGAATTCGCGCTGATCTGCACGGTGCCGATGGACGCACCCGGCATCAAGCTCATCTCGCGCGCCTCCTACTCTCAGAACGCGAACATCGTCGGCTCCCCGTTCGACTACCCGATCTCCTCGCGGATGGACGAGAACGACGCGATCTTCATCTTCGACAAGGTGCTCGTGCCCTGGGAGAACGTCTTCATGTACGGGGACGTCGAGAAGATCAACAACTTCCTCGGCGGCTCCGGCTTCCTCCAGCGCTTCACGCTGCAGGGCTGCACGCGACTCGCGGTCAAGCTCGACTTCATCGCCGGTCTCCTCATGAAGGCTCTCGACGCCACCGGCGCCGGCGGATTCCGCGGCGTGCAGACCCGTGTCGGTGAGGTCATCGGCTGGCGCAACCTGTTCTGGTCGCTCACCGACTCCATGGTGAACAACCCGGAGCCGTGGATCGACGGCACTGTAATCCCCAAGCTCGAATACGGCCTCACCTACCGCATGTTCGCGATGCAGGGCTACCCGCGCATCAAGGAGATCATCGAGCAGGACGTCGCCTCGGGCCTGATCTACCTGCCCTCGTCCGCCGCCGACTTCAAGAACCCGGACGTGCGTCCTTACCTCGACAAGTATGTCCGCGGCTCCGACGGCATCCAGGCGGTCGACCGCGTGAAGGTCATGAAGGCACTGTGGGATTCGATCGGCTCCGAGTTCGGTGGCCGCCACGAACTGTACGAACGGAACTATGCCGGCAACCACGAGAACGTCAAGGCCGAGCTGCTGTTCGCCGCCGAGAGCCGCGGTGACGTCGCCTCCATGAAGGGCTTCGCGGAGCAGTTCATGAGTGAGTACGACCTCGACGGCTGGACCGTGCCCGACCTGATCGGCAACTCCGACGTCAGCGCGTTCTACAAGTAACCGACTCCCGCGCGCGGGCGGATGATCTCCGTTCTCCTGCCCGTCCGCGCGCGGCCCCCAACCTCCACCCACCGCGAAGGAGCGTCCGAGATGACCACGACCGCTTCGACCTCCGTGTCCCATCCCCCTGCACCGGAATTCGACGCGGTAGTCCTCGGACGCTCCTTCGCCTCCCATCGGGTCTCGGCCCGGTTGCGCGACGAACTACGGCTGGCGGTCCACGAGATCGGCACCGCGAGCGCCGTCCGCTACGACGACATCGACCATCGGTGGGAGATCCTCATCGGCGGCACCGTCGTCGGCCGAGCGAAGTTCGTCGTAGACGGGCACGGCGGCCTCACACTGCAGGGCCGAGACGGCGCCGCGCTCGAGCGCGATGCCTTGACGGTGCACGGCTTCCCGAATCTGTTCCGCCCCATCGTCAGTACGCGCACGGATTCCGTCGGGTACACGGTGTCCTGCATCGAATACATGCGCAGCAACGGTCTGGACTACGTCGAGCGGCGGCTGCGGACGCCGGTGGCGGACGACGACTACCCTGAGCTTTCGTTCGATCGGCCCACACCCATCCTCTGGTTCGGCTGAGCCGTCCGGGAGGACGCACGAGCGGGTGACGACCACGAGGTCGTCACCCGCATACGTGCGTCCGAATCCGCATGCGTTCAGCCCCGCAGGACTTCCGTAGGGGTGACGCCGTACCGCTTCCTGAAGGCGGCGGCGAAACGCCCCGGATGGCCGAAACCCCACCGGAAAGCCACATCTGCCACGGTGATTCCCCCGGCAGTAAGATCCGCGTGGGCGCGATCGAGCCGGATGTCGCGCAGACACGCGGACGGACTGCTGCCCACGTACTCGGAGAACGCCTCCTGCAACCTGCGCACACTGGTTCCGGCGATCTCCGCCATGTCGGCTGCCGTCCAGACACGACCCGGATCCTCCTGCAGAGCATTCAACACCCGCCGGACCATGCCCGGGCGGGGTGCCGGTGACATTTCGTCGGCCGGCGCGACCGCCAGGACGAAGGCCGTGGTGACCGCACCGCCGAGCTGGGCCGACACGAGAGGATTCGTGAGCACCCGGGTCGGCCCGGCGAGCTGCTCGCTCAGCGCTGCCACGAGACGGTGCCATTCCTGCGCCGACCCCCGCAGATCGAGGCGGTCGGGAAGTTCGAGGCGCGACCGCAACGGACCACCGAGAATGCGGTCCGCTTCGCGTTCGAGATGTTCTCGATCGAACTTGATTCCGAGGACCGAACATTCGGCGTCCCACCGTGTGATGAGCGACGGGGTGTCCGCGCGGAAGACTGTCGCCGAGCCGGGTTCGGAGACGACGGTGCCCGAGCGCCCCCGCGATTCGAGCCGCCCGCTCAGCGGTATGTTCACCTCGTAGGCGCCCGGATACTCGCATTCGATCGCGACGTCCGCTCCCCAGCCCATCCGACCGATCGTGACACCTCCGAGATCGGCCGAGACCAATTCGAGCTCAGGACGATCCACCTTTCCGAGGTCCGTCAATCGGTGCGGGAAGTACACGTCCGCCACGACGCGCGAGGCGTCGTCCCAGTCCTCGATCTCGGGCACACTCACGCCTTCGAGACTAACCGCTTCCGAGACCTGGATCACATAGTCGCGTGATTCGTCCAGGGACCGCGCAATGTGCATCGACCGGCCCGTCGGCCGACTCGTATGGTCCTGGCCACGTCAACAACGGCCCGGCCGTCGCCGGACGGCTCCCGACCCGGAGGTACACCGATGACCAGCACCCTTTCGTGGCTCGACGAGATCACCATGGAAGAACTCGAGCGCAATCCGTACCCGGTCTACGAGCGCTTGCGTGCCGAAGCTCCGGTCGCCTTCGTGCCCGTCCTCGGCGCCTACGTAGCGTCCACGACCGAAGCGTGCCGTGCGGTCGCGGCCGGCGACGACTTCGACGGCATCATCACCCCCGCCGGTGGCCGCACCTTCGGTCATCCCGCGATCATCGGCGTCAACGGCGACATCCACCGCGACCTGCGGTCGATGGTCGAACCCGCCCTCCAGCCCGCCGAGGTGGACCGCTGGATCGAGGATCTCGTCCGCCCGATCGCACGACGCTACGTCGAGGCGTTCGAGTCCGACGGCAGGGCCGATCTCGTCGCCCAGTTCTGCGAGCCGGTGAGTGTGCGGTCGCTCGGTGATCTCCTCGGACTGAAGGACGTCAGTTCGGACAAACTGCGCGAATGGTTCCACAAACTGTCGGATTCGTTCACCAACGCAGCGATGGACGAGGACGGAAACTTTCTGAACCAGGAACGTTTCGACGAGGGCGACCGCGCCAAGGAGGAGATCCGTTCCGTCGTCGACCCGCTGATCGACCACTGGATCGAGCATCCCGACGACAGCGCCATCTCGCACTGGCTGCACGACGGGATGCCCGAAGGGCAGACGCGGGACCGCGACTACATCTACCCGACGCTGTACGTCTTCCTCCTCGGCGCCATGCAGGAACCGGGACACGCCATGAGTTCCACCCTGGCAGGCCTGTTCACCCGCCCCGAACAGTTCGAAGCCGTGGTGGACGAACCGGGACTCATCCCCCGCGCGATCGCCGAAGGGATGCGCTGGACCGCCCCGATCTGGTCCGGCACCGCACGTATCGCCAAGCGCGACACCGTCGTATCAGGAATCGAGATCAGCGAAGGGTCGGTGGTCATGCTGTCCTACGGGTCGGCGAACCACGACATCGACGTGTTCGACGCCCCCAGCCGCTACGACCTGACCCGCCCGCCGCTCCCCCACCTCGCCTTCGGTGCCGGCAAGCATGCCTGCGCGGGAATCTACTTCGCGAACAACGTGAGCCGCATCGGTCTCGAAGAACTGCTCGAGACCATCCCCAATCTCGAGCGGGGCACTTCCGAGGACGTCGAATTCTGGGGTTGGGGCTTCCGCGGCCCGAAGACCCTGCACGCCCGGTGGGAGATCTGACCATGCCGTACACACTCACCGCGGGCACCGGCGTCGTTCCCTGCGAACCCGGTCGGACGGTGCTGGAAGCGTTCCTGCGCAACGGCAACTGGATGCCCAACTCCTGCAACCAGGGAACCTGCGGCACCTGCAAGATCAAGGTCCTCGACGGCGAACTCGATCATCGGAACTCGCCGGAGGAGACGCTCACCGCCGACGAACTCGCGGCCGGATTCGTCCTCGCGTGCCAGGCCACCCCGCGCGGCGACGTCGCCTTCGAGACCTCCGCAACGGAGGAACCCGCCGGCACGCACGTGCTGCGCGACGTCGTCGTCACCGTCGCCGAGGTACGCGACATCGCCGCCGACACACGCAAGGTGTTGCTCACCGCCGACGAACCGCTCGAGTTCTCGGCCGGGCAGTACGTGGAGGTGACAGTTCCCGGGACCGAGATCCGACGGCAGTACTCACTCGCGAATCCGCCCTCCGAGGCCAAAGAGCTCGAACTGCACATCCGCCGGCAACCCGGTGGAGTCGCGAGCGAATGGGTCTTCGAGCGCATCGACGTGGGTGACCGCGTGACCGTCACCGGCCCGTACGGCGACTTCACCTTCGACCTGGAGGGCACCGGCCCGATCGTCCTGCTCGGCGGTGGGACGGGCCTCGCCCCGCTCGAGGCCATCGTCCGGCAGGCGCTCTCCCTCGTCCCCGACCGGCAGATCCTGCTCTACCACGGGGTCCGTACCTGCGCGGACCTGTACGACGTCGACTTCCTCCGCGAACTGGAGACCCGCCATCCCGGCTTCCGCTACATCACCTGCGTGAGCAGGGAGAGCGGCGGAGACCGCGACGGATACGTCACCGACGCTTTCCTCGAGGACGTCGCGTCCGCGAAGGAGTTCACCGGTTACATCTGCGGATCGGACGCGTTCGTCGAGGCATCGGTGAAGGCGTTCAAGCGTCGCCGCATGTCGCCGCGACGCATCCGGCGCGAACGGTTCACCCCGGCCGGCTGAATACCCTCATCCCCGTACCGCTCGTACGCACGCGCTGCTCCGGCACCGCGATGCGCACGGGCGGTACGGCCGTGTCGAGGGGTCTTTCCGCCTCCGGTCGCTCGAGGGCCTTCCGACCCCCACCCAGGGGTCCTAGGTATCCCTAGGTACTTGCCTGGTGTGACCGTAGCCACAGGCTGTCATCGTGGAGATATCGCCGGACACATCGCGTCGAGCCGGACCGGAGAAAGACCCCGGTCACCACGAATCTTCAGTACAGGCTCGGCCGCGTCGGACACGCCCTGTCCGTCCCGGGAACGAAGCCGATACCTGGAGGATCCCATGACCGACATCGTGGAGCACGTGCGCACTCGCCTCGACGGCGCACTCGTCGAAGACCCGAGCACCGGGCGGTACCAGATCCGCCGTGACGTCTTCACCGACGAGGAGATCTTCGAACTCGAGATGAAGCACATCTTCGAGGGCAACTGGGTGTACCTCGCCCACGAGAGCCAGGTCCCGAACGTCGGTGATTACTTCACCACGTATATCGGCCGCCAGCCCGTCGTCATCAGCCGCGACAAGGAAGGCGAGCTGCACTGCCTGATCAACGCGTGCAGCCACCGCGGTGCGATGCTGTGCCGTCGCAAGACCGACAACCGCACCACCTTCACGTGCCCCTTCCACGGCTGGACGTTCCGCAACAACGGAAAGCTGCTGAAGGTCAAGGATCCCCGCGACGCCGGCTATCCCGAGCAGTTCAACACCGACGGCAGCCACGACCTGCGGAAGGTCGCTCGTTTCGAGAGCTACCGCGGTTTCCTGTTCGGCAGCCTGAATCCCGACGTCAAGTCGCTCGAGGACCACCTCGGTGACACCACGAAGATGATCGACATGCTCGTCGACCAGTCCCCCGAGGGCCTCGAGGTGCTGCGCGGTTCGTCCACCTATACCTACGACGGCAACTGGAAGCTGCAAGCCGAGAACGGCGCCGACGGTTACCACGTCTCGGCCACCCACTGGAACTATGCCGCGACCACCGCGCGCCGCACTGCCGGTGAGTCCAGCAACGAGACCAAGGCGATGGACGCCGGCACCTGGGGCAAGCAGGGCGGCGGCTACTACTCGTTCGACCACGGCCACCTGTTGCTGTGGATGTGGTGGGGCAACCCCGAGGACCGTCCGCTGTACCCGCGCAAGGACGAACTCGCGAAGGAGTTCGGCGAGAAGAAGGCCGAGTTCATGGTCGGCGCGTCGCGCAACCTGTGCCTGTACCCGAACGTGTACATCATGGACCAGTTCTCCTCGCAGATTCGGCACTTCCGCCCGATCTCCGTGGACAAGACCGAGGTGACGATCTACTGCATCGCACCGAAGGGTGAGAGCGCCGAGTCCCGCGCCAACCGGATCCGTCAGTACGAGGACTTCTTCAACGCGACCGGCATGGCCACCCCGGATGATCTCGAGGAGTTCCGCTCCTGCCAGAAGACCTACCTCGCATCGGCTGCGCCCTGGAACGACATGAGCCGCGGTGCAACCCACATCCTCAACGGACCCGACGAGGTCGCTCAGGATCTCGGCATGACGAAGGTGCTGTCGAGCGGTGTGAAGACCGAGGACGAAGGCCTGTACCCGATCCAGCACGGCTACTGGCTCGAAGCGATGCGCGAGGCCATCGCCGCCGAGAGTTCCGCCGCCGACCCGTCCGCGCTCTGAGAGGAACCGGAATCATGACTGCCGTACACGAATTCACGCAGACCGACATCGAACAGTTCCTCTACCGTGAGGCCCGACTGCTCGACGACCGCGAGTTCGAGCAGTGGCTCGAGTGCTACCACCCCGATGCCGAGTACTGGATGCCGGCCTGGGACGACGACGGTGCTCTCACCGAGAACCCGCAGACCGAGATCTCGCTGATCTACTACCCGAATCGCGGCGGCCTCGAGGACCGGGTGTTCCGCATCCGCACCGACCGTTCGTCGGCGACCTCGCTGCCCGAACCCCGCACAGGACACAACATCACCAACGTCGAGATCCTCGAGCGTCGCGGCACCGAAATCGACCTGCGGCACAACTGGTTCTCGTTGTACTTCCGCTACAACACCACCGACACCTACTTCGGGACCACCTTCCTCACCCTCGATGTCTCAGGCGCACAGCCGGTGATCAAGAAGAAGAAGATCGTCCTGAAGAACGACTACATCCACCACATCGTCGACGTCTACGTCGTCTAGTTCCACCCCGATCACGAAAGGAGGCACGTGCCATGGCTTACCAGGTGGCATTGAGCTTCGAGGACGGGGTCACCCGCTTCATCAAGGTCAACCCGAACGAGACCGTCGCCGACGCCTCGTACAAGGCACGCATCAACATTCCGCTCGACTGCCGCGACGGCGCGTGCGGAACCTGCAAGGCCTTCTGCGAATCGGGCAGCTACGACGGCGGCGACTACATCGAGGACGCCCTCACCGACGAAGAGGCCGAGCAGGGTTACTGCCTGCCGTGCCAGATGATGCCGGAATCCGATCTGGTGGTGCAGATCGCGAGCACCTCCGATGTCGCGAAGACCGCGGCCGCCTCGTACAGCGCGACCATCACGGATCTGCGCCGTTACTCCGAGAGCGTCGTCGGGTTCACCGTCGAGATCGACAACCGTGACGATCTGGTGTTCCTGCCCGGTCAGTACGTCAACATCGGCGTGCCCGGCAGCGACGACGGCACCGGTAAGCCGGCGACCCGCTCGTACTCGTTCAGCACCGGCCCGCACGAGAATTCGCTCGCGTTCCTCGTGAAGATCACCGAGGACGGTCTGATGTCCGAGTACCTGCGCGACCGCGCGCAGGTCGGCGATACCCTGGAGTTCACCGGCCCATTCGGCAGCTTCTTCCTGCGCGAGCGCAAGCGCCCGTCGCTGCTGCTCGCCGGCGGTACCGGCCTGGCGCCGCTGCTGTCGATCCTGTCGAAGATCGAGGCCGACGGCTCGGACCAGCCGGTGCACCTGATCTACGGTGTCACCTTCGATCACGATCTCGTCGAACTCGACGCGCTCGAGGAGTACACGAAGCGGCTGCCGAACTTCACGTTCGACTACTGCGTCGCCGACGAAGCGTCGTCCGCCCCGAACAAGGGATACGTGACGGGTCTGTTCGAGCCGTCGCACCTCAACGACGGTGATGTGGACATCTACCTGTGCGGTCCGCCGCCCATGGTGGAGGCGGTGCGTAACCACCTGTCCGAGAACGGTATCGAGCCGACGAACTTCTACTTCGAGAAGTTCAACACCTCGGCCACCCCGGGTGGGGCAACCGCACCCGCTGCCACCGACGCCGAGAAGGCCGCGGCGGAGAAGGCTGCCGCCGAGACCGGTCGTCCGGTGGTGCTCGAGAACCCCGAGCCCGGCAATTACGAGATCGGCGAGGAGCATCCGCCCGTCGCCGAATCGGACGAGCAGTTCGACGCCCGCATGGCCCTCGAACTCGGGGTCGTCGAACTCACGATCGGCCGGCTCACGCCGGAGCAGCTCGTCGAGTTCCGCATCCTCGCCGAGGCGTCCGGCGCGTCGGTCGAAGGCGACCACTTCACCGACGCCGCGGCGTTCACCGACACCAATGCGGCCTTCCACGAGTTCCTCTTCCGCTGTTGCACCAACCCGGTGCTGCTCGAGGCCTACAACAAGCTCGAGGTCACCCGGTTGATGAAGCAGGTCCTGCGCGACGCGCAGTGGATCGAGGAGCACATCGTCGACGAGCACCTGCAGCTCGTCGAGGCGTTCGAGAAGGGCGACAAGGCCGCCGCGCGCGACCTGATCGTCGTCCACTCGCAGCACGCCAAGGAGACGATGCGTCGCGCCATCGCCAGCGGTGCCCCAGCAGGTGTCTCCTCATGATCGAAACGAAGATCTTCCCGGGCCGGTTCGACGGACGGTGCCTGACGATCACCGGCGCCGCGCAGGGCATCGGTCTCACGGTGGCGACCCGCATCGCCGCCGAGGGCGGTGAGGTCGTGCTCGTCGACCGCGCGGATCTCGTCCACGAGGTGGCCGAGCAGCTGCGCGAGGCGGGCGGCAAGGCGCATTCGGTGACGGCGGATCTCGAGACCTTCGAGGGCGCGGAGGAGGCGATCTCCCACGCCGTCCGCACCACCGGCCGCATCGACGTGCTGATCAACGTCGTCGGCGGCACGATCTGGGCCAAGCCGTACGAGCACTATGCGCCGGAGGAGATCGAGAAGGAGATCCGGCGGTCGCTGTTCCCCACTCTGTGGACGTGTCGCGCCGCCGCTCCCCATCTGATCGAGCGACGCGCCGGCACGATCGTGAACGTCTCGTCGGTCGCGACCCGCGGCGTCAACCGCGTGCCGTATTCGGCGGCGAAGGGTGGGGTCAACGCGATCACCGCGTCGCTCGCCCTCGAACTCGCCCCCTACGGGGTCCGCGTGGTGGCGACCGCCCCGGGCGGCACCGTCGCTCCCGAGCGGCGGATCGCGCGCGGTCCGTCGCCGCAGTCCGAGCAGGAGAAGGCCTGGTACCAGCAGATCGTGGACCAGACCGTCGATTCCTCCCTGCTCAAGCGGTACGGCACGCTCGACGAGCAGGCCGCCGCGATCTGTTTCCTGGCCTCCGAGGAGGCCTCCTACATCACCGGCACGGTTCTTCCCGTCGCCGGCGGCGATCTGGGCTGACCGCCCCTCGCTCGGCCTCACCGGAGGCGCCAGTCCCCCCGGTGAGGCCACTTTTCTCCCCGAATCCTCTTGTGACTCCACCCACAGACCGGAGCAACGCATGCCCCACGCCACGCAGACCTGGGCCAGTCCACAACATCGGCGCAGCGTCATCTGGATCGTCGCGCTCGCCACCCTCGCGATCATCTTCGACGGCTACGACCTCGTCGTGTACGGCACCGTCCTTCCGACCCTGATGGCCGATCCGACCCAGCTCGGGGAGATCTCCGCCCAGCAGGGTGGTGCCCTCGGCTCCTACGCGCTCATCGGCGTCATGGTCGGCGCGCTGCTGACCGGTGCGTTCGGTGACCGCGTCGGCCGCCGGAAGATGATGTTGATCAACATCGTCTGGTTCTCCGTCGGCATGGGTGCGGCGGCCTTCTCCACGAGCATCACGATGTTCGGCGCGCTCCGCTTCTTCACCGGCATCGGCGTCGGCGGTCTCGTCGCCACCGCCGGAGCTGTGGTCGCCGAGTTCGCTCCGCCCGGCAAGCGCAACCTGTTCAACGCCATCGTCTACAGCGGTGTCCCCGCCGGCGGTGTGATGGCCTCGCTGCTCGCGATCCTGCTGCGCGACGCGATCGGCTGGCGCGGACTGTTCCTCATCGGCGCGTTGCCGCTGCTCATCCTGCTCCCGCTGGCACTGATGAAGCTTCCCGAGTCGCCCGCCTGGCTGCAGTCGCGGGGACGCTCCGACGAGGCGCAGCGTGTGTGCGAGGAGTTCGGTTTCCCGCTGCCGTCCGCAGCACCTGTCGCTTCCACCGAGAAGATCGGTTTCGCGGCACTCGCGACCCGCAAGTACGCCCTCGGTACGGGACTGCTCGGCATGATGAGCTTCGCCGGTCTGCTGCTCACCTACGGCCTCAACACCTGGCTGCCGAAGATCATGGCCGACGCCGGTTACAACGCCAACGGCTCGCTCGCCTTCCTCCTCGTCCTCAACGGCGGCGCCATCCTCGGCGGCCTGCTCGCCTCGAAGGTCGCCGACGGCCGCGGACCGCAGTCCGTCATCGTCACCACCTTCTTCCTCGCGGCCGTGGCCCTCGTGCTGCTCACGCTCGGTTTCCCGCTGCCGGTGCTGCTCACCGCCGTCGCGATCGCCGGTACGGGCACGATCGGCACCCAGGTGCTCATCTACGGATTCGTGTCCAACTACTACGACACCCCCGCCCGCGCCGCGGGCGTGGCGTGGTGCGCCGGCTTCGGCCGCCTGGGCGGCATCGTCGGCCCGGTCATCGGAGGTCTGCTCATCGGCGCGGGCTTCGCGAACAACGTGAACTTCTACATCTTCGCGGGTATCGCGCTCGCCGGTGGTCTGGTCACGTGGTTCGTGCCCCGCCCGGTCCAGTCCGTCTCGCCGGTCCGCAGTTCCGATCGCCCCGTGCCGACTACCGTGGATGTGTGACGGACAACGTTGTGCTGATCGGCCGGAACTCCGAGTTGTTGCAACTCGAACGCCTCCTCGACGAAGCCCGCGCGGGTGTCCCCTCGCTGGTCCTCGTCGAGGGGGCGTCCGGCGTCGGAAAATCCTCCCTCGTTTCGCATTTCGTCGCTCGCCACGACGACCTCGCCGTACACGACGCGACCGGGGCCCGCTGGGAAGCCGGCCATCCGTGGTCCGTGCTCGAACAGCTGCTCGGTGACACCGTCACGGCGGGCGACCCGGTGGAGGCGGCACGCACGCTCCTCGACCGGATCGACGACGCGACGGTGATCGTCGTCGACGACGCGCACTACGCGGATGCCGAGTCGTTGCAGTCGCTGTCGTCGTCGCTGAGGCGAGCGCACGGACGTCCCCTGCTCATGATCTGGATCGTGCCCGACGTGCTTCCCGACGATGTCGCCCCGGCGACCGCCGACCTCCTCTCGAACAGCCACCGCGTGGACACCCTCCACGTCGGCGCGCTGGCGCCCCCGGATGTCGCGCAACTCGCACTGCATCGCATCGGCGTCGACCTGTCCGCGTGGACGGCGCGTCGCCTGCAGGAACACACGCTCGGGAACACCCGCTCGATCCTGCAGCTTCTCGACGAGATCCCTCGCGACGAATGGCACCGCTGGCAGGCGCGTTTCCCAGCACCGAGACAACACGCGGGGAAAGTGGGTCGCATCCTTGCCCGGTGTTCACCGGACACGCGCGCGCTCGTCGAATCGGTCGCCGTCCTGGACACCGCCGCGACACGGGGAGCCACCGAATCCCTCGCGCTCGTCGCCGAACTCGCCGAGGTCGGCGACACGACCGGGCCGCTCGACGAGGCCCACCGGCTCGGTCTGCTCACGATGCGTGAACAGCGGGGCGTGGTGTCGTTGTCGTTCCCCGATCCCATGACCCGCGCCGCCGTGGCCGACGAGATCGGCCCGGCCCGCTGGCACAGCCTGCACGCGCGGGCCGCTTCGCTCGTCGACGACGAGGGCGCCCGGTTGTTCCACCTGGTGTCCGCGACACCGACCGGAAACGAGGAACTCGCCGCCGACCTCGACGCTTACGCCCGGCGATGCGCCGCCGACGGCGCCTGGTCCCAAGCGGCCGAAGCGCTCATCACCGCGAGCCGTATCACTCTCGACCGAGAACTACGGACCCGCAGGATGATCCGCGGTGTCGACGCACTGACCGGTGCGGCGGACCTACCCCAGGCCCAGACGTTCGTCCCCGAGATCGAGAGCGTGCCGAGCGGACCGATGCGCAACGCCGTGCTCGGCTATCTCGCGATCCAGCGGGGGCGGGCCGCGGAAGCGCACCACCTTCTCACCGAAGCGTGGTCGATGCTCGACGATCCGGAATCCGAACCCGAACTCGCCGCGACGATTTCGCAACGCATGGTGTTGCATTCGTTGGCACGGCTGCGCGGCGACGATCTTGTCCTGTGGGCCGATCGTGCCGCGGACACCCTCCCCGAGACGGCTCCACCCGTCGTCGAGTCCCGGGCCATCCGCGGACTCGGGCTGGCGATGACCGGTCGCGTCGATGAGGCCGTCGAGTCGTATTCGGCTCTGTCCGATGTCATCCGACTCGGAGCGCAGAGCCAGCGCATCCGCATGGCCGAGGGGTGGCTCGCATTGGTGCTCGACCGGCCCGATCTCGCCCGGACCGAACTCGAGGCGGCCGAACCGACCATCTTCCGCGGCGGGTCGCTGCGCATCTCGCTGTGGGCGCAGGCCTGGCTCGCGCGAACACAATTCGCGCTCGGTGCGTGGTCCGACGCGCTGCGCACCGTCGATCGCGCGGCGGCGCAGCTCGACGCGACACAACTCGATCTGCTCCGACCGCTCGTCCACTGGACCGGCGCCCAGGTCCAGGCGCTGCGCGGGAACTGGACCGCGGCACGGGAACACGCCCACCGTGCCCGCGCCGGGAACAACGACTACCCGCTCATGCTCGTACCGGCCTGCCTGTGCCTGGCGCAGTGCGCCGAGGTCGTCTCCGACTACACGAGCGTGTTGCGCTATCTGGAACCGATCGTCACCATGCGCGAGCGGGGCGCCGTCGACGAACCCGGCCACTGGCCGTGGCCGGATCTCTACGGCAACGCCCTCGTGATCACCGGACGCGTCGACGAAGCGGACGAATTCCTGCGGCCGCACGAGGAACTCGCCGCCGAACGCGGTCACCGCTCCGCCAAGGCCCGCCTCGGTTACGTGCGCGGTCGCATCCTCGGAGCCCGCGGCGACATCGACGCCGCCCGCGACGCTTTCGAACACGCACTCGACGAGATCGACACGCTGCCACTGCCCTACGACCGTGCACGCATCAACTTCGCGTACGGCCAGACGATGCGCCGCGCGGGGCGTCGCCGCGACGCCGACGCGGTGATCCGCACCGCCCGTGAGCTGTACGCGTCGCTCGGCGCCGTCTCGTACGTGGAACGTTGCGACCGGGAACTCAAGGCCGGTGGTCTTCGTACCGGCGACGGCGAGACCGAGACCCCGCGTTCGGATTTCACGACCCTCACTCCGCAGGAACGCGCCGTGGCCACACTCGTCGCGTCGGGCCGCACCAACAAGGAAGTCGCCGGTGAGCTGTTCCTGTCCGTCAAGACCGTGCAGTACCACCTGACCCGCGTGTACTCGAAGTTCGGCATCCGCTCGCGCAGCGAGCTCGCCGCGAAGTTCCGACAACAGGATCGAGGTTGATCATTGACCGCCGTGGACGATCGCCCCACCGCCGAGACCGATCTGTTCGAACGCCCCGTGCGTCCCGTCGTCGGACCGCGCGGGATACTCCGGGATCTCGGCCCACGATACGCCGCGAACGGCTTGATCGGGCTCGTCTTCTCGTGCACCGGACCGGTCGCCGTGATCCTCGCCGCCGGCGCCGCGGGCGGGCTGAGCGCACCGCAGTTGGCGTCGTGGATCTTCGGGGTGTTCGCCCTCAACGGGCTGCTCACCATCGTGATGAGCGTCGCCTACCGGCAACCGCTCGGGTTCTTCTGGACCATCCCCGGCACCGTGCTGGTCGGCGGGTCGCTCACCCACCTGAGCTGGGCGGAGGTGGTCGGCGCATTCTTCGTGACAGCGGCCCTCGTGACGGTACTGGGGGCCTCGGGACTGGTGCGCCGAGTGATGGAAGCGTTGCCGATGCCCATCGTCATGGCGATGGTCGCGGGGGTGTTCCTGAAGTTCGGCATCGATCTGGTTTCGGCGCTCGGTTCCGACGTCGCCATCGCCGCACCGATGGTGATCGTCTTCCTCCTGCTCAGTTCCGTTGCGGTCCTCGGCAAGTGGATGCCTCCCATCCTCGGCGCTCTGCTCGCCGGGGTGGGCGCGGTCGCGCTGTCGGACCGGTTCTCACCGTCCGGGACCGACAGCGCGGTCTTCGCCGCACCGGTGTTCACCGCCCCGCAGTTCACGTGGTCGGCGATCCTCGAACTCGTCGTGCCGCTCGCGATCACCGTGCTGGTGGTGCAGAACGGGCAAGGCATCGCGGTGCTGCGCTCGGCCGGGCACAATCCGCCCGTCAACGTCTCGGCGATCGCGTGCGGACTGTGGTCCTTCCTTGCCGCGTGCGTCGGCGCCGTGTCGACCTGTCTGACCGGACCGACCAACGCGCTGCTCGTGTCGTCGGGCGAACGGTCCCGTCAGTACACCGCGGCGATCACATGCGGGACGCTGGCGATCGTCTTCGGACTGTTCGCGCCGCTGTTCGTCCGGTGGATGATCGCCGCGCCCGCCTCGTTCGTCGCGACTCTCGGCGGCCTGGCGATGCTCAAAGCGTTGCAGGGCGCCTTCGTGGCCGGGTTCGCGAGCAAGCACACCATGGGTGCGCTCGTCGCGTTCGTGGTCACCGCCTCGAACATCACCGTCTGGAACATCGGCGCGGCGTTCTGGGGGCTCGTCGCGGGTGTGGCCGTGTCGTGGCTGATGGAGCGTCCGGACTTCAGCCGCTGACCCCGACCCCGACGTACTCGGAGAGATGCTCGCCGGTGAGCGTCGACCGCTCCTCCACGAGTTCGCTGGGGGTGCCCTCGAAGACGATGCGTCCACCGTCGTGGCCGGCGCCGGGACCGAGGTCGATGATCCAGTCGGCGTGGGCCATCACGGCCTGGTGGTGTTCGATGACGATCACCGACTTGCCGGACTCGACGAGCCGGTCGAGCAGACCGAGCAGCTGTTCGACGTCGGCGAGGTGCAGGCCCGTGGTGGGTTCGTCGAGGATGTAGGTCTCCCCCTTCTCGGCCATCGCGGTGGCGAGCTTGAGCCGCTGCCGCTCACCGCCCGACAGGGTGGTCAGGGGCTGGCCGAGCCGCAGATAGCCGAGGCCGACGTCGGACAGTCGCTGCAGGATCTTCGACGCCGCCGGGGTGCGTGCCTCGCCGTCGGCGAAGTACTCCTGGGCCTGCGCGACGGACATGGCGAGCACCTCGGCGATGTTCTTCCCCGCCAGGGTGTAGTCGAGCACGGCGGTCTGGAAGCGCTTGCCCTCGCAGTCCTCGCAAACCGATTCGACGGTGGCCATCACCCCGAGGTCGGTGTAGACGACACCGGCGCCGTTGCAGGTCGGGCAGGCGCCCTCGGAGTTGGAACTGAACAGGGCCGGCTTGACACCGTTGGCCTTCGCGAACGCCTTGCGGATCGGTTCGAGAAGACCCGTGTAGGTCGCGGGGTTGCTGCGACGCGAGCCCTTGATGGGGCTCTGGTCGATCGTGACCACGCCGTCGCCGTCGGCCACCGAACCGTGGATCAGCGAACTCTTGCCCGATCCGGCCACGCCGGTCACCACGACGAGCACGCCGAGCGGGATATCGACGTCGACGTTCTGCAGGTTGTGCGTGTCTGCGCCGCGGACCTTCAGGGCTCCGCTCGGGGTGCGCACCGTCGGTTTCAGCGACGCCCGGTCGTCGAGGTGACGACCGGTGAGGGTGTCGGCACGCCGCAGTTCGTCGACGGTGCCCTCGAAGACCACCTGTCCGCCCTCGGTGCCGGCGCGCGGGCCGAGATCGACGATGTGGTCGGCGATCGCGATGGCCTCGGGTTTGTGTTCGACGACGAGCACGGTGTTGCCCTTGTCGCGCAGTTGTAGCAGCAGGTTGTTCATCCGCGCGATGTCGTGCGGGTGCATGCCGATCGTCGGTTCGTCGAAGACGTAGGTGATATCGGTCAGCGACGATCCGAGATGGCGGATCATCTTGATGCGCTGCGATTCTCCGCCGGACAGGGTGCCGGTGGGACGATCCAGCGACAGATATCCCAGCCCGATGTCCGCGAAGGAGTCGAGCAGATGACAAAGGTTCTTCAGCAGCGGGGCAACCTGCGGAAGATCCAGTCCGCGCACCCATTCGGCGAGATCGCTGATCTGCATCGCGCACGCATCCGCGATGCTCCTGCCGTCGATCTTCGACGACCGCGCCTCGGGGGCGAGACGCGTCCCTTCACAGTCCGGGCATGTGGAGAAGACGACGGCCTTCTCGACGAACGCACGGATGTGCGGTTGCATCGCGTCGAGATCCTTGGACAGGAACGACTTCTGGATCTTCGGGATCAGGCC
This sequence comes from Rhodococcus sp. GA1, assembly GCF_024321955.1. NCBI lineage: Bacteria > Bacillati > Actinomycetota > Actinomycetes > Mycobacteriales > Nocardiaceae > Rhodococcus > Rhodococcus sp. GA1. The sequence continues at coordinate 2,798,863 of NZ_CP097186.1, read as the reverse complement.
CTCGAAGGTGACGTTGACGCCCTCCACCTTGATCTTGGTGGGTTCCTTGTAGAGCAGGTCGTGGAGTTGCCGCTTGGTGAACTTCGCGATCGGCTTGTCGGGATCGAAGAAGCCGCAGCCGCGGTAGATCCGGCCGTACCAGCCGTCCATGCTGTAGCCGGGGATCTTCAGGGCGCCCTCGTTGAGGGAGAGACCGTCGTCGTAGAGCACGGTCAGGTCGAAATCGGAGATGTTGCCCTTGCCCTCGCATCGCGGGCACATGCCGCCGAGCCGGTTGAAGGTCACCTTCTCGGCCTGGGTCTTCCCCGCGCCCCTCTCCACCGTCACCGCACCACTGGCCCGCACCGACGGCACGTTGAACGAGTAGGCGTTGGGCGGACCGATGTGCGGCTCCGCAACCCGGCTGAACAGGATGCGAAGCATCGCGTTGGCATCGGTGGCGGTGCCCACCGTCGAGCGCGGATTCGATCCCATCCGTTCCTGGCCGACGATGATCGCCGCGGTGATGCCGTCGAGCACGTCGACGTCCGGGCGGGCCAGGGTCGGCATGAATCCCTGCACGAACGCGCTGTACGTCTCGTTGATCAGGCGCTGCGACTCGGCGGCGATCGTGCTGAACACCAGCGAACTCTTGCCCGAGCCGGAGACACCGGTGAACACCGTCAATCGCCGCTTGGGGATCTCCACGCTGATGTCGCGGAGATTGTTCACGCGCGCTCCGTGGACCCGGATCGCATCGTGGGTGTCGGCGACGTGCGCTGCATGTGCCGGTGTGTCCTTCGTCGAGGTCATGTTCGAAGACTCCAGTGGTCGTACGGATGCGGGGCGGAACGGGTGCGACGATCGGAGAGTAAGGCCGATCGTGGGATCGGTCAGCGCAATTGCTGGATGCGGACCATGTTTCCCGCGGGGTCGCGGAGAGCGCAGTCGCGGACGCCGTACGGCTGGTCGGTGGGTTCCTGGACGATCTCGGTGTCGCCGGCCTGCAGCTGCTCGAACGTCCCGTCGAGATCCTTCGTCGCGAGGATGATCGATGCGAAGGTGCCCTTGGCCATCATCTCGGCGATGGTGGCGTTCTCCTCCTCCGTGATGCCGGGGTCGGCGTCCGGCGGGTACAGCACCAGGGACGTGCCGGGAGTGTCGCCGCGGCCGAGGGTGATCCAACGTTTCCCGGCGTAACCGACGTCGTTGAGGACCTCGAAGCCGAGGGTGTCGCGGTAGAACGCGAGGGACGCCTCGGGATCGGTGTGCGGAAGGAATGTCTGGTGAATGGTGATGTCCATGCCGATCACGGTATGACCGGCGGACCCGTCCGCGCTTCTCGATTCCTGATCGGTCTGGTGACATTCTTCGCCACGCACGACGGGATGCCGTTCGTCTCCTCGGACGCCTGCTTGCGGTACACGCTCGGGGGCACGCCGACGAGTTCCGTGAACCGGGTACTGAAGGTGCCGAGCGACGAACAGCCCACCTCGAAGCACACCTCGGTGACGGTGAGGTCGCCGCGTCGCAGCAACGTCATGGCCCGCTCGATGCGCCGGGTCATGAGATACGAATAGGGCGACTCGCCGTACGCGAGCCTGAACTGGCGGCTGAGATGGCCGGCCGACATGTTCACGCCGCGGGCGAGGGCCTCGACGTCGAGGGGCTGGGCGTGCTCGCGGTCGATGCGGTCGCGGACGCGGCGCAGCAACGCGAGGTCGCGCAGACGCTGATCGGTGACGGGTTTACCGGGCACGGGTCCGATCGTGCCACGATGCGCCGCCTCGATCCTGTCGTCGTGCGCCTCCACAGCACATCCGCCCCGCGAGGATCCCGGGACCACAAACCGGACCCGCCGGGACCGGAAAACTGACACTCTGTCGATACCTGCCCGTACGGACGAAAGGTCACCGATGGCTCGTGCGGTTCGCGTCGTCGTTCTCGGATCGGGATCGTGGGGAACCACGATCGCGTCGTTGGCCGCACGCAACACCCCGACGACGTTGTGGGCCCGCAACGACGACATCGCGCGTGAGATCGACACCGAGCACCGCAACCGTCGATATCTCGGCGAACGGCCACTGCCGCAGGGCCTGCGCGCGACCTCCGATCTCGAAGAGGCCGCCCGCGAAGCCGACGTCCTGGTGATCGGTGTGCCGTCGCATGCAGTGCGCAAGACACTCGAGCAGGTTGTCGACGAGATCCGCGCGTGGGTCCCGGTCGTCTCGCTCGTGAAGGGCCTCGAGCCGGGCACCCGCCTGCGGCCCACCGAGGTGATCGCCGAATGCCTTCCGGGGCACCCCGTCGGGCTGCTCGCGGGTCCGAACATCGCCGGGGAGATCGCCGACGGCATGGCCGCCGCGTCGGTGGTCGCGATGCAGGACGAAGCGGTGAGTGCGGCGCTGCAACCACTGTTCGCCACGTCGTTGTTCCGCGTCTATCGCAATACCGACGTGCTCGGCTGCGAACTGGGCGGGATCCTCAAGAACATCGTGGCGATCGCGGCCGGCATGGCCGAAGGGCTCAGAGTCGGCGACAACACCCGCGCGATGGTCCTCGCCCGTGGGCTGGCGGAGATGACGCGTCTCGGTGAGGCCATGGGTGCGGATCCGCGCACGTTCGCGGGCCTCACGGGGATGGGTGATCTCATCGCGACGTGCACGAGTCCGTCGTCGCGGAACCGCCGGGTCGGTGAGGCGCTGGCGCGCGGGCTCAGCATCGACGAGGCCGTCGAGGCGCTGGGGCAGGTCGCCGAAGGGGTGAAGACCGCGCCGACGGTCATGGAACTCGCCCGCGAGTACGGGGTGGAGATGCCGATCGCCGCCGAGGTCGCGGCCGTGGTGACCGGGAAGAGCACCCCCACCGATGCCTATCGGGGGCTGCGCCGGGTCACACCCGGCGACGAGAGGGACATCGTCTGACCTTCTCTACCGCTTTCTCGGACGGATCGTAGAAAGCCGAATAGTCGCCTGTCGTGTGCTCCCGACCGGCTGAACGAACGCTCGGTGAAGTGATGTGCCATCGTGGTGACATGACTTCTGCCGCCGACGCGCTGTCGTCCCTGCTCGACACCCGTTTCAGCTGCCGCGCCTTCCTGACGAAACAGGTCCCGCGCGAGGACATCGAACGCATGCTGCAGATGGGTCAGCGCACCGCGTCCTGGTGCAACTCCCAACCCTGGCAAGTGCACATCGTCAGCGGCGACGCCACCAACCGCCTGCGCGACGCCGTCTACGCGCAGGCCACCTCGGGGAACATGGATCCCGACATCCCGGGACCCGCCGAATACCGCGGCGTCTATGCCGAGCGTCGCCGCGGCGCCGGCTACGCCCTGTACAACGCGCTGGGCATCGCCCGCGACGACTACCAGCGCCGCACCGAGCAGATGCTCGAGAACTACCGCTTCTTCGGCGCACCGCACGTCGCGATCATCACCTCCGACAAGGCCCTCGGCGTGTACGGCGCCGTCGACTGCGGTGGCTACGTCTCGACCCTGCTGCTCGCCGCCGAGTCGCTCGGCATCGCCGCCGTCCCGCAGGCCGCCGTCGCGATGACGGCCACCGCGCTGCGACGCGAACTGAACATCGGCGACGACCGCGACATCGTCTGCGCCATCTCGTTCGGTTACGCCGACGAGGCGCACCCGGCCAATGCGTGTCGCACGAATCGCGCGTCGCTCGACGAGACCGTCGAGTGGGTCGACTGAACTTTCGATCACCCCGGCCGGGTCAGTCGTTCTGGGCGCGCAGGTACCGCCCGAAGTGCGGAACGGTGAACCCGATGAACCCGCGCTCGGCGGAATAGATCAGGCCCTTCTTGATCAATCCGTCGCGCGCAGGTGACAGGGAGGCAGGCTTCCGTCCGAGTTCGACGGCGATCTTCGAGGTCGCGACAGGCCCGTCGTCGCCCGCCAGATCCGCCATGGCCCGCATGTATTCGCGTTCGGCGGGGGTCGCCCGTTCGTAGCGGGAGCCGAAGAAGCCGACGGCGAGTTCCTCTTCCGCAGTCGGTGCCGCGACCCGCACGTCGTCGGCGGTGATCGGCGAATCCGCTGCGACGTCCCAGGTCGTCTTACCATAGGCCTGCACGAAATACGGGTAGCCGTCGGCGGTTTCGTACAGCAGGTCGAGGGCGTCCTGCGTGAACTCGACGTCCTCTCGTGCCGCAGGCGCGATGAGCGCGAGATCCGCTGCCGCACGGTCGAGCCGGTCGATGCGGTGGTAGGTGAACAGCCGCTCGGAGTAGGACTTCGACGCCGACAGCACCGCGGGCAGGTGCGGCAGACCGGCCCCGACGACGATGAGCGGCGCGGCGTCCTGGCTCAGCTCGTGGCAGGCCCCGCAGATCGCTGAGACGTCGTCGGAGCCGAGGTCCTGCATCTCGTCGATGAACAACGCGATGCCCACGCCCACGTCGCGTGCGAGTCCTGCTGCGTCGACAAGCAGTTCGACGAGGTCGATCTCGATGTCGCCCGAGTCGGCCCGCCCTTTCACGGCCGGAGCATCGATGCCGGGTTGCCAGCGTTCGCGCATGCCCTTGTCGGCGGTAGCCCGCAGCGCGAACGACTTGAGCACCCCGAGGAAGTACTCCACCGATTCCGGATCCGGATGCGCGGCGGCGATCTCGCGGACCGCCATGTGCAGCGCCGACGACAGGGGGCGTCGCAGTCCTTGATCGGGACGGGCCTCGATCTTGCCGGTGCCCCAGCTCTTCGCGATGGCGGCGGAGCGCAGATGGTTGAGAAGGACGGTCTTACCGACACCGCGGAGGCCGGTGAGGACGACGCTGCGTTCGGGTCGTTCCCGGGCGATCCGTTCGAGGACCACCTCGAACGCGGTGAGTTGCTTCTCGCGGCCGGCGAGCTCGGGCGGGCGCTGTCCCGCGCCCGGGGCGTACGGGTTGCGGACAGGATCCATCCGTCGATGCTAACGGCGAACTCATCGGATTCTGAGCTCATCTAGTGCGTGTCGTAGACGGCCGTATTCGCGTATGTCCGAGCTCGAAACCGCAGTTGTTGTCGACATTTCGGCGATTTCTCGACAACAACTGCAACCTCGGCCGCCCGGAGCGACATGCACGCATGCGCATTTCAGACTTTGACATTCATTTTCGATAGTAGCTATTTCTTTCCCCATGACAACGCTCTCCCGCTACGGCGGCGCCGCCCTCACCGTCGTCGCTGCGACCTTCGCCGCCGCCTGCGGCGGTACGACCGAGGCCGACACCACTGCGGCCGACACCCCCGAGACGACGACCTCCGCCGCCGCTTCCGAAGTGGCGACGGCGCAGCCGCGCCTCGCCCTGACCTACGACGGCGGCGTCCTCGTCGTCGAGGAAGAAGAACTCACCGTCGTCGACGACTTCGCACTCGACGGTTTCAACCGCCTCTCCCCTGCCGGCGACGGACGCCACGTGCTGATCTCCACCGAAGGCGGATTCCGCGTGCTCGACACCGGCAGCTGGACGGAAGCCCACGGCGACCACGGTCACCACTACACCGGCGCACCCACGCTCACCGACCTGACGTTCGCCGCCGAGAAGCCCGGACACGTCGTGCCGCACGCCGGGGTCACCGCCCTGTTCGACGACGGCACCGGACGCATCGACGTGTTCGACCCCGCCGATCTCGCCTCGGCGACCGACCTGCCGGATCTCGACAGTCGCGCGCTCCCCGAGGCCCACCACGGCGTGGCCGTCCCGATGCCCGACGGCGGCATGCTCGTCACCCTCGGCGATTCCGAGGATCGGACCGGTGTGGCGCTGCTCGACGAGAACGGCACCGAGATCACGCGCACCGAACAGTGCCCGGGTGTGCACGGTGAGACGGTCGCGGCCGACGGGGTCGTCGCCTTCGGATGTGAGGACGGCATGGTGATCTTCCGCGACGGAACGTTCACGAAGGCGCCGGTGCCCGACCCCTACGGCCGGATCGGGAACCAGGCCGGCAGCGAGGACTCGCCCGTCGTCCTCGGCGACTACAAGACCGATCCCGACGCCGAGCTCGAGCGTCCCGAGCGCGTCGCGCTCGTGGACACCCGCACGGCGTCGGTGCGTCTCGTCGACCTCGGTACGAGTTACACCTTCCGCTCCCTCGGTCGCGGACCGGCAGGGGAAGCACTCGTTCTCGGCACCGACGGCAACCTCCACGTGATCGATCCCGACTCCGGCGAGATCGTCCGGCGGATCGAGGTGCTCGAGCCGTGGACCGAGCCCGACGAGTGGCAGGCACCTCGGCCCGCACTCGAGGTGCGGGGCGATACGGCGTTCGTCACCGATCCCGCCACCGATTCCCTGTACGCGGTGGACGTGACCTCGGGTGAGATCCGCTCTGTCGAACTGCCGCACACCCCGAACGAGATCAGCGGCGTCGCCTGACTCCGCTACCGGAGTATTCGTCTTTCTAGCTGTGGAGCTAGAAAGACGAATACTCCCCTCACGTCCGGCCGGTCGAGATCTTTCCGCAACGTGATCCGTCTCACTCCCCAAGTTCGCGAAACGGATTTCCCGACCAAAACGGTTGGGGAGGCGATATTCTCGGCGCCTGATCCCGAAGACAACGATTGTGTAACGTGGCGACGCACCTGTTTCCTACCGGGAGGTACCGCCCGTGCTGTTGACCGAAGTCCGTACCCGACCTGTTCGATCCTTGTTGATCGCCATCGGTCTGACGGTCTCGGCGCTGGCAGTCGCGGGATACCTGCGCGACGCGCTGAACGAGTACCTCATGGATCTCGACGTCTTCCGCGATGCCGGCTGGGCCTTCCTGCACCACACCCCGCTGTACACCGAGGGGTTCTTCAGCCATTCCGGTTTCCGGTTCATCTACCCACCCTTCGCGGCGTTCCTCTTCGCCCCGATGGCGTTGGTGGGCAGCACCGCCCTGCAGGTGTTGTGGACGATCGGACTCATCGCTCTCGTGTGGTGGGTGCTCGAGGTCGTCTACCAGCGACTCGACATGTCGCAGCCGAGCCTGATCGCAGCCGCGTCGCTCGGACCGGTACTGTGGCTCGAGCCGTTCCGCTCCAACTTCACGTTCGGCCAGATCAACATCGTGCTCATGGCACTGGTGGTCGCCGACCTGCTCGGTGTGATCCCGAAGCGCTTCCGCGGTGTCGGCATCGCGCTGGCCGCCGCCATCAAGGTGACCCCGGCCGCCTTCGGCCTGATCTTCCTGCTGCGCCGCGACTGGCCGTCGGCATTCCGCGCGCTGAGCGCCTTTGCCGCGACCGTCGCGTTCGGCTACTGGCTGCGCCCCGATTCGACCGTCTACTTCTGGACCACGGAGTTCTTCGCGACCGACCGCGCCGGCGACCCGTCGTTCTTCCGCAACCAGGCGCTCACCGGTCTCATCGCCCGTTTCGACTTCTCCGACGGCACCGCCAAGGCGCTGTGGCTGGCCGGTGCCCTGGTCGTCGTGGCCGGTACCGCGTGGGCCGCCTACCGCTTCCTGCGTGCCGACGAGCCCGTGGTCGCGGTGGCCCTGGTGGGCCTGGCGTCGCTGCTCGCCGCTCCGATCGCCGTCACCCACCACTGGGTGTACGCGCTGTTCCTCGTGCCGCTGCTCGTCGCGCCGGCCTACCGCCGCTGGTGGCCCGTGCTGGGGCCCGCCACCGTGGTCTTCCTCATCGGACCCAACCACCTGCTGCGTGAGGCGTCCTCCGGCGGCTGGGTCGAGCAGTTGCTCCTCGAAGTCCTCGGGACCTCGCAGTGCCTGGCCGCGATCGCAGTCTTCGTCGCCGCGATGGTCGCCGCGCGCCATCGTCGCCCCGGTGCCGAGAACGCCGTCGAGCGCGAGGAGACCGTCGCCGCGCCGGCTCAGGTCCAGAACGCCGACGCGACGAGATAGAGACCCGTCCCGACAACGGTGCTCAGCGCGGCGTTGCGTCGCCACAGATGCACCGCGATCGTGCCCGCGAGACCGACGGTCGCGGGTAGCCAGGTCGACTCCCCCACGTCACGCAGTGTGTACATCACCAGGATCACCATGACGCCCGCGGGCATCGTACGGCCCAGGAAATCGACGAAGGCGGAGTTCTTCAGCGCCGACAACGCGAGGAACGGCGCCGCGCGCAACGCGACCGTCACGACGAACATCACCGCCAGAGCGCCGAGGACATATCCGGCGCTGGGCACCGACTCAGGCACGGGCCACCTTGTTCCGGTAGACGAAACGCACGAACAGGCACACCACGAACAACCCGAGCCCGACGACGAGCATCTGGCTTTTCGCGACCAGCAATGCGACGAGACCGCAGACCAGCGCGAGCACCGGCGCCGGCACGTCGCGGTTGGCGCGGAAGGCATCGATCGCAAGCACCGCGAACAGTGCCGTGAGGGCAAACTCGAGTCCGGCGAGCCCGTCGGGGAGCACTGCCCCGATCAACGCGCCGATCGTGCCCGACACGACCCACATCAGCTGGCAGAGCACCTGGACCGTGAGGATGCGGGTACCCGAGAGCGGCTCACGTGCCTTGGGGGCGACGATCGCGTACGACTCGTCGGTGAGCGCATAGACGCCGTAGAGACGCCCGAGCCGGCTGCGGATGCGGTGCAGCGGGAACGACAGGCCGTAGAAGACGTGCCGGAAGTTCACCAGCAGCGTCGCCGCGGCGACCGAGGCGAGCGGCGTGACCGCCGCGATCAGACCGATCGCGAGGAACTCCATCGACCCCGCGTAGATGACGGTGGAGAAGATCGGCGCCCACCACCATTCGAACCCGCCCTGGGTGAGAACCACACCGAACGCGAGCCCCAGCGGGATCAGTCCCAGCCCGACGGCCCAGGAGTCCTTGATACCCGCGCGGATCTCGAGGGTACGACGGTCGGGCATGCTCATCAGGCTATCGCCGGGCCGGAAGTCTCGGCGCCCGGCCCGGAGGAAGGTGATCTGTGTCCACCTCGTTCACGGAGGTCGTGTCCTCCGCCTGGCAGGCCGTGTCGACCGTCGACCAGCCCGCTCCGACGGTGGTCGTCGTCGGAACGGCGATCGTCGCACTCGTGCTCGTCACCGTTCGGCCGCTGTGGCTGAAGACCCGCCATGTCGTCACGCAGGCGCACGAGGGGTCGCACGCGCTGGTCGCGGCGCTCGTGGGCCGAAAGCTGTCGGGCATCCGTCTGCACAGCGACACCTCGGGGGTGATGGTGTCGTCCGGCAACCCGCGAGGCCCCGGCATGGTCGCGACCACCTTCGCCGGGTACACCGGTCCGGCCGTGCTGGGATTCGCGGCGGCGACGCTGCTGACCCTGGATCGGCCCGCCGCGGTGCTGTGGTCGATCCTCGCCGCGCTCGCCGTCCTGTTGCTGCTGATCCGCAATCTGTACGGATTCGTCTCGGTGGTGATCGCGGGTGCGCTCGTCGGTGCGGCCGCCTATCTCGGGGACCCGATCGTCCGGTACACCGCGGCGTACCTGATCACATGGGTCTTGCTCCTCGGCGCGACCCGCCCGGTCCTCGAACTCGCCCGCACCCATTCGCGCGGTCGTGGCCGGGGTTCGGACGCCGACCAGTTGCGCGGACTGACCCGCGTTCCGGCGGCCGTATGGATCGCGCTGTTCGCGATCGTCACGGCGGGTACCGCCTTCTACGGCGTCACACGGATCGTGGTGACCCAGCTGTCCTGAGTGGCCTCGGGATGCAGGCGGCAGCACGGACGACCGCGTGCAGGCTCGCGGTGAGCACGGAGCGGTGACGCCCCGCTGCCCACCGTGTGTCGTCGCCGCTGCGGAATTCGATCAGGGTGAGTGCGTCGGTGCCGACGCTGCTCTGATGGAGGCCGAGCACCTCGATATCGATGCCGAGACGGGCGAGAGCGTCGGTCGATGCTTCGACGGGCCCCACGCCCTCGTGGACACTGCGGTGTTCGGTGCCGCCGATACCCAGCGTGATCGTGGTGCCCGCGTCGGTCACGTCGAAGGCGCGCAGCACCGGTGCACCCGGGACGTCCGGCCGTGCGAGATATGCGGCGTCGAAGATCTCCCACAGTTCGGTCGCAGTGACCTCCCCGCCGCTGAAGGCGGTGTGCACCAGGTCGCCGACATACGGGTGCCTCGGGTGGATCTCGATGCGATTGCAGTATTCGACGGTGCGGCGGATCTCGTCGATGTCGGAGAAATCGATCATCGGATCGATGCCCTGTGCGTGGAGGTTCAGTGCGAGTGTCGCAATGTCGACGTTGCCGGTGCGTTCCCCGTTGCCGAACACGCACCCTTCGACCCGCTGCGCCCCGGCGAGGACGGCGAGTTCGGCGCACGCGATACCTGTGCCGCGATCGTTGTGCGGGTGCACGGACAGGATCACCGCGTCGCGTCGCGCGAGGTTGGTGTGCATGTACTCGATCTGGTCGGCATAGACGTTCGGGGTCGCGATCTCGACGGTGGCCGGAAGATTCACGATCACCGGCCGTTCGGGGGTCGTCCCACAACTCGGTGATCGCGTCGCACACCTCGAGCGCGTAGTCGGGTTCGGTGAGGTTGAAGACCTCGGGTGAGAACTCGAACCGCACGTTCGGCAGGTCGCCGGCCAGTTCCAGGACGTCGCGGCCACCGGCGACGATCAGTTCCGTCAGCGCGGTACGGTCGCGGTCGAGGACGACCTCGCGCCAGGTGGGAGCGGTCGCGGTGTACATGTGGACGACGACCTCGTTGCGGACACCCCGGACGGATTCCACAGTCCGCTCGATGAGGTCGCGACGTGCCGGGGTGAACACCACGATGGTGACGTCCGGCGGCGCGATGTCGGTCTCGACGATCAGGCGCACGAAGTCGAAGTCGGTCTGCGAGGCGGACGGATAACCGACCTCGATCTCCTTATATCCCATCGCGACCATCAGCTCGAAGAAGCGGCGTTTGCGGCCGGGATCCATCGGTTCGGCCAGTGCCTGGTTACCGTCGCGCAGGTCCACCGGCACCCACAGTGGGGCCGCGGTCAGACGTTGTGTGGGCCAGTTCCGTTGCGCCAGTGGAACCTCCACGCGAGAGTACACATCGCGGTAGCGATGTGAGGGCATGGCGGAGTGCCGCTACCTGTTCCAGACGGGGGCGTCGGCAGGAACCGGACCGGCAGGAGTGAAGATTCGCGGGAACGTGCTGGTGCTCATCGGAGAAGTCCTTCGTCGATCGTCGTTACGAGGGACCGGCGCGTGTTCGACTCCACGACGGGGAGCCGGTCCGGCTAGGCCCCGCCGTGGCGGCGAAGGAGAAGGAACGCGAAGGAGCGCATGTCCCGAAGGCTGACATAACTCCTCGGACAAGTAGAGGAGTAGGCGACTCTGCGATGATGGAACCATGACCGTCGTCCGCCGCGAGCCTCTCGCCGACCAGGCCGCCGAACTGCTCCTCGAACGCATCCGATCCGGAGAATGGCCGCTCGGCGCCAAGCTGCCCGGCGAGACGACGCTGGCTCCGCAGCTCGGCGTCGGCCGCTCCACCGTCCGCGAAGCGATCCGTCAGCTCGCCGGACGCGGCATCCTGACCACCCGGCAGGGCGCCGGCGTGTTCGTCACCGCTCTCGACGCACCCGAGGACTGGACGCGCACGGTCGCGCGCGCCGACATCCTCGCCGTGATCGAGGCCCGCATCGCCGTCGAGGTCGAGGCCTCGGCCCTTGCCGCCGCGCGCCGCACCCCCGCCGAACTGCGGGCATTGAAGAAGTCACTGCGGGAACGCGAAACCCATCGCACGGCCATCGAGGAACACGTCGACACCGACATCGTCTTCCACCGCACCATCGTGGTCGCCGCACACAACCCGATCCTTCTCGACCTGTTCGACGGCTTCACACCCCGTAACCGTCACGCCATGATCGAAATGCTCCGCACGCGCGGCACCCACGGGGACGACGCCGACCACGATACCCACCGACGCATCTACGACGCCATCGCGGACCGTGACGGGGTGACCGCCGCCGCCGTCACCCGCGACCACTTGTCCTCGCTCACGACGGCACTCGGCCGATAGCCGGGCCGGTTCTCTGCGGACGGTTCTCGACCTCCCGGGTGCGGGACGGTCACTTCTCGATCTGCATCGCGACCGCCCTCACCGGGGCCCCGTCGACGCCCGCGAACGGGATCGGCAGCAAGGACACGAGCGGATCCGCGAAGTCGATCGCGTCGAGATTGCGCAGGTTCTCGCAGATGATCGCCCCCGCGTCGGCGAGCACGTGGTGCGCTGCGAGCGTCTCGTCGCCCGTGGGATCCACGCTCGGCGCGTCGATTCCGACCGTGCGGACGCCGCGGTCGAGCAACCACCGGCACGCGTCGACGCTCAGGGCCGGATGCTCGAAATAGCGGTCGGTGCCGAAATACCGCGACCAGCCGGTGAGGACCAGCGCGATGTCGCCGGAGCCGATCGCAGGCCCACCCCACATGTCGGCGGTGACGAGCGCACCGGCGCCGACGCGGGCGCGCACGTCGAGCACCACTCCGCGTCCCACGAAGTTCTCCGGCGGTACCGCGTCGATGGCGGCGCCGCCGCTGCGCACGTGTCGCGGCGCGTCGACGTGGGTGCCGGTCTGCGATCCCATGTCGATGCGCATCAGGTCGAATCCGTCGGTCTCGACGGTGGCGTGCGGTGTGAACGTCGGTGCCGGATCCCCGGGATAGACCTGGATGGCCGGGGAGACGATGTGGGTCAGGTCGACGATCCGCCGAACACGCATGACATCACTCCTGTTCGGGTCAGCCGAAATCGACCTGCCGCTGCGCATTCGCGAGCGCGGTGACCACACCGGTGCCGAACGCGCCGAGACGGTCGAACAGCACCGCCGTGCCGACCGCGATGCCCTCGCTGCTGATGTGGTTGTCGGCCTCGATACCGACCTCCGGTCCTTCCGGCAGACGGGACAGTGCCAGGGTGACATCGGAATTGATGTAGCCGACACCTTTGTCCGACCAGTTGGTCACGAACGACGTGCCCTCACCGACGGTCGCGGTGTTGACGAACGGCGACAGCTCCTCGCCGACGATGATCGGCAGCTGCCGCGACCACAGGCGCTTGCGATCGGAGTTCTGGTGTTCCGACCGCACCCGCGTCCATCCCGGGCCGTCGCTGCCGTACCACGACGAGTACTCGAGCGGCCCGGGCTGCGTCTCCGGGGAACCGGGAGGAGGCGTCGGGGACTCGCCGCGCAACCACACCGACCCGGGCGGCGGCGCCGACTTGCGGAGGAAGGTGAGCGTCGCGCGCGCCGACACCTCTCCACCCTGCATCAGGTTCGCGTCGGCGACGCGGATGCGGTTGCCGTCGCGCACCCGGGTGGTGGTGAAGGTGATCGGCTCGTTGCGGACCGGCCTGAAGAGATCGAGGGTGAACCGGGACGGGACGAAACCCTCGACGGCATGGTGGATCTCGAGCTCACGCGCCACCAGACCGCTCACACACGGCCCGTTGAGCATCGTGTCCGACCACGGGCTGGTCGCATACTTCGTGGGCAGGTAGACACCGTCGTCCTCGGTGAAAAAACCGCGGTTCTTGCGCTCGTGCATTCGGGAATTCTCCCAGCACCGGCCGCGGTGCGTTCATCGGGATACCCGAAGATGGGATCGTGCATGTACACGAACCCGATGTTCCGGCTGCCCGTACCCGCCTGATCGTCGACGTCGACACCGGCATCGACGACGCTCTCGCCCTGCTCTATCTCGTCGCGAGCCCGGAAGCCGAGATCGTCGCCGCCCTGTGCACGGCGGGGAACGTGCCAGTGGACCAGGTCACCGCCAACACGCTGTCGTGGCTCGAGGTGTGCGGTCGGTCCGATATCGAAGTGGCTGCCGGATCGCAGGTTCCGCTGGTCGCGCCACTGATGACCACCGAGGACACGCACGGTCCACAGGGGATCGGGTATGCGGAACTCCCCGCTGCGTCGCAGTCGCGGTCGCCGCGATCGGCCGCGCAGGCGTGGGTCGATCTCACCCGCGAGCATCCGGGAGAGCTCACCGGGCTCGTCACCGGCCCGCTCACCAACCTCGCCCTCGCCCTGCGCATCGACCCGGAACTGCCGTCGCGGTTGCGTCGCCTCGTGATCATGGGTGGGTGTTTCCACCATCCCGGTAATACGACGCCGACCTCGGAATGGAACGTCGCGGTGGATCCGGAGGCCGCCAAGGTCGTGTTCGACGCGTTCTCGATCGTCCCTCCGGACCGGCGACCGATCGTGTGCCCGCTCGACGTCACGGAGTCGATCGAGATGCATCCCGAGCATGTCGCGCAGATCGGGGACGTCGTCGGTGTGCCCCGATCCGGGGAGCTGTCCCCGGACGCTCCGCGCGGTACGCGGTCGACGGCCGATGTCCCTCTCGTCCGCCACATCTCCGATGCACTGCGGTTCTACATGGAATTCCACCGTGACCAGGGCCTGGGCTTCCTCGCGCACGTGCACGACCCGTTCGCCGCGGCGGTCGCGCTGGGCACGGTTCCCTACACCTCCCGGCCCGCGACGGTCGACGTCGAGCTCGACGGACGGCTCACCCGGGGCACGACGGTCGCCGATCTGTCCGGTATGTGGCAGAGGACGCCGAACGCGGATATCGTGGCGGGCACCCGTCCGGCAGAGTTCTTCGATCATTTCGTCGAGCGGGTGGGATCGTACATTCGCGACTTGAACCTACCCCCGAGTAAGAACTAGCGTCGACAGCGCACAGTTCGGGGACAAGGAGATAAACGTGGCACAGAAAGTGCGCGTCCAATATTTCGACGATATCGACGGCCAACCGATCATGGACGGCCTGGCGCAGTCGTTCCGCATCACGGTCGACGACGACGAGTACGAAATCGACCTGCGGCCGGCGAACGCAGACAAGTTCCTGGCGGTACTCCGCCCGTGGTTGCACGAGAAGGCACCTGAGAAGCCCGCTTCGAGCACCCGCACCATCACGCCGAAGCAGACGGCAACGAAGGCCCGCACACGGACGGCGGGGACTCACAAGGCGATTCCGCCCACCCGGTCGCCGGAGCAACTGGCCGCGATCCGGCACTGGGCCCGTAACAAGGGTTACGACGTCAGCTCGCGCGGCCGGATCCCGCGTCACATCCTCGAGCGGTTCGAAGCCGCACACTCCTGAGCATCACCCGGCTGCCTCCCCCGCGGCAGGCCATGAACGCCACCGACGACCGGTGCCGCCTCGTCACGCGACGAGATGGTGCCGGTCGTCGCGTCGGATGGTCACCGCAGCGACGATCACGCCCACGACCACGCCGATGACGGTGTCGGCGACCCGGTTGACGGCGAGGCCCGGACCCGCGTGCTGCCCGAGACCGGTGAGCAGCAACGCCATCGTCGTCACCCCGACCGAGGCGAGCCCGTAGTTCCGGGTCACCGTGAGTTCGGTGAGCGTCTGGAACAGCACGGCGGCCGCGACCACCGGCCAGTAGCCCAGGTCGAGCGCGAGCAGCACGGCAGCGATCATGGCGCCGCCGACATTTCCGATCAGACGCTGGATACCGCGCTGAACAGTATTGCGGTAGTTCAATCCTTGCAGCGCCGCCATGGCACCCATCGCAGCCCACAACGGATGGTCGAGCCCGATCGATGCGGCGAACGACGCGGCGAGCAACGACGCCACGAAGATCCGGGCCGCTCCGATCAGCACGAGACGGTCGAGCAGACGACCGCATCCTGCGCGGACGAAGCCGGGCGGCGTGGGCAGCACCGGCCGCCCCTCGGCATCGACACGCGGAATCTCGATGTCGCGCCGCGCTTTCCGAAGTTCCTTCTCGAATCGGGAGAAATCGTCGCAACGTGCGCGGGAGGTGTCGTGCGACCCGCTGTCGAGAACCGTCTCGGCCGCGTCGAGCAGTGCGGCCAGTTCGTGGACATGGGCGTCCGGACGTCGCGAGGCGTTCAGTGCGACGGTCTCGCGCGCCTTCCGGATGCTCTGTCGCGCAGCGGGAACGGCGTCCGCACCGCGGATCTCGACGGCGGAGACCGCCGCGAGGGCGCGTGCGACCGCCAGACGAGCGGGCGTGTGGGGATGGGAGAGCGCGGGGAGCATCGCGATGACATATCCGAGCAGAGCACCGATGGTCGCCGCGGCGGTGACCAGCCCCGCATCGCCCCATCCGTCGGAGAAACCGGCGGCGCCGGCGGCCGCGAAGATGAGGATCACCGGGCCGGGGCCCATGAGCGAGAAGGCCGTGAACACCCAGTACGCGACGGCCGAGCCCAGCGAGAGCGCAACGATCTGCACCCACAGCGGGGCGCCCATCGCGCCGAGCGCAGCCCCGAAGGCGGTGTAACCGACGATGCCGAGGCCGACCCACGGAAGGCGCACGGCGAGACGCGGATACGGTTCGTATCGCAGGAAGGCACTGGTGAGTGCGCCGAGGGCGGCGAAGCCGGCGACTTGTCCGTAACCGAGCAGACCGCCGCCGACGAGGGCGAGCATCGTCGCGAACCCCACGCGCAGCGCCACGGCCACGGTCGGATCGCCGCGCCGCACTTCGAGGGCGTCCTTCCACGCGCTCGCCGACAGCGGATGCGCGAGCGCTCTCCGGGTGTGACGGAGCTGAGGGCGGTCGTCGAGTCGGCGGTCCAGCATCCGTCCACCCTATTGTTTCACTAGTAAAATATCTATGAAATTGTTCGTCCGCTGCCGTTAGACTTGCCACATGCCCTCCGAGACGCCCCAGCCCGATTACGTCGATCGCGTACGTCTCGGATGGACCGCCCACTACCCCGGCCTCGACCTGCGCCCCATCGACGTGATCGGTCGCATCACCCGCATCGGGTCGCTCGCGCTCACCTACTTCGATCGGGAACTCGAACCGAGCGGCATCAGCCGCAGCGAGTTCGAGGTACTCAGCGCGCTCGCCCGCAGCGACCACCCGTTACGCGCCAGCGAGGTCACCTCGATCACGGGGATCTCCGGTGCGTCGACGACGAAGCACACCGAGCGACTCGCCAAACTCGGTCTCGTCGAACGCACACGACTCGAACGCGACGGCCGCGTCGTCCTCCTCACCCTCACCGACGACGGGCGCGCACTCGTCGAGAAGGAGTTCCCGCGACGCCTGGCACGCGAGCGGCAGATGCTCGACGGACTCGACGACGACGAGGTTCAGGTCCTGTCCGACCTGTTGCGCAAGGTCGTCCGCAACGTCGAGAACCACTATCCGGCCTGATCCCCCGAACAGGTCAGGGCATCTCCTGCGTCTCGGCCCGTTCGATCTCGCTCACGGCGCGGCGCAGATACGCCTCGGGAGCCACGCGGCGCGCAGCGACGAGATCGGCGACGACGAGCAGGCCCGCGGCCAGATACTGCTCGGGACGGATCTTCGGGCGTTCGGCGTCGGAATCGGACACTCCGAGCGCACCCGTGAGCACAGCAACAACGGCTTCGGGTTCGAGCGATGGCAGCCATCGCAGTCCGGAACGGACGGAGCGTTCGAGCACGGCCTGCACGTCCTCACCGGCGAGACCGTCGGGATGCAGTTCCTCGAGCAACTCCCGGACCATGCCCGCGTGCACGGCCGTGACCTGCTCGTAGGGCAGGTCGACCAGTACCGCGACCGCCTCGTCGAAGGGCTCGGCCGACTCGCTGCGGGCAGCGGCGAGCGCATCGGCGGTGGCCGTCGCGATCTCCCGCGGCGTTCTCGGCCAGTGGTCGGGCCACACAGCGATCTCCTGTCCTTCCTCCGGACGCCCGGTCACAGGCGTTCCTGCAACGCGAGCGCGTCGTGCGGTGCACAGCCTTTCATGTCGTTGTCGAAGTACACGTAGACGTCCCGGCCGTCGCCCAGCCATCCGCGGATCCGCTCGGCCCACACGTCGAGAACGTCGGGGGTGTACCCGCTCGCATACAGCTCCTTGTCGCCGTGCATCCGCACGTAGACGAAATCGCTCGTGACGTCGGTGAGGAACGGGAACTTTCCGGCCGTGTCGGCGACGACGAGCCCGATGTCGTGCGCGCGCAGCAACTCCACGGCCTGCGGGCTCGCGAGGTCGGGATGCCGCACCTCGACGGCGTGCCGCAGCGGACGCTCGGCGTCCACCTCCACCCACACCCGATCGTCGGCGAGTTTGTCGGTGTGCCGGCGGGCGAGTTCGCCGGCGGCCATCGTCGTGCGGGGCAACCGGGTGAAGAAGTCCGCGAACCTGTCCTCCTCGAAACCGAGGGTCGGCGGGAGCTGCCACAGCACCGGACCGAGTTTCGGGCCGAGCGCGAGCACACCGGAGGCGAAAAAGTTGGCGAGGGCGTCGTCGACACCCGCGAGCCGTTTCATGTGGGTGACGAACCGCCCGCCCTTGACGGCGTAGACGAAGTCGTCGGGTGCGGCGTCCCGCCACGCGAGATAGCTGCTCGGGCGCTGCAGCGAATAGAACGAGCCGTTGATCTCGATCGATCCGAACCGCTGGGCGGCGTACTCGAGTTCCCGGCGTTGGACGAGTCCTTCCGGATAGAAGTCTCCGCGCCAGCCCGGATAGCGCCATCCCGATATCCCGATCCTCGCCCCGGCCACGTTTCCGAGCGTAACCTCGGCTTCGATTCGGCACGCGAAACAGCACGACCGCGCTTATCCTCTGGGCTACAAGATCACATCACACGCCAGGAGCCGTCATGTCCACGAGCTCGGTTTCTTCCAACGATCCGTTCCGATCATTACTGAAGCAGATCTGGTGGGTGGTGCTGCTGCGCGGCATCCTCGCGGTCCTCTTCGGTGTCGTCGCACTCGTCTGGCCCGGCATCACCGTGTGGGCGCTGGTGGTCGTCTTCGCGGCCTACGCGATCATCGACGGCATCGTACTGGTCGTCCAGTCGGTCCGTGACAAGCCCGAGGGCTGGGGCTGGTGGCTCGCCATGGGCGTCGTCTCCGTCCTCGCCGGCCTCGTCGCACTGTTCTGGCCCGGCATCACCGCACTCGCACTGCTGTACGTGATCGCGTTCTACGCCATCCTGTTCGGCATCACCGGCATCGTCGGCGGCATCCGTTTCCGGAAGGTCCCCGAGTCCGGATGGGTGTGGTCGGTGCTCGCCGGCGTCGTCGCCGTCCTGTTCGGCATCGTGCTGCTGATCTTCCCCGGCGAGGGCATCCTGAGCCTGATCGTCCTGCTCGGCATCTACGCGATCCTGTTCGGCGTGCTGCTCATCATCCTGGCGTTCCAGGCACGCAGTACGGCGAAGAAGGCCGGCGTCATCTGACCACCGGCCTTTTCCCCGATCGATCTCAGGCGTTGCGCAGGCGACCCCACGCGTGCCAGCGGTCGATCTCGATCCACGCGTTGACGCGCTTGCCGTCGCGCGCGTGGTACGGCTCGCCCGTGTAGTGGCGAGCGATCCGGTCGATGTCCTCCAGGGACGGATCGTCGGTGAATTCGACGACCCGCCCCTGGAGGCTCACGTGCGTGATCCAGTCCTGCGGATCCATCGCCGACAGGCTCACCCGCGGATCGTTCCGCAGGTAGTCGAGGCGCTTACGGGTGGAGTCCATGTTGACGAGGATGCGGCCGTCCTCGTAGACGTACCAGGTCGGAACGGACACCGGATGACCGTCCGGGCGCAGAGAGCTGATCGTGGCGTAGTTGGGCTGGGTGAGGAATTCTGCGACGGCCCCGGGCACGGGTCGTTTCGGCACGGCACTCCCTTTCGATGCGGTGGATGGATCTCGATATCGAGACTAGGCCGCGATTCCCGGCGAAACCGTCCCGGGTGACGAGGGGAGGACCGACCATGGAGGTCGGGATCCTCGAAAGGAGACGATCATGCCGCGATATCTCTGGCAGGTGAACTACACCGCGGACGGCGCACGCGGGTTGCTCACGGACGGCGGTACGTCCCGGCGCGACGCCATCGTCCGGATGGTCGAAAGTGTGGGCGGGACGGTCGATTCGGTGCACTTCGCGCTCGGTGGTCACGATCTGTACGTGCTCGGCGAGGTGCCCGACGAGATCGCGGCCGCGACACTCGAACTCCGCACCATCGCCTCCGGCGCCGCGCGCTCCACGCCGATCGCCCTGCTCACCCCCGAACAGGTCGACGAGGCCGCGCGCCGCGACGCGAGTTACCGGACGCCGGGGAGTCAGGACGGCTGACCGCTCGCCTCCCGCGACGCACTGCTGGGTATCGTCTGCTCATCCTGTTGCTTTCTCGAAGAAAGTGAATTCGTGATGAGTGTGCGCCCGGCCCAGCGCAGTGACCACCGACCGGCCCGCATCCACCCGGCATGGTGGGTCGCCGCGGTGGCCTTCCTCGCGTTGTTCGGCGCCGCCGGCTTCCGGGCGGCACCCGGCGCGCTCATGGTGCCGCTGCACGACGAGTTCGGCCGGTTCCGCGACCGGCCAGCTGGTGATCCTCCCTCCCGTGGCCGCGCTCGCGGAGAACGTCGGGTGGCGGCAGGCCTCCCTCGTGATCGCCGCGGCGGCGCTCGTCGTCGTCCCGCTGGTGTGGGCGGTGATCCGCGATCATCCCGACGAGCGCGGCGTCCTGCCCTACGGGGCCGACCCCGAGACCTACATCGCGCCGGCACGGGCGACCGGTGGTGCCGTCGGCCGCGCTCTCGAAGGGCTGGTCTTCGCGGTGCGTCACCGGGCGTTCTGGGCCCTCGCGATCGCCTTCGCCATCTGCGGAGCCACCACCAACGGACTCGTCGGCATCCACTTCATCCCGTCGGCCCACGACCACGGCATGCCCACGACCACCGCGGCGAGCCTCATGGCCGCCGTGGGGATCTTCGACATCGTCGGCACCATCGCCTCCGGATGGCTGACCGACAAGTTCGACCCCCGCAAGCTGCTGGCCTTCTACTACACCTTCCGCGGCGTGGGTCTGCTCCTGCTGCCCTGGTTGCTGCAGGAGTCCGTGCACCCCAGCATGATCCTGTTCGTCGTGGTCTACGGCCTGGACTGGGTCGCCACCGTGCCGCCGACTGCGATGCTGTGCCGCCGGATCTTCGGCGACCGCGGAACCATCGTGTTCGGCTGGGTGTTCGCCTCCCACCAGATCGGTGCCGCGGCGGCCGCTTTCGGAGCCGGGGTCATCCGCGACAACCTCGGCACCTACACCTACGCGTGGTGGGCCGGAGCGTCCCTGTGCGCGGTCGCCGCGTCGCTGTCGATTCTCACCAGGGGCCGCGTCGCCACGACCGCACCGATGGGCCGCAACTGAGCGACGCGACCGCGTGCGGATCGTGACGACGCAGGACGCTATCCGGCTCGGAAGTCGCGTTCGCTACCGGCCCACTCGCGGGCCCACTCGCGCAGTTCCACGGCGCGGATCTTCGAGCCGTTGCCCCCGACCGTGGTGGGCATCCGTTCGATGACATGGATCGCCGTGGGCACCTTGAAGGCGGCGAGGGTCTCGCGGCACCAGGCCCGAAGGGTCACCGACGTCGTGTCCGCGGGTGCGTCGTCGGTGGGGACGACGAAACCGATCGCCTCCGTGTAGCCGCCGTCGCCGGTGATGCCGACGACCTTGGCCGTGGCCACGCCGGGATGCTCCGCCAGACGCGTCTCGATCTCGGCGGGGTCGACGAGGAAGCCGCGCAGGCGCAGGACGTCGCCCATCCGGCAGACGTAACGGAAACCCCCCTCGCCGAGGTCGACGGCGAGGTCGCCGCTGCGGAACCAACCGTCGGCCGTGAACGCGCGCGCGGCGGCGTCGGGGTTGCCGAGATAGGCGTCGACGACGTTCGGGCCGCGGAACTGCAGTTCGCCCTGTTCGCCGGCCGGGAGGACCCGATCGTCGTAGGGATCGGCGACCCGCAGTTCGATCGCCGTGTCGACCGCGCGTCCGCCACCGTTCCAACGCACCGATTCCGGATCGTCGGCGTTCCACAGCATCGCGAGGGCGAAGACCTCGGACGAACCGAACACACCGGAGGTGTGGGTGCCGAATTCGTCGCGCAGCCATCGGGCGATCTCGTGGGAGCGGCCGAGGAAGTCGGCGATGCCGACCCAGCGCAATGACGACAGATCGACGCGTTCGCCGTCGTGCCAGGCGTCGTAGAGACGGCCGAACAGGTCGTCGGCGCCCACCGCGTGCGTGACCCCGACCTCCCGCATCCGGCGCAGAACCGCATCCGGATCGAAGACCGTCTCCATGAGCAGCGCTCCCCCACCGGCGAGCGCCGCCATCGCGGTACTGAAACCGAAGACCCCCGAGACCGGGAGCACGCACAGCGCCACGTCGCCCTCGGCGACCTTCATGATCGCGGCGTCGGCGCGTCCGTGACGGACGACCGCGTTGCCGCGATGTGCGGCCAGCTTGGGCACGCCCGTGGAACCGGATGTCGTGAACGCCACCGCGATCCGATCCTCGGGATCGTCGTCGATCCCGGCCGGGGTGAGTGTCGCGGTGTCGGGGGTCTCGGGAGCGCTTGCGCCACGCGTGTCGCCGCTGCCGGCCGTCCACGCGCCTCCGCCGAGATCGAAGTCGGCCGGGGACGCCGAGGGGTTCGCCGGTCCGGGCACCACCGCAACCACCGGGGTGGCCACATCGGGCACGGACGCCGCGGCCTCGGTGAGCCGACCGAACAGGTCGAGTCCGTGGAAGGCGGCCGGCACGGACACGACGGCAGGTCGTGCGGCGGTGAGTATGTGCGCGACCTCACGGGTGTTGTAGCGGGTGTTGACACCGATGACGTGGGCACCGAGCGCGGAGGCCGCGAACTGCCACACGAGTGCGTCGGACCAGTTCGGCAACATCACCGCGATGCACTGGCCGGCGCGCAGGCCGATGCCGTCGAGTTCGCTGCGCACGGCCTCGACCCGGTCGCGGAACTCTCCGCGGCTGCGGGCCACCGCCACGTCGTCGACGATGTCGTAGGCGATCGGGGCATCCGGATTCGCGGCGGCGAGCCCGTCGAGCAGTGCGGGCAGGGTGTCGGTGCGGGTGGTGGTCACAGCGCTGCCTCCTCGGGAACAGCGACCCGGCGCAGTTCACCGATCCAGGTGTCGGCGAGCGCGGCGAAGTCGTCGATCTCCTCCATCGGATAGTGCCCGATACCGGCCAGTGCCGTGAAGCGGGCGCGTCCGGGAAGTGCGTCGTTGATGGTGTCCGCTGCCCGGGCCACGGCGTCGGGGTCGATCCACGGGTCGTCGACGCCGGCGACGAGGTGGATCGGTGCGGTCACCCGGTCGAGGCGGTCGCGCACGTCGTGGGTTCCCCAGCCGATGAGGTCGGACGACGAGATCTCCGGGTCCTCCCGCTTGTGCATGAGCGCGATCGTGTGCGCCTTCACCTCCGGAACCGAACGTCCCACGGATGCAAGAGTTCCCAGATAGGTGCGCTCGGAGCGCGACGGTCCGGCGACGTCCTCGAGTTCGCGGCGCAGACCGGTGACGTTGACGCGGCCCGGGCCGGGCTCGGCTTCCATCGCCACGGCCCCGGACAGCGGACGGTCCGGGCGGGTCGCGAGTTCGAGTGTGAGCTTGCCCCCGATCGAGCAGCCCATGACGAACGGCCGGTCGATCCCGAGCGCGTCGAGCACCTCGCACAACCAGTCGCCGTAGGTGATCAGGCTCGTGACGGGGCCGCCGGGTGCCGGTTCGGAACGTCCGTGGCCGGGCAGGTCGGGGACGACCACCCGGTAGCCGCGGTCGGCGAGATCCCGGGCCGCGTGGCGCCACTGCACGCCGCTCTGGCCCGCAGTGTGGATACACAGGACGGTGGGCAGATCGGTCGCGTCGAGCGCGTTGCCGGATCGTGCGTCGGGAGTGACGATCTCGACGAAGCCGAGCGCTCCGCCGATCTCCAGGTAGCGGGCCTCGATCATGAGCGGGCCTTTCGGGCGAGGGCACGGGCGTGCCCGATGATCGTGTTGAGCGGCTTGGTCAGGCGTAGGTATTCGTATCCGTCTCCGGTGGAGGAGAATTCGCCGCGGATGGCGCGGCGCATGAAGTCGTTCTCCTCGGACAGGACGAGATCGGTCCAGGCGTGGTCGGACGCGACGAAGGTGAACGTCGCGCCGTGCGGGGTGCGCCGGATGACGTCGACGATCCGCCCCTTGTAGATGCGCAGGTGCAGTTCGATCTCGCCGCTGCGCAGTCCGATGGTGCCGTCCCAGGTGGACAGCGAGGAAGTGAAGTCCCGGTCTTCCGAGAGGCTCTCGGCGAGCAGTGCGCCCCAGGCGGGTGTGCAGAAGTCCAGTTCGGGAACCGTCGGCTGTTCGTCGTCGAAGGTCCATGTCTCGGTGCCGGATTCGCGTACCGTGCCGGCCTGGTCCACGAGCCGGACGTAGCGGTGCGCGGTCCGTCCGGACACGCGGGTGATCACGGTGTCCGCCGATACGACGTCCGATGCGGAGACCGGATCGTTTGCGTTCCAGTCGAATCCGGACGGTACGCCACCGGGAACGGACGGGACGAGCGAGGCGACGGCCAGGGCACCGAGGACGGGTGAGTTCGCCGGTGCCACCGTACCGGAGGCGGTCAGGACATCGGCCACGGTGCAGGGTTCCGAGGCGGTGCGGTCCCCGACGGTGAGCGGGCGGGTGACGGTGTGTGCGCTCATGCCTGCTCGGGCCTTCCCAGGAGTTCGTCGGAGATGATGCGCATCTGGATCTCGCTGGTGCCCTCGAAGATCTTCGTCAGACGTGCGTCGCGCCAATGGCGTTCGACCTGGAAGTCGGTGGTGTATCCGGCGCCGCCGTGGATCTGCACGGCCTCACTGGTGACCTGCTCGGCCATCTCGGTGGCGACGAGCTTGCACATCGACGCCTCGAGCGAGCACCGCCGGCCGGTGTCGATGTCGGTGGCGACCGAGTACATCAGCTGGCGTGCGGCCTCGATGTCGGCGGCCATCTTCGCGATCTTGAACCTCAGATGCTGGAAATCGCCGATGGGGCGGCCGAACTGGCGGCGGGTGTGCACGTACTCGATCGAATCCTCGAGCGCGGCGCGGGCGAGGCCGATGGCGCGGGCGGCGGTGTGGGCACGGCCCACCTCGAGGCCGGAGACGGCGAGGTAGAAGCCCTTGCCCTCCTCGCCGAGCATCTTGTCGGCCGGGATGCGGAAGTTGTCGAACGACAGTTCCCAGGTGCTCCACCCGAAGTAGCCGATCTTGCGGACCTTGGTACCCGAGATGCCCTCGGGGAACACGCCGCGTTCCTTCTCGACGAGGAAGGCGCTGATGCCGCGATGCGGCTTGGCCGGGTCCTTGTTCGGGTCGGTGCGGGCGAAGAGCACGAGGTAGTCGGCCTCGTCGGCGTAGGTGCACCACATCTTGGTGCCGTTGACGACCCAGTCGTCGCCGTCGCGCACGGCGCGGCACGAGATGTTCGCGACGTCGGAGCCGGCCTCGGCCTCCGACAGGGCGTACGCGCCGAGGTACTCACCGCGCGCGACCTTGGGCAGCAGTGCCGCCTCCTGCTCGGGGGTGAATCCACCGCCCATGCCGTTGCCGCGGGCGAGCAGACCCGACACGCTCATCCATGCCCGCGACAGTTCCTCGGCCACGAGGCAGTACTCGAAGACGCCGAGCCCGAGACCGCCGTGTTCCTCGGGGATCATGATCCCGAAGAAGCCGATCTCGGCCATCTCCTTCTTGAGGGAGTCGGGGATGGCGCCCTGGACCGGGTCGAGTTCGTTGGCGACGGGCAGCACCTTCGTCATCGCGAAGTCACGGGCGAGGTCGCGGATCGCGAGGCGTTCCTCGGTGAGATAGCGCGGGGAATCGGTGCGCGGCTGCGAGGGGCGGTGGGTCATGGGAGGTGCACTCCTTCGATGGACCGGAGTAGGTCATTAACGCTTGTTCACCCAGTACAGCACGGCACCCATGACCCGTCAACGGTTCAGCGCGAATATCCGACCAGATTGAGCGCGTATCCGGCGAAATCGTCGGCGACCTCCTGTGCCGAGAGGGGTCCGCTCTCCCGGAACCAGAGGGGGATGCCGGCGCACATCGTCAGCACCGCGGTGACCCCTTGATGCACTCGTTCGATCGTGAAAAGTCCCTGCTCCACACCGCCTTCCGCGATATCGACGAAGAGTTGTTCCTGCGCGTCGCGTGAGCCCACCACGCGCTTGCGGTCGAGCGGGCCGAGATACCGCAGTTCCGAATTCGCCACCAGGCAGGCCCGCGGATTCCGCGCGGTGTACAGCGCGTGGGCCGCGACCGCCGCGCGCCACCGCTCGGCCGGATCGTCACCGACCTTGCGCAGCGCGTTGCGGGTCGCCGTGAACTGCTCGTCACTCGCGCGGCGGAGAATTTCCACGAGCAGTTCCGACTTGTTCTCGAAGTGGTTGTAGACGTTGGCAGCGCTGCAACCTGCGGCGTTGGCGATATTGCGCATCGTCGCCCCGTGGAATCCGCACTCGTAGAACTCGTCGAGCGCGGTCTCGAGAATCCGTTCCCGAATGGACGAGGACGCTCCGTTCGACCGGCTGTTCATCCCTGCACAGTAGGCACACATCGCGCCGACCAGCAAGAACCTTCCCGTTGACGGGCATGCGCACGCTTGTTATGGTCCAGCTCACATGAACGGACGTTAATAAAACGCACAACGGAGGATCTGCTGTGTCCAGTCCCCATCCCGGACCGTCCCTGCTCGACCGCATCACCCACCTCGAAGACCTCGAGGCGATCCGGAAGCTCGATGCGCAGTACTGCCGCCACCTCGACGACGGCAACTGGGACGCGCTCATGGAGCTGTTCACCGATGACGGCGAGTTCGACGGCCTGTCCCACCCGCAAGGAAAGGAGGAGATGCGCACCTTCTTCGCGGGACTCGCCGACGGCGGCCTGACCTCCTTCTGGCACTTCATCACGAACCTCGAGATCGACCTCGACGGTGACCGCGCCACCGTGCGCTCGTTCCTGTGGCAGCCGTGCGTCACTGACGGCACCCCCGCGATCGCGGCCGGTCGCTACAACGACGAGGTCGTCAAGGTCGACGGCCGCTGGCTATACAAGGTCAAGCAGGTGCGTTTCCACTTCTTCGGACCGCTCGAGGCCGGGTGGGACGAGAACCTGTTCGCGCTCGACAGCGCCCGCGGCGCGGCGGTGCGGGCATGACCGACACCGTGAACGGCGTCCCCACCTCGTCCCCGGAGGACGAGCTCGTCTGGACGCGGATGCTCCGTCTTCCCGAGATCGCCGAGTTGCGTCGCCGACGCGCCCGCGTGACCAACACGCTCGGTGGCATTACCGTCGTGCTGTTCACGTCCTTCCTCGTCGCCTTCATCGGGTTCCCCGACCAACTCGGCGCCACCGTCGTCCTCGGCATCCCGCTGTCGCTGTGGGTGGTGTTCTCCCAGTTCGCCGGAACCTGGGTGCTGGTCTGGGCGTACTTCCGTCTCTCCCGCACCTACATCGGCCCCGCCGTCGACGACGCCGTGGTGGCCGTCGAACGGAACCGTCCCGCATCCGAGGAGGTCGCATCATGACCGGTGACGCCGATTATCTCGCCATCGCGATCTGCAGCGCCGTCATCTCCCTGACCCTATGGGTGACCTTCGCTGCATCCCGGCGCGCGAAGAGCGCCGACGGATTCTTCGCCGCAGGTCGCTCGATCTCGAGTTGGCAGAACGGATTCGCCATCGCGGGCGAATTCATCTCCGCCGGTAGCTTCCTCGGCACCACCGGTCTGATCTTCTCCAAGGGCGTCGACGGCACCGTCATCCTGTTCACGTCCGTCATCTCGTTCCTGCCGGTGCTGTTCCTCCTCGCGGAGAAGATGCGCAATCTCGGCAAGTACACCCTCGCCGACGTCCTCGTCTTCCGCACCGACTCGCGGAACGTGCGGGTCGCGGTCGCGCTGAGCACGATCGCCACCGGCACCTTCGTGCTGCTCGCCCAGCTCGTCGCCGCGGGTGTGCTCCTCGAATCCGTCTCGGGCATCCCGTTCTGGCTGTCGGTGGTGGTCGCCGGATCGCTCATGGGCATCTACGTCTTCGTGGGGGGCATGCTCGCCACCACCTGGGTGCAGGTCATCAAGTCGACGATCCTGTCGGTGCTCGCGATCATCGTGTGCTTCGGCATCCTGGCGCAGTTCGGGTTCGCATTCCCGAAAGTCCTCGACGCCGCAACCGACAACGCCGTCGCGGGCGACGCGATCCTGTCCCCCGGCCTGATCTTCGGCCAGACCAGCGCGATCAACCTCGTCTCCTACGCGCTCGCGTTCGCCCTGGGCACCGCCGGAATGGCGCACATCCTCATCCGGTTCTTCACCGTCCCCGAGGCCACGACGGCACGTCGCTCGCTCGGCTGGACCGTCGCGCTGTGCAGCCTGTTCTATCTGATCGTCATCGTGATGGGCTTCGGCGCCGCGGCCGTGCTCGGACCGAACGGCACCGATCTCGTCGGGCCCGGTGGCAACCTTGCGGCACCCGTCCTCGTCACCGAACTCGGTGGCGGAGCCGGCACGGTCGGTGGGTCCATCGCGCTCGCACTCGTCGCCGCGGTCGCCTTCGCGTCCATCGTCGCAGTGGTCGCCGGTGTCGTGATCTCCGCGGCCGGCACCTTCGCCCGCGACGTGTGGCCGGCGGTCACGCGGAAGGAACCGATCGAGAATCTCGACGCGGACGAGCAGGCCCGGGAGGACCAGGCCCAGGCCCGCATCGCCCGGTACGGGGCCGTGTCCTTCAGCGTCCTCGCCATCGGCCTGGCCATGCTCATCGGCGACGACACCAACATCACCTTCTTCATGGGCATGGCGTTCATGGTGGCCGGCAGTGCGCATCTGCCCGCTCTCGTGCTGAGTCTGAACTGGCGGCGCTTCAACGCCACCGGCGCGGTCTGGGGTGTGCTCACCGGTCTCGTCTCGACGGTCGTGAGCCTGATGTTCACCGAGGCCCTGTGGATGGGCAGCGGCCCCGCTCCCCTGACCATCCAGCTCCCGGTGATCGTCACCATGCCGCTCGGCATTGCCGCGTGCGTGATCGGATCGATCGTCGGCGAGAAGCGTCGGGGACGAGGCCGCCTCGAGGACGAGAAGTTCGCGGAGATGCTGGTGCGCGCGGAGACCGGCATCGGCGCGGAGGTCGCCGCCACGCACTGATCCGTCAGCGATATTTCGGGTTCGCGACCTTCAGCCGGTTCGCGGCCAACCCCCTGATCACCTCGGCGACCTGCGGGTCGTCGAGGTGATCTCGTCCTGCACGCACACCGAGGGCGAGTTCGGCTTCGGAGCGGTAGCCGAGCCCGGCGAGCCGCACCCGATAGGTCTCCCGCACCGCCGGGGCGAAGAGGGCCTCCCGTGCGGCGATGCCGAGAACGTGCGCCGCCACCCGGCTGCGGTAGCGGGTCTTCGCATCGGCGCCCGCCCCGACCTCCAGGACGAACTCGCGCACTGCCCCGAGCAGCTCCTCGACGGGCGGTGCTCCCAGGAACTGTGGGGTGGCGGGCGGAGTCTCCGTCTCGTCGTGGGGAGGGACGTCGAGCAGGTCCAGCAGGTCGTGTTCGCACTCGGCGACGCGCCGGCCGATGGCGAGCAGTTCGAGGGTGTTGTCGCCTCCCGTCGCCGCTGCGGCGGCCTGCATCCGGCAGATCACCGCCCACCGCAGCGAGCCGTAGACCTCCCACCAGTGGAGGACCTCGGGGTCGGGACTCTCGCCCGATTCGTCGGCGTACCCGCGGAACAGGTCGTCGCGGGAACCGAATCCGCCCACCGGATGCGGCGAACCGAAACGCCAGGTCCGGGTGCACAGCCACCCGAGGTCCTCCATCGGGTCACCGACGTGCGCCAGTTCCCAATCGAGCACCCCGCGCACGCCCTCCGCGTCGACGAGGAGGTTCCCGTTGCGGAAGTCGCCGTGCACGAACGCTTTCCCGGTCGCCGGTGGACGGTTGCGGAGGAGCCAGGCGAACGCGGCCTCGAGCGTCGGCACGGGGTTGCCGTTGGTGAGGTACTCGTCGAACAGGGAGGTCAGCGGGTCGTGTTCGGGCAGGTTCGGTACGGCCTCGATGTCCATGCGGTGGATCCGGGCGAGGATGCGTCCGAGTTCGTAGGGCAGTGCGGCGCGGACCTCGGCCAGATTCTCGTCGCGCAACAACTTCTGCGGCAGTGCCTCGCCGGGCACCTTCGACATCACGAGGTAGGCGCCGATCCCGGGGTGCGGTTCGTCGCCGCTGCGGTCGATCACGTCGGGCACGGGCACGCCGATGCGGGCGGCCTCGTCGAAGGACGCCGCTTCCATTGCGATCCTGCGTGCGTCCTCGCGTCCTGGCGGGTCGCGGCGCAGGATCAACTCCCGGGTGTCGCCGGTGGCCGACACCGCGGTGATCGCCCAGGTCTCGCGGCTCGCACCACCGGTGAGCCGTTCGATGCGCCGCAGCGTCCAACTGCCGTCGAGTACCGACGAAAGACGCTTCGTCAGTTCGTCTTTCAATTCACCGCTGACGCCACCCACCGCGACCTCCCTGTTCGGTTTCCTGCGGTGGATACTCCCACGGTGATCCGCGGTGTGCGAGTACTTCGGCCGTGGAGGGTCAGGCCGCGAACCCCACCGCGCCGATCACCGGGATGATCGTCATGAAGACGATGGCGAGCGCGAACAGCGTGATCGTGATCTTCTTGTCCCAGCGTGATCGCGTCCCCGTCGCGGCGAGCATGAAGAAGACGAACCCCACGCAGATGGATCCGATACCGATGACGACGGGTGTTTCCAGCATGCCTCCATCATCACCCATCGCGGGTCGGCGCTTCGGGGTCGGTCATCTGTCGGCCGCCGGCTGGAACAGTTCGATCGGATTGCCGGCGGGGTCGGCGAGCAGGATCTGACGACCGCCCGGACCGGTCACCACATCGCTTCGGAGTTCTATGCCGGCACCACGCAGGCGAGCGATCTCGGCGTCGAGGTCGTCGACGACGAGGTGGATCCGGTTACGGCCCGGACCGACGAACTCCTCGGGGGTGGCGCGGGCCCCGGAACTCGCCGGCCCGGACAGCAGCAGCCGCAGCGAACCCCTGATCACATCGGCGAAAGCGGGCGCGGGGTGGGTGAGCACGGTGAAGCCGAGATAACGGGTGTAGAAGGCGACGGCCGCGGGCACGTCGTCGACGAGGTATCGGACGCTGACGTATTCGTCGGTAGTGGTCATCGGTTGCTCCTGGTCATGTTGTGACGGCATGGGTTTCGCACAGATATCGGATGCGGGTGTCGATCTCGGCCGCGATGACACGGAAGGCCGGATAGGTCTCTTCGTCGGCACCGCCGGCCGCCGCCGGGTCGGGGATACTCCAGTGGATCCGGCGAGTCTCGCCGTCGAATTCGGGGCATACCTCGCGGGCCTTGTCGCACAAGGTGATCACCGTGCCGAACCGGCGGCCGGCGAGGCTGTCGAGGTGGCGGGGATGTCGGTCGGCGATGTCGATCCCGAATTCTTCTCGCAGCACCCGCACCGTGTTCGGGTGCATGTTCCGTTTCGGGCAGGTGCCTGCGCTGGTCGTGTCGACGGTCCCGCCGGTGCGCTGCCGGAGCAGAGCTTCCGCGATTGCGGAGCGCGCACTGTTGCCTGTGCACACGAACAGCACCGGTGAGGGCGTCTCGGATGTGAACGTCACAGGCGGGCGGTTGCACCCCAACCCCGGATGCAGTGCGGCACCTACGCCGGCCAGCATCTCGGTGCACCGGTCGAGGTCGAGGTGGTAGTAGCTGTCGCGGCCGTCGAAGCTGCTGCGGGAAACCCGCACCAGCCCGCCGTCGCGGAGCAGGCGGAGGTGATAGGAGACGAGGTTCTGCGGCTCCCCGACCAGTGACACCATCTCCCGGACCCGATAGTCGCCGCCGGACAGCGCCGCGAGCAGCTGCCACCGCACCGGGTGGGCGGCCAACTGCACGAAGGCCGGGACAGGTTGACGCACCGACTTCATCACCCGATGATAGCACCAGATACATCAAATCATTTTGATTCAATTTGGATGCGCGCGAAGGAGCCGTGATGTCGGAGACGACAGGGACGGGCACGCCCGAGGGGTTACAACGGCGCCTCGGGGCGGCCGACGCAGTCGTGATCGGCCTCGGATCGATGCTCGGGGCGGGGATCTTCGTGGCCCTGGCGCCCGCAGCCGGAGCTGCGGGGTCGGGCCTGCTGATCGGGCTCGCGGTGGCGGCAATCGTGGCGTACTGCAATGCGTCCTCGTCGGGACGGCTGGCGGCACGGTACCCGGTCTCCGGTGGCACATATGTGTACGGACGCGAACGGCTCGGCGAGTTCTGGGGATATCTGGCAGGCTGGTGTTTCGTGGTCGGCAAGACCGCCTCGTGCGCGGCCATGGCGTTGACCGTCGGCCTCTACATTTGGCCCGAGCAGGCGCACGCGGTTGCGGTCGCCGCGGTCGTGTTGCTCACGGCGGTGAACTATCGCGGTGTCCAGAAGTCGGCACTGGCGACCCGGATCATCGTGGCGATCGTGCTGGCTGTACTCGCCGCGGTGGTTGTCGCAGGGTCTACCTCCGGCTCCACCGAGGTGGCCCGACTCGGGTTCGGCACCGACATCACCGTGGGCGGGGTGCTGCAGGCGGGCGGGTTGTTGTTCTTCGCCTTCGCCGGGTACGCGCGGATCGCCACCCTCGGCGAGGAGGTACGCGAACCGGCGCGCACGATACCGCGCGCGATCTCGATGGCACTGGGCGTCACCCTGCTCGTCTATCTGGCGGTCGCTTCGGTCGCGCTGCTGGTACTGGGCCCTCGCACGCTGGCCGAAGCGACTGCACCGTTGTCGAGTGTGGTGACCGCGGCCGGGGTCGAGTGGTTGGAGCCGGTGGTGCGCGCCGGGGCCGTCGTTGCCGCTCTGGGTTCACTGCTCGCCCTGGTGCTGGGAGTGTCGCGCACCACCTTCGCGATGGCACGGGACCGGCATCTGCCGCACGCGCTGGCCGCGGTGCACCCCCGGTTCGCGGTGCCACATCGAGCCGAACTCGCTGTCGGAGTGATCGTCGCGGTCGTCGCCGCAACCGCAGATGTCCGTGCCGCGATCGGATTCTCGTCGTTCGGGGTGCTGGTCTACTACGCCGTCGCCAACGCCTCCGCCTGGACGCTTCCGGGCGGGCGACGCGGGCGCATCATCGCTTCACTCGGGCTGGCCGGATGCCTGACCCTGGCGTTCACGCTGCCCGGCTCATCGGTGCTCACCGGTACGGCCGTGATCGCAGTGGGCGCGCTGATCTACGCCACACGTCGGCGCTTCAGGTCCCAGCCGGAACCGGTTGAACCGCAACGGTAGATCCGTCAGGAATGAGATGCCCATCGGCCTACCGCCGGTCGGAGGTAGCGCCACTGTCGGGCCGAAACGCGCCGTGGGAGGTCATCGGCACGTAGTGCTGCAGGATCACCGCCGCGACCGGTCGGTCGGCGCGCAGGACGAGAAGCCTGCTGCCCCTGCGCGCAGGCTGGTGTTCGAGCGTCAGCGATCAGCCGCCGCCCTCGGCGTCGCTGCCGGTGCGAACAGAGGTTCACAGACGGTGGTGCCGGCCTCGGCCGTGTACCGGTTCGTCGTGCCCGTACGGTGATCGATCATGGTGACCGAGTCGGGATCCCCTCCCGGGACCGATGCCGACGCGGTGTAGCTGTAGCGATGTTCGGTGGTGGCGAACCGCGGGTCGAGTCGAGGGAATTCGCATCCGTGATCGTCGAGCGCGGTGGCGGTGATGCGGCGGGCCCTGCGGTCGACGGTCAGCCGAGTGAGCGTGCCGCCGAAGGCCGGTCCGGCATCGCCCCGATAGTTGCGCAGGTGACCGTTCTACCCTTCCCAGCCGCCGGCCGGATCGTGCGCGACGAGTTCGACGACGGTGCGATCGCCGGCCTCGTGGGCGTTGGTGACGTGAAAGTGGAACAGCGCGTCGTGTTCGAAGGTCGCCGGGTCACCACCGTCCCGCGACACCAGGACGATGGTGGTGCCGAGTTCCGGTCGGTACGACAACGCATCGTCGAAGGGCGCAACCCCAGTGCAACCGGGACGGGATTCCGAACCAGCAGGGTCCCAGCACGAACACCATGTGCCGATCGGTCAGCGCGAAGTCGTGGACGAATCCGAGCTCGGGAATCGGGATCGTCGCGGGCCCGTGCAGCCGACCACCACGGTCCAACCATCTATCGCCGGTACGCATCGAAGGGCCATCTGCTGGGCGTCATCGTGAACCACGAGCTCGACACTCTCGAACAACTTGTCCTCGGTCGCCTGCGATTCGCCGACGAACCGTGGCTCATCCGCTCCGAAAGGGCAGCACACTGGTCGACATCGTCACCGAGGGGGCACTGAAGCACATCACCGGCCCACCCCCTGGCTGCGCACCTCGGGCCGACCCCGGAGACAGCAGTGGAATTCATGGTGGGCGTGGTCTTCAGCCAGTTGCTCTCCCCGCCCGGCACATGACCCACGCCGACGTCGCCGCGTATGTCACGAACGCGATCTACCGTCCTGACTCACGCGGATCAGCGGTTGAGCTGCGCGATCCGTCCGGTCAGCAGCGTAGCGAACGCCGTCCACGCCGAGTACGGAGCCAGCGCGGCCCCCGCAGCCGGATTCGCCTCGGCCGTCCGGCGGGTCAGATCTGCGGTACTGGCGGCGAGTAGGGCGGCGACCACAGTGGCAGGCATCAACCGATGCCACTTGAAGAACACCCACGACCACGACGCGTTGAGAACGAGATTCGTAGCCAGAGCCGCGATGTAGTTGCGACGACCCGCGTAGTCGTCGGCGTCGGTGTACTCGTCGATCGCGACGGCCGAGGTGACAGCGATATCGGCATACAGCGCCGTCCAGACGATCGGGAACGCCGCGGCCGGAGGCTGGAAACCGGGCTTGCGCAACTTGCGGTACCACCGGGAGTCCGTGTCCTGGGAGGCGATCGATCCGACGATCGCGGTGGTCGTGGTGGCAGCGGCGGTCGCGAGAACGGTACTGAGTCTCATGTCTGTCGGCTCCTGTGGATGACGGTTGATCGTCGGCTACCCGAGCCGAAGGCGCACGAAACGGACACCTCGGTAGGGTGGCGGGCCGGGAGGTCGACATGAGTGGATTGCAGCAGGTCGGTGACGGGGTCTGGGCGTTCGTGCGCACCCCGGGCGGTTGGGGTGAGGCCAACACCGGGTTGGTCGTCGCACCGGGAACGGCGTCGCTGGTCGTCGATACCGCATGGGACGTCGCATGGGCGCAGCGCATCGCCGAGGCGCAGGCACCGCTGGTCGCCGATGCTCCGATCACCGACGCGGTGAACACCCACAGCGACGGTGACCACTGGTGGGGCAACGACACGCTGCCGCCCGACGCGCGGATCACCACCAGCGCCGCCGCACTGGACGGGATGCGCGAGGATCTTCCACCGCGCGCCCTCACCGTGCTGGCCGGCACGGGCTCCCTGATCCGGCGCGTCCCCGGCCCCATCGGTGCGGCCGGTGCCTACATGGCGCGGGTCCGCGGCGGTGCCCGATTCCCGCGCCGCACCCCGCGGATGCCCGACACGACCTTCGCGACCGCCACCTCACTGGACATCGGTGGTCGCACGATCGAACTCGAGCAACTCGGACCGTGCCACACGGCCGGCGACCTCGTCGTCCGCGTGGCCGATGCCGGGGTCGTCTTCACCGGCGACCTGCTGTTCATCGGGTCGACGCCGATCCTGTGGCACGGCCCGCTCGACAACTGGTTGTCGGCGCTCGACCGTCTGCTCGGCTGGGACGCCGCGGTGTACGTGCCCGGACACGGACCGACCTGCGGTGCGGCGGAGATCCGAGCACTGCGCGACTACTGGCTGTGGCTGCGCGATGCCGCCCAGGATCATCACCGGGCCGGACTCACCCCGCTCGAAACAGCACGGAAACTCTTGCTCACGAAAGATTTCGATGCGTGGCGTCACTGGGAGTCGCCGGAGCGCATCGCACTGAGCCTGAGCACCCTGTTCGACCAGTGGAACGGCAACCCACCGGCACCGCCCACCGTGAGGCGACGCGCTGCGGCCTTCGTGACGGCCGAAACACTGCTGCGCGAAGGAGCATTCGAGGCGTCCTGACCGACGGTCAGGACAGGTGCTTCGGCTCCGGGGTCGTCTTGTGCGACCAGTCCGATCCCGCGGGCGCGGTTCCGAGCACATCCGGGCACTCGTCGTCGCGACTTCCGGCGGGCGTCAGGGAGATCACGATCGACTTGTAGGTGGGGCAGTTGCTCTTCAGTGCAGTCGAATCGAGCGGGACGAGAGGGTTGGTCTCCGGATAGTAGGCGGCCGCACTTCCCCTCGGCAGGTCGTACTCGACGATCCGGAACCTCGTGGCGCACCGTTCGCGGTCGTCGCCGTCCCATCGTGTGAACAGGTCGACGAAGTCTCCGTCGTCGAAACCCAGTGCGGCGATGTCGTCCCGGTGCATGAACACGACGCGACGGCCGCCCTCGATGCCGCGGTAGCGGTCGCTGAGGCCGTAGATGGTGGTGTTGAACTGGTCGTGGCTGCGCATCGTCTGCAGCAACAGATGCCCCGGCGGGACCTGAACCACTTCTACCGGCGAGACGGCGAATTCCGCCTTACCCGAATCTGTCTCGAAGATTCGGGTGTCGCGGGGCGGATGCGGCAGGATGAATCCTCCCGGACGCCGGACGTTGACCTCGTACCCTTCACAACCCGGGACGACGCGGGAGATGCGCGAGCGGATGTTCGCGTAGTCGTCGCGCATCGCCTTCCAGTCGATCCCGTAGCGGTCGCCGAGCGTGGCCTCGGCGATGCCCGTGATGATCGCGACCTCCGAACGCACGTGCCCGCCGGGCGGTTTCAGCGGTCCTCGGGAGGCGTGGACCGCGCACGTCGTGTCCTCGACCGACACGAACTGCGGTCCCGAGGCCTGGACGTCCTTGTCGGTACGCCCGAGCGCCGGGAGGATCAATGCCGTTCTGCCGCAGACCAGATGGGAACGATTGGGTTTCGTCGAGATGTGCACCGTCATGTCGATACCTGCCATCGCCTCCGCGGTGACAGCGGTGTCGGGTGCCGCCTGCACGAAGTTGCCGCCGAGGCCGAGGAAGAACCGCACCTTGCCGTCGCGCATCGCCTTGATCGAATCGACCGTGTCGTAACCGTTCTCACGAGGAGGATCGAAACCGAACTCCTTCTCGACCGCGTCGAGGAAACTCTGCGGCGCGCGTTCCCAGATCCCCATCGTGCGGTCGCCCTGGACGTTCGAGTGTCCGCGCACGGGCATGAGGCCGGCGCCGCGCTTACCGATGTTGCCCTGCGCGAATGCGAGATTGCAGATCTCCTTGATGGTCGCGACCGCGTTGCGGTGTTGAGTCAGGCCCATGGCCCAGCAGAAGACCGTTGCCTTCGAGCGTCGCAGCATCTGCGCGGCCTCGGTGATCTGCTGACGCGACAGGCCGGTCGCGGCGACCACCTCGCCCCAGTCGATGTCCCGGACGTGTTCGACCCATTCGTCGAATCCCCGGGTGCGGCTCTGCACGAAGTCGTGGTCGAGCGCGTCCCATTCGACGAGCAGCGACCCGAACGCCTGCAGCAGCGCGAGGTCGCCATTCACCTTGATCGACAGATGCAGGTCGGACAGATCCGTTCCCCGACCGAGCACGCCGCGCGGTGTCTGCGGGTTCCGGAAGTTGACCAGCCCCGCTTCGCGCAGCGGGTTGATCGTCAGGATCTTCGCGCCGTTCTGCTTGGCCTCTTCGAGTGCGGTGAGCATGCGCGGGTGGTTGGTGCCGGGGTTCTGCCCCTGCAGGATGATCAGCTCGGCGTGGTGCACATCGTCGAGCGTGACGCTGGCCTTGCCGATGCCGATCGACTCCTGCAGCGCGATGCTCGTGGACTCGTGGCACATGTTCGAGCAGTCGGGCAGATTGTTGGTCCCGAACGCCCGCGCGAACAGCTGGTACACGAAGGCCGCTTCGTTCGATGCCCGTCCGGACGTGTAGAAGGTGGCCTGATCGGGGCTGTCCAGCGACTTCAGCTGTTCACCGATGAGGGTGAAGGCCTCGTCCCACTCGATCGGGGTGTAGTGCGTGGCGCCGGGCCGCTTGACCATCGGATGCGTGATGCGGCCCTGCTTGCCGAGCCACAGCTCGCTGTGCTCGGCCAGTTCCGCGATGCTGTACCTGGCGAAGAAGCTCGGGTCGGCACGTCGCTTGGTGCCCTCCTCGGCGACGGCCTTGGCGCCGTTCTCGCAGAACTCGGCGATCTTGCGATGACCGGGGTCGGGATCGGGCCACGCGCAACTCGGGCAGTCGAACCCTTCGGCCTGGTTC
The DNA here is from genome assembly GCF_024321955.1 of Rhodococcus sp. GA1. Classification (NCBI taxonomy): domain Bacteria; kingdom Bacillati; phylum Actinomycetota; class Actinomycetes; order Mycobacteriales; family Nocardiaceae; genus Rhodococcus; species Rhodococcus sp. GA1. The sequence goes on along the minus strand of NZ_CP097186.1, from coordinate 2,760,782 downwards.
AACTCGAGCAGTGCCTCGACCGAACGCACCAGCCCCATCTGCTCGAGGGATCGCTTCACCGCCACGGCGACGCCGGTGACACCCGCTGCGGCCTTCTTCCGGTCTTCGACCTCGAGGTCGCCTTCGTCGTAGTCGGCCCGCCGGTCACGGTTCCGCATTCGATCACCTCTCCCCACGCACGGTTTGCCGAGGAGTACCCCGGTCCGCCGCCTGCCGAAACGGGTCGGCGATTACGCCCGGACCCGCATCGCGCAGCCCCACCCGGACGTACTCTCGGGAAATGGGACGGTCGAAAATGCTCGGAATCCCGGCCGCTGCGGCGGCCGCTGTCGGTGCCTACGATCTTGTGCAGAAGCGACATTCGCTGCTACGCAACTTCCCGATTCTCGGGCACGGTCGCTATCTGCTGGAGTCGCTGGGACCCGAACTGCGGCAGTACATCACGACGAACAACAACGAGGAACGGCCGTTCAACCGCGATCAGCGCCGGTGGATATACGCTTCGTCGAAGAACGTCACCAACACCTTCGGATTCGGCAGCGACAACGACATCGAGTACACCGACGGGTACACGATCATCAAGCACCGCACGTTCTCGGACCTGCCGCCGTCGAGTGCCCCTCACGGGGGCGACAAGGTGTCGCTCCCGTCCGCGAAGGTGCTCGGCGCTGCCCGGGGACGTACCCGTGCCTTCCGTCCCGAGTCGTTCGTCAACATCTCGGCGATGAGCTTCGGTTCGCTGTCCGGTGCCGCCGTGGAAGCACTCAACCGGGGTGCCGGGACGGCCGGATGCCTGCAGAACACCGGTGAAGGCGGCCTGACGACGTACCACCGCAACGGCGGAGAATTGATCTTCCAGATCGGCACCGGCTATTTCGGGTGCCGCGACGAGGACGGACACTTCGACCTCGCACGACTGAAGCGGGTCGTCGAATCGGCACCCGTGCGTGCCCTGGAGATCAAACTCAGCCAAGGCGCCAAGCCCGGACTGGGCGGATTGCTACCCGGAGCCAAGGTCACCCCGGAGATCGCCGAGGTCCGTGGAATCCCCGTCGGCAAGGACTGCGTGAGCCCGTCGCGGCACACGGAGTTCCACGACATCGACAGCCTGCTCGACTGGGTCGAACTGCTCGCAGCCGAAACGGGACTTCCCGTGGGGATCAAGTCCGCCGTGGGCGACACGACCTTCTGGGACGAACTCACACGCCAGATGAGCGAGACCGACCGCGGAGTCGACTTCGTCACCATCGACGGCGGCGAAGGTGGAACCGGCGCTGCACCATTGGTGTTCGCCGACGCCGTATCGCTTCCGTTCCGCAGCGGCTTCGCGCGGGTCTACGCGACATTCGCCGAAGCCGGCTTGACCGACGACGTCACCTTCATCGGTGCCGGCAAACTCGGCCTGCCCGACAACGCGGTGGTGGCGATGGCGCTCGGATGCGACATGGTCAACGTCGCCCGCGAACCGATGTTCTCGATCGGATGCATCCAGGCGCAGAAATGCCATACCGACCGGTGCCCCACCGGCGTGGCGACGCAGAACCGTTGGCTCACCCGAGGACTCGACGTCCCGACCAAGGCCGACCGCGTCGCCGACTACATCGAAGCCCTCCGCCGCGACGTGTTCAAGATCGCGCAGGCCACGGGTGTGGCGCATCCCGGCCTCATCACTGTCGACGACATCGAGATCGCCGACGGCAATCGACGCGCCGTCACCCTGCGGGAGCTGTACGGCTACCGAGACGGGTGGGGACTGCCGTCGCAGGCGGACCGGGAGGAGATCACGCGTCTGATGACCGTGGAAGCGGTGACGACACCGGGTGGGACGGAGGAGTCGACGGCTACGTCGTAATCACCTGTGGTCAAAAGATCGACAAAGCGATGCGGCCGATAATGCCTCGTTATGTTAACTAGCAACTTTGCTCGCCCTCTTACTGCGGATGACGGTGCTCCAGCGACCGATCCGATCGCACAGCCTGTCGGCGCGCCAGGGCTCCCCAGCTACCGGATGTCTGCGCCCTGGGCGGACGTCGACTGGCGCCGCAGTCGGGCGGACGTGTGCCTCGCAGGTGGCCCCTGATTCGCGGCGACGACAGAACCATCTGGGTGGCGGTATGCCACCGAGGACGCGCCGGCCGGCCCGCAGTACTCGTCGAAGCGCATCAGCGACGGCCCCTCCTCGTAGACCGCATTTACCCACCGGAACTTGATGGATAATCGGGGTTATCCATGATTTATCGCAGTGGCGGAACTGCGCAAGGGTGACCCCGCCAATCAGCGCCATCCTGCGATCCGAAGGACGCCACGTCGAGAGGCCGTCAAGCCCGCTGGCACGTGCGAGTTGCTACCGGGGATCCTCTGTGGGGTCGGAAACCGGGTTCTGGACCACTGTGTGTGATGGTGCGACACTGCGACTCAGGGTAGGGATCCTGGCAATTCCGCCTGGCAGACTTCGGCCATGGACCGGAACCGAGGCACCGGAAACAACGGTCGCCACGAGTACTACAGCACCAGCGACGTCGGTGAGGAACTGCCGACCGTCCGGCACGGTGACTTCGAACAAGCGGACTAGTAGGACTTTGTTAGGTTCACCACTTCCTGGTGTGAGGCCTCGAGATTCGGCGAGATGTCCGAGACGATAACCAGGTGGATGCCGCAGCCCTGACCGATGTCGGTGAACGTCTCGATGCGTTCATCGGCGAGGTGTTCTCCTCGCTCAAACGCAAGGACCAGCGAGCAACGGCCGGGGTATATGCGCGAGGGTTGATGCTCGACGGGCGCCGCAAGTCGATGCAGCCGATGGCCGACCGCCTCGGGATCGATCACCAACGCCTGCAGCAGTTCGTCACCACCTCACCGTGGGATCCGGTACCGGTCCGGAAAACACTGTCCCGCAAAGCGTGTGATTTGATCTCCCCGGATGCGTGGGTGATCGACGACACCGGATTCGCCAAGGACGGTGACGCCTCGCCGTGTGTGGCCCGGCAGTATTCGGGCACCCTCGGCAAGGTCGGAAACTGCCAGGTCGCGGTCAGTGTGCACGCCGCCACCGATACCGCGTCCGCACCCTTGGATTGGCGGCTGTATCTGCCTGAGAGCTGGGACGATCAGCGGTGCGACGATCCGGAGACGGCCTCGGCGATCACCGCTCGCCGGCGACGCAACGCGATCCCGACCGAGGAGCGCTATCGCACCAAGGCGGTGATGGCTCTCGAGATGCTCGACGAGCTGATCGCGTGGGGCCGGATCCCGCCGGTGATCGTCGCCGACGCCGGCTACGGCGACTCGGCGACCTTCCGGCAGGGCCTGACCGACCGCGATCTGGTCTATGTCGTGGCGGTCAAGGGCGCCACCCTCGCGCACCCCGCCGATGCAGTCCCGGCCGCCGCCGCGTACTCCGGGCGCGGGCGGCCTCCGACCCGACGCTACCCACCGGCCGTGACCTGCAGGGATCTCGTTCTGGCGGCCGGAGTAGGCGCGCTGACCGAGGTCACCTGGCGCCGCGGAACCAAGACCGGTCCGGGCAACCCGACCGCGGTGATGCGCTCACGGTTCGTGGCGCTGCGGATCCGCCCCGCGAACCGCACCATTCCCCGCGACGAGGATGGAACCCTGCCGCAGGCGTGGCTGCTCGCCGAATGGCCGGCGGGCGCGGCGCAGCCCACCGACTTCTGGCTGGCCACCCTGCCCGAGGACACCCCGCTGTCAGAGTTGGTGCGCCTGGCCAAGATCCGCTGGCGCATCGAACACGACTACCGGGAACTGAAAACCGGTCTCGGACTCGACCACTTCGAGGGCCGCTCCTGGCTCGGCTGGCACCACCACGTCATCCTCGTCACCGCCGCACACCTGTTTCTCACCACCCTGCGGCTGACCGACCCAAAAGCGATCGGGCGGGACTGACCCTCTACGGCATTGTGCGCGAACTCCAACGCACACTGGCCTATTGGATCGGTACCTGCCCGACCTGCCATCACACCTTCCCAACCTAACAAAGTACTACTAGGATATGCGCTTTTTGTCCGCGCTGACCAGACATCTGTCGGCACGATCCTGGGACACTGGGGTGTACGAGATCGAACGGCTGAGCTGGGCGGATTCGGTCATGACGTTGGTGGTGCGGGTATGGGGTCGCGATGACTCCGGCCTGGTCGGTTGGCGCGAACACCTGCCCACAATCCGAGCAGGTTTCGCACCCGACGATCCGGAGACAGTCGCGAGCGCCTGGCACACCGGCGAGTTCTGTCCCAGCTACCTGCCGCACCCGTATTCGCCTGGCCCCGACGGTATTCACTGGATCGGGACCCGGCGACCGTCTCACCCCGACAACCGGTGATACCGACCCCGCCGCTGGATCGTCACGGAAGGGTGGACCAGAACCGGACACCGTCACGTTAGGCACGCCGGCGCCGAGCCGCTCCACCGTTCGGTGCCCGCTCGTGCCTCCAGTCGACCAGCGACCGGGCGAACTTCGACATTCTTATACGCTCTAGCAGCTAATACAAGATAAAGTAGGATTTCTCATCTAAGCTTGTACACGTCGAGGGGACGAGCATGGCCGAAACATCACAGCTTCTCTCCGGCGCGATCGCGCTGCTGCGTCGTGCCGGCATCCGCCTTGTCTCCGGTTCCCTCGACGCCTGGGACCTGACTCTGCCCGACGGCCGGGAATTGCCGACCCGGGTGCGCATATCCCGGCGGCCACCCACCCCCACGGTCCTCGCCCGGCTGCTCGCCGAACCGGGCCCAGCCCGGCGCGTGCTCGTGGTAACCCCACACGCCACGGCGCATCTGCGCACTCTCGCGACAAACGGCGAAATCGATCTCATCGCCGTGGACGAAGACCTACTCGTATTCGCCGGCGCGCGCTACGACGTGACCGAAAACGCAACCCCTACATCCCCTGCCGCATCTGCTGCCCGGGGCCGCAAACCCTGGGTGCGCTGGGCTCTGGCCCGGGTCCTGCTGCTCTCGGATAGGGCGCAAACCCAACACCGGCTCGCCGAGACACTGGAGGTCTCCCAGCAGGCAGTCTCATTCGCCCTCAAACAGCTACAGGCGGCGCGGCGCACCGAGCACGGCTGGTTCGCCGCATCCCCCGAGGAGTTGCTCGCGGACTATCTGGCCGGCTATCCCGGTCCCGGTGGCGCCGTGACCTACTGGTACGGCCTGGATCCAGTGATTGCCCAGGCCACCGCCGTTGTTGACTTCTGCGCCCGGCAGGATGTGGCAGTGTTGGTCAGCGGCGATGCCGCGGCCGATGTGTACGCCCCATGGCGGCTGCCGACCCGGGCGATGCTCTACACCGATCGGTTCGTCGACCTCGCCGCCGCGGGCTTCAGTCCCGCCACCGAGGCCGAACACACCATGGCCGTGCAGGTCCCCGCCGATCCGACCCTGTGGCGCACCGCGGAGATCAGCGAGCCAGTGCTGTTGGCCGATCCGCTGATCACTGCGGGCGATGTGCTGCGCACCGGTGGCGCTGATGCCGCCGAAGCCGCCGATCATGTGCTCGCCACGATCCGTCAGAAGGCTGCTCTGTGACTGATACGACCGAGGTGGAGATCCTCGCCGCGTCGAATGCCGCCGACCGCGGCCTGCGGGCGTTGGCCGATCTCGCCGCGGCCACGGCCGGGGCCAACTATCGGGTCGTCGGCGGGCACATGGTGCACCTGCTCGGTCGCCTCTACCCCACCGACACCGCTGCCCGGGTCACCGCCGACGCCGATGCAGGCATGGACCCTGTCGCCGCGGCCGACGCCACCTTCCACACCGCGCTACTTGCCCGTGGTTATCGGCTGGTGACCGGCAACCACTACGAGGCACCCTCCGGGGACGGCACTCCCCTGTCGGTTGATCTCCTGGTTCCCGGCACCGGTGGTCGCCGGATCGAACGCGTCGAGTACGCCGGGCGCGGCTTCGACGCCATTCCCGGTCTGACCCTCGCGCTGGCCGCCGACCCGATTCGGGTGCGGGTGCGGGCACGCCTGACGACCGGCGAGACCGTGCGTTTCGGGGTGCCGGTGCCCGGCGTCGAGCAGGCGGTGGTGCTCAAGGCGCTCGCCTGGCGCAGCCGCCTCGCCGCCAAGGATGTCGCCGACCTGTGCACCCTGTTGTCGATCACCCATGAACACCGAGACCGGTTTCCCGCTTGGAAGCTGCACACCGCCCGTACCGGTGCCCGCAAGGACGCAGCCCGGGCTCTGCACGAGCTGGTCGCCATGCTCGACCGCGGCCAGCGCATCGACGGACTGACTATCGCCCCGGCGCGTCTGTCCGGTCTCATTCGCCGCTACGTGGTCGACCCCCACACGGCCCGACCGCCAAGCGACACCGGCACCGCGCAGCAGATCGCTCGTGATCCCAGCGGACAGGAGGCGTTGCTGTCGGCTCTGCGCGCCGCCGTGTCCGGTCACCCACCACGCTCGAAGCCCGGTACACCCGGCGGTAGTACGACCCCGGCCCAGCCGGAGCCACCCGACCACAGTCCCCAGGCTGGCCCCGACCTGGAGCTGTAAGCCCGGCATTCCTTGTTCGAGAGGAGCCCCAGACCTCGCACGCTGTCCGCGACCCACGGTGCATGCATGGCTCGCGATGCGTGCACGCATCGCACGCACTGCACGCATCGGTATCGACGCGGATCAGAAAGCCTGGGTCCGAGCCACTGGTGCAGTTCACGCTATCGTGCCCACGACAACTCGCGCCGGGAATAGCCGGAGGCAGGGGCGCGTTGCACTGTCCGGATCGGGTGCGTTTCCGTGTCCCCCGGGCTCAACCCTTTGCCTTCACGGAGTTCCGTTCGGCTGGAGCCGTGTTGCGCCTTTCGCCGAGAGGCGACCGAATGCACCCGATCCCTTCCCCGTCCACTTCGTGCCAGCACGCTGCGGCGGCGTAGCCCATTGCCCACCTGCCTCGCGCAGCATCCGGCCGGCACCGCGAGCTTCTGCAACGCCTTGTCGGTACGGTCGTGGAGCCGGTGAACCAGACACCGACATCAACCGGCGGCGGCACGATATGGGGACGACATCCCCGCCCGCTCGGACACTCCCGTGCCTCCGGACTGTCACCATCAGTATCGACACTTACGTCAGGTGCCAGGTCCAGCGACTTACACCAGGTGATCACAGATTATTCACGTGATGTGCCGCCGACGGCGATGTCGCTGGATGGTCCCGGGGCCAGGAGATGCGAATCTAATATCGTGCCGCTGATTGTGCCCCGGGGTCTCCCCAATCATCGTTTCGTCCGCTACGTTCGACCACCTGTCAGTTCTCCTGGACGCGAGAGCGTTCCGCTGTATCCCCTACAACCGGCGACTCGTCAGATCAGAGTTCTCGTTGACACTGGCACCCTCGAACAATCCTCGGTGGAGGCGCTGGTAGCGCTCTTGACGAGGAGCGAGATCGAGTCCTGCCTTGTCGTTCAGAACGACGACGATTCACCATCCGATTGGATGAATGCTCTCGGCATCGACCGGTGGTACCGCTTTCACTTCACTACCGTGGACGAGGCTCCCCGAAGGGGTGACTCCTCGGTCGTGGGGGTGGAGGGGTTTGTTGGCGTTGACCAGGTGCTGGGCGCCACAGGACACTTCTTCGGTGTCTACTCGCAGCTCGACCATCACCGTGGTGAGGTAGCCGCTGGCCACGATGAGTTGTCGATCGCCGACCGCCATCGAGCGGCTGCGTTGGCCAGTGCCGCAGGCACACTGGGCGCCGATGTAATTGTCACGGGTGCTCGCACGGCTGGACGACACGACGTAGCCGACAACGACATAGCGATCAGCCTTTCCCCGGATCAGTTCACCCGGCTTTTCGGTCACTATCTCCGGATAACCGGGAACCGGGACTTGGAGGTTTCCTTCGGACAGCTGGTCGGCGGTGGAAGCTACAGGCGCACGCACAGCGCTCGATCAGTCACCGACATGTACGAGGCGGGCATCGATGCGTCGGCGCCGCATCTGACTGCGATACGAGTGATGGCCTTGGGAGCGGGGGATCAGGGATTGGTCGATTCGTCGAAGACTCCGGCGCCGCCGCACACCCCGGTGTCGGGCAGGGTCAGCTCGACCCGGGCCGCGGCGTCGTGGTCACCGGCCAGGGCGGCGGCGATGCTGCGGACCTGCTCGTATCCGGTCATCGCCAGGAACGTCGGGGCCCGGCCGTAGCTCTTCATGCCGACGACGTAGAAGCCGGGTTCGGGGTGGGAGAGCTCGGCGACTCCGTGCGGATAGACGGTGCCGCAGGAGTGCACGTTTGGGTCGATCAGCGGGGCCAGCGCGGTCGGGGCCTGCAGGACCGGGTCGAGGTCGAGGCGGATTTCCGAGAGCCACGACAGATCGGGGCGGAACCCGGTCGAGGCGATGACCTCGCCGACGGCGTCGATGCGGGCGCCGGTGTCAGAGACCAGCGTGAGCTGACCGTCGGTGGTGGGTTCGACGGCGGCGGTGCGGAAGCCGGTGACGACCTCGAGGAGTCCGGCGTCGACGGCCGTCTTGGCGCGCAGCCCGACGTCGCCGCGGCGCAGCACCCAGGTCAGCCGGGTGCCGGGGGTGGTGCGGGCGAGTTCGGCCAGCGCGACGATGGCATTGAGCGTTGAGTGGCCACTACCGGCGATGACGGTGTGCCGGCCGGCGTAGCGGGCGCGCACCGCGTCCTCGCCCAGGTCCGGGACGCGGTAGGTGATCTTCTCGGCGGCGGCGCGCTCGCCCAGGGCGGGCAGTCCTTCACCGCCGAGGGGGCTGGGGGTGTCCCAGGTGACCGAGGCGTCGATCACGGCGCGGGCGAGCAGGCGGGATTCGGTGCCGTCGCGGTGGCGTACGTGCACCGACAACGGTTCGGTGTCGCGTCCGGCGTCGACGATCCGGTCGCGGCCGCGGCGGGCGATGCCGATGACCTGGTGGTCGAGCCGGACCGCGTCGCCGAGGGCGTCGGCCAGCGGGGTCAGGTACCGGCCGGCCCAGTCCTGGCCGGTGGGGTAGGAGTCGACGCCGGGGGCGCTCCAGCCGGTGGTGTCGAGGAGACGCGGGCTGCGGGGTCGATCAGTTCGGCCCAGCGGGAGAAGGTGTGGACGCTGTGCCACTGCGTGATGGCGGCTCCGGCGCTGGTACCCCGCTCGAGTACCAGCGGCTCGAGGCCGCCTTCACGCAGGTGAGCGGCGGCGGCCAGGCCGATCGGTCCGGCTCCCACCACGACGACGGGCAACTCGCTCATAACAGATCCTTTCATCGATGGGTATCGATCTAAGCTGCCGCCAGAATATAGATGGGCATCGATGAATGCAGCCATCGATGCCGATCGATATAGTGGGGGTATGACATCACTCGGCCTGCCGACCCCGGCCATCCCCGGCGCGGAGGTGGACATCGACGCCCTGAGCCCCGAGGACGCGGCCACCTACGCCGGGTGGTTCGCCTGCCTGGCCGAGCCCACCCGGGTGCGGCTGCTGCACCACGTCGCCGCCCGCCCGGCCGGCATCACCGTCGGGGAACTCGCCGAGATCCTCGGGATCGGCCAGCCCACCATCTCCCATCACGTCCGCAAGCTCGCCGACGTCGGCTTCGTCACCACCGGCAAACACGGCACCAGCACCGTGGTGATGGTCAACCCGAGTTGCTGCAGCGACCTACCCAGTGCCGCCGACGCGGTCATGGGTGTGCTCACCGCACGGCCGTGCTGCCCCGAGGACGTCCCGGCCGACGTGAGCGTGCGCCCGCTCGCCGACCGCGATTGGGAGGCGGTGCGCCGCATCTACGGAGAGGGCATCGCCACCGGTACCGCAACGTTCACCACCGAGGTTCCCACCCGCGAGGTCCTCGAGGACCAGTGGCTGCCCGGGCATCGGTGGGTCGCCGAGATCGAGGGCCAGGTGGTCGGCTGGGCAGCGTTGAGCCCGGTGTCGGGGCGCGAGTGCTACCGGGGGGTGGCCGAGAACTCGGTGTACGTCGGCGACGGCATGCGCGGACGCGGGGTCGGCAAAGCGCTGCTGCGTACCCAGGTCATCGCCGCCGATCAGGCCGGACTGTGGACGCTGCAGACCTCCATCTTCCCGGAGAACCGTCCCAGCCTCGCCCTGCACCATTCGGCGGGGTTTCGCACCGTCGGTGTGCGCGAACGCATCGGCAAACTCGCCGGGGTGTGGCGCGATACGGTACTGCTCGAACGCCGCTCCGAGTCCGTTCCCGCCGCTGACAACCACTGACGAACGGGACCGACCGCCATGGATATCGAACTGCTGTACTTCGACGGCTGCCCGAACTGGCAGCTCGCCCGCGACCGCCTCGCCGAGGCCCTGGCCGCAACCGGCAACGCCGGCACCCCGATCCGGCTGCGCCGTATCGAGACCCCGGAGGCTGCTGAGCGCGCCGCCTTCGCGGGCTCCCCGACGATCCGCATCGACGGGATCGACCCGTTCGGTCCCACCGAGGGTGTCGGGTTGACCTGCCGCGTCTACCGCACCGCCGACGGACCCGGCGGCGCCCCGAGCACCGCGGAGCTGATCGACGTGCTCCGCCGGGTCGAAGGTCGGCAGGGCTGAGCCGGTGTCGGGCTTGACCTTCGAGTCGACTCGAAGGTTTACCGTCGAGGAGTGAGCACGATGCTGATCTCCCAGTTCGCCGAACACACCGGTGTCCCGGCCACCACCTTGCGGTTCTACGAATCCGCAGGACTGGTCCCGGCGGGGCGCACCGACAGTGGATATCGCGTCTACGGAGATCGGGATGTCGACCGCGTTGCGTTCATCCAGGCGGCCAAGCACGTGGGACTCCCCTTGGGTGAGATCCGCGAACTACTGGCGGTGTGGGAGCACGATCCCTGCGCCGAGGTCCGTGCGCAGCTACGCCCGAAGATGGCCGCTCGCCTGGACGAGGCCGCCACCCGGACCGCGGAACTCGCCGCCTTCACCGACACGCTTCGGCATGCTCTTGCCCAGCTCGACGACCTGCCTGATCGCGCCGAGCCGTGCGATGCCGGCTGCGGATTCCTTGCGCCGCAGCCCCGCACCCAGGTCGTCGACCCTCCTTTCGCTGCGCCTGGCGCGGCGATCACCGTGCCGGCCGACCCGCCGATTGCCTGCTCCCTCGACGCCGCCGACCACGGGGAACGTGTGCACCGGTGGCAGCAGGTACTCGTCGACGTTGTCCGCGAACCCGGTCCGGCGGATGTGCGACTGCGCCTGCCCATCGACCGAGTCGGTGCACTCGCCGAACTCGCCGCCGCCGAGCAGCACTGCTGCCCGTTCTACGAATTCGACCTGCATCTGCGCGGTACCGAAGTGATCCTCGACGTGGGGGCACCGGCAGCGGCTGCAGAAATGGTGCGCGCGTTGTTCGGCGACGGCACGAGCGCCCCACCTGCTCGCTGACCACCGGTCCCACATCCCTGGCTTTCACAGCCGGTCCCCACTGCTGCCTCGCTCGACCCGCCTCGAAAGGCCTCTACCAGCGCATGTCCGCGACCCAGTGGCTCGAACGCCACCAGATCCTCGTCTACCTCGGTGCCCTGGTGACCGGCGCCGTCGTGGGACTGACCCTGCCGGATTCCTCGTCGGTGTTCGAAGCGAGCATCTACCCGCTGCTCGGGGCACTGCTCTACGCCACCTTCCTGCAGGTGCCGTTCACCACACTGGCCGAGGCCGTCCGCGACCGCCGGTTCCTCACCGCGGCCCTGGTTCTCAATTTCGTCGTCGTCCCGCTCGTCGTCGCCGCCCTGACGTTGGTGGTGACATTCCCGCAGGCCGTGCTGCTGGGCATCCTGCTGACCCTGCTCACGCCCTGCATCGACTACGTCATCGTGTTCTCCGGTCTCGCCGGAGGTGACAGCAGGCGACTGCTTGCCGCCTCACCGCTGCTGATGTTCGCCCAGATGGCGGCACTGCCGCTGCTGTTGTGGCTGTTCATGGGATCAGAGCTCACCGATATCGTCGACGTCGCACCGTTCCTCGAGGCGTTTCTCATCCTGATCGTCGCACCGCTCGCCCTGGCGTGGGTCACGCAGGCCCTGGCTGCACGGCGCCGTGTCGGTGTCGTGCTCACCACCGCGTTCACCGCGGCGATGGTTCCACTGATGGCCGGAACCCTGTTCGTCGTCGTGGCTGGTCAGATCCCGAAAATTCGCGACGAACTCCACCACGTCGGCACGGTCATCCCCGTCTACGCCGCCTTCTTGATTCTCATGGCCGGACTCGGATTCATCGCGGCACGAGTGTTCCGGTTCGACGTCGGCCGCTCACGTGCGTTGATCTTCAGTGGTGCCACCCGCAATTCGCTCGTGGTACTTCCGCTCGCGCTCGCCTTACCGGCCGGCTATGCCCTGACCCCCGTCATCGTCGTCACGCAAACCCTGGTCGAGCTCGTCGGCATGGTCCTCTACGTCCGGCTCGTGCCACGCATGGTTCCCGACACACCGACAGCATCTCTGCCGTGAGGCATCGCTCGCACTGTCGATGATCAGGTCATCGACAGTGCGGGGACGCTGATGCGCGGGCGACGTTTGGAACGAGCTCGGCGATCAGCGCCTCGACCTGGGCCTTGATCTCGTCGCGGATCGGCCGCACCGCCTCGACCCCTTGCCCGGCCGGGTCCTCGAGCACCCAGTCCCGGTAGGACTTGCCCGGGAATGCCGGGCAGGTGTCGCCGCACCCCATGGTGATCACCACATCGGAGGCCTGCACTGCGTCGACGGTGAGGATCTTCGGATTCTGCGTGGAGATATCGATCCCCACCTCGGCCATCGCCTCGACCGCAGCGGGGTTGACCTGCGCGGCCGGAGCGGAGCCGGCGGAGCGGACCTCGATCCGATCCCCGGCCAGGGCGGTGAGGAACCCGGCGGCCATCTGGGAACGGCCGGCGTTGTGCACGCACACGAACAGCACCGACGGCGTGCGATCGGTGGCGGAGTGGGTGGTCATGAAGTGGAACGTCCTTTCGTAGAGGAAGGTCAGGCAGAGACAAGATCAGACAGAGACAGCGCCGAGCTCGGTCAGCAGGACACGGACCCGGGCATCGATGTCGTCGCGGATGCCGCGCACCGCCTCGAGCGACTCGTCTTCCGGGTCGAGCAGCGACCAATCGAGGTAGCGCTTGCCCGGATACACCGCGCAGGCGTCACCGCAGCCCATGGTGACCACCACGTCCGCGGCCGCCACCACATCATCAGTGAGCGGTTTGGGGTATTCGGCGCCGAGATCGAGCCCGATCTCGGCCATCGCCTCGACGACAACGGGATGGATCGACGATGCGGGCGCCGATCCGGCGGAGCGCACATGCACGCGTCCGACGCCGTGGTGGGCGAGCAACGCCGCCGCCATCTGGGAGCGGCCGCTGTTGCGCACGCACACGAACAGCACCTCCGGTACGTCCTTGGTGATCGCACCGTCGGCTTGTGCCAGCGCGGTGAGGCGTTCGCCGGCGAACCGGGTGGCCAGGGCGGTCAGGTGCGTGTGGATCTTGGCGGTGCGGCGCAGCGCAGCGTACGACTCGAACACCATCCGTTCCACGGTCTGCGGGGAGAACACCCCGGCGTACTTGTCGGCGAGGTGCTCGGCGGAACGCTGCAGCACCGCCTGAGGCATGAGCAGTTCCGGTTGTGCGGGGTGTGAAGACATCGGTCGCCTCCTGGCGTATCGACTTTTACTGCACAGCAGGGGTATTTGAACTCTTGAAACGCTTGCGCAGCGCCAACGAGACATAGATGAGGGCGACGAGGATCGGCACTTCGATCAGCGGACCGACGACACCGGCCAGAGCTTGACCCGAGGTGACACCGAAGGTGCCGATCGCCACGGCAATAGCGAGTTCGAAGTTGTTGCCCGCAGCGGTGAACGCCAAGGTGGTCGTGCGCTCGTAACCCAGACCGATCGCGGCGCCGAACAGGAACCCACCGCCCCACATGAGGACGAAATAGGCGAGCAGCGGCAACGCGATCCGCGCGACGTCCCACGGCTGCGACGTGATCTGCTCGCCCTGGAGCGCGAACAGGAGCACGATCGTGAACAGCAACCCGTACAGCGCCCACGGTCCGATCTTCGGCAGGAATGTGTCTTCGTACCAGTCACGGCCCTTGGCCTTTTCACCGAAGTGCCGGGTCAGGAAACCGGCGACGAGCGGGATGCCGAGGAAGATCAACACCGATTTGGCGATCTGCCACGGGGAGACGTCGAAAGCGGTCTGCTCGAGTCCGAGCCATCCCGGCAGCACCGAGAGATAGAACCAGCCGAGGACGGCGAACATGATCACCTGGAACACCGAGTTGATCGCGACCAGCACCGCGGCGGCTTCGCGGTCGCCGCACGCGAGGTCGTTCCAGATGATGACCATCGCAATGCAGCGTGCGAGGCCGACGATGATCAGACCCGTACGGTACTCGGGCAGATCCGGCAGCAGCAACCACGCAAGGGCGAACATCAGCGCCGGGCCGAGTACCCAGTTCAGAATCAACGACGAGATCAGCAGTTTGCGGTCGCCGGTGACGGTGTCGAGACGGTCGTAGCGCACCTTCGCGAGCACCGGATACATCATGATCAGCAGACCGAGGGCGATCGGCAGCGAGATGTTGTCGATCTCGAGGACGCTCAGAGCGTCGCCGAGCCCGGGGATCATCCGGCCGAGCAGCAGGCCGACGACCATGGAGATGCCGATCCACACGGCCAGGAAGCGGTCGAGGGTCGACATTTTTCCTGCCACAGAACGGTTTTCGGTGGTGGTGGTCACGAAACGGTCTCCTGATGAGGTTCGGCCGGGGTGCACGCACAGGTCGATCCGGGTAGCACCCCCGATTCGGTGGCCAGCACTGCGGACAACTGCTCGAGCGCGGCAGGGATCACCCGGTAGTACACCCAGGTGCCGCGGCGTTCGCAGTCGAGCAGTCCGGCTTCGCGCAGCACCTTGAGGTGGTGCGAGATGGTGGGCTGGGACAGGTCGAAGGCGGGACTGATGTCGCACACGCAACTCTCGCCGCCCTGGTGGCTGGCGATCATGCTGAGCATGCGCAGGCGCACCGGATCGCCGAGGGCCTTGAACATGCGGGCCAGGTCGCCGGCCCAATCGGAGGTCAGGGGCTCACGCGAGAGTGGAGGGCAGCACAGCTCGGCCTCGCTCGACATCTGATTCGACATACGTCTATATTGACTTCTATCAATTCAATCGTCAACCCGAGTCCGTCGGAAAGGACCACCCCTCGTGCCCACACCCTCGGTGCTGTTCGTGTGCGTGAAAAACGGCGGCAAATCCCAGATGGCTGCCGCCCTCATGCGCAAGACCGCAAGCGACCGGATCGTTGTCCATTCGGCCGGCACCACGCCCGGCTCGTCGCTCAACGCCCTGTCGATGCAGGTTCTCGAGGAAGTCGGGGCACCCACCGCGGGCGAGTACCCCAAGCCGATCGATCCGCAGCTGCTGTCCGAGGTCGACCTCGTCGTCACCCTCGGCGGCGAAGCCCACGTCGACGCGCCCGCCGGCGTAGTCGTGGAGAACTGGGACATCGACGAGCCGTCCGAGCGCGGCGTCGACGGTATCGAGCGGATGCGTCTGGTCCGCGGCGACATCGCCACCCGCGTCGACGAACTCGCCACCCGGCTACTCGACGCGACCCGCTGAGCACCTACCCCAACCAGGAGCAGAACACCATGAGCACGATCGCAGTCTTCGAACCGGCCCTGTGCTGCAACACCGGCGTGTGCGGCGAGGACCTCGACCAGAACCTGGTCACCTTCACCGCCGACATGGCCGCGCTGACCGGGCAGGGCGCCACCATCACCCGCCACAATCTGGCCAACGACCCGCTCGCGTTCGCGCACAACGAGACCGTCACAAAGTTCCTCGAACTTGCCGGATCGGACGGTCTTCCGCTGGTGCTCGTCGACGACGTCACCGTCGCCACCGGGCGTTACCCGACCCGCGCCGAGCTCGCCACGTGGGCCGGACTCGATGTTCCCGCCGCAGCGCCGTCCGGGGTGACCATGCTCGGGCTCGCCGACGACAACGACTCGTGCTGCACACCGGACGAGTCCACCTGCTGCTGACCACCCAGATCCGCACCCGCCCGCCGATCCGTCCGACGAGGAGTATCTGCTGCCATGACTGCCACCGACCCGACGTTCCTGACCGACCCACCCAGGTTCGTGTTCTTCACCGGCAAAGGCGGGGTCGGCAAGACCTCCATCGCGTGCGCGTCGGCGCTGCGCCTGGCCCGAGCCGGCAAGAGGGTGCTGCTGGTCTCGACCGACCCCGCGTCGAACGTCGGGCAGGTCTTCGGTCTGAGCATCGGCAACACGATCACCGAGATCCCCGCGGTGCCGGGGTTGTCGGCGCTCGAGATCGATCCCGAACAGGCCGCCGCCGCCTACCGTGAACGCATCGTCGGCCCGGTCCGCGGATTGCTGCCCGACGCGGAGATCGCGTCGATCACCGAACAGTTGTCCGGCTCGTGCACCACCGAAGTGGCCTCGTTCGACGAATTCACCTCGCTGCTCACCGATCCCGACGACCGGGTCGCCGGGTTCGATCACGTGCTGTTCGACACCGCCCCCACCGGCCACACCATCCGGCTGCTGCAGCTGCCCGGCAACTGGACCGAATTCCTCGATAACGGCAAGGGCGACGCGTCCTGCCTCGGGCCGCTCGCCGGCCTCGACAAGCAGAAGGCCATGTACGCCGGCGCGGTCGAGGCGCTGTCGGATCCCGGTCGCACCCGCCTGGTGCTCGTCGCCCGCGCCAACCGCTCTGCGCTGACCGAAATCGCCCGCACCCACGACGAACTCGCCGCGATCGGCATGACGAGACAGCATGTGGTCGTCAACGGCGTGCTGCCCGCCCCCGTCGACGACACCGATCAGCTGGCCACCGCCGTGCATCACCGCGAACAGGCGGCGCTCGCCGCGGTTCCCGCCGCGATCGCGGCGCTGCCCACGGATCTGGTCGCCCTCAAGCCGGTGAACATGGTCGGTCTCGACGCTCTGGCCACCCTGTTCGACATCACCACGGCCTCGAGTGCCGTCGGCGTCGATCCGGACGTCGCGGCGGTCACCGATGCTTCCCTGGCGGATCTGGTCGATGAGATCGAGTCCGACGGGCACGGTTTGGTGATGTGCATGGGCAAGGGCGGGGTCGGTAAGACCACCGTCGCCGCCGCGATCGCGGTGGCACTGGCCCGCCGTGGCCATGACGTGCACCTGACCACCACCGACCCTGCCGCGCACCTGACCGACACTCTCGCCGGGGAACTCGACCATCTTGAGGTCTCCCGCATCGACCCCCATGAGGCCAGTCAGGCCTACCGCAACCGGGTGCTGGCCGCCAAGGGCGCCGGGCTCGACGACGCCGGCCGCGCCACCCTCGCCGAAGATCTGCGGTCCCCCTGCACCGAAGAAGTCGCGGTGTTCCAGGCGTTTTCGAAGGTCATCCACGAATCACGCCGCAAGTTTGTCGTCGTCGACACCGCCCCCACGGGTCACACCTTGCTGTTGCTCGATGCGACCGGCTCGTATCACCGTGAGATCGCCCGGCAGATGGGCGACGGCGGACGCTTCACCACTCCTTTGATGCGGCTGCAGGACCCGGCACAGACCAAGATTGTGCTGGTCACGCTCGCCGAGACCACTCCGGTGCTCGAGGCCGCCGGTCTGCAGGGCGATTTGCGACGCGCCGGTATCGAGCCGTGGGCGTGGGTGGTCAACAACTCTCTTGCCGCAGCGGAGCCCACCGCACCGCTGCTCCGCCGGCGGGCCGTAGCCGAACTCGAGCAGATCGACAAGGTCCGGGGTGAGCTTGCCGACCGGTACGCGGTGATTCCGCTATCCACCACCGAACCCGTCGGAATCACCGCGGTGGGATCCTTGGCCGAACTGCGTCCGGAACCGTCGCCGGTGCAGTAGCTACCTGTAGAGGATTCAGCGGAACTTCTCCCGCGGAAGTCCGTCCACAGGTCTACCCAGAATCGGGAGCTACTCGCCGCTCGAGTATTGAAACTCGATGCTGCGACGATGTATCGGACATTATCGCCCACCCTGCCGCCTGAATACCCGTGGAGAAGAACTGTGCCGACTGTCCTTGCGTCCGACACCACCGATCTTGTGTCCGCGGTGGGTGCGGCTGTCGGTGGTGGTGCGACGGTCGTGGCCGCAGCGGCGGCGGTCGCCGCAGCTTTCGTGGCTGTTCGCACGTTGCGGGCGACGAAGCGTGACAGTCGGGACCGATCACGGCCGATGGTCGGTGCTGAATTGGTGATCGATCCTCAACTATCTGCTCGGACGGCGTCTCTGGTCGTACGCAACTTCGGACCCTCGATGGCGTACAACGTCAAGGTTGAATTCGACCCACCACTGGCTGAGCAACCTACCCACAGCGGCCAGCCGAGCATCATCGCATTCCTCCTCAAGCGCTACGCCGACCCCATCCCCACCTTCATGCCCGGTAACGAACTGTTCAACATCTATTTCATCGGCAAAGAGGACCCGGACGACCCCGACCGGTCCATCCGCAACGATGAACAGATCCCCGATCGAGTCACCGTGACCATCACCTACGGATCTGCCCCCAACGAGCGTGATACCTACAGCGACACGTTCGTGCTCGACATGAGCGTTCATAGGTGGGGAACATTCTCGACGCACTCGGACTCACTGCACTCCCTGCAGAAACGCTCAATACAGGCATTGGAGAAGATCGCCCCCGCGATGGCGCACCTCGCCACGGACATCGGACGGATCGAGGAGTACCTCAAGCCCGAAAAGATCCGAGCACAGCAGGCCGTCGAAAAGATCGAGGAATGTCGCCAGATGCGCGAATTGAGCCGCCAGATGCTCGGAGACCGTTCTCCGTACGCGGACGAGGATGGAGAAGAGCGGCATGCCACCAACCCGCTGAACTCGAACGCCTTACGGTCACCCGGTGACGACAGCGTCCCGGACGGAATCCGCTCGCTCCAGGACCTGCGGGCACTCGCTCGCACGATCCGCATCTCGAGCCGGCCGGACCCGACGGAAATCGCCGCTGCGACGACCGCAGACACGTCCGCTGCGACTCCATACACCGATCTGGGAGGCATCAACGACACCGACCCGGACCCGGCCGGGCGGCAGAAGCCATGAACCGCACCCGCGGCGAGGACGGGGCCACCGTGTTGGTGATCGCCGGACGCAGCATCGACATCGACACCGCGACCGCCAAGGCCCACGGCTATCCGGCGGTGACCGTGGCCCGCTACGACCTGCCCGGACCCGGAGCACTCAAGGAGATCACCGCCGACGAGATCGCCCGCACCCACAAGGTGCGCTCCCGCATCAGCCACGCCCAACTCGACTGGTTCATCCGTACCGCCGTCGACGCCCCGTGGGCGGCGGCGCCGATCGAAGCACAACTGGTCGAGGCCGACCCGAACATCAGCGGCGAGCTCTACGACCGGGCCGAAGCCCTCTACGACCATTTCCGCACGGCCGCGCCCCGGCGCGTGGGGGTAGCCAAGATCAGCAAGGTGCTCCACCTCAAACGCCCCGGATTGTTCCCCATCCTCGACTCGAAGGTCAGGTGGGTGAGGTCGAGGTGGAGGCGCCGCAGCAGCTGGGCGTTGAGCGCGTCGAGAGGGGATGCGATGGCAGAAGAGTCCACTCTGGGGTCTACCGTGAACAAGTGCGCCGTGTGATGTTTCTTCTCCGTCCGAGCTGGTTCATTCTGGCCGTGGTGGTAGTCGGTTTCGCGTATGGGTGCTTCACCCTGCTCGCCCCGTGGCAGCTGAGCAAGAACACGAGCACCGAGGATCGGAATGCGCGGATCTCGGCATCGATGGCGCAGGACCCGGTCCCTGTCGCCGAGCTGCTCGGCGGTGACAGTGCGACGATCGACGACGAGTGGAGGCGGGTCGTCGCGCAGGGCTCGTATCTGCCCGACTCTGATGTGCTCGTCCGGTTGCGCAGCGTCGAATCCCAACCCGCGTACGAAGTGCTCACGCCGTTTGCGCTGGGTAATGGTCGGACGATTCTCGTCAATCGAGGTTATGTGCGTCCGGTACGCGGTAGCGAGGTCCCCGCAATCCCCGCCGCACCGGGCGGAAATGTCTCGCTCGATGCTCGGATCCGCAAGTCCCAAGGCACAATGGACGGCAAGGAGCCCTTCACTGACGCGGGCTATCAGCAAGTGTATTTTATCGACGCGCCGCAGGTCGCGGCTGTGACGGGTCTCGAACTCGAAGACGTCTACCTACAACTCGATGCTCACCAGCCGGGCGGGCTCGGAGTCATCCCACTTCCCCAACTTGATGCGGGTCCGTATCTGTCGTACGGGCTGCAGTGGCTCGCGTTCGGGATCATGGCCCCAATGGGACTGGGGTATTTCGTGTGGGCGGAGTTGAGGGAACGCCGCAAGGTGAAGGCCACCCGAACCGACGACGAGACGCCGCTCTCCGCGAGCGAGAGTCTCGCCGCCCGGTACGGCCGGCCGCGGTAACCGAGCCCAACGTTGTGCTCCGATTCGACAGTCCACGAGCTACGCGGGCAGCGACGGCCATCTTTGGACCGCGCACATTTCAGCATCAACGCCCAGCGGTTCCTCATGCTTCGAGCAAAAAAGTTCCAGCACACAAAGTGCCGTGCCGGTTTCGGGATCTGCTCTGTAGAATGAGACGGAAGGTTTTCTTCCCTTCTGAGGGAAGGGAGAGTCAGGTCGCAGGACTCGTTCACCTCGGTTCGACGGTATGAGGGCAAGTCGAGTCCTGCGATTCTGGCCGCCACATGATTGCCCGGACCTCAACATAATCCGTGTCTGCGCAGCACAACGTGCGGGTGGTCCCTGACTGGCCCCTTTCGAACTCGGACAGCAAGTAGTAGATGAGGAAGACGGTGCACTACCGGACTTGTTGTTCCGTCTGACTCAATCGCAGCGAGAGGCGCGGTGTCAGGTGGGTCGAGTGAGCATCGAAACCAGATCCTCCGGGACCTGCATCGGGGTCATCAGCCCCGCCGAAGTACGCCCGGTGTTGCCTTGAGGGTAGCGGCCCAGCGCCGAGCCGGGAGCGGCGAGCAGAATCCGCACGACCTGGCCCACAGCCTCGCGGCGATCACGCTGGCGCAGCGCCAAGGTGAACATGGCGAGGTGGTTGCGGGTGTGCGGCCACGGGTAGGGCTGGGACAAGATGTGGGCGCGTTCGAGGTGGCGCCAGCGCCTGACATCGTCGCTGCTATGTCGAGCGGCGGTCATCTCCGCGGTGTAGAGGGTGCGCAGCTGTTCGGGCATTCGACTCATGAGATGTGGTCCCTGTTGGAGGTTGCGAGAAGCAGGGCGCCGACGACGAGGACAACACCGCAGGTGATGTAGGTGTCGGCGAGGTTGAAGGTGGGCCACCACCCGGTGTGGAAATAATCGGTGACTTTGCCATCAAGGAAGCGGTCGACGACGTTGGCGGTGGCGCCGGCGACGATCGCGGCCAGGCCGATGGTCTGGATCAGTGGACTGTCGAGTGCAGTGCGCCAGGCGAACACGCCGATCGTCACGGTGAGGGCAGCGGTGACGGCAAGAACGACGGTAGGGGGGAGCTGGTCACCGAGACTGAACGCGACCCCGGTGTTGTAGGCCAACCGTAGTTGCAACAACCCGAAATCGATTGCCCGCCCACCGGACAGCGCGTCGCGCGCCACCGGATCGAGGGCCAACGCGACCGCAGCCAGGGCACCCACCAGCACGACGAGAATACCTCGGCCGCAACGCCGCCTGCCCACGGGCACTACGGACGACACGGAGTTGTCCTTATCTGTCATGACCGAGCTCCGGCGACCGGCACGGATGACTTTGTCGATTCTGTTGTCGCGGTCAGGCTCCGGGCGTGTCCGGCGCGCACCCCGTTGGCGATCACAATGATCTCGGCGATCTCGTGGACCAGGACGACGGCGGCCAGCCCGAGTATCCCGAACAGGGCCAGGGGCATCAGGACGGTGATGATCGCGAGCGAGAGGCCGACGTTCTGCAACATGATCGTCCGGGAGCGTCGGGCGTGCTGCAGGGCTTGGGGTAGGTGCCGCAAGTCCTCACCCATCAGGGCGACATCGGCGGTTTCGATGGCGACGTCGGTGCCCATCGCGCCCATCGCGATCCCGAGGTCGGCGGTGGCCAGGGCCGGGGCGTCGTTGACGCCGTCGCCGACCATCGCCGTCGGCCGCGTACCGCGGAGAGTGTCGATGATGCGGGCCTTGTCCTCCGGACGCAGATCGGCGTGGACCTCGTCGATGCCGACGGCGGCGGCCAACGCTCGTGCGGTGCGCTCGTTGTCGCCGGTGAGCATCGCCACGGTGTAACCGTCGCGGCGCAACTCAGCGACGACGTCGCGGGCTTCGGGGCGCAGTTCGTCGCGCACCGCGACCGCGCCGATCAGGGCGCCGTCGCATTCGATGAGCACCGCGGTGGCTCCGGCGTGCTGCATCCGCTCGATATCCGCGGCCAGGGGGCCAGGATCGATCCAGCCGGGCCGGCCGAGCCGGGCGGGGATGCCGCCGACGTGTCCGGTCAGTCCGGCCCCGGGGACCGCATCGACGTCCTCGGCCGGGGTGTAGTCGTCGACGGCGGCGAGGATCGCTGCGGCGAGGGGGTGTTCGCTGCGGGCCTCGAGGGCGGCGGCGACGTTCAGGACGTCGCCGCGGGTGGCGCCGCCGGTGGTGGCGACGTCGATGACCTCGGGGCGGTTGCGGGTCAGGGTGCCGGTCTTGTCCAGCGCGACGGTGCGGATCCGGCCCAACGCTTCGAGGGCGGCACCGCCCTTGACCAGGACACCGAGCTTGGACGCGGCGCCGATCGCGGCGACCACCGTGACCGGGATCGCGATGGCCAGCGCACACGGGGACGCGGCGACCAGCACCACCAGGGCGCGTTCGATCCACACCAGCGGATCGCCGAACACGCTGCCGATCGCGGCGATCAGCGCCGCGGCAACCATCACCCCCGGAACCAGAGGCTTGGCGATCTTGTCGGCCAGACGCTGGGCCTCGCCCTTGCGGGACTGCTCGGCCTCGACGATCCGCACGATCTTGGCCAGCGAGTTGTCCTGCGCACCGGCGGTGACCTCGACCTCGAGAACGCCGGTGCCGTTGATCGAGCCGGCGAACACCTCGGAGCCCGGTGCGGCCTCGACCGGGACGGATTCGCCGGTGATCGCGGAGGTGTCCAGGGCGGTGCGGCCGGTGCGGATGGTGCCGTCGGTGGCGAGCCGCTCCCCGGGTTTGACGATCATGATCTCCCCGAGCACCAACTCTGCGGGGGCGACGGTCTGTTCACGACCGCCACGCAGGACGGTGGCGGTGTCCGGCACCAGATTCAGCAGGGCGCGTAGGCCGCGGCGGGTGCGGGTGACCGCGTACTCTTCGAGGCCCTCGCTGATGGCGAACAGAAAGGCGAGCATCGCGGCCTCGCCGACCTCGCCGAGCAGCACGGCGCCGACGGCGGCGATCGTCATCAGAGTGCCGACCCCGATCTTGCCGCGGGCCAGGCGTGTGAGGGTGGAGGGGACGAAGGTGTAGCCGGCGACGATCAGCGCCAGGGCTTCGAGGGTCAGCTTCACCGGGTGGGGGCCGTCGGTCCACCCCACGACCAGGGCGGCAACCAGCAGCAGCCCGGCGACGGCGGCCGCCCGAATCTCGGTGACCTGCCACCACTTGTCGGGCTCGTGGTCTTCCTCACCCTCGACGCGGGGTTCGTCGTGGCCGCAACCGCACGCGTCACTCACGACTTCTCCCCGGTGTCGGTGCTGTAGTTCGGGCACAGCGCGACGGCGTTGCCCGTCGCGGCCAAGAGGGTTTCGGCCGCGGCGAGCAGATCGAGCAGTTCCGGTCGGGTCAGCGAGTAGAACACCTGCCGGCCCTCGGGTCGGCCCTGCACCAGACCGCAGTCCCGCAGGCACGCCACATGCGCGGAAATCGTCGACTGCGCCAAGTCGAGCGCGCCCACCAGATCCGCCACGCGGGCTTCACCGCCGGCGAGCCGGCGCACGATGGCTAGGCGGGTGCCGTCGGAGAGGCTGTGGAACAACGCCACTGCCGAATCCACGGATTCGCGGGCGTGGCAACCCACATCATTGATCGTCATATGACGATAATAACCGGCACTCAACGATATGAATAGGTCGGGTCACCGGCGGGCATCCTCACAGCCCGAATGCATCACCCTCGGCGAGAATGAACACGCCGAGACCGATCAACACGATCGGAAACAGCACGTGTTCCCAGCGCTCAAGAACCTCGGCGATCGGCTTGCGGGTGGCGAGGTAGCGCGCCGCGATGACCAGAACTGCAACCAAGGCCAAAAAGACGATCGAGTAGGCCACCACCGCGGGGGCTCCGACAGTGACGAACACCGGGACGTAGACCCCGATGTTGTCGCCTCCATTGGCGAACGTAACCGCGGCGACCGTCCCTACCGCGACCTTCTTACCGGCGGTTTTCTGTTCGTCGTCCTCCCCTCGCCCCCGCCATGCCCGCCATGCGGCGTACGCACCCAGAAGCAGAGGGATCAGACCGAAGTAGGCGATCACCTCCTCCGGCAAGAAGGTCGTCGCCCCCACTGCGACCAGAACGGAGGCGGCGAGGATGGCGCCGAATCCCAGATACTGTCCCACCAAAATCGCTGTGGTGGTGCCCCCAACCCCGGCTCCTCGAGCGAAGAACAGCGACAGCACGATGATGTCGTCGATATTGGTCACGAGAAACAGGCCGACCGCCTGCAGGACGGACGCGAGCAGATTCATGAGCACCTTTCGACCCGGCGCCCGAACCCGTCCGCTTACGAGCGATCCGGGAAGACAGCAACGCTTCGGCGCACACCTATAATCGATTGAAGGGGATTATATCGGGTTTCGACGATGACAGAGTCGCCGCCCTGGTGGGATCGCCCTCGGCCACGCCGGCCCCCGGCCCCCGGGACCTCGGGTGCCGCCCAACGCCTCAATCCATCAAGGTGCACATCAACGGCCCCGCAAGGACAGTGACGATGACGGCCCCGAGCAGGACGGTGACGCCGAGACGAACGAGCGGCGGAGGCGGGCTGACCAGCCGCGCGGCGCGGGCGGTGAGCCCACCGCCGCCGCCGAGGGTACCTTCCGGGGCCGGATGCCCACCCAAGGCGAGCAAACCGCCGAGGAGGGCCCGCCTTCCCTGTCCGCGGACCGACACGTCGTCAGCGCACATCTCGAACAGACGCCCGATCTCGGTGGCGCCGACCCGGAACAGGGAAACCCCGGGCAGTGCCGCTGCCACACTGTGGACGACATCGAGCACCAGCGAGTGGCGGCGGCCGAGGTGGGCTCGCTCGTGCGCGAGGACGGCGGCGAGCTGCCGGGGATCGAGCACCGCCAACGCGCCACGGGTGATCACCACCGATCTTTCGCGTCCGGCTATGCAGTACGCCACTCGTTCCTCGGAGTCGATCACCACTGCGTCGAGATCGGGGATGCGACGTCCGACCATCCGGGCCAGGTGGGCGTGCTCATGGGTGCGGGCTCGGCGGCGCTGCACACCCCGGCAGATCCGCCACGCCCCGACGACCCCCACGGCCGCCCCCCGGACAATACGATTCCCGACAGCAGACGCATGTCTGCGCCGGAGTGCTCGCCGACGCTTGTCGAGAGCGCGCCGACACAGTCGACGATCCATCGAGCGGCGTCACCACCTCTGCCGAGCACGTCGACGAGGGCAATCGCCACGGCAGCGGTTGCGGCGACGGACACACCTGTGATTGCGCTCAGCCAGGCGGCCACGCCCAGGCGCGGGGCGATCCCGGCGGCGGTCAGCCGTGCCAGGACCACGGGACCGAACACCGCGACGGCGGCGGCGTAGAGCAGCAGGCAGAGGACGGGGATCACGCGGTGTCCTCGCCGCCGGACAGTCGACGCAGTGCTTGGCGCAGGCTCGCCGACTCCTCCGCGCTCATCTGCTCGACGAAGTGGGTCAAGACCAGATCGGTCTGCCCGCCCGCGTCGAACACCTCGCGCATCAGCCGAGCCGTGTGTTGTTCCCGGCTCAGTGTCGGCCAGTAGGTGAATGCCTTGCCGGTGCGGACCCGTGCCAGCCACCCTTTGCGGTACAGGTTGTCCATCGTCGACATCACCGTGGTGTAGGCGAT
The DNA here is from genome assembly GCF_024321955.1 of Rhodococcus sp. GA1. Taxonomy (NCBI): domain Bacteria; kingdom Bacillati; phylum Actinomycetota; class Actinomycetes; order Mycobacteriales; family Nocardiaceae; genus Rhodococcus; species Rhodococcus sp. GA1. Next base: position 2,734,693 of record NZ_CP097186.1, on the reverse strand, counting down.
GTCGCGGTGCGCGGCGAGAGCGTCGAAGATCTGCCGGACCGTGGTGGTGCCCTCGCGCTCCCAGATCCGGTCCATCACCACGGCCTCGAGTTCACCGAACCCCTTCACCCGCACCGTTGCCTCCGCTTTCGTGTCTGCCGTTCTCCCAGGGTAAGGCGGGCCGGATGCGTCCGCGGCCGGTCACCGCCGTTGACCCTCCCGATCACCCGGATCGACCGTGCACCTACTGAGCGCAACCGAGCGGATGGATGTGCCGGTGGCCGGCGGTGTCGAAGTGCACCAGGTCGGTGACCGGATCGAGCACCACGTCGGTCAGGACGGTGTGCAGGCCGATGTGGACTCCGGTCAGCAGTCCGAGCGCCACCGAGTCGTGATCGGCGATGCGCCGAACGGTGAATCGTCGACAGGGCAGGACGGCGGTCAGAAGATCGGGCCACGACTCGGCGCGGTCTTCGGTCGGGAACGGGATGGGACTGCCGAACGGGTTCGACCGCGGATATCCCAGGACCCGGACGAGTCGGACCTCGAACAGTATGCCGACAACATGCTCGAGCCGGTCGGCCTCTCTCGGGAGTTCGATCCACAGCAGGGACAACTCCGGTGCCCTGAAGGTCTTCACCGGGCAGTTCCGCCGCACCACGTTTCTCGCGTGTTGTCGGCCGTGGCCGGTCAACTCCGCTCGGTGCGCCGTGGGGCGGACGATCAGATCGGCGGCCCCCTGGCGTCGGTGCATGGTTGACACTGCTGACAGCCTCCAGCCCAGACGGGCTGCCCGCGCCGTGGTCGAGGTTTCTTCGCAGCGGCCGCTCCGACGGTAGAGGCTCGCAAGGTAGTCCTCCACCGCCTCGAGGTGGTGAACCCGCCACGGGCGCCACAGCGGAGGTGAACCGGTCGTTTTCGGCATGAACGCTTCCTTGCTGGACGAGCCCAGGACCAGCGTTCCCGTCTACATCTACTATCTACGTACGGAGATAGTAGATGCGCGAAAGCGGCGCATCGCGATCGAGGAGGAGGTGAAACATGCAGGGAATGATTGCGAATTTGCAGGCGCTGTGGGACTGCCACGTGATGATGCTCAGCGGCGCATGCCAGATGTGTGCGTCGATGATGGGGTAGCCGTAGCATTTGCCGAAAATCGGGCGGATATGGCGTAGTGCCCGGTCGGTGATCCGCTCGGCCTGTTGGGTCGAAACGATCGTCTGTCTCGCCACCGGCTCCTGGCGGGCGCGGCGTATCCGCCCAGCTCGCCGACGATCCGATTCGGGCCAGAACTCGTGTGGGACGTAAGGGCCCGCAACCCAAGGTTGTCAGGAAGTGCAAAGTAGCGGGATCCTGACGACAGGCTGGTGAATTCTCAGGCTCGTGGTGCAGCACTGCTGACGATGCGGTGGATGGTGGAGCGGCCGACGCTGTATTCCTCGGCCAGGTCCGCCAGGCTCGCGTCGTCGGCGGGGTCGTGGTAGCGGCGGTGGATTGTTTTCCGTGCCGTGAGAGGAAGTTTCGGCTGCTTGCCCTTGAGCCTGCCTTTCGCGCGGGCCTTGGCCATGCCCTCGCGGGTGCGTAGGTGGTTGAGGTTGGCCTCGAATTCGGCGACCATGGCCAAGGTTTGCAGGAAGAGCTTGCCGAACGGGTCGTTCCAGTCGTAGATCGAGCTCCCGAGTCCGAACAGCACCTCGCGCTCGCGCAGTTCGGTCAGGGTCTGGCCTGCTTCGGCCATGTTGCGTGCGAATCGGTCGAACTTCGGCGTGGTCAGCACTACCTGTCGCCCGTCGATGGCCGCCGCGGCGGAGGTGACGGCGGCGAGTGCGTTGTCGAGCCCGGCCCGGTTCTTGCGGGTGGTCCCGGAGAACCCTTTGTCGATGAAGATCCGCTCACGCGGCACTCCGAGCGCCAATAGCTGCTCGGTTTGGATCTCGACGTCTTGTTCGTCGGTGGAGCAGCGGCAGTATCCGACGCGGAACGGCTCACCCATGCCGAAAGTGTTCCAGATAGCGGGGGCTGACCGGCACAGTCAGCGGAACACCTCTACGGAACACCGGTGAGCTGGGCCGACGTTGGCTCTGCGTGGTGTTCCGGTGGCCGATCCGGTTACGGAACAGGTCAGGGGGTGTTATCGGTGTGTGGGGGTGTGTTGTGGGTGAGGGCGTGCTGGTGGGCGGTCCGCAGGATGGCCTCGGTGGGAGTGGTGCCGCGTAGCTGGTAGGCGTCGGGTCCGAGCCGGTCGAGGTCCGCCCCGAGCTCACGTGCGTCGATGGGGTGGCGGGCGCAGATGATCAGGAGCCGGGCGTGGGTGGCGTGGGCGAGTTCGGCGGCGTGGTCGACCACACGGTAGGAGCGGTCGGATCCGTCGGTGTCGACGATGATCGTGCGATAGGCCGTCATGACGGGCGTCTTTCACGAGAAGGGAGCGTGTTTTGCGGGGGAAATGGTCGAGATGTATCGGCGGCGTGGTGCGCGGCCGGGGGCCAGTACTGCCAGCACGATCGCCCCGACGGTGGTGAGGGCGGCCAGGGCGAGCGCGGCCTGGCCGCTGCCGTGCACGAACGCGGCCTTGGCGAACTCGGCCAGCGGTGCGGCCACCGGTCCGGCCTGGTCGGCGACCTGCAGCGCCGCGGCCAGGGAATCGGCGACCGGGCCGCGGGCGGGCTCGGGCAACTGGGGCAGGGCGGGCTGGATGCGGTGGGTGTAGCCGGCGGCCAGCACGCTGCCGGCCACGGCGATCCCGATCGCGGCGCCGATCTCGCGGGCGGCGTCGTTGACCGCGGCGGCGACCCCGTGTTTGGCCTCGGGGGTGTCGGCGACGATGGCATAGGTCGCCGGCGCGGTGCACAATCCCAGGCCCGCGCTCATGATCAGCAGCGGCCACAGCAGGTCGAGGTAGTGCGCGGCGAGTGTCAGCCGGCTCACCAGCACCAGCCCGGCGGCGATGGTGAGCAGGCCGGCCACGGTCATCACCCGTAACCCGACCAGGCTCGACAGCCACGGCGCGATCACCGAGATCACGACCAGCGGCACCACCATCGGCGCCAACGCCAGCGCCGAGGCCAGCGGCCCGTAACCGAAGACCAGCTGCAGGTACTGCACAAGCAGCAGGAATACCCCGAAGGTGACCAGGAACTGGATGGTCACCGACAGCGACCCGGCACCGAAACCACGGCGGGCGAACAACCGCACATCCAGCAGCGGCGCCGCCGAGCGCAGCTCGACGACCACGAAGGCCGCCGTCGCGGCCACGCCGACCCCGGCGGCGGCGGCGACGAGCGGGTCGGCCCAGCCGCGCGCGGGGAACTCGATCACGGCGAACACGATCGCCGCGACAGCGACCGCCACCGCCACCGCGCCCACCCAGTCCACCTGCGGATGCTCGCGCTGGCGGGACTCGGCGATGGTGCACGCCAACCCCGCCAGCACCGCCCCGGCCACGGTCAACCCTACGAACACCGATAGCCACGACCATCGTTCGAGCAGCACCCCGGCACCGAGAATCCCCAGTATCGCCCCGGATCCGGCGACCCCGGCCCATATCCCCACCGCCCGGCCGCGATGAGCGGGGGCGAACCCTGCAGTGAGGATCGACAGCGTCGAGGGCATCACCAGCGCGGCGCCTGCCCCGGCCAGCGCGCGCGTCGCGATCAACCAGGCCGGGTCGGACAGCAGCAGCGGCAGCGCCGAGGCGGCGGCGAACACCACCAACCCCACCACCAGCACCACGCGGCGCCCGTAACGGTCACCGACGGCGCCGGCGGGCAGCACCAGACACGCCAGCACCAGCGTGTAGCCGTCGACGATCCAGGTCAGCTGGGCTTGGGTGGCCCCGGTCGCAAGCGCGATCTGCGGCAACGCCGAATACAACGCCGCCATCGCCGCGACCACCAGCGCCACCGCCAGGCACGACACCGCCAGCATCCACCACTGGGCCCTGGTCCAGCGGGCGATCTCGACAGTGTCCGTTCCGGGTGTGGCCACCGGCACCTCCCCGACTTTGAAGACCAACGGTATCTGTACGAGACCATTCGTATCATAGTGGTTGGGGGGTGGGATAGAGTTCACCCATATCAAGAGTTCAACGACACGAATTCGGAGGAAGGCGCGTCCATGACCGACTCAGGCCCGGCGGCGACCGACCCGCTCGCCGCGGACGACGAGCAGGCCGATCCGCGACTGGCGCGCTCACGCAACCGGTTGCTCGACGCGGCCACCCATCTGCTGTCCACCGGCGGTGTCGAGGCGGTCACCGTCGAGGCGGTCACCCGCGTGTCGAAGGTCGCCCGCGCCACCCTCTACCGGCACTTCGGCAGCACCACCCAGCTGCTCGCGGCGACTTTCGAACGACTACTTCCCCAGGTCGACACACCGACCGGCACCGGGCCCGTGCGTGAGCGGCTCCTGGCGCTGCTCGCCAGCCAGGCCGACCTCATCGAACAGGCTCCGGTGCAGATGACCACCCTGGCCTGGCTGGCGATGGGTTCCATCGGCGAGGACCACCCCGACCCGGCCGCGGTCACCTCGCTGCGCGCGCGCGTCATCGAGCAGTACCGCCACCCGTTCGACCAGATCCTCACCAGTCCCGAGGCCCGCGCGATGCTCGGCGAGCTCGACACCACCTTCGCCATCATCGAACTCCTCGGCCCGATCGTGTTCGCCCGTCTCACCGGATTACGCAGCATCGACCACGACGACTGCACCCGGCTCGTCGACAACTTCCTCACCGCCCACCGAACACCCACGCCAGCAGACACCGCTATCGACATCGCCACGCCGTAACCACGGGCCCCGGTTCCGCGCGGTCAGAACAAGGTGTCGCGCACCCGCAGCGGCCGGTACCCGGTCGGGCCCAGCTGGGCCAGCTCGGCGTCGATGTCGACCTCGATCGCGCCGAAGAAGTTGATGTTGGCACTGTGGGCCGGGCTGATGTGGGCCAGGACCTCGTCATCGATACGCTGCCCGGTCCGGCGCATCTGCTCGACAGCGAACCCGTAATACTCTGTGGTCCAGGCGATCACAGCGTTGGTCGTCAAGGTCAGGCACCAGGCCTGCTCGGTCTGGTCCTCGAGGTGGCGCGCCCGGATCATCCCCTCATGGGCATAGAGCAGGTCGCGGCGCAGCGCGTGCAGCGACTCGCCCTTGTTGAGCTGCCGCGAGATCTTGCGCCGGTAGTCCGGATCGGAGAGGTATCTCGCGGCGTAAATGGTGCGCCGCAGCGCCCCGTACTCCTTGAGCGCCGCGGCCAGGGTGTTCTGCCGCCCCGACGCCGACAGCTTGCCGACCAACAGCGACGCGGTGGCGTGCCCGAACTTCAGCGATCCGGCCAACCGCAGCAGATCGTCCCAGTGCTCGGCGATCAAACCCAGGTTGGCCTTGCGGGTCATCAGCGGGCCCGCGTGCGGGAACCGGGCCTCGGCCTCGGCGCGCGGGCCCGGCCGGTACAGGGTGATCCGCCCCAGATCCCGGATCCGTGGCGAGAGCTGCATCCCGAGCAGGTCGAACAACCCGAAGTTGACCAGGGTGACCCCGTGGGTGTCGGTGGCGTGCTCGGTGATCGGCAGATCGGTGGCGTTGCCCAGGATCTCATCGAGCACGTAGTGGGCTTCGCGTTTGGTCGCCACGATGACCTTGGTGCCGTAGGTGGCGTGGGTGTCGCTGACATGGGTGTAGGTCGACAGGCCCTCGCTGGCGAAATAGCGGCTCAACGGCCGCGCCGTGGTCGACTTACCGCGCGTCGGGAAACGCTGCCCGTCGCTCGACGACAGTGTTCCGGCGCCGAACACCGCGGTCAGCGGCAGCCGCTGGTGGTAGCCGACCAGTACCAGGTTGGCCGCGCGCAGGGTCTCCTCGCGCACATACCACTCGTCGGTCCAGGCCAGGATGTCGTAGGTGATTCCGCACGCCTCGGCCATCCGGGTCAACCCCAGGTTCGTCGAGTGCGCCAGCAGTACCGCGATCAGGTTGCGTTTGAGCTCCGGCGTCCGGGTGGCCTGACCGCCGGCGTGGGTGAAGCAGTCCAGGTAGCCGGTGCGTTTGTCCAGCTCGATCAGCAGCGACACGATCGGCGCGAACGGCAGCATTTCGGTCAGCTCGGCCTTGAGCGTGATCGCCTCGGCGGGAACATCTTCCGCGCTCAGCGGCGAGATCACCAGATCCCCGCCCTCGTCCAGCCGGACCGGGCCGTCCCCGCCGGCCAGCACCTCCTCCAGCTCACCGAGAGCGTCGTGCAGTTCGGCGACCACGGTGGCCAGCGCGACGCCAGGATCGGCGGATCGCCCGACCAGGCCGCAGAACTCAACGCGTTGCGGTTCCCACTGCCCGGTGGTGAGCAGGTAGGCGGCCGGGTCGGCGTAACGGCGCGAGCCCGGCACGAACACATCCCCGCTGCGCAACCCGTCACGCAATCCGAGCAGCACACACAACTCCCAGTAGTGCCGATACGCGGTCGCGCTGCCGGATTTGCGGGCCTCGTCGAGGTAGCCGCGCCACTTCATCGGCACGAACCCGGTCGGGGCGTCATCGAAGACCTTGCGCCGCCCGGTCGCGTTCAACTCGCGCAGCATGTTCACCGCGATCAGCAACTCGGTCGCGGCGGTACCGCCGCAGAAGCGCACCGCTTCGAGCACCGCGGGGGTGAACTGACGCAGGTAGTTGTAGGAGGAATCCAACGCCGCCAGATGCCCGTGATCACGCGGCAACCTGGGCTTGGCCTGGGCGATCGCCGCGCGCAGGCGCTCCCACCCGATCTTCTCGCCGCGGATCAGCGCACCGATCTCCTCATCCGGAACGCCGGGGTCGGTGACGATTTCCAACAGATCGTCCAGCAGCGCCTGACGGTCCTCTCCAGTCTTTCCTCGTTCGGCCAGCCGCTGCTGCATCTTCCGTTCGGCAGCACCGAATTTCACCGAGATCGCCTGATCGAACAACGCCACGACCTCATCGAGGACATCGGTGCCGGACTGGGCCAGCACCGTGAGCAGGATCGGATACCGGCGTTGCGGATCCCGACGTTGCAGCGCTTGCGGACTCAGGCGCCGGCCCATCGTGGCCAAAAACCGGCGCCGCTCGGCGGGCAGCACCGACATATCCAGCCGATCAGCGCCCAACCCGCGCAGGAAACCCAGCTTGTCGACCTCGGCGCGGACCGCGGCCGCCGAGGCCTCCACCGGCCCGGTCGACAGCCACCGCAACCGCGAGATCCCCAGCGAAGCGTCGGTGACAAGCAAGCCGTCCAACTCCGCGCACCGCGCCGCAGTGAACTCGTGAGCGAGCCGGTCATAGGTTTCGGTCTGGGCCTGGTGGCGGGCGTGGGCGACCCGCTCGACCACGGTGACCGGGCCTGGCCGGATCACCTTCGCCGAGATCAGATACTCACACGCCAGCCGGAACAGCAGAGTCGGGGAATCGTGCTCCATCGCCCGCGCGAGCAGGAACTCATCGAGCTCCTTGAACTCGAGCGCACCGACCGCACGCCATCCCAGGTACCGCGCGGCCAGGCGCACATGCTCGGTGCGGGTCTTGGCTCGCCTGCCGTAGGCACCGATCACCACCGGATCCAACCGCAACTGCTCGGCGACACGAGCCACCGCCACCGGCGGAGCCGTGACCAGCCGATCCGGCACGAATCCCAGCCACGGCAGCGTACACAACGCGATCGCCAAGCCCAGCCGCTCGGCTGGGCCCCGGCCCCGGCCCGGATCCACGAACGCCAGATCCGCAGGCGTCAGCGTGAAGTACCGGAACAGCTCCTCGCGGCTGATCTCCGGGAATCCCCGCAGTCGTTCCAACTCCTCGTCCGCGAACATCCGCGTCGCCACGACCTCAGCCTCCACCAGCACCGACCAACATCATCATCGGCAGTCAAGCACCAACCAGTCGACAGTGCATGCCGAACTCGAAACCCCGTGCCCACCAGTCGGATACGCCAAATCCGCCCGATTTCCGGCGGATGCTACGGCTACCCCATGATGTGCTGCTGATCCCGACCGGTCGTCCGATCGAAATACTATCTCGCGTAGTATTTCGGTCGGACGACAACGGAGAGGGGCCACATGTCTACCAGAGCCGCATGGTCGATCACGTGTCTGTTCGTGATCGTCGCGTTCGTGGTGGCGCTGTGGCCCCAACGGGAGGACGACACCGTGACCCCAGCCGATTCCGGGCTACAGCCGACCGCGGTATCCGCCCGCCCCGCCCCGGCACGCAACGCTCTGCCCGACCCGGGCGCGACCCCGCCCTGCCCGACCGGCACGGGCATCGGGGCTGCAGGTCCCCTGGCGGAGGTGACGGTGCGGTGCCTGGGTTCGGACCGCCCCGTCGATCTCGGCGGCGCCCTGGCCGGGGAACCGGCCCTGCTCAACGTGTGGGCCTCGTGGTGCGGACCGTGCCGGGAAGAAATGCCCGTGCTCGATGCCTACGCCCGCGAGCCCGGCGCGGTGCGGGTGATCGGGATCAACGTGCAGGACACCGCGGGCTCCGCCGCGACGCTGATGACCGACCTGCGCATCGGCTACCCCTCGTTCGTCGACACCGACGACCGGGCACAGCAGGCACTGGCCGGCCCACCCGTGTTGCCGCTGACCTTCCTTCTGCAGCGCGACGGTTCGGTGGACCGGATCGCCGAGCCCGCGGTGTTCACAGGCCCGGACCAGGTCCGTGCCGCGGTGAACGGGCTGCTGCGATGACCGGCGTAAAGCCGACAGGCGGCCGGCCGTCTCGACTGCTGGGCCGAGTGGTCCTGGCCGTGGTGGTGCTGGTGGGGGTGAGCGGCTGCGGCACCGGCTCCGACGCCGTCGCCCAGGGTGGCACCTTCGATTTCGTCGCCCCCGGTGGACAGACCGACATTTTCTACGATCCGCCGGCCGACCGCGGCACCCTCGGCGCGCTCTCCGGCCCGGACCTGATGACCGACGGCGTCACCGTCGACCTGGCCGATTACGCCGACCAGGTGGTCGTGCTCAACCTGTGGGGACAGTGGTGCGCCCCGTGCCGCAGCGAAGCCGACGATCTCGAGCGCGCCTACGCAGCCACCCAGGATCTGGGAGTGCAGTTTCTCGGTATCAACGTCCGCGATCCCCAGCGCGACAAGGCCCAGGACTTCGTGATCGACAACAATGTGTCCTACCCATCGATCTACGACCCGCCGATGGCGACCTTGACCGCCCTCGGTGGCGCCTTTCCCACCAGCGTCATCCCGTCCACGCTCGTCCTCGACCGGCAGCATCGCGTCGCGGCGGTGTTCCTGCGGGCCCTGCTGACCGAGGACCTGCAACCGGTCATCGAACGCGTGGCGGCCGAACAGTGACCGTGACTGTGCTCGCGCAGGGAATCGGGGCGAGTTTCCAGACCGCGGCCGCGTCCGGGCCGCTGCTGTTGGCGGTGGGCGCCTGTCTGTTGGCCGGGTTGATCTCGTTCGCCTCTCCGTGCGTGGTGCCCCTGGTGCCCGGCTACCTGTCGTATCTGGCCGGCGTCTCCGGCGCCGAAGCACCGGCCCTGACCCCTGCCGGTGTAGGCACCGCCGGGGTACACACCACGGGCCGGTGGCGGGTCACCGGCGCCGCCGGCCTGTTCGTCGCCGGTTTCACCGTGGTGTTCGTGCTGGCCACCGCCTCGGTATTCGGGGTGATCGGGGCACTGCGGATCAACCAGGAACTGCTCCAACGCCTCGGCGGGGTGATCACCATCGTGATGGGCCTGGCCTTCATCGGCCTGATTCCGGCATTGCAGAAGGACACCCGTTTTGCGCCCCGGCGCATCTCCTCACTCGCCGGCGCCCCGCTGCTCGGTGGGGTCTTCGCGCTGGGGTGGACACCGTGCCTGGGCCCGACGTTGGCCGGGGTGCTGTCTGTGGCGGCCGGCACCGAAGGCACCACCGCCGCCCGCGGAGTGCTGTTGATCGTCGCGTACTGCCTGGGACTGGGACTGCCGTTCATCGCCTTGGCGTTCGGTTCGTCCTCGGCCCTGCGCGGTGTCGGATGGCTGCGCCGCCACTCTCGCACCATTCAAATCGTCGGCGGCGTGATGCTCCTCGCGGTCGGCATCGCTCTGCTGACCGGGGCATGGGAGTTGTTCATCGCGTGGATCCGGGATGAGTTCGTCACCAGCGTGGTGCTACCGATATGACCCTCACCGACCGGAATCCGGCACCACCGCTACCGAGTCCTCCTCCGTGGCGCCGCGCCCTCGCCCAGGCCCGGAACCTGTGGCGTCAGCTCACCTCGATGCGCACCGCCCTGGTGCTGCTGTTCCTGCTCGCGGTCGCCGCGATCCCCGGGGCGCTGCTCCCGCAACGCAACCTCAACGTCGGCAAGGTCGACGAGTACATCGCCGCCCGCCCGGTTCTCGGCCCGCTCCTGGACCGACTCGAAATGTTCGACGTGTTCGCCAGCTTCTGGTTCACCGCCATCTACGCGCTGCTGATGATCTCGCTCATCGGATGTCTGCTCCCGCGCCTGCGCGAGCATCTGCGGGCGCTGCGCAGTGAGCCGGTCGCGGTACCGCGCAATCTGTCCCGGCTGCCGCACCACCACCAGGGAAAACTCGACACTCCCATCGACGACACTCTCGAGCAGGTACAGACCGTGCTGCGCCGGTGGCGAACGGTCACCCGCACCGGCGACGACGGGCACCGGTCGATCTCCGCCGAAAAGGGCTACCTGCGCGAGGCCGGCAACCTGGTCTTCCACTTCTCCCTGGTGGGGTTGTTGGTGGCGGTGGCCACCGGCCGGTTGTTCGGGTACGAGGGCGCGGTGATCGTCATCGCCGACGGCGGTCCCGGGTTCTGCAACACCTCCCCGGCGGTGTACGACTCGTTCCGAGCCGGTACCGCCACCGACGGCACCGGACTCGAGCCCTTCTGCGTCAGGGTCGAGGACTTTTCCGCCGACTACCTCGACAACGGCCAAGCGAAGATGTTCACCTCGAACATCTCCTACCAAAACGGAGAGGACTTGGGCACCGACCGCTGGCAGCAGCACCGACTGCGGGTCAACGAACCGCTGCGCCTGGGCAACGAACGGGTCTACCTCACCGGCCACGGCTACGCGCCCCGGTTCACCGTGACCTTCCCCGACGGACAATCGCGCACCGAAACATTGCAGTTCGCCCCCGAGGACGCCACCACGTTCCTCAGCAGCGGCGCCCTGCGTTTCGATCCGCCCGGCGGCACCTACCCGGATCCGGACGAGCGCCGCCGCAACCAGATCGCGCTCGAAGGGCTGTTCGCGCCCACCGCAGCGTTCGACGGCACCTTGCTGACCTCGGTGTTCCCCGACATGTTGGATCCGGCCGTGGCCATCGACATCTACAAGGGCGATACCGGCCTGGATACCGGCATTCCGCAGTCGATCTTCAAGCTGAACTCCGAAATGATCAATCAGGGCCGGTTGGTCAAACAGGACCGCGTCAACCTGAAGCCCGGCGAGTCCACGACCCTGGCCGACGGTACCGCGGTACGGTTCGACGGCGCCGAGGAATTCGCCTACCTGCAGGTCTCTCATGATCCCGCGCAGAACTGGGTGCTGGTCTTCGCAATCACCATGATGGGCGGACTTCTGGCCTCGCTGGTGATCAAGCGCCGCCGGATCTGGGTGCGGTTGCGCCCTGACGGCGCCGGCACCGCCCTCGAACTGGGGGGATTGGCCCGTACCGACCAGGCCGGGTGGGGTTCGGAGTTCACCGACATCTGTCAGCGCCTGCTACCCGATGTGCCCTCTGCTCCGAAGGAAGACCGATAGCGTATGCCGATTGACGACACCCTCGCCCGCTACTCCGACCTGAGCTTCGAAACAGCCTTCGCCATCTACTTACTGGCGCTGGTGCTGTTCATCGCCGAATTCGCGGCCGTGCGGGTGCGCCGTACCGCACCCATCCTCGCGGCCGCCACCACCTCTGCCACTTCTACCACCTCTGCGGTCCCCGCCGACAGGCCGGGCCGGGTCGCCGAGCCACCCCGGCGGGACCTTTCGGACCGGCTCGGCCGCATGGGCGTCAGCGTCCTCGTGATCGCCCTGATCTTGCACGTTGGTTCGATGGTGCTGCGCGGGCTGGCCACCGCGCGTTTCCCCTGGGGCAACATGTACGAGTTCGTCACCGTCACCTGCGCGGTGGGCGTACTTGCCGGGCTGATCGTGCTGCGCCGCCCGGCGCTGCGCGTGCTGTGGGCATTCGCGCTGATCCCGGTGCTGATCCTGCTGTTCGTCGCTGGCACCGTGCTCTACGCCGATGCCGCCCCGGTGGTGCCGGCGCTACAGTCTTTCTGGCTGCCGATCCACGTCTCGGTCGTGTCCGTCTCGAGCGGAGTTTTCCTCGTCTCCGGGGTGGCCAGCACGCTGTTTCTGCTGGCGTTGAACGCCGAAAAACGCCCGGATACCCGGCTGGCCCGACTCATGCAACGGCTCCCCGACGCCCGCGCCCTCGACCGTCTCGCCTACCGCACGACGATCTTCGCGTTCCCCTTGTTCGGTGCCGGGGTCGTCCTCGGCGCGATCTGGGCCGAAGCCGCCTGGGGCCGGTTCTGGGGCTGGGACCCGAAAGAAACCGTCTCGTTCATCGCATGGGTGATCTACGCCGCCTACCTGCACGCCCGGGCCACCGCCGGCTGGCGGGAAACCCGCGCGGCCTGGATCAACATTGCCGGGTTCGTATCTATGCTGTTCAACCTGTTCATCATCAACATGGTGGTCTCGGGGCTGCACTCCTATGCCGGACTGAACTGACACACCCTGGGCATGTGTACCTGTGTGTACAGGGGTCTGCGCGTCCGCCTAATAGGAGGGAACTCGTCGATGAGTGAGGGGGCCACCACCGTGGCGCTCCCTACCTCGGTGCGCCGCCGCGGACCGGAGTTGTCGGTGCCGGTGCGTAGTGCGGCATCGATTCTGGCCGGGCTGATGCTCTATGCCAGTTTCCCACCCCGCACGGGATGGTGGTTGGCCCCGCTCGCCATTGCCGTGCTCACCGCCGTACTGCACGGCCGACGCAGGCGCGCCGGCTTCGGCTACGGCTACCTGGCCGGGTTGGGGTTCTTTCTGCCCTTGCTGCCCTGGGTCGGTGTCTACGTCGGACCAGTGCCCTGGTTGGCGCTTGCAGCGATCGAGGCGCTCGCGGTCGGGATATTCGGCGCCCTGGCCGCGGCGCTCAGCCGCCGCCCGGCGGCCCCGGTATCGATTGCCGCCGCCTGGGTGGTCACCGAAGCAATACGCGCACGGATTCCGTTCGGAGGATTTCCGTGGGGACGGCTGGCCTTCGGGCAAGCCGAGGGGCCACTTCTGCAGCTGGCTTCCCTTGCTGGGCCTGCCGGTGTGGGCTTCGCCGTCGCGGTGATCGGCACCGCGGTGGTCACAACCGTGATCGCTGCGCGCGAGCGGCGGCCTGCGGTCGCGATGGGTTCGATGCTGCTGGCAGCGGTCGCATTTGCGGCGGCACCGCTCGTCGGGATGCGCGACTCCGCCCGCTTCCCGGCATCGACGGTCACGGTCGCGGCCGTGCAAGGCAACGTGCCGCGAATGGGGCTCGATTTCAACGCCCAGCGTCGGGCCGTGCTCGACAATCACGTCGCGGCGACCGAACGACTTGCCGTCGACGTGGCGTCGGGTCGCGCGCCCCGGCCGCAGCTGGTGGTGTGGCCGGAGAACTCCTCGGACATCGATCCGCTGCGTCAGGCCGATGCCCACGCCGAGCTCGATGAGGCCGCTGCCGCCATCGGCGTGCCCATCCTCGTCGGTGCCGTGCTCGACAACGGGGACGGCACCAGCGGTAACAGTGCGCTGGTGTGGGATCCGGTGACAGGTCCCGGGGCCCGGCACCTCAAGCGGCGCCTGGTGCCATTCGGGGAATATCTGCCGCTGCGCCCGGTGATCGAGCGCCTGTGGCCGGCGGCCGCGCAGGCAGGCCGGTTCATCCCCGGAGACGGTACCGGCCGGGTCGAGCTCAACGGCGTACCGGTGGGGGTGGCGACCTGTTACGAGGTTGCCTTCGACGATGCGGTTGCCGAGTCGGTGCGGGCAGGCGCCCAGTTGCTGGTAGTGCCCACCAACAACGCGACCTTCGGCCGCACCGAGATGACCTACCAGCAGCTGGCCATGTCTCGGCTACGGGCGGTAGAGCACGGGCGGTCCGTGGTGGTCGCGGCTACCAGCGGCGTCAGCGCTCTGATCACTCCCGACGGCGCGGTCACCAACCGCAGTGCGATGTTCACCGCCGACGTCCTCGTCGGTGAGCTGCCCCTGGGTACCCGACTGACCTGGGCGACCCGGCTCGGTTCGGGCCCTGAGGTGCTCGCCGCCGCGGCCGTGATGTGGATCCTGCTCATCGGTCGCCAGAAGGCCCACACCCACCCAATTACTAAGACAGGTAGTTTTTAGCGCCTTCTTAGTATATCGTTTCGTTATCTTACCCGTCGCGGCAACGGCGGATCTACATCGAAAGAGCATGTCAGGAGCGTTATTGTGGGACGGCACCATGCATCAACCCGGAACCAAATCCGTTACCTTACCGATATAGAACCGGGTTCCGCGCCAGGATCCGAAGGACGCCGGGGGCGGCACCGGGCGCCGACGAACCGCGCCACGACCGGGGCATGTGCATCGTCGGTCGCGACCGGCGCACTGCTGATCGTGGGATCTCAGATTCTCGCTCCGGGCACCGCGGCTGCCCAGCCGACCTCGGGTGGTGTGCATGCCGCCGCGCCTGCACCGGTCCCGTTGCCAGCCGAACTCGCAGCACTGGCCGCTCTGCCGGAGGTCGAGGCGGCGCTCGACCAACTCGCCGCGGTTCCGGGTTTTCCCGCGGTAGTGTCCCCTGCCGCCACTGTTCCGGCCCTGCCGTCGAGCTCAGCGGTGCCGACAAACGCAGCCTCCTGGGCGACACCGACACTGCAGCCCCTCGCCGTCGCTCCGGTCTCGGGCACCTTGACCTCCGCGTTCGGACCGCGATGGGGTTCGTCCCACGCCGGTCTGGACATCGCCAACAGCATCGGCACCCCGGTCTATGCTGCCGCCTCGGGCACCGTGATCGACTCCGGCCCGGCCTCCGGGTTCGGTCTGTGGGTCCAGGTCCGGCACGATGACGGGTCCACCAGCACCTATGGCCACATCAACGAAACGCTGGTTGAGGTAGATCAGCGTGTGCAAGCCGGTGAGCAGATCGCCACCGTCGGCAATCGTGGTCAGTCCACCGGTCCGCACCTGCACTTCGAAACCACCGATCCGGCCGGTACGAAGGTAGATCCGACCCAGTGGCTGCAGCAACGGGGTGTACCCCCGACAGACCTGTCGCGGATGGCATAGCCGCCGCGTCGGCTCGGCGATGGCAGCCTCCGACGGCCCCCACGTGGAAAACTATGATTTATAGTATTTACGGTAGGGCGACGGCCTATCGGTGCCGAGGAAGGCAAACGCGGTGAACAGCTCAGACAAACCGAAGTCGCAGACGCCCCGAAAGCGACCGGGACCGCTCCTCCTAGCCGACTCGCACCGGGTGCCGTGGCCGATGATCGGCGCTGCCGTGGTGATCATCGCCCTGATCGGGGCCATCGCGTACAACCTCGTCCCGAAGATCTCCGAACGCACCGAGGCCCAGAAGTACGTGCCCAGTGCGGACAACCCCGATCCGTCTGCGGTGATCGACGGGGTGGAGAAGATCGACTACCCGGCCGGAACGCATGTGCAGGCACCGCAACGGGTGGCCTACGACCAGACTCCCCCGATGGGGGGCCCACACGATCAGTACTGGGCCACCTGTACCGGCACGGTTTATTCCGAACCGATCCGCAGCGAGAACGCGGTGCATTCGCTCGAACACGGCGCGGTGTGGATTACGTACGACCCGCAGAAGGTCACCGGGGACGAGGTGTCAACATTGGAGGCGAAGGTCGACGGCCAGCCCTACACCCTGATGTCGCCCTATCCGGGCTTGCCATCCCCGATCTCGGTGCAGTCCTGGGGCCACCGCCTCGCGCTCGATGACTCCGAAGACGATCGACTCGCCCAGTTCATCACTGCCTTGCGCCGAAACCCCAACACCCACCCCGAGGCAGGTGCCACCTGCTCCACCACTCCAGGCAGTTTCGATCCGAGCGCTCCGCCGCCGTTCGATGCGTCCGCGCCGGGGCCGGACGCCGTCCCCATGACCGTGGGCCAGCAGTCTGCCCCCGCCGCCCCGGCGACAGGCTCGAACCTCGGACCCGGCAATGGCTGAGTCCGACGACACTCCCGTCCTCACTGCCCCCGCCGCTCCCGCTGCCGGTGGATGGGCCAGGCTCGGCCGCACGCTCGCCGTGGGTGTGTTCGCGCTCGTCGTCGGTCTCTATCTGGGTATCGGTGCCTCGGGACTGAGAGGCGGTCATCCCGAGCCACCTGCACAGGACTCGGTCGAGGTTGGCTTCGCCCAGGACATGTCGGTGCACCACAGCCAGGCGGTAGAAATGTCGGCCATGGCGCTGACCAACGCGACCGACCCGGCGGTCCGCACCCTCGCCTACGACGTGCTCACCACCCAGCAGGGCCAATGGGGCACGATGCAGGGCTGGTTGGCCGTATGGGACCGACCGCTGCAGGCGGCCGGGGAACCGATGACCTGGATGCGCGCTACCGAGGACAGCGCCGGGACGGCGGCAGGTATGACCGAGCACGCGGCGATGCCGCCCGGATCGGCCATCCAAGGACCACGGATGCCCGGGATGGCCACCACCTCCGAACTCGACACGCTACGACGCACCACCGGCCCCGCATTCGACACCCTGTACCTGCAACTGCTGCTTCGGCACCATCAAGGCGGCCTGCCGATGGCACGCTACGCCGCGGCCAACGCCACCGAACAAGTGGTCACGACGCTGGCCCGACAGATCGCCGACACCCAGCAAGCCGAATCGACGACGATGCAGCAACTACTTACGGCCCACGGCGCCGCACCCTTACCGATGAACTGACCGGCGAAACTGCCAGGACCCGGACCGGCACCGTCCCGGGTCGGCGCTCAGGAGCGATCATGAAACAGTCGTCGACCATGCGGGTGTCCCGCCTGGTGTTCCTCTACACCGCAGTCCGTCTGGCGGTGGTCGCCGGCTGCGCCGGCGCCGCGGTGGCCGGCGTCCACCTTCTCGGACTCGAGGTGTCGCTGACGTGGACGCTCCTTGTCGGTGTACTCGCCGGGATAGCAGTGTCGCTGGTAGCCCTGCATCGGCTGCGCACCCGGATCAACGACGAGATCCGCATCATCGATAACCAGCGAAAATACCCACCGAAACGGCCCCGGCCCTGATCCTCATCAATCCGATGTTTCGGAACGGACGCAGTCAAGGCCGCGCCGTCAAATAGATCAACACCAAATTGAGCGCCGTGATCGTGGCAGCAATAACCCACGCCACCATGGTGGTGAGCCGATGGTTGACGTCGATGCCCATCAGCGCCCGATCGCTGGTCAGACGCACCAGAGGGATCAACGCAAAAGGAATACCGAACGACAGCACCACCTGCGAGAGCACCAGGGCCCGGGTCGGATCCGTCCCGAGCGCGACCACCACCAACGCCGGCACCAGGGTGATCAAGCGCCGCGCCAGCAGCGGTATCCGTCTGCGCAGCAGCCCGTCCATGATCAAGGACCCAGCGTAGGCACCCACCGAGGTCGACGCGAACCCGGAGGCCAACAGGCCCAGCGCGAACAGCAGCGCTACCGTCGAGCCGAGTTCTAGGCCCAGCGCCGTGTGCGCCTCCTCGATCGAATCGACCCCCTCCCGGCCCTGCAACGTTGTCGCGGCCGTGAGCAACATGGCCAGATTCACCGTGCCCGCCACCACCATGGCCAGTCCGACATCCCAGCGTGTGACCCGCAGCAGCACGGCCCGTCGCGGACCGGGCTCGGGATGACCGTGACGATCCCGGACCAGTCCCGAGTGCAGGTACACCGCATGCGGCATCACGGTCGCACCGAGCATGGCCGCCGCGAGCAGCACCGATTCGGCACCGTCGAAGCGCGGCACGAGTCCTGCGGCCACGGCGTGGGCGGGGGGCGGGGCAACGAAAAGGCTGGTGACGAACCCGATCGCGATGACCAGCAACAGACCGGTGATGACCCGTTCGAAACCGCGCTGACCACGCGTGTCCTGCACCAGCAGCAAGAGCAACGAGACCGCTCCGGTGATCAACGCTCCCGTCAGTAGCGGGAGATCGAACAGTAGGTTCAGGGCGATGGCGCCGCCGATGACCTCGGCCAGGTCGGTAGCCATGGCGACCAGTTCCGCCTGTCCCCAGTACGCCAAGCGCGCCGGTAGGGACATGCGCTCGCGGAGCACCTCGGGCAACGACCTGCCGGTGACCAGACCGAGTTTGGCGGACAGGTACTGCACCAGCGCGGCCATGACATTGGCCACCACGATGACCCACACCAGCAGATAACCGAACTGGGCCCCGGCACTGACGTTGGAGGCCACGTTGCCCGGATCGACGTAGGCGATAGAGGCGACGAATGCCGGTCCGAGAAGAGTCCCACGGCGCCACCGTTGCACTGGCCCGACATTGCGCGTCAGCGTCATCCGCCCTCCAAAAGGTTTCCCTGAATTAAAAGTCAGGGGAACCGAAATTTCAAGAAGTCGCGGTGTGCACAGAGTCCCGGCGAGGAGATGACTGCGGGCAGCACCTCCTCGCCGAGTCCGGTGTCAGCTCTTCCGGAAGGCGCGCATTGCCGCCCAGGTGCCCCCGGCGATGACCAGCACCCCCAGTACTGCGAACCCCAGCAGCAACGGAATCGACGAGCCTGAGGACTGTGAGTCCTCAGGGGCAACCTGCGCTTCGGTGGTCTCGGGCTCGGCTGCGCCCGACGAGGGGGACGCCTCCTGAGCCTCGGAGGTCGGTGTCTGCCCGGCCGCCGCGGTGACGGTGAAGGCGTAGGAACCGGTGATGGGATGGCCGTCGGCGGAGACGACCCGGTAGCCGACGGTATACTCCCCTGCGGTCAAGGGCTCCGGGATGGCCAGCCGCACCCGTTCTGCGTCGACAATCGCCTCGGAGCTTCCCCGTTGAGTGCCCGAACTGTCGGTAAGTGTCACGGTGGCGAAAGCGGTGTTGATGGGTTGGTTGAACTCGAGTTCGATTCCGTCCGGGGAACTTGCCACCGTGGCGTCGGCGGCGGGAGTCGAACCGATCAACATGCTGTGAGCTTGCGCGGGCGCGACGCCGAGGAGCAGCACCGCGGCGGCCGCGGCGAAGATCGTGATGAGTCTGGTCATGGGAACATACTTTCTCGGCTCCCTACCCCGGCGCAGCGTCCGGCGCGGTGGCCTGTCGAGAGAACGCAAAGGGTGCTGATCGGGGTCTACCCTAGCCCATCTACTATGTACCGTAGTTTTACGGTTGGTCGGTGACGCTACCGGCTCGCTCAGACACCGAGACGGACGAGAATATGAAACTGACGACCAATGTGAAAGTGTCCGCGGCTCTGGTCGCCCTGTTCGTGGTGTTGTTGTCGGTGTTGCTCTACACCAATAGGGCCGGGACGAACGCCGGGACGACTGGCCAAGAGGCGCCCGGCGCTGCCACGGCACCGGTGTGGACCCCAGATATCCGTACCTTGTCCACGGCCCCCGACGACAAGGTCCAACTCGTCGAATTCCTTGATTTCGAATGCGAGTCCTGCCGGGCCTTGTACCCGGTGATGGAACAAATCCGCAACGAGTACGTCGGGCGGATCGACTTTGGGATCCGCTACTTCCCCATTCCCAGCCACACCAACAGCCATCTGGCCGCACGGGTCGTCGAAGCCGCGGCCCGGCAAGGGCGTCTCGAGCCGATGTATCAGCTCATGTACGACACCCAGGCACAGTGGGGCGAGTCGAGCCAGTCCCAGGAAAAAGTATTCTGGGGTTTTGCCGAACAACTGGGCCTGGATATGGCCGCATTCGAGCGGGACGTCAACGATCCCACCGTCAGCGCGCGCGTGGACCGGGACTTCGACGACGGTCTTACCCTCGGTGTACAAGGCACACCCACCCTGTTCCTCAACGGCGTCGAGCTGCCCCCCATGCCCACCTACGAACAGCTACGGGCCCGGATCGACGCGGCGCTGGCCGAGTGAGCGCCCCGACGCGTCCGGCGGCGCCTGCCACCGACGAGGCGTCGGGTCGGACGCTCGGCAGCACGGGGGTGGGCTGGATCCTCGTTGTCTGCGGCGCAGCGGGGCTACTAGCCTCGCTGGTACTCACCGTCGAAAAGTTCGCCGTGCTGGCCGATCCGGCCTATCGGCCCTCGTGCAGCATCAACCCGGTCATCAGCTGCGGGTCGATCATGACCTCGTGGCAAGCGGAACTGTTCGGCTTCCCTAATCCGTTGCTGGGCGTCATCGGTTTCACGGTCGTACTGACCACCGCCGTAGCGGTCCTGGCCGGGGCCGGCGTGCCCCGCTGGTATTGGAACGGCCTGTTCGCCGGCCTGACCGCGGCGGTCGCCTTCGTGCACTGGCTGATTTTCCAGAGCCTCTACCGGATCGAAGCGCTGTGCCCGTACTGCATGGTGGTGTGGCTGGTCAGCGTGCTCGGCTGGTGGTATTGCCTGCTGCACCTCGAGGCGGTGCAAAAACATCGACCGTTGCGGTCATGGCAGCGGCTGCACCGGCTGCATGCAGTGGTCCCCACCGTCTGGACGCTGACTGTATCCGCCCTGGTAGCGCACGCCTTCTGGCCGTACTGGCAAACCCTGATCTGACAAAAGTTTCCGGGTAGCGGCAGCCTCCGCTCACTCACGGCGCATCGAGCGATATTCTCCCCATCGCGAGGTACCTTTTGCGAGGCGCGCGGGAATGCTCGGACGACTACGTGCCGTCCTCGCGTGGTGGAGGAAGCCGGTGCAGGTACTGCTCGGGCAGCTCGGATTCGGCAGCCCGACGGGCAGCCTCGGCCTCGACCATCTGCGACGACCGCGCCCAAACCACCTTGATCCAGTGGTACGCCAGGACGGTCATCGCTCCCCACCCCAAAAACAAGCCGATGCCCGGGCCGGCCCCACCGGCGACGGGATCGAGGGTCTGCCGCGACCACACGGCAAGCACACCGAACACGATCGCCAGCGTGCACCCGGCGCTGGCAAACCAGGCCAGCACCCATCGTCGGGTCACCAGCGCCAGCATCGAGAGCACGATCCCGAACACCGCTGCCAGCACCAAAAAGATCCGCGAAGGAAGGGTGATGGTTTCGGCCTGTGCCACCGTAGAGCCGGCCAGCACCTGCCAGCCGTTGGCGCCACCGTTGTGCGGAAGTGAGAACGAGACCGCCACCACCACCACCACTGCAGCGACCACCACCGCACGCATCCCGGGATCGATCTGTCCGGCGACCCTCTTTTCGGCGGCCGCCAGCTCCTGTCGACGGTGGACCGGATCGGGGTAGACAGTCGACTCGTCGCCGGGCTGTACCTCGTCCGGATCACTACGGTCACCCGACTCGCTCATAACTCGACCTCCGCCCTGGGAAAATGTTCCGGTGACCGCGACCGTCCAAAGCGGAGCAGACCGGTCGGCCCTCGGATGGATCCAGCCCGATCCGTCCGAGGACCGACCGGCGCAGGTACCCGCACCCCTCGGACCAGGCACCAGCCCTCTACCCGGGATCGACCAGCACCTGTGCCTGGGGCTCGTCCCGCCACAACTGCGCAATGATCGCGCAATACGACCCCGCGGTAGCGGACCAGGTCGCGGAGGCATCGACTACCCCCAGCCCCCGGCCGATAACTCCGGCCGCGAGCAGCACCGCCCGATTGGCCAGTGCCGCAGCCGGACTGCCACGCTCGACGACGGTGCCGGCCAGGTCCGCCGCCACGTCGAAGAGCTCTGTCGGCACGGCCGGTACCGACTCGGTTCCTAGGCCATGCTCGCGCAGGTGCGCACCGGCACGAAGATGCCGATCCACCTGCCCGAGAACATGTTCCAACGCACGCACATGTCGGCGCAACTTACCCGGCTTGCCGATGTGCGCGGCGGTGATCGGCGGCAGGCGACGTAACCGTTGAGGATCCGGAAGCCCTGCATGCTCGAGCGTCACGGCGGTCAGGTCTCGGATGAGCCAGTCGGCCAATGCCGCGGTGGCTCGGTCTGTTGCCGGCACGGTCACCACCGGCATGTTGGTCTTCAACGGTATTTTCCGATCTTTCGGCGCCGAGACGGCGAACGATTTATTCCTTCTTATCGGTGCGTGCCGAGGCCTCGCCGGTGCTCCGCGGTTCGGCAAGCTCACGCTTAGCGATTTCGGTGCTCCTGGGCGCACCACCGAAACCCACGTGTGCCTCGGCCCTCATGCGTTCGACCATGTGCGGGTAGTGCAGCTCGAACGCCGGCCGTTCGGAGCGGATCTGCGGCAGTTCGGTGAAGTTGTGTCGCGGCGGCGGGCAGGTAGTCGCCCATTCGAGCGAGTTGCCGTAGCCCCAGGGGTCGTCGACAGTGACGATCTGCCCGTAGCGGTAGCTCTTGAAGATGTTCCACACGAATGGCAACACCGAGGCACCGAGGACAAAAGATCCGATCGTCGAAATCGTGTTCAGGGTGGTGAATCCGTCCGAGGGCAGGTAGTCGGCGTACCGGCGGGGCATGCCTTCATTGCCCAGCCAGTGCTGGACGAGAAAGGTGGAATGGAAGCCCAGAAATGTCAACCAGAAATGCCACCTGCCTAGGCGCTCGTCGAGCATTCGACCGGTCATCTTCGGAAACCAGAAGTAGATACCCGCATAGGTCGCAAACACCACGGTGCCGAACACGACGTAGTGGAAGTGCGCCACCACGAAGTACGAATCGTGCAGCTGGAAGTCCATAGGAGGGGAGGCCAGGATCACGCCCGACAGGCCGCCGAAGAGGAAGGTGATCAAAAAACCCACGGAGAACAACATCGGTGATTCGAAAGTCAACTGCCCCTTCCACATGGTGCCGATCCAGTTGAAGAACTTCACTCCGGTCGGGATGGCGATCAGGAAGGTCATGAACGAGAAGAACGGCAGCAGCACCGCGCCGGTGGCATACATGTGGTGCGCCCACACCGCGATCGACAGGGCCGCGATGCCGAGGGTGGCGTAGATCAGGCCGGTGTAACCGAAGATCGGCTTCCGGGAGAACACCGGGAAAATCTCGGAGACGATGCCGAAGAACGGCAGCGCGATGATGTAGACCTCGGGATGACCGAAGAACCAGAACATATGCTGCCAGAGCATCACTCCGCCGGTGGCGGGATCGAAGAGGTGACCGCCGAGTACCCGGTCGTATAGCAGCCCCATCAACGCTGCGGTCAGCAGCGGAAAGGCGATGAGGATCAGGATGGAGGTGACGAGAATGTTCCAAGTGAAGATCGACATCCGGAACATCGTCATGCCGGGGGCTCGCATACACACGATGGTGGTGATGAAGTTGACTGCGCCCAGGATGGTGCCCAGTCCTGAGATGGCCAGGCCCACGATCCATAGATTTGCGCCCATGCCGGGGGAGTGCACTTCCGTGCTTAAAGGCACATACGCGGTCCAGCCGAAGTCGGCGGCGCCGCCGGGGGTGATGAAGCCGCCGACTGCAACGAGGGATCCGAACAGATACAGCCAGTAGCTGAAGGCGTTCAGCCGGGGGAATGCGACATCGGGCGCGCCGATCTGCAGTGGAAGGATGTAGTTGGCAAAGCCGAACACCACAGGAGTGGCGTACATCAGCAGCATGATCGTGCCATGCATGGTGAACAGCTGATTGTACTGCTCATTCGAGAGGAACTGCAGACCCGGCGCGGCCAGTTCGCTGCGCATGATCAGGGCCATCAGGCCTCCGATCGCGAAGAACGCGAACGCGGTCACCAGGTACATCTGACCCAGTACTTTCGGGTCGGTCGTGGTGATCATTTTGTGGATGAACGCACCCTTGGGGCCGCGCCGCGCCGGCATGGGGCGGGTAGCGGCAGGCCAGGGTGGCGGGGCGAGAGCGGTCATGTGCTGTCCGATCCGAAGTTTCGCGCGAGCGCACGGTGATGAGACGCCCTCGAGCGTACCTAATTACTATGCTGCATAGTAATTAGGGTCGGTTCGGTCGCCCGTGCCGGATCATGCCTGAGCGAGGGTCAGGCACACGGCCGCGGAGGTCGCCGCCAGCCCGACCAGCGCGGTAGCGACAGGCATCGCCATCGACAACGCCGCAGCTGTGGCGTACGACACCTTCGGGCACCGCGTCCGCCAGCTCACGCGCAGCTTGAGCAGTCGCAGCGAGATCTCGTTGCTCAACCCCAAGGTCCCGGCCGGCTGCGGCAATGTCGAAGCGGAGACCACGGTCAGCGCCGAGCACACCGTCGCCGTGCTGGTGGCGCGGGCAGCGTGCTGATCAGCGGTCAGTTCGACCAGGGTTTTGACCGCGGCCGGGGCGGCGGCGAACAACGGCACTGCCGGAAGCACCGCGGCCAAGATGTCACATGTGGTGACGATCAGGTGGTGACTGCCTCGCAGGTGTGCCCGCTCGTGGGCCAGGACAGCATCGCGTTCGGAACCGCTCAGACACTGCGAGAGCCCGTCGGTAGCCACCACGAATCCGGGTCGGCCGGCCACGCTGTAGGCCATTGGCATCGGGTGCGCCAGCCACATCACACCGTCGTCGCGGGAGTGGGCGACGATGGAGACCACATCACGGTGGTAGTCGAGTAGACGGGTTTGTTCTCTGGTGTACCGCCGACCCAGGATCACGGCTCGCACGGTTATGGTGAGCAGGGCCAGGGCTCCGGTAGCGGCCAGGGTTTCGGTGATCCACGGCTGCATCGCGTGGGAAACCGCGGACAGACACCGCACCACGGCCTCGACCGCGGTCTCGGCAGGCGCATGGTCGGGCCAGGCCAAGGTGACCACCGCGGAGGCGCCGAAGAACAAGGCCCCGGCTATGCTGCCCAGCCACGCCGCCAGCAGGACTCCGGGAGGCACGGAGGTGGCGGCGAGCGGACCGAGCATTCGCGGGGCCGCCATCGAGATCAGGGCGGCGCCGAGCAACAGGACCAGGGCCAATGTCATTGGTCGGCGGCCCGGCCCGTCCAGCCCCGGCGCAGGGCATCGTATTCGCGGTCGCTGACCGTCTTGGCGAAATGCAGCAGCACCGCGCTGGGGTCGGTGCTGCTGTCGAGCAGGGCGCGCAGTGCCTCGGAGGTGGCTTCCTCCCGGCTGCGTGAGGGCGAATAGTAGTAGGCGCGACTGCGTTTTTCTCGCTGCACCCAGCCCTTCTCATACAGATGGGTGACCACGGTCAAAATGGTGGTGTAGGCGAATTCCTTGCGATCGCGAAGCCGTTCGACCAGGCCATGGACCGACTGTGGCTCGTCGGTCGACCACAGTTCGTTCATCACCTCGGCTTCGAGACCCCCCAACCTGTGTATGGCTTCCCTCGCAGACATTCGCCGATTATCCCTTATCTATGTGCGTGCATCTGACGCGATCTGAACCCCTCGTGCGTTCAACCATGCCATGGGATCGGCCTTCTGGCCGTCCGGTCCCCACACTTCATAGTGCAGATGTGGCCCGGTCGATTGTCCCCGATTGCCCACGGTGGCGATCTGTTCCCCGGCTCGCACGCGCTGACCTGCAGAAACCAAGGCCTGATCGATGTGCCCGAACACCCCGATCGTGCCGTCGTCCTGCAGGATTCGTACCCACAGTCCGAAGCCGGAGGCGGGACCGGCCTCGAGTACCGTGCCATCGGTCACCGAGACGATCGGGGTGCCGATCGAGTTGGCGATGTCGAGCCCGTAGTGGCTCGTGCCCCAGCGGGGTCCGAAGTTCGACGTGAGCGTGCCACTGACAGGCATCAGCGTTTTCGGGCGGCGCGCCTCGGCCTCTTGCATGAGTCGGCGCTCCTCCCGGATCCGTGCCCGGTCGAGTTGATCCGCGAAGTCTGCCAGCATCGGCACCTGCACGGCCTGCAACACCTGGGGGGCCTGGGGTAGCACATCCGTAGGGGCTGAGGGTTGCGACGCGGCCTCGATCTCGTCGCTGACCGTGGGAGGGACCGAGGCGGCATGGGCGCTCGAGGTCGTTGCTGCCAGCAGCGCGCCTGCCGCTACCGACACGGCCAGCACGCGTCCGCTGGTTCCTGGGCTCGTTCGGCGATGCGCGCCTTTGCTTCGGATCGGCCTCGGGGCGAGGGCGTCCGCATGCTCGGCAAGGGCATCCCGATGCTCGATATCGAGACGTTCTGCCGGGTCCAGGACAGCCACTGTCGTCGGGAAAGCAGCGTCATCGCGACCTGCGTCGATGGGATCGGTCGGCTCGGGAACAGGCCACGCTGCAGTACTACAGTCAGAGCGGCGGGGAACGACGAGTTGGGGCTCTGGTTTACGGTGTCGGGCCAAGATCGCATCCTCAAGAAGGCACCCGCTCGCGTGATAACGAAACGGTGACGGACACCGACACGTTACTACTATTCTGCATAGTTTCAATACCGGATCGTTACCCGGTCTCCGATTCGCGCTTGGGGTCGTGGCCGGAGTCAGCGGCGTCGGCTGCTGCCGCGGTACGAGAGTGTGGGTGCAGTCCGTTCAGCATCGCGTTGTACGCGGCCAGTTCGCGATCTCCCTCGCGGTCGACCTGGTCGTTCCGCTTCCGGGCACGCTGGTTTTCGATCGAACTCCATCGCACGAGCGCGAGCACGGTGGCCAGTAGCAGCGGTAGCTCGCCGACGGCCCACGCCAGGTTTCCACCGAGTCGCTGATTGGCAGCCAAGTCGTCGAACCAACCCAGTTGCAGTGAGGTATAGAACTCGGCGGCGATCACAAAATCCGCCATGATCAGGGCGACCAGAAAGAACGCGTAGCCGGCCAGCGCGACCGCCACTGCTCCCACGCGCGTCAACGGTCCCTGCGGCACGGGGACAGGATCGATCCCGACGGTGACCCAGAAGAAGACCAACCCCACCGCCAGCAACCACATATCGAGCACCATGCGTCCCGGGTAGGAGCCGCCGTCGTACAGTCCTCCGAGATACAACAGGTAGAAGGTGCCCACGAGCACCACCGCGGCCACCAGGGGATGGGTCACCCATCGCAGTGCGGTGCTGGCGAAAATCGCCCGCATCCAGTCGCGGGCTCCTGGAACTGCATCGCTGGGGCCGGAGCGAACCGCGCGGGCCGCCAAGGTGAGCGGAGCGCCCAGAACCAAGCACATGGGCACCACGATCGCCAGCGCTGCGGATGCGGGCAGGTGCACGCTGAACGCCGCCGGGGCGTAGCGCCCGACCCCGGAGGATGTCACCAGAAGCAACACTAGACAGCCGAGAAGCCAGGACACGGTGCGCCGGACCGGCCACGGCTGCCTCACTGCACGTAGCCTCCGCACTCCCAGCAGGTAGAGCGCTGCCAGCACGACCGCTGCGGTTCCCAGTAACAGATCGAACCGCCACTCCGTCAGCAACCTGCCCAGCGTCGGGGCACCATCGAACCCGTACCCCAAGACTTCGTCGACCAGGCTGGGTTCGCGACGTTCGCCCAATGGCGGCGGAGTACGGCCCAACGCCACCCCGAGTCCAATCGTGGCCGTCAGGACCGCAGATTCGATTACCGCCAAGCGTATGAACGTCCCCCGATTCGACGCGTCGGCGGCCAGAGCCGTGATCGCCACCGTCCGTTGGCGCCAGCCCAGCCACCCCACTACACCGAGTGCGACGACCTTGGCCAGGACCACAAGTCCGTAGGGGCCGGACAGAAACTCCCGAAGCGGAACCCGCACCAGAGCATTAATTATTCCCGACGCAGCCATCACCACGAATGCCACCGTCGCCAGCGCGGAGAACCGGCGTGTGGCGACATCGAGATGTCCGCCACCACGCACGGCGTGCAACACCAACGCTGCCAATCCCCCGGCCCACAGTCCGGCCGCCACCAGATGAAGTATCAGGCTGTTGGTGGCAAGATCATGCGATCCGCCCCCGGCGGAATGTCCCGTCAACGCGCGTGGCATCAGGCTCCCTACCGCCAGGACCAGCAACAACGGTGTCCACCGGTGCTGCAGAATGAGGCGGCATCCCAGCCCCACCGCGGCAGCCATACACGCGGTCCACAGCCAGGCGGTGGATGCCTCGATTTGCCCCACCGACTGCACGAACGGAACCGGATCGGCGAACACGGTGCTCAGTGGTTGGCCGGAGGTGTCCGACAACGACAGAGGAATCAGCACCAGCGCCGATCCTGCCCATAGCGCTGCAGCCGCGCCCGCAGTCCGCACCGCGCGGTAACCGTCGACATCGAGCAGCCCGGAACGCTGTGGTGGTACCAGCACCGCCGCCACCAGCAACGACCCGATCATCACCACCGCCGCCACTTCCCCTATCGCGGTGGCGGCCGGGAGTCCGTATCTCGTGAGCACTCCTGGATCCGGCAGCCCGAGCAACCGCAGAACCTCGCTGCTCGACACGGCCGCCAGGGCGGCCGCCACCAGGGCCGCGCCTGCCGTCCAAGAGACCATCATGCCGACTACAGCTCTACTGGTACCTGCCACGGAAAACCTCACCTCGTCCGTTGTTCGCCCGTTCCCGCCGGCCGAACCTGCAGGCCGCGCCTCGCCGCCGAAATACTATGAAGGATAGTTGATCGTGCCGATCCAATTTTCGCGACCATCCTATATATTCATGCGCATATGACTATATGATGTCGGTGTCTTGAGAAAGGAAAACGATGAGCCACGGACACGGACACGGCCTCTCGCCCGCCCAAGCCACCAGCGCCTCCGGCCGACACGTCCGACGGTTGTGGATCGCCGTGGCCCTGGGCCTGGTGACCTTTGTGCTCCAGGTCGTCGTCGGACTCTCCACCTCGTCGCTGGCCTTGCTCTCCGACTCCGCGCACGTGTTCACCGACGTGTTCGGCGTGTTGATGGCCGTCACCGCTATCACCGTCGCCCAGCGTGCCCGCACCCGACCGGACCGGACCTTCGGCCTGTACCGCACCGAAGTGTTCGCCGCCCTGCTCAACGCACTCCTGCTGTTCGGCGTCGCCCTCTGGATTCTCTACGAAGCCCTCCAACGACTGTCCGCCCCACCCGAAGTCCCCGGCCTGCCCGTCACCATCGTTGCCGTGGTCGGCCTCACCATGAACGTCATTTCGTTTCTCCTGTTGCGCGCCGGCGCCAAGGAGAGCATCAACGTCCGCGGGGCCTACCTCGAAGTCCTGGCCGACATGCTCGGTTCGGTCGGCGTGCTTATCAGCGGTGTGGTGACCATCGTGTTCGGCTGGCGGTACGCCGACCCGCTCATCGGTGTCGCCATCGGACTCTTCGTCCTGCCCCGGGCCTACAATCTCGGCCGACACGCGATCGGCATACTGCTCCAACAAGCCCCGAAGAGTATCGACATCACCGAGGTCAACGCCGCCCTTAATGCCCTTCCTGGAGTCCATGAATCCCACGACCTGCACGTCTGGACTCTTACCTCGGGCATGGAAGTGGCCTCTGCACATCTGGTCACCGAATCCGACGCGGACTCCACAGCCGTGCTCACAGCGGCACAAACCTTGTTGGCGGAACGCTTCGGCCTCGAACACGCCACCCTGCAGGTCGAACCCCACGACGGCGAGGGACGCTGTCGCGAACTCTCGTGGTGACCTCCACAGACCCACCAGGAGTCCCTGGGACGAACACGGCGCACGCTGCAGCTCCTTCGATCCTACGGTCACTGTCGCCGAGGCTGCGATGGCCAGTTCGAAGTTGTTGCCCGCGGCGGTGAACGCCAGGGTGGTGGTGCGCTCGTAGCCCAGACCGATCGCGGCGCCGAACAGGAACCCGCCGCCCCACATGAGGACAAAATAGGTGAGCAGAGGCAGAGCGATGCGCACGACGTCCCATGGCTGCGACGTGATCTGTTCGCCCTGGAGCGCGAATAGGAGCACGATCGTGAACAGCAACCCGTACAGCGTCCACGGCCCAGCCGGTCGACAGAGGCAGCACTCGCCAGTTCGACACGCTCTTCGGCAGCTAGACCTATTCCGAGGTCGCCGATCTGATCGCTGAGCCGCTGCGCCTGCAGGCCGGGCTGCTGCCCGACGGCAAGGTCGCCGCCGTACGCGCGCTGCAGGCCGACGGAGCGAAAGTGGTCGTCGTCGGAGACGGCATCAACGACGCTCCCGCGCTGGCCGCTGCGCATGTCGGTATCGCCATGGGTGGCGCGGGATCGGATCTGACCTTGCAGACCGCCGACGCGGTCGTCGTCCGTGACGACCTCACCGCCATCCCTGCGGTGATCCACCTGGCCCGGAGGGCTCGACGCCTGGTCATCGCCAACCTCGTCATCGCCGCCTCGGTCATCGTGGTCCTGGTGACCTGGGACCTTGTCGGCACGCTGCCGCTGCCGCTGGGAGTGGCGGGTCATGAAGGCTCCACCATCCTCGTCGGTCTCAACGGACTGCGATTGCTGCGAGAGACCGAATGGCGCCGTGCTGTCCGCACAGACCGACACAGTTCCGCTGCGCACGTGTGACCTCGCCACCGTTAGTCATCTGGCCGAATCCACCTTCGACGCTCACCTGTCTCATCTGCTTCAGGTGGTCACCGATTTCGAAGAGCATGGCATCGGTTTTCCCTCGGTGACCGCATCGATACTGTGGTAACGAAGTGCTCCATCTCCGATGTCACAGAATGTACGTCTATGGAAGGCACCTGATGCTGCGCAAGTTCGTCGTCGTGACCGCTGTGACCGCCGCGCTCGGAGCGGGTTCGATGGGTACCGCTGCTGCGGACACCGCCCCACCCGTGCCTGCCCTCAACTTGTGCAAGTGGGAGCGCTTTACGCCGGAGTGCATTGCACTGTGGTTGGCGGGCGTGGCGACCGGCTCGGCGGGATCCGGTTCTGCCTTGTCCTGATCGACGGCGCTCGTTAACTGTGGCTCTGGCGCACTCCTGTGGGATGCGTCGGAGAGAATCAAGACCGACGACAACTGCATGAATGCACGGCATGCGTGCACGTCCAGCGGGCGACTCCATCAGACTCCCTTCACAGTCCCTCAAGCACCCCCATCAGGTCCTCGAGGAGCGCATCGGTGCGGGCTTCGATCTCGTCGAAGACGTCGGTGAGGTCTTCGAGGGTCTGGTGATCGCGGCGGCGGGCGGTGGTACCGCGGTCGTAGTAGCCGGCGTCGAGGTCGATCTCAGGCTCGACCCAAGCGTCGACATCGTCTTGCGGGGGAACGGGCAACACCTTCCGTACCGGGGCCCGGCCGGACAGGTGCGCCCGGGTCAGCGCCGACACCGATTGCGGGGTCATCGGCTGCGCGTGTGGGAGGTGTCCCCAGCGGTCGATCGGACACAACAGCGGTTGCCGAGCCTGTTCCGCATCGAGCGGATCGGTGATGATCTCGCTCGGGTCGGTGAGGTGATGGCGCAGCAGATGGGTGCCGGGATACTGGTCGAGGAACGCCTGGATCTGCGCCCACCGCTGGTAGATCGCGACCGCGGGGTTGTCCCCGGTCTCGGAATCCGGTGGGAGACGGAATCTTTCGCCGGTCCGGGTGGTAACCACGAGGGTGTTGCCGTCGAGGCGGAGGTCGCGGCGGCGCAGCCGGGTGAGGTCGGTGAAGGTCATGCCGGTGGCGGCGAGGACCAGCAGGAGCGCGTCGCGGCGGCCGAACAGTCCGCTCGGCCATCCCTCGACAGGTAGTTCGGCCGCCCGCTGCACCAGAAGGCGCCCGAGCCGGTCGAGACGCGAAGCACGAGTGGTGTCGAGGTGCCGGCGCACCATCTCGGTCCGCCCCGGGGCGGGATAGCCGTGCCCGGTGTGGACGGCGTTGATCGCCGACAAGCGGCGCCGCTGCGTCGCGACCACGGCCGGGTGCTCGTGCAGGAACAACGCCAGGGATTCGGGTGCGGCGGGGATGGGATGGTGGTCGGCGGCGGTGCACCAGTCGGTGAACAGGGCCCAGTCATGGCGGTAGCGGGCGGGGATCCGCAGGTCGAGGTCGGCATCGTGAACATCGGTGCTGCGGAAGAACTCTCGTCCGGCGCTGGCGCTCACGGTCACAGGCCGAGATTGGTGACGGCGTTGCCGATGAGTGGTGCGTGTTCGCGGGCGTAGGTCTCGAGCATGGCGGGGGTGGTGTGACCGGTCTGGCGCATGATCGCGTGCGCGGAGGCGCCGTTGCGGAAGGCCTGGGTGACGAATCCGGCCCGCAACGAATGACCACCGAGCTGTTTGACGATGTCGGGGTCGTAGCCGGCCTGTTCGGCGCGGCGCCGGATCGCTTTGTGTACCGCCGCCCCCGACAGGACAGTGTCGGAGAGGTTGCCGTGCTTGCGGATCGCCCGCAACCACGGCGAGGACGGCGCCATGCGTGGTCGCGATCCCCGGCAGACGTGCGCCTCGAAGGGTTCGGCGGTGCGGAGCAGCCGGATGACGGCGGGGCGGCCCCCGGTGTCGAAGGCGGCGACGACCTGCGCCCACCGCATCCACGCACACGGCGGGCAACTGACGTGGCTGTGCGTGAACGGCAGGGCCCGGATACTCCCCCGCCCTTCCTGATCGGTCTTCGATTTCCGGAGTTTGATGTGCAGCCCGTCGAGCCGGTGCAGCGACACGTCGCTACAGGTGAGCGCGACGAGTTCGCTGCGGCGAAACGCCCCGGCGAAGCCCACCAAGAAGATGGCGGAGTCGCGGCGTTCGAGGACCTCCGCGGCCCAACTGCCGGTATCGGCGCGCATCTTCTCGACGATGGTGACGATGTCGGCGGTGAGCAACGGCGCCCGCGGGGTGCGGGGCCGCTCCCCCGCCGCCGCATAGTCCCGGCGGATCCCGGACAGGGTCGCGGTGACCAGCTCGTCCGCTCCGGGGGCGGGGTGGCCGGCGCGGCGGTGGTGGAAGCCGATCCCGGCGACCCAGCGGGCCAACGTCGAGGGTGAGTAGGCCCGCTCCCCCACCTCCGACACCGTCGATGCCGCGTCGTGGAGGTAGGCGGCGACGGTGAGCGGATGCGCCGGCAGCGGGGCGTGTCCTTCGCGCTGGCACCAGGCGGTGAAGCGTTGCCAGTCGGCGGCGTAGTTGCGGCGGGTCGACTCCGACCGCGACCGCCCCGCTGTCCCGGCCACCTGCACGAGGGTCTCGGTCGGCAACACCGGCACCGACGGCGCAGCTGGGGCCGACTCGGTCGGCACAGGCACGGAAACGTCGTCCGGACGGTGGCTGATCAGGTCATCGGGCACGAAACAGGAGCCTACCGTCCCGCACCGACGCTCTCGAGCAGGAAAAGGCGCTCAACAGGTGTTTCGGGGGCGATGGTGCGCTAATGACAATTAGCGCACCACCACGCGTGTTTGACATAAGCAGCCAAACTCCAGCGCTCATCCCCGACCCAGTCCTTCCCTCCGGAAGTAGAGCGTCTCAACTCTTCAGCCCCATCCGAACCGATCGGGCCACATCAGATACACCAAGTCATAGCCTTATGATTAAACCGATTTTCCCACAATAGTTTTCGGCACACGTGCCCTGTCATTCCTTACCAAAACGTGCGACCGAGATCAGACTGTCGATGTACTGTGCCAGATACCAAGAACTTGTTGTGTCAACCAGTAATTTGGTCGCCTCTCGGTTGCGGATCGAGGCGCTTCGGTGGCATGCTCGCGTGGCCTGTCGACACGAACCACGGTTACCGGGGTAATCCACGATCCATGGCGGTAATGAGCCGATGGAGTCTGCATACCGGTGGTGAGGTCGAGCACGGGCCGTGGATCGATCACATCGCTTCCGACCTGGCCTGCACAGGTCTGCGGACGTGGGCCATCACGGAGGAGACCGGAAAGCTCAGTGACCATACTTGGGTGGCCTGCATCGTGCGCCTCACTACGTAGAGGCATGCATCGTGTGCACGGCACGGTGTGCCGCGCATGATGGGGTGGTGCCGAATATCGATGTAGAGCCATACCTCGAAGCCGTCGTGGACACTGCCCGGGAGGTGCTCGGTGCGGAGTTCGTCGGGGCGTACGCGGCCGGGTCGCTCGCCCTGAACGCCTTCCATCCCGGCCGCAGCGACATCGACATCGCCCTGCTCTGCCGCGACCCCCTGAGCGAAACGATGAAGCGGGAGTTGATCGCTCGGCTGCGGCACAGCGCCCTGCCATGTCCGGCCCGAGGTCTGGAACTGGTGGTCTACACCATAGCTACGGCGCAGTCGGGCACCGGAGAACCGGGCTTCGAGCTCGAGTTGAACGACGGGCCGGACATGACCTTCCGGCAGACACTTCAGCCCACAGACCGCCCGGCAGCCGACGGGACGTTCTGGTACGGACTGGACCGCAGCATCCTGCACCAGAGCGGCCGGGTGTTGGCGGGACCGCCGGCCCCGGAGACATTCGCCGAGCTGGCACCGGAGGAACTACAGAGCCTATTGGTCGACTCGCTGCGCTGGTGGATGGCGCTGCCCGGCCCAGCCGATGACCGGCCCGCACCCGGAGCCGACGACGCGGTCCTCGGAGCCTGTCGCGCGCTGGTTCGACATCGCTACGGGAAGTGGCTGTCCAAAATCGACGCCGGCCGACGGTTACTCGGGACCGGCTACCAGCCGGTCGAGGCGATCGAACAGTCCATCGCAGCACGCTCCGGTGAGCTTCCGCCTTCAGGTCGGCAAGCACGGACTTTCCAGGAAGGCGTGCTGCACGAGCTCCTGGCTGCGACCGAACGGCCCGCATGACCATCGTCCGGATCGGCACTCCTATTGCCGCGCTCTCAGGTGCCGATACATGACCATTCCCGCGTGGTACAGCACGTCGTCGCGGAACTCACCGTCGGCGGAAAAGCCGGTGTCGTCACGGTAGTAGATCATCGTTCCTTCGATCCGGTAGTCACCGGTGTAGGCAGCTTCCCGGCTGCCGCGGGCCTCGACGTATCGCCCCTCCGGCAGCAGACGCTGGCGGATGTTACCGTCGGCGGTCACCCACAGTCCGACGAACGGGTGCCCGGCTTGTTTCATGTCCTTCACTTCCCTGGAGGTCGTCACAGTGTCGCCGCCACCCGCCCGATGATGGCGTTGCGGGAACGGATCACGGCCTCGCGCAGGGCGTCGATGTCCTCGCCGACCAGCGAACCCGCCCACTTGCGCGGGTTGCCGGCGACGAGGACGGTGTCGATGTTGCGTGCGTCGGAGCCGAGCACGAGGGTGCCGACGGCGTCGTTGAGCGGCATGTTGTTGATGTCGTCGGCGCGGACGATGAGCAGGTCGGCCTCCTTGCCCGGTGTCAGCGAACCGGTGACGTGCCCGAGCGCGTTGGCATGCGCGCCTTGCAGGGTGGCGAAGTCGAGGACGTCGCGGGTGGTGATCCGGTTGCGGGTCTCCTCCGTTCCGTATGCAGCATTGGTGGCGCGCATGCGTTGGATGGCATGCAGGGTCCGCATCTGGGTGAACATGTCGCTCGCGAGCGCGACCTCCACGTCGATGCTCAGACCCGGCCGGATCCCGACGGCGAGAGCCTCGTCCACAGCGGGCACCGCCGATTCGAGGCCGATCTGGGCGTCGGAGGTCGGGGCGAGGGAAACCGTGACACCGGCATCCCCCATCGCCGTCCACGCCTCGGGGGTCAGGCCGGTCGCATGGATCAAGGTGAGGGTCGGATCGAGGATCCCCATCCGTGCCCAGCGCAGGATCGCCTCCGACGACGGTATCCCGAAAACCGCGTCGATGCTCGTCCACACACCGAGATCACGTGCGAAAGCAGCGAGTTCGGGCCCGTAGGCGATCGCAGGTCCGGCGATCTCGTCGGTCGCCAGGGCGGCCAGCCGCACCGTGACGAGACCGTCTGCGGCGCCGTGGAAGTCGCTCACCAACCGGTTCATATCCTTGGGCCATTGACGATCCCACTCACCGAAGTGAGGACCCATCGAGGCATGCACGCCCCGAATTCCGGTGTCGATGAGCGCATTCAGTGCAGCATCGGAGTGCGCGGAAGTGCGGGAGTTGTGCGAGAAGTCGAGCATGGTGGTGATGCCC
This sequence comes from Rhodococcus sp. GA1, assembly GCF_024321955.1. Classification (NCBI taxonomy): domain Bacteria; kingdom Bacillati; phylum Actinomycetota; class Actinomycetes; order Mycobacteriales; family Nocardiaceae; genus Rhodococcus; species Rhodococcus sp. GA1. Next base: position 2,698,785 of record NZ_CP097186.1, on the reverse strand, counting down.
GAGTCGAGCGCGGTCAGCGCGGCCAGACGGGTACCGATGTACATGTCCTCCGGTGCGTAGTTCGGGGCGACGCCGGCCAGGGTCGACATGACATATTCGCCGAGGTCGGAAACGTCGGGAATGCTCCGGCGCAGTTGCGCTTCCCAGGCGTGACGGTGGGTGTCGACGAAACCGGGGCCGACGATCGCGCCGCGGGTGTCGACCACGAGTGCCGAGGCTGCTGCGGCACCGTGCCCGGGATCGGAGCGTAGGTCGGCGCCGATCGCGATGATCTGCGGGCCGACGAGCAGGACGTCGCCGGCATCGAGGTCCGGGATCGAGGGGTCCATGGTGACGACGGCGCCACCGGTCAGCAGGATCGGACGGTCGCTGTCGTGGGCCGCGGTGAAATCGGCGAGAGTTGTCTTCATTGTGGTGGCTTTCCGATGAGTGTCAGGCGCGGTGGAAGGTGTAACCGGCGTGCTGCAGGGTGCCGTCGACGAATTCGCCGAAGGCCCAGAATCCGAGGTCGTCGCGGTAGTCGATGCGGCCGCCGGTGATCCGATAGGAGCCCTGATATGCATGCGGGCGTCCACCGCGGGTCTCGTCGTAGCGACCGTCCGCGGTCAGGTGCTGGTGCACGAAATCCGTTTCGTCGATCCAAGTTCCGAGATGACGGTCCGATGCCACGTCCGTGGCGGTCGGGGTCTCCGTCGGGTCGTCGGCGTGGACCGATCGACCGCCCCAGAGGGTTATCTCACCGTCGACGACGACCGTGTGCGCGGCGTCGGCATCATCGATGAATCGTTGCAGCACATCTGTTTCCGAGTCGTCGCGAGACACGGACAGGATTGCGAAGGTTGCCGGACACGAGCGCCACCGAGCAGGACGTCGCCGCGGTCGAAATCGCCGATCAGGGCGTCGCCGGTGATGATCCGGGCATTGCCGAACAGGAGCGGACGATGCCCGCCGGCGTTCTCGCGGATGAGTTCGAACAATTCGGGAGTGAAGGGGATGGTCATGTGTACTCCAGATGAGGATCGGGGTGCCGGGAGATCCGGCGAGTTCCACTGTCGGGGCGGATGGGCGGCCGGAACAGGCCGGTGTGTGCCTGGGTGCACCAGGGCCTGTCTGTACCGCATCCGGGGAGCTAGCGTCGTCTCATGGTCTCCACCGAACTCGGAACCTTCCTCAAGGCGCGACGCGGGCACGTGCAGCCGTCGGATGTCGGTATCACGGCGCAGTCGGGGCGGCGGGTCTCCGGTCTGCGTCGCGAGGAAGTTGCCATGCTCGCCGGTGTCAGCGTCGACTACTACACGCGACTCGAACAGGGTCGCGAACGGAACCCGTCTCCGGCGGTTCTCAACGCCCTCGCCGGCGCACTGGCTCTCGACACCGACCTGCGCGAGCACCTGTTCCGTCTCGCCGGACTGGCTCCGACACCGCCCACTGCGGTGCGGAAGACCGTGGACGATTCACTGCGGGAGCTTCTCTCATCCTGGTCGCACACACCCGCGCTCATCATCGACCGCCGGTTGGATGTTCTCGCGTACAACGAGCTCGCCGGTGCGCTCTACAGCGGCTTCGAGCGCATCGACAATCTCGTGCGCATGACCTTCCTCGATCCCTTCGGGCGCCGCTTCTTCACCGATTGGGAGCGCGCCACGACGTCGTGCGTCGCGAATCTCCGGCTCGCTCTGGGCCACACCGGCTCGGTCGACGACGTTCGTGCCCTCGTTCTCGAGGTGCACGATGCGAGCGCGGAGTTCCGCGAACTGTGGAGTCGGCACGATGTGCGGGGCAAAACACACGAGGCCAAGGAGTTCCGGCATCCTGCCGTCGGCGATCTCGTCCTCGAATACAACGCATTCGACGTTCGCAGCGCACCTGGACATCAGTTGATCGTGTACCGGGCCTCTGCCGGCTCGCCCAGTGACGACAAACTTCGGCTATTGGGATCCTTGGCGGCGACCACCGACCGCTCGTGATTCCTCGTTCCGGACCCCGTGGTCCTCTACATGATTACGGTGGTTCGTAGCCGACTGCAGTAGCCAGGAGGATTTCTCCCATGAGTTCGTCCGACGACTGGAATGCGCAGGTGATCGCCGAGTTCCGGGCCAACGGAGGCCGGGTCGGCGGCAACTTCGAGGGTGCGCCCATGGCGCTCGTGCATCATCGTGGCCGCAAGACCGGTCGAGCAGAGGTCGAGGAGAAGACGCGCGGGAAACGCACCATTCCGGTCCTCGCTCTCCGACGACGCTGACCTGCTTGCACCCCTGGAACCACCGAGATCCCGCCGACATGCGCCGGCGGGATCTCCCGTGACCGGCCACCAGGCCGGAAAGAAATTCGCACTAGGGGCTACTTACGCCCCGCCTGCCACTGCATGCCCCACCCGAACGCGCGGTCGAGGTCGGACTGGCTGCCGTCGATGTACTGCACGAGACGCTCGACGGTGATGCCCTGCCCGGTGTTCTGCAGCATCGCGATCGCGCAGATACGCGCGCCGTTGTTCGGCGAGTCCAGGCGCACCTCGATCTGCGGACCCGACGGCGGGGTCAGCGTCACGACGCCGTCCACGGCAGCCCAGTTCGGCGCTCCTTCGTAGATCATCGCGAAGATCAGCACACGCTTGAACAGTTCGGGGCGCTCGAGGTTGACGTGCATGTTCTCGCCGCCGGTGTTCGAGCCGGTGCGGTCGTCGCCGTCGAGGTGGATGTACGGCGGGGTGTTCAGCGCGCCGAAGCTGTTCCCGAGCGCCTGAATGACTCCCTTGGAACCATCGGCGAGTTCGAACAGGCAGCCGAGGTCGAGGTCCACGCCGCCGCTCGCGCCCGTGAGCTTCGCGAGGAAGCCCTTCTTCTGCTCATCGCGCGACCAGTTGAGGTTCACCCGCGTGACGCCCTGCCCGGACCCGGCTTTCGACAGGCTCACGGTCGGGGATTCCTTGGTGAGGTTGATCTTGCTCAGGTTGACGCCGCCTGCGTTCTGTTCGGGCTTCTTGTTGTAGTCGATGGCCATGTCGAGCCTTTCGTCGGAGTGCTGCGCGGATGCGCACGGGGTACGGAAAAGCGATGGGAGCCCTCGATCCGAGATGTCGGATCGAGGGCTCCCATCGGCATGTGGTTCGAACTGTCGAGGATCAGGGGATGCTGGTCTTCACAGCATCTTCGCCTTCTCTCGCCGCGATCTTGCGGTTGCGGTAGATGCTCGAGGCGAATGCCGCACCGATCAGGGCGACACCGACTAGGCCGGTGATGACCTCCGGCACGTGGGTGCCGATCGAGTACAGCAGGATCAGTGCCAGCGCACCGATGGCCCAGTGAGCACCGTGCTCGAGGTACACGTAGTCGGACAGCGTGCCCTTGCGCACCAGGAAGATGGTGATCGAGCGGACGAACATCGCGCCGATGAAGCCGAGGCCCAGGGCGATGATGATCGGGTCGGACGTGATGGCGAAGGCTCCGATGACACCGTCGAACGAGAACGACGCGTCGAGCACCTCGAGGTAGAGGAACAGGAAGAAGCCGGCCTTACCGGTGGCCTTCGCGAGGCCGCTCGGTCCGCCGCTGGGCTCTTCGCCTTCCTCGGGGATGTGGAACATCTCGCCGAGTCCGTTGACCGCGATGTAGGTGATCATGCCGAGCGCGCCGGCGATCATGACGGTCGAGACCTTGTCCTCGGGTGCGATCACGGTGGCCGTGATGAGCAGCAGCGCGGTGGCGACGACGACCTCGAGCTGCTCGAGCTTGCCGGCCTTCGCGAGGGGACGCTCGAGCCATTCGAGCCACTTGATCTCGCGATCTTCGAGGATGAAGTGCAGGAAGAGCATCAGCAGGAACATGCCGCCGAACGCCGCGATCTGCGGATGCGCATCGGTGATCAGGGTCTCGTAGCTGGGGCTGCCGTCCGGGAAGTAGGCGGCTCCGTCCGGCGGCGGATTCAACGCGAGGTCGAGTGCCGCGATGGGGCCGAGTCCGGACGCCACCCACACGATCGCGAGGGGGAACACCAGACGCATACCGAAGACGGCGATGAGGATGCCGACGGTGAGGAAGATCTTCTGCCAGAACTCGCTCATCCGCCGCAGCACGGTCGCGTTGATGACCGCGTTGTCGAACGACAGCGAGACCTCGAGGATGCCGAGGATCACGCAGAGGAACAGAGCCTGCGGGCCGCCGTAGAGGAAGGCGACCACGAGGGAGACGACGGTGACCGCGAAGGATGCACCGAATATTCGCAGAACCACGAAGCGTGGCCTTTCTAATCGGAATCAGGGCGTTGCAGGGTGGTTACTGCACGTCGGCTCCGGCTTCGGTACTGCGACCGAAGCCGGAACCCGGAAGAAACGAACTAGACGTTGACGCCGTAGTCGCGGGCGATACCCGCGAGACCGGACGCGTAGCCCTGGCCGATGGCGCGGAACTTCCACTCCGCACCGTTGCGGTACAGCTCGCCGAAGACCATGGCGGTCTCGGTCGAGGCGTCCTCGGACAGGTCGTAACGAGCGAGTTCGTTGCCGTTCGCGCGGTCGACGACGCGGATGTAAGCGTTGCGGACCTGGCCGAACGACTGGCTGCGGGAATCGGCATCGTAGATCGAGACCGGGAAGAAGATGCTCTCGATGTTCGCCGGGGTGGCGGCGAGGTCGACGTTGATGACCTCGTCGTCGCCTTCGCCCTCACCCGTGCGGTTGTCACCGGCGTGCTCGATGGCACCGTCGGGCGACTTGAGGTTGTTGAAGAAGACGAAGTGCTGGTCGGAGACGACCTTCTTGTCGGCCCCGGTAGCGATGGCACTGGCATCGAGGTCGAAGTCGGTGCCGGTGGTGGTGCGAACGTCCCAGCCCAGGCCGACGGCCACTGCCGTCAGGTTCGGAGCTTCCTTGGTGAGGGAGACGTTTCCGCCCTTGGTCAAGCTGACGCCCATGCGGGGTCCTTTCGATCGTTCCAACGGTCGACGTACCGGTATAGGGCACGCCCGGTGTGCGTTTCTCCCCACACTAGTTGTTGCCGTGGGGTACGCCCATATCCACTATGCCCGGTCCCGCGCCTCACTTCGTGACCCGCACGAACCACAGTTCCGACCGGCGGAAAGGTGACGGATCGGCCCGGTGGACGTGCGCCCAGTACCATTCGGTTCTGTGGCGAGCCGATGGACGCGCCGCCTGTTCGGCGGGGGAAACACGGAAGATCCCGCGGCTCGTCGTGCACACGATGCGATGGTCGCGGCGTTCCTCGACATGGACAAGCGCCAGTCCGTCATCGAGGCCGGTGTGGCCGCGTCCTACGAGCTCGAACCCGAACGGCACCTGCTCCGTCAGTGGGATCCCATCCGTCAGGCGTGTTATCGCGCCGGTGAGACGTATCTTCAACTGGCAGTGACGGATCCGGAACAACCGCTCGCACCTGCTCCGGACTACGAGCAGGCACTGCGGCAGATAACCGAAGCAACACGAACACTTGATGAATTCTTCGGAAACAACCGGGAACACCTCGAGCACATGACGACCGTGGCGAACACGGTGCCCGAGCTGGCACACCGGATGCGTACCGAAGCGCGCAACACCCTCGCCGCGACGCAGACCCCGGATTTTGTTTCCTTTGCGAACTATCCGTCGGTCCGATCCGCCACCGAAACGCTCGAGAAGGCCCTGAACAGCCTCGATGCAGCGCACAGCGTGGGCGCGACCCGCACAGCGGCCCTCCGAGTCGAAGAGGCGACCACTGCTCTGCTCGACGCCCTCGCCGCAGCACCGGGGCGCCGCGACGAAGCCGTTCGCACCCTCGCCTCGGTCACCACCAGGATCGGAGCGGTCCGGACCCGTGCGGAAGGTCTCGCCCCGGCCTTCTCCGCGCTGTTGCGCGAGTTCAATGCGGCCAGCTCCGCCGACCTGTCCGGGAACGAGAAACAGGCCGCCGAACTGCTCGCTCGCGCCGAGGACCAGCTCGGACGCGCACGGGCGGCGGCGAAGGACGGCCGCCCCGAGGAAGCGCTCGAGCTGGTCGCGGCGATCCGCGCCGAGCTGTCACGCGCCGAGGAACTCGTCGACGCCGTGACCGCACGACTCGCCACGCTGCGCTCCGTCCGGCAGAATCCGGGGGCCAAGGTCGACGAGGTACGGTTCCACCTCCGTGACGCACAACACCTGGCCGTGCAACGCGGTCTCACCGCAGAATGGGGTTCCGTTCTCGACTCGCAGTTGAGCCGGATCGACAGGGCCGTCGACGCACTCACCGGTGTGCACCCCGACTACTGGGCCTACGTCAGAGATTTGGATGCGGTGTCTACCTTCATCGCAGGAGTGGTCGATCGGATGAGAGGACGGACCGAGAACGCATGAGGGGGGCCACGCTTACCGAAGTGCGCGCCATGCAGCACTTTCGGCATCTCGACGGCGCGACGATGGAGGAGTTGTTCCTGCACCGTCCCGAGCCGTTCGGGCACAGCGACGATCGCGACCGCCTGGCGACCGCTCTCGGCGCCACGCTCTACGTACCCGCGACGCGCGGAGATCTCGTCACGACCATCTCGAAACGTGCGGCCGAGGGTGTGACGTCGATGGTGCTCGACCTCGAGGACGCCGTCGCCGACGACGAGGTCGAGCAGGGCCTGCAGAACGCCGTCGCGACACTCGATGCGCTCGCCGAACGCGGACCGACGCCGATGATGTTGTTCGTCCGTGTCCGCACCGCCGACGGTGTCGGGCGGATCGCGTCTATGCTCGGCGCCGGCAAGGCCGTGCTGACCGGATTCGTGGTGCCCAAGTTCACCGCACACACCGGCCCCGTCTTCCTCGAGGCGGTGGCCGCGGCGTCGGACCTCCTCGGCCGTCACCTCTACGCGATGCCCGTCATCGAGTCGGCCGAGGTCGTCCACCGCGAGACCCGCGACGGCGAATTGCGTGCGATCTCGAGCATCCTCGCCGAACATCGCCACCGCATCCTCGCCGTCCGGATCGGCGCGACCGACATGTGCGCGACCTTCGGTATCCGGCGCGACCGCGACCTGACGATCTACGACGTCCGGGTCGTCGTCGACGTGATCGCCGACATCGTCAACCACCTCGGGCGAACCGACGGAACGGGTTTCGTCATCACCGGGCCCGTCTGGGAGTACTTTGCCGACCACGAACGCATGTTCCGACCGATGCTGCGCTCGACACCCTTCGAGGAACAGGATGCCGTGCTGTTCCGTCAGCAGCTCGTCAGCCGCGACCTCGACGGTCTGCTGCGCGAGATCGCCCTCGACCGCGCCAACGGCATCCAGGGCAAGACCGTCATCCATCCGTCGCATGTCGCTGCGGTGCATGCCCTGTCGGCCGTGACCCACGAGGAGTTCCACGATGCGACCGACATCCTCGATCGCGACACCGGTGGTGTGCAGGCCTCGGGATACGGGAACAAGATGAACGAACGACGACCCCACCGTACGTGGGCCGAGCAGACCCTGTTGCGCGCGTCGGTGTTCGGTGTCACCCGCAAGGGGATCACCTTCGTCGACCTGCTGACGGCGTTGGTGGACCGATGACCGATATTCTCGACATCCCCTGGGCCACCGCAGAGCTCGGTTTCGCTCTCGAACATGCGGAGTCGTCATGTGGCTTCACGGTTCCCGAGCTCGTCAGGCCCGGGCTGCGACGCAATCCACGGCGTGCGCACCTGCTCGTCTCCACGGTTCTCGGCAAGCACATCCCCACCGAACCGGCCGCGGTGCGCGGCGCCGGTCACCGGCTCGGCCGGCTCGTCACCGACCTCCTCGGCGATGCGGCATCCGACGCCGTCGTCATGGGATTCGCCGAGACCGCAACGGGTCTCGGTCACTGCGTGGCCGACGCCCTCGACGCCGCATGCTGTCTGCATTCGACGCGACGCCAGGTTCCCGGAGCGGAGGTGCTCACCGGATTCGAGGAGGGGCACTCGCACGCGACCTTCCACCTGCTGCAGCCGACCTCCGGCGCACTGTTCGCCAACGCCGCGCCGCTCGTGCTCGTCGACGACGAGATCTCCACGGGAGCAACGGCCCTCGACGCCATCCGCGCGCTGCACCGCGATCATCCGCGTAATCGTTACGTCCTCGCCTCCCTCGTCGACATGCGGTCGGAACAGGATCGCCGCCGGACGGCAGAGGTCGCCGCGGAACTCGGCACGAGCATCGAGCACGTGAGCCTGGCCGCCGGACGATCCGTCGTCCCCGACGATCTCGTCGCGCGGGTCGCGGCGTTACCCGACCCTCTCCTCAATCCGGTGGGGGAGCAACGCGGCGACGTCCGGTTCCTCCACGCGGCGTGGCCGTCCCATGTGCCCGACGGCGGGCGGCACGGGATGTTGCGCACCGACGCGGCGGCCTTCGACGCGGCTCTGTCGACGCTCGCCGACACGATCGCGGACGTACGCGACGCCCGGCGACCCGCCGTCGTCGTCGGACACGAGGAATTGATGTATCTGCCGCTGCGACTCGCCGAGGCACTCGTCGACCGCGGCACTCCCGCCCTGTTCCAGACCACGACCCGCTCCCCCGTCCACGTGATGGACGTCGACGGATATCCGCTGCGCCGCGGATTCCGTTTCACCGCACCCGAACACATCGACAGCGAGTTCGAGAACGAGGTGCCGCGCTTCCTCTACAACGCGCAGTGGCCTACGTCCACCGAGGTCCGCGCCGAGCTGATCCTCGTCATCGATTCGCCCGCCGACACCGACCGCCTGCGCGCACCGGGAGGTGTTCTCGACGTGCTCACTGCTGCCGGTGAGGACGTCCTCGTCGTGATCGTGCCCGCCACCGATCCGACGGTGCTGCGCACCCACAGGGAGACCGTATGACCGTGCCACTGACCGGACCCGAGTTCGGCTCCTACGCGCCCGACGAGGTGACGTGGCTGCTCAAGGATCTCTCCCACGCCGACCTCGAGGGCGACATCGCCGAACGGGAGGCGCGGATCCAGGCGGGTCTCGCGCACTACGCGGAGTCCCTGCCGATCGAGTACCAACCCGACGCCGCCTACCGCGAACTGTTCGACAAGGCACTGGCCGGCACTGCGGGCCGGTTGGCGCACGCGGTGGGCACGGTCACCGAACTGCTTCTCTCCGAACGCGGAACCGACCTGACCCTCGTGTCGCTCGCGCGGGCGGGCACCCCGATCGGCATCCTGATCCGTCGATGGGCGCTGCACCACCACGGTCTGACGCTGCCGCACTACGCCGTGTCGATCGTCCGGGGTCGCGGCATCGACTCCGCCGCTCTCGACCACATCACCGCGCGGCACGCTCCCGCGTCGGTCGTCTTCGTCGACGGCTGGACGGGCAAAGGCGCGATCGCGCGTGAACTGTCCGCTGCGCTCGCCGAATACACCGCGCGAGGCGGTCCCGTCCTGTCCGACGATCTCGCGGTACTCGCCGACCCCGGCCACTGCGTCCGCACCTACGGCACGCGCGACGACTTTCTCATCGCCTCCGCCTGCCTGAACTCCACCGTCTCCGGACTGGTCTCACGAACGGTCCTCAACGACAGCCTGATCGGCCCCGGGGAGTTCCACGGCGCCAAGTTCTACGCCGAGTTGGCCGCGGACGACGTGTCGAATCATCTGCTGGACGCCGTCGCCGCGGAGTTCGACACGTGCGGCGACATCGCATCGGCCGCGCAGGCAGTGCTCGAATCCGACCGCACCCCCACCTGGGCCGGCTGGGAGTCCGTCGAGCGGGTGCGGGCGCAGTACGGCATCTCGAGCGTCAACTTCGTCAAACCCGGTGTCGGAGAGACCACCCGCGTGCTGTTGCGCCGCGTTCCCTGGAAGGTTCTGGTGCGCGACATCACCGCCGACGAGCACGCCCATATCCGGATGCTCGCGGCCGCTCGCGACGTTCCCGTCGAGGAGGTTCCCGACCTGGCCTACTCCTGCATGGGACTGATCAAGGACCTGCCGTGACCAGCACTGCGACCGCACTGGTCGCCACCGATCTCGACCGCACCCTCATCTATTCGCGCGCCGCGATGACCGGCGACCAGTTCGACACGCAGGATCTACTCTGTGTCGAGTACTACGAGAGCGCGCCGCTGTCGTACGTCACCGACATTGCTGCGCAACAGCTTCGGACGCTCGCCGGCGAGGTCGCGATGGTGCCGACGACCACGCGCACACCCGAACAGTTCCGCCGCATCGACCTCCCCGGCGGTCCGTGGCGTTATGCAATCGCGAGCAACGGTGGGTCGATCCTCGAGGACGGGCATCTCGACCCGCACTGGCGCAGGACCGTGGAAGCAGCGGTACGCGCGGGGGGTGCGAGCCTCGACGAGATGACGACCGAACTGCGCCGCCGAATCTCCGAGGACTGGGTGTCGAAGTTCCGCATCGCCGACGAGTTGTTCTGCTACCTCGTCGTCGACGTCGCAGGGCAACCGGCGGGATTTCTCGACGACTGGCACGAGTGGTGTTCGACGCGCGGCTGGAACGCGTCGCAGCAGGGCCGGAAGATCTACACGATGCCGAACAGCGTGTGCAAGAGCCGCGCGGTGGCCGAGGTGCACCGCCGGCTCCGAGACCGCGGGGTGCTTACCGACGACGCCCCGGTCTTCGCCGCGGGTGACGGTGCGCTCGATGCGGAGATGCTGAAGGCCGCCGACGCCGCGATCCGGCCTCGCCACGGCGAACTCGAACTGATGGACTGGCGCCACCCGACCGTCTCGGTGACCGACGCCGCGGGCGTCACCGCCGGGGAGGAGATCCTCGCCTGGTTCGCCCGATCCGCTCGTCTTCCGGTCGCTTCGTAGAGTAGAAGGTGCCCGGTCACCGACACAGTGAGGACACATCTCTTGCCGACTCCGCTCTCCAAGGGTCAGAACGGACCGCTCACCGCATCCGACGTCGTCGTCTCGCTCGAGCTGACCACGCCCGCCGATCTGTCCGCACTGCTCGTCAAGGCCGACGGCAAGGTGCGCTCCGACGCCGACTTCGTGTTCTTCAACCAGCCCACCGGGCCGGGTGTGCGTCTCGTATCCGGCGCGCCCGGGCAGGCGGCCTCGCTCGCCGTGTCGCTCGCGCAGGTTCCCGCCGACATCGATCAGGTGCGCGCCGTGATCACCCTCGACGACGCGTCGAGTAGCTTCGGCCGGTTCGCACCGCCCACCGCGCGCGTGTCCGACAGTGCGGGAACGGTGTTGTACGAGTACCGGATCGACGGACTGAGCACCGAGTCCATCGTGATCGCGCTGGAGTTGTACCGGCGCCAGGGCGCGTGGAAGGTCCGCGCCGTGGGCCAGGGATATGCGGGCGGTTTCGCGGCGTTGGTGACCGATCACGGGGTCAGCGTCGACGACGCACCCGCCCAGCCTGCTGCCGCACCTCAGCCCGTCGCTCCCACGCCGGCTCCGGCCCCGCCCGTGCAGCAGACACCGCCCGTGCAGCAGACACCACCTCCGGCACAGCCGGCACCTCCGGCACAGCCTGCGGAGGTCAGCCTCACGAAGAACCGCCCGGTAAGCCTGGTGAAGGGCCAGAAGGTCACCCTCCGCAAGGACGGCGGCGTCGCGCTGACCTTCCTGCGCATGGGGCTCGGCTGGGATCCGGTGGAGAAGCGTGGCCTGTTCGGCAACCGTTCCGCCGACATCGACCTCGACGCCTCGGCCGTGATGTTCGCCGACAACCAGATCGCCGACGTCGTGTACTACGGCCAGCTGCAGTCGAAGGACGGCTCGGTCCAGCACCAGGGCGACAACCTCACCGGTGCCGGTGAGGGCGACGACGAGGTGATGCTTGTCGACCTCACGCGGGTCCCCGCCCATGTCACGACGGTGATGTTCATCGTGACCTCCTACAAGGGCCACACCTTCGAGCAGGTGCAGAACGCGTTCTGCCGTCTCGTCGACGGCACGATCGACACCGAGCTGGCCCGCTACACGCTGCAGGGCGGCATGCCGTTCACGGGCATGGTCATGGCGAAGGTCTACCGCCAGGGCAGCGAATGGAAGCTGCAGGCCATCGGCGAGGGCATGCAGGCGAAGCATCCCGGTGAGGCCGCGCCGCAACTGGGCCGGTTCCTGGCCGTCTGACCGGTGGGCGAACTCTTCACAGCGGGGCGCAACGCCCCGCTGCCGACCCGCACGGCCCGTTTCACGGCGACCGCATCCGTCCCTCTGGACGTGTGCGCGTTCGTCGTGGACGACGGCCTGCAGGTGGCGTCCTCCGACGACGTCGTGTTCTACAACCAACCGACGACGGCGGGCGTTCGGCTCGAGGGCAAGGTGATCGTCGTCGACGTCGACGCGGTCCGTCCCGGCGCACGCGTGCTGTGTGCGGTCGGCTGCGAGCGACCCGCAGCGGTGTCGACCTCGCTGTGCGACGCGGCGGGCACCGTCCTCGCGTCGTTTCACGTGGACCCGGCGGTCGGTACCGAGACGGCGCTGCTGTGCTGGGAGATCTACCGTCGTCACGACGAATGGAAGATCCGCGCCCTCGGCCAGGGATACGCCGGTGGACTCGCCGAGATGTTCACCGCGCACGGGGTGGAGGTCGAGTCACCCTCCGACGCGGAGAAGGTGGCCGCTCCCGGGCCCGGCCCGGTCATCGGCCTCTCACCTCTCGAGGTGCTGTGGCAGATCTTCGAGGACGCCGCCCGATCGGCCGCCGCGTACACGTCGAGTGCGGAGTTCGCCCAGCACCGTTTCGACGACGAACTCTCGACAGCGGTGGCCGATCCCGCCCGGCGCATGGAGCCCGAGGCCGACCGTGCCCGGGCGCGTGCGCAGCAGCGCTACGACGAGCTCGTCGGTGTCGCCGAGGCCCGCTACCGCGACGACAGCGCGGTGCTCGCCGCCGAACTGCTCACCGTCGACGCGACGTTGCCGCCCGCACTCGCATCCTGGATCTCCCCGGCCTGGATGCACATGCACCTGCCGAGCGACGGCGTGCGGGTGGGTGAGGTGACGGCGCCCGATCTGGGTCCGCTGCGCATCCCCCTGTGCCTGCCGGCACCGCTCACGCGACCGTTGTGGATCGACGGCGACCCCGCCGACCTCGGTCCCGTCGTGTCGTCCGTGGTCGTGCGGCTGCTCACGGCCCGGCCCGACACCCTGCTGCACCTCGTCGATCCCGGGCGGACGCTGCCCGCACTCGAACCCCTCACCGCAGCCCGACTTGCCGGACCGCCCGTCCACGACCGGTCGCGGGTCCCCGCCAGACTCCGGGGGCTGGCCGACGCGGCGGACCTCGACGCGCTCGCCCGGCAGGTCGACGCAGAGACCGCCTCACCCGTGTTGCTGGTCCTCGCCGGGTTCCCCTACGGCTACGACCACGACGACCTGCTCGAGATCGTCCGGATCGCGCGTACCGGCAGTGCCGGCCGGGTCTCGGTCGTCCTCGCGGGTGATCCCCCGGACGATCGGGTCGCGGAGATCCTGTGGGACGAGGCGCAGAAGCTTCCAGTCGACGGGGAGCTGGCCGATCCGTGGACGGGAGGCCGATGGACGTTCGTTCCCGACAGCCTGCCCACCGAGACCGAGCATCTGCGCGGCGCGCTGGGTGGTAGTTCGCTTCCGGACTGATCGTCCCCTCGCACAGAGGGATCAGCGCCGATCGACGAGTGTCGTGACATCGGGCGCGTACACGGTCATCCAGTGCGGGTTCAGGCGGTAGTAGACCACCGCCTCGCTCCAATCGAACGCGTCCCCGCCGTAGAACGACTGAAGGTAGGCGAGCAGTTCGGGCCAGTCGTCGGCCGGCTCACCGCCGCGCGGGTTGAGAATCTCTACGTGGCCGTGTGTGAACACGCCGAGGTCCTCCCCGCGCATGTGCGCCGCGCTGGCCGCGGGACGCGCGGCGAGATGCCGGGCCTTGGCGGCGTTGCGGGCCGTGCCGAAGTACCACTTGCCGTGCAGGAAATGTCCGTCCACAGCACTGATGCGCGGTTCCCCGCCGGCGGTGACCGTCGCCAGCGAGAGGACGCACATGCCCGTGAGCACCTCGACGAGCTGCTCGGCCGTGAGGGTCCGCGACTCGTCGACGATCGACCTCAGGTGGGATGTGGACCGGGACAGCGACGTGTCGAGGAGCACCTGGAGGTCGGCGAGCTCGGTGGGGGTTTCGTGCATGGCTCCATGTTCACATCACCGAGGCTCACGGGACCCGACAGTTCCTGCTCTGTTCTCCTCGCCGATGTCTGCTCTCGGGGAGATCACCGAACGCGGGTCACCCGCATGGAGGACCCGTCATCCCCCGGTCGGCCGACGCGCGCCGACCCCGCCGCATCGCATGGTGAGGATCATGACGGTCACCGGTTCGACGACGCGACAGCAACGTATCCTCGCCCTCGACGTGGCCCGGGGGATCGCCATCCTCGGCACCTTCGCCGCCAATGTCTGGATCTTCACCGACCCCGCCGGGATCGTCGGATATCTCGCCTCGATCGGCACCGATCCGTGGCCGCAACGCATCCTCATGCAACTCGCGCAGGGAAAGTTCCTCGGGTTGCTCACACTGATGTTCGGGATCGGCCTGGCCGTGCAGGCGGCGTCCGCTCAGCGAGCGGGGCGGCCGTGGCCCGGCGGTTACCGGGTACGCGCCGCCCTGCTCTTCGTCGACGGGGTGGTGCACTACCTGCTCGTCGCCGAGTTCGACATCCTCATGGGGTATGCGCTGACGTCCATGCTCGTGTGCGGGCTCGTGATCTCCTCCCGTCGTGTGCGGCTGTGGGTCGCGGGTACGGCCGTCGCTGTTCACGCGCTGGCCGTGACCGCGCTCGTCGTGGCGCTCGCCAGTTCACCGCCGAATGCGGAGACCCCCGAGCTGACCACCGCCACCTGGTGGGACATGATCGTCTTCCGCGTGGACAACGCCGCTGCGTTCCGCGCCGAGGTGATCTTCGTGATCCCGATGACGGTCGCGCTGTTCCTGACCGGCGCCGCACTGTATTCCTCCGGGCTGTTCGACAGCAGAGGTGCGGTGCTGCGCCGGCGGCTGATGGTGGTCGGGGCGATCGCAGCACCGCTCGACCTCGCCGTGGGTCTGTTCGGCGGTGCCGCAGGTGTATTCGCAGCGCGCTACGGCATCGCCCCGTTCGTCGCGCTCGGCCTGCTGGCGTGGATCGCCCACTTCTACATCGGCAGGTCCACCACCGGCACGGTCGGCACCGCCTGTGAACGCATCGGGCGGACCGCGCTGAGTTGCTACATCCTGCAGAACATCGTCGCGTCGGTGCTCTGTTACGACTGGGGATTCGGTCTGGCGAAGACCGTGGACCCCGCCATGCGGGTCCCGTTCACGATCGCGGTGTACATCGCGGTGGGAGCGGTGATGGTCGTCGGATCCCGTTGGTGGCTCGGCCGATTCCGCCAGGGACCGGTCGAATGGGTGTGGCGGGGGTCCTACGAGCGGCTGACGGAACGTCCGTGTCGGGCTGCCTCGTGGGGGTCTGCCGCTCGGTCACGGATTCGACGCCCTCACCGGTGAGTACGGCGATATGTTCGACGAAGGGACGATCCGTCCCTCCAACATCTACCGACCGGAGGCAAGATGATCTTCATCGTGGTCCGTTTCAAGGTGAAGCCCGAGTACCAGGACAGTTGGCTCGAGACCACCGCGGAGTTCACCGAGGCGACTCGCAGCGAACCCGGGAACCTGTGGTTCGACTGGTCCCGCAACGTGGACGATCCGTCCGAGTTCGTTCTCGTCGAGGCGTTCCGCGACGGGGACGCCGGATCCGAGCACGTGAAGTCCGATCACTTCCGCAGGGGGCTCGACGCAATGCGGCCGGCGCTGGTCGAGACCCCGCGCATCCTCAACACGGAGATTCCGGGCACCGAGTGGGGCCGGATGGGTGAACTGCAGATCGACTGATCGATCGCCTCGAGACCGACGTCGTGTGCGAGACCCGTCGGGGATTTCGCACACGACGTCGGTCTCGATACGCGCCCATAGGTTTGCCCTAACGTTGCGTACGGCTGCAGGTCTTTGTGGCAGCAGTCACGATCGTGATCGACTGGAACGGCGTGGACGGCATGTCCGCGCGTCGGCCGTGTCGATCAGGAGCGTGATGTGAGCGAGTTGCACCTTCCCAACCGAATCCGGCAGCTGGCAGTCGAACATCCGGATCGTGCGGCGGTCAGCTCCGGCGGAACCACACTCACCTACTCCGAGTTCGACGCGCTCACCAACCGGGTCGCCTCGGCGCTCGCGACCGTTCCGGCGACGTCCGAGCGCATCGGCGCACTGCTGCGCATGGGCCTACCCGGCGCGTCCTCGTTCGTCGGCTGCGCCAAGGCCGGACTGGTCTTCACCCCGCTCAACTGGCGCCTGAACCCGGGCGAGATCGCCGACATCGCCGACGACGCGCAGCTCGACGTCCTGATCGTCGAGGACGAGTTCGCCGCATCGGCCCGCGCTGCCGCCACAGTCCTGCCCGCCGTACAGATCGTCGTGGTCGGCGACGCCTCCACCGTTCCCGGTGCACGGTCGTGGGACGACTTCGTCGCCTCCGGTGACGACATCGACCCCGGCTTCGGCGACGACCCGCGGACCGAGGTGCTGCAGCTCTACACCTCGGGCACCACGGGTCGACCCAAAGGTGTTGTGGCGACGCATCACAACCTGTTCAACGAACCGCAGAACTTCGCGCTGTACGAGTTCACCGAGGACTCGGTGTCCCTCGACGCGCTGCCCCTGTTCCACATCGCCGGCGCCGGCTGGATGAGCACGACCCTGTCGGCGGGATTGCACCTGGTGTTGCTCGGTGAGATGCGCCCGAACCTGGTGGCGGCCGCCATCTCCGAGCACGGCATCACCCACGCATTCCTCGTGCCGTCGGTGATCAACATGCTCGTGGAGATGCCCGACCTGTCGGACTACGACCTGTCGGCGCTGCGTCTGGTCGCCTACGGCGCCTCTCCCATCACGCCCACGCAACTCGCCCGCGCCATGGACACCCTCGGCTGCCGCTTCGTGCAGCGTTACGGGATGACCGAGACGATGGGCGCCCTCACAGCGCTACGTGCCGAGGACCACGACCCGCACGGTCCGCGCTCCTACCTCCTACGTTCGGCCGGCACCGGGCTGCCGGGAATCGAGGTCCAGATCCGTGACCTCGCCACCGGCGAACCGCTCCCCCGCGGCGAAACCGGTGAGATCGTGAGCCGGTCGCGCAACAACACACAGGGTTACTGGCGACGCGAGGCCGAGAACGCCGCCCTGTTCACCGAGGACGGTTTTCTGCGCACCGGCGATGCCGGGCACATCGACGAGGACGGCTACCTGTTCGTCACCGACCGCGTGAAGGACATGATCATCTCCGGGGGTGAGAACGTCTACCCGATCGAGGTCGAATCGGTCATCTCCGAACATCCTTCCGTCGCCGAGGTCGCAGTGGTGGGAGTTCCGGACGACCGGTGGGGCGAGGCCGTGACCGCCGTCGTGCGGGTCGCGCCCGGAGCCGAGACACCGACCGAGGCCGAACTCCTCGAGTTCACCGTCGAACGTCTTGCTTCCTACAAGAAGCCCCGGCACATCCACTTCGTCGACGAGTTGCCTCGCAACGCCAGCGGCAAGATCCTGAAGCGCACACTGCGTGACGAGTTCGCTCCTGCACGGGAAGGAACGACGTCATGATCGTCACCGAGGATCTCGGTACCGTCCAGCGTGAAGCGTGGGCGGCCGGCGTACTGCCACCGGTCGAAGAGGTGCGGCCAGGACTGTGGTCGATTCCGGTTCCGATGCCGAAGAACCCGCTGCGGTACGTGCTGTCCTATGCGCTCGCCTTCGACGACGGCCTCGCCCTGATCGACCTCGGTATGGACACCGAGGAGTCGTGGGACACCCTCGTGGCCGGTGTCGCCGCGACCGGCCATCACATCACCGAGGTGCGCTACGCGGCGATCACTCACCTGCATCCCGACCATTTCGGTCTGGCACCCCGGTTGAAGGAAACGACCGGCGCTGTGATCGCGATGCACGCCGCCGACGCCGCCGCCCTCGGGCACTTCACCCCGGAGGACGCCGCCGCCGACAAGGAAGCATGGCGCGTAGACCTCACCGGACTCGGCGCACCGCCCGAGGTCGTCGAGGCCGCCCGCTTCGAACTCGTCCGCTTCCCCCGAGGCGAGAGCGCGGATGTCGTTCTCGCTCATGGTGATCAACTCGATCTGCCCGGGTGGAACATCGAAGCGGTGTGGACGCCCGGCCACACGCCCGGTCACCTCGCCTTCGTCGACCGCGACCGCGACTTGCTGTTCAGCGGCGACCACATGCTCCCGCGCATCAGCCCCAACATCTCCTCCGGCCCCGGCGAACTGGGCGACCCGTTGCACCGATACCTGCTGTCGCTGCATGCGACGACGGCTCTGCCGGACTGCGAGGTGCTGCCCGCCCACGAGTACCGGTTCCGCGGAGTCACCGAACGCGCACGCCAACTCATGGACCACCACGAGGTCCGTCTCGACGAGATCCGCGATGCCGTCGCGTCCAGGCCCGAGTCGACGGCGTGGGAGATCACGACCCGCGTCACGTGGTCGCGTCCTATCGATGTGATGGATCCCCGGCTGCAGCGACTCGCCGTCCGCGAAACCCAGGCCCATCTGCTCGTTCTCGCCGATAGAGGCGACATCCGTTCCGACGGTGGAACTCCCGCCCACTGGACTCTCTCCACTCCGACCCATACGAAGGAAAACTGACATGAGCGTTGTCCTCACCGAATTCGCCGACGGCGTCGCGGTGTTCACCCTCAACCGCCCCGAGGCCAAGAACGCCGTGAACCTGGAGGTCTCGGAGGCGTTGGCCGCGGCCATCGACGAGTTCGAGGCACGCCCCGACCTGACCATCGGCATCCTCACCGGTTCCGGCGGAACGTTCTGCGCCGGAATGGATCTGAAGGCGTTCGCACGCGGGGAGCGCCCGTCGATCCCCGGCCGCGGTTTCGGTGGCCTCACCGAGGCACCGCCGAGCAAGCCGCTCATCGCCGCCGTCGAGGGCTGGGCCCTGGCCGGTGGATGCGAGCTCGCCCTGTCCGCCGACCTGATCGTCGCGTCGCGCGAAGCGAAGTTCGGTATCCCCGAGGTCAAGCGCGGACTCGCGGCGGCGGCCGGCGGCCTGCTGCGCCTGCCGAAGATCCTCCCCTACCCGCTCGCGATGGAACTGGCCATCACCGGTGACCCACTCACCGCCGAGGTCGCCCACCAGCACGGCCTGGTCAACCGCGTCACCGAGCCCGGTGAAGCACTCACCGTGGCAAAGGAACTCGCCGCCCGCGTCGCGGCGAACGGCCCCCTCGCCGTCAAGGCCACCAAGCAGGTCGTCGCGATGGCCGCCAACTACACCGACCCCGACGCCTTCGTCGCGCAGCGCAAGTTCATCGACCCGGTCTTCGCGTCGGCCGACGCCAAGGAAGGCGCCCGGGCGTTCGCCGAGAAGCGCGCACCGGTCTGGAAGAGCGAGTAGGAATGTCGGATGTTCTGGTCGCGCAGGACGGCTCGGTCGCCACGATCACGCTGAGTCGACCGGAGCGCAAGAACGCGATGACGGTCGAGGCGTGGCGGTCGTTGCGTGAGACGTTCGGTGCGCTCCAGCACGACGATTCCGTCCGCGCCGTGATCCTCACCGGCGCCGGTGGTGACTTCTGCACCGGTGCCGACATGGAGCGGCGCGACTCCACCCATCCCCTCGACCGTATGCGGGAGATCAACGAGACGGCGCTCGCCGTCGCGGAGTTCTCGAAGCCGTTGATCGCGCAGGTCGAGGGGTATGCGGTGGGCGCGGGATGGAACATGGCGTTGCTGTGCGACGTGGTCGTCGCCTCCCGCACCGCGAAGTTCGGTCAGATCTTCGCGCGGCGCGGACTGTCGATCGACTTCGGCGGGTCGTGGATCCTGCCGCGCCTCGTGGGACTGCACCAGGCGAAGCGTCTGGTCATGCTCGCCGACATCGTGTGCGCCGAGGAAGCATACGACCTGGGCCTGGTGACCGAGCTCGTCGAGCCCGACGCCCTCGCCGGTCGCGCCGCCGAACTGGCCGCGCGGCTGGCCGCCGCCCCGCCGGTCGCGGTGAGCATGTCGGCGCGGATGCTCGAGCAGGGTTCG
The DNA here is from genome assembly GCF_024321955.1 of Rhodococcus sp. GA1. Taxonomy (NCBI): domain Bacteria; kingdom Bacillati; phylum Actinomycetota; class Actinomycetes; order Mycobacteriales; family Nocardiaceae; genus Rhodococcus; species Rhodococcus sp. GA1. The sequence goes on along the minus strand of NZ_CP097186.1, from coordinate 2,678,754 downwards.
TCGCTCACGCTCCGCGAAGCACTCGAGAACGAGGCCCGCTCGCAGGCGATCAACCACGCCACCGACGCCCCCGATGCGATGCGTGCATTCGTCGACAAACGCGAGCCGTCGTTCACCGGCGGATGGCGGGTACCGCCCCCGGTAGACACCCCTTCCTGACGGTTGCGTCCGGGACGGTTCTGAGCGTCACCTACGATAATCGGGTGGACTTGCACCTCGTGACCTATTTCGTGGCGGTCGTCGACCACGGCGGGATCACGAAAGCTGCTCAGGCACTTTACATTTCGCAGCCGTCGTTGTCGCAGGCCATCCGCACCCTCGAACGCCGCCTCGACACGACCCTGTTCGACCGCACCGGCCGACGGCTCACCCTCACCGAGGACGGTCGTGTCCTCGAGGGCGCCGCACGCCGCATCCTGGCCGACGTCGAGCGGGCGAAACAGAAGGTCGCGGCGGTGCGCGATCTCCAGGCCGGTCGTGTCGAGATCGTCACCTTCGCGACGTTCTCGATCCACCCCGTCATCGAGTTCGTCCAGCGCTTCCGTCGGCGCTACCCCAACCTGACCGTGCGGGTGAACGACGCCGAAGGCCCTCCCGGAGTCCACGCGGCGCTGCGCCGCGGCGAGGCGGAGATCGGCATCACCGACCTGTCCGTCGATCACGCCGGCATGATCACCGTTCCGGTCCTCGAGCAGGAGATGGTGCTCGCCGTGCACCCCGACCTCGCCGCCGACGTGCCCGACCCCGTCACCCGGGCCCAGGTCCGCGACTTCCCGCTGGTCCTCGACCTCGGCTCCCGCGCGAGCGCCGCACGCACCGGTGAACTGCTCGGCGATCAGAACGTCGTCGTCGACTGCGCCAACCAGGCAGCCCTGTGGCAGTTCGTCGAGCGTGGCACCGCCGGGACGATCGTGCCGCGTCGCGTCGCCGAGAAGCAGATCCCCGGTGCGGTCGTCCGGCCCCTGGACCCACCGTTCCGGCGTCCCGTCGGATTGGTGATGCGACCCGGCGATCTGTCCCCCGCTGCCGCCGCATTCGTGGCGACCACCACCGGCACCCCCTGGGAAGCGTGACGACATGGAGTTCCGTCAGGTCGAATACTTCCTCGCCGTCGTGGAGAACGACGGCATCAACGGCGCGGCCGCCGAGCTCGGCGTCGCCCAGCCCACCGTCTCCCAGGCACTGCGCAGCCTCGAGCGCGAGCTGGGGGTGCAGTTGTTCCACCGCATCGGGCGCGGCATGGTGCTCACCGCGGCGGGCAAGGCACTGATCGGCCCGAGCCGGCAGATCCTCCGCGATGTGAACGCGGTCGAAGAGCTGCTCACCGTGTCGACGACCGAGGTGACGGGCCGACTGGATCTGATGGTCTTCCCCGCTCTCGCAACCGGCCCGATCGTCGACCTGGTCTCCGAGTTCCGCCGTCTCCATCCCAAAGTCACCGCGCGCCTCGGTGATCTGCGTGCGGAGGAGTTCACCGCGTCGGTCATCCACGACGGCTACTGCGAGTTCGTCGTCACCCATCTGCCCGTCGAGGACGAGGTGGGTCTCGAGATCATCGAGCTCGGACAGACCGAGTACTGGCTCGCCTATCCCCCCGGCACCGACCTGCCACCCGGGCCGCTGTCCTTGGCCGAGCTCCCCGACATCCCGATGGTGTTCGTGCCGCGCGGCGGTGGCTCCGTGAGCGACGCGATCGACTACGCAATGCGGCAGGCCGAGGTGCGCCGTCCCATCTCCGTGCTCACCGATCATCGCGAGGCCCGCCTGCCGATGGTGCTCGCCGGTCTGGGTGGGTCGTTCGTCGAACGGACGCTCGCCGAGTCGGCGCAGGACGTCGCGGTGGTCCGTCCGTGCGAGCCGACCTTCGCGCAGTCGTACGGACTGGTGTTCGACCCGGCCTCGCTGTCGAAGGCCGGTCGCGCCTTCGTCGACTTCGTGCGGTCGTCCGAGGAGTCCGGCGCGGAGGAGCAACTCCCGACGGAACGGTGACATCCGGGGATCCGGGGGCGACGATGGTGGGGACGACATCCACTTCTCCTCGGGAGATGATCCGTATGTCCACCTCGACGACTTCCTCCGTCCACCTCGATTCCGTCGACGCGTACGCGCAGCGCGTCCTCGATTCCGTCCTCGGCACCATGGACACCCTCACGATCCTGATCGGCGACCGTCTCGGCTGGTACCGAAGCCTCGCCGACGACGGACCTGCGACGGCCGGCGAACTGGCCGAACGCACCGGAACCCACCCGCGGTACACCCGCGAGTGGCTCGAGCAGCAGGCTCTGACCGGTCTGCTCGACGTCGACGACGGCGATCCCCCACGCTTCACGCTGTCTGCGGTCGGTCGCGAGGTACTCACCGATCCGCACAGCCTGGCGTACATGGCGCCGCTCGCCCGGATGATCGTCGGCGCGACGATGCAGCTTCCCGGTCTGCTCGAGGCGTACCGCAACGGTGGCGGCGTGAGTTGGAGCCAGTTCGGCCGCGACGTGTGCGAGTCGCAGGCCGACGCGAACAGGCCGCTGTTCGAGAAGGCGCTGCCCGATGCTCTGCGGTCGGTACCGGAGGTCGACCGGGTGCTCGGTCAGCCGGGCGCGCAGATCGCCGACATCGGCTGCGGCGGGGGATGGTCGACGATCACGATCGCGCGCACCTATCCGGATGCGAAGGTTCACGGCTTCGACATCGACGCCCCGTCGGTGGAGATGGCCCGGTCGAACCTCGCGGAGAATGCCGATGTGGCGCAACGCGTCACGTTCACGCAGTGCGACGCGTCCGAACTGCCCGATGGAAACTTCCAGGCGGCCTTCGCATTCGAGTGCGTCCACGACATGCCCCGACCGGTCGAAGTGTTGGCTGCCGTACGGCGGTCGCTCGCACCCGGCGGGTTCATGATCGTCATGGACGAAGCGGTCGCCGACACCTTCACCGCGCCCGGCGACGACGTCGAACGGCTCATGTACGGCTACAGCCTCACCATCTGCCTCCCTGACGGTATGAGCCACACCCCGAGCGCCGCGACGGGCACCGTCATGCGTCCCGCGACCCTGCGCCGCTATGCCCTCGATGCCGGTTTCACCGAGGTCGACGTGCTCCCCATCGAGGACTTCGGCTTCTTCCGCTTCTACCTCCTCCGCACCGAATAGCGTTGCCCGTCGAAAGTTCGGGGAGGTTGTGTTCGCGTTTCTCGAAAAACACGCACACAACCTCCCCGAAGTTCTGCTCAGACGGGCGCACCGGCCGCTCCCAGAGCACGCCGCACCCGTTCGACGAAGACTTCGGGCCGCCGGTAGAGGAGGTCGGCGCCGACCCGGATGACCGTCCACCCCAGTTCGGGCAGCACCGCGTACCGATCGATGTCGCGGGTGCGCTGAGTGGGGTCGGTCCAGTGCTGCACGCCGTCGTACTCCACGAGCACCCGCCACTGCTTCCATCCCATGTCGGCTCGCGCCACGAACACGTCGCCGTCGAAGATCTCGATCTGGGTCTCCGGCGGTGGGAGACCGGCACGGACGAGGAGCAGACGCGTGTGGGTCTCGGGCGGTGACGCAGCCCCACCGTCGACGAGGGCGAGCACCCGCGGCACGGCACCGATACCGTGTGCGCCTTTGCTCCTCGTCGCGAGTTCCTCGATCTCAGGCACCTTCAGGCCGGTCGCGTTGCAGAGCGCGTCGATCGTTTCGACGGCCCGATCGAACGGCATTCGTCGGGCGAGATCGAAGGCCGTCTGCGCCGGTGTGGTCGCGAACATCCCGTCGACCACGCAGGTGTCGAGCTTCGGGGCGCGTCGGACCGAGATGCCCGGCGCCGACCGGACGTGATCGGAGCGGACGAGTTCGGCCGCCGCATCCGGGTCGAGCCATCGAGTGCCGTGCACGGCAGCGGCGGACACTCCCGCGAGGACGCCGCGGCCCTGCGACCACAACCATGCCGCCTTCGCACGCAGCAGCGGGGTGGCCGGGATCTCTCGTCGGATGTAGACGTCGCGGTGGAGGTGGACGAAGTCGGGTGCGAGCCGATGCCGCGTGACGACGCCGGCAGCGAGTGCCGCGCGTCCCGAGAACGGTTCGTCGAAGTCGATCACGCGCCGAGCATGCCGGGCGCGACGCGCCTCCTGACGCCGCGTCGAGGCCCGGTTGTGGACAACCCGGCGTCATCCCCAGCCCGGTCACCTGCGACGAAAGAAGTTCGGGGAGGTTGTGTCCGGGCTTTTCGAGAAAAACCGAACACAACCTCCCCGAACCGGGAGCTGTCTGCTTACGCGACGCGCTCGAAGATCGCTGCCAAGCCCTGGCCGCCGCCGATGCACATGGTCTCGAGGCCGTAGCGGGCCTCGCGACGGTGCAGCTCGCGGGCGAGGGTGGCGAGCATGCGTCCGCCGGTCGCGCCGACCGGGTGGCCGAGCGAGATGCCGGAGCCGTGGACGTTGGTGCGCTCGAAGTCGGCCTTGCCGAACTTCCACTCGCGGGTCACGGCAAGGGCCTGCGCGGCGAACGCCTCGTTGAGCTCGATGATGTCGACGTCGGCGAGGGTGATGCCCGCCTTGGCGAGGGCGACCTCGGTGGCCGGCACGGGGCCGATGCCCATGACCTTGGGCTGGACACCGGCGACGCCCCACGAGACGAACCGCACCAGCGGGGTCAGGCCCAGCTCGGCGGCCTTCTCCGGGGTGGTGACGATGGCCATGGACGCGGCGTCGTTCTGGCCGCTGGCGTTGCCGGCGGTGACGGTGGCCTCGGGGTCCTGCTTGCCCATGATCGGCTTCAGCTTGGCGAGGGTCTCCAGGCTGATGTCGGGACGCGGGTGCTCGTCGGTGTCGATGACCTCGTCGCCCTTACGGCTGCTCACCGTGACTGGGATGATCTCCTCGGCGAGGATCCCGTTCTTCTGGGCGTGGACTGCACGCAGGTGCGAGTTCAGGGCCAGCTCGTCCTGCTCGTCGCGGGAGATCGAGTACTCCCGACGCAGGTTCTCCGCGGTCTCGATCATGCCGCCGGGCACCGGGTAGAAACGGCCACCGGCGGTCGAGCGGGCTCGGACCAGCCCGTCGTGCATCTGCACACCGGTGCGGGCGCCGCCCCAGCGGATATCGGTGGAGTAGAACGCCGCGTTGCTCATCGACTCGGTGCCACCGGCGACGACGAGATCGTGGTCGCCGTTACCGACCTGGAAGGCGGCCTGGATGACGGCCTGCAGGCCCGAACCGCAGCGACGGTCGATGTGCATGCCGGGCACCGTGATCGGCAGACCGGCGTCGAGAGCGACGACGCGGCCGATGGCCGGGGCCTCACTGTTGCCGTTGCAGTGGCCGAGGATGACGTCCTGAACCTGTTCGGGCGCAACACCGGTGCGCTCGAGCAGACCCTTCAGGGCTGCGACACCGAGATCGACTGCGGTGAGGGACTTGAACATTCCGCCGTAGCGGCCGATCGGGGTACGGACCGGCTCGCAGATGACAACTTCACGCATGATGACCTTTCGGGAAGAGAGGGAGGTGACGGATGGACCGTCACATGAAGCGGCCGCCGGTGACCTCGAGGACGGTGCCGGTCATGTAGGAGGACATGTCGGACGCGAGGAACAGTGCGACGGAGGCGATCTCGTCGACCTCGCCGGGGCGGCCCATGGGGATCTCGGCCATCTTCCGGTCCCATGCCTTCTGCGGCATGGCCTCGGTCATCGCCGAACGGATCAGGCCGGGCTGGATCGCGTTGACGCGGACGCCGTGGTGCGCCATCTCCTTGGCGGCGGCCTTGGTGAGGCCGACGATGCCCGCCTTGGCGGCGGAGTAGTTGGTCTGGCCGACCATGCCGACCTTGCCGGACAGCGAGGAGATGTTGACGATCGCGCCGCGCTTGGCCTCACGCATGATCGCGGCGGCCTTGCGGGTGCCGTGCCAGGTGCCCTTGAGGTGCACCGAGATGACGAGGTCGAAGTCCTCTTCGGTCATCGTGCGCATCGTCGCGTCGCGGGTGATACCGGCGTTGTTGACCACCACGTCGAGCGAACCGAAACCGTCGACGGCCTCGGCGAGGAGGGTGTCCCAGTCGGCGGACTCGACGACGTTGGCGCGCACGGCCCGGGCCACGTCGCGCCCTCCGAGCTTCTCGGCGGCGGCGGTGGCGGCATCGAGATCGAGGTCGCCGATCACGACGCGGGCGCCGGCGTCGACGAACTCCTGCGCGATGGCGAAGCCGATTCCCTGAGCGCCACCGGTGATCACGGCAGTGCGGTTCTCCAACAGAGACATCTATGATTCCTTTCGGCGGGACTCGGACGGCCCCCAGACAAGTCGATGCTCCGAATATAACGGCGAACCGGCCGGTAGAACGGCTCTCATCCATCGACAATGCCTATACGGGAATGGCGCCATTCGTATTGGACACCTCCCCGCGGCCGCACGAAGGTTGTAGACATGACACTCTCCATCCCGGCCCCCGAGGTCGACGAGGACGACTTCCGCGAGATCCTCGCGCAGACCCGCGCGTTCGTGCGCAACGTGGTCGTGCCGCGCGAACAGGAAATCGCCGAGACCAATGCGATTCCCGAGGACATCCGCCAGGCCGCGAAGGACATGGGCCTGTTCGGATACGCCATCCCGCAGGAGTGGGGCGGCCTCGGCCTGAATCTGCAGCAGGACGCGGAACTCGCGATGGAGCTGGGTTACACGACCCTGTCGCTGCGCTCGATGTTCGGCACCAACAACGGCATCGCCGGCCAGGTGCTCGTCAACTTCGGCACCGACGAGCAGAAGCAGCAGTGGCTCGAGGGCATCGCCTCCGGCGAGGTCGTCGCATCCTTCGCCCTCACCGAGCCGGGCGCCGGCTCGAACCCGTCGGGTCTGCGCACCAAGGCCGTGCGCGCCGGTGACGACTGGGTGATCACCGGCGAGAAGCGCTTCATCACCAACGCGCCGCTGGCGAACCTGTTCGTCGTGTTCGCCCGCACCCGTCCGGCAGACGGGAACGGCACCGGAATCGCGGTCTTCCTCGTCCCCGCCGACACCCCCGGACTGACGGTGGGCAACAAGGACGCCAAGATGGGCCAGGAGGGCGCCTGGACCGCCGACGTACACTTCGACGACGTGCGTGTGCCGAACTCCGCGCTCGTCGGCGGCAGCGAGGACGTCGGCTACAAGGCCGCCATGGTCTCGCTCGCCCGCGGTCGCGTGCACATCGCCGCACTGTCGGTCGGCCAGGCCCAGCGCGCACTCGACGAGTCTGTCGCCTACGCCGCGACCGCCACGCAGGGCGGCAACCCCATCGGAAACTTCCAGCTCGTGCAGGCGATGATCGCCGACCAGCAGACCGGTGTGATGGCCGGCCGCGCCCTCGTCCGCGACGCCGCGAAGGCGTGGGTCGAGGAGACCGACCGCCGCATCGCACCGTCGGTCGCGAAGCTGTTCTGCACCGAGATGGTCGGCAAGGTCGCCGATCTCGCCGTCCAGATCCACGGTGGCACCGGCTACATGCGCGAGGTGCCGGTCGAGCGGATCTACCGCGACGTGCGTCTGCTGCGCCTGTACGAGGGCACCAGCGAGATCCAGCGTCTGATCATCGGCGGCGGACTCGTCAAGCAGGAGCAACAGAAGAACTCCTGACCTTCGGGGCGCGGTTCCGGAACAGGTACGTCCGGAACCGCCCCCGAACCGATTCTTGCGAATCACCTTCCACCGCATACGAAGAAACCCCCGGCATCGGATGCCGGGGGTTTCTCGTGTGCGGGGTCAGGAGACCGTCAGTCGCGATCGCAGATCGGTCTTGAGGATCTTGCCCGCGGCGGAGGTCGGCAATGCGTCGACCACCACCACTTCACGGATCTTCTTGTACGGCAGGACCTGTTCGGCGACGTACGCCTTCAGCTCCTCCGCGGCGGGCTCCTCGCCGTCGACGGGGACGACGAAGGCTACCGGCTCCTGACCGATCGCGCCTGCCTCCCGCCCGACGACCGCCGCAGTGGACACCTTCGGGTGGGTCACCAGGATCTCTTCGAGCTCACGCGGATACACGTTGTAGCCCTTGTAGATCAACATGTCCTTCGCCCGGTCGGCGATGTACACGAATCCGTCGGCATCGCGGTAGGCGATGTCGCCGGTGGCGAGCCAGCCGTCGACGTACTGTTCCGCGGTGATCTCGGGGTGTCCGAGATATCCGTCGGTGACCTGCGGTCCGCGGATCCACAGTTCGCCGAGCTCTCCGTCGGGGAGGACGACGGTCGGATCGATCTGCGAGCGGATCTCGAGTTCGGTGTCGAAGACCGGGAGGCCGACGCTTCCGAGGCGGTACTCCGAGTCGACGACGAGCGGCATCGCCGTGACGACGCAGGTGCCCTCGGTGAGCCCGTAACCCTCCGCGATACGTGCGTTGGGGAACGCACGCTCGAGGTTCCCGAGGGTCACGTGGTCGATCGGAGCGGCACCGGACGACACGACCCGCACGGTGGACAGGTCGCGGGTCTCGACGTCGGGATGCGTAGCGAGGGCGTGCCACATCGCCGGGCTGCCGGTGATGTAGCCGGCCTCGTACCGTTCGATCAGCTCGAGCATCCGGGCCGGATCGAAGCGACCCGCGAGGACCTGGGTCAGGCCGCACGCGAGAAGGAACGACGTGTTGATCAGCGCGTGCGCGTGGAACAGCGGCGACACCACGATCGTCGAACCCTGACCCGGGACCGCACCGGCGATTTTCAGGTCGCCGATCGGTTCGAGCGAGATGCGCCCGTCGACATCGGCGACCAGCTGGTGCCCGGCGCGCCACGCACACATCTGCGTGACGTTGCCGACGACGTTGCGGTGCAGGACGCGCACGCCCTTCGAAATGCCGGTCGTGCCACCGGTGTACGCGATGTGCGCGATATCGTCCGGACTGGTGACGACCGGTTCGAAGGTCTGCGGACGTCCTTCGAGCGCATCGCCGAAGCGCACGGCACCCGGCGCGGTGACCGCTTCGTCGGAGACGACCGCGATCAACCGGATACTCGTTCCGGACGCAGCCCGGAACAGGGTGTCGGCCTGTGCGGAACCGGTGACCGCCGCGGCTGCGGAAGTCTCCTCGATCTGCCGGCGCAGACCCGGTTCGGGCTGCAGCGGATTCACGAGCGTGACCGCCGCTCCGACGCGGAGCGCACCGTAGTAGGCGATGTGGAACTCGACGCAGTTACCGAGGTGCAGGAGCACCACGTCGCGGGCCCGCACCCCGGCCTCGTGCAGCACGCCGGCGAACTGCGCCGAGCGTGCGTCGAGGTCGTTGTAGGTGAGCACCCGGTCGCCGTCGATCACCGCGGGACGGTCGCCGTAGACGGCGGCGAGGCTCGGTGCCCACACCGCCATCGTCGTCGCCGGGTACGACAGCCTGCGCTGTGCGAGGTCGGAAGCCGAGGTCATGGTCGACGCCCGGTTCACCGCGGTGCCATACGGATGGCGCCGTCGAGGCGAATGGTCTCGCCGTTGATGTAGCCGTTCTCGAGGATGTTCGTGGCCAGCTGCCCGAACTCGTCGGGCCGGCCCAGACGCGACGGGTTGGGCACGGTCGCTTCGAGCGACTTGCGGACGTCCTCGCGCAGGCGGGCGAGCAGCGGGGTGTCCATGATGCCGGGGGCGATGGTGTTGACGCGGATGCCCTTGCTGGCGAGGTCGCGTGCGGCGACGATCGTCATGCCGACGATGCCGGCCTTGGACGCCGAGTAGTTGATCTGGCCGATCTGGCCCTCGAAGGCCGCGACGGAGGCCGTCATGACGACGGCGCCACGCTCGTCCTCGATGAGGTCGAGTTCGGCCATGCGCTCGGCGCCGAGGCGCAGCGCGTTGAACGAGCCGATGAGGTTGAGGCGGATCACGAACTCGAAGTCCTCGAGCGAACCGGCCTTGCCCTCCTTGTCGAGGATGCGCATCTTGCGTCCGGCGCCGGCGCAGTGCACGACACCGCGCAGGCCGCCGCGCTCGTGCGCGACGTCGAGAGCCGCAGCGAACTGCTCCGAATCGGTCACGTCGCCGGGGGCGAAGACGGCGCCGTCGCCGAGCTCCTTGGCGATCTCCTCACCGTTCGAGCCGGGGAGGTCGATGAGGGTGACGTTGCCGCCGGCGGCCAGGACGCGACGTGCCGTGGCGAGACCGAGACCGGACGCTCCGCCGGTGACGGCAACGGACAGACCCTTGAGTTCCATAGTGTTTCCTTCGGATTCGTAGCAGCTGGGTGACGTGAGATCAGAGCAGTTCGAGGATGGTGGCGTTGGCCATGCCGCCGGCCTCGCACATCGACTGCAGACCGTAGCGGATGCCGTTGTCGCGCATGTGGTGCACGAGGCGGGTCATGAGAATCGCGCCGGAGCCGCCGAGGGGGTGGCCGACACCGATCGCGCCGCCGAGCGGGTTGAGGCGGTCGGGCTTCGCACCGGTCTCGACCTGCCATGCGAGCGGCACCGGCGCGAAGGCCTCGTTGATCTCGAAGGCGCCGATGTCGTCGATGGACAGACCGGAACGCTCGATGGCCTTCTCGGTGGCGGGGATGGGGCCGGTGAGCATGACGACCGGGTCGTCGGCGGCGACGACGGCGGTGTGGATGCGTGCGAGCGGGGTCCAGCCCTGCGCCGCGGCGTATTCGCTGGTGGTGATGAGCAGGGCGCCGGCACCGTCGGAGATCTGCGAGGAGTTGCCGGCGTGGATCACGCCGTCCTCCTTGAAGACGGTCTCGAGCTTGGCAAGCGACTCGACGGTGCCGCCGCGGCGGATGCCCTCGTCGGTGGCGAACTCGCCGACCACGGCGATCTGGCCGGTGAAGGCGCCCGCGTCGGTGGCGGCTGCGGACAGTTCGTGCGAGCGCAGCGAGAATTCGTCGAGCTGCGTGCGGGAGAAACCCCACTTCTCGGCGATCATCTCGGCGCCGATGCCCTGGCTGAAGCCGCCGACCTCGAAGCGGTCGAGCACGTTCTGCGGGAAGTGCTGACCGTCCTTGCTGGCGCTGCCCATCGGCACACGGCTCATGGACTCGACACCACCGGCGATCACGACGTCGTTCTGGCCGGAGATGACGGTCGCGGCGGCGAAGGACACGGCCTGCTGGCTCGATCCGCACGCCCGGTTGATGGTGGTGGCGGGTACGGTGACCGGCCATCCGGCCGCGAACACGGCGCTGCGCGAGACGATTCCGGCCTGGTCGCCGACCTGGCTCACACAACCCCACTGGACGTCGTCGATCGTGGCGGGATCGAGGCCGGTCCGCTCCGCCAGTGCGGTCAGCACGTGGGCGGACAGGTTGACGGGGTGGATCTCGGACAGTGCACCACCTCGACGTCCGATGGGGGAACGGACGGCGTCGACGATCACGGCATCGCGCATGCGAATCGGTCCTTTGCTGTTGCGGGACACGGTTGCCGGGCAACCGTGGTGGGAAAAGACGACCGGCCGGGTGGTGGTCCTCACATTCGAGGAGACCATGCACCCGGCCGGTAGGGGTAAGTCTTTCGGCGGAAGCTTCCGTTAGGCGGAAGCTATGCCGAACAGGTCAGGCGGCTGCCCGGATGATCTTGCGGTCGCGCTCCGGGTCGGCCAGGAAGAGCACCAGGATCGCGGCGAGCGCACCGAGTGCACCGATGACCTGGAAGGCCGTTGCATAGCCCTCCGCCGCGGTGGCGGCGTTGTCGACGAGGACACCCGTGCCGTAGGGGGCAACGAGACCGCCGACCGCCATCAGCGCGAGGAAGACACCCATCGTGCCGGCGGTCTGCTGCGGCGGGCACAACTCGGAGATCGCGGCGTTGATCAGCGGGAACGCGATGGCGCCGAAGCCGTAGCCGATGGAGACGACCGCGACGGCCAGAGCCGGCGTACCGATGGACGGGAGGAAGACCAGGATGGCACCGCAGATGAGCACACCGACGGCGGGCACGATGATGCGGACGACCCGCGAGCGGTAACCCTTGGCGCTGAGGCGGTCGGTGACCGTGCCCGAGCTGATCATGAGGAACAGACCGATGATGGACGGCAGGGCGAACATCGAGCCGGCCTGCAGAGCGCTGTAGCCGAGACCGACCTCGAAGTAGGACGGCAGCCAGGTCAGGACGACGGTGGTGAGCGCGTAGACGACCATGATCAGGATCGCGCAGCTGATGAAGGTGCGAGTGAGGAAGATCTTGCGCCACGGCACGGACGGTTCGGTCTGCGCGGCGGAAGCGGCGGTCTCGGCGCCCTTGACGGCCCGGGTCGTGTAGGGGCCTTCCTTCCAGCCGAGGAGCCAGCAGCCCATCCAGATCGCACCGAGGATCGACAGCGAGATCAGCGCGGCACGCCATCCCCATTCGACGGTGATGAAGGTCAGGACGGGAGCGAGGGCGATCTTGGCGACCGAGGCGGAACCGGCCAGGAAGGCGCCGGGCAGGCCACGCTTGGCCGGCGGGTGCCACGAGTACGCGGCGGTGTGCATGAGCGCCGAGCTCGGTCCTTCGGCGAGACCGAGCAGCATGCGGGTGACGACCAGCATCGCGAAACTCGCACTGACGACCAGCGGCAGCATGACGAGCGACCAGGTCAGGCCGAGGGCCAGCAGGGCCCAGCGGAGGGTCATGTACTTGTTCAACGGCCCGGCGAAGAAACCGCCGACGGTGAATGTGACGAAGAACAGCGACCCGACCAGGCCGATCTGGGAGGAGCTCATGCCGAGCTCACGCGCCAGAGGCTGGGCGATGATGCCGAGGACGGCCTTGTCGGCGTAGTTGACGACGTAGAGGAAGATGACCAGGCCGGTCATGCTCCACGCGCGGCCGGGGGTCACGAGAGGTGTCGAGCCGGTCGTCGGCCGACCGGGCCCGCCGGCGGCTGCCGACTTGTCGTGCGCGATTTCGCCTGTGGTCACTGGGAGTCCCTTCAGAACTCGAGCGGGATGGCCGACTTACGAACGATCGGTATGTCGCTGTCGGAGGAACGTCACGCCTGGCGTCTGCATGTATTGAACGTGAGCCATGTCACCTGAAGCAAAGAGCGGGAGGCGAACGAATCGATCACTGAAACCTATGACTCATCACACGGCGGATTCAGGCCGCATCGAGTATTGGTCTGCGCTAACCGAGCGATAGCCGATCGGTGCTGTTCCGGGCGGCAAAACCTGGGCATGCTGACTGTGCCCGAAACAATCTGCGACGAGGACGAGCGAGCCCAGCATGAACTCCACCGCTTCCACCGACGAACTGCCCTCGTCCACTGCACCCCTCGCGGGAGTGCGCGTGGTCGAGGTGTCCAGCTTCGTGGCCGCACCCCTGTGCGGCATGACCCTGGCCGCGCTCGGCGCCGACGTGATCCGGGTCGACCCGATCGGCGGCGCTGCCGACTACCGCCGCTGGCCGGTCACCGACGGCAACGAGTCGATCTACTGGGCCGGCCTGAACAAGGGCAAGCGATCACTCGCAGCGGATTTCCGTAGCCCGGAGGCACAGAACCTGATCCGCGACCTGATCATCGATGCCGGCGTGCTGGTCACCAACGCCGCCGGTCGCTCGTGGCTCGACTACGACGAACTCGCCGCGATCCGCCCCGACCTGATCCACGTGCAGGTCCTCGGTCGCGCCGACGGCACCGGCGCCGTCGACTACACCGTCAACGCCGCCGCCGGTTTCCCGCAGGTCACCGGTGCCGAGAACGTCTCGACTCCGGTCAACCACGTGCTGCCCGCCTGGGACGTCTCGTGCGGCCTGTACGCGGCCCTGTCGGTTGCCTCGGCCGTCTACCGTCGCGAGATCACCGGCGCCGGAACAAGAGTCGTTCTCCCGCTCGAGGACGTCGCGTTCGCGACCGTCGGCAATCTCGGTTACATCGCCGAGGCCCAGCTCGGCCGCCCCGTCCGGGAGAAGGTCGGCAACTCCGTCTACGGCACCTACGGCGCCGACTTCGCCACCAGCGACGGCGCACGCTTCATGCTCGTCGCGCTCACGCCGCGCCACTTCCGCGATCTCACCGAGCTCACCGGCACCGCCGAGGCCGTGGCCGCACTCGAATCCGCCCTGGGCGTCGACTTCCGCGACGAGGGCACCCGGTTCGAGCACCGCCACGTGCTCAACAGCCTGTTCGGCGCCTGGTTCTCGCGCCACACCGCCGACGAGGTCGAGACGGCGCTGGGCGGCACCTCGGTCCTGCACGAGCGCTACCGCACGTTCGCCGAACTCGCCGCCGACCCGCGCGTGACCGACAACCCGATGTTCCACAAGCTCGACCAGCCGCGCATCGGCAGCTACCACGCCCCGAGCACCCCGATGTCCTTCGACGGCCGGTACCCCGAGGTCCGCCCCGCGCCGGCCAACGGCGACGACACCGCCGAGGTGCTCACCGAACATCTCGGGCTGACCGACGACGAGATCGACGCCCTCGCAGCATCCGGCACCATCCGCATCTCCCAGAAAGAGCACGCATGACCCGCCTCGCCCAGACCCTCGGTCTGACGGAATTCCAGTCCGAGATCCTCGACACGGTCCGCGCCTTCGTCGATCGCGAGATCATCCCGAACGCTCAGGAACTCGAGCACTCGGACACCTATCCGCAGGCCATCGTCGACCAGATGCGCGAGATGGGCCTGTTCGGGCTGATGATCCCCGAGGAGTACGGCGGGCTCGGCGAGTCGCTGCTGACCTACGCGCTGTGCGTCGAGGAACTCGCCCGCGGCTGGATGAGCGTCTCCGGCGTCATCAACACGCACTTCATCGTCGCGTACATGATCCGCCAGCACGGCACCGAAGAGCAGAAGCAGTACTACCTGCCCCGCATGGCCACCGGTGAGGTCCGCGGCGCGTTCTCGATGTCCGAGCCCGAACTCGGCTCCGACGTCGCCGCCATCCGCACCAAGGCCAAGCGCGACGCCGACGGCAACTACGTCATCAACGGCCAGAAGATGTGGCTGACCAACGGTGGTAGCTCCACTCTCGTCGCCGTCCTGGTCAAGACCGAGGAAGGCTCCGACAAGCCCCACAAGAACCTGACCACCTTCCTGGTCGAGAAGCCTGCCGGCTTCGGTGAGGTCGTCCCGGGTGTCACCATCCCCGGCAAGATCGACAAGATGGGGTACAAGGGCATCGACACCACCGAGCTCGTCTTCGACAACTACAAGGCCTCGGCCGATTCGATCCTCGGTGGGGAGCCCGGCAAGGGCTTCTTCCAGATGATGGACGGTGTCGAGGTCGGCCGTGTCAACGTCTCGGCCCGCGCGTGCGGTGTCGCGATCCGCGCCTTCGAGCTCGCCGCCCGCTACGCCCAGCAGCGCACCACCTTCGGCAAGCCCATCGCCCAGCACCAGGCGATCTCGTTCTCCCTCGCGGAGATGGCCACCAAGGTCGAGGCCGCCCACCTGATGATGGTCAACGCCGCGCGTCTGAAGGACTCGGGTGAGCGCAACGACGTCGCCGCCGGTATGGCCAAGTACCTCACCAGCGAATACTGCTCCGAGGTCACCCAGGCCGCCTTTCGCATCCACGGCGGCTACGGCTACTCGAAGGAGTACGAGATCGAGCGCCTCATGCGCGAGGCTCCCTTCCTGCTCATCGGCGAGGGCACCAGTGAGATCCAGAAGACGATCATCAGCAAGGGCGTGCTGCGCAGCTACGCACTGTAAGGTGCTCCCCCACAATCACATCCATCCCTGGAAGGACAACGCGTGAAGCGCACGCTGTACAACGAGGATCACGAGGCGTTCCGGCAGACAGTCCGCGACTTCATCGCGAAGGAGGTCGTGCCCGTCTACCCCGAGTGGGAAGAGACCGGCCATCCTCCGCGCGAGTTCTACAGCCGCATGGGCGAACTCGGGCTCCTCGGCATCCAGGTTCCCGAGGAGTACGGCGGAGGCGGCGAGACGTCGCTGAAGTTCAACGTGATCCTCGCCGAGGAGGCGTCGGCGGCCGGTGTGTCGTTCGGTTCGTCGTCGGTGCACTCGAACCTGATCCTGCCGTACATCATGCAGAACGCCACCGAGGAGCAGAAGCAGCGCTGGCTCCCCGGGTTCGCCTCGGGTGAGCTGATGTTCGCCATCGCGATGACGGAGCCGGGCACCGGTTCCGACCTCGCCAACATCGCGACCACCGCGAAGCTCTCGGAGGACGGCAGCCACTACGTCCTCAACGGCGCGAAGACGTTCATCACCGGCGGTGCTCTCGCCGACCGCATTCTCGTCGTGGGCCGCACCTCGCCGTACAACCCCGAGGACCGTCGCGGTGGCCTGTCGATCCTGGTGGTGGACACCAAGAGCGAGGGCTTCGCGGTCGGACGCAAGCTCCACAAGATCGGTCTCAAGACCTCGGACACCGCCGAGCTGTCGTTCGACGACGTGAAGGTGCCGGTCGCCGATCTGCTCGGCGAGGAGGGCGAGGCGTTCTCGTACCTGACGCAGAACCTCGCGCAGGAGCGTCTCACCATCGCGTTCGGTGCTGCCGCCACCGCGGCCGCGGCGATCCAGCACACCATCGCATACACCAAGGACCGCAAGGTCTTCGGCAAGCCGGTCGCGTCCTTCCAGAACACCAAGTTCGTGCTCGCCGAGTGCTCGACCGAACTGCAGGCCATGCAGATCATGGTCGACAACGCGATCGAGCTCAACGACCGCGACGAACTGACGGTGCCCGACGCCGCCCGCGCGAAGCTGTTCGCGACGGAGGCCGCCGGCCGCATCATCGACAAGTGCCTGCAGCTGCACGGCGGCTACGGCTACATCACCGAGTACCCCATCGCCCGCCTCTACGCCGACACCCGCGTGACCCGCATCTACGGCGGCACCAACGAGGTCATGAAGACGATCATCGCCAAGGATCTGGGACTGTAGGTCTTCTGTAGTTCTTCGGTGGAGTGGGCCCCGCTACCGGGGGTTCACTCCACCGAAGTCGTTTCCGACTATCGTTTCCCGCCATGCGGCTAGTCGTGAAGACCAAGAGGGTGATCGAAGCCCACCTGAACAATTCGTCCGTCCGGGCCCTGTCGGGGTCGATGGTGGCGTACGAGGGCCAGGTCGGTTTCAAGTCCGCCGGTTTCGGTGGTGGCGAGGGTGTTCTCTCCGGGCTGCGGCAGCGCGCGACGGGTGAGGGGCTCTCGCTCATGGAGTGCAGCGGCACGGGCGTCGTCTACTTCGCGCACCAGGCGCAGGACGTCACGGTGCTGGAGCTGAACAACGAGACGCTGCAGGTCGAGTCCGAGCAGCTGCTGGCGCTGAGCGGGAATCTGAACACGAACGTGACGTTCGCGGGTCTGCGCGGCGGCATGAGCGGTCAGGGTCTGTTCACCACGACGGTGACGGGGACCGGGCAGGTCGCGCTGCTCTCCGCCGGGGGCCCGCTCATCCATCTCGAGGTGTCGCCGCAGTATCCCCTCGTCGTCGATCCCGACGCCTTCGTGTGCGCGAAGGGGCAGCTCACGCAGTCGTTCGTCACCGACGTGTCGTGGCGCTCGGCCATCGGTCAGGGCAGCGGCGAGGCGTTCTCCCTCGAGTGGGTCGGCGTGGGCGTGGTCTCCATCCAGCCGGCGGAACGGTAGGAACAGATGAACTTCACGAAGATCAACGGCAAGGTCGTGCGCGTCGACCTGCGGCAGTCCGGTCCCGTCGTGGCCCGCCGCGGCGCGATGCTGTTCTACACCGGCAACGTCCGGTTCTCCCCCCACGGTGTTCCCGGTGGCGTCGGGGGCGCTCCGGGTCTCGGTGGTCTCGCCGGTATGGCGGGACGCATGCTGCAGGGTGAGCACGAGGCCACGATGCTCGCGCAGGGCGACGGTATCGTGCACTACGGCTTCCGCGGTCTCGAGACGCACATCGTCGACATGTCCGCGGGCGGTGAGCTGCGGGCGGAAGCGTCGCGCCTGCTCGCCCACACCACCGGTCTGCAGTCCACGGTCGTCTCGGTGGCCGCCGCCTCCGGTGGGGGCGGTGGCGGCGGGGGTCTGCTAGGGGCGCTGCGCGGCGCCGCCACCGGAGCGATGACCGGCACCGGCATGTTCACCACCCAGCTGATCGGCCAGGGCGCGGCGGTGCTGCTCGCCCATGGCGGCGTGTTCGAGCTTCAGGTGGGTGGTCCGACGCCCGTGGTCGTCGACCCGCAGGCGTTCGTGGCGTCCTACGGCCCGGTCCGCACCGAACTGAAGTCGTCGATGAGCTGGCGGAACGTCGGTCGCACCGGTGGGGAGGCCATGCAACTCGAATGCAGCGGACAGGGCATCGTCTACGTGCAGGCATCGGAGGAGAAGCTGTGAGTACCGTTCTGAACCCGTCGAGCTTCGGCGGCAGCGACAACGTGCCGGGCAATCCCTACGCCTACTGCATCGACCTGCAGACGCCCTGGTTCCTGTCGAAGGGCGCGATGATCGCGTACTACGGTCAGGTGCAGTTCTCGGCACTCACCCACGGGCTGCAAGGACACCTGCTGCACATGGTGGCCCAGCAGTTCTCCGCTCCGCTCTATCTCGGCGACTACGTCGTGGCCGAAGGCTTCGGGAAGCTGATCATCGGCGACCGCGGATACGACATCAACTCGTACGACCTCGACGACGGCAACCTCACGATCCGGCAGGCCAATCTGCTGGCCTTCGAACCGGGCCTGTCGCTCAACCAGTCGATCGTCCCGGGTTTCCTCACCCTCATCGGTACGGGCCGTTTCCTCGCGTCGTCGAACGGGCCGGTGATGTTCGCCGAGCCGCCGCTGCGGGTGGATCCCGAGGCGCTCGTCGGCTGGGCCGACTGTCCGTCCCCCAGTCATCACTACGACGAATCGTGGATCACCGGGTTCGTCTCGGCCGGGGCGCGTCGTTTCGGTGTGCAGTCCGGTGAGGAACGGCAGTTCGATTTCACCGGTGCCGGCACCGTCCTGATCCAGTCGAGCGAGAAGGTCCTCGACGATTCGTCGCTGGTACGCACGATCGAGAACCAGATCCCGGGCCTCACCTCGCCCGGTCTGCACCGGATCAACCAGGTGGTCTCGCAACACCTGCAACAGCAGTAGCTGCAGTATCACACCCTGGGACGGACCTGGGCATAACACGGATCCGACCCCCTCTTCTTGTGACTACGATCACAAGCTAGGCTAGCCTAAGCCGATGTAAGGTTTGGGCAACCTAAGTGAGTGTTCCCTCGGTCGCAGAAAGGTGGCTCTGATGATCGTCTGCAGTTGCCACGCTCTTACCCACCACCACATCGAGGCAGAGGTGGCTGCGGGAGCACGCTGTACCCGCGAGGTGAGCGCCAAGTGCCGCGCCGGCACCGATTGTGGCAGCTGCGTCCGGAACATCTCCGCAATCATCCGGCAGGCTCGCGAGCGGAATGAGACCATCGAACTCGAGACCGCCGTGTAGCCAGCCCCTACCCGGCGGTAAACCTGATGGTTCACCCCGGGAGGTGCCATGAAGGGCGACAAGAAGGTCATCGAGTTGCTCAACGAACAACTCACCGCCGAGCTCACCGCGATCAATCAGTACTTCCTGCATTCGAAGATGCAGGACAACCGCGGATGGGCGAAACTCGCGAAGCACACTCGCGACGAGTCGTTCGACGAGATGCGTCACGCCGAGAGACTCACCGATCGGATCCTCTATCTCGACGGACTCCCCAACTACCAGCGCCTCGGGGCGTTGCGTCTGGGGCAGACCGTCAAGGAGATGCTCGAGGCCGACCTCCAGGTGGAGATCGAGGCCCGCGACCGGCTCCGGAAGGGAGCCGAGTACATGCGCTCGGTCAGCGACATCACCTCGGCCAACATCTTCGAGGAGATCCTCGCCGACGAGGAAGAACACATCGACTATCTCGAAACCCAGCTCGATCTGATCGAGCAGCTCGGCGAACCGCTGTACCTCGCCCAGCACATCTCTCCGCCGGAATAATCCGGCACAGCAGAACGGGCCGCGGCATTGCGCCGCGGCCCGTTCTCTATGCTGTGGGACACACCAGCTTGTCGACGGTGAGAGGAAGACCATGAGCGATTCGTCCGTGACCGTGGTGCACAACGCCGAGAAGCAGAGGTACGAAGTCCGGGACGACGACGCCGTCGTCGGATACACCCAGTACCACCCCGACGACGACGGCCGCCTCGTCTTCGACCACACCGAGATCGACAAGGGTTACTCCGGTCAGGGACTCGGAGGCAAGCTCGTCGGTTTCGCCCTCGACGACGTCCGCGAACGCGGCAAGCGCATCGTCGCGATCTGCTCGTACGTCGACAAGTTCATCGAGAAGCACCCGGACTACCGGGATCTGACCGACTAGACATGCACGCGGGCGCTGGTCAGTTCCCCGCGCGGTTGCGCAGGTCGAGTGCGACGTCGGTGATCATGTCCTCCTGCCCACCGACGAGGCCGCGACGGCCGATCTCGACGAGGATGTCGCGGGTGTCGAGACCGTAGATGCTCGCGGCGGTCTCGGCGTGACGCAGGAAGCTCGAGTACACGCCGGCGTAGCCGAGGGTGAGGGTCTCGCGGTCGACCTGCACCGGACGGTCCTGCAGCGGGCGCACGAGATCGTCGGCGGCGTCCTGCAGCCCGAACAGATCGCACGAGTGCTTCCAGCCGAGCAGGTCGGCGACGGCGACGAAGGGCTCGATCGGGCAGTTGCCGGCACCGGCACCGTGTCCGGCCAGCGACGCGTCGACGCGGATGACGCCTTCCTCGACGGCACACACGGAGTTGGCGACCGACAGCGACAGGTTCTGGTGCGCGTGGATGCCGATCTGCGTGGTCTCGTTCAGGACCTCACGGTAGGCACGCACACGCTCGCGGACACCGTCCATCGTGAGGCGTCCGCCGGAATCGGTGACGTAGACGCAGTCGGCGCCGTAGGACTCCATGAGCTTCGCCTGGCGGGCGAGCTCCTCGGACGGGGCCATGTGCGACATCATCAGGAAGCCGGACACGTCCATGCCCAGCTCTTTCGCCGCGGCGATGTGTTGCGCGGAGACGTCGGCCTCGGTGCAGTGCGTCGCGATGCGCACCGACCGCACGCCGATCTCGTAGGCACGCTTCAGCTCGTGGACGGTTCCGATACCGGGCAGGAGCAGCGTGGTGAGCGTGGCCGAATTGATCGCTCCGGCAGCGGATTCGAGCCACTCCCAGTCGGTGTTGCTGCCGGGACCGTAGGTCAGCGAGTGACCGGCGAGACCGTCGCCGTGGGAGACCTCGATGGCATCCACACCAGCACGGTCGAGCGCACCGGCGATCTTCGCGACGTCCTGTGGCGTGATGCGGTGGCGGATGGCGTGCATGCCGTCGCGCAGGGTCACGTCCTGGATGTACAGAGCCGTTCCGTCGCTTGCGAATTCGCGAGGCGTCGTCGTTGCCGCGGTCATGCCGTCACCTGATCCTTCGTGCGTGCCGCCACGGCGCGTGCGACCTGCAGCGCCGCGGAGGTCATGATGTCGAGATTGCCCGCGTACTCGGGCAGGTAGTGCGCTGCGCCCTTGACCTCGAGGAACACCGCGACCTTCCACAGAGGGCCGGTGTGGTCGGTGAGCGTCTCCATGGGCTCGGTGACCTCGGTGAACTGCACCTCCTGCTTGAGGGTGTAGCCGGGCACGTATTCCTGGACCTTCGCGACCATCGCCTCGACGGACGCGACGATCTCGTCCTTGCGGTCCTCACCGACGAGAGCGAGCACGGTGTCGCGCATGATCATCGGCGGCTCGGCCGGGTTGAGGATGATGATCGCCTTGCCGCGCGTGGCGCCACCGATCTTCTCGATGGCCTGCGAGGTGGTCTCGGTGAACTCGTCGATGTTGGCGCGGGTGCCGGGGCCGGCCGACTTCGAGGAGATCGAGGCGACGATCTCGGCCCAGTGCACCTTGGTGACCTGCGAGATGGCCGCGACGATCGGGATGGTGGCCTGGCCACCGCAGGTGACCATGTTGACGTTCGGGGCGTCGAGGTGCTCGGTGAGGTTCACCGGCGGCACCGTGTACGGGCCGATCGCGGCCGGCGTCAGGTCGATGAGCATCTTCCCGTGGGGGCGCAGGACCTTCTCGTTGTACTCGTGGGCCTTCGCCGAGGTTGCGTCGAAGACGATCTCGATCTCGTCGAAGCGCGGGTGCTCGACGAGTCCTTCGACACCGGTCGAGATGGCGTCGATGCCGAGGCGCTTCGCCCGTGCGAGGCCGTCGGATTCGGGATCGATGCCGACGAGGGCGACGGTCTCGAGTTCGGCGTCGGCCAGTCGCTTGATCTTGATGAGCAGGTCGGTGCCGATGTTGCCCGACCCGATGACGGCAACCTTGGTGGTCATGAGTTCTCCTGTGCGGTGGAGCTTTCGGAAGAGAAACGCGCGGTGACGGTGCCGAGCGAGGAGATCTCGGCGCGGACCGTGACGCCGGGCGGCGCCGGGACCATCGGGCCGAGTGCCCCCGACAGCACGACCTGTCCTGCGCGCAGGGGCTGCCCGAACTCGCGTGCCGTGCGTGCGAGCCACAGCAGGGCGTTCAGCGGATCGCCGAGGCAGGCTGCGCCGTTGCCCTCGGAGACGAGCTCGTCGTCGACGTACATCCGCATGGTGGCGTCGATCGGCTCGAACTCGTCGAGGGTGAGAGTCTGCGAGCCGAGCACGTACAGGCCGCTGGATGCGTTGTCCGCGACCGTATCCGTGATCTTGATGTCCCAGCCGGCGACGCGGCTGTCGACGATCTCGAGAGCGGCGACCGCGTGGCCGACGGCGGCGCGGACGGTCGCGAGATCGAGATCGTCCGAGTCGAGGTCGGCGGAGAGGACGAAGGCGATCTCGGCCTCGGCCTTCGGCTGCAGCAGGCGCTTGCTGGGCACCTCGTCGAGAGCGGTGACGTCCATGTCGTCGAAGAGGACACCGAAGTCGGGGCGGTCGACACCGAGCTGCTGCTGCACCGCCGGGGAGGTCAGGCCGATCTTGCGTCCGACGATGCGGGCACCTTCGGCGAGCCGGCGGTCGGTGAGCTGCTGCTGCACCGCATACGCCAGGTCGATGTCGGTCTCCCCGAGCAGGTCGCGGACCGGACCGCACGGTGTGGAGCTGCGTGTGGCCTCGATGAGACGGTCGGCTGCCGCACCGGCGATGCGGGTGCGATCCGCCGCTGATGTGGTGTTGGAGCTGGTAGTCATCACGTCCTCGTCGTTCGATGGATTACGACCATCGTGGCGGCGAGGTCCGCCCCCGTACAGGGGGTCGTTCCGGTGAGTGGAACGTGCGCGCTCAGAGGTTGCGAATGGCCTCGCGGCGGGCGTGGGTGGCGGCGATACCCGCGGCGGCGGCCTTCACCGCTCCCTCGTGCTTCTCCGGACGGAACCGGGTGACGGGACCGGTGACGCTCACCGCCGCGATGGGACGCTCGTCCGCGTCGAGGATCGGGGCGGCGACACAGGCCAGGCCGACCGCGGACTCCTCGAACTCGAAGGCCACCCCGCGCTCGAGCACGGTCGCGAGATTCGCCCCGAGCCGCCCGGGGGTCGTGATGGTGCGGGGAGTCTTGCGCGCCAATCCGGCCTCGACCACCTCGGCCAGCAGCTCCGGTGGGGAGAACGCGAGAAGAGCCTTGCCGATCCCGGTGCAGTACATGGGCATTCGCCCACCGATCCGGGACGGCGTGGACGCGGGGCGATGTCCGCCGATCTTCGAGACATAGACGACCTCGACACCCTCGGGGACGCCGAGGTGCACGGTCTCGTGGGTGCGCTCGTAGAGGTCCTCCATGAACGGGATGGCGACCTCGACCAGGCCCCGCTCGAGGGAGGCGCGCAGGCCAAGTTCGAAGAGCTGCCCGCTCAGGCGGTAACCGGCCGGGTCCTTGTCGAGCAACCGGACGGCGACGAGGTCGCCGACGACGCGGTGCAGCGTCCCCTTCGGCAGACCGGTGCGTCGACCCAGTTCGGCGAGGGTGAGGACGTGGTCGTCGGCGGTGAACGCCCACAGCACGGTGACGACCTTGCCGAGCACCGTGTTGGTGTCCACCCCGTCGCCCGGCGGGCGGGCATGCACCGGCGACTCGCGCTGTCCTTCCACGTGGCTCAGGTTAGGACACCAGCACCGTGTGGCGGTCGGGACCCACAGCCGCCCGGACCCGGTGCCCGCCCCTGGCATCCTGGATGTGTGACCGAGCGCAAGCGGTGGGATCTGACGTTCGAGACGTGGATCGAACGGCAGATCCGCGTGGCGCAGGACCGGGGCGATTTCGACGATCTGCCCGGTTACGGCAAACCCATCCCCGACCACGGCGACGACGATCTGTGGTGGGTGAAGAGTTATCTGGCGCGTGAGGGCCTGTCGACGGAGGCTCTGCTGCCGCCCGAACTGCAGTTGCGGCGCGAGATCGAGCGGCTGCCCGGCACGGTCGGGTCGGCGCCCAGCGAGAAGGTGGTGCGCGAGATCGTCTCCGATCTCAACCGGCGGATCGCCGACTGCCTGCGGTTCCCGAGCGGACTGCCCGTGCCGATCCACAAGGTCGACGCCGAGGAGATGGTGGAGGTGTGGAAGGTCGAGCGGGCGCGTCGTCGTGAGGAGGCCCGCACGGCTCTGAACTCGACGCGACCCCGGCTCGAGACGGAGTCCGAGGCCGGGGCCGTGCGCAGGGGGTGGATCTTCCGGTGGTTCCGCAGGCGGAACCGGCCGGTCGTCAGAGAAGGGTGAGCGGTGCTCCGGTGGCGGCGCGCACCTGTTCCTCGGTGACGCCGGGGGCGCACTCGGTCAGGACGAGGCCGTCGGCGGTCACGTCGATCACCGCGAGGTTGGTGATGATGCGCTGCACCACGCCCTCACCGGTGAGCGGCAGCGAGCACTCCGAGACGATCTTCGGGTTGCCCTGCTTGTCGGTGTGCTCCATGAGCACGATGACCTTGCGGGCACCGTGGACGAGATCCATCGCCCCGCCCATGCCCTTGACCATCTTGCCGGGCACCATCCAGTTGGCCAGATCGCCGGTGGCCGAGACCTCCATGCCGCCGAGCACGGCGGTGTCGATGTGGCCGCCGCGGATCATGCCGAAGCTCAGCGCCGAGTCGAAGAAAGCAGCGCCGGGGTTGACCGTCACGGTCTCCTTGCCGGCGTTGATCAGATCCGGGTCGACCGCGTCGTCGGTGGGGTACGGCCCGGTGCCCAGGATGCCGTTCTCACTGTGCAGGGTCACGTGCACACCCTCGGGCAGGTAGTTGGGGATCAGCGTCGGCAGGCCGATACCGAGGTTGACGTACTCCCCCGGCGAGAGTTCCTGCGCGGCGCGCGCGGCCATCTGCGTGCGCGTCCAACCCTGTGTCTCGACAGCTGTGGTCATCTTCTACGCTCCCTTCGCGGCGCTGACGGTGCGCTTCTCGATCTGCTTGTCCTGGACACCGGTGTGCACGACCCGGTTCACGAAGATTCCCGGCAGGTGCACCTCACCCGGATCGATCTCGCCCGGCTCGACGAGTTCCTCGACCTGGGCGATGCACACGCGGCCGGCCATCGCGGCGAGCGGGTTGAAGTTCATCGCGGCCTTGTTGAACACCAGGTTGCCCTCGGTGTCGCCCTTGAGGGCGTGCACGAGCGAGAAGTCGGCGGTGATGGACTCCTCGAGCACGTACCGCTTGCCGCGGAACTCGCGGATCTCCTTCGCCGGCGACGCCACGGCGACCGAACCGTCGGCGTTGTACTTCCACGGCAGTCCGCCCTGCGAGATGGGCGTGCCGACGCCGGCGGGGGTGAAGAAGGCGGGGATGCCTGCGCCACCGGCGCGGAGCTTCTCGGCGAGGGTGCCCTGCGGGGTCAGCTCGACCTCGAGCTCACCCGAGAGGTACTGCCGGGCGAATTCCTTGTTCTCCCCGACATACGACGCGGTGACCCGGCGGATGCGCTTGCTGCCCAGCAGGATTCCGAGACCGTGGCCGTCGACACCGCAGTTGTTGGAGAACACCTCGAGGTCGGTGGCCCCGGCGTCGGCGATGGCCCGGATCAGGATGTCGGGGATACCGCACAGTCCGAATCCGCCCACCGCGAGCGTCGCACCGTCACGGATGTCGGCGACGGCCTCCGCCGCCGTCTCGAACACTTTCGTTGCCAACTCTCACCTCTCGGGTTTCCGGGGGAGCCGCCGGGCTCCGCTGGACGAATCACGTCCACTGGATGAACGCAGTCGCATGCTTGGTTTCTACTAAAGAGTCTGCAGGTGGCGAACACAAGTACCTGCCGGAATCTCTCTGAAATTGATCGTTCATCGAACAGAGACGCTATATGCGTTCACTGAGTGGACGTATAATCGAGGCATGTCGTCCGATGCACGGGGTCAACTGGTCGCGCGGATCGCCGCCCTGCTGCGCACCGTCTCGTCGCACGAACCGGAAGGGGTGACGACCTCGGAGGTCGCCCGCACCACCGATCTCGCCCGGCCCACGGTGCACCGGCTGCTCAGCTCGCTCGCCGACGAGGGGCTCGTCGACCGGGATCCGGCGTCGGGACGCTGGGCCCTCGGACCCGAGCTCTACCTGCTGGGATCGCTCGCCTCCGTGCGCTACGACATCACCGATCTCGCGGGCGACGTGCTGCGCGATCTGGCGCGCGCGACCGGCGAGAGCGCCTTCCTCTCCGCGCGGCGGGGCGACGAGACGGTCTGTCTGGCGATGGAGGAGGGCAGCTTCCCGCTGCGTTCGCACGTGCTCCACATCGGGATCCGGTTCCCGCTCGGGGTGGCGTCGGCGGGGCTGGCGATCCTCGCGCACATGCCCGATCAGGAGATCGAGGCGCATCTGTCGCGGGTGGATCTCACGCAGGATTGGGGACCGGACCACGCGCGACCCGCACTGGAGAAACGGATCGAGACGACACGGCTGACCGGCTACGCCGTCAATCCGGCACTGATCGTCGAGGGCAGTTGGGGAATGGGCGCCGCGGTGTTCGATCACCGCGGCGCCCCGACCTGGGCGTTGAGTCTGACCGGCGTGGAGAGCCGGTTCCGGCCCGATCGTGTGCCCGAACTCGGTGAGGCGCTGCTCGACAGCGCCCACCGTCTCACTCAGTTGTTGCGTCACCGTCCCCGGTGACACGCGGTCATGCCGAGGCGGCAGCCGACGCGCGCTGCAGCACGCGCTCGGCGTGACGCAGCACCGGGGCGTCGACCATCTTCCCTTCGAAATCGAAGACGCCGCGCTCCGATTCGGCGGCCTCGAGGACACGTCGCGCCCACGCCTCCTCCTCGGGGGTGGGCGCGTACGCCCGGCGGACGACGTCGACCTGGCTCGGGTGGATCGACACCTTGATGTCGAATCCGACCGCCACGGCGTCGAGGGCCTCCTCGTGGAGACCGTCGGTGTCCTTGATGTTCAGGTACACCGAGTCGAGCGCCCAGCGGGCGTGACCCTTCGCGGCGAGCAGGGTCACCGACCGGGCGTGTTGCGCGACCGCGCGGTACGTCCCGTCGGCGCGGCGGCTCGCGTTGCCACCGAGTCCGGCGACGAGATCCTCGGCACCCCACATCATTCCGAGTGTGTTCTCGGCGACGGCGATGTCTTCGACCGCGAGCACCCCGAGGGGCGACTCGATGAGCGCGACCACCTCGAGCGGTGCGAGCGAGCGCACCTCGTCGCCGCTCTCGCATTTTGGCAGCATGACCCGCGTGTACGACGTGCGGCGCAGCGCCTCGAGATCGGCCTCGTGGTCGGCCGTGCCCACCGGGTTGACCCGCACCACGGTGCGTTCGGGGTCGAGCGGCGTGGCGATCAGTGCCTCACGGGCGGCCTGCTTGTCGGCCGGTGCGACGGCATCCTCGAGGTCGATGATCACCACGTCGGAACGTTCGGCGGCCTTGGCGTAGCGCTCCGGGCGATCGGCGGGACAGAAAAGCCATGCGGGGCCGGGGAGTTCCCAGGTCATGTCGTGGGCCTCTTCTGGACGAGGGTCTTGCGCACGGCGACGGCGACGACATCGCCGTGCTGGTTGCGACCGGTGTGCTCGAGGGTGACGATGCCCTCCCCCGGCCGGCTCTTCGACTCGCGCTTGTCGACGATCTTCGTCTCGGCGTAGAGCGTGTCGCCGTGGAAGAGCGGCTTGGGGAAGGAGATCTCGGAGAATCCGAGGTTCGCGACGATCGTGCCCTGCGTGAGCTGGGCGACCGACAGTCCCACGATCGTCGAGAGCGTGAACATCGAATTGACCAGACGCTCACCGAAACTGGTCTCGGCGGCGTAGGCGGCGTCGAGGTGCAGCGCCTGCGTGTTCATCGTCTGCGTCGTGAACAGCGTGTTGTCGGCCTCGGTGATCGTGCGGCCGGGGCGGTGCTCGTAGATCGCGCCGAGTTCGAATTCCTCGAACCACAGGCCGCGCTGGACGATCCGCTTCTCCACGGTGGTGTCGGTTTCGCTCACAGTCCCAGCTCCCGTCCGATGAGCATGAGCTGCACCTCGGTGGTGCCCTCACCGATCTCGAGGATCTTGCTGTCGCGGTAGTGGCGCGCCACGGCGTATTCGTTCATGAAGCCGTAGCCGCCGTGGATCTGCGTCGCGTCACGCGCGTTGTCCATCGCGGCCTCGGACGCGACGAGCTTGGCGACCGCGGCCTGCTTCTTGAACGGCTTGCCGGCGAGCATCGCGGCGGCGGCGTCGTAGTAGGCGGTGCGTGCTGCGTGCGCACGCGCCTCCATGCGGGCGATCTTGAAGGCGATGGCCTGGTTGTTGCCGATCGGGCTGCCGAATGCCTCGCGTTCCTTGGCGTACTTCACCGATTCGTCGACGCAGCCCTGCGCGGCGCCGGTCGACAGCGCGGCGATCGCGATGCGGCCCTCGTCGAGGATGCGCAGGAAGTTGGCGTAGCCGCGGCCCCGCTCGCCGAGGAGGTTCTCCTCGGGCACCCGCACGTCGGCGAAGGTGAGCGGATGCGTGTCGGAGGCGTTCCAGCCGACCTTGTTGTAGGCGGGTTCGGCGGTGAAGCCCGGCGTGGAGGTCGGCACGAGGATCGTGGAGATCTCCTTCTTGCCGTTCTCCCGCACACCGGTGACGGCGGTGACGGTCACCAGCGAGGTGATGTCGGTGCCGGAGTTGGTGATGAACTGCTTGTTGCCGTTGATGATCCACTCGCCGTTCTCGAGCTTGGCGGTGGTCTTCGTGCCTCCGGCGTCGCTGCCCGCACCCGGCTCGGTGAGACCGAAGGCGGCGAGGTTGCGACCGCTCGCGAGCTGCGGCAGCCACTCCTGTTTCTGCTTCTCGTTGCCGAAGCGGTAGATCGGCATCGCACCGAGCGAGACACCGGCCTCGAGAGTGATGGCGACGGACTGGTCGACCTTGCCGAGTTCCTCGAGTGCGAGGCACAGCGCGAAGTAGTCGCCGCCCATGCCGCCGTACTCCTCGGGGAACGGCAGGCCGAACAGGCCCATCTCGGCCATGCCCTGCACGACCTCGTAGGGGAACGAATGCTCGGCATCGTGCTTGGCCGCGACCGGCGCGACCACCGTGCGGGCGAAGTCGGCGACCGTCTTGCGCAGCTGCTCGTACTCGTCGGGAAGTTGGCCCGTGGCCAGGTATTCCGTCATCACTTTGTCTCTTCCGTGTCGGCGTGCGGGGTGATTCGCACGAGAAGTTGATCGACCTTGACCTGCTCACCGGCGGCCGCGAACAGTTCGACGGTGCCGTCGATGGGGGCGGTGAGCGAATGTTCCATCTTCATGGCCTCGACGACGACGAGCGTCTGCCCGGCCGTGACGGTGTCGCCGGGGGCGACGGACACCGCGATGACGGCACCGGGCATCGGGCTCGTGATGTCGGCGTCGCCGGCGTGGGCGTCGTCGCCGCGCACCGACGCCTCGCGCACCTCGCGGACGGCGACGCTGCCGTGACCGTCGGAAAGCCAGACCGCACCGTCGGATTCGCCGACGCGGTAGCTGTGACGCCGGCCGTCGAGCACGACCGCCAGAGCGGAGCCGTGCAGCACGGCGCTGAACCGGTAGGTCTCGCCGTCCTCGACCTCAGCGACACCGGCCGCCGGAGTTCCGGTCAGGCGCACATGTGC
This sequence comes from Rhodococcus sp. GA1, assembly GCF_024321955.1. Taxonomy (NCBI): domain Bacteria; kingdom Bacillati; phylum Actinomycetota; class Actinomycetes; order Mycobacteriales; family Nocardiaceae; genus Rhodococcus; species Rhodococcus sp. GA1. Next base: position 2,648,848 of record NZ_CP097186.1, on the reverse strand, counting down.
GGTGCGGTCGCCGGAGGTGAGCCGCGACGTGACGGGCCGGTGGGCACCGACGCGCCATCCGTCGGGCACCGCCCACGGATCGGTGGTGTCGCCCGCCCAGCGGTCGAGCCACCGCAGGATGGCCGCGGCGACGAGCGTGGAATCGGCGGTCGTGGGGGCGGTGTAGTCGCCGACCCGGCGGTCGAGGAGTCCGGTGTCGAGCGCACCGGCCACGACGTCGTCGTCGGCGAGCAGGAACCGCACGAAGTCGACGTTGGTGACGACGCCGAGCACGGCGGTCTGTGCGAGCGCCCGGTCGAGGCGGCGCAGCGCTCCGGCGCGGTCGTCGGCGTGGGCGATGACCTTGGCGAGCATCGGGTCGTAGTCGCTGCCGACCACGGTGCCGGCGCGGATGCCGGAGTCGACGCGCACGCGGGGACCGGTGACGTTCCCCGTCGCTGCGCTCGCCCCGAAAGGCTCGACGACATCGACGATCTCACCGCCGGTCGGAAGGAAGCCACGAGCCGGATCCTCGGCGTAGACGCGGGCCTCGATCGCGTGGCCGGTGAGGGTGATGTCGTCCTGGGTGAAGCCGAGCGGCTCACCCGCGGCGATGCGCACCTGCCACTCGACGAGGTCGAGGCCGGTGACCATCTCGGTGACCGGATGCTCGACCTGCAGCCGGGTGTTCATCTCCATGAAGAAGAACTCGTCGGGCTTGTCGGCGGAGACGATGAACTCGACGGTGCCGGCGCCGGTGTAGTCGACGCTGCGCGCGGTGTTGCACGCGGCCTCACCGATGCGGGCGCGGGTGGCCTCGTCGAGCAGCGGCGAGGGCGCTTCCTCGATGACCTTCTGGTGCCGTCGCTGCAGGCTGCACTCGCGCTCCCCGAGGTGCACGACGTTGCCGTGCGCGTCGGCGAGGACCTGGACCTCGATGTGCCGGGGGCGCTGGACGAACCGTTCGAGGAAGAGGGTGTCGTCGCCGAACGCCGACGCCGCTTCGCGACGGGCGGATTCGAGCGCGGCGGGCAGATCCTTCGGGTCCTCGACGAGGCGCATGCCCTTGCCGCCACCGCCGGCGGACGGCTTGACGAGCACGGGATAGCCGACTTCCTCGGCGCCCGCGATCAGTTCGTCGTCGCTCAGTCCGGGCCGGGAGATGCCGGGCACGACGGGAACGCCGAACTCCGACACCGCGGCCTTGGCGGTGATCTTGTCGCCCATGGTCTCGATGGCGTGGGCGGACGGGCCGAGGAAGGCGATACCGGCAGTGGCGCACGCGGCGGCGAAAGCCGAATTCTCCGAAAGGAATCCGTAGCCGGGATGGATGCCCTGTGCACCGGTGGCGAGCGCCGCGTCGATGACCTTGTCGATCACCAGATAGCTCTCGCGCGCCGCGGCGGGTCCGAGCAGCACCGCGGTGTCGGCCTCCTGCACGTGCCGGGCGTCGCGGTCGGCCTCGCTGAACACGGCGACCGAGCGGATGCCCATCGCCTTCAGGGTGCGGATGACGCGCACCGCGATCTCACCGCGGTTGGCGACCAACACCGTGTCGATCCGAGTCGTATCAGTCATGGGTGCACTCACATCCGGAAGACGCCGTAGGAGACCGGCTCGAGCGGGGCGTTGGCGCACACCGACAGTGCCAGTCCGAGAACTTTTCTGGTGTCTGCGGGATCGATGATGCCGTCGTCCCACAGGCGCGCGGTCGAGTAGTAGGGATTGCCCTGTTCCTCGTACTGGGCGCGGATCGGAGCCTTGAACTCCTCTTCCTGCTCGGCCGTCCAGGGATTGCCCGAGGCGTCGAGCTGGTCGGAGCGCACCGTGGCCAGCACCGAGGCGGCCTGCTCGCCGCCCATGACGGAGATGCGGGCGTTGGGCCACATCCACAGGAAGCGAGGCGAATACGCGCGACCGCACATCGAGTAGTTGCCGGCGCCGTACGAGCCGCCGATGACGACGGTCAGCTTCGGCACCCGCGCGCACGCGACCGCGGTGACCATCTTCGCGCCGTGCTTGGCGATGCCGCCGGCCTCGTAGTCGCGGCCGACCATGAAGCCGGAGATGTTCTGCAGGAACACCAGCGGGATCGAGCGCTTGTCGCACAGTTCGATGAAATGCGCTCCCTTGACGGCGGATTCGCCGAAGAGAACGCCGTTGTTCGCGATGATGCCGACCGGGTGGCCGTGGATGCGTGCGAAGCCGGTGACGAGAGTCTTGCCGTATTCGGCCTTGAACTCGTGGAAGCTGCTGGATCCATGGCCGTCACCGCCGGCGCCGTCGACCACACGGTCGATGACCTCGTGCACGTCGTAGGGGATGCGCGAGTCGGTGGGCACCACGTCGTACAGCTCGGTGGGGTCGGCCTCGGGTTCGACGGTGGGTTCGACGTCCCACGGACGCGGGTTGCGCGGACCGAAGGTGGAGACGATGTCTCGCACGATGCGCAGCGCGTCGCGGTCGTCCTCGGCCAGGTGGTCGGTGACGCCGGAGACCTTCGAGTGCAGGTCGCCGCCGCCGAGCTCTTCGGCGGTGACGACCTCGCCGGTCGCGGCCTTCACCAGCGGCGGGCCACCGAGGAAGATGGTGCCCTGGTTGCGGACGATGACGGCCTCGTCGCTCATCGCGGGGACGTAGGCGCCGCCGGCGGTGCACGAGCCCATGACCGCGGCGATCTGCGGAATCCCCTTGGCGCTCATGGTGGCCTGGTTGTAGAAGATGCGGCCGAAGTGCTCGCGGTCGGGGAAGACCTCGTCCTGCCGCGGCAGGAAGGCGCCACCGGAGTCGACGAGGTACAGGCACGGCAGGTTGTTCTGCAGCGCGACTTCCTGCGCCCGCAGGTGCTTCTTGACCGTGATCGGATAGTAGGTGCCCCCCTTGACGGTGGCGTCGTTCGCGACGATCACGCACTCGCGGCCGGCGACGCGGCCGATGCCGGCGATCATGCCGGCGCCGGGGCACTCGTCGTCGTACATGCCGTCGGCGGCGAGGGGCGACAGTTCGAGGAACGGGCTGCCCGTGTCGAGCAGTTCGTCCACGCGGTCGCGGGGAAGCAGCTTGCCGCGGGCGACATGCCGCTCCCGGGCTTTCTCGCTGCCACCCAGGGCTGCGGCAGCGAGCTTGTCTCGGAGCTCTCCGACCAGCTGTTCGTGCTGGTCGCGGCTGGTTGTCGAGGCCGTCTCAGCGGTTGTCACGGACACCATCCTCGGTAGATCGACTAATCGCCATTAACTGAAATCTAGGTTAGTTATGATTAACCGAGTTGTCCAGACCACACCGAGCGGAGATTTTCATGACCGAGTCCGCGATCGACGTCTCGACCGCATCGGGACGCCCGACGCGGCGTAGCCTCGCCAAGGCGGAACGCCGACGGGACCTCCTGCGTGCCGCGGCGCACCTGATCGCCGAACGCGGATTCCCCGGGGTCCGCCTCGAGGATCTCGGTGCGGCCGTGGGGATCAGCGGTCCCGCCGTGTACCGACACTTCCCCAACAAGGACGCCCTGCTCGTCGAGATCCTCGTCGAGATCAGCCGCCGCCTCCTCGCAGGTGGCACGCAGGTCGCCGAGACGACGCCCGACCCGCGCGACGCCCTCGAGGGCCTGGTCGACTTCCATCTCGACTTCGCGCTGGGCGAGCCCGATCTCATCCGCGTGCAGGACCGCGAGTTCACGTCCCTCCCCGACGAGGGGCAGCGGGAGGTGAGGGTGACCCAGCGTCGCTACGTCGAGATCTGGGTCGAAGCCCTGCGCCGCATCGACCCCGCACTGCCCGAATCCGATGCGCGCACGATGGCGCACGCGACCTTCGGACTCATCAACTCGACACCGCACAGCGCCGACCCGCGTTCCCCCGAAGGCACCCGCGCGGTGCTGCGACGCATGGCACTGGCAGCTCTCGCCGCGACCCCCTCGGCTCTCGCGGCAGAGCCGTCACGAACGGAGACCGCATGAGCTACTTCGAACGACTCGGCCCGACCTCCTTCCGCGCCACCGAACATGTCGGTGGGGCGTGGAACGAGGCGGAGCAGCACATCGCTCCCGCTCTCGGGCTGATCGCCCACGTCGTCGAATGCGACCGCGACGCGCGGCGCGACGACGACCTCACGATCGGACGCCTGTCGTACGACATCCTCGGCACCGTGCCCGTCGGTCCCGTCGTCACGACGGTCGAGGTCCTGCGGCCCGGACGCACCATCGAACTCGTGGAAGCGACCCTCGCCTACGACGGGCGCGCGATCGTGCGTGCCCGCGCGTGGCTGATGCAGACCCGCCCCACCGCGGAGATCGCCGGCACCACGCTGCAGCCGATTCCGACGCCCGAGGACTGCGAACCCTGGGACCCGACGACGCTGTGGCCGGGAGGATTCATCGACTCGGTGGAGGTGCGCCGCGTCTCGACCGCACCCGGACGGGCCTCGTTCTGGGTGCGCACCGGTCTCCCGCTCGTGGAGGGCGAGAAGGTCAGCGATCTCGCCGCCACGGCCGGCCTGTTCGACATCGCCAACGGCATGGCGGTGCGTGCCGATCCGAGAACGGTCGCCTTCCCCAACGTCGACCTGACCGCGCACCTGTTCGCCGAACCCCGCGGTGAATGGGTCGGCTTCGATACGTCGGTCTCGTTCGGCACCGACGGCATCGGCCTGACGAGCACGGTGCTGCACGATGCGACCGGCCCGATCGGCACGATGTCCCAGATCCTCACGGTGCGGCCGATCTGAGCGGCCACACCGATCCGGTGACCTCGGGGTTCGGTGACCTCGGGGTTCGGTGACCTCGGGGTTCGGTGACCTCGGGGTTCGGTGGCCTCAGCTCAGCAGCGCGGACGCGATCTGCCTGTATTCCTCGCTCGGGAAGGTGAACGGATCCGCGGTGAGCACCTGGATGGCGACCTCGTCGGCACCGGCGGCGTAGTGCTTCTCGATGCCGGCGACGACGCTGTCGAGATCACCCCACGGGATGAGCGCGTCCATCAGGCCGTCGCTGCCACCGTCGGCGAGGTCCTCGTCGGTGTACCCGAGGCGACGCAGGTTGTTCGAGTAGTTCGGCAGCGCGAGATAGCCGCGCATGTACTCGCGGGCGATGCCGCGCGCAACGGTCTCGTCGGTTTCGAGGACGACGGCCACCTCGGGGGCGAGCAACGGCTCCGAGCCGAGGGTCTCGCGCGCGATCGCCGTGTGTTCGGACGGCACGAAGTACGGGTGGGCTCCTGCCGCGCGCTCGGCGGACAGCTTCAGCATGCGCGGGCCGAGCGCCGCGAGAACCCTGCGATCGGTGGGCACCGGCGTCGATGCCGCATCGAGGCCGTCGAGGTACTCGACCATCCGGCTGTAGGGCTTGGTGTAGCTGGTGTTCTCCCGCGCGTCGACGACGGGAGCGTGACTCGTTCCGACGCCCAGCAGGAAACGACCGGGATACCGCGACTCCAGATCGGCGACCGCAGCCGCCGTGGTCTCCGGGTCGGCGTGCCAGATGCTGATGATGCCGCTCGCCAGCTCGAGCGTCGTCGTCGCCGCGAGCAGTTCACCGTAGACGGAGGGGAAGCCGTCCTTGAATCCGCCGGACGTCCACAACCGGGAGTACCCGAGCTCCTCCAGTTCGCGGGCTGCATCGAGCGCCTGCTCGCGAACCTTCCGACTGAGCCAGAACGCGCCACCCCACACGCTCACTCGTCGTGTCATGCGACCGACCCTAGTCGCGTTCCGGCACTCGGTGCAGCCGGTTCGGCCCGTGGCCGGATCGGAACGGCTCCACCGGTCGGCTACAGTTCGCATTCGGGTTCAACAGACAGCCCGTCCATACGTGTGTTCGCAGACCGACAGGTTCGGGACCGCACCGCCGTCGGGATTCGTCGCCCGTAGGCGCGAATCGGGCACGGGCCGGGAAGCTGGGGTGGATGTGATCGGTATCGTGCGTTCCGCCGAGGTCGGAGCGACGGTGCGGCGATGAGGGATCCTTCGGTTCCCGAACCGCGCATCGAGCGGTTCTCGTCGCGGCTGGTCGTGCAGAGCTGGTTCCAGGTCGCGTTCGCGGTCCTCGCGGTCTTCGCCGTCCTCGGCTCGATCGTGGGCGGAATCTTCATCCAGCGCACCGTGCAGATCACCGACGAGGTGACCGGGCGGATCCACCCCGCGATGACGGAGTCCTACCGGCTGCAGCGCTCATTGCTCGATCAGCAGACCGCGGTCCGCGGGTATGCGCTCACGACCGACCCGATCTTCCTCGGGCCGTATCGCGCCGGCCGAGCCGATCAGCAGGTCGCCCTCGATCGCCTCCGTGAACTCCTCGCCGACCATCCCGAGCTCCTCGCCGACATCGACTCCATCGACGCCACCGCCCGGCAGTGGCAGACACAATATGCAGAGCCGATCATCGCCACAGTCGTGCCCGGGCAGCCGCGCCCCGTCGATGCGAACCTGGCAGAGGAGGACCGGCTGACCTTCGGTGAGATCCGGTCGATGTTCGTCCAGGAGAACAACGCGCTCTCCCGTGTGCTCGAAGAGAACCTCGACGATCTCGTGCAGTCCCGGACGATCCGCAACTCGGTCCTGATCGCCATGGTGATCACGTTCATCCTCACCGGCCTCGCGATGGTGGCCCTCGTCCACAATCTCGTCGCCGTGCCGCTCAGCAAACTCCGCAACGCCAGTCGCCGGGTCGCGCTGGAGGAGAACTTCTACCAGCACATATACCCCCAGGGACCGAAGGACATCCGGGCACTCGCCCTCGACGTCGAGACGATGCGCGGTCGTATCGCGGACGCGTTGGCGGACTCCCGGAAGCAGCAGACCCTGCTCGCGAAACAGACCGAGGATCTCGATGCCCAGGCCGAGGAACTCCGCCGCTCGAACACCGAACTCGAACAGTTCGCCTACGTCGCATCGCACGACCTGCAGGAACCGCTGCGGAAGGTCGCGTCCTTCTGCCAGCTGCTCGAGAAACGGTACGGCGACGTCCTCGACGATCGTGGACGACAGTACGTCGAATACGCCGTGGACGGCGCGAAACGGATGCAGGTGCTGATCAGCGATCTGCTCGCCTTCTCCCGGGTCGGACGCGTCCACGACGCCTACGTCCGGGTCGACCTCGGCCGACCGCTCGAGAAGGCGTTGTTCAACCTCTCCGCCTCCATCGAGGAGTCACAGGCGCAGATCGAACGCCCCGACGACCTCCCCGAGCTCACCGGTGACCCCACTCTGCTGACGATGCTGTGGCAGAACCTGGTCGGCAACGCCATCAAGTTCCGCCATCCCGATCGCACCCCGGTGATCAGGATCGAGTGCGAAAAGGCCGAGGACGAGTCGGACGGTCCGCGGTGGCACTTCTGCGTCACCGACAACGGCATCGGGATCGACAGCGAGTACGCCGAGAAGGTGTTCGTCATCTTCCAGCGGCTGCATCCTCGCGACGATTACCAGGGCACCGGTATCGGACTGGCGCTGAGCAAGAAAATCGTCGAGTATCACGCGGGAAGAATCTGGATCGACACCGAGTACGGCGATACTCATACCGAGGGCACTCGAATCTGCTTCACCCTCGGAACCGCATCACGCCCCGTCGAGCAGAAGCAGGGGACAACGTCATGAGGAGCACGATCGTGACCTATCCCGCTGCCCGACCGGTGGACGTCCTGTTGGTCGAGGACGATCCCGGCGACGAGCTGATGACCCGTGAAGCATTCGAGGACAACAAGATCGGCAACGCCCTACACGTCGTCCGCGACGGGGCGGAAGCACTCGACTTCCTGTACCGCCGGGGCGACCACGAGGGTGCGCCGCGCCCGGATCTGATCCTGCTCGACCTGAACCTGCCGAAGTACGATGGCCGGCAGGTGCTGACGAAGATCAAGTCCGATCCGGAACTGTCCGACATCCCGGTCGTGGTGCTCACGACCTCGTCGGCCGAGGAGGACATTCTCCGCAGCTACAAGCTGCACGCCAATGCGTACGTCACCAAGCCGGTCGATCTCGACCAGTTCATCGGTGCCGTGAAGCAGATCGACGAATTCTTCGTGCAGGTCGTGCGGCTACCGCGTCGCGGACGCTGACGAGAAGCTCCGCGGGGCGGCTCGGGCCGAACCGTCAGGACAGGATGCCGAAGATCGCGACCACGAAGATGATCACGATCACCGCGACGGCGAGCAGCGTGAGCCACCCGCTGATGGGGAATCGCTTTCTCGTGTCCGGTTCCGGAGCGGACAGCCCGGGACGTCGTCCCCGAGTCCGGGGGCGTCGATCCGGGCGCCACGCCGCCACCGGGCTCGAGATCCGGGGTGCGCGAAGGTTCGGGATCCTGGCTTCCGTGGTGTTCGGGGTCCGAAGTGGTCACCTGACCTCCTTCTGTGCGGCTGCGCTCCCGCAAGAGCGGCCACAGACATGTGTCGCGGTGATTCGATTCTGTGGCGACATACCTCTCCTCCGGCACGCGCAAACATGTGCGGCGCGGCAGGGACCCGCTCGCGGGCAGCGTTTGCCCGCGCCGAGCGGGGGTAGGCATCGAGGGACACGTGCCGGGCACGGCCCGACATTCCTGCACCCGAGGAACCGAGGAGCGACATGAAGGCAGTGACATGGCAAGGGCGCCGCAACGTGAGCGTCGATACGGTGCCCGATCCGACGATCCAGGAGGCCGGTGACGCCGTCATCCGCGTCACCACCACCAACATCTGCGGCTCCGACCTGCACCTGTACGAGGTGTTGGGAGCCTTCATGACTCCCGGCGACATTCTCGGTCACGAACCGATGGGCATCGTCGAGGAGGTCGGCTCCGGCGTCACGAAGCTGAAGCCCGGCGACCGGGTGGTGATCCCCTTCCAGGTGTGTTGCGGCCAGTGCTTCATGTGTTCCCACGGCCTGCATTCGCAGTGCGAGACCACGCAGGTCCGTGAGGAGGGCACCGGCGCCGCACTGTTCGGCTACTCGAAGCTCTACGGCAGCGTGCCCGGCGGGCAGGCCGAATATCTGCGCGTCCCCCATGCCGACGCCACCCACATCAAGGTCCCGGAAGGGCCGGCCGACGACCGTTTCGTCTACCTTTCCGACGTGCTGCCCACCGCGTGGCAGGCCGTCGAGTACGCGGAGATCCCCGACGGCGGAAGTGTCACGGTGCTCGGCCTCGGCCCCATCGGAGAGATGGCCGCCCGCATCGCGGTGCACAAGGGTGCCCGCGTGATCGGCGTGGACATGGTCCCCGAGCGACTGGCCCGCGCGGCCTCCCGCGGCATCGAGGTCGTCGATCTGCGCGAGGTCGACAACAATCCCGGCGACATGATCCGTGACATGACGAACGGGCGCGGCACCGATTCGGTGATCGACGCCGTGGGTATGGAGGCGCACGGCTCGCCCGTCGCGAAGCTCGCCCAGAGTGCCGCCGGCTTCCTGCCGTCGGCGATCGCCGAGCCGTTCATGGAGAAGGCCGGAGTGGACCGTCTCCACGCGCTGTACACCGCGATCGACGTCGTGCGGCGTGGTGGCGCGATCTCGTTGAGCGGTGTGTACGGCGGGGCGGCGGATCCGATGCCGATGCTCACCCTGTTCGACAAGCAGATCCGTCTCCACATGGGTCAGGCCAACGTGTTGAACTGGGTCCCGGAGATCCTGCCGCTGCTGACCGACGAGGATCCGCTGGGGGTCGACGACTTCGCGACCCACCGCCTCCCGCTCGACGACGCACCGCACGCGTACGAGATCTTCCAGAAGAAGCAGGACGGCGCCATCAAGATCTGCCTGAAACCGTAGTGGACGCAGCCGAACCGGGCCCGGGAATCATCCCGGGTCCGGTTCGCCGTAGCGGTTCACTTCTCGATCGCGGCCTGGCCGTTCGTCTCCGCGTCGATCACCGAGATCTTGCGGGGCTTCGCCTTCTCTGCGACCGGAATCGTCACGCGTAGAACACCACCGCGGTACTGCGCTTCGATCCGATCGGTGTCGAGGGTGTCACCGAGGAACAGCCTACGAGTGAAGATGCCTCGCGGCCTCTCGGTCGAGACGAATTCCTTGTCCCGGTCGACTTCCGGACGTTCCGCGCGCACGGTGAGCACGTTGCGTTCGACATCGAGGTCGATCGAGTCGGCGTCGACGCCCGGGAGATCGAACTCGGCGACGAAACGGTCGCCTTCTCGCCATGCATCGAGCGGCATCACCGCGGGCCGTGCCATGGTGCCGAGCACCTGCTGCGTGAAGCGATCGATATCGCGGAAGGGGTCGGTGCGCATCAACATCGGTCTGTCACCTCCGACTGTCCGGCCGTTCGTGACGGCCACGCTTTGTTGATTATCTGCGTCCGTAGACACAGATTTATTATGGACCTGTGATAAGGTTCGGTCAAGTCGCGGGTGACCGCAGCGCGACCCGAGAAGACCGACTCCGGAGGAAACGATGACGCCAGATCCGTTACGCGCCCGGCGCGGGGTCTACGGCATCTCGGTGGCCGCCGAACTGTCGGGACTCGACCCGCAGACCTTGCGCCTGTACGAACGTCGAGGGCTGCTGAACCCCGCACGCACAGCGGGTGGGACGCGCCGCTACAGCGACAACGATCTCGAGATCGTCCAACGGATCGTCGAACTGGTGGGCTCCGGAATCAATATCGCCGGAATCGCCCGGATCCTCGAACTCGAGGCGAACAACGCGGCCCTCAAGGAGGACAACGACCGTCTGCGCTCCACCCTGGACAGCAGACCCCCTCCCCCGCCGCATACTTCCTAGACCTCCTCTACCTGTGCAAACAGCAGAAAGACCGGGCCGGTTCAGTAGAACCGGGCTAAGATTCAAGAACGCCTCAGAGGTGCGTAGGAGTGCGTCCGCCAATGACGCACCGATAGCAATAAGGGGTGACCTCAGTGCGCAACGCACAGCACGATTCACCGAATACCGGACAGGGACAGCAGGACATGGCATCCCGGCCCAATCACATCGCAGACGACACGATCCGCTGGCCCGATCCGAGCCCGCTGGACGGATGGTGGGCCCGCGTCATGGGCAAGTCGGTTCCCTGAGAGGAACCGGCACGATCCGACCATTCCACGACATCGATTCGCGGATACCGAGTTGTTGATATCGAGGTGGACATGACGCCGCACCGCGACCCGATCTCCGGTGGCCGGTGGGTCTTCCGTTGCGACCATTGCGATCACTGCTACCGCACTGCCGCACAGAGCAAGCTGCAGGCAGAGCTCTATGCCCAGATGAACGGCTGGGCCATCGATCCGACGTTGTGCCCCGGATGCGCAACACTGTTCACCGGCGAGTTCGCGCCGCTCGCGCACGCCGACGGTTGATCCGATAGTTGTCGCAGTCGCCGGTCGGGAGGCGGGTGAGCATCTAGGCTCGCTTCATGACCGGCGACGCAACACGTATCGATTCACCCGAGAAACTCTCGGCTGCTCTCGAGACCACGGGATATCTCGCCGACGACGGACTGGCGACCGTCGTCTTCCTTGCGATGCGTATGGGCCGGCCGCTCTTCTGCGAAGGCGAACCCGGAACCGGGAAGACTTCGCTCGCAGCGGCTCTCGCTCAGGCCCTGGATCTGCCGATGGTCCGGTTGCAGTGCCACGAGGGCATCGACGCCTCGCAGGCCCTCTACGACTGGGATTTTCCCCGGCAGTTGCTCCATCTGCGCTCGCTCGAAGCGGCGAGCGACGGTGTGCTCGATGCGGACACCGCCGAGCGTTCCCTCTACACGGAGCGCTATCTCCTCGTCCGCCCGTTGCTGCAGGCGCTCACCGACTCACCGTGCGTGCTGCTCGTCGACGAAATCGACCGCGCCGACGACGAGTTCGAGGCCTTCCTACTCCAGTTGCTCGACGAGAACGCGGTGACGATCCCCGAATTGGGCGAGATCCGCGCGGAGGTCCCACCGCTGGTGGTGCTCACCTCCAATCGGACCCGCGAGGTGCACGACGCACTCAAGCGCCGCTGTCTGTACCACTGGGTGGAGCATCCCGATCTCGAACGCGAGGTCGCGATCCTGCAGCGGCGGCTGCCCGGTCTGGGGCACCCGCTCGCCGAGCAGATCGCCCGCGCGGTGCGCTCGTTCCGCGAACAGGACCTCCTGAAGCCACCGGGGATCGCCGAATCCCTCGACTGGGCGCGCGCACTGGTCGCCCTCGACCGCGACGTCCTCGACGCAGCGACCGCTGCGGCGACACTCGGTGCCGTACTGAAGTACCGCGAGGACATCGACCGGGTCACCCGCGCCGGACTCGACCTCTCGAGGGCCGGATGACGACCGCCCCCGGCCCGGTCGCCGGGTTGGCCGGCTTCTGCCGCGCCCTCGCCGCCGCCGGTCTGCCCGTCGCCCTCGACGCCACCGCCACCTATCTCGACGCCCTCGCACACGTCGACGTCGGGGATCCCGTGCAGGTCTATTGGGCAGGCCGCGCCACGCTGTGCCGCACACCGGACGACACGGCCCGCTACGACGTGGTCTTCGTCCACTGGTTCGGCGACACCGTCCCCACCGGCTCGCGTACCCACGGGCAACGCACCCGCACCGCACGGATCGCCGCGCTGTCCCGCAGCGAGGGCGCCGAGGGTGATTCCGGTGACGACGCGCCACGCCTGCAGGTCGCGGCGGACGACACCGACGTCCTCCGGCACCGCGACGTGGCCGAATTGACGACCGCCGAACGCGCTCACCTCGCCGAACTGCTCGCGCGGTTGCAGCCCCGACCCCCGACGCGTCGGGGATTGCGGTCGAAGCCCTCCCGCCGCGGGCCGGTGGACCCGCGGCACACCCTGCGCGACATGCTGGCGGGCGGAGGCGAACCCGTCCGGCCGCGGCACCGGGCACGAGCGACGAGACCGCGCCGGGTGGTGTTGCTGATCGACGTATCCGGCTCGATGAGTCCCTACGCCGACGCGCTCCTGCGGTTCGCGCACGTCGTCACGCGTGCCGCGCCGTCGTCCACCGAGGTGTTCTCCCTCGGCACGCGGCTGACCCGCCTGTCGCGTGCGCTGCGTGCCCGCGACCCGCAGATCGCGCTCGCCGGGGCCTCGCGTGCGGTACCGGACTGGGCGGGCGGGACACGTCTCGGCGACACGCTCGGCGCGTTCCTGGACCGCTGGGGGCGCAGAGGTTTCGCGCGCGGCGCGGTGGTGGTGATCTTCTCCGACGGCTGGGAGCGCGGCGACACCTCGCAGCTCGGGGAACGCATGGCGCAGCTGCATCGCCTCGCGCACCGCGTGCTGTGGGTGAACCCGCACGCCGGCGGCGCCGGATACGAACCGATCCAGTCGGGTATCTCCGCGGCCCTGCCGCACATCGATCGTCTGCTCGCGGGACACAGCCTTGCGACACTGGAAGAACTTCTCGAGGAGGTTCGGCGTGCGTGAAATTCTGGACGAGCTCGACCGGCGGTACCGGGACGGGGAGGCCGTCGCGGTAGGCACCGTGGTCTCGACTTTCCGTTCGGCGCCCCGGGGGCCGGGTGCATCGATGCTGGTCGCGCAGGACGGCACCGTCACCGGCAGCGTCTCTGGCGGGTGCGTCGAAGGCGCCGTCTACGAACTCGGCCGGTCGGTCATCGACAGCGGGCAGCCGGTGCTGCAACGCTACGGGGTCTCCGACGACGACGCGTTCTCCGTCGGCCTGACCTGTGGCGGCATCATCGACGTCTTCGTCGAACGGATCGACGCCGCGTCCTTCCCCGCCTTCACCGACCTGCTCGACTCCGTCCGCGCGGGCGAACCCGTCGCGCTCGCGACCGTCACCGCCCATCCCGACCCGGCGTTACGGGGACGACGGATGGTCGTGTGGCGCGACCGCGCCGACGGACAGCTCGCCTCGTCCCGCATGTACGACGCCGTCGTCGACGACGCGCGCGGCCTGCTCGAGGTGGGACGCTCGGGCACCCTTCACTACGGCACCGACGGTGAGCGTCGCGGCGAGGGGATGTCGGTGTTCGTCAACGTCTTCCAGCCCCCGCCGCGGCTGATCGTGTTCGGGGCGATCGACTTCGCGTCGGCGATGGCCCGGCTCGGCTCGTTCCTGGGCTACACGGTGACGGTGTGCGACGCGCGCGGGGTGTTCGCCACCGAGGCCCGCTTCCCCGGCGCCCACGAGGTGATCGTCGACTGGCCGCACCGCTATCTCGCGGCCGAGGCCGAGGCCGGACGTGTGGACGCCCGCACCGTCATCACGGTACTCACCCACGACCCGAAGTTCGACGTGCCGCTCCTCGAAGTCGCCCTACGGCTCGACGTGGCCTACGTCGGGGCGATGGGGTCGCGCCGCACACACGACGACCGGATGGAGCGTCTGCGGGAGACGGGACTGACCGAGGAGGAACTGGCGCGCCTGTCGTCGCCGATCGGTCTGGATCTCGGGGCCCGCACCCCGGAGGAGACCGCGGTGTCGATCGCCGCGGAGATCATCGCGCTGCGCTGGGGCGGGGGCGGCGGCCGCCTCGCGGAGACACGCGGACCGATCCACGCCCACGAGGAGCACATCGGCGCTCAGAAGTACTGAGCACCACCGTCGATCGCGAAGCTCTGGGCGGTGACGAAGACGGACTCGTCGGACGCGAGGCGACCATGTTCGCGATCTCGTCCGCCTCGGCCATGTACTTGTTCAGGAAGGGCATGGTCATGCCGCCGAGCCGGGGGTTGCTCTCGGCGGTCTGGGCGATGCGGTCGCGCATCGAACCGGATCCCATCGGGGTGTTCACCGCGCCCGGGTGGATGCTGTCGACCCGGATGTCGTGCTGTCCGAGTTCGGCGGCGAAGGCCCGCGCCATCCCGACGAGGGCGTGCTTGCTGGTCGTGTAGTGCACCAGATGTTCCTTGGCGCCCTCCGCCTCGACCAGCCGGCGTGTCTCGTGACGATCCCGCCTCCGATCGACGCGAGCCCAAAGGCGATTTCGGCGATTCGGGTCCTTTCGACGCGCGATATGCAGCAGAGTGTCAGTGATCTGTATCACTGCGCTACGCGAGGCACTTGGAGGATCGATGCGCATCACTGTCACCGTAGACGGAACGCAGTACACGGACGACGTGGAACCGCGACTGCTTCTCGTCCACTACCTCAGAGATCGACTCGGGAAGGTGGGCACGGTGGTCGGCTGCGACACGAGCAACTGCGGCGCCTGCACCGTGTTGCTCGACGACCGCAGCGTCAAGTCGTGCTCGATGCTCGCGGTACAGGCCGACGGACACTCGGTCACCACCGTCGAAGGGCTCACCACGAACGGCAGCCTGCATCCGGTCCAGGAGGCGTTCCGCGAGAAGCACGCACTGCAGTGCGGCTTCTGTACGCCCGGGATGATCATGGCGACCATCGATCTGCTCTCCGAGAACTCCGATCCGAGCGACGAGGACGTACGGCACGGTCTCGAAGGAAATCTGTGCCGCTGCACCGGGTACCAGAACATCGTGGCCGCTGCGCGTGACGCCGCTCAGCGACTGCGCGAGAACCCGGCCGCCACGCAGGAGGTATGACGATGACGAGCACCGTGGATCCCACCACCGACGAGGGCACCGGCGAATCCGAACTCGGCCGGGCACGCCGCCGCAAGGAGGACGAGCACCTCATCACCGGCCGCACGCGCTGGACCGACAACATCGTGCTCCCTGGGATGCTGCACGCCGCGATCCTGCGCAGCCCGATCGCGCACGCCCGCATCACCGGACTCGACGTCTCCGAGGCCCGGGGCAAGCCGGGGGTCGTCGCCGTCTACACGGGCGCCGACCTCGCCGAGGAGCAGGGCAGCCTGCCGTGTGCGTGGCCGATCACCGAGGACATGAAGACCCCGAACGCCCCGGCCCTGGCCGTCGACACCGTGCGGTTCGCGGGTGAGGCCGTCGTAGTCGTGGTGGCCCGCAGCGCATACGAGGCCCACGATGCCCTCGACGCGATCGACGTCGACTACGAGGACCTGCCGGTCGTGCTCGATCTCGAGAGCGCGACGCAGGACGGCGACCTCGTCCACCCCGATCTCGGCACCAACGTCAGCGCGACATGGGTGTTCGACTCCGCCGAGGCCGGCAGCGGCGGCAACGTCGAGGACGCGATCCGCGACGCGGAGGTGGTCGTCGAACGGACCTTCCGGCAGCAGCGGCTCATCCCGGCCTTCATGGAACCGCGATCGGTCGTCGTCGACCCCACCGCCTCGCAGATCACCATGTGGTCGGCGACCCAGGTCCCGCACGTGCTGAAGCTGATGCTCGCGATGACCCTCGGTCTCCCCGAGCACAAACTGCGCGTCATCGCCCCCGATGTGGGCGGTGGTTTCGGCGGCAAGCTGCAGGTCACGCCGGAGGAGGTGCTCACGCTCCTCATCGCGCGTCGCCTACACAAGCCCGTCAAGTACACCGAGACGCGCAGCGAGTCGATGCTCGCCGCGCACCACGGCCGCGACCAGGTCCAGAAGCTGACCCTCGCCGCGCGCCGCGACGGCACCGTCACGGGCCTGAAGGTGGAACTGCTCGCCGATATGGGCGCCTACCTGCGTCTCGTCACCCCGGGTGTGCCGATCCTCGGCGCGTTCATGTTCAACGGCATCTACAAGTTCGACTCGTACCGGTTCGCCTGCACCAACGTGTTCACCAACAAGGTGCCCACCGACGCCTACCGCGGCGCCGGACGCCCCGAGGCCACCTTCGCGATCGAACGCATCATGGACGAGCTCGCCGTCGAACTGTCCATGGATCCCCTCGAGCTCCGCGAGAAGAACTGGATCAAGCACGAGGAGTTCCCGTTCGACACCGTCGCGGGCCTGACCTACGACTCGGGCAACTACGAGGCCGCGACCGCCAAGGCCCGAGAGTTGTTCGACTACGACGCATTACGGCGCGAGCAGACCGAACGACGCGAGCGCAACGACCCGGTGCAGCTCGGTCTCGGTGTCTCCACGTTCACGGAGATGTGCGGCCTGGCCCCGTCGCGGGTGCTCGGTTCACTCTCCTACGGCGCCGGCGGCTGGGAGCACGCCGCGATCCGCATGCTCCCCACCGGCAAGGTGGAGGTCGTCACCGGTTCGTCCGCCCACGGTCAGGGCCACGAGACGGCGTGGAGCCAGATCGTCGCCGACCGGCTCGGAATCCCGTTCGAGGACATCGAGATCCTGCACGGCGATACGCAGAGTTCACCGCGCGGTCTCGACACCTACGGCTCCCGCTCGCTCGCCGTCGGCGGCATCGCGGTCGTGAAGGCCGCCGAGAAGGTGGTCGCCAAGGCCCGGCCGATCGCCGCACACTTGCTCGAATGTTCCGAGGACGATCTGGATTTCGAGGCAGGACAGTTCCGCGTCAAGGGCACCTCGAAGTCCGTCGGGCTCACCGACGTCGCGCTCGCGGTGTTCGCCGCGCACGACCTGCCCGACGGTGTCGAACCGAACCTCGACTCCGAGGCGACCTACGATCCCGACAACTTCTCGTTCCCGCACGGCACCCACCTGTGCGCCATCGAGGTCGACACCGAGACGGGGCACGCGCGGATCCGCAAGTACGTGTGCGTCGACGACGTCGGGCACGTCGTGAATCCGCTCATCGTCGAGGGTCAGGTGCACGGCGGACTCGCCCAGGGTATCGCCCAGGCCCTCTACGAGGAAGCGGTGCACGACGAGTCGGGCACGTTGCTGAGTTCGTCGTTCGCCGAGTATCTGCTACCCACCGCGGTGGATCTGCCGCCCTTCGTCACCGATCGCACCGACACTCCGGCACCCGGTAATCCGCTGGGTGTCAAGGGTGTCGGCGAGGCAGGAACCATCGCCTCCACCCCGGCCGTCGTCAACGCCGTACTCGATGCGGTCCGGCCGTTCGGCGTCACCGACGTCGAGATGCCCTGTACACCGATGCGGATCTGGCACGCGCTCCGCGACGCCCGAGGAGGCACGAAATGATACCGGCCCCGTTCGACTACGTCGCCCCGTCGAGCGTCGACGAAGCGGTCGCCGCGCTGACCGAGGCCGGTGAGGACGCGAAGGTCATCGCCGGTGGGCAGAGCCTCATGCCCGTCCTGCGCCTGCGGATGGCGGCACCGACCGTGCTCGTCGACCTCGGCAGGATCCCCGAACTGCGGGGCATCCGCGACGACGGCGACGCCCTGGTGATCGGCGCGACCACCACCCACCACGATGTGCTGCACGACCCGCTCGTCGCGGAGCACGCACGGTTGCTGGCCGAGGCGACGGCGACCGTCGCCGATCCCCAGATCCGGCACCGCGGCACGTTCGGCGGGTCGCTCGTGCACGCCGACCCGGCCGGGGATCTCGCGGCGCCTGCCGTGGCGCTCGAGACGACCTTCACCGTGGCCGGTCCGTCCGGGCGTCGCACCATCGCGACGGACGACTTCTTCCAGGACTTCTTCACGACCGCGGTCGAGCCCGGAGAGATCCTCGTCGAGGTCCGGATTCCCAAGCACACGGGCTGGTCTGCGCGCTACGAGAAGTTCCATCGCGCGGCCCAGCAGTGGTCCATCGTCGGGGTCGCTGCGACCCTACAGGCGTCCGGCGACACCATCGAACGGGCGAGGATCGCGCTTACTAACATGGCAGCCGTCCCGGTCCGGGCACGCGGCGTCGAGGAATCGCTGATCGGTAAGCCCGCGACGGCCGAGACGATCCGGGAGGCCGCCGAGCTCGCCACCGACGGCACGGCTCCCATGACCGACGGGAATGCCGACGCCGAGTATCGGAGCCACCTCGCCCGGGTACTCACCCAACGAGCGGTCACCACTGCCTCCGGGGTCTAGGCGTCTCCACGCCGAACACCGAGATCCCGGACCACTTGTTCGGAAAGGACCTCATGCAACTCGAACACACACTGTCCGTTCCCGCCCCGGTCGACGAGGTGTGGACCGCCCTGCTGAATCCGGAGAAGGTCGCGCCGTGCATGCCGGGCGCGACGCTCACCGGGGTCGACGGCGACACGTTCACCGGGACCGTCAAGGTGAAGCTCGGACCGGTGGCGCTCACGTTCAAGGGCACCGGCGTGTACGTCGAGAAGGACGAGAGCGCCCGCCGGGCGGTCATCGAGGCCAATGCGAAGGACACCCGAGGCAACGGCACGGTGGCCGCGACCATCACCGTCACCCTCACCGGCGACGGCGACCGCACCGACGGCATCGTGAGCACCGACATGAAGATCACCGGCAAGCCCGCCCAGTTCGGGCGGGGGATGATCTCGGATGTCGGTGGGAAGATCCTCGAGCAGTTCGCGGACTGCCTGTCGAAGAAGCTCGGACCCGAAGCGGCGGCCTCCTCCACGTCCTCCTCTGTGTCCTCCTCCTCCGCGGCGACCGCTGAGGCAGCCGAGTCGCAGCCCAACGAGTCCGTGCCGGCGAGCCCGCCGCTCACCGCCGCGGGTTCGGGCGACGAGCCGGCCGGTGGAGCATTCGTCGGGCCCGGCGCCGGGGACGACGACTCCGCGCAGCTGCGGCCGAACGAGTCGGTTCCGCCCAGCCCGGTGAGCGCCTCACCGGCGCCTACGATGACCTCGACGCCTCCCACGCCGTCGACGACTCCCTCCCCGGCCGCGCCCCCGCAGCCCGAGGCCGAACCGCTCGACCTCATGCAGTACGCGAAGGGATCGGTCGCGACGCGGGTCGCGCCGGTCGGAGTGGTCGCGATTCTCGTCGTGGTCATCGCGGTGATCCTCCAGCGTCGATCGGGACGCTGACCTCGTCGGATCCACTCGAACGCTGCGGATCGAACCCCGTCGAACGGGCCGGTCCGCAGCGTTCGTCGTCGTCAGCCTGCCTGTGCTGCGACGCGGCGACGTCCGATCGGGTCGAGCTGCGCACGGAGCCAGGCGTGCGCGGGATCCGCATCGCGCTCGGCGTGCCAGACCGCGAATTCGCGCAGGGGCGGCAACTGGAAGGTCGGTTCCAGGATGCGCAGGAACGCCATCTCGGCGAGGTGCCGGGCCAAGCGCTCGGGCAGGAACGTGACCATGCGGGTGTTCTCCAGGGCGTACGGAAGCACCGCGAGGTTGCCGCTGGTCGCGCCGACCTGGGCCACCGCCCCCGCACGCAGCAGAGCGCGGCCGAGGTTGGTGTCGTCGGAATACTGCGCGTAGGACAGCAGCGGGTAGCGGCCGAGCACTTCGCGGGTGAGCTTGGTGCCGGTGTACGGGTGGCCGGACCAGACCGCCCCGACGAGTCTGTCGGTCAGCACGACCTGCCTCCGGCAGCTCTCGAACTCCGGGGATTCGAGCACGTGTTCCGGTAGCACCGCGAGATCGATCTCGAACCGGCGGAAGGCATCGAGACCGGCACCGTTGAACGGCAGCAGATCGAAACGGATGCCGGCCGGGGTGCTCCCCCGGACCAGCAGACGCAGGAGGGTGATCGCGGCGTAGTCGCCGGTCATGATGGTGAAGGTGCGTGAATCCGTCGCGGGATCGAAGCCGGGCGCAGCCAGTACCGAGCGCTCGAGGGTCCGCAGCACCTCGCGGAGCGGTTCGACGATCGCCTGGGCGCGCACGGTGGGACGCAGTGTGCGGCCGCTCTTCACGAGAAGCGGATCGTCGAATTGCTTGCGCAACCGGGCGAGAGCCGTACTCGTCGCCGGTTGCGACATGTTCAGTCGCCGCGCCGCGCGCGTGACATTGCGTTCGGAGAGCAGGACTTCGAGGACGACGAGCAGGTTGAGATCGACCCGTCGCAGATCCATGCGCCCCCCTGACATCGAAACCCGGCGGAACGGGAAATTCCGGCGGCATCGTAGCGCACGACCGTGATGTATACACAAGATCGAATACCAGCTATCGGACTTGGACGGCGATCTTGTGAGCGCAGCGAAGTACTACCTACTCTGACCCACGTCCTGACGGCAGCGAACCGTGATTCGCCCTGGCCCGAATTTCCAAGGCGAAGTTCTTTACTTGCCGAAGTCCAGTTTCGGCCGGCCGCCGACTCAGGCAGGTAGAGAGGCTCGGGGGGCGAAACGTTGTGAGTGTCATGAGGAAATTCCGGCAGTACACGCCGGACAACTGGCGTCTGTGGCGCAGGATGACCGCGGTCGTCGCCGTCCCCATCGTCGCAGCGACCCTGTACGGCTCGCTCCGCGTCTACGACCTCTACCAGGAGAACGACGCCTACAGCGCCGCCGCCGAGAACGTCTCCATCCTGCCGACCCTCGCCGACTACGCCACCAGTGTCACCGGCGCCGCGGCAGCGACGATCCTGTCACTGCCCGTCGACAACGGCGCCCAGGTCGCCCGCGAATCCGCCGCGACGCTGCGCGACCACATCGACGCGAAGGATCTCGATCCGCAGATCGCGGCGATGATCAACCGCATGCTCGCCGAGGGCGAGAGCCTGCTCGACAGCGCGTCGTCGGGAACCCTGGCGCCGACCGTGGCCAGCGAGCGCGCCGAAGGATTCGTCAGCCGCGCCCAGGCTGCCTACCGCGCCATCACCACCACCACGGACGACCCCACCGTCCAGCGCGAGAGCGCGACACTTCTCGACCTGTGGGACACCCAGTGGTCCCTGCTCGACCAGGTCCTCGCATACTCCGCGCTGAGCGCCGGAACCGACGGTGCCCTGCTCATGTGGAACAACGCCCTCGGTGTCGAGTCCGCGCGACTGGCCGTCCTCCGTGACACCTTCGTCGAGAACGAGACCGCCGACTCCTCCCGGGTCGACGGTCTGATGACCCAGCTCGAGAATCGCCGCAGCCTCACGGCCAACCTCGACAACGAAGCGGGCAACGTCGCCGCTCTGCGCGGGTCGCTCTTCGAGAGCCTCATGATCTACCAGGAGGAGGTCGCCGGTTCCGCGACCCGAGCCGTGGCCACCCTCGACGACCTCGCGGCCGAAGCACGCGCCGAAGCCCTCAAGAACGCCATCGGTATCGCGATCGTCCTCGCGCTCGCCCTCGGACTGGCGATCGTGATCGCGATGTCGCTCGTCCGACCGCTCCGCCGACTGCGCGACGACACCCTGCGCACCGCCGAACAGGATCTGCCCGCCGCGCTCGCCGCGATCAAGGACGGCGCCGAGATCGAATCCGTCACACTCGATCCGGTCCGCGTCCACACCCGCGAGGAGATCGGCGAGGTGGCGCGCGCCGTCGACAGCATGAACGAGGGCGCCCTGCGTCTGGCCGGCGAACAGGCCCAGCTGCGCCGACAGGTCAACGAGATGCTCGAGACCCTCGCCCGCCGCAACAAGACGCTCGTGGAACAGCAACTGGCACTGATCGATTCGCTCGAACACGAAGAGCGCGACCCGACACGTCTGCAGAACCTGTTCGCACTCGACCACCTCGCCGCCCGCATGCGGCGCACGGGCGACTCGCTGCTCGTCCTCGCCGGCACCCGCCAGCGTCTCGGCCGGGTCCCCGACACACCGCTCGTCGACGTCCTGCGCGCGTCCGTCTCCCAGGTCGAGAACTACCAGCGCGTGAACATCGGCAATGCGCCCGACGGCAATCTGGTCGGCAGCGCCGTCACCGACGTCGTCCACATGATCGCCGAGCTCCTCGACAACGCGCTGCGCGCCTCACCGCCCGAGAGCACCGTGGCGTTCGCGTTCTCCCGCGCCGTCGACGGCGGACTCCTCCTCGAGATCGCCGACCGCGGAATCGGTATCCCCGCAGATGAACTCGCCGACATCAACATGCGGCTGGGTGCGGAAGGCGAAACCGGATCCGGTGCCGCACGGCGAATGGGTCTGTTCGTGGTCGCACGTCTCGCCGACCGTCACGGCATCACGGTGCGTCTGCGTCCGACCTTCGACTCGTCCACCAATGCCGGCATCACTGCGAGCATCTACCTGCCGACCAGCCTGCTCAAGGGAACCGGCAGGAACCACGACGATCCGTACCGGATCGATCGGCCGCGCCGCCTGCCCGATCCCCCGTCGGAGTACGGCGAGCAGTTCCACGCCGACCCGGCATCCGGATCGCAGCCGGTGGTCGGAAGCCGTCACTCGGCACCCACCCCCGCTCTCGCGACGCCCGGGACGAGTCCGGGTATCCGGCGCGGACAGCTGCACGAACGATGGGTTCCCCGCGGCGCGGGACAGTAGGCGACGCGGACAACGGACAGCGGGCGGGCGGTCTGCCATCCTGACGGCATGACCGTTCCCCGCGTCGACGTCCACCAGCACGTCTGGCCGGCACCACTCGTCGCTGCGTTACGGGCACGCACCCGTGCGCCGCGGCTCGTCGGATGGACGCTGTACCTCGGCGGTGAACCCCCGTACGAGGTGCGACCGGAGAATCACTCGATCGCCCGGCGGGCCGAGCTCGCGGCGCAGGACGGCATCGACTTGGCGCTGGTGTCGTTGTCGAGCCCGCTGGGGATCGAAACGCTTCCCGCAGCCGACGGGGCCGGCCTGCTCGACGCCTACCACGAGGGAGTGCTCGCGCTGCCGCACCCGTTCGGGGCGTGGGCGGCAGCGTCGGTCGACGATCCCGATCCCGCGGCGCTGCGCAAGGTGCTCGGGGCGGGCTGCGTCGGTCTCCAGCTTCCCGCCACCGCGTTGGCGGATGCCGACGGCTACGCGCGGTGCGCCCCGCTCCTCGACGAACTCGACCGCGTCGGTGCTCCCCTGTTCGTGCATCCCGGGCCCGCCGCGGCCGATCCGTCGGCTCCGCCGTGGTGGCCGGCGATGGTGTCGTACGTGGCGCAGATGCACACCGCGTGGTTCGCCTGGCACGAGTACGGGGCCCCTCGCCTCCCCGGACTGCGCGTGGGGTTCGCGATGCTCGCCGGGCTCGCGCCGCTGCACGCCGACCGGATGGCCGCGCGCGGCGGACCGGCGACGGTCCCGTCGGCCGGAGTGTTCGTCGACACCTCGTCGTACGGTCCCGAGATCGTCGAGGCCGTGGCGTCCGGACTCGGCCCCGACCGCGTCGTGCTCGGTTCGGACCGCCCGTACGCAGCACCGTTGCTGTTCGGCGACGCGCGCGACGAGCCCGTACGGCGACGCAATCCGGCCCGGTTGTTCCGAACGTCACACGAGTGAAAATCTTGACAGTGCCGCATCCGGCCGCTGAAGTGAGCGACATGCGTCTTCCGGCGACCCTGCGGCATCGCAGGCTTCATGTGGACTACGTCCGCATCGCCGGTGGTTTCTGTGGTTGTCGCGCCTGTCGTTGATCCCGGCCCGACCCACTTCCCCTGCCCGGACGACCCTACGATCCCGTCCGGCTCCCGTTTCGAGGAACCACGATGGCTGCTGCTCTTCTGTCCCCCTCCGTGCGCGTCGATCTCGCCGAGATCGTCCGTGACATCGCCGCGGACGTCTCCCGCTGGCGTCCGCTCGTCCGCTTCGACGAGACCGAACGCTGGTACACCCGGCTCGCCGTCGCCGACGACTACGAGGTGTGGTTGCTGAGCTGGCTTCCCGGGCAGCGCACCGGGATCCACGATCACGGTGGGAGTGCCGGTGCATTCGCCGTCGCGCAGGGACAGGTCCGGGAGGACACCGTCGACCAGCCGTGGTCGGAAGATCTTCCCGGGCAACGCGTGACGCTCTCCCGCACCCATCTGTCGACGGGTGTCACGCGTCGATTCGACGATCGGCACGTGCACGAGGTCGTCAACGACGGTCCCGTCCCGGCGGTGACCGTGCACGCCTATACCCCCGCGCTGGACTCGATGAGCCGATACCGTCTCGAGAGCGGCATCCTCGCCCTCACGACCTCGGAGCGTGCCGGCGACGACTGGTGATCCACTCGTGACAAATCCGGCACAGTGGGTATCCGCCGGGATAGAGTCGAAAACCGACCGTGCCGCATCCGAGGGAGCAACCCGTGAAACGCTTCGCACGCACCACCGCGCTTCTCGCCGTGTCCGTATTCGCCCTGGCCGCCTGTTCCGGCGGCGGAGACGAGGATCCCCTCGCCGGAGACACAGCGGACGGAGGCGCGATCGTCGTCGGTTCGGCGAACTTCCCGGAGAACGTCCTGCTCGCGGAGATCTACTCGCAGGCGCTCGAGAGCACGGGGGCGGAGGTCACCCGCCAGTTCAACATCGGCAGCCGCGAGATCTACTACGACCAGGTCGCCTCGGGTGCCATCACGCTCGTCCCGGAGTACAACGGCGCACTGCTCGCGCGGGTCGACCCCGACAGCACCGCCTCGACGACGGAGGACGTCAATGCGGCCCTGTCCGAAGCCCTTCCGGACGGGCTCGAGATCCTGGCCTCCGCCCCCGGTGAGAACAAGGACGCCCTCGTCGTCACCGAGGAGACCGCGCAGCGCTACAACCTTGTGAGCATCGCCGATCTCGCGCCGGTCGCCGGCGAACTCGTCCTCGGCGGACCGCCCGAGTTCGAGACGCGTCAGCAAGGTGTCGTGGGTCTGCGTGAGGTGTACGGGGTCGAGTTCCGCGAATTCGTCCCCACCGACACCGGTGGCCCCATCACCATCCGCGCGCTCTCGGACGGCACCGTGCAGGCCGCGAACATCTTCACCACCGATCCGTCGCTGAGCACCGAACCGTTTGTTGCGCTGGAGGACCCGGAATCGGTCTTCGGAGCCCAGAACGTCACCCCGCTGGTGCATCGCGCCGATCTCGACGACGACCACGTCGCGAAGATCGACGCCGTGTCCGACAAGCTCACCACCGACACCCTCGTCGTCCTGGTCGGACAGGTGGTCACCGACGGTCGCGACATCGACGTCGTCGCCGAGGAGTGGCTGCAGCAGAACGATCTGAACTGACGGAAGTCGGTGCCACGTGATCACATTCGACAACGTCGGGAAGCGTTATCCCGACGGGACCGTCGCCGTCGACGGACTCTCGCTGGAAGTCCCGACGGGCACCCTGACGGTGTTCGTCGGGCCGTCGGGGTGTGGGAAGACCACCTCGTTGCGCATGATCAACCGGATGGTCGAGCCCTCGAGCGGGCGTGTGCTCGTCGGGGGCCGCGACGTCCGGGACGAGGATCCCCGGATCCTGCGCCGCGGCATCGGATACGTCATCCAGCACGCCGGGCTGTTCCCCCATCGCACAGTGATCGACAACGTCGCCACCGTGCCCCGGTTGCTCGGCGCGAGCCGTAAGGAGGCCCGCGCGACCGCGATGGACGTGCTCACCCGAGTCGGCCTCGGAAAAGAACTGGCGCAACGCTATCCTGCTCAGCTGTCCGGCGGGCAGCAGCAGCGTGTCGGTGTGGCACGCGCGCTGGCGGCCGATCCTCCGATCCTGTTGATGGACGAGCCGTTCTCCGCGGTCGATCCTGTGGTCCGCAAGGATCTGCAGGACGAACTCCTGCGCCTGCAATCGGTGCTGGCCAAGACGATCGTGCTCGTCACCCACGACATCGACGAGGCGATCAAGCTCGGCGACCGCGTGGCCGTCCTGCGGCCGGGCGGGGTGCTCGCCCAGTACGCGACTCCGGAGGAGCTTCTCACCTCCCCCGCCGACGATTTCGTCGCCGGATTCCTCGGCGTCGACCGCGGTGTGCGACTCATGTCGTTCTTCTCGTCCGCCGACCTGCCGCTGCGCACCGATCCGATCGTCACCCGCGATGCCGCCGAACTCGCCGTCGGCGACGGCTGGCTTCTCGTCGTCGACGACGACGGACGCCCGACGGGGTGGCGAGACGGCAGTGCCGATGCGGAATTCCTGCCGGCCGGAAAGCCGTTCGTTCCCGGGCGGGATCCGCTGCGCGTCGTGCTCGACGCGGCCGTGCTCTCACCGTCGGGCCATGCCGTGGCGGTGGACGACGACGGACGTGCGCTCGGGGTGATCAGTGGCGAAGAGGTGACCGCGGCGGTCCGCGCGGCGCACAACCACAGGGAGGCCGGCACCCCGTCTCCGCTCGCGATGCGGAAGTTGCGGTGAGCCTGCGGATTCCCGGTTATCTCGGGACGTTCTGGGAACTGCTCGGCGATCATCTCGTCATGGCCCTCGGCTCGTCGCTGCTCGGCCTCGTCCTCGCTCTGCCGCTGGGCCTCGCGTGCGTGCGGTGGCCGCGGGTGTACGCCCCGGTGCTCGCGGTCTGCAGTGTCCTGTATTCGATTCCGTCGCTTGCCTTCTTCGTCATGCTCATCGCGTTCACCGGGATCAGCCGGACCACCGTGATCCTTCCGCTGGCCGTCTACGCGCTGGCGGGCCTCGTCCCGAACGTCGTCGACGGATTGCGTGCTGTGCCCGACAGTGTCCGCCAGTCGGCGGTGGCGATGGGATTCTCGACGCCGCGCCGGTTGCTCACCGTCGACCTGCCGCTGGCGATCCCCGCGGTCATCGCGGGGCTGCGGGTCGCGACGGTCGCGAACATCAGCATGGTGAGCGTCGGAGCGCTGATCGGCATGGGTGCCTTCGGCGCGTTGTTCACCGCCTCGGTGCAGCTCGACCGACTCGATCTGGCGATCATCGGCATCATCGCGACCGTCGTGATGGCACTGGTCGTCGACGCGGTGCTCGTGCTCGTCCAGCGTCTCGCCACGCCGTGGATGCACCGCACCTCGAAGGTGCGCCGATGACGACGCTGCTGAACTATCTGGCCGAATACTTCGGCGACTCCGCGAACTGGTCGGGCGCGTCCGGGATCCCGACGCGACTGGCCCAGCACTTCGGCTATACCCTGCTCGCGTTCGTGATCTCCGTGCTCCTCGCGTTGCCGCTCGGCCTGTGGACCGGGCACACGGGCCGCGGCGGTGTGCTCGTGTCGCTCACAGCGAACGCCGCACGCGCCCTCCCC
This sequence comes from Rhodococcus sp. GA1, assembly GCF_024321955.1. Classification (NCBI taxonomy): domain Bacteria; kingdom Bacillati; phylum Actinomycetota; class Actinomycetes; order Mycobacteriales; family Nocardiaceae; genus Rhodococcus; species Rhodococcus sp. GA1. The sequence goes on along the minus strand of NZ_CP097186.1, from coordinate 2,621,262 downwards.
ACCTACGGCCTGCTCGTGTTGCTGGTCGTGCTGTACGGGATCGGGCTCGTTCCGGTGATGGTGCCGCTGGTGGCACTCGCGATCCCACCCATCCTGTTGAACTCCTACGAAGGGATCCGCGGGATCGACCCGGCGCTGACCGACGCCGCCCGCGGGATGGGGATGACCTCGTCCCAGATCCTGCTGCGGGCCCAGCTGCCGGTGGCCTTGCCGCTGATCCTCGTCGGCCTGCGCACCGCCGCCGTGCAGATCGTCGCGACCGCCACGATCGCCGCGGCAGTGAGCTTCGGCGGGGTGGGAAGGCCCATCGTGGACGGTCTCGCGCGCAGCGACTACGCCCTGGTCGTGGGCGGTGCCGCCCTCGCCGGGATCTGCTCGCTGGTGATCCTCGCGCTCTTCGCGGTCCTCGGCCGACTGCTCGTCTCACCCGGCGTCCGGGCCTCGCGCGACTAGCTCCTACGACCCCTCCTTCGGAACCGACAAACGTGTCGGTGGCCCGGAGCACACTGGAGGTAGAGACGAAGTCCTATCGAGGAGGCGCAGGTGCGATGTATGCGCAACGCGAAACCTACTTCGGCTGGACGTCTCGGCGCGTACCCCTGTACGCAGCCGCGCAGCCCACGGCATCCCCGGCCACACCGGCCGCAGCCGGCCCGAGCATCCGTCCCGAGGACGAGCGCGTTCCCTCGGGCGTAACGCTCGACCGCATCCTGCCCGAGTCCGTGCTGCATGGCCGCCTGGTCGCGTATCACGACGCGGACGAGGACAGGGACTACGTGGCCGTGGCGGTCGGCGCGGTGGCGGGCGAGAACGATGTACCGGTCCGCGTGGCCGAGGAAGAGACGCTCGTCGTGTCCGCGGCCCGCAGCATGATCGATGGGATCCTCGTCGGCACGGAGAGCGACGACCTCGACGAACTGGAGGTCGCCCGTCAGCTCCGCTTCGGCGGACCGGTCCGCGACCTGCTGGAATACATCGGAGCACGGTCGGTGGTGGTCGACTGGAGCCCGGCTGTGGCGTGATCCGACAGAGCCGTGGCGTGATGTGATCGCGTCCCCGTAATCGCGGATGTGTGACGCGCCGGTACACACATCTGCAACGACACAGCATTCAGGTGGTACGGTCGTAGGCGTCCCCGTGACCAAAACGTAATAATTCGGGGATTATCGCAGCCCTGGTGTGGGTACTCGAGCCTTCGGGTTCCACTGGGAGGGTGACCGGAAGTGGCGATGCCGGACTGACAGCTACGCCCGTCGGGGGCAGCCCGGCACCGCCACTTTCGACCTACACTCTCCGGGACCGGATTCTTCCGAGTCCCGGTTCTCAGTTCTCCGTTACCGCTGCGGCTGCGGCCGTCGCCGCCAGAGCGGCCGGCGCCTCGACCGCGAGGAGATGACCCACCTCGGGAAGCGCCACGAAATGAGCACCCATGTCGTCGGCCAGCTTGTTCAGCGCGTCCACCTGTACGAGGGGGTCCTTGCTTCCCACGACGACCTCGACCGGACGCCCGCGCCAGCGGCGCAGCACGGCCCGATCGATGCGGGGCATGTTCGTCAGCGACGTGCAATACGCACCGACGCGGCAGGACCACCGCAGGGTCTGTTCGTCGGGCCGGTAGTCGCATCCCGCGAGTGCTCGAAGGTACCGCTCGGTGTTCTCGAAGTTGGGCTCGTTGCGCCACTGCAGGCCGGGGATGAGGGCGCGGTTCCACCGGACGCGCGGGACGAGACCCAGCGGCGCCGCGATCACCAGCTTCTCGATCCGGTCAAGATCCTCCACCGCAGCGGCCACGGAGGCCGACCAGCCGAGACCGATCACGGGAATCCGCTCGACGCCGAGTGCATCGAGCACCTCGACGAGCCAGTGGCCGTAGACGCTGTGGATCCGGCTGTCGGGCCGGCTGCCCGCGCTCGCACCGGGAAGGCCCGGGACATCCACGAGCACCACCCGGTGGCGCTCGCCGAACTGCTCGGCGAGCAGACGCAGCCCCGCCGCCGGGAGATCGCCACCCGCGAGCACCACGATCGGCGGTGCGGTCGCAGGACCCGTGGTGAGCACGTAGGTGTCACCCAGCGAGGTGCGGGCGACGTGCTCCTCGACGGGACGCTCCCAGTAGGTCAGCAGTCCTGCGCACGCGTGGTGGATCACGCTGCCGTCTCCGGGGCAGCGGTAGGGCGAACGTGTCAGCAACGCCATCATCCTCCTACCCGGACGATTCCGGGGACGACGAGGGATTCACGGAACGGCATGAATGGATCTTCTTTCGTGGGGTACGAGCGTCTTTCGCCGACCAACCTCGGGCACACCGCACGACACCGTAGCCCAGTGCTCGGTGTGGACGCCACCCGTGGTTCCGGAAAACTTCACAGCCGTCCCTCACGTCACTTTCGTGCCGAATGCCCTATCACCCCTGCGCCTCCAGGTCCTCCCACGAGGTGTGAACCTGCGGTCGGAAGCCGTAGCCGGTGTCGGGTTCGGGCAGATGCCCTTCGGGGTCGATCACGACGACCTCCACGCCGTCCCGGTGGAGCCGACCGATCATCTCCAGCAACATCCTTCGGCCGACCGGCAGGATGGTACGGACGAGGGACAGGTCGAAGACCAGGCGTTTCGTCTCCACAGGCTCGTCGACCACGGCCGTCACGAGACCCTCGGAACTGGTGAACTGGAGGTCGCCCTGCAACTCGAGGAGGGTGAGAGACTCGTCACCCTCGCCGATGACATGTCTTCTGCGTAACACCGAGTGTGCGACCATCGGCGCGTCCATCAGATGCAAGTTCATGTCGCGGGAGAGACGACCGAAGGCGGCGACCCCCTGGACGCTGGTGCCGTGGTCGTCGAGGCGCGGCGAGTATGCGGCAATACCCAACTGTCCCGGTAGGATTCCTATGATTCCTCCGGACACGCCGCTCTTGGCGGGGATACCGACGGTGGAGAGCCAGTCCCCCGCCGCGTCGTACATCCCACAGGTCGCCATCACCGACAGCACCTGACGCACCACGTCCCGCGAGAAGATCTCCTCGCACGTCACGGGTTGCACACCGCCCGCCGCGAGCGTCGCGGCCATCATCGCGAGATCCTTGGTCGTCACCGTCACCGAACACTGCCGGATGTACCCCTCGACGATCTCGTCCGGATCGTCCTCGAAAACCTCGTACCCCCGAAGGAGATTGGCGATGGCGACATTGCGGTAGGAGTTCTCGAGCTCCGACGACGCGACCTTCTCGTCGATCGTCAGCTCGCGACCGGCCAGGGACGACAGCAGAGAACGGATGTCCTCCACCGAGGCCTCGGGTTGCCGTCCGTCGAGCACCAGGGCGTGTGCGGCGAGCGCACCGGCATTGATCATCGGGTTGAGCGGACGGCCCGTGTTGCGTTCGAGCGAGACCTCGTTGAACGCCTCCCCGGAGGGTTCGACATCGATCACGTCGAGCACGGCGTCGAAGCCTCTCTGTTGCAGCGCAAGACCGTAGACGAAGGGCTTCGAGATCGACTGGATCGTGAACTCGGTGTGGTCGTCGCCCACGGAGTACACCGCACCTTCGGCGGTCACGAGGGTGAGGGCGAACCGGTCCGGGTCGGCCCTCGCCAGTTCCGGGATGTAGTCGGCGAGGGCGCCCGAACTGTCGGCGCATCCTCGGAGCACTTCGGTCAGATAATCCGGCAACGGTGAACGCATGTATTCATCGTGACCGAATCGGACGCTGCCGGGGTGAGGAGTGACGAAGGCGATTGAACCGGCGGATCGCGGGTATGCCATCCCCATGACTGCTCTGTCGTCGGCGCTGTCCGTGCCGTTCCGAGTGGGATCCGCGCTGCGCGGAGCGCGCGTGTTCCACCCGCGCGGTGCGACCTTCGAAGGGGTTGCCGAACTCGAGTCGTCCTGGTGGCCGCGGCAGATTCCCCGCCCTACTCCTGTCGTCGCCCGGGTGTCGCGGGCCATCGGCACACCGGACGGCATGCCGGACGTGCTCGGTCTCGCGGTGCGCTTCGCCACGAAGACCGGCCCGTGGGACGTCCTGCTCGCATCGGCTCATCTGCCGGCCCGGGTGGCGCTGCTGCCGGCCCGTTCGTGGTCGAGTGCCCGCTACAGCACGCTCATGGCCTATCGGACCGACAGCGACCCCGCGCCGCGGTGGATCACCGCCGTTCCGCGCGGACGACAACCGTCCTCGACGACCTCCGTGCAGGCACTCGAGATACCGCTCGAGTTCTCTCTCCTGGTGGGTTCCGCCCGCGGGCCTCTGGAAGCGGCGGGACGTCTGACGCTGACTCGCCACCTACCCGAGAAGGATTCGGAGCAGCCGTCATTCGATCCGACCGTCCACTGCCCCGGATTCGTCGATCCGTGGCCGGGATGGCTCGTCGAGACGCGACGCGACGCCTACCGGGCGAGCCGGGCCGGACGAGGCGCCTTCCTCGCCCGGCCGCAGCACACCGTCAGCTGATCACCGCGTCGATCGTCTTCTTCAGCGCGGACGGCTGCGCCGGTGACCGCGGGGCGCCCTCCTTCATCTCGAGCATGCGGGCACCGATGTCCTGCAACTGCTTACGGCCGAGCGCCTCGCGCACCTTGGGGAACCACTCGTCCTCCTCCTCGTCGATGTGATGCTCGACGTTCTCGATGAGGACCGTCGTCTTCGCGTCGAAACGCTCTGCGTCGGGCTTCATCCCGGCCAGTTCGATGACGAGCACGTCGGCGACGTGGTGCTCCTCGTACGATTCGAGAATGTCGTCCTCGAGATCGGGGAGCAGGGAACGCACCTCGGGGTACATGCACTCGTTCTCGAGATAGGTGTGCACGGTGAGGGCTTCGATGATCTTGTCGACGATCTTGCCCTTCTCCTTCTCCCCCTCGGCCTTCCGGAAGTCGCGGAAGAGTTTCTTGATCTCCTTGTGGTCTTCCTTCAGCAACACGATCGCGTCTGTGGACACGGTTCCTCCTGCGGCGTGAACATTGCCGCCCCCAGCGGGCGTGGCACAGGAATACCCGTCCGCGACACCGTCACACGCGCACACGATCCGCATTCGCGAGGATGGCCGCCCGCAGTGCCGCCTCCGGGCCGTTGAGTACGGAACGACGCGCCATGAGCACGAACTCGATCTCACCCGCACCGGGAAGCAATCGTTGGGGATCGCGCACCGGGACGAGACCGGGTGGTGGAAGCCGCTCGGCGTGCAGCACCACGCCCAGTCCCGCGAGCGCTGCAGCGCGCAGACCGTTGAGACTGTCGGTCGTGCACGCAACGCGGACACCGCGCCCACTGCGCTGGAGGACCTCGAGCGCGATGTCGCGGGTCAGGGCCGGCGACGGATAGGACACCAGCGGTGTCGGCTCGTCCGGATCGAGGACGTAATCGGGGGCGGACAGGAAGACGAGACGCTCGCTGAAGATCATTTCACCGTGGCGGCTGCCCGGTCGACGCTTGCCGAAGACCAGATCGAGCTCGTTGTCGTCGAGACGGCGCTGCAGATCCTCGCTCAGATCCACCGTGAGTTCGAGATCGATGCGGGGATGACTACGCCGGAACTCGGCGAGGATCGACGGCAGCTCGTAGAGCACCAGGTCCTCGGAGACCCCGAAACGCAGCCGGCCGCTGAGCGGCGACTCCGAGAAGTGCCTGCGGGCGGCATCGTGGCGATCGAGGATCTCGCGGGCGAAGGCGACCATGTCGGCGCCGTCCGCCGTGAGCTCGACGTTGTGCGTGTCGCGTACGAACAGGCGGCGCCCGATCTCCTTCTCGAGTCGCGCGACGTGCTGACTGACCGTCGACTGCCGCAGGCCGAGCCGCTGGGCGGCCGCGGTGAAGCCGCGCTCCCGCTCGACGGCCAGGAAGCTCCGTAGGTGCACCGGATCGAACACCACCCCATTTCATCACGAATCGCGATTACAGAAAACGTGGCGACCGTCTTCTGTAATGACATCCGGCTGCCGTACCGTCGATTCGTGCTCTCCAAGATCCCCGTGCTCGGACGGCTCGACCCGTTCCTGCTCGCCATCCTCGCCACCGTCGCCGTCGCTGCTCTGCTGCCCGCCGACGGGGTCGTACTCGACGGCGTGAACTGGGCCGCCAAGATCGCCATCGGGCTGCTGTTCTTCCTGTACGGCGCGCGCTTGTCCACGCAGGAGACCATCGAGGGTCTCGAGCACTGGCGTCTGCACCTGACGATCCTCGCCACGACCTTCGTCGTCTTCCCGCTGCTCGGCCTGGCCGCCAAGGTGCTCGTGCCGTCGATCCTGAGCGACCCGCTCTATCTCGGCGTCCTGTACCTGTGCCTGCTGCCGTCCACGGTGCAGTCCGCCATCGCGCTCGTCTCGGTGGCGCGCGGCAACATCCCCGGCTCGATCGTCTCGGCCAGCGCCTCGAGTCTCATCGGAATCTTCGCGACTCCACTGCTGGTCGCGCTGACGATGTCCACCCAGGGCGTCACCTTCAGCGGGTCGGCCGTGCTCGACATCGTGCTGATGTTGCTCGTGCCGTTCGTCGCAGGTCAGCTCCTGCGGCGCTGGATCGGCGGCTGGGTGAAGGCCCACGGCAAGCCGCTCAAACTCGTCGACCGCGGATCGATCATGCTGGTCGTGTACGTGGCGTTCAGCCGCGGCATGAACGAGGGTATCTGGTCGATGATCTCGGTCGGCCGCCTGCTCGCCCTCGTCGGGGTGTGCGCGGTGCTGCTCGCGATCGTGCTCGCGCTCACCTGGTACTCGTCGCGCGGACTCGGTTTCGAATATCAGGACCGTGTCGCGATCCTCTTCTGCGGCTCCACGAAGTCCCTCGCCACCGGTCTGCCCATGGCGATCGTGCTGTTCCCCGGCCAGCCCATCGGCCTGATCGTGCTGCCGCTCATGCTGTTCCACCAGATGCAGCTCCTGGTGTGCGCGGCCCTCGCCGGACGCCTGGCGAAGAAGGCACCGGATGGGCTCGTAGCCGTATAGGAGAGCGAAACCGAAGCTCCTGTTAGACGAAACCGAGGGTGAAATCCGCTGATTCCGGTAGCGGTGACGTCATCGTGCCGTCACCGTGCAGGGAGAACCCCGATTCGCGAACCTCGGCTCGAAGGAGCACCGACATGGGTCTGCTGTTCCACGATCATCTGCACGACGAGTTCGGAACCTGGCCGCTGGCCTACATCCCCTACGGCGGCGCCGACTTCGGCGAGATCGCCGCAGTGGCCCGGCAGGTGGGCGACGGTGACGACGGGGACTTCTATCGGGCGTGGGTCGAGACCGGGGACCGTCTCGTCGCCGAAGCGGAGTCCTGCGCGACCGCCGGGCACGACGACTCGGCACGCGAGCTGTTCCTGCGGGCGAGCGCCTACTACGCGACCGCGTACCACCCGCTGTACGGATCTCCCGTCGACCCACGTCTGATCGCCGCCTTCGACAAGCAGGTCGCGGCCTTCGATGCCGGGCTGGCGATCGGGGACACACCCGTCAAGGCTGCCAGGATTCCGTTCGAGGACACCACGCTTCCGGGCTACCTGATTCCCGCACCCGGCCACGAGAACAGCGTGCGGCCGCTCATCGTCTTCACCAACGGATACGACGCCACGATCACCGACATGTACTTCGCATCGGCCGTGGCAGCGCTGCGACGCGGCTACCACTGTCTCCTGTTCGACGGACCGGGCCAGGGCGAGATGCTCTACAAGCAGAAGATGCCGATGCGTCCGGACTGGGAAGTGGTCGTGCGCGCGGTGATCGATCATGCGACGGCCTCCCCCATCGTCGACCCCGAACGCATCGTCCTGAGCGGATGGAGTCTCGGTGGGTATCTCGCGCCGCGCGCAGCATCCGGTGAGCATCGTCTGGCCGCGGTGGTCGCCGATCCCGGTCAGTGGAGCGTGGCGGCCGGCACCCGGGCCCTCGGGGCAGCGTTCGGCCTCTCCCCCGAGGTCCTCGACGATCCTCTCTCGATGAGCGCACAGGACGCCGACACGATCATGGCTGCGGTGCAGTCGGATCCGTCGCTGCGCTGGAAGATCGTCGCCCGTGGATTCTGGGTCAACGGAGTCTCGGACATCCGGGAACTGTTCGCGGAGATGAACGCGTACACGCTCGACGAGGTCGGGGAGCGTATCTCGTGCCCGGTCGTGGTGACCGCCGCCGAGAGCGATGCCCTCGCGCGCGGTGCAGGAACGTTCGTCGATCGATTGGGCGACAAGGTGACCCTCATCCCGTTCATCGACGCCGAGGGTGCGGGTGGGCATTGCGAGATGGGCAACCGCACCCTCCTCAACAGGCGGGTTCTCGATCGGCTCGACGAACTCCTGGCCCGCACGCCCTGACGATCAGCGGTCGGGCCGGCCGGTGTACGCCTCCGCGAGATACTGCTGTCCGTACCGGGAGCCGACGACCGCGGCGAGTTCGCCCAGCGCCCGTTTGTTCTCGAACGGCGTTGCGTCCTCACGGGTGTGAAGCATCGAGGTCATCCAGTACGAGAAGTTCTGCGCCTTCCACACGCGCTGCAGCGCCGTGTCGCTGTAGGCGTCGAGCAGGTCGGACGAGCCGGTGGAGAAGAACGAGTCGAGCGCGCGGAAGAGCACCCGGACGTCGGCCAGGGCGAGGTTGAGTCCCTTGGCACCGGTCGGCGGAACGGTATGGCCGGCATCGCCTGCCAGGAAGAGGTTTCCGTGCCGCATCGGTTCGCACACGTACGAGCGGAACGGCAGGACCATCTGTTCGAAGATGGGGCCGCGCTTCAGTTCGAAACCGTCGGGGCCGTCGACACGCCTCTGAAGCTCGTCCCAGATCCGGTCCTCGCTCCACGTCGACGCGTCCTCGGACGGATCGCACTGGAAGTACATCCGCTGCACCGACTCGTTGCGTTGACTGATGAGGGCGAATCCGTGATCAGAACGCGCATAGATCAATTCGGGTGCACTCGGTGGAGCCTCGGTAAGGATCCCGAACCATGCGAAGGGGTACTCGATGAAGTGGTCGGTGCGGACGTCGCCGGGAATCGCCTTGCGGCAGATGCTCTGTGATCCGTCGGCTCCGACGAGGATGCGGCACCGGATCTCGACCGGCCTGCCGTCGGATTCGGCGAACCGGATCTTCGGTGTGTCGGTGGTGATGTCGAGAACCTCTGTGTCGCAGACGCTGTAGCGCACATCGCCACCGTCGCGTTCGCGCGAGGCGGCCAGATCGACGAAGACCTCGTTCTGCGGATACAACCACACCGACTCACCCACGAGGTCCCGGAAATCGATGCGGTGGCTCTCACCTCCGAAGCGCAGATCGATGCCGTCGTGGCGGTGCCCTTCGTTCAGGACACGGGTGTCGACTCCGCTCTCGGTGAGCAGCGACACCGAGCCGTGCTCGAGGATCCCCGCACGGTGGGTGGTCCGGATGGTCTCGTGATCACGCTTCTCGACGACGATGTTGTCGATCCCCGCCTTCGCGAGGAGATGGGAGAGCATGAGACCTGCCGGGCCGCCGCCGACGATGCCGACTTCGGTGGTGACGACCGTGCGGGTTGCGTTCATGTGTTCGTCCTTCGCTGCGCATATCCGATTCGCGTCCCGTCGAGTGTCGTGCGCCTCTCCCACCGCACACGTCGACTTCTCGTTCAATGAGAAAACGACCTGGTCAGTCCGGGGGACGCTCGCCGACTCCGCGCGCGATGCCGCGGGCAGCGGCCATGAGGACGGGCACGACGGCCTGTTGCCGGGACGCACCGGTGGGCACCACCACGCCGAGCGCCGCCAGGGCATGACCCGACCGCGCGAGGACGGGCACCGCGATGCCCGTGGTGCCCTCGTCGAGCACACCGTCGAAGCGCGCATAACCCCGCCGGCGGACCTCCGCGAGCGCGCGACGGAAATCTCTCGTCGTCGCAGCGAAACGCTTCTCCACCTCGGGATGTCGTCGCCGATAGGTTTCCTGCACCTCCGCAGGTGAGAACGCGAGCATCGACATGCCCAGCGACGTGTCGTGGACGGGGAGCCGACGCGCGACCGAGGCCTGGTTGACCACCGAATCGGACGCCGACAGCCGTTCGAGGACGAGGACCTCGTCGTCCTGCAGGACCGCGAGCTGGGTGTGCTGGTGCACCACCGACTGCACGTCCTGCAGAAAGGGCAGCGCCGACTCCCGCAGATCGCGCGCGGGTGCACTGCGCGCGACGAGTTCCCACAGGCGCAGACCGAGCCGTACCCGGCCGTCGTCGTCCCGGGTGAGCAGACCGTGTTGCACCAGCTCGCCGACGAGCCGGTAGGTCGTGGCCTGCGGGATGCCGGACCTGCGGGCGAGACTCCCGACCGTCAGGCGGGGTTGGGTGTCGTCGAACGACTCGAGGATGCGGACGACGCGGTCGAGCATCGAGTCACCGGACGGCGAGTTGGCCATGCCGCCATTGTTCCGTGTCCGATCCGGGCAGCTTCACCATCCGGATCCGTCCGTAGATTCGACATCTGTCAATATAGACGTGTGTCGAATCAAGATCTCGCGGGTGACGACGCCTGCTGCTCTCCGCTCGTGCGCCAACCCCTGACGGGCGATCGCGCCGCCGACCTCGCCCGGATGTTCAAGGCCCTCGGCGATCCGGTGCGTCTGCGGATGCTGTCGCTCGTCGCGAGCCATGCCGGCGGTGAGGCGTGCGTGTGCGACATCTCGGGATCGCTCGATCTGTCCCAACCGACGATCTCGCACCACCTCAGAGTTCTGCGCGAGGCAGCCCTGCTCGAGTGCGAGCGTCGCGGCACCTGGGTGTACTACTGGGTGGTTCCGGTCGCACTACGGCAACTCTCCGATGTACTCGGGATCGAGCCGACCGAGGTACCCGCATGAGTGAGCGAACTGCGGTGGACACTCCCGTGATGGGCAGGATGTCGACACTCGACCGCTTCCTTCCCGTGTGGATCGGCACCGCCATCGTCGTCGGCCTGCTGCTCGGCCGCATGATTCCCGGACTCGGAGAAGCCCTGGGTTTCATCGAGATCGACGGGATCTCGCTGCCGATCGCCCTCGGCTTGCTGATCATGATGTACCCGGTACTGGCGAAGGTGCGCTACGACCGTCTCGACACGGTCACCGGCGACCGCACCCTGTTGATCTCGTCGCTGATCCTCAACTGGATCGTCGGTCCTGCACTGATGTTCGCGCTCGCGTGGCTGATGTTGCCGGATCTGCCCGAATACCGCACCGGTCTGATCATCGTCGGCCTCGCGCGCTGCATCGCGATGGTGATCATCTGGAACGACCTCGCGTGCGGCGACCGGGAAGCCGCAGCCGTGCTGGTCGCGATCAACTCGGTCTTCCAGGTGATCATGTTCGCCGCTCTCGGCTGGTTCTACCTGTCGGTGCTGCCCGGATGGCTCGGCCTCGAGCAGACCGGGCTCGACGTCTCCCCGTGGGAGATCGCGAAATCCGTGCTGATCTTCCTCGGGATCCCGCTCGTCGCCGGTTTTCTCACTCGTCGATTCGGAGAGAAGGCGAAGGGCCGCAGCTGGTACGAGCAGACCTTCCTGCCGCGCATCGGACCGTGGGCGCTGTACGGACTGCTGTTCACCATCGTGGTCCTGTTCGCGCTGCAGGGTGAACAGATCACCTCGCGACCACTCGACGTCGTACGTATCGCCCTGCCCCTGCTGGCGTACTTCGCGATCATGTGGGGGAGCGGGTATCTCTTCGGCGCTGCAGTAGGACTCGGCTACGAACGCACCACCACACTCGCCTTCACCGCCGCGGGCAACAACTTCGAACTCGCCATCGCCGTCGCGATCGGCACGTTCGGGGTCGCGTCCGGACAGGCACTGGCGGGAGTCGTCGGCCCCCTCATCGAAGTGCCGGTCCTCGTCGCACTCGTGTACGTCGCTCTGGCCCTGCGCACACGTTTCGTCGCCCGTGCCGGAGGTGCGTCGTGACCGCCGTTCCGTCCGTGTTGTTCGTGTGCGTGCACAATGCCGGACGGTCCCAGATGGCCGCCGGGTTCCTGAGTCGCCTCGCAGGGGATCGCATCACAGTCCGTTCCGCCGGGTCCGCACCCGCCGAGGAGGTGAACCCTGCTGCGGTCGCGGCGATGGCCGAGGTCGGAATCGACATCTCCGGCGAGAACCCGAAGATCCTCACCGCCGACGCCGTGCAGACCTCCGACGTCGTGATCACGATGGGGTGCGGCGACACCTGCCCGGTATTCCCCGGTACGTCTTACCGGGACTGGGTGCTCGACGACCCGGCCGGACGAGGGCTCGACGCCGTGCGTCCGATCCGTGACGAGATCCGGGCGAAGGTCGAGGCGTTGATCGCCGAACTGACGCCACCGGCATGATCGAGTTCGGTAACCGCATCCACCGGGTACCCACAGGTCTGTCACGCTGGGCGCCCATGTAGGGCACTCGGTGTGGACGCACGTCGTCCCCGACCTGCTCCGGACACCGCGTTGCACGTCATCGCAGGTCCGGTAGCGTTCTGAGACGACTCGTAATCGCGTGTCGGTCGATCGGCTCGGTGCAGCCGAACTGTGGGAGGTTCCCGTGGCTGGTGGTCTCGTCGCCCTTCTGGACGACGTCGCGGTACTTGCGAAGGCAGCCGCGGCATCCATAGACGACATCGGCGCCGCAGCCGGCAGGGCGAGCGTCAAGGCAGCGGGCGTGGTCGTCGACGACACGGCCGTCACCCCCCGCTACGTGCACGGGTTCACCCCCGATCGCGAACTGCCGATCATCCGCAAGATCGCGATCGGGTCGATCCGCAACAAGCTTCTGATCATCCTGCCGGTCGCGATGATCCTGAGTCAGTTCCTCCCGCAGGCCCTGCCGTATCTGCTCATCGCCGGCGGTCTGTTCCTCTGCTACGAGGGCGCCGAGAAGGTCTACGAAGCGCTCACCGGCGGACACCACGAAAAAGAGGCCACCGCAGCGGAGAAGGGCCCCGAGTTCGAGAAGGCCATGATCGGCGGGGCGATCCGCACCGACCTGATCCTGTCCGCCGAGATCATGGTGATCTCGCTGGCCTCGGTCGAGGACGAACCCTTCCTGACTCGCCTGCTCGTCCTCATCGTCGTCGCCGTCCTCATCACCGTCCTGGTGTACGGCGTGGTCGCCCTGATCGTGAAGATGGACGACGTCGGCCTGGCGCTCGCGAAACGGAAGTCCACTTTCGCTCAGCGCGTCGGTCGCGGTCTCGTGAAGGCGATGCCGAAGCTGATGACCGTTCTCACCGTGGTCGGGATCGCCGCCATGCTGTGGGTCGGTGGGCACATCCTGCTCGTCAATGTCGGCGAGGCCGGATTCCATTGGCCTGCCGATCGTCTGCACGACCTCGAGCACTGGTTCGGCGAGCTCGTGCACGGCGGATTCGGCGGCGTGCTGTCGTGGACCGCGGGGACCGTGACATCCGCTCTGGTGGGCCTGATCGTGGGTGCGATCGTCGTGCTGATCATGCACCTGATCCCGCGGCGGAAGAAGGCCGACGCCGCGCACTGACGCCGCCGGATCCCCCGGACGGGTCACTCGGGGGCGTTTCTCCGGACCGCCTGCGCGAACGCCCGCATGAGACCCGGATCCTTGACGCCGCGTTCGGCCTCGATGCCGCTGGAGACGTCGACACCCCACGCCCCGGACGTGGAAAGTGCCCTCTCCACGTTGTCGGGGTTCAGCCCGCCCGCAAGGACCCACCGGCCGGACGGCAAGGCACTGCGGTCCTGCCAGTCCCATGTCTTCCCTGCACCGGCGACTGCGCCGTCGACGAGCAACAGGTCGGCGCCGAAGTCCTCCGACAGCGCCTCGGCTCCTCCGGTGTTGATCGCGCGGATCACCGTGAATCCCGCGTCGTGCAGCACGCGCACGTCGTCGGCCGACCGCAGGTCGTGCACCTGGACGTGATCGAGATTCGCGGCTCGGGCCGTCGTGACGATCTCGTCGAGGGACGCATTCACATAGACGCCGACGGCGAGTGTTCCCGCCGGCACGCGGGTGCGGAGCGTCGCGGCCCGATCCGGGGAGATGCGACGAGGGCTCTTCACGAGAACGAAACCGACCGCGTCGACGCCCAGTTCGACGGCGAGATCGACCGTCGCCTCGTCCTGCAGTCCGCACATCTTGATGAACGTCATCACTACCTTCCTCGCCGCTTCTCCACCTCGAGGATATGTGTGCGACCGTCAGCGGCAGCAGTTCGGATCCAGGACGACCCTGAGCGCCTCGAGGGACTCGGCGCGGGCACGGTGATAGACGTTCATCCCGCGTCGCTCGGATTCGACCATGCCCGCCTTGCGTAGTTGTCCGAGGTGATGACTCACCGTGGATTCCGCCAGATCCACACCGGCGGCAAGATCGCACGTGCACACCGCACCTTCGTCGGCGGTGAGCAGGATCGACACGAGTTTGATGCGCACCGGATCGGCCAGGGCCTTCAACCGCAACGCGACCTCGAGGGCGGCGTCGTCGCGCATCGGCGCAGCCGATACCGGCGCGCAGCAGATCGGGGCGCGGACATCGATCACGGGCAGCGCTTTCGGCATGATTCGAGCCTAACCACCTTCTTGACATATGTCGAAGTACAGGAGCATCCTGTGGGCGGTAATTCGATATATGTCACACAGGTGGAGGCAGTCATGTCACGCATCCAGTTCGCCCTCGACGTCGACGACCTGCCCGAAGCGGTCGCCCTCTACTCGACACTGTTCGGCACCGAACCGGCCAAGCTCGAACCGGGCTACGCCAACTTCGCGATCGCCGATCCGCCGTTGAAGCTGGTGCTGTTCGAGAACCCGGGCAAGGGCGGCACGATCAACCATCTCGGGGTCGAGGTCGACTCGTCCGAGAAGGTGCACACCGAGATCGCCCGATTGACCGAGGCGGGCCTGTTCGCCGACGAGGAGATGGGCACGACCTGTTGCTACGCCACGCAAGACAAGGCGTGGGTGACGGGTCCGGCAGGGGAGAAGTGGGAGGTGTACACCGTCCTGGCGGATTCGGCCACCTTCGGGTCGAGCCCGCAGCATCTCGACGGCACGCAGGAAGCCAGCGGCGGAACATGCTGCACGACCGGTGCCCCGGACGAGCAGCAGGACGACAACTCCACGCCGAAAACCGGCGTAACCTCCTGCTGCTGACCGCCTTTCGCTACGAATATCACGGAACCGGGACGAGATCTGTCGCCTCGCCGCCGGGCGGGGCGACGACTCGTATCAGCCTCGCGCCATGTCCACGAACCGCGACAGGTGCAGCTGGTGGGCAACGGTGATGGTCGCGGTCGGGCCGTTACGGTGCTTGCCGACGATGAGGTCGGCCTCGCCACCACGCGGGTCGTCGCGCTCGAAGGCGTCGGGGCGGTGCAGCAGGATGACCATGTCGGCGTCCTGCTCGAGGCTGTTGTGCACCGCGATGCCGTCGGCGACGAAATTGTGTGTGCCGGGCACCGTTCCGTCGTAGACGTCCTGCTCGCCGAGACTCGTGACGGAGACGATCTCGTCCCAGAACACGTTGTTGGTGGCGACCATGTCGATGTCGGCCGTGTCGAGGACATCGGCGACCCGGGCGAGCCGCGAGCGTGCACCCTCGGTGGTGCGCGGGGTGGCGGACGCGACCGGTCCGATCGGAGCGAGCTGTTCGACGGCGAGCAATTCGCCGAGCTCGGCTTCGATCTCGGGGGTGACGGTGTCGGGGCTGTGCTTGACGAGCTTCGGTCCGAGCTGCGCCAGGACCCACTGCGCCGCGGTTCCGTGCTTGCCCACGTCGTGGAGGAAGACCGCCTGGTTCTCCGCCCCGGTGACAGTGAGGTCCCAGCCCTCGACGGCATCGGTGATCCGCGCGAACACGCCGATGCGCAGGAGCAGGCGCGCGAGGTCGTCGGCCAGACGACGCTCCGCCGACCGGTAGCGGACGACGGCGCGGGCAGCGCCTGCGTCCCATGCGACCTCACCGCTGTCTTCCCAGATGTGGCAGACGAGCTCGGCGACCTGCTCCTTGGGGAGCGAGAACGCGCGGGTGGGGATCAGTCGGCCGGCCACGGCAGTGTCCGCGAGAACGACCACCTCGTCGTCGGATGCGGGTATCACGTCGAGGGGTGCGGGCACCGCACGCGGCACTGCGACACGCTCACCGGCGACCAACTCGCCCAACGGCATCCAGCCGTCGATGGTGAGGAAGGGATGGTTCGCGGTGGCTTCGACACGACGCCCCGAGGTCAGCTCCAACCGGAAGACTTCCTTACGGCCGCTGGGGAAGACCTTCACCATCGGCCGGACGACCATCCGCATGCGTTCGTCGAGCGACCACACGAGGGGCTGTTCACCCGACTCGAGCAGCTCGCCGAGCGTGACTTCGGCGCCGGTGTCGGCGCGCATGATGCGCGTGGACGCCGGCAGGCAGCCCGACTCACGGAGGTCGGAGACCTGCGGCCGCTTGTCGGTGCGCTGCTCGGGACCACGGTTGAGCTGACACACCGCGACGACCGGAACCTCGAGTTCCTTCGCGAGAAGCTTGAGGCTACGCGAGAATTCGGAGACCTCCTGCTGACGCGACTCGACCTTCTTGCCGGACGACATGAGCTGCAGGTAGTCGATGACGATGAGACGGATGTCGTGTTTCTGCTTGAGCCGCCGCGCTTTTGCGCGGATCTCCATCATCGTGAGGTTCGGTGAGTCGTCGATGAACAACGGCGCTTCGCTGATCTCGCTCATGCGGCGGGCGAGACGCGTCCAGTCGTCGTCGGTCATGCGTCCGGATCGCATGTCGCCGAGCTTGATCTTCGCCTCCGCGGACAGCAGACGCATGACGATCTCGGTCTTGCCCATCTCGAGCGAGAAGATGACCGACGCCATGCCGTGCTTGATGGAGCACGACCGCATGAAGTCCATGCTCAGCGTGGAGTTGTGTGTGGGCACCATCGCGCGACCCGCGAGGTACATGTGGTCGCCGTCGACCTCGACGCACCGCACCGGGACCGAGGAAACCGGGCGGACGGCGACGATGCGGCGCTCGCGCGGCATGGTGGCGCGGCATTCCTTGTGCCGCACGGCCTTGCTGGGCAGGACGAAGACGTCGTCGTCGGTGGTGAAGGAGATCTCGGTGCCGTCGAGCACCGGCGCGTAACCGAGGCCCGACAGGAGTTCGGCGACGCCCTGCGCCAGACGCTCGGACGAGCCGACGAACCGGATGGTGCCGTCGTCGTCGATCTCTCCACCGGCGTCGAGCAGACCCGCGAGGAGTTCGCGACGCTGCGGTTCGGATGCCCGCTGGTATTCGGCGGGGATGTGTGCGCCGAGCGCGACGAGGGCGCTCGTGAAACCACCTTCGCCGTCGATACGCATGTGCAGTTCGGGATCGGACGACGGGCCGCCGAGCCACGCACCGAGCGTGAAGGGGGAGACGGGCAGCTCTGTTGCCGGGAACGACAGTGCCTCGGTGTTCGCGACGGTGTGCCCGGCGTCGGCGGTGGCGGCGAGTTCGCCCGTGGTGCGGATCGCGCCGTCGCCGGTGCGCCACTGGTGCTGCTCGTCGGCGACGATCACGGTGCCGTCGGAGAACACGACGTCGAAGCACGGCCGGCCGTGCATGACCTCGGTGGCGGCGAGGACGCGGACGGGGCGGCCGTCGGCGCCGAGGAGTTCGTCGCCCACACCGACCTCGCCCATCGTGGTCCAGCCGGTGGGGGTGGGCAGGAGAGTGTCGAGCGCGAGGGCCTTACCCACACCGGGACGCGCGGCGACGATGATCATCTGGCCGGCGTGCAGCCCGTTGGTGAGCTCGTCGAGTTCGGCGAAGCCGGTGGGCACGCCGAGGGAGATACCGCCGCGGCTGGCGATGGAGTCGATCTCGTCCATCGTGGGCTGCAGGAGTTCTTCGAGCGGCACGAAGTCTTCGGTGGTGCGTCGTTCGGCGACCTCGAAGACCTCCGCCTGCGCGCGGTCGACGATCTCGGCGACGTCCTGGCCGTCGGCGCCGGCGTAGCCGTACTGGACGATGCGCGTGCCCGCCTCGACGAGACGACGCAGGACGGCCTTCTCGGCGACGATCTCGGCGTAGTAGCCGGCATTGGCCGCGGTGGGGACGGTCTGGGTGAGCGTGACGAGATAGGCGGCTCCGCCGAGACGCTTGAGTTCGCCGCGCCGGTCGAGCTCGGCCGACACGGTGACCGGGTCGGCGGGTTCGCCACGGCTGTAGAGATCGAGGATCGCGTCGTACACGGCTTGGTGGGCCGGACGGTAGAAGTCGCCGGGCCTCAGCACTTCGAGGACGTCGGCGATGGCGTCCTTGCTCAGCAGCATGCCACCGAGCACGGACTGCTCGGCCACGAGATCCTGAGGGGGCTGTCGACCGAAGTCTCCACTCGGTTCCTCGGGAGGTCCCGAATATTCGGGATTTCCACGATCGTCAACGACGGCCACTGCAGTGCCTGCCTTCCTCCACATGTCCCCGTCCGGCGCGCTGTGCTCCGGCGGATACCTGCACGCACTCCCGGTGTCGGTACCCGGGGTTTCGTGTCCGGTTCTACTCGCCCCTACCGACATCCTGTGTGTGGAGTCGTGCGCCCGACGTTAGGGATCCGGATGACCCTCCACAACTCGGGTTGTGCACACAGTTGGGGATGAATTGTGGAAAGAGGAGGACAGCCTTGTGTACCGGATGTGCACAACCTGGGGACAACACATCTCACATCTCTCATAACTGCAGGTAGGAGCAGAAAAATGTCTGTTCACACGTGTGGAGAAGAAGAATTTCGGCGTGTCGGAGGGCCGGGCGTGTTCACCCATTCGTTCCCCGAACGACATTCCGAGGAGTCACAACGGTGTGGTTTACCCCCCGGTTTATCCACAGGCTGTGCACAGACGACGAGGAGCCCCACGCCGACCAGGCGCGGGGCTCCTCGAGGGGCCGGAATCAGGCAGCCACGACGTTCAGCGTGAACTTCGCGGTGACATCCGGGTGCAGCTTCACGACGATCTGATGCTTGCCGGTCGCCTTGATGTGGGCCTTGGGCAGCTCGATGATGCGCTTGTCGACAACCGGGCCACCGGCAGCCTTGAGAGCACCGGCGACATCGGCAGCGGTGACCGAGCCGAACAGCTTGCCCGAGTCGCTCGAGGTCTTGACGCTCAGCGAAACGTCCTCGAGGCCCTCGATGGCGGCCTTGAGCTCCTGAGCGTGCTCGAGGCCGCGCACGGCGCGAGCCTCCTGGGCACGGCGGATGCCCTCGACCTGCTTCTGGGCACCACGGGTGGCGACGATCGCCAGGCCGCGGGGCAGCAGGTAGTTGCGGCCGTAGCCGTCCTTGACCTCAACGGTGTCGCCAGGCGCACCGAGGTTGTCCACGTCAGCAGTAAGGATGAGCTTCATCGTGTCCCTCCCTTTCCTCAGCGAGTCGTCGAGACGTAAGGGAGCAGAGCCACCTCACGAGAGTTCTTGACAGCAACAGCGACGTCGCGCTGGTGCTGCACGCAGTTGCCGGTGACGCGGCGAGCGCGGATCTTGCCGCGATCGCTGACGTACTTGCGCAGCAGCGTCGTGTCCTTGTAATCGATCTGCACGTTCTTTTCCTTGCAGAAGGTGCAGACCTTCTTCTTCAAAACCTTCTCGCGCGCGGGCGACTTAGGCATGGTCGTTCTCCGTAATTTTGGATGTTCCGATCGAGGTCGGATCAGAACGGAGGCTCGTCGTCCCCGGAACCACCGAAGGAACCCGACTGCGGGGCGTCGCCCCACGGGTCGTCTCCGCCGACGTTCGTGTTCTGAGCGGGACGGCCACCGCCCGATCCACCGGAGGAACCACCGAAGCCTCCGCCACCGCCACCGCGACCGGCCTTGGTGACCTTGGCCGTGGCGTAACGGAGCGAGGGGCCGATCTCGTCGACCTCGAGCTCCACGACAGTGCGCTTCTCGCCTTCACGCGTCTCGTAGCTGCGCTGCTTGAGCCGGCCCTGCACGATCACACGCGAGCCGCGAGTCAAGCTCTCGGCCACGTTCTCCGCTGCCTCACGCCAGATGTTGCAGCGCAGGAACAGAGCCTCGCCGTCCTTCCATTCGTTGGACTGACGGTCGAACACGCGGGGCGTGGATGCAACGGTGAAGTTCGCAACCGCAGCACCCGCGGGGGTGAAACGCAGTTCGGGGTCGGCGGTCAGATTGCCGACCACGGTGATGACGGTGTCGCCTGCCATGTGGTTCCTCCTGCAGTGTGGGGAGTCCTGATGCGCCAGAGCCTACGGCCCGGCGCCGACAGGCTCACTTGCCGTGGCGCAGAACCTTGGTGCGGAGCACCGACTCGTTCAGGCCGAGCTGGCGATCCAGCTCTGCAACGGCAGCAGGCGTCGCGCTGATGTCGATCACCGCGTAGATGCCTTCGCTGTTCTTGGCGATCTCGTAGGCGAGACGGCGCTTACCCCACACGTCGACCTTGTCGACCTTGCCGCCTTCCTGGCGAATGACGTTGAGGAACGTCTCCAGCGAGGGAGCGACAGTGCGCTCGTCCAGGCTGGGGTCCAGGATGATCATCAATTCGTAATGACGCATAAGACCTCATCACCTCCTATGGACTGTGAACGGTCACGGACGTTCCGTGACAGGAGGGTCGTTGCGTCAGCAACCCATGAAGGGTACACGACGGCCCGGCGACCAGCGAAATCGCCGACCGTCGGGGGCGGGGGATTTGTCCTAGGGTGAGAACATGCGCACGAGCTCCGGGACCGTCTCGCTCGTCGCCGTCCTGACGTGCGCGGTGATGATGTGGTTCGGCTACCTGAACAAGGCCCGGTGCGCCGGCCCCACCTTCGACGCGGAGGGCCGCACGCTGCGGTTCGAGGACATCAAGGACGCCGACGTCTGCTATTCCGACATCCAGCAGTTGTGGATCGGCCGCGGCATCAACCTCCACGTCTTCCCCTTCGTCGACGGGGGCATCACCTCGTCGGGAGCGTTGACCGGGGGCACCGTCGAGTACCCCGTGCTCAGCGGGGTGCTCATGTGGATCGGGGCCATCGGTGCCCACACCGATGCGGAGTTCCTCCTGCAGTCGGCGTTGTTGCTCGCCCCCTTCGGGCTGGTCACCGCGTGGTTGCTCGCCCGGATGGCCGGATGGGCCGCGCTGTTGTGGTCGCTCACGCCGCCGCTCGTGCTCTACGCCTTCCTCAACTGGGACCTGCCGGTCGTGGCGGTCACCGTCACCGCCGCCGCGGTGCTGACGATCGAACGCTGGTCGCTGCGGACTCGCGGAGTGGTCGCGGCAGTGCTGCTGGGCGTGGGCTTCTGTCTCAAGCTCTATCCGGGCATCTTCGTTCTGCCGCTCATGGCCTATGTTCTCACCGGCGGGAGCTCACCCGATCGGAAGCGGGACGTCCCCGGCGCCCTCGCCGTCGCGGGCACGGCGGCAGCGACGGTCGCCGCGATCAACCTGCCCTTCGCGATCCTCGGCTACGAGGGCTGGCGGGCGTCGTTCGCCTTCCAGCAGAACCGGGAAGCGGACGGGACCAGCAACTCCATCTGGTACTGGGGTCTGCGGCCGCTGATGGGCGGCTACCAGGAATACGAGAACACCCCCCAGTACAACGAGTTGGTGGCCCAGTTGTCGCCGACGCTGATCGCGCTGTCGTTCGCGCTCGCCCTGTGGCTCGGATGGCGCCGATACCTCCGCGACGGCGTCTATCCGTGGCTCGGTACCGGGGCCGCGATGCTGTGCGGGTTCATGCTCTTCCACAAAGTGCACTCACCGCAGTACACGCTGTGGCTGCTGCCGATGTTGATTCTGCTGCGCGTGCCATGGGGTCTCGTCGCCGCCTATCTGCTCGCCGATCTCGCCATCGGCATCGGCATCTTCCGATGGTTCGCCGCGACCGCCGGCGAAACGGACATGGCCCTGCCGCTCACGCTCGTCCACATCGGAGTGTGGGGACGCGCGGTCCTGCTGGTCGTGCTGTTCTTCGTCTTCCTGCGCGTCCCGCCCAGAACTCCGTGGCAGCAGACGGAACGGACGGGCTACGCTCGCCGTCCGACGACGACCGGGAGAGCGCAATGAACGACCACTGGATGGAACATCCCGTCCTCGAGGGCCCTCGTATCCGACTCGAGCCCCTCGCCGACGCGCACGTCGAAGATCTGCTGAAGGCCGCCGACGATCCCGACACGATCTTCGCCTGGGCACACCTTGTGATCCGCGACCTCGACGACGCGCGCACATTCGTGCGCGAGGCCGTGGCCGATCCGTCCCGGCTGCCGTACGCGATCGTCGACAGGGCGACCGGCGAGGTGCTGGGGTCGACGTCCTACTACCTCCTCGAACCGGCCCACCGCACACTGGTGATCGGCGCCACCTGGCTGTCGACCCGGGTGCAGCGGACCCACGTGAACAGCGAGTCGAAACTGCTTCTGCTGCAGCGCGCCTTCGACGACCTCGGGGCCGTGCGCGTGACCTGGCACGCCGACGAACGCAACACCCGTTCGCGCGACGCCCTGCGCCGGCTCGGCGCCACCGAGGAGGGCCTGCTCCGCAAGCACCGCAGGCGCCGCGACGGCAGCTGGCGGACCACCGCGCTGTTCTCCCTCACCGACGACGAGTGGCCCGGGGTACGCGCCCGGCTCGAGGAGCGCACGGTGCGATGAGGACGAGGCGCGCGCTCGCAGCCCCCATGGCGATCGCCGTGGGTGCGGTCGCGGTGTGCGCCGCGGTGGCGTGGGCCGACCCGACCACGCCGGGCGGGGTCATTCCGCCGTGCCCCACCTACTCACTGTTCGGAATCCTGTGTCCCGGCTGCGGTTCGTCGCGGATGTTGTATTCGCTCGTCCATCTCGACGTGCCGGCAGCATTGCACTACAACGCCCTCGGTCTCGTCGCGCTGGCCGTGCTCACCGTGGCCTTCGGTCTATGGACGTGGAGCAGGGCGCGGGGCACACCGATGCCGCGGTGGACGCGATACCGGTGGCCCCCGCACCTCGTGCTGATCCTGACGGCGATGTGGTTCGTCGTGCGCAACATCCCGGTCGCGCCGTTCACCGCCCTACGGATCTGACCGTCAGAGGATCGGGCAGTTGACCAGGTAGTCCCAGTCCGTCCCGGGATCCCCGGTCACTCGGACGAGAATCGAGGATGCGCTACCTGCCGGCACATTCACCACTGCCGATCCGGTGCCTTCGTTGATGCTGTCACCGATACGGCCGGTGTCGTAGATCTGGGAACCCCCGTAGAACACCTGGATCCGGTCGGGAACGTCGTAGGTCTCCCATTCGAGCAGGAACGACGTGGGACCGCTGCGACCCAACTCGTGGTAGGTGCCGGTGACACCTTCCCCTCCCGACTGCCGCGACTGGTTGCACTGCTGGGTCGTCGGCAGCGATGATCCGTTGCCCAGGATCGCACTGCCCAGATCGATCGCCCGTCCACCCAGATCCACCACGCTGCCGGGCAGTTCGGACACGCTGCCGGGCAGATCGTTGCTGCCGGCGCTGCCGGTGGGAGCGGCCGAAGCGGCAACGGGCGCACCGAATGCGACCGCCGCCACCGTGACCGCCGTCAGAACCGCGCGCAGACCCGAACTGCGAATACGAGACATGCTTCCTCCGATGATCGATGCGTTGAATCCCCCACCAGGACGTTCCCACACCGCGAGGCCTGTGCGTATCCTGCAATCGGATGAATCTGTCTCGGTCGGAACATCTTCCGGCCATTCCGATTCACGCCGTGTCGCCGCACGGCGGCCGGAAGGGAACACCCGGCAGGTGCCGTTCCCATTCGTCCTCGGTCACCGGAGTGCCGACGGTGGAACACAGTGTCGCCGCGACGGGCTCGGGGTCGAGTTGCCACAGTCGCACGGAACGGTCGGGACCACCTCCGACGAGCGCCGCTCCGTCGTGCGCGAAGGTGGCGTCGTAGAACCGGCTTCCGTAGGCGGTGAGCACCGCGTGGGTGGTGGGGGAGTCCGGTCGGGTGACATCCCAGATCCACGCCGACCCGTCGCCGACGCCGGCCGTGAGACGATCCCCGTAGGGGGAGAAGTGCAGCGAATACACCGCGTCCGCCGGCCCGGTGATCCGCGCCAGTTCGCGTGGGACGGCAGGGTCCGCGACATCTCACAGGTGCACGGACCCGACGGATGTTCCTGCTGCAGCGAGCGATCCGGTCTTCGACAGTGCCGCGGCACCGCTGAACCGATCCTCGACGGGTGGGCTCAGGGACGGAAGTTCCACCGCCGCAACGGGATCGACGATTCCCCACAGCGGCAGAGCATTCGACCGTCCTCCGCGATGCGCGGGGAGCGAGATCGGATTCGAGTTCGGCCGCCGACAGGGGACCGACGACGAGGATCACCCCCTCGGCCACTGCCCGGCGACCGCACGGTACGGAAGGCCGGCTCGCTGGCGCGGGTCGGCAGGTGCTGTCCGGAGAACCATCCGGCGACCGTGCCGTGTAATGCGCCGGACGCGTCGACGACATCTCGGATCGACAGTCCTGCTCGGGTTCGCAGGGCGGTCAGGGCCCGGCCGAACTCGGTCCGGGAGGTGATGGAGGTCGGATCGGCCGCCTCCACGGTTGTTTCCGTCATCTACGGTTCCCTCGGGAAGAATCTGCGTTTCCGCAGTTCAGCGATGTATGACTGTACGGATTTCGTACGGGATCACGCGCGGGCGTAGGTCTTGGCGCCGACGGCGACGAGGATTCGGTGTGGCGCATTCGCACCGGTTCTCCAGACTCTTCGTCAGCCGAGAGGCGGTTCGCCGTGAGCGCTCAGCACCGTTCGTCCTCGTTCCACGAAATGCGTGTCGGCGGCCTCGTGCGGCCTCTGCTCAGCACCCGTGAGAAGGAAGTTCTGCTCACCTGGCTGACAGCGGACTCGAAGACCGAAGCGGCGAGGCGGCTGTCATCTCGCGCCCGTGGATGTGGACTCTGTCCACCCGGTTCAGGCCGCGCGCAGGGAACTCAGCGCCGCGTGCTGCTCGACACCGACCCGTCCCGGCGCCACGGCGAGCGCCACCGCGGTCTGCCACGAGTCGAGGCCCACGATGGTGCGCAGGATGAGGATCTCCTGCTGGAGTCGGGTCAGAGGGAAGGCCCGCGGGCTCGCGAACTCGGCATCGGCCGCGTCGGCGACCAGCGTGTAGGCCAACCGCAGGAAAGGCCGGTCGGCTCCGGACGGCGCGGTGAGCTCGGCGAGAATCGCACGGCAGGCAGCCAGGGCGAGACGATCGGCGTCGGCGATGGTACCTCCGGCGGCTTTCGCACGGGCCCGCAAGTAGGCGATCACGAGCGGATGCAGGTCGCGCAGAAGTCGTGGGATCGCGGTGGCGTCGCCGCTCGCGACCGTCCACGCCAACTCACACGTCGTGAACTGTGAGGCGGTGACATCCGTCCCCGCTCCGAATCCCCGTCCGCCGCTCGCCATTGTCCCCCCTCGTGCTCGTTCCCGAGCCTAGGGGACCGACGAAGTCTCCGACATCCCTCGTTCGGATGATTCTTCTCTTGTGACCCGATGGTGAGCAGGTCGCAACCTGGCGGGCAGCCATCGTGGCGGACGGTCGGGAGCCTGGTCGAGCACACCACCGACGGGATCGTCGACGAAGCCGTACCGCACGGGATCCCGCACCGGACGCCGGATCTGCCACAGCACAACCGCGCACAGTGCCACGACGGCGACGTCGCGCAGGAAGACCGTGGCGGTGAACCACTGCTCCGGCAGCCCCTTCCGATCGGGACCGAGGTAGTAGTACATGCGCGGAACCCACACCAGCGCATCGATCGTCATCCAGGCGACCAGTGCGCGCCGGTGGGGTACGGCCAGCACGGCGAGCGGCACGAGCCACAGCGAATACTGCGGACTCCACACCTTGTTCGTGAGCAGGAAGGCCGCGACGAGAAGGAAACACAGCTGCGCGAGGCGGGGACGGCGCGGCGCGGTGAGCCCGATCCACCCGATCGCGGCGCAGGCCGCGGCGAACAACACGAGCGAGACCCCATTGAAGGTCGAGGCCGACCAGGCCGGCCAGCCCACGAACGAGTGCAGCACGTTGTAGATCGAATCCGGATCCGCTCCGCGATCGGAGTTGAGTCGGAAGAACTCCGCCCACCCGCTCGGGTACAGCACCATGATCGGCAGGTTCACCACTAGCCACGCCGCGGCGGCCGCTCCCGCGGTGCGGGCAAACGACCGCAGGTGGCCGGTCCGCAGGCACAGCACCAGCAGCGGACCGAGCAACAGCAAGGGATACAACTTCGTCGCCGCACCGAGGCCGAGCAGGACGCCGGCGAGAACCGGTCGACGGCGGGCCCACGCCAGCAGACCACCCGCGGCGAAGGCCGTGGCCAGGGCATCGAAGTTCGTGAAGGCGTGCACCACGACCAGTGGTGACGCCGCGACGAGCGCGGCGTCCCAGATCCTGCGGCCCGCCGACATCGCGGTGGCCCACACCGTGACGAGCCAGGCGAGCGCGAGACCGACCGCGACGACGGCGAAGTAGATCGCGACCTGCAGTGCATCGGGGAGCCACGGTGTGGCGTCCCACGCCTTCGCGATGCGCATCGAGCCGTACTGGTAGAGCCCCGCGAGCACCGGATACTCCATGTACCGGGTCTGCACCTGCCCGTCCGGGCCGGGTTCCTCCCACGACGTCCGGTACGGGAAGGCGCCCTCGGCGAGCCGTTCGGCACCGTAGAGCGGAACGATGTCGGAATAACACATCGCCACGTACTGCCGGTTGCCGCTCCAGTCCAGGCCGAGCGCGCCGTCGGGACCGACGGGTCCCTGCTGGACGCAGGCCGCCTTCGTGAACCAGCCGAAGGCGAGGAAGACGACCGCGAGCAGCAACATCGCCCGCAGGGGAGTGAAGAAGCGGGTGCGCCCGAGCACGGCGTGCCGGCCCACCGGACCGCCGATGACGGCGGTCAGGCGCGACACCGTCGGGTCGGTACGCCCGGGGGTGTCGCGCCAGTCCAGGGAACGACGATCCTCGGCCGGTGGTGCAGCGGACACCACCGGCCGGGCGTCGGATCCCCGGTCGTCGCTCACGCGGCGAGGCTACCCGGCCGGAGCGTATTCGAACGCGCCCTGGGGACTACCGCCCTGCGCGCCCTGGAATCCGCCTCCCTGCGCGCCCGGGATCGCGGGGCTCTCGAGTCCCGGGATGCGGTTCTGCGGAGGCGATCCACCCTCGTCGGAGTCGTCGCCGGTACCACCGCCGGTTCCGCCGCCGGTATCCTCGCTCTCCTCCTCCTGACCACCGTTGCCGGGACGGGAGGGCGCGTTCTGGGTGGTCGTCTGCGGGGCGACACCCGGAACGGGGATGGTGACGCCGGGGAAGATCTCCACGTTCTGCGTGGTGATCTCCGGAACCTCGGGAAGACTCGGCACGACACGCGAGGTGGTGGTCTGCTCACGGGTGGCCGGAGCTGTCGTCGACGCGGTCCACGCCGGCACGCCGGAGACACCGGCGATCGGTTCCGGCTTCGGGAACGACTCGACCTCGGTGCCTTCGAGAGCGCCGTCCATCGTGTCCTTCCAGATGTCCGACGGGATACCCGAGCCGTAGATCATGCCGCCCCAGCTGTTTTCGAGGGGCAGGCCCTCCTCGGTGCCGACCCACACCGCGGTCGACAGCGACGGGGTGTAACCGACCATCCACGCGTCCTTGTTGGAGCCGGTGTCGCCGAGCTGAGCGGTACCGGTCTTCGACGCGGACGGACGGCCGCCGGCCAGGGCGTGGCCGTTCGAGTACGCGGCGATCGGGGTCATCGCGGAAGTGGTGTTGTCGGCCACCGCCGCGTCGACGACCTGCTCACCGGCAGGGGTGCCACGGTCGAGGAGCACCTCGCCGTCGGACGTCACGACCTTCTGCACGAAGTACGGCTCGTGATGACGGCCGGACGCCGCGAGCGTGGCGTACGCCGAGGCCATGTCGAGCACGCGCGACTGGTACTGGCCCAGCACGATGCCGTAGTTGGGGCCGACGCCCTCCGGCTCGGTGAGTGTCTCACCGATGCCCGGCAGTTCCTTCGCGACACCCAGCTTGTGCGCCATGTCGGCGATGGCCTGCGGGCCGTTGTCCATCTCGAGCATCATCCGGTAGAAGCTCGTGTTCAGCGACCGCTTGAGCGCTTCGGCGATGGTGCACTGCCCGCACGACTCGCCCTCGACGTTGCCGATCTTGATGCCGTTGACCGTCAGCGGACCGCTGTCGTAGGTCTGCGACAACGGCACGCCCTGGTCGAGGTTGGCGGCCAGGCCGAACACCTTGAACGACGACCCCGTCTGCAGACCGGACTGGGCGAAGTCGTAACCGACACCGCTCTCCCCGCCGTAGTAGGCGCGGATCGCCCCGGACCGGGGATCGACCGACACCACCGCGGTACGCAACTCCTCGGGTTCGCCCTCGAGATTGCTCTGCGCCGCCTCGACCGCCGACTGCTGGGCCTGGGGGTCGATCGTCGTGGTGATCTGGAGACCGGCCGTATTGAGGAGGTTCTCGTCGATGCCCTCGCGGGACAACTCGGCGAGCACCTGGTTCTTGATCAGACCTTCGGGGCCGGACGACTGGTCGCCGTTGTCGAGCTCAGCGATCGGCACGTAGGCCGGGTACTTCATACCCGACCGTTCGGCGGCATCGAGCGTGCCGGCGGCGACCATGCCGTCGAGCACGTAGTTCCAGCGCGCCTCCGCACCCTCGGGGTTCTGCTCGGGATCGAGCAGCGACGGCAACTGGATCGACGACGCGAGCACGGCGCCCTCCTCGACGGTGAGCTCACCGACGGGCTTGCCGAAGTACGCGTTCGACGCCGCTGCGATGCCGTAGGCACCGCGACCGAAGTAGATGGTGTTGAGGTAGGCCGCGAGGATGTCGTCCTTGGCCCACTGGTTCGCCATCTTCGTCGACAGCACCAGCTCCTTGAGCTTTCGCGTCAACGTCCGCTCGGAACCGACGACGGCGACCTTCACGTACTGCTGGGTGATGGTCGAACCACCACCGGCGCTGTCGCGGCCGAGCACGTTGTCGCGGGCGGCACGCGCGAAGCCGGTGACCGAGAAGCCGGGATTGCTGTAGAAATCGCGGTCCTCGGCGGCGAGCACGGCGTTGCGGACGTGCACGGGGATCGCGTCGAGTTCGACCTCGGTGCGGTTGCCCTCCGGTGGGATCACCTTCGTGATGACACCCTGGCCGTCGGAGTTGAAGATGGTCGCGGCCTGGTTCGTCTGCAGCTCACCGGGGCGCGGCACGTCCTGGACGATGTACGCCAGCATGAACATGAGGATCGGGACGAGGATGCCGGCGGCGACCACGCCGTAACCGATCCGGCGGATCGTGCGCCAGCGGTTGCTCTTGCCGTCGCCCTTTCCACCCCCGGCGCCGCCACCCGAACCGCCACCGGGCGGAACCGTGGGAGGTCCGCCTGCGGGCGGGCCACCGGCAACGCGCGTCGTGGGTGCATCGTCCGCAGCACTCGCACTCTTTGCAGCACTCGCACCGACTGCAGCGCTCGCCGCGGAGACCCGCTGCGTCGGGGCATCCGCTCCGGGACGCTGTACACCTGCCGCGTCCGCTCCGGGACGCTGCGCACCTGCCGCGTCCGCTCCGGGACGCTGCGCACCTGCCGCGTCCGCTCCGGGACGCTGCGCACCTGCCGCGTCCGCTCCGGGACGCATGGCGACGGTCGGGTCGGCCTGCGGCGTGCGCTGGACGGGAGGCACCGCGCCGGGCGGCAACGTGCCGGGACGCGGCGGCATCGACTGGTTGGGGTTACGCGGCTGGTTGGCGCCCGGGGCGGGCACCGGTCCGCGCGGTGGGTACGGCTGTCCCGGTCGGCCCTGCTGGGGGCCCGGTCCCTGCCCCTGACCGGGAGCCGGAGGACGCTGTCCCTGGCCGGGGGACTGAGGGCGCTGTCCCTGGACGGGGGCTTGAGGACGCTGTCCCTGACCGGGAGCCTGGGGCGGGTACGGCGGCCGGCCGCCGGGGCGCGGCGGTTGCTGACCTGCGGGACCACCGGGCTGTCCGCCCGGTCGACCCGGCTGGCCCTGTGCTCCCGGCTGGCCCTGCGGGCGCGGTTGCGGCGGCAACGGACGACCCTGCACCGGGCCCTGGGCAGGGCGCTGCTGTCCCGGAGCGGGCTGTCCCGGACCCGGCTGTCCCTGACCGGCACCGGCAGGAGGACCGGGACGTTGCTGCCCGGGTTGCGGTCCGGCGGGACCGCTGCGCTGGGGCGGGACGGCCTTGTTGTCCTCGGGTTCGTTGTCGGGGGAACTCACGTACTCATCTCCAACTGTTCTCGCGACGCATCACGCCGCGGCCTCGACACTGCTCCACGAAGAGCCGATCGGCGATGCCGACGGACGGCAGTCGATCGACGATGTGCGCAGCGGACGACGCGACGATCAGGTCGTGCGGGTCGGACCCAGGAGCGAACTCCACGAGAAAGCGTACGGGCACGTTGCCGGTACCCCTTCACTCGCTGGCGGTACGACGGCTCGATCCCGTCGACCGGCGACGCGGGCTCTCGGGTGCTGGTTGCGATCCCAGGACGTACGACTGCACCAGGTGATTCCAGCTGCAGGTGCGGCACACCTCGACCACGTGAACCGAGAATTCCTCCTGGCTGGCGGCCAGACGCACCAACTCTTCGGGGGTGCGCGCCGACCCGGACACCGGACCGAGTTTGTCGCCGAAGACCCACGAGACAAGAGTCAACTGCTCCTTACGGCAGATGGGGCACATCACATCGCTGCCCCGGCCGTGAAATTTCGCCGCCCGCAGCAGATAGGGGCTCGCGTCGCAGACCTCGCTGACTCCGCGTCGCCCCGAGTAGACCTCTGCGAGCAGCGAGCGCCGCTGCAACGCGTAGTCCACCACCTGCCGCTGAATTCGCACGGCTTCCAGAGTACGTGCGGGCGATGCGGCGAGGGGCGGGGAGTGGCCCACCGGACATCGAAGACGGGTGGTCGAGGTGGCACCGACGCATGTCCGATCGGGTCCGGCGAAGGGTGCCCGCCCGCAACCGGACGTGACACGAACCGTATGGGGCGTATCGTCGTATATATCGGCGCGATATAGTTCCGTGTCGTATCAATCGGTTGGTTCGAACGGAAACAGGAGGTGACCCGTGCTGGAACTGGCGATACTCGGGCTCCTCCTCGAATCGCCCATGCACGGCTACGAGCTGCGCAAGCGTCTGACCGGGCTCCTCGGAGCCTTCCGCGCCTTCTCCTACGGGTCGCTCTATCCGACTCTGCGGAGAATGCAGGCGGACGGCCTCATCGAAGAGGATCCGGGAATTCCCGGTCCCGTGAAACGACGTGCCCGCCGCGTCTATCAGCTCACCCCGAAGGGTCGAGAACGCTTCACCGAGCTGGTCGCCGACACGGGACCGCAGAACTACACCGATGACGGATTCGGCGTGCACCTCGCCTTCTTCGGTCGCACTCCCGCCGAAGCGCGGATGCGAATTCTCGAAGGCAGGCGCCGCCAGGTCGAGGAGCGCAGAGAAGCGCTCCGCGATGCGATCGGACGGGCCAGCGGCACACTCGATCGTTACACCCGTCAGCTCCATCAGCTCGGCCTCGAGTCCAGCGAGCGCGAGGTGCGCTGGCTCAACGAACTCATCGCCGCCGAGCAGTCGTCAGCAGCACGCAACAAAGAAGGAGAACCCGACCATGGGTGAGAACAGCACCGCGGTGCGCGTGGCCATTGTGGGCGTGGGGAACTGTGCCTCTTCCCTGGTCCAGGGCGTCGAGTACTACAAGGATGCGGACGCCGAGACCACCGTCCCCGGCCTGATGCACGTCGAATTCGGTCCCTACCACGTGCGCGACGTCCAGTTCGTCGCCGCGTTCGACGTGGATGCCAAGAAGGTCGGCTTCGACCTGTCCGAGGCGATCCTCGCGAGCGAGAACAACACCATCAAGATCGCCGATGTGCCGCCGCTCGGCGTGCCCGTGCAGCGCGGCCACACGCTCGACGGCATCGGCAAGTACTACGCCGAGACCATCGAGCTGTCCGACACCGAGCCCGTCGACGTGGTTCAGGCGCTCAAGGACGCCCAGGTCGACGTTCTCGTCTCCTACCTCCCCGTGGGTTCCGAAGAGGCCGACAAGTTCTACGCGCAGTGCGCCATCGACGCGGGCGTCGCCTTCGTCAACGCTCTCCCCGTGTTCATCGCCTCCGACCCCGAGTGGGCGCAGAAGTTCACCGACGCCGGTGTCCCGATCGTCGGCGACGACATCAAATCGCAGGTCGGCGCCACCATCACCCACCGCGTGATGGCAAAGCTGTTCGAGGACCGCGGTGTCGTGCTCGACCGCACGTACCAGCTCAACGTCGGCGGCAACATGGACTTCAAGAACATGCTCGAGCGCGAGCGTCTGGAGTCGAAGAAGGTCTCCAAGACCCAGGCCGTCACGTCGAACCTCAACGGCCCCCTCGCCGGCAAGGTCCACGACCGCGACGTGCACATCGGCCCCTCCGACTACGTGCAGTGGCTCGACGACCGCAAGTGGGCATACGTCCGCCTGGAGGGTCGCGCCTTCGGTGACGCCCCGCTGAACCTCGAGTACAAGCTCGAGGTCTGGGACTCCCCCAACTCGGCCGGCATCATCATCGACGCCATCCGCGCGGCGAAGATCGCCAAGGACCGCGGCATCGGCGGCCCGATCCTCCCGGCTTCGGCATACCTGATGAAGTCCCCGCCGGTCCAGATGGCCGACGATTCCGCTCGTGCCCAGCTCGAGGCGTTCATCATCGGAGCCGACGCGTAAGTCGTTCTCCGGCAGTATTTCCGGCGAAGGCCGCATCCCTCACGTGGGATGCGGCCTTCGCCGTTGCCGCTGTGGGTTCCGGACCCGCCTACGCCATCTTCCGGATCACCGACAGCGGCAGCACCTTCATCGCGTAGCCGAGCGGAATCCACGGCCAGCCCGGCACGTACGCCTTGGCCGGTTCCTTCTCGATCGCAGCCGCCAGTGCGCGACAACCTGTTTCGGTGTCGACGATGAACGGGACCTTCTTCACCTTCTCGTTGATCTCCGACCGGATGTATCCCGGGAAGATCGTGCTCACCGAGATGTCGGTGTCGGCGAGGTCGGCCCGCATCCCCTCACCGAGCGAGGCGACGGCGGCCTTCGACGCGGCGTAGGTCGTCAGGTTGCGCGGCATGCCCCGCACCGCGCTCATGGACGAGATGAGGACGACGTGCCCGCGCCCACGGGGCCGCATGAGCTCGAGGGCCGCTTCGCTCTGCGCCAGTGCACCGAGGAAGTTGGTGTTCGCCGTCTGGGCGTTCGCGCGGAAGTAGCCGGTACCGAGCGGTTGTCCCTTGCCGAGGCCGGCGTTGACGATCACCCGGTCGAGACCACCGAGCTCCTCGTCGAACTCGCGGAAGACGGTGAACACGTCGTCGTGCTTGTTCACATCGAGAGCGCGCACGCTCACGGTGATGCCCGGGTACGCGGCGAGCAGTTCGTCCCGCAGCTCCTCGAGCCGTTCGACGCGCCGAGCGGCGAGCGCGAGATTCCTTCCTCGCGCGGCGAATTCACGCGCCATTCCGGCACCGAGGCCGGAACTCGCACCGGTGATGAGGATGTTCCGTCGCTGCGGGCGGCTCATCGGCTCTCCTTCTCGTATCGATCGATCAATGCACTGCAACGGGATTCGAGATAGCCGACCACGATCCAGAAGTCCTTGAAGGCAGGATTGGAGGTGTGGCCGTGGTGATAGCGGTAGTAGATCTGCTGGGCGATCACGGCGAGGCGGAACAGTCCGAACACCTCGTAGAATCCCCAACCGTCCACCGGCAGTCCGGTTCGCTCGGAATAGTATTCGACGATCTCCTGACGAGTGAGCATGCCGGGGAGATCGGACGGCTGTCGCTTCGTCAGGAGCAGCATGTCGTCGTCGTCCGCCTGGACCCAGTAGGCGAGCGACGAGCCGAGGTCCATCAGGGGGTCGCCGATGGTGGCCAGCTCCCAGTCGAGGACCGCGACCGGATTCAGCGGATCGTTCTCGTCGAGGACGATGTTGTCGAGCCGGAAGTCGCCGTGGATCACGGTCTGCGCGACGTCCTGCGGCTGCCGAGCCGCCAACCACTCGGTGACACGGGCGAAGTCGGGGACGTTGTCGGTGCGGGCCTT
This sequence comes from Rhodococcus sp. GA1, assembly GCF_024321955.1. Lineage (NCBI taxonomy): Bacteria > Bacillati > Actinomycetota > Actinomycetes > Mycobacteriales > Nocardiaceae > Rhodococcus > Rhodococcus sp. GA1. Next base: position 2,587,229 of record NZ_CP097186.1, on the reverse strand, counting down.
GGCGTAGCGCGACGTCCAGCCCGCGACCTGCCGTGCGACGTAACCGGATCCGCGACCCAGTTCGGACAGTCCTGCGGACTCCGGATCGATGCCGTGCAGTTCGACGAGCAGGTCGACGATGCGCAGGCACAGGGTGCGGGTATCCGCTTCGGAGAGGTCGAGTTGCGTGGGCGGATTCGTCCGCAGGATGGTGCCGGGAACGCGGTCCATGACGTAGAAGTCGCTGCCGAGCACGTTGTGATCGGTGCACAGGCCGATCATGGTGGGCACGTAGGGGTAGACCGGTGCGAGCATCGACTGGATGCGGTACTCACGTGCCATGTCGTGCCCGGACGACGGCTTCGCCCCGGCCGGCGGCCGGCGCAGCACGAGATCGCGATCCGGATAGCGCAGCAGGTAGGTCAGGTTGGATGCGCCGCCGGAGAACTGGCGGACCTCCGGCACTCCGGTGATGCCGGCGTGCTCGGCGAGCCAGGCCGCGACCGCGTCGACGTCGAAGGCGTCTTCCTCGCGAACGGTGCGGGCGTTGTCGGGAAGTGTGGTCATCGTCGAAATCTCCCTCTCACGCGTACTTGCCGAGTTCGAACCGGGCGACGAGCCCCTGGTGCACCTCGTCGGGTCCGTCGGCGAGACGCAGTGCTCGCGCCGCCGTCCACGCACCGGCGAGGGGGAAGTCGTCGGAAAGCCCGCCACCACCGTGGATCTGGATGGCGAAGTCGACGATCTGCTGGGTGACGCGCGGTGCGACGACCTTGATCTCCGAGACCGCCGAGCGCGCTCCGGCGAGTCCCTGCGTGTCGAGCAGCCAGGCCGCGTGCAGGACGAGCAGCCGCAGTTGGTTGATCGCGATACGGGCGTCGGCGATGCGTTCGCGGTTTCCACCGAGGTTGATGATCGGCTTGCCGAAGGCGGTGCGCTCGAGGCCGCGGCGACACGCGAGTTCGAGGGTGTGCTCGGCCAGCCCGACGAGGCGCATGCAGTGGTGGATGCGGCCGGGACCGAGCCGGCCCTGGGCGATCTCGAATCCTCGTCCGGGACCGGCGATGACGGCATCGAGCGGCAGTCGCACGTCGGTGAACGACACCTCGCCGTGGCCGCCGGGCTCGTCGAAGAAGCCCATCGTCGGGAGCATGCGTTCGACCTTCACGCCGGGGGTGTCGAAGGGCACGAGGACCATCGAATGTCGCTGGTACTTGTGGGCTTCCGGATCGGTCAGGCCCATGAAGATGAGCACCTTGCAGTCGGGATGGCCGACGCCGGTGCTCCACCACTTACGGCCGTTGAGCACGATCTCGTCGCCCTCGACCACGGCGGTCGCGGCCATGTTCGTCGCGTCCGACGACGCGACCTCGGGTTCGGTCATGCAGAAGGCCGAACGGATCTCACCGTCGAGGAGCGGGCGCAGCCACTGTTCCTTCTGCGCCTCGCTGCCGTAGTGGTAGAGGACCTCCATGTTGCCGGTGTCGGGGGCGTCGCAGTTGAACACCGCGGAGGCGAACTGCGAGCGGCCCATCTCCTCGGCGAGCGGGGCGTATTCGATGTTCGACAGTCCGGCACCGAGTTCGGCGTCGGGCAGGAAGAGGTTCCACAGGCCCTCGGCGCGGGCCTTGCGCTGCAGCTCGCGGAATTCGGGGGAGACGGCCCACCTCTCGGCGGCGTCGATGTCGCGTCGTCCCTCGCCCGGGGTGCGTCGCTCGGCCCGCAGTCGCTGTTCGACGGGCGTGACCTCGGCGACGATGAACGCTCGGAGGCGTTCGAGATAGTCGCGACTGCGCTCGGACTGTGCGAAATCCATCGGGTGCCTTCCGTCGAGTTCGACCGGGAATCTGCCCGGTCGGGCGGTCGTAACTGAGCGATGCTCAGTTAGGCTATCGGTATGAGCACCCCGCGACAAGAGGCGTCCAAAGGACGGCGTCGCCTGCCACCCGAGGAACGTCGCCGGCAACTCGTGGCGATCGGGCTGCAGGAGCTGTCGACGCGCCCGATCCACGCCCTGTCGATCGACCGCGTCGCCGAGATCGCCGGCATCTCCCGCGGCCTGCTGTTCCGCTACTTCCCCACGAAGCAGGACTTCTACGTCGCCGTCGTCGGCGCCGCATCACGCCGGTTGCTCCGCGCGGCGGATCCCGATCCGGACGAGCAGGATCCCCTCCGGGCGGTGCTGCACCCGTTCGTGTCGTTCATCGACCGCCACGGCGACAACTACCAGACGTTCTTCCACAGCGGCGTCGGCTCCGACCCTCAGATCCGCGACATCCACGACTCGATGCGCGACACCATGGTCGAGCGGGTCGTCGCGGCGCTGGGCTGCGATGACACCCCCGTCACCCGCATGCGGCTGCGGGCGTGGTGGGCGTTCGTGGAGTCGCTGGCCATCGACCGGTTCCGCGAAGGCACACCGAGCGTCGACGAGGTCGTCGACTGTTCGGCCGCGCTGCTGCCGACAGTGCTGGCCGGGCCGTAGACCCGAACCACCTCCCCTCGATGGGCGGAGTGCGGATCTACAAGCCGGGGATCTGGATCGTCACGCCGGGGAACACCTCGATCTGCGAAGGCACGGGGACAGGCAGATCGACCGGGGGCGCGGGAATCGTGATCGGCGGCAGGTTCGACAGGTCGGGCAGCTGGAAGGTCGGCGCCGGGGGAGCGGTGGTGGCCTCGATGCCGGCGTCCTTCGGGACACCCGCCTGACCACCGATCGGCGCCGGCCACGGGAAGCTCTCGACTGGCGTGCCTTCGAGGGCGCCGTCCATCGTTCTCTTCCAGATGTCCGACGGCAGTCCGGAACCGTAGATCGACCCGCCCCAGCTGTTGGTGATCGCCCCGGCGTCGGGGGTGCCCATCCACACGGCCGTCGACAGCGACGGCGTGTACCCGACCATCCAGGCGTCCTTGTTCAACCCGGTGTCGCCGAGCTGCGTGGTGCCGGTCTTCGACGCCGACGGCCGGCCACCGGCGAGCGCGTGTCCGCGCGAGTATGCGGCGATCGGCATCATGGCCTGGGTTGCGTTGTCGGCGACCGCGGCGTCGAAGCGCTGCTCGCCGGGTGACGGCGGACGATCGAGGAGCACGACACCGTCGGCCGTGACGACCTTCTGCACGAAGTACGGCTCGTGGAAGACACCGGACGCGGCGATCGTCGCGTAGGCGGAGGCCATGTCGATGACCCGTGCCTGGTACTGGCCGAGGACGATGCCGCCCTCCGGCGGACCGCCGTTCTCGCTCAGCGTCTGCCCCTCGACCCCGGGGATCGTCAGCGGGATCCCCGCCGCATGCGCGGCGTCGGCGATCTTCTGCGGGCCGTTCGACATGGACATCATGAGCCGGTAGAAGCTCGTGTTCAGCGACCGCTTGAGCGCCTCGGCGATCGTGCAACGTCCGCACGACTCACCCTCGACGTTGCCGATGCGGATATTGCCCACCGTGAGCGGGGAGCTGTCGAAACGCGCGTTGAGGCCGATCCCGTCGTCGAGCGCGGCGAGCAGGCCGAACACCTTGAACGCCGAACCCGTCTGGACGGGGGCCTGTGCGAAGTCGAAACCGGCACCGTCCTCACCGCCGTAGTAGGCGCGCACGGCACCGGATCGGGGATCGATCGAGACCACGGCGGTGCGCAGTTCCCCGGGTTCGCCGGACAGCGTGGACCGAGCGGCGTCGATCGCCGCCTGCTGGGCCTTCAGGTCGATGGTGGTAGTGATGCGCAGACCTTCGGTGTTGAGGGCCTGTTCGCTGATCCCCGCCGCGGACAGCTCACGCAGCACCTGGGTACGGATGTGACCTTCCGGTCCGGTCGCCTCGGTGGCCAGCACGAGGGTGTCCGACGGCACCGTCGGGGGGAACACCTGGTCCGGCCGCTCGGCCGGGTCGAGGACCTTCATCTCGACCATGCCGTCGAGCACGTAGTTCCAGCGCTCCTCGATGGCAGGCAGGTTGTACTCGGGGTCGAGCGACGACGGTGTTTGGATCACCCCGGCCAGGACAGCGCCCTCGGAGACCGACAGTTCCTCGACAGGCTTGCCGAAGTACGCCTGGGACGCCGCGCCGATGCCGTAGGCGCCACGACCGAAGTAGATGGTGTTGAGGTACGCCTCGAGGATCTCGTCCTTCGACCACTGCCGCGCCATCTTGGTGGAGATGACGAGTTCGCGCATCTTGCGTTCGAGCGTGCGATCGGAGCCGACGAGCACGTTCTTGACGTACTGCTGCGTGATCGTGGAACCGCCGCCGGCGGTGTCCTTGCCCATGACGTTGTCGCGGGCTGCGCGTGCGAAACCGGTGATCGAGAAGCCCGGGTTGCTGTAGAAGTTGCGGTCCTCCGCCGACAGCACGGCGTTGCGGACGTGCTCGGGGATCTGCGCGATCCCGACCTCGACACGGTTGCCCTCCGGCGGGACCACCCGGGTGATCTCGGTGGCGTCGTCGGATGCGTAGACCCGCGCGAGCTGGTTCGTCTTCATGTCCGCCGGGGTCGGCACCTCCGCCGAGTAGTAGGCGGTGGCGAAGATCCCGAGCGGGACGAGCACGGCGAGAACGAACGCGACGAGTACGGCGTAGCGAACGATGCGTCCCCTGCGCTTCTTCGCTGCGGCCGCGGCGGCGCGCGAGGATGTCGACCTTGTCGGGCTCGTCACTCGTTCCACTTTCTCGGTACCGGAAATCCGGACGGGAGGGTCTCCCGCCCACCGTATGGTACGGAAACGACGACGAGACGCCTCCGGAACACCGGTACGGTGCTCCTTCTCACGTCACGGCGGGGCCATCGTCACGACAGGGTCAGCCCGATCGGCGCCACGCGCGGAACGCGAACCCCCACATCACGACGAATGTAAGCAGCACGAGGGACGGCACGATGCCGGGTTGCGGCGACGTCAGCTCGGCGACCGCGGAGATCACGGCCATCACCGTGAACACCGTGAGCAGGCCGAGCAGCATCTCGAGTCGGTTCCGGCGCGGAACCTTCCTCACGACTTGACGCCACCCGCGGTCAGACCCGAGATGATGCGTCGCTGGAAGAGCAGCACCATCACCACGAGCGGCACCATGACGAGCGTGCCGCCGGCCATGATCGACGCGTACGGGGTGACGTACGGGTCGGTGCCGGTGAACCGTGCCATCGCCACCGTCACCGGGGCCGTGCTCTCGCTCGACAGCTGCGACATCAGCAGGTACTCGTTGACGGTCGCGATGAAGGCGAGGATCGCCGTGGTGAACAGCGCAGGTGCCGCGAGCGGCAGCATGACCAGGCGGAACGCCTGCCCGCGCGTCGCGCCGTCCATGCGGGCGGCCTCCTCGAGCTCCCACGGCAGTTCGGAGAAGAACGAGGTGAGCGTGTAGACGGTCAGCGGCAGCACGAACGAGATGTTCGGGATGATCAGCGCCTGGTACTTGCCGATCCAGCCGATGTCGGTGAACAGCTGGAACAGCGGCGTCACGAGCGCGACGACCGGAAACATCGACGCGCCGAGGATGATGCCGGTGACGAAGTACTTACCGCGGAACTCGAAGCGCGACAGGGCGTAGGCGGTGAACACGCCGAGCAGCAGCGCGACCGCCGTGGTGGCGCCGGCGATGATGACGCTGTTGAGCAGCGCCCGCGAGAAGTTGACCTTGGCGTCGGGGTCGAGCGCGTCGGCGAAGTTCTGCAGTGTCGGGTTCGACGGCCACAGGGTCGTGCTGAACGTCTCCGACGGGTCGCGCAGGGCCGTGACGATCATCCAGTAGCAGGGGGCCAGGCCCCACACGACGATCAGCGCGACACCCAGATAGGTGCCGACGGTGCTCATCCTGCGCTTGAACGGCACCTTGCGGGTCTGCACCGGCGTGGGCTCCGGCTCCGGCCGGCTCCGGGGAATCTCGGTGGTGACGGTCATACGACCTCCCCCTTACGCTGCTTCTCCTGCGTACTCACCGCGTTGGCGCCGAGGAACCGCACCAGCACGAAGGCGACGGCGAAGATGAGCAGGAAGGTGATCGTCGACAGGGCGGACGCGGAGTTCGAACCCTGACGCATCTGGTCGACGACGAGCACCGAGATCGTGGACGTCGCCGGATTGGACCCCATCATGATCGCGGGCAGGTCGTACATGCGCAGCGCGTCCATGGTGCGGAACAGGATCGCCACCATGAGGGCGGGCTTGACCAGCGGCAGCGTGATCATCTTGAACCGCTGCCAGGCGTTCGCGCCGTCGACCTTCGCGGCCTCGTAGACGTCCTGCGGGATCATCTGCAGGCCGGCGAGGATGAGCAGCGCCATGAACGGTGCCGTCTTCCACACGTCGGCGACGATGATCGCGAAGCGCGCGGGCCACGGATCGGCGGTCCACAGGTAGTCGGTGCCGAGCAGTTTGTTGGCGGCACCGTCGTTGGCGAAGATGAAGAACCACAGCTTGGCGGTGACGGCGGTGGGGATCGCCCACGGCACCAGCACCGAGGCGCGCAGCAGGCCGCGACCCCGGAACGACTTGGCCATCACGATCGCCATCGCGAAACCGATCACCGTCTCGAGCGAGACCGTGACGACGGTGAAGAAGAAGGTGTTGAAGATCGACTGCCAGAACTGGGAGCCGAGGGTGCCCGGAGGGCACGGGATCGAACCGGTGGCGGTGTTGCAGGTCTGGGTGATCCAGCGCGTGTAGTTCTCGATCCCCACGAAACCGCCGGTGACGAATCGGCCCGTCTCGGGGTCGAGTCGCTTCGAGTCACCGTGCAGCGACATCCACACCGCTCGTCCGAGCGGGTACAGGATGATCACGGCCAGGACGAGCATCGACGGTGCGACGAACATCCATACCGGGACCTTGCGCCGCGTCTCCACCGCCGCGGCGGGAGGCGCGGGCACGCGGTGACGTCCGCCGACACGTCCGCGGTCGGGACCGGGGACGGTCCCGACCGCGGGGGCGTGTGGCGGATCCGCGGGATTGTCGACCTGCGGGTCAGCCATGTACTGCTCCTAGAGCATCAGTTGCCGGCGGTCTCGATGCCGGCCTTGGTGTCGTCCAGCGCCTGCTGGACGGTCTTCTCGCCACGGATCGCAGCGTAGGCGTTGTCGGAGATCGCCTTCGACACGGCCGAGTAGTACGGCGACGCCGGACGCGGCTTGGCGGCCTCGAGGACCTCCTTCAGCGTCGAGAAGTAGGGGTACTGCTCGAGGATGGAGGCGTCGTCGTAGACCTCGGCGAGAACCGGGGCGCCGCCCGCTTCCGCGTAGTACATCTGCGACTGGCGGGTCTGCATGAACTCGAGGAAGTCACGCGCGGTGGCGGGAGCATCCGAGAACGCGCTGATGCCGACGTTGTAGCCGCCGAGCGTCGAGACGCCGGGGCCGTCGATGCCGGGCAGGACGGCGATGCCGTAGTTGCCGGCGACCGACGAGGTCTCACCGTCGGTGTAGAAGCCGGGCCACGTGCGCAGGAACAGTGCCTCGCCGTTGCCGAAGGCGGTCTGCGACTCGCCCTCGGTGTAGGTCTGCGCGGCGGCCGGGATGATGCCGTCCTCGAAGTTGTCGACGATGAACTGCAGGCCCTCGGCCGTCTTGTCGTCGATGGCCGGGGTCAGGCCGTCCTCGGCGACGAAGGAGCCACCGAAGGCGTTGACGATCTCGGTGACGTTGACCGTCAGGCCTTCGTAGTTCTTGAACTGACCGATGTAGCAGGCGATACCCGCCTCCTCGGCCTTCGGGCACTCGGCCTTCAGGTCGTCCCAGGTCGCGGGCGCCTCGTCGACGAGGTCGGTGCGGTAGTAGAGGAACGCGCCGTTCGTGTTCTTCGGGGCGGCGTACAGGGTGCCGTTGTAGGTGCCCGACTCGACGGTCGCGGGCAGCACGCCCCCGGTGTCGATCTCCAGGTCGCCCTCGAGGGGGAGCAGCCAGCCGTTCGCGGCGAACTCCGCGGTGTTGGTGACGTCGACGGCGATGAGGTCGTACTCGTCGCTCTTGGCCTGCATGCGCTGAGCGATGTCGTCGTACTGGTCGTTGGCCTCCTTGGCCAGCGGCTTGAACGTCACCTGCTCGTCGGGATGCTCGGCGTTCCAGTCGGCGATGATGCTCTCGAGCGCCGCGTTCAGGGGATCCTGCCCCTCGACGATCGTGATGGGGCCGCGGCCCTCACCGGAAGCAGCGGTATCCTCGCCGCCGGTCGAGGTGTCGTCGCCACCGTTGTCCGACGAGCAGCCCGCGAGAACGAGCGCGGTCGCGGCCGTAGCGGCGATCGCAGCCCTCCGCATCGCCTTCGTATTCAGAACCATCAACAACTCCCCATTTCGAGGTCGTAGAACACACGTCGGTGACCCAGCTGCACCGACACCGGCCACTACTGTGGCACGCAGCACCGGTAAAAGTCGGCATTCCGCCCATCCTGAATCGGTCGAGTGTCGACTCCGCAGACCGATCCCGGAGCGGTGATCAGCCGATCCGCTTCCCGTCGGACGTTCCGAAGACGTGCACGTGCTCGGGGTCGAAGCGCAGGTACAGCCGGTCGCCCTTCTGCGGAGGGTTGCGCCAGTCGCTGCGGGCGACGATCTGCTGGCCGATCCCGCCGACGTCGGCCCGGCCGTAGACGTAGGCCTCCGAGCCGAGCTCCTCGACCACGTCGACATCCATGGCCAGACCCTCGTTCGAGATCTCGAGGTGTTCGGGCCGGATCCCGAGCACGACCTCCTTCTCGGTGACCTGGCCGACCACGTCGCGCGGCACCGGTACGTGGGTGTCGCCGATCATCGCGCCGCGGTCGAAGACCGGGAGGCGGAAGAGGTTCATCGCGGGCGAGCCCATGAAGCCGGCGACGAAGACGTTCGCGGGCCGGTTGTAGAGCACACGCGGCGATGCGCACTGCTGCAGGATGCCCTTCTCGAGCACCGCGACGCGGTCGCCCATCGTCATGGCCTCGACCTGGTCGTGGGTGACGTAGACGGTGGTGGTGCCGAGGCGGCGCTGCAGCTGTGCGATCTGCGTGCGGGTCTGCACGCGGAGTTTGGCGTCGAGGTTCGACAGCGGCTCGTCCATGAGGAAGACCTGCGGCTGGCGGACGATGGCGCGCCCCATCGCGACGCGCTGACGCTGACCGCCGGACAGCGCCTTGGGTTTGCGGTCGAGGAACTGCTCGAGGTCGAGCATCTTCGCGACCTCGACGACCCGTTCGCGGATCTCGTTCTTGGGTGTCTTGGCCAGTTTCAGCGCGAAGCCCATGTTCTCCGCGACCGACATGTGCGGGTAGAGGGCGTAGTTCTGGAACACCATCGCGATGTCGCGTTCCTTCGGATCCTGCCCGGTGACGTCCTGGTCACCGATGAGGATGCGCCCGCTGTGCACCTCCTCGAGGCCGGCGAGCATGCGCAGCGAGGTCGACTTGCCGCAGCCCGACGGCCCGACCAGGACGAGGAATTCGCCGTCCTCGATCTCGAGGTCGAGCGCGTCGACCGCGGGCGTAGTCGAGCCGGGGAACAGGCACGTGGCCTTGTCGAAGGTCACCGACGCCATCTCGCAGATCCTTTCCGAAGCGGAACACGCTCGTGCGGTAGGGGAATCTACCGTGCGTCGCTCGATCGGTTCTCGACCGGCGTGACGTCGTCGTCGTTCCAGACCTGGATCCCCCGGACGCCCGGGACGTCACCGGCGTGGAAGACCGGATCACGGCCCTGCTTGCGCTGCGCGCTGTAGTGGTGGAACAGGGCGTAGGCGACACCCGACAGCGGGATCAGGGCGATGAGGTTGACGATGGCCATGACTCCCATGGCGAGGTCGGCCAGGGCCCACACCAGCGGCAGCGATCCGATGGCCCCGAGGAAGACGCACAGCACGACCGCCGACCGGAGGTAGGGCAGGATGCGGCGCGATCCGGTGAGGAACTCCATGTTGGATTCGCTGTAGTAGTAATTGCCGATCATCGAGGTGAACGCGAGGAAGAAGATCAGCACGGCGAGGAAGTGCACCGTCCAGTCGCCGAGCTGCAGCGCGAGCGCATTCTGCGTCAGGGCGGCGCCCTCGAGACCGCCGCCGAACTCGGGCTCCGACAGCAGGATGATGAAGGCCGTGATCGAACAGACCAGCAGGGTGTCGAAGTAGACGCCGAGGCTCTGGACCAGGCCCTGCTTGACCGGGTGGGAGACGGCGGCGGCGGCACCGGCGTTGGGGGCGGAGCCCATACCGGCCTCGTTCGAGAAGAGCCCTCGTCGGATGCCGTTCATGAAGGCGGCGCCGAAACCACCACCGACGATCTCCTCGAGACCGAAGGCGTTCTCGACGATGAGCCGGAAGACGGTCGGGACCTCACCGATGTTGAGGATCACGACGATGATGCCGATGACCAGGTAGACGAACGCCAGGACCGGCACGACGACCTGGGAGACGCCGGAGATGCGGCGGATCCCACCGAAGATCACCACGCCGACGAGGAGGGCGACGACCAGGCCCACGATCACCTGGAGGGCCGTGGTCTTCTCCCCGATGGAACCCGACACCGCATCGACGACCGAGTTGGTCTGCACCGCGTTGAACACGAAACCGTAGGTGATGGTGATGATGACCGCGAAGATCATGCCCATCCAGCGTTTCCGCAGCCCGTACTGCATGTAGTAGGCGGGGCCGCCGCGGAAGGTGCCGTCCTCGTCGCGCACCTTGTACAGCTGGGCGAGAGTGGACTCGAGGAAGGCGGTCGCCGCACCGATCAGGGCCATGGCCCACATCCAGAACACCGCTCCGGGACCACCGAGGCTGATCGCGATCGCGACACCGGCGACGTTGCCCGTTCCCACGCGGGAGGCGGCCGAGACGGAGAAGGCCCGGAATGCGGACAGGCCCGGTTCCCCGTTGGGTAGTTTCTCGGGTTTCTCCACGACGGAGCGCAGCATGTCGGGCAGGAGCCGGATCTGGATGAACCGGGACCGGAACGTGTAGTACAGACCCGAACCGATGAGCAGTGCGATCACCGCATACCAGAACGTGTCGTTGATATCGGTGACGAAATCGACCGCAGTGTCCACCTGCACGATCTTGGTGGGTCGCGGGTGGTTTCGCAGGAACTTCGTGCGTGTTCCCGGTCTCGTGGGCGGAGTCGGTGCCAAGCTCTACGCTCGCTGGGTGAGTTCGGACAAGATGTTGAGTCGTATCGGCGGGTTGCTCCGCCAGGCGGAGTCCACCGACAACCCTCACGAGGCCGACGCCTTCCTCGCCGCGGCGCAGCGGCTCGCGACGTCCTCCTCGATCGATCTGGCGGTCGCGCGCAGTCACACGGCGGCGAAGGAACGCCGCGCGACTCCCGTGCAGCGACTGATCACCATCGGCGAGACGGGCAAGAAGGGACTGCGCACCTACGCCCAGTTGTTCATCGCGATCGCCGGGGCCAACGACGTGCAGTGCGACATCACCGCGAACTCCACCGTCATCTACGCCTACGGCTTCGCCGACGACATCGACGTGTGCGAGGCGCTGTACTCCTCCCTGCTCGTGCAGATGGTGCGGGCGTCCGACGCATATCTGCGCGAGGGCACCTACCGGAACGAGACCACGGTGCGCACCGTCGTCGAGGAACGCGGTGGCCGCCGTGTGCGCACACGCGTGCGCAAGCCCGTTGCCGCGGTGACGGCCCGGCTGAACTTCCAGTCGGCGTTTGCCGCCCGCATCGGCGCCCGGCTGGCCGAGGCGAAGCAAGAGATCGAACGCGAGGTGGAAACATCCGCGCCCGGTACGGCGTTGGTGTTGCGTGGGAAGAGTCTGGAACTGCAGGACTTCTACCGCAGTACGTCGCAGGCACGGGGCAGTTGGCGGGGAAACCGGGCCCCGTCGGCGCGCTCGGCCGATGCCCGGCGCGCGGGCGACCGCGCCGGACGCGCGGCCCGGCTGGGAACGGCACCCGAACTGCCGTCGGCTCCGAGGAGGCTGGAACGGTGACCAAGGTGCGCGACACCCGCAGAACCGCTGTGTACGAAGCGGAGTCCATCGTACGGAAGATGCTCGACCGCGCCGACGAGCGCGGTCTGCGGACCGTCGAGGTCGCCGGTTCCCACGTCACGCTCCCGGTGGAGAGACGGTTCGCCTCCATCGCCTCGGTCCAGGACTACATCGACGCCGTGCTCGCCCTCGACTGGGTACGCACCCGGTGGGAGCGCGCCGCCGTGCCGGTGCGCGTGCGGGCCCGTGCGGGCAACGCGGCCGCACACTACGAACGCGACTGCGCGACGATCGCTCTTCCCGAACACCGGGTGAACACCGCGTGGGCGTTCCGCGAGATGGTGGTGTTGCACGAACTCGCGCACCATCTCGATCCGCAGGATCCAGACGACGCCACCGAGGGGGCCCACGGGCCGGCCTTCGTCGACCGCTTCCTCGCACTCGTCGGCGAAATAATCGGTCCAGAAGCAGCATTCGCTTTGCAGGCGACAGGGATCGCCACCCCGGTGCATCCGCGGCGATAGCCTCCGGTTTCCGGAATCCTTACCGGCTCGAGAACCTTTCTTCGGCATGCCCGCGGACGGCCGGTCGAGATCTGTAGCAAGCATCGTATCCTGCTGCACGACATACTGATTGGTACTTTTCGAGCCCGTCGTTCACTCCGGAATCCGCATGCCTACGAAGCACGCGAATCAAGGCCTCGAGTGACGTACTGCGGTTTGCATCACACAAAGACGCGCATCGGCTGCGTACCGTACCGAGACCTCCCCGGCCCCTTCCGAGCACGCCACACGACGCGCGGCATACGAAGGAGAACGGTGATGAAACCCGGAGCACGAGTCGCCCTCGGTGTGGGCATCGGATATTTCCTCGGCCGTACCAAGAAGATGCGGGTGGCCATGATGCTCGCCGGTGCCGGAATGACCGGCAAACTGCCCAGCAATCCGCAGGAACTCCTGCAGCGCAGCGCCTCGATGCTCGGCTCGTCTCCCGAGATCAACAAGATCACCGAATCCGTACGCGGAGAACTCATGCATGCGGCTCGTGCCGCTGCCGTGACCGCGGCCAGCAACCGGATCGACGCCCTCAACGAACGTCTGCAGTCCCGTGCGAGCGGTGGCGGGCGATCGGAGGAACCCGAGGATGCCGAATACGAGGACGAATACGACGAATCACGCGACGAGGAGGAAAGTCGCGGCAGCAGGCGTTGCGGCAGCCGGAATCGGGACGAGGAGCCGGATTACGACGAGACGGACGAAGAGGGTTCCGACGAAGAGGATTCGGGCGAGGAGGATTCGGGCGACGAAGAGGAGCCGGAACCCGAGCGTCCCGCACCGCGGCGCCGTGAAGCCCGCGCCACATCCCGTCCGCGGACGTCCCGCAGCAAGAAGACGGCCGACAGCGAAGATCCGGACGACTCGGAGGAGGCACCTCCGAAGCCGCGCAAGCGCGCAGCGCGTAGCACTGCGTCGTCCTCCTCCTCCGGTCGTGCGCCCGTACGTCGAACGAAGGGGTGAGAGCGATGGCCAGGTTGAGCGATGTATCGGGCGGAGTCGCCGACGCGGTGGGCAAGGCCGGGAAGACCGCGACCGATACCGCCGGTAAGGCGGGCCGCACCGCCTCGGACACGGCGGGGAAGGCCACGGGCGGACTGACCGGCGGTCTGCAGCAGTCGTTGCAGGGCCTCGCAGGAACCGTCGCGCAGAATGCGTTGTCGAGCCTGTCGGACAGGGTCACCGGCACGGCGGGACGATTACAGGATTACTCCGAGGGCAAAGGCGGAAATCTGGCCAGTGCGCTCACCGGCGTCGACAAGCTCGCTCAGGGCGAGTCGCCGCTGAAGGCGGCGGCGAGCTCGGGGTTCGAGAATCTGAAGAACACGGCGAAGGACAAGTTCGAGGACGTCAAGGAGGCCGTCACCGGCGGGGGCAAGGGGGGCGGCGGCGGCAACAAGAAGATCAAGCTCACCAACATCGTCGAGAGCATCGACGTGGGGGTGCCGGTCGATCTGGCCTACGACCTGTGGACGCAATTCGCCGACTGGCCGAAGTTCATGAAGAAGGTCGAACAGGTCGAGCAGGTCCAGGACGAGAAACTCCATTGGACGGGCAAGGTTTTCTGGTCGCGTCGGAACTGGGAGTCCACGATCCTCGAACAGGTGCCGTTCGAACGGATCGTGTGGCGTTCCAAGGGAGGAAAAGGTTACATCGACGGCGCGGTGACCTTCCATGAACTCACACCGGATCTCACCCGGATACTCCTGGTGCTCGAGTACCACCCCCGGGGCCTGTTCGAGCGCACCGCGAATCTGTGGCGGGCGGTGGGTCGCCGGTCACGCCTGGAACTGAAGCACTTCCGGCGCCACGTCATGACCGAAGCCGTGTTGCATCCCGACGACGTCGTCGGCTGGCACGGCGAGATCCGCGACAGCGAGGTCGTCAAGGACGACGAGACCGCGCGCCGGGAGGAAGAGGAGCAGGAGGACACCGGCGAGAACGGCGAGGAGTGGGAGACCGACGCCTCCGGTGACGAGGACGAGATCCGCGACGAGGACGAGGATTTCGAGGAGAGTGAGCCGTCCGAGGACGAAGGCGACGAGGAGTCGGCCGAGGACGAGGAGGATCTCGAGGACGAGTATCCCGAGGATGACGAGTCCTCCGACGAAGAACCCGACGACGAAGAGGAAGAGCCCGAACCGCCTCGGAAACGTGCGCCCGCCAAGCGGACCCGGGCGACGAAGAGCACCGGTACGCGCTCGTCCCGCTCGAGAGGATCCCGGTCATGACCATCCAACCTGCAGGGGGCGGCGGTGGAGGCGGCGGGGGCGGTATGGCCCGTCCCAACTCGTCCGGCCTCGCCGACGTCATCGACACCATCCTCGACAAAGGCCTCGTCATCGACGCGTTCGTGCGTGTCTCGCTCGTCGGTATCGAACTGCTCACCATCGACGCCCGCGTCGTCGTGGCCAGTGTCGACACCTATCTGCGTTTCGCGGAAGCGGTGAACCCGCTCGAGATCTCCGACAACGAGCCGAAGGGCCTTCCGGATCTCGTCGGCGACATCACCTCCGGCGGTTCCAAGCACAAGACGAAGGGCGCGCTCGAGGCTGCGGGGGAGAAAGTCAGCGAGTTCCTCGGGGACGTCCAGGAGCAGCGGCAGCCCGCTCGACGATCACGCAGGGGTGAGGACTGATGTCCACCGAACAGACCGAACGACCCGAGCAGGGCGACAGCGACGAAACCGCCACGACCACTGCGGTCTACGTCTACGGCATCGTCCCGTCGGATGTGGAACCGGAGGAGCATGCGGAAGGGGTGGGCAATCCGCCGGCCGAGGTGTCGGTGGTCAAGTCCGGTCGCATCGCTGCACTGGTGAGCGAGATCCCGACCGATCGCGCTCTCGGCACACCGGACGATCTCGAGGCGCACGCCGCGTTGCTCGACGGGACCGTGACGGTCGCCCCCGTGCTCCCGCTGAGATTCGGTGCCGTCCTCACCGACCGGGACGCGGTGGCCGCGGAACTGCTCGAGGGGAACGAGGACGAACTCGCCTCGGCCCTCGACCAACTCGACGGTCTCGCACAGTTCGTCGTGAAGGGACGGTACGACGAGAAGGCGATCCTGCAGGAGATCCTCGAGGAGAACTCCGAGGCGGCGCAGTTGCGGGAGCAGATCCGCGGCCAGTCCGAGGACGCGACCCGCGAGGCGCGAATGGCGCTCGGGGAAATCATCAACGCGGCGATCGAGGCCAAACGGAACGAGGACACGCGCCGCACGGTCGAGGCCCTGTCGTCGCTCGACCCGATGGTCAACGAGCGGCAACCCACGCACGAGCAGGATGCCGTGCACATCGCCGTCCTCGTCGAACTCGAGCGGCAGGACGAACTCGAACAGGCCCTGCAGGAACTGGGTCGGGAATGGGAGAACCGGGTCGAGGTCTCGTTGCTCGGCCCGATGGCGGCCTACGACTTCGTGGCGAAATCCGACCCCGGCGAAGGAAGTTGACGATGGGTCTGCTGACCTCCCTGCTCACGCTGCCCCTCGCTCCCGTCAGGGGAGTGATGTGGCTCGGAGAGATCATCCAGGAGCAGGTCGAACAGCAACTGCACGATCCCGCCAACGTGCGGCGCGAACTCGAGCAGATCGAGGAGGCGGCGGAGGCGGGTGAGCTGACCCCCGAGGAGAAGGACGAGGCGCAGCAGGCCGTGCTGAACCGCATGATCTCCCGGGGCGGCTCCGGCCCCGCCGGGGGAAAGGAGTGATCCCGTGGCGCAGGACACCGGCCCGCCCGCGATCTCGGCGGCCGAGGCCGCATCGGCGGCCCTCACACATCTGAAGGAACTGACCTCGAAGGAAGCTCAGGGGGTCACCTCCGTCGAACCCACCGAGGACGGATGGGTCGTCGAGGTGGAGGTCGTGGAAGACCGGCGGATTCCGTCGTCGGCCGACATGCTCGCGCTCTACGAGGTGGAGGTCGATCTGGACGGTGATCTGCTCGCGTACCGGCGGACCCGGCGTTACGGACGCGGCAGCAGCGACATCGGCGCAAGGACCGGGTCATGACGGTGGTCGGTGGGGGAGGCGGCATGTCGTCGCCGCAGCCCTACGGGGGTGGAGGACGGTCGACCAATCTCGGCGACATCCTCGAACGTGTCCTGGACAAGGGGTTGGTCATCGCCGGCGACATCCAGGTGAATCTGCTCGACATCGAACTGCTCACGATCAAGCTCCGCCTCGTCATCGCATCGCTCGAGACGGCCAAGGCCGTCGGGATCGACTGGTGGGAGAGCGATCCGTGGTTGACGAGCAAGGCTCGCTCACCCGAGGTCGATTCGAGCCGGGTGGAACTCGAATTGGAGAACCGGCAGCTTCGCGAACGGTTGGCCGCACTCGAGGCCCGAGCGGAGGAACTGGAGCCGGAACCGGCGGAGATCGTGGACGAGGAGAACCGTGACTGACACGACCGGGACCTGGATGTACGCCGTGACCGACGGGACGCTCGTCGGCCACGAGACCGAGGGCGCCTCCGGCGTCGCCGGCGAGCAGGTCCGCACGGTGCAGGAGGGCGGACTGACCGCCGTGGTCGGAACGGTGCCCCTGGACGATTTCGGCGAGGCCGCACTGGCTCGCAATCTCGAGGACCTGGACTGGCTGGAAAGAGTGGCCCGCGCCCATGATTCGGTCGTCGCCGGATTGGCACGGCACTTCTCCGTGGTACCCCTTCGACTCGCGACCGTCTGCCTCGACGACGAACGGGTCCGGGCCCTGCTCACCGAGCACCGGGAGCAGTTCGCGTCTGCGCTCGCCCTCGTGACCGGTCGTACCGAATGGGGGGTCAAGGCGTTCGCCGATCGCAAGGCGCTCACCGCGGCCGCCGCGGAAGCGCATGCGGAGGGTGCGGGTTCCGGCAGGGGCACGGCCTATCTGCTGCGTCGCCGCGCGCAACTGGCGGCGCAGGAGAGCATCGAACGCGATGCGGCCGAACGCGCCGCCGATATCCACGATCGGTTGCTGCGTGTGTCGGCCGCGGGTCGCCGGAGCGCGCCGACCGATCCGGCACTGAGCGGCAGCCAGGAGTGGATGCTGCTCAACGGGACATATCTCGTCGACGACGACAGGGCGGACGAATTCTATTCCGAGGTGGAGGAACTCGGGTCCCTGAATCCGGGGATCAGGCTCGAGACGAGCGGCCCGTGGCCGCCCTACTCGTTCGCTGGAGCAGAACGGATCTCGCCGTGAGATACGCCGACGGATCGGTGGACGAGGAACGGCGGATCGCTCTGATCGATCTGCTGGATCGGGTGCTGTCGGGCGGCGTGGTCATCACCGGCGACATCACACTGTCGATCGCGGATATCGATCTGGTGCGGATCTCGTTACGCGCGTTGATCTCGTCGATCAGTACCCTGTCGCTGCCCGGGGTCGACGTCCCCGTTCCCCATGGGGCCCGGGAGGGTTCGTGAGCGAGCCGGTGAACTTCCCGTCGCGTATCGACGCCGATCCCGAATCCGTGGAGCGGGGTCTGGTGACGCTGGTGCTCACGCTCGTCGAACTGCTCCGGCAGCTGATGGAGCGTCAGGCCCTGCACCGCATGGATGCAGGGGATCTCAGCGACGAGCAGATCGAACGGCTCGGCACGACACTGATGCTGCTCGAGCAGCGCATGGGCGAACTGCGCGACCATTTCGGGCTCACCCCCGAGGATCTCAACATCGATCTCGGTCCGCTGGGGACACTGCTGCCCCGGGAGTGAGCCCGATCGGTCACATTCCGGCGATCTCCACGAGCTCGTAGTCCTTCACACCGCCGGCGAGCACCCGCAGGTGATCGTCCATGGTGCCGAGGGTGTGCTCGATCGCGGTCAGGCGGCTCAGGTAGTGGCCGATGGAGTGCTCGGCCGTGACACCGATGCCGCCGTGCATCTGCACGGACTCCTGGCCGATCTTCCGAGCGGACCGGCCGACCTGCAGCTTGGCGCGCGAGGCGATGGTCGGGTCGACGATGCCGTCGGCGAGGGCCATGGTCGCGTACAGGCTCATGCTCGACGCCAGCTCGTACAGCACGTACATGTCGGCCGCACGGTGGGTGAGCGCCTGGAACATCGACAGCGGCACACCGAACTGCTTGCGCTGCTTGAGGTAGCTCGTGGTCAGCTGCACCGAGGAGTCGAGGGCACCGACCGCCTCGGCGCACAGTGCCGCCTGCGCGTGCACCTGCGCCGCGGTGATGGCGGCGGACGCGTCGGCCGCCTCACCGAGCGGGGTCGCCGCAACATCGTCGAGCACGAGTTGCGCACCGCGACGCTCGTCGTGGGTGCGGTACGGCGTGCGGACCAGACCGTCCGCCGATGCGTCGACGACGAACAGTCCGACGCCACCCTCCGGGAGCTTCGCGGAGACGATGAAGGTGTCGGCGCAATCACCGTGCAGCACAGGATTCTTGCGACCGGAGACGGTCCAGGAGTCGCCGTCGCGTGCCGCGGTGGTGGCCACCTCGGTGTGCGGCCAGCGGCTGCCCGGCTCGTCGTGCGCGAACGCGAGGAGCACGGTGCCCTCGGACAGTTGCGGCAGGATGTCGGAGCGCTGCGCGTCGGTGCCGACCTCGGCGACGAGCCGGCCGGGCAGGTAGACGCAGTCGAGCACGGGCTCGGGTGCGAGCGCGCGGCCGATCTCGGTCATGACGGCCATGACCTCCACCGGTCCGGCTCCCATGCCGCCGTGCTCCTCCGCGAAGGGCAGGCCGAGCACGCCGAGTTCGCCGAGTTGCTTCCATACGTCGCGGTTCCAGCCCAGGTCACCTTCGGCCACCCGGTTGCGCGACTCGACGTCGTACGCGCCGGAGAGCAGGTCGCGGACGGTCGCGCGGAGCATGTCCTGTTCGGTGTCGAGTTCGAAATTCATGTCCGGGGCCTCACAGTCCGAGAATCGAGGAAGCGATGATCGAACGCTGAACCTCGTTCGACCCGCCGTAGATGGTGACCTTGCGGTTGTTGAGGTAGGTCGGCATCGTCAGCTGCGCCCAGTCGGGCGAGTCGATACCGGCCTCGCCGGCGGGCAGCGAATCGGGACCGGCGATGTCGACGAGCAGTTCGGTCGCGGCCTGCTGCAACTCGGAGCCGCGCATCTTGAGCAGCGACGATGCCGGGTTGGGCTTGCCGTCGGCCGAGCCGGCGACGACGCGTAGCTGGGTGAGCTCGAGAGCGAGCAGCTCGTTCTCGAGTTCGGCCAGGCGTGCCGCGAAGATCGGGTCGTCGAGCAGCGAGCCGCTGCCGTAGCGGGTCTCGGCCGCGAGGGACTTCGCCCGCGCGAGCTTGACCTTGGTGGCGCCGACCCGGGCGATGCCGGTGCGCTCGTTGCCGAGCAGGAACTTCGCCTGCGTCCAGCCGGTGTTCTCCTCGCCGACGAGGTTCTCGGCGGGAACGCGCACGTCTTCGAAGAAGACCTCGTTGACCTCGTAGCCGCCGTCGATCAGTTTGATCGGACGGAGGGTGACGCCCGGGGTGTCCATCGGGAAGAGCAGCATCGAGATGCCGGCCTGCTTCTTCGCGTTCGGATCGGTGCGGACGAGGCAGAAGATCCAGTCGGCGTGCTGCGCGAGCGTCGTCCACGTCTTCTGACCGTTGACGATGTAGTCGTCACCGTCGCGGACGGCGCGGGTCTTGAGGGACGCGAGGTCGGAGCCGGCCTCGGGCTCGGAGAAGCCCTGGCACCACCAGATGTCGAGGTTGGCGGTGGCGGGGAGGAAGCGTTCCTTCATCTCCTGCGAGCCGAACTGCGCGATGACCGGCCCGATCATGGACGCGTTGAACGGCAGCGGGTCGGGCACCGACGCGAGCTGCAGCTCGCTGAGCCAGATGTTGCGCTGCATCGGCGTCCAGTCCTGACCGCCCCATTCGACGGGCCAGTTGGGAACGGCGAGGCCGCGCGAATGCAGGATGCGCTGGACGGCGACGTAGTCGTCCTTGCCCAGCGGAGTGCCGGAGGCGGTCTTCGCACGCACTTCGGCGGGGATCTCGGTGGTGAAGAAGGTGCGCAGTTCGTCGCGGAACGCACGCTCCTCCTCGGTGAGCTTCAGGTTCATGGAGGGACCTTCCAGGGATGCCGGCGCCGTAGCGCTTCTCGCGATTCCAAACTAACCTTACATTGTTAGCTCGTCCAGGCCGGGCCGGAAGGAGGACGATGGATGGCGCGCCCGCGCACGCCTCTGCTCAGCCGTGAGCTCATCCGCGACGTCACGCTACGACTCGTCGACGAGCACGGCCTCGACGCCGTCTCGATGCGTCGGATCGCCGCCGAACTGGGTGTTCGCGCCCCGTCGCTGTACAGCCACTACGCCACCAAGGAAGAACTGCTCGACGACATCGCCGACGCCATCGGTGAATCGGTCGACGTCAGCGGGTTCGCCGAGGACGACTGGCAGGAAGCGCTCCGACGCTGGGCTCGCACCTACCGCGACGCGCTCGCCGCGCACCCGAATATGGTGCCCTTCCTCGCCTCGAGTCCCGGCACCCGGCCCGTCTCCCTCCAGGCGTCCGACGCCATCCACGGCGGCCTCACCCGCGCCGGCTGGCCGCCCCGCTTCGCGACGATGATCGGAGCCTCGATCAAGTACATCGTCATCGGTTCCGCGATCACCTCGTTCGCGGGCGGATTCGACGATCACATCGACACCTACAACGAGCGGTATCCGCATCTGTCGCAGGCGCATCGGCTTCGCGAGTACGCCGCCGAGATCGATGCCGAGAGCTTCGACCTCGTTCTCGAGTCCTTCCTGCGGGAACTCGGGCGACGATACGAGATGTTTCCTTAGCCCGAATGCACCGATCAGCTGAGCGCGTTGCTGTGAATATGGTTGTGCGGTAACGATCGCTCTGCTGGCATGGCTGATCGTCCGACCACTCGGGTCGGGTTGTTCCACTGGATCGTCAAGTCCCGAGTCTTGTTGAGGCTGAGCGTGTGTTCAGTCCTCAGGCCGCAGGTGCGGCCGGTGGTTGTGCGTAGCAGGCGGTCTCGATCTCGGTCGAGGTGCGGTAGTCGAGTATGCCGTGGACCCGTTCGGTATCGAACCAATGCACCCATTGCACGGTGGCCGCTTCGACGTCTTCCCGGCCGGTGTTCTCCGACAGAACGCGACAGATCGGTTCGATCCCCCAGCGGTGTTTGTGTTCGTCGATGAACACAGGCGATTACTTCAGTCGGCGTGGGGCCACCTCCCACTTGCGGGGGACGAACTCCACCTTCGCGAAAAACACTGTGGCAGAGCGAAATATCTCCATCAACTGCCGCAGTTCGCGGTTCTCTTTCTCCGGACGGCGGATGCGCGCTTCGGCATCGACCGGCTCGGTCGGGAGCTCGTCGTCTTCGGCTTTGCGCACCCAGGTCCGCAGGGCTTCCTTGTGGACGCCGGTCTGCTCGGCGATCCGGTTGATGGCGCGCCGGTGCGGGTGTCGGGGTCACGGCGGGCTTCGACGGCGAGTCGGGTCGCTCGCTCACGCCAGTTCCTGAGGGTATTTGTAGTTCGCCATGATGAGTCTGGGGTGATCCTTCCGGGATGCCTGGCTCACCCTCGATGAAATCAGGGACGATTCAGTAATCATGCTCGACGATGACGTGATCGCCGTGCTCAGCACGGCGTGGCGTCGAACCGCTGGATGGGGCGCGGTCTATCGAGCGCGCGTGGCAGTCGCCGCGCCTTCCGCACGAAACGGCAGGACGTGGCATCGGCTGCTGCGGCGTTCAGCCTCACCCCGAGGCGTGAGCGTTGCGCCAGGCCGCCCAAACCTGGGGACGGAGCCGGCCACGATCGGGGACCTTCATGCCCTCGCCGCGGGCCCACGCGCGTACGTCGGCGGTGGACGGTTCCGCGGTGGGAGCGTCCTTGTGCTGCGGTGTGATGCGGTCACACGCCGCGTCCTCGACGCCGGTCCACTCGTGCGCGGCGGCGAGATAGCGGTAGGTCCACTCCTCGGCGAGCTGACGAGTCTCGCAGAACACGATCGGCACACCGGGGTAGCGGACCTGCAGCTCGGCGAGACCGTCCGCGATCATCGCCGGCCGGACCCGTTCGAACTTGAACACCGCCGAGTAACGGTCTTCGACCACCACTGCGGCGCGGGGCAGGGCAGCGAGCTCGGCCATCGCGAAACGCAGCCTCCCGCTGGTCAGGCTGCCTACCAGGTCGGCCAACGACTTGCGTTCGACCGAGGCGACCAACCGGTCGTCGACGAGCAGACCGTAGTCTCCGCACGCCAACACACGGCGGACGGTGTCGACCTGCTGCCCGGGGAATTTGTAGGGGTAACGCTCGTGGGAATCGACGACGATCGTCAGTTCGGCGATGCCGGCGGCTCGGGCGGTGGGGGTGCGCACATTCGGACGTGCCTGCTTCCGAGTGCGCGGGGATTGCCAGAACACGGCATCGCGCCCCCGAGCTTGGGTGAACACGATCTGCGACCGGTTCTCCCGTCCCCGGTCCAGGACCACGTCGATCGCGGCGCCGCGACGCACACACGAACGCAACCGAACCTGCTCGACGATCTCGGGGTCCTCAGGCCACTCGTCGGCCGGAACGAGATAGCAGAACAGGGCTTTGGTACGCGGCCAGGTGTCGGAGGTGCGAAACACCAGTCCGTCCGACAGGGGCAGGCGCAGCAGGAACGGCAGCCGTGATTCCGGGTCCGGGTTGCGGGCGATCACCATGTCCACGAAGTTCGGCGGCCTTTCGCTCGGCGATACATACCGAGCAGTGTCCGATACCGATCGCCCGCCGACAAGCCTGCCGGACACGCGTGTGCGAGGCAGGAATGCATCGGGTGGGCGCGACAGAAACCGGTCGTCGATGAAAGGTCCTGCCACATGTCCGACAAGAGCAGAGGTTCGGCCGGGCAGAAGCGCGCCGCGAAAGCCGAGAAGCGAGCGCAGAAGAACCAGGGGACGATGGTCTCGCTCGCAGATCGCTCTCGCCGAACCGCGGTCGACGAGTACCAGCGGCTCATACCCATATTCCATGCGTGGCTGCTCGACAGCGGCATAAGCACCGGGGTGGAGATGGCCGCGGCGCACATCGTCGGTGTCGGGCAGGCAGTGGACTTACTCGCTCAGGACACGATCCGGTTCTCGGCGACCGCGTGGCGCACATCGGCCATCGACCATCTGCTCCGCGCTGCGTGCGGCTCGCCGGTACTGACGGTGGGCAACACCGACCAGCAGTTCCCGTCCGCCGAGCTCGACACCACCGCATTGATCGCGGCACCCGAGCCGGTGGACTGGTCCGAACCCGACCAGTTCGACATCGCCGCGGCCGTCGAAGGTCCGGACCAGTGGAGCGGCGAGCACAGTGGCCGGGTGTATGTCTCGGTGCATGTCGACTGTCGCTGACCTGCAAGCAACCCCCCGACCATCGGCAAGGATGTGTCTGCGGTTGCTCAGTCAGAAGTGATAATCCTGCCCGGATTCGGTCGTCGGACCGTGGATCGGGTCAGTAGTGGTAGCGGGCGGCGATGATGACCAGGGCACCGTCGATGACCTCGTAGACCAGGCGGTGTTCTTTGTCGATACGTCGAGACCACAGTCCTGACAGGGCATGTCTGAGCCGTTCGGGTTTGCCGATCCCCGAGTACGGGTCTCGTTGGCAATCCCTGATCAGCTCGTTGACACGCTCGAGCTGCTTTCTGTCGGTCGAGATCCAGAACTGGTAGTCGTCCCAGGCTTCGTCGGTGAAGGTGATGTTCACTCGATGAGTTCCCTTTCGGTGTGTTCACCTCCGCGAGCTCTCTGCATGCTGGCGAGCAGTCGTCGGGCGTTGGCCGGAGACTGCATCAGGTACGAGGTCTCGAGCATGGCGTCGTAGTCATCCTTCGACATCAGGACGGCATTGCCCCGCTTGGATACGATTTCCACAGGGGTGTGGTCCTTGTTGACCTGTTCGAGCAGCGGAAAGAAGTTTTTTCTCGCTTCGGTAGCAGTGATGGCAGCCATAGGTACTCCTTCCCCGAAGTCTCTCGGCTCAGCTCTTGAACCGGTACATTAAACGGTACCACTTCGGTACGGCATTCGGTACCAAAAGGTGTGAGGTGCGGCTTTCGTTCCCTCTGCTCGTCCATCTGCCGGCGCTGCGCTCCGGGTGCACGCACGCTGGCTCGTCCACCATCGACATCGACACCACCGACGGCGACACCCCCGCACGAATCCTTACCTTCAGCGGACCGCCGATCGGCGAACCCGAGGTGCTCGGCGGACCGTTCGTCATGAACACCAAGGTGGAAATCACCAATGCATTCGAGGACTTTCACGCCGGTAAATTCGGCGACATCCCCCGCCGGTCCCGACTGCAGTACCTCTGATCGACCTTGTCATTGCCGGTGGCGCCGCCAGCGATCGATTCCTCGACGGTAAGCCCGTCGTTCTACTCATCACCCGCGGCGGCTCTTACGGCGCCCGCGCCCCGCGCGACGGCTGGGATCACAGCACCGCGTTCCTCGTCCGAATCCTCGGCGACCTGTGGGGTGGCGACGTCACCGTGATCGGACGCGATTCACACTCGTCGGCGTGAATCCCGCCCTCGACCAGTTCGCCGAGACCGCAGCACTCTGGAGAAGGACGCGCGGGAAACTGCCGACATGGCCCCGGACCCGGCCCGCCGTCCGGCTGCGCCCGAGCTGGAGGTCATCGTCGTGCGCGTTCCCCTCGTCCGCCGATCGCTATCGAGCCCGGCGGGGAACATTTCGTCGGGTTCCTCCATCTCGGTGCTGCACTCACTTGCTTCAAGAAGCCGTCCACATGAGACACACTCTCTTAACCTGGACTCCATGACGCGCCCCATTCGCATCGGACTCCAACTACAGCCCCAGCAGCAACCCGATTACGGCGTCATCCGCGACACCGTGCTCCGCGCCGAGGACGCAGGCGCCGACATCGTGTTCAACTGGGACCACTTCTACCCGCTCTACGGCAACCCCGACGGCGCCCACTTCGAGTGCTGGACGATGCTCGGCGCCTGGGCGGAGCAGACCGAGCGCGTGGAGATCGGCGCACTGGTCACCGGTGGCGGCTACCGCAATCCCGATCTGCTCGCCGACATGGCCCGCACCGTCGACCACATCAGCGGCGGTCGTCTCATCCTCGGCATCGGCTCGGGCTGGTTCGAACGAGATTACGACGAGTACGGCTACGAGTTCGGCACCAAGGGCTCCCGCCTCGACCTGCTCGCCGAGTACATGCCCCGCATCGTGAATCGCCTCGGCAAGCTGAACCCGCAGCCCACCCGGCACATTCCCATCCTCATCGGTGGCGGCGGCCCGAAGAAGACGCTTCCGATGGTCGCGAAGTACGCGGACATCTGGCACAGCTTCGGCGAGATGGAGACCCACGCCGAGAAATCCGAGATCCTCGCGCAGCGCTGCGCCGAGGCCGGTCGTCGACCCGAGGACATCGAACGGTCCACCTCGTGGCCCGGCGCCGACGCGGCCCCGTCCTATGTGGAGCTCGGGATCACGCAGTTCACGGTGGGTGTCGGTGGTCCCGACTACGACCTCACCGAACTGCGCGAAGCCATCGCGTGGCGAGACGACAACTCCGCACCCCCGCTGACGGGGCTGAGCTGATCCCGGCCCGTGCCGACGGACCCTGAGCCGAGCACAGTACGTCGGTAGCATCGGTGGTGCATGTCGAACGCACCATGGCTACCGCCCTGCACCGCCGACGACTGGGACGACGGTCGGCGGCGGCGACGTCTCCGCGATACCCGCGCCGGTCATCACTGGGTACGGTTCGGCCGGCTTCGACGAGCCCTCGCGCGCACCGCCGTCGCGGCGCTCCCGCTCGTCGCCCTGTTCACCCAGTACTGGGCATGGGACGTCGCGCCGGTCCGTGAGCGACTCGCTCTCACGCAGCCACAGCTACATCCGATCCACGACGCGGCGACGCGGGAGGACCGCGACACGGCGGTCGTCGACCTGGTGGGCCTGGGCAACCTCGACGCGACCGAGACCGCCACGGCACTGCCCGCACTGAGCGAACTCGGGCAGGTGTGGGCGGTCGAGTACGACAACAGCGGTCTCGACACCGCCGTCGTCAGCCGCCTGATCCACGAGCGTGCCGCGTGGTCCGGGATCGAGAACATCGTGCTCACCGGGCACAGCATGGGTGGGATCATCGCCCTCGAGGTCGCCCAGCACCTGCATCAGGACACCGATCTCGAGGTGACCGGCGTGATCCTGGACTGCACGCCGCTCGACCTGCACGCCGTGCGGGCCGACGCGCGCGACGCCGGTGAGGACCTGTTGCGCTGGATCGGCTGGCTGCCCGGCGCACGGGAGAGCCGCAGCATGCGCATGCTCGTCGAGGTCGTCGCCCGCATGGACCGTTTCGTGCTCCCCTCGGACCGGTGGTACCGCCGTATCGACACCGAAGAGTTGCACGACGTCGCGGTCGAGGTGCTCCACGACAAGATCTTCTCGACCGACGCCGCGAGCAACGGACTGATCGAATCGCAGTTCCGGGCGATCGTCGCCTCCGGTGCGGTCGACAACCTGCGGGCACTCGCCGACGAACGCGACGACAAGATCCGTCCCGCCGTGGTGTTCCTCCGGCCCCGGAACGCACTGTCCGACAACGTCGTCGACGTCGAGTACAGTCACCGGATCCTGATCGACCAGTCCGGCGGTGTCGACGGCACGCTGCTGGTGTCGAAGCTCGACCGTACCGGTCACGCCAATCCCATCCAGGCTCCCGCCGAATACAACACGGCGATCACCGACCGGGTGGTGCCGTTCGTCGACGGCCGGCCCGGCGAGGTCGAGGACGAGGACGAGCAGTCGCGGGACGAGGAATTCTCCGATGGCAACCGTCCCGGTGTACGGCCGATCGTGGATCTCGACCGCATCGCCCCGGGCTGACCTCGGCCCGTTCTGTGACCGCCGTCTCACGGCCGCCGAATGCTCATCGGGTGTTCACCTTCTCGTTCCGTCCGACTCGCCTGACGCTCCTACGGTTCCGGCGTCGAACCGATTTCCGAGGAGAACGTTGTGGCCCGTAGAGTCCTGCCCTTGTTCGTCACGCACGACGGCATATCGTCGCGCTCGAACATCACGTGCAAGTACAAGTGCGGGGATGCCTGTTCGCACGCCGTCCCGAACACCTCCCGCGGTGAATACTTCGGCGACATCGTGCGCGCCGCCGTCTCGCGTCGCGGGGTCCTGCGAGGCGGTGCCATGGCCGTGCTCGCCGTCGGCGCCGGTGGTGTCCTGACGGCCTGTGCGGACGACTCCGCTGCGGCCGCCGGCAGTGACGCCGGGGCGGCGGGAGATCTCGGGCCGGTGCCCGACGGCACCAACTTCACGGCGGTCGCGCCGAACACCGATGACGCGGTGACGGTTCCGGAGGGGTACGAGAACGACGTCGTCATCCGCTGGGGCGATCCGGTGCTGCCCGATGCCCCGGCCTTCGACATCGGGAACCAGACGGCGACCGCGCAGGAGAAGCAGTTCGGGTTCAACAACGACTTCGCCGGCCTGCTCCCGGTGGACGGCCGACCCGACACCTACCTGCTCGTCGTCAATCACGAATACACCACCGAACCCTTCATGTTCGCCGACTACGATGCGGACGACCCCACCGAGGAACAGGTGCGCATCGGCATCGCCGGTCACGGGATGTCGGTCGTCCAGGTGAAGGGCGAGCCCGGGACCGGCCGCCTGACACCGGAATTCGGTGAATACAACCGTCGTATCACCGGAACCACCGAGTTCCTCCTCACCGGACCGGCCGCGGGCAGCGGCCTGCTGAAGACCACCGCCGACCCGACGGGCACGCGGGTCTCGGGGACGTTCAACAACTGCGCCGGCGGGCTCACCCCGTGGGGCACCGTGCTGTCGGGCGAGGAGAACTTCAACCAGTACTTCGCCAACGCCGAAAGCGTCACCGACCCGGTCGTCGCCGAACGTCTCGCCCGGTACGGACTCGAGGGCGCGGAAACCGAACGGAAGTGGGAACGATTCGACCGGCGCTTCGACATCGCCGCGGAACCCAACGAGGTCAACCGGTTCGGGTGGATCGTCGAGATCGATCCGTGGGATCCGAATTCGGTGCCCGTCAAGCACACCGCACTGGGACGGTTCAAGCACGAGGCGGCCACCGTCCACATCACCGACGACGGCACCGTCGTGTCGTACAGCGGTGACGACGAACGCTTCGACTACATGTACAAGTTCGTCTCGTCGCGGAAGATGCAGCCCGGAAACTCGCGAGCTGCGATGCGGCACAACATGACCCTGCTCGACGCCGGCACGCTCTACGTCGCGAAGCTCAGCGGTGACCATCCGGACGAGATCGACGGATCCGGAACACTTCCCGAGGCCGGCGAGTTCCGCGGCAGCGGCGAGTGGATCCCGCTGCTGCGCGCGAACGAGGACGGCAGCGCCGAGTCGCTGGTCGACGGCATGAGCGCCGAAGAGGTCGCGGTGTTCACCCGCCTCGCCGGCGACCGGGTGGGCGCGACGAAGATGGATCGCCCCGAGGACTTCGAACCGAATCCGGTCTCCGGCAAGGTCTACGTCGCACTCACCAACAACACCAAGCGCGGCGTCGACGGCGCCGCGCCGGCCGACGAGGCGAATCCGCGCGAGAACAACAAGAACGGTCAGGTCCTCGAGATCGACGACGACCACGCGGGTACGTCCTTCACGTGGAGGCTGCTGCTCGTGTGCGGGGACCCGAACGAGGCCGACACTTACTTCGGCGGCTTCGACAAGTCGCAGGTCAGTCCGATCTCGTGCCCCGACAACCTGGCCTTCGATTCGTACGGCAATCTGTGGATCTCGACCGACGGCAACGCACTCGGCTCCAACGACGGATTGTTCAGCGTCGTCCTCGACGGTCCGCGTCGCGGTGAGACGAAGCAGTTCCTCACCGTGCCGATCGGCGCCGAGACGTGCGGGCCGATCGTGCAGGACGGCCGGGTCGTGGTGTGCGTCCAGCATCCCGGGGAGACCGACGACGCGTCGTGGGCGTCGCCGGCCTCGCACTGGCCCGACGGAGGCGACTCCCAGCCGCGTCCCGCCGTGGTCGCGGCGTGGAAGTCCGACGGCGGACGTATCGGGGTCTGACACCTCGTGCGTGGTTCCGGTCGCGCTCGCTCCCGGAACCACGCACGGGTCATCCGAGCCAGTCCAATACCGCTGCGGCGGTCCACGACTGCTGCATGCTGCCGAGCGGGTCGCCGGTGAACGGTTCGTAGTACTCGGCGAAGGTGCCGTCGCTCGCCTGCCGGAGTCCTTCCGCGCGAAGCACGTTGGCCCGTTCGGCCCAGCCGCGACGGGCGAACGCCCACGAGAACAACCACGTCATCACAGGCCACACCGGCCCGCGCCAGTACTCGCGGGGACGGAAGTCGCCCGAGACGGGGGAGGTCGACGGCGGGACCGCGTAGCGAAGATCCGGATGCCCGCAGAACTTCGGCCCTTCGAAGGTGCGCAGCAGCGCCCTCTCGGCCTGCCGGTCGAGGCCACCGCACAGCAGCGGCGCGAACATCGCGAGAGTATCGGTGGCGACCCACTTCCCGCTGCGCAGATCGAAGTCCTTCGCCGCGCCCGTGCGGGAGTCGGTCGTGGCGACCACACCCTTCCGGAACCGCTCGGCCCACGAATACAGCTCGCGCACATCCGCGTTGGGACGGGAATGCTCCTCACCGATGGTTGCAAGCACCTCGCACGACAGCGAGAACACCGCGCTGACGAAGACGTCCTCGACCGCGAAGCTCATGGCCTTCGCGAGCACGCTGTCCTCGTAACGCGCCGTCTTCATCTCCTCGAGCAACCACAGATAACGCGCGTATTCACGGTCGGTGGGTCGCTGGGTGGCGTCGGCGACGTGCTCGAGATCCTCGCGATGGAAGGGCGGCACCGGACCGGCGATAACGTTGGCGTACGCCGTATCCCAGCGCGGGGAGTTGTCCATGCCCGACTCCCACCCGTGGTACAGCGCGATGCGGCCGTTGCCGTCGAGATCGCGTGCGTGCGAGAGCCAGCGGTGCCACCGCACGAGATCCGCCCACCGGCGATCCAGGAACTCCTCGGCGACAGCACGTGTCGAGCGGCCGTGCCGTCGTGAATGCTCGAGGATGCGCTGTACGGCGATGGCGTGCACGGGAGGCTGTGTGATACCCGAGGTCTGCACCTGCGCCGGTGCGTGCGCGGCCAGTTCGGAGACCGCCCAGCGCGTCGGGCCCGGGAAGTAGCCGTCGACACCGTTGGCGAAGACGATGTGTGGGATCATCCCGTTCTTCCACTGCGCCGAGAGCAGGGTGTCGAGTTCGACCACCGCCCGTTCGACACTGAGCGGCGCGAGCCCCACGGCGACGAACGCCGCATCCCAACTCCACATGTGTGGATAAAGCTTGGGAGCGGCACTCGTCATGGCGCCCAGGTCGTTCCCACGCAGCAGGTACGCCGCGCGTGCGGCGAGCTGTGTGGAGGTGAATCCTCGGTCCGGCATGGCCCCATTCTCTGTGCTGCGGACGGATCCGCACGACGAGGGCCGCAGCTGTAACAGCGCCGACACATTTCGCGCCGGCGCTGTGTCGAGCTGTGCTGTATCGATGTGTCAGGGATGGTCAGTGCGCGGAGGGCAGGAAGGCCGTCGAGCCCGACAGGTCGCCCGGGCGGTGGGAGGCCGGGGCGAGCAGGCCGCGACGCTCGAGGATCGGACGAACGCCCTCACCGAAGCGGTAGGCCTCCTCGAGATGCGGGTAGCCCGACAGCACGAAGTGGTCGAGTCCGATCTCGGCGTACTCGGCGATGCGGTCGGCGACCTCCTCGTGGGAACCCACGAGCGCGGTGCCCGCGCCACCACGGACGAGTCCGACGCCCGCCCACAGGTTGGGGGAGACCTCGAGGCTGCGGGCGTCCTTGCTCGCGGCGTAAGCGCTGCCGCCGCCGTGCAGCTCGACCATCCGGCGCTGCCCCTCGGAACCGGAGCGGGCCAGGCTCTGCTGGGCCTTCTCGATGGTCGCGGGGTCGAGCGCGGAGAGCAGGCGGTCGGCCTCGGCCCAGGCCTCGTCGGAGGTGTCCCGGCTGATGACGTGCAGGCGGATGCCGTAGTCGAGGGTGCGTCCCTGGATGTCGGCAAGGCCGCGGATCCACGCGATCTTGTCGGCGACGGCGGCCGGCGGCTCACCCCACGTGAGATAGGTGTCGCAGAACTGCGATGCGACGGTGCCGGCGGCGGGAGAGGACCCGCCGAAGAAGAGCGGCGGCACCGGATCGGGGATGCGCTGGAGCTGGGCGTTCTCGACCTGGATGTATTCGGCCTGGAAGTCGACCGGGCCGTTGCCCGCCCGTGTGTGAATGTGTCGGACGTGGTCGGCGTCGCCGGGTTGCACGCTGTCCACCACCGGGAATCGAGTCCGTGACCACGCTGTCACAGCCCAGTTCCGCACCCGAGTCCGATCTCGATCGTCGCAGGAGACTACGCACCGTGGTCGCGGCGAGCCTGCTCGGCACCACGGTGGAGTGGTACGACTTCTTCCTCTACGCGACGGCTGCGAGCCTGGTGTTCAACCAGCTGTTCTTCCCCGACCAGAGTTCGTTCGTCGGCACGATGCCTCTGATCCGAGGCAAACGAGCCGGTACTAGGCTCGTCGTATGAGCAGGCAACGAGGTGGCCGCGCCGCATCGTCGCCGCGCAAGGAGAAGACGGGTGCACCGGGCGGCCCGGCCGAGGGGTTGTACGACATCGACACGGGTACGTGCGAGCTCGTCAAGGACCGCTATCTCGCCGACGGATGGGTCCTCGAGATCAACGGGGTGCCCAGCTCGCACATCGACCTGAGCGACCCGGCCCTGCTCGAGTTCGAGTACATGCGGTGGATCGCGATGCTCGTCGAGAGCAGGTTCGAACACGACTCGAGATTGCGCGTGCTGCACCTCGGTGGGGGTGCGTGCACGATGGCGCGCTACTTCGCCGCGGTCTACCCCGACGCTCGGCAGGTCGTCGTCGAGATCGACGGTCGCCTCGCCGAACTCGTCCGCCACTGGTTCGATCTGCCCCGCGCTCCGTTGCTGCGTATCCGGGTGGGGGAGGCCCGTCAGGTCCTCACCTCGCTCTCCGACGCGAGCCGCGACGTGATCGTGCGGGATGTCTTCGCCTACAACCGCACTCCCGTCGCACTCACCACCCTCCAGTTCACACAGCACGCCCGACGCGTGCTCGCGCCCGGCGGTGTCTACGTCGTCAACTGCGGCGACTTCCGCGACCTGACCGTCGCGAAACGTGAGGCCGCGACGATCGGTGAGGTCTTCGAGCACACCGTGATCATCGCCGACCCCGCGATGTTCAAGGGACGCCGCTACGGCAACGTCGTCATCGCCGGCAGCGACCTGCCGCTCGGTGACTCCCCGGCCCTGGCCCGCGACCTGCTCGGCGGAGCCGTCCCCGCGCAGATCCGGCTGGGTGACCAGGTCGAGAAGTTCGCCGCCGGGGCGCGCGTGCTCGACGACCGCGAGGCCACCACACCGCCCGGAACAAAGAGCACGGGCACGTAGTTGCACGGGTCATGACGTCAGCAGCCCCTACTCCGGTACTCCAGGTCTTCCGGCTCGGTATGCCCTGGCAGACGATCGATCCCTTCCTGTTCGTCGCACACCACGTCGACGCGTATCCGGCGGGCAACGACGAGCTCGGACCCGACGCGTCGCTCGACGGCCGCCCGATCGGCCAGGACTTCGGCAACCCGGCGGGCTGGAGCATGTACCACGGCACCACCGTCCCAGGATTCCCCGGCCACCCGCACCGCGGCTTCGAGACGGTGACCTTCGTGCGCTCGGGTTTCGTCGACCACTCCGATTCGGTGGGTGCGGCGGCGCGTTTCGGTGAGGGCGACACGCAGTGGCTCACCGCCGGCAACGGGGTCGTCCACAGCGAGATGTTCCCTCTGCTGAACAAGGATTCGGACAATCCGCTCGAGTTGTTCCAGATCTGGCTGAACCTGCCCGCCGAGTCGAAGACCGTCGATCCGCACTTCTCGATGCTGTGGAACGAGGACACCCCCACCGTGACCGTCTCGGACGAGGACGGACGCACCGTCTCCGTCCGCGTCATCGCCGGTGAGCTCGACGACGTGACTCCGCCGCCGCCCCCGCCGAATTCGTGGGCGTCCCGACCCGGCACCGACGTGGCGATCTGGAACATCGACCTGTCGTCCGGTGCGCGCTGGGAACTGCCGGCCGCGCGCGGTGAGCAGACGCAACGGGTCCTGTACGTGTACAACGGTTCTCCCGTGCGGATCGGTGACCGGACGATCGAGTCCGGGCACGGGGTCGTCGTCGACGCGTCGGTGCCGGTGCACCTCACCGGCGGCGACGAGGGCACGCAGATCCTGATGCTGCAGGGTCGCCCGATCGGCGAACCCGTCGTCTCGTACGGCCCGTTCGTGCTCAACGACGAGGCGGGTGTCCGCCAGGCGTTCGAGGACTACCGCCGCACCGGATTCGGCGGATGGCCCTGGGACAGCGACGGTCCCGTGCACGAACGTGACGCCGGCCGGTTCGCGCGGTATCCCGACGAGAAGCTCGAGCAACGCTGACGGCGTGCGCAGATCCTGTCGATTTCCGGCGGGATCTGCGACGAGAACTACTCGTTCGACGGCTGCACATCCGGGACGAGGTACTCGGAGACCTCCATCGACCGGATCTCCCGGGCCTGATCGTCGTCGGGTCCGCTGCCGCGGAAGTCGTCGAGGTGTGCCTGTGACTCCCACCGTTCGTAGATGCAGACGCGGTCGGGCTCGATCAGGTCGGCGGTGACAGCGAAGTCGAGGCAGCCCGGCGCTCTACGGGCGGCCTCGACGACGGACCTGCAGGTCGCCAGATAGAACTCACGCCTGTCGGCGTCGACGGTGAGATGTCCTGCGACGATGATCATGAATTCCCTCCCGTGGTCACTGCCTCGTCGTGGATAGGACCTGCGAACGGGGTCGAACTCATCGCGGCCCGTCGTACCATGCCGGAGTGACCCAGCCCGGATACGATGCCCTCGCGGATCTGTACGTCGAGTTGTTTCCCGATCCGTACCTGACTCCGCTCGAACGCCACACCGTCGCCGCCTTCTCCGAGATGGTGTGCCAGAGCCAGGTGCAGGGTGTCGTGCTGGACGTGGGCTGCGGACCCGGATACGTGGCCGCGGATCTCGCCGACCGCGGACTCGACGTGATCGGCCTCGATCCCAGCACCGAGATGCTGCGCATCGCGCGGGGCGCCTACCCCGCCCTGCGATTCGTGCGGGACGACGCGCGACTCGGGTCCGACGAACTCCGCGGAGTGGTTCCGAGCGCGATCATCGCACGGTGCAGCCTCATCCATGTTCCGCCGTCCGAGATCCCCGGGATCCTCGACGCGTGGTCGGAGCGGGTTCCGTCCGGCGGCGTGGTGCTCATCGCGGGCCAGACCACCGACACCCCCGGCGAAGTGGTGGAGTTCGATCACGCGGTGGCGCCGGCGTGGCGGTGGCACCCGGATCGTCTCGCCGCGGCCCTGTCCGACGCCGGATTCGACGAGGTGTGGCGGACGGTCGGCCGCCCCGACACCGATCATCGCTTCCCCGACGTCCACCTGGCGGCGCGGCGGCGCTGACGGGTCAGGGCGTGAACTGCATCGATTCGTCGACACGCCCGAGCCGCATGGTGGGCAGGTCGAGGAGATAGTTCTGCCGCATCAACCACGGGCTGCGCGCACCCTGTTTGGGCAGAGCACCTTCCGCGCGGTGGATGTACCCGGCGTCGAGACCGAGCAGCGGGCGGGTACACCCGTCGCCCGAATACCTCGGAACCGCCGAACGGTAACCGTTGCGTCGCATGTACCGCAGCAACCGGCAGACGTAGAGGGACGCGAGATCGGCACGCAGGGTCCACGACGCGTTGGTGTAGCCGAGACACATCGCGGCATTGGGCAGGCCGTCGAGCATCATGCCACGGTAGATGAACCGGGCCGAGAGGTCGATCTTCTCCCCGTCGACGACGAACTCGATTCCGCCCGCAGGCACCAGTTGCAGACCCGTCGCGGGGATCAGGATCTCGGCCTCGAGTTCGCGGCCGGACTCGAGGCGGACACTCTTCTCGGTGACGGTGTCGATCCGGTCGGTGACGATCTCGGCCTTCCCGGCGCGCAGGGTGCGGAACAGGTCGGAGTCGGGGACCACGCACAGTCGCTGATCCCACGGGTCGTAGCGCGGTGAGAAGTGGGGATCGACCGGGATCCTGCCGCGTAGGCGACGTTCGGTGAGGGTGCGCAACATGCGTTTCGCGGCCGAGGGGAACCGCTGGCAGAACTGGTAGAAGCCGAGATTGGCTACGACGTTCTTCGTCCGCACTGCGCGGTGGGCCACCCTGTCCGGCAACAGACGTCGAATCCGCGTCGCGATCGGGTCGCGCGCGGGCAGCGACATCACGTAGGTGGGGGAGCGCTGCAGCATCGTCACGTGCTCGGCCTTCTCCGCCAGGGCGGGCACGAGCGTGACGGCCGTGGCGCCACTGCCGATCACCACGATCCTCTTCCCCTCGTAGTCGAGGTTCTCGGGCCAGAACTGCGGATGCACGACCGTGCCCGCGAAGTCCTGCAGACCGGGGATGTCGGGGAGGTAACCCGACTCGTAGCTGTAGTAGCCGCTGCAGAGATAGAGGAAGGAACAGGACATCTCGACGGTTCCCTGCCCGGTCGAGGCACGCACCGTCCACCGGGCGTCCTCCGACGACCAGGATGCATCGATCACCCTGTGGCCGAATCGGATCCGTCGGTCGATGCCGAATTCGGCGGCGGTGTCGCGGATGTACTGCAGGATGTCGGGGCCGTCGGCGATGGACTTCTCGCCCCGCCACGGGCGGAACGGGAAGCCGAGCGTGTACATGTCGCTGTCCGATCGGATCCCCGGATAGCGGAACAGATCCCACGTACCACCGATCGCGTCGCGACTCTCGAGGATGGCGTACCCGAGATCCGGGCACTGTGTCTGCAACCGGTAACCGGCATCGATGCCGGACAATCCGGCTCCCACGATCAGTACGTCGACGTGTTCCACGCGCATCTCCTACCTGTCGGCCCACGCCAGCAGGTCGTCGATCTCCCAGGTGTTGATCACCTGTTCGGGTTCGACACCCCGCTCGACGGCACGTTCGCAACCGTACCCGAGCCAGTCGAGCTGCCCGGGTGCGTGCGCATCGGTGTCGATGGAGAACAGGCAGCCCGTCTCGAGCGCGAGGTCGATGAGACGCGACGGCGGGTCGCGGCGTTCGGGCCGGCAGTTGATCTCGACGGCGGTGTCGTGGTCGCGACATGCGGCGAAGACCTTCTCGGCGTCGAACTTCGACTCGGGACGGTTTCCGCGCCCCCCGGCGACGAGCCGGCCGGTGCAGTGCCCGAGGACGTCGACGTGGGGATTCGCCGCCGCACGCAGCATGCGTTTCGTCATCGCCGACCGGTCGGCCCGCAAGTTCGAGTGCACGCTCGCGACGACGACGTCGAGTTCGGCGAGCAGCCCCTCGTCCTGGTCGAGCGACCCGTCGTCGAGGATGTCAACCTCGATACCCGTGAGAATCCTTGAACCACTGTCGTTCTCGTTGATCTCCGCGACGACGGCGAGCTGCGAGCGCAACCGCTCCGCGGTGAGCCCGTTCGCGACCTTCAGGCGAGGGGAGTGGTCGGTGAGGGCGAAGTACTCGTGCCCGATCATCGTCGACGCGACGCGGTGCATCTCGTCGATCGGGCTGCCGCCGTCGGACCAGTTCGAGTGGGTGTGCAGGTCGCCGCGCAGGGACTCGAGCAGGTCGCGGCCACCGCGCCCGATCGGGTCGGCCTCCTCGCGTAACTGCTCGAGATAGGCGGGCACTTTGTCGAACGACTCCCGGACGACCGTCGCGGTCTTCTTCCCGACGCCCGGTAGATCGGTCCACGAGTCGGTCTTCCGCAGAACCTCCCGCTTGTGGTCGCTCACCTCGGCGAGCACCTCCGCCGCGCGTCGATAGGCCTGCACACGGTAGGTGTCGGCGTGTTCGCGTTCGAGCCAGAAGGCGACTTCGCGGAGTGCGTCGACGGGGTCCACCCCTCCATTGTGGCCGCCGGGCGTCCGTAATCTGGGACGCATGCTCGAATCCGTCCGGTCGTCGTCCCCTCTCGGTGCGGTCTCCGCACTGGTCGTCGGTGCGGTGTCCGCGCTGACACTCGTCTCCGCCCGCGTGGCGTCCGAAGCGAAGGACCTCATGTACGAGGTGGACGGCGCGCCGCCCGCCCCGGTGGTGATCGTGCCGGGCGCGCGGGTGCACGAGGGCCGTCCGATGCGGGTGCTCCGCAGCCGCCTCGACGTCGCGGTCGCGTTGATGGCACGGGGACGGGTGCAAGCCGTGCTCGTCTCGGGCGACGGGGCCGGAACCTCGGGCGACGAGATCGAGGCGATGATCGCGTATCTCGTCGAGCAGGGTGTGAACCGGGAACGGATCGTCGCCGACCCGTACGGTCTCGACACCTACGACACCGCCCGGCGTGCGGTGGCCACCTACGGCGTGCGGCAGGCGCTGATCACGACCCAGGCCTTCCACCTTCCGCGCGCAGTGGCGTTGTGCCGGCGGGCGGGCATCGACATCGCCGGAGTCCGCGCCGCGAACGACGTGCGACTGCGCACGCGGCTGAGGAATCTGGCGCGCGAGTACGTGCTGTCGCGACCCAAGGCGTTCCTCGAACTCCGGTTCCCGCGCGACCCGGCGGTGGAGACCCCTCCGGACGACCGGCTCGCCGAGATCCTGGCCGGTCTCGAGCACGGTGCGGTGGCCGCCCCACCGTCTGCTTCCTAGGCTCGTGATCATGCGCCCCACAGCTCTCGTCACCGGAGGGGGTCGCGGTCTCGGCGCCGCGATCGCCCAGGAACTCGCTCCCACCCACGATCTGCTCCTCGGCGGACGACGTCGCGAGTCGCTCGATGCGATCCTCGAGGAACTGCCCGACGCCACGCCGTGGCCCGTGGACCTGCTCGATCACGTCGCCGTCGCCGCGGCCGCCGCCGACATCGATCGGCTCGACGTGCTCGTCCACAACGCGGGCGTCGCCGAACTGGGCACGATCGCCGACAGCGAGCCCCGGCAGTGGCGCGAGACGTTCGAGGCGAACGTCGTCGCCGTCGTCGCCCTGACGCAGGTGTTGCTACCGGCCCTGCGGGCCGCGAACGGCCACGTGGTGCTCATCAACTCGGGGGCGGGTCTGCGCGCTCGCCCCGGGTGGGGTGCCTACGCCGCGAGCAAGTTCGCACTGCGGGCGTTCGGCGACGCGCTGCGCGAGGAGGAACCCGCACTGCGGGTCACCTCGATCCACCCGGGCCGGATCGACACCGACATGCAACGCGCAATCGTCGCGTCGGAGGGCCGCGAGTACGACCCGTCGCAGTTCCTCAGCCCCGGCACGGTGGCGCGTGCGGTGCGGCAGGTCGTCGAGGCGCCGGTCGACGCCCACCCCACCGAGGTCGTTCTGCGTCCTCGCTGACGACTCGAAAGAGCCGACGGCTCAGAACGGCAGGCGGCTCAGAACGGCAGGGGGATCACGACCGGGGGAGCGCCCGGAATCTGGATCTGGATCTGCGGAGGCGGCGGCGCGGGAGCCCGCGGCGCCGGCGGGGGTGCCGGTGCCGGAGCGGGTTCCGGAGCCGGCGGCGGTGGCGGTGGCGGTGGCGGCGGTTCCGGAGCGGGGGGAGGCGGAGGCGACGGTTCCGGGAGAGGAGGCGGTGGTGGTGCCGCGGCTTCCGGCACCGGATCGCGCCGCGGTGCAGGAACGGGTACCTGCAGCGCCTCGGTCTCCGGGCGGGTTTCCTCCGTGGTCTCCGGTGCGGCCGGAGCCATGGTTTTCGGCAGGGCCTCACCGACCGGCACGGGGACCATCGCGCCGGTCGTGATGTCGATGACCTCCAACTCCCGCACGGCAGTCGCGGCGGGCTGGACGACGAACATCCGCTCGGCGTTCAGTCCGGGCCATTTCGGACCTTCGAGTTCGTCGTTTCCGGTGAGCACCGGCGCGGACAGCGGATTGCCGCGCACGCACCGCACGCGCGGGACACCGAGTTCGTCGACGAGGACGATCGTGCCGCGTTCGAGCAGCGACTGCACGGGCCGCGCCGCACCGTCGCGGTACTCGTGCATGGTCACCCGGGTGTCGGCGCGCAGGAGGACCGCGGTGAGGGTGTCGGTGTAGCCGCGGATGTCGGGCACGCCGAGGACACCGCGCCACGCTTCGGCCTTGTCCGGGTCTTCTTCCAGATGGAGGACGAGGGCTTCGCGGTCGCACAGGGGCCGGTCGAGACTTCCCCCGTAGAGGGCGGGGCGATCACCGGGGACGGCCGGGGTTCCGGCGGTCGCGGTGACCGGGTCGCCGCCGTCCTCGACGACCTCGGGGGGTGGGGGCGGCACCGCGACCGGCACCTGGGGTGGCACGAGACGCGGCGTCCACGGGTCGTCCTGCGCGGTGGCGACATGCAGGTGCACGGGCGTCGTCGTCTCGACCGAACCGCCCGACGAGCAGGCACCCGCCACCAGTGCCGTCAGTGCGAGTGCCAGACCGAATCCACGAACCGTGTCGCTGGCCACGCCGTCATGCTAGGTCGATGATCGCCGGTGAAAGTGCTGTTCGGCGGTTCTCGTCGGTATCCGGATCCCGGAGACGAAGCTCAGGAGAAGCTCGTTCACCTCGTCGCGACGTTCCATCTGCACGAAATGCCCCGCGCCCTCGAGCAGGTGGACGCCGCGCAGATCGGGGACGAAATCACGCATCCGTTCGAGCGCCGACGGTCCCGACATCGCGATGACCGGATCCCGGTCGCCGGCCACGAACAGCGTCGGTACCTGCACTTTCGCACCCTCGTAGGGACGCGACGCCTCCCAGTTCGCGTCGTAGGCGCGGTACCAGGACAGGCCTCCGCGGAATCCGGTGCGGGCGAACTCGGCCGCGTAGTGGGCGAGTTCGTCGTCGGCGAGCCAATCCCACGGCAGGTCGGGAGCGGTGGGCAGCACGTCGAGATATCCGCGTCTCTCGGACGGATGCGACCATGCGTCGCGATAGCGGTATCCGCCGGACCGGCGACGCGGTCCGGATGTCGCAGCGCCGTCGTCCATGCGACGGGCGCACCGAAGTCGTGACCGACGACGACCGCGCTGTCGATGCCGAGGACGTCGAGCAGCCGGACGAGGCGATCGGTGACCGCGACGTTCGTGTACTCCTCGACCTCCCGGGGCCGGCCGGTGCGGCCGTAGCCGGGCATGTCGGGGGCGACGGCACGGTATCCGGCGGCGACGAGCGCCGCGAGCTGGTGCCGGTAGCTATACCCCAGGCCGGGGAAGCCGTGGCACATGACGACCGCGGGTCCGTCGCCCCGATCGTCGATGTTCCACGTGAAACCATCGACCTCGACGATGAGGCTGTCCATCAGGAGGCGGGGACGGTCTGCATGTCCTCCTGGCTCCAGAACGCCCTCATGCTCGTGATCCTCGCGTCGTCGTCGAAGGTCATCACGTCGACGACCTCCATGACCAGATCCTGCTCACCCAGGTGCGTGACCAGGCGGAACACGAATGCGGCGTTGTTCTCCGCGATCTTGAGGGTTATCACCTCACCGGTCTGCGCGAGCGGTTCGACCACTCCGTAGAACTCGCGGATCTCGGCCTCGGTGGCGCGGACCGGCGTGCCGACCGGATCCTCGACCGTAGCGCCCGGTGCGTACAGCGCGAGGACATCGTCGACGGTGCCGGAGGCCACGGACTTCACGTAGTTCTCGACGGTGGTGCGGATCGCGTCCCGACTCGGTGCCATGGGGTCTCCTTCGTTCGAATCGGGAACACGTTTCAATTCGACGGTAGTGGGCCGGATCCGCGGATGCACTCGCGATTCCCACTCGGAAGACCCCCGCGCCGGAGGACGATGACATCGCCATCACCCGGAACGATCGGAGACCCGATGATCGACGCTGTCGCCTTCACCCTCGACGGACACGCCGGTGCTCTCGCAGCCCGCACGTGGGTCGGCGAGGCCCCGCGCTACGTGGCGTTGTTGTGCCACGGTTACGGCGAGCACTGCGGACGCTACGAGTATGTGGCCGCGCACCTCGTCGCCGACGGCGCCGCCGTCTACGCGGTGGACCACATCGGTCACGGTCTCAGCGACGGCGAACGCGTCCTGATCGACGACTTCGAGAAGGTGGTCGACGATTTCCGTCTGCTCGATCTCACGGCGCGACGCGAGCATCCCGACCTGCCGGTCGTGCTCGTCGGACACTCGATGGGTGGCATGATCGCCGCCCGGTACGCGCAGCGATACGGCTCGGAACTGGCCGCGGTCGTCCTGTCCGGCCCGGTCCTCGGCAGGTGGGCGGCCGTCGACGCCCTGCTCACGGCCGAGGAGATCCCCGATACCCC
The DNA here is from genome assembly GCF_024321955.1 of Rhodococcus sp. GA1. Lineage (NCBI taxonomy): Bacteria > Bacillati > Actinomycetota > Actinomycetes > Mycobacteriales > Nocardiaceae > Rhodococcus > Rhodococcus sp. GA1. The sequence goes on along the minus strand of NZ_CP097186.1, from coordinate 2,545,424 downwards.
CATCGATCCGTCCACCCTCTCCCGTGATCCCGAGGTGGGTCGCGCCTACGTGGCCGACCCGCTCGTCTGGCACGGCCCGTTCAAGCGCACCACCGTGCAGGCGCTGAAGACCTGCATCGACACGATCACCGCCGCCGGTGCCGTCGACGACGTGCCCGTGTTGTGGTTGCACGGCGAGGACGATCGACTGGTTCCCCTCGACGGCACCGCCACCGGATGGTCGTCGCTGGCAGGTCGCGGGGCGTCGTCGAAGACCTATCCCGAAGCGCGGCACGAGATCTTCAACGAGACGAATCGGGACGAGGTCCTGGGCGATGTCGTCGACTTCGTCGGCGCGCACATCCACCCTCTCGAGACTCTCGAGGATTGAAGCCGACCGCGTCTGGCTACCCCAAGCCATGGGGGCCGTCCCCTTCGTGTCCCGTACGGAAGGAGATGACCGTGGTCGAAGACAACACATCCGACAGGGCTCGCCCTGGTGCATCCGACAGGGCTCGCCCCGGTCCGGCCGACAAGGCACGCCTCGGGTTGAAGCGGACCGTGGTCGGTAAGGCGAAGGAGGTCGCCGGCGCTCTGACCGGCAACGATTCCCTCACCACCGAAGGCCGTCTCGAGCAGGAGCAGGCTCGGCAGACCAGGAAGGCCGACACCCTCTCGCACATGGCCGAGGCCGAGAGCGACGAGGCGGTCGAACAGCTCGACGCCGTCCGCGAGGCCGGACAACAGGAACGCGAGGCCGTGCAGCAGCGGACCGACGCCGTCGAGTCGCAGGCCGAGCGGGAGGCACGGGTCCGCAAACAGGCCGCCGACCTCGAACATCAGGAGAACATCGTCCGAGGGCGATCCGACGCCGCTCGTGAGGCCACAGCCGCCGAACAACAGGCACGTCGCGAGGAGAACGAGCAGGTCACGGATGCCGCCGCAGAGGTCGCGGCCGCCGACGAGGACCACCGACGAGCCTCCCACGACGCCGAACGTGCACGCCTCCAGGCCGAAGAGGAACGCCGCAAGGCCGAAGCCCTCGAACGCACGCTGACCGACGAGCCGGATCGCTGACGAACACCACCGACATTCCCTACCGGAGCTGTACCCCCATCGAAGTTGGAGATGCGCCCATGAACCTCGCCACTCTACCCAAGAGCGTTCTGCGACTGCAGTACAAGATCGCCCGCTTCCCACTGGGATTGATCGAGCAGCAGTTGCGGTTCCTGCCCACCGACGCCCCGCCGCGCCTGATGTACGAGCGGGGGCTGGGCATGCTGGACGGCATCGTCGGCAGCGTGCTCGACGACCAGGAGATCGCCACCCGCGGGGCGCTCGCCACCGAACGCGCCGAGGCGGTGAAGCGCGCGGAGAAACTCGACGCGCAGGCCGCGGCCGAGAAGCGCGCGGCAGACGCCGAACTCCGTCGAACGCGTGAACGTGCCGCTGCCCAGCAGGAAGCCGCGCGACGCGACCGCGAGAACGAAGTCGAGCAGGCCCGGGAGCGTGCGCAGGAACGCGCGAAGCAGGCGGAGAAGGAGGCCGAGCAGAAGAAGGCCGCCGAGACCGCGAAGGCCGACCAGGAGGCCGCCGCGAAGCGCCAGGCCGCCGAGACCGCGAAGAAGAAGGACGAGGAGCGCATCCGCAAGGCCGAGCAGGAGGCCGCCGAGCCCGCCAAGGTCTCCCTCAAGGATGCCGTCGCCAAGCAGCTCGAGGCGAAGGAAGCGGAGGAGCGCGCGCACGATGCGGGCGAGGTCGCCGAGTTCGAGAAGATCGAACACAAGCACCCCTGATCCCGGTTGTAGTCGACGAGACCCCGGTGCATCCTGTGCACCGGGGTCTCGTCCGTCGTAAGCGGTTGCTACTTCACGACATTGACCATCTTGCCGGGAACCACGATCACCTTGCGCGGTGCGGCACCGCCGAGCAGGTCGGCGATCTTCTCGTCCACGAGCGCGGCGGCCTCGATCGCGTGGGGTGCGGCGTCGGCCGGGACGGTGATGCGGCTGCGCACCTTGCCGTTGACCTGGATCGGGTACTCGACGCTGTCCTCGACGAGCCACTTCTCGTCGGCGACCGGGAACGGGCCGTGCGCAAGCGATTCGGTGTGTCCGAGACGCGACCACATCTCCTCGGCGAGGTGCGGGGCGACCGGGCCGAGCATGAGCACGAGCGGTTCGACGGCGCTGCGCGGCGCACCCGACGGGTACTGCTTCGTCAGGTGGTTCGTGTACTCGATGAGCTTGGCGATCGCCGTGTTGTCGCGCAGGTGGGTGAAGTCGTCCGACACACCCGCGACCGTCTTGTTGAGCGCCCGCAGCGTGTCGTCGCCGGGGGTGTCGTCGGTGACGCGCAGCGCGCCACCCTCCTCCTCGACGACGAGACGCCACACGCGCTGCAGGAAGCGGTGCGCGCCGACGACGTCCTTGGTCGCCCACGGACGCGACTGGTCGAGCGGGCCCATCGACATCTCGTAGACGCGCAGGGTGTCGGCGCCGTACTCGTCGAAGATCTGGTCGGGGCTGACGGAGTTCTTGAGCGACTTGCCCATCTTCCCGTACTCGCGAGCGACCTCCTGCTCACCGTCCGGGCCGGTCCAGTAGAACGTGCCGTCGCGCTCGACGACCTCCTCGGCCGGCACGTACACGCCGCGCGAGTCGGTGTAGGCGTAGGCCTGGATGTAACCCTGGTTGAACAGGCGACGGTACGGCTCCGAGGAGGTGACGTACCCGAGGTCGAAGAGCACCTTGTGCCAGAACCGCGCGTACAGCAGGTGCAGCACCGCGTGCTCGACACCGCCGACGTAGAGATCGACGCCACCCGGGTCGTTCGGGCCGTGCAGTTCCGGCCGCGGGCCGGTCCAGTACGCCTCGTTCTCCTTGTCACAGAAGGCTTCCGAGTTGGTGGGGTCGATGTAGCGCAGCTGGTACCACGAGCTGCCGGCCCACTGCGGCATCACGTTGGTGTCGCGCGTGTAGCGCTTCAGGCCGTCGCCGAGATCGAGCTCGACGTTCATCCAATCCACCGCCTTCGCGAGCGGCGGGGACGGTTCGGAATCGGCGTCGTCCGGATCGAAGGAGACCGGCGCGTAATCCTCCACCTCGGGAAGTTCCACGGGCAGAGCGGATTCGGGCAGAGCATGGGCGCGTCCCTGCTCGTCGTAGACGATCGGGAAGGGCTCGCCCCAGTACCGCTGCCGCGCGAACAGCCAGTCGCGCAGCTTGTACTGGATGGTGCCGCGTCCGGCGCCGTCCGCCTCGAGCTTCGCGACGATCGTCTTCTTCGCCTCGGCGACGTCGAGACCGTCGAGCAGGCCGGAGTTCACCAGCACACCGTCGCCGGTGTACGCCTCGGCGGTGACGTCGCCGCCGGAGATGACCTCGCGGATGGGCAGACCGAAGGCGGTCGCGAACTCCCAGTCGCGCTGGTCGTGGCCGGGAACGGCCATGATCGCGCCGGTACCGTAGCCGGTGAGGACGTAGTCGGCGATGAAGATCGGCAGTCGCTCGCCGTTGACCGGGTTCACGGCGTAGGCGCCGAGGAAGACACCGGTCTTCTCCTTCGACTCCTGCCGCTCGAGATCGGACTTCGCGGCGATCGACGCGCGGTAGGCCGCGACCGCGGCAGCCGGATCGGCGGCGCCACCGGTCCAGCGCTGGTCGACGCCCTCGGGCCAGGACGCGGCGACGATCCGGTCGACGAGTTCGTGCTCGGGAGCGAGGGTCACGTAGCTGGCACCGAACAGGGTGTCGGGCCGGGTGGTGAACACCTCGATCGCCGAATCGTGGTCGGCGACGGCGAACTTCACCTGGGCGCCGTGCGAGCGCCCGATCCAGTTGCGCTGCATGGACTTGACCTTGTCGGTCCAGTCCAGATGCTCGAGATCGTCGATCAGGCGGTCGGAGTAGGCGGTGATCCGCATCATCCACTGGCGCAGGTTCTTCCGGAAGACCGGGAAGTTGCCGCGCTCGGAGCGGCCGTCGGCCGTGACCTCCTCGTTGGCGAGCACCGTGCCCAGACCCGGGCACCAGTTGACGAGCGAATCCGACCGGTAGACCAAGCGGTACGAGTCGATGACGTCGGCGCGCTCACCCTCCGACAGCGACGCCCAGTCGCGTCCGTCCTCGAGACGACGCGTGCCGTCGGCGAATTCGGCCTCGAGTTCGGAGATGCGACGCGCCCGGCCGGCCTCGCGGTCGTACCAGGCGTTGTAGATCGTCAGGAAGATCCACTGCGTCCAGCGGTAGAAGTCGACGTCGGTCGTCGCGACCGAGCGACGCTCGTCGTGCCCGAGACCGAGCCGGGAGAGCTGCCGCTTCATGTTCCCGATGTTGGCCTCGGTGGTCGTGCGCGGGTGCGTGCCCGTCTGCACGGCGTACTGCTCGGCCGGCAGACCGAAGGCGTCGTAACCGAGGGTGTGCAGCACGTTGCGGCCCTGCATGCGGTTGAAGCGCGCATACACGTCGGTGGCGATGTACCCGAGCGGGTGCCCCACGTGCAGGCCCGAGCCCGAGGGGTACGGGAACATGTCCTGCACGAACAGCTTGTCGGAGGGCACCTCGCCGGCGAGATCGCCCACCGGATTGGGGGCGTGGAAGGTGCCGCGCTCGCGCCAGAGCTCCTGCCAGCGCTGCTCGATCCGCCCCGCGAGCTCGGCGGTGTACCGATGCTGCGGAGTGCTGCCGGGTTCGTGCTGGGAGGTCTGTTCGGGACGGGTCACGGTGATCACTATCTACTCGGCCGGGCGTGTGAGTGCTCCCACCAGGGTAGAACGTGCCCGCACCCGCGCAGACCGGTGGCACCACCGGCCGCGTATCCTGGTCGGGTGCTCATCGTCGCTGTCCTGCTCTTCGTGCTCGCTCTCGTCGTCGGCGCGGTGGGTGTCGCGGCACTGACCGGCAAGCTCCCGCGCAACCGCTGGGCCGGTGTGCGCACCCCCGACGCGCTGCGTGACGACGCGGCGTTCGCCCTGGCCAACAAGGTTGCCGCACCCAGCATGCTCGGGTCCGCGGTGCTCCTCGCCCTCGGTGGTGTCGCGTCGCTGACGCTGCCCACCGTCGCCGGGATCATCGCAGTCGTCGTCACCGTGGTGGCCGCCCTGATCACCGCCGGAGCCGGCGGATCCGTCGCAGCGCGGGTCGCTGCGGCGACGAAGCCGGAGGAGACAGCCGGCTGCGGTACCTCGTGCGGGGCGTGCAGCCTGCGCGGGGCGTGCGAGCCGACCGCCTGACGGTCCTCCCACCGGCAGTCCTCACGCCCAGCGGCGCTCCCGTGCGTAGCGCGGTGTCCACCAGAACCGGTTGAGCACCCGCACCGGTACCGGGAGACTCTTCAGCACGACGGCCACGCGGTCCTTCGGTGCTCCCTCGAAGAGGTAGGGCAGCATTTCGGAGACCTCGCGCTTGTCCAGTTGCGCGAACGCCCGCATCGAGATGTCGTGCCATTCCTCCTTGGTGATGGATTGTTCGATCAGCGGGAAGGCGTCCCGTTCCTCGTGCGCGAGGTGAGCACCCAGCGACGTGACGAGACCGTCGAGCAGACCGCCGAGCCGCTCGGTCGCCGTCTCCCGGTCGTCGAGCACAGCCTCGATCTCCGCCAACGCCGGGTCGATCACGGAATGCTCGGCCTCCATCGCATCGAGCACCTCCATCGCCCCCGCATCGTGTGCGAGGCGTGGCCGCATGAACGGCCAGACGTAGACGTCCTCGACGGAGTGGTGCGTGTGCAGTTCGGTGCTGAATCCGTGCCAGCCAAGGAGCAGCGCATCGTGCGTGCCGGGATCGGCGGTCCGCCACTTCTGCGCGAAGTCGGCGAGACGTTCGGTGTCCCGGCGTAGAGCGGAGTGGATCAGATGCACGACCTCCAGATCCTCGGCGGACAACGGCGTGGCGTGAGTGGTGGTCATGGCGGGTACCTCGACTTCCGGATGAATGTCCCCGTGTCCATGGAGCCTCGTCGCCGCGTGAGGTGTTCTCAATCCCACATTCGAGGGGGATACTTCGGGATATGCGCTCTGCACAGCGGTTGAGGGCAGGCATCCACGACGCAGCATCCGCGGCTGCGGACGGGGCGCAGTTTCGCGAGTTCGTGATGGATGTGCTCGGCGCTTTCATTCCGTACGACGGTGGTTGTGTCGCACCCGTGGACCCGGCCGTCGGGGTTCCCACCGGCTTCACCACCCGCGGCCTCGACGACCCGGCCGAGGTACTCCGATTGTCGATCGAGTTCGAGTACGGTCCGGACCTCGATCCGGACAGCCTCTACGCGCTCATGCAGCACCGGTCCGGAGTGCGGCGGCTCGAAGAACCCTCCGGCCGCGGACCGGGATACGGCAACAGGCGGTATCTCGAACTCGTGTCGCATCTGGGCATGGGACACGAAGTGCAGCTGGTCTTCCGGGGCGGAGACCGTCGGTGCTGGGGTGTCGGTGATCTGCTCCGCGCGTCGGGCCGAGGTTTCTCCGACGCCGAACTCACGATGCTCGACGACGTTCTCGACGACATCGCGAACGGATTCCGCACCACGTTGATCCGGCACGCATCCGCACGAACACGGAACACGGTCGTCGAGGGCACCGCCTGCGAATGCTCGGGTCCGGCCGTGGTGGTAATCGGGGCGGACGACGAATTCGATTCCGTCACTGCCGCAGCGATGATCTTCTTCGAACGCCTCGGCTGGGAGAGTCCCGCTCGGGGGCGCCCCGGACCGGCGCATGTGATCGCCCGTCAGGTCCGTAGAACACGACCCGTGCCCGCGGATGTGCGTGTCCGCACCCTCGACGGCGAATGGCTCGTACTGCGCGCCGCGATCTTCGACGAGACCGGCCGCGTCGTCATGACCTTCGAGCGGGCACGCCTGCCCGAGATCGTCGCCCTGGTCACCGCCGCCTACGGTCTGACGCCACGCGAATCGGAAGTACTCGTCGAAGTGCTCGCCGGACGGTCTCGCAACGAGATCGCGAGTCGGTTGTTCATCAGCCCGTACACCGTGCAGGACCACCTGAAGAACATCTTCACAAAGACCGGTGTGAACAGCCGGCGCAGCCTCGTCTCGCGACTCGCGTGTACCGAGTACATGCCCCGGTTCGGTGGCGACCTGCGACCCGACGGATGGTTCGACGAGAGCGGAACGAGGACGGCGCCGGTGGAGGCCCGCACCCTAAGCTGACCCCATGACGACGCGTCAGGTCGACCCCGTCGGTGCGCTGCTCGGACTGGCCGTTCCGTTGCTGTGTGCCGTGGCCGTACTCGTGCTCACCCGCTCGTGGATCCCACGATTGCCCGAGGAGATCGCCACGCACTGGTCGGGCACGACACCCGATTCGTTCGGACCACCCATGACCTCGGCGTGGACCGCCGCCCTGCTGATCGTGCTCGTCGGGGGAGGGTGCTGCGCGATCGCCGCGATCGCGCAGGCGCAACTGCTCATGCGTCGCTACATGCTCGCGATCGGTCTCGGGGTCACCGGCACGATCACCGCACTGTTCCTGGCCGGTCTCGCGGGGCAGCTCGACACGACCGACGCCACGCAGGCCGCGTTGGAGGGCTGGCCGGCGGTGCTCGGCATGTGGGTGGGTATCGCGGTGGGCTGGTTCGGGGGACGGCTCCTGCGCGACGGTCGGGAGCGGAAGGCGGCGACCGCCGCTCCGGATCCGGCGCTGCCGCGCGGTCGTGCCGAACTGCCGATCGTCGAGCAGGTGGGCACCGGTGTGGGCACGACGGCGGGACTGTCGCTGCTCGTCCTGATCCCCGCGCTCGTCGTGTGCGGTGCGACGCAGAGCTGGTGGCCGCTGGGTTTGATCGCGCCCGTCGCTCTGCTCGTGCTGGGTCTGCTCCGCTACACCGTGGTGGTCGACGCGGACGGGATCCGGGTGTCGAATCTGGCCACCGACGCGCTCGGATACGACCTCGACGAGATCGTCGGGGCGAAGGTCACCGAGACCCGCCCGTTCCAGGACTGGGGCGGCTGGGGCCTGCGGGCCAAGGGCGGCAAGCGGTACGGCCTGGTCACGCGCACCGGGCCTGCCGTCGTGGTGACCACGGCCTCGGGACACGAATTCACCGTGACCGCAACGAGGGCCGAGGAGATGGCCGGCGCGCTCAACACTCTCGCCGACGCCCGCTGACCGGTCCCGGTCGCCCGAGGGGGGCTCAGTTGCGCTCGACCTCGATGGGGTGCGTCGCGAGCAACGCCATCGGCAGCGGCTGCCGGCGCAGCACCCTCGCCCACACGTCGAGGTGCGCGGGGGCGAGCACATCGGTGGGCAGTGCCGAGACCACCATCCAGTCGTCGTTGCGTAGTTCGCCGTCGAGCTGACCTGCGCTCCACCCCGCGTATCCCGCGAAGATCCGCACACCCTCGACGTAGTGGGCGATGTGCCCGGGATCGACATCGAGGTCGATCATCACCACTCGGCCGTCGACGTGGCGGATGCCGGGGACGTCGGTGATGTCGGCCCCCACCCGCAGCGTGCCGAGGCACAGCGCCGAACTGCGGTGGACGGGACCGCCTACGAACAGGGTCTTCGGTTCGGCGGCGAGCCACGACCATTGCGGCAGCATGGCGTCGACGGAGGTGTCGCTGATGCGGTTCAGGACGACACCGAAGCTGCCGGCATCGGTGTGCTCGATGATGTAGACGACGGTGCGGCGGAAGGTCGGCTCGGTGAGATCGGTGGCGGAGACGAGCAGGCTTCCGGCCCGCACCCTGGGTGTCGAGGGTGCGGTGCGGTCCTCGGGTTCGTCCTGATGCTGCGCCACGTCAGCCATTCTGTCACCGCCGTCACCGGCGCGTGGGGTGGAACCCGACGGTCTGTGCCAACAGGGCGAGATGATGTTCGAACAGGACCTCGCGGTCCGGAAAAGTGTCGGGGCCGTACTGCCCGAAGACCTCGAAGCTCACGGACCCGAACAACGACGGCCACACCCAGAGACCGCGTGCCAGTACGGAATCCGGGGCCGTGAGGGAGAACTCGTCCCGGATCCGGCCCAGCGGTTCCCCCAGGCTCTCCGGAGGTGGGGCAGCGGCCGTGTCGTCCAATACACCCGCGGCGTGGGCCTCGTCCACGATCCGGGCCAGTCGCAGGACCACGCGGATACCGGGTGCGGTGGTGCGCTCGGCCGGGGCAGCGTAACCGGGCACCGGACTGCCGAACAGCAACCCGTAGCGGGCCGGTTCGGCCAGCGCCCACGAGCGCACCGCCCGGCCGAGGGTGAGAAACCGTTCGCGGTGATCGGAGGGGTCGACTGCGTCGACGGCACGGTCGACACTGTCGCCGAGTTCGTCGTAGGCGTCGACGACGAGCAGGGTGAGCAGCTCGTCGCGGCTCGAGACGTAGCGGTAGACGGCGGAGGAGACGACGCCCAGGTCTCGGGCGACGGCACGCAGCGACAGCGCCGCCGCTCCGTGGGTGCCGAGATGCTCGCGGCCGATCCGGAGGATGTCGGCCATCGTCTGTGCGCGTGCGCGCGCCCGTGGTGTCGTCACCGGACCATTCTGCCGTCGAACAGAGAGCACCGTCAACAAATGAGAGCACTGCTCTTGACAAGCACGGCTGCACGGAGGATCGTCGACGTCATCAGAGAGCAGTGCTCACACTTTTCCGAAGCGAGGAATCATGTCGCATCTCCAGGTGGTCGCAGGAGCCGGACCCGTCGGCTGGACCGTCGCCGAACAGATTGCCGCACAAGGACATCGCGTGCGCGTTCTCACCCGATCGGGCAGTGGACCGGAAGGCGCGGGCATCGAACGCCTGCGTGTCGACGTCACGGATCCCGAGGCCGTGGCCGCAGCACTCGTCGACGAAGACGGACTTGTTGCCGACGCGGTGTACATGTGCGTCCACGGGTCGGCCTACCGCGCCGACGTGTGGGCACGCGAACTCCCCGTCGCCGAGCGGGTCGTTCTCGACGCCGCCGCGAACCTGTCGGAGAAGACGGTCGTCGTCTTCCCCGAGAGCCTCTACTCGTACAGCGAACCCGACCGGGTCATGACCGAGGACTCGCCCCGCGAGGCCGACACCGGCAAGCGCGGGGTCCGACGGCAGCTCCTCGCCGCCCGGGCAGCGCATCGCGCACCGACGGTGAGCGTGGTCGCGTCGGACTTCTTCGGTCCGCGGGTACTGAACGCGATGGCCGGCGAACGCATGGTGCCCACCGTGCTCGCCGGGAAGAAGGTGCGGGTGCTCGGCTCGGCCGACGTCCCGCATTCGTTCACCTACGTTCCCGACCTGGCCGCGGCGATGATCGCGGCAGCGGGGGAGCCGACCGTGTGGAACACCGTGATCCACGCACCCACCGGACCGGCCGTGGCACAGCGCGAGATCGCCACCGCCTTCACGCGGACGGCCGGCCTGCCCGCGCCCGCGGTGGGGACGATCCCGTCCTGGCTGGTGCGGGCCGGCGGCCACGTGAACCGGGACATGAAGGAATTCGCCGAGATGCTCTACCAGTTCGATGCCCCGTTCGTCATGGACTCGACCCGCACCGAACAGGTACTCGGCCTGTCGCCCACCCCGCTCGACGAGGCGGCCGCCCGCACCGTCGAATGGTGGCGGAGCCGATAGTGTCGTGCTTGTGCGAGACTCCGGGCAGCAGTCCAGGCAGCGGGCGTGGCGATCGACCGCAACCGCCCTGCGGAACTCGCCGGGTCTCGTACGACTGACCGGAGTGCGGTTCGCGAGCCAGTTCGGTGACGGACTGTTCCAGGCCGCACTCGGCGGGGCGATCCTGTTCAACCCCGAACGTCACACCGACCCGGTGACGATCGCGGCAGGCTTCGCGGTGCTGCTGTTGCCGTACTCGGTGATCGGTCCGTTCGCCGGCGCCCTGCTCGACCGGTGGGACCGGCGCCTCGTCCTCGTCTGGGCCAACCTGCTCCGCGGAGTGTTCATCGCGGCAGCGGCGGCCGTGTTGCTCCTCGGGGGACCGCAGACCCCACTCATGCTGCTCGCGCTCGCCGCCATCGGTGTGAGCAGATTCGTCCTGGCGGGCGTCTCGGCCTCGCTCCCACACGTGGTCGCCCAGTCGTGGCTCGTCCCGGTCAATTCCGTTCTGGCGACGGTCGGTTCGGGTGTCTCGGCGGTCGGGGCCGCCACGGCGGTCGCGACCATAGGATTCGTGGGCGCGGGCGACACTGGCTCCGGGACGGCCGTCCTCCTCGGAGTGAGCGGTTCGCTCGTCGGTGCGGTCGCCGCAGCGGGATTCGCCGCGAATGCCCTCGGCCCCGAGGGAATACGTCCCCGGGCCGTGATCCCCACCGTCCTGTCGGGTCTGCGGACCGGTGCAGGAGCCGTCCTCGAAGCTCCTGGCGTGACGATCGCGATGCTCGGAATCGGCGCGCACCGCATCGTGTTCGGCATCGACACGCTCATCATGGTGCTCGTCCTGCGTGCCGAGGAGAATGGCTCCGACCTGCTCGCGGGATTCTCCGGATTCGGTGTCGCGGTCGCCTGCACCGCCACCGGCATGCTCCTCGCAGCGGTGCTCGCACCGATCCTGATCCCGCGGCTGGGCCGGCCGTGCACCGTCACCGTCGGGTTGATCGCCGCCGCGATCGTGCAGTTCGCGTTCGTCACCACCGTGTCGGCCGGACCGTTGCTCGTCGCGGCCTTTCTGCTCGGCCTCGCCGGTCAGACCATCAAACTCACCGGCGACGCCGCGATGCAGATCGATATCGACGACGCGCGCCGAGGTCAGGTCTTCGCGCTGCAGGACACCGTCTTCAACATCGCCTTCCTCGGCGCGATCGTCGTGGCGGCCTTCGTCATCGACCCCGACGGACGCACACCCGAGCTGGCCGTCGCAGGTGGGGTCGTCTACCTGATCGGGCTCGTCGCCGTGCTCGTCGTGCGCCGCACGCGGCAGTAGCGATCACGTGCGCAGCGCGGCCGGATGGATCCCCACCTCCGTGGCCTTGACGACGAACCATACGGAGTCACCCGGATGGACGTCGAGGTCGGCGAGTGCCGCCGTCGTGATCTCCGCGGCGATACCCGTATCCGATCGCACGAGCACCGACGAACCCTGCGCCTCGAGTTCCGCGATCCTCACCCTCAGGGCGTTGCGCGGGCTCCCGTGCGGGGCCTCGGTGTAGACGGCGACCGCCGACGGCGCGAAGACGGCGACGGCGGCCGTACCCGGGACGCAGTCGTCGTGGACGCGGCCGTGGACGAGACCGTCCGCGGATTCCAGCGCCTCAGCTCGCACGATGCCGGTGACGAGATTGCTCCCCGCGATGCGGGCGGCGAAGGCACTGCGCGGCCGGGTCAGCACCCCGCGCACCGGCCCGTCCTCGACGATCCGCCCGGCCTCGATCACGATCACCCGATCGGCGAGAGCGAGCACGTCGAGCGGGTCGTGGGTGACGAGCAGGCCCGTGCGTCCACTGTCGCGCAGGACGCGTCGCAGCAACGACCGCAACACCGGTGTCGCGGTGACGTCGAGCGCGGCCATCGGCTCGTCGAGCAACAGCAGGTGCGGTTCGGCCGCGAGGGCACGTGCGAGTGCGACCCGTTGCGCCTGCCCACCCGATAACTCGTGCGGACGACGATCGGCGAGTGCTGCGGCATCGACCTCCTGCAGCCACCTCTCGGCGCGCACACGGGCCTCACGCCGACCCGCACCCGCACTGCGCGGTGCGAACTCGACGTTGTCCGCGACCGTCAGGTGCGGGAAGAGCAGCGCCTGCTGGGCGAGCAGCACCACCGACCGGTCGTGCGGAGCGACGGTGACGCCGGTCGCGGTATCGGTGAGGACGCGACCGTCGAGTTCCACGCGACCCGCATCGGGACGCAGCAGACCGGAGACCACTCCCAGCAGCGTCGACTTGCCGGCTCCGTTGGGGCCGAGCACCGCGACGATCTCACCCTGCGCGACCTCGAGGTCGACGTCGACGTCGCGTGCGGCGACCCGGGCCCGCACCGTCAGGCTCACAGCGGGCGGTCCTTCCGCCGCGAGTACACGGCCACGACGATCACGACGGCCACCAGGATCAACACGAGCGACAGCGCGACGGCGGCATCGGGATCGGTTTCCCGCTGCAGATAGATCTCGAGCGGCAGCGTGCGCGTCACACCCTGGAGGCTGCCGGCGAAGGTGAGGGTCGCGCCGAATTCGCCCAGTGCGCGGGCGAATGCGAGTACCGAACCGGAGACCAGGCCGGGCAGCACGAGGGGCAGGGTGATGCGCCGGAAGACCGTCGTGGGACGCGCACCGAGTGTCGCCGCGACGTCCTCGTAGCGTGAACCCGCACTGCGCAGCGCACCTTCGAGACTCGTGACGAGGAAGGGCAGTGCGACGAAGGTCTGCGCGAGCACGACCGCGGTGGTGGTGAAGGCGATGTGGATCCCGAGCGCATCGAGGTGCTCACCGATCAGTCCGCGACGACCGAAGGTGTAGAGCAGGGCGATACCGCCCACGACCGGGGGCAGCACGAGCGGCAGCAGGACGAACCCGCGGATCACCGATATCCACCGGAAGCTACTGCGCGCCAGCACCATTGCGAGAGGAACGCCGAGCAGGATGCACAGGATCGTGGCGGCCGCGGAGGTACGCAGGCTCAGGACGAGCGCGTCGAGGGACGCCGGGGATGTCACCAGCGAGGGGAAGGTCGTCCAGTCGACGGTGAGCAGCATCGACACCAGGGGCACGACGACGAACAGCAACCCGAGTGCCGCGGGAACGAACAACCACCGGGGCAGTCCCGTCGCGGTCACGGTGCACCGAATCCTGCGTCGGCCAGGACGGCACGACCGCCCGTGCCGGTGACGAAGCGCACGAAGGCGTCGGCGCGACCGGGATTTCGGGAATTCGACAATGGTGCAACGGGATAGATGTTGACGATCTCCGCGGCTTCCGGGACGGGGACGACGGTGACCTTCTCGCCGGCCCCCCTCGCGTCCGTGACGTAGACCAGACCGGCGTCGGCCTGACCGGAGGTGACCTTGCCGAGCACGTCGGTCACCGACGATTCCTCGGACACCGGCGCGAGCTCGACACCGGCGGTCTCCTCGAGTCGCTCGGTGGCCGCCCCGCACGGCACCTGGGGCGCGCACACGACCACCGAGAGACCGTCGCCGGTGAGATCGTCGAACGAGGTGACGTTCTTCGGGTTCCCCGGTTCGGTGACGATCGTGAGCGTGTTGGTCGCGAACGGGATCGGCTCACCGGCAACGAGTCCGGCCGCGACGGCGGTGTCCATCGTCCGGGTGTCGGCGGAGGCGAAGACGTCGGCGGGTGCCCCCTGCTCGAGTTGGGTCTCGAGATCGGACGAGCCGGCGAACGAGAATTCCACCGTCACTCCGGGGTTCGCCTCCTCGAATCGTTCGGCGATCTCGGTGAACGGCGCCCGGAGCGAGGCCGCCGCATAGACGGTGAGGACATCCGAGCCACCGCCGGTGCCGCACGACGTCAGTGCCGCAGCGGTGAGACCGGCAGCGAACGCGGCGAGCGCCCGGCGCCTCATCCGTCCCCTCCGGATGTCTCGACGATGACGGTGGTCGCCTTGACGACGGCCACCCCGATGCTGCCCGGCTCGAGACCGAGTTCGTTCACGGCCTCGGTGCTCATGAGCGAGACGATGCGGTGCGGACCGCACTGCATCTCCACCTGCGACATGACGGTGTCGGAGACGACGCGCGTGACCAGCCCGACGAAGCGATTGCGAGCGGAGCTGCCCACCCCGAGCGGATCGGGACCGGCGTCGGCCTGAGCGCGGGCGAACTCCGCCAGCTCGCGACCGTCGACTGTCTTGCGTCCGGCGGAATCCTTGCCGGCGCGCAGCAGCCCCTGGTCGATCCAGCGACGGACCGTGTCGTCGCTGACCCCCAGCAGCGACGCGGCGTCGCGGATCCGGAGGGCGGTCACGCGTGTCTCCGCAGATGCGTCATGAACGCTACGTTATATCCGCATCTGCGGACCGGCAAGCAGATCAGTAGACGTCGCGGACGTACCGCTTGTCGGCGGCCATCTGCTCGACGTACGCCGCGGCGGCGTCGCGGTCGAGCCGTCCGTGTGCCTGCACCACCTCGCGCAGGGCCGCGTCGACGTCCTTCGCCATACGTCCGGCGTCGCCGCACACATAGAAGTGGGCACCGTTCTGCAGCCACTTCCACACCTGCGCACCATGCTCGCGCATCCGGTCCTGCACGTAGATCTTCTGCCGCTGGTCGCGGGAGAAGGACAGTCCCAGCTCGGTGAGGAAACCGTCGGCGTGCATCGACTCGATCTCGTCGCGGTAGAGATAGTCGGTCTCGGATCGCTGGTCGCCGAAGAACAACCAGTTGCGGCCCGTGTGCCCGGCCTCGCGACGGTCGTGGAGGAAACCGCGGAACGGTGCGATGCCCGTACCGGGACCGACCATGATCATGTCGGTCTCGGGTGCCGGTGGCCGGAAGTGCTCGTTGCGCTGCACGAAGATCGGGATGTCCACACCCTTGCTGTGATCCGCGAGGAACGACGAGCACACGCCCGCCCGGGATCGACCCTCGAATTCGTAGCGCACCACCGACACCGTCAGTTGTACCTCGCGCGGGTTCGTCTTCGGGCTCGACGAGATCGAGTACAGGCGCGGACGCAGACGGCCGAGGAGGTCCTTCCATTCGTCCCAGGGCGCCTTGAACGGGTACTCGGCGATGACGTCCATCGCCTGCCTCCCGTACAGCCACTGCTGCAGCTCGATCTTGTTGCCCGGTCGCAGGAGTTTCGCGAGTTCGGCACTGCCGCTCTGCTTCTGCACGAACCGGAGCAGTTCCGGTGTCACCCGGGTGATGTCGAGGTGACGGGTCGCGGCCTCGCGCAGCGGCACGGTAGGACGGTCGCCGAGTTCGACGGCGGTCTCCGGGTCGAGGGCGGTGACCTGCAGCCATTCGTCGACGGCCTCCGGGCCGTTCGTCGGCATCACCCCGAGTGCGTCGCCGGCCTCGTATTCGAATGCTGGATCGAAGATCTCGAATCCGAACTGACGTACGTCCTTCGCCGAACCCGCACCGCTCAGTGCGATGTTGCGGGTGATCCGGGTGACGAGCGGCGAGTTGCGGGTATAGGCAGGGGCTGCGGGAGCAGCCGATGCGACCGGGGTCGTCGAGCCTCCCAGCAGCGGTACGAGGGCGTCGAGCCAGTTCTGCGCGCGCTCGTCCTCTCCGGGTTCGCAGTCGACGCGCTCGGCCAGGCGGGTCGCACCGAGAGTGCTCAGACGGTCATCGACACGGCGCCCGAAGCCGCAGAAATCGTCGTAGCTCGAATCTCCGAAAGCCATTACTGCGTAACGCGTTCCGCTCAGTTCGGGCGCGGTGTCCGCCGCGAGCGACCGCCAGAACGACCCGCCGTTGTCGGGTGGGTCGCCGTCGCCGAAGGTGCTCGTGACGACCACGAGGTCGTCGATGTCGGCCAGCGCGGCGACGTCGAGTTCGTTCAGCCCCCTCAGCCGCACGGCCCGACCGGCATCGCGGAGCCGTTGTGCGCAACTCGCCGCGAAGGATTCGGCGTTGCCCGTCTGCGACGCCCAGGCCACCACGACGACCGGCCCGTCCGGCACCGCCTCGGTGGACGTCGCGTCGGGAACCGGGGCCGAGTGCGCGTACATCCCGGCGAGCAGTCCGTCGACCCATACCCGCTTGTCGGCCGGGAACGGCGCGGTCGGCGGAAGGGTCGGCGCGGCAGTGATCTCCGCCGTCCTGAGTCCGGCGAGAAGACCTGCGAGATAACCTCGTTCGGCGTCGTCGAAGGTGGGTGCGGGAATCGTCCCGAGTCCCAGCGCAGACTCGAGACGGTCGAGCACCGAACCGCTCTCGAGCACCGGTTCGACCGCACCCGCGACCTTCTCCACCGACACGGCGCAGACCTTGAATTCGGGCTGCAGAGATGCCGGGTCGACGGCGTCGTTCGTCACGGCGTTGATGGCGAGATCGTCGCCGAAGAGGTCGTTCCAGTGGAAGGGCGCGAAGCAGTTCCCGGGCAGCACCCGGTCGGTGACGACGGCCGGCAGCACGGCCCGGCCGCGCCGCGATGCGATCTCGACCCGGTCGCCATCGACGATCGACAGTCGCTGTGCATCATCGGGATTGATCTCGACGAACGGTCCGGGATTCAGTTTGGTGAGTTTCTCGACCTTCCCGGTCTTGGTGAGGGTGTGCCACTGGTGCGGGACGCGTCCGGTGTTCAGGACGAAGGGGTGGTCGTCGTCCGGCATTTCCGCGGCGGGCATGTGCGGGCGAGGGAAGAAACGAGCGCGGCCGTCTGGGGTCGCGAACGCCAGTCGCGGACGGGAACCGTCCTCGCGCACCACCGGGGTCCGGCTCGTCCCGTCGTTGAGATAGCGGACGGGGTGCCGTGTCGCGGCCGACTCCGGCGGGCACGGCCACTGCACGGGCCCTTCCCGCAGTCGGTCGTAGGTCATGCCGCGCAGGTCGTAGCCGGTCTGCGGATTCGCGAATCCGGTGATCTCCTCGAAGATTTCCTCGGCACTCGAATAGTCGAAGGCGTCGCCGAAACCCATCTCCTGCGCGACCCGCGCGATGATCTCCCAGTCGGGCAGCGACTCACCGACGGGTTCGACGGCCTGCTGTAGAAGATTGACGGTGCGGTCGGATCCGACGGTGACATACTCGGATTCGGCCCACAGAGCCGCAGGTAGGAGAACGTCTGCGTACGAAGCGGTTTCGGTCTCGCGATAGACGTCCTGCACGATCACCAGCTCGGCCTTCCCGAGTGCCTCGAGAACGGTGCTCCGATTCGCGATCGACGCCACGGGATTGGTGCAGATGATCCAGCACGCCTTGATCTCTCCGGCGGCCATGCGCTCGAACATGTCGACGGTGCCGGCGCCGCCCTCGGTGCGCAGCGTGCCGCGCGGCAGCGACCAGCGATCTTCGACGAACGCGCGGTCGTCGTCGGAGAGGACACTGCGCTGACCGGGCAGACCCGGTCCCATGTATCCCATCTCGCGGCCGCCCATCGCGTTGGGCTGGCCGGTGAGGGAGAACGGCCCGCTGCCGGTGCGGGAGATCGCCCCGGTCGCGAGGTGCAGATTGCAGATCGCGTTGGTGTTCCACGTGCCGTGGGTGCTCTGGTTCAGACCCATCGTCCAGCAACTCATCCACTCCCCGGCCTCGCCGATCCACTGCGCCGCGGTGCGGATGTCGGCCTCGGCCAGGCCGGTGACTTCGGCGACGACGTGCGGTGGGTAGTCGGCGAGGAAGGACTCCATCGTGTCCCAGCCGTCGGTGTGCTTCTCGACGAAGTCGCGGTCGACGTGTCCGTTCTCGACGATCAGGTGCAGCAGACCGTTGAGAAGCGCCAGGTCGGTGCCCGGCGCGATCTGCAGGAACAGGTCGGCCTTGTCGGCGGTCGCGCTGCGCCGCGGATCGACGACGATCAGTCGCGCTCCCGCCTTGACCCGATCCATCATGCGCAGGAACAGAATGGGATGGCAGTCGGCCATGTTGGAACCCGACACGAAGAAGACGTCGGCGCGGTCGAAGTCCTCGTACGAGCCGGGCGGGCCGTCGGATCCGAGCGACTGCTTGTACCCGGTCGCGGCGCCGGCCATGCACAGTCTCGAGTTCGATTCCATGTGCGAGGTGCGCAGGTATCCCTTCGCGAGCTTCGTCGCGAGATACTGGGCCTCGAGCGACATCTGTCCCGAGACGTAGAGAGCCACCGCGTCGGAGCCGTGGGCCGAGACGATATCGTTCAGGCGCCGCGCGGTCTCGGCGATCGCATCGTCGAAGGGGAGCGGGGCGACCTCGGCCGCCCGCTCGGAACGCATCCACGCCGTATCGAGCCGGCCCCCGGCCGCGAGCATCTCCGCGCTGGTCGCGCCCTTCGTGCACAACCGACCCCTGTTGGTCGGGTGATCCTTGTCTCCGTATGCCCTCACCACGCGTCGGTCACCCGTCTCCGGGTCGACGGCGACGTCGAGGAGCATCCCGCATCCCACACCGCAGTAGGAGCAGGTGGATTTCACCGTGGTGATCTCGTCCTGCATCCCGCAACTCCTCGACACCGTCTCGACTACGCCGGTGTCCATGCTGGAGAAGCGGTGTTGCGGTGGCGTCACCCGCGGTGAGCACGCGGTGACATCTGGCTCACGCCGCCGTCACGACGATGTGAGATCAGACGTTCGGAGTCAGGCCTCCTGCTGCTGTGCCCACCACTCGAGCAGCGCGGCCTCGGCCTCGTCGCGCTCGAGCGGGCCGCGGTCGAGCCGCAGTTCCTTGAGGAAGTTCCACGCCTTGCCGACCGTCGGACCTGCGGAGATACCCAGCAGTTCCATGATCGCGTTGCCGTCGAGGTCGGGCCGGACCTTGGCGAGATCCTCCTCGGCGGCGATGCGCTCGATCCGTTCCTCGAGACCGTCGTAGGTGGCCTGCAGCGCGGCGGCCCGACGCTTGTTGCGGGTCGTGCAATCGGCGCGCACCAGCTTGTGGAGCTTCGGCAGCAGCGGCCCGGCGTCGTGCACGTAACGGCGCACGGCCGAATCCGTCCACTGTCCCCTGCCGTAGCCGTGGAAGCGCAGGTGCAGGAAGACCAGACGGCTGACGTCCTCGATCATCTGCTTCGAGTACTTGAGGGCGCGCATGCGCTTGCGCACGAGCTTCGCTCCGACCACCTCGTGGTGGTGGAAGCTGACGCCGCCCTGCGGCTCGTTGCGTTTGGTGCCGGGCTTGCCGATGTCGTGCAGCAGCGCGGCCCACCGCAGGACGAGATCGGGATCGCCGTCCTCGAGGTCGATGGCCTGCTTCAGGACGGTCAGCGAGTGCCAGTACACGTCCTTGTGCTGGTGGTGCTCGTCGATCTCGAGCTTCATCGCGGGGATCTCGGGGATCACCCGCTGCGCCAGACCGGTCTCGACCATCGTGTCGATGCCCTCGATCGGATAGTCGCCGAGGATCAGCTTGTCGAGCTCGGCCTGCACCCGCTCGGCGCTGATCCGCAGGATCTCGTCGGCCATCGAGACGATCGCGGTGTGCACGCGCTCGGTGAGGGCGAAGCCGAGCTGGGAGACGAACCGCGCCGCGCGCAGCATGCGCAGCGGATCGTCGTGGAAGGAGTCCTCGGGCTTCGCCGGGGTGTCGAGCACGCCGGCGAGCAGGGAGTCCATGCCGCCGAGCGGGTCGACGAACTCACCCGCACCGTCCGGTCCGATCCGCACGGCCATCGCATTGACGGTGAAGTCGCGGCGCACGAGATCGTCCTCGAGACTCGTGCCGTACTTCACGATGGGGTGACGCGTGACACGGTCGTAGGCGTCGCTGCGGAAGGTGGTGATCTCGAGTTGCTCGAGTCCCTTCACCGCACTGATGGTCCCGAAGTCGATACCCGTGTCCCACTGGTGGTCGACGAATCCGCGCAGCAGCTCCTGCACGACCTCCGGACGCGCATCGGTGGTGAAGTCGAGGTCGGTGCCGAGGCGACCGAGCACCGCGTCGCGCACGCTGCCCCCCACGAGATACAGCTCGTGTCCGGCTTCGGCGAATCGCGCCCCCAGCGGGGCGAGGATGTCGGACAGATCGCGCAGAGTGGCCTCGGCTCCGGCGAGCAGCCGGGTACGACGGTCGGTGTCTGCGGTGGGGGAGTTCACGTCTTTGCACCTTACCGAGCAGCGCGTTCGTGTGGTTGAGCCGGGACCGACGTCGGTCCATCTACTATCTATGAGGTGTCGCCCGCCGAACGTGCCAACCGTAACCGCCGCAGCTCGCGGCGGCGTGGCGCGGGCGCAAAGAAGACCGCACACGGTGCTTCGCCCGGATCGTCCGCTTCGCCCGGACCTCGCATGCGGACCGTCCGCGAGACTTCCGCGGGAGGTCTGGTGGTCGACGGACTCGGTGGTCCGCCCGAGAAACTCTGCGCAGCCCTGATCGGCCGCACCGACCGGCGGGGACGCCTGCTGTGGTCGTTGCCGAAGGGCCACATCGAGCAGGGTGAGACCGCCGAGGAAACCGCGATGCGCGAGGTCCGCGAGGAGACCGGCGTGCGCAGTTCGGTGCTCGCCGAGCTGGGCAGCATCGACTACTGGTTCGTCACCGAGGGCCGCCGGGTCCACAAGACCGTGCACCACTATCTGCTGCGTTATCTCGGCGGAGAACTCTCCGACGCGGACGTCGAGGTCACCGAGGTGGCGTGGGTGCCGCTGCGCGAACTGCGGACCCGCCTGGCGTACGCCGACGAACGCAAGCTCGCCGACATCGCCGATCAGCTCATCGCCGAGATGGACCACACACGACTCCCCGATGCCGACGAACCGGGGGCCCCACGCGGATGACGGTGGTGGTGTCCCGGGCGGGCGCCGCGGTGCTCGCCGTGCTCGTACTCGTCCTCACAACGGCAGGCGTGACGCCTCTTCTGCCGACGACTCTTCTCCCGACGGCCACGGCGAACCCGGCCGCAGCCCAGACCGACCCCGACGAGCCGCGCTTCCTCGAGTTGAGCATCGACGAGGTGACGCCGCAGACGGTGACTATCACGAGCGAGTCCGTCGTCACGGTCCGCGGCACAGTGGCGAACATCGGCGACCGGGACGTCGAGGACGTCTGGGTGCGGCTGCAGCGCGCACCGGTGGTCTCCGACTCCGCAGCGCTGCGCACCTCGCTGTCCCTCGACCAGGCCGGATTCGACACGGTCGGTGAGTTCGAGGAGGTCGCCGACCGGCTGGGACAGGGCGAACGTGCCGACTTCGAACTCGAACTGCCGCTGCGCTCCGATCTCGTGCCGTCGCTCGACATCGACACTCCCGGCGTCTACCCGCTGCTGGTGAACGTCAACGGGGTCCCCGAATACGGCGGGGCGGCCCGGCTCGACGACGCACGCTTCCTGCTGCCCGTGCTCGCGGTTCCCGCGAGCGACGAGGTCACCGAGGAGACCGAAACCGGGAACGGCGGGTCGCGGGGCACGACCCGCTCGTCCGACGACGGCCGGCTCGACCGCGAGGAGAAGGCGTTCCCCGCCGTACCGCCCGACGTGTCCCGCCCCGCCGCGGTCACGATGCTGTGGCCACTGGCCGATCGGCCGAGGCTCGCCGCCGGCGTGGCCGGTTCCGGCACCGAGCCGGTACGCCTGGTCGACGACGACCTCGCGGCCTCGCTCACCGAGGGCGGGAGGCTCGACGGTCTGCTGCGCGCCGTCGAGGACACCGCCCGCACCGAACCCCGCGTCCTCGAGGGACTGTGCCTGGCCGTGGACCCGGACCTGCTCGTGACCGTCGCGAACATGACGCGCGATTATCTCGTCGTCGAGGATCCGAACGAACCGACCGGCGATGCGCGTCCGGGCTCGGGCACGGATGCCGCGGTCGCCTGGCTCGAGCGGTTGCGTGCCCTCGCGGCGACGACCTGCACGTTGGCCGTGCCGTTCGCGCAGGTCGACCTGACCGCGCTCGGTGACCTCGCCGACTCGTCCCTGACCGACTCCGCGCTCGAATCACCGGCGACGATCGTCGACTCCATCCTCGGCGTCACCTCCACCCCGGGCGTGATGTGGCCCGACTCCGGCGTACTCACCGAGAAGACCGGATCGATGCTCGCCGCCGACGGCCCGGTGACCGCTCTGGTGTCCGACAACGCCCTCGAGGGCGGACGCGCCCTGCTCGCGGGCACGTCGTCGACGCCGTCCACCGCGCCGGGCGGCAACGGCTTCCGGATCTCCGGTGTCTCCGGCCTCACCGCCGCCCTGTTCGACTCGTCCGCGTCCGCGGCACTGGCCGGGATGGGCACCGACCCGCAGACGCCGTCCTTCGTCCCCTCCTCGGCGCGCTACGACCTCTCCCGCGATTCCTCGACGGCCCGCCTGCAGGACGCCCTCGGCGCGCTGGCCTGGCCGGCCATGGTGCCGACGGTCAGCGAGGTCACCGGGGCGGCACTGCCGGTCGCAGGCCGATCGGTGCTGTTCGCGCCGCCGCAGAACTGGTCGGCATCGCCCGACGACGCCGCCTCCGTGCTGTCGATGCTCTCCACGCTCGTCCGCTCGGGCCTGACCACGCCGCGACCGCTCGCCGCGCTCGTCGACGCGGCCGCGAACACCGCGAACGACCCGACGGCCTCGATGCTGGTCTATCCCGAGCAGGCGATCACCGACGGCGCCTCCGCGACGGTCGTGTCCGAGGCCGAGGAACAGATCGGCCGCCTCGACGCGATCCAGACGGCGCTGGTCGAGGACCCGCAGGCCCAGCTCACCCCGCAGCAGTTCACCGCCCCGCTGCGCGAGGACCTGCTGCGCGCGATGAGCCTGGCCGGTCGTCGCGGTGCCGACGCCGACGGTGCCTACGCGACCGGCGAGCACCGCGCCTCCGAGGTGCGGGAGGCCGTCGACGACATCTACGACGCCGTGACGGTCATCTCGACCGGCGGTGTGTACACCCTGACGTCCGAACAGAGTCCGCTGCTGCTCACCGCGCGCAACGACCTGCCCGTGGGCATCACCGTGCGGCTGCAGGTGGACGCGCCCGACACGGTGGACATCACCGATATCGGGCCGACCCAGCTCCCGCCGCGTGGCAGCCGCACCCTCACGGTGCCGGCTCAGATCAGCGACTCGCGGAACCTCCGGTTGGAGTTCGCACTCACCACCGACTCCGGCCTGCCTCTCGGCAGCTCGACGACGGTGACGGTACGTTCCAATGCGTACGGCCAGATCCTCGCCGTCGTCACGGGATGTGCGGGAGCCCTCCTGCTGTTCCTGGCGGGCAGGCGACTTCTGCACCGGTTCCGGGGAGAGCCGGATCCAGCCGACGAAGGGTATGAGAAATGACCGGGAACTCCACACGGGACGACGTGGAGACACACCCGAACCCGGGACCGTCGGACTCTCCCACCACCTCACCGGACGTCACGGGTGCCGGTGCGGGTCGCCGCAGGCCGCAGAGCCTGCTCGCGGCGACCGGCTCCATCGCCGTGGCGACCCTGGTCAGCCGCATCACCGGCTTCCTCAAGCAGCTGCTCATCCTGACCCTGCTCGGTGCGAGCGTCGCGTCGTCCTTCACCGTGGCGCACCAGATCCCCAACATGATCTCCGAGCTGGTGCTCGGCGCCGTCCTGACCTCGATCGTCGTGCCGGTGCTGGTGCGGGCCGAGCGGGAGGACCCCGACGGCGGTGAGGCCTTCGTCCGGCGACTGTTCACCACGGCGCTGGTGCTGCTCGGCACGGCGACCGTTCTCGCGGTGGCCGCAGCCCCGGTCCTGACCACCCACGTCTTCCTCGACGAGTCCGGCAAGGTCTCGACGTCGCTGACCACAGCGCTGTCGTACCTGCTCCTGCCCGCGATCATGTTCTACGGGTTGTCGGGCCTGTTCACGGGCATCCTCAACACCCGGCAGGTGTTCAAGCCGGGCGCCTGGGCCCCGGTGTGCAACAACCTCGTGGTGCTCACCGTGCTGGTGATCTACTACCTGATGCCGGGCGAGATCACGCTCGATCCGGTGCGGATGAGCGATCCGAAACTGCTCGTCCTCGGCATCGGCGTGCTGCTCGGCGTCATCACGCAGGCGATGTGCCTGGTACCCGCGCTGCGCCGCGAAGGCATCAATCTCAGGCCGTTGTGGGGTCTCGACGACCGGCTCCGGCAGTTCGGTGGCATGGCCGCCGCGATCGTGCTGTACGTGCTGATCAGCCAGGCCGGAATGGTCTTCGCCACGCGTGTGTCGTCAGGCGCCGACGAGGCAGGTCCCGCGATCTACAACAACGCGTGGCTGCTGCTGCAGCTGCCCTACGGCGTCCTCGGGGTCACCGTGCTCACCGCGATCATGCCGCGCCTGAGTCGCAACGCCGCCGCGGACGACACCCCGGCCGTCGTCGACGACCTGTCCGTCGCGACCCGCCTCACCATGATCTCGCTCATCCCGATCGTCACCTTCCTGACGATCGCGGGTTCGCAGGTCGGCGCCGCGCTGTACGGCTACGGCAACTTCGGCGGCAGCAACGCCGAACGCCTCGGCCAGGCGGTGAGCTGGTCGGCGTTCACGCTCATCCCGTACGCGCTGGTGCTCATCCACCTGCGCGTGTTCTATGCCAGGGAACAGGCCTGGACCCCCACCTGGATCATCCTCGGCATCACCGCCGTCAAGATCGGCCTGTCCGCGCTGGCGCCCGTCGTCGCGGCGAACGACGAGCAGGTGGTGCTGCTCCTCGGCGCGGCCACGGGCGTCGCGTTCACCGTCGGAGCGTTCATCGGCGGCTATCTGCTGCACCGCACACTCGGCGACCTGCAGATGGCGAACGTCGGACGCACCGTCTGGCACGTCGTGCTCGCGTCGCTCGCCGCGGCGATTGTCGTGCTCGTCACCGACCGTCTCCTGCAACTCGACGTCCTTGCCGACCGCTTCGGGGGCATCGGCTCGCTCGTGCGGGTCGGGCTCAACGGTGTGCTCATGGTGCTCGTCGCGCTGGTCGGGATGTACCTGCTCAAGGTGCCCGAGATCCTCGCGATCGAAGCGGCCGTGCGACGGAAGGTCGCGGCACTGCGCGGCACCGCCCCGGTCGAGGAGGCCCCCTCCGAACCCGAGACCGGAACCACCTCCGACGAGGCACCGGCTCCCGCCCCCGTCCCGCGTCCGCGCTACGCCGAATCGGATGCCGAGAAGACCGTCATCCTGCCGCGTATCGACTACGGCGAGTACGGCGTCGGACCTTATGACGCCATCACAGAGGTCATGCCCGCCATCAGGGACGTGCCCGGTCGCAGCAATGCGCACGGACAACTCCCGTACCCTGATCAGCAGCAGGTACGGTCCGGGAGCCGTCGACCACGGTTCTTCGCGGCCCCCAGCGGCGACCCGCGTCTGCACACCGGAAGTGGACGAGTCGACAACGAAGGAGTGAGGGTGAGCGACGACCACGCTGCCGGCAAGTCCACCATCGATGCCGCCGCACGGCAGAAGTCTGCCGACAAGGACGGCAAGCGCCCGCCGCGCGATCCGAACCTCGACACGGGTGTCATCCCCGTCGGATCCCCGCAGCTCCCGCCGGTGCGTGTCGCGGGCCCGGCCTCCCAGCCGCGCCGTCCGATGCGCGGCCCCGATCTCATCGCCGGTGCCTCGGTCGCCGGTGGTCGCTACCGTCTGCTCGCCCCGCACGGAGGCGCGCGCGGTCTGCGTTTCTGGCAGGCACTCGACGTCAAGCTCGATCGCGAGGTCGCGCTGACCTTCGTCGACGCGGAACAGCGCGCGGCCGACGGCACCGGCCCCGACTCGCCGCAGGCCGTGCTCTCGCGCACCCTGCGCCTCGGTCGTATCAATTCGCCCGGACTCGCCCGCGTCCTCGACGTGGTGCGCGGCAGCTCGGGCGGCATCGTCATCTCGGAGTGGACTCCCGGCCGGTCGCTGAAGGAGATGTCCACCACCGAGCCGTCGCCGATCGGTGCGGCACGCGCGATCCGCGCGCTCGCGGCCGCCGCCGAGGCGTCGCACCGTGCGGGCAGCGCGCTGTCGATCGACCACCCGGATCGCATCCGCATCAGCGTGGCGGGTGACGCCGTGCTGGCCTTCCCCGCGACCTTCTCCGATTCCGACGCGATGTCCGACGTGCGCGGTCTCGGCGCGAGCCTGTACGGACTCATCACCGGACGGTGGCCGCTCGATGAGCCATCGGCTCCGGGCGGCGTTCCCGTCCCGCACCACAGCGGTGCCACCGTCGGCGGAATGCCGGAGCCCGACCGCAAGGACGGTGTGCCGGTGGAGCCGCGCGTCCTGCGTCCCGATGTGCCGTTCGAGATCTCGGCGGTCGCGGTGCGTGCCCTGTCCGAGGACGGCGGTATCCGGACCGCCGCGACCGTGCAGCACATCCTCGACCAGGCGTCGGTCGTCGATCAGAAGACCGAGATGATCCCGGCACTGCGGATCGGGCAGCGCGCTGCCGCCGCGGAGACGCATGCACTCGCGGATCCCGAAGCGCTGGAACAGAAGAAGAAACATTCGCAGCGGATGCTCATCGCCCTGGCCGCGCTCGGTGCCACGACGGTGCTGTTGCTCGCGCTCATCGGATGGTGGATCGCGAACCTGCTCGCCGGCGATGCCAACGATGCTCCGCTGACGAGTCAGGAGTTCGGTCTGACTCCCACTGCCGAGGCACCCGCCGAGGAGGGGGCGGGCGACGAGCAGGTCGAGGCCGCGCCGCCGCGACCGGCGGCGAGCGCTCCGGTCTCCGCGACCTCCGTGTCGGTGTTCTCGCCTCAGGGCACACCCGATTCGCCCGCCACCGCGTCGCAGGCGATCGACGGTGATCCGTCCACCTCGTGGAGCACCGATGCCTACTTCGATCCGTTCCCGTCGCTGAAGAACGGTGTCGGACTTCTGTTCACGCTCGCCGACGCGTCGGAACTGTCCGCGGTGAAGGTCACCACCGACACGCCGGGCACGGTCGTCGAGGTGCGCAGCGCACCGTCCGAGTCGACGTCGCTCGATCAGACGCAGGTGATCGGTTCGGGCACACTGGCTTCCGGTGAGACCACGATCCCGGTCGAGGCGGACGGCCAGACTTCGCACGTGCTGGTGTGGATCACCGATCTGAGCTCGAGCGGCGGAAGCAACAAGAGTTCCCTCTCCGAAGTGGAATTCGAAGCCGCACGCTGACCGCGGACAGCCGGGCGGAATCGTCCGGATCGGCTACCATCCGCGCGTGCGAATTTTCGGGGGGATCGCAAAAATCGCCGTGCCCGACGGGGGTGTCGACGACGGCGGAAGCGTGTCGGACGGGGTGGCGTCCGATGGAGCAGTGTCGGATGCCGAGCTGCTCGCAGCACACATCGCAGGCGATCGGCATGCCTTCTCCGCCTTGCTGGCACGACATCACGACCATCTGTGGCAGGTCGCGCGGCGGACGAGTTACTCGAACGAGGACGCGGCCGACGCGCTGCAGGAGGCACTGCTCTCGGCGCACCGGAGGGCTTCGGGTTTCCGGGAGGACGCCGCGGTCCGCAGCTGGTTGCATTCGATCGTCGTCAACGCGTGCCTCGATCGCATCCGCCGCAATCGTGTCCGCGTGACCGTCCCACTGTTCGAGGACGATTCGCACGACCTGCGTACCCCGCGCGATCCCATCCACGACACCGAGATCGCACTCGACATCGAATCCGCCCTGTTCGCACTGCCACCCGACCAGCGGGCAGCCGTCGTCGCGGTGGATGTGGAAGGTTTCTCCGTCCGGGAGGCGGCGCAACGTCTCGGTGTTCCGGAGGGAACGGTCAAGAGCCGCTGTGCCCGCGCGCGGAGCCGGCTCGCAGTTCTTCTCGACGACCTTCGCTCCGAGGGGAACCGATCGTGATCCTCCTCCGTCTTACTCTGGTGAGGGATGCCGAACCGCGGAGGAGAGTCGCGCATGAACGAGGACGAGATGCGTCCGTCGAACTCCGCCGAGATGCGCCCGCCGTACTCCGCGGAGTTGCTCGCCGATCTGCATGCCGGGGTGCTCGACGAGGAGCTCGCCGCCCGGTTGTGGCCGCGCGTGCGCCGCGATCCCGGGGCCGTCGTGTATCTGGCGCGGCTCGACGCGACGCAGGCGCGGTTGTCGGCCCTGCGCGGCGCTCCACCGAAGGAATCGATTCCGCCCGAGATCGCCGCGCGTATCGGTGCCGCGCTCGCGGAGGATCGATCCGACGACCGGTCCGATGTCCGGTCCACACCGTCCCGCATCGCACGGCGTCGCCGGTGGGCGGTGGCCGGTGCCGCGGTCGCGGCTGCAGTGGCGGTGTTGCTCGTGGTGGTCGTGCGCGAAACGGCTTTCGGTAGCGACGACCCGACCGGTGTTCCCGTCGCGGCAGCGGAAGACGAGGCCCTGTTCGAACCCTCCACCCTGCGGGCGATGATC
Organism: Rhodococcus sp. GA1; assembly: GCF_024321955.1. Classification (NCBI taxonomy): domain Bacteria; kingdom Bacillati; phylum Actinomycetota; class Actinomycetes; order Mycobacteriales; family Nocardiaceae; genus Rhodococcus; species Rhodococcus sp. GA1. The sequence continues at coordinate 2,516,652 of NZ_CP097186.1, read as the reverse complement.
GGCGACACCGATCCCGGTCTCCTCGGTGGAGCCGATCGTCTCCGAGAATGCTTGGACGCGAACGGTTTCGAAGGCCGGTCACCGATCGGTTCACGCGCGGTGCGGTACGCCGGCGACGATGCCGTCCTCGTCCTGTTGAGCGGACCGGACGCACCGGCGCTTACCGCTCTGGTGGTCGGAACCGACTGCGACGCAGATGATCCCGCGATATTGGTCCGCAAGACGATCGGCTGACCTTTCGGCGCTCGGGTCCGGCGCTACGCCACGGTCGACAACAGTTCCAGGATCCGCGCGCGCAGCGCGGGTGTGTCGTCCTCCGCGGCGATGAGGCCGGCGAACAACGCCGACCCCGCTGCCATCACGAGCACGGCCTTGGCGTCGATCTCGACGTCCGAGCCGTCGCCGTCGGCGAACAGGGCGGTGCTGGGGCCGCTGAACGTGCGCCAGAGCGTGTTGCGGAGGTCGTCGTGGTCCCGCAGTGCCGCGAGAAGCCCCGGGAGCGCAGCGCGGACCTCCGGCCGGGAGAACAATTCGATGCTCCCGGTGACCACCCATTCGATCCAGCCCTTGCGATCGATGCCGTCGTAGGGCGTCAGATCGGGTGCGGAACCGAGCAGTGCGTCGAGCACCAGGTGGGCCTTGGTCGGCCACCGACGCGTGAGTGCGGCGCGGCCGACGCCGGCGCGGGCGGCGACCGCCCGCAGGCTCAGCCCGTCCCAGCCGTGGGAGCGGAGCATCTCGCGGGTGGCGGTGAGGACGTCGTTGTCTATTCGGGGGTCGCGGGGGCGCCCCGGAGCGGTGCTGGGCATGGGATCCGTGATGTCGGGACCGAGTGGGAATCGATCTGGCGCGGAGTGTGACGAGCGTTATAGTCGAAGCGCAATTACGATACCACTGGCATCGAAAGTAGGGGCATGTCTTCGCCGCGACCCACCGTGTTCGAACCGGCCCGACTCGGGCCGCTCACCCTCCGCAACCGCATCGTCAAGGCGGCAACCTTCGAAGGGGTCATGCCTCGAGGAGCCGTCAGCGACGAACTCGTCGAATTCCACGCCGAGGTCGCCCGCGGCGGCACCGCCCTCACGACCGTCGCCTACTGCTCGGTCTCCCACGACGGCCGCGTCCACCGCGACACCCTCGTGCTCGACGCCGACTCCGTCCCCGGCCTGACCCGGCTCACCGACGCCGTGCACGCCGCCGGGGGTCTGGCCTCCGCGCAGATCGGCCACGCCGGACTCGTCGCCAACCAGATCTCCAACAAGATGAAGACGCTCGCGCCGTCCACGCGCATCAGCGCCCCCGCCATGGGGCTCGTCCGCGGCGCGACACTCGAGCAGCTCGATCGGGTGGTCGAGGACTACGCACGCGCCGCGCGCTTCGCCGTCGAGGCCGGATTCGACGCCGTCGAGGTCCACCTCGGGCACAACTACCTGCTCAGCTCCTTCATGAGCCCGAATCTCAACAAGCGCTCCGACAAGTACGGCGGCAGCATCGAGGGCCGTACCGCCTTCCCGCGTCGCGTGCTCGAGGCCGTCCGCACGGCGGTGGGGGAGGGGGTGGCCGTCATCGCGAAGTTCAACATGACCGACGGCGTGCCCCAGGGTCTGTGGCTCGACGAGTCCCTGCCCATGGCCAAGCTCATCGAGTCCGACGGCACCATCCATGCCATGCAGCTCACCGGCGGGAGCTCGCTGTTGAACGGGATGTACTTCTTCCGCGGCGACGTCCCCATGAAGGAGTTCCAGGCGTCGCAGCCGAAGGTCGTCGGCTGGGGACTGAAGGTCTACGGGCCGAAGATCTTCCCGAAGCTCCCGTTCGAGGAGGCATTCTTCCTGCCCATGGCCCGGCAGTTCCGCGAGGAACTGAAGATCCCGCTGATCCTGCTCGGCGGCATCAACCGGCTCGACACTATCGAGACGGCGCTCGACGAAGGCTTCGAGTTCGTCGCCATGGGCCGCGCGCTGCTGCGTGATCCGTATCTCGTCCGCAAGTTCGAGGAGAAGACGGCACACGAAGGTCTGTGTATCCACTGCAACAAGTGCATGCCGACCATCTATACGGGCACGCGTTGCGTGATCCGCGAGACGCTGCGGGACGTGCCCGGCGCGGCCTGAGACCGTACCGGTTCGCATCGAGGGCGGGCCGGTCGGGCGACCGGCCGGTCCGTACAGGGCGTCTGTGGCGGGACGCACGGCGGAAGGGGAACAACACCGTTTACCCTGGTGTTGACAGTATCTGTAGGCTGCCGTCCGGTTCCGGCCGGATCGCCCGCAGTCCTCGCGCCCCCGTTCACCCAACCGGAAGGCTCCGCCGCATGACGACCTCGCCCACGATTCACGACCTCATCATCGTCGGTTCGGGACCGGCCGGATACACCGCCGCCATCTACGCGGCCCGCGCCGAACTCACCCCGCTCGTCTTCGAGGGAACGCAGTTCGGTGGCGAGCTCATGACCACCACCGAGGTCGAGAACTTCCCGGGTTTCAAGGACGGGATCATGGGCCCGGAACTCATGGACCAGATGCGTGAGCAGGCACTGCGTTTCGGCGCCGATCTGCGCACCGAGGACGTCGACGAGATGGACCTCACGGGCCCGGTCAAGACGGTCGTCGCCAATGGCGAGACCTACCGCAGCCACGCCGTCATCCTCGCGATGGGCGCCGAGCCGCGTTACCTCGGTGTGCCCGGGGAGTCGCAGCTGCTCGGCCGCGGCGTTTCCGCCTGCGCGACCTGCGACGGCTTCTTCTTCCGCGACCAGGACATCGCCGTCGTCGGCGGTGGCGACTCCGCGATGGAGGAGGCGACCTTCCTGACGCGCTTCGCGCGCAGCGTCACCCTCATCCACCGCCGCGAGGAGTTCCGCGCCTCGAAGATCATGCTCGAGCGCGCCCGCGCCAACGAGAAGATCCGCTTCGTCACCAACGCGAAGGTCGCCGAGGTGCAGGGCGAGAACAGCGTCACCAACCTCGTCCTCGAGGACACCGTCACCGGCGAGCGCAGCGACCTGCCGGTCACCGGCTTGTTCGTCGCCGTCGGCCACGACCCGCGCAGCTCGCTCGTCAAGGGTCAGGTCGACCTCGACGACGAGGGCTACGTGAAGGTCTCGGCGCCCTCCACCGCGACCTCCGTGCCGGGTGTCTTCGCCGCGGGCGACCTCGTCGACCACACCTACCGCCAGGCGATCACCGCCGCCGGCACCGGATGCTCGGCGTCCATCGACGCGGAGCGGTGGCTCGTCGCGAACCGCGAGGTCGAGGCGCCGACGCTCGCCGAGGCCTGATCCACCACCCCGTTCCACATTCCACCCCGAGATTCAGGAGACATCCGTGGCCGACAAGAACACCGTCACCATCACCGACTCGTCGTTCGTCGAGGACGTACTGCAGTCCGAGAAGCCCGTCCTCGTCGACTTCTGGGCCACTTGGTGCGGTCCGTGCAAGATGGTCGCTCCGGTTCTCGAGGAGATCGCGGCCGAACACGGCGACAAGCTGACCGTCGCCAAGCTCGACATCGACGCCAATCCGTCGGCCGCACGCGACTACCAGGTCATGTCGATTCCCACGATGATCCTCTTCTCCGGTGGCAAGCCGACGAAGACGATCGTGGGGGCCAAGGGCAAGGCGGCGTTGCTTCGGGATCTCGCGGACGTCCTGTAGTACCGTCCCAGGATCAACCTCTCGGATGTGCCCGTGAGCCCGTCTTCACGGGCACATCCTTCATCCCACTCCCGTTCGATGCTGCCCAGCCCTCACGCCGGGCACCGATCCTGTCAGCACGGAAAGGCCCGATACATGCGCCCTCTTCGTCACGGCGACCACGGTCCGGCGGTCGCCGAGATCCGGAGCACCTTGGCCGGCCTGGGCTTCCTGCACAACGAGCCCGAGGAGTCGGGCGACTGGATGGGATCGGACGTCCGCTTCGATCGTGAACTCGACGGAGCCGTGCGCGCGTTCCAGCAGCAGCGCGGTCTGCTCGTCGACGGGACCGTAGGCCCCGCGACCTACCGTTCCTTGAAGGAAGCGTCGTACAAGCTCGGTGCGCGCACCCTGATGTATCAGCTCTCCGCTCCGCTTTACGGCGACGATGTCGCGGCCCTGCAGACCCGTCTGCAGGATCTCGGCTTCTACGTCGACCGCGTGGACGGCTACTTCGGGCCGAAGACCCACGAGGGTCTGTGCTCCTTTCAGCGCGAGATCGGACTCGCCTCCGACGGCATCTGCGGTGCCGAGACACTGCGCTCGCTCGAACTGCTCGGCACGCGCGTGTCGGGCGGGTCGCCCCACGCGATCTCCGAGGAGGAGATCGTGCGCCGCTCCGGTCCGCAGCTCAGCGGCAAGCGCATCGTCATCGACCCGGGTCTCGGCGGTAACACCCACGGCATCATCGTGCCGAGCCCTCACGGCCCGATCTCCGAGGCCGACATCCTGTGGGATCTCGCGCGTCGGCTCGAGGGCCGGATGGCGGCGACGGGCATGGAGACCTTCCTGTCGCGGCCGTACCACGTGAATCCGACCGACGTCGAACGCGCGGGCACGTCCAACGCGTTCGGTGCCGACCTCATGATCTCGCTGCGGTGCGACGCGAGCCACAGCCCCGCCGCGAACGGCATCGCGAGCTTCCACTACGGCAACTCGCACGGGTCCGAGTCGATGATCGGACAGGTGCTCTCCGGTTACATCCAGCGCGAGATCGTCGCCCGCACGAGCCTGCAGGACTGCCGCAGCCACGGCCGCACCTGGGATCTGCTGCGCCTGACGAACATGCCGACGGTGCAGATCGATCTCGGTTACCTCACCAACGAGCAGGACGCCGCGCTGCTCGCCGATCCGCGCAGCCGCGACATCATCGCCGAGGCGATCCTCATCGCGGTGAAGCGGCTGTACCTGCTCGGCCAGGACGACCAGCCGACCGGCACGTACACCTTCGCCGAGTTGCTTGCCGAAGAGTTGTCCATCTCCGACAGTCGCTAGCAGGCCCGTAGACGAGAAAAGGACCGCCTCGCAGAGTCCGCGGGGCGGTCCTTTTTCGTCGGTGTCGGGTGTACGTCAGTGGGCGCCGACGGCCGAACCTGCGGTCAGATCCGCGACGGTGAGAGAGGACTCCTCGAGGAGCCGATCGAGGGCGGCCTCCACGGCGAACTTCCACTCGTGGTCGCGGTCGAGCTCGAGACGCAGCCGCGGGTAGCGGTAGTGCGGGGCGACGACCTCGAAGCCCATGTCCTCGAGGAAGTCTGCGTCGATCATGCACTCCGTGTCGGAGCACCCGAGTGCGGCCGTCGCGTGCGGCACATCGCTCGCTTCTACGTCGGCGGTACGTCGGATCCCGAAGGCCTCGATGGCACGGACGTTACGACGGACGAGATCGGCGACGACACCGCGGATGAGGTCGGCTCCGACATCCTGCTCGTCCGCGTGCGGTTCGGTCCGCATGGATGTCAGCAGGATCGCGTCGGCGCTGACGGGCGCGGTAGGGAAGGCCTGCGCGCGGGGAACCATGCCCGGCGGAGCGTAGAGCGCGCACCCGGCGGCCTTGTCGCCGATCGTCGCGATCTGGCCGCACGACCCCCATTCGAGAAGGACCATGGACAGCCATGCTTCCTTCTCGAATTCGGGGTCGGCGAATTGCTGAACGTCGGGCGATGAGGTGGGATCCAGCTCCCAGAAAACGCACCGTCGCGCATGAGCAGGCAACTGCTCGATCCCACTCAACGTGAGCGGTGATACTCGGGTCGACACGGGATAGCTCGCCTCCACGTCTTTCGTCTACAGACTGTTGTCTTGCTCCGACGAGGAGTCAAGAAAGGTCGGTCTGAGACTCCATCATCTTCACGATGCGTTCGAGGTCGTCGACCGAACCGAACTCCACCACGATCTTGCCCTTGCGCTTGCCGAGGCTCACGGTCACGCGCGTGTCGAAGGAGTTCGACAGACGCTCCGCGACGTCCTGCAGCCCCGGCATCTGGATGGGCTTCCGACGCTTCTGCTGCGGAGCGTCGGGGGTGTCGTTGCGGTTGGCGAGCACGACGGCTTCTTCCGTCGCCCGCACGGACAGGCCCTCGGCGACGATGCGTGCGGCGAGTGCCTCCTGAGCGTCGGCACCGGCCTCGAGCGCCAACAAGGCACGCGCGTGCCCGGCCGACAGCACTCCGGCCGCCACGCGTCGTTGCACCGCGACCGGCAATTTGAGCAGCCGGATCATGTTCGTGATGACCGGCCGCGACCGTCCGAGCCGACTCGCGAGTTCCTCGTGGGTGACCTCGAACTCCTCGAGCAACTGCTGATAGGCCGCGGCCTCTTCGAGGGGGTTGAGCTGCACCCGGTGGATGTTCTCGAGCAGCGCGTCGCGCAACAGCGATTCGTCCTCGGTGTCGCGGACGATCGCGGGGATCGTGCCGAGGCCTGCCTCCTGGACGGCACGCCAGCGACGCTCACCCATCACGAGCTGGAATCGGTCGCCTTCGAGACGGCGGACCACGACCGGCTGCATGAGCCCGAACTCGCGGACGGAGTGGACGAGCTCGGCGAGCGCTTCCTCGTCGAAGACCTGCCGCGGCTGCTTCGGGTTGGGCTCGATCCGGTCGATCGGGATCTCGAGGTACACCGCTCCGGTGGGGGAGGGGAGGGGTTCGCTTTCGGATGCCGCTCCGGACGCCCGTGCCGCGTCGTCCTCGACAGCCTCCGCCGGCGACGCGGGCGCCGGCGTTCTGCCGTCGCCGATGATGAGATCGGCGGCTGCCATACCCAGACCCGATGACGGGAGGTTCAGGACCGACGAGCCGGGGCGACGCGACGCAGCCGACTTGGACTGTCCGCCCGAAGCAGGCTTCGACGGTTCACCCGCGGCCGGTGCGGACTTGGCCGGCGCAGGAACGGCCGGAGCAGCGGTATCGGTGGGAGCGGTGGCCGTGGGGGCGGCGGCAGTGGAACTCGGGGCGGCCGTGGGCTTCTGCTCTGCATCCACCGGGGGACCGGTGGGGATGAGCGCTGCCAGACCTCGACCGAGCCCGCCTTTACGTGTCGCGCTCATCCGTTCCCCTGATTCTCGTGTACCCCGCGTGCCGCCAACTCGCGCCCGGCGTCGAGGTAGCTCATCGCGCCGCGCGATCCAGGATCGTAGTCGAGAACGGTCATCCCGTAACCGGGAGCTTCGGAAACCTTCACGCTGCGGGGAATGACCGAACGCAGCACCGCGCTGCCGAAGTGCGCACGCACCTCTGCGGCGACCTGATCGGCCAGCTTGGTGCGACCGTCGTACATCGTCAGGAGGACGGTGGAGACGTGCAGTTCGGGGTTGAGGTGCGACTGGACGAGCTCGATGTTGCGCAGGAGCTGCCCGACACCTTCGAGTGCGTAGTACTCGCATTGGATGGGTATGAGAACTTCCTTCGCCGCGACGAGCGCGTTGACCGTGAGCAGACCGAGCGACGGCGGGCAGTCGATGATCACGTAGTCGAACTCGCGGTCGCCTAGCGCCTCCTTGGTGAGGGCGTTCCGGAGGCGGTTCTCGCGCGCGACCATCGAGACGAGTTCGATCTCGGCACCGGCGAGATCGATCGTGGCGGGGATACAGAAGAGGCGTTCGTTGTGCGGGCTCTGCTGCACGGCCTCGGCGGCATTGATCTCGCCGAGGAGGATCTCGTAGCTCGAGGGCACACCGGAATAGTGCGGCACGCCCAGGGCGGTGCTCGCGTTGCCCTGCGGATCGAGGTCGACCACGAGGACCGACAATCCTTGCACGGCGAGCGCGGAGGCGATGTTCACCGCCGTGGTGGTCTTACCGACCCCGCCCTTCTGATTGGCGATCGTGAAGACGCGACGCTCGCGCGGCTTGGGCAGTGCGTTGGCATCGCTCGGATGCAGGACCTGGGTGGCGCGATGAGCAGCCGCGCCGATCGGGGTGTCGACGGTGGAGAAACCGTCGAAGGGTACGGGGGAGAAGTCGTCCTCGGCGCCTCCGGTTTCACGTGAAACAGCGGATTCAGATCCACCCGTCATAGAACACTCCTTACACGTAGATCCGCTCGGTTCGCACGCTACATCCTCGTCGCTTCCCGGTCGCGACTTCGAAGACCGGGTCGAGGCGCCGAAGGGAGAATGCGAGTCCCGGGCCCGGAGCTGTCCCCGGCCTTCCGACCACGCGCACGCATTCTCAGTCGGTTCAGTATCCCATCCGCATTCTAGGTTCCGTCGGCGACATGGCCGGGTGACGTTTCACGTGAAACGGGGAGCGGAGTTGTTTCACGTGAAACAGGCGGAGGAGCGGCTCGGTGGTTTCACGTGAAACAATCCCGACCCACACGAGTGGGCCCGAGAACCGCGAACACCCAGACTGAAATGCTCTGGTCCGCAATACTATTCACATTAGTGAGTTTCAATCGTAGTGCACAGGAAGATAATTCGTTTGATAAACACATTCCAGGGAATCTGAAACATCACAGTGACGAAACGTCATGGGGTGATCGGGTCTGGTGTGACAACGTCCGAAACAACCGTTTTGCACCGGTAATGTACTCGAGTAGATTCCTCGAGTCGGAAAGAATGTCTCGGAAACGGCAACACCCTCCCGACCCGGTAGGGGAGGGGAGGGTGTCGGGGCGATCGTCGCGCCAGGCGATTCGCTCAGCGCTTCTTGCGACGCCGCGCCGGCCGCGGAATCCGCTCGGCCTTCACGACGATCGTGGGTGTCGGAAGGAGATTGCCTCCGCACTCGAGCACCTCGAGATTGCCGGCACCGAGGCGAGCGAGTTCGTCGTGATCGCGGTCGATCTCTTCTCGAGCGGACGAACCCTTCAACGCCAGCATCCGGCCTCCCTCGTGGACGAGGGGGAGCGACCACTTGGCGAGCTTGGCGAGAGGTGCGACGGCACGGGAAGTCACGACGTCTGCGCCGCCCGCCTCCTGGAGGACGCTCGGCTGCTCAGCACGGCCACGGACCACGAGAATGTTCTCGATCCCGTGGGATTCGACGAACTCCGCCAGATAGACGGTGCGGCGCAGAAGCGGCTCGACGAGCGTGACCTGGAGGTCGGGACGGGCAAGTGCGAGAGGAATACCCGGCAGACCGGCACCGCTGCCCACGTCGACGACTGTCTCACCCTCCTGGATGAGTTCGCCCACCACGGCGCAGTTGAGAATGTGTCGTTCCCACAGGCGCGGCACCTCACGCGGCCCGATGAGCCCCCGCTCGACACCTGCCGTCGACAACGAATGGTGGTACCGCTCGGCAAGTTCGGTCCGATCCCCGAAGACCCGCTGCGCGACCGCCGACAGTTCCGCCTCGTGCTGTTCCACGTGAAACATCCTTTCCTGTCGGCTCACCCGAAACAACATCGGGACCCACAGCATCAGTTACGAAAAGGCGAAGAGGGACCCTGACGGCGCAGAGTCCCTCTTCGGTCGGCACGGCCGACTCAATCCTTGACGATCACCACACGGCGGTGCGGTTCCGCACCCTCGCTCTCGCTGGACACACCGTCGATCTTCGCGACGGCGTCGTGCACGATCTTGCGCTCGAACGGCGTCATCGGCTCGAGCTCTTCGCGCTTGCTGGTCTCGAGCACGCGCTTCGCGGCCGACGCGCCGAGCGATGAGAGCTCGGCACGCTTGCCTGCACGCCACCCGGCGATGTCGAGCATGAGCTTGCTGCGCTCGCCGGTCGCCTGCTGCACGGCGAGACGGGTGAGCTCCTGCAGAGCGTCGAGAACCTCACCGTTGCGACCCACCAGCTTGGTCAGATCCTTACCGCCGTCGATGCTCACGACCGCGCGGTCGCCCTCGACGTCGAGGTCGATGTCACCGTCGAAATCGAGAACGTCGAGCAACTGCTCCAGGTAGTCGCCGGCGATCTCGCCTTCTTCGATGAGGTAGTCGTCATCGAGATCGGCGTCCGCCGCAGTGTCGCGCTCCTCGGGTGCCACCGCGAGGTCCTCTTCCACCTTGTCCAGGTCACTGGCCATATTCAGCTCTCTTCTACTTCGGTCAGCGCCGCTTGCGCTTGGAGTTCTTGGGTCGGCTACCCGGCTTGGGAGCGGACGCACCGGACTTCGAAGCCGCAGGGGAGCCGTCGCCGGCCGCGGCGTCCTTCTGCAGCGACACCTCGCCGGTCTCGTCGACCGTGGCATCGACGGCGTCGGACGCTGCGGCCGAGCCCTTCTTCTTGGACTTGTCGGGGCGAGCACCCGGCTTCGGTGCATTCTCGTTCCGGCGGGCCAGAGCCGCAGCCTTCTTCTCCTCTTCCTCCTTGTCGATACGGCGGAAGACGAGGTGCTGCTGTCCGTAGGTCCAGATGTTGTTGCTGACCCAGTAGATGATGACGGCGATCGGCAGGAACGGACCACCGACGAGCACACCGAGTGGGAAGACGTACAGGGCCAGCTTGTTCATGATCGCGGCCTGCGGGTTCGCGGCGGCCTGCGCGCTCTGGCGGGAGACCGAGGCACGAGCGTTGAAGTGCGTGGCGACGCCGGCGACGATCATGAGCGGCACCGCGACGGCGGCAATTTGCCAGCGCGTCGGAATGCCGCCGAAAGGCTCGAACGCCTCGAGCGACGCCATCGGCTGCGTGATCCACGACGAAATCGGAGCACCGAACAGGCGGGCGCTCAGGAACGACTGGACGTCCTCCGGGCTGAACGCATAGTTGCCGATCTGCGCGTTCTCCTCCGGAGTCAGCCCGAGCTGGCCGAAGCCGGTACCCGTGCGGTTGAACGAGCGCAGCACGTGGAACAAGCCGATGAAGACCGGGACCTGCAGCAGAACGGGCAGACAGCCCATCAACGGATTGAAGCCGTGCTCCTTCTGGAGCTTCTGCATCTCGAGTGCCTGGCGCTGCCGGTCCTTGGCGTACTTCTTCTGAAGTGCCTTGATCTGCGGCTGCAGCTCCTGCATCTGGCGGGTCGTGCGAACCTGCTTGACGAAGGGCTTGTAGAGAATCGCGCGCAGGGTGAACACGAGGAACACCACCGACAGCGCCCAGGTCCAACCGCTGTCCGGTCCTAGGAACGGGATCGCGGCGAAGACTTTGTGCCAGACCCAGAGGATCCAGGACACGGGATAGTAGATGAAGTCGAGCACGGCTCTATGTACTCCTCTGGTCGTCCATGATCGCCACGAAGAGGCGTCGGTCTCGGGTCTCGGCTCCGGTCAGGTACCCACTGGGGACGACCGATGTTTCCGTTCGGGTACCGGATCCCACCCACCAGGGTGCCAGGGGCCACACTTGAGCAGTCTCACCGATGCCAGGACCGCACCGACGACGACACCCCGCGTGCGCAGCGCCTCCACGGCGTACTCGCTACAAGTCGGGGTGAATCGACAGGTCGGCATCCGTGTGGGCGACACATAGGTGCGATAGAGCTCGATACAGAAGATCAATGCCCGGGCCGGGGCGGACCGCAGGGACCGCCACCACGACCTCCGCTCGGGCTCGGTCATGCGCGACCACTCCCATGCGAGGCGGAAGCACCGGCGTCGAGCAGTCCGAGGCGGGTGAGACCCGACCGCACCTGCTTGTCGAGCTCACGGGAATCCGCGATGGCAGCGCCGGGTAGTGCGCGCAGCACGATGTCGGTCTCGGAGGGCAGAGCCTCGACGAGACCTGCACAGATATGACGAAGCCGGCGTGCGACTCGATGTCGAATCACCGCCGGCCCGACAGCCTTGCTCACGACCAGTCCGAAACGCGGACCGCCTACACTCACCAAGGACTCGGTGCGATCGCGTTCGAGAACGTGAACCACCAGATCCCGCCGCCCCTGACGACGCCCTCGGCGGACGGTATCCGAGAAATCCGAGTGGCGCCGCAGTCGATACGGCTCAGGTAGCACCCCGAGCTCCCGTTAGGGAATCAGGCGGTGAGAGAAGCGCGGCCCTTACGGCGACGCGCCGAAACGATCGCGCGACCCGCACGGGTGCGCATCCGGAGACGGAAGCCGTGAACGCGCGCGCGGCGTCGGTTGTTCGGCTGGAACGTCCGCTTGCCCTTGGCCACGGTCGACACTCCTCGATAATTCTGCGACGGCGCGGCAAGCACCGTCGTCCAACGTGTACGTGAATTCGCAGGATTCGTATTGCTCGACTCGAGCCGGACGAACCCGTCACCTCGGTATGAGTGACTGTTCGAGGCTACTCGGACGCGGGCGCGAAATCAAACCGCGACGAACAGCGCCGATCAACGCGACACGCCGGACCTGTTCGGCGAAAACCACTCGCCGAGAAGATATGTGATCCGGAGCACAGCTCGGGTACGCTTTGGGCCATGTCTTCGACGGCGCATCGCGACTACCTGTGCAGTCCCGCGTCTCGCTCCATTCGACGACGATGTGCCGGCCGGTGACGGCCCGCTGCCCCGCGCCTCTTCGGGCGTCGTCGCGCAGCTTCTCCGGGCGCGTTCACCGAACACGGAGTCGGACCGCGTCGCACCGTGTGTCACACTGATCCCCGCAGACCGCCCGGGCCCACGAGCCCCGCCGAGCGAATACACACCTCCCATCCACACATCCACCGGGTGATTCCCCCGGTTGTCCACACCTGTGGATAATCGTGTGGAAAACCGGTGACCAAAGGGAGGGAAGCTGCGTGAGCGACGAGCCGAACGCGCTGGCCGATGTGTGGACGGACGTCGTATCCGAGCTGACCATCGACGACGGAATGCTGACGAAGAGCCAGAAGGCATGGCTCGCGCTGGTAAAACCGATCACGCTCGCACAGGGATTCGCGCTGCTCTCGGTGCCGTCCACCCTCGCCCAGCAATCGATCGAACGCGATCTGCGCGAACCCATCCTCCGCACCCTCAACCGGCACCTCGGTCACCGGGTCGAGGGTCTCGGTGTGCGTGTCGAACCGCGGGAACGCATGGACGACCCCGCCGAGGATCCCTACGCCGAACCCCGCGACACGCTGCCCCTCGAGGGTCTGCCGGAAGATGCACAGCCTGTGAATCCGCGCACGGCAGAGCCCCGCAGCCGTGACCCGCGCACGGCAGAGCCCCGCAGCCGTGATCTGCGTCGCGACCCTCCGATGCCCCGGGATGTCGCCGGCGCGCGGGACGGGGCTGTGGCCAGGGACGGCGTCGGGCCGATGGACGGGGGCTTCACCCGGGACGGCATGCTTCCCGGTGAGGGTGCGGCCTATCGGCGACGCCTGATCTCCTCGCGCGAGCACGACATGCTCGAGGCCGACCACGGCGAACTCGAGGAGGTCGACGACGACCGGGAGGCGATGACCGCCGTCCGCGAGTCGTGGCCGTCCTATTTCACCCAGCCCCCGCCGCCCGAGACGCCGCCCATCGGCAGCAGCAGCCTCAACGCGAAGTACACCTTCGACACCTTCGTGATCGGTGCGTCGAACCGGTTCGCGCACGCCGCGGCGGTGGCCATCGCCGAGGCACCGGCGCGCGCCTACAACCCCCTGTTCATCTGGGGCGCCTCGGGCCTGGGGAAGACCCATCTGCTGCACGCCGCCGGCCACTATGCACAGCGCCTCTTCCCGGGCATGCGGGTGAAGTACGTCTCCACCGAGGAGTTCACCAACGACTTCATCAACAGCCTCCGCGACGACCGCAAGGTCGCGTTCAAGCGGCGCTACCGCGAGACCGACATCCTCCTCGTCGACGACATCCAGTTCATCGAGGGCAAGGAAGGCATCCAGGAGGAGTTCTTCCACACTTTCAACACCCTCCACAACGCCAACAAGCAGATCGTCGTCTCGTCCGACCGGCCGCCCAAGCAGCTCGCGACGCTCGAGGAACGACTGCGGACCCGGTTCGAGTGGGGACTGATCACCGACGTCCAGCCTCCCGAACTCGAGACGCGCATCGCGATCCTGTCGAAGAAAGCACGCATGGACGGTCTGAACGTGCCGCACGACGTGCTCGAGCTGATCGCGAGCCGGATCGAACGCAATATCCGCGAACTCGAGGGTGCCCTGATCCGTGTGACGGCCTTCGCGTCGCTCAACAGGCAGCCGCTCGATCTCACCCTCGCCGAGGTCGTGCTGCGTGATCTGATGCCGGATTCCTCGGCTCTCGAGATCAATGCCGCCACGATCATGGCTGTGACCGCGGAGTACTTCGGGACGTCGATAGACGACCTGTGCGGGCCCGGAAAGGCACGGCCGCTGGCGCAGGCCCGCCAGATCGCGATGTATCTGTGCCGCGAGCTCACCGACCTGTCGCTGCCGAAGATCGGGCAGACCTTCGGTCGCGACCACACCACAGTCATGTACGCGGACAAGAAGATTCGCAAGGAGATGACCGAGCGTCGCAAGGTCTACGACCAGGTGCAGGAGCTCACCGCGCGTATCAAACAGCGGTCCAAGCGCTGATTCCTCGAGCCTCGAGTTTCCATCCACAGGGAGCGTCCACAGGGCGCTCCCTGTCCCGTATCTCGAGAAATTTCCGGTCCCCACACCTGTGGACAAGGGTGTGCAGAACGTGGGATCTTTGTGGACGAACGGTGGACAAAGAATGAACAGTCTCGAGGAATCCACATTCATCCTCGAGAACTCCTCGAGTTCATCCTCGAGTTCGACGCCCTCGAGAACGTTGCCCCACCAGCCTAGACGGTCGTTCGTCCACAGATTCCACAGGCCCTATTACTACTTCTGTGAGTTCTCTTCAGAAATCTTCTTTCAAAACAGGTGTGTGGAGAGCGTCGGTCCACAGGCCCTCGAATGAGGCTCACGCCTCGAGCCTCCCGGCTTTCCAAGCAGCGAGGGAAGGCATAGCGTGGACCCGCATCCCCCGGCTCCGCTCTCATCGGTGTCGGGGTTCTGTGACAGACTTCGTAGACTTGTCGAGACCACGATCGAAGGGATCCACCGGGCGATGGAGCTGGGAAGTATGAAGTTTCGTGTGCCTCGCGAGGACTTCGCTGATTCCGTTGCATGGGTTGCCCGAAGCCTTCCGTCGCGACCCCCCGTTCCCGTCCTGGGCGGTGTCCTGCTCGGAGCGGACGAACGCGGGCTGACGGTCTCGGGCTTCGATTACGAGGTATCCGCGCAGGTCCACGTCTCGGCCGAGGTCATCACCCCCGGTCAGGTGCTGGTGTCCGGCAAGCTGCTCGCCGACATCACCCGCGCGTTGCCCCACAAGCCTGTGGATGTCGTGCTCGACGGCACCCGTGTGCTCATCACGTGCGGTAGCGCCAAGTTCTCGCTCCCCACCATGCCTGTGGAGGACTACCCGCAGCTGCCCGCGCTCCCGCAGCAGACCGGTGCACTCTCCGGCGATCTGTTCGCCGAGGCCATCAGCCAGGTCGCCGTCGCCGCCGGCAAGGACGACACGCTTCCCATGCTCACGGGCATCCGAGTCGAGATCGAGGGCACCGACATGGTGCTCGCTGCCACCGACCGTTTCCGTCTCGCAGTGCGCAAGCTCGAGTGGATGCCCACCGCGGAGTCCACCAGCTCGGCCGTGCTCGTGCCCGCAAAGACCCTCTCCGAGGCCGCGAAAACTGTTGGCGGGTCGTCCAACTCCCCGGTCCAGCTCGCGCTCGGCAGCGGGTCGTCGGTGGGCGCCGAGGGCCTGCTCGGCATCGTCGCCGAAGGTCGCCGCACCACCACGCGCCTGCTCGACGCCGAATTCCCCAAGTTCCGCCAGTTGCTCCCCAACGAGCACACCGCGATGGCGACCGTCGAAATCGCACCGTTGGTCGACGCGATCAAGCGTGTCGCGCTGGTCGCCGAGCGCGGTGCGCAGGTCCGACTCGAGTTCACCGAGGGCAGCGTGATGCTGTCCGCCGGTGGCGACGACGCCGGCCGCGCCGAGGAATCGCATCCCGCGGAGTTCTTCGGTGAGCCGCTGATCATCGCGTTCAACCCCGGCTACCTGCTCGACGGTCTGACGTCGCTGCACACCGACAAGGTCTCGTTCGGGTTCACCACTTCGAGTCGTCCGGCCGTGCTGCGGCCGGCGCTCGACGAGGAGCCCGTGCCGGATTCCTCGGGTACGTTCGCCGCTCCGGACAGCGATTACACCTATCTTCTGATGCCGGTGCGCCTGCCGGGCTGACCGGCCCCGAGACTGGACCCCCGTGTACGTTCGCACCTTCTCGCTGCGCGACTTCCGTTCGTGGAGAACGGTTTCCGTCGACCTCACTCCGGGGGCGACGGTCTTCGTCGGGCGCAACGGACACGGGAAGACCAATCTGCTCGAGGCCCTCGGATATCTGTCGACGCTGTCGTCGCACCGGGTGTCCTCCGACGGCCCGCTGCTGCGGGCCGGCACGTCGCGGGCGTTCGCCGGGGCGCTGGTCGTCAACAACGGTCGTGAGCTCGGTATCGACATCGAGATCAACGAGGCCAAGCAGAACCGGGCGCGGATCAATCAGTCGCCCGCCCGGCGTCCTCGAGAGATCCTCGGCATCCTCCGCACGGTGCTCTTCGCCCCGGAGGATCTGTCGCTCGTGCGCGGCGACCCGGGTGATCGCCGGCGGTTCCTCGATGAACTGCTCAGCACGCGTTTCCCGCGGATGAGCGGGGTTCGGGCCGACTACGACAAGGTGCTGCGCCAGCGATCCGCCCTGCTCAAGACCGCGGGGGGAGCACTGCGGCGAGGGAGTCGCTCGAGCGACGGGGCGGGCGCTCTGGCGACCCTCGACGTGTGGGACGGTCATCTCGCGGCCCACGGAGCCGAGCTGCTCGCCGCGCGCATCGCGTTGCTGCACGAACTGGCCCCGCACGTGTCCGAGGCGTACCGGTCGATCGCACCCGAGTCGCGTCCGGCGAGCCTGCGTTATCGCAGCAGCCTGGCCGACGCGCTGCCGCCGGAGTTCTCCGACCCGGCCCGCACGCCCGCGCCCGACGACCGGGAGTTTCTCGAGACCGTCTTCCTTCACCGCCTCGCGGAGGTGCGGTCGAAGGAGATCGAACGCGGCGTCTGCCTCGTCGGACCCCACCGCGACGATCTCGACCTGACGCTCGGTGCCGAACCCGCGAAAGGCTATGCGAGCCACGGCGAATCGTGGTCGTTCGCGCTCGCACTGCGGCTCGGGGCATTCGCCCTGCTCCGCACCGACGGCACCGATCCTGTTCTCATGCTCGACGACGTCTTCGCCGAACTCGACCGACGGCGCCGCTCCGCCCTCGCCGAGGTCGCCGCGACGGCCGAACAGGTGCTGATCACGGCGGCCGTGCCGGAGGACGTGCCGGCCGAACTGAACGGCGCCCGATACCCCGTGCATGCCGAGGACACCGAAGAAGGTCGTATCTCTGTGCTGGGATCGGTGCAACGGGAGACGGACCCGCTCACCGGGGAGGTCGGTTGAACGACGAACAAGCAGGTCCCGAACGCGGTGCCGGGCCGGAGCGCAGCGCGGACGAGCCGGAGCCGAAGGGCATCGATCTGGCCCGCCGCGCGCTCGAGGAGGCTCGAGCTGCCGCCAAGGCGAGCGGTAAGGCCGTCGGCCAGGGACGCGCGTCGCGCGGGCCGCTGCGCCCGAAACGCCGACGTCGTGGCTGGTCGGGACCCGGGCCGGACGACCGCGATCCCCAGACCCTCGGTTCGCTCGCGCAGTCGCTGTCCAAACAGCGGGGCTGGTCGGCGCACGTGTCCGAGGGCACCGTCATGGGAAGCTGGGCGCGGGTCGTCGGCGACGACATCGCGAGCCATGCCCAGCCGACCACACTGCGCGACGGGATCCTGCACGTCTCGGCCGAGTCGACCGCCTGGGCGACCCAGCTGCGGATGATGCAATCGCAGATTCTCGCCAAGATCGCCGCGGCCGTGGGGCACGGGGTGGTCAAGGAACTGCGGATCACCGGCCCGACGGCTCCGAGCTGGCGGAAAGGCGAACGCCACATCCGCGGCCGCGGACCGCGCGACACCTACGGGTGATCCCGGGCTCGCTCCCGGCCCGTACGAGGGGCGAAAATCGGAGCGCGTAGGAAATCACGTTGTCCGGGTCGCGAAGAGGCCGCTACGGGGACGTCAGCGGTACGGAACGCCCGCTTTCGTGTCCGCCCCGGCGCAAGGCTCACGGGCACGTAGGATGGACAGGAATGCGTCGCGCGCGTGCGCGGGGCCGATCGGAGAAGGAGAGCTACCCACCCGTGGCTGCCCAGAAGTCGAACAACAACAAGAGTGAGTACGGTGCGTCGTCCATCACCGTCCTCGAGGGTCTCGAGGCGGTGCGCAAGCGCCCCGGTATGTACATCGGTTCCACCGGAGAGCGTGGCCTGCACCACCTGATCTGGGAGGTCGTCGACAACTCCGTCGACGAGGCCATGGCCGGTTACGCGTCGAAGGTGGAGGTCACCCTCCTCGCCGACGGCGGTGTCCAGGTCGTCGACGACGGTCGCGGTATCCCCGTCGGTATGCACGCCTCCGGTGTGCCCACCGTCGAGGTCGTCCTCACCCAGCTCCACGCGGGTGGCAAGTTCGACTCCGATGCCTACGCCGTCTCCGGCGGTCTGCACGGTGTCGGTATCTCCGTGGTGAACGCCCTGTCCACAACCCTCGAGGTCGAGATCGACAACGACGGCTACCACTGGGAGCAGACGTACACCGCCTCGAAGCCGGGCGAGCTCGTCCGCGGTGAGGCCACCAAGCAGACCGGTACCACCGTCCGCTTCTGGCCGGACCCGGAGATCTTCGAGACCACGACGTTCAACTTCGAGACCGTCGCGCGTCGCCTGCAGGAGATGGCGTTCCTCAACAAGGGACTGACCATCACTCTCACCGACGAGCGGGTCGCTCCCGAAGAGGTCACCGACGAGGACGTCCCGGAGACCGCCGAGGCGCCGAAGACCGCCGAGGACCAGGCCGTCGAGGCAACTGAGCCCGAGGTGCACAAGGTCAAGGTCCGCACCTACCACTACCCGGGTGGTCTCGAGGACTACGTGCGCCACATCAACCGCACGAAGTCGCCGATCCACAACTCCGTCGTCGGGTTCACCGCCAAGGGCACCGGCCACGAACTCGAGGTCGCGATGCAGTGGAACTCGGGTTACTCCGAGTCCGTCCACACCTTCGCCAACACCATCAACACCCACGAGGGCGGTACGCACGAGGAAGGCTTCCGTGCGGCGCTGACCACGGTCGTCAACCGCTACGCGAAGGACAAGAAACTCCTCAAGGACAAGGACCCGAACCTCACGGGTGACGACATCCGTGAGGGTCTCGCGGCGATCATCTCCGTCAAGGTCGCTGAGCCGCAGTTCGAGGGCCAGACGAAGACCAAGCTCGGCAACACCGAGGTGAAGTCCTTCGTGCAGAAGGCGTGCAACGAGCACATCTCGCACTGGTTCGAGGCCAACCCGGCCGACGCGAAGACGATCGTCACCAAGGCCGTGTCGTCGGCGCACGCGCGTGTCGCCGCTCGTAAGGCGCGCGAGCTCGTCCGCCGCAAGAGCGCGACCGACATCGGTGGTCTGCCCGGCAAGCTCGCCGACTGCCGGTCGAAGGACCCGAGCAAGTGTGAGATCTACATCGTGGAGGGCGACTCCGCGGGTGGCTCCGCCAAGTCGGGTCGCGACTCGATGTACCAGGCGATCCTTCCGCTGCGCGGCAAGATCATCAACGTCGAGAAGGCCCGGATCGACAAGGTCCTCAAGAACGCCGAGGTCCAGTCGATCATCACGGCGTTCGGTACCGGCATCCACGAGGAATTCGACATCTCGAAGCTGCGGTACCACAAGATCGTCCTGATGGCCGACGCCGACGTCGACGGTCAGCACATCGCGACGCTGCTGCTCACGCTGCTCTTCCGCTTCATGCGGCCGCTGGTCGAGGAAGGCCACGTCTTCCTGGCACAGCCGCCGCTGTACAAGCTCAAGTGGCAGCGCAGCGAGCCGGAGTTCGCGTACTCCGACCGCGAGCGCGACGCCCTGCTCGAGGCGGGTCTGAAGGCCGGCAAGAGGATCAACAAGGACGACGGCATCCAGCGCTACAAGGGCCTCGGTGAAATGAACGCCAAAGAGCTGTGGGAGACCACCATGGATCCGAGCGTCCGCGTCCTGCGTCAGGTGACCCTTGACGACGCCGCTGCCGCCGACGAGCTGTTCAGCGTTCTGATGGGTGAGGACGTCGCGGCACGACGGAGCTTCATCACCCGTAACGCGAAGGATGTCCGCTTCCTCGACGTCTGATCACGGCCGGCAGCGCCGGAGAACTGCATGCGAATCCCCGCTGTGTCGTACATCACAGCGGGGATTCGCATGTCGTGCGCCCGGAAGTGGGCAGGGCCGTTAGCCTTCTTCGTTACTCGTGAGTACACTTCTATCGGCCATCTGTACGTGTGGCTGCCGACGAGGGGGCTGGGGCAGCGCGGGGTACGGGAAGAACTCACTCTTCCGTATCCGCTGTATGTCCCGATATGGTGCCCTCACCCGAAACGTCTCGTTCGACTGCACTCGATCGAAAACGCGCTCAACGGAGTGCAGTGCCGACTGGTGTTCGTCGCCCGGCGCGGACGGGGTGGAAGGAGAGCTGTGATCCATGAGTGACAAGTCGCCGCCCCAGCAGCGGTGGTGGAACATCGAGGGGTGGGGTCTTCGCAGGAAGGTCACCGCCGTTCTCGCTGTCCCCGTGACTGTGGCAATGGTCCTCGGTGGTCTTCGGGTCGAGAACGAGCTCAGCAACGCCGTCCACTTCTCGTCCGCAGCCGATCAGGTCGCAGCCGTGCCGGACATCGTGGATTTCTCGACGGCGTTCGCCACCGCCACCGCGGATGCCGCGGTCGGAACGGCGACCCCCGAGGAAATGGCGGCTCTCGGTGACGCTTTCGGCACGATCGCCGCGATCACGGAGAACCCCGAGCTCGATCCCGCCGTGACCGCCGACCTCAGCCGCACCGCCGCCACGGCCCAGTCGCTCTACACGAAGATTCAGGCGGGTCCGGTGCCGATCGAGGAGATCGGTGCCGTCACCAACGAGGTGCGCGACAGCCTCAACCGTGTCGTCGAGGCCATCCTCGGTGAGGTCGACGATCGCGAGATCATCGGCTACGGCGACCAGCTGATCAACGCGTGGTACTCGCAGCGCTACCTCTTCGGTCAGGTTCTCGGTCTGCTCCAGCTGATCGACGACCCGACCCAGCCGGGCACCGCGCTGGTGTCCGCCTCCGGCGCCGAGCTCGCGATGCTCGACCTGCTCGCCCGCTCCTACCTGATGGCCGATCAGCAGATCGCCGAACTGCGGGCCGGCGTCCAGGAACGTGCCGACATGGTCGACGCGGCCGGTTCCGGTCCGCTCCCGATCCTCGACATCCGCGCGTCGCTGCTCGACAGTGTCGACATCTACGGCACCATCATCGACGAAGCGTCGTCGCAGGTCAGCACTACGATTCAGGACCGCGCCGCGGAAACCCGCTCGGCCGCTCTCCGCGACACCGCGATCGTGCTCGCAGCCCTGCTCGCAGCCCTCGTGCTCGCATTGCTCGTGTCCCGCTCACTGGTCGGCCCGATCCGCCGCCTGCGTTACGGCACGCTGAAGGTCGCGCGGCAGGAGCTGCCCGAGGCCATCGACCGCATCAAGGTCGGCGACAACATCGAGGATATCGAGTTCACCCGAGTCCCGGTGCACACCACCGAGGAGATCGGTCAGCTCGCCCGCGCCGTCGACGACATGCACGGGCAGGCACTGCGTCTCGCCGGCGAGCAGGCACACCTCCGCCTGCAGATCAGCGACATGTTCGAGACACTCGCACGTCGCTCCAAGTCGCTCGTCGAGCAGCAGCTCGGCCTCATCGAACGACTCGAGTACGAGGAGAAGGATCCGGCCCGACTCGAGAGCCTGTTCCGCCTCGACCACCTCGCCGCGCGTATGCGCCGGAACGGCGACAACCTGCTGATTCTCTCCGGTACCCGCACGCGCCGCGGTCACTCCGCGCCCGTGCAGCTCGGCGACATCCTGCGCGCCGCGATGTCGGAGGTCGAAGACTACCAGCGCGTGCAGATCGGTTCGACTCCCGACGGTGCCCTCAGCGGCGCGGTCGCGACCGACATCGTGCATCTGCTCGCCGAGCTGGTCGACAACTCGCTGCGCGCGTCGCCGCCCGACAGCAACGTCACCTTCAGCTTCGCGCGAGCCGTCGACGGTGGCCTGCTCGTCGAGATCGCCGACCGCGGTATCGGTATCCCGGCCGACGAACTCGAGTCCATCAACCAGCGTCTCGCCAAGGGCGGCGAGGTCGGTCCCGACACCGCACGCCACATGGGTCTGTTCGTGGTCTCGCGACTGGCCGAGCGGCACGGTCTCACCGTGCGCCTGCGCCCGACCTTCGACACCGCGCGCAACCCGGGTATCACCGCGAGCGTCCACATCCCGGACGTCCTGCTGGTCTCCCCGTTGGCGTTGTCGCACACCGGTCCCCAGCCGCGCATCGAGATCGAAGCGGAGGAGTACTCGGCACCGCAGGCGCTCTCGGCGCCCGTCGCCCCGCAGGGTCTGCCCGCGGCCGACGACCGGCACGAGTACGCGTCCTCGCAGCCGCTCGACTCCGCCGACGATGTCCGTGCGGACGAGTCCGACGATGCCTACGACAACGGCTACGCGAACAACGGTTACGCCGCCGATGTCGACGAGAGCGCTTCCGCCGCATGGGATGCGGAGCCGTCCTACGACGACGAGCGACGCGACGAGCCGCAGCGCGACAATCAGGCACCGTCGGCATCCCGCGAGTTCGGCCCGTCGGGTCTTCCGCAGCGTCGCCCGGGTGGAACTCCGGGTCTGCCCACGCGTCAGCCGGGCGAGACGCCTGGTCTCCCGACTCCACCCCGGTCGCCGCAGCCGCGCCGGATCGAGCCGGACGCCGCAGCAGCCTTCGCGTCGTCGCTGCCTCCGCGCGGTCCTCGTCGCGGGCCGGACGAGACCAACGGTCACCCGCTCGACGGCCGCAACGGTGCCGGGCCACGACCCGACGCCGATCGGTCTCGCCGGGAAGGGCTTTCGGGTCTTCCGCAGCGTCGTCCCGGTGCCACACCGGGCCTGTCGCCAACGGACTCCCAGCAGTCGCAGTCGCAGTCCTTGCCGGTCCGTGAGCCCCAGCAGGGTTCGGCGCATCGTGCACCCGCCCCGCAGCAGCGACCCGCGTCCCCCGGTCTTCCGCAGCGTCGGCCGGGCGCGACTCCCGGCCTGCCGGGACGGGCTTCCGGATCGTCCCCGTCCGTTCCGCAGAACCGGCCGCAGCAACAGCCGTCGGCGGGACCGCTCGCAGGTGGCGACGCCGCAGGCCGCCCGGACACACCGAACCGTCCCGACCTGCCCCAGCGCGCCCCCGCGCCGGACGCACAGCGCGCCCCCGAGCAGGATGCGGACCGTCGGCAGCAGGAACCCTCGACGGGTTTCCCGCAGCGTCGTCCGGGAAGCGCGCCCGGTCTGCCGCGTCGTCAGCCGGGCAGCACGCCGGGGCTTCCGCAGCAACCCGCTGCGTCGACCAACGCTTCCGAACCCGATTCGGCCGCAGCGGTCTCCGGCCCGAGCATCGCCGACGGTGGCTCCGTCTCACCGCACAGCGACGCGCAGCAGGCGGCCCGCCATCGCTACCGGACCAACTCGGCGAAGACCGCATCGTTCTTCCAGCCGCGGTCCGACCTCGCGTCGGCCCGTCCGCAGCCGGCGAACACCCCGATCTTCACCACGATGATGTCGGACTGGCTCGTCGACCCGACGAGCCTTCCGGAGGACCGCAGGAAGCGGGAGTGGCACTCCGCGGCGGACGCGGGTTGGGAAGCCGCACAGCGTGCTACCGAGTCCCCCGTGGAGGAGCACACCACCGCGGGTCTTCCGCGGCGCGCTCCCGGCGAGCGTCTGGTGCCGGGTGCTGTTCGGGCACCGGCAACGGGTGAGCTGCCGAGGACCATTCGACGTCGAGACCCGGAAGCCATCCGGGCCAACTTGAGCCGCCATCAGCAGGGTGTCCGCAACGGACGCGCCTCGGCGAATTCCAGCAATCGCGAGAACGACGAACAGGGAGTTCGATGAATATTGATCATGGATCCGACGCAGCTCGTCCATTGGACTGGTTGGTTTCCAACTTCGCGCGCGAAGTCCCGGGTGTCTCGCATGCCGTGCTCGTGTCCGCCGACGGTCTGCTCATGGCCGCCAGCGCCCACCTCCCGGTGGATCGTGCCGAGCAGCTCGCTGCGGTGACCTCGGGCCTGGCCAGCCTGTCCAACGGTGTGTCGCAGCTGTTCGACGGTGGGGGTGTGCTGCAGTCCGTCGTGGAGATGCAGCACGGCTACTTGCTGCTGATGAGCGTCGGCGACGGCTCGCACCTGGCGGCCTTGACCGCCTCCGAGTGCGACATCGGACAGGTCGGTTACGAGATGGCGCTCTTGGTCGATCGAGTGGGTGCTTCGGTCGAAGCCACCCCGCGGGTCGGTCTAGGGTCCTGACGTCGAGGTGGCCATGGAATCGCGGAAGCCGGAGTCCGTGCCGGATCAGCCCAGTCTGGTCCGGCCCTACTCCCTGACTTCGGGACGTACGAGTCCTGCGGTCGAACTGGCGTTGGAGGCGCTCATCCAGGCCATTCCGGGAACCGACGATCGGTCCCGGGATCTGGACAACATCAATGCCACGATCCTGGAGCTGTGCAAGGAATCACCCTCCGTCGCGGAGATCGCCGCGCGCGTGGGGGTGCCGATCGGCGTGGCACGCGTGCTCGTCGCCGATCTCGTCGAAGCCGGACACGTACAGATCCTGGCCACGCTGAAAGACGATTCGAGCGACGCGGAGCGTCGTGAGCTGATTGAAAGGGTCCTCAGTGGACTTCGCGAACTCTAACGCCACGAAGCGCGTGACCTCGACCAAGATCGTGATCGCCGGAGGCTTCGGCGTCGGTAAGACGACTCTGGTCGGGACGGTGTCGGAAATCGTGCCGCTTCGTACCGAGGCGCTCGTGACGAACGCCAGCGACGGCGTCGACAACCTCTCTGCGACACCGCAGAAGGCGACCACCACGGTCGCCATGGACTTCGGTCGTATCAGTCTGGCCGACGACCTCGTCCTCTACCTGTTCGGCACGCCCGGACAGCACCGCTTCTGGTTCATGTGGGACGACCTGATCCGCGGCGCCATCGGGGCGATTGTGCTGATCGATACGCGTCGCCTGGATGAGAGCTTCGCCGCCGTCGACTTCTTCGAGGCGCGCAATCTCCCGTTCATCGTCGCCATCAACGAATTCGACGATGCTCCCCGGTACCCGCTCGAGGACATCCGTCAGGCGATGGCGATCTCGGCGGATGTGCCGATCGTGTCGATCGATGCGCGAGCACGTGAGTCGGCGAAGCAGGCCCTGGTCACCGTCACCGAATACGCTCTGCGGAAGCTGCACCAGCCGGTGACCCAGTAATGGGGGAGGGCCTCGAACTCTTCACGATGGGCTCGTGGGTCACGGTCCTTGCCTATCTGACCTCGGCGATCGGGGTGTTCATCGGGGTCACCGGTGCTCGACGGGTCCGTACCACCTCCAGCGACCGATTGCGTTCGTACTGGATGATTCTCGCTGCCCTGGTGAGCGGTGGCGTCGGTGTCTGGCTCGCTATGTTCCTTCCGATGGCGGGCTTCAACGTCGAGGACAGTGTGGTGCGGTTCGACACCGTCACCATCGTGTTCTCGATGCTCGTCGCGCTGGTGTCGGTGTACGTGGCGCTGCTCGTCGCGATCCCGGACAACGCTCCCGCCACCCTCGCCCGGACGGTCACGGGTGCTCTCGTGCTGGGCGCCGGCCTTGCGGGCGCGCCGTTCTCGGTCCTCGCAGCGGTGCGGATCCAGGGATCGCTGACCTTCGATCCGCTCTGGGTCGCCGCAGCGGTGGGGCTGGCGATCGCGACGGCCGTGGGCTTCCTGGCCCAGGTGAAGACGGCGGACACGTGGCCCAAGCGCCTGCTGAGCAGCGCGTTGGCCGGCGTCGCCGTGATCGCGGTGCACTTCCTCGCCGCCGCGTCGGTCCGTGTGGAGATCGACCCCGCCGTGGTGGTTTCCGGTGGGATCGAGGTCTTCTCCATTCTCTTCCCGCTCTTCGTCGTAGGCCTGTTGCTGCTGGCCGTTCCGATCGTCCTGGTGCTCCAGGCCCCGGATCGTCTTGCGGCGGAACTGGAAGAGGAATCCGAGCGGTGGGCGGCCGACGGCCCGGTAGATCCCGTCGACGGTCGGACCTTCTGAGTATCGTCCGAACATGTTGTAAGTCAATATATCTGGTTGAAATCCCGGAAATGGAGTAGTCTTCTGTGCAGCGTCGGGGGTCGCTGTCGGTCTACTCGGCACGACACGGATCGATGTGCCGTGCGTGCCGCTTCCTGGGGGGCAACATGTCGCACGAGGTTCACCATTTTTCCATGGGCGGTTGGCTTTTCGCACTCGCCTACATCACGTCCGCAGTGGGGTGCTATGCCGGTCTGTCCTGCGCGCGCAAGGCTGCGAACGCATGGACGTCGGTCGCCCGGACCCGATGGACACTCATGGCAGCCCTGTCCATCGGGGGCGTCGGAATCTGGTTGATGCACTTCATCGGGATGATGGGCTTCGACGTACCCGGTTCCGCGATCCGTTACGACCTCGGACTGACGCTGCTGTCGGTCGCGCTCGCCGTGACGGCCACGCTGGTCGGATTGCGGATCCTCGACACCGACGTGCAGTGGATCCGTGGGTTGCCGTCGGATGTCCGGCTTCTCGTCGGCGGCGTGATCATGGGCTTCGCGGTCGCCGGCATGCACTACAGCGGCATGGCCGCGGTGCGGATCCAGGGCGAACTCGAGCAGGGACGGTCGTACGTCGCGGCGTCCGTCGCGATCGGTGTCGTCGCGTCGATCGTCGCGTTGTGGCTGTCGCGGGTCGCGGAACGGCCGGCCGTGCGGATCCCGGCCGCCGCCGTCATGGGATGCGCCGTGGTGGCACTGCACTACACGGGCATGGCCGGGATCGCGGTGACCGTCGATCCGTCCGCTCCGAATCCGGAGGGGATGACCATCATGACCCTGCTGTTCCCTGGATTCATCATCGGTGTCGCGCTGCTCGCGGTGCCGGTCGTAGCTCTGATGGCATCGGCGAGCACACAGGACCTCGAGCAGGAGCGGGAGATGGCGATCTGGCTCGGTGGGGACGGCCCCGAGACGGTCTCCCGTCCTTACGGACGACATGTGAAACGGTGATGTGATGTGAACACCCACAGCACGATAAGCTCGCTTACGCTGCTGGAAAGTCGGGGTGCAGCCCGCATCGGGTAAGTCGTGGCGCGTGCCCTCCGAGCGCGGTGGTGACAGCGCGCCGCTGTGAGGACCTCACGTGTCGCACGACGTACACGACTTCTCCATGGGGATGTGGGTTTTCCTCCTCTCCTACGCCACCGCTGTGATGGGCTCCTTCGTCGGATTGTCCTGTGTCCGGCGGTCGCTCGAAGAGCCGCGGCGCAGCGGCAACTGGTGGCTCCTCATGGCATCGTTGTCCATCGGCGGCGTGGGCATCTGGCTCATGCATTTCATCGGCATGATGGGCTTCTCCGTGCCGGGTACGACCATCCGATACGAACTGGCACCGACGGTCTTCTCTGTCGTGCTCGCCGTCGTCGCGACCCTCGTGGGTCTGCGGATCGCCGACGTGCACGACGTCAGCAAGCACCGCATTCCCGAATCGGTGCGGTTGCTCATCGGCGGTCTGCTCATGGGCGCCGCCGTCAGCATGATGCACTACAGCGGCATGTACGCCATCCGCATCCGGGGCGCGATCGAACACGAGACGGGGTACGTGATCGCCTCGGTGATCATCGGTGTCGTCGCCTCCACGGCCGCGCTCGCACTGGCCCGCCGCACGCGTCGTCTCGAGATCCGCGTCGTCCCGGCCTTCGTCATGGGATGCGCGGTCGTGGCGCTGCACTACACCGGCATGGCCGGCGTGCGGGTCACCCTCGATCCGAGCATGCCCGCGCCCGAAGGCATGACCGTGATGTCGCTGCTGTTCCCTGCGTTCGTCCTCGGCATCATCGTCCTGGCCGTGCCGATCACCGCGCTGCTGCTCGCCTCCGACCCGGAGGACGCCGTGCGCGACGCCCGGCTCGGGCAGTGGGCGTCGGAGGCGGAACGGCAGGTGGACCGCGACCCGGTCACCGGATCCCACATGTGAGAACTCGGTTCCGGACAGATCTCGGGCTGTGAAGTGCCTGTCCTTCTCGGCATCGGCTGACCTGCACCTATAGACTCGTGTGGTTGCGAGACGTCCGTCGGGCCGAAGGCCGGAGCCGGGCGTGCGAGCCGAGTAGAAGAAGGAGCTCATGACCGACACCACGTTGCCTCCGGAGGGGCCGGGGCACGACCGCATCGAGCCCGTCGACATCCAGCAGGAGATGCAGAGCAGTTACATCGATTATGCGATGAGCGTGATCGTGGGCCGTGCTCTGCCCGACGTGCGTGACGGTCTCAAACCGGTGCACCGTCGCGTGCTCTATGCGATGTTCGACAACGGCTTCCGTCCCGACCGCGGGTACGTGAAGTCGGCGCGCGCGGTCGCCGAGACCATGGGCAACTACCACCCGCACGGCGACGCGTCGATCTACGACACGCTCGTGCGTCTGGCGCAGCCGTGGTCGATGCGCTATCCACTCGTCGACGGTCAGGGCAACTTCGGTTCCCGCGGCAACGACGGCGCCGCCGCCATGCGGTACACCGAGTGCCGGCTCACGCCGCTCGCGATGGAGATGCTGCGGGAGATCGACCACGAGACGGTCGATTTCCAGCCGAACTACGACGGCCGCACGCAGGAACCGACGGTTCTCCCCAGCCGTATCCCCAACCTGTTGATCAACGGTTCGGGCGGTATCGCGGTCGGTATGGCCACCAACATCCCGCCGCACAATCTCGGGGAGGTTGCGGAGGCCATCTACTGGGCGCTCGACAACTTCGAGGCCGACGAGGAGACCACCCTCGCCGCGGTCATGGAGCGGATCAAGGGACCGGACTTCCCGACCGCCGGCCTGATCACGGGCACGCAGGGCATCCACGATGCCTACACGACCGGTCGCGGATCGGTGAAGATGCGCGGCGTCGTGGAGATCGAAGAGGACTCCAAGGGCCGCACCAGCATCGTCATCACCGAGCTGCCGTACATGGTCAACCCGGACAACCTCATCACGTCGATCGCCGAACAGGTCCGCGACGGCAAGATCGCGGGCATCTCCGACATCCACGACGAGTCGTCCGACCGCGTGGGCATGCGCATCGTCGTCACTGTCCGCCGCGACGCGGTGGCCAAGGTGGTTCTCAACAACCTCTACAAGCACACGCAGCTGCAGACGAGTTTCGGCTGCAACATGCTGTCGATCGTCGACGGGGTGCCGCGCACGCTGCGCCTCGACCAGATGATCCGGTTGTACGTCGACCACCAGATCGAGGTCATCGTCCGGCGTACGCGGTACCTGCTGCGCAAGGCCGAGGAACGCGCCCACATTTTGCGCGGCCTGGTCAAGGCCCTCGACGCGCTCGACGAGGTCATCGCGCTCATCCGCGCGTCGCAGACCGTCGACATCGCGCGCGCCGGCCTGATCGATCTGCTCACGGTCGACGAGATCCAGGCCGACGCCATCCTGGCGATGCAGCTGCGTCGCCTGGCTGCTCTCGAGCGTCAGAAGATCGTCGACGACCTCGCCGAGATCGAGCGCGAGATCGAGGACTACAAGGACATCCTGGCCCGTCCGGAGCGGCAGCGCGCCATCGTCCGCGACGAGCTGAAGGAGATCGTCGACAAGTACGGCGACGAGCGCCGCACGCGGCTTGTCGCGGCCGACGGTGATGTCAACGACGAGGACCTCATCGCACGTGAGGACGTCGTCGTCACCATCACCGAGACCGGTTACGCCAAGCGCACGCGCACCGACCTGTACCGCTCGCAGAAGCGCGGCGGCAAGGGCGTCAAGGGTGCCGAGCTCAAGCAGGACGACATCGTCAAGCACTTCTTCGTGACGTCCACGCACGACTGGCTGCTGTTCTTCACGACGAAGGGCCGCGTCTACCGCGCGAAGGCGTACGAGCTGCCCGAGGCGAATCGCACGGCGCGTGGTCAGCACGTCGCGAACCTCCTGGCCTTCCAGCCCGACGAGCGCATCCAGGGCGTCATCCGCCTCAAAACCTACGAGGATGCGCCGTACCTGGTGCTCGCGACCCGCAACGGCCTGGTCAAGAAGTCGCGCCTGTCGGACTTCGACTCCAACCGTTCGGGC
Source organism: Rhodococcus sp. GA1 (assembly GCF_024321955.1). NCBI lineage: Bacteria > Bacillati > Actinomycetota > Actinomycetes > Mycobacteriales > Nocardiaceae > Rhodococcus > Rhodococcus sp. GA1. The sequence continues at coordinate 2,486,510 of NZ_CP097186.1, read as the reverse complement.
GGCATCGTCGCGATCAACCTGCGCGGCGACGACGAGCTCGTCGGCGCGGTGTTGTGCTCCGCCGAGGACGATCTGCTGCTCGTCTCGCAGCAGGGCCAGTCGATCCGTTTCTCGGCCACCGACGAGGCGCTGCGTCCGATGGGCCGCGCGACCTCCGGTGTGCAGGGCATGCGGTTCAACGGCGAGGACAAGCTGCTCTCGCTCAACGTCGTCAAGGAGGGCACGTACCTGCTGGTCGCTACCTCGGGTGGTTACGCCAAGCGCACCCCGATGGAGGACTACCCGGTCCAAGGTCGCGGCGGTAAGGGTGTTCTGACCATCCAGTACGACCGCAAGCGTGGCAACCTGGTCGGGGCGCGCATCGTCGAGGACGACGACGAGTTGTACGCCATCACCTCGAGCGGCGGTGTCATCCGCACTGCGGCGAAGCAGGTGCGCAAGGCAGGCCGTCAGACCAAGGGCGTGCGGCTCATGAACCTGGCCGAGGGCGATACATTGCTCGCGATCGCGCGCAACGCCGACGAGCCGGACGAAGCCGACGCAGCCGGAGCTAAGGAGTCGTAAGTGAGCACTCCCCAGGGACCGAACGGGGCCGATCGCGGGCAAACCGGTCGGAAGCCGGAGGACCGTACAGAGAACGAGGTGAAGCCCGAGAACAAGGGCACGCAGCAGGGCCCGGCCTCGGAGCAGAAACTGGCGCCGGAGAACCGGCCGTCGCAGTCGTCACCGGCCCAGCCTTCGCAGGCTCCTGGGGCACCGGCGGAGGGTTCGTCCGCTCCCGCAGCGGGAGCAGCGGACCCGGCACCCGTGCAGGGTCCGGCCGACCAGCAGCCGGCAGCAGGCCGGAAGGCCGCCGAGCCGACGGCGAAGGCGGCGCAGGACACGCCTGCTCAGGGCGGCCCCCAGAAGTCCGGTGGTGCCTCAGCGGACGGTAAGAACGGATCGGCTGCGGCCGATCAGCCGGCCACAGGTCAGCAACGCACCGCCCAGATGCCCCGCTCCGGCGGCCCGACCCCTCCCTGGCAGCGGGGAGCGGCGTCGGCGCAGTCGGGCTCCCCGCAGAACGCTCCGCAGACGAACGTTCCGGGTGTGGGTCAGGGTCTGTCCAAGCAGGGTGGAGCGCCTCAGCGCCCCGCTGGGGCCTCGGCCAAGGGCTCTGCGGCCGGAGGCCCGGAGCCGTCGACGCGTCCCGTCGTGACCGGCACAGCGGCTCCCAATGCCGCCGGAGGAGCTAGCCCGGCCGGGGGCGGAGACGCCGCGCGCGGGACGCGCGACCGGGCTGCTGCAGCGAAGGCGAAGTCCGCGGTAATCGACGGCCCGACACGGCACATCGAACGCAAGGATCTCGCCAAGGACCTGCCGGATCTGTCCGCAGTGAAGCATCCGTCGACCGGTTCGCCGAGCACGGGGGAGACCCCGCAGGTGAGCGCCCCCGCCACCACCGCGGTGCCCACGGCGATCCCCGCCGCCGGACCGCTGCGGGCCACCGTGCAGATCCGCCGTATCGACCCCTGGTCGATGCTGAAGATCTCGTCGGTGATCTCGGTGTCGTTGTTCTTCGTGTGGATGATCGCGGTCGGCCTACTCTACGGCGTGCTGGCCGGCATGGGGGTATGGGAACGCCTCAACAGTGCGTTCACCGACATCGTCTCCGACGCCGGTAGCGGTGCGCTCGTCTCGGCCGGCCAGGTGTTCGGCTACGCGACGATCATCGGCATCGCCAACACGGTGTTGCTGACGGCTCTCGCGACCCTCGGTGCGTTCATCTACAACCTCTGCACCGATCTCGTAGGCGGCGTTCAGGCCACCCTCGCGGACCCGGATTGACCTGCCGGAACGCTGCCCCGCCGAGGCGATTTGTTTCCGGCGACCCCGGTGGGGTAGTGTTCCATCTCGGTTCGAGGGCCTATAGCTCAGGCGGTTAGAGCGCTTCGCTGATAACGAAGAGGTCGGAGGTTCAAGTCCTCCTAGGCCCACTCCCGTGCCGAAAGGATGATCGGAATGAGGGTTCTCGCGCTCGTGGGAACCGGGATTCTGATCGTTCTCGGAATCGCTCGCATGCTTCGGAGCGAAGACGAATGGCACGCGGTTCCCAGTCGCTGACGCGGCGGACGGGGCCTTAGCTCAGTTGGTAGAGCGCTGCCTTTGCAAGGCAGATGTCAGGAGTTCGAATCTCCTAGGCTCCACAAGTAAAAGTGCAGGTAGAGGGTATTTTCTCCAATCGGGGGAAATACCCTCTCTGCGTTTCTGGACACAGTTTGGACACACTCGGTTCTCGAGCAGTGTCACGTGGAGTGTGGTCGAGCGAGATCGTGAAGTCGCTGAGCCACCATTCCGAGATCGTCGTCGAACAGGTGCCCGTACCGGTCGAGGGTGAGTGCCGCGCTGCTGTGACCGAGCATCCGCTGTACCGCTTTGATGCTCGCTCCGGCGCTGATCGCCAGCGAGGCCGCGGTGTGTCGCAGCTCGTGCGGTGTCAGTCCCTCGGGGACACCGGATGCCTTTACCGCGTCGTTCCACCATCGTCGCCGGACGTTGTTCGCACGGAGGTGTCCGCCGCGACTGTCGGGGAACACCAACTGCTCGGGACTCATGCTCTCGGTGTGCTTCGCCAGCATCTCCGCTAGGAACCGGGGGAGCGGTACATCGCGGCCCTTGTTCGACTTGGTGCTCGACACCACGACCTTGCTGTCGACGACAGTCGCGGACCGATGGATGCGTAGCCGGCCGCGGTCGAGGTTCACATCGGCCACGGTGAGTGCCGCGGCCTCACCGAACCGCAGACCGCAGTACGCGAGCGTGTAGACGAGCACGGCGTGACCGTCTGCCGCCTTCGCCAGCAGATCGACCTGGTGGGGTGTCAGGTATCGGCGTTCCTCGTGTTCGATGCGGGGCAGGTCGAGGCCGGCCGCGGGATTCGACACGATCCTTGAGTCCTCGACGGCCTGGTCGAGGATCTGCGATACGACGCCGACGTTCTTCCGTACGGTCGCGGCCGAGCTGGTCTCCGTCATGCTCGCTACCCATCGCCGCAGTCGTTCTCGCGTGACGTCAGCTAGGGGGGTGGTCTTGAAGGCGGGAAGGATGTGCACATCGAGCGCCGACCTGTACCTCGAGGCAGTCGAGGCGGACAGGTTGACCTTGCTCGCGATCCACTTTTCGGCGACGTCACCGAAAAGCACCCGGCCGGCCGATGGTGCGACGTAACTCCCCGTCATCTTCTCTACCTCGACCGTGGCAGCGAAGTCCTGTGCCTGCCGTTTCGAGGTGAATCCGCGTTTCCGGGTGGTGGTGCGCTCTGGGGTGCGGTACCGGACTTCCCAGCGTTTCCCGCTGGCGGTGTCGTAGCTACTGACCGTCGCCACGGCGCATGCTCACTCTCAGTTCTTCCTTCATGCGCCGGGTGATCTGGCCTTTCCGTTGAGCGTTGGCGTTTGCTCCAGCTCGGCGATCACGTTCCCGAGAGAACGAGTCACCCCAGAGGTGCGCCGATTCGTGGTGCATGCGTAGCAAACTGATCCCAAGGTCCTTCGCGACGCGTTCTTCCGTGACGCCCGAATTGCGTTCCGCTCGCTCTAGGGCGGTTATCTCGGTCTTGTTGAGGTATTCGGGAAGTTCTTTTAGTTCAGCAAGAAGTTTCGGCACCTGTTCCTTCATTCGGTCCACCGCACCATGCACGTCACCTGCGCGAAGGTGCACCGGTTCGCCTTGAAGGGACTTAGCCAGAGTTTCGCCTTTCACTGTCAGTTCGGGATTGATCTCAACCCACCCGTCGGTCCACACGAGATCGGCGATCGTGATGCGCTCCCCGGTTACGTCCCCCAAGACTTCGGCAAGCACGAACAGCGTGGGAAGGGTCGCGGGGATCCGTCCACTCTCAAGGTCACCGACTCGTCCGGTGTTCCACTTGAGGCCGTAGAAGCGCGCAGCGCGTGCCACGTCGTCGAGTGTTGCCTCACCTTTGGTGCGATGTGCGCGCGCATTTTGGCCGACTACCTCGGACAACGCTCTCGATTCGGTCACACCGACACGGTACTAGAAATTACGTGACTTGACAGCCCTTCACCTCACTGATCTACTTGTGACGTCACCGAAAAATCAGTGAAATGAGGAATCATGAGCGAGACACACGCTCCGTCCATCGCCCCGGCGAAGGAAGTCGCAGCGTTCTTCGACATGACCGAGGCTGCACTCGCCCAGTGGCGCTATCGGGGGACCGGGCCGAAGTTCGTTCGGCTGAATCGCCGGATCTTCTACAAGTGGGCCGATGTCTACGAGTGGATCGACCAGAACACCATGCAGCGCACCGACGATCGTCCCGGCGCTGCGTGATGGCCAGCTATTTCGGCGACGAACCGACCTGCCAGCGGTGCGACTACCCCCGCAGGCTGCACCACTTGCTCGGAGTCGAACACGACTACACCGAGCGTCCGAATGAGAACGCCCCCGATGCCGGGCAGGGCATCGAGGGCAACGAATCCACCAACCAGGAAGCAGGAGATTCTGACATGCAGTCTACCGACCCCCAGAGCTACATGGTGCGACTGATCGTCGCCGGGCTACAGCAGATCGTCGCCCATGCGGACACCTTCGGCAGCGCGGTCGCTCTCATCAACGCCGACGTGACCCGACGGTTCGGCTGGGACGCGATCGAATACACCGTCACCACCGGCGACTACGTACGCATGACCACCACAGTCGGCCTCGAAATCGAGTACCAGCTCCTTCGATCCGACCAGCCGGTGCCTGAGGACGAACCCGCGGCCGACACCATCGACGGCGTACCCGAGGGGATCGTCAAGCACCCGATCCCCACCATCTACCAGAACCTCGAAACCCTCGGACCCGATGCCGATTGGCGCGACGGGGACAACTTCCTTCTCGCCGAGGTCACCCGCGGCGTGTTCACCGCCCAAGTGTGGCGACACGACAGTATCGAACAGGGCCGGCCTCACAGCGAAGTCGAAATCACCATCGACTCGACCGGGATGCAGGGCGGCGAAATGTTCCACGACCTGTGCATCCTCCCCGACCAGCTCGAGGACTTCCAACAGGTGACGAACGCGATCACGACGGCGTACCGGTACATCACGGAGGTCGGACAGTGACCGACCTCGAACTCTTCCTCGTCGTCGCCCTCTTCGCCGAGAACATCGCCCTGATCCTCGCGCACATCGTCGACCGGCGGGTCACCGACCGCGACGGGTTCGGAGAGGACGCCACCACCGCGATGCGGAGGCGAAGCCCGTGACCTGACCGTCAGGCCCCCGATCCAGTGCTCGATGCGGAGCCCCGCACGCCGCGGACGAGCAAGGCCGGGAACCCGATCCGCGGTTCCCGGCCCCACATCGAACCAGAAGGAGACGCCCCGATGCGTCAAAAGAAGGATATCCCAATCGAACCCGATCCCGTCGCCCGCATCGACGCCGAAGCACGTCTCTACGGTGCCCGTATCGCCACCCGGTGCAGCGTGTGCGGCCGCTGGCTCATCGCCCCGAAATCCCGTGCCGCCCATGTCGGCCCGAAGTGCCAGAAGGGAGGCATGGAGTGACCCGAGCTATACGCCCGATCGGCCCGGACCCGACAACCGAAGTGCTTCTCCTCGGCTCCCTCATGTGGGCTACCGCCGACGACGTACGTGAGGTACTTCCCCTCATCGCCGACGACGACCTCGAGGACCCGAACGCCCGCGTGATCCTGTTCGCGATCCGCTGGCTCGTCGGCGCCGGCCAACCCCACGACGGCACCGCAGTCAGCGACCAGCTGCAACGCTCCGGCCGCCTCGGAGGGGACTCCGGCACCGCGGTGAAGAAGATCCTCCTCGACGCGATCACCTCCGGCGCCGCCTCGAACCATCTCGCTCCGGCGACATACGCCCGCGCAGTGGTCTCCGACGCATACCGCCGCCGCTACGAGCTGCTGGGGAAGTCGCTCGTCGAGGCTGCCGACACGATGCCCGAGAATGATCTTTTGCCGATGCTCCGCCTCGCCGGAACAGACGCTGTATCGCATTCTGAGCGACTTTCTCGGCTTCGCGGGGAGGTGGCCTAGGTGGTCTACACCCCCGAAATCGACCGCACCGACGACAGTATCGCTCCGGTCAACGGTGCCGGTGTCCTCGACGACGTGATGGCGTTCCTGCGGTTCTACAGCGTGTATCCGAACGAACACTGCGCGCCGGCGTATGCGCTGTGGATCGCTCACACGCACGCCAGCACCGCCTTCTATATCTCGCCGCGGATCATCTTCTCCTCACCCGAACCGGGATCGGGAAAGACCAGGGATCTCGAGCTCGGCGCGTTGCTCGCCCACAAGCCGAAGCTGACCATCTCCGCGACCACCGCGGCGATCTACCGGCGTATCGCACAGTCGACCGATGCCGGGGAGCTGCCACCGTCGTTCTTCTACGACGAGGTGGACGCGATCTTCGGACGCACCTCGTCGCCGCAGACCGAAGACCTGCGGGCCCTGCTCAACTCCGGGTACAAGCGTGGTGCGACCGTCGACCGCTGCGAGGGCGACGCGAAGAACATGAAGGTGCGCGAGTTCCCGGTGTTCGCCCCGGCCGCACTGGCCGGCCTGGCCGGGAACATGCCCGCCACGATCACCACCAGGGCCATCACAATTCACAAGCGCAAACGAGCACCCGGAGAGGTAGTGAACCCCTACAGGGAACGCGACGCCGAACTCGAGGCGAAACCGATCCGTGAAGACCTGGCGGAGTGGATGGAGTCGGTCGCCGAACGTGTGGCCGAGGCCCGACCGAAGATGCCCCGCGGTGTCGAGGATCGTCCGGCCGAAGTGTGGGAGGCATTGCTTGCGATCGCCGACGAGGCGGGCGGTCACTGGCCGGAGACCGCACGGGCAGCGTGCCGGCACTTCGTGCTCGATTCCGAACCGGCAGAACAATCCCTGGGAGTGCAGTTGCTCGCGGACTGCCGAACGATCATCGACGGCCGCGACCGAGTGTCGACCGAGGAACTGATCCTCGAGCTTCGCAAGATCGAGGAATCGCCGTGGGGTGACATGCACGGCAAGCAGATCGACCCCCGACGTCTGGCATCGATGCTCAAGAAGTACGGCGTGCGTTCCGGTCAGATCCGCATCGGAGAACGGACGGTCAAGGGCTACACAGCCACCGGCGAGAACGGCTTCCATGACGCCTGGAAGCGCTACCTACCGAGCGAAACCGGGAAGTAGTCGAAACGTGGGTAACAAGCGGAACTTGCCAGGTCACAGCGTTTCGGATCGAAACACTGTTTCGGATAAAGCGAAACATGAATCGGAAGCGAAACGCTCTGACCTGCACAGTTCCTCAAGTTTCGCGTGTTTCGCACATATCCCGCTCATGAAGAGGAACAGAGCATGATCCGACACCGAACCTCACGGCTTCCGCAGATTCCCGATCCCATCGCCAGCCTTGTCGACGACCGACTCACCGGTGCCAGGTGCAGCGGCCGGCACCCCCTGTTCGATGCCGAACTCGAAGACGAGACCGCCGAGCAGCGATCGGCACGACTGGCATGGGCACGAACCGAATGCACACGATGCCCGGTCCAGGGCCTGTGCCGAACCGCAGCAAGCGAACAGGAACACCCCCTCGGGATATGGGGCGGCAAGGTCCACGGCTTGCCCGGCCGCCCCGGACGAAAGGACACCCCCGCAGCATGAGACTCGTCGTCCACCGCAGCAAGGCGAAAGTGACCGCCAACCCCGGACAACCTTTCCCGGTGCTCTTCGAGTTCAGCGGAGTCGCCATCGCTATGAGGTCATCCGAAGCAATCGCTCTCGCAGACCAGCTCGTCGACGCCGCCGAAAAACTGAGGCAGGGCCGAGCATGACCGTGCAGCACCTCGCCCCCGGTGTCGTCCTGCTCACCGGAGACGCCCTCACCACTGTGCGCTACGCCGTACGAGTCGCCATCGCAGCACGGCACCGCAACGGCTACCCCGTCCCCCGAGAACTCACCGAACTCGCAGCAGCCGTGACCGAACCCGGAACAACGGACACCGAACCCACACGCGCACAACACACTTCAACCGAACTGCTCGACATACAGGAGACGGCACGAATGCTCGGATGCAGCCAACGCCAAGCACGCCGACTCGCACCCCAACTCGACGGACGCCTCCACGCAGGCCGCTGGCTCATCCCACGTGCCGCCGTCGACGAACACCTGAAAGGACGGGCCGCATGAGCCCCACCCGGCACGAGTTGCTGGACATGCTCGCCGCCATGACCGACGACGAGCTCCGCCGCACCATCTCCGAAGCCCGCGGAGTCGACCCCGGCCCCGCCAACGTGCGAGACCTCATCCACCGCGAACTCAACCGCACCCCCGAACCCGACCAGCCGGCACCCGTCGCCCTCAACGACGACGAAGGACTCGCCCGCATCATCGGCGCGAAACTCAACCGCAGCCGCGAACTCTAAGGACCACACCATGCTCGGAACACACCCCCTCGACACCTTCCGCGAACAAGTCGACACCGTCGCAGCCGCCGGCGGCACCGTGCCCGACACCTACACCACCATCAACCAACGATGGAGCCGCTACCTCGACATCGGCCACGACACCAGCGCACTGCTCGCCGACGCGATCACCACACCCGGCGACACCAGCGACCTCGCACAACTACGGGCACTGGCCCTCGCAGAACGCTGCGGAACCGTCGAACAGGCCGACCTCACCAAAGAGCTGAAAGCCCCCGTTCTGCTCGCTCTCCGTGCCGCCTACGAACCCGTCGCCGATGCGAACTACCGCACCCTCGCCGACAAGTTCACCGCCACCGCCACTGCGTTCACCAAAGCCGTGAACGCAGCAGACCCCGACCTGCCCGCCGAGCAGATGGTGACCCAGTCCGAGAAGGCCCGCAAAGCCTGGACCGACGCCGCAATCCACGCCGTCGAACTCGACCAGCAACTCACCGCACTCAGAGCAGCAGCAGTACTCGCCGGCCTCCGCGCCCACGACAACGACGCCCTGCTACCCCTCACCGTCGACACCGCAGGACACCACCGCAGGCGCCTGTGGGAAGCCTGGGAAACCAGCACCGGACGCACCGGTAAGTGGGGAGCACTCGCACGCCTCGGAGCAACCATCCGAGCAGCACACCCCGACACTTTCACGCCCTACCGCCGACCCGCACCCATCGAAGTGAAGTACATACGCGGTGAAGGCAAGTACGCCGGATCAGTACGGGTAGAGATCGACCCCGAAGACGAACTGGTCTAACACACTTCCCGCACGCCAGCATCCGTGCGGGAACGGGTGGGCGTCGGCTTCCCCTCCTGGACCGACGCCCACCCACCACAACCGGAGACACCATGCCGCGCCCCACAACACCACGCACCGCAACCACACGATGGAAGCGCATCAGGACACGCCTCATCCGCACCCGCACACACCAATGCCACCACTGCGGAACAGCCCTGGACCCGAAAGCCAAACGTGGTGAACCCGGCGCAATCGAGATCGACCACCTCATCCCATACATCGAGCGCCCCGACCTCGCACACGACCCCAACAACCTCGTCCTGTCGTGCCGGCCCTGCAACCTCGCCAAAGGCGGCAAGGCATACGGCGAACCCTTCCAAGTCCCCACCACAAGGCTGCCGCTCCCCACCTCACAGCAATGGTGACCGCACAGCAGCGACGCCCCCAGGGGCCACCTCCTCGCCCCACCCCGCTCCGCTTCCCCTCGGCATTGAGGATCTATCCCCCCGCCGGCCAAACGCCCCGACCTATGGAGGCCCGATGAAGCCCAAACCCCCACCTGGATGCACCGCTGTGGGTCGCCGCCTGTGGAACGCGGTGCTCGACGAGTACGAACTCGACACCCACGAGGTCGCTGTCCTGCGGGAAGCGGTGCGAACCGTGGACCAGATCGAACAGCTGCAGGCTGTGGTGAAGACGGACGGCCCGATGCAGAACTCACCGCAGGGCAGGCGCGTGCATCCCGCCGTCTCCGAACTCAGGCAGCAGCGCATCGTGTTGGCTCGTCTGCTCGCTGCTTTGAACATCCCTGCCGAGGATGCCTCTCGTCCGGTGCGTGCACCTCGAGGGGTGTACGGGATTCGGGGCACGGCGTGAGACGCCGGCGCATCGGCGAGGCCGGGAAGGTGCCGCCGATGCTGTGGACCTTCGACACCGGTGACTGGTCGGGCACCACAGCCGAACGAGTCCACGCCTGGTGCGCTGCTCGACGCGAGTGGGCGCGCAACAACCCGTGGCCCGGAGGTGTGGTCGAGATGATCGTCGACAACCACACCGTTCGCCGGCGTGTCCTGCACGGAACGGACCGGTGACCACCCACCCCCTCCTCGGCGCCAACCCTGGACACCCCTTGGCATTGGCGCTCGCCTTGCCTACGGGTCTGGGGGTTCTCGGTGGGGGTGTGAAACGAGCGATCCGCCCCGGGGGTGACGGGGCGGATCGGTGATCGAGCATCGACGATCGTGGCCGAGTGTAGTGTGTTAGGGACGTGCTTCGGAAAGCAGGGTTCTGATGATCGGGTAGCGCGAGTATGAGCATCGGATAGCGGTGCCGGTCCTCGTGTGCTCGTGTCGGTTCTACGCGTGGCAACAAGGCTGCGCGTGGATCCGAACAGGAGGCACGGGTGACTGATTACCGATTGGTGATGTCGCTACTGCTGCAGGACAGGTCCTACCGGGACATCGAGGCGATCGCGGGTTGCTCGCATCGCACTGTCGCGAAGGCGAAGAAGGTCTGCCACGAGCACGGGTTGACCGCCACGAGCCAGGTCGAGGCGCTCAGCGGCGAGGAGATCGACGTCTTGTTCGCAGATGGGCGCAAGACGCCGTCGAAGGAGTTCGTCGCCTTCGACGTGGCGGCGACCGTGAAGAAGCGCACGGGCAAGAACAAGCTGCCGCTGCGGGTGCTGTGGGCCAACTACCTCGACAGCGACGGATCGCCGGGGCAGCGGCACTACAGCTATCAGCGGTTCTGCCAGATCGTCGGCGAGTACGTCGAGGTCAACGAGCTGACGATGCGGATCGCGCACGTGCCCGGGCACACGATGCAGGTCGACTGGGCGGGCACAAAGATGGCGATCTTCGACCCCGTCCTCGGTACCAAGACCACGGTCTCGGTGTTCGTTGCGTCGCTGCCGTACTCGGGGATGGTCTTCGCGTGCGGCTGCGTGGACGAGAAGATGGCGAACTGGCTCGACGCGCACCTGCAGGCCTTCGAGTACTTCGGCGGCGCGGCGCAAGTGATCGTCCCGGACAACGCCTCGACGGCATCGAACCAGATCGCCCGCGGCGACCGGGCCCGCGAGGTCAACCGTGAATACCGTGACTTCCTCGAGTACCACCACACCGCCGCCGTGCCCACTCGGCCGGTGCGCCCGACGGACAAGGGCAACGTCGAGGCCGGGGTGAAGGTGGTGACGAACTGGGTGATCGGACGGCTGGCCGATCGGCGCTTCGCCAGCCTGGACGATCTGAACGAGGCGATCGCCGCCGAGGTGGAGGCGATCAACGACCGGATCCCGTTCCGCGGCCAGAAGACCAGCCGCCGCGAGCTGTTCACCGAGCACGAGCAGTCGGAGCTGATCGCTCTGCCCGAGGTCCGCTGGCAGCCGGTCATCTGGAAGAAGTCCAAGGTCAACCGGGACTATCACGTGGAGATCGCCACGGTGAAGTACTCGGTGCCCTACACCTTCACCGGCCAGCACGTCGACGTGAAGATCACCGGCCCCACACTGGTGGTCATGGCTGGCGGCGAGATCATCGCCTCCCACACCGTCTCCGGTAGGCGGCACGCCTTCGTCACCGATCCCGACCATGTTCCCGCGCAGCATCTGCAGTCATCGGACCTGTGGTCGCGGGCGTATTTCGTGCGCCAGGCCCACAAGATCGGACCGCACACCGTGGCTGCGATCAGTGAGGTCCTGGATCGCCAGCGGATCGAGGCTCAGGGCTACCGTTCGTGCCAGAACATCCTCGCCCTGGCCCGCGGGGACAACAAGATGCTGCTCGAGCGGGCCTGTGGCCAACTCGTCTCCGAGACCTCACGCCGGGCGATCAGCTACACCGCCGTCAAGCAGCAGCTGGCGGCCCTGAGGACCCAGGCCGCCGCCCGGCCCACCACCACGCAGCCGGCGGTGGCGGCTACGACGGACCGGCTGGAGCCGCCGCCGGGTCGGCGAGATACCACCGGGGCGCATCTGGCCGGGCCCGAGCAGTTCAGCCTCGCCGCCCTCACCGGAGGCCCGAGCAGCGGCACTGCGGGGCAGGAGGAGCTGCAGTGACTGATCGTCATCTCACCGACGCCGACATGCCGCTGTTCACGCAGCTGCGGATGACCGCGTTCGGCCAGACCGTCATTGACCTGGCCAACGATCCCGCCTGCGACGAGTGGACCTTCTCGGAGAAGATCTTCCACGCCCTGGACAAAGAGATCACGGCCAGGCAGGAACGCCGGACCCAGAAACTACTCAAGGCCTCCAGATCGCCAAACCCTGACGCCTGCGTAGAAGAGATCCGCTACCTGCCTGACCGCAACGTCAACCGCGAGCTAATCGCACGACTTTCCAGCTGTCAATGGATCGACGCCACTCGCAATCTCGTCGTGCTCGGCCAATCCAGCGTGGGCAAGACCTACCTCGCCCAGGCGCTTCTCAATGCCGCGTGCCGAAAGTACTACACCGCGAGGTTCTTCCGGCTCGACGACCTGGCCAACCGGCTCGCCGTGCTGGAGCCGACCTCGCAGCGCAGGCTGGACTTCCTCACTGATCTGCACAACTGCGACCTGCTAGTGCTGGACGATTTCCTGACCACGCCGGTGGCCCCGCACACCGCGGCGGAGCTGCTCAACATCCTTGCCGCTCGGGAGGGGCGGGGCTCGACGCTGGTGACCTCGCAGTTCGATCCGCCAGATTGGTACAAGTCGCTCCAAGACGCGGTCATCGCCGAATCGATCCTCAACCGGATCGTCGCCGGCGCCGAGATCATCGCCCTCGACGGCCCGAACATGAGACGACACCTCGCCACGGCAACGCCATAGCGGCCCAGCGGTCGGACGGGTGAACTCCGCTATCCGATACCCGTCCGACCGCTACCCGATCATCAGAACCGCGCTTTCCGAAAGGCGTCCCAAACATGTAGTGCCCACCGCTGACATCTCCGGTGCGACAGGAAGTGTGTCGGTGACGTGTTGTTGACTCTCGTCTCGGGTCGGGGTCGAACTCAGGAGGGGTACGTACATGAAGGAACTCAGCGCAGAGGTTGCGGTCGCTTTGCTGGAGCAGATCAAGAAGGCGGCCGACGAGATCGACTTCCAGAACCCGGAGGGTCTGCGGACTTTGGCGGAGGCCTACGCGACGGTCGTTTCTGCTGCTCCGAATCAGCGGCCGAAGCAGACTGCATTCGTCGGCTGACGTATCAGCGCGAACGGCCTCGCCCTATGTCGGGGTGGGGCCGTTTTCGTGTCTCTGTGCGATGCAGGAGGCCGTCGAATCGACGCGGATGCTCGAACGTGAGCCCCGAAGCCCCGATTATGGGGCTTGGGTGGGGATGGTGGGTCGCCCCTGGTTGAGCCCCTCGCAGAATTGCTTGACGTCTTTCCACTGCCTCACCAACATGGGCATGGCAGTCGGGCCGAGCTGCTTTATGTCATAGCGAGTGCGATAGGACATCTCGAAGAGACTGCGGTACTGGGTGCTGATCTGAGGATAGAGTTGCGTGACCAGCTGGTTTACCCCACGGCTACCTGGGGTGGGGTCGCTGTGTTTACGAGGATGTCGCTCATCCTTCGGGAGCTCTGGCTCATCGGCAAGGGAGGAATGCACGTAGTGAAGCGCGGAGTAGAAGAGTGAGATTGCCGCCCAGTCGATAAACTTCCCGTCGTTCTGGAGGAAATCTGAGGCTTTCTTGTTGTGCTTTGCGCGCTCAAGATGCCACGCACGAGCTCCCACCTAGACCTCTGCAAAGGACTCGTCGCGGACCGCGTGCAGCGGAATGATGTCGAACTCCAATGCGAGTTCGTCGAAGTGATCAGCCTCAAAGGCCAGGAGTCGCTTGAGGACGGCTTCTCTAGAGTCCCAGTTGTACTCTTCAAGGCAAGCGCCGACTCGGACGATTCGTGCCTGAGGCTCCCAGCGGACACTGAGATGCGTCTTGCCGGTTACCGAGGCGAGTTCATGCAGCCGTCCGCTCAGTTCGTACTTCAGGTTTTCTGCGGAAATCATGCAAGGCTCCTGGTTCGGCATGAAGGGATAGTAGACAGGTAAACACGAGGCACCGACATGCGGATACCCATTTGTGACTAAGACGGGGACTATCCCGTCAACCACGGTGCCCCTGGCCACGGTTCTTTACATTGGTAGAAGTCTGCGCCCGCGTGGACACATTTTGGACACATCATGCCTTCAAACCGTGTGATGTGGAGTGATGCCGAACGTATTGTTTCCGCAGTTCACGGCGTTTCCGAACCTCTGACCTGCACCATGTTTCGCATTTGCAAGGCAGATGTCAGGAGTTCGAATCTCCTAGGCTCCACAATCACATGAATGCAGGTAAAGGGCGCTTCCGATCTTTCGGAAGCGCCCTTTCTCTGTTGCTGCCTCGGCCCGTCTGCCCACATTCCACACTCGAAGGGTGACGCCCCGCCTCTCTCCGCGACTCGCCGAGATCGTCGCGGCGCGGTCAAGTCCCGTGAGGTGGTGTACGACGTCGTCGCGTGATTCCTCGTCGGTGGATCAGGCGGTCAAGGCCGGTGTCACCTCCTCGGTGCCCTCGGTGACACTGTCGGCGGGCTTGCCGGTGCGGGAGCGGGCGAGTACGTCGAGGCCGAGGTAGCGGCGGCCTTCGATCCACTCGTCGTGCTGCTCGGCCAGCACCGCCCCGACGAGTCGGATCAGAGCGGTGCGGTCCGGGAAGATCCCCACCACGTCGGTCCGGCGGCGGATCTCCTTATTGAGGCGCTCCTGCGGATTGTTGCTCCAGATCTGTTTCCAGATCTGCTTCGGGAACGCGGTGAACGCCAACAGATCCGACCGGGCGGCGTCGAGGTGATCGGCCACCTTCGGCAGCTTCTCGGTGAGTGCATCGATGATTCGATCGTATTGTGCGTGAACGGAATCCGCGTCGGGCTGGTCGTACACGGAGTGCAGCAGTGTCTTCACCCAGGGCCACGACGACTTCGGTGTGACGGCCATGAGGTTCGTCGAGTAGTGGGTGCGGCACCGCTGCCAGGAGGCGCCGGGCAGGGTTGCGCCGATCGCCGCGACGAGGCCGGCGTGGGCATCGGAGGTCACCAACCGCACCCCGGACAGGCCGCGGGCGACCAACCCGCGGAAGAAGGTCAGCCAGCCGGCGCCGTCCTCGGCGGAGGTGACGTCCAGCCCCAGGATCTCGCGGTAGCCGTCGGCGTTGACCCCGACCGCGACCAGGGCGTGCACGTTCACCACCCGTCCGTTCTCGCGGACCTTGAGGACCAGGGCGTCGGCGGCGACGAACGTGTACGGGCCCGCATCGAGGGGTCGGTTCCGGAAGGCCTCGACCTGGGTGTCGAGGTCTTTCGCCATCACCGAGACCTGCGACTTCGACAGCGAGGTGATCCCGAGGGTATCGACGAGTTTCTCCATCCGCCGGGTCGAGACCCCGAGCAGGTAGCAGGTCGCAACAACCGAGGTCAGGGCTCGTTCGGCCCGCTTGCGCCGTTGCAGCAGCCAGTCCGGGAAGTACGAGCCGGACCGCAGCTTGGGGATGGCCACGTCGAGGGTGCCGACGCGGGTGTCGAAGTCGCGGTGCCGGTAGCCGTTGCGAACGTTGACGCGTTCGTCGGAGCGTTGGCCGTAGTCGGCGCCGCACAGGGCGTCGGCCTCGGCGCCCATCAGGGCGTGGATGAACATCGTCAGCAGCTCGCGCAGCAGGTCGGGGCTGGCGCCGGTGAGTCGGTCTTCGACAAGCTGGCGGAGGTCGATATCGTGGGCAGTGGTCATCGCGTGCTCTTTCGTCGAGTCGAGTTGGTAGCTCTCTCGAAGAATCACGCGGTGACCGTCTTTCGTCCGGTTACGACACGCCGGTCATCGGATCCGATCCGGCTCGTACACCATCCTGATGGACGCAACCCGCGGCGCTGCCGCTGGAGCCGCACCTACGTGTGCTGGATCAGGGTCGGTGCACTCGACGGTCGGCCCCCGAAGCCGGCAGGGTCGCTCTGGAGCGGATCGCGGCGGCGACACGGCCGGATGCGCGCCTGTTCGTCGACGGTGGTGACCCGCTCCGGGAGCTTGTCACCCCGAGGTGATCGTGAACGGTCCCGGATCGACGGTCCGTTTCACGTGAAACATCAGGAGAGCGCGGTGGTGAGAACCCTGCGGATCGAGGAGCGCACCTCCTCGAGCTTGCGGCCGGATTCGATCAATTCCGTTCCCTTGTGCACGAGCGCGGTGACGAGCTCGGCATCGAGTTCGGGATCCGCGACTCCGAGGACCCGCAGCGACTCGACGAGGGGGAGGACGAGGTCCTGATGCATGGCGTGCATGCTCTCGTCACTGAACGCCTGAGGGGTGAAAGCGGCGAGAGCACCGACGATCGCGTGCTCTCCCTCGGCGACCAGCTGCAGATTGACGTCGATGTACGTCAGCACCCGCTCCGTCGGATCGGACACCTTCTCCATCGCCTCGATCACGCGCGTGTTCCAGCGCGGGAACATGTCGACGACGACCGCGTGCAGCAGGTCGTCCCGCGAATCGAAGTAGTTGTAGACGCTCGACCGGGCCAGACCCGCACGACGCGCCACGTCGCCGAGCGAGGGTGCCTGTTCCGGTTTCTCGGCGAGGAGTTCGAGCGCCGCGTCGAGGAGGGCACGGCGCTGCGCTGCGCGGTGCTCCGCGACCGTCGCTGCGGAAATTTTCGGCACCGCCGGCCCTCCTCGTTCGGCTGTCGACCGTTCAGTCGTGTGGTCGAAGTCTTCCGTCGACCATTTCGAGCACGCGGTCGCAGTGCCGCAGGATTTCGTGGTCGTGGGTGACCATGATCGTAGCCACTCCACTGGTGTGGGTTTCCCGTGCCAGCAGTTCGACGACCTCGTGGCTGCGTTTCCGATCGAGGGCGGCGGTGGGTTCGTCGACGAGCAACAACGACGGTTCGGCCATCAGGGCCCGCGCGATGCCGACACGTTGACGCTCACCGCCCGAGAGCTGCCCGGGTCGCCGCTGGGCGCGGTGCTCCATACCCACCGAGGCGAGCAGCTCGTCAGGGTTCCGTCCGGGGCGTCCGGCGATCTTCTCGACGAGGAGCAGTTGATCGCGTGCGGTCAGGGCGGGGAGGAGATTGCCGGACTGGAATACGAACCCGACCCGCTCTCGGCGCAGCTTCGCGGTCGCCCGCGGGTCGAGTGCGGTCACCTCGATACCGTCGACACTCACGGTGCCGGAAGTGGGTCGGCCGAGGCCACCGGCGACCGCCAGCAGACTCGATTTGCCGGCACCGGACGGCCCGACGACGGCGACCAGTTCACCCGGCTCGACGCCCAGGTCGACGTGATCGAGGGCGTGGACCGTGCTGTCGCCGTCGCCGAAGGACAGGCAGACGTCGGACAGTGCGAGGCCGGTGGAGGTGGTGACGGTCATCTGTTCTCTCCCAGGGCAGCGAGCGGATCGACACGGACGATGCGGACCACGGCGAGGGCGGCGCCGAGCAGGCCGAGGACGACGAGCAGAACGGCACCTCGAGCGACGGGGCCGGATTCGAGGACGAAAGGCATGCCGCTGCCCTCGAGGCCCGACCCGAGTCCGAGACCGACGAGCACACCGAAGGCGACCGAGCCGACGAGCACGATCACGGCCTGCAGGAGGGCGTCGCGCAGGAGGAATCCGGTGGAGGCGCCCATGGCGCGGAGGACGGCGATCTCACGGCTGCGCTGCACGGTCCAGATCGTGAAGAACGCTCCTACGACGAGGGCTGAGATCGCGTAGAGGAAGGCGGTGATCATCGACATCGTCATCATCTCGGCGCTGTAGCCGGGGGAGGAATCGAACGATTTCTCCAGGGTCTTCGCTGTCGTACCGGCTGCTGCGTCACCCGCGGTGAGATCGGGCAGTGCTCCGTCCACACCCTCGATCGCGACCACACTGGCTTCGGTGTACGCGCTCGGAGGGACCTGTTCACCGAGCCGGACACCGGCGTGGATCTCCTGCCAGGTGCTCAGGGGAAGGTAGGCGACGTCGACGTGACCGAAGGTGCGCTTGTCGGAGGTGAACCCGACGACGTCCAACCGGGTACCGAGACGATCGACGACGATCGTGTCGCCGAGTTCGACGCCGGTGGCGCGGGCGCTGTCGCTGAGGACGACATCGGTGTCACCACCGAGCGGTGCCCCCTCGGAGACCGAGGGTTCGAGGAACGAGCCCGGCCGGATGCCGAAGAGTGTGAGGTCCACGGGGACCCCGCTCTCGGTTTTCGCGTTGACGATGGTGTTGCCGAACAGTTCGGCGCGAGCGACGTCCGGGCGGGCACGCCAGGTGTCGGCCTGGTCTTCCGTGACCACGGATCGGGAGAATGCGGAGTCGGCCTTGGTTCCTTCGGCGAAGGCGAATGCCTGCACCGGTGTGCGCTGCAGTGCGGAGACGCCGTCGACGACGAGACCGGACGACAGACCGGACAGGATCACCATGAGGATCGAGATGAGCGCGACGACGGCGCCCATCAACAGGAAGCGGGTGCGCGCGAACCATAGTTCGCGCATGGCAAGAAACATGTGGAGTCCTTCGTGGGCTGGACCGGGTATGTGCCCAATCTTCTCGACGGCACGTCGATATCTTACCGACGCTCTGTCGTTATATTCGGTGATAGTTACTACATGGGGTAGTAATCGCAGGTGAGGGAAGTATTCTGACTTCATGGCCGAGGTGAACACCGTGATGCGCATGCGCGCGGTCTTCGTGAGCGGAATCTCGGCCGCACTGAGCATCGCCGCGCACGCCTTCGCCGGCGGAGCGATTCCCCACCAGGACGCCCTGGTGTTCCTCCTCGGGCTTGCCTTCGCTGTCGGAGTCCTCACCGGCGAAACCAGGCTTCCGGTGCCGCTCGTCCTCGTCCTCGGGCAGGTCGCCGGCCACCTCGTGCTGGGACTCCACGACGGTCACCTGCACACACCGGGATCCGGAATGATGTCCGCCCACGCGGTTGCCGTCCTCCTCGCCGCAGTATTGGTACGGGGTGCCGAGAAGGGCTGCGAAGCAGCACTCGCAGCGCTGCGCCGGATCGTTCCCGAGACGTACCGCACGCTGCCCGTGGCCGTCGCCGAACCTGTCCCGACGATCCACCGCCCCGATATCGGTCCCGGCGTACTACTCGTCGGCGGAACCGGCAGCCGCGCACCTCCCGTTGTTCTCCGCTAGGTCAACCTTCTCGGTCGCCGCCGCCGGCGACCGCTCGTTCCGTGTGCCCGCAGAGGCACCGACACTTACGGAGAATCATGAAGAAGACCATGTTCGGCACTGCGATCGCCGCAACGGCCCTGCTCGCCGCCGCCTGCGGTTCCGACACCGGCACCACCGACTCGGCCGAGGCCGTCGTCGTGTCCGAAGCCTGGGTCAAGGCATCCGACACCGGGATGACCGGTGCCTTCGCCGAGATCGAGAACACCGGCAGCAGTGACGTGCACATCGTCGGCGCGTCCAGTCCTGCATCCGCCACCACGGAACTGCACGAGATGGTGTCGTCCGGCGGCGCCTCGATGGTGATGCAGGAGATGGGGGACGGGCTCGTCATCCCCGCGGACACCGTGCACAGCCTCGCGCCCGGCGGCGACCACCTCATGCTCATGGACCTCGTGGAGCCTCTGCGACCCGGGAACACGGTGACCTTCACACTCGAGTTCGCGGACGGATCGACCGAGGAGTTCACGGCCCAGGTCCGCGACTTCGCCGGGGCACAGGAGGAGTACGTGCCGTCCCACGACGGGGCAACCCACGATGGCTAGGTTCACTCGACGCACCCTGCTCGGGGGCGGTGTCGCCGCGCTGGGTGCAGCAGGACTCGGCGCGGTCGGAGGTGGGACGGCGGTCGCGTCCCGCATCTCCGAACCGATCGGCGCGCGGACCGTGGAGATCCACGGCACCCATCAGGCCGGTATCGACACCCCCGCGCAGTCCTTCGCGTCGTTCGTGGCACTGGACCTCGCCGAGGGTGTCGATCGTGACGGGCTCGTCGGGATCATGCGGGTGTGGGCCGAGGATTCGCGGCGACTCACCACCGGGACGCCGGCGCTGGGCGACACCGAACCCGAACTCGCCGTCGACCCGGCCCGGCTGACGGTCACGGTCGGCTACGGTCCCGCGGTCTTCGACGCCGCGGGCCTGACCGACCGACGACCCGCGTGGCTGAAGCCGCTGCCGGCCTTCCCGATCGACCGGCTCGAGGAACGATGGTCCAGCGGCGACCTGCTGTTGCAGGTCTGCGCCGACGACCCGGTGACCGTCTCGCACGCGGTCCGCACACTCACCAGGAGTGTGCGATCGGTGGCGACGGTCCGCTGGATCCAGCGAGGGTTCCGGCGTGCGGCCGGCACGCGACCCGACGGGACGACCATGCGCAACCTCATGGGGCAGGTAGACGGCACCGTCAATCCCGCGCCGCACAGCCCGGACTTCGACCGGCAGGTGTGGAATCCGGGTGACCCGCCGTGGATGGCCGGTGGCACCTCGCTCGTGTTACGCCGGATCCGCATGGAACTCGACACCTGGGACGAGCTGGACCGTCCCGCTCGGGAACTCGCCGTCGGCCGGCGACTGTCGAACGGTGCTCCGCTGACGGGTTCGGAGGAACACGACGACGCCGACTTCGAGGCCACCGACCGGTTCGGTATCCCGGTGATCCCGCCGGAATCGCACGTCGCGCGGGCACGTCCCCGCACCGGCGACGAGCAGTTCCTGCGACGGGGTTACAACTACGACGACCAGGACGGCGCCGGATTGCTGTTCGCCACCTACCAGGTGGACGTGGACCGTCAGTTCGTCCCGGTGCAGCAGCGCCTCGCCGAGCACGACGCGCTGAATCCGTGGATCACGCCGATCGGGTCGGCGGTCTTTCTCGTCCCTCCGGGATTCGGTCCGAAGGGGTATCCCGGCGACACCTTGCTGGGTGACTGAGACAAGACCGCGACGTATGCGGAATCGAGGTCTAGCCTCGAGGGTGTGACCGAGATTACACAGTTGCGTCAGGGTTTCGCGTCGCTGCGGGAAGGCGGCCTGAACTGGGACGCCTTCCCGCTCCGGCTCTTCGCGAAGGGCAACGCAGCGCACTGGGATCCGATGGACATCGACTTCTCCCACGACGCCGAGGACTGGGCGTCGCTCAACTCGGAACAACGCCGCAGTTCGACCTATCTGGTCGCGTTGTTCGTCGCCGGCGAGGAGGCCGTCACACAGGACATCCTTCCGTTCCTCCGCGCCATGGAAGCGGAGGGCCGGTTGGGTGACGAGATGTACCTGACCCAGTTCTGCTACGAGGAGGCCAAGCACGTGCAGGTGTTCCGTCGCTGGATGGACACCGTGGGACTGACATCCGACCTGCACCCGTTCGTTGCCGAGAATCCCTACTACCGGCGGCTGTTCTACGAGGAACTGCCGCACAGCCTGCGCGTGCTCGATCGAGATCCGTCCCCGGCCAATCAGGTCCGCGCGAGTGTCACCTACAACCACGTCATCGAGGGCAGTCTCGCGCTGACGGGCTACTACGCGTGGCAGAAGGTGTGCACCAAGTACGGGATCCTGCCGGGCATGCAGGAGATCATCCGGCGGATCGGCTCCGACGAGCGCCGGCACATGGCCTGGGGCACGTTCACCTGCCGACGGCATGTGGCAGCGGACGACTCGAACTGGAACGTCGTGTTGCAGCGGATGGAGGAGTTGCTTCCCCTCGCGACCGGAATGATCCAGTGGCAGAACGAGCAGTTCGACGAACAGCCCTACGGTCTCGACAACGACGAGTTCATCTCCTATGCGGCCGACCGGGCACAGAGACGGCTCGGCGCAATAGAATCCGCGCGCGGACGCCCGCTGGAGGAGATCGATCTCGATTTCGCTCCCGCCGTGCTCGAGGACCGTTTCGGGGACGAGGACGCCGCCGCGCTCGCTGCGGTTCCGGCTCCCGACCGCACCCCGGCGGACTGAGCAGGGTCGATCGGAGACAGGAGATCGATCAGAGCAGCATGCCGGCGAGGATCGCGATCAGCACGAGAACGGCGACCACCCCGATGACGACCGTTCTCGTGTTGCCGGTGTTCTCGTCTGCGGTGCCCGTGGTGAGCACCGGAACGGGTGTGGCCTCCTTCCTCGCGGCTCCGCGGTTCTCGGCGGTGCTCTCGGCCCCGAGACGTCTCTCCTCGAGTTCGCGCAGCCGAGCGAAACCGCCGGTGAGTACGTCGGTTTCGTCGTAGGAAGGTGGAAGTCCGATCCGGGTCTTGTTGGTCTCGCGTGCCGGCGTGAATCCGGCCGCGAGGATCGCGGCGCCGAGCGCCGCCGTCTGTTCCGGGCCCGGCCCGACGAGGCTGCGCACCGTGAGCTTCGTGGCGAGGCTGTTCGCGATCTCCTGGATGTGGGTGCGATCTCGTGCGACGAGACCGTCGCCCATGACGACGACGGCCTCGAGATTGTCCGGTATCCAGCCGAACGATCCGAGGGCCGTGGCGAGTTGGGCTGCCGGGGACGGTGCGCCCTGGGCGGGGGTGCGGTAGGCCTTGCCGGCGGGCACGCCCGAGCGTACGAGGGTGACGGTCGAGCCGCCGTCGTCGAGATGGAAGACCCCCACGAGTTGGCCAGGGGTCTCGGAGATCTCGGAGGCGTACCAGGCGGCGGCCGCCTGCGCGTCGGACACGAGATCCACGTGCCGCAGATTCGCGTAGTCCAGGGCGGCACGCAAGGTCGCGATGGTGTCCGGATCCCAGTGCGACGGGTAGGTGGCGGCGTAGCCGGGGTCGCTGTCCCGGTCCATGCCGCCGAAGGTCGGCAACGGGTGGCACTCCCGCAACAGGCAGTGGATGGCGGTGGCCATCGCGTCCTCGGCGCGGTACATGCGACCGTCGCTCGCGGTGATGCCCGAGGCGTCGCCGACCCGCGTGAGGAAGCCCGCGATCGTGCGTGCTTCGTCCCCGTGCGCCACGCTGCCGAGCGACGTGTTGCCGTCGTGGTCGACGTGCAGGACGGAGTCGCGGGCGAGGACGACAGGGTCGGGAGTGCCGGGTTCGTTGGATGCGATGACCGCCGTGGACACGACTCGCCCGATCCGGAGGCCGACACCGATTGCCATGTCTTCCCTTCCTCGAGAGGCTGCTCGTCCGTCGTGCTGCCGAGGACCCGACTCGCTCCGGGTGCGCCGGACAAATGCACCGCTTCGGGCGCGAAGAACGATTGTGGCAGACAGGGAGGGAAGTGCCGACCTTACTTTCCGGTAAGTACGTGTTACAGTCCGTACCGCCGTGACGAGGGACACACGGTTCCGGTGGATCCAGGTGGAGGAACAACATGGTGGGGCGCGCTCGGAAGTGGATGGCCGCGGCGGTGACGACGACCGTCCTTGCCGGCGGAATTCTCGGAACCGCGGCGACAGCGGGAGCCGAGACGGACTTCTATCTCCCGCCCGACCCACTGCCGACGGGTGCTCCCGGCGACGTCCTGCGCACGGCACCGTCCGATCTGGCATTGCGCGCACCGGTCGCCGACGGCATCTTCCCGGGTCAGGGCACCAAGCTGCTGTACCGCAGCAACGACGCCAAAGGCGTACCCGACGCGGTGAGCGGCACCTACATCGAGCCGTCGACGCCGTGGAACGGTCCCGGCGACCGGCCGCTCGTCGCGCTGGCCGTCGGTACCCACGGTCAGGGTGACCAGTGCGCGCCGTCCCGCAATCTCGGCGCGCTCGTCAACTATAATCCGCCCCTCGACTTCTTCACCGAGTACGAGGTGCTGTCGATCAACGCGCTGCTGCTGCGCGGCATCGCCGTGGTCGTCACCGACTACGACGGTCTCGGTACGCCGGGGCACCACACCTACGTGAACCGCGCCGCCGAAGCCCACGCGGTGCTCGACTCGGTGCGCGCGGCGCTGAAGCTCGAGAACGCGTCGGTGACCGAGAACAGCCCGGTCGGCCTCTTCGGTTACTCGCAGGGCGGCGGTGCGTCGGGCGCTGCGGCCGAGCTCGCACCCGAGTACGCCCCCGAACTGAACCTCGTCGGCGCCTACGTGGGTGCTCCGCCCGCCGACCTCGTGGCCACGTTGAAGCAGATCGACGGCACGCTGCTCACCGGTGCCATCGGGTACACGATCAACGGTCTGGCCGACGCCTACCCGGAGATCCGCGACGAGATCGACGCCGAGATCAGTGATCGCGGCCGCAAGATGCTCGCGGCCGTGGCGAACCAGTGCGTCCCGGAGACGGTGGCGAATTTCGCATTCCAGCGCACCGGCGACTACACCCGCACGGGTGAGCCCCTCGATGTCGTGCTCGACCGCCTGCCCCAGGTCCAGAAGATCCTCGCGGAGCAGCGCATCGGCAACCGCACGCCTGCCGTGCCCGTCCTCCTCCAGCACGGCACGCAGGACGACACGGTCCCCTACGGTCA
This sequence comes from Rhodococcus sp. GA1, assembly GCF_024321955.1. Lineage (NCBI taxonomy): Bacteria > Bacillati > Actinomycetota > Actinomycetes > Mycobacteriales > Nocardiaceae > Rhodococcus > Rhodococcus sp. GA1. The sequence goes on along the minus strand of NZ_CP097186.1, from coordinate 2,461,915 downwards.
GGGCCGTCAGCTGGCGCTGGACTGGTGCGATCAGGGCGCGACGGTGCAGTTCCTGCCCAACACGACGCCGCCGATCCTGCCCGGCTTCATCATCAACCATGCGGTGCCCATGATCGGCGGACTGCCCGACTCCGTCGCGTACATCGAAGCGCGACTGCGCGGTGAGCCCGCACCGTCGAACTGTGGAGCCTTCTGACGCTCCTTCGAATCCGCAATCGATCCGGCCCGCACTCCCTTCCGGGGGTGCGGGCCGGATTCGTGTGCGGGGTCTACACCGAGTGACGGGTGTCGATGATCCGGCGCGCGACGTTCGTCTCGGTCGACGGGCCCGGTTCCCAGCGGGAGATCCACGGACCGGTGCCCTCGCTCGGATCGAGCACACCGCGCTCGAGCCACTCGTATCTGCCCTCGAGAACGCCGGCCGCGGTGCGACGATCCTCGGCGTCGGTGTTCGTCCACAGGGCGTCGAACAACTTCTCCACGCGCAGCCGCGACTGCTTGCAGAACGCGTCGGCCAGTTCGAAGGCCGTGTCGGCTCCCGGGTTCCCGTCGACGCGTTGCCGTTCGGCGCGCACGCACACGGCGGTCGCGGCGAACAGCTCGGCTCCGATGTCGACGATCCGTCCGAGGAAGTTCTCCCGCTTCTCGAGTCCGGCCTGCCAGCGGGCCATCCCGTAGAAGGTCGAGCGGGCGAGCTTGCGCGAGCTGCGTTCGATGTACCTCAGATGTGTTGCCAGAAAACCGAATTCGTTGTAGGTCCGCGGTAGCTGTCCCTTGCCGGTGACGAGTTTCGGGAGCCATCGGGCGTAGAACCCGCTCGCCCGTACCGCGGCCTGCGCCTTCTCCTTGCCCGTCGAATCGGGGTCGGCGAGTTCGCCGGCTGCGCGCAGGTGGGCGTCGACCGCCTCGCGGGCGACGAGGAGACGCATGATCTCGCTCGACCCCTCGAAGATGCGGTTGATCCGCAGGTCGCGGACGAGTTGCTCTGCGGGAACGGCCCGTTCGCCGCGCGCCGCCAGCGACTCGGCGGTCTCGTAGCCGCGTCCGCCGCGGATCTGCACGAGTTCGTCGGCGATGAGGCATCCCATCTCGCTCGCCCACAACTTCGCCAGTGCCGCCTCGATGCGGATGTCGTTGCGCTGTTCGTCGTTCATCTGGCCCGACAGTTCGACGACGGACTCGAGTGCGTAGGTGGTCGCGGCGATGAACGAGATCTTCGCGGCGACGGCCTCGTGCTCACCGACCGGCTTGCCCCACTGCACCCGCTCCGACGACCATTCGCGGGCGATCTTCAGCGCCCACTTGCCGGCACCCGAGCACATCGCGGGGATGGCGAGGCGACCGGCGTTGAGCGTCGTCAACGCGATCTTCAGCCCATCGCCCTCACGTCCGATGAGGTTCTCCTTCGGAACCCGCACCTTGTGCAGCCGGGTCACGCCGTTCTCGATGCCGCGCAGGCCCATGAAGGAGTTGCGGCGTTCGACGGTGATGCCGGGTGAATCCGCTTCCACGACGAAGGCGGAGATCCCGCCGCGATGGCCCTCGCTCTCCGGTACGCGGGCCATGACGACGAGCAGTTCGGCGACCACCCCGTTGGTCGTCCACAGCTTGACGCCCTCGAGTTCGTAGGCGCTGCCGTCCTCGACCGGGATGGCGGTGGACGCGAGTCGGGCGGGGTCGGACCCGACGTCGGGCTCGGTGAGCAGGAAAGCCGAGATGGCGCCGCGCGCGCATCGCGGCAGGAAGCGCTGCTTCTGCTCAGGGGTGCCGGCGAGCTCGAGCGGTTCCGGCACACCGATCGACTGATGGGCCGACAGCAGCGCGCCGATGCTGGGATGCACGCAGGCGACGACCGTCAGGGCCCGGTTGTAGGCGACCTGCGACAGCCCGAGGCCGCCGTACTCCTGCGGGATCTTCATGCCGAAGCAGCCGAGTTCGGCCAGCTCGCGGACGTATTCGTCGGGTATCCGCGCGTCGCGTTCGATGCGGCTGCCGTCCATCGAACTGCACGCGGCGCGCAGGCGTGCGAGGAACTCCTCGGTACGGGAGTCCTCGTCGGGTGTCGGTCGCGGGAAGGGGTGGACGAGGTCGAGGGTGAGCCGTCCGAGGAACAGTTCCTTCGCGAAGGACGGCTTGTTCCACTCGGATTCGCGCGCCTGCTCCGCTACTTCACGAGCCTGCCGCTCGGTGACCTGTGGGGTTCGGGCATCGGCGCTCTCTGCCATGACTGCCTCCGGGTCGCGTGCCTACTGGTGAGTATGCACCCGGATGTGCCTCTTATCACAGGTTCGGCCGAGTCGATCATGAAGCAGTCGGATGTGAACTAGATCACTACCGCGGAAGTCGTCGGGGACGTGCGGGTACTCCCGGACGCGCCTACGCTCGAATAGTCACCGACGACGTGCCCCGCCCGTCACTCGCCGATCCCCATCGCGGATCGGAACGGAGGTGGCCATGGAATTCCTGGCCTTCGTCCCCGTCCTGCTCACTTTCCTCGGCGCGCTCTACTTCGCGGCGTGCCTCATCGTCGACCGCGAGATCCGATCGGCGGAACGAGAATTCGGCACCGCGGACGGCGATCAGGCCTCCGAGGTGTCGGTGGACTCGGGGGAGACCGGCGTCGAGGCGGCCTCGTCGGTCGTCGTCGCCGCGGACTCCGCGGGCCGCACGCGCGGCGGTTCCGGAGCGATCGGAGGGTGATCCGGCCGTCGTCGCCGGTAGAACACGACCCCGCCTGCGGCCACGACGGCAACCGCGCCGGCGACGACGAGACCGAACCGCCTGCCCGTGCGCTCCGGACGAGAGGACGACTTCGCGGCACACCGCTCGGCCGCGGCCCGCCGGGCCACCGAGAGCAGTTCGCCCGCGACGTCCAGACCCTTGCGTGCTGCGAACAGTCCGGCCGCACTCGAGCCCTGCGCGAGAGCTACCGCGCCCTCGCCGGCCACGCGGAGAGCACCCGCGAGATTGCCGGATTCGTCGTGACGTCGCACGAATGCCGGAAGCCACACGTCGTCGGTCTCGGCATGAATCAGCTTGCTCATGCGTCCACTCTTCCATACCGCCCGGACCTGTGGTCGTGACCGGAGAGCGTGTCCCGCGCCGCCTGTCCTGCCCGGGAAGCGGGCAATGGCACCATGGTGGGGTGACTTCACCGCATCAGACAGCAACGGCCACGCTCCACACGAACCGCGGCGACATCGCGATTGCGCTTTTCGGCAACCACGCGCCGAAGACCGTCGAGAACTTCGTCGGCCTGGCTCAGGGCACCAAGGAGTACAAGACCCAGAACGCCAAGGGCGAGACCAGCGGTCCGTTCTACGACGGCGCGGTCTTCCACCGCGTCATCGACGGCTTCATGATCCAGGGTGGCGACCCCACCGGCACCGGCCGCGGCGGCCCGGGCTACCAGTTCGCCGACGAGTTCCACCCCGAGCTGCAGTTCGACCGCGGCTACCTGCTCGCGATGGCGAACGCCGGCCCGGGCACCAACGGCTCGCAGTTCTTCATCACCGTCGGCCCGACCCCGCACCTCAACCGTCGCCACACCATCTTCGGTGAGGTCGTCGACGCCGAGTCGAAGAAGGTCGTCGACGCGATCGCGACCACCGCCACCGACCGCGCCGATCGCCCGGTCGACGACGTCGTGATCAACAGCATCACCATCTCTTGAGAGAGTTCCCATGACGAACCCCGGCTGGGGCTCCGCGGCCGAGGGTGGTGGCCCGCAACCCCAGCCGCGGTGCGTTCGCCATCCCGACCGCCCGACCCTTCTCGCCTGCTCCCGATGCGGCCGGCCCGCGTGCCCCGAGTGCCTGCGTCCCGCCTCGGTCGGTCAGCACTGCGTCGACTGCGTCGCCGCGGCCGAACGGTCGACACCGCAGGCCCGCACCATCGCCGGCGCGCCCGTCCGTTCCGATCGGCCCTCGCCGATCGTGACGTACGTGCTCATCGCGCTGAATGTGCTCGTCTTCGGCATCACCGCCGCGCAGTCGGGCAGCGTGATGACCAACGAGCAGGGCTCGGCGCTGTTCCTCGACTGGGCGTTGTGGCCGCCCATCATCGCCGCGCACGGCGAGTACATCCGGATCCTCGGCAGCGGATTCCTGCACTTCGGCCTGCTCCATCTGGCCGTCAACATGTTCGCCCTGTGGGTGATCGGACGCGACACCGAACTCGTGCTCGGACGCGCCCGGTACCTCTCGGTCTACCTCGTGTCGATCCTCGGCGGGTCCGCCGCAGTGATGTTCATGGAGACCGGAGCGGTCACCGCCGGAGCGTCGGGAGCGGTCTTCGGTCTGCTCGGCGCGCAGGCCGTCATCCTGCTGCGCCTGCGTCGCAGCCCGGCACCCGTGCTGACCATCGTCGGCCTCAACGTGATCATCAGCATCACCGTCCCGGGCATCTCCCTGTGGGGTCACCTGGGCGGTCTCGTCGCCGGTGCCGCCGCGACAGCGGCCCTGCTCTACGCCCCGCAGTATCTCGGTGCCGGCACCGACCGGGACCGCATCGTGCGCACCGGATGGATCGCGCTGGTCGCGGTCGTCGCGGTGACGCTGGTCGCGATCGTGCTCGCCGTCGTGCGGCTACGCGATCAACTGGGTGTCTGATCGGGCGCGAGATCGCGCATGGCCAGCGCGGCGTGCACCTTCCGCGGGTCGGTGCCCAGATCCCACCGGCCGAAGATCATCAGGTTCTCCGTGCCGGTCGCGGGGTCGATCGTGTCGATCTCGAGCATCGGCACGCGCCGCCCGAAGCGCGTGTACTCGACGATCCGCACGCGGTGCAGGGCCGCGCGCGGGAACTCGCGACGACCCGTCAACCGCATCGTCGCGATCCCCGTTCCTCCGGGAAGCACTTCGAGACGCGGACGCTGCCGCAGCGCGAGCGCGACCATCACGAGGACGAGCACCGCCGCGAAACCCACCAGTACGCGACCGGCCGCGTCGGGAACCGCAACCGCGGCGGTCACGGCCAAGGCGATACCGGCGGCCGACAACGCCGCTATCGCGGCGGGCGGCGTCGCCCACCGCAGCGGTGTCTCGTCGGGCATCTGCGTCCTCTTCCGATCCGTTCCCCGGGGACCTCTCACCGGTTGTGCACAGTGTTATCCCCAGGTGGGGATGAATAACATCGGTGTAACCCGAGCGGGGTGGAGGTCAGCGCCAGTTCATCGTCATGATCAGACCGACCACCATGAACCCGAAACCGATCAGGAAGTTCCAGGCACCGAGATCGTTCATCCATGTGATCTGCTCGGCCGCGAGGTAGTAGACGATCAGCCACAGCAACCCGATGACCATCAGGGCGAGCATCACCGTCACGTACAACGTGCTCGACGGCGTGCCCTTGACCTTCACCGGTGTGCGGCTCACCGTCCGGGTCGCGGAGACGTCCTTCTTGCGAACCTTCGACTTGGGCATGGTGTCCTCGTTCTCACGTCTCCACCCGTCGTACACGGATGGAGTGGTCGGTCAACTACCTGTTGAGATCACGCTAACGTAAGGCCAGGATCGGAGGTACGACGTGTCGGAACGACGACTGCGCGCGCCCGTGTGGGGTGTCGCGACCCTCGCCGTCTGCCTCGTGGCCGGTCTGCTCGTGGGTACCACTCGCGGAGTGTCCGAAGGCGACGAACTGCGCGCCGGCGACTCCCCGCGACTGTCCGATCTGGTCCGGGCCGCGCAGGAGAAGGCCGACGAACTGGCCGCCACCCGAGACGATCTCACTACCCGCATCGACGAACTCCAGGACCGTGCCGCGGTGAACGACGAGGACGTCGCCGCGGTGCTCGACGACCTGTCCGCGATCGAGGACCCGGCCGGACTCGTGGCCCGCCGCGGTCCGGGTGTGACCGTCACTCTCACCGACGCACCCCGCGACGCCAACGGACGCTATCCGTCCGGTGCCTCACCCGACGATCTCGTCGTGCACCAGCAGGACGTGCAGAGCGTGCTCAACGCGATGTGGGCCGGCGGTGCCGAGGCCGTGGCCATGCAGGATCAGCGGATCGTCGCGACGTCGGCGCCACGCTGCATCGGCAACACGCTGCTGCTGCACGGACGCACCTACTCACCGCCCTATGTCGTCACCGCGCTCGGCGACCCGGCACGGCTGCAGGCCGCGCTCGACGCCGAGCCCGGTATCCGCATCTACAAGCAGTACGCGGCCCGCTATCAACTCGGCTACACGCAGCAGGCGTCGGAGGATCTGTCGGTCCCCGCCTACACCGGTAGTTCGTCCGCGCGCTGAGCGGTGCCCGGGAGCACTGTCCGAATCGGGCCACCGGGCGGGTCGCCCTCTGCCGGCCACCGGGCGGGTCGCCCTCTGCCGGCCACCGGGCGGGTCGCCCTCTACCGGCCACCGGGCGGGTCGCCCTCTACCGGCCACCGGGCGGGTCGCCCTCTACCGGCCACCGGGCGGGTCGCCCTCTACCGGCCACCGGGCGGGTCGCCCTCTACCGGCCACTGAGTACCCTCGTCTCATGCGCATTCTCGTCGTCGACAACTACGACAGCTTCGTCTTCAACCTGGTCCAGTATCTGGGGCAGCTCGGAACGACGGCCGACGTGTGGCGCAACGATGACGAGCGGCTCACCGCACCGGGTGCTCTCGCGCGGGTCGCGAAGGAGTACGACGGCATCCTCCTCAGCCCAGGGCCGGGCACACCCGAACGCGCCGGGGCGAGCATCGATCTGGTCAAGGCATGTGCCGACAGCAGCACTCCGCTGCTCGGTGTGTGCCTCGGCCACCAGTCCATCGGTGTCGCGTTCGGCGCGACCGTCGATCGCGCCCCCGAGCTGCTGCACGGCAAGACCAGCCTGGTTCGTCACAATGGTGCCGGTGTGCTCGCGGGCCTGCCCGATCCGTTCACCGCGACCCGCTACCACTCGCTGACCGTGCTGCCCGAGACGATGCCCGCCGAACTCGAGCCCACCGGCCACACGGAGACCGGCATCGTCATGGCCCTGCGTCACGCCGAGCTGCCGATCCACGGTGTGCAGTTCCACCCCGAATCGGTGCTCACCCAGGGCGGTCACCGCATGCTCGCGAACTGGCTCGCGGCCTGCGGCGAGGCACCGGACGAGACGCTCGTCGCGCGCCTCGAGGCGCAGATGGCACGCGCGCTCGACGGCGGAGCCGCCTGACGCACCCATTTCCGACGAGAAAGGCGCCGGTCCTTCGAGGATCGGCGCCTTTCGTCGAAAGCTCGTTCAGCGGATGCCGAGCACACCGACGCCCACGGTGAGGGGCTGGTTTTTCGAGATCTCCGAACCCGGCGGCTGGGCCTGCGTGATCACGGTGCCGACGAGATCGACATCGAGTGTCGCCTCACGCGTCTGCTGGAGCTGAGAGGCGTTGCCCGTCCAGCCGGCGCCGCGCAGAGCGGCGAGTGCATCCGACACCGACCGGTTGGTGACGACGGGCATCTCGATGCGGTCGCCGTTGGACACCCGCACCGTCACCGTCGACCCCTGTTCGGTGGAGGCGCCACCGGCCGGACTCGTCGAGACGACGGTGCCCTCGGTCTCGCTGGAGTCGATGTTCTCGACGACGACCTCGAAACCGGCACCCTCGATGTTGTCGCTCGCCACCTCGACGGTTTGGCCCACGACGTTGGGGACGCGCACCAGTTCGGGGCCGGATCCCAAAGTGATGGTGATGGGGCTGTCGCGGTCGACGCTGGCTCCCGCACCGGGGCTCTGGTCGACGACGAGGTCCTCGTCGTCGGCATTCGACGGAGCACGTCCGACGTTGGGGTCGAGCCGGAGACCGGCGGCGGACAGCTCCTGGGCTGCGCGTTCCTGCGTCATGCCTTCGAGCCGCGGGATCTGCACCTGTTCCGGTCCTGTCGAGACCTCGAGGGTGACGGTCGAACCCTCCTCGGCCTGGCTCCCGGGCACGGGACGGGTGTTGATGACGTTGCCGTTCGCGACGACCGGATCGCTCTTCTGCTGGATCGAGACCCGGAAGCCGGCGTTCTGCAGCTGGCTCTCGGCGAGCTCGGCGGAGACGTTGCGGACGTCGGGCACCGTGACCTGGGCGGCCGTCGAACCGGGTCCGAGCGACCACAGGAAGACGCCGACGATACCGACCACGGCGAGCGCGGCGATGCCGAGCAGCACCTTTTTGAGAACTGAGCCGCCGCCGGAATCCTCGGCGGGTGCCCCGGCGGCACCGGCGGCCGCGACGCGGCTGTGCCGCCCCGTGTTGTTGTCGACGGAGTCGATCAGCGTCGTGCGGTCCTCGTCGGTCATCACCATCGGCGCACTCGGACGCTGCCCGCTCAGCACGCGGATCAGGTCGCTGCGCATCTCCGCGGCCGACTGGTAGCGGTTCGCGGGGTTCTTCGCCATCGCCTTGAGGATCACCGAGTCGAGCTCGGGCGGCACCGACGAATTCACCGATGACGGCAGCGGCGGATCCTCCCGCACGTGCTGGTAGGCCACCGCGACGGGCGAGTCGCCTTTGAAGGGGGGCTCGCCGGTGAGGATCTCGAACAGGACGCAGCCCACCGAGTACACGTCGGACCGGGCGTCGACCTGTTCACCGCGCGCCTGCTCCGGGGAGAGGTACTGTGCGGTGCCGATCACCGCGGCGGTCTGCGTCATCGGGCTCGCGGCGTCGGAGATGGCCCGGGCGATGCCGAAGTCCATGACCTTCACCGCGCCGGCCTTGTTGATCATGACGTTGGCCGGCTTCACGTCGCGGTGCACGATCATGTTGCGGTGGCTGAAGTCCAGGGCCGCGCACACGTCGGCGATGATCTCCATCGCCCGCTTGGGGGTCATCGGCCCGTCGGCGCGCACGATGTCGCGCAGCGTGTCGCCCTCGACGTACTCCATGACGATGTACGGGAGCGGCCCGGCCTCGGTCTCGGCCTCACCGGTGTCGTAGACGGCGACGATCGCCGGATGGTTCAGCGCAGCGGCATTCTGCGCTTCGCGCCGAAAGCGCAGGTAGAACGTGGGGTCGCGTGCGAGGTCGGCGCGCAACACCTTGATGGCCACATCCCGGCCGAGCCGCAGATCCCGCGCGAGGTGCACCTCGGACATACCGCCGAAGCCGAGGATCTCACCCAGCTCGTAGCGGGAGGAGAGCTTGCGGGGTGTGGTCATGACGTTCCTTGGTTGTTCGTACCGTTGCTGGTTTCGGATGAATTGTCGTCCCCTCCACCGGCGGCCTCGGGGTCGGTCTCGTCGTCGCCGTTACCCTCCGCGCCGCCCGTGCCGCCGTCGCCGCCACCCGTGTCCTCCGCTGTGGTGGTGGTCGTCGTCGTGGTCGGGGCGGTCGTGGTGGTGGGCGGTTGCGTCGTGGTCGGCTCGGTCGTCGGCTCCACCGTGGTCGTCGGCGGCTGCGTCGTCGTCGTGGTCGGAGGAGGCGTGAAGGTCTCCGTCTCGACGGGCGGCGGCAGCGGCACGAACGTCGTCGTGGTGGTCAGCGGCGGACGGGTCGTCGTGGTGGTCGCGCGGGTCGTGGTGAGTTGCGTCGTCGGAGACGGAGCGCGCGGGGTCTCCTCGTCGTCGCCACCCAACAGCACGATTCCCAGCGTCACGAGGGCGAGCACCACTGCCGCACCTGCGGCCCAGGCCAGCGCTGTGGGACTCGGGGACCGTCGTCCGTCATCGTCGGCGGGCACTCCCGTAGTCGGCGGACCTGCCACCGGCGGACGGCCGGCGGTCGGCGGCTGAGCCGAGCGGGGAACCGACGAATAGGCCGTCTGGTCGTACTGCGTCGGGTGCAGGGCACGGGTCGAAGAAGTGTGGGCCGTCGTGCCGGGCACGCCGGGCGGAAGCACGCGGTTGGCGCTGGTCACCGGCGGCACGTTGCCGGGCGGGGGCACGGGCCGTCCGGACCGCACCGCAGCGACGGCGTTGGCGAATTCGCCACCGTTCGAATAGCGGTAGGCCGGGTCCTTCGACATCGCGATCTCGATGAGTTCGCGCACCTCGGGCGGAAGATCCGTCGGCAGCGGCGCCGGGGTCTCCTGGACATGCTTCATCGCGACGGTCACGACGCTGTCGCCGAGGAACGGACGGCGTCCCGACAGCACCTCGTAGCCGACGACGGCCAGCGAGTACACGTCGCTCGCGGACGTCGCCTCCTGACCCAGTGCCTGCTCGGGAGCGATGTACTGTGCGGTGCCCATCACCATGCCGGTGCGGGTGACCGGGGAGGCGTCGACTGCCTTCGCGATACCGAAGTCGGTGATCTTCACCTGGCCCGTCGGGGTGATGAGGATGTTGCCGGGCTTGACGTCGCGGTGCACCACGCCGGCGTTGTGGGCCGCCTGCAGGGCGCGTCCGGTCTGCTCGAGCATGTCGAGCGCGTGCGGCAGCGACAGGCGTCCGAGCCGCGACAGGACGGCGTTGAGCGGTTCGCCGTGTACGAGTTCCATCACGAGATAGGCGATGGACTGGCCCTCGGCGTCGGTGGTCTCGCCGTAGTCGAACACCCCGGCGATGCCGGGATGGTTGAGCTGGGCGGTGGTGCGGGCCTCGAAACGGAACCGGGCGAGGAAGTCCTCGTCGCCGGACAACTCGGCCTTGAGGACCTTCACCGCGACCCGCCGGTCGAGCCGGGTGTCGAGTCCTTCCCACACCTGACCCATTCCGCCGGTCGCGATGAGTCGCTGGAGACGGTAACGGTCGGCGATCATGGCGCCGCTGCTCAGAGCCATGTCAGCCTCCCTGTAATCCGGCCGAGATGACGGCCCGTCCGATCGGGGCGGCCACCGAACCGCCGGTCGCGGCGAGTGCTCGGTCGCCGCCGTCCTCCACGATCACCGCGACGGCGATGCGGGGTTGTTGTGCAGGTGCGAATGCGATGTACCAGGTGTGCGGCGGGGTGTTCCGCGGATCGTTGCCGTGTTCCGCGGTGCCCGTCTTCGACGCGATCTGCACACCCTGGATGGCACCGCCACCGCCGGCGTTGTTCTCGGCACCGATCATCAGGTCGGTGAGGGTCGCCGAGACCTCCGGCGAGATCGCCTGGCCCAGCGATTCGGGCTTGGTCTCCTCGAGCACCGTCAGGTCGGGCCCCTGCCGACGGTCGACGAGATACGGCTTCATGCGCACCCCGCCGTTGGCGATGGTCGCGGCGATCGACGCGTTCTGCAACGGAGTGAGGGCCACATCCCGCTGGCCGATGCTCGACTGGCCGAGTGCCGCGCCGTCCGGGATGGGGCCGACGGTGCTCGCCGCGACGGGCAGCGGGACGTCGAGGGTCTCGCCGATGCCGAGCTTCTCCGCCTGCGAGACCAGGGCCTCGCGTCCGTCGTCGATGCCCATCTCGACGAAGGCCGTGTTGCACGACCGCGCGAACGCCTCCCGCAGCGTCACCGTCGATGCGTCGCCGCACGCGGCCCCGCCGTAGTTCTCGAGGGTCGTCGCGGTGTCGGGCAGGGTGATCTGCGGCGCTGCGGTGAACTGCGTGTCGGGGGTGACGCCGTTCTCGAGCGCGGCCGCCGTCACGACGACCTTGAAGGTCGAGCCCGGAGGGTAGGTCTGGGAGATCGCGCGGTTGAGCATCGGCTTCTCGGGATCGGCGTTGAGCTCGTCCCAGGCCTGCGAGGTCGCGGCGCCGTCGTGTCCCGACAACCGGTTGGGGTCGTAACTCGGCGTGCTCACCATCCCGAGGATCCTGCCGGTGCTCGGTTCGATCGCGACCACCGAGCCCGTGTAACCCTTCGAGGTCAGCTCGTCGTAGGCCACCTGCTGAACGACCGGATCGATCGTGGACACGACGTTTCCGCCGCGTGGGTTGCGGCCCGACACCAGGTCGAACAGTCGACGTCCGAACAGCAGGTTGTCGGAACCGTTGAGCAGCGAATCCTCGGACCGTTCGAGTCCGGTGCTGCCGTATTGCATCGAGTAGAAGCCGGTCACTGGCGCGTAGGCCAGCGGGCTCATCGGCTGGGTCGGCGGCGCCGGGTATTCGCGCAGGTACTTGTAGCGGCTGTCGGTGGGCACCGACACCGCGAGAGCCTGACCGGCCGCGACGATCTGTCCGCGCTGACGGGAGTACTCGTCGATCAGCACACGCGAGTTGCGCGGATCGGTACGGAGATCGTCGGCCTTGATGACCTGCACGTAGGTGGCGTTTGCGAGCAGCGCGACGACCATGAACATCACGGCCATCGCGACCTTGCGGAGCGGACCGTTCATTCGCGCCCCATCATTTCCGTCTTGGCCTCGGCGATCGGCGTGGGCGCCTTCTTACGGGGGATCGCGGGTTGGCGGGCAGCGTGCGAGATCTTCATCAACAGAGCCAGGAGCAGATAGTTTGCGAGCAGCGACGAACCACCGTAGGACACGAACGGTGTGGTCAGGCCGGTCAGGGGGATCAACTTCGTGACACCGCCGACCACCACGAACAGCTGGACGGCGAGGGTGAACGACAGGCCGGCGGCGAGCAGCTTGCCGAAGCTGTCGCGCACCGCCAGCGCCGTGCGCATGCCGCGGACGACGAGGATCAGGAACAACAGCAGGATGGCGGCCAGGCCGATCAGGCCGAGTTCCTCACCGATCGCGGCGACGATGAAGTCGGTCTTCGCGAACGGCACCTGCCCCGGCCGCCCGCTGCCCAGACCGGTGCCGGCGACCCCGCCGGTCGCGAGACCGAACAGCGACTGGGAGATCTGGTAGCCGGTGTTGTTGTAGTCGGCGAGCGGATCGAGCCAGGTCTCCACGCGCACCCGCACGTGACCGAACATCTGGTACGCCGCGTAGAAGCCGACGGCGAGCAACGAGAATCCGATGATCAGCCAGCCGACACGTTCGGTCGCGATGTAGAGCATCACCAGCACGGTGGTGAACAGCAGCAGCGACGTGCCGAGGTCCTTCTCGAAGACCATCACACCGATCGAGATGATCCAGGCCGCCAGGATCGGGCCGAGATCGCGGGCGCGGGGGAAGTCCATCCCCAGGAAGTGCTTGCCTGCGGTGGTGAACAGGTCGCGCTTCGCCACCAGGACCGATGCGAAGAAGATGATCAGCAGGATCTTCGCGAACTCGCCGGGCTGGATGCTGAAACCGGGCAGCCGGATCCAGATCTTGGCGCCGTTGACCTCGGAGAACCTGCTCGGCAGCAGGGCCGGGATCGCGAGTGCGATCAGGCCGATGAGACCGAGCGTGTAGCTGAACCGCGCGAGCAGACGGTAGTCGTGCAGGAACACGAGCACGACGATGAACAGCGCGATGCCGAGCGCCGTCCACAGCACCTGCTGCGTCGCATCGGGCGACGGCGGCGGCAGGCCCATGTAACGGGCGTTCTCCTGATCGGACAGGTCGAGCCGGTGGATGAGCACGAGTCCGAGACCGTTGAGCAGCGCGACTATCGGCAACAGCAGGGGATCGGCGTACTTCGCGAAGCGCCGGACCGCGAGGTGCGCGGCGAGGAACAGCGCAGCGAAGGTCACCCCGTACTTGAGCAGGTCGAGGGTCAGCGCCTGCTCCATCGAGACCTCGACGAGCATGAGCGACACCGTCGTGACACCGATGGCCGCGACGATCAGGGCCAGTTCGGTGTTGCGCCGGGTCGACTGGACGGGCGCCGGGGCGAAACCTCCCGGAGGGCTCGGGAAGTCCCCCACACCATGGGACACCGACATCAGGCGCCCACCCTGCAGTTCTGACCGGGGATCTGGGGCGCGGGCTCGGGAGCCGGCTCCGTGTTCGGAGCGGGTTCGCCGGGAGTCGGCTCGCCGGGAAGCAGTTCGCCGGGCTGGGAGGCCGGTGCCGGTTGGCCCGGCTGCGGCTCACCGGACGCCGGCGGCTGCACCGTGGGTGTCTCGGTGGGCGGGGTGCCGTTCGGTCCGGGCGTCGGCGTCGGCTCTCCCGGGCCGGGGGCCGGTGCGGGAGCGGGCTCGGGTTCCTCCGGGGTGCACACCGGCAGCAGGTCCAGTTCGGCGAGCCGCTGCATCTGCTCGCGGGTGTCGTCGAGCGACCCCGACGGAAGCCCGGCACGGACCTGCTCGCGAGCGGCGGGCCACAGGTCGTCGACGAGCATGACCCGGCACGACGCGCTGTTCGGATCGACGAGCGTGAGGTCGCCCTCGTCGGTGACGCACCCGACGCGCGCGGCCTCCTGCAGCGAGTAACCGAAGACGTCGCCGGGGATACCGCGCAGCACGGTCACGCGACCGTCGTCGGCGCCGACGTAGTAGTTGTTGCGGATCAGCTGGCGGCCGACGAACAGGCCACCGACCAGCACCGCGATGATCACGACGGCGGCGACCGGCCACCACAGGCGGCTGCGCTTCTTCTTCGGCGCCGGTTCCGGGGCCTTGTTGATGACCCGCTTCGGGGTGGCGCGCGGTGGCCGCATTGCGGCGGCGCGACCCGCTGCGGTGTTCGGCGGGGGAGTGTCCTCGTCGTCGTCCGCGGATGCCGCTCCGGCGACGATGGGATGCGACTGGCCGTAGTCGAGATCGATCACGTCGGCGACGACCACGGTGACGTTGTCGGGGCCGCCGCTGCGCAGCGCCAGCTCGATGAGCCGGTCGGCGCACTCGTCGTGCGTGCCCTGCCGCATGGTGTCGGCGATCGTCTCGTCGCTGACGACGTCGGACAGGCCGTCGGAGCACACCAGATAGCGGTCGCCGGCGCGGGCCTCGCGCACGGTGAGGGTCGGTTCGACCTCGCTGCCCGTCAGGGCGCGCATGATCAACGACCGTTGCGGGTGCGTGTGCGCCTGCTCGGGGGTGATGCGGCCCTCGTCCACGAGCGACTGCACGAAGGTGTCGTCGCGGGTGATCTGGGTGAGCTGGTCGTCGCGCAGCAGATAGGCGCGGGAATCGCCGATGTGGGCGAGTCCGAGTTTGCTGCCTGCGAAGAGGATGGCCGTGAGCGTCGTGCCCATGCCGTCGAGTTCGGGCTCTTCCTCGACCTGGTCGGCGATGGAGGCGTTGCCTTCGCGGACGGCCGCGGCGAGCTTACCGAGGAGGTCGCCGCCCGGCTCGTCGTCGTCGAGGTGGGCGAGCGCCGCGATCATCAGCTGTGAGGCGACCTCACCGGCCGCGTGGCCGCCCATGCCGTCGGCGAGGGCGAGCAGGCGGGCACCGGCGTAGACGGAGTCCTCGTTGTTGGAGCGCACGAGGCCGCGATCGCTGCGGGCGGCATATCGGAGTACGAGGGTCACGGGCGGAGCTCGATCACGGTCTTGCCCACCCGGACCGGGGTTCCGAGCGGGACACGGACAGCGGTGGTGACCTTCGCGCGGTCGAGATACGTGCCGTTCGTCGACCCCAGGTCTTCGACGTACCAGTCGGAACCTCGTGGCGACAGGCGTGCGTGGCGCGTGGATGCGTAGTCGTCGGTCAGCACGAGTGTGGAGTCGTCGGCACGGCCGATCAGAACCGGCTGGGTGCCGAGCGTGATCCTCGTGCCGGCCAGCGCGCCCTGCGTGACCACCAGGTACTTGGCGGTCTTGTTACGGCTCAGCGTCGGCAGCACCGACTGCTTGGGCGAGTAACGCGGGAGCGGTCGCGCGGCACCGGCGTAGATGTCGGACCGGAGCGTGCGCAACACCGCCCATACGAACAACCACAGCAGGAGGAGGAATCCCGCTCGGGTCAGCTGCAGAATCAGCCCCTGCACGGTGCATCCTCCTTCGGGGTAGTCGACCGGTCGTGTTCCAGGTCGTGCGGTCACTCACAATACGGACACCGGACGACTCCATGCAGCGTCCGACGCGCTGTCACACGCGTCGGACGGTATGAACGGGTCCGGTGGGTCCTTCGATACCGGCTGATCAGAGGATGCGCACGAGGATTTCGGAGTGCCCGGCGCGAATCACGTCACCATCGGCGAGCTGCCAGTCCTGCACCGAGGCGCCGTTGACCGTCGTGCCGTTCGTCGACCCGAGATCGGAGAGCATCGCGACCTGACCGTCCCAGCGGATGTCGATGTGGCGACGCGAGACGCCGGTGTCGGGCAAGCGGAACTGTGCGTCCTGGCCGCGGCCGATGATGTTGCTGCCCTCGCGGAGCTGGTAGTAGCGGCCGCTGCCGTCCTCGAGCTGGAGCGTCGCGGTCAGCACCCGACCGGCGGCGGGGGACTGGTAGCCGGCCTGCTGGTAACCCTGGTCGTAGCCGGGGGCCGCGGCGGCGTAGCCCTGGTCGTAACCGCCCTGCTGCGCGCCGTACTGCTGGTCGTAACCCGGCTGTGCGTAGCTCTGCTGGCCGTAGGCCTGCTGGTCGTAGCCGCCCTGCTGGTAGCCCTGGTCCTGGTAGGCCTGGTCGTAACCGGGCTGTGCGTAACCCTGCTGGCCGTACGCCTGCTGGTCGTACCCGCCCTGCTGCGGGTAGTCCTGGCCGTACGCCTGCGGTTGGGCGCCTCGAGCGCCGTAGGCCTGCTGGTCGTAGCCACCCTGGTCGTAGCCGCCCTGCTGGTAGTCCTGCTCGCTGTAGGCCTGGCCGTACGCCTGCTGGTCGTAACCGCCCTGCTGGTCGTAACCGCCCTGCTGGTCGTAACCGCCGGGAGCCTGGTCGTAGCCGGCGTTGCCGTAGCCCTGGTTGTAGCGCTGCTCCTGGCCGACGTGCGCGTGACCGTTGCGTGCGTACTGCGGTTCCGCCTCGGCGGGGTCACGGCTGGGGTCGTAGCCGGGGTTCTGCGTCATTGGGCCAGCTCCTGGTTCAGAGGTCACGGGTGGGCGGTTCTGCGGGTTCCGCGGTGACGGAGCACGCGTCGCTGAGCGCCCCGCATCGGGATCTACCGAGCCGCGAGTCCGGAACTGCCCGGTGTGCAGTGCCGACGACGACTCGAAGACGACTTGGATCTCACCGTATGTCTGCCATCCCTGTTCTCGGATGAAGTCCTCAAGGTGACGGGAGAATGCCTTCACAGTCAAGTCCCGATCCGCTGCGAGGGCGTCGTGATCGGTTTCGCTGATCGTGATGACGTAGTGATTGGGGGCGAGCATGTGGCCCCGATCGAGCTGTCGGACGCCGTCCGTTGCCTCCTGCTGCAGCGCCGCCTCGACTTCCTGGGGCACGACGCCGCCGCCGAACACGCGGGCGAAAGCGTCGCCGATCGCGGCCTGGAGTTTGCGCTCGAAGCGCTGGGCGATGCCCATGGCGACCCCCTTTCCGTACTCAGCGTGTCGCAATGCAGATCTCGTCACTGCATGGTATCCACTTTTCCCCGGATTCGACCCTGCGGTATGCGGCACGTCTCGCCCGGATGTGCTCGGCGATCGAGCCGGAAGTGTTCGCGGCCCTCTGACCAGGCGAATAGTTGTTCGGCTCCGGTGTGTGTTACTGTTTTCGGCGTTGCTCGGGCGAGTGGCGGAATGGCAGACGCGCTGGCTTCAGGTGCCAGTGTCCTTCGGGACGTGGGGGTTCAAGTCCCCCTTCGCCCACAGTGTGCAGTTCCACGAACTGCGACGGACGAGGTCACGAACTCTTCGGAGATCGTGACCTCGTTTTCGTTTGTCCGGCCCCGATCCGATGCCTTTTCGGCCGTGCTTTACTGGGGCGGTGATGGCCCGGTGACTCCCAACACGGCAGATATCGGCGCGATCCTCATCAGCTCGCGCTCCCTGGACGAGTACCGGTCGATGTTCGACCTCTCCGACGACGATCTGTCGCGGAGGATCCTGGACTGCCCGGCCGGCGCGGCGGGCTTCACCGCCGTGGTGAACCGCCTCGGTGGTGACGTGACGGCCTGCGACACGGCCTACTCCGACTCCGACGCTGAGCACCTCACCGTCGTTGCCGCTGCTGAGGCCGAGCGCGGGAACCGGTACATCCGGGACCACGCCGAGAACTACGACTGGACGTTCTTCGCCGACCCCGACGAACACGCACGGGTGCGGCGGCAGGCGGTCCGGGATTTCGCCGAGGACATCCGTCGGCATCCGCACCGATATGTCGCCGGGTGGTTGCCGTCTCTGCCGTTCCCCGATGCGGCATTCGATCTCGTGCTCAGTTCGCACCTGCTGTTCAGCTACGCCGACCGACTCGACCGCACCTTCCACCTCGACGCGATCCGGGAACTGATGCGTGTCGCCCGGGACGAACTGCGCATCTTCCCGCTCGTGGAGTCCGGAACCTCGGTCCTCTACCCCTACCTGGACGAACTGCTCACCGATCTCCGGGAACACGGCATCGACGGTGAGGTCGTGGAGGTCGACTACCGATTCCAGAAGGGCGCCCACCACATGCTGGTGTGCCGCCGCACCGGGTTTCCCTGAGCGAAAGGAAGGGCGCAAGGTGGCCGCGCCCTTCCCGATCCGGCTACTCACTCGACCAACTCCGCGGTACCGGCACTCCGGTGGGTACTCGTGTCCGTCGATTGCCGTGCGCGCCGGCGAGTTGCGGTCCGGTGAGATACAGCGCGAGACCGGCGCACAATGGGAGATGGGGGTAGGAGGTCGTCATGCGTGCTCTGAGTGGCCTACTGAATGTCGTGCTCGACTTCTCACCGCCCTGCTCGGCACCGTTCTGGGGATCGTCGCCGCCGTGGTGATGCTCCTGGGTGCGGTGTTGTGCGTGACGATCCTGCTGATCCCACTGGGTATCCCTGTCATCCGGCTCTCCCGCCGGCTGTTCACCCTCGCCGGGAAGATGATGCACGTGCCGTGACGTCCCGCGACGAATCGACGAGGCGCTCGACCGCCTCGTGAGGCGCTCGGGCGTCTCGTCCACCGGCCTGCGGAACCTCTTCGGATCGGCCCCGCATTCTCGAGGAATGCGGGGCCGACTCTTGTGTCCATCGCGGTGTCATGCGCCTCTACCTGCGCAAATAGTCTAAGCATCCGGTCGGTTGCCGTACATACCCTAGGGGGGTATGGTATCCGGCAGGACGACCGACGCGACAAGGACGACTCCGATGCCGAATACCCCGAGCGAGACGGTGCACGCCGATGCCGTCGCCCACGACGACGCGCATCAGCACAGCTATATCGCCAACAACACCAAGGCCGACTACCTCAAGCGACTGCGTCGCATCGAGGGGCAGGCCCGCGGCCTGCAGCGGATGGTCGAGGAAGAGAAGTACTGCATCGACATCCTCACGCAGATCGCGGCGATGAAGAAGGCCCTCGAAGCCGTCGCGCTCGGTCTGCTCGACGAACACATGGCGCATTGCGTGGCCGGTGCCGTGCGCGCCGGCGGCGACGAAGCCGACCTCAAGTTGAAGGAAGCCAGCGACGCCATTGCGCGACTCGTCCGCTCCTGATCGTCCCGACCCGTTCACGACCCGTATCCGAGGAGTTCCCATGAGCCAGACCAGCACCTACACCGTCACCGGCATGACCTGCCAGCACTGCGTCGCGTCGGTCACCGAAGAGGTCCAGGAGATCCCGGGCGTCGAGAACGTCGAGGTCGATCTTGCCACCGGTGCCGTCACCGTCACGAGCGCCGAGTCCCTCGACGATGCCGCCGTCGCGGCCGCCGTCGAGGAGGCCGGTTACAGCCTCGCATGAACACCCCGGCCAAGCTCACCGGCTTCGTCGCCGCCGTAGCCGCAGTTTTCGGTATCGCGCTGCTCGTCGGCGCGACCGTCGGCCCGGTGGAAGAGCAGACCGAGGATCCGGCCGTGAGCGCCCACGACGCCGGTCACGGTGAAGACACCGCCACCGGCAGTGCCGCGGAAACACCTGCCGCGGAAACACCTGCTGTGGAAGACATCCCGGGAGGTCTGATGACGTATCGGAACGGTTATACCCTCGCGCTCGCCGAGAAGAATCTCGAGTCGGGTGAGGACAGGAACCTGACATTCGCGATCCACGGTCCCGACGGCGCGCCGGTGACCGACTTCGACGTCACCCACGACAAAGAGCTGCACCTGATCGCCGTGCGCCGCGACTTCACCGGTTTCCAGCACGTCCATCCCGTGCTCGACGAGAACACCGGCATCTGGTCCGTCGACGTCGACCTCACGCCCGGCACGTGGCGGGTCTTCACCGACTTCACTCCCACCGGGGGAGAGGCGCTCACGCTGGGCACCGACCTCGCGGTGGCGGGCGAATTCGTCCCTTCCCCAAAGGAAGCCGATAACCGCACCGCGACCGTCGACGGCTACGAGGTCACCCTCGACGGCGACCTGTCGTCGGGTGGTGACGCGATGCTCACCCTCACCGTGAGCAAGGACGGACGGCCGCTCACCGACCTGCAGCCCTATCTCGGTGCCTACGGACACCTGGTGGCACTGCGCGGCGGCGACCTCGCCTATCTCCACGTCCACCCGGACGGGACACCCGGCGACGGCACCACACGACCCGGTCCCGAGGTCGTCTTCCACACCTCCGTCCCGAGTGCCGGCACCTATCACCTCTATCTCGACTTCCAGCACGACGGAGTGGTTCGCACCGCGGCCTTCACCCTCACCGCCGGAGGCACCGGCGAGGTGCAGCCGGGGTCCGGCGCACACGGTGACCACAGCCATTCCGGCCGCTGACGGCCCATTCTTCCGAGGAGACGCACATGACCACGCAGAGTCAGCCGGTCGCCGCCGAATCGATCGAGCTCGCCATCACCGGCATGACCTGCGCATCCTGCGCCAATCGCATCGAGCGCAAGCTCAACAAGCTCGACGGCGTCACCGCGACCGTCAACTACGCCACGGAGAAGGCGAAGGTCAGCTACCCCGACGACGTGACACCCGAGGATCTCGTCACGGTCGTCGAGCAGGCCGGCTACGGCGCCGCACTGCCGCCGCCGTCCGCGCAGGCGACCGGCCGGACCGGTGACGTGCCCGAATCCGATCCCGTTGCGCCGCTTCGTCACCGGCTCGTCGTTTCGGCGATCCTGACGGTGCCGGTGATCGCGATGGCGATGATCCCGGCCCTGCAGTTCACCAACTGGCAGTGGCTTTCGCTCACCCTCGCCGCGCCGGTCGTGGTGTGGGGTGCGTGGCCGTTCCACCGGGCGGCGTGGATCAACCTGCGTCATGGCACGTCCACCATGGACACGCTCGTGTCGCTGGGAACCCTTGCCGCCCTAGGGTGGTCGGTCTACGCCCTGTTCTGGGGCACGGCGGGTGAACCGGGGATGGTCCACCCGTTCGAGTTCACCATCGCGCGGGGCGACGGCAGCGGCAACATCTATCTCGAGGCCGCGGCCGGTGTCACGACGTTCATCCTCGCCGGGCGCTACTTCGAGCAACGGTCGAAGCGACGTGCCGGCGCCGCCTTGCGTGCCCTGCTCGAACTCGGAGCCAAGGACGTCGCGGTCCTCGGACCGGACGGGACCACCGAGACCCGAATTCCGTTGGAGCAGTTGGCGGTCGGAGATCTGTTCGTCGTGCGCCCGGGCGAGAAGATCGCCACCGACGGTGTGATCGAACGGGGCACGTCGGCGGTCGACGCGTCGATGCTGACCGGTGAGTCCGTTCCCGTCGAGGTCGGTGTGGGCGACAGTGTCGTGGGCGGCACGGTCGACGTGGGTGGACGACTTGTGGTGCGCGCGACCCGCGTGGGCTCCGACACCCAGCTCGCGCAGATGGCGAAGCTGGTGGAGGACGCCCAGAACGGCAAGGCCCAGGTGCAGCGTCTGGCCGACCGGATCTCCGGCATCTTCGTGCCGATCGTCCTGCTGATCGCGGCCGGCACCCTCGGTTTCTGGCTCGGCACCGGCAACGGGCCCGCGGCGGCCTTCACCGCGGCGGTCGCCGTGCTGATCATCGCCTGCCCCTGCGCTCTCGGCCTGGCCACCCCGACCGCGCTGATGGTCGGTACCGGTCGCGGCGCTCAGCTCGGCATCCTCATCAAGGGCCCCGAGGTCCTCGAATCGACCCGCTCGGTCGACACCGTGGTCCTCGACAAGACCGGCACGGTCACCACCGGCCGGATGACCCTGCGCGAGGTCGTCGCCGACGACGGTGAGAACGCCGACGAGGTGCTGCGGTACGCCGGGGCACTCGAGTCGGCGTCGGAACACCCGATCGCACGTGCCGTCAGCGATGCTGCTGCGGACAGGTTCGGCGGCCTGCCCCAGGTCGAGGACTTCACGAACGTCGAGGGTCTCGGTGTCCAGGGAGTGCTCGTCGAGGGCGACACCAGCCGCGCGGTGCTGGTGGGACGCCCGAAGCTGCTGGCCGACTGGTCGCAGCACCTCTCCGAGAAGCTGCAGCAGGCGTTCGAGCAGGCCCAGAAGTCCGGTGGCACGGCCATCGCCGTCGGCTGGAACGGAAAGGCCCGCGGCATCGTCGTCGTGGCGGACGCAGTCAAGCCGACCTCCGCGAAGGCCGTCGCCGAACTGCGGGAACTCGGCCTGCGTCCGATCCTGCTCACCGGCGACAACGCCTCCGTCGCGCACACCGTGGCGGCCGAGGTCGGCATCGACGAGGCCGACGTGATCGCCGACGTGCTGCCCACCGACAAGGTCGACGTGGTCGAGCGACTCCAGCGCGAAGGCGCGGTGGTCGCGATGGTCGGCGACGGTGTCAACGACGCCGCGGCGCTCGCCCGCGCCGACCTGGGCCTGGCGATGGGCACGGGCACCGACGTCGCGATCGAGGCGAGCGACCTGACGTTGGTCCGCGGCGACCTCATGGTCGCGGTCGACGCCATCCGGTTGTCGCGCCGGACGCTGACGACGATCAAGGGCAACCTGTTCTGGGCGTTCGCATACAACGTCGCGGCACTGCCGCTGGCGGCCGCGGGCCTGCTGAACCCGATGCTCGCCGGTGCCGCGATGGCGTTCTCGTCGGTCTTCGTGGTCTCCAACAGCCTGCGACTGCGACGGTTCCGCGCACACGCGGCCTGACCGCTTCGGCTGCAGGGAGGAGGACGGCCTGTCAGGATCGGATCCATGACACAGCAGTCCTCCTTCCGTGCCCTGGTCGTCGACGACACCGACGACGGCCAGGTGGCACAGTTCCGCGAACTGACCGACACCGACCTTCCCGACCACGACGTCCTCGTCGAGGTCGAGTACTCCTCGCTGAACTACAAGGATGGTCTCGTGGTCGCGGGACCGCAGAAGATGGCGCGACGCACCCCGCTGGTCGCCGGCGCCGATCTCGCCGGGACCGTCCTCGAGAGCAGCAATCCCGACTGGAAGCCCGGCGACCGCGTCGTCGTCAACGGCTGGGGTCTGTCCGAGACCCAGTCTGGCGGGTACACCCGGCGCCAGCGTGTGAAGCCCGAATGGCTCGTGCGCATCCCCGACGCCTTCTCCACCCGCGACGCCATGGCCATCGGCACCGCCGGCTACACGTCCGCCCTGTGCCTCGACGCGCTCGAGCGGTACGGGATCGCATCGGACGCGGAACTGCTCGTCACCGGCGCGGCCGGTGGCGTCGGGTCGATCGCCGTCGCCCTCGCCGCTGCCGCGGGACACACGGTCGTCGCCGCGACCGGCCGTCCCGAGACCCACGACTTCCTGAGCGAACTCGGTGCGTCGTCGTTCGTCGACCGCGCCGAACTGCAGGGCAAGGGCCGGCCCCTGGGCAAGGAACGCTGGGATGCCGCGGTGGACGCGGTGGGCGGTTCGACGCTCGTGAACGTACTGTCGCAGATCCGCTACGGCGGTGCCGTCGCCGCGTGCGGTCTCACGGAGTCGCCGTCGATGCCCGATGCCACGGTGATGCCGCACATCCTGCGCGGCGTCGCCTTGCTGGGCGTCGACTCGGTGATGGCGCCGGCTCCGCTGCGCCGGTCGGCATGGGATCGTCTCGCCCGCGATCTGCCTGCGAGCACCCTGGATTCGCTGTCGCGGGTCGAACCGCTCTCGGACGTCCCACGACTCGCCGAGGAGATCCTCGCGGGCAAGGTGCGCGGCCGGGTGGTCGTCGACGTCACCGCCTGAGAACGGTTCCGGAGAACGACCGGTGGGCAGCCACTTCGACAAGTGACTGCCCACCGGGCCGAGACGGACGGACGCTACGAGGACGCGTGGACCTCGCGCTCGTTGGGCACGCAATGCGTCATCTGTAATCCGGTCACATCACGGGGACCGTTCTTGCCGAGATTCGCTGCGCGTTGCAGTTCGTCCTCGTCGAGGGTCTGGCTCTGCAACGGAGGTAGATCCCGTACGTCGTCGGCACTGATACCGAGTCCGTCGCCGACGCGTTGTCCGAGCTCGTCGTCGCACATGAAGAAGTGCCACACCATCCGCTCCTGCACGTCGCGGACGGCCTGACCGATACCGTCGACGAGGTTCTTCACCAGGTCGTCCTTCTCCCACTGCTCCATGAGCTGGTAGCGCTGACCGGCCTGCTCGTAGTCGTTGGTACGCGGAATACGTTTGCGCGTGAGACGACCCCGGATCTCCGGCCCCTGCTCGTCGTGGGTCGGGAACTCGGCCTCGCGCAGACCGCCGGTGATGGACGGTTCGTAGTTCACGTGCGGGTTGTCGCCGACATCGTCGACGCCGTATGCCATCGGTCCGCCCTGCTGATTGGTGGCCACGTGGGCGTTCTTCGCCGAGTTGACCGGAAGTTGCAGGTAATTGGGACCCACCCGGTAACGCTGCGTGTCGGAATAGGAGAACGTGCGTCCTACGAGCATCTTGTCGTCGGAAAAGTCGAGTCCGTCGACGAGGACGCCGGTGCCGAAGGAGATCTGTTCGTTCTCGAGGAAGTGGTTCTCGACGTTGCGGTCGATCACCATCCTGCCGACCGGCATGGCGGGGAATTCGTTCTCCGGCCAGACCTTCGTGTCGTCCAGGGGGTCGAAGTTCAACTCCGGATGGTCGTCGTCGCTCATCATCTGTACGCGCAGTTCCCATTCGGGATGGTCACCGCGCTCGATGGCCTCGTACATGTCCTTGCTGGCATGCCCGAGATCGTGCGCCTGAATGGCCGCCGCGTCCTCCTCGGTCAGGCTCTTGACACCGATCTTCGGAATCCAATGGTATTTCACGAGGTGTGTCACGCCCTCGGCGTTGACCCACTTGTAGGTGTTGACCCCGAAGCCCTGCTGAGTCCGGTAGTTGGCCGGAATGCCCCGGGGACTGAACAGATTCACCAGCATGTGCATTGCTTCGGGGGTCTGCGACATGAAGTCGAAGATGCGTGCGGGTTCCTGCCGGAAAGTGACGGGGTCGGGCTTCAGCGAATGGATGACGTCGGGGAACTTGATCGCGTCGCGAATGAAGAAGACCGCGAGGTTGTTTCCGACAAGATCCCAGTTACCGTCCTCGGTGTAGAACTTGACCGCGAAACCTCGCGGATCGCGGGCGGTTTCCGACGAGTCGCGTCCACCGATGACCGTGGAGAGCCGGATGGCGACGTCGGTCCGCTTCCCCGGCTCGGCGAAGAGTTTCGCGCGCGTGTAGTTCGTGATGGGTTCATCGCCCCATTTCCCGGTGGCTTCGAAATATCCGTAGGCGACGAAACCGCGCGCGTGCACCACTCTTTCCGGAATGCGTTCTCGATCGAAATGGCTGATCTTTTCGAGGAACTGATAGTTCTCCAGCGTCGCGGGTCCGCGTGGGCCCACCGTCCTCTGATTCTGGTTGTCGTATACGGGATGGCCCTGGCGGTTCGTCAACACACGTCGGTCGTCTCTCCGGGCCGGGCCCTGCGACGAAACATCGGTCACGGTGTTCTCCCCTCGGATGCAGTTGATGGGCTTTCTCGTAATCGAGTTGTCGACCGTCCTGTGCGGGGGCGACATCCTCTCACTATTACGTTCTTTCCGGGTTCTCGTCGGCCTTTCGCGAACAACAACCCGGATGCCCGACAACCGGCGCACCGTCTACACGATCAACTCGCGGTCTCCGCGTTCGGCAGTTGTTTCGGTGAGGCGGAGTCCGGATCGGTCCGCCGACCGAAGGCGAGCCAGAGCAGGAATCCGAATCCGGCCGTGACGTAGAGCGTGCCGAGCAGGTGCTGCCATGCGGCCCAGCCGAGTTCGAGATCGCCTCCCGTGGGGAACAGGTGGTGCGGGCCGATCAGGAAAACGAGCGCGACGCCGACGGCGATCGCAGTGAGTCTCTGCGCATCGGTTGCGCGCCCCGCCGCTAGTGCGAGGGCCAGCAGTGCCGGCGCGACCCACACCCAGTGGTGCGACCACGACACCGGCGACGCCAGCAGCACGGCCGTCGCGTTCGCGAACAGGGCGAGCACGAGATCGCCCTGCTCGAGGGCACGGCGGATGGCCACCACCGCGACCAGCAGCATCACCGCGACGGCCAGCAGCCACAGCACGGAAGCCATGAGTTCGGGCGGCCCGAAGCGGGAGATCACGGCCTTGAAGGACTGGTTGGTGGCGAAGTACGCCGCGCCGATCCGGCCGGTGTCGGGCAGGGTGTCCAGCCAGTACTTCGCGGAGGTCGCGGGCATCACGGCGAATGCGAGGGCGGTGAACCCGAAGGTCGACGCGATGATGATGGCACTGGTCCGCCGGTCGCGCCGCAGCAGGAACAGCAGCAGGAACGCGATGGGCGTGAGCTTGACGGCGGCGGCCAGTCCGATCAGCATTCCGCGCGGCCACTTCGGGGTCTTCACCAGGACGTCGAGGGCGACGAGCGCCATCAGGACGAGGTTGATCTGCCCGAACGAGATCGTCTCACGCACGGGTTCGAGCAACAGTGCTCCGGCGACCGCGACCGCGGTGACGATCCACGCCGTCCGCGCCTCGAAGTCCGGACGGAGCCGGTCCAGCACGACCCGCAGGGTGACGACGAGCGCGGCGACCGAGACGAGGGTGAAGACGATCTTGCCGAACGTCACGGGGATCAGCGCCAGGGGAGCGAAGAGCATCGCCGACAGCGGCGGGTAGGTGAACGGCAACGCGAAGTCATCGGTCACCGGAGGCATCTGCCCGTAGATGTCGGCGCCGTCGAGCAGGACCCGCGCGCCCATCCGGTAGACCAGGAAGTCGATGAGTTCGCTTCTGACGAGGATCGCGATGAGCACACCCGCGGAGACGAGCGACGCGATCACCGCGACGGCGGTACCGCGAGATCCGGTGAGGAACGGAGGCGTCGTCGAACCGGTCGGAGTCAGCCGTGATTGTCGCACCCGGCAACTTTAGTCAATTCCGATATTCGTTCCGGTCCGACGTGGGGAACGCCATACGGCCGAAATATCACGAATCGACAGGACGCAGCAGGTCGGGGTTGTTGTTCCGCGGCGAATTGACCGCCGTGCTCACCTCGTACGGTTCGAGGGTCGGTTCGGGAATCGAATTCAGCAGGGCGTCGACGTCGTCGCGGTTCTTCAGGTCGGGATCGAGCCACGGATCGACGAAGGTGTCGGGCAGGATCACCGGCGACCGTTCGTGGATGTGCCCGGCGGCGTCGGTCGCCGGACGGGTCAGCACGGTGCACGTCCACAACCAGCGGTCGGGATGGTCCTCCGGCAGCTCCGGGTCCGGCCACAGCTCGTAGAGCCCGGCCATCGAGATCGGCCCGTCCGCGTGCAGGAAGAACGGGATCTTCTTCCCGTCCTCACCCTTCATCCACTCGTAGTATCCGTCGGCCGGCAGCACGCACCGCCGCTTCGCCGCGGCCGCCTTGAAGGCCGGCTTCTGGGTGATGGTCTCGGACCGGGCGTTGATCATCCGCGACCCGATCTTCGGGTCCTTCGCCCAGAACGGCACGAGCCCCCACTTGATCTGCGAGGACACGATGCGGATCGGCTCGGCATCCGGGTCCTCGCGTGGCGCCCGCTCGAGCACGACGTTCACGCGCTGGGTGGGGGCGATGTTGTACGACGGGGGCAGTTCCTCACCCACTGCCTCGACGGCGTCGTAGGCCGCGAGCAGATCCCCACGGGTACTGGTGCTGGCATAGCGTCCACACACGATGCATCTCCCGTCGGCGACTTCGGAGCGACGATTCGATTCTCTCTCATCGATCGCTCCGGAGCGGATCGCTCGGACGGAGACGGAGCGGGGGGTCGCTCCATCGGAGACAGCGTGGATCGCTCAGACGGCGACCTCGACCCCCAGTGCCTCGAGCAGGGTGCGGCGGTACTCCGCGATCTCGACGACGTGATCGGCTCGCGGATGCGGCAGGTCGATGGTCAGTTCGACGGCGAACGAGCCGTGGTCGAGCACGAGCACGCGGTCGGCGAGAGCGATAGCCTCGTCCACGTCGTGGGTGACGAGCAGGACCGCGGGCCGGTGCTTGGCGCACAGTTCCTGCAGCAGTCCGTGCATCCTGATCTTCGTCAGTGCGTCGAGGGCACCGAACGGTTCGTCGGCGAGCAACAGTTCGGGTTCGCGCACGAGCGACCGCGCCAGCGACACCCGCTGCTGTTCACCCCCGGACAGCTCGGTGGGCCAGGCCTTCTCGCGTCCGGCGAGCCCGACCTCCGCCAGGGCCGTGCGGCCGCGCTCGGCGGCGTCGTCGCCGTCGAGGCCGAGGATCACGTTGTCGAGCACCCGCGCCCAGGGCAGCAGTCGCGAGTCCTGGAAGACCACCGCCCGCTTCTGCGGCACCTCGAGGGTGCCAGAACCGGGCACGCCGTGGTCGAGTTCGGCCAGGGCACGCAACAGGGTGCTCTTGCCCGAGCCGCTGCGGCCGAGCAGTGCCACGAACTCGCCGGGGGCGATCTCGAGGTCGATGTTGTTCAGCACCGCACGTCCGTCGAAGCCGCGGCTCAGTCCCCGGGTGCGTACGGTCAGTTGCCGATCGTCCTGCGCCATGCCAGCGCCTTCCTCTCTGCCGCACGGACCAGCAGGTCGCTGCCGAATCCGAGGATCGCGTAGACCACCAGTCCGACGATGATGATCTCGGTCATGCCGTAATTGCGGGCCTGGTACATCAGGTAGCCGATACCGCTCGAAGCGTTGACCTGCTCGACGACCACCAGGGCCAGCCACGAGATGGTCACCGCCAGGCGCAGGCCGGTGAAGAAACCGGGCAGCGCCCCCGGCAGGGCGATGCGCCGGACGAACTGGGCGCGGGACAGATCCAGCGTCTCGGCCAGTTCGACGTAGCGGGCGTCGATGCCGCGCAGCGCCGAGTAGGTGTTGATGTAGACGGGGACGAAGACCGACAGGGCGATGAGCAGGATCTTCATCTCCTCGCCGATGCCGAACCACAGGATCGCCAGCGGCATCAACGCCAGGGTGGGGATGGAGCGCTTGATCTGCACCGGTCCGTCGATCAGCGCCTCACCGATGCGCGACAGGCCGGCGGCCAGTGCGAGCACCAGTCCGAGGACGACGCCGATGACCCCGCCGATCAGGGCGCGCTGGACGGAGGTCCACAGGTTCGACTGCAGTCGCCCGTCGCCGATCAGTTCCCATGCGGTGGTGACGACCGTCCACGGCGCCGAGAGGGTCTTCGGATCGAGTACCCCGGTGGCCGAGGTGACGATCCATGCCACCAGCAACAGCGCCGGGCCGATCGCCAGGCCGAACTTGATCGGCTTGCCGGGAGCGAGGCGGCTGCGGGTCGTGCGCGGCGACAGGTCGGCCGTCGCGCCGGAGTCGGGCTTCTGGTCGGTGTCGGCGTCACCGGCCAGGCCACTGCCGAAACGCCGGGGTTCGACGGAGACGCTCATGGCTCCAGTCCTTTCGTCGGTTCGATCAGACGCCGGACAGTGCGAAGTCGCCGGTGGCGCCGCCCGGTGCGAAATCACCGGTGGCACCGGACAGGGCGAGTTCGTGTGCGTACTGGCTCTCCGGACGCGGCAAGCCGTAGTGGTCGCGCAGGGTGGTGCCGGTGTACTCGGTCCGGAACAGGCTGCGCTCCTGCAGGATCGGCACCACCTGGGAAGCGAACGCCTCAAGGCCCTGCGGGTTCTGCGGCGGCATGATGTTGAAGCCGTCGGCGGCGCCGTTGGTGAACCACTCCTCGATGATGTCGGCGATCTGCACCGGCGTGCCCGCGACGACGTTGTGGCCGCGTGCGCCGGCGAGCTTGTGCAGCAGCTGACGCAGGGTCGGCTGTTCGCGCTCGACGATCTTCGCGAAGACCAGGCGGCGGCTGTTGTTGTTGTCGGTGATGTCGCCTGCGCCGGCGAACAATTCGACCGGCACCTTCTCGTCCAACTCGAGCCGGGACACGTCGATGCGGCCCATCTTCTGGAGCTGCCCGAGACCGTATTCGACGATGGTGAGTTCGTTGAACTCGCGATGCAGTTCCTTCGCTTCGGCCTCGGTTGCGCCGATGAACGGGCTCAGGCCGGGAAGGATCTTCACGTGATCGGGGTTGCGTCCGAATGCTGCTGCGCGGGTCTTGATGTCGGTGTAGAAGGCCTGGGCGTCCTCGATGCGCTGGTGCGCGGTGAAGATCGCCTCGGCGTAGGTCGACGCGAAATCGCGGCCGTCGTTGGAGGATCCGGCCTGCACGAGCACCGGGCGCCCTTGCGGCGAGCGGGCCGAACCGAACGGGCCGCGCACCTTGACGTAGTCCCCCTCGACGTCGATGCGGTGGATCTTGTCCGGGTCGGCGTAGACGCCGGCGGTCTTGTCGAGGACGAGTGCGTCGTCCTCCCACGAATCCCACAGCTTGATCGCGACGTCGACGAATTCGCGTGCCCGGGCGTATCGTTCGTGCACGTCGGGGTGTTCGGTGTACCCGAAGTTCGCTGCCGCTGCGTCGGTCGCGGTGGTGACGATGTTCCAGGCGGCGCGGCCACCGGAGATGTGATCGAGCGAGGAGAACAACCGGGCGAGGTTGTAGGGCTCGTAGTAGGTGGTCGACGCCGTGGCGATCAGCCCGAGATGCGTGGTGACCGTGGCCATCGCGACCAGCGTGGTGATCGGTTCGAGGCCGTAGTCCGGACGGTATTTCACCTCGGTGCGCAGAGCCGGACCGTCGGCGAAGAACACCGCGTCGAGTTTCGCGCTCTCCGCGAGGCGGGCGAGTTCCTGGAAGTAGGTGACGTCGTAGAGACGCTCGGGCACGCTGCCGGAATGGCGCCACGAGGCCTCGTGGTGGCCGGTCGGGTAGATGAAGGCGTTGAGGTTGAGTTGGCGGTTCGTCATGTCGGATTCCCCTCGGAAGGTCAGCTGCGGGTGTGGGAGGCGCCGGTCTCGGCGACCGCTTCGGTGACGACCTCGTCGAAGCGCAGATCGAAGGCGTCGGCGGCGTCGACGGGCTCGGGCAGTTCACCGGCGGCATCGATGACGTCGATGGTGTGCTGCTGGGTCGCGATGAGCTCCTCGTCGAGGTGCGGGAAGGTGGTGATCCCGGAGGTGTCGAGGATGCGCTCGCCGGCCTCGGCCGTCAGGCCCTGGCTCTTCACGAAGTAGGTGTCGATGTACGCGTCGCGGTTGTTGTCGGCCCAGTCGACGGACGTGATGTACGCGGTGACGTAGGCGCGGACCGCTGCGGCGGTAGCCGGGTCGGACAGGGCCTTCTTGCTCGAGTAGAGGTACGAGATGCCTTCGCTGAGGTCCTCGATCTCGGGGCGCGGCAGCGACGTCGCACCCGGGGTCTGCATGTACCGGGAGAAGACCGGCTCGCTCATCGGAGCGGCGTCGATCTGGTTGGAGCGCAGTGCATCCGGGAAATCCGGCAGCGACATCGACACGAGCTCGACTTCGTCGACCGACAGGCCTGCCTTGTCGAGACCGCGGAGTACGAAGGCCTGCTGCGAGGTGCCCTCGGCGTAGCCGATGCGCTTGCCCTTCAGGTCTGCGAGCGTCGTGATGTCCGAAGCGTTCGGGGCGATGCCCATGTTGAGGCTGTTGTTCGTCTGCATGGCCGCGACGACCTGCACGTCGTCACCGGCGACCAGCGACTGGACGGTCATGATCTCGCCGGCCCACGCGACGTCGACCGCGTCGGCGCGGAAGGCCTCGAGGATCGCGGGCGCGCCCTGGAAGGTCGCGAACTCGTACTCGAACGGCAGGGCGTCGAGTTGTCCGGAACCGGTGAGGAGGGACAGCTGTCGTTCACCCTGGTCGGCGATGACGAGCTTGGTGCCCGCCGGGATCTCCGTGGGCAGCGCGCTGTCGGAAGCGAGGCCGTCGCCCGAGGAACCGGAGCTACATGCCGCGACCGCGGTCAGAAGGAGCGCGATGACGGCCGTCGATCCGGCACGACGTAGACGGGGCATGGACTTCCTCACGGTACTGGCGATGGGGAGCGAACTTCGACGGCGTCGAAGTCGTCACCGATCCTGTGCGATCCGTCGGCGGGGGACCAGGGTTTGCGTCAGCATGAGCGAAAGGTCCTCGATCCGGCCCATCGGTGCTGTTCGCGGGCCGATATCGCCGGTATCCGCACATCGCGGCGGTTACCGTGCGAGGAGAACCGGAGGCGGGAGGTGGTGCGCATGGGTGCGGACGGTCGGCACATGTCGCAGCCGGATCTGATGTCGTGGCGGATGGAGAAGGACCCCGTCCTGCGGTCCACGATCGTCGCGGTGGCTCTGCTCGACCGGTCACCCGACCAGGAGCGCTTCGTCCGGATGATGGAGCGCGGAACACGTGCGGTGCCGAGCTTCCGCCGCAAGCTCGTCGAATCCCCGTTCGGGCGGACCCCACCGCGATGGGTGGACGACCCCGACTTCGACCTGTCCTGGCATCTGCGGCGCATCGCGCTCCCGCATCCCGGGGGACTGGACGCCGTGCTCCCGCTCGTGCGCGCCGCGGCGATGTCGGCCTTCGACAAGGACCGTCCCCTCTGGGAGGCGACGATCGTCGACGGCCTCGCCGACGGTCGCGCCGCGATCGTTCTCAAGGTGCACCACTCGCTCACCGACGGCATCGGCGGCATTCAGATCGCGAACGAGATGGTCGACTTCGAGCGCGACGGTACCGACCGCGGGCCACTGCCCGAGGATCCGCCGACCTCGGCTCCGGCGTCGGCCCTCGCCGATTCCGTGGGTTGGTACCTCTCGACGGCCGGCGAGATGGTGGAGAGGGGTGTGCCGTGGCTCGTGCGTTCCGGTCTGAGGTCGGTGACGAATCCGGTCGCGGCGCTGCGCAGCGTGGTGGACACGGCCCGCTCGACGGCCCGGTTCGTGCAACCGGTGTTCACGACGCTCTCCCCGGTGATGATCGGCCGCAGCACCGTCCGGGAGGTCGCAGCCCTCGATCTGCCGCTCGACGCTCTGCGGCAGGCCGGACGGGCAGCGGACTCCTCGCTCAACGACGCTTTCCTGGCCGGAATCCTGTTGGGGCTGAAGCACTACCATTCCCGGCACGGCGCGCAGGTCGCCGAACTGAGGGCGACGCTGCCGATCAGTCTCCGGCGCGAGAGTGACGCGATCGGAGGAAACCGGATCACCCTGGCGCGGTTCGCTCTTCCCCTCGATGTCGCCGATCCGGTCGCGTCGATGCACCGGGTGGACCGGATCGTCCGGTCGTGGCGGGACGAACCGGCCGTGCCGCTCTCGTCCGCCATCGCGGGTGTGCTGAACGTGCTCCCGGCCGGTGTGCTGGGTGGGATCCTCGAGCACATCGACTTTCTCGCGTCGAACGTCCCGGGTTCCCCGATCCCGCTGTACATGGCCGGGGCGGAGGTGCTGAGGTACTACCCGTTCGCTCCCACCGTCGGCTCGGCCGTCAATATCACGCTGATGTCGCACACGAGCCACTGCTGCATCGGAATCAACGCAGACTCCGCCGCGGTCCCCGACCTGCCCGTCCTCGTCGAGTCGCTGGTGGAGGGCTTCGGCGACGTGCTCGCGGTGGGAGGCGAGGGCACGCGCATCGAGGTCTCGCTCTCCGCTACGGCGACCGCGCAAACCTGATCGTCAACCCAAGGTTGACGAAAACCATGCGTCAACTTAGAGTTGACGCATGGAACCCATTCGGCCGTCCCATCCCATCCGGCTCGACGACCTCATCGATGCGATCAAAAAGGTCCACGACGATCCGCTCGAACAACTCTCCGATGCCGTCATCGCGGCCGACCACCTCGGTGAGGTTGCCGATCACCTGATCGGCCACTTCGTCGATCAGGCCCGCCGGTCCGGCAAGTCGTGGTCGGAGATCGGGCAGAGCATGGGCGTGTCCAAGCAGGCAGCCCAGAAACGGTTCGTCTCGAGGAGCGACAACGACCTCGACCCCGAGCAGGGGTTCTCGCGATTCACCCCGCGCGCGCAGAACACCGTGATGGCGTCGATGAACGAAGCGCGTGCCACGGGAAGCCCCGAGATCACGCCCGTCCATCTGATTCTCGGTCTGATCGTCGACACCGAGTCGCTCGCCGCCCGCGCACTCGCGGCCCAGGATGTCGACTTCGCGGCGCTGCGCTCGGCCGCCGTGGCGACGCTCCCCGAACCGTCGAGCGACGTCCCCGAACTCATCCCGTACGACGCGGGTGCCCGCAAGGCCCTCGAGCTGACCTTCCGCGAAGCCCTGCGACTCGGGCACAACTACATCGGCACCGAGCACATCCTCCTCGCGCTCCTCGAACTCGAGAACGGCGACGGCGTGCTCTCGGCGGCCGGCGTGAACAAGAGCGCCGTGGAGAAGAAGGTCGCGGAGGATCTCGCCGCGATCGTCGAGGCACAGAAGGCCGAGGACGGCGAGGCCGGGTCGTAGCACCGGGCAGGACCTGCGCGCCCCCGGCGCGGGCACGTCCCCTGCGGCCAGGTTCGCCGACGGCCCCCTCGGGGTACGTCGAAGTCATGAACACACGTCACGCATGTCTCGTCGCGGGCTTCTCCGTCGCCACGCTCGTGGCTGCCGGGTGCAGCAGCGACGACTCGTCCACCGACACCGAGACCACCGTCGAGACCCCACCCACTTCGCTCACGACCACCACCACCGATTCCATGCCCACGCCGCTGCCCGGGATGAGTGGCGACGCCTTCGGGCTCCCGAACGAGGGAGGCGACGACGACAATGCCTTCACCTACGACGAAGCGGCCGTGCCGGTCGGCGCGACCTTCGACGTCGAATCCGAAGAGGAGAACGGCCGGACCACCGTCACCCTCAGGGTGATGGGTCTGCAACCCGATCGGGACTTCGGGGCGCACGTCCACACCCGGCCGTGCGGGCCGAACCCGTCCGATTCGGGGCCGCACTACCAGAACCGGGTCGACCCGGCGGCGAACCCCGACTCCCCGTCCACCGATCCCGCCTACGCCAATCCGCAGAACGAGATCTGGCTCGACATCACCACCGACGCGCAGGGCAACGCCGAGGCGTCCACGACCGTCGACTGGGAGTTCCGCGACGGCGAAGCCAACTCGGTGGTGCTCCACGCACAGCACACCAAGACCGCACCGGGTGAGGCCGGACAGGCCGGCGACCGGCTCGCCTGCATCGACGAGGACCTCTGACCCGACGGCCCCGCCGCCGCGTTTGGCTGCCGTCCTTCCGGGTAGCCGTGGAAAAGACGTGTCCAGCCCCGACGACAGAACACGAATCGGAGTTCCCATGCCCGCCGACACCCCGAAGATCCCCGGTGTTCCCTCGTCCACCGTGCCACCCGTGGAGGAACCCACGACGCCCACGACTCCGCCCGAGCCCAAGCCCGATCAGGCGGAGCCCGAGGTCAGGACGGCCACCGGCACTCCCGCGGATCTGCCGCGCGGCCGTGCCCAGCAGGGCGAGTACCTGACGACGGCTCAGGGGGCGCGGCTGACGGATACCGACCACTCGCTCAAGGCCGGTCGGCGCGGGCCGATCCTGTTGCAGGATCATCACTTCCGCGAGAAGATCACCCACTTCGACCACGAACGCATCCCGGAGCGCGTGGTGCACGCCCGTGGCGCCGGTGCCCACGGCGTCTTCCGCGCGACGGGTGCCGCAAGCTCGATCACGCGTGCCCAGTTCCTCCAGAAGGACGTGGAGACACCGGTGTTCGTGCGGTTCTCGACGGTGCTCGGTTCCCGTGGCTCGGCCGACACGGTGCGCGACACTCGTGGCTTCGCGACGAAGTTCTACACCGAGGAAGGCACTTTCGACCTCGTCGGCAACAACATCCCGGTGTTCTTCATCCAGGACGCCATCAAGTTCCCGGACGTCGTCCACGCGGCCAAACCGCACCCGGATCGCGAGATCCCGCAGGCACAGAGCGCTCACGACACGTTCTGGGATTTCGTCTCGCTCCACACCGAGGCCACGGCGCACACGATGTGGAACATGTCCGACCGCGGCATCCCGCGCTCCTACCGCATGATGGAGGGCTTCGGCGTCCACACCTTCCGTGTGGTCAACGCCGAGGGTGATACCGCGCTGGTGAAGTTCCACTGGAAGCCGCGGCTCGGCGTGCATTCGCTGGTGTGGGAGGAAGCCCAGCTCATCAACGGCTTCGATCCCGACTTCCACCGCCGCGACCTCGCCGACGCGATCGAGGCCGGTGCCTACCCCGAATGGGATCTCGGTGTACAGGTCTTCCCGGACACCCCGGAGCAGGTCTTCGAAGGCATCGACCTGCTCGATCCCACCAAGATCGTCCCCGAGGAACTCGCGCCCGTGCAGATCATCGGCACGATGGTCCTCAATGCCAACCCCACCAATTTCTTCGCCGAGACCGAGCAGGTCGCCTTCCACCCGGGCCATCTCGTCCCCGGCATCGACGTCACCGACGATCCGCTGCTGCAGGGCCGCCTGTTCTCGTACCTCGACACCCAGCTGACGCGACTCGGCGGACCGAACTTCGGGCAGATCCCGATCAATCGTCCGCACGCACCCGTCAACGACATGTTCCGCGACGGCTTCCATCAGCACGCCGTCCACACCGGTGTCGCTCCGTACAAGCCGAACTCGCTCGACGCGGGATGCCCGTTCATGGCCGGTGTCACCGAGGGTGCCTTCGTCGACCTGCCGGTGGAGGTACCGGCGGCGAAGAAGGAGCGTGAGGTCTCCCGGTCGTTCGACGACCACTACACGCAGGTCCGCCAGTTCTACCTGAGCCTGTCGGAGATAGAGCAGGACCACGTGGCCTACGCCTACACCTTCGAGCTGGGCAAGTGCTACGAGCAGTCCATCAAGGAGCGGCAGCTGCAGATCCTGGCGAACATCGACACCGGGTTGTGCGAGAAGGTGGCGGCCGGTCTCGGTCTGCCCGCTCCGAAGCCGACCGTCGAGGTCTCCGATCTCCCGCAGAGCCCCGCGCTGGCGCAGGTCGGCAAGACGTGGCCCGTGCAGGGCCGGTTGATCGGCATCGTCGCCGACGACACCACCGACGTCGATCAGGTGCTCGCGGCCGTGCAGGCCGTGGACGCGGCCGACTGCGTCCCGCTGGTCGTCGCCCCGCACGGCGGGATGCTCGGGGGAGTCGTGCCGATCTCGCGCACCTTCCTCACGGCCCGCTCGATCGAGTTCGACGCGGTCATTCTGGCCGCTGCACCCGCAGATAAGAGGGTGCAGATCCTCGTGGACGAGACGTTCCGCCACCAGAAAACGCTGGCGGCGTGGGGTCCGGGAGCTGCGGCACTCGAGGGTCTGGCGGCACCGGGTGTCGTCGTCGCGGACGATCCCCAGACGGCGGTTACGCAGGTGCTCGATCTGCTCGGTACCCACCGGGTGTGGCAACGAGACACTTTGTGACAGACCTCACCTGAGACGGGCTTACGGTTTCGGGTGCCCCAAGTTATTCTTTCGTTACCTCTGGCCGCAGCTGATTCTTATCGCTGCGGCCAGTTGTTATTTACGGGCCGTTCACCTCGAGGTCAGCGCTGCCCGATCCTCGAGACGATGCGCCGGATACGCGGGTCGTCGGCCAACTCGGCGCGCGCGTAGCGGGCCTGCTCGTCGGCGTCCGCGGATGCGAGGTCGTGGGCGGCGGTAATGCGAGTCGCGAGCACGTCCGGCGACCAGTTGTACGCCTCGGGCGGGATCTCGAGGGCGACGATGCGGCCGGTCGGGGTGACGCTGATACGGATGTCGTGGACCGATCCGTTGCCTACTATCCGTTCGATCGTGTCCTGCACACGCCTGACGGCGATGGAGAGTTCTTCTGGATACGTCAACACGGTTCCTTTCTCACCAGCCCGGGTAGGCGGGGAGGGTTTCGGGTGGGGTGGGGGAGATGATGGTTTCGGAACTTCTGTAGGGCGGCAAGCTGGGTTCGATGCTGCGACCCCATGCTTCGCATCGATACATCGTTTCGCCCAAGTCGCCCCCGAAGTCGATTCTGAGTCCGGTATCGGTGAACAGATCTTCCGTAGGAGCGGACCATTGGTGCTCGGTGGTGGGGAGAGAAGTCAGGTACTGATCGCTTGGTGTCGGTGGTTCCGGGTCGTGCCTGTGGAGTTGCCCTTCGAGCCGATGTTCCTCGGTGTCACGGGTGAACTCGACAAATTCCTCCTGCCCGGAAAATTGGTTGATGCGATAGTCGCCGTCTCGGACCCTGATGCCCACCTTCGACCATTGGGTGCACACGGTTGCTTTGAACCCAGCCGCCGTATCGAGCACCTGGAGGATGTGCGCCTGAAATGTTCCGACGAGGGATGTTTCCAGCGCAGTTGGGACTTTGCGTGCGTAGGAAGGGACGAGTGCTCCGGCGAACCCGGGATAGGTGGTATCGAGTCCGCCGTAGTGGGCGATGATCATGGATTCGTACGCGGCTCGGGTGAGGATGCTGCGTTGATCCGCAAGGTCGATTCCCGGTTCTGCGGACCACACGAAGGTGGAACTTCGGACCTGTCCGGGTGGTTCGTACTCGGCGGTGATGATGGTCTGGGGCGCAACCGGTGCCGGCGCTCGATCGGGTGTGCAGCTTGCAAGTAGGGATGATCCGACAAGGAATGCTATTGCAGCGCAAATAATTCGGTTCATGTGCTCACCAGCCCGGGTAGGCGGGCAGGGTTTCGGGTGGGGTGGGGGAGACGAGAAACTCGGCCCCGTCATCGGGCACCCCCGGCTCGATGCTGCGTCCCCACTCTTCGCAACGTTTCTTGGCATCGCCGAGATCTGCGCCGAAACTGATCAACCACTCGGTGCCCGCGAAGACGTCCTCCGTCGGCGCGGACCATTGGTGAGTCGCGTCGGCGATGGGAGGAGATGGCGGGCGGGGAGTGGTGCTCGGTGGGACGTTGGGTCGGACCCGGGCGAGGTCGCGATCCTCAGCGGTGGGGTGGTTGAACTCGACTCTCTCTTCGATGGCCGAGCCATGCACAGTGTGATACTGGCCGTCGTCTCTTCGCACTGCATA
This sequence comes from Rhodococcus sp. GA1, assembly GCF_024321955.1. Taxonomy (NCBI): domain Bacteria; kingdom Bacillati; phylum Actinomycetota; class Actinomycetes; order Mycobacteriales; family Nocardiaceae; genus Rhodococcus; species Rhodococcus sp. GA1. The sequence goes on along the minus strand of NZ_CP097186.1, from coordinate 2,423,002 downwards.
GTGTGAGGGCTGAATGCAGACGGTCGCGTTGAAACCCTTTTCTGTCTGATGCACCTGAAGAAGGTGCGCTCGGATCGTGCCCACTAGCGCGCGCGTAGCGATGGTATTTATCCTGCGCGCATACCTGGGATCGATCGCATTGCTGAATCCTGGGTAGGTTGTTTCGATACCTCCGTAGAATGCGATCATCATCGATTCGTGCGATGCCCGGATCAATTTTCCACGGTTATCCAGCAGATCAATTCCGGGCTCCGCCGACCAGACGTAGGTCGCGTTGCGAACCTGCTCCGGCGCTTGGTATTCGCTCGCGTCTACGGGAAGGGAAGGGGATTGCTGCGGTGCCGGCTCGGTTTCCGACGTGCATGCGACAAGCATGAAAACGACTAGAGTGGTAACGAGTTTCCGGTTCCCCCGCGGGCACGTTGTTGTCATGCGCCGTAGTTCCACCTTTCTCCTCCGGCCGGAACAACATCGTTTACGAGCACATCGCGAAATCCGTCGGTGCCGTCCCTCTGGTCTGCATAGACGATATTTCGGAGGTCGCCCGCTCCGTTCGAGGCAGATCCGAGATACATGTCCTGGGACCCGTAATCGATCCCGTTTTCCGAAATGATGCTGGCAGCTTGATTCGTCAGGACGTGTTCATCGGCTTTGGTGCGTTCAGGGATAGTGTGACCCTCTGCCTGGCTGAAGGGCATGTCCGCTGGATCCACTCTTCCGGCGTCGACCAACGCATTGAGCATGTTGTATCTCCGAGTATTTTCGGCGCCCGTCTCCGTCAGATACATTTCGGAATCGAACCCCTCGACCCCCGACGGATGCCCCACGTATTGCCCTTCAGCATCGACGATTTCGGATTGCAACAAAACCCCTGTCGAGTACACGAGCGGACCCGTGACCACGCCACCCGGCAACGCCGTCACCGCACCGGTGACGAGGGTTTGGGCCACGGCATACGCGTCTGCTCTGGACTGGTTCCGGTTGTCGATCGCCGCCTGCTCGACCAGCTTCTCGTTCTCGTAGGTGCTGCTCAAACCGACCTCGACGAGGCTTTGCAACCGGCCCGAATACGTTCCGTAGCTGTACTTGTTCACACCGTCGAGTTGTTCGAGAGCGAACCGGCGGTCGAAATCGGTGGCCTGCGCGATTGCTGCACCGTTGAGAAGGGCACCTGCCGCAGGGTCGGTGTTCATGAGGGTGAATACGCGCGTCGCCGGGACGGGGCCGAGTTCACCGAAGCCGCTGGTGGCGGTGGCGTCGTCGACGGAACCGACCATGTCGCCGACGAACGGTGACAGGGCGGTCGCGAAGGAACGGACAGCAACAGGATTGACTTCACCTATGGTCAGGTCGGTTTCCTCCCGGAAGGCACCCGGCATATGGAGGAAACGGTTGAAGTTGTTGTCGGAGTTCCACTCCGATTCCGGCGCAGACAACACCTCGGCCAAACCGAATGCTGCCTCGCCCGCACGTTCGGCTCGGATTACTGCGACGGGGTCACCCGGGTCGGCGGGCAACGCGTCGGCAGCGATCCAATCCGTAAGGCCGGCCAGAGTTGCTCCGTCGTCGGCCCATTCGCGGGTGAGCAGCGGAACGAGCACCTCGTCCCTACTGAAGTCCGCAGGGCTGCCGTCGACGTCGGTGCCGGTGAGCAGGTGATACGACGTGTCGGTGTTCCGGGTGGCGATGTCGAGGAATGTGCTTGCCGTGTGGTCGTAATAGGAAGGGTCGGGGGTGGGAATGATGTGGGGATCGGCGTAGGTGGGGATGCCCGCCATATATCCGGCGACCCGGCTCATCTCGATGCCCATCTCGGTTCCGGGTCGATACTGAGGGTTGGCCTCGCCGAGTATCGCGCCGAGTCGATCCAGCCGGTCCAGTGGTTCACCGGGGTGCTCGGCGTTCGGGTCGGGTTCGTAGCCGTATCGAATGGTGTCTCGGATGTCCTGCGGCACCGACTCCCACGACCCGCCGTATTCGGGATTCGACAGGATGAGCAGACCGTTGCCGAGACCGTCGGCCCAGCGCGCCGCGTCGGGGTTGCCTTCGGCTTCCCATGTCTTGTACGTCTCGTGCAGGTTCGCCAGTTCGTCCTCGTCGAGGCTGTTGTAGAAGGCGTCGAGGTACTCGATGCTCGCACCCGACGGTAGCGACAGGGTGCGTCCGATGCGTTCGAGATCGGTATCGCGTGCAGCCCCGGATGCTAGGAGCGCAGCGTCGGCAGCACCGTCCGGAGCATCGATGGAATGTGTGTTCTGGGAACGGAATTCACCGCCGAACGTGGAGAGCCGGATGCTGACCTGCTCGAGTCGGACGGCGGCGTCTCGATCCAGTTCGTCGAATGTGCGCACCGCCGATTTCAGTTGGACCTCGAAGTTCATGGCGGTGTCGTCGAGACCCGCTTGCACGACGAGGTCGGTCTGCGCGTCGCCCGTGTGGGTTCGGGGTGCCTCGACCCGCGCGTCGTCGTGGACGGTGAAGCCGGCTGCAACCGCGTTGTCGACGATTCCGACGACGGTGGCGCGGGCGGGAATGAGCGTGTTTGCGGCGTCGCGGAGGGCGTCGACCTGCTCGTCGACAGCGCGGCTGATGCCTTGGCCGGCCACCCGGTCACTCCACGCACGTGCCGCGGCGGCCGCCCCGCCTTCACCGTCCCATCCACCGAATGCGGAGTCCACATTCCGGTCGACGCGGTGGGTCGACTCCCGGAATGTGTTGTTTGCGGACTCGACCGCGTCGGCAGCCGTGGTGAGCGCAGCCGGATCGAGCGAGCGGATCGCGGAAGGAGACAACACCTACGGGGCCGTTCCTTCGAAGTCGGATCCGACGGCCGCGAGTTGGCGGCTGAATTCCTCCTCGGCCACCTCGTAGTTCCGTGCGGCCGCTTCGGTGGCCTCGGCCATGCGTCGCAGGCAGTTGGCCATAGCGCGGTAGGCGGTGTCGAGTGGTGCTCCCGCGTGTCCGGCGACCCCACCGACCGCTGAGGATGGCATCGCGCCCGCTACCGACCCGAGCGCCGCGGACGGTTCCAAAGCGTAGATGGTCTCGGCTTCTCCCTCCAGGGCATGGGCCAGGCTCTTCAACGAGTCCGGGTCGACCTTCAGCGCTGACATCAGCTCACCAACTCCTGTCCGGCAGACGTTCAATCAGGGTTGGACGCAGCAGCGTGACGATCGGTTCCCTCGACCGGGTGATTTTCGGAACGTTTCAGGCGATGCGGCCGAATGCTGTGATGGAGGAGTCGCGGAGAGATGTCAGCCGGGACGCGGTCGCGATCCTGGCGACCGCCCGTGACGCGGGCACGAGGAGCTGGGTGCGGCGTCGACGGGCACGGTCATAGCGCTGCAGAGCGATCGGTACCGGATGCTCGGACAACAGCGTCGCGAGTGTCGTGGCGTCGACGATTGCTTCGCATGCGCCGCGGCCGAGGTTCGGTGCCATCGCATGCGCCGCGTCGCCGATCAGTGCGGTGTTGCCGCGGACGTACGACGGGAGGCGGGGGGATTCGTACAGGTCGTGGTACATGACGTCGTCGGGGTCGAGGCGGCCGAGGATGTCGCGTACGCCGGGGTGCCAGTCGTGGAAGCGGCCGTACAGGTCGTCGAGGGTGCCGCCGGTGCCTTCGGTGGTGCGGACGGCGGCGAACCAGTTGGTGAGGTCGCCGTCGCGGTCGGTGATTCCGAAGAGCGCGCCGGGACCCCAGGTTTCTCCATGGTTCGTGGTGGAGCCGCCGACCCAGCCGCGCCACGCTCCGTACCCGGTGTGCACGGGCCGGTAGGCCGGACCGAACACCTCGTCACGTACCGCACTGCCGATTCCGTCCGCGCCGATCATCACGTCGTATCCGGCGAGGGCCGTGAGCGGTGGCGCGGGGGCGTCGAACTTCACGATGTGGTCGGGGAGGCCGGACAGCAGGATGTCGAGGAGGGCGGGCCGGGAAACCATGACCGGGGCCCGGCGAAGGTCCCCGACGTGGGCGAGCACCACACCGTCCCAGCGTCTGAGCGTCGCGGAGCGCTGTGTCACGCCGAGTTGTTCCACCCGTCCGCCGACGCCGGCAACTTCGAGTGCGGCCAGGGCAGGAGGCCACATCCCGAGCGCGGTGCCGGTGCGCGGAGGCTCCGGAGATCGTTCGAACACGTCGATGTGCCATCCGTGGCGGAGGAGGGCGTTCGCGGCGGTGAGCCCTCCGATTCCGCCGCCGAGGATCGCCGCACTGCCTGGCTTCACGGTCATGTCATGACGGTACTACGTGTGTAGTGAACAGTCACTACCCCTGTAGTGATCCTCGTAGAATGTCTCTCGTGACCGACAAACGCGCCACCGTCCTCGACGCCGCAATCGAACTCGTGGGGACCGAAGGATTGCGCGCCCTCACCCACCGCCGCGTGGATGCCATCGCCGGTGTGCCGGCCGGCTCCACGTCGAACTACTTCCGCACCCGCCAGGCTCTCGTCGAAGGGGTGCTCGACAGGCTCCTCGAGCGGGACCGGGTCCAGCTCGAGGCGATCGGCGCCGCGTTGCCGGGGGACGCACGTGAGCTCGAAGACCTGGCGCACGGATATGTGATGTTCGTGACGGGGGACGACCTCGTGCGGACCCGCGCACGCTTCGCGATGTTCGTCGAGGCGATGGCGACGCCCGAACTGCGTGCCGGGGTCGAAACCCGCCGCAGCGAACTGCGCGGATGGATCGGGACCGTGCTCGCGGGCCTCGGCGTCGACGATTCCGCCACCGCCGCGCGGGTTCTCATCGACTACCTGGACGGACTGATCCTGCATCGCTGCACCTCGCAGGACGACGGGCCGGACCCGCGCGACGGCGTGTCCCGAATGGTGCGAATGCTGCTTTCCACGGCAGGGTGACGCCCGCGATTCCGGTGCGTTACGGCTGCGTTTCCGCAGGTGGGCGGAAGAATAGGGCAGGCTTGCTTGCATTACCCCCCGCCACCTGGCATATCGTTCGTTTCGAAGACGGTGGGACCACGACGTCCCACCGGTCGCCGGGTCCACGCTCGCGCTGCCGAAAAGGCACCCGCACCGTCGCGGATGAGCGGATACTGGCGATGTCGAAGGTATCGGGCACCCGGCCGATACCCGTCTACGGCAGTAGATGGCCATCAGCGCTGCTGGTCGTCGGTGCTATCGCATCAACGAAGGCTAGGTATGACTCATCTCCCCGGGCCTCGAGGGCTCTACCACCCGGCGAACGAGCACGACTCCTGTGGCGTCGCGTTCGTCGTCGACATGCACGGTCGTCGCAGTCGCGACATCGTGGAGAAGGCGATCACCGCCCTGGTGAATCTCGAACACCGCGGTGCAGCGGGAGCGGAACAGAACACCGGCGACGGCGCCGGCATCCTGATCCAGGTCCCCGACGCCTACTTCCGTGAGGTCGTCGACTTCGATCTTCCCGCCGAGGGCGCATACGCGACCGGTATCGCGTTCCTGCCCAAGGACACCGCCAAGGCCGACGCCGCGGCCGCCGAGGTCGACCGCATCGTCGCCGAAGAGGGCCTCGAGGTCCTCGGCTGGCGCGAGGTGCCGATCGACGAGTCCGAGCTGGGTTCCATGGCCAAGGACGCCATGCCCACCTTCCGGCAGATCTTCATCGCCTCCGGCGCCCGCGCGCTCACCGGCCTCGAGCTCGAGCGCCGCGCGTACGTCGTGCGCAAGCGCACCGAGCACGAGCTCGGCCACCACGGCGCGGGCGAGGACGGTCCCGGCAGCGAGACCGTCTACTTCCCGAGCCTGTCGGCGTCGACCTTCGTCTACAAGGGCATGCTCACCACGCCCCAGATGAAGGGCTTCTACCGCGACCTGCAGGACGAGCGCGTCGTCTCGGCCCTCGGTCTCGTGCACTCGCGGTTCTCCACCAACACGTTCCCGTCGTGGCCGCTCGCGCATCCCTTCCGCCGCGTGGCGCACAACGGCGAGATCAACACCGTCACGGGCAATGCCAACTGGATGCGCGCCCGTGAGGCACTCATCGACACCGAGGTCTTCGGCGGTCGCGACAAGCTCGAGAAGATCTTCCCGGTCTGCACGCCGGGTGCGTCCGACACCGCGCGTTTCGACGAGGTGCTCGAACTGCTGCACCTCGGTGGTCGCAGCCTGCCGCACGCCGTGCTCATGATGATCCCCGAGGCGTGGGAGCGCCACGACTCGATGGATCCGGCCCGTCGCGCGTTCTACGAGTACCACGCGGCCCTCATGGAGCCGTGGGACGGACCGGCCTCGGTGTGCTTCACCGATGGCACCGTCATCGGCGCCGTGCTCGACCGCAACGGCCTGCGCCCCTCGCGTGCCTGGGTCACCGACGACGGCCTCGTCGTCATGGCCTCCGAGGTGGGTGTGCTCGACATCCCCACCGAGAAGATCGTCAGCAAGCGTCGCCTGCAGCCGGGCCGCATGTTCCTCGTCGACACGGCCAAGGGCCGCATCGTCGAGGACGAGGAGATCAAGCGCGAGCTCGCCGCCGAGCATCCCTACGAGGAGTGGGTCGCAGGCGGCGTCACCCGTCTCGAGGATCTGCCCGAGAGCAAGTACACCTACATGTCGCACGAGCGTGTCGTGCTGCGGCAGCAGGTATTCGGCTACACCCGCGAAGAGGTCGACCTCCTCGTCAAGCCGATGGCGGCCTCCGGAGCCGAGGCGCTCGGCTCGATGGGCACCGACACGCCGATCGCCGTGCTGTCGTCGCGTCCGCGTCAGCTGTTCGACTTCTTCTCGCAGCTGTTCGCCCAGGTCACCAACCCGCCGCTCGACGCGATCCGCGAGGAGATCGTCACCAGCATGGGCGGCATGCTCGGCCCCGAGGGCGACCTGCTGAACCCGACCGAGGCGTCGTGCCGGCAGATTCTCATCGGTGCGCCGGTCATCGACAACGACGACCTGCAGAAGCTCATCCACGTCAACGACGAGAAGCAGTTCCCCGGCTTCAACAGCGTCATCATCCGCGGCCTGTACCCGGTCGCGGAGGGCGGTGAGGGTCTGCGTCGCGCCCTCGCCTCGATCCGCGAGCAGGTCTCGCAGGCCATCGAGAAGGGCGCACGCCTGATCGTGCTGTCCGACCGCGAGTCCGACGAGAAGCTGGCGCCGATCCCGTCGCTGCTGCTCACCTCCGCGGTGCACCACCACCTCGTCCGCGAGAAGACCCGCACCAAGGTCGGTCTGCTCGTCGAGGCCGGCGACGCCCGCGAGGTCCACCACATCGCCGCCCTGTGCGGTTTCGGTGCGGCCGTGGTCAACCCGTACATGGCGTTCGAGAGCATCGACGAGCTGTTGCAGAACGGCGACCTGCCCGAGGGCATGACCCTCGACAAGGCCATCGCCAACTACATCAAGGCGGCCTCGAAGGGCGTGCTCAAGGTGATGTCCAAGATGGGCATCTCCACGCTCGCCTCCTACACCGGTGCGCAGCTGTTCCAGGTCATCGGCCTGTCGCAGGAACTCGTCGACGAGTACTTCACCGGTCTGCAGTCGCAGCTCGGCGGTGTCGGTCTCGACGAGATCGCCGCGGACGTCGCGGCCCGTCACCGCGCGGCCTTCCTCGACCGCCAGTCCGAGCGCGCGCACCGCGAGCTCGAGGTGGGTGGCGAGTACCAGTGGCGTCGTGAGGGCGAGTACCACCTGTTCAACCCGGACACGGTGTTCAAGCTCCAGCACGCGACCCGCACCGGCCAGTACTCGATCTTCAAGGAGTACACGAAGCTCGTCGACGACCAGTCGGAGCGACTCGCGTCGCTGCGCGGTCTGTTCGAGTTCAAGAAGGGCGTGCGCCCGCCGGTGCCGCTCGACGAGGTCGAGCCGGCGAGCGAGATCGTCAAGCGCTTCTCGACCGGTGCGATGAGCTACGGCTCCATCTCGGCCGAGGCGCACGAGACCCTCGCGATCGCGATGAACCGTCTCGGTGGCCGCTCGAACTCCGGTGAGGGCGGCGAGCATCCGAGCCGTTTCACCCCGGACGAGAACGGCGACTGGCGGCGCTCGGCGATCAAGCAGGTCGCCTCGGGTCGCTTCGGTGTGACCGCGCACTACCTGAGCAACTGCACCGACATCCAGATCAAGATGGCGCAGGGCGCTAAGCCCGGTGAGGGCGGCCAGCTGCCGCCGCACAAGGTGTACCCGTGGGTCGCCGAGGTCCGTGGTTCGACGCCCGGCGTCGGCCTGATCTCGCCGCCGCCGCACCACGACATCTACTCGATCGAGGATCTCGCGCAGCTGATCCACGACCTGAAGAACGCCAACCCGAAGGCCCGCATCCACGTGAAGCTGGTCTCCGAGCTCGGTGTCGGCACGGTCGCCGCGGGTGTGTCGAAGGCACACGCCGACGTCGTGCTCATCTCGGGTCACGACGGTGGTACCGGCGCGTCGCCGCTGACCTCCCTCAAGCACGCGGGTGCTCCCTGGGAGATCGGTCTCGCCGAGACCCAGCAGACGCTGATGCTCAACGGTCTGCGCGACCGCATCGTCGTGCAGGTCGACGGCCAGATGAAGACCGGCCGCGACGTCGTGGTCGCCGCTCTCCTCGGCGCCGAGGAGTACGGTTTCGCGACCGCGCCGCTCGTGGTCTCGGGCTGCATCATGATGCGTGTGTGCCACCTCGACACCTGCCCCGTGGGTGTCGCGACGCAGAACCCGGTGCTGCGCAAGCGGTTCACCGGCAAGCCGGAGTTCGTCGAGAACTTCATGCTGTACATCGCCGAAGAGGTGCGCGAGTACCTCGCCGAACTCGGTTTCCGCAGTCTCGACGAGGCCATCGGCCAGGTGGACGTCCTCGACACCCGCAAGGCCGTCGAGCACTACCGCGCGTCGAAGCTCGACCTGTCGCCGCTGCTCGAGAAGGTCACCTCCCCGATCTTCGGGGAGCAGGACATGCACTGCACCAAGGAGCAGTACCACGCTCTCGACAAGGCACTCGACAACGAGCTGATCGCGAAAGCGCAGCCCGCTCTCGAGTCGGGTACGTCGGTCTCGTTCGACACTCCGATCACCAACGTCAACCGCACCGTCGGCACGATGCTCGGCCACGAGCTCACCAAGAAGTACGGTGCGGAAGGGTTGCCGGACAACACGATCGACATCACCTTCGCAGGTTCGGCCGGCAACAGCTTCGGTGCGTTCGTCCCGCGCGGCATCACGATGCGGCTCAACGGCGACGCGAACGACTTCGTCGGCAAGGGCCTGTCGGGTGGTCGCATCATCGTGCGCCCGCCGCACAATGCGGCCGAGGGTTTCGTGCCCGAGGACAACATCATCGCCGGCAACGTCATCCTGTTCGGTGCCACCTCGGGTGAGGTCCTCATCCGTGGCATCGCGGGTGAGCGCTTCGCGGTCCGCAACTCCGGAGCCACGGCCGTCGTCGAAGGCGTCGGCGACCACGGCTGCGAGTACATGACGGGTGGCAAGGTCGTCATCCTCGGCAAGACCGGCCGCAACTTCGGTGCGGGCATGTCCGGTGGCGTCGCGTTCGTGTACAACCCGGACAAGGACTTCGAGAACAACCTGAACACCGAGCTGGTCGACCTCGAGGATCTCGAGGGCGAGGACTTCGCGTGGCTCAAGGGCGCCGTCGAACGGCATCGTGACGAAACGGGCTCCGAGGTCGCAGCCCGCATCCTGGCCGACTGGTCACAACAGGTCAGCCACTTCGCGAAGGTCATGCCTCGCGATTACAAGAAGGTACTCATGGCTATCAAGGACGCCACCATCCGTGGTGCGAACGTGGACGAGGCGATCATGGAGGCTGCTCGTGGCTGATCCCACCGGTTTCCTCAAGCACGGTTCCCGCGAGACGCCGGTCCGCCGGCCTGTCCCGCTGCGACTCCTCGACTGGAAGGAGGTCTACGAGCCGTTCCCGCTCGACACCCTCCGGACCCAGGCAAGCCGTTGCATGGACTGCGGTATCCCCTTTTGCCACAACGGTTGCCCGCTCGGGAATCTCATCCCCGAGTGGAACGACCTCGCCTACAAGGGTAAGTGGGAGGACGGGATCGAGCGCCTCCACGCCACGAACAACTTCCCCGAGTTCACCGGCCGGCTCTGCCCGGCGCCCTGTGAGGCGTCGTGCGTGCTCGGCATCAACCAGGACCCGGTGACCATCAAGCAGGTCGAGGTCGAGCTGGTCGAGAAGGCCTTCGACGACGGCCGCGTCAAGCCGGTTCCGCCGTCGAAGCTCACCGGCCACAAGGTCGCGGTAGTCGGCTCCGGGCCTGCCGGTCTCGCTGCGGCACAGCAGCTCACGCGTGCCGGTCACTCGGTGACGGTGTTCGAGCGGGCCGACCGCATCGGTGGTCTTCTCCGTTACGGCATCCCCGAGTTCAAGATGGAGAAGCGCTTCATCGACCGCCGTCTCGCGCAGATGGAGGCCGAGGGCACCGTCTTCAAGCCGGGCGTGAACGTGGGTGTCGACATCACCGCCGATGAGCTGCGCGAGCAGTTCGACGCCGTGGTGCTCGCCGGCGGCGCGACCGTCGCCCGCGACCTGCAGATCCCCGGACGCGAGCTCGACGGCATCCACCAGGCGATGGAGTTCCTGCCGATCGCCAACCGCGTGCAACTCGGCGATCTGCCGGCCCCGACCATCACGGCCGAGGGTAAGAAGGTCGTCATCATCGGCGGTGGCGACACCGGCGCCGACTGCCTGGGCACCTCGCACCGTCAGGGTGCGGAAAGCGTCCACCAGTTCGAGATCATGCCGCGGCCGCCGGAGCAGCGCGCCGAGTCCACCCCGTGGCCGACCTACCCCCTCATGTACCGCGTCTCGTCGGCGCACGAGGAGGGCGGCGAGCGCGTCTTCTCCGTCAACACCGAGGAATTCATCGGCAAGGACGGCAAGGTCACCGCGCTGAAGGCGCACGAGGTGCAGATGGTCGACGGTCGCTTCGAGAAGGTCGAAGGCAGCGACTTCGAACTCGAGGCCGATCTGGTGCTGCTCGCGATGGGCTTCACCGGTGCCGAGAAGCCGGGTCTGCTCACCGATCTCGGGGTCGACTTCGACCAGCGTGGCAACGTCGCCCGTTCGTCGGAGTGGTCCACCAACGTCGACGGTGTCTTCGTCGCCGGCGACATGGGTCGCGGACAGTCGCTCATCGTCTGGGCGATCGCCGAGGGTCGCGCGTGCGCCGCTGCGGTGGACCGCTTCCTCGAGGGTGAGACGGCGTTGCCGGCGCCGATCGCGACCACCACGATGCCGCAGCGCTGAACGAGGTACGACCACTGGGCCGCACACCGGAAGGTGTGCGGCCCAGTGGCGTTCGGGGGGCGGCGTTCGTGGGTGGGGTCAGGCGTCGACGAGCGACGCGGGATCGGTGTCGGTTGCGGTGGCCGGCGCCGGTTCGGGTGTGGCCTCCTCGCGCCGCCGCGCGAGGAGGCGATCCACGGCCCACGATCCGGAGCCGAGGAAGATCAGGACGAACATCGCCCAGCAGAACAGCGCGGCGGATTCACCGTCGTTCTGGATGGGCAGTGCGCCGTCGGCCTGGTGACCCCAGAAGTAGGCGTACGCCATCGATCCGGAGCCGAGGAAGGCCGCGAGCCGGGTACCGAGACCGACGATCAGGGCGGTGCCGCACACGACCTGGATGATCGCACCCCACCAGCCGGGCCATGCGCCGAGTTGTGCGGTGGTTCCGCCGTTGGGTTCCGCCGGCCACGCCCACAGGCTCGTGGTGCCGTGGCAGAGGAACAGGAAACCGACGACGATGCGGAAGGCGGCGACGGCATGATCGCCGAAGCGGTCCGGCCAATGGCGCACTGAGTTCATCACGTGCGGAAGTAAAGCATGCCTACCCTTACATGCGGGGTGCTTGGTCATCGTTCCTCGGGTTTCGGTGGAGCTGCCCCTGCTTTCCGGGGGTGGATCCACAGAAATCCGCTCGACAGGGACCACCGGACGCGCTGCGCTTGTGATATTTCCGTGTCGCCGGGCGTCGCACCCGTTATGGTTCTGCGCATGACGGCTACGAGACGGGCACTGGCGACGGTCGTGATGGGTGCGGGTGCCGTCGTGGCTGCCGTCGCGGCGGCTCCGGCCGCGACCGCGGACCCTGCGGACGCGTGCATCCGCAACGGTGGCGGGCTCGTGACGATCGACGGCGCCGAGCCCGTCCCACCGGTTTTCGGATTCGACGGTCCCCGCCTGCTCGGACTCCAGGGCGGCGTCGGCAACGCATGCATCACCAACGTGGGTCCCGGCGCCGTGACCGTCACGCATCCCGAGGGGCGTGTCCCGGGACGCACCGAGGTGTCCACCGCGCTCGTGGAGATGCGGGTCGACGGCGGGCTCGGCAACGTCGCCGTCACCAATGTCGGTACCGGTGCGGTCACGGTGCACCGGACGGAGGTCACGCCCGAGCCCGTTGCGGGGCCTGCACAGGCTCCGCTCCCCGGGATGCCGGAGCTGATCCTCGACGCGGGAACCGACGGCGTCTTCGTCACGAATGTCGGTACGGGCGGTGTCACGGTCGTCGACCGTGCCGTCGCGCCGGCGGAGCTCCCGGCCCCGCCACCGCCTCCGCCGGGCGCGGTGGTCACCGATCCGTTCAGCGGAAACATCTATGTGACAAACCTTTTCGGGCCCGACATCGTCGTCGCGGAACCCGCCTCGACCGCCGAAGGGAGCGTCGTCGAGCGGCCGGTTCCGGGAACGGCGGTCGACTACGGGACGGGCAACGTCTTCGTGACGAACATCGGTGGGGGACAGGTGACCGTCGTCCGCGGTTGATCCGCCGGCCCCGTCGTTTCCCGACAACGTTCCGGACTCGGATACATCACATCCGGTTCACGAATATGTCATCCTTCTACTCGATACTGCCGGGGAGGGACGCGGCACCAGGACAGTAGCGGGGCGGGGACATGGCTATGAGAAGAGTGTGGGCGGCAACGGTGGCCGCAGTGGCGGCATGTGCAGCAGTATTCGCCGCAATGCCTGCGGCGCAAGCCAATCCGCCCGGATGTCCGACTCTGAACGTGGTCGCTGTGCCTGGAACATGGGAGACCTCGAACACCCCCGACCCCGGCCGTGGGAACGGCATGCTCGCCCAGGTCACGTCCAATCTTCCCGCCGGGGCCCGCGTCGACTACGTCGCGTATCCCGCCACGGCCTTTCCGTGGGAGGGCGACGTGTACGCGGCCTCCCGCAATCGCGCCGTCGACAACGCGCGCGGCATCATCGCGGCCACCGCCGAGCGGTGCCCCCTCACGAACTTCGCCCTCGTCGGCTACAGCCAGGGTGCCGATGCCGCAGGCGATCTCGCCGCCGAGATCGGCACCGGGCTGGGAGTGATCGGTCCGCACCGCCTCGTCGCGGTGGGTCTGCTGTCCGATCCGCGCCGCTCCGAACTCGACCCGTTCGTCGGTCCGCCCGTCGCCGGCACCGGTGCGGGAGGTGCCCGCGCGGGAGGCTTCGGATTCGTAACGCCCAACGTGCGCACCATCTGCGCGGTGGGCGACCTCTACTGCTCGACGCCGCCGGAGGACTTCGTCACGCGACTGGCCGGCTTCCTCGCGATCTCGGCGGGCAGCCCGTTCGAGCAACTCGAGAACTACCGCGACGAGGCGACGGCGCTCTACGACGACATCATGACCGCCGGGGGCATCCCGATGCTGCAGCTACAGCTCACGCCCGAGGCGAACGAGCTGCGCGAGCAGAAGATCCGAACCTTCTACGAGTCGCAGATCCACCAGGACTACTCGAACTACGTGGTCGACGGTCGCGGAACGACGGCCACGCGGTGGCTGCACGACTGGATCGCCTCGAAGGCCTGACCATCAATCGATGTCGAATCGTGCGCCCACACGCATGACACGGGGCGCGAAGCGCATCAGCCACTTGCGGACCTTCGCGCCCGGGGCGACCGTCACCACAGGCTTGTTGTGACGGACCGCCCCGACGATCGCCTTGGCCACCTTATCCGGCGCGATGTGCAGGCGCCGGTACATCGCGAGGGTGCGGGTGCGTCGTGCTGCTCGTAGTTCCTTGTTCGGCGCGACGTACTCCGTCGCCCGGGTGAGGTTGGTGTCCACCAGGTCGGGACACACGACGGTCACGCCGATCCCGTGTTCGAGCAGTTCGGCGCGCAGGCACTCCGACAGCATGAACACCCCGGCCTTGCTCGTCGTGTAGGCGGCGAGGTTGCGTTGCGGCATGTACGCCGCGGCCGACGAGACGTTGACGATCTGCCCGCCCGTGCCGGCCTCGATCATCTGCTCCGTGAAGGCGCGGCAGCCGTAGACCACTCCCCAGAAGTTCACGTCCATCACGTTCTGGAAGACGCTCTGCGGAGTGTCGGCGAAGGCACCGATGACACCGATGCCCGCGTTGTTGACGAGCACGTCGGCGACGCCGTGCCGCTCGCGAACGGTCTGCGCGAACTTCCGGACCTGCTGTTCGTCGGAGACGTCGAGTTCGTAGGCGTGAGCGGCGCCGCCGAAGACGGCCTCGGAACCTCCGGCACCGGGAGCCGGGACGTTCACGAGCGCCACCGTCTCGCGGGCGCTGTCGAGATCCTTGTCTGCCACGACGACGATGGCACCTTCGGCGGCGAAGGCGATCGCCGAGGCCCGGCCGATCCCGCTACCACCACCGGTGACGACGACGAGGGCGCCGGTCAGGTCGCGCAGGCGGCTGCGTAGTGCAGCGCCGGCGCGCCAGCGGCGTATCTGGGCGATCCGAGAGGTCACCCCACCATCGTGACGCACTCGCCGCGTGTGGTCCGGTCAGTACAGGAACTCGCGGTAGAGCTCGCGTTTGCCCGGCTCGGCGTCGGCCGGGATCTCGATCGAGTGGAGTTCGGCGTGCATGTCGCGCATCGAGGGGACCGCCGCACGGTCGGGATAGGTCGACGGATCCCACAGCTTGGCGCGGAGCAACGCCCGCGCGCAGTGCAGGAAGACCTCGTCGATCTGCACGATCACAGCGAGCTGCGCCGGCTTGTTCTGCAGCGACAGCTTCCCGAGCAGGTCGGGGTCGGTCGACAGCGTGGCGCGGCCGTTGATCCGCAGCACCTCCTCGTCGCCGGGGACGAAGAACAGCAGCCCGACGTGAGGGTTCTCGAGGATGTTCCGGTACGAGTCGGCGCGGCGATTGCCGGGCCGGTCGGGCAGCGCGATCGTGTGGTCGTCGAGGACGAGCACCGCCGACTCGATGTCGCCGCGCGGCGAGCAGTCGCAGTTGCCGACGGCGTCGGCGGTGGCGATCGTGAAGAACCGCGCCAGCGACAGGAAATGCCTGATGAGCGGCGTCAGGTGTGGTCGCGCCTTGTCGACGATCGCCGGGTGCGGAATGCCCAGGACGGCCTCGAGCTCGTCCTGTGTCCGTATCCCGCTCTGTACGAGTTCGTCGATCCTGTCCGCATCCATCCGGTGCACCTCCGGCGGTGACCGTATCAATCCTGCACGGGAAGATCATGTCGGCGTCCGTGTCATGCCCTGGTCAGGGGCTGCACAGTCGATTGCTTCCGGTCACCGGGACGACCCGGGAGGCAGGACTCCGGACCCCGGTAGAACGGGTGGCGACGCCCCCGCCCGGAAGGATCGAGATGACCGACTCCGCCCTGCTGGCCTCCCTCCTCGAACGCGTACAGCTCCTCGAGGACAAGGCTGCGATCCACGAGGTCCTCACGGCCTACGGCCCGGCCGTCGACGCCGGTGACGCCGAGGCGGTGGGGGAACTGTGGGCCGAGGACGCCGTCTACGACGTCGACATCCGCCTGATGGAGGGTCGCGACGCCATCATGAAGATGGTGCGCACCCGACCGCACCAGGACTACATCGAGGAGGGCTGCGGTCATCTGCTCGACCCGGTGCACATCCGGGTCGGCGGCGACACCGCCGTCGCGACCTGCCACTCCCTGCTGCTGCGCCGCAACGCCGATTCGGATTCGTTCCGGGTGTGGCGGGTGAGCGCCAATCGTTTCGAACTCGCCCGGATCGACGGCAGCTGGAAGATCGTGCGCCGCACGTCGCGGTTGCTCGACGGCAGCACCGCCGCCCGTGACCTCCTCGCGAGCGCACGGCGCTGAACCCACGACTCGCGGGTGGGCGCTGGGGGCTCACCCGCGGCCGGCTCCCGGGGCGCTCACACGCGCAGGGTGTCGCGTACGTGCCCGGTCTCGTTGATCGACGCGACGCGGCGCGCGCCGCTGCGTGAGACGAGGATGCGCGTCACCGACGCGTACTCGATGGGGAACATCAGCGGCCGGGGCAGCTCGAGCAGGTGCTGCAGCACGATGTTCACGACCCCACCGTGGGCGAACAGCGCCACGGTCTCGGCGTGGTCGCACGTGTCCACCACGTGGTCGATCCCTCGCAGCACCCGCGTGCGGAAGGCGTCCCCGTCCACGAAATCGGGCAGGTGACCTGCCAGGATGCGCTTGTAGGCGGCCGGTGCGACGTCCTTCGCGGCGTCGATCGTGAAGTAGTGGTCGTGGCCGTAGTCGTACTCGGCGATGTCCTCCATCTTCTCCACGTCGAGCCCGCGTCGTTCCGCGACCGGCTCGGCCGTCTGCAGGGCCCGCAACTGCGGGCTCGAGAACAGGCGGGTGATGTTGTAGGGGGACAGCGCGTCCGGCAACCGCGACGCCTGGAGACGACCGGCCTCCGTGAGCGGCGGGTCGGCGCCCCCGGTCTCGGCGCGGGCGTTGTTCGGCTCGGCGTGACGGATCAGGAGTAGCTGCACGACCTCACGATGCCAGGTGGAGCGGTTTCACGTGAAACCACCCGTCAGGAGCGCCGCGGCTTCGTGAACGGGAACGCCAGCGACTCGCGGATGCTCCCTCCGAGTACGAGCATCACGATCCGGTCGACACCCATACCGAGGCCGCCGGTGGGAGGCATCGCGTATTCGAGTGCTTCGAGGAACTCCTCGTCGAGTTCCATCGCCTCCTCGTCACCGCCCGCGGCGAGCAGCGACTGCTCCGTGAGGCGAGCACGCTGGTCGAGCGGATCGGTGAGCTCGCTGTAGGCGGTCCCCAGCTCGACACCCCAGGCCACCAGGTCCCACTTCGCCGCGACACCCGGCTTGCGGGGGTGCGGCCGGGTCAACGGCGACACCGAGGTCGGGAAGTCGGTGTAGAAGGTGGGGAACTCCGTCTTCGATTCGACGAGGTGCTCGTACATCTCCTGCGCGGTGGCGCCGGCGTCCCAGGCCGGGTTGTAGGGGATCTCGTGTTCGTCGCACAGGCGTCGCAGGACGTCGACGGGGGTCTGCGCATCGACGAATGTCCCGAGCGCCTCGGAGATCGCGTCGTGGAAGGTCTTGACGGGCCACTCGCCGGAGATGTCGATCTCGACCGGGATACCGTCGGGTCCGGGCCGCAGGATGATCTCGCGTCCGTGTGCCGCGCGGGCCGCTGCCTGGATCAACTCGCGTGCGACCACCCGCATCTTCTCGTAGTCGCTGTGCGCCTCGTATGCCTCGAGGATCGTGAACTCCGGGTTGTGCTTGAAATCCGCACCCTCGTTGCGGAACACCCGGCCGATCTCGAAGACCTTCGCCATGCCCGCGACGCACAACCGCTTCAGATACAGCTCGGGGGCGATCCGCAGGTACAGATCGGCGTCGTAGGCGTTGATGTGCGTGATGAACGGTGCGGCGTTCGCGCCGCCGTGCACCGACTGCAGGATGGGGGTCTCCACCTCGAGATAGCCGCGCGCCTGCAGTTCGTCGCGTAGCGACCGCACCACCGCGCTGCGTGCCGCGAGGTGGTCGCGTGCCCCGCGGTCGATCGCGAGATGCAGATAGCGTTGCCGCACGCGGGCTTCCGGGTCGACGAGGCCGTGGTACTTGTCGGGCAGCGGATGCAGGCACTTGCCGTCGATGCGCCACGAGTCGGCGAGCACCGAGATCTCGCCGGTGCGGCTGCGTCCCACCTCGCCCGACACCTCGACGAGGTCACCGAGGTCGAACAGGAAGCGTTGTCCGGCAACCCGTTGCCGGTCGATGAGGATCTGGATGTCGCCCGACCAGTCGCGCAGCACCGCGAACAGCACACCGCCGAAGTTGCGGATGCGCAGCAGGCGTCCCGCCACGGTCACCGGGGTGCCGGACTTCGCGGCCCGGGCCTCGGCGGCCGTGTGGGTCGGGGGATGCGCGACCGGATAGGGATCGACACCGTGCTCGACGATCCGCTGCAGGGTGTTCATCCGCACCTGGACCTGTTCGGGGCGGCGACGTCCGTGCGAGACGGCGGGCGTGCCGTCGGCAAGCTCGACGTCGGGTGCGCTGCCGTCGTCGTGCAGTTCTGCCGCGGCCACCTGGTCCTCGGGGAACGCCGAGTGTGTTCCCGTGTGCTGCTGGGTGTTCCGACGACCGAAGGTGGGGAGGGTGAGGAAGCCCTCGGCGATCGCCGACGCGAGCGCGACGCGCGGGATGAGCCGGTTGTCGCGGAAACACAGGAAGCGGGGCACCCATTCGGGGTGGTACTTGACGTTGGACCGGTACAACGCCTCGAGCTGCCACCACCGTGAGAAGAACAGCAGGATCGACCGCCACAACCGCAGGATCGGGCCGGCACCGATCCGCGCGCCCTCCTCGAAGACCGACCGGAAGACCGCGAAGTTCAACGAGATCCGCTCGACGTCGAATTCGGCACCGCGTGAGGCGAGCTCGGAGACCATGAGTTCGACGACGCCGTTGGGGGCCTGCGGGTCGCGGCGCATGAGGTCGAGTGACACGCCGTCCGATCCCCAGGGCACGAGCGAGAGCATCGCGACGACCTTGCCGTCCGCGACCGCTTCGACGAGCAGGCAGTCGCCGTCGAGCGGGTCGCCGAGCCGGCCGAGGGCCATCGAGAAACCGCGCTCGTTTTCGGTGTCGCGCCAGGCCTCGGCGCGCTGGATCGCCGCCGACAGCTCGATGGGTGACAGTTCGCGGTGACGCATGATCCGCGCGGTCACACCGTGTTTGCGGGCGCGGTTGACGGCCTGCCGCACCGGTCGCATGTCGCGTCCGGTGAGACTGAAGTCGCGGGTGAGCAGGACGGCCTCGTCGCCGAGCTGCAGCGCGTTCAGACCCGCACGGTGGTAGGCCGTCGCACCGTCCTCGCTCGCCCCCATCACCGCGGGTGTCCACCCATAGGCGCGGGCGAGGTCGAGCCATTCGTCGATGGCGTGCGGCCACGCTTCGGGGTTGCCGATCGGATCACCGCTCGCGAGGCACACGCCGAGTTCGACGCGGTAGGTCACCGCGGCCTTGCCGCTGGGGGCGAACACCACGGCCTTGTCGCGGCGGGTCGCGAAGTAGCCGAGCGAATCGTCGCTCTGGGCGAGCAGACCGCGGATGGCCGATTCGTCACTGCCGGTGAGCGCGTTGCTCGCTCGCTGTGAACGGAACAGCACCACGACCGCCGCGAGCACGGCGAGGGCGCCGAGGAGGCCGAGGATCGTGTTGACCAGCCCGTTCGGGCGGCCACCGAACTGGTCGTTGTCGATGAACGTCAGCGCGGTGACGCGGTTGAGCGCCCACAGGAACCGGTCGGTAGCGGGCAGGGTGCCAGGGAACAGTTCCACCAGGCCCCAGCCGATGAGCGTCGCGACGACCAGACCACCCACGAGCACACCGAGTGCGGCCCAGGCGTTTCCGCGCCGCACGCGCGTGTAGAACTCGGGATAGGACAGCAGCAGGAGCGCGACGATCAGCAGATGGACGACCAACGCGACGAGGTGGTTCGGGTCGCGCTCGACGATACTCATCACGAGATTGGTGATGGAGAATCCGCCGAGGTAGATCGTCAGGATCCACCACGCGATGCGTTTTCGGCCGGCGATCGCACCGGCGAGCAGGCCGAGGACGAGCGCGAACGACAGGCTCGTGTCGGGGGCGTCGAAGTAGTACTCGTCGAGATATTCGCGCGGGGCGTGGATCCAGTAACGCAGGGTCGGGGAGATCGACCACAATGCGACCACGACCGCGTAGATGCCCAGGATCAGGCCGAAGATGTGCGGTACGGCGGACAGACGTCCACCGACACGGTCGGTCAGCGACGGCCGGGAGGGCGGTCGGGCGTCCTCCACCGGACGCGGGCGCTCGACAGGAGCGGCGGAATCCGCAGACATGGAATAGAACGGTAACGGGCAAACGCGGCAGCCGTGGGACGAACGGCCGCGGGACCGGATCACATGCCCGGTCCCGCGGCCGCTCTCATCCGCTCATGCGCGTGTCAGTAGCACTGCGCGCTCAGCGCGCTCATGAGCGCGGCGCTCCCGCGGTCGCGACGTCCTCGGTGGCGTCCGGCTCGGACGGTTCGGCCCGCGCCAGCTTGCTCGGCCACCAGATCTTCTTGCCGATGTCGATCGTCAGGGCCGGCACCACCAGCGACCGCACGAGCAGCGCGTCGAGCAGGACACCGAAGGCGACGATGAACGCCAGCTGAGCCAGGAACAGCAGTGGGATCACCGCCAGCGCCGAGAACGTGGCCGCGAGCACCACGCCGGCGGACGTGATGACACCACCGGTGACGGTCAGCGCCCGCAGGGTGCCCGCACGGGTACCGACCTTCTTCGTCTCCTCGCGGACGCGGGTCATGAGGAAGATGTTGTAGTCGATACCCAGCGCCACGAGGAAGACGAACCCGAACAGAGGCACCACCGGGTCGGCGCCCGGGAAACCGAACAGGTGGTTGAACACGAGCGACGAGACACCGAGGGTCGCCGCGAACGAGACGATCACGGTGAGCATCAGCAGGATCGGTGCGACGACCGCCCGCAGCAACGCGATGAGCACCAGCAGCACCACGAGCGTCACAACCGGGATGATGACGGTGCGGTCGCGGGTCGCGGTGTCCTTCGTGTCGAGGTCGACGGCCGTGGGTCCGCCGACGAGTGCCTCGGCCCCGGGCACGGCGTGCACCGCCTCGCGGATGCGTTCGACGGTCTCCTCGGCGGCGAGGGAGTCGGCGGGATCCGAGAGCGTCGCCTGCACCGCGACCAGTCCGTCGACCACGCGCGGCGCGCCGTCGGGGCCGGGGACGGGCTGGACGGTCGTCACGCCCTCGACGCCCTCGGTGGCGCCGACGACACCCTCGAGCGCGCCTTCGCGGGCGACGACGATGCTGGGCGAACCGGTGCCGGCGTCGAAGTGCTCACCGAGCACCTCCTGGCCGGACTTCGAATCGGTTTGCAGGAGGAACAGATCCGAGGACGCGACACCGCTCGCCTTGAACTGCGGTGCCAGCAGGGCGAAGGCGACGAGCACGAGGCTGCACACGATCCAGATGGGACGCGGCTTCGACCCGACGAAGTCGGCCACCCGGCCCCACACCTTGTGGGACTTCTGCATGTCGTCGGCGTCGGCGTTCGGGTCGTAGACCGGGCGGGTGGGCCAGAACGCGACGCGGCCGAGCAGCACGAGCACTGCGGGCAGGAAGGTGAGCGACGCGAGGAACGACGTCGCGATGCCGATGGCGGCCACCGGGCCGAGACCGCGGTTGGAGTTCAGGTCCGACAGCAGTAGGCACAGCACACCGAGGATGACGGTGCCGGCCGACGCCGCGATCGGCTCGATCGAGCCGCGGAGCGCGCTGCGCATCGCGGCGTACTTGTCCTGCTGCAGTCGCAGTTCCTCGCGGTACCGGGAGACCAGCAGCAGCGCGTAGTCGGTGGCGGCGCCGAACACGAGGATGAACATGATGCCCTGGCTCTGGCCGTTGAGCGCGATCGCTCCGGCGTCGGCGAGCACATAGATCAGCAGGCTCGCGAGGGCGAGTGCGAACAGCGCCGAGATGATGACGACGAACGGCAGGATCGGGCTGCGGTAGACCACCACGAGGATGACGAGGACGACACCGCCCGCGACGAGCAGGAGCAGTCCGTCGATGCCGCCGAAGGCCGACGACAGGTCGGCGGCCTGCCCGGCGGGGCCGGTGACGTAGACGGTCAGGCCGTCCGGTGCGCCTTCGAGGGCCGTCCGGAGTTCCTCGACGGCCTCCTGGACCTCCCCGGAGGCGTCGAGCGGCACGATCATCTGCGCCGCTGCGCCGTCCTCGGACGGGATCGGCGGCGGTCCGGCCGATTCGGTGGCGAGGAAGGCGAGGTCCTCGTCGGTGATCCCACCGTCGCGTTCGGCGACGACGATCGCGGGGATGAACTCGCTCTCGTCGAACTGCGCGTACAGCTCGTCCGCGCGGGTGGATTCGGCCGATGCCGGGAGGAAGGTGCTCGCGTCGTTGGAGGCGACCTCGCTGAGCTTGCCTGCGAACGGGCCGCCGCCACCGGCGGCCACGAGCCACGCGATGAGCAACAGGGCGGGTAGCAGCCACCGCCATCGGCCGGTTCTACGTGGGGGCGCGGTAGCAGTGCTCAAGATTCCTCCTGGCGTGAACGGATATGTCGACCCACGCGGGGGCGTGGACGCCTACCGGCGTGTGATCGAACTCGAGCGCGACGACGCGACCGGTGGCGACTCTCCGGTCGCGGTCTCGGACCCGGCGACCCTGCGCAGGCTCCTGCACGAGATCGTTCGTTCCCACAGCGCTCCTCGTGACAGCCCGCGGAATACCCATGATCGGGAGATTCCACCCCTTCACGGGGTGTGAGCCGGCCCCCGCCCCGGGAAACGGAGAGATTCGCCGGATGAGCGCGCGGTAGGGTTCCGCATGGTCTCCGCCCACCGGACCCACGCCGACGTTGTCTCCGCACTGCGAGCGGCCGGGTGCGTGTTTGCCGAGGAGGAGGCGCAGCTGCTCGTCGAAGCCGCTCCCACACCCTCGGATCTGGAGCGGCTCATCGCGCGGCGGGCCGGCGGAGAACCCCTCGAACACGTACTGGGACAGGTCTTCTTCCACGGCAGGCGCATCGCGGTGCGAGAGGGGGTGTTCGTCTCCCGTCGCCGCACCGAGTACCTGGTGGACTGCGCGATCGAACTCGCGCGGCCCGGCGCCGTGATCGTCGACATGTGCTGCGGGTGCGGTGCCGTCGGTGCCACGCTCGCCACCGCCGTCGAGGCCTGCGAGGTCTACGCGGCCGACATCGATCCCGTCGCCACCGCGTGTGCCCGCCTGAACCTGCCGCCCCACCGGGTGTTCGTCGGCGATCTGTTCGACGCCCTGCCGGGCACGCTGCGCGGTCGCGTCGACGTGCTCGTCGCCAACGCGCCCTACGTGCCGTCGGGGGCGATCGCGTCGATGCCGCGGGAGGCGCGCTACAGCGAGCCGCGACATGCACTGGACGGCGGACCCGACGGACTGGACGTCCACCGTCGGCTCGTCGCCGACGCGGGTCGGTGGCTCACCGACGGTGGGTCGCTGCTCGTCGAGTCGGCCGCGTCGCAGGCACCCGTCGTGCGCGACCTCATGACCCGGGCCGGACTCGACGCCGACACGCGGGGTTTCGAGGAAGCCGACGCGACCGTCGTCATCGGCACCCGCCGATGACGTGCTCGCTGCCGCGAACATGTCAGTCGAGCGGCAGCTGAGCGAAGATCGCGGTCGGCTGGGTCGACCCGCCCGTCGGTTCCACGCTGAAGGCGAGCGCGGTGGCACCCGAGATGTCCTCGAGCACCGCGGTCGTCGACGGCGCGACGTCGTCGGGTGTCATCGTGCCTGCGGGCTCCATTCCCTCGGGCCCGACCAGCCACATCTGGTAGACGCTGCCCTCGGCCGGCGGGGCGACGTTGTTCATCACCAGCACGCCGGCGTCCTCCTCCTTGGAGAACACCACGGTCGCGGTGCCGCCACCGTCGAGCTCGCCCGACGAGGTCCGTACGTCCTCGGCGGCGAAGACCCGCTCGCCCGTGCCCGGCTCGGACGTGTTCTGCCATTGACCGGCCACCACGACGCCGCCGATCGCGACGATCACGGCCGCTGCCGCGGCGAGCAGGAAGTTCCGCTGTCGGGCCTGGCGGCGCTCGTCGAGGGAGACGGGCGGGGGAGGGTGATCGTCCTCCGCCCGAGGTGCCTCGGTCGCCTCCGGCTCACCGGGTCGTTCCGTGTGCGTCTTCTCGGCGGGCGTCTTCGCGGTGAGTTCGGCGTGGACCAGATCGAGAAGTCGCACCCGGAGTTCGGGCGGCGGCTCGGTCGCGGTACCGGCCGACATCGCTGCGAGGGTCTCGCGGACCTCGCGGACCTCGACGCCGAACCGTTCGGCCGCCTCCGGGTCTGCTTCCGCGAGTCGCTCGGCAAGCTCTCGACGTTCGTCGGGCGTGACGGCATCCAATGCGAAGACGGGTGCCATGTCGAGCAGATCGTGCGAGGAATCGTTCGCCTCGTCAGCCATCCACAGTCACCCCCAGACAATTCTTCAGTCGTTTCAGGCCGTCCCGGATGCGCGACTTGACCGTCGGCAACGGGGACGAAAGTTCTTCTGCCACTTCGGTATACGTAAAGCCTCTGTAGTAGGCGAGCTCGACCGAGCGTCGCTGCAGTTCGGTGAGCGAACCCAGACACTCGTTCACCCGGCGGCGATCGTCGCGCTGCGCTACCTCCTCGCTCACCGAGTCGAAAGCCGCGTCGACATTCGTCGAACCGTACTGCGACTCGCGGTCGGCTCCGGACTGTTCGCTGCGGACCCGGTCGACGGCACGCCGATGGGCGAGCGTGATGATCCACGACAGAGCGGAACCCTGACGCGGGTCGTACTTGTCGGCCGACCTCCATACCTGGAGGTAGACCTCCTGGGTGGTCTCCTCGCTGTAACCGGGATCCCGCAGGACCCGCAGCACCATGCCGAAGACTCGGGAACGCGTCGCGTCGTACAGTTCGGCGAACGCCGTAGGGTCTTGCCGGGCCACCCGCCCGAGCAGTTCGCCGAGGGTATCGGTATGGCCTCCGACGCCGGTCATCGGCTCAGTCCGCTCATCGAGGGAAAGCCTAGCCTGGACATTCCCTCCACTCAAGGCAACCGTGTCGACCACGAGCGTCACCCCATCCACATCCGAGCACGTAGAACAGTCGTGAGATCGGCCGGCAGCCGTTCGCCGCTGACGGTCGCGGTGAACACCGGGACGCCGGGTCGCCGCAGGGCGACCGAGACCGCGAACGTGTCGCCGGCCCGGGTGATGATGTCGATCTCGTCCGAGCGCAGCGTGTAACAGTGCCGTCCGTTCCGGCGCGAATGGATCTCCGCGACCACGCAGGCCAGGGAACCGCTCGGATCGTGACACCAGAACAGGTTCAGCGGATCCGATCCGAGACCGAGGCGCCGGATGTTCAGCAGCGCAGTGATGCGCCCGACCGGAACCCGCACCCCGTCGGCCACGAGCTGATCCTCGACCCGCCCGCGGAAGGTGTCCGAATCGCTCGCGACGAAGTGGTCCCACGGCTCGAACCGCATCAGCGTGCGCAACCACCAGGACGAAGGCATCGATTCGTCGACATCCATGACCCAGCTGAAGCCGCGGTACTCGAGCGAGGGGCGCTCGGCCGAGCCCTGCGCGTGGCGGACGAAGGTCCGGTAGATCGCCGGCACGACCGCCTCCCGGCCACCCGGGAACTCGACGTCGTCGCCGATCATCGCGACTGCGCGGGGAAGGTCAGGATGCATGGTCGTCTCCGGGGCACGGGGTCGGTTTCCCCGACAGTGTGCACGTGAGGAAATCGGCTGTGGTGTCGGCCCACCAGCGCGGGTCGGTGAGGAGGAAGTGCCCGGCTCCGGGCAGGGGATGCCAGCGCGTGTTCACGCCCCGGTCTCCCGCCGCCGTCGTCCGGCTCTGCGCCATCCGCGGATCGGTCCGGGTGTCCTCCGACGCATGTGCAACTGCGACAGATGCCACGGACGCAGCGGTGTGGTGCCGACCGGACGCCCACCGGGCAACACGAATACGTGAGCCGGTCGGAGATCCTCGACGTCGTCCATGACCTGCATTCGGAGCCGACCGCAATACGGATGGGTCGAACACCGGATACCGATCCGAAAAAAAATCTCTCGATCCGACCCATCCGGGCCGACCCGAGGTTCGAATGACCGGTGACACACCTGATCGACGTGGCCGTTTCCGGCCACGGCCTACGAAGGGAACCACAGTCATGAACATCACTGCGCGCAAGAGCCTGGCCGTCGTCGGAATCGGTGCGATGTCCCTGCTGGGTGTCGCGGCGTGTTCGGATGATTCGGGCACGGACACCACCGACACCACCACGATGGAGACCACCCAGGAGACAATGCAGGAAACCACTACGGCTGCAACCGGTACCGCAACCCCCGCTGCCGGCCCCGTCGGACCGGGCTGCGCCGATTATGTCGCCGCGAACCCTACCGGCCCGTCGTCCGTCGAGGAACTCGCGAACCAGCCTGTCGCCGAGGCCGCCGGAAACGTGCCGATCCTGACCACTCTCACGCAGGCCCTGTCCGGCCAGCTCAACCCCGACGTCAACCTGGTCGAGACGCTCAACGATGGCGAGTTCACCGTCTTCGCGCCGGTCGACGACGCGTTCGCCGCTCTGCCGCCGGAGACCGTCCAGACGCTGCAGACGGATTCGGCTCTACTGACCGACATCCTCACCTACCACGTGGTTCCCGGTGAGCTGACCCCGGCCGATATCGCCGGCACGCAGACCACCGTCCAGGGCGGCACCGTCGAGGTCGCCGGCGAGGGTGAGATGTGGACCGTCAACGACGCCAACGTGATCTGCGGTGGCATCGAGACCGAGAACGCCACCGTGTACCTGATCGACGGCGTTCTCATGCCCCAGCAGTAACCGATACCGGACGACGGAAAGGTAGAAGGCATGCGTAGATCCCGACACGGCGTTCGGGGGCTTGCGGCGGCGTTCATCGCCGCCGCAGGCGCGCTCCTGTTCGCCACGCCCGCCGCCGCAGCGCCGCTCACTCCGGTTCCCGAGCTCGACGTGAACCGGTATGTGGGGCAGTGGTATCAGCTCGCCGCCAATCCGGCTCCCTACAACATCGACTGCGCTCGCGACACGACGGCGTTCTACACGCTGCTCGACGAACGCAACGTGCGCGTGGAGAACTCGTGCACCACGTTCACCGGCGATCGTCGCGGGATCATCGGGAACGCCCGCGTGAACGACACTGCCGCACTGCATGTGTCTTTTCCGGGGGTACCCTTCCAGGATTCGCTCGACGGACCGAGCAACTACATCGTCACGTACCTCGCGAACGATTACTCGTGGGCAGTCGTCGGTGACCCGACGCGCATCTCCGGATTCGTGCTGTCGCGTTCGCCCGTCGTCAGCGACGACGCGTGGCGCGAGATCCGGAACGTCGTCGAGGCGAGCGGGTACAACTCGTGCCTGATGCTCACCTCGCCCACCACCGAGGGACTGCAGGACATCAAACCGCTCTGCGCCGTGTAACTCTCGGTCGATCGTGGTGGTGTGCGGATCCCGAGGAAGATCCGCACACCACCCAGATCCGTCGTCCCGAAAACATCCGCTCGCGAGTTCGCCATCCGCTACAGCAATTCGGAAGTTGTCAACCTGTCTGAGACAGATGGGTGATGTTGATTCCGGTCGGTCGAGGTAGTGGTGGTGCCAGCGGCCGGCGCTGGAACCGCTGCGGGTGCCGGGCATGGATCCGGTCGAGTCGGTCCTGCCGGCGTCGGTGTTCCTCGACGGCGGTGCCGAGGAACACCGACGCGGGGGTGTGTCGACCCAACCCACTGTGGCGGTGTTCGAGGGCGTATCGGGTCATGAATTCCTCGGTCCACCGCCGGGCATGGTCGATGCTGTCGAACCGGTGCGGACACGACAGGTCGTACTTGATGGTTTTGAACAACGACTCGGAAAACGGATTGTCGTCACTGACCCGCGGCCGTGAGTACGAGGGCAGGACCTGCTGCTCGTCGAGCGCATCGAGCAGTGCGGTCGAGCGCATCGAGGCCCCGTTGTCGGCGTGCAGCACCGTCGGTGCCCCGAACGCGGTGAACGCTTCGGTGAACATTTCCACCGCCGCAGCGGCGGTCTCGGCGTACTCGATGCGCCAGGCCACCGGGAACCGCGAATACACATCGATCACCAGATACAGCAGATACCGGTCCTGGGTGCGTGGCCCCTTGAGCACAGTGATGTCCCACGACCACAATGTGCCCACCGCCGGAGCCGGAACGACCGGTTTGCGGCGGCTGATCCCCGATCCCGGGCCGCCGCTGCGGCTGCGGCGTCGGTCCCCGACCAGGTTCTGCGAGTGCGCCACTCGATAGAAACTCGACTGGGAACACTCCACCAGCCCTTCATCGAAGGACCGCCAATACAGTTGGCACACAGACAGATGGGTGTTCCCCTCGGCGAGGATCACCTCGACGATGGTGTCCTTCTCGGCCGGTGACAACGCGGCCGGCTGGTGCCGGTCCCGCTGCCGGATCGGATCGGACACCGGCCGATAGTGCCGATACCCGCGCACCTCCCGGTAGTAGCGGGCCCGGGGGATCCCCAGCAATGCGCAGCCACGCACGATCGGCACGCCGGCTGCGGCCAACGCGGTGACGGTGTCGGTCAGGACAGTCCTCGGCGTTCGAGCCATTGCGCGTACTCGCGGGCACTCATCAACGACGGCGGGATCTGCGGGTCCTCGTCGGTCGAGCTCTTGGTGATCCCTTGCAAGAGCTCGAATGCTTTTCCCAGGATTTCCACGGCGGCGTCGCCCTGGGCGACCTTCTCGCGGAGGCGTTCGTTCTCTTTGCGGAGTTTGGCCAGCTCCGCACGGTCTCGACTGTCCACTCGGTCCCTCGACTTGTCTGCTGCGGTCACCATCGACGCTTCCAAGTCTCCCGAATCCCGGGCGTGGATCCAACGTGCGATGGTGGCGTAGTCGAGGTTGGTCTCGCGCAGTAGGCGGGTCTTGGCACCGACTTCGATGCATTGGTCCCACTGCCGTAGGAACTCGATCTTGTAGGCGATGGAGAACGCGCGTTTGCCGGTGCGGGTCCGCCCAACAGGGATGTCGATCATTGGTGTGCTCCGATCCCCGCGCTGATTGCCAGGTGTCTCACGAACATCCTGACAACCAGCGAATTGCTGCAGCGGATGGCGAACAACGTAGCGGATCGCTCTAGCGGCCGGCGGTGCCCGCGATGTTCTCGAGCATGCCGCGGAAGATGATGCCGTGGAAGGGAACCAGCGCGTACCAGTAGAGACGACCGGCGACTCCGCGCGGGAAGAAGATCGCCCGCTGGTGCACGCGCGACCGGCCCGACTCCAGCGGATCGACCCGCCACTCGAGCCACGCTCCGCCGGGTGCCCGCATCTCCGCGCGCAGGCGCAGCAGCGTCGGACGTTCGATCCGTTCGACGCGCCAGAAGTCCAGGGCGTCACCGGTATGCAGGGTTTTCGGGTCGCGGCGACCGCGGTGGAGTCCGACGCCGCCGACGAACCGGTCGAGCCAGCCGCGGATGGTCCACGCCAACGGGAAGGAATACCAACCGTTCTCGCCGCCGATGCTCTCGACGACGGCGAACACCTTCTCCTGGGATGAATCCGACTCGAGTGACCGCTCGTCGGTGAAGACGACCTCGCCGGCCCAGTCCGGGTCGGACGGAAGCGGATCGGCGGGTGCGCCGACCGGTGATGCGTTCGTCCACGTCGTCTCGACCTCTCCCCGTTCGATACGGCCGAGGGCGAGCCGGACCGCGTCGCGGTAGCCGGTGAGGCCGGATTCCGGTGGGGGGATGATCGAGTCGACGTCATGGTTGCGCATTACCGCGTCGGTCGACAGCGATTCGAGGAGCGCGCGACCGAGAGGCGGAGGAATCGGCGTGACCAGACCGATCCACAAACCGGCGAGCTTCGGTGTGAGGACGGGCAGGACGAGGATCCGGCGTTTCGTCAGACCGGCGACCTCCGAGTACTGCTGCATCATCTCGCCGTACCGCAGGACGTCGGGCCCACCGATGTCGTAGGTGCCACTGCGGGGGAGGGGTGCATCTGCGGCAGCGAGCAGATAGTGCAGGACGTCGCGCACCGCGATGGGCTGGATCCGGTTGTTCACCCAGCGTGGGGTCGTCATGACGGGGAGCCGGTTGCTCAGATGCCGGATCATCTCGAACGACGCCGAACCCGAACCGATCACGACGCCGGCCTGCAGCACGAGCGTCGGAACACCGGAATCCGTCAGGATACGTCCGACCTGGGCCCGTGAATACAGGTGCGGTGAGAGATCACCCGACTCCGGGTGCAGCCCACCGAGGTACACGATGCGGGAGACGCCGTGGTCGCGTGCCGCGTCGGCGACGTTCTGCGCCGCTCGCTTCTCCGCGTCGACGAACTCGTCGCGACCACCCATCGAATGCACCAGGTAGTACACGACGTCGATGTCGCGGCATGCCGCGCGCAGCGATTCGGCGTCGTCGAGGTCGCCACGGACGATCTCGACGTCGTCGGCCCACGGCACGTCGCGCAATTTGTCGGGGCTGCGCGCGAGCACCCGTACCCGGTAACCCGCCTCGAGCAGGCGCGGAGCGAGCCGGCCACCGATGTAGCCGGTCGCTCCGGTGACCAGGACACGCTTTCCGCTCACGGTTCCTCCAGGATGTGGCCGAGTTGGTGGCGCAGCGACGCTTCGAGATCGGGACGCCGGAACCGGTGCCCGGCGTCGATCAGCGCCTTCGGGACGACGAACTGATCGGCCTGGGCGACCTCGCGTGCACCCTCGTCGCCGAGCAGCAACCGGGGGCCGAAACCGGGGACGGGCAGCAGCGCGGGCCGGTGCAGCACCGACGCCAGTACCCGGGTGTACTCCTCGTTGCGCACCGGCTGCGGTGCAACGGCGTTCACCGGTCCGGTCAGGCCGGGGTCGGTGAGGGCACGGTGGTAGACCTCGAGGAGGTCGTCGATGTCGATCCAGGAGAACCACTGCCGGCCGTCGCCGATCCGGCCACCGAGACCGCTCGCGAACAGCGGCCGCATCAACTGGAGCGTTCCGCCGCGGGGTGTCTGGACGATGCCGGTGCGCACGTGCACGACCCGCATGCCCTTCTTCTCCGCGGGATGTGCCGCGGCCTCCCAATCGGAGACGACGTCGGCGAGGAAACCCGTTCCACGTGATGCGTTCTCGTCGAGCGGTGTGTCTCCTCGGTCGTAACCGTAGAGGCCGATCGCGGACGCGGAGACGAAGGTTGCGGGACCGTTGGGTGTGGTCGCGGCGAGTTCGGCGAGTCGGCGTGTCGGTTCGATGCGGCTGTCGCGGATCGCGGCCTTGTGGGAGTCGGTGAACCGTCCCGCGATCGACGCGCCCGCGAGGTGGACGACGGCGTCGACGCCTTCGAGTAGGTCGGGCGCCGGATCCTGAGGGTCCCAGCATCGTTCGTCGGTGCGCTGCGGTTTCCGGCGCACCAGGCGGACTACCTGGTAGCCACCCGTGGACAGGAAGGCCGTCAGGGCAGTACCCACGAGTCCGCTCGATCCGGTCACCGCGACCGTCCCGGGTCGGATGCCCTGCGCGTGCGACCAGCGGTGGCTCGCGAGATCGTCGGCGAGCTGGCGGTGCCGGTAACGGAAGGTCTGGGTGAGGAAACAGCCCGGTACCGGCGTGTCGACGCGATCGGTGACGCGGGTGCGGAATTCGTCGACGACGTCGAAGCGGTGTTCGTGGCGCCACGAGCCGATGACGGTGGCGGGGCGCGACAACAGGCCGTCGTGGGAGAGTTCGTCCACGAAACGTGCTGGCGGGTCGTAATCCTCGGGTCTGTGCCGGGAGATCCAGCGCAGACCGCCGGGGAGACCGAGGACGGCCGTACCGGATTCGAGGGAGTCGGCCTCGGCGACGACGTTCATCGGCTGCCAGGGCGGGATCAGGCGGAGGATGGCGCCGGGCCGGGAGTGCCAGTCGAACACCTCGTCACGCGGTGCGTCGACGACGCTCGAGAATTCGATGCCCATGCCCTACCTCCTGTTTGCAGTGATGCTCACCCGGTGGTGACGGCGCCGGGGCGCCCGGTGGTGACGGCGCCGGGGCGCCCGGTGGTGACGGCGCCGGGGCGGACTCCTGCACCGTATCCACTCAAGCAGGAAGGACGCTGATCAGAAAGGTGTATGCGTCGACGAGCGGGTTGTGGATGGCCATGAAAGCTGCCTCGACGAGAGCGCGCACTGCGATGTCCTTTCGTTGGGTGTACGGCGAACAGGTTGTCCGTCCAGAAGTTGTTCGGAGCACCGCCACGACCGGATGGGTCGTTTCGCCGTCTTCTTCATCGGGGTGAGCGAATCCGCTCGTATCTGTCCAGAGCGACGCGGCGTTCGTGTGCGTGATCGACGACCGGTTCCGGGTATCCGTCCGGAGGGCCGTCGGGCAGGCTGTGCACACGAGCACCGTCGATGCTCCGCAGTTCGGGTACCCATCTGCGTACGTATTCACCCGTCGGATCGAACTTCTCGCCCTGCCGGGTCGGATTGAACACCCGGAAGTAGGGAGCGGCGTCGGTGCCGCTGCCCGCCGTCCACTGCCAATTGTGTTGGTTGGAGGCCAGATCGCCGTCCACCAGATGCTTCATGAAATGTCGCGCCCCACGCCACCACGGCAGGTGCAGGTCCTTCGTCAGGAACGACGCGACGATCATCCGCACCCGGTTGTGCATGACGCCCTCTGCGAGGAGCTGCCGCATCCCGGCGTCCACGATCGGGAATCCCGTGCGGCCCTCGCACCACGCGGCGAACAGGGCGTCGGCGTCGGGTCCGGAATCGTAGGTGATGGCGTCGAAGTCGCTGTTGTAGTTGGTCCGGGCGGTCTCGGGCCGCTGGAACAGGACGTCGGCGTAGAAGTCGCGCCACGCCAGTTCGCTGCGGAAGGTGACGGCCCCCTCGTCCGACCGGTTCCTCATGTCGTGCAGCAGGGTCCGCGGATGGATGCAGCCGAACTTCAGATAGGGCGACAGGCCGCTCGTGCCGTCGTAGGCCGGCCGGTCACGGTCGGTGGCGTACCGTTCGAGACCGTCGTCGAGGAATTCGCGCCATCGCTCCAGTGCGGCCGCCTCTCCGGGGGGAGGTGTGGGTTCGTCGCCGGCTTCGGGAATCGGCACGCGTGTGGAGCAGCCGCTCGGGTCGACCCAGTCGGCGGTGTCCGGTCCGGTTGCCGCGGGTGTGTGCCATCCGTGGTCGTTCCAGGCGCGGCGGAAGGCCGAGAACACCTTGTATGCAGTGCCGTCGGGTTTCGTTATGCGGCCCGGCGTGACGGCATACGGCGAGCCGGTGGCCACCAGTGGGACGTCGCCGAGCGCTTCGGCGACTGCTCGGTCGCGTCGCGTGCCGTAGGGACCGTGGTCGGAACTGATGTGGACCGCGGCCGCATCGAACTCGGCGGCGACTTGCGGCACCAGCATCATCGGGTCTCCCTGGACGACGAGCAGGCGCCCGCCGAGATCCCGGTCGAGGGCTTGCAGGCATCCCATGAGGAAGTCGCGCCGGCGGGCACCGGACGGGCGGAGCAGTGCGTCGTCGAGGACGAACAGGGCGAGGACGTCGTCGGCGGCCTCGGTGGCCGAGAGCAGGGTGGGCAGATCGTTCAGTCGGAGATCACGACGGAACCAGATGATGCTGGGGCGGGCCATGGATCCAGTGTCGGGGACAATGGGTGCCATGTCCGACGCATTCGATGTACCGATCCGTGACGAGTCGATCCGGCTCGGTCAGTTCCTCAAGCTCGCAAGCCTCATCGAGTCGGGTGCGGAGGCCAAGGAAGTGATCGCCGACGGCCTGGTGTCGGTCAACGGTGAGGTGGAGGTGCGTCGCGGCCGTCAGCTGAAGGTGGGCGACGTGGTGGAGATCGCCGGGGCGAGCGCGCGGGTCGCGCACGAATAGCGGGTCGACCCGCGCGCTCGGCTGATCAGTTCTCGACGCGGACGACGACGCCGTCGGAGTCGCTGTAGACGATCTCGCCCGGGTTGAACGTCACGCCGCCGATCTCGACGGGCACGTTCTTCTCGCCGGAGCCGGTCTGGGTGCTCTTGCGCGGGTTGGTGCCGAGGGCCTTGATGCCGATGTCGAGTGTGCGCAGGATGGCGGAGTCGCGGACCGCGCCGTTGACGATGACCCCGGCCCAGCCGTTGTCGACACCGCGACCGGCGATGATGTCACCGACGAGCGCGGTGTGGATGCTGCCACCGCCGTCGACGACGAGCACGCCGCCGTTGCCCGGCTCGGAGAGGGTCTGCTTGACGAGCAGGTTGTCCTGGAAGCAGCGGATGGTGGTGATGGGGCCGACGAACTCGGTGCGGCCGCCGAACTGGATGAACTGCGTGTCGCAGCTGCGGATGTCCGGGCCGATCTCGTCGGCGAGGTCTGCTGTGGCTGTGAAGGCAGGGGTGTCACTCATGGTGCGAGGATAAGCGGACACGCTGCCCCGCACCGTGGGAGGTCCGGTCAGGACGCGCGACCGAAACGGCGTTCGTAGTCCTCTCGTTCGCGGGCGGCGCGGGCGCGTGCCTTCGCGCTGAGCAGTTCCGGATCGAGACCGTGCTGCTGGAGGCGGTGCCGCTGCCAGATGGGCATCAACGCCACCGAGAAGTAGACCCATGGCAGCAGCAGCAACAGCATCATCGCGATCGGGATCCACACCGGCCCCGGGATCAGCAGGAACAGCAGGAGCAGCGGGATGATCGGCAGGTTCCATCGCAGCAGGTAGCGGCGTGTTCCGCCGGGGCCCAGGACGTCGTCGCGTACCCACTCCCGCATCTCGGGCGGTAGCGCGCGACCGAACATGTAGCCGATCCGCTGCAGGAAATTCGGTCGTGCACTACTCATCATGAGACCCAGGATAGGCCGTCACCTTTCGTAGAGGCCTGCCAGCCTGTCGGCGAAGTTGTCGACGACGACCTTCCTGCGCAGCTTCATGCTCGGCGTCAGATCACCCGATTCGACCGACAGTTCACGCTCGATGATCGTGAACTTCTTGATCTGCTCCCACCGGTTGAGCTGCAGGTTCAGCTCGTCGATGTATCCGGAGATCAGATCGTGGGTCTTGTCGTGCCGTGCGATGTCCTCGAACGATCCGCTCACACCGTTCTTGTTCGCCCACTCGCCGACGGATTCCGGATCGAGCGCCACCAGCGCCACGCAGTAGGGCTTGCCCTCGCCGTAGACGACGATCTCCGACGCGTACGGGCACATGCCTTTGAAGGTCGCTGCCAGCGACGACGGGGCGACGTACTTGCCCTGCGACGTCTTGAACATGTCCTTCTTGCGGTCGGTGATGCGCAGGTAGCCCTCGTCGTCGAGGCTGCCGATGTCGCCGGTGTGGAACCATCCGTCGTCGGAGAGCGACTCGGCGGTCGCGTCGGGCCGGTTGTGGTAGCCGGTCATCACACCGGGGCCGCGGACGAGCACCTCGCCGTCCTCCGCGATGCGGACCTCCGTGCCCGGGACGGGCCAGCCGACCGTGCCGATGCGGTTGGCGTAGGGACGGTTGACGAACGTCGCGGCAGAGGTCTCGGTGAGTCCGTAACCCTCGAGGACGGGGATGCCGACGGCGTCGAACCATTCGCCGACCTCGGGGTTGAGCGCCGCCGAACCGGAGATGAAGAACCGCAGGTGACCGCCGAAGCGTTCGCGGATGGTGGAGAAGACCAGCTTGTCGGCGAGGCCGTGCTGCAGTTTGTCCAGCAGTCCGGGCGACCTGCCGGCCTGCTTCGCCTTCGACACCTTCCGGCCCACGCCTACGGCCCAGTCGAAGATCTTCTTCTTGGCGCCGCCTTCCTCCTCCATCATTCCCTCGACGCGCGCGTGGGCCTTCTCGAAGATGCGCGGGGCCGCACCCATGAAGGTCGGGCGGACCACCGCGAGGTTCTCGACGATCTTGTCGACACGTCCGTCCACCGCGGTGGGGAAGCCGATCTGCAGAGGGAGGGTGAGCAGCACCTTGCCGAAGACGTGCGACAGCGGCAGCCACAGATACTGCAGGTCGTCGGAGCTGAGCATGTGCAGCGCGTCGATGGCGGCGGCCTCGTAGGTCCACGCCGAGTGCGGCAGGCGCACGCCCTTCGGCTTGCCGGTGGTACCCGAGGTGTAGATGAGGGTGGCCAGGTGCTCGGCCCTGATGCTGTGGATGCGGTTGAGCACCGCTCCGGAGTCCTCGGCGAGCAGGCCACGGCCCAGGTCGGCGAGCTCGTCGAAATTGATGACCCAATCACCGTCGCCGGTGCCCTCGACGACCACGACCTTCGCCACCTCGGGCAGATCGCTGCGGTGGCTCACGAGCTTCTCGACCTGCCCGGCGTCCTCGGCGATGACGATCCGGCTGCCGGAGTCGGCGACGATGAACGCGACGTCGTCGGCGTGGGTGGTGGGGTAGACGGTGGTGGTCGCGGCGCCCGCGCACATGACGGCGAGGTCGCCGAGCACCCATTCGTAGCGGGTGGACGACGCGAGGGCCACGCGGTCCTCGGCCTCGATACCCAGGGAGATCAAGCCGGCCGCGAGCAGTCGTACCCGATCCCCGGTCTGTTCCCAGGTGACCGACGTCCAGCCGTCCTTCCCGTCGGGGTAGCGGAAGGCCTCGGCGTCGGGTGTGGCGGCCACTCGATCGAGCAACAGGCGGGCGACCGAGGGGGCCCGTTCGTCGATGACCGCTCGGTCGACCTTTTCCTCGGAGACGCGCGTCGTTGTCGTCATATGTCGAAGTCTAGGTAGCGGAACCGTCCTTCTGGTGAATATAAGTAGGAACTTATATAATTGGTTCATGCACGGGTTCGAGGTCCTCGCAGATCCGGTTCGCCGCCGCATTCTCGAACTGCTCGCGGGCGGTCCGCAGGTGGCCGGTGAAATCGTCGCGGCGATCGGCCGGGAGTTCTCGATCTCCCAGCCGGCGGTCTCGCAACATCTCAAGATCCTGCGCGACCAGCGGTTCGCCGCCGTCCACAAGGACGGCACCCGCCGCTACTACGAACTCGATCCCGAGGTCCTCGTCGAACTCGAGGACTGGCTCGCGGGTCTGCATACGCCGGTATTCGCGGCGCTGGACGCCCTGGAGACCGAGATCGCGCGCGGCAAGCGTGAGCGGCGGAGCCGCGACGCCGTCCCGCCCGCGCTCCCTGCTTCCGACGAGAGAAGGAAATCCTCATGAAGAACGTGATCACGAGCAACGAGACGAGTCGCCGCACGGTCGGTCGTCGCACCGTCGAGGGCCACGAGGCCAAGGTTGTCACGATCTCGCGCAGCTACCGCACGAGCGCCGAGGACCTGTGGGAGGCGTGCACCGACCCGCAGCGCATCCCCCGCTGGTTCCTGCCCGTCGAGGGCAACCTCGAGGTCGGTGGCCGGTACCAGCTCCAGGGCAACGCCGGCGGTGAGGTCCTCACCTGCGAACCGCCCCGGACGTTCAGGGCCACCTGGGAATTCGCTGGTCACGTGAGCTGGATCGAGGTGTCGGTCCTGCCCGAACCGGGAGACCGGGCGCGCCTGGAACTGACGCACATCGCCCACCCCGACGAGCACTGGGAGCAGTACGGTCCGGGCGCAGTCGGTATCGGCTGGGACCAGGCGCTTCTCGGACTCGGACTGCACATCGAATCGGGAGAAACGGTGGACCCGAAGGAATTCGAGACCTGGTCGATGTCCGAGGAAGGTCTGCAGTTCGTCCGCGACAGCAGCGAAGGCTGGTGCGAGGCCGACATCGCCGCGGGCGAGGACCCCGAACAGGCACGCGCAGCCGCCGAGCGGACGAGTGCGTTCTACACGGGCGAATAGAACGGGCTCACGCTGCGTCTCCGACGCACGGGGTCAGGCCGGGGCTCCGACGCCGATCACGTCGAGGTCGTGGCCGATGACGAGGCGCCCGGCGAATCCGGCGCCGCATCCTTCCCAGGTGGAATCGGGCCGATTGCCCGGGACCATGTGCGAGAGCACCAGGGTTCCCACGCCGGCTTCCTGGGCGATCGGGCCGATCCTCGATGAGGGTGGCGTGCCGGATCTGCTCGGCGTCCATGACGGCGAGGACGTCCTCGGCCTGCTGTTCGATCGTGGGCACGTGGTCGACGGGATCGGAGAGCCCGAAACCGCGGCGCTGGAAACAGACGGCGCGCGAACAGGTGGCGAGGCGTTCGAAGAGCGAGTGCATGTACGGATCGGTCCACAACAGGTCCAGACGCATCTGGACCTCGAAGAACCACACGACGTCGGTGGGGCCGGTTCCGGCCACCCCGTAGGCCGGATTGTGACCATCGCGGGGTAGATACCGGGTCACCGGCGGATCCATCAGTCCAGACTATCGGGGTAGAAATGGAAGAGGTCGTGTTCCGATGAGGAGGACGGCGGTGTAGAGCTCGCTGAGTCGGGCAATACGGTCGGCGGATCCGCGGGGTTACGAACTCGATGGAGAAGGGATGAACCCATGACACGTGCGTCGGAAGCGGGCGATCTCGGGCGGCGTATGGCCCAGCTCGCTCGCGGCTTCTACCATCCGGCCGATCTCGACGAGACCCTGCGCGGCGTGACCGCGGCCGCGGTCGAACTGGTGGAGGGGGCCGACTGCGCCGACGTCCTCATCGTGACCGGAAGGAAGCATTTCCGCTCTCTCGCCGCGACGTCGGAACTCGCCGAGCATCTCGACGACGTCCAGGAACAGTTCGGGGAAGGTCCGTGCCTCGATGCGAGCTTCAAATATCTCGTGGTGCGCTCCGAAGACCTGCGGACGGAGACCCGCTGGCCGCGTTTCGCGAAGGCCGCGGTGGACGCGGGTGTGCTCAGTGCCTTGTCGTTCCAGCTGTATCTCGATCAGGAGAGCATGGGAGCGCTGAACATGTTCTCTGCGAAAGCCGAGGCGTTCGGTCCTCCGGCGGAGGCGACCGCCGAGGTCCTGGCCGCTCATGCCGCGATGGCGATGAGCGCGGCGCGCAGTCGGGGACAGTTCGCGTCCGCCCTGGCGACCCGCGACATCATCGGGCAGGCCAAGGGCATGATCATGGAGCGTTTCGGTATCGATGCCGTTGCGGCCTTCGAACTGTTGCGCCGGCTCTCGCAGGACAGCAACGTCCCTCTCGCGGAGGTCGCTCAGGGGATCGTCGAAGCAGGTCCCGAGCGACGCGACGATCGGGAGACGGGCCTCGATTCCACGCCTGT
This sequence comes from Rhodococcus sp. GA1, assembly GCF_024321955.1. Classification (NCBI taxonomy): domain Bacteria; kingdom Bacillati; phylum Actinomycetota; class Actinomycetes; order Mycobacteriales; family Nocardiaceae; genus Rhodococcus; species Rhodococcus sp. GA1. Next base: position 2,384,064 of record NZ_CP097186.1, on the reverse strand, counting down.
GTGACAGCACACACGCACCCGGGTAGGTTTAGTGAAACTGCAAGTACTACTCACCGGTAGGGGTGCAACATGCCAGCTCCGAGCGCTGCGACCTTCCAGCGTCTTGCCGACCTCATCGCGATCCCCGACGCCGCCGAGCGGACCACCCGCCCCGTCGTCGAGGCGTTCACCGGCCGGGAGCTGGCCACCGTGCCGGTCGGCACGGCCGATGACGCGAAGGCCGCGATCGACCGGGCCCGCACCGCGCAGGTCGCGTGGGCGAAGCTGCCCGTCGAGAAGCGCGCCGCGATCATGCACCGCTACCGCGAGCTCGTGCTGTCCCGACGCGAGCAGCTCATGGACATGGCGCAGGCCGAGACCGGCAAGTCCCGTGTCTCCGCGCAGGAAGAGGTGCTCGACATCTCGATGACCGCGCGGTTCTACGCGCGCGTCGCACCGAAGCTCCTGCGCCCCCGCAAGGCCACGGGCATGCTGCCGGTCCTGACGAAGACCACCGTCCTGCACCATCCCAAGGGCGTCGTCGGCGTGATCGCGCCGTGGAACTACCCGATGACGCTGGCCGTCTCCGACGCGATCCCCGCCCTGCTCGCCGGCAACAGCGTGGTGCTCAAGCCCGACAGCCAGACGCCCTACTGCGCGCTCGCCGTCGTCGAACTCCTCTACGAGGCCGGGGTCCCCCGCGACGTCTTCGCCGTGGTCACCGGTCCCGGCACCGTGGTGGGCACCGCGATCGTCGAGAGCACCGACTACCTGATGTTCACGGGTTCGTCGGAGACGGGACGTCTGCTCGCCGAGCAGGCCGGCCGGCGCCTGATCGGGTTCTCCGCCGAACTCGGCGGCAAGAACCCCATGATCGTCACCTCCGGGGTGAACCTGCGCGAGGTCACCGACGCCGCCGTGCGGGCATGCTTCTCGAACTCCGGGCAGCTGTGCATCTCGATCGAGCGGATCTACGTCGAGAAGTCGATCGCCCCCGAGTTCATCCGGATGTTCGGGGCACGGGTGCGCGAGATGTCGCTCGGTCCCGACTACGACTTCGGTACCGAGATGGGCTGCCTCATCAGCGAGAGCCAGATCAAGACGGTGACCCGGCACATCGAGGACGCCGTCGCCAAGGGCGCGACCGTCGTCGCAGGCGGGAAGACGCGGCCCGACCTCGGACCGCTGTTCTTCGAACCCACCGTGCTCACCGACGTGCCCGAGGACGCCGAGTGCTACCGGAACGAGACGTTCGGCCCGGTGGTGTCGATCTATCCGGTGGAGAATGTCGAAGAAGCGATCCGCGAGGCCAACGACACCGAGTACGGGCTCAACGCATCGGTGTGGGGCGCGACGAAGGCGCAGGGCGAGGCCATCGCCGCGCGGGTGCGTGCCGGCACGGTGAACGTCGACGAGGGATACGCCCCGGCATGGGGCAGCACCGACGCACCGATGGGCGGTATGGGCATCTCCGGCATGGGACGCCGCCACGGCGCGGAGGGCCTGTACAAGTACACCGAGGCGCAGACGATCGCGACGACGCGCCTGCTCAATCTCGACGGCCCGCGCGGACTTCCGCGGCGGGTGTGGGCGAAGGTGCTCGCCCCCTTCGTCAAGTCGATGCAGTGGCTGCCGGGTCGCTAGGAGCCGGATCGCTCTTCCACGCGATGGTGGTCGCGAGGGGTTTCTCGACGACGAGGCACAGCAGGACCCCGGCGACCACCACGAGCGGCGCGATGTACAGGTAGATCGGCACGAGCGCGTCATTCTACGCCTCGAGAACCGGAATTCTGCACGATCAGCACGAGAAGCTGCATGGACGTGCCGAATCCGATGCCGAGCACGGCGAACCAGCAGCCCAGCACCCAGATCGGGGTGTCCGCGCCGAAGGTCGACAGGAGCACCAGCCGATCGCGGGTTCGGCGACGCGTCGTTCCACCGCGACGAACAGCACCGCACCGGCCGCCGTAGCGGCGATCAGCGCGTGCGTGGAGAAACCTCCGCTTGTTCTGCGATGGTCTCGACGGTGATGTCGGACAGGTGGGTGTAAGGCCGCGCATACTGATCGCCATGTCCTCGACCAGGATGGTGAACGGAGTGCTGGGAATACCGCTCACCACCCCCACGGCGACCGCGGTGTTCGCGATCCTCACGGTCATCGGTCTGATCGTGTTGCTCCTCCGCCGCTACCGGGTGTGGTTCGCACACGGAGTACCCCTCGCAGTAACCGCCGCCTTCGGCTCGACGGTGGTAGCCGCGCTCCTGATCGAGAAGGTGTGGAAACCGTTCCCGGATCGTCTGCCGTGGGCGGTGTACGGGTGGGCGGCAACGGCACTGCTCGCCGTCTCCCTATTGATCGGACGATGGTTCGTGCGACGTCGCGACCGGGCCCGACCACTCGTCGCGACGGCACTCGTGGTGTCTGCGGTACTCGTCGTGATCTCCGCCGCGGGCCGGATCGACGCGGTCTACGACGCCTATCCCACCGTTCGGACTGTTCTCGGAATCAGCGACTACCGGACCGTCCCCTTCGACGACCCCTCCCTCCGGGCATCGCAGACCGTGCCGGTGGAGGACTGGTCGGCGTCGGACGATCTGCCTGCGACCGGTGCGGTCACCTCTGTGACGATTCCCGGAACAGTCTCCGGATTCCGGGCGCGGGAAGCCCGCGTCTACCTCCCGCCGGCCTACTTCTCGGATCCACGACCGGAACTGCCGGTGCTGGTACTGCTCGCCGGACAGCCCGGCAGTCCGGAGGACTGGCTCGTGGGCGGACATCTCCCGTCCACCATGGACGCCTATGCCGCGCAGCATCACGGCCTGGCGCCGGTCGTCGTGCTCGCGGACGGCACCGGAGGTCAGTTCGACAACCCGTTGTGCGCCGACTCGCATCTCGGCAACGTGGCGACCTATCTGGCCGTCGACGTTCCGGCGTGGGTACGGGACGACCTGCAGGTCGACGACGACCCACGGGCACGGGCCGTGGGCGGACTCTCGTACGGCGGAACGTGCGCACTGCAACTCGCGACCACCCGGCCAGATGTCTACCCGACCTTTCTGGACATGTCGGGACAGGCCGAGCCGACCATCGGTGACCGGGCGTCGACGATCCGGGACGTGTTCGGTGGTGATGCGGAAGCATTCGCGCGCAACAATCCTGCCGACCTGCTCGCACGCAATCGGTATCCCGATTCCGCCGGTGCTTTCGTGGTGGGACTCGACGATTCCGAATACCGTGCCGGGGTGGAACAACTCGCTTCGTTGGCTCGGAGCGCGGGGATGGACGTCCACCTCACCGAACTGCCGGGCACACACAGCTTCGCCCTGTGGTCCGCAGGGCTCGAGAAGGAGTTGCCATGGCTCGCACAACGGCTCGGGCTCGGCAACTGATGCGCCGCACAGGGGCGGGGGTGCTGATGTCCCGCACCGGGACGGTGGTGCTCCGGGCGCCCGTCTCGTGCGGACTGCTCGTGCTGACCTGGTTCCTGGCGGTCGTCACCGGTTCTGTGAGGAACGGGCCGTCGCACGCAACGGCATCCGAGATGTCGCTCGGGATCCCGAATATCACCGACGGCCACCTGTGGACACTGTGGACTTCAGGGTTGTTCGCCTCCGGTCCCGGTGAGTATGTGCTCGGAAGCATTGCGATCCTCGCCGTCGCGGTGCCGGTCGAACGTCGCATCGGCAGTCGCAAGTTCACGCTCGCCGCGCTCGTCTCACAGGGCCTGGGCGCGGCACTCGCATTGCTCGTTGCTCAGGTCGCCTCCCTGGTGCCGAACCTGTGGGGCAGGGAGCTGCACACCCACCTCACCGAGGACCCGCTGGCGTGGGTGCTCGGCGTCCTGCTCGCCTCCACCACCGCGATGGGCACCCTGTGGCGTCGCCGCATCCGGACACTCCTGCTGGTTTTCCTGGTGACCGCAGCCTTGTTCGCCGGACACCTGCAGGACGTGAACAGGGTGACCGTCGCGCTGGCCGGGTTGCTCGCCGGCCCGCTCCTGTTCGGACGCGGTGTGCGCCGTCCTGTGCTCGGCGGCACCATCCGGGAGCGCCGCACGCTCGTCGCGCTCGTGGTCGCAGCGAGCGTGCTCGGCCCGATCTTCGCGGCGCTCTCCCCACACTCGATCGGACCGCTGTCCGCGCTACGCGAGCTGTTCGAGCAGGTTCCCTACACCCCGCGAGAACTCGTCGAGGTGTGTGCCGATCCCGCGCTGCACGACGAGTGCCGGAAAGGGCAACAGGCCCTTCGGCTCTCCGGTGCAGGTCCGCTCGTCGCGAATCTCATGCCGTCGGTACTGCTGCTGATCGGTGCCGAAGGGCTGCGTCGAGGGCGGCGGGCAGCATGGTTCCTCTCGGTCGGAGGACACATCGTGCTGATCGTCGTGGCCGCCGCGAGCACGATCGTCCGCGTGACCGAACAGGACGAGACCCGCTCCCTGTTGTACGGAATCCACCGGCACAGCTCCGTATCCATGGAACTCGCGCCACTCCTCGCGCTGGTCTCCGTGCTCGCCCTGTTACTGCTGACCCGCACCCTGTTCGATGTCCGTGCACCGCAGGGAACCTATCGCCGGGTATGGGCCGGAACCGCAGCCGCCGCAGGCATCGCGCTCGTGACGTACGTGGTGGTGGGCACGCTGGTGGCGGACGGGTTCGATCGTGATCCCGGCATCGGCACCTTGCTCCGCGACGCGCCGCGCCGGCTCCTTCCACCGGTCTACCTCCAGCTCTTCGAGCCTCCCGTGATGCCCCTCGACACCGCCGCCACCCTGTTGTTCGAGTGGATCGGCGTGATCGTCTGGGTCGCCTTCTGCGTGCTCCTGTGGCGCAGCTTCCTCGTGCCCCCTGCCGGGGTCGACCTCGGCGACGAGCAGCGGGTGCGAGAACTCCTGCACGACCCGGGCGGCGGATCGATGTCGTGGATGACCACCTGGGCGGGGAATCGGTACTGGTTCGGCACCGACGGCAGGCACGCCGTGGCGTATCGGGTCCACTCGGGTGTCGCCCTGACGGCGACGGATCCGATCGGTGAGCGCGCCTCGATGACCGAGACGATCGACGAGTTCGCGGCGTACTGCCTCGGCAACGGATGGACACCGTGCCTGTACTCGGTGGGCGAGGAGACGGCGACGATCGCCCGGGACCACGGTTGGACCTGTTTGCAGGTGGGTGAGGAGACCGTCGTCGATCTCGCGGACCTCGCCTTCAAGGGCAAGAAGTTCCAGGACGTCCGCACCGCCCTCAACCGTGCTGCCAAGGACGGGATCGAAGCGCGATGGACGACCTTCGCCGCCGCGCCCCTGTCGGTGACCGAGCAGATCGTCGACATCTCCGAGGAATGGGTGGCCGACAAGGGACTGCCCGAGATGGGGTTCACGCTCGGAGGAGTCGCCGAACTGCGCGATCCCGAAGTCCGGTTGCTTCTCGCGGTCGACGCGAACGACCACGTCCATGCGATCACGTCGTGGATGCCGGTCCACCGGGACGGGAAGGTGGTCGGGCTGACGCTGGACTTCATGTGGCGACGTTCGGACGGCTTCCGGCCGGCCATGGAATTCCTCATCGCGTCCGCGGCACGGTCCGCCGCCGACGAGGGCCTCGAATTCCTGAGCTTGTCGGGGGCGCCCCTCGCGAGTATGGACGGTGGGTCCGGACTCGACCGAGGAGCCCTCGACGCCCTGCTCGATCTGCTCGGCCGCACGCTCGAACCGGTATACGGATTCCGCTCGCTGCTGGCGTTCAAGGCGAAGTTCCAGCCCCGTTACCGCCCGCTGTACATGGTGTTCCCGGACCCGGCGGCGCTGCCGACCATCGGGATCGCGGTCGGTCGTGCCTATCTTCCCCACATGTCCCTGGAGGAAGGCGGACGCCTGGTCACGCACCTGCTGCGCCGATGACGGTTGCTCACGCACCCGTTGCGCTGGTGACGGTGGAACTCTCTCGGAAACGGGAGACCGCCACCAGTCCCACCAGGAGGAAGACCACCGGGAGCAACACCGCATTGCCCATCGCGGCACCGAACCCGAGCGTCCCCTCACCCATCTGCATCACCGCACCGAGGGCGGCCGCACCGAGTACCGCACCGACCTGCCGGGCGGTGTTGTACACACCCGATCCGGCGCCTACGAGGTCACCGGGCAGGTCGCGCAACGCGATCGTCGAGTTCGGGGCCCAGCACAACGAGTTCGCGAAACCGAGCAGCACGATCGGGATCAGGAGCCAGCCGACGGTGGCCTCGAGATGCATCGCCACACCGAACGACAGCATCGCCGCGATCATCGCGGAGAAACCGATCCGGGAGATCCGGCCCGGCGCGACCCGATCGGTGACCCGCCCGATCAAGGGCGCCATGATCACCGAGATCACGCCCATCGGTACCAGCATCAGACCTGCGACCTGCGCGGACAGTCCCTGACCCACCTGCAGGTAGAGCATGATCGGCAGGTTCACGGCGTAGACCGTGAAACCCAGCGTCGCCACGGCGGTCACCCCGAGGGTGAAGTTGCGGCGGGTAAACAACCCGAGCGGGGCCAGCGCCTCGGTGCCGCGGGCCACCGCGGTCCGCTGCAGACGCACGAACATCCCGAACGCCACGATCCCGATACCGAGGACGACCCACACCCACACGGTCCAGCCGACATCGGGACCCTGCTGCAGGGAGAAGATCACGCCGGTGACCGCGACCAGCGAGACGACGGCGCTCAGCACGTCGATGCGACGCGCCCCGGTCGGCAGTTTCGGCACGTACCGCGCGACCATCACCAGAGAGATCAGGCCCAGCGGGATGTAGACGAAGAAGACCCACCGCCACCCACCGGTACCGACGAGCACCCCACCGAGGACGGGCCCGAACAGACCCGCCGAGCTGGCCACCGCGCTCCACACACCGGTGGCCGCACCGCGCCGGTCGTGCGCGAAGATCCGGTGGATGATGCTCAGCGGTTGCGGGTTGATCAGCGACCCGCCGAGCCCCTGCACCGCACGCAGCGCGATCAGCCACTCGATCGTCGGAGCCATCGAGCACGCGAAGGCCGCGGCCGTGAAGATCGCCATGCCCACCAGGTAGACGTTGCGCTGACCGAAACGGTCGCCGAGACGACCGGTGACCAGCAGCGGCACCGCGAAGGTCAGCAGATAGGCCGCCGACACCCACACCACCTGGTTGATGCTCGCGTCCAGATCCTCGCGGATACGCGGCAGCGACACCGCGACGAGCGATTGGTCGAGCAGGGTGATGAACAGACCCACGCACAGGGCCGCCAGTGCGCGCCAGGCCCGCGGCTCGGGGATCGGGGCAGCGCTGCGTCCCGCAGCCGACGCACTCACTCCTCGACCGTGATCTCCGCGGCGTCGTCGTAGAAGCACACGTATCCCTCGATGGGCTCCATGCCGGGGAACGGCTCGGGATACGACCATGCGACGTTCTCGGCAGGCGGTGTGCCGGAGAACGACCAGTATCGGGCGACGCCCTTGTAGGGGCAGCTCGTCCGCCACTCGGATTCCTCGAGCACCGAGAAGTCGACGTCCTCGGGAGGGAGGTAGTAGCGGGTCGGGAGGCCGGTCTCGAACACGAGTACGGGGTTGCGGGTCTCGGCGACCACGACGTCGCCGATGGTCACCCGCACGTGCCGGGAGCTGCGCAGGGCGTCGACGCGGTGATAGGGATCGCGTGGATGGGTGAACACTTCGGTCTCCTCCTCGAACCACCGTTCGCCCTCGTCGACGTCGTCGCCCGGCCCGGTCTCGCCCCACCGGAACCACTGGAAGACGAGACGGTCGTCGAGACCGTCGACGTCGAGCTGGCAGACCGGTGAATAGGCCCGATGGTCGCGGACGACGATGTCGTACCACTGCCAGACATCCTGCCGGGAGCGGCTCGGTGACAGGGAGGCCGCGATCAGGTCGAGCCGGACGTCCTCGCGGGGGAAGGCATAGAACGGAACGGGCTTGCCGGGTGCCCACACCAGCACGGCCCGGGTGCTGTCGACCACCGTCCGGCCGAACCACTCACCTCTGATCCTGCGATCGACGGGTTCGTAGAGGTAGTCGTCGGTCTCCGACGGCCGTCGGAGCACAGCGGTCTTGCGGGCAGCCATACCTCGACCGTATCGCGCCCGTCCAGGGCCGGGACGAATCCGCAGACCCGACCCATCCGCTCGACGACGGGCTCCGAATACGGGGAGAGACGGCGTGAGGGCCGTCACCCGAACCGACCGACACGAACCACTACGCACGCCCACGCCGCTCAGGCGACGACCAGAGGAAGACCGATCATGCCCAACTACGAAGCCCGGCAGAACGAGAATCGGCACCCGCACCCGTCCGTGGGTTTCCTCCAGCTGTTCATGGAAGCGCGCACGCGCACCGAGCAGACGACCCCGCGCACGCAGGTAGGCAAGGCGTGAGGTCGGTCGGCGGCTCCGTCGAGTCCGTCGTCGTGGTGGGTGCGGGCCTCGCGGGACTGTCCGCGGCGCTCCACCTCACCGGTGCCGGCAAGCGCGTCACCGTCCTCGAACGCGAGAACACGGTCGGTGGTCGCGTGGGAACGTACCCGGTGTTCGAGGACGGGCGGCATCTCTACGACATCGACAACGGCGCCAGTGTGCTGACGATGCCGAACCTCATCGCCGACGCGCTCGCGGCAGTCGGGGAATCCTTCGACTCGACCATCCCGGCGCTCGACCTCACCCCGCTCGCACCCGGCTACCACGCGCGCTTCGCCGACGGCACCGCCCTGAACGTGTACTCCGATCCGGACGAGATGACCGCCGAGATCGCGCGCGTGTGCGGTTCCGAGGAGGCCGGCGGATATCGGCGGCTGCGCCGCTGGCTCGCGTCGATCTTCGACGCCGAGTTCGACCGCTACATCGACTCCAACTTCGATTCGCCGCTCGACCTCGTGTCGACACCCGCGGCGCTGCGCGACACCGCCAACCTCGTCCGGCTCGGCGGCTTCGGCCGGCTCGGATCGCGCGTCGGGTCGTTCATCCGGGACGACCGGCTCCGGCGAATCTTCACCTTCCAGGCCCTGTACGCGGGCACCGCACCGTCGACGGCCCTGGCGGTCTACGGCGCCATCGCCCACATGGACACCTCGCTCGGCGTCTACTTTCCGAAGGGCGGCATGTCCACCATCGCCGCCGCGATGGTCGATGCGCTCGTCCGCAACGGCGGCACCGTGCACACCGGGGTCGAGGTGTCGGAACTCCGCGTCGACGGCGGCCGCGCGAAGAGCGTGCGTTCCGCGGACGGCCGGGAGTTCGCCGCCGACGCCGTCGTCCTCACCGTGGACCTGCCCGTGGTCGACGACCTGCTGCTGCGCGCCGGGGTCCCGCCGCGCCGCCGCGCCCGCAGCGCCACCGTCGCGTCGCCCTCGGCCGTCGTCTTCCACGGCACGGTACCCACCGAGGTGACGCAGGCCTGGCCGGAGTCCCACCACACCATCGATTTCGGTGAGGAGTGGGCGGAGACCTTCGCGCGGATCACCGCCCCGCGCGGCCGCGGCCGGTTGATGGCCGATCCGTCCCTGCTCATCACGCGACCTGCCGTGACCGATCCGTCCCTGCGGGTCGTGCGCGGCGGTGTCGAGTGCGAACCGGTCTCGGTGCTGGCGCCGTGCCCGAATCTCGCTGCCGCACCCCTCGATTGGGGCCGACTCGGCAGGCCGTACATGCGGGAGATCCAGCAGGTCCTCGAGCAACGCGGCTATCGGGGACTCGCGAGTTCGATGCGAGTCGACCACATCGACACCCCGCGGACCTGGGCCGACAAGGGCATGCTCGACGGCAGCCCCTTCTCGGCGGCGCACCTGTTCCGGCAGACAGGGCCCTTCCGCCGCCCGAACCTCGTGCACGGCGTCGACAATGTCGTCCTCGCCGGGTCGGGTACCACGCCGGGTGTCGGCGTCCCGACCGTGATCATCTCCGGACGTCTTGCCGCAGAACGTATCTCCGGTGGCGCGACTGCCGGGCTCACGACGATGTCGATTCCGATGGAAGCAGGTGCGGTTGCCCATGGGTGAACTCGACGGGATCGATCCCGATCTGCACGAGGCGTATCGACTGTGCCGTGAGCTCAACCGGCGCCATGGCAAGACCTACTTCCTCGCGACCCGCATCTTCCCGGCGTCCAAACGGGCCGGGGTGCACGCCCTCTACGGTTTCGCGCGGATGGTCGACGACATCGTCGACGTGAAACCGGTCGACGCGGCACCGGTTCTCGACGCGCTCGAACGCCGTCTGTCCGACGCGCTCGGGGGCAGGCCGCCGACCTACGACGAATTCGGTCTCGTGCTGCGGGCCCTCGTCGACACCACGCAGCGGTACGACATCCCGCACGAGTACTACTACGCCTTCCTGCGGTCGATGCGGATGGACATCCCCGGCACCGAACTGTTCCGGTCGCGGTACCGCACGATGGACGAACTGTCGGAGTACATGTACGGCTCGGCCGCCGTCATCGGGCTGCAGATGCTGCCCATCCTCGGGATCGAGGGCGAACGCGAACAGGCCGAGGCTCCCGCCGCCGCACTCGGTGAGGCCTTCCAGCTCACCAACTTCATCCGCGACATGGGTGAGGACCTCGACCGCGACCGCATCTACCTGCCCACCGACATCCTCGCCGCCTTCGACGTGGACGAGGACCTGCTGTGGCACTGCCGCCGGACCGGACAGCGCGACGTGCGGTTCGAACGCGCCCTCGCGCACCTGATCGCGCACACCCGCTCGATCTACCGTGTGGCCGAACCGGGCATCGACCTGCTCGACCCGAAGGTGCGTCCCGCGATGCGGACCGCCTTCGTCCTCTACGGCGACATCCTGCGGGTGGTCGAGGAGAGCGGATACCGGGTACTCCACCAGCGCGCACGCGTGTCGCGGCGCCGGCGGTTGTCGGTGGCGGCACCGCGGCTGGCCTCGGCCGGTTGGACCACGCTGCGTTCACGGTCGAGACTGGGGATGCCCACCGCGCCGCTCGGCCGGTGAGGCCCGACCGGCCGAGCCGGCATTCGGACACGAATACAGAACAGGACATCACATGGAACAGGTCGTGCTGCTCGACGACGCAGGCCGCGCGGTCGGGATCGAGCCGAAGGCCACGGTGCACACCACCGACACCCCGCTGCACCTCGCCTTCTCGTCGTACGTCTTCGACCACCACGGCAACGTTCTGCTCACCCGGCGCGCCCTGGACAAGTCGACCTTCCCCGGTGTCCTGACGAACAGCTGCTGCGGTCATCCGGCGCCCGACGAGCCGCTCATCGAGGCCGTGCGCCGCCGGCTGCGTCAGGAACTCGGGCTCGACGTGCACGACATCGAGGTCGTCCTGCCGTCCTTCCGCTACCGGGCGGTGATGGACAACGGCATCGTCGAGAACGAGATCTGCCCGGTCTTCCGCGTGCTCTACGACGGGCCGGCGCCCATCCCCGAACCGTCGGAGGTGCACGACACCGAATGGGCCGACTGGACGGAGTTCTCCGAGGACGTCGTCGAGGGACGCCGTGAGGTGTCGGTGTGGTGCCGCGAGCAGGTGGAGCAGCTCCGCACGCTCGGCCCCGATCCGCTGCACTGGCCCGTGGCGTCCACCGCGGATCTGCCGCACGCCGCGCCCGAGCGACGATAGGGCCTCACCCGGCGACCGGGACGTTAACGTCGACCCTGTGATCGACCCGACCGTCCTGATCCCCACGATCATCGGCATCCTCGCCCTCGCCGTGATCTCGTCGGCGGTGCTGTGGGCGTTCCGGGTACCGCACCGATTCGCGCCCGTCGGTGCCATCGCCCGCGGCGCGGTGCAACTCGCGCTCATCAGCGTCGTGCTCTCCGGCGTCATCACCGACGCCCGGTGGGTCGCGGTGGTGCTCGTCGTGATGTTCACCGTCGCGTGGTGGACGGCCTGCCGACGCATCGGGAGCGAGGCCGTCGTGCGCGGGGTGACGGCCGCCGCGATGCTGACCGGCGTGCTCGTCTCGGCGGGTGTCGTCTTCGCGACCGGCGCGGTGGAGGCCACCCCGCGTTACGCGCTCGCGCTCGGCGGCATCATCATCGGCAACACGATGACGGTCGCGGCCCTCGCCGGTCGCCGCTTCCACGAAACCGTCGACGGCCATTGGCCCGAGGTGGAGGGCTGGCTCGCACTCGGCGCGACGATGCGGCAGGCGACACTCTCACCCGCACGCTTCGCCGTGCACGCGGCGATGATCCCGTCGACCGACCAGACGAAGACGACCGGTCTGGTGACGCTGCCCGGGGCGTTCGTCGGCGCGATCTTCGGCGGGTTGTCGCCGGTGGAGGCCGGACGGTTCCAGGTGGTCGTGCTCGCCGCGATCATGGCGACGGCGTCGATCACGTCCGTGCTGATGGCGCTCGGTCTCGGTCGCGCCCTGCGCCACCGTCCCGTGGTCGTTGCGTGAGACGGCGGTCTGCGGTGCGGGTGCCGACCGGAGTAGGAGTTGATACAACCGCTGCCGAGGGAAGGATCGTCGATGTTGCTCGTAGCCAACCGGGGTGAGATCGCGTTGCGTGTCGTCCGCACGGCCGGGGACCTCGGACTCGACACCGTCGCCGTCCACGCCGCGGACGACGCCGACGCTCCGCACGTCCGCGCCGCCACGCGAGCCGAGGCCCTACCGGAGTCCGGTCCCTCGGCCTATCTCGACCCCGGGGCGATCATCGGGGTCGCCCGAGCGACCGGATGCACGCTCGTGCATCCCGGTTACGGATTCCTCAGCGAGAACGCCGCCTTCGCGCAGGCCTGCGCGGACGCCGGGCTCACCTTCGTCGGGCCGTCCCCGGAAGCACTGCGCGTCCTCGGCGACAAGCGGGCCGCCCGCTCGGTGGCGGAGGAACTCGGCATCCCGGTGACCGCTGCCGTCGAGACGACGGATCCGGAGTCCGTGCGGGCCTTCCTGCGCGACCGTCCGGGCGGGATCGTCGTCAAGGCACTGTCGGGTGGTGGGGGTCGCGGCATGCGCGTGGTCCGCGATGCCGCCGATCTCGACGAGGCGCTCCGGCTCGCCGCCGCCGAAGCACACGCCGCCTTCGACGACGACCGGCTGTACGCCGAGGTGCTCGTCGAGCGTGCCCGCCACGTCGAGGTGCAGGTCGTGGCCGCCGAGTCGGGGTCGGGTACCCGCGCGGTGGCGTTGGGCGATCGCGACTGCAGCGTGCAGCGCCGGCACCAGAAGCTCGTGGAGATCGCACCCGCGCCCGACCTGTCCGACGCCCTGCGGGAGGCGCTGCACGGCGCGGCGGTCCGGCTGATCGGGCAGGTCGGGTGCCACGGGCTGTCCACCGTCGAATTCCTCGTCCACGACGACGGTTTCGTGTTTCTCGAGGTCAACCCCCGGATCCAGGTGGAGCACACCGTCACCGAGGAGGTGACCGGAGTCGACCTCGTGGCGACCCAGCTCGCGGTCGCTCGCGGGACGGGATTCGACGAACTCGGTCTCCCGAAAGGAATCACTTTCGACGGCAAGAAGATCGGCGGACGTCCTGCGGCGGCGCAGGGCATCGCGGTGCAGGTGCGCGTCAACGCCGAGACGCCGCGCGCCGACGGGATCGCCCTGCCCACAGCCGGGACGCTCACCGCGTTCACGCCACCCACCGGACCGGGCATCCGCGTCGACACCCACGGCCGGCCCGGCCTCGAGGTGACCGGACGTTACGACTCGCTGCTCGCCAAGGTCGTCGCGTACGTGCGTTCCGGCGATCGCGCGGCCGTGCTGCGCAAGGCGTCGACGGCACTCGGCGAGTTCATCGTCGACGGTGTCGGCACCAACCGCGACCTCCTGCAGAAGATACTGGACGACAAGGAGTTCCGGTCCGGCAATGTCCGCACTACGTGGCTGGGGGAGCGGCTCGCGGATTTCGTCGACACCGCCCCGACCGCACCGGTGGAGTACACGGATCTGCGCGCCGACGAACAGGCGGTGCACGCCGAGATGGTCGGCACGGTCGTGGAGATCGCTCGCGCGGGCGACACCGTTCCGGCCGGTGCGCCGCTCGCCGTGCTCGATGCGATGAAGATGCAGCACGAGATCCGGGCACCGGGCAGTGCCGTGGTCGAACGTGTGCTCGTCGAGCCGGGACGCACCGTCGAGCCGGGCACCGTGCTCGCGGTGGTCCGCGTGCTCGACACGGACACCGCGACGGACGACATCGCCGCGGCCGACCTCGACGCCGACCGTGCCGACCTCGACGAGATCCGCCGCAGGCACGAGGTCACCACCGATGCGGCGCGGCCCGAGATCGTGGCGAAGCGGCACGGGCGGGGCCGGCGCACGGCGCGCGAGAACATCGCCGACCTCGTCGATGACGGTAGCTTCGTCGAATACGGACCGCTCGTCCTCGCCGCCCAGCGCGGCCGCCGCAGCGAGGAGGACCTGATCGCGAACACCCCGGCGGACGGACTTGTCGGTGGCACCGCACGGATCGGCGGGGCCGAGGTGGTCGTGATGTCCTACGACTACACCGTCCTCGCAGGTACCCAGGGCCGCAACAACCACCGCAAGACCGATCGGCTGCTCGAACTCGCCGCCCGGCGGCGGGTGCCGCTCGTGCTGTTCGCCGAGGGGGGTGGCGGGCGACCCGGGGACGTCGACGCCGGTTCCGGTGCGGGCCTCGACCTGCCCACCTTCCGCTCGATGGCGTCGCTGCGCGGACGCGTGCCCACCGTCGCGGTCGTCTCCGGCCGCTGCTTCGCGGGCAACGCCGCGCTCGCCGGGGTGTGCGACGTGCTCATCGCGACCCCCGACGCCAACATCGGCATGGGCGGCCCCGCGATGATCGAGGGCGGAGGACTCGGCGTGCACCGCCCCGAGGACATCGGGCCGATCGACGTGCAACGCCGCAACGGCGTCGTGCACGTCGCGGCGCGCGACGAGGCGCACGCCGTGGACGTCGCCCGGCGATATCTCGCGTACTTCACCGCGCCGCACGAGGACCGGCAGGCACCCGATCCGCGTCTCGCGCGACATGTGGTGCCGGAGAACCGTCTCCGCGCCTACGACGTGCGGTCGGCGATCGACGCGATCGCCGACCTCGGATCGGTGCTCGAACTGCGCCCGGACTACGGCGTCGGCATCGTCACCGCTCTGATGCGCGTCGAAGGCGCCTCCTACGGCGTGCTCGCCAACAGCAGCGCCCACCTCGGTGGGGCGATCGATGCCGAGGCCGCCGACAAGGCCACGGACTTCCTGGAACTGTGCGAATCGCACCGGCTGCCCGTGGTGAGTCTGTGCGACACACCGGGATTCATGGTCGGACCGGAATCGGAGAAGGACGCCACCGTGCGCCGCTTCGGGCGCTTCTTCGTCGCCGGCGCACGCCTGACGGTCCCGTTCGGCATGATCATCCTCCGCAAGGGCTACGGCCTCGGCGCGATGGCGATGGCCGGCGGATCTTTCCACGCACCCGAATTCACCGTCGCGTGGCCGACGGGGGAGATCGGCGGAATGGGACTCGAAGGGGCCGTGCGTCTCGGATTCCGCAAGGAACTCGACGCCGCGGAGACACCCCGGGAGCGCGAGGAACTGTTCGGCCGGCTCGTCGCCCTCGCCTACCAGCAGGGCAAGGCCCTGCAAGCGGCGACGAGCTTCGAACTCGACGACGTCATCGACCCCGCCGACAGCCGCGCCTGGATCGAGCGACTGGTGCAACCTCGGTGAAGCCGGGTATGCGACAGCCATGGTGACCTATCCCGGCGCACAGGAGTACGTACCCGACAGCCGCGACCTCGCCGAACTCGCCGCCGCGTCCGCGGGATGCCGGGGATGCGATCTCTACAAGGCCGCCGAGCGGACGGTCTTCGGGGCAGGGGTGCGCGACGCACGCATGCTCTTCGTCGGCGAACAACCGGGCAACGAGGAGGACCTCGCGGGAGAACCGTTCGTCGGGCCCTCGGGGCACCTGTTCGACAAGGCCCTCGAACGCGCGGGCATCGATCGCGGGACGGTGTACGTGACCAACGCCGTCAAGCATTTCCGCTTCGACCGGTCCGCCAACGGCCGCAGACGCATCCACAAGAAACCGTCGGGTGGGCAGGTCGCGGCGTGCCGGCCGTGGCTCGAGGCCGAACTCGACGCCGTCCGCCCCGACGTGGTGGTGTGCCTCGGAGCCACGGCCGCGCAGTCGCTGCTCGGTAAGGACTTCAAGCTCACACAGCACCGCGGGGAGGTCCTGCACCTGCCCGAGGAGCTGTGCGGGTCGTGCGATCCGGCGGTGGTCGTCACCGTGCACCCGTCGGCGGTGTTGCGGGCGAAATCGCAGCGCGACGACATGTTCCGCTCGTTCGTGCAGGACCTGGAACGAGCGGCCACGTTGTGACGGCTCAGCCGGTGGTCGCCAATCCGGCCGCGAGCCCGAGCGCCACCGACATCGCGCACACCTCGAGGACGGCGTTGCGCAGCGACTCCTCCTCCGGGAGACGGTGGGACGCGGCAGCGGGGAGCCAGTTGCGCCGCCAGTTCCACGCGAGCCCCAGCAGGGCGCACAGCACGATTGCCTTCGCGAGCACGACGCGTCCGTAGCCGGTGCCCAGCAGCGCGGAGACCGAGCCGAGCCGTACCGCCGCGTCGACCACGCCCGTGATCACCAACGCCACCACGCACCGCAGGGCCAGCTGCGAGTAGCGCGGCAGCAGTTCCGCCCACGCTCCGCGGCCCCGCACGGTGACGGCCAGCGCCACGAGCACCCCGAACCACACCGCGGCCGCGAGCACATGCACGGCGTTGAACAGCGACCCCAGCGGTTGCTGCGCCATGTGGCCGGTGACTGGCCGGGCGATCAACGCGAGCGCCGCGGCGACGAGCACCGGCAGGGTGGACCACGCCGCCGACCGGCGGTACGCCACAGCGGCGACGACGACGATCGCGGCGATGCACACCCATGCCGCCGCATCCACGCGTCCCGTGGTGGTGCCGACGAACTGCCCGAACCGCCCCACGTCCAGGTCCGCGGCGGGAACATCGGCCGCGGTGGACGCGGCCCAGGCGAGGTCGATGCTCGCGAGCACGAGCCAGACACCGCCGAGCGTGGCGATCGTCCGCCACAGCGTGTCGGAGGAAACCGCGGGACGGCGTTGCCGCTGCACCATCACGGCCAGGACCGCGAGTCCGAGCACGGTCGAGCCGACACACAGCCCGATCGCCCGCACCGAACTCGAGGGGGCGGGCAGGGCGAGGGAACCGGCCACGGCGATGCCCGCGACGGTTCCGAAGGCAACGCCGGCAGCGGCCACGACGAGCCACTGCCGGCGTTCCGGGATCATGCGGGTCAGGCCTTCGGCTTGCGCAGCGCGAAGGCGAGACCTGCGGCGACCACGACGACACCTGCGACGACGAACCACCACACGGCAGGTCCGCTGCTGTCGCTCTCACCCGACTCCGCGCCGGTCTCGCCGGTCGCGGTGTCACCGGACGCCGCTTCACCGGGCGTGCCGGTTCCCTCCTGGGTGAGCGTGAAGGTGCGGGTTCCGCTGATGGGATGTCCGTCGGCGGAGGTCACCCGGTAGGCGATCGTGTACTCGCCCACGGGGCCGAGACCGTCTAGTTCGACGGATGCGTTCGCACCCTCGATGATCGGGTCGCTCTTCGACCACAGGTTGCCGTCCGGCCCGACGACGGTCAGAGCCGCGAACTGCTCCTGCAGGTTCTCGTTGAACGTCACGGTCACCCGATCGGGTGCCTCGGCGATCTGCTCGCCGTCCTCGGGCGAGCTCGACAGCACCACCGAGTGGGCGGCTGCGGAACCGACGGACAGGGTCAGCGCCGCGATCAACGCGGTGAGGAGAACGAGGATGCGCTTCATGCTCGCCGCCCCCGGATCACGGCGCCGAGGCCGAGTGCGGCGCCGAGCGCACCGAGCACCAGGCCGATACCGCCGAGCCACCGCGCGGTGCTGTCGGTGGTGTCCTCCGACGCGCCGGCGGTCTGCTCGGTCTCGGTGGCGTGGGCGTCACCACTGCCGCCGTGCCCGTCGCCGCTGCTCGCCGCGAGGGTCAGGCTGGGGGCAGGACGTTCGGGTTCCTCGTCGCCGGTCGTGATCTCGTCCCACGCCACGACCTCGCCGTCGCTGTAGGTCTGGATCGCGGGGAAGGCGATCTCGTCCTCCTCGGGCAGCGGCCCGACGGACAGGACGAACTGCTGGAACTGTCCCGGCCCGACCTGCACGTCCGGTTCGGCGGTCCACGTCACGGAGGTCGCGAGCTGCGACTCGGGATCCTTCTCGACGGTCGCCGTCCAGCCGGGCAGCGGCTCGGTGCGCGCCGAGCGCAGCCCCGGAAGCTCGACGGTGAGGGCGGTCGTGCCGGCGGTCTCGGACTCGGTGGGGACCCGGAAGGTCAGGACGGTGTAACCGCCCTGCTCGGCTCCGGGTGCGACGACGGTGACGTGGGCCGAAGCGATGCCGGCGCCCGCGACCATCAGCGCAGCGGTTGCTGTCGCGCCCACGAGGGCGCGACGGGAGAACTCGAACATGTATGGGTCTTTCTCGTGGTTGGAGGATCGATCGTCACAGCGCAGCCGTGGCGAGCGGTGGTCCTCTCCGCGAGATGGCCGGGGGTGCACGTCCCCACACGAGCCGGTCGGTCGACGAGGTCGGGGCGAGCACGGCGGGCGCGGCGACCCGGGGGCCGCGCAGCAGCACGACCCGCAGCGCGGTGCCGCACGCCGCGTACACGTGGGCCGCGGCGGTGAGCAGCACCGCGCACACGGCGACGGCGAGCATGTGGGCGCCCAGCATGGACACCGACAGGTGTTCGTGACCGGGCACCAGCACGGTGAGCGCGACGTGCGTGGCCGCCTGCCCACCGGCGAGGAGCACGAGCGGGGACAGCGACGGCTGGTGCGCGCCGAGGATCCCGACGATCGCCGCGACCGCGACCAGCAGTACCGCGACCGGTCCCGTCGGCACACCACCGCCGGCGGCGCCGTGGGCGGCCACCGCCAGCACCGCGGTGGCGATGCCCGCGGTGGTGCCGAGAACGGTCGGATACCTGGTCACTGTCGGTCGTGCTCGTTCCTGATGTGCAGGCCGTGTCAGCGCACGCCGAGGCGCGCGAGCAGATCCGCTTCGATGCCGTCGAGTTCCGACGAGATCGCCGTGTGTGCCGACTTCCGGCGCGCGGCCGGCATCTGCTCGGCCGTCTGCACGGCGGCGGTCAGATCGGTGAGGCGTTCGCGGGTCGCGGTGGCGAACTTCTGCGTCTCCGCGTCCTTGGGGTTGCGCTGCTCGACCTTCGCGAGCGACTGCTCCGCACCCGCGATGCGGGCACTGAGCCGGGCACCGTGACCGGTGAACGAACCCAGTTCCTCGATCGGCACCCCGAGCTGCTGCGCGCGACGCGAGTCGAGCTGACCGCGCAGCGCCGTCACGGCCTGGTAGACGATCGGGACGAGCACCGGCGCGAGCAGACGCGCGACGCCGAGATAACGGCGCACCTTCGCCGCAGTGAGCCCCTGGTTCTCGGCGGCCTTCTTCTGTGCCTTGAGGGTCGCGATCTGTTCCTTCTCGACCTTGGCTTGCGACCTCGCGAGTTCCTGGTCGAGCTTGACCTGCGACTTCGCGAGTTTCTTGTCGATCTTCGCCTTGGCCTTCGCTGCCCGCCGGTCGTTCTCGAGCCGATTCTTCGCGACCAGTCTGGCCTCGATCTTCGCCTTGGTCCTCAGCGCCTTCGCTTCCGCCCTGCGAGTCGCGCGACGCTTCCGTGTGAACAACCCCATCGAACAGCACCCTCCATTCGGTACGACACGACGCTCCGGCGCCCCGCGTCAGCCTAACGTGACGGTGCTGCTGCGAGCCGTCGCCTGTGCAGGGAATACCCTGGAATGTCGTGGACGCAACCGGAGAACTACCGCGGCCCCGACGCGGAGTGTCACAGCGCACAGCCGTCTCCCTCGAGGCCGCTGCGCTGACGAGGTGCCGCCACCGGGTCTATCTCGACGCCACCTTCCCCGACGAACTCGCAGATGCACCCGAGAATCCGGGTGCGCGGCAACGCCAGGAGGCGGCGGCTGCGCATCGCGAGGCGATCCGCCAGACGCTGTTCGACGCCGACCCGGACGGGTGGGTGCCCGTCGCCCCCGAAGGACCGATGTCGCAGCGCGCCGAGCGCACACTCGACGCGTGCCGCGCGGGCGCCGACCGCATCTGGGGTGCGGTGCTGCCGAGCGAACCCGACACCGGACGCCGCGGCCGCTCGGAGATCCTGCTGCGCGACGCCGAACACGGCGGCTACATCCCGGTGATCGTCGTCAACCACAAGGTCACCGATCCCGGACACGGCGCGCTCACCACCGATCTGTTCGCGTGGGCACCCGCTGTCGACGAGACCCGCAAGGTGCGCAGTCAGGTGCGCGACCAGATGCGCCTCGCGCACCTGTACCGGATGCTCGAACGTCACGGACTCGCGAGCCCCGCGAAGGTCGCCGGCGCGATCGGCTACGGCGGCGACTGCATCCTCGTGCACGATCTCGACCAGATCCTCGACGACTACGACGCCCGCCTGGCGGACCGACTCGAGATCGCGCGGGGTCTCACTCCGACGGCGCCGTCGCAGATCGGTGAGTGCAAGACCTGCCCGTGGTGGGACCGCTGCCGCGCCCAACTCACCGTCACCCGGGATGTGTCGCTCGTCGCGCCGGGGCAACGTGCCGCCGTGCTGCGCGAACTCGAGGTGCACACCATCGACGGCCTCGCCCGGTGGGAGGGCGGGGAACCGGAAGCGTGGCCGCAGGGTTCGTTCGAGGACGCGATCGTCACGGCGCGGGCGTGGATCGCCGGTGCGCCGCTCGTGCGTCGCTACCGGCACGTGCACGTCCACCGCGCCGACGTCGAGGTCGACATCGACATGGAGAGCTACCACGAGCACGGCGCCTATCTGTGGGGCACGCTGCTCAATTCGAGATCGTCCTCCGAGTACATCCCGTTCGCGACGTGGGAGCCCGTGCCGACCGACGACGAGGCACGCTCGTTCGCCGAGTTCTGGCGCTGGCTGTCGGACCAGCGGCGCGCGGCCGAACGTCGTGGGAAGACTTTTGCGGCCTACTGCTATTCGCGGTCGGCGGAGGACAAGTGGTTGCTGTCGTCGGCGCGGCGGTTCCACGGCTTCCCGGGTGTGCCGGAGCTCGCGGAGGTCAAGGCGTTCATCGGTTCGAACGAGTGGGTCGACATCTTCCAGGCCGTCACCGACCAGTTCGTGTGTCCGAACGGCAAGGGGCTGAAGAAGATCGCACCGATCGCGGGGCATCACTGGCGTGACGCCGAGGCCGGGGGTGAGGCGTCGATGAGCTGGTACCGCGAGGCCGTGGGCATGGCGGGCGAGCCCGATCCGGCGCAGCGTGTGCGGTTGCTCGAGTACAACGAGGACGACGTGATCGCCACGAAGGTCCTGCGCGAGTGGATGAGTGATCGCGCGGTGCTCGACATCCCGTTCATCGAGGACCTGTAGCGCAGGTCGTGACACGCGCGTGGTTCGGCGGCAAGCTGATGCCGGCACACATGCCCCGGGGGCGGCACCGGACGCCGAGTTTCGCCGGCTCACCGAGTTCACGATGTGCGAGCGCGAGTCGCTGGCGCGGGAGCTGCGCGACATCATCTCGTCCGGTTACGCGAAGGAGTGCCAGGAGACCCGGCTGGGCAGGGCGGCGCTGGCCGTCCCGATCCGCGACTCGTCGTCCTTCGTCGTCGGCGGCCTGTACCTGCACGGGTCGGCCGCGAAGGTGCAACCCGATCCCGATCTGGTGAGATTCCTCGTCGACGGCTCCGCCAGGCTCACAGGCCTGCTCTGAGCCGGATCAGTGCGTCCACCACGGGCGCGCCGAACATCGGCGGATCGTTGTGTTCGAGACCGTCGAGCTCGACCCGCTCGTGCAGCCATCGGGCGGCATCGGCGACTGCCGAGCTCTGGGCCGGCGGGACGATGCTGTCGGCGGTGCCGTAGACGACCGTGATCGGCACGTCGATGTGGCCGACGAGTTCGGCGACGGGGAACTCGTCCTTCAACAGTGCGGCGGGCACGAAGGGATAGTGGTGCCGGGCCACGGCGGCGAGATCGGTGAACGGCGAGCGCAGCAGCATCCCGGCGGGAGGTTCGTCGACGGCGAGCGCGGTGACCACGGCGCAGCCGAGGCTCTCCCCGAAGTACAGCACCCGGGCGGGGTCGACGTCGCCGCGTGAACGGAGATGCTCGAGGGCCGCGCGGGCGTCGGCGGCGAGACCCTCCTCAGTGGGGGAGCCGGGATTGCCGCCGTACCCGCGGTAGTCGAACAGGAGCGTCGAGAAACCCGCCGCGGCGAGGTCGGCGGCGGTGTCGACGCGGCCGAGTCGGTTGCCGCCGTTACCTGGAGCGAGGAGAACGGTGAAGTCGGCTCCGGGGCCGTCGGGGGCGCGACCGGGCACGAACCAGGCCTCGAGTTCGAGACCGTCGTCGGTGGTGAGCACGACGTCCTCGGCACCGGGCAGGACGGTCGCGGCGGGCGGGGGAGTGGAGCTGTCGGGCAGGTAGATCAGGCGTCGTTGCAGCGCCCACCCGGCGACGCCGACGAGCGCGACGACGAGCACCACGGCGAGAACGATCCGCATGGGTCCGGTCTAACGCATGTGCGCGTTCCCGGCAGCCGGAACTGCCGGAAACGCGCACGGAAGAGGCGGGGTTACCGGAGGAAGGGTTACCGCGGCGCCATGCGCAGCGCGCCGTCCATGCGGATGGTCTCACCGTTGAGGTAGTCGTGCTCGACGATCATCTGCGCGAGCTGCGCGTACTCGGCGGGCTGGGCGAGCCGCGACGGGAACGGCACACCGGCCTCGAGGCCCTTGCGGTACTCCTCGGTGACACCGGCGAGCATCGGGGTGTCGACGATGCCGGGGGCGATGGTGTTGACGCGGATGCCGAACTGCGCGAGGTCGCGTGCGGCGGGGACGGTCATGCCGTGCACGCCACCCTTCGACGCGGAGTACGCGATCTGACCGATCTGGCCCTCGAACGCCGCCACCGAGGCGGTGTTGATGACGACGCCGCGCTGACCCGACTCGTCGACCGTCTCGGTCTTGGAGATCGCGTCGGCCGCGAGGCGCATGACGTTGAAGGTGCCGAGCAGGTTGACGGTGATGACCGTGCGGAACAGCTCGAGGTCGTGCGGGCCGTTCTTCGACAGGATGCGGCCGGCCCAGCCGACACCGGCGCAGTTGACGACGATGCGCAGCGGAACACCCGACTCGACGATGCGGTCGACGGCGGCCTGCACCTCGTCGCCGCTGGTCACGTCGGTGGCGAGGAGCGTGACACCCGCGGGTGCGGCATCGCCGACGCGGTCGATGGACTGCTGCAGGTCGAGGCCGAAGACGGTGGCTCCGGCGTCGGCGAGACGGCGTGCGGTTGCGGCGCCGAGACCGGATGCGGCGCCGGTCACCAGTGCGGCGGATCCCTGAATCTCCACTGTTCGTATCTCCTGTCCCGAGCCGAGGGCTGCGTGAACCCGACGGGTTCGGGCTCGTTGGCACCGAGTCCGACTCCGTCGGGTTCTCTCACAGAGCCCTACGGCGTGTGAGTGTCGTTCGTCACGAACCCTAACCGGTCACGGCCGCGGGTTCCGCGGGGGTCGCGGTCCGGCGGCGCAGTGCGACGACTCCCATCGCCGCGGCGACGAGACACGCGACGGCACCGAGCAGCAATCCGGCCCGGCCACCCCACTGCTCGCAGACCCATCCGGCGATGGGACCGCCGATGGCCGTGGAGCCGAGGAAGGCGACCGACCACAGGGCCATCACCCGTCCGCGCATCGTCGGCGCGGAGGCGAGTTGCAGCGAACTGTTGGTGGTGGACGTGAACGTCACGCTCAGTGCGCCCACGATCACCATGAGCACGATGAGCGTGGTCAGGTTCGGGGCCGCGGCGGCGACCGCCATGGCGATGCCGAACGCGAGGGAGGTGAGGATCAGCGGCCGGGTTCCGGTGCGACCCCAGGTGGCGACGGCGAGGCCCCCCACCACCGATCCGGCGCCCATCGCGGCGGTGAGGAAGCCGTAGGCCCCGGCACCGGCAGCGAAGGTGTGGTCGGCCAAGACCGGCAGAACCACCTGGAACTCGAAGGCCAGACATCCGACGAGCGCCATCATCGACAGCGGGACGGCCAGGTCGGGCGTGCTGCGGACGTAGGCGAAACCCTCACGCAGCTGTCCCTTCGCGCGGGCGGCGGCGGGGGAGCGCTGGAGCCGGGAGACGTCGAGTCGCAGCAAGGAGGTGACGACGGCAACGAAGCTCGCGGCGTTGAGCAGGAAGCACACGCCGAGTCCGCCCGCGGCGATGACCAGGCCGGCGACGGCCGGGCCGATCATGCGGGAGCACGAGGCGAGGACCGACTGCAGGCTCACGGCGTTCCGCAGATCCTCCGGACCGACCAGTTCGAGCATGAACGACTGTCGGGTGGGGTTCTCGAAGCACTGGTTGAGGCCGAGCGCGACCGCCAGGACGTAGACGTGCCACAGGGCGATCGTGTCGGTGACGACGAGCAGCCCCAGGATCAGGGCCTGCACACCCATGAGGGTCTGCAACCCGATCATGAGCCGGCGTTTGTCGGAGCGGTCGGCGACCACGCCGCCGTAGGGGCCGAGCAGCAGCATCGGCACGGTCTGCAGTGCGAGCACGATGCCGATGGCGGTCGCGGAGCCGGTGAGCTGCAGGACGAGCCACGACTGCGCGACCGTCTGCATCCACGTGCCGATGAGCGAGACGGCCTGGCCGCTGATGTAGAGGCGGAAGTTGGGGCCGCGCAGGGCGGCGAAGGTCTGTCCTCTGATGTCGGCGAGCATTGTCACGGGCGACCCCTCCCGGCGGAGGGGCGCGGTGAATCGGCGACGCGCTGCGAGAGTGCCTCGAGGGCGGGCAGTGCGTCGTGCAGAGCTTCGAGGTGCCGGTCGCTCAGTTCGGTGAGGTGACGGGCGAACAGGGCGGTGCGGCGGTCGCGCAGTTCCGCCGAGAGTGCGGCACCGGCGGGAGTGATGTGGACGCGGACGACACGCTTGTCGTCGGTGTCGGGGGACCGGGTGAGCAACCCGGCGTCTTCGAGTTTGCCCACCATGCGCGAACACATGGTGGGGTTGAGCCCTTCGATCTCCGCGAGGTCGCGGACTCCGATCGTCGCGTGGCGGGCGACGGTCGTGAGGAGGGTCGACTGCGAACGCGTCAGCCCTTCCTCCGAGGCGAACATGCCCATGCGGCGGGAGATCCGTCCGATCGCGATACGCAGACGATGGACGTCTTCCGCGTCGAACGGAGGAGTTTCGGATCGAGGGGTGCTGTCCGTGAGTTCAGACATGGAACCACCTCCGAATTTATTTGCCTATCGGCAAGCATACTCCTGTGCAGAGTGGAAAGACACTGTTCGGAACGGTGATCAGGGACGCATGAGCGCCGGGGCCTCGTCCTCCGTGACACGGCGGGCGCGCCGGCGGACGACCACCATCGCGGCGACGGACAGCAGCAGGGCCACCGCGCCGGCGATCGGTCCGACGACGCCGGTCGCCGGGAACAGGCCGTCGCCGAGCATCCACGCGCCGAAGCCGAAGAACAACGCGGCGGCGCCGTAACGGATGGCGTTGTCGGGAAGGTGCCGGCCGAGCACGGCACCGATGACGATGGCCAGCGCGTCGGCGGCGACCATGCCGACGGTGGACCCGATCCACACCCCGGCCCAGTTGTTGTCGGTCGCGAGCGTGATGGTCGCGAGCATCGTCTTGTCGCCGAGCTCGGCGAGGAGGAACGCGGAGGTCACGGCGAGGAAGGCGGAGCGCGCCACGCGTCCGGCCTTGGACTGCTCGTCGTCGTCGAGGGAGTCGCCGCGCAGCGTCCACGCGCCGAAGATCAGGAAGGCGATGCCGCCGACGATGGAGATGGCGGTCGCGGGGATCGCGACACCCAGATAGTGCCCGACAGCCACTGACACGAGGTGCACCGCGGTGGTCGCGAACAGGATCCCCGACAGGACGACCCACCAGCGATACCGCAGGGCGAAGGTCATCGCCATGAGCTGGGATTTGTCGCCGAGTTCGGCGACGAAGACGACTGCGAAGGACAGGACGAGCGCGGACCACATATGCGTTTCCTCCTTTCGTATGGAGGAAACGGGGCTTCCTCCGGACGCCGGACGCACGGTGCGACCAGCGGCCGAAGGTCTCGCCCACCGGAGGATGATCCGGTCCGCGGGGCCGGGCAGTGCCGTTGTCGGGCGCCGCCAGTATGTCGACCCTGCGATTGGGGGCTACTCCCCTTCGCCGACGACAACGTTAGCCCGGCGAACCGAATTCTGTAAAGGCAATGCTAACTTTCGGAGAACCGAACTCTCGTTTTCAGGGCGCCCTCACGAAGCGAGCAGCATAGCCAGAATCGCGGTGTCGGGGTCGTTGCCCGGATCCACTCCCACCTTGCTGACCAGTGCCGTCACCGTGCCGTCCGGTTCGGCCTCGACCCACGCGGCGCGATGCTCGAGCCCGAGATGTGGGATCCCGGGGAGCAGCACGCAGCCCGAGGCGGCGCCGGCGTTCTCCGGCAGTGACGGCGTCGTCTCCGACGGCGGATGCAGCATGATCAGTGCCGGCGGCTGATGCTCGGCGAACCGTCCGGGCTGCACGGCACGCTCGCCGAGCACCGGACCTTCGGCGACCACGAGGCCCACGGTTCCGGGCTCGGGGTCGTCGGGCAGTTCTTCTTTGACCCCGAAGACCGTCGAGGTGGGCAGCAGTCCCGGCAGCGACGCGATCCGCACCGTCATCGCCAGCACCTGGGCCCATTCGCGGGTGGTCGCGGGCCATCTGCCCGAGACGACGAAACCTCGAAGCGACCCGGCGGACTGGAATGCGGACAGCTCGATGCGGCTGTGTTCCTCGGCGTTCATCCCACTCCTCCCTCTCGGTCGGTAAGGGGAGAATGCCCGTTTTCTTCGTCGGCACACAAGAGGTGTCGAGTGCCAGCACTGCCGCTACACCTCTTGCTATCCGCCTCGGCAATTGCTGCGGCGGATAGCGATTCCTGTAGCGGATAGGAAAGACCAGGCCCGGAGACGACGAAGGGCGCCGGTGTCCCGGCGCCCTCGCTGTCGGTCTCGCGACCTGTATGACCGATCCGTACTAGACGATCAGGCCCGAGGTGGCGGTGCGAGCGCGCTCGAAGCGAGCCTGCACGTCCGCCCAGTTGACGATGTTCCAGAAGGCCTTGACGTAGTCGGCCTTGACGTTCTGGTACTGCAGGTAGAAGGCGTGCTCCCACATGTCGAGCATGAGCAGCGGGGTCAGGCCGATCGGGATGTTGCCCTGCTGGTCGTACAGCTGGACGATGATCAGACGCTGTCCGATCGAATCCCACGCGAGGATCGACCAGCCGGAGCCCTGGATGGAGTTCGCGTTCGCGGAGAAGTGATCGCGGAACTTGTCGAACGAACCGAAGGCATCGTCGATCGCAGCAGCGAGCTCACCCTCGGGCTTGTCGCCACCCTCGGGGGAGAGGTTGTTCCAGAAGACGGAGTGGTTGGTGTGACCACCCAGGTGGAAGGCGAGGTCCTTCTCGAGCTTGGTCGCCTGGGCCGCCATGGTGCCGTTCTCGCGGGCCTCGGCCAGCTTCTCGAGAGCGGTGTTCGCACCGGCGACGTAGGTGGCGTGGTGCTTCGAATGGTGCAGCTCCATGATCTTCGCCGAGATGTGCGGCTCGAGCGCTGCGTAGTCGTAGGGCAAGTCCGGAAGTGTGTATTCAGCCACGAAGGGTCCCTTCTTCACCGGGCCGTCCGGCCCGTGCAGTTATTCCGTACCTTCTCGGGTTTCCACCCAAGTCCATAACTACACCGTCCGCAACATTCCCCGTAATGCGGACACGATCGGACCGCGACTGTGTCGGAGAGCACCCGGAACGGCCCACGCGTCCGGAAAATAGCTCTCACCAGCGCAAACAGTCGGATATCGGGACCATCGGCAACGGCTGCGTGAACGGGACCTTAACATTGGCGCGTGTTTCGGCCCTTCCTGAACGAACCGACACGCGGGGCCGATGCACCGCGTGTGGATCTGCCGGGCGTCGATGTCGTCCGGTTCGTCGCGGTCGCGGCCGTGCTCTACTCCCACATCGCCTTCTACCTGATCGACGACCTCGGGACGGGCTGGTGGGGCATCGACCTCACCTACGAGGTACTCGTCAAGGGCGCCGGCCTCAACCAGCACCTGTCGTCCGTCGGGGTGACGGCGTTCATGATGCTCACGGGCATGCTCGTCACCCGGTCCGCGATCCGGCAGGACCGCCGGAAGTTCCTCATCGCCCGGGCCGCGCGGCTCCTGCCGGCCTTCTGGGTGGCGATCCTCGCCGCGGTCGTGCTCGTGTGGCTCGGCATCAACGGCACCTTCAGCGGCCACACCACGGTGTCGGTCTCCGAGGCGTTCCTGTCCTTCTTCCTGGCTGCGTTCTTCCTGAAACCACAGGTGATCGTGCTCGGCGTGGTGTGGACGCTCGCCGCACAGATCTCGTTCTACCTGTGGTGCGTGGCGGGACGGTCGCTGCTGCGGACGGCGCCGGTGGCGGTGCCGATGCTCGGCGCCGTGCTGTGCATGCTGGTGCTCCTCTACAACCTGTACGTGCCCGAGCCGTACACGGTGCCGTTCCTGTCGAAGATCGCGTCGACGCTGCCGACCTTGTTCCTGGGGCAGATCGTGTACTTCGGCTGGGCCGGCCTGATTTCGCTGCGCGCCCTGCTGGCGGCGATGTTCGCGCAGATCGCGGTGATCGTGATGGCCACGGACATCAACGTCTACTGGTCGGGCAGCCGCTATCTGTGGACGGTGACGGTGGTCTTCGCGGCGATCGTGCTGGTCGCGCGGTACGACGGGCGCCTCGCGCGCTCGACCGTCGTCTCCTGGGTCGCGACTCGCAGCTACTGCATCTACCTGACCCACACCCTCGTGATGTACCGGATCTACGAGAACACCGTGGGCATCGTCGGCACGACCGCGGCGATCGTGCTGCTGCTGATCGGCTGCGGTCTCGTCGCCGAGGTGCTGTACCGCAGCGTCGAGGTTCCGGCTGCGCACTGGATCAAGAGCCGCTGGCTCGCGCCGAAGCAGGTCGCTTCCGACGAACGGACTGTCGCTCCGACCCGCGCGTAGCATCGGGTCATGTCCTGGTTCGACGAGATCCTCGCCCGTGCAGGTTCGAAGTCGCAGATGGTGACGCGCGAGGACGCGCTCCCCGGTCGCGCCGAACCGCTGCCCGTCCCCGAGACCCACTACGTCAACGGCAACCGCATCGTTCCCCCCTTCCCCGAGGGCCTGCAGGCCGCAGTCGTCGGCATGGGTTGCTTCTGGGGCGCCGAGAAGGAGTTCTGGCAGCTCGACGGCGTCTACTCGACCGCGGTCGGCTATTCCGGCGGCTACACCCCCAACCCCACCTACGAGGAGGTGTGTTCCGGCCGGACCGGGCACACCGAGGTGGTGCTCGTCGTCTTCGACCCGAAGGTGATCGGCTACGAACACATCCTGCAGCAGTTCTGGGAGAACCACGACCCCACCCAGGGCATGCGGCAGGGCAACGACCACGGCACCCAGTACCGCTCGGCGATCTACACCCACGACGAGACGCAGATCGAGGTCGCCGAGGCCACGGCCGAAGCGTTCGGCAAGCGACTGGCCGACGCCGGATACGGGCAGATCACCACGGAGATCGCCCCGCTCACGCAGTTCTACTACGCGGAGGACTACCACCAGCAGTACCTCGCGAAGAATCCCAACGGCTACTGCCCCGTCCACGCCACCGGCGTGAGTTGCCCGGTGGGCCTCGGCGCCTGAGAGAGCGTCGGGCCTCAGGGTTCGACGGTGTCGCGCACCACATCTCCGCTCGCAGTGCGAGTGTGAGATGCGTTGGCGTTCCTTGAACTTCCCCGAAGGCGGACGCATTCTGGAAGAAGGGATCATTCCAGAGGGGGAAAGGGACGGCTTGCCGACATGACGACCAGAGCGGGGTATCTGCGGCGTACACGGCGAAGTCTGCGCAGGCGGGATCCGCTCGTGCGTCGCACCGACAAGCTCGAGGCGCGCTGCTTCACCCTCATGATCGCCGTGATGGCGATCCTGATCCCCGTCGCGGTGTGGGTGTCCGCCACCATGTGGAGCTCCCAGCTCGAACTCTCCGAGAAGCAGAATGCCGAACGTGTCAGCGTCACGGCCGTCCTCGACGCCGATGCCCTGAGCGACTCCTCCGGATGGGGCGAGACCGTGAAGATCTCCTCGGCCCCCGCGACCTGGGGTTGGGGCGACGAGACGCGTCACGCGCTCGTCCAGGTGGACAGTCTCGCGACCGCGGGCAGCGAGGTGCAGGTCTGGGTCGAGGGGAGCACCGGCGAATACACGCAGCCCCCGCTGACCACCTCCGCCGCGAAGTTCACCGCCGTGCTGTCCGGGGTGTGGTTGTGGACGTTCTCCGCCGCCGCCGCGGCCGGGCTGTTCGCCCTCGCGCACTGGCGTCTCGAGGTGCGGCGCAGCCGCGAGTGGAGCCGGGACATCGAAGCGTTCCTCGGCTCCACCAGCAGCCACTGACCCGGCTAGGACTGCAGGCACCGCCTGTGCGTCAGAGATCCGCGACGGCGGGCATGACCTCGTTCGCCACCAGTTCGAGGTGCTCGAGATCGGCGAGATCGAGGACCTGCAGGTAGATGCGCTGCGTCCCGGCCTCGGCGAAGGTGCGGATCTTTTCGATCAACTCCTGCGGCGTGCCCGCGAGTCCGTTCTCCCGCAGTTCGTCGACCTCACGGCCGATCCGTGCCGCGCGACGCGCGATCTCGTCCTCGTCCCGGCCGCAGCACAGCACGAGTGCGTTCGAGTAGGTCAGTTCCTCGGGGTCGCGTCCGGCATCCCGGCAGGCCGAGCGCACCCGCTCGAACAGGACCTTCGTCTCGTCCAGCGACTTGAACGGCACGTTGAACTCGTCGGCGTAGCGCGCCGCCAGTGCCGGCGTGCGCTTCTTGCCTGCGCCGCCCATGACGATCGGTGGGTGGGGACGCTGGTACGGCTTCGGCAGCGCCGGGGAGTTCTCGATCCGCACGTGCTCGCCCTCGTACGAGAACGTCTCGCCCTCGGGGGTGTCCCACAGGCCGGTGATGACCGCGAGGGACTCCTCGAAGCGGTCGAACCGCTCCTTCAGCGTGGGGAAGGGGATGCCGTAGGCGAGGTGCTCCTCCTCGAACCAGCCGGCTCCGAATCCGAAGTCGACGCGTCCGCCGCTCATGGCGTCGACCTGCGCGACGGAGATCGCGAGCGGGCCGGGGTACCGGAAGGTCGCCGAGGTGACGAGCGTGCCGAGGCGGATCGTCGACGTGTCGCGGGCGAGACCGGCCAGCGTGATCCATGCGTCCGTCGGTCCGGGCAGGCCCTCGGCGTTCATGGCCAGGTAGTGGTCGGAGCGGAAGAACGCGCCGTAGCCGAGTCGTTCCGCGGTCTGTGCGACGGCGAGGAGGTCGTCGTAGGTGGCGCCCTGCTGGGGTTCGGTGAAGATGCGTAATTCCATGACCCGATCATTTCAGCGACGGAACCGGCGCGGGCCATCGGCGGGTGCTTGTCCACTGTGAGATGTCTCGAGCGTGATTCCCCATGCGTGGATAGGCCTGTTGATGAACCTGTGGAAACTGTGGATAACTCCAGCGGATGGGGTTGATGGGGAGTGTTGTGGAAGACCCACCTGCCCCACCTGCGGAACAGTATCGGTACGACCACACCCACATCCGTTCACGCCGCGTGCCACTATTGAGACGTGAGCTTTTCCGACGTGCCCACCGTGTCGGTCGACCTGGTACCCGAACTCGGCGACGAGGTCGTCCTCCTCGACGTCCGCGAGGACGACGAATGGGAACTCGGACACGCCCCCGGCGCGCTGCACATTCCGCTCGCCGACGTGCCCGCCCACATCGAGGAACTCGACCCCGACGCCGAGATCTACGTGATCTGCAGGCAGGGCGGCCGCTCCCTCGGAGCGGTCGAGTACCTGGCCCGCATCGGGTACGAGACCTTCCAGGTCGCGGGCGGCATGGTGGCGTGGCAGAAGCACGGACTCCCGCTCGTCTCCGAGCGCGACGAACCGGCAAAGATCTATTGATGTCGGCCTATCAGATCTGTGTGCGCTGTGAGAATCGCTGGCCGGTGACATATCAGCCGCGGCAGTGGTGCCCGGCCTGCCGCGGTGTGCTGCTCTCACCCGTCGCCCCCGACGGGACGGTTCCTCCGTCGCGCCGTAACTTCCGCTGGGTCGCGCGACCCGCGGGTGGTGCTCCGACGACCGAACCGACGTCGCCTGCGCACGGGTGTCCGGCTCCAGAGACCCCGTCCTATCGTGAGATGCCCCGCTGGGGACTGCTCGATCCGCTCCCGGACGAGGACGTCGAACCCGATCGCGCCGAGACCGCCGCCGACCTCGCGCCGACGCTGCTCGTCGGCGCCGCCGTCGTCTTCGGTCTCGCGGCGGTCGCCGAGGCCGTCCGGTACGGAGTGTTGCTGTACAACCGCACCCGTCTCGTCGACCCGCTCGTGCTCGCGTTGTCGGATGCCGCGGTGTGGGCGACCCAGGTGGTCGGGCCGGTCGTGGCGCTGGCCGCGGCGGTCGCATCCGGATTGCGGTTGATCGACCTACGCCGGCGCATCTACGCCGAGCGTGGTCTCGCCGAGTCGCGGTCGCCGCTGTCCATCCTCGCGGGGCTGGTCGTTCCGGGCCTCAACCTCGCGATGCCCGGTGTCTTCCTCACCGAGATCGCCGACCGCGACCCGCGGTTGCTCCGCGCGATCCGCACCTGGTGGGTGCTGTGGGTGGTCAACGGTGTGCTCATGATGGCGCTGCTCGCGTGGCGTCAGCGCGACACCCTGCAGGCCCGCGCCGACGGCGTCCTGCTCACCGCCGTCCTCGCGGCGCTCGGGACGGTCGTCGCGCTGTCGACCCTGCACGTCCTGCGCCTGTTCGACGACGCCGACCTGTGGGGACGGCCGCTGCGCCGTCGCCGCTTCACCCACGCGGCAGGTCCGGCCTCGTCGCCGATCGCGCCCATCGTCCCCGCCGCCGTGCGCGAGCAGGAACAGGCCCGCGAAGAACAGGACGACGCTCCGGAATCGGCCGGAGAACGAGCGGACGACGAGGAGCGCGTTGAGGCGGTGGCGCCGTGACCCGCAGCGCGCATCCCCGGGTCGTCGCGCATCGCGGTGCGTCCGCCGCCCTCCCGGAACACACGATCGGCGCCTACGAGCTCGCGTTGAAGGAAGGTGCCGACGGCGTCGAATGCGACGTGCGGCTCACCCGCGACGGTCACCTCGTGTGCGTGCACGACCGCACGATCGACCGCACCTCGAACGGCACCGGTGTCGTCAGCGAGATGACCCTCGACGAGCTCGCGCAGTACGACTACGGACGCCCCGGCGAGCCCGCCGACCTGCTCACGCTGCGGCAACTGCTCGAACTCGTCATGGACTTCACGAGTGTCCCGGTGAAGGTCTTCGTCGAGACCAAGCATCCCGTCCGCTACGGCGGTCTCGTGGAGAGCAAACTGCTCGCCGAACTGGCCCGCTTCGGTCTCGCGACCCCGGCATCGGCCGATTTCTCCCGGGTGGTGGTGATGTCGTTCGCGGCGGGGGCCGTCTGGCGCATCCGCCGGGCCGCGCCGCTGCTGCCCACCGTGTTGCTGGGGGAGACCTCGCGCTACCTGCGCGGCAGTGCCGCGACCACCGTCGGCGCGACCGCTGTCGGTCCCTCGATCGCGACGCTGCGCGAGCACCGCGATCTCGTCGACCGGGCTGCGCTGTCGGGCCGGGCCACCTACTGCTGGACCGTCGACGACCCCGCCGACGTCGAACTGTGCCGCGAGCTGGGCGTCGAGTGGGTCGCCACCAACCATCCCGGGCGCACCAAGCTGCAGCTCGACGCCGCCTTCGATCGGTGAGCACCCCCACCCGGTCCCGCGACCTCGACATCGCGACACGGGTCGCCGTGTAGTTTGACGCCGTGGCCAAGAAGAGCAAGAGAAACAGCGGACCCAAGCCCGGCAGCAACCGCGCCGCGAAGCTCGAGCAGCGCCGACTCGAGCGGGAAACAGCGGCCGCCGCGACGTCCCGGCCCTTCGAAGGACTCGCCTTCGAATGCGATCTCGTGGCACTGCGCGAGTTCGTGCCGTCGGCCCTCGCGGAGCTGCCCGCGGCCGAGGACGGCCGTCGCGTCGTGGGTGCGACCATCCTCCCCGGCGGGGTAGCGGCCCTGGTCCGCGAGGAGAACGGTGAGCCGGTCGCGTACGTCGGCCTGCAGCTCGCCACCGGCTTCGGCCCGGACCCGGCGGGTGAACTGGCCGCGGCCCTGCACTGGGCGCACACGGCCGAGCCGGGCTCGTCGCTGCAGGTCGCGAGTGTCGACGACGACACCCCGCCGTTGGCCGAGCTGATCGACCCGGCAGCCGTGCCGGCGATCACCGTCCACAACGACTTCGACTGGTGGATCCCGGCCGGTGTCGAACCGAGCGCCGAGATCGCGCACACCGTCAAGCACGCGAACGAAGCCGTGCTGCCGTCCGCGCGTCTCGAAGGCGACGGTCTCCGCGGCGCGTGGTGGGTCGATCCGGGCGAGAAGGCGCACCTGCGCTGGGTGCGCCCCGAGGACGAGGACGCGCTGATGGCGGCGCTGTCGCGCGTGCACGCGGCGGGCGGTCTGCACCTCGGTGAGGGATCGCGGTTCGCTGGTTCGTTCCGCACCCACGGTCTGCTGGTGCCGGTCTTCGACCTCGACCGCGAGAAGCACCCCGACGAATGGGTCACCCCGACCATCGAGTTCGGGCAGCGCCTCGACGAGGCCCTCGCCGTGGACGAACCGCTCACCGCCGCCGAGCGCCGGTCGCGCGACGGCCTGCGCAGCCGCCAGGTCACCCTGCGCTGACCCGCTCACGACAGCACGAAGGCCACCTCCTGCGGGAGGTGGCCTTCGTCGTTCCGGGTGGGCTGTCCCCGGATGGAGGAACGATCAGATGGCACCGCCGGCGGCGAGCGGGGCATTGCCGCGCGGCTCGCGCACCTTCGAGTTGAGCTCGCGGGCCACGAAGTCCTCGAGGTTGAAGAGGTTGGAACCGGCACGGTCGGCCACGGTCAACAGGGTCGTCATCGTCGCAACCTCCTCGACCTGTTCCTGCAGGAACCACTGCATGAACTGCTCGCCGAGGTAGTCGCCCTCGTCGCGCGCG
The DNA here is from genome assembly GCF_024321955.1 of Rhodococcus sp. GA1. NCBI lineage: Bacteria > Bacillati > Actinomycetota > Actinomycetes > Mycobacteriales > Nocardiaceae > Rhodococcus > Rhodococcus sp. GA1. The sequence goes on along the minus strand of NZ_CP097186.1, from coordinate 2,348,870 downwards.
GTGCGGGCGAGCTCGACGATCTGGTCGGTGACCTTCTTCTCCTGGGCGAGGGCCAGCGCGATCGGCTCGCGGGCATCCTCGAACATCGACTGCACCGCGTCGACGCCGGTGAGGTCGACGGCCATGTCGCGGTCCAGGAAGTACTGGACGATCATCATGGCGTGGTTGCGCTCCTCGACGGCCTGCGCGTAGAAGTGCTTCGCCAGCTGCGGGAGATCGGTGTTGTCGTAGAAGACCGCGATGGCGATGTACTGATGCGACGCCGTGAACTCGTGGCGGATCTGGTCGTGCAGCAGCGTGTGGAACTTGGTCTTGGTCATGTCGCCCATCGTCGTCATGATCACGACGTTAGTGCAGGTCAACACGCTTTTCATCCAAGCCTTGGCTACCCTTGGGCAACGCAGCATCGGCTACCCTACGGAAAATTCGGACAGCCTTCCCCAAGATCGACGACGATTCGCGGCGTCCGTCAGGGGGCCGGAGCGAGCAGTTCCGGCGGGATCGGGTCGCCCTCCGAGATGGCTCCGAAGAACGGCACGGCGCGCTCACGATCCCACAGCAAGACGTTGCCGATGCCGTAGACGTCGTCGAATCCGCCCACCGGAACCGTCGTGGTGACCGTCTCGCCGCGCATCGCCCACGCGAGTCGTGCGAGGTTCCACAGGTGGTCGCCGTCGTCGACCCGCAGCGACCCGGCCGCACCCGACATCAGCGACCATGCCCGGAAGGGGTTCAGGAAGGTGCCGGGACTGGTGGCCTTGCTCAGCAGCGCCGACAGGAACAGGCGCTGGTTGTTCATCCGGTCCAGGTCGGCGAGCGGGGTGGCGCGGGTGCGCACGAAGCCCAGGGCCTGCGCTCCGTTGAGCTCCTGGCATCCCGGTTCGAGCCTGAGTCCGGCGAGGGGGTCGTCGATCGGATAGGGCACGCAGATGTCGACCCCGCCGACCGCGTCGACGATCGACGCGAACCCGCCGAAGCCGATCTCGGCGTAGTGATCGATGTGCACGCCCGTGGCGCCCTCGACCGTCTGCACGAGCAGTTGCGGTCCGCCCAACGCGAACGACGCGTTGAGCTTGTCCTGGCCGAAGCCCGGGACGCTCACGTAGGAATCGCGGGGCAGCGAGACCATCGTCGTGGCGCCCCCACCGGGCGGGATGTGGACGAGCAGCACCGTGTCGGTGCGGTCGGCGCCGACCTCCCCGCCGGTCGCGAGTTCCTGTTCCTGCTCGGGGGTGAGGCCCACGCGGCTGTCGGAGCCGACGAGCAGCCAGTTCGTGCCGGGGGTGTCGCCGACCCGGCCGTCGTAATCGGCGAGCGCATCGACGCGCGCGAGTGTGCCGTCGAGGTAGACCATGCTCGCGCCCATCGCGACGACGAGCACCACCAGGACGATCGCGAGTCGCCGCAGGATGCGCCGGGCACCGAGCGGGCGGCGTGGTGCCGGTCGTGAGGGCGGGCCCGGTCGTGAAGGCGGTGCCGCAGGGCGTCGCGGGGGTGCGGGCGGTGGTGTGTTCCCGCGCGGCGGGCGACGGTTCGGGGCGGGTTCGGCGATCCGTTCGGGTCGCTGCGTCGGTGCCCAGTCGCGTCGTTGCTGCGGGGGCGGTTGCTGCGGGTCCTGCCGCGGAGCGGGCCGGTAGTTCGGGGCGGGTGCCTGCGACCACGCCTGCGGTGACTGCGGTCGTCCGTCGCGCCGGAGCACCTGGGTGCCCTCGGGGGACGGCGGGGGGCCGCCGCGACGCTGTGACGGAGGAGCGCCCCGTCGCTGCGGTGGCACCCCGCGCTGCGGGTTCGGCGGTACTGCCCGCCGGGCAGGAGGGCCCTGCGGGGGAAGTCCCTGCGGAGGCCGTGGCCGGTTCCGAGGGTCGCGAGGGTCGCCGTTCACCCGGACAACTCTACGTTCAGGGCAGCCAGGAGACGTGGCCTCTCAGTGCTTGGTAGCCCACGAAGGCGATGGTGTCGATGAGCGCGTGGGCGATCACGAGCGGCCACAACCGGCCGGTGCGCTGCCAGTAGCGCCCGAAGACCAGGCCCATGACGACGTTGCCGAACCCGCCGCCGACGCCCTGGTAGAGGTGGTAGCTGCCGCGCAGCAGGGCGGAGGCGAGCAACGACGAATTCTCCGACCAGCCGAGCTGCCGCAGGCGGGTGAGGAGATAGGCGACGACCAGGATCTCCTCCGCCCCGGAGTTGGCGATCGCCCACAGCACCTCGGTGGGCAGTCGCCACCAGTAGTCCTCGAGCAGGCTCGGCGCGACCGTCAGGTTCAGGCCGGCGGCCCGCGCCACCAGGTACAGCACCAGTCCGGGGAGTCCGATCAGGGCGGCCAGCCCCAGGCCGGGCAGCAGGTCCCGGCGCAGACCGGGTCGGGCGAGGCCCGCGAGTCGCGGTCCGACACCGCTGCGCCAGAGCAGGTACAGGCCGAGGGCACCCCAGGCGAGCAGGCGCACGATGCCGAGGAGTTGGCGGGCGAGATCGATGAACCCCTGCGACGAGCGTGGCGTGTTGAGGGCGACGGTCTGATCCGACAGCGGTTCTGGTGCCAGCGCCGCCTCGGCCAGCGACAGGATCGACGAGATCCCGCTCAGGCCGAAGGTGACGAGCAGGACGATGGTGATCTCGATCCACAGCGCGCGGCGCTCGGTGGGGTCGAGGGGCGGCTCGGGGTTGCGGGATGCGGGCCGCAGCCAGTCGCGAAGGGTCGTCACCGGAGCGATTGTGCCGGACCCTGCGTGGCCGGTCCTTTCGCCGCGGAGAGGCGCCCACCGGTTCGCGGTGATGTGTCCAATTTGACAGCGGTCCATGTGACCCATCACACTTCACATCGCCCGACCGATCGATCGCTCGGGTGCGGATAGGGGCCTTGGGGGCCGAGGGGAATCTGCGACCCGGAAGTAGGGACATGAACATCGAAACATCTGAGAAGAATTCTGTTGCAACAACTTCGGTGACTCTCGCATCGAAGAAGAAGTCTCTTCTCGCCAGCTCCGTGGGCAACATCCTCGAGTGGTACGAGTGGAGCGCCTACGCTGTGTTCGCTCCGTTCATCGCCGCAGCGATGTTCAACAGCGACAATCCGGTCTCGGCATTGCTGTCCACACTCGCGGTCTTCGCCGTCGGATTCCTGATGCGACCGCTCGGTGGCATCGTGTTCGGCCGCATCGCCGACAAGCGCGGCCGCAAGTTCGTGCTCGTCACGACCATGCTCATGATGGCCGGTGGCAGCCTCGTCATCGGGCTCATGCCCACCTACTCGTCGATCGGCGTGTGGGCGTCGGTGCTCCTGCTGCTCGCCCGCGTGGTGCAGGGCTTCGCGCACGGTGGCGAGTCGGCGACCGCCTACTCGTACGTCAGCGAGATCGCGCCGCCGCATCGCCGCGGCATGTGGGGCAGCGTCGCCTTCGTCGCGATCTTCGGCGGTTCCGTGCTCGCGTACACGATCGGCGGAGCGGTCACCTCGACGCTCTCCGAGAGCGCCGTGGGCGAGTGGGGATGGCGCGTGCCGTTCCTCCTCGGCTTCTTCCTGGCGCTGTTCGCCCTCTACCTGCGACGCAGCATGGAGGAGAGCGAGGTCTTCGACCAGCAGGAGACCCGGGTCGACGAACCGCGTATCCCGCGCAAGGTGGTCGTGCGTGCGATCCTGCTGATGATCGGCATGACCTCGGGTGTCACGGCGGCGCACTACACGTGGACCTCGTACGTCTCGACGTACGCGATCACGCAGAAGGGCATGGACGCCGACACCGCCTACTGGATGCTCGTCATCGCCCAGGTCATCGCGCTGGTCTCGCTGCCCTTCTGGGGTCTGCTCTCCGACCGGATCGGCCGGCGCCCGATGCTCGGCGGCTTCGCGGTCCTCATGTTCGCGCTGCAGATCCCGCTGACGTCGATGATCACGTCGGCCGGGTGGACGTTGCTCGTGTCGACCACTCTCGCCCTGCTCATCGTGTCGATCCCGGGCGCGATCCTGTCGTGCACCCTGTCGGAGAGCTTCCCGACCCGCCTGCGTACCCAGGCCATCGGCTTCGCCTACTCCTTCTCGGTGGCGGTCTTCGGTGGCACCGCGCCCTACTTGAACCAGCTGCTCACCGGCTGGGACATCGGCTGGGTCTTCGGGGTCTACATCATGGTGCTGTGCGTCGCGACCGGCATCGCTGCGCTGATCATGAAGGAGACGAAGGGTATCGACCTGCAGAAGGTCTGATCGTTCGGATGATCCCTGCCGCCGCGTACCGCTCAGGTGCGCGGCGGCAGTCCGTTTCGGAAGGGGCAGCCGACGAGCAGGCGCAGCGCGCGGCTCAGGGCGGCGGGATCGTCGACCGGTTCGTGGAAGGGGATCCGCACGTCGTGGTCGTCGCCTTCGGACTCGACGCGTAGCCGCAGTCCGTAGCGGTCGAGGCCCAGGGGGCGGATTCGTCCGCCGCGGTGCGCGGGCGGGATGCGTCGCGCGATCTGCCGCACGATGTCGGCGTGGTCCTCTTCGAGGTGCTGGAGCCACCCGGTCTCGAGTGCGGCGAACGGGTCGGGAGCGGCGTCGAGGACGTCGGCGACGTCGACGGCCTCGGCCCCGGTGGTGTCGGCGGCGACGACGGAGTCGAGCGTCAGGCACAGCAGTTCGGAGCGGTGTCCGACGTCGAGGAGTTCGGGATGCGGCAGGATCTCCGCGATCTCGGCGGCGACCCGGCGCGGATGCTCCACGGGACGCAGGGTGCCGCTGAGCCAGATGAGCGACCGGACCGGATTGCGCAGGGCGATCGGGGAGTGGTCGGTGAGCTCGAGCATGGCGGGGATGCCTGCGCTGCCGGACTGCCAGGCGAGTGCGACGGGGAGGCTGTCCTCGGCGACGACCACCGCGACCTGTCCGTCGTCGAGGAGATGATGAACCGAGGTGGGGAGTGGATCGCAGCCGTCGATCGCGAGCTGCGTCGTGTCGGCGCGGATGAGGGCGGTGCGTACGCGTTCGGCCGTGGTCGGCGCGGGGATGACGGATGTGGTGGTCTGCATGCCAACCCTCCTTCTCGATGTAGGTGAGGCAAACCTAAGTCATTGTGATCGCGGTCGCAAGTGGTCCGTCGGTAGCCTGGATCGGTGCCGATCCCACTTCCCCTCGGAATGCCGCCGTCCCGCGACGAGCCCCGCGGACTGCTCGACGCGCTGCTCACACACCGGCACGACAGCCTCACCGACGCCCTCGCCGCGACCGGCCGCACGCTCGCCCCGCCGATCGTCCCGGCCGCTGCCGTCACCGGATCACCCACCCGCGAACTTGTCGTCGAGCTCGACGCCTCGGCCGAACTCCCCTCGCCCGCCGGGTGGCGTCCGGTCCGGTATCAGGTCGACTGCACGGCCGAGGACCTCGAGGACGTTCTCGCGATCACCGCGCCGGCACCGCTGGTCGTCTACCCGCACGTGCCCGACGCCGCGCTCGCCGACGCCGCCCGCGCGCTCACCGAGGCCGGTCACATCCCCGGCCTGACCGCAGGTCGCGGGGGCGACGCCGTCGCCGACTTCCTCTCCGTCCTCGCCCACGCCGACACCGGTTACGCCGCCCGCGCGACCGGCACCGACGACGTCGTCGCCCTACTCTCCGCCACCGTCGCGGCGCTGAGCGGTTTCGACGTCCGCGAAGCCCTCGGGACTCCCGACGTGGCCCGGCTCCGGCGACTCGTACCGGAGGCCGCCGCGGCGGTGCGGGAGATCCTGCTGGTCGTCGAGGTCGACGACACAGACGCCGTCGTTCGGGAGCTCGAGGCGCTCGACCTCACCACCGACTGACACGGGCCACCGCTCGGGTGCGGTTCACGCAGAGGCCGCCTTCCCGTCACGACCGATGCGTAACCTCGTACACGTGCCACGTATCGCCTATTTCGGACCCTCGGGAACGTTCACCGAGATGGCCCTCGACCGCTTCGAGAGCCTCGGTGCACTCGACGTGCTCGGCGACGGATCCGCCGACGTCGAGCGCGTCTCGGCCGCCGGCCCGCCCGCTGCCCTGCAACTCCTGCGCGACGGGAAGGCCGACGGTGCCGTCGTCCCCATCGAGAGCTCCGTCGAGGGTTCGGTGCCGCCCACCATGGACGCCCTCGCGCTCGGGCCGCGCCTGCAGATCGTGTCCGAGGTCGAACTCGACATCGCGTTCACGGTGGTCACCCGCGAAGGGATCACCCGCGATCGTGTCCGCACTATCGGTGCCTATCCGGTGGCCGCAGCGCAGGTGCGTCGCTGGATCGAGGACCACCTGCCCGACGCCGAGGTCGTGACCGCGGCCTCCAACGCGGGAGCCGCCGAGGACGTCGCGTCCGGCAAGGTCGACGCGGCGGTGTCCACGGCGCTCGCCGGACAGCGGCTCGGCCTGTCCGTCCTCGCCGACAAGGTCGCCGACTTCGAGGGCGCCCGCACCCGCTTCGTGCTCATCACGCGGCCGCGGCCCGTGCCGAAGCGCACCGGTGTCGACCGCACCTCGGTGGTGCTGCAACTCCCCAACGAGCCCGGCTCGCTGGTGCGCGCCATCACCGAGTTCTCCACGCGCGGAATCGATCTGTCGCGTATCGAGTCCCGGCCGACTCGCAGGGAATACGGCACCTACTTCTTCCACTTGGACTGTGTGGGTCACATCGACGACGCGCTGGTCGCCGAGGCGCTGCAGGGATTGCACCGCTTCGCACAGGTGCGGTTCCTCGGATCGTGGCCCGCTGTGTCCGAACACGGTGTCCCACCCGTGTCGGACGACGAGGATGCGCGGTGGCTCGACCGACTGCGGCGCGGAGAGGACTGACTGTGAGCGGCAGATTGATCCTGGCCCGGCACGGCCAGACGGTGGCGAACGTCGCCCGGAGGCTCGATACGAAACTCCCGGGCGCGGAGCTCACCGAGCTCGGCGTCGAACAGGCCCGCACGCTCGGGAAGAACCTCGTCGAGCAGACGCCGTCGCTGCTCGTCGCGTCGCAGGCGCTCCGCGCTCGGCAGACGGCCGAGCACGCGGCATCGGTGGTGTCGCTCGAGACGGTCGTCCGCGAGGGCGTGCACGAGGTGCAGGTCGGCGAGCTCGAGGACCGCAGCGACGAGGAGTCGCACAAGTTGTTCATGAAGGTCTACGAGGAGTGGCACAACGGCGACCTGCGGGCGCGGGTCCCGGGCGGTGAGTCGGCGCTCGACGTGCTCGACCGGTACCTGCCCGTCCTGGAGTCGCTGCGCAGCGACTATCTCGATGCCGGTTCGGGTGACGTCGTGGTCGTCAGTCACGGTGCCGCGATCCGGCTCGTCGCCGCCTATCTGGGGAAGGTGCCGTCCGGCTTCGCCATCACCAACCACCTGGCCAACACCGAGACGGTCGAGCTGGTGCCGGTGGCCGGCGGTGGCTGGGAGTGCGCGCGCTGGGGAACCTTCTTCGCGCCCTTCCACGACACCGCGCGCGGTGGTGCCGACGACCCGATGGGGTGATACCGCCCACCTTTCGATCCTTCGAGCGTAAAACGTACGGGTATCCTCGGGGCGTCCGTATGAAGTAGCGATCGGTAGGTAGGTGCGGTTTCATGGGTGCTTCGAGCGACGGGGCCGACACCCTCACCAACGGTGAGGCGATCCCGGACTGGCGCATCCTCGAACCGATGCAGCTCAGTCCCATCCTCACCGCTGCCCTCGACGCCTTCTACGAGACCGGCTTCCACGGCACCTCGGTGCGGGAGATCGCGCGCCGCGTCGGCGTCACCGTCCCGGCGCTCTACTACCACCACGAGAACAAGGAAGGGCTGCTCATCGCCCTTCTCGAGCTCTCGACCAGCGACGTGCTCTCCCGAGCCCACGCCGCCGCCGAGGACGCCGACGGCGACCCGGTGCGCAGGCTGTCCAACGTCATCGAGGCGATTGTGCTGCGCATGACCCTGCGGGCCCGCCTCGCCGCGCTCGAGGGTGAGGCCCGCTACCTGAGCCCCGAGAACCGCCAGCGCTACCGTGCGGTGCGCAAGGGCGTCGAGCAGCTGGTGCGCCAGATCGTCGAGGAGGGCGTCGCCGCGGGCGTGTTCGACGTGGACGATCCCGCCGAGACCACGCGTGCCCTGCTCGGCATGTGCCAGTCGATCCCGCGCTGGTACCACGCGGAGGGCACGCTCAGCCCCGAGGCCGTCGCGCAGAAGTACGTCGGTATCGCCCTCAAGACCGTCGGGGTCTGACGGCCGGATCCGGTGTCGATCGAACTTCGGCGGTCGAAGTTCAGCGTCGGTCGAACCAGGTGACCTGCGTGCCGTTGCTGAACTCCTCGCGCGCGGTGACGTCGAATCGCGTGGGGACGAAGTTGCCCGACAGTGCCGGGATGCCGTCGCCCGCGATCACCGGATAGCTCTTGAAGATCAGCCGGTCGATCTCGGCGAACAGTTGCCCCGCGATGTTGCCGCCACCGCAGAGCCAGATGTCGAGCCCCTCTTCCGCCTTCAGCTTTCGGATCAGCTCGACCGGGTCGGTGTCGACGATCCGAACCTGCGGATCGTCGACCGGCGCGAGAGTGCGGGACACGACGTACTGCTGCATGTGGCTGTACGGGCTCGCGAGTCCCAGCGAGAGACCGGGTTCGTAGGCGCCGCGCCCCATGATCACCGTGTCCCATTCCTTGTTCGGCGTGTCGACCGGCATGCCGACCTGTTCGCGGAGCGCGGTGGGGACGGCTTCCGGATATCTCGCGCTCATCGCCGCTGCCATGTCGTCGCAGATCGGATAGAAGTCGTACTCCCCGTTCGGCCCGGCGATATAGCCGTCGAGGGTCACTGCCACGTAGTAGACGAGCTTTCGCATGGTGGACCGCCATTCGTAGTACTATGGATGAAGTGGTTTGAAGGTAGTACTACATATGGAGTGGTGTCAAGTGGTTCGGACGAATCCGGAACGACGACAGGCCTTGTTGGATGCCTCGATCGAGGTGCTGGCGCGCGACGGTGCGCGCGGGCTGACCTTCCGCGCGGTGGACAAGGAGGCAGGGGTCCCGACGGGGACGGCGTCGAACTACTTCGCCAACCGCGACGACCTGCTCGTCCAGGTGGGTCACCGCTACTACGAGCGGCTCCTGCCCGCCGACGAGGTCATGGCACAGTCGCAGGCGCCGCAGACCCGCGAATCCATGATCGAGCTGATGACGGAGGTGGTCGACCGGCTCATCCGGTTCCGCGCCGGCTATCTCGCGCTCCTCGAACTACGCCTCGAAGCCACCCGACGGCCCGAACTGCAGGCCCTGCTCACCGAGCGGGTGCGCGCCGACCTGGATTTCAACATCGCCAACTACCGGCACTCCGGCCTGCCGGGCGGTGAGAACGCCGTCGTGCTGCTCTATCTCGCGTTGAACTGGCTCGTGCTCGACCGACTCACCCTCCCCGGGATCATCGACGAGGACCGTGTCGCCGAACTGGTGCGGGCGGCCGTCGAACGCGTGATCCCCGACGCCTGAAACGACTTCGGTGGATCCGACCCCGCTCAGCGAGGCCGGATCCACCGAAATCGTCGACGGTTCAACGACGGAAGTTCGCGGTGCGCTTCTCCTGGAAGGCCGTCACACCCTCGGTGAAGTCGGCGCTGCGGAGCAGGACGAGCTGCCCTTCGCGCTCGCGGGCGAAGGCGTGGTCGAGTTCGGTGAGCGTCGCGTCGTTGATCGCATTCTTCGTCGAAGCGAAGGCGGTCGACGGGCCGTCGGCGAGCCGATGCACGAGAGTCTCCACCGCACTGTCGAATTCGTCGTCCGCGTAGACGTCCGAGATGAGTCCGGAGGCCAGCGCTTCACCGGCCGGAAGTCGCTCGGCCAGCAGGGCCATCTTCAGCGCCCGCGCGCGACCGATCGACGCGGCGACGAGCGCGGACGCACCCCCGTCCGGCATCAGACCGACCCGGGTGAAGGCCAGCAGGAAGTATCCCGACTCCTTTGCGACGGTGAGATCGCATGCCAGAGCGAGCGATACGCCGACACCCGCGGCCGCGCCGTTGATCGCTCCGACGACCGGCCGGGGGAACACCCGGATCGCGGCAACCGCGCGGTTGGCGGCGTCGATCGTGTCGGCGGAGGGCGGAGCGCTCAGATCACGACCGGAAAGGTCGGCGCCGGAACAGAACGCGCGACCGACGCCGGTGAGCACCGCGACCCGGACGGAGGTATCGTCGGCGTACTTCTCGAACGCATCGGCGATCGCCTCGAGCGTCTCGGTCTTCACGGCGTTCATCCGCGAGGGACGGTTCAGGGTGACGCGCAGGACGCCGTCGTCGACGGTCGTGTCGACACCGGGCAGGTCGTCGGTCATGGCTGTTCTCCTAGGGTCGGGACGTCAGGTCGAGCGCGACCTTGCCGGTCGCGGAACGGTTCTCGAGCGAACGCAGTGCTGCCGGAGCTTCGTCGAGGGGATGGAGGGTGGGTTCGGGGACGACGAGCGTCCCGTCGCGCAGCAGCGGTTCGAGTGCGGCCCACTGCCGCGCCGGGTAGCCGGGGTCGGTGCGGAGGTACTCGCCCCACCCCGCGCCGACGACCGAAATGTTCTTCAGCAGAAGGCGATTGACCTTCACGGTGGGAATGCTGCCGCCGTGAATCCGAGAACGACGGCCCGTCCACCCGGCGCACCGTGGACGAGGACGATCTCACCCGCCCGGTACCGGGCGCGCTCGTCGAGCGCGAAGTGCGCGGTGAAGTAGTTCATGAGCATCCCGGCGCCCCCGGTCAGCGACACGCTGTCGGGCAGCGGGAAGACCAGCTCGCGCGGCAGTGCGACGGTCTGCTGCCACGATCCGTCGATGGACAGCACGGCGACGCGTTGTCCGGCGGTGAGGCCGCTGCCCTCGGGTGCGCTGCGGACGATGCCCGCTGCTTCGGCGCCGAGCACGCACGGCACCGGACCATCTGGTAGCCGCCGGTCGTCTGCAACAGATCGGGAAAGGGCACGCCGGCGGCGTGTAGGTCGACGAGGACGAGCGAATCGCCTGCCTCGGGTTCGGGGATGTCGGTCACGCGGACGGCGTCGGGGCCGGCGTGTTCGGTCAATTGCGCTGCGCGCACGGGCGTCTCCTCGACTCGGGTCGTGATCCATCACTATCAGAGTGGCTTAGCGTGCGCTAGCTCTCAGAGATCATTGACCGAGCGCTAAGTCCGTGGTAGAGCTTTTAGCGATCGATAAGTACACCGCTGGGAACGTCTCCGGCCCGCACGCTGCACTTTCGAAAGGATCGTCATGACCAACGCTGTCATCGTCGACGTCGTCCGTACCGCTGTCGGTAAGGGCAAGCCGGGTGGTGCCCTGTCCGGCACCCACCCCGTCGAACTCCTCGCCCACGTCCTGCGCTCGCTCGTCGAGCGTAACGACATCGACCCCGCGCAGGTCGACGACGTGATCGGCGGCTGCGTCGCCCAGGTCGGCGAGCAGTCCCTCAACATCTCGCGCACCGCGCTCCTCGCCGCCGGTTTCCCCGAGTCGGTGCCCGCGACCACCATCGACCGCCAGTGCGGATCGAGCCAGCAGGCCGCGCACTTCGCCGCGCAGGGCATCATCGCCGGTGCCTACGACATGGTCATCGCGTGCGGTGTCGAGTCGATGAGCCGCATCCCGATGGGCACCGCCACCCTCGGCAAGGACACCCACGGCCCGAGCATCCGTGCCCGCTACCCCGAGGGCCTGGTCAACCAGGGCATCTCGGCCGAGCTCATCGCTGCGAAGTGGAAGTTCGACCGCGACGCGCTCGACGCCTACTCCGCGCAGTCGCACCAGCGCGCCGCCGCCGCCCACGAGGCCGGCCGGTTCGACAAGGAGATCGTCCCGATCACCGTGGAGAACGCAGCCGGTGAGCAGGTCGAGCACACCGTCGACGAGACGCTGCGCGCCTCCACCACCGCCGAGGGCCTCGCCGGCCTGAAGCCGTCCTTCTACACCGAGGAGTACGCCGCCAGGTTCCCCGAGGCGCAGTGGGTCATCACCCCCGGCAACTCGTCGCCGCTCACCGACGGTGCGTCGGCCGCGCTCATCATGAGCGAGGAGATGGCGAACAAGCTGGGCCTGACCCCGCGCGCCCGCTTCCACTCGTTCTCCGTCGCCGGCGACGACCCGGTCTTCATGCTCACCGCCCCGATCCCGGCCACGCAGAAGGTGCTCGCCCGCGCGGGTCTGGGCATCGACGACATCGACGCCTACGAGGTCAACGAGGCGTTCGCGCCCGTGCCGCTCGCCTGGGCGCACGAACTCGGTGCCGATCCGGCCAAGCTCAACCCGTGGGGTGGCGCGATCGCGCTCGGCCACGCACTCGGCTCGTCGGGCACCCGTCTGTTGTCGACCCTCGTCAACCACCTCGAGGCCACCGGCGGTCGTTACGGCCTGCAGACGATGTGCGAGGGCGCGGGCATGGCCAACGCCACCATCATCGAACGTCTCTGACTTCTCGAAGTCTCGAAGATCTCCGAACCGCAACCACTCTCGAAAGGGTAATCAATGATCGTCAACGACAGCGTCGCCGTCGTCACCGGTGGTGCCTCCGGCCTCGGTCTCGCCACCGTCAAGGCCCTGCTGAACGACGGTGCCCAGGTCGTCATCATCGATCTGCCGTCGTCCAACGGTGAGACCATCGCCAAGGAACTCGGCGACCGCGTCCGCTTCGTCGCCGCCGACGTCACCGACGAGGCCGCCGTCACCGAGGCCCTCGACGTCGCCGAGTCGCTCGGACCCGTGCGTGTCGCGGTGAACTGCGCCGGCATCGGCAACGCGATCAAGACCGTCAGCAAGAAGGGTGCCTTCCCGCTCGACGCGTTCAAGAAGGTCGTCGACGTCAACCTCTTCGGCACGTTCAACGTCATCCGTCTCGCCGCCGAGCGCATCGCGAAGACCGAGCCGATCGACGGCGAGCGCGGCGTCATCATCAACACCGCTTCCGTCGCCGCTTTCGACGGCCAGATCGGACAGGCCGCCTACTCGGCGTCCAAGGGCGGTGTCGTCGGCATGACGCTGCCGATCGCCCGCGACCTCGCGTCGCTGCTCATCCGCGTCGTCACCATCGCACCGGGCCTGTTCAAGACCCCGCTGCTCGGCTCGCTGCCGGAGGAGGCCCAGGCCTCGCTCGGCGCACAGGTGCCGCACCCGGCCCGCCTCGGCGATCCGTCCGAGTACGGTGCCCTCGCCGCGCACATCGTCTCGAACCCGATGCTCAACGGCGAGGTCATCCGCCTCGACGGCGCGATCCGCATGGCTCCGCGCTGACCCGAGCACCGACTGTGAGAGGAGGGGGTCGATGACCCCGGCATACGAGGCCGAGGAATCCGACACGCCCCACGCGGACGTGCCGTGCGCGGACTGGCGTGAGTTCCAGCCTCTGGGGCTCGACCCCATCCTCGAACACGCCCTGGAAGCATTCAGCGAGAACGGCTTCCACGGCACCACCGTCCGCGACCTGGCCGGCCGGGTCGGCGTGACGGTGCCCGCGCTGTACTACCACTACGAGAACAAGGAAGCCGTTCTCGTCACGCTGCTCGACGCCGCCGTCCTCGACCTCATCGACCGTGTGTCGGCCGCGGTCGCGGACGGCGGCGACGACCCGGTCGCCCGCTTCGTCAACGCCGTCGAGGCGATCGTGCTGAACATGACCCACCGTGCACAGCGTTCGGGCCTGGATTCCGAAGTGCGCCACATTTCCCCGGAGAACCGCCGGACCTACGCCGCGACCCGCAAGCGTCTCGAGCTGATGATGCTCGACCTGGTGCGCGAGGGCGTCGAACAGCAGGTGTTCGACGTAGACGACGTCGAGGAGGCCGTGCGCGCCCTCCTCGGGATGTTCCAGTCCATTGTCCGCTGGTACCAGCTCGGCGGTCCCCTCACTCCCGCTCGGATTGCCCAGCGGTACATCGTGATCGCACTGCGGGTCGTGGGTCACCACCCGGCCGCCTGAGAGTCTTTCCAACCACCTCCACGCAAGGAGTCCATGCCGTGCTGACCACCGCCTTCACCGAAACCTTCGGCGTCCGCCATCCCATCGTGCAGGGAGGGATGCAGTGGGTCGGCCGTGCCGAACTCGTCGCAGCGGTCGCCAATGCCGGCGCGCTCGGCATGATCACCGCTCTGACGCAGCCGACCCCCGAGGATCTCGCTAAGGAGATCGAACGCACCCGCGAGCTCACCGACCAGCCGTTCGGCGTCAACCTCACGATCCTGCCGGCGATCACCCCGCCGCCCTACGAGGAGTACCGCCAGGTCATCATCGACTCCGGTGTGAAGATCGTCGAGACGGCCGGATCGAATCCCGCGCCGCACCTGCCCGACTTCCACGCTGCCGGAATCAAGGTGCTGCACAAGTGCACCAGCGTCCGGCACGCCGTCAAGGCGCAGGACATCGGTGTCGACGGCATCAGCATCGACGGTTTCGAATGCGCCGGGCACCCCGGGGAAGACGACGTCCCCGGCCTCGTGCTCATCGCCGCCGCGGCCGAGAAGATCACCATCCCGATGATCGCCTCCGGCGGCTTCGGTGACGGTCGTGGTCTGGTCGCGGCCCTCGCGCTCGGCGCCGACGGCATCAACATGGGCACCCGCTTCATGTGCACCGAGGAATCGCCGATCCACCGCACCATCAAGGAAGCCATCGTCGCGGCGAGTGAGACCGACACCGAGCTCATCTTCCGTCCGCTGCGCAACACCGCCCGCGTCGCGAGCAACACCGTCAGTCGCGAGGTCGTCGAGATCCTCGACCGCGGAGGACAGTTCGAGGACGTGCGCGAACTCGTCGCCGGTGCCCGCGGCCGCCTCGTCTACGAGAACGGCGATCCCGAGGCCGGCATCTGGACGGTCGGTACCGTCCAGGGAATCATCCACGACATCCCCACCGCGGGGGAATTGGTCGAGCGCATCGTCGCCGACGCCGAGAGTCTCATCGCGGAGCGTCTGAGCGGCATGATGTCGCGCGTGAACGCCTAGGAAGCCATGAAACGCACCCATTTCGACGACGATCACGAGGCGTACCGGGAGACCGTGCGCGAGTTCCTCGCCCGCGAGATCGAACCGAACTACGAGCGGTGGGAGGAGGAGCGCCTCGTCGACCGGTCGGCGTGGATCGCCGCGGGCAAGTCCGGCATCGTCGGCCTCGGGGTACCCGAGGAGTTCGGCGGTTCGGGCGTGACCGACTACCGCTTCCGGCACATCGTGCAGGAGGAGATCGCGCGCACCGGAACGACCTCCTTCGGCGCCGGACTCGCACTGCAGGACGACATCGCGATCCCGTACATCCTCCACCTCGGCACCGAGGACCAGAAGGCGCGCTGGCTGCCGGCACTCGCCACCGGCGAACGAATCGGCGCGATCGCCATGACCGAACCGGGCGCCGGATCCGACCTGCAGGGCGTGAAGACCACCGCCGTACGCGAGGGTGACGAGTGGGTGATCAACGGACAGAAGACGTTCATCACCAACGGAATCCACTCCGATCTCGTCATCGTGGTGTGCCGCACGGATCCGAACGCGGGGTCGAAGGGCTTCTCGCTCATCGTCGTCGAGCGCGACACCCCCGGTTTCGGCAGGGGCCGCAAACTCCACAAGGTCGGTCTCGCCGCACAGGACACCGCCGAGCTCGTCTTCGAGGACGCCCGCGTCCCCGCCGGGAACCTCCTCGGCACCGAGGGTCGCGGCTTCGTGCATCTGATGGAGTACCCGATCGGGCGCGCCTACGTCGATGCACGCATCCAGACGATCTACGGTGGCACCACCGAGATCATGAAGGAGATCATCGGCCGCGACATCGCTGCCGGGTACGCGTAATCGTTTCAGGGAAGAGGGATTCGATCTTCGACCTCACAGGCAAGCGCGCTCTCGTCACGGGTGCTTCCGCGGGGATCGGTCTCGGCATGGCCCGGGGTCTCGCCCGTGCCGGCGCCGATGTCACCCTGTGGGGCCGGAGCGAGGACAAGCTCGCGAAGGCCGCGGCCGACATCGGGAGGTTCGCCGGCCGTGTGGCGACCCGCACGGTCGACGTCTCCGACGAGCAGGCCGTGACCGACGGTGTCGCGGCGCTCGTCGACGACTTCGGTGGGCTCGACATCGTGGTGGTCAACGCCGGCATCGGGTCGTCGCTGCAGAAGTTCCACGAGTCGACGACCGAGCGGTACCGCGCCGTCATGGCGACGAACGTCGACGGCGCGTTCTTCACGATGCGGGAGACCTCGCGTGTGCTCGTCGAGCAGGGCACCGGGGGTTCGATGATCGTCACGTCGAGTCTCGGTGCGCTGCAGGGCGCCGGACGCAACCAGCCGTACGTGGCGAGTAAGGCCGCGGTGCTCGCGCTCGCGAACGGCTGTGCCGTCGAGTTCGCGCGTCACCGGATCCGGGTCAGGGCCGGATCGCCACCGACATGACCGGTCCGCTGCAGGAGTCCGACGTCTTCAACTCGAACGTCATCGGCCGTGTGCCGCTCGGCCGGTGGGGCACCCCGGAGGATTTCGAAGGCATCGCCGTCTATCTCGCGAGCGATGCGTCGTCCTTCCAGACCGGCAGCACGACGCTCATCGACGGTGGCTACAGCATGTTCTGACCGGTCCTAAGCCTCGATGCACCGATGGGGTGGGGTTTGGTCGGGCGTCGTGACGCAGAAATGCCTCTCTGACCAGGAAGAATAGAGCTTGCTAAGGGTTCTACTGTTCCGATCCGAGAGGCATCTCGTAGATGCAATTCAAGCACGCTCCTGCCGCTGTGTCTGCGGTGTTCGATGATCCGAATCTCGTGTCGGTCGCGGGCCTGGTGCCGATGCTCCGTCTCGCCCAGCATGCGGGGCTTGACGAGCTGGCGCAGGGTCGGTTGACCGTCCCGACCGACAAGGGCTCGAACGCCGGCAGCAAGGTGATGGCGCTGGTTGCGGGGATGCTGGCCGGCGCCGATTCGATCAGCGACATGAACGTGCTGCGCCATGGCGGGATGGGCCGGTTGTTCGACCGGACGTTCGCCCCGTCGACGCTCGGCTCGTTCCTGCGGGAGTTCCGGTTCGGGCACGTCCGCCAGCTCGACGCCGTCGCCTCCCGAGTGAATGTGAGCCTGGCCGCCCGGGCGCCGCTACTGCAGACGCGGGGCGGTGAGCGGGTGATGGTGGATCTGGACGACACGATCATCGAGGTCCACGGATACAAGAAGCAGGGTGCGTCGTTCGGGTACTCCGGGGTCCGCGGTCTGAACGCCCTCATCGCCACCGCCAGCACCTCCACCTCGGCGCCGGTGATCGTCGGCCAGCGGTTGCGGCAGGGGAAGACCGGGTCCCCGAAAGGCGCCGCCAGGATCGTCGGCGACGCTCTCGCCACCCTCCGCCGCATGCACCCCGGAAGCAGTGTTCGGCCGTTGCTGCGGGCGGACTCCGCGTTCTACGGGCACGGCACCATCGGCACCGCGCTGGGGGCCGGCGCGGACGTGTCGGTGACCGTGCGGATGGACCCTGCGGTGAAAGCCGCGATCGCGACCATTCCGGATGATGCGTGGGAGATGATCGAGTACCCGAACGCGATCCGCGACGAGACCACCGGGCGGTGGATCTCGAAGGCAGAGGTCGCCGAAGTGCCCTTCACCGCGTTCCGGTCCCGGAAGATCGCCGAGCGGGTCGACGGGCGACTGGTGGTGCGACGGATCCCGGACCTGAACCCGAACAAGGTGGAGCAGCCGACACTGTTCGACGTCTACCGGCACCACGCGTTCTTCACCACCACCGACAAGCAGTCGATGGGCACCGTCGCGGCGGACAAGACCCATCGGGGGCACGCGATCATCGAACAGGTCCACGCCGATCTGAAGGGCGGGCCGCTCGCGCACTTGCCCTCCGGGGTGTTCACCGCGAACAGCGCCTGGCTCGTTCTCGCGGTGATCGCGTTCAACCTCACCCGCGCTGCCGGGCTGATCGCCGACCGAGCGGGTCGGCTCGCCAGGGCGACGACCGCGACGATCCGCCGCACCCTCATCCAGGTGCCGGCACGCCTCGCCCGGTCCGCGCGTCGCATCACTCTTCACCTGCCCGAGGCCTGGCCCTGGCAGACCGCGTTCGATCGCCTGTTCACGACCACGCACACACCACCACCGGCAACGGCCAGCTGACCATCGCCGCGACTGCGGCACGACCGAGAACGAAGTGGACGACCGGGATGAGACGCCCGGAACTCACCCCTGCCCACGAGTCGTCAGCCCGCCACGATCAGGCCGGCCCCACCACGCTCAAGCGGATCGGTGCATCGAGGCTAAGCTGGTCCGGTGAACCAGCACCCCGCGATTCGTGACCGTGTGATCAGAGTGAGCGCCGTCGTTCTCCGCAACGCCGCCGGTGAGGTGCTCACCGTGCGGAAGCGGAACACGTCGCGGTTCATGCTGCCCGGAGGAAAGCCGGATCCGGGGGAGACCCCCGCCGAGACCGCCGTGCGCGAGTGCGCCGAGGAACTGGGCGCCGAACTGGATCTGTCGTCGTTGCGTCTCGTCGGGGTCTTCGACGCCGAGGCCGCCAACGAGCCCGGTTACCGGCTCGAAGGAACCGTCTACGAACACCCGCTCGTGGAGGTCGCCGGCGCCGCCGCGGAGATCGCGGAGACGCGCTGGCTCGACCCGGCGGCCCTTCCGCTGCCCGACGATCTCGCGCCGCTGCTCGAGCACCACGTCCTTCCCGCTCTCGCCTCGGCCTCCCGATAGTCCCGTTTCCGCAGAGGTATTGCGCAGTTCTCATCCATGGGGAAATGTGATGAGCAGTCACCTCGCACATCACGGAAGGTCTCCCATGGCGCTCACCGCTCTGATCGAACTCGAATTCAAGGCCGACTCCCTCGACGACGCGAAGAAGGTCATGACCCGCGCGCTCGACGAGACGCGACAGTTCGACGGATGCGACGGCATCGAGATCCTTGTGGATCAGAAGAACGAGGCCCGTTGGGTGGTCGTGGAGAAGTGGCGCTCGGCCGAGCACGACGCCGCCTACCGCAAGTTCCGCGCCGGCGAGGGTGCCATCACCGAACTCGGACCCCTCCTGGCGGGAGCGCCGAAGCTCGAGCACTTCACCACCCTCTGAGTCCCCCACCGGAGCGCGGGCGGAGTCGGTCGTCACCCGGCGGAACGCGGACGGTAGGGTGACCCCCGGGGCGGACGTGTGCCGTTTGCCTCGAAGTGACATCGACTGTGGAGGTAACCGGGCATGTTGGAACTCTTCGGCGTCATCGTCGTGTGGCTCACCGTGGCCGTCGTCGCTGTCGGAACCGTCATCATGTTCGTCGTGTCGACGCTCAGCCCGCACTTCGGTCAGCGCAAGGCCAAGGGACCCCGCCTCGACAAGGCGACCGCGGCCCGCAACAAGTAGCACCCGGTACCGATCGCGAAGAGCGCCTCAGCCCCAGCCCAGCTGGTGGAGGCGCTCTTCGTCGATTCCGAAATAGTGCGCGATCTCGTGGACGACAGTGACCAGTACCTCGTGCACGACGTCGTCGTCGCTCTCGCAGATGTCGAGGATCGCGTCGCGGTAGATCGTGATCGTGTCCGGTAGCGATCCCGCGTAGTGGCTGTCGCGCTCGGTCAGCGCGACGCCCTGATACAGACCCAGCAGGTCGGGTTCTTCCTCGTGGCGGGGCTCGACGAGGACCACGACGTTGTCGATCGCCCGCGCGAGTTCGCGGGGAATCTCGTCGAGCGCTTCCGAGACGAGCTCCTCGAAGTGCTCGTCCTCCAGGTGCACCGGCACGTCACGACCCCGGCAGGGGAACGGCACCCGGCAGCGGCGTCGGCAGCGACCGGCCTTCCGGCACGGGCGGCGGCGGCACGGGCGGCTGGCCGTCGATGAGGATGTCGCCCTTGGCGCTGCCGGTGATCGACGAGAATCCGCCCCCCTCGACCTGCTTGCCGATCGAGCAGTTCACCTTGCGGCTGCCGGCGAGCCAGCTGTCGTAGTCGAGGTTGTCCCAGAACAACGTGAGGGTTTTGTTGCGCAGAGCCTCGGGGTCGCCGAGGTACTCGTTCACCAGGCGCGTGCAGGTCTCCTCGAGATAGCCGTCCTGGTCTTCGATGCTCGGCAGACCGCCCGGGAACTGCCCACCGAGGTCGACGACCGCGACGACCTCGAAGGCGTGCGGCTTGGAACACTCCACCGGGTCGGCAGGCACACCGTTGTTGATGCCGATGCAGACGCCGACGTCCCAGGCCCGCGACTGGTCCTGATCGGCGACCCGGCCCTTGATGGGGAGCAGGTTGCCGGTGGTCGACGAGAACTGCAGACCGCACCGCAGCGTGCGTTCGCCGGCCGCCCAGCCCGCCTCGCCGGGGTTGATGAGGCCGATGCTGAACTTGCCGTGCGGGTCGAACCGGCCGTCGAGATAGTCCATCGCGGCGGGTGCGCACTGCTCGTCGCGCAGCTCGGTGAAGCGCGTGACCGACGGGAAGCGTGATCCCGGTCCCCATTCGGTGCCGGGATACAGGCTCAGGTCGATGTCGGCGACCACCTCGAACAGATGCGTCTCGGCGCAGTCGACCTTCGCGAGGTCGCTCGCGTCGAGAGCACTCCAGGTCAGGCAATCGCCGGTGGTGGCGGTACCGAACGCTTCCCCCGCGACCGCGCCGGTCGTGCTGATGTTGGCGCCGGCGCTGTCGTCCCCGCTGCCGGCGCCCTGGAACCCCGCGACGACGAACGTCGCGATCGCCGCCAGGACGGCACCGGCCGCAACGAGCACGAGGGCGCGTCGGGTCAACCGCGCCGAGGGCGGGCGCCGGTCGGGCTTGGGCTTGTTGTCTTCGGCCATCACTTCCATCATGCCTGTTCGAGTGGACGCAGGTAGTTTCGGCTCATGGCCGACGACCCGATCGATCCCGAGATTCTCGAGATCGCCAAGCAGACCTTCGACGCCGCCCGCCAGGGAGACGTCGAGACCCTCACCGCGTACGTCGACGCCGGAGTACCGGTGAACCTCACCAACGAGACCGGCGACACGCTGCTCATGCTGGCGTCCTACCACGGTCATGCCGAGGCCGTACAGGTCTTGGTCGAGCGGGGAGCCGACGTGAACCGGCTCAACGACCGCGGCCAGTCGCCTCTCTCGGGGGCGGTCTTCAAGGGCGTCGAGGCAGTGGTGCGGGTGCTCGCCGAGGCCGGTGCCGACCCGCGTCACGGGCACCCCACCGCGGAGGACACAGCGAAGATGTTCGGGCGCGACGACTACCTGGAACTCTGGCAGCGGTAGGCTTCGATTCCGTGATCGACCTCAAGTTCCTCCGCGAGAATCCCGACGCCGTCCGCGAGTCGCAGCGCATGCGGGGAGAGGACCCGGGCCTCGTCGACGTGCTGCTCGAGGCCGACGCCTCCCGTCGCGCCGCTGTCCTCGCCGGCGACAACGCACGCGCCGAGCAGAAGGCCCTGGGCAAGAAGGTCGGCAAGGCGTCTCCCGAGGAGCGCCCCGCGCTGCTCGACGGCGCCAAGGAGCTGGCGGCGAAGGTCAAGGAACTCGAGGCCGAGCAGCACGCCGCGCAGGAGGCCTTCGATCGCGCGCACCTCGCGATCTCCAACGTCGTGCAGGACGGCGTGCCCGCCGGCGGCGAGGACGACTTCGTCACGCTCGAGACCGTCGGCGAGCTGCCCACCTTCGACTTCGAACCCAAGGACCACCTCGCGCTCGGCGAGTCGCTCGGGCTCATCGACATGGAGCGCGGCGCGAAGGTCTCCGGTGCCCGGTTCTACTTCCTCACCGGTTACGGCGCGCTGCTCCAGCTGGGTTTGCTGCAGCTGGCCGCCCAGAAGGCCACCGCGAACGGGTTCACCATGATGATTCCGCCCGTGCTCGTGCGCCCCGAGGTGATGCAGGGCACCGGCTTCCTCGGCCGGCACGCCGACGAGGTGTACCGACTCGAGGAGGACGACCTCTACCTCGTGGGCACCTCCGAGGTGCCGCTCGCGGGCTACCACTCGGGCGAGATCCTCGACCTGTCGAAGGGGCCGAAGCGCTACGCGGGCTGGTCGTCGTGCTTCCGTCGCGAGGCGGGCAGCTACGGCAAGGACACCCGCGGCATCATCCGCGTGCACCAGTTCGACAAGGTCGAGATGTTCGTCTACTGCCGCCCCGAGGAGGCCGCGGCGGAGCACGAGCGTCTGCTGGCCTGGGAGCGCGACATGCTCGCCGCCATCGACGTGCCGTACCGCGTCATCGACGTCGCCGCCGGCGATCTCGGGTCGTCGGCGTCCCGCAAGTTCGACTGCGAGGCCTGGGTGCCCACGCAGGAGCGCTACCGCGAGCTCACGTCGACGTCGAACTGCACGACCTTCCAGGCGCGTCGCCTCAACATCCGCTACCGCGACGAGAACGGCAAGCCGCAGACCGCCGCGACCCTCAATGGCACGCTCGCGACCACCCGCTGGCTCGTCGCGCTGCTCGAGAACCACCAGCAGGTCGACGGTTCGGTCAAGGTGCCCGAGGCTCTCGTCCCGTTCGTGGGACGCGAGGTGCTCGAACCCGGCGCCTGAGAACTGTCAGCGCAGGATAAGGCAGGTGGTCGAACCCGTCGCGAGCAGGCGGCCCTCGGAGTCACGGGCCTCGCCGCGCGCCGTCGCCGTGCGACGTCCGGTGTGCTCGCAGAAGCCCTGCACACGGATGACGCCCTTGCCGGTCTGCACCGGACGCACGTAGCGGACCTGCAGGTCGAGGGTCGTGTACCCGACCCCGGCCTCGAGGGTGCTCGACACGCAGAAGCCCATCGCGGTGTCGAAGAGGGTAGCGAGCACGCCGCCGTGGATGCTGCCCACCGCGTTGGCGTGGAACTCCTGCGGCTCGAGGGTGACCTCGGCGAAGCCCTCGCCGGCATCGGTGACGGTGAAGCCGAGCGTGCGGGAGGTGGGGTGGTGCGGGATCGTCCCGTCCATCAGCCCGCGCAGGAAGTCGAGTCCGTGCATGTCGCGGTTGGCCGCCGACGTCGGTGCCGGGTCCTCCCACGTGTAGGTACGCTGCCGCTGCTGTTGCTCGTCCGTGCTCACGATGACCGACCGTATCCCACCTTTTGGAGGGGTGACATGTGGAGCCGGGCGTGCCATTCTCGTTGCATGCGCCGTCGATGTTGATCCGATCCGGTGACCTCGCTGTCCGCGCGGGTGGTCGCGTACGCGTCCGTCCGTGAGTTCGTGCCGCTCTACGGCCTGTACGCGTTGCTGTTCGAGGATCACGGTCTCGACACCCGTTCCATCTCCTCGCTGTTCGTCCTGTGGTCGGTGGTCGCCTTCGTCTCCGAAGTGCCGTCGGGTGCGTGGGCCGACACCGTCTCCCGTCGCGGTCTGCTGTTCGGCAGCGGAGCCCTGCTCACGGCAGCGTTCACGATGTGGCTGGTGTGGCCCGGTTACTGGGGATTCGCGCTCGGTTTCGTCCTATGGGGCATCAGCGAGTCGATGAAATCCGGCACCTTCGAGGCCCTCGTGTACGACGAACTCGCCGCGCGCGGGTGCGAACACCGGTACGCGGCGATCATGGGATACGCCAACGCGGGTGAGATGACGTGTGTCTTCGTCGCGATCCTCACGGCGGCACCGCTGTTCGAACTCGGCGGCTACGCGCTCGTGGGCTGGGTGTCGGTCGCGATCACCGTCGTCGACATCGCGCTCGTGGGAACGCTTCCCGCCGCACCGAAGGTGGAGGAGGCCGATGAGATCGCCGGCAGAGGCGACACCGTCCTCGTCCGCTACATGTCGTCGCTGCGCGCGGGAACGTCCGAGATCCGCACCGACCGGGTGGTGCGACGATCGGTCGTCCTCGCGGCCGCCCTGCTCGCCTGCCTCGCCTTCGACGAGTACTTCGCTCTCCTCGCACGCGAATCGGGAGCGGAGACCGGATTCGTGCCGGTGCTGGTCGCGCTGACGGCCGTCGGACAGGTGGTCGGTGCCGCGACCGCCGGACGGACTGCGACGATGAGCGGCCGCACCATGGGTGCCGTCGTGATCGTCGGATCGGCACTGATCGCCGGTGGTGCACTCGCCGGTGGTGCACTCGCCGGGGGGATCGCCGGATTCACGGCGATCGGTGTGGGCTACGGCGCGCTGCACAACACGGCGATCGTCGCCGAGGCGCGCCTACAGGACACGATGTCCGGTCGTGCCCGCGCGACCGTCTCGTCCGTCGTCGGCCTGACGAGCGAGGTGCTGTCGGTGGCGGTCTTCGCCGCCTACGCGATCGGCTCGCTGTGGTTGCCGATGGCGGCGCTGGTCGCGGTGACGGTGCTCCCGCTGGTCGGGTTGGGCGTGGTCGTGCCGAGGCTGTTGCCCGCGGCGCGACCCGCCGGGACCGAACGGGAGCGGTGACTACCGGATGCGGATCACAGCTTGGTGCTGCGCAGTTCGTGACCCTTCGAGGTCTTGCAGCGGCCCGATTCGAGATCCCACTGCCAGCCGTGCAGGTTGCAGGTCAGCGTGGTGCCGTCGACGACACCGAACTTCGACAGGTCGGCCTTCAGGTGCGGGCAGCGACGCTGGATCTCGTAGCCGCCCAACTCGATCGACGCCGAGTCGTCGTGCGCCTCGGCGAACCAGCCGTCGGCGTACGCGATGCGCTCGTCGGTCAGGCACTTGAAGAAGGTGTAGAGGAACTCGTTGTATCCGCCGATGCGCCAGGCCGTGAACCGGGTGGACAGGAAGATCGTGTTGACCCAGTCGGGCTCGTCGTCGCGCAGAACCGTGCGCACGAGCTCGGGAGCGATACGGAAACCGTAGCGGTACTTGCCTTCTCCCTCGATGGGTTCGCGCACGACGCGCTTGGGGAAGTCGAGCACCACGGTCTCGTCGCCCATCACCAGACCCACCGGGTAACCGATGCCGTCGCAGATGAGATCGGACTGCGCCATGATCGGCTCGAACTTCGCCTTGAGTGCGGGCAGCAGCGGCTCGCCCTCGGCGGGAGCCCAGGCCGCCTTCTGCGCCGCGATCACCGGAGCGAAGCGCTGCGCCATGTCCTCGATGTAGGCGGCCTTGTTCGTGAAGATCGCCTCGACCTGCTCGTCGGGGATCGGGTGCGTGATCGTCATGTGCTCGCTGCCCTTCAGGTCCACCACCGAACCCGGGATCATGAGCAGACCGCCCTCGCGGCCGTGGATGCGCAGTTGCTCGAGGAAGACCTGCTGGTCGGGGAAGATGTTGCCCTCGTCGCCGTGGTCGTCGTTGAGGTCGCGCAGGTCGTCGTCGAGGAAGACCGGCGGACCGGCCGACGGCACGATCCACGTCGCGTCGACCTGGTCGATGTAGCTGCGGCAACGGTCCATGCCGCGCTGGCGCTTCTGCCTGCCGAAGTTGGCCTTGGTCTTCTTCGGGATGTCGTAGACCATCGGGTACCAGATGGCGCCCGAGTACTGCAGCAGGTGGATGTCGATCTTCCCGAACGCCTCGTGCATGACGTCCATGTCGATCGGCCGCGCGTCGTTCATGTTGAACACGGTCGACTCACCGTCGGAGACGATCAGGCCCGAGTCGCCGATCGGTCCGTCGGCCGGCGCACGCAGCGCGATGATCATGATGTCGAGATCGCCCGGCGAGAGCGGAGCCTGCGGAGCGACCTCGATAGTGCCGTGCCGCAGCCGGTGCTTGACGGAGTCGGTGGTCTCGAAGAATTTCGAGAAACCGAGCTTCTCGAGCTCGCGACGCAGGTCCGGTACCGGATAGTCGGGCAGCAGGACGGTCGCGTCCTTGTTGACGTGCTTGCTCAGCGTGTCGGGATCGAAGTGATCCTTGTGCAGATGCGAGACGTACAGGTAGTCGACGTTGCCGAGAGCGTCCCAGTCGAGACCGGTGTTGTCCGGGAAGGGCACCCACGAGGCGAAGTACGCGGGCGTGACCCACGGATCGCACAGGATGGACCCCGCTTCGGTCTGGATGTGGAAACCGGCGTGTCCGACGCTGGTGATCTGCACTTCGTACCCTCCTGACGTGCTGACCGACGCCTACCAGAGTAGGCGCCGCCCGTCAGTCCACTGCGCCCAGGCAGTACCCGTTGCTGCCCGTGGTGAGCAGGACCACCAGGTCACGGGGTGTACCGGCCTCGACGATCGGAATCGTCACATTCGTGTACACCTCCGAGACCGGGGTGACGGAAGCGGCCGCGGCGTCGAAGGATTCGAGGTCACCGACGACGTCGGGATCGGTGGCCAGCGGCGGCACTCCGGGGTTCCCGGTGCCCCAGGGATCCCACGTGCCCCGCGCCTCGCACACCAGTGGGTACCGCTCCTCGGTGTCGTCCGGATCCACCGGCGCGCCGATCGCCCGTCCGAGGAATCGTTCGACGGCATAGCGGGCGTCCTCGTCGGTGTAGCCCGGCGCGCCGGTCGGGTTCACGTACGGGCACGCGTAGCCGGACGCGATCTCGCTGCGCAGGACGGACAGGTCGATGCCACCGGCCGACCACGTCACCGCGTACTGGCCGTCCCTGCCCGGCTGCTGCACCGCGGCGGTGATCGCGTCGACGTCGGCGTACATCTGCCGGGCCCGTTCCGGGGCGATCGTCCAGCACTTGTCCACCACATCGATGCCGCCGACGAGGTCGTTCGTCCATGCCTGCAGCGCCGCGGTGGCGGCGGGATTACCGGGGACGTCCCCGACGACCACCGCGGGCGTCGCGGCGGGGGTGGTCTCCTCGACGGTTTCCGCCGCGGTCGGTTCCGGGCTCTCGGTCGGGATGCCGGACTGCCCGTCGCCCTCGCAACCGG
Source organism: Rhodococcus sp. GA1 (assembly GCF_024321955.1). NCBI lineage: Bacteria > Bacillati > Actinomycetota > Actinomycetes > Mycobacteriales > Nocardiaceae > Rhodococcus > Rhodococcus sp. GA1. The sequence continues at coordinate 2,322,234 of NZ_CP097186.1, read as the reverse complement.
CGACGGTGAGGACCACGGCGACGGCGAGGCCGGCGAATGCGAGTACGTCGGGCTTTCGGGCGAGGGTGCGCACAGTAGTGGCCTTTCGACGATGATCACGGTCGTTCCTCCACCGGCCCCCGCTAGGCTGACCGGCGTGGAACCCTTCTATCGGACCATCATCGGTGTCGCCCGCACGCTCTTCGCAGCGCAAGGGCTGAAGTTCGCGATCACCGGGGCGGAGAACATCCCGGCGACGGGTGGTGCGGTCATCGCGATCAACCACACCGGCTACATGGACTTCACCTACGCCGGGATCCCCGCCCGGGTCACCAAGCGGTACATCCGCTTCATGGCGAAGAAGGAAGTCTTCGACCACAAGATCTCCGGCCCCATGATGCGCGCGATGAAGCACATCCCCGTCGACCGCGGCGACGCCGGCGAGTCCTACCGACTCGCCGTGGAGGCGCTGCGTGCCGGTCAGCTCGTGGGTGTCTTCCCGGAGGAGACGATCAGCCGCAGCTTCGAACTCAAGGCGTTCCGGTCCGGCGCGGCACGGATGGCGAACGAAGCCGGTGTCCCGGTGGTCCCCATGGTCATCTGGGGGTCGCAGCGGGTGTGGACGAAGGGCCACCCGAAGCGGCTCGGACGTACGAACACCCCGATCACCATCGAGGTGGGCGCCCCCATCCATCCGTTCGAGCCGGCAGCGGAGATGACCGCGCAGCTCCACGCGACCATGGAGAAGATGCTTCACCGGGTCCAGGACGGTTACATCCACGAGGACGGTGCCTACTGGGTGCCCCGCCGCCTGGGCGGATCCGCGCCGACCCTCGAGGAGGCGACCGCCCTGGACGAGGCCGCGGCCGCCGAGCGTCGCGCCCGGAAGGCCCGGGAACGTGCCGCCCGTGAAGGTGCTGCCGGTAGCGGCAACGATGACGCAGGCGGCGACCGCGGTACTTCGGCACAATGACGGAGTGAACGCACAGTCGAGTCGAGAGCCGTATCGGGACCACATCACGGACGCGGTGCGTCCTGCTTCCACGGACGCGGTGCGTCCTGCTTCCACGGACGCGGTGCGTCCCGGATTGGTGGCTACGGACGTGGACGGCACCCTGATCGACGACACCGAGAAGGTGTCCGATCGGACCCGCGCCGCGGTACATGCGGTGGTCGACTCCGGTGTTCCGTTCGTCCTGGCCACCGGCCGCCCGCCGCGCTGGATCGCGCCGGTCGTCGACGAGCTGGGCTACGCGCCCATGGCGGTGTGCGCGAACGGTGCCGTGCTCTACGACAGTTCCACCGACCGTGTGCTCAGCGCCGCGGTGCTCGAGGTCGACGAACTGGCGTGGCTCGCCGAGGTGGCCTCGTCGGTGCTTCCCGGTTGCGGTCTGGCCGCGGAGCGGGTGGGGGATCGGGCCCACGACGCGGCGACGCCGCAGTTCGTCAGCGCTCCCGGTTACGAACATGCCTGGCTGAATCCGGACAACACCGAACTCGCCGAGCACGAGGTGATCAGTGAGCCCGCCATCAAGTTGCTCGTCCGGCTCCCCGGCGCGACCAGCCGGGAGATGGCGGAGGCTCTCGTGCCGAAACTGCACGGGCTGGTCGACGTGACCTATTCGACGACCCACGGGCTCATCGAGATCTCCGCGGCGGGGGTCACGAAGGCTTCCGGTCTCCAGGAGATGGCCCGGCTACTGGGTGTCTCCCACGAGAATCTCGTGGCCTTCGGCGACATGCCCAACGACATTCCGATGCTGTCGGTAGCGCGTCACGGTGTGGCGATGGAGAACGCGCATCCGGACGCGAAGTCGGTCGCAGACGAAGTCACCGCCACCAACGTCGAGGACGGGGTGGCCCGCGTTCTCGAACGGTGGTGGCGGTGACTCGTTCCTACCGGTGCGCTGCGGGTCAGCCCGCGGGCGCCGGTTCGGGTGCCGGTTCCGGCGCAGGTGCCGGTTCGGGTCCGGGCGCAGGAGCACCCTCGGGTGCGGGTCCTGCGACGTCGGCCGGCTGATCCTGCATCGCCTGGTCGTAGGCGTCGTCGTAGGCGCGCAGCACCTTGGTGACGACACCCGTGACCTCGTTGAAGATCAGCGAGCCGAACTCGAAGTCCGAACGCCAACCGTCCGGCACCCGGTACTCGTCGCTGGTGGGCAACCCCAGCTCACCAGCGTCGAGTCCGTTCTTCTCCCACGCCTTGTAGATCTCGCCGAGTACCGTCCACGTGCCGCCGTTCGGTGACGTGTAGATGGCCCCGTTGACGAAATTCACTCGTTCGAAACCGCTCTTGACCGCGGGAAGGATCGAGGTCACCGCCTGTCCGAGCCGTCCGAGTTCGCCGCCCTCGGCGAGCCACTTCTGGACCAGCGGGTGACCGCTGAGGCGGATCAGCTCGTCGACGACACCTTCGGCGGTGCCGGCCGAGCCCGAGGCGAGCGCTCCGACGTTGATGTCCGGCACGTTCGGCGACGGATTGGACGGCGACGGATTGGACGGCGACGGGTTCGAGGGTTGCGGGTTCGAGGGTTGCGGGTTCGACGGCGACGGGTTCGAGGGCTGCGGGGCAGTGCCACCGCCACCGCCCTTTGCCGCAGCGACGGCGATATCGCGGATCTTGCCCATCTGCGAGTAGCCGGCATCACCCGGGCAGCTGGTGTTGCCCACGTCGCGGTGCGCGAAGATGATCGGCAGATCCACCGCCGCACCCTGCGGGTAGGGGGTGAACGATGTGCCCTCGGAGTACATCGTGGTGCGGCCCTTGGGGTTCAGTCCCGCGCGGGCCAGACGCCAGCCGAGGAACTTGCCGACCGACTCCACCGCGGCCTGCGGCGGGGCCTGGGTCGAGAAGTCGCCCATCATCGCGATGCCGTGGGTGTTCTCGTTGAATCCACCCGCGTGTGCGCCCTGGACGTTGCGGTCGAGACCACCGGCGCGACCCTCGAAGATCTGGCCGTACTTGTCGACGAGGGTGTTGTATCCGATGTCGCACCAGCCGAGCGTGCGTGCGTGGTACGCGTAGATCGCGCGCACGATCTCGGCCGATTCGGCCTTCGAGTAGTTGTTGCTGCCCGCGGTGTGGTGCACGGTCGCGCCACCGAGGGAGTCGTCGTAGGTCGGGGTCTGGCAGCGCATCGACTCGTCGGCGCCCCACTGCTGGCGGGTGATCACCTTCAGGCCGGAGTTACCGAGCGGGCTCGCGATGTCCTCGAGTCGCGCGTCCGCTTCGCTGCTGCCGGGCGAGATGAGCACGGCACTGACCGCTTCGGCGGCCGCCTGCAGCGGGTTCTCGCGCAGCGGCTTGGACGAGGACGCGGGCACGTATCCGAGGTCGGGTGCATCGGCTGCGGGTGCAGGGACCGGCGCGGGTGCCTCGTCGGCGGGGACCGGGGCCTCCGCCGGGGCTGCAGGAGCAGGAGCTTCGGGCGCCGGTGCCTCCGGGGCGGGTGCCTCGGGAGTGGGAGCGGGGGCTTCGGGTGCCGGCGGGGCCTCCGCGCCGGCGAGATTCGGTTCGGGGCCGGGACGCGGCGTCAGCAGCACCTGCACCGCACGGGTGGCACCGACGTAGATCGGCTCCGTGCCCGTGCGTCCCTCGCTGGTGGCGTCGTCGGCGCGCGTCTCGATCGGCTCGGTCGCGGTCCAGGGACCCCAGCTGCCGTCGTCCTGCTGCGCGCGGATGAGCGCGTCGGTGGCGGCGACGTCCTCGGCGGCGAGCGCGACGAGGCTGAACGGGGTGTCGCGGGTGAGTTCCTTGACGGTCGCACCGACGCGCTGGACGAGTCCGCCGTTCGGGTCGGGAGCAGTCGTGATCTGCGGGAGCCCGTCGACGATCTCCTTCAGGCTGAGGTCCGGCAGGTTGAGACCGGTGAGCTCCTCGAGCGGGATGATCAGGTCGGGCACCGAGGCGAGCACGACTTCCGCGATATCGGGTGCCACTGCCTCGACGGTGTCGTTGGCATTCCGGATCTCGGGAGCGGTGCTGGTCAGCCCGGTGACGGCGAAGGGCGTCGCGACGGCCAGGGCGGCGACGGCACCCAGGACGATCGACGGCTTGGGGCGGCGATGCGGCACTGTTTGCTACTCCCTGTCGTTGGTGCTCCAGCGGACGGTTCCGACTTCGGATCGTCCCTTACGTGTCGCTTCCGTGGCCCGGTTCGGACACGAAAGTTCTGTAACTCGTGATTCTTGTGTTGCTTCTGTGACATTTGTTGCCTAGCTCCGTCACTCTTGTCACACTAGACGCAGCAAACCTTAAGCCTCAACCTGAGCTTGAGGATCGGTCGAAATTGTCCGATATCGCGGATCACGAGTTCGCGCCTACAGCGACAACGAGGGAGCAACGTCATGTCACGACAGTCCATCGGGCGCAGAGGCAAGATCCGGAGGCGGCGCATCATCCTCGGCAGGCCGCTGCGCAACGGATGGCGTCCCTCCGTCGCCCGTGCCGCCGCGATCGGGGTCGCTCCCGCGCTGCTCGTCGGAGCCGGCGTGGGCGCGCTCGTCCAGAGCAACCAGGCGGCACCAGGTGTCGTGCAAGCGGTTTCGGCCGACACGCCCTTCACGTTCAGTGGCTTCGGTCACGGCCACGGTCGTGGCATGGGGCAGTGGGGTGCCTACGGCTACGCCCAGGACGGGTGGACCGCCGAGCGGATCATCGGCCACTACTACGGCGGCACCGAACTCGGCACGGTCGACGACGCGATGATCGCGGTCCGTCTCATGGCGCGCGACGACCACACCCTCGACGTCTACTCCGACACCGGCATGATCGTCGCCGGTAAGCAACTCGCGCCCGGCGAGGCCGCGCACCTGACACCCACCCCGGACGGCGGCGCGAACGTCGTCGTCACCGAGGGCTGCAGCGGCGACGTGCTGTGGCAGGCAGCCACCGACCTGCCGTGGGTGGACCCGATCGACCTCGCCGAGGACCGTCCCGCGAACGAGCACCTCACGATGTGCTCGGACGACAAGACCTACCGCGGTGCCCTCGGTGTGGTGCTCGACGGCACCGCCCCGCGCACCGTCAACCGCCTCCACGTCGAGGACTACCTGCGCAGCGTGGTCCCCGCCGAGGCGCTGCCCGCCTGGGCCGACACCGGTGGTGCCGAGGCGCTGCGGGCGCAGGCCATCGCCGCGCGGTCCTACGCCCTCGCCGAGAAGCGCCACGAGAAGTGGCAGACCTGCGACACCACGGACTGTCAGGTCTACGGCGGGTCGGGCGTCGAGGATCCGCGCACGGACGACGGTGTGCGCACCACCCGCGGAACCGTCCTGATGAAGGACGGCGAGGTCGTGCGCAGCGAGTTCTCCGCCTCCACCGGCGGCTACTCGGCCGGCGGCACCTTCCCGCCCGTCGAGGACGAGGGTGACAAGGTCGCCCCGAACCGCGAATGGGCCAAGACCTTCACCGCGGCCGAGATCGGCAGCAAGTTCGGCGTCGGCGACCTCCAGGCATTCGAGGTGCTCTCCCGCAACAATCTCGGACCCGAAGGCGGTCGCGTGACCCGGGTCCGCGTGGTCGGCTCCGACCGCACCATCGAAACGACGGGCGCCGAGGCACGGACCAAGCTGGGACTGCGTTCCGACTGGTTCACCGTCAAGGAAGGCATCGACGAGGACGCCCCGGAGATCACTCCGGCACCCGAACCCGGCCCCGAAACCGGCACCGATCCCTTCGGCAGCGGCACCGGCACCTCGCCCATCGAGCAGGCCTATCTGGACCTCGGCGGCGTCGACAGCGTGCTCGGCTCGCCCATCGGCCCCGAGCTGATGCTGCCCGACGAGATCGGCAAGTTCCGGATCTTCACCGGCGGCGCGATCGTGTGGACACCGGACCTCGGTGCTCAGGTCATCGACGCGAGCTTCCTGAAGGACTGGTTCCCGAGCACGGGTAGCGCCGAGTAACCCGACGGCACATCTCGACCGGCCGGTCGCCCCGAACAGGGCGGGCGGCCGGTGGCGTTCCGGCACCGCGACGACGATGGTTGACATTGACGCAACGTCAAGATGCACGCTGGGCGTAGCCGGAAAGAAGAAGGTGGGCACGTGCGGGAATGGTCGATCCAGCAACTGGCACGCGCCGCCGGTGTCACCAGCCGCACACTGCGGCACTACGGCGACGTGGGGGTGCTGCATCCGAGCCGCACCGGCAGCAACGGCATGCGGTTCTACGACGAGGACGCACTCGTGCGTCTCCAGCGCATCCTGCTGCTCCGCGATCTGGGACTGGCCCTGCCCGCCATCCGCGACGTGCTCGCCGGTCACGACGACACCGCGAGCGCACTGCGCACCCACCTCGACCTGCTCGAACACGAGCGCCGGCAGTTGGACCGCCGTATCGCGGCGGTGCGCACCACCTTGGCGAAGACGGAGAGAGGGGAGGAACTCGTGGCAGACGAAGTGTTCGACGGGTTCGACCACACGCAGTACCGGGACGAGGTCATCGAACTGTGGGGCAAGGACGCCTACGACTCGGGCGATCGTTGGTGGCGGGGCATGGACGACGCCGCCAGGCACGACTGGATGAAGCAGGTCGAGCAGCTGAACCATGACTGGATCGCGGCGGCCCGGGCCGGTCTCGACCCGGCGGGCCCCGAAGCGCAGGACCTCGCGCGGCGGCACGTCGCCTGGCTGTCGTCGATTCCGGGCACCCCGGGAGGCGGCACTGCGGCGGGCAGTCCGCGGGAGTACGTGCTCGGTCTCGCCGACATGTACGTCGAGGACGAGCGTTTCGCGGCGAACTACGGAGGACGGGAGGGCGCCGAATTCGTCCGTGACGCGCTCACCTACTACGTGTGAGTGTGACGGCCCTCTCGGTCCGCCCGGACCGAGAGGGCACCTCCGCGACGGAGTCGCATACCCTGGTCTCCCGTGACTGCTGCATCAGCGCCCCAGCCCTCCACCGGTGAGTACGACCTGATCGTCGTCGGCTCCGGATTCTTCGGACTGACGATCGCCGAGCGCGCGGCCACGCAGCTCGGCAAGCGAGTGCTCGTGATCGAGCGTCGCCACCACCTCGGTGGCAACGCATACTCCGAGCCCGAACCGGAAACCGGAATCGAGATCCACAAGTACGGTGCCCACCTGTTCCACACCTCCAACAAGAGGGTGTGGGACTACGTGAACCAGTTCACCGATTTCACCGGCTACCAGCATCGCGTGTTCGCGATGCACAAGGGCCAGGCCTACCAGTTCCCGATGGGTCTCGGACTGGTGTCGCAGTTCTTCGGCCGGTACTTCAGCCCCGACGAGGCACGCGCCCTCATCAAGGAGCAGGCCGCCGAGATCGACACCGCCGAGGCGAAGAACCTCGAGGAGAAGGCGATCTCCCTGATCGGCCGCCCCCTGTACGAGGCGTTCGTCCGCGACTACACGGCCAAGCAGTGGCAGACCGACCCGAAGGAACTGCCCGCCGGCAACATCGCCCGGCTGCCCGTCCGCTACACCTTCGACAACCGCTACTTCAACGACACCTACGAGGGCCTGCCGGTCGACGGGTACACGGCGTGGCTGGAGAACATGGCGGAGAACGAGCGGATCGAGGTCCGGCTCGACACCGACTGGTTCGAGGTGCGCGATGAGGTCCGTGCCGCGAGCCCGGAAGCCCCCGTCGTCTACACCGGCCCGCTCGACCGCTACTTCGACTACTCCGAGGGCCGGCTCGGATGGCGCACCCTCGACTTCGAGACCGAGGTGCTGCCCACCGGCGACTTCCAGGGCACCCCGGTCATGAACTACAACGACGCCGACGTGCCCTACACCCGCATCCACGAGTTCCGGCACTTCCACCCCGAGCGCGACACCTACCCGACCGACAAGACGGTCATCATGCGTGAGTACTCGCGTTTCGCCGAGAACGACGACGAGCCGTACTACCCGATCAACACCCCCGAGGATCGCGAGAAACTCAACGCCTATCGCTCCCTCGCGAAGAAGGAAGCCGCGGACAACAAGGTGCTCTTCGGTGGCCGGCTCGGCACCTACCAGTACCTCGACATGCACATGGCGATCGCGAGCGCGCTCTCGATGTTCGACAACGTCCTCGCCCCGCATTTCGACTCGGGAGCGCCCATCGCCGGGGACGCCTCGTGAGCGCCGCGAAGCACGCGGCCGTCGCGAAGCACGAGGCGGCGAGTACCCCCGCCACGGAGGACGAACTGCTCGGCCGGTCGCTGCTGCAGCGCATCATCCTGCCGCGCCCGGGCGAGCCCCTCGACGTGCGCACGCTCTACCTCGAGGAGTCGCCCACCAACGCGCGTCGCGCCCACGCGACGAGCCGGACGACGCTGGCGATCGGCGCCGAGTCCGAGGTGTCGCTGTGCACCTACTTCAACGCCTTCCCGGCGAGCTACTGGCGTCGCTGGAGCACGCTCGGCTCGGTGGTGCTGCGACTCGAACTCACCGGCCACGGCCGCGTCGACCTGTACCGCAGCAAGGCCGACTCGAGCCGCATCCACGTCACCGGCCGCGAGTTCCGCGGGTCCGACACGGTCGTCGAGATCGAAGCCGACCTGGGGCCGTTCGAGGACGGCGGCTGGCTGTGGTTCGACGTGACCACCGACAGCGAGGTCACGCTGCACGCCGCCGGCTGGTACGCACCTGTCGAGGCGCCCGGACACGCCTCGGTCGCAGTGGGCATCCCGACCTTCAACCGCCCTGCCGACTGCGTGAAGGCGCTGCGTGCGCTCGCGTCCGACCCGCTGGTGATGGACGTCGTCGACGCCGTCATCATCCCCGACCAGGGCACCCGCAAGGTTCGCGACGAGGCCGACTTCGCGGAGGCCGCCGAACCCTTCGGCGACCGTCTCGTCATCCACGACCAGGGCAACCTCGGTGGCTCCGGCGGCTACAGCCGCATCATGTACGAGGCGCTGAAGACCACTTCCAGCCCGTACATCCTGTTCATGGACGACGACATCGAGATCGAACCCGACTCGATCCTGCGCGCGCTCGCCCTGTCGCGATTCGCGAAGAAGCCCATGCTCGTCGGCGGGCAGATGCTCAACCTGCAGGAACGCAGCCACCTGCACACCATGGGCGAGGTCATCCACCGCTCGAACTTCATGTGGGGTGCCGCGCCGAACGTCGAGTACGACCACGACTTCTCCACCAAGCCGCTGCGCGACCGGGAGAACTCGAAGCTCCTGCACCGACGCATCGACGTCGACTTCAACGGCTGGTGGATGTGCATGATCCCGCGTGTCGTCGCGGAGGAGATCGGCCAGCCCCTGCCGCTGTTCATCAAATGGGACGACGCCGAGTACGGCCTGCGGGCACGGGACGCCGGCTACCCCACGGTGACGATGCCCGGCGCCGCGATCTGGCACATGGCGTGGAGCGACAAGGACGACGCCATCGACTGGCAGGCGTACTTCCATCTGCGCAACCGGCTCGTCGTGGCCGCGCTGCACCAGCACGGCGACGCCAAGCCGATGGTGCTCGACACGATCAAGGCCACGATCAAGCACCTCGTGTGTCTCGAGTACTCGACGGTCGCGATCCAGAACAAGGCCATCGAGGACTTCCTCGCCGGTCCGGAGAACCTGTTCGAGCTGCTGCCGCGTGCCCTCGGCGAGGTGCACGCGCTCCGGAAGAACTTCCCCGACGCCGTGGTGCTGCCGTCGTCGACCGAACTGCCGATGGCATCCGGCGCCGAGGTCGGGGCCGTCGGACTGCCCGAGGGTGCGGTCGCGAAGGTCAGGCGTCTCGCGAAGGGTGTGCTGCACAACGTGCGCCCCGAGAACCGCGAGCACCACGAGCGGCCGCAGCTGAACGTGCCCACCATCGACGCGCGGTGGTTCCTGCTCTCGCAGGTCGACGGCGTGACGGTCACCACGGCGGACGGTCGGGGTGTCGTCTACCGTAAGCGCGACCGTGCTCAGGCCCAGGCCCTGCTCACCGAGGCGCTCAGGCTGCGACGCGAACTCGCGCGCCGGTTCCCCGAGATGAAGAAGCGGTACCGGGACGCGGTTCCCGCCCTGACCAGCAAGGAGGAGTGGGAGCGTGTCTTCGGAATCGGCAACTGACCCCGGCACTGCGGCTGCACGTCACTGGAAGAGCACCGACACCGAGGTGCGGGTGCTGCAGACCGTCCAGGCCACCGCTGGTGCCGTACCCGCAGCGACGACGATCGCCCGCGGCATGTCGCACTTCGGTGAGCACGCTCTCGGCTGGATCGCGATCGGCGCCGCCGGCGCCCTCGTCGACCGTCCCCGTCGCCGCAAGTGGGCGAGCGTGGCGGTCGGCGCGTTCGGTGCCCACGCGGCGTCCGTCGTCATCAAGCGGGTCGTGCGCCGTCCGCGGCCGGTGGACCCGACGGTGCAGGTCAACGTGTCCACGCCGAGCCGGCTGAGCTTCCCGTCGTCGCATGTGACGTCCACGACTGCGGCGGCCGTGCTACTCGCCCGCACCACCGGGCTACCCTTTCCCGCGGTGCTCGTGCCGCCCATGATGCTGTCCCGCCTGGTGCTGGGCGTGCACTATCCGACGGATGTACTGGCGGGTGCGGCACTCGGTGCGGCGTCCGCGGCCGTCGTGGCGCGGGCAGAGACGAAGTGGGGAGATCGATGAGCGAGGAACCGGCGCCCGTCAAGGAGGCGCCCAAGAGCCTGGGCGCCGGGATCGTCAAGGCGGTCCGTCCCCGACAGTGGGTGAAGAACGTCCTGGTGCTCGCGGCCCCGATGGCGGCCGGCTCGGTCACCCAGGTCGACGTGCTGCTGCCCGTCGCGCTCGCCTTCGTCGTCTTCTGTATGGCCGCCTCGGGCATCTACCTCGTCAACGACGCGATGGACGTCGAAGCCGACCGTGCACACCCCACCAAGCGGTTCCGGCCCATCGCGGCCGGCGTGCTCCCGGTGCGACTCGCGTACATCCTCGCGACGGTGCTGCTCGTCGGCTCGATCGTGCTGTCGTTCATCGCGAACTGGCAGCTCGCCGTCGTCATGGCGGTGTACATCGGCATCCAGCTCGCGTACTGCTTCGGGCTCAAGCACCAGGCCGTGCTCGACATCTGCATCGTCTCGTCGGGCTTCTTGATCCGTGCCATCGCCGGTGGCGTGGCCGCCGAGATCCCGCTGTCGCAGTGGTTCCTGCTGATCATGGCGTTCGGGTCGCTGTTCATGGCGGCCGGCAAACGGTACGCCGAGTTGCGCCTCGCGACCCGCACCGGCGCGAAGATCCGCAAGTCGCTCGAGTACTACACCGAGACCTACCTGCGGTTCGTGTGGACCGTCGCGGCGACGGCGGTCGTGCTCTGCTACGGCCTGTGGGCGTTCGAACAGGACAACGTGGCCGGTTCCAACTGGTACGCCATCTCGATGGTCCCGTTCGTCGTCGCCATCCTGCGCTACGCGGTCGACGTCGACGGCGGTGAAGCCGGCGAACCCGAGGAGATCGCCCTGAAGGACCGGGTGCTGCAGTTGCTCGCAGTGGTGTGGATCCTGGTGGTCGGCGGTGCTGTCTACCTCTTCTGACGTCGTGCACGGCGTCCACGACACCGAGGCCGGACCGTCCAGTACGGTCGGGCCCGTTCGGCGTGACCGCCTCACCGGCGGTGTGTTCGCCGCGGGTGTGGTCGTCTCCGCGTTCCTGATGTTCTGGGGAGCGTGGGAGCGGCGCTGGATCGCCGACGACGGTCTCATCGTCCTGCGAACCGTGCGCAACCTCCTCGCCGGCAACGGGCCGGTGTTCAACGCGGGGGAGCGCGTGGAGGCCAACACCTCCACCGCGTGGACGTACATCGTCTACGCGGGCGGATGGCTCACCGGCCTCCGCCTCGAATACGTGGTGCTCACGATCGCGCTCGTGTTGTCGACGGGCGCGATCGTCCTCGCCATGCTCGGCGCCGCACGCCTGTACCGGTGGCGACTGCGCGCCACCACGGGCACCGTGCTGCTCCTGCCCGCCGGTGTCCTCGTCTACATCGCGGTGCCCCCGGCCCGCGACTTCGCCACCTCGGGCCTCGAGTCCTGCCTGGTGATCTGCTGGCTCGGCCTGCTGTGGCTGCTCATGGCCCGGTGGGCGACCCCCACGCCGGGAGGGGACGGATCGCTCCCGGGTACCGGGCAGATCCTCGCCACGGCGTTCGTCGCCGGACTCGGCCCGCTCGTGCGACCCGAACTCGCGCTGGTCGCGGTGCTCGCACTCGCGATGCTGTTCCTCGCGCCCGGCCTCGACCTGCGCATCCGGGTCGCGATGGTCGCGGTCGCCGGGATGATCCCGATCGGTTACCAGATCTGGCGCATGGGCTATTACGGACTGCCCTATCCCAACACCGCGGTCGCCAAGGACGCCGGTGGTGCCAAGTGGTCGCAGGGCCTCGAATATCTCGGCAACCTCGTCTCGCCGTACCTGCTGTGGCTGCCGCTGCTGGTCCTCGCGGTCCTCGCCGCGCTCGTCCTCGCGACCAGCCGTGAGGTGGTGGGCCTCACCGCAGCGGCGGCGCGTCCCGATCCGCGCGACGTGCGGGCCACGCTGACCTGGGCGCAGAAGCTGTTGCGCACACCGACCGCCGTCGTCGTGCTGTTCCTCGGCTCCGGTGTGCTGCTCGCGCTGTACTCGCTGCGTGTGGGCGGCGACTTCATGCACGGCCGCGTCCTCCTGCCGCCGCTGTTCTGCCTGCTCCTGCCCGTCGCCGTCGTCCCGCTGCGGATCCCGGACCGGGCGGAGCTCGGCAACAACCGGCCGACGCAGGTCGCGGGTGCGTTGGCCGTGCTGTGGCTGGGCACCGTCGTGTGGACGGCCGCCGCGGCCAACACGACCGGCATGACCGAGGGCGCCGTGGTGGGCCGATCCGGCATCGTCGACGAGCGCGCCTTCTACGCCCTCAACACCGGGCATCTGCATCCCATCCTGGCCGAGGACTATCTCGACTACCCACGTATGCGGGCCATGGTCGAGGCCATCGCGAACACCCCGAACGGCGGGCTGCTGCTGCCGACCCCCTCCTTCGACGCGTGGGACGTCGTGCCGCCACCCGAGCCCATCCCACCGGGCGGTGCCGGGCACACGGTGTTCTTCCTGAACCTGGGCATGACCAGCATGAACACCGGTCTGGACGTGCGGGTCGTCGACCAGATGGGCCTGGCCTACCCGCTCGCCGCGCACACCGAGCGTCTCGAGGACGGCCGGATCGGCCATGACAAGATCCTGTTCCCCGACTGGGTGGTCGCCGATTCGGGCATGGTCGACGTCCATCCGTGGATGCCGGGCTATCTCGACGAGGATTGGGTCGCGATGGCGAAGACCGCGCTGACCTGTCCCGAGACCCGGGAGATGATCGATTCCTCGAGCGCCGAACTCACGTGGGCACTGTTCAAGAGGAACCTGCGCAACGCGTTCGACTACGCCTCGTACCGGATCGAACGGGTGCCGAAGTACGAGATCCAGCGCTGTGACCTGCCGATGCCACCGCCGCGGGGGTGACGGCCGGACACCGAGATCAACTTGGCCCCCTTCGACTGTCTCGATAGGATCACGACGCATCACGGATAGGTAACATTCCGGCAGCGCGTGCTTGACCTATAGGTCAAGAGGTGCCCAAGAGCTGTTGAAACCAGGGTTTGTCAGAGATCACGCGGTCCTTTACAGTTTTGACCGCAGTGTGACTTGGGGCGGCCTTCCGCGGTCGTCATCGCCGGAATCCGGGGGACGCGAACGCGGACGCCGCAGACGAGAAAGAGAGCATTGTTCATGCGTTTTGTCCCGAGGTTGAGGCAGGGCCTTCGACGGCGACTGCTCGGCACCGCCGCCGCAGCTCTGGTCCTCCCCGTGGCTGCCGGCCTCGTCGGAACCACCGCCGCCGTCGCCGCGCCGGCGCAGGGAGCGCCGGTCTCGCACCGCGCGCCTGCAGGGGGCTTCGAAGAGGTCTTCGTCGAGTCCGACATGGGCCCGATCAAGGTTCAGATCCAGTGGGCCGCGCGCGGTGGCGACGCGGCGCTCTACATGCTCGACGGCCTGCGCGCTCGGGACGACGTGAACGCCTGGACGTTCGAGACGAACGCCCTGCAGCAGTTCGCGAACGACAACGTCAGCCTGATCATGCCGGTCGGCGGACAGTCGAGCTTCTACACCGACTGGTACGCGCCGTCCAACCTGAACGGCCAGGACATCACCTACAAGTGGGAGACGTTCCTGACGGAGCAGCTGCCCGACTATCTCGCCACCCGTGGCGTGTCGCGCAACAACAACGGCATTCTCGGCCTGTCGATGGGCGGTTCCGCCGCCCTGACCCTGGCCGCCTACCACCGCGACCAGTTCAAGTTCGCGTCGTCGTTGTCCGGCTACCTGAACCTGTCGGCTCCCGGCATGCGTGAGGCCATCCGCGTGGCGATGCTCGACGCCGGCCGCTTCAACGTCGACTCGATGTGGGGCCCGCCGTGGAGCCCGGCGTGGCTGCGCAACGACCCGTTCGTCTTCGCTCCGAAGCTCGAGGGTCTGTCGCTGTACATCTCGGCCGCCAGCGGTCTGCCCGGTGAGCACGACAACCCGCAGGGCTTCGTCGGCTACTACAACACCGCCAACGGCATGGCGCTCGAGGCGCTGTCCCTCGCCCAGACCCGCGCGTTCCAGCTCAAGCTGGCGACGCTCGGCATCCCGGCTACCTTCGACTTCCCGGCGCGCGGCACGCACGCATGGAAGTACTGGGAGGATCAGCTGTGGAAGGCACGCCCGCAGATCCTCGAGGCGCTGAACGCGTTCTGATCTCCGGTACGCACTGCTAGCAACGACGCCGCCCGCTCACCGATCCGGTGAGTGGGCGGCGTCGTAACTTTCTGCAACAATTTTCTCACCTGTCACAGCGCGGCACCCGCGATTCCGGGCGCCGCCGGTGTAGAAACAACATCCGGGACTCCGGTATCCCGAGTCGGCATACCCAGCCGGGCGCCCTGCCACTGCCGCCGTCGCGGTCCACCCGAAGCCGCACTTCGGCAGGAAATCCGGCAACGCAGAAAGTGAGCGATGCAGATGCGAACTGAGCTCGAGCACGGTGAGCGACGGACGGGGCCGAGCAGGAGAGTGGCTCGCGTCGCGGGTGCGCGGCGCAGAAGATCCCGTGCGCTCGCACTGATCGCCGCAGCTCTCGTCGCGCCCGTCGCCGCAGGTCTGACCACCGTCTCGGTGGCTACCGCCGATCCGCTCATCGCCCAGTCCGGCCCGACGAGCACTTCCGGTGCGACCGTCCGCTCTGTCGACTGGCTCACCGATCGCCGCGTCGCCCTGTGGATCGACTCGCCGTCGATGGGGACGCCGATCCAGGTGCAGCTGCTGCTCGCGCGCGACTGGAACAGCAAGCCCGACGCGAAGTTCCCGTCGGTGTTCATGCTCGACGGCATGCGCGCGCGCGACGACGAGAACGGGTGGACGCTCGAGACCGATGCGGAGGCATTCTTCGCCGACAAGAACGTCAACGTCGTGCTGCCGGTGGGCGGCCAGTCGAGCTTCTACTCCGACTGGATCGATCAGAACAACGGACAGAACTACAAGTGGGAGACCTTCCTGACGAAGGAGCTCCCTCCGCTGCTCGAACGCGACTGGCGTACCACCGACAAGCGTGGCGTCGTCGGCCTGTCGATGGGCGGTACCGCCGCGATGTTCCTACCCGCCCGCAACCCGGGCTTCGCGCAGTTCGCGGCGTCGTTGTCCGGCATCCTCACCACGACCACCCTCGGCATGCCCGAGGCCATCCACTACGCGATGCAGGACGCCGGTGGTTTCGACTCCGAGGCGATGTGGGGTGCGCCCGGCTCCGAGGGCTGGGAGTCGCACGATCCCTACCTGCTCGCCGACAAGCTCGAGGGCGTGAGCCTGTACGTCTCGAGCGGCAGCGGCACCACCGGCCCCCACGACGATCCGTCGGGCATCCCCGGGGTCAGCACCAACTACGCCGGCATGGGCCTCGAGATCCTCTCGCGCCTCACCTCGCAGGCGTTCGCGACGAAGCTCGAGAAGCAGGGCATCCCCGCCCAGATCGTGTACCGGCCGTCGGGCACCCACACGTGGAAGTACTGGGAGTTCGAACTGCACCAGCTGTGGCCGCAGCTCGCCAACACCCTCGGGGTCGAGGTCGACAAGCCCGAGTGCAACCCCACCGGCGCCTTCGGCGATGTGGCGAACGTGAACGGTTGGCTCGGCGACTGCCTCACCGGTGAATACGACGTCGCCGGTGGCAAGGTGCAGGACTTCCGCTTCGGCCGCGTCTTCTCGTCCGACGGCACGACGGTGCCGGTCGCGGGTGCGATCGGCGGCGCCTACCAGGGTGTCGGCGGTCCGGCCGGGCAGCTCGGCTATCCGACCACCGAGGAACGCGTCGCACCCGACGGACGCGGACGGTTCAACCATTTCCGGAACGGCGCGATCTACTGGACGCCCGAGCACGGCGCCCACGCGGTCCGCGGAAAGATCTTCGAGGAATGGAAGAACCAGGGCTGGGAGGGCGGACCGCTCGGCTACCCGATCCTCGACGAGGCGGCGACCCCCGACGGCCGCGGCGCGGTCCAGGGCTTCGAGATCGGCGCCATGTACTGGAGCGAGGACACCGGCGCCCACGGCGTGCAGGGCATGATCCTCGACAAGTACTCCCAGCTCGGCTACGAGACGGGAGTCCTGGGCTACCCGACGGCCAGCGAGCAGCCCGCAGGGGGTGACGGTCGCTTCAACGAGTTTCAGCACGGCAACATCTACTGGAGCCCGCTCACCGGTGCCTGGCCGGTCCGCGGCAAGATCCTCGAGGCGTGGCTCGCCGAGAAGGGTGCCGAAGGACGTCTGGGCCTGCCGATCAGCGACGAGTTCCCGGCCGTGGACGGCAAGGGTGTCCAGCAGAACTTTCAGAACGGCTTCATCACCCTCGACGGCGACGAAGTGAAGCTGCAGCCGTAACCGAACGACAGCAGGGTCGGCCCGTGTAACCGGGGGGAGGAGGGACGCTCCTACCGGCCGCACGGGCCGCTCTGTAGCCTGGGGCGCATCTGACCAAGTTCGACCGACATCCCGGATGTGAGGACCCCACCACATGCCTGCACGGACCCGCTCACGCTCGACCCGAGTCCTCGGCGCCCTCGCTGCGGCACTGACCGCCACGGCCGTTCTCTCCGCGTGCGGAAGCGACGACTCCACCGCGACGAACACGCCGACGACGTCTGCCGCCACGGAAACCTCAGCGTCGACATCGACCTCCGCGGCCGAGACATCCCCCGGCGCAGCCGGGGCCGAGACCACGGGCGAGACCGAGACGAGCGAGGCGTCCCCGGCTCCGTCCTCGCCCGCTGCCGGAGACGACGATGCCGGAGAGGACACGGGCGCGGCACCCGCTCCCACGCCCGGCGCACAGGCCTTCCTCGACGGTCTCCGCGCCGAGGGCGTCGAGCCCAGCGACGAGACCGGCGCGGTGAACATCGCCGACTACATCTGCAGCGCCCAGGCGCAGGGCGGGTCGCCGGAGGAGATCAAGGTGTTCGTGACCGCGCTCGTGGGTAGTGATGCTGCAGCCGGTGGTGTCGAGTTGTCGGAGGATCAGGCCTCCTCGACGGCCGACACGTACATCGCCGTCGCCGGCGAGACGTACTGCAACTAGGGAACGCGGGGACAGCACGAATGGTCAGGACGAAGCAGCGTCGCGGACGCAGGATCGTGGTCGTGGGGGCGCTGCTCGTCCTGGCGATCGTGCTGGTGCTCTGGTACATGCTCGCGGGGCGGCTGGACATCCCGTCGCCGATTCCTACCCCGCCCGGGCCGGAGGAGCCGCAGTCGCAGCCGGCCTCGTGCCCCGACGTGCAGGTCGTCGCGGTGCCGGGCACCTGGGAGTCCGCGGTGGGCGACGATCCGTACGCTCCGGCCGCGAACCCGTACTCGCTCATGCTCAACGTGACGAGGCCGCTGCAGGAGCGTTTCGACGCCCAACGCGCCGATGTCTACACGGTGCCGTACGTCGCGCAGTTCTCGAACCCCATCGCGATCCCGCCGGACGGCCAGCAGTCCTACAACAACAGCCGCAGTGAGGGATTCGCGGCCACCACCGACATCCTCGCGCGACGCTCGGCCGAGTGCCCGCTGACCACCTACGTGCTCACCGGTTTCTCGCAGGGCGCCGTGATCGTGGGCGACGTCGCCGCGCAGATCGGTGCCGGCAACGGCCCGGTCCCCGCCGACCGGGTGCTCGGTGTCGCACTCGTTGCCGACGGTCGCCGCGACGGGGTCTCGGGCACCGACATCGGTGCGCCCGTCGCCGGAGTGGGCGCCGAATTGTCGCTCGACGGCCTGCGGCTGCCGGGGATCACGATGACCGGCGCGCGTCCCGGTGGCTTCGGGGAGCTCGACGACCGCACGATCCAAATCTGCGCGCCCACGGACAGTATCTGTGACGCACCACCGAACGCGCTGAATCCCGCCAACTGGATGTCGGCCGCTCCGCGCCTGCTCGAGTACGTCAACAACCCGATCCACGCGATGTACAACACCTACGTCGTGGACGAGAACGGCACGACCGCGACGCAGTGGATCGCGAACTGGGCGGCGGAGAAGATCGATGCCGCACCGGAACCCGCAGAAGAATGAGGTGCGGCCGTCGCTGCACGCGGGGGAGGTTCGGGTCCGAGTGAACCCTCCCACATATTACTCGCCGGTAGTGTCCGATCTCACCACCCGGTACACTCGAAAGACGGGCTGCCTTTAGACTCATCCCTCGGCTGCGGCCCGGCCGTCCGGGATCGTGGCGCACGACGACTGCCACAGGAGAAGAGGTTCATGGTGCCAGTGACGGCACGGCGAACGGCCGGCCCCCTCCGGGGGCGTAGCGACGGCCCGCGACCGGGAATGATCCTTGTCACGAGCTCTCGCCTCGGTCGGGCGTACGTACCGGGGCGCCGATCCTGGGCAGCAGAGGGCGGCGGGTTGCACCGTCGGTCGGTGTCGGCGTCGAAAAACCCTCGCACACAATCGGATCGTGTGCTCGTCTCGTTCGACGGGCGCGGAATGTGTGTGTGAAGACGACCATGTCGTATCTTTGTGTTTCCCGTGTGCGAGGGGAAGCGTTCTTCCCGGCGACCGCACTTTGCGTGGGTGCGCGTGATGCCGATCTGTAACATATTCGTGATCTGGGGTCGATGGACACGTTCGAGGAACGGACCGCCGGAAGCCGTGGGGGGCGGTATCGGTACGACGATCCGCCGGCGCGGAGGAAAAGTTAGTGGCGCAACCATGTCGAGTGGTTGTGGGATCGCTTCGACAGGGAGAAGGAATTGAGCGTCGGGTTCGAAGAGTTCATCGATGAGAACGGGCGGATCAGGCTGCCTGAAGGGCAGACCCTGCTCGATCACCTCGAGGGGAACTTCGCTTCAAACGGTGACGACCTCGCCTACCGGTACATCGACTACTCGCGGGAACGCGACGGCGAGGTGCACGAGCTGACCTGGGATCAGTTCGGCGTGCGCATCAAGGCCATCGCCGCGCGCCTGCAACAGGTCACCGCTCCCGGCGACCGCGTCGCGATCCTCGCTCCGCAGGGCCTCGACTACGTCGTGTCCTTCTTCGCCGCGATCTACGCCGGCACCATCGCCGTGCCGCTGTTCGATCCCGACGAGCCCGGCCACACCGATCGCCTGCACGCCGTTCTCGGCGACTGCACCCCCAGCGCGATCCTCACCGCCACCTCGTCCGCGGCCGGCGTGCGGCAGTTCTTCCGCCCGCTCCCCGCTGCGCAGCGTCCCCGCGTGATCGCCGTCGACGCCATCCCCGACTCGGTCGCCGAGTCCTGGAACCGGCCGCCCATCGGCACCGACGACATCGCGTACCTGCAGTACACCTCCGGCTCGACCCGCGTTCCCGCCGGCGTCGAGATCACTCACCGCTCGGTGCTCACCAACGTCATCCAGATGGCCGACTCCATCGAGCTCGACGAGTCGTCGCGCGGCGTGACCTGGCTGCCGCTGTTCCACGACATGGGCCTGCTCACGGTGATCCTGCCCGCGGTCGGCGGCAAGTACATCACCATCATGAGCCCGCGTGCCTTCGTGGCCCGGCCGAGCCGCTGGATCCGCGAGCTCGCCGCCGTCTCCGACGGTGCCGGCACCTTCGCCGCCGCCCCGAACTTCGCGTTCGAGCACGCTGCGGCACGCGCGGTCCCCAAGCCGGGCGAAGAACTCGACCTGAGCAACGTCATCGGCCTGATCAACGGCAGCGAGCCGGTCACCACGTCGTCGATGCGCAAGTTCAACGAGGCATTCGGGCCCTACGGTCTGCCCCGCACGGCGATCAAGCCGTCCTACGGCATGGCCGAGGCCACCCTGTTCGTCTCCTCCACCCGTCACAGCGACGAGGCGAAGGTCATCTACGTCGACCGCACCGCACTCAACGCGGGCCGGGTCATGCGCGTCGAGCCCGATGCCGAGAACGCCATCCCGCAGGTCTCCTGCGGTTACGTCGCACGCAGCCAGTGGGCCGCGATCGTCGACGCCGAGACCGGCACCGAGATGCCCGACGAGCAGGTCGGCGAGATCTGGCTGCACGGCGAGAACATGGGCATCGGCTACTGGGGTCGCAAGGAAGAGACCGACAACACCTTCCACAACCGCATCACCAAGCGTCTGGCCGAGGGCAGCCACGCCGAGGGCACCCCGGACGACAGCAAGTGGCTGCGCACCGGCGACTACGGCGTCTACATCGACGGCGAGCTCTACATCACCGGTCGCGTCAAGGACCTCGTGATCGTCGACGGCCGCAACCACTACCCGCAGGACCTCGAGTTCTCGGCGCAGGAGGCCAGCTCCGCGCTGCGTCCCGGCTTCGTCGCGGCGTTCGCGGTGCCGGCCAACCAGCTGCCGCGCGAGGTGTTCGACAACGACGCCTCCGGCCTGCAGTTCGATGCCGACGATTCGTCGGAGCAGCTCGTGATCGTCGCCGAGCGCGCTCCCGGCGCCGGCAAGGCCGATCCGCAGCCGATCGCCGACGCGGTACGTGCCGCGATCTCGTCCCGGCACGGTGTCACCGCCCGCGACGTGCTGCTCGTGCCGGCCGGTTCGATCCCCCGT
Source organism: Rhodococcus sp. GA1 (assembly GCF_024321955.1). Lineage (NCBI taxonomy): Bacteria > Bacillati > Actinomycetota > Actinomycetes > Mycobacteriales > Nocardiaceae > Rhodococcus > Rhodococcus sp. GA1. The sequence goes on along the minus strand of NZ_CP097186.1, from coordinate 2,301,232 downwards.
ACGTCCAGCGGAAAGATCGCGCGTCGGGCGTGCAAGACCGCATATGTCGAGGGAACGCTGCGTGGTGGTTACCAGCAGCAGGCCTTCCCGGACAGCGTGTAAGAACGAATGTCCTCTTTCCCGGGTAGCGTGGTGGGTTGATGTCTGACACTGAAATGACGGTTGCGCAGCTGCGCGAATGGCTGCGCAACTGGATCGCCGACGCGACCGGGCAGCCGGTCTCCCAGATCTCGGACGATCGTCCGATGGAGGAGTTCGGGCTGTCCTCCCGGGACGCCGTCGCCATGGCGGGTGAGATCGAGGAACTCCTCGGTGTCACCCTCAACGCGACGATCGCCTACCAGCACCCGACGATCGCGTCGCTCGCGACGCGCATCATCGAAGGTGAGCCCGAGGCACCCGCCGAGGACGACTCCGCCCTGTACACGGTCGGTGCCGCGGCGGGTTCGAAGGACGTCGCCATCGTCGGTCTGTCCACCCGTTTGCCGGGCCACGTCGACACCCCCGAACAGATGTGGGAGCTGCTCGCGTCCGGACGCGACGGCATCTCCGATCTGCCCGAGGGCCGCTGGTCGGAGTTCGAGAACGATCCCGCCGTGTGGGAGTCGATCCGCAACGCCAACACCAGGGGCGGCTACCTCGACGACGTCAAGGGCTTCGACGCCGAGTTCTTCGCGATGTCGCCGCGCGAGGTCGAGATGGTCGACCCGCAACAGCGCCTCGCGCTGGAGCTGACCTGGGAAGCACTCGAGCACGCGCACATCCCGCCGAGCGACCTCAAGGGCGGCTCGGTCGGTGTGTTCATCGGCAGCTCGGCGAGCGACTACATGCTCCTCGCGGTCGGCGATCCGTCCGCAGCGCATCCCTACGCGCTCACGGGCACCTCCACCGCGGTCATCGCGAACCGCGTGTCGTACTTCTACGACTTCCACGGCCCGTCGGTCACGCTCGACACGGCGTGCTCGTCGTCGCTGGTCGCCGTGCACCAGGCCGTACGTGCGCTGCGTAACGGCGAAGCCGACGTCGCCCTCGCCGGTGGCGTCAACATGCTGCTCGCCCCGGCCGGCACCCTCGGCTTCGACGAACTCGGCGTCATGGCACCCGACGGCCGCATCAAGGCGTTCTCCGCCGACGCCGACGGCATGATCCGCGCCGAGGGCGGGGGTCTCGTCGTGCTCAAGCGTCTCGAGGACGCCGAGCGCGACGGCGACGACATCCTCGCGGTGATCGCCGGTTCGGCCGTCAACCAGGACGGCCGCTCCAACGGCCTGGCCGCTCCCAACCCCGAAGCGCAGGTCGACGTGCTGCGCCGCGCCTACCGCGACGCGCAGATCCTGCCGTCCGGTGTCGACTACATCGAGGCGCACGGCACCGGCACGGTGCTCGGCGACCCGATCGAGGCCGACGCGCTCGGCCGCGTCGTCGGTCGTGGCCGCGAGGACGACAAGCCGGTCCTGCTCGGTTCGGCCAAGACCAACTTCGGTCACCTCGAGTCCGCCGCGGGTGCGGCCGGTCTCATCAAGGTCGTTCTCGCGATGCAGAACGATCAGCTGCCCCCGACGCTCAACTACACGGCGCCCAACCCGTACATCCCGTTCGACAGCGCGCACCTGAAGGTCATCCCCGAGGGCGCGAAGTGGCCGCGCTACACCGGTCGCGCCGTCGCCGGTGTGTCCGGCTTCGGTTTCGGTGGCACGAACGCGCACGTCGTCGTGCGCGAGTACACCGGCCCCGAGGGGCTCGAAGCGTCCGAGGCCGAGGTCGAGGTCCTGCCGGAGGAGATCCCCGCCGCGGAGACCACCGAGCAGGCCCGCGAGCTGCCCGTCCTGCTCGCCGTCTCCGCTGCGATGCCGTCGCGTCGCCGCCGTGCCGCCGCCGATCTCGCCGACTGGCTCGAGACCGAGAAGGGCAGCACGACGCCGCTCGCCGACGTCGCCCGCACGCTCGCTCGTCGCAATCACGGCCGGTCCCGCGCGATCGTCGTGGCGAGCAACCACGGTGAGGCGATCGCCGGTCTGCGTGCCGTCGCCGCCGGCAAGCCCGCGCAGGGCGTGTTCACCGCCGACGCTCCCGCCTCCAAGGGCGCGGTGTGGGTGCTCTCCGGCTTCGGTGCCCAGCACCGCAAAATGGCCAAGCAGCTGTACCTGGAGAACCCTGTCTTCGCGGCGGCCGTCGACGAGGTCGACGAGCTGATCTACGACGAGTCGGGCTACTCCATGAAGGAGAAGTTCCTCGACGACGCGCAGGACTACGACGTCGAGACGGCGCAGGTCGGCATCTTCACGATCCAGATCGGTCTCGCCGCGCTGCTGCGCCACCACGGTGCCGAGCCCGCCGCGGTCGTCGGCCACTCGATGGGTGAGGCCGCCGGCGCCTACATCTCGGGCGGACTCTCGCTCGAGGACGCCGTGCGCGTCATCTGCTCGCGTTCGCGTCTGATGGGTGAGGCCGAATCCGGCCTGACCGGCGACGACATCCGCCTCATGGCGCTCGTCGAGTACAGCGCCGCCGAGATCACCGACGTGCTGCCCGACTTCCCGCAGCTCGAGGTCTGCGTCTACGCGGCGCCGACGCACACCGTCATCGGTGGCCCGCAGGAGCAGGTCAACGCGATCGTCACGCGTGCCGAGGCCGAGGAGAAATTCGCCCGGGTCCTGCAGACCAAGGGCGCGAGCCACACCTCGCAGGTCGATCCGATCCTCGGCGAGCTCGCGGCCGAGCTCGCCGGCATCGAACCGCACCGTCTGAAGGTCGACCTGTACTCGTCGGTCGACCAGGAGACCCTCTACCGTGCAGGTCACGACGGCATCCACGACGTGGAGTACTGGACCAAGGGCATGCGCCACAGCGTGTACTTCACGCAGGCGATCCGGCAGGCGCTGTCCGACGGGCACACCACCTTCGTCGAGCTCAACGCCAACCCCGCGACGCTCATGTCGGTCGCGGCGACGGCCTTCGACGCCGGTGTGCAGGACGGCCAGTTCATCCAGACGCTCAAGCGCAAGGAGGACGAGTCCCTCGGTGTGCTGACCGCGCTCGCGCAGTTGTACGTGCACGGGCAGTCCGTCGATCTGAGGACGCTGCTGCCGGAAGGCGACTACGCCGACCTGCCGCGCACCGCCTTCCTGCGCAAGCCGTACTGGGTCGACGCCAGCATCGGCACCTCCGGCAACGGCCGCGCGCCCGGCGCCCGGGTCGCACTGCCCGACGGCCGCTACGTGTGGGAGGTGCAGGCATCCGCCGTCACCGATGCGGCCGAGCTGGTCGTCGCGGCGGCCTCGCAGGTGCTGTCCGATGTCACGCTCACCGCGTCCATCCCGCACACCGACGTTCCCGCGACCGGCACCCTCACCACGACGCTCACCCGGCACCCGGGTGGCGCGTCACTGCAGGTGCACGCGAACACCGGCGACGGTTTCACGCTCGTCCACGAGGGTGTCGTCACCTCCGGTGAGCCGCTGCCCGAGCCCGTCGCGGTGGCCGCGAAGCCGGCCGCGCAGGCCGAGGAGCTTCCCGAGGTCGTCGAGTCGTTCGGCGACCAGTGGGATCCCAACGGATCGCAGAGCCTCGACGACCGCCTGACGCTGATCGTCGCCGAGTCCATGGGTTATGCGCCCGAGGATCTGCCCGCCGAGATCCCGCTCATCGAGCTGGGCCTCGACTCGCTCATGGCGGTCCGCATCAAGAACCGCGTCGAGTACGAGTTCGACATCCCGCAGCTGCAGCTGTCGGCGGTCAAGGACGCGAGCCTGCGCGACGTCGCGAAGTACCTGCGATACGCCGTCGAGAACCGCGAGGAGGTCGCGCAGCTCGCCGAGCAGCAGGCCGCCGAGAAGGCAGCCGAACGCGCCGCCGCTGCGGAGCAGGACGATCTTCCCGAGGTCGAGGACACCACCGCGGTGGGCGAGGCCGAGCAGATTCTCGCCGAAGCCGAAGCCGAAGCCGAAGCACAGACCGCGCCCGAGACGGCCGAGCCCGAGCAGGAGTCGAGCGGTGTCGACGTGCCGCCGCGCGACGCCGCGGAACGGTTGACCTTCGCCTCGTGGGCCGTGGTCACGGGCAAGTCGGCCAAGGGCATCTTCAACCCGTTGCCGAAGCTCGACCGCGATGTCGCCGAGAAGCTCGCGGCACGGCTGACCGAGCGGGCCGAGGGTGAGATCACCGTCGACGACGTGCTCTCCGCCCCGACCGTCGAGCAGCTCGCCGAGACCGTCCGTCAGCATCTCGAATCCGCCGATCGCATCGACGGACTCGTGCGCACCCTGCGGCCCCGCGCCGAGGGATCGGACACCGTGCCGGTCTTCGTCTTCCACCCCGCGGGTGGTTCGACGGTCGCGTACGAGCCGCTGCTGCGCCGCCTGCCCGCGCACACCCCGGTGTTCGGTTTCGAGCGCACCGAGGGCCCGATCGACACCCGCGCACAGGCGTACCTGCCGCTCATCAAGGAGATCCAGGGCGACGGCCCGTACGTGCTGTGCGGCTGGTCGCTCGGCGGTGTCCTGGCCTACGCGGTGGCCCGTCTGCTCCGCGAGGAGGGCAAGGACGTGCGTCTCGTCGGCCTCATCGACACCGTCATGGCCGGTGAGAAGGTCGAGGACACGCCCGACGAGATCCGCAAGCGCTGGCAGCGTTACTCGGCGTTCGCGAAGAAGACCTACGGGGTCGACGCGCCGCTGCCCTACGACCTGCTGGCCGAGGCCGGCAGCGACGAGGAGCAGATCGGCATCCTGATGGGTCTGCTCGAGCTGAGCGGGGCGCAGATCCCCGGCGGCATCATCGAGCACCAGCGCACGTCGTGGCTCGACAACCGCGCCATCCAGACCGCGGATCTGCTGCCCTACGACGGCAAGGTCGTGCTGTACATGGCCGACAAGTATCACGACGACGCGATCGATCTCGAGCCGGCCTTCGGGACCCGGCAGCCCGACGGTGGGTGGGGCGAGGTCGTCGCGGATCTCGAGGTCGTGCACGTCGGCGGCGATCACCTGCAGATCGTCGACGAGCCGTACATCTCGAAGGTGGGGGAAGACCTGACCCGCAAGCTGGCCGACATCGAGGCCTCGAGGAGCTGAACGAAGAAGTGAGCACCACGGCACAGAAGCTGGCCGAGTTGCGCGAGAAGCTGGAGATCGCGAAGGAGCCGGCCGGCGAACTCGCGATCGCCAAGCGCGCGAAGAAGGGCATCCCGAGCGCTCGTGAGCGCATCGACATGCTGCTCGACAGGGGCAGCTTCGTCGAGATCGGCGCGCTGATGAAGATGCCGGGCCGCGACGATGCGATGTACGGCGACGCCGTCGTCGTCGGGCACGGCACGGTCGACGGCCGCCCCGTCGCGGTGTTCTCCCACGACCAGACCGTCTTCGGCGGCAGCGTCGGTGAGATGTTCGGCCGCAAGGTCGCCGCGGTCCTCGACTTCGCCCTCAAGATCGGTTGCCCCGTCGTCGGCATCAACGACTCCGGTGGTGCCCGCGTGCAGGACGCCGTCACCTCGCTCGCCTGGTACGGCGAGATCGGCAAGCGTCACGAGCCGCTGTCGGGTCTGTGCCCGCAGATCTCGGTGATCGTCGGCAACTGCGCCGGTGGTGCGGTCTACGCGCCGATCAACACCGACGTCGTGGTCGCCACCGAGGGTTCGCACATGTTCGTCACCGGCCCGGACGTCATCAAGGCGGTCACCGGTGAGAACGTGAGCCTCGAGGAGCTCGGCGGTGCCCGTCAGCAGGCCGAGTACGGCAACGTGCACCACGTCGCGCCGGATGAGAAGGCCGCTTTCGAGTGGGTGCGGCAGTACCTGAGCTACATGCCGTCCAACGCGCAGGAGAAGCCTCCGATCATCAATCCCGGTCTCGAACCGGAGATCACGCCCGACGATCTCGAACTCGACACGTTCATGCCCGACGCCGACAACTCCGGCTACGACATGCAGGACATCCTGCTGAAGATCTTCGACGACGGCGAGTTCCTCGAGGTCCGCTCACAGACCGCGCCGAACATCATCACCGGCTACGCCCGCGTCGACGGCCGGGCGGTGGGCGTGGTGGCGAACCAGCCTCTGTACCTGTCGGGTGCCCTCGATGCGGCTGCTGCCGACAAGGCCGCGCACTTCGTGCGCGTGTGCGACGCCTACGACATCCCGCTCGTGTTCGTCGTCGACACCCCCGGCTTCCTGCCCGGTGTCGAGCAGGAGAAGATCGGCGTCATCAAGCGTGGTGGCCGCTTCTTGTTCTCATATGTCGAGGCGTCGGTCCCGAAGGTGACCGTCGTGGTCCGCAAGGCCTACGGCGGCGGTTACGCCGTGATGGGGTCGAAGCAGCTCGGCGCCGACATCAACTTCGCGTGGCCCACCGCGCGTATCGCCGTGATGGGTGCCGAATCGGCTGTCGCGGTGATCGGTCGCCGGCAGATCGAGGCCGCGGGCGAGAACGCTCCCGCGGTGCGCCAGCAGCTCATCAACTTCTACAACGAGCACGTGGCCACGCCGTACATCGCGGCCGAGCGCGGATACGTCGACGCGGTGATCGAGCCGTCGACCACCCGTCTCGAGATCCGCAAGGCGCTGAACCTTCTTCGCGACAAGGAAGTGTTCAAGAACCCGCGGAAGCATCACCTGCTGCCGCTGTAGAGCCGTTGCCGACGGGGCCTGTGCACCAGTGCGTGCACAGGCCCCGTCGTGTATATCCGACGCCGCCCCACCGGGCCGGGGGTCAGGGCACGGTCCAGGAACCCCGGCCCGGCAGGAAGGTGATGTCGGTGGTCGTCACGACCGCCTCGATACGTCCGGAGCCGGTCTCGAACCAGGGGTATTCCCATCCTGCGGAGGGGATGGGCGGGTAGATCGGCAGGGTGACGGTGCCACGCTGTCCGGTGGTGACGTTCGTCCAGTTCACGAGGCACGGGCACTGGAAGCTGCTGCCGAATCGCGAGAAGCCGGGACGCTCGGGGTCCACACCGACGGTCACGCCCTCGTTGACGAGGAGACCTCCCCACCCTGCGGAACCGGTGCCACCGACCGCGCCGATCACAGGGCTCAGGGTCGTAGCCGCCACAGGCTCCGCGGACGCTGCGGGAGCGGTGACCACACCGAGCGCGAGCGCCGCGCCCAGGGCTGCCGTGAATGCGATCTTTCTCGAGGTCGTCATGCCCTGTGTGTCGCCCGTCGGCGTCACTTCCGTTACTCGCGCCTCATCCGTCACTCGTAGACGCGCATCGGCGCGGGTTTCCACAACCCGGACCTCGTCACCTCGGTGGTGGTCAGTTCGGCCGGCTGCGCATTCGGGTAGAAGCGCACGTACCGCTCCACCGAACCCCAGTCGCGCCCCCAGTCGTTCTCGAGGTAGGTGGGCACCTGCTCGGGTCGCGCCAGGACCTCCGCGAAGCCGAGCGGGCCACCGTTGTCGGCCGACTGCCAGGTGTCGGTCGACGACACCGCGAGCGGACGGTCGGGGAGGACCCGGTAGTTCGGCATCTCGGCCACACCGGCCCAGTGGTCGAACGGCCGCTGGCACGGGAACTGCAGACCCACGGCCCAGTCCAGCAGGAGCGGCTGCTCGGAACCGAGCTGGGCGTCGAGCCGCTCGAGGATGGGGACGCGCGGCGGCGTGAACGCCAGCCACTGGTCGCCGGTGAGGTTGGGGTCGTTGGCGACGATGCGGACGGCGTCGACGTCGTCGGGCAGGTCGGCGAGCGGCACACGCAGGTTCCGCCACGACGGTGCGGGGCCGATGTCGCGCGGCAGGTAGGTGCCCTTCGCCTCGACGCTGCCGTCGGCCTGGCGGGTGCCGTACTCGACGAGCAGCGACTGGCCGTAGGTCAGTGCACCGGTGTCGTCGTACGACCAGATGCGACCGGCCGCGGAGATGATCACCAGCGGCGTCTCGTCGGTGATCCCGGGAAGGGCGTACCAGCTGGAGGTGAGCGCGGCGGGTTCCTGCACACCCTCCTGGTAGCTGCCGAGCACCGGGGTGACGGACGGGTCGAGCCCGAAGGGCAGACGCACGGTGCTGCCGTTGACGGTCTGCTCACCGGAACCACCCGTGGTGCCGCCGCCCGCGCCCGTCTCGAAGGTCGGGCCGACGCTCTGGTTGTCGGTGTTGCCCTGGCCCGGCTTGACCTCGACGTAGTCGGCGGTCAGGTCGGACGGCACGCCGTCGGGAGTGAAACCGCGCGGCGCCGCACCGGCGAGCGGGTCGTCGTTTGCCGGCGGATCGGCGGGGTCGATGATCGGTTCGAGGCGTCCCTCGTTGGGGTCGGCCTCGACGAGCACGTCGTTCGCGAGACCGCAGGTCTGCCCGGCGACCGCCCCGATGTTGGAGCGAGCGAGCGAGTACGCCGGGTATTGCGACACCGCGCCCTTGAGCAGCGACAGCACCTCGAACAGCACCATCACCGCGGCGACGACCGTGAGCGGCGCAGCCGCGAGGGCGCGGATCCGCCGGCCCTTCTTCGTCTCGGCCGACTCCGGCGGCGGTGCGTAGCCCTCGCGGAGGTACTGCCACGCGACGAGCACCAGGGCGAGACCGAACAGGACCAGGAACAGCGAGCTCGACTGGTAGCCGCTCAGCGAGACGGTCTTGTCGAACCACGGCACGCCGTAGCTCGAGACGTACCACCAGCCGTTGATGCCGGCGAACGACACCGCCAGGACGAACAGCACTCCGGCGAGGAAAATCGTGCGGTTGCGCCGCGACCGCAATGCGCTCGCGGAGACCACGACGGCGGTGACCGTCGCGAGCGATCCGGCGATGCCTGCGTACGCCCCGAAGTGGTGGGTCCACTTCGTGGGGTTGAACATCATGAAGAAGATCGTGCCGAAGACGATGCCGAGCAGACGCCAGGTCGGGCTCACGGCGACGCCGGGGATCCGGCGGCGGCGCAGCAGCACGAACAGCGTCGTGAACAGGCACAGCAGCATCGTGAGGAACGCGAAGCGGCGCGGCAGTGAACCGTCGACGGTCTGCACCATCAGGTAGTAGTAGCGGAGGAAGTCGTTCCACCACTCCTCGTTGGGGCCGATGATGGTGCGCACGCGGGTCGCCTCGAGGACCGCGGCGAGGGTCTGGTCGGAGAACACCACGACGAGCACGAGCATCCCGGCGGCGCCGATCGGGGCGAGCAGTGGCAGGGTGCCGACCTCGCGGTGGCGGCGCACGATGATCCGCGTCATCGGCCGGATGCCGGCGATGAGCGCGGCGATACACATCAGGCCCGTCGGTGCAGCGGCGAGGGTGAAGGCGCCGATGAACACCGCCGTCGCGGCGGGCAGCAGACGACCGGTCGCGATGGCGCGTTCGATCGAGCACCAGGTCAGCAGCGCACCGAGCGCGACGATCGGCTCGGGCCGCAGACCGTTGTTGTAGGGCAGCCAGAAGGCGAGGAAGACCAGTCCGCCGGTCCACAGTGCGATGCGGTTGTGCCGCACGGCCCGGCCGAGACGCGGCACCACCTCACGGCTGATGACCATCCAGCACAGGATTCCGGCGATCAGTGCCGGGATGCGCATCCATGGGCTGGCCGTGGAGATCTTCGCGAACGCCGCCAGCACGTCGTAGTACCAGCCGAAGGGAGCTTCGGGGACACCGAACCAGCGGAAGTAGTTGGCCATGTAGCCGGAGTTCTCCGCCGCCCGGGCCATGGTCAACAGGTAGCCGTCGTCCGAGGTGTTCGCGCCGAAGAAGTGCCAGCCGACGAGCGTGAGGACCACGACGACGTCGACGCCGGTGAACTTCCACCAGCGGGACGGCAGGAAGCGGCGGTGACCGCGACCGTCCGTGCCGTCGAGCTTGGCCAGCGCGCCGAGCGCGAGTGCCGTCGACAGCACCGCGAGGACCATCGCGAGGGACTTGACCAGCGTCGGCGACGACGTGAACCGGGAATCGACATCGACGGTGACGTCGAGGCCGGGAACCGCGGTCGGCAGGTCGCTGAACACGCCCACGACGAGCGGCCGCAGGTCGCCGGTGAGCTCACCCGACCGCGGGTTGCCGTTCTCGTCCGAGAGGCCGACGAACTCGGCGGTGGTGCGTTCGGAGTCGGAGAAGATCTGCAGTTCGCTGCACGCACCCGACTCGACGTCGGCGCGCGGCGCGGTCGCGACCACCACGTTGCGGTCGAGCACGTCGACGTTCTCGGCGCCGACCCGCACGAACATCGCGTTGAGGGCGGCGTCCTGCCCGTTGGTGGGGGCGGTCGCGAGCAGCATCCCGCCGTCGCCGGGCATCTCCGCGACGGCGCTGCACGGCACGGTGGCGCGGAGCTGGAGGGGGACCTGCGACATCAGCGGCAGTTCGACGTCGGTCGCCGCCGCGTCCTGCGGCCACGACATCGTCGCCTCGGTCACGCGGACCGGGAGAAACGGTGTGGCCAGCGCCAAGATCATGCCGAGCAACCCGGCGACGACGGCGACGAGTCGCGCAGTCCGGTACCGAGTGCGAAGGTCCTCGCCCATCGACCGGGGGGCGGTCGGAGCGGGCGCGGGTGAGGTCGTCACGTCGTCGGGCACGGGAGTCGATGGTATCCGGCGACGTGGTGTGACGGCACTCGCCCTTACTCCAGCAGGACGGGGACCCCGTCACGGATGCGGCCCGGCGACCACAGGCCGGAGCGGGTCGTCACGTCGGTGGTGACCTCCGCGGGGGAGGCATCCGGGTCGATCGGACGGTACTGCTCGAGCGATCCCCAGTCGCGATCCCAGTCGTGGTTCAGATAGGTGGGGACGGCCTCGGCGTTCAGCAGAAGCGGGATCCAGCCGAGCGGTCCGCCGCCGATGTCGTCCTGCCAGCCGTTCGTCGCGTCGGCCCCGACCCGGTCCGGGAGGATGCGGTACTCGGGGACCTCGGCGACACCGTTGCGGTGCCCGAAGGGTCGCTGGCACGGGAAGGCGAGACCCACCGACCAGTCGATGAGGACCGGGGCGTCGGATCCGACGACCTCCTGCAGGGTCTGCATGCGCGGCATCCGCGGCGGCGTGACCGCGACCCACTGGTCGGGGGAGAGGTCACCGTCGTCGACGACGATCCGCACGGCGTCGGCGTCGGCCGGGATCGCGTCGCTCGGCACGCGCAGGTTGCGCCAGGACGGCGACGGGCCGATGTCGATCGGGGCGAGCGTGGCCAGCGGCGTCACGTCGTCCCCGGATGACGAACCGAACTCCAGCAGCACGTCCTGACCGGGGGTGATGACACCGTCGGGGTCGACGTAGCGGATGCGTCCCGCCGCGGTCACGACCAGCAGCGGTGTCTCGTCGGTGCGCTCCGGCAGCGCGTACCAGCCGGATTCGAGTTCGGCGGACTGCTGCACGCCGGAGCGGTAGCTGCCGAGGACGGGCGTGGTCTGCGGGTCGAGGCCGAAGGGCAGCTTCACGGTGCTGCCGTTGATGCCCTCGTCGCTGGTGCGACCGCCCTCGGTGCCGGCGCTGGTGGATGTGGTGGTGCCGCCCTCCTCGCTGTCGACGGTGTTGGCGCCACCGGTCGTGGTGGTTTCCGCGTCGGCGGTGAGGTCGAGGGCCACGCCGTTCGGGGTGAAACCGACGGCCGTGCCCGCACCCAGGGCCTCGCCCGCATCACCGTCGAGGGGCTGAAGCATGGTCGCGTTCGGTTCGGACTCGACGAGCACCTCGTCGGCGAGTCCGCAGGAGTTGCCTGTGAGGGCCGCCGCGTTCGACTTGGCGATCGAATAGGCCGGGTACTGCGAGACCGCGCCCTTGAGCAGCGACAGCACCTCGAACACCACCACCGCCGCCGCGACCAGCGTGAGCGGCGCCGACGCCAGGGCCCGCACCCTGCCGTTGCGGTCGGGTCGCGGCGTGGTGAACGGCTCGCGCAGGTGGAACCACGCGGCGAGGAGCAGGGCGAGCACCGTGAGGCCGAGCAGTGCCGTGGAGAAGGCGTAACCGGAGATCGACGGCGGCTTGTCCCACCACGGGATGCCGTAGCTCGAGACGTACCACCAGCCGTTCGAACCGGTGAAGGCCATCGCCAGGACGAACAGCACCCCGGCGGTGAACAGCGCCCGGTTGCGGGCCGATCGGATGCCGACCGAGCCCACTCCGATCGCGGCGAGCGCAGCCACCGACGCGGCCAGGCCCGCGTACACACCGAAGTGGTGTGTCCACTTCGTCGGCGTGAGCATCATGAGCAGCAACGACGCGAAGACGATGCCGAGGATGCGGCGCGAGGGTCCGATAGCGGTGCCCGGGATGCGGCCCTTGCGCAGGATCAGCATGACGCACACGACCAGGCACAACAGCATCACGAACACGCCGAACCGGCGGGCCAGCGAACCGTCGGGGGAGACGGTGAGCAGTGCGTCCCACCGCAGTCGCTCGTCGAACCACGGCACGTTCGGTCCCACGGCCGAACGCACGCGGGTCGCTTCGAGGACCGACGCGAGCGTCTGGTCGGCGAAGACGGCGATGAGCACGACGGTGCCCGACGCCAGGATCGGCGCGAGGGGCGCGACGACACCGACGAGATGCCGGCGCGCGATAAGAACCTTCACCAGCGGGCGCATCCCGGCGACGAGTGCGGCCACCGCGATCAGGCCGGTCGGGCCGGCGGCGAGAGAGAAGGCCGCGATGAGGACCGCGATCGCGGCGGGCAGCATGCGCCCGGTCGCGATGGCGCGTTCGATCGAACACCAGGTCAGCAGCGCACCGACCGCGATGATCGGCTCCGGGCGCAGACCGTTGTTGTAGGGGAGCCAGAAGGCGAGGAAGACCAGCCCGGCCGTCCACAGCGACACCCGGCTGTGCCGGACAGCGACGCCGAGCCGGGGGATGACCTCGCGGCTGATGACCATCCAGCACAGGATCGCCGCGATGAGCGTGGGCAGGCGCATCCACACGCTCGACGTCGAGACCTGTGCGAACACGACGAGCACGTCGTAGAACCAGCCGAACGGCGCCTCGGGCACACCGAACCAGCGGAAGTAGTTGGCCATGTATCCGGCGTCGCCGGACACCCGCGCCATGTTGAGGATGTAGCCGTCGTCCGAGGTGTTCGCGCCGATGATGTGCCAGAGCAGCAGAGTGCTCACGACCACCGCGTCCACGAGGGTGAACCGCCACCAGCGGGCCGGCAGGAACCGGCGCGCGCGGCGCCCGTCGATCCCGTCGAGTCGATGCAGAGCGACGAGGGAGACCAGCGTCGCGAGCGCGCACACGATCATCGCGAGGAGCTTGAGCACCGTGGGGGTCGAGGTGAACCGCGAGTCGAGCTCGGCGCGCACCGACAACCGCTCGGTGGAGTCGTCACCGTCGGGTTCGAAGGCGCCGGCCGGGCCGCCGAGGTCGCTGAAGACACCGACCATCTGCGGCCGCTCGTCGCCCTCGAGCTCGATCGCCACCGGCGGGTCGGCGCCCACGATCTCGGCGGCGGTGCGTTCGGAGTTCGATGCGACCGTCACGGCCGTACACGGCTCGTCGAGCGGCGCCGAGACGAGCACCGAGTTGCGCAGGACGGCCTCGACGGTGCCGGGAGCGCCGTCCTCACCGGGTATCGCGCGGATCACCAGGCCCTCCGCCGTGGCGTCGGGGGAGCCGGACGGGATGGTCGAGACGAGGGTGCCGCCGTCGGAACCGAGCTGCGCTGCTGCCGCGCACGGCACGCTGGCCCGCAGCGTGAGCGGGGCGTAGGTGACGAGCGGCGCCTCGACACTGTCGATGCTGCCGTTCTGCGGCCATTGCAGTTCGCCGGTTTCCTGCCGGACCGGCAGGAACGGAAGGGTCAGAGCCAGCACGAACCCGAGCAGTCCCGACACGATCGCGACGATCCGAGCTGTGCGGACGCGCGATGTCGGGTCGGGCGAATCGGTTTTCCCGGGCGAAGCGGTATCGGCTGGCACAAGCGTCGATGCTAGGCGAGTCCCGTCACGGGGCCGGCGCGTGCCGCTCCGCTCGCACCACTCGCGGGTACTCCGCGGTTCTGTCCGACCACGTCCGGAGCGATGCCTCCCGCCACTAGCATCGCTGTCTATGAGGACTTCCACCCCGATCGGGCGCGCTCTGCGCGCGGCGGGCATCGGGGAGGTCTGCGACGACTCGACCACGCGCGCGCTGTACTCGTCCGACGCTTCTCTCTATCGCGTCCCGCCACAGGCCGTGGTGCGCGCCCGATCGATCGACGACGTCGCCACGACCCTCGACGTGTGCCGCCGGGAAGGTGTCCCCCTCACCTCCCGCGGCACCGGCACCTCGCTCGCGGGCAACGCTGTCGGGCCTGGCGTGGTCATCGACTTCTCGCGTCACCTGAACCGGGTGCTCTCCGTCGACTCAGAGACCCGGACCGCGCGGGTGCAACCGGGTGTCGTGCAGGCCGAACTGCAGCGCGCCGCGGCACCGCACGGTCTGCGCTTCGGCCCCGATCCGTCCACCCACAACCGGTGCACGATCGGCGGGATGATCGGTAACAACGCGTGCGGGGCGCGGGCGCTCGGCTACGGCCGCACGTCCGACAACGTCGTCGCGCTCGAAGTGCTCACCGGCACCGGGCACCCGCTGACGCTGCCCGGCGAGGATCCGGTGCTGGAACCGTTGCGGGAGATCGTCGCCCGCGACCTCGCGACCATCCGCACCGAATTCGGTCGCTTCGGCCGGCAGGTGTCGGGTTATGCACTCGAGCATCTGTTGCCGGAGAACGGTTTCGACGTCCGGAAGCTGTTCGTCGGTAGCGAGGGCACACTCGGGATCACGACCGAGGCGACGGTGCAGCTGGTCGCCGACCCTGCCGTCCGCACGATGGTCGTGCTCGGCTATCCAGACATCGTCGCCGCCGGCAACGCCGCGCACGGACTACTGGGTTTCCGGCCCACGGCGTGCGAAGGGCTCGACTCGCGGATCGTCGACATCGTCCGGCACCGGCGCGGACCGCAGGCGGTACCGCCCCTGCCGTCGGGTGCGGCCTGGCTGTTCGTCGAACTGGCCGGTGACGACGCCGACGAGGTGCGCGGCCGGGCGAAGGCACTCGCGCAGGCCGCCGCCGCGACCGACGTCCTGCACGTCGAGGACCAGGCGCGGGCCGCCGCGCTGTGGCGCATCCGGGAGGAGGGGGCAGGCCTGTCGGCGAGAAGTCCGAAGGGACTGCCCGCGCACGCGGGATGGGAGGACGCCGCCGTCCCTGCCCACCGCGTCGGCGACTATCTCCGCGACTTCGAGGAACTGCTCGCCGGATACGACGTCACCGGCTATCCCTACGGGCACTTCGCCGACGGATGCATCCACATCCGCCTCGACATCCCGCTCGAGGTTCCCGGCCTGTTCCGCGAATTCCTCTTCGAGGCAGGCAAACTCGTCGCCGAGTACGGCGGGTCGATGTCGGGGGAGCACGGCGACGGCCGGGCCCGGAGCGAACTGCTGCCCCTGATGTACTCGCCCGACGCGCTCGCGCTGTTCGGCGCCTTGAAGTCGGTCTTCGACCCGGAGAACATCCTCAACCCCGGAGTGCTCGTCGACCCGCGACCCGTCGACGTCGACCTCCGCGTCCCGGCCGCGCGGAAGGTTCGTGAGGGTCTGGCCTTCCGTTACCTCGAGGACGGCGGCGACTTCACGCAGGCAGTCCACCGGTGCACCGGGATCGGCAAGTGCCGCGCCGACAACACCGGCACCGGCGGGGTGATGTGCCCGTCCTTCCTCGCGACCCGCGAGGAGAAGGACTCCACCCGCGGACGAGCCCGGGCACTGCAGGAGATGCTCAACGGTCACCTCGTCGACGAGTCGTGGCAGTCGCCGGAAGTGCACGAAGCGCTCGAGCTGTGCCTGTCGTGCAAAGGATGCCTGTCGGACTGCCCGACCGGGGTCGACATGGCGACCCTCAAATCCGAAGTGCTGCACCAGACCTACCGGGGACGGCGACGGCCCGCCAGCCACTACGGTCTCGGCAGACTGCCGCAGTGGGCAGCGATCGCCTCCCGCGCGCCGCGTGCCGTCAACGCTCTGACCCGGATCCCGGGCGTCGCCCCGCTCGGCTTGACCGTCGCCGGCCTCGATCGACGCCGCCACGTTCCGGCGTTCGCTCCCCGCACCTTCCGGAAATGGTTCGCCGACACCCTCCCGCAACGATCCCGCACGGGCGACCCGGTGCTGCTGTTCGTCGACACCTTCACCGAGTACTTCACCCCGGAGATCGGGGCCGCCGCCGTGCGTGTCCTCGCCGCCGCCGGTTACAGCGTGCACCTCACCGACGAACCCCGCTGCTGCGGCCTGACGTGGATCACCACCGGCCAGCTCGACCAGGCCCGGAAGATCCTGGGCCGCACCGTCGCCGAACTCTTCCGCAGCGGCATGCCGATCGTCGGTCTCGAACCGTCGTGTACCGCCGTCCTGCGTTCCGACGCGGTCGAACTGCTCGGGTCCGCACCTGCTCGCCTCGTGGCCGACAGCACCACGACCCTCGCCGAACTCCTCGCCGACTGGGAACCGCCGTCGCTGGACGGCACACGGATCGTCGCACAACCCCACTGCCACCACCACGCCGTCATGGGATGGGGCGCCGACGCCGCACTGTTGCGACGCGCGGGTGCCGACGTGCAGCGCCTCGCCGGCTGCTGCGGCCTGGCCGGGAATTTCGGAGTCGAACGCGGGCACTACGACGTGTCGGTGGCGGTCGCGCGAACCCAACTGCTGCCGGCCGTCGAGGCGGCATCCGACGACGCGGTGATCCTCGCCGACGGCTACTCGTGCCGTACCCAGCTGAGCGACCTCACGACGCGGCGCGGCACGCATCTGGCGGAGTTGCTGGCCTCACGACTGCCGTAGGCCCGGAGACGTCCTCACCCTCTACGCCGCCGTCCTCTGGTGCGTTCGCTTCGGGTGGGGCGCGGTCCGAGTTCGTAGGGGATCTTCAGGATGTGGCGGGTCTTGGCGTCGATGTCGCAGTTGCCGGACGCGACGGAGTGGAGGATGCCGTTGTAGACGAGGTCCCACAAGTCGGGGTTGCGTTGGATCTCGCTGATCTTGAACGAGTGGATTTTGTTGCCGTGGGCGTCTTTCAGTCGCAGGACACGACTGGGCCCATCAGCGGAGAAGCGGATGCGAGTGAGATGGTAGGTATCGACCCAGCTGTCGTGCCATTGGACCCAGGTGGCACCGGCTGCGGTCCAGTGGTTTCCCTTGCCGAAGAACAACAATAGTGAACTTCCAGGGATGATGACCCACATGATCCACCAGTGGATCCAGCGAAAGTCTCCATTGATGACGGTGAGGTACACGACCAAGATTGCCGCTATGAGGAATGCGCCGATGTATCGGTCGCGCACGGTGGGCTGGAGCCATTCGAGAACGGGGCCGAGATGCTCCGGTGCATCTGGTGGGTTCCGTGGGTTACGTTCGAGCGGTGTGTATTCCGTGCCGTGGTAGATGCGGGGCGCCCGGGGTGGGCGGGGTTCGCCTGTGATCGAATCCGGCATCGGTGGTAGGTCGGCAGCGTTCACCCTCTACGCCCCCGTCCTCTGATGCGCTCGCTACGGGTTGGGCGCGGCCCGAGTTCGTAGGGGATCTTCAGGATGTGGCGGGTTTTGGCGTCGATGTCGCAGTTGCCGGACGCGACGGAGTGGAGGATGCCGTTGTAGACGAGGTCCCACAGGTCGGGGTTGCGCTGGATCTCGCTGATCTTGAACGAATGGATTTCGTTGCCGTGGGCATCTTTCAACCGAAGAACACGGCTGTAGCCGTCAGCGGAGAATTGGATGCGGGTGAGTTTGTATGTGTCGACCCAACTGCCGCGCCACTGCACCCAACTGACACCGGCTGCTGTCCAGTGGTTTCCGGAGGTCCGGAACATCATCCATGGGAAGAGCGCGAGCAGACCCCATGCCCACCATTCGAGGACCCAGCTGAATCCCCCTGCGCTGATCGTCCCGAATACCGAGAGTAGTCCGGCGAGCATCGCGGCATCGCCGTACTGGTCGCGAAGGCTGGGCTGGAGCCATTCGAGGGTGGGTCCGAGGTGATCCGGTGCCTTCGGTGGGTTTCGTGGGGAGCGCTTGACTGGTGTGTATTCCGTGCCGTGGTAGATGCGGGGCGCCCGGGGTGGGCGGGGTTCGCCTGTGATCGAATCCGGCATCGGTGGTAGATCGATGGGGTTCACCATCTGCGGCGTCGTCCTCTGATGCGTTCGCTTCTGGTTGGGCGCGGCCCGAGTTCGTAGGGGATCTTCAGGATGTGGCGGGTCTTGGCGTCGATGTCGCAGTTGTCCGACGCGACGGAGTGGAGGATGCCGTTGTAGACCAGATCCCACAGGTCAGGGTTTCCTTGAATGTCGCTGATCTTGAACGAGTGGATCTCGTTGCCGTGAGCGTCTTTCAAACGAAGAACGCGGTTCGGCCCGTCTGCGGAGAAACGTATACGGGTGAGGTGGTAGGTGTCGACCCAGCTGTCGCGACATTGCACCCATGTGGATCCTGCTGCCGTCCAATGGTTCCTGATCCCGCGAAACATCAGCCAGCCACCCGCAGTGATGATGAGCCACGCACCCCACCAGTGAATCCAGCGAAGATCCCCGTTGGAGATTGTGAAGAACGCGACCGTAATGGTCATCAGGGTAAATGCGCTGATGTATTTTTCGCGGACGTGAGGTTGGAACCATTCGAGAGTGGGACCGAGATGGTCCGGTGCTTCCGGTGGTTTTCGTGGTTGTCGGTCGGTCGGTGTGTACTCGATGCCGTTATGAATGCGTGGTGCGTGAGGCGGGCGAGGTACACCGGTGATCGTGTCAGGCATGGGAGGGAGATTGTCCTCGTTCATTCTCGTCCTCAGAACAGGTTTCCAGCCCAGCGCGCCGCCGAACCGACGGCACCGGATATGTCGTCCCAGTGTTCGATTACTTCGCCCACACCAAACGCGACACCGACCCCGGCGCCGACCGCAAGCAAAGTGACGGGACCACCGGCCGCACTTGCAAGAATCAACTCGGTTGCAACCGTTCCAGCGACGAATCCACCGACATCCTTTGCGACCGCCTTTACGGCATCTCCCGTTGTTTCGGCATTCATGACGTCGCCATATGTCTGGGCGGCGGTCAAAATTCCACCCACGACAGGAACTTTCGACCCGAAATGCGCCAGTTCGGTCCCTTTAGGGATATGTTCGCCGAAACTGCTGCCAAGAAATCGGATGACCTTGTTGTCACCGAGCCCGGCAAGCAGTCGAGAGTTCTCCGCAGCGAATCGTGCAGCATCGTCCGCACCCCCTTGGAAGGCCCGAACAGCCCTGGCCGCAGTAGCTTCTGGGTACGGATCACCCAACCGCGCCGCTTCCGCGGCAAGCTCACGCAGCCGGGCGAGCGTCGCACCTCGCGTAGCGGCTTCGTCGCCCCATTTCGACAGCTCGGAGACTGTCGTCGCTATGTATCCGCCCACGGAATGGGCCAAGAGCCATCCCCACTGGGCTTCTGCGTCCTTCAGAATTGTCGTCGGGCCGCGCAAGGCTTCCGCGAGCGCGCTGTGCGCCCCGGTTTCGGCCGCGCGACCTTCCGCAACGAGCCCCGCAGCCGCCTCGTAGGCTGCGATCTGCTTCGTCCGAAAAACCTGGGGTGCAATGTCGTACGAGTTCGGATCGACGTTGAGTGGCTCACCGATCCCGACGCCGAACTCCACGGGAATACCGGCTTCCGCCGCTGTCGCCTCGGCCTGCGACATGCGTGACCGGGCGGTGACGAGTCCGTCGGCGAATGCGCGCAGGGCAGCGGCGATCACGTCGATCTGGTCTGCGGCCTCGGTCGTCCCCGTGATGACGCGGTCGAGCGTCGTGCGGAACGCATCTCCCGCAGGGCTTCTGAATTCGTACTCGGACTCGGTGCGTCCGTCGCGCGCGACCTTCAGTCGGTCGTGCACACCCGTGGCGAGGGCAGTGAGCGAATCCGCGCATGCGTAGCAGGAGGTGGGGTCGCCGAAGACTCGGGTGTCGAGGCTCATCCCTCACCGGCCTTCGCCATCTCCTGAGCAGTGTGCGACTCGGCGTCCTGGTAGGCGCGCAGACTGTCCTGGGTGGCGTCCGCTGCGTTGGCCAGCGACCGGACCGCCGCGTCCAGCGCGGAAGCAATCGACCCGAGAGCGTCGACGAGCAGTGCGGTGGCGGCACCCGCGTCGGGTATCGGTGCGGGATCGGATCCGAGCTCGTCGATTCCCATTGCTCCGGTCGCCAGGAGCTTCGCGACCGTGTCGAGGTCACCGATGTCGATGCTCACCGGGTCGCTCTCCTGCCGAGCGGGTCCTCGAACGGACGGTCGTCGTCCGCGATCGGGGGTGGCGGTGGTTGTCGGCCGTCGAGCAGGACCACGTCGTACCCGGTGGTCCGGTGGATCTCCTGCAGCCCTGTGCTGTCGACGCCCATCCACGGCTGCTGCGGTCCGCAGCAGCGGGCCAGTTCCTTCGGTGAGGTGTAGGCGGGCAACGCCAGCCGGCCGTCGGGCAGTGTGCGCATCTCGAGCCGAACGTGCCCGGAACTGTCGCGGCGTCGGATCGGCACATACAGAAAGTCGCTCATCGAATCCCCCGATTCCGTCGTACCCCCCGTACGACTCGCCGCGACCTTACCGCAGCGGCGATGAGTTTCCGGCTCCTGCCCGGTCGGTATCTGCGACAGCACCGCTGCCCACCTACCAGGAGGCCGTCATGAACACCTTCACCGCATCCACCACCGGCACCCGCGACGACATCACCGCGGCACCCTCACGCGCCGCTCGCATCGCAGGCCTGATCGTCAGCGGTCTCGTCGTCCTGTTTCTGCTGTGGGACTCGATCATCCACATCGCCAACGTTTCGCAGGTGCAGGAAGCGATGGCCGATCTCGGGTTCGACCCGAGCCTCAACCGGGTGTTCGGCGTGGTCCTGCTGATCTGCCTGATCGCCTACGTCCTGCCGCCCACCGCGATCCTTGGCGCCGTACTCCTCACCGGCTATCTCGGTGGTGCTGTCGCGACGAATCTGCTCACCGAACAGCCGATCGTCAGCACGACTCTCTTCCCGATCTACACCGGAATTCTGGTATGGGGTGGATTGTGGTTGCGCGACACCGGAGTTCGTCGCATCATGCCGGTTCGCCCGTCGCGGTGACGATGACGAACGGCCCCACCTCGGTCACGGTGAATCGGGGATCGTCGAACAGTTCCTTGGGGAAGGTCACCGTGTACCGCCGCACATTGGGATCGTTCGGGTAGACGTCCTCGGCCAGACGCAGCGTGTAGCCCTCGGCGCCCTGTCGGAAGACGACGGCGTCGGGGGCTCTCCACGGCAGCTCCTCCCAGGCGGCGAGCAGTTCGCCGGGGGAGGAGAGTTCCGACCACTCCTCGATCGCTGCGGCCCGCGCGGAGAAGTCCGCCAGCGGGTTGGCGTAGTGCGAGGTCAGGGCCTGGAAACCGAAGTACGGGTAGTAGGCGAGGAAAGACGTGTCGGCCGTGAGGACCACGTGGTCGTCACGCTCGCCGCCCAACTGCGACAGCAGGACGTCGTCCACCTCGGCGTAATAGGACGCGGCACCAGCGGGTCGCTGATCGGCGCGTTCGCCCGACCCGTCGGTATCGGTGTAGGCGACGGTGATCTCGCCGGCGAGTACCTGCGGAATGTTCTGCGCGAACGCCAGCGCACCCAGAGCCCCCACTGCCACGAGCACCCTGCGCACGCGCGGATTCTCGCTGGTAGCCAGGCTGATCCACCGCGAGAAGTCGACGAAGGCGAATGCGCCTGCCGCAGCGAGCAGTACGAGCAGGATCACCTCGAGCCGGAACGCGAGCAGGGTGTTGCCCACAGCGGTCGACGCCATCGACGCGAGGTACCAGAGGTAGACCGCGATCACCCCGAGGCCGAGCGCCTGCGCCCGATGCGACGACGACGCCCGGCCCACGAGCCACACGGTGCCCAGCAACGACAACAGTCCGATCAGGGACATGTGGAACATCGGAAACGGCAGTCGCGCACCGGCATCGGGGAGATAGTGGGTCGCTGTCCCGGACTCGGACGGGGGATTACCGCCCAGCACGTCGAACACGAACGGCGCCCACACGATCAACGCGACGAGCACCGCGATCGACGCCATCACCACGAGACGGACGAGCACCGGGAGGACCGCCCGCCACGACCCGGTGGCGCGACGCGCGAGGTACGCCGCGACGACGGCCATCACCGTCACCGCGAACGCCGCGATACCGAGATAGAGGGTGTAGAAGGTCGCGGCGAGACCGAGGAACAGGCCCGTCCCCACGACGGCACCCCAACCCTGTCGTCCCCGGCCACCGCGTGTAGCGGGTAGGAAACCACCCCAGGCCAGCACCAACGCCGGCGCGACCAGCACGGCGATCACCGCTCCGTAGGGTTCCGGCGAACCGTAGGCCAGCACGACCAGCGTCGTCGCGGTGGCGGCGAGCACCGCCAGATCGGAGCGGACCAATTCGGACCACAGCACCAGCGCGACGACCGCCGCGACCGCCAGCGAGCCGATCGCATACGGCTTGAACGCTTCCCAGCCGTCCATACCCAGCAGATTCGCGACACGGCCACCGATCCAGAACCACCCGGCCGGATAGAACGACGGCAGGTCGGCGTAGTTCATGTCGCGCAACGCCGCGCTGTCCGTCAGTCGCGTGAGGAACTGGGTGCGGAACTCCTGGTCGACGGAGATGCCGTGCAGGTAGAGGCGGGTCGCGGCGAGCGGCATCCCGAGGGTCGCGGTGACCAGGCCGGACAGCGCCGCCCACGACAGCACCCGCGCCCCCGTCACCCATCTGCGGCGACGCAACAGATAGATCGACAGGCCGAGCACGGCGAGTGCCGCGAACTGCATCACGGTGGTGACGGCCTGCGTCACGTTCGACGAATTGAACGCCGGCCACTGCACACGGTCGAAAGCGAACAGCCCCACCGCGGCGACGAGTGCTGCGACGAGCGCTGCGCAGACGAACTGCACGAGCGTCGAGACGGCACGGCGTAACGGGGCTACTGCTACAGGAGTGTCGGCGAGCACCCCACGAGCATAGAGATGCGTCCGCGAGACGAGTGGTGGCCCGATCCGCGCCGCAAAAACGCCGCCGTCCACCGGTCGGGACCTTCATCCTGGAAGTTGCGTCGGGAAACCGGGCTGTCGGTACGGCCCGGGGAATCCGAACGGAAGGCTCAGATCATGACAGGTAAAGCGGTTCGTGCGGCCCTTGCAACGCTCGCGACGGCACCTCTCCTCGTCTTCGGGGCGGCGCAGGCCTCGGCGTATCCGGTGATCGAACCGGGTGCGCCCGGCGGTCCCATCGACGGCCGGTTGTACGACCACCACGGCGTCGATCCCTACCAGTGCATCGTCGTCGGGGCGCCGGGTGTCGGCTACGCGACGAACGAGGCGGGGCAGGACGGCATCGTGAACGGTGTCTTCGTGAACGAAGGGTCGATCAACCACTGGTGCTACGGGCCGCCCGGGATGATCCACAGCGGAACCGGCTACGTCCGGTAGACCCCGAAAAGACGACTGCCCCGCCGAAACGGGTCCGGCGAGGCAGAGGGTGCACGTCTGTCAGATCGGCAGCTTGCGGAAGATCGCGCGCGGCAGGTGACGCAGCACGATCATCACGAACCGGAAGGTGCCCGGCGCCCAGACGATCTCCTTGCCGCGATCGGAGGCCGCGACAGCGAGCTTCGCGACATCTTCCTTGTTCACGGTGAGCGGGGCCTCGTCGACATGCGCGCTGAACTGCGTGCGCACCTGGCCGGGGCGCACGACGGTCACGCGCGGCCCGAACGGGCGCAGCGCCTCACCGAGTCCGAGGAAGAAGCCGTCGAGGCCGGCCTTGGTGGAACCGTAGACGAAGTTGGCGCGCTTGACGCGCTCGCCGGCAACCGACGACATCGCGATGATGCGCCCGAAGCCCTGCGCCTTCATCTTCTCGCCCACCAGCACACCCACGGAGACCGCGGCCGTGTAGTTGACCTCCGCGACCCGCACGGCCTTGCTCTGGTTCTGCCACAGCTCCTCGGCGTCGGCGTCCAGACCGAAGGCGACGATCGCGATGTCGACGTCGCCGTCCTTCCACGCCTGGTCGATGACGGCCGGGTGGCTCGCCGTGTCGAGCGCGTCGAAGTCGATCAGGTCGACCTGCGTCGCACCCGCGGACTTCGCCTGGGCGACGGCGTCCTCACGACGCGGGTCGCCGGGCAGGGCCGCGAGGATCACGCGGGCCGGTGCCTTGCGGAGGTACTCCTCGACGATGGCCAGGCCGATCTCGGAGGTGCCACCGAGCAGCAGCAGGGTCTGGGGATTGCCGACGGCGTTGATCATCAGTGGAGTTCCAACCTTCTGGACATATCGGAGGCGAAGACGTTCGTGGGGTCGACGGAGCGGCGCACCTTCAGCCACTCGTCGATCCGCGGGTACATGGCGTGGAAGGTCTCCGCGTCGGTCCGCGAATCCTTCGCGGTGTAGAGGCGACCACCGAACTCGAGGACCCGCTTGTCGAGTTCGCGCACGAACTCGTTCAGGCCCGGCTTGATCCGGAAGTCGACGCAGATGTTCCAGCCGGGGATGGGGAAGCTGAGCGGAGCCTTGTTCCCTTCACCGAACAGCTTGAACACGTTGAGGAACGAGTGATGTCCCGACGCCTGGATGTCGCGGATGATCTTCTTGAACTCCTCGACCGCTTCCGGCGGCACCACGAACTGGTACTGCAGGAAGCCGTTGGGTCCGTAGCCGCGGTTCCACTCCCCGAACAGGTCGAGGGGGTGGTAGAACGCCGTCAGATTCTGGACCTGGTTGTCGGCGTTCTTCGTCTTCCGGTAGTACAGCTCACCGATCACCGAGAAGTTGAACTTGTTGGCCAGCCCGTTGGGGAATACGTCGGGCAGGGTCAGCAGGGTCGGCGCGTCGAACTTGAGCGGGTCCTTCTGCAGCTTCTTCGGCAGCTGGTCGAGCTTCGCGAGGTTGCCTCGGGAGACTGCGGCGCGGCCGAGCTTCGGCTCCGGCGAGATGGCGTCGAACCATGCGCTGGAGTAGTCGTAGTTCGCTTCCGAACCGTCGCTGTGCAGGGCGATCGTCTCGTCGAGAGACTCGGTGCGGCGGCTGTCGGCGATGAAGTACGCCGTCTCCGTGGGGGTCATCTCGATGGTCGCGCGCAGGATGATGCCTGTCAGACCCATTCCGCCCACGGTCGCCCAGAACAGCTTGGCGTTGCGCCCGGTGGGGGTGCACGTGCGGACCTGGCCGTCGGCGGTGAGCAGGTCGATGGACTTGACGTGGTTGCCGAAGCTGCCCGCGCTGTGGTGGTTCTTGCCGTGGATGTCGGCACCGATCGCACCACCGATGGTGACCTGGCGCGTGCCCGGCAGGACGGGCACCCACAGACCGAACGGCAGCGCGGCGCGCATGAGCTGGTCGAGGCTCACACCACCGTCCACCACGACCTTGCGGGAGTCACGGTCGATGCTGTGGATCTTGTTCAGCGCCGTCATATCGACGACGAGCCCGCCCGCGTTCTGCGCGGGGTCGCCGTAGGAGCGTCCGAGCCCGCGTGCGATCACGCCGCGCCGCAGGTGCGACGGCTTCGACTCGTTGTCTTCCGCGACCCGCGCGACCGCCTTGGCGATCACTTCGACGTCGGGGGTGGACAGCACCTCTGCGGTGGTCGGCGCAGTGCGCCCCCAGCCGGTCAGGGTGCGGGTCTGGGTGGGGAGCGGCTCGCTCGCCTGCTCCGTAGCTGTCGTGGACATCGGGATAAAGGCTACCCGTGTGTCCTGGTCACCCGGCAAGATGCTGTTGCTCACGGGCGTTACCCTCGTCTGCGTGCCGGAATCCCACGACCATGTGCAGCCGCTGCCGGAGCATCACGCCCCACTGGCTCCCGAACTGCCGTTGACCGATTCGACGGCCGACGAAGCGCTGGACCTGAAGACGCAGCTCACACGGTTCGTCCTGACCGGTGGGTTCTCGGCGATCGTCGACTACGGCCTGTACGTCCTGCTCATGGCACTGGGCGTCACGCGCGACGTCGCGAAGGCGCTGTCGTTCGTGGCCGGCACCACCACCGCCTACCTGATCAACCGCCGCTGGACCTTCAAAGCCCCGCCGAGCCGCGTCCGTTTCGCAGCCGTGGTGGTCCTCTACGCAGTGACGTTCGCCGCACAGGTCGGCATCAACCGCGTACTCAACGAAGCCCTCGGCGACGAGTGGTGGGTCACGCCCTTCGCCTTCGTCGTCGCCCAAGGCGTCGCGACGGTGATCAACTTCGTCGTCCAGCGCGTCGTGATCTTCCGCCTCCGCTGATTCGGGTGGATCCGACCCCGCTCAGCGGGGTTCAACCCACCGAAGTCCGATTCAGGGCCTGACGGATCTGCCGCACCACCTCGTCGGGTTCCTGGGTGATCGCGTGCCAGGTGAAGCGCAGCACGTGCCAGCCGGCGTTGATCAGGACGTTCTGCCTCTCGGCGTCGCGGCGGTGTCGCTCGGCGTCGCGGTGCCAGGCCCACCCGTCGATCTCGATCGCGACCCGCTCGGCGTCGAACACCACGTCGATCTCGAAGCCGCAGCTCATCGCGTGTGCCCGCCACCCGGTGAACCCCGCACCACGGAGTAGTCGGTGGAAGATGCGTTCGGCCTGGGAGTGGCCGCCTTCGCGAGCCGAGCACAACAGATGAGCGGCGCGGGGTGCGCCGTGACGCCCGAGATTCCTTCGATGTGCCTGCTCGAGTGCGGGTAGCGAGGTGTGACGCTGCAGCGCACGGTCCATGAGCACCGAACCCGTCGGCAGTTCGACGGCGGCTTCGAGCACTGTGAGTGGCAGCGCGGTGACCGGTACACCGCGCACTACGACGACGTCGCGTCGCTGGAGGTCGCGTCGGCGTACCCGCACCCCGTGGCGTCGGGCGAGGGTGCGCTTCTGCGGCACGGTCACGTAGCGGAGAGAAGGAGCGCGGTCGAGCAGTCCGTGCCACCATGCCGCGCTCGGTCCCCAGGCTGCCGCTTCCGGACCTGCGGCATAGACGGCTGCCCGTAGCGCCACGGCCGGCGTGCGTTCCCGATCGGCACGAAGGTAGACGCCGCGTGCGAGCGCGAGCCAGTCGCCGTTCTCGACTCGTCGGTCGACAGCGGAAGCGCTCATTCCGCAGTCCAGTGCTTGCACGCGAGTGATGACGCCGTCCTGAGCGGCCATGATGCGGTACGCGTTTCGCAGGTTCATATCCGGTTCGACGCAGTGACCGCGGTTCCGGTTCCGTACCGATCGATTTGTGTGGATCCAACCCCGGAAACCGGGGTCGAATCCACACAAATCGTCAGAAGCTCGGGAGACGATCCGCTTCGCGGGCGTCGGCCAGGGTGGGTGCCACCCGATCCTTGGCGGACAACTCGTACTCGAGCGGTCGGCCGTCGGCACCTGTTGTGGGCCAGTCGATCCCGATCTCCGGATCGAGGGGGTGCACCTCGTGCTCGCGGTCGGGGTTGTAGCCCGTCGAGCACAGGTAGACGACGGTCGAGTTGTCCTCGAGGGCAAGGAAACCGTGGCCGAGGCCCTCGGACAGGAAGATCGCGCGTCGGTCCTTCGTGTCGAGCAGCACCGAATCCCACTGCCCGAAGGTCGGCGACCCCACCCTCAGGTCGACGACAACGTCGAGCACCGACCCCGACACGCACGTGACGTACTTCGCCTGTCCGGGAGGCACATCCGCGTAGTGGATGCCGCGCAGTACTCCGGCGGCGGAGACCGAGCAGTTCGCCTGCGCCAACTCCAGGGGTCGGCCGGCAGCGTCGACGAAGGTCTCCTGCTTGAACCATTCGAGGAACACGCCCCGGTCGTCGCCGAACTGTTTCGGCGTAATCTCCCACGCCCCGGCGACCTTCAGTTCGCGGTAGTGCACCTAGCGGTCCTTTCCTCGTTCGAGCAGATCCAGCAGGTAGCTGCCGTAGCCCGACTTCACCAGCGGCTCGGCCGCGGCGCGCAGTTGCTCGTCGTCGATGAACCCGAGACGCCACGCGACCTCCTCGGGCGCACCGATCTTCAATCCCTGGCGTTGTTCGATGGTGCGCACGTAGTTCGACGCGTCGAGCAGCGAGTCGAAGGTGCCGGTGTCGAGCCAGGCGGTACCGCGCGGCAACACCTCGACCTGCAGTTTCCCCGCTTCGAGATAGGTGCGGTTGACGTCGGTGATCTCCAGTTCGCCGCGCGCCGACGGCTTCAGCGACCGGGCGATCTCGACGACGTCGTTGTCGTAGAAGTACAGCCCGGGCACCGCGAAGTTCGACTTCGGGTCGTCGGGTTTCTCCTCGAGCGACAGGGCGCGGCCGGTGGAGTCGAACTCGATCACCCCGTAGGCCGACGGATCGGACACCCGGTACGCGAACACCGCACCACCGTCGATGTGAGCGAAGCGCTTGAGCTGGGTGCCGAGGCCGGGGCCGTAGAAGATGTTGTCGCCGAGGATCAATGCGACCGGCTCGGTTCCGATGTGGTCGGCGCCGAGCACGAAGGCCTGTGCCAGGCCGTCGGGTGAGGGTTGGATCGCGTAGGTGATGTTCACGCCGAACTGCGAACCGTCGCCGAGCAACCAGCGGAACTGTCCGGCGTCGTGCGGGGTGGTGATCATGAGGATGTCGCGGATCCCGGCGAGCATGAGCGTCGAGAGCGGGTAGTAGATCATCGGCTTGTCGTAGACGGGCACGAGTTGCTTGCTCACGCCCTGGGTGATCGGATGCAGACGCGAGCCCGTCCCACCCGCGAGGATGATTCCGCGCATGTCGGACAGTCTCGCATGAGTAGGCTTGCGCCAATGAGGCTGCTCGTCACCGGTGGTGCCGGTTTCATCGGCGCGAACTTCGTCCATCAGACCGTCGCGGAACGACCCGACACGCAGGTCACCGTGCTCGACAAGCTCACCTACGCCGGCAACCGCGCCTCCCTCGACCCCGTCGCCGACACGATCACCTTCGTCGAAGGTGACATCGCCGACGCCGAGCTGGTCGACCGGCTCGTCGCCGACACCGATCTGGTGGTGCATTTCGCCGCCGAATCCCACAACGACAACTCCCTGGCGAACCCCGCACCGTTCGTGCAGACCAATCTCGTGGGCACCTTCACCCTGCTCGAGGCCGTCCGCAAGTACGACGTGCGTTATCACCACATCTCCACCGACGAGGTCTATGGCGACCTGCCGCTGAACGATCCGATCAAGTTCACCGAGACCACCGCCTACAATCCGTCGAGCCCCTATTCGTCGACGAAGGCCGGCTCGGATCTGCTGGTGCGCGCCTGGGTGCGTTCGTTCGGCGTCCGCGCGACCATCTCCAACTGCTCGAACAACTACGGCCCCTATCAGCACGTGGAGAAGTTCATCCCCCGCCAGATCACCAACGTGCTCACCGGTGTGCGCCCGAAGCTCTACGGCACCGGCACCAACGTGCGGGATTGGATCCACGTCGACGACCACAACAGCGCCGTGTGGACGATCATCGAACACGGGCAACTCGGGGAGACCTATCTGATCGGCGCGGACGGGGAGACCGACAACCGCACCGTCGTCGAAACCGTCCTCGAGCTGTGCGGCAAGGGCCGTGACGAGTTCGATTTCGTCACCGACCGCCCCGGCCACGACCTGCGGTACGCCATCGACGCGACCCGACTGCGCACCGAACTGGGCTGGCAGCCCCGCTACCGCGACTTCCGTGAGGGGCTGGCCGCGACCATCGACTGGTACCGCGCCCACGAGCAGTGGTGGACGCCACAGAAACAGGCCACCGAGGCCGCCTACAGGCGCGTCGAGCGCGTTCTGGGCCGATAACCCGCGCCGTTCGGGGTAGTCCCGGCACAATTCGCGAATGGGTCGAAACACCGGTAGTCGACGCACACAACCATGGAGCTCCTGTTTCCGCTGCTACTGTCGCATCGAAAACAGCGGATCGACCACGAGCGGGGAGTAGCCCGATGGAGCAGGCAGCTGCCGGCGACACAAGCACGATCGGACATGAGGCGGACACACTGGACGAGGTTCTCACCGAACCGGTGCGTCGCGACCGGCTGATCGTCCAGCGCGGTGTCTTCGCATCTCTGTCGCCGCGCGTGCCGGAGAAGATGTACGTCCACACGAAGGGTGGCGCGGCGTCCGACCGCTACGGGCTGCAGCTCGCCGACGGCGCGACCGCCCACACCAACACCTATTTCGGCCGCTTTCCCGCGACGTTCTGGCAGCGCTGGACCGACGTCAAGACCGTGAACCTGCAGCTCACCTACGGCTGCTCCGGTACGGCTGAGTTCACCGTGTGGGCGTCCGATGCACGCGGACGCGAGCGGATCGTGACGGTCGAGACGGTGTCGGGTTCGGGCGAGCTCGACCTCGAGCTGCCGATCGAACGGTTCGTCGACGGCGGTGCGATGTGGTTCTCCATCGATGCCGGCAACGGATCGGTGCTCGTCTCCGACGCGCGCTGGACGGTCGCCGCTCCCGAGCACCTGCGTCCCGCGGCTGTGGTCATCTGCACGTTCAACCGCGCCGACGACTGCACCGTCACCGTCGGCACTCTCGCCTCGGACGACGGGGCGATGGCCGACATCGAAGCGGTGTGCATCGTCGACCAGGGCACCGACCAGGTGCGCTCGCGCTCGGCGTTCGCCGAGGTCGCCGACAAGCTCGGCGACAAGCTCATCTACCTGACCCAGCCGAATCTCGGTGGTGCGGGTGGCTTCTCGCGCGGAATGTACGAGATCACCGGTTCCGCCAAGGCCGAGCACGCCAACGTCATCGTCATGGACGACGACATCCTGTGCGAACCCGAATCGGTGTTGCGTCTCAACGCTTTCGCGAACATGACGGTGCAGCCGACGATCGTCGGTGCCCAGATGCTGTCGCTGAGCAATCCCCAGGTCCTGCACGTCTCGGCCGAGCGTGAGGTGCTCGACGAGATCACCGCCGGCGCACTGACTCCGGGTGCGCGCATGGGCATCGACCTCGTGAAGAAGAAGCAGGACATGCGTTTCGACGCCGGCTGGAACGGCTGGTGGACCTGCCTGCTGCCCGCCGAGATCATCGCCGACTGCGGTCTGCCCATCCCGCTGTTCTTCCAGTGGGACGACATCGAATACGGCATCCGTGCCCGGTACGCGGGGCATCCGACGGTCACCCTGCCCAATGCGGGTGTGTGGCATGCCGACTTCTATCTCAAGGACTACGACGACTGGGCGCGCTATTTCAGCATCCGCAACGGCCTGATCGTCTCGTCCATCTACGGGCGCTTCGACGGTAACGACATGTCGAAGTACCTGTTCCGCAAGATCAGTGAGCTCATCGTCTCGATGCAGTACGGTCTCGCCGCGACCTTCATCAAGGCTGCGGAGGACTTCCTCGCCGGACCGGACTTCCTTTACGACGGCGGCCAGTCCGTGCTGAAGGAACTGCGCGAACTGCGCGACCGCTATCCCGAGACGAAGCCGCTTCCGGCCGCGCAGGTGGGCAAGGAATCCGATCCGCACACGCAGATGTCGGTCTGGCAGTTCGAGCCCGACAAGAAGCGCGAGGGCCTGGTGCTGCTCAAGCGTGCCGTGCAGCAGTTCGCCGGCAAGGTCGACCGCCGGACGGTCACCGTTCCCGCTCACTTCGCATCGTGGTGGCACGTGTCGTTGTTCGACAAGGCCGTCGTCACCGACGCCTCGCAGAACGCCGTGCGGGTGCGTCACCGCGACAAGGACACCGCCGTCGACCTCGCGAAGCAGGCCGCGAAGGTGTGCTGGCAGCTTCGCAAGGAAGCGCCCCGGATGAAGACGGTCTGGCAGGAAGCGCTCCCCAAGCTCACGAGCCGCGAGAACTGGGCGCGCCTGTACGGCATCGACGGGTAGACCGTGAGGGCATGGTCGTTTCCCCTGCTGATCGGGGTTGCGACCGTGCTCGTCGCAGGGGCGTTCTCGTGGGTCCCCTCGCTGTGGTGGGACGAGGCCGCCACCATCTCGAGTGCCGACCGGTCGGTCGAGGGGATGCTCCGCGTCCACACCCGGATCGACGCCGTCCACGGCCTGCACAATCTGCTGCTGCACTACTGGTTCTCCCTCGTGGGCGTCGACGAGTTCACCGCCCGCCTGCCCGGTGTGCTCGCGCTCGGGGTGGGTGCCGCAGCCGTCACGGCGACCGGCCAGGTGCTGGCGGGTCGTCGCGTGGGGATCGCCGCCGGGGTGCTGTTCGCGCTGTCGCCGCGGGTGACCTGGGCGGCCACCGAAGCGCGGTCCTATGCCTTCGCTGCGGCGCTGGTCGCGGTGTTGTCGCTGCTGGTCGCGCTCGGCTGCGCGACCGGCCGTAGACGGTGGTGGGCGCTGTACGCCGTCGTCCTGCCGGTCGCGACGGTGATGTTCGTGTACTCCGCGACGGTCGTTGTCGCGCATCTCCTCACCGTGCTGGTCCGTGGTCGTGGGCGCGGTGCGTTCCTGTTGTCCGCAGGGGTGGGCGCGGCCTTGTCGACACCGTTCGTCCTGCTCGCCTATTCGCAGGCCAAGCAGGTCGCCTGGATTCCTCCGCTCGACTCGACGATCGTCCGCACGATCGCTCTCGATCAGTGGTTCCCGCAGGCCCCGTGGACGGCCGCCTTGTTCGCCGCGATCGTCGTCGCCGGGGTGATCGTCGCGTGCCGTCGTGGCGCGGAGCTTGGGGAGCGGACCCTGCTGTGGCTCGCTGTGCCGGGTTTCGCCGTGCCCATGGTGCTGTTGCTCGGCTACTCGCTGCTCGAGGACAACATGTACCTCGAGCGCTATCTGTCGTTCACGGTTCCCGCGATGGTGCTGCTCGTGGGCTGGGCGGCGGCCCGCATCGCAACCCGCTGGTGGTCGATGCTCGTGGTGCTGACTGCGGTCGCCGTCAGCGTTGCGCCGGCCTACGTGCAGCAGCGACAGCCGTTCGGCAAGGCCGGCGGGATGGACTACAGCGTGATCGCCGACCGGCTGGTCGAACGCTCCGAACCCGGCGACTGTGTCGCTTTCGAACCGCGCGTCTCGTGGGCACCGACCTCACTGCGCGCGGTCGTTGACGCCCGGCCCGACGCGGTGGCAGGACTCGACGACGTGGGGCTCGGCTACGACGCCGTCGACCGCGTGAACCTGTGGTCGACCGACGCTCCGCCGCCGGAACTCGCCCGACGCGCGGCGGCTCGATGCGAGGTGCTGTGGGTGGTCGCCGACGGCGAGCGCGAGACCGGCTTCCGGGTGTGGCACCCGAACAACGTGTGGTGGCGGTTCGAACCCCACCGGTTCACCGAGACCGACACCTACCGGGAGCTCGAGGCCGTCGGTTTCCGGATCACCGACCGGGAGCCGATCCACCGTTCACAGCTGGTCCGGCTCGAACCGGCTCAGACCCAGTAGGCGACGCGCGAGCGGTAGTTGCGCAGCGCGAGCAGGGCGATACCCCAGCCGACGACGGTGATGATCAGGACGATGACCCAGTGGTAGAGCTGCTGGTCGCCGCCGAGCAGTGGGGTCCGCACGATGTCGAGGAAGTGGTAGAGCGGGTTGATCTCCGCGATCCGCGCCCGCCCCTCGTTGCCGGTGCCCTCGAGCGTCTTCTCCGTCCAGATGATCGGTGTCATGAAGAACAGCAGCTGGACGATGCTGCCGAGCAGCGGCGCGATGTCGCGGTAGCGCGTGGCGAGGATGCCGAACACCAGCGACACCCACACCGCGTTGATCGCGATCAACGCCAGCGCCGGGATGGCGAGGAAGGCCGTCCAGTACAGCTGACGTGGGAAGAAGATGAAGATGCCGATGTAGATGACGATGTTGTGCGCGAACAGGATCATCTGCCGCCACACCAGCCGGTAGACGTGCACACTGAGCGGCGTCGGCAGCTGTTTGATCAGGCCCTCGTTGGACATGAACACGTCCGCGCCCTCGAGGATGGACCCCTGGATCAGGTTCCAGATGATGAAGCCGAGCGCGACGTACGGCAGGAACTCCGGGACATCGAGGTTGAACAGCGTGCCGTAGAGCACACCCATCGCGATCGCCGACACACCCGTGGCGATCGTGATCCAGAACGGGCCGAGCACCGATCGGCGGTAGCGCTGCTTGATGTCCTGCCAGCCGAGCAGCAACCACAGTTCGCGGTGGTTGAAGCCTTCGCGCAGATCCTGGAACGCGCGCCGGAACGAACGTGAGGACGACTCGATGGGTTCGTCGTCGACGGTGAGGGCATCAGACACGGGTCCCGAGCCTACCCGCGGCGTAAATGTGACCTGCCGGGGCGCGGGGTCGACGGGACCGCCGTGCGTGTGCAGGTCCTGTCGATCGTGCGCGGTATTCACGACGAGAAGTGCACGCCGGAGCCGGGGCTACAGGCCCCACGTCTGACGGCCGAGTACCCGGTTCTCGTAGTGGTAGACGTTCACGCGACTCGCGGCGTAGAGCCACAGGCCGAGTGTGAGAGCGGTGTCGACGGTCGAGGGCAGCGCCAGCGCGGCTGTGAGGACGCCGAGTACGATACCGACGCCGAACACCACCAGCGCCTTCTTCCACAACCGTAGATACAGCAGATAAAAGATGCCGAACAGGAACCCGAGCAGATTCATGTTCAGCTTCATGCGCTGCCGCAGCGGCAGGGCGCGGAAGGCCGCGGTGTATTCGGGAGACGTCTTCAGCGATCCCGGGACGCCGTATGCGGCGAAGAATTCGAAGCGGAACCGCCACGTCTCGCTCAGACCCTCGAACCTGTCGGAGCCGGCTGCGGGCATGCTGAGGTCGGTCATGATCCCCCCGATCGTCGCGGTCGTTCCCCCTGAACGACCCGCAACAGTATGCACATCTGTCACGCGGGAAACACGATCGGGTGCAATCGAGTCCGACGTTGTTGTCGAGTTCTCGGCGTTTCCCCTCACACAACATCGGACTCGATGCCTCCCCGTCGTCCATAGATCGGAGTCGCCCAGCCGCGCACTGGCGACGAGCGCACCGGAGGTGATCACGTACTTGTTTGCTGCACCTCCCGGTGGGGACGTGTCGGTCACCTCGTCTATACAGTTCTGTTGGTCTCCTTCGAGCAGGACAAGGTGGTAGCGCCGAGTGATTACCGGTGACGTCAAGAGCAAGGTCGACGCGGTCTGGGACGCCTTCTGGACGGGTGGCATCTCCAACCCGCTCGAGGTGATGGAGCAGATCACCTATCTGCTGTTCATCAGGCGTCTCGATGACGAGCAGACTCGTGCGCTGAACAAGGCCAACATGCTCGGACGTGATCCGGAGGGCAACCCGTTCCCGATCGGCACCGACGAAGAGGGCCGCGACTACAACGACCTGCGCTGGTCGGTGTTCAAGAACATGCAGGCCGACGACATGTTCTACACCGTCGGCGAGCGCGTGTTCCCCTTCATCAAGAACATGCGTGGCGAGGAGTCGACGTACGCGCACGTCATGAAGGACGCGCGCCTGACAATCCCGAACGCCGCGATGCTGGTGCGGGTGGTGGATCGGCTCGACAAGGTGCCGATGGAGAACCGCGACACCAAGGGCGACATCTACGAGTACCTGCTCGCGAAGATCGCCAGTGCCGGCCAGAACGGGCAGTTCCGCACGCCGCGCCACATCATCCGGTTGATGGTGGAGATGACGCAGCCCAAGCCGGGCGACCGCATCGTCGACCCCGCTTCGGGTACGTGCGGCTTCCTCGTGGCTGCGTCGGAGTACATGCGCGAGAACCATGCCGACGAGATCAACTCGGGCGCGGGCCGCGAGCAGTTTCACCACGACATGTTCCACGGCTTCGACTTCGACAACACGATGCTGCGCATCGGCTCGATGAACATGCTGTTGCACGGCATCGAACAGCCCGACGTTCGCTACCGCGATTCGCTGGCAGAAGCCAATACCGATGACGCGGGTGCCTATTCGTTGATCCTCGCGAATCCGCCGTTCGCGGGGAACCTCGACTACGAGAGCACCGCGAAGGATCTGCAGCAGATCGTCAAGACGAAGAAGACCGAACTGCTGTTCATGGCGTTGTTCCTGCGCTTGCTGCAGCCGGGCGGCCGTGCCGCGGTGATCGTGCCTGACGGCGTTCTGTTCGGTTCGTCGAAGGCACACAAGACGTTACGGAAGATCCTGGTCGAGGATCACAAGCTCGACGCGGTGGTGAAGTTGCCGTCGGGCGTGTTCAAGCCGTATGCGGGTGTATCGACGGCGATCTTGTTCTTCACGAAGACGGATTCGGGCGGCACCGATAACGTGTGGTTCTACGACGTGCAGTCCGATGGTTATTCGCTGGACGACAAGCGCACCCCACTGCTCGACGAGAGCAAGCTCGGTGTGCTTGCGGGAGAACTGTCCGACGACGAGCACGCGAAGAACAACCTGCCGGATGTGCTGAAGCGCTGGTTCGATCGCAACGACGGTGAACTGAGCCGTGAGCGTACGGAGCAGTCGTTCTGCGTACCCAAGGACGATATCGCGGCGCAGGACTACGACCTGTCGCTGAACCGCTACAAGGAAATTGTCCACGAAGAAGTGGAACATCGTGCGCCCGAGGAGATTCTGGATGAGCTGGATCGGCTCGAGAAGGAAATCGTGGACGGGATGACGCAACTGCGGGGGATGCTGGCTGGGGGTGCTGAGTGAGTAGGTTCGCGCTGGCCAAACTTGGTGACGTTGCTTCGTTCGTACGAGGTGTGACCTTTAAACCCACCGACGTCGTTGAACCGGGGACTCCGAACACTGTCGCGTGTATGCGAACGAAGAACGTTCAGGAAGAACTTGATCTATCAGACGTATGGCATATCGATTCTTCGTTTGTGAAGCGACCCGAGCAGTTCCTTCACGCAGGCGACTTGCTTATTTCATCTGCCAACAGCTGGAACCTCGTCGGTAAGTGCTCATGGGTTCCCGAACTGGACGGTAGGAGTACTTTCGGTGGCTTTGTGTCCGCTCTGCGGCCTGACAGGGCGAAGGTGGACCCCCGCTATCTGTATCGCTTCTTTTCATCGGCCAGAACTCAAGCAGTGGTGCGATCATATGCGCGCCAAACAACGAACATCTCGAACCTTGACCTAAAACGCTGTGCAGAACTTCCTATTCCGGTGCCCCCGCTTGAAGAACAGCGCCGTATCGCCTCCATCCTCGACCATGCCGAGACTCTCTGCGCCAAGCGCCGCGAAGCGATCGCCCGCCTCGACGAACTGACCCGGTCGATCTTCATCGACATGTTCGGTGAAGCGTGGGATACGTGGGAACTGTCCACAGTCGAAGAGATTGCCGCTCCGCATAAGGGATCTATCCGCACCGGCCCGTTCGGGAGTCAATTGTTGCACGAGGAGTTCACAGACTCGGGTATACCTGTGTTAGGGATCGATAACGCAGTTTCGAACGAGTTCGAGTGGGGAAAGAGGCGATACATTTCGGAAGAAAAGTACCGCGCTCTTGAGCGGTACACTGTTCACCCCGGTGATGTTTTGATAACCATCATGGGTACCTGTGGTCGCTGTGCTATTGTTCCGCAAGATATCCCGCTTGCTATCAATACTAAACACTTGTGTTGTGTTACGTTAGATCGCGAAAAGGCGCTTCCCGAGTTCTTGCACTCATACTTCCTGCATGATCCCGAGGCTCAATCCTACTTGAGGAGGACTGCAAAGGGTGCGATCATGTCGGGATTGAATATGGGGATCATCAAGAAGCTTCCCGTTCCACTGGTGCCGCTCGATCTTCAACGTATTTTCATTCAGAGAGTTGAGCACGTAAAACTTCTGAAGAGCCAGCAGATGCGTCAGCTGGAGGATCTCGACGCGGCGTTCGTGTCAATCCAATCCCGCGCTTTCCTAGGTGAGCTGTGACCCTGCCGCAGTCAATCACCGTCCCTGTTTGGCAACAGTTCATGTTGCCGGTGCTGAAGGTGCTGTCCGATGGCACAGTCTGGGCTCGCCGTCCGCTGCGCGCCGCGGTGTTCGACCCGAGTTGGCTCATTTCGTTAGTGCGTGAGTCCAGGTCCTGAAATCCGGTCGAGCAGGGCTTGTAGGTCGGCGTCGACCTGCGGTGGAAAGGTGTGTCGGGTTCCGTTGATCGCGATGGTCGCCGACCGCAGCGGCCGCAGCAGTTTCACCACCTTGCCGATCGCGAGCCCACTTCGTTCCTGGACCACCCGAGAGACGGCCAACGCCGTAAACACCACGGTCAGGTGCGCCTCGATCGCGTCCTTGGTGCGGTGGAAAATCGGCCGGGCCCGCAGATCCGTTTTCGACATTCGAAACGACTGCTCGACATGCCACAACTCGTGATACTTGCCGATCACCTCTCCTGGATCCATCAACGAGACAGGGAGATTGGTGACGTAGCCTTTCAGGCCGACGAGCATCCTGGCTCGTTCGAGCGAGGCGGTGTCCAGACGCCGGCCTTTCGCGGTGACCGTCACGAACCGTGTCGATTTCGGGACCGTGTCCCCGTCGACCACCGCTCGGGCACGGGCTTCCTGGGCGTTGAGGGTCTTCTCGTCCCGGGCGGCGCGGCTGCGCGAGTACTGCCAGATCGCCCGCCACGCATTCGGATGGTCCGTCTCGTTCCAGATGGGCTCGGCCCGTCGCCGGGGATTGTTGACCACGGAGCGGCCATGCCGCGGCGTGATGGTGTCGATGATCTGCCCGTCGGTGAAAACATTGCCGTTCCAATGGAAATGCGAGGCGAGATCACCGGGTGCCTTCGTGGTGCGGGAGCCGACGATGAACTTCAGCCCGGCCTCGTCCAACGCTGCGAGGTTGGCGGCCGACAGCATCCCGGCGTCGGCGGCGACGACCATCTCAACCCCGTCGAGGTCGTGGCGGGCCTGGAACTGCCGCACGATCGGCACGATCGTGCGGGTTTCGGCCGAGTTCCCTTCGTAGCAACCGATCTCCAGCGGAAACCCGGTTCTGTCTACCAGCAGTCCCACGACGATCTGCGGGTCCACCCGACGTTCCTTCGAGTACCCGACCTTGCGCAGGTCGTCTTCCTTCTCGGCCTCGAAGTACAAGGTGGTCACGTCGTACAACAACAGGCTCAGACCACCGGTTTCGGCGGCATACTCGAAGCACTGCTCGGCGACCTTGTCCCGGTACTTGCCGGTGATGATCTGCTTCAGGTGGCGTTTGATCGTGGCGTAACTCGGCGGGTCCGCCCCGAGATCCTGCAGGACCCGACCGGCGTCGAGTTTCGAGCCGGGCTCGACGATGCGAGCGATCACCAGATCGCGGAACACCGTATCGTTGACGACTCCGAATCCGAGTTGGTCGTAGACATCGGTCAGCACCTGCCGCAGGAGCACCGACCCGGTCGATTCGGTCCGTCCCGGCGCATCGACCTGCGCAGGTCCGGGCGCCGGCTCGAACAGAGCACTCTGCCCGCCCACCAGGGCCTTGTCGACCGGAACCTGCGGGGTGACGTCCAGGTCGAGGGCCTGCTGGTCGGGGTCGAGCCAGGCACGGGCGCGTTCGAGAAGCATGCCGAGTTCGACGTCGGTGTGGGCGGAACCGATGTGTTTGACGATCTCCTGCCGGCCGCCCACGTATCGGGCGACCTGCACAGCCGTGGCCCCGGACTTGGTGCGCACCTTCCTGACAAACGCCACCCGCCGAGCCTAGAACCAGCGTCGTTAGTGCGTGAAATCAGACCGATCCCGACGAGAAACTGCAGTTCACAGACGTAAGCCATCGTTCATCCCGAAGATGTGAGCCAACTCGGGTGGCAACAGTTCATGTTGCCGGTGCTGAAGGTGCTGTCCGATGGCACAGTCTGGGCTCGCCGTCCGCTGCGCGCCGCGGTGTTCGAGTACATGCAGTTGACCGAAACACAGCTCGCGGAACAGCTCCCGAGCGGACAATCGCGTGCGAACAACCGCATGGGATGGGCAACGTCTGCGCTCGCTCGCGCCGAGGCGGTTTCGAAGCCGGAGAGGGCGCATTTTCAGATCACCGATGTCGGTCGTGCGCTCATCGAGCAATATCCGAACGGCTTCACAGAGAAAGACCTGCAGGCGCTTCCTGCCTATCAGGCATACGAACCGCAGACGAGAACCCCGGCGTCCCTGGTCTCTTCGGCGGAGGTCGCCGAATCGGACCTCGATCCAGTTGAACAGATGGAAGCCGGCGAACGACGACTGCACGCTGATGTCGGCGTCGAACTCATCAAGCGACTCCGCGCACAAGCACCCGAGTTTCTTGAACACTCTGTCCTCGACCTACTCGTGAAGATGGGATACGGAGGCACGGAGAAGTTTGCGCAGAGACTCGGCGGTATCGGAGACGGTGGTGTCGACGGCGTCATCGATCAGGATGCACTCGGTCTCGACCGTGTCTACGTCCAAGCCAAGCGATACGCCCAAGGCAATGTGGTGCAGCGACCCGATGTCCAGGGGTTCGCCGGCGCGCTCCAAGGGGTCGGTGCCAATCGTGGCATCTTCATTACCACCAGTTCCTTTTCCCAAGGTGCGATCCAGTTCGCGAAGAACATTTCCGACTCGGCGGGAAACACCCGAATCGTGCTCATCGACGGAGAACGCCTCGCCCGACTGATGATCAAATATGGCGTCGGAGTGCAGAGCGTCCGGACATTCACGGTCGTCGCGGTCGACGAGGATTACTTCGAATAGCAAGGAAGAGCAATGGCTTTGAACCCGGCGTCCTCGGAAGAGAACTTTCGCAGGCTCGAACGAGACGAAGAGATGTTCGCGGGGTCCATCGGTCTGATCTCGGCCTACCTCGAACGCGCTTTTCCTGCTCCGGCGTCCGAAGAGGCTGAGCGGTGGACGCTGAGCTGCCTGCCGTCCACGAACCGAGGATCGCGACTGTTCACCCTCAATATCGGCCCGATGGAAGTGCTGTTCGTCGATCGGGCCGACGCTTCGGGCGACGATCTCACCGCAGGACTCATATCGCTGTACGTGTCTCGTTCCGCGCTCGAAGAAGAAGCCGGTGCGTCGATCGAAGCGCTGACACAAGCGGCGACGGCGGTCGAGTTGATTCCGAGTCGACTCGCATCGGCCGACGGGGACGCGGTCCGATTGGTTGTCGATCTCGCAGATGAAGCTGCTGCCGAGGAACTCGACGTGCTCATCGGTAGCGGGCTCCCCATCCGCCGGTTGGCCGAGAAACTGGTGGCAAAAGGGAAAGGACCGTACGAGCAGTACCACAACCGGTGGCTCGCTGCTGCCGTGCTCGACGAGATCGAACGAAGCGCTGCGGTCTGAGAAGAACGAAAAGAACAGGACGCCCTGCGGGCGGCTGCGCATGACCGATCGGAGACCCTACGGGTCCCTGAGCATGTCGTCCCCTTCCCCAAGGTTGCCCGGTCGCCATGCCCCGATAGACCATCTCGGCCAGCACTTCTGGCCCCACGTCGCAGAGGACGCGTGGCTTGTACTGGACCCGGTCGTTCGTGTCGACCCTCACGATCGGGTGCTCCACCACCAGCTGCGGAGACGAAGGATACTGGTGCCCAGTCGGTTTCGAACTCAAGGAATGGCACCCCGGTTCGCAGCGTCGAGCGCTGACGTCGGACTGTGGGAGACGAGCGACGAAGGTGCCTCGACGTGCCTCGGTTACCGGAACGGCCCTCGTGCACGCAGATGCAGAAGAAACGGCTCGAGCCCGCCGACCTGCATGGTCGGAGGGCTGGACAGTCAGAGCGTCAGGGAACCTGGTGGCCAGGTGAAGTAGGGGCTGGCGACGGACGATTGCTGGTGCACGCCTGTGACAGGCGTGTGGATAGAATCCACCCCACGGTGCATGACAGGTTCCTTCTGTCGTGTGCCTAGACCCCGGAGTGGTGTTGGTAGCACCTTCCGGGGTCGACCTGTATTCAGGCCGGTGGAGGGATGTTCGCACGGGTTGACTCCAAGGTCAACTCGAACACGCGTTCGTCCCGAGAGCGTTATCAACTTTTATATGGTCGGTCCTTATAAAGGCTGATAAATTCTGATACATGGATCCGGTGCTCAATCCGTTCAAGCCCGGCGCGGGTCTCCGCCCTCCGATTCTCGCAGGTAGAGATTCTCTTTTCGCCGACTTCGACGTGGTTCGGCGGAAGATCGCAGAGCTGGGCGAGGGAGATCGAAGCTGGATCCTCACGGGTCTCCGTGGTGTCGGCAAGACCGTGCTCCTTGGCGAGCTCCAGCGGATCGCTCTCAACGAGGGATGGATCGTTGCCAAGTTCGAGGTCCGACGTGAACATTCTTTCGCCGAAGAGTTGGCTACCGCTCTGTTCAGCAGCTTGCGGACTGCGAGACGACAAGACAAAGAGGGGAAGCTGCACAACGCGCTGCGGGTGTTCAAGTCGTTCACTCTGTCGATGAATCTGGGTGTATTCGCGTTCGAGGCGGAGCTCGAACCCGCTGCGGGCTATGCAGCCTCCGGGCGCCTCTCGACAGACCTGACCGACCTGCTCGTCGAACTCGGCGAAGCAACGCGATCTGTCGGCATCGGTGTCCTGATCCTCGTCGACGAGTTGCAGGAAGCCGAAGGTTCCGAGATGGCAGCATTGAGTACCGCCATGCACCAGATCAACCAGACATCGCCGGTGCTGCCCGTGTTCTTGGTCGGTGCAGGTCTCCCGTCCCTGCCTTCCCAATTGGCATCGGCGAACAGTTACGCCGAACGGCTCTACCAGTTCCGCACGCTGTCCGTCCTCGTGGACGAGGATGCACGAGCTGCCCTGGTTCAGCCCGTCATCGAACGGGACGTCTCCTGGGATGAAGACGCTCTCCGGATCGCGCTCGATGCCGCTACCGGCTACCCATACTTCCTGCAGGAAGTGGGAAAGGCTGTATGGAACAACGCGCGAGGACCGGTTTTCACGGTTGAGGATGCCGAGTACGGTACCGACGACGCCAGACGTGAGGTGAATGCCGGCCTGTATCAATCACGGTGGGATCGAGCGACGCCCGCACAGAAGGACCTGTTGCGTGCGCTGGCGCAGGAAG
This sequence comes from Rhodococcus sp. GA1, assembly GCF_024321955.1. Taxonomy (NCBI): domain Bacteria; kingdom Bacillati; phylum Actinomycetota; class Actinomycetes; order Mycobacteriales; family Nocardiaceae; genus Rhodococcus; species Rhodococcus sp. GA1. Next base: position 2,258,386 of record NZ_CP097186.1, on the reverse strand, counting down.
GGGGAGGCGAGGGAGTCGCAGTCCGTCAGCTTGCCTCGGCAATGGGTAAATCGAGCGCATCGGCTCTGTCGGTGCCACGGGACGAACTGATCAAGAAGGGCCTTGTCTACGCTCCGGAACGAGGAGTACTGGCTTTTACCGTCCCAGGATTTCACGACTTCATCCTTCGCCAGGATTGACCGTCTTGTCCTCGAACTTCGGGACCCCGCCCTTCGACGGGCACCTCGCGGAGTGCGCGCGTCCTGTACGAGAGCCGGAGGTCCAGAATCTCCCGCGCGATGTACCCGGTGGTACCGCGCTCGACGCTCTTGCGGGAGAGAATGCCGGCTTCGGCGAGTTCCTCCAAGGAAGCCCGTGCCGCCGGAAACGAGACTTCGAGAATCCTCTCCACCGTTCTCGCCGTCAGAACTGGGGCCTCGGGGAGGCGATCCAGCAGTCGCGATGTAGCGGAACCTGCACGTGGTTCGGGACGCAATCCCCGTCCGGTGCGGAATGCGGTCAACCGCTCGGACCACGACGATCGAAGCTCTGCCACGTCGTCCGCCAGCTTCCGCGCCTGCTCGGTGGCGATGTGTGCGGCCTCGATGAAAAGGCTCAACCACGCGGAGACGCCCTCGATCGACTCGGAGGCGGTGGCGTCACCGAGGTATCGGTACGCGGTGAGGCCGTCGACGTATCGCTCGCTGAGGGTGGCCAGCACCGAACTGATCGGAAGCACCGCGTCGGGTGAAAGTCCGCGCCGCGCGAGAACGGTGTGGATCAACGCTCGACCGACCCGGCCGTTGCCGTCGGTGAACGGGTGGATCGTTTCGAACTGGGCATGGATCAATCCCGCCTGCACCAGCGGTCCGTGAAGCCCACCGTTCAGATACGCGACGAGATCCTCCATGTGGCTCGGCACCAGTTCGGGAGCCGGAGGAACGAACTCGGCATCCAGCGGATGCCAGTTCGAGCCGCCGATCCAGTTCTGGACTCGACGCAATCCGTGATGCCGTTCGTCGGGTAGCATTGCGGCGTGGAGTGATTCGATGTCGCCGACTGTCACTGCCTCTGTGGAGACGAGTTCGTTCGAGGCGCGGCGAAGGATCGTGATGTTGTTTGCGACGAGCCGTGCTTGCGCGCTGAATCCGCGCACGTCTTCGCTCTGGGCCAATTCGGCCAATGCCACTTGCTGGGGTGACGGAGCGATTCCTTCGATCATCGAACTTGCGATCGCCTCGGACCGCAGGAGCAAACGAGACAGAGCTGCCAAGCCGGCTGCGCCCGGCCCGGTGCTGAGACTGCGGATCTCTCGCTCTGTGACCGCGGCTCGTGCGGTCACTTCCGGGGGCAACACCACCGCGCGGGTGACGAGGAGGTCCGGCTGGTAGGTCTCGTAGGTACCGCCGCGGCGATCGCGCGCTACCAAACCCGATGCGAGGTCGGGCTCCCAAAAGCGCCTTCGGACGTCGGCCATGGCGGTGAGATCCCTACATCGTGACGCGAGCTATAAAAGTTTGATGTATCAAAGTTCAACAGCGTGAGAGTTTGTTGAAGGTTGTGAACGGTGACGGTCCCACAGAGCATCGTCGGATCTGCCGTGTAGCGTCACCCGGCTCGACACCGATACAGGCACGATGGGTCGAACAGGCACGACCCGAGCGCGAGGAGGACCAGAGGGCATGGTGGGGAACTTCGACTTCCTTCAGGCCGAGTGGCCGCAGCTGCACGCCGAGGCGAAGAAAGCCGAACGCGACGCCCTCTTCGATCCGCGCACCACCTGTTTCTACGCACGCCGCACCGTCGAGCACGTCGTCAAGTGGCTCTACCGGGTCGAAGGCATTCAGGTTCCCTACAGGAGCGACCTCGCTGCCCGCCTCCATGAACCCGCCTTCAAAGCCGTGGTGCCTCCTCAGCTGCTCCCCAAGATGCATCTCATCCGGGAGCACGGGAACCACGCGGTTCATGAGGCGAGGCCGGTCTCCCAGGAGGTCGGCCGGCGGGTGCTCGCCGAACTCTTCCACATCCTGTCGTGGCTTGCGCGCACGTATGCGACCCAGCTCAGCAGCAAGCCGACCCCGACCGCGCAGTTCGACCCGGCACGACTTCCCAAGCCCGGCGGTGGGGCAGTGGTGGCGAAGTCGCTGGCTCAGCTCAAGAAACTCGAAGACCAGCTGGCCGAGAAGGATCAGCAGCTCGAGGACGCCGAAGAGCAGCGTTGCCTGCTCATCGAGCAGCTCGAAGGGCGCAACGCCGAGATCGAGGCGAGAGAACTCGTCACCAAGAACCTCGAAGAGCTCGTCGCGCAGCTTCAGCAGCAGGTCGCCGAAGCGCAGGCGGCGGCCCGTGCTGTACCCGACACCCACGACTACGACGAAGCACAGACCCGCCGCGACATCATCGACCTCCTCCTGGCCGAAGCCGGATGGTCGGACGACAAGGTGGGAAAGGAAGTGCCCGTCACCGGCATGCCCGACGGCAAGAACGGATTCGTCGACTACGTGCTGTGGAGCGCGGACGGCCTGCCCGTGGCTGTCGTGGAAGCCAAGCGCACGTCGATGGACGCTGTCGCGGGGCAGCAGCAGGCCAGGCTGTATGCCGACAGGCTCGAAGTGCAGTACGGCCAGCGCCCGATCATCTACTACACCAACGGTTTCGAAACCTACATCTGGGACGACCTGCACTACGCACCACGCACGATCGAGGGTTTTCACACGCGCGACGAGTTGACACTCGAGATGCAGCGCCGACGCACCCGCAAACCGCTCGCGTCCATCGATATTCCCCAGCACATCGCCGGCCGTCTGTACCAGGAAGAGGCGTTGCGCCGGGTCACCGAGCACTTCGAGACCGACCGCGAACGCGCAGCATTGCTGGTCATGGCGACAGGGTCCGGTAAGACCCGCACCGTCATCGCGCTCACCGACATGCTCATGCGAGCCAACTGGGTCAAGCGCGTACTCTTCCTTGCCGACCGTGTCGCGCTGGTCAAGCAGGCCGTCAACACATTCAAGACCCACCTGCCCGATTCGGCACCCGTCAACCTGCTTACCGATCGGAACACCGAAGGTCGCGTCTACGTAGCGACTTATCCGACCATGATGGGCCTGATCAACGAGATGGACGACGGCAAGAGACGTTTCGGTCCCGGCCATTTCGACCTCGTCGTCATCGACGAGGCGCACCGCTCGGTGTATCAGAAATACCGCCGCATCTTCGAGTACTTCGACTCACTTCTCCTCGGCCTCACCGCGACGCCCAAGGACGAAGTGGACTACAACACCTACAAGTTGTTCAACCTCGAAACCGGTGTTCCCACAGGTAACTACGATCTGGGCGACGCAATTGCCGACGGATACCTGGTGCCGCCGCGCGCTGTCACGGTACCGCTGGCGTTCCCGCTGAAGGGAATCAAACGCAGCGAACTGTCCGAAGAAGAACGACAGCGCTGGGAGTCGACCGACTGGGGCGACGACGCCGACGAGGACGAACTGCCCGACGCGGTAGCCGCCGAAGCCGTCAACAAATGGCTGTTCAACACCGACACCGTCGACAAGGCACTCGAAGTGCTGATGACCCGCGGGCACAAGGTTGCCGGTGGAGACCGTCTGGGAAAGACCATCATCTTCGCGAAGAACCAGAAGCACGCACAGTTCATCGCCGACCGGTTCGACCACAACTACCCGCAGTACAAGGGCAGCTTCGCGCGGGTGATCACCCACGCCGTCTCCCACGGCCAGGACCTCATCGACAAGTTCTCGCAGCCCGACCATGAACCCCACATCGCCATCTCGGTCGACATGCTCGACACCGGCATCGACGTCCCTGAAGTGGTGAACCTGGTCTTCTTCAAACCGGTCCGGTCGAAGTCGAAGTTCTGGCAGATGGTCGGTCGTGGCACGCGTCTGTGCTCGGACCTCTACGGCCCGGGACAGGACAAGGAAGACTTCTTCATCTTCGATCTGTGCGGCAACTTCGAGTTCTTCGATCAGTATCCCGACGCCTCCGAAGGCGCCCTTGCGCGTCCTTTGTCGGCGCGGCTGTTCGAAGCACGAACGGAAATGCTCGTCGCGCTCGAGAAGGCTGCCGACTATCCGGTTCTGCGGACCGAGACGGCCGACCGACTCCACCGCACCGTCCTCGGGATGAACACCGAGAACTTCCTGGTGCGGCCGCGGCGCCGCGAGGTCGAGAAGTACTCGGATCGCAGCGCGTGGGATTCGCTGAACGAGCAGAAGGCGGCGGAGATCGTCGAATCACTGGCCGATCTCCCCACCGCAGTTCGTGACAGCGACGAGATGGCCAAGCGGTTCGACCTCGTCATCCTGCGAGGGCAACTATCGGTGCTCTACGGCGACGGTGCGCTGCCGAAGTACGAGACGCCCATCCGTGAGATCGCCGACGGATTGCTCGAGCAGCTGTCCATCCCGAAGGTAGCTGCCAAGGAGACGTTGCTCCGCGAAGTGGCGTCCGACGAATGGTGGCAGGACATCACGCCTCCGATGCTCGAATACGCCCGTAAGGAACTGCGGTCGCTCGTCGGTCTCCTGGAGAAGAAGAAGCGCACGATCGTCTACACCGACTTCCAGGACACGCTCGGTGAGGTCGTCGAGCGCGCCATGCCCGAGCTGCGATCGGGGACCGACACCGACCGGTTCAACGCCAAGGTGCGCGACTACCTTCGCTACCAGCCCGACAATCTGGCTTTGCAGAAACTCCGATCGGGCAAGCCCCTCACCGAAGCGGACCTGACGTCCCTCGAGGAACTCCTCGTCCGCAGCGGCGCCGGGGAGCGCGAAGACTTCGAACGTGCGGTGGAGAACGCGAAAGGCCTCGGACGGTTCGTGCGGTCGCTGGTGGGACTCGACAAGCAAGCCGTGCAACAGGCCTTCGTCGACTTCCTGGAAGGCCGGACGGCCACGGCCAGCCAGATCGACTTCGTCAACCTGATCGTCGCGCACCTCACGAAGCACGGTGCCATGGATCCGGGTCTGCTGTACGAGGCGCCGTTCACCGACTACGCGCCGCAGGGGCCGGATCAGGTCTTCGAACCCGAGCAGGCTCTGCGGCTCGTCCAGACCATCCGCGCGGTCAACGACTCGGCGGACGTACGGAGCGCATAGAACCCGCGATCCCACCGGCGCGGTTGCCGGGACCACCCACCACGGCTGGGTATCCCGAACGGCCGCGCGACCACCACTGTCCCTGTCGCATCCGCGGGACTCCTGTTGCCGACTGTCTCGAATGTAAGGGATGCGATGGTGGACGAGCGAACGAGGAAAACTCCTCGTGGACGCCCGCACGGACAGGAGGACCGTATGGCCGAGGTGGCGAAGGGGTCGAAGACCGATCTCACCGATCTTCGATACGAGGTGACGCTCGGCGCCGCAGTGGACGGAGCTGTCGACCTGATGGCCGTCCTCCTCGCCGACGACGGCCGCGTGCGCAACGACGACGACTTCGTGTTCTTCAACAATCCGAAGGCGCCGGGTGTCCACCTCACCTCCGACACCTCCGTCACGGTCGATCTGTCCGCGGTGCCGTCGGATGTGCAGCGGGTGCTCGTCGCCGCGAGCACCGAAGCGCAGGGACGCACCTTCGGTGACGTTCCGGGTGTGCGCGTCGAGATCCGTGGGCCGGGCCAGGTGCTGGAGTTCTTGCCGCCCGGGCTGGCCACCGAAACCGTCCTGCAGGTGGTCGCGCTGTACCGGCGTGGAGGTGGGTGGCGCCTCGACGCGGTAGGCCAGGGTTACCAGGACGGACTCGCGGCATTCGCGACCGATCACGGGATCGTCGTCGACGATGCGGACGACGAATCCGAACCGGCCGTTTCCGCTCCGAAGGTGCCTCCTGCCGCGAGCCCGATCTCGTTCGAGAAGGTGCGGATCTCGCTCACGAAGGATTCGCCCACGCAGACCGCCCGGATCGACCTGCGCAAGTCACAGGGCGATCCGAACTGGGTGCTCACCGTCGGACTCGAATGGGACGGTCGCGGCGCGACATACGACCGGAACGGCAACGTGAAGAAGTACGGCACCGGAGATCTCGACGTCTACTTCTACTGCCGCAACGAACACACGAACGACTACATCGTCGTCAGTGGAGATCCCGGTCATCGCGGAAGTCTCGACACGTGGCCGCATATCCACCACTACGGCGACAGCAAGGGTCCGGGCAACGGGAAGAGGCCTGCGGTCGAACAGGTTCGGGTACTGCCGAACGAGAACGGCGATCTTCTCGTCAACATCTACCAGAGCATCGACAACGGCGCGGGCGCGATCGACAAGTTCGGAAAGCCGCGTGTGGCAATCCGATACGGTCGTGCCGGGCACGACGGTCTGCCCGGGCCCGACGCCGACGAGATCCTCGTGTACGTCGGCAACGGGAAGAACTCGTACTGGGCGACCGTCGCCCACATCGACGTGCAGGACGGTGTGCTGACTGTCGACGGCGAGACCCGGTACAGCAGGTTCGGGAGCGAACGCATGCCCGGACTCGACTCGTCCGGCAACTGGGTGCGCTCCCCGAAGGGCGGCCCGACCGGTCGCAGCAAGAAGCGGAACAACGGCCTGGGTCTGGATCGCTACGCCGGGGCGTGCCCGACGTAGCCGATCACCGGCGTCGGCCGGCCCGCCCGCGTTCGACGACAGCGCGCGCGATCAGGAAGGTGATCACCACACCGGCGACCGACCGCACCAACCGGTTCACATCGACGGCCGGTCGCCACGACACCTTCCCGTCCTTGACGACATAGGCGCCGGCCGGTCGCGCCCCGACACCGAAGCCGCCGCCCTCGCCGTTCTCGCCGTCCGCGGACGAACCACCGCCTCCGCCCACGCCGCCGGTGATCGTCGCGGCGGTGATCACCGTGACCCCGTCCTTCTCGAAGGGTGTCGAGAACACTCGTTCGACGGTCACCGTGTCCCTGGCGATGCTCATGAGTTCTGCGAGTTTCATCCCGGGCCTCCCTGCTCGATCGTGTCAGCGGGTCGAACCCATTGTCGGCGACCACGGTGGATGAGACCAGGGCGCACACCGGGGAAAGGAGGACGTATGTCCTCCATGTGGCGTCTTTCTACGCGGTATCGGGGGAGAATGGCGGCGAGAAGTACCGGAGATGGGAGTGACGGGGCATGAGGGCGACAGCCGAGTCGGGAGAGGCGTGGTCGGCGGAACGCCTGTTCGAGGGGCCGGGAGAATGCCTGGAACGGTTTCGGAAGACCGACTGGTCGGCCACCCCTCTGGGGCCGGTGGAGTCCTGGCCGGCGGAACTGCGCATGGCAGTGCGGACGGTATTGCCGTCCGAGGTGCCGATGCTCCTGTGGTGGGGGCCGCAGCTGGCGCAGATCTTCAACGACGCGATCATCCCCGTCCTCGGCGACAAGTACCCCGCGGCGGTCGCGCAACCGGCGCCGGAATGCTGGCACGAGGTGTGGGACGAGGTGGGCGCGCGCGTCGAACGGGCGATGGCGGGCACCGCCACCTTCGCCGAGGAAGAACTGCTGTTCATGCAGCGCCACGGCTACGAGGAAGAAACCTACTGGACCTTCTCCTACAGCCCGATCCGCGACGAGTCCGGCGAGGTCGCGGGGGTCTTCGTCGCGACCACCGACGTCACCTCACGGGTACTCGGTGAGCGTCGTCTGGAGGCTCTGAGCCGCCTGGGTACGGTGGCGATCACCGATTCGGGCCTGTCGGTGATCGACACGTGCCGGAACGCGCTGGACGCGCTCGCTCCGAGCCATCAGGACATTCCCCTGGCCGCGCTGTTCCTCGACAGTCGGGTGGTGGATCCCGATGATCCGCAACCGAACTGGAAGCAGCTCGCCGTAATGGGGACGAAGCCCGGCTTCTCGGGTGCCCTGCTCGGACCGGATGAGGACCAGCTGCTGTCGAAGGCCGCCAGGGCCTCCGAACCCTGCGTTGTCTCCGGCGTCGCCGAGCGTTCCCCGGATCTGCTCGACCCGCAGCGGGCCCTCGGCGACCATCCGATCGGCACCCTCCTCCTCGTGCCGTTGACGGCGCCGGGACACGACTTCCCGCTCGGTGTCCTCGCCGTCGGACTGAGTCCGTACCGGGTGTTCGACGCCGCGTACTCGACCTTCGTCGACCTCGTGGTCACGAAGATTTCGGGGCTGCTGCGCGATGCGTCGGCGATGGATGCCGAGCGTCGCCGGGCCGATGCGTTCGCGGCGCTGGACGCCGCCAAGACGCGGTTCTTCGAATCGATCAGCCACGAGTTCCGCACGCCGCTCACGCTGCTCCTCGGCCCGTTGCAGAGTGTGCTCGACGAGGCCACGACGTTGACGGAGGCGCAGCGGCAATCGCTGGAGGCCTCCCAGCGCGCCGCGATCCGATTGCGGCGACTTGTCGACGCACTGCTCGAAGCGACGCGTGCCGAGACCGACCCGTCGAGGAAGTCCCTGGAACCGACCGATCCGGCGGCGCTCACAGCCGAATGTGTGGACCTGTTCGCCGACGTGGCGCACCGCGCGGGCCTGGACCTGCGCAGCCGGATCGCCGACGCGGCGGCCGAGCAAACCCGGCTCGATCCCCAGACGTGGGCCCACATCGTGCTGAACCTGCTCTCGAACGCGATCAAGTACACCCCTTCGGGGTCGGTCGAGGTGGATCTGGACGTCGAGGGCGATCGACTGGTCCTGAAGGTCGCCGATACGGGTCTCGGCATTCCGGAGTCGGAACTCGCCCGCGTCTTCGAACGGTTCCATCGCGTCGAGAGCGCCGGCGGACGCAGCCGGGAAGGGATCGGGCTGGGTCTGTCCCTCGTCTCGGACTGGGTCCACGCGCTCGGGGGAGAGGTAACCGTGTCCAGTGAACTCGGACGCGGCAGCACCTTCACCGTGTCCGTTCCCCGCGTCCTCGACCCGACGTCGGAGTCTCCGGCCGGAACCGTTCCGGGGGATCTGGGCGCCATGTACGTCGGCGAAGCGCAACAGTGGGACAGGGTCACTCTCGACGAGGACGAATCATTCGCGCAGGGAGAGGATGTGGATTCGTTACCGCGGATCCTCGTGATCGAGGACAACGCGGACATGCGTGACTATCTGACGCAATTGTTGCGTCGCCAGAGTTGGCACGTGGATGCGGTGGACGACAGCGATACCGCACTCGAGCGAATCCGATCGCGACCGCCGCATCTCGTGCTGAGCGATATCATGCTCCCCGGGCGGGACGGGGTGGAGCTGCTCGAGGAGATCCGCCGCGACCCGGCGACCTCCCGTCTGCCGGTCATCCTCCTGACGGCACGTGCCGGCGCGGAGGCCACGATCGGTGGTCTGCGCACCGGCGCCGACGACTACATCACCAAACCGTTCCACCCCGATGAACTCGTCGCCCGCGTTCGCGTGAACCTCGAATTGTCGTGGCTGCGTGAGCAGATGCTCGTCGCGCGGGAACGTGAATCCGACCAGTTGAAGACGGCGTTGGAGACCCGTTCGACGCTGAGCAAGGCCGTCGGATTGATGATGGCCACGTTCAAGTGCGATGCCGACGCGGCCTTCGACAAGCTCGTCGCCTTCTCCCAGCACCGCAACGTCAAGGTGCGGGAGATCGCCGAGCAGATCGTCGGCGACTACACCGCCTCGCTCAGCAATTCGTCGAGATAGTCGTGATCAGCCCGCGTACAGCTTGTCGATCTCCTCCGCGTACTTCGCGTCGATGGGCTTGCGCTTGAGCTTCATCGTCGGGGTCAGCTCGTCGCCCGAGGGTTCCCAGATCGTCGGCAGCACCGTGTACTTCTTGATCTGCTCGACCCGCGACAGCTTGCTGTTCGCCTCCTCGACCGACTTCGCGATCGATTCGAGGACCACCCGATGCCGGGTGAGTTCCTCGTGGGTGCCGCTGAGACCGTGCTGTTCGGCGAAGACGGCCAGGGCGTCGGGGTCGAGTGCGAGCAGGGCGACGTTGTAGGGGCGGTCGTTGCCGATGGCGACGGCGCCACCGAGCATCGGGCACGCGGCACGCAGGGCGCCTTCGATGTTGGTGGGCGACATGTTCTTCCCCGCCGCGTTGACGATGATCTCCTTCTTCCGGTCGATCAACCGTAGGTAACCGTCCGCGTCGATCTCGCCGATGTCGCCGGTGTGCAACCAGCCGTCGGAATCAATTGCGTCGGCAGTCTTCTCGGGGTCGTTGCGGTAGCCCTTCATGAGCAGCGGGCCGGAGACGAGCAGTTCGCCGTCTTCGGCGATCCTGATCTGCGCGCACGGCACGGCCTGGCCGACGGTACCGATGCGGATGGCGCCCGGCCGGTTCATCGTGACCACGCACGAGGTCTCCGACATGCCCCACACCTCGGAGCACGGAATGCCGAGGGCGAGAACGAACTCGAGGACCTCCGGCGAGATCGCCGCGGCGCCGGTGACGGCGGCGCGGACCTGGTCGAGACCGAGCTTGCCGCGGATCGCGGACAGCACCAGCCTGTCGGCCACCGCGTGCTGCACCTCGAGGGACCGGGGGACCGGTTTGCCGTCGGAATGCAGCCGGGCGCGCTTGCGTCCGACGTCGATCGCCCACAGTGCGAGCTTCTTCTTGATCGGGCTCGACTCCTCGGCGAGGGTCTTGTCGATCGCGGCCTTGAGCTTGTACCAGACCTGGGGGACGGCGCCGAAGAGCGTCGGCCGCAGGCTCGGTAGCACGGTGATGGCCTGCTTGAGGTCGTCGAGCGTGGTGATCTGCATGCCGCTGTACAGGCTCGAGTAGTGCGAGCCCCAGCGGTTGGCGATGTGCGCGTCGGGCAGATACGACAGGATCCGGTCGTCCGGACCGATGGGCAGATACGAGCTCGTCGCTTCGAGTTCGGCGAGCAGGTTGGCGTGGGTGAGTTCGACACCCTTCGGCGGGCCTGTGGTGCCCGAGGTGTAGATGAGGGTCAGCAGGTCGGGCGGTTGCACGGCCTTCCACGAGGCCTCGAAGTCGAAGGACGGATCGATGGCGGCCTCGAGGCCGTCGAGGGAGATGGTGCCTTCCGGTTTGCCGTCGATGCACACCAGGTGCTCGACCTTCGTGTCGCCGATCGCCTGCCGCAGGACGGGGACGAACTGTTCCTCGGCGATCATCACGTGGTTGCCGGCGTTGCCGAGCACGTACGAGATCTGTTCGGCGGTCAGCGAGTTGTAGATCGAGAACGGCGCCGCGCCGAGGTGGATCGCAGCGGTGTCGAGAAGGTGGAATTCGGGCCGGTTGGTGAGCATGAGGCCGACGGTGTGCCCGCGCTTCACGCCGAGCCCGGCGAGTCCGGCGGCGAGGCGTTCGACGCGCTGCGCGTACTGACGCCAGGTGTAGGAGACGGAGTCGTCGGGGGTGCGCAGCGCGACCTTGTCGGGGTACGCCGCGGCGGTGGTCTGGAAGGCTTCGCAGAGGGTCGACGGTGAGGTGGCACGAGGGGTCATCACTGGCTCCCGAGGTCGAGTGTGGCGAAAGTGTAGGACGAAGTGCGTACATCCGTGGTCGGATTTGCCGGATTGTTGCGCCGGAATCGACAGGCGATGCAGGCAAGTGTTTGTTCCTGCTCGCCCCGGGTACCGCCGGGAGCATGACCACCGTGGATCGCATCGCGGATCCGTGGGGTTCGCGCACACCCTACGGACCCGGGCAACGCTGGCCCACCCGCGTCGACACCTATCTCGCCGACGGACTGACCGAGGACGATGTCGACAGATGGGTGCAGTCGGCGACCATCCTGCATTCCAACGGCGACGGCCTCGACATCGCCGTCAAGGACGGACGCATGGTGGGGGTGCGCGGACGCGCCGTCGACCGGGTCAACCACGGGCGGCTCGACCCCAAGGATCTGTTCGGCTGGCAGGCGAACCACTCGGAGGACCGGCTCACCGTGCCGTTGATCCGCCGCGACGGCAAACTCGTCGAGACCGACTGGGACACCGCGATGGATGCCGTTGCCGGTCGCACGAAACAACTGCTCGACGAGCGCGGCCCCAGTTCGGTCGGCTTCTACACCACCGGGCAGCTGTTCCTGGAGGAGTACTACACCCTCGCGCTCATCGGTCACGGTGGCATCGGCACCAACCACATGGACGGCAACACGAGGCTGTGCACAGCGACGGCGGCTGCCGCCCTCAAACAGTCCTTCGGGTGCGACGGCCAGCCCGGCTCCTACACCGACATCGATCATGCCGACGTCATCGCGCTCTACGGACACAACATGGCCGAGACGCAGACGGTGACATGGACGCGGGTCCTCGATCGGCTCGCCGGACCGAATCCGCCGGCCGTGATCTGTGTGGATCCGCGGCGGACGCCGGTCGCGCGGGCCGCGACGGTGCACCTCGCCCCGCGCCCGGGCACCAACGTCGTCCTCATGAACGGGCTGTTGCACGAGATCCTGCGACGCGGGTGGATCGATGAGAAATACATCGAGGACCACACCGTCGGATTCGACGAACTGCGCACCCAACTCGACGACTATCCCCTCGAGAAGGCCGCCGAGATTTGCGACGTCCCCATCGAGGATCTGCGGGAGGCCGCTCGACTGCTCGGCACGGCGGAGCGGCTGCTCTCGCCGGTCCTGCAGGGCTTCTACCAGTCCCATCAGGCCACCGCGGCTGCCGTGCAGGTGAACAACATCCATCTCGTGCGCGGCATGCTCGGTAGGCCCGGTTGCGGAGTCCTCCAGATGAATGGGCAGCCCACCGCGCAGAACACCCGCGAATGCGGCGCCGACGGCGACCTGCCGGCCTTCCGCAACTGGGCCAACGAATCGCACGTCGAGGACCTCGCCCGGGTGTGGAACATCGATCCGATGCGGATCCCGCACTACACCGCGCCCACCCACCTCATGCAGATGATGCGGTACGTCGAGGACGGCTCGATCCGCTTCCTCTACGTGAGCGGGACGAACCCGGCGGTGTCCCTGCCGGAACTGCGCCGGGTGCGTGAGATCCTCTCCCAGGACAGGCTTTTCCTCGTTGTGCAGGACATCTTCCTGTCGGAGACCGCGCAGCTGGCCGACGTCGTCCTGCCCGCTGCGACCTGGGGTGAGAAGACCGGGACGTTCACCAACACCGACCGGACCGTGCACCTGTCGGAGAAGGCCGTCGAACCACCCGGACAGGCCAGACCCGATCTCGACATCTTCGTCGACTACGCGCGCCGGATCGATCTGCGTGACAAGGACGGAGACCCGCTCGTGAAGTGGTCCACGCCCGAGGAGGCATTCGAGGCGTGGAAGGAGTGCACGGCCGGGCGGCCCTGTGACTACACGGGCATCACCTACGAAAAACTACGTGGCGGAAGCGGAATCCAGTGGCCGTGCAACGCCGACGCACCCGACGGGACCGAACGTCTCTACGAGGGCGGAAAGTTCTGGGCCGCACCGGACTACTGCGAGAACTACGGACGGGACATGGTCACCGGAGCGCCGGTCGAACCCACCGAGTACCGGGCGCTGAACCCCTTCGGCAAGGCGATCATCAAGGCGGGTGAGTATCTTCCCCCGCACGAGACGGTCTCCGACGAGTATCCCTATCTACTCACCACCGGCCGCACGCTCTACCACTTCCACACCCGCACGAAGACCGGCCGCGCCCCGCAACTGCAACGCGCGGCACCGGAGGTGTGGGTGGAGATGTCGGCGGGCGACGCCGAGCGGCACGGCTGGTCGGAGGGCGACCTGCTGCGGATCGACACCCCGCGCGGGCACGTCACCGCGCGGTTGCGGATCAGCGGGATCCGGAACGGGGTGCTGTTCCTGCCGTTCCACTACGGCTACTGGGACACCCCGGCGGGCCACGAACCGGCGCTCGAGGGGCGCGCGGCCAACGAACTGACCTTCACCGACTGGGACCCGGCGTCGAAGCAACCCCTGTTCAAGTCGGGCGCCGCGCGCGTCGAACGGGTCGCCGTCGCCGAGGGCGGGCCGTCCGCGGCACCGACCACCACCGCCTCGGCACCGGTCTCCGGCAGCGTGCCCGCCACCTCGGGTGGGCCGGACGCCGAGATCGCCGAGACGCTCGACGACGGAGGACCGCGATGAACAAGGTCTCCCTGGCGATCCGCGAACTGCACCGCTCGGAGAACGACCTGGCGACCGAACTGCTGCGCACGGCGGACCGGCACAAGGTCGACCACGAGATCTTCCACGTTGCGCGTGACATCGCCGGCTGGTCGCAGCAGCATGTGCGCGAACTCGCCCGCGCCGGCCACGACTACGACCTCGACCTCGACGACGAGCCTCAGGGCGTCCACGAGGTGCTCGCTGAGGTGCGGCGGAAGGGAAGCGAGATGCTCGGACGCCGACACACCCCGAGTGTCCTGCTGCTGCGGGACCTGCGCACCGTGCACCGCATGGCGGCGGGTGTCTCACTCGACTGGGAGATCCTCGCCCAGACGGCGCAGGCCCTGAGCGACCGCGAACTGCTCGCCCTCTCCGAACGCTGCCATCCGCAGACCCTGCGCCAACTGCGCTGGGCGAACGCGAAACTCAAGGAGATCGCAGCGCAGACGGTCATCACCGACTGAGCGACGGCACCGTCAGGGGCGTTCGAATCTCTCCTCGCGCCCGAGTCTGCGCAACCGGATCCACTCGCGCAGACCGGCCGGGTCGCGGCGCGTGATCAGGAAGTACCAGCCGAACCGCACCCATTCCTGGGGCAGCAACCGGCGCAGTCCCGGCTGCGACAGCAGGTAGCCGCGGTTGCGGTAGGTGAAGAAGCGCTTGGTGTCGTTGTCCGGATACTGCGTGTGCATCCGGCCGCCGAGAATCGGCTTGAACTCGTCGGCACCGTCCGGGTGCAGATAGGCCGTCTGCAGGCAGGTGCCGAACGGCAGTCCCGAGCGGACGAGACGCCGGTGCACCTCGACCTCATCGCCACGGACGAACAGGCGCAGGTCGGGCACACCCACCGCGTCGATCGCCGCGGCGGTGAAGAGCGCACCGTTGAACAGCGAGGCGATGCCGGGCAACAGGTCCTCGTCGCCGAGTTCGTGCCGCCACCGCCGCCACACCACACCGCGACGCAGCGGGAAGGCGAGGCGGTCGGGTTGCGCGATGTCGCACACGACCGGCGACACCTCGGCCAGGCCGTTGCGTTGCGCGCAGTCGAGCAGCGTCGCGAGCACGTCCGGTCCCTCTGGGCGGCCGTCGTCGTCGGCGAGCCACACCCGGTCGGCTCCCAGCGACAGCGCGTACAGGATGCCGAGGGCGAAGCCGCCTGCTCCACCGAGATTGTGCTTCGAGCCGAGATAACTCGTGGGCAGGTCCACCGCGTCGACGAGCTCACGCACCGCGTCCTCGTCGCCGTTGTCGACCACCACGAGATGGTCGAGCGGACGGGACTGCGAGGCAAGAACTTTCAGCGAATCCGCCAGCAGTTCGCGTCGGCGGTGTGTGACGACGACGCCGATGATCCGTTCGTCAGCCACCGTTCGAACCCGTCGAGGCCGCGGCGTCGGGGGCGGACTTCGCGATCCGCTCACGCTCGAGCTCGTGGAGGATCGTGCGCACGTGATCGCCGGCCTCGTCGCCCTCGTAGGCGCGCACCACGTGCTCGATGTCGCCCTGCTCGCGGATCTGGCCGTGGTCGATCCACATCGCCTGGTCGCACAGTTGGGCGAGGAACTCGTTCGAATGGCTGGCGAACACGAGGATGCCCGAGCGCGCGACGAGATCCTGCAGACGCACCCGCGCCTTCTTCATGAACTCCGCGTCGACCGCGCCGATGCCCTCGTCGAGCAGCAGGATCTCGGGATCGATGCTGGTTACCACGCCGAGCGCGACACGCACCCGCATACCGGTCGAGTAGGTGCGCAGCGGCATGTTGAGGTAGTCGCCGAGCTCGGTGAAGTCCGCGATCTCGTCGACCTTGGCCAGCATCTGCTTGCGGCTCATCCCGAGGAACATGCCGCGGATGATGATGTTCTCGTAGCCGGAGATCTCCGGGTCCATGCCGACGCCGAGGTCGAACACCGGCGCGACGCGACCCTTCACCCGAGCGTGGCCGCGCGTGGGCTCGTAGATCCCGGAGAGCAGACGCAGCAGCGTGGACTTGCCGGCACCGTTGTGGCCGACGAGCCCGACGCGGTCGCCTTCCTTCAACGACATCGTGATGTCGCGCAGAGCCTCGACGACCACGACATCGGAGTCGTTGCGGCCGATCGCCCCGCCCGCCTTACCCAGGAAGGCCTTCTTCAAGGACCGGGTCTTGGCGTCGAAGATGGGAAAGTCGACGCACGCGCCGCGCGTTTCGATGCTGACCCGACTCACGATGCTGCTCCAGACGCTGACACGGGACCCGAGCGTACCCGTCGCGCCGATACCCGAGTCCCGGGGCGTACCCGGTGGGACTACAGGTACTGGCCGGTTCCGGGGTGGGTCTGACCGGGAAACGATTGATCGTTCTGGCCGCGACCGCCCTGCGCGACGCCGGGAGGAAGCGCTCCCTGACGCATCTGCTCGAGCTGGGCACGAGCCGCCATCTGCTGAGCGAACAGCGCTGTCTGGATGCCGTGGAACAGACCTTCGAGCCAACCGACGAGCTGAGCCTGCGCGATGCGCAGCTCGGCGTCGGAGGGCACCGCGTCCTCACCGAAGGGCAGCGCGAGCCGCTCGAGTTCCTCCCGCAGATCGGGGGCGAGGCCCTGACCGAGTTCGCGGATGGACGACAGGTGGATGTCCTTGAGCCGGGTGCGGCTGGCGTCGTCGAGCGGCGCGGCCTTCACCTCTTCGAGGAGCTGTTTGATCATGGTGCCGATCCGCATGACCTTCGCCGGCTGCTCGACCATGTCGGCCAGGGATTCGCCGCCGTTCTCGGTCTTCTCCTCCTCCGGCCGGCCGTCGGCCTCCACGCGGGCCGCCTCCTCGCGGGAGACACGGATGGGCCGGCCGTCGGGGCCGATCACGAGAACCTGGTCGTTGTCCGGATGCGTCATGGCTCCATTCTCCCTTTCCCACCTCGGGGGTGCCCGGTTACCCGAGGGACCCGGAGTGCCGGGTACCCCGATCGAGCCTACCGAGAGGGCAACGCCGAGTGCAGGTACGGCGCGTCCCATTGACATCGGGACCTAGAGTGTCTGCCATGGCTTACGACGTTGCCCGGATCCGGGGGTTGATCCCCTCGCTCGGGGACGGGTGGATCCATCTCGATCCACGGGCCGGTATGCAGATCCCCGATGTGGTGTCGCGCACCGTGTCCACTGCCTTCCGCAACTCGGCCGCGTCGTCGACCGGACGGCACCTGTCGTCACGTCGCAGCGCCGCGATCCTCCAGGAGGCGCGCGTCGCGGTCGCGGAACTCGTGGGTGCCGATCCGGACGGGGTCGTCCTGGGCCCGAGCCACGCGGTGTTGCTCGCCTGGCTCGCCGAAGCACTCAGTTCCCGCCTCGGGCTCGGCACCGGCATGGTGCTCTCACGGCTCGACGACGAGGCGAACATCGCTCCCTGGTTGCGGGTCGCGAGCCGCTACGGCGCGCAGGTGCGCTGGGCCGAGGTCGAGATCGAGACGTGCGAGCTGCCCACCTGGCAGTACGAGGAACTCGTCACGCCCACCACCCGGCTCGTCGCGCTCACCGCGGCGTCGTCGATCGTCGGCACCGCGCCCGACGTGCGGGTCGTCGCGGATCTCGTCCACGAGGTCGGTGGGCTCATGGTCGTCGACGCCGCGGGCGCTGCCCCCTACGCCCACGTCGACATCGACGATCTCGGCGCCGACGTCATCACCGTCGACATCGCCTCGTGGGGCGGCCCGCAGATCGGTGCGCTCGTCTTCTCCGACCCCGCGCATCTCGAACGGGTTCCGGCCATGTCGCTGAACCCGCACGCGCGCGGCGCCGAACGCCTCGAGGTGGGCGGTCACCAGTTCGGTCTGCTCGCCGGTATCCCCGCGTCCATCGACTTCATGGCCTCACTGGACGACGACGCCACCGGCTCGCGCCGCGAGCGTCTCGACATCTCGATCAGCTCGATGCAGAACTACCAGGACGTGCTGTTCGACCGTCTGATGCGACAGCTCGACAGTCTCACCGGCGTGATCGTGCTCGGCCGCGCGTCGAGCCGCGTCCCCACCCTCAGCTTCACCGTCGACGGGGTCCCGGCCGAGAAGGTCGCCGCGCATCTTGCCGACCGCCGCATCGCGACGGTGGCGAGCACCCGCGGATCGAGCCGGCTCCTCGACTCCCTCGGCGTCAGCGACGAAGGGGGAGCGGTGAGCATCGGCCTCGCCCCCTACACCACGAGCTTCGAGGTCGATCAGCTCGTCCGTGAGCTCCGCAACCTCTAGTTCCGTTCGATCCGCAGCACGACCTTCCCGACGGTCTCGGGGCTGTCGAGCAGTTCGTGCGCCTGTGCCGCCTCGGTGATCGGCAGCTCGGCGTGCACGACGGGATGGACCTTCGCCTCCTCGATGAGCGGCCACAGATCGGCGCGCACGGAGTCGATGATCGCGCTCTTGCCCGACGGCCCCGAGTCCGGACGGCCGCGCAGACCGGTCGCGATGACGTGACCGCGCTTGGCGAGCAACTTGCCGAGGTGCAGTTCACCCTTCGTGCCACCCTGCATGCCGATGACGACGAGCCGTCCGTCCGGAGCGAGGACGTCGATGTTCCGGGACAGGTACTTCGCACCCATGTTGTCGAGCACCACGTCGGCGCCACCGAAGGCAGTGCGCACCTCGGAGACGAAGTCCTGTTCGCGGTAGTCGATCGCCAGGTCGGCGCCGAGTTCGCGGCAGCGGTCGAGTTTGCCGGCCGAGGCCGTCACCGTCACCTTCGCTCCGAGCGCCTTGCCCACCTGGATGGCATGTGTGCCGATGCCTCCGCCGCCACCGTGGACGAGCAGGACGTCGCCGCGCTTCAGGCCGGCGGTCATCACGACGTTCGACCACACCGTGCACGCGATCTCGGGAAGCGACGCGGCGACCGCGATGTCCATGCCCTTCGGGACGGGCAGCAGCTGGGAGGCAGGGACCGCGACCTTCTCGGCGTAACCGCCACCGGTGAGGAGGGCACAGACCTTGTCGCCGATGTTCCAGCCCGTCACACCCTCGCCGAGTTCGGAGATCACTCCGGAGCATTCGAGGCCCAGGATGTCGCTCGCCCCCGGGGGCGGCGGGTAGAGGCCGCGCCGTTGCAGCAGGTCGGCGCGGTTGACCGCGGTCGCCGCGACATCGAGAAGTACGTGCCCGGGAGGCAGGTCCGGGTCGGGCTGCTCGGTCCACCGGAGAACTTCTGGACCACCGGGTTCGGTGGCGACGATTGCATACATGTGTTCGACGCTATCGCGTGCGGGGCAGTGAGGAGACGATCACGCCGCTCGCCGCGCGCTCACCTGCTCGAAGCTACCGTGCGGTAACCGGATCGGGCCGTCGGCATTACACTCCCGGCGTGACCAGCGAACGAGACGAACCCAAGTGGCTGACCGCAAAGGAGCAGGAGGCCTGGCGTCTCTACATGGACGGCAACAACCGTCTCATGAGCGCCCTCAGTCGGTCTCTCAACGACCGACACGACCTGTCGCTGGCGGAATATCGGATCCTGGTCATGCTCTCCGAAGCCCCCGAGGGCGCCCTGCGCATGAGCGATCTCGCCGACGGCGTGCTCTCCTCACGCAGCCGGCTCACCCATCAGATCCGGCGGATGGAGCAGGAGAAGATGGTCGTGCGCAGCTCGTGCCCCGACGACGGTCGCGGTGTGCTCGCCACCATCACCGACGAAGGCAGGCGGCGTCTGGCGGAGGCCGCCCCCACCCACGTCGACGACGTGCGCAACTACCTCATCGACCTGCTGTCGGCCGACGAGCTCGACATGCTGGCGCGGGTCTTCGCGCGCGTCGAGCACACTCTGGCCGACCGCTGAGGTCGCGAATCAGTTATGCCCTGCTTGCGCGGAGCGGTTAGGATCTGCCACGGAAGCGTGGCAGAGCGGCCGAATGCACTCGCCTTGAAAGCGAGCTTGGGTAACACCAACGGGGGTTCAAATCCCTCCGCTTCCGCCGAAGCTCCTCACTTGTTCACGCAGGTGAGGAGCTTTTTTGTGTCCGAGGGGCGTGCTCGTCAGTGCCTGGTGGGCACATTTGGGCACACCGGCTGTCGAGTAGGCGTGATCGAGCACGACCGCAACGGCGTCCAGATCTTCGTCGAACAGGTCGCTGTACGTGTCGAGTGTCATCGCCGCCGACGCGTGCCCAAGCATCCGCTGTAGCGCCTTCACATTCACTCCGGCCGCGACAGCCAGAGATGCCGCTGTGTGCCGTAGATCGTGCGGAGTCACGCGTTCGATTCCCGCGCGCTTCACTGCCAGCTCGAACCATCCGCTATGGCTGACCGGTCGACGCATGTGCTTTCCGTCACGGCCCGGGAAGACGAGATCGTCGCGGCCGCGTCCCTCGCACTGCTTCGCCAGCTCGTCGAGGACGAAGGCCGGCACCGGCACGGATCGGACCTTGTCACCCTTCGTGGTGCCGACGACGTGCTTCGTTCTGACCTGGACCGCGTTCTCGTGCACCGTGAGACGCCGCCGCAGGAAGTCGATGTCCCGTACCCGTAGCCCGATCGCCTCACCCCACCGAAGTCCGCAGTAGGCGAGCACCAGGACAAGCGCACCGTTTCGGCCGGCCTCGTGTGCCAGCGACGCCACGTCGTCGGCCGTGAGGTACTTGTGTCGACGCTTCGACTTCCGTGGCAGGTTCTCGACTCCGCGGGCCGGGTTCTTCACGATCCGCCCGTTCTTCACCGCGTCGTCCAGAATGCCCGCGAGGATCCCGTACGCACGGATCACCACGGTGGCCCCGGATCCCTTCGCGACGATCTCTCCGTCTTCGTCGAGATCGTCGCGCCCCATGTCGGCGATCCACCGCTCGACCGTGCCGAGCTTGATGTCAGCGATCCGTGTGGACGACCACCGCGGTTCGACATGCGTACGCCACGATGAATCGATTGCGTTGTACGTCGAGGCTTTCGTGTCGACCTTCTTGCGCGCCAGCCACTCCGGTGCCAGCTCGCCGACCGTGATGCGGCCGAGGGACGGCGGCACGTACTCGCCGCGCATCTTCTCGACCTCCACGGTGGCCGCGAATCGCTCGGCGTCCCGCTTCGTCCTGAAGCCACGTTTCTTCGACTGGACGCGGTCGGGCGTACGGAAGCGGACCATGTACCGCTTGCCGGCCGCGGTGTCGTACGACTCAATCGTCGCCATTGCGACGCCCCTCGAGTGCGATTCGCATTTCGTCCTTGAGTTGCCGTGCGACCCGGCCACGTTTCTGTGCGTTTGCGCCTTCACCGGCTCGTGCATCGCGTTCCTCCGCGAACGGCCGGCCCCACAACTCAAGAGCGAGCGCCTTGAATCGCCTGCCCGAGATCCCGAGAGATTGCGCTGCTCGCTGTTCGGTCTCACCGCCTGCTTGCTTCACCGCCATGGCGTGCCACATATCGCTGAGGCTGTCACTCCGAAAATCCGCGGGTTCACCACGCAAAGCGTCGGCAAGGACCGAGCCGTCCAGCATGACGCGGTCGTTCACCTGAACAGAGCTCGCAGCACTGCGAGCAGAAAGGGACGCAACCCGCGACTCGACGCCATGGTCAGCCGCCTCGAGTCCACCAACAACCGCATGCAGCAACTCGTCGACAACCCGCCGATGCAGTACAAGAGCGAGTTCCACGGCTACGACCTCAACGAAGCATTCCGCCGCGACCGCGTCGAACGAGGACTCGCAGCCCAGACCTACCTCAAGAGGGGATAACGCCATGCCACGAGCAACCGCACGAGTATGCGCACAACCCGGATGCCCGCAGATCGTCCGAGACAACAATCGCTGCCCACAACACCAGCGAGAACGAGACGCATACCAACGAGCAACCGTCCCCACCAAGGCCACCTACACCTACGCCGAGCAGAAACGGCGCAAGGCCACCGTCGACGCCTGGCGCGAAGAGCACGGCGACTGGTGCCCCGGCTACGAGGTGCCGGCCCACCCCAGTGACCGACTGACCGCCGACCACCTCACCCCAGTCGGTCTCGGCGGCGCCCAAGACGGGCCCCTCGGAGTCCTCTGCATCTCCTGCAACGCCCGCAAAGGCAGCCGCGTACAACGCGGCACCGACACCCGCTGACCCCCAGGGGGAGACCCCCAACCAGGGGCACACCCCGACCTTGGATGAGGACGGTCGGTGGTGCGTGTACCGAAAAACTCGAACGACTGTCCAGGAAGGAGGCCTCCGTCCCGACTTAGGACATTTTTAGTACCCCGCGTGGAGTGTTCCCGCTAAAGTGGCCACTGCAATTAAGCGGCGAGTTCGTATATGTCTCTGAATCCTAGTTCAAACTCGGCTGGTGTCAAATAGCCCAGTGTGGAATGTCGTCGGGCCCTATTGTAGTACTCCTCAATCCAGGTGAATGTGCTCTTTTTGAGTGCTTTTAGAGTGGGCCACGGGCGCGTGTGAATGAGTTCCTTCTTGTAGCTCGCGAAGAATGATTCTGCGACCGCGTTGTCGAAACAAATGCCAGTGCGCCCCAATGATCGTCGGATATTGTTTTTCGTGCAGTACTTATCGAAGTCGGTGGACGTGTATTGAGTTCCGCGATCGCTGTGGAATATGACTTTTCCGGGTGGTCGACGACGAGCGATGGCCATGTCCAGTGCGTCGGTGACCAGCTCGGTTCGCATGTGGTCGGCCACGGCCCATCCGACGACCATCCGGGAGTGCAGATCGATGACGGTGGCCAGGTACGCCCAGCCGTTCCAGGTCCGTACGTAAGTAATATCGCCGCACCATTTGGTGTTCGCCTCGGCCGCCGTGAAGTCGCGGCCGATGAGGTCAGGTGCCCCAACGGGGCTGTCTCCGGCGACGGTGGTGCGTTTCCACGCCTTCGGGTGGCGGCCTTCCAGACCTGCGACCTTCATGAGCCGCCACACCCGCTTGTGCGAGACCCGGTGGCCGCCGGCGGCGAGTTCCGCACGCATGCGCCGAACGCCGGGACGGCCGTTGAGGTGCTCGTAGTGGTACTCGATCAGCGCTGTTAACTCGTCGTCTCGGAGGTCTCGAGCTGAGCGCGACTTGCCGCGCCACTTGTAGTAGCCAGAAGTCGATACGCCGAGTTGAGCACACATGAACGTGACCGGATATGAATCGGATTCAGCCCAGTCCGCGATAGCCGCGAATTTCACCGCGGGTCTTTCGCGAACCAGGTCGCTACTTTTTTTGCGAACTCCACCTCCATCCGGGCGTGCTTCACTTCTTCGCGAAGGCGCTCGAGTTCCGCCCGCTCGTCCTCATTCAACGGGCGGTCAGACTCACCGTTTCCCTCGTCTCGAGTCTTCTTCACCCATTTCCCCAACGTCATCTCGTGAACGCCGATACTGCGTGCAACTTCGGCGATCGCACGGCCATCATCGATGACCAAACTTACCGCGTTGGCCTTGTACTCGGCAGTGAAGCTCCGACGAGTAGATCCCATAATCCGCTCCCTCTATCTTGGGGGAACTCACCGCTCATCTCCGGGTGTCCACCAGAGCGGGAACGGTCCAGCGAAGCCGAGATCCGCAAGAATTTTCTGCTGAGCGGCTGGGACGTGCGGCGGGAACGACTCGGTGGCCCCGTTGATGACGATCGTGGAGGTCCGCAGGGGCCGTAGCTGCTTGACGACATTGCCGATCGCCAGGCCGGTGCGGTCCTGGACTTCACGGGCGACGGCCAGCGCGGCGAACACGATGGTCAGGTGTGCCTCGATCGCATCGCGGGTGCGATGGAACATCGGTCGAGCTCGCAGATCGGTTTTCGACATCCGGAACGACTGCTCCACATGCCACAGATCATGATACTTCGCGATACTGTCACGTGAATCCATCACAGTGACAGGCAGATTCGAAACATACCCCTTCAAACCGATGAGGGAACGGGCCCGTTCGATACTCGCAGTGTCCAGGCGCCGGCCCTTCGTGGTGACGGTGACGAACCGGGTCGCTTTCGCGGGCTTGGTGCCGTCGATGACAGCGCGGGCACGAGCTTCCTGCAGGTTGAGGGTCTGCGCATCGCGCACCGCACGTTTGCGTGAGTACTGCCAGACTGCTCGCCATGCGTTCGGATGTGTCGCCGGGTCCCACACAGGCTCGGCCCTGGTGCGCACGTTGTTGACGGTGCTGCGTCCGTGACGTGGGGTAATGGTGTCGATGGTCTGCCCGTCGGTCAACAGGTCGCCGTGCCAGTGAAAATGCGAGGCGAGATCGCCGGGTGCTTTGGTGACACGGGAGCCGACGATGAACTTCACGCCGGCGGCATCGAGATCGGTCAGGTTCGATGCCGACAGCATGCCCGCATCGGCGGCGACGACCATCGCGGTGTCGTCCAGGCCGTGCCGTTGCTGGAACTGGCGCACGATCGGAACGATGGTGGTGGTCTCGGCGGTGTTGCCTTCGAAACAGCCGATTTCCAATGGGAATCCGGTGCGATCGACGAGCAGGCCGACCACGATCTGGGGATCGACGCGACGCTCCTTCGAGTACCCGACTTTGCGCAGGTCGTCTTCCTTCTCCGCTTCGAAGTACAGGGTCGTCACGTCGTACAAAATCAGGGACAAGTCCCCGCTGGTGGCGGCACGAGCGAAGCATCGCGTCGCGACGATGTTGCGGTAGTCGTGAGTGACCTCCGCTGCGAGGTGCCGTTGGATTGTTTTGTACGAGACTGTATCTGCACCGAGATCGTCGAGGACTCGTGCGGAGTCGGCTTTCGAGGTGGGTTCGACGATCCGGGCGATGACCAGATCTCAGAACACGGTGTCGCCCACCTCGTCGAACCCGAGTCGGTCGTAGACGGCGCCGAGCACGTCGTAGAGCAACCGCGAACTCGTGCCCAGTGTGCGTCCGGCCGGCGCCACCGTCGCGGCGGCAGTCCGCTCGGGTTCGGACCGCCAGTCGGCGACCTCGTCGACCCAGGCGATGCGGGTGGAGACCTCGAAGTCGAGTACGCCCTGCTCGCCGTCGACGATGCGGCGGGCTCGGGCGAGCAGCACACCCAGCTCGGCATCGGTGTGCGCCGACCCGACGTGTTCGATGATCTCGACCCGGCCACGGTTTTTGCGGGCGACCTGAACTGCGACCGCTCCCGACGCGGTCCGCACCTTCCGCACGTATGTCACCGCCGGGACGCTACCTGATTAGTACCCCGATCCACCCGACAGGAACGGCGAACATGCAGGTCACGGGGCCGAGCATCTATCTACCCGTCGGTAATGTCCTAACTCGGGTGGATGAGGACGGTCGGTGG
Source organism: Rhodococcus sp. GA1 (assembly GCF_024321955.1). Classification (NCBI taxonomy): domain Bacteria; kingdom Bacillati; phylum Actinomycetota; class Actinomycetes; order Mycobacteriales; family Nocardiaceae; genus Rhodococcus; species Rhodococcus sp. GA1. The sequence goes on along the minus strand of NZ_CP097186.1, from coordinate 2,233,178 downwards.
TGCGTGTACCGAAAAACTCGAACGACTGTCCAGGAAGGAGGCCTCCGTGCCACCCCAGAAGAACCACCTGACTCCGAACTCGCGGGCGCATCGCCGGCCGTCGTCCTCGTCTCAACGTGCGGCTTTAGTCGTGTTGCCGCCGGAGGGCTGCGAGCTTCCGGTGCCGAAGATCCCGCGGGGCCGGCAGTGGTCGACGATCGAAAAAGCCCGCTGGAAGGAGCTGTGGCAGTCCCCGCAGGCCACGCAATGGGACGAAACCGCGGCCGGAACGGTGGCGTTGCTGGTCACCTACGAGTCGAAATTGCTCGCCGACGAGGGCGCGGCGTGGATCGCGCAGGAGGCTCGGCACGCCGCCGACGCGCTCGGACTGACCCCGCGGTCGATGGCGGCTCTTGGTTGGGTGGTGGGTTCGTGAGCGTTCGCCGGCGGGCCCGCAAGGCGGCGTCCAATCCGGAAAGCTCTGCCGCAATCGTCCCGTCAGGACTGCCGACTGAGTTTCAGAATCCGGACGACCCTCGCTGGTGTGACGACCATGGGGATCTCGCACCGTTCCGGGAGTGGTACAGCTCGTTGCCGGTCGATATCGAAGTTGCCGTGTGCCGTCTGGGGAGGTGGAAGCGACTGATCGCGGCCGCAGATCGGTTCGCGGTCGAACGAGGCTGGGTTCTTGCGACGAGAAACTCAGAAGTGCCGCTTGTCGACCGAGGTCGTCTAGTTGCTGAAGGGGTGCCACTGATGCAGTGGCGAAAAGAGCGGCTGCGCCTGGTTGGATCTTCGATGTGGTCCGCAACTACGGCGTCCGTTCACAAATCTAATAGCGAGGTCGCTCCGTTCTGAGCGCTTTGTGTGAGCCGGCAGTTCATGCCTCATTCCGGAGAGGGCGTACTGGGAGGCCAAGGAACTTCGCAGCTGCCCGAAGCTTCTCATCGCCGATCTTCTTGGCCCGAGTAGTGGTCATGGAATCTTCTTTGGTTGGGCTGTGCCTGTAGAGAGTGGACTGTTCGCGATGAGGGTCGAGTGAAAAACGCTTAGTTGCGTCGCGCCCTTTTTCGGTAGATGTGCCACTTCTGAAGATCTCTTCTCCAGCTAGGTCAGCTTCTGCGCGATTGAGGAGTTCCTCTGCGGTCTTGTTTCGCCGTGAGTGGATGATGTTGATGACACGTCGTTCGTTCAGTGTCAAGATTGCTACGGCTTCACCGTCCTCTACTCCGACCCATGCGTATTTCCATAAGAGTTGGGGATCTGCAGGATCCGGCGTTGGAATATCGTCGTAGTGAGCTGTCACGATTTCGAACATTTTTCCTCTACTTCGCGAAGCGAATCAACGGACTCCGGGTACTCGGTTTTCCCATTGGGCAAGGATTGGGCGCCAATCCTGCTTCTCGAACTGCTTTATGCATCGGCTGCCAAATCTCAGGATCGAGTTCCGAAAGGTCTGTAGGTATGTCTCCAGTCAAGTCACTTGACGCGTAGGCTTGAACGGTATTCCGGACATTGGGATCACTTACAACTACTTCTCTACTAAAGGCTTCTGGTCGTACAGTCAAGAGCCCTTCTTCAACAAGAAAGCTAATCGCGAATAGCATGTCCTCGACACGACTGCAGACGCGTGCAAGCACGGTACATGCGGCTCTGAAACGTTCATCGACTCCAGCCGAGTTCATCGCTTCGTTGAGTTGATCAGCATGGATCGTGTCACTGTACAACCATCGGTACATCATCGCGGTGTCGGTTGCGGAGCCCGCTGCGTTGATTACGAGATATGCCTGAGCATCGTCAGTACGTTTTGCGACACTGTCCCACCAGGACCGCCACCAGTCGATGGGCTCTAGCGACTCATTCCATTTCTCTGGCGGTACGAGCTCGGCAAGCGCTGAGAGAACCTTCTCATAGTAGATGGGCTCTCCGCTTTCAATCACTGGACGCACGCGAGCCGTAAGGGACTCGATGGACTCTTCGGGCGGAAAATCCGCCTTCAATTCATACGTTGCTTCGCCAGACTTGAGATGCTCGGTCACCATGACTGTCCATTTTCCGGATGCAATGTTGCCCATCAGCTCGCGCTTTTCAACGAGCAGAGAGTGAGAGACGATCCGGCGGGCACGAAGAATGAAGCCTTCGACAACTTCGGTCGCACTCCAAGGCTTTCGAGAGGGACGTTTAGCCAACTTGCACTTCCTGTTGCAACACAATGGGCTGGTTGTACCTGCTCGCACTGATCACAGTGCATGAGGCAATACTGAACACTGTCACTTTAAAAGTGCCGTAGACGTCAGCCGACCTTCAGTGGTGCTTCGAGCCGGCCGCCGAGTGAATCTTGCAGTGGTAAGCATTCCTCCCGCGACCCGCAGTTCACGGTCCAGCGGTTTCCAGGCTCTTCGCACTTGGTAGGGGCTGGTGCCGATCGACCCCGTTGCCGTGTCGGTGATTGAAAAAGGGCCCGCGCCCTTGTGAGCTGGGGTGTTCTCAGGCATCCAGGACAGCAAGGAACGCGGGCATGCACCACGGTAGTTCATTGCTGCTCGATCTCGACGGCGTCATCGTCGAGTCGGTGCAGCGCACGGTCGAGGGCAGCCGGATCGTGCAGATCGCGACGGCACCCGAATGGGTCGGGGTCTGTCCGCAGTGCGGGCAGAAGTCCACGCGTTCGAAGGGTTGGGTCACCACCAGACCGCGGGATGTGCAGGTCGGACCCGACCGTCCACTGTTGGTGTGGCGGAAACGGAAATGGTTGTGCACCAATATCTCCTGTGGCCGTAAGGTGTTCACCGAGTCGACGCCGGGGGTGCCGTCCCGGGCGCGGGTCACGCCCCGAGCGAAGGCGCTGCTGGTCGAGGCGGTCCTCGACGGGGACCGGTCGGTCGCCGCGGTCGCGGGCGACTACGGGTGCGCCTGGCACACCGTCCACGGCTACCTCGTCGTGGTCGCCGACGCCGCCCTGGCCGGCGAGCCTGAGCCGGTGATGGTGCTCGGGATCGATGAAACCCGACGCGGGAAGGCGAAATGGGAAACCGATCCGGACACCGGTGTGCGGTCGTGGGTGGATCGGTGGGACACCGGACTGGTCGATTTGACCGGCGATCAAGGGTTGCTGGCGCAGGTCAACGGACGCACCTCGGCGGTGGTGATCGACTGGTTCGACGCCCGCGACGAGACGTGGAAGGCGCAGATCACCCATGTCGCGATCGATATGTCGTCGGTGTATGCGAAGGCGGTGCGCGAGGCATTGCCGCACGCGCAGCTGGTGGTGGACCGGTTCCACCTGGTCAAGAAGGCCAACGAGATGGTCGATACCGTCCGGCGCAGGGTCACCCAGGCCGAGCGGGGTCGGCGCGGCCGCAAGAGCGATGTCGAATGGATCAATCGACGACGGTTGTTGCGGGCCGCGGAGCGCCTAACCGATGAGCAACGATCGGCCCTGTTCGAGAAGCTGACCTCCGCCGACCCGCACGGGGACATCGCTGCGGCATGGATCGCGAAGGAACTGCTGCGCGATGTGTTGCGCTGCACCGATCGTGGTGGCCTTCGCCATGAGATCCGGGACAGACTGTATCGGTTCTACACGTTCTGCGCGGCGTGCCGTGTCCCGGAGATCGGCAAGCTGGCGACGACCGTCTCGGCGTGGCAGGAACCGATGATCCTGGCGATCACCACCGGCCTGTCGAATGCGCGCAGTGAAGGCTACAACCGCATCGTCAAGCACGTCGGCCGCATCGCGTTCGGGTTCCGTACCCCGGAGAACCAACGCCGCCGGGTACGGTGGGCCTGCACTCGTCGATCACGTCGGGTCGCACCCAGCCGGCGCCAGTACCACTGCTAACTGCGAAGAGCCGGTTTCCAACGATGATTCCGTATTCGATCCCGGCATCTTCGAAGAGTTGGTTGACCGACAGTGCTTCTTCCGCAAGGTCCTGTGTCGTGTAAACGGACAGGACCAGCTCGTGTTCATCGATCCAGCAGCTGCCCGAGCTGGTGGCGAACTTCGAGCCCTGTCGCTTCTCGTACCGGCATTCGTGTCCGCGGTCGGCGAGGTCTGTGGAGATCTCTTCAGCGCTCGTGTACTCCTGCATTCCCGACAAAGGTTCGGGGCCGGCCGGTTCGCTGGCGTCGCTGCATGCGACGAGCAGGACGGCAAGGGCCGGCAAGGCAAGGGCTGCGCGGATGCTCATGTCGGAAACATCCCATAGAGTCCGTTTTCTGTTACAACGGACGAAACTCCCGGCGCGGAGTCAGCTGCGGGGTTCGCTTCTTTAGCGGCTGCGGTTCGCCGCGAATCCAACGGTCCAGTGCTTCGGTGGTTGTCCGCCACGGGTTAGTGGGCTTGCCGTTGATCTGGTAGCCCTCCAAGTCGCCGGCGCGGAGTGCGTCATAGATGGTGTGCGGGTTGACACGCGCATACTCGGCGGCTTACTTCGTGGTCAGCCATGGGGTGTCTGTGATTTTGTCCATGCTCCACGACCGTAGCGCGGCCACGGCGCACATCGCCACGCACAAGTAGAGGGTCTACCCAACTTGGACAGGCCCTCTATCTCCGTAGGTCAGCAGTCGACCAGCTCAGCAGGACGAACCGTCGAAGCAAAGTGGTCTTCTGAGAGGTCGGCGATTTCATCCCATTCTGGGGTGTGACCGCCGGTGGCATGAATCGCCGTCCGTGCAGCGGCAACAGCATCCTCAAGTGCGTGGGCCTGGGAGTCTGCCTCTACAACCATTGAGATGGAAAGCGTGCCAGTCGATAGGTCGAATCCGAGATCGACATCCTCGGGACCTTCCACGCCCTCAAACGCGTCGAGAAGCGGGTCGATGATCCGTTCCTCGACATCGTCGAGAGACTTAAATGGGGGAGCCGGATGTACGCCCAGCGCGAGCTCTACAAAGTACTGCCGACTCGTCACTGATAGCATCCTGTCCTCCTCAACTGCCCCTCAAGGTTCCGCTTATAGCTACTTGTGGATGGGGAGATGTGAATCGTCTTCATGTGTTGTCCACACCCGCATTTAGCCTTGTAGTACTTCTTGTCTTTGTAGACGAACCACCCCTGGCTCTCCAGCGCCGACAGTACTTCCTCAAGCTCCTTCTTAGGGTGCTTTGGCCGGTTCCCCATCTGAAGGAACGTAGCAGAGTGTCCCTCCAGACTCCCATGAGTAGGAGTCTTTTTCCAGAGAGCGTCCGGTGGTGTCCACCACCTTGCCCCCGTTCGAGACACCCAGCATCCCGAAGTGCAGCATGCTCGAGCATTCCCAAAGCGCGAAGGAGTACGCGACCTTCATCCTTGGTCATGTCTAGCTGGACGCAGTGCATCAGGGAGCGGTCCCGGACGTGGGCACATTTTGGGCACACATGTCGTCGATTCGGTGTGACTCGGTGTGATCTTATGAGTAGTAAAAGCGCAGGCAGTCGCATTTTCGGGTCTCTGGCCTGGGGGTCAGGGAGAGTTCAAATCCCTCCGCTTCCGCCACGGAAGAGGTTCCGGCACCCGTCAGGGAGTCGGAGCCTCTTCTCGTTTCTACCGCCGGGTGGCGACCATCTTCTCCTCGAGGATCCAGGTGCGCCCCTCGTCCCCAGCTTCCGTCGAACCGTGAGAAAGCCTCGAGCTTCGGGTCGGCGACGCCGGTCAGAAGAGTGGCACCGAGAGCATTCATGCGGCCGGTGTGCCCGCGCCGTGCGGGCATGTCCCCGGTTCCCGTGGACCGATCACATCTGTCAGCTCGGTCCGGCGGCCACCGCTCGTTCCACGGCCGCGGCCGCACCGTCGTGCCAGGGCTCACCGTGGCCGACGAGGACGTGCTTCGCGCCGGTGCCGGCGATGGCCGCCAGCGAGGCGAGGGCCGTCCTGCTGTCGGCGGTCGCCGCACCCGAGACGATCTGCGGACCGTGCCTGCCCGTGTACGGATCGAGGGTGACGATGGCGTCGCCGACGATCACGGTGTCGCGGTCCGGGAGATGCAGCGCACAGTGCCCGTAGGTGTGGCCGGGTGTGTGCAGGGGGACGGGGCGGCCCGGCAGGTCGAGCGGTTGGGAGTCCTGGAAGAGCGTCACGTCGTGGACCCCGCGCACCCACAGCGCACCGGCCACGGTCATCCGGGCGAGAACGGGGATGCAGGCGGGATATCGAACGGGATAGAGCAGCCGGTTGCGTTCGTGCTGGTAGCGATAGGGGTGGGCGGCGAGGAACTTCTCGTCGCGATGCGCCCATACCGGAACCCGCCACCGTTCACGCAGCCGCTTCGCCGACCCGACGTGATCGAAGTGGGCGTGCGTGAGGACGACTCCCTGCACGTCGTCGATCCGGCGACCGATGCGTGAGATCGCCTCTTCGATGCGACCAGCGGTCGCGGGTAGTCCCGTGTCGACGACGGTCACTCCGGCGTCGTCCTCGATCAGGTAGACGTTGACGTCGGCGTGCGCGAGGCGATGCACGCCCGGTGCGACATCCGTGTGGAGCATGGTGGCCCTTCGCTCGGGTGAACGTGCGGGTTCAGCTGTGTCCGTCGATCTCGTCGGCGATGAAGGCGGCCCACGACCGCACCTCGTCCTCGCCTGCGGACGGACTGAACGACCGGTAGTCGAGCGCGGCGAGTTCGGACACCAGATCCGTTGTGTCCTCGGTGCTTTCGTCGCCCACCGCGAACAACCACACGAGCTGCTGACTCAGCCCGGAGGCCCGCGACGACAACAGTTCGACGGTGTCGGGCGAGTACTCGCCGGCGTCGACCTCGCCTCCGAAGACGACGCCCTCGAACTCTTCCGGCCGCTCGAGATCGGAGGTGTCACCGACGGTGACGTCGATGTCCCGCTCTCCCAGCGCGTCGGCGACGAGCCGGGCGATCTTCTGTGCCGGACCTTCGGGGCTGTCCGTGACGACGAGAACGGTCATTGTGTCTCCAGCATGTTCGGCGACTTGGGTTCACTGGTGCGTTCCCGGTCCCCGAGGGGCGGAAACATGCCCCCGGCCGTGTCAGCGGTAGACGCCGAGTGCCCGCACCCCCGGCGCCCCCGACCGGCGGACGAACTCGGAGTCGGCGAGGCGTTCGTCCGCACCGAGATCCAGCGACAGGTCGACGGTGGTGGCGAGCCGGTAGGGCTTGCTCTCGATCACGTCCCCGATCGCGCGTCGCAGTCGCGACACCTCGGCGCGGACCGACACGGCATGGTCGTCGTCCCCGTAGAGGGCCCGGCTGAGCGCTGCGACCGTCATGCCGTCCGGGCCGCGCTCGTGCAGCAACAGCAGGATCTCGGCCTGGCGTGCGGTGACGATGCTGTGCCACGAGTCGTCGTCCCCGAAGACCTCCACTGTGGGCGACGACGACACGTGCAGCACCATCCGCATGCGCGACGACGAGGCCGCGCCGCGGATCAGCCAGCCGTGCGAAAGCCGCTCGGGCACACACAGTCCCATACCGGGAACTGTCAGTGGGCGTGCGTGCCGCGGAACCGCGACCCGCTCGGCGGCGATACCGGAGGCGTGCGCGACCCAACCGTCCTCGTCGACGAGCAGCACCGGTCCCCGCGTCGACGACAGCAACGGAGCAGCCTCGGTGCGCAGCCGTTCGAGTCGCACCTCGTGCCGTCGCCACAGTTGTGCTTCGGCGAGCCGGACGGCGGTGTCGACGAGGGCGATGATGGCCGGGTGCAGGGTCAGCGCGGGACCGCTGACGTCGACGATGCCCAGCAGGTCGCCGCGGATCGGATCGTGGATCGGCGCAGCGGTGCAGTACCAGGGATGCTGGGTCGTCTCGAAGTGTTCACCCGAGAACAACTGCACGGGCGCGGCCTCCGCGAGCGCCGTGCCGATGGCGTTCGTGCCGACGGTCGACTCGGTCCACACAGTTCCCTCCTGGAAACCGAGGGCGTCGGCGCGTGACCGGATCGGTGCCGAACCGCTGCGCCAGAGGATCACGCCGTCGGCGTCGGTCACCACCAGCAGCAGATGCGAGGCGTCGGCGACGGGTGTGATGACCTGCTCGAGATCGCCGATCACCGCGGAGAGGGCGGACGCGCGGCGACGTCGCTCGATCTCCGCGACGGGCAGCCGGCTGCGTTCGTTGGTGCCGGTGGGATCGAGGCCCGCGTCGAGCACGCGCTGCCACGAACGGGACACGAGCGGACGGGGTCGCATGGGTGACCGGGCGCCGCCGATGACCGCGTCGTGCATCCGCGTCAACTCGCGCGCGTAGCGCGACAGGTCGGTGCCGGGCGCGATCGCGCTGAACGTGGTCACGGTCTCCTCTTCGTCGTCGTCCTCGGAGCATAGGTGGCAAATGTGTGCTGCGCCACAAGTGGGGCGCCGTGCAACGTGACGCAACGCTTGCGGGGGACCGGCCGCGGGGAGTGTCCTGGATCACATCACCACGGGAAAGGACTCACCATGACCGACACCCTCGACAAGCCCACGACCTCCGGCACCGCGACGCCCGACGAACGCGTCGACGCCTGGTTGCGAGCTTTCGAAACCGCCCTCGCACAGCGCGATGTCGACGCCGCTGCGGGCCTGTTCGGCACCGATTCCTTCTGGCGCGACCTGGTCGCCTTCACCTGGAACCTCAAGACCGTCGAGGGACGCGAGGGCGTCTCGGACATGCTGCACGCGCGACTCGCCGACACCGATCCCAGCGGCTTCCGCACCACCGAACCAGCAAGCGACGACGACGGCGTACTCAGCGCCTGGATCGCGTTCGAGACCGCGGTCGGTCGCGGCGTCGGCCACCTGCGTCTCAAGCGCGACGAGGAGAGCGGCCAGGACCGCGCCTTCACGCTGCTGACCACGATGCAGGAGCTGAAGGGATACGAGGAGAACAAGGGCACGCGTCGTCCCCGCGGCACGAAGCACGGCGCCGACAAGCAGAGGGTCACGTGGTCGGAGCAGCGCGAGATCGAGGAACGCGAACTCGGTTACACGCGTCAGCCCTACATCGTGATCATCGGTGGTGGTCAGGGCGGTATCGCGCTCGGTGCGCGCCTGCGTCAGCTCGGTGTTCCCGCAATCGTGCTCGACAAGCACGACCGTCCCGGCGACCAGTGGCGCAGCCGCTACAAGTCGCTGTGTCTGCACGACCCCGTCTGGTACGACCACCTGCCGTACATGCCGTTCCCCGACAACTGGCCGGTCTTCGCGCCCAAGGACAAGATCGCGGACTGGCTCGAGATGTACACGAAGGTGATGGAGGTCCCCTACTGGTCGAAGTCGGAGTGCACCTCCGCGAGCTACGACGAGGCAACGGGCGAATGGACCGTCAACGTCCTGCGCGACGGCGAACCGGTGGTCCTCCGGCCGAAGCAGCTCGTCATCGCGACCGGCATGTCGGGTAAGCCGAACATCCCCGACTTCCCCGGCATGGACCTGTTCCGCGGCGAGCAGCACCACTCCAGCGCCCACCCGGGTCCGGACGCCTACGCCGGCAAGAAGGCCGTCGTGATCGGTGCCAACAACAGTGCCCACGACATCTGCGGTGCCCTGTGGGAGGTGGGCGCCGACGTCACCATGGTGCAGCGCTCGTCGACGCACATCGTCCGGTCCGATTCGCTGATGGATCTCGGTCTCGGCGACCTGTACTCCGAGCGGGCCCTCGCCGCCGGCGTCACCACCCAGAAGGCCGACCTGACCTTCGCGTCCCTGCCGTACCGGATCATGCACGAGTTCCAGATCCCCATCTACGAGAAGATCCGCGAACGCGACGCCGAGTTCTACGACCGGCTCGAGAAGGCGGGCTTCCAGCACGACTGGGGTGACGACGGTTCGGGCCTGTTCATGAAGTACCTGCGTCGCGCATCCGGCTACTACATCGATGTCGGTGCCTCGGAACTCGTCGCGAACGGCGACATCAAGCTCGCCCACGGCAACGTCCGCGAACTCACCGAGACGTCGGTGATCCTCGAGGACGGCACCGAACTCGAGGCCGATCTCGTCGTCTACGCGACCGGCTACGGCTCGATGAACGGCTGGGTCGCCGACCTGATCTCGCAGGAGGTCGCCGACAAGGTGGGCAAGTGCTGGGGCCTGGGCTCCGACACCACCAAGGACCCCGGCCCCTGGGAGGGTGAGCAGCGCAACATGTGGAAGCCCACGCAGCAGGAGGGCCTGTGGTTCCACGGCGGCAACCTGCACCAGTCGCGGCACTACTCGCTCTACTTGGCGCTGCAACTCAAGGCGCGTTACGAGGGCCTCCCGACCCCGGTCTACGGGTTGCAGGAGGTGCACCACCTCCGCTGACCGACACAGCTCTCCCACGCGTCGCTCCCGCCGCCCGGCGGGGGCGACGCGGCCGTGGATCCTCCGATTCGTCACGAATAGGAGCGTGAATATTAGGGTCGCGTGCAGGTCCGCTTGACCGGGTACAGATAGTGACTGTGAGATCACTGCAGGTCGTCGGGGGACGGGGAGTTCGATGGTGAAGAGACGCGCGGCGGCTGTAGCGGTGGCCCTGATGGTGCCGGTCTCCGGCACGACGATCGCCCATGCCCAACCGATCCATGCACAACCGGCGCACGTGCAGCCGGTGTCGGCCAGGATCGACCATGTCGAGCGGGTCGGCGACAGGCAGACGAAGCTGTTCGTCCACTCGGCCGCGATGAACCGGGTCGTGCCGGTGCAGGTGCTGCACCCGGCCTCGGCGGGGCCGCGCCCCACCCTCTACCTGCTCGACGGCGTCAGCGCCGGCGAGGAGTCCGAATTCCGCGAGAGCACGTGGACCCAACGCACCGACATCGCGGAGTTCTTCGCCGACAAGAACACCAACGTCGTCCTTCCCGTGGGTGGCACCGCGAGCTACTACACCGACTGGAACAACCCCGACCCCGTGCTCGGGATCAACAAGTGGGAGACCTTCCTGACCGAGGAACTACCCCCGCTGATCGACGCCGAGTTCGACGGCAACGGCACCAACGCCGTCGCGGGCCTGTCGATGGGCGCCACCGGGGCGATGTCCCTGATCACCCGCAATCCCGACCTCTACCAGGGAGTCGCGGCGCTCAGCGGTTGCTACGACACCTCCAGCGACCGCTCCCGCGACACCGTCCGCGGAACCGTCGCGTACAAGGGCGGCAACCCCGACAACATGTGGGGACCGCCCGACGACGCCCGATGGGAGGAGCACGACTCCTACCTGCACGCCGAGAAGCTGCGCGGCAAGGAGGTCTTCCTCAGCACCGGCAACGGCCTGCTCGGCCCGCACGATCTCGGCGCCGGTCAGGACGTGCTCACCGTCGGCGCGCCGCTCGAGATCGGCACCTTCGTGTGCACCGTCACCTACGACCGTCGCCTCCGCGAACTCGGTATCCCCGCGCAGGTCGTCTACCGCCCGTGGGGCACGCATTCGTGGGGCTACTGGCAGGACGACATCAAGGCCGCGTGGCCGACCCTCGCCGACGCACTCCGACTCCGCTGATCGCGCGTCGACGGCACCGTCTCAGTGGAGGCGGATGCGGTCGACGGCCGGCGGCTCCACGCGTGAGCGGGTCGCCAGATAGTTGTTGAGGGCGTCGAGATCCTTGCCCGCGCCGACCAGTCCGTGCGCTTCCGTACACACGGTGAAACCGTCTCCGCCGCCGGCCAGGAAGTTGTTCATCACGACCTTGTACACACGCTCGGGGTCGACGGCCTCGCCGTCGATCGTGATCGAACGGATCCGTTCGCCGCGCGGCGCCAGGCGGTCGAGCGTGTAGGTCAGATTGTGCGAGGGCGCCAGGATGCGTTCGACCTCCGAGCCGACCGGGCTGTTCTGAAACTGCTGCTCGAGCAGCACGTCGAGTTGGGCTCCGGTGAGGTCGAGCACCTGCAGCATGCTCCCGAAGGGCTGCACGGCGTAGGTCTCCCGGTACGAGACGGTGCCGTCGCCGGCGAGGAGGTCGCCGCGGAGTCCGCCGGGGTTCATCAGCGCGATCTGCGCGCCGAGATGCCGCGTCGCCGCGAGTTGTGCGTCGGCCACCAGATTGCCCAGCGCCGACTCTCCGCTCGGGCTCTCGCTGCGCGTGACGTCGGCGCCGATGCGCGCGATGGACCGGTTCGCGACCTCCGCCGACTTCTCGACTGCCCGGTCGACGAACTCGAGAGTGGTCGGATCCGGATCGATGTCGTGCGTGACGACCTGCGTGAACACGACGGTTCGGTCGCGCAGCACCTCCCGGCTCTGCCGGTCGATGACGAGGTCGGCGACCGACAGGATGCGCCCGTGCGAAGCACCCTGCACGACGGTGCGCGGCCTGCCCGCCGGGTCGGTGTAGGTGCAGTTGAAGTGCCGGTCGCCGTCGGAGGTGACGATGAGGTCCACGTCGGGGGAGACGGACGTCGCGATCGCCGCCGCTCCGTCGTCCCCGCTCGGACACGGATCGTCGCCGTCGATGGCCCCGATGTCGCCCTTGTAGAGCACCACGATCGAACGCACGCCGAGCGCACCGAGGATGTCGGCGGTGCGGTTGACAGCGGCGATCTCGTCCTCGAACTGCAGTCCCGCGATCGCGTCGGGCCGGATGATGTCGGGGGTGTTGCTCGGCACGACACCGATGACGCCCACGGGCAGTCCGTCGACGTAGTCGATGCTGTAAGGGAGTGCGGCCGGTGTGCCGTCCGTCGTGGTGAGGTTGGCGCCGAGGATCGGGAAGTTCGCGCCCTCGAACGGTTCGGTGTAGATGCACCCTTCCTTCGGGTGGCAACCGCCGTCCCGCAGTCGCTCGAGTTCGGCGTAGCCGCGGTCGAGTTCGTGGTTGCCGAGGGTCGCGGCGGTGAGATCGAGTTCGTCGAGCAGGGCGATGGTCGGCTCGTCGTGGAACAGGCCCGACTCGAGCGGCGACGAACCCCACGTGTCGCCCACGGCGTAGAGCACGGAGTTGTCGGCCTGTTCCCTGAGCTGCCGGACGTAGGCGGCGAGATAGGCCGCACCCCCCGCGGGGACCGAGACGCCGTCCGACCGGACGACCTCGCCGTGCAGTCCCTGCGGGGGCAGCAGATTTCCGTGCAGGTCGCCGAATGCGATCACCCGGAGCGGGACGGCGTTCGAGGGGATTGTGCTCGTCGGCGCGGCTCCGGCAGGTGCCGCACCACCGAAGGCGACCAGTGCGCCGACGACTGCGCAGGCCGACAGGGCGCGCCGCACCTTGCCTGCCCCCATGCAGTTCCTCCGCCACCCGACCCGATCCGACCGCCCGAGTCTGTCAGGGCCGGATCACGCCACCGATACCCAGCTATAACGGTTGGGTCTCGTCACAGGATCAGCCGATGCCGGCGAGTGCCCGTCCCTGCCCGGTCGCGAAGTCGAGGAAGAGGTCGTTCTCGTGCGGGTCGCCGATCGTCACCCGGGTGCCCTCGCCCGTGAAGTTGCGGAGCACCACGCCTGCCTCCGCTGCGGCTTCGAAGAACGCGGCGGAGCGTTCACCCAGCGGCAGCCAGAGGAAGTTCGCGGCACTCGTGGGCACCTCGTAGCCGGCCTCGACGAGTGCCGCGTGGACCCGTTCCCGCTCGGCGACGACGCCCTCGGTGCGCGCGAGCAACTCGGTCGCGGCGGCGAGCGAGGCCACGGCAGCCGTCTGGGCGAGCGAGTTCACGGAGAACGGGGTGTGGACCTTGCTCAGCGCCGTCACGACGGACGGGTCGGCGACCGCGTATCCGACGCGGATACCGGCGAGACCGTAGGCCTTGGAGAAGGTGCGGAGCACGACGACGTTGCGGCGACCCTCCGCGAGCTCGAGACCGTCGGCCAGATCCTCACCGGGCTCGGGGCGGACGTACTCGAAGTACGCCTCGTCGAGGGCGACGACGATGTGCTCGGGGACGGCGTCGAGGAACTGCGCGAGCTCCTCCTTGCCCAGCAGCGACCCGGTGGGATTGTTGGGATTGCACACGAAGATCAGCCGCGTGCGGTCGGTGATCGCGGCGAGCATGGCCTTCAGGTCGTGACCGTGGTCCGCGGTGTTCGGGACGCGCGCGGCGGTCGCGCCGGCGACGGCCGCGATGATCGGGTACGCCTCGAACGACCGCCACGCGAAGATCACCTCGTCGCCCGCATCGCACGTGATCTGCACGAGCTCCTGGCACAGGCTCACCGATCCGCAGCCCACGGCGATCTGCTCGGTCGGGACGCCGAGTCGTTCCGACAGTGCCGCGATGAGCTCCGTCGCGCTGTTGTCGGGGTAGCGGTTGAGGCCGGCGGCAGCGTCGGCGATCGCCTCCCGGACGCTGGGGAGCGGACCGATGGTCGTCTCGTTGCTGGCGAGCTTCACCGCACCGGGGAACGAGCGGCCCGGAACGTAGGCGGGGATCGATTCGAGGTCGGGGCGGGTCTGTGGAGTCACGAGCCGATTATGCGCCTCGTCGTGTGACCGCCGGTCGGCAGGATGGGGGAGACCGTCCATCTACACGCCTCTGACCAGGCGTTTTGCGTTTCCCCTGGGGGCATGTGTAATGTTTCGATCCGGCGGTTCGAGAGCATCGAATCCCCGAGGAGGCGTGCCAGAGCGGCCGAATGGGACTCACTGCTAATGAGTTGTCCCCCTTACCGGGGACCGGAGGTTCAAATCCTCTCGCCTCCGCCAGTTGGTGTAGCGTCACCAACGACAATTGAATACACATGCGCCCGTAGCTCAACGGATAGAGCATCTGACTACGGATCAGAAGGTTAGGGGTTCGAATCCCTTCGGGCGCACACACGAAAACCCTCACCGGTACTCCGGTGAGGGTTTTCTCGTATCTGGTTACGGAGTCGCCACGACACAGAATCGACACGGCTTGCTGACCGGCTTCAGCGACATCTTGTGGCTATCTTCACTCCGCAAGGGGCGTCACGTGACTTCCCCGGACTACAGGAGGGTGTGCAAGATCGGTCCTGGTCCAACAAACAGATGGAGATTCTTGCCCAGTGCCTCCGTGACAATGTCGCGACACCGGAGGGCGCTCCCGACTACGACGACGTCATGATCTGGTACGACGAGTTGGCGGCAGAGGTGCCGACCGGACGGTTACGTCCGCCTGACAGGCTAGGTTCGACCCCTTCGGGCACACAGACCAAACCCTCATCGATCCTGTCGGTGAGGGTTTTCTCGTTCGAGGATTACTGTTTCCGGTTGCGCTCACGTGAGCTTCGCGATGATCCTCTCGGCGAAGTCCTCGATCGGCGCGCGGTACTGCTCGGCGGTGCCGAGGAGGTGATCGTGGTCGCCCGAGTGGCTGGCCTCCCAGTTGGCCCACGGCGACACCATGACGCCGGCACAGGATCGGTACCGGGCTCGGCGGGTGGGGTTCGATGGTCATCTCGGGGATATCGTAGTACTCGCCCCGGAACGCGATCCATCCTCCCTTCCACAGTTCGCGCAGCGCCTGGATCATTTCGTTCGGTCGAGGTCCCTGTGGTTGTCGAAGTCCTGGCCGAGCAGTTCGAACTCCTCGCGCATCCATCCCGCGGACAGTCCGATGGAGACCCGGTCTCCGGCGACCAGAACGGCTTGCCGCTCTCGTGCCCGGGGTAGACCGTCTTCAACTCCTTCGGGTAGATGAGGTGGTCCGAGACGAGCAGGCCGTGGAATCCGGCGTCGTCGAGCATGCGGGCGGCGGCCGGCATCTCCGTGGCCTTCATGAATGCGGTCCCGCTCCGGAACTTCACTCGAATGCCCTCCGGATTTTTCGATGCGCGCCGACGATGAAAGAGTGACGTTTACATTATCAAGAACAAGGTTCCATCAGAGTGTGTGACCGCAGTCATGAGGTGAAACGCCACCCTCCCCGGTCCTGCGCTACGAGTGAACGTTCCGTCTTCGTGTCGAGCTGACCCTCCACCTGGAGTCGGGGACTCGATCGTTCGTGTCCCCGGTCGGAGATCCTGCCGGTACCGCAGGTGGAATCCGTCTATTGACGAGCCCGCTGGGGCGGAAGTAGATTTCGTACCACTCTCAAAAAGTTAGCGAGAATTCGCACGATGGTCCGGCAACGGCGGTCGCGCTCTGCGGGGAGAAGACATGGAACTTGCGTGGTCAGAGGCCGACGCCGCCTTCAGAGACGAGGTGCGATCGTTTCTCGAGGAGAAGCTGACGCCCGAACTGCGGCGGGCCGGCCGACTCGCGACGAGCGTGTACTCCGACCACGAAGCGAGCATGGAGTGGCAGCGCATCCTCCATGAGCGTGGTTGGGCGGCGCCGGCCTGGCCGGTCGAGTACGGCGGATGCGACTGGACGCAAACGCAGCACTACATCTTCAGCCGCGAGTCGATCCTCGCGGGCGCCCCGAACCTGTCGCCGATGGGCATCCGCATGGTCGCGCACGCGATCGTCGCCTACGGCACCGAAGAACAGAAGAGCTACTTCCTGCCCCGGATCCTCACAGGTGAGGTCTTCTTCTGTCAGGGCTACTCCGAGCCCGAGGCCGGCTCCGACCTCGCGTCGCTCAGCATGGCGGCGGTCGACGACGGCGACGACCTGATCGTCACCGGCAGCAAGATCTGGACCACGCACGCCACCGAGGCGAACTGGATGTTCGCGCTCGTGCGCACGTCGAAGACCGGTCGCAAGCAGCAGGGCATCACCTTCCTGCTCATCGACATGACCTCGCCCGGCATCGAGATCCGCCCTCTGGTCATGACGTCCGGTGAGGAAGTGCAGAACCAGGTCTTCTTCGACGGTGTGCGCGTCCCGAAGAAGAACGTGCTCGGGAAAATCGACGACGGCTGGACCGTCGCGAAATACCTGCTCGTCTTCGAACGCGGGGGAGCGGCGGCAGCGCCGGCCCTGCAGGTCATGGCCGAACGAATCGCCGAGGAGGCCGCCGAACAGCCCGGTCCGTCGGGTGGCAGGCTCATCGACGATCCGGCGTTCTCCGCCAAGCTCGCCGAGGCACGTATCCGCACCGACGTACTCGAGATCCTCGAATACCGCACTCTTGCAGCGTTATCCGCGGGCAAGAACCCCGGCCCCGCGTCGTCGATGCTCAAGATCCTGGGCACCGAACTCAGCCAGACGATCACCCGGCTGACCCTCGAGGCGGCCGGTCCGCGCGGTCGGGTCTACCAGCCGCACATCACCGCGCCCGGTGGTCCGGTGGCCGACTACGTGCCGCCCGCCGACGGTTACGTCAGCGGTGAGGAGTGGCAGGCTGTCGCGCCGCTGCGTTACTTCAACGACCGCGCCGGGTCGATCTACGCCGGCAGCAACGAGATCCAGCGAAACATCCTCGCCAAAGCAGCATTGGGGCTCTGATGGACTTCGGTTTGAGCAAGGAGCAGGAGCTCCTTCGCGATTCGGTCACCAAGTTCCTCGCCGGTCGCTACGACCTGGCGCAAAGCCGGAAGGTCGCGACCACCGGCGAAGGTTGGCAACCGGAGGTGTGGCGGGCATTCGCCGAGGATCTCGGAATCCTCGGGGCCACGCTTCCGGAAGAGGTGGGGGGGATGGGCGGCGGACCGGTCGAGTTGATGGTGGTGTCCGAGGCACTCGGGCACGCACTCGTCATCGAACCGTACGTCGACACGGTCGTCCTCGGGGGCGGGCTGCTCGGTCGCGCAGGGGCCGATCGAGCCAGGTCCGTCCTCGAGGCGATCGCTGCCGGTGAGGCCGTCACGGCGTTCGCCGCGATCGAACCCACCTCCGGATACGTCTTCCACGACGTGTCCACCACCGCGCGTCGCGAGGGCGACGAGTGGGTCGTCGACGGGGAGAAGACCGTCGTCACCAGCGCTCCGCTCGCAACGCACCTGCTCGTCACCGCCCGCACGTCGGGCGAGCGCACCGACACCGACGGCATCTCGCTGTTCCTCGTCGACTTCGACCCCGCGAACCCGCCGACCGGTGTGGAGATCCACTCCTACCGCACGATCGACGACCGACGCGCCTCCGACATCGTCTTCTCGGGTCTGCGACTGCCCGCCGACTCGTTGCTCGGCGAGGAGGGCAGCGCATGGCCGTCCGTCTCGCGCGGCATCGACGAGGCGACCGCCGCCGCGTCCTCCGAAGCCGTGGGTCTGATGCGCAAGGTGCTCGCCGACACCGTCGAGTACGCCAAGCAACGTCAGCAGTTCGGTCAGCCCATCGGCAGCTTCCAGGCACTCCAGCACCGCATGGTCGACATGTACATGGAGGTCGAGCAGGCGGTGTCCGCCGTCTACCTGGCCGTTCTTCATCTCGACAGCGACGACGCCACGCGGGCACGCGCGGTCTCGGCCGCGAAGGCGACGATCAGCCGTGCGGCACGCTTCGTCGGCCAGAACGCCGTCCAGCTCCACGGCGGCATGGGCATGACGGAGGAACTCGCCGTCGGGCACTACTTCAAGCGACTGACCGCGATCGAGTACGAGTTCGGCACCGCCGAACAGCACGTCGCGCGGTACGCACAGCTCACGAAGGGCTGATCGGATCGGTTCCGGGGCCGGTGCGGGGGATCACCCCGGCGCCGGCCCTGTATCCGTGTCCGGAGGAGGCGACAGGGCATCCTCCACGCGCGTCGCGGCGACGACAGGGTCCTCGTGCTCCCACACGCGCACCACCGTCCAGCCCGCAGCCTGCAGGCGCGCGTCGGTGTCCCGGTCGCGCTGCACGTTGGCGGCGAGCTTGGCCGCCCACCACTCGGCGTTGTTCTTCGGGGAGGTCGCGTGCTGCGGGCAGCTGTGCCAGAAGCAGCCGTCCACGTAGACCGCGACCCGACGACGGGGGAAGAGGAGGTCGGCCCGGCGCCGCATGCCGGGCAGGGGAGCGCGGTCGACGAAGAACCGCCGTCCACGGCGATGCAGTGCCTTGCGTAACGCCACTTCCGGAACGGTGTCGCGTCGGCGCTGCCGGCTCATCCGCGCACTCGTACGCGGATCCGTCCCGGGCCGATCGGACGACGCCATCACCGCTCCTTCAGGCCGCCACTCGCGGGAAGCCACCCATGCGTTCGAGGTGGTTCTCGACATCCTCGAGGAATCCGGGCAGGAAACGCAGGTTGCCGGAGCGTGCACGTCGGAGGAAACCTGCGGTCGCCCGCGCCGACAGCAGACGAGCGTCGAGGAGGAAACCGCCGAGATCCTCGTAGGGAGCCTGGACGGGCCACTGCGACTCGTGCACGCGGAACGCCTGTCCGCGGGCACCCCACGCTGCGGTCGGCCAGGTGTCGCCCGGATGCAGCGGGGTCTCGTGGTCGGAGCTGTACGCGATCGGGTTGTTCAGACGGTGGCCCACCCACGACGCCATCCGCACGCTGACGGCATTGCCGACCAGACGCCACCGATGCCCGGCACGGACACCGGGCGCCTCGACGGCAGGTGCGGTCCAGTCGGCGTCGAATCCTTGGAGCCTCTCCGCATCGGTCAGGCCGGGGGTGACGATCTCGCCGGACGGCAGCCGCACGGCCGGAGGGCTTGCGATACCGAGAGTCGAACCGCCCTTGAGCGTGGGCACGGCGTTGACGGCCCATCCGAGACCGCGCACACCCTCGGTCCAGTAGAAGCCGCACGGGAACAGATCGGGATTGCCCTCCATGGGCATGCCGGCGTCCTCGCCGAACAACACCGTGCGGGGATCGTCCGTGCGTGAGGCGACCATCAGGACGCGGTGCCGACGCTGGGGGAGACCGAACGCGCGGGCATCGACGACGCGATAGGCCCACATGTAGCCGAGCTCCTCGAGCGCGTCGGTGATGTGGCGCATCGCCGCACCGCGGCCGAGCTGCAGCATGAAGGGAACGTTCTCGACGACGAGCCAGCGCGGGCCGTTCTTACGCTTCACGAGACGGAACACTTCGTCGACCAGCCCGGACTTCGATCCCGTGATGCCGGCCGTGCGTCCGGCCTGGGAGAGGTCCTGGCACGGGAAACCTGCGGCGACCAGTTCCGTATCGCGGGGAAGAGAGCGGAGACGCGTGACGTCCGGATGGAGCGGAACGTCGGGGAAGCGCGTGCGTAGTACTGCCTGAGCACCCGGCTCGATCTCGCAGAGGAGTTCGGTGTTCCACCCGTGTCGCCCGAGTCCGAGCTCCAGTCCGCCGATACCGGCGAACAACCCCACCATGTTCCCCGTCGACGTCACGGCACCCTTCCTCGCTCAGCTCAACGGTGAACGTTACTCGAGAAGTAGGGGGATCCGTGAGCGGACGCGACGAGCACCACGATGGAGGGGTGGACCTACCCCTCTCGTGACGGGCACCAGGTGACCAAAACAGTCCTTGACCTGGCGATTTGGTGTTCTCGGACATGTTCGCGTAACTTATTCCAGGTCAGAACGACACGGACACCGACCCGGGCCGAGAGGAACGGGACAACGAGGTTGGACGAAGGCGCCTGCGAATTTGATGGCCACGAATCTTCTGGTAAGGTTTCGAGCCGCCCCTGGTTCCGAAAACCACACGGACTTGCGTTCGTGAGGATGAGGAAGTAGGCTGGAACAGTTGCCTCAGAGCGCTTCGGACGTCAGTCCGAAGCGTGATGATGTGCGCGTGTTCTTTGAGAACTCAACAGTGTGCCGATGAATGTCAGTGCCAATATTATTTGGTACTCCGCTCCATCGTTTCGATGGGGTGGGTATTTGCTGATCGTCTCATTCTTCCGTCTGGGATGGTCAGTGTTTTTGAGCTAGTTTGAGTTTTTATGCTAGTGATTTGACTCTTTTGTCTTTGACTGATTGCCCCTTCGGGGTGATTGTGAGTCTTCAACGGAGAGTTTGATCCTGGCTCAGGACGAACGCTGGCGGCGTGCTTAACACATGCAAGTCGAACGATGAAGCCCAGCTTGCTGGGTGGATTAGTGGCGAACGGGTGAGTAACACGTGGGTGATCTGCCCTGCACTCTGGGATAAGCCTGGGAAACTGGGTCTAATACCGGATATGACCTCTTGCTGCATGGCGAGGGGTGGAAAGTTTTTCGGTGCAGGATGAGCCCGCGGCCTATCAGCTTGTTGGTGGGGTAATGGCCTACCAAGGCGACGACGGGTAGCCGGCCTGAGAGGGCGACCGGCCACACTGGGACTGAGACACGGCCCAGACTCCTACGGGAGGCAGCAGTGGGGAATATTGCACAATGGGCGCAAGCCTGATGCAGCGACGCCGCGTGAGGGATGACGGCCTTCGGGTTGTAAACCTCTTTCACCCATGACGAAGCGCAAGTGACGGTAGTGGGAGAAGAAGCACCGGCCAACTACGTGCCAGCAGCCGCGGTAATACGTAGGGTGCGAGCGTTGTCCGGAATTACTGGGCGTAAAGAGCTCGTAGGCGGTTTGTCGCGTCGTCTGTGAAATCCCGCAGCTCAACTGCGGGCTTGCAGGCGATACGGGCAGACTCGAGTACTGCAGGGGAGACTGGAATTCCTGGTGTAGCGGTGAAATGCGCAGATATCAGGAGGAACACCGGTGGCGAAGGCGGGTCTCTGGGCAGTAACTGACGCTGAGGAGCGAAAGCGTGGGTAGCGAACAGGATTAGATACCCTGGTAGTCCACGCCGTAAACGGTGGGCGCTAGGTGTGGGTTTCCTTCCACGGGATCCGTGCCGTAGCCAACGCATTAAGCGCCCCGCCTGGGGAGTACGGCCGCAAGGCTAAAACTCAAAGGAATTGACGGGGGCCCGCACAAGCGGCGGAGCATGTGGATTAATTCGATGCAACGCGAAGAACCTTACCTGGGTTTGACATGTACCGGACGACTGCAGAGATGTGGTTTCCCTTGTGGCCGGTAGACAGGTGGTGCATGGCTGTCGTCAGCTCGTGTCGTGAGATGTTGGGTTAAGTCCCGCAACGAGCGCAACCCTTGTCCTGTGTTGCCAGCACGTGATGGTGGGGACTCGCAGGAGACTGCCGGGGTCAACTCGGAGGAAGGTGGGGACGACGTCAAGTCATCATGCCCCTTATGTCCAGGGCTTCACACATGCTACAATGGTCGGTACAGAGGGCTGCGATACCGTGAGGTGGAGCGAATCCCTTAAAGCCGGTCTCAGTTCGGATCGGGGTCTGCAACTCGACCCCGTGAAGTCGGAGTCGCTAGTAATCGCAGATCAGCAACGCTGCGGTGAATACGTTCCCGGGCCTTGTACACACCGCCCGTCACGTCATGAAAGTCGGTAACACCCGAAGCCGGTGGCCTAACCCCTTGTGGGAGGGAGCCGTCGAAGGTGGGATCGGCGATTGGGACGAAGTCGTAACAAGGTAGCCGTACCGGAAGGTGCGGCTGGATCACCTCCTTTCTAAGGAGCATCTGCCCACACACCCCGAACAGTCGGGTGTGGTGTGCGGCCAGAGACCGATTGTCCCCGATCGTGGGACACGGTTGCTCATGGGTGGAACGCTGACAATCATCACCGCGTATGCATCATCCGATAGTGGTGGTGTGCGGTGGTTATATCGGTGCACTGTTGGGTCCTGAGAGAACACGCAATGTGTTTGATCAGCGACGATGATCCGCGAAACAAGGAAATCGGTTTTCTTGCGGTAGGGGTTGTTGTGTGTTGTTTGAGAACTGCACAGTGGACGCGAGCATCTTTGTTGTAAGTGTTTATGAGCGTACGGTGGATGCCTTGGCACCAGGAGCCGATGAAGGACGTGGGAGGCTGCGATATGCCTCGGGGAGCTGTCAACCGAGCTGTGATCCGAGGATTTCCGAATGGGGAAACCCAGCACGAGTGATGTCGTGTTACCCGCATCTGAATATATAGGGTGTGTGGAGGGAACGTGGGGAAGTGAAACATCTCAGTACCCACAGGAAGAGAAAACAACATGTGATTCCGTGAGTAGTGGCGAGCGAAAGCGGATGAGGCTAAACCGAGTACATGTGATACCTGGCAGGGGTTGTGTATTCGGGGTTGTGGGGCTTTTCTTCCCGTCACTGTCATGACGGGCGAGAGTAAGAAACCGGTTGGTTAGTCGAAGTGGTCTGGAACGGCCTGTCGTAGAGGGTGAGAATCCCGTAGACGAAAACTTGCCGGCTCTCGTGAGAAGTACCCGAGTAGCACCGGGCCCGTGAAATCCGGTGTGAATCTGTCGGGACCACCCGATAAGCCTGAATACTCCCTGGTGACCGATAGCGGACTAGTACCGTGAGGGAAAGGTGAAAAGTACCCCGGGAGGGGAGTGAAATAGTACCTGAAACCGTGCGCTTACAATCCGTCAGAGCCGATGCACGATTCAGTTCGTGGTGGGTGATGGCGTGCCTTTTGAAGAATGAGCCTGCGAGTTAGTGGCATGTCGCGAGGTTAACCCGTGTGGGGTAGTCGTAGCGAAAGCGAGTCCGAATAGGGCGTATGTAGTGGCATGTTCTAGACCCGAAGCGGAGTGATCTACCCATGGCCAGGGTGAAGCGATGGTAAGACGTCGTGGAGGCCCGAACCCACTTAGGTTGAAAACTGAGGGGATGAGTTGTGGGTAGGGGTGAAAGGCCAATCAAACTCCGTGATAGCTGGTTCTCCCCGAAATGCATTTAGGTGCAGCGTCGCGTGTTTCTCACCGGAGGTAGAGCTACTGGATGGTCTAGGGGGCCCACAAGCTTACCGAAATCAGCCAAACTCCGAATGCCGGTGAGTGAGAGCGCGGCAGTGAGACTGCGGGGGATAAGCTTCGTAGTCGAGAGGGAAACAGCCCAGATCGCCGGCTAAGGCCCCTAAGCGTGTACTAAGTGGAAAAGGATGTGGGATCGCTGAGACAACCAGGAGGTTGGCTTAGAAGCAGCCACCCTTGAAAGAGTGCGTAATAGCTCACTGGTCAAGTGGTTCTGCGCCGACAATGTAGCGGGGCTCAAGTACACCGCCGAAGCCGCGGCACTCACACAACACCCATTCGTTCCTGCGGGAACGTGTGCAGTGGTGTGGGTGGGTAGGGGAGCGTCGTGCAGCCGTGGAAGCGCCGGAGTGATCCAGGTGTGGAGGCTGCGCGAGTGAGAATGCAGGCATGAGTAGCGAAAGACGAGTGAGAAACTCGTCCGCCGGATGACCAAGGGTTCCTGGGCCAGGTTAATCCGCCCAGGGTGAGTCGGGACCTAAGGCGAGGCCGACAGGCGTAGTCGATGGACAACGGGTTGATATTCCCGTACCCGTGTATCCGCGCCCAATGGCGAATCAGTTGTGCTAACCGTCCAAAAGTTTCCGCTGTTCCTTCGGGAACTGTGGGGATGGCTGCACGGGACCCTGATTGTAGTAGTCAAGCGATGGGGTGACGCAGGAAGGTAGCTGGGCCAGGTGATGGAGTACCTGGTGTAAGCCGGTAGGGCGAATGGTAGGCAAATCCGCCGTTCATGCAGCCTGAGAGGTGATGCGTACCCGTTGAGGGGAATTCAGTGATCCTATGCTGCCGAGAAAAGCCTCTAGTGAGTTGGTACACGGCCCGTACCCCAAACCGACACAGGTGGTCAGGTAGAGAATACCGAGGCGATCGAGAGAACTGTGGTTAAGGAACTCGGCAAAATGCCCCCGTAACTTCGGGAGAAGGGGGACCACGCTCGGTGACGGCCCTTGCGGTCCGAGCTGGGGGTGGTCGCAGAGACCAGAGAGAAGCGACTGTTTACTAAAAACACAGGTCCGTGCGAAGTCGTAAGACGATGTATACGGACTGACGCCTGCCCGGTGCTGGAAGGTTAAGAGGACCGGTTAGCGGAGCAATCCGCGAAGCTGAGAATTTAAGCCCCAGTAAACGGCGGTGGTAACTATAACCATCCTAAGGTAGCGAAATTCCTTGTCGGGTAAGTTCCGACCTGCACGAATGGCGTAACGACTTCTCTGCTGTCTCGACCACAGACTCGGCGAAATTGCATTACGAGTAAAGATGCTCGTTACGCGCGGCAGGACGAAAAGACCCCGGGACCTTCACTATAGCTTGGTATTGGTGTTCGGTTCGGTTTGTGTAGGATAGGTGGGAGACTGTGAAGCTCATACGCCAGTATGGGTGGAGTCGTTGTTGAAATACCACTCTGATCGTATTGGACCTCTAACCTCGGACCATGATCTGGTTCAGGGACAGTGCCTGGTGGGTAGTTTAACTGGGGCGGTTGCCTCCCAAAATGTAACGGAGGCGCCCAAAGGTTCCCTCAGCCTGGTTGGCAATCAGGTGTCGAGTGCAAGTGCACAAGGGAGCTTGACTGTGAGACTGACAGGTCGAGCAGGGACGAAAGTCGGGACTAGTGATCCGGCACCGGCATGTGGAAGCGGTGTCGCTCAACGGATAAAAGGTACCCCGGGGATAACAGGCTGATCTTCCCCAAGAGTCCATATCGACGGGATGGTTTGGCACCTCGATGTCGGCTCGTCGCATCCTGGGGCTGGAGTAGGTCCCAAGGGTTGGGCTGTTCGCCCATTAAAGCGGCACGCGAGCTGGGTTTAGAACGTCGTGAGACAGTTCGGTCTCTATCCGCCGCGCGCGTTAGAAACTTGAGGAAGGCTGTCCCTAGTACGAGAGGACCGGGACGGACGAACCTCTGGTGTGCCAGTTGTCCCGCCAGGGGCATGGCTGGTTGGCTACGTTCGGAAGGGATAACCGCTGAAAGCATCTAAGCGGGAAGCCTGTTCCAAGATGAGGTTTCTCACCCCCTCGAGGGGGTAAGGCCCCCGGCAGACCACCGGGTTGATAGGCCGGAACTGGAAGCCCAGCAATGGGTGGAGGTGACCGGTACTAATAGGCCGAGGACTTACCACGAAGATGTTACGCGTCCACTGTGCGGTATCTGAAACAACACACACAGATCCGAAAATCCTGCAGCAGCAGGTGATTCGAGGAATCTGCGTGGACTATTGTTTCATAGAGTTACGGCGGTCATAGCGACAGGGAAACGCCCGGTCCCATTCCGAACCCGGAAGCTAAGCCTGTCTGCGCCGATGGTACTGCACTCGACAGGGTGTGGGAGAGTAGGACACCGCCGAACACCCGTTCCGAAAGGGGACCCACACTGTGGGTCCCCTTTCGTGTTTTCTTATGCAGAAAATGTGCCGGCCCAACGGTTTTCGAGAACCGGCACGAGCTGCTTCCCGGTCCGCAGACGAACCGGGAAGCAGCCGGAGAATCAGGGGCGCGGTGCCTTCGGACGCGCGACCGGCCGCGGCAGTGCACGCGTCAGACGCGGAGCCCAACCGTGCGACGGCCAACGCTTGAGACCCAGCCGGTCCGGCGTGACGCGAGTGTTCACGAACTTGCCCTCGAGCTCTTCGTCGGCCTCCCCAACGAACCGGTAGAGGATCGTGCCGCCGTTCTCCTCCGTGCGAGCGGCTGCCTCCCACCCGGTAGCGCGGTAGACCGCGCGGACGATGTTGTCGGCGACGACGATGATCGGCAGTCCGTCGATTCCACGCGCCGCCGATCCTGCCGGCCACGGCTTGGACGCGAGTTCGCGCACCGCAGCCGGCGACGCCTTCTTCGCTTCGTTGACCCGCAGCACCACACATGGCGTCGGCAGCTCGGGAGCAGGCGAGGCCGAGTACTGACGGACGAGCTCCGCGATCGGGATCGCCGTGCGATCGGCTTCGGACTCCTCGGTTGCGCCCGCCAGGTTGGTGAGTACGCATTCGCCGCGGTGCGGTTCGGTCAGTCCGAGCGCCGCGATGACCGCTTCGGCCGTCACTGCGGCGGTGTGGTCGGCGTCGGTCTTCGGGTTCAGCGCGTCGGCCACGACGAAATGCTCCACCGCGTAGCCGGACTCGTAGACGGTTCGGATGCGCCGCAGAGCCGCCTCGGTCTCGGGGGTGGCCAGCGGTGTCTTCTCGCCGGCCTCGGTCAGCTTCGAGGTCTCTCCGAGCGCCGTCCAGACGAGGGTGAAGATGCGATTTCCGCGTCCGGCGCCGACGTAGAAGATGCTCCGGTCGCGAGGGTCGAGCAGGGCGTAGACGTAGGCGCCGAGCTGGTCGCAGATGTTCTTCGGAAGCAGTTTCGGGCTGGGGGCGCGGTCTTCGACATGGTTCACGAGAGCCCGCAGGACGGTCAGGCGCAGTGCCACGGGGACCTTGCCGGCGGAGCCGCCGAACAGTTCGCGGTTGGCTGCGTCCACGGAACCGAAGGTGCGTCCGATGTGACGGCTGAGGGCGCCGAGCGCGTGGGTGAACTCCGCAAGTCTCTGGCGTGGATCGTCCGCTGTATCCGGCAACTCGTTGCTGGTCAGGAACATCTGGATCTCGGGAGATTCCAACAGAGTTTGGGCAATGTTCGGAGGAACTGTCCACACTGTGCGCATAGAGCGACTCTAGGCCACACACAAGATTGGGGAGTCGCTCCGCGCAGGCGCCGCGCCGCCGAATCCGGAGGAAGAACCCGAGGAGAACCCGAGCCGGATAAGCTCGCGTGCCATGACAGCGGTGCGGACCCGTTCCCGTTCTCGGTTGTTGCGGGACACCGCGTCGTCCGCGCAGGTCGAAGCACTTCTGATCATCACGGTCGCGACCATCCTCGTCACCCGTCTGTACCTGCATCTGACGGGCTATCCGCAGGTCGGCGGGTCGGTCCTGCACATCGCTCACGTGCTGTGGGGCGGTCTGCTCATGGTCGCCGCGCTGATGGTCTCGTTGACCTTCATCGGCAGGGCGCCCGACCGCATCGCGGTGCTGCTCGGCGGTATCGGGTTCGGTCTCTTCCTCGACGAGGTCGGCAAGTTCGTCACGAAGACCAACGACTACTTCTACCGACCCTCGGTGGCGATCATGTACGTGGTGGTCGTGTTGCTGCTCGTCGTCAATCGAGCGGTGCACCTCCGTCGCGGGCCGTCGCCCGACGAGTATCTCGCCAACGCCGCGCTCACGGCGACGGACGGGCTCGCCCACGGCCTGACCCCGACCGATCGCGACCAGGCGCGAGTGCAGCTCGAACGCGCACGTGAGGGTGGAGTCGATCCCGAGGTCGTCGAACAGATCGATCTCCTGCTCGCCCGGTGCCGGGAGGTACCATCGCGCTTCTCGTGGGTGTCGCTCCGGCTGCCGGAGCGACTGCGAGGTGAGCGCAGCGTCCGCGTCGCGGCAGCCCTGCTCACCGTTTTCTCCGTCGGCATTCTCCTCAATGCCGCTGCGACCTTGGAGGAGGATCTCGCCGCGCGGACGAGCAACGTGGTGACCGTGATCCAGCTCGTCGGCTCCGGCGTCACCGTCCTGCTGTGCGTGGTGGGATCGGTGGGTTTGTGGCGCAGGCGGAGGTGGGCGATCCGTGCGCTCCGGACGGCCGCGTTGATCACCGTCTTCTTCGTCGACGTGCTGGAGTTCGCCGTCCAGGAGTTCGGGGCGCTGCTCAACGTCGCCGTGGGCGCCGCGGCGCTGTCGGTGTTCTCACACCACCTGCGTCAGATGTCCCGGCACGAGGCGTTGCCGGACACGGCGTGAGCAGGTGGGCCCGCCGCAACCGTGTTGTGGACGAATCACGGCACCGCTGCCCACCGTGTGCGCTTCGTCGCATACCGTATAGACCGTGAGCACCCCAGCCTCTGACGCCACCGGTTCCGCGTCGACGTGGCCCGCGCTACTCACGTGGCGTGCGGCCGATGCGTCTCGGATGGAGTCGGTACGAGTACAGCTCTCCGGCCGCCGCATCAAGGCGTCCGGTCGCATCGTGGGTGCGGAGTGCACCGACCATCCGGCCTTCAGCGCGTCGTACGACCTGGTGACGGATGAGAACGGTGTCACCCGCCGATTGTCGGTGCGCACCACCCTCGCTTCGGGCGAACGGCACATGTCCCTCACCCGGTCCGAAGAGGGCATCTGGATGTCCGACAACGGCATCGACCATCAGCGGTCCACTTTCGGCGGGGCGTTGGACGTCGATGTGGTGTTCAGCCCGTTCTTCAACGCCCTGCCCATCCGCCGGCACGACCTGCAGGCCGGAGCCGACGACGTGGAGGTGCCCGTCGTCTACGTCAACCTCATCGATCTCAGCATCGAGGAGGCGACGGTCGTCTACAGCAGTGCGTCCGACGGCATCCATGTGCTGTCGCCGCGCTCGTCGTCGTCGGTGACCGTCGACGAGGACGGCTTCGTCCTCGAGTACCGAGGACTCGCCTCCCGCATCTAGGGCTGTCCCGACGCCTCCACCGCCATCGCCACGGCGAACGCGGCCGATTCGGCGGGGTGGCTGCCGTGCCCGTGCGTGCCGCCGGTGAGGCCGACGATCTGGAGTCCGACCGGCGACGACCCGCCGTCAGGAGCCGGCACCGACAGGGCCGGGACACCGAGGACGCTGAACGGGATACACATCTGCAGCAGCGGTGCGCGCAGCTCGACGGGATCGCTCGTCAGCGGCGCCGAACGCACGCCGGTAGTGACGGTGATCAGCGCGTCGAGCTTGTCCACGGTGCGGAGGCGGTGCACGACGTCGTGACGTAGTCGCGCCACCGCCCGGGCCGCGTGGATGTATTCGTAGGCCGGCCGGTCGCGTTGCGCGGCGAGCAGAGCGGCCGTCGGAGGCTGGTAGCGGTCGGGATCGGCTTCGAACCACGCGCGATGCGTCTCGTATGCTTCCGAGCCGGTGACCACGGGATACAGCTCGAGCATCTCGTCGGTCTCGGGCAGTTCCACGTCGACGACGCGGGCGCCCAGATCCGTGAGGGTCCGGCACGCCGTCTCGACGGCCTCGTCGAAGACGGGTGACAGATCCCAGATGCCGCCCCGCAGGCGTCCGATGCGCAGTTCGGAGACCGGGGTGCGCAGGTGCGCGATGCCCGGAAGGGCGCCCCACGCGAGTGAGGCGTCCAGAGCGTCGGCGGCGAGCAGACCGACGTGGTCGAAGGTCGTCGACAGCGGGAACACGCCCTGCTCGGGCAGGGCACCGAAGCCCGGCTTGAATCCGACGATCCCGCACAGCGCCGCCGGGGTACGGACGCTGCAGCCGGTGTCGGTTCCCAGCGCGACGGGCACGACGCCCCTCGCGACCAGCACTGCGGAGCCCGACGACGAACCACCGCTGATCAGGTCCGGGTTGCGGGGGTGGGGGGCCGCGCCGGACACATTGATCAACCCGGTGGGCCCGTAGGCGAACTCGTGGAGATGGGTCTTCGCCACCACGATGGCTCCGGCTTCGCGGAGCTTCTCGATGACGCGAGCGTCGCGCCGCGCGGGAGGCGCATCGGCGAGGACCGCGCTGCCGCAGCGGGTAGGGAACCCGGCGACGTCGATGTTGTCCTTCACCGCGACCGCGACGCCGTGCAACGGGCCGATCCAGTTCCCGGCGGCGATCTGCTCGTCGGCGAGGGCTGCGGCTTCGAGCGCCGCCTCGTCGTTGCGGGCGGCGACGGTGTTCCCCCAGGGGGTCCCGACGAGGGCGTCGAGTTCGGCGAGAACCGAGCGGACGTGTTCGGTGGGGGTCGTCTTGCCGGTGGTCAGCGCCGAGGCGATGTCGCGGAGGTTCATCGTGTCCACACTCCACCGCGTCGTCCGGCCTCGCGGAACGCTGCGATCCAGCCCTCGTCGCCGGGCTGCGTGCCGACGATGGGGTCGCGACGGCGCTGTTCGTAGCGGGTCCGAGCCGCGTGACCGGCGCGGGTGAGTTCGGAGGTGCTGCGGTCGGCCAGTTGCTCCCGGGCCGTTCTCAGCACCTCGAGTGTCTCGTCCAGCGCGACCAGCAGGGCTTCCGCGTTGCCTTCGCACATCGCGTCGACCAGGGCCGGGGCCGTCGCGGCGACCCGCGTGCCGTCCCGGAAGGAGCCGGCGGCGAGACCGAGTGCGAGATCGCCGCCTCCGGCGCCCGAGAGGGCCAGCGCTTCGGCGAGGAGATGGGGGAGATGGGAGACTCGCGCGACCGCCGCGTCGTGCTCCCGGGATTCGGCGGGCACGACGACGGAGCCGCAGTCGAGCGCGAGGTCGGCGACCTGCCGCCACACCTCGGGATCGGTGCCGTCGTCGACGGTCACCACCCACACCGCGTCGCGGAACAGGTCGGCGGTCCCAGCGGTCCAGCCGGACTCCGCCGTACCTGCCATGGGGTGTCCACCCACGAAACGCCGCGACAGGCCGTGAGCGGCGACGGCAGCGGCCACTTCCGCCTTGATGCTCACCACGTCGGTGAGCGCGACCTCGGGGGCGTGCTCGGCCACCGCCTCGAGGATGCTGCCCACTGCCGGCATCGGCACCGCGATCACCACCAGGGCGCTGGTGTCGGCTGCGCGACGCAGCGTGGCCGTGAGGTCGGTGGACGCGTCGAAGCCGTCGGCGACGGCGGCCTCCACGGCCTGCGACGACCTGTTGTAACCCCACGCCTGCCTTCCGGTGGCCGCGGCGGCGCGCAGCAGAGAACCACCGATCAGACCGAGGCCGAGGACACAGACGGGCGGGGAAGAGACGGCTGAGGACACCTCATCAGGTTGGCATATCCCGTGCTGGGCTTCATTCACCGGACGTGGCCGACTACCGTTGCGCCCATGGCTGCACAGCGTGTAGGGAACAAAAGCCCTTCCGTGACCCAGAGCGGGAACCCCGCCGGGAATTCGAGCGACGACCTCGACGGCTTCGCCGTCGCCGTGACGCGGGAGGAAGGTCGTTGGAAGTGCCGGGTGTTGTCCGGTGCCGCACTGACGAGTCTCGATACCGCAGTGACCGAGTTGCGGGAGCTGAGAAGTTCCGGCGCAGTCTTCGGTCTGCTGAATGTGGACGACGAATTCTTCATCATCGTGCGTCCCGCACCTGCGGGAACGAGGTTGCTGCTGTCCGACGCGACGATGGCCGTCGACTACGACATCGCCGCCGACGTCCTCGATGCGCTGAACATCGAGATCCCCGATATCGAGCCCGACGAGCTCGACGACATCGAGCCGTGGGAGGAAGGCGACCTCGGCATCCTGGCCGACATGGGTCTGCCCGAGCCGGTGCTCTCGGTGATCCTGTCGGAGACCGACCTGTATCCCGACGAGCAACTCGACGAGATCGCCCAGCGACTCGGTTTCGACGACGTCCTGGGTAACACCCTGGACAAGCTCCGTTAGATGGGGCTGCGCGACGACGAGGCATTGATCCGGGTCGCGCTGGAGGCCGCCGCTGCCGCGCCCGCCGGTGACGTACCGGTGGGCGCGGTGGTGTTCGGGCCGGACGGCACCGAGATCGCGCGAGCGGCGAACTCCCGCGAGGCCACCGGCGACCCCACAGCGCACGCCGAGGTGCTCGCTCTGCGCGCGGCAGCGCAGGTCTACGGCGACGGATGGCGTCTCGAGGGCGCAACCCTTGCCGTGACCCTCGAACCCTGCACGATGTGCGCGGGAGCGTCGGTGCTCTCCCGGGTATCGCGGGTGGTCTTCGGGGCGTGGGAGCCGAAGACGGGCGCCGTCGGGTCGCTGTGGGACGTGGTGCGCGATCGGCGCCTCACGCACCGTCCGGAAGTGCGCGGTGGTGTGCTCGAAGCCGAGTGCGCGGCCGTGCTCGAGGCGTTCTTCCGGGAACATCGAGGGCCGGCTTCGGAGCTGTGACCAGGCGATTTCAGGATGAGGCCTGCAATCCGCTAGAGTCGTCAGCGGTGGCGTGACCGAGCGGCCGAAGGAGCGCGCCTCGAAAGCGCGTGACGGGTAACCCCCGTCCGTGGGTTCAAATCCCACCGCCACCGCCAGAGAGCCCCTTACCTGTTAGTGCAGGTGAGGGGCTTTTCTCATGCCTGCAGGTCGCCAAGGCCGGGGTCCGAAGCATCCGCTACGGCTTTTGCTATCCGCCGCGGCAATTGCTGTGGCGGATAGCGAACTTGATTGCGAGTGGACTGCGGAGTCGACGAAGCGCCCGAGGGAGTGTGGGTCGGGCTACCTGCATCCGCCCAGGTCTTCCGATAGGTTCGCGCCTGCATGCTCGCAATCGGAAGGGGAACTGTGAATCGCGTCTGCTCGACGATCGTCGGACCCGCCGAATCCGACGTCCCGCCGGCCGTTCTCGTGCACGGGGTGCTGGCCTGGGGAGACGACGAGACCTACGGATTCGGTCGGCAGCGGCCCTTGGGGGCGTCACGTCGGCTGATCCTGATGGACCGCCGCGGGCACGGCGACTCGCCGGATCTCGACGGGGCCCATCGCACCGACTACGAGGTGGACGCCGCCGACATCGTCGAACTGCTCGGTGACGGCGCCCATCTCGTCGGACATTCGTACGGTGCGGTCGCAGCGATGCTCGCGGCGGTGGAACGGCCGGACCTGGTGCGGTCGCTGTGCCTGATCCAGCCCGGGTGCCTGAAGGTTGCGGAGAGCGAACCGGTGGTCGCCGAGAACCTCGCCCGCGCTCGCGCGTCCCAGGTGACGCTCCCGCCCGAGCTCACTGCGGAGGACTATCTGCGTCTCATCACGGAGAGCGTCGGCATGCCGCCGGCGGAACCCACCCCGAAGCGACTACGCGCAGCGGCGACGTCGATGCGGGAGAGACCGTGCTGGGACGCCGACATCCCCCTCGAGTCGCTCGCGGCGGCGCCGTGGCCGAAGCTCGTCGTCGTCGGTGACTGGGCGGGCGCACCCGACGAGTACAAGCGGCTGGCGGGAGATCCGCTGACGGTCACGGCGCGGGTCGTCGCCGACCGGATCGGGGGAGAACTGCTCGAAGTTCCCGGTTTCTACCCGCACGTCCAGCAGCCGGAACGAGTCAACGAGGCGCTCGAGGAACTGTGGAGTCGGGCCGACGCCCGGTGACGAGAGGTCGGCCGACGGCGTCGGCGGCCATCACGGCGAACATCCACAGCCCCGCCGCGACACCGGCGACGGCTGCCACGGCAGGCGATGCGAGACCTCCTGCCAGACCGACGATTCCGATCACCAGCATTCCCCAGCCCATGACCCGGAACATCGCGCGGCCGAAGGCCCGTGCGAAGGGAACGAAGTGCGCACCGACGACGCAGACCACCCACGCGACCGTCAGTTCCGAACGATCGAACAACGCGAGAAGCCTTGCGCCACCGACGATCAGCACGACCATGGCCGCGACCGACACGAGGTAGATCGTCGATGCCTGCTTCGAGGGCGGCTCCAACTGCTCGAAACTCCGCGGTCGTATGAGCACGGCCCAGACGAAAACAGCGATGGCGCAGAACCATCCGACAACGACGATCCAGGTCCACGGTGATCCCAGAGCGGCACCGTTCACGAGCATGAAGGCCGACGCGCCACCCGCGCCGATCAGCGCTCCCCACACCTCGGGACGATGGGTCGCTCGGTAACCCCTCGCCGTTCCCGGCCCGAATCGCTCCGCAGGCGGTGTCGTGCGCATCCAGTTCCCCATTCCGAGTCGACCACCGATCCGCCGGTGGACGCTAGCGGATGGGCGGCCGGTCGTCGTCAGAGTTCGCGCCAACTCCCGTCGTTCATGTCGTGTCCGTGCGCGGCCATCAACATGAGGCCGCCGTCGACGGGGATCGAGCGCCCCGTCAGGTACGACGAGCGTGGGGACGCGAGGAAGGCGACGACGGAGGCGACCTCGTCGACGTGCCCGGGACGTCCGGTGGGGTTGCCCGGTCGCTCCTCGTGGAAGGCCTCGGATTCGTCCATGCCGGTCATGGGCGTGGAGATCTCACCGGGAGCCACCGAGTTGACCGTGATGCCGTAGCGGGCCCATTCGAGGGCGAGGCACTGCGTGAGCATGCCGAGGCCGGCCTTCGCCGTGCAGTAGGCGGAGGCGCCGTAGCGGGGGATGTGCTCGTGGACGCTCGTGATGTTGACGATGCGGCCGCCGCCCCCGGAGTCGATCATGTGTCGCGCGGCGCGTTGGGAGCACAGGAACGGGCCGTCGAGGTCGGTGGAGAGCATCTCCCGCCACCGTTCGAAGGACAGGTCGAGCACCTCGTCGCGGTGTCCGGTGCCGGCGTTGTTCACCAGCACCCCGAGACCGCCGAGCTTTCCGGTGAGTTCGTCGATCACATCGGCGGTGTCCGGGCTGGTCAGGTCCTGTCGGGCCACGAAGCACCGCTGTCCGCGCTGTTCGACCCCGGCGCGGGTGTCCTCGGCCCCGGCCTCGTCGGTGTGGAAGGTGATGCCGACGTCGAACCCCTCGGTGGCGAGCAGTTCGGCGGTCGCCTTGCCCATGCCGGAGTCGGCGCCGGTGACGATGGCGAGTCTGTCGTGAGCTGGAGTGGTCATGCGTCGTGGTTACCCATGAGCGCCCGCGGCACACTGCGAACCCACGGCAGACCGTGACCCCACGGCAGACTGGGGCCATGCGACTGCTGCTGCTCGCCGACACCCACGTACCGACGCGCGCCCGCGACCTGCCGTCGCAGGTGTGGGACGAGGTGGCCCGCGCGGACGTGGTGATCCACGCGGGCGACTGGATGGACGTGACACTGCTCGACGCGCTGGAAGAGCGGTCCCGGCAGCTGGTCGCGTGTTGGGGCAACAACGACGGTCCGCTCCTGCGGGAACGGCTGCCGGAGGTCGCGCGGGTGACCCTCGACGGTGTGCGCGTCGCGGTGGTGCACGAGACCGGGGCGTCGACCGGGCGCGACAATCGGATGGCCGCGGCCTATCCCGACACCGACGTCCTCGTCTTCGGCCACTCGCACATCCCCTGGGACACGACCGCGCCGAGCGGATTGCGCCTGCTCAACCCGGGTTCACCCACCGACCGGCGTCGGCAGCCGTACTGCACCTACATGACCGCGACCATCGACGACGGCGTGCTCCGCGACGTCGAACTGCATCGGCTCGGGTGAGGGCGATCGAAGGGGAGGTTGTGTGCGTATTTTCGCGAACGGACGCACGCAACCTCCCCGAACTCAGTCGCTCGGGCCGATCAGTTTCCGCACGACTTTCAGGAGTTCGTCGACGTCCTCGGGCGGCGTCGTGCTTGTCTCGCCCGACATGGCGGCGCCGTAGTAGAGCCCGTCGCCGATGAGCATCACCGCTCGTGCCGCAGCGGGATCGGTGACCTCGTCGGACAGTGCCTCGAACCAGCCCTGATGGATGCGGCGCAGCGCCTGCTGGGCGCGCGGGTTCGCGGTCTGGCTCAGGCGGGTCAGGGCGACGATGGCCCGGTCGAGCGGGGTGTCGGCGAAGACCGAGGTGCGGATGTAGTAGGTCGCCGGTCCTTCGGGAGCCGTGCGCATCAGTTCGGCGTCGTCGGCTGCGAGTGTCTCGAGGTGTTCGGCGAGAGCCGCGACGAGGGCGTCCTTGGACGGGAAGTGATAGAGCAGACCACCTTTGGACACGTTCGCCGCCGCGGCGACGGACTCGAGTGTCGCGGCGCGCTCGCCCTGCTCGAGCAGGATCGTCACGAAGGCGTCGAGAAGTTTGGCGCGGGCGGCAGGGGCAGGTGGCACGGCCCGATCGTACGACGTGGTTACTGTACCGTCCAGCTGGTACAGTAACGACGGTTCGATTCCTCTCTCGCGAAAGTTCGATATCCGTGGCGACATCTGTGCCTGTTTCGGAACCCACCGTGACGAAGGCGGCTCCTCGGGACTGGGTCGCGCTCGCGGTACTGATGCTTCCGGTGCTGCTCGTGTCGGTCGACAACACCGTCCTGGCCTTCGCGCTGCCCGGGATCTCCTCCGCGCTGCAGCCCACCGCTGCGCAACAGTTGTGGATCATCGACATCTACCCGCTGGTGCTCGCAGGTCTGCTGGTGGCGATGGGCAGCCTCGGCGACCGCATCGGGCGACGCCGCCTGTTGATCATCGGCGCGACCGGATTCGCCGCCGTCTCGGTCGCTGCGGCCTACGCACCTTCCGCGGAACTGCTCGTGACCGCCCGCGGTGCACTCGGCTTCTTCGGGGCCATGCTCATGCCGTCCACGCTGTCGTTGCTGCGCAACATCTTTCTCGATGCCACCCAGCGCCGTCTCGCCATCGCGATCTGGGCCTCGTGTTTCGCGGCGGGCGCTGCACTCGGGCCGATCATGGGCGGATTCCTGCTCGAACATGCCTGGTGGGGCTCGGTCTTCCTGTTGGCCGTGCCGGTGCTGATCCCGCTGCTCGTGCTCGCGCCGATGTTCGTCCCCGAGTCGAAGGACCCGAATCCGGGCCGCATCGACATCGTGAGCATCGCGCTGTCACTGCTGGCCCTTGCGCCGATCGTCTTCGCGATCAAGAAGATCGCGGACAGTGGCCTCGGTGCCGTCGCCGTCGTTCCGGCCGTGGTCGGTGTGGTCGCGCTCGTCGCGTTCGTGCGCCGGCAGTTGCAGCGCCCGAACCCCATGCTCGACGTCCGTCTGTTCCGCGTGCCCACCTTCTCCGGTGCCGTCGCGGTGAACCTGCTGTCCGTCGTCTCCCTCGTGGGCTTCCTGTTCTTCGTGTCCCAGCATCTGCAACTCGTGATCGGACAGAGCCCGATGGAGGCCGGACTGAGCCTGGTCCCGGGACTGGCGGTGATGGTCGTGGCCGGGATGTCGGTCGTCGCGCTCGTGCGGTGGGTGCAGCCGTCGTCGATCATCGTCTGCGCGCTCCTGCTCTCGGCGACCGGCTACGCGCTGGTGTTCCTGCTCGCCTCACCGTCGGCGCTCACCCCGATCATCGTGGCGTTCGCGGTCCTCGGCGCGGGTATCGGTGCGGCGGAGACGCTGTCGAACGACCTCATCGTGTCGAGTGTCCCGCCCGCGAAGGCCGGTGCCGCGTCGGCGGTGTCGGAGACGGCCTACGAGATGGGTGCCGTGCTCGGTACGGCGATCCTCGGGTCGGTGCTCTCCGCGTCCTACACTGCGCATCTCCTGCTCCCTGCCGGGCTGAGCACGGAACAGTCGGAGGTTGCTCGGGAGACGCTCGGCGGCGCCCACGCCGTGGCCGGGAACCTGCCCGCCGACCGGGCCGACGCGTTGCTCGCCGCAGCAGGATCGGCGTTCGACAGCGGCGTCACGATCACCTCCGGGATCGGGGTGGTCCTCATGATCGCCTCCGCCGGAATCGCGTGGCTCACGTTGCGCCCCCGCAGTGACGTAGCACCCCACACGGAATCCGACATCGTTTAAATTTGCAGGATGCGGAAACTGGTGTGGGTGCTCGTCGCCGTCGTGGTCGTGGCGCTGCTCGGCTTCTTCGTCGCCCCATGGGTATACGGGACGTTCATCGCCGAGGACGACGCGCCCGCCGCGTCCGTCTCGACCGAAGGTGCCGAAGCCGCGACCGGTGAGCTCGACGGGGAGTGGACCGTCGTCGAGGGTGCCGAACCCAACCGCACCGCCGCCGGCTACACGGTGCACGAGATCCTGCGCGGGGCCGACGTCACCGTGGTGGGCAGCACCGATCAGGTCTCCGGTTCGGCGACCATCACCGACGGCACCCTCGAGGCCGCCGAGGTCGTCGTGCAGGTCGAGGGCATCACCACCGACAGTGGCCAGCGCGACGGCCAGTTTCGCACTCGGGTGATGGACACCGCGGCGCACCCGACGGCGACGTTCGCCCTCACCGAGCCCGTGGATCTGACGTCCCTGCCCGACGACGGCAGCATCGGTTCCGTCACCGCGACCGGCACGCTCACCCTGCGCGGCGCCGAACGGCCCGTGACCGTCGACGTCGACGTCCTGCGCACGGGTGAGCGTCTCGTGGCGTCGGGGAGCATCCCCACCACCTGGACCGATTACGGCGTGGAGCCGCCGAACCTCGGATTCGTGACGGTCGACGGCGCGGGCAGCGTCGACTTCCTCGTCACGTTCGAGCAGAACTGACGTTCTCGGTCTCCTCCTCGTGGGTCTGTTTCGGCGCCCAGCCGGGCGGGCCGAAGGCGTAACCGAGCTTGTCGCGGAACGTCCCGGCCGTACGCCAGTCGCGGGCGATCGCCCGGTACTCGTGCGTCTGCAGGTCCCAGATGTTGTACGTGCCGACGGGCTTGGTGAGCCCGTAGGTGGGCCGGTGGTCCTCGGCCTTGAAGGTGCCGAACATCCGGTCCCAGATGATGAGGATGCCCGCGTAGTTGCGGTCGAGGTAGTCGGGATCGGAGCCGTGGTGCACCCGATGGTGCGAGGGCGTGTTGAACACGAATTCGATCGGGCGGGGGAGCGTGCCGACCCGCTCGGTGTGCACGAAGAACTGGTAGACGAGGCTGACGGAGAAGCCGACGAAAACCATCCACGGTGGGATGCCGATCAGGGGGAGCGGCAGCCACATGATGATCTCGCCGCTGTTGTTCCACTTCTGGCGCAGCGCGGTCGCGTAGTTGAAGTACTCGCTCGAGTGGTGCGCCTGGTGGGTCGCCCAGACCAGGCGGACGCGGTGCGCCATCCGGTGGTACCAGTACCAGAGGACGTCGATGCCGACGAGCAGGATCACCCACGTGTACCAGGCGTCGGCGGGCAGGTGCCAGGGTGCGACGTAGACCCACAGTGCCGAATATCCGACGAGGGCCAGCACCTTCCATGCGGCGCTCGTGACGATGGAGACCAGACCCATCGAGATGCTCGCGCGTGCGTCCCGCTTCTCGTAGCCGCCGCGCGGGGGGCGGGTGCGTCCGTCGGGGCCCGGCTCGACGTGTTCGAGGGTGCGGGCCGCGATCCATTCGAGGATCAGGAAGGTGAGGAAGGCGGGAATCGCCAGGGTCACCGGATCGTGGAGGGGGTCGAGCAGCGACCCCCACGATTCCTGCAGGGTTTCCCACATCGCAACGACCTCCGATAGCTGTGAACAACCGTCCACATTACCGCTGGTGTGGCTTGCATCACCAGGGCCCTCGAATCGGGACCCGGGTGGCGACTCGCGTCCTCACGATTCCGGGTGGTTCGGTATTGCTGGTAGGAATTGACCCGTCCCGTCGAGACGGGCCGGCCGACGACATCAGGCAGCGCGAGAGGCATGGCATGCACATCACCGCGAGGGTCGACTACGCCGTGCGGACCCTGCTCGAACTCGCGGCGATCGAGGACGGTCGCCTGACGAAGGCGGAGACCCTCGCGACGGCGCAGACCATCCCGCACAAGTTCCTCGAGGCCGTTCTCGCCGACCTGCGTCGCGGTGGGTTGGTGAACAGCCGGCGGGGACCGGAGGGCGGTTACTGGCTCGCGCGACCCGCGGCCGAGATCTCCATTGCCGACATCATCCGCACGGTCGAGGGCCCGCTGGCGTCGGTGCGTGGCGAGCGGCCCGAGGACGTCGTCTACAGCGGGGCGGCCGAACGGCTGCAGGACGTGTGGATCGCGGTGCGTGTGAACCTGCGCGCCGTGCTCGAAGAGGTATCGCTCGCGGATGTCGTCACGGGAGACCTCCCCGGTTTCGTGGAGGATCTTACGAAGGATCCGGGCGCCTGGGAGCGTCGCCGGGTGTGAAGCCCGCGATAGGCCGGGAACGCCTGTGGGCGATGTCATAAATTTGCATGACTCTGCAAACTTACAGAACTCTGCAAAATCAGTAACCTGGATGGAGTGACCATCACTCCCGGCCTGCGCGACCGCAAGAAGGCGGCCACTCGTGCGGCTCTCGCGACCGCCGCGGCCGAACTCGCTCGTGAACACGGTCTGGCCGCCGTGACGGCCGATGCGATCGCAGCGCGCGCGGGTGTCTCGACCCGCACCTTCCACAACTACTTCGCGAGCAAGGAAGACGCCGTCCTCGCGTATCTCGAGACTCGGGTCGAGGAGTGGATCGACCTGCTGCGCGATCGTCCCGCCGACGAGGACATCATGGATTCGCTGCTCACGGTGGCCCTGGACGTCGTGCAGAACCCCGACTGGCCGTTCGGCGAGATCGTCGCGTGCATCACCCTGCTCGAGGAGAGCAACGTGCTGTTGTCCCGGCAGATCGAGGTCGAGCGGCGTTCGTCGCAGTTGCTCGTCGAGATCATCGCCGAACGCACCGGCACCGACCCCGATGCCGACCTGTACCCCTCGCTGCTGAACTACGCCGCCATGGGCGCCGTGCGCGCGGCCATGGAGACACACGCGACCGGGACGACGGACCGGTCGGTCGAAGAGCTCATCCGCGAGGCGTTCGACCAGCTCCGACGCGGATTCTCCTGATTCCGGACCTCTGCCCGTTCCGACCATCCGACCCCACCAGGATCTTCCGACATAGAAAGGGTGCCCCGTGGCGACCTACCTGTACCGGCTGGGCAAGTTCGCCCACCGACGGAAGGGCGCAGTGCTGTCCTTCTGGATCGCGCTGCTCGTGCTCTTCGGGGTCGGTGCAGCAACCCTGTCCGGGCCCACCACGGACGCGTTCACGCTTCCGGGCACCCCCGCGCAGAAGACCCAGGACCTCATGGCGGAGCGGTTCCCGTCGACCGAAGATCCGATGAACGGGCTCAGCGCGCGTTACGTCTTCGCCGCGCCCGACGGGCAGACGCTCGACGACCCCGAGAACCTGGCCGCCGTCGACGAGGTCCTCGCCGCGGTCCGCGGCATCGACCGCGTCTCGCCGCCCGCCAAGGTCGACCCCGCCACCGCCTCGCCGGAGGAACAGGCCGGCGCGCTGGTCAACCCGGTCCTCGCCGACGCCGGTCTCGTCGAGCAGATGAAGGCCGTCGCCGCGCAGCAGGGCACCTCCGAAGAGGCTGCGCTGTCCGACGCCCAGGCCCTGTCGCCGCTGAGCGCCGACCGCACCGTCGGCTTCGTCACCGTCCCGTTCGAGGGCGAGATCACCGACGTCGACCAGGCCCTGCGCGACCAGATCTTCGACGCCGCCGAGATCGGCCGTGACGCCGGCCTGACCGTCGAGGTCAGCGGTACGGCTGCCGCCGAGATGGGCATGCCCGGTGGCACCGCCGAACTCATCGGCATCGGCATCGCCGCGATCGTGCTCACCCTGACCTTCGGCTCGCTCGTCGCCGCCGGACTTCCGCTGGTCACCGCACTCGTCGGCGTCGGCATCGGCAGCCTCGGCATCACCATCGCCTCCGGCTTCGCCGACCTCAGCTCGATGACCCCGACGCTGGCGGTCATGATCGGTCTGGCCGTGGCGATCGACTACTCGCTGTTCATCGTCTCGCGCTTCCGGCACGAACTCACCATCACCTCTGATCGCACCGAGGCCGCCGGCCGTGCCGTGGGCACCGCCGGTTCCGCGGTCGTCTTCGCCGGCCTGACGGTCATCATCGCCCTCATGGCGCTGAGCGTCGTCGGCATCCCGTTCCTGTCGGTCATGGGTTACGCTGCCGCGTTCACGGTGCTCATGGCCGTGCTCATCGCCGTGTCGCTGCTGCCCGCCGTGCTCGGACTGTTCGGGGAGAAGGCCTTCGCCGGCCGCATCCCGTTCCTGAACAAGCGCGGTTCCGACGACGACACCCCCAAGGCGGGCGCCAAGTTCGTCGGCCTGATCACGCGACGCCCGGCCATCCCGCTCATCGCCGGTGTGGTCCTCCTCGGTGCGCTCGCGCTGCCCGCCACCGGACTGAACCTCGCCCTGCCGTCGGAGGCCACCGCCGACCCGGCGACCAGCGCCCGCAAGGCCTACGACCTGGTCGACGAGGGATTCGGTCCCGGACGCAACGGCCCGCTGGTCGTCGTCGTCGACACCCAGAACGCCGACGTGGAGGCCCCAGTCGCGTTCGGTGCCGTCGTCGGCAAGCTGTACGAGAACGACGAGGTCGTCAACGCCCAGATCGTCGCGGTGAACGAGGCGGGAGACACCGCCCAGATCCTCGTCACTCCGCGCAGCGGCCCGACCGATCCCGCGACGATGGACCTCGTCCAGAGCATCCGCGACGGCGAGACCGAGCTGAACGAGGAGTTCGGCCTGTCCTACGGCGTGACCGGCCAGACCGCGCTCGAGGGCGACGTCTCCGACAGCCTCCAGAGTGCACTGGCTCCGTACCTCGCGGTCGTCGTCGGCCTCGCCTTCATCCTGCTGATGCTGGTGTTCCGCTCGATCCTGGTGCCGCTCACCGCAACTCTCGGCTTCCTGCTCAGCGTCCTGGCGACCTTCGGTGCCACCGTCGCGGTCTTCCAGGAGGGCTGGGGCGGCCTGATCGCCAACC
This sequence comes from Rhodococcus sp. GA1, assembly GCF_024321955.1. NCBI lineage: Bacteria > Bacillati > Actinomycetota > Actinomycetes > Mycobacteriales > Nocardiaceae > Rhodococcus > Rhodococcus sp. GA1. The sequence goes on along the minus strand of NZ_CP097186.1, from coordinate 2,190,530 downwards.
CGCAGCCCATCGTGAGCTTCATGCCGATCATCCTCATCGGCGTCGTCTTCGGTCTTGCGATGGACTACCAAGTGTTCCTGGTGACGCGTATGCGTGAGGACTACGTCCACGGCGCGAGCGCACTCGAGGCCGTCCGCAGCGGCTTCGCACACGGCGCGCGCGTGGTGAGCGCAGCGGCGATCATCATGATCTCGGTGTTCGCGGCGTTCATCGCCGAACCGGACTCGCTGATCAAGTCGATCGGTTTCGCACTCGCCGCGGCGGTCTTCTTCGACGCCTTCATCGTCCGCATGGTCATCATCCCGTCGGTGATGGCGCTACTCGGTGACAAGGCGTGGTGGCTGCCGAAGTGGCTCGACCGGATCCTTCCGAACGTCGACGTCGAGGGCGAGAAGCTCACCCGCGAGCTCGGTGCCACCGAGCCCGCACCGGAATCCGCACGCGTGTGACGAACCCCCGGGCGGCCACGTACCCGACGCGGTGCGTGGCCGCCCGGATGGATCGTGAAGATTGCTGCAGGGAGTCGCAGGTAGCGTAATGCCCATGTTGCTACGGCTGTTGCGCCGCTTCATGGCGCCCTATCGGGGTGCCCTCGCGGGGGTCGTACTCCTGCAGCTGGTCGCGACCGGGGGCATGTTGCTGCTCCCGAGTCTCAACGCCGACATCATCGACAACGGCGTGGCGACCGGGGACATCGATTACATCGTCCGGACCGGTCTGCTGATGCTCGTCATCAGCGCCGTCGAGGTCGGCGCCGCGACCGGTGCCGTCTACTTCGCGGCGCGCGCCGCGATGGGCTTCGGCCGCGACGTGCGGCTCGCGCTCGTCCGGAATGTGGGGCGGTTCTCGGCGCGCGAGTTCGGGACGTTCGGTGCCCCGTCGCTGATCACCCGCAACACCAACGACGTGCAGCAGGTTCAGATGCTCGTGCTGATGACCTGCACCATCGTCGTGACCTCCCCGATCATGGGGATCGGTGGCGTCATCATGGCGATCCGCCAGGACCCCGGCACCTCGCTCGTGCTGGTCGTCGCCGTCCCGGTGCTGATCTTCACCATGGCCGCGCTCATCGCGCTCATGCTGCCCGGCTTCCGGGTCATGCAGAAGCGCATCGACTCTGTGAATCGGGTGTTGCGCGAGCAGATCACCGGCATCCGCGTGATCAGGGCATTCGTGCGCGACGAAACCGAGAAGGCCCGCTTCGACGGCGCCAACGACGACCTCACCGCCACCGCCTTACGCGTCGGCCGCGTGAACTCCGTGCTGTACCCGGCGGTGCTGCTGATCTCGAATGTGAGCACCGTCGGCGTCCTGTGGGTGGGCGCCCACCGTATCGACTCCGGTGCGATGCAGGTCGGCTCCATCACCGCGATGATCACCTACATCGCCCAGATCCTCATGGCCGTGCTCATGACGTCGTTCGTCGCGATCATGGCTCCGCGCGCCGCGGTCTGCGCCGAGCGCATCCTCGACGTGCTCGACACCGAACCGACGGTGTCTTCGCCCGCCGAACCGGTCCGCGAACTCCCGACCCGCGTCACCCTCGAACTCCGCAATGCCGGTTTCTCGTATCCCGGTGCCGACGCTCCCGTGCTCAGCGGGGTGTCGTTCCGCGCCGACCCCGGTTCCACCACCGCGATCATCGGCGGCACCGGATCGGGCAAGAGCACCATGATGCGCCTCGTGCCGCGGCTCATCGACGTCACCGCCGGGCAGGTGCTCGTCGCGGGTGTCGACGTCCGGGCGCTCGACACCGACGTGCTGCGCTCGCGCATCGCCGTCGTGCCGCAAAAGGCCTACCTGTTCTCCGGCACCATCGCCGACAACCTCCGGTACGGACGCGCCGACGCCACCGACGACGAACTGTGGCACGCCCTCGAGGTCGCGCAAGCGGCGGACTTCGTCCACAAGACCGAGGACGGACTGAACACGGTCCTCTCCCAGGGCGGCACCACGGTCTCCGGCGGGCAGCGGCAGCGCCTCGCGATCGCTCGCGCCCTCGTCCGCCGGCCCGCCATCTACCTGTTCGACGACGCCTTCTCCGCACTCGACCCGGCGACCGACGCCCGCCTGCGCGCGGCGCTCGAACCCGAGACGCGCGACGCGTGCGTGCTCATCGTCGCGCAGCGGGTCTCCACCGTGCAGGACGCCGACCGCATCGTCGTCCTCGACAACGGCGTCATGGTCGATTCCGGGACGCATCTCGGTCTGCTCGGCCGGTGCCGGACGTACTCGGAGATCGTCGAGTCGCAGAGGATGGCCACGATATGACGACTCCGGAAGCGGCGGCACCGTCGCGTCTGCGCACCGTCCGCCGGGTGCTCGGCCTGCTCCACCCGCACCGCTACGCCGTCTACTCGGTGCTGCTCTCCGCCTTCCTCGGCGTCGTGAGCATGTCGGTGGCGCCCTTCGTGCTCGGCCGCGGCACCGACGTCATCTTCGACGGGGTGGTGGGCATGCAGTTCCCCGCCGGACAGACCAAGGAAGAAGCCGTCGCCGGTCTGCGCGCCGAGGGCCGCGACCAGTTCGCCGACATGGTCTCGGGGATGGACGTGGTGCCCGGACTCGGCATCGACTTCTCGGCCCTCGGCCGGATCCTCGTCATCGTCCTGGCGCTGTACCTGCTCTCGTCCGGTCTGATCTGGGTCGCCGCCTACGGCCTCAACGAGATCGTGCAGCGCGTCGTGCGCGACATGCGGTCGCGGATCGAACGCAAGATCCACCGGTTGCCGCTGCGGTACTTCGACACGCATTCGCGCGGCGACCTGCTCAGCCGCGTCACCAACGACATCGACAACGTCGCGGCGGGCATGCAGGAGTCCATCTCCCAGCTCGTCCTCGCGGTGCTGACGCTGCTCGGTCTCGTGGTGATGATGCTGTTCATCTCGCCGATGCTCGCGCTCGTCGCGATCCTGACCGTCCCGGCGTCGGTCGTGGCGACGGCAGTGATCGCGCGTCGCTCGCGCAAGCACTTCCTCGCGCAGTGGGAGACGACCGGCAAGCTCAACGGGCAGATCGAGGAAGCCTTCACCGGGCACGAGCTCATCACCGCCTACAGCCGGACCGCGGAGGTGCAGCGACGCTTCACCGACACCAACGAGTCGCTGTACCAGGCCTCCTACCGCGCGCAGTTCGTGTCCGGACTGGTGATGCCGTTCGTGACCTTCCTCGGCAACGTCGGCTATGTCGTCATCGCCGTGCTCGGTGGTCTGCGGATCGCGTCGGGCACCGCGACGCTCGGTGAGATCCAGGCGATGATCCAGTACTCGCGTCAGCTCGTGCAGCCGCTCGCGCAGATCGGCGCGATGGTCAACCTCCTGCAGTCGGCGTCGGCGTCGGCCGAGCGGGTGTTCGCGGTGCTCGACGAACCGGAGGAGGAACCGGAGGTCGCGGCGCCGACGATGCCGTGGAGCCGGCACGGACTCGTCGAGTTCGAGAACGTCGCCTTCTCGTACACCCCCGATCGGCCGCTCATCGAGAACCTGTCGTTGCGGGCCGAACCGGGTCAGATGATCGCGATCGTCGGACCCACGGGCGCCGGCAAGACCACCCTCATCAACCTGATCCTGCGCTTCTACGAGGTCGACGCGGGCCGGATCCTCGTCGACGGCGTGGACATCCGTTCGATGTCCCGCGACGAACTGCGCTCGCGCATCGGCATCGTCCTGCAGGACACCTGGCTGTTCGGCGGCACCATCCGCGAGAACATCGCCTACGGCAATCCGTACGCCACCGAGAACCAGATCATGTCCGCGGCCAGGATGAGTTACGTCGACCGTTTCGTGCGGGCCCTGCCCGACGGCTACGACACGATCATCGACGAGGAGAACGACGGCAACCTCAGCGCCGGTGAGCGTCAGCTCATCACGATCGCGCGGGCGTTCGTGTCCAAGCCGTCGATCCTCATCCTCGACGAGGCGACGAGCTCGGTCGACACCCGCACCGAACTGCTCGTCCAGCAGGCCACCGTGCGATTGCGCGACGACCGCACCAGCTTCGTCATCGCTCACCGCCTGTCGACCATCCGGAACGCCGACCGCATCGTGGTGATGGAGGACGGACGGATCGTCGAACAGGGCACCCACGAGGGGCTGCTCGAGGCGGCCGGTGCGTACGCGAGGCTGTACGACGCGCAGTTCAAGGCACTCGTGGAGTGAACGCGGGAGACTTCGGCGCGGCCTGATACAAAACATTCCGTCCTCGCGGGCGGGACGGGACACTTCTGGCCATGACGGAGGTGCGGACAACAGCGGTACGGTCACCTCTCGATCTCCTGCGCTCTGCGCGACCGGGGGTCTCCGTGCGATCTGGACGGCCGGGGGTCTTCCGGGTCGACGAGACCACACCGGCGGGGCGGATCATGCAGCATCTGCGACGTGGGGGACCGGCGACGCGCACGATGCTCGCCGATTTCACGGGCCTGTCGGCGTCGACGGTCAACCGGGCGGTGACGTCGTTGCTCGAGCACGGGTTGCTGCGCGACCGCCCCGATCTCGCTCCGCGGGGACGGGTGGGACGGCCGCACGTGCCGGTGGAGGTGGACACCGAACGGGGTTTCCTCGCCGGTATCCATCTGGGGGAGCGGGAGACCCGGGTGGTTTCCGGCGACCTGCTCGGACGGGAACTGCACCGGACGACCTTCGCGACACCGGCGTCGGTGTTCGACGTCTTCGCCGCGATCGGTGCGGCGCTGCGGGTGCACGAGTCCCACCAGCGAGGCAGGCAGCCGCTGTGGGCAGGGCTCGCGGTGGGTGGTCTGTACGACGAGCACCGAGGGGCGCTCGACCACCCGCGACTGGGCTGGTGCGAAGCGCCCGTGGACGTGTTGTTCCGGGCGATCGTGCCCACGCCGTACACGGTCGTTCCGTACGTGGAGGCGGTCGCGGAGGTCGAATACCGCCGGTGCGAGAGCGCCTTCCGGCGACGACCCGAGAGCTGGCTGTATCTGTGTGCGGAGGAATCGATCTCGATGGCGTGGCTCGTGGACGGCCTCGCACGGTCCTCGGCCGACGACATCGAATCGTTCTGTGCTGTACTCGAACCGGGGAGTGCCGATGGCACCGACCCGTCGCCGAACCAGGCGGTGCTCCTCGGCCGTGCGGTCGCGCTGGTGCGCGACGTCGTCAATCCCGACGTGGTGACCGTCGGTGGTGAGCTGTTCACCCGACATGGACGGGAGCGCGAGGACGTGTCCGACGGTTACCGGCAGCAGTCGTCGTACAACGATGTGCCGCTGCGGTTCTCGGAAGCCGATGACGATCTGCGGTCGGCGGCGGCGCTCGGTGCGGCGTCGCGGGTGATGTATGTCGACCCGATCGGCGCGATGCAGGCGCGGTGAGACGACAAGGTCTGGCGCATGCCGCTGACCGAGGTGGGGCGTCAGGCCGCTCCCGTTTCGGAAGGTCGGATTCCGGGAGGTCAGTGCAGCACTTCGCGCGCGGTGCGACGGACCGCATCGGTCAGCGCGTCGAGCACGGGGGAGTCCAGCCGCCACCGCTGCCAGTACAGCGGCACGGCGATCGGGTCGTCCGGGGCCAGGCTCACGAGATCGGTCGTGTCGGCGACCATCGCGTCGGGGAGCATGGCCCAGCCCAACCCCAGCCGCGCGGCCTCGACGAACTCGAGGGCGCCGGGAACGTAGTTGCGCGGCGGATTCAGCCGCCGCCGGGTCCGCTTGCGGACGAAGCGATCCTGCATGTCGTCCTTGCGGTCGAAGGTGAGCATCGGGGCCTCCCGCAGTTCGGTGGGGGTCATGCCCTCGGGGAACCAGCGTTCGGCGAAGTCCACGCTCGCCATCGCGTGATAGCGCATGGCGCCGAGCTTCTCGGACGTGCAGCCCTGCACGGGTTCGGGGACGGAGGTGACCGCTGCCATGGCGGTTCCGTCGCGCAACAGATCCGTGGAGTGGAACTCGTCCTCGCGGTGCAGTTCGAACAGGGCTCGGTAGCGCACGGGCATCCGGGCCAGGGCGCGCAGCATCCAGGTGGACATCGAGTCGGCGTTGACGACGAGCGGGATCGTGGCGTAACTCCCGGTGTCGGCGCCGAGACCGAGTTCCTCGGAGGCGTCCTGCTCCAGCCGCGCGACCTGCCGGGCGAGCCGCATCACCACTTCGCCGGCCGCGGTCGCGCTGACGGGCCGGGTCCGTCGCAGCAGTACCTGACCGACGTGTTGTTCGAGCGACTTGATGCGTTGGCTCACCGCGGACGGTGTGACGCGAAGAACAGCCGCCGCACCCTCGAAAGTGCCCTCGTCCAATACCGTTGCAAAAGTGCGAAGTTGAGCGAAGTCGAGATCCACATTAAGAAACTCTAATGCAGGTACAGCAAAATCAACTGTTCTTATCTCGACAGGATTCCTAGCGTCGATGCCATGTCACTCGTCGTCGCCGGATTCGTCACAGGTCTGTCCCTCATCGCCGCCATCGGTGCGCAGAATGCCTTCGTCCTGCGCATGGCGATCGCGCGACGATTCGTGCTGCCTGTGATCGCGATCTGCGTGATCTCCGACGCCGTGCTCATCACCGCGGGCATCGCCGGGATCGCGACGATCCTCGACCGCGCTCCCGGCGCGATCGACGTGATCCGTTGGGCGGGTGCCGCTTTCCTCATCTGCTACGGACTCTTCGCGGCACGTCGCGCGCTGAAGCCGTCGGCACTGTCCGCTGCCCCGGGCGGTGCCGTCACCATCGGCGCGGCTCTGCTGACCTGTCTGGCGCTGACCTGGCTCAACCCGCACACCTATCTCGACACCGTGCTCATGCTCGGTTCGGTGGCCAACCACTACGGCAACCCCGGCCGGTGGTGGTTCGGTGCCGGGGCGATCACCGCGAGCGTCGTGTGGTTCGCCGCCCTCGGGTACGGGGCCCGCTATCTGCGCGCCTGGTTCGCCAAGCCGTCCTCGTGGCGCATCCTCGACGGTGGCGTCGCGGTCCTGATGCTCGGCCTCGGTGCCGGACTCGTCGCCTCGTCCTGATCACTCATCTGCGTCCCGTGGGGGCGCGGTCGGGCTCGAGATGGCTGAACACCACGACACCGGGCAGCGCCTCGGCGAGATCGGCCTCGATGCGGTCGAGCAGGTCGTGCCCGGCCCGCACCGTCCAGTCGCCCGGCACCCGCACGACGAGGTAGACGAAGCGCTGACGTCCCGACTCGCGGGTGCGCGGCGGCAGGATCGTCACCACCCCCGGTTCCCGATAGCGGTCGAGGACGGCGTTCACCGCCGTCACGTCCTCCGGGGGAAGAACCGCGTCGAGCATGCCGACGACCGCCTGCCGCACGAGGCCGAAACCGATCCGCAGGATGTTCAGGGCGACGAGGATCGCCACGATCGGGTCGAGCACGTCCCACCCGGACAGCGCGACCAGCGCGACGCCGACGAGCACGCCCGCCGACGTCCACACGTCCGTCAGCAGGTGTTTCCCGTCGGCGACCAGCGTGATCGACCGGTGTGCCCGACCCTGCCGGATGAGCAGCAGACCGACCACGAGATTGAGCGCCGACGATCCGGCCGACAGGAGGAGACCGAGTCCGACCTCGGTCACCGGCTGCGGTGAGATCAGGCGCTCGACCGAGGTCCACAGGATCACCGTCGCGGCGGCGAAGACCATGGTGCCCTCGACCGCGGCGGAGAGGTACTCGGCCTTCCCGTGCCCGAAATCGTGGTTCGCATCGGCCGGCTTCGCGGCGAGACGTAGCGCCGCGAGACCGACGAGCGCCGCGACGAGGTTGACCCCGGATTCGAGTGCGTCCGACAACAGACCCACGGATCCGGTGATCCACGCCGCCGATGCCTTCAGCAGCATCGTCGCGAGCGCGGTCGCCACCGACAGCAGCATGAACCGCATCAACAGGCGGTGCTGCTGCGCAGAGGGCACCACCGGTCAGCGCTTGACGAGCGTGAGTTGCATCCCGGTGAGGTCGGTGGCCGTCAGTGCGACGTAGTCGTACTTCGGGGTGGGAACCCACGGCGACAGTCCGAGGGCGTCGATCCGCGCCGCGTCGTCGAAGCTCCGCAGGATCCGGGCGTGTCCGTGCAGCACGACGCTCCATGCGGAGTCCTCGCGGATCTCGTCCACCTCGAAGGCCACCTGCGGGTGCACCGCCAGTTCGGAGAGCTTGCTGCCCTCACCGCTGCGGAAGTACACCGTGCGATCGTCGGTGACGTAGTTGACGGGATAGATCTCCGGTCGTCCGCCGACGACGGTGACGAGGCGGCCCACCTTGCCCGTCGCGAGCAGGTCCCAGCACTGGTCCTCGTCGAGGGGGACGACAGGATCGTCGGTGTTCGGGTTGTCGCGCATCGCGTTCACTCCTCCGGTTCCGCTGCCGTATCCAGCACATCACGAACCGGCTTCCGGCGCAGTGGAACGCTCCGCCGGTTACGGTGAAACCGGCCGTCAGGACCGTGTTCGCCCGATCCGCCGAGAGCAGCCCGAACGAGGAGTGCCGATGTCCGCACAGGCTCCCGCGACCACCTCGAGTTGGCACACCCGCGCCGCGACCGACGTCGCCGAGGCGTTCGAGGTCGATCCGCAACGAGGACTGAGCGCGGACGAGGTCGAACGACGCCGCGGCGAGTACGGCCCGAACCTGCTCGACGAGGCGAAGAAGGTGCCGACCTGGCGACGCGTGCTGTCGCTGCTGGCCGACAGGATGACCCTCGTTCTGGTCGTCGCGGCGGTGGTCAGCGCCACCGTCTCCCGTGAGTGGGAGACCCCCGTCGTCATCTTCGCGGTGATCGCGCTCAACACCGTGCTGAACTACGTGCAGGAATCCCGGGCCGAGAGCAGCCTCGCTGCGTTGAAGAAGATGTCGGTGTCCACCAGCCGGGTGCTGCGCGACGGTCGCGGGACGGAGGTGCCGCGCGCCGAACTCGTCCCCGGAGACGTGGTGCTCCTCGAGGCCGGCGACACCGTCCCGGCCGACGGCCGACTCGTCACCGCCGTCCGGCTGCAGGTCGCCGAGGCCGCCCTCACCGGCGAATCCCAGCCCGTCGACAAACAGGTCGACGTCGTCGACGATCCCGACGCACCGCTCGGCGACCGCACCGACATGCTGTTCATGAACACCGAGGTCACACGCGGACGTGCCGCGATGATCGTCACCGGAACGGGCATGCGCACCGAGATGGGAGCCATCGCAACCCTTCTCGGAGCGGCAGGTGTCGAACAGACGCCGCTGCAACGACGCATCGGCCAGCTCGCCCAGGCCCTGACGATCATCGCGATCGTGACGGTGGCGCTGGTGTTCGTCCTCGGACTGCTGCGGGGGCAGACCTGGTCGGATCTCCTCGTCACCGCGGTGTCGCTGGCGGTCGCGACGATCCCCGAAGGGCTCACGGCCGTCGTCGCCTTCACCCTGGCGATGGGAGCCTCACGCCTCGCGGCCCGCGGCGCGATCGTCAAACGACTCGCCGCGGTCGAGACACTCGGCAGCACCACCCACATCTGCACCGACAAGACCGGCACCCTCACCCTCAACGAGATGACGGTGCAGCGACTGCTCGTCGCGGGTCGTGCCTTCCGCGTCACCGGCACCGGGTACGGAACCGACGGCAAGATCCTTGTCGGCGACGGCCTGCCCGCACCGGACTTCACGGACGCACTGCTCGGGATGGGACTGTGCAACGACGCGACCGTGCGCAACGGAATACTGGTCGGCGATCCCACCGAGGGCGCCCTCGTGGTGCTCGCCGAGAAGGGCGGCATCGACGTCGAGGGTGCGCGGGCCGCGCTGAACCGCATCGCGGAGGTGCCGTTCGACTCGGACTACAAGTACATGGCCACCTTCCACACCCTGCCGAACGGCGGATACCGCTGTTTCGTGAAAGGTGCACCGGGTGTGCTCCTCGACCGTGCCACCTCGATCGCCGGTCCCGACGGTCCGATTCCACTCGACGACGACGGTCGCGCGAGGATCCACCGGGCCGTGGAGGCGCTCGCGTCGGAAGGTCTGCGAACTCTCATGATCGCCGGGCGCGACCTCGACGCCGTTCCCCGCGGCGACACCGATGCCCTGCAGGAGAAGGTGGCCGACCTGACGATCCACGCGATCGTCGGCATCGTCGACCCGCCGCGGACCGAAGCCGAGGATGCGATCGCCGTCGCCCACGAGGCGGGCATCTCGGTGCACATGATCACCGGCGACCATCTGGTGACGGCCTCCGCGATCGCCGAGGAACTCGGAATCCGCGGGTCGGCTGCCTCCGGTGCGGATCTCGACAAACTCACCGACGACGAACTGCGCCGGAGGGCAAAGGAATTCGGTGTCCTCGCCCGCGTGGCGCCCCAACACAAGATCAGGTTCGTCGAAGCGCTGCAGGCCGACGGGCAGATCGTCGCGATGACGGGCGACGGCGTCAACGACGCTCCCGCGCTCGAACAATCCGACATCGGTGTGGCCATGGGCATCACGGGAACCGACGTCTCCAAGGGCGCCGCGGACATGATCCTCACCGACGACAACTTCGCGACCATCGTCGCCGCCGTGGCCGAGGGACGCGGAATCTACGACAACATCATCAAATTCGTGAAGTTCCAGCTCACCACGGCGTGGGGCTTCGTCCTGATCTTCCTGACGGCCGGTGTGCTCGGCCTCGCGGGTGGCGCACCCTTCAGCGCACTGCAGATCCTGTGGGTGAACATCATCATGGACGGACCGCCGGCGCTCGCGCTCGGTGTCGACCCGACCGCCCCCGACGCGATGCGGCGACGACCGCGGCCCGCGAACGAGGCGCTGCTCGAACGCTCCCGGGTCCAGCGCATCCTCGGCCTCGGCATCGTGATGACGGTGGGCACGATCGCGGTCCTGCACTTCGGGCCGGAACTGTTCCCCGACAGTGCATCCGACCCGTTGTTCGCCACCACCCTCGCGTTCACGACATTCGTCTTCTACCAGGTGTTCAACCTGTTCAACGTGCGCTCGGATCTCGGATCGGTGTTCTCGGCGCAGACGTTCACCAACCACACCATCTGGATCGCGATCGGCGCCGTCGTCGTCCTTCAGATCTGCGTCGTGCAACTCGGCGCCCTGCAGGGATTCATGGACACCACCTCTCTCACCTCCGAGCAGTGGCTGCTCGCGGTCGCCGTCGGCTCGTCCGTGCTGTGGGTGGACGAGATCGGCAAGTTCGTCGCCAGGAGGATCGAGGCGCGCAGGGCCGAGCGGGCGGATACGACCTTCCTCACCTGACGATCGGGAGATGGCGGAACTCACGTCGCCGCGGGGAGAAGTGTGAGGCCGGACTGCCCCAGAATGGAGGCTGCCCCCGCGTCGCTCCCCCAGCGCGCCCGCGTCCCGGCCCGCACGACCTCCGGCTCCGGGACCCTCGACAGATCGAAGGTTTCCTCACCGATGACCACCACGGCTTCCGGCCGCCCACTCGACGATCCTGCCCACACCGACTCCGGACATCCCGCGCGCACGCTCGTGATGTGGGCGCTCGCCCTCGGTGGGTTCGGGATCGGAACCACCGAGTTCGTCGCCATGGGGTTGCTCCCCGAGATCGCGACGAGCATCGGGGTCTCCGAACCCACCGCGGGCCACGTCGTCTCCGCCTACGCGGCCTGTGTCGTCGTCGGTGCCCCGCTCATCGCGACGATCGCCGCCCGCGTGCCGCGCAAGACACTGCTGGTCGCGCTGATGGTCGCGTTCACCCTCGGGAACGCCGCCACGGTGCTGGCCCCGAACTACGGTCTGCTCGTCGTCTCCCGCTTCGTCGCCGGCCTGCCGCACGGCGCGTACTTCGGGGTCGCCGCACTGGTCGCGGCGCACCTCGCCGGACCCGGTCGCCGCGCGCGGGCGGTGTCGCTGGTGATGATGGGGCTGTCGGTGGCGAACGTCGTCGGGGTGCCCGCTGCCTCGTGGCTCGGCATGGCGCTGGGCTGGCGCGCGGCGTTCGTGCTGGTCGCGGTGATCGGAGTGGCCACCATCGTCGCTCTCGCCGCCTGGGTGCCGACACTGTCGATACCGACGACCAGCGTGCGGGTCGAACTCGGGGCGTTGAAGAGCAGCACCGTCTGGCTCACGCTCGCCGTGGCCGTCATCGGCTTCGGTGGTGTGTTCGCGGTGTACACCTACATCAGCACCACGCTGACCGACGTCGCCGGAGTGTCGAGATCGCTGGTGCCGGTCGCGCTGATGCTCTTCGGCGTGGGCATGGTCGTCGGCAATGCCATCGGTGGTCGCGTCGCCGACCGCGGTGTGATCCCCGGCGTCTACGCGTCGATCACCTCGCTCGCGGTGCTGCTCGCGCTGTTCGTCGCCGCAGCCCACAACCCGTGGACCGCCTTCGTGATGGTCTTCGGCCTGGGTGTCGGATGCGCCGCGGTGGGCCCGGCCCTGCAGGTGCGGTTGATGGACGTCGCCGAGGACGCCCAGACGCTCGCGGCGTCGCTGCACCACGCCGCGTTCAACCTGGCCAACGCGTTCGGTGCGTGGATCGGCGGGGTCGTGATCGCGGCCGGGTTCGGCTACACCGCTCCCGCCGCGGTCGGTGTGCTGCTGGCGCTCGCCGGTGTCGCCGTGTTCGCGATCTCCGTCCGCCGCCGCGAGAAGGCCGCACCTTCCCGACGTGATTGGATACGGAAGTGACCGATTCCAGCATTCCGACCCCGCCCGATCCCTTCTTCACGGTCGGAGCGCGTCTCGACAACGGACTCGGCCGCACGGGCACGATCCACACCCCGCACGGAGACATCCGCACCCCGGCCTTCGTCCCGGTGGGCACGAAGGCGACCGTCAAGGCGGTGCTGCCCGAGACGATGGCCGAGCTCGGCTCGCAGGCGTTGCTCGCCAACGCCTACCACCTCTACCTGCAGCCCGGCTCCGACATCGTCGACGAGGCCGGCGGGCTCGGGAAGTTCATGAACTGGCCCGGTCCGACCTTCACCGACAGCGGCGGCTTCCAGGTCATGTCGCTCGGAGCCGGGTTCAAGAAGGTCATCGCGATGGAGTCCGTCGGTGTCCAGAACGACGACGTCATCGCCAAGGGCAAGGAGCGGCTCGCCCACGTCGACGACGACGGGGTGACCTTCAAATCGCACCTCGACGGGTCGCGGCACCGGTTCACCCCCGAGGTGTCGATGCGTATCCAGCACGAGCTCGGCGCCGACATCATGTTCGCCTTCGATGAGCTCACGACCCTCATGAACACCCGCGGCTACCAGGAACGCTCCCTCGAACGGACCCAGGCGTGGGCGGTGCGGTGCATCGCCGAGCACGAGAAGCTCACCGCCGAACGCGCTCGCCGCCCCTACCAGGCGTTGTTCGGCGTCGTGCAGGGCGCGCAGTACGAGGACCTGCGACGACAGGCCTGCCGGGGCCTCGAGTCCATCGTCGGCGAGACCGGCCGCGGATTCGACGGCTACGGCATCGGCGGTGCGCTCGAGAAGCACAATCTCGGCACGATCGTGCGGTGGTGCACCGAGGAGCTGCCCGAGCACAAGCCGCGACACCTGTTGGGCATCAGCGAACCCGACGACATCTTCGTCGCGGTCGAGCACGGCGTCGACACCTTCGACTGCGTCAATCCGTCGCGGGTCGCGCGCAACGCCGCGATCTACCACCCCGACGGCCGGTTCAACATCAACACCAGCCGTCACCGGCGCGACTTCACGCCGATCGACGAGAACTGCGACTGCTACACCTGCCGGAACTACACGCGCGCGTACATCCACCACCTGTTCAAGGCGAAGGAGATGCTCGCCTCGACGTTGTGCACGATCCACAACGAACGGTTCACGGTGCGCCTCGTCGACGACATCCGGGCGAACATGGAGAACGGCACGCTTGCCGAGTTCAAGGCCGAGACGCTCGGCCGGTTCTACGCGAGCCGGCGTCGGGCCTGAGTCGTCAGGGCGTGAGTCGTCAGGCGTAGGAGGGTTCGCGCTCCTTGACGTACGCGATCACGCGGTAGGTCACCGGGAGCACGACGATCTCGACCAGCGTCTTCCACAGGAACCCGACGATCACGAAGTTGACGAAGTCGGCCCAGGTCGTGATGCCGATGGCCCCTGCGGCGATCGAGCAGAAGATGAGGGTGTCGGCGAACTCGCCGACGACGGTCGACCCGATCAGCCGCGCCCACAGGTGCTTCTCCCGGGTGCGTTCCTTGATGCGGACGAGCACGTACGAGTTGAGCAACTGCCCGACCGCGTACCCGGCGAGCCCGGCGATTAACATCCGGGGCACCACACCGAGGACGTTCTCGAAGGACTCCTGACCGGCGTAGAAGTCGGCCGGGGGCAGCTGCTGCGTGATCCAGAAGCACAGCGCGGACAGCGCGACCGCCCCGAAGCCGTAGAAGACGGCGCGGCGGGTGGCCGCGAAGCCGTACACCTCGCTGAGCACGTCGCCGAGGATGTAGGCGAGAGGGAACAGGAAGAACCCGCCGTCGGTGATGATCGGCAGGATCTGCAGCGGCCCGACGGTGAGTTCGGAGCCGGTGAAGAACGCGATGCCCTTCGTCGCGGAGATGTTGGAGATCATCAGCACCGCGGTGAACAGCACGACGATCCCCGTGTACGGGCTGCGTCCCACGCGCGCGAAGGCGGCGTGGTCGAAGAGGGCGGGGGAGGTGTTCGATCCGTGCTCGGTCACCCGGACATCCAAGCATCTCCGCGGGGTGATCACGAAGTTGCGGACCGTCTGTACGTGCGCGAGCACCCCATATGCGACGAACGGGTCCCGTCCTGACGAGGACGGGACCCGGAGCGCACGGGAGATCAGGACTTACGTACCCGGGTGCCGCCGGCGAACTTGTCGTGGAAACCCTGCTTGTTGCCGTCCTGCTCGATGGTGACCGCGATACCGATGTATGCGGCGAGCGACAGCAGACCGGCGAGGAAGCCCAGCAGCGGGACGCCGGTGAGGATCTGCAGCGCGACGAAGGCGTTGCGCTTGGCGGCCTGCTCGAGGGTGGGGTTACCACCGGCAGGGCCGGCGACCGACAAGCCGAGGAGCTTCTTGCCGATCGTCGCGCCCCGAGCGGACTCCATGTACGTCCAGTAGCCGAAGGCGACGACACCGCTGACGACCGTCATGAAGAAGTCCACGAAACCGCTTCCACCGCTCGCGAGGATCATGATCGCGCTCAGGATCCCCATGGGGATACCAACGATGAGGCCGTCGATGATGCGGGCGCCGAGACGCGGGAGCAATTCCCCCGGGGTGCCGGCACCGAAATTCGGATCCGGGCCGGGGAATCCCGGGCCGCCGAACCCACCGTCCTGCGGCGCCCCGTACGGGGGTGCACCGTACTGAGGAGCGCCGAACTGGGGCGCACCGAATTGGGGCGTTCCGTTCTGCGGGGTTCCGTACTGAGGAGCGCCGTACTGGGGGCCACCGTTCTGGGGCGCGCCGTACTGCGGGAACTGCTGGGTGTAATCGGGCGGGGTGGCGCCGTACGAGGGGGCGCCGGGATGACCGCCCGTCGCCCGAGGATCCTGCTGAGGGGGTGGATAGCCACCAGTGGTCACTTATGTCTCCCTTGTCGCGATCGGCATGGCAACGCGCCACGGTACAGCGTGCCGTGGCGCGTCGGTAGATATGCCTACGGATGCGACGGGAGGGTCCCGCCGGGGTTGTGTCAGGCCGCTACGGGACCACCCGTGGTGACCCGGTAGGCGTACGTGACGGCGATGATCGACACCGGCACGGTGACCAGCAGGCCGATCAGGCACAACAGGGCACCGAGGAGATTGATGCCGAGCAGTGCGAGGGCGAGCAACACCAGCGTTCCCGCATTCGATTTGACGGCATTGAAGCTCGACTTGATCGCGGTGACGGCATCCTGATTGCGATCGATGACGAACTGCATCGTCCACCACGCGAAGAACGCGAACACCAGGCCCGGGAGGATGCACAGCACGAGACCGATCGACGTGCCGATGCCCACGAGCAGACCTGCGAGGATGACCGCACCGATCGGGCCGATCTGGAGGAACGTCCCGAAAGCGGGGCGCTGCCCGTCGGTTTCGGCCAGCGCACCGCGCACGAAGGCGGCCTGGATCAGGTATCCGACGATCGCCGAGACGATGCTGCCGATGGCGCTCAGGAAGGTGAAGTCCGTCGCCTCACCGGTGAAGTCGAACCCGTTGAAGATGCCGCTGATCAGGCCCTGGATGACGAACGCGGCGAGCATGAAGACGATCCACACGCCGGCGTTACCGCTGAACTTCGACCAGCCGTAGGAGATCGCGTCGCCGACATTCAGCTGATTCGGAGGCGGACCACCGAAGCTCCCGGCGCCGTACGCACCCGGCGGGGGCGGGTAGTCACCACCCGACGGGGGAGGCGGATAGTTCCCCGGCGGCGGGTAGGACCCACCCGGCGGCGGGTAGTTGCCACCCGAGGGCGGGGGGTAGTTCCCCGGAGGGGGGTAGTTGCCGGGCGGCGGATAGTTCCCACCCGGCGGGGGAGTGCCACCGCCCGAGGGCGGCGGATAGCTTCCGGGTGGCGGATAACCACCCGGGTTCTTCGGATCCTGATTCGGGTCGTAACCACCGGTGGTCATGGCTGCCTCTCGTCTCCGGGATCGGACACTTCCGAGAGAGTACGGACATCACCTCGGGTCCGCATCCGCTATGTCCGCATCGTGTCCTATCGGATGCCTTCCTCCGACGGGGTGAACACCCACGGATCGCGGGGGAGTCTCACGGGATTCCAGCGGTCCAGCAACAGTTCCGGCGACACGGGCTCGCCGGGGTCGGCGAGTCGCAGCGACACGGCGATCGTGCCCAGCACGTCGGCGGCCGTGTGACCGAGCGCGAGCTGATCGGCCAGTGTCACCGCGCCGTCCCGTTTGGCCAGTCGCTTACCCTCCTTGCCGAGCGCGAGCGGCACGTGCGCGTAGACGGGTTCCGACAGTCCGAGAAGGTGTGCGAGACAGGCCTGCCGGGGCGCGGAAGTGAGCAGGTCGTCTCCGCGTACCACCTGATCGATGCCCTGGTCGGCGTCGTCCACCACCACTGCGAGGTTGTACGCGGGGGTTCCGTCGTTGCGGCGCAACACGAGATCGTCGACGATGCCCGTGAAATCTCCGTGCAGCAGGTCGTGGACGGTGAACCACTCCTCGGTCGCCCGCAACCGGATCGCCGGGGCGCGGCCGGAGGCCCGGCGCTCGGCCCGCTGCTCGTCGGTGAGGTTGCGGCAGGTGCCCGGATAGGCGCCCGCAGGGGCGTGGGGTGCGGAGGTGGCCTCGAGGATCTCGCGTCGGGTGCAGTAGCACTCGTAGGTCAGACCGGCCTGCTCGAGCCGCGCGATCGCCTCGTCGTACAGGCGCCGGCGGCGGGACTGGTGGACCACCCGGCCGTCCCAGTCGAGACCGATCGCCGCGAGATCCGCGAGCTGGCGTTGCTCCGCGCCGGGACGCACCCGGTCGAGATCCTCGACGCGGACCAGGAACCGACGGTTGGTCGACCGCGCGAACAACCACGCCAGGACGGCGGTGCGCAGATTGCCCAAGTGCAGGTCGCCGGAGGGACTCGGTGCGAAGCGACCCGCTCCTGCTTCGTCCTCGTCCGAAAGTGACACCCGTGCACTCTATCGAGCGACCCCCAGGAGTACCGCTCGCTGGGCGTGCACGACCTCCCGGATCGCCGCGACCGCGGCCGCGACCTCCGGCTGCCGCAGCGTCTCCGAGCGTGCGACGAGCCAGTAGGCCAGACGCGCCTCGACCTCGCCGGGCAGGACCCGGACGAGATCGGGGTGCCGATCGGCCATGAAGCACGGCAGCAGACCGAGTCCTCCGGCGGCGCGGGTCGCTTCGACGTGCACGAACACGTTCGTCGAGCTGATCGAATCCTGCATGTCGGGGGCGATGCGTCGCGCGACGTCGAGATCGTCGACCTGCAGCATCGAATCGATGAAGTACACGAGGGTGTGCTCACGCAGGTCGCGGACCGACGACGGGGAGCCGTGCGTGGCGAGATAATCGCGCGAGGCATACAGGCCCAGGTTGTAGTCGGCGAGACGGTGCGCTTCGGCCCGATGCACCTGCGGGCGTCCCACGACCACCTCGATGTCCATGCCGGACCGCTGCTGTGAGGCGCGACGGGTGGTCGCGACGATCTCGACGGAGATACCCGGATGGCGTTGCCGCACGAGCGCGCCGGCCGGGGCGGCGATGTAGGCGCTGAAGCCGTCGGTGGCGGAGATACGCACGACGCCCTCGAGGCGGCGCTCACCCCGGGGGTTCCGCAGACTTCCGACCGCGGCCTCGATGCGTTCGGCGGCCTCGAGCGCCTCGCGACCGCGGTCGGTCAGTTCCCATCCCGCCGCCGACCGCGTGAGCACGCGACCGCCGAGGCTGCGCTCGAGCGCAGCGATCCGCCGGGAGATCGTGGTGTGGTTGACGCCCAGGTCGTCGGCGGCGCTGGTGAACCTGCCACTGCGCCCGACGGCGAGCAGGACGAGGAGGTCATCGGCCGAGGGCACGCTCATGTGTGCAGTTTTGCAGATCGCATCTGCGAATCGCGTCATTGTGGATGCAAATGTGCGTACCGATACTCGGCATATGTGTTTGGAAGTGTTCCCCGTCACACAGCGTCCCGGGAGGGTGCAGGCATGAGCGTCGAACAGGCACGAACGGATGGACCGGAGGGTTCACCGTCGGCATTGCGCAGGGTCGTCGGTGCGTCCATGGCGGGCACCGTCGTCGAGTGGTACGAGTTCTTCCTCTACGGCACCGCCGCGACCCTCGTCTTCGCCAAAGTCTTCTTCCCCGACGGCGGCAACGAACTCGACGCGATCATCGCGGCGTTCGTCACCTACGCCGTGGGCTTCGTCGCCCGGCCGCTCGGTGGGATCGTCTTCGGCCACTTCGGTGACCGGTTCGGACGCAAGCAGCTGCTGCAGACCAGCATCATCATGGTCGGCGTCGCGACCTTCCTGATGGGCTGCCTGCCGACCTTCGGTGCCATCGGGTACTGGGCGCCGGCACTGCTCGTGACGCTCCGGTTCATCCAGGGCTTCGCGGTCGGCGGCGAGTGGGGCGGCGCGGTACTGCTGGTCGCCGAACACAGCCCCGATCGCTCGCGCGGATTCTGGTCGTCGTGGCCGCAGGCCGGTGTGCCGATGGGCAATCTCCTCGCGACGATCGTCCTGCTCGTCCTCACCACCACGTTGCCCGAATCGGCCTTCCTGTCGTGGGGCTGGCGAGTCGCGTTCTGGCTCTCGGCCGTCATCGTGCTGATCGGCTACTACATCCGCACCAAGGTCACCGACGCCCCGATCTTCCTCGAGGCGCAGCAGGAGGCCGACAAGCTGAAGGAGACGTCGTTCAACGTCTTCGAGGTGCTCGAGCGCTACCCGCGCGGCGTGTTCACGGCCATGGGCCTGCGGTTCGCCGAGAACGTCATGTACTACCTCGTCGTCACCTTCTCGATCACCTATCTGAAGATCGTCGTCGGTGCCGACACCAGCCACATCCTGTGGTGGATGCTCGCCGCGCACGCCGTGCACTTCGTGATCATCCCGATGGTCGGACGACTGTCGGACACGCTGGGACGCCGTCCCGTCTACATGATCGGTGCCGTCACCGCCGGTGCCTGGGGCTTCCTCGCCTTCCCGATGATGGACACCGGCAACAGTGCGTGGATCATCTCGGCGATCGTCATCGGACTCGTCTTCCACTCGTTCATGTATGCGGGGCAGCCGGCGATCATGGCGGAGATGTTCCCGACCCGCATGCGCTACTCGGGCGTCTCCCTCGGCTACCAGGTCACCTCGATCGTCGCAGGGTCGCTCGCCCCGATCATCGCCGCGAGTCTGCTCAGCCGCTTCGAGTCGTCGGTCCCGATCTCCTTCTATCTGCTCGGCTCGTCGCTGATCACGATCGTCGCGGTGATCGTGGCCCGGGAGACGAAGGGCATCTCGCTGCGCGACATCGACGCCGCGGACGCGGAAACGGTCGCCCAGAAGAAGGCCGCCGAGAACGCCAGGATCTCGGCATGAGGGCCCGCACCGCACTCGTGACCGGTGGTGTCGGCGGGATCGGGGCGGCCTGCGCCCGCGCCCTCGCCCGGCAGGGAGTCCGCGTGACCGTCGCCGACGTCGACGAGGTCGCCGCGAAGACGCTCGCCCACGAGATCGGGGGAGAGGCGTGGGGTGTCGACCTGCTCGACACCGACGGCCTCGACGGTCTCCGCCTCGACGTCGACATCCTCGTCAACAACGCCGGCATCCAGGTGGTGCGGCCGGTGGAGGACTTCGCCCTCGCCGACTTCCGCCGCATCCAGACGCTCATGGTCGAGGCGCCCTTCCTGCTCGTGAAGGCCGCGCTGCCCGGCATGTACGAGCGGGGCTTCGGCCGGATCGTGAACATCTCGTCGGTCCATGGGCTGCGGGCGTCGGCGTTCAAGGCCGGGTACGTCACCGCCAAGCACGGCCTCGAGGGGTTCTCCAAGGTCGTCGCGCTCGAAGGCGGTCCCCGTGGCGTGACGAGCAACTGCGTCAATCCGGGTTACGTCCGCACCCCGCTGGTGGAGAAGCAGATCTCGGAACAGGCCCGCGCGCACGACATCCCGGAGGATCGCGTGCTCTCGGATGTGTTGCTCACCGATCAGGCGGTGACCCGGCTGGTCGAGCCGGAGGAGGTGGCCTCGCTCGTGTCGTGGCTGGCCTCCGACGAAGCCGGGATGGTCACCGGCGCGTCGTACACGATGGACGGCGGCTGGTCGGCCCACTGACAGGACGGTCCGACTGCAATCACCGACCCGCGTCCCGGATTCCGGGGCGCGGGTCAGTGCGCGTCGGCGCCGTCGAGGACGAGCTGGACCTGGGCGTGCAGAGCGTGGGTCAGATACTCGCGCGGGTAGAGCTCGGGGCTCGCCGCCGCGTCGAGTGCGAGCCCGTTCGCGGCCGAGAGCAGCAGAGCGGCCCGGGTCTCCGGGTCGGGTGTACCGGCGCGGATCAATACGCGCGCTATGCCCGTGCGGATCGTGAACAGGGTGGCGGTGCGGATGGCGCTCAGCGTGGGGGAGGTGACCGCCCGCACGGCGAACGCCGACATCACGTGCACCTCGCTGCCACGTTCCTCGTCGAGGGGGAGCAGCTGGCTGAGCGCGGAGAACAGGGTGCGCGCCGGATCGATGTCGGGATCGACGTTCGTCAGCCGGTTCAGCACCCGGTCCGAGAGCGTGCGGAACGAGTACGCGAGCATCTCGTCCTTGGTTGGGAAATGGTGCTGCACCGCCCCGATCGAGACCCCTGCCTCGTTGGCCACCTCCCGCACACTCGCCGCGTCGAGACCGTTGCGTGCGGCCACGTCGAGCAGGGCCGCAGCAAGCCTGGTGGGGCTGGTGGTGATGTAGGGGCGCGTGCGCATGGGGAGCACCGTAGCCGAGCTCTCCACCATACGAACGTACGGGGAGGCGGGAATCACACCCCGTCGGTGAGCTCGCGATCTGAGAGGAAACGGACCGACACCGTGAGCGCGGCTGCGAACGCCGCTGCGATCCACAGGGCGTGCAGCCCCAGCACCCGGTGGGCGAGCGCGCCGAGAACGGCGCCCGTCACCAGGCCGCCCCACAGGCCCAGATAGGGCAGCCAGCTCCAGCGCGGACCACCGAAGAACGCCGCCGCGATCCGCTGCCCGATCTTGACCAGCGCACCCGTCATGTAGGTCAGGGCGACGGTCGTCTCCCCGAGCCGCCGGAACACCGAGTTCTCCGTTCCCATGGCCAAGGTCATCGCGATCACGGCGACCGGCGTCCAGTCCACCAGGACGGCCGCGGCGGCGACCGTCAGCAACACCGTCACGGTTGCGAGGACCGCGATCTTGCGGGTCCGCCGGTCTCGGTCGGTCAGTTCCGCCACTACGCTGCCGAGAATCACTCCGAGCACGAACAGCGCGAGCACACCGCCGATGAGCGCCACCGTCTGCCACGCACCGTCGGCCGTGCCGACCGCGAAGCGCGTGGAGTTGCCGCTCATGAACGACACGAACACACCGCCCAGGGTGATGAACCCGAGGGCATCGATGAACCCTGCGAGAGAGGACAGCGCGATCGCGAGTCCCTGCAACTGCCTGCCGTAACCGACCACCAGACGATAGTAGGAACCGTTCCCTCCGGGATGCCGACCACGTCGGCTCCCGGATACTTACGCGGTGTAACGACCGGGCTTTGTGGGCGCGATGGACAAGGGGAGCCGTCCGGCGCCGTCGTTCTCAGGAGTTCCCTCGATGTCCTTGCCCCGCTTGTCGTCCCGGCTGTCCCTGCTCGTCGTCGCGACGGTCGCGGGTCTGACCCTCACCGGTTGTGATTCGACCACCGAGGACACTTCCGTCGCTCCGGCGGCGACTTCCGAACAGTCCCCGGTGCCGAGCTCCGAAACCCCCACGACGACACCGTCCCCCACCACGACGCGCTCCACCTCGACGACCGCACCGAACCCGGCAGCGTCGGCGGATTCGTCGGAGGCCCTGGCCCGGCTGGCGACCCTGCCGATCAAGGGGCGCGCGCCCAAGACCGGGTACAGCCGCGACCTGTTCGGCCAGGCGTGGAGCGACGACGTGTCGGTGGAGTTCGGGGGCAACGGCTGCGACACCCGCAACGACATCCTGCGACGCGACCTCGTCGATATCGTCTACCGGCCCGGTACCCGCGACTGCGTCGTCGCGTCGGGAACCCTGAACGACTTGTACACCGGTACGACGATCGCGTTCACCCGCGGGCAGGACACCTCGACCGCGGTGCAGATCGACCACGTCGTCGCGTTGTCGGACGCGTGGCAGAAGGGCGCGCAGCAACTCGACGCGGGCACCCGGGCCGATTTCGCCAACGACCCGCGCAACCTCCAGGCCGTGGACGGGCCGACCAACCAGCAGAAGAGCGACGGCGACGCCGCCACCTGGCTGCCGCCGAACCGCGCGTACCGCTGCACGTATGTCGCGCGGCAGATCGAGGTCAAGGCGATCTACGGCCTGTGGGTGACGCAGGCCGAGCACGACGCGATGGCGCGGGTCCTCACCGAATGCGGAGGTGGGGCTCCCGCAGCTGCACCCGCGCCCACCACGACGACGCGCCAGGCGCCCGCACCTGCGCCGGCACCCTCGCCGGCTCCTGCACCTGCACCTGCGCCCGCACCCGCCGAGCCGGCCCCTGCTCCGGCGGAGGTGTATTACAAGAACTGCGCGGCGGCCCGGGCCGCGGGAGCCGCACCGCTGTATGTGGGAGAGCCCGGCTACCGGCCGAAGATGGACGGTGACGGGGACGGCGTCGCCTGCGAGTAGCACACTGCAGCGCCTGCGAGTAGCGCACCGCCGTGATCTCTCGGTCAGCTGAAGCGGTGGGTGAGATTGCGGCGCATGCGGTGCAGCTCGCGGAGCTGGGCGCCCAGCCGCTGGACCTCGGCGTCGAACCGGCGCGCCCGGTCCACGGCCCCCACCCGGTGTTCGGCGAGGGCCTTCTGTTCGGTCTTCTCGATGGCTGCGGACACCTCGTCGATCTCCCGGTCCAGCATCTCCACCCAGACCGAAGCCTGCTCGTGGTCGGCGTCGTCGCCGAGCGGGAAATTGTCGTCCGCGGTCACGAGACGCATCGTGCCCGAGATCGGCCCGGTACGCGAACAGGGGGACCGGAAAAGCAGAAACCCCGTGGGACGCTGTGCGCCCCACGGGGTTCCGTGGCGGAGGATAGGGGATTTGAACCCCTGAGGGCGTTAACCCAACCCGCGTTCCAGGCGAGCGCCATAGGCCACTAGGCGAATCCTCCGTGGGGAAGCATACCGAATGGAGACCCCAACTTGCCAAACGGGCACGTCGCACCCTGATTCCAGGGGTGCTGCGGGGGCGGGTTCGCCGCCGAGGCGCTCGTTCCTCTACACTTGCCGATGGATCCCGCGCGGCGCGCATCCTGTGAACTCCCCCAGGGCCGGAAGGCAGCAAGGGTCAACGGGCTCTGCCGGGTGCGCGGGGTCCTCTTAATTTCCGCCGATGCCCGTGTCACCGTGCACGGTGAAAGGTCCCTCCGCATGCCTACGCAGACCCAGTACGGGTTGATGAGCCATGAGGAACTCGTTGCAGAGCACGAGCGCCAGTCCGCCAACTACGAACGGTTGAAGTCGGAGAAGCTGACGCTGGACCTGACCCGCGGCAAGCCCTCGCCCGAGCAGCTCGACCTCTCCGCGGAGTTGCTGTCGCTGCCGGGTGCCGACGACTTCCGCGACGGCAGCGGCACCGACACCCGCAACTACGGCGGCCTCACCGGCCTGCCCGAGCTGCGCGCGATCTTCGCCGAGCTGCTGAACATCCCGGTCGAGAACCTCGTCGCAGGAAATAACGCGAGCCTCGAGATCATGCACGATCTCGTCGTCTGGTCGTTGCTGCACGGCACCGTCGACTCGCCGCGCCCGTGGTCGCAGGAGTCGGTCGTCAAGTTCCTGTGCCCGACGCCCGGCTACGACCGGCACTTCGCGATCACCGAGTCGCTCGGCATCGAGATGATCCCCGTGCCGCTGCGCGAGGACGGCCCCGACGTGCGGTTCATCGCCGATCTCGTCGCGAACGACCCGCAGATCAAGGGCATGTGGGCTGTGCCGACCTACTCGAACCCCACCGGCGCGGTGTACTCCGAGGAGGTCGCCCGCGAGTTGGTGTCGATACCGACGGCCGCTCCCGACTTCCGCATCTTCTGGGACAATGCCTACGCGGTGCACCCGCTCACCGAGCACCTCGCGCCCGCGATCGACATCCTCGGTCTGGCCGCGCAGGCCGGTCACCCGAACCGCGTGTTCGCGCTGGCGTCCACCTCGAAGATCACCTTCGCCGGTTCGGGCGTGAGCTTCTTCGGCAGCTCCACCGAGAACCTCGCCTGGTACCAGAAGTACCTGGGCATCAAGACCATCGGTCCCGACAAGGTCAACCAGCTGCGTCACCTGCGCTTCTTCCGCGACGCCGAGGGTGTGCGTGCCCACATGGCCACGCACCGCGAGATCCTCGCGCCGAAGTTCGCGCTCGTGCGCCGCATCCTCGAGGAGCGTCTCGGCACGTCGAAGGTCGCGTCGTGGACCGAGCCCGAGGGCGGCTACTTCATCAGCCTCGATGTCGTCGAGGGCACGGCGGCCCGCGTCATCGCCCTGGCGAAGGAGGCGGGTATCGCGCTGACGGGTGCCGGTTCGGCGTTCCCGTACAAGAAGGACCCCGAGGACAAGAACATCCGCCTCGCACCGAGCTTCCCTTCGCTCGGTGAGCTCGAGAAGGCCATGGACGGTGTCGCGACCTGCGTGCTGCTGGCCGCAGCGGAGAAGGCGCTCGCCGACAAGTAGTGCGTGGGTAGGTACGCAACGCGAGGACGAGGCTCGCAACATCGGCAGTCACTGCCGGCGTTGCGAGCCTCGATTCTTTGTTGCGTACCTCCGTCGACAAGAATCTGCACTCCGGGTGTGAGTTTGTTCCCAGCCTGTGGATAAAGTTGTGCACAACACGTGGACGGGCGGTGGACAACTCGGATCGGCCCTGGTCGGGCATTCTCGGTGCCCGCCGTCACCGCGACTTGCTTTCCCCTACCGACCTGACATACTCGCTGGTCAGGGTCGCCGCATACCGTGCGGCGGGTTCGGAAGTGGTGAGTGTGATGGAAAACCGCGCTCTCGTGAATTCCGGAGTCGGCGTATCGGCCGTCGGATCTGTCACGGGGTGTCTCGGTGTACTGAAGGTGTTCCTACTGGCGCTCGACATCGAGGCGGCGCCCGAGACGCCCCCGCGGGTCCCACCCGTCGAGAAGGTGGAGCCCTTCCTGCCGGCACGCATCGCCGAGCAGCCCGAGACGGACCACGGTGTGCGTCCGCCGTGCCTGCTCGCGTTCCGGCACGTCGTCGACCCGACACGACCGGAGATCTCGTTCGGTGCGTCGACGGGGTCGCTGCGTGAGGCGCCGGACACGACCCGACCGTATGTGGGACACCCCGCGACGTGCGTGTCGCTGTGGGACGTCCCCGGCCACGGTCTCGTCCTGGCGTTGGAATCGCTGTCGGACCACGGGTCGCCGCTCGTCGACTGGCGCAGCGACCCGCTGCAGGACCGCGACGGCGCCGGTCTGCGCCCGGTGCTCGGCGAGTTCCTCGCGCCCTTCGAACTGACCGCCGACGCCTGCCTGAACGACGTGTTTCCCGGACTGAACAGGCGGTTGTGTGCGCCGACGACCTATCAGCCCCTGCACGAACTCGTCGTCCACCGCCACCGGGGAGTCGGCGATCGCGAGGTCGCCGAGGGCATGGTCGTGGAAGTGGTCTCGAGCGGCGGCGAACGCGTCCGCTCGCTCGTCGACGGCCCGCGCATCGGACCGGAGGCCCGCACGGCGGCACGGTCCTGGGGTGTGTTGTGGAAGTGGGACCGGGTTCCGCTGGTGGACCGGCCCGTGCAGCCGGGAGCCACCATCGCCGTGCGGGAGGACTCCGGTGCGGTGCTGTTCGACCTCGAGGCCACCGCTCTCGGCAGCGACTATGTCGGGCACGGCACCCGCGAGATGATCTACGGGCTCATCCCGTGGGTGGCGGTGCGGGCCCGGGCCTCCGCCGACTACTGGACGACCATGGAGCATCTGCGCCACCCCGACGGGCTCGGCGGCGATCGGCTGGCCACGGTCCTCGACGACATCGCGATCATGCAGGCGCGCCGGATGGAACGGGCCCTGCTGCGCAAGGAATCGATCCACGACGACCGGTTCCACTCGTGGACGCAACCCACCCAGCTGCGAGCACTCATGGCCGGCCGGGTCGCCGACGAGTTGGCCGAACTCGACGCGGAACTGTCCGAGGCCGTGGACATCGTCGAGCACGCCCTGCTGCGCAGTGCCGAGTTGCGCGGTGCGAGGCATACCCGCTTGGCCAAGGGCTGGTCCGCGGCGGCGTCGGTCATCGCCGTCGTGGCGTTGTTCGCCGCCCTGGCCGCCGTTCCGGACACCTCGCAACCGACGCTGTTCCCGCACTGGCTGCATGCTCTGACCACGTCGATCGCGCTCACCCTGGGCATCGTGATCGCGGTGGTCGTGTGGCGCCGCCCGTGACGCGCAGGGCATGATCGTCTGCATGTCCTCGACGCTGAACCTGGTCGGAGATCCCGACGCCGACGCACTGCTGGCCGAGAACCCGCTGGCGCTTCTCATCGGCATGCTGCTCGACCAGCAGGTGGCGATGGAGGTCGCGTTCGCGGGACCGAAGAAGCTCGCCGACCGTCTCGGCGGTCTCGACGTGTACCGCATCGCGTCGGCCGACCCCGACGAGTTCGTCGCGGTGTGCGCGCAGCAACCGGCCGTCCACCGGTTCCCCAAGTCGATGGGACAGCGGATCCAGGCGCTGTGCGCGGCGATCGTCGAGGACTACGACGGCGACGCCTCCGCACTGTGGACGTCCGGCGACCCGGACGGCAAGGAAGTGCTGCGGCGGCTGAAGAAGCTGCCGGGCTACGGCGACCAGAAGGCACGTATCTTTCTGGCGCTGCTCGGCAAGCAGATGGGTGTGCGGCCCGAGGGATGGCGCGAGGCCGCCGGCGACTATGGGCACGAGGATGCGCGCCGGTCGATCGCCGACGTCGTCGACGAGCAGTCGCTGCGCGAGGTGCGCGAGTTCAAGAAGTCGATGAAGGTAGCGAAGAAGTCATGAGACGCGTCGCAGCGGTGTGCGGCGCCGCCGTCGCCTTCGCCGGGGGAACCGTGGGCGTGGCCTCGGCCGGCGGGGGAGACGACCGGGTCGTCCTCCGGCCCGGCGACGGGATCGTGTTCTCCGCGGAGCCGACACCGGGTTGGTGTTCCGTGGCGGCGGTCGGTCACGACGACGCGGGTCGGCTCGTCGCGATCACGGCGGGGCACTGCTATCAGACGGGATCGTCGCCCGTCTGGAAGGTCGAGGAGCAGCACCGAGGGCCGATCGGAACCGAAACGGACGTCGCGAGTACGGGTTCGGTCGATCAGCTGGGATTCCCCACCGACGAGATTGCCGACTACGCGGTGGTCCTGCTCGACGAGACCCGCGTGCGGGGATCGAACACGTCGGTGCCCAACGACCGGGGAGAGCGAGTCGTGCTCGAATCGGTCGCGGCGTTCGGCGAAGGCGAGCTGCCGGCCGGAACACATTGCGCGGCAGGGCGGAGCACGTCGGTGGCCTGCGCGACCGGCGATGTGCGGGTGGACGGGAACCTGATGTCCTCGCCGCTGCTCATGCGACCGGGCGATTCCGGCGGGCCGCTCGTGCGTACCGAGACGGGCGAATGGATGGGACTGTCGGTGGGTTACCGGTTCCCGGAGACCGCGGTCTCCGACGACCGGCAGGTTCCCGACACGAGGTTCGCCGCCTACCAGCGGGCCGACCGGATCCTCGCCGAGATCGACGCGCGCGACGGGATCGGCTCGGGGTTCCGTCTCGTCGACACCCCCTGACCGATCCCGCCCGCGTTACCGTCAGAGCTTCTCGAAACGTGGAATCAGGTGTTCAGCAACGTTTTTCGCCTCGTCGATGAGCGGCCATCCGGCGAGGATGAGGGAGGTCGGTCCGGTCGCGTCGCGCAGGGTGCGCACGTGGCCGGTGATCTCGTCCGGGTCGCCGACGTAGTAGACGGCCGACGATCCCGTGGCGAAGATGTCCAGCGGTGACCACGCGGTGATGCCCGCGTAGAGGCCGTCGCCGAGATACAGGTCCTCGGGTTCGGGCAGCTTGCCGGCGTTGATGGTGTCGACCCAGCCCTGCCGCTGCGCGTCGCGCGCGGTGAAGGTCTTCAGATCCTGCTTGCCGTGCGTGCGGCGGCGCACCGCCCGGTCGAGCACGTCCTGGATCTGCTCGATGCCGGCCTTCTCGAACAGCGACCGGAACCGTTCGAGTGCCTCGTCCCGATTCGGACGCACGATGACGCCGGACAGAGCGCCGAAATCGGTGTACTCGCGCCCCTCCGTTGCAGCGGATTCGCGTGCAGCGGTGAACTTCTCCGTGACGAACGAGGTCTCGCGCAGCATGATCAGGTAGGCGTCGAGCACCTTGCCGGCGTTCTGCAGACCGGCGGGGGAGTCGCCCGTTCCCCACAGCGGGACCGAGTGGTCCGCAGGAGCATCGATGCGCAGCGGGGTGTTGGGGAAGTTCGACGCGGTGCCCTCGGCATAGATGCGCCGGAACTCCGCCCAGTACTTCTCACCGAGCTCGTACCGACGGTCGTGCTCGACGTTCATGTAGTACTTGGTGAGGATGTTCTCCCGGCCGTTGACCGAGTTGATCATCAGGCGACCGCCGCTGAACGCGTCGAAGGTCAGGGCCTTCTCGGCGAGCAGTCGCGCGGGCGTCATGTTCGCGTAGATCGCGACGAGGAACTTCATCCGGCTGGTGTGCGCCGCAGCCCAGGTCGCCGAGATGAAGGGGTCGTTCGGCCAGGTCGCGACGAGCGCACCTTCGAAGCCGCCGTCGTCGATGGTCTTCGCGAGTTCGATCTGCCGCTGCCCGTCCACCGGGTACAACCCGCCGGGGCTCCAGGGGTAGTCGCCGTCGGCCTGGGTGAGATACCAGAAGGTCTTGATGGGCATTACTTCGTGTCCTTCGAGGGGAGTTCGAACGGTTCGACGCGGGCGCGGGCGCGCAGCGTGCCGGCGTCCACGGCGAACAGGGCGTCGAGGTAGGCGACGGCGAAGGAGCCGGGGCCGGTGGAGTTCTCCTCGGCGATCTCGGACGCCACGGCGACGTGCGTGTGGGCGGCCGCGAGGCCGACGAGAGGGGTCTCCGCGACCGCGAGATAGGCCGCGACGAGTCCACCGAGGGAGCATCCGGTGGAGGTCACGCGCGGCAACATGGCGCTGCCACCGGCGATGCGCAATCCGACGATCCCGCCGTCGCGGTCGCGGCCGACGAGGTAGTCGACGGGACCGGAGGCCGACACGGCGTCCGCGCGGTCGAGCAGCGCGAGCGCGGCAGGCACGGCAGCAGCGGCCTCGTCGGCGCTGTCGACGCCGCGCGTGTCACCGCCCAGACCGGCCAGCGCGATGATCTCGGAGGCGTTGCCGCGGATCGCGGTGGGACGGAACTTCAGCAGGTCGGCGGCGAGAGAGGTGCGCCACGCCAGTCCGCCCACGCCCACGGGATCGAGGACCCACGGGGTGCCGGCGTCGTGCGCGGCCTCGGCCGCGCGGGTGAAGGCCACCGAGGTCTCGTCGAAGGGCGTGCCGAGGTTGACGAGCACTCCACCGGCGATGCGCGCGAAATCGCCTGCCTCGTGGGCGTTGTCGATGTGCGCGTTACTGGCGCCTGCGGCGAGCAGTACGTTGGTGAGGAAGTTGGCCGAGACGATGTTGGTCAGCGAGTGCACCAGCGGCGTCTGCGCGCGCAGGGCGTCGAGGGTGACGGCGAGATCATCGACGGTGGGGGTCGTGGTCACGGGAGATCCTGTCGGGAGGAGGGGAGGGGACGAAGCGGGTCAGGATCGCGGACATCGCATCATGCGTCGCCCTTCCCTTCTCCGAGTGTCCGCACGGGGAGTGCGGGGTCGGCGGTCCACTCCTCGAGGGATCCGTCGTAGACGGCGATGTCGTCGTGGCCCGTCCGGACCAGTGCGAGCGCCACCAGGCAGGCCGAGACGCCGCCACCGCAGTAGAGGATCAGGGGCCGGGAGGTATCGGCGAGGGCCTGCTCGGCCAGCTCGGCGATCCGATCGGTGCTCCGCAGGACGCCGTCGGCGAGCAGGCTCTTGGCCGGCAGGTTCCGGCTCCCGCCGATGTGCCCGCGGC
This sequence comes from Rhodococcus sp. GA1, assembly GCF_024321955.1. NCBI lineage: Bacteria > Bacillati > Actinomycetota > Actinomycetes > Mycobacteriales > Nocardiaceae > Rhodococcus > Rhodococcus sp. GA1. The sequence continues at coordinate 2,159,833 of NZ_CP097186.1, read as the reverse complement.
GCGCGTAACGAGTGGTGGCGGTGCCTGCGAACTGCTCGGCGTCGAGCGCACAGACGAGGGTGCCCGGTGCGTCACCGGACACCACGGCGAGCACGTCGTCGCGATCGCGCCACAGGCCGTGGTCGGGCAGCCCGGTCCGGGATGTGGTGGCAGTGCGCTCGGCGGCGTCGCCGGTTTCCACGGGCAGGTCGAGCGCGGTCCAGCGGGCGAAGCCGCCGTCGAGGACGCGGGCGGAGACACCGATGTTGCGCAGCATCCACCACAGCCGGGACGCCCAGGTCATGCCGCCGTCGTCGTAGATCACGAGGTCGGTGTCGGGGGTCACGCCGAGTTCGGTCAGGGCGGCCGCGAGGTCGTCCGGGGCGGGGCGGGAGAAGTGCAGGTCGGTGCCGGGGGCGCTGAATCCGCCGAGCAGGTCGGCGTGCACGGAGCCCGGGATGTGCGCAGCGCGCCAGGTCGCGTAGCCGGATTCCGGACGGTAGTCGCCGTCGAAACGGGGCTTCGGAAAGGTGACCGTGGCGTGCAGGACCGTGTGGGCGCCGGGGTCGCTCGCGAGCTCTTCGGCGCTGATCAGCACCTGTTCGTCCCGGAAAGCCGCCTCGGTCACGCGTTGGGTCCTCTCGTCGTGTTCGAGGAGCGACGCTAAACGACGAATAACGTATACGCAAGTATTCGTAAGTCCACGGTGGCATAATCGGCGCACGTAAACGGCATGCCTACGGAGGGTGTAGATGACCGAGCAGGACGCGACGGCCGAGCTGGAGAGCTCTCTTCTCGTCGAATCGCCCACCGGGCGCGACGACCAGACCTCCAAGCAGTACCTGCGCCTGCGCTCGGACATCCTGGCGGGGAAGTTCCCACGCGGCGCCGCTCTGCACGAGACCCAGCTCAGCGAGACCTACGGGGCGTCCCGCACCCCCATCCGCGAGGCGCTCAACTGGCTCGCGCACGACGGTCTGCTCGAACGGGCCAGTCGCGGCTTCCGGGTGCGTTCGGGCACCCCCGAGGACGTCATCGAGATCTATGCGGCGCGCGTCGCGCTCGAATCCGAGGCGGCCGGCGCCGCGGCGATCCGGCACACCGATCTCGACATGGCCCGGCTCGAGCGACTGCACGATTCGTGCTGCTCAGCCACCGACGACGGCGCGGTGCGCATCGGGAACTTCCGGTTCCACGAGGCGCTGTGGCAGGCCGCGCACAACACGACGATCACGACATTGCTCGTGCGTCTGACCACCCAGCTGCGGATCTACGACTCCGGGCCGCCGTCCAACTACGGCGAGCCCGATCTGCTCAACCGGGAGCACGCGCAGATCCTCGACGCCTTGCGGGCGCGGAACGAGTCCGCGGCCCGCGAACACATGCGTGCTCATCTCGAGCGCAGCCGCGAGCAGCGCATCCGCCTCTTCGCCCGCGGCTGAGCCTTCACTCCTGATCGGACGTGTCGATGTCGCCGGCGAGGATCCGGTACAGCGACTTCTTGGCTCCGGTGAGGACCGCGTGTGCCGCGGCGACCTCGGCGTCGGAACCGCTCATCGCGACCGACCGCGTCGCGACCTGCAGTTCGCGCAGTGCGAGTCGCAGGTCGGGGGCGTCGGAATCGGGATCGTGAGCGGCGAAGGGGTCGAGGAGCTCGTTTTCCGGATCGTCGATGTACGTGCGGCCCGCATCCGTCAGTGAGACGAGCTTGCGTCCGCCCTCCTTCTCGACGGTGACGAGTCCTTCGTCCTCGAGCTGGGAGATCGTCGGGTAGATCGCGCCGGGGCTGGGGCGCCAGGCGCCGCCTGTCCGTCCGGCGATCGCTTCCATGAGCTGGTAGCCGTGCATCGGTTCGGTGCCGAGCAGGCGCAGCACGGCCGCGCGGACGTCGCCTCGCTGTGCTCGGCCGCGTCGTCCTCCTCGCGGGCCGCCGTGTCCCCGTCCGCCGCCACCGCGGTGCGGGCGGAAGCCGGGTTCGTCGTGCGGGTGGTGTCCGCGACGGCGGGGGCCGTCGGCGCGGAACGGGCCGCCGGGAAGATCTCGATCGTGCATGGCGCGGCGACGGCCGCGGGGATGTTCGTGGGTTCGCATCTGTGCGTCTCCTTCTATGTCGATACGGTCACGATAGATCTCGATATATCGTTAACGCAACAGTGGTCTCGGCCACAGATGTCGACGGACCGACCTCCGTGCATGTCGGGAGCCGCCGGTACGCTCGGCGCGTGGCTCTGTACCGGAAGTATCGACCTGCGACCTTCGCGGAGGTGGTGGGGCAGGAGCACGTCACCGTGCCCCTCAGCACGGCGCTCGACACGGGCCGCATCAACCACGCCTACCTGTTCTCGGGTCCTCGTGGATGCGGCAAGACGTCCTCGGCGCGCATCCTCGCCCGCTCGCTCAACTGCGAGACCGGCCCCACGTCCACGCCGTGCGGAACGTGCCGGTCGTGCGTGTCGCTCGGCCCGGGCGGTGGAGGCAACCTCGACGTCACCGAACTCGACGCCGCGAGCCACGGCGGTGTCGACGACACCCGCGAACTCCGCGACCGCGCGTTCTACGCTCCAGCCGAATCGCGCTACCGCATCTTCATCATCGACGAGGCGCACATGGTCACCACGCAGGGCTTCAACGCCCTGCTCAAGATCGTGGAGGAGCCGCCGGAGCACCTCATCTTCGTCTTCGCGACCACCGAGCCCGAGAAGGTGCTGCCCACCATCCGGTCGCGCACGCATCACTATCCCTTCCGGCTCCTCGCTCCCACGGCGATGCGGGGTCTGCTCGAGCAGATCTGTGGCCAGGAGAACGTGCCGGTCGAGGACGCGGTCTATCCGCTGGTCATCCGCGCCGGCGGTGGATCCCCCCGCGACTCGCTGTCGGTGATGGACCAGCTCCTCGCCGGTGCCGGCCCCGAGGGCGTCACCTACGAGCGCGCCCTGTCGCTGCTCGGCGTCACCGACGTCGCTCTCATCGACGAGGCCGTCGATTCGCTCGCGGCCGGCGACGGCGCGGCGCTGTTCGGCACCGTCGAGAAGGTCATGGACGCCGGGCACGACCCGCGTCGCTTCGCCGTCGACCTTCTCGAACGGCTCCGCGATCTCATCCTCATGAAGTCCGTCCCCGACGCCGCCGAGCGCGGACTCGTCGACGCACCCGGCGACGTCCTCGAGCGGATGCGCGACGAAGCGACCCGCCTGGGCCCGGCCACCCTCACCCGCTACGCCGAGATCGTGCACGCCGGGCTCGGCGAGATGCGCGGTGCGACGTCGCCGCGTCTGCTGCTCGAGGTGATGTGCGCGCGCATGCTGCTCCCCGCGGCGTCCGACGCGGAAACCGCTGTCCTGCAACGCCTCGAACGACTCGAGCAGGGCATCGTCGCAGCCCCGGCGGGAAGTGTCGCGCCGAAGCCGGTGGCAGTACCCGCCGCGCCTGCCGCACCGCCCATCTCGCCCGACGAACCCGCGGCACGTTTCCAGCGTCCCTCCCAGCGCCGGGCAGCGGAGGCGGCGCCTGCCGCACCGTCCAACGAGACTGCTCAGCCCCGCGAGACTGCTCAGCCCCGCGAGGCCGCTCAGCCGCAGCCGGAAGCTGCCCAGCAACCCCCTGCCCAGCAGGCACCGGTGCAGCCCGAACCGGCCCAGCCGACACCTGCCCCGACACCGCCTCCCGCCGCCGCGCAACCTCCCGTCGTCCCGGAGGCTCCACAGCCGCAGAGTGTGCCCGACGAGGTTGCCGCGCAGGAGGTTCCGACGCCCGCCCCCGAGGAGCCGGTTGCTCCCGAACCCGAGCCCGAACCCGCCCGCGCGGCAGGCGGTCCCGACGCAGCCCAGATGCGGGGCGTGTGGTCGGAGGTGCGCGCGAAGGTCCGCGAACGCAGCCGCACCGTCGAGGTGATGCTCTCGGGCGCCACGGTCCGATCGGTCGACGGCACCCGCGTCGTTCTCGTGCACGACTCCGCTCCGCTCGCGAAGCGACTCGCCGACGCGCGCAACGCCACGGTCATCGCCGATGCGCTGAAGGCGGTCTTCGGTGGAGAGTTCGAGGTCACCTGCGTCCACGGATCCGCTGCTGCGGAGGCGCCTGCCAGAACCCCGGCACCCGAAAAGAATTCGCGTCCGGCGGGTCAACCGCGTTTCTCCCGGCCGAGCCAGGCGAAGAATGCCGCGCCGCCCGCACCCGCCGAAGCCCCCGCCGCGCCGCAGCGACCGGCGGCCGCACCGTCGGCTGCCCCGACGTTCACGCGTCCGTCCGTGGAGAGCGTCGACGACATCCCGCCGCCCGAAGCCCCCGATCTTCCCGACGACCCGGGCCCCGGCTACGACGCGCCGCCGCCCGACCCGTCGCAGATGACGGAGGCGGACGTCGAGGAGATGTTCGCCGAGGCCGCCACGCCCCGCGACCCGTCGACGCGCCGCGATCCGGAGGAAGTCGCGATCGAACTGCTCAAGGACGTGCTGGGAGCGAAACCGCTCGACGAGAAGTAGTCGTACCGGGCCTGGAGTTGCCGACGAACGGTGTCAGGTCTGCAGGTTGTCTCCGTCGGTGCGGTCCGTCGTGAGCTCGTTCCAGGTCGCATCGACCGCGTCGCGAGCCAACTGTGCAACCGGCCGTTGCACTATTTCCTGACGCCGGACGTTCAGGTCCAGCGATCGAAGGGTGCCGTCGCATCGCGCTCACCCGGCGATTCGTATCTGTTGCCGACGGGTATCGCCTCATCATGAACCTGCACGAACTCCTGCGCGCCGTCGAATCGTTCGACGCTGTGGATCGGCCCGCCGAGCGCATCGCGCAGCGCATGCGGCGAGTCCTCGACGGCTCCGTCGTCGACGACCTGCTCCGAGGTTCCTGGCTCGGACACCCCGTCCATCCGCTTCTCGTCACCGTCCCGATCGGGTCGTGGGTGTCCGCGGCGGCGTTGGACGCGCTGCCCGGGCAGCGCACCGCGTCCCGGCGACTCGTCGCGTTGGGACTGGGCGCGGCGGTCCCGACGATCGTCACCGGCTACACCGACTTCTCCACCCTGGAGGATGCCCCTCAGCGCAGGGTCGGTGCGGTGCACGCCGTGTCCAACGCGATCGGGGTGATCTGCATGGCGACGTCCTATCGCGCGCGACGTGCCCGCCACGACCGGGCGGGGACGATGTGGACTTTGATCGGTCTCGGCGCGGTCGGAGTCGGTGGCGCTCTCGGCGGTCACCTCTCCTACGCCCAGGGTGGCGGAGTGTATCGGTGGCAGCGACCGTCCGAGAGTGTCGATCTTGCAGCCGAACTCGAGGACATCGGCGCCAAGCGCTGAGCACTAGTCCCCGAGGTTCACAACCGAGAAACGAGGCTCACAACCCTGATGGTCGACCACCAGGATTGTGAACCTCCGTCTATCCGCACACGGCGGTCAGCGCGATCTCGAGCGGTGCCCCGCCGGGCAGGGTGTGGACGCCGACGGCGGTGCGCGCCGGTAGCGCATCCACACCGAGTTCGCGTTCGATCAGGTCCGACGCGCCGTCCGCGACCACCGACAGATCGACGAAACCGGGCGCGCTCGCGACGTAGACGACCATCTCGACCGGCCGGAACGACGTGGCCTCCGGCAGCGTCGCGCGGATCGCTGCCAACGCGTTGCCCACCGCGACGACCGCGGCGGCCCGGGCCTGTTCGACGGTGACCTCCGCGCCGACCCGTCCGGTGAGGATCAGCTCGCCGTCTCGCCGTGGGGTCATGCCCGCCGTGCGGACGGTGTCGCCGGCCAACACGGCCGGGACGTATCGCCCCTGCGGACGCGGTGCGACAGCGGTCACATCAGTGGACACCCATGGCGAAGCAATGTCAGAGGACACCCAGAGCCACCCCCTCCTGTCGTGGATCGCTGCCGCCGGAGAGCACCCCGCGGTCGTCGATCGAGATCACCTGCGCGCTGCCCTCGGCGTCGAGTGGTTCGAGCACTTCCACCAGGTGGCCGAGTTCGCGCAGTTCGTCGCACACGCCGTCGGCGACGTCGCCTTCGATCCGCAATGCGGTCGGTTCGCCGAGCACGTTGGCGTCCGATCCCGGGAAGACGGTGAAGCGCGGCGCCGAGACCGCCTCCTGGGGGTCGAGACCGTGGTCGAGCAGGTGCGACAGCAACTGCATGTTCCACTGCACCTGGCCGTCGCCACCGGGCGTGTTGCCCACATGCCGCAGCTCACCCGCCGAGTCGGTGACGATCCACGCGTTGAGTGTGTGCAGGGGCTTGCGGCGCGGCGCCACCTCGTTCGGATGCCCGTCGATCAGGTAGGCACCGCGACCGAGCCGGTTGTTGAGCACGATGCCGGTGCCGGGCACGGTGAGCTTCGCTCCGAAGGTGAACGCCAGCGAGTGGATGAACGACACCGCCCGCCCCTCGGAGTCCACGGCGACGAACGACGTCGTGTCCCCGGCGGAGACGGCGAACGCCTCGGCCGGTGCACGCCCGTCGATCCGTGCGCGACCGGCTGCGATGTTCGCGGGATCGAGCACCCGTGCGACCCCGTCGTTGTCCGACGAGCACCAGCGGAGCCTGTCTTCGAAGGCGACGGTGGCCGCGCGGGCCATCCGGTCGATCGATGCCGCGCCGAGCACAGGGTGGGTGCCGAGCGCGTCGTCGCACAGGGCGGCCTGGTGCAGCACCATCCATCCCGGTGTGGGGAGCGGGGTCTGGTGCACGACGTGACCGGCATAGCTGCCGGTGAGCGCCGCCTCCGCGTCCACTGACGCCCCGGCCTGCCATTCGTCGCCGCTGAACGGTGCTCCGCCCCCCTGCAGCGCAGCCACGCAGCGTTCGGCGAGCGTGCCGGTGTAGAACGATGCCGGATCCTCGGCCAGGGCACGGATCGTGCGGGCCAGATCGGGCTGGGGAAGCACGTCGCCGAGGCGCGGGACCCGGTCGCCCGGTGCGTACACCGAGGCGAGTCCGGCGTCGCCGCGGATCGCATGCAGAGCGGTCTGCACGTCGGTTCGGGTCTTCGCCGAGCACGGCAGGCCGCTCTCGGCGATCCGGGCTGCCGGCGCCCACAGTTCGGGCAGCGACCTGCTCGCTCCCCGCCGGTGCAGTGCCGCCAGCGCGGCGGGTGCGCCGGGAACGGCGACGGCGAGCGCCCCGTCGAGCGGGATCGTGTCGAGTCCCCGTGCCCGGTAGAAATCCGGTGTACCGCCGTCGGGTCCGTAACCGCTGCCGTTGACGGTCCACACCGACCCGTCGGGCTCGCGGACCACGGCGAACGCGTCGCCGCCGATGCCGCACTGCCCGGGCAGGGTCAGCCACGTGACCGCTGCCATCGCCAGGGCCGCGTCGACGGCGTTGCCACCGTCCTCGAGGACGCGGACCCCGGCGAGGCTCGCGAGCGGATGACTCGACGCGACCATGCCTCCGGTCGCGACCGTCGCCGGTCGTGTCGCGCGCCGACTCATGCCGATCGCATCCGACGTCGACGGGGTCCTTCCGGCGGCTCGGCGGGGTCGATCCCGACGAAGATCTCGCCGTCGCGCTCCTCGCACGGATAGGTCTTGATGGGCTCGGTGGCCGGCGGGCAGATCGGCTCACCGGTCTCGAGGTCGAATGCGCTTCCGTGGCAGGAGCATCCGATGCCGTCCTGGACGAGCTTGCCGGACGACAGCAGGCAGTCGAGGTGTGAGCAGTAGTTGGACGTCGCGTACGCCTTGCCGTCCAGTCGGGAGATGGCGAACTCGTAGTCCTCGGCGTAGAACCGGCGGACGATGCCTTCGGGCACCTGCCCGGATCGGGCCACTCGCTTGAACTCCATGGTCTTTCCTCCAGGCTTGTCGAGGGTCGGTGTCGCCGGTCAGGCGTCGGGGGACAGATAGACGGTCTTCTCGGACTGGTAGAACTGCATGAGCGTGGGGCCGGCCTGTTCCTTGAAGGTCTGCGTGCTCGACTGCTTGTAGCCGCCGAACGGCGCGTTCATGGCCATTCCCGTCGTGGGCTGGTTGACCTTCACGAGCCCGGTCCGCGACCCGGCGATGAAACGCTGTGCAGCGGACAGACTCCGGGTGACGACCGAGGCGCTGAGCCCGAAGGCGGTGTCATTCGCCAGAGCCAGGGCCTCGTCGAAGGAGCCGGCGCGCTGGAAGGCCAGGACCGGGCCGAAGATCTCGTCGGTGAGCAGGCGCATCCCCGGGGCGGTGTCTGCGAACACTGTGGGCCGCACGAAGAATCCGTCTCGCAGCGCGTCGTCCTCGCATCGCACGCCGCCGCACACGAGCCGTGCGCCTTCGTCCGTGCCGATGGTGACGTACTCGAGGAACTTGTCGAGCTGACCGCGACCCGCGAGCGGGCCGACATCGACGGCGGCACCCGAACCCGGTCCCACCCGCAGTGCGAGGGTGCGTTCGGCGACCTTCTCGAGCAGTTCGTCGTGGATCGCGTCGACGGCGACGACACGGCTGGTGCCGGTGCACGCCTGGCCCGACAATCCGAAGGCGCCCTTGACGATCAGTGCGGCTGCGGCGTCGAGGTCGGCGTCGGCCAGCACGACGACGGGGTTCTTGCCGCCCATCTCCAGCTGCACGCGCCGGTCGGGGCCGACGCTGCGGTGGATGGCGCGTCCGACCTCGGTGGAGCCGGTGAAGGTCACGGCCGCGACCCGTTCGTCGCCGGACACGGCCGCGCCTGCCTTGCCGTCGCCCTGGACGAGTGCGATCGCGCCGGGCGGCAGACCACCGGCGAGCAGGGCCTCGACGAGTCGCTGCCCCATCAGCGGGGTGATCTCGGACGGCTTGAACAGCACCGTGTTGCCGGCGGCGAGCGCCGGACCGAGCTTGCGGGAGGGGATGTTGAGCGGGAAGTTCCACGGTGTGATGGCACCGACGATCCCGATCGGTTCGCGCACGGTGTAGATCGTCGTGGATCCGGGGGCCGGGAAGGTCGCACCGGTGGCGCGCAGTGCCTCACCTGCGTAGAAGCGCAGGTTCATGGGGGTGCGAGTCACCTCCATCGACGCCTCGGCGCGGGTCTTGCCCTCTTCGCGGATCAGTTCGTCGACGAGTTCGGCCGAGTGTGCGGCGAGGTGGTCGGCGGCTGCTTCGAGGATCGCGGCGCGGCGTTCGGGCGGGGCGGCGGCCCATTCGGGCGCGGCCTTGTCGAGAGCATCGACCGCGTTGCGGACGTCGATGGCGTCGGAGTCCGGGAAGGTGCCGATCAGATCGGTCTCGTCGGCGGGGTTGCGGCGTTCGAAGACCGCGCCGGAGGCGGCCGGTACCCAGTTGCCGTCGATGTGGTTCAGTCCGGTGATCGTCATGCGGGTTCGACCTCCTCGTACATCTCCCACAGATCGGTGTCCTCGTCGGCGAGCAGCGCTGCGTCGACCCTGCGGCCGATGAGTTCGCGGGCCGCCATGATGTCCTCGCCGCGGTCCATCGCGAAGGCAGCGGTCAGAACGTCGCCGGCGAGGTAGAAGACCGAGAACTCTCCGCTGTCGGTGTCACCGCGGACGACGAGTTCGGTTGTTCCGGAAGCTGATCCGGCGAACTGGATGTTGGTGTCGTACTGATCGGACCAGAACCAGTGCGGGTCGTCGGAGAGCGACTGCCGCCCGACGATCGTGTCGGCGACCACCGCGGCCTGGCGGTTCGCGTTGTCGAAGTGTTCGACGCGCACGTGCCGGCCTTCGCGCGGAAAGAACCGCTTCGCGACATCGCCTGCCGCATAGATGTTCTCGACCGAGGTGCGCCCGGTGGCGTCGACCACGATCCCGCCGTCGACGGCGAGTCCGCTCGCCGCCGCGATGTCGGTGTTGGGGACGATGCCGATGCCGACGACCACGGCGTCGGCCTCGACGATCCCGGTGGTGGTCTCGATCCGCACGCCATCATCGGAGGTGGTCACCGAGGCGACGCCCGTGCCGGCGCGCAGGTCGACACCGTTGCGGTGGTGCAGTTCGGCGCAGTGCCGGCCGACCTGCTCGCCGAGGATGCCTCCGAGGAGGTGTTCGGCCTGTTCGAGGACCGTCACCGTCACGCCGAGAGATCTTGCGGTCGCTGCGATCTCGAGTCCGATGAAGCCCCCGCCGACGATCGCGAGACTCGAGCCCGGGGTCAGGCGGGCTGCGAGGGCGGTCGCGTCGTCGAGGGTGCGCAGGTAGTGGACGAGATCGGGCCGGGATCCGGTGGTGGTGAGGGTGCGGGGGCGTCCGCCCGTGGCGAGGACGATCGCGTCGGCGGCGATCTCGCCGCCGTCGAACTCGACGGTGCGGGTCGCGGTGTCGATGCGCTGAACCGACACACCCTTTCGGATGTCGATGTCGTTGGCGTCGAGCCATTTCCGGGTCAGCAGTGCGAGTGAGTCGACTCCTTCGCGGCCTGCGAGGAATTCCTTCGACAGGGGTGGGCGCTGGTAGGGGGCGTGCTGCTCGTCGCCGAGCAGCACGATACGTCCGTCGAAGCCGCGGCGGCGCAGGGTGCGTGCGGCGACGGCGGCGACCTGGCCGGCGCCCACTGTGACTACGGTGCGAACGGTCATGCCGAGCACTCCTTTCCGGATGCGGCCGGTGCCGGACGCGGGGTGGGGTCGACGAGGACGGTCTCGTCGCGCACGAGGACGGGATAGACCGGCTGGCAGAGGTCCTGGTCCTCTTCGTATCCGGTCTCGAGATCGAAGCGCCACTGGTGGCCGGGGCAGATGACCCGGCCGTGCAGAAGCGTGCCCTTCGCGAGCGAACGGTCCTGGTGGATGCACAGGTCGGCGAAGGCGTAGATGCGGTCGTTCGCATGGAACAGTGCGATCGCGAGGCCGTCGACCTCCACGCGGAGTTTGCGGCGGCGGGTCACCTCTTTCACCGTGGCGACGGCGACCCAGGTCGGGGACTCCGCGGCGGTGTCGGTGCCGGCGGTCCCGCTGCCCATGATTTCGGTGGACATGCTTCTCCTTCGCTCGTGTGCGAGACCGGGAGCGGAAGCCGCGAGCGACTTCCGCTCCCGCGCATCGGATCAGGCGGACGCCAGCTCCAGATCGGGGGCGACGTACGTGTCGTACAGGCCCTTCGTGTACGAGAAACGCATCTCCGCTCCCCAGCGAACGAGCTGCAGGCAGCGCTGCTGCAGCTGCGGGGTGTCGGCGCAGTCGAGGACGATCTGGTAGCCGCGCTCACCGTGCACCACGTCCGAGGTGATGTGCAGGTCGAAGAACTCGATCTCGTCCTCGGTGAAGCCGTACACCTCGCGGAGCGGGACGATCTGCTTCTTGTAGATGCTCGGCACCTGCGATTCGAGGCCCACGACCAGGGCCGCGGTGGCGACGACGAAGTGTTCGCGCTGCGACACCGCGTAGCACCAGGCCTGCAGTCCGCGGGTGACCGCGTTCATGTTGTTCGGATCCTCGACGCGCTCCTTGGTGGTGCCGCACGCCTCGGCGAACTTGATGAGCAGGTCGGTGTGCCGGATGTCGGCCAGCTCCTCCTCGTACATGTTCTGGAGGGTGAAGTCCTTGGCGTCGGTGAAGTGATCGGGGGTGTTGGAGTAGATGTTCGCCAGGTAGTCGGCGAAGGGGCCGACGTAGTGGTAGTGGTTCTCGGCCCACCGGGCGAAGTGGTGCTTCTCGAGCTTGCCCTCGGCCCACGCCTTGCTGAACGATGCGTTCTTCGCTTCGCGTCCCTTGATGGCGTCTTCGAGTGCGGCGCGGAATTCGTCGCGTCCGAGCAGTTCGGTCATGATGATGCCTTTCGATGAGGAGGTCGTGCGGGGGGATGCGATCAGGCGTTGATCGCGGAGGTCAGGGCTTCGAATTCGGCGATCATGGCGGCGCCGACCGCTTTGTCCTGCTCGCCGTTGCCGCCGCTGATGCCGACGGCGCCGACGATCTGTCCGTCGTAGACGAGGGGGAAGCCGCCGACGAAGATCGCGAACTTCCCGGGGAGCATGTGGCTGATGCCGAACGCTTCGTTGCCGGGGAGTGCGGGTCCGTTGGGACCCTCGTTGAACAGGTGGGTGGCGCGCTCGTGGCCGGCGGCGGTGAACGCCTTCGCCATGGCGATCTCGACGCCGGTGAGGCGGGCGCCGGGAAGCCGGTGCAGAGCAATGACGTTCGCGCTCTCGTCGCAGACGCAGAGGGTCTGCTTCACGCCGATCTCCTCGGCCTTCGCGCGGCCGGCGGCCAGCAGGGGGAGTGCGTCGTCGAGGGTGATGCGGTGGATTCGATGCATTGGTCTCCACTTTCGGAGTCGGGTCGGAGAGTCGGACGATTCCTGGTCCGCGTCGGGATCCGTGTGCGTCCCGCCGATGTCGCGTCGCTGAAGTGTCGGCGGGTGCCGGAGCGGTGGAGCGGTGTGTCCGGCGTGGCTCATTTCTAACAGGGCCGTGCGCCGATGGGGACGGTCAGGATCACCGTCGTTTTCGGGATTCGGTGTACACAGTGCACATGCGTCTGGGGCGCATGACTCTGGTATCTGGTGTAGAAAGTGCACACCGCCACGGTGTCGACGGGCCCACCCCCCTCACAGCCCGCCGATGCTCCCGATGGAAGCAGGTCCCCATGGAATCGAGCCCGCGTCTGACAGTCCGAGGGCTGCTCGACGAACCGCTCATGGAGGGCGCCCGGGTCGTGGATCGGGAGGCCGATCTCGACCGGGCGCTCACCTGGGTGCTGCCGTTCGGCGAGGTCGTCGGCCGATTCGATGATCTCACCGGCGTCGCCGTGTACATGCGGCCGGAGGCACTGGCCGACAGCGCGCACGCCCTGTCCGCGCTCGCGGCCCGCGACGCGGCGGCCTTGGTCGTCGACGGCGCGGTGCCCGCCGGAATGTCCTGGCCGGCAGGACTGGTGGTGATCGAACTCGACCTGCCCGTCGGATTCGCGGCACTCAACCGGTTGCTCGCCGAGCGGTCGCTGATGCAGGAAGTGCACGTCATGCGCTATTCCGCGCACGTGCACTCGACGCTCGCCGGTCTGCTGCACCGCGGCGCGGGACTGACCCTGCTCGTCAAGGAGGTCTCGGCGCTCGCACAGCATCCGGCGATCGCACTCGATGCACGTGGTCAGGCCGTCGCCTTCCACGGCGTGGATGCCGTTCGGGCGGAAGAGATCTCGGCGATACTGCACAAGCAGCTGTCGACGGTGACGGCCGCGGAACGTCACGCCCCCCACGACACCCGCGTGCTGGAGGAGGTCGTCGGAGGCACACCCTGGACGTGCACGGCCAGCACCATCCGGCTCGGCAAACGGTTCGAGGGCTGGGTGGTCGTGCTCGCCTCGGGCGCGTCTCCCGGACCGCACGAGCTGGCCCAGCACGCGGTCGTCACCGAACAGGCGACGGCGATCATCGGATCGGAGATGCTGCGGCAACGCAGTGTCGACGAGGCCGAGGAACGGGCCCGCGGCGATTTCGTGCAGGCGCTGGTGCACGGCAGTTTCACCAGCCAGCACGACATGCAGGCGCGCGCCGAGTACCACGACATCGATCTCACCTCGTCGTTCGCGGTCTTCGTCGCGCCCGGTTACGGGGAGAACCCGGCCGGTCCGGGTGGCGACGAATCCGGTGGACTGTTGCGGTTGGCCCGGTACGCGGCGAGCGTCCTGCCCCACCCGTCGGTGCGCTCGTATGTCACGGTGATCGGCGACGTCCTGGTGGTGGTGCGGTCGCTCCGCTACCGCGACCCGAGCGACGTCGAACTCGAGATCGCCGAATACGCCGACGCGGTGTCGCAGGACCTGTCCCGCCGGCGCGTGCGTCCGGTGCCCGTCGCCCACGGCGCTCCGGCCGTCGGCGTGGACCAGATCCGGGAGAGCTACCGGCAGGCCCGCGTGGCGCTCGGCATCGGGCAGCGGCTCGGGATGTCGGGTTCGGTGGCCTACCGCGACCTGCGGGGTTACGGTGTGCTCGAGCTGGTCGCCGAGACCGATCGCAGCCGCAGATTCGTCGGCGACGTATTCGGGACGCTCAAGCCCGGCACCGACCTGTACGACACCCTGCTGGCCTATCTCGCGGCCGGCGGGAACGTCAACGCGGCGGCGCGGGAGCTGTCGGTCCACCGCAACACGATGCTGTCGAAGCTGGACCGGATCTCCCGTGCGATGGGGATGGACGTCCGGCTGCCGGAGAACCAGTTCACGGCCTGGCTCGCCGTCCGCCTCGAGCTTCTCGACCGGTTGCGCACCTCGGTCGAGAACGAGATCAACTACCGCTGAGAGCGGTCGACTCGGAGCCGGTCGGTGCGTGATCCTCGGGGTCGGCCCCCAGGAACGACGCGGCGAACCCCGCGCACACGACCACGGCGCACACCGCGAAGAGCGGTCCGACCGTCCACGAACCGAGCGCGACGGTCACCCACGCGGCCCCGACGGCGGAGCCGCCGAAGCGGATCAGGTTGAACACCCCCAGGCCCGTCCCGCGCTCGCCCGCCGGGGACCGCGTCGAGCCGGCCGCCGCGGGGGTCTGCACGGCGGCGATGCCGGCACCGGTGATCGCCAGGACGGTCGCGACGAGCCACAGCCGCGGTTCGTCCGCCGAGAGGACGACGGCAAGCGCGATCTGACCGACGAGCAGCACCACCAGTCCCGCCCGCAACATGTGCCGTCCGCCGACGCGATCGACAGTGCGGCCGACCACCGGTGCGAGGACCGCCATGACTGCGGGCAGTGCGAACAGGATCGCCCCGGCCGTGGCCGTCGACGCGCCCGTCGCGTGCAACCGCAGCGGCACCGCCAGCAGAGCGGCGCCCAGGCAGAACATCTGCGCGAAGGCGGCGGCCGCGCTCCGCGCGAATCTGCTCTCGACCAACAGTCGGACGTCGACGAACGGCACGTCCGCGCGTAGGCAGTGCACGACGAAACCGACCAGTACGACGATCGAGACCGCCAGGGCGATCCCCGCGACGGACGTGGGAACACCTGCTTGTCCGAACATGCTCAGTCCCAGCACGACTCCGGCGGAACCGAGGGTCAGTGCGATCGCACCGGGCACGTCGAGGGTCATCCGGCGGCCGGGGAAGATCGGGATCCAGCGCAACGTCCCGGCAAGACCGATCAGTGCAATCGGGATCATCGGGACGAATACCCATCGCCAACCCCAATGTCCCGCAACGAAACCGCCGAGGGTGGGGCCGATGGCCTGACCGAGTCCGTTCACGGTGGCCCACGCGCCCACCGCGCGTGCGCGTCGATGCGCGCCGAACAGCCACGCGATCAACCCCATGACAGCAGGCGCGAATGCAGCCGCCGCGACTCCGCCGAGGGCGCGCCAGACCACGAGGATCTCGAGGGTCGGCGCCGTCGCCGCTCCGGCAGCACAGATCGCGGTGCCGAGCAGGGCACCGCAGTAGACGCGACGCCGACCGTATCGGTCACCGATGTACCCTGCAAGGGGCATTGTCGCAGCAAAAGTGAGAAGGAAGCCGACGGCCAGGAGTGCGCCGTCTTCGAGGCTCGCGTCGAAGTCGGAAAGTATCTGTGGCAGTGGGACATTGATGATGTTGTTGCTCAATGTCCCGACGAGGGTTCCGGCGAGCAGGGCGGACAGGGCCAGGGGAGTGCCCGTATCCGTCTCGGCTGCCGGCGCTGCCGGTGTATCGGTGCGAGTGGTCATCGAACTCTCCGGAACCTCGGGGAACTGCGCGGCACGGTTCGTACCGTCGAACCACTTTCGCACTGCGCTACCGTCGGATGCATCGCCATCGCGGAGTGAAGGTGCACATCGGATCCGCGTAAGCCGGTGCAGGGTGCATATTCGACGACGTCGTGAGGGCGGCGCGGGGCGCGCGACACATGTTCGTAGCAATATTTCACACCGGAGCGCTTCGTCGTCACGAAATCGCAAAAGTGGAACACAGTGCACAACTAGCGTGGCGGGCACTGTGCACCGTTCTCGTTGACCGAGCACGGGCCGTAGCGGAAAGTTCCCCCAATACATCGAGTTCCCATTCACCGTCCACGAACACAGCCCGACTCGTTCCACCCCCTGTCGAAGGAATCGCCTTGGACGTACAACTCACCGCCGCGCACTGGGTCTACCTGGCCGGCATCCTCGTCATCCTGGCCACCATGGCCCTGCGGAAGAACATCGTCGTTCCTGCAGTCGTCGCAACCTTCCTGACCGCACTGACGTTCTCCGGCAGCATCGTCACGGGACTGTCGGCCATCTTCAATGCGAGCCTCGTCGCGGCGAAGGAACTGTTCAACATCTTCCTCATCATCGCGATGGTCACGGCCATGCTCGGCGCGCTGCGCCAGCTCGGCGCCGACCGGATGATGGTCGCGCCGTTCCGGCGGGTCATGCGTGCGGGCACCAGCAGCTTCCTCGTCCTCGCCGCGGTCACCTACGTGATCTCCCTGTTCTTCTGGCCCACCCCGGCCGTGCCCCTCGTCGGCGCGGTGCTCATCCCCGTCGCGATCCGCGCGGGCATGTCCCCGCTGTCGGTGGGCATGGTCATCGCGATCTGCGGCCAGGGCATGGCGCTGTCCTCGGACTACATCATCAAGGTGGCGCCCGGTATCTCCGCATCGGCGGCCGGCGTCGAGGCCGACGCCGTGGCGGACAAAGCCATGGTCCTGTCCCTGATCGTCGGCGGCACGGCTCTGCTGATCACCTACCTCGTGCAGAAGCGGCATTGGCGTGCACCGTCCCCCGACCTCCTCGTCGAGTGGGAGGCCGCAGCCGACCGCGGCATCGGTGACACAGCCGACCGCGGCATCGGCGAGACCCGTGACGACTCCTCGGGCGACGGGGGTGGCTCCCGTCCTCCGCGTCGGCCGGAACCCGCCGGTGGCCCCAGCGGCGGCGGAGAGCAGGCGGCGACGGCCACGGCGGTGCTCGTGGCGCCGTCCGACCCGATCGCCGACCCCGACTCCGCGGCGGAGAAGGAACGCCGCGGTACCGCGAAGGCGTTCGCGATGCTCGTGCCGCTCGCCTACCTCGCGTTCATCGTCTACTTGATGCTGGGCAAGTTCACCGAGGTCGTGCCGCCACTGCAGGGTGGTGACGCCGCCGCGATCGTGGGTGGGATCGCAGCGCTGATCCTGTTCGCCGCCGCAGCGTCGACCGACCGCGGAGGTTTCCTCGAGACCACCTCGGACCATCTCGTCGACGGCCTGGTCTTCGCCTTCAAGGCCATGGGCTGCGTCCTCCCGATCGCCGGCTTCTTCTTCATCGGCAATCCGGAGTTCGCGGGACCGATCCTCGGCATCTCCGCCGACGCCGCAGGCCCGGCTATCCTGTTCGACCTCGTGACCACGGTGCAGTCGCACCTTCCGCAGAACGCCTTCATCACGTCCTTCGGCATCCTGCTCATCGGCCTCGTCGCCGGGCTCGACGGGTCCGGATTCAGCGGACTGCCCCTCACCGGTGCGCTGTCGGGTGCTCTCGGACCGGCCGTCGACGTCGACCCCTCGACGCTCGCGGCGATCGGTCAGATGGGCAACATCTGGGCCGGTGGCGGCGTCATCATCGCCTGGTCCTCGCTGGTCGCGGTGGCCGGTTTCGCCCGGGTGCCCGTGCTCGATCTCGCCCGCAAGTGCTTCCTGCCGGTGATGGCGGGGCTGATCCTCTCGACCGTCTTCGCAGTCCTGGTGTTCTGACGACGGCGCGTATTCCGACGGAAGCGACCGGGTCCCTGCTTCAGGGGCCCGGTCGTTCCGGGAGGGTCAGGATCCGGTAGCCGAGTTCGTGGAGACGGCGGTGCTCGATCCAGCGTTCCCGGGTCCACGCCGGCTCGGTGTGCGCGGCGATGACGGCCGCGGTGGTGGATGCGTGGAGGTCGAACTCGAGGTCGCGGCGCAGTTCGGGCAGCTCGCGGACGTCCGTCGACGCGGCGATTCTCGTGACGGCGTCGCGGACGCGGCCGTCGGCGAAGTCGAGGACGCGACGGTGGGCCCGGGGAAGTACGCCCCACAGCACCGCGAGCGCGACGAGGACGCCGACAACGGTCTCGAGGAAGCGGTCGCGCGCGACCGTCACCAGATCGCCGGGGGCACCCAACCCGCCGAGGACGACGACGAGTGGGGTGATGAAGACCATCGCCAGGCCGTAGTTCCGCACCAGGAACATTTCCGTGCCGGCCATCACCGCGGCCAGCACCACGACGAGGGCGACACCACCGGGATGGAAAGGCGTCAGGCAGGCCACCAGGACGAGTCCGAGCACGGTGCCGAGGAAGCGGTGCGCCGCCCGGTAGGAGCCGAGGATCCGATCCGGTCCCTGATGCAGGATCATCGCGGCCGTGATGACCGCCCAGTCGGGACGTCCGACGCCCAGCGCGATGGCGATCGTCCCGGCGAGAGGTCCCGCGACGAGCAGGCGCACCGCGATCGTCGCCGACCGGCTGCGCAGGTGCGCGGCGCGCGCGAGGCGGTACCGCACGGAGGGGCGTCGCAGCGGGGTCCGCAGTCGCAGATCGTCCTCGGGAACTGCCTCGTCCCGCGGACGCTCGTCCAGTGTCTCCGCGCATCGGAGGTGCGCCGCGCGCAGCGTCTGCTCCAGCGGATGCCCCGAATCGATGAGTCCGGCGTCGTGCAGGCACTGCCAGGCCGCGTGCAGATCGTGGACCGCGGCGCGGCGATTGCCGGGTGAGTTCTCCTCGAAGACCGCGTCGACGGCAGCGACCGCCGCGGCCACGGCGGTGCGTTCCGGGGTTCGCGGCCGGAACGGGGCACCGGACATGGAGGCCACGACGGCCGTTCCGGCGCCGATCGCGGTCCACGCCGAGACCGTCGGGACGGACACTCCCAGCGCGGGGAGAGCGGATGCGATCTCGAGGGACAGCAACATCAGGAAGGCGCCGGGCGCACCCATCCGCAGGGCGTCGACGACGAAGGCGCACACCGCGACGGTCGCGGTCATCGCCGCGACGACCACCAGGTACCACCACGCCGACCCGCCCGCGGCCAGTTCGTGGTGGACGACCGAACCTGCGAGGGCACCGATCGTCGCCAGTGTCACGAGCACCGTCCCGATGACGGCGACCGCTCGGGCACGGACGCGATAGGGGCGTTGCTCGCCGTAGACGACGGCGAAAGCGCCGAGTGTGGCGATGGCGGAGACGGCGCCGAATCCGAGAGCGACGCCCACGAGACCGGGCACCGCGACCGTGGCGGCTGCGCGCGCGGCGCCGGGCCACCGGCGTCCTTGCCGGGGAACCGACAGCATCGCCGTCCGCAACGGGGCGGGGGTGGGCAGCGGAAGGTCGACGACCCGATGATCTCCGCTCGCTTCCGCCACGTCGTACCACCCTAGGAACCGACGGGGCACTGCTTACCGCCGGCAGGCGCGCATGAGGCGCAGGTCACTGGGCTGATCCGCCGCATTTCCCCACGGAATATCCGCCCCGGAATTCCGCGGCGTGCGAATTGCGAACGTATCGAATTCGCCGGTGGAAAATGCGTCGACTCGCATATTTCTCGTAAATAGGATAGAAGAGGGGAGCGCCTGTTTCGAAGTCGGGAGAAATTCGCCCGGCCCCGTGAAAGGACATTCGATGGCACTCAATGTTGTGTTGTTGTTACTGGTACTGGCTGCGGCCTTCGCGTCCGTCGCCGCTCTTCATTCGGCGGACGAGCGCCGCACCCGAAATCCCTGAGTGAATTCGGGGCGACGCGGATCCGGCAGCCCGCGGAAATATCCGCGTCGGCATCCTCGGTCGTGGGGGAGGTTGTGTGCGTTTCCGTCGGGAGAATCGCACACAACCTCCCCTCGGTTGTGGTAGGCGCACGACGTCTGCCCGACGAGGGACGCCGGCGGCGATCCCGGAAGGTCGGGACAGTCGTCCCTTCCACCCGGGACACCGGGCACCGGATCGTTCCTTTACGACGCGCAGGGCGTCGCACCGATCCGAAGGGACCTTCATGAACACTCTCGGCACCGAGACCGAACCCCTCGCGCCGATCGCTCCCGATCGTCGTGGCCCCGGTTCGCTCTGGGCGTGGACGGGTGCGGTCGCCGGCCTCGCCGGCGTCGTGGGCATCCAGGCGAGCATGGCGATGAGCGCGGCATACAACGAGCGCACCGCCGGCAACGCGGTGGCGATCATGACCGAGTTCGCCGGGCAGCGCACGGCCATGCTCGTCATGCACCTGACGCTGATGGTGTCGACGACGCTGCTGCTCGTCTTTGCCGCCGGACTGCAGCGCCGGCTGCGCGCAGGCACTCCGGAATTCAGCCTCGTGCCGACGGTCGCGGCATTCGGTCTCGTGCTCACCTCGGTCGCGACCCTCATGGGCACCGGACTCGACACCGAGTTGCTGTTCGGCCTCGGCAACACCGATCAGATGGTGCCCGAGGTGGCGGTCTTCGCCTCGCATTGGATGGGCACCATCCCATGGCTGTGGGTCGGTGCCGGTGTCAGCGGCGTCGCGGTCGCGGTCGCGGTCCTGCGTCACCGCGCGGCGCCCCGGTGGATCGGTTGGGCGAGCATCGTTCTCGGTGGTCTGACACTGCTCCTCGGCATCTCCCCACTGCAGTACATGGCCGGCTTCACCGGCCCGGTGTGGGTGCTGGTGGCCGGAGTCGGCTTCGCCCTCGCGGACCGGCGTGCACGTTAGTGCCACTGCGAGCGGCCCAGCGGCGTATACCTGCCGCATCAAGGACACAGTGGTGCATACTCACCGCACCATGAAGGACACAGTCACGACGAACGGATCGGCGGGTACCGGGGCTCCGGTACCCGCCGCCGTCGTGGCCGTCGCCTCCTGGCTGCTCGCCGTTGCGGCCGTCGTCGTGTTCGTCGCGGCACGACCCGCGCTCGATTCCGACCAGCTGTTCTTCCTCGTCGACGTCGTCGGAGCCGCCGTCTACGGGACGGTCGCCGGGGTGATCCTCGCCCGCCGGGTCCACGCCGTGCCGATCCTGCTGGCCGTCGCGTCGATCGGCGTCGGTGTGGCAGCGATGTCCTACAGCTGGACCCAGCTCGCCCTCGTCCGCCCCGAACTGCCCGTCGGATTCCTCGGTCCGCTGCAGAACACCACCTGGATCCCCGGGACACTCGCGTTGTTCCTGGTGGTGCCGTGGCTCGTCCGCGACCGTCCGGCCGATCCCGTGGTGCGGGCCGGGATCGGCGTCGGCGTCCTGACGATCGCCTGGTTCTTCTGGGCGCGCACCTTCACCGACATCGCCGACATCTGGTTCGTCGGACCCGTTGTGGCCGTGGGTTTCCTGACCGCCGGGCACGTCGAGTGGCGTCGCCGTCACGCCTCGGCGGGCGAACGATCCGGGACGGGATGGCTCGCGCTCGGCAGTGCCCTGATGACAGCCTCGTACATCCCGTTGGCGGTCCCGGACGTGCCGTGGATGCTCACACCGCTGCTCCACCTCGCGACGCAGGCCTTCTATCCCGTCGCGATCCTCGCCGTCGTGCTGCGCCAACGACTCTGGGGCATCGACCTCGCGGTGGGTCGCGCCGCGCTCGCCGGCAGTCTCACCGCCGTGCTCGTCACCTCCTATCTCGCGGTGACGGTCGCGGTGTCGCTGGTGCTCCCGAACGAATCGGTCTTCGCCCAGGCGGTCGCCGCCACCGCCGTCGCCCTGGCCGTGCAGCCGGTGCGGATGTGGCTCGGCCGGAAGGTGCACCGCCTCGTCTACGGCGACGGCGTCGACCCGGCACGCGCCGTCCGGATCCTCGGGCGGCACTTCGCCGGTGCCGATTCGCCCGACCTGCTGTTGGGCGAACTCGTCGCCGGAATCGGTACCGCACTGCGTCTCGAATCGGTCGAGGTGCGCCGCGGCGGCGACGTGATCGCACGCTGGGGGACCGCGACCGGACCCGTCGAGGAGGTTCCGGTCGGTAACGGCGACGCCACCCTCGCCGTCACCGCACCTCCGGGCGAATCGCTCGGGGCACGCAGCCGGCGGGCGCTCACCGAACTCGCGACCGTCGTCGACGCCGGGCTCGTCGTCCTGCGGTCGGCGGAGGACCTCGAAGACGCACGTCGCCGCCTCACCGAGGTGAGACTCGAGGAACGCCGCACCATCCGCCGCGAACTGCACGACGGTCTCGGCCCGTCGCTCGCCGGGGTGCGGCTCGGCCTGCAGGGCGCACGCAATCTCGTCACCACCGACCCGGACGCCGCGGCCGGACTCGTCGACGAACTGCTCCGCGAACTCGATCGGCAAGTCGACGGTGTCCGCGAGCTCTCGCGCAGTCTGCTGCCCCCGGTTCTCGACGAACTCGGCCTCACCGCCGCACTCGATGAACTCGTGATCACCCACGCCCGCGCGGGATTCCGCGTCGACCTGCGGTCCGACCTCCCCGCCGGGATGTCCGGGCCGATCGCGTGGGCCGCCTACGGCATCGCCTCCGAGGCGGTCATCAACGCGCGACGGCATTCCGGTGCCGACGAATGCACGGTGCGGGTCGCGGCGGAGGGCGACGTGCTGGCCCTCGACATCGTCGACGACGGGCGAGGACTCGCGACCGACGCACGAATCGGTGTGGGGACGCAGAGCATGCGGGAACGGGCCCGGGAGGTCGGCGGAACGGTGGGCATCGAACCCGGCGACCCGCGCGGTGTCGTGGTGCGGGCGCGGCTACCCTGGTCCGAATCATGAGCGACAACGGAGCGATACGCGTTGCGGTCGTCGACGACCATCCCGTCTTCCGCCTCGGTATGGCGGCACTGCTGGGCACTCTCGACGGGATCGATGTCGTGTGCCAGGCGAGTTCGGTGGGGGAGGCCCTCGAGGTCGTGATCGGCGATGTCGACGTCGTGCTCATGGACATCGAACTCGGCGACGGATCGGGGATCGACGCGGCCCGCAGCATCCTCCGGAAGTCGCCGGGCACCCGCATCCTGATGGTCACGATGCACGAGGACGAGGACATCCTCATCGCCTCCATCCGTGCCGGTGCCTCGGGTTATCTCGTCAAAGGGGCCGATCCGTCGGGGGTCGAACGGGCGATCCGGGCCGTGGCCGACGGTGAGATGATCGTCGGTGCGGCGGTCGCGGCGAAAGCCCTTGCGGCGGTAGCGAACTCCCGCAACACGTCGGCAGTTTTCCCGTATCTGACCGGACGGGAGCGGGAGATCCTCGACCTCGTGGCCCGCGGACTCGACAACGCCGCGATCTCCCGCCGACTCGTGCTCAGCCAGAAGACGGTGCGCAACCACGTGTCCAACATCCTCGGCAAGATCGGCGCAGCCGACCGGGCGAGCGCGATCGTCCGTGCGCGGGAAGCAGGCCTGGGCGTCGACTGACCTGCTGCTCAGGGAGTGACGGTCGTGACGAACGACATCCGGTCGCCGCGGTAGAGCGACCGGCGATGCTCGATCGGGACGTCGTTCTCGTCGTAGGAGATCCGCTCGAGCAGCAGCATCGGTGTGCGGGTGTCGGCGTCGAGCAGCGCCGCCTCGCGCGCATCCGGCAGCGTGGTCTCGATCCGCTCGACCGCCCGCGCGAACGTGATCCCGTAGGAACGGATCGCGGCGTACAGCGACGACGACGGATCGAGCGTCCGGCGCAGATCCGGAAAGCGGTGTGCGGGAAGGCGCGTGCGTTCGAGTCCGACATGCACTCCGTCGGTGAGCAGGACACGTTCGAGTTCGAGGACGGGATCGCCGGGTTCGAGACCGAGGCGGCAGGCCAGTTCGTCGTCGGCGACGAGGTCGGTCCACGCGACGAGCACACGCCCAGCGCTGCGCCCTTCGAGCAGGGCGGCTTCGGTATAGGAACCGATGACGAGGGGCTGGACGATCTTCGGGCCGGCGACGACGGTGCTGCGGCCCCGCCGTTCGATGCGGCCGTCGACGAGCAGTTCTCGCAGTGCCTGGCGGACGGTTTCGCGGGCGACGTCGAACCGGGTGGCGAGATCGCGTTCGGAGGGGACCTGATCTCCCACGCTGAGCTGGTCGAGGAGGCACTCGACCTGGCGGCGCACGATCTGGTGCTTGAGGGTGCGCGCTTCGCGAACGACGGTGGCCACACATCCAGCGTAACCGAATTCCGGTCTACACCAACTGTTTCACCGGGAGTTCGACGAACCGGCCCTAACCCTGCGGTCCCGCGAGCTGTGGGAGGACCTCGGCGCCCGCGTTCCCGACGTCGGTTTCCGCGCGAACGGTTCGCTGACGCTGACGCTGCCGCGCACCGCCGCCGAGGTCGCCGTCGCGGAGGAAGCGGTCGCACGCGACGACGCGCAGCGACGGGGATTCGCCCTGCTCGATGCGGACGAGACGCGCCGCCGTAACCCCGCGCTACGCGGTAACTTCCTCGCGGCACTGCACTGCAGCACGGACGCTGCCGTCGAATCCCGCATCGCGCTCCCGGCGATCCGGCAACATCTCGCCATCTCGGGCCGCTACCGGTTCCTGCTGTCCACAGAGGCCCGGGACGTCTCCCGCACGGCCCGCGGGACCGTGCAGTGCGCGACGACCACGGCACCGTGCACGAGACCGACCTCGTTCTCGTCTGTCCCGGCGCGACACTCGGTGGCCTCGCCCGCGACCTGCCATTGCGCAGGGTCCGGCTGCAGATGATGCAGACCGCACCGCTCGGCGAAGACCTCACCACGTCGATCGCCGACGGCGACAGCCTGCGCTACTACCCGGGATTCGCCGGTACCGCCCTCGACGAGCTCACCGCCTCCGAGGAGCAACGACCCGTCGCCGCGCAGCATCGCATGCAGTTGCCGTGCGTCCAGCGTCTGCACGGCGGCCTCACCGCCGGCGACACCCACGCCTACGACGAACCGTTCGACTTCGACGTCGACGAAGAACCCTACGACCACCTCGTCGCAGTGACGGAGGAGTTCCTCGGCCGCCGACTGCCGCGCGTCGTCCGGCGCTGGGCCGGGGTGTACAGCCAGTGCATCGACCCCACGCGCTCGTGCACCGCGCGGAGGCCGACGAAGACGTATGGGTCGTCGCCGGCCCGGGTGGCCGCGGTATGACCCTCGGCCTCTATCTCGGCGAGGAGACCGCCGACCTGCTCGGCCTCTGACATCCCGGAACCGGACGCCCCGATTCGTCGACCAGGGCGACGTCGCCGCCGCCCCCGGCACGGGCACCGGCAAGGCGATCACGCAGCTGCGTGAGGCCGGCGTGAAAGTCGTACTCACCACAGGATTCAGCCGATCCACCCAGGTCAGGCTGCTCGATGTACTCGGCTGGCACGACCTCGCCGACCTCGCTCTCACACCCGCCGGCGCCGGTCGCGGATGCCCCTACCCCGACATGATCCTCACCGCCCTGCTGCGCACGGGTACCGACGACGTCCGTCTCGACTTCTCGGGTTCGGCGGATGCGATCGCGTCGCTGGTGTCGCGCCTCGATGTGGGCGGGCGCCTCGTGCTCGCGGGCTCGTCGGCACCCCTGTCCCCCTCGATGCGCTGCGAGAAGTCCTGTATGCGGCGCCGCGCCTGCGGGCGGCGGTGGTCCCGTAAGGGGTTTGCGGACGTTCGGTTCGGTCACGGACACCGATCGCTTCGGTCCTTACGGCCGAGGGGTGCCCGCTTCTATCGTAGGAGAGGTTGGGCACGGCGGCCCTCTGCAGGGCCGTGGGTGCTGTCGCTCCGCAAGCACGGGAAGGAACCTGCGCACTGTGACCACCGAGGCATTCATCTATGAAGCCATCCGAACACCACGCGGCCGAGGCAAGAAGACGGGCTCTTTGCACTCCGTCAAGCCGATCTCCCTGGTTACGGGCCTGATCGACGAGCTGCGTGTTCGATTCCCCGATCTCGACGAGAACCGTATCTCCGACCTGATCCTCGGTGTCGTCAGCCCCGTCGGCGATCAGGGTGCCGACATCGCCCGCACCGCTGTCACCATCGCGAACCTGCCGGCCACCACGGGCGGCGTGCAGATCAACCGGTTCTGCGCGTCGGGCCTCGAGGCCGTCAACATGGCTGCGCAGAAGGTCCGCTCCGGCTGGGACGAGCTCGTTCTCGCCGGCGGCGTCGAGTCCATGTCGCGTGTCTCCATGGGCTCCGACGGTGGCGCGTGGATGCTCGATCCCGCCACCAACTACGACAGCTACCTGGTTCCCCAGGGCATCTCCGCCGATCTCATCGCGACCATCGAGGGCTTCACCCGCGAGGACGTCGACGCCTACGCACTGCGTTCGCAGCAGCTCGCGGCGGCAGCCTGGTCGGGCGGCTACTTCTCCAAGTCGGTCGTGCCGGTCAAGGACCAGAACGGCCTGACCATCCTCGATCAGGACGAGCACATGCGTCCGGACACGACCCTCGAGGGTCTGGCCAAGCTGCAGCCGTCGTTCGCGACCATCGGTGAGATGGGCGGCTTCGACGCCGTGGCGCAGCAGAAGTACCACTTCGTCGAGAAGATCGATCACGTCCACCACGGCGGCAACAGCTCGGGCATCGTCGACGGCGCGGCACTCGTGCTCGTCGGTTCCGAGCAGGCCGGCAAGGACCTCGGTCTGACCCCGCGTGCCCGCGTCGTCGCCACGGCCACCTCCGGTGCCGACTCGACGATCATGCTCACCGGCCCCACGCCGGCCGCGCACAAGGTTCTCGCTTCGGCGGGCCTGACGGTCGACGACATCGACCTGTTCGAGATCAACGAGGCGTTCGCCTCCGTCGTCCTGAAGTTCCAGAAGGACCTGAACATCCCGGACGAGAAGCTCAACGTCAACGGCGGCGCCATCGCGATGGGCCACCCGCTCGGCGCCACCGGCGCCATGATCACCGGCACCATGATCGACGAGCTCGAGCGCCGCGGAGCCAAGCGCGCCCTCGTCACCCTGTGCATCGGTGGCGGCATGGGTGTGGCCACCATCATCGAGCGCGTCTGACACCGGAAGGAATTCGAAAAACAGTGAGCGACAACATGATTTCCTGGGATAAGGACGCCGACGGCATCGTTGTGCTGACACTCGACGATCCGAACCAGGGCGCCAACACGATGAACGAGCTGTACAAGGCGTCGATGAAGGCCACCGTCGACCGTCTGTACGAGGAGCAGGACTCCATCACCGGTGTGGTGATCACCTCCGCGAAGAAGACCTTCTTCGCCGGCGGCGACCTGCGCAACATCATCGCGATCGGCCCCGACGACGCGCAGGTCGCGTTCGACGAGGTTCAGGGCATCAAGGCCGACCTGCGTCGTCTCGAGACCCTCGGTAAGCCCGTCGTCGCCGCCATCAACGGCGCGGCTCTCGGTGGCGGCCTCGAAATCGCCCTCGCGACGCATCGCCGCATCGCTGCCGATGTCAAGGGCGTGCAGATCGGTCTGCCCGAGGTCAGCCTCGGCCTGCTCCCCGGTGGCGGTGGCATCACCCGCACCGTGCGCCTGCTCGGCATCCAGACGGCGCTGCTCTCGGTTCTGCTGCAGGGCAACAAGTACAACGCGGTCAAGGCCAAGGAGATCGGCCTGGTCCACGACGTCGTGGGTAGCGTCGAGGAACTCGTTCCGGCCGCCAAGGAATGGATCAAGGCCAACCCCGAGGGCGGCATCCAGCCGTGGGATGTCAAGGGCTACAAGATCCCCGGCGGCACCCCTTCCAGCCCGGCCTTCGCCGCGAACCTTCCGGCCTTCCCCGCGAACCTGCGCAAGCAGATCAAGGGCGCCCCGATGCCGGCTCCGCGCGCCATCATGGCCGCCGCCGTCGAGGGCTCGCAGGTGGACTTCGACAATGCGTCGACCATCGAGTCGCGGTACTTCGTCGAACTCGCCACCGGCCAGGTCGCGAAGAACATGATCCAGGCGTTCTTCTTCGACATGCAGTCCATCAACTCGGGCGCTTCGCGTCCGAAGGACGTGCCGAAGCGCGAGATCAAGAAGATCGGCGTTCTCGGTGCGGGCATGATGGGCGCCGGCATCGCCTACGTCTCCGCCAAGGCCGGTTACGAGGTCGTCCTCAAGGACGTCACCCTCGAGGCCGCCGAGCGTGGCAAGAACTACTCGGAGAAGATCGAGGCCAAGGCTCTCTCGCGTGGCAAGACCACCGAGGAGAAGTCGAAGGCTCTGCTCGACCGCATCACGCCGACGGCCGACCCCGCCGACTTCGCGGGCGTCGACTTCGTCATCGAGGCAGTGTTCGAGAACACCGAGCTCAAGCACAAGGTGTTCCAGGAGATCGAAGACATCGTCGATCCCGACGCGCTGCTCGGCTCGAACACCTCGACGCTGCCCATCACCGGTCTCGCGACCGGCGTCAAGCGTCCCGAGGACTTCATCGGTATCCACTTCTTCTCGCCGGTCGACAAGATGCCTCTGGTCGAGATCATCAAGGGTGAGAAGACCTCCGACGAGGCCCTGGCCCGCGTGTTCGACTACACGCTCGCGATCCGCAAGACCCCGATCGTCGTCAACGACAGCCGCGGCTTCTTCACCTCGCGCGTGATCGGCACGTTCGTCAACGAGGCCATCGCCATGCTCGGCGAGGGCATCGAGCCCGCGACCATCGAGCAGGCCGGTTCGCAGGCGGGTTACCCGGCTCCGCCGCTGCAGCTGACCGACGAGCTGAACATGAAGCTCATGCAGAAGATCGCGAAGGAATCCGAGGAGGCCGCCAAGCAGGGCGACACCAAGCTCGGCACCACGCGTCATCCCGCACTCGACGTGGTCGACTGGATGGTCGAGCAGGGTCGTCCGGGTCGTCTCGAGAAGGCCGGCTTCTACGAGTACGACGAGAACGGCAAGCGTCAGGG
Source organism: Rhodococcus sp. GA1 (assembly GCF_024321955.1). Taxonomy (NCBI): domain Bacteria; kingdom Bacillati; phylum Actinomycetota; class Actinomycetes; order Mycobacteriales; family Nocardiaceae; genus Rhodococcus; species Rhodococcus sp. GA1. The sequence continues at coordinate 2,131,303 of NZ_CP097186.1, read as the reverse complement.
CATCTGGCAGGGTGTGCGCGATCACTTCAAGACCGAGGCGACCCTCGATGTGCCGCTGCAGGATCTGATCGACCGCATGCTCTTCGCCGAGGCGATCGAGACCCAGAAGTGCTTCGACGAGGGTGTTCTCGAGACCACCGCCGACGCCAACATCGGCTCGATCTTCGGCATCGGCTTCCCGGCCTGGACCGGTGGTGTCGCTCAGTACATCGTCGGCTACCCGGGTGGCAAGGAAGGCTTCGTCAAGCGCGCCGAGGAACTCGCCGCCAAGTACGGCGAGCGCTTCAACCCGCCGGCGTCGCTGCGCAGCTGACGCACACGACGGTTGCACGGAAGGGCTCCCGACGCCACGGCGTCGGGAGCCCTTCCCGTTCGCGCTCTTCTGTTTTCGTGCCGATGGGGTCGGCTAGGCGACCCACCAGGGGCGCAGCGGCGTCTGCGGCTTCTTGTCGTCGCCGAGCTTGACCGCGAGCACCTGGTGCAGCTGGACCACGTTGCGTTCGAAGCCGAGGCGCGAGCCTGCCATGTACAGGCCCCACAGGCGGGCCGTGCCCTCACCGACCTCGGCGACGCAGGCCTGCCAGTGCTTCTCGAGGTACTCGCACCAGCCCTTCAGCGTCAGGGCGTAGTGCTCGCGCAGGTTCTCCTCGTGCATCACCTCGAAGCCGATGTTCTGCGCCTCGGTGATGATGCGACCCGAACCGGTGAGCTCCCCGTCGGGGAAGACGTACCGGTCGATGAACCCGCCGGCCTTGGCGCGGGTGTTGTTGGTCGGCCGGGTGATGCAGTGGTTGAGCAGCAGACCGCCCACCCGCAGTTTGCCGTGGAGGAACCGGAAGTAGGCCGGATAGTTGGCGACACCGATGTGCTCGGTCAGGCCGATCGACGAGATGGCGTCGAATCCTTCCTCGGGCACGTCGCGGTAGTCGGAGTGCCGGACCTCCGCCAGGTCGCTCAGGCCCTCCTCGACGATGGCCTTCTGCGCCCATTCGGCCTGTTCCTTGGAGAGCGTCACGCCGAGGGCCTTCACACCGCGCCGAGCGGCGTAACGCACCATCCCGCCCCAGCCGCAACCGATGTCGAGCAGGCGGTCGCCCGGCTTCAACCGCAGCTTCTCGAAGACCAGACGGTACTTGTTCTCCTGGGCGTCCTCGAGGCTCTGATTCTCGGATTCGAAGACGGCGCAGGTGTACGTCATCGAGGGGCCGAGAACGTACTCGTAGAACTCGTTGGACACGTCGTAGTGGTGATGGATGACCTCGGCGTCGCGCGATTTCGAGTGCCGCAGACCCTCGGCGATGCGGCGCCAGCGCGGCAGGTGCTCCTGCGGCGGCGGTGCGATCGGCTTGAGCAGTTCGGTGCCGAGCGACCGGGCGATCTGCGCGAGGATACGTGCCGGGGGACGCTCGAAGTGCAGGTCGCCGAGCGAGGCGAGCAACTCGTAGGGGTTGCCGGGATGCACTCCCTTCGCCTGGAGATCGCCCGAGATGTACGCCCGTGCCATACCCAGATCGCCGGGGGCCGTGGCGATGTACGTCGCGCCCTTGGGCGACGCCAGATGTAGACCGTAGGGAGAGTCCTCGGGACCGGCCGCCGATCCGTCGTAGGCCGTGAAGCGCAACGGCATGTCGCCGCCGGTCACGATCTCCACGATCTGGGCGAGTGCGAGCTTGTCCTCGGTGGACCGATCGTTCTCGGTCCTGAATATGGTCACTTTCGTTGCACCGCCTTCGAAAACAGGTCCAGTAGACGGGACCGAGGGTCGTATTTCTGCTTGAGAGCGGGGTATTCACCGCCGCCGTAATAGAGCTTCTCGAACTCGTCCTTCGAGTAGTAGGAGTCCGAGTAGAGCGATTTGTGCCCGTCGAGTTCGGCGACCTTCTTCTCGATCAGCCGGTTGGCGGCGCCCTCCTCGGCGCCGGGCACGATGGGAACGGACGACCAGAACCCGACGTTCACATAGGCGCGCTTCGGCTCGAGCGGGTACAGCGGCCAGGGACGCTGGGCGTCCGAGGTGCTTGGCCGGCCGGCGTCCGGGGACGACTCGATGTCGCGCAACTTCAAGGGGCACAACCAGATCGGCTCGATGGGAATCTCGTCGAGGAACCACTCGACGAACTCCTGCGTGCGTTCGAGCGGGACCTCGATGTCCTGCACGACGCGCTCGCGGGGTGGATTGCCCTTGCGTGCCTCGATCCGGTCGGCCACCGAATACTTGTGGTCGAGCGCGATGAGCTTCCAGTAGAAACTGCTGCGCAGCAACTGCTTCGGCCACATCCGGCGGATCTTCGGGTTCTGGGCGCCGAAAGCCCGGGAGCACCAGAACCAGTCGGTGTCCCACCGCCACAGATAGTCGCGGATCGTGAGCCGATCCTCCTTGGGGCGGTTGACGGAGACGTGCTGGATCGACCGGTAGTAGATGTCCTGCCCGGTGTAATCGCTGACGGGACCCGGCTCGTCGGTCTGTGTGCCGAGCGTCAGGTAGCTCTCGGTCGCGGAGAAGACGACACCGTCGAGATAGTCGACCGGTGTGCCGTCCCAGGTCCGTTCGTCGACGATCCGCGCGAGGGCGGACTGCAGATCGGCGATCGTGTCGAAACGCAGGTGACGCAGTGCGACGAAACGTTTCACCGGTTCGAGTGCGATGCGCAGGCGCGTGGCGTACCCGAGCGAACCGTACGAGTTGGGGAAGCCGTGGAACAGATCGGCGTGCTCACCCTCCGGACGGGCCGTGATGATCTCGCCGGACCCGGTCAGGATGTCCATCTCGAGCACGGACTCGTGGGGGAGGCCGTTGCGGAAGGACGTCGACTCGATGCCGAGCCCGGTGACGGCGCCGCCGAGCGTGATCGTCTTCAGCTGTGGGACGACCAACGGTGCGAGGCCGTAGGGCAGGGTCGCGTCGACGAGGTCCTCGTAGGTGCACATGCCGGCGACGTCGGCGGTGCGGGCCTGCGGGTCGACGGAGATGACACCGCCGAGACCGGAGACGTCGAGCCCCGGCGCGTTCGCCGCGGCGCGTGCCCGGAAGAGGTTCGACGTCTTCTTCGCGAGTCGCACGGGCGCGTCGGCCGGAATCGCGCTGTACGAGCGCAGCAGGCGGTCTACACCCTGGCGGTGTACCGCCTCCCCGTACGGGACCTTCACACCTGACGATCTCGGCATCTGCATTCGACTCCTCCGGAGCGGCGCATCAGTGGCACGTCCACAATAGACCCGGCGGTCGCATCCGTCCCGGAACGCGCAGGGCAGGATGGATGCTGTCGTCACAGGCACATTCGAGCCCGCATCAGCGCGGAAGAAGCAGAAGGAGTCGTTCATGGCACAGGTCAGCGCAAGCAGTTCGATCCAGTTGGCGGCAGCTCCCGAGGTGGTGCTCACCGCCCTGGCCGACTACGAGACCGTGCGCCCGCGCATCCTCACCGAGCACTACCGCGACTACCGCGTGATCTCCGGTGGTCGCGGCGACGGCACCGTCGTGCACTGGATCCTCCAGGCCACGGAGAAGCGTCAGCGCGACGTGCAGGCCACCGTGTCGGTGAAGGGCAGTACCGTCACGGAGACGGACGCGAACTCGACGCTCGTGACGACCTACAGCGTCGTGCCGAACGGGACGGGTTCGACAGTCGTCGTGCTCACTCAGTGGAAGGGTGCCGGTGGCGTCAAGGGCTTCTTCGAGAAGACGTTCGCGCCGCTCGGCCTGAAGAAGATCCAGCAGCAGGTGCTCGAGAACCTGAAGAAGGAAGTCGACTGAGCCCGGTTCGGTCGACCTCGGCGTCTGTGTCCACCCCGATGCGCGGCGACTAGGCTGGCATCACAAACGTGCAGAAAGGACGTGCCGTGCAACCCGGTGGTGGAATGCCCGACATGCAGCAACTCCTCGCTCAGGCCCAGCAGATGCAGCAGCAACTCGTCGCTGCGCAGAACGAGATGGCGCAGGCGGAGGTCACCGGCCAGGCCGGCGGTGGCCTCGTGACGGCGACGGTGAAGGGCACGGGCGAGGTCGTGTCCGTGAAGATCGATCCGAAGGTCGTCGACCCCGAGGACGTCGAGACCCTGCAGGATCTGGTGGTCGGTGCGATCGCCGACGCCTCGGCGAAGGCCCAGGAGATCGCGGCCGAGAAGCTCGGTCCGCTCGCGGGTGGGCTCGGCGGCGGAATCCCCGGCCTGCCCGGTTTCTAGAGGTCGGCGTTGTACGAAGGACCGGTACAGGACCTCATCGACGAGCTGGGCAAGCTTCCGGGCGTCGGCCCGAAGAGTGCCCAGCGCATCGCGTTCCATCTGCTCTCGGTCGAGCCGCCCGAGATCGACCGCCTGCAGGCGGCGCTGCAGCGGATCCGCGACGGCGTGCAGTTCTGCGAGGTCTGCGGAACGGTCTCCGACCAGCGGCGTTGCCGCATCTGCTCCGATCCTCGCCGCGACCGCACGGTGATCTGCGTGGTCGAGGAACCGAAGGACGTGCAGGCGATCGAACGCACCCGGGAGTTCCGGGGGCGCTATCACGTCCTCGGTGGTGCGCTCGACCCGCTCAATGGCGTCGGCCCCGACCAGCTGCACATCCGCGAACTGCTCACCCGTATCGGCAACCAGGAGGACGGCGTCGACGTCTCCGAGGTGATCATCGCGACCGACCCCAATACGGAGGGCGAGGCGACGGCCACCTATCTGGTGCGTATGCTGCGCGACTTCCCGGGGCTGAGCGTCACCCGCCTCGCGTCGGGTCTGCCGATGGGCGGCGATCTCGAGTTCGCCGACGAGCTGACGCTCGGGCGAGCGTTGTCGGGGAGGCGGGCGATGTGACCGTGCGCAGCACGGAGGCATCGCACCGGGGTGAGCCCGAGAAGCGTCGCCGGACTTCCGACGAGACCCGGAAGCTGATCATCGAGGCTGCGGGGAAGGCGTTTGCGACGCGCCCCTACCGCGACATCACGCTCAAGGACATCGCGGAGGAAGCGGGGGTCAGCGCCCCGCTGATCATCAAGTACTTCGGCTCGAAGGAGCAGTTGTACGAGGAGCTCGTCGACTTCCAGTACGGCGCGCAGGTGCTGTTCGACGGGCCGCTCGAGAGCCTGGGGGAGCGGATGGTCGCGATGCTCGCCCGCCCGCTCGAACCCTACAAGCCATTGTCGATGAACATCCTGTTCATGAGCGGGGGCAGCGAGGAGAGCAACCGCATGCTCCGCGACAACTACTCCGCGCAGATGGTCGATGCGCTCGCCGCGCGGCTGCCGGGGTCGGATGCCCGTCTCCGGGCCGAGCTGGCGATGTCGGCGGTGATGGGGTTGGCGATCATGCGGCGCCGCATGATGCAGGAGCGCGCGACCGGCACGGTCGAGGAAGTTGTGGCCATGTACGCGCCGCTGGTCCAGCGGTTGCTCGACGGAGACGGTTCTTAGCGGCACGAATGACCTTGGTCACTACTCTTGAGGGTAAATAGCCGTTCACCTAATGTGGTGAACGGCTATTTACCTGTTTGGCGAGAGGGGGTGTCGATGTCGATCTCGCTCCCCCTGCGCCTGCACGTGGCGGGTAGGTCCGCCTCCGCGCCGACGCGCTCAGCGTCCGGAACGACGAAGGTGAGCGGACCGGCGGAGAAGAAGACGCGCAACCTGCGGCATTTCGTCTTCCCGGTTCTCGCGGTCGGCGCCGTCTTCCAGGCCATCATGCAGACCGTTATGGTGCCGCTCCTGCCGAGCATGCCGGGCTTCACCGGCGCCGGAACCACCGCCGTCTCGTGGCTGGTGACGAGCACCCTGCTGGTCGGTGCGGTGATGACGCCCATCTTCGGCCGTCTCGCCGACATGATCGGCAAGAAGCGGATGCTCCTCATCGCGTTCTCGCTTATGACACTCGGCTCGTTGATCTGCGCGCTGACCTCGGACATCGGACTGCTCATCGTCGCCCGTGGCCTGCAGGGCGCCGGCGCGGCGGTGCTGCCGATCGGCATGGCGATCCTTCGCGAGGTCCTGCCCCGTGAGCACGTGGAGCGCTCGATCGCGATGCTCAGTTCCACCCTCGGCATCGGCACCGCGGTCGGTATCCCGTTCGCTGCCGCCATCGTCCAGTTCGCCGATTGGCACCTGCTCTTCTGGACCACCGCCGCCATCGGCGCCGGTGTCGCCCTCGCGGCGTGGATCGTCATCCCGGAATCGGACACCCGCACCGGCGGTCGCTTCGACGCCGTGGGCGCCGCCGGCCTGTCCGCCGCCCTGGTGTGCCTGCTCGTGCCCATCACCCAGGGCAGCACGTGGGGCTGGACGAGCCCCGCAGTGCTGCTCTCGTTCGCCGCGTCGGTGCTGCTGTTCGTGCTCTGGGGAGTGCAGCAGCTGCGCAACCGCAACCCGCTCGTCGACCTGCGTGTCTCGGCCCGCCGTTCCGTCCTCGCGCCGCACCTGTCGGCACTGCTCGTCGGGTTCGCCTTCTACGGCAACACCCTCATCACCACACAGTTGCTGCAGGCGCCGTCCGGGCACGGAGCCGGATACGACCTGACCATCCTCCAGGCCGCGGCCTGCCAGCTCGCCGCGAGCTTCGCGATGATGATCTTCGCGATCGTGGCCTCCCGGATCACCGAACGTTTCGGACCCAAGATCACGATCATGACCGGAGCGGTCTTCCTGCTCGCCGGCTACAGCGTCCACGCGGTGCCCGGCAAGCCGCTGTGGCTCGTCGTCGCCGCCATCTTCGTCGCGGCGATCGGCACGTCGCTCGTGTACTGCACGCTGCCGGTGCTCCTCCTCGGCGCGGTGCCGCTGTCGCAGAACGCCGCGGCGAACGGCGTCAACGTCCTGCTCCGCACCGTGGGCAGCACCGTCTGCAGCGCGGTCGTCGCCTCGGTGCTCGCGGCTCACACCCTCGGGGGCGGGCTCGGCATCGGCACCGCGGGCTTCGTGATCGCCTACCTCGTGTGCGCCGGTTGCGCCGTGGTCGTCTTCGTCTCGGGCTTCGCACTCCCGTCGAAGCAGGCCCTGCGGCCCGTCGAGAACTGACCCCGGCCCGCCCTCCCGGAACAGTTACGGCCCTGCACCCCGGTGGTGAAACCGGAATGCGGGGCCGCCCCTCCTGTCCCCCAGGTCTGTCGGTGCGTCAGTGTTCGACGCCCAGATCGTTCGGACGGTAACCGAGGGGGTAACCCGGATACGTCCGGTTGGTGGCGTTGCCCGCCGACAGCGACACGCGTCGCTTCGGCAGTCGCCGCACGAACGCCGACCGTGCCCGCAGCGCGCCCTCGACGATCTCCGTCACCTGCGGTGAGCTCTTCGGGAAACCGAACGCCGACGCCATGCGGTCGTCGATCAGCGCGAAAACGACCTTCTCGATGCCCTTGTTCAGCACCTTCGGGTACCACGACTGGAACAGGCGCAGCGTGTAGGTGCCGATGGCGTGGTTGTCGTCGCTGTAGGTGAACTTCTCGCGCTCGTATTCGAGCTTGAACCGGTGGAACTCCTGGAACGACTCCGGGATGTCCTTGATGCCCATCCGGATGCCCACCTGGCGGTAGAAGTAGAACGACGCCAGCCGCTCCTTCGGGTGCAGGCGACGCCACCCGTAGCGGTCGATCCAGTCGAGCGGGTCGTACACGAAGGTCGACAGGACGTACAGCATGTCGTCGTTGTCGATCGAGTACTTGCCGTGCATCCGGTTGATGTTGCGCAGCGACTCGCGTCCCCGCTCGGCGTCGTAGCCGTGCTCGACCAGCTCGGCCATCAGCAGCGCCGTGTCGTCGTACCGCTTCTGCGGCCGCTTCTCGAACTCGCCGGTGCGGGCGAGCAACTCCGAGATGCTGGGCACACAGTACGTGCGGAAGAGGGCGAACTCGAGCGACCGCTGGTAGTCCCACGGGAACTCGTAACCGGCGGTGATCCGCACGATGTCCTGGTGCTGCGTGACCGGGTCGAGCTCCTCGATCACCTCGACCCAGCCCATCCGCCCACGCTTCGGGTGCGGGTCCCTGTTCGGGGGTGGGAACGTACCGGCCTTCTCGATGCGTGCCTCGGGCTTCGCGACGACGGCGGCCTTTCGGCTGCGAGTGCGCGGGGGAGTGGTCGTCATCGGCTCACCTTCCGTGCATGAACTGGAGCATCGCTCGCGAGATTTTCAGATCGCGCTCCGGACGCTCGAGGCTCATGAGTTTGAGCGGCGAGCTGAACTTCGCCACCGTGACCGACTTGGGACGGCTGAACTCGCGCAGGCCGTCGGCGCCGTGGATGCGGCCGAAGCCGGACTCGCCGATGCCGCCGAAGGGCAACGAGGCGATGGCGGCGAAGCCGAGCACCGAGTTGACCGACACCATGCCGTTGCGCAGGCGCTCGGCGAGCTGACGGCCTTTCTTCTTGTTGCGCGTGAAGATCGACGCACCGAGACCGTAGTTCGTGCCGTTCGCGCGTTCGACGGCCTCGTCGAGGTCGCGAACCTTGTTGACGACGACCGTCGGGCCGAAGGTCTCCTCGCACACCGCGGCCGAGGTCTCGGGCACGTCGGTGAGGATGACGGGCTCGACGATGCGCTCCTGCACCGAATCGAGTCCGCCGAGGACGGCCTTGCCACCGGACTTCAGGGCGTCCTCGATGTGACTGCGCACGATGTCGACCTGGCGCGGAAGCGTCATAGGGCCGTAGGTGGAGTCCTCGTCGCCGCCCGGCTTCGCGCGCCGGACGGTGGCGGTGAGCTTGTCGAGGAACTCGCGGTAGACAGGCTCCTCGACGTAGATGCGCTCGACGCCCGCGCAGGTCTGGCCGGCGTTGCCGAAGGCGCCGAAGGCGGCGAACTCGACGGCCTCGTCGATGTTCGCGTCGGCCGCGACGATCATCGCGTCCTTGCCGCCGCATTCGGCGACGAGCGGGGTGAGCGACTCGGCGCACACCGCCATGACCTTGCGGGCGGTGGGGCCGGAGCCGGTGAAGGCGACCTTGTCGACACCCGAACGCACGAGCGCCGAACCCGTCTCACCGAGACCGGTGATGACCTGGAAGACCGGCTGGGTGGGGGCGATCGAGTTCCACTTGTCCTCGAGCCACTTCGCAACACCGGGGGTGAGCTCGCTCGGCTTGAAGACGACGGCGTTGCCGGCGGCCAGCGAGTAGGCGATCGAACCCATCGGGGTGTACACGGGGTAGTTCCAGGGGCCGATCACGCCGATGACACCGAGGGGCTTGTACTCGAGGGTTGCGGCCTGGTTGAAGCTCGCGACGCCCGAGGGCACCTTGCGGGGCCTGAGCACCTTCTTGGCGTTCTTGGCCGCCCAGTCGAGGTGCTCGACCGCCAGCATGACTTCGAGGAAGGCGTCGCCGAAGGGCTTACCGGTCTCCTTCGCCACCACCGATGCGAGCGAGGTCGCGTCGGATGCGATGGCCTTCTTGAACTCGAGGAGCCAGTCGCGGCGGCCGCGGAAGCCCTGCGCCTCCCACCAGCGCGCGGCGACGCGGGCGCGCTCGACGGCCGCGCCCACGGCGGCCTCGTCGGCGACCGGATACTCGGCGATCACCTCGCCGTTCCGGGGGTCGAGGCTGGCGAAGGTGTCGGTGCTTGCTGCCGTGGATGCCTTGTCCGAGCTGCTCTTCGCGTTCTTCGGACTGGTGAGGTTCTGGGTCATGTTCGACACTTCCTGGTGAACCACATCACATATATTTGATGTGATAGCTGTAGTGGACATCACATTAGGCGTTCGCGGGACAATTGGACAACCCCCGTGCGCAGTTGTCCGGATTCCTACAGGAGACACGATGGCGGCACCGACACGTAGCCCCGGGACAGCGGCGGATCACGCTGCGGCATCCCGACGTTCGGAGGGGGCCGTACGGCGCCGTCCGCAGCTTTCCGACGAGGTGGCCGGTCACCTCCGCGGCTCGATCATGTCCGGCGTGTTGCGTCCGGGCGACTTCATCCGGCTCGACGAGACCGCCGTCGAACTCGGCGTCAGCGTCACCCCGGTCCGGGAGGCGCTGCTGACGCTGCGCGGGGAGGGGATGGTCGAATCCGCCCCGAATCGCGGCTACCGGGTCTCGCCCCTCACGCGCGGCGACATCGACGACATCTTCTGGCTGCAGGGGCAGATCGCCGTCGAGCTCGCGCTCCGAGCGGCCGACCGTGCCACGCCGGCCGACCTCGAGCGTCTGGCCGAACTCAACGAGAGGCTGCGCAGGCTCGTCGTTGCCCCGGAAGGAGTGACACCCGACATCGAGCGGATCGCCGACGCGGAGTTCGACTTCCATCGCGAGCTCAACCGCATCGCCGACAGCCCCAAGCTCGCGTGGTTCCTCAACACCGCCGCGCGCACGATTCCGTACCGCCTCTACGCGCGCGACGCCGAGTGGGGAACGCTCGCCATCCGATCGCACACGAAGCTGATCGAGGCGATCGCCGCGCAGGACCACAGCGAGGTGATCACGCAGACGCTGGTGCAGTTCGAGGACGCGGCCGCGCGTCTGGTCGTCCACCGCGAGCGAGCGGGTGTCGATTCGCCTCCCGGATAGGCACTTGCATATCTGAGTACGGGTGTGAACAAATTTGTATGACAGTGCTGCACCAGTGCTTTCACCGTCAGGAGACCTCCGATGACGACCCACGCCGAAGAGCGCGTCCCCACCGTCACCACCGACGAACCGGTGGCGACCCCCGCTCCGCTTCCGGCGGGCTCGTTCGAACTGGCCGACTTCGTCGGAGAGTCGATGCTCCTGCTCGGCGCCGGCGCGACGGTCCTCCTGCAGCTGGCATCGCGCGGTGTCGGGCACGGCGTCGCCGATCACAGCACCACCCTGCAGCGGCCGCTCGACCGGTTGCGCACCACGATGACCTACGTCTACGCGGTCACGCTCGGTACTCCCGAGGAGAAGAAGCAGATCGTCCGGATGGTCAACAAGGCGCACGTCCCGGTGCGCTCGGAGACCTACAACGCCTTCGATCCCGAACTCCAGTTGTGGGTCGCCGCAACGCTGTACCGTAACGGTGTCGACATGTACCGGCGGATGTTCGGGCCTGTCACCGATGCCGACATCGAATACATCTACCGCCAGTCCGCGGTCTACGGCACGGCCCTGCAGGTCGAGGACGACATGTGGCCGAAGACGCGGGAGGAGTTCGACAGGTACTGGGACGAGATGATCGCGACCTTCGAGGTCGACCGGAAGGTGCGTTCGTTCACCCGCGATCTCCTCACCGGCGGTGACGCCCCGCTTCCCGTTCGCGCCCTCGTGCCGCTGCAGCGCTTCATGACGATCGGTCTTCTCCCGCAACGCATGCGCGACGAATTCGCGCTGCCGTGGAGCCCGCGCGACCAGCGGCGCTTCGACCTGTTCTGGAAGGTGGTCCCGCCGATCTACCGCGCGGTGCCCAGGCCGATCCGACAGCTGTCGGCCACCTACTACCTCAACGACATGCGCCGCCGGATGAAGGCGCACGGACACGTCATCTGAGCTCTCCGCCGAGAACGTCGAGTGGCCGGACGCGCGTCCGGCCACTGTGCGTTTCCCGTCCGACGGTCACACGGCGGTGTCGCGTTCGAGACCGAACCAGTAGTGCTCGCCGTCGTCGAACACCAGCGAGCCCTTGCCGTTCATCACCCCGACGACGGTGTCGTCGTGGACCTTCTTGAAGTGGTCGAAGACCGGCATGCCGTCGTAGACCATCGTCGCCGTCATCTCACCGCGGAAGACGATCTCCCACAGGCTCGCTTCGCCGCGTCCGGTCTTCGTGTCGGAGAACAACTCGCCGTCCTCGCCGTAGCACACGAGCGGCTGGACCTCGGACACCGACGCGAACGTCTTTCCGTACCACCGCGACCTGCCGAGCAGTGTGTGGGTGCGGTGCCCGGTGTCGAAACTGTAACCCTTCCACCGGTATCCGACGAGATCGTCGAGGCGTGCCGGAGCGAGATGCTCCCAGAGGGCATCGAGTTCGCGAGGATCGATCCGGTCGGTGCGGGCGCGCAGTTCCTCGAGTCGCTGGACGACGTTCATGTGTTCCCCCGGATGTCGAAGGTGAGTACGGCTCTGATGATCTCGCCGGAGTCGACAGCGGCGAGAGCGTCGTCGAGTTTCGTGAAATCGAAGGTCTGCACGAGTTCGTCGAGCGGAAAGTGCCCGTCGCGCCACGGCGCGGCCAGCTCGTGAAGGAGACACCGGGGCTGGTCAGCGACGACAGTGCCTGCCGGATCACGGATTCGGCGCCCACGGACTCCACCGCATCGCCGGCACCACCGCCGGTGAGGCGACGCAGATGGCGTCCGAGGTCGTCGTGATCGTCGGGGGAGAGGACCTCGGTGGCCCCGAACGATCGCGGAGCCCGTGCCGTCGTGGATCGGGGGCGACGACGATGATGTTCTCGCACAAGGAAATCCGTTCTGTCATCACCGCGGCCGTGCCGACGGCGCCGAGATCGAAGACGACGATCGTCGAACCCTGTTCCGTGACGACTCCGGCACCCTCGTGTCCCGGTACGACGGGCCTCGGGACGGGAACGCCTCCCGCGGCGGCGGTGAGGTCGGTGTGGCAGATCCCGACCCCGTGGATCTGTACGAGCACTTCGTCGTCGCGCAGTTCGGGCACGGTCACGGTCTCGAGCCTCAGCGGTGCACCGTACTCGCGGAGTACCGCTGCGGCCCTGGTGCGGGTCATCCCACCGCCTCCGGCGAACCGGTGTCGCCGAGCAGTACCGAGAGCATCAGTTGCTGCACCCTGCGCTGCCGGGAGGGGGTGGGCAGGAAGTGCACGAGGTTGCCGGTGTCGAGCACGAGGTTGAGCGCGGCGTGCACGAGGAAACGGCATTCGACGGCGGGCAGCTCGGGGCGGAGCTCCCCGACCAGACGGGCCCATTCCTCGATGTTGAGCCGCTGGATGTTCCGCAGGTCGCTGCGATGGTGCGCGGGCAGGTTGCCGATCTCGGCGAAGTACACCGACATCAGTTCGCTGTTCTCGAACGACATCCGGACGTACGCCTCGGTGAGGACGTCGAGGGCCTGCGCGGAGGTCGTCGAGTCGGTGAGCGTTTCGCCGATGATCATCGCGACGCGATCACCGGCCCGGTGGAAGGCGGCGGCGAGCAGATCGGCCTTGCTCGCGAAGTGACGGTAGACGCCGGACGCGTTGATACCTGCCGCAGCACCGATCTCCTCGATGCTCACCTCGTGATAGCCCCGGGCGTCGAAGAGCAGCACGGCCTCGTGCAGGAGGACCTCGCGCTTGTTCGCCACGGACAACCCGCCCGGCTCGGGAGTCGGTGCGGGTTCGTCGATGTCGGGCACCAGGTCGGTTGCCGCGACCGCTGTGCACGCGTCGAGCAGCAGCTGCTGCAGGCGCCGGTTGGACAGCGGAACGCGGTGAGTGGTGATGGAGCCGATGACGCTGAGCATCGCGCTGCTGAGCAGCACGTAGTCGTCGTCGGTGAGATCGGGCCGCAGCCGCGCGGCCGTGCGGGCGAGATGGCGGTTGAGTGCCCGCGTCTTCGAGCGGATCTCGCTGTGGTCCTCACCCGTGAGGTAGCGGCGTTCCCAGCGGTACAACCCGCCCGTCCGGCGGTTCTCGATCGTGGTGCGGATGAGCGCGAGGAGTTTGCGTTCGAGCTCCTCGGCGGCGGCGAGTCCGGTGGCGTTCGCTCCGCTCTGCTCGTCGAACTCCGCGAGGGCGGCGCCGAGGGCGTCGGCGAGGGTGACCACGGCGTGGTGGAACAGGGCGTACTTGTTCGGGAAGTGCCGGTACAGGGCGGGGCCGGAGATGCCGACGGCAGTGGCGATCTCGTCGATGCTCACGCCGTGGTAGCCGCGTTCGCTGAACGCCTCGGCCGCGACCGTGGCGATCTGTGCCTTGCGGTTCTTCGGCCGGCGCCGCACGGTGGGGGTCGGGGTGCCGGTCTTGGCGGCTGTGCGTGCCCCGCCCTGCGCTTGTTCGGGCACCCTGCCTCCTCGTCGTGGATCCTGTTGCCGGCCGCGATGTCGCGGTGAATGTTCGTCGGCCTCAAAGGTAACAGTCGAACCCCCCTGCGGAGAAACACTACTTTTGGGTAAGAATTGCCAAAACTGCAGGGCAGAACGTATTGACAAACCAGCACCCAGACCGCAAAGTTAGCACCAATTCTCCAGCTGCGTCACCGCTGGGCGCATACGGAACCGTCACGACAGCGGCACTTTTCGAAGGACCGAGGAGGACTCGTGAGAACCCGATTCACCGAGATTTTCGGGGTGGAGCATCCCATCGTCCAGGGAGGCATGATGTGGGTCGGCCGCGCCGAACTCGTGGCCGCCGTGGCGGAGGCGGGAGCGCTCGGCTTCATCACTGCACTGACCCAGCCCACCCCGGAGGATCTCGTCCGCGAGATCGAACGGACACGCGAACTCACCGACAAGCCGTTCGGCGTCAACCTCACCATCCTGCCGTCGATCGATCCGCCGCCGTACGCCGAGTACCGCCAGGCGATCATCGACTCGGGCGTGAAGATCGTCGAGACCGCCGGCTTCAACCCGGCCGACCACCTGCCGCACTTCAAGGATGCCGGCATCAAGGTGATCCACAAGTGCACGAGCGTGCGGCACGCGGTCAAGGCCGAGCGCATCGGCGTGGACGCCGTGAGCATCGACGGCTTCGAGTGCGCCGGGCACCCGGGCGAGGACGACGTTCCGGGCCTGATCCTCATCCCCGCCGCGACGAGCAAGCTCAGCATTCCCGTGATCGCGTCGGGCGGCATCGCCGATTCCCGCGGGCTCGTGGCGGCACTCGCGCTCGGCGCCGACGGTGTCAACATGGGCACCCGCTTCATGTGCACGGTCGAATCGCCCGTGGCCCACGAGGTCAAGGAGCAGATCGTCCGCAACACCGAACTCGACACGAAGCTCATCTTCCGCACGCTGCGCAACACCGCTCGTGTCGCCACCAACGCGGTGAGCGAAGAGGTTGTCGAGATCGAATCGCGCGGAGCCGAATTCGGCGACATCGCCCACCTGGTCGCCGGCGCCCGAGGCCGCAAGGTCTTCGAGGACGGCGAACTCGACGCCGGCATCTGGACGGCCGGGCAGAGCCAGGGGCTCATCCACGACATCCCCACCGTCGGAGAACTGGTCGACCGCATGGTCGCCGAGGCGGAGGCCATCATCACGGGTCGCCTGAACGACATCGCCGGTGCAGATCGGGCGGTGCGCGCATGACCTCGACCACCACCGAGAGCCTGCGGTCCGAACTCGCCGACGGCATCCTGCGACTGACCATCACGCGTCCGCGCCGGATGAACGCGATCGACCTGACCACGATGAAGACGCTGAGCGACGCGGTGAAGGCGGCCGGCGACGACGAACGCGTCCGTACGATCGTCGTCACCGGTGAGGGATCGGCGTTCTGCACGGGCGCGGACCTGGCTGCGGGAGCGGCGGATCCGCAGGACCCCGGTGTCGTCATGGACACCGCCAACGAACTGGTCCGGACGATCGCATCCGTCCCGGTGCCCGTCGTCGCGGCGGTCAACGGTCCCGCGGCGGGCGTCGGTGTCTCGATCGCCCTCGCGGCCGATCTCACCTACGCGGCCGAGAGCGCGTACTTCCTGCTCGCCTTCGTCAACATCGGACTGATGCCCGACGGCGGCGCGAGCCTGCTGGTTCCGGCCGCGATCGGGCGGGCCCGGGCCGCCGAGATGGCACTGCTCGGCGAGCGGGTGTCCGCGCAGGACGCCGACCGGTTCGGGTTGGTCGCCCGCACCCTGCCCGACGCCGAACTCGCCGCGCACGTCGACGCCGTCGCCTCGCGGACCGCATCCGGTCCGCGACGTGCCCTGGAACTGACGAAGCGGGCCCTCAACGCCTCGACGCTCGGCGAGCTCGACACGGCGCTCGCGCGGGAGAAGGACGGTCAGGTCGAGCTCCTCGGCTCAGCCGACTTCGCGGAGGGTGCCATGGCGATGCTGGACAAGCGTCCCGCTCGCTTCGCCTGACGGGACGATCCTTCCCGGCATGGTTCTAGGAGGATCGACAAGGAACTTTCCGGACGGGAGCAGGAACCGACGTGCTCGTCGAACACCCGCTCCCGTCCGGTGAAACCAACGCTCTACCAGTGTTTTCTGCCTCTTTCACCCGTTCTCGCTCGGCGACGACGCCTGGAGCGAGGCGGTCCGCATTCGTGGAATCTCCGTTAACAAAAGCTCTGGCCCAAACCGTTCCGGGTCTGTAATGTGCCTCACACATCGACGGCTCGGAACAGGCCGTGCCCGCACCCCCGCCACGTCACGAGAGGATCATCGATGGTTCCCCCCTCTGTCGTTTCCGAAGCGGTCGGCTCCGACGCCACCCGCTTCCGTAGCAACAACTGGAACAATCAGGTGGCGCGCCACGCCCTGATGATTCCCCATCGCACGGCCTTCCGATTCCGCGGCGAGACCATCACCTGGTCGCAGCTGGACACGCGTGTCGAGAAGCTCGCCGATGCACTCTCGCGTCGCGGCATCGGCTTCGGCGACCGCATCATCATCCTCATGCTCAACCGTCCGGAGTACGTCGAGATCGTGCTCGCGGCCAACGCCCTCGGTGCCATCGCCGTGCCGGTGAACTTCCGCCTCACCGCACCCGAGGTCGCCTTCCTCGTGGGCGATTCCGGCGCCACGGCGATCGTCGCGGAGGGGCCGCTCGTCCCGCTCGCCGCCGCCGCGCGTGGCCAGGCGGAGGGCATCGAACTGTCCATCACGGTCGGAGTCGAGCCGGAAGGCGACTCGCTCTCCTACGAGGCACTCGTCGCCGAAGAGGGCGAACCCCACCCGCCGGTGGAGATCCCGAACGACACGCCCGCGCTCATCATGTACACCTCGGGCACGACGGGCCGGCCCAAGGGCGCCGTGCTCACCCACTCCAATCTCGAAGCGCAGTCGCTCACCTGCATCCGGGCCTTCCGTCTGTTCGACGAATCGGGCATCGGTTTCTGCGCGTCGCCGATGTTCCACATCGCGGCCCTCGGCTCGATCGCGCCGAGCCTGATGCTCGGCACGCCCACCGTCATCCACCCGGTCGGCGCCTTCGACCCGGAGGAACTGCTCGACGTGCTCGAGGCCGAGAACGTCACCAGCCTGTTCCTCGTGCCGGTGCAGTGGCAGGCGATGTGCGCCGCGCAGCAGGCCGAGCCGCGGAAGTTGAAGCTGCGCAACATCTCCTGGGGTGCGGCGCCGAGCTCCGACACGATCCTGCGGGCCATGGCGGAGACCTTCCCCGATGCCTTCAACGTGGCGGTCTTCGGCCAGACCGAGATGTCGCCCATCACCTGCGTGCTCGACGGCGACGACGCCATCCGCAAACTCGGCTCCGTGGGCCGGGTCATCCCCACAATCCAGGCGCGTGTGGTCGACGACGAGATGAACGACGTCGCTCCCGGTGAGGTCGGCGAGATCGTCTACCGCGGTCCCACCATGATGCGCGAGTACTGGAACAACCCCACCGCTACCAGCGAGGCATTCTACGGCGGATGGTTCCATTCCGGCGACCTCGTGCGCGTCGACGAGGAGGGCTTCGTCTACGTCGTCGACCGCAAGAAGGACATGATCATCTCGGGTGGCGAGAACATCTACTGCGCCGAGGTGGAGAACGTCCTGTTCGGGCACCCCAAGGTGCTCGAGGCCGCGGTCATCGGTCGCCCCGACGCGAAGTGGGGCGAGGTGCCCGTCGCCGTCGTCGCGCTGAAGCCCGGCAACGACGACCTCACCCCCGACGAGCTCCAGCCGTACCTGGACGAGCACCTCGCACGGTACAAGCACCCCAAGGAGGTCGTGATCGTCGACGCCCTGCCGCGCAACGCGAGCGGTAAGGTCGTCAAGGGTGAACTCCGCGGCGGTCTCCCCGCCGTCGCCCAGGGCTGATCCCCGGCTCACTCCTCGTACGAACGAACGGGGACCGGACCACTGCGGTCCGTGTCCTCGTTCGTCGTCGTGCCGGAGGGACGCACCGACGCGACCCGCTTCGTCATCACGTTGAAGAGGGTCGACGACCGGTGGTTGCTCGACGGAGCCGACGCGCGGTGGCGCGGGCCGGCTTCCGTCGTAGCGGAACGTCGGGCACCACCGAATTCGTCAGGCCTCGGTGAGCGTCTTCGACGCGGTGTCGTCCGGGCTCGTATCGGCCCTGCGCGGGACGGTGAAGGTCGCAGCGACACAGGCGATTGCGACCGCAAAGCATGCGACTGTGTACCACAGGCTACCGATCGGGTCGCCTGCCTCGGTGACCCCGTCGACGGCGGAGAACCAGTCGGGCAGAGCACCGATCCACAGCACGGTCATCACGACGAGATAGGCGACGGCGTACCAGCGGACGAGGTCGTTCGAATAGGGCCGATCCGTGGGTGTACTCCGCAGCCGGGACCACTGGCGTGAGAGCACGTAGATCGCCACGATCGACAGGATCACGAGTTCGGCCGCGTAGATCGTTGCCCGAACCGTCGTGCTGCCCATGCCGATGACGGTCGCCGGCGCAGGGAGGATCACCACACCCACGGACGCGAGTAGTCCGACGGTGACCGTGCGCCAGGTCAGTTCGAGCCCGCCGAAGGTGCGACCGGCGTCGATGTGCCGGCCGACGAAGAACTGCGCGCAGAATGCCAGCGACATCGGCCATAGGGCAGCGAAGACCACGACGCTCGGGAGCGGAACGGAGTCGAAGAAGGGCTGGTTGATCGGGTTGTCGAGCGACCACTCCCACCACCGCAGCTGCGGTCCGAGGTGATCGAAGATCTCGTAGAAGGCGTGGTGGACGAAGCCCACGCAGACGGCGCCGACGACGGTGCCGTACTGCCGGAACACCCCGAGCATCCGAACGATGTCGAACGCGATCGTCGCCATCATCGGGTAGATCGCGATGATGTACAGCGGCAGGCGTCCCCACAGGAACTCGACGGTGAACACGTTGTGCGCGAACATCGTGTCGAGGTAGTCCTCCACGCCGAAGGCGTCGGGGAAGTACAGCAGCGGTTCGATGATGAACAGGAACGCGAGGGTGCCGAGCCAGACGACGAGGTTCGTGGCGTCACCGGTGCGCCGCAACCGGACGATCGCGTACACGAGCATCAGCACCGCCCCGAGCACGATGGTCAGCTCGAGGACGGGCAGCGTCCAGTTCTCCAGCGCGAACGGACTGCGCAGTTCGAAGATCCCCCCGGCTTCGTCGCACGAGAATCCGAGGCGGGTCGAGAGGTCCTCGAAGGTGGGCGAGCACAGGTCCGACATCAGTTGTTCCTCCCGCCCACGGTTTCCGCCGTGTACCAGTGCGAGACGTCGTAGCCTTCGTCGAATCGACGGAACCACACGTCGGCGAGGGCCGGCAGCTTCTCGTGGTCGGGATTGTGCTTGGGCATCTGGCTGCGGATGATGCCCACCAGCGCGACGAGCTGTTCGCCGAGCGGCAGGACGTCGAAGGCGCGCGGCATCGGGCCGTGATCCTGGTACTGGAGGAACGGCAACCGGCGCCGCAGGTTCTGCTTACGGCGGTGCGACGCGAACATCGACATCGTGTCGATCTTCCGTTCCTCCAGCGGCACATGCTTGTTGAAGCCCTCGCACGCGATGGCGATGACGTCGAGCACGTGCTTGAACACCGAGGGGGCCTGCCGCATGCGGTACAGATCGCTGCCGACCACCGCGTCGAAGATGATGAGCGCCGAACTGCGGTGTTCGACCTCCTCGACGAAATGCCAGATGAACAACGAGGCGACCCGGTCGTCGCCGGGGCGGAAGAGCGCCGCGTCGTTGTCGAGCATGAGCTTGAAGACGGGAGTGAAGGTCGCCTCGAGATCGGCGGTGTACGCGAGGCGGTATTCGGGGGAAGTCTCGGCGGTGAGCTTGTCGAAGGCGCCGATGACGTCGTCGAGCGTCTCCTGCAACCCCGGATAGCTCTTGATCAGTCCCTTCACGTGCTGCCGGTGGGCGGTGGAGTGCTGCCCCTCCTGGTACATGAAGGCGTTGGCCTCTTCGAGGACCTCGGGATCGGTGATGCGCGGGGTGATCTCGCGGATCATGTTGACGATCATCTTCTCGAAGCCGATCGCGAGGAACGAGACGGCGTTGGCCATGCTCGAGAAGGCCGGGTTCTCCTCGTTCCACAGGAACGGCACGTCGTAATCCGCGAATGCGAAACGCATCTTGCGGACCTGCAGGTTCGTCATGGGGCGGTACCTCGTCTCGTCGACGCCGGGCTGGCTGTGGACCTGTTTCGGGACACGGTCGGGAGGACCTCTAACGAGCCGGGAGGCCCCGATCGGCGTGACCATACACGAAATGCGTCATGTGTATGATAGGTGTCCCATTCGCTCGCGGGAGCCCGTTTCGCACCACATCCACCGAGGTCGGCTGTGTTACCGTCGGGCCTTCTCCAGGCGACGGCTCGAGGAAGCGCGAAGTGGCACGTAGACGTGGGTGGGGTGGGAGTCCTCCCGCCGACGACGAAGAGGCGTCGCAGCGGATCGTTGCCGCTGCCGTCGACCTGATCGACCGGACCGGCGCGGAGATCAACATCGCCGATGTGGCCCAGTCCCTCGGGGTGATCCGCCAGACGGTCTACCGCTACTTCCCCAGCGCGGACGCCCTCATGCGTGCGGCCGCCATCGCCTCGGTCGAAGGATTCCTGGAACGACTCACCCGGCAGGTCGCGGGACTCGACGATCCGGTCGAGGCCATGACCGAAGGTGTGGTCTACACGCTCGCGGAGGTGCGTCGCACCCCGCATCTCGGCATCCTGCTGTCGAGCACCTATTCGAACCCGCATCCCGAAGCGATCGCCTCCGAGGAGGCGTGGATGTTCGGCATGGCGATGATCAAGCGGTTCGACGTCGACTGGGAGGAGCACGGCTACGACGACGACTCCCTCGCGGAGCTGGTCGAGTACGTGCTGCGCACGATGCAGTCGTTCTTCGTCTCGCCGGGAACCCCGCCACGCTCCGACGACGATCTGCGCCGCTACCTGCGACGATGGATGGGTACGGCGATGCTCGCCCAGCGGGAGTGGGATTCCGGCAATCTCGCGAAGCGCGACTGCTCTCCCGTAGAGTCCGGCTCGTGACGAACGAGCAGCAGATCAGGCGTGCCGATCGTACGCGCGACGGCGATCCCCAGAACGTTCCCCGCCCGCTGGAGGGTGAAGCCGACCGCACGGTGGTGGAGACGACCTGGGGCGAGGTGCAGCCGATGCAGGTGGCGGCGGGCGTGGCGACCGTCGGTGAACTCGAGGTGATCGAACTGCTCGACCGGGGCGCTGCGCTGGTGGACACGCGGGTGCCCGATTCCCGGAGCGGGGTGAGCCTCCCCGGTGCCGTGAACATCCCGCACGAGGATATCGTCGAGAGGAGGGGTGAGCTCGACCCCGCCCGGACGACGATCGTCTTCTGCAACGGTCCCCAGTGCCCTCAGTCGCCCGATGCGATCCGGAAGCTGATCGATGCCGGATATCCCTCGTCCGCGCTCGCCTATTACCGCGGGGGACTGCACGACTGGGCGACTCTGGGATTCCCCCTCGCCCCGGTCCGGCCGGCGTCGTGAAAAGGGCTTGCGTTCGCACTGTGATGTAGCTAACATCGAAGGTGCGAATCGAGCTTATGAGACGTCCGCGGACGACAGAGAGAAGCTCGTGAAGCAGAGATCCGGCCCGGAGAACGCGTAAAGCGAATCACCGGGCCGAACCCCTGTTCAGGGGAGGTTTCGGGGCCGATCGCCGCGACTGCAGCAGGGGTTGCACAGGGCGTCTGGGAGGCGGTCGCGCCCCACTTGCACGCCGCGGGGTTCGCACCTTCCCCCCGGATCAGCGCGGCTACTCGCCCGGCGCCCCACCACCCCGCCGCCGTGACTACGGCCTCGACCTGCTCGTCGGCGACGTCGCGGCGCTCATCGAGTCGGTACCCGGTGGTCGCGCGCACGTTGTCGGCCACGACTGGGGAGTCGCCGTCGCGTGGGTGCTCGCGGCGCATCGTCCCGATCTCGTCAGCACCGTGACGGCGGTGTCCGTTCCGCATCCGACGGCGTTCATGCGCTCGTTCTTCACCAGCGGGCGATCGGATCCGCCGGGGTCGACGCGACGGCCCACTACGTCAGTGGGCCGTACCGACGGGAAACGCTCGTCGGTACGAGCCACTGGATTCCCGACGAGGAGCCGGAGAAGCTCGCGCGGCTGGTCCTCGAACACATCGCCGCGCACGGTTGATCACTCAGGCGCGCAACCGTTCCTGCCGCAGCAGATCGACCTCGGGCAGATCCAGCGGCGGCAGCGAGTCGACTCCCAGAGCGCGCATCAGGAGATGATCGGCGAGCTCGGGATTGCGGGCGAGCACGGGACCGTGCAGATAGGTGCCGATCACCGAACCCTGCACGGCACCTTCGAGTCCGTCGCCCACGCCGTTGCCGACACCGCGGTCGACGCGGCCGAGTCCGGTGGCATCGGACCCGAGAGTCGTTCCACCGCGGTGGTTCTCGAATCCCGTCAGCGGCTGGGTGAGGCCGGAGAGGGTGGGGCGGATGACGATCTCGCCGATCGCGCGGGTCTGCTGCGGCGAGGTGGTCGCGTCGAGGATGCCGACACCGTCGACGCGTTCGCCCGAGGACGTCTCGTACCAGTGGCCGAGCACCTGGATCGCGGCACAGATGGCCAGCACGGGCGCTCCGCGCTCGGCGGCGCGCTGCAGACCCGGATAACGCTGCAGGTGCCGCGTGGCCAGTCGCTGCGCGGCGTCCTCGGCACCACCGAGGGTGTAGAGATCGAGGGACTCGGGGACGGGATCGTTCAGTCCGATCTCGACGATCTCGGCGTCGTGACCGCGCATCCGCAGGCGCTGGCGCAGCACCAGGGCGTTGCCTCCGTCGCCGTAGGTGCCCATCACGTCGGGCAGGACGAGTCCGATGCGGACGGTCGACTCAGACATGGGCAGCTCTCCTGGCGATGGCGGTGTTGAGATCGCGGAACGCGGTGTAGTTGGCGAGCACCTCCACGCGGCCGGGAGGGCACGAGGCGATGGCCTTCAGCGGATCCGGCACCAGCGTGTGCTCGACACCCGCGTAGGTCAGGCGGACGGCGAGATCGGTGCCGCGTTCTCCGGCTGCCACCACCTGCACACCTTCGAAGTGTTCGAAGCGGACGTCCCACAGCCACGACAGGTCCTCACCGTCGGGCACCTGACCGTTGACGGCGATCACCAGGCCGTCGACGGTCGGGTCGATCATCGACAGGGCCTCCTGCCAGCCGGCGGGGTTCTTCGCGAGCAGCATGTGCACCGAATGCGGTCCGACCTGCACCGTCTTGTAGCGACCGGCGACCTCTTCGACGACCGAGGCGGCAGCGACGGCCTTCGCTGGATCGGCACCGAGGGCGACGGCGGCCGCGACCGCCTGGGCGGCGTTGCCCCGGTTGGCGCGACCGGGGAGGGTCAGCTTCAGCGGGAGGACGAGGCCGTCCGGTCCGTACAGGTTCTCGTCGTCGACCCACCAGTCCGGTGTCGGCCGGGCGAAGTCGGAGCCGGTGCTGTACCAGTGGTCGCCTTCGCGGGCGATCGGCTCGCCCGTGCGCGGGCAGCTCACCGAGTCGTTGGCCCAGCCGGCGCCGGCGGCGACCCACACGACGTTCGGGTTGTCGTAGGCGGCGGACGTGACGAGCACGTCGTCGCAGTTCGCGACGATCACGGCGTCGGGATGCCGCTTCAGGCCCTCACGCAGCTTCCGCTCGATCATGTTGATCTCGCCGACCCGGTCGAGCTGGTCGCGGGTGAGGTTGAGCAGCACGATCGCGCGAGGCTCGAGGGCGTCGGCGACGTGCGGGGTGTGGAGTTCGTCGACCTCGATCGCGGCGAGCGGCGCCCGGAGATCGGTGGCGAGCGCGGCGACGATCCCGGCGTCCATGTTCGCGCCGTCCGCCTGGGTGACGACCGAATCGATCGTCTCGAGCGCGGCGGCCGTCATACGGGTCGTTGTGGACTTGCCGTTCGTCCCGGTGACGAGCACGGTCTGCCGGCCGTGGCCGAGCTGCTTCATCAGTGCCGGGTCGATCTTCAGGGCGACGAGCCCTCCGATCATCGAGCCCTTACCGCGTCCGGCCTTCTGGGACGCCCACGCGGCGGCTCGGGCTGCGCGCAATGCGAGCCGTCCACGTGCGGTGATTCCTGTGCTGGTTCCCACGTCGGCGAGTGTTCCACAGGCGCGGGAGCGTTGTGTCGCCGGAGGAGCGTCCTGCTCGTCACACTGCGGTGTCCGCCCTGGGAGGCGAGGGCTCCGACGATGACGATCACACCGCCGATCAGGGAGGACGGTGCCGGTCGCTCGCCGAGCGTGATCCACGCGACGGTGAACCCGACGACCGGCACCATGAGGGAGAGCGGCGCGACGGCCCCGGCGGGATAGCGCGACAGCAGCGAGGCGTAGATGCCGGTGCCGGCGATCGTGCCCGCCAGGACGACGTAGATGAGTCCGGCCAGCGCCAGGCCCCCGTCCACGGTGGTGACGGCGGTGCCGAGGGTGGACCAGACATGCGGGCCCTCGGCGAACCAGGAGATCCCGAAGAAGGGGAGCACGGGCACGACGCACATCCACAGCATCAGGCGCATGGGGTCGGCGGCGCCCTCTTTGCGGGTCGCGATGTTGCCGACCGCCCACGACAGACCGGCGAGCACGGCGAGGGTCATGGGGAGCAGGCTCGCGTCCGCGACGCCCTGCCCCACGGCGACGATCACCATGCCGGACACGGCGACGACGAGACCGGCGAGGCGGACACCGTCGAGCCGTTCGCGCAGGAACAGTACGGCGAGCAGGACCGTGAAGGGCGCGGACGACTGCAGTACGAGCGACGCGAGGCCCGTGGGTAGACCGGCCTCCATCGCCCAGAACAGGAAGGCGAACTGGGCGAAGCCGAACCCCGCGCCGTAGAGCAGGAGCCAGCGCAGGGGAACGGCGGGTCGCGGGACGAACAGCAGGACCGGGACGGCGATGATCGCGAAGCGCAGTCCGGCGAAGAAGAACGGCGGGAAATGGTCGAGGCCCAGTCTGATCGCGAGGAAGTTGCATCCCCAGAGCACCACGACGGTGAACGCGAGCAGACGGTCCCGGAACGACATGCCGTCAATTCTTTGCGCAGGAAACAATCAGGACAAGCGAATGTTCCTGAAGAAAGTGTGTAGTTTTACTACATGGATGTCGTGCGATTGCGAATACTGCGCGAACTCGCCGACCGCGGAACCGTGGCTGCGACAGCCGCAGCGTTGTCGATGACACCGTCAGCCGTCTCGCAGCAGCTCAAGGTGCTCGCCCGGGAGGCGGGAGTGCCCCTGCTCGAACCCGACGGCCGACGCCTGCGGTTCACCGACGCGGGTCGTGCGCTCGTGGTGCGCACCGACGAGGTGCTCGACGCCCTCGACCGGGCCGCCGACGAGATGACCGCCTATGCGCGGTCGCCCCGCGGACGGGTGCGCGTGGCGTCGTTCCCCTCCGGGGCAGCACTCCTGCTGCCGGCCGTGCTCGAGGCGGCCGGGGCGATCGGCGTCGAGTTGGACGTGAGCGACGAGGACGTCCCGGCCTCGGCCGCGCCCGCACTGCTCGCCGACTACGACGTGGTGCTCACCCACCGCGACGAGCGTTCGGCTCCGCTGTCCGGTCCGCGTGTCCACGTCGAGACGCTCATGCGCGAACCGATCGATGTCGTCCTCCCTCCCGGGCACCGGCTCGCGGCGCAGGACCGCGTGCAGGTCGACGAACTGGTGGGGGAGCGCTGGATCAGCGTGCGGGGTGGATTCCCCGTCGACGACGTGTTGCTCTCCATCGCGGCGGTGACGGGCATCCGTGCTCGGGTTGTGCACCGCATCAACGACTTCCGTGTCATCGAGGAACTCGTCGCGGCGGGGCACGGGGTGGCCCTGCTGCCGCGGTACTCGGTTCTGCATCCCGCCTTGGTGCGCCTGCCGCTGGCCGGTGTACGTGCGGCGCGGATCTACGAGCTCGTCACCCGCCCGGGAGCGTCGCGACGGCCAGCCGTGGGTGCCGTGCTCGACAGCTTCCGGACCGCAGCGGCACGGAAGCTGTCGATGTGAACGAACGGGTGGTCGCGCGGGATCAGGCGAGTGCCTTGGCCTTCAGTGCGTCGAACTCGGCCTGGTCGATGACACCCTCGTCGAGCAGCTTCTTCGCGTCGGCGATGTGTTCGGCGGGCGACTTGCCGGCGACCGAGCGGATGTAGTCGTCCTGCACGGCCTTGTACTGCGCGGCCTCCTTCGCGGAGCGCTCTGCCATTCCGGTGCCGTGGACGATCAGATAGATCAGGCCCGTGAGCCACGGGAAGACGAACAGGAAGACGATCCAGATCGCCTTGACCCAGCCGGACTGTTCGCGGTTGCGGAACAGATCCCCGATGATCATCCACAGCATGATGAGGTACGCGATGAATGCGAAGCAGACGATGATGTACCAGATGATGTCCATGAATTCCATACGCACACTCCGGGTTCGAGCAGAACGACTCTGCGGGACGAGAATTGCGGAATTCGACGGATATCACCCGTGAACGGGTTCGTTCTCGTCGAACATTCGGAACTGTATCTTTCCGGAGAGTGCGGTAATTGCCCGAAACGGTATTTGCGAGATGAATTGTCGGGGTGAAAATCCCCGAAAACGACGAATGCGGTGGACCCTCATGGGTCCACCGCATTCGGTTCGGAGACGGATCAGCGGTGCGAGCGGTTCACCGCGGAGACCATCGCGCGCAGCGACGCCGTGGTGATCGACGGGGCGATGCCCACGCCCCACACCAGGACGGTCGTGCCGTCGGGACGCGTGACGTCGGCCTCGACGTAGGCCGCGGCGTTGGCGTCGTCGCCGGCGGACATGGCGTGCTCGGCGTAACCGCGAACGGCCACCTGGTAACCCAGCGACTCGAGGGCGTCCACGAAGGCCGCCAGCGGGCCGTTGCCGCTGCCGGAGATCTCCTTCTCCACGCCGTCGACCTTCAGCACGGCGACGATGCTGTCCTCACCGTCGTCGGTCTCGGCCGCGGTGACCTTCTGCCGGATGCGCTCGAGCGGCGAGACCGGGGCCAGGTACTCCTCGTGGAAGATGTCCCACATCTCCTTGGGGCTGACCTCGCCACCATCACCGTCGGTGACCTTCTGGACGGCCTGCGAGAACTCGATCTGCAGGCGACGCGGCAGGTTCAGGCCGTGGTCGTGCTTCATGATGTACGCGATGCCGCCCTTGCCGGACTGCGAGTTCACGCGGATCACGGCCTCGTAGGTGCGGCCGACGTCCTTCGGGTCGATCGGCAGGTAGGGCACGGCCCAGGTGTGGTCGTCGACGTCGACACCGGCGGCTTCGGCGTCGACCTTCATCGCGTCGATGCCCTTGTTGATCGCGTCCTGGTGGCTGCCGGAGAAGGCGGTGTAGACCAGGTCGCCACCGTAGGGGTGGCGCTCGTGGACGGGCAGCTGGTTGCAGTACTCGACCGTGCGGCGGATCTCGTCGATGTTCGAGAAGTCGATCTGCGCGTCGACGCCACGGCTGAACATATTCATGCCCAGGGTCACCAGGCAGACGTTGCCGGTGCGCTCACCGTTGCCGAACAGGCAGCCCTCGATGCGGTCGGCACCGGCCTGGTAGCCCAGCTCGGCCGCGGCGACACCCGTGCCGCGGTCGTTGTGCGGGTGCAGCGACAGGATGATCGAGTCGCGCTTCGCCAGGTTGCGGTGCATCCACTCGATCGAGTCGGCGTAGACGTTGGGGGTGGCCATCTCGACGGTGGCAGGCAGGTTGATGATCACCGGGTTCTCGGGGGTCGCGCCCAAGGTCTCGACGACCGCGTCGCAGACATCCTTGGCGTACGACAGCTCGGTTCCGGTGTACGACTCGGGGGAGTACTCCCAGCGCCAGTTGGTGTCGGGGTGGTTCTTCGCCTCTTCGAGCACCAGCTCCGCGGCGTCGGTCGCGATCTTCTCGACGGTCTCCTTGTCGGCGCGGAACACCACGCGCCGCTGCAGGATCGACGTCGAGTTGTAGAAGTGCACGATCACGTTCTGCGCCCCGGCGCACGCCTCGAAGGTGCGCTTGATCAGTTCGGGGCGGGACTGCGTCAGCACCTGGATGGTGACATCGTCGGGAATCGCGCCGTCCTCGATGATCTCGCGGACGAAATCGAAATCGGTCTGGCTCGCGGACGGGAAACCGACCTCGATCTCCTTGTAGCCCATGCGTACGAGCAAATCGAACATGCGCCGCTTACGGGCGGGGCTCATCGGGTCGATCAGCGCCTGGTTGCCGTCGCGCAGGTCCACGGCGCACCACGCCGGGGCGCGATCGATGATCTTGTCGGGCCAGGTGCGGTCGGGCAGCGAGATCGACTCGACTTCCTCGGCGAACGGCCGGTACCGGTAGGTCGGCATCGACGAGTTCTTCTGCTTGTTCCACGACGGCTGGTCGGCCGGGGCCGGCTTGCTCGGCGGCGTGATGGTGCGCGAGCCGGAGGTGAAAGCGTCGGCGGGTGACATGACGTAACTCCAAAGAGAAAAGGGGACCTGTGGGCCCAGATCGAATATCGACCGGCGCGTCGAAACCCCGCGACGGGAAGCCGGTCTGGTCAGATCCCGCCGCGGCGGCCGAGGAGAAGCACGCGCTGCATGCCCAGCAGTGTATCGCGCCATACCCCACCTCGACCAAGTGGCACCTCCCACACGCATGCGTTCCGTGTGACCGGGCAGCGGTGATGTCGTGACCCGATCGATACGAACGCGCCTGACAGAGCGGTACTTGCGCCCCTAGCGTTACCGAACGTAACTCCCGCAACATCAGTAACACCGGTATCTCCGGTAACACGATGGGTGAAGGGCGTATCGATGGGATCGTTGCGCACGGCGATTGCCGGATCGTGCAGTGCACTGCTCGCACTCGGACTCATGGCGGTCTCCGCCCCCGCCGCGCACGGCGAACCCTGCGACTCGGGACTCCCCGGCTCGGGTTCGGGCTCCGGATCCTTCGGCACGGGATCATCAGGACCGCGGCTCGGAAGCAGCGGATCGGGGAGTGGAGGACTCGCACCCGAAGGCCCGCAGGGACCGCTACCGGCACTCGGCCCGGGCCCCACCAGCACCGTCGCCTGGGTGACCGGCCCGCGCAGCCCCAACAGGACCTACGACAGGTTCTCCATCTCGGGAACCGACCTCGGCATCATGTGGGACAACGGTGCGCAGGGCGAGGACCGTCAGGTCCTCATGGCCTTCGGCGACACCTTCGGCGACTGCTCGCTGCCCGACCAGCAGTGGCGCCACAACGTCCTCATGCGCACCACCGACGCCGACCTCTCCGACGGCATCGACGTGCCCGATCCGGTGCCCGGCGACCCGCGTGCGGGTTCGCCCGTCCTGCCCTCCGCGCCCGACATCTCCCGCGAACTCGTGGGCAGCCTCGCACTCGACGGCGTCGAGATCACCGTGATCCCCACGGCCGGCATCGCCGTCGACGGCATCCAGTACGTCAACTTCATGTCGGTGCGGTCGTGGGGCGACCACGGCGAGTGGTGGACCAACGCGTCGATGATCGCGACCTCGACCGACAACGGGGAGACCTGGCAGCTCGACCCGGCGACGGCGCGGATCAACCTGCCCCTCGACGTACCCACGGTGCAGCAGCTGTCCACCGGGAACGAGAACTTTCAGCAGCACGCCTACGTCCGCCACGAGGGATACGTCTACGACTTCGGCACACCGCAGGGCCGGTTCGGCGCGGCCTTCGTCTCGCGCGTCCCCGAGACCGCTCTGCTGGACCTGGCCGCCTACGAGTACTGGAGCGGCGACGACTGGGTGTCCGGCGACGCCGCCGCGGCCACCCCGGTCGTGCCGCCCGCAGTCGGGGAGATGTCGGTGCAGTTCCTGGGCGACGAGTTCGTCATGCTCTACGGGAACGAGGCGAACGGCACGATCGAGATGAGGACGTCCGCGAGACCCGAGGGGCCGTGGAGCGAGGCTCGCGTGCTGGTCACCCACCGTGAGATCGGTGGTCTCTACGCTCCGTTCATCCACCCGTGGTCCACGGATACGGACCTCTACTTCACCGCCTCGCGGTGGGGCGACTACAACGTCATGCTGTTGCGCACGACACTTTCCTGAGACGCCCCGGGTCGATGGAAGCCGCGGTCGGTAAGCTGGGCCACTGGACTTGTTCCCGAGACCCGGAGGTTGGCCAGCGTGGCACTCGTCGTCCAGAAGTACGGAGGATCCTCGGTCGCGACGGCCGAGCGGATCCGGCGCGTCGCTGAAAGGATCGTCGAGACCAAGAAGGCGGGCAACGACGTCGTGGTCGTCGTCTCGGCCATGGGAGACACGACCGACGAACTCCTCGATCTCGCACAGCAGGTGTGCCCGGCCCCGCCGGCCCGCGAGATGGACATGCTCCTCACCTCCGGTGAGCGCATCTCCAACTCCCTCGTCGCGATGGCGATCCACTCGCTCGGCGCCGAGGCCCGGTCGTTCACCGGTTCCCAGGCCGGCGTGATCACCACGGGCAGCCACGGCAAGGCGAAGATCATCGACGTCACCCCCGGCCGCGTGCGCACCGCCCTCGACGAGGGCAGCATCGTGCTGGTCGCCGGCTTCCAGGGTGTGAGCCAGGACAGCAAGGACATCACGACTCTCGGTCGTGGCGGTTCGGACACGACCGCCGTCGCACTCGCCGCCGCGTTGAACGCGGACGTCTGCGAGATCTACACCGACGTCGACGGCGTGTTCTCCGCGGACCCGCGCATCGTCAAGGACGCGCAGCGCCTCGAGAAGGTCTCCTTCGAGGAGATGCTCGAGCTCGCCGCGTGCGGCGCGAAGGTTCTCATGCTGCGGTGCGTGGAGTACGCCCGCCGCTACAACGTGCCCGTGCACGTTCGTTCGTCGTACACCACCAAGCCCGGCACCATCGTGTCCGGATCGATGGAGGACATCCCTGTGGAAGAGGCCCTGATCACCGGCGTTGCGCACGATCGCAGCGAAGCGAAGATCACCGTCGTCGGTATCCCCGACACCCCCGGTTACGCCGCCAAGGTGTTCCGCGCCGTCGCCGACGCCGAGATCAACATCGACATGGTGCTGCAGAACATCTCGAAGGTCGAGACCGGCAAGACCGACATCACCTTCACCTGCCCGAAGAGTGACGGCCCGCGCGCGGTCGAGCTCCTCACCAAGCAGCAGGGCGATATCGGCTTCACCCAGGTCCTCTTCGACGACCACATCGGCAAGGTCTCCCTCGTCGGTGCCGGCATGAAGAGCCACCCCGGCGTCACGGCCAAGTTCTGCGAGGCTCTCGCCGACGCCGGCATCAACATCGACCTGATCTCGACGTCGGAGATCCGCATCTCCGTGCTCGTGGATGACAACGAACTCGACGACGCCGTGCGCGCTCTGCACGCGGCATTCGAGCTCGGCGGCGAAGAAGAGGCCGTCGTGCACGCAGGAACGGGGCGGTAATCGTGACCACCAATCAGGCGAGCGAAGCGACGGGCAAGACCATTGCGGTCGTAGGCGCCACGGGGCAGGTCGGTATCGTCATGCGCACCCTGCTCGAGGAGCGCAACTTCCCGGCCGACACGGTTCGGTTCTTCGCGTCGGCCCGCTCGGCCGGCAAGAAGCTACCGTTCCGCGGTGAGGAGATCGTGGTCGAGGACGTCGCGGCGACCTCCGACGAGGATCTGAAGGGCATCGACATCGCGCTGTTCTCGGCCGGTGGCACCCTCTCCAAGGAACAGGCTCCGCGCTTCGCGGCCGCCGGTGCGATCGTCGTCGACAACTCGTCGGCATGGCGCAAGGACCCCGAGGTTCCGCTCGTCGTCAGCGAGGTCAACCCGGAGCAGGTGAAGAACCCACCGAAGGGCATCATCGCCAACCCGAACTGCACCACGATGGCCGCGATGCCGGTGCTCAAGGCACTGCACGACGAGGCCGGACTCCAGCGCCTGATCGTGTCGAGCTACCAGGCGGTCTCCGGTAGCGGACTGGCGGGCGTCGAGGAACTCGTCGGCCAGGTGCGTGCCGTCGCCGACGAGGCCGACAAGCTCGTCCACGCGGGCGACGCCGTCGACTTCCCGGCCCCGAACAAGTACGTCGCGCCCATCGCGTTCAACGTCGTGCCGCTCGCCGGCTCGATCGTCGACGACGGGACGGGTGAGACCGACGAGGACCAGAAGCTGCGCAACGAGTCGCGCAAGATCCTCGGCCTGCCGGACCTGCTCGTGTCGGGCACGTGCGTGCGCGTTCCCGTCGTGACCGGCCACTCGCTGTCGATCAACGCCGAGTTCGAGCGGCCGCTGTCGGTCGAGCGTGCGCAGGAGCTGCTCGCGAACGCTCCGGGCGTCCGCCTCGTCGACGTGCCGACCCCGCTCGCCGCAGCGGGCGACGACGTCTCGCTCGTGGGCCGCATCCGTCAGGATCCGGGTGCTCCTGAGGGCCGCGGTCTCGCGCTCTTCGTCTCGGGCGACAATCTGCGCAAGGGTGCTGCTCTCAACACCATCCAGATCGCTGAGCTGCTCGTCTAGGCGACCTTCCGACCTTCTCGACGGAGCGGGTGGACCTCTTCGGGTCCACCCGCTCCGTCGCGTTTCGGGCCTGATCCGGTATACCCGAGAAATATTTACAAGCAGTCTGGACTGTTTGTTGTTTTCCCGTTACGCTGCGATGCGTGATCCAGGACACTGCGCCGAACGGTGGTCGCACCCAGGCGCAACGCACAGCCGCGACGCGAGCCAAGCTGCTCGACGCCGCGGTCGACTCGCTCGTCGAGCATGGCTATTCGGGAACCAGCACGCAGGGCATCGCCAAACGTGCCGGAGTCTCGCGAGGCGCCCAGCTCCACCACTTCCCGACGAAGGAGAGCCTTGTCGTCGCGGCGGTCGGGCACCTCGTCGACAGGCGGCTGCAGGAGATCCTCGAGACACGACCCGATCCGGAGCACGGCTTCGAAACGCTCATGGATGCCTTCTCCGGCCCGCTCTTCGCCGCAGCGCTCGAACTGTGGGTCGCGGCGCGGACCGATCCGTCCCTGCACGAGGCGATGATCCCGCTCGAACGCAAGGTGTCGGACGCGCTCCGCACGGGTTGCCTGGAGATCATGGGCGACCGGGTCTCGCCCGACCACATCGACCTCAGCATCGAAATCGCCCGGGGCTTCGCCGTCTCGGCCCTGATGCGTACCCCCGAATCCGATCGAGAATTCCGGGAGCGCCTGCTCCCGGTCTGGAAGGCGCTGGTGATGAAATGAGTCTCGCACTGCTTCCCGATCACGTGCACACGCTCGTCGTCGGCGCGGGCTTCGGTGGCATCGGTATGACCGCAACGCTGTTGCGCGAGAACCCCGACGCCGACGTCCTCGTCCTCGAGCGCGGTGACGACGTCGGCGGAACCTGGCGCGTGAACACCTATCCCGGTGCCGCATGCGATGTTCCGAGCGCGCTGTACTCGTTCTCCTTCGCGCCCGAACCCGACTGGTCGCGAGCGTACGGCACCCAGGAAGAGATCTACGCGTACCTCCGCCGTGTTGCACGTGAGCAGGGCGTGACCGACCGGACGATGTTCGGGTGCGAACTGCGCGCGGCGCAGTGGGACGCCGAGCGTGCCGTGTGGCGGATCTCCACCTCCCGTGGCGACCTGACGGCCGACGTGCTCGTCGCCGCGACCGGCGCCCTCTCCACACCCACCTATCCGAAGGTTTCCGGCCTGGAGTTGTTCCGCGGCAAGAAGTTCCATTCGGCCGAGTGGGATCACGACCACGACCTCACGGGTGAGCGTGTCGCCGTCATCGGTACCGGCGCGTCGGCCATCCAGTTCGTGCCGGCGATCGTCGACCGCGTCGAACATCTCACGCTGTTCCAGCGCACCGCCTCCTGGGTGATGCCCAAGCACGACCACGTCATCGCGCGGTCGGTCCGCACGCTCTACCGGCGCTTCTCCCTGGCCCAGAAGCTCATGCGCGGATTCGTGTACGGGCAGAGGGAGATCTACGTCGTCGGCATGACGAAGCCCTTCGCCCGCAAGTACCTCCTGCCGCTGTTCGAGGTCCGGGCACGCCAGGTGCTGCGCAAGAACGTGCGCGATCCTGAGCTGCGCAAGCGCCTGACCCCCGATTTCGCGATCACCTGCAAGCGGATCCTGTTGTCCAACGACTGGTTCCCGGCCATCACCCGCCCGAAGGTGGACGTGGTGTCCTCCGGTCTGGCAGCGGTCACCGAGAACGGTGTCGTCGACGACAAGGGCACCGAGTACCCGGTCGACACCATCGTCTTCGGTACCGGTTTCACGCCGACGGAACCGCCGGTCGCGCACCATATCCGCGGTGGCGACGGCCGCACCCTCGCCGAGACCTGGGACGGCAGCCCCTCGGCCTATCTCGGCATCACCGTGCCCGGCTTCCCCAATCTGTTCCTCATGTACGGCCCCAACACCAATCTCGGCCACAGCTCGATCGTGTACATGCTCGAATCCCAGGCCAACTACATCTCCGACGCGCTGCGCACGATGGAGCGTCACGGCATCTCGGCCGTGGAGGTGCGCGACGACGCGGTGCGCCGCTACACCGCCGATCTCGACCCGGCGCTGAACAACACGGTCTGGAACCAGGGTGGCTGCAGCAGCTGGTACATCGACGAGAAGGGCCGCAATTCCGTGATGTGGCCGACCTTCACGTGGCAGTACCGGGCGCGGACCAAGCAGTTCGACCCGGAGAGCTACACGGAACACCGAGCGACGGCAGGAGCGGGCGCATGAAGCAGAGCGACGGCAGGAGCGGGCGCATGACCCATTACGACGTCCTCGTCATCGGATCCGGATTCGGCGGCAGCGTCGCAGCACTGCGCGCCACCGAGAAGGGATACAAAATAGGAGTTCTCGAGGCCGGACGGCGTTTCGAGGACGACGAGCTGCCCGAGACGAGCTGGCGGCTGCGCAAGTACCTGTGGGCGCCGCAGGTGGGATGCTACGGGGTGCAGCGCATGCACCTGCTGCCCAACGTGCTCGTCATGGCGGGAGCCGGTGTGGGCGGCGGGTCGCTGAACTACGCCAACACCCTGTACAAGCCGCCGACGCCCTTCTTCCGCGACCCGCAGTGGGGTCACATCACCGATTGGGAAGCGGAACTGACGCCGTACTACGACCAGGCGGCACGGATGCTCGGCGTCCGCCCCAATCCCAGCATCACGCCCGCGGACGAGGTGATGCGCCAGGTCGCCGACGAGATGGGTGTCGGCCACACCTACACGACCACCCCGGTCGGTGTGTTCTTCGACGAGCCCGGCAGGACGGTGCCCGACCCGTTCTTCGGTGGAGCCGGCCCCGACCGCACCGGCTGCACGGAGTGCGGCAGCTGCATGACAGGTTGCCGTGTGGGAGCGAAGAACACGCTCGTCAAGAACTACCTCTACCTCGCGGAGAAGGCCGGCGCGCACATCCACGCCCTCACGACGGTGACCCGTGTGGTGCCCCGTACCGGTGGTGGGTATGAGGTCCACACCCGCAGCACGAACGGCATCAGGAAGCGCCGCAAGGTCTTCACCGCCGACCAGGTGGTGATCGCGGCCGGTACCTACGGTACGGCGCGCCTGCTGCTCGCGAGCCGCGAGACCGGCGACCTGCCGAACCTGTCTCCGGCCCTCGGCACCGTGGTGCGCACCAACTCCGAGGCGGTGCTCGCCGCGACCGCGCAGGATCGCGTCGTCGACTACACGAAGGGCGTGGCCATCACGTCGTCCTTCCACCCGGACGACCACACCCACATCGAACCGGTGCGGTACGGCAAGGGCAGCAACCTGATCGGTCTGCTCCAGGCGCTGCTCATCGACGGTGGCACGCGGATGCCGCGACTGCTGAAGTTCTTCGGTGTCGCCGCGAAGAATCCCGCCGCCTTCCTCCGCTCGCTGTCGGTCCGGAACTGGTCCGAGCGCACGGTCATCGCTCTCGTGATGCAGACCGACGACAACTCTCTCGAGCTCGCGACCCGGCGCACGCCGATCGGCCGGGGCCTGACCAGCAAGCAGGGGCCGGGCACTCCGCCGCCCGAGTGGATTCCGGTGGGCCACGAAGCGGTCCGCC
Organism: Rhodococcus sp. GA1; assembly: GCF_024321955.1. Classification (NCBI taxonomy): domain Bacteria; kingdom Bacillati; phylum Actinomycetota; class Actinomycetes; order Mycobacteriales; family Nocardiaceae; genus Rhodococcus; species Rhodococcus sp. GA1. The sequence continues at coordinate 2,095,301 of NZ_CP097186.1, read as the reverse complement.
GCGTCGCCGACAAGATCGACGGCGACGCCGGTGGTTCGATCGCCGACCTGTTCGACATCCCGATGACCGCGCACTTCCTCGGCGGGTGCGCGATCGGCGATTCGCCGCGTACCGGCACCGTCGACCCGTACCTGCGTGTCTACGGGCACAAGGGTCTGCACGTCGTCGACGGCTCCGCGGTGAGCGCCAACCTCGGCGTGAACCCGTCCCTCACGATCACCGCGCAGGCCGAACGTGCGCTGGCGCTGTGGCCGAACAAGGGGGAGAAGGACAACCGGCCTCCGCTCGGGTCGGCCTACGAACCCGTGCAGCCCGTGCAGCCCGTGCGTCCGGCCGTGCCCGTCGAGGCCCCGGCGGCGCTGCGACTGCCCATCACCCCCGTTCGGAAGGAGAGCGCCCGTGCTCTGGACAGTGCCTGAGAGCGAGGACGAACGCACCGACTATCCGGTCTCGCCGCCACCGCCATGGCCGGCCTCCGTGCGGGCCACCCTGTGGTGGCATCGCAGCACCCCGGACGCCTCCCAGTACGGGCCGACCGGCGCGACCCTGCCCATCACCCTCGCGATGATGGTCGACTACCTCGACTCGCCGGTCGGGCCGTACCGCGAGGTGCTGGCCAGCCCGGTGCTGCGCCGCGACCTGATCCCGGCGATGGCGGTGCCGTTCATCGCCGTCGACTCCGAGCCGTCGGTGCACGGTGGTCGCGAACACTGGAAGCTGCCGAAGGTGCTCGCGAAGTTCGACGGCGACGTCCTCGGCGATTTCTCCGCGACCGGCGCCCGATGGAGCGTGGCCACCTCGGCCGCGCCGAAGGGCCCGGAACTGCCGATCGCAGGTGGACTGACCTTCGCCCAGCCGATCCCCGGCGGCGCCGTCGAACGCGCCACCGCCCGGCTGCGGGGGAAGTTCCGTTACGCGCGGGTGACCGTCGCGGCGGAGGGACCGACGCTGAGCCGCTGGCTTCGCCCCGGCACCCACCACGGCATCGTCATCACCTCCGGACGGATGTCCACGGGCGCGTCGCGAGTCGTGTCGCGTATGTAGGTCAGCCGGTCTCTCCGCCGTCGAGGAGATCGCCGATGCCGACGCACACGCGATGTTCGACGTGCAGATCTTCGGGGTGCTGAACGTGATGGGGCGGCGTTTCCGGTGTTCAGGAGCAACCGTCGCGGGCACATCGTCAACGTCTCGTCGATCCTGGGGCTCACGACCTTCCCGGGCCGGGGGCTCTACAGTGCGGGCAAGTTCGCGCTCGAGGCCCTGACGGAAGCGCTCGCCGCGGAGGTCGCCGATCTCGGTATCGGGGTGAATCTGATCGAACCGGGATACGTGCGGACCGATTTCCTGACGAAAGACTAGCTCGCACTTTCCGATTCGACACTCGGTGAGTATCCGGCCGTGCGGAGAGACGACCGAGGCGCGCCGGGCGCCGGCGGGCGCCGACCACACCGACCCCTGATCCGATCGGAGACCCGAAGTGGGCGTGACGGGCACCGCACCGATCCTTTTCTTGACTTATTCCAGAAAAGGGGCATACTTGGTGTCATGCAACAAGGACACGAGCATCACTTCGACCCCAAGGAGCAACTGCGCTCCGTGGGTCTGCGGGTGACCGCTCCCCGCGTTGCCGTACTGAGAACCGTTGCCGAGCATCCGCATTCCGATGCGGACGGAATTGCCGCCCACGTGCGCGACGAACTCGGCTCGGTGTCGACGCAGGCCGTGTACGACGTACTCAAGGCATGCGTGGGGAACGGGTTGCTCCGCCGGATCGAACCGGCCGGATCACCCGCACGGTACGAGACCCGCATCGGCGACAACCACCACCACCTCGTGTGCCGCGCATGCGGCACGGTCGTCGACATCGATTGCGTGGTCGGGGCCGCGCCCTGCCTGACGCCGTCCGACGACCACGGCTTCGTCATCGACGAAGCAGAGGTCACCTTCTGGGGCCTGTGCCCCGATTGCCGCGCCGACTAGCGCCCACTCGCTTCACCGGTGGTCCGGCCCCTCCGCGGGCCGAACCACCGGCTTCGTGTCCCGAGACCCGGAACATCCGTATACGGAGGTCACCATGACGAATGCCCGTTACACCACGAACAACGTCGGTATCCCCGTCGCCAGCGACAACGAGTCGCTCACCGCGGGCACCCAGGGGCCGATCCTGCTCCACGACCACTACCTGGTCGAGAAGCTCGCGCACTTCAACCGCGAGCGGGTGCCCGAGCGCGTCGTGCACGCCAAGGGCGCCGGCGCGTTCGGTGAGCTCGTCGTCACCGAGGACGTCTCCGCCTACACGAAGGCCAAGCTGTTCCGGCCGGGCGTGAAAACCGAGATGCTGGCACGCTTCTCGACGGTCGCCGGTGAACAGGGCAGCCCCGACACCTGGCGCGACCCGCGCGGTTTCGCTTTGAAGTTCTACACCGAGGACGGGAACTACGACCTGGTCGGCAACAACACGCCGATCTTCTTCATCAAGGACCCGATCAAGTTCCCCGACTTCATCCACTCGCAGAAGCGCCTGCCCGGCTCCGGCCTGCGCGACCACACGATGCAGTGGGACTTCTGGACCCTGCGCCCCGAGACCGCACACCAGGTCACCTGGCTGATGGGCGACCGTGGCCTGCCGCGCACGTGGCGCCACATGGACGGCTTCGGTTCGCATACCTACCAATGGATCAACGCCGACGGTGAGCGCTTCTGGGTGAAATACCACTTCAAGACCGACCAGGGCATCGAGTTCCTCACCCAGGACGAGGCCGACCGCCTCGCCGGCTCGGATCCCGACTACCACCGCGCCGACCTCTACAAGGCGATCGAGCGTGGCGAGTTCCCGAGCTGGACGCTCCACGTGCAGATCATGCCGGTCGCGGAGGCGGAGAACTACCGGTTCAACCCGTTCGACCTGACCAAGGTGTGGTCGCAAAAGGACTACCCGTTGATCAAGGTCGGCACGATGACCCTGAACCGCAACCCGCGCAACTTCTTCGCAGAGATCGAGCAGGCCGCGTTCGCCCCGTCGAACGTCGTGCCGGGCATCGGTTTCTCGCCCGACAAGATGCTGCTCGGCCGCGTGTTCTCCTACGCCGACGCCCACCGCTACCGCATCGGCGTCAACCACGCACAGCTGCCGGTGAACTCCGCGAAGGCCGCCCGTGTCGACTCCTACAGCAAGGAGGGCAACATGGCCTTCACCTTCAACGATCCGCAGACCCCGGTCTACGCACCGAACAGCTTCGGTGGTCCGCATGCCGATCCCGAGCGGGCCGGCGACGAAGGTCTGTGGAACTTCGGAACCGAGGCCGTGCGCGCGGGCTACGTGCAGCACCCAGAGGACGACGATTTCGGTCAGGCGGGCACCCTCGTCCGCGACGTGATGGACGACGCGGAGCGCGAACGCCTCGTGAACAACATCGTCGGACACGTCCTCGGCGGTACCTCGGAGGCGCTCTACGAGCGGATCTTCGAGTACTGGCGCAACGTCGACGAGGAGCTCGGCAAGCGGGTCGAGGCGGGCGTGCGCGCCGGAGCCTGACCCGTCACCGGGGGAGATGCGGCGGGATCAGAGCAGTCCCCACCAGTAGATCAGGGCTGCCAGCGCCAGCACGATCAGCGTGGTGTCCATGTCGCTCTCCCTCCATCCGACGACGACAACTCCATCTTCCTCGCAAACGAGGAATCCGGCACAGACGCCAGGGCCGTCCACCTCTCCGGTGGGCGGCCCTGCCGGCGTCTGCCGAGCATATCGGCTGTTCGAACACGCGTGTGACAGGTGTGTCGGCTGTGGTTGTTAGGTTGGAGATCCGGGGCCGGCGTCGTCACGCCGGGTCGGGTTCGCGCTCGTTCGTCGAAAGGTGTTGTCCGACATGGTGATGGGTCCTACCCATGCAGTATCCGGGGCGCTGGTGGGGCTCGTCGTCGCAGATCTGCTTCCTACCGACTGGGGTGCACCCGCGTCCACCGCGGAGACCTTCGCCTTCGCGGCGGTGTGTTCGGGGGCGGCCCTGCTTCCGGATCTCGACACGGCACAGTCGACGGTCGCGAGGTCGTTCGGGCCCGTGAGCCAGACCTTCGCCAGGGGCATCGACGCGGTCTCGCTCGGCTACTACTCGCTCACCAAGGGCAGCCGCGACCGGAAGCGGCGCGGCGGGCACCGCACCATGACGCACACCGCGCTGTTCGCGGCACTGCTCGGAGCCGGAGTCTCGGCACTCGTCGCGAGCTTCGGCAGGGAAGCGATCATCGGGGTCCTGTTCGTCACTCTCGGTCTCGCACTGCGCGGGTTGTTCGGGTCGTGGGCGAAGAAGCGCGGGTGGGTGGTCGTCACCCTGAGCGCGGCAGTGCTGTCGATCCTGTCGTGGACGTGGTTCCCGCAGGAGGTTGCGTCGACGGGCCTGGGGGTCGCGGTGGCCCTCGGATGCGCGACGCACTGTCTCGGCGACGCCATCACCAAGGAGGGAATCCCCTTCCTCGCTCCGTTCGTGCCCTGGCGCGGGTCGCGCTGGTGGGAGATCAAGCTGCCGTCGGCGTTGTCCATCCGTGCGGGTGGCCCGTTCGAGCTCGGCATCCTCGGTCCGGCCCTCACCGTGGCGGCGGTCGCGATGGCGGTCTGGTCGGTCGACGGCGCTCCCGAACACATCCTCGGCACGTTGGAGGCGTCGGGTCTGTCGTTCTGGAGCGAGGGTGCCGCACACCGGTAGCGGTACTGGAGAATAGAGAGAACTTGTTCTATTTTCGCGGAGTCCGCGCCCGCAGAACAGAACGGAACCCGCCCTCGTGAGCGCTCGAGCCTCTGGTCCCACCCTCAGCCGTCGCGGTCTTCTCGGAGCAGCCGCCGGAGCAGCCGTCCTTGCAGGCACGGGATGGACGCTCGCGGGTGCGGTACCGCTCGGCGACCCGGCAGCCACGATCCCGGCGCCGCCGGACTTCCCGGCCGACATCCCGCTCTCGCAGCAACAGTTCGTCAACTGGGCGAAGACCATCCGGTTCGACGCGGTGTGGACCGCGACCGCGCGCACCGCCGACGACGTCGTCCGCCTCGCGAACTGGGCGCACGCCCACGGCTTCCGCATCCGTCCCCGCGGATCGATGCACAGCTGGAGTCCGCTCACCCTCGAGGCCGGGCAGGACATCGAGAACGTCGTGCTGGTCGACACCATGTCGCAGCTGAACCAGGTCGTCGTCGACGCGGACGCCGCACCTCCGCGCGTGACGGCCGGAGGGGGCGCGAGCATCGAATCCATCCTCACCACGCTCGAAGCGAACGGACTGGGCTGGGCCAACTCGCCCGCCATCGGCGACATCTCCATCGCGGGGGCACTGTCGATCGGTGCCCACGGAGCCACCTACCCGGCGGCGGGGGAGACGGTGATCCCCGGCCAGTCGTTCGGCTCCCTGTCCAATCTCGTCCTGGCTCTGACCGCCGTGGTGTGGAACCCGTCGGCCGGTGCCTACGAACTCCGCGAGTTCCGCCGCGCCGAACCGGAGATCAGACCCCTGCTCGCCCACCTCGGACGCACCTTCGTCACTTCGGTGACGCTGCAGGCCGGAGCGAACTACCGGGTGCGCTGCCAGAGCTTCACCGACATCCCGTGGCGCGAACTGTTCGCCCCGCCCGGCTCGCCGGGGCGCACTTTCGAGCGCTACGTCGAGGAGCACGGGCGGGTCGAGGCGATCTGGTTCCCCTTCACCGAGACACCCTGGCTCAAGATCTGGTCGGTCTCCCCGGAGAAGCCCGCCGCCTCCCGCGAGGTGCAGGATCCGTACAACTACTACTTCTCGGACAGTCTGCCCGAGGAACTCACCGACCTGCTGGGACAGGTCGTGCGTGGCGCCCAGGGCGTCACACCGACCTTCGGTGCGTCGCAGTTCGGTGCGGTGGCAGCGGGACTCGCAGCGACCGGCACGAAAGATCTGTGGGGCTGGTCCAAGGACCTGCTGTTCTACCTGCGCGCCGCGACCCTGCGCGTGGTCGCCGGTGGCGGTGTCGTCGTGACGAGACGCGACAACATCGCCCGCGTCATCAACGAGTTCACGACGTGGCTGCACGAGCGGATGACGCACTACGCCTCGCTCGGGCAGTACCCCGTGAACATGCCGTTCGAGGTACGTCTGTGCAAGGTCGACGACGCCGACGAGGTGCTCGTCGACGCCGCCGGTGTGCCCGACCTGTCGCCGGTGCGTCCCCGCCCCGACCGGCCCGACTGGGACAGCGCGATCTGGATGAACGTCGTCTCCATCCCCGGAACGGCCGGGATGCCGGCCTTCTTCCGCGAGATGGAGCAGTGGATGGCCGCCCACTACTCGGGCGATTACGCGACCTTCCGGTCCGAGTGGTCGAAGGGTTGGGCGTTCGACGACGAGGGCGGCTACCGCGACCCCGGTTTCCTCGGTGAGACGGTGCCGGCCATGTACCGCACCGGCCTACCGTCCGGGCAGGGTTGGGACGCCGCGCTCGCGGCTTTCGAGCAGTACGACCCGCACCGGGTGTTCAGCAACCGGTTCCTCGACCGGTTGCTGCCCTGACGTTCCGCTTCAGCACCCCGTGTGCGAGAAGGCCCGCATGTAGCCGGCGGTCTGATAGGCGTACGCCCATGCCCAGTACGACAGGGCGATGTCGGCCGGGCTGGAGGCCATGATGAGTTCGCCGTCGAAGCATCGGTCGAGGATGAAGCGCGCGCGGGAGACGTGCGGTACGAACGTCACGACGATGACGCTGTTCCAGCCGCGCTGTTCCGCGAGACGACGCAGTTCCATGGCCTCACCGCGCGTGGTCGGCGGGTCCGGTTCGAAGCACGTGACGGGGAATTCGTAGCGCGGGTGGTCGCACAGGTCCGTCAGCCAGACGTCCTTCGCGCCGTTGGGATTCGACACCACGACCTCGGGTGCGAAGCCTTCGAGTGCGAGTTCGAGCGCGTAGGGATAGCGCTCGTAGATCGCACCGCCGAGGACGAAGATCGCGTCCGCCCGGCGATACGGGCTGAGGTTCTCGATCTCGATCTGCGGGGCCACGTAGACGGGAAGGCCCGCGGCGATGATCGCGCACGCGACGAGCACGAGGACGGCGAGCCACCGTCGTCGCCGGGGGCGTGGTCTGGTGAGTGTGGAACCTCCGGAATTCTCCGGTGCGTCCTGCCGGGAGGCCCTGTGTCGTCGCGTCATCCGCCGAGTCCGTTCCCGCCCGACCAGAGCCGAGGCGTCTCGCGAGTGCGGTGCCGCCTTTCAGTTTAGGGTATTCAAGTCTGTTTTAATCCCTAAAAACAGACTTGGAGAATCTTTTGTGACGGGAGGGGACGTCCTTTTCCGGAGAGGTGAACAAGGTGCCCCGGAATGCGGTCAGGGCACCTTCTCCGTGAGGAGAAAGTGCCCTGACAAGTTCTTCCACGAGTCGGGGTGGCGGGATTCGAACCCACGACCTCTTCGTCCCGAACGAAGCGCGCTACCAAGCTGCGCCACACCCCGTATTGAACCTCGGTCAGCTTACAACACGAGTCCGCAGAAGATTAAATCGGCTGGTCAGCGACGTAACCCGGCGCGCTCTGCCGAATCACCGCTGGCCTGCTGCGCGGTGTCGCGCGAGGCCGGAACGAGGGTCAGCAGGGTGGCCTCCGGACGGCAGAGGAACCGGGCGGGAGCGAACGGCGACGTGCCGATACCCGCGGAGACGTGCAGTCGCATGTGGGCACCCCAGCGCGACGCGCCCTTCACCCGCGACCGGTCGATCCCGCAGTTGGTCACCAGCGCGCCGTAGAACGGCAGGCACAGCTGGCCGCCGTGGGTGTGGCCCGCCAGAACGAGGTCGTAGCCGTCCTCGGCGAAGCGATCGAGCACCCGCGGCTCGGGGGAGTGAGTCATGCCCAGTCGCAGATCGGCCGAGGGATCGGCCGCACCTGCGATCGTCTCGTACCGGTCGCGGTCGAGATGCGGGTCGTCGACACCGCCGACGGCGATGCGCACGCCGCCGATCTCGATGTCGCGGCGCACGTGCGTCATGTCCTGCCAGCCACGTTCGGTGAACGCCGCACGCAGGTCGCCCCACGGGAGCGGAGGCCCGTAGACGCGGTCGTGGTCCTTGTCGAAGTAGGCCAGCGGATTCTTCAGCACGGGAGCGAAGTAGTCGTTGCTCCCGAAGACGAACAGACCCGGGCGGGCGAGGAGTCCGCCGAGGGCCTGGACGACGGCCGGAACGGCCTTCGGGTGCGACAGGTTGTCGCCCGTGTTCACGACGAGATCGGGCTCGAGGCCGTCGAGTTCGCGCAACCAGTTCTGTTTCAGCTTCTGATTGGGAGTCATGTGCAGGTCGCTGATGTGCAGGACCCGCAGTGTCGACGCGCCGGGCGCGAGCACCGGCACCGTGACCTCGCGAAGGGTGAACGCGTTCCGTTCGATCAGCGTGGCGTAACCGAGGCCGAGAGCGGCGGCGCCGGCAGCACCGAGGGTTACGCGGCGAATTGCAGACAGGTCAGGCACTTCTCCAGCGTACCGCCGTGCGTGGTCCTCGCACGTGGTTCGCCTGCCCCGCGTAGCGTTTCCGGCATGAGCGACACCACATCCTCCCTCGAATCCAGGCTGCGGACCGACCTGACCGCAGCGATGAAGGACAAGGACAAGCTGCGGACCGAGACCCTCAGGATGCTGCTCGCGGCGATCCGGAACGAGACGGTGTCCGGCAAGGAGGCGCGTGAGCTGTCCGACGACGAGGTGCTCCAGGTCCTCGCGAAGGAATCGAAGAAGCGCGGCGAGGCCGCCGAGGTCTACACCGAGAACGGACGCGGAGAGCTCGCGGCCAAGGAGCACGCCGAGGCGCGGATCATCGACGAGTACCTGCCCACCCCGCTCACCGATGCCGAACTAGTCGACGTCGTCGACACCGCCCTCGCGCGCGTTGCGGAGGAACTCGGCACGCGGCCGGGTCCGAAGAACATGGGCCAGGTGATGAAGGCCGCCACCGAGATCGCGGCAGGCAAGGCCGACGGCAAGCGCCTGTCCGCAGCCGTGCGTTCACGCCTGTAAACCGACCGTGGAAGCCCTGCGGCTCAGTTGTCGGGGCGGCTCGGTGTCGTCGTGGGAGTGGACTCCTCCTCCTCCGCCGGCGGACTCGACTCGCTCTGCTCGAGCTCCCGTCCCGGGATGGGCGCGGGCGTCGACCGCCGGGTCGTGTCGGGCACCTCGCGGTCGCGCGGGCGGGCCGGGGTGGCGCTCGTGGTGGGAGCCACGCGGACCGATCCGTCGCTGATGAACAGCGTGACCGTCGATCCCGGGACGGCCGAGCCGCTCGGGGACGTACCCGTCACCGTTCCGGCGCGTTCCTCACCGGCGATCGTCGCCTCCGAGACCGAGAATCCGGCGTCCTGCAGTCGCTGGACCGCGCGGTCCTTCGACAGGCCCGTCACGTCCGGAACCTGGGCGTTGCCCGCGCCGCGGACGTACCGGGGATCGGGGGCGGGCAGTTCGATGGAGCCGAACTTGTTCGCCACCGGCAGCATCGCTGAGAACCATGTCCGCGCCGGTTCGGTACCGCCGAAGAGGTTGCCGTCGTAGCAGGGGCGGACCGGACCCGAGCAGATCTGGCCGGGAGTGGGGGAGTCGCCGTAGGTGTAGACCACGCCGGCGAACCGGTTGGTGAAGCCGAGGAATGCCGAGGACATGTGCGACTCGGTAGTACCGGTCTTCGCCGCGACCGGCAGGTTCCAGCCCACCGACCCCGCGGCACCCGAAGCGGTACCGCCGGCGGCGGTGTCCTTGCTCATCGCCGTCGTCAGGGTGTCGGCCAGACCGGGCTCGACGGCCTGCTCGCACGCCTGCTGCGTGATCGGCACGGGCTTGCCCTCGCGGTCGAACACCCCCTCGATCGGGCTGGGCGGGCACCACTTGCCGTGCGAGGCGAGGGTTGCCGCGACGTTCGACAGCTCCAGCGCGTTGATCCACGTCGGGCCGAGCGTGTACGAGCCGAGGTGCTGGTTCTTCTGCATCTCGGCCATCGACTGGTCGCCGAAGCCGGAGGTGCGGGGCTGCAGGTACGACCGCAGACCCAGGCGCACCGACATGTCGACAACCGCGTCGACGCCGGTCGCCTCGATGAGCTTGACGAACGCCGTGTTCGGTGACTGTGCCAGCGCGTCGGTCACCGACAGTCGCGACGGATACGGCGCGGCGTTCTCGACGCAGTAGTAGTTGGCCGGGCAGCCGCGGGCACCGCCGTCGCCCAGACCGCGGGCGTTGTAGCGGGACGGGACGTCGAGCACGGCAGAGGTGCCGAGACCCTGTTCCATGGCGGCGGCGACGGTGAAGATCTTGAAGATCGACCCGGCGCCGTGACCGGCCAGCGAGTAGGGCTGCGGCTGGACCGTCTCCTTGGCCTCGGCGTCGAGACCGAACTTGCGGCTCGACCCCATGGCGAGGACCTTGTGCGAATCCTGGCCCGGCTCGATCACGTTCATCACCGAGGCCACGTCGTCGACGGTGGGGCTGGTGAACCGGTCGAGCGACTCTTTGACGGAGTTCTGGACCTCGGGGTCGAGGGTCGTGCGGATGAGATATCCGCCCCGGTCGATCTGCTCGCGCGACAGGCCCGAGTTCTCGAGATACTGCAGCGCGTACTCGCAGAAGTAACCGCGGTCGTCGGCAGCGATGCAGCCGCGGGGGAGCGTGTTGGGCTCGGGCAGCACGCCGAGCGGCAGTTCCTTCGCGGCGCGGATCTCGTCGGCGCGCTCCGGGATGTTGTCGATCATCGTGTCGAGCACGATGTTGCGACGGGCGAGCACGCCGTCGGGATTGGTGTACGGGTTCAGCGCCGAGCTGGACTGCACCATGCCCGCGAGCATCGCGGCCTGCGGGATGTTCAGGTCCTTGGCGTCGATGCCGAAGTAGGTCTGGGCGGCGTCCTGGATACCGAACGAACCGTTGCCGAAGGGGACGAGGTTCAGATAGCGGGTGAGGATCTCGTCCTTGGTGAGCTGATCGTCGAGGGTCAGCGCCATGCGGATCTCACGGATCTTGCGGGCCGGCGTCGTCTCGATCGCCGCGCGGCGTTCGGCGTCGGTCTTCGCGATCACGTGGAGCAGGTAGTTCTTGACGTACTGCTGGTCGATCGTGGAGGCGCCCTGCTCGACCTGACCGCTCGTGGTGTTGGTGAGGAACGCGCGGATGGTGCCCTGCCAGTCGACGCCCTGGTGCTCGGGGAACCGCTTGTCCTCGATCGAGACGATCGCCAGTTTCATCTCGTTGGAGATCTGGTCGCTGGGCACCTCGAAGCGACGCTGGTCGTAGAGCCACGCGATCGGCTCGCCCGCCTTGTCGACCATGGTCGTCACGGCTGGGACGACACCTTCGACGAGCTCTGCGGAACTGTTGTCGACGGTGTCCGCGGCTCGGTTCGAGACGTACCCGAAACCACCCGCGGCCGGGAAGAGCATCCCTGCTACGAGAACGCCGCCGAGGGCCGTGCAACCAGCGAGCTTCGCCACCGTTCTTCGGATCGACACGCCTACACACTACGTGGCGAGGGACCGGCCGGCCGTTTCCAGGGAGCGGGCGTGGCACGACGGGCGAGGTGAAAACGCCTCCGACGTGGGACTTTGTACGTGCGTACCAGAAAAGGTTTCGTTCGCCTTGCGCGTGGGCATCAGTTTACCTAGATTGAGACATCAGTGTGACGCAGATAACACCTTGACGGGCAGGTTTTGCGCCGTTGCGGCACACGGACGGCGCAGACCTCGAACACCGCGAACCGGCGTTCGGAAAGTAAAGGGGCAACTGAATGCACATGACCACCCCGACGACCCGACTCGACGTCGACCAGGCCGAAGCGCGTATCGCTTGGGTCTCCAAGGCTCGCTGCCGCGAAGTCGATCCAGATGAACTGTTCGTGCGTGGCGCAGCGCAGCGCAAGGCTGCGGTGATCTGCCGGCACTGCCCGGTGATGCTCGAGTGCGGGGCGGACGCCCTCGACAACCGTGTCGAGTTCGGCGTGTGGGGAGGCATGACGGAGCGGCAGCGTCGTGCTCTCCTCAAGCAGCATCCCGAGGTCGAGTCCTGGGCCGATTTCTTCCAGGCGCAGAGACAGCACCAGAGCGCGGTCTAGTCACCACCTCACCGGTACACGAACCGCCGAGATCATGACCCGCGAGACATCACGCCTCGCGGGTCAATTGCTCGCCCACCGCCCGCAGCGCCTCGAGATCCGAGACCTCGAAGGGCAGCGAGGGCACCCCGACCACGGGGACGGCAGGGTTCGCCGCGGTGAAGTTGCGTAGCAACCGCAGCTCCCGCTTGGCGATCACGGCCCGGTGCGCGTGGATGCGGAGAACGGCCTCAGCGGCCTTCGCGTCCACGCCCTCCTCCTCGGCGAGCTGGTCCGCCGCGGCGAGGGCGTGATCGGACGGCAACGCCGACAGTGTCGGATGGGTGCGGTTGAGCACCAGGCCCGACAGCGGCATGCGATCGCCCGACAGTCGTTCGACGAAGAACGACGCCTCGCGCAGGGCATCGGGTTCGGGTGCCGCGACCACCATGAAGTGGGTTCCCGGCTGCTGCAGCAACCGGTAGGTGCGGTTGGCGCGCTCGCGGAAGCCCCCGAACATCGAGTCCAGCGACTGCACGAAGGCCGACGCATCCGACAGCATCTGGCTCCCGACGATCGTCGAGACCGCCTTGAGCGCGAGCCCCATCGCGCCGGTCACCAGGCGGCCGAAGCCACGCCCGGGTGCCGTGAAGATCCGGATCATCCGCCCGTCGAGGAAGGCCCCGAGCCGCTGGGGAGCGTCGAGGAAGTCGAGCGCGTTCCGGGACGGCGGAGTGTCGACAATGATGAGATCCCACTCGTCGCTCTGCGCGAGCTGACCGAGCTTCTCCATCGCCATGTACTCCTGCGTGCCGGAGAAAGACGACGCCACGGTCTGATAGAAGGGGTTGTCGAGGATCTGCTGGGCCTTCTCCGGCGTCGAGTGCTCGAGCACCATGTCGTCGAAGGTGCGACGCATGTTGAGCATCATCGCGTGCAGCTCGCCCTTCGCCTCCGGCCCGAGCTCCACCTTCTGCGGTGAATTGTCGAGCGAGGCGACCCCGAGGGCCTGTGCCAGTCGCCGCGCCGGGTCGATCGTGAGCACCACGACGCTACGGCCCCGCTCGGCCGCGCGCAACGCGAGCGCCGCGGCGGTGGTCGTCTTGCCGACACCTCCCGACCCGCAGCACACGATCACCCGGGACGAGCGGTCGTCCAGGATGCGGGCGACGTCGAGGACCTTCCGGATCGGTGCGTTCATCGGACACCCTGCTCGGCGAGAACGTCGGCGAGTTCGTAGAGGCCACCGAGATCGACACCGTCGGCGAGGGCCGGTAGGGACATGCGTGCCACCTTCACTTCGTCGAGTTGAGCGGCGCTCACCTGTTGCGCCTGGAGTACCGCGGCGTGCTCGATGGTCTCGGTCAGCAGGCCGGCGAAATCGTCGTCGGAGAGCTTGATGGACACCTTCTCCAGCGTCGTCCGGATCGCGGGCCCGGCGATGCGGCCGGCGGCGACGTCGTCGACGAGTTCCTCGGGCAGGTGCTCGGGAGCGGTGCGGTTGACGATGACCGTCCCCATCCGGAGATCGGCGGCCTCGAGCTCCTCCACCGCGTCGGCCGTCTCCTGCACGGGCAGAGCCTCGAGCAGGGTCACCAGATGGACGACGGTCTGGTCGGAGTGCAGCAGCCGGACCACACCCTCGCTCTGTGACCGGATCGGACCGGACTTCGCGAGATCGGCCATGGCCTTGGTGACGTCGAGGAAGCTGCCGATGCGGCCGGTGGGCGGGGAGTCGACGACGACCGCGTCGTAGACGGGTGCGCCCGACGCGTCGGTCCGTACCACGGTCTCCTTGATCTTGCCGGTGAGGATGACGTCGCGCAGACCCGGCGCGAGCGTGGTCACGAACTCGATCGCTCCCATCCGTCGCATCGCGCGACCTGCGAATCCGAGGTTGTAGAACATGTCGAGGTATTCGAGGAAGGCCGCCTCGATGTCGATCGCGAGAGCCGAGACCTCACCGCCACCCGGTGCGGTCGCGATTTTCGTCTCGACCGGCGGGAGCGGCGGCACGTCGAACAGCTGCGCAATGCCCTGACGTCCCTCGGTCTCGACGAGCAGAACCTTGCGACCTCCGGCGGCGAGCGCCAGTGCGAGCGCCGCGGCCACGGTGGACTTCCCGGTGCCACCCTTGCCGGACACGAAGTGCAGTCGCGCCTGGGCGGCGCCTGCCGGCCATTCGCCGGAATGTGATGTCGGAGATGCCACGATCACGAGCCTATAAGTCGTGGACGGTGAACGGTGCCGGATAAGGTCAGGATATGAGTGAAACCACCACATGGGAATACGCAACCGTGCCGCTGCTCACGCACGCGACCAAGCAGATCCTCGACCAGTGGGGTGCCGACGGCTGGGAGCTCGTCACCGTCCTGCCCGGCCCCACCGGTGAGCAGCACGTCGCCTACCTCAAGCGTCCGAAGGGCTGATCGGTGTCGCACAACACCTGGAGCGAACGCCTGACCGAACTCGGCATCACCCTGCCGCCGGTCGCCGCCCCGGTGGCGGCCTACGTACCCGCCGTCCGCAATGGCGACGTCGTCTACACCTCCGGTCAGCTGCCGCTGGCCGACGGGAAGCTGACGCACACCGGCAAGGTGGGTGCCGAGGTGTCAGCGGAGGAGGCGAAGACCGCGGCCCGCACCGCCGCGCTCAACGCGCTCGCCGCAGTCGACGGTCTCGTCGGACTCGACAACATCGCGAGCGTCGTGAAGGTCGTCGGCTTCGTGGCGTCCGCCGAGGGCTTCACCGGACAGCCCGGCGTCATCAACGGCGCGTCGGAACTGCTCGGGGAGATCTTCGGTGAGGTCGGCGCGCACGCCCGCTCGGCCGTCGGCGTCGCCGAACTGCCCCTCGGCGCTCCCGTCGAGGTCGAGCTGATGGTGGAAGTACGCTGACGCCACCTCCCCGATCGGAGGCGGCTCCCGACGGATCCGACACGAGAGGCACATGTGATGGCGCTGGTCCACCCAGCCTACGCGCAGCTGCGCCAGGTCACCGAGAACGCCGCGGTGATCCTGGCCGAGAACCCCTCGATCATGTCCCTCGAGGGAACGAACACCTGGATCCTCCGGGCACCCGGCAGCGACGAGTGCGTCGTGGTCGATCCGGGTCCCCTGGACGAAGGCCATCTCGAGCGGATCGCGCAGGTGCCGGTGGCGGCGACCCTCATCAGTCACCGCCACTTCGACCACACCGAGGGTGCCGAGCGTTTCTCGCAGCTCGCGGAATGCCCGGTGCACGCAGTGCTGCCGGAACACCGCCACGGCGGTGGGCAGCAACTGTCCGGCGGTGACGTCGTCGAGGCGGCGGGTCTGCGCATCCGGGTCGTCGCGACCCCGGGGCACACCGCCGATTCGCTGTCGTTCGTGATCGAGCAGGACCGCAGTGTTCTCACTGCCGACACCATCCTCGGCCGCGGCACGACCGTGCTCGACGACTCCGACGGCGACCTCGGCGACTACCTGCGGTCGTTGAGGTCGCTCATCGGTCTCGGCGGTGGCTACACGGTGCTGCCCGGGCACGGCCCCGAGCTGCCCGACCTCGAGACGATCGCGCGGGAGTACCTCGCGCACCGGGAGGGTCGGCTCGAGCAGGTGCGCGGTGCGCTGCGCACCCTCGGCGCCGAAGCCACCGCACGGCAGGTCGTCGAGCACGTCTACGCCGACGTCGACCCCTCGTTGTGGGGTGCGGCGGAGAAGTCCGTCAACGTGCAGTTGGAGTACCTGCGCAGCCACGGTTGAGTCGAAGCAGCCGGACGGCTGGGTCGAAGCAGCTACGGCTGGGATACGCACATACGAAAGGCCGGGACGCGGCGAGCGTCCCGGCCTTTCGTATGTGCGTGGGTCAGCGAGCGCGACGCGCCAGACGCTCCGAGTCGGAGATCAGCACGCTCTTGCCCTCGAGACGCAGCCAGCCGCGGTGCGCGAAGTCGGCGAGGGCCTTGTTCACGGTCTCGCGGGACGCGCCGACGAGCTGCGCGATCTCTTCCTGCGTCAGGTCGTGCGTGACACGCAGGGCGCCGGCCTCCTGGGTGCCGAAACGCTGGGCGAGCTGGAGCAGTGCCTTGGCGACACGACCGGGGACGTCGGTGAAGATCAGGTCGGCGAGGCTGTTGTTGGTGCGACGCAGACGACGGGCCAGCACGCGGAGGAGCTGCTCGGCGATCTCGGGGCGCTGGTCGATCCACGCCTTGAGCGCATCGCGGTCCATGCTCACGGCTCGCACCTCGGTGACGGTGGTGGCGGTGGAGGTGCGCGGACCCGGGTCGAAGATCGACAGCTCGCCGAACATGTCGGACGGGCCCATGATCGTCAGGAGGTTCTCGCGACCGTCGGGCGAACGACGTCCGAGCTTCACCTTGCCGGAAACGATGATGTACAGCCGGTCGCCGGGCTCACCCTCGTTGAAGATGACATGGCCGCGCGGGAAATCTACAGGCTGAAGCTCTTTGATCAGCGCCGCAACCGCCGAGGGCTCGACTCCTTGGAAGATGCCTGCTCTGGCCAGGACCTCGTCCACGTGCGCTCCTTTTGGGAATGATTCGTCATCTACTGCCGGGTCTGCACGTCGACGGACTTCCTGGGCAGGTCACCTGTCAGGCGTACGAGCGCCCAGTCTATCGTGCGCGCTGCACGAGTGAGTGACCGATACCACGGAAACGATCGACGAACCCGATCATCGGTACCTCGAGGCTACCGGCAAGTAGTCGTTCAGCTGGCGCGGCGCGCGCGCAGATGACCGTCCGAATCGTCCGCTCCGTCGGTGCTCGGTCCGCGGCGGCGGCGACGCTGGAAGCGGGCCAAAGCCCCGGGGAAACCTTCACGAGCGAGTGCCGCGACATCGGCCTGGTCCGCTTTGTCGAGGAACTCTTCCACTTCCTGCTCACGGACGGACAACCGGCTCAAGCGCGCTTCGACACGTTCCATGGACAGTGCGAACAACATGAGCAGCACCGGGAAGAGGACGACAGCAAGAGCTTGCATACCCGGAAGTAAACACCCGCAAGGTCTCGGAAGAGACACGGGGCCGGATCTTGGGGAGAGTGTTTACGTAGAGTGGATCAGGTGCATGCCTCCCAGTCCGAGAGCCCCGAGACGGCCCCGCGCCGAGTGAACGGAAAGGCTCGCGGACCGGAGTCGCGACTGGCCCTCGTCCGTCGCGCGCGACGGATGAACCGGCGCCTCGCCGAGGCTTTTCCGCACGTCTACTGCGAACTGGACTTCACGAATCCGCTCGAGCTCGCCGTCGCCACGATCCTGTCGGCGCAGTGCACGGATGTGCGGGTCAACCAGGTGACCCCCGCTCTGTTCGCCCGGTATCCCGACGCCCGCGCGTACGCGGAGGCGGACCGCGCCGAGCTCGAGGAGTACATCCGCTCGACCGGCTTCTACCGCAACAAGGCCAACTCGCTCATCGGTCTCGGCCAGGCCCTGCTCGAGCGGCACGACGGCGAGGTTCCGGCCCGGCTGAAGGATCTCGTCGCGCTGCCCGGCATCGGCCGCAAGACCGCCAACGTCATCCTCGGTAACGCCTTCGATGTGCCGGGTATCACGGTCGACACCCACTTCCAGCGGCTCGTGCGTCGCTGGGAATGGACCGACGAGACCGACCCGGTCAAGATCGAGCACGCGGTGGGTGTGCTCATCGAGCGCAAGGAATGGACGCTGCTGTCCCATCGCGTGATCTTCCACGGTCGGCGCGTGTGCCACGCACGCAAGCCGGCATGCGGGGTGTGTGTCCTCGCGAAGGACTGCCCCTCCTACGGGACCGGGCCCACCGATCCGCAGACCGCGGCCACGCTGGTGAAGGGACCGGAGACCGAGCACCTGCTCGAGCTGGCCGGGCGGTGACGGAGTGCGTCCTTCCACAGCAGGCCGCTGGAGCCTGGCAGCTCTCGTCGTCGTCATCGCATTGATCGTCGCCATCTGGCCGCGCGACCGCAGCGACCCTCCGCCGGCCACCGGCCCGGGACCGGCCGCACCCTCGACCGCACCCGTGGACCGCCGGCCCCAGGACGGCGCGCAGGCCCTCGCTCCGCTGCGGGAGACCGCCGCACTCGATCCGTGCCCGCAGCCGGGCGGGTCCACGCCCGCTCCCGCCGGTCCGCTCGCCGGTCTGGTCTTCGAGTGCGTGAGCGACGGATCCTTCGTCGACCTCGCGGCCGCCCTCGCCGGAAAGCCCGCCGTGGTGAACCTGTGGGCCTGGTGGTGCGCTCCCTGCGCCGAGGAACTGCCGGTCCTCCAGGACTACGCCGCCCGGGTGGGCGAGGAGGTCACCGTCGTCACCGTCCACACCGACCCGAACGAGTCGAACGCCCTCGGCAGGCTCGCCGACTACGACGTGCACCTGCCGGGTGTGCAGGACGGCTCGGGTCGCGTACAGGCCGCGGTCGGCGCGCCCGCCGTCCTTCCCGTGACGGTGCTGCTCCGCGCCGACGGGTCGGTCGCCGCCGTGCTCCCCATCCCGTTCCGGTCGGCCGACGAGGTCGCCTCGGTCGTCGAGGAGCATCTGGGGGTGGCCGCATGATCCCCGAATGGCTCCGGCGTGTCGCCTCGGTGTCGCCGACCGACCCGCACGGTCTCAACCCGATCCTGAACCGTCGCGCCCCGCGCGTCGCGCGGGTGCGGCAGGCCTCGGTGCTGGTGTTGTTCGGCGGGTCGCCGGAGGCCGATCCGATGGCCCGCGGCGGACTTCCCGCCGACGCCGACGTCCTGCTCACCCAGCGCGCCGCGACGCTGCGGCAGCACAGCGGGCAGGTGGCCTTTCCCGGAGGCGCCGCCGATCCCGAGGACTACGGCGCCATCCACACCGCACTTCGTGAAGCGGAGGAGGAGACCGGCCTGGATCCGTCCGGGATCCGGCCGCTCGCCGTGCTCCCCGAACTGTTCATCCCGCCTTCCGGCTTCGACGTGACTCCCGTGGTCGCCTACTGGGAGACCCCGAGCCCGGTCGGAGTGGTCGATCCGAAGGAGGCGACCCGCGTGGTCCGGGTGTCGCTGCACGAGTTGCTCGACCCCGACAACCGTTTCCAGGTCCGGCACCGTCTGGGTTATCAGGGCCCGGCCTTCCAGGTGGACGGGATGCTGGTCTGGGGTTTCACCGCGGGTGTGCTCGCGGGTCTGTTCGCGGTATCGGGGTGGGAGATCGAGTGGGATCACCACGACGTCCGTGATCTCGACGTCGTACTCGCCGAACTGGAGACGGGGGTGGTCGAATCATGACCGGATCGGGCTGGATCGATCTGATCATCGTGGTGATCGTCCTGATCGCCGCGTCCTCCGGGCTCCGGCAGGGCGCCGTCGCCTCGGCGCTGGCCTTCCTGGGTGTGCTGCTCGGTGCGGTCGCGGGCATCCTCATCGCCCCGCACGTGCTCGTGCACATCGACGATGCGCGCATGCGCATCCTCGCCGGCATCGCTCTGATCGTGGTGCTGGTGGTGATCGGCGAGGTGGCCGGCATGGTGCTCGGACGTGCCGCGCGCAGCGGCATCCACAGTCCGGGTGCGCGGGCGGTCGACAGCGTCGTCGGTGCCGGTCTGCAATCGGTCGCGGTGCTCGTCGCCGCGTGGCTGCTCGCCATCCCGCTGACCGCCACGACCCAGCCCGCCGTCTCCGCAGCCGTGCGGGGATCCCAGGTGCTCGGGACCGTCGACGACGTCGCCCCCGACTGGATGCGTGCGATCCCCAACGAGTTCTCGGCGTTGCTCGACACCTCGGGTCTGCCCGAGGTGATCGGGCCGTTCGGGCGTACCCCGATCGCCGAGGTGGAGGCACCCGACGGCGGTCTCCTCGAAGGATCGGTCCCGGCCCGGCTGCAGACGAGCGTGCTGCGCATCAACGGTGTCGCACCCAGCTGCCAGAAGGCACTGGAAGGATCCGGTTTCGTCGTGGCCCCTGAACGGGTGATGACGAACGCGCACGTCGTGGCCGGAACCGCGGCGGTGACCGTGGATACGGAGAGCGGCCCGCTCGAAGCGACCGTCGTGCTCTTCGATCCGGAGGTGGACGTCGCGATCCTCGCGGTGCCGGGACTGACCGCGCAGCCGCTGGGGTTCGCCTCGGAGCCGGCGGAGTCGGGTGACGACGCGATCGTGCTCGGCTACCCGGGCGGCGGTCCGTACACGGCGAGCGCGGCGCGCATCCGCGAGACGCTCGACCTGCAGGGCCCGGACATCTACCGCGGCGGCACCGTCGAACGCGAGGTGTACACGGTGCGCGGCACGATCCGGCAGGGCAACTCGGGTGGTCCGCTGGTCGATCCGTCCGGCAGCGTCCTCGGGATGGTCTTCGGCGCGGCGGTCGACGACACCGACACCGGTTTCGTTCTCACCGGTGCGGAGGTGAGCCGGCAGTTGGAGATGGCCGGAGTGAATCAGCCGGTCGCGACCGGCGCCTGCATCGTCTGACGCCGGCCCGTCCGGAAGACGGGCAGGTCAGTCGAGTCCGCGGACGAAGTCGGCGAGCAACGCCGTCACCGCTTCGGGTTTCTCCTGATGGGCGTAGTGGCCGGCCCCGTCGACGAATTTCAGGATCCGTCCGGGGGCGTGCCGCACGCAGCGTCGGAGGGTCGCGGCGAGCACGTAGGGATCCAGCGCGCCGTGCAGCTGCAGGATCGGCAGGGTGAGCTCGACGTCCATGGCCTTCATGAAGCGGCGACCGTCGGGACGCCACTGGCTGCGGAACGCCCAGCGCTGGTATTCGAGGGTCAGGTGCGCCGTGCCCGGGATGCGGATCGCGGTGCGCAGCCGGTCGACGACATCGGCGAACTCGTCGGTGCGTCGCCAGTCCGGGCCGCACCGCACACGCATCAGCCGTTCGATCTCCAGGCCGTTGTCGCGAACCAGCTTCCGTTCGGGACGCCACGGCAGCTGGTAGGCGAGGAAGGTCGGCACCAGAGCCTTGCGTTGCGCGCGGTCGCGCAGGGTCGCGTCGCGCAGCGAGATGGGGTGCGGGGAGTCGACGACCGCGATGGCCCGCACGACATGCGGATGGATCACCGCGGTCGCCCAGCACACGAGGCCCCCGTCGGCATGGCCCACGAGGACCGCCTCGGTGTGCCCGAGCGCGCGGATCAGTCCCGCGATGTCGTTCGAGAGCGTCCAGCCGTCGTATCCGCGGGGCGGCTTGTCCGTGTCGCCGTAACCACGCAGGTCCACCGCGACCGCCCGGTAGCCGAGATCGGCGAAGGCGGTGAGCTGGTGACGCCACGACCACCACAGGTCGGCGAAGCCGTGCACGAACACCACGAGAGGTGTGTCCGGGTCGTGCGGACCGGCTTCGACGGCATGGAAGCGGATGCCGTTGGCGTGAATGTCTCGATGCGTCCACGGTCCGGGATACCGGACCGTGGACGGGTCGGGGACGGGCACTGGCTGTTCCGGTTCGTCAGCGGGTGACGCGGCGCGGCGCGGCGTGGCGCGGGCCGTCCGCATCGTGTCCGTCCTGGCTGCTCGGGAGGATCGACGCGGTCTGCTTGAGCGAGTCGATGGTCTTGTTCGGTGCGCGCAGCTTCCGGACCCGCATATAGCCGATCAGGGCCAGCAGGCCCGTCACCACCAGCATGATCAGGAAGACGATGAGGAAGGCGAGCCAGCGCGCCACCCAGACATCGAGGAGTTCGGCGAGAAAGAAGAAGAAGAAGAACGAACTGAAGGTCAGCACGGCGAGCGCGAGGATGAAGAACAGGCTGCCCTGCACGCCCTTCTTGACCTCGCCGGTCACCTCGGCCTTGGCGAGCTGGACTTCGGCGCGGAACAGTGTGGACAGCTGTGTCGCTGCGTCGCGTACCAGTTCGCCCACACTGGCATCGCGGGGTGTCGGAGCGTCCACCTTCGTCAACGGGATGCCCGAAATGCTCGACGGGACTCCGTTCTCCGGACGATTCGCGTTCGTCACGCTCACTACTCGACCCCTTCGGTTGGTTCGTTCCGTTGGCGGTGGGCGCGCCCACGCCGTAACAGTAGCGCCGACCCGAGGACAGAGGCGATCAATGATGTCACCAGCACGGCGGCCTTGGCGATCTCGGCGGGCTCGCCACCGTGGATGTCGCCGAGCGAAAGTTCGGCGATGAGCAGGCTCACCGTGAACCCGATGCCGCCGATCACGGCGAGCGCGAGCACGTCTCCCCACATCAGCCCGGTCGGGCGGGTGG
This sequence comes from Rhodococcus sp. GA1, assembly GCF_024321955.1. Taxonomy (NCBI): domain Bacteria; kingdom Bacillati; phylum Actinomycetota; class Actinomycetes; order Mycobacteriales; family Nocardiaceae; genus Rhodococcus; species Rhodococcus sp. GA1. Next base: position 2,073,088 of record NZ_CP097186.1, on the reverse strand, counting down.
CGAGACCGAGCCGGATCGAGATCCAGGTGGCGCCGAAGATCCCGACGGTCTTGCCGAGGAGCAGTCCGAGGACGACGGACTGGCCGACAGGATCGGTGAACACCTGGCCGAGCATCTCCGCACCGATGGGTACACCGGATGCGAACAGGGCGAACAGCGGGACGCACAGACCGGCGGACCACGGTTGGATGTGGTGGACCAGCCGCTCGGCGGGTGCGTAGTCCTCCCCGGGATCGGTGCGGACACGGGTGAGCAGGCCGAGGAGGACCCCGGCGACGGTCGCGTGGATGCCTGCGTTGTGCATGGCGTACCAGGTGAACAGTGCGAGCGGCACATACAACCACGGCGTGGTGATGCGCTTCTGCTGCGCGAACCAGTACGCCGCCGCTGCGGCCACTGTGGCGAGCAGCCACGCGACGGCGAGTCCCGAGGTGAACAGGATCGCGATGAGCGCGATGCCGATGAGGTCGTCGACGACCGCCAGGCTCAACAGGAACACCCGGGCGCTGGTGGGGATGCGCGAACCGGTGAGGGCGAGCACGCCGAGAGCGAAGGCGATGTCGGTCGCGACGGGGATCGCCCAACCCCGGTCCATTCCCGGCGCACCCCAGCCCACGACGGCTGCGATGACGGCAGGAAGGATCACGCCGCCGCATGCGGCGATCACGGGCAGGATCGCCTTCCTGCGATCGGCGAGTTCGCCTGTGACGAGTTCGCGCTTGAGTTCGAGGCCCGCGACGAAGAAGAAGACGGCGAGCAGGCCGTCCTTGGCCCAGTCGCCGACCGAGAGGTGCAGGTGCAGGAACTCCGGGCCGATCTCGAAGTCCCGCAGAGCGACATAGGAGTCGCCGAAGGGGGAGTTGACCCAGATCAGCGCTATCGCTGCGGCGATGAGCAGCAGTGAACCGCCGACCGTCTCGGTGCGGAGGAAGCGACCCAGAGGTGCGGTCCAGGTGGGTGAGGAGGTGTCGGACACGGGCGTCTTTCGCTGGGCGGATACGGGCACGGGCGAACCGTCGCCGACCAGACTTCCCGGCACACCGGGGAAGAGTCTAACGCCGGACGGAGGGCGTCCGTAGGGGTGTCCGATTTGCGGTGGGCGGAAACTCGGGTGTTCACTTTCCTAGTAAGTGGGATCTGGTCTCAGAATGTGAGTGGAGTAGTGGGGATGGTTCAGTGAGCACATCGGTCGGAGTCGAGGACGGGGGTTCCTCGCTCGTCGCAGGCGTTCCGCGCCGGCGCATCGTCGTCGCCAGCATGGTCGGCACGTCCATCGAGTTCTACGACTTCTACATCTATGCGACAGCCGCCGTCTCGGTCTTCCCGCACCTGTTCTTCCCGCAGGGCAACAGCACGACCGCGCTGCTCGCCTCCCTCGCGACCTTCGGTATCGCTTTCGTCGCCCGCCCGGTCGGATCCGTCGTCTTCGGGCACTTCGGCGACCGCATCGGCCGCAAGGTCACGCTCGTCGGCTCGCTCCTGACGATGGGCATCGCGACCTTCCTCATCGGCCTGCTGCCGACCTATCACCAGGCCGGGCTCATCGCACCGGCGTTGCTGGCGCTCATGCGCTTCTGCCAGGGCCTGGGTCTCGGTGGGGAGTGGTCGGGTGCGGCGCTGCTCGCCACCGAGACGGCCGAACCCGGCAAGCGCGCCTGGGCGGCGATGTGGCCGCAGCTCGGCGCACCCATCGGCTTCATCGGCGCCAACGGCCTGTTCCTGATCATCACGCTGGCGCTCGGCCACGACAACGGCGACCCCGACCTGTCGAGCGCCTTCCTCGAATGGGGCTGGCGCATTCCGTTCCTGCTCAGCGCGATCATGGTGATCATCGGGCTGTACGTGCGGCTCAAGCTCGAAGAGACGCCGGTCTTCGCCAAGGCCGTCGCCGAGGGCAAGAAGGTCAAGACGCCTCTCGCCGAGGTGTTCAAGAACAGCTGGCGTGAGCTGATCATCGGCACCTTCGTCATGCTCGCGACGTACACGCTCTTTTACATCATGACCACCTGGGTTCTGAGCTTCGGAACGGGCAAGACCCCCGAGGAAGGTGGCCACGGTGCCGGTTTCCAGTACGCGGACTTCCTCGTGCTGCAGCTGGTCGCGGTGCTGTTCTTCGCCGCGGCGGTTCCCGTCGCCGGGTGGCTCGCCGACCGCTACGGTCGCCGCTCGACCCTGCTGGTCGTCACGGGCGCGATCATGGTGTTCGGCCTGTGCTTCCAGTTCCTGCTGTCGAGCGACGGCATGAGCTCCGGACGCATGCTGTTCTTCCTCATCGTCGGCATGCTGCTCATGGGTCTGACCTTCGGGCCGCAGAGTGCGATCCTGCCCGAGCTGTTCCCGACCAACGTCCGCTACACGGGTTCCGGAATCTCGTACAACGTGTCGAGCATCCTCGGTGCCGCGGTGGCCCCCTTCATCGCGACGTGGCTGGCCACGAGCTACGGCGTCGGCTGGGTGGGCATCTACCTGCTGATCGCCGCGGCGACGACCTTCGTCGCGCTGCTCGTCGTCAAGGAGACCCGCGACCGGTCGCTCGACGAGGTGTAGTCGTACCGACCGCGAAAGGCCCCTTCCGGATCCGATCCGGAAGAGGCCTTCGTCGTTCGGCTACTTGCCGCGGATCGCGTCGAAGACGGCCGGATCGACGAGCGTCGAGGTGTCGCCGAGCTCGCGGCCCTCGGCGACGTCGCGCAGCAGGCGGCGCATGATCTTGCCCGACCGGGTCTTCGGCAGTTCCGGCACAACGGTGATCTGACGGGGCTTGGCGATCGGGGAGATCTCCACCGCCACGTGATCGCGCAGTTCCTTGATGAGCGTGTCGCCGGTGTTCTCGACGTGCTCGCGCAGGATCACGAACGCGACGATGCCCTGACCGGTGGTCTCGTCCGCCGCGCCGACGACCGCGGCCTCGGCGATGGACGGGTGCGACACGAGCGCCGACTCGACCTCCGAGGTGGAGATGCGGTGACCGGAGACGTTCATGACATCGTCGACGCGGCCGAGCACCCACAGCGCTCCGTCGTCGTCGTAACGCGCACCGTCGCCGGCGAAGTACCAGCCCTGCTCGGCGTAGCGCGACCAGTAGGTCTCGCGGTAACGCTGCTCGTCGCCCCAGATGCCGCGCAGCATCGCCGGCCACGGCTGATCGAGCACCAGGTAGCCGTTACCGCCCGCGCCGAGCGGGGTGGCCTCGTCGTCGACGATCTTCGCCGAGATACCGGGCAGCGGCGCCATCGCCGAGCCGGGCTTGGTGGCGGTGATGCCGGGCAGCGGCGAGATCATGATCGCGCCGGTCTCGGTCTGCCACCAGGTGTCGACGATCGGGGCCGAATCCGCGCCGATGACCTCGCGGTACCAGCGCCACGCCTCCGGGTTGATCGGCTCGCCGACGCTGCCGAGCAGACGGATCGACGACAGGTCGTGGGCGTCGGGAATCTCGCGACCCCACTTCATGAACGTGCGGATCAGCGTCGGGGCGGTGTAGTAGATCGACACCCCGTACTTCTCGATGATCTCGAAGTGCCGGTGCTCGTTCGGCGAGTTGGGGGTGCCCTCGTAGACGACCTGGGTGACACCGTTGCTCAGCGGGCCGTAGACGATGTAGCTGTGGCCGGTGACCCAGCCGATGTCGGCGGTGCACCAGTAGACGTCCTTGCCCGGCTTGTGGTCGAAGACGTAGTGGTGGGTGTACGACGCCTGCGTCAGGTAGCCACCCGAGCTGTGGATGATGCCCTTGGGCTTACCCGTGGTGCCCGAGGTGTACAGGATGAACAGCGGGTGCTCGGAGTCGAACGGCTGCGCTTCGTGCTCGGGGGAGGCCTTCTCGACGGTCTCGTGCCACCACAGGTCTCGTCCCTCGGTCCACTCCACGTCGATGCCGGTGCGCGCGACGACCAGCACGTGCTCGATCGATTTTGCGTCGGCGACGGCCTCGTCGGCGGCGTTCTTGAGCGGCGCGGCCTGGCCGCGCCGCCACTGCCCGTCCACGGTGACGAGCAGCTTGGCCTGCGCATCGTCGATGCGCGAGCGCAGCGCCGACGACGAGAAGCCGCCGAAGACCACCGAGTGGGTCAGGCCGAGGCGCGCGCACGCGAGCATGGTGACGATGGCCTCGGGGATCATCGGCATGTAGATCGCGACGCGATCGCCGGCGACCAGGCCGAGCTCGGTGAAGGTGTTCGCGGCGCGGGAGACCTCGGCGAGGAGGTCGTTGTAGGTCAGCGACCGGCTGTCGCCGGGCTCGCCCTCGAAGTGGATGGCGACCCGATCGCCGTTACCGGCCTCGACGTGCCGGTCGACGCAGTTGTAGGCGACGTTGAGCTTGCCGCCGACGAACCACTTCGCGAACGGAGCGTTCGACCAGTCGAGCACTTCCGTCCAGGGCTCCGCCCAGTCGAGTCGTTTCGCCTGTTCGTCCCAGAATCCGAGCCGATCGGCGTCGGCCGCGGCCTGCAGTTCCGGACCGGCGTTGGCCGTGGCGGTGAACTCCGGGCTCGGCGGGTACGCCTTCGATTCGTGCTCCTGGGCTGCGCTCGTCATGGTGCAGGGCCTCTTTCCGGGATGGTTCCATTCGGGCTCTTGTGAGCGTAATCATCTGTGACCGGCGCCGCACCGTTGCATCGATATGCAACCCCGTCACTTTCGCTCATCGGTCGAATTCGCGCGACGAACGGCATTCGGGCACGACCGGTGAACCTCTCGTCCGTCCACCGCGTGCGCGCCGGTACCGTCGTCGGCGTGACCGACCCTCTTCAGCCTCTCGTCGACCTTCCGGGCGTACGCGACGCCGCCGACCGTGCCCGCGACGCGCTCGCGGAGGTGCATCGTCATCGAACCAATCGGCGTGGTTGGGCGAACACCGCCGCGGAGGCATCGGTGCGGGCCGCCCGCGCCTCGGCGTCGATCGACGGCGGGTCGATGGAACTTCCGCAGCCGGGGGAGAGTGGCGATCCGATCCTGGCCGGAGCGCTGCGGGTCGCGCAGTCGCTCGACGGCGACGCGCTCGACAACATGGTCGCGACGTGGCGACGTGCCCCGCTTCAGGCACTGGCCCGCCTGCACCTTCTCGCTGCCGCGGATCTCGTGGAGGACGCCGAGGAGCTGGGTCGTCCGCGGACGGAGCCGGGGGTCGCCGAGCGTCTCGACGGGCTCGCGCAACTCGTCACCGGGGGGACGAACGCCCCGGCGCCCGTTCTCGCTGCGGTCGTGCACGGTGAACTGTCCGTCCTGAAGCCCTTCGGGGTCGCCGACGGCATCGTGGCGCGGGCCGCGTCCCGGCTCGTGTGCGTCGCGTCCGGACTCGATACGCGCAATCTGGGCGTACCGGAGGTCCACTGGATGCGCCGGTTGCAGGCCTACCGCGACGGGGTCGCCGGATTCGGGGCGGGAACCGTGGAGGGCGTCGGCGGCTGGGTGCTCTTCTGCTGTGGGTCGCTCGAGGCCGGGGCTCGTGAGGCCGGTTCGATCGCCGAGGCGTTCGCCGGCTGAGTGCCGGGCGGGGCTTCGCCGGCCGAATCGCGGCCTGTACGCGAAACCCCCTGCACGCGAAAGCGGGTGGCATATCGATCGAGATCGATTCCGCCACCCGCTAGCACGGGCGGTCCGAGTTACCATGCGTGCTGAAATGGGTTGTGATTCAACGGCCTCGGCGATGATCCGGGTATCGTCGATTCGTCCTCGCAACGGGTGCGGGGTACTCGTCTTCGAAAATCCGGAACTCGCAGGCCCACAACACTCGTGCCCTTATAGTGGCATCGGCTTCGCGTGGGTACTCGGTGTCCGTGCTGGGAAGAACAGTCGGGAGATCGAATCTTCTCTTCCGATTCGGTCTTGGCCTTCCGTCCTTCCGTAACTCCTTTCTACCCCGTCCGCGAGATGTCGGCAAGCCCCCGACGGCAATGTTTGTTCTCGATTTCGCGGCGAGTGACCCTGAGTGTCAACGCATCCGGCGCTTGGCCAGTCGGCGGGTGGCACCCAGTATCAGTGCGGTCGCTCCGAGGGTCGCGGCGAGCGTCGCCAGGGCGCGCGGCGACGGACGGGCACGACGTCCGAGCGGTACGGGCCGGGCGAAAGTGAGAACAGGCCAACCGTTTTCGTTTGCTTCCCGGCGCAGCGGGCGGTCGGGGTTGACCGCGCGCGGATTGCCGACCTCCAGCAACATCGGCAGGTCGGTGGCCGAATCGGAGTACGCGTAGCTGCGGGAGAGATCGTAACCGTACTGCTCGGCGAGCTCGCGGATCGCGACCGCCTTCGCCTCCCCGAAGCAGTAGAACTCGAGCTCGCCGGCGTAGCGGCCGTCGACGATCCGCATCCGGCTCCCCGTGCTGTGGGAGGCACCGAGTGTCCGGGCGATCGGAGTCACCACTTCCTGGCCGGATGCGGACACGATGATCACGTCGTGACCGCGGGCCCGGTGATCGGCGATCAGATCCTTCGCCTCCGCGTAGACGAGCGGTGTCACGACGTCCTGCAGGGTCTTCTCGACGATCGATCCGACCTGCTCGACATCCCATCCTTTGCACATGTGCGCGATGTGTTCTCGCATCCGGTCCACCCGGGCCTGATCGGCCGCCGACAACAGGTAGAGGAGCTGGGCGTAGGTGCTCTGCAGCACGGCCCGGCGGCTGAGGAGACCCTCCTCGAAGAACGGCCGGGTGAACGCCAGCACGCTCGACTTGGCGATGACGGTCTTGTCGAGATCGAAGAACGCTGCGATGCGAGCCGAGTCCGGTGAGCCCCCCGTCGACGGGGCCGGTCGGGACGGATTCACGGACGTATCGGTCACGACCACCACAATAGGGGCGCGCCGCGCCGGTGTTTGAAGTTGCAAGCAGTCACGCCTAGCGGTGTACTATCGCGAATGCCCGGGTCGATACTCGGGTTGTGTTCAGCCCGACCCCCCGGGGCTGAACGCAGACGGCCCTCGCCTCCTCCCCCTGGCGAGGGCTGTCGCTTTGTCCGAGGCCTTTTCCACACGTCTCCGTACTGTCTTCTACACCCGCCGACCTGCGCACAGGTGCGACGAGGGTGCGCACGGCCGGGTTGTCCACAGGCCCCTGATCCATCCACAGGCGGGGCTTCCGAGGCCGTTTCCGCGACACTCACGACCCCGTAGCGGGGCAGCCTGTCGGGCATGAACGACATCCTCGGACTGGTCGACGATCCCGCGCTGGTCGCCGACCTCCATCGTGTGGTCGCGGCGGCCGACCGCACACTGCACGAGATGTCCGTGCCGGTGCCCCGCAGGGCGTGGACCGACGCGGCGATCGTCGTCCTCGATGCGTCCGCCGCAGCGGCATGCGCGGCCGGATATCCCCGCCGCCCCGGCGTGATCCTCGTGTGCAGCGGGACGGCCGGCCTGGCGGACTGGCAGGCCGCCGCGACCGTCGGCGCCGAACACGTCCTCGCCCTCCCGTCCGAGGAGGTGGAACTGCTCTCGATCGTCGCGGCCGCTGACGAGCCCTCGACGGGTGCCGGCACCGTCCTCGCGGTCGTCGGAGGATGCGGGGGAGCGGGCGCGTCGACCTTCGCCGCCGCACTCGCCTGGGCCGCGGGGAACGACGAACGACGCGACACCCTGCTCGTCGACGCCGATCCGTTCGGCGCGGGACTCGACGTCCTGACCGGTCTCGAGGAGTGTCCGGGAGTGCGGTGGTCCGGTCTCACCGTCGACGGTGGACGGGTCTCGGCGCGTGCCCTGCGCGACGCCGTACCCGTATGGGCATCCGGGGTGGGCGTCCTGTCCACCGACCGCGAGAACACCGATCGGCTCACCGCCGTCGCCGCAGAGTCGGTCGTCGACGGGGTGCGCGGAGCGGGAGCAACCGTCGTCTGCGATGTGGGGCGCAGCTTCGACCCGGTCGCCGACGCGGTGATCGCACTGGCCGACCTCACTGTCGTCGTCGTGCCGGCCCGGATCGGTGCGGTGCTCTCCGCTACCCGGGTCGCCCGCACGCTCGCGGCGCGGGGTGAACCGGCCGGAGTCGTCGTCCGCGGGCCCGCACCCGGTGGCTTGCGAGCCGTCGACGTGTCCGACGCGGTGGGCCTGGACGTGCTCACCTCGATGCGTCCCGAGCCGGGCTTGAGCGAGATGCTCGAACGCGGGGGCCTGCGGCTGCGGTCACGCTCGCCGTTGCTCGGTGCGGCGCACGACGTGCTGGCGGCCGTCGGGGCCGACCGCGCCGGCCCGGGACGTGCGGCATGACCGGGACCCTCGGGGACGACCTCCTTTCGCGGGTCCGCGACCGGCTGGCCGACGAGACCGGGGAGCTCACTCCGACCCGCGTCGCCGCAGCCCTGCGCGCGGAATCCGGTGGAGTACTCGGAGACTCCGATCTGCTTGCGGCACTGCGGCATCTGCAGACCGAACTGACCGGTGCGGGCCCGCTCGAGGATCTGCTGGCAGACCCGGCCGTGACCGACGTGCTCGTCACCGCGCCCGATCGCGTCTGGGTGGATCGTGGCAACGGGCTGCACCTGACCGAGGTCACCTTCCCCGACGAGGCCGCGGTCAGACGACTCGCGCAGCGATTGGCGCTGTTCGCCGGGCGTCGGCTCGACGACGCCCAGATGTGGGTCGACGGCAGGTTGCCCGGGCACGGTGAGTTCGGTGTCCGGCTGCACGCGGTGCTCTCCCCGGTCGCGCAGGCCGGGACGTGCCTGTCACTGCGGGTCCTGCGGCCCACGACCCAGGGACTCGAAGCACTGCGGGATCGCGGTGCGGTCTCCGAGGTCGCCTATCGGTTGCTGCTGCGCATCGTCCGCGCGCGCCTGGCCTTCCTCGTCGTCGGCGGCACGGGTGCGGGCAAGACGACGATGCTCGCGGCGCTGCTCGGCGCGGTGGATCCGGCCGAACGCATCGTCTGTGTCGAGGACGCCGCCGAACTGGTCCCGGCCCACCCGCACGTGGTGCGCCTCGTGGCACGGGCACCCAACGTGGAGGGCGTCGGCGAGGTCACCGTCCGCGATCTCGTGCGGCAGGCGCTGCGGATGCGACCGGACCGCATCGTCATCGGCGAGGTGAGAGGCGCCGAGGTCGTCGATCTTCTGACCGCGCTGAACACGGGTCACGACGGCGGCGCAGGGACCGTGCACGCCAATTCGCCCGACGAGGTGCCCGCGCGACTCGAGGCTCTCGCCGCACTCGGCGGCCTCGATCGAGCGGCGCTGCACAGCCAGCTCGTCGCCGCGGTGCAGGTGATCCTGCACGTCCACCGCGGCAGCGACGGAGCGCGACGTCTCGTGGGGATCGGCGTGGTCGAGCGGGACCCCGTCGCAGGCGTGATCGTCACACCGGCATGGACCCACGACAGGGGCGACGAGCACGGCATGGACGCCCTCGAGCGGATCCTGCGTCGACGGGATGCGCCGTGAACGCGACGATCCTGTGCCTCGCGGCGGCGCTGTTCGTCCTGCCGTCGTCCTCGGCCCGCCGTCGACTGCGACGCGGGGTGCCCGACGCGGCGCCGCGCCCGATACCGCGCGCCCTAGTAGGACTTTGTTAGGTTCACCACTTCCTGGTGTGAGGCCTCGAGATTCGGCGAGATGTCCGAGACGATAACCAGGTGGATGCCGCAGCCCTGACCGATGTCGGTGAACGTCTCGATGCGTTCATCGGCGAGGTGTTCTCCTCGCTCAAACGCAAGGACCAGCGAGCAACGGCCGGGGTATATGCGCGAGGGTTGATGCTCGACGGGCGCCGCAAGTCGATGCAGCCGATGGCCGACCGCCTCGGGATCGATCACCAACGCCTGCAGCAGTTCGTCACCACCTCACCGTGGGATCCGGTACCGGTCCGGAAAACACTGTCCCGCAAAGCGTGTGATTTGATCTCCCCGGATGCGTGGGTGATCGACGACACCGGATTCGCCAAGGACGGTGACGCCTCGCCGTGTGTGGCCCGGCAGTATTCGGGCACCCTCGGCAAGGTCGGAAACTGCCAGGTCGCGGTCAGTGTGCACGCCGCCACCGATACCGCGTCCGCACCCTTGGATTGGCGGCTGTATCTGCCTGAGAGCTGGGACGATCAGCGGTGCGACGATCCGGAGACGGCCTCGGCGATCACCGCTCGCCGGCGACGCAACGCGATCCCGACCGAGGAGCGCTATCGCACCAAGGCGGTGATGGCTCTCGAGATGCTCGACGAGCTGATCGCGTGGGGCCGGATCCCGCCGGTGATCGTCGCCGACGCCGGCTACGGCGACTCGGCGACCTTCCGGCAGGGCCTGACCGACCGCGATCTGGTCTATGTCGTGGCGGTCAAGGGCGCCACCCTCGCGCACCCCGCCGATGCAGTCCCGGCCGCCGCCGCGTACTCCGGGCGCGGGCGGCCTCCGACCCGACGCTACCCACCGGCCGTGACCTGCAGGGATCTCGTTCTGGCGGCCGGAGTAGGCGCGCTGACCGAGGTCACCTGGCGCCGCGGAACCAAGACCGGTCCGGGCAACCCGACCGCGGTGATGCGCTCACGGTTCGTGGCGCTGCGGATCCGCCCCGCGAACCGCACCATTCCCCGCGACGAGGATGGAACCCTGCCGCAGGCGTGGCTGCTCGCCGAATGGCCGGCGGGCGCGGCGCAGCCCACCGACTTCTGGCTGGCCACCCTGCCCGAGGACACCCCGCTGTCAGAGTTGGTGCGCCTGGCCAAGATCCGCTGGCGCATCGAACACGACTACCGGGAACTGAAAACCGGTCTCGGACTCGACCACTTCGAGGGCCGCTCCTGGCTCGGCTGGCACCACCACGTCATCCTCGTCACCGCCGCACACCTGTTTCTCACCACCCTGCGGCTGACCGACCCAAAAGCGATCGGGCGGGACTGACCCTCTACGGCATTGTGCGCGAACTCCAACGCACACTGGCCTATTGGATCGGTACCTGCCCGACCTGCCATCACACCTTCCCAACCTAACAAAGTACTACTAGTCGTCGGGGTGATGGTCGTCGTGCTCGCGACGGTTGTGGTGTGGGCGGGAATCACACCGGCTGTGGCCGGCGCGACCGTCGCGACGACCGCGGTGTGGCGTCGCCGAGCCCGGCGCCGCGCTGCTGAGCTCGATCGGCAACGACGGATGTTGCTGTCGGGACTCGACACCGTGATCGCCGATCTGCGGGTGGGGACGCATCCCGCCGACGCGTGCGAGACGGCGGCCCGGGAGACGGCCGGGTCCGTCGCCGATGCCTTCCGGGTCGCTGCGGCCCGGGCGCGACTCGGCGGGTCGGCGGCACACGGACTACGTTCGGCCACAGCATCCTCGAATGGTGTCGCCGACAGTCTGGGTCGTGTCGCCGATGCGTGGGCCGTCTCCGACCGCCACGGTCTCGCCCTCGCCGAACTGCTCGGGGCCGCGCGTATCGATCTGGCCGCGCGTATGCGGATCCGTGCCCGTACGGAGGCCGGACTTGCCGGTGCTCGGGCCACGGCGACGGTTCTGGCGGGACTGCCGGTGCTCGGGGTGGGTCTCGGGCAACTCATGGGCGCTGCTCCGCTCGGCATCCTCCTCGCCGGTGGGCTCGGCGGCGTGATGCTCGTGGTCGGCACTGCGCTGGTCTGTGCGGGTCTGCTGTGGACGGACCGGATCGCGGCACGGGTGAGGGCATGAGCGCGACGTGGGCGGTGTTGCTGGGAGCGGCCTCTCTCGTCGTCGCACCGACCCCTCGTGGAACCACCCGCTTGTTCTCCACGAGAACCCTTGCTGCCGCGTCGGATACAACTAAACCCGAGACCGACCCGCACGCGTTTCCCGCTGCCTTCGATCTCTTCGCGGCGTGCCTGCGCGCAGGGATGCCCGCCGGTTCTGCGGCGCGGGTCGTCGCGGAATCCGCTCCACCCGACCTCGCGGCGGCGTTGCGGAGAGGTGCCGACCGATTGGCGCTCGGAGCCGATCCGGCCGATGCGTGGGGAGGTTCGGGAGCGGTCGACGCGCTGGACGATTTCGCCCGCGCGGCACGACGATCCGCGAAATCCGGTGCGCCCCTGTCGGACACCGTCGCCGAACTCGCGGTCCGGCATCGCGCCGAGACGGAGGACCGGGTCGCCGCCGAGATCGATCGGGCCGGAGTACTCGTGAGCGGGCCGCTCGGTCTGTGCTTTCTGCCTGCCTTCGTGTGCCTGGGCATCGTGCCGGTCGTCGTCGGCCTGGCGCGGGACGTCCTGGGTGCGGGGCTGATGTGAACGTCGGCGCGGACGGTCCGCGCCGCTCGGATGGGAGGGACGGAAGATGGGGAAACGAACAGTGACCGAAGCGTTCGCACACAGTCTGCGCGGTCGCCTCGGCGGGCTCGTCGTGCAGGACGACGGCATGTCGACGGCGGAATATGCGATCGGGACCATTGCGGCGGCGGCTTTCGGGGCGGTGCTGTACACCGTGGTGACCGGCGATTCGATCGTGTCCGCGCTGACGGGCATCGTCGAGCGTGCCCTGAACACGGCGGTGTGATACCGACGCATGCGAAAGATGCTCGGACGACGCTGGTTACGCGCTTTCGTTCGTGAGGACGAAGGCGGGGTCACCGTCGAAGCGGCTCTCGCCGTCGCAAGCCTGGTCACGGTGCTCGTGCTGTGCCTCGGCGCGGTGCTGGGCATCGCGTACCAGGTGCGGTGCCATGACGCCGCCCGTGAAGCCGCCCGCCTCGCCGCGCGGGGAGATCAAGCGAGGGCGGTCGATGTGGCCACGCGAGTCGCGCCTCCGGACGCACGCGTGGCGGTACGCGAGGAAGGAGATCTGATCGTGGCGGTCGTGACTGCGGAGAGTCCGCTGCTCCCGTTGCTGACCCTCACGGCCGAGGCGGTGGCGGTGCGCGAGCCGGAAGGAACGCGATGAGGTCGGGCCCGTCCCTCCTCGGCGACGACGGGAGCGCGAGTGTGATCGGCTGCGCCGTGATGGCCGGACTCATCGCGATCACGGCCACGTTGCTGCACGTCGGGTCGGTCGTCGTCGCACGTCATCGTGCGCAGGCGGCGGCCGACCTGGCGGCGGTGGCGGTCGCCTCGGCACTGGACCGCGGGGTCGTGGAGGCTTGCGAGGCGAGCGAGGCGATCACCACACGGATGCGAGTACGATTGCGGCGCTGCGAGATCGAAGAGTGGGATGCGCTCGTCGAGGTCACCGCTGAGGTGTCGGCTCTCCTCGGCGGGAAGAAGGCGACGGCCGTCGCGCGAGCCGGTCCTGCCCGATGAGGCCCGTCGGCGGTCGCTCGCGGCCGTATCCAGCGCATTCGCGCTCGTTGCTTGCCTGTGCTCGCATCCAGCGGTTGCCGCCCGACCCGTACACGAAGCGGCTGCTGGCAGCCGTTCCCGTCCCGGATCCGGCCGAGTAGGCGCGCCGGTGGCCTGAATCGCCGTCACCCCTCGATCGCAGCGAGGACGGCATCGAGGACGGCGACCGCCCCGGACTTGTCGAGCGGATCGTTGCCGTTCCCGCACTTGGGGGAGTACACGCACGACGGGCATCCGGCGGCACATTCGCAGGCCGCGACCGCATCGCGGGTCGCGCTGAGCCACTTGGTGATCCGGTGGTATCCGCGTTCGGCGAATCCGGCGCCGCCGGGCTGTCCGTCGTAGACGAAGACGGTGGGCAGCCCGGTGTCGGGGTGCAGATCGGTGGAGACGCCGCCGATGTCGCCCCGATCGCACGTCGCGAGCAGGGGGAGCAGGCCGATAGCGGCGTGCTCGGCGGCGTGGAGTGCCCCGGGCACGCGATCGGGGGTCACCCCGATCCGGTCGAGCAGGTCGGGGTCGATCGTGTACATCACCGCGCGGGTGTCGAGCGTGTGCTCGGGCATGTCGAGGGGAATCTGGTCGAGCACCTCTCCGGACGGCAGGCGGCGCAGATAGCCGACCACCCGGTGCGTCACCTCGACCCCCACGGACGCGACGGTGACGGGTCCGAACTCGCGGTGTTCGTCGACGGAGATGCAACAGATGTCGGTGATCTCGCGTGCGCTCGTCGACCATTCCGGGTCCTCGGCGTGCACGAGGGCGATGCCGTCCTCGAGATACAACTCGTCGACGACGACGGTCTCACCCTGGTGCAGGTGCACAGCTCCGGGATGGACGGTCGCGGGGGCGCGGGCGGCGTCGACGGTGCCGAGCATGCGACCGGTGTCGCCCTCGACGATCGAGACCTGGCGGCCGATCCCGCCGCGGATCTCGACATCACCGTGCGGTTGCGTTCCCGGGGTGACGAACCAGCCGTGCGGGCGGCGGCGGATCAGTCCCTGCTCCGCGAGGTCCGTGAGGACGTCGAGCGCGCCGAACTCCTCGACCTCGGCATCGCTGATCGGCAGTTCCGATGCGGCGCAGAGAAGTTGGGGCCCGAGCACGTACGGATTGTTCGGATCGGTGACCGTCGCCTCGACCGGTCGGTCGAGCAGTGCCTGCGGATGGTGCACGAGATAGGTGTCGAGCGGATCGTCCCGCGCGACCAGCACGACGAGCGAACCCTGCCCGCGGCGACCGGCGCGACCGCCCTGCTGACGGAAGGACGCGACCGTGCCCGGGAATCCGGCGACGATCACCGCGTCCAGACCGGCGATGTCCACGCCGAGTTCGAGGGCGTTGGTGCTGGCGACGCCGAGCAGACGGCCGTCGGAGAGCGCGGCCTCGAGGTCGCGCCGGTCCTCGGCGAGGTAGCCCGCCCGGTAGGCCGCCACCCGGTCGACGAGATCCGGTGCCGCCTCGGCGAGAAGCCGACGTGCACCCATGGCCGTGAGCTCGGCGCCGTGACGCGACCGGACGAACGCCAGGGTGCGGGCACCCTCGACGACGAGGTCGGCGAGAAGGCGCGCGGCCTCGGTCCCGGCGGCCCGCCGCACCGGGGCGCCGTGTTCGCCCGTGAGTTCGCGCAGCAGGGGCGGCTCCCACATCGCGACCGTGCGGGGTCCGTGCGGCGAGCCGTCCTCGGTGATCTCGCGGCAGGGTGCTCCGATGAGCCGGGACGCCGCTGCCCCCGGTTCCGCGGTCGTCGCGGAGGCGAGGACGAAGACGGGATCGGCGCCGTACCGGCGGGCCACGCGCCGGAGCCGACGCAGGATCAGGGCGACGTGCGAGCCGAACACACCCCGGTAGGAGTGGCATTCGTCGACGACGACGTACCGCAGGCGGCGCCACAGTCGGGCCCATCGTGCGTGGGCGGGCAACAGCGACAGGTGCAGCATGTCGGGATTGGTGAAGATCCAGTGCGAGTGCCGGCGCGTCCACTGCCGGATCTCGGTGGAGGTGTCGCCGTCGTAGGCACACGCGCACACGGTCGACAGGCCGTCGATGTCGGAGGTCAGTTCGGTGACCGCGCGCAGCTGGTCGGCGCCGAGGGCCTTGGTGGGCGACAGGTAGAGAGCGGTGGCCTGCGGGTCGTCGGCGAGCGCGCTCAGGACGGGCAGCTGGTAGGCGACCGACTTGCCCGACGCGGTGCCGGTGGACACCACCACGTTCTCCCCGCCGGCCGCGATGTCGGCGGCGCTCGCCTGGTGGTGCCAGGGACGCTCGACGCCCTGGTCGCGGAAGGCCCGGACGACGTCCTCGTGCGCCCACTGCGGCCAGTCGCTGTGGTGGGCGGGCCGGGCCGGGATCTCTGCGACGTGGGTCAGCGGTGACTCGCCCGTCGGGGTGCCGGCGAGCAGCCGGTCGAGCAGCTCGCGACCGTAGGTGGGGGCGGTGGCGTCGCCGTTGTGGAGGAAGGGCGAGCCGGTCACGCAGTACTCCGCTGGGTCGGACGAGGTGTCTGTCGAAAACGTCTGTCGGATAGGAATGTGTCGGATACGGCGAGGCTGTGTCGGATGCGGGAGACCCGGGTCCGGGACGAGTGGGGCCACAGTGGCCTCCCGTAACATGGGAGCAACAGCTACCCGTGGGTAATGCTACCGAGACATGAACAAGATCAGGGAATTGGCACGTTTGTGCCCATTCCTACTGTTGCGCGTGCCCAGAACGTGGTTGACTGACACCCGGTCGCAGCTTCTGTGTTCGTAGACTTGGAAAAGTGCACGCTCGCAGGATCGATGGTTGCGAGCGCGGTGCTTTAGCTCTTCCAACGGGGGACTCGAGAAGTACAGCGGTCGGAACCGGGACCTGGCGGATCGCGTACCCGGCGGTTCGTCGAATCCGGTGTTAGAAAGAGAAGGAAAAGCATGGCACAGGGCACTGTGAAGTGGTTCAACGCGGAGAAGGGCTTCGGCTTCATCGCTCCTGAGGACGGCTCCGCCGACGTGTTCGTTCACTACTCCGAGATCCAGGGTTCCGGCTTCCGCACCCTCGAGGAGAACCAGCGAGTCGAGTTCGAGGTCGGTCAGGGCACCAAGGGCCCGCAGGCCACCGGCGTGCGCGCACTCTGATCCACCCGCTCGAGCGAGCAACCGGGCAAGGTCAACCACCTCGCCCGATCGTCCCCCGTCGCCTCAGGTGATGGGGGACGATGCATTTCCGGGACGTGTGCGCGAACCGGTCGTGGGACCTCACCGCCTCGTCGCGCTCATGGAGCCGGGAGAGGAGGACCCGTGAGTCAACTGTCCTTCTTCGGGGCCGACACGATGCCGCCGGCCCTGGCCGACCTGAGCGGCCTGCTCGCGGCACACGGACGTGCGCGTCTCACCGACGACGGCGCGGTGCTGACCGTGGAGGTCGACGCCGAATGGCGCGCCCGTGCGATCGGGCAGCTCGTGACCGACACGGGAGTCGAGGCGGACATCGCCGTCGACGGCGAGCTGTTCACCGTCAGCACATCCGTCGACCCCGCTCTCGTCCCGCTCGCGACCCAGTGGAGCAGCGCCGACGGCAAGACGGTCCCGACCGGCTGGGTCCCGTCCTCGCGGGCCCAGCGGGCGTGGTTCCTCG
Source organism: Rhodococcus sp. GA1 (assembly GCF_024321955.1). Classification (NCBI taxonomy): domain Bacteria; kingdom Bacillati; phylum Actinomycetota; class Actinomycetes; order Mycobacteriales; family Nocardiaceae; genus Rhodococcus; species Rhodococcus sp. GA1. The sequence continues at coordinate 2,056,260 of NZ_CP097186.1, read as the reverse complement.
CGTCCGGTCGCATGGAGGTCGAGGGAGCACAGTATGTTCTCGGTCTGGATGCGACGGCTCCCGACACTCATGCAGTTCTGGCGCAGGCGCTCATGCGCGCCGGCATCGCACCGACCCTGATCGGTACGCACGGCACCGGTGGACCGGGGTTGAGGATCTCCGGCCGGAGGCGTCTGACGAGGCTCGTCGAGAACATCGGTGCACCTCCGGACGCCGACGCGGCACGACGGATCTGGCCGCACGTGGAACCGGGTGATCATCACTTGTGAAGAGCCGTTCCCCGAGGATGTGCGACCCTGTGTGTGGCCGCGTCTGGGGAACGGGTCGGTATACATGTCTTCGAACAAGGCGACATGTCGGCAATGAGGGAAGGTGCGGGCGGCACGGTGGCAGCACGGGAGAAGAGCACTGCGGGCGGTTCGTCGGGCACGCGTCGGCTCGTGATCGTCGAGTCCCCGACCAAGGCGAGGAAGATCGCCCCCTACCTCGGCCGCGACTACGTCGTCGAGGCATCGGTCGGTCACATCCGCGACCTGCCGCGCGGTGCCGCGGACGTCCCCGCCAAGTACAAGGGCGAGTCGTGGGCGCGCCTCGGTGTCGACGTCGATCACGACTTCGAACCCCTCTACGTCGTCAGCGCCGACAAGAAGACCAAGGTCTCGGAGCTGAAGAGCCTGCTCAAGGACGCCGACGAGCTCTACCTCGCCACCGACCCCGACCGCGAGGGCGAGGCCATCGCCTGGCACCTGCTCGAGACCCTGAAGCCCAAGGTGCCGGTCCGGCGCATGGTCTTCCACGAGATCACCGAGCCCGCTATCCGCGCGGCCGCCGAGAACACCCGCGACCTCGACAACGACCTGGTCGACGCGCAGGAGACCCGCCGCATCCTCGACCGTCTCTACGGCTACGAGGTCAGTCCCGTGCTGTGGAAGAAGGTCATGCCCCGTCTGTCGGCGGGTCGTGTGCAGTCGGTGGCGACCCGCGTGATCGTGCAGCGCGAACGCGAGCGCATGGCGTTCAAGTCCGCCGAGTACTGGGACATCGCGGCCACGATGGACGCCGGCGCCGACGCGAGCCCCCGGTCGTTCGGTGCCCGCCTGGTCAACGTCGACGGTTCCCGTGTCGCCTCGGGTCGCGACTTCGGGCCCGACGGGAACCTGAAGTCGAACGGTGTCGTCGTCCTCGACGAGGACCGCGCCCGCCGCCTCGCGGAGGCACTCGCCGGTGTCGCGTTGACGGTGTCGTCGGCCGAGAGCAAGCCGTACACCCGCAAGCCCTACGCGCCGTTCATGACGTCGACGCTGCAGCAGGAGGCGGGCCGCAAGCTGCGGTTCTCGTCCGAGCGCACCATGCGCACCGCGCAGCGTCTGTACGAGAACGGCTACATCACCTACATGCGTACCGACTCGACGACGCTGTCCGAGTCGGCGATCGCGGCGGCCCGCGCACAGGCCACCCAGCTGTACGGTGCCGAGTTCGTCCATCCGACGCCGCGCCAGTACACCCGCAAGGTCAAGAACGCGCAGGAAGCACACGAGGCGATCCGTCCCGCCGGCGACGTCTTCGCGACCCCCGGCGAGCTGCACGCGCGCCTCGACGGCGACGAGTTCAAGCTCTACGAGCTCATCTGGCAGCGCACCGTCGCCTCCCAGATGGCCGACGCGCGGGGCACCACGCTGACGCTGCGCATCACCGGCACCGCGGGCACCGGCGAGGAGTGCACCTTCTCGTCGTCGGGCCGCACCATCACGTTCCCGGGCTTCCTCAAGGCATACGTCGAGAGTGTCGACGAGGAAGCCGGTGGTCAGTCGGACGACGCGGAGTCGCGCCTGCCGAACCTGTCCGAGGGTGCCTCGGTCACCGCGACGAAGCTCGATCCGGACGGTCACTCCACCAACCCGCCGGCCCGGTACACCGAGGCGAGCCTGATCAAGACGCTCGAAGAGCTCGGGATCGGCCGGCCCTCGACCTACGCGTCGATCATCAAGACCATCCTCGACCGCGGCTACGTCTACAAGCGTGGCAGCGCGCTCGTCCCGTCGTGGGTGGCGTTCGCCGTCATCGGCCTGCTCGAGGCGCACTTCGCCCAGCTCGTCGACTACGACTTCACGGCCGGGATGGAGGACGATCTCGACGAGATCGCCTCCGGTCACCGGCAGCGCACCGACTGGCTGACGCGGTTCTACTTCGGCAGCGACGACGGTCACGAGGAGTCGGTCGCGCGCAAGGGCGGCCTGAAGAAGCTGGTGGGGGAGAACCTCGAGGACATCGACGCCCGCGAGATCAACTCCATCCGCCTGTTCGACGACTCCGAGGGTCGCGAGATCCACGTGCGTGTGGGCCGCTTCGGTCCGTACCTCGAACGGATGGTCACCGACCCGAACAACCCCGACGCCGAGCCGACCTCGCAGCGCGCGAACCTGCCCGACGACCTGCCGCCGGACGAGCTCACCCTCGAATACGCCGAGAAACTCTTCTCGACGCCGCAGGAGGGACGTGTCCTCGGTGTCGATCCGTCGACCGGCTACGAGATCGTCGCGCGGGAGGGTCGCTTCGGTCCCTACGTGACCGAGCTGATCCCCGATCCGGAACCCGAGCCCGAACCGGAGCCGGACGTCACGCCCATCCCCGTCGATGAACTCGGCTCGGAGGGAGAGGGCGGCACGAAGACCGCCACCAAGAAGGCCGTCGCCAAGAAGGCGGCGAAGAAGGCTCCCGCGAAGAAGACCGGTCCGAAGCCGCGCACGGGTTCGCTGTTCAAGACGATGGACCTGTCCACGGTCACCCTGGAAGACGCCCTGAAACTGCTGTCGCTGCCGCGCGTGGTGGGTGTCGATCCGGAGTCCGGCGACGAGATCACCGCCCAGAACGGCCGCTACGGTCCGTACCTGAAGAAGGGCAGCGACTCGCGGTCGCTCGCCAACGAGGAGCAGATCTTCACGATCACGCTCGACGAGGCGCTGAAGATCTACGCGGAGCCGAAGCGCCGCGGCCGGCAGGCCGCCGCCACGCCGCCGCTGCGCGAGCTGGGCACCGACCCGGTCAGCGGCAAGCAGATGGTGATCAAGGACGGCCGGTTCGGCCCGTACGTCACCGACGGTGAGACGAACGCGAGCCTGCGCAAGGGCGACGAGGTCGAGTCCATCACCGACGAGCGGGCGTCCGAACTGCTCGCCGACCGTCGGGCACGCGGTCCGGCCAAGAAGACCGCGAAGAAGACAGCGGCGAAGAAGACTGCCGCCAAGAAGACCACCGCCAAGAAGACCACCGCCAAGAAGACGGCGGCGAAGAAGACGACGAAGAAGGCTGCCGCGAAGAAGACGACGGACTGACGGTTCCCGTCGGGGTACGCGGATAGCCTCACGGTGTGTACCGCGAACTGCCGTCGGGAATCCTCGGCGTCACACTGTGGCGGTCCGGGCCGTCCGGTGCCCGCGTGGGCGGAACCCACGTGCTGCCGGACGGCTACATGGACCTCATTCGGCACGCCGACGGCTTCCTCGTCGCCGGCCCGGACACGACGTCCCAGTTCTCCGATCTGATGGCGGATCGACCGCTGACGGCCGTCCGGTTCGAACCCGGCCTGGGGCCGCGGTTCTTCGGTGTCGACGCGAGCGAGCTGACCGATCGACGGGTTCCGCTCGACGATCTGTGGCCGTCACGGCGTGTGCGTCTCCTCGCGGTTCGAGCCGAGGACGATCCCGTCGCTGCACTGGTCGACGCCGTGCGGGGCGCGGTCGACGAACACGATCCGATGGCCGCCCTCGCGCTGGCGCTGGCCTCCGGCACGGCCGTCTCGGAAGTCGCCGCGACCCTCGGCTGGAGCGACAGGACACTGCGTCGTCGCTCGGCGGTACCTCGGGTGCTTCGATGGGCAGGTCGAGGCCGAGCATGCGATAGCACGCGAAGGACCGATCGAGATCGGCGACGGCGAGCCCCACGGCGGAGAAATGAATGGTCATGGCCCGACGATGGGACCGAGGACGTGCAGCCGTCCTGAACGTTTCGGACACGTGATCCGGACCCGTCGGACCCGGTCGTTAGGCTGAGCGCATGTCCGGGGTCTTCGATCGTCTCGTCGGTCAACGCGATGTCGAGACCGAACTCGTCGCGGCCGCGGTAGCTGCCCGTCGGGGCGACACCGGGTCGGCGATGACGCACTCGTGGCTGTTCACCGGTCCTCCCGGGTCCGGTCGCTCGGTCGCGGCGCTGTGTTTCGCAGCCGCTCTGCAGTGCACCGACGAGGAGCCTCCCGGTTGCGGGCGATGCCACGCCTGCACCACCACTATGGCAGGCACCCACGGCGACGTACGGCGGGTCGTGCCCGAGGGACTGACGATCAGCGTCAAGTCGATGCGCGACATCGTGCAGGTCGCCTCGCGGCGTCCCAGCACAGGACGATGGCAGGTCGTGGTGATCGAGGATGCCGACCGCCTCACCGAGGGAGCCGCGAACGCGCTGCTGAAGGTGGTCGAGGAACCGCCGCAGCGAACGGTCTTCCTCCTGTGCGCGCCGTCGATCGATCCCGAGGACATCTCGGTGACGCTGCGCTCGCGCTGCCGTCACGTCGGGTTGGTCACTCCCAGCGCCGACGCCATCGCGCGCGTCCTCGAGGCCACCGACGGCATCGATCCGAAGACGGCGCAGTGGGCTGCATCCGTCAGTGCAGGCCACGTCGGTCGGGCCCGACGGCTGGCCACCGACGAGGGCGCCCGCGACAACCGGACACGTGCCCTCGCTGTCGCCGGCGCGGTCCTGCGCCCCGCCACCACCTACTCCGCAGCCGACGATCTCGGACGCAGTGCCGAGACCGAGGCGAAGGAGATCAGTGCGGAGCGCGACGAGCACGAGACCGAAGAGCTCAGGACCGCTCTCGGTGCCGGCGGTACCGGCAAGGGGGCTGCGGGTGCGCTTCGCGGTTCGGCCGGGGTCCTCAAGGAACTCGAACGCACTCAGAAGTCGCGGAAGACGCGAACCGAGCGCGACATCATGGACAGAGCGCTTATCGATCTCGCCGGTCTGTATCGGGACGCGCTGGTGCACGCCTTCGGATCGCGGGTCACGCTCAACCATCCGGACATGTCGGATCGTGCGGTCGACCTCGCGTCGAGGACCCGGCCGGAGTCGCTGCTCGAGTGCATCGAGGCCACCCTCGACTGCCGGGAGGCGCTCGCCCAGAACGTCAAACCCCGCTTCGCTCTCGCGGCGCTCGCAGCCCGGTTGAGCTCGGCGTTCCGGTAGCCGAAGTGCCGGTTTGCGTCGGGGTGGGGGTAGTCCGCTAGACTTCGGACGCCGAAAGGCTCGCTGCCTTAGCTCAGTCGGTAGAGCATTTCACTCGTAATGAAAAGGTCGTCGGTTCGATTCCGACAGGCAGCTCCACGAAGGCCCCTCACCACGGTGAGGGGCCTTCGACGTTTCTGCGCGCTGTGCGATTCGCACGGATGATGGAGACATGTTGATGGAACTGTTCTCCTTGGTCCTGATCATCGGTGCTCTCGCCGTGGTGCTGCCCATGGCCGTCCGGGTCTTCCGGGACAAGGACCGTTGACGCGAAGCGACCGCGACTATCGGCGCGCACGAGAGCGGTCTCGGACACGGCGCCGAAATCCTCGACAACCCCGTCACCGCGCAGCATGCTTCTCTCATGGCTGAGTCGTTGAAGGACCGGGTTCGGGAGAAGATCCTGCGGCAGCGCGCCGAGGACGGAGGCCGGCCGATCGGCGACGCCGAAGGGGACGACCCTCGCCTCATGGATCTCCGCAGCGACCTCGCGATGCTGGAGCAGGCCGGCGAGGACGATCCGATCGTCCAGCACCTCGCGGCGAAGTACTGGGTCCCCTGAACACCCTCACAACGACGCTTCGTAAGTCGATAAACCAGCTTTGACCTGGCGATTTGGTGTTCTCGGAGATGTTCGCGTAACTTATTCCAGGTCAGAGCGACACGGACACCGACCCGGGCCGAGAGGAACGGGACAACGAGGTTGGACGAAGGCGCCTGCAGATTTCACTGGTTCGAAACCTTCTGGTAAGGTTTGGAGCCGTGCCCGAGAGCCGGAAGGCCCTCGGATGAACAGTCACCCCGGAGTGAACGAACCGGAAGGTTCGGAAACGATGGTGTGTGCGTGTTCTTTGAGAACTCAACAGTGTGCCGATGAATGTCAGTGCCAAATAATTTTGGTGCGGCCACTTCACTTTTGTGGGTGGTTGTTGCTGGACATCGCATTCTTCCGTCTGCGGTGGTCCAGTGTTTGAGCTAGTTTGAGTTTTTTGCTAGTGATTTGACTCTTTTGTCTTTGACTGATTGCCCCTTTTTTGGGGGTGATTGTGAGTCTTCAACGGAGAGTTTGATCCTGGCTCAGGACGAACGCTGGCGGCGTGCTTAACACATGCAAGTCGAACGATGAAGCCCAGCTTGCTGGGTGGATTAGTGGCGAACGGGTGAGTAACACGTGGGTGATCTGCCCTGCACTCTGGGATAAGCCTGGGAAACTGGGTCTAATACCGGATATGACCTCTTGCTGCATGGCGAGGGGTGGAAAGTTTTTCGGTGCAGGATGAGCCCGCGGCCTATCAGCTTGTTGGTGGGGTAATGGCCTACCAAGGCGACGACGGGTAGCCGGCCTGAGAGGGCGACCGGCCACACTGGGACTGAGACACGGCCCAGACTCCTACGGGAGGCAGCAGTGGGGAATATTGCACAATGGGCGCAAGCCTGATGCAGCGACGCCGCGTGAGGGATGACGGCCTTCGGGTTGTAAACCTCTTTCACCCATGACGAAGCGCAAGTGACGGTAGTGGGAGAAGAAGCACCGGCCAACTACGTGCCAGCAGCCGCGGTAATACGTAGGGTGCGAGCGTTGTCCGGAATTACTGGGCGTAAAGAGCTCGTAGGCGGTTTGTCGCGTCGTCTGTGAAATCCCGCAGCTCAACTGCGGGCTTGCAGGCGATACGGGCAGACTCGAGTACTGCAGGGGAGACTGGAATTCCTGGTGTAGCGGTGAAATGCGCAGATATCAGGAGGAACACCGGTGGCGAAGGCGGGTCTCTGGGCAGTAACTGACGCTGAGGAGCGAAAGCGTGGGTAGCGAACAGGATTAGATACCCTGGTAGTCCACGCCGTAAACGGTGGGCGCTAGGTGTGGGTTTCCTTCCACGGGATCCGTGCCGTAGCCAACGCATTAAGCGCCCCGCCTGGGGAGTACGGCCGCAAGGCTAAAACTCAAAGGAATTGACGGGGGCCCGCACAAGCGGCGGAGCATGTGGATTAATTCGATGCAACGCGAAGAACCTTACCTGGGTTTGACATGTACCGGACGACTGCAGAGATGTGGTTTCCCTTGTGGCCGGTAGACAGGTGGTGCATGGCTGTCGTCAGCTCGTGTCGTGAGATGTTGGGTTAAGTCCCGCAACGAGCGCAACCCTTGTCCTGTGTTGCCAGCACGTGATGGTGGGGACTCGCAGGAGACTGCCGGGGTCAACTCGGAGGAAGGTGGGGACGACGTCAAGTCATCATGCCCCTTATGTCCAGGGCTTCACACATGCTACAATGGTCGGTACAGAGGGCTGCGATACCGTGAGGTGGAGCGAATCCCTTAAAGCCGGTCTCAGTTCGGATCGGGGTCTGCAACTCGACCCCGTGAAGTCGGAGTCGCTAGTAATCGCAGATCAGCAACGCTGCGGTGAATACGTTCCCGGGCCTTGTACACACCGCCCGTCACGTCATGAAAGTCGGTAACACCCGAAGCCGGTGGCCTAACCCCTTGTGGGAGGGAGCCGTCGAAGGTGGGATCGGCGATTGGGACGAAGTCGTAACAAGGTAGCCGTACCGGAAGGTGCGGCTGGATCACCTCCTTTCTAAGGAGCATCTGCCCACACACCCCGAACAGTCGGGTGTGGTGTGCGGCCAGAGACCGATTGTCCCCGATCGTGGGACACGGTTGCTCATGGGTGGAACGCTGACAATCATCACCGCGTATGCATCATCCGATAGTGGTGGTGTGCGGTGGTTATATCGGTGCACTGTTGGGTCCTGAGAGAACACGCAATGTGTTTGATCAGCGACGATGATCCGCGAAACAAGGAAATCGGTTTTCTTGCGGTAGGGGTTGTTGTGTGTTGTTTGAGAACTGCACAGTGGACGCGAGCATCTTTGTTGTAAGTGTTTATGAGCGTACGGTGGATGCCTTGGCACCAGGAGCCGATGAAGGACGTGGGAGGCTGCGATATGCCTCGGGGAGCTGTCAACCGAGCTGTGATCCGAGGATTTCCGAATGGGGAAACCCAGCACGAGTGATGTCGTGTTACCCGCATCTGAATATATAGGGTGTGTGGAGGGAACGTGGGGAAGTGAAACATCTCAGTACCCACAGGAAGAGAAAACAACATGTGATTCCGTGAGTAGTGGCGAGCGAAAGCGGATGAGGCTAAACCGAGTACATGTGATACCTGGCAGGGGTTGTGTATTCGGGGTTGTGGGGCTTTTCTTCCCGTCACTGTCATGACGGGCGAGAGTAAGAAACCGGTTGGTTAGTCGAAGTGGTCTGGAACGGCCTGTCGTAGAGGGTGAGAATCCCGTAGACGAAAACTTGCCGGCTCTCGTGAGAAGTACCCGAGTAGCACCGGGCCCGTGAAATCCGGTGTGAATCTGTCGGGACCACCCGATAAGCCTGAATACTCCCTGGTGACCGATAGCGGACTAGTACCGTGAGGGAAAGGTGAAAAGTACCCCGGGAGGGGAGTGAAATAGTACCTGAAACCGTGCGCTTACAATCCGTCAGAGCCGATGCACGATTCAGTTCGTGGTGGGTGATGGCGTGCCTTTTGAAGAATGAGCCTGCGAGTTAGTGGCATGTCGCGAGGTTAACCCGTGTGGGGTAGTCGTAGCGAAAGCGAGTCCGAATAGGGCGTATGTAGTGGCATGTTCTAGACCCGAAGCGGAGTGATCTACCCATGGCCAGGGTGAAGCGATGGTAAGACGTCGTGGAGGCCCGAACCCACTTAGGTTGAAAACTGAGGGGATGAGTTGTGGGTAGGGGTGAAAGGCCAATCAAACTCCGTGATAGCTGGTTCTCCCCGAAATGCATTTAGGTGCAGCGTCGCGTGTTTCTCACCGGAGGTAGAGCTACTGGATGGTCTAGGGGGCCCACAAGCTTACCGAAATCAGCCAAACTCCGAATGCCGGTGAGTGAGAGCGCGGCAGTGAGACTGCGGGGGATAAGCTTCGTAGTCGAGAGGGAAACAGCCCAGATCGCCGGCTAAGGCCCCTAAGCGTGTACTAAGTGGAAAAGGATGTGGGATCGCTGAGACAACCAGGAGGTTGGCTTAGAAGCAGCCACCCTTGAAAGAGTGCGTAATAGCTCACTGGTCAAGTGGTTCTGCGCCGACAATGTAGCGGGGCTCAAGTACACCGCCGAAGCCGCGGCACTCACACAACACCCATTCGTTCCTGCGGGAACGTGTGCAGTGGTGTGGGTGGGTAGGGGAGCGTCGTGCAGCCGTGGAAGCGCCGGAGTGATCCAGGTGTGGAGGCTGCGCGAGTGAGAATGCAGGCATGAGTAGCGAAAGACGAGTGAGAAACTCGTCCGCCGGATGACCAAGGGTTCCTGGGCCAGGTTAATCCGCCCAGGGTGAGTCGGGACCTAAGGCGAGGCCGACAGGCGTAGTCGATGGACAACGGGTTGATATTCCCGTACCCGTGTATCCGCGCCCAATGGCGAATCAGTTGTGCTAACCGTCCAAAAGTTTCCGCTGTTCCTTCGGGAACTGTGGGGATGGCTGCACGGGACCCTGATTGTAGTAGTCAAGCGATGGGGTGACGCAGGAAGGTAGCTGGGCCAGGTGATGGAGTACCTGGTGTAAGCCGGTAGGGCGAATGGTAGGCAAATCCGCCGTTCATGCAGCCTGAGAGGTGATGCGTACCCGTTGAGGGGAATTCAGTGATCCTATGCTGCCGAGAAAAGCCTCTAGTGAGTTGGTACACGGCCCGTACCCCAAACCGACACAGGTGGTCAGGTAGAGAATACCGAGGCGATCGAGAGAACTGTGGTTAAGGAACTCGGCAAAATGCCCCCGTAACTTCGGGAGAAGGGGGACCACGCTCGGTGACGGCCCTTGCGGTCCGAGCTGGGGGTGGTCGCAGAGACCAGAGAGAAGCGACTGTTTACTAAAAACACAGGTCCGTGCGAAGTCGTAAGACGATGTATACGGACTGACGCCTGCCCGGTGCTGGAAGGTTAAGAGGACCGGTTAGCGGAGCAATCCGCGAAGCTGAGAATTTAAGCCCCAGTAAACGGCGGTGGTAACTATAACCATCCTAAGGTAGCGAAATTCCTTGTCGGGTAAGTTCCGACCTGCACGAATGGCGTAACGACTTCTCTGCTGTCTCGACCACAGACTCGGCGAAATTGCATTACGAGTAAAGATGCTCGTTACGCGCGGCAGGACGAAAAGACCCCGGGACCTTCACTATAGCTTGGTATTGGTGTTCGGTTCGGTTTGTGTAGGATAGGTGGGAGACTGTGAAGCTCATACGCCAGTATGGGTGGAGTCGTTGTTGAAATACCACTCTGATCGTATTGGACCTCTAACCTCGGACCATGATCTGGTTCAGGGACAGTGCCTGGTGGGTAGTTTAACTGGGGCGGTTGCCTCCCAAAATGTAACGGAGGCGCCCAAAGGTTCCCTCAGCCTGGTTGGCAATCAGGTGTCGAGTGCAAGTGCACAAGGGAGCTTGACTGTGAGACTGACAGGTCGAGCAGGGACGAAAGTCGGGACTAGTGATCCGGCACCGGCATGTGGAAGCGGTGTCGCTCAACGGATAAAAGGTACCCCGGGGATAACAGGCTGATCTTCCCCAAGAGTCCATATCGACGGGATGGTTTGGCACCTCGATGTCGGCTCGTCGCATCCTGGGGCTGGAGTAGGTCCCAAGGGTTGGGCTGTTCGCCCATTAAAGCGGCACGCGAGCTGGGTTTAGAACGTCGTGAGACAGTTCGGTCTCTATCCGCCGCGCGCGTTAGAAACTTGAGGAAGGCTGTCCCTAGTACGAGAGGACCGGGACGGACGAACCTCTGGTGTGCCAGTTGTCCCGCCAGGGGCATGGCTGGTTGGCTACGTTCGGAAGGGATAACCGCTGAAAGCATCTAAGCGGGAAGCCTGTTCCAAGATGAGGTTTCTCACCCCCTCGAGGGGGTAAGGCCCCCGGCAGACCACCGGGTTGATAGGCCGGAACTGGAAGCCCAGCAATGGGTGGAGGTGACCGGTACTAATAGGCCGAGGACTTACCACGAAGATGTTACGCGTCCACTGTGCGGTATCTGAAACAACACACACAGATCCGAAAATCCTGCAGCAGCAGGTGATTCGAGGAATCTGCGTGGACTATTGTTTCATAGAGTTACGGCGGTCATAGCGACAGGGAAACGCCCGGTCCCATTCCGAACCCGGAAGCTAAGCCTGTCTGCGCCGATGGTACTGCACTCGACAGGGTGTGGGAGAGTAGGACACCGCCGAACACCCGTTACCGAAGACCCCCAACATTGTTGGGGGTCTTCGGCTTTGAGGAGGGGAACCGCTTTCGCGGGTCCCCTTTTCTCGTACGCGGACATTCGGTCGGGCTATGCTCGGATACGTGGGACGGAACGGACCGGCGACAAGCGTGACCGGTGATTTCGAACTCACCATGGACGAACTGCGGGCGGTCGTCCGATACGTGACGGAGAGTGCACAGGACGTGCTTCCCGTCTTCGAGGAATCCGTGCCCGAGGACCGTCGTCCACGTTCAGCACTCGATGCGGCGCGAGAATTCGTTGACGGTGCGCGACGAACGAGACTCCAGCGCGTCGCCGCCCTGGATGCGCACCGAGCTGCGAAGGATGCACCGACGGAAGCGGCTTCCCTCGCCGCGCGGTGTGCCGGCGATGCCGCCGCGGCTGCCTATCTGCACCCGATCGCGAAGGCCACTCAGGTCGGGCACATCCTGCGTACCGCTGCGAGTGTCGCGCGCATCGCCGAACTCCGTGCGGGCGGAGACCCGACGGCAGCTGAGGACTCGCTCGACGACGCCCGGCGCCGTGCGACCCCCGTGGTGGTCGACGTCCTGTCCAGATATCCGGCTCTTCGCAGTTAGCAGTGGCATTGGCGCCGGCTGGGTGCGACCCGACGTGATCGACGAGTGCAGGCCCACCGTACCCGGCGGCGTTGGTTCTCCGGGGTACGGAACCCGAACGCGATACGGCCGACGTGCTTGACGATGCGGTTGTAGCCTTCACTGCGCGCATTCGACAGGCCGGTGGTGATCGCCAGGATCATCGGTTCCTGCCACGCCGAGACGGTCGTCGCCAGCTTGCCGATCTCCGGGACACGGCATGCCGCGCAGAACGTGTAGAACCGATACAGTCTGTCCCGGATCTCATGGCGAAGGCCACCACGATCGGTGCAGCGCAACACATCGCGCAGCAGTTCCTTCGCGATCCATGCCGCAGCGATGTCCCCGTGCGGGTCGGCGGAGGTCAGCTTCTCGAACAGGGCCGATCGTTGCTCATCGGTTAGGCGCTCCGCGGCCCGCAACAACCGTCGTCGATTGATCCATTCGACATCGCTCTTGCGGCCGCGCCGACCCCGCTCGGCCTGGGTGACCCTGCGCCGGACGGTATCGACCATCTCGTTGGCCTTCTTGACCAGGTGGAACCGGTCCACCACCAGTTGTGCGTGCGGCAGTGCCTCGCGCACCGCCTTCGCATACACCGACGACATGTCGATCGCGACATGGGTGATCTGTGCCTTCCACGTCTCGTCGCGGGCGTCGAACCAGTCGATCACCACCGCCGAGGTGCGTCCGTTGACCTGCGCCAGCAACCCTTGATCGCCGGTCAGGTCGACCAGTCCGGTGTCCCACCGGTCCACCCATCTCCGTTCCCCGGTCTCGGGGCAAGTTTCCCATTTCGCCTTCCCGCGTCGGGTCTCATCGATCCCGAGGACGACCACCGGTTCGGGTTCGTCGCCAAGGGCGGCGTCGGCGACCACGACGAGGTGCTCGTGGACGGTGTGCCAGGCGCACCCGTAGTCGCCCGCGACCGCGGACACCGACCGGTCCCCGTCGAGGACCGCCTCGACCAGCAGCGCCTTCGCTCGGGGCGTGACCCGCGCCCGGGACGGCACCCCCGGCGTCGACTCGGTGAACACCTTACGGTCACAGGAGGTATTGGTGCACAACCATTTCCGTTTCCGCCACACCAACAGCGGACGGTCGGGTCCGACCTGCACATCCCGCGGTCTGGTGGTGACCCAACCCTTCGAACGCGTGGACTTCTGCCCGCACTCCGGACAGACCCCGACCCATTCGGGTGCCGTCGCGATCTGCACGATCCGGCTGCCCTCGACCGTGCGCTGCACCGATTCGACGACGAGGCCGTCGAGATCGAGCAGCAATGAACTACCGTGGTGCATGCCCGCGTTCCTTGCTGTCCTGGATGCCTGAGAACACCCAGCTCACAAGGGCGCGGGCCCTTTTTCAATCACCGACACGGCAACGGGGTCGATCGGCACCAGCCCCTACCAAGTGCGAAGAGCCAGATATCCGATCGCCCCTACCTCGAGAAGTCGTGTCGGACAGTTGATGAGCGCACTGGATGCATCTCTGCGCCCTCGGAACTAGGCGGTCGGTGCCGGGGGAAGCTCTCGCGTGCTCAACCACGCCTCCCACAGCGGCCGGAGCGAGACGTCCGAGAAACGTGCGGCGAGATCCTTGAACTGCGCCGTCGTCACGTTGCCGTGCCGGTGTTCCGCGGTCCACGTCCGTAGGAGGGTGAAGAACGGCTCATCGCCGAGCTGCACTCGCAGGGCGTGCAAAGTCAGTGCTCCGCGCTTGTAGATGCGGTCGTCGAACATGTCCTTCGGGCCCGGATCCTCGAGCAGGATGTCCTGCGGCTTGTGGGCCAGACCCCGGTGGGCGTCGAGCGCATGTGCATGCGCCGACCTGCCGCCCGAGTTCTCCGACCACAACCACTCCGCGTAGCACGCGAATCCTTCGTGGAGCCAGATGTCGCACCAACGGTTCAGCGTGAGGCTGTTGCCGAACCACTGGTGCGCCAACTCGTGTGCGACGAGCCGTTCCTCGCGGCCGGTGCCGTCGCAGAAGTTCGCGCCGAAGATCGACAATCCCTGTGCTTCGAGGGGGATCTCGAGGTCGTCGTCGGTCACCAGAGCGGTGTAGTGCGCGAACGGGTACGGGCCGAACAGGCGCGTGAACAACTCGAGCATCTCGGTCTGGCGAGCGAAGTCCCGATCGAACGCCGCGCGCAACCGAGGCGGATGGATGCCGTACTGGGGCACGGGTTCGTTTGAGAGGGTGCGTATCTCGTAGTGCCCGGTCTGGACCGTGGCGAGATAGGTCGCCATGGGTTCGGGTTGCTCGTAGACGCGGGTGGTGCGACTCGCCTTCGTGGTCTTGTGCACGAGGGTGCCGTTCGCGATCGCGACGAACGGAGCGTCGGTGGTGACCGCGATGCGGTAGGTGGCTTTCGAACCGGGATGGTCGTCGCAGGGGAACCAGGTGGGTGCGCCGTTGGGCTGACTCGCGACGAGCGAACCCTCGTCGAGTTCTTCCCAACCGACCTCACCCCACATGGTCCGCAGTGGGGTGGGGGTTCCCGAGTACTGCACACCGAAGACGAGGACCGCCCCGGCAGGGAGTTTCTCGGCGGGGGTGACGGTGAGCTTGCCGCCACGATGCGCGAACTTGGCGGGACGTCGCCCGTTGACGGTCACCTTCGTGACTCGCATCGACTGCGCGAGATCGAGCGAATACTTGGCGCGCACGTCCGTAGTCGTGGCGATGATCTTCGCCCGGCCGTCGAGCCGATTGGACACGACCTTGTAGGTGAGTTCGAGTTCGTAGCGGGAGGCCCGGTAGCCGCGGTTCCCGCTCTCGGGCAGATAAGGGTCGAGCGGCCGGTCCGCGGCGACCGGCGCGACGGGCTTGGCGGCCTTGATGGGCTTCACCGCGGCGACCAGTCGTTCGGCGTGGTCCACGGCGTGATCGGATTGCCCTGCCAGCGAGTGGACGGCGGGACGACGTCGCCGCGCATCACCAGCGAGGCCGGGCCGACGGTGGCACCGTCGCCGATGCCCGAGGCGGGCAACGCGACGCATTGGGGGCCGAGCGTGGCGCCGGCGCCGAGGGTCACGGTGTCCATGGACATGATCCGATCATGGAACAGGTGGGTCTGTACAACGCAACCGCGTTCGACGGTCGCACCGTCGCCCAGGGACACCAGGTCGGCCTCGGGCAGCCAGTAGCTCTCGCACCACACACCGCGCCCGATCCTCGACCCCAGTGCGCGCAGCCACAGGTTCATCACGGCGGTGCCCGCCGCGGCCCGGGCGAACCACGGTGCCGCCACGGTCTCCACGAAGGTGTCGGAGACCTCGTTGCGCCACACGAACGAACTCCACAGCGGGTGCTCGACGCGTCCGATCCGACCGACGACGAGCCATTTCGCGATCACGGTCACGAGGCACGCCACCGCTCCGGCCACCATGAGCACGAGACCGCCCAGCAGCGCAGCGGCGAGATAGCCCCAGTGCACGGCGAGGGTGTTGAGTGCGAAGAGCACACCGAGCCCGATGCCGTAGGTGACGACCATGGGCACGAGCCGGAAGGTCTCCACCGCGCCGCGCGCGATCTTCAGTTTCAGCGGCGGTGCGAAGGTGCGGCTCGCGTCGCTGTCACCGCTTGCGCGCCGCAGGCGCACCGGGGGACTGCCCAGCCACGACGAGCCGGATTTCGCCTTCTCCGGAGCCGCGGAGAGCACCGCGACGAGCCCGTGCTTCGGGACGCGCCGACCCGGCGCCGCCATACCCGAGTTGCCGAGGAAGGCACGCTTGCCGACCTTCGCATGCGAGATGTACAGCCACCCGCCGCCGAGTTCGTAGGAGGCGACCATCGTGTCGTCGGCGAGGAACGCTCCATCGGCGACCTTGGTGAACTTGGGAACCATCAGCACGGTCGACGCCTCGACGTCCTTACCGATGTCGGCGCCGAGCAATCGGAGCCAGATCGGGGTGAGCATCGACGCGTAGAGCGGGAACAGGAAGGTGCGCGAGGAGTCCATGAGGCGCTCGGTGAACCACACCTGCCAGCCCACGCGGCTGCGCACGGGATGCCAGCCCTCGGTCATCCCGACGGCAAGCAGTCGCACGGCCGTCAGGGTGAGCAGGGCGAAGACGAACATCGTCAGCAGCGCCGCGACGGGCAGCATCGCCAGGGAGTGCACCACGGCGTCGGAGACGGTGGGGGTGTCGTGCACCCACCACACGAGCAGCGCGACCCCGGCGGCGATCGAGACGACGGGCAGGCCGCCGAGCAGGATCGACGACAGCGCGTAGACCGGCACCCACCTGCCGCCCCGCGGCGGTGTCGCGGCGGGCCACGGCCGGTCGGCCTTGCCGGCCTTGCGGGCGGGGGAGCCCGACCAGTTCTGCCCGGCCTTCACGCGACCGAACACCGCGGATCCGGCCTCCACTTCGGCGTCCTTACCGATCCGCGCGCCGGGGGCCAGGAACGAGCGGGCGCCCACCGTGGCGCCGGCACCGATCCGGATGCTTCCGATGTGGACGACGTCGCCGTCCACCCAGTAGCCGCCGAGGTCCACCTCCGGCTCGACGGCACACCCGTCGCCGAGTTCGAGGAGACCGGTGACCGGTGGAAGACTGTGCAGGTCGACGTCGCGGCCGACCTTCGCTCCCAGCGCCCGCGCGTACTGCCGCATCCAGGGAGCGCTCGAGATGTTCACGGCACCCACGGCCTCGGACAGTCGCAGAGCCGTCCACAGCCGGAGATGGACGCTCCCACCGCGTGGGTAGCTTCCGGGCTCTATGCCGCGCAGGAGCAGACGCGAACCCGCGACGGAGATCGCCATGCGCCCGGCGGGCGTGAGGAACAGCAGGACACCGAGCGCGACCCACCACCACGACAGGGTGACGGTCCACGGCACGTCCACGACGAGCGCGACGACGTTGTTCAGGATCGCCAGCCAGGTCACCCACTGCAGTCCGGTGAGGGTGGTGAGGACGGCGGTCACGGCGATCTGCCCGAGCTGGGCGAGCCGCGGCACCGGGGTCACCTCTCGCGGTGTCGCCGCTTCCGTCGGCGCGAGTTCGTCGAGGTAGACGGCGAGCGATCCGAGCCTCGGGTGGTCGTACAGTTCTGCGACGGTCATCTCCGGATACCGGCTCCGCAGCGCCGTGACGAGTTGCGCCGCCGCGAGGGAACCACCGCCGAGTTCGAAGAAGTCGTCGTCGACGCCCTCGATCCGGGCGCCGAGGATGTCGGTCCACAGTTCGGCGACCCATTCGGCGGTGGGATCGAGACCGAGTGCTTCCACCGAGTCGGCATCGGCGCCGGGCAGCGGCCACGGCAGAGCGTTGCGGTCGACCTTGCCGGACGTGCGGGTGGGCAGTTCGTCGACGAGCGCGAGTCGGGGGACGAGCGCGGCCGGGAGTTGTTCGGACAGCAGGTCGTGGGCCGACGCGATGTCGAAGTCCGGATCGGTGGAGGCGAGGTATCCCACGAGGATCGAATGTCCCGCGGCCGTCTTGCGGACCGCGCACGCACCGCCCGCCACGCCGGGCAGGTTCTGCAGTGCGTTGTCGACCTCGCCGAGTTCGATGCGGCGGCCACCGATCTTGACCTGGTCGTCGGCGCGTCCCTGGAACAGCAGACCGGCGCGGTCGAGCGTCACGAGATCACCGCTGCGGTAGGCGCGGTCCCAGCCGAGCGTGGGCATCGGAGCGTACTTCTCGGCGTCCTTCGCCGGATCGAGGTAGCGCGCGAGGCCGACACCACCGATGACGAGTTCACCGGTCGCGCCCTCCTCGACGGGGTTGCCGTCGGCGTCCACGACGGCGAGATCCCATCCGTCGAGGGGCAGGCCGATGCGGACCGGTCCGGTGCCGTCCATCAGCGACGCGCAGGCCACGACCGTCGCCTCGGTGGGGCCGTAGGTGTTCCACACCTCGCGTCCCGGAACCGCGAGACGTTCGACGAGATCGGGTGGGCAGGCCTCGCCACCGAAGATGAGCAAACGCACCGCCTCGAGGGCTTCGGCCGGCCACATCGCCGCGAGGGTGGGCACCGTGGAGACGACGTTGATGTTGCGCGAGACGAGCCACGGCCCGAGGTCCATGCCGGAGCGGACGAGCGCGCGGGGCGCCGGAACCAGGCAGGCGCCGTGCCGCCAGGCGAGCCACATCTCCTCGCACGAGGCGTCGAACGCCACGGACAGCCCGGCCAGGACCCGGTCGCCGGGACCGAGCGGCTCCCCTTGGCAGAACATTCGCGCTTCCGCGTCGACGAAGGCCGCCGCATTGCGGTGGGTGACGGCGACACCCTTCGGTGTTCCGGTTGAACCGGAGGTGAAGATGATCCACGCGTCGTCATCGAGGTTCGGGCCCCGCACCACCGGGGTGCCCGACGGCGCGGCCGTGCCCGGTCCGATGCCCTCGTCCGTGACGATGGCGGTGACCTGCGCTTCCGAGAACACGAGTTCGGCCCGCTCGTCGGGATCGTCGGCGTCGACGGGGACGTACGCGGCGCCCGCGGCGAGAATGGAGAGAATCGTCACATACAGGTCGCTGCGCCCGGAGGTCATGCGGACCCCGACCCTGTCGCCGGCCCCGACGCCCGCGTCGTTCAGCGCATACGCACCGGCGATCACCGCCTCGACCAGTTCGGCGTATTCGAGGACCGTCGCGCCGTCGTCGATCGCGGGGGCGTCGGGATGTGCTTCGGCAGTGCTCCGCAGCAGGTCGACGAGGGTGCGGGCGGGTGGAGCGTGCGACGCGCGGAGGAACTCGTCGGGGATGGGGGACCGGCCGACGGGGGTCGAGGTTATGGCTGGCAATTCCGCGGGTCCTTCTGCTCGATGGTGCTTCCGGTTATCTCACGTCCGGGTGGACGGCAGGTGAACGTTCGGCGCGCAGAACGCGTGTCGGCGTCGTGCGGTGCCGGGCGACGCGGAGCTGTGCGGGGTTGACACGGCCCGGTCGTCCTGCCATTCTCTTCGCCAGGTCATGAGTACCAGCGTCAAGCCCCGGCTAGCTGGTCGGCAACCCTCCAACCGCGGTGGGGTGCTCCGGGTGACGACCGGGCCGTGAATCCACTACCGGACACGGCAAGCGCGGACTCCGCCGGCGACGAGAATTCTCCGTCGTAGGCGTCACCGGCGGGTCCCCGAGTACACAAGGGATTTGTCATGACTGCTGTAGCCACCACCACCTGCATCGCTCCCTTTGCCACCGTTTCCGGCTGTGACGTGCAGGTTCCGCTCGTCCAGGGGGGTACCTGCACCTATGCGAACTTCGACTACGCGGCGAGCGCACCGGCGCTGTCCGCCGTCACCGACCGCATCACCGAGCTGCTGCCCTTCTATGCGAGCGTGCACCGCGGCGCCGGATACGCTTCGCGGATCAGCACCACCGCATACGAGGACGCCCGCTCCTCCGTGTCGCGCTTCGTCGGCGCGGCCGACGACCAGGTCGTTGTCTTCACGCGCAACACCACCGATTCGCTGAACCTGCTCGCGAGTGCGGTGCCCGGCGATGTCGTGGTGCTCGACATCGAGCACCATGCGAATCTGCTGCCCTGGAAGAACTCTCGTATCGTCGAGGCTGCGG
This sequence comes from Rhodococcus sp. GA1, assembly GCF_024321955.1. Classification (NCBI taxonomy): domain Bacteria; kingdom Bacillati; phylum Actinomycetota; class Actinomycetes; order Mycobacteriales; family Nocardiaceae; genus Rhodococcus; species Rhodococcus sp. GA1. Next base: position 2,036,584 of record NZ_CP097186.1, on the reverse strand, counting down.
ACACCGTCTCCGAGACGGTATGGCGTCTCGCGGTCGAACTGCAGCGCGCACCCGCGGCCCTGCTCGCCGTCACCGGTGCTTCCAACGTCACCGGTGAGGTCCTGCCGATCGCCGAACTCGCCGAGCTCGCACACGCTTCCGGTGCCCGGATCCTCGTCGACGGTGCGCAGCTCGTGCCCCATCGCCGTGTCGATCTCGTCGAGCTCGGTGTGGACTACCTCGCCTTCTCCGGCCACAAGCTGTACGCGCCGTTCGGTGCGGGAGTGCTCGTCGGCCGCCGAGACTGGCTCGACGCCGCCGAGCCGTACCTCGCCGGTGGCGGCGCGGTGCGCGAGGTGCGCCTCGATCACACCGAATGGTCCTGCGCCCCTGCGCGTCACGAGGCCGGCACCCCCAACGTGCTCGGCGTCGCCGCCCTTGCCGCCGCGTGCGATGCGCTCGCCGGTTTCGACGCCGACGCGGTGATCCGTCACGAGGAGGCCCTGTGCGCCCTGCTCGTCGACGGTCTGCAGGCCATCGACGGCGTGGAAGTGCTTCGGCTGTGGAACGATTCGGCCGACAGTGTCGGGATCGTCACCTTCACGGTCGACGGCTACGAGCCCGGCCACGTCGCCTCCTATCTGTCCGCCGAGTACGGCATCGGCGTCCGTGACGGACGCTTCTGCGCCCACCCGCTGCTCGCGCGGGTCGGTCGTGCCGGCGGAGCCGTCCGGGCGTCGCTCGGACTCGGCAGCTCGTCCGACGATGTCGAGCGGCTCCTCGGAGCGCTCCGGTTGCTGGTCGAGAACGGGCCGACGTGGGTGCACGCGAAGACCGCCGGCGTGTGGAACCCCTCGCCGGAGACGCGTCCCGGCCTCGGAGCGACCGACGGCGACGCATCTCCGTGCGTCTAGCGGTCGACAATTCCCCATAGGATCAGTAGGGTAATTCGCATGGGACGGACGAGGACGATCGCTGCGGCACGCTGGTGCCGTCGCCATGTCGACCTCTGCCGTACGGCATCGGGAATCTGTCCGGACTGAAGGTCTTCTCCCTCACAGTCTTCCGGCTCACAGGCCGATCCCTCCGTGCCGCTCCGCGGCCCGTACCGAGAGGTATCCCATGTCCGTCGCATCCACCGTCACCCCTGTATCCGCAGACCCGGCCGTCGTCGAGTCCGCCGCGATCCGGCCGTTGCGCGTCGCCGTCGAACTCACCGGTCACTCCGGGCCCGACTACTGGGCCGACCTGACCCTGGGACGTGTCGGCGACCCGCCGCTCGACCTCAGCGCCGATGTATCCAACGTCGTGCGGGTGCGTGCCGCCGACCTGCGTGAAGCCGGGAAACTGCGCGACCGCATCCGCGCAGAGGCCGCCGAGGAGGGCCGCGATCCCGATTCGGTCACGGTGCTCGTCGACGTCGAGATCGTCCTCGCCTCCGATGCCCGCACCGCCCGCACCCGGCGCACCCGCCCGGAATCGACTCGCGGGGAGGCCGGCACGCTGTCCTATGTCGGAACGCCGCACGGTCTCGCCGGGCTGATCGCGGACATCCATGCCGTGCAGGTCGCCGACGGCGTCACGCTGATCCCGCTCGCCGCGCCGTTCACCGTCGAGCATCTCGTCGACGGAACGCTGCCGTGGCTGGAGTCGCGCGGCCTCGTCGAGGTCTCGCCGACCGTCGTCGAGGTCCTGCGCCGGTTCGGTGAGGGCGCTCGGACATCCGTGCGCGCTTCCTGACACGCATCGGTATTGCGAAGGAGGGGCAGGAGTTTCGACTCCTGCCCCTCCTTCGCATGCGTTCACGCCGTACGGCGGTCGAGTGATTCGACGACGTGTACGCGCGGATCGGGATCGAACCGGTAGCCCGACCCGCGGACAGTGGTGATGATGTTGCCGAAACGTCCCAGTTTGGAACGGATCCGGGAGACATGGACGTCGACACTGCGGTTGCCGCGGTCGGTGTCGAAGTCGTCGTTCTCCGAGTATCCGGCGCCGAGCGGCCTCAATGCCGCGCGGGACACCACGACGCGGGGCCGACGCACCAAGTGCGCGAGGATCTCGAATTCGCTGTGACTCAACTCGACCCGCTGATTGTCGAGCACCAGCCCGCGGGCCGGCAGATCGATGACCAGAGGGGTCGGGCCGGGGCTGAGAAGAGTGTGGGTGCGCGCACCCGGGAGCAGATCGAGCGCGGTCTCCCGCAGAGCATCGGCGAGGGCGGCGAGATCGCCCGCCGACCCGGCGTTCGTGTCCGAGATCTGCACGATGAGAACGAGTTCGGGGGAATCGACCGAGCTGCCGGCCGGGTTCTCGATGGAGGACGTGGTCATGGAAGGGCTCCGCTGGTCGGAAGGTGAACGGCGCCGGGCAGGCAACTACCCGCAGCAGTGCGGCGCCGGAAAAGAGGAAGGGATGGTGCGGATCTCAGAACGCACAGAGGCACGAGCGGGTACGACACAGGTCGACATGCCTGCGGCTCCACGCTCGGACTGTCACGACGGTGAGTGTACCCCGAATGGAGATGCCGGTGTACCGGTAGGTGGACGGTCTCAGTCCACGTCGACGTCGATCGCCGCGGTGATGCGCATGAGCTCCGAATAGACGGTCCGGAACAGTGTGTTCGGGCATCCACCCGACGCCCACAGATCCGGGTGGAGCTGCAGCGCACGGTCGATGTAGGTGGGCAGGTTCGTGGGATGACCGAGCGGTGCGACGCCACCGAGCGGCTGGCCGGTGACCTCCGTGACCAGGTCGGAGGAGGCCGGCACGAGTTCGCCACCGAGCCGCTCGCCGGTCCGCTCGACCGACACGCGATGCGCCCCGGACACCAACAGCAGGATCGGGTCGTCATCGAGCAGGAAGACGAGCGACTTCACGATCGCGCCCACCTCGACACCGACCGCGGCGGCGGCCTGCTCAGCGGTGTGCACGGTCTCCGGCTGCTGGACGATCAGACCGTGATGGCCGCGGGCGATGAGCGTGTCCGAGACGCGGTGGGCATTCGGATGCAGCGACCTGGTCATGGATCAAGAGTAGGAAAATCGCCGCGCTATGGGCGCGGTTCCGAGGACGCATCGTCGTCGTGTCGTGGGGTGCGGTCGGTGCGAAACGAAGATCCACAAGTTACTCTTCAGTAATGTCCGATCACTCGCCCTGGAAAGCGTTCACCGTCGAACGCAAGGATCACGTCGCACAGGTCACGCTCATCGGCCCCGGCAAGGGCAACGCCATGGGCCCCGACTTCTGGGCGGAATTGCCCGTCCTGTTCGGTGAGCTCGACGCCGACCCCGAGGTCCGCGCCGTCGTCCTCGCCGGTTCCGGCCGGAACTTCTCCTACGGCCTCGACCTCGTCGCCATGGGCGGCAGCCTCGGCGCCGTCGTCTCCGGCAAGGCGCTCGCGAAGCCGCGCACGGACTTCCACACGTTGATCAAGAACATGCAGGCGGCCATCACGGCCGTCGCCGACTGCCGCAAGCCGGTCGTCGCCGCGGTCCAGGGCTGGTGCATCGGCGGAGCGGTCGACCTCATCTCCGCCGCCGACATCCGCTACGCGAGCGCCGACGCGAAGTTCAGCGTCCGCGAGGTCAAGGTCGGAATGGTCGCCGACGTCGGCACCCTCGCCCGGCTCCCGCTCATCATCGGCGACGGTCACGTCCGCGAGCTCGCGCTCACGGGCAAGGACATCGACGCCGCCCGCGCCGAGAAGATCGGTCTCGTCAACGACGTCCACGACGACGCCGATGCAGTGCTGGCCGCCGCTCACGCGACCGCCGCGGAGATCGCCGCCAACCCGCCGCTCGTCGTCCAGGGCATCAAGAACGTCCTCGACCACACGCGCTCGCCGCAGGTCGACGACAGCCTCCGCTACGTCGCGGCGTGGAACGCGGCGTTCCTGCCGTCGGAGGACCTCACCGAGGCGATCACCGCCGTCTTCGAGAAGCGCCCGCCGCAGTTCAAGGGCGAATAGACCCCGCAGACGACGGATCCCCCGGACGATCGCATCGTCCGGGGGATCCGCGTTGTACAGGCTCGGTGTCAGTGCCCGCCGTTGTTCTTCAGGCGCTCGACCGACGCGGTCACCTCGGCCTCGGCCTCGGCGCGACCGACCCAGTCGGCGGCCTCGACGTGCTTGCCCGGCTCGAGATCCTTGTAGTGCACGAAGAAGTGCTTGATGGCGTCGAGCTCGAACTGCGAGACGTCGCTGATGTCCTGGACGTGATCCCACCGCGGGTCGCCGGCCGGGACGGCCAGGATCTTGTCGTCGCCACCGGCCTCGTCGACCATCTTGAACATGCCGACGGGGCGGGCCTCGACGATCACGCCGGGGAAGACCGACTCGGGCAGCAGGACCATGCAGTCGAGCGGATCGCCGTCCTCACCGAGGGTGTTCTCGATGTAGCCGTAGTCGGCCGGGTAGCCGAACGAGGTGTACAGGTAACGATCGAGCTTGACGCGTCCGGTCTCGTGATCGACCTCGTACTTGTTCCGCTGTCCCTTGGGGATCTCGATGGTGACCTCGAACTCCACGCCTTGCCTCACTTCGTCGGTGTTTTTCCGGCGGATACGACATCCGTATCTGCGGTGATGGTCCGCAGAGAGGATAACGGTCGCGGCGCTAGGCTGGAGGTGCAGGTACCGGGGCCCCGAGTGCGTCACAGCAGTGTGCGGCCGGCAGCGGGAAGTGCGGGTAGCTGGTCGACCAGTGTGTGCAGGATGCAGCGGAGGCGTGTTGACGGGGCAGGGCGGCAACAAGAAGCAGGGTTCACTGGCAACCAGGCGACGACGGAACATGAAGATCCTCTTCGGGATCTGGGGAGCGGGTTTCCTCGCTCTCGTCGTGGGCGGAGCCTTCGCGATCTACGACGTGCGGGCGTCCGCCGGCGCGGTCGTGCTCCCCGCACCGGCACCGGTGATCGCGACCCCCGCGGTCGCCGCGGTCTCGCCCGACGCTCCGACGCCCGACCCGACCTCGCTGGCGGCGGCACTCGACCAGGCGGTGAACAATCCCGGCCTCGGTGACTTCGCCGGGTCGATCACCGACCCCACGACCGGCACGGTGCTGTGGTCGAAGGACGCCGATCGCGCGCTGATCCCGGCCTCCACCACGAAGATCCTCACCGCCGCGGCCGCCATGCTCGTGCTGCCCTCCGATCATCGGATCACCACGCGTGTCGTCGAGGGTTCGAAGCCGGGGGAGATCGTCCTCATCGCGGGTGGCGACCCCACCCTCTCGGCGATGCCGCCCGGCGAGGAGAGCTTCTACCCCGGTGGTCCCCGCATCGCCGACCTCGCCGAACAGATCCGGCGCAGCGGCACGACGGTCGAGACGGTCCTCGTCGACACGAGTCTGTACAGCGGGGATCCGCTCGCGCCGGGCTGGTTTCCCGAGGACGTCGGCGACGGTTACGTCGCACCCATCGAACCGGTGATGCTCGACGGCGCCCGGTCGAACCCACTCGAGGACGAATCGCCTCGCAGCGCTACGCCTGCCCTGGACGCCGGTCGTGCACTGGCGACGGCGCTCGGTGCCGACCCCGCGCGGGTAGCGCTCGGATCCGCCTCACCCGGTGCGGCGCCCATGGCGTCGGTCCAGTCGGCGCCACTCACTGTGCGTCTCGGTCAGATGCTGCGCCGATCCGACAACGTCCTCGCGGAGACCATCGGACGGGAGGTCGCCGTCGCGACGGGCAACGAGCACTCGTTCGAGGGCACGACGAAGGCGGTGACCGGTACCCTGCAGCAAGCGGGTCTGGACGTCACCGGTGTGACGTTGCGCGACGTCAGCGGGCTCTCGGTCGAGAACCGGATCCCTGCTCGTACGCTCGATCGCGTGATCTCCGAGGCGGCCGGACCGAACAGGACGGAGCTGCGGCCCATGCTCGACTATCTTCCCGTCGCCGGAGCGACCGGCACGCTCGCCGACCGCTACGGCACCACGACCCGTGCCGGAGCCGGATGGGTGCGGGCGAAGACCGGCACTCTGACCGAGGTCAACGGACTCACGGGATACACCGTCGACTCCGACGGCCGCGTGCTGTCGTTCGCTCTGCTGTCCAACGGCCGGTCCCCGAGCGAGGCTCGGCCCGCCCTCGACGCCGTGGCGTCGGTACTGCGTGAGTGCGGTTGCCGATGACCGGCAAGGAGCGGGCACTCGGCGACGCGATCGACTGGTCGTTCGCGGCCGGGGTCGGCGTGCGCCTCACCCGCTCCGAACCCGCGATGTCGCGGTACACCCGCGATGCGGTGCAGGACGAGTTGTTCTCGGCCGCCGCGCGCGCCGAGGGACCGGTGCGCGAGCACACGCGTCTCGACGACGGAACCGAGCCGCCGCCCGCGCAGGTCGTCGACCGGCCGGGCTGGGTACGTGCGGCCGCGGCGTCGATGGCCGACCTCACCGCGACCTCGGGCGAGGATCCGGCCGGCTCCTCCCTCCGCTGGGTGGGCAAACCGGCGGGCGCGCAGGCCGGCGCGATGCTCGCCTACCTGTCGTCCGCGGTGCTCGGACAGTACGACCCGTTCTCTCGTTCGCTGCTGCTCGTCGCGCCCAACGTCGTCGCGGTCGAACGCGCCCTGAAGGTGCCGCCCGCCGACTTCCGGCTGTGGGTGTGCCTGCACGAGGTGACCCACCGCGTGCAGTTCGCACAGGCACCGTGGATGGCCGAGCTGATGCGCGAGGCCGCCGCCGACCTCGCCACCGCGGTCGACGAACCGATGGGCGACGTCGCGACCCGCGTGGTGTCGGCGGTGAAGGACCTGCGTACTCCCGGCGACAAGGCGATGTCGGAGCGGGGCATGCTCGGTGTCGTGCGGGCGCTGCAGGCACAGTCTCAGCGCGAGTCGTTCGATCGGATCCTCGCGCTCGGAACGCTGCTCGAAGGCCACGCCGATCATGTAATGGACGGTGTCGGCCCGGCCGTGGTTCCGTCGGTCGCGCGGATCCGGCGGGCGTTCGACAACCGGCGGCACCGCAACAGCAGCCCGGTGCATCGCCTCATCCGGCTCGTCCTCGGCATGGACGCCAAGATGGCCCAGTACGTGCACGGCAAGAAGTTCGTCGACGCCGTCGTCGCGAAGGTCGGCACGGACGACTTCAACGCCGTGTGGTCCGGTCCGGACGCCCTGCCCACCCTGACGGAGATCGACCATCCCGATGCGTGGATCGCGCGGGTGCTGAGCTGATCGTGGCTTCACCGTCCAACGATCGTCCGCTGCTGCCCGAAGCCCCGGCGATCCACGAGGTGCGCCTCGCCGTGCGGGCCTGGCTGGGCGCGCACCCGGCCGACGCGGTGACCGTCGCGTTGTCGGGCGGGGCCGATTCCGCCGCCCTGACCGCCGCCGCCGTCGCGGAGACCGAGGCGGTGCACGCCGTCGTCGTCGATCATCGCCTCCAGTCCGGTTCCGAGGTCGTCGCCGCGCGGGCCGCGGAGTTCGCCCGGGCCCGCGGCTGCGCGACCGTCATGGTGGTCGGTGTGGACGTCACCGGTGGGGGAGGCCTCGAGGCCGCCGCGCGCGCGGCCCGCTACCGGGCGCTCGACGAGAACCGCGACGACCGGACCGTGTTGCTCGGGCACACCCTCGACGACCAGGCCGAGACGGTGCTGCTCGGTCTCGGCCGCGGATCGGGGCTGCGTTCGATCCGCGGGATGGCACTCTTCGACCCGCCGTGGGGCCGGCCGCTGCTCGGCGTGCGCCGCGACACGACCCGCCGGGCGTGCGACGAACTCGGCTACCGCCCGTACGAGGATCCGCACAACACCGACGACCGGTTCACGCGGGTGCGTCTGCGCCGTGAGGTACTGCCGCTGCTCGAGGACGTGCTCGGTGGGGGCGTCGCCGAAGCCCTCGCGCGCACGGCCGGGCAACTGCAGGACGACGGCCACGCCCTCGATGTCTGGGCCGGCGACCTGCTCGCGACAGCGCGGCGCGAGGACGACCTGCTCGACACCGACACTCTCGCGGCGGCTCCCGCCGCAGTACGACGCAGAGCCCTCCGATCGTGGCTGATCGATCACACCGTCACGCCGAACGAGACGATGCTGCGGACGGTCGACGATCTGGTAGCGGCGTGGCGCGGACAGGGCCCGGTCGCGGTCGGACGGGGCCCGCGGACGGGGACGAGGTTGGTGGTGTCGCGTCGGCGTGGCACGCTTGCCGTGGAGTACGTCGACCGGGCGAAGGTCCGGGCGACCGGCAGCAGAAGGTAGGGAAGGACCCCGGTGTACGAGAACGACATAGCGTCGGTGCTGATCTCCGAAGAACAGATCAAGGAGCGGACCGCAGAGCTGGCGCAGTCGGTCGCCGAGCGTTACCCGGTGGGTGCGCAGGAAGGCGATCTGCTGCTCATCGGGGTGCTCAAGGGCGCCATCTTCTTCATGACCGACTTCGCGCGCGCTCTGCCGATCCCGACGCAGATGGAGTTCATGGCCGTAAGTTCGTACGGGTCGTCGACCTCGTCCTCGGGTGTCGTGCGCATCCTCAAGGACCTCGACAAGGACATCGCCGGTCGCAACGTCCTCATCGTCGAGGACATCATCGACTCGGGTCTGACGCTGTCGTGGCTGCTCAAGAACCTCTCGACGCGCAACCCCGCGTCGCTCGAGGTCGTCACGCTGCTCCGCAAGCCGGAGGCCGTGAAGATCGACGTCGAGGTCAAGGACGTCGGATTCGACATCCCGGACGAGTTCGTCGTCGGCTACGGACTCGACTACGACGAGCGCTACCGCGACCTGCCCTACATCGGCACGCTGGATCCCAAGGTCTACAGCAGCTGACCTCCGGTCGAGCCGCGTCGTGAGGTCCCCGGCTCGGGGAACTCCGGTTCCGTCCCGATCGTTGTCGATTACGACGTCTTCCCGGTGTCGGCTCCGGCCGGTGCCGGGGCGACCGCTCGTTGCTACGCGGTAACCTTGCGTTGCCTGGTCAGTGACCGTCGCGGCGTGCGGCCACCCCGGGCGCGAAGCGCCGCGACTGCGAGACCCCGACGAACTCGATCGAAAGGACCGGCCGCTCGGGCCGAACCTGTATGAACCGCAAGACAGTGTTCCGTAATCTGGCGATCGTCGCCGGCATTCTGCTGGTGATCTACGCCTTCAGTTACTTCGGCGACGACACGCGCGGTTTCACCCAGGTGGACACGTCCGTCGCGGTGTCCCAACTCGAATCGCAGAACGTCAGCGAAGCCCGCATCGACGACCGCGAACAGCAGGTGCGTCTGTGGCTCGAGAACGGCAACGACGCGACCGAGGGCAGCACCGAGATCATCGCGAAGTACCCCGCGTCGGCCTCCGAACAGATCTTCGACCTGGTCGCCGCGTCGGGCGCGCAGAAGTACGACACGAGCGTCACCCAGGAGAGCTGGCTGACCTCGATCCTCATCTTCGTCCTGCCGATGATCATCCTGCTCGGCGTGTTCTTCTTCGTGATGAGCCGCATGCAGGGCGGTGGTCGCGGCGGCATGATGGGCTTCGGCAAGTCGAAGGCCAAGCAGCTGTCGAAGGACATGCCCAAGACGACCTTCGCCGATGTCGCCGGCGCCAACGAGGCCGTCGAGGAGCTCTACGAGATCAAGGACTTCCTGCAGAACCCGGCGCGCTACCAGGCGCTCGGCGCGAAGATCCCCAAGGGCGTACTGCTCTACGGTCCTCCCGGCACCGGTAAGACCCTCCTCGCGCGTGCCGTCGCCGGCGAGGCGGGCGTCCCGTTCTTCACGATCTCCGGTTCGGACTTCGTCGAGATGTTCGTCGGTGTCGGCGCCTCCCGCGTGCGCGATCTGTTCGAGCAGGCCAAGCAGAGCGCTCCCTGCATCATCTTCGTCGATGAGATCGACGCGGTCGGCCGCCAGCGCGGCGCCGGCCTCGGCGGTGGTCACGACGAGCGTGAGCAGACCCTCAACCAGCTGCTCGTCGAGATGGACGGCTTCGGCGACCGCTCCGGCATCATCGTGATGGCCGCGACGAACCGCCCCGACATCCTCGACCCGGCACTGCTGCGTCCCGGCCGTTTCGACCGTCAGATCCCGGTGACGAACCCCGACCTCGCCGGTCGCCGGGCGATCCTCGCCGTGCACTCGAAGGGCAAGCCGATCGATCCCAACGCGGATCTCGGTGCGCTCGCCAAGCGCACGGTGGGCATGTCCGGTGCCGACCTCGCGAACGTCGTCAACGAGGCCGCGCTGCTCACCGCCCGTGAGAACGGCACGGTGATCACCGAGGCGATCCTCGAGGAATCGGTCGACCGTGTCATCGGCGGTCCCCGCCGCAAGAGCCGCATCATCAGCGAGCACGAGAAGAAGATCACGGCCTACCACGAGGGTGGTCACACCCTCGCCGCGTGGGCGATGCCCGACATCGAGCCGGTTTACAAGGTCACCATCCTCGCCCGCGGCCGCACCGGCGGTCACGCGATGACGGTGCCCGAGGACGACAAGGGCCTGATGACGCGTTCGGAGATGATCGCGCGCCTCGTCATGGCGATGGGCGGTCGTGCCGCGGAGGAACTCGTCTTCCGCGAGCCCACCACCGGCGCCTCGTCCGACATCGACCAGGCCACGAAGATCGCGCGCGCGATGGTCACCGAGTACGGCATGAGCGCGAAGCTCGGCGCCGTCCGCTACGGCCAGGAGCAGGGCGACCCCTTCCTCGGCCGGTCGATGGGTGTGCAGTCCGACTACTCGCACGAAGTGGCACGCGAGATCGACGAGGAGGTCCGCAACCTCATCGAGGCCGCGCACACCGAGGCGTGGGCGATCCTCAACGAGTACCGCGACGCCCTCGACGTGTTGGCGGGCGAGCTGCTCGAGCACGAGACGCTGACCCGCAAGGATCTCGACCGGATCCTGGCCGACGTGAAGAAGCGTCCGCGGATCACGACCTTCAACGATTTCGGTGATCGGGTCCCGTCCGACAAGCCGCCGATCAAGACGCCCGCCGAGCTCGCGGCCGAGCGTGGCGAGCCGTGGCCGCCGGAACCGCCGTCGCTGACGAAGCCGGCGCATCAGCACCCGCAGTATCCGGGCCAGGGCGAGGCGCCCGCTCCCGCCGGCTACCAGCCCGGCGCGCAGCCGCAGTACCAGCCGGCGAACGGCTACCCCCAGCCCCAACAGCAGCCGCAACCCCAACAGCAGTCGCAGCCGGTCCCGGCCTCCGAGCCGCTTCCGGGCTTCCAGCCGACGGCTCCGTATCCGGGTGGTCCGCGGCACGCGACGCGTCCGGACTACGGTGCTCCCGCCGGATGGTCGGCTCCCGGCTGGCCACCGCGCGAGCAGACCCCGCAGGAACAGCAGGGTCACGGGCCGCAGGGCCCCGGACAGCCTCAGGGATACGGATATCCGCAGGGCCATCAGGGGCAGAACCCCCAGAGCTACGGACAGCCCAGCTACGGACAACAGGCCCAGGAAACGCAGAGTTTCGGGCGTCCGCAGGAGCCGCAGGACGCCGACCGTCCGTCGGACTCCGGCGAAGACGGTGCGGCAGATGCGCACCGTGGTGAGAACCACGTGGGAGACTCGCAACCGCGCGATGGTTACGGCGCTCCCGAACCCCCTCCCACACAGCGGTGGGAAGGCCCGGCCGGCCGGCACTGATCCGTGTCGGTGAGTCGGTACGGGGCGCGCATCGGGGCCGTCGGTTCCGATGGAGACGAGTGAGCGAAGAGTGGAGGGCGAGCGGGTGTCGGTGAACCACCTGAAGTCGGATACGGGTTCCGACCCGGAGGATGTGACGACCCACGAATTGAGCGTGGACGCGGGTCGTACGTTCGACCAGGCCCGAGCCGAAGCGGCCGTGCGTGAACTGCTGATCGCGGTGGGTGAGGATCCGGACCGCGAGGGCCTGCGCGACACTCCCGCCCGGGTGGCCCGTGCCTACCGCGAGGTGTTCGGGGGACTGTTCACCGACCCGGACGAGGTCCTCGACACGACCTTCGACGAAGGTCATCAGGAACTCGTCCTCGTGCGAGACATCCCGATGTACTCGACGTGCGAACATCACCTCGTGTCGTTCCACGGCGTCGCCCACGTCGGATACATCCCGGGCCCCACGGGCCGCGTCACGGGTCTGTCGAAGCTGGCGCGTGTCGTCGACCTCTACGCCAAGCGTCCGCAGGTCCAGGAACGCCTCACCCGCCAGATCGCCGACGCCATGATGCGCAAGCTGCAGCCGCGCGGCGTGATCGTCGTGGTCGAGGCGGAGCACCTGTGCATGGCGATGCGCGGCATCCGCAAGCCCGGTGCCAGCACCACCACCTCCGCCGTGCGCGGGCTGTTCCAGACCAGTTCGGCGTCGCGTGCCGAGGCCCTGGACCTGATCCTGCGCCGGTGACCGTCTTCCCCGCCGAACAGTGGCCTGTCGTGATGGGCGTACTGAACGTCACCAGTGATTCCTTCTCCGACGGCGGTCGATATCTGGACTGCGAGACCGCGATAGCCCGCGGCTTCGAGCTGCGCGAGCTCGGCGTCGACATCGTCGACGTGGGAGGCGAGTCCACCCGGCCCGGGGCCGTGCGCGTCGACCCGGAGGTCGAGGCGTCCCGCGTGGCGCCGGTCATCGCCGCTCTGGCGGAGGCAGGCATCCCCACGAGCGTCGACACGATGCGCGCCTCGGTCGCCGAGGCGGCCGTGGAGGCCGGGGTGACCATGATCAACGACGTGTCGGGTGGGCGCGCCGATGCCGACATGGCCGCGGTGGTCGCCGAGGCAGGGGTGCCGTGGATCCTCATGCACTGGCGTCCCCTCGGCGAGTTCGTCCACGCGGGCGGTTCGACGCACTACGAGGACGTCGTCCGCGAGGTCCGCGACGAGCTGCTCACGCAGGTCGACATCGCGGTGGCCGCAGGCGTGGACTCCGACAAGATCGTGCTCGATCCCGGTTTGGGTTTCGTGAAGGAACCCGACCACAACTGGCAGTTGCTGCAGCGCCTGCCCGAACTCACCGAACTGGGTTTCCCGGTGCTCATCGGGGCGTCCCGGAAGCGATTCCTCGGATCGCTGCTCGCGGCGCCCGACGGCACGGTCCGCCCGCCCTCGGGTCGTGAGGTCGCCACGGCCGTCGTCTCGGCGCTCGCCGCCACACACGGCGCATGGGGCGTACGCGTCCACGACGTGCAGGCATCCCGCGACGCGCTCGCGGTGGTGCGTGCCTGGCAGCGCGGCAGCGCGGAAGGAGTGCACGCGTGAGCGACCGCATCGAACTACGGGGACTGACGGTCCGCGGCAACCACGGCGTCTTCGAGCACGAGAAGCGGGACGGTCAGGACTTCGTCGTCGACATCGTCGTGTGGCTCGATCTCGCGCCGGCCGCGGCATCCGACGAGCTGGCCGACACGCTGCACTACGGCGAACTCGCCGAGCGAGCCGCGGCGATCATCGCCGGTCCGGGCCGCGATCTCATCGAGACGGTCGCGGGGGAGATCGCCGACGAGGTGCTCACCGACCCGCGTGTCGCCCGGGTGGAGGTCACGCTCCACAAGCCGTCGGCGCCGATCCCGCTGACCTTCGGCGACGTCGCCGTGGTGATCGACCGCTCCCGCAGCGATGCGACGGGGAGCGCCTGATGAGTCGTGCCGTGCTGTCCATCGGATCGAACATCGGCGACCGGCTCGCGCACCTGCGGTCGGTCGTCGACGCATTGGGCGAGCGGGCCGTCGCCGTCTCGGCGGTGTACTCGACGGCACCGTGGGGCGGCGTCGAACAGGAGGATTTCCTGAACGCGGTCGTCGTCGCGGAGGATGCCGCCTTCGGTCCGCGCGACTGGCTGCGGTTCGGCCAGGAACTCGAGGAGGCCGCCGAACGCGTCCGGATCCAGCGCTGGGGTCCGCGCAGCCTCGACGTCGACGTCGTGACCTGCGTCAGCGGCGAGGGTGAGGTGCGCAGCGACGATCGGGAACTGATCCTGCCGCACCCGCGCGCACACCAGCGGGCGTTCGTGCTCGTCCCGTGGCTCGACGTCGAACCCGAGGCCGTGCTCACCGCCGAGGGCCGGCGGCTGGGCATCGGCGACTGGCTAGACGAACTCGACGCCGCCGAACGGGAAGGTGTGCACCGCACCGACCTGACGCTGGCCGGGCCGAAGACCCAGGGACACGCCGAGTGCTGAAACAGACCCGGATCCGAGATCTGCTGGCGCTGGCCGTGCTGGCAGCGATCGTCGCGTGGTTGCTCGTCCGCACAATGTACGGTTCGCTGCCGCCCATCCCCGTCTACGCGGGAGCCTCGCTGTATCCCGTCGCGGTCATCGAGGTGATCCTGGCGTTCATGATCCGGTCGCGGGTCGGCAAGCACGAGATCGGTGAGGGCCCCGGCAGGTTGCATCCCATCACCGCCGCCCGCGCGGTCGCGCTCGCCAAGGCGTCCGCACTGGTGGGTGCCGCGAGCGCCGGAGTGTGGGCCGGTTTCCTGCTGTATCTCGTACCGCAACGCGGCGTCGTGCAGGCCGCCACCGACGACACGTCGGGGGTGCTCGTCGGAGCCCTCGCCGGCATAGCGCTGGCGGCGGCCGCGTTGTGGCTCGAATACTGTTGCCGGACACCGGAAGACCCCGACGAACCGAACGAACCGGCGCTCTGACATCGGATTTCGGGGTGGGGAAGGGCGTGTCGTCCGGCTCGGATCCGAGGACCCACCCAAGTACCCTGATGGTCATGGCAACCTCGGCGCGACCAGACAGGAATCGCCGTCCGTGGCGCAGTACCGGCTCGATGATCGTGGCCGGTCTGCTCGCTCTGGCGATGATCGCCTCGCTGCTGTTGATCTTCAGTGAGAGCGTGCAATTGCTGCGTGTCGCGGTGGTCGTCGCCCTGTGGGCTGCCACTGTCGGAGCCATCGCGATGAACAAGTACCGCCGGGAATCGGCGCTCGATCGGGCGAAGGCCGACGACCTGAAGACGGTCTACGAACTGCAGTTGCAACGGGAGATCGCGGCGCGGCGCGAGTACGAGCTGACCGTCGAGGAGAAGGTCCGTGCCGATCTGAAGCTCGACGCCGGGGAGATGGCGGCCCTGCGCACCGAGCTGGCCACCCTGCGCCGCACGCTCGAGATGTTGTTCGACGGCCGGCTCCCCGACGATGTCGTCGCCCTCGAGGGCCAGGCGGAGAAGCTGCGTGGACTGAGCGAGGCGGCGCGGGTGTCCGCTCCGCGTCCGTCGGGACCGGCCTTCGCCTCTCCCGACGACGAGCCGGTCACCGCGGAGACCGAGTCGGTCGAGGCGGCCATGCGGGCGGCGGAGGCGTCGGAGAAGACGTCCGCGAAGGGTGATGTCGAAGAACCGCGTGCCGAGAAACAGGCGAAGGTTGATTCTGCGACGGGGAAGTCCGCTACCGGGAAGGTCACGGTCGAGAAGGCGACGGCTGGAAAAGCGGCCGCAGGACCGGACGTCGAGGACGCCGAGATCGAGGACGCGGAAGTCGAGGATCAGAAGGTCGGAGACAGGAAGACGGGGGACCCGAAGACCGGGGACGCGAAGGTCGCGAGCGCCGAGAAGGCGGCGGACGGGAAGCCGGAGCCGCAGAAGCCCGGCAAGCACGAGCCCGGATCCGATCCCGACCCGCAGACGGACGCAGACGGGGCCGGAGCGAAGACGAAGGGCGATGACCCCGCGGAGGGGAAGGACACCGCCGCGAAGGCCGATGGAGCTGCGGAAACGACCCAGAAGGACGACGAGGACGACCACGAATCGTCCGGACGTCGCTCCCGGCGCCGTCGCGCCGACGGTGAGGGCCGGACGGTCGCGGAGATCCTCGCGTCGTTGTCGGCCGAGCGCTGATCGCGGGGCGATCGCGCGGCAGGTCGCACCCGCCCCACCTCGGACGATGAGGCGCAGATCACTCGGCCCGACCGTGGCGAGCCCCGGAAAACGCGCGCTATTGTCGAGCGGAACGTCCGGTACCCGCTGAGCGGGACTGGAACGAACGAGAGGACTCCCGTGAATTCCTTCGGGATCACCAACGCACCCGCGCCTGCGCGCCTGTCGGTAGGAATCGTGTCCGCCGGACGGGTCGGCACTGCACTCGGCGCAGCTTTCGAACGCGTTGGTCATGTCGTCGTGGCCTGCTCGGCCGTCTCCGACGTCTCGCGGCACCGTGCCGCCACGCGCCTGCCGGATTCGCAGATCCTGCCGGTCGACGAGGTTGCCGGCCGCTGCAATCTCCTTCTTCTCGCCGTTCCCGACACCGAACTGTCGTCCCTGGTCAAGGGCCTCGCAGCCACCGGTTCGGTCGCCGCCGGCACGATCGTCGTCCACGTCTCCGGTGCTCACGGCACCGCGATCCTCGAGCCGCTGACCGAGCAGGGCGCCGTGCCGCTCGCGATCCATCCCGCGATGACCTTCACCGGCCACGACGAGGACATCGACCGGCTCTCCTCCGCGTGCTTCGGCATCACGGCCGCCGACGAGATCGGCTACGCCATCGCGCAGTCCCTCGTCCTCGAGATCGGCGGCGAGCCGGTCCGCGTCCCCGAGTCCATGCGCATGACCTACCACGCTGCGCTCGCGCACGGCAGCAACCACCTGGTCACGCTGGTCGCCGACGCCGTCGAGGCCCTGCGCAGCGCCCTGCAGGGGGAGGAACTGCTCGGCCAGCAACTCGTCGACGACGCCCCCGGTGGAGTCGCCGAACGGGTGTTGCAGCCGTTGCTCTCCGCAGCGCTCGACAACGTGCTGCGGCGCGGGCCCTCGGCCCTCACCGGGCCGGTCGCGCGCGGCGATGCCGACGCCGTGGCCGCGCACCTGCGTGCGCTCGAGGCCGTCGACCCGCTGATCGCCGCCGGGTACCGCGCGCTGTCGCTGCGATCGGCGCAACGGACCGGGTCGAAGCCGGAACTGATGGCAATTCTCGAAGGAGCTGAATACGGTGAGTGAAGCAGGACAGCGCGGATACGTGCGAGGTGAACTGACCGTTCACCACGATCCCGCAGGCCTGACCAAGGTCACCCGGGCTCTGCGCGGCGTCGGCCGCACCGTCGCACTCGTACCGACGATGGGTGCGCTGCACACCGGTCACCTCGAACTCGTGCGCCAGGCCAAGCTCACCGGGGCCGTCGTGGTCGTGTCGATCTTCGTCAACCCGCTGCAGTTCGGGAAGAACGAAGATCTCGACGCCTACCCGCGTACTCTCGACGCCGACTTCGAACTGCTCCGCGAAGCGGGCGTCGAACTCGCCTTCGTGCCGACGGTCTCGGCGATGTACCCGCAGGGCCCGCGCACCACGATCCACCCGGGTCCACTCGGGTCGGAGCTCGAAGGTGCTGCGCGTCCCGGTCATTTCGCGGGCATGCTGACGGTCGTCGCGAAGCTGTTCAACATCGTCGGTCCCAACACGGCGTTCTTCGGTGAGAAGGACTACCAGCAGCTCACCCTGATCCGTCAGATGGTCGCCGACCTGAATCTCGACATCCGCATCCTCGGCGTTCCCACCGTGCGCGAACAGGACGGGCTCGCGCTGTCCTCCCGCAACCGCTATCTCGACCCCGAGCAGCGCGAGATCGCGACCACGCTGTCTGCGGCGCTCGTCGCCGGCGCACACGCCGCAGCGGGCGGAGCCGAGGCGATCTTGTCCACGGCACGCGACGTGCTCGCGCAGAGTCCGCAGATCGAGGTGGACTATCTCGAGGTGCGCGGCGCCGATCTGGGGCCGGCACCCGAACGCGGCGACGGCCGACTGCTCGTCGCCGCACGACTCGGCTCCACACGCCTCATCGACAACGTCGGGGTCGCCGTCGGCACCGGCTTCCTCGAACGAGCCACCGGTCCGGTGGATCCCGACGCCGAAGACAACCTGACGAACCGCTGACCCACCGATCGAATTCGGAAACGAGAAAGAAACCGAGGACGAGCATGTTCCGCACCATGATGAAGTCGAAGATCCACCGCGCCACCGTCACCCACGCGGATCTGCATTATGTCGGTTCGGTGACCGTCGACCAGGATCTGATGGACGCCGCGGATCTGCTCGAGGGCGAGCAGGTCTGCATCGTCGACATCGACAACGGCGCCCGGCTCGAGACGTACGTCATCGCCGGTGAGCGTGGATCGGGCGTCATCGGGATCAACGGTGCCGCAGCACGTCTCGTCAGCCCCGGCGATCTCGTCATCCTCATCGCCTACGGCGTGATGAACGAGCAGGAGTGCAAGGACTACGACCCGCGCGTGGTGTTCGTCGACGCCGACAACCGCCAGGTCGAGCTCGGCAACGATCCCGCTCACGCTCCCGAGGGCTCGGGCCTGATCACGCCGCGGATGCTGTCGACTCTCGACTCCCCGTCCCTGGTCTAGAGGTGCTCCTCACCGTCGACGTCCGCAACACCAATATCGTCCTGGGGGTGTTCGCGGGCAGCGGCTCGCACGCGCGGCTGCTGCGCGACTGGCGCGTCCGTACCGACCCCAGGATGACCGCCGACGAGATCGCCCTGCTGTTCCGCGGTCTGCTCGGCGAATCCGCCGAGCAGGTCACCGGGGTGGCGGCGTTGTCGACCGTGCCGTCGGTGCTACGTGAGCTGCGCGTCATGCTCGACCGCTACTGGTCGTCGGTGCCGCACGTGGTGGTGGAGCCGGGGGTGCGCACGGGAGTGCCGCTGCTCGTGGACAACCCGAAGGAGGTCGGCGCCGACCGCATCGTCAACAGTCTGGCGGCCTACCACTTCTACGGATCCCCGTGCATCGTCGTGGATTTCGGGACCTCCACGTGCGTCGACGTCGTGTCGGGCAAGGGGGAGTTCCTCGGCGGGTCCATCGCTCCGGGTGTGGAGATCTCGATGGATGCGCTGGCGTCGCGGTCGGCGGCGCTGAGGAAGGTCGAATTGCTCCGTCCCCGAGGTGCTCTGGGAAAGAACACCGTCGAGTGCATGCAGTCGGGAGCCGTCTTCGGGTTCGCCGGGATGGTCGACGGCATCGTGCGGCGGATCTGCGCCGAGGTGCCCGGTTTCGACGGTGACGACGTGGCCGTCATCGGCACCGGCGACAGTGCGCCGCTGATCATGCCGGAGTCGCGCACTCTCGAGCACCACGAGCCGGATCTGACCCTCGAGGGACTGCGTCTGGTGTACGAGCGGAACCAGGTGAGACGAGCGGCACGCGGAACTGCGGGTTCCGCTGAGCGTCATTCTGTGTAAAGATGTTCCTCGTGATCCGTTGCATGAGCACCCAGGAGTGTTGTCGAGGCTGACCGCCGCCTCGACCGATAACACATTCCTGGGAGTTTTCTCATGCGCGCTGCGCTTCTTTCCACCACTTCTGTTTCCACCGCTGCTCCGGTTGCCGCTTCTACGGTTACCGCTACTGCTCCGGTCGCCTTCCACCGGCTCGCCGTCGAGCGCACGTACCCCACCGAACTGTCCGCAGCGGTCGCCCGCGGCGCCGTCGTCGTCGACATCCGCTCGAACGCCGAACGTGCCGCTCAGGGAACACTTCCCGGTGCACTGGCCATCTCCGCCGATCTCGTCGCCGAGCGACTCGATCCGAGCGGCCCGGGCCGTCTCGCCCTCGCCGTCGACCGCGACGTCGAGTGGATCCTCGTCTCGTCCGACGGCGCGAGCTCGCACGGTGTGGTCACCGAACTGCACGCGCAGGGTCTGCGCCGGGTCACCCACCTCGTCGGAGGCTACGACGCCATCCGCGCGGCCCGCCTGATCGGCGCAGTCGCCGAGGCCCAGCACGTCGCGCAGGACGTGGCGCGGGTCACCGCTCACTGAAAGCGCGCATCTGCAGGAATAGTGACCTC
The DNA here is from genome assembly GCF_024321955.1 of Rhodococcus sp. GA1. Classification (NCBI taxonomy): domain Bacteria; kingdom Bacillati; phylum Actinomycetota; class Actinomycetes; order Mycobacteriales; family Nocardiaceae; genus Rhodococcus; species Rhodococcus sp. GA1. The sequence continues at coordinate 2,016,894 of NZ_CP097186.1, read as the reverse complement.
GGGTGTCCGATAGTCTGGTTACCCGTGAGTGATGCCACCGTTCAGCAGCCCGACGACACCCCCGAGCAGATGCGGGTTCGCCGCGAGAAGCGCGAACGGCTCCTGGCACAGGGTTCGGAGGCCTATCCCGTCGAGATCCCGCGCACCCATACGCTCGCGGAGATCCGCGCCGAGTATCCCGACCTCGAGCCCGACACCGCCACCGGCACCGTCGTGGGCGTTGCCGGCCGCGTGATGTTCTCGCGCAACACCGGCAAGCTGTGCTTCGCGACGTTGCAGGAGGGCGACGGCACCCAGCTGCAGGTCATGCTCAGCCTCGCCGGCGTCGGCGAGGAGGCGCTCGCCGCCTGGAAGTCCGAGGTCGACCTCGGCGACATCGTGTTCGTGCACGGCGAGGTCATCAGCTCCCGTCGCGGTGAGCTCAGCGTCATGGCCGACTCGTGGACCATGGCGTCGAAGGCGCTGCGTCCGCTGCCGGTCGCGCACAAGGAGATGAACGAAGAGGCGCGGGTGCGTCAGCGCTACGTCGACCTCATCGTGCGTCCCGAAGCACGTCGCAATGCACGCATGCGTGTCGCGGTGGTGCGCGAGCTGCGCAACGCGCTCGAGCGTCGCGGCTTCCTCGAGGTCGAGACGCCCATGCTGCAGACCCTGCACGGCGGTGCGGCGGCCCGCCCGTTCGTGACGCACTCGAACGCACTCGACATCGATCTGTACCTGCGTATCGCGCCGGAACTGTTCCTCAAGCGCTGCGTCGTCGGCGGTATCGAGAAGGTCTTCGAGATCAACCGCAATTTCCGTAACGAGGGTGCCGACTCGACGCACTCGCCGGAATTCTCGATGCTCGAAACGTACGAGGCGTACGGAACCTACGATGATTCGGCGCGGATGATCCGCGAGATCATCCAGGAGGTCGCGTTCGGGGTCTTCGGCACCCATGTGGTGACGCTCGCCGACGGTACGGAATACGACTTCGGGGGTGAATGGAAAACTCTCGAAATGTATCCCTCGCTGTCCGAGGCGATCGGCACGGACGTGACCCCCGACACCACACTGGAGGAATTGACGGCTCTCGCGGATCGTGTCGGTCTGGAGATTCCCGAGGGCAAGGGCTGGGGTCACGGCAAGCTCGTCGAGGAGCTCTGGGAGCACATGTGCGGCGACCAGCTGCACGAGCCGACCTTCGTGCGTGATTTCCCCGTGGAGACGTCGCCGTTGACACGCGATCACCGCACGGTGCGCGGGGTCACCGAGAAATGGGATCTGTACGTCCGAGGTTTCGAACTCGCCACGGGTTACTCGGAACTCGTCGATCCGGTGATCCAGCGCGAGCGTTTCGTCGACCAGGCGCGTCTGGCCTCGGAAGGGGACGACGAGGCAATGGCTCTCGACGAGGACTTCCTCGCCGCGATGGAACAGGGAATGCCGCCGACCACCGGTACCGGAATGGGAATCGACCGTCTGTTGATGGCACTTACCGGTCTGGGAATCCGCGAAACAATCCTGTTCCCGATTGTTCGACCGAACACCCGTTAATCGGATTTCGCCGCTCCATATTGCGATGCGTTAATCGGCGGGTAGTGTGGTGCCCGTCCCGCGGGGGGAAGCGCATTTGAGAGGATTTACACCACATGGCGAAAAAAGTCACTGTCACCCTGATCGACGATGTGGATCAGGAGTCGGCGGCGGACGAATCGGTGGAGTTCGGTCTCGACGGAGTGACGTACGAGATCGACCTTTCCGAGGACAATGCGGCACGGCTGCGCGAGCAGTTGGAATTCTGGATCGAACACGCTCGTAAGGTCGGCGGCCGCAAGCGGAGCAAGACCGCTGCCGGAACTGCGCCGGCTGCGCGCAAGAGCGGATCCGGAAGTGCCGGTCGCGAACAGACGGCCGCTATCCGTGAATGGGCACGGAACAACGATCTGCCGGTGTCGGCCCGTGGCCGAATCTCTGCGGAGATCGTCGAAGCGTACAACAAAGCGCACTGACGAATCCTCGTCCGTGGGGCGTCGTCCATCCGTGGACGGCGCCCCACAGTCGTCGGTGGACGGGTTGGGTTGTGGCACAGTGGCGCCTGTCACACACGTCGATCGTGCGGACGACCCGGCACGATGCGGTCGGGGAGTAGCATCCGCTCATGGCCGAGACCGTGCTCGAACCAGGTTCCACCTGCTGGCGAATTGCGCGAGCGGAGAGGTTGACCTGCATAGTCGACGCCGCCGACTATTTCCGTCACGCCAAGGCGGCGATGCTCCGGGCGGAAAAACGCATCATGCTGATCGGGTGGGATTTCGACACCCGGATCAAGTTCGAACCCGAGGGTGCAACTCTCGAGGGACCGAACAAACTCGGTGAATTCCTCGAATGGCTTCCCGAACGTCGACCCGGTCTCGATATTTATCTGCTCAAGTGGAACATCGGTGCGTTCAGTGCCCTCGCACGCGGAATGACGCCGGTGTTCGTGCTCGATTGGCTCACCGACCCGAGCCTGCACTTCGAAATCGACGGGGCGCATCCCGTGGGCGCGGCGCACCATCAGAAAATTCTCGTCGTCGACGACAGCATCGCTTTCTGTGGCGGTATCGATATGACCGTCGACCGCTGGGACACCCCGGATCATCCGGACCGGAGCAAATACCGGCGGGAGCCGAGCGGTAAACGCTACGGACCGTGGCACGACGTGACGACCGCCGTCGACGGCGACGCCGCGCGGGCCCTCGGTGACCAGGCCCGCGCCCGGTGGAAGGCGGCCACGGGGGAGGAGCTCGATCCCGTGCCGGAGCCGGAGCCGATCTGGCCCGACGATCTCGAGCCGACCCTCCGCGGTGTGGACGTGGGCATCGCGCGCACGCTGCCCGCCTACGACGGGAAGGACGGCGTCCACGAGATCGAGGCGCTGTACCTGTCGGTGATCGAGAAGGCGCGGCACACTCTCTACCTCGAGAGCCAGTACCTCGCTTCGCGCAGGATCGCGGAGGCTCTCGCCGAGCGACTGCAGGAACCGGACGGCCCCGAGATCGTGGTGGTGATCCCACGCAACGCCGACGGCTGGCTCGAACGCAAGGCCATGGACGGTGCCCGGCGGGCCCTGCTGCACATGCTGTGGGAGGCCGACGTGCACGGCCGTTTCGCCGCCTACTATCCCGTCACCGCCGGCGGGGAGTCGATCTACGTGCACGCGAAGGTCGTCGTCATGGACGAGACGTTGCTGCGGATCGGGTCGTCGAACCTGAACAACCGTTCGATGGGCTTCGACACCGAATGCGACCTGGCCATCGAGTCCGCCGAACCCGGGGACGCGGTCGGCCGCGCCGCCGTCGAGCTGCGCAACATCCTGGTGGCGGAACATCTCGACGTCGACCCCGAGGTGATCGCGGAGGCCACGAAGGACGGTGGTTCGCTCATCTCCGTCATCGAACGGTTGCGCGGTCCGGGACGTTCGCTGCGGCCGTTCGAACCGGGTACGGTGTCGGACGAGGACAGTGTCCTCGCAGAAAGTGCTCTGGCCGATCCCGAACGCGCCTCGCGGAGCTTCGGACGCAGGATCGAGCGATTCTTCGCCCGTTGATCCCCACAGCCTCTGTTCGCTTGTGGCGTACAGCTTGCGGAAACGTATCCGCCACGTGCAGCGTTGACTTCTGAAACCGGGTTTTCTCGCCGCCTTCCGAAGGGTAGAGGGAAAGCGAGTCGATACCACGGCCACTAGAGTGTGGAGTGGGAGCTTGGAACCTCTGAAAGGTTCCGACGAACGACTCGAGTGCCGGAGCTTAAGAGCGGCAGCAGGGTGCGGGACGATCGGCGTACCGGACCGGCGGCCGGAGAGTGTGAGGGAGTGCGATGTTCGAAAGGTTCACCGATCGCGCGCGGCGCGTCGTTGTCCTGGCTCAAGAAGAGGCCAGGATGCTCAACCACAACTACATCGGCACGGAGCACATCCTCCTCGGCCTCATCCACGAGGGTGAGGGTGTGGCGGCGAAGTCGCTCGAGTCGTTGGGTATCTCCCTCGAAGGTGTGCGCAGCCAGGTCGAAGAGATCATCGGCCAGGGTCAGCAGGCGCCCTCGGGGCACATTCCCTTCACTCCTCGTGCCAAGAAGGTCCTCGAGCTGAGCCTTCGCGAAGCGCTCCAGCTCGGACACAACTACATCGGTACCGAACACATCCTGCTCGGTCTCATCCGCGAGGGTGAGGGCGTGGCGGCGCAGGTGCTCGTCAAGCTCGGCGCCGACCTCAACCGGGTGCGTCAGCAGGTCATCCAGCTGCTGTCCGGTTACCAGGGCAAGGAGCCCGCAGAATCCGGCACGAGCCGTGGCGAGACCGGCACTCCGTCCACGTCGCTCGTCCTGGACCAGTTCGGCCGCAACCTCACGCAGGCAGCTCTCGAAGGCAAGCTCGACCCGGTCATCGGCCGGGCGAAGGAGATCGAGCGCGTCATGCAGGTGCTGTCGCGTCGTACGAAGAACAACCCGGTGCTCATCGGCGAGCCGGGTGTCGGCAAGACCGCCGTCGTCGAGGGCCTCGCGCAGGCCATCGTCAACGGTGAAGTCCCCGAGACCCTCAAGGACAAGCAGCTCTACACGCTCGACCTGGGCTCGCTCGTCGCCGGCAGCCGTTACCGCGGCGATTTCGAGGAACGCCTGAAGAAGGTCCTCAAGGAGATCAACAGCCGCGGCGACATCATCCTGTTCATCGACGAGCTGCATACGCTCGTCGGTGCCGGTGCTGCCGAGGGCGCGATCGACGCTGCGTCGATCCTCAAGCCCAAGCTCGCCCGCGGTGAGCTGCAGACCATCGGCGCGACGACCCTCGACGAGTACCGCAAGTACATCGAGAAGGACGCCGCTCTCGAGCGCCGCTTCCAGCCGGTGCAGGTCGGGGAGCCGACGGTGGAGCACACCATCGAGATCCTGAAGGGTCTGCGCGACCGCTACGAGGCGCACCACCGCGTCTCGATCACCGACAAGGCGCTCGTCGCGTCGGCCACTCTCGCCGACCGCTACATCAACGACCGCTTCCTGCCGGACAAGGCGATCGACCTCATCGACGAGGCCGGTGCCCGCATGCGCATCCGTCGCATGACCGCGCCGCCGGACCTGCGCGAGTTCGACGACAAGATCGCCGACGCCCGTCGCGAGAAGGAATCGGCGATCGACGCGCAGGACTTCGAGAAGGCCGCGAGCCTGCGCGACAAGGAGAAGCAGCTCGTCGCGCAGCGTGCCGAGCGCGAGAAGCAGTGGCGTGCGGGCGATCTCGACGTCATCGCCGAGGTCGACGAGGAGCAGATCGCCGAGGTCCTCGCCAACTGGACCGGTATCCCGGTGTTCAAGCTCACCGAGGAGGAGACCACGCGTCTGCTCCGCATGGAGGACGAGCTGCACAAGCGGATCATCGGCCAGGAGGACGCCGTCAAGGCCGTCGCCAAGGCGATCCGTCGTACGCGTGCCGGCCTGAAGGACCCGAAGCGTCCGTCCGGTTCGTTCATCTTCGCCGGCCCGTCCGGTGTGGGTAAGACGGAGCTGTCCAAGGCGCTCGCGAACTTCCTGTTCGGCGAGGACGACGCGCTCATCCAGATCGACATGGGCGAGTTCCACGACCGCTTCACCGCGTCGCGCCTGTTCGGTGCTCCTCCCGGCTACGTCGGCTACGAAGAGGGCGGCCAGCTCACCGAGAAGGTGCGCCGCAAGCCGTTCTCCGTGGTTCTGTTCGACGAGATCGAGAAGGCCCACCAGGAGATCTACAACACCCTCCTGCAGGTCCTCGAGGACGGTCGCCTCACCGATGGCCAGGGACGCACGGTCGACTTCAAGAACACCGTGCTGATCTTCACGTCGAACCTGGGCACCGCCGACATCTCGAAGGCCGTGGGGCTCGGCTTCTCGGCCGGAACGGGCGAGGCGTCGAACTACGAGCGGATGAAGAACAAGGTCCACGACGAGCTGAAGAAGCACTTCCGGCCCGAGTTCCTCAACCGTATCGACGACATCATCGTCTTCCACCAGCTCACGCAGGATCAGATCATCCAGATGGTCGACCTGATGGTCGGACGTGTGGAGACGCAGCTGAAGAACAAGGACATGGGTATCGAGCTCACCGAGAAGGCGAAGTCGCTGCTCGCCAAGCGCGGCTTCGACCCGGTGCTCGGCGCACGTCCGCTGCGTCGCACGATCCAGCGCGAGATCGAGGATCAGCTCTCCGAGAAGATCCTGTTCGGCGAGATCGGCGCAGGCCAGATCGTCCTCGTCGACGTCGAGGGCTGGGACGGCGAGGGCGCCGGCGAGAACGCGAAGTTCACGTTCACGCCGAGCGAGAAGCCGGCCGAGGTCCCGGACACCCCGGCGGTCGCGCTGGCCAAGTCCAGCGAGGGCGAGTCCGAAGCCGGATAAGCGTCCGCTGCCTGTGGGAGCGGGCACGTGTTGCTGCCTGTGAGAGCAGGCACCTGCTGTACCGAGAGGGGCGGCACCCGAGAGGGTGTCGCCCCTCCCGTCGTCCGACGCACTTGACCTTCAGTCGGCTCGAGGTTGCACGGTGGTGGTGACCGGACGACGACCAGGAGGTACCGCGATGCGGCAAGTACTGCCCGATCTGTGGGAGACGCAGGAGGACAATCCGTTCCCGGGGCTGAGGACGCACGCCTATCTGTGGACCGGGACGAACAACGTGCTCTTCTACTCGGTCGCGGGTGAGGCCGATTTCGACGAACTGGACCGCCTCGGGGGGATCACCGATCAGTACCTGTCCCACCAGGACGAGGCCGGTCCGATGCTCGGCAGGATCGCCGAGCGCTTCGGGCCGAGACTCCACGCGGCAGCGGCGGAGGCCGACGTGGTCGGCCGGCACGCCCGCATCGACGTCCCGCTGACGGAACGTCATGTGGACGACAACGGGGTGGAGATCGTTCCGACACCCGGGCACACGGTGGGCAGCACCTGCTATCTGGTGCCCGGCGCGGACGGGACCCGCTACCTGTTCACCGGCGACACGCTGTATCGCGGTGCTTCGGGGACGTGGCGGGCCGGCTACATCGAGGGGATGAGCGACGCCCGTGTGCTCGCCGACAGTCTGCGCCTGCTGGCGAAGACGGAACCCGATGTGGTGGTCTCGAGTGCGTTCGCGGGGGAGGCGGGCGTGCATCGGATCGACGCCCGGGAGTGGCCCGCCCACGTCGACCAGGCTCTGAGCGGGTTGTCTGCCGCGGTGCAGGGCTGAGCAGAGATCTTCTTTCCGGCCGATCTGCCCTGCCGCGGGTCGCGGCCGACCTTGCCGCCTGCTTATCTGCCGATGGTCGGCATGTGCGCGGTGAGTGTCGACAGGGTGCTGGCGACGATCTCGGTGAGTTCGTCGGGACGGATGTCGAGCGTGCCGTCGAGCCAGCCGCGGACGAGCTCGACGGCGCCGGCCATGACGACCACCGCACGCAGTTCGGCCTGCCGGGAGTCGAGGCGGGTGCCCACCGCGTCGCTCTGCTTGGCGAGTTCGTCGGCGGCGGACCGGATGAACGCGCTCTTCCGCTCGGCGAGCGGGGGCGCGTCGGAGATGAGGAAGCGACCCTGCTGGGGGTTGCGTTCGACGGCGCCGACGATCGCTCCCACCGCGGCGCGTGCCTTGGCGTGCAGCTCGTCGGGGGCCGCCGCGATGGCGTCGACGGCGCGTTCGAGCAGGGTCGCGCCGAGCTCGTCGTAGGCGGTGGTGACGAGGTCGGTCATGTCGGTGAAGCTTTCGTAGAAGAAGCGCGGGCCGACTCCCGCGGTGGCCGCGACCTTCCGTACCGTCGTCGCCGACCAGCCCTCGTCGGCGACGACGTCTATCACCGCGTTCTGGAGACGCTTGCGGCGTTCGGCGCGCCGGTCGGCCGGGGCGACGCCGCGATACGCGCGGGTGGCTTCGGGCTCGGACACATCGTCGAGTGTGGCACAACACGACCAGACTTCAGGAATCGAACAATTCCGGAATTAAGTGTGTACTAATTGTGGAATCCTCGTCATGGTCGGTCCCCGAATCCGGACGAGGAGGAAACGTGACGATCGATGCATCGTCGACTGCCCACCTGCACGACCGAACCGATCGACTCGCACCGAAGCCGATCCTGTGAGCACCCTCATGGCGTTCACCACCGCCATCGCTTTCCCGGCCAGCTACCCTCTGCGTCTGATCTGGCTGGCGGTCTGGTCGGCGGTCGACCCCGACGACTCGTCCGCCGCTCTCACCGAGGCCGCGCTGTACCCGGTGTGGTTCGCGCGCAACCTCCTACGCGACCGCCTGAATGTCCTGGTGCCCGGAGGCGCCGGACGCGCCGCCCGGCGGGGTCACGCCGAGCGTATGCGGGAGATCGCAGAGGTGAAGCGGCGGCTCGAGGTGCGGCCTCACGAACGGGACGGAGCCGTGCAGTCGATCCGTGAGCGCGACCGCGAACTCAGGGCGCGATCGGCCTGATCCGGACATCAGGAACGCTCTGGCGCGAACGGCCCTCGCCAGCACGACGACTCTGCAAGTGTGGTTCGTGAAGCACTGTCTTCGTGAAGCACTGTCGCATGCAGTGCTGTCGCACCCAGAGAAGGAGAGGTCATGCCCACTCGTACCGCACGGACCGCATGGAACGGGGATCTGCAGAAGGGCTCCGGTCAGGTGGAGCTCACCAGCTCGGGCCGTGGCACGTTCGACGTGTCGTTCCCGAAACGCTCGGCGGAGAACGCGGACGGCACCACCAGCCCCGAGGAGCTCATCGCCGCCGCACACTCGTCGTGCTTCGCGATGCAGTTGTCCGCGCTGATCGCGGAGGCGGGCGGCACGCCGCAGAGCCTCGAGGTCACCGCCGACGTCTCGCTGGGGCCCGATCCGGCGGGCGGATTTCGACTCACCGGAATCCGGTTGAAGGTGCGGGGCGAGGTCGACGGCCTCGACGCCGACGGCTTCGTCAAGGCCGCGGAGGACGCGAAGGCCGGATGCCCTGTGAGCAAGGCACTCACCGGCGTCGAGATCTCCCTGGACGCCGCGCTCGAGAGCTGACGGGTTCGTGGACCGATCGGCCGGGAACAGAGCACGTCAGGGCCGGGTTGTAATCGAATATGAGCATGCCTGACGTACTTCTCCCCACCGCTCACATCGAGATCTGGTCCGACATCGCCTGCCCCTGGTGCTACATCGGCAAGCGGCGCTTCGCGGAGGCCCTCGAGTCCTTCGACGACCGCGACCGGATCGAGGTCACCTGGAGGTCGTACCAGCTCTCGCCCGACACGCCGGTCGGGCGACGGGTCCCCGAGGTGGAGGCGCTCGTCGCGATGAAGGGGATGCCGGCCGAGCAGGTCAGGCAGATGTTCGCGCAGGTCTCGGACACCGCTGCCGACGTTGGACTCGAGATCGACTTCGACAACGTCGTCGCCGCCAACACCTTCGATGCGCACCGACTCGTGCATCTGGCGGGCGACAAGCGCGACGAGGTGCTCGAAGCGTTGTTCCGTGCGCATTTCGTCGACGGCGAGGTGATCGACGATGTGGATGTCCTCGTGAAGGTCGCCGCCGAGGTCGGGCTCGATCCGGAGTCGACGCGCGCGGCGCTCGACGGCGACGATCCCGCCGGTGAAGCGGCGGCCGACGCCGTGACCGCCGATCTCTTCGACGCGCGACGGATCGGCGTGCAGGGGGTGCCGTTCTTCGTGGCCAACCGCGCCGTCGCGGTGTCGGGTGCGCAGCCTGTGGACGTCTTCCGTCAGTTCCTGCGCAGGGCCGTCGACGATGTGACGGTCAAGCTGTGAGTGCCGCGAGATAACGTCGCGCGATCTGCTGCTGGAGCAGGTGCCCGACGGGACCGGCCAGCTTCGTGTACCAGCGAGCGGGGCGGGAGAACGCGAGCACCGTTCCCCGCACCCGTCCGTCCACGGTGCGCTCGACGACGAAGGTCTCCTCGCCGCTGGCGGGATGACCGGGGAGTGTGCCGTAGGTGAACCCGCGTATGTCCGGGGTGTCGACGATCTCGATCACGCGGCACCGCGCCGACGCGCGCACCGGTCCGAGACCGAAGCCGAGATCCACTTCGACGCCGGGTACTGCGAGGGGCGTGCCGGGCGGGATCCGTATGCCCGCGCCGCGGTGCATGTCCCACGAGAACAACTGGGCAGCGGCGACCTCGAACACGGTGTCGCCGCGGCCCAGTTCGCTCTCGACCCTCAGATGTCGATAACCGGAGGGGAGCGGTGCCTCGTCCCGGAAGGCACGCAGGCTCGCTCCCACCTCCGTATAGGTGAACTCACGCCCGGACCCGCCGGACGCGGACATCTCAGGACTTCTTGACGTCGAGGACGACCTCGAACTCGAGCAGCGATGCGCCGGTCGCGACGGGCTTCTTCGCCTCACCCGCGTGGGCAGCACGTGCGTCGCCGTCGCGCCACGCGGCGAAGTCCTCCTCGGACTCCCACTGAGTCACCACGAAGTACCGGTTCTCGCCCGCGGTGGGGCGGAGCAGCTGGAAGCCCAGGAAGCCGGGGGAGTTGTCGACGGTGTGCGCCCGATTGGCGAATCGCTTCTCCAGCTCGGGGCCGGCGCCTTCGGGAACTTCGATTGCGTTGATCTTCACGACTGCCATGCGCGAGAGCCTACTCCGCTAACTTGGTCGATTGTGTTGCACGACGAGGGCGGAACCGGACGACCCATCCTGCTGTTGCACGGTCTCATGGGCAGCGCCCGCACGTGGCGTCGTCACGTGCCGTGGCTGCGCGAACACGGACACGTGTACACCTTCGACGCCGCTGGTCACGGTCGTCCCGCTCCCGACGAACTCACCACCGAGGCGTTCGTCGCCGATCTCGAAACCCATCTCACCGGGATCACCGAACCGCTCGTCGTGATCGGGCATTCGATGGGTGCCCTGCACGCGTGGTGCTTCGCTGCGACCCATCCCGAGCGGGTCACCGCGCTGGTGCTCGAGGACATGGCGCCCGACTTCCGGGGACGCACGGCCGCGAACTGGGCGGCGATGATCGCGCAGTGGCCGCAACCGTTCCCCACCGGGGATGCGGTGTTCGACTTCTTCGGGCCCGTCGCGGGTCGCTACTTCCTCGACTCGTTCGTCCGCCGCGATGACGGCTGGTATCTGCACGGCGAGGTCGAGACCTTCCGCGACATCTCGGAAGAGTGGGGGTCGCGGCACTTCTGGGACGAGTGGAACTCGATCCGCGTGCCCGCGCTGCTGCTCGAAGGCGAGTTCACCATCACCCCCGAGGGGCAGATGCGGCGGATGGTGACGCGACCCGGCACCGACCACGTCCTCGTCGACGGCGCCGGGCATCTCGTGCACGACGACCGGCCCGACGAGTTCCGCACCGCAGTGGAACACTTCCTCACCGCGCACGCACTGTCGGCGAGCCGACTCGAGTAGCACTGTCGGCGAGCCGACTCGAGTAGCACTGTCGGCGAGCCGACTCGAGTAGCACTGTCGGCGAGCCGACTCGAGTAGCACTGTCGGTAAGCCGGATCTAGGAGGTCGATCCCTCGCCGGCGAGCGCGAAACGGCCGTCGTCGGTCTGCTCGACGAGACCGTCCACGAGCAGTGAGTGCAGGGCGCGGTCGCGCTGGCCCGGATCCGTGGTCCATACGCTGTCGAGGACGGGACGCTCCACCGGGACGCTGCTCTCGCGCAGCACCGCCATCAACCGGCCGCGCACCTGCCGGTCGGTGCCGGCGAACTTCTGCACCTTCCGGGGTGGTCCGTCGTGGGCGGGCCGCCCGGCCTGTACCCATGCGCACTCGGGCAGCGGGCAGCGTCCGCAGTCGGGCGTGCGAGCGGTGCACACGGTCGCACCGAGTTCCATCAGCGCCGCGGAGAAGGTCGCCGCACGTGAACGCTGACGCGGAAGGATAGCCTCGACGTCGGCGAGATCCCTTGTGGTCGAAGGGTTTCCTGGCTCCGCCCGACCGTGGACGGCGCGGGCGACGACACGACGCACGTTCGTGTCCACCACCGGCACACGCTGCCCGTATGCGAAGCACGCCACGGCGCGGGCGGTGTAAGCGCCGACGCCGGGCAGGGTCAGCAGGACGTCGACGTCCTCGGGAACCCGGTCGTCGTGCTCGGCGGCGAGTACGCCGGCGCACTCGTGCAGGCGCAGCGCGCGGCGCGGATAGCCGAGCTTGCCCCACGCCCGCAGCACCTCGGCCTGGCTCGAGGCGGCCATCGCGGACGGCACGGGCCAGCGCCGCACCCACTCCTCCCAGATCGGAGCGACCCGGGCGACCGGCGTCTGCTGCAGCATGACCTCGGACATGAGGATCTGCCAGCCCGTCACCCCGTCGCGGCGCCACGGCAGGTCGCGCGCCTGCGCGGCATACCAGCGCAGCAACGACGGTGCGTCCACGGACATCTCGGGTCTCCTCCGGTCACGGGGTCGGGTGTGGGGATCCGCTGAGGAGATGTCGAACGAAATCGGACATGTGCGCAGGTGAATAATGTACGCATGCCGAACTCCAATCCCATCTCCGCCTGGAAAGCCCTGACCGAGGGTAATCATCGTTTCGTCAGCGACACGCCGCTGCACCCGAGCCAGGGAATCGATCGTCGCGCCGAACTCGTCAACGGCCAGCACCCCACCGCCGTGCTGTTCGGCTGCGGAGACTCCCGCGTCGCCGCAGAGATCATCTTCGACCAGGGGCTCGGCGACATGTTCGTGGTCCGTACCGCGGGTCACGTCATCGACAGTTCCGTCCTCGGTTCCATCGAGTACGCAGTCGACATCCTCAACGTTCCGCTCATCGTCATCCTCGGTCACGACAGCTGTGGTGCCGTGGCGGCGACCATCGATGCCCTCGACAAGGGCACGGTGCCGGGCGGCCACATCCGCAGCCTCGTCGAGCGTGTCGCTCCCTCGATCCTGATGGGCAGGGCCGAGGGTCTGTCCACCGTCGACGAACTCGAGGGGCGCCACGTCGTCGAGACGGGCAAGCTGCTCACGGATCGTTCGCGGATCATCGCCGACCGCATCGCCGACGGCCGCTGCGCCATCGTGGGCGTCACCTACAAGCTCGAGGACGGCAAGGTGAGTCTGCGGGGCCACTTCGGAGACATCGGCGAGGTCTCCGACAACTGAAGACGGGTGCACCTGCGGTCACAACGATGTGACTGCAGGTCACAGCGACACGCCGACGGCGGTGTAGCCGTGCGCAGCCTGTGGCACATACCGTGGGGGGCGTGCTTGAACCGACCGGTCCTCTGCCCCCCGAGATCTACTGGCGACGACGCATTCTCGCGATCGGAGTCTCGGTGGTCGTGCTGGCTCTGGTCATCTGGCTCGTAGTGGCGCTGACCGGCGGCGACGACCCCGATCAGAATCCCGAACCCGCAGCAGCGGAGGTGACGACCTCCGCCACCACGACGGCGGCCGATGCGTCCGCCGACGCGGCGTCCGCGAGCACCACCCGGAGCGGTGGATCCTCGGGTTCGTCCGGGACGCGTAGTGCAGGGGATTCGGCCTCGGAGGACGCGGACGACGAGGACAACACGTCCACGTCCGCCACCACCTCCGCTGCTCCGGTTCCGCCGGGGCAGTGCTCCGATCAGTCGCTCGCCGTGCGGGTGACGGCGGACGAGCCGAACTACAGGGTCGGTTCCGAACCCGATTTCACGATCGTCATCACCAACATCGGCACGTCGCAGTGCGAACGCGACCTCGGTGCGGGCCTTCAGCAGGTGCTCGTCTACAGCCTCGACGGCAACGAGCGACTCTGGGCGAACACCGACTGCTTCCCCGAATCGACCGCCGACATCCGGTCGCTCGCTCCGGGCGACCAGGCCGCCTATTCCGTCAAGTGGTCGGCGACGACCTCCGAGCCCGGCTGCCAGGCGCCGCGCGAACCGGTCGGTCCCGGCGCGTACACCGTGGTCGGGCAGCTCGGCGGCCTGCGCAGCGCGCCCGAGCCGTTCAACATCACGCCCTGACCTGCTGCTCGTCCGGTAGTTGTTCAGTCGTAGTGGTTGATCGCGGCTTCGGCGAGCCGCGACAGTCCCTCGCGGATGTACCGGGCCCACAGGGCGCCGACCCCGTCGACCGCCTGCAGATCGGCAGCGGTGGCCGCGAGCAGGCCCTGCAGTGTGCCGAACGCACCTACGAGCCGGTTGATCTGCCGGGCCTGCAGGCGCGGCACCCGATGGAGCACGCGATAACCGCGGGGACTCATCGAGGTGTCGAGGGCCTCGATGGTGCCCGAATAGCCGAAGGCGCGGGCGAGGCTCGTCAGGTCGAGCAGGTCGACGTCGGTCAGGTGTGCGAGACGCTCGAGCGCCTGCTCGACCTCCTGCTGGGTGGGGACGTGCTCGCCCGCAAGATAGTCCCGCACGATGAGCTGCCGGGCGAGCTGGTTGTCGCCGACGAGTTCTTCGAGCTGGAGGGCCAGCTGGCGACCGTCGGTCCCGAGTTCGAGCACGTCCTGCTCGATCTCCACGGACAGGCGGTGCATCATCTCGAGCCGCTGCGCCACGGTGAGCGCGTCGCGCAGCGTGACGATGTCCTCGATCTCGACCACGGACAACTGCCGGGTCACCTCGTCGAGTCGGGCCTTGTAGCGCTCGAGTGTCGCGACGGCCTGGTTGGCCCGGGACAGGATGGTCGCGGAGTCGTTGATGACGTGGCGGCGACCGTCGACGTACACGCTGACGATGCTCATCGACTGGCTGACCGAAACCACCGGATATCCGGTCTGGATTGCGGTGCGTTCCGCGGCGCGGTGCCGGGTGCCGGACTCCACGGTGGGGATGCTCGGATCGGGCACGAGTTGCACGTTGGCACGCACGATGCGCGAACCGTCGGTGGACACGACCACGGCGCCGTCCATCTTCGACAGCTCCCGAAGTCGGGTGGGGGCGAACTCGACGTCGAGTTCGAAACCGCCGTCGCACAGCTCGGCGACCTTGTCGTCGAAACCGAGGACGATCAGGCCGCCCGTGCGGCCGCGGAGGATGCGTTCGAGACCGTCGCGTAGCGCGGTGCCGGGCGCCAGACGAGCGATGGTGTCGCTCAGCGTCGATGCCGGCGCCGACTCGGTCATCTGGACTTCCTTCCCCTGTGCGGTCTGCGGTCGTCGTCACAATGCGCGGACTCGTGGATCGGCGCCCCGACCGCGCAACTACATTACTTGCTTATGCGCAGCACCTGGACTTTGCCCGACGACCTCGTCGTTCCCGATCTGCCGGAAGATCATCCCGGCCCGGGTGCGCCGGTACCGCAGCATTGGAACAAGTGCTTCGGGTGTGGTGACGACCAGCCCTCCGGCCTCGCGATGGAGTTCACGATCGGCGAGGGCCTCGAGGTGCTCGGCCGTCTCGACGTCGCCACGCGCTACCAGGGCGGACCGGGATTCATCCACGGCGGCATCCTCATGACGGCCTTCGACGAGGTCCAGGGAATGGCGTGCAACGCCGCCCTGCGGACCGCCGTCGTCACCGGGCACTTCGAGACGGACTTCGCCCGTCCCATCCCCCTGGGCTCGGTGCTCGAGTTCCGCGCCCGCGTCGACGGCTTGGTGCGGCGCAAGGTCTACACCAGTGCGGAGGCGCGCATCGTCGCCGGTCCGCCGGCCGATCCGGACGTCGTGGTGGCGTCGTCGGTCGGGTTGTTCGTCGTCGTCGGGCACGAGCACTTCGCGAAGGGCCGCGACTACGCCGACGGCATCCCGCAGAGTGAACACGACATCTCCGCCGTCTGACATCTCCGCCCTCCGGGTTATCGCGTTCAGGTCTCCGGTCCGTCGGGGAGCAGCGGAACACCCGGCCGGTGGTCGCGTCCGAGCAACGCCGCGGAAGTGACCGCGCCCGCGCCGTAGCGGGAGTGCAGATCGTCCAGGACGGCATCGAGGGCATGCCGGTCGACGGCGCGGTGCTGCGTTCGCGTGTCTGCAGTACTGTCCCCGGCGGCCTCGACCGGCTCGTCGAACGGCAGCTCGAGTTGCTCGACGCCTTCACCGACGAGATTCGTCACCGCGATCCCGATGAGCGTGAGACCGCGCTCGGCGATGAGCGGTCGGGTCTGCTCGAGCAGGTCGTGCGCCGCCGCCGACAGCAGATCGGTGCGTGCGGTGGCCCCGGGCAGCGTGTGAGAGCGTGTCGCGCGGGTGTAGTCGGCGAAGCGCATCCGCAGGACCACCGTGCGGCCGAGGCGTCCGGCCCGGCGCATCCGCCGGCCCACGCGGTCGACGAGCAGTTGCAGCGTCTCGCCGACCGACTCGAGGCTGTGGGGTCCGCGGCCGAGCGCGTGCTGCGCGCCCATCGAACTGCGCCGCCGATGCCGGACCGGACGCGGATCGTGACCGATCGCGAGCGCGTGCAGGTGGCGTCCCGCCGTGCGTCCGAGCAGCGAGACGAGATCGGACTCGGAGTAGGCGGCGACATCGGCCACGGTCCGCAGACCGTGCGCGTGCAACTTCGCCGCCGTCACCTTGCCGACGCCCCACAACCGCTCCACCGGCAACGGATGGAGGAACTCGAGTTCGGCGTGCGGAGGGACGAGGAGCAGTCCGTCGGGCTTGGCCACCCCGCTCGCGACCTTGGCGAGGAACTTGGTGCGCGCGACACCGACGGTGATCGGCAGCCCCACCTCCTCGGCGACCGTGCGGCGCAGGCGTGCGGCGATGTCGACGGGTCTGCCTGCGATGCGCCCGAGACCGGAGACGTCGAGGAACGCCTCGTCGATGGAGATCCCCTCCACGATCGGTGTGGTGCGATCGAAGATCGCGAAGACGTCGCGCGAGGCCTGCGCATAGGCCTCCATGCGGGGAGGCACCGAGATCAGTCCCGGGCACAGGGCGCGGGCGGCTCGGCCCGACATCGCGGTGACGATGCCGTGAGCCTTGGCCTCATAGCTCGCCGCGAGTACGACGCCCCCGCCCACGACGATCGGTTTGGCGCGCAGCCACGGATCGTCGCGCTGCTCCACCGACGCGTAGAACGCGTCGAGATCGGCATGCAGCACCGTCGCATCGGACACGAACACATGTTCGCACCGGCCGCCGACACCTCGGCAGATCGGCGCTGCCGACATGTCCGCAGGTCAGCGTGTGAGGGTCGACAGTGCCTGCGCCACGTTGGACACCTCGAACTTCTTCATGCCCTTCGGGACACCCTCGACATCGCGCGGAACCACCCCGCGGTCGAAGCCGAGCCGGTTCGCCTCCGCGAGTCGGCGACCCGCACCGACGACACGACGGACCTCCCCGGCGAGACCGACCTCGCCGAGGAGCACGGTGCCGGCCGGGACGGGCTGGTCGCGTACGGCTGAGGCGACGGCGAGTGCGAGCGCGAGGTCGGCGGACGGATCGGTGATCCGCATACCGCCGACGGTGGAGGCGTAGACGTCGCAGTTACCGAGCCGGCCGAGCCCGCAGCGACGCTCGAGCACCGCGAGCACCATCGCCACCCGCGCCGAGTCGAGACCGCTCACGGCGCGTCGCGGTGAAGGATTGTGCGTGGGCACCACGAGCGCCTGGACCTCACCGAGGAGCGGGCGTTTGCCGTCCATCGTGACCGTGACGGCAGTGCCGGGCACGGCCTCGTCGCGGTGCTGCAGGAACAATCCCGACGGGTCGCTGACGCCGACGATCCCGTCCTCGGCAAGTTCGAAGCAGCCCACCTCGTCGGCGGCTCCGAACCGGTTCTTCACCCCGCGCACCATGCGCAGCGTGGAGTGCTTGTCGCCTTCGAAGTGCAGCACCACGTCGACGAGGTGCTCGAGGGAACGCGGACCGGCGACCGCGCCGTCCTTGGTGACGTGGCCGATGAGCAGCACCGGGATGCCGCTGGACTTCGCGAGGGAGGTCAGGGCGCTGGTGACTGCGCGGACCTGCGTGACACCGCCGGTCACGCCGTCGACGTCGGCGGCGAGCATCGTCTGGACGGAGTCGACGACCAGCAGCGTGGGCTTGACCTGCTCCACGTGCCCGAAGATCGTCGCGAGGTCGTTCTCGGCGGCAAGATAGACCCGGTCGTGCACGGCGCCGGTGCGGTCGGCGCGCAGGCGCACCTGACCGGCCGACTCCTCGCCGGTGACGTAGAGCGCGCGATCGGCTTCGCCGCGCAACGCCCAGCGGTGCACCACCTCGAGGAGCAGCGTGGACTTGCCGACACCGGGTTCGCCGGCGAGCAGGACGACCGAACCGGGTACGACACCGCCGCCGAGGACGCGGTCGAGCTCGGGGATGCCCGTGGGCTTCGCGTGGGTGGCCTTGCCGTCGATCTGCGACAGCGGGGTGGCCGGGGTGCTCGGCAGCACGGCGGCGGCACCGGCGCGGGCGAGCGAGGTACCCGACCGCGAGGCGACCGCGACCGGTTGGACGGGTGCTTCGTCCATCGACCCCCACGTTCCGCATTCGGGACAGCGCCCGACCCACTTCGCGACGGTGTGCGAGCAGTCGGAACAGCGGTAGAGGGTCTTGGTCTTTGCCACGGCCGGAGGATAGTCGGTCGCACCGACACCGGAGCGGATGCGAGGAGGGCCCGGCCGAGCTGTGCTCGACCGGGCCCTCCAGCAGGAAGTCCTAGTGTGCTTCGCCCACGATCGGCGAGAGCTCCGACTCGTCGCGGGGGAGCTCCGGGCCGGCGTCGATCGGCACGGACAGGGTCACGTCGCCGGCCTCGGCGAACGTGAAGGTCACGGGGATGGTCAGGCCCGGGCGGACACCCTCGGAGAGGTTCACGAGCTCGACGTTGTTGACGACGCCTGCCGGGGCCGGGGAGGGGGTCTCCTCGGTGCTGTTCGGACGCGGCGACTCGTCGACCTCCTCGACGAGGGCGGCGTTCTCCTCGGAGACACCGGCGACCACGGAGGACTGCGGCGGAATCTCGAAGCGGGCACCGGTGACCGAGGCTGCGAAATCGGTGGAGATACCGGTGAGCTGATCGCCGACGTACGGGTCGAGGTTGACGATCGTGAAGCCGAGCTGGGCGGTGCCGCCGGGCTCGATGCTGTACTCCTCGGAGTTCGGGTAGATCACGTGCACGTTGCGCAGCGCGAGGCTGCCGGCGTCCACGTTGGAACCGTTGATGGCCGCGACCTGGGTCGAGGTCTGGGTGATCTGACCGGCGCTGCACGCGGACATCGTGAGCGCCGCTCCCGCGGCAAGGGCGAGAGCGGTCACGACTCGGCGAGTCGGCGCTTTGAGAGCAGTCACGGGTTCCTCCACTCGAGTAAGGCTCGCAATCCACTAGGCAGAGTAGTAGTTCCCGTGTGCGCTGTGTACGTCGGGGCCGGATCTCGTGCGGATTCGCGCGCGGAAGACGAGATCGACAGGCGCCCACGGGCGGGTGTGTCGGAGGTCACCCGATACACGGAAGCAACTGCCTGTCAAGCCCTACGCTCAGTGCTCGGTGCCCCTGACCTGCATCGTTGACGGGAGGGTGATGTGGTCACGTGTTAAACTGGGAGAATCGAAAGGGGCACGGGACACATGATTTTCAAGGTCGGAGACACCGTCGTATACCCCCACCACGGTGCGGCGCTGATCGAAGCAATCGAAACACGCACCATCAAGGGTGAGCAGAAGGAATATCTGGTTCTGAAAGTCGCGCAGGGCGACCTGACGGTCCGGGTACCTGCAGAGAACGCGGAGTACGTCGGAGTGCGCGACGTCGTCGGGCAGGAAGGCCTCGACAAGGTTTTCCAGGTGCTGCGCGCACCCCACACGGAAGAACCCACCAACTGGTCACGGCGGTACAAGGCCAACCTCGAGAAGCTGGCCTCCGGCGATGTCAACAAGGTCGCAGAAGTTGTGCGCGACCTGTGGCGCCGGGAGCAGGACCGCGGCCTGTCCGCAGGTGAGAAGCGGATGCTCGCCAAGGCACGTCAGATCCTCGTCGGTGAGCTCGCGCTCGCCGAGGGCACCGACGACGTCAAGGCGGAGACCATGCTCGACGAGGTTCTCGCCGCCGCTTCCTGACGCGCGAGACATCGGCAAACTGCACATGAGCGATCGCAACGGGCCGGTCGTCGGAATCCTTCCGGCGGCCGGCCGCGGTGTTCGCCTGGGAGAACCACTGCCCAAGGCGTTCGTGGAACTGGACGGCCGCACGATGCTCGACCGCTCGGTCGAGGCGATGCTCGCTTCAGCGGTCATCGATCGAGTGGTGATCGTCGCGCCGCCCGAACTGGCTGCGACGCCCGCGGACCGGCTCGTCGGCGAGTCGTTCGCCGACCGGGTCACCGTCGTCGCGGGTGGCGCCGAACGCGCCGACTCGGTGCGCGCCGGTCTTGCGGCGGCATCGGGCGCGCGGTTCGTGCTCGTCCACGACGCCGCGCGTGCGCTCACCCCGGCCGAGCTGTTCGTCCGGGTCGTCGACGCGTTGCGGGCCGGCAGCGACGCGGTGATCCCCGTCCTGCCCGTCGTCGACACCATCAAGAGTGTCGACAAGGACGGAGTCGTCACCGGGACTCCCGACCGGTCGACCCTCCGCGCGGTGCAGACGCCGCAGGGATTCGACGTCGAATTGCTCGAGCGGGCCAACCGCGACGCCGCCGACGCGACCGACGACGCGGGACTCGTCGAGCGGTTGGGGGAGCGGATCACCACCGTCGTGGGAGACCCTCTCGCTTTCAAGATCACCACCCCACTGGACCTGGTGCTGGCACGGACCGTGCTCGCGTCCGGCGTCCGCACCGAGAAGGAGATGTGAGCATCGTGCGTGTCGGCATCGGAACGGACGTGCATCCCGTGGAGGCCGGACGGCCGTGCTGGATGGCCGGTCTGCTGTTCGAGGACGCCGACGGGTGCGCGGGTCACTCCGACGGGGACGTCGCTGCGCACGCGCTGTGCGATGCGGTGCTCTCGGCCGCCGGTCTCGGCGACCTCGGATCGGTCTTCGGCACGGGCCGACCGGAGATGGCCGGCGCCTCCGGTGTCGCGATGCTCGGCGAGGTACGTCGCCTGCTCGACGACGCCGGCTGGGTGGTGGGCAATGCCGCCGTCCAGGTGATCGGGAACCGCCCGAAGATCGGGCCGCGGCGCGAGGAGGCACAGGCGGTGCTGTCCGAGGCGCTCGGCGGTCCGGTCTCCGTGTCGGCGACCACCACGGACGGACTCGGGCTCACCGGCCGGGGAGAAGGTGTGGCGGCGGTTGCGACCGCACTGGTCCTGGCCCAGCAGGACGAGCGGTAGGATAGACGGTCGTGACCTTGCGCTTATACGACACCGAATCGCGGGCCGTGCGGGATTTCGAACCGCTGGTCCCCGGCCAGGCCTCGGTGTACCTGTGTGGGGCCACCGTCCAAGGCGAACCCCATATCGGGCACGTACGCAGCGGCGTTGCGTTCGACGTGCTCCGCCGGTGGCTCGCTACCAAGAGTCTCGATGTCTTGTTTGTGAGAAATGTCACAGACATCGAGGATAAGATCCTCCGCAAGGCGGCAGAGGCAGGTCGGCCGTGGTGGGAGTGGGCCGCGACCTACGAGCGGGCCTTCAACCGCGCCTACGATGCGCTCGGTGTGCTTCCTCCCTCGGTGGAACCTCGCGCGACCGGCCACATCACGCAGATGGTCGAACTCATCCAGCGCCTCATCGACGCCGGGCACGCCTACGCGGCCGACGGCGACGTCTACTTCGACGTGCTGAGCTACCCCGAATACGGTGCCCTCTCCGGACACCGCATCGAGGACGTCCACCAGGGTGAGAGCGCCGGACTCGGCAAGCGCGACCCCCGCGACTTCACGCTGTGGAAGGCCGAGAAGCCCGGTGAGCCGTCCTGGCCCACCCCGTGGGGACGTGGTCGCCCCGGCTGGCATCTCGAGTGCTCCGCGATGGCCGGCTTCTATCTCGGCGGCACCTTCGACATCCACTGCGGAGGCATGGACCTCGTCTTCCCGCACCACGAGAACGAGATGGCGCAGTCCCGCGCCGCCGGCGACGGCTTCGCCCGCTACTGGTTGCACAACGGCTGGGTGACGATGGGCGGCGAGAAGATGTCGAAGTCGCTCGGTAACGTGCTGTCGATCCCCAACGTGCTCGCCCGCGTCCGGCCACAGGAACTGCGCTACTACCTGGGCAGCGCCCACTACCGTTCGATGCTCGAATACTCCGACGACGCGCTCGCCGAAGCGGCCGCAGCGTACCGGGGACTCGAGTCGTTCGTGCTCAAGACCCGCGACCGCGCGGGCGAGGTGCCCGTGGGCGAGTGGACCGAGGCCTTCGCCGAGGCTCTCGACGACGATCTCGGTGTGCCCAAGGCGCTCGCGGAAATACACCGCAAGCGCAGCAAGGGCAACAAGGCGCTCGACAACGGCGATCTCGACACGGCCGTGCAGATCGCCTCGCAGGTCCGGAGCATGCTCGGCATCCTCGGTGTCGACCCGCTCGACGAGCACTGGTGCTCCACCGACGATTCAGGGTCGGCCGCACTCGCGGCACTCGACGTGCTGGTCGGCGCGGATCTCGAACGCCGCACGACCGCCCGGGCCGAGAAGAACTGGGCGGTGGCCGACGAGGTGCGGGACCGCCTCACAGCCGCGGGGGTCGAAGTGACCGATACGCCCAACGGACCCGAGTGGTCTCTGAAAGCAGGACAGTGATGGCAGGCAATTCCCAGCGTCGCGGCGCTATTCGTAAGGGCGGCACGAAGAAGGGGCAGGTCGTCGGGTCCGGCGGGCAGCGGCGACGCGGGCTCGAAGCGCGTGGCGCCACCCCCAAGGCCGAGGACCGGCCCTACCACCCCGCCGCACGGCGTGCCCGGGCCGCGGCCAAGGCCGCCGACCCGCGCGGTGGCGGTCGTCGTCCCGCGGCCGGTCGCAAGGCCGAGGACGGGCCCGAGATGGTGCTCGGCCGCAATCCGGTCGTCGAGTGCCTACGTGCCGGTGTGCCCGCGACCGCTCTGTACGTCGCCCTCGGCGCCGAGGCCGACGAGCGGCTCAAGGAAGCCGTGCAGCGCTCGGCCGAGATGGGCATCTCGATCCTCGAGGTCTCGCGTTCCGAACTCGACCGTCTGTCGTCGAACGGGATGCACCAGGGCATCGGCCTGCAGGTGCCGCCGTACCGCTACGCGCACCCCGACGACCTGCTGGCCCGCGCCGCGGAGAACCACGAGCGTCCGCTGCTCGTGGCCCTCGACAACATCTCCGATCCGCGCAATCTCGGCGCGGTGATCCGTTCGGTCGCGGCCTTCGGCGGCCACGGTGTGGTCATCCCGCAGCGCCGTTCGGCGTCGGTGACGGCCGTGGCATGGCGCACGAGCGCCGGTGCCGCAGCGCGACTGCCCGTCGCGCGTGCCACCAACCTCACGCGCACGCTCAAGGACTGGCAGTCCCGCGGTGTCCGCGTCGTCGGTCTCGATGCCGGTGGCGACACCAACCTCGACGATTTCGACGGCACCGATCCCGTCGTCGTGGTCGTGGGGTCGGAGGGCAAGGGACTCTCGCGCCTGGTGCGGGAGACCTGCGACGCCGTTCTCTCCATCCCGATGGCCGGAGACGTCGAGTCGCTCAACGCCTCCGTCGCGGCGGGCGTGGTGCTCGCGGACATCGCGCGGCAGCGTCGG
Source organism: Rhodococcus sp. GA1 (assembly GCF_024321955.1). Classification (NCBI taxonomy): domain Bacteria; kingdom Bacillati; phylum Actinomycetota; class Actinomycetes; order Mycobacteriales; family Nocardiaceae; genus Rhodococcus; species Rhodococcus sp. GA1. Next base: position 1,993,405 of record NZ_CP097186.1, on the reverse strand, counting down.
GTCTGATCGAGTCTGCCCGAGCTGCGGTCGCGAGGGCCTAGTCTGTCCTCGTGGTCGCATCCCTGCCGTTCCGTACGAAGGTGTTCGCCTTCCTCGAACGCTTCGCCGACAAGTCCATTGCCGACGCGTCCGTCGACGAGATCCCGGCACGTCGTGCTGCGCGCACGAAGCTCCTGTCGTCCCCGGTCGGACGGCTGATCTCGGGCCGGACGCATCCCGGCGTGCGGATCGAGGACCGATGGGTCGATCTCGAGCACGAGGTGATCGACGATCTCGCCCCCGAGGACTCCCCGGTCCGGACCCGTCTGCGGATCTATCGGCCCTCGGCGCGAACGAGCGGTCCGCTGCCGGTCGTGCTGCTGTTCCACGGCGGCGGGTGGGTGCTCGGCAATCCGGAGCAGAACGAGTGGTGGGCGAGCCACACCGCCGCGCGGACCCCGAGCGTCGTGGTGTCGGTGGACTACCGGCTCGCCCCCGAACATCCCTATCCCGCAGCGGTGCTGGACTGCTGGGCGGCGTTCCGGTGGGTCGTCGCACACGCTGCGGAACTCGACGGTGATCCGTCCCGCGTCGTGGTCGCCGGTGACAGTGCCGGAGGCAATCTCGCCGCGGTCGTCGCCGACGTGGCCGGCCGCTCGGGTGGTCCGCTGCCGGCCGGTCAGGTGCTGATCTATCCGGCGACGGAGATGGAGGAGGAGTTCCCGTCGGAGCGGCAGTTCGCGAACGCTCCCGTGCTCACCTCCCGCGGTATGCGGGCGTTCGTGCGCCTGTATCTGGCCGGAGCCGATCCGTATGCGCCGACCGCGGCTCCCCTGCGCGGCACGCTCGCCGGTGCCGCCGTACCGGCCCTCGTCCAGATCGCCGGGCACGACCCGTTGCGCGACAACGCCGTTCGATACGCCGAAGCATTGCGGGCCAAGGGCGGCGACGTCGCGGAGACCGATTATCCCGACACCGTGCACGGCTATCTCAGCCTGCCCGGCATCTCTCCGCCCGCGACACACGCACTCGACGAGGCGATCACCTTCGTACGTCGGGTGACGGCTACCGACCCGACCGACGAGGACGACACCTCCGTGCCGTCACGCGCCTGACGGTCACCCAGCAGCGATCACCGTACCGGCACGAACCGCACCCGCTGTCCGGGACGCAGTTGCGCCGCGACCGGCAGATCGGCGGCGACCGCCACCGCGGCCACCGGATAACCGCCCGTGACGGGATGGTCGACGAGGAACAGCACCGGATGCCCGTCCGGCGGTATCTGCAGCGACCCGGGAACCATGCCCTCGCTGGGCATCTCCTCGTGCCGTGCCCGGTGCAGTCGGCCGGGACCGTGGAACCTGATACCCACCCGGTCGAGTTCCGGTGTCACCGTCCACGTCTCGTGGAACAGCGCCCGCAGTGATCCGGGCGTGAACCAGTCGTCGCGCGGGCCGGGCCGTACCCGGATCTCCACGGGGTCGTCCATCGGCGGTGGTGGTGGGAACTGCTCCTCGTCGGGCAGGTGACCCGACATCGCCCCGACCAGCAGACTGTCGCCGGCGCGAACGGGTGACGGTCCGGTGTGCGACAGGATGTCGGTGGATCTACTGCCGAGCACCTCCCGCACGTCGATGCCGCCGCGTACCGCGAGGTAAATCCGCAGGCCTTCGTTCGAGACGCCGATCCGCAGCACGTCGTCGTTGCGGAGGGTGATGCGCGCCCAGTCGCCGACCGGCCGGTCGCACACGGTCACGTCGGCGCGGGCACCGGTCACGGCCACGATCGTCTCGCCGACGCTGCGGACGGCGAGACCGCCGCCGGTCACCTCGAGTGTCGCCGCGTCCGGCTGGTTCCCCACGAGCCGGTTCGCGGCGTCGTGTGCGCGCCGGTCGGCGGCACCGGACCGGGTGAGGCCCGAGGAACCGTAACCGGGACGTCCGCGATCCTGGACCGTCGTGAGCATTCCGCCGGAGAGCACCTCGAACCACGCCACGATGTTCATTCTCACTCACCGGCTTCGATTGCACGTCCGCACTCCGGCCGAACGATCGCGTTAGGTTGAAGATCATGAGGAAGGAGGTGACGATCATGGATGAAGCAGACGTCCGGGCGGCGACGACGCGACTGATCGAGAAGGCCGTCGAGGCCGACGACCTTCAGGCCGCGCACGACGCTGTCGCGGAACTGAGCGTCGAACAGGTCGTCGACGTGCTCGAACGGCTCGGTCGGACGGATCGCGCAGTGCTCTACCGGTTGCTGCCCAAGGACCGGGCGATCGACGTCTTCGAACAGCTCGACCCGAGCATGCAGAGCGAACTGCTCCGCGGGTTGCGCGACGATCAGGTGGCCGCAATCTTCGCCGACCTCGAACCCGACGACCGGGTGGAACTGCTCGACGAACTGCCCGCGACGGTCGCGTCGACCCTCATGCGCGGCCTGCCGCCCGCCGACCGCGAGGTGACCGCCACGATCCTCGGCTATCCGCAGCGGTCGATCGGCCGGCGGATGAGCCCGGCCTTCGTGTCGCTGCGGCAGGACATGACCGTCGAGCAGGCGATGGACGCCGTGCGTCGTCGGCTCGACGACGCGGAGACGGTGTACACGCTGCCGGTGGTGGACGACGGTCGTGTGCTCGTCGGGGTGGTCGGTCTGCGCGAGCTGATGACTGCGGCGCCGGGAACGGTGCTCGCCGACATCATGAACGAGCCCTACTGGGCGCGCGTGACCGACGACGCCGAGGAGTCCGCGCGCCGCTGCGCCGAACTCAAACTGCTGGCGTTGATCGTCGTCGACAGCGAGACCAGGTTGGTGGGCATCCTGACCGTCGACGACGCCCTGCGGATCCTCGAAGCCGCCGACAGCGAGGACCAGGCGCGCATCGGCGGTACCGAGCCGCTGCGCCGGCCCTATCTCGCGACACCCGTCGGGCAGTTGGTGCGCTCGCGGGTGGTGTGGTTGCTCTTCCTGGCACTCGGCGCGACCCTCACGGTCCAGGTCCTCGAGGTGTTCGAGTCGACCCTCGATCAGGTGGTCACCCTGGCGCTGTTCGTGCCGCTGATCATCGGCACCGGAGGCAACACCGGAAACCAGGCCGCCACCACGGTCACCCGCGCATTGGCGCTCGACGACGTGACGCCACGCGACATCGGCGGGGTGATCGCCCGCGAGCTCCGGGTGGGTCTGTCCCTCGGTGTCCTGCTGGGCTCGGTCGCGTTCGTCCTGACGTCCCTGGTCTACGACTCGTCGGTGGGCGCGGTGATCGGGCTGACGCTGGTGAGCATCTGCACCCTCGCCGCCACCGTCGGTGGTGCGATGCCGTTGGTGGCCAAATCGATCCGCGCCGACCCCGCGGTCTTCTCCAATCCGTTCATCACGACCTTCGTCGACGCGACCGGCCTGGTGATCTATTTCCTCGTCGCGAAGGCCGTGCTCGGTATCTGAGCGCAGCGGCGCAGTGGATCCGGGGACGGTTCAGATCGCGACGAAGCGCACCGCACATCCCGGTCGCAGCAGCGCCGCAGGAGTCCGGTCCGGTTGCCACAGCGGGGCATCGGAGGTTCCGATGAGTTGCCATCCTCCGGGCGACTTCCGCGGGTAGACGCCCGAGAACTCACCCGCCAGTCCCACGGCGCCGGACGGGACGGAGGTGCGCGGTGAACTGCGACGCGGCACGTGCAATCGAGAATCCCCGCCGGTGAGATACGCGAAGCCGGGCGCGAACCCGCCGAAGGCGACCGTCCAGAGGCTGCCGGTGTGGGCGGCGATCACGCCGTCCGCGCCGAGGCCGGTCAACTCGCCGACCTCTTCGAGATCGACGCCGTCGTACCGGACTTCGAGCGTCACCTCCTCGATGTCGACGTCGTCCCCGGACACCGGTGGGGTGGTGGTGACCCACTTGTGCACGACCTGCGCGCCGGTCTCCGACGGATCGAAGCACACCAGCAGTGTCCGCGCCGCCGGCACGAGATCGACGACGCCACGCGGCCGCTCGCGGTCGAGTGCCCGGAAGTGGGCGAGAACCTCGTCGAGGGAATCGAATTCGGCGAGCAGGGCGCTGTCTCCGGCACGAAGGATTTTCATCGGTGGACCTCGCGGTGTCGGGCGTTCACACGAACGCCCGGATGTCGATCTTCTCGGCGTCGAGGCGGCGGCGCACGGCGACGGCCATCGCCGTGGCGTCGGGGGAGTCGCCGTGGATGCACACCGACTGCGCGTTCACGCGTATGTCGCTGCCGTCGACGGCGGTGACAACCCCCTCGGTGACCATGCGCAGGACCCGCTCGGCGACCTCCTCCGGATCGTGCAGTACCGCACCGGGTTCGCGTCGGGAGACGAGCGTGCCCTCGGGGGTGTAGGCGCGGTCGGCGAACGCCTCGGCGACCACCTTCAGTCCGGCCCGTTCGGCCTCCTCGAGGAAGACGGAGCCGGGCAGTCCGAGGACGGGCAGCGAGGCGTCGTAGGCGCGTACCGCATCCACGACCGCACGGGCCTGTTCGCGGTGATGGACGATCGCGTTGTACAGCGCGCCGTGGGGTTTGACGTAGCTCGCCGACGAACCGGCCGCCCGGGCGAGACCGTCGAGCGCGCCGATCTGGTAGATGATCTCGGCGGTGAGATCCGCCGACGGCACCTCGATGAAGCGGCGGCCGAAACCGCCGATGTCGTTGTAGCCGACCTGGGCACCGATCCTTACCGCGCGCTTCGCGGCGCCGTGGCACGTATGCAGCAGTGTCGCCGGGTCGCCGGCGTGAAATCCGCACGCCACGTTGGCGCTGGTGACGATGTCGAGCATGGTCTCGTCGTCGCCGAGACGCCACCGGCCGTAGCTCTCGCCGAGGTCGCTGTTGAGGTCGATGCGGGTCACGACCCGAGTCTATGCCCGCTCAGAAGACCGTTCCGACGTCGCGGACGACGATGTCGTCGAGGGCGCGTTCGCCGGCGATGCGGCGCACGGTGGGGTCGATGTGACCCGTCTGCAGCACCGCGTCCCCTTCGTGCGGCCAGCGCAGGCCGGCGTCGTCGCGAGCGGCGTCGTAGACGAAGTGCCCGCGACCCTCACTGACGCCGTAGCCCACCAGTACGGTGCTGCGCATGTCGATCCCGTAGAAGCCGGGAATGGAGGCCTGGATGTCGGTGACCTCGTGTTGCGTCGCGACGGTGACCAGACCGGTCGCCTCGGCCTCCGCGATGTAGGTGACGTCGACGGAGTGCTTGCCGCCGTTGTTGACACCCATCGCACCCGAACCGTCGGTGTAGCCGGGGCCATCTCGCCGCGGAGTTCGGCGAGCGCGTAGTCCCAGTCGATCGGCATCGGGATCTTGTCGATCGGGAAGCCGGCCTTCCGCGCACGGTCGGCGAAGATGCGCGAGGTCGCGTAGTTGGGGCTGTCGACGAGTTCGTCGGGCGCCACGGCCAGGTGCAGCATCTGCGCGACGCGCGGGTAGTGGACGCGGTCCATGCGCGCCCAGTCGAGTTCGTTCGGGAAGTGGGCGTTGAACACCGCTTCGTCGGGTTGCAGCGTCATGCCCTGGTAGACGAGCGACCCGCCGCCGACACCGGCGGCGCACAGGGCCGTCATGTTCTCGCCGACGCACGCCTCGACCAGACCGGTGTAGAGCTCGAAGGCGAGGTGACGACCGAACACCTCGGGGTTCGACCGGTGCCACAGGAACCGCTTGTCGGGGTTGTCGATGCGAAGGAACGACGCGTGACGTGCTGCACTCTCCACCCCCGATGTCTGTGACGTCCCGTTACTGGAGCAACCTCGGGAAACTGGGCGGACGTCGAGGAGCGCGTCAAGATCACGTCCCGACGGGCCGTGAATCAGGCAGTTGCGGCGACCCGCCCGGAACCACGTCGGTTGCGGGCGGTGCCGATCACGCGGCAGATCATGTAGATGACGAACGCGATCGTCGTGATGAACGCCGAGACCGGCACGCCCGGCGCCAGCGCGAGTAGGATGCCGCCGACCGCCGAGATCTCCGCGAAGACCACAGACAGCACCGTGGCGGCGAGCGGCCCGCTGACCACCCGGGCCGCCGCGGCGGCCGGGGTGATGAGCAGTGCCATCACCAGCAGCGCGCCGACAATCTGCACACCGAGTGCGGCGGTGACACCGACGAGCACCGCGAACACGATCGACAATGCGCGCACCGGGACGCCGCGTGCAGCCGCGACCTCCGGGTCGGTGCTGGCGAACAATAGCGGACGGTAGATCACCAGCAGCGTGAGGATCACGACGGCAGCGCACGCGGCGAGCAGGGCGATGCCGGTACCGCCGGGCGCCACGATCTGACCGGTGAGCAGCGAGAAGGCGGCGCCGGTGCGTCCGTCGTAGGCCCACAGCAGCAGGACGGCGAGACCGAGTCCGAAGGCCATCACCACGCCGATGACGGAGTCGCGTTCGCGGGCACGTGTCCCCAGGACCCCGAAGAGGATCGCGGCGATCACGGCACCCGCGACCGCACCGATCCCGACGGAGACCCCGATGATGAGCGCCGCCGCGGCACCGGTGAGCGACAGTTCGGAGGTGCCGTGGACGGAGAACGCCATCTGACGGCTGATGATCAGCGGGCCGATCACGCCGGCGAGCAGACCGAGGATCGCACCGGCGACGAGCGCCTGCTGCACGAAGTCGTACTGCAGGAGTTCGACGGTGGTCTCCACGTCGAACATCCGCCCGAGGGCGTCGGTGAACTTGCTGCTCATTCGTGATCCTCGTGATCGTGGTGGACGCCTTCCCCGGGGCGCAGTCCGCCGGCGCTGCCGAGCGCGTCGATGGCGTCGCCGGTGCCGACGACCACCAGGCGGCCGCGCATCTCGAGCACTTCGACGTCGGTGCGGTAGAGCTCGGAAAGCACCTGCGAGGTCATCACCTCGGCGGGGGTGCCGATGCGGAACTGGCCGTCGACGAGGTACAGCACGCGATCCACCAGCGGCAGGATCGGATTGATCTCGTGGGTGACGAACAGGACGGAGGTGTCGTGGTCGCGGCGGCGGCGGTCGATGAGCGCCGACACCAGGTGCTGGTTGGCGAGATCGAGACTGAGCAGCGGCTCGTCGCACAGGAGTACGCGCGGATCTCCCACGAGCGCCTGCGCGATACGCAGCCGCTGCTGCTCACCACCGGAGAGCGTGCCGATCGGGGCTCCGGCATAGGTCTCTGCGCCGACCTGAGCGATCGCGTCGTCGACCGCGACGCGGCGCCGCCGGCGCGTGCGCAGGCCGGTGCCCCAGCGATGTCCGTCCATGCCGAGGCCCACGAGATCGCGTCCCCGCAGCGGGACGCCCTCGTCGAGAGACTTCTGCTGCGGCACGTATCCGACGTGCGAGTTCCCGGTCCGGACGGCCTGCCCGGCGATGGTCGCGGTTCCGGAGGTGAGCGGGAGCTGGCCGAGCAGCACCTTGAGCAGCGATGTCTTGCCGGCACCGTTCGGTCCGAGCACCGCCAGGAACTCGCCGGGTTCGACGACGAGGTCGAGTCCGTCCCAGAGGACCCGATCGCCGAATGCCAGCCGGGCATCGCGGAGTTCGACTGTGGGCGTGCGGTCGGATGGAGGAGGTGTCACCGGAGTCCGTGTTCTCGATCGGATGGTCAGGAGGCGGTCTCGAGCGCGGCGGCGAGGGTCTCGGCGGTCCGGGCCTGCCACTGAATGTAGTCGACACCTTCGGGCAGGGTTTCGAAAACCTCGACCACGGGGACGCCCGACGACTCTGCTGCCGTGCGCATCTCGCGGCTGATCCGGTCCTCGGTCTGCGGGTTGTAGATCAGGACGCGAACCTGCTTGTCGACCAACAACTGCCGTGTCGCCGCGATCGCCGCCGGGGACGGATCGGTGCCGTTCTCGATGGCATTGGTGAAGTCCGGGGGAGTGATGTCGTCGAGCGTCGCGGCCGAGACGAGGTAGTGGCCGATCGTCTCGGTCTGGGCGACGGGTGCGTCGCCGTGTGTGTCGGCGAGCTTGTCGACAACATCCGCGACGTAGTGCAGGTTCTCGTGGAAGCCCGCGGCGTTGGCCTCGTAGACGGCGGCGCCGTCGGGGTCGAGTTCGGCGAGCTGCTCGGCGACGGCGTGCGCGACGGCGTCGGCGGTCGCGAGGTCGTACCAGACGTGCTCGTTGATGCCGCCGTGGTCGTGACCCTCGTGCGAGTGCCCGTCGCCGGCGTCGGACACCTCACCGCTCTCGTGCGAGTGGTCCTCGGAAACGGTTGTCTCCGAGTCGCTCTCGATGGCGTCGTCGGTGCCGTCCTCGTCGCCGTGATCGTGTCCGGCGTGCAGATCCGAGTACGCGCCGGATTCGAACAGGGCGAAGGCCTCCACGCCTGCAGGCTTGTCCCCGGTGGCGCCGAGGATGTCGTCGACGAATTGGTCGTAGCCACCGCCGTTGTAGACGACGAGCGAGGCGTCGGAGATCGCCGCGGCGTCGAGGGGGCTGGCCTCGTAGGAGTGCGGGTCGGCGTTCGGTTCGGTGATGAGCGAGCGGACCTCGATGCGGTCTCCGGCCACCGCCTGCGCGATCGACCCCCACACGTTCGTGGAGGCGACGACGCTGATCTCGTCGTCGTCGGCGCCGGAGCTATCGGTGCCGCACGCGGCGAGGGCGGTCGCGCAGGCTACGGCGGCGGCTGCGAGGGCCGTGCGGGAGGACAGTCGCACAGTTCTTCTCCTGAGGATCGGCGGTCTTCGACGAACGGGGTCCGGAACGACCGAGCGACCGACCCAAACGTTATTGGTAACCGTTACCGTTCCACTTTAGCGGACGACACCGAGCCCTCCTACCATCCCTGGGTGGTCGTGACCACGGACACAGGACTACGGTCCTCTCATGTCCAGGTCTCGTCAGCCGCGCCGACAGGCGACCCTGGCGTCGATTGCCGCCGAGTTGAAGATCTCCCGCACCACGGTCTCGAACGCGTACAACCGCCCCGACCAGTTGTCCGCCGAGCTACGCGAACGTGTCCTCGAAGTCGCCAAACGACGCGGATATGCCGGCCCGGATCCGATGGCGCGGTCGCTGCGCACCCGCAAGGCAGGAGCGGTGGGGGTCCTGCTCACCGAAGCGTTGAGCTATTCCTTCCGGGATCCCGCCGCCATGAGTTTCCTGTCGGGACTGTCCGAGGCCTGCGAAGCGGCCGGACAGGGACTACTGCTCATCCCCGCCGGACCGGGCCGGACCGACGACGAGGCCGCACAGGTCGTGCACCGCTCGTCCGTCGACGGCTTCGTCGTCTACTCGGTCCCCGCCGAGGACCCCTATCTCGCTGCCGTGCTCGAACGGCACCTCCCGATCGTCGCGTGCGACCAGCCGCGCGGGCTCGAGAGCACCCCGGTGGTGGGCATCGACGACCGGCGGGCGATGCGCGATCTCGCCGCCCACCTCATCGAACTCGGCCACCGCCAGATCGGCATGTTGTCGATGCGCCTCGGCCGCGAACGGCACGACGGGGTCGTCGACCTGTCGACCCTCGAATCCGGCGCCTTCCACGTGCAGCGCGAACGCATCCGCGGCGTCCAGGACGCCATGAGCGCCGCAGGGCTGGCCCCCGAATCGCTCACCGTCGTCGAGCGCTACACCCACACCGCGGAGGACGGCCTGTCCGCCGCGGCGCAGATCATGCGCATGAACCCGCGGATCACCGCGCTCGTGTGCACCACCGACGTGCTCGCGCTCGGCGCTCTCGCCTGGGCCAATCAGATGGGTCTCGACGTGCCCGGCCACCTGTCGATCACCGGCTTCGACGGCATCGACGAAGCGATCCGCGAAGGCCTCACGACCGTGAGGCAACCGCAGAAGGACAAGGGGCGGCGCGCAGGCGAACTGCTCCTCGCCGCCCCCTCGCACTCCGGTGTGCCCGCGCTCGAGACCCTGGGGACCCAGCTGTGGTTCGGTGCCACCTCGGGTCGGGTCGAGAGCGAGTGGTACGCCGAGTGACCGAGCGGCCCCGCTCGTAGCTCAGTGCTGCCGGTCGCCCGTGGCCTTCGCGCCCGACAGCAGCTGGGCGCAGCGCAGCAGACCGATGTGACTGTACGCCTGCGGGTGGTTGCCCAGCGCACGCTCCGCGACGGGGTCGTACTCCTCGCTGAGCAGCCCGGTCGGTCCGGCCGCCGCGACCAGCTGCGCGAACAGCGCCTCGGCGTCGTTGCGCTGCCCGACCAGCAGGTAGGCCGCGACCAGCCACGCCGCGCACAGGTGGAAGCCGCCTTCGGCGCCCGGCAGGCCGTCGTCGCTGTGATAGCGGTAGACGGTCGCGCCGCTGCGCAACTCCCGTTCGGTGGCCTGCACGGTCGCCCGGAACCGCTCGTCCTGCGGGTCGACGAGTCCGGTGAGGCCGATGAACAGGGTGGCCGCGTCGAGATCGGTGCCGTCGTAGGCCGAGGTGAACGACTGGACCTCGTCGTTCCAGCCCTTCTCGGTGACCTCCTCGGCGATCTCGTCGCGCAGCGCCGCCCAGCCCTCGCCGGCGGTCCGGCCGAACTTCTCGGCGAGCGTCAGTGCCCGGTCGACGGTCAGCCACCCCATGACCTCCGAGTACACATGGTGGCGGGGTGCGTGGCGGATCTCCCAGATGCCGTGGTCCGGTTCGAACCAGCGCCGTTCGACCGCGGTGACCATCGAGCAGACGAGTTCCCAGTCCCGGTCGGTGAGGGCACGGTCGTGGGACACGCCGCGCGACTCGCGGCTGTGCGCGAGGTCGGCGATCAGGTCGACGATCGGGCCGAAGACGTCGAGTTGCACCTGCTGGTTCGCCGCGTTGCCGACCCGCACGGGCCGCGAACCGGCGTATCCGGGAAGCGAGTCGATCACGGCCTCGGGCGGCAGCGGTCCGCCGGCGAGCGTGTACAGCGGGTGCAGACGTTCGGGGCCCGGCACGGTCTCGAGGACGCGGTGGACCCAGTCGAGATAGTTCTCGGCCTCCTCGAGGGATCCGACCCGCACGAGCGCCTGCGCCGTGAGCGCGGCGTCGCGCAGCCAGCAGTAGCGGTAGTCCCAGTTGCGGACACCGCCGATCTCCTCGGGGAGCGAGGTGGTCGCCGCGGCGAGGATCGAGCCCGTCGGACCGTGGACCAGCCCCCGCAGGGTGAGCGCCGAACGCTTCATGAGATCGGGCTTGAGCGGCGGCAGCTCGAGCTGGGACGCCCACGTGTGCCAGTAGGCCTCGGACTGTGCCCGACGCTCGACCTCCGGCACCGGGTGCTCATCGAGATCGTCGGTGCCGCAGCGGAGTTCGAGGATGATGTCGTTCTCGGTGGGGTCGACCACGGCGTGGGCCGTCTGGTGCACGCCGTCCGTGGTGATGTCCCACCGCACGCCGGGGGAGCGCAGGACGTAGGGCTCGTTGAAGCCCATGACGCGGATGCCGTCGTCCTCGACCTCGAGGGTGACCTGTCCCTGTCCGAACTCCGGTCGCGGGGCGAAGGTCACCACCGCGCTCGCGCGCCCGGTGATCACGCGCGTGAGGTCGGTACGGCCGGCCTCGACGTCGTGCGGGAGGTAGTCGATCACCGCGAGCGACGCCCACCGGGTCACCACCGTCATCGTCGAGTCGACGTAGCGCTGGCTGAGCGGCAGTGCCTGGCGGGTCGGGCCGATGGTGAAGTGACCGGCTGCGTCACCGCCGAGGAGATGGGCGAACACCGCCGCGGAATCGGGTTCGGGGTGGCACAGCCAGGTGATCGTGCCGTCGGGGGTGACGAGTGCCTTCGAGCGGGGGCTCGCGAGCATGGTCAGGCGTTCGATCGGCGCGACGTGGGCGCCGGACAACCAGGTGCGACGTTCCTCGAGCAGGAACGCGAGTGCGGCGATGACCTCTTCGCTGGTGCGGACGCGGTACTCGGCGGCGGTGTCGCCGTCGCCGATCTTCACCCCGACGTCCGGGCCCTGCAGCGAACGGAAGGCCTTCTCGTCGGTCACGTCGTCGCCGAAGAAGACCGCCGCGCTGGCGGCTTCCTGGTGGCGGATGACGTCGAGCGCCTTGCCCTTGTCGGTGGGCACCACGGACAACTCGATGACTGCCTTGCCCTCGGTGACCTGCACACCGGGCCGGAGCGCGAGGCCGCTGCGCACGAGATCGAGGGCCTGCTCGGCATCGGCGGGAGAGGCGTTGCGCACGTGCAGCGCGGCGCTCGCGGGCTTGGCCTCCACCTGCACGCCGTCGAACCGGGATGCCACCGAGTGCAGTCCCTCGACGATCGTGGCGAGGAGGTCCCTCGCGTCGGGATCGATCTCGTGGACGAATCCGATGTCGAACTCGGAGCCGTGGCTGCCGACGAGTTTGACCTCGACCGGCAGGCGCGACAGGGCGGCGAGATCCTTGAGAGCGCGTCCCGAGATGACGGCAGCGGCCGTCGACGGCAGAGCGGCGAGGCCCCGCAGCGCCCGCACCGCATCGTCGTGCGGGTAGGCCTTCTCGGGATCGCTCACGATGGGGGAGATGGTGCCGTCGTAGTCGGTCGCCACGAGCAGGCGGGGCGTCCGCGCGACAGCCACCAGAGCACGTCGAAGGTCAATCGGAAGATCGTGGGCACTCACCTGCTCCACGTTAGGTCAGAGTGGGGCACGAATCCGACCCGCTGGGTATTGCGACCACGTGTTTCCGGTTACAGGAAGCGGCGGATCGGACGTCGGGCTTCCGGCGCGAGCGCCGCGGGGCTTCCGGCGCGAGCGCCGCGGGGCTTCGGACGCGAGCGCCGTCAGGCTTCCGACGCGACCGTCTTCGGCACGCGCGAGCCGTCGCCGAGCAGCAGCTCCACCGTCAGTTCGAGCCGGCGGGCGACATCGGTGGCCGACGAACGGCGCGTGAGCCAGGCGACGAGATTCGACAGCCACACGTCGCTGATGACGCGTGCGATGGCGAGTTCTTCCTCGGTGGGCTCGCCGTCGTTCATGGCCCGTGCGAACAGTCGGTCCATGAGGGTGCCCACCTGGTCGACCTCGGCGGCGGCGGAAGCGTCGGCGAACATGAACGCCCGTGTCATGGCCTCGGTGAGCAGGGGATCGCGCTGCATGGCCTTGGTGATCAGGCCCAGGATGAGGTGCATGCGCTCGAGGGGGCTGTGGCCGGGTGGGATCCGGCCCTTGCCTTCGATGCGGGCGAATTCACGGCCGAGGGCGGAGACCAGCAGGTGGACCTTGGACGGGAAGTATCGGTAGAGGGTGCCGACCGCGACGTCCGCGCGTTCTGCCACCGCCCGCATCTGCACGGCCTCGTAACCACCCTTCGACGCGAGCGCCAGGGTGGCGTCGAGAATCCGCTTGCGCCGTTCCTTCTGGGCATTGGAACTGAGATCGTCCTCGGTGAGGGCGGTCAGAGTTCCGTGTCCGTTGGCACGGGAGCGGGACGGGGTGGCCATAGATTCGTTTCCTCACGCCTTGACTCTGAATCGGTGCCATATTAGAACACGTTCTAGCAATGATGTCATTCGGAAGGGCGGAAACCGCTGTGAGTATCGCCACGACCGAGGAGCAGCGGGCCGTTCAGGCATCTGTCCAGGCCTGGTCACGTGCCGTAGACCCCATGTCGACGATACGTCGCGCAAGCGACGCGACGTGGCGCGACGGCTGGTCCTCCCTCGCAGAACTCGGAGTCTTCGGCGTCGCCGTCCCGGAGGAGGCGGGCGGCCTCGGCGCGACCACCGTGGACCTGGCCGTCATGCTCGAGCAGGCCGCCTACGAACTCGCACCGGGCCCGATCCTGACCACCGTCGTGGCCGCCCTCGTGTTCGGCCGTGCCGGTGAGACCGTCGCCAAGACGACGGAACGGCTCGCCGAGGGTGAGGTCCCCACCGCGCTCGCTCTCGACTCGCCCGTGACCGCGGAGCCGGCGGGTGACGGAGTCCTGCTGCGCGGTGAGGCCGGACCGGCCGTGGGTGCCGAAGCCGGGGTCGCCGTGCTCGTCCGTGTCGCGGGTGAAGGTGATCCGGCCGTCGAGAGCTGGGCGCTCGTCGAGGCCGATGATCCGGGTCTGCACGTCGAACCGCTCGAGACCATCGACGCCTCCCGCGCGGTGGCCCGCGTCCGCCTCGACGACGCGACGGTCCCGGTCGATCGGGTCGCGACCGTCCCGGCCGGCTTCGTGCGCGACCTGACCGCCGGCCTCGCCGCCGCGGAGCTGGCCGGTCTCGCCGGCTGGGCGCTGACCACCGCCGTCGAGTACGCGAAGATCCGCGAACAGTTCGGAAAACCGATCGGTTCGTTCCAGGCCGTCAAACACATCTGCGCCGAAATGCTCTGCCGCACCGAGAAGATCCGGGCCGTGGCCTGGGATGCGGCGGTCACCGTCGACGCGCAGCCCGACGAACTGCCGATCGCGGCGGCGGCCGCCGCAGCGATCGCACTCGATGCCGCGGTGCAGACCGCCAAGGACGCGATCCAGGTGCTCGGCGGCATCGGGTTCACATGGGAACACGACGCACACTTCTATCTCCGCCGTGCGGTCGCCACCCGCCAGGTGCTCGGCGGTTCCACCGCGTGGCGCTCGCGGCTGACGACCCTGGTCCGCGACGGCGCGCGCCGTCACCTCGGTATCGACCTGTCCGATCACGAGGAGAAACGCGCGCGGATCCGCGCGGAGGTCGAGAAGATTACCGCCGCACCCGAATCCGAGCGCCGTGTCGCCCTCGCCGAATCGGGCCTGCTCGCGCCGCACTGGCCGCCGCCCTACGGTCGCGGAGCCGGCGCCGCCGAACAGCTCGTCGTCCAGGAGGAGCTCGCCGCCGCCGGCATCGAACGTCCCGACCTCGTGATCGGCTGGTGGGCGATTCCGACCGTCCTCGCACACGGAACACTCGAGCAGATCGAGCGTTTCGTGATGCCCACCCTGCGCGGCGATGTGGTCTGGTGTCAGCTGTTCTCCGAACCCGGCGCCGGCTCGGACCTCGCGGCGCTGCGCACGAGTGCCGAGAAGGCCGACGGCGGATGGGTGCTGCGCGGGCAGAAGGTGTGGACCTCGCTCGCACAGCAGGCGGACTGGGCGATCTGTCTCGCCCGCACCGACCGCGACGTCCCCAAGCACAAGGGCATCACCTACTTCCTCGTCGACATGAAGTCGGCGGGCATCACGATCTCGCCGCTGCGCGAGATCACCGGCGACGCGTTGTTCAACGAGGTCTTCCTCGATTCGGTCTTCGTGCCGGACGACTGCGTGGTGGGCAATCTCGGCGACGGCTGGAAGCTGGCCCGCACGACCCTCGCCAACGAACGCGTCGCAATGGGGGGCAAGTCGTCGCTGGGGCCGCGCATCGAGGAACTGCTCGAACTGTCGACCCCCGGCGATCCCGTCGCCGAGGACCGCATCGCGACGCAGATCGGGGAGGCGACGGTCGGTTCGCTCCTCGATCTGCGGGCGACCCTCGCGCAGCTCGAAGGGCAGGATCCGGGCGCCGCGTCCAGCGTCCGCAAGCTCATCGGTGTGCGGCAGCGGCAGGACACCGCCGAGCTCGCCATGGATCTCGCGGGCGAGGCCGGCTGGGTGGAAGGTCCGTTCACCCGGGAGTTCCTCAACACCCGGTGCCTGACGATCGCCGGCGGAACCGAGCAGATCCTGCTCACCATGGCGGCCGAGCGGCTCCTGGGCCTGCCGCGCGATTGAGCGGTCCTTCCGCAGGGCGCCGGGGAGTGCTACAACTAGAACACGTTCTATTCGAAGGTGGGTGACCGTGGACTTCGCACGTGACGAGACACAGGAGGAAATCGCCGGTGTGGCGGCCGGTCTCCTGAAACGCGGCCTCACCGACGACGCGTTGTGGGCCGCGCTGGCCGACGCCGACCTGCTCTCGCTCGCTCTGCCGGAGCGTCTCGGCGGGTCGGGCCTCGGGCTCGGCGAGGTCGCCACCGTGCTCACCGAGATCGGACGCGGAGCCGCGCAGACCCCGGCCCTGGCCACCCTCGGCCTGGGCGTGCTGCCGATCCTCGCGCTCGCCTCCGAACAGCAACAGGACGACCTGCTCGCAGGCGTCGCCCAAGGAGCCGTGCTCACAGCCGCGCTCGGCGAACCGGGACGCGCCTTCCCGGAGCAACCGGCCGCCACGGCGGTCGCCACCGACGGGGGCCACGCGGTCACCGGTTCGTTCGTCGCCGTGCCCTACGCCGACCGGGCACGCGTGGTGCTGCTGCCCACCGACGCAGGCGTGGTCGCGGTGGCTCCCGACGCCGTGGGCATGACCCTGCGTTCGAGCCCCACCTCGACCGGCTCTCCCGAGTTCTCGGTGCGCGCCGACGGCGCCGTGGGTGTCCTGCTCGCCGAATCCGGCACCGACGCCGTGGCGACACTCCACCGGATCGCGCTCGCCGCCGTGGCGGCATTCGCCGACGGACTGCTCTCCGGGGCAACCGAACTCACGGCGAAGCACGTCAGCGAGCGGCACCAGTTCGGCAAGCCGCTCGCGACCTTCCAGGCCGTCGCACAGCAGATCGCCGACGTCTACGTCACCGCCCGCACCCTGCACGTCGCGGCGCTGTCGTCGGTCTGGCGCCTGGCCGAAGGTCTCGACGCCGCGGACGATCTCGACATCACCGCCTACTGGATCGCCGCCGAACTGCCGCCGGCCATGCGGGTGCTGCACCACCTGCACGGCGGCGTGGGTGTGGACGAGACCTATCCGCTGCACAAGTACTCGTCGACCGCCAAGGACCTCGCCCGGTTGCTCGGCGGCGCCTCGTACCGACTCGACCTCGTGGGGGCCCGGTGTTCATCGATCTGACCGACGACCAGCGCGCACTGCAAGCCGAACTGCGGCGCTACTTCAGCAGCCTCGTCTCACCCGAGGAGGCTGCGATCATGCGCACGGAGCGGCACGGCCCCACCTATCGCGAGGTCGTGCGTCGCATGGGCAAGGACGGTTGGCTCGGCGTAGGCTGGCCCGTCGAGTTCGGCGGCCGCGGCTTCGGCGACGTGGAACAGCAGATCTTCGCCAACGAGGCCGTCCGCGCCGACGTGCCGTTGCCGAGCGTCACCCTGCAGACCGTCGGCCCGACCCTGCAGGTCTACGGGACCGACGAACAGAAGCGAAAGTTCCTGCCCGCCATCCTCGCCGGCGAGGTGCACTTCGCCATCGGCTACTCCGAACCCGAGGCCGGTACCGACCTCGCCGCCCTGCGCACCACCGCCGTCCGCGACGGCGACCACTACATCGTCAACGGACAGAAGATCTTCACCACCGGCGGGCACGACGCCGACTACATCTGGCTCGCCGTCCGCACCGGCCCCGCCGACTCGCGTCACCGCGGCATCTCCGTGCTCATCGTCGACACCAAGGATCCCGGCTTCAGCTGGACGCCGATCATCACGTGCGACGGTGCCCACCACGTCAACGCCACCTACTACAGCGACGTACGCGTTCCCGTCGAGATGCTCGTCGGCGAGGAGAACAAGGGCTGGAAGCTCATCACCACCCAACTCAACCACGAACGCGTCATGCTCGGCCCGGCCGGTCGCGTCGCCGGCATCTACGACCGGCTCGTCGAATGGGTCCGCGCCCACGAACTCCGGGACCGCCCCGAGGTGCGACGCGCACTCGGCGAGATCCACGCGACCTGGCGACTCAACGAACTGCTCAACTGGCAGGTCGCGGCGAGCAGCAACGACGCCGTCGACATCGCCGATGCCTCGGCGACCAAGGTGTTCGCCACCGAGCGGATCCAGCGCGTCGGGCGCCTCGCCGAGGAGATCGTCGGTGCCTTCGGCGATCCGGCCGACGACGACACCGCCGATCTGCTCCGCTGGCTCGACATGATGGCCAAACGCAATGTCGTCATCACCTTCGGCGGTGGCGTCAACGAGGTGATGCGCGAACTGATCGCCACCGCCGGTCTGGGCATGCCGCGGGTCCCGCGGTGAGGCAGGAGAATTCGGTGACACGAGATTCGGTGACACAAGGTTCGGTGACACGAGATGCTCGGGGGAGGATCCCCGAGGAGATCCGGCAGGCGGCCGAGAAGGTCCGCGGCGACGGCCCGTCCGCGCCGCGACCCGGCCGCGATCCGGTGAACATGCCGATGATCCGCAACTGGCTCGAGGCGATCGGCGACGACAACCCGATCTACACCGACGAGACCGCGGCGATCGCAGCCGGTCACGGTGGTCTCGTGGCCCCGCCCGCGATGGCGCAGGTGTGGACGATGCGCGGCCTCGGCGCCGAACGCGAGAAGGACGACCCGCTCGGCCGGATGACGCAGATCCTCGACGACGCCGGCTACACCTCGGTGGTCGCCACCAACTGCGACCAGATCTACCACCGCTACCTGCGCCACGGCGAGCAGGTGACGATCGAATCCACCCTCGAGGACGTCGTCGGCCCGAAGCGGACCGGGCTCGGAGAGGGATGGTTCTTCACCACCCGCAACCTGTGGAAGGTCGGCGACGAGGTCGTCGCCGAGATGCTCTTCCGCATCCTGAAGTTCGCACCGCCGTCGAAGGACGAGCGCGCGGAGACGTCGGAAGACCGGCCCACATCCGCGGTACCCGACGATCTCGACCCCACGCGGATGCTCCGCCCGTCCGTCTCCCGCGACACGCAATTCTTCTGGGACGGCGTGGCCACCCACGAACTGCGCATCCAGCGACGCCCCGACGGCACCCTGCAGCACCCACCCGTCCCGGCGCTCTGGCTCGACAAGTCGGAAACCACCGACTACGTCGTATCCTCCGGTCGCGGAACGGTGTTCAGCTTCGTCGTCCACCACGCTCCCAAGGTGCCGGGGCGGCAGGTGCCCTTCGTCGTCGCGCTCGTCGAACTCGACGAGGGTGTCCGGATGCTCGGTGAACTCCGCGACGTCGACCCTGGACAGGTACGCATCGGGATGCCGGTCGAGGTCACCTTCCTCGACTTCCCCGGCGACGACGAGACCGGCGGGCAGCCGTGGACGCTGTACGCCTGGAAGCCCCTCGAGGAGGACGTGTGAGCACCCCGACCGTCACGACGGGCGTGAGCCTGCCCTCCCTCGAGATCCACGCCGATCCCACCTTCATCGTGTCGACGGCCCTGGCCACACGCGACTTCCAGGACGTGCACCACGACCGCGACAAGGCACAGCAGCGCGGATCGAAGGACATCTTCGTCAACATCCTCACCGACACCGGCCTCGTGCAGCGCTACGTCACCGACTGGGCCGGCCCCCGCGCGGTGGTGAAGTCGATCTCGCTGAGACTGGGTGTGCCCTGGTACGCCTACGACACCCTGACCCTCTCGGGCACCGTCGCGTCCGTCGAGGACGGACTGGTCACCGTCGACATCACCGGCACCAACAGTCTGGGCAAACACATCACGGCCACAGCTACTTTCGTGATCGGAGGCACCGCATGAGCGGCCTGTCGGGTGCAGCGGCGATCGTCGGCATCGGCGCGACCGACTTCTCGAAGGACTCCGGCCGCAGCGAACTCCGCCTCGCGGCCGAAGCGGTGTGCGCCGCCCTCGACGACGCGGGACTGACCCCGGCCGACGTCGACGGTCTGGTCTCGTTCACGATGGACACCAACACCGAAGTGGCCGTGGCCCGTTCGGTGGGCATTCCGCACCTGAAGTTCTTCTCCCGCATCCACTACGGCGGCGGTGCGGCGTGCGCGACGGTGCAGCAGGCGGCGATGGCCGTCGCGACCGGCGTGGCCGACGTGGTGGTCGCGTACCGGGCGTTCAACGAGCGGTCCGGCGCGCGGTACGGGCAGGTCAACATTGACCTTGCCGCACAGGTGAATTCGTCGGGAACCGACAACGCGTTCTCCTACCCGCACGGGCTGAGTACACCGGCCTCGTTCGTCGCGATGGTCGCGCAACGCTACATGCACGTCTCCGGTGCGACGAGCGCCGACTTCGGCGCCGTGGCGGTCGCGGATCGGGCGCACGCCGCCACGAACCCGAAGGCGTTCTTCCACGGCAAGCCGATCACGCTCGAGGACCACCAGAACTCGCGGTGGATCGCCGAGCCGCTGCACCTGCTCGACTGCTGCCAGGAGTCGGACGGCGGCGTCGCGATCGTCGTCACCAGCGCCGCGCGGGCGAAGGACCTGAAGCAGACCCCAGCGATGATCGCGGCCGCGGCGCAGGGGAGCGGACCCGATCAGTACATCATGACCAGCTACTACCGGGACGGGCTCACAGGCCTGCCGGAGATGGGCATCGTCGGCGACCAGTTGTGGGAGCAGGCGGGCATCGGGCCGCAGGACATCGCCACGGCCGTGCTCTACGACCACTTCACCCCGTACGTGCTCATGCAGCTCGAAGAACTCGGTTTCTGCGGCCGCGGTGAGGCCAAGGACTTCGTCGCCGACGGCATCCAGGTGGGCGGACGGCTACCGATCAACACGCACGGCGGTCAGCTGGGCGAGGCCTACATCCACGGCATGAACGGCATCGCGGAGGGCGTACGGCAGATCCGCGGCACGGCCGTCAACCAGGTCGACGACGTCGACCACGTCCTGGTCACGGCAGGAACAGGAGTTCCGACCTCAGGGCTGGTGCTGTCGCGGTCCTGACGCCGTTTCCCTCCCAGGGGACCGCAGGCCTGCCTACTATGAAGGCCCACACTCCGGTGATATCCCCGTGGGAGGACCCATGTCGGTCACGGACGGACATGTCGTGCATCCGACTCGCGAACAGCGGGTCCAGAACGGTCTCGCCGCTCGGAGGGGCACTCCCGTCGAGTCGCTGGCCGATCTCGGGGAGTCGTCCCGGGATCCGATCGCGTTGCTCGAGAGTCAGGCGCAGTCGCGCGTCCCCCAGCTCGTTCCGGTCCGGTACGGCCGCATGGCGACGTCGGCGTTCGCGTTCTTCCGCGGTGCTGCACTGGTGATGGCCGACGATCTGTCGCGCACATCCGACAGTGGTCTGCACACACAGCTGTGCGGCGACGCCCACGCGAGCAATTTCGGCCTGTTCGCGACTCCGGAACGGAGAACGGCCTTCGACGTCAACGACTTCGACGAAACCTATCCGGGGCCGTTCGAATGGGACGTCAAGCGCCTGGTCGCAAGCCTCGAGATCGCCGGTCGCGACAACGGGTTCACCGCGAAGGAACGCCGGAAGATCACCCGGGCATGTGCCGCAGAGTACCGCGAGACGATCTGTAGGCAAGCGCAACTCGGAAATCTGGCCGTGCGGTACTCCCACCTCGATCCCACGACCGAGATAGCGGAGTTGGGCGGCCTGCTGGATGCGAAGATGGGAAAACGCACGCGGAAAGCGCTCGACAAGGCCTCGCGCCGCGACAGCCTCCAGGCACTGGAGAAGCTGACCACCATCATCGACGGTCACCGCCGGATCATCAGCGATCCGCCGCTCATCGTGCCCGTCGAAGAGGTCTTCGCCGACCTCGACGCCGAGGCGATCTACGACGAGTTGTACGGCCGTGTCCGTTCGTACCGGGCGACACTACAGTGGGACCGCCGAGTCCTCCTCGAACAGTTCGAACTGGTCCAGGCCGCGCGGAAGGTCGTCGGAGTGGGCAGTGTCGGCACGCGGGCGTGGATCCTCCTGCTGCGCGGTGCGGACGACGACGATCCGTTGTTCCTGCAGGCGAAGGAGGCCCAGCGTTCGGTGCTGTCGTACTACGTCGACGGTCCGACCTTCCGGAACGAGGGCGAACGGGTCGTCAACGGTCAGCGGCTGATGCAGTCGGCGAGCGACATCTTCCTCGGCTGGCAGCAGGGCGCCGGGGCCGACGGGGTGAACCGGGATTTCTATATCCGTCAGCTCCGCGACGGCAAGGGTTCGGCGGTGATCGAGGAGATGGTGCCCAAGGGCCTGAAGCTCTACGGCCGACTCTGCGGCCGAGTCCTCGCCTTCGCCCATGCGCGGGCCGGCGACCGGATCGCACTGGCGGCCTATCTCGGCACGGACGAGGAGTTCGACGAGGCGGTCTCGTCGTTCGCGGTGGCCTACGCGGACCGCAACGAACGCGACCTGCAGGCGCTGCACGACGCCATCGAACAGGGACGGGTGAAGGCCCGGACCGGGCTCTGATCCCCGTCTGATTCGTGCCTGCTCCCCGGGCATGTCCGCTGTCCGGGAATCACCCATCCGTCCTTTCGCTCGGCGCGGTACAAGGGAGGCGATCACGCGCCGACGGAAGGACGTCATGATGGGTTTCGAGGGCAGGGTCGCATTCGTGACGGGAGCGGCGCGGGGCCAAGGACGCTCGCACGCCGTCGCATTCGCCGAGGCAGGCGCCGACGTGGTCGTCTGCGACCGGTGTTCCGACTCACCGGTGGTGGGATATCCGCTGGCGACCGAGGAGGACCTCGCGGAGACGGTGCAACTCGTCGAGGCGACCGGTCGCCGCGCCGTCTCTGCGACACTCGACACCGCCGACCGTCCGGCGATGGACGCGCTGGTGGCTCGTGCCCACGCCGAACTCGGGCGGATCGACATCGCGGTCGCCAATGCCGGGGTGTCGGTCGCGGCACCGGTGTACCGCATGCCGCAGGAGATGTGGGACGAAGCGATCGCGTCCAATCTCACCGGGGTGTTCAACACCGTCGCCGCGGTCACGCCGGGGATGATCGAACGCGGCTACGGTCGTATCGTCACGGTGTCGTCGATGCTCGGCCGAGCGGGCAACACCAACATGGCCGCGTATGCGGCGTCGAAGTGGGGCGTGATCGGCCTGACGAAGAGCGCGGCCCTGGACCTCGCGCAGAACGGCATCACCGTCAACGCCGTCGCCCCGGGCAACATCTCCACGCCGATGATCCACAACGACGCGCTCTACGGGATGCTGCGGCCCGACCTCGAACATCCGACCGCCGACGATGTCGCTCCGGTGTTCACCTCCCTGCACGCACAACCGGTGCCGTGGCTCGACCCGGCCGAGGTCACCCGTGCGGTTCTGTTCTTCGCCGACGAGGCGTCCGCACACATCTCCGGCACCGTGCTGCCGATCGACGCCGGCAACGCCGCCCGGGTGACGGGCTGAGCGATCCTCCCGGCGGAGCGATGAGAAAACCCGTCGAACCGTGTCGGTCTCTTCGTGCACACTGTGCTCACCACCACAGTCAGGGGAGAAACTGATGGCCGACGCCATAGTTGCAGAAGGACTGATCAAGACATACGGGCAGCTCAGAGCGCTCGACGGGGTAGATCTGCGAGTGCCGGAGGGGACGGTCACCGCGCTCCTCGGGCCCAATGGGGCCGGAAAGACCACCACGGTGCGGGTGTTGACGACACTGCTCGTCCCCGATGCCGGTCGCGCCGAAGTGGCGGGATACGACGTCCTCACCGAGGCGCGAAAGCTCCGCTCCAGGATCGGAGCATCGGGGCAGTACGCGGCGGTCGACGAATATCTCACAGGCTTCGAGAACCTCGAGATGGTCGGCCGGCTGTACCACCTCGGCGCCAAACGCAGTCGCCTCCGGGCACGCGAGTTGCTCGAACAGTTCGATCTCGAAGAAGCGGGCGATCGCCCGGTCAAGGGTTATTCGGGCGGTATGCGACGCCGCCTCGACCTCGCCGGTGCGCTCGTCGCCGATCCTCCGGTGCTGTTCCTCGACGAACCCACGACGGGTCTCGATCCGCGGGCCCGCCTCGGGTTGTGGGACGTCATCGACACCCTCGTGCAACGCGGCACGACGCTGCTGCTGACGACGCAGTACATGGACGAGGCCGAACGCCTCGCCGACGACATCGTCGTGATCGATCGGGGCACGGTCATCGCCCGCGGCACGGCCGACGAGCTCAAGAGCCGCGTCGGTGGCGAACGCATCGAACTCGCCGTGACCGACTCCGATCAGCGCGACCGCGCGGTTCGCGAGCTCGAATCGGTGGCGTCCGGGGAGGTCAGGGTCGAGCGCAGTACCGGCCGCATCACCGTGCCGGTCAGCGGCGACTCGGGCGGCGGAACCGACGGGCTCGTGACGGCGCTCGGGAAGCTGTCGGCCGCGGGCATCCGGGTCTCCGACGTCGCACTGCGGAAACCGACCCTCGACGACGTGTTCCTCACGCTCACCGGTCGCGGCACGGACGAGAAGGTCGAGGAGGCGGTGTCGTGAACACACTCGAGATGGTCGCATCCGACGGCCTGACCATTGCCAAGCGCAACATGATCAAGATCAAGCGTGTGCCGGATCTGCTGGTCTTCACGACGCTGTCGCCGATCATGTTCGTGCTGCTCTTCGCATACGTCTTCGGCAGCGCGATCGACGTTCCCGGCGTCTCGTACCGGGAGTTCCTCATCGCAGGCATCTTCACCCAGACGGTCATCTTCGGATCCACCTGGACGGGCCTCGGGATGGTCGAAGACCTGCAGAAGGGCATCATCGACCGGTTCCGGTCGCTGCCGATGGCCCCGTCCGCGGTGCTCATCGGACGCACCAGCACCGACGTGCTGATCAATGTGCTCAGCCTCGTGGTGATGTCGTTGACCGGTCTTCTCGTGGGGTGGCGGATCAACACCTCGGTCGGTGAGGCGCTCGCCGGCTACCTGTTGCTGTTGTTGTTCGCCTACGCCCTGTCGTGGGTGATGGCCGTGATCGGCATGTGGATCCGCACGCCCGAGGTCTTCAACAACGCGAGCTTCATGGTGATCTTCCCGCTGTCGTTCATCGCCAACACGTTCGTCGACCCGTCGTCGATGCCGACGGTGCTGCGCGTCATCGCCGAGTGGAATCCCATCTCGGCCGTCACGCAGGCGGTCCGCGAACTGTTCGGCAACACCAATCCCATGGTGCCGCCCCCCGACGTGTGGCCCCTGCAGAATCCGGTCCTCGCGTCGCTGATGTGGACAGCGTTGATGCTGATCGTGTTCGTGCCGTTCGCGATCCGCAGGTACCAAAAGGCCGTCAGCCGCTGACCGTCGGCGTCCGGCCGGCGGGTGGGTTCATCCCGGGTAGGGCGCGTACTGGCGCTGACGCAACAGCGTCGCCAGGTGCACGGCGTTGCGGGCGACGGATTCGGTGGTCGAGCGCACCGCTTCGGGGATCTCGTCGAGATCCTTGAAGTCGGTGCCCGACATCGCCTCGCCGTTCCAGTAGGTCGAGCCCTGCGCAGGGATCGAGAAACCGATGTCGTTGAGGCTCTGGAACAGGTCGGCGACGATCTTGTGCGCGCCGTCCTCGTTGCCGACGACTGCGGCGATCCCGACCTTGCCCACCATGCGTGGACGGTTCTCGTCGTCGGTGTTCGACAGTTCGGCATCGAGCCGCTCGAGGACGCGCTGGGCGACGCTCGACATGTGTCCCACCCAGGTCGGTGTGGCGACGAGCAGGATGTCGGCCGAGACGATGCGCTCGACGATCTCCGGCCATTGATCCCCATCGCCCATGTCGGCTTCGACACCGGGCTTGACGTCGAAGTCGACGACCCGGACGGTTTCGACGCTGACGTCGTGCTTCGACAGTGCGTCGAACACGTGCGCCACCATCTTGTCGGTGCTGGACTCGGCGGGGGACGGCTTGAGCGTGCAGTTCAGGGCCACGGCGTGCAGTGCTGTCATGTGCCCGGGATACCCGAGCTACACCACGACAATCACCTACAACACGACAGTCAGCGACCGCGTGCGGCCGCCCAACTGTCGATCGCCGCCGAGAACTCGAACGAGGTGGGCAGCAGCGCCACCTGGTCGGCCGGGCCGGGCTGCAGCGGGCCGAGTTCCTCGAGACTGTGGTTGGCGGTGGTGAAGTGCTCGAACTGCAGGTCGGTGTGGGCGAGGGCGTTTCGCAGCGGCTCGACCTGCGCGCAGTTGATGTTCAGGTCCTTGTCGGAACAGGTGAGCAGCACCGGGGTGTCGGCCGCCAGCTCCGCGGCGAGCTCAACCGGGTCGAGCTGGTCGGACTCGAAGAGGAACTTCGCGTTCGCGGGGTTCATGCCGAACTGCGCGAGGATCGGGTGCAGATCGGTGGGGAAGGCCCCGGTCGTCCGCAGCGACTCGACGGCACGCGGCAGGTCGGCCCGGACCGCCTCGCCGTCGGGGCCGAGCTGTCCGGAATCCACCACGGCATTCAGCTGGGCGGTCAGCAGGTCCAGGTAGCGCATCGGCAGCGGAGCGAGAAGTGCGAAGCCGCTTCCGATACCGCGATCGGCGAGTGCGAGCGCGGTCAGTGCACCCTCGCTGTGTCCGAGGACGAGGATCTCCTCGGGGGAGACTCCGGTGTGTTCAGCGAGCAGACGCACCGCGGCTTCGGCGTGGTCGACCTGCTCGGTGAAGCCGTACTCGCCGATGGTCTCGACCGTGTAGGACCCGAGGCCCGTCTCACCGGCCCCGATCTTGTCGAAGCGCAGGCTCGCGATGCCGTGGGCGGCGAGTGCGTCCGCGGTGCGCACCAGGGTGTCGGCCGCCCAGCCGGGCTGGTTGCCGTTGCGATCGGTGGTGCCGCTGCCCGGGAGCAGCAGTGCGGCGGCCACCGCGGCTCCGTCCGGGTTGCGGAGGCTGCCGTGGAAGGTGGTGCCGTCGGCCTCGAAGGTCACCGGGGCGTCGGTGCCGTTCGACACGGCGACCGAACCCGTGTCGGGAAGGGCCACCGCGGTTCCCGCGAGTGTCACACCTCCCGCGAGAACCAGCACGGGCACAGCAGCAGCACCGATCCACCTTCGCACGTTCCGCATGATGCGAACCCTAGCAAAGGACTGCGCTGTGCCCGTGGTGAGCGAGGACGCCCGTGGGAGATCAGGGGAGCAGGGTGTCGATGAAGGTGTTGCTGAAGACCCGATGCGGATCGAGACGGTTGTAGACCGCGCGAGCCGAATCCCAGTTCTCGTCCGAGGGAACACCTTCCCGGTAGGTGTCGGGCAGGCCCTGCGTCAGGATCTGCTCGTCGGTGTACGGCAGGTCGGGACCGAACGCCCAGCCCTTCGACCATTCCGGCCGGAAGGTCGAGTCG
Source organism: Rhodococcus sp. GA1 (assembly GCF_024321955.1). Taxonomy (NCBI): domain Bacteria; kingdom Bacillati; phylum Actinomycetota; class Actinomycetes; order Mycobacteriales; family Nocardiaceae; genus Rhodococcus; species Rhodococcus sp. GA1. The sequence continues at coordinate 1,966,621 of NZ_CP097186.1, read as the reverse complement.
CTTCCGTTGTACCGCTGCCGCATCCACTGCTCCATCTCCCGGTAGAAGGCGAACATGCCGGGAGTTCCCGGGACACCGAGAACGTTGAGCCAGATGGCGGTGTCCCATTCCGGGTGGTCGGGACGCGGGCGGGTCGACGCGATCGTCGGCGGTCCCGCCGACGGGACGAGGACGTCCTCCGGCCGATCCAGTCCGCAGCACCGGATTTCGACCGGACCGTTGAGAGGGAACTGTCCCAGGCTGCGGTAGTGCTCGATGCGCTCGGAGAACCAGTGCGCGAAGTCGTGGATCACGTTGGCGATGTTGGTGCGGTTCGTGAGCACCGCACCGCCACCCTCGGTCAGTCGCAGGGTGGTCGCCTTGATGTAGAACTGCAGATCCTTCGACCAGCCCCAGATGTCGGACGATCCCGTCGCTGCGAGACCGGCCACGGTCACGCCGTAATAGGTCTGACCGAAAGCCGGTGCGATCGAAGTGTTCCCGGCCGTGATGTGCCCCAGCAGGTCGGTGATCGGTTCGGGCACGTTGTCGGAGAACGGGTAGTTGTACGGCCCGGTGACCTCCCGCGAGGTGGCCGGCTTCTCCGGTGCGAGCGACCACACCTTCATCCACGGACGTTCCGTGAACGGATACCAGATCGCCTCGGCCCGCCCCGCCGAATCGACGAACGACTCGAAGGTCCGACCCGGCGAACCGGCGGGGGAGAACAGCTCCTGCCAGGTGATGTCGGTGAAGGACTGGCAGCGCATGCGATAGTTCGGTCCGGCCTGCAACGTGACGGACGTGATGAACGTCCGGCCGAGATGCGTGAGCAGCGGGGTGATCTCGGGATCGGCGCGGGTGAAGGTACGCAGTGCGTAGGCGCTGCCGTCCCACACGACGGCGGTCAGTTCGGTCACGAGATTGCTCAGCGACCCGAAGGTGTGACCGGGGAGGGTGGATTCACCGTTGGCGGGCAGGGCGGCGCCGTGCGCGTTGACGGCGAGCGCCCCGGCGATCGACAACACGCCGGGCGCAGGAAGATTCGCGAGTCCGAGACCGTGGTCCTGCAATGCAGTGGTGATGACGTCGAGCGTCGCGCCGGGACCTGCCGTGACGGTCGCGGGGGAGCCTCCGGGGTTCACCTGGACCCAGTCGAGATGGAGCATGGTGTCGGCGAGGATCACCCGGTCGACGGGTGCGCCGTTGACGATCGTCAGCGGTGTCCAGCCGTGCATGGCCCCGCGCGGACGGATGGTGTATCCGTTCTCGTGCGCCCAGTTCACCAGGCGCACCACGTCGTCGGGGGTGCGAGGCGCGCAGGTCCAGATGGCGTCCAGCATGATCTCCTTGGACCAGTTCTGGTACGCCTGCTGGTAGAGATCGATGCCGTCGGGGAACACCGGGGGAGTGGGGAGCGTCGAGGCCGCGGACCCGGAGGGGACGGCATGTACCGGGGTCCATCCACCGATGGCGGAGACCGCCAACGCACCGGCGCCGGCCGCGAGGAAACCGCGCCGCGACAGGCGCGGCGACGAATCACGAAGTGTCATGTTCGAATGTCGCTCTTTCGGGAGGGCGTGGCGATCACGCCACGGTGAGTACCACGTCGGCCAGGGCAGGGGCGAGATCGCGTTCGATGACGGAGACGGTCACGAGTTTGCGGTCGCCGTCGTTCCACACGCGCACCCGGAGGGTCTCGCCGGGGAAGACCACACCGGCGAACCGGGCGCGGAATCCCTTCACGCGCGATGCGTCGGCGTCGAGCAGACCGTCGGTCACCGCCTTGCATACGATGCCGTAGGTGCACAGCCCGTGCAGAATTGGTGCCGGGAAGCCCGCCGCGGATGCGAACTCGGGATCGGAGTGGAGGGGATTGCGGTCGCCGCACAGGCGGTAGAGCAGCGCCTGCTGTGGAAGGGTCGGCACGTCGAACTCGGCGTCCGGTTCACGATCGGGATACTCCACCGACTCCGACGGGCCGCGCTCGCCGCCGAAACCACCCTCACCGCGGGCGAAGATCGACGACCGCGCGGTCCACAGGGGATTGCCGTCGAGATCTTCGGTCACCGATTCCTGCACGACGACCGCGGCCTTGCCCTTGTCCCACACCTCGGCGACGCGGGTGACCGTGCGGCCCTTGCCCGAAGCGGGGATGGGCGCGTGCACGGTCACCTCCTGGCTGCCGTGGACGACCTTGGCGAGATCGATCTCGATCCCGGGGAACGAGACCTTCGGCGGCTCGACCTGGTGGAAGGTCGCGGCGACGGTCGCGAAGGTGGGGAGTACCTGGGGACCCCTGTCCCGGAGGTAACGCAGTTCACCCGCGTCGGTGGGATGGGACCCGGCACCGATGCCGAGGTTGTAGAGCTGGACATCGGTGCTGCTCCACTCGAACTCCTGAGCGGGCAGTTCGGCTCCGACGGCAACCGAGGGATCGATGGGCACGGGTACTTCCTTTCTACGGCTCGAACGCGAGTCGATCGGGTCACACGGTGTCGGCGGATTCTCGCAGCTCTTCGGCACGTTCGTCACGCGTGCGGTCCAGGATGTCCAGGGCCGCGAGATAGCCGAAGGTCATCGCCGGTCCGATGGTGGCGCCGGGCCCGGCGTAGGTGTGACCCATGACCGGGGAGCTGGCGTTACCGGTCGCGTACAGGCCGTCGATCACGCTGCCGTCCTCGCGCACCACCCGGCCATGGACATCGGTGACGAGCCCGCCCTTGGTGCCGAGATCGCCGGGGACCACCTTGAACGCGTAGAACGGGGCCTTGTCGACCACGCCGAGGCTCGGATTCGGCTTGTTGCGCGGATCCCCGTAGTAGTGGTCGTAGTGGGATTCGCCGCGGCCGAAGTCCTCGTCCTTGCCGGCCCGGGCGAAGCCGTTGAACCGCTGCACCGTCTCGGTGAGGGCGTCGGCCGGTACCCCGATCTTCTCGGCGAGTTCGGCGACGGAACCGGCCTTGACGAGCACCCCGGCCTCGAGCCACCGGCGGGGGAAGGGAGTGCGGGGGGTGATGCCGGCGAAGGTGTAGCGGTCGCGGTAGCGCTGATCGAGGATCAGCCAGCTGGGGATGTTCTCGCCCGGTCCCTCGCCGCGGCCGTGCTTGCCGCCGTACATCGCATGCGTCGCTTCGACGTAGGGCGCCGACTCGTTGACGAAACGCTTGCCTGCGGCGTTGACCATGAGGCACCCGGGGAGGCTGCGTTCCGACAGTGCGAACCACGGGCCGCCGGTGAGAGTGAAGGACGGTCCCCACCAGGCATCGTCCATGAAATCGACTGCGGCGCCCAGCTTCTGTCCGGCGCGGATGCCGTCTCCGGTGTTCGCCTTCGCGCCCACGGTCCACTCGGTGCCGATCGGCTGACGCTGGTACTGCGCCCGCATCTCGGCGTTGTGCTCGAAACCGCCGCTTGCGAGGATCACGCCCTTGCGGGCACGGATGACGCACTTCTCGCCGTTCGCGACCACCTCGACGCCGCGCACGACCCCGTCCTCGACGACGAGGTCGGTGAGCGCCGTCTCCAGTAGCAGGGGCACACCGGCGTCGCGCAGACCGATCCGCAGCCCGGCCATGAGTGCCTGGCCTCGGACGAGCAGGTGCTTCTTGGTGATGTTCGCCCAGACGAACCGAGCGCCGACCCGCATGGCGCGAACCGGTCCGCGCGGATTCCGCATGAGCAGGTTCAGCCACTTGTAGTCGGCCTGGGTGATGACGAAGTTCTTGGGAGCTCGGGCGTAGTCGGGTTCGAGGAGAGCGAGATCCTCGCCGAGACGGCGGCCGTCGAAGGGCGTCGGTTCGACCGAACGGCCACTGGGACGTCCGCCCGGCGCCTCGGGGTAGTAGTCGGAATAGCTCGGTACCCATTGCAGTTCGAGGGCGCTGTTCTTCAGGACGAAGGAGAGCATCTCCGGTCCGCGATCGATGTAGGTGTCGATCTTCTCGGCAGGTACGCCGTCGCCGATGATGCTGTGGAGGTACTTCCGGGCTTCTTCGGGGGTGTCGTCCACCCCGGCGGACTTCAGCGCCTCGTTGTTGGGAATCCACACACCGCCGCCCGATCGGGCGCTCGACCCGCCGTAGCGCGACGCCTTCTCGATCAGGACCACGTCGGCGCCCTTGCGGGCTGCGGTGAGGGCGGCGGTCATTCCGCCGGCACCGCTGCCGACGACAACGATGTCGTACTCCTGCTTCGTCATGTAGAACACGTTATAGAAATGGCGGTGCCGAGTCCATCCCCGAATGTGAAGAGTCCTGGACGTGAAGCGAAGACGCGGTGACGCCGACACTGGAACGCGATATCGCCGGCCGACGACGAGCGACGGCACCGTCCGATAGGGACGGTGCCGTCGCGGGGTCGATCGGGGTCGGAATCGGTCAGGTGGGTGATCCGTCCGGTACGGGAAGGGTGCCGTCGAGCACGGCCCGGTCGATGCTCTCCCGGAGCCGCGGACACCCTTCGCGCGGTGTGATGGACGAGCCTCGGAGCGAGGCGGTCTCGCGGAAGGTCGGGCACACGGTGTCCGGATCCTCCTGCCACTGCACGCTCGTGTGCGACAGGCTGTTCTTGCGCACCAGCACGCAGGTGCCGCACTCGCGGCACTGCACCTCGTGCTGACCCGAATCCAGATAGTTGATCTTGTCGATCGCGGTCTGGGCGGCGACGGCCTCGGCCCGCTCGGGCCACTGGGAGAAGTCCGGGGACTTCGCCCATCTGCTCCGCCGGGTCGAGGCACTCATCGTCACACCTCCGCTTCCTGCTTGCCCTGTTCTTCCTCGCGCTTCTTACGTTCGAGATTCTCGGCGACCTCCTTCTCCCAGGCCTCGTTGGCCTTGGCGGTGTCGACCTCGAACTCGAAGCGGCCCGTCATCTTCTCCGTCACGTCGGCGACGTCGACGTAGAACTGCTCGTACCAGCGGCGGAGCTGGTAGACCGGACCGTCCTCATCGCACAGCAGGGGATTGTCGATCTTTGTCTTGTTCTTCCAGATCTCGACGTCCTGCAGGAAGCCCTCGCCGACACCCTCGGTGAGCTTGGCGGCCAGCACGTCGGACTGCTCGGGTGACATGCCCTGCGGCTTCTTGACGATGATGCCGTACTGCAGCATGAACGAATCGTGCGTGATCGGGTAGTGGCAGTTGATCAGCACGGATTCGGTCTGGTACCCACCGTAGTTGTTCTTCAGCGGATTGATCATGTAGGAGGGGCCGTAATAGGCCGCGTACGACTCGAGCGTCGACTCCAGCCCGTACTGCGTCGCCATACCCTTGTCCGGCCGGCCGCGGGTGTTGAGGTACTGCTCCGCGATGTGCCCCTCGAAGACGTTCTTGAAGAACGTGGGGAAGGCGTAGTGGATGTAGAAGAAGTGCGCCATGTCGACGACGTTGTCGATGATCTCGCGACAGTTGGAACCTTCGATCCGGATCTGGTTCCAGGTCCAGTCCGTCCACTCGTCCGAGCCGTACTGCTCGATCTCGGGGATGGTGACCTCCGGAGGCGGGGTGTTGCCCTCGGGGTCGTTCCACACGAACAGCTGGCCGTGCTTCTCCATCGTGATCCACGAACGGGTGCGGGCCAGCGGGGGAACACGCTTGGCGTACGGGATGTCCGTGCACTTGCCGTTGCCGCCCCAGCGCCAGTCGTGGAACGGGCACGCAACCGAATCGCCCTTGATCTCGCCCTGTGACAGGTCGCCGCCCATGTGGCGGCAGTACGCGTCGAGCACCTTCGCGTCGCCGTTGCTGTCGGCCCACACCACGAGTTTCGTGCCGAAGGCCTCGACGGCGTGAGGCTTGCCGTCCTTGAACGTGCGACTGAGGCCGAGGCAGTGCCAGCCTCGCGCGAAACGCGTCCGGACCTCTCCGACGTCGATCTCGCGAATCTGTGCCATGTCCGCTCACTTCCTTCCGGAAATCTCTTCTAGAACACGTTATAGAAGTCGCGTCCCGAGGGGAAGGGTTCGGGGACTTTGGTCCCGCCATAGGGATTGTCTACCTGCGGGTGCGGCGCGTCTCGACACGAATAAGAACATGTTCTAGTCTCGGTACAAGCGATCAATTCCTGAACAGACGGGAGCGTCCAGTGGGTGACCACGACAGCCACGAGGTACTGCAGCGGATCGACGCTCTGCTGCCCACGCTGCGAGAACGTGCGCAGGAGGCCGAGAATCTGCGCCGGGTGCCCGACGACTCGATCAAGGAACTCCAGGAGGCCGGCTTCTTCAAACTTCTGCAACCGGCCCAGTGGGGTGGATACGAGGCCGATCCCGTCACCTTCTTCACCGCGGTGCGCAACATCGCGAGCGCGTGCGGCTCGACCGGATGGGTCTCCGGCATCATCGGCGTCCACAACTGGCACCTCGCACTCTTCGACCAGCAGGCCCAGGAAGAGGTCTGGGGCGACGACACCGACGTCCGCATCTCCTCGTCCTACGCGCCCATGGGTGCCGGTGAGGTCGTCGACGGCGGATACAAGGTCAACGGTGCGTGGGCCTGGTCGTCCGGATGCGACCACGCGAGCTGGGTCGTCGTCGGTGGCCCGGTCATCAAGGACGGCCGCCCCGTCGACTTCGGCAGCTTCCTGATCCCTCGTTCCGAGTACGAGATCGACGACGTGTGGCACGTGGTCGGCCTGCGCGGCACCGGATCCAACACGATCAAGGTGAAGGACGTCTTCGTCCCGCGCCACCGCTTCCTCAGCTTCAAGGCCATGAACGACCTCGCCTCGCCCGGGCTCGAGCGCAACACCGCACCCGTCTACAAGATGCCGTGGGGCACCATCCATCCCACGACCATCTCGACGCCCATCGTCGGCATGGCCTACGGCGCGTACGAGGCGCACGTCGAACACCAGGGCAAGCGTGTCCGTGCGGCGTACGCCGGCGAGAAGGCCAAGGACGATCCGTTCGCCAAGGTGCGCATCGCCGAGGCCTCCAGCGACATCGACGCGGCCTGGCGTCAGCTGTCGGGCAACGTCGCCGACGAGTACGCCCACCTCCTCGCCGGCGAGGAGGTTCCGATGGAACTGCGGCTGCGGGCGCGTCGCGACCAGGTCCGCGCGACCGGCCGTGCAATCACGTCGATCGACCGTCTCTTCGAGAACTCGGGTGCCACCGCACTCGCGGACGGCACACCCATCCAGCGTTTCTGGCGCGACGCGCACGCCGGTCGTGTGCACGCCGCCAATGACGCCGAGCGCGCCTACGTGATGTTCGGTGCCGCCGAGTTCGGTCTGCCGATCACCGACACGATGGTCTAGGGGTGGATGTGACCGCAATCGACGAGATCACCTACGAGTCGACCTCCCGTTTCGCGCAGGTCCGCGACGACCTTCGCCTGCACTACCACGAGGCCGGCGTCGGCAACGACACCACGATCGTCCTGCTCCACGGCGGTGGCCCGGGCGCGTCGTCGTGGTCGAACTTCGCCAGGAACATTCCGGTGCTGGCACAACGGTTCCACGTGCTCGCCGTCGACCAGCCCGGCTACGGCAGGTCCGACAAGCCGACCGAGCATCCGCAGTACTTCGTGCACAGCGCGTCCGCGCTGAAGGACCTGCTCGACACGCTCGGGATCACCGACCGCGTCCACCTCCTCGGCAACTCGCTCGGTGGTGGTGCCGCCGTGCGGTTCGCGCTCGACTACCCCGAGCGCGCAGGGCGACTCGTCCTCATGGGGCCGGGTGGGCTGAGCGTCAACCTGTTCGCACCCGACCCCACCGAGGGCGTCAAGAATCTCGGTCGGTTCTCGTACGAGCCCACCCGCGAAAATCTCGAGGCGTTCCTGCGGATCATGGTGTTCGACCAGTCGCTGATCACCCCCGAGCTAGTCGAGGAGCGGTTCGCGTCGGCGAGCACCCCCGAGTCGCTCGCTGCGGCGAAGGCGATGGGGAAGTCGTTCTCCAGCGCCGAATTCGAGAAGGGGATGCTCTGGCGCGACGCCTACAAACTCCGTCAGCGGGTACTGCTGATCTGGGGTCGCGAGGACCGCGTCAACCCGCTCGACGGTGCACTCGTCGCGCTGAAGATGATCCCGCGTGCACAGTTGCACGTGTTCGGTGGATGCGGCCACTGGGCCCAGCTCGAGAAGTTCGACGAATTCAACCGCCTGACAGCGGATTTCCTCACGGATGGAGTCGAATAGATGAGTATCCGGTCGCTGGCATATCTCCGGATCGGCGCCACCGACGTCCCGGCCTGGCGCGAGTACGGACTCAAGGTCCTCGGCATGATCGAGGGCAAGGGCACCCACGCCGACGCGTTGTACCTGCGGATGGACGACTTCCCGGCCCGGCTCGTCATCGAGCCGCACGAGTCCGACACGCTGCTCGTCTCGGGCTGGGAGACCGCGAACGCCGCCGATCTCCAGTCGGTTCGCGACAGTCTCTCCGCGGCAGGCGTCCCGTTCAAGGAGGGCACCGCCGAGCAACTCGCCGATCGTCGCGTCGACGAACTGATCGTCTTCCAGGATCCGTCGGGCAACACCCTCGAGGCGTTCCACGGTGCCGCCCTCGAACACCGCCGCGTCGTCAGCCCGTACGGGCACAAGTTCGTCACCGGCGAGCAGGGTCTCGGGCACGTGGTGCTCTCGACCCGCGACGACGAGGAATCGCTGCGCTTCTACCGCGACGTGCTCGGTTTCCGCCTGCGCGACTCCATGCGGATGCCTCCGCAGATGGTCGGCCGGCCCGCCGACGGAAAACCGGCCTGGCTGAGGTTCTTCGGATGCAACCCGCGCCACCACAGCCTCGCCTTCCTGCCCATGCCCACCCCGTCGGGCATCGTGCACCTGATGATCGAGGTGGAGAACTCCGACGACGTCGGTCTCGCCCTCGACCGCGCACTGCGGAAGAAGGTCAAGATGTCGGCGACGCTCGGACGCCACGTCAACGACAAGATGCTGTCCTTCTACATGAAGACCCCCGGCGGATTCGACGTCGAATTCGGTTGCGAGGGGCTGCAGGTCGAGGACGACGACTGGATCGCCCGTGAATCCACGGCCGTGAGCCTGTGGGGCCACGACTTCTCGGTGGGAATGCAGTAATGACCGCGCCGGAGGCCGGAGAGAACGGTGCGATCGACCCACAGGCCTTCCGCACCGTGCTCGGGCAGTTCTGCACCGGCGTCACCGTCATCACCACCACCGAGGACGACGGAACGCCTGTAGGATTCGCGTGCCAGTCGTTCGCAGCGTTGTCGCTCGACCCGCCGCTCGTATTGTTCTGCCCCACGAAGCAGTCGCGGTCGTGGGCGGCCATCGAACGAGCGGGCCGCTTCTGCGTCAACGTCCTTGCCGAGGAACAGCAGGAGACCTGCGCGCGGTTCGGTTCTCGCGAACCCGACAAGTTCGCCGGACTCGACTGGACGCCCTCCCCGTTGGGCTCACCCGTCCTGACGGGATCGCTTGCGCACATCGATTGCACGGTCGAGACGGTGCACGACGGGGGAGACCACTGGGTGGTCTTCGGTCGCGTGTCGTCGCTGAGCGAGGTGCGCGACGAGAAGGAACGCCCGCTGCTCTTCTACCGCGGGCAGTACACCGGGATCGAACCGGAGAAGACGACGCCGGCGCCCTGGCGCGACGACCTCGAAGCGTTCCTCACCTCTGTCACGGAGGACACCTGGTTGTAGATCGCAGGACCGTACCGCGCGACACGTGGTACCGCACGACGAAGCCGGGACGACCACATCGATTGTGGTCGTCCCGGCTTCGTGTGTGGATCAGGAACGGTCGGCGCCGGTCGCGTCGTCCGGTTCCTCCTCGTAGTACTCCGTGGTCACGACGCGGCGCACCAGGCGCGGCTTGCGCGGCCGGTCGGCGTCCTCGCCGCCTGCCGTGTCCGTCTTCGCATCGGCCGTGCTCGTGTCGGCCGACGGCGGCGGCGTGAAGTGCGCCGGCCCCGTCGGTCCCGGACCGACGATCTCCTGATCGCTGCCGCTGCCGCTGTCGCTGCCGGGAGCTGCGTGGCGGGCGGTGTCCGCCGCCGAGTCCGCGGTCCCGGACGGTGTGGACGAGTCCGCGGTCCCGGACGGTGTGGACGAGTCCGCGGTCCCGGACGGTGTGGACGAGTCCGCGGTCCCGGACGGTGTGGACGGCGTCGACGCGGTATGCCCCGGCATCGAGTGCTCGAGCGATTCGTCCCGCTGGCCCTCGCTCGGCCGGTAGTTGCCGGCGATCTCCTCACGCGCGACGTCGGGCGGTGTCGGTGAGGGCCCGGTTCCCGCCGACGTGGTGGTGCCGTACGTCTCGCCGGTGTGCGGCGTCCCGGTGCCTCCCGGTCCGCCGGCCGCGCCACCGACGAGGCCACCACCGGCTGCGCTCCGCTCGCCGAGGCCGCTGCGGTCGTCGGTGAACCCGGCCCGATCGTCCGTGAATCCGCCCTGATCGCCGGTTGATCCACCCCCTGCAGGGGTGTCCCCGAACCGGCGGTAGTAGCGGTACAGCTCGTCCTCCTCGAGCGGGGTCAGCTCACCGTTCTCGTCGATGTTCGGGGCGCCGGTGATCGTGTCCTTGTCGAAGGGCAGGCGCACTCCGGTGCTGTCGAGCACGGCTTCGTCGATCGGGGCGAAGTGCCGGCGCGTTCCGAACAGACCCGTGACGACGGTGATCCAGGCGGGTCGGCCCGTGTCGTTGTCCAGGTAGACCTCTCCGACGCGTCCGAGCTTGTCACCGTCCGGCCCGTACGCGGTGGCGCGAGCGAGGGTGTCGATGTCGTCGTTGCTGATCATGATGTCCTCATCCGTGGGCGATGCGGCTTCCTGCTGTGCGGATGCCCTCCGGTGCGAGTGACGAAACGCTGCCGTTACACCGCTCGCCGTTGCGTCGACCATCCCCGCGTGTTATCCATATTGTCAACAATCCGACAACCGGCACGAGGGTTCGCGCCCTCGGCTGTTCGGAGGGATCGTCATGACCCGTCTTTCACCCCGCCTGCTGCAGGCAACGCCCGTCACCGTCGACCACGCCGAGGGGTGCTACATCCACGGCACCGACGGACGTCGGTATCTCGACTTCACCGCCGGCATCGGCGTCACGAGTACCGGCCACTGTCACCCGCACGTCGTCGAGGCCGCCCGCCGGCAGATCGGCTCGCTGATCCACGGGCAGTACACGACCGTGATGCACCGGCCCCTGCTCGAACTCACCGAACGTCTGGGCACGGTGCTCCCCGAAGGACTCGACTCGCTGTTCTTCGCCAATTCGGGCAGCGAGGCAGTCGAGGCGGCGCTGCGTCTGGCCCGCCAGGCGACAGGACGACCCGGAATCGTCGTCTTCCACGGCGGTTTCCACGGCCGTACCGTCGCCGCCGCCACGATGACCACCTCCGGAACCCGTTTCTCCGCAGGGTTCTCGCCGCTCATGGGCGGTGTACACGTCGCTCCCTTCCCCACGGCCTATCGCTACGGCTGGTCGGAGGAGGAAGCGACCGATTTCGCCCTGCAGGAACTGGACTACCTGTTCGCGACCCTCGTGGCGCCGGACGAGATCGCAGCCTTCGTCGTCGAACCGGTCCTGGGCGAGGGCGGTTACGTCCCCGGCAACACCAGGTTCTTCCAGGGACTGCGGCAGCGGGCCGACGAACACGGCATCCTGCTCGTCTTCGACGAGATCCAGACCGGATTCGGGCGGACCGGAAAGTTCTTCGGGCATCAGCACTTCGACGTGCGACCCGACATCATCACCATCGCCAAGGGCCTCGCGAGCGGTTTCCCGCTGTCGGGTATCGCCGCCTCCGAGGAACTCATGGAGCGCGCCCGTCCGGGATCGCAGGGCGGCACGTACGGAGCTAATGCGGTCTCCTGCGCGGCGGCCGTGGCCACTCTCGACGTGATCGAGAAGGAGGGGCTCGTCGACAACGCCGCCGCACGTGGACGTGAACTGCTCTCCGGTGCACGGGAGAACACGATCGACGCCATCGGCGACGTGCGCGGCCTCGGCCTCATGGTGGGCCTCGAGTTCACCACCGACGGAGCACCCGACCGGGAGCGGGCGTCCGCAGCGCAGCAGCTCGCCGCGCAGAAGGGGGTGCTGCTGTTGACCTGCGGTGCGCACATGAACGTGGTGCGCATGATCCCGCCGCTGATCGTCACCACCCGGCAGATCGAGGATGCGCTCGGGATCTGGTCCGAGGTCCTCGCCGAGGTCCGATAATCCGTCGAACGAGGGAGTCCGCGTGACCCGATACATCACGATCACTCTCGACAAGCGCGACATCACGTGCAGAGCAAGGCTTCTCGACGACGAGGCACCGCTCACCTGCACGGCGGTGTGGGACGCCCTGCCGCAGAGCGGCTCGGCGTTCCACGCCAAGTACGCCCGCAACGAGCTCTACACCCTCGTCCCGAGGATCACCGCGGCACCGCACCGGGAGAACCCGACGGTGACACCGATCCCGGGGGATGTGTGCCTGTTCGACTTCGAACCGTGGGAGATCGGTAATCCCGCATACGGTTACGAACCCGGCTCGCAGGCCCATGCGCAGCAGGGAGCGACCGATCTCGCGTTGTTCTACGGCCGGAACAATCTGTTGCTCAACGGCGATGTGGGCTGGGTGCCGGGCAACGTCTTCGCGACGATCGAGGATGGCCTGCCCGAACTCGCCGTCGCGTGCAACGACCTGTGGATCCAGGGGGTCGTGGGGGAGACGCTGAGCTTCGCACGCGCATAGACGGGCACCGCACGGGAACGGCACCGCACAGTCTGTGCGGTGCCGTTCCCGTGCAGACCGCTTCTTCAGCTCAACGCGTACTCGGCGAATCGCGCGACGGCGAGCAGCAGGTCGTCCGAGTGCCGCGGCCCGACGATCTGCAGACCCACGGGCAGACCCGCCGAGGTGGTGCCCACAGGGATGCTGATGGCCGGCTGCTGCGTGAGATTGAAGGGATAGGTGAACGGGGTCCACTGCGGCCACGAGGTCAGCGACGAATCCGGAGGCACGTCGTGGCCGGCCTCGAAGGCGGGGATCGGCATCGTCGGGGTGATCAGCACGTTGTACTTCTGGTGGAAGATCCCCATCGTGATGCCGACCGCCGCCGCGACCGCACGGGCCTCGAGATAGTCCACGGCACCGAGTTGTTCGCCGTGGGACCACACGCGTCCGAGACCGGGATCCACCTTGTCGCGCGTGCCCTCGGGGAAGGTCTTCAGCATCGTCGCTGCGCCTGCCGCCCAAAGGTTCTCGAAGGCATCGAGCGGATCGGGGAAACCGGGATCGGCGGCGGTCACGCGCAGCCCGGTTTCGTCGAGGACGCGGACCGCCCGGTCGACGATCTCACCGACCTCGGGGTCAACGTCGACGTAGCCGAGGGTCTTGGAATAGGCGACGTCCATCCCCACCACCTCGCGGTTGAGGCCACCGCGGAAGGTCGTCAGCGGCGGCGCAAGGGCCGTCGGGTCCCGGGGATCGGGCAGCGCGAGGATGTCGGTGAGCAGCGCCGCGTCCTCGACCGTCCGGGTGATCGGCCCGGCGTGCGCGAGCGGCCCGAACGGGCTGGCGGGGAAGATCGGGATCCGGCCGTGAGTGGGCTTGAAACCCACCACGCCGCAGAACGATGCGGGGATGCGGATACTGCCCCCACCGTCGGTGCCGACGGAGCACGGACCGAAGCCGGCCGCGACCGCCGCCGCGCTGCCACCGGACGAGCCACCGGCAGTCTTCGTCGTATCGACGGGATTCGTGGTCACCCCGTACAGGGCCGAATCGGTCACCGCCTTCCACGCGATCTCCGGGGTGGTGGTCTTGCCCACCAGCACCATTCCGTCCTCGCGCAGCCGGGCCGCGACCGGGCTGTCGACGTTCCAGTCCTGGTTCTCGTCGATGGCCTGCGAGCCCCGCAGGGTCGGCCATCCGTCGGTGAGGAAGACGTCCTTGATCGAGATGGGGACCCCGTCGAGCAGACCCTTCGAATAGCCGGTCCGCCACCGCTCCTCGGAGCGGCGTGCCTGGTCGAGGGCCTTCTCCTCGTCGACGAGGCAGAACGAGTTGATCTCGCGATCGTGCGCCGCGATCCGATCGAGCACGGCCCGTGTCACCTCGACGGGAGACAACTCGCCCGAGGAGAACGCCGACACGAGTTCGACGGCGGTCATGTCTGTGGGCTCCATCGTGCCTCCTTCTCGTCGGACGATGCCGACTCTCACGCGCCGGGCACGTAACCCAGCTTCTTGTCCACCACGTTCCGAAGAGGTTCGCCACTGCGGTGACGGTGGAAATTGTCGATGAAGACGTCCACCAGCGCATCGCGCCAGCCCACGAAATCCCCCGAATTGTGCGGGGTGATCGAGACGTTCGGCATGTCCCAGAGCAGATGGTCCTCGGGGAGCGGCTCGACGTCGAGCACATCCAGTGCGGCACCGGCGATGGCGCCCGACCGCAGTGCCTCGACGAGGTCGTCGGTGCGCACGAGTTCGCCCCGCCCGACGTTGACGAAGCGGGCCTGCGACTTCATCGCGGCGAACATCCGGGCGTCGAACAGGTGCCGGGTCTGCTCGGTGAGAGGCGCGGCCACGACGACGAAATCGGCGTCGGCGAGGGCGCCGGGTAGATCCGCGGTCGTGGTGACGGTGCCGAAATCGGGGTCGTCGTCGCGAGCGCGCCGGCCCGAGCCTCGGACCGTCATCCCCACGGCCGAGAGCAGGCGTGCGATCGCGCGGCCGATCGGACCGGTGCCGACGACGAGCACGGAGCGACCGGCGATGCGTTCGGACTCGCGGTGCTTCCAGATGTGCTCGCGCTGGAGCCGCAGGGATTCGGGGATGTCCTTGGCGAAGGAAAGTATCTGGGCGAGCACGTATTCGGCGATCGCCCCGTCGAAGACTCCGCGGGAATTGGTGACGACCACGTCGCTGTCGCGCAGGTCGGGGAACATGAGGGCGTCGACCCCGGCCGCGGCGACATGGATCCACTTCAAGGAGGTCGCGGCGTGCCAGGCCGCGGGCAGGGCGTCGGTGAGGAAGTCGTACGCGAAGAGGATGTCGGCGCCGTCGAGTGCGTCGGCCAGACCGGCGGCGTCGGTGTAGCGCACCGTGGCGTGTTCGGCCACCGGGGCCATCCACGCACGATCCGGCACGGCTTCGGCATGAAGCACTGCAACGACCGGCTGGGCATCCACGTTGACACCGTAAGAGCGCCTCGTATTATTGTCAACAATCCTCAAGGCTGAGGGAACTCTTTGACGAAGCCGAGGGACCGTATGGAACTGAACATTCCCGAGTTCGAAGGTCCTCTGGCTCAGCGGGGCATCGGTGTGATCGCACCCTTCGATCTCGCCTTGGAACGAGAACTGTGGCGATGGGCGCCGCTCGAGGTCAGTCTGCACCTCGCTCGAACCCCCTACGAGCCGGTGCCGGTCAGCCGTGCCATGGCCGAGATGGTCTCCGACCGGCGGCACCTGATGGTCGCGACCCGCGACGTGCTGTCGGTGGAACCGGAAGTCGTTGCGTATCTGTGTACCTCGGGCAGTTTCGTCAACGGGGTGGCCTACGAGAAGGCCCTGTGCGACGCGATCTGCGGGGCGGGCGCACCGTGCGCGGTCACGACCTCCGGAGCGCTGCTCGAAGCTCTCCGCGCACTCGACCTGACCCGCATCTCGGTGATCACCCCCTACGACCGGGAGCTCACCGACCTACTGCGCGACTTCCTGAACGAGGCCGGAACCGATGTCGTCCGGTCGTCGCATCTCGGGCTCGGCGGCGGCATCTGGAAGGTCAACTACCGCACCATCGCCGAACACATCATCGGGGCCGATACCCCCGAGTCGCAGGCGATCTTCGTCAGTTGCACCAACCTGCCGACCTACGACCTGATCGCGCCGCTCGAACGGGAACTCGGCAAGCCGGTCCTCACGGCCAACCAGCTCACCATCTGGGCGTGCCTGGGACGGATGAAGTTGCCCATGACCGGGCCGGGAAAGTGGTTGAGAGGAGTGTTCTGAATGCATCGTGACCGTCCGACCATCGGGATCGTCTACCCGGATCATGCCGCCGAGGACGACTACCCGTTCGCCACCGAACTCCTGGGGGTGAATCTGCCCGTCGCCCACATCTACGGAACCGATCTGCACGCCGTTCCCGAACTCCTCGACCTCGGGAGCCCGGCCAAGCTCGCCGGGGGAGCGGCGCAGTTCGCGGACGAGCCCCTCGACGCTCTCGTGTGGGCGTGCACGTCGGGCAGCTTCGTGTACGGACCCGAGGGGGCACGCACCCAGGTCGAGCAGCTCTCCCGGGACGCGGGAGGCGTGCCCACGACCAGCACGAGCATCGCGTTCGTCGCCGCACTACGGGCGCTCGGAGTCGGCCGGGTGGCCGTGTCGGCGAGTTATCCGCGGGACGTCGCCGAACTGTTCGTCGCCTTCCTCGCGGACGCCGATGTCGAGGTCGTCTCGCTCGCCGACGCCGGCATCGACACCGCCGCCGAGGTCGGCACCCTGACCGACGAGGCCGTCCTCGAATTCGTGAGGACCAACGATCATCCCGACGCACAGGCGGTCCTCGTGCCCGACACCGCGATGCACACGCTGCGGATCATGCGGGAACTCGGGAAGGAGACCGGCAAGCCGGTGCTGACCGCCAATCAGGTCACCGTGTGGCACGGCCTGGAACTGGCCGGATATACAGTGGAATGCCCGGAGCTGGGCTCACTGTTCGAGGAGGATACCGATCATGGTGCTCGGTGATCTGGAAGATCTACGTCCTGTCACCCGGCCGTCCACGGCCGAGCTCATCGCCGAACAGATCCGGTCGGCCATCGTCCGGGGTGCGCTCGGTCCCGGGGAACAGCTGGGGGAGGCCGAACTCGCGGCGCACTTCCAGGTCTCCCGGGGCCCGCTGCGAGAAGCCATGCAGCGGTTGCTGTCCGAAGGTCTGCTCTACAGCATCCGCAACCGGGGCATCTTCGTCACCGAGCTCACCTTCGACGACGTCGTCGACATCTACCGCAGCCGCTGGGTCATCGAGGGCGGTGCCCTCGACCTGGTGCTGGAGGGCCGTCGCGAACAGACGTGGAAGGCCCTCGAACCGGCGATCGAGGAGATGCGCACCGCCGCCGAACGCGAGGACGCCACCGGTGTCTCGGACGGCGACCGGCGTTTCCACGAGATCCTCGTGGCCAGTGCCGACAGTCCGCGGCTCGTGCGGGCAGCCCGCACGCTGCTCGTCGAGACGCGGATGTGCCTCGGCGCGTTGCAGACCACCTATCCCGACCTGCACGTGCAGGTGGACGAGCACGTCGTGCTGCGGGAGGCGATCCGCACCGCCGACCGGGAGGAGGTGCGGCGTCTGCTCGACGAGCACCTGCACGACACGGTCACCCGGCTCCGCGAGCGTCAGAACGTCGACGGCGTGATCGCGTCCGGCTGATACGGCTCAGCCGGGAGGGGTGAACGACGACAGGGCCGTTGCGGCGATGTTGCCGCCGGCGTCCTCCGACGCCAACCGTCCTGCCGCGACTTCGGTTGCGGCACAATGGACCAGGCTGTGCAGGACCGACGCCAGCCAGGACGACGACAGGTCGGTGCGGAACGCCCCTTCGGCGCGACCGCGCTCGATGAGGGCGGTCGCGCGGGCGAGCAGGCCGTCGTGTGCGGCGCGTACGTCCTCGGCGGGAAGTGCTTGTTCGGCCGCCGCGAGCAGTGCCCCCGCGTCGGCGGTCAGCGACCACGAGCCCGCGATGAGGCGGTGAAGGGCGTCGCGGGGGTCGCCCGTGAGGTCGATCCGGTCCACGGTCTGTTCCGCCTCGGCGAGCGCGCGCTGCACCACGGCGGTGACGAGTTCTGCGCGAGTGGGGAAGTGGCCGTAGAGGGTGACACGCCCGACGCCGGCCGCCTTGGCGATCTCCCCGATGCTCGCGTCGGGGTCACGACTCAGTGCGATGCGCGCGGCGTCGAGGATCGCCTCGATGTTCCGCTCGGCGTCCGCACGTTTCCTGGTGTGAAGCGATACGGGACGGCGGGATGTCTCGTGGGTGGTCACGGATCCTCCTCTTGTCGAACACTGATGTTCAGGTTACGCTGACCATCAACTCGAACATCACTGTTCAACTTAGGCGGATCCTCATGACGAGCTCCGACATCACCATCGTCCCCGTCGATCGACCTGCGACCGGCATCGACCCGAAGGCGCTGCTACGAGGGGTGCTGCGCCGGTGGCCGAGCCTCGTCGCAGTCGCCCTCGCCGCGTTCGTCCTCGCGGACGGGGGCACCGACTTCCCGGCGATCCTCACCGGCGCGGCACTGGTCTATCTCGGTGCCGCCGTGCTGGGTCGTCGCAGCGCGGCTTGGCCGCTGTTCCTCGGCGCCGTCGCGCTGATCGGCGTCGGCAAGGTCGCCGTCGTCGCGTTCGGGGTGCCGGTCGAGATCACCGTGGTGATGGTTGCGCTCGGTGCCGCGGGCGCCGTCTACGGACTCGCGCGCACCCCGGCCGGCCGGGCGATGCTCGTCGGGCCGTCGACCGTGGCCATGCTGGGTTTCGGTGCCGTCGCGGTGGCCGCGGTGACGGTCACCCCCGTCCCGGCGGGCGTGATCGTCGGGCTCGGACTGCTCGGTCACGCCGCGTGGGACTACCTTCATTTCCGCCGGAACACCGTGGTCGCCCGCTCGCTCGCGGAGTTCTGCGGTGTGCTCGACACCCTGCTGGGTGTCGCGGTGATCGTCCTCGCCGTCTCGGGCGCGCTCTCCTGAGTCCGGGAGAGCCTCAGACGACGGTCGCGTTGCCGAAGATCATCCGCAGATCGGCGATCGACGACGAGGTCAGTGCGCGTCGGGGCAGACCGAGCGACCGCAGTTCGTCGGCGATCGGATGCGTCCCCAACCGTAGGGTCGCGCCGCCGAGCCGGGTGCGCACGCCGCTCGGATTCATCTCCCAGGTCGTGCAACGGGTGACGTCGTCGATGTGCGAGTAGGCGGCGAGCGAGGCTGCAAGGCCGTTGCCCGGCACCGGAAATCCGGGCGCCACCGCCAGTTCGGCGATCAGCACTCCGTCGGCGGAGACCGAACCGCGCTTGGTGCTGCTGTCGTGGTCGGCGTCGAAGTCGGCGAGGGTCTTCGGGAAACCCCAAATGCCGCGTCCCGCCGCAAGAGTGAAGTCGCCGTCGACGGGCAGATGGTGGATGAGCGCACCGGCCTGCCCGCCGACCAGGCTCCGCCAGTCGCCGACGATGCCGTCGCCGCGGTTGTGATGGTTGCGGACGAGGAAGCACACCCCGAACTCGTTGTACGGGCCGAGGTCCCCGTCGACGTAGTCCACGAAGACGAGCGTGCAGATCCCGTGGCCCGGGCGGTACTGCAGGATCTCGAGCCCGGTGCGGGCGACGAGTTCCTGCGCGGGGCGCACGGGAACCGAGAACATCCCCATGAACGCCGTGGCCGTTCGGACCTGCACGGGCATGGTGACCGGCTTGCCCAGCACCACATGCGTCGTCGTCTCGCTCATCGCTGCCTTCCGGAAGTCGGACGTGCGTACCCCGACAATGAGAACACGTTCCAGTTCCGGGGGGAAGGGACTAGGAAGGAGCGCCGATGTTCATCTCGTCGGGATGCGCGCCCACCCGCGTGCCGTCGTCGAGCGTGTCGAGTTCGCTGAGGTCGAGCTCGTCGAGTTCGAAGTCGAAGACGTCGATGTTCTGGGAGATGCGCTGCTCGTGCACCGACTTCGGGATGACGATCAGCCCGTTCTGCAGATGCCAGCGGATCAGCACCTGCGCGGCCGACTTGCTGTGACGATCGGCGATGCGGGTGACGATCGGGTCGACGAGCAGGGTGTTCGGCTTCGAGTTCGGACCCCACCCCGAGTTGCTCGTGCCACCGAGCGGGCTCCACGACTCGACGGCGATGCCGTGCTCGGACGCGAACCGGCGGATCTCCTGCTGCGGCAGGTGCGGATGCAACTCCACCTGATCCACCGCAGGCAACAACCCGCCACGATCGACGAGCAACTGCAGGTGGTGCGGTTCGAAGTTGCACACCCCGACCGCCTTCGCGCGCCCGGACTCGGCGATCTTCTCGAGGGCGTCCCAGGTGCGCAGGATCCGTTCGCGGTCCTGCAGCGGCCAGTGGATCAGGTAGAGGTCGACGTACTCGGTGCCCAGCTTCTTCAGGCTCGTGTCGAATGCCTTCAGTGCCGGCTCGTAACCCTGATCGGCGTTCCACAGCTTGGTGGTGACGAAGATGTCCTCGCGCGGCACCGACGACGCGGTGAGCGCGCGGCCGACGCCTTCCTCGTTGCCGTAGGCCGCGGCCGTGTCGATGTGCCGGTAACCGGCCTCGTCGATCGCGTATCGGACCGCGTGTTCGGTCTCGTCGTTGGTGGCCTGCCAGACTCCCAGGCCCAGCTGCGGGATCGTCGTTCCGGAATTCAGCGTGATCGTGGGAGGTGTCATCTCTCCGACGTTAGCGAGCCGCCGCGGCGGGCGCGAGTGATCCCGGACGATCGGGTGCTCTCCGGCCCGCGGGCTCCGAGGACGGGTGTCGAGTTCATCCGCCGGACGCCGGGGGACGGCAGGCGAGCAGCGCCGCCCACGTATCGACCTCCCGTCGGCCCGTCAGCCGCACGACCGGCAGATCGGGACGTTGTGCGAGCGCGGTGAGGACGCGGTCGCGGTACCCACCGTGGGTGCGCGGTGAACTCCTCGACGTCCCCGCCACGAGGACGCGGCGGGGACGCACGGGGAGTGGAACCGAGGAATCGAGGAGGCGCATCACCGATCTTTCGCAGGGATCGCCGCCGACGATATTGCTCAGGCGGAGACCGCGCTCAGGTATTCGCGCGGTTGCCCGAACAACTGGGCGCTGCCGTGCGCCCGCTTGAAGAACAATTGCGCGTCGTGCTCCCAGGTGATCGCGATCCCGCCGTGCAACTGCACGGCCTCCGAGGCGACCTGCTGGAAGGCCTCCGAACAGTAGATCTTCGCTGCGTACGCGTCCTGCGGATCCTGCGACAACGCAGCCGCATACGACATCGACCGCGCCGTCTCCACGAGCGCGTACATGTCGGCCATGCGGTGCTTGAGCGCCTGGAACGACCCGATTGCGCGACCGAACTGCTTGCGGTTCTTCGCATAGTCGACGGTCAGGTCGAGCACGGCCTGCGCGGCACCCACCTGCTCGGCCGACAGGGCGATCGCCGCGGACGCCCGCAACCGGTCGACGAGATCGTCGGACGATGACAGGCGACGACCGGTCACCGCCGAGAACGACACCTCCGCGAGGGAACGCGTGGGATCCATCGTGGGCACGCGGCGCCGCGACACCCCGTCGGTCTCCGGGTCGATTTCGAACAGGCCGACCGTGTCGCCGTCGGTGGCGAGCACGAGCAGGGTGGACGCGATGTCGCCGCCGAGCACGTAGTGCGCGGTTCCGGTCAGCACGTTGCCCTCGGCGCTCACGCCGGGACGCTGCCAGCCGGTGGCCGACGCCCAGCACACCGCGACGACCTCGCCGGCCGCGATGCCGGGGAGCAGACGCGCCGCCGCGTCGGCATCACCGGACAGCAGCACGGTCTGCGCCGCGAGTACCGCCGACCCCAGGAACGGTGACGGGGTGAGCGTGCGGCCGAGTTCCTCGAGGACCACGTGGGTCTCGACCCACGAGGCGCCCACACCGTCGTACTCCTCCGGAACGGCGAGGGCTGCGACCCCGACCTGTTCGACGAGCATCGTCCACAGTTCGTCGTCGTACCCGCTGCCGGTCGTGATCGCCCGCCGGACGGCAGCCGAATCGGAGTGCTTGGCGAGCAGGGTACGCACCGAGTCCCGCAGTGCGGCACGATCTTCCGTCTCGAACGTCATGACGCCTCGCTCTCGAGTGCCGCGACCACGCGTGCCCGGTGCTCGTCGGGGGTGCCCCACGCGGTGACGAGCGCGCGGACCTTCGTGATCCACAGCGACAGATCGTATTCCTGGGTGTAGCCGATGGCGCCGTGCACCTGCAGTGCCGTGCGCGCGGCGAGATAGGCGGCGTCGCCGCACGCGACCTTGGCCGCCGAGACGTCCCGGGACGCGGTGGACAGCTCGTCGCGGACGGCGATGGCCGCACCGTGCAGCAGCGGACGTGCCATCTCCAGCGCGACCGCCACCTCGGCGAGGTGGTGCTTGACCGCCTGGAAGGAGCCGATCGCGCGGCCGAACTGCTTGCGCTGCTGCGCGTACTCGACGGTGGTGTCGAGCAGAGTCCGGCCCAGGCCTTGGAGCTGAGCTGCAGACGCGAGGACACCGATGTCGAAAGCCGCAGCGGTATCTGTGGATCCGAGCGACTCGCCGACGGTGAGCGAGGCGAGCGTGCGCGACCGGTCGACCGACTCGCGCGTGTCCCCGGCGGTGCCCATCGAGACGGTGCCGTCGGCGACGTGCAGCGCGAGGTCGGCGACGTGCGCGTCGACCGCGTACGGCGCGTGGGGGAGCATCGCGACGGTGGCGAGCGATCCGGCGGCAAGCGGGCCGAGACGCTCGGGTGCCACGGCGGCGAGAAGAACCGGTGCCACCGCGACGGTTTCGACCACCGGACCGGGCACAGCGTGGCGACCGAGCTGTTCGACGGCGACGACGAGATCGACCGCGTCGGCCCCGAGGCCGTCGTGCTCCTCGGCAACGAGCAGACCGTTGACGCCGGTCTCGGCCAGTCGCTCCCACACCTGCAGACCCGGTGCCGTGTCGCCGCTGTTCCACGCACGGATCACCTGCGGCATATCCGACTTGGTGAGCAGGGCGTCGATACTGGACGCGAAGTCCTCATGGGACTCGTCGAGTGCGAATCTCATCGATCACCCCTCGGAAGGCCGAGCAGCCGCTCGGCAATGACGTTCTTCTGGATTTCGTTGGTACCGGCGTAGATCGGGCCCGACAGCGAGAACAGATAACCGTCGGTCCAGCCGTCGACGAGTTCGGCGTCCGCACCCTGCAGGTCGAGCGCCGTCTCGTGCGCGGCGATGTCCCACTCGGACCAGAACACCTTGTTGATCGACGATTCGGCGCCGAGCTGCCCGCCCGCGGTCAGGCGCGTGACGGTGGCCCAGGTCGACAGCTCGTAGGCGCGGGCCCCGATCCACGCGTCGGCGACGCGGTTGCGGAGCGCGGTGTCGCCGTGGAGGTCGGATTCGCCGTAGGCGCGCAGCAACCGGTCGGTGGCCGCGAGGAATCGGCCCGGCGCACGCAGCGACAGACCGCGCTCGTTGGAGGCGGTGCTCATCGCGACCCGCCATCCTTCGTTCACCGCACCGATCACACCGGACTCACCGGGACGCTCCGGGTCGTCGGGGACGAAGACATCCTCGAGGAAGATCTCCGCGAAGCCCGGCTCACCGTCGAGCTGCGGGATCGGTCGCACGGTGACGCCCTCGGCCCGCAGGTCGAACATGAAGTAGGTGATGCCCTTGTGCCGCTGGGCCTCCGGGTCGGAGCGGAACAGACCGAAACCCATGTCGGCGTAGGACGCCCGCGAGCTCCATGTCTTCTGGCCGTTGAGCAGCCAGCCGCCGTCGACTTTCGTGGCGGTCGAGCGCAGCGACGCGAGGTCGGAGCCGGACTCGGGTTCCGACCAGGCCTGGGCCCAGATGTCGTCGGCCCGGGCCATGCGCGGCATGATGCGGGCGAGCTGCTCGGGGTGGGCGTGCTCGAACAGGGTGGGGGCGAGCAGGAAGATGCCGTTCTGGCTCACCCGGCCGGGCGCACCGGCGCGGTAGTACTCCTCCTCGAACACGACCCACTGCTCGAGGGTCGCGTCGCGGCCGCCGAGTTCCTCGGGCCAGGAGACGACCGACAGGCGTGCATCGGCGAGGGTCCGTTCCCACTGCCGGTGTTCCTCGAAGCCCTCGGCCGTGTCCATCGACTCGAGCGGCGTCGTGGGGACGTTCTCGGCGAGGAAGGCGCGTACCTCGTCGCGGAACGCGAGGGTGGCGTCGTCGAGCTGCAGATCCACTACTTCGCTCCTTCCACCGGACGAGCGCTCGCGGCCATCGACTTGGCGTTCATGCCGCCGAGCGAGTCGGCGCCGACCTCGGCGTTGTGCGCGTGCGCGAAGTGGTGCAGGCCGAAGACCGAGTCCATGCCGTTGCGCATGCCCATCTGGTCCTCGCACTGGTTGACGGCGCGCTTGGTGAGCGCGAGCCCGAAGCGGGGCATCTCCGCGATGCGGGCGGCGAGGGCGAGGGTCTCGTTCTCGAGTTCCTCACGCGGCACGACGCGGCTGACCATGCCCACCTCGTAGGCGCGCTGGGCACTGAAACGATCACCGGTGTAGAGGATCTCCTTCGCGAAGCGCGTTCCGAGGATCCACGGGTGCGCGAAGTACTCGACACCCGGGATGCCCATGCGGACCACGGGATCGGAGAAGAAGGCATCCTCGGACGCGACGATCAGGTCGCACACCCACGCCAGCATGAGACCACCGGCGATGCAGGCGCCCTGCACCGACGCGATGGTGGGCTTGGGGATCTCGCGCCAGCGGCGGCACATCCCCAGGTAGACCTCCATCTCACGGGCGTAGCGCTGGTCGCCGCCGGGCTTGTCGACGTGATCCCACCACATCACGGCCTTGTTGTCGTAGTGGACGTGGTGGTCGCGGCCCGGGGTGCCCAGATCGTGGCCGGCGGAGAAGTGCTTGCCGTTGCCGGCCAGCACGATCACCTTGACCTCGTCGTCCTCGACGGCCCTCTCGAAGGCGGCGTCGAGCGCGTAGGTCATGACCGAGTTCTGGGCGTTGCGGTAATCGGGTCGGTTGAGAGTGACGATCGCGACGCCGTCGCGCACCTCGTAGGTGACGACATCGGGCTCGAACGGGACGGTCATGACTTCTCCTCACGCAGAACGTTCTTCAGTACCTTGCCGGACGGGTTTCGGGGCAGCGCATCGATGAACCGAACCGATCGCGGCGCTTTGAAGTTGGCGAGTTTCTCTCGGGCGTACGCGATCACGTCGTCCTCGGTGAGCGGATGTCCGTCCAGCGGGACCACGAACGCCCGGCCGACCTCACCCATGCGCTCGTCGGGGACACCGATCACCCCGACCTCGTGGACTCCAGGCAGGCGCAGCAGTGCCGCTTCGACCTCCGCCGGATAGACGTTGAATCCGCCGCTGATGTACATGTCCTTGAGACGATCGGTGATGTCGAGATAGCCGCGTTCGTCGACGGTCCCGACATCGCCGGTGTGCAGCCACCCGTCCTCGTCGATCGTCTTGGCCGTGGCCTCGGGATCGTCGAGATAACCGAGCATGACGTTCGGGCCGCGCAGCAGGATCTCGCCCTTGTCGCCGATGCGCACCTCGAACTCCGCGGTGGCGCGTCCGGACGAGGTGGAGACGGTGACGGGATCGTCGTCGGTGCGGCACATCGTCGCGACGACCGCCTCGGTCTGCCCGTAGGCGGTGAGCACCGCGTCGAAGCTCAGTTCGTTCTGCATGCGCTCGACGAGGGAGACGGGCACGGGTGCGGCGCCGGTGACGGCGATGCGCAGGTTGCTCAGGTCGTACTCGCCGCGCCGCGGGTGGTCGAGGATGGACTGGTAGATCGTCGGGGCGCCCGGGAGGACGCTGATGCGCTCGGCCGCGACCATCGCCATGACCTTCTCTACGTCGAAGGTCGCGAGGGGGATGACGGTGGAGCCCTCGAGCAGTGCGGCGACGAAGCCGGCCTTGTACCCGAAGCTGTGGAAGAACGGGTTGATGATCAGGTAGTTGTCGTCGATCGTCAGTTCGGCGCACTCGGCCCACGCCTGCGCGACACCGATGCACTGACGGTGGGCGCTGAGCACGCCCTTGCTGCGGCCGGTCGTGCCCGAGGTGAACAGGATGTCGGAGACGTCGTCGGGGGTCACGGCCGCGGCGCGCGCGTCGGCCTCGGTGCGGGCGGCGTCGGTGGCGGAGGACAGGAAGTCCGCCCACTCGACGACCCCGTCGATCGGCGCGTCGTTCCCGCCCAGCGGGACCCGCACGGTCGTCGGGATCGACAGTTCCGGAGCGACCTTGCACAGTTCGGTGTAGCGGTCGGTACCGAGGAAGTCGCCGACCACGACGAGGGCCTCGGGGCGGACGCGCTCGACGACGTCGGCGGCCTCGTTTCCGGTGTAGCGGGTGTTGAGGGGTACGACGACCCCGCCGGCCCAATGTGTACCCAGGGCAGCGATCACCCAGTGGAACGTGTTGGGCGACCAGATGACGACGCGCGCACCGCGTTCGACGCCGCGGGAGACGAGCGCCGCGGCGACATCGCGGACGTGGTCGCGCAGTTGTGCGAAGGTCAGCCGGGTGTCGCCATCGGCGATCGCGAGCAGGTCCGGCCAGGTGTCGGCGGCACGTACGAGTGCGGCCGGAGTGGTTCTCGGTCGTGTGTTCACAGAGCTCCCTACCTAGCAATTGCTTGGTAGGTTATCGTACGGATGTGCACGAGAGCGAGAGCCAGGAAAATGCGGAGTTCGCAGCCACCGTCCGACAGTGGCTCGGAGACAACCTGACCGGCGAATTCGCCGAGCTCAGAGGCAAGGGCGGACCCGGAAGCGAACACGAGTTCTTCGAACAGCGACTCGCGTGGGACCGGCATCTGGCCGCTGCCGGATGGACCTGCATCGGCTGGCCCACCGAGTACGGCGGGCGCGGCGCGAGCATGGATCAGCGCGTGATCTTCCACGAGGAGTACGCGAAGGCGAACGCGCCCGCGCGCGTCAACCACCTCGGTGAGGAACTGCTCGGCCCCACCCTCATCGCGTTCGGGACCGAGGAACAGAAGCAGCGCTTCCTGCCCGGGATCCGTAACGTCACCGAACTGTGGGCGCAGGGCTACTCGGAACCGGGAGCCGGCTCCGACCTCGCCAACGTCTCCACCACCGCCCGCCTCGAGGGCGACAAGTGGGTGATCAACGGTCAGAAGGTCTGGACGTCGCTCGCACACGTCGCACAATGGGCCTTCGTCGTCGCGCGGACGGAACCCGGTTCGACCCGCCATCACGGCCTGAGCTTCCTGCTCGTGCCCCTCGACCAGCCCGGCGTCACGGTGCGGCCCATTCAGCAGCTCACGGGCACCTCCGAGTTCAACGAGGTCTTCTTCGACGACGCCGTCACCGACGCCGACCTCGTCGTCGGTGCCCCCGGCGACGGGTGGAAGGTCGCGATGGGTCTGCTGACCTTCGAACGCGGCGTCTCCACCCTCGGGCAGCAGATCGGCTTCGCCCGCGAACTCGACGGCATCGTCTCCGTCGCCGAGAGCAACGGTGCGATCGACGATCCGCACCTCCGCGAACGCATCGCCCGCGCGCGGATCGAACTGCGGGTCATGCGTGCCCACGCCCTGCGCACCCTCGGCGACGCCGACCCGGGTCAGGCCTCGGTCGCGAAACTGCTGTGGGCGAACTGGCATCGCGACCTGGGGCAACTCGCCATGGACGTGCAGGGATCGTCATCGCTCGTCGGCCCCGAGCACGACCATGCCGGAAATCCCTCCGACATCACCGATCCCGAACATCTCGAGCTCGCGGAATGGCAGCGGCTGTTCCTGTTCACCCGCGCCGACACCATCTACGGCGGATCCAACGAGATCCAGCGCAACATCATCGCCGAGCGCGTGCTCGGCCTTCCCCGGGAGGCACGTCCGTGACCGCAACACCCCGTCCCGCATCCCCACTCGCGACCCCGCCGGTCGAGACCCCCGGCCACGGACTGCTCCGCGACAAGAAGGTCGTGGTCACCGCCGCCGCCGGTACCGGCATCGGATTCGCCACCGCGCGTCGCGTGCTGCTCGAGGGCGCCGACGTGCTCGTCTCCGACTTCCACGAGCGCCGGCTCGGCGAGTCCGCGGAGAAGCTCGCGGCCGAGTTCCCCGAACAGCAGGTCGCGACGATCGTGTGCGACGTGTCGTCCACCGAACAGGTCGACGCCCTCATCACCGGCGCCGCCGACCGGCTAGGGCGCATCGACGTGCTCGTCAACAATGCCGGACTCGGTGGGGAGACGCCCGTCGTCGAGATGACCGACGAGGAATGGGATCGCGTCCTCGACATCACCCTCACCAGCACCTTCCGCGCGACCCGCGCGGCACTGCGCTACTTCCGCTCGGTCGACCACAACGGCGTGCTCGTCAACAACGCGTCGGTACTCGGCTGGCGCGCCCAGCACTCGCAGGCGCACTACGCGGCGGCGAAGGCCGGCGTCATGGCCCTGACCCGCTGCTCCGCGATCGAGGCCGCCGAATACGGCGTGCGCATCAACGCCGTCGCCCCGTCCATCGCCCGACACCCCTTCCTCGCGAAGGTCACCAGCGAGGAACTGCTCGACAACCTCGCCGCCGGTGAGGCCTACGGCCGCGCCGCCGAGGTCTGGGAGGTCGCGGCGACCATCGCGATGCTCGCGAGCGACTACACGACCTATCTGACCGGCGAGGTCGTGTCGGTCTCCTCCCAGCGCGCATGAACCCGCTCTCGGTCGGCTTGAAAGGATGTCCGTCATGACTCCCTCACGCGACGACACCTCCAGCAAGTCCGGACGCCGCGCGGAACTGCTCGACATCGCAGCCGACCTGTTCGCGTCGCGCGGTGTGCGGGCCACGACCGTGCGCGACATCGCCGACGCGGCGGGAATCCTCTCCGGCAGCCTCTACCACCACTTCGATTCCAAGGAGTCGATGGTGGACGAGATCCTGCGGGCCTTCCTCGACGACCTGTTCGACCGGTACCGCAAGATCGTCGCGTCGGGTCTGCCGTCCCGCAAAACCCTCGCGGCACTCGTCACCACCTCCTACGAGGCGATCGACCGGTCGCACGCCGCGGTGGCGATCTACCAGGGTGAGGCCAAGCATCTCGAGGGCGACCGCTTCGCCTACATCGGCGAACTCAACACCGAGTTCCGCGACCTGTGGGTGGGCGTGATCGAACGCGGCGTCGCGGACGGTTCGTTCCGGCCCGACGTCGACGTCGAACTGGTCTTCCGGTTCCTGCGCGACACCGTGTGGGTGGCCGTGCGCTGGTACCGGCCCGGAGGCTCCCTCAGTATCGATCAGGTTGCCCAGCAATACCTTTCCATCGTTCTCGACGGACTGTCGAACCAGAATTCTTCGTAAGGAGACATCATGACCGAGGCCTACATCGTCGACGCGGTGCGCACCCCCATCGGCAAGAAGAAGGGTGGGCTCGCGGACGTGCACCCGGCCGACCTGGGCGCGCACGTGATCAAGGCGCTCGTCGAGCGCACGGGCATCGACCCCGCCGACGTCGACGACGTGGTGTTCGGTTGCGTCGACGCCATCGGCGGCCAGGCCGGCAACATCGCCCGCACCGCGTGGCTGGCCGCCGGCTACCCGCAGCACGTGCCCGGCGTGACCGTCGACCGTCAGTGCGGGTCGAGCCAGCAGGCCCTGCACTTCGGTGCCCAGGCGATCCTCAGCGACACCGCGGATCTCATCGTCGCCGGTGGCGTGCAGAACATGACGCAGATCCCGATCTCCGCGGCCATGATCGTCGGGCAGCAGTACGGCTTCGACACCCCCTTCGGTGGGTCGAAGGGCTGGACGGAGCGCTACGGCAGCGACGAGGTGTCGCAGTTCAAGGGTGCCGAGATGATCGCCGAGAAGTGGGACCTCAGCCGCGAGGAACTCGAGAAGTGGGCGCTGCAGAGCCACGAGCGCGCCAAGGCCGCCATCGCCGAGGGACGCTTCGAGAACGAGATCGTCCCCTTCGGTGACGCCACCGTCGACGAAGGCCCGCGCGAGACCAGCCTCGAGAAGATGGCGTCGCTGCAGACCCTCGTCGAGGGCGGACGCCTGACCGCCGCCGTCGCCAGCCAGATCTCCGACGGCGCATCCGCGGTGCTGCTCGCCTCCGACGAGGCCGTGAAGAAGTACGGCCTGAAGCCCCGCGCGCGCATCCACCACCTCAGCGCCCGCGGCGACGACCCGATCTTCATGCTCACCGCCCCGATCCCCGCCACGCAGTACGCCCTCGAGAAGGCCGGCCTGACGATCGACGACATCGACCTCATCGAGATCAACGAGGCCTTCGCGCCCGTCGTCCTGGCGTGGATCAAGGAGATCGGCGCAGACCCGTCGAAGGTCAACGTCAACGGCGGCGCGATCGCCCTCGGCCACCCGCTCGGCGCGACCGGCACCAAGCTGATGGCGACGCTGCTCAACGAGCTCGAGCGCACCGGTGGTCGCTACGGCCTGCTCACCATCTGCGAGGGTGGCGGGACCGCCAACGCGACCATCATCGAACGCGTCTGACCCACCCCCTTCACATCCGCGCGCCCGTTCGTCATCCGCTGCTGCGATCGCCGCAGCGGACGGACAGCGGGCGCGCGGAAGCGAACGTATGGTCCGGTCCGGAGGTGACGTCTACCCTCGAAGCATGTGCCGGAACATCACGGAGCTGCGGGGGCTCGAGCCGGCTGCGACCGCCGAGGAGATCGAAGCGGCCGCACGGCAGTACGTCCGTAAGGTCAGCGGGATCCACAAACTCTCCGACGCCACCCGGGAGCCGTTCGAACAGGCCGTCGCCGAAGTGACCGCGACGACGACGAGATTGCTCGCGGCCCTTCCCGAGCGGCGGCAACCACCGCCGTCGGTGCCGCCGCTACGTCGGCCCGAGGTGCAAGCCCGGATCGCCGCACGCGGCTGATCGATTCCGGTTCGTTCGTCGACGCGCGCGGGTAGCGTGACGCTGGTCGAGATTCGAGCACGTTCGAGGCCCGTCGCGACCTCCGCGGGTCTGCGGGCGAGCCTGGTGAGGAGCCGATATGGCTGTGGACCCGGCGCCGCCGACCAGCAGCGAGGTGGAATATCTCCGGACCGACCCCGATCTTCCACCGGTCGGTGTCGTCGACCGGACACCGATATCACCCACCGCGAGGATCGTCTTTCTCGTGCTCGCGATTCTGGGGGCGGTCGCCTGGTCGATCATCGCGCTGGTCCGCGGCGAGGAGATCAACGCGGTCTGGTTCGTCATTGCCGCCGTGTGCACCTATCTCGTCGCCTATCGCTTCTACGCGAAGTTCATCGAACGCAAGATCGTGCAGCCACGCGACGACCGTGCGACACCTGCCGAGGAACTCGAGAACGGCAAGGACTACATGCCGACGGACCGTCGGGTGTTGTTCGGCCACCACTTCGCCGCCATTGCCGGCGCGGGCCCGCTCGTCGGCCCGGTGCTCGCCGCCCAGATGGGTTATCTGCCCGGCACGATCTGGATCATCGTCGGCGTCGTCTTCGCCGGTGCGGTCCAGGACTTCCTCGTCCTGTGGATCTCCTCGCGCCGCCGCGGACGCAGCCTCGGCCAGATGGCCCGCGAGGAACTCGGGCCGATCGGCGGCGTCGCGGCGCTCATCGCGGTCTTCGTCATCATGATCATCCTGATCGCGGTGCTGGCATTGGTGGTCGTGAACGCGCTCGCCGACAGCCCGTGGGGCCTGTTCTCCATCGCGATGACCATTCCCATCGCACTGTTCATGGGCGTCTATCTGCGCTACCTGCGACCCGGCAGGGTCGCGGAGGTGTCGCTGATCGGCGTCGTTCTGCTGCTCGTCGCGATCATCGCGGGTGGCTGGGTCGCCGAGACCGACTGGGGAACGAACTGGTTCACCCTGTCCCCGGTGACGATTTCGTGGCTGATGATCGCCTACGGATTCGCGGCGTCGGTGCTGCCGGTGTGGTTGCTGCTCGCCCCGCGCGACTATCTGTCGACCTTCATGAAGGTCGGCACGATCGTCCTGCTCGCGATCGGGATCCTCGTCGCACGACCGAACCTGGAGATGCCCGACATCACGTCGTTCGCCATCGACGGTGACGGCCCGGCCTTCGCGGGGTCGCTGTTCCCGTTCCTGTTCATCACCATCGCATGTGGCGCACTGTCTGGATTCCACGCGCTCATCTCCTCGGGCACCACCCCGAAACTGCTCGAGAAGGAGAAACAGATCCGGCTGATCGGCTACGGCGGCATGCTCACCGAGTCGTTCGTCGCGATCATGGCGCTGGTCACCGCCTGCATCATCGACCAGCACCTGTACTTCACGCTCAACGCTCCGGCCGCCCTCACCGGCGGCACCCCGGAGACCGCCGCCGCCTACGTCAACGGTCTCGGGCTGGGGTCGCCCGACATCACTCCCGAACAGATCTCGGCGGCAGCCGAATCCGTCGGGGAGGAGTCGATCATCTCCCGTACCGGTGGTGCCCCGACGCTCGCGTTCGGCATGTCCCAGGTGCTCAGCGACCTGTTCGGCGGCGACAGCCTCAAATCGTTCTGGTACCACTTCGCGATCATGTTCGAGGCGCTGTTCATCCTCACCACCGTCGACGCGGGAACGCGTGTCGCGCGGTTCATGCTTTCGGACTCGCTCGGCAACTTCGGCGGTCCCGCTCGTCGCTTCAAGGATCCGTCCTGGCGTCCCGGCGCCTGGTTGTGCTCCGCGGTCGTCGTCGGCCTGTGGGGTGCGATCCTGCTGATGGGCGTCACCGACCCGCTGGGCGGCATCAACACGCTCTTCCCACTGTTCGGCATCGCCAACCAGTTGCTCGCCGCGATCGCTCTGACCGTCGTGCTCACCGTCGTCGTGAAGAAGGGACTGGTGAAGTGGGCGTGGATCCCCGGCGTGCCGTTGGTGTGGGATCTGATCGTGACCATGACGGCGTCGTGGCAGAAGATCTTCTCCGGCGACCGCGCGGTGGGGTACTGGGCCCAGCACCGAGCTTTCGTCGACGCGAAGAACTCCGGCGCAACCACATTCGGTTCGGCGAAGACTGCCGACGAGATCGATGCCGTCATCCGCAACACATTCATCCAGGGCACGTTGTCGATCGTGTTCGCAGTGCTCGTGCTCATCGTGGTCGCCGCAGGAGTAGTGGTGTGTACCAGATCGGTCCGGGCCGGAGGTATGCCCACCACCGAAACACCCGACGTGCCGTCGAAGATATTCGCGCCCGCGGGCTTCGTGCCGACCCCGGCCGAGAGGGAACTGCAGAAGGAGTGGGACGAACTGATCGCATCGGGCAAGGTCCGCGCCCCGGGCGCCGCACACACCCATGCCTCGCGGCATCGCGACGGGGACGGAGGTGGGTCGTGATCACAGCACTGCGTCGGGCGTGGTGGTGGATCGGTGCCGTCATGGGCGACCACGACTACGCGAGGTACGTCGAACTGCACCGCCGGCAGCATCCGGATCGACCACCGCTGAGCGAACGCGACTACTGGCGTGAGCGGCACGCTGCAGCGGATGCGAACCCGGGAAGCCGATGCTGTTGAGCGGGGAGGTCGGGCATGACGCCGTACGAATCGATCCGCGTCGAGACGCGCGATCGGGTAACGACTGTGATCATGGCCCGATCCTCGACACCGATCACGCGATCAGGCCCCGCTCGCGCGCCGCGACCACTGCGGCGGTGCGATTGTCCACGTCCAACTTGGTGAAAGCGTGCACCAGATGGGATTTCACGGTTGCCTCGCTGACGAAGAGCTGTTTGGCGATCGCGCGATTGGACAACCCTTCGGCGACCAGCGACAGCACTTCGATTTCGCGGGCGCTGAGGTCGGTGCGGGGCTGCTGCATGCGGCGGTAAAGGCGCTGGGCCACGTCCGGGTCCAGGACGGTCTCCCCACGGGCCGCCGCGAACACCGATTCGATCAGCACTTTCGGGTCGGTGTCCTTGAGGAGGTAGCCTGCCGCACCGGCTTCGACCGCGCGCAGAATGTCCGCGTCCGTGTCGTAGGTGGTGAGTACGACGACCCTCGGCGGATCGGCCGCCGTCAGGATCCGGGCGGTCGCCTGCGCCCCGTCGATCCCCGATCCCAGACGCAGATCCATCAGCACCACATCGGGTTTCGCGGCCGCCGCCGAAGCCACGGCTTCCTCACCCGACGATGCTTCGGCCACCACCACGATGTCATCGTGCGACGCCAGCAACGCGCGTAGTCCCGCCCGTACCACCGGGTGATCGTCGACGAGCAGTACACGTACCGCACTCATGCGACCCGCCCGACCGGAAGGGTTGCGGCAACCGCGGTTCCGTCTCCGGGTGCCGATTCCACGACGAGTGTGCCACCCAGTTCGGCCAGTCGTTCCCTCATCGACCGTAAGCCGAATCCACCGTCCTGACGTTGATCGAAGCCGATACCGTCGTCGACGATATCGAGCCGTACTTCGTCGGATGCGTAGCTCAATGTCACCCGTACCCGACGCGCCCGCGAATGCAACCGCACGTTGGCGAGAGCACTCTGGGCGACGCGGAGCAAGGCGACGTCGCAGTCCGTCACCAGCGGGATCGGATCGCTGTCGGTGAGTAGGTCACCGGTGATCCCGGTCTGCTGTTCGAGTTGGTCGAGCAGGCGCCGCAACGCGGATTCGAGCGGTGCGGACTCGAGCGCAACCGGCGCGAGCGCGTCGACCACCCGGCGGGCCTCGATCAGATTCTGCTGCGCGGTGTCCGCGATCTGCGCGAAGATCGCCGCGGAATTGTCGGGAGCGCGCTGCCCGGCTCGAGAGAGCAGCAGAATGGACGAAAATCCTTGCGCCAGAGTGTCGTGGATGTCACGCGCGAGGCGGGAACGTTCGGTCAGTGCGCCCGCTTCCCGTTGCAGCGCGACCAATTCGTCCTGCGCCCCGAGCAACTCTCGGTGCGCCTCGGTGAGTTCGTCCACCAACTGCTGTCGCTGCGCGGACTGCCGCACCAACTGTTGATAGACGACGGCCATTCCGGCGGCAGCTGCCGCCCCGAACACCGGTCCGAGAATCGAGGCAACCGTGTTCGTGGTGCCGTGCCACAGCGTCGCTGCGATCGCTATCGCGGTCAGCATGATCGTCACCGTCAACGCGACCGGAGTGGAGAACAGGGGAAAGCACAAGAAAAACAGGGCGAACGCTAACCAGACGAAGTTGACATCCGCCACCACGAGAGCCAGCCAGCCCAGCCCGAGCGCCGCGAACCAGATCTGCCCCGATCGGCGCTGTACCGGCTCCCCGTTCTCGAAGCCCTCACGCCGCGCGAACCAGATCCCGAAGAGATACCACCCGGCTACCACGACAGCGAACGCGACGATCGGAACGGGATGAGCACTGTCGGTAACCGTGCGCACGACACCCACCGCGAGGAGCAGGAAGAACAGCAGATGGGCGCCGAATTGCATGGCGCGTAGCACCGGCACGGCCCCGCCCGAGTGAGACCCATCGGAATTCCGCATTTCGCCCACTCTAATACCGCACTATGCCGTCGACCGCACCGATCGAAGATCTCCAACTTTCGATGGATCAGCGAACCCAACCAATGCGCGATGCCGGGAATGCTCCCTTGCACGACGCTGAGATGCATGTTCCTCGCTTTCCGTGATCTCCGATTCGCCAAAGGTCGCTTCACGCTGATGACCTCGGCCCTGTTCCTCATTTCGCTGATGGTGGTCATGCTGTCGGGGCTGACCTCCGGACTGGGTAATCGGTCCATCGCTGCGATCGAGAACATCGGCGCCGACCACTTCGCCTTCGGTGCTCCCCCCGATGGCCGCTCGGTCTCGTTCGCCGAGTCGACCGTGACGACGCGGCAGTATGCGGAACTTGCAAAGGCCGACGGTGTCGATGCTGCGTCGATCATCGGGGTGGCGCCCGCTCGGATCAGCGTCGACGGTCGAGAAGTCGCCGCTTCTGCGTTCGGCGTCGACGGGCATTCTTTCGCCGCTCCGGTCGTGCTCGGTGCCGGCTCGGTAGCCGTGGACGCCGACCTCGCCAATGACAACGGATGGACGAACGGAACCCGGATTTCGATGAGCGGAAAGGTATTCACCATCACCGCTCTGGTCGACGACTCGTTCTACAGTCATCAGCCCGTGGTCTGGATGGACCACGACGCATGGATGTCACTGCCGTCGGCCGGGGGCAGTGACGGCACCGTCGTTGCATTGCGTACCTCCGCAGGGTTCGACGCCGATTCTGTCGGTGAGGCGACCGGGACGGCCGTCACCGACGGCCGCGGCGCGCTGAACGCGATCGGGTCGTACACCTCCGAGCGTGGATCGCTGCTGTTGATGCAGACGATGCTGATGATCGTCAGCGCCTTGGTCGTCGGGGCCTTCTTCACGGTATGGACCATCCAGCGCGGCCAGGACCTCGCTGTGCTCAAGGCTGTCGGTGCCTCCACCCGCTATCTGCTCCAGGACGCACTCGGGCAGAGCTCGATCGTGCTGGTACTCGGATCCGGACTTGGAACCCTGGCCGCAGCCGGTCTCGGAACGGCAGCCTCGCAGTCGGTTCCGTTCTCGCTCACGATGTCCACCACCGTGGTTCCGTTCCTCGCCCTCGTTGCGACGGGCATGATCGGCGCGGCTGTTTCCCTGGTCCGTATCGCCAAGGTCGACCCGCTCGCTGCCCTTGCAGCCGCTCGATGAGTCATCTACCGAGAACGAAGGACTTCGACATGAGTATCTGCTTACGCAACATCGTCCTCAGCTATCCCGACGGTGACGGGCATCGACGCGTCCTCGACGACGTGGATTTCGAGGTCAGACGCGGCGAATTCGTGGCTGTGACCGGTCCGTCCGGGTCCGGCAAATCGAGCCTGCTCGCTGTCGCCGGCCTTCTCATCACCCCCGATTCGGGTCGTGTCGTTATCGACGGCAGCGACATGACGGGACTGGACCGTGACGAGCGCACGACCGTGCGACGCGAGAAGCTCGGATTCGTGTTCCAGCAGTCGAACCTGCTGCCCTCGTTGACCGCAGTCGAACAACTGCAGATGATGTCCCATCTCGCGGGCGACTCGGTCCGCGAGAGTCGTGCCCGTGCCACGGACCTGTTGTGTTCATTGGGTCTCGACGGGCACCTGGACCGGCGTCCCCACCAACTGTCGGGAGGGCAACGGCAACGGGTTGCGATCGCGCGAGGACTGATGAACGACCCCTCGGTGTTGCTCGTCGACGAGCCCACCTCGGCCCTCGACGAGAACCGCAGCCGCGAGGTCGTGGCCCTGCTCGCCGATCTGAGCCGGGATCGGGATGTGGCGATCGTGATGGTCACTCACGACCTGAGCCGGCTGACTCTCGTCGACCGCGCCTGTGCCGTGCGCAACGGGACACTGATACCCCTGCCTGGCTCCGTGCCGAGCGCAATTCACTGAAACAGCGGCGAACTGTTGTCACGCGGTATCGGGAATCTTCCTGACCGGGCCGTGGCTTGGGCTTCGGCGGAGTGGGGTCGATTTTCCGGACCGCGGGAGGCATCGTGAACGACCCAGCGCCTGTGTCCGGCGACGCGCGGCGGAGTCTGCGCACGTCGGAACCGATCGAGACCGGTGTTGTTGTCGATTTCTCGCGGAAACTCGACAACAACACCGGTCTCGATCTGCTGGGAATCGGAATCAGGCGGCGGGACGCCCCTGATCGCGCAGGGCGGAGAGGGCGTCGATGCGCTCGACTGCCTCGGCGACGATGCGGTCGATCAGTTCCTGGCAGCTCGGCAGGTCGTCGAGCATGCCGACGACCTGGCCCGAGGCGAGCACACCGGCTTCGGTGTTGCCTTCCACGAGACCGGCCTTGAGGAGCATGGGGGTGTTGGCGGCCATGATGATCTGCTGCCAGGTGCGGTCGCTCGCCTTCTTCATGGCGAGGCCGTCCTTGACGATGGTCGACCACTTCATGCCCGTCATCGACTTGAACTTCGTCGCGTTCCGCGCGGCCGCGAGCAGTCCCTTCGCGTAGGTGGACTTCTCGAGGCTGTTCACCAGGTCGGTGTTCAGGACCCGGTGCGGCATGCCGTCGACCTTGAGTGACACCGTGGTGTCCTGCAGTCCCCGCGAAAGGTACTGCTGCTTCACCGAATCGGGAACAGCACTGTCGCTCGTGAGCAGGAACCGAGTGCCCATCGCGATGCCGGCCGCGCCGTAGGACAGCGCGGCGGCGAGCCCACGACCGTCGAAGAAGCCACCGGCGGCGACGACGGGGATGTCGACGGCGTCGAGGACGCTCGGCAGCAGCAGGGTTGTCGCGACGGGACCGGTGTGGCCACCGCCCTCGCCGCCCTGCACGATCACCGCGTCGGCGCCCCACGAGGCGACCTTCACGGCGTGCTTGGCAGCACCGATCGACGGCACGACGACGATGCCGTGATCCTTGAGCTTGGCGATCAGCTCCTTCTTCGGTGCGAGGGCGAACGACGCGACCTTGACCTTCTCGCGGATCAGCAGGTCGATGCGCTCACCGGCGTCCGAGGCGTCGGCGCGGATGTTGACGCCGAACGGCTTGCCGGTCAGCGACTTGGTCTTCGCGACCGCCGCTTCGAGTTCGGCGTAGGTCATCGTCGCCGAGGCGAGGATGCCGAGACCACCGGCGTTCGACGTCGCGGCGGTCAGGCGGGGACCGGAGACCCATCCCATGCCCGTCTGAACGATCGGGTGCTCGATCCCCACCAGGTCGGTCAGAGCGGTGCGCAGGACGGTCACAGCGAGACCTCGCGGTCGCGCAGACCCTTGGGGTCGATCACCTCGCGGATCAGACGCAGTTCCTCGAAGGTCGGCTCGCGGGTCACGCCCG
The DNA here is from genome assembly GCF_024321955.1 of Rhodococcus sp. GA1. Lineage (NCBI taxonomy): Bacteria > Bacillati > Actinomycetota > Actinomycetes > Mycobacteriales > Nocardiaceae > Rhodococcus > Rhodococcus sp. GA1. The sequence continues at coordinate 1,928,180 of NZ_CP097186.1, read as the reverse complement.
CCTCGTCCAGGCCGGCGACCTCGAAGGAGGTGTTCTCCGCGACGGTGGACGCCTCGACACCCGGGTGCAACGAGAGCGCCCGGAAGGTGTGGTCGGGACCGCCGAAGTCGAAGACACCGAGGTTGGTGACGACCCGCGCGATGTCCAGGAAGCGGTACGCCGGGTTCTCGGGATCGACCTTGTCGTATCCGACACCCGAGACGATATCGACCGTGTCGACGAAGACGCGCGAGGAGTGCTTGCCGACCCAGTAGCTGGTCGCGTGGTTGATCGTGTTGCCGGGAGCGCCGCGCACACCGAACATCTGGCGTGTCGGCTGCTGGAGTGGGCCGAAGGCCGACAGGTTCTGGTTGCCGTACCGGTCGATCTGGTTGGCGCCCATCACCACGTGGCGGCGGCCCGAGGCGACGACGTCGAACACCTTGCGGAAAGGCATCCAGCCTTCGATCGGTGCCTTCGCGCCGAGGGCCGGGACGTCGGCGAGGATGAGTGCTTCACCGTCGGTGATCAGCAGGTCGGGCTCGGTGGTGAGCTTGGCCAGGCGTGCACCGATCTGCGGCAGTGTCGCCATCGGGCTCGCCATGATCTCGCCGGCACCCGAGAAGATGTCGGCGCATGCGATCGCGCAGTACTCGGCGCGGGTCACGGTCTCGGTGGTGGTCATGCCTGCTCCTGTGCGAACTTCTGGACTGCGGCCTGGTAGTCGTCCTCGCTGCCCGAGAGGAAGCGGTCGACGAATGCCTGCCATGCCTCGGGGTCCTTGGCGGACTCGGCGTAGTGGCGCTGGAACTTCTCGTCGCGGCCGTAGCTGTCGCCCGCGAGGGTGAAGTGCGCCCCGTTCGGTGCTTCGACGATTCCGTCGACCATCATGCGGTTGAGCAGGAGCTGCTGCAGCGGAACCTCTTTCACGAGCTGCTCGGTCTCGACGATCTTCTCGACGGAGACGTAGCGACGTTCGGCGGCCATGCAGTAGAGGTCGTCGAAGTAGGGGTCCACGCCCTGGTAACCGGAGTTGCCGTGCTTGTCGCCGATGTTGAGGTGCACGAACGACGCGTCGAGGTTCAGCGCCGGCATGGCGATGAGGGTCTCGGTGCCGTCCGGTCCGGGATACGGCGAGGTGACGGTCTTCAGTTCACCCTCCCAGAAGTCGACCACGGCCGAACCCAGGCCCGCGCGGAGGGGCAGGAACGGCAGGCGCGCGGCGGCGGCTTCCAGGCCGCACTTGATCATGCCCTCGTCCATTTCACGGGCGATGATCTCGCCGCCCGTGCGGGCCTTGGAGAACCACGGGTCGTAGAACGGTGCCGAGTCGAGCGAGACGAATCCGTAGTACGCCTTCTTCACCTTGCCCGCCGAACACAGCAGGCCCAGATCGGGACCGCCGTAGGTGACGACGGTCAGATCCTTCACGTCCGAACGGAGGATGGCCCGCACGAGGGCCATGGGCTTGCGGCGCGATCCCCAGCCGCCGAGGCCGATGGTCATTCCGCTGCGCAGCTCGCCGACCACGTCGTCGAGCGACATTCTCTTGTCACGCATGGTGTTCCGAACTCCTGGTGGTGTGAGGCGTCAGCTGTTGCTGCGCGGCTTTCCTGTTGCGACGAACTCGTCGCGGTGCTCGTCGGCGATGCCGGCGAGATTCAACTCGAAGGTGAAGCCCTGCTCGAGGCGGTAGCTCGTCTTCACGTCGACGGGGTCGATGCGGTTGATGGCTTCCTTCGCACGGCGGATGACGCGGGTGTCCTTCGCGGCGATCATCTCGGCGACCTCGCGTGCGGCGGCGTCGAGTTCGCTGCGCGGCACGACCTTGTACACCGAGCCGAAGTGCTCGAGCTGCTGCGCGGTGACGTTCTGCGCCGTGTAGTAGAGGGTGCGCATCATGTGCTGGGGGACGAGGCGCGCGAGATGCGTTGCGGCGCCCAGTGCACCGCGGTCGACCTCGGGCAGGCCGAAGACGGCGTCGTCGGAGGCGACGATGACGTCCGCGTTGCCGACGAGGCCGATGCCGCCTCCGACGCAGAAGCCGTTGACGGCGACGATGACCGGTACCTCGCAGTCGTAGACGGCGGCGAATGCCGCGGCACACCCGTGGTTGGCGGCGATCAGGGCGTCGAACCCTTCGGTGGCCTGCATTTCCTTGATGTCCACACCCGCGTTGAAGCCTCTGCCCTCGGCGCGCAGGATCACCGCGTGGGTGTCGAGACTGCGCCCGGCCGTGGTCACGGCCTCGGCCAGGTCGAACCAGGCCTGTGAGGGGAGAGCGTTCACGGGCGGGAAGTCGACGGTGACCGTGGTGATACCGGCGCTGTCGGAGGTCGAGGTGATGCCCATGGCATGTTCCTAACGTCTGTACCGAACCAAGCGATTGCTTGGTAAGTTAGCACAGGATAGCCGCCGGACCCAGAGGGTCGAAGGGCCGTAGGGTTGAAGTACGACCGATCATCGAGGAGAGAAGATGCCCGAAGCAGTAATCGTGTCCGCAGTACGGTCGCCGATCGGGCGAGCACGCAAGGGCTCGCTCGCGTCGATCCGCCCGGACGACCTGGCGACCCAGATGGTCGCTGCAGCGCTCGCGAAGGTCCCCGATCTCGATCCCACCGAGATCGACGACCTCATGCTCGGCTGCGGCCAGCCCGCCGGACAGTCCGGCTTCAACATCGCCCGCGTGGTCGCGGTGCAACTCGGCTACGACTTCCTTCCCGGCGTGACCGTCAACCGGTACTGCTCGTCGTCGCTGCAGACCACCCGCATGGCGCTGCACGCCATCAAGGCCGGCGAGGGCGACGTGTTCGTCTCCGCCGGCGTCGAATCGGTGTCGAGCTTCGTGACCGGCAACGCCGACGGTCTGCCCGACACCAAGAACCCGCTGTTCGACGACGCCCAGGCGCGTACCGCCAAGCTCGCCGAAGGCGGAGTGTCGTGGACCGACCCGCGCACCGAGGGTCTGCTCCCCGACGTCTACGTCGCGATGGGACAGACCGCCGAGAACGTCGCGTCCCACACCGGCATCTCGCGCGAGGACCAGGACCGCTGGGGCGTGCGCTCGCACAACCGCGCCGAGGAAGCCATCAAGAGCGGCTTCTTCGAGCGGGAGATCACTCCGGTGACCCTCGCCGACGGCACGGTCGTCAGCACCGACGACGGTCCGCGTCCGGGCACCAACTACGAGGCCGTCAGTCAGCTCAAGCCGGTCTTCCGCCCGGACGGCACGGTGACCGCCGGCAACGCGTGCCCGCTCAACGACGGTGCGGCCGCTCTGGTGATCATGTCCGACACGAAGGCGAAGGAACTCGGACTGACCCCGCTCGCGCGCATCGTCTCCACCGGTGTCTCGGGCTTGTCGCCGGAGATCATGGGTCTCGGACCGATCGACGCGACCCGCAAGGCTCTCGCCAACGCGAACATGGGCATCGACGACATCGACCTGTTCGAGATCAACGAGGCGTTCGCCGTGCAGGTGCTCGGTTCGGCGCGTGAGCTGAAGATCGACGAGGACAAGCTCAACGTCTCGGGCGGTGCGATCGCGCTCGGTCACCCCTTCGGGATGACCGGTGCCCGCATCACCGCGACACTCATCAACAACCTGCAGACCCACGACAAGCAGTTCGGCGTCGAGACGATGTGCGTCGGTGGGGGTCAGGGCATGGCGATGGTGCTCGAACGCCTCAGCTGAGCTCAGTCCTCCGAGTCGGTCGGGGGGTCGTCGGTCTGCCGCTTGCGCTCGTCCTGGCGCCGGCGGCGCGCGACCTCCCGGTTCGCGAGGACGGCCGCGAGCACGACCGGCCAGACGTACTTCGCCTTGTCTGCGACGGCCTTCACCCACTCGGGCACGGTGAAGTCGAACAGGGAGAATTCCGGCAGGGAGATGGTCGGCCACGGAATGTCGGGCCACGGAATGTCCGGCCAGGGAATGTTGATATCCCAGTCTGGCCAATCGATTTCGGGGATCGGGATCTGTGCGAGCAGCCAGAGCACGATCAGCGGCACGGCGACCCCGGCTACGGCGACCGCCGTGCGCTGAGCGGCGTATTTCCGGGGGTGCGCCCGGATCCATTCCTCGCGAACAGCCGCCTTGGATCCAGGCTCGGGGTCGAGGTCGACCCCGCCGATGCCGGTGAGGGCGGCTGCTGCCGCACCGAGTTCGGTGTCGCCGTCCCACCAGGTGACTCGTCGGGCCGGTCCGATGAAGGTGGGGAGCCTGACGGCGATCGCGCCGCGTTCGTGCCCGTCGAGGACGACCTTGTCGTCGGAGGTCTTCTTCGTGGCGATCTCCTCGCCGTCGATCGTCCAGGTGATCCTGCGGCCCAGCCCGGCATCGTCGATTTCCACGGCGTGCTCGGCGCTCTCCCAGGTGAGCAGCCAGCGCTCCGGAGTCTTCGGCATACAGTAATAATAGAGCGGACACTCCATCAATGGCATCCAGGGAGCCGAGGACTTGGCACGTACGGTCGATCCGGTCCGGCACGAGGCGCGCCGCCTCGGGATCATCGACGCAGCTCTGACCTGCTTCGCCCGACACGGCTACGACGGCACGACCACGGCCGCGATCTGCCGCGAGGCCCGCATCGGGTCCGGAACCTTCTTCCACTACTTCCCCACGAAACTGTCGCTGATGGTGGCCGTTCTCGAACTGGGCACAACCGAAAGCGTGGCGTGGTTCGAGGCGCAGAGCGGGCGAACCGACGCCACCCGTGTACTCGACGAATACGCCGTTCGGGCAGCAGAGGATGCGTCGGATCCCCGTACGGCCGGCTTCGTCCGAGCGGTCGGGGCTGTGATGACCCGGCCGGAGATCGCGGCTGCTCTCGACCGCGACGCCCGCGCGCTGCGCGACGGATTGTTTCCCTGGGTGCGGCTCGCGCAGCAGGCCGGAGAGATCCGGACCGACCTGCCCGCGGATCGGCTCGTCACCTGGCTACAGGCTTTGCTCGACGGCTACCTCGGCGTCGTCGCCGCCGAGACGTCCTTCGACCCCGTGCTCGAACAGGAAACGCTCCGCGACGCCCTGCAGCGCCTGCTCCGGCCGTAGGTGTGCAGATCCGTCGTCACCAGTGGCCGTGGGTGTCGCGCCAGCCCTTGCGGATGATCTTCCCGGTGGCGTTGCGCGGCAACAGGTTGCACGTCAGCGTCCATTGCGTCGGCACCTTGAAGTAGGCGAGACGCTCGGATGCGAAGGTCGTCAATTCCTCGACGGTGACCGTGGAGCCTTCGACGAGCACGACCACCGCAGCCACCTCCTGGCCCCATTCCGGGTGGGGCGCGCCGGTCACCATGCATTCGCGGACCGCCGGGTGCAGGGCCAGGACGCGCTCGACCTCCGACGGGTAGACGTTCTCGCCGTTCTGGTGGATGAGGTCGGCGCGCCGGCCCACCAGACGCAGACGGCCGTTCTCGACCACGCCGAAATCACCTGTGCGCAACCAGCGGTCGGGAGTGATCGCCTCGGCGGTCGCCGCCTCGTCGTCCCAGTAGCCGAGCATGACGAAGGGGCTGCGCACACACACCTCGCCCACGCGGCCGTCGGGCAGCCAGGCGCCGCTCTGATCCCGGATCTCGAGGCTCACCGTGATGATCGGCGCGCCCACCGTGCCGGGGAACTCCTCGAGTTCGGCGGCGGAGGCCACAGCGATCGACGTGCTGCACTCGGTGATGGTGTAACTGTCGACCATGGCGTGCTTGCCGAACGGAAGCCCTTCGCGCAGAAGTTGTTTGAATTCCGGCGTCGAAGGTTCCGAGGACAGGGTGAACCGGCTCAGCGAGGTGAGGTCGTATCTGTCGAGATCTTCGTCCTCGAGCATCCGCGCCGCCATCGACGGCACGGCCATCCAGTGGGTGACCTGTTCCGCCTCGATGAGTTCGAGCACGGGACGCACGCCGTACCAGCCCTGGTTCATCACCACGGTGCTGCCGGTGGCCAGGCGCGGCACGATCGTGTTGTGCAGGCTCGTGATGTGGAACAGTGAGGAGGTCAGCAGATAGCGGGAGTCCGATGGTGCGGACCGGTCGTATGTGCCGCCGGTCCAGATCGTCGCGATCGCGTCGAGGTACCGGTGGTAGTCGACCACTGCCAGCAGATTCCGCTGCGAGTGCAACGCACCCTTCGGATCCCCGCTCGTGCCCGAGGTGTACAGGAGGACGGCCGGATCGTCCTCGGCGACTCTCGGGGGCGGCGGCTGCGCGCCGTCGAATTCGGCGATGAGGCGCGGTAGATCCTCCTCGATCGACAGCACCACCGTCTGCGCACGGTCGATGCCGGCCACGGCCGCAGCGCGCGGACCGTCGACGAAGAGCACCCGGGGTCGCGAATGACGGATACCGAATTCGAGTTCCGGTTGCACCCACCACGCGTTCAGGCCCACCGAGATCGCACCGAGGGCCTGCGTCGCCCAGAAGGCGGTGACCCACTCGGGCCGGTTCGCCGACAGGATCGCGACCCGGTCGCCCACGCCCACCCCGTACCGCTCGTGGAGCGCCGCGGCGAGGGCGTACGACATACGCGCGTTCCGGGCGAAGGTGATCCGCTGATCGGTCGTGACCAGATACTCGCGGTCGCCCCAGGCGAGGGACTGCGAGAGCAGATCCGCCACGGCGACGTCGCGTCTGCGCATGACGGGTATCTCGGTGCCCAGGACGTCCTGCACGACGATCTCGAACTCGCCACCCGGACCGGTGAGTCGCGATACCAGCTGATCGAGGAAATGGGAGGGATCGGAGGGGATGGTCATCGCCTGTATCCCACCGGTGCCCCTGCACGCTTCACGGACGTCCCCTCCTCCATCGAGTGCGTACCGCCAGAATCTCACGACGGGTCACCCCGACTTCGAATGTACCGGTGAGTGGGACGGGCGGTGACGGTCACCATCGCTCTCCCTAGCCTGTGACCTGGGCGTCTGTGGAAAAGCGAGGTCCTGTCTCCGTCGGGCCGCCGCCCGGCGCCCCTGTGAGAAAGGACCGAAGACGAATGACCGCAACGACGCCGACGCCCGCGCAGTGGCGAGGCCACGACCTGGGTGCCCGCACGATCCGCTACGACGAGCGGGACGCGATCCTGTACGCGCTCGCGGTGGGCGCCGGCGCGGCGGACCTCGATCTCGTGTTCGAGGACCGGCTGCGGGTGTTGCCGACGTTCGCCCTGACGCTGGCCCAGTGGGCACCGGATGCGCTCGGTGCGCTCGGTGCCTTCGACACTGCCACCGCGCTCCACGGTTCCCAGAGCCTCGAGGTGCTCGCACCGTTGCCACGCTCCGGGGAGATCGCGATGTCGGCGCGCGTCGGTGAGGTCTGGGACAAGGGCCGGGCAGCGGTGTTCGAGGTCGTCGTCGAGAGCGAGTTCTTCATCGCGACGTGGTCGTTGTTCGCACCGGGAGCGGGAGGTTTCGGCGGCGAGCGCGGACCGTCGGCGCCGTCCGCGCCGGAGGGGGATGCCGACGTGGTCGGCACGCTCGCCACACGCGCCGACCAGGCGGCGCTTTACCGGCTGACCGGCGACCGGCACCACATCCACATCGATCCCGAGGCTGCGGCGCGCATCGGACAACCCCGCCCCATCCTGCACGGCCTGTGCACGCTGGCGGCCGCGACCCTGCCTCTGGCCGACATGCTCGGAGGGCACCCCGCCGACCTGAAGACGCTGTTCGGGCGCTTCGCGGCCCCCGTCTTCCCCGGCGATGCGGCACAGGTCCGCGCCTGGGGTGACGCAGCGGATGTTCGGTTCGACGTCGTCACGGAGACCGGCGCCGTCCTGTCCGGCGGTCGCGCCGTTTTCGCTTGATCGCCACAACCGTCTGGAGGAAAGACTTGGACACGTTCGCAGAAGTAGTGCGCGCTCGTCACGGTGACCCGAAGGTGGGGTTGCGTTTCGAGGACCAGCAGTGGACCTGGGGCGAGGTGGTTCAGGAAAGCGCCGATCGTGCCGCCGCGATCGTCGCGACCGTGCCTGCTCCCGCAGATCGGCAGCGCCACATCGGGGTGCTGCTCGAGAACGTCCCGGACTTCGTCTTCTGGATCGGCGCCGGTGCCCTGGCCGGAGCAGCCGTCGTGGGCATCAACGCCAGCCGCAGCGGCCCCGAGATCGCCCGCGACATCGCGCACGCGGACATCGACCTCGTCGTCACCGAATCCCGCCTCGCCCATCTGCTCGAGGACACCGGCCACGGACTGACGGCCGACCGCATCCTCGATATCGACGACGATCGCTACGCGGAGTTCCTCGCGCCGTTCCGCGGTGCGGATCTGCCGGAGACGATCCCGTCCACCGACGACATCGCATTGTTGCTGTTCAGTTCCGGTTCGACCGGCGCTCCGAAGGCCGTGATCGTCGGCCAGGGCCGGCTCGCGCGCCTCCTCGGTCCGCTCACCGAACGTGTTGGCATGCGCGAGGATTCGGTCGCCTATCTGTGCATGCCGCTCTTCCACGGAAACGCACTCATGCTCAACCTCGGCACGGCCATGCGGGCCGGCGCGACCGTCTGCATGATCCGGAGGTTCTCCGCGAGCCGGTTCTCCGACGACATCCACCGCTACGGCGCCACTTTCGTCAACTACGTGGGCCGGGCCCTGTCGTACATCCTCAGCCGGCCGGAAGACCCCCGCGACCGCGCGAGCACCCTCGAACTCGCGTTCGGCACCGAGGCATCCGAAGCCGACGTGGCCCGCTTTTCCGAACGCTTCGGCTGCACGGTCGTCGAAGGCTACGGGATGAGCGAAGGCGTCTTCCGCATCAACCGCACCCCCGACACCCCGACCGGATCGCTCGGGGTCGCCGTCGGAGGCGTCGATGTCCGGATCTTCGACGAGGACACCGGGCAGGAGTGCCCCCGCGCCCGTTTCGACGAGACCGGTCGCCTCCTCAACAGTGACGCCGTCGGACAGATCGTCGCGTGCGGTGCCGCCCACACCTTCGAGGGCTACTACAAGAATCCCGAGGCGATGGCCGATCGGGTCAAGGGCGACGACTTCTGGTCGGGGGACCTCGGGTACCGCGACGAGAACGGCTTCTTCTACTTCGCCGGAAGATCCTCCGACTGGCTTCGCGTCGACAGCGAGAACTTCTCCGCCACTCCCGTCGAGCGCATCATCCTGCGGGTGCCGGGCATCCTGTCCGCCCCGGTCTTCGCCGTGCCCGATCCCACGACCGGGGATCAGGTCATGTGCGCCGTCGAACTCGAGCCCGGCGCGGAGTTCGACCCGGCGGTGTTCGGGGCGACCCTCGCCGAGCAGCCCGACATGGGAGACAAGTGGTGGCCGCGATTCGTGCGCGTCACCGCGCAGATCCCGCTGACGGGCAGCAACAAGGTGAACAAAGCCCCGCTGCGGGCGGTCGCGTGGAACACCCCAGACACGGTCTACGTGCGTGTCCGACGGACCTCCGAGTACGTCCTGCTCGGCGACGCGGAACGCACACGCATCGAGCGGGAGTTCGTGGCCAACGGCCGGGCGGCCCTGTTGCCGACCCCCGAACCTGCGCCGGTCGCATGATCGCGGTCCGGCCCGGTCTCACGACATCGGAAGGTCTCGACCAGTGAGATGGCCTCATCAGGGGTGATACCGATCACCTAGCGTTTCGGTCGTATCGCGACGGAATGCTCCAGCGGACTCCGCCGCCTGACCTCCTCAACGCTTCCCTCCCGAAAGGACGGACGACCGTGAGCATCGGCACTTCCGAACAATCCGAGATCCGCGAGATCGTCGCCGGGTCGGCTCCCGCCCGCTTCGCCCGGGGCTGGCACTGCCTCGGCCTGTCGAAGGACTTCAAGGACGGCAAGCCGCACTCGATCGAGGCATTCGGGACCAAGCTCGTGGTGTGGGCCGACAGCAACGACGAGATCAAGATCCTCGACGCGTACTGCCGGCACATGGGTGGGGATCTCAGCCAGGGCACGGTCAAGGGCGACGAGATCGCGTGTCCGTTCCACGACTGGCGCTGGGGCGGCAACGGGCGCTGCAAGAACATCCCGTACGCGCGGCGTGTTCCTCCGATCGCCAAGACCCGCGCGTGGCACACTCTCGACCAGGACGGCATGCTCTTCGTGTGGCACGACCCCCAGCGGAACCCGCCGCCCGCGGACGTGACCATCCCGCACATCGAGGGCGCCACGAGCGACGAGTGGACCGACTGGGTCTGGTACACCACCGAGGTCGATACGAACTGCCGCGAGATCATCGACAACATCGTCGACATGGCGCACTTCTTCTACGTGCACTACTCCTTCCCGGTCTACTTCAAGAACGTCTTCGAAGGCCACGTGGCCAGCCAGTTCATGCGGGGTCAGGCTCGTATGGACGCTCGTCCGCACGCGGACGGACAGCCGAAGATGCTCGGAAGCCGCTCCGACGCGAGCTACTTCGGACCGTCCTTCATGATCGACGATCTCGTTTACCAGTACGAGGGTTACGACGTCGAGTCGGTCCTCATCAACTGCCACTACCCGGTGTCCCAGGACAAGTTCGTCCTGATGTACGGCATGATCGTCAAGAAGTCCGACCGCCTCGAGGGGGAGGAGGCGCTGCAGACCGCCCAGCAGTTCGGGAACTTCATCGCGAAGGGCTTCGAGCAGGACATCGAAATCTGGCGCAACAAGACCCGCATCGACAACCCGCTCCTGTGCGAGGAGGACGGCCCCGTCTACCAGCTGCGGCGCTGGTACGAGCAGTTCTATGTCGATGTCGAGGACGTTGCGCAGGAGATGACCGACCGCTTCGAGTTCGAGATGGACACCACTCGCCCGGTGGCCGCGTGGATGAAGCAGGTCGAGGAGAACCTTGCCCGCAAGGCAGCCCTCGACGAGCAGGCAGGCGCGCAGCAGTCCACCACGACGGGCTAGGAGCCAAAGACATGCAGAACCGGATGGAACCGTTGCGCTGCGGCGAATGCGCCGCGCAGGTGCTCGTCCAGAAGAACAGCTGGGAGCATACGTCCATCCAGTGGAACACCGATGCGCGCCGTCGTTGCCCTGTCGTGCAGGACGACGACGGGCGCGACGGGCGACCCGGCGCGCCCTGGATGTCGTGTTCGCATCTCGACGCCGCGATCGCCAAGGCGGCTGCTTCCGGGGTCATCGAGGTCTTCGACGACACTCCGATCCGAGCCCCCATCGTGCAGTGACCTCTTCAGCTTCCGACTACCTCCCGAAGGACCAGTGATGGCCGAAACCCTCGATCTCGACCGCTCGTACTATGGCCCGTGGGCCGTCATCGCCGGTGGCTCCGAAGGCGTCGGCGCGGCATTCGCCGACGAATTGAGCCGCGCGGGTTTCGATCTCGTGCTCATCGCGCGTAAGCCGGGCCCACTGCAGGAGACGGCGGACAAGGCACGGAGCAACGGGGTGCAGGTGCGCACCCTCGCGCTGGATCTGCTCGACGACGATGCCGTGGAAGAGATCCGCAAGGCGACCGAGGACATCGAGGTCGGCCTGTTCATCTTCAACGCCGGCGCGAACAGCTACGGCCACGAGTTCGTCACCGGCGACCTCGATGGGTTCCGCGGCGTGATCGAACTCAACGTCCACCGGCAGATCGAGTTGTCGCACCTGTTCGGTGGACCGATGAAAGAGCGCGGGCGCGGTGGCATCATGCTGCTCGGGTCGCTCTCCGGCTACATGGGTGCCGAACACCAGAGCATCTACGCGGCCTCGAAGGCGTTCAGCCGCGTCTTCGCCGAAAGTCTGTGGCTCGAGCTCGCACCGCACGGCGTGCACGTGGTCGAACTGGTACTCGGTGTCACCCGCACCCCGGCGATGGTGCGCGCGGGCCTGAACTTCGACATCCCGGGGATGCTCGTCGCCGAGCCGGAAGACGTTGCGCGTGAAGGTCTCGAACGCCTCCAGGACGGTCCCGTGTGGGTCGCCGGCGGCAACTACGAGGCTGCGGTCAAGCGCAGCGGATTCCCGCGCGGCAAGCTCGTCCGAGGCGCGGCTGCCGCGATGCGAGCGCTCCTGAACCGCTGAGCTCTGCCGCTTCCTCTACGACTCGTCCCCGGCTGCGGAACGGCAGCCGGGGACGCTTCATTGTCGGGGGTCAGAAGTCGATGCGCACGTGCTTGCTTTTCGGCTTGGCCTGGCACGCGAGGACGTATCCCTTGGCGACGTCCTCCTCGTCGAGGATCGCGGACGGCGGGGTGTCGACGTCGCCTTCGACGACGGTGCACGCGCACGACCCGCACTCGCCTTCCCGGCACGAGTAGGGCACGTCCAGGCCCTTCGAGAGCATGATGTCCACGAGAGTCGCGCTGCGCGGCCAGACGAGGTCGTGTTCCTCGCCGTCGAGCTGCACCGTCACGGAGGCGGCGTCGGTGTCCGACTCGTCGATCTCGACGGCAGGTACGTCGGCGAACGGATCGCCGGACAGGGAGGTGAAGACCTCGGCGTGGATGCGGTCCTTCGGGACGCCGGCCAGCAGCAGGCCTTCGCGGACGGTATCCATGAACGGCCCGGGTCCGCACATGTACGCGCGGTGATCGGCGAAGGTAGAGACCAGGGTCGCGAGCTGCTGCGGCGTCGGCAGGCCCTGCACGCTCTCGAGCCAGTGCACGACGGTGAGGGCAGTGGCGTGCCGGGCGGCGAGTTCGCGCAGCCTCTCGGCGAAGATGACGGACTTCTCGTCGCGGTTGCCGTAGACGAGCACCACGTTGCGATTGCCGCTGTGGAGAGCCGACTCGAGGATGGACAACACCGGCGTGATACCGCTGCCTCCGGCGAACAGTGCGAGTTTCTCGGTGAGATCGACCGGAGTGAACACGCCCGCCGGGGGCAGCACCTCGAGGGTTTGCCCTGCAGTGATGTTGTCGCACAGCCAGTTCGATCCGTATCCGTCGGCGGTGCGCTTGACGGTGACCTTGAGAGGCTCGCCGGTGTGGGGGGAGCTCGCGAGCGAGTAGCACCGTGCCACGGAACCGGTCCGATCGCTCGGGATGCGCAGGGTGAGGAACTGTCCCGGTTTGTAGGCGAAGCCCGCGCGGCGCTCTTCTGGCACGTCGAAAACCAGCGAAACGGCGTCGGCGGTTTCCTGGACGACTGCACCGACGGTCAGTACGACGGAGCGTGAACCGACCGGTGTCTCAACGGCTGTCATCGCAGTGGTTCCCTTCGATACGAATACTTCTCGATCGGATCACCGTAGAACGCCGACGGACGCCGACGCCCGTCTCCTCCCGGTAATCGGGACACGGGAGGAGACGGGCGTTCGGATCAGGCGGTGCGCACGCTGCGTGGGATCAGCAAGGTGATCCCGATGGTCACCACGGAGAGCGCGATGAGCATGCCGCCGACCATGTTGATTCCCGCGAGTGGGGTCGCAGCGAACGCGAGCAGCATGGTCGCGATCGACGTTCCGACACCCTGACCCGCGGTACGCAGCACGGCGTTCGTGCCGGTCGTCTCGCTGGTGTTGTGCTCGGGCACGGACTCGACGATCAGGTTCGGAATCGCCGTGTAGGCGAAGGCGGTCGCGACCGACACCACGACGACCATCGCGGTCATGGCCACCACGGAGTGGTGCGCGGTGAGCATGACGACGACGCCGACGATGAACAGGGCGGTACCGAGCAGCATCGACGCGCGTGAACCCACCGCGGCGGAGATCCGGCCGCTCAGCGGAGTGCAGACGAATCCGAACAGGGAGCCGATGAACGAGAGCCAACCCGCGTGCGTCGCGCTCAGGCCCAGGCCGAAGTCGCCGGTGGACGGCGTCTGCATGATGATCGGAATGATCATGGTGACCACGCCCAGCGGTCCCACCGCGATCGCGACGGTGGCCAGCATCGTGAGCGAGAATTTGCGGTCGGCGAACAGGCGCACGTTGATGATGGGGGAGGGTGTGCGCAGTTCCCACCGCACGAGCAGGACCAGAGCGACGGCCCCGCCCAGGATGAGACCGAGGGTCGGCGGGTCCGACCAGCCCCATGACTGGGACTTGTTGACGCCGAGCAGGATCGCGGCGACCGCGCCGGCGAAGGTGACCGCACCAATGTAGTCGATCTTCTCGGAGGTCCCGGTGGGCCGGCGCCACGGGAGGACGAACCAGACGAGCAGCAGGGCGAAGATCGCGTACACGGCGGCGACGACGAAGATCATGTGCCAGCTGGCGTTGTCGATCAGCAGACCGGCGACGAGCAGCGACGCCGAACCGGCGGCGACCGCCGAGCCGGAGATCAGTGCGACGGCAACGGGAACGCGGGAAGCGGGAAGATGCTCGCGCGCCAGCCCGATGCACAGCGGCAGGATCGCACCGGCCACACCTTGGATCGCGCGGCCGATGATGATGCTGGTGAGGCTGTCACCGAGGGCGCTGACCATCGAGCCGAGCGCCGCGACGGCGAGCAGGACCATCAGGATCCGTTCCCGGCCGTACATGTCGCCGAGCCGGCCGCACACGGCGGCCGAGGCGGCCGAGACGAGGAGGAAGGCCGTCACCGCCCATCCGACCGTCGATGCGTTGCTGTCGAATTCGACGATCAACGTCGGGATCGCGGCGAACATCATCGATGTTTCGAACGCACTGATGATCTCGACGGCGATCAGGACCGACACGATCACCCATACCGGCTGCTGCCGGTCGAACCGGCTCCGCCCCTTCGGCGTTGCGGATTCCGGCTGGGAGAGGTCATTGGCGTAGGACGTCAAAGCGCATTCCAGACTCTCGGCGGCCCGATCGCGGGCCGTGTTTCCTGCCCCACGAATGGGAGTGGCTCGGATCACTTGGTATCGCAGGTGAGGGCTGGCACGCTGTTCTATCTCGCTGAGCGAGAACGATTTCGGTGCGTCAGATGAGCGCGGCCTCGTGTACTGCGCGGTCGAACTCGGGCAGTTCCGCGCCGTTGCGAAGGGTCGTCGCGAGCGACGGGTCGGCGAGATGGAGCCGACCGATGGCGATCAGATCGAACTCGTCGTCGCCCAGGCGTCGTTCGAGTTCGGGAACGTTGTTGCGCACAGGTGCGCTGCCCTGGAGGCGGCTCTCCCGCAACGTCGTTGCGATTCCGACGCTGCCTACGGCCATCGAATGTGCGCCGGTGACCTTCTTGGCCCAGCCTGCGAGTGTCAGGTCGCTGTCTTCGAAGGCCGGCATGTCGAAGCGGCGGATGCTCGCGTCGAAGACGTC
This sequence comes from Rhodococcus sp. GA1, assembly GCF_024321955.1. Classification (NCBI taxonomy): domain Bacteria; kingdom Bacillati; phylum Actinomycetota; class Actinomycetes; order Mycobacteriales; family Nocardiaceae; genus Rhodococcus; species Rhodococcus sp. GA1. The sequence goes on along the minus strand of NZ_CP097186.1, from coordinate 1,913,087 downwards.
GACGCCGGCTTCCTTCAATGGGGTGAGGACGGCTTTCAGTTCGTCCGGGGTGTGGGCGATCCGGGCTTCGTAGTTCTGTTGCTTGTGCTGCGAGAACCGGTAGAAAATCGGCAGGTCGTCGCCGATGCGCGCGCGGATGGCGGCGACCACCGCGGCGGGGAAACGGGTGCGGCGCTCGAGGTCGCCGCCCCATTCGTCGTCGCGGAGATTCGTTCCCTCCCAGAGGAACGCGTCGAGCAGATAGCCGTGCCCACCGTGCAGTGCGATGCCGTCGAATCCGACTCGGGCAGCGGCGGCCGCCGCGTCGGTATAGGCCGCGACGACCTGCTCGATGTCCTCCACGGTCATGGCCCGCGTGGGCGCTGAGGCCCGGGAGATGTAGTCCTCGCCGTAGGACGTCACGCCGAGCTCGCCCCAGACTCCCGACGGCCGCATGGGGACGAGGTCGGGGTCGACATCTGCGGTCATCGCGCCCCAGAGGGGGCCGACGTGCCAGAGCTGGGGGACGATGCGTCCACCCTCGGCGTGAACCGCGTCGACGACGCGACGCCAGCCGTCGAGGGCTTCTTCGCCGTGCATGTGTGGCACGCGGGGATTGTCGACTGCTGTCGGGTGATCGATCGCGACGCCCTCGGTGAGGATCAGGGCGGTGCCGCCCGCGGCGCGTCGCCGGTAGTACTCCACGACATCCGGGCCGGGCACGCCACCCGGCGAGTGCGAGCGGGTCATCGGCGACATCACGATGCGGTTGCGGAGCTCGAGGGAACGGACCGTCAGGGGACGGAAGAGGGGGGACTCGGTATCCGGCATCGTGGTCTCGACTCTTTCGGCTCGTGCGGGCGACGGGTGCAGGCGGGTTCGGCCCACATCCGAGGTTGTACCCACCGCCCGGTCCGCGGGACAGGGACCTCCTGCTCAGTGAGACGTTCCGGCGGAAGCGCGAGGGGAGGGACGTAGATCGCGGGAGCATCGAGTCCGCTGATCGGGAATTGTGCGACAGGTCACTCGCCTTGTACTCTGGGCATCACTCACAAGAATCAATTTCAATTCTTGCTTTCGTGGGTGATCGGATTCCGGAGAAAGGGTGGCGATGTCCGAGGCGCAACGTACACAGGTCTCCCAGGCACCGAAGCGCGAACTGCCTGCATCGATGGTCGAGCGAATGACCCTCATCCTCGATGCCTTCGACGATCTCTCGTCGCGGCTCACCCTGGAAGAAGTCGCGTGCCGCACCCGGCTTCCGCGCTCGACGGTCCACCGCATCCTCGACCAGATGGTGCGACTCGACTGGATCGACCACGCGTCGTTCGGGTATTGCCTCGGCCGTCGTGCGAAGTCCATGGGAGAGGGCGACAGTGGGCACATCCGCGTCCGTGAGGCCGCGGCACCGCTCCTCCACGAACTGCACATGACCACCGGGATGGTCGCGCACCTGTCCGTGCTCGACGGGCCCGACTGCGTCTACCTCGACAAGATCGGCGGCCAGCTCGCCGCGGCACTGCCGTCGCGGGTCGGCGGACGTGTCCCCGCCTACGCCACCGCCGGCGGCAAGGCGCTGCTCGCCGGACTCGAGCCGGAGCAGGTCGATGCCCTCTACCCCGGCCCGCAACTGCCGCGTCGCACCGAGCGGACCATCACCGATCTGTCGACCCTGCACCTCGAACTCAACCGTATCCGCCGTCGCCACGGTCTGGCCTTCGAGACCGGAGAGGCCACCGCCGGTATGTCCTGTGCGGGCGCCGCGATCCGCAGCCCTGCATCGCCGGTCGCCGCGATCTCCCTGTGCGGTCCCACCCGCCCCGGCCACCTCGAACGCATCGCGCCGCTGGTCGCCGATGCGGTCCGCACGATCTCGCGCGCGCTCTATCCCGAACTCGACACCCCTCGACGCAATCGCGCCGCACGCACGTCCGGAGCGTCGTGGTCGCCGCAGGTCATGGAGCGAATGCTCGCCACGCAGTCGAACGGCTGGATCTGACGGCCGGAGCCGGCAACATCACGCATCGCCCCGCGGCGGGCGGAACATCCCGGTGATCGGGAACGTTCGAGCCGCGTGAGGTGGATCACTGGAAACCTTCTCGTCATGACGACGGAATCGACTTTCGAGAACACGGCGAGAGAACTCGCGACCGACCGCGGCACCCTCCGCTACCACGAAGCCGGTCAGGGTGAACCACTCCTGCTGCTCCACGGCTCCGGACCGGGCGTCACCGGCTGGCGGAACTACCGCGGTGTGCTCGCCGATCTCGCCGAGCACTACCGGTGCCTCGTCCTGGAGTTCCCCGGCTTCGGCGTGAGCGACCCGTGCGAAGGACACCCGATGGCGATGGCCTCGGTCGCGGTGACCGACTTCCTCGACGGACTCGGCTTCGACCGCGTGTCGATCATCGGGAACTCGATGGGCGGCATCGTCGGGACGCAGTTCGCGATCGCGCAGCCCGAGCGGGTGAAGAAGCTCGTCACCATCGGAGGCGCCGGCCGTTCGGTCTTCGCGCCGTCGCCGGGCGAGGGCATCCGGCTGCTCATGGAGTTCACGGACGACCCCACGCGCGACAAGCTCGTCCGTTGGCTGCGGTCGATGGTCTACGACCCCGCGATCGTCACCGAGGAACTCATCGAGGAGCGGTGGGCACTGGCCACCGAACCGAAGACCCTCGAGATCGCCCGACGCATGTACAGCACCGCGGCCTTCGCTGCGGGCGCGAAGGCCGCTGCCGCCTCCGACGCCACCCCGTACTGGGCGCAGCTCCACAAGATCACCGCGCCGGTGCTGCTGACCTGGGGTCGCGACGACCGTGTCAGCCCCGTCGACATGGCGATGCTTCCCATGCGCGAACTGCGCCGCGGCGAGCTCCACGTCTTCCCCAACTGCGGCCACTGGACGATGATCGAGGCGCGCGAGGCGTGGCTGTCGGCGGTGCTCGCGTTCCTTCGCCGCGACGACGCGTAGGCCCCGTCCGCGCGGACTCGTAACCTGCTCCCGCTCAGCCCCATCGACCGCTCCCGCTCAGCCCCATCGACCGCTCCCGCTCAGTGGAAAAACGACGATACGGGAGCGGTCCACCTGAGACCGTAGGCGTCAACGGAACCGACGCTCACCACGCCGTATCGGGGGCGTCACCCTCACAGAGCTGGAGAGATCATGGGACAGGTGCTCGACTCCGTTTCGGAGTTCGCAGACGAGATCCGCGCGGACGGCGCCGAAGGCGACACGCTGATGCGGCTGACCGACCGCAGCGCGAAGAGGCTCCGCGACGCCGGCGTCATCCGTCTCCTGCAACCGAAGGAATTCGGGGGCCTCGAGGCGCACCCGCGCGAGTTCGCGGAGACCGCCATGGCCATCGGAGCCATGGACGGCGCGACCGGCTGGGTCAGCGGCATCGTCGGTGTCCACCCGTGGGAGATGGCCTTCTTCGACCCGAAGGCCCAGGAGGAGGTGTGGGGCGAGAACCCCGACACCTGGATCGCCTCCCCGTACGCACCGATGGGTGTGGCGACCCCCGTCGACGGCGGATACATCCTCAACGGCCGCTGGTCGTTCTCGTCGGGCACCGACCACTGCGACTGGGTGATGATCGGTGCGGCCGTGGGCGACAAGGACGGCAACCGCCTGAACCCGCCACAGAGCCTGCACGTGTTGCTGCCGCGGTCGGACTACCGGATCGACCACGACAGCTGGAACGTCGTCGGCCTGCGCGGCACGGGTTCGAAGGATCTCATCGTCGAGAACGCCTTCCTCCCCGAGTACCGGACCCTGCGCGCCGAGCGCGTCATGGGCGGGGTGGCGTGGCAGGACGCCGGACGCGACGAGACGCTCTACAAGTTCCCCTTCTCGTGCATCTTCCCGCTCGGCATCACCTCGTCGCTCATCGGCATCGCCGAGGGTGCGCTGAACTGCTACATCGAGTCCCAGCGCGAGCGGGTCACGGTGTCCGGCACCGCGATCAAGCAGGACCCGTACGTGCTGTCGAACCTCGGTGACGCCGCAGCGGAGATCGCCGCGTCGCGCGCCGCCCTGCTCGAAACCGTCGACCGCTTCTGGGATCTGACCGAGCGGGGCATCGAGGTCACCTTCGAGCAACGCGCGATCGGACGCCGGACCCAGGTCGCCGCGGCATGGCGGGCCGTGCGCGCCGTCGACGAGATCTTCTCGCGGGCCGGCGGCGGCGCGCTGCAGCTGAGCAATCCGCTGCAGCGCTTCTGGCGCGACGCCCACGCCGGTCTGAGCCACGCCATCCACGTCCCCGGTTCGATCTTCCACGCCGCGACGCTCACCCAGCTCGGCGAAGAGCCGCAGGGCATGATGCGGTCGATGATCTGACATCACATCCATTACGGCGAAGGAACATTCGGATATGACGGATATTCGGGGCCTGGGTTATCTCAGGATCCAGACCACAGACATCGCACGATGGCGCGAACTCGTCGTCGACGGACTCGGCATGGCGATCGGTACCGGCCCGGAACCCGACGGCCTGTACCTGCGTGTCGACGAGCGGCGGGCACGCCTGATCGTGCTGCCCGGTGAGGTCGACAAGGCACTCGCCGTGGGCTGGGAGGTGCGCGACGAGTTCGCGCTGCGTAGCGTGCGCGAAGCGGTCGAGAAGGCCGGCATCGCCGTCGAGGTCCTCTCCGAGGAGGAGTCGACCTACCGCGACGCCGAGCAGGTCATCGCATTCGACGATCCGGGCGGCACCCGCACCGAGGTGTTCTTCGGTCCGGTGCTCGACCACAGCCCCCTCGTGACGCCGTTCGCCGGTGTCTTCCACACCGGTGAGGAGGGACTCGGCCACGTCGTCCTGCCCACCGCCGCGTTCGCGGAGTCCTACGAGTTCTACACCGAGGTACTCGGGTTCCTGCCGCGCGGAGCGACGCGGCTCGGTGGCCTGTCGGCACCGCCGCCCGTGCGACGCGTGCGGTTCCTGGGCGTCAACCGCCGCCACCACAGCCTCGCGTTGTGCCCGGCTCCCCCCACCGCCGAACCCGGCCTCGTGCACCTGATGCTCGAGGTCGAGACGCTCGACGCGGTCGGTCAGGCCCTGGACCGGGTGAACAAGTTGGGCTTCTCGATCTCGTCGACCCTGGGCCGGCACACCAACGACAAGATGGTCTCCTTCTACGTGCGTGCCCCCGGCGGATGGGACCTCGAGTTCGGTACCGAAGGCATGCTCGTCGACGAAACCTTCTACACCGCAGAAGAAATCACCGCGGACAGTTACTGGGGTCACGACTGGTCGGGCTCCGAGCCGCTCGCGGCGTTCTCGCCTCCGGTGGGCTGATCGAGTTCGTCCACCCGGATGCCTTCCGACGATGCCACGGCGTACGACGCCGTGGCATCGTCGCGTCGGTGGCCCTGTCCGATCGCCTCGGTACACCCGGGAGGGCGGCTCCCGGTGAGCGGGACCGGAAGGCGGTGCGTCACAGGCTTCGGGGAGAGTGATGTGGATTACAGATCGTGCCGGATCCTCACGCATCTCGACGCGGGCCGTCCCTACGCATGGAACGTACTCGCATGGCACACAAGGTGATCAACCGCCTCGGTGGGGTCGAGGAGGCCACGGTGTTCGGCCGTTCGACCAAAGCGCCTGCTGCCGTTGCTGCTGCGTTCAACTCCGATATCACCTACGCGCTCGACGCGGACGACACACTCTTCGACTCGGCGCACTTCGCGACGATCGTGGTCTCCTCGGCCCGCGCCGAGGCCGAACGCGTCGATGCGTCCGGCGACAGCCTGCTCCGTGCCGTCGCTGTCGGCTACGACATGACCGCGCGGCTCAACCTCGCATGCTCGTTCATGGAGGTCGTCGACGGAAAGATGAAGTGGTGGATACTCGACAGTGCCGTGAAGTACTGCCCGGCCTTGCTGCTACACGGGTGCCTCCATCGATGCGTTGCGCGCGCTCGTCCGTGAACACGGCCGGGGGCCGGACGATATCGAACACATCGAGGTTCGGCTCAACCCCGGCGCCTACAGCCAGCGGGTGTTCCACACGCCGGCAACGAGTATCGAACCCGACCATCGTGCCGCGATCCACGGAGCCTTCAACCTCCCGGGCGGACCGGCCAGCTCACCATGTACCAGAACGACAATCAGGCGTTCCTGGTCATCGACGAACAGGCCTACGAGGAAGGAATGGCCACACCAACTTCGAGTCCGCAACTCCGTCACCAGCCGACCTGGGTGTGAGACGGTGTCGGAGCTCGAGTCCGAAATGGGTCTTCCCGCAGGAACTCTCGGATCGACGGTGGGGCTCTACAATCGGCACGCCGAATCGGGGACGGATCCGGTCCTCGGAATGAAGGCGGAGTGGGTGCGGCCCCTCCGATCGCCGATCGCCGCGATCGATCTGCGTGGCATGACCGAAGGTTTCACCCTGGGGGACTGCAGACCTCGGTGGACTCGGAAGTTCTTCACGTGGGCGGAGATCCGATTCCCGGTCTGTATGCGGCGGGCCGTTGTACGTCCGGCCTCTCGGCGTGGGGCTACTGCAGCGGCATCTCCCTCGGTGACGGTAGCTTCTTCGGCCGGCGCGCGGGAATGCGTGCGGCGGCGAAGTGAGTGGCACCGGGATGTCCCCTCGGATGCGATGAGCGGAGCATTCCGGATCCGGGTCCAGGAGGGCTCCGCGTCTCGTGTCGTGCGAGCGTGCCACGGGGCGATGCCGGGTTCGCGACCCCTGCCGTGCGCCGGCTCTGCAATTCGCGCCGGCGGTCGGCGACCGGACCTCGGTGCCGGGTGCGCGGCCTGATCGGGTATTCGAGCACGCGAGGAGCGTTGTCGCCGTAGGCGAAAAGGGCGGACCTCCTCACCGTCCTCCGCACGCATTGTGTATGTTCGACGCCGCGAACAGGGGGCATCGATGAACGAACACAGGACTGGGCACGGTTGTCGGGGGCCGGCGGGGGCGGGCTGCCGCCGGGATTCCTCGTCGTCTCCGGTGCGGAAGTGTGCGGTCCAGCCCTCGACGGCGGTGTTCGTCCTGCGGCGATCGACGGTTCGGCCGACCGGTTCGTAGGGAGCCGGTCCTCGGGCGAGGACGACCGGCACGGAATTCGTCTCCGTGCCCGGGACGAAGTATGTGCCCGAACGAGGATCTGGTGTAGAACGTTTCGGAAAGATGAAACTTATGTCCGAAAAGCACGTTCTCTTCACCGTGAAAGGGAGATCCGAGAATTGGAGCCGAGCCGAACAGGTGCGCTGCAGATCGGTCGCTGGCGTCTCAAATACAGACTCGCGGCCGTGCTGTCGATTCCCCTCGTCCTCGCTGTCGCTCTCGGTGCCGTGCGCGTCACGACTCAGCTCGACGAGGCGCAGCGGTCGGCCGCATTGTCCGAGCAGACCGTTGTCGCGCCGGCGCTGCTCGACTTCTCCATCGCTGTGATCAGCATTACCGCCGCCACGAGCCTCGGATTCACGCCCAAGAGCGTGGCCGCGGACGATGTGACGCAGTCCATGGACACTCTGAGGGAACTCGCCGCAGGAAGCGATCTCAGCTCCGATGTCGCCGTAGAACTCGATGCGCTGCTCGCGCAGGGCGACCAGCTCTACGCCGCGGTCATGAACTCCTCCCTCGGAGCCGAGGAGTTCGGTCGCATGACCACCGACTTCCTGGTGCGGTGCAGGGATATCTTCCGAGATCTGTTCGATCAGTTCGAGAACCACGACGCTCTCGTCGACGCCACGAACCTGCTCCTGATGTGGGACGCGCAGCTCAACCTCCTCGACCAGATGGAGTCCTTCCGGCTGCTGGCCACCAACCCCGAAGCCGCCCGGATCCTGGCGACCGGCGCCATGAACACCGAAGAGTCGACGCTGCGGCTCCTTCGAGGATCGGGGCTCGATACCGGGCAGATCGACGGGATGCTCGGCGGTATCGAAGCGCGCCGTAGGTTGATCGAGAACTTCACGCCGAGCAGGCAATTCGGGGAAGACCTTCGCAACGCTGTACTTTCGGCGTCCCGGTCTTATGCGGAAGGGATCGACAGCGCCAGCGCGCGTATCATCGGGACGCTCGAAGAACTGGCGGACGAGACACGTACCGCGGCCACCCGCGACGCGCTCTTCGTCACGGCAGCACTCGTACTCGCCCTGCTCCTCGCGATAGCAGTCATCCGTTCCCTGTCGGTGCCCCTGGGACGTCTGCGAGACAACACTCTCGCAGCGGCGAACACCGAGCTTCCCGCCGCCATCGCGGCGGTCAAGGACGGGGCCGACATCGACACCGTCCGTCTCGCTCCCGTCGGCACCGATACGGACGAGGAGATCGGCGAACTCTCCCGAGCGGTGGATTCGATGAACACGCAGGCGCTGCGTCTCGCCGGCGAGCAGGCCCACCTGAGGAAACAGGTGAACGTGATGCTCGAGACGCTGGCACGCCGCAACAAGACTCTCGTCGAACAGCAACTCTCGCTGATCGAATCTCTCGAATACGAGGAGAAGGATCCCGCCCGGTTGCAGAGCATGTTCGCTCTCGATCATCTGGCGACGCGCATGCGGCGTACCGGCGAATCCCTGTTGGTTCTCGCGGGCACGCGCCCGCGTACTCGCAGCGGGCCCGCACCGCTCGGCGACGTGCTCCGCGGTGCGGTGTCCCAGGTGGAGAACTACCAGCGGGTGCAGATCGGGAACACCCCGCGCGGATATCTCGTCGGTAAGGTGGTGAACGACGTGGTGCATCTGGTGGCCGAACTCGTCGACAACGCGCTGCGGGCTTCCCCGCCCACCACTCCCGTCAGGTTCGAGTTCTCCTCCGCCGTGGAGGGTGGCCTGCTTCTCGATATCGCCGATCGCGGAATCGGTATTCCCCGAGATACCATGGAGGAGATCAATATCCGTCTCGCGGCGGGTGAGAATGCCGATGTCGACGCCCCGCGTCAACTGGGATTGTTCGTGATCGGGCGTCTGGCGGCCCGCAACGGCATGAGCGTGCGTCTGAGGCCGACCTTCGACACCGAGACGAACGCCGGTGTCACGGCGTCGGTCTACTTCCCGGCCGCTCTCCTCAGCGAGGTGCACACGGTCCAGCCCACCGTGATGACGGAACGCCCCCGCCGGCTCAGGACCGAGGAACTTCCGTCCTTGGTGCCGTCGACGACGCCTGCCGGAGGTATTGCCCCCGGAAAGCATCGTGGTTGACGTGTGACCGGAAGTGATGCCACCGCCGTCTCGACGGCGGTGGCATCACTCGTACCGCGGGTGTTCCGGTCTGCCGGTGGTCTCGGCCGGCCACCGAACCGTGTTCGCACGGTACCCCCGGCTCACATCCCCCCGACGGACCCGTCGGGAAGATGCACTGCGGACCCGGGGGCGCGGCCACGGATGCCCCGTCAAGCGTTCGATGTCGTTGTTGAAGCGTTCGAGCCGGGGTTCGCGATCCGTTGGTGGATCTGCGCGTCACCGCCCGCCGGCCCGTGCTGCTCACCAACAGTGCTTCGATCGTGGTGGGTTTCGCGATGTACGCCCAGTCGCTGATTCTTCCGCAGATCCTGCAGCTGCCGGAAGAGACCGGTCACGGACTCGGCCAGTCCATGATCATGATGGGTCTGTGCATGGCACCGGGTGGTCTGATGATGATGGCGGTCTCTCCCATCGGAGGAAAGCTCTCGGCTGGCCACGGCCCGAAGACCACGCTGCTGGTGGGCTGCTTGATCATCGCTCTGGGGTACACGGCAGGGCTGCTGTTGATGGGATCGGTCCTGGGCCTGGCAGTCGTCGCCACGATCTGCAGAACGGGAGTCGGGTTCGCATACGGTGCGATGCCCGCCCTGATCATGGGGGAGGTCCCTGCCACGGAGACGGCATCCGCCAAAAGCGTGAACAGTCTCATGCGGTCGGTCGGCACGTCCTCCGCTTCCGCCGTCGTCGGTGTCGTCCTCGCACAGATGAGCGTGCCGTTCGCCGGTCATACCATTCCCACGGAGTCCGGCTTCCGGGTCGTCCTGCTGACGGGCGCAGGCGTCGCGCTTCTCGCGGCTGTCCTCACCGTCGCCGGTCCGCAGTCGCGCCGGGCCCGTCTCGCGAAGGTTGCCGCCGGCGCGACGCCCTCCGTGAGGGTGTGACGACGACTTCCTCCGCCCGTCGGTAGCGGCGGACGGAGGAAGTATCCGCGGAGTTACCGCGCGTCGAGCCCGAACGCCCCGCGGTAGAACACCATCGGACTCCGGTCGCCGACGCACTCCAGTTCGGCGACCCGGCCGATGACGACGTCGTGATCACCCGCGACGTGCACGTCCTCCACCGATGCGTGCACCCGCAGCAGGACATCCGGCAGCGACGGAGTGTCCCAGCGGGACAATTCCCAGTGGAGACCGTCGAACTTCGGACCGCGGCTCGACCCGAAACGCGCGCACAGATCACTCTGGTCGGCACCGAGCACGTTGACGGTGAACCGGCCGACGCGGCGGATCCGCGGCCACGCGCGCCCGCGGTGATCCGCGCAGAACAACACGAGGGGCGGTTCGAGCGAGACCGACGCGAACGACTGGCATGCGAAGCCGGTGGGCCCGTCCTCGTCGAGACCGGTCACGACGGTGACGCCGCTCGCGAACCGTCCCATGGCACGTCGCATCTCGTCGGGGCCCGGCAGTTCGATCCTGTGGTCGGTGTCGCGGGTCGGTATCCGGGTCTGCATGTGGCTCACTCCGATTCGATCGTGGAGGTCGACTCCGACCGTCCTTCTCCGACTCCGACGTTACGGCCCGAGAAAGTCGGGACGGACCGGCTTCTCGCTCAGTGGACGCTCGGATCCGATGCCGTCCCAGCACGACGTCCGGTGCCCGTGCTCCCACCGTTCGGGACCGTGGACGATCCGCGATGCGACAATCTGCCGGGCGGTTCGGTGCAGAATCGACGGGTCGTCATCGTGGAAAGGGGGACCGGTGCCCAGAATCGGTAAGGCGCGGGACGGAGCCGAGCCGACCTCGGTCGAACAACGGCGACGCCATGTGCGGATCCTCGAGGCTGCAGCGCGGCTGGGGTCCGAGCACGAATTGGCCCGCGTGCAGATGACCGAGGTGGCGAAGAACGCCGAGGTCGCGATCGGCACCCTGTACCGGTACTTTCCGTCGAAGACGCACCTGTTCGTGGCGTTGCTGCTCCACCGGCTCGAGCTCGGCGCCGACCGGTTGCCCGAACGGAAACCGGGGACGAGCGCGCGCGAGGCGATCACCGAGACGCTCGTCGAGATGACCCGCCGGTTCGTCGACCGACCACGCCTGGCCTCCGCGATGTTGCTGTCCAACAGCACCGCCCCGGCCTCGGTGGTTCCGGACTCCACCGAGGTGAGGCGGACGTTCCACCGAATCCTGTTCGAGAGGGCAGGCCTCGACGAGCCGACAGAGGAGGATCGCAACGCCGTGCGGCTGCTGTCGATGTTGTGGTCCGGACTGCTGGTGACCTATCTCAACGGCGGAGCGACCCTCGAGGAGACCGAGGCCGATGTGCGGAGGAGCTGCGACCTGCTGCTCGCGCACCTGTCGGAGTAGGGCACCGGAAACGACGCGAGTCCCCCTCCGCGGTCTGCGGAGAAGGACTCACGTCATCGGTGCGAGAAGACTATCCGGCCGCACCGATCGGGGGTGCGGTGTCCAGGACGTCCCCGAGGGCAGCTGCCGTCGCGTCGGCGCCGCCGAAGGTGAACGCAAGCTGCCGGCCCCACAGGAAGTAGCGGTGGATGGGGTAGTCGATGTCGGCGCCGATGCCGCCGTGCAGGTGCTGGCCGGTCAAGCCCACCCGCACACCGCCGCGGGACGCCCACCACTTGGCGACCAGGGCCGCGGAGTCGGCTTCGTCCTCGCGTCCGACGTCGATCAACCACGCGGCCTTCCGCACCGTGAGTCGGATCGCTTCGGTGTCGAGGTAGGCATCGGCCGCGCGCAATGCGACAGCCTGATTCGTCGACAGCGGGCGGCCGAACTGTACGCGCGCGGACGTGTACTTCGCCGTTGCCCGCAGCGTCTCCTCGCACACCCCGAGCTGAACGGCTGCCAGAGCGATGCGGATACGACGACGGGTCCAGGTCGCGATCTCCTCACCGTCACCGGGCAGGACGTCCTCGGCTCCGATGTGCACGTCCGTGAAGCGCACCGCGGCTTCGGCGCCACGTCCGGTCACGGCGACCGGGACGGCCTCGACGCCGGTCGCGTCCACCGGTGCGACCACCACGGCGACCGAGTCGTCGTCGCAGCGGACCGGGACGACGACGCCGGCGATGATGGGAGCCCACGGAACGGACGGAATCTCACCGCTGATGACGAGATCGTCGCCCTTGCGGATCGCTGTCACCGTGGGGCTCGCGCCGGGGGTGTCGTCGAATGCGCCGGTCAGGACGACCGACCCGTCGATGAGCTTCGGAACGTAACGCTCGACCTGGGTTTCCGTGCCGAACTGTGCGAGCGGAAGAGCCGCACCGGCCACGGTGGACCACACGGGAACGGGTGCGACGCGGCGGCCCTGCTGCTGCAGGATCGTCGTGAGCCCGAGCATGCCCATGCCGGCGCCGCCGACGGACTCGGGCAGAGCGAGTCCGAGGATCCCGGCGTCGGCGAGTGCCTGCCACAGGGTGGCGTCGAAACCGCCCTCCTTGCGCTCCACCTCGACCACACGCTCGACCTTGGCCAGCGAACCGAAGACCTGCGACGCGAGGTCCTCGACCGCGATCAGGTCGTCATCGAGTTCGAATTCCATGTCAGCTCCTCGTCTCGGCCGGCGTCTTCACCGCAGCCTGTGCCGTCGCGTCGGGGCGCCTACGGGCGCCCAGGGTCATTCCGAGGGTCTTCGCCGCCACGATCTCGCGCATCACCTCGTTGCTGCCACCACCGAAGGTGTTGTTCTGCGCGCGTCGACCGAGCGCTTCGACGCGGCCTTCGATCACGGCGCCGTGGCTACCGGGACGCAGCAGACCGCGGGCGCCGAGCACCTCCTGCAACATTCCGTAGGCCGCGACGACACCCTCGGTTCCGAACACCTTCGCTGCGGCGGAGTCGCCACCGTCGAGGGTGTTGGCCGCGATGTCCGACACCAGGCGCAGGTTCACGAGGTCGGCTGCCGACAGCAGCGCGTAGACCTCGGCGAGAGTCGAACGCACCCACGGGACGTCGAACAGCACACCGGGGCCGAAGGGCTCCTGCTTCGCCCAGGCGAGGACCTCGTCGTACATCTCGTTGGCGATGCCACCGCGGGCGGCCAGCGCGACACGCTCGTGGTTGAGCTGGCTCGTGATGAGGGTCCAGCCGCCGTTGAGCTCGCCGACGACGTTGCTCAGCGGAACGCGGATGTTCTCGTAGTACGTGACCGCTGTGCTGATTCCGCCGACGGTCTGGATCTCGGTGGCGGAGAAGCCCGGCGACGAGGTCGGCACGAGCACGACCGAGATCCCCTTGTGGCGAGGCGCGTCCGGATCGGTGCGCACGGCGAGCCAGATCCAGTCGGCGAAGATGGCCGAACTCGTGAACAGCTTGTTGCCGTCGATGACGAGTTCGTCACCGTAGATGCGTGCCCGCGTCTGAAGTGCAGCGAGGTCGGTGCCGGCACCGGGCTCGGTGTACCCGATTGCGAACTTCAGTTCACCCGTGAGGATCTTGGGAAGGAAGAAGTCCTTCTGCTCCTGCGTGCCGTACTTCATCAGTGCGGGGGCGACGGTGTTGAGCGTGACCAGCGAGACCGGCGCGCCGGCGCGGATCGTCTCGTCGTAGAAGACGTACAGCGCCTCGGGATCCTCCCCTCGTCCGCCGTACTCCTCGGGCCACCCCAGACCGAGCCAGCCGTCGGCGCCCATCTGCCGGTAGATCTTGTCGAAGACCGGTCCACCCTCGGTCTGATCGACCAGGGCGCGTCGATCGTCGTCGTCGATGATGCGGGCGAAATACTCCCGCAGTTCGGTGCGCAGCCGCCGTGACTTGTCGGACAGCTCGGGATGCATGTGGTCTCCTGAGAGGTGGTCGGGGCCCGGGTTGCGGGCCTAACGGTCGGCCGAGAGGACGATCGCGCTGTGCGGCACCGGCGATCCGCCCGTGACGAGCACGTTGTCGAGTGTCTTCGCCGGCTGGTTCACGGAGGTGCCGCGGATGAGCCGGACGCCTTCGGCGATGCCGTTGACGCCGTGGATGTAGCCTTCGCCGAGCTGACCGCCGTGGGTGTTGATCGGCAGTCGCCCGTCCACCTCGAGGTTGCCGTCGGCGATGAAGTCCTTCGCCTCACCGTGACCGCAGAAGCCGTACTCCTCGAGCTGGAGCAGGACCATCGGGGTGAAGGCGTCGTACAGGATCGCGGCGTCGATACCTTCGGGACCGAAGCCGGCCTGTGCCCACATCTGCCGGGCGACGAGTTCGACCTCGGGCATCGCGTCGATGTCCTCGCGGTAGTAGCTGCTCATCGAGATCTGCTGAGGACCGACACCCTGCGCTGCAGCGGTGATGATCGCCGGCGGGTGCGGAAGATCCCGTGCGCGTCCGGCACTCACGATGACCAGTGCCTGTCCGCCGTCGCTCTCCTGGCAGCAGTCCAGCAGACGCAGCGGGTCGGCGAGCATCCGCGAGTTCTGGTGGTCGTCGAGAGTGATGGGCCGCTCGTAGAACCAGGCCTTGGGGTTGTTCGCCGCGTGCTTGCGCGAGAGCACCGAGATCTGCCCGAAGTCCGCGCTGGTCGCCCCGTACTTGTGCATGTAGGTGCGGGCCAGGAAGGCCTCCTGCTGAGCGGGAGTGAGCAGGCCGTACGGGTTGATCCAGTTCCGGTATTCCTGGTCGGTGTTCGAGTTGTATGCGAAGGGCGGCGGCCCGGCGCCGAAACGGTGACCCGAGCGCTCGTTGAAGGCGCGGTAGACGACCACGACGTCGGCGACACCGCTCGAGACGGCCAGTGCGGCTTGCTGCACGGGTGCGCAGGCGCCGCCACCGCCGTGCGGGATCCGGCTGAAGAACTTCAATTCCGGGATGCCGAGCGCGCGGGCGACGGCGATCTCGGGGTTGGTCTCCATGGTGAACAGCGCGAAGCCGTCGACCTCTTCGACGCCGATCTGCGCGTCATCGAGAGCGGCGAGGACCGACTCGCACGCGAGTTGCCATTCGCTGCGGCCGGAGTTCTTGGAGAACTCGGTGGCTCCGATACCGGCGATGGCGGCGGCTCCGGAGAAGCCCTTGACGGTCATCGGCTCTTCCTCTCGTACGGCTCCACCACGACCTCCGCGGTGACGTGGACGCCTCTGCTGTTGCGGCCCTGCACCTTCAGGGTGACGGTCGCGCCGTCGACGGCGGTCACCTCACCGTTCATGTGCATGGGGTCGCCGGGGAAGCAGGGCACGCCCAGGCGCAGCGACGCGCGGCGCACCCGCGCCGACGGTCCGGTCCAGTCGGTGACGTACCGGTCGACGAAACCGTTGGTGGCATTGATACTCATGAAGACGTCCGGTGTGCCGCGTCCGAGTGCGGCGTCCGGGTCGTGGTGCACATCCTCGAAATCCTGCGACGCGATCGCGGTAGCCACGATGGTGGTGCGATCCATAGGCAGGGCGAGTTGGGGAAGTTCCTGTCCGACAGTGCATTCGGCGAGGTTCATGCGTCTCCTCCGGGCTTGCGCAGCTGAGGCAGGATCTCGCCGTGTGCGTGCTCGGCGAATCCCACCTCGAGTTCCATGCCGATCTCGAGGGTGTCGTGGTCGACGCCCGCGATGTCGGCGACGATGCGGATCCCCTCGTCGAGGTCGATCAGTCCGACGGCGAGCGGGTACTCGAAGGCCGGATCCTGCGGGTGGTGAATGACCGTCCAGCTGTGAAGCGTTCCGCGCCGTGAGGATTCGACGGTCTTCCATTCGAACGAGCGGCACGCGGGGCATGCCGGGCCCGGAGGATGGCGCAGAGTGCCGCACTCGCTGCACTGCTGGATCTCGAGTCGGCCCTCACGGACGGCGTCGAACCAGAACTGGTTGTCCTGGGTGATGGTGAGCCGGGGGACGGCGGTCATCGCGTCTCCTTGTCGGTGTTCGGGTTGAACCGGAGCATCCGGAAGCGTTCCTCGGCGACGACTTCGCCGTTCTGGTCCTCGTAGCGCTTGTACAGCGTGAAGAATCGGCCGTCGCCGAGACCCGTTCGCTTGACCTCGGATACGGACTCGATCGTGTAGTGGGCGGTGATGTGGTCGCCCGGGACGAGTTCGCGGTGGTAGTCCTGCTCGACGTTCGTCGCGACGACGGAGGTGAAACCCTCCCGATCGAGGTCGGCAAGCATCCGGGAGTATGCGAAGTCCTCCACGACGTCCTCGGCGCGCTTGCGCTGCACGTCACGCCAGCGGCGGTAGCCGGCCATGATCCAGGTGGAGATCATGGCGGGCGGGCACACGACGGAGTCGCGTCCGGTCTCGCGCGCGGCCTCGGCGTCGACGTAGATCGGGTTGAAGTCGTCGTGGGCCTCGACCCAGTTGCGGATCATGGCGTCGTTGACGGCGTATCGGGCCACGCGGGGTGGTTCGGCCACCTGCCCGACGTACTTCTCGTAATCCTGCTCGACGGTCTGCATGGCCCAGTCACTCCTCTTCGACGCGCGCGTTCGTCGTCACGCTAAGTGGGGCCGACAAGCGAGTTCCCGTGATTCCCACTGAGCAGGAGCAGTGGCGGGGTGAGGGGGAGCCGGTACCAAACCAAGCGATTGCTTGGTAAGTTGTCGACGTGAGACCCGCGCATCCCGCGGGATGAATGACGTGGAGGCAGCGAATGGATCTGGGACTCGACGGCGCGGTCGTGCTCGTCACCGGGGGAATACGGGGAGTCGGTGCAGGCATCACCAGGGTGTTCCTGCGTGCCGGTGCGACCGTCGTGACGTGCGCTCGCAACGAGCCCGAACAGCCTCTCGAGGTGGACGGGCGGACCGCGGAGTTCCTGACGTGCGACGTCCGCGATGCCGATCAGGTGGCCGCGCTGATCGAGACCATCGTCGACCGCCACGGGCGGCTCGACGCCGTGGTGAACAATGCCGGCGGGTCACCGTACGCGCTGGCAGCCGATGCCAGCCCGAAGTTCCACGCCAAGATCGTGGAACTGAACCTGCTGTCCCCGCTGCTGGTCGCGCAGGCCGCCAACGCGGTGATGCAGAAGCAGGACACCGGCGGCTCGATCGTCAACATCTCGAGCGTGAGCGGATCCCGCCCCTCGCCGGGCACCGCGGCATATGGTGCGGCCAAGGCAGGCGTCGACAGCCTCGCACAGTCGCTCGCCGTCGAGTGGGCCCCGAAGGTACGGGTGAACTCGGTGGTGGTCGGCCTGGTCGAAACCGAACAGTCGCACCTGTTCTACGGAGACAAGGCCGGCGTCGCCGCAGTCGGCGAGACCGTTCCGCTGGGACGGCTGGCCCAGCCCGAAGATATCGGCCACTGCGCCGCATTCCTGGCCTCTCCGCTGTCGGCCTACGTCAGCGGATCGACATTGACCGTCCACGGCGGCGGTGAACGCCCTGCCTACATGGCAGCGGCCGAAACGAAGGAGACGAAGTGAGTGGACTGATGGACGGGCGCGTCGTCATCGTGACCGGCGCCGGACGCGGCCTCGGTCGCGCGCATGCCCTGGCATTCGCCGCGGAGGGTGCGAAGGTCGTCGTCAACGACATCGGTGTCGGCAGTGACGGAACCGCCACGGGGGAGAGCCCCGGTGAGCTGGTCGTCGAGGAGATCCGTGCGGCCGGGGGAGAGGCCGCCGTCAACGGCGACGACGTCGCCGACTGGGCCGGCGCCGAGAACCTCGTCAGGACCGCCCTCGACAACTTCGGCCGGCTCGACGTGCTCGTCAACAACGCCGGATTCCTGCGCGACCGCATGCTCGCCAACATGAGCGAAGAGGAGTGGGACGCGGTCATCCGCGTGCACCTCAAGGGGCACTTCGCGCCGATGCGTCACGCCATGACCTACTGGCGCGCCGAGGCCAAGGCCGGCAACCCCGTCGACGCCCGCATCATCAACACCAGCTCGGGTGCCGGCCTGATGGGCAGCATCGGCCAGGGCAACTACGCCGCCGCCAAGGCCGGTATCGCGACGCTCACGATCCAGGCCGCAGCCGAATTCGGCCGCTACGGGGTAACCGTCAACGCGATCGCACCCTCGGCGCGCACCCGCATGACCGTCGGGGCCGGTGGCGCGATGGCCGAGATGATGGCCGCACCCGAAGAGGGTTTCGACGCCATGGCGCCGGAGAACGTCTCGCCGCTGGTCGTGTGGCTCGGCAGTGCCGAAGCGAAGGACGTGA
The DNA here is from genome assembly GCF_024321955.1 of Rhodococcus sp. GA1. Taxonomy (NCBI): domain Bacteria; kingdom Bacillati; phylum Actinomycetota; class Actinomycetes; order Mycobacteriales; family Nocardiaceae; genus Rhodococcus; species Rhodococcus sp. GA1. The sequence goes on along the minus strand of NZ_CP097186.1, from coordinate 1,894,867 downwards.
CCGGTCGCGTGTTCGAGGCCGAGGGCGGCAAGGTGTCGCTGGCCGACGGGTGGCGCCACGGTGAGGCGATCGACAAGGGCGACCGTTGGGATCCGAAGGAACTCGGTCCCGTCGTCGAGAAGCTGATCGCAGCGTCGCAGCCGCCGACGCCGGTCTACGGAGCGTGATGTCCCCGCGCGTTTCCGGTGGTCATCACCGGAAACGCGCACGGACGGCGTCGCCGCTCTAGGCGGGCGTGCGGACGATGAGGGTGGAGCCGGGGAAGTAGGCAGCGAGTTCGGAACGTGCCTGCTTGAGCGTGGCGGTGCCGTAACCCTGCTTGCGGAACTCGGGATGCACCCAGATCCGCACCTCGACCTCGTTGCCGGTCAGCTCGCCGAACGCGAACCCGATGGCCTTCGGCTCGTCGCCCGAAAGATCTTCGGCCACAAGCCACATGCCGGACTCGTCGTCCATCAGCTCGCTGCCGCGCTGCCGCTCGGATTCGACCTGTTCGTCGCTGTCGTCACCCAGCTGGTCGGCGCAGCGCTGCTTGAACAGCGCCGTGTCGGCCGCGCTGTGGGAAATGGGCCGCAACCGGAAATGCGCGCCGGTCGCGTACGGACGCGCCGCCGTCGTCCACTGCAGCACCGTATCGAGATCGTCGAGTTCTTCACGGATCTTCTTCCGCTCCGCCTGGGTCAGACGGCGGAACGGAAGGTTCAGCACGGCCTCCGCGCAGAACTCGTCGGTGTCGAGCAGCGAGGCGAGCTTCGCGACCGCGTCGCCCCGATCCTTGCTCTCGACGATCACGTCGAGCACCTCGTGGCGTCGTTCGAGCGCCCGGAGCAGCGCGGCCGCGATTTCCCGCCGGTCGAGCACCTTGTCGTGATCGGTGGTTTCCATCGTGCGACATCCCTTCGTCGAGAACCTGGACGTACGAGACTCAGTATTCCCGCACGGGACCGTCCCGGCGAGCCGTGCCGGGCGGGACGCTCACTCGCACACGACGACGGGAATCACACGGTCGGTCCACGACTGGTAGTTGTCGAAGTCCGGGTACATCGCCGTCAGACGTGGCCAGTAGGCCGCTCGTTCCTCGTCGCTCGCGACCCGCGCCCGCATGGTCCGGATGCGCGACTTGATCTGCACCGTGGTCTCCGGGTTCGCCTGGATGTTGCGGAACCACAAGGGGTGCTTGGGCAGTCCTCCCTGGGAGGCGACGAGGACCACCTTGTCGCCGTCCTCGAGGAACAGCAGCGGGACCGTTCGCGGTTGCCCGGTCTTCCGCCCGATCGTGGTCACCAGGCACACCGGGATGCCCCACGGGAAGGCGTTTCCCACGCGCCACTTCCCGCCGATGCGACCGCCGGTCGCCCGGTACGCCGCGACGTTGAACCGCGACATCCACTTGATGATCGAGATCGTGGCCTTCGAGTCGAGGCCCTTCGGCGCCGCTTCGGTGCCCATGTCAGATGCGCTCGATGATGGTGCCCGTCGCCAGCGCTCCACCGGCGCACATCGAGATCAGAGCGGTCGACGCGTCACGCCGCTCGAGCTCGTGCAGCGCGGTGGTGATGAGGCGGGAGCCGGTGGATCCGACGGGGTGGCCGAGCGCGATCGCGCCACCGTTGACGTTGACCTTGTCCATGTCGGGTCCGTGCACCTGGGCCCAGGACAGCAGCACCGACGCGAACGCCTCGTTGACCTCGAACAGGTCGAGATCGCCGACGCTCATGCCCGCCTTCTCGAGAACCTTCGCGGTGGCCTGGACCGGGCCGTCGAGGTGGAACTCGGGTTCGGCGCCGACGAGAGCCTGCGCGACGATCCGCGCCCGCGGCTTCAGTCCGAGTGCCTTCGCGCGGTCGGAATCCATGAGCAGCACGGCCGCGGCTCCGTCGGAGATCTGCGACGAGGTGCCGGCGGTGTGGATGCCACCCTCGAGCACGGGCTTCAGCTTCGCCAGCGACTCGGCCGACGTCTCGCGCAGACCCTGGTCGCGGGTGACGGTCGCCTTCTCGCCGGTGCGGTTGCCCTCCTTGTCGACGACGGGTGCGACGACCGGCAGCACCTCGCGGTCGAACCGGCCCTCGTCCCAGGCCTGCTTCGCGAGCTGCTGTGAGCGCACGCCGAGTGCGTCGACGTCCTCGCGGGTGATGCCGCGGCGCCGCGCGATGCGTTCGGCGGCCTCGAACTGGTTGGGCATGTCGATGCTCCAGGACTCCGGCCGGCGCGGGCCCGCCTGGTCGCCGACGTTGGCGCCGAGGGGCACCTGGGTCATCGCCTCGATGCCGCAGGCGATGCCCACGTCGATGGCGCCGGTGGCGATGAGGCCTGCGATGAGGTGATTGGCCTGCTGCGCCGATCCGCACTGGGCGTCGATGGTGGTCGCGCCGACCTGCCAGGGCAGCCCCGCGTTGAGCCATGCGGTGCGGGTGATGTTGTTGGACTGGGCGCCCGCCTGGGTGACGCAGCCACCGATGACCTGTTCGACGAGCTCGGCGTCGATGCCGGCGCGTTCGACGAGTCCGGCCTGGACGGCGCCCAGGATCTCGGCAGCGTGCAGGCCCGCGAGCCATCCACCCCGCTTGCCGATCGGGGTCCGTGCGGCCTCGACGATGACTGGTGTGCCCACTTCGGGCTCCTTTCTCCTACGTTCTTCGCAAAATAGAACAGGTTTCTCCGAGAGGCAACAGAACTCGATTATCCACGGGACGTGCAGATCTCTTGGTCGCGCGGCGCGCCTGTGTTTGAATGGTTCTAGAACGTGTTACAAATCACGCGAGCGGTACTCGCCAGGGCAGGAGAGATATCAGTGGCGCAGCCGAACATCCCCGAAGACATCGACTTCACCGACCCCGATCTGTACGCAGACCGTATGCCGTTCGAAGAGTTCGCGGAACTGCGTAAGACGGCACCGGTGTGGTGGAACAAGAAGTCTCCCGACGTCGGTGGTTTCCACGACGAGGGTTTCTGGGTTGTCTCCCGGCACGAGGAGGTCCGAGAGGTCTCCCGCCGGAGCGACGTGTTCTCCAACTGGGAGAACACTGCGATTCCGCGGTTCAACGACGACATTCCTCGTGAGGCCGTCGAGCTGCAACGTCACGTCCTGCTCAACAAGGACGCCCCCGAGCACACCAAGCTGCGCAAACTCGTCGCCCGAGGCTTCACGCCCCGTGCGATCAACGGCCTGCGCGACGAGCTCGACCGTCGCTCCAAGATGATCGTCCAGGAGGCCTGCCAGGCCGGTCGGGGCGACTTCGTCACGCAGATCGCCGCGGAACTGCCGCTGCAGGCCATCGCCGACCTCATCGGTGTGCCGCAGGAGGATCGCGCCAAGCTCTTCGAGTGGTCCAACCAGATGACGGGCTACGACGATCCGGACAACACCGCCGATCCGGCGGCAGCGTCCATGGAAGTCCTCGGGTACGCCTACCAGATGGCCGCGGCCCGCAAGGAGAACCCGGCCGACGACATCGTCACCACCCTCATCGAGGCCGACATCGACGGTGACGAACTCGCTCCCGAGGAGTTCGGCTTCTTCTTCATCGTGCTCGCGGTGGCCGGCAACGAGACCACCCGCAACGCGATCACCCACGGCATGGCGGCGTTCCTCGACAATCCGGAGCAGTGGGAGATCTTCAAGCGCGACCGGCCGAAGACCGCCGCCGACGAGATCATCCGCTGGGCCACCCCGGTCACGTCGTTCCAGCGCACCGCCCTCGAGGACACCGAACTCGGCGGGCAGACGATCAAGAAGGGCGATCGCGTCGTCATGCTGTACGCGTCGGCCAACAACGACGAAGAAGTGTTCGACAACCCCCGCGAGTTCGACATCCTTCGTGATCCCAACCCGCACCTGGCATTCGGTGGAACGGGCGCGCACTACTGCCTGGGCGCGAACCTCGCGCGTATGGAGATCGACCTGATCTTCAACGCGATCGCCGATCACATCCCGGACATCACGAAGATCGGCGACCCGCACCGTCTGCGGTCGGGCTGGCTCAACGGCATCAAGGAATTCCAGGTCGACTACAAGACCTCGGGTGGGTGCCCGGTCCAGCACTGACCGAACCGAACACCGACCGAACCGAACATCGAGGTCCCCGGCCGCCCCTGCGCGCCCGGGGACCTCGCACATCCCGTGTCGTCTACAGGACCTCGGACCTGCGGCCGATCCACCACATCGCGGCCCCCGCCGCGAGCACACCGGCTACCGATACACCGGTCGTGAGAACCGTCCACGAGTCCGGCGTCCACCCGGACGGAGAATCGGTGAGAGGCGTGTAGGCGGTCCATCCGAATCGGGTGAGCAGAGGCAACGCCATCACGGCGGGCAGCGAGAAGGACGCGGCGGTGACTGCGCTCGTCGACGGTAGTGCCGCGCTGATCGTGTACGCGGCTGCCACCGGAAGAACGAAGAAGGTCGCCAGGAGGTGGACGTTGTCCCAGGGCGCACGAGTGAAGATCGCCGTGATCGTGACGAACGCGAGCACGCCCACTCCGGCCGTCGGCCTCGGCGCGCGACGGCCCAGCCACGCGCCGACGGCGGCGAGCACGACCATCACGGCCGGCAGGAACCATCCGCCGGGAATCCACGAGGGAGCGGTACCCGCGGCGACGGCCACCGCGAAGGCGGCGAGCAGGACCGCTCCGCTTCTCTCGCGCAGCCACAGGGCAGCACCGATCACGAGTGGGACAGCGACGATGCCCCACAGCCATCGCCCGTTCCCGCCGGGACTCGCATCCGGAGACCACACGGCACTGTGAAGAGACCGATACAGCACGACGGCGACGAGCGGTAGGCCGATACCGACCACCGTTTCCCTCACATCCCATCGTCGTTCGTCGACCGAATCGGGAGCACCGGCACGCATCACGAGAGCCGCTGTTGCCACCGCGATGACAGTCACCGAGAGAACCGTCCACACTGTGTTGGCGGGCTGCGCCGACACCTCGAGGTACACGGCGCTTCCGGACGAGGAGGCCGCGAACTCCCGGTATTCCGCGACGGGTTCCGCGGTGAGCAGCGCGGCAACGACGCCACCGGTCATCACCGCGGGGAGCCGGGTGCCCGCAGTTCGGGCGCAGCAGACGACGAGGGCACCGAGCACCAGGCCTGCACCGACCGCCGAGACGTACATGCCGAACCGCCACGCACCCGGCAGGGCGACGACCGCCACGAGTGCGGCTCCGGCCACGACGGCGCCGAGCGCGCCCACCCGGTGGCGTAACCACAGCGCGATCGACGCGGCGACGAGCGCTCCCGTGGCAGACGCGGTGATACCCGAAGTCTCCACGGCACCGAAACCGAACCCGGTATCGAGTGGATAGGTGTCGACGCTCGGCGCGGCGAGGACGGTTCCGGCGGTGAAACTGCCGACGGCTGCGAGTGCGTAGAGAATCCAGGAGGGCACCCCCTACCTTCTCCGAGCGGTCACCGGGACGCGGCGCCGACACGCCGGGCGACGATGCGATCAGGTCAGGCGGCGAAGATCCTCGGGGGTATCGACGTCTCCGGGGTCGGCGAGCCCGGTGCAGTCGAGACGCCGCACGCGTTCACGATTGCGGGCGAGGAAGGACCGCGCGCCCTCGTCGCCGGTGGCGTCGGCGGCGGCGCCCAGCGCATCGGCGATGTCGAAGACCACCGGGTGACCGGGGTGATCTCCGAAGACGGGGAGCGTCACCGTCCCCGTGTGGTGCACATCCAGGAGATGGCGGACCAATTCGGCTGTGATGCCGGGAAAATCGACGACGGTGAGCGCAACCCTCTGGTGGGCTCGTGCCGCGTCGACCCCGCGGCGCAGGGATGTCGACATGCCGACGGTCCAGTCGGGGTTGTAGACCGTTGTCGCTCCGGTAGGGCACGCGGCGGCCACATCGTCGCCGAATGCGCCCACGACCACGATCACGTCGTCACAACCACCTTCGAGCAGTGCCTCGACGACGGTATGCAGCAGGGGACGGCCGCGGTGGGGGAGCAGCGCTTTCGCCCGTCCGCCCAGTCGCGAGCCGTCCCCTGCCGCAAGAACGATCCCGGCTGTGCCCATGGCCCGACTCTACGAGACGGGGCGCACGGTTTTCATCGCGCGGTCCACTTCCCAGAACGCACGCAGCGAGACGATCCTCCCGTCGTCGTCCACGCGGTAGACGAACACGCCCTCCGCATCGATCAGATTGCCTGCCATCGTCGTACGGATAGTGCCGATGTTGACGCATTCGTCGCCGCAGACCAGCACGTCGTCGACGAGGAATTCGAGCTTGTCGGTGTTCGCGATGGTCATGTCGTAGAACTTCGCGATCGCCTCGGCACCGTGATGCCCCTTGCCCTCGGGATCGAAGCCGGACGGACCCACCGGATCCTCGACGCACGCGTTCTCCGCGAACAGCGCGAGCCACTCGTCCTTGCGTTTCCCGCTCGCCGCCGCCTGCGACGCCTTCGCTGCGATACGCGCCGGGTGTTCCTCGCTCATGCGGCATCCCTTCCGGGAATGTACTTGTCGGCGAACTTCCGCAGCGATTCCTGCTTCGCCTCGAGCGGGGAGTCGAAACCGTGGCCGTCGAAGATCCACGGCACCACGATGATGTCGGTGACCCCGGCGTCGGCCAGTTCGGCGTAACCGGAACCACCGAACCTGTCGACACACACCGTCTGGATCTCGAACGGCAGGTTGCTGCGGCCGTACTCGGCCCGCAATTCGCGCAGTCGGGTGATGACCCCGACCAGATCGTCGAACCCGATCATCGCCGACGTCCAACCGTCACCGACCCGGGCCGCACGACGCAGTGCCACCTCGGTGTGCCCACCGACGTAGAGCGGTACCGGTGCGGTGGGCGCGGGACTCATCTGCAGCCGGTCGAAGTCGTAGAACTCGCCGTGATGTTCGACCATGCCGCCGTCGAGGATCAGCTTCAGAACGTCGATCATCTCGTCGACGCGCTTGCCGCGCTTCGCGTAGGGCACACCGCACCACTCGAATTCTTCCGGCGCCCAGCCGATTCCGACACCCAGTCCGAACCGGTTCCCGGTGAGGTTCGCAACGGATCCGACCTGCCGCGCCAGCAGCACCGGATTGCGGGAGCCGAGCTTGAGCACCTGGGTGTAGAACCGGATCGTCGACGTGCTCGCCGCCATCGACGCCGCGGCGATGAGCGGATCCACCCAGGGGGTGTCGGGCGTCCACATCCGCGAACCGTCGGGGGTGTACGGATAGTCGACCGTCTGCTTCTCCATGTAGAACAGGGAGTCGGGCAGTGCGATCGAGGTGTATCCGCACTCCTCGGCGGTCTGCGCGATGCCGGTGAGCTGGTCGAGTGGGGTCATCGCGACCCCGACGGTGAACGAGACCATGATGCCTCCTAATTCGTGGGCCGGTCGGAGCCCACCACCCACATGGAGAAGTACTGGGATCCACCGCCGTAGGCATGTCCGAGTGCCTTGCGGGCGCCGTCGACCTGGTGATCTCCCGCCGTGCCCATCACCTGGATCGCGGCTTCGGCGAACCGGATCATGCCCGATGCCCCGATGGGGTTGGAGCAGAGCACGCCGCCGGACATGTTGACCGGAAGCCGACCGCCGATCGCCGTCTCGCCGGCCTCGGTGAGTTTCCACCCCGACCCCTCGGACGCGAAACCGAGGTTCTCGAGCCACATCGGCTCGAACCACGAGAACGGCACGTAGATCTCGGCGCAGTCGATCTCGCCGAGCGGATCGGTGATACCGGCCTGCTTCCACAGTGCTGCGGCAGCGACCCGTCCGGCCTCCGGATTCACCTGATCGCGCCCGGCGTAGGTGGTGGGTTCGGTGCGCATCGCCGTGGCATGGATCCACGCCACCCGGCGGCCGGCCTGCTCGGCGGCCTTCGCGGTGTCCTCGTCGCCGAGCACGACCGCGCACGCACCGTCGGACGACGGGCACGTCTCGTCGTACCGGATCGGATCCCACAGCATCTGCGAGGCCTGCACCTTCTCGAGGGTGATCTCGGGCTGCTTCAGATGCGCGTACGGATTCTTCGCGCCGTTGAGGCGGTCCTTGACCGCGACCATCGCCCCGATGTGCTCGGGCGCACCGGACCGGCGGATGTACGAACGGACGTGCGGCGCGAAGTAGCCGCCCGCGCCGGCACCGACCGGCATGGTGAACGGGACCGGTGTGGACAGCGCCCACATCGCGTTCGACTCGGACTGCTTCTCCCAGGCCACCGCGAGTACCCGGCGGTGCACGCCGGCCTGGACGAGGCTTGCCGCGACGTTCGCCGTCGAGCCCCCGACGGACCCGGCGGTGTGCACGCGCAGCATCGGCTTGCCCGTGGCGCCGATGGCGTCGACCATCGACAGTTCGGGCATCATGACGCCCTCGAACAGGTCGGGGGCCTTGCCGATCACCACGGCGTCGATGTCGTCCCAGCCCACCTGGGCGTCCGTCATGGCGCGGTCGATCGCCTCGCGGACGAGGCCGGACATCGACACGTCGTGCCGCTTGGCGACGTAATGGGTCTGCCCGGTTCCGAGGACAGCTGCGGGTTGCTTCGCCATCAGTTGCGTCCCTCCAGAACGGCTACCAGATTCTGTTGCAGCACAGCACCGCTCGTCGCGTGCGCGAGTGCACGTCCGGCCGTGCCGTCCATGATCGCCTGCGCTGCGTAACCGATGCGCTCGAGACCGCCGGAGAACATCGGGTTGCCCGTCAGCGGCCCACCGGACGGGTTGATCGTCGTCGACTCGCCCAGGCCGATCGCCTCGCGCAGGATGAGTTCCTGGTGCGTGAACGGTGCATGCAACTCGGCGACGTCGAAGGCGGTGTCCCCGCCGGTGACGGCCTGCGCTGCGGCCCGGGTCGAGGGTGAGACGGTCAGATCGAGTGCGCCGAAGTTCGGTGAATCGGTGCGATGCTCGATCCCGGTGATCCACGCCGGGTTCTCGCACAGCTCGCGCGCCCGGTCGCCGGTCGCGAGGACGATCGCGGCCGCGCCGTCGGTGACGGGGGCGCAGTCGTGCTTGCGCAACGGGTCGGCGATGTACGGCTGGGCGAGCAGTTCGTCGATGTCGAAGTCGCCGGAGAGTTGCGCCTTGGGATTGTCCTTGGCGGCGGCGCGGCTACGGACCGCGACCTCCGCCATCTCGCGGTCGGTCCACTTACCGGATTCGAGACCCAGGCGGGCCTGCAGGCCCGCGAGCGAGACGGAGTCGACGCCCAGAGGGGCCACGAGGTACGGATCGAGCTGCAGGGACAGGGTTCGGCGCAGAGTGCCGGCCGAGGACTTGCCGAAGCCGTACACGAGGGCGGTGTCGACCTCACCCGTGATGAGCTTGACCCACGCCTCGTAGAGCGCCCAGGCCGCATCCATCTCGACGTGCGATTCGTTGATGGGCGGGACGGCGCCGATCGCATCGATCGCCGAGATGAACGAGAATGCTCGTCCGGCAAGGTAATCGGAGGAACCCGAACACCAGAAACCGATGTCGGACTTGGTGATGCCGAGCTTGCCGTACAGCTCCTGGAAACACGGGACGAGCATCTCGACGCCGTTGGTGGTGCCGAACGTCTCGCGCACGTGCGGAGCGTGCGCGAAGCCGACGACTGCGATGTCTGTCATGTGTCCGCCGCTCTCAGAGGTGGTGTTCGAAGGTGTCGTAGTCGGCGTCGGGTTCGCCGGTGGGACGGAAGTACTCGATGTTGCGCAGCGTGTGATCCCACTCCTCGCGAGGACGCCATTTCGCTTCGACACGCATGCCCATCCGCACCTCGGACGCATCGCATTCGAGGATCAGGTGCAGGAACGGGATGTCGGCACCGTCGAGCAGTACGTAGGCGGCGACATAGGGCGGCTCGATCTGCTGGCCGAGGAACGGCACGTTCACGATGCAGAAGGTGGTGACGATGCCCTTGTCGGACACTTCCACGGGTTCCTTCGTCGGTACACCGTCGGTGGGGCTCGCACCGCGCGGGGGCACGTAGACCTTCCCGCCCGGGCCGGTGCGGCCACCGATGATCCTGCCGTCCTTCAACCCTCGCAGGTACCAGGATTCCTCGGGGGAGGCGGAGTGCCGGTAGTCCAGGTCGACGGGAGTGGTGATCATCGTGACCGGATCACCCTCGGCCGCTGCGACGGTGATCGTCGCCTCGCCGGGTTCGAACGCCTCGATGTCGTGGATGTCGCCGGTGCGCTCGGCCGCCCAGCGCACGCGCACACGCAGACCCGTCGCGATCTCGTCCGGCGACGCGACGTCGACCGCGTGTAGCAGCGTCGTGTCGGCTCCGTCGAGGCGGATCAGCGCCCATGCGAACGGCCGGTCGAAGGGCTGTCCGGGCAACGGCTCGGCGTTCCACGTCCAGCTCACCACGGTGCCGGTCTGCCCGACCTCGACGAAATCGGTGAGCGGTTCATGGGTGACCGCGTCGAATTCGGGGGGCGGGACGAGGGTCCGTCCGTCGGATCCGCGCGCGCCGAGAATGCGGCCGTCGCGCAGCCCGGTGACGAAGGCTCCGACGGTCGGCCCGGTGGATCGTGTGTAGTCGAACTTCAGATTCAGCGGTGCGCTCAGCGGTGGCTCGGCAACCGCGCTCTTTCCCAGGCTCACAATTTCGAGTAGAACAGGTTCTAGTGGTGCTGGCAAGAGCGGCACGCGAACTGCACCTCGCCACAATTCGTCCGACAGGAAAGGCGTCCAATGAAACTGGGACTGCAACTCGGTTACTGGGGTGCCCAGCCACCTCCGAACGCGCCGGAACTTGTTGCTGCGGCCGAGGCCGAAGGATTCGACGCCGTCTTCGCTGCCGAATCGTGGGGGTCCGACGCATTCACTCCTCTCGCCTGGTGGGGTTCGTCCACCGAACGGGTGCGGCTCGGCACGTCCGTCGTGCAGATCTCCGCGCGTACTCCGACGAGTTGCGCGATGCACGCGCTCACGCTCGATCACCTCTCGGGTGGCCGGCACATCCTCGGCCTCGGCGTCTCGGGGCCACAGGTGGTGGAGGGCTGGTACGGGCAACCGTTCGCCAAGCCCCTCGCACGGACCCGCGAGTACGTCGACGTGATCCGCAAGGTGCTCGCGCGCGAAGCGCCGGTGACCGGCGACGGACCGCACTTCCCGCTGCCCTACGCAGGCACCGGATCCACCGGGCTCGGTAAACCGCTCAAGCCCATCACGCATCCGCTGCGGTCGGACATCCCGATCTGGATCGGTGCCGAAGGTCCGAAGAACGTCGCGCTCACCGCCGAGATCGCCGACGGCTGGCTCGCGATCTACTACACCCCGCGCCTGGCGCCGATGTACGACGAGTGGCTCGACGAGGGGTTCGCCCGGCCGGGCGCCCGGCGCACCCGCGAGGACTTCGAGATCGCGGCGACCTGCCAGGTGGTGATCACGGACGACCGCGCAGGGACGATCGCCGCGATGAAACCGGTGACGGCACTGTACGTCGGGGGAATGGGCGCGCCGGAGTTGAACTTCCACGCGCAGGTCTACCGGCGGATGGGATACGAGGCCGTGGTCGACGAGGTGACCGCGCTGTTCCGTGCCGGCCGTAAGGACGAGGCGGCGGCAGTGATCCCGGACGAGATGGTCACCGAGACGATGATCGCCGGGAACGCCGACGAGGTACGCGAGGGTGTGAAGCGCTGGGAGGCGGCCGGCGTGACGATGCTGCTGGTCGGTTGTCGCGATGTCGACCAGGTGCGCACGATCGCCGAGGTGGTGCTGCGCTAGATGCCGCCGCGGGCGGGGCGTCAGGAGGCGTAGGCCGCCTTCAGCTTGCCCTTCACCAGCTTGCCCGTGGGGGTGCGGGGCAGTTCGTCGACGAAGTCCACCGACCGCGGCACCTTGAAGTGGGCGACCCGCTCGCGGACGTACGCGATGAGGTCGTCGGCGAGATCGGGTGATGTGGCGGCACCGGACGACACCTGCACGACGGCCTTGACCTCCTCGCCCATCTCCGGATGGGGTACGCCGATGACGGCGACGTCCTCGACGGCCGGGTGCAGGGCGAGCACGTTCTCGATCTCCTGCGGATAGATGTTCACTCCGCCGGAGATGATCGTGAACGACTTGCGGTCGGTCAGATACAGATAACCGTCCTCGTCGAGGTAACCGAGGTCGCCGACCGTGGTCCATGTGGGATGCTCGGGATGCTGCGACGCCGCGGTCTTCTCGGGATCGTTGTGGTACGAGAACGGAACCTTCTCGTACTCGAGGTAGATGGTCCCCACCTCACCGGCCGGGAGTTCCCGCCCTTCCTCGTCGCAGATGTGCGCGGGCCCGAGCACGCTCTTGCCGACCGAACCCGGGTGTTCGAGCCATTCCTGGCTGTTGATGAACGTGATCCCGTTGGCCTCGGTGGAGCTGTAGTACTCGTAGATCACCGGTCCGAGCCAGTCGATCATCGACCGCTTGACCTCCGGCGGGCACGGCGCGGCGGCGTGGACGAGCACGCGCAGACTCGACAGGTCGTGGCGGGCACGGATCTCGTCGTCGAGCTTGAGCATGCGGACGAACATCGTCGGCACCATCTGCCCGGCGGTGATCTTGTGCTCCTCGATGTGCCGGAGCGCGGTCTCGGCGTCGAACTTCTCGGCCAGGACCACCGTGCCGCCGAGCGCGTGGATCGCCCCACCCCAGCGCAGAGGCGCTGCGTGATAGATCGGGGCGGGGGAGTAGTAGACGTCGGAGTCGGTGAGGCCGAAGAGGAACTGCGCCACCGTCACCAGCGGCTCACCGGGTTCGTCGACGCGACGTTCCGGGAGATCCGGCTGGATTCCCTTGGGGAAGCCCGTGGTTCCGGACGAGTACAGCATGATGGCGCCGCACGGTTCCTCCTCGAGCCGCGGACCGGCCCCGGCAAGGGCGTCCTCGTACGACTCGAAACCGCGCACGGCGCCGCCGAACGCGAGTCGCGCGGAACCGATCGTGACCTTCTCGCCGACCTGTTCGGAAAGCTCACCCAGCGTCGTCGAGACGATCAGGGCCTTCGCGCCGCTGTCCTCGACGATGTACGCCACCTCGCCGGCGGTGAGGTGGCTGTTGACCGCCGTGATGTACAGCCCGGACCGCATTGCGGCCCAGAACACCTCGAATGCCTCCGGCCGGTTGTCGGTGAGGAGGGCGACGACGTCGCCGGGGCGGAGCCCGGCATCGTGCAGCACTCGGGCGAGCGCCGCTGACCGGTCGTCGAGTTCGCGGTAGGTCAGGCTCCGGCCACTGTCGGCCAGGACGACGGCGAGTTTGTCCGGGGCGGTTCGGGCGTGCACTCCTGGATACATGGGGGCTCCTCATTGCCTCGACATCGCCTCGACGAACACTGTGATCTTGTGGTCTGGATCACGGCCGACAATGTAGCAGAGCTAAGGAGATGGTTGTGACCGTGCTCTCACGGGTGGGAGTGCGGTCCACAGTGGCGCAGGTCAGGAACCCGAGAACTTCGGGGCACGCTTCTCCGCGAACGCCCGCGGCCCCTCCTTGGCGTCGGCGCTCTTGAAGACGGCGGCGCCCAGTTCGGCGTCGATCCGGAACGCCTCCTCCTCGTGCAGACCTTCCGCGTCGCGGATGGTCCGGAGGATGGCCTGCACGGCGACCGGGCCGTTGTTCGCGATCGTCTCGGCGATCTCGAGGGCCTTGTCGAGTGCGGTGCCGTCGGGGACGACGTAGCCGATGAGCCCGATCTCCTTGGCCTCGGCGGCCTTGATGTGGCGGCCCGTGAGCAGGATGTCGGCGGCGATCGTGTACGGGATCTGCCGGACGAGGCGCACGGCGGATCCGCCGAGCGGGAACAATCCCCACTTCGCCTCGGAGACGCCGAATTTCGCGCTCTCGCCGGCGACACGGATGTCGGTGCCCTGCAGGATCTCGGTGCCACCGGCGATGGCGGCACCCTCGACGGCCGCGATGAGTGGCTTCGTCAGACGGCGGCCCTTCAGTAGTGCGGGGAGCCGACTGAGATCCCACCCACCGCCGTTGCTCCGCTCGCCCTGCTCGAACTTGTCTCCGGGAGGCGCTGCATTCATGGCCTTGAGATCGGCACCCGCGCAGAACGCTCCACCGGCGCCGGTGAGGATCGCGACGCGGATCTCGGGATCGTTGTCGACGCGATCCCAGGCCTCGTTCATGATCGCCATCATTTCGCCGGACAGCGCATTTCGTGCCTCGGGGCGGTTGAGAGTGACGATCAGAACGTGGCCGCGTTGCTCGACGAGGCAATGCGGTGCGCGGGACGAAATGTCCGAATCGGCTGCGCCGGGGGCTTCGGTAGCGGACACTGGCGGGACTCCTCGCAGGATTGTGAACTGGATCATATTCAGGTCTTGTCAGAAACGGTAACACGTTCTACTTTTGTCAGCGTGGCCCTAAACATCGCAGACCTCGTCGAACACGCAATCGACCTCGTTCCCGAGCGCGTCGCGCTGGCCTCGGACGGACGTGAGGTCACCTACGCACAGCTGGAGGAACGAGCCAACCGACTTGCTCATTACCTGCGCGAACAAGGTGTGAAGCCGGGCGACAAGGTCGGCATCTACTCGCGCAACACCATCGAGGCCGTAGAGGCGATGATCGCGGTCTTCAAGATCCGCGCGATCATGATCAACGTCAACTACCGCTATGTCGAGAACGAGTTGCAGTACATCTTCGACAACTCCGACATGGTCGCGCTCGTCCACGAACGTCGCTACTCCGACAAGGTCGCGAACGTCCTGCCGAACACTCCGCTGGTGAAGACCGTCGTGGTGGTCGAGGACGGCACCGACGTCGACTTCTCGGCCTATAGCGGCATCGAATACGAAGCGGCACTGGCGCAGAGCAACCCGGAACGCGACTTCGAAGACCGCAGCGCCGACGACATCTACATGCTCTACACCGGCGGCACCACCGGTCACCCCAAGGGCGTGATGTGGCGTCACGAGGACGTGTGGCGCGTCCTCGGCGGCGGTATCAACTTCATGACCGGGGAATGGGTCAAGGACGAATGGCAGCTGGCGAAGGAGGGCGCCGAGAATCCCGGTCTCGTGCGCTATCCCATCCCGCCGATGATCCACGGTGGCGCCCAGTGGGCGCTGTTCCAGTCGTTGTTCAGCGGCGGCAAGGTCGTCATGCACCCCGAGTTCTCGGGCCACGAGGTGTGGCGCATCATCGACGACCACAAGGTCAACGTCATCTTCATCACCGGCGACGCCATGGCCCGCCCCATGCTCGACGCACTGGAGGAGGACAACCCGGCCACCGGTCAGCCCTACGACCTCTCGACCCTGTTCGCCATGGCATCGAGTGCGGCCCTGTTCTCCCCGTCCATCAAGGACCGTTTCCTCGACCTGCTGCCCGGCAAGATCATCACCGACTCCATCGGCTCGTCCGAGACCGGCTTCGGTGGCATCGGCATCGCCGAGAAGGGCAAGACCCTCGGCGGCGGCCCCACGGTGAAGATCGACGAGTCGACCACCGTCCTCGACGACGACGGCAACCCGATCGAACCGGGTTCCGGAAAGGTCGGCATGGTCGCGCGCACCGGCAACATCCCGCTCGGCTACTACAAGGACGAAGCCAAGACCAAGGCGACCTTCCGCGAGTACAACGGGATCCGCTACTCGATCCCCGGTGACTACGCGCGCGTCGAGGGTGACGGCACCGTCACAATGCTCGGCCGCGGTTCGGTCTCGATCAACAGCGGCGGCGAGAAGGTCTACCCCGAAGAGGTCGAGGGCGCACTCAAGCAGCACCCGGCGGTCTTCGACGCCCTGGTGGTCGGTGTGCCGGACGAGCGCTTCGGCGAGCGGGTCTGCGCCGTCGTCGCCCTGCGCGAGGGCGAGCAGACGACGCTCGACGAACTCATGACGACGGCACGGTCGAAGATCGCAGGGTACAAGGTGCCGCGCGCGGTGTGGTTCGTCGACGAGATCAAGCGGTCGCCGGCCGGCAAGCCCGACTACCGGTGGGCCAAGGACCAGACCGGATTGCGTCCGGCCGACGAGGTCTACAACAACGGCGACGGCAACGGCGCCGCGGCGACGGGATAGAAGGACGCATGCAAACCGGCCTCAGCAAGAAGTTCGGTATCGAGTATCCGATCTTCGGATTCACGCCTTCCGAACACGTCGCGGCGGCGATCAGCCGCGCGGGTGGACTCGGTGTCCTCGGGTGTGTGCGGTTCAACGACCCGGAGGAACTCGACGCCGTCCTGACCTGGATGGACGAGAACACCGACGGCAAACCGTACGGCGTCGACATCGTGATGCCCGCCAAGGTGCCCACCGAGGGCACCGCGGTGGACCTCGACAAACTGATCCCCGCCGAACACCGTGCCTTCGTCAACCGCACGCTCGAAGAACTCGGTGTGCCGCCGCTGTCCGACGACGTCGGCAAGGCGAGCGGTGTTCTGGGCTGGCTGCATTCGGTCGCGCGTTCGCACGTCGACGTGGCACTCGCACACCGGCCCGCCCTGATCGCCAACGCCCTGGGGTCGCCGCCGAAGGACGTCATCGACCTCGCGCACGAGAAGGGAGTGCCGGTCGCGGCACTCGCGGGTGCGGTCGAGCACGCGAAGCGGCACGTCGAGAACGGTGTCGACATCGTGATCGCGCAGGGCTACGAGGCCGGCGGGCACACGGGTGAGATCGCATCGATGGTGCTGTGGCCCGAAATCGTCGACGCGCTCGGCGATTCCGCGGCAGTGCTCGCCGCCGGTGGTGTGGGATCGGGACGGCAGGTCGCGGCGGCGCTGGCCCTCGGCGCCTCCGGTGTGTGGATGGGTTCGTACTGGCTCACCACCTCGGAGTACAAACTCGGGGCGGCCGCGCACGGTCCGTCGTCGATCCAGCGCGCGTTGCTCGGAGCGAGCTCGTCCGACACCGTGCGGTCGCGGATCTATTCGGGAAAGCCCGCGCGTCTGCTCAAGACCAAGTGGACGGAGGCCTGGTCGAAACCCGGTGCGCCCGAACCGCTGCCGATGCCGCTACAGAACATCCTGGTGAGCGAGGCGCATCAGCGCATGTCGGCGGCCGATGACCCCGAGGCCGTCGCGATGCCGGTCGGGCAGGTGGTGGGGCGGATGAACGAGATCCGTCCCGTCGCGGAGATCATGGCCGACCTCGTGCGGGGCTACGACGAGGCCGTCGATCGGCTGAACGAGGCGCGATAGGACCACAGTGGTGGGGTGGCAGGTGCCCGGGGTGGAGTGATCCGCCCCGGGCACCGTCCCTTTCCGGGATCTGCGTCGGCCGGGGTGTCGCCGGACAGGGGGGGCAGCAGCGGTCGGGGGTGGGGGTCGACGGCTGAGGTGTGTCCGATCCGGCACTACCCTGGGGTGGACGTGACGCGAGCGGTACCGGTCGTGAACCGCACCGCAGCGGACTCGAAGCGTTCACCGAGGAGGAGGCCGTTCACCTCGGTTACCGAGCAGAGGACGGAAGACGCAGTGACACAGGCCGAGTCGCAGGCAACCGGAGCGCTCACGGACATCAGGGTGCTCGAACTGGGCACCCTGATCGCCGGGCCGTATGCAGGACGCCTGCTCGGCGACATGGGCGCCGACGTCATCAAGATCGAGGACCCGAAGCGGCCCGACCCGCTCCGCACCTGGGGGCAGGGCGAACGGGACGGGCACCGCTTCTTCTGGACGGTGCACGCCCGCAACAAGCGGTGCATCACCCTCGATCTGCGGGCGCCCGACGGGCAGGAACTGTTCCGGCGTCTCGTCGCCGAGTCCGACGTGGTGGTCGAGAACTTCCGTCCCGGCACGCTCGAGAAGTGGGGGCTCGGCTACGACCTGCTCTCCGAGATCAATCCGGGCATCGTGCTGGCTCGCGTCTCCGGATACGGGCAGACCGGTCCCAAGGCCGGGCAGGCCGGCTACGCGTCCGTGGCCGAGGCTGAGAGCGGTCTGCGGCACCTGAACGGCTATCCCGGGCAGGCGCCCCCGCGACTCGCGCTCTCCCTGGGCGACTCCCTCGCCGGGATGTTCGCCGTGCAGGGCATCCTCGCCGCGCTGCTCGGCCGCGAACGGACCGGACGCGGGCAGGTCGTCGACGTGGCGCTCACCGAGGCGTGCCTCGCGATCCAGGAATCGGTGATCCCCGACTACGACGTCGCAGGCGTCGTCCGCGGCCCCTCCGGCACCCGGCTCGAGGGCATCGCCCCGTCGAACCTGTACCGGACGTCCGACGACATGTGGATCGTCATCGCCGCCAACCAGGACACCGTCTTCCGTCGCCTGTGCGCGGCGATGGAGCGCCCCGAGCTCGCCGACGACCCGCGCTTCGCCGACCACCTCGCGCGCGGCGTGAACCAGGACGAGCTCGACGCCCTCATCGGCGAGTGGGCGGCGACGTGGACGCTCGACGACCTGCTGGCGCACCTGTCGTCGTCGGGTGTGGTGTCCGGGCCGGTGAACACCGTCGCGGAGGTCGTCGCCGATCCGCAGTTCCAGGCACGGGACATGATCGTTCCGCATCACGACGAGCGCACCGGCGCAGACGTACTCGGCCCCGGTGTGGTGCCGACGCTCACCGGGACGCCGGGTTCGGTGCGTCGTGCCGGCCCGCCCGTCGCGGGATACGACAACGCGGCGGTCTACGGCGAGATCCTCGGACTGAGCGACATCGAGCAGAAGGAACTGCGCGAGCGCGGAATCATCTGAGGTACGCAACGCGAGGCGAAGGCTCGCAACGTCGGCAGTCACTACCGGTGTTGCGAGCCTTCGTCCGTTGTTGCGTACCTTCCGCGCAAGGTCACCCCGCAGGTGGAGGTGGCGCTGCAGCATCCGAAGGTCACGCTCATCGCCAACGCACTCGGCACCCCGCCGGCCGACATGATCGAGCACATCCACAAAGCCGGTCGCAAGGTCGCGGCGCTGTGCGGTTCGCCGAAGCAGGCCCGCAAGCACGCCGACGCCGGTGTCGACATCATCATCGCCCAGGGCGGCGAAGGTGGCGGGCACTGCGGTGAGGTCGGTTCGATCGTGTTGTGGCCGCAGGTCGTCAAGGAGGTCGCGCCGGTCCCGGTGCTGGCGGCCGGAGATATCGGCAGCGGCCAGCAGATCGCCGCGGCGCTCGCGCTCGGCGCCCAGGGTGCGTGGACCGGTTCGCAGTGGCTCATGGTCGAGGAGGCCGAGAACACCCCGGTGCAGCAGGAGGCCTACATCAAGACGAGCAGCCGCGACACCGTCCGCAGCCGCTCGTTCACCGGCAAGCCCTGCCGCATGCTCCGCAACGACTGGACTGAGGCGTGGGAGCAGGAGGGCAACCCGAAGCCCCTCGAAATGCCGTTGCAGTACATGGTCTCCGGCATGGCCGTCATGGCCGTCGCCGCCACTCACAAGTACCCCGACGAGTCGGTCGACGTCGCGTTCAACCCCGTCGGTCAGGTCGTCGGGCAGTTCACGAAGGTCGACAAGACCTCCGCGGTCATCGAACGCTGGGTGCAGGAGTACCTCGAGGCGACCGGCACGCTGGAGAAGCTGAACGAGGCCGCGAGCGTCTGATCCGCTCGGATTCGTCTCACCGGGAGGGACGAGGGTGCTCGAGGTTCGGTCCGGGTGCAATCCGGATCGGGCCTCGTGCCGTCTCCATGTCCACCGGCTCGCCCTTCTGCGTGATCACCACGTGGCCGCTGCGTTCGAGTTCGGCGGCCACCGAGCGTGCGGCGTCCATGAGGTCGCGCCACGAGTCGCCACCCGCGACCCGCGCGGCGTCGCTGGGACAGATGGTGGACGGATCCCGTTCCCGGAGCAGCGCGCAGATCGTGGCCGCCAGCCGTTCACGATCCGCATACTCGTCGCGTGGTTCCCACCACGGATGCCCGCGTTCACCGAGCGCGACCTTCGCGTCCTGGACGCGGTGCCGTGCGGAGTCGCCGTCGCTCTTCACGAGACGCCGAGCGCGCATCAACTCCGCCACGAGTTGCTTTTGCAACGGTTCAGGAATCGTGGGATCGGTGGCACGCCAGCGCCGCCCGTTCACCACCACATATCTGCCGTCCGGCGTGCGCTCCGCCCCTCCGGATGACCCGTCGGTGTCCATCGGTCCCGCCCGTCACTCGACTCGACGGCGACGGAAGTCCTTCCGGACTTGTCGCCGAACAACCACCGTCGCGGCACAACTGTACGCGCGGGAGCGCGTCGGCCGAGGGGCGACGACGCTATCGCGCAGAAGTGCCGAGGGAGGCCGGTTCGAGAAGCTGCACCAGTTCGTCCGACAACAACCGGAATTCGGAATCGCCACGTTCCCGAAGCCACACCGGATCGCTGCAGGACCAGCGTTCGGCGGCCAGAGAACGGGTCAGGACCTTGAAGGTCGCGGTGCGGGGGAACTCGCTGCAGACACGGATCAGACCGGGCATCTGCTTGGGGCCGAGATCGGTCTGTGCATCGAGGAAACGCGCGAACGCGACCGGGTCGAAGTCGGAGCCCGCCGCAGGGATCACCGCGGCCATCACCCGGTCGCCGACGTTGCGATCGGGCACCCCGTACACCGCGACCTGAGCGAAGCCCTCGTACCGCATCAGGATGCGCTCGATGGGCGCCGCACCGAGATTCTCACCGTCCACCCGGAGCCAGCCCGAACTGCGCCCGGCGAAGTACACGAAACCGTTCTCGTCCTGGTAGGCGAGGTCGCCGCTGTGATAGCGCCCGTCGCGGAGGCGTTCGGCGTCGGCCTCGGGATTGTTGTAGTAGCCGTCGAACAGACCGGCACCGCGCACGTTGACGAGCTCGCCCGTCGCGGCGTCGGCGTTGGTGATCCTGCCGTTCGCGTCGAACACCGCTGCCGGGCAGCGTTGCCCCGTCTCGGGATCGAGGATCTCGATGCCCTCGGGAAGTCTGCCGAGGGATCCGGCCGGGGCGTCGGGAGCCGAGGCGATCGCGATGCCGCCCTCGGTCGAGCCGAAGCCGTCGACCACCCGCGCGCCGAAACGGCGGGTGAACTCGGCGACGGCGGTGGCAGACGCCTCGTTGCCGTACATGATGCGCAGCGGGTTGTCGTGGTCGTCGGGCTGCTCGGGAGTCGCCACGATGTACGACAGTGGTTTGCCGACGTAGTTCGCGAAGGTCACACCGTAACGGCGGACGTCGGGAAGGAAACCCGACGCCGAGAACCGGCGACGCAGGGCGATGCTGCCGCGCGCGGCGAGTCCGATCGACCAGCCGGCGATCATCGCGTTGGAGTGGAACAGGGGCATCGACACGTACACGGTGTCGTCGGAGCCGAGACCGAACCGCGTGGCGAGCATCGTCGCGGGATCGGTGAACTTGCGGTGCGTGCACCGCACGGCCTTCGGGTCGCCGCTCGTGCCCGACGTGAAGATCAGCATGAACAGGTCGTCGGGGGAATGCGCGGCAGTCTCCACGACCGTGCCGGCGAACGGGGCGAGCATCGCCGTCCACTCGGGGGAGTCGACGTCGATCACCCGCACGTCGCCGAGATCCACACCGTCGAGCAGGGACGCATGTGCGGCCTCGGTGAACACGACCCGGCAGTCGGCGAGCGCGATGTCGCGGGCGAGCGCCGCACCGCGCCGGGTCGTGTTCAGGCCCACCACCACCGAACCGGAGAAGGCCGCGGCGCCGAGCAGCAACGAAAACTCCGGGACGTTGTCCATGAGGATCCCGATGTGCTTCGGTGCCGGGCCGTCGAGCAGGTCGCGCAGCAATGCGGCGCGTCGCCGGGACTGTGCGACGTGTTCGCGCCAGGACAGTTCGGTCTCCTCGAAGCGCAGTCCTCGATCGTCGACGTCGGCGAGTCGTTCGAGCAGTTCGGTGACGGTGAAGGCGGTCATGCGATCAGGCCGGGACGTCGGCGAGTTCGCGTCCGAGCGCGCGCAACTGGTCGGTGGCGGAGCCGAGCAGGAACTCGTGGTGCTTGGCCGCGAGGAAGTAGCGGTGCACCGGATGGTCCTCGTCGAGTCCGACACCGCCGTGCACGTGCACGGTGGTGTGCGCGACACGGTGTCCCGCATCGGCAGCCCAGAAGGCCGCGGTGCGCAGGGCGTCGTCGTGACGCTCACCCGAAACCATGCGGAAGGCGGCCTGCCACAACGTCAGACGCACCGCCTTGACGTCGATATAGGCGTCGGCGAGTCGCTGGGAGACGGCCTGGAAACTGCCGATCGGGCGGTCGAACTGGACGCGTTCGCGCGCGTACTGCGCGGTGAGCTCGAGCGCCTGCTCGAGGACGCCGCACTGGTAGGCGGCGGAGCCGAGCAGGCTGCGGTCGCGCAACCACGTCGCCACGGCGAGGCCGTCGGTGCCGAGGACACGATCGGCCGGGAGCGCGACCTGCTCGAGGGTGACGATGCCGCGACTGTCGAAGTCGGTGGTCTGCTGACGGGTGATCGAGACACCCGGATCGTCGGGTCGCACGAGGAAGACCGACACCGAGTCGCCGATGGTGGCCGGGACGAGGAAACCGTCGGCGACCGGCGCCGAGTCGACGACGATCTTCACGCCGTCGAGCACGTGACCGTCGCCCGTGGCCTGCGCCCGGGTCGCCGGGGTCGTGGGATCGGGGTTCAGTTCCTCGGCGAGCGCGGCGGAGAGGATCTGCTCGCCGGTCGCCGCAGGGCGTCCCCACTCGGCCTGCTGCTCGGCGGCGCCGAACTCCGCGATCGCCGACGCGCACGCGGCGATCGAGCCGATGTACGGGACGGCGGCGACGCCGCGGCCGAGTTCGCGCAGGATGCTCGCCTGCTCGAGCGGGCCGTAACCGTCTCCGCCCAGCGACTCGGGAAGAGCGGCGCCGAGCACGCCCGACGATGCGAGCGTGTCCCACAGGGTGCGGTCGAGGCGGTCCTCGGAGGCGTCGAGTGTGCGCAGGTGCTCGTTGGTGACGATGTCCGCGACGATGCTGCGGGTCAGTTCTGCGAGATCCTGCTGGGCCTCGGTAAGGGTGAAGTCCACGGTGCGCGTCCTTTTCTAACGCTTGGCGGGCGGCTGGCCGAGAGCGGTCATCGCGATGATGTCGCGCTGGACCTCGTTGGTGCCGCCACCGAAGGTGAGGATGAGGGAACTGCGGTGCATGCGTTCGATCCGTCCGCGGAGCAGCGCGCCGGCCGAGTTCTGCCGTACAGTCGCCGCGGGTCCGAGGACCTCCATGAGCAACCGGTAGGCCTCGGTCGCGAATTCGGTTCCGAACACCTTGTTGGCGGAGGCGGCCTCCGGGCCGAGCGGGGTCGTGCCGGCGCTCGAGGCGATGTCCCAGTTCATCAGCTGCAGGTATTCGGCCTCGGCGTGGACGCGTGCCAGGTTGATCTGGACCCATTCCTGGTCGATCACCCGTCGCCCGTCGGGCAGATGCGTCTCCTGCGCCCAGCGCCGGACCTCGGTCAGTGCGGTGCGCACGGGGCCGGCGGAGGTGAGCGCGACCCGTTCGTGGTTGAGCTGGTTGGTGATGAGCGCCCAGCCGCCGTCGACCTCGCCGACGAGTGCGGACGCCGGGACGCGTACGTCCTGGTAGTAGGTGGCGCTGGTGTCCGGACCGGCCATGGTGTGCACAGGGGTGTACGAGAATCCGGGAGTGTCGGTCGGCACGATGAAGACGCTGATCCCCTTGTGCTTCTTGACATCCGGGTTGGTGCGCGCGGCGAGCCAGACGTAGTCGGCGTAGGCGATCAGGCTCGTCCACATCTTCTGCCCGTTGATGACCCACTCGTCGCCGTCGCGCACCGCGGTGGTGCGCAGGGAAGCGAGGTCGGTGCCGGCGCCCGGCTCGGAGTAGCCGATCGAGAAGTGCAGTTCCCCTGCGGAGATGCGGGGGAGGAAGAACTCCTTCTGCTCGTCCGTGCCGTAATGCATGATCGTCGGCGCGACCGAGTCGATGGTGAGGAACGGGACGGGCGCGCCGGCGATGGCCGCCTCGTCGGTGAAGATCAGTTGGTCCATCGCGGAACGGTTCTGGCCGCCGTACTCCTCGGGCCAGCCGAGGGTGAGCCATCCGTCCTTGCCCATCTGCTGCACGACCTCGCGGTACACGTTGCCGACGCCGTACTCCCCGGTCGTGGCCGCGAGCGCCTCGCGGCGCTCGGGTGTCATGATCTGTGCGAAATAGGCCCGCAATTCCTCGCGGAGGGCTTGTTGCCCGGGGGTGTAGGAGATGTCCACGAACGCTCCGTTTCGTCGCTGCGTGTCCCCGCGAATCGTCTCTGTGGGATCATCGCGAATCATTGCACAGAATTGGAACGCGTTCTAGTCTGGACTCGATCGGTCGGCGCGAATGTGAAGCGAGGTCCCGGAATGGATGTCAAGGTCGACTTCGACCGCTGTGAAGCGAACGGCGTGTGCGTCGGGCTGGCGCCCGACGTCTTCGATCTCAACGACGACGACGAGCTGATCGTCACGCATCCCGTACCCGAGGGTAGCGAGGACGTCGTCCGCGAGGCCGTCGCCCAGTGCCCGCGTGCGGCCCTCGCCGAGGCATGAGCGTCGGACGGTGACCGGCACCGACCCTTGTCGGGAAAAATAACAAGTTCTACATTCTCGGTGCCCCCGGGTCCTGGTGGGAGAGTACCGGCGTGCGGCCGGCAATCGGCCCGAATCTCGAGGAGTACGTGGATGAGTGCGGACGCCAACGGTGGCGCGGAGAACGACGATCGGGTGTCTCTCGAAGGGCGGGTCGCCGTCGTCACGGGAGCCGGAGCGGGACTCGGACGTGCCGAGGCGCTCGCGCTCGCGCGGGCCGGAGCATCGGTGGTGGTCAACGATCTCGTGGAGAACGACGCGGTGGAGGACACCCTCGCGCGGATCCGCGATCTCGGTGCCGAGGCGGAGTTCGTGCCCGGCAGCGTCGCCGAGCGTGAGACGGCCGATGCGATGCTTGCCGCGGCGCACGGCAAGTTCGGTGGTCTCGACATCGTCGTCAACAATGCAGGCATCACGCGGGATCGGATGCTGCCCAACATGTCCGACGACGAGTGGGATTCGGTGGTCGCCGTGCACCTGCGTGGTCACTTCCTGTTGTCCCGCAATGCCGCGGCCTACTGGCGCGACCGGTCGAAGCAGGAGGGTGGCCCCGTCTACGGGCGTCTGGTCAACACGTCCTCGGAGGCCGGTCTGCTCGGGCCGCCCGGGCAACCCAACTACGGTGCCGCCAAAGCCGGCATCACCGCGCTCACCCTCTCGGCCGCCCGGGGTCTCGAGCGGTACGGGGTCCGGGCGAACGTGATCTGCCCCCGCGCGCGCACGTCGATGACCGAGGCGGTCTTCGGCGACGCGCCGGACGACGGCATCGATCCGCTCTCGCCCGACCACGTCGCGAATCTGGTCGCCTATCTCGCCTCCCCGGCGGCCGATCGCGTCAACGGGCAGGTCTTCATCGTCTACGGGCCCATGGTGGCCCTGATGGCCGCGCCGGTCGTCGAGCAGCGTTTCGACGCCGACGGGCAGTGGACCCCCGCAGCGCTCGCCGACGAGCTCGGCGGTTACTTCGCCGATCGTGATCCGGGCCGGACATTCTCGGCCTCGGCGGCTCTCGATCTGTAGTTCCGGCATCCCCTGCTGTTCCTGTTCGGGGACAGCAGGGGATGCCGTGTCTTCGTCTCCGGGCCGGGATCCTGCAACTACGGGTGACGGACACCGGGGTTCCGGTAGCGTCACGCCCACTCGGGCCGTTCCTCCGGCTCTCGCCCGGCCCCGCGTTTTGGCCTGGTACGTGTTCTAATTTTTTCCCCTCCTGCGACGACACGGTCGGGCCGTGACGGCCTCTCGTGCCGAGGTGATCGAGCTCGGGCCCGGCGTCGAGAATCTCACCGAAACCCCAGGGTAAAACCACTTATGAGCGTGTCGATGCGCGTCGGTCGACGCCCGTGTGTCCGTTCGGACGGAAATGGATCGAGATGCCCCTCGACGGATCTTTGACAGGTGAACACGTTCTAGTTAATATGACCCGGGTCACAGCACACGCCATCGATCGGCCGCGCGCCGACGACGTGAGGATCGAAGGGGGTACACGATGGTAGACCTCCTCGAGGTTCCCTTACGGGCCGTCGGCGGACTGTTCGCCATGACCGGCGAGACCGCCCGGGCGGCCTTCCGTCGCCCCTTCCAACGGCGCGAGTTCGTCGACCAGGCATGGTTCGTCGCACGCGTCTCGCTCGTGCCCACCGTGCTCGTCGCGGTGCCGTTCACGGTTCTGGTGAGCTTCACCCTCAACATCCTGCTCCGGGAGATCGGCGCGGCCGACCTCAGCGGAGCGGGTGCGGCCCTCGGCGCGGTGACGCAGGTGGGTCCCATGGTCACGGTGCTCATCGTCGCCGGTGCCGGCGCCACCGCGATCTGCGCCGATCTCGCGGCGCGCACCATCCGCGAGGAGATCGACGCGATGCGTGTGCTCGGCATCGATCCGATCCAGCGTCTCGTCGTGCCCCGGGTGCTCGCGTCCACCGTCGTTGCCCTACTGCTCAACGGTCTCGTGTGCACGATCGGCATCCTCGGCGGGTTCGCCTTCTCGGTCTTCCTCCAGGACGTCAACCCCGGCGCGTTCATCAACGGCATCACCCTGCTCACCGGCTTCGGAGAACTGATGATCTCCCAGGTCAAGGCGGGGCTGTTCGGCATGATCGCGGGGCTGGTCGCGTCCTATCTCGGTCTCAATGTCAAAGGTGGAGCGAAGAGTGTCGGCGACGCCGTCAACCAGACGGTCGTGTTCGCGTTCATGGCGCTGTTCGTGGTCAACCTCCTCGTCACGGCCGTCGGCATCAAGCTGACCGCGGGATGAGGGGAGCGGAGATTTCATGGCAGTGATGTCCTGGCGCTTCCCCCGTGCGGTTCGGCGCATGACACGTGCGTCGTCCACGGTGGACCGGGTGGGGGAGCAGGCGCTGTTCTTCGGGCGCGCCCTCGCGACGGTCCCCCGGGCGCTGATGCACTACCCCAAGGAGACGGTGCGTCTGGTCGCCGAGATCAGCATGGGCACCGGCGCACTCGCCGTCATCGGCGGCACCGTCGTGATCGTCGGCTTCCTGACGCTCTTCACCGGCGGCATCATCGCCGTGCAGGGCTTCAGCTCACTCGGCAACATCGGTGTCGAAGCGCTCACCGGCTTCTTCGCGGCCTTCATCAACGTGCGTATCGCGGCCCCGACGATCGCCGGCATCGGGCTGGCGGCCACCATCGGCGCCGGCTCCACCGCCCAGCTCGGCGCCATGCGTGTCTCCGAGGAGATCGACGCGCTCGAGACCATGGCGATCCCGTCCATCCCGTATCTGGTGTCCACGCGCGTGCTCGCCGGGATGATCGCGATCGTCCCGCTGTACTCGCTCGCCGTGATCGCCTCGTTCGTCGCGAGCCGCTTCGCGACGGTGGTGCTCTACGGCCAGTCGGCGGGCGTGTACGACCACTACTTCACGACCTTCCTGATACCCACCGACATCCTGTGGTCGTTCGTCCAGGCCATCGTGATGGCGATCGCCGTGATGCTCATCCACACCTACTACGGTTTCACCGCAGGTGGCGGCCCCGTCGGTGTGGGTGTCGCGGTCGGCAACGCGGTGCGGGCCTCGCTCGTCGCGGTCGTCACCGTCACCCTGCTCATCTCGCTCGCCGTCTACGGCGCGACCGGCAACTTCAACCTGTCGGGGTAGGGCGCGCGACATGGACACTCCTTCGTGGAAGAAGAAGTTCGCCGCCTTCGGTCTCGTGGGCGGCCTCGCCGCGATCGTCGCGGTGGCACTGACGATGTTCGCCGGTGGGTTCACCTCGACGGTCCCGCTCACCGTCACCTCGACCCGGTCGGGTCTGGTGATGGAACCCGACGCCAAGGTGACGATGCGCGGCGTCGAGGTGGGCCGCGTGGCGTCGATCGAGCACACACCGGCCGGTGCGGTCCTGCATCTCGACATGCAGCCCGGGCAGATGCAGCTCATCCCGTCGAACGCACGGGTGGCGATCGAATCCACCACCGTCTTCGGTGCCAAGTTCGTCGACATCGTCGTCCCCGACGATCCGTCCTCTGTTCCGATGCAGGAAGGCGCCGTAATCGCGGCCGACAACGTCACCGTCGAGTTCAACACGGTCTTCGAGCACCTGTCCGACGTGCTCGCCCAGATCCAGCCCGAGAAGCTCAACGCCACCCTCGGCGCGCTGTCGGAAGCGCTCAACGGACGCGGCGACGCCCTCGGTGCCGCCCTGGCCGAGGCCGATGCGCATCTCGCCGAGATGAATCCGTCGCTGCCGCAACTGCAGGCCGACCTCGTCTCGGCTGCGCAGGTGACCGACGTCTACGCCGACACGGCCCCCGACCTCATGACCACGATCGGCAACGCCACCGACGTCGGCAACACCGTCGTCGACGAACAACAGCAACTCGATCTGCTACTGATGAACCTCACCGGTCTCGCGAACACCGGACGGGACGTCCTGGGGGAGAACGAAACACAGTTGACCACCGCACTCGACAGCCTGAGCCGCACCACCGGTCTGCTCGGTGAGTACTCGCCGCAATTGACCTGCTTCATCGTCGGTCTCAACGACGCCCGGGTGGCGTTCGAACCGATGGCCGGCACCGGGGAGTACGCCGCGCTGATGCTGAGCACCAGCTTCATGGGTGGCGCGACGCCGTACAACGACGCCCAGGATCTGCCCGTGGTCGGCGCGACCGGCGGACCGAACTGCTGGGGCCTGCCGAACTTCGACCCGCGCCGCGACGGTCACGCGCCGTTCGTCGTGTCGAACACCGGCGAAACGCCCTACAAGCCCGCAACGGAAGCCTGGATCCGCTACCCGACGATCTTCCAGTACCTGTTCGGCGACCATCTCGCGGGCGGGCGGTGACCATGAGAGCGACCACCGTCAAGTTCCTGATCTTCGCCGTCACGATGACGTTGATCTTCGCCGGGCTGGCCGTCGTGTTCAGCCAGGCGCGGTTCACCGGCACCGAGAACTACCGGGCCACCTTCACGGACGTCTCCGGTCTCGGTGCCGGCGACAAGGTCCGCATCGCCGGGGTGCAGGTCGGTTCGGTGAAGAAGGTCGACATCGGCCGCGACAACACCGCCGAGATCGAGTTCGACGTGGACGCGAAACACACGTTGTTCACCGGCACCCGCGCCACCGTGCGATACGAGAACCTCGTCGGCGACCGGTATCTCGAACTGCTCGAAGGTGCCGGCAGCGTCGACGTCCTGCCCGCCGGTGGCAACATCCCGATCGAGCAGACCGAACCCGCCCTCGATCTCGACCTGCTCCTCGGCGGGTTCAAGCCGCTGTTGCAGGGCCTCGACGCGCAGCAGGTCAACGACCTCTCCGGAGCTCTGTTGCAGGTCTTCCAGGGGCAGGGCGACACGCTCGTGTCGCTGCTGGGGAACACCAACTCGTTCACCAACTCACTCGCCGACCGCGACCAGCTGATCGGCGACGTCATCGACAACCTCAACGCCGTCCTCGGCACGATCGACGATCACGACCGCGAGTTCGAGAACACGATCGAACAGCTGCACACCCTGGTGGGCGGGCTGTCCGCCGATCGTGATCCCATCGGCGCGTCGATCCCGCCGATCGCCTCCGGCACCGCGGATCTCGCCGCGCTGTTGCAGAACAACCGGCCCGACTTGCAGACGGTCATCGCCGAGACGAACCGCACCATGACCCAGCTCGACCTCGGC
Source organism: Rhodococcus sp. GA1 (assembly GCF_024321955.1). Lineage (NCBI taxonomy): Bacteria > Bacillati > Actinomycetota > Actinomycetes > Mycobacteriales > Nocardiaceae > Rhodococcus > Rhodococcus sp. GA1. The sequence goes on along the minus strand of NZ_CP097186.1, from coordinate 1,865,320 downwards.
AAGGATGACATCAACCGCACGCTCGAACGCCTGCCCTCCGACTACAAGAAACTCATCCGCGTGGGTGCATACGGAAACTTCTTCCAATTCTTCCTCTGTGCCAATACTTTCAAGTTCTCCGGACCGGACGGCACCACCATCCGGTACACCACGGCGAACCACGACACGGGAAGGTGTGCGAAGGTCGAATGAGTGCACCCCGTGACCCCAACTACATCCGCACGGGCATCATCGGCCTGGCCGTGTCCGCCGCGATCGTTCTCGCCGGTCTGCAGTACGACCAGCTGCACTTCCTCTCCGGGGGCCTGAGCTACTCGGCGCGCTTCCAGGACGCCGGCGGTCTGGTGCCCGGCGACGACGTCATGCTCGCCGGCGTGAACGTCGGCGACGTCACCGAGGTGCGCCTCGACGGTCAGGCCGTGCTGGTGAGTTTCCGCATCCGGGACGGTATCGGGCTCGGCGACACCACCGGAGCCGACATCAAGACCAACACCGTGCTCGGCCGGAAATCGCTGGCGCTGCGCCCCGGTGGCGACGGTGTGATGCGCCCGAACTCGATCATCGGTATCGAGCACACCAATTCGCCGTACTCACTGACCGACGCACTCGGCGATCTCACGACGACCGTCTCCGAACTCGACACCGATCGCATCAACGACTCGCTCGACGCGCTGTCGCAAACCCTCGAGAACACCCCGCCCGAGATCCAGGGCGCCCTGGAGGGCATGACCCGCCTGTCGCAGTCGATCAACGCCCGCGACGAGTCGTTGCACCAACTGCTCGAGCGTGCCGAGAGCGTGACGGGCATCCTGGCCGAGCGCAGCGACCAGGTCAACGCGCTCATCGTCGACGCGAACGCCCTGTTCGGCGAACTGAGCCTGCGCCGCGACGCCATCACCGAACTGATCGCGAACATCTCCTCCGTCTCACGTCAGCTCACCGGGCTCGTGCAGGACAACCAGGCGCAGATGGCACCGACACTCGAGAAGCTCAACCTCGTGACGGCCAACCTGCAGGCGAACAAGGAGAACATCGCCGGGGCGCTCGACGGCCTGGGCCCGTACATCAGCGCACTCGGGGAATCCGTCGCCAGCGGACCGTTCTTCAACGCCTACGTGTCCAACATCCTGCCGGCGCCGTGGTGGAAGGCCATCGTGGACAGCCAGGTCGCGCCCGATCTTCTCCCCGAGGATCTCCAGGACGTGATCCCGGACGGGCCCCCGACTATCAAGAGGGACGGCGAATGAGTACCGATACCGCCCCGACGACCGCCCGCCGTCGCCCACCCCTGCTGGTGCCGGTGATCATCGGCGCCGTCGTCGTGCTCGTGCTCGGCGCCCTCGCCGTGTTCGTCCTGCCGGACCTCGGCAAACGCACGATCCACGCCGAATTCGCGTCCACCAGCGGCCTGTACGAGGGCGACGACGTACGGGTGCTCGGCGTCTCGGTGGGGCGCATCAGCGACATCGAACCCCGCGACGACCTCGTACAGGTGACGATGAAGGTCGACGACGGCGTCGAGATCCCGTCCGATGCGAGTGCCGTCGTCATCGCGCAGAGTCTCGTCTCGGCGCGCTTCGTCCAGCTCACCCCTGTGTACTCGGGTGGCCCGACGATCGAGGACGGCGCGACGATCCCGATGCAGCGCACGGCCTCTCCCGTGGAGTGGGACCAGATCAAGACCGAACTGATGCGATTGTCCGAAGCGCTCGGTCCCGAGGAACTCGATCCGCAGGGATCTCTCGGCCGGTTCATCGACACCGCGGCCGAGAATCTCGAGGGCAACGGGCAGACCGTGCGCGAGGCCCTTCGGGAGCTGTCGGACACGATGCGCACGCTCTCGGAGGGACGCACCGATCTGTTCTCGACGATCCGCAACCTGCAGACCTTCGTGTCGGTCCTCTCGTCGAGCAACGAACAGATCGTGCAGTTCGGCGGTCGTCTCGCGTCGGTCTCGGACGTGCTCGCGCAGAGCTCCGACCAGCTCGGTGTCTCCTTGTCCGAGTTGAACATCGCCGTCGGCGACGTACAGCGGTTCGTGCAGGACAACCGGGCCGAGCTCACCGAATCGGTGGAGCGGCTGGCCGATGCGACCGAGGTGCTGGTCCGCAAACGTCCCGAGATCGAGCGGGTGCTGCACTCGGGCCCGACCTCCCTCGCGAACTTCTACAACATCTACAAGCCCGCGCAGGGTTCGCTCACGGGCGCACTCGCGATCAACAACCTCGCCAACCCCGTCGAGTGGATGTGCGGGTCGGTCGCGGCCGCCGCGAACGCGACCTCCGAGCGCAGCGAGGAACTGTGCCGCCAGCAACTCGGCCCGGTGCTGTCGTCCATCAACGCCAACTACCTTCCGCTGCTGGTCAATCCGCTCGCCGGTGTGCAGGCCTTCCCCGACGACATCGTCTACACCGAACCCTGGCTCGAAGGGGCGTCGGAAGGACGCGGCACCGCACCCGGTCCGTCGCTGTCGGAAGCGGCGTCGCCGCTCGACGGGATCCTCGGCGGCCTGCCGTCGCTGCAGGTCCCGCAGGATCTGGGTTCTCTGCTGCAGCCGGGAGGAGTGCGATGACCGGCCGCTCGATGTTCCGCCGCCTGGGCGTCGCGGCCACCGCGGTCGCGGTGAGCACGACGCTCACCGCCTGCGAGTGGGACGGACTCAACTCGATTCCCATGCCCGGCAGCGCCGGCCGCGGGGAGGGTGCCTACGAGGTGCAGATCGAGATGCCCAACGTGACGACCCTGACCCAGAACTCGCCCGTGCGGATCGACGACGTCACCGTCGGGTCGATCTCGGGGATCGAACTCGACGGCTGGCACGCGCTCGTGACGGTCTCGCTCGACGAAGGCGTGATCGTTCCGGCCAACTCGCTCGCCCGGATCGGGCAGACGAGCCTGCTCGGATCGCAGCACCTCGAACTGATTCCGCCTGTCGGCGAACCCCCGGAGGGCCGGCTCGAGGACGGCGACGTCATCCCGCTCGAACGCGCCGGTGCGTATCCGACCACCGAACAGACACTCTCGTCGCTGTCGGTGGTGCTCAACGGTGGTGGACTCGCGCAGATCAACGACATCACCACCGAACTGAACGCGGCGCTCGTCGGCCGGGAGGACTCGATCCGGAACCTGCTCCCGCGCCTGGACGAACTGGTCTCCACCCTCGACACGCAGCGCGGTGACATCATCGCCGCGCTGGAGGGCATGGACCGTCTGGCGGCGACCGTGAACGACCAGAACGCGACACTCGTCCGGGCTCTCGAGGCACTGCCGCCCGCGATCGAGGTGCTGGCCGATCAGCGCTCGAACCTCACGGCCGCGATGAGTTCGCTCGGCGAGCTGAGCACCGTGGCGAGCCGGATCGTCGAGACCTCGAACGACGATCTGAAGGCGAATCTCGAAGGGCTCGCGCCGACGTTGAAGGCCCTGGCCGATTCGGGCAGTGCCCTGACCGAGGTGCTCGGTGTGCTGCTCACCTATCCCTTCCCGCAGGCGGGCATCAACAACATCATCCGCGGCGACTACGCGAACCTCGCGATGACGATCGACCTCACCCTCGACCGCCTCGACCTGAACTTCCTGTCCGGGACGCCGCTCGCGGGACGCCTCGCCGGCCCGGAAGGCATCCTCGGCCGCGACGCGGGACTCGCCGCACAGGCGACCGATCCGTTCCGTGCGCCGCTCGAGCCGCCACCGCCGCCACCGCCCGGTCCCGAAGGAAAACTGACGATCCCCGGCATCGGTGAGATCACCATTCCCGGCCTGCCCCTGGGGGTGCCCGCGCCATGATGCTCACGCGGTTCGTCCGCATCCAGCTCACGATCTTCGCGATCCTCACGGTCGTCGGACTCGTCGTGATGTCGCTGATGTACGTGCGGCTGCCCGCTCTGTTCGGGGTCGGGCGGTACGAGGTGGTCGTCGAACTCCAGTCGACCGGTGGCCTGTACCCGCATTCGAACGTCACCTACCGCGGCAACACCGTCGGCACCGTCCGGAGCGTCTCGTTGTCGCCGACGGGCGTCGAGGCGACGTTGTCCTTCGACAGCGATGCGAAGATCCCCGCCGACGTCGACGCGGCCGTGCGCAGCGTCTCGGCGGTCGGTGAGCAGTACGTCGATCTCGTGCCCCGCGCCGACGGCTCGGGCGGCGAACGTCTGGCCGACGGCGACGTGATCCCGATCGACCGCACGACGGTGCCGCAGGAGGTCGGTGCCCTGCTCGACCAGGCCGACGTGCTGCTCGCCTCGATCGGCGACACGCGACTGCAGACCGTGGTCGACGAGGCGTTCGACGCCTTCAACGGTTCCGGACCCGAACTGCAGGAACTGATCGACTCGACGCGCCTGTTCGTGCAGGAGGCCTCGGCGAACAGTGCCGAGACACGGCAGTTGATCGACCAGATCGGTCCGCTGCTCGACACGCAGGTGGTCACGAGCGACGCCATCCGGTCGTGGACACGCGACATGGTGACGTTCACCGATCGTCTGCGCGAGAGCGACCCCGACCTGCGGGCCCTGCTCGACATCGGACCGGGCGCTGCCGCCGAAGCCGAATCGCTACTGCAGGACCTGAAACCGACGCTGCCGCTGCTGCTCGCGAATCTGGTGAGCGTCGGCGAGGTGGGCGTCATCTACAACGCCGGCATCGAGCAGATCCTGGTGCTGTACCCGCCGATGACGACGGCCCTGATCACCGCGGCCGGCGACGGCCCGCCCGAGGACGGTGCCGTGGTGGACTTCCACCTGCAGTTGCACGATCCGCCGCCGTGTCTGGCCGGTTTCGTGCCGCCGGAACAGTGGCGCAGCCCGGCCGACACGTCCATGGTCGACACCCCGGGCGACGTCTTCTGCCAACTGCCGCAGGACTATCCGAACGCGATCCGCGGTGCCCGGAACCTGCCGTGCATGGAGTACCCGGGCCGTCGCGCACCGACGCCCGACACGTGCCGCACCGGGTACAGCCCTACCTATTCGGACAATCCGTGGACCGGGCCGCCGACACCGGTGGCCTCGGAGAACGTCGCACCCACACCCGCTTCCTACGGTGAGCGCGGCGACACGGCTCCCGCGGGGGTCGCGGCGCGACGGATCGATCCGCAGACCGGGACGTACATTGGTCCCGACGGCACCGTGTACACGCACGCCGATCTCGGTGGAGATCGGAGCTTGGAGAGTTACATGAAGGCGCAGCAGGGCTGATGGCAGACGAGATCGACAAGAAGACGAAGCCGGCATGGGCCAAGCCGGTCGCGATCATCGCGTCCGTACTGGTCATCGCGCTCGTCGCGGCCGGTGCCTGGCTCATCGTCGACAGGCAGTCCGCGAACGAACGCGACGAGAAGCGGGAGGCGTACCTGCAGGCCGCGCGGCAGACGGTGCTCAACCTGACCACCATCAACGCCGATACCGCCGACGCCGACGTCGCACGTCTGCTCGAAGGCGCGACGGGCGATTTCAAGGCCGAGTTCGAGGGCCGCGAAGGGCCTTTCGTGGAGGTCGTGCAACAGGCCGGCGTCGACACCACCGGTGAGGTCCTCGAAGCGGGGATCCAGAACGAGGACGGCACGTGCGCGTCGTCGCTCGTCGCCTCCCGCGCGATGGTGAGCAACGCCGACCAGACCGAACCCGAAGCACGCGACTTCCGTCTGCGGGTGACGATCTGCGACGAGAACGGCAGATTGCTGGCGTCGAAGGTGGAGTTCGTGCCGTGACCGACGAGAAGGACGATCGCGTGACGCTCGACAAGACGACCGACGACACTGTGGCCGGTGGGACCGCAGAGAAGGACGGATCCACCGCCGCCGAGACCTCGGCCGCCGACACCTCCGTCCCGGACGCGATTTCGGATCCGAAGGCCTCGTACCTGCCACACATCGCGATCGGATTGTCTTTCGTGGCAGTGGTTTTCGCGGTCCTGGTGGGATGGCTCGCCTACGGCACCGTCCAGCAGTCCGCCGCCGAGACGGCACGGACGGAGGCAAGGGTCGCTGCGGAGGAACAGGCGGTCGCGATGCTCGCCTACACCCACGACCAGGTGGACGCGCAGACCGACGCCGCCGCGGAGGGTCTCACCGGCGACTTCCGCGACGAGTACACGAATCTGATGAAGAACATCATCGCGCCGGGCGCCAAGGAGAAAGCGATCAGCGTGCAGGTGAGCGTGCAGGCGTCGTCGGTGGTCTCCGCCGACGCCGACAACGCTGTGACCCTGCTGTTCCTCAACCAGATCACGACGAGTTCGGAGAACCCCGAAGCGGTGAGCAGCGGCAGTCGGGTGCGCGTCGAACTCGAAAAGCAGGACGGGCGTTGGCTCGTCAGCCGGTTGACCCCGATCTAGAAGAGAGCCGTCAGGTGGGGTCGGGTTCGCCGGCCTCACCCGGCGCGATCAGCGCGCGTCCGGCGGCGCCGGTGTTGGCGAGGGTGTCGAGGAACGAACGGGCCCAGCGATCCACATCGTGCGTGAGCACCTGACGGCGCAGCGCACGCATCCTCTTGCGGCCGTCCTCGCGCGGCACCTCGATCGCGGCCTGGATCTTGTCCTTGACGTCCTCGAGGTCGTGCGGATTGCACTGGAACGACTGCCGCAGTTCGGCTGCGGCACCGGTGAACTCGCTGAGCACCAACGCGCCGCCGAGATCGCTGCGGCACGCGATGTACTCCTTGGCGACGAGGTTCATGCCGTCGCGCAAGGGGGTTACCAGCATGACGTCGGCCGCGACGAAGAACGCGATGAGCTCGTCGCGGGGGACCGGGCGGTGGATGTAGTGCACCACCGGACGCCCCACCTCGGCGTACTCACCGTTGATGCGACTGACCGTCCGCTCGATCTCGCCGCGCATGTGGACGTAGGAATCGACGCGCTCCCGGCTCGGGGTCGCGAGCTGCACCATCACGGTGTCCTTCGGGTCCATGCGACCCTCGGCGAGAAGTTCGTGCACCGCATCGAGCCGCACGTCGATGCCCTTGGTGTAGTCGAGGCGATCGACGCCGAGCAGAATCGTCTTCGGGTTGCCGAGTTCCTTGCGCAACGCCTTGGCGCGATCGCGGATGGCCTTGCTCCGCGACTGCTGGTCGAGCCGGCCCGATTCGATGGAGATGGGGAAAGCGCCGACGCGCACCGAGCGGAAGCCGACCTGGACCACGCCGAGCTTGGACCGGATGCCGATGTTACCGCGTGAGGTCTGGGCACCTGCCAGACGTCGGGCGAGATACAGGAAGTTCTGGGCACCCCCGGGAAGATGGAAGCCGATGAGGTCGGCGCCGAGGAGACCCTCCACGATCTCGGTGCGCCACGGCAGCTGCATGAACAGCTCGATCGGCGGGAACGGGATGTGCAGGAAGAAGCCGATCGTCAGATCGGGACGGAGCATCCGCAGCATCTTCGGCACCAGCTGCAGCTGGTAGTCCTGGATCCAGACGGTCGCGCCCTCCGAGGCGGCCTTCGCGGTCTCCTCGGCGAAGCGGCGGTTGATCTCGACGTAGGAGTTCCACCATTCGCGCCGGTACTCCGGACGCACGATCACGTCGTGGTAGAGCGGCCACAGCGTGGCGTTGGAGAACCCCTCGTAGTATTCGGCGATGTCCTCGGTGCTCAACCGCACCGAGTGCAGGGTCAGCCCGTCCTCGACGATGACGCCTGACTCGGCGTCGGCCACGCCGGCCCAGCCGACCCAGGCGCCGTTGTTCGAACGCAGGATCGGCTCGAGTGCGGTGACGAGCCCGCCCGGACTGCGCTTCCAGCGGGTGGTGCCGTCGCGAAGCCGTTCGAGGTCGACCGGCAGGCGATTGGCGACGACCACGAAGTCCGACCCGGCGTGCGAGTCGTGGTTCCCCGCTGCGTCCGCTTCGCCTGCTGTCACGTTGTGGTCCTCTTTCGGGGCCGGTGCCGTCGCCGGCCCGGCAGTGTGGGTGCCGACATCGGCACCGGGATGGGTGTCGAGCTCGTCAGTGCTTGTCGCTGGGACCGATGCCGAGCATCGACAGCAGCATGCGGCACTCGTCCGCGTTCTCTGCGTAGGCAGCGACGACTCGCTGCGCCTGTCGTGCGGTTTCGTCGGCGACGGGTTCGAGATCCTCGTCGGCGATGTCGTTCGCGGTGGTCGGGTCCGCGGCCATGATGTCCTCCCGGGGTCGCTGCTCTGTGCGAGCACGCATCGTCCTTCGACTCTAGGAGAATCGGACAGCTCGCCGCCACCCGCCTTCCGAGGGCGGTCCTGGCACGGTCCTGCACGTCTACGTCGCGGTACCGTAGGACGGTCGTGCAGTAGGTACACCGTGTGTGTTTCCGGCGCACGACGTCACAGCGCCGACCCGCGGCGCACAACCGCGCTCTCGTCGAGGAAGGTATTCATGCCCATTGCCACCGTGAACGGCATCCCGCTGAACTACCAGGTCAAGGGAACGGGCGATCTCGTCGTCCTCATCATGGGAACGGGTAGTCCGGGGCGCGTGTGGGATCTGCACCAGGTGCCCGCGCTCGTCGAGGCCGGCTACCGGGTCGCCACCTTCGACAACCGCGGCATCGCACCGTCGGGCGAGAGCCTCGGCGGCATGACCATCGACGACCTGGTGAAGGACACCGCCGGCCTGATCGAACTGCTCGGCGGCCCCGCCTACGTGATCGGCACGTCGATGGGTGCGCGTGTCGCGCAGGAGCTGACGCTCGCCCGTCCCGAACTCGTCCGCAAGGCCGTTTTCCTGGCCGGTCACGCCCGCATGGACCAATTCCAGCTGACGCTCACCGAGGGCGAGCGGCAGCTCTACGACAGCGGCGTCGAACTGCCGCCGAAGTATCAGGCCGCCGTCACGGCCGTGATGAATCTGTCGCCGGCCTCGCTGGCCGACGAGCACACCGCCCGCGACTGGCTCGACGTCTTCGAGTTCAGCGGCGGAAAGGTGTCGGCGGGCGTGCGCGCGCAGCTCGGCATGGACCGGGAGTTCGATCGGCGCGCGGCCTACCGCGGCATCACCGTGCCGTGCCTGGCCGTCGGATTCGCCGACGACCGGATGATCCCGGCCTATCTGTCGCGCGAGGTGGCGGACGCCATTCCGGGTGCGCGCTACGAGGAGATCCCGGACGCGGGGCACTACGGCTATCTCGAGCGGCCCGAGGCGGTCAACAAGATCCTGGTGGACTTCCTGGCTTCCTAGAGGAGTCCCTTCACACGGGAAATCGGCAGGCGGGCGCGGTGGGATCGGCGACGATCCACCGCGCCCGCCGTCGTCGAAATGCGACGAAGGTCCCTGTGATCCGGGAGATCGGGACGTCCCGCGGACCGTCGGGCACTGGTACGCTCACCGAACAAAGGTTAGCCTGAGCTACCTTCGAGTCTCGTACGAACCGATCACGGGCCCCTCCGGACCCCCTAGTACGGAAGTTGAGTGATGACCGACCGTTCCAGCCTTGTCGCCGATGACGCGGGGAGGTCGGAGGGCAACTCGCAAGGAGACGTCTTCGACCTCGTCGGTATCGGTTTCGGCCCCTCGAACCTGGCGCTCGCGATCGCCGTCGAGGAGCACAACACCGACAACCGCTCCTCGGCGATCCGGGCACGTTTCTTCGAACGTCGGTCGGCCTTCGCCTGGCACCCGGGCATGCTGCTCGAGGGCGCCACGATGCAGATCGCGTTCCCCAAAGATCTGGTCACCTTCCGCAACCCCGCGAGCTCGTACAGCTTCTTCTCCTACCTGCACGACCGTGGCCGTCTCGTGGACTTCGTCAACCACCAGACGTTCTTCCCCACACGTCACGAGTTCCAGGACTATCTGCAGTGGGCGGCCACGCGCGTCGACGCCGACGTCCGCTACGGAACCGAGGTCGTCTCGGTCGAGACCGTCCGCAACCACAACGGGGTCGCCGATCTGTTCGCCGTGCGGACCGCCGACGGCGCCGTCGTGTACGCGCACAGCGTCGTGGTCGGAGTCGGACTGCGTGCCCGGCTCCCGAAGTGGGCGACCGAGTCCGCCCGCTGCTTCCACAACCACCACTTCCTCTTCCACATCGAGGACATGCCGGAGCCGCAGCACCAGCGCTTCGTGGTGGTCGGTGCCGGGCAGAGCGCGGCCGAGGTCGTGCAGTACCTGCACACGCACTACCCGCAGGCCGAGGTCCACAACGTCTTCAACCGCTTCGGGTACAGCCCGGCCGACGACAGCCCGTACGCGAACCGCATCTTCGACCCGCAGGTCGTCGACGAACTGCACGCGGCCCCGCTGTCCGAGCGTGAGCGTCTGCTCGCCCTGCACCGCAGCACCAACTACTCGGTCGTCTCGCCCGAACTCATCGAGGCGCTCTACGCGACCGAATACCGCGAACGGGTGAGCGGTCGTCGCCGCTTGTTCATGCGTCGTGCCTCGGAGGTCGTGTCGGCGATCGAGAGCGAGGCGGGAGTCACCGTCGAGATCCGCGACAATCTCGAAGGCGACACCGAGACCCTCGAGTGCGATGCGGTGGTCCTCGCGACCGGCTTCGAGCCCACGCCTCTCGCGCCGCTGCTGGGTGATCTCGCGCCCGAGGCACCCGTTCTGTCCGTCGCCCGCGACTACCGTCTGCCGCTGCCCGAGAACGTCACGGCCGACGTCTACCTGCAGGGCGGAACCGAGAAGACACACGGTCTGACCGCGTCGTTGCTGTCCAACGCAGCGATCCGCGCGGGTGAGATCCTGACCTCGATCGTCGAACGCCGAGAGCTCCGTCTGCCCGGAGCCGGGGGAGGAATCGACGAGCTTGGTAGGATATCGGACCATCACACCTACGCAACAAGTGAGGCGAGATGAGCACGAATCCATTTGACGACGAAGACGGCCGCTTCTACGTCCTCATCAATGATGAGGAGCAGTACTCGCTGTGGCCGACCTTCGCCGAGGTTCCGCAGGGGTGGCGGGTGGTATTCGGCGAAGAGTCGCGCGCCGCTTGCGTCGAGTACGTCGAGCAGAATTGGACCGATATGCGTCCGAAGAGCCTTCGCGACGCAATGGAAGCCGACGAGAAGGCCCGCCAGGGCAGCTGAACGCTTCCGTCAGATCCGCCGAGAGTCACGCCCGCGCCGAAAGCGCAGCGTGGCTCTCGTCGTTTGTACGGACGATCCTGCCTCCCGGCCCGACGACGACCCGTGTGGGTCGAGAGGTATCGGGCCCGTGGCCAGGGGACCCGACGCGATCGGGCCCGTCGGTATCGGGCCCGTCGGTATCGGGCCGGTGGCGATCGGGCCGGTGGCGATCGGACCGGTGGCGATCGGACCCGTCGCGATGGGGCCCGTCGCGGGAGCTGTGGGTATCGGGCCGGTGTGCAGCGATCCCACCGGGATGGGACCCGTGGCGAGGCCGGGCGCCGGACGCCACACCGGGCGGTTCTTGTCGAGCCGGATCCGGGGGATCCGCCGCAGCTGCGGGCGACGCAGCGCGCCGACGCGGAGGACACCGCGCGGGTTGCGCGTGCGGCGGGCGAGCCATTCACCGAGCGTGACACCCGCGGCGAGCGCGCACCCGATACCGAACGCCGAGAACAGCGCCGTCATGCCGGTGGCCATCTGATTGCGGAGCATCGCGTACAGGCCGCGATAGAGGGCGAGACCGGGCAGCAGCGGCGTGATGCCGGCGACCGCGACGACCAGCGGTGGCGTGAGCGCGCGGCGGGCCATCAGACCACCGGCGAAACCGATGACGGTCGCGGCCAGCGCCGACGAGATGATCGGACCGAGCGACAACCCGAGCGCGAGCTGGTAGCCGAGGCTGCCGGTGGCGCCGGCGAGCGCGGCGACCGTGAGAGCGCGACGTTCGGCGTAGCAGGCGACGGCGTAGAACAACGCCGCCGCGGCACCGGCGAGGATCTTCGTCGGCAGCTGTGTGAGGTCGGGAAGTGCCTCGTAACTGATGAGAGGGAGTTCGGCGCCGAACACCGACGCGACCCGCAGGGTCGTCGCGACACCCGCGACGATGCCGCCCGTCATCATCAGCACTTCGAAGAAACGCGCCGACGCCGTGATGGGGGCCCCGGTGATGGCGTCCTGCACCGAACCCACGAGCGACAGACCGGACAGCAGCACCGTCACGCCGGCCGCGATGATCAGTCCCGGTGACACTTCGATCCCGATCGTCTCCCGTATCCCGTACAGCGTGATCGCCGGGGCTGTCGCGACGATGCCGCCCACCAGATGCTGGAAGAAGAACGGCAACCCGGCCGCGTTGAGTTTGCGGTTGACGCGGTCGATCACGAACGTCGAACCGAAGGCGACGAGCGCAACCAGCGCGTCGCCGCCGAGGAGCACGGAGATCGAGGCGGCCATCGCCGACCACGCGATCGTCGCCACCCAACGGTTGTACGGATGCGCCTTGGTGGTGATGGCGAGCAGTTCTTCGTGCGCCTGCGCCGGGGAGATCGCGTCGCGGCGGACGCGGCGGGTCAGACGGTCGACGGCCGCGAGCCGCGTGAAGTCCATCGAGCGGTAGTGCACCACCCGCATCGTGCTCGACGGCGGCATGGTCGGTCCGCGATAGGCCGACAGCACGATCGAGTTGTAGGTGACGTCGACGTCGCACTGCGCCAGACCATAGGTGGCAGCGACGAACCGCACCTGTTCGGCGGTGTCGATCGCGCCGGTGCCCGAGGCGAGCAGGACCTCACCGACACGCACGGCGACGTCGAGCGCCTCGGCGACCACTGCATCGTCGGTCAGATCGATCGGCTGCAGTGGCGCCGGCGCCTCGGTGACCGCGTCGATGGTCGCGCGGCGGGTACCGAGAACCCGATCGAGGAAGTCGTCGAAGCGGCTCACCGTCCGCGGCCTCCGGTACGGCTGGGGGAAACGGGGAGGGTGGGCATGCAATCCACCGTAACGAAGGCGGGTGGGTGCGCGCCGAGAGTGTGACGCGCTATATGATGGCGTCGCTCACGCGTCGTCCGCGACCGTCGAGTTCTGTGCCTCCTTAGCTCAGTGGTAGAGCACTCGCCTTGTAAGCGAGCGGTCGTCAGTTCAATCCTGACAGGGGGCTCCAGTAGGGCCCGTCGCGTACCGCGCGGGCCTGTTTCATCCGGTGCTGCTGTGAACCGCTGCGAAGACCACGAACACGGCGAACAGTGCCGCGACGCCGAGGCACGCACCGAACAGAGCTTCGCGGCGATGCGTCGCCGTGCCCCTGTCGACCCGTTCGAGACCGATCCATCCGCACACCACTGCGACCAGACCTGCGGGGATCGCGACGAAGTCGCCGATGACGGGTACGAAGGCGAAGACGAGCGCGACGATCCCTGCGGTCAGTGCCGTGTTTCCGGCGCCGTTGCGGGGCGGGACCGGGGTGAAGCGGTCTGCGGTCATCGTCCCTCGATCCGGGAGGCACACATGCACGGGCGGGTGTTCGCCCGGACCGGATCCCTGTCCCGTCGAAGGCGAGAAGGACAATTTACATCGGAAGACGGGGCTCCGGGAGGGTTGCCGGGCCGTTGCCGTCCTGCTCCGGCCGGTGGTGTTCACCGAGGCGGCGTGCTCGGCGCTCGGACAGGTCGATCACCGGCGCAATCGTGTGCGGCGCCTCGTGGAGGTCGTGCGCCGCGGCGACGCGCCCGAATGCGAGGGCGACCACCGGGGATGCCGCGGGCCATCCGAGCAGCGGCCAACCGATCCAGGTCATATCCGGAGAACGGTTCGGGCGCACGGAGCGTCAACGGATCCGCCGCAGTTCACCCGGTTGTTCACCCTCCGCATGTCACTGCAGGGGCGTGTGAATACGGAAGTGACGAAATGGATCGGATATCAGGACTTCGAGGATTCGAATGCGTCCATATCGACGAATATCAGCCGTCCGTCGTCGAGCGCCACAGCCCAGCGGCGCACGCGCGCCCAGTCGCGACCCAGCTTGTCGCCCACGGCTTCCTGTGCTGGACCGAAGTCTTCGACGATCGTGCCGGGACAGGCCCTGGTGCCCGCGACACCCGCGCGTACGACGACCTTCGAGCCCACAGCAGGCTTCGGGGGAGTATTCGACGATCCGGCCATAACTCGAATCATGCCATCAGTGGAAAGAATCGACCGGGCAAACACGGATTATCCGCATCGGACGAATGTGGCGATTCGGGTGGAATATCCCTTTCGTGTTGTTCTTTCCACCAGAAACGACTTCGCCCACGCCGGTCGGCGTGGGCGAAGAGGTTCTCGAATCGGAGAAACAATGGCCGGTCAGCGCAGTGCGAGCTTCTCGCGCGCCTGATCGACGAACTCGGAATCGACCATGAGGTCGTAGCGCGAGGCCTCGATGCTCTTTCTCGAGACGAAGTCGCGGCGTCCCCCGGTGCTCCAGTGGGTGAAGAAGCCGAGTGATCCGCCCCACACCGCGCCGAAGACGACAGCGGTGAGGATCACGGTGGCCATGCCGGTGGCAGGCAGGAGCAGTGCCAGGAGCAGACCGAAGAGCAAGCCCGTCCAGACGCCTGCGGCGGCGCCGCGAAGGGCGGCCTTGCCGTTGGTCATGCGGCCTTCGATGTGTTCGACGGTGGTGACTCCCTGGCCCACGACCCGCAGGTACTCGACGGGAAAGCCTTCGTCGGACAGGTGGTCGATGGCCCTCTCGACGGCGTCGTAGGTGCGGTAGCTCTCGAGGACGGTTTCGGATTCGGTGTAGTGCCCGGGTGTCGGTGCGTAGATATCTGTCATGCGTTCCCCTTCGTCGACGATTGGAACGATACGCTCATCGTAGCGTATCGTTTCGTAGTGTTTGATTCGGGGTCGCCTTGTCGGGGAGACTCGGGAATCCTGCGGGTGTATGCCCGCGCGAGGAGGATGTAGACATGGTGGGCGAGGTCGAGACGGAATCCGTGGCCCTGACGTCGCGGCGCCCCGTCAAGGAGCGTGCCGGGACCGACGCGCGCATCGTGAAGGCCGCGCTCGAGATCCTGCGGCTTCACGGGCCCAACCGCGTCACCGTCGAGGCGGTCGCGGCGCTGTCGGGCGTCGCGAAGACGACGATCTACCGGCGCTACGCGAACCGTGAGGAGATCCTCGACGCGGCATTGCACTCGCAGGTCGCCTCCCCGTGCGTGCCCGACGGGCTGTGCGTCTACGACCGCGTCAAATGGACCCTCGAGCTGATCCGTCGCGGACTGTCGAACGAAGTGGGCATGGGCAGTGTCGGCGCACTGCTCACCGACCAGGAACCCGAGTTCACCGAGTCGATCCGGGAGATCATCAACGCCCGGAGCGAGGTCGTCGCCGACGTGCTCCGCACCGCGATCGAGTCGGGCGCGATCCGCAAGGACATCGACGTCGACACCGCCGTCTCGATGCTCGTCGGCGCGTATCTCGGCGCCTACCTGCGTCACGGCGAGGTGGGGGAGTCCTGGGCGGACGAGGTCGTCCACATCGTCTGCCCCGAACTGGAACCGGACCCGCAGGCGCAGTGATCGTAGGCCCGCCCTTCGGGTCGATCGATCGTAGGCCCGCCCCGCAGGTCGATCGGTCGTAGGCTCGACCCGTGACCGAGTCGAGTCGATGCGTGGTGGCGGTCGTGGGATCGCTGAACCTCGACCTGACGGTCGTCGTGGCACGTGCTCCCGAAGAAGGTGAGACGGTACTCGGCCGGCATCTGCGCACCTATCCGGGAGGCAAGGGCGCGAACCAGGCCATCGGTGCTGCCCGCCTGGCTCCCACCGCCATCGTCGGCGCGGTGGGCAGCGATCATGCCGCTGACGTACTGCGCGGCGTGCAACAGAGGGCAGGGGTCGACACCTCCCATCTGCGCACCACACCGGGCCCGACCGGCCGGGCCGTCATCCTCGTCTCCGACGACGGGCAGAACCGGATCGTCGTCGTACCCGAGGCCAATTCGTTGCTCGAGGCCGAGGACGTGACCGCAGCACTCGATGCCCTCGATCCCGCGGTGGTGCTCACCCAACTCGAGCTGCTCCCCGCAGTGACCTGGGCCGCCGCCCAGTGGGCGCGCGATCACGACCGCCGGTTCGTGCTCAATCCGAGCCCGGTGATCGACCTGGACGAATACGTTCTCGCCGGCGCCGATCCGCTCGTACTCAACGAGCAGGAAGCCCTGCACTACGCGGGTCTTCCCGCAGGGACCCCCTTCGACGCGATCGTGACCCGCCTGCTCGAACAGGTGCGCACCGTGGTGATCACCCGTGGTGGGGAGGACGTCGTGGTCGGAACCGAGGACGCGATCGAACATCTGCGGGTCCCGCAGGTCGAGGTCGTCGACACGACGGGGGCGGGCGATCATTTCGCCGGCACGCTCGCCGCGTTGCTCGGCACGGGGGAGGACCTGTTCGCGGCAGCGCGCCGAGCATCGGCCGACGCTGCCCGGCTGGTCGCATCCCGCCGCTCCGATCGCTGACACGGCGAGGAACCACGTCAGGGCGGCGGAAGCAGCTCGCCCTTGCCGCTGCGCAACCAGCGCCCGGGAAGCCGGCCGGCGAGGTCGCCGAGCGGACCGACGGCCCCGCGCAGCAGCTCGACCGTTTCCTGCAACATGTCGATGCTCGCGTTCATCTGCGAGATGCCGGGCGTGAGATGCGCGAGGGTCTCCGAGAGCGAGACGATCTGATCGAGCGGACCGCCCTCGGCGAGCAGTCGTTCGAGAGCGCCCCGTTCGGAGAGCAGGACGTCGAGGACGCCGCCCTGGGCGAGGGCCCGCTCGACGACCCCACCGGGCCGGATCGCCACATCGACGATGCCGCCCGGCGCGGTGAGCCGTTCCACCGCGCCGTCCTGGGCGAGCAGCCGTTCGAGCGGGCCGTCGTGCGCGGTGAGGCGATCGAGCAGACCCCCTTCCGACACGAGACGGTCGAGGGCACCGTCGTCGGCGAGGATCCGGTCGAGGGGACCACCCGGTGCGGTGAGCCGGTCGACGGGTCCGCCCGGTTCGAGCAACCGATCGAGCAGGCCACCCGGCTCGGTGAGCCGATCCACGGGACCGCCCGGCGCGAGCAGCCGGTCGAGGGGACCGCCGGGACGCAACGCGTGACCGAGTCCACGGTCCTCCGACGTGAGCTTCGAGATCTGCTGCAGCAGACCCACCGAACTGCGGGTGTCGGGCAGGCCGACCGCGCCGAGCGCGGAGTAGGTGGTGGGCGACACCGCGACCCGCACGGTGCCGACGACCGTCTCGGCGACGCTCAGGGCGACCTCTGCGGCGGTCAGACCCACACGCACCGGCATCACGAGTACGGACCCGAGGTTCATGGAACCGACTGTAACGGTCAGTGCTCGAGAACGTCAGTCCGAGAACGTGAGGCCCGAGAACGTCAGTGCACGAGTTTGAGACCGACCACGCACAGCACGATGCCCGCGATCAGTGCGAGCTTCAGCAGCGAGGCGGTCTCGGTGCCGGTGACCATCGCATATCCGACCGTGAGAGCGGCGCCGATACCCACCCAGATCGCGTAGGACGTCCCGACCGGCAGGGTGCGCAGGGCATACGCGAGCCCGGCCATGCTCAGGACGAGGGCGACGACGAACACCAGTGTCGGGGTGAGCCGGCTGAAACCGGCAGATCTGCCGAGGGCTGTAGCCCACACGGCTTCGAGCACACCGGAGAGGACGAGAACGATCCAGGCCATGACGTACAACGCTCCTGCACCGTCTTGTCGCTGGCCGGGTACGGTGCGCTCGTCCGGGAGGCCGACCGGCGGCCACCTCCGTCGAGGTTAGGAATTCCGGGCGAGTATTGGCAAATTGCTCAGGACACGCGCAGTAGCTGCGATTCCTGCGCAATCACCGTGCACGAACATCCGCCGTCCAGTTCGATGCAGTCGAGAACGAGGGTGTGCCGCACGATCTCGAAGTCGACGCAGTCGGGTTCGGTGCAGTCGACCCGAGTATCGGCGTGGAGCACGAGAGTGCCGTGGCAGTGGTCGAC
This sequence comes from Rhodococcus sp. GA1, assembly GCF_024321955.1. Lineage (NCBI taxonomy): Bacteria > Bacillati > Actinomycetota > Actinomycetes > Mycobacteriales > Nocardiaceae > Rhodococcus > Rhodococcus sp. GA1. The sequence continues at coordinate 1,847,468 of NZ_CP097186.1, read as the reverse complement.
ATCGTGGTTGCACTGTGAACACGTCATGCATCACTTGATAGCACTGCCGTCGGACAGGTTCTCCGAGCTCATACATGGGGATCACGGACGTGGTCGGGAAGGCCCCGCGGAACGCGTGGTCGTTGTTCGTCGCCGAGCCCGCACTCGGCCTGCTCGACGCCGTCTTCGGCGGGGTGCCCGCACCCATCGTCCGCACGGCCTACCGCCTCACCGCGATCGAACGCGAGATCCAGCATCCGTCCGGCAGCGCCGCACGCGACACCTCGTGGGTCGAACTGGACGCCTTCCTCCACGAACCGTGTGCGGACAGCAACGCGCCGGCCGCCACGCTTCCCGTCGAACAGGGAAGTCGTGACGACCGGCGCGTGAGTGCCGGGCGGTGTGTACTGCCGGCTAGTGCGTTCCGGCGGTCTCGGGGGCCGACACCTCCACCGCATCCGCCTCGGGCTCCGGGGCCCGTCGGACGAACAGGGAGCCGACGACTGCGATCACCGCGATCGCCGCGCCCCCCGTGAACGCGCCGTGGACACCGTCCGCGAGCGCACCGGCGGGATCGCCCGCGCTCTCGGCGCCCGCGACGGTCGTGCGGGTCAGCACCGTGATGAACAACGCCGTACCGGCCGCACCGGCGATCTGCTGCATGGTGCTGACGATGGCGCTGCCGTGGGAGTACAACCGCCGCGGCAGCGCTCCGAGTGCCGAGGTCAGCAGCGGCGAGAACATCAACGCGAGGCCGATGTTGAGCAGCACGTGCCAGGCGATGACCGTGCCGATCGTGGTGGTCGCGTCGAAGGTCGTCATGCCCCACATCGCGACGCAGGCGATGATCGCGCCCGGTGCGACGAGCGGCCGCGGACCGAACCGGTCGAACAGGCGTCCGACGATGTAGCCGAGCAGACCCATGACCAGACCACCGGGCAGCAGCATCAGGCCGGTGGTCAGCGTCGACTGACCCAGCACGTTCTGCAGGTAGATCGGCAGCAGGATGAGGGTGCCGAACAGCGACATCATGCTTACCGAGACGAGTGCAACCGCGAGCGAGAACGCCGGGGTACGGAACGCTCGCATGTCCAGCAGGGCGCCGTCGCCGAGGCGGATCTGACGCAGGACGAAGACCGTCAGCGACGCGATGCCGACGACCAGCGGCAGCCACGGCGGCATGAGCGGATCGCCCTCGGCGGCCTCACCGAGACTGCTCAGACCGAAGACGAGACCGCTGAACCCGAGGGCCGACAACACCACCGACGGGGCGTCGAGCGGAACCGCGACCGGTTCGGTGACGCTGCGGATCCAGCTCAGGCCGAGCGCCGTCGCGACGACCGCGATCGGCAGCACCAGCCAGAACATCCACCGCCAGCTCAGCTGGTCGAGCACGACGCCACCGATGGTCGGGCCGACCGCGGGAGCGACCGCGATGACGATCGAGATCACGCCCATCGTGCGACCGCGACGATCGGCGGGAACCAGGTTGAGCACCGTCGTGAACAGCAGCGGCAACATCACCGCGGTGCCCACGGCCTGGACGACACGACCCAGCACGAGGACCGGGAAGATCGGGGCACTCGCGGCGATCAGGGTGCCGAGCAGGAAGCTGCCCATCGCGATCGCGAAGACCGTGCGCAGCGACAGCCGGGTGAGCAGGTAACCCGTGATCGGGATGACGACGGCCATGGTCAGCATGAACGCCGTGGTGAGCCATTGGGCGGTGGCTGCGCCGACGTCGAACTCGACCATCAGCTTCGGCAGCGCGACGCTCATGATCGTCTCGTTGAGGATGACGACGAATGCGGCCCCGACGAGAACGGCGATCAGAAGACCGGCGCGCGGTGCGGCAGCGGCCTGCGGCTCGGCCGTACCGGCCGGGGCTGGGGAACTCGGTGGAGTAGAAGACACGAGGAACACAACGGGATACCGGTCGGAATTGTTCCGCCGATATCCCGTCGAGCGGATCAGTCGGGGACGTGCTCGCCGTGACCCTGTTCGCGCAGGGCGTCCTTGATCTTGCGATGCGCGCGGTCGAGCGATTCGGGCGACGGATCCTTCTCTGCCGTCGCGAAATCGAAGTCGCCGAGGGAGTAGGCGGGGAAGACGTGCAGGTGCAGGTGGGGGACCTCCAGGCCGGCGATCATCAGGCCGGCGCGCGGGGCGTCGAAGGCGGCGGTGACGGCGCGACCGAGGATGCGGGCGACGTCGTTCACCTTCGCCCACAGGTCGTCGTCCACGCTCTGCCAGTGATCGACCTCCTGCCGTGGCACGACCAGCACGTGCCCCTCGGTGAAAGGGTTGATGGTCAGGAAGGAGACGACGTCGTCGTCCTGCCAGACGAAACGGCCCGGCAGTTCACCGGCGATGATCTTGCTGAACACGGAAGTCATACCGGGAGGATAAGGGACACCGGGTTCACCGGAGCTGTTCCCCGACATCGGCCGCCGCGACGGTGAGGACCAGCAGCGGCACGACCTTCTCCGGCGCGATCCGGTAGCGGTTTCGGCTTCCCTGCTCGACCACCCGCGCAGCCGACAGAGCCCGGAGATGGTGGTAGAGCCGGCCGGTCGACGTGAGGTCGGTGGCCTCCTGGAGTTCGGTGGCGGTGGCGGGCCCGCGCAGCAGAGTCCGCACGATCGCCAGCCTCGCGGGGTTGCCCAAGGCGTCGAGGACGGCGGCGACGGGAACGGGATCGAGTGCGAGGGATGCGCCCGCGTCGTACTCGATGTTCCAGCGGACGTGGCCGTGCAGGGAGACGAAGCCCCCGTAGGTCACGGACCCCGTGCTTCCTGCCACGTCCGCCACGGGACCGGTGCCACCGGGACCGTCCCCGGCGCCCCGGCGGGTCGCGTCGCCCTCGAGGATCCGCACACGGCGTTCGAGATCCGCGAGCCGGGCCTCGTACTCGTCGTTCACGTCGCCGTCGCTCACATCGCGCAGCGTATCCGCTCGAGAAAATCGGGATCGTTCGCTGCCGCGGCGAGCATCTCCTGATGGGCGAACGATTCGAGGGCTTCCGCGTAGTCGCTGTCCGACATGCCGGACGCGAGCATCACCGTGGTCGCGATCGTGTCGTCATCGCGGCGGAAGGTGACTGCGTCGGTGAGGATGCCGGGCAGGCTACCGCCCTTGAATCCGACTCCCTCGAATCCCGGAACCGTGGACGGTTGCCATTCGAGGTGGGTACGCGCGAGGTCGCCGCCGGCACCGAACGAACCGTCGGCGATCGCGCGATGCAGGGCGGTGAGCTCGGCGGCCGATCCGGTGTTGTCGAAACGCTGGACGCGGTCGACCCGGGCGAACAAATCCTCCGGCGCCGGGTGCTGCACCGCTTCGGCGCGGTAGGCGGGTTCGGAGGCGTAGCGGCGCGCGGCGTCCCAGACCGCCGACGAATCGTCGAGTGTCGGGTCGAGCAGCGCGAGCGTGTTGCCGAGCATCGTCGGCGGCGTGAAGTCGTCCCAGCCGCCCTGGGCGGCGGCCTCGCGCAGCGCGTCGTCGCCGAGGCGGTCGCGCAGGTAGTCGGGGACCGCGTTGTCGCTCTCCTGGATCATCGCCGACACCATCTCGTCGAGAGTGACGGTGTCCTCCGGGTCGTTCACACCGAGCCGTTCGAGAGCCCGGGGGTGTGCGCCGCCGTCGGTGCCCGGGAGATGCCAGCGTTCCCAGTCGGCGAGCGGTACGCGCTCGTCGGGGGAGAGTTCACCGGCTGCGACGGCGCGGGCATAGGCGGCGAGATGCACGACCTTCACAGCCGACGCGAGCGGTTGCCGCTCGTCGGGTCGTTGTTCGAAGGTCCCGCCGTTGCCGTCGTCGACCGCGATGGCGACCGTGTCGGGGTTCTCGGCGAGGTAGCCGATCCAGCCTTCGGCGGTGCTCACGTCCGCGGCGGGGGTGGGCATGCATTCACCGGCCGGGGCGGACGCGTCCGCCCCGACCGGTGCAGGGATGTCGGACTCCGGTGGAGTGCTCTGCCCGCATCCGGCCAGAGCGATCACGACGCTCGTCGCGGCGAGGGTGGTTCCGATCCTGTTCGGCATGGCGGTATCCGTCCGTGTCGGGGTGACAGTTCGAAATTCCGAACTTTCGAAATAACGATAGATCAGTCGGGTGGGCGTGTCGAGAGCTCACGGCGACTCCGACGGTCGCGGGCGGTCGTATCGTCGGGCTCATGGAAGGTGACGGGAGCGTGCGGGAGGCGCCGCTGCGCGTGCTCGTGGACGAACTCGTCACACACGTCCTCGTCGGGCTTCCCGCGGATCGGCGCACGGTCGTCGGTCTGTGCGGGCCGCCGGGTGCCGGGAAGAGTCGCGCCACGGCGCTGCTCGTCTACGCCCTCCGATGCGCGGGGGTCTCCACCGGACAGGTGCCGATGGACGGCTACCACCTGTCCAACCGGCAGCTCGACACCTTCGGCGCGCGGGACCGGAAGGGGGCGCCCGACACCTTCGACGTGGCCGGCTTCCGCGACATGCTGAGTCGGGTGCGGCAGTGCCGCGACGAGACGATCTACGCCCCGGATTTCTCCCGGCCGCTCGACGAACCGATCGCGGCGGTGCACGCTGTGCCGGCCGATGCCCGGGTGATCGTCACCGAGGGCAACTACCTGATGTTCGAGACCGGGGGATGGGAACACATCCGCCCGCTGCTCGACCTCGTCATCTACATCGACGCACCCCGCCGCACGCTCACGCGACGTCTCGTGCGCCGGCACCGCCACCACGGACGGGACGAGGACGGCGCACGCGAATGGGTGCGGACCGTCGATCTGCCCAATGCGGAAGCCGTTCAGCGCACGCGTTCCCGCGCCGATCTCGTGTGGAGACCGGTCCCGTAGTCTGTCCTGCGTGCGCGTACTCGTTATCGGCTCCGGTGCCCGTGAACATGCTCTTGCTCTCGCCCTGTCCCGCGACCCCGGCGTGACCGCCGTGCTGGCCGCGCCGGGCAACCCCGGTATCGCGAACGTCGCCGAGCTGTTCCCCGTCGATGCGGCCTCCGCCGACAACGTCGTCGCCCTCGCCACCGGGCAGAAGGCCGACCTCGTCGTCATAGGTCCCGAGGTTCCGCTCGTCCTCGGGGTCGCCGATGCCGTCCGCGCCGCGGGCATCCCCTGCTTCGGACCGTCCGCCGCCGCCGCACGCATCGAGGGATCGAAGGCGTTCGCGAAGGACGTCATGGCCGCCGCCGGTGTGCGCACCGCCCACAGCGAGGTCGTCGACACACCCGCGACCCTCGACGAGGCGCTCGACCGGTTCGGACCGACCTGGGTGGTCAAGGACGACGGTCTCGCTGCCGGTAAGGGCGTCGTCGTCACCACCGATCGCGCCGCCGCCCGCGACCACGCCGCCGAGATCCTCGAGAACGGGCACCCCGTCCTGCTGGAGTCCTTCCTCGACGGCCCCGAAGTCTCGCTGTTCTGCCTCGTCGACGGCGAGACGGTCGTGCCGCTGCTCCCGGCGCAGGACCACAAGCGCGTCGGCGAGGACGACACCGGCCCCAACACCGGTGGCATGGGTGCCTACACGCCGCTGCCGTGGTTGCCCGAGGGTAGCGTCGAGCGGATCGTCTCCGAGGTCGTGGAGCCCGTCGCGGCCGAGATGGTGCGCCGCGGATGCGGTTTCTCCGGACTGCTCTACGCGGGTCTGGCGATGGGCGCCGAGGGCCCGGCCGTGGTCGAGTTCAACTGCCGTTTCGGCGACCCGGAGACCCAGGCCGTGCTCGCTCTGCTCGAGTCCCCGCTGGGCGAGGCCCTGAAGGCGGTCGCCGCCGGCACGCTCGCCGAGCTTCCGCCGCTGCGCTGGAAGGACGGCGCCGCGGTGACCGTGGTGCTCGCCGCCGAGTACTACCCGTCCACCCCGCGCACCGGCGATGTGATCACCGGCGCCGAGGGCGACACGGTGCTGCACGCCGGCACGAAGCGTCGCGAGGACGGCGCGCTGGTCTCCGCAGGTGGGCGCGTGCTCAACGTGATCGGTGTGGGTGCCGATCTCGCGTCCGCGCGCGAGGCCGCTTATGATCGGCTCGCCGACGTCAAGCTGCCGGGCGGTCACTTCCGCCGCGACATCGGTCTGGCGGCCGTCGAGGGCCGGATCTCGGTCTAGCCTTTCACTCTCGTCCTTCACCCTTGCACCTACCGGGTGTATGTTGCACACTCGGTGCATTTCGATGCCGCCAGGGGTGACTGCATGGTTTCTCGAAGACGAACGCCGACGCCGGACCCGACACCGCTACGGCACCACCACGTCGTCGTCCACGGGTTGCCGGACGACGTCCTCGTCGAGCGCGACGTGCCCATCCGCACGGGCGACGGCACCGTACTGAGAGCCGACGTCTACCGTCCTGCCGACTCCGGTGAGCACGACCGCTGCCCCGTGCTGGTCGCCGTCACCCCCTACGGCAAGGACGCCGGCGTCGACCGGTATCCCGTCGACTTCGACGACCTCGCCGAATCCGGCAACCACGTCGGCGATCTCGAGATCAGTGACTGCACCTCCTTCGAAGCACCGGACCCCGCCTACTGGGTTCCTCGCGGCTACGTCCTCGTCGTCGCGGACATGCGCGGTCATCACGCTAGCGGCGGCCGTCCCCGCCTGCTGCTCGGCCGGGCCGCGCTCGACTGCGCGTCCGTCGTGGAATGGGCCGGTGGTCAGGAGTGGAGCAACGGCCGCGTCGGCCTCGCCGGCGCCGACTATCTCGCCACACTGCAGTGGTACACCGCCGCGCTCAACCCGCCCTGTCTCGCGGCCATCGCACCCTGGGAAGGTGTGAGCGATCCCTGCCGCGACATCCTCACCCAGGGCGGCATCCCCGAGACCCGCTACAGCGAGTTCTGGTACAGCGCGATGAACACCGGGGCCCGCTGCGGCGCCGCCTCCCTCCGGCGGTTCACTGCGTGGTTGCGGCGCCGTTTCCCCGACTTCTTCCGTCACCTCGCCCCGCCGCCCCGGCTCGAGGACGTCACCGTGCCCGCGCTCGTCGGCGTCTCGTGGTCCGATCAGGGCCCACGCGCCCGCGGGTCGGTCGAGGGTTACCGCCGCATCGCGTCGGAGCACAAGTGGCTCTACACCCACGGCCGGAAGATGTGGCAGACCTTCTACGGCAACGAGGCCCTCGACTACCAGCGACGATTCTTCGACCGCTTCCTCAAGGACGAGGACAACGGCTTCGAGGACACCCCGCGCATCCGTCTCGAGACCCGCCACGACCTGCGCACCTATTCCGAACGCTTCGAATCCGAGTGGCCGGTCCCCGACACCCGTTACGTCGCATTCCACCTCGACCACGCGAACGCCGACCTGAGCACCACCCCGTGCGAGAGCAGCCAGTTCCGCCGCACCTTCCCCGTCGCGGGCGACGAACTCGTCTTCACCCACACCTTCGACGAGGACACCGAGATCACCGGGCACGCGGCGCTGCGTTTGTGGGTGCAGGCGAAGGACGCCAACGACATGGACCTGTTCGTCGGGCTCGCCAAGCGCGACGAGCACGGCCGCGACGTGTGGTTCGAAGGCCACGGCGGCTACGAGAAGGGATTCGTCGCCCACGGGTGGATGCGGGTCTCGCGGCGGGCGCTGGACCCGGAGGCCTCCACCGCCTACCGGCCCGTCCACGACCAGACGAAGTACTGGCCGTTGCTGCCCGACCAGATCGTGCCCGTCGACATCGAGATCATGCCGCACAGCACCTTCTTCGAAGCCGGATCGAGCCTCGTGCTCGTCATCGCCGGCCACGACCTCGACGAGAACCCACGCGTCGGGCACGATCGCACCATCAACAAGGGCTTCCACATCGTGCACGCCGGCGGACAGTTCGACTCGCATCTGCTGTTGCCGGTCGTGCCGCAACCGACGCCGGAACCCGACGCGGCGGCCACCGACGCGGAGGCCACCGACGCGGAGGCCACGCAGGTGAAGGTCGTCGATCGTCAGGACTATCCGATCGCGTGGGGTGCCCTCACCCGACTTCAGCGCGTCCGGCTCTGACGAACGACGCGGGGCGTACTACCGTCGTCGACGTGCGCCCCGAATCCCAACGCTCCGGTATCGAGACGTTCCATGTCATGGATGTGTGGAAGGCGGCCGCCGAGCGGCAGCGCAGCCACGGCGACGTCCTGAGTCTCGCCGCCGGACAACCGTCGACCCCCGCACCCGCTCCCGTGCTCCGGGCCGCCAACCTGGCGATCGATGCGGAACTGCTGGGTTACACGGAGACCTTCGGCATCCTGCCGCTGCGCGAGGAGATCGCGGCGTACCACCGCCACAAGTACGGCATCGACGTCGACGCGGACGACGTCGTCGTCACCACCGGCTCGTCCGGCGCCTTCACCCTGGTGTTCCTCGCGGCCTTCGACGTCGGCGACACCGTGGTCGTCGCCCGCCCCGGCTACCCGGCCTACCGCAACACCCTCGCCGCGCTCGGTTGTCGTGTCGTCGAACTCGACTGCGGTCCGCAGACCCGCTACCAGCCCACCGTCGCGATGCTCGAGGAACTCGACGCTCCGCCTGCGGGAATCGTCGTCGCCAGCCCCGCCAACCCGACCGGCACGATGATCGAACCGTCCGAGCTCGCGGCGCTCGCGCGCTGGTGTGACGAGCACGGCAGCCTGCTCATCTCCGACGAGATCTACCACGGCATCGAGTTCGGCACCGTCCGGTCCGAGACCGGTGAGGGCACCGGATCACCGGCGACCTCGACGGCGTGGGCGACCTCGCGCGACTCGGTGGTGATCGGCTCGGTGTCGAAGTACTTCTCGATGACCGGTTGGCGGCTCGGCTGGATGCTCGCGCCCGAGACGATGCGTCCGGCTCTGCAGCGACTCGCGTCGAACATGACGGTGTGCCCGCCGTCGGTCTCGCAGTTCGCGGCGGTCGAGGCGTTCGGCACCGAGGCCCGCACCGAACTCGACGGGCACGTCTCCCGCTACGCGGTGAACCGGGAACTGCTGCTCGAAGGGCTGCCGGATCTCGGCATCACGAAACTCGCACCGGCAGACGGCGCCTTCTACGTCTACGCCGACATCGGCCATCTGCTCGACGGCGAGAACTCGACGGCGTGGTGCGCGCGGCTGCTCCACGACACCGGGCTCGCGCTCGCACCGGGCGTCGACTTCGACACCGTGCGCGGCGGCGAGACCGTGCGGCTGTCGTTCGCGGGTTCGACTGCCGACGTCACCGCGGCGCTCGACCGGCTCGCGGCCTGGCTGCCCGTCTCCTGAACGCCGTGCCGGACCGCCGCGGCCGGGTCACCGCCCGTCGGCGATGATCCGCGCGATGTTCCGTTCGGCCAGCGCCGCGATGGTCAGCGACGGGTTCGCGGTGCCGGTGCTGCCCGGGATCAGCGCGCCGTCGACGACGTAGAGACCGGGATGGCCGTGCACGCGGCCGTAACCGTCGGTCGCCTCGCCGAGCACCGCACCACCGAGTGGATGCGCAGTGAAGGTCGCGTTGACGTCCTCGGCCATCGGCGATGCGCCCGGGATCGTGCCACCGGCCTGCGCCATCGCGTTGTGCACGGCCCGCAGGGCGTCGACGCTCTCGCGTTCGCCACCGGTCGGCCAGTTCAAAACCGCCCGATCGGCACCCGGGTCGTACGCGAAGTCGGCACGGGTGGGGTCGAGGGTCATGCCGAGGGAGGCGAGCATCCCGACGTCCTTCGCGGTGCCCGCGACGAACCAATTCTCGAGGCTCAGCGGCAGACCGGACTCGTCGACGATCCGCGACGCCGACGGCGCGCCCTGGTCGCCGCCGAAACCCTCGGTGAGCGCGAACGAGCGGACGAGCACCGCGTCGCCGTTGGTGCCCCAGCCCCGGCCCACGCGCTCGTCGAGGTTCGGCAGCGAACCGGTGTGCCGCGCCTTGACGAGCAGTTCGGTCGTGCCGATCGATCCGGCGCCGAGGACGAGGCGGTCGCACGTGATCGTGGTAGTGCGCAGCACCACCCCCGTCGGGTCGACGGCCTGCACGTCGAGCCGGTAGCGGCCGTCGCCGTTCTGACCGATCGCAAGCACCCGGTGACCGTGGCACACCAGGGTGCGCCCGGTCGCCTCTGCCGCCGGGATGTAGTTCTGCGTGAGATCGAACTTCGCGCCGTTCGAGTTGCCGAGATTGCTCTCGCCCGCGACGGCCGATCGGCGGACCGAGCCGGCGAGTTCGGCGCGCACGACGTCCCAATCCCAGATGCCGTCGATGCGGTGCGGGCTGTAACCGGCGGCGCGCGCGTCGTCGTCCCATCGCCGCGAGTGCGTGAACTCGGCGGCGTTGTAGATGTCGTCGGGCATCGGGTCGAGGCGCAGCATCGAGCGCACCTTCGGGTACCAGGTGGAGGTCATCTCGTCGTAGGACAGACGGCCGCCGAAGACGTGCTCGAAGAGGTGCCGTTCGGGAGCGATCATCACTCCGGTGAACACGATCGATCCGCCACCCACCGCCGCGCCGCGCCACACCGACATGTTCGGGTAGTCGACCACATCGAGGACACCGGCGAAGTCGTCGCACACCACCGGGATGCCCGTCGGTCCGGTGAAATGGGTGCGGTGGTGGTAGCCGCGACCATCGGCGAGCAGGTCGGTCGTGAAGATCTCGCGGTGCGGGTCGCGGGGCCAGCGCATGCCGCGCTCGAGCATCGTGACCCGGTTCCCGGCCTCGGCCAGGCGCAGCGCGGCGACGCTCGCACCGAAACCGGAGCCCACCACGACGACCTCGGAATGCTCCGGCGGGGCGGGCGGCGGAACGAACAGTTCGGGCACGAGTCGGCGGTACTCGTCGACCCCGACGGGCAGCGCGTCCGCACGCGGGAGGCCGATACCGGACATGCCCGGCGCCGCGGCGCCGGCACCCGCCAGGGCGGCCCCGAGAAGCGATGCCTGCAGAAAGCGTCGACGTCTCATCCGGTACGGCTCCGATCGTTCGATGATCTACTCGCGGGGCTGCGCTCGCCGAGGACTCGACACGCGCGGGCGGGCGCAATGGTACCGGTTGGTCTCCACTTCCGTTTTCCCCTGGTGAGACGGTCGGGACTGTCACCATGAGAAGGTGTCGATTGCTGCGACTCCGAAGGGCGAACGGCGCCGTCAGGCGCTGGTCGAGGCAGCGGCCGACCTCATCCTCGAAGGGGGGATCGACGCCGTCCGCCACCGGGCCGTCGCCACCCGCGCGGGCCTGCCGCTCGCATCGACCACCTATTACTTCGAATCGCTCGACGACCTCGTCGCATGCGCGGTCGACTACAACAGCGAGCGGGAACTCGACGCGATGCGGGAGCGCGTCCGCGACATCGAGCCGCTCCCGCGCAGTCTCGAGGGCACGGCCGATCTCATCGTCGAACTGCTCATCGGACCGCGGGACTGCGACGGCGGCATCGACCGCGAACGCCTGATCTCCCGGTACGAGCGGTGCGTCGCGACAGCCCGCTATCCGGAACTGCGTGACGTGCAGGTCCGCATGCGCGAGCAGATCGACCACCTGCTCACCGACCTGCTCGAACGCTGCTGCCGATCGGTGCGGCCCCGCGAGGTGCGTCGGCTCGTGGCGGTCGTGGACGGCGCGGTCCTCGGCGGACTGGGCGAGCTCGATCCCGACCCGCGCTCGCTCGCGCGCGGCATCCTGCTCGACGTCGTCGAGACCGTCGCGCCCCCGGTCGAGGATTGAGGTCGGGGAATACGGGAGCAGACCCGGACCGTAAACTCACTTGTGTGAGCCACATCCCCAACGTCCTCGCCACCCGCTACGCCAGCCCCGAACTCCGGGACCTGTGGTCGCCCGAGTACAAGATCGTGCTCGAGCGGCAGCTGTGGCTCGCGGTGCTGCGGGCGCAGGCCGAACTCGGGATCGACGTTCCCGCCGAGGCGATCGCCGACTACGAACGCGTGATCGAGCAGGTCGACCTCGAGTCCATCGCCCAGCGCGAGCGCGTCACCCGCCACGACGTCAAGGCCCGCATCGAGGAGTTCAACGCCCTCGCCGGTCACGAGCACGTCCACAAGGGCATGACCAGCCGCGACCTCACCGAGAACGTCGAGCAACTGCAGATCCTGCGGTCGCTCGAGCACGTCCACTCCCACGGTGTCGCCGTGGCCGCACGCCTCGCCGAGCGCGCCACCGAGTACGCCTCGCTCGTCATGGCCGGTCGCTCGCACAACGTCGCGGCGCAGGCCACCACCCTCGGCAAGCGTTTCGCGTCGGCCGCCGACGAACTGCTCATCGCGCTGCAGCGCGTCCGGGAACTGATGGCCCGCTACCCCCTGCGCGGGATCAAGGGCCCGATGGGCACCGCACAGGACATGCTCGACCTGCTCGGCGGTGATTCCGCCAAGCTCGCGCAGCTCGAGCAGAAGGTCGCGCAGCATCTCGGCTTCGCGAACGTCTTCACGAGCGTCGGCCAGGTCTATCCGCGTTCGCTCGACCACGACGTGCTCTCCGCGCTCGTGCAGGTCGGCGCCGGTCCCGCGTCGTTCGCCCACACCATCCGGCTCATGGCCGGCCACGAACTCGTCACCGAGGGCTTCCAGCCCGGCCAGGTGGGATCGTCCGCGATGCCGCACAAGATGAACACCCGCTCGTGCGAGCGCGTCGACGGCCTGCAGGTCGTCCTGCGCGGCTATGCCTCCATGGCCGCCGAGCTCGCCGGCGCGCAGTGGAACGAGGGCGACGTCTTCTGCTCCGTCGTCCGCCGTGTGGCCCTTCCCGACGCCTTCTTCGCGATCGACGGCCAGATGGAGACCTTCCTGACGGTCCTCGCCGAGTTCGGTGCCTACCCGGCGGTGATCGAGAAGGAACTCGTGCGGTACCTGCCGTTCCTCGCGACGACCAAGGTCCTCATGGCCGCGGTCCGGGCCGGGGTGGGTCGCGAGACCGCACACGAGGTCATCAAGGAGCATGCGGTCTCCGTCGCACTCGCGATGCGCGAGGAGGGTCGCGAACCCGATCTGCTCGACCGTCTCGCCGCCGACGACCGGCTGCCGCTCGACCGCGCCGCGCTCGACGCGGCACTGGCCGACCGGGAGGTCTTCGCCGGAGCTGCGGTCGCGCAGGTCGAAGCGGTCGTCGCGGCGGTGCAGGACCTCGTGACGCAGTATCCGGAAGCAGCGAAGTACACGCCGGCGCCGATTCTGTAGGAAGCCGATTCGACAGGAATCACGGGAACCGACTGCCGGGGGGAGTGTCCGATGGGGGTGGCGGTATCAGCAGGAGAGAACGAAGTGTCGGTGAAACCGGGAAATACGGGTCGGTTGCGTGACGCAGCGCGAACACGCACCGCGCTGCTCGATGCAGCGCGCGAGGTGTTCCTGCGCGACGGATACGCGGCGGCGGCCACGGAGGAGATCGTCTCGGTTGCGGGGGTGACGCGCGGTGCGCTCTACCACCACTTCGCCGACAAGCGGGATCTGTTCCGCGGTGTCATCGAACGACTCCAGTCGGAAGCGGAGAGCTCCCTGGTCCCGGCCGAACCGGTCGAGGACGCCTGGGAGGGCTTCACCCAGGCCGTGCTCGCCTCGCTCGACGCGGTCTACGACCCCGCGACCCGCCGGCTGCTGCTCATCGAAGCCCCTGCGGTCCTCGGCTGGGCCGAGGTCCGCGAGACCCACCGGCACTCCTCGCTGAAGGCCATCGAGCGCATGCTCGTCACCCTCGATCCCGAGACCTACGAGGCGTCGCCCACGCGGACGTCGGTGCTCGCGCACCTGCTCGTCGCGGCCGTCGAGGAAGCGATGCTGTGTCTCGCGCACAGCGACGACCCGGTGCGCGCCCGTCCTACGGTGCAGGGCGAACTGCTACGCCTGCTCGAAACCGCCCGCGGACCCGCACGTGCGGAGGAGTCCACGCCACAGTGACGGACTGCATCTTCTGCGCCATCGTGGCCGGGCAGTCGCCGGCCAGCGTCGTGCTCGACGAACCCGACGTGCTCGCGTTCATGGACATCCGCCCGTTCACTCCCGGGCATCTGCTCGTGATTCCGAAGCGGCACGCCTCCGGACTGGCACAACTCGATCCCGACGACGGAGCGAAGGTGTTCGCCGCCGGGCAACGGATCGCCACGGCGATGCGCGCGTCCGGACTCCCGATCGAGGGCGTGAACATGTTCCTCGCCGACGGCGTCGCCGCCGGCCAGGAGGTCTTCCACGTGCACCTGCACCTCGTGCCGCGCAGCGCCGGGGACGGCTTCGGGATCCGAGCCGATTGGCGGACACCGAACCGGACCGTGCTCGACGGCACGGCCGCCACCATCCGCACCGCCGTGCAGACACACCGGTCGTGATGCAGTGACAGGTGCATACGTTCAGCCGATCGCGCCGGTCGGCGGGTCGCTCGCGTGGTCGGCACTGGTGGCGGTACTCCCGCTGCTGACCATGCTCGTCCTGCTCGCCGTCTTCCGACTGCGGTCGCATTCGGCCGCGGGAATCGCGGTGGTCGTGGCCCTGATCGTGGGCACCGCCGTCTACGGCATGCCGGTCGGGTCCGCGCTCAGTGCCGGTGTCGAAGGTGCGGTCTTCGGTCTCTTCCCGATCATGTGGACGGTGGTCAACGCCGTCTGGGTGTACCGGCTCACCGTCGAATCCGGGCACTTCGACGTCCTCACCCGCGCCTTCGGGCGAATATCCCCGGATCCGCGGATCCTCACCATCGTCATCGCCTTCCTGTTCGGCGCGCTGCTCGAGGCGGTCGCCGGTTTCGGCACCCCCATCGTCGTCGCGACCGTCGTGCTCATCGGTGCCGGTCTGCCGCCGGTGCGTGCGGCTGCGGCGTCGCTGCTCGCCAACTCCGTCGTCACCCCGCTCGGCGTCATGGGCACACCGATCCTGACGATGTCGCGCGTCTCGGAGATCCCGATCGACGAGATCGGACCGGTCGTCGCGCGTCAGGTCTGCCTGCTCGCGGTGTTCGTTCCGCTCGTGCTGGTCGCGGTGGTCGGCGGATGGCGCGGAGTTCGCGAGACGTGGCCGGTCGCGCTCGTCGTCGGACTTGCCTTCGGCGCCGCCCAGTTCGTGTGCGCGAGCTATCTCACCGTGGGGCTGAGCAACATCGCCGGTGCCGTGGCCGGTCTGCTCGTGCTGCTGGTCGCGGTGAAGGTGCACCCCATGCATCGGGAGGCCCGCCGGGCCGCATCCGACCGGATCCACGACTCGCGTCGACGCGTCGTCGAGGCGTTCGCCCCCTACGCCCTGATCGTGGTCGTCTTCCTCGTCAGCCGGTTCGGTCCGGTGGCGTCGCTGTTGTCGAACGCGAGCCTGTCGTTCCCCTGGCCGGGTGTGGACGTGACTACGGCCGACGGGGACGTTCCCACCGCGGAGACCTTCACCATCGATCTGCTCACTGCCCCGGGCAGCCTCGTCTTCGTCGCCGCGCTGCTGTCGATACCGGTGCTGAAGGTCGCGGTGGCCGACGCGGTGCGATGCTTCGTCGCGGCGGTCGTGCAGTTGCGGTGGTCGTTCGCGACGGTGACGGCGGTCCTCGCCCTCGCGTACGTGATGAACCTGTCCGGGCAGACCGCCACGATCGGCGGTTTTCTCGCCGGTGCGGGCGTGGCGTTCGCGCTGTTGTCGCCGGTGCTCGGCTGGCTCGGCGTCGTGGTCACCGGCTCGAACACCGCCTCCAACGCGATGTTCGGCAGCCTGCAGGTCGCCGCGGCCCAGCAGTCGGGACTCGACCCGACCGTGCTGGTCGCCGGGAACATGGCCGGCGGCACCACCGGCACCCCGATCGCACTGCAGAACCTCGCGCTGGTGGCGTCGGTGAAGGGACTGTCCGGCAAGGACGGGCTGCTCATGCGCCGGATCTGGCCGCTGAGCATCGCCGGTCTCGCGGTGCTCGCCGTCCTCGTGTGGCTGCAGTCCACCTCGGTGCTGGGCTGGATGGTGCCTTGACGCTGCAGTTGTGCAGTGACGAACGTCGGCGTGCCGCGAACGCCTGTTTCGTGCGGGGTGCACTAGCGTTGTCGGAGTGGTTCGTGCACAACCGATACTGACCCCGCTCACCGAAGCGGCGATCTTCCTCGTCGTCACCGTCGACGAGGGCGCAGAGGACACCGTGCGGGATCTGCTCGAAGATCTCTCGGGCCTGCGCCGCTCGGTCGGTTTCCGCATCCCGGAGGGCGGCCTGTCGGTCGTCACCGGCATCGGCTCGGATATGTGGGACCGGCTGTTCGACGGCCCCCGGCCCGCCGGACTGCATCCGTTCGTCCCGCTCGACGGCGGTCGGCACCAGGCCCCCTCGACCCCCGGCGACCTGTTGTTCCACCTCCGCGCGTCGACGATGGACCTGTGCTTCGAACTCGCCGCGAAGATCAACGATAGGCTGCGCGGTGCGGCTCGGGTCGTCGACGAGACGCACGGCTTCCGCTATTTCGAACGCCGCGACCTGCTCGGCTTCGTCGACGGAACCGAGAACCCCGAGGACGACGAGGCCGTCGAGGCGGCCCTGGTCTCCGGCGAGGATCCGGACTTCGCCGGCGGTAGCTACGTCGTCGTCCAGAAATACCTGCACGACCTCGCGTCGTGGAACTCGTTGACCGTCGAGGAGCAGGAGCGGGCGATCGGCCGGACCAAGCTCGACGACATCGAGCTCGACGACGAGACCAAACCCGCGAATTCGCATGTCGCACTGAACGTGATCGTCGACGAGAACGGGGTCGAGCAGCAGATCGTGCGCGCGAACATGCCGTTCGGCAGCTTCGGCGCCGACGAGTTCGGCACCTACTTCATCGGTTACTCGGCCACCCCGGAGGTGACCGAGCAGATGCTGCGCAACATGTTCCTGGGCAGCCCGCCCGGCAACACCGACCGCATCCTGGACTTCTCCACCGCGGTGACGGGATCGCTGTTCTTCTGCCCCTCGCTGGAGTTCCTCGAAGATCTTCCGCCGTCACCGGCGGAAATTCCCTCCCACGAAGATCCGAGTGCCTCGACCGCCGGCCGGCCTGCCGACGGATCACTCGGAGTTGGCGCTCTGCGAAGGAGTTCGACCCTGTGAACAATCTGTATCGCGACCTCGCCCCGATTTCCGAGGCAGCATGGACCGAGATCGAGGAGGAGGCCGCACGCACCTTCAAGCGACACGTCGCCGGGCGCACCGTCGTCGACTTCTCCGGACCGCACGGCACCGACTTCGCGGCGGTGGGTCTCGGCCGCACCCGCGAGATCGAACCCCCGGCCGCCGGAGTGCGGGCGCGTCAGCACCGCGTCGCGCCGGTCGTCGAACTGCGGGTGCCGTTCACGCTGTCGCGCGAGGAGATCGACAGCGTCGAGCGCGGTTCCCGCGACATCGACCTCGACCCCGTCAAGGAAGCGGCCCGCCAGATCGCCTTCGCCGAGGACCGCGCGATCTTCGAAGGCTACGCGGCCGCGGGTATCGAGGGCATCCGGGCGTCGTCGTCGAACCCGTCCCTGCAGCTGCCCGAGGATCCCCGCGACTTCCCGGAGATCATCAGCCAGGCGCTGTCGCAGCTGCGACTGGCGGGTGTGGGTGGCCCGTACTCGATCCTGCTCGGCGCCGACGAGTACACCAAGGTCAGCGAGACGTCCGATCACGGCTACCCGATCCGCGAACAACTGCGCCGCCTCATCGACGGCGACCTCATCTGGGCCCCGGCGATCGACGGCGCGTTCGTGCTGACCACGCGCGGCGGCGACTACGACCTGCAGGTCGGCCAGGATCTGTCGATCGGCTACCTCTCGCACGACGCAGAGACGGTGAACCTGTACTTCCAGGAGTCGTTCACCTTCCTCGTCTACACCGGCGAGGCCTCGGTTCCGCTGGTGCCGACGACGCTCGAACTCCCGCACTGAGCCGGTCCCGGGGCGTCCGCGCGTGCGGCGCCCCGGGTCACCGACCGTCCGGGGCCGGATCACGACGGCGCCGGCGCGGGTTACCTACGATCGTCCTGCTGTGCTGGGCGGCCTTCGGCCTCGTCCTGGCGTTCGTGGCCTCCCGTCGAAAGCCGGTGTCGGAACCGGCGCGAACGGAATGACCTGAGACTTCTCATAAGTAATTCGCTAGAATTATGTACATGACGACTCTTCCTGTTGCCGACGCGCGGGCGCAATTGTCACGACTGGTCGATGAGGCCGAGCGCACACACGAGCGATTCGAGATCACCCGCAACGGGCACCGCGCCGCGGTGCTTCTCGGTGCCGACGATTACGACGCGATGCAGGAGACGATCGCGGTGTTGTCGGATACGGATCTGCTGCGGGCGCACGTCGAGGGCCGAACGGAGGTCGAGTCGGGAGACGTCGTCGATGTACAGGAATTGACGCAGCTGATGCGTGATGCTCGGTCGTCCGAGGAATGAGCACGCCGGACCACCCGTATCGGCTGGTGATGGCGAGGTCGGCTGCACGCGCCATGGCGAGGTCGTTGCCGGAGAAAGTAGCAACTGCGGTATACGAGTTCGTCACAGGACCCCTTCTCGAGAATCCGAAGCGGGTGGGGAAGCCGTTGAATCCGCCTCTTGCGCCGGCGTACAGCGCCCGGCGAGGTGAATATCGCGTCCTGTATCTGATCGATGATGCGAACCGCACGGTCGAGGTCACCGCGATTTCGCACCGTGCCGATGCGTATCGATAGAAGACAGTCGGACAGTGCTGCCGCGAGCCGTCGGGGTTGCGGCAGCTACCGAGCTGTCAGAGTGCTCCGGCCTTCAACGCCGCCGCGTTGACGCGCACGAGCGCGGCGTGCAGGTCCTGGAGTTCGTCGAGCCCGACACCGAGGGCATCGACGACCTGTCCCGGCACCGACTCGGCCTCGGCACGCAGCGCCCGGCCGGCGTCGGTGAGCTCGAGGACGAGTTGCCGTTCGTCGGCCGCGCTGCGCGCGCGGGTGATCAGGCCCAGCGCCTCGAGTCGCTTGAGCAGGGGAGACAGCGTGGGCGAGTCGAGCTGGAGTAACTGCCCCACTTCCTTGCTCGTCAGCGGCGAGCGTTCCCACAGGGCGAGCATCACCAGGTACTGCGGGTGGGTCAGTCCCAGCCTGTCGAGGATCGGTCGATAGACCGCGAGCACGGCGCGGTTCGCCACGGCGAGAGCGAAACACACCTGCCGCTCCAGCGCGAGAGGATCATCACCGGAAGCAGGAAGGTGGGTGGCCGGGGACTCGACGCTCATGAACCGACGATACCGAACCGGTATATCCCGGCCCGGGTTCTCCCGGGTGCGACGATCCTCACGGGTCGTAGTCGGGATAGGTCGTGTGCAGCCTCAGGTAGCCGGTGACGTTCTCGCCCAACCACCCTTCGCTCTCCTCCGGTGTCACGCCGTCGCAGACCGCGTCGCCCTCGATGCAGATCCGTTCGACGGCGATCGTGCCGAAGTCGTCGCGACCGCCACCGAGCGTGATGCCCGGGACGACCTCGCCCGGGAACAGCGTTTCGACTCCCCGGGTGTCACGCGGGTCGGAGTACAGCACACCGCTGATCCGCTCCGGCGGCACCGAACCGTCGGCCGCGATCTCGGCGAGGACGTCGCCGGCGATCGACGCGCCCTGCGAGTAACCGAGGACGACGAGCTCGCTGTCGGGGCACGAACCGTGCCGGACGGTGATCGTCTCGCGCAGGCGCTGATGCCCGATCCTCTTGGACTCGTCGTACGCGAGTCGCCCCGATCCCTCGCTCGACCCGGACTCCGGCACCGGAACCACGACGGCGGGATAGCGGATGTGCTCGACCACCGTGCCGGGTGCCGCGTACCGCGCCGAGATCTTCGCGAGGGGTGAATCGGGATCGATCGAATCCGGGGTGTCGATGTTGCGGGTTCCGTCGACCGCGATGACGAACCGCTCCGGGCACGGACGGAAGGTCTCCGCGCCGGCGGTGGGCGCGGTGCCGTCAGTGGCGGCGGCGGCGACGACGGGTCCGGTCAGGCCGAGGGCGAGTCCTGCGATGATCGCCAGGACACGACGACAAGCGAAGTCGGGCATGGCAGTCTCCTGTGATCGACCCCGACACCGATGACTACCGCACGAGAATATCGTCCGATTTGACGTATTTCTCGCCGGCGAAACGCTACTCCGAGTGTAGTTGGTTACAAAGTCACAGACCGAACGTTCGGAATTTTCGAGCGGTTCGATCAAGTAAGTCCGGTACTCCGCAGGGTGATGTTGAGGCGCCCCGCGGTGAGTCCGCAGCGGGAACTGCCGGTGTCCGGATACACGACCGGCACCCCGTGATAGGCGAACCGCGACGGACCGCCGAAGACGAACAGATCGCCGGACTCGAGACGCACGTCGGTGTACGGCCGGCCGCGCGACTCGGTGTTGCCGAACCGGAACAAGCAGGCATCCCCGAGACTGAGCGACACGATCGGCGCGCTCACCCGCTCGTCCTTGTCCTGATGCATCCCCATCCGCGCGTCGCGGTCGTAGAAATTGATCAGAGCGGTATCGGGCTCGTACCCGCCCCCGGCTGCCGGATCGTCGTAGGCATCGGCGACGGCACGCCGCCCGAGTTCGACGAGCCGGTCGGGAAGCGGCGGAACGGGAGCGTCGTCGACATCGACCGCGGTGCGGGTGTAGCGGTACGGCGACCAGTGCCATCCGAGGCACACCGTGCTCACCGACATCCGTCCGCCACCCGGAAGCAGGGTGTGCCGCATCGGCGCCGGCGGGCGCGCCCAATCACGACACAGCTCGACGAGCTCGCGCTGTTCGCCCGGGTCGAGCCAGTCGGGCACATGCACGGCGCCCGGCGCGATCTCGCGTCGCGGACGGGAGACGGAGAACAATTCGTCCATCCCGGGTGCTCGACCTCCGTGCGTGTGAGCGGTACCTACAGCCGGTGATACGTGTAGACAGGTTCAGTACCAACTGTGCCGCACGGGACGGCACTGCGATTCGACGGGGAGGTATCAGCGATGAAGGTCGAAGGCAGAGTGGCCGTCGTGACAGGCGGGGGCGGCGGAATCGGCGGCGCCATCGCTGCCGGCCTCGTCGAGCGAGGTGCACGAGTGGTGGTCGCCGACCTCGACGAACACGCGGCGCAGCGCGTCGTCGCGACGCTCGAGGAGGAGACGCCGGGGAGCGCCGTCGCGGTGGCGGCGGACGTCTCCGACGACGAACACATCCGCGGCCTCGTCGAGCGCGCCGAAGCGGAGTTCGGTCCCGTGGACCTGTACTTCGCCAACGCGGGTGTCACCGGTGTGCCCGGCCTGGAGATCGAGGACTCGGTCTGGGAGCAGTCCTTCGACGTCAACCTGCGCGCACACATCCGTGCGGCGCGACTGCTGGTACCCCGATGGGTCGAACGTGGCGAGGGCTATTTCGTCAGCACGGCGTCGGCGGCCGGCCTGCTCACACAGATCGGCTCGGCCACCTACTCGGTCACCAAGCACGCGGCCGTCGGTTTCGCCGAGTGGCTGTCGGTGACCTACGGCGACAAGGGTGTGAGGGTGAGTTGCCTGTGCCCGATGGGCGTCAACACACCTCTGCTGTACTCGGGGGACGCATCCGGGCACGCACTCGGTGAACTCGCCACCCGGGCCGTCACGACCGCCGGTGCGGTGCTCGAACCCGTCGACGTCGCGGAGACGGTGTTCGCGGCAATGGAGGAGGAGCACTTCCTGATCCTTCCGCACCCGGAGGTCCTCGAGATGTACCGGAACAAGGGCGCCGACTACGACCGGTGGCTGCGCGGCATGCGTCGCTACCGTCAGGCCCTCGAGGAGTCGACTCCCACCGATTCGTGAAATCGATTGCCTCTGCCCACGTTGGTGTCCTAGCGTCACCGGTCATGACATCCGTCGACACCGTTCGCGGTCCTCTCGACACGGGCCGTCTGGGCAGAGTCCTCATGCACGAGCACGTCTTCGTACTCGGCGAGGAGATCCGCACCAACTTTCCCGACTACCCGAGCCCGTGGGACGAGGACGAACGCGTCGACGACGCGGTCGCGAAGTTGAAGGCGTTGTCGGAGCGCGGCATCGACACGATCGTCGATCCCACGGTGGTCGGTCTCGGCCGGTACATTCCGCGCATCCAGCGCGTCGCCGAACGGGTGGACATCTCCATCGTCGTCGCGACGGGCCTGTACACCTACAACGACCTGCCGTTCCAGTTCCACAACGTCGGGCCGGGGTTGCTGGTGGACGGACCGGAGCCGCTCACCGAACTGTTCGTGAAAGACATCCGCGAGGGCATCGCCGGGACGGGGGTGCGTGCAGGAATGCTCAAGTGCGCCATCGAGATTCCGGGACTCACGCCGGGCGTCGAGCGCGTGATGCGAGCGGTGGGGCAGGCGCACGTCGAGACCGGTGTGCCGATCACGGTGCACACCAATCCGCATACCGGGTCGGGGCAGGTGGCGCAGCGGGTGCTCGCGGAGGAAGGTGTCGACCTCACCAAGGTGGTGATCGGGCACAGCGGTGATTCGACCGATCTGGACTACCTGCGTCGCATTGCCGACGCCGGTTCGATTCTCGGGATGGACCGCTTCGGCCTCGATCTGCTGTTGCCGTTCGAGCAGCGCGTCGACACGGTGGTCGCGCTCGTGGAGGCCGGTTACACCGAGCGCATGGTGCTCTCGCACGATGCGTCGTGCTTCATCGACTGGTTCCCGCACGACGTGAAGCAGACCGCCGTGCCCAACTGGAACTACAACCACATCAGCGACGAGGTGCTGCCGGCCCTGCGCGAACGGGGCGTGACCGACGAGCAGATCACCACGATGCTCGTGGACAATCCGAGGCGGATCTTCGAACGCTGAAGCGGCGTAGGTCGCGTCGGGTAGCACCGAGGACGCTCAGACGGCGTCGTGCAGTACCAAGCCGAGCGTGCGACGCAGGCCCGATCGGACGGTGCTCACGCCGTGCCGGACCGGCGCCCGCGACCATCCGCGCGCCGACCGGATCGGTCGGTCGCGGGTGGTGAAGATCAGCGCGTGGCCTTGCTCGAGCACGGTGACGGTGCCCCGCGACTGCGCGCGGGGCCGTTGTTCGACCAACAGGAACTCGCCGCCGGTGTAGTCGACGCCCGCCCGGTCGAGCCCGATCACGACCTGCAGTGGGAACACGAGGTCGCCGTAGAGATCGCGATGCAGGGCGTTCCAGTCGCCGGTGGTGTAGCGCAGCATCAGCGGGGTGGGGTCGGTCTGGCCGGCCGCGTGGCACATGTTGAGCCAGTCGTCGAAGTCGTCGGGCCAGGGTGCCGGATCGCCGAGGCGTTCGGCCCACGAGCGCGCGACGGGGAGCAGCTGCCGGTAGAACGCCGAGCGCAGGTGTGCGACGGCGTCGGGGACGGGTGAGCCGAAGTACTTGTAGGTGCCGTGCCCGTACCCGTAGCGGCTCATGTCGACCGTGGTGCGGAAGCGGGCGTCGTCGTCCCACAGGGCCGCGAGTTCGGTGCATTCGTCGTCGCTCAACAGCGGCCCGGTGAGGGCGCAGCCGTTCTCGTCGAGCTCGCTCGTCAGCTCGGGCAGGTTCAGTGCGTCGACGCGCGACTGCAGACTGTCGATGGTCTTCACAGGGCTCTCCTCGATCGGCACGGACACTCGTAGGGAAGACGTCGCTGCCGTCGGGAATGTGAGTACCCGGAACCGGAAGGGATCAGCGCGGCCGGTCGTCGACGAGTTTGTGCAGCAGATCGGACAGTCGTGCGCGTTCCTCGGCGTCGAGCCGGTCGAACATCTCGACGGCGTCGGCATCGCGGGCCGAGGCCAGCTCGGCCCGGATCCTGCGGCCCTCGTCGGTCAGCCGCACGCAGACCGCGCGTCGGTCGGCGGGATCGGGGAGTCGCTCGGTGAGACCCCGCGACTCCAGGCGATCGACGACCTCGGTGGCCGAGCGGGGGACGATGCGCAGTTCCTTGGCCACGACGCCGAGGCGGATCGGGTCGTCGGCGCGTCCGATGACGTCGAGCGCCCGGTACTCGTGGGGTGACAATCCCCACGGCTGGAGGAGGTCGTGCCAGCGTCGGCGCAGCGTACGCGTGGTGGTGAGGAGGAGATCGCGCAGTGCGACGGGTGAATCCGGCATGGTGGTCACAGTACCTCACTTGACGGTTGACACTCAATGAGGCAACCTCAACAAGTACGAGTCACGAACCACGAATCGAGGTGGCGCACATGATGCAGCCCCCACCCACTCTCGGCGGCAAGCCGGGCAGCCGCGGCAGGATCGACAAGAAGGATCTCGAGCAGCTCCGCGAGGCCCCGGTGAGCCTGCGCCGTATCGGCGCCCTCTTCGCGCCCTATCGGTGGAAGATCACCCTCGTCGTCGCGCTCATCATCGCCTCGTCGGTGATCTCCCTCGCGACGCCCTTCCTCGTCCGCGCCGTCATCGACGACGCCATCCCGCACCAGAACGTGAGCCTGCTGTTGTGGGCCGTCGGCGGCATGCTGGCCGTCACCGTCGCGAGCTCGCTCCTGTCCGTCGTCCAGACCTGGATCTCCACGACCGTCGGCCAGAACGTCATGCACGGTCTGCGTACCCGGGTCTTCTCCCACCTGCAGCGACAGTCGCTGAATTTCTTCACCCGCACCCGCGGCGGTGAGATCCAGTCGCGGCTGACCAACGACATCGGTGGCATGCAGTCCGTGGTCACCAACACCGCGACCTCACTGGCGTCCAACGTCACCACCGTCGTCGGCACGGCGATCGCCATGGCGGTCCTCAGCTGGCGACTGGCTCTGCTCTCCCTGATCGTGCTCCCGCCGGCCATCTGGCTCACGCGCCGGGTCGCGCTCATGCGCCGCGCCGTCACCGCCCGTCAGCAACGGCGCCTCGCCGACATGCAGTCGCAGATCGACGAAGGACTGTCGGTCAGCGGCGTGCTGCTCGTCAAGACGCTGGGCACCGGCCCGGCACTGTCCGACAAGTTCGCCCGCACGTCGGAGGAACTCGCCGATCTCGAGGTGCACGCGCAGTTGTCCGGCCGCTGGCGCATGGCCACGATGAACATCGTCTTCGCGGCGATCCCCGCCGTCCTCTATCTCGTCGCCGGTCTGCCGGCCACCTCGGGCGGCATGACGATCGGCACCCTGGTGGCCTTCACCGGCTTGCAGGGCGCGCTGTTCCGGCCGCTGATGAGCCTGCTCGACGTCGGTGTCTCCGTCACCAGTTCGCTGGCCCTGTTCAGCCGCATCTTCGAATACCTCGACCTTCCGGTCGACATCGACGACCCGCGCGATCCGGTGCCCGTCGACCCTGCGACCGTCGCCGGCCGGGTGCGGTTCGAGAACGTGAGCTTCCGCTACGAAGGAGCGCACCGCAACGCCCTCGACGGCATCGATCTCGACGTCCCGGCGGGGGCGCAGGTCGCGCTCGTCGGCGAGACCGGCTCGGGCAAGACCACGCTCGGCTCGCTCGTCGCACGACTGTACGACCCGGTCGAGGGACGCGTGAGCATCGACGGTGTCGACCTGCGCGACATGAGGCTCGCCGATCTCGCCGGACTGGTCGGCGTGGTGTCGCAGGAGACCTACCTCCTCCACGCGACCGTCCGGGAGAACCTGCGCTACGCGAAGCCGGACGCGACCGACGACGAGATCGAGGCCGCGGCCCGCGCCGCACACATCCACGACCTGATCGTCTCGCTGCCGGACGGCTACGACACCGTCGTCGGCGCCCGCGGATACCGCTTCTCGGGTGGTGAGAAACAGCGACTGGCGATCGCCCGCACGCTCCTGCGCGACCCGCGCGTCCTCGTGCTCGACGAGGCGACCAGCGCCCTCGACAACGACACCGAGCACGCCGTGCAGCAGGCCCTCGACGCCGCGCGCAGCGGACGCACGACCATCACCATCGCGCACCGGCTCTCGACCGTGCGGAACGCCGACGAGATCGTGGTCCTCGACCGGGGCCACATCGTCGAACGCGGAACGCACGACGACCTCGTCGCCCGCGGTGGCCGCTACGCAATCCTCGACGCTCGAGCCGAACGGGGTGAAGTCATCCCGTCGTCGCGGAACGAGATCAGTCCTTCAGAGTGGCCGCGAGGGCGCGCCGCAGTTCGTTCCGGCTGATCTTGCCCACTCCCGTGACCGGGAAGGCGTCGACGAACTGCACCTTGTCGGGGATCTTGTACTCGGCCAGCCCTCGCTCCCTCAGGAACTTCTTGAGCGCGAGGGCCTTCGGCGCTTCCCCCTCGGTGACGACGAAGGCGCAGGTGCGCTCGCCGAGATACTTGTCGGGCATCGACACCACCGCCGCGTCGAGCACGGCCGGGTGCGCGATCAGATGATTCTCGACCTCCTCGGCCGCGATCTTTTCGCCACCGCGATTGATCTGGTCCTTCGCGCGTCCCTCGACGACAATGTAGCCGTGCTCGGTGAGCCGGACGATGTCGCCGGTGCGGTAGAAGCCGTCCGGGGTGAATGCCATCGAATTGTGTTCCGGCGCATTGTAGTAGCCCCGGATCGTGTACGGGCCGCGGGTGAGCAGGTGGCCGGTGGTGCCCGCGGCGACGGGCTCGTCCGTATCGTCGACGACGCGGATCTCGTCGTCGGGGCTGATCGGCCGGCCCTGGGTGGTGACGATGGTGTCCTCGTCGTCGTCGAGCCGGGTGTAGTTGACGAGACCCTCCGCCATACCGAAGACCTGCTGCAGGGTGCAGCCGAGTTCGGTGCGAACGCGTTTGGCGGCCTCGGCCGGGAACTTCGCACCACCGACCTGCAGCACCTCGAGCGACGACAGGTCGCGTTCGGTGCGGGCCCGCGCCGACAGCCACGCCTGCGCGAGGGGCGGGACGAGCGACGCCATCGTCACGCCCTCGCTCTCGATGAGGGCGAACGCGGTGTCGGGGCTCGGATCCGGAGCGAGGACGACGGTGCCGCCGGCGTGCAGCACACCGAGGATGCCCGGCGAGCTCATCGGGAAGTTGTGCGCCGCCGGCAGCGCGACCAGCATGCGGGTGTTCTCGTCCACTCCGCAGATCACCGCGGATTCGCGCACGGAGTACAGGTAGTCGGCGTGGGTGCGGGGGATGAGCTTCGACGTTCCGGTCGTGCCACCCGACAGCTGCAGGAAGGCAACGTTTCCGGCGTCGTTCTCCGTGATCGGCGCCGCTTCGCGGTCGCGCAACGACCCGAGCGCAGTGAATTCCTCGGCCTCACCGGCGACCACGACCACCGGCGGATTCTCCATCTCGGAGGCGACCTGCCGGGCGAGCACGCGGTAGTCGAATCCGCCGTGTTCGGCGGCGATCACGTACGCTGCGGCGTCGCTGAACCGGCAGAAGTAGCCGATCTCCGACGCGCGGTGCGCGGGCAGGGAGAAGACGGGGAGCGCACCGAGGCGGAAGACCGCGAAGAGCACTTCGGTGTACTCGACGATGTTCGGCAACTGCAGGACTACTCGGTCGCCCTTCCGGACCCCGAGGTCGGCGAGACCGGCGGCGACGCGGGCCGAGGCGTCGTCGAGTTCGCGGTAGGTGATGCGCCGCCAGGTGCCCGTCGCGTCGTGTCCGACGACGGCGATGCGACCGGCGAACCGGGCGGCGCGGGCCGGGAGGAATTCGCCGAAGGTCTCGTTCGTCCAGTAACCGGCTGCGCGATACCGCTCGGCGAACTCCTCGGGGTAGCGGGCGGTGTCGGCGAGCGGCGTGCGCTCGAAACCGGTTGTCACGGAACGTTTCCTTTCGGGATCAGGGTCGATGCAGGTCTGCCGGTCAGGCGCGGAGGGTGGCGCCGCCGTCGATGTAGAGCGCCTGCATGGTGATGTGACGAGCACGATCGGACAGCAGGAACTCGATGGCCTCGGCGATGTCGGCGGGCTCGGCGATGCGGCCGAGGGGGATGCCGACCTTGAACTGCGACAGGTCACCTTCGATGGCGCTGCGTGCGCCGGCGTCGTCGTTGGGGTCCTCCCACAGCGAGCGCTGCATGGCGGTGTCGGTGGAACCCGGCGCGACGATGTTGGCGCGGATCCCGTATTGCGCCAGCTCGAGTCCGAGGATCCGGACGATCATCGTGGACGCGGCCTTGGACGATCCGTAGGCGCCCATGCCCATGCGCGGCACGCCCGCGGAGTTCGATCCGACGACGACGATCGAACCCGACCTCCGCTCCCGCATGGCCCGTCCGACCGAACGCAGGACCGACAGCAGGCCGGTGACGTTGACGTCGTACATGTGCTGCCAGTCCTCGGGATCGGAGTCGAGCACCGAGCCCGTGGTGAAGACACCTGCGACGTGCGCGAGATGCTCGATCGGTCCGTGCTCGGATTCGATGTTCTCGACGAGGTAGGCGACGGCGTCGTGGTCGCGGATGTCGACGGGGTAGGTGGGGACGGAGCCGCCGAGCAGCGCGACAGTCTTGCGCAGTCCTTCGGCGTTGCGGTCGGCGAGCACGAGACGGTGACCGGCACGCGCCAGGGCCTCGGCGGTCGCGCGGCCGATACCCTGCGCGGCTCCGACGACGAGCGTGACGGGGGATGGTGCGGCCTCGGTCATCGGAGTACTCCCAGTGCATCGAGGACGGTGCCGAACTTGACGGTCGTCTCGGCCAGTTCGTCGGCAGGGTCGGAGTCGGCGACGATACCGCCCCCCGCGTAGGCCGTGAGCCCGACACCGTCGGCATCGAGGACGGCGCAGCGGATCGTGACCAACCATTCGCCGTCGCCCGCGGCGTCGCACCATCCGAGGGCACCGGCGTAGAAGCCCCGGTCACCCTCGGTCGCGAGGATCAGATCGCGGGCGGCCGCGGTCGGCGTGCCGCAGATCGCGGGGGTGGGGTGCACCGCGAGTGCGAGATCGAGGGCCGTGACACCCGGATCGTGCAGGCGACCCTCGATGGGAGTGCCGAGATGCCACAGCTGGCGCGTGCTCGTCACGGTCGGCTGCTCGGGGATGTCGAGGTCGACACACAACGGTTCGAGCGCGGCGCGGATCGCATCGATCACGTGCGCGTGCTCGGCGAGGTTCTTCGCGGAGCCGGCGAGCCTGTCGGCCGTCGCCCGATCGATCCCGGGGTCGCAATGCCGCGGTGCGGATCCGGCGAGGGGGTGAGCGGTGACCCGATCTCCGCGACGGCGCACGAGCACCTCCGGGCTCGACCCAACCAGGTGACGTCCCGTCCACACGCCACCGGCTGCTGTGAGGTCGACGAGGAAGCCGTTGTGCAGCGGATCGTTTCGCGTGAGAGCGACGAGGAGGTCGTGCGGGGTGACGGGCCGGTCGGCGCGCAGGGCGAGTGCCCGGGCCAGGACCACCTTGAGAAGGTCGTTGTCGTCCGAGCGGAGCAGGCGCAGTACGGTCTCGACCCGATCGATGTGCTCGCCTTCCGACGGCAATGCGCCCGTGATCGTGATCGGGGGCAGGTCGGCGGCCGGTGCGTCGTAGTGCGCGGGGGAGTGATGGAGTGTGTTCGGAGCGGTCAGTGCGGCCGGACCGTCGGGTGCGAAGGGCAGTGCTCCGACGATCGCGGCGACCTGTCCGGTGCGCAGGGCGTCGGCGGCGGCGGACGCGCGGTCGAAGTGTTCGCTCACGCCTTCGGCGATCACCGTGCCGTGCGGGCGGGACAGGACGAACGGGTGCGCGACGGGCCGCTCGGCCCGGTCGGTAGCGGTTGCGCCGAGGACCGGCACTTGCATTCTCGTACCTTCCGGTTGAGGAGGTCTGCTGGCAGGACCGCGCCACAGGACACATGATCACTGAGCAACATATACGGTAAGCCTAACCTTTGGTACTGTGCCCTCCGGCGCCGCAGCGCGCACATCAGCGGATTCCGTTCCCAGCCAATCGTTTCGATCGAAGGAAAGAGGATCTCCAGTGCCCCTAGCCGGACCGGACGCCTCACGGCTCGCTCTGTCGCGCGCACAGTCGGGCGTATGGTTCGCCCAGCAACTGAACCCCGACAACCCGCTGTTCAACACCTCGGAATGCATCGAACTGCGAGGCGCGGTCGACGAGGAAGCGCTGGTCACAGCGGTTTCCAAGGCGGCATCCGAGGCTGAGGTGCTGGTCGCGGGGTTCGAGACCCTCGCCGACGGTACAGTCGTCCGGATTCCCGGTGCGCGCACACTCGATCTCGCCCCGACCGTCGACTTCACCTCCGCGGCGGACCCCTGGCAGGCGGCCCACGAGTGGATGGCGCGCGACCTCGAGCGGCCCGTCGACCTGTCGGTGGATCCGTGCGTCCGGGCCGCGGTCCTGCGACTCGCCGACGATCACGTCCTGCTCTACCTGCGTGCCCATCACATCGTCCTCGACGCCTTCGGGTTCTCGCTGTTCAACCGGCGCATCGCCGAGCGCTACAGCGCCGCGGTCGCCGGTACGGAAGTTGCTGCCGCACGGTTCGATTCGGTCGAATCGGTGATACGGGAAGAATCGGACTATCGCGACTCGGCCGACTTCGACGCAGACCGTGACTTCTGGAACGCGTACCTCGACGGCGTGGACGAAGCGGTCGCCCTGCGGCCCGGCCCGGGTGGCATCGCGCGGCGCTCCCGTGGCACGCGCTTCACCCTCGACGCCGACCGGCAGCGCGGTCTGGTGGCTCTCGGCAAGGAGGTCGGCGCGAGTTGGGGTGACGCGGTCACCGCGCTCGTCGCCGCCTACCTGCGCGGAGTTACCGGCCGCGAGGACCTCACGCTCGGTTTCCCCGTCATGAACCGGCTCGGCAGCGCCGCACTGCGGGTGCCGATCACCGCGGTCAATGTCGTTCCGCTGCGCCTGAATCCGACCGCATCGGCCACGCTCGTCGAGCTCGTCGCGCAGGTGCGCGACGGAGTGACGCTGTGCCGCAACCACTATCGTTACCGCACCGAGGACATACAGCGCGACCTGCGACTACCGACCGGATCCCGCGGCGTCATCGGCCCGTCGGTCAACGTCAAACCGTTCGGCGACTCGCTCCGGTTCGGCGACATGCGTGCGGCCGTGCACTCGGTCGCCCGAGGACCCCTGCAGGACTTCATGGTCACCGTGCGGCCCCTCGACGGCAGTGCCGGACTCGAAGTGTTCGTCGACGTCGACGCCGACGTCTACAGCGAGGCGGATCTGACGATCCACACCGAGCGGCTGGAGATGCTGTTCGGTTCGGTGGCCGAGCGGGATCTGCACACCCCGCTCGCGCAGGTGTCCGTCCTGACCGCCGACGAGCGACGGACGATCCTCGACGACTGGAGCCGCAGCCCGGACATCCCGTTCGACCCCGGCCTGACCCTCGTCGACCTGCTGCGGGAGAGGATCGAGGCGGCCCCCGACGCACCGGCAGCGGCGGACGCCCATGTGACGCTCACCTACGCACAGTTCGGCGCGCGGGTGCACCGCCTGGCCCGCCACCTCGTCTCGAGCTTCGATCTCGGCCGGCCGCACGCGCGGGTGGCCCTCGCGCTGCCCCGCACCGTCGACGCGCTGATCGCGATCCACGCCGTCCTCGAGACCGGCGCCGCCTACGTCCCGCTCGACGTCGATCAGCCCCTCGAACGCCTCGCCCACATCCTCGGCTCCACCGACCCCGTCTGCATCCTCACCACCCGCACGACCGACGACCGGGTCGCCGAGGTGACGGGGGTGCCGAAGCGCGTCGTGCTCGAGGATCTCGACCTCGACGCCGTGTCCGACGCTCCGCTCGACGACTCGGAGCGCGGCCCGCTGACACCCGACTCGATCGCCTACGTGATCCATACGTCCGGCTCCACCGGCAGACCGAAGGGCGTCGTCGTACCCCACCGTGGGCTGGTCAACCTGTTCCACAGCCACCGCGCCCAGGTGTTCACCCGTGCCGCCCGCGAGGCCGGCCGCGAATCCGTCCGCCTCGGACTGGCCTGGTCGCTCGCATTCGACGCGTCGTGGCAGCCGTTGCTGTGGATGCTCGCCGGGCACACCGTCGACATCGTCGACGAGGCGACTCAGCGCGACCCGGCGGCACTCGCACGCCGCGCCCTCGACGAGGGATGGGATTTCGTCGAGTTCTCACCGAGCCGGCTCGAGCAGTTCGTCGACGACGGCCTGTTCCCGGACGGCACCGTGCCCACCCTCGGTTTCGGCGGCGACGCCGTCTCCGAGCGGTTGTGGAGCCGCCTGCGCGAACGCCGGGGTGCGGCCTTCAACTTCTACGGCCCCACCGAGTGCAGCGTAGACGTCCTCGTCGCGGAGGTCGCCGACGCCGAGACACCGGTCGTCGGCCGTCCCGTCGCCAACCTGCGCGTCCACGTCCTCGACGCGGGACTCGCACCCGTGCCCGCCGGAACCGAAGGTGAGCTGTACGTGGCCGGGCCGGGTGTGGTCCGGGGATATCTCGACGCGCCTGCACTCACCGCCACGAGGTTCGTCGCGAATCCGTACTCGGAGGACTCCTCGGGTCCGTACGCCCGCCTGTACCGCACCGGCGACCTCGTGCAGTGGACCGAGGACGGCCGCATCGTCTACCGCGGCCGGGTCGACAACCAGGTCAAGGTCCGAGGATTCCGCATCGAACTCGGTGAGGTCGACGCCGCTCTGCTGCGCATCCCCGGCGTGTCCCGTGCGGCGACGGTGGTGCGCACCGATCCCTCCGGTGCTGCGCAGCTCGTCGGCTATCTCGTGGGGCAGGACGTGCCCGAACCGGTCGAGGCGCGCCGTCTCGTCGCCGAGTTCCTGCCCGGGTACATGGTTCCCGCGGCCCTCGTCGTCCTCGACGAGATGCCGTTGACCTCCAACGGCAAGCTCGACCGCACGGCGCTGCCCGAACCGGACTTCTCGTCGATGGTCTCGTCCCGCGTCGCGGAGACCGAGACCGAACGGACGCTGTGCCGGATCTACGCCGACATCCTGGGTCTCGACACGGTGGGCGCGGACGACGACTTCTTCGCGCTCGGCGGGCACTCGCTCAGCGCCGCGACACTGCTCGCCCGCATCCGTGACGAGCTCGGTGTGGAGTTGCCGATCCGGACGGTCTTCGATCATCCGCAGGTCGTCGCGCTCGCCGCGCACTGTGGAGACCACCCGACCGCCGCTCCGGCCGGACCGGCGCTCGTCCCGCGCGGTGAGAACGATCCGGCGGCCCTGTCCCTTGCACCACTGTCGTATGCGCAGCAGCGGCTGTGGTTCATGTACCG
Source organism: Rhodococcus sp. GA1 (assembly GCF_024321955.1). Classification (NCBI taxonomy): domain Bacteria; kingdom Bacillati; phylum Actinomycetota; class Actinomycetes; order Mycobacteriales; family Nocardiaceae; genus Rhodococcus; species Rhodococcus sp. GA1. The sequence continues at coordinate 1,814,530 of NZ_CP097186.1, read as the reverse complement.
CATGGAAGGGCCCAGTCCGACCTACAACGTCCCCATCACGGTGGACCTGCACGGACCGATCGACCCGGATGCACTGCGGCAGGCGGTCTCCGACGTGCTCGCGCGCCACGAGAGTCTGCGCACCGTTCTCGTCGAACGCGACGGCGTGGGGATGCAGCAGGTGCGCGGAGTGGAAGAAGTTGCCGGGGTCGCAGTTCCCTTCGCGGTCGAGGCCGTCGACCGCGACGCGCTCACCGGGCGCCTGCATTCCGAGGCCCGGCACGCGTTCGATCTCGAACGCGAGATCCCGTTGCGGATCCGGTTGTTCACGATGGCGCCCGACGAGCACGTGATGCTCGTGCTCGCCCACCACATCGCGAGCGACGAATTGTCCACGCCGCTGCTGCTGCGCGATCTCGGCACCTTCTACTCCGCGCACGTACGTGGCGACTCCCACGAGCCTGCACCGCTGCCCGTGCAGTACGCCGACTACGCGATCTGGCAACGGGAACTCCTCGGCGACCAGGACGACGAGGACTCGCTCTCCGCACGGCAACTCGCGTTCTGGCGCAAGGAGCTCGACGGTCTCCCGGCCGAACTCGACCTCCCCGTCGACCGCCCGCGCCCGACCGTGGCCTCCTACGCGGGTGGCGGTGTCGAGCACCGGATCCCCGCCGACCGCGCGGCGACGATCCGGGAGGCCGCGCGCACGACCGGCACCACGATGTTCATGATGGTGCACGCGGCGGTGGCGGTCGCACTGTCGCACAGCGGCGCGGGCAAGGACATCCCGCTCGGATCGCCCACCGCGGGACGGCCCGCACCCGAACTCGAGGACCTCGTCGGCTTCTTCGTCAACATGGTGGTGCTGCGCACCGACCTCTCGGGCGACCCCACGGTGCGGGAGCTGCTCGCCCGGATCAAGGACACCGACGTCGCGGCGTACTCGCACCAGGACGTCCCGTTCGACCGCGTCGTGGAGACCCTCAACCCCGAGCGCAGCGCGGCCCGGCACCCCCTGTTCCAGGTGATGGTGCAGTACCAGAGCCCGCCGGCGATCACGGGATTCGACGGCCTGACGCCTACACCGTCGTTCGTCGCGAACGACACCGCGATGTTCGACCTCACCTTCGGCGTCATCGAGGAATCCGACGGTGGTTTGTGCGTGCGCGTCGAGTACGCCCGCGACCTGTTCGACGAGTCGTCCGCCGAGGCCTTCGCCGCGCGGGTCGAGCGGGCCTTCGCCGCGGTGTGCGCCGATCGGGACGCGAGGCTCTCGCAGCTCGCTCTGCTCACCGCCTCCGAGCGTGAGGTGTTGCGCGCCGGTGATGCGACCGCGCTCCCGGATCGCTCCGGACCGCGGAGCCTGCCCGCACTGTTCGCTCGCACCGTGGAGCGCTACGGCGAGGAGACCGCGCTGGTCACGTCGTCGAGCCGTCTGACCTTCCGTGACCTGGATGCGTGGTCCGACCGGATCGCCCGTCACCTCGTCGCGAACGGGATCGGTCCCGAAGACGTCGTGGGACTGAGTCTTCCGCGCGAATCCGTGCTGGTCGCGGCGATCCTAGGCGTGTGGAAGTCGGGAGCGGCCTATCTGGTGCTCGACCCGGAGCAACCGGCCGACCGGAACGAGTTCATGCTCCGCGACGCGGGTGTGGGCGTCGTGCTCGACGTCGACGCGGCCGGATCGATCACCGGCCCCGGCCCGGACGTGCACCTGCCGGACGTGCACCCGGACACCACCGCCTATCTCGTCTACACCTCCGGATCCACCGGCACCCCGAAGGGTGTGGTGGTACCGCACCGCGGTGTCGTGAACCTGTGGGAGACGGTGCGCACCCGTACCGTCGGCGATCCCGCGACGCGCCGACGCACCGTGCTGCTGAGCTACACCTTCGCGTTCGACTCGTCCGTCGAGCCTCTCCTCGCGATGCTGGGCGGCCACACCGTGCACGTGCTCGCCGAGGACCTCATGGCCGATGCCGAGGGGATCGTCCGGTACGTCCGGAGGCACCGCATCGACGCACTCGATTGCGGTCCGGTGCTCGCCGGTCGCCTGCTCACCGAGGGGCTCCTCGACCCCGCCGCGCCGCACCGTCCCGAGTCCATGGTGCTCGGCGGCGAGGCGGTACCGGGTGAGCTGTGGTCGCAGCTCGCTGCGGAAACCGATGTGCGCGTGAGCAACATGTACGGTCCGACGGAATGCACCGTCGACGCGACCGGCGTCGTACTCACCCCGGGCAGCACCCCGAACATCGGAACGCCGATCCACGGCGGCCGGGTGTACGTCCTCGACGCGCACCTGCGGCAGGTGCCCCCGGGCGTGCCCGGCGAACTGTACGTCGGCGGCCCGCACGTCACCCGCGGCTATCTCGGCCGGAGCGCGCAGACCGCGGGACGGTTCGTGGCCGACCCCTTCGGCACCGGCGGCGAGCGCCTGTACCGCACCGGCGATCTGGTGCGCTGGAGGATCTCCGGCACCGACGGCCCGGTGCTCGACTACCTCGGCCGCACCGACGACCAGGTGAAGATCCGCGGCTTCCGCATCGAACTCGGTGAGATCGAGACCGTGCTCGGCGGCCATCCCGCGGTGAGTGCCGCGGCGGTCGTGGTCCGCGAGGACGAACCGGGTCGAAAGCGGCTCGTCGCCTACGCGGCCGGAACGACGGACCCCGACACCCTCCGGATGTACGTCGCCGACCGGCTGCCCGACCACATGGTCCCCGCCGTCACGGTCGTGCTCGACGAGCTCCCGGTCACCCGCAACGGAAAGATCGACCGCAGAGCACTTCCCGAGCCGGTCTTCACGCCGGCCACCGAGAGTCGCCTGCCGGCGGACGAACTCGAACAACGCCTGTGCGAGCTGACGGCGTCGGTGCTCGGACTCGATGCCGTGGGCCCCGACGACGACTTCTTCGCTCTCGGTGGCGATTCGATCGTGTCCATCCAGCTGGTGTCCGCGGCGCGCGCCGCCGGGATCCGGTTCACCGCGCGGCACGTCTTCGAACACCGCAGCCCGGCGGGACTCGCCCGCGTCGCGGAGATCGAGGACGGGCCCGGGACGGTCGACGTCGAGGCGGCACTCGGGGACGTCCCGGCGACTCCGATCGTCCACGACATGCTCGACCGTGGTGGACCGTACGCCCGCTACGCGCAGTCGCGGCTGCTCCTCGCGCCCGCAGGGCTGACGCTCGACCGGCTGACCGACGGCGTCCAGGCCCTGCTCGACACGCACGACGCGTTGCGGGCCGTCTTCGATCCGCAGGCACGGGTGCTCGACGTCCGCCCGGTCGGTTCCGTCGACGCCGTCGATGTCGTGACCCGCGTGGACGTCTCGGACTCGGTCGACCTGCAGGAGGCGATCGTCGCCGCGACCGGGATCGCCTATGCCGAACTCGATCCCGCCGCCGGCGCGCTCGTGCGCGTGATCTTCTTCGACGCCGGTCCCGACGCGCCGGGACGGGTGTTCGTCGCGGTGCACCACCTCGTCGTCGACGGTGTGTCGTGGCGCATCCTGGTGCCCGATCTCGCCGGTGCGGTCGACGGTGTCGCCCCGGTGCGCGCAGGCACGTCGCTGCGCCGCTGGGCGCGGGGACTGCTCGACGGAGTGCCGGCGCGCAGATCCGAATTGTCGTTGTGGCGGCGCATCCTCGCCCCGGCGGGACGCGTGCGTCTGGCGTCCGGTGATCCGGATCCCACGCGGCACACCATGGCAGAAACCGCGAGGGTGCAGGTCGAGGTTCCTTCCGAGCTCACCGACGCGCTGCTCACGACCGTTCCCGAGCGGTTCCACGCCGGTGTCGAGGACGTCCTGCTCACAGCATTGGCGCTGGCGTCCGCGCGGGTGTGCGGCGAAGGGGCGGTCGCGGTCGACCTCGAAGGGCACGGCCGTGAGGAACAGGCCGTTCCGGGGGCGGATCTGTCGCGCACGGTGGGGTGGTTCACCACGCTCTATCCGGTGCGCCTGGACGTCGCGGGACTCGATGTCGCCGACGCGTATGCCGGCGGAGCGAGCGCGGGTGACGCTCTGAAACGCGTGAAGGAACAGCTGCGGGAGATCCCCGACAGTGGAATCGGATTCGGGATGCTGCGGCATCTCGACCCAGTGGGCGGCCCGGAACTCGCGAGCGTCGGCGCTGTGGACATCGGATTCAACTATCTCGGCCGGTTCACGCTGGGCGAGACCGAAGGGCAGGCGTGGGCCGGTGCTCCGGAGGGTTCGGCGCTCGGTGGGGCCACCGAAGCCGACATGCCCGTGGCGCACGCCGTCGAGATCGGTGTGCTCACCGACGATTCCGGTGCCGAGCCGGTGCTGCGCGGGATGTTCGGGTACAGCCCCGATCTCGTTCCTGCGGAGAGAGTGTCGGCGTTGGCCGACGAGTGGATCGCGGCGCTGCGTGCGCTCGCCGGGCACGCGTCGGACGAGGACGCGGGCGGGTTCACACCGTCCGACCTCACGCTCGACGACCTCGACCAGTCGGAGATCGACGATTTCGCGCTCGAATTCGGCTGAGGACGAAGCGCTTGGCGAGGCGGTCTCTTTCGGTTAGCCTAACCAATCATGACCGGGGCAACGCGCCCCGGCGGGAGACTCTGGGAGAACAACGATGCGCGTTCTGGAACGCAAGCGCGCGCGGGGCGCCGCGGCGCTCGGCGCGGCAGCCCTGCTGGCCGTCGGACTTGTGGGATGTTCGAGCGACGGCGACAGCAGCAGCGCGGAGAGCGGCACCGACTCCGCCGCGACGCGCACCTTCGAAGCGCAGAACGGCAGCATCGAGATCCCGGCCGACCCCCAGCGGATCGTGTCCTGCGGCTACGCAACCCTCCCGCTCATCCAGGCCGGCGCGAACCTCGCCGCCGTATGCGAGTGGAGCCGCGAGCTCGACAACATGGACGAGGAGACCCTGGCCGCCTACGAGGCGCTGCCGAAGGTCGCTCCCGACGGCGCCGTCTCGGAGCTCAACTACGAGGCAGTCACCGCCGCAGATCCCGACCTCATCATCATGGGCGTCCCGGCCCGCGTGCAGGAGCAGGTCGACGTGGCCAAGCTCGAGGCGCTCGCCCCGGTGGTCTTCGTCGGGCTCACGGTTCCGGGCGAGTGGCGCGAACTCGGTGAGCAGTACGCCGATGCCGCGAACGTCAGCGACTCCTACGGGGAGTTCAAGGAGGAGTACGAGGCTCGCGCTGCCGAGATCGCCGACAAGTACGCCGACTCGCTCGGGGGCCTGAAGTTCGCCGGCGTCTGCGGTGTGTGCGGTACCGAGCCCGGTGAGTTCTCCCGCGAATACGCCTCGTCGTACACCACCAACCTGTTCGACGATCTCGGGTTCGACTTCTTCGGTGAGCCGACCGATCCCGAGGGAGTTCACGCCGAGTACCTGTCGGTCGAGCAGTTGCCCGAGAACCTCGGCGAGGCCGACGTGATCGTCTACGGTGTCGAGGCCGACGGTTCGTTGCCGCCCGAGCTGGAGGAACTGTTCGCCTCCCCGCTGTGGCAGGATCTTCCCGCCGTGAAGGCCGGCAACCTCGTCGCCGTCAAGCACTCCAGTGCAGCGACCTACGAAACCGCTCTGCTGGCACTCGATTCCATCGATGCCGAGTTGGCGAAACTTCCGGCCAACCAGAGCCAGGAGTAGTCGCTGTTGCGGGCCCGCCCCGCACCACCGACCGAACGGCCCCCGACGTCCCGGCGCGGGGGCCGTTCGTCGTCCGTGCCCGAAATGACCGTCCATACCGAAAGCGACAGATGACCCGTTCCACTGCGCTCGAAGACATCGTTCCGCTCTCGCCGCTGCAACAGGGCCTGCTCTACCTGAGTACCGTTGCGGCGCCGACCGGCTCGACATCCGACGACACGGCTGGGGCCGATCCCGACGCCTACACGGTGCAATCGGTGGTGCGACTCTCGGGGGCGGTCGACGAGGAGCGGATGGCGGCCTCCGCGCAGGCGCTGCTCGACCGTCATCCGGCGCTGCGCACGTGCTTCCGTCCCCGTAAGGACGGCCGTACGGCGGGTCTCGTCGTGTCGGGCGTGGAGAATCCCTGGCGCAGCGAGGATCTGTCCGGTCTCGAACGCGCCGAGGCGGAACGCCGGCTCGAGCAGATCGTCGAGGACGACCTGCACGACTGGTTCGACCTGACGCAACCGCCGCTCGTTCGCTGGACCTTCGTGCGGTTCGGCGCCGACGAGGTGCGCCTGCTGCTCACCGCCCACCACATCGTCGTCGACGGCTGGTCGTCCCCGATCATCGTGCGCGAGCTGCTCGAGATCTACGCCGCCGGGGGATCGGCGTCGGGCCTGCCGTCCGTGCGCCCCTACCGCGACTATCTCGCGTGGCTCGGGCGCCAGGACCACGAGGCCGCCCGGTCGCTGTGGCGGGAGGCGCTCGACGGTGTGAGCGAGCCGTCGCTCGTGGCACCGCCGGGAGCGACCCGCTCGTCGGAACGCTGCGGCGAACTCGAGGTTCCGGTCCCCGACGGGCTCGGCGCGAAGCTCGCGGAGCTCACCCGCGCGAGCGGCGTCACGCTCAACACGGTGCTGCAGACCGCGTGGGCGATGCTCCTGTCCGGTCTGCTCGGCCGCGACGACATCGTCTTCGGCGCGACGGTCTCGGGCCGCCCTCCGGAACTCGTCGGCGTGGAATCGATGATCGGGCTGTTCATCAACACCGTTCCGGTGCGGGTGCGGCTCGATCCCGCCGCGACCGTCACCGAACTGTTGCGACGCGTACAGCTCGAGCAGTCGCGCACCGTCGATCACCAGTACCTGGGCCTGTCCGAGGTGCAGCGCGCCGTCGGGATCGGTGAACTGTTCGACACCCTCACCGTCTTCGAGAGTTATCCCGTCGACCGCGACGCCCTCGAGCGAGCGCAACGCGCCGGGGGAGTGACGATCACCGGCGTCGACGGACGCGACGCCACCAACTATCCGCTGGTCCTCACGGCCGGCATGTCCGATCGGCTCGTCGTCAAGCTCGACCACCGCCCGTCGCTGATCGACGCGGACGAGGCCGCCGCCCTGGGCGCCCGCCTCGTCGCGATCCTCGAGGCCCTGTGTGCCCGGCCCGATGCGCCTGTCGCCGACCTCGACGTCCTGCCGTCCTCGGAACGGGAACGTGTACTGGGCACCTGGTCCACCGCACCCGCCGCACCGTCGAGCGGCACCGTCGCCGACCTGCTCGCGCACCGGTTCACCACCGGCACCGACCGACCCGCAGTGGTGTGCGGTGAGCAGGAATCGTCGTTCGGTGAACTAGGCACGGCCTCGGCGCGACTGGCGAGGCTGCTCGTCGACCGCGGCGTGCGACCCGACGACCGGGTCGGTCTCGCGCTTTCCCGGACCGGCGCCATGGTCGACGCGATCGTTGCCGTCCTCACCGCCGGAGGCGCCTATCTGCCGCTCGACCCGTCCTATCCCGCCGACCGGTTGAAGCACATGATCACCGATGCCGCACCGCGTCTGGTGATCACCACCGACGCTGTGCGCGCGGGTCTCGGTGAGGTGCTCGACGGGGTCGACGTGCTGGTCCTCGACGACCCGGATGTCGAGTCCACACTGTCGGCGCTGTCGTCGGCTCCGCTCACGGACGCGGACCGGCGCGCTCCGCTCCGCCCGGATCATCTGGCCTACGTCGTCTACACCTCCGGCTCCACGGGTCTGCCGAAGGGCGTGGCCGTCACGCACGCCAATCTCGCCGACCTGCACGCCGCACAGGCCGCCGGGCCCATGCACGCCGCCGGTCGTGCGCCGCGCGACGGGCAGTGGCACGTCCTGCTCACCTACCCGTTCGCCTTCGACTCGGCGGTCGCCGCGCTCACCTGGCTCTTCGAAGGCCATGTGCTGCATGTGCTTCCCGACGACAACCGTGCCGACGTCGACCGCATCGTCGACTACGTGCGCACTCACGGCATCGACTACGTCGACACCGTGCCCGTGCTCATGAACCGCCTGCTCGACGCCGGTCTCCTCGAACCGGGTGGGCACGTTCCCGCGATCGTCACCGTGGGCGGCGAAGCGGTGAGCACCGCGCTGTGGCAGCGACTCACCGCGAGCGACGTGGTGGCGACGAACTGCTACGGACCCACCGAATGCACCGTCGATGCGACTTCCGCGCACATCGCGGGGGACACCGTGACGATCGGCGGTCCCACTCCCGGGACGAGCGTGCGGGTCCTGGACCACTGGCTGCGTCCCGTGCCCATCGGAGTGGCCGGTGAACTGTACGTCTCCGGAAACGGTGTCACCCGCGGATATCTCGGCCGCCACGACCTGACCGCAGCACGCTTCGTCGCCGATCCCTACGGGGTCGCGGGTGCCCGCATGTACCGCACGGGTGATGTCGTGCGCTGGACGGACGACGGCACACTCGGATACGTCGGCCGCGACGACGACCAGGTCAAGATCCGCGGATTCCGAGTGGAACCCGGCGAGATCGAGACCGCGCTCACCGCGCATCCGGCCGTGCGGAACGCCGTGGTGGTCGCACACACCGACCACCGGGGGACCACCCGCCTCGTCGGGTACATCGTCGGCGACGGACCCGACACCGCTGAGGTGCGGGCCGCGCTCGCCGACCGGTTGCCCGACTACATGGTCCCGGCGGTGCTCGTCGCTCTTCCCGTCCTTCCGATCACGGCCAACGGCAAGGTCGACCGGACGGCGTTGCCCGAACCGGACTTCTCGTCCCTGGCGGGTGCCGGCGAACCGCGCACCGAGACCGAGCGGACGCTGTGCGCCACCGTCGCCGACGTCCTCGGCCTCGACCGCGTGGGTGTCCACGACGACTTCTTCACCCTCGGGGGCGATTCGATCGTCTCCATCCAACTCGTGTCGCGTCTACGCGCGGCCGGCCTGCGCGTGACCGCCCGTCAGGTCTTCGAACTGCGCACCGCAGCCGCACTCGCCGCAGCGTGCGAGGCACCCGCCGAGGAACCCCGGCGAGCCCGGACGGCGGCGACCGGCCCGGTGCCCGTCACGCCGATCGTGCACGAATCCCTCGCGTCCGGATCGTTCGACTTGCTGCGCCGATTCACCCAGTCCCGGACGCTCGTCGCCCCCGTCGGCCTGCGGGAGACGGATCTGGTCACGGGTGTGCGGGCACTGCTCGCGGCCCACCCCATGCTGCGCTCGCGGTTCACCGTCGGCGACTCGGGACCGTCGGGGCGTACTCGTCGCGGTGCGACATGGATCGTGCCCGAGGACATCCCGGAGGCCGCGACGCTCGTCCGGCGAGTGGATCACTCGACCACGGAACAAATTTCGTGGAACGACCTCATCGCTGAAGCGTCGGCGGAGGCTGTCGACGCACTCGACCCCGAAGCCGGGGTGATGCTCCGCGTGGTTTTCCTCGACCCGGGACCGCAGCAGGCCGGACGGATCGTCGTGGTCGCGCACCACCTCGTCGTCGACGGCGTGTCGTGGCGGATCCTGGTGCCCGACCTCGCCGGTGCCGTCTCCGCGGCCACCCGCGGGGAGACGCCAGCGCCGGAGGACACCGGGACGTCCTTCCGGGAGTGGGCGGAATCGCTCGTCGAAGCGGCCTCGTCCGAGCGGATCACCGGATCGTGGCCGCTCTGGGAATCCGCCCTCGCCGCCGAGAGTTCGCCCGCGGTGGGAAGCCGCGCCCTGGACCCGCAGCGCGACATCGTGTCGACCTCGGCGTCCGTCGAGATCGACGTACCGGTCGACGTCACCGAACGCATCCTCACCGCGGTGCCGTCCGCCCTCGGTATCGGCACCGGCGATGTGCTGCTCGCGGCCCTCGCACTCGCCGTCACCGACGTCTGCGGCGGATCCGCCCTGCGAGTGCATCTCGAGGGTCACGGACGCGAGGAACAGATCGTGCCTGGTGCAGACCTGTCGCGTACCGTCGGATGGTTCACCTCCCTGTACCCCGTGACGGTCGAACTCGGCGGAGACCGTGCACTCGACGGCGGTGCTCCGCTCCGGGCCGTCGCCCACGCGACCGAATCGCTGAAACGCATTCCCGACAACGGAATCTCCTTCGGTCTCCTGCGTTTCCTCGGTGACGACCGCGACCGCTTCGATGGCTACCGGACCCCGGAGGTGATGTTCAACTACCTCGGCCGGATGACCCTCGGCGATACCGCCGACTCCGCGTGGTCGGCCGCACCCGAGGCGGCCGCGCTCGGTGGTTCCGTCGATCCGGCCATGCCCCTCGACCACGTCCTCGACGTCAACGCGATCACGGAGGACGGACCGGACGGACCCGCTCTCTCGGCGGTGTTCACCTACGCCACCGGTGCTCTCGACGCCGATCGGGCCCGCCGGATCGGGCAGCGCTGGCTCGCGGCACTGCACCTTCTCACCGACACGGTCTCCGGCGGTGCCGTGGGCGTCCCCGTGCCGTCGGTGCTCACGGCGTCCGGGTTGTCCGTCGACGAGGTGCTCGCACTGCACGCCGAAAATCCGGACGGCATCGAGGACGTCGTGCCGCTGACACCCCTGCAGCGCGGCATGTACTTCCTGGCCGGACTGGACGAGCCGTCGGGATCGGGCAGTGTCGCCGAGGGTGTCGATGTCTACACGATGCAGACCGACCTCGCCCTCGACGGCCGCGTCGACGCCGGCACGATGCAGCGCTCGGTGCGTGCACTCGTCGACCGGCACGCCGTTCTGCGCACCGGCTATCGACTCGGCGCAGCGGGCGAACCGATCGGCGTCGTCCGTCGTGCCGCCGAGCCGCACTGGGAGGTCGTCGATCTCGGGACCGTCGAGCCCGGCGAACTCGACACGCGGGTGGCGGAACTGCTCGCCGCCGACCGCACCCGCAGATTCGATCTCGCGGCCGCACCCCTGGTGCGCTTCACGCTGGTGGTCGCGGGACCGACGCGTGCGCGACTGCTGTTCACGATGCACCACCTCGTCTCCGACGGTTGGTCCACCCCGCTGCTCGTGCAGGAACTCCTGCAGATCTACGCCGCCGGGGGTTCCGCCGCCGGACTCGCGCCGGTCGTGTCGTTCTCCGACTACCTCGACTGGCTCGGCGAACAGGACGTCGCGGCCGGTGTCGAAGTGTGGCGCGAGTTGCTCGACGGCGTGGACGAACCCACCCTCGTCACACCGTCCGGTACGGCGCTGCGACCGCAGTTTCCCGCCGAACTGACGGTCGCCGTGCCCGACGGGCTGTCGCGGCGGCTCGTCGAAGCGAGCCGCGCACAGGGCGTCACGGTCAACGGACTCGTGCAGACCGCCTGGGGCCTTCTCGTCGGGTCGCTCACCGGCAGAACCGATGTCGTCTTCGGTGCGATCGTCTCCGGGCGCGTCCCCGACGTGCCGGGCGTGGAATCGATGATCGGCCTGTTCATCAACACCGTCCCGGTACGCGTCCGCACGCAGGCGGGGGAGTCGATCACCGATCTCGTCACTCGCACGCACGGCACCCAGAACCGCGTGATGGACCACCAGTACGTCGGTCTCGCCGACATCCAACGTGCCGTCGGGATCGGCGAACTGTTCGATACCCTCCTCGTCTTCGAGAACTACCCCGTCGACCGCGACGCCCTCGGCGCGGCGCAACGGGACGGCGGCGTGCGGGTCGGATCGGTCGGGGGTTCGGACGCCACGAACTTCCCGCTCGTGCTGGTCGCGGGACTGGAGGACGAACTGCACCTCGGCCTCGAGTACCGGACCGATCTGTTCACCGAGGACGACGCCACCGCACTGGGGGAGCGCCTCGTCCGCATCCTCGACCAGCTCGTCGCCGAGAACCCCGGCACCGTGGCGCAACTCGATGTGCTCACGACCGCCGAGCGGGCCGGTCTGCGCAGCGACCGGTCGACGACCCCCGCGGCCCCGTCGAGCGGAGCGGCGACCGTCGCCGATCTCCTGGCGCGGCAGATCGCCCGCACCCCGCACGCACCTGCGGTGGTTGCCGACGGCACGACACTGTCGTTCGCGGAACTGGGCGGGCGCTCCGCGCGACTCGCGCGGCTCCTCGTCGACGCCGGAGTCGGACCGGAGACGGTCGTGGGACTCGCGCTGCCGCGGTCCGAGCACATGGTCGTCGCGATCGCGGCGGCGATCTCGTCGGGTGGCGTGTACGTGCCGATGGACCCGTCCTATCCGCAGGATCGACTGGCGCACATGGTGTCCGACTCTCGACCACAGGTGATCGTCACGGTCGCCTCGGTTCTCGACGGTATCGTCCCCATCGCAGGCGACACGAGGATCGTGGTGCTCGACGACCCCGACCTGCAACTCGGCGAATTCTCCACCGCCCCACTGACGGATGCCGACCGCCGCGGTGCGCTGCGCCCGCACAACGGCGTGTACGTCATCTACACCTCCGGTTCGACCGGACTGCCGAAGGGTGTCGCGGTCACGCACGCGAACCTGCTCAACCTGTTCGAGAGCCACCGCGCGGATCTCTACGTCCCGACCGTAGCGGCGTCCGGACGCGATTCCGTCGGCGTCGGGCACGCGTGGTCGTTCGGTTTCGACGCCTCGTGGCAGCCGACCCTGTGGCTGCTCGACGGACACACGGTGCACGTCTTCGACGAGGACACCATGCGTGATCCCGAACGGATGGTCGCATACACGCTCGAGCACGAACTCGACTTCCTCGAGGTCACCCCGTCCTTCCTCGACCGCATGCTCGCTGCCGGACTGTACGAGAGCGGACACCGCCCCGCCTCCGTCGGATTCGGTGGCGAGGCAGTCAATCCGGCGTCGTGGCAGCGACTGCGGGAGCTGACCGACGGGCGCGCCTTCAACCTCTACGGACCGACCGAATGCACCGTGGACTCTCTCATCGGGGCCGTCACCGACGCCGACACACCGTGCCTCGGCCGGGCCGTGCACGGCGCCGGCGCGTACGTCCTCGACGCGATGCTCCGGCCCGTCCCGATGGGTGTGGTCGGCGAACTGTACGTCTCCGGTGCCGGTGTCGCCCGCGGATATCTCGGCCGACCCGACCTCACGACGGTGCGGTTCGTGCCGAATCCTTTCGCCGACGACGGCACCCGTATGTACCGCACCGGCGACCTCGTCCGGCGGGTGCGTGGTGCCGATGGCCGGCCCGTGCTCGAATTCCTCGGCCGCGGCGACGATCAGGTCAAGATCCGCGGCTTCCGGGTCGAACTCGGTGAGGTGGAGGCCGCGCTGACCGCGGTGCGCGGGGTGCGGGACGCGGTCGTGGACGCGCACACCGACAGTCGCGGCGTGACACGCCTGGTCGGCTACGTGACCCCCGACGGCGACGTCGATCCGGCGGTGGTCCGTGCCGCGGTCGCCGAGCGCCTGCCCGACTACATGGTGCCCGCCGTGGTGCTGGTGCTCGACACCTTCCCCGTCACCGCCAACGGCAAGGTGGACCGCAAGGCCCTGCCCGAACCGGACTTCTCGTCGCTGGTCGGGGCGCGTGCGCCGCGCACCGGCACCGAGCGGGTCCTCGCCGATCTCGTCGCGGATGTGCTCGGGCTCGACCGGGTGGGGATCGACGACGACTTCTTCTCGCTCGGTGGCGATTCGATCGTCTCGATCCAGCTCGTGTCGAAGGTCCGGGCCGCCGGGCTGTGGATCACCACCCGCCAGGTGATCGAACTGCGCACCGTGGAAGCGCTCGCGGCCGCCGTGGACGACGACACGGGAGACACCCACCCTGTTGCCGTCGGCGAGGCGACGGGGGAGGTGACCGTCACGCCGATCGTGTGGGACACCCTCGAGCAGTGGACGGGCCTGTCCCGGTTCTCACAGGCACGCCTGCTCGTCGCGCCGGTCGGACTCACGCTCGGCGTTCTGCGGACCGCGGTCGAGGCGCTCGTGGCCGCCCACCCGATGCTGCGTTCGACCTTCCGCATCGACGACGAGGGACGGCCGTCGTGGACGGTCCCCGAGACCGTTCCCGACCTCACCGCAGCCGTGCGGCGCGTCGACGCCACGGGCCGGGACTGGGACGAGTTGTTCGACGAGGAGCGTGAGAACGCGTACGCCGCACTCGATCCCGAGAACGGGACGATGGTGCAGATCGTGTGGTTCGACTTCGGGCCGCAGCAGGCCGGACGCGTCCTGATCGTCGTGAACCACCTCGTGGTGGACGGCGTGTCGTGGCGGATCCTCGTCCCCGACCTCGCCGACGCCGTCGAACAGGCCGAACGCGGGGAGACGGTGACCCTGTCGTCGAGCGGCACATCCTTCCGGGTGTGGGCGGACGAACTCGCGAAGGCGGCACGCTCGGAGCGGATCACCGCGTCGTGGTCGGCCTGGCAGCGTGCCGTCGACGCCGACGAACCGATGCTCGGTTCGCGCCCGCTCGACCCGGCACGCGACACCGTCCTCTCGACCCGGTCGACCCGCGTGCAACTGCCCGTCGACGTCACCGAGCGGGTCCTGGCCGCGAACGTCGTCGACGACATCCTGCTCTCGGCCCTCGCCGTCGCGGTGGCGTCGGTCCGGGGTGGCGACCAGGTCCGCATCGACCTCGAGGGACACGGCCGGGAGGAGCAGGTGGTCCCCGGTGCCGACCTGTCGCGCACGGTCGGCTGGTTCACGTCGATGTATCCGGTGACGGTGGATCTGGCGGAGGTCGACGTGGCGTCCGCGTCCCGGGACACCGACGCCGCGGGCGCGGTGCTGCGTGCGGTGGCCCGCGCGTCGCGGGAACGACCCGACAACGGCATCGGCTTCGGCCTGCTGCGTCGACTGAACCCGGACTTCGGCGACCGCTTCGCCCGGTACGTGCCGCCGGCCGTCGTCTTCAACTACCTCGGTCGGCTCACGCTCGGCGAGGCGTCGGGCAGCCCGTGGTCGGGTGCACCGGGCGCCGCTGCGATCGGGGGTTCGGTGGATCCGGACATGCCGCTCGACCACGTCCTGCAGGTGGACGCGATCACCGAGGACACCCCGGACGGCGCGGTTCTGGAATGCGAGTTCGCCGCCGCAGCGGACGTGATCGACGCGGACACGCTCGCCGAGATCGCGCGGATCTGGCAGGAGACGGTGCAGGTCGTCGTCGCCGCGAAAGAACTCACCGGCACCGCTTACCAGGGCACAGCGCCTGCACACATCGAAACAAGGAGAACACCATGCTCGATCGCACTACCGTCCTCGCCGACACCGCCCGGATCCTGGACATCGACGTCGACGAACTCGACCCCTCGGTGAGCCTCGTCGACCAGGGACTCGACTCCGTCCGGCTGATGGCCCTCGTGGAACAGTGGCGTAGCGCCGGCGTCGAGGTCGACTTCGTGGACCTCGCCTCCGCCCCCGACCTCGAGCAGTGGATCGCGCTGCTCACCCGCGGATGAGCGGGTGATCGTGGCCGTCTTCGAGAAGCTCCTCATCGACCTCGACCCGCTGCGGACCAGCCGCGAGTTCCGGTACCTGTTCACCGCACGCGTCGTGTCGCTGTTCGGTCTCGGTTTCCTCATCGTGGCCGTGCCCGTGCAGGTGTACCAGCTCACCGGCTCGACGGCGCAGGTCGCCGCCGTCTCCGCGGTGATCGGTGTGACCACCTTCGGGGCCACCTTCGCGGGCGGGGTGCTCGCCGATCGGTACGACCGGCGGAACGTCATCGCCCTCGCCCGCGGCACCGCGGGCGTCGCCTTCGCGCTGCTGGCGATCAACGCGTTCCTGCCCGAACCGCAGATGTGGGCGATCTACGTGCTCGCCGTCGTCGACGGCATCGCGGGCGGGATCTCGTCGACCGCGCTCATGGCGGTCACCCCCAGCCTGATCCCGCGCGACAAGCTCGCCGCGGCCGGCGCGCTCATGGCGCTGACCGCCGACCTCGGATCCATGATCGGCCCGGCGCTCGGCGGTGTCGTCATCGCCGCCGGTGGTGTGGGTGTGGCCTACGCGCTCGCGGCGTTCACCACGGCGATCACCACCTTCTGCATCACCCGCCTGCCGTCGCTGCCGCCGACGCACGTGGCGGAGGAATCACCGCTGAAGTCGGTGGTGTCGGGTTTCCGGTACGCGGCACACAACCGCGTGGTGGGGCAGGTGCTGATCGTCGGATTCCTCGCGATGCTGCTGTCCGGCTGGGCCGTGCTGATCCCGGAGTTCGCCGACGAGGTGCTCGGCGTCGGACCGTCGGTGGTCGGCCTGCTCTACACCGCACCCGCCGTCGGAGCCGTGGTCGGCTCGCTGACCAGCGGCTGGACCGGCTCGATCCGCCGGTACGGGCTGGTGGTGTACCTGCTCATGGCGGTCTCCGCCGCCGGTCTGGTGGGTGCCGGCGCGACCGGCGTCCTCGCCGTCGTGCTGCTCGGTCTGGCCGCGCACGGTTTCGGCGACTCGCTCGCGGACGTCGTGCGGTACGCGACCGTCCAGCGCAACACCTCCGACGAGTACCGCGGACGGATCGCGGCCGTGTGGGGCGCGCAGGTGACGGCCGGTACCTCCGTCGGCGCGGTCGCGGCGGGCGTCGTGGCCTCGCTGGTGCCGATCTCGATGGCCCTGACCATCTACGGCGTGGCCGGTGTGGTGATCATCGCGATCATGTTCGTTGCGACCCCGACGCTACGGCGGTTCGAGGACACGGGCGATCTCGAAGCTGTGGGCTGACCTGCGGGTCGACGAGCGGGGCCGGGGTGATCCCCGGCCCCGCCTTCGCGTCGATCAGCGCTTTCGCGTCATACCCGTCCGTCGCGCGCCCAGGCCTCCACGGCCGAATACCCTTCGCTGACGCCCTGGGTGTAAGCGACGAGCGCGCCGTACAACCGGGATCCCTCGGTGGCGAGCTCGATGGTGCCCACCCAGTCGGCAGCGCGTGCCATGACGTGCGCGCAGATGTCCTGCCGGTCGCGTGTCGCGGACGACACGATCCGGAACGCCTCGTCGGCGATCCGGAAGGTCTCGGCGACACCGCGCCAGAAAAACTCCGCGTCCATGGCAGAGCGCAGCGACTCGTAATCCGTCGTGTCCTGCATCGCCGTAGCGTGTGCCAGTCGCTGCAGAGCATGCTCCGCAGCTCCGACGGGGAAGTACGTCACGTCGTCGATGGTGTCCTTGCCGCCGCTTGTCGTTCTCACCGCAGAGATGGTGCCCGATCTCGAGCGAATACGAAACAGCTCGTAGGTAACGGTATAGGCACGCGGCGTGTCGCCTACCCGGCCGCCGCCGGACGGTTCGGGATCAGGCACACGCACGACACCAGCAGGACGGCGCAGACCAGAACGGCGACGAACACCGGCGCCACCGAGTCCGCCAACTGCGCCGCACCGGGAGTTCCGGTGACGGTCTCGTCCGCCGCTGCGCCCCCGAGGGCTGCATTGGCCAGCGCACCGAACACCGCCACGCCCACCGCGCTGCCGATCGCACGTGCGAAGGCGTTCGCGCCCGTGACGACGCCCCGCTCGGACCAGTCGACGCTGGACTGCGCCGCGATCAGCGCGGGACTGGCGATCAACCCCATCCCGAGTCCCACGAGCACGCAGCAGAGCGCCACCTCCCCGGGAGCCGAATCCACCCCGACCTGCGTCAACAGCGCCGCGCCGCACAACAGCGGCACCGCACCCACCAGACCGGTGTTGCGAAAACCGATCCGCAGATAGAGCCGGCCCGACTGCGCCGCCGCGATCGGCCAGCCGATCGTCATCGTCGCCAGCGTGAAGCCCGCGACGAGCGCCGTGGTCCCCAGCGCGCCCTGCACGAACGACGGAACGTACGAGGTCAGGCCCAGCACGACCGCGCCCACCAGGCACGACACCGCGCTGGTGGTGACCAGCACACGTCGCGTGAACAGCCGGATCGGCAGAATCGGCTCGGCGGCGCGGGACTCGATCCACACGAACACCGCGATCAGGGCTGCACCGGCGGCGAAGATGCCGATCCCGGTCGCCGACGTCCACGCCCATGACTGCCCGCCCTCGAGCAGGCCGAGGATCAGCAGGGCGGCGCCTACCGCGAGTGTCGCCGCGCCGGCCCAGTCCACGCGCGGTCGCGGTCCCGACGGCGTGTCCTCGCGGAAGTTGCGGACGAGCACCCACGCCGCGAGGGCACACAACGGCAGGTTGATCCAGAAGATCCACCGCCACGACAGGAAGTCTGCGAAGACACCGCCCACGGCCGGGCCGATCACCGCCGACATGCCCCACACACTGGCGAGATAGCCCTGCGCCTTGGCGCGCTCGGCGACCGTGTAGATGTCCCCGGCGATCGTCTGTGCCATCGGCAGCACCGCACCGGCGCCGAGTCCCTGCACCGCGCGGAACGCGATCAGCGCCGGCATGCTCCACGCCACCGCGCACAGCACCGAACCCGCCGCGAACACCCCGATCCCGAACAACAACAGCGGAGTGCGGCCGAAGACGTCGGAGAGTTTGCCGTAGACCGGGACGAGCACCGCCTGCGTGAGCAGATAGGCGGAGAACAACCACGGGAACTGCGTGAAGCCGCCCAGGTCCGCGACGATCGTCGGGATCGCGGTCGCCAGGATGGTGCTCTCGAGCGCCACGAGGGAGGTGGCGAGCATCAGAGCGATGAGGATCGGGCCCCGCTCGGACCCGAACCCGACGTCCACTCGCGACGATGCGGCCATGCCACTCCTGTTCCCACTCATACGTTCGTTGTTCCACCCGGCGGTGAACGAGTGGGATATCCGCCACGGGGTGCGGTACGCCCACTCGATGAGCACTAGGGTGTCAGCGTGCGTCCTTCACTCGAGTCCTACCAACACCTCGCCGGCGGCAAGGTGCGTGATCTGTACGTGATCGACGACGAGCACCTGCTCCTCGTCGCCAGTGACCGGATCTCGGCCTACGATCACGTGCTCGAGACCCCGATCCCCGACAAGGGACGGGTCCTCACTGCGATGAGCGTGTTCTTCTTCAAGCTGCTCGACGCCACCAACAACCACCTCGCGGGAGAACCCGACGACGAGCGTATCCCCGAGGAGGTCCTCGGCCGCGCACTCGTGGTCAAGCGCCTCGAGATGGTGCCCGTCGAGTGCGTCGCCCGAGGCTTCCTCACTGGCTCCGGCCTGCTCGACTACCAAGCCACGGGCTCCGTCTGCGGTGTCACCCTGCCCCAGGGGCTCGTCGAGGCCAGCAGACTGCCCGAACCGATCTTCACCCCGGCCAGCAAGGCTGCGCTCGGCGACCACGACGAGAACATCTCCTTCGACGACGTCGTCGAGAAGGTCGGTCTGAACCTGGCGATGAAGCTGCGTCAGGACACGCTCGATATCTACGACCGCGCCGCCATGTACGCGTCCGACCGCGGCATCCTGCTCGCCGACACCAAGTTGGAGTTCGGTCTCGACAAGGCCGGCAATCTGGTGCTCGCCGACGAGGTCCTCACCCCGGATTCGTCCCGCTACTGGGACGCGAACGAGTACGAGGAGGGCAAGGTTCAGCCCAGCTTCGACAAGCAGATCGTCCGGAACTGGCTCACCGGACCCGAATCGGGCTGGGACCGCGCCTCCGACACCCCGCCCCCGCCGCTGCCGCAGCACGTCGTCGACAAGACGCGAGCTCGCTACATCGAGGCGTACGAACGTATTTCGGGACTGTCCTTCGACGATTGGATCGGCTGACCGCATATGACCTCCTCGAAGATCACTCCGCCGGTCGCGAAGAAGGTGCCGCTCGAGCGCACCCATCACGGGCACACCTTCGTCGACGACTACGAATGGCTGCGCGACAAGAACGACCCCGAGGTCGTCGCGTACCTGGAAGCGGAGAACTCGTACACCGAGGCGCAGACGGAACATCTCGCTCCGCTGCGTGAGGCGATCTTCGAGGAGATCAGGTCGCGCACCCAGGAGACCGACATGTCGGTCCCCACCCGGATGGGTGACTGGTGGTACTACGCCCGCACCGTCGAGGGCAAGCAGTACGCGATCCAGTGCCGGTGCCCGATCGCCGACGCCGACGACTGGACACCGCCCGACGTCACGCCTGGTGTGGAACTCCCCGGCGAGCAGGTGCTCCTCGACGGCAACGTCGAGTCGGAAGGGCACGAGTTCTTCTCGCTCGGGGCGTTCTCGATCAGCCACGACGGCACGCTGCTCGCGTACTCGACCGACGTCGTGGGCGACGAGCGCTACACCCTGCGCATCAAGGACCTCACCACCGGTGAGATGCGGGCGGACGAGATCCCCGGCACCGCACCGGGAGCGACGTGGGCGCTCGACCACAGCCACGTCTTCTACCAGACGGTCGACGAGTCGTGGCGACCCGACACCGTCTGGCGGCACAAGCTCGGCACCTCCGTCGACGAGGACGTGAAGGTCTTCCACGAACCCGACGAGCGGTACTGGGTGTCGATCGGTTCGACCCGCAGCGAGAAGTACCTCATGATCTGGGTCGGCTCGAAGATCACCACCGAGGGATGGGTGCTCGAATCCGAGAACCCCACAGGCGAATTCCGTGTGATCCTGCCGCGCCGCGAAGGTGTCGAGTACGGTGCCGAGCACGCCGTGATCGCCGGTGAGGACCGCTTCCTGATCCTGCACAACGACGTCGACCCCGAGACGGGGAAGAAGGCCGAGAACTTCGTCCTCGCCGAGGCTCCCGTCGACGACCCGTCCGCGCTGCGCACCCTGATCGAGCACCGGCACGACGTGCGCCTCGAGGACGTCGACGCGTTCGAGGGACACCTCGTGCTCGGCTACCGCCGCGAAGCCCTCACCCGACTCGCGGTGTGGCCGTTGACCGACGAGGGTTACGGCAAGCTCACCGAACTAGAGTTCGACGAGGAACTCTTCGCCGTCGGACCGGGCGCGAACCCCGAATGGACCCAGCCCACACTGCGTCTGGGCTACACGTCGTTCATCACCCCGAGCCGGGTCTACGACTACACCGTGAGCACCGGTGAGCTGAAGCTGCTCAAGTCGCAGCCGGTGCTCGGCGAGTTCGACCCGACGCTCTACGAGCAGCGCCGCGAGTGGGCGACCGCCGAGGACGGCACGAAGATCCCGCTGTCGATCGTCGCGCGCAAGGGCACCCCCGAGAACGCGCCCACGCTGCTGTACGGCTACGGCTCGTACGAAGCGAGCATCGACCCGGCCTTCTCCGTCGCACGCCTGTCGCTGCTCGACCGGGGCATGGTCTTCGCGGTCGCGCACGTGCGCGGCGGCGGCGAGATGGGCCGGCACTGGTACGAGAACGGCAAGTCGCTGACGAAGAAGAACACCTTCACCGACTTCGTGGCGTGCGCGCGGCACCTGATCGACGCCGGCGTCACGAGCCCGGAGAAGCTGGTCGCCGACGGCGGCAGTGCCGGTGGCCTGCTCATGGGTGCGGTCGCGAACATCGCACCCGAGCTGTTCGCGGGCATCCTCGCGAACGTCCCGTTCGTCGACCCGCTCACGTCGATCCTCGATCCGTCCTTGCCGCTCACGGTGATCGAATGGGACGAGTGGGGCAACCCGCTCGAGAACCCAGAGGTGTACGAGTACATGCGCTCGTACAGCCCCTACGAGAACGTCGAGGCCAAGGATTACCCGGCGATCCTCGCGATCACCAGCATCAACGACACGCGCGTGCTCTACGTCGAACCCGCCAAGTGGGTCGCCAAGCTGCGCGCGACGAAGACCGGCGATGCGCCGTTGCTGCTCAAGACGGAGATGAGCGCGGGACACGGCGGTGTGTCGGGCCGGTACGAGAAGTGGCGCGAGGTCGCGTTCGAGTTCGCGTGGGTGCTCGAGACGTCGGGCGCCTGCCGCGCGGAGACCGCTGCGGGCTGAGCTCGGTATCCGCTCGCGTTCTCGCTATTCGCCGCAGCAATTCGCTGGTTGTCAGGATGTTCGTGAGACACCTGGCAATCAGCGCGGGGATCGGAGCACACCAATGATCGACATCCCTGTTGGGCGGACCCGCACCGGCAAACGCGCGTTCTCCATCGCCTACAAGATCGAGTTCCTACGGCAGTGGGACCAATGCATCGAAGTCGGTGCCAAGACCCGCCTACTGCGCGAGACCAACCTCGACTACGCCACCATCGCACGTTGGATCCACGCCCGGGATTCGGGAGACTTGGAAGCGTCGATGGTGACCGCAGCAGACAAGTCGAGGGACCGAGTGGACAGTCGAGACCGTGCGGAGCTGGCCAAACTCCGCAAAGAGAACGAACGCCTCCGCGAGAAGGTCGCCCAGGGCGACGCCGCCGTGGAAATCCTGGGAAAAGCATTCGAGCTCTTGCAAGGGATCACCAAGAGCTCGACCGACGAGGACCCGCAGATCCCGCCGTCGTTGATGAGTGCCCGCGAGTACGCGCAATGGCTCGAACGCCGAGGACTGTCCTGACCGACACCGTCACCGCGTTGGCCGCAGCCGGCGTGCCGATCGTGCGTGGCTGCGCATTGCTGGGGATCCCCCGGGCCCGCTACTACCGGGAGGTGCGCGGGTATCGGCACTATCGGCCGGTGTCCGATCCGATCCGGCAGCGGGACCGGCACCAGCCGGCCGCGTTGTCACCGGCCGAGAAGGACACCATCGTCGAGGTGATCCTCGCCGAGGGGAACACCCATCTGTCTGTGTGCCAACTGTATTGGCGGTCCTTCGATGAAGGGCTGGTGGAGTGTTCCCAGTCGAGTTTCTATCGAGTGGCGCACTCGCAGAACCTGGTCGGGGACCGACGCCGCAGCCGCAGCGGCGGCCCGGGATCGGGGATCAGCCGCCGCAAACCGGTCGTTCCGGCTCCGGCGGTGGGCACATTGTGGTCGTGGGACATCACTGTGCTCAAGGGGCCACGCACCCAGGACCGGTATCTGCTGTATCTGGTGATCGATGTGTATTCGCGGTTCCCGGTGGCCTGGCGCATCGAGTACGCCGAGACCGCCGCTGCGGCGGTGGAAATGTTCACCGAAGCGTTCACCGCGTTCGGGGCACCGACGGTGCTGCACGCCGACAACGGGGCCTCGATGCGCTCGACCGCACTGCTCGATGCGCTCGACGAGCAGCAGGTCCTGCCCTCGTACTCACGGCCGCGGGTCAGTGACGACAATCCGTTTTCCGAGTCGTTGTTCAAAACCATCAAGTACGACCTGTCGTGTCCGCACCGGTTCGACAGCATCGACCATGCCCGGCGGTGGACCGAGGAATTCATGACCCGATACGCCCTCGAACACCGCCACAGTGGGTTGGGTCGACACACCCCCGCGTCGGTGTTCCTCGGCACCGCCGTCGAGGAACACCGACGCCGGCAGGACCGACTCGACCGGATCCATGCCCGGCACCCGCAGCGGTTCCAGCGCCGGCCGCTGGCACCACCACTACCTCGACCGACCGGAATCAACATCACCCATCTGTCTCAGACAGGTTGACAACTTCCGAATTGCCGACGCGAATGACGAACTGTGTAGCCGATAGCAGACCGCTCACCTGCGCAGTTCGTACCGGACCTGAGGCCGGCCGGCGCGGCCGTACTCGGTGATGCGGGTCGCGGCTCCGTCGTCGGCGAGCCGTTCGAGGTAACGCCACGCCGTCACGCGTGAGACCCCCACGGCCGATCCGACTTCCGCAGCGGTTCGCGGCCCGTCGGCGTGATGAAGGAAATCGGTGATCTTCGACAGCGTGTCGGGGGAGATGCCCTTGGGTGTGGACGGACGGGAACTGCTCGTGCGCAGAGCCGACATGGCGCGATCGATATCGTGCTGGCCCGCCGCGGTCTCGGCGTCGCGCAACGCCGAGCGGTAGGCCACGTACTGTTCGAGCTTGTCCTGCAGTGCCGCGAAGGTGAACGGCTTGAGCAGATACAGCACCACACCCCGCGCGACCGCCGTCCGCACGACCTCCAGATCGCGGTTCGACGTGACGGCGATGATGTCGGGACTCGGACGACCGGCGCTCAGGCGTGCAGCCACTTCGAGGCCGCTCGTGTCGGGGAGCCCGATGTCGAGCAGCACCAGATCCACCGGTGTGCCCACCCGCGCAGCCGACGCGACCGCCCGCACGGCGTCGCTACCCGTGTGCGCGACACCTACCACCTCGAACCCGTCCACCCTCCCGACGTATTCGCGGTGGGCCTCGGCGATGAGCGGTTCGTCCTCGACGACGAGCACCCGGATCACGACCGGCTCTCCAAGGGGATCACGGCGACGATCATCGAACCCAGCGACGGTTCGGTGCGCAGAGTTCCCCCGTGACGCGCCACGACCTGGGCGACGAGTGCGAGTCCGAGGCCGCGCTGCTCGGACTTGGTGGAGTAGCCGCGCTGCATGGCCTGGGCCAGCACCTCCGGCGACATCCCCGGCCCGCTGTCGGCGACCTCGACGATCATCGACGAATCGTCCCGACGCACAGTCACCTCCACCCATGGGTCGTCCGACGCATGGGAGGCGTCGATGGCGTTGTCGATGAGATTCCCGACGAGGGTGACGATATCGCGCGCCGGGATGGACGGAACCGGGCCCAGTTCCGTGTCGTCGGTGACGGTCAGTTCCACACCTCGCTCGGCCGCCTCGTCGATCTTGCCGAGCAGCAACGCCGACAGCGCCGGCTCGTGGATGGCACTTGTCAACCTGTCGATCAGGTGCTGGGAGACCGCCAGTTCCTGCGTCGCGAACGCGACCGCGTCCTCCGTCCGGCCGAGTTCGACCATCGTGACGATGGTGTGCAGACGGTTCGCCGACTCGTGGGCCTGCGCCCGCAGCGACTCGGCGAATCCGCGGACCGAGTCGAGTTCACCGAGGACACCGCGCAACTCGGTGTGGTCGCGGAGGGTGACGACGGTGCCGATGCGGCGCTCGTTCCAGTTCACCGCGTCGCTGTTGACGACGAGGGTGCGGTCGCGCGTCAGGTGCACCTCGTCGCGTGCCTCGCCGGTGGTTGCGAGTTCGCGCAGTGTCTCGGGCAGGGCGTCGAAGGGGACCGGCCCGGTCGGGGGAAGGCCGAGCAGGCGGCGTGCCTCGTCGTTGACGACGTCGACCTGCGGTGAGGCGCCGGGTGCTCCACCGAACACCAGCAGCCCTTCACCGATCGAGTGCAGGACGGCGTCGTGGTGTTCGTACATGCGCCGCAGCTGGTCGGGATCGAGCCCGAGGGTCTGACGGCGCAGGCGCCGCGCGATCAGGTATCCGCCCGCCGCGGTGACCACGAGCCCGGCCGCCACCAGGCCGACGATGCCCGGAAGGCTCCGCACGAAGTTCTCGGCGATCCTCTCCCGTGTCACCCCGACCGACACGAATCCGACGAGCGTGCCGTCGTCGTAGACCGGCGCGATGGTGCGGATCGACGATCCGAGGCTGCCCGTGTACGTCTCGGTGAACGGCGTGCCCGAACGGGCCTCATCGGTGTGGCCCGTGTACGGCAACCCGATCTGCTCCGGCACCGGATGTGTCACGCGGATGCCCTCGGGGTCCACGACGACGACGAAGTCCACCCCTGTCGCCTCGCGGATCTGCTCGGCGCGGGGCTGGAGCGCTGCGGTCGGATCGGGGGAGAGCAACCCGTCCGCGACCTCCGGGAAGAGCGCGGCTGTCACTGCGATATCCGTCACGGTGCGGCGCGTGGCCTCGTCGGCGTCGCGGCGTTCGTCGACGACGATGAGCGCACCCGCCACGATCGCTATCACCGTGAACACCACCAGCTGGAGGATGAGCAGCTGGCCCGCCACGCTCATCGGCGGTCTCGCCTGGCGACGGTTCACCGTTCACCTCCCGTGAACACTATGTACACAAACTTCTCCCGCGGCGACCCGGCCACCACCATGTCCTTATGTGGACGTGATGCCGGTCACCACCCGGGCGCGGAGCGGCCCCTACCAGGGTCCCGTAGTACCCGACCGAACCACGGTCGATTCCCGAGTCCTCGCCGGTGCGTCACCGCATCCCGTTATCCGTGAACATCGCGCGACGAGCCCGCGCATGATCGAAGGGCACTCCATGAGCACCACAACCGTGCGGGGCGAGAAACGCCGCGACCGTACCCACTGGCTGTACATCGGCGTCATCATCGCCGTCGTCGCCGGTATCGCCGTCGGATGGCTGGCCCCCGAGACGGGCAAGTCGCTCGGTGTCCTCGGCACCATGTTCGTCGACCTGATCAAGATGATGATCAGCCCGGTGATCTTCTGCACCATCGTGCTCGGCATCGGGTCGGTCCGGGCAGCGGCGAGCGTCGGCCGGATCGGTGGACTCGCGCTGATCTACTTCGTGGGCATGTCGACCGTGGCCCTCGCGATCGGCCTGGGTGTGGGCAACCTGCTCGACCCGGGTTCGGGGCTCACCCTCGATCCGGCCAACGCCGGCTCGGGTGCCGAACTCGCCGAGAAGGCGCATGCCGCCGGCGGCACCGTCGACTTCATCGCGTCGATCATCCCCACCTCCCTGTTGTCCGCACTGACCGAGGGCAGCGTCCTGCAGACCCTGTTCGTGGCGCTGCTCGTCGGCTTCGCCATCCAGGGCATCGGCAAGTCGGGTGAACCGATCCTGCGGGGCATCGGCCACCTGCAGAAGCTGGTCTTCCGCATCCTGACGATGATCCTGTGGCTCGCCCCGATCGGTGCCTTCGGTGCCATCGCCAACGTCGTCGGCCAGACCGGTCTGAGCGCGGTCCTGCAGCTCGGTGTTCTGATGATCGCCTTCTACCTCACGTGCGTCGTGTTCGTCTTCGGTGTTCTCGGATCGTTGCTGCGAGCGGTCTCCGGTGTCTCGGTGTTCAAGCTCGCGAAGTACCTCGCCCGCGAGTACCTCCTCATCTTTGCGACGTCGTCGTCGGAGTCCGCGCTGCCGCGTCTGATCGCCAAGATGGAGCACCTCGGTGTCCAGCGCACCACCGTCGGCGTGGTCGTGCCCACCGGTTACTCGTTCAACCTGGACGGCACCGCGATCTACCTGACGATGGCCGCCCTGTTCGTGTCCGACGCGATGGGCAGTCCCCTGAACATGGGTGAGCAGATCTCGCTCCTGCTGTTCATGATCGTCGCCTCGAAGGGTGCGGCCGGGGTCACCGGTGCCGGTCTGGCGACGCTGGCCGGCGGTCTGCAGAGCCACCGCCCCGACCTGCTCGACGGTGTCGGCCTGATCGTCGGTGTCGACCGGTTCATGTCCGAGGCGCGTGCCGTCACCAACTTCTCCGGCAACGCCATCGCGACCCTGCTCATCGGCACGTGGACCAAGTCGGTGGACCGTGACCGCGTCGACGAGGTGCTCAGCGGACGGTTGCCGTTCGACGAGAGCATGATGATCGACGATCACGAGCCCGCTCCCGAGCGCGAACCGGCGAAGCTGGAGAAGGTGTCCGTCTGATCCGGCATCCGCTACGACAATGGCTGTCCGCTACGGAAATTTTCCGTAGCGGACAGCTATTTCTGTAGCGACTACGCGCCGGCGGCGTTATCACGACATCCGCCGGCTCGAGGACCTCGACGAGGAGAAGGTCCGGAAGTGGGTGAGACAGGCCGCCGCGCTGCCGGGGGAGAAGATGTAGCACGCCGATGTTCGGGGGAGTGATCGGGCACACGATAGTTTGGATGCATGACCACGCCTCTCCAGGACATCCCGATCAACACCCTCTCGGGTGAACCCACGAATCTCGGCTCGTACGAGGGCCACGCGGTACTCGTCGTGAACGTCGCGTCCAAGTGCGGCCTGACCCCGCAGTACACGGCACTCGAGAAGCTCGCGCAGGAATACCGCGACCGCGGACTGTTCGTCGTGGGCGTGCCGTGCAATCAGTTCATGGGTCAGGAGCCCGGAACGCCGGAGGAGATCCAGGAGTTCTGCTCCGCCACCTACGGCGTGACCTTCCCGCTGCTCGAGAAGATCGAGGTCAACGGCGAGAACCGGCATCCGCTCTACGCCGAGCTCACCAAGCACCCGGATGCCTCCGGCGAGGCCGGCGACATCCAGTGGAACTTCGAGAAGTTCCTCATCGCTCCCGACGGCACGGTCGCCGCGCGCTTCCGTCCCCGCACGGAACCGGATGCGCCCGAGATCCTCGACGCCCTCGAAGAGATCCTGCCGGCCTGACATGTTCGGCACAGAAGCGCGGGACGCGCTGTACGACATCATCCGCATGCGTCGCGACGTCCGTGCAGAATTCAGCGGGGAACGGCTCGACGAGGACACGCTGATGCGCATCCTGCGGGCCGCCCATCACGCACCCAGTGTCGGCAACACCCAGCCCTGGGACTTCGTCGTCGTACAGGACGAACAGCGGCTGAAGGAGTTCGCCGAGCACGTCGCCGGTTGCCGGCAGGCGTTCGCCGACTCGCTCCCCGAGGACCGGAAGAGCACCTTCGACCCCATCAAGATCGAAGGCATCGTCGAATCGGGGACCGGCGTCGTCGTCACCTACGACCCCGAACGCGGCGGCAAGCACATCCTCGGCCGTCACACCATCGACGAATCCGGCCTGTTCTCGGCCGTGCTGGCGATCCAGAACCTGTGGCTCGCCGCGACCGCCGAGGGTCTCGGCGTGGGATGGGTGTCGTTCTACGAGGAGGACTTCCTCGCCGACTTCGTCGGAGTGAGCGCACCCGTGCGTCCCATCGCGTGGCTGTGTGTCGGCCCGGTCACGCGGCTCCAGGAGATACCCGACCTCGAACGGTTCGGCTGGCGCAAGGGGCGCCGGCTCGAGGAGGCCGTGCACCGCGACAGGTTCGCGGCGCCGGGTGACCGGGAAGCCTGATCCGACGGGTGGCGACCGGTTCGTGAGTGCGCGAGCCGGCCGCCACCCGCTGTTTCACAGATCGGTCGCCACCTGCCTGTTTTCAGAGTTCGGTCGCGACCTTCCAGGCACTGTGGATGGCGCCCTCGATGTAGTCGACCCGACCCGCGTCCCCGACGACGCGGACATCGATGTCCGAGCCGGCCAGTTCGTCGGCGAGCGGTGCTGCCGCCGACACATCGGACGCGACCACGACCATGCGGGCGCGTACCGATTTCGTCTCGCCATCCACGGTGAACTCCACCGTCTTCGGGGTGATGCGCTGAACCGTCGCACCACGATGCACCTCGAGGCCGACCTCGCGCGCGTGCTTGACGGCGGTCCACCGGCGCGGCATCGCCATCGGCACCCCGAGCTGCTTCCCCTCGGCGAGCAGCGTCACCCGGCTTCCCCGCTCGGCCATGAACTCCGCGAGTTCGAGCCCGACGAGCGACCCGCCGATCACGACGACGTCCTTCGCCATCGGCAGGAAACGCAGGAACCGCCGGCTCAGATCACGGATCCTCCGAGGGCTCGTGGTGATACCGGCGAGCCTGCCCACCCGGCCCATCACCCGCAGCACCGGGGACTGATCGGAGACGTCGCCCGCACCCGTCATGAGCGCACGCATGCTGTCGCCGGTGTGCACGTGCGGCAAGTCCCCGCCCGGCACGGTGGGACGTTCCCGCACGGCGCCCGTCGCGACGACCACCACGTCCGGCTCCAGGGCGCGGATCGATGCGGAGGTGGCCTCGGCGCCGAGCCGCACGTCGATGCCGAGGCGGGTGACCTCGGCCGTCAGCCATTTCAGCAGCCGCTCGTTGTCGGGGGTGGTGAGGGTCGAGAACCACAGGGTCCCGCCCAGCCGGTCGGTCTTGTCCAGGACGGTGACGCGGTGCCCGCGCTCGGTGGCGACCCGCGCAGTCTCGAGGCCGCCCGGCCCGGCACCCACCACGACGACGTGCTTCGGCGCCGCAGTGCGGACGAACGGCACGAGTGTCTCGTTGCCCAGCGCCGGATTGACCGCACAGATGGGCGTGGCATCCCAGAAGTTCTCCTGCACACACACATAGCAGTTGATGCACGGGCGGATCTGCTCGCTGCGGCCCTGCTTGAGCTTGGCGACGAGCGCGGGATCGGCCAGCAACTGACGTCCCATCGCGACGAAGTCGGTGACGCCCTCGGCGATCATTCGCTCGCCGACCTCCGGCAGCATGCGGCCGACGGTGATGACGGGGATCGACACCGCACGCTTGATGACCGCCGCGTTGTGGGTGTAGTAGCCGACCTTGTCCGGCAACGGGCCGTCGGTGAAATTCGCGAACGCGTTCAGCGCGGTGCCAGTGACGTGGAGGGCATCTGCACCGGCCTGCTCGAACAGCACTGCGGCAGCAGCGGATTCCTCGACGGTCAGGCCGTCCGTCTCACCGTATTCCTGCCCTGCCAGCCGCACGATGACGGC
This sequence comes from Rhodococcus sp. GA1, assembly GCF_024321955.1. Taxonomy (NCBI): domain Bacteria; kingdom Bacillati; phylum Actinomycetota; class Actinomycetes; order Mycobacteriales; family Nocardiaceae; genus Rhodococcus; species Rhodococcus sp. GA1. The sequence goes on along the minus strand of NZ_CP097186.1, from coordinate 1,784,532 downwards.
GAGGCGGTCGCCGACCTCGGCCTTGACCGCGCGGATCACCTCGCAGGTCAGCCGGGCCCGGTTCTCCAGCGACCCGCCGTATCCGTCGGTGCGCTGGTTCGTGTAGCGGCTGAGGAAGGCGCCGAGCACGTAGTTGTGGGCGGCGTGGATCTCGACGGCGTCCGCTCCGGCGGCGGCGACCCGGCCCGCGGCCTCGGCGAACATCCGGATCAACCATTCGATGTCGCTCTCGGAGGCCTCGTTGTAGGTGGCCTGCGCGCCACCCTGGATCGATGCCATGCGCTGCAGTTCCGCGGGCGTGCAGTCGGCCATGGCGCTCATGTCGCTCGGCGGCTTCGGGATGCTCGGCACGAGCTGCGTCCGGCCCTGCAGGGTGTCGATACGGGCGACCTTGCCGTGGTGCACCATCTGCACGCACAGTTTGCTGCCGGCCTCGTGGACGGCGTCGGTCAGTGCGCGGAGGCCGGGGATGAACCGGTCCTCGGACAGGCCGGGTTCCTTCGTGCTGGTGCATCCCGCCGGATAGGCGACCGCGCAGCATCCGGTGACGATCAGCCCGGTGCCTCCGGCCGCGCGGGCGACGAAATGATCGATGTCGCCCTGCTCGATCTCCCCGTCCTCGCAGAGGTTCATGTCCATGGCGGGCATCACCACGCGGTTGTCCAGGGTGATCGGCCCGATGGTGCCGGGGGAGAGAAGGCGCGTATAGGTCTGGTTCGGGACTGCCACGCCCGGACGGTATGCCCGGCTCCGTGTGGCCGTCGACACTGTCCCGATGAACGGGATGCGGATCGCCGGCCCGAGTCTTCATCCGGACTTCCCGGTCGGGCAGGACGCCGTTCACCCGAGTGCAGCAGGCTCGGGGGCATGAGCGGACGGATGATCGTGTCGGTGTCGGGGATCCGGGACGTCACGCGCGACCTCGTGGACGCCTTCGCCCGTGAGACGGACGCGCGTGGGGTGCCGTTGTCGCTGTTCGTCGCACCCCGCCTGAAAGACCACTACCGCCTCGTGCGGGATCCGGCGACGCAGGAGTGGCTGCTCGAGCGACGCGAGGGCGGCGACGCGATCGTGCTGCACGGTTACGACCAGGCGGCGACGAAGCGACGTCGCGCCGAGTTCGCGACGCTGCCCGAGCACGAAGCACGGTTGCGCCTGCTCGCCGCCGACCGTGTGCTCGAGGAGACCGGACTGCGCACCCGGCTGTTCGCACCACCGCGATGGCGCGCGTCGCCGGGCGCAGTGACAGCACTTCCGCAGGTCGGTTTCCGGATGATGGCGGACAACGCGGGGATCCACGATCTGGTGGCGGGCACCGTGACGAAGACGCGGCTGTACGCGCTCGGTGACGGTGCGGGGTCGGACGTGTGGCGCTGCCGCGCGATGGTGATGGGCGCGTCGCGGACGGCGCGGCGCGGGGAGCTGCTGCGTCTGGCGATCGCCGCTCCCCGGCTCGCCGAGTCCGGACCCCGGCAGGCGATCCTCGACGCCGTCGACCTCGCGCTGCACCACGGTGCCGAACCGACCGTCCACGCCTGGCGGCCGCGTCCGTCGAACAGCCGCGTGGCGTGATCCCGCCTGGCCCGCCGGTGCTCCCGGTCGCCGCATCCGCTCGGTAATGTTGGCGGCCATGGATGCTGACGTGATCGTGGTGGGGGCGGGACTCGCGGGGCTCGTGGCGGTCGGTGAACTGATCGACGCCGGTCGCAACGTTCTGCTGGTCGATCAGGAGAACTCGAACAACATTGGTGGGCAGGCCTTCTGGTCGTTCGGTGGGTTGTTCTTCGTCGACAGTCCCGAACAGCGACGACTCGGGATCAAGGATTCCTACGAACTCGCCTTGCAGGACTGGATGGGGACCGCCGGCTTCGACCGCGAGATCGAGGACCGCTGGCCGCGGCGCTGGGCCCAGGCCTATGTCGAGTTCGCCGCGGGGGAGAAGCACGCCTGGCTCAAGCAGCGCGGGCTGAAGATCTTCCCGATGGTCAACTGGGCCGAACGCGGCGGATACGACGCTGCAGGGCACGGCAACTCGGTCCCGCGATTCCACATCACCTGGGGTACCGGTCCGGGCCTCGTCGAGATCTTCGAGCGCAAGCTCCGCGAAGGCGTCGAACGCGGTCTCGTCACGCTGAAGCACCGCCACCGGGTCGACGAACTCGTCGTCACCGACGGCGCCGCCACCGGTGTGCGCGGAGCGATCCTCGAGCCCGCCGACGCGGCGCGCGGCGTGGCGTCCTCCCGCACCGTCGTCGGGGAGTTCGAGTTCTCCGCCGGAGCCGTCATCGTCACCTCCGGCGGTATCGGCGGCAACTACGACCTCGTGAAGAAGAACTGGCCGAAGCGGATGGGGGAGCCGCCGAAGCACATGCTCAGCGGTGTGCCCGCGCACGTCGACGGCCGGATGCTCGAGATCACCGAGAAGGCCGGCGGGAACATCGTCAACCGCGACCGCATGTGGCACTACACCGAGGGCATCACCAACTACGACCCGGTGTGGCCCGATCACGGCATCCGCATCCTGCCCGGCCCGTCCTCGCTGTGGCTCGACGCCACCGGCAAGCGGTTGCCGGTGCCGTTGTTCCCCGGCTTCGACACGCTCGGCACCCTCGAGTACATCGTGAGCACCGGCTACGACCACACTTGGTTCGTGCTCGACCAGAAGATCATCGAGAAGGAATTCGGGCTCTCCGGCTCCGAGCAGAATCCCGACCTCACCGGGCGCAGCCTCCGCCTGCTGCTGCAGCGGGTCAGGTCGGGTGCTCCCGGACCGGTCGAGGCCTTCAAGGAGCGCGGTGTCGACTTCGTCGTCCGCGACACGCTCGCCGATCTCGTGGCGGGCATGAACGAACTCACCCCCGAGGCGCCGCTCGACTACGAGCAGGTGCGTTCGGTGGTCGAGGCCCGCGACCGCGAGATGGACAACAAGTACACCAAAGACCTGCAGGTCGCGGCGGTGCGCTCGGCGCGGGCCTACGCACCCGACCGCGTCGTCCGCATCGCGGCGCCGCACCGGATCCTCGACCCCAAGGCCGGACCGCTCATCGCGGTCAAGCTGCACCTGCTCACCCGCAAGACGCTCGGCGGGCTCGAGACCGACCTGTCGTCGCGCGTGCTGCGGTCGGACGGGTCGGTCTTCGACGGCCTCTTCGCCGCCGGTGAGGTCGCCGGCTTCGGTGGTGGCGGCGTCCACGGCTACCGGTCGCTCGAGGGCACCTTCCTCGGCGGATGCATCTTCTCGGGCCGGGCGGCGGGTCGCGCCGCCGCCCGCTGAACCTCCCGTCGGCGTCGACTGGGACAGCAGAGCGCGAAACGGTCGTAGGAGCGCGAAACATCCCGCGCCGACGACCGTTTCGCGCTCCGCAGCGTCAGACCTCGACGCCGTCTTCGTGCGGCAGCACGCGGAATTCGGTGCCCTCCGGCGCCATCTCGCTGTACCGGCCGTAGAAGATGCCGCGACCGTTGTCGTTGACGATGCCCTGGTGGATCGGCACGGCGACCCGCGGGTTCACCGCGCGCAGGTAGTCGATCGCCTCCCAGATCTTGAGCCACGGCGCGGTCGACGGCAGGGCCAGCACGTCGACGCGCTCGTGCGGGATGTACAGCGAGTCGCCGGGGTGCAGCAGCCGCGACGGATTCTCGTCGTCGCCCACGAGGAAGGCCGTGTTGTCGATGACGGGCATGTCGGGGTGGATCACCGCGTGCCGTCCGCCGGTGCCGCGTACGGTCAGCGAACCCACCGAGAAGGCGTCGCCGGGACGCACCGCGGTCCAGTCGTCGTCGAGCAGGTTCGCCGACTGCGGGTCGGAGAACAACTGCGCTCCGGGGTTGGCCTCGAGGAGCGCGGGTAACCGGGTGGTATCGGCGTGGTCGGGATGCTGGTGGGTCACGAGGATCGCGTCGAGTCCGGTGATGCCCTCGAACCCGTGGGAGAAATTTCCGGGGTCGAAAAGGAGCTTCGCGCCGAGGTGTTCGACGAGGATGCAGGAATGGCCGAAATGGGTCAGTTGCATGTCGTCGAGTATGCCGTCGGGAGGAGCCCGATGACCGACTACGGACAGGAACTCCGCTTCGGCAGCTTCGTCACGCCGTCCGCTGCCGATCCGGCGGGCGTCGTCGACCTCGCCGTGGTGTCGGAGAGCGCCTGGACCGCATCGCAGCCCCGGCGAAGCGGTCGACGCACTGATCGAGGCGATCGAGGTGATCCGTGCTCTGTGGTCGGACGAGAAGGGCGCGGCCGGGATCGACGGCACGTACTACCGGCTGACCGGCGCGAAGCGGGGCCCGTTCCCCGCGCACGCTCTCGGCATCTGGCTCGGCGCCTACGGCAAGCGGATGCTCGACGTCACCGGCCGCTTCGCCGGCGGATGGCTGCCGAGTTCGTTCGCCGCCGGGCCCGAGAAGCTGGGGGAGATGAGCGCCCGCGTCGACGAGGGTGCGCACCGTGCCGGGCGTGATCCCGCCGCGATCCGCCGGCTCTACAACATCTCCGGCACCTTCGCGGAGACCGCGGACGGGTCGCGGTCCGACCTCGAACGTTTCGCCGGTGAGGTCGCGCCCCGCGTGCGCGAACTCGTTGCTGCCGAGCGGCGTTGAACGGGGGTGACGGGTCTCGCACGAGCGGGACCTCGGCCGATGCCCTTCCCGGTGGCCACGGCCGGTAAACTGCTGGATGTCCGGTGTCCGTCCCCGGGCGCCAGCACTACTACCGAGGAGCAGCACGTGGCGCGTGTCGTCGTCGAAGTCATGCCCAAAGCCGAGATTCTCGACCCCCAGGGTCAGGCCATCACCGGGGCGCTGTCGCGGCTGGGCTTCGCGGGCGTGACCGACGTCCGTCAGGGTAAGCGTTTCGAGCTCGAGGTCGACGGCAGCGTCGGCGACGAGGAGCTCGAGAAGATCGCCGAGTCGTTGCTCGCCAACACGGTGATCGAGGACTGGGCCATCCGGCGGATCGACGGTGACGCATGAGCGCACGCATCGGAGTCATCACCTTCCCGGGCACGCTCGACGACGTCGACGCCTCCCGCGCGGTGAAGCTCGCCGGTGGTGAGGCCGTGAGCCTGTGGCACGGGGACGCCGATCTCAAGGGGGTCGACGCGGTGATCGTGCCCGGCGGCTTCTCCTACGGCGACTACCTGCGCTGCGGTGCCATCGCACGGTTCGCACCGGTGATGGGCAAGGTCGTCGAGGCCGCGCAGAAGGGCATGCCCGTCCTCGGCATCTGCAACGGCTTCCAGGTGCTGTGCGAGGCGGGTCTGCTGCCCGGCGCGCTCACCCGCAACGCCGGTCTGCACTTCGTCTGCCGCGACGAGTGGCTGAAGGTCGAGTCGAACACCACCGCGTGGACCTCGCGCTACGAGGCCGGCGCCGAGATCCTCATCCCGCTCAAGTCGGGTGAGGGCCGCTACCAGGCATCGGAGAAGGTGCTCGACGAGCTCGAGGGTGAAGGTCGCGTGGTGTTCCGCTTCGCGGGCGACAACCCGAACGGTTCGCAGCGCGGCATCGCCGGCATCTCGTCGGCGAACGGCCGGGTCGTCGGTCTCATGCCGCACCCCGAGCACGCCACCGAGGCGCTCACCGGCCCCAGCGATGACGGACTCGGCATGTTCTACAGCGTGCTGGACGCGGTCGTCAACGCGTGACCGCCTGACCGGAATTTTCCGGCGAAGCCCCCATCGACCCTCCCGGGTCGTGGGGGCGTCGCTCGTTCCGGCGGGCTCGAGGAATCCTTCGAACCGAAGTTCCGGAACAGGAGAGACGGAACGAGGGACCCCGCCACCGTCCCGATCGGCTGCGGAATCCCTCGTCCCTACAACCCGGAGCTCGACCCCCCGATCAAGTCCCGGGCGCGATGTCGTCGTCATCCCCCATGCGCGACATCGCGGATCAGTCTGCCGGAGCCGAATCGTCCTGTCCTGAGTAGGACTACCCAAATCGGACCTGTCCGTCGACGGGCGTTGCGTGTCGGTCCCCGGCGGTACCGTCGCGCCATGACAGCGACCATTGCGATGATCACCTTCGACACGACCGATCCGGCTCCGATCGCGAGATGGTGGGCCGAGCGTACGGGCGGCCGCATCGAGCAGGAGAACGACGGCTGGTTCTTCATCGTCGCCCTGCCACAGGGCATCAGGCTGGGCTTCCAGAAGGTGTCCGATCCGACACCCGGGAAGAACCGCGTGCACCTCGATCTCGCCGCCCCCGACCTCGACGCCGAGGTCGAGCGCTTCGTGCAGGCCGGCGCGAAGGAGGTCCACCGTGAGGACATGGGCGACGACTTCCGCTGGGTGACGCTCGCCGACCCCGAGGGCAACCTGTTCTGCGTCGCCGAGGGGCACTGACACTCGGTACGAGGAGAGCGGGCCGGCGCTTTCGGTCGGCGCTCCCGCTGTCCGTGATGCGAAGATGCAGTCATGTCTTCCACGCGTGCCGATGCTCGGGGTCTCTGTAATTTCGTCGACCTGTCGCCGTCGCCGTTCCACGTCTGCGCCACCGTCGCCGCGGCGCTGACCGAGGCGGGCTTCGTCGAACTGCACGAGCAGCAGGCCTGGCCCGCCGAACCGGGACGCTTCTTCCTGATACGCGGCGGGTCGCTGATCGCATGGAGCACCGAGGGTGTCGCCGACGATCCGGCCGCACCCTTCCGCATCGTCGGCGGGCACACCGACAGCCCCAACCTGCGCGTCAAGCAGCATCCCGACCTCACATCGGCGGGCTGGCGGATGGTGGGACTCGAACCGTACGGCGGTGCGTGGCTCAACTCGTGGCTCGACCGCGACCTCGGCATCTCCGGCCGCTTCACCGTGCGCGCGGCGGAGACGACCGAGGACGTCCTCGTCCGAGTCGACGCGCCGGTCCTGCGTGTCCCGCAGCTCGCCATCCACCTGTCCGAGGACCGCAAGGGCGTCCAGCTCGACCCGCAGCGCCACGTCAACGGCGTCTGGGGAGTCGGCACCGAACCGCGCTCGTTCATCGCGTGGGTCGCCGAGCAGCACGGAATCGACCCGGGCGCGGTGCTCGGCTGGGAACTGATGACCCACGACCTCGCACCGAGCGCGGTCGTCGGGCCGGGCCGCGACCTGGTCAGCGCACCGCGTCTCGACAACCAGGGCACCTGCTACGCCGGACTGCACGCCCTTCTCGCCGCCGTGGCACACGTCGCAGCGCACGGTGGCCCGATGCCGCTCCTCGCCCTGTTCGACCACGAGGAGGTCGGCAGCATGTCCGACCGCGGCGCCTTCTCGGAACTGCTCGACACCGTCCTCGAACGGATCGTCCTGCTCCGGGGTGGCGGCCGGGAGGAGTTCCTCCGCGCCCGCGCCGGCTCGATCGTCGCGTCCGGCGACATGGCGCACGCCACGCACCCCAACTACCCCGAGCGGCACGAACCCGCCCACCGCATCGCGGTCAACGGCGGACCGGTCCTGAAGGTGAACCAGAACCTGCGCTACGCGAGCGACGCGACCGGCGCCGGAGCCTTCGCGCTGGCCTGCGAGCAGGCGGGGGTCCCGCTGCAGCGGTACGTGCACCGCGCCGACCTGCCGTGCGGCTCGACGATCGGCCCGATCACCGCGTCGAGGACCGGCATCACGACCGTCGACGTCGGCGCCCCGCAGCTCGCCATGCACTCGGCGCGCGAGTTCATGGGCGCGGACGACGTGGCCAGCTATGCGCAGGCGCTGACCGCTTTCCTGACCCCGGCATCGTGACCGCGTTCGCCCGCCCCGAAGCACCCGCCGGTGACACACTGAAGACGGTCGTGTCCGGTCGGAGAGAACGGGGGAATGCAGTGGACGTCCCGTCCTACCCCGATCATCTGCTGTCCCTCGACGAGTGGGCGGCCCTGCCCGAATCCGACGGGCACCATGTGGAGGTGTGCGAGGGCGTGCTCCTCGCCGCGCCTGCGCCGGGGGCGGCGCACGATCATGCCGCGGTGACCCTGGCGTTGCTCCTCGACGAGAAGCTGCCCGACGAATGGTGCGCGCTCGGAGGCGTCGAGGTGCTGGTCGCGGAGAAGCCGCTGACGGTGCGGTGCCCCGACGTGATCGTCGTGGGACGCTCCCTCGTCGACGCCGATCCCGATCGGGCGCCGATCTCCGAGGTGAAGCTGGTCGTGGAGGTCACCGTCGACGGCACGGCCCGCACCGACCGCGTCACGAAGTTCTCCGAATACGCGGAGGCCGGCGTCCCGCAGTACTGGATCGTCGATCTCGGCGGACCGCCGGTGATCGCGACCTTCACGCTCGTCGACGGGTGGTACCGATTCGACGGGGAGCACTCGGGCACCGTCACCCTCGATGCGCTGGGCACCGAGGTGGCCGTCACACCGTCGGGGCTCGTGCCCGCACCGGTGAACCCCGTCGCGCCTGCACAACGATAGACTGATCCGCGGCAGTTCCCGCCCGGCCTGCCGTTTTCGATCCCAGAGTGAAGGGACCCGACGCCCAGTGTCACCGCACGTGGATACCGTCTCCCACGCCGCCGAAACCCCCGACGCCGCTCAGCCCTATCGGGAGCTGGGTCTGAAGGAAGACGAGTACACCCGGATCAAGGAGATCCTGGGCCGTCGCCCCACCGACGCCGAACTCGCCATGTACTCGGTGATGTGGTCCGAACACTGCTCGTACAAGTCGTCGAAGGTGCACCTGCGCTATTTCGGCGAGACCACCACCGACGAGATGCGTGAGTCGATGCTCGCGGGCATCGGTGAGAACGCCGGCGTCGTCGACATCGGCGACGGCTGGGCCGTCACCTTCAAGGTCGAGTCGCACAACCACCCGTCCTACATCGAGCCGTACCAGGGCGCCGCGACCGGCGTGGGCGGCATCGTCCGCGACATCATGGCCATGGGCGCCCGCCCGATCGCCGTGATGGACCAGCTCCGCTTCGGCGCCGCCGATCACCCCGACACCCGTCGCGTCGTCGACGGTGTCGTGCGCGGTGTCGGCGGCTACGGCAACTCCCTGGGCCTGCCCAACGTCGGTGGCGAGACCGTCTTCGACGCCTCCTACCAAGGCAACCCGCTCGTGAACGCGCTGTGCGCGGGTGCGATGCGCGTGGAGGACCTGCACCTCGCCCACGCTTCCGGCACGGGCAACAAGGTCATCCTGTTCGGTGCCCGCACCGGCCTCGACGGCATCGGCGGCGTGTCCGTCCTCGCCTCCGAGACCTTCGACGACAGCGCCGGCGGCCGCCCCAAGAAGCTCCCGAGCGTGCAGGTGGGCGACCCCTTCACCGAGAAGGTGCTCATCGAGTGCTGCCTCGACCTCTACCGCGAGAAGCTCGTCGTCGGCATCCAGGACCTCGGCGGTGCCGGTCTGTCCTGCGCGACCTCCGAGCTCGCCGCCGCCGGCGACGGTGGCATGCACATCAACCTCGAGCGTGTCCCGACGCGCGCGAAGGGCATGACCCCGGCCGAGGTGCTGTCCTCGGAGTCGCAGGAACGCATGTGCGCGGTCGTCACGCCCGACAACGTCGACGCCTTCATGGACGTCTGCAAGAAGTGGGACGTCCTGGCCACCGTCATCGGTGAGGTCACCGACGGCGACCGCCTCGTCATCGATTGGCACGGCGAGACCGTCGTCGACGTGCCGCCGCGCACGGTCGCGCACGAGGGCCCGGTCTACGAGCGCCCCGTCGAGCGCCCGGCCTCGCAGGACGAGCTGATCGCGAACACCACCGCCGGCCTGAAGCGTCCGGAGACCGCCGACGAGCTGCGCGAGACGCTGCTGAAGATGCTCGCGTCGCCGGCGCTGTGCAGCCGCAAGTGGATCACCGAGCAGTACGACCGCTACGTGCGCGGCAACACGGTGCTCGCCGAGAACGCCGACGCCGGTGTGGTCCGTATCGACGAGGAGACCGGCCGCGGCATCGCGCTCGCGACCGACGCTTCGGGCCGCTACACGCAGCTCGATCCGTACACGGGCGCCCAGCTCGCCCTCGCCGAGGCCTACCGCAACGTCGCCGTCACCGGTTCGACGCCGAAGGCCGTCTCGAACTGCCTGAACTTCGGTTCGCCCGAGGACCCCGGCGTGATGTGGCAGTTCCAGCAGGCCGTGCGCGGCCTCGCGGACGGCTGCGCGAAGCTCGGCATCCCCGTCACCGGTGGCAACGTCAGCTTCTACAACCAGACCGGCGCCACCGCGATCCTGCCGACCCCGGTCGTCGCGGTGCTCGGTGTGATCGACGATGTGCACCGTCGCATCCCCACCGGCGTCGGCCTCGAGCCGGGCGAGACGCTGATCCTGCTCGGCGAGACCCGCGACGAGTTCGACGGCTCCATCTGGGCGCAGGTCGAACACGACCACCTCGGTGGTGTCCCGCCGAAGGTCGATCTCGACCGTGAGCGGCTGCTGTCGGAGATCCTCACCGCCGGTTCGCGCGACGGCCTGATCTCCGCCGCACACGACCTGTCCGAGGGTGGTCTCGCGCAGGCCGTCGTCGAGGCCGCACTCGCAGGCGAGACCGGCTGCCGCGTGCTGCTCCCCGAGGGCGCCGATCCGTTCGTGACGTTGTTCTCCGAATCGGCCGGCCGCGTGCTCGTGGCCGTGCCGCGCACCGAGGAATCGCGCTTCACGGGCATGTGCACCGCACGCAACATGCCGTGGGTGCGCATCGGCGTCGTCGACGAGGGATCCGACTCCGTCGAGATCCAGGGCCTGTTCTCGATCCCCATGACCGAGCTGCGCGAGGTGTGGGAAGGGACCCTGCCTGCCCTGTTCGGGTAACCGTGCCGGCCACCCAGGTCGATCGACTGGCGGCGTTCGAGGCCCGGCAGGGCCGGATCATCGCCGCGGTCACCGACTTCGGTGAGCGCCACCCCCTCACCGCGCGGGTGTGGGGGTGGCTCGGCCTGGACTTCACGGGCGTCGCCTTCGCCGCGCTGTTCTTCTGCTGGTCGCTGACGCCGTCGCTGCTTCCGCGCGACTGGCTCTTCCAGGGCCTGATCGGCGGCATCAACGCCACGATCGGGTACGGCGTCGGATGCGTCGTCGGCTGGCCCGTGGCCCGCTTCCTGCTCCCCGCGTGGCGATGGTGGCCGCCGCCGTTGCCTGTGCTGCGTGCCATCAAGGTCGCGGTTCCGGTCGCGGCCGTTCTCGCGTCGCTCGTCGCGCTCGTGCTCTCCGCCGGCGAGCAACGCCAGCTCGCCGCCCTGATGGGTGTCGAGGGCACCACGACCTCGGGATATCTGCGCACCATCGTGCTGAGCGTCGCGGTCGCTGCCGCCCTCATCGCTCTGTGGCGCGGCTTGCGCGACATCGTCCGCTGGGTGTCGATGCTGCTCATGCGCCGCACCCGGATGCCGCTCGGTCTCGCCCGCACGCTCGGCGTTCTCGTCGTCGTGCTGGCGACCTTCATGCTCATCGACGGCGTGCTCGTCCGAGGCTCCTACGCGATCGTCAATCAGGCGTTCGGCCTGGAGGACGACACCACTCGTCCCGGGGCGATCCAACCGGTCGACCCCGCAAAGTCCGGCAGTCCCGAGTCCCTCGCGGCCTGGGAGACGCTCGGATTCGAGGGTCGCAACTTCGTCTCGCGAGGACTCGACGCCGAGGAACTGACCGCCGTCAACGGCAGTCCCGCACCGGAACCGATCCGCGTGTACGTCGGTCTCGACACCGCACCCACCCCGGAAGAACGCATCGACCTCGTCCTCGCGGAACTCGAGCGGACCGGTGCCTTCGACCGCTCGACGCTCGTCCTGATCCCCACCACCGGCACCGGCTGGGTCAATCCCACCGCGGCCCGCGCGATGGAGCTCGTGCACAACGGCGACCTGGCGATGGTGGCCTGGCAGTACTCCTACCTCCCGAGCTGGATCTCCTTCCTCGCCGACCGTGAGAAGGCTGCGGCCGCAGGCAAGATGCTGATCGAGCGGGTACACGAACGCTGGTCGCAGCTGCCCGAGGACGACCGCCCCGATCTGTTCCTCTACGGCGAGAGCCTCGGCACGCAGTCGGGGGAGGGTGCCTTCGACAGCCTTGCCGAGATCCGCGCCCAGATGGACGGGGTGTTGTGGGTGGGCCCGCCCAACTCCAACCGTCTGTGGCGGCAGCTCGTCGAGCGCCGCGATCCCGGCACGACCGAGGTGCAACCGGTGTACGCGGACGGTCTCGTCGTGCGCTTCGCAGACAGCCGGGAGGCGATCCACGAGCCCGACACACCGTGGCTGTCGCCGCGCGTGCTCTACATCCAGCACGCCTCGGATCCCGTCGTCTGGTGGTCGCCGGACCTGTTGTTCTCCCGCCCCGACTGGCTGTCGGAGCCGCCCGGACGCGACCGGCTGCCGCAGATGCGGTGGTTCCCCTTCGTCACCTTCTGGCAGGTCTCCGCAGACCTCACCAACGCTGCCGGCGTCCCCGACGGACACGGCCACAACTACGGGTCGGCGGTGCTCGAGGGATGGATCGAGATCACCCAGCCCGAGGGCTGGACCGAGAACGACACCGAGCGGGTGCGCATCGCCCTCGAGGCGTTCGCGGAGGACGACGGGCCCGAGAAATGACATCGCGAGTCGCTGCAGTGACCGGCACCGCCGTGAGCTGCACCGCTGCGGGATGTGCCGCCGCGCTGGTCGCGTGGAACAACCTCGTCCTCCCGGCGATGGATCTCGGTCCGCGCGGCCGGGCCGCAGCGAACGCCGGATTCGGAGTCGCGCTCGCCGCGGCGACCCGCGCGGCCGGGGTCTCCGCAACCGAGCTCGGCTGGCGCGGGGCAGGGAAGGGCCTGCGGTGGGGGACCGCGTCGGTGGTCCTGCCCGTCGCGGCCTACACGGTGATGCTCGCCGTCCCACCCGTACGACGGCGGATGGCCGCCGGAGCGCGACGCGCCGACCACACCGAGTGGGTCTTCGTGCACATCCCCTTCGGGACGGTCCTGGCCGAGGAGCTGCTGTTCCGATCGGTTCTGTACGCACTGACCCGCCGCGAGTCACGGAGGTGGCACCGGGTGCTGACCTCGGTAGCCTTCGGGCTCTGGCACGTCGCCCCCGCCCGGCACGCCGGGGACTCGGTGCCCGGAACCGTCGCGCTCACCGCCCTGAGCGGGGTGGTGTTCGACGAACTGCGACGACGGACCGGCAGCGTCGTCGCGCCGATGCTCCTGCACCTGGCGATCAACGCCGGCGGGGCCGTCGCCGTGGGCATCGCGACGAGGCTGCGTACTTCCGAGCGCGACGCGCGTCGCTAGGGTGTGCTGCCATGGCACCCCGGAGACCCGTCGATCCCGCCGAACTGCGCGCAGCTCTCGAACGGGTGGGTCCGTGGATGAGGGGGGAGAGCGACGAGAAACCGCCGCGCTCCGATCTCGCCGCCGCTGTGCGGCTCAGTGCCCGCAGCCTCGAGCAGATAGCCCCTGGGTCGAGTGTGGAGGTTAGGGTGCCGCCTTTCGTGGCCGTCCAGTGCATCGAAGGCCCGCGTCACACGCGGGGGACACCACCGAACGTCGTCGAGACCGATCCGCGGACGTGGCTGCGTCTGGTGGTCGGCAGCATCGATTTCGCCGGGGCCGTGGACTCGGGTGCGGTGGAGGCGTCGGGTGGGCGCGCAGCGGAGATCGGACGGCTGCTCCCGATCGCCCGACTCTGACGTTTGCCGGGGTTCACGCCGGGCGTCCGGGAAGAAGCACCCCGCGCTGCCCGTAGAATGGGGGGAGCCCCGCTTGTCCAGCCTCAGGGAGCACGTCCGTGACCAGTGCCGATCTGTCGGTCCACACACGTAATCTTCTCGCCTCCACCGAACCCGAGAACGAACCCCGCGAAGAGTGCGGAGTGTTCGGAGTGTGGGCTCCCGGCGAGGACGTGTCGAAGCTCACTTACTACGGTCTTTATGCGCTGCAGCACCGAGGGCAGGAAGCTGCGGGCATCGCCGTGGCCGACGGTTCGCAGGTGCTCGTGTTCAAGGATCTCGGTCTCGTCAGCCAGGTCTTCGACGAGCAGACGCTCGCCGCGATGACCGGCCACATCGCCATCGGCCACTGCCGTTATTCCACAACCGGGTCGACGACCTGGGAGAACGCGCAGCCGATCTTCCGCACCACCGCCGCCGGCTCGGGCGTCGCGCTCGGCCACAACGGCAACCTCGTCAACACCGCCGAACTCGCCGAACGCGGACGTCGTCTCGGCGTGCTCGATCCCACACGGCCCGGTGCGGCGAACTCCGACTCCGACACCGTCGGTGCGTTGCTCGCTCACGGCGCGAAGGACAGCACGATCGAAGAGGCCGCGATGAAGCTGCTCCCGCAGCTGCGCGGCGCGTTCTGCCTGACCTTCATGGACGAGCACACCCTCTACGCGGCCCGCGACCCCTGGGGTATCCGCCCGCTGTGCCTCGGACGCCTCGACCGCGGCTGGGTCGTCGCCAGCGAGACCGCCGCCCTCGACATCGTCGGTGCCTCCTTCGTTCGCGACATCGAGCCCGGCGAACTGCTCGCGATCGACGCGGACGGTGTGCGCTCGTCGCGCTTCGCGAACCCCGAACCCAAGGGCTGCGTCTTCGAGTACGTCTACCTCGCGCGCCCCGACTCGACCATCGCCGGTCGCTCCGTCCACGCGACCCGCGTGGAGATCGGCCGCCGGCTCGCGAAGGAACACCCGATCGACGGCGATCTGGTCATCCCGGTACCCGAGTCGGGCACCCCGGCCGCCGTCGGTTACGCGCAGGGCTCGGGGATCCCGTACGGCCAGGGCCTGATGAAGAACGCCTACGTCGGCCGCACCTTCATCCAGCCCAGCCAGACCATCCGCCAGCTCGGTATCCGGCTCAAGCTCAACCCGTTGCGCGAGGTGATCCGCGGTAAGCGCCTCGTCGTCGTCGACGACTCGATCGTGCGTGGCAACACCCAGCGCGCCCTGATCCGCATGCTGCGCGAGGCCGGTGCTCTCGAGATCCACGTGCGCATCGCCTCGCCGCCGGTCAAGTGGCCCTGCTTCTACGGCATCGACTTCGCGTCGCCGGCCGAGCTGATCGCCAATGGTGCAGGTACCCGCGACACCGTCGAGGAGGGGCACGACTACGACGAGATGGTCGAGATGGTGCGCAGGTCGATCGGTGCCGACTCGCTCGGCTACATCTCGATCGACGGCATGATCGGCGCCACCGAGCAGCCCGCATCCCGTTTGTGCGCTGCATGTTTCGACGGCCACTACCCGATCGCCCTCCCCAGCGAACACCAGGCGGGCAAGGACGTCCTCGCCGGCGTCGTCGACACCGATTCGGCCACCCCGACCGTGTTGGACAACGACAACGCGGACGTTCTCAGTCGGCCGTAGAAGCTGGTCGGGTACCGTAAGTGCCGCGGTCGGCACGGTTCGGCGTGCGTTTCGCATGCCCGGACGCAGGTGTGCCTGCCCGCATGTAGCCAGATATTTCACGACAAGACACAACTCGAGGCTGGAGCCGACAACTCATGACCGAGGACGCAACCCCCGGAGCTTCCTACGCCGCGGCGGGCGTGGACATCGAGGCCGGTGACCGAGCCGTCGAACTGTTCGCCCCGCACGCGAAGAGGGCCACCCGCCCGGAGGTCATGGGCGGCCTGGGTGGGTTCGCCGGTCTGTTCGCGCTCAAGGACGGATACAAGGAGCCGCTGCTCGCGGCGTCCACCGACGGTGTCGGCACCAAGCTCGCGGTGGCGCAGGCACTCGACAAGCACGACACGGTCGGTCTCGACCTCGTCGCCATGGTCGTCGACGACCTTGTGGTCTGCGGCGCCGAGCCGCTCTTCCTGCAGGACTACATCGCCGTCGGCCGCGTGGTGCCCGAGCGGGTCGCGGAGATCGTCGCCGGCATCGCCGAGGGCTGCGTCCAGGCCGGCTGCGCGCTGCTCGGTGGCGAGACCGCCGAGCACCCGGGCGTCATGGCCGCCGACGACTACGACCTGTCCGCGACCGGCGTGGGTGTCGTCGAGGCCCAGAAGCTGCTCGGACCCGACCGCGTGCGCCCCGGCGACGTCGTCATCGCGATGGGCGCCTCGGGTCTGCACTCGAACGGCTACTCGCTCGCCCGCAAGGTGCTGCTCGACATCGGCAAGATGAGCCTGACGGCGCACGTCGACGAGTTCGGTCGCACCCTCGGCGAGGAGCTGCTCGAGCCCACCCGTATCTACGCCAAGGACTGCCTCGCGCTCGCCGCCGAGACCGAGGTGCGTACCTTCTGCCACGTCACCGGTGGTGGTCTCGCCGCGAACCTCGCGCGCGTGATGCCCAAGGGGCTCGTCGCAGAGCTCGACCGCACCACCTGGAGCCCGGCTCCGGTCTTCGGCCTCATCGCGCAGCGCGGACGGGTCGAGCGGGTCGAGATGGAGAAGACCTTCAACATGGGCGTCGGCATGGTGGCCATCGTGGCCCCCGAGGACGTCGACCGGGCTCTGGCGGTGCTCACCGCCCGGCACATCGACTGCTGGACGCTCGGCACGGTCCGCAAGGCGCAGGACGGCGCCGACGAGCGCGCGGTGCTGCTCGGAGACCACCCGCGCTTCTGACGGGCGCGCGTCGCCCGACGCGAACACGACGAAAGGCCGGTTCCCCCAGGATGAATGGGGGAACCGGCCTTTCGGCTACTGCCGTGTTGTGAACTCGGAAGTCACAGGCTCGAAGGCTGCGGACGGTGACGAGCGCCGTCCGGCCTCGCGTCGAACGCCGACCACGCCACCGACGGAGGGGGAGCCGAAAGTCGGCCTCCCCCTCCGTCGGAGAGTGATATCAGGTCAGCGACGCCAGTCGTCGTCGTAGTCGTCGTCCCAACCGGAACGTTGCTCGGCGAAGACTTCGTCCCGCTGCGAGTTGGTTGCTCCGCCAGACAGCTCTCGCTGGAGGCTCTCGAAGTCGGTGGACGGCGAGCTGTACTTGAGTTGCCGTGCAACCTTGGTCTGCTTTGCCTTAGCCCGGCCGCGGCCCATGGCCAACCCCCTCGCGCTTTGACGGGGCGGCCTGGGGAAAAGTGGCGGCCCCGGTGTGTTGAGTATTTTCCTGACGCCCACTTTAGCGTGGAAACTTCGGTTGCGCCTCCACACACCCGGCTGGGCCGGTGTCCGTTACGCCTCATAACGACCCGACCTGCATGAATGCTGTTGAAATGTGATAGAGATGCCCTTCAGAACACCCCCGGGACGGCCCGGACGGTGCCGACTCGCACGCCACCACCGAAGACCGGTGCCGACGAGAGCACCGCCAGCCGTTCGGAATCGAAGGTCGCGGCGTTCGCGGCGGCACCCGCTCCGAGGCGGTGGAGCAGGGCCGCGGTGAGCGGGAGGCGTGCCCGCTCGTGCCCGTCGTCGATCTTGAAAGCGAAAGATGTGCCGTCCGGCAGCGCGCCGGCGTGGATCCCGTCGGCGCCCGCCTTGCACAGCAGACCGCCCACCGCGCGCATGAGCTTCAGATCGTCCTTGCCGGTGCCGGAGATCAGGAACGGATGCTCGCGCACCGCGTCGGCGACGGCGCGCTCGGGCGTGCCGACCTCCGCCGTCGCGAGCCGCGAGTAGGCGCGGGCGAGATTGAACAGGGGGACGGGCACGATCGGCAGACCACAGCCGTCGATTCCGAGATCGGTGTCCTCGATGTCGCCGGTCAGTTCGAGGATCGTCTCGGTCACCAGCTGCTGCAGCGGGTGGCCGGCGTCGGTGTAGCCGTCGGTGTCCCAGCCGTTCGCCGCGCACGCCGCGAGCATCGCCGCGTGCTTGCCCGAGCAGTTCATGTAGATCGACCGCGGCGTGCGTCCGGCGGCGAGCACCTCGGCGCGGGTGAGTTCGTTGCCGGGCAGATCCGTCGGGCAGCGCAGGTCCTTCTCGGTGAAACCGGCACCGGACAGGATCCGCTCGACGGCCTCCACGTGGTCGGCCTCACCTTCGTGCGACGCCGTGGCGATCGCGAGTTCGGCGGAGTCGCGGGGGACGAAGCCGGCGCGCAGCAGCGCGACCGCCTGCATCGGCTTGTTCGACGACCGCGGATAGATCGGCGTGTGCACCTCGCCCAGCGAGACGAGGACCTCGCCGTCCGGGTCCAGAACGATCAGCGAGCCGCGGTGGATGCACTCCCGGAAGCCCGAGCGCACCACCTCGACCAGTTCGACGCTCAACGACTCTCTCCCTTCCGTGCCCGCCCCTCCTGTGGTCGTCCGGCGAGGCGGCGGGCCTTGTCGGCGACGCTGGGAGCGATGTCGGCCTGCTGCTCGAGCATCGCGGCGACCCGCTCGTGGCCCTGCCCGGTGAACAGATCGCGCACCGTGGCCGCGTGGGAGGGGACGTGCTCGACGACGATGCGGTCGCCCGCGGCCACCGGTCCCTCGGAGATCACCTTCAGGTACGCGCCGCAATCGCCGCGAGCGACGAACCGGGTGGCCCAGTCGCCCTCCTCCGAACGGATCGCGAAGGTGCGGCAAGGGGTACGGGGGCCGGTCACCTCGAGGAGCAGACCGCCGTCGCCGACGCGCCACCGCTCGCCGATGACGGCGTCGGTGGGGGAGAACCCGGCGACGTGCAGATTCTCGCCGAACCAGCCGATGGGCAGTTCCCGGTCGAGTTCGGTGCCCCAGCGGCGCGACTCGTCCTGAGAGAAGGCGTAGACGGCCTTGTGGACGCCGCCGTGGTTGGCGGTGTCGCACTGGCGGTCGCCGGTCAAGCCGAGCTCGCCGACGTGCACCGGCCCGTCGACGGGACGCTTGTCGATCGCGGTGACGGGATTACGCCGCAGTCCGGTCTCGTGCAGCGTGTGCACGACGCAGACCGCTGCGACGGTCCCCGAGGTCGCCGGCCGCGTGCCGGCCGTCTCGGCGGTCACCGGCCGCGCAATCGGTCGACCGCCGCCCTTCCTGCCTGGATGCCGTCGTCGGGAGGGATGGAGTCGGGGTCGATGGACGCCGCGCACGGTCCTGCGACGAGGGCCGTGTCGGGCGTGATGGTGCGCTTGACGAGCGCAAGCGCGATCGGCCCGAG
Source organism: Rhodococcus sp. GA1 (assembly GCF_024321955.1). Lineage (NCBI taxonomy): Bacteria > Bacillati > Actinomycetota > Actinomycetes > Mycobacteriales > Nocardiaceae > Rhodococcus > Rhodococcus sp. GA1. Next base: position 1,765,605 of record NZ_CP097186.1, on the reverse strand, counting down.
TTCGTGATGGTCGACGATCGTGCCGATGCGTCCGACCGCGCGACCTCCGGCGGTGATGTCGTCGCCCGTCTCGGGTCGTCCGTCGGCCGAGCCGTCGAGATGGAGAAGGACGAGATGTCGCGGGGGCTTGCCGAGGTTGTGGACCCGCGCGACGGTCTCCTGACCGCGGTAGCAGCCCTTGTCGAGGTGGACGGCGCCGTACTGCTCGGGTCCGCCGACCCAGCGGGCCTCGTGGGGGATGGTGCGCTCGTCGGTATCGACACCGATCCGGGGACGGACCGCTTCGACGCGCAGGGCCTCGAACGCCCAGCTGCCGGCCGGACGCGCGCCGGCGTCCCGCAGGGCGGTGAAGATCGCGGTGAGCGACTCGCGTGGCACCAGGAGGTCGAAGGAGTGCTCGGTGGGCCACGGCATGCGGCGGACGAAGCCACCGGCGGGCAGGGCGACGGCGGCATAGTGTTCGGCCGGCAGCGCGTCGATCCCGAGCACGGCGAGCACGGCGGGGCTGCCGGCATCCGGCCCGAGGAGGCTCAGGACCGCGAGTTCGTTGCCGTCGCGGGGTTCTGCCTTCGCCCAGAACACCATCTTCTTCAGGAAGGCCAGCAGGTCGGGTCCGCGGTCGGCTTCGGTGTCGATCCACGTCACGCCGTCGAGGTCGGTCTGCACGAAGTGGTGTTCGACGCGGCCGTTCGCGTCGAGGCTCAGGTTCTCGGCGGAGGTGCCGTTCGGGAGCGACGCGATGTGCTGGCTGGAAATGGTGTGCAGCCAGCTCAGGCGTTCGTCGCCCGGAACAGCGAGGACGAAGCGGGTGGAACGGTCGACCACGGCGGCGGACGTGGCGGCGGCACGTTGCTCGCCGAGCGGGTCGCCGTAATGCCAGGGAAGTCCGGCATCGGGCCCGCCGGAAGGCGAGGCGACTGCGCCGGGAAGTGCGAGAAGGGCGCTTTCGGACACGATCGGAGACTCGGTCACGACACCAGTCTATGGGGAACCGGCCGACAGGTCTGCCAGTGGCTAGGCTGAGCGCCATGGCTGAGCGGGTGCTGGTGACGCTGGACGGCGAGGTGAGGGATGCGGACGCACCCCTTCTGCACGCCGACGATTTCGGTGTTCTTCGTGGCGACGGGGTGTTCGAGACGTTGCTCGTGCGAGGCGGCCGGGCGCGTGCGCTCGAACTGCATCTCGCCCGGCTCGCGGCGTCCGCGGCCGCCGCACAGTTGCCCGAACCCGATCGCGACGACTGGCGGCTCGCCGTCGACGTGGCACTCGAACAGTGGGGCGCCGAGCAGGAGGGCGTGCTGCGCCTGGTCTACACGCGTGGTCGTGAGGGCGCCGACACGCCGACGGCCTTCCTGCTCGTGACGCCGGTGGCCGAGCGTGTCGGCATCGCACGGCGCGACGGCGTGTCCGTGGTGACCCTCGAACGGGGTTTTTCGACCGATCTGGCGCAGAAGGCGCCGTGGCAGCTCCTCGGTGCCAAGACGTTGTCGTACGCGACGAACATGGCGGCACTGCGTCACGCCGAGTCGGTCGGCGCCGACGACGTGATCTTCGTCAGTGCCGAGGGCTACGTGCTCGAGGGTCCGCGGTCGACGGTGCTCGTCGCGCGTGGCCGGACATTGCTCACTCCGCCGCCGGAGCAGGGGATCCTCCCCGGCACCACGCAGCAGGCACTGTTCGACCTGGCGGGGGAGCGGGACTTCACGGTCCGGTACGAGCCGCTGCGCCCGGCGGATCTCGTCGTCGCCGACGGTCTCTGGCTGATCTCCAGCGTGGCGCTCGCGGTGCGGGTGCACACCCTCAACGGGCACGCGCTGGTCTCGCGGGTCCAGGAGGGCGAGATCGAAGGCCTCGTCGACGAGGCGGTCGACGCCGCTTCGTGAGCGAATCGGTCGATACAGCTTCCTGAGTGGCGGCGGGTGTGCCCCCGCGGGTGATCCGTATCCGATGTGACGTGAGTCCGATGTGTCGGGCGACACGAACCTGTCCCACTTCGCGCAATCGCTACTACATTCGGTAGTAGCAAGGCCGGAGCAGTACTACCGGCGTGTCTTCGCGAACGAGAACCGCAGCGTCGGCCCCGCTCTGGATCTCCGTATCGACCGGGCCTCACTCGGAGTGGCAATGGACGTCTTGGATCTGTCCCGGTGGCAGTTCGGGATCACGACGGTGTATCACTTCATCCTCGTGCCGTTGACGATCGGCCTCGCGCCGCTCGTCGCGATCATGCAGACGATGTGGGTGGTCACCGGCAAGGATCACTGGTACCGCCTCACGAAGTTCTTCGGGAAGATGTTCCTGATCAACTTCGCGCTCGGTGTCGCGACCGGCATCGTGCAGGAATTCCAATTCGGCATGAACTGGAGCGAGTACTCCCGCTTCGTCGGCGACGTCTTCGGCGCACCCCTCGCCCTCGAAGGTCTCGTCGCCTTCTTCATGGAGTCGACCTTCCTCGGCCTGTGGATCTTCGGCTGGACGCGCCTGCCGAAACTCGTGCACCTCGCGACCATCTGGCTCGTCGCGATCGGCGTGAACGCCTCCGCCTTCTTCATCATCGCGGCGAACTCGTTCATGCAGCATCCCGTCGGGGCCACCTACAACCCCGAGACCGGCCGCGCCGAGCTGACGAGCATCTGGGAACTGCTCACCAACAACACCGCGCTCGCAGCCTTCCCCCACGCGGTCGCCGGCGGATTCCTCACCGCCGCAACCTTCGTCGCCGGCATCGGTGGCTGGTGGATGGTCCGCAACATGCGACGCGCCGCCGAGATCCGCACCTCGGAACCCGAGGAGGCCCAGCGCCTCGAGAACGACGCCCGCGGACTGTTCCGCCCCGCGACCCGCCTCGGCCTGATGGTCATGATCATCTCGGGCATCGGGTTGTTCGTCACCGGTGACGTCCAGGCCAAGCTCATGTTCGAGCAGCAACCGATGAAGATGGCCTCGGCCGAGTCGCTGTGCCACACCGAGACCGACCCCAACTTCTCGATCCTCACGATCGGCACGCACAACGACTGCGACGGCGTGATCCACGTCCTCGACGTGCCCTACGTGCTGTCCTTCCTCGCGCAGGGCGAGTTCAGCGGCGTGACCCTCCAGGGCGTCGAGGACCTGCAGGCGCAGTACGAACAGCAATTCGGCCCCGGCAACTACAAGCCCAACCTGTTCGTCACCTACTGGTCGTTCCGCGCGATGATCGGCCTCGCCGCCGGTTCCGCGGCCCTGGCCCTGGCCGGGCTGTGGGTCACCCGCGGCGGCCGGGTGCCCGACCAGAGGTGGTTCTCGACGCTGTCGCTCGTCGCGATCCCCACGCCCTTCCTCGCCAACAGTGCGGGCTGGATCTTCACCGAGATGGGCCGGCAGCCCTGGGTGGTGCATCCGAATCCCACGGGCGTGGACAGGATCCGGCTCACCGTCGACCAGGGTGTCTCCGATCATGCGGCAGGAACGGTGCTCACCTCGCTGATCGCCTTCACCCTCGTCTACGCAGCGCTCGGCGTGGTGTGGTTCTGGCTCATCCGCAAGTACGCGATGGAAGGCCCGCAGGAGCACGACGCGCAACCGCCGGGCTCCGACGACGACACCGACGACACGCAGCCGAAACAGCTGTCCTTCGCGTACTAGGAGTGGGCGGACATGGGGCTTCAGGAAATCTGGTTCATTCTCATCGCAGTATTGTTCACCGGCTACTTCGTCCTCGAGGGGTTCGACTTCGGTGTGGGCATGCACTTCCCGGTGCTCGGCCGCGGTAGGACCGTCGAGGCGGACACCCGGCGCCGGGTGCTGCTCAACACGATCGGTCCGGTCTGGGACGGCAACGAGGTCTGGCTCATCACCGCGGGTGGTGCGCTGTTCGCGGCGTTCCCCGAGTGGTACGCGACCCTCTTCTCCGGCTTCTATCTCCCGCTGCTGCTGATCCTGCTCGCCCTGATCGTGCGGGTGTGCGCCATCGAGTGGCGCGGCAAGGTCGACGATCCGACCTGGCGTCGCCGCTGCGACTGGGGGATCATCTTCGGCTCGTGGGTGCCCGCCGTGCTGTGGGGTGTGGCGTTCGCGAACATCGTGCGCGGCGTGGCGATCGACGCCGACAAGCAGTACGTCGGCGGATTCTTCGACCTGCTGAACCCGTACGCCCTGCTCGGCGGTGCGACGACGGCGCTGGTCTTCGCGCTGCACGGCGCGGTGTTCATCGCGCTCAAGACCGAGGGACAGGTCCGGACGGATGCCGTGGCGATGTCGCGGAAGCTGGCCGTGCCCGCCGTCCTCGTGGCCGGTGCGTTCGTGGTGTGGACCCAACTCGCCTACGGCAAGGGCTGGACGATCGCGCTCGTCGCCGTGGCGGCGATCTCCCTGCTCGCGGTGGTCGCGCTGACCATCGTCGCGCGTGAGGGCTGGGCGTTCGTGTTCACCACCGTCGCGATCGCCGCGACCTCGGTGTTGCTGTTCGCGTCGCTGTTCCCGAACGTCATGCCGTCGACCCTCGACCCGTCCTGGTCGCTGACGATCGAGAACGCGTCGTCGAGCCCGTACACACTGAAAGTCATGACGTGGGCCGCAGCGTTCATGACCCCGGTCGTCCTCGCCTACCAGGGCTGGACGTACTGGGTGTTCCGTCAGCGTCTGTCGACCGACCACATCCCGCACTCGATCGGTCTGAAGATCGGCTCGAAGTGAGCATGACGCAGTCCGCAGCCCCCGCCGACGCGCCCGCGCGTCGGCGGGGGCCGGTGGACCCGCGGTTGTGGCGCTACTCGGCCGCAGCCCGCGGATATCTCGTCCTGACCGTGGTCACCTCGGTGGTCGATGTCGTGATGGTCGTCGTCACCGCACTCATGATCGGACGGGTCCTCGCGGGCGTCATCACCACCGACGCCCGGTCCGTCGGCGACTGGACGACCGAACTGGCGATCCTCGCCGTGGCGATCGTCGTGCGGGTCGCGGTGACGTGGCTGCAGTCGCGGTACGCGCACCGGTCCGCGACCCGCGTGGTCGCCGAACTCGAACACGAGGTCCTCGATTCCGCGGCGAATCTGCCCCCGCGCGAACTCGACCCGCGACGCGACGAGATCGCGGTGGTTCTCACCCGCGGACTCGACGGGCTGAAGGAATATCTCACCGGCTATCTGCCGGCGCTGCTGCTGGCCGTGATCCTCACCCCGGTGACGATCGTCGTGATCGCCCTGCACGACCTCACCTCGGCGGTCATCGTCGTGATCACGCTGCCGCTCATCCCGATCTTCATGATCCTCATCGGCCTGCTCACCAAAGGCAAGGCCGACCGCACCCTGCGCGCGATGACGACACTGTCGTCACAACTGCTCGACCTCCTCGCGGGTCTTCCCACACTGCGCGCCCTCGGTCGTGAGAAGGGGCCCGCCGATCGCGTGCGCGAACTCGGCGACGAGCATCGCGCGACTACGATGTCGGCCCTGCGCGTGGCCTTCCTGTCCGGCACGGTCCTCGAATTCCTCGCGACGCTGTCCGTCGCCCTCGTCGCCGTGAGCATCGGTATGCGCCTCGTCTACGGATCCATGCCCCTCGAAGCCGGCATCATCGCGTTGATCCTCGCGCCGGAGGCCTACCTCCCGCTGCGCACCGTCGGCAGCAAGTTCCACGCCGCCGAGGACGGGATGGCGGCGGCCGACAAGGCATTCGCCGTGCTCGACTCGGTGCCGGACGCCGCCTCCTCTCGCCGCGCCTCCTCGCGTCGCACCTCCACGGACACGATCGGCACCGACCGGGTCGCGAACTGCGAGATCGTCTTCGACGGCGTCTCCGTGCCCGGCCGCGACGGTTGCGCCCCGCACCGGCTCGACGCGATCTGCCGTCCCGGCCGGATCACCGCGTTCACCGGCGCCAACGGGGCCGGCAAGTCCACCGCCCTGCTGGCGCTGCTCGGGCTCGCCGAGCCGAGCGAGGGGACCGTCACCGTCGACGGACGTCCCGTCGCGGGCGACGAGAACTGGTGGTCGCAGATGGCGTGGCTTCCGCAGCGGCCGGTGCTGCTGCCCGGCACGCTCGCCGACAATCTGCGACTCACCGGTGTCGACCCGGAGGCCACCGAACTCGACGACGTCTGCGCCGCCACCGGCTTCGACAGCGTGCTCGCCGAACTCCCGGACGGCTGGCGGACCGTCGTGGGGGCCGGCGGCACGGGCCTGTCGCTCGGCCAACGTCAGCGACTGGCGCTCACCCGCACCCTCGCCTCCCCGCGCCCGGTCCTGCTGCTCGACGAACCCACGGCCCACCTCGACGAGGACACCGAGGCCACCGTCCTGTCCACGCTGCGCGGGCTCGCCGCGGCCGGCCGCACCGTGGTGGTCGTGGCGCATCGCCCCACCCTGCTCGCCATCGCGGACGAGGTCGTCACCGTCCACGCAGCACCGACGGAGGTGTCCCGGTGAAGGATCTGCGCCGGGCGATGGCCCTGCTCGAGCTCGAGCCGCGCCGAGTGCTGCTCGCCGTCCTCGCCGGTGTCGCGACCCTCGGCAGTGCCCTGCTGCTCGCCGGTCTCTCGGCGTGGCTGATCGTGCGGGCATGGGAGATGCCGCCCGTCCTGGACCTGACCGTCGCGGTCGTCGCGGTGCGGGCGCTGGGAATCTCCCGCGGGTTGTTCCGCTACTTCGAACGACTCGCAACGCACGAGACCGCGCTGCGCGGCACCACCTCGGCCCGCGCGAATCTCTACCGGCGACTCGCGGACGGCGACCCGGCCGCCGCCCTGGGCGTGGGACGCGGCGACCTGCTCGCGCGCACCGGTGCCGACGTCGACGCTCTCGGCGACGTCGTGGTGCGCGCACTCGTGCCCATCGCCGTCGCGGCCGTGCTCTCCCTCGCGGCGGTCGTGACCCTCACCGTCATCGCTCCCGCTGCCGGCGCGGTCCTCGCCGCGGCGCTGCTCGTTGCCGGACTGTTCGCACCGTGGCTGTCCGCCCGCGCCGCGGCCCGTGCGGACGCCGATGCGAACGCCGCACGGACCCGGTTCACCGAGGACGCGGTCACGGTGCTGGACCACGCGGCGGAACTGCGGGTCGCGGGACGGCTCGACACGCTCACCCGGCGGGCCCGCGCCGCGAACGTCGCCTCCATCCGTGCCACCGACCGTTCCGCGGTCCCCGCGGCGTTCGCCGACGCGGCCGCACCCCTCGCGGTCGGCGCGAGTGTGCTCGGTGCGCTCCTCGTCGGTATCGCCGTCTTCGGCTCCGGTCCGGCGGCCATGAGCCCGACGACACTCGGCATCCTCGTCCTGCTGCCGCTGTCGGCGTTCGAGGCCACCGCCGTCCTCCCGGCAGCCGCGCAGACCCTCAACCGCGCACGCCTGGCGGCCGGTCGCGTCACGGAGATGCTCGACCGCGCCGACAGGACGGTGCCGCACGGCATCGAACCGGCCGACGGACCCGGCCGGCTACGTGCGGTGGGTCTGCGAGGCGGATGGCCCGGCGGACCGTCCACGGAACCGGTCGACCTCGACCTGAGGCCGGGCTGTCGCGTCGCGATCGTGGGCGGCAGCGGCAGCGGCAAGACCACCGTGCTCATGACGCTCGCGGGTCTGCTCGCCCCACGCGGAGGCGCAGTGACGCTCGACGGTGTCGACCTCGCGGACATCGATCCCGCGGCCCTGCGCCGCAAGATCGGCTTCTTCGCGGAGGACGCCCACCTGTTCGACACGTCGATCCTCGAGAACCTGCGTGTCGCGCGGGGCGACGTGGACGAGGACGAGGCACTGGCCGCCCTCGGCGCCGTGGGGCTGGGGGAGTGGGTGGACGGACTCCCGCAGGGAGTCCACACCGTCCTGGGGGCCGGAGCCCGCACGGTCTCCGGTGGGCAGCGCCGTCGCCTCCTGCTGGCCCGGGCTCTGCTGTCGCCCGCACGGATCCTGCTGCTCGACGAACCCACGGAACATCTCGACGACGAGAGCGCCGACCTGATGCAGCGACTCCTCCTGGACCGCGACGCACGCTTGGTCGGCCCCGAGCGCACCGTCGTGGTGGTCACCCACCGCCTGCCCGCGGATACCGCCGCCGACCTGGTCGTTCGCGTCGAGAAAAATGCGTTGCCCGCCTCGTGAACGAAGCGTAGTTTCGCTGGTACACGAGGAAGGAGGTGGTCTGGAAGTGATTGATATTCGGACGCGTGAGGTGGCTACCCGCTAGCTGCTCGAGACGACGGAATTCACCGACCGCGCGCGGCTGGCGAATCCCAGGTAGTCACCCGGCCCCCGAGCTCCCGGTCCGTCCGATCGGGACCGCCGGTCCACGGAGCGATCCGTGCGGCGGTGCGGCTCGGGGGCTGTTCGCATTCGTGCAAAATCGGCGTTTCGGGTGTACAAGTTCGTCCGTTCTGGGTACACCGGTTTGGTGCCGATACTTCAAAAAGCTCACGATTCGTTAAGATTGCGCACGTCACCGGGGGTTTTCTTCTCTTCTGCGCTCATCGCGCTGCTCTTCGTCGTCGTGACGATCGCGTTCACCGACGGCGTCGATTCCATCTTCAGTACCGCGTCCAACTGGATCATGACGAACCTCGGATGGTTCTACATCCTGGGCGTCACGACCTTCCTGCTCTTCCTCGTCGGAATCGCCTTCACCCATTACGGCCGGGTCCGGCTCGGCGGCGACGACGAACGGCCCGAGCACTCGACCCTGGCGTGGTTCGCCATGTTGTTCGCCGCCGGTATCGGCACGATCCTCATGTTCTGGGGCGTCGCCGAGCCGATCTCCCACTTCGCGAACCCGCCCATGCAAGATGTCGAGCCGCAGTCCGTGGAGGCCGCGGAAGAAGCCATGGGCTTCGCGCTCTACCACTTCGGACTGCACACCTGGACGATCTTCGCCCTGCCCGGCCTGGGCTTCGGTTACTTCATCTACAAGCGGCACCTGCCGCCGCGCGTCAGCTCGATCTTCGCGCCCCTGCTCGGAGGTCGCATCTACGGCCCGATCGGCAAGACCATCGACGTCGTCGCGATCATCGGCACCATCTTCGGTGTCGCGACCTCGGTCGGCCTGGGCACCCTGCAGATCAACGCCGGTCTCGCGCAGCTGTTCGACATCCAGGAATCCGGGATCGTCCAGATCGCCCTCATCGCGATCGTGACGGTGATGGCCGGCATCTCGGTCGCTCTCGGTCTCGACAAGGGCATCAAGCGCCTGTCGAACATCAACATCGGCATGGCCGTGATGTTGCTGGTCTTCGTGCTCGTCACCGGACCGAGCCTGTTCCTGCTCAAGGGCATGATCGAGTCGGCCGGTATCTACGCCGAGGCCCTGCCGCGCCTGGCGTTCTGGAACGACACCTTCGCCGACTCCGGCTGGCAGAACACCTGGACGGTCTTCTACTGGGCGTGGACCATCACGTGGTCGCCCTTCGTCGGCATCTTCATCGCGCGCATCTCGCGAGGCCGCACCATCCGCGAGTTCGTCGGCGGTGTCCTCGGTCTGCCCGTGCTGTTCTCGGTGATCTGGTTCAGCATCTTCGGGATGGGCTCGTTCCACATCGAACTCGAGGGCAACGGTGGTCTCGTCGAGCGGGTCGTGGGCGACGGGGACATCCCGGGTGCGTTGTTCGAATTCCTCGGCAACTTCCCCCTCACCGGCCTGGTGTCCGGCATCGCGATCATCCTGGTGGTGATCTTCTTCGTCACCTCGGTGGACTCGACCGCGATGGTGCTCGACATGATGGCGGCCGGTCACGAGGGGAAGGCGCCCATCCATCAGCGCTTGTTCTGGGCGGTGCTCATGGGCCTGGTCGCAGCGACCATGCTCGTCGCGACCGGTAAGGACGGGCTCGACGCCCTGCAACAGGTCATCACCGTGGTGGGTCTGCCGTTCTTCGTGATGGGCTTCATCATGATGTACAGCCTGGTGCGCGGTATCCGCGAGGACCTGGGCGAGCGGCCGGAGCCGATCACCCGTCAGTGGCCCGAGGTGCGGTCGGCCGAGGAACTCGAGGCTGCTCAGGAACTACCCGCACCCGAGGTCGTCATCCACACGCGGGCCATCCCGGACGAGTGCGAGGACGGCGAGAACGCAGCCGAGGATGCCGAGGACGCCGGGATCCACCGGGTCCATGCCGGCGAACCCGATGCGCTCCGTGTACGAGGCGACGGTGAACATGCCGACAAGAAGAGTGCCACCGGCACGACGGTCGTCGAGGAGAACTGAGAAAAACGGTCCGGGTCTGTTCCCTCACAGGGGAACAGACCCGGACCGTTCGAGTCTCGGAAGAAAGAGGCCTGGTCAGCCGATGTGGCGTGACAGGCGGGCGGACATCCGGGGCTTCAGTTCGCCGTCGGCGGTGACGCGCTCCTCGACGTAGGCGAGGTCGCCGCCGTCGACGATGCCGTAGAGGCGCTTGGCGCCACCGACGACCTCACCGGACTTGGTGCGGATCACGACGTCGGTCGCGAGCTCCCACGAGGACTGGGTGAGTGCGGTGCCGTAGTACAGCTCGACGACGCCGGAGCTGTGCGTCAGCAGCAGTTCGAGCGTCTCGGGATCGTCGCTGTCGGGCGCGCCCGTTCCGGACACGCGCCAGAAGCCGCTCTCGCGCCGATCCTCGCCCACGTATTCACCCGAGTCGTCGAGACGCCACGTGCGCGACTCCCACACCAGATACGCGCCGCCGTTGTGCGCGACGGTGATCTGCTGACCGAACGGATAGTCGCCGGTCTCGGGATCGTTGGCTTCACCCTCGCCGCGCCACACACCGACCAAGGGAAGGACGGCGAGCAGGGCAGGGCTCAGGTCGGGGCCGAGCCGCAGGTTCGCGGTGTCCTCGGCGCCCGGCAGCCCGGCCAGGACGGGAAGGTTCAGCTCGGCGGTGGCGCGAGCGCGCTCGGCGGCCCGGGCGATCGCCTCGTCGCCGCTACGCCGCTGGGCGTCCGATCCGTCGTTCGTCACGATCCGTCGGAGACCACGCGGTAGATGGTGTACAGCGCGAACCAGGTGATGAGGAGCGCCGCGGCGACCAGCAGGATTTCGAAGAAGATGACCACGCGGTCATTCTAGACAACCCCTTTTCCGGTACGACGAAGGGCTCCGCTCCTGGTGGAGCAGAGCCCTTCGTCGGGGTGTTCCGGCCGGATTACTTGGCGACCGTCACGTCCACGTTGTGCACGCCGGGAGCGGTGGGGCTCACGGTGGAGGTGCCGTTGCCGGAGCTCGACAGGGCGCGGATCTTCCAGTCGCCGGGGGCGGCGAAAAAACGGAAGTCGCCGGTCGCCGAGGCGACGACCTCGGCGGTGAACTCGTCGGTGCCGTCGAGCAGGCGCACGAACGCACCGCCCACGGGCTCGCCGTCGGCGTTCAGGACACGGCCGGTGATGACCGTCTCCTTCTCGGTGTCCACGCCGGCGGGCAGGGTCTGGGTCTGGACAGGGGCGCCGCACATGATCAGTTGACCTCCAGTTCGATGGGTGCACCGACGAGCGAGCCGTACTCGACCCAGCTGCCGTCGTAGTTCTTGACGTTCTTCTTGCCGAGGATCTCCTGGAGCACGAACCAGGTGTGGCTCGAGCGCTCACCGATACGGCAGTAGGCGATGGTCTCCTTGCTGTCGTCGAAGCCCTTCTCGGCGTACAGCTTCTCGAGGTCCTCGTCGGACTTGAAGGTGCCGTCCTCGTTGGCGGTGGTGCTCCACGGGATGTTGATGGCGCCGGGGACGTGGCCGCGCTGCTGCGCCTGCTCCTGCGGCAGGTGCGCCGGGGCGAGGATCTTGCCGGAGAACTCGTCGGGCGAACGCACGTCGACGATGTTCTTGGTGCCGATCGAGTCGATGACCTCGTCGCGGAAGGCGCGGATGGAGTAGTCGGGCTCGGCGGCCTTGTACTCGGTGGCCGGGCGGGTGACCTCGTCCTTCGACAGCGGACGGCCGTCGAGCTCCCACTTCTTGCGGCCGCCGTCGATGAGCTTGACGTCCTGGTGGCCGTAGAGCTTGAAGTACCAGTAGGCGTAGGCGGCGAACCAGTTGTTGTTGCCGCCGTAGAGCACGACCGTGTCGTCGTTGGCGATGCCCTTGCGTGAGAGGAGCTCGGAGAACTGCTCACGGTTCAGGAAGTCGCGACGGACGGCGTCCTGCAGGTCCTTGCGCCAGTCGAGCTTGACGGCACCTTCGACGTGGCCGCCGTCGTAGGCGGAGGTGTCCTCGTCGACCTCGACGAAGACGGTCTTCGGCGCAGTGAGGTTCTGCTCTGCCCAGTCGGCGGAGACCAGGACGTCGGAGCGAGCCATGGGTGTTCCTTTCGGTGAGAGAATCCGGGAGGTTTCCGTGACCGGAACCCGTGCGAGGGTCCGTGCCAGGGTGAGGTGTGGGATGTCGAGTTCGGTGACCGCCGGTCAGGCGGGCACGCGACGCATTCGAGCGACCAGCGGGTGGATCCGGCAGCCGAGACACACGCCGAAGGCGGCGTTGAGCAGCGCCGCGAACAGCGCGAAGCCTGCGGCCACCGAGCCCACGACGATGGCGCCGGCGAAGAACGCGACCGTTCCGACGAGGGCGAAGACGAATCCGACGAGCTGCGCGAACCGCAGCGGCTCCACCGGCTCGGTCTCGATCGGAGCACCGAGGCGGGGAGCGACGAGCCTCGCGAACAGCGCACCGTACGGGCTGCGTCGCGGGCCGAGTGCCGCTCCGAGAGCGAACACGATCGTCTGCAGGGCCAGGATCACGGCCGCTGCGACGGGAGAGAAGGTGGCGACGACCAGGGCGAGGACGAGGACGCCGGTGGTGATCCACGCCGCGAAACGCGGGCCACGGACGTCGACCTGCCTACCGGACGTGCGGGGAGTGGATACGGGCATGGGGAATCTCCTGCTGGATTCTGATTCGCTGGGCGGAGGGTATTCATACGACCGCGGGGCGACGCATCGGTTCGGCGGCATCGGTGCCGCAAGGATCGGGGCCAGCTCGTCGATGCGTTCAGCAGGGACAACAACAGCCACCGAGGCGGCACAGATCGACTGCGCGGCGTCGGGTGAGCATCAGCTCGTGGCGGTTCTGCACGCGAGGGAGTTTAACGCACGTCCCCTCGGGGGTGGACCCCCGGGATCACAACGACGACAGGGCTGTGCGCAGGTCGTCGACGGACGGAACGCCGGACGCGCGGAACCGTTCGCGCCCCTCGCCGTCGAAGACGAAGGTAGTGGGCAGCGACAGCACCCCGAGTTTCCGTGCCAGGACCGGATTTTCGTCGAGATCCAGCTCGACCTCGCGTGCCCGACCGGGATCGCGGTCGAGAACCTGCACGACGACCCGTCGCACGGCCGCGCACGGTCCGCACCACGGCGCGGAGAAATGCAGGATCACCGGTACGCCGTCACCGACACCCGCTGTGGCCAGCGCGGGATGGAGTTCGTGGGTGCCCGCCGAGGCGCCGGCGCCGGTGGTGCGGAGCTTGCCGGAACGGGTGCGCAGGGCCGTTCCCACCGCCAGTGTGGCGACTATCACGACCACGAGGACGATTACTGCGATCATGCGGGCGTCTGCACTTCCTGCAGATCGATGACGACGTCGCGGGCCTCGCCCTCGATGACGATCCGGGAGCCCCGCGCCTCGACGAAGGTGGGCCGCACGCCGAACGGCAGATTCTGCGGCTCGATCGTCGTCGTGAACAGTCCGAGCACCGCCGGCTTCAGGACGTCGGGAACCGAGAAGTCGGCGCGTCCCTCGGGGCCGAAGTAGAGATCCGACGCGACGATGTGGACGCGGTCGCCGTCGAGCACCAGATCGGCCTGGACACTCACCGTCGCCTCCACCGGTCCGACCGGCACCGTCCCCGTGAGGACGACCCCGCCGGCGGTCGTCGGACCGGACCCGCCGGATCCGCCCGTCCCGTCGGACTTGCTCGCCGGGGGAGCGGAAACCTGCAGGTCGGGGATGCCGTAGAGCTGTCCGAGCTCGGTGGCGTCGAGCATGACGCGGCCGTACAGCAGGTCGACGGGCACCGACCGGATCGACCCGTCGAGCAGCTCACCGGCCTCGGCGTGCGCACCGATCAGATTGGCCTCGACCGTGATGTCCCCGAGCAGATCGGTGTGGACGTTGTCGGCCACGATCTCGACGTTCTCGTAGTGACCGTCGCGGGCCTGGATGAGGAAGGGGAAGCCGTGGATGGTCACCGCCGGATCGGATTCGAGAACGCCACCCTCCCGCAGCGCACGCGAGACGCGGTATTCCGACCACGCCGCCGCGCCGAAGTCGGCGAGGACTGCGAGTCCGAGCAGGACTACGAGACCGAAGATCAGTTTGCGCACGCCCACCATTGTGTCGGACGCGCCGTCGGTCGGGCCGCGCCCGTCCGTTCCGAGGCCGTCCACGGAATTCTCGTGCTTACATAGCGGTAACAATCGGGGCGTTAGTCTGTTGCACGACGTTTACGACACCTATCCGCGCTGGTCGCGCGAAGAACTGGAGGCCCGGTGGAGCTGCTCCTTCTGACCTCCGACCCGAATCCGGATGCGGTCCTGCCGTCCTTGGCGCTGCTCCCGCATTCGGTCAGGCCGGCTCCTACAGAAGTTTCGTCGCTGCTCGAGGCGGGTTCGGCGGATGTCGCCATCGTCGATGCCCGCTCCGATCTCGCGGCCGCGCGAGGACTGTGCCGACTGCTCGGCAGCACCGGGTCGGCATTGCCCGTCGTCGCCGTGCTCACCGAAGGCGGACTCGTGGCCGTCAACCCCGAATGGGGACTCGACGACATCCTGCTGTCCAGCACCGGACCGGCCGAGCTCGACGCGCGCCTGCGCCTGCTCATGGGCCGCTCGGGTGTCGCGGTGGGACCGGAGAACACCGGCAAGATCACTCTCGGGGAACTCACGATCGACGAGGGCACCTACACCGCCCGCCTGCGCGGACGTCCCCTCGACCTCACCTACAAGGAGTTCGAACTCCTCAAGTACCTCGCCCAGCACGCGGGTCGGGTGTTCACCCGCGCCCAGCTGCTGCAGGAGGTCTGGGGTTACGACTTCTTCGGTGGTACCCGCACCGTCGACGTCCACGTCCGACGTCTGCGAGCGAAACTCGGCCCCGAGCACGAAGCGCTGATCGGAACGGTCCGCAACGTCGGCTACAAGGCGGTGCGTCCCTCCAACCGCGTGGGCAAGGGTGGCAATGCCACTCCCGATGTCGACGACGACGATGTGGACGACACGCTTCTCGACGACCCCCGTGCGGAGGAATCCGGCGCGGGTGACTCGGGCGCAGGGGAGTCCGGGGCACAATTCGTTCCGTGAGCACCGATACGGAATTCGTCGACCACCCGTCCACCGACCACGCCGAAGCCGTACGCGCCGTGGTGTCGCGGGCGACGCAGACCGACGGCACCGCGCCGATCTCCGAACAGGCGGTGCACTCCCTCGGACGGGAGGGCGCGGCCCGGCATCTCGTCGCGTTCGGAGAGGACGGTGAGGTCGCGGGCTACGCGAACGTCGTGCCTGCCCAGGACGGTCATCCGGCGATGGCAGAGGTGGTCGTCGACCCGCCGCAGCGCGGGCACGGACTCGGCCGCGAACTCGTCGAGCGTGCACTCACCGAGGGCGGCGACGGCACCCGCGTGTGGGCACACGGCGACCTGCCCGCCGCGCAGGCGGTGGCGCGCCGTCTCGGTCTGACCGGTGTCCGCGAACTCCTGCAGTTGCGTCGATCCCTCGAGCAGGACGATCTTCCCGCCCTCGAGGTGCCCGACTCGGTGCTGCTGCGCACCTACGGCGGCCCGCAGGACGACGCCGAACTGCTCCGCGTCAACGCGGCGGCCTTCGAGTGGCATCCCGAGCAGGGGCGTTGGACGGCCGCCGACGTGGAGGAACGCCGACGCGAGTCGTGGTTCGATCCCGAAGGCCTGTTCCTCGCGTTCGATCCCGCCGAGCCCGACAAGCTGCTCGGATTCCACTGGACCAAGGTGCACCCGGCCACGGCGTCCGACCCGCAGCTCGGCGAGGTCTACGTCGTGGGTATCGACTCGTCCGCGCAGGGCAGAGGGCTCGGTCGCCTGCTCACCCTCGCGGGTCTGCACTATCTGCGCGATCGGGGTCTGCCCGGTGTCCTGCTCTACGTCGAGGGCGACAACACCGCGGCGTTGAACACCTACGGCAAACTCGGCTTCGAGCGGTTCCACGTGGACGTCGCCTACGCCCGGGCGTGACCCTCTCCGATCGGGTGGACGAACGGCGTGAAGGGTGGACTCTGCCACCCGACACGCCGATCGCGGTCAGGATTCGAGTGATGGTCGTAACACCATCGCCAGGTGTATCCGGCGTGTTCATCCGGCGTTAACCTTCGGTAGTCCGAGTGTCCACCGTCTCCTCCTAACTTCACTAGCGGGTCGAGTGCCGCAGACCCGGCGCCGGCGTCGCCCGCGCCTCGATGCCGCCGCCGCTCGGCGCCGCGGTCGTGTGAAGTTACTTCCGGAGGAGAACAGGTGAACCTCAAGCGCAATGGCGCCCTGCTCGGTGTTGTGGCCGCTGGAGCCCTCACGCTCGCCGCGTGCGGTACCGACAACAATGCCGGGTCGGTCGACGTCGATGCGTCCGCGTCCGCTGCAGCCTGCGACGGCAAGTCCAACCTCTCGGGTGCCGGCTCGTCGGCCCAGAAGAACGCGATGGACCAGTTCGTCTCCACCTACATCGCGGTGTGCTCCGAGAAGGGCACGAACGTCAACGTCGCGTACAACCCCACCGGTTCCGGTGACGGCCGCACGCAGTTCATCGCGAACCAGATCGATTTCGCCGGCTCGGACTCGGCCATCAAGGACGAGCAGGCGGCACAGGCCGCCGAGCGTTGCGCCGGCAATCCCGCATGGAACCTGCCGCTGGTCTTCGGCCCGGTCGCACTGGCCTACAACGTCGAGGGTGTCGACGAGCTCGTGCTGAACGCCGAGACGGCCGCGAAGATCTTCAACGGCTCGATCACCACGTGGAACGATCCGGCCATCGCCGCTCTCAACGAGGGCGCTGAGCTGCCCGACGCGAACATCACCCCGATCGTGCGCTCGGACTCGTCGGGCACCACCGACAACTTCCAGCAGTACCTCGAGACCGCGTCGAACGGCGCATGGACCTCCGGTGCCGGTTCGGACTTCACCGGCGGTGTCGGTGAGGGCGCGAAGGGTTCTGCGGGTGTCGCGCAGGCCGTCTCCGGCTCGCCGAACTCCATCACCTACGTCGAGAAGTCCTTCGCCGACCAGAACGGTTTGAGCATCGCGCAGATCGACAACGGCTCCGGACCCGTCGAACTGACCGAGGAGACCGCCGGCAAGGCCATCGAGGGCGCCGAGTTCGTCCCGGCCTCCGAGGGCGACCTCACGCTCGACCTGTCGTCGATCTTCGGCAGCTCCGAAGAGGGTGCCTACCCGCTGGTGCTGGCCACCTACGAGATCGTGTGCTCGGCCGGCTACGACGCCGACACCGCCGCGGCCGTCAAGTCGTTCCTGATCTCCGCCGCCAACGAGGGCCAGGAAGGCCTGTCCGAGCAGGGCTACGTCCCGCTGCCCGACGCCTTCAAGACCCGCCTCACCGAGTCGATCGACGCCATCGCCGCCGGATGACCCGCCGATCCCTCGGTCCGGTGAGTAACCGAGGGATCATCGACCCGCCCGTTCCTGAGGAATACGCTGAGAAGGATTGCGAGCGCACATGAGTGACGCGCACAACACGTCGGTCTCTACCGCGACCGACGAACCGACCCGCTCAGGAACGGGCGGTGCAACCGGCATCACGGAGGACACGATCAGCACCCCACCCCCATCCCCGGACAGGGCACGCAAGACAGTCGTGCGGCCGGGAGACAGAATCTTCGGCTCGCTCGCCTCCGGCTCCGCCGTCCTGATCTCCGTGATCATCGGCGCGATCGCAGTCTTCCTCGTCTGGCGTGCCGTCCCGGCGCTGCAGCGCAACCAGGTCAACTTCCTCACCAGCCGTGACTGGATCACGCAGGACATCACCGACATGGCGTTCGGTGTCCTCGACCTGTTCCAGGTGACGGTGCTCGTCTCCTTCTTCGCGCTGTTCCTCGCCATGCCGGTCGCGCTGGGCATCGCGATCTTCCTCACCTCGTACTGCCCCGACCGGCTCCGGAAACCGCTGGCGTATGTCATCGACCTGCTCGCCGCGGTCCCGTCGATCGTCTACGGCCTGTGGGGCATGCTCGTCCTCGCCCCGTTCCTGCGCCCCGTCGCGGAATGGCTCAATACCACCCTCGCCTGGTTCCCGCTCTTCGCCACCGGCAGCGGGTCCATCGTGGGCGGCGGAACGATCTTCACCGCCGGCATCGTCCTCGCCGTGATGATCCTGCCGACCATCGCCGCGGTGAGCCGCGAGGTGTTCGTGCAGACCCCGACGGCCCACATCGAGGGCGCGCTCGCACTCGGCGCGACCCGCTGGGAGGTCGTGCGGACCACCGTCATCCCGTTCGGCAAGTCCGGCTACATCAGCGGTTCGATGCTCGGTCTCGGCCGCGCGCTCGGCGAGACGATGGCGCTGTACCTCATCCTGCGCACCACCTCGCAGGCGTTCTCCTGGTCGCTGTTCGACGGCGGCGCGACCATCGCGTCCAAGATTGCGCTGGGATACGCCGAATTCAACAACGACATCCAGGCGGGCGCCTACATCGCCGCCGGTCTCGTGCTCTTCGTGCTCACCTTCGTGGTCAACGCCGCCGCGCGCATGATCGTCGCAGGAAAGAAGGACTGATCCATGTCGACCACCACCACGTCGACCACCGCGCTCTCCTCGCCGGTCAAGCCTCCGGCCTTCCAGCGGGTCAGCGGGCGTCGCCGCATCAAGGACACCGCAGCCACCGTGCTCGTCACGCTGTCGGTCGTCGTCGCGCTGATTCCCCTGGCCTGGGTGCTGTTCACCGTAGTCGCCAAGGGCCTGCCGGCCCTGACCTCGCCGACCTGGTTCACGCACTCGCTGAGCGGACTGACGTCCTCGTCGATGGGCGGCGGCATCTACCACGCCCTCGTCGGCACCCTCCTGCAGGGACTCGTCTGCGCGATCATCTCCATCCCGCTCGGCGTCTTCGTTGCGATCTACCTCGTCGAGTACGCCGGCCGGTCGCGGCTCGGCCGGATCACGACGTTCATGGTCGACATCCTCAGCGGTGTCCCATCGATCGTCGCGGCACTGTTCATCTACGCACTGTGGGTGTCGACCTTCGGGATGCCCAAGTCGGGCTTCGCGGTGTCGCTCGCGCTCGTTCTGCTCATGGTGCCGGTGGTCGTGCGCAGCACCGAGGAGATGCTGCGCATCGTCCCGCAGGACCTGCGCGAAGCGTCCTACGCCCTCGGTGTCCCCAAGTGGAAGACCATCGCGCGCATCGTGCTGCCCACCTCGCTCGCCGGCATCATCACCGGCATCATGCTCGCCCTGGCCCGCGTCATGGGCGAGACGGCGCCGCTGCTGATCCTCGTCGGCTACGCGCCCTTCATCAATCTCGACCTGTTCGGCGGTGAGCAAGGCACCCTCCCGGGCGTCATGGTCGCCGAGATGAACAACCCGACCGACGCCGGTTCGCAGCGCATCTGGGGCGCCGCGCTCACCCTGATCCTGGTCATCGCGGTCCTCAACATCGCGGCCAAGTTGATCAGCCGGTACTCGCAGGTCGGCAAGAAGTAACCCACAGACCTCTTCTCACATCGATACACCAGTAGGGAGCCGGTAATGGCTAAGCGTCTGGATCTCAAGGACGTCAACATCTACTACGGCAAGTTCCACGCCGTGGCCGACGTGACGCTGTCCGTGCCGCCGCGGAACGTCACCGCCTTCATCGGCCCGTCCGGTTGCGGCAAGTCCACCGTGCTCCGGTCGATCAACCGCATGCACGAGGTGACGCCCGGCGCCCGTGTCGAGGGATCCATCCTCCTCGACGGCGAGGACATCTACGATCAGAACGTCGACCCGGTCGGTGTGCGCAAGACGATCGGCATGGTCTTCCAGCGTCCCAACCCGTTCCCCACGATGTCGATCCGCGACAACGTCGTCGCCGGCCTCAAGCTGCAGGGTGTGCGCGACCGGAAGACCCTCGACGAGATCGCCGAGAAGTCGCTGCGCGGCGCCAACCTGTGGAACGAGGTCAAGGACCGTCTCGACAAGCCGGGCGGTGGCCTCTCCGGTGGTCAGCAGCAGCGTCTGTGCATCGCCCGCGCCATCGCGGTCCAGCCCGACGTGCTGCTCATGGACGAGCCGTGCTCGGCCCTCGACCCCATCTCGACGCTGGCCATCGAGGACCTGATCGGTGAGCTGAAGAAGGACTTCACCATCGTCATCGTCACGCACAACATGCAGCAGGCCGCGCGCGTGAGCGACCAGACGGCCTTCTTCAACCTCGAGGCGACCGGCCGCCCGGGTGGTCTGGTGGAGATCGACGACACCGAGAAGATCTTCTCGAACCCGAGCAAGAAGGCCACCGAGGACTACATCTCCGGCCGCTTCGGCTGAGCCGCCACTACCTACACGAGACCCCGACCGGATCCGTCCGGTCGGGGTCTCGTCGTTCGTGTGCTTACTGCACTCGACAGTCGTGGGCTCAGGGGTTCTGCGCTCGGTGGTGCTCCGGGTAGACGGTCAGACTGTCCACCTTCTCCACGAGCTGACGGATCTCCTCCTCGGTGGGGAGCTTGCCGGTCACGAGGAAGATGACGCGGCGGCCCACCTCGACGGCGTGATCGGCGAACCGCTCGTAGAAGCGGCCGAGCAGGGCGACGTCGACGGCGGCTGCGACGCCGTGCGCCCATTCGCGGTCCATGAGCACGGTGAAAAGGTGTCGGTGCAGATCGTCCATCGCCTCGTCCTCGTGGTGGAGGCGGGCGGCCCGGGCGGGATCACGGGTCTCGAGAATCTCCCGTGTGGCGGCACCGAGGGCGACCGCGATCCGTCCCATCTCGGCGAAGTAGCCCTTCACCTCGTCGGGGAGCACGTGCTTGGGATGACGTCGGCGGGTCGCCTTCGCGATGTGCAGTGCGAGCGCACCCATGCGGTCGATGTCGGCCACGATCTGGATGCCGCTGACGACGGCACGCAGATCGCCGGCGACCGGACCCTGCAGGGCGAGCAGCTGGAACGCCTTCTCCTCGCAGATCGTGACGAGTTCGGTGATCTTCTCGTGCTCGTCGATCACCTGCTCGGCGAGAGCGAGATCGGCTTCGAGAAGAGCTCTGGTGGACCGCTCCATCGCGGTCCCGGCGAGCCCGGCCATCTCCCCGAGGAGATCGCCGAGTTCGCCCATCTGTTCGTTGTAGACGACGCGCATAGTGGCACAGCCTACGACCTCGAGCGGTCCGAACGGCGAGCGTCGGATGAACCAGAGGTGAACGTCGACGGCCGAACAGTGGTGTCTACGTGCACAGATCGTCGGCGGCGTTGGTGATCGCGAGATCGGCGGGGAGCTCGACCGACGACTCCGACCGGGTCCGGATCTGCATCGGGGCGAGCGTCGTGCCCGCGGGGGTGGGAGCGACGACGGTGCCGTCGAAGCTGGTACCCAGGACGATCTCCACGATGCTGCCCAGCTGGGCCGAGGGCGGAGCCTCCTGCAGCACCGCACCGGGGAAGGCCGAGGCCACCGTCGCAGCGTCGGTCTCCTGTCCTTCGCTGAAGCGGATCACGGTCTGCTTGCTCGTCCCGGAGGCATAGTTACCGATCGAGTAGACCGGAAAGCCGTAGGCGGCGACCTCCTCGGCGGTGCCGGCCGCCAGCCCGGACAGACCCGACGCGTTCGAGACCTGCACCGACACCGTCGACGGATCGACAGCGAGCTGGGCGGGCAGCGGTTCGGCCGGGGGAGCGGACGCGACCTCCGTCGGGTCCTCCCCCCGCTTCTCACCCGGCAGAGGGAGATCGTCGATGATCGCGGTGAAGATCGCCTTGATGTCGTCCGTGCGCGGGATCTCGTTGCCCCAGTCGTTGGTACCGGCCGTGGGGATGGTCAGGAAGGACACCGCACCCGCCTCGACGTTCTGCATCGAACGCCCGAGTTTGACGAGCGACTCGGCGTTGACGTTCTCGACGAAGGTCGCGCGGGTGAAGGCGCTGATGAAGCCGTTGAGCTTCACGGGATCGAACAGCACCTTGTTCGACAACGTCGAGCGCAGCAGCGACGACAGGAACTTCTGCTGCCGGCTGATCCGGCCGTAGTCGCTGTTGCCCTCCTGGTCGATCTTGCGGGCGCGGACGTAGTCGAGTGCCCGCTTGCCGTCGAGTGTGTGGGTGCCGGGAGTCTCGATCAGGGGACCGAGTTCGTTGTCGTACAACGGTATGGAGGTGCACACCTCGACGCCGCCGATCTCGTCGACCATCGATTCGAAGCCGGCGAAGTCGATGCCCACGAAATGGCCGATCCTCAATCCGGACATCTTCTGGATCACCTTGACCAGGCACTTCGGTCCGCCGAGGGCGTAGGTCGCGTTGAGCTTGTCGCCTTCGGCGGCCGGATAGAGCTCGGAATCGTATTCGCCGGTCGTACTGTCCCATCCGCGACAGACCGGTCGATCGACGTCCAGATCGCGGGGGAACGACACCGCGACCACGCGGCTGCGATCGGCGGGGATGTTGACGAGGATGACGGTGTCGGCACGAGCGCCCTCGGCGTCGTCGGCCGTCCCGGCGCCGATCTCACCGCTCGCACCGGCGCGGGTGTCGGTGCCGATGATCAGATAGGTCTCGTCGCCGGTCTGACCGACCGGGTCGACGATGTCCTCCGACTCGGTGTCCAGCGCGGCGATCTGGGAGAAGCCGGCCTCCGTGGACCGGACGTATCCCCACACCGCACCGTTACAGAGGAGCGCGAGGACCGAGACGAACGCCACCGCCGCTTTCGCCGCGAACCTCAGACGCTTCCGCTTGCGCTGTTTGCTCTGCGCGAGCCGGCCGAGAGTCGCGTTGCCCACCGTGCGGGGCCGAGCGGAGCCGTGCGCCTTCTCGTCCGTCGTCCGGTCGTCGTTCTCGTCCTCGGCGGGCGTCGCAGCGCCCTCGGGGGACACCGCATCGATCTTGACGGTCGGCTGTTCGTCCGCGATCGGCGGTTGCTGTCGAGGAGGCGTCTGCGGCGGTCTGACGGTCTGCGGCGACCCGGCGGGAGGCACCGGGCGCGAGTCCGCGGGAGGCACCGGGCGCGAGTCCGCGGGAGGCACCGGGCGCGAGTCCGCGGGAGGCACTGCTCGAGGGGGCTGCGCCGAGGTCGGGGGAGTCGGTACCGGGGGCGGAACGGACGGGAGGCCCGCCATCCGATCGGGAGCCTGGATGTGCGGCGGGGCGGGCTTCTCCGGCGGCCGGGGCCGGGACGGTCCCGGGGGCACCCGGGGAGCACCGGGCTGCACCGGGGGGGCGACCGTGGTCGGCGGTCCCGAAGAAGCCGGCGGCACCGGAGGGCTGGGAGGTCCCGACGGAGTCGGCGGCGCAGCCGGAGGCGGCGTCCTGCGCGGGAGTTCCGCTCGACCGGCATCGTCCTCGGTCGCGACGTGCCGGGCGGATTCCGGGTCGCGGGGACGGGCCGGGGGCAACGACGAGGTGGACGTGTGCGGCGGATCGGCCGGGGGCGGATCCGACCGGGGGGACGGATCGGATCGTCGTCCCATCTTGTCGAGCAGTTCGGCGACCGTGAGCTGCTCCGGATCGTCCGAGTCCGCGGCCCGGCGGTTGCGTGCACTCTCGTGGCGACGCGAATCGGGATCGGTGTCGTCGGAGCGGTGCACCCCACCCGAGCGGCTGCGGCGGGACGAGCGGGATTCGCGGTAGCTGCTGTCGGCGATCGGCCGTTCCCAGGGAGCGCGAGGATCCGGGGATCCTGTCTCGTGCTCCTCGTCCACCGATACCTGCTCTTTCCGCGGTCGCACCGCCTCGGATCCGTCGTCGTCCACGTGATCGCTCACCGGCGACCGTCGCGAGGACTCCGCAATGATACTGATCGTCTGTTTCATGTGACGGTGACGCGGCTGTGTCGCACGACATCCACCGGTCGATCCGTCTATCGTCCGGGACTACATGCCGGGACGGGTTACCCGCCCGAGTGCATCATGTCGGCGCCCTCGGGCACGCAGGTGTCCTCGGGATCGTCGAGCCAGCCGTCGGGCAGAGCGACGCTGCTCGGGGAGCCCTGACGTCCCCGCGGGCCTTCGGCATCGGCGGGGAAGGGTACGTCGTGGTCGAGTTTGCCCAGCAGGTCGTCGAGTTCGGCGAGCGTCGACACGCGGGCGAGGCCGTTGCGGATCTCCGAACCCGCAGGGAAACCACGCAGATACCAGGCGATGTGCTTGCGCATGTCGCGCAGACCGCGATCCTCGCCGTGGTGATCGGCGAGCAGTTCGGCGTGCCGCCGCATGATCTGCGTCACCTCACCGAGATTCGGCGGGGTGGGGATCGGGCGACCGCCGAGCGCGGCGCTCAGTTCGGCGAACAACCACGGACGTCCGAGGCAACCGCGACCGACGACGACGCCGTCGCAACCGGTCTGCGCCATCATCTTCTCGGCGTCGGAGGCGTCGAAGATGTCGCCGTTGCCGAGCACGGGCACGTCGGTGACGTGCTCCTTCAGCCGCGCGATTTCGTCCCAGTCGGCCGCTCCGGAGTACCGCTGCGCAGCGGTCCGGGCGTGGAGGGCAACGGCCGCGGCACCCTCGGCGGCCGCGATGCGACCGGCGTCGAGATGTGTGTGGTGCTCGTCGTCGATCCCGATGCGGAACTTGACCGTGACCGGGATGTCGGTGCCCTCGGTCGCGCGGACGGCGGCCGCGACGATCTGCCCGAACAACCGGCGTTTGTAAGGGAGGGCCGACCCTCCGCCCTTGCGGGTCACCTTCGGGACCGGGCATCCGAAGTTCATGTCGATGTGGTCGGCGAGGTTCTCGTCGACGATCATCTTCGCCGCCGCGTAGGTCGTGCCGGGATCGACGGTGTAGAGCTGCAGCGACCGCGGCGTCTCGGTGGGGCCGAAGGTCGTCATGTGCATGGTGACCGGGTGCCGCTCGACGAGGGCGCGGGCGGTGACCATCTCGCAGACGTACAGGCCCGACGTGCTGCCGGCCCGTTCGAGTTCGAGTTCGCGGCACAGCGTGCGGAATGCGACATTCGTCACTCCCGCCATCGGCGCCAGCACGACCGGGCTGTTCAGTTCGAGCGGGCCGATACGGAGGGAAGACATGGGTACCTCTGGAAAACGTTGTGTGACAAAGAAATAGCGTGCCCGTCAGTGATGGGCCGCGGAAACGACTGTGCCCGGCACCGAAAACGGCACCGGGCACAGGATAACCTCCGCCGGACTCGGGCGGCTGTGTGCATCCGGACTCGGGCGGCTGTGTGCATCCGGACTCAGGCGTGCGCGCCCACCTTCTCGCGCTTGGCAGCCTCGCGGGCGAGGGAGCGATCGCGCATCTCCTCGAACCGCCCCGCCTGACGTTCCAGTTCGTCGAGGAAGTTGCCGAGCTTGTCGAGATCCTGCTGCGCCTCGCTGCCGAGACCTCGCTCGAAGATCCTCCACTTGCGCAGCACCGGCATCACGACGTCGTCGAGGTGCTGACGCAGGTCGTAGATGCCGTGCTTGGCCATCAACACACCGTTGCGACGGAAGTTCGGCATGCCGGCACCCGGCATCTGGAAGTTCTCGAGCACCTCGACGATCGCGGCGAGCGTCTGGGCCGGAGCGATGTCGATCGCCGCGTCGCAGATGTTCCGGTAGAAGATCATGTGCAGGTTCTCGTCGGCGGCGATGCGCTGGAGCATCTTGTCGGCGATCGAGTCGTCGCAGGCACGACCGGTGTTGCGGTGCGACACGCGGGTCGCGAGCTCCTGGAAGGTCACGTAGGCGACGGAGTGGAGCATGCCAGTCGAGTTGGGGGACGCGAAGCCGTTCGTCATGTGCTCCATGCGGGCGTTCTCGAGTGCGACGGGATCGACACCGCGCGTGACGACCAGGTAGTCGCGCATGACGATGCCGTGGCGGTTCTCCTCCGCGGTCCACCGGCCGACCCAGGTGCCCCAGGCGCCGTCGCGCGAGAAGCTCTCGGCGATCTCCCGGTGGTAGGAGGGCAGGTTGTCCTCGGTGAGGAGGTTGGTGATCATGGCAGCCTTGGCGACCTCGTCGAGCTTCGACTGCTCGGGTTCCCAGTCGACACCGCCCATCGCGGCGAAGTTCCGGCCCTCGTCCCACGGCACGTAGTCGTGGGGGTGCCAGTCCTTCGCCATCGAGAGATGCCGGTTGAGGTTCGCCTCGGCCACAGGCTCCAACTCTCGCAGCAGCTCCAGTTGAGTCAGGACTCGCGTCATACTCTTCTACCCCTCACATCGTGTCCGTGTATTCCGCCGGCCTACGGAGGAGGGGAGCCCGGCCGTTCGTCGCCGCGGCACGCGGTGCACCGGTGGCCCCCCCACATTCGCCCGGATCACGGTACAGGTCCGAGCGGCTCGAGGACAGTACCGTCCCGCTCGTGCCGTATCACACGGACGAGCGGAACGTGCGGTTCCGGAGGGTTTCAGCGCTTGCCTCCACCGAGAAGTCCCCCGAGGAGACCGCCGAGTCCACCACCCGAACTGCCGCCGAGCACGCTGCCGAGGACGTCGCCGATCCCACCGCCGGAGCCGACCGATCCACCACCGGCGTTCTTCAGCAGACCCCCGAGGAGATCGGCGAGACCTCCGCCCTGCGGAGCGCTCGCGGTGTTCGTTCCCGCACCGCCACCGATCTGCTTGGCGAGATAGGACAGCACGATGGGGGCGATGATCGGCAGGACCTTGGCGATCAGATCGTTCCCACCGGCGCCGTTCACGGAACCGAGGGTCGAGATCACCTGATCCTTCTTGTCGCCGAAGACATTGGAGACGATCCTGTCGCCGTCCTCGGTGTCGATCCCGTCGACGTCGACCTGACCTTCGGCCAGGTTCGACTCGGAGTGCTTGCCCAGCGCGGAGAGCAGCGAGGCCGCCCCGGTCGGATTCTGGGCGTTGGCGTCGAGACCACCGACGAGGGTGGGGAGTGCGGCGCGGACGGCCGTCTCCGCCGTCGCGTTGTCGACACCGAGTCGCTGCGCCACCTGGTCGACGGGAATGCGGGACATCAGATCGTCGAGACTTGCCATCGTTCCTGCCTTGGCTCGTGGGTGCCCCGAAGTGGCCACCCGGTGCCGAGAGGGTATCGGGACGAAGCCCGTTGCAGCGGGAGGCGTCAGTCGAGCGAGGCGGCGCTCGTCGGCGAACGGCGCAACGCGATCAGGCAACACAGCAGTGCGACGAGCGTGCCGCTGAGCAGGAGCACTGTCCCGTTCTGATTGGTCAGGGTCGTACTGCGGTTGAGTTCGACGTACTCGCCGTGGGTCTGGAACAGACGCGTCCAGAACACCGCGGCCGTCGCGACACCGATCAGCGTCCCGGCCCAGCCGACGGCCACCGAGTCGAACAGTGCGGCAGCGAGGAGCAGGATCGCGGCCACGACCAGCGGTACCGCGAGGGACTCGTACAGCGGTAGACCCGGGACCGCGACACCGGCGAGATCGCCCTCGGGGAAACCGTCGCGCAGCGCCGACAGGGGAATCTCGGTGGGTCGTATTCCGCCGACCACCGGCAACACCGACCCGATTCCCAGAGCGACGGCGGCCAGGAACAGGCCCAGGTCCACGAAACTGCGCATGTTCCTCCCCGGACGATGAACATTCGATTACCCCTGCGGCTCACCGTATACAAAGACGGGCAACCGCACCGGGTGAAATTCGCAGTGCGAAGAGACCTGCCCGAATGCACTGCTCCGAATGCGGTGGTCCGTAGGGTGAGATGCGCACGGAAGGTGCACATGGACCGATCGGCCAGGAAGGTTCGAAATGACGGACATGAATGTCGACGAGACCGGTTCGCGGAAAGGCTTGCCGCCGTGGGCGAAGAAGACCATCGCCGTGGTCGTGGCGCTGATCGTGCTCGTCATCGCCTACTACACCCTGGCGGCGTTCGTTCCTCGCTGGTGGGCGCAGCGGATCGCAAACCTCGCCGAGGGCGGCTTCGCGCGCGGAGTGCTGTGGGGTCTGCTCTTCGGCATCCTGTGCACGGCGATCCCCATCGCGCTGCTCGCGTGGATCTGGCAGGTCCGCAACTGGCGGTACAGCCGCGGGCTGCAGATCACCTTCGGCGTGCTCGCGCTGGTGGTCGCCCTGCCGAACCTCATGACCCTGGCGGTCGTGCTGGGTACGGGGAACGGTGCGCACGCGGGGGAGCGGATCCTCGACGTGGACGCGCCCGGCTTCCGCGGCGCCACGCTGATCGGCGCGATCGTCGGAGCTCTGTTCGCGGTGATCTTCGTCGTCGCGCTCACCCGCTACCGCAAGCGCGGACGTGATCTGAAGCAGGCCCGCACGGATCTCGAGCAGCGCCGGATCGAGCAGGAGCGCCTCGAGGCGCGCCGTGAGGCGGAGAAGGAACTCGGCCGGAACACCGACGACGTCCCGCCCGGCTCCCACCGTCTCTGACGAAGGACCCGGACTCCGACGAAGGACCGTGGGACGTTCCGGAACGACGAACGCCGGCGTCGTGTACGACGCCGGCGTTGCCGGTGCCCCCAGTAGGGCTCGAACCTACGACCTGCGGATTAAAAGTCCGTAGCTCTACCAACTGAGCTATAGGGGCATGGGCGCACAGTGTAACCACACCGCAGTGATCAGACCGCATGGTCCGGTGACCACATCACAGGGTGAGCCACGCTGCGCGATCGATGATATCGGACATCCGGCGGTGCGGACGCCACCCGTGACGAATGGAAAGAGGCTCGGGTGCCCACCCCCTGCTCCGCACCCGAGCCGGACAAAGCGTACCACTCGGTGTGTTCTGTGGAAACCCGGGTGTCGGGGGTGGAGTTTCACATTTCACCCGGTGGAACACGGCCTGGAAGCGGGGTTGTGAGGGGGCAGACTAGAGTTGTCTCGTGGGGGAACACAGGAACGTGGAAGGCCGAATTTCCCCATGCCTCGTCAACAGGAGCGTGCGCGTCGTACGCGGGCTGCGATCGTCCGATCGGCAGCCACCGAATTCGCGCGGCGAGGTTTCGCCGCAGCATCGATCAACGCCATCCTCGAGCAGTCGAACGCCACCAAGGGTGCGATGTACTTTCACTTCGCGTCCAAGGAGGATCTGGCCCGGGCGGTGCTCGACGAAGGACTCGAGCACTACCGTGCCATCGTCGGCAGGTGGATGGACGTCCCCGATCTCGACCCCTTCGAGCGGCTGCACGGTCTCGTCGGTGATCTCGGTGCGGCTCTGCACGACGACGTGGTCATCGCCGCGGAGTTCCGTCTGGTCACCGAACCCGAGTTCGCGGAGGAGGTCAGGCTGCGCGGCAGCGTCCTGTGGGGGCGGGCCGGCTACCAGCTGGCGCGCGAAGCGCAGGAGAAGGGCCTGTTCCGGCCCGATGTCGACCTCCAGCGTTTCGTCGAGGCCATCGCGTCGTCACTCGCCGGTCAACGCTATCTCGCCGACCTCACGTCGCCGGAGACCGACGTCCGCGCCCGTTTCGAGGCCTGCGTGGAGGTGCCGCTCGAGGCGATGGCATCGGAGCAGTGGCTCGCGCAGTGGCGGGAGAAGGGTTGGCCGAGCAGGCCCAACAACGACGAATCAGCCACTTGACCTGCTGATTTGTGATTCGCGAATGCCGTGGCATAAGCTGTCCAAGCTCCCAACGGAACGCCAAACCCGTTGAGGGTGCGGTTCGGAGAAATCCGATCGGGCCCCCTTCGTCTAGCGGCCTAGGACGCCGCCCTTTCAAGGCGGTAGCGCGGGTTCGAATCCCGTAGGGGGTACGCTTCGACCTCGTCGAAGTGTGCAGTATCTTGGTGTGAGAAGTGAATATATATGGCCCTGTGGCGCAGTTGGTTAGCGCGCCGCCCTGTCACGGCGGAGGTCGCGGGTTCGAGTCCCGTCAGGGTCGCTCCAGAGTTTCGATCGGCATTCGGTTCGGGTGCCGTCCGGCCAGGTAGCTCAGTTGGTACGAGCGTCCGCCTGAAAAGCGGAAGGTCGCCGGTTCGATCCCGGCCCTGGCCACCACGGTTGTCCGGCGAACAACCATCAATTTCATATCTTCGACCCACCGGTTGCGGTGGGTCGAGCTGTGGGAACTCCGGTTCCTCATGGCCCTGTGGCGCAGTTGGTTAGCGCGCCGCCCTGTCACGGCGGAGGTCGCGGGTTCGAGTCCCGTCAGGGTCGCTCCAGGCGAAGCCCCGGCATCACATCGATACCGGGGCTTCGTCGTCGTCACCTGTTCGCGGTCCGGTGTCTGCGTCGTGGTCCCACTCGTACCGCCGATCCGCACCGGGTGCGGTCCGGCTCGCTATCGTGAGGACACAAAACATGTTCTAGTGTGTGCCCTACACAACTAGTGGACATCTGTCCGAGTGACCTGGCCCTCCGAGCGAACCCCGAGGTGGAATGTGCGCGTAGCTCTGTTGTCGTACCGGAGCAAGCCGCATTGTGGGGGTCAGGGGGTCTACGTCCGCCATCTCAGTCGCGAACTCGTCGCCCAGGGGCACACCGTCGAGGTGTTCTCCGGGCAGCCGTACCCCGAGCTCGACCCCGGCGTGACGCTCACGAAGGTGCCCAGTCTCGATCTCTACCGCGACGACGATCCGTTCCGCACCCCGAAGCTGGGTGAATACCGCGACTGGATCGACGTCCTCGAGGTCGCCACCATGTGGACCGCCGGTTTCCCCGAACCACGCACCTTCGGTCTGCGCGCCGCACGACTGCTGCGCGACCGCCTCGGCGACTTCGACGTCGTGCACGACAACCAGTCGCTCGCGTCCGGCTTGCTGCGCATCGCCGAGGACCTTCCTCTCGTCGCGACGATCCACCATCCGATCACCCGCGACCGCGAACTCGATCTCGCCTCCGCGACCACCCTCAGCCGTAAGGTCACGCTCCGGCGCTGGTACGGATTCCTGCGCATGCAGGAGAAGGTGGCCCAGCAGATTCCCACGCTGCTCACGGTGTCGGAGAACTCGGCCGACGACATCCGCACCGCCTTCGGGATCGAATCCGAACGCATCCACACGATCCCGCTCGGCGTGAACACGGAGGTGTTCGCGCCGCGGAAGGACGAGCGAGTTCCCGGTCGGATCGTCTGCGTCGCGAGCGCCGACGCCCCGCTCAAGGGTGTTCCCACCCTGCTCGAGGCGGTCGCGAAGCTGCGCACCGAACGCGAGATCGAACTGGTCCTCGTCTCGAAGCTCGCCCCGGGCGGCGCCACCGAGAAGCTCATCGACGAACTCGCGATCGGCGACGTCGTGCGCACCGTCTCCGGGATCGACGACACCGAACTCGCCGACCTGCTCGCCTCCGCCGAGATCGCGGCGGTGCCGTCGCTGTACGAGGGATTCTCGCTGCCGGCCATCGAGGCGATGTCGTGCGGAACACCGCTCGTCGCGAGCCGCGCCGGGGCCATCCCCGAGGTCGTCGGGGACGCCGGTCGGCTGGTGCCTCCGGGCGACGCCGAACAGCTTGCAGCAGGGCTCGCGGGCCTGTTCGACGACCCGGCCGAGCGTCGGCGTCTCGGCACGAAGGGCCGCGAGCGTGTGCTCGAACGCTACAGCTGGGCGGCCGTGGCCGCGCAGACCGCCGCGATCTACGACAAGGCGATCGCCGCGCATCGAGAGGGGAAGAACGGATGCTGACCGTCGACTTCGACCGCCTGGGCGTCGTACCGGGGATACGCGCTCTCGACATCGGGGCCGGCGCGGGGCGCCACTCCTTCGAGCTGTACCGCCGCGGCGCGGATGTCGTCGCCTTCGACCAGAACGCCGACGACATGAAGGCCGTCGCCGACATGTTCGTCGCGATGGAACTCGAAGGCGAGGTCCCCGAGGGTGCGCTGGCCCGGGCCGAGGTCGGCGACGCGCTCGCGCTGCCGTACGACGACGCGACCTTCGATCTCGTGCTCATCTCCGAGGTGCTCGAGCACGTGCCGGAGGACGAGCGGGCCATCGCCGAACTCGTCCGGGTCCTCAAACCCGGTGGTGTCGCGGCCGTGACCGTGCCGCGCTGGCTGCCGGAAAAGATCTGCTGGGCCCTGTCGGACGCCTACCACGAGGTGGAGGGCGGGCACATCCGCATCTACAAGGCCGACGAACTCGCCGCGAAACTCGCCTCAGCCGGTCTGACGGTCTCGGGCACCGACCACGCCCACGCACTGCACGCACCGTACTGGTGGCTCAAGTGCGCCGTCGGCGTCGACAACGACGACAATCCGCTGACGAAGGCGTACCACCGGCTGCTGGTCTGGGATCTTATGAAGGCCCCGTGGATCACTCGCACGGCCGAGAAGATCCTCGATCCCGTCATCGGGAAGAGTGTCGTGTTCTACCTCGAGAAGCCGGGAAACGCCGGTGCGGCGCGGTGAATCCGCGCGCGTGACGGTGCCGTCGGTGCCGGGTGTGCTGTCGCCGGAACAGAGCCTGGCGACGGGCCGGGCCATCGCGCGGATGCAGGAGCCCTCGGGCGCCGTCCCGTGGTTCCCCGGTGGGCACATCGACCCGTGGGATCACATCGAATCCGCGATGGCGTTGACCGTCATCGGTTTACGCGAAGAGGCAGACGCCGCCTTCGAGTGGTCACGGCGGACGCAGCGCGCCGACGGGTCGTGGCCCATCCAGTTCCGGGGCGACATCGTCGAGAACCACGACACCGACAGCAATTTCACGGCCTACATCGCCGTTGGCGTATGGCACCACCATCTCGTGACGGGTGATCGCGGGTTCGTCGAGCACATGTGGCCGACGGTGCGGGCAGCGCTCGACCTCGTGGTCGACATGCAGTTGCCGGGCGGCCAGATCTCCTGGGCGCGAGGCGACGGCGGGATGTTCGACGAAGCGCTGCTCACAGGCTGTTCGAGTATCCACCAGAGCCTGTGGTGCGGTCTGCGGATCGCCTATCTGATCGGTGAGGCGCAACCCGAATGGGAGGTCGCGCTGATCCGTCTCGGCCACGCTCTGCGTCGGCATCCCGAGGCGTTCACGCCCAAGCCCGAGTACTCGATGGACTGGTACTACCCGATCCTCGGGGGAGCGGTGCGCGGCACCGATGCGCACGAACGGATCCGCGAACGCTGGTCGGATTTCGTCGTCGACGGTCTCGGGATCCGGTGCGTCGACCATCGTCCGTGGGTCACCGGAGCCGAGACGTGCGAACTGGTCCTGGCGCTCGACGCACTCGGACACGCCGGGCGTGCCCGCGAATTGTTCGCGGCCATGCAGCATCTGCGCGACCCGGACGGTTCGTACTGGACCGGTCTGGTCTACGCCGACGGCAAGCGCTGGCCGGTGGAGGTCAGTTCCTGGACCAGCGCAGCGGTGATCCTCGCCGCCGACGCGCTCTCGCGCACGACGGGAGGAAACGCGATCTTCCGGGATGCGGCGGCACCCGCCGACCAGGTGGGCGCCGACCGCTGCACCGAGCGTTGCCCGGTGCTCGTCCGGTAGTTCAGCTGCCGGGCCGTGATCCGACCGTGCCGGCGGTGCGTTGGAGAACCCGCAGCGAGGACGTCACCGACTTCTCGACGAACTCCCCGCTCTCCAGTGCGAGACAGTAGATCTCGTACGGAGGCCGGCCGCCGTCCTTCGGGTCGGGGAAGACGTCGTGGATGATCAGGGCGCCGCCGATGCGCACCCATCTCGCCCAGCCGTCGTAGTCCGCCCGGGCCGCCTCGCTGCTGTGTCCGCCGTCGATGAACACGAACGAGGCGGGGGTGCGCCAGAACGACGCCACCACAGGAGAATTGCCGACCACCGCGACGACGTGCGATTCGAGGTCGCCGTCGGCGAGGGTGTGCCGCAGCGCGCCGACCGTGTCGAGGCGGCCGGTGTGCGGGTCGACCAGCGACGGATCGTGGTACTCCCAGCCGGGCTGATGCTCCTCCGAACCGTGGTGGTGGTCGACGGTGACGATGGTGCCGCCGGTCGCCTTGGCCGCAGCGCCGAGATACACGGTCGAGCGGCCGCAGTAGGTGCCGATCTCGATGCCGACGCCGTCACCGAGATACTGCACCGCAGCCTCGTGCAGTGCGGTTCCCTCGTCCTGGGGCATGAAACCCGGTGTCGCCTCAGCGAGTTCGATCGCCTCACGGGGCAGGGTGGTGCGGGACATCGGATGGATCTCCGTTCTTCTCGCGTGATGCGGTGTATCCCGAGCACCCTACCGACCGATCGCGGCGTCCGATGCTCTCGGACACGACGGTGAGACTGTCGAGATCGCGGATCGCGGCGCACGACCGCTCGACCATCACCGCGAACATGCGGTCGCCGCGCTCGGTCCTCGTGGCGATCCGGCCCGTTCCGATCCGCTCGACCTGCACGTGCGTACCGTGCCACCGAGCACGGCCGAGAGTCGTTCGGGAGTCAGGTCGTCCACCGACAACTACAGATCGGTCATCGTGCGCTCCGGCCGGGGTTTGCGGGTAGAGGTGCGAAACGCTCGGGGTCGCGGGTCGTCCGCCACGCGGCGGCGACCGGGGCGAGCTCGGTGGGCTTGGCGCCGTTTCGGTGGGCGCCGCGTCGATCGGTCCGGAATGAGCACGGACCTGCGCGTCGTCCCTGAAACGGTGCAGTACCTGAGGATCCCAGCTGTTCGCACGCACGAGCACGTCACCACAGCCCTGCAGGTAGGTCGCGAGCCGTCCGGTCAGCTTCCGCGAACGAAAGATCCTCGGGCGTCGACTCGTCGACGGTCGCGAGGACCGACCAGATGCGATCTGTCGACCGGGCTACGACGGGACACGCCGTGCCGCCGCCACCGGACTCGTTGTACGGGGGACTGACGGAGATCACCGCGAATCTCCCACCTCGGCGAGCCAATGCGCGGTGATCGCTGTTTCATAGGCCATGACCACGGCTGTGGTCAGTGGATGTTCGGTATCCCGCGGTCGGCACAACGATTGGGGTCCCGATGCAAGAACCGATTCCATCCGTCCCACAGTTCGTCGATGAGCTCGAGGAGTCGTTCACGAGAGGGCGTGGACTGGGTGCTGATTGTCATGGGCGGTGATCCTAGGGAGGTGAACCGTCAGGTTCTGTGGGAGGAGGTCTGCCCTGACCAGGCGTGCCAAGACGATTTGCCAGGCTGATTCGATCAGTGTCAATATTGATGTGTGTCGATTCAAACTGATAGTGGTGACCTCTGCTGCGCACCACTGGTACGGGAACCTCTGACGGAGGACTGGGCCGCAGACCTGGCCCGGATGTTCAAGGCTCTCGGTGATCCGGTGCGCCTCCGAATGCTGAGCCTGATCGCCAGCCATGAGGGCGGCGAAAGCTGCGTGTGCGACGTCAGCCCTGCCTTCGATCTGTCCCAGCCGACCATCTCGCATCACCTCAAAGTGCTGCGCGAGGCCGGTCTGCTCGAGTGCGAACGACGCGGGACCTGGGTGTACTACCGGGTGATCCCGTCAGCCCTGGCGCAGTTGTCGGCCGTGCTCTCCGCCGAGGTAGGGGTGTTGCCGGGTTCGGACTGTGCCCCGGCCAGCGATGCCGTGGAGTCGGCCCGATGACCGCGACGAACACCGAACACCCGGCTGTCGTCGGGAAGATGTCAACCCTCGACCGGTATCTGGCCGTGTGGATCGGCGCCGCCATCGTGGTGGGTCTGTTGCTCGGCCGCCTGATCCCCGGACTGGGTGAAGCGTTGAGTTTCATCGAGATCGACGGCATCTCCCTGCCGATCGCCCTCGGTCTGCTGATCATGATGTACCCGGTGCTGGCGAAGGTGCGCTACGACCGCCTCGACACCGTCACCGGCGACCGCAAACTGCTGGTCTCGTCGCTGATCCTCAACTGGATCCTCGGACCCGCACTGATGTTCGCACTCGCCTGGCTGATGCTGCCGGATCTGCCCGAGTACCGCACCGGCCTGATCATCGTCGGTCTCGCCCGGTGCATCGCCATGGTCATCATCTGGAACGACCTCGCCTGCGGCGACCGGGAAGCCGCGGCGGTGCTGGTGGCGATCAACTCGGTGTTCCAGGTGATCATGTTCGCCGTGCTCGGCTGGTTCTACCTGTCGGTGCTCCCCGGCTGGCTCGGCCTCGAACAGGCCGCCCTGGACGTATCGCCATGGCAGATCGCCAAATCGGTGCTGATCTTCCTCGGCATTCCCCTGGTCGGAGGGTTCCTCACCCGACACTTCGGCGAGAAGGCCAAGGGCCGCACCTGGTACGAGGACACCTTCCTGCCGAAGATCGGACCGTGGGCCCTGTACGGGTTGCTGTTCACCATCGTGATCCTGTTCGCCTTGCAGGGCGAGCAGATCACCTCCCGCCCGCTGGACGTGGTGCGGATCGCGCTGCCGCTGCTGGCGTACTTCGCGATCATGTGGGTCGGCGGATACCTGTTCGGCGCCGCGATCGGCCTCGGCTACGAACGCACCACCACCCTCGCGTTCACCGCGGCGGGTAACAACTTCGAGCTCGCCATCGCCGTGGCGATCGGCACCTTCGGCGTGACCTCCGGGCAGGCCCTGGCCGGGGTGGTCGGACCGCTCATCGAGGTTCCCGTCCTGGTCGCCCTGGTCTACGTCTCCCTCGCCCTACGGAAGCGCTTCACCCGTCACGAGTCGGCGCAGGTGCCGGCGCCACGAAAGGTCTGATCCGTGAGCACACCGAGTGTGTTGTTCGTCTGTGTCCACAACGCCGGCCGCTCGCAGATGGCCGCCGGGTTCCTCACCGCTCTGGCCGGGGACCGGATCGAGGTGCGTTCGGCCGGCAGCGCCCCGGCCGAACAGGTGAACCCGGCCGCGGTCGCGGCGATGGCCGAGGTAGGCATCGACATCTCTACCGAGAACCCGAAGATCCTCACCACCGCGGCGGTGCAGGCATCGGATGTGGTCATCACGATGGGCTGCGGGGACACCTGCCCGGTCTTTCCCGGCACGTCCTACCGCGACTGGGTGCTCGACGACCCGGCCGGGCAGGGCCTCGAGGCGGTGCGTCCGATCCGCGATGAGATCCGCGCCAAGGTCGAAGCCCTCATCGCCGAGCTGACCGCCCCGCCCACCCCGCGCTGACCCGAGGCTCTCCGATGACGAACGTCGATGTCGTGGTGATCGGCGGTGGGCAGGCGGGTCTGGCTGCCGGCTACTACCTGCGCCGGGCCGGGCACCGCTTCGTGATCCTCGACGACCAGGAACGGCCAGGTGGGGCGTGGCCGCACATGTGGTCCTCGCTGCATCTGTTCTCCCCGGCGGAATTCGCATCCCTGCCCGGGTGGCCGATGCCCCGCTGGCCGGACGGATTCCCGCCGGCACGGCATGTCGTCGACTATCTCACCGCCTACGAAACCCGCTACGGCCTGCCGATCGAGCGGCCGGTGCGGGTGCAGGCGGTACGCCGCGACGGCCCTGATCTGCTGGTCGACACCGACCGCGGGCAGTGGCGGGCGCGGCGGGTGATCAGCGCCACCGGTACCTGGCAGCGACCGTTTCTGCCGAGCTATCCGGGCATAAATGTGTTCACCGGGCGGCAGTTGCACACCGTCGACTACCGTAGCGCGGCCGAGTTCACCGGCTCGGACGTCGTAGTGGTCGGGGGTGGCAACTCCGCGGCTCAACTCGTCGCCGAGATCTCCACCACCGCGAGAACCATCTGGGTCACCAACCGGCCCCCGCGGTTCCTGCCGGATGGCGTCGACGGCCGGGCCTTGTTCGAGCTCGCCTCCCGCCGTGCAGTGGCCCTGGCTGCCGGACGGACTGATCCCGGCGGCATCGCCGCCCTGGGGGACATCGTGATGGTCCCGGAGGTGCTTGCCGCCCGTGAGCGCGGCGTCTTGACCGCGCTGCCGATGTTCGATCGGCTCACCGTCGACGGCATCGCCTGGGGTGAGCGTCACCAGCGGGCTGATGTCGTGGTGTGGGCGACGGGATTTCGGCCCGCCCTCGCACACCTGCGCCCGTTGCGGCTGCGCGATCACACCGGCACGGTGCCGGTCGCCGGCACCCGCGCACTCAAGGAACCGCGCCTGCACCTGCTCGGCTACGGCGACTGGACCGGACCCGGTTCGGCCACCCTCCTCGGCGTCGGCCGCACCGCCAAGGCCGCTGTCGCCGACCTCGACCTCGACCTCGACACCCGACCTGCGTGAAAGGACCTCGACCGTGAGCACACCCTCGGTGCTGTTCGTCTGTGTGAAGAACGGCGGAAAATCCCAGATGGCCGCCGGCCTGATGCGGGCCGCCGCCGGCGACACCGTCGCGGTGCACTCCGCCGGTACGAAGCCCGGCACCAGTATCAATGCCCTGGCGGCCGAAGTGCTCCTCGAAGTCGGTGTCGACATCGCGGGCGAGACTCCGACACTGGTCGACCCCCAGCTGGTTCGGGACGTCGATCTCGTGGTCACCCTCGGCCGCGAAGCCCGTCTCGATCCGGTGCCCGGGACACAGTTCGAGAACTGGGACACCGACGAGCCGTCCGAGCGCGGCATCGACGGCATCGAACGGATGCGGCTGGTCCGCGACGACATCGCCGCTCGTGTCACCGACCTCGCCGACCGGCTCCGTCGCTGAAGACACCGATGTCGGCCATCCGAATCCGGTGGCCGACATCGAGGGGTGTTGTTCAGCAGCAGGACGGTGCGGCTGGCGCCTCCTGCTTGTCCTCGGTCGGGGCCGCAGCGGTGCCGCAGCACACCCCACCCCCGGCGGTGGCCGAATCGTCGAGGTGCTGTGGGCTCGAGCCGAAGGTCTCCGAATCGGCGAGGACGGTGTACACCTCCCACTTCTCCCCAGCCGGGCCGGTGACCCGCACCTTGTCCTGGGTAGCGAAGCAGCAGGTGGTGCCGATCTCCTCATCGGTGAACAGCCCTTCGCCGGTCAGGCGGGCAATCTCGGCATGGACCTTCTCGCTCGATTCCACCTCCACGCCCAGGTGGTTGATGGTGCCGCCCTTGCCGGGGTTCTCCAGCAGCACGAGCTTGAGCGGCGGCTCGGCGATCGCGAAGTTCGCGTAGCCCGGCTTGACCTTGGCCGGTTCGGTGCCGAACAGCTTCGAGTAGAAGGCGACCGCTTCTTGCAGGTCGTCGACGTTGAGGGCGAGTTGTGCGCGGGACATGACATCCTCCACTTGTGTGACATATGTCGAAACTCTGGACGGGTACAGGATGCGCCACCTTTTCGACATATGTCAAGTAAGTGGATAAGCTCGAACCATGCCGAAAGCTCTGCCTGTGATCGACGTCAGCGCCCCGATCTGCTGCGAACCGGTTTCGGCCGCGCCGATGAGCGACAACGCAGCTCTCGAACTCGCCCTGCGGCTGAAGGCGCTGGCGGACCCGGTCCGCATCAAGCTCATGTCGATCCTGCTCACCGCCGACGACGGCGAAGTGTGCACCTGCGATCTCGCCACCGGCGTCGACCTGACCGAATCCACCGTCAGTCACCACCTCGGGCAACTGCGCAAGGCCGGCATGGTCGTATCCGAACGCCGCGGGATGAACGTCTTCTACCGCCCTCGCGCCGAGTCTCTCGAAGCCCTGCGGATGGTGCTGGACCCGAACTGTTGTCGCTGATCCCGACGTGGTGTCGATTACCTGCCATATGGCCCGGAAGGACGTACATCGAGCAGAAAATCGGGGGTTGGGCGCGCAGCGGCCTTGGTTGGGTCGCTGGTCCGGTGAAGACTGTGTGCAGGACGACGGCGTCGGCCACGCGTCCCGCCAGGTCGAGCGTGCGCTCGCCGAGCGCGACCATGAGGATCGGGATGCGGTCGACGTCCTCGGCGGTGCGTCGCAGATACGGGAAGTCGCCGGCTGGGCCGTGCCGGTCGACGACCGCGTCACCGCGCCACAGCGTCCGGAGCAGATCGACGGTGTCCTCGAGCCGCGCCGACGTCACGCGAGGCAGACCCATGAGAGCGAACAGCACGTCGAAGCCGCGGCCGAGCCCGAGGGCGTAGCGGCCGCGGCTCAACCGGTGCAGTGTGGTCGCCATCGTCGCTGTGACGAGGGGATGGCGGGTGTGCGGATTGGTCGCCGCGGTGCCGATCCCGAGCGTGCGGCTCGTCGCGGCGGCCGCACCGGCCAGCGCTGCTGCGTCCTTGGTGTCGAACCGTTCCGACAGGAAGGCCGAGCCGAGACCGATGCGTTCGGCGACGACGATCTCGTCGAGCAGCGCCCTCGGGTCGTCGGCGTGCCCGGCGAGGCCGTAGAATCCGAGTTCCGGACAGTCCGGCTCCGGTACGGATCCGCCGGGGATGCTCACGAGCGGGCCGCCGCCTTCCGTCGCTGCAGCACGCTGCCCACTGCGTTGTCGAGCTTCGAGCCCAGCGGCCAGCCCACGTAGTGGCACAGGAACAGGGCGATCTCGCGGAGCTGCTGCTCGTCGAGCTCCTCGTTCTTCAGCGCCGCTTCGATCTGGATTTCGGCGATGTCGGGGGCCCCCTGTGCGGTGAGTGCCCCGAGCAGCAGCAGTCGCCTATCACGAATGGTCAGCCCGGGCCGGGTCCAGATGTTCGCGAACAAGTGGTCGGCGGTGACGGCGAAGTGCTCACCGGGACCGTCCTGCATTTCCCAGCCGTAGACCTTGGACATCATCTCCAGGCCGCGGCGGCGGGTCTCGTCGGTCATGCGTGCTCCTTCCGGGAACGGGTCCGTGCGATCTCGCCCGTGCCGACTCCGAGGCCGGGGCCGAGGTCGGACAGCGCCCGGGCTCCGAGCGGCAGGGCGATTCCGAGGCGATCGCCGAGATCGAGTGCGAGCGCGAGATCCTTCTCACCCAGGGCGCGCACGCGCGAGACGATCGGGAACCAGGAGTCGTCCTCTGCGAGGGGAGATGTGGTGTCGCGCCACATGATCGAACCGGCGCCGCCGGTGATCGCGTCGGTGTGCCGGACGACCCTGCCGAGCTCGGTGAGGTCGATGCCCGCGGCCTCGGCGAGTCGCTGTGCCTCCGTCGCCGCGGTGAACGCGATGAAGTGGAGCAGGTTGCGGGCGAGCTTCATCCGGGTTCCCGCGCCGACGGGACCGGCGTGCACGACCAGCGACGCGAAGGTGCCGAACGGTTCTTCGATCTTGGCGAAGCCGTCGTCGGTCGCGCCGACCATCACTGCGAGAGTGCCGTTCTTCGCACCGCCGGCGCCGCCGCTGACCGGTGCATCGACGAAGTCGACTCCCTTCTCGGCGCACTTCGCGGCGAGTTCGACGGCGGTGGTGTCGGAGATCGTCGAGTGCACCGCGACGACCGTGCCGGGCCGGGCCGTCGCGAGAAGTCCGTCCGGACCGGTGACGACGTCGCGGACCTGGGCGTCGTCGAGGACCGTCACGCACACGAGGTCGCAGTCGGCGGCCAGCTCCGCCGGGTTCGACGCCGCGGCGGCACCCTTGTCGGTGAACGGGCTCATCGCCTCGGGCACCACGTCGAGCACGGTGAGGCCTCCGGGTCGGGTGAACAGCCGCTCGGCCATCGGTGCCCCCATGTTGCCCAGCCCGATGTAACCGACCCGGCCGATCGTGGAGCCGGTCACGAGCGGATCACCTGCCCGCCGTCGACGTTGAAGATCTGCCCTGTGACCCAGGCGGCCTCGTCGGAGAGCAGGAACAGGCACATGCCGACGAGATCGTCGGGAGTGCCCATGCGCTTGAGCGGCAACTGCTTCACCATGTCGGCGACCATGTTCGCGGGGGTGGTGGTGCGGGTCGCCTCGGTGTCGATGGGGCCGGGGGCGATCGCGTTGATGCGGATGTTCGACCCGCCGAGCTCGACGGCGAGTTGCTGTGTGAGACCGTTGATCCCGACCTTCGCGAGCCCGTAGAAACCCGAGTACAGCCAGGCCGCCGTCGACGACTGGTTGACGATCGACCCGCCGTTCTTGGTCATGTGCGGCCACACTGCGCGGGTGACGTTGAGGGCGCCGTCGAGGTTCACGCTCATGAACTTCTTGTAGTAGTCCCACGGAACCGTCAGCAGCAGATCGAGTTTCATGCCGCCGTAGATGGCGGCATTGTTGACCACGTGGTCGATGCCGCCGTAGGTCTCGACGGTCGACACGGCGAGTGCCTCGGCGGAGGCGGGGTCGGAGACATCGACCGACGTGAAGCTCGCGATGCCGCCGTCGGCGACGATCTGTTTGGCAACCTGCTCGCCGAGTTCGGCATCGATATCGGCGACCACCACGTTCGCGCCCTCGGCGGCGAGCGCACGCGCGTACGCCTCGCCGATCCCCTGGGCGGCGCCGGTGACGATCGCGGTGCGACCGGTGAAACGTGCCATCGGAAAAGTCCTTTCGGAAGTTCGGGTCAGCTCGCGGGTTCGGCGACGAGCTTGGTCTCCAGGTATTCCTCGAAACCGGCCACACCCATCTCGCGGCCGATCCCGGACTGCTTGTAGCCCCCGAACGGGGCGTCGGCGGCGTACCAGATGCCGCCGTTGACGCCGAGCGTGCCGGTCCGTACACCTGCGACGATCCGCGCGATGCGGTCCGGATCGGTGCCGTACACCGAACCCGAGAGGCCGTAGGGGGAGTCGTTGGCGATGCGGATCGCGTCGTCGTCGCCGTCGTGAGGGATGATCACGAGCACCGGGCCGAAGATCTCCTCCCGCGCTGTACGCGCGGAGTTGTCGAGGCCGGCGATGAGGGTGGGTTCGACGAAGAATCCCCGCTCGTGTTCGGCGGGACGTCCGCCGCCGGTGACGATCGTGCCGCCTTCCTCGACGGCGACGCGGATGAAGCCCTCCACCCGCTGTCGCTGCTTCTCGGAGATGAGCGGCCCGCACACCGTGCCGGGATCGCGCGGGTCGCCGGGCCGGATGCCGCTCATGGACTTCGCGGTCAGGGCCACCGCTTCGTCGTACCGTTCGCGGGGAACGAGCAGACGCGTGGTGATCGCGCAGCCCTGGCCGGCATGCGTGCACACGGTGAAGGCCGCCATCGAGCAGGCGCCGCGCAGGTCGGCGTCGTCGAGGACGATGAACGCCGACTTGCCGCCGAGTTCGAGGAAGACCTTCTTGAGGTTCTCTGAGGCCGCGCGCATCACGGCCCGGCCGGTCGCGGTGGAACCGGTGAACGAGATCAGGTCGACGCGCGGATCCTCGCTCAGCTGTGCGCCGAGCCTGTGGTCGCTCGAGGTGACGATGTTCAGCACTCCCGGCGGGATGTCGGTCTCCTCGGCCGCGATCCGCCCGACCAGGGCCGCACACCACGGGGTGTCTGGGGCGGGCTTGAGCACCACGGTGTTCCCGGCGGCGAGAGCGGGCCCGAGCTTGGCGAAGTTGATCTGGTGCGGGAAGTTCCACGGCGTGATCGCGCCGACGACCCCGACCGCTTCCTTGAGCAGATAGCGGTGGGTGGGGATACCCATGGGGGAGGCGTTGCCGAGATCCTGCGTCCACGCGTAACTTTCGGCGAGGTCGGCGAAGTAGAGCAGATCGTCGATGGGGCCTTCGAGATGCGCGGCGCTCGTGAGGAATCGGGGAGCGCCGACCTCGGCGATGGTGATCTCCCGCAGTTCCTCGATGTGCTCGCGCAGAGCGTCGCGCAACTGACGGAGGCAGCGGGCCCGGAAGGCGTGGTCGCGTGACCAGTCGGTGTCGTCGAAGGCGCGACGCGCGGCCGCGATCGCGGCGTCCATGTCGGTGGCGGTGCCCTCGGCCGCGTGGCCGAGCAGTTCTTCGGTGCTCGGATCGGTGATCGCGAAGGTGCCTCCGCTGCCGGGTACGAGCTTGCCGTCGATCAGAAGGGTGGAGCTGTCGGTAGGGCGAAGTGTCATCAGACGTTCCCTCGGTTCTGGACAGGTGTCTGGACTATAGTTCGGCGACGCGATCGAATGCAACGGTTCGTCCGAAACGGACGAAACCGGTGTCGTGTGCGAGGAATTCGACGAATCTCGCACACAACACCGGTCTCGACGAGGGTCCGGTGGTCTCCGGTCAGAACACGCGCAGTCCGAGGTGTCGCCGCGTGCGCAGATCGAGCAGATATGCCTTCCACAGCAACGGCCACACCCACGGCGTGACGCGGTGCAGGCGCCGGACCGCCACGAGATAGCGGTCGAAACGCCGCTGGTCGTCGGCGGTCCACGGGTAGTGCATGAGGTCGCGGAACTCCGGCGGCAGCGCACCGCGCGTGATCAGTTCGAACGACCTGCCGAGCACCCGGTGGATCCCGCGGCCCAGTCGTCCGAGACGCACCTCGAGGAACGCGAGATTGCAGAGTTCGGTGAGGTACTCGCGCACCTGCTCGTTCATGGAGATGTCGGTGACGCCGGCCTTCCACAGTTCCTCGTACTCCTCGCGGGTCGTGGGCCACGACTCCGGTCGGACGTTCAGTGTCGTCGCGAGGGTTGCGCCGTCGCGAAGGATGCGGGCGTACTGCTCCTCGGTGAGCGGGCCGTACAGGAATTCGTGCTGGTCGATGAAGTACTCGAGCAGGCAGACCGCGACCCACAACTGCAGGGCGGGGGAGTTGGCGCTGTAGCGGACCTCCGCGCCGGGTGGCGACGTGACCCGCGCGTGGATCTTCCGCACCGACTCGCGGACGAAATCGCGGTCGGCGTCGTTACCGAACACCGCGACCGCCAGATAGGTGCCGGTCGTGCGGGCCCGCTTGACCGGATGGAGATCGGCGCGGCCGGTATCGACCGTGCTGTCGACGACGCCCTGGCCGACGCCGGGATGGGCGAGCTGCATGATGACGTTGGCGGCGTTGATCGTGCCACCGAGCGGTGAGACGAGATCGCCGAGAGTGTCGATCGTCCGCATGACCCCTCCATCTGAAGACGGACGTGTTCAGTTGATGCGTGCCACTCTAGCGTGTCTTCGTGGGGTCGAGGGAGGCGCCGGCCAGAACTCCGCGCACGACCGCTTCGTAGATGCGGTCGAGATCGAGCTCGTCGC
The DNA here is from genome assembly GCF_024321955.1 of Rhodococcus sp. GA1. NCBI lineage: Bacteria > Bacillati > Actinomycetota > Actinomycetes > Mycobacteriales > Nocardiaceae > Rhodococcus > Rhodococcus sp. GA1. The sequence goes on along the minus strand of NZ_CP097186.1, from coordinate 1,720,798 downwards.
CCAGGAAGCCGCTGCTCTGGAGAACCGCGAAACCGTGCAGGGCGGCGAACATGCCGACCGCGGCCTCGAGCGTCTCCTCCTCCGGAACGCCGCAGGATGCGAGCATCGTTCGCAGAGCGACGTTGGCGTCCAGTGCGGCGGCGAGCAGACCGTCGCGATCGACCGGTGCAGTGGTCAATGCTTCGTAGCGGCGGGGATGTTCGACGGCCCAGATGTGGTGGGCGTCGATCAGCGCGCGCAACCCGTCGACGCCGCTGCGGCCCATCGCGACCTCCCGCAGATGCGCTCCGAGATCGCTCATCGCGCGGATCTGCACGGTCGCCCGCACATCGTCGAGATTGCGGACGTGGTTGTACAGCGAGGCCGTGACGATTCCCAAGCGCGACGAGAGGGTGCTCATCGTGAGCTGTTCCCATCCCAGCTCGTCGACGATCCCGAGCGCGGCTGCGACGACCTTGTCGCGGGTCAGTGTCCGCCGACGCACGGGTCGGGAGTTGTCGTCTGCCATGAAAGCAGTCTAAGGGGCTTCCATTCCAAACGAAGGTGAGTAGTTTGTAAACGAATACCATTCGTACAATCCCACGAGAGCGGCTTCATGACGACTTCACCCATAGATCTCAAGAACCCCGACGTCTTCGCCCAGGGGGTCCCGCACGGCTACTTCTCCGAACTCCGGCGCACCTGTCCGGTCCACCGCCAACCCGAGGAGGGCGGCGCAGGCTTCTGGGCCGTCACCCGGCACGCCGACGTCATCGCGGTCTCCCGCGACAGCACGACTTTCTCCTCGGCCCTCGGGACCACCCAGATCGACGATTTCGACGAGGAGACACGCCTGAAACAGGCGTCCATGCTGCTCAACCTCGATCCGCCGGAGCACACCCGCCTTCGGCAACTCGTGAGCCGTGGCTTCACCCCGCGCATGGTGAAGACGCTCGAGGAGCGTATCCGGCGGACGTGCGAACGCACCGTCGACGCCGCGATCGAGGCCGCACGCGACGGCACGGTGATCGACTTCGTCCCGGCGATCTCGGCTCCACTGCCGCTGGAGGTGATCGCAGCGCTGCTCGGCGCACCGGCCGAGGACGTCAGCAAGCTCTACGACTGGTCGAACCGCATGATCGGCTGGGACGACCCCGAATACGGCACCACCCAGGAGGACGGCGAGCTCGCCGCCGCCGAGATCTTCCTGTACGCCAACGAGATTGCCGCGCAACGACGCATCGAACCGCGCGACGACATCGTCTCGAAGCTGGGGTGTCCCGGCGAGAACGGCGACACGCTCTCCGAGATGGAGTTCGACATGTTCTTCGTCCTGCTCGTCATCGCGGGCAACGAGACGACGCGCAACGCGATCTCGGGCGGGATGCAGGCCTTCGTCGATCATCCCGAACAATGGCGCCGGCTGCAGGACGATCCCGGTCTGATCGACAGCGCCGTGGAGGAGATCCTGCGCTGGGTCACGCCCGTGGTCGGCTTCCGCCGCACGCCCACCTGTCCGGCCGCGATCGGCGACCAGCAGGTCGAACGGGGCGACAAGGTGATCGTCTACTACCCGAGCGCGAACCGCGACGAGGAGGTCTTCGGCGACGCGCACGTCTTCGACATCGGGCGCGAGCACAATCCGCACGTCGCCTTCGGTGGGACGGGTGTGCACTTCTGCCTCGGGGCACATCTGGCGCGACTCGAACTGCGGATCATGTTCGAGACCCTCGCCGCCCGGATCGACCGGGTCGAGCCGGCGGGTGAACCGCGGCGGTTGCGATCGAATTTCATCAACGGCATCAAGTCCATGCCCGTCCGTATCCACCCCCGAGAGCGCTGAATTCGCCGAATGAACGCGCTGCGGGCATTGCCGACCCCCTCCAACCGTAGTAATGTCCAGACACGTGTCCAGAAACGTGAATCTCGAATCGACCCGTCGCCGCCTGACCGAGAAGCAGGCCGACACGGTTGCGAGGCTCACGCAGGCCGCGGTCGAGGTGCTCCGCGAGGAGGGATTCACGGGGTTGACGGTGCGTATGGTCGCCGCCCGCGCCGGTGTCGCCCCGGCCACCGCCTACACCTACTTCTCGTCGAAGGAACACCTCGTCGCCGAGGTGTTCTGGCGTCGCTTGGCCAACGCTCCCACGGCCGACGCCGAGAGCACGAGCCGTGCCGATCGGGTGGTCGCGGTGCTGCGGGGAATCGCGCTGTTGCTGGCCGACGAACCCGAACTCGCCGCCGCCGTCACCAGTGCACTGCTCGGTCACGACCCCGATGTCGAACACCTGCGTGCGCGCATCGGACTCGACATCCGTCACCGGATCTCGGCAGCGCTCGGCGCCGACTCCGATCCCGACGAACTCGAAGCACTCGAACTGCTCTACGCCGGCGCGCTGGTCCGGGCCGGCATGGGCTACGGCACCTACGAGAAACTCGCCGACAGGCTGGAGACATCCGCCCGACTTCTATTGGAGTGAGCCATGATCCAGGCATCCCCGGGCTCCGCGTCGCACGCAGGGCCCGCTTCGCCCGATCCACCGACGCTCGGCCCCGTGATCTTCAACCCGTACGACTACGCCTTCCACGAAGATCCGTATCCCACCTACCGCCGCCTCCGTGAAGAGGCGCCGGTCTACCACAACCCCGACCTCGAGTTCTGGGCCCTGTCCCGTCACGCCGACGTCGTCGCGGCCTTCCGCGACAACACGCGACTCTCGAGTGCGAACGGTGTCTCGCTCGATCCGTCCGCCTACGGGCCCAACGCCCACAAGGTGATGTCCTTCCTCGCGATGGACGACCCGCGCCACATGCGCATGCGCCGGCTCGTCTCCAAGGGATTCACTCCGCGGCGCGTCGCCGACCTCGAGGAACGCATCCTCGAACTGACCCTGCGCTATCTCGAACCCGCTGCAGAAGCAGGGGAATTCGACTGGATCTCGGAGTTCGCAGGCAAGCTGCCCATGGACGTGATCTCCGAACTCATGGGCGTGCCCGAATCCGACCGCAGCGAGATCCGCCGTCTCGCCGACCTCGTCGTCCACCGCGAGGAGGGCGTGCTCGACGTGCCGGTCGCCGCGATGGAGGCATCGCTGCACCTCGTCGGCTACTACGCCGACATGCTCGCCGAACGCCGGAAGAAGGAGACCTCCGACCTCACGTCGGCGTTGCTGGCAGCCGAGATCGACGGCGACCGGCTCACCGACGACGAGATCATCGGGTTCATGTTCCTCATGGTGGTCGCGGGCAACGAGACCACCACGAAACTCCTCGGTAACGCCCTCTACTGGGGCGCGCACAACAAATCCGAGGTGGCGCAGGTCCTCCGCGATCCGGCTCGCGCACCGCAGTGGGTGGAGGAGACCCTCCGCTACGACACCTCGAGCCAGATCGTCGCCCGCACCGCCGTCGCCGATATCGAACTGCACGACGCCACCATCCGGTCCGGCGACAAGGTGCTGCTGCTCATCGGATCCGCCAACCGCGATTCCGACGTATTCGACACCGCCGACGACTTCCGCATCGGACGCGACAGCTCCCAGAAGATCGCCAGTTTCGGTGGGGGAGTGCATTTCTGCCTCGGTGCACATCTGGCCCGCCTCGAGGCGAACATCGCGCTCGAACAGTTCGCCCGGCGCGTCGCCGACTACGAGATCGACGAGGACCGCTGCGAACGTGTCCATTCCACCAACGTCCGAGGCTTCGCGGCCCTTCCTGTAGAGGTCACCGAACGACATGCCTAGATTCGAACCCCATCCCGAACGCCGTCCCGCGCTGGTCGCCGGAGCCTCCTCCGGAATCGGTACCGCCACCGCCTACGCGCTCGCCGAGGCCGGGCACCCCGTCGCGCTCGGGGCGCGCCGCGTGGAGGAGTGCGCGGCGATCGCGGAGAAGATCCGCGGTGAGGGCGGCGAGGCCTTCGCCCACTTCCTCGACGTGTCGTCCACCGAATCCGTCGACGAGTTCGTCACCGCAGCGGAAGAGGCTCTCGGCGCCGCGGAGATCGTCGTCTCGGGAGCGGGCGACATGGATTTCGCGCTGCCCCACGAGATGGACCCCGACCGGTTCGCCTTCCAGGTCAACGTGCACCTGATGGGCACCCAACGCCTGGCCCATCGCGTGCTCCCCGGCATGATCGAACGCAAGCGCGGCGACTTCGTCGTGATCGGATCCGACTGTGCCGTGCTTCCCCGGCCCTGGATGGGTGCCTACAACGCCGCCAAGACCGGCCTCGAAGCGCTCGTCCGCGAGATGCGGATGGAACTCGAGGGTACGGGTGTCCGCGCGTCGGTCGTGCGCCCCGGACCGACGCAGACCGGTGCCGGCATGACCGCGCCGGCGGAGGTGCTCGAACCGATGCTCGAAGACTGGGGCACATGGGGTTTCGCCCGACACCCCTACTTCCTTCGCGCATCCGACATCGCCGCGGCCGCGCTCTCGGTCGTCTCGGCCCCCCGCGGCGCCCACATCGTGCTCATCGAGGTTCAACCCGAAGCACCCCTGCGGAAGGACAATCCATGACCACACTCGTCGAGCCCCGGCGTGTGTCCGGCGGCGAACACGAACACGGCCACCTCGAGGAACTGCGCACCGATCCCATTGCGCTCATGCGCCGGGTGCGCGAGGAGTGCGGCGACGTCGGGGTCTTCCAGCTCGCCGACAAGAAGGTCGTACTCCTCTCCGGTGCGGAGGCCAACGAGTTCTTCTTCCGTGCCGCGGACGAGGATCTCGATCAGCAGGCCGCCTATCCGTTCATGAAGCCGGTCTTCGGTGAGGGTGTCGTCTTCGACGCCAGCCCCGAACGCCGCAAGGAGATGCTGCACAATTCGGCGCTGCGCGGCGAACAGATGCGCGGTCACGCGGCGACCATCGACCGCGAAGTGCAGGACATGGTCGCCCGGTGGGGCGACGAAGGCGAGATCGACCTGCTCGAATTCTTCGCCGAGCTGACCATCTACACGTCGTCGGCCTGCCTGATCGGCAAGAAGTTCCGCGACCAGCTCGACGGACGGTTCGCCCACCTCTACCACGACCTCGAGAAGGGCACCGACGCACTGGCATTCGTCGATCCCTACGCGCCGATCGAGAGTTTCCGGCGACGCGACGAGGCCCGCCGCGGGCTTGTGGAGCTCGTGCAGGAGATCATGGACGGACGCATCGCGAACCCGCCGCAGGGCAAGGAGGACCGCGACATGCTCGACGTCCTCGTCTCGATCAAGGACGAGGACGGCAAGGAGCGGTTCAGCGCCGACGAGATCACCGGCATCTTCATCTCGATGATGTTCGCCGGCCACCACACCACCTCCGGCACGGCGGCCTGGGCGCTCATCGAACTGCTGCGCAACCCCGAGTACATGCAGCAGGTCACGGCAGAACTCGACGTCCTGTACTCCGACGGCGAGAGCGTGAGCTTCCATGCACTGCGGCAGATCCCGGTACTCGAGGCGGTGCTCAAGGAGACGCTGCGCCTGCACCCGCCGCTGATCCTGCTTCTTCGGGTCGCGCGCGACGACTTCGAGGTCGCCGGATACCGGATCTCGGAGGGCGATCTCGTGGGTGCGACACCGGCGATCTCCAACCGGATCCCGGAGGACTTCCCGGATCCCGACGCCTTCGATCCCGGCCGCTACATCGACCCGAACCAGGAGGACATCGTCAACCGGTGGACCTGGATCCCGTTCGGGGCGGGCCGGCACCGCTGTGTGGGAGCGGCGTTCGCGCTCATGCAGCTGAAGGCGATATTCTCGGTTCTGCTGCGCGACTTCGAGTTCGAACTGTCCCAGCCGCCCGAGACCTACCGCAACGATCACTCGAAGATGGTGGTCCAGCTCGAACAGCCGTGTGCTGTGCGGTACCGGCGTCGCACCCGCGCGGCGTCCGGCACCGGCACGGCAACGCAGGAGTGAGGTTCGGATGAGGATCGAAGCAGATCTCGATCTGTGTCAAGGACACGCGATGTGCTCGATGGAAGCCCCGGACGCCTTCACGGTCGCCAAACGGGGTGAGGTGGAGATCCTCCTCGACCCCGTGCCGGAGGAGATGCACGCCGACGTACGAGCAGCTGTGAAGTACTGCCCCACCCAAGCCCTTCGCATCGTCGAAGACTGAGGACCAGGAGACAGGATGGCCACGTTCGATCGTGCCGAGCTCGACGAGATGATCACCCGCTGGGTCGACGCCAACAAACGCGCCGAGGCCGAAGGCGACTGGAAGCCTTTGGCCGACCTGTACACCGAGGACGCCACCTACGGCTGGAACTACGGTCCGAAGGACGAGTTCATGGCCGTGGGCCGCGAGGAGATCCGCGACCTCGCATTGGGCCAGGAGATGGACGGGCTCGAAGGCTGGCAGTATCCCTACCAGCAGTTCGTCGTCGACGAACGCTCCGGCGACGTGATCGGGTTCTGGAAGCAGATCGCCGACGCGACCCGCGAGAACGGCGAGCACTACTCCGTGCACGGCATCGGCGGGAGCTGGTTCCGGTACGGCGGCAACTTCCAGTGGTCGTGGCAGCGCGACTTCTTCGACTTCGGCAACGTCTCGCACCTGTTCCTCGAGATGATCACGGCGGATGCGCTGTCCGACGGCATGCAGAAGCGGATCGAGCGATCGACGGGGAAGAAGCGTCTTCCCGGCTGGTACCGGGTCGGCGAGTCGCCGGTTCCGTTGTGGTGACCGGCGTGGACACCGGCGGATCGTTCGCCGCGCTCTCCCGCACCGACCTCGCCGCGCTCGTCCCCGAACTGTTGCTGTGCGGTCAGCTCATCGACCGTTCGGGGATGGCGCATCTGATCTCGGCGTTCGGTCGGGAGGGCATGGCGGAGGTGGCCATCGAGGAATGGCAGGCGTCGTCGCCGTGGTACACGCGCCGCATGCAGCGTGCCCTGAAGTTCGAGGGCGACGACGTCGTCACCATCTTCAAGGGCATGCAACTCGATATCGGGGCGCCCCCGCAGTTCATGGACTTCCGCTATCGCGTCGACGACCGCGACCACGGCGAGTTCTCGCTCGACCATTGCGGGGCGCTGATGGACGTCGAGCCCCTCGGCGACGCCTACGTGACCGCGATGTGCCACGACATCGAGGACCCGACCTTCGACGCCACCGCGCTCGCCACCAATCCGCACGCCCGGGTGCGGCCGATCCATCGGCCGCCCCGCGCGCCGGCCGATCGGCACCCGCACTGCGCGTGGACGGTCACCATCGACCCCTCGTACGAACCACCGGCTGTCGCACCTCACACCGAAGCGCTCGGCCGGTCCGCGGCCGTGGCACTCGAGCTGAGCCCGATCGACCGCGACGGCGAAGGGAGACACGACTATTCGGGTCCCCTCCTCGCAGACCTCCGGTTCGACGAGTTCTCGAAGTCGGCCCTGGTACGCATCGCCGAGGAGGTGTGCCTGCAGCATCACCTGCTCGCTCTGGGCTTCCTCATGAGTGTGCGCAAGCGAACCGACGAGCAGTCCGCGATCGAGCTGACCCGCAAGCAGCTCACGGGTATCGCCGGCATCACGTCCGAGCGCATCCGTACCGCGCTGGGATTGCCGCGCTCGTTCGCCGGCCTGTCCGCGGTGCTCGACGTACACCCGATGCTGGCACCGGACCGGTATGTCGATCGGGTGATCTGTTTCGACGACGACGCGCTGGGTCTCCGGATCAACCGGCGAGGTGGCGCCTTCGACGACGGGTCCTGGCCCACTTTGATCGACCCCGAACACCTCGGTCCGCTCGACGCTCTGGTGCGCGGTGTGGACCCGCACTTCACCACCCGCCTGGTCTCCGCGACCGAAGAGGCTCTCGTCGTCGAGGTGTTCCGTGCCGAATCCCCGGCGAACGAGTGCGACGAGGTCGCCATCACGCGCTTCAGCACGGGTTCGTCCTTCGTCTTCGAAGATCGGGGAATCCCACTCCCGCTCACGGTTGTCTGACCACGCTCCAGGAGAGCCCTTCGTGAATATTGCGCTGTCCCGCCGTACCTTCCTGCGGGGAACCGTCGTCGGCGGTGCGGCCGTTGCCGCGTTGTCGTTGTCCCCGATCCCACGCGCACGCGCCGAGGTCACCGAGGAGCGCCATCGGGCGGTCGTCGTGGGCAGCGGATTCGGCGGTGCGATCACCGCGTTGCATCTCGGCCGGGCCGGTGTGCAGACCCTGGTCCTCGAACGGGGCATCCGCTGGCCCACGGGACCGAATGCCGAGACGTTCCCTCACATGCTGCAACCGGACCGGCGGATGTCGTGGTTGTCGTCCGCCCCGGTGATGACCGGTACTCCGCCGATCCCGACCGAACCGTTCACCGGGCTCATCGAACGGGTTCCGGGGAACGGCATGGACGTCATGTGCGGCGCGGGGGTCGGCGGGAGTTCGCTGGCCTATCACGGCATGACCGTGCAGCCCGACGGGCAGCGATTCTCCGATTCGGTGTCCTCGCGTATCGACTACGACCTGCTGGCCTCCGACCACTACCGGCGGGTGGCGCGGATGCTGCAGGTCGCGACCATCCCGGACGATCTGCTCGACCACGATCGGTACCGGTCCTCACGACAGTTCCTGGACCGTGCAGGCTCGGAGGGCTACGACACGTTCAGGGTGCCGATGTGCATCGACTGGGACTTCGCGCGACGGGAGCTGACCGGGGAACTGAAACCGTCCTACACGACGGGCGACGTCATCTACGGAGTCAACAACGGCGGTAAGTTCTCGGTCGACGTCACCTATCTCGCCGAAGCTGAACGCACGGGGCACGTCACGGTCGAGCCGCTGCATCGGGTCGGCGACATCGAGCGCGCTCCGGACGGCACCTGGATCGTGCACGTCGACCGGATCCACACGGATGGGAAGGTTCTCGAACGCAAGCGGATCCTCGCACAGTCGCTGTTCCTCGGTGCCGGATCGGCCGGCACGACCCGTCTCCTCGTGAAGGCGAAGGCGAAGGGGTTCGTCCCCGATCTTCCCGACGGCGTCGGAACGGGATGGGGCAACAACGGCGACCGAGTGTTCGCCGTGACGAGTCCGCTCGTCAGCCCCGGCGACCATCAGGGCGGCCCCGCCTGTGTGGGTATGCGCGACTACACCGATCCCGCCGGACCGTTGATGATCGTCACCGGCCCGGTGCCGTTCCCCGACGATGTGGGAACGACCACGATGATCGGTCTGGGGATCGTCGACGGCCGAGGAGCCTGGCACTACGACGCCGGCCGCGACGATGCGGTCCTGAACTGGGATCAGGCCTACGACCGGGAACTCACCCGCGCGATCGAGGCCCGCATCCGGCGGATCGCGGGACCGGCCTCGATCGTCATCGACGTCAACGCCGTCGACATCAACACCTTCCATCCGCTCGGGGGTGCGCCGTTCGGGGCGGTGTGCGACGACGCCGGTCGCGTGCACGGCCAGCCCGGCCTGTATGTGGTGGACGGCGCGAAGATCTCGGGATCGACCGGGGCGTGCAATCCGTCGATGACGATCGCGGCACTCGCCGAGTACGGCGCCGATCGGATCGTCTCACGCGACCTGGATCGCGTGTTCTGACCTGACGGGTGGTTCCGGTGGCTCGGCCGCCGGAACCACCCGTTCGGTCTCAGCCCTTCGCGGCCGACAGACCGGCGCGGCGACCGAAGAAGCTTCCGTCTCCCAGCGACGTGCCGCTCGCATAACCCCACGCGCACACGCCCGACGTGCAGCGACCGGCGGCGAACAGGCCGGGGATCGGATCGCCGGACACGTGCAGCACTTCCGAGTTCACCGACGTGCGCAGACCGCCGAGCGTGAAACCTGCTGTGCAGTTTCGGAGATCGAGCGCGGCGATCGGGCTGCCGATGGGCTTGACCCACTCGCTCTTCTTGCCCAGCACCGGATCGCTGCCGTTCTCCGCGTGCCTGTTGTAGACCTCGACGGTCGCCTGCAACGTCCCGGCAGGCAGTTCCATGTCGGATTCGAGTTCGGCGACGGTCTCCGCGACCCACTTCGGACGGAACCGGAAGAAGGGCGTCGAACTCGTTGCCGCACAACCCTCCTCGTACGCCTGTTCGTCGATGATCAGATAGGCCTGGTTGTCGTTCTTCAGCAGCGTGAGCTGACCGATACGGCCCGGATAGGTGTCCTCGGGGACGTACCGCTGACCGCGGCCGTTGACGAGGATGCCGCGGGCCATCAACTGCGGGTCGCCGAAGAAGGCGACCTCGGTGGCGTCCATGTGCGCGAGATCGGCGCCGAGCGCCTGCGCCATGCGGATCGCACGGCCGTCGTGCTCCTCGATCGCCGCACCCGGGCGACCGCTGAGCTGCGGCGCGTACGACTCGACCATCTCCTGGTTGTACGCGAAACTGCCGGTCGCGAGGACGACGCCGCTGCGGGCCCGGATGTGGACGTCCTTGCCGTACTGCTTGGCCGTCAGGCCCACGACGCGTCCGTCGCCGTCGACGATCAACCGCTGCACCCGCACGTCGTATTCGGCACGCACACCGAGGCTTTCGGCGACCTGGGAGAGCGGCTGCATGAGCATGTACCCGCCACCCTTCTCGCCGGTCCGCTTGTCGGTCATCTGCGGGACGTGGCCGCGCGGGGCGGGCGTCGCGATCTCGTTGAAGGGCGCGGAGTTCTCGCCGCCGGAGTACATCAGGCCGTCGTCACCGGGGATCTCCCACCCGGGTTCGCCCCAGAAGCTCTCCTTGAACACCACGCCGTTGTCCACGAGCCACTCGTAGTGTTCGACGCTGCCCTCGCAGTACTCGATGATCTTCGCTTCGTCGGCGCCCGGCCCGAGCGCGGCGAGCATGAACGCCTTCATGTTCTCGGGCGTGTCGTCGAATCCGAGGGCCTTCTGCAGCGGGGTGCCGCCGCCGAGGTAGACGATGCCGCCCGACAGTGAGGCCGCACCGCCCCAACCGCCGGTCCGCTCGAGCACGAGCACGTCGGCACCCGCGCGGGCGGCCTCGATGGACGCCGAGACACCGGCGATGCCGTAACCGGCGACGACGACGTCGGCTTCGTGGTCCCAGGTGGAGACGCTGCCGGCGGGAAGGGGGTGGAGATCGGTGCTCATCGGGGTCCGTTCGGGGTCGGTGATCAGTGGTCGAGTTTCGAGGCGAGTCGGCCGATGTACGCGACGACGTCGTCCTGGGCGCGGTCGGGCAGACCGAAGATCACCTCGGTGACCCCGGCGTCCTCCCAGATCTTCAGTTGCTCGGCGTCGTGACGGCCTGCCAGAGCGAGGATCTCGGGAGTTCCGGCACGACCGGCGTCGGCCCAGGCCTTGTGGAGACGGGCGACGTTGTCGACGACGTTGTTCTCCGTGGGGGTGGTGATCCAGCCGTCGGCGTGGCGGACGATCCAGTCGAAGTTGCGGTCGGTGGAACCGGCGCCGAGGAAGATCGGGGGCCGTGGTTGCTGCACGGGTTTCGGCCACGCCCAGCTCGGCCCGAATGCGACGAAGTCTCCCTCGTAGGAGGCTTCTTCCTCGGTCCACAGCGCCTGCATCGCTTCGAGATACTGGCGCATGGCGGTGCGCTTCTTCTTCGGCGGTACGCCGTGGTCGGCGAGTTCTTCTGCGTTCCAACCGAATCCGACACCGAAGTTCACCCGGCCGCCGGAGAGGTGATCGAGGCTCGCGATGGTCTTGGCGAGCGTGATGGGGTCGTGCTCGAGGGGCAGTGCGACGGAGGTGCCCAGTTTGATCGTCGACGTCACCGCGGCTGCGAGCCCCAGCGCCACCCACGGATCGAGGGTGCGCATGTAACGGTCGTCGGGAAGGGTCTCGTTGCCCGTTCCCGGATGCGCGGATTCGCGGCGGATCGGGATGTGGGTGTGTTCGGGCACGTAGAAACTGTCGAAACCGCGACTCTCCGCGGTCGAGGCAGCGACTTCGGGCCGGATTCCCCGGTCGCTCGTGAACAGGGTGATTCCGTGGCGCACAACAGCCCCTCTCCAGACGGTGACGGAGAAAATGTAACGCGTTCTACATCCGGAGGGAAGAGATTTCCGGACACCTGTCCGGTTGCGGCCGGTCGGCCGTACGAAAAGGCAGTCGTCCCACGCTGAACTATCCTCGAAACGGGCATGAACGGAAGGTGGCGTGATGACGGAGCAGTCGACGACGGAGACCGCGGGCGAGGAGTCGGCGTCGACGCAGACCTCGCGGCCGGCCCTCGGGTCCACCCGGTCGCCCGGTGCGGGCCTGCGACCGGCACAGCGGGCGCGGTACATGCGGATCATCGCCTCCGCCGAGGAGCTCGCCTCCGAGGGTGGATACGACGCCGTGCAGATGCGGGCGGTCGCAGACCGATCCGGTGTCGCTCTCGGCACGGTCTACCGCTACTTCCCCTCGAAGAACCACCTGCTCGTCGTGGCGCTCGTACTCGAATTCGAGACCGCCGCCGAAGCCGTGACCACCGTGGAGATCCCTGGCGACAGTGCCGCCGAGCGCCTGATGGGCGTCCTGCGCGGAGTGATGCCGCGTCTGTCCGAGAATCCGCTGCGCTACGACGCGCTCATCCGGGCGGCGATGTTCGCCGACGCGTCCTCGGCGCCCGAACTCGACCGTCTCGGTGAGGTGCTCACCCGACTGTTCGCGCAGGCGGCAGGCATCGACATCGTCACCGAAGAGGTGCTCAACGCCGTGCGGATCATCGCCGACGTGTGGATGTCGGCGCTGGTCGCCTGGGTGGCGGGCCGGCAGTCGGTCGACGATGTGCTCGCGCACATGGACACCGCCGTCACGCTCGTGTTCGACCGGCTGAACCGACTGCAGCGGGCGAGCTGACGCCCACCCGCTGCAGTTCTGGGCTCCGCTCGGGAGCTCTGGTTCGATCAGGCCGGCACGTCCACGATGCCGATCGTGGGCAGGAAGAAGCACTGCGTGTCGCCGTTGCGCACGTTGCCGAAGACGGCCGAGAGCACGGTGCCCGACCCCGTCTCGACCGGCGCGACCCGCACGCCACCCAGCGGCAGGGTGTCGGCGATGAAGGTCGTGATGGCCTGCTCGACGATGCCGCGGGCCTGGACGGGAAGGCCGGCCGGAATGGCTCCCGCCGCGGTCTCCTCCGGCGTGCCCATCGGGACGAAGCCACCCTGGAAGGTGTTGACGTTGAACCACGCGAGCTGGATGCCCGAGGTGTCGGCGTCCTCCTCGAGGCCGACGGGGACGAACGCGAAGAGCGTCTCACCGGGCGAGACGACGTTCAGGGTGCCCGGCAGCGGCGACAGGCTGCGGTTCGGCCATGGCCCGGGCAGAGCACCCGCAACGGCGGGCACGGTGCCCAGCGGCAGGTCGCCGTCGGCCGTGCAGAACGGTGCGCCGGTAATGTAGAGGAACGGTTCGACGCCGAGGCGACGCAGGAACTCCATGCCGTCCTCGTAGGCGCCGAGCGGTGTCGCTTCGGCCGCGTCGACAGCGCTTCCGCGTGCGTTCGCGATCGCTTCGGCGGCAGCGAGAGTCGTGGGATCGACGCCGGGCAGCGCGCGGAGAGCCTCGAGCGAGCTCACGAGCGGGCTCGTGGCGGGCGCTTCCGCCGGTGCTGCCGGGTCCGTGGGTGCGGGTTCGGCGCCGGCGATGGTGGGAAGCGCCAGACCTGCGGCGACGGTCAGGGCTGCGGCGGCCGAGATGCGACGCATCCGATTGCGGTGTCTGCGGCTCATATGGGGTTCTCCTCCTGTGGGTCGTGACACCCGGACGGGCTTTACCTAACTCTAAACTAGAGGTTTAGAGTATGACCGCTCCAGGAGACCACAAGGGCGGCGCTCCGGCCAGAGCGCCGCCCCGTGGTGTTACCGAACCGACACCCATGTGAGTCGGTGGTGCGGATGATCAGTCCGGATCGTCCGGATGCTTACGCAGATGCAGGATGCTCAGCAGGAGACCGCCCCACAGCGTGACGAGGGCGAGAATCATCATGGCGACGGCCGCTGTGCTCATCGGGTACCTCCTGTGGACGAGTCGGGTCCGGGTAAGGGAGCACCGGACGAAGCAGGCGCCTGGGCGGATGCGGGCGGACGGTTCTCGTCCAGCTCGTATTCCTCGTCGATTCCCCTGCGCCAGGGGATGAACGTCAGGAGGACGGCGAGGATGATCACGCCGGCCTGCACGCTCCAGCCGAAGGCCGTGACCAGGCTGTCGGGAAGACCGCCGTAGCCGTCGCGGACACGGTCGCGGATCTCGCTGAACAGCATGTAGCCGAGGACGAGCGGGGTGATGATGCCCGTGAACACCATCCAGCCCGTGCCGACCTTGAACGACGACACCGAGTTGAGGTGGTCGCGGAGTTCGGGCAGACGACGATAGATCCACGCGACCACCACGAGCGCCACGAAGGCGACACCCACGATGCCGAACTGGTTCGCGAAGCGGTCCACCACGTCGAGAGTGTTCAGGCCGGTGGTGGTGGGGAAGAGCAGCAGCGACACGATTGCCGACACACCACCGATGGCGAGTACCGCCGGCACCCGGCCGAGGCCCGTCTTGTCCTGGAAGGCCGAGACGGTCACCTGGATGATGCTGATCATCGACGTGAACCCGGCGAAGACCAGCGAACCGAAGAACAGCACACCGAAGAGCGGGCCGCCGGGCATCTCCGAGACGATCGTGGGGAAAGCGATGAAGGCGAGGCCGATACCGCCCGCGACCACCTCACCGACCTCGACACCCTGCGCCTGGGCCATGAAGCCGAGAGCGGAGAAGACGCCGATGCCGGCGAGCACCTCGAAGCTCGAGTTCGAGAACCCGACCACGAGACCCGAACCGGTGAGGTTCGTCTTGCGCTTCAGGTACGACGCGTAGGTCACCATGATGCCGAAGGCGACGGACAGCGAGAAGAAGATCTGCGCGTACGCCGCGATCCACACCCCGGTGTCGGTCAGCGCCGACCAGTTCGGGGTGAAGAACGCATCGAGACCGGCGGTCGCGCCGTCGAGGGTCAGCGACCGGACGACGAGCGCACCGAACAGCAGGACCAGCAACGGCACGAAGAACCGATTGGCGTTGCCGATACCGCGCTGGACGCCGAGAGCGAGCACCGCGAGCGTCGCGATCCAGACCAGCAGCAGCGTCCACGCGACGCCCGGCACGAAGCTCAGGCCGAAGGTCGCATCGGTGTCCTGGTTCAGGAACGAACTCATGAAGAAGCCTTCGGGGTCGTCGCCCCAGGCCTCGGTGATCGAGAAGAAGGTGTACCGCGCGGCCCAGGCCACGATCACCGCGTAGTACACGCCGATGACGAAGCACACCAGCACCTGCCACCAGCCGATGAATTCGGCGCCGCGGCGCAGTCTGCGGAAGGCCAGCGGCGGCGATCCGCGGAACTTGTGCCCGATCGCGTAGTCGACCAGGAGAAGGGGGATACCCGCGGTCAGCAGCGCGACCAGATACGGGATCAGGAATGCGCCACCACCGTTCTCGTAAGCGATGTACGGGAAGCGCCAGATGTTGCCGAGTCCGACCGCCGAGCCGATCGCGGCCATGATGAACACCGACCGGCCCGACCAGACTTCCCGTTTACGTGTGACCTCGTGCTGTGCCACGAACCTCGTCCCTCCATTCATCCGGATGGAGGACAACGCTAGCGCCCCGACCGGCGCGCGGGCGATCTTTTCGGGTCGGCGCCTTCAGCCGTCGTCCCAGAGCCGCAGGTCCGGGGGAGTTTCGTCCTCGTCCCCCTCCTCGCCGACGTTCCGGTAGCGGAATGCGAAGACGATCCAGCCGACCGCGGCGACGAGCACGAAACTGATCAACCGGTAGACGACCACCGCCGACAGGGCCTGCGCGCCGGTCATGCCGGATGCGGTGAGCGCCGGCACGAGCACGGCGTCCATGACACCCAGACCGGCGGGGAGCAGCGGGATGGCACGGCTGGTGGCGGTTCCGGCCGCGTAGGCGACCGCGATACCGGCCAGGCTCGGCGCGCCACCGACCGCGTATGCGGCGAACGCCAGGCACGCACCGTCGCATACCCAGTTGCTCAGCGACCAGCCGAACGCGCGGGCCGCATGAGGACGATCGAGTTGCACCGCGCTCAGCTGGCCGACGATCTTCCGCCACGCTCGCGCACCCGCCTGCTCCGGCTTCTTCCGCAACCGGTTCAGGCTCCGCAGGGCGATCAGGCCGATCGATTCGAACGAACCAGGATTGCCGGCCGCGTACTGGATGAGCACGACCAGCAGCAGCAGACCGCCGAGCGAGAAGATCAGCGAGAACGGGTTGTTGCTGGCGCCGACGAGCAGAGCGCCGACGATGCCGAGCAGTGCGAGTCCGGCGGCCTGGAGGAGCCCGGCCATGACCAGCTGCCAGGTCGCCACCACCGGGGGTGCGCCCCAGCGCCGCATCTGTCGGTAGGTGAAGGTCGTCCCGACCACCGGTCCGCCCGGCAGGGTCACGCTCATGGAGTTCGCCGCGAGGGCCACCGAAAGCGATTGCCATTGCGAGACCTTCACACCCGCCGCGGACAGTAGCGCCCGCTGCACCCGTGCGAAGGTCGACATCTCCGCCATCGAGGCGAACACCGCTGCCGCGACCCAGCCCCAGTGAAGATGCCCGAGGCCGCGGACGCTGTCGGACAGTTCCGGCCACACGAGCACGATTTCGACGGTGAGCACCACGACGAGCAGAGCACCGACGATCCACTTGAGATACCGGCGTCGCTTCGGGGTGAGCGGCCCGCTCTCACCGTGCGGGCTCTCGTCGGCTCCGTCGTCCGGCTCCTCGGGTGTCACGGTCTCGTTCGTCATCTAGTCGGTGGGCCAGCTCGACAGCGTGCGGCGGTAGAGGTCCTCGACTTCGGCGATGTGCTCACCGAGGTCCTCCCGCGACCAGCCGCTCACGTCGATCGGTTCGAGCACCGCCACATCGACGGTGCCCGACCGCAGCAGGGTCGAGTGCTTCCACAGGATCTCGCCGGCGTTGCGGATCACGACCGGCACGATCGGGACACCGGCCTGCATCGCGATGTGGAAGGCGCCCTTCTTGAACCTGCCGATCGCCGGGGTCAGCGAGCGTGTGCCCTCGGGGGCGATGACGATCGACGTCCCCTCGCGGAGGGTGTCGACGACGGGTCCGAGCGCCGCAACCGCCCGCTCGGTGTTCGTGCGGTCGACAAAGGTGGCGCCGACGAACCGCAGAAGCGGCCCGAACAACGGGTCGTTGGCCATCTCCTTCTTCGTCACGCCCGTGAAGTCCTGCCTCAGGACCTTGGCCAGCACCACCGGGTCGAGCTGACTCTGGTGGTTGAAGATGAACACCGCCGGCCGGGCGGCCCACGCATTCGCTTCCCCGACGATGCGTACGTTCACTCCGGCGAGGGCCAGGGAGACCTCGGTGCCGATGCTGATGATCGAGTCCAGCGCGGTCTTGCGGCTGCGGTTGATCAGACCGAGACCGAGACCCGTCCACACCGAGCCGAACATCCCGCCGTAGGCGGCGGCGGTGCGGACGAGTTCGCGGGCGCCCGGCGTACCGCGCGGCCGGAACCGCATGATCGGCCAGTCGCGTTCGATGGCGAATCGGGTGAGAGTGCGATCGGGGTTCGTGGCCGTGGGGTTGCCGGCGACGGCCAGGAACTCCACGTCCTCACCACCGTTGGAATAGGTGTAGCTGGCCTCGGCGTCGATGCCGTGTGTCTCGACGAAATTGCGTGCCGCCTCCGCTTTGCCGCTGCGCCACAACGATTTCCCGTCGACCCGTCCGGTGAGCACACCGTTCTCGACCTCGAGTGGGGTGAACAGGATGTGCTCGACGCCCAGCGCGTCCCCGGCGGCCTGGATCTGGTAGCGGGACGCCGACGAGGCGATCACCACCGTGTGGCCCGCGTTCTGGTGCGCGCCGATGAGTTGCCACGCCTCCGGATAGAGGTGTCCGGCGATCGTCGTCATGAACAGCCGGCGGCCGATCTCGTAGAGCTCGTCCTCGGTGTGACCGCGCCACGCCTTGAAGGCGATCGCGACGAAGCGTTCGAAGTCCTCCTCGGTCTCCGTCCCGCGGATCCCGTTGATCATCGTCGCGGCCAGTTCGGATGCGGAGACCTTCCCGGCGAGCACCCGGTCGCGGAAGAAGTGGACACCGGAGAAGCCGTGCACGATGGTGCCGTCGAAATCGAAGAAGGCCGCCACCTCGGGTCCCTGCGGACCCGTACGCACCCGTTCGAGGGCCTGCTCGAGGTTCACCGTTCCACCTTTCTGTTCGACACGTCGAGCGACTCGGCCAGCGCGACCCGCTGGGCCAACTCGGACAGCTCCGCTGCGAATGCCTTCCTGCGCTCGCGGACGGTCTCGGGGTCCTCGTCGTGGTCGAGCAATCCTCGATTGCGCGCCAGGTCGAGCGCGGACGCGAACAACTCCGACGACACCGATTCCGGCCCGTACAGGCGGCGCTGCAGCAGCATCTGCCGGCCCACCGCCACACACTCGGACAGGAAGGCGGCGCGGTCGACCTCGAGCTCCGGATCCCGGACGGCGAGGCGCTCGGCGACGACGAGCTGCGCGTCGAAGAACGACCGCAGCGTGCGGTGCGACATGAAGAAGCCGGTCTCGACGAGACCGGTCAGCGCTTCGTCCTTCGTCGGCAGCGTGTCGCCCCAGGACGGGACGAGCAAGGCGAGCTCGTCGCGCATCTGGGTCTCGTAGGTGTCTCGGTCGGGGAAGAAGAACTCGAACTTCAGCAGGTCGCGCAGGTTCTTCGCCTCCTCCCACGCCACCCGGACAGGATCGTCACCGAGATTGGCGTGCGCGTAGAGGATGGCCAGCTCCATGATCGACCGGTTGACGAACCAGTGCACGCCGCTGTTGCGGTAGAACGCCGCGACGAGATGCTGACCCGGCTGGATCGAGTAGACCGGTTCCTCCCCGCCGGCGTAGGTGGTGACCACCCCCGCGTGGGTGAGCGACGAGAGCACGTCCTCGAGCCCACCTTCGACGTCGAGGATGTGGAGCCCGCCCTGCGGGACACCGCGGCGATCGAGATAACGGCGGACAGGTGCGATCACGGCCCGCACCTCCTCGAGCGTCAGCGAGCGGTCGCGCACACCGAGCAGGGCCAGGGTGACCAGGCAGTTCACCGTCACCGGAGTGTTGCAGTTGATGCCGACCGCGACTTCGAAGGCGACCTTCTGCAGCGCCTTGCGGCGCAGCACCCGTATCTCCTCGGAATCCGTCGGCGCCGCGGACGGGTCGGCTGCCGGCGCCGGTGCGGTCAGGTCCGGATCCCCACCGGCGACCAGCAGTTCGCGCATCGACACGGGATCGCCGAACCGCACGTACACGTTCCCGGCCCGCTTGCGCTGATTGCGGGCGTAGCGCACCAGCCACCCCAGGCCTTCGGTTTTCTTCGTCGCGCCGGTCTGTTCGGCGGCGACCGCCGCGACCTCGGCGAGTCCCTCGTAGGTGATCGAGACCGGCACCAGCATCGCGTCCTCGACGCGTCCGCCGCGGATCGCGTTGGCGACGTAGCTGAGCAATCCGTAGCGCGGGGCCCGGAGCTTGCCGGTGCGGGTCCGGCCGCCCTCGAAGTACCACTCGAGGTTGAACCGCTTGCTCAGCAGGAACGCGAAGTACTCCTCGAGCGCGGCCTTGTAGACGTCGTCGTCTGCGAAGCTGCGCCGGATGAACACCGTGCCGGTGCGGCGGGCGACGGGACCGATCGGCCAGAAGGTGAGGTTGGCCCCGCCCATGATGTGGTTGCCGGGAAAATCGTTCGCCGCCAGGATGTCGCCCAGCACGAAGGCATCGGCGTAGGACCGGTGCGAGGGGAGGAAGACCAGGGCGTACCGGCGGTTGGACTCGCGCAGTGCGCGCAGACCGGCCTCGTCGGCGTGCACGGTCCATGCCGACGCGTGCAACGGCCGCATCGCCTGCGTGAACAGGTCGGTGACCAATCGTGACTGCACGGCCACGAGTTCGTCGAGGGAACTGCGCGCCCGCGACTCGACCTCGGCGCGCGAGAGGCCGTGCTCGGCGGCGATCTCGTCGAGACGGCGCCGGAAGATCGGCGAGTCCATGATCTGGGCGGCGACGAGCCGCGGGACCTTGTAGCGGTCGCCGATCACCGCTCGCTCCGCGCGTTCGAGCGCGACGACGGCGCGACGGGTCACGTACCGCGCGAGTGCCCCGTCGTCACCGTCACCGCCCTCCGCCCTGAGCGCGTCCCGCAGTTCGGACAGGCGGGCCGGTTTCGCGACGACGATCCGGTAGCGGTCGGCACCCTTGCGCACGAGCCATTTCTGCAGCAGCAGATTCGGATTGCGTGGGTTCGTGAGGGCGAGGACGTCGGCGAACCGGATACGCCGCGCACCGTCGCGCTCCGCCGGGAGCCACACGATCCGCAAGGGCAGGATCAGCGGATCGTCGGTGCGGGTCACGAGCTCCTCGGTGAGCACCCGTGAGTCGAGGTCGAGCGACTCGGGGCGGGTCGGCGTGCGGTACTCGGCGGGAAGCTCGTCCGAGCGCAGCCAATCCTCGATCATCGTTCGTTCGAGAGCCGTCGTGTACGCGAGGACCGCCACCGTGGGTCCGTCGTCCGCCCGCACGGTGTCGTCTCCTCGTACCCGGCTCTGTTGATCGTTTCTCATCTCACCCCGTCCAGAAGTCACCTCGGTGTGAAAGCTACCTGTCGCGGCCGGTTCGTTCGGGCGATCCGGAGGAGAACACACACTGTGCGGATGCACCGGTGGGCGCTGTGCAGATGCACCGGGGGAGTGTCTGAACGACAATATGGTGGACGAGAGGACTCGGTGGGAGCCGCCGACGACAGGGAGGGCGCAGTGACCACAGGTGCCGGACCGGAGGGTGTCGGCTACGCGGGGGTGAGGGAGACGCATTCGTCGGTGGTCTTCTTCGTCGGCGAGCGCGTGCACAAACTGAAGAAGCCGCTCGACCTGGGCTTCCTCGACAACCGCACGCGTGAGGCCCGTGAACGGATCTGCCACCGGGAGGTGGAGCTCAACCGGCGTCTCGCACCGGACGTCTATCTGGGCGTCGCGGACGTCCACGGCCCGGACGGACAGTTGTGCGAGCACCTCGTCGAAATGGTGCGGCTGCCCGACGACCGGCGCCTGGCCGCCGCGGTCCGCCGAGGTGAGGACGTGTCGGTGGTGATCGACGAGGTGGCACAGCAGGTCGCCGCACTGCACGCCTCCTCGCCGCACGGTCCCGAGATCGACCGGTGTGCCTCCGCGGATTTCGTCGCCGAGCTGTGGGATCTCAGTCTCGACCATCTCGGCCGGCTGGAGGTAGGGGCGGATCGTGCCGGGGCGTTGACGCGGATCCGGGAGTCCGTGCACCGTTACCTCGCCGGCCGGGCGGTGCTGTTCGACGAACGCATCGCGGCGGGCCGGGCCGTGGACGGACACGGCGACCTGCTCGCCGACGACATCTTCTGTCTCGACGACGGTCCGCGCATCATCGACTGCCTCGAGTTCGACGACGAGTTGCGCTACGGCGACGCAGTACTCGATCTCGCCTTCCTCGCAATGGATCTCGAACGTCTCGGTGCCGAACCCGCAGCACGGCGGTTGCTCGAGCAATATGGTGAGGTCTCGGGCGATCACCCGCCCTCCTCTCTCGTGCACCACTACATCGCCTATCGAGCGTTGGTGCGCGCGAAGGTGACCGCCCTACGCTACGAGCAGGGTGATGCAGCGGCGCGGGAAACGGCGACCGGTCTCGTCGAGTTGCTCGAGGGACATCTCGACCGGGGACGCGTGCGCATGGTGCTCGTCGGTGGTGTCTCCGCGACCGGCAAGACGACACTGTCGCGCACGGTCGGTGCGTATCTCGGAGCGGACGTAGTGCGCAGCGACATCGTCCGCAAGGAGTTGGCGGGTCTGCAACCCACCGACCGCACCGGCGACGGTACGGATGCCGGTCTGTACGCACCGACGCATTCGGAGGCGACCTACCGCGAACTGCTGCGCCGTGCCGAGACCGCTCTGGCCCGGGGACGATCCGTCGTGCTGGACGCGACCTGGTTGTCGTCCGGGCAGCGCGACGCGGCCCGCAAGGTCGCGGACGGTGCTTCCGTGGATGTGATCGAGATCGAGTGCCGTGCAGACAAGGGAATCCTGTTGCAACGGATGGCATCCCGAGCCGAGCGCGGCGACGATGCCTCCGATGCGACCCCTGCCGTGCTCGAACAGCAACTCCGCCGGCGGGATCCGTGGCCGGAGGCAGCGGCGATCGATACGGGTGTCGAGACCGTCGACGCGGCGCGACTGGAGAGCATGCTCGGTCCAGCGCCCTGGTGATCGCGCCCCGAGAACAGTGAACGGGGATCGCTTCGTCGAAGCGATCCCCGTCGGACCGGAACGATCGGTTCTAGACCTTGCGGGCGATGAGCACCGAGCACGGAGCCTTGTGCAGCAGGTTCTGGCTCGTGGATCCGAGCAGGGCGGCGCGGAACTGGCCACGTCCGTGGCTTCCGACTGCGACGAGTTGGGCGTCGTCGAGGTGCGCGAGCAGGACCTTCGAGGCCGGGCCCCGGTCGATCACACGCTCGACGGTGACCTCGGGGTGGCGATCACTCCAGCCGGCCAGCGTCTCGGCGAGAACCGCGGTCTCCGAGGTCTCCACGGCATCCCAATCGACCAGCGCAGCCGTGGCGCCGACACCGAGTGCGGCGTCACCGAGCCAGGAGTGCACTGCCCGCAGCGGAACCCCGAGGGCCGACGCGAGATGGAACGCGTGAGTGACTGCGGCAGAGGACAATTCGCTACCGTCCACACCGACGACGATCGGCCGGGAATCGGGCAGCGGAGAATCGGTGTTGCCGCGCCACACGACCGCCGGGCAGGGCGCATGGTTCGCGACGCGCAGAACGGTGGAGCCGAGGAGGAAGTTCTCCAGCGCACCCGCGCCGGTGGCGCCCATGACGACCAGGCGTGCGTCCTCGGCGGCCTCGAGCAGCGACTTGGCTGCGGGACCGGGACCGATGAAGCTGCTGATCTCGAGCTCGGGGTGATCTGCGCGGACTCGCTCGGCGGCGTCGGCGAGGAGCTTCTTGCCGTCCTCCTCGAGCTGCTGGATCATCTGCGACTGCACGAGCACTGCGGCCTCGCTGTAGAAGATGCCCTCCGGGGGCATCGAGTGCACGAGGTGGAGGGGTGCTCCGATGCGCGACGCGACGGCACCGGCCCACCGCGCTGCCGCTACAGCCGTTTCGGAGCCGTCGACGCCTGCGACGACTGCCTTGCGGGTGCTCGGTGTGCTCATGGATGTCTCCTTCTCGTTGCGACGCGCGGCTTCCCGCGCGCAGGTCGGCCCGAGGCCACGTTACCGCCACGACGCGGCCGTGACCCGGTGTCGACGATCTTCATGATCCCCGATCGGGGAGGCCCCGACCAGAGCCTTCCGGCCTCGATCAGGTCCACAATCGGCGAGCGGCGCGGTATGCCTTCCGCCATCCGCTGTCCAGATGTGCGGCCTGCGCGTCGCCGATCTCGGTCTCGATCCGGAACAGGATCCCGAGCCCGAAACTGGTCTCGGCGGTGTGGCCCTGCTCGGAGAGCATGTCCAGGAGGTGTTCCCGCGCCACGACGGAGTCCTGGAATTCACCGAGCAGATCCTGGAAGTCGTCGAATCGGTCGAGGATCCGCCCGGAACGCTTCGGATGCAGCGGCGCGATCACCTCGATGGCATACCGCATCCGTTTGGCGCCCTTGCGTGCCCGGTGCATCAGCGCGTCGCGCTCCGCCGGGTTCTCGGCGTCGCCGACGCTGTCGACGCGGCGCGAGACCTTTTTCGACAGCGCTGCGACCGCGCGCAACAGTTCCTTCCGTGCCACTTTCGGCCGTGCCCCCGCCGCTTCTGTGGCGGGCGCTATGTCGGTGATCGCCGCGTCGAGGCGGGTGAGCAGCCCGACGTACCGGTCCGAGTCCAGTGTGTCGACTGCTTCGAGGCGGGCGGCCTCCGACCGTGCCGAGAAGTACTCGTCGATACGGGCTCTCGTCGCTTCCCGGTGCGATTCGACCGGGATGTCGGCCACGCGATCCGTGAGCCGTTCCCATTGGACCTCGAGATCACGTGACGGGCTGAGACGTCTTCCGAGCCAACGGAGTTCGTCGACGAGATCGGGATCCACGACGATCTCGTCGGAATAGGTCTGCAGTGCGCTGCGCAGACGCCGCGCGGCCTTGCGCATGCTGTGCACCGCGTCGCGTGCGTCGCGGCGGACGGCGATGTCGGACAAACCCAGGGTGTGCAGTTCGCTCGAGAGATAGTCGCGTACCGGGATCAGGCCCTTCGCGATCGGCGGGCGGGCGGGGAGCAGGTCGCCGAGCACGCGGTGGAGCTTCGACGGGCTCTCCGAACGGGTGATCCCGACGGCCGCGAAGCGTTCCTCGAGTGCTGTGAGGAATCGGCCGATCGTCTTGTCGCCGAGGGTGGAATTCCACTCGACCTCGATCTCCTTCCAGCGGATCTCGGATCCGTCGGCGCTGCGCACGGCGTCGACGTCGTCGACCACCACCTCCGCGACGAAGCCGCCGTCGGACGACCGGAGCCGGTGCCGATGTCGTCGGGTCACGAGCAGAGCGGCCAGGCTCAACGGGGCGCCACGGCGGATGCCGCGCAACAGGGATCCGAGGTCTGCGGGAACGTCCTCGGCCGAGTCGTCGCCGAGGGGGAAGTGCAGTTCGGTGCGGGTGTCGACACCGGAGGGCAGTTTGAGATGCCATCCCGCGTCGTCGCCGCCCTCGCGCCTGCGGAGCGTGATCTTCGAGCGCAGCAGGCACAGGTCGGCGGTGTCGTAGTACTGGGCCGACAATTCGAACCGGTCGACGTCGATCGCATCGACGGACGGCAGTCCCGTCAGGTCCGGAAGCGGCCGGTCGCCGGTGGCGGAGTACTTGCGTTCCGCCTCCTCCGCGACGGTCGCCGACGATGTGCTGGGCATCCATCTGCTCCTCTCGGTGCGCGTTGCCTCCACCTTGCCACGCGGTCCGATATGAGGGGATTCGTCCGACTGTGATCTGCCGATACCGGGCAAAGAGCACTTCGGCCCTGGTCAAGGCCCGGTTTCGGGGTGATCATGGTTCGACGCGGGTCCGGAGGTAGTGATGAAGGTTCTTGTTTCGGTGGCCAGTCGGCACGGTTCGACCGCGGAGATCGCGACTGCGCTGGCCGCGTCGATGCGCCACCACGGCGCGCAGGTCGACGTGAACGCGCCCGAGCACGTCGACGAGGTCGACGCGTACGACGTCGTGGTGCTCGGCAGCGCCGTCTACCGCAGTCGCTGGCTGCGCAGCGCGCGGGAGTTCTCCGACCGGCACGCGGCCGAACTGCGCGAACGCGACGTCTACCTGTTCTCGTCGGGTCCCGTCGCCTCGGGCGGGAGGTCGGTGAACACGTGCTACGACGCGTGCGTCGTCGCCGAACGCATCGAGGCCGTCGAACATCGCACCTTCCCGGGGAAGCTGGATCCGGCGGTGCTCGGCACCGGCGAACGGATGGTCGTCAGGATGGTCGGCGCCCCTTCCGGTGACTTCCGGGACTGGGACGCGATCGGTGCTTGGGGTGCGCGCATCGTGGCGCGCACGACCGCGCGGGAGCGCGACCTCGACGGCATCGGTTCGGCTCCCGCGCGACGTGGGGCGCGCCGCTAGGCGGATATTCCACCCGGGTGATCGGCCCGAGTCCCGAGCCGGTCGATCAGCCCGAGCTGCCCTGGTAGTGCGTGCTCAGTTCGGCTGCGCGGTCCCAGATCGACCAGTCGACCGGGCGTTCCTCCAATTGGGCCTCGACCACCTCGAACCCGGCGTGCCAGGCGGCGCCGTGTGCGAGGGCGTCCTCCTCGTCGTCGGTGGTGTGGGTGAGGGTGAGCCAGCACCCGCCGGAGCCGTCCGGAGTGAGTTCCCAGTGCAGAACGTCGGTGTCCCAGAGGTATTCCAGGATCCGTGCGGGCCGCACCGTGAGGACACTGCCCATGCTGGTGTGCCCTTCGGGCAGGCCGAAACGGCGGGTCTGTTCCTGCGTCGAGCGGAATTCGAGTGTGGCGCCGGGTGTGAGCGCGAACTCGACGTCGGCAGGGAACCAGGCGCGGAGATGTTGCGGATCGGTCAGGACCCGCCACACCTTCTCCGGCGGGTGGGGGAACGAGCGTTCGAACCGCAGGGCCACCCGCCCGTCATAGGTACGCGAGATGCTGCCGATTTCCATGGAAACCTCCAAGACGAGAACTCGCCGGTCAGCGGGGTCCTGGTGTGCTGTTACTCCATGCTGCCAGGTTTCGTCGGCTTACGAAGCGGGTCGGCCGACCTGTGATCGGATCGTGGAACGACAAGGATCTGGCCAGAAGCTGCAGCGGATTCGAATAATCCTGTGGCTCGAGCTCGTACACCTCCGGATAGAGGTTGTCGCCGAGAATGGGGATTCCGAGCGAGTTCATGTGTACCCGGAGTTGATGCGTCCGGCCGGTCTCGGGACGCAGACGGTAACGCGCACGGTCGTCGGCCGTGTCCACCAATTCGATCGAGGTCACGGCGTTGACGGGACCGTCGACCTCGCGGGCCTGCAGCACGCCGCGCTCCTTGACGATGCGGCTGCGGACCTCGCGAGGGAAGTCGAGGCGCGGCGCGGCCGGGGCGATCGCCTCGTACTCCTTCTCGACGAGACGCCGGTCGAACAGCGTCTGGTACGCGCGTCGCGCCTCGCGCCGGACGGTGAACACCAGGACGCCCGCCGTGAGCCGATCGAGCCGATGAACGGGGGACAGTTCGGGCAGGTCCAGATCCTTGCGCAACCGGACCACGGCGGTCTCCGTCACCCAGGAACCACGCGGGGTGGTCGCCAGGAAGTGCGGCTTGTCCATGACGAGTAGGTTCTCGTCACGGTGGAGGACGTCGATCTCGAAGGGGACGCGCGGTTCGGCGGGCGGATCACGGTAGAGATACACGAATTCGCGTGGGACGTACGGGGTCGAAAATGTGACCGCTGTGCCGTCCTGTACGACCACTTCGCCGGATTCGATCTTCTCCGCGATGCGCGCCGCATCGTTCGGGAAGCGTGTGAGCAGGAACTCCGCTATGGTCTCCCAGCTGGGATTTTCCGGCAGTCGCAGGCGGGTGGGGTTCAGGCCGTCGCGAACGGGGAGGGGAGCTTCGGGCACGGGTCGGAGGTTAGCGGTGCGCCCGGAATGCGAGCGCCGAAGGCCCGACGATAACGCTGCCGGACTTTCCACGATAACGATTGTGTGCAAGCCTGCTTAAGGTTTCTGCACCGTCGATACCCTGGGACGGAAGTGAAGAATGTTACTGGAGTGCAAGGGGAGCATGTTGTGACGATGTCGGCGAAAACCGGAACACGTCGGCGGGGGGGACGCGCTCTCGTGCGGCTGCTGGTGGCGGCACTGGTCCTTCCGTTGGCGCTCGCGTTCAGTGGGCTCGGCGCCGGCACGGCTGCGGCCGATCCGTACGATCGCTTCCACGAGGACATGGTCGCCGCCCCGGGTGGGGTCGGGGCGATCAAGGTACGCATCTGGCGGGCGAACAACGGCAGCAACAAGGCCGTCTATCTGCTCGACGGTCTGCGCGCCACCGACGATGTGAGCGGCTGGGAACACGAGACAAACGCGGCGTGGCTCGCCGATCACGGCGTCAACGTGATCATGCCGGTGGGCGGGCAGTCGAGCTTCTACGCCGACTGGTACGCGCCGAGCAATTTCAACGGCCAGCCCTACACCTACAAGTGGGAGTCCTTCCTCACCCAGAACCTCCCCGACCATCTCGCGAACGTCTACGGCATCGACCGCAACAACAACGCGGTGGTCGGCCTGTCGATGGGCGGTAACGCGGCGCTGATCCTGGCCGCCTACCACCGCGACCAGTTCAAGTTCGCCGGCTCCCTCTCGGGTTACCTCAACCTCTCGGCCCCCGGTATGCGCGAGGCCATCCGTCTCGCCATGCTCGACGCCGGCGGATACAACGCCGACGCGATGTGGGGACCGCCCTGGGACTCGGCGTGGCTGCGTCACGACCCGTTCGTCGCGGCGCCGCAGATGCGCGGACTGCCGATGTGGGTCTCCGCGGCGAGCGGTCTGCCCGGCCAGTACGACCGGCCGAACTCGCTCGTGGGCAGCTTCAACACGACCAACGCCATGGGTCTCGAAGCGCTCGCCCGCACGCAGAACCGCGCCTTCCAGGTGCGCCTGCTGACCCTGGGTATCGATACCGCACACTTCTCGTTCCCGATCGTCGGTACCCATTCGTGGGGTTACTGGCAGGACGAGCTGTGGGCGATGCTCCCGATGCTCAAGTCCTCGATTGGCGCCTGACGCCACCACATCGCTGGTCGGCCGCACCGTCGTCGTGACGGGGGCCACCAGCGGTGTGGGCGAAGCGACGGCCCGCGCCCTCGGGGCTGCCGGCGCCACCGTCGTCCTCGCCGGTCGCAACGCCGACCGGGGCAAGCGCATCGCCGACGAGATCGGCCCCCGGGCCGAGATGATGTCGCTCGATCTCGCCGACCTCTCGGCGATCCGTGCCTTCGCAGACGCCTTCGCCGATCGCCGGATCGATGTCCTGGTCAACAACGCCGGGGTCATGGCGGTGCCGCTGGGTCGCACCGCCGACGGGTTCGAGATGCAGATCGGAACGAACCATCTCGGACACTTCGCCCTGACCGGACTGCTGTTGCCGCGTATCACCGGCCGCATCGTCACGGTGTCGAGCGCCGCCCACCTGATAGGCCGGATCGATCTCGACGACCTCAACTGGGAGCGCCGCCCGTACAACCGCGCCGCGGGGTACGCACAGTCGAAGCTCGCGAACCTGTTGTTCGCGCTCGAGCTCGAACGACGCCTCGCCGCCGCCCGCTCACCGCTGCGCGCCGTCGCGGCCCATCCGGGCTACGCGGCCACCGAGGTGGGCAGCCACACGGGGACGTGGTTCGACCGGTTGTTCGGTTTCGGCAAGACGATCCTGCAGCGCACCCCGGATCAGGGAGCCGAATCGGTCGTGCTCGCCGCTTCCGATCCGGGCATTGCGGGCGGCTACATCGGTCCGAGTCTCCTGCTCTACGGAGCGCCCGGTGTCGCCACCGTGGGGCGTCGGGCCCGCGACCGCGAGACCGCGACGCGGCTGTGGGAATTGTCGGAGAAGCTCACCGGAGTGCACTTCGAGATCGGCTGATAGCGTCGTCGCCCGCACCCCGTGACCGCCGCCCGACGGGCGCCCCGCGGTCACGGGGTGCGGCGCATCGGCACGTGGTCGATCCCCGCCTCGAGGTAGTTCGCTCCGGTGCGCACGAACCCGAATCGCGCGTACCAGTGCTCCAGGTACGCCTGCGCCGAGATGTCGACCACCCCCGGGCAGGTCCCGAGCGCCGCCTCGATCAGCTCCGCGGCGAGGCCGCGCCCGCGTGCGTGCCGGGCGGTGGCGACACGGCCGATGTGGGCGACGTCCCCGTCGTCGTGGAGCACGCGCAGCGTCGCGAGGACCTCGTCACCCTCCCGCGTCCAGAACAGTTCGGTGGTCGGGTCGAGATCGCGGCCGTCGAGTTCCGGTTCGCTGGTGATGCCCTGCTCGAAGACGAACACATCGGTCCGCAGAGCGACGATCCGATACAGACTCTCGGGGTCGGTCTTCCTCAACGGGGCATGGTGGATGGACAGCACGTCCCGATCGTAGGGGGCGGGCTTCACCCGGCTGTGACGGTGGGGCGGGCTTCACCCGCCCGTCGTGAACCCGTCGAGCAGTCCCGCATAGCGCTTCGGCGGGGGCGGCGCGAACTCTCCTCGCTTGCCGGTCGCCAGGCCCATCGTGACCAGCGACGGCACGGTCAGCGTCGCGGCCGCGACACCATCGACCACCGGCACCCCGATCTCCGCGGAGATGTGGGCGCACAGGTCGGCCATCCCGGCGCAGCCGAGCACAATGGTGTCGGAACCGTCCTCGCTCAGGGCGTCGAGGCACGCCTCGGTGACGATCCTGCGTGCGTCGGGATCGCTGTCGAGGGCCAGCACCGGCAGGTCGCACGCGTGCACGCCCCGGCACGCGTCGCGCATACCGTAGCGGTGCGCGAGGTCCCACGCGCGTCCGGTCGAGCGGGCCAGCGTCGTGACGACGGAGAAGCCGCGCCCCAGGACCGCGGCGGCGCGCATGGCGGCCTCGGCGATGCCGACGACGGGCCCACCGGCGAGCTCGCGCGCCGCGTCCAGTCCGGGATCGCCGAAGCACGCGATGACATAGCCGTCGACGCTGTCGCGTTCGCCCTTCTCGATCTCGGTGAGGATGCCCGGCACGGCGAGCGCCTCGTCGTAGTGGCTCTCGATCGAGGGTGGGTCCATCGTGGCGGTCATCGACCACGTGGTGTTCGGGTTGACGACCTTGATGAACATGGAGGATCAGGCTGCTTCCTGTGCGACCCGGTCGGGGAGACGGACTGCGAGGCGGGTACGGGTCGCGAGCAGGTGGTAGACGACGAAACCGAGACCGCAGCCGATGAACCAGCTGTACTGGGCGGCGGTTCCCATGCCGGGCGCATCGTTGAACAGCACAGGGATCATCGCTACCACGGCGCCGACGACGGTCGCGATCACCGCGGCCGGGTTGTAGCCCTTGCGGTAGAAGTACGCGCCCTTCTCCGACATCGTGAACAGGTCGTCGACGATCACCTTCTGCTTGCGCACGAGGTAGTAGTCGGCGATGAGGATGCCGAACAGCGGACCGATGAACGCGCCCAGGGTTTCAGGGTGTAGTGGATGACCTCGGGGTTGTCGTACAGATTCCACGGGGTGATCAGTTCGCCGTAGACGGGCAGCGTGAGCGACGCGGTGATCACCACGAGCAGCGAGAAGACCAGGAAGTTCACCGGCAGACCGAGGAAGTTGCCCTTCTTGACGGCGGCGTAGGACATCCCGTACCGGGAGAAGTCGCCGAAGTTGAGCATCGGGCCGGAGAAGTACGAGACCACCAGGGCGATCGCGCCGAGCATGACCGGCACCGACGCCCATCCGGCGTGCGTGACCTCATCGAGGGTCAGATCGATTGCGCTCCAACCGGACTGGGAGATCAGATAACCGCACAGCAGGAACATCACGACGTAGACGGCCGGCCCGCAGAAGTCGATGAACCGCCGGATCGACTCCATGCCGCGCCAGAACACGCAGGCCTGCAGCACCCAGAGCGTCAGGAAGCTGGCCCATCCGAGTGCGGACAGGCCGGCGAACCCGTAGTCCTCGACCACCGCATAGGGTGCGAGCGAGGGGAACAGCTTGATCAGCACCACGTCGAGTGCCGCCGAGGCGAGGAAGGTCTGGATCCCGTACCACGCCACCGCGATCAGACCGCGGATGATCGCGGGGATGTTCGCACCGAGGACGCCGAAGACGCTGCGGCAGATCACCGGAGAGGGCGCACCCGTGACCTGGCTGGGCTAGTGCGTTCCGGCGGTCTCGGGGGCCGACACCTTGGCGACGAGATTGCAGAAGAAGTAGACGATCGTGATGCCCACGAGCAGGGCCACGAGGACCTGCCAGCTGGCCAGACCGAGAGCGAACAGGCTTCCGGCGGTGACGTACCCGCCCACGCTGTGGACGTCGGACATCCAGAACGCGAAGATGTTGTACGAACCCCACCGCTGGTTCTTCAGCGGGGCGAGGTCGTCGTTGGTCAACCGCGGGTCGTATCCGGTCGCGGGCGGCGGGGCTGCGGCGGGGACGTTGCCGGCGCTCGGTGTCAGCACTTCGGTCATGCCTGCTCCTGTGCGAGGGGGAGCCGCCCGTGTCCCGGTGCGAGCCCGGTGGGCGGAGTCGAATCGATCGACGGAACATCAACGGCGGTGGTGAATTCCGATGTGCAGACCGTAATGGAGCGATATTGCCGGAGAGTTACCCGGCTCTCGCGGTGATAGCCACGCGAGTCGCCTTCCTGCACAGCGCATTCGAGAAGACGGTGCGACTCTTCGACGCGCCGGTCGTCCTCCTCGGTGGCGTTGCGCACGGCCGCGGCGAGCGACGCCGATTCGAGAGTCTCACGGACGAGGTACATCTCGCGCAGCTCCGCGATCGTCAGCTGGGCGACGATGTATCCGTGGTTCTGCCGGTGGGTCACGAGACCTTCGCCGATGAGGGTCTCGAGTGCTTCCCGGACCGGGATGCGACTCACCCCGAACAGCTCCGTGACCTCCCCGACGGGGATCGGTGTGCCCGGGGGGTGCGGCTCCGGAGAGTAAGGCGCGGCGCAGCTCCTCGAGGATCACGTCCTGCGGGCGGCCCGGTACGTCGACGCGGAGCTCGTCCAGCAACGCGGATCTACGGCGTGGTGCCACGACCGGGTCCTCCTTCGTCCCCGGAATGCGAGTGCTCGACTCCGCGAAGGTAGTCCCGTCGTGTTACGTCCTCGTCTCCGCCGTGTGACGGGGATGCGCCCTCATGCGCCGCCGCGCGGAGGGAAGGTCGGCAGCGTCGGCATCGGCCGCGGCGTGGTGGGCGTCCCCGTGGTGGGGCGAGGCGTCCCGGTGTTCGGCGTGTCGCTCTCCTCGGTGTCCCGGCGGGGGCGGTCCTCGTCCGGCTCGGTCCCGCGACCCGGCCCGCCGCGCCTGGTGAAGCCACCGACGGTCGACGTCGCCGTGGTGGTGGGGGCGGCGGTGGATTCCGCAGCGGGCTCGGCGGTCGCTGCCGAGGTGGGGGTCACCACCGGTGCTTCGAACTCGGGTTCCCCCGTCGTCGTCTCCGCGGGCTCGGTGGGCGTGGTCTCGGTTGTCGCTGCGGTCGTGCTCGTCGCCACCGGCGACCCGATGTCGAGCGTCGGCTCGGCCGCAGGACGCAGGACCTGCCGCTCGACGGGCTCGGCCTGCGGGAACACGAACAACGCACCGACGCCCAGCACCGCGAACACCGCCACCGACGCCGCGATGACGGGAACGGTGCGCTTCGCCCGACGATCGCGACGGGGGAAGCCCTCCCGGTCCAGCGGTTCGAGCCGGCGCCCGAGATCGAGCAGTTCCGCCTCCGAGGGCTGCACCGTGAGCAGCCGTCCACGCAGGTGCGCGGGCAGAGGGGTGAAGGGGAGAAGCGAGAACGTTCCGAGCGCATTCGGCACGCGGGGCACCGCACGGTCGACGAAGTCCTGCGCATGGGCGAGGACATGTCCCTCGCCGGCGGAACCGAGCAACGCCTCGATCTCGTGGGACGAGAAGTGATGCCGGACCGTCAGGTCGACGACCTCGCGCGCGGTGCCGTCGAGCAGGTGGACCGCCTCACGGACGTCGAGCACGTCGGAAGCGGCCTGATAGGCGGGGTCGGCCGCGGGGAGATATTCGAGGGCGGAGCCGGTGCGCTCGAGCACGCGGATGCATTCGGCACGGACCACGGCGTAGAGCCAGGCCCGCAGGAGACTCTCGTCGCGCAGCGACCGGATCCGCGCGGTCGCCGTCCAGACCGCGTCGTACACCACGTCCGAGGCCGATGACACGGCGACGAAGCCGCACGCGTACGCGTACAGGCCGGGGGCGAAACGGTCGAAGACCGCTGCCGTGGCGTCCGGCTCCCCGTTCCGCAACGCTGCGGCGAGTTCGCGGTCCGGACGTCCGGGGTGGTGCCCCATCGATGGAACCTCCCTGTCGTGCATGCGCCCCCGCGCGCCTGCGGTCGTGAGTTCCGGGGAAGTCTACGAGCAGGTGCGCCCCACGGCGAGGATGCGATCCATCGGGACCGTCGACGCCGGAAACGGGAGTGTCGCCACGCGGCGCGCGTCCGTAGGGTGGCGGGCATGGGGTGGACCACGAACGATATTCCGGATCTGTCGGGACGCACGATGATCGTGACGGGGGCCAACAGCGGACTCGGTGCAGAGACCGCCCGGGCGCTGGCGCACGCCGGTGCCGAGGTGGTGCTCGCGTGCCGCGATGTCGCCAAGGGTGAGTCGGTCGCGGCCGATCTCGGCGACCGCGCCACCGTGCGCCGTCTGGACCTGGCGGATCTCTCGTCGATCCGTGCGTTCGCCGACGAGGTGCGTGCCGAGCACGAGCGTATCGACGTCCTGGTCAACAACGCCGGCGTCATGGCGGTACCGCTGCGGCGGACGGCCGACGGTTTCGAGATGCAGATCGGTACCAATCACTTCGGCCACTTCGCGCTCACCGGGTTGCTGCTCGACCGCATCACCGACCGGGTGGTGACGGTCAGCAGCACGATGCACCGCATCGGCAGCATCGATCTCGACGACATCGATTGGGAACGTCGCCGCTACGAGCGGTGGCTCGCCTACGGGCAGTCGAAGCTCGCGAACCTGTTGTTCGCGTACGAACTGCAGCGACGCCTGACCGCAGCCGGATCGAGCGTGAGTTCGCTTGCCGCGCATCCGGGTTATTCGTCGACGAATCTGCAGTACCGCAGCGAGTCCTGGCACGGGAAGATCGTCGAACTCGTCACCCCGATCATCGGGCAGTCCCCGCAGCAGGGTGCGCTCCCGACGCTCTACGCGGCGACCTCACCGAATGCGGAGCCGGGTGGCTACTACGGGCCGGATTCCTTCTTCGAGATGCGCGGCCGGCCGAAGCGGGTGCAGTCCACCTCGCGGTCATGCGACGAGATCCTGGCGCGGAGGTTGTGGGAACTGTCGGAGCGGGTGTGCTCCGTCGAGTACTCGATGCCCTAGATCTTTCGATATCGTAGATCCTGCAGTTCTCAGGTCAGGGTGAACGAGACCGGCGGCAGATCGTCGCGTCGGCACAGTCCGGTCTGATCCACGAGGTCGAGGGTGCGCAGATAACGCCGGACCAGATCGCCTGCCGAGAGCCCCGCATCCGATGCGGTGCGCAGGGCGGCGGCGAGTCCGTCCCCGCGTGCCCAGCGGTGGATCGCGGCGACGGCGATGGGATCCGGATCCGGCCCCACTTCCAGGCCGAGACGCTCTTCGCGTCCGGCGAGTTCGCTCCACAGCCGTGAGGTGGCGCGCAGCGCCTCGTCGATCGCCGGGGTGGTGCGTCCCGGGACTCCGACGGTGCGGCGCCGGGTCTCGCCCAGAGCGCTCGAGGCGACGGCGGCGAGCTCGGCCGGTGTCAGCCCCGACCACGCGCCCGTCCGCACGCATTCGGCGACGAGAAGGTCGTTCGCGCAGTAGATCCGGCCCAGACGACGACCGTCGTCGGTGACGTAGGCCGACCCGCCCATCGGGTCGCGGAGCAGATAACCCCGCTCCTCGAGCAGATCCAGTGTGCGATCGAAGGTCTCGACGAGGCGTCCGGTGACCGTGTCGATCTGCGACCGCATCCGTTCGGTGTCGCCGTGCACCGCGGCGCGTCGCGCAGAGAGGGCGAGGAGGCGCTCCCTATCGCCGCGTCGATGTGCAGGATGCGACCGCACCGCCCGTGCCAGCGACGTCACCAGCTCGGCCGAACCGGAGCGTCGTGCCTCGGCGAGCCGGTCGCACAAGTGCCGGTACTCGGTGAAGCCCTCGGCGTCCCCGAGTTCGGTGTCGAGATCACGCAGCGCCGTCGTGTTCGCGCGGACGGCGTCGGTGAGCGCCGCGACGGATCGTTCGGCCTGGAACTGGGCGAACGAGCGTCGCAGGAACTCGCGGGAGCCGGGGATGCCGCGACCGGCGACCAGGTTGACCGCGGTGTTGTAGCCGACGCGCAGCGAACTGTGGAGCGGGTACGAGCGTGCGCCGGCGAGGCCGGCGACGGTCGCGGGGGCGGCCTCGGGACTCCACAGCACGACGGCGTGGCCTTCGACATCGATGCCGCGCCGACCGGCGCGACCGGTGAGCTGGGTGTACTCGCCGGGGGAGAGGCGCACCGGTCCGTCGGCGGTGGGTTTGACGAGGCGTTCGAGGACGACGGTGCGCGCCGGCATGTTCACCCCCACGGCGAGGGTCTCAGTGGCGAACACGACCCGCACGAGACCGCGGGCGAACAACTCCTCGACGGTGTGACGGAAGGCCGGGATCAGACCGGCGTGGTGCGCGGCGAAACCGCGTTCGAGTCCTTCGAGCCACTCGGCGTGACCGACGGCGTCGAGATCTGCGGGCGGCAGCGCTGCGGTGTGCCGGTCGGCGACCGCGCGGATCTCGGCGACGTCGGCCGCCTCGGTGAGCCGAACCGACGATTCGAGGCATTCGGCGACGGCGCCGTCGCACCCGTTGCGGCTGAACCGGAACCAGATGGCCGGCAACAGTTGTTCGGCCTCGAGCCGGGCGACGACCTCGGGCAGGTCGGCACCGGCCGGTCCGGGTGCTCCGCGCGCACGTCGCCGTCGTCGTCCACGGCCGGTCGCGGGGCCGGGCGCGGCCTCGACGAGCTGGCGGTGGGCGATGTACCGCTCGAGGGTCTCGTCGACGGTGCCGGACGGGGACAACAGGTCGAACAGCCGCCCGCCGGCGAGCATGTGCTGGGTGAGCGGGACGGGCCGGGTCTCCTCGACGACGACCGCGAGGTCGCCACGGACGCCGCGCAGCCAGCCGCCGAACTCCTCGGCGTTGCTCACCGTGGCCGACAGGCTGGTCAGCCGCACGTCACCGGGAAGGGAGAGGATCGCTTCCTCCCACACCGCACCGCGCTCGCGGTCGGCGAGATAGTGCACCTCGTCCATGACGACGTGGGTGAGTCCGTGCAGGAGCGGGGAGCCGCCGTGCAGCATGCTGCGCAGCACTTCGGTGGTCATGACGACCACGGGCGCGTGCGGGTCCAGCGAGATGTCGCCGGTGAGCAGACCGACGCGGTCGTCGCCGAAGCGACGCGACAGGTCGAAGTACTTCTGGTTGCTCAGCGCCTTGATGGGGGTGGTGTAGAAGCAGCGTCCGCCCGCTGCGAGCGCGAGACGGGCGGCGAATTCACCGACGACGGTCTTGCCCGCCCCGGTGGGGGCGCACACCAGGACGTCGCGGTCGTCCTCGAGGGCTCGGCAGGCCTCGACCTGGAAGTCGTCGAGGGGGAAATCGAGTTCGGTCGCGAACAGCGCGAGCTGCGACCGGTCCTGCGTGCGCACGTGTCCACGCTACGGGTCGGCGCGGACATGTGCGCAGCGCAGGGCGACTCAGTCCTCCGTCACCTTCGAGGGTGACTCAGTCCTCCGTCACCTCGAGGGTGACTCAGTCCTCCGTCACCTCGAGGGTGACGTCGATGTTGCCGCGGGTCGCGTTGGAGTACGGGCACACCTGATGGGCCTTCTCGGTGAGCTCGAGCGCCTGCTCGCGGGGGAGGTTCGGAAGAGTCACCTCGAGGGTGACGGCGAGACCGAATCCGCCGCCGTCGGTCGGGCCGATGCCGACGCGGGCGCCGACCGCGGAGTCGCTGACGTCCGCCTTCTCCTGTCGGGCGATCATCTGCAGTGCCGAGTGGAAGCACGCGGCGTACCCGGCTGCGAAGAGTTGTTCGGGGTTGGTGCCCTTCCCGCTGCCGCCCATCTCGGTGGGGATGGACAGGTCGAGGTCGAGCTTGCCGTCGCTGGTGCGGGCGTGGCCGTCGCGGCCTGCTCCGGTGGCGAGTGCTTCGGCGGTGTAGATGATGTTCACGATGTCCTGCCTTTCTTCGAGAGTGCGCCGGGTGCTTCCTGCAACGCGGCGGTCAGGCGGTGGAGCGTCTCGCGCAGCGCGACCAGTTCGTCGACGTCGAACCGGCTGTCCCGCGTCACGCAGCCGGGGATGTCCGTGGCCTCTGTCCGGAGTGCATCTCCCGCTTCGGTGAGGTGGACGACGACACGACGTTCGTCGGTCTGCTGCCGGCGTCGTTCGACGTATCCGGCGGCCTCGAGCCGTTTGAGCAGGGGGGAGAGTGTGCCTGTGTCGAGATCGAGCGAGTCGCACAGATCCTGCACGCCTCGCGCATCGCGTTCCCACAGCGCCAGGAGCACCAGGTACTGCGGGTAGGTGATGCCCAGCCGATCGAGATGTGGCCGATATGCGGCCGTGATGGTGCGGGAGGCGCGGTAGAGCGCGAAGCACACCTGCTGGTCGAGTTCGAGTGGAGACGGCACGGGAATGAATGTAGCGCCCCGTTTTGTTGTACACAACATTAATGGCCACAACTCGATACGTGTTCCGGATCACTTCCATGTGGGAATTGAGAGCGCTCTGGGCACGTTAGTTGAGTGAGAATGGCTCAAGTTCGACAGAAAGGCTTCGGAATGCCGGCATTCTTCGGGCCTGGTGACCCCGGCCGAATCGACATCACTCGTTTCATGAGCCGCGGTACCCAGGACCTCCTCGCCCACGCAGCGCGCTACGCCACCGACCGTGGTGACGCGGAACTCGACGTGCTGCACCTCCTCCGCGCGATGGCGGAGCAGGATCCGTCCCGCACGGTCATGACGCGCGCCGGAGCCGACCCCGCCGACGTCGCTGCCGCCGTCGACCAGCGGCTGCCGCAGAGCCGCCCCGGTGAGGCCGTCTCCGCACCCGCACTGACCGGTGCCGTGAAGACCGCACTCCTCGAAGCGCACCAGCTCTCGCGTGCGCTCGGCTCCACCTACATCGACCCCGAGCACCTGTTCTTCACGCTCGCGGCCGACCAGACCCGCGCTCCCGGACGCCTGCTGGCGTCCCTGGGCGTGACCCCGCAGGCGTTGCAGACCGCACTGCAGCCCACCCCCGCAGCTCCCGCCGCGGAGGAGACCCCGACGCCGACGCTCGACAAATTCGGCGTCGACCTCACCGAGCGGGCGCGCGGCGGCGGCATCGACCCCGTCATCGGCCGTACCGACGAGATCGAGCAGACGATCGAGATCCTCGCGCGACGCACCAAGAACAACCCGGTGCTCGTCGGTGAGGCCGGCGTCGGCAAGACCGCCATCGTCGAAGGACTCGCCCAGCGCATCGTCGACGGGGACGTCCCGGACATCCTGCAGGACAAGCGGATCGTCCAGCTCGACCTGACGGCGATGGTCGCCGGAACCCGATACCGGGGCGACTTCGAGGAACGTCTCACCACAGCGCTCGACGAGATCACCGCCCAGCAGGGCAAGATCATCGTCTTCATCGACGAGATCCACACCGTCGTCGGCGCAGGCGCCGGCAACGAGGGCGCGATGGACGCGGCGAACATCCTCAAGCCGAAGCTCGCCCGCGGTGAACTGCATGTCGTCGGTGCGACCACCCTCGACGAGTACCGCAAGCACATCGAGAAGGATCCGGCGCTCGAACGCCGTTTCCAGCCCGTCACGGTCGACGAGCCAGCACGCGACGACGCCGTCGCGATCCTGAAGGGTCTCGCCGATCGGTACGCCGAGTTCCACAAGGTCCGGTACACCGACGAAGCGCTCGAAGCGGCCGTCGACCTGTCGATGCGGTACCTGCCCGACCGGCACCTGCCGGACAAGGCGATCGACCTCGTCGACCAGGCCGGTGCACGACTGCGCCTGCGGGTGCCGCGCACCGACGTGACCGAACTGCGTTCGAGGCTGGACGAACTCGAAGCGGAGAAGGATCGCGCCGTCGAGGCCGAACAGTACGAGGATGCCTCGCGCATCCGCGACGAGATCCTTCGCGTCCAGGCTCGGATCGACGGTGGCGACAGCGAGGGCAACGGAGAGGGAACTCCGACCGTCGACCCGGAGCTGATCGCCGAGATCGTCTCGCGGGCCACCGGAGTCCCCGCATCGCGGATGACCCGCGCCGAGAAGGAGAGGCTGCGCACTCTCGAGGACGAGCTGCACAAGCGCGTCGTCGGACAGGACGAAGCCGTCCACGCCGTGGCACGTGCCGTGCGGCGCAGCCGCTCCGGCATGAGCGACCCGCGTCGTCCGGTGGGCAGCTTCCTGTTCCTCGGTCCCACCGGCGTCGGCAAGACCGAGCTCGCGAAGGCCCTCGCCGAGGTGCTCTTCGGTGACGAGCGCACCATGCTGCGCATCGATATGAGCGAGTTCGGCGAACGCCACACCGTGAGCCGTCTCGTCGGCGCCCCTCCCGGTTACGTCGGTTACGGCGAGGCCGGACAGCTCACCGAACAGGTGCGTCGCCACCCCTACTCGGTGGTGCTGCTCGACGAGATCGAGAAGGCGCACCCGGACGTGTTCAACACACTGCTGCAGGTCCTCGACGACGGTCGCCTCACCGACGGTGAGGGACGCACGGTGGACTTCACCAATACCGTCGTCATCATGACCAGCAACCTCGGTTCGGACATCATCTCGAGCCGCGGAGGCGCGCTCGGCTTCACCACCGGTGACGCCGAGGCGGCCGAGAAGCCGCTGCGTGACCGGGTCATGGGACGGCTGCGCGAATCGATGCGGCCGGAGTTCCTCAACCGCATCGACGAGATCGTGATGTTCCGCAAGCTCGACGACGACCAGCTGCACCGGATCACCGAGCTGCTGCTCGACGACAGCCGGAAGCGGCTGCAGAGCAGGGGGATCGACCTCGAGTTCACCGCCGACGCGGTGGCGTGGATCGCCCGCAACGGTCACCAGCCCGAGTTCGGTGCCCGTCCGTTGCGCCGCTCGATCTCCCGGGTGGTCGACGACCGCATCGCCGACATGCTGCTCGACGACGCGCTCGCCGAGGGCAACCGGGTCACGGCGGACGTCGTGGAAGACGAACTGCTGCTCCAGGTGAGCTGACCCGCACGACGAGGAAGGGGAGAGATGCCACGGCATCTCTCCCCTTCCCGCGTTCGGGGGGTGGTCAGCGGGCGGTGAGACGACGGATCGCCTCGAGCGGCAGATGAAGCCACGAGGGACGGTGCCGAGCCTCGTAGACCACCTCGTAGACCGCCTTGTCGAGCTCGTAACCACGCAGCAGGACGTCGGAGCCCCGTGGATCCGTGCCCGAGGCAGCTGCGTAGCCGTCGCAGAAGGCGGCACAGTTGCGTTCGGCCCACTCCCGGGCCCGGAACTCCCGCTGCGACTCCACCGCCGTGCCTTGTTCGGATTCACGGATCGAATGATGCGCGGCGTAGTCGAACGACCGCAGCATTCCCGCCACGTCCCGGAACGGACTGTCGGGCTTGCGGCGCTCCTCGAGCGACTTCGCGGGTTCGCCCTCGAAGTCGATGAGCAACCAGCGCTCGGGGGTACGCAGCACCTGCCCGAGATGCAGGTCGCCGTGGATGCGGTGCACCGGAACCTGACCCAGCGCCGCAACCTCATCGAACCGGGCCCGGACCGCGTCGGTGAGTTCGGCGAGCTCGGGGACCTCGGCCGCCGCACCCTCGAGCCGGCGGATCATGCCCTCGGCCAGTTCGGCGGCGGCGCGCTCGTCGGTGCCGAGCGCGGAGCCGAGATGGGCGTGCACATCCGCGACGGCCGCACCGATGCGATGGGATTCCCCGGCGAAGTCGGTGCCCACCTCGTCGGCGCGCAGGTCTCCTTCCAGGAGCAGGTCCCGGACACTGCCGAGTGCCATCGACCAGCCGTCGGCCGAGTTCGCCGCGAAGTCCTGCACCATCGCCAGCGTGGTGCGGACCCCGTCGACCTCCGCTTCGATCCATGCCCGGATCGGGGCGATCGACCGACATCCGTCCTCGCCGAGCGCGAGCGGCAGTTCGACGTCCGGATTGATGCCGAGCGTGAGCCGACGAAACATCTTGAGCAGCAACTTCTCTCCGAGGACCACGGAGGTGTTGGACTGCTCCGCGCTCAGCGCACGCCCACGCAGGCCCGGTTCGATGACCGCACCCGGCACGGTGTGGAGATCCACCGGGCCGGCGGGGGTGCCGCTCGCCAGATTGCGCGAATACCGGTCGAGGATCTCCTGATCGCGGAGGCCGTCGTAGACGTGCAGGCCGTGGTCGTGGGAGTCGTCGGGGCCGACCACGCTCCACGACTGCAGTTCCTCGGGGAGATGGGAACGGAAACCGAGGGGCACTTGATAGATCTGGTCCGCGGTCGAGTCGAACGAGACCTTCACGATCAGATGGTCGGCCCCGAAACCGGACTCCTCCACGAGCGGATGACGCAGGACGACACCGATCCCGGTGATGGTGTGGCCCTTGGCCGCGAACCATCGCTGGTGCGGCATCCATTCGCGCAGATCCTCGACGAGCCGTTCGTCCGGGTAGAGCTCGTTGTTGGTCGTCACGGCTGCACCGCCGCTTCCGCTTCGCTGCTCACCGGGTGCTCGCCCGGTCCCTCCTTGGACGGATCGGGTTGCAGCGCGAACCAGAAGAATCCGTGAC
Organism: Rhodococcus sp. GA1; assembly: GCF_024321955.1. NCBI lineage: Bacteria > Bacillati > Actinomycetota > Actinomycetes > Mycobacteriales > Nocardiaceae > Rhodococcus > Rhodococcus sp. GA1. Next base: position 1,678,804 of record NZ_CP097186.1, on the reverse strand, counting down.
CGGGCAGGGTGATCATGTAACCCTCCTCCGTGATCGTCGGGAACGGGACGGACCCGGTCAGCTCCACCGGGATCCACCCGGCGAAGCGCGACAGATCGAGGACGACCGCCTGCGGATAGCGCGACAGGTTGTTCACGCACAGGATGACGTCGCTGTAGTTGCGTTCCGGGCCGGGCGACATCTCGCGCAGATAGGACAGGATCGCGGGATTCGCGCTGCCGAGTTCGGTGAACGAGGCCTCACCGAAGGCCGGATGCTGCTTGCGGACCTGGATCATCCGCCGCGTCCAGTGCAACAGCGAGTTCGTCGAGTTCATCTGCGATTCGACGTTCACCGCCTGGTACCCGTAGGTGGGATCCATGATCACCGGCAGGTACAACCGGCCCGGATCGGCGCGGGAGAAGCCCGCGTTGCGGTCGGGGGTCCACTGCATCGGGGTCCGCACCGCGTCGCGGTCGCCGAGCCAGATGTTGTCGCCCATGCCGATCTCGTCGCCGTAGTACAGGACGGGGGAACCCGGCAGGCTCAGCAACAGAGCGGTGAAGAGCTCGAGCTGGTTGCGGTCGTTCTCCAGCAACGGCGCCAGACGACGGCGGATGCCGATGTTCGCGCGCATCCGCGGGTCGGTGACGTACTCGGCGTACATGTAGTCGCGTTCCTCGTCCGTCACCATCTCGAGGGTCAGCTCGTCGTGGTTGCGGAGGAAGATGCCCCACTGGGCGGTCTTCGGGATCGGCGGGGTCTGGGCGAGGATCTCCGAGATCGGGAAACGGTTCTGTCGCCGCACCGCCATGAAGATGCGCGGCATCAGCGGGAAGTGGAAAGCCATGTGGCACTCGTCGCCGATCTCGGGCTCGCCGAAGTACTCGACGACGTCGGTGGGCCACTGGTTCGCCTCCGCCAGCATCACCCGGCCGGGATATTCGGCATCCATCACCGCACGGCACTTCTTGAGGAAGGCGTGCGTCTCGGGGAGGTTCTCGCAGTTGGTCCCCTCACGCTCGAACAGATAGGGGACCGCGTCGAGGCGGAACCCGTCGATGCCGAGATCGAGCCAGAACCGCAGGACGTCGAGCATCGCGTCCTGTACTTCGGGGTTGTCGTAGTTCAGGTCGGGCTGGTGCGAGAAGAACCGGTGCCAGTAGTACTGCTTGCGCACCGGATCCCACGTCCAGTTGGACGTCTCGGTGTCGACGAAGATGATGCGGGCTTCCTGGTATCGGTCGTCGACATCCGACCACACGTAGAAGTCGCCGTACGGCCCGTCGGGGTCGCTCCGGGATTCCTGGAACCACGCGTGCGTGTCGGACGTGTGGTTCATGACGAGGTCGGTGATGACGCGGATACCGCGTTTGTGCGCCTCGTCGAGGAAGGTGACGAAGTCCTCGACCGTGCCGAATTCCGGTAACACCGCCCGGAAGTCGCGGATGTCGTAGCCGCCGTCGCGGAGCGGTGAATCGTAGAAGGGCGGCAGCCAGATGCAGTCGGCGCCGAGCCACGCGATGTAGTCGAGTTTCTCGGTCAGCCCCCGCAGGTCGCCGGTGCCGTCGTTGTTCGAGTCGTTGAAAGCGCGGGCGAGAACCTCGTAGAACACCGCGGTCTTGAACCAGTCCGGGTCGACGGGCAGGCTGCGCGCATGGGCGAAGTCCTCCGCCCGGCTCTCGACGAGATGACCGTCTTCGGTGTGTTCGTATTCGGGTACTCGGTCGGACGGATCCGGCATGGCACCTCCGTGCTCGTCGCGTCGCAGGATGGACTCGCCCCAGAATGCCCCGGCGGACGGATTTCCACACCCGGACAGGACGGAACGCTATGTGAGTGCACGTGTGCGCCGATAGATTGGCGGGCATGACTGCGAACCGGCCCGAAGGGCGGGTGGCCGAGCTGTGCTCCCGCATGCGTTCGTTCATCGACGACGAGGTGATTCCTCTCGAACCCGTCCTGAGCCGTCACGACGACAAGGCCGCCGAGGCGCTCGTCGGGCTGAAGGCCAGGGCGAAGGAACTCGGGCTGTGGGCTCTGGGGCATCCCGAGGAGATGGGAGGGGGCGGGGTTCCCTTCCTCGACTTCGTCTACCTCAACGAGATCATCGGCCGCTCCGAGTACGGTCAGCTCGCGGTGGGATCGGTGTCCATGCAGGACGCCCTGATGATCCAGCGGCACGGCACCGCCGAACAACGCGAGCGCTGGATCCCAGGGCTCGTCTCCGGCGACATCCTGCCCTCTGTCGGCATGACCGAGCCGGAGGTGGCGGGATCCGACCCCGTGCTCGTGCAGACCACCGCCCGGCTCGAGAACGGCGAATGGGTGATCGACGGGCACAAGTGGTTCACCACCGGCGCCGCGCAGGCCGGCTACTGCACGGTCTTCGCCCGGACCGAACCCGAGTCGACTCCGCTGCACCGCAGCATCAGCGCGATCATCGTGCCCATCGACACCCCCGGACTCGAGATCGTGCGGGCGATCCCCACGATGGGGCACGACCCGAGCGATCACTATGAGGTGCGGTACGACGGTGCGCGCGTTCCCGAGGAGAACGTGCTCGGTGAACGCGGCAACGGCTTCGTCGTCGCGCAGGACCGGCTCGGGCCGGGACGGATCTTCCACTGCATGCGGTGGCTCGGCCAGGCCCAACGGGCCTTCGAACTCATGTGTGCGCGCGCCAACTCCCGCTTCGCCCACGGATCGCTGCTCGCCGAGAAGGGTGAGCTCCAGCGCTACATCGCCGAATCCGCCGCCGACATCCAGGCCGCCCGTCTGATGACGCTGGACGCCGCGCGGGTGATGGATGCGGGGGAGGACGCCCGGGTCCGGATCGGGCTCATCAAGTTCCGCGGCGCGCAGATGCTGCACGATGTCGTCGACCGTGCGATCCAGGTGTACGGGGCGCTCGGTCTCACCGCCGACACGCCGCTCGAGGGGATGTACCGGCGGGCGCGCTACGCCCGTATCTACGACGGCCCCGACGAGGTGCACCGGATGTCCACGGCACGGCGGATGCTGCGCGACCCGGAACGCGTGCCGTGGCGGTAGACCGCCGGCCGCTCGTGACCGGTGCGACCTGCTCTTCGCACTAGGGTTCTTCGGCACGCCGGGAGGTCGATGCAAGTATGTGGCGTGGCATCGGGGGAGGTCGGCAACAGGGAGCGGTCGAGCGGCGCGCGGTCCGAAGGGTGATCTCATGGAACGCTTCGCGGTGGGTGCCGACGATGCGTTCGTCCTGCTCCGGAAGTTGTCCGAGGAACGCAACGTGCCCCTGCGACGGATCGCGGGGCACGTGGTCGACGCGGGCGGTGAGGTATCTATGCCAGTTCGGGCGGGAAGCCTCCCGTGGCCACCGGGCTCCAGCGGGTCGGGGTGATCCGGATCAGCGACTTGCGCTGATCGCGCATGGCCTGCCGGTACTCGTCCCAGTCCGAATGTTCCCCGGCGATGTTGCGGAAGTACTCGACGAGCGGTTCGACGTCGTCGTGGGCATCGATCACCTCCGCGGTTCCGTCGACCTGCACCCACGCGTCGTTCCAGTCGTCGGACAGCACGACGACACCGACCTCGGGCCGGCTGCGGGCGTTGCGGGTCTTGGCGCGCCGGGGATAGGTCGCGATCACGATGCGTCCGCGGTCGTCGACGCCGCCGGTGACGGGGGAGGCCTGCGGTGTGCCGTCGTCGCGTTGCGTCATGAGGATCATTCGGTGCCGGGGCCGGACGAAGTCCAGCAGTTCCTGCAGGCCGACTGCGGTGTTGGTGGCGATCTTGCGGGCCATTCACGTTCTCCTGTTCCGAAGGGTCACGACTCGAGGAGCGCCGCGAGTCGCGCGAGGTCCTCTTCCACCATGCGCGTGTCGCGGTCGAACTCGTCGTCGGTCAGTTCGATCTGCCGGACGGTGAGGACGACTTCGGCACCGTCCGGATGGGGGAGTACCCGCATCGGGTTGTGCACCGTCGTACCCGACGGCAGTGTCACCTCGTGGTCGAGCACCCCGTAATCGTTGGCGCCGACGAACCGCACGGTGACCTCGCCCATCGGGGAGTCCGCGACGAGGGCGTCGCCGATCCGCCGCACCTCGCTTTGTGCCAGACCGGCCGCCCACTTCGGCAGGTTGTCGGGATCCGCGGCGAATTCGTAGACCCGGCGCGGTGGGCATCGGACGACCCGAGCGACATGGCGGCTGCGGACGACGTGCGTGCTCATGCTCGCCACATTAGAAGTTCGGGAGGTCGATCGCCGTCGGAATGTGGGAGTTCCTGAAGCGCAACGTCTTCGGAGCGACGGCGTTCAGCCGGTACCCGGGATCGGCGCGGCCCCCTTCGTCACCTTCTCGGTACTCCTCGCCGTCTTCGTCTTCGTCTTCCTCGCCCTCGGAGCGCTACTGGAGCAGACCGGTCCGACGAGGGTCGGGGGTTATTTCGGGCTCGCCGCTGCCGCCGGCGCCTGGTACACCTCCGCTGCAGGGGTGCTGAGCACGACCTTCGGGCGTGTCGTCCTGCCCACGGGCCCACGCTGACGGGGCACCTCTTCGTTCCCGTGCGGGGGCGATTTGACAGGCGCATCGGCCTTCCTGGTACAGTCCGGGGCTATGCAGCGTGCATATTTCTGGTTTAGCAGGCCGGCCCGGGGTGGGTCGGTCGGCGTGACCGCGCGCTGACTTCTTCACCTACGAGCCGGATCCAGACCGGCTCGTCGGAATCTCAGGTTCTCTCGGGTCGGAATCCGAACCACCGAGAACAGGAATCATCGATGAGCCCCAGCACCGGAACCGCGACCACCGGAATCTCCACGTCGAATCTCGACGAACAGCGCACCGTCAAGGTCAGCCCTCTCGTCGCACCCTCCGAGATCCGTGCCGAGTACGCACCCGACGCCGTCGTCGCAGCGACCGTCCGTTCGGGCCGCGCCGGCACCGTCGACATCCTGAACGGCACCGACGACCGTCTCGTCGTCGTGGTCGGCCCCTGCTCCGTGCACGACCCCGCCGCCGCGATGGACTACGCGCGCCGTCTGGCCGCCAAGGCCGAGGAGCTGCGCGACGACCTGCACGTCGTGATGCGTGTGTACTTCGAGAAGCCGCGCACCACGCTCGGGTGGAAGGGCCTGCTCAACGACCCGCACCTCGACGGCACCTTCGATATCAACACCGGTCTGCGCATCGGCCGTAAGCTGCTGCTCGACGTCTCCGGTCTCGGCCTGCCCGTCGGCTGCGAGTTCCTCGACCCGATCCTTCCGCAGTACTACGCCGACCTGGTCACCTACGGAGCCATCGGCGCCCGCACCGCCGCGAGTCAGGTTCACCGCCAGCTGTGCAGCGCGCTGTCCATGCCCGTCGGCATCAAGAACTCCACCGAAGGTGACGTGCAGGTCGCGGTCGACGGCACCCGTGCCGCAGCGGCCAGCCACGTCTTCCCCGGCACCGACCTCGACGGTCAGGCCGCGCTGATCGAGACCGTAGGCAACCCGGACTGCCACGTCATCCTGCGCGGTGGCAGCGCGGGGCCGAACTACGACGCCGAGACCGTGGCCGACACGATGGCCCGCCTGCGCAAGGCCGGTCTGCCCGAGCGTGTCGTCATCGACGCAAGCCACGGCAACAGCCGCAAGGACCACAACAAGCAGGTCGACGTCGTCACCGATGTCGCCGAGCGCATCGAGGCCGGCGAGAAGGGCATAGTCGGACTGATGCTCGAGAGCTTCATCGAGGCGGGACGTCAGGACCTGACCCTCGGCGAGGCCGACAAGCTCGACTACGGCAAGTCGATCACCGACGCGTGCATCGACTGGGACACCACCGCCGCGCAGCTCGACCGCCTCGCGCAGGCCGTGCGCACCCGTCGCGGCTGAACCGTCTGCGGCGCGAAGGGTCGGCGGAGTCGTCAGCGATGACGAACCGCCGGCCCTCGTCGGTTCGGTAGCGTCGTTTCCATGACTACGAACAGGTTGTCGATCGTCGTGCCGGCCCACAACGAGGAGCGTTACATCGCGAAATGCCTTGCGGCGCTGCTCGCCCAGAAGTCGGAGATCCACGAAATCCTGGTCGTTGACAACAATTCGACCGATCGCACTGCGCAGATCATCGAAGCCATCGCCGCCGGCGAGCCCCTCGTGCGACGGATCGTCGAGTCAAGACCGGGTGTCGCATTCGCGCGCAATGCCGGATACGACGCGGCCACAGGAGATCTCATCGGACGGATCGATGCGGACACGCGGGTTCGTCCCGATTGGGCGCACACCGTCCGCAGTTTTTTCGCCCGCGACGACACCGCCGAGGTGGGAGCGATCAGCGGACTCAGCAACTCCTACGATTCCCCCTACCGCAGGCTCAAACAGTGGTACATCGACAAACGGGTCGCGCAAGGAACATTCGGCGGGGAACGGCGGATCGACAATCTGCACGGCGCGAACATGGCACTGCGACGCTCGGCGTGGGAGCGTGTCCGGGACGTCGTCAGTACGGACCCGAGAATCCACGAGGATCTGGATCTGGCACTGTGTCTGCGTGAGGTGGACATCGAGATCGCCCAGCTGACCGATCTGTACGCCGACCTGTCGCCGCGTCGGGCCTACACCCCGCCCCGTGAGTACGCGGCCTATATCCAGTCGGGAATCGACACCTTCGAACTGCACGGCCGCCTGACGCCGGAGATCCTCAGGCTCATCCGTCTACAGTCACGTCTCCACGTTCTCGTGTATGCGGCATACCGGCCCTACGACCCCGACCTGGGCAGATTCACCCTCCGGCGAGCGATCTTCGGCTCCGGCGGACGTGCGATGCCGATCGACACGAAGGGCCGCACGCCGTCCCCCTGACGACGGGTGGCCGGGACGCCGCAGGACCGTCCCGGCCACCATCGTGGGATCTTCTCGCCTCAGGTCACCTCAGCGGCGTGAAATCGCGGCTACCGAGATAGGGAGGACGCGGCCTCGAGGCGGCGAACGGCTCGACGAGCGTGTTCTCGACGCTGTTGAACACGACGAACAGATTCGAGCGCGGGAACGGCGTGATGTTCCCGTTGGAACCGTGCATGCAGTTCGAATCGAAGACCGTCGCCGACCCCGCCGGGCCGGTGAAGGTCGCGATACCGTGCTCGGCGGCCAAACGGGTGAGGGTGTCCTCGTCGGGCGAACCTGTCGGCGGAACGTGGGTGACCAGCGACTCCCGGTAGTAGTCGTCGGGCGTCTCACCGGCACACGAAACATACGTCTTGTGCGAACCCGGCATGATCATCAGACCGCCGTTGTAGCCGTAATTCTCGGTGAGGGCGATCGAGATGCTCAGAGCACGCGGCTTGGGCATGCCGTCCTCTGCGTGCCACGTCTCGAAGTCCGAATGCCAGTAGAACGGTCCACCGCGGAAGCCGGGCTTGACGTTGAGCCGCGACTGGTGGACGTACACCTCGGATCCCAGCAGTTGCCGTGCGATTCCGGCGATTTCGGGCCTGCGGACGATCGAGTCCACAAGATCGCTGAGCCGGTGCACGTCGAAGACCGAGCGGACGTCGCCGCTGCCCTTTTCGCGGACCACACGGTCGTCGTCGCCGAGTTCCCGGCCGAGTCGTGAGGTCTCCTCCAGAAGGTTCCCGACGTCGTGGGCGGCGAGAAGTCCTTCGGCGGTGTGGAACCCGCGGCGGTCGTACTCGATCACGGCCTCGGCGTCGAGCGGCCCGCCGGCAGCCGAACCCCAGACGACGGGATCCTTCCTCTCGACGGACTCGCAGGCGGTGCGACCGCGGGTCGGATAGTCGTCGCGAACGGTCGTGCGCATAGCTCGTAGATCACCCTCTCGAAAGTCGATGACGGTTCACTTCCGACGTTCCCACTGAAAATGCAGGAATGCAAGCCGGGCCCCGACATGTCCGCGTACCGACTCCTCGCCCATAACTCCTGGTCGAATCGAGTTTCGTTCCGGAACCGGCCGGGTATCCGGCGGCGTCGCGACGGTCGGCAGCCGATGCGCGTCAGCGGTGCTCTCGGTATGCGCGAGGGGTGTTTCCGGTCCACCTCTTGAACGCACGGCGGAAGGCGCTCGGCTCGGAGAAACCGAGCCGGGACGACAGATCGTCGACCGCTTCACCGCGTCTCAGGCCCGCGATCGCGAGGTCGCGGAGGACCTCCTCGCGCAACTGCCCCAGCGACGTGCCCTCCTGGCGGAGCAGGCGTCGCAGATGGGGAGGGCTCACCGCGAGCCTGCCGGCGATGTCCTCGGCGGTCGCCGTCCGGCCGTCGATGCCCGATTCGAAGATCCGCCGCACCTGGGACGACACCGTCGACTCGTATTCACGTTCGGAGAGAATGAGATTCGGAGAATCCCGCAGGTACTCCTCGAGTGATTCCTCGGTCTGCACGAGTGGCGACTTCAGTGCAGCATTGTCGATCTCGAGCGCGGCCCGTCCCGCACCGAAGGTCACCGGCACGCCGAAGATCGCGTCGTAACTGCGGGCCAGGACGGGATCGGGTTCGGTGTACGGCAGGAACACCGACCCGAGGGGGACACGCCCACCCACCAGCCACGCGGCGAAGCGGTGCAGCAGCATGAGAAGGAAATCCACCACCACGCGGGTCTTGTCGTCCACGACCTCCGGCAGTTCCACGTCCAGGAAGGTGGTGGACGCACCCGGGGTCAGGCTCAACTGCGGCAGGGACCGGATGACATGGTTCACCTCGATCATCCGTTGCAGAGCGTGGTCGAGATCGGGTCGGTGGATGAGGGTCAGGCACATAACCCGGAAGGTGCCGCGGGGCACGGGAGCCGCTGCGATGCCGAAGAGTTCGTCGTCGGTGATCTGCCAGACCACCTGCGTGAAACGACTGACCTGGGCGGGCGTGAGCCGGGCATGGGGATGGGTGAGCACCGCGCGGCTGATGCGTGCTGCCTCGAGGGCCGGTTGCAGATCGATGCCCTCCTCGGCTCCCACCTGTACCGCTCGCGACACGAAGTCCGACGGGATGGTCGGTCGCAACATCTAGCGCGCCTCCTGCAATCCGTTCAGACGTGCCACCGCTTCGGTGAGCACCTCGTCCCGTTTGCAGAACGCGAAGCGCACCAGATGGTTCCATGACGCGGTGTCGTCCACGAAGACGCTCACCGGTACCGCGGCCACCCCGATGCGGCCCGGAAGTTCCCGGCAGAAGGCCACCGCGTCGGTCCGGCCGAGGGGTGTCAGATCGGCGCACACGAAATACGTTCCGGCGGAGTCGAACACTTTCAGGCCGGCCTCGGAGAGTGCGTGGGACAGGAACGTTCGCTTGCGCTCGAGGTCGGCGCGCATCGACGCGATCCATTCCTGTTCGTGCGTCAACGCATGTGCGACCGCCGGTTGGAAGGGCGCCCCACCGACGAACGTCATGAACTGTTTCGCGGCGCGCACCCCGTCGATCAGCTCGCGCGGGCCCATCGCCCACCCGATCTTCCATCCGGTGACGTTGAAGGTCTTGGCGGCACTCGAGACCGTGATCGTCCGTTCGGCCATGCCGGGCAACGATGCGAGCGGGATGTGCGTGCGGCCGTCGAAGACCAGATGCTCGTACACCTCGTCGGACAGCACCAGCAGTTCGCGTTCGCAGGCGAGCTCGGCCAGGGCGGTCAGCGCTTCACGGTCGTGGACGGTGCCGGTGGGATTGTGCGGGCTGTTGACGACCAGCATCCGTGTCCGGTCGGTGACGGCGGCGCGCAGGGCGTCGACGTCGAGCACGAAACCGTTCCCGGAACGGGTCAGCGGCACGGTCCGTCGCGTCGCGCCGGCGAGCGCCACCGAGGCCGCGTACGAGTCGTAGTACGGCTCCGTGAGGAGCACCTCCTCTCCGGGTTCGACGAGCCCGAGGATGGCGGCGCTGATCGCCTCGGTGGCACCGACGGTGACGAGCACCTCGGATTCGGGGTCGTGGTGCAGGCCGTACCGTGCGGCGCGGTCGGCGGCGATCGCCTCGCGCAGGACCGGCATGCCGGACCCGGGCGGGTACTGGTTGACTCCCTCGGTGATGGCGCGGCGGGCGATCTCGAGCATTGCGGGCGGGCCGTCGACGTCGGGAAATCCCTGCCCGAGGTTGATCGCGCCGTGCCGGACGGCGAGTTCGGTCATCTCGGCGAAGATCGTCGAGGCGAACGGTCGTAACCGGGAGACCGTACGAACTCGTCCCGAAGTCGTCGAATCAGCCATTCCTGCAGCGTAGCGCCCGCGGTGTCACATCCGTGAGGTCTGCCTCGTCTCCATGATGTAGGCCACCTCGAACCGGCGGAGTATCCGTCGGTCGCACCGGAAGGACACCGTCATGGCACGACTCGAAGCCGTCGCTCCCGACCGCACCGGTCCGATGACCCGTGCGATGTATGCGCTCGCCCGCCGCAGGTTCGGTTCGGTCCCCGAACCCTTCGCGGTGGCCGCGCACCATCCGCGGTTGATGCGTACGAGCGGAGTCCACGAGATGCTCGCCCAACGCGCCTCCACCGTCCTGCCCGCCGCGGTCCGGGAGATCGCCGTCTACCGCGTGGCGTGGACCGTCGGATGCTCGTGGTGCATCGACTTCGGGACGATGCTGCAGCGACTGGACGGACTCGACACCGAACGACTCGCCCACATCGCCGAGTACGAGACCTCCGATCTCTACAGCGACGACGAGAAAGCCGCGATCGCCTATGCCGATGCGATGACCGGCGACGTGGCGAAGGAGGTCACCGACGAACAGGTCGCCGACCTCGAGCGTCGTTTCGGGCAGGCGGGCGTCGTCGAACTCACCTATCAGATCGCGCTCGAGAACATGCGTGCGCGCATGAACTCGGCGCTGGGCATCCACGATCAGGGATTCAGCACGGACGCCTGCCGGGTACCCTGGGCCGACGAAGCCGGGAACGCATGACGCCTAGTCGAAGATGCTGTAGGGCAGGAGCACTCCGCGTCCGAGCTTCTCGGGGTTCGCGATGTCGTAGGCCGCCCAGATCCGTCCGTCCCGCACGGTCCACGCCGTCACGCGCGGAGGAAAGCCCGGCCGACCGTCCTCGGCCGGGCGACCGCGGTTCAACAGACCCATCTCGCCGTTGACGAGGACCGGTTCGAAGGCCGTCAACGCCTCGGCTCCGTAGAGCCGCAGCAGTCCGAGGATGAACCGCGCGACCTTCTCGGCTCCGACCACGACGTTCAGCGCCGTACGGGTCGTGCCGCCGGCGTCGCCGATCATGCGGGCGTCGGGATGGAGCGCGGCGACGACGGCGTCGAGGTCGGCGCCCGCGAAGGCCGCGACGAGCCGCCCGACGGCCTCCTCGTGTTCGGCCGGTGAACTCGGCGGTGGAACGGCCGAGACCGTACGGCGGGCGCGGGAGGCCAGCTGGCGGGCGGTCGGGGTGGCGACGCCGAGGATGCGGGCGATGTCGTCGAACGAGATGTCGAACGCGTCGTGGAGCACGAACGCCACGCGCTGTGCCGGTGTCAGGCTGTCGAGGACGACGAGCGCGGCCAGGCGGTTGTCCTCGTCGCGCACGATCTCGTCGAGCGGGTCCGGGGGAGCGAGGGAGCCGAGGGGCGCCACGACGGGTTCGGGCAGCCACTGGCCCACGTAGGTCTCGCGGCGCACCGCGGCCGAGCGCAGTCTGTCGAGGCACAACCGTCCTACGACTGTCGTCAGCCAGGCACGCAGGTCGCGCACCTCGGAGACATCCGCGCCCACGAGTCGCAGCCATGCGTCCTGCACGGCGTCCTCGGCGTCGGCGATGCTGCCGGTGAGGCGGTACGCCACCGACAGCAGGTGGGTGCGGTTCTCCTCGAATGTCTTCTGGGTGCTCTCGTCGAGCATGGGGACGATGCTAGACGCGATCGGCTGCGGGGCGAAGGGGTGTCGATCGCGCGTACGGATGCTGTCGGGCGCCTATTCTCGTCCTCGAACGGAAGGGGCGCCGTGGACAAATACGACATCAAGCGTGAGCACCGCGAGCTGTACTCGTGCTCGACCGAGGATTTCACCGAGGTGCGTGTCCCCGAGTTCGGTTACCTCGCCGTGGACGGCAAGGGCGATCCGAACGGTTCCGACGAGTACGCCGACGCCGTCGAGGCCCTCTACTCGGTGGCGTACACCCTGAAGTTCACCTCCAAGAAGGAACTCGGCCGGGATTTCGTCGTCGGACCTCTCGAGGGTCTGTGGTGGAGCGAGGACATGACCACCTTCCTCACACGGGACAAGGACTCCTGGTCGTGGCGCATGCTCATCGCGCAGCCTCCCTGGATCACCGACGACATGGTGAACGACGCGATCGAGGCTGCGGGTGACAAGACCCAAGCGAAGAAGAAGCCGCTCCCGTCCCTGCCGCGTGTGCGGCCGTTCCGGCTGACGGAGGGCAGGGCGCTGCAGATCCTGCACATCGGACCGTACGACGACGAAGGCCCTGTCCTGCTGCGCCTGCACACGCAGGTGATGCCCGAACGAGGGGTGACGTTCGCCGGCGACCACCACGAGATCTACCTGTCCGACCCTCGCCGCGCGGCTCCCGAGAAGCTGAAAACCATTCTGCGTCAACCTGTCGCAGGCATACAGGAGCGATGATGGCCGTCACCAGCGCAGGTCTGATGTTCTACCGCGTCGACGACACCGGTCTGCTCAGCGTGTGGCTCGTCCACCCCGGCGGGCCGTTCTGGAAGGGGAAGGACGAAGCGGCCTGGTCGGTGCCGAAGGGGGAGTACGGCCCGGAGGAGGATCCCCGGGAGGTCGCCCTGCGCGAGTTCACCGAGGAGTGCGGGATCGAACCGCCGGACGTGCCGCTGTCGTTGCTCGGTCGCTACCGGCAGTCGTCCGGCAAGATCGTCAGCATCTACGCGGGGGAGACGACGGACGAGTTGGAATTCGTCGAAAGCAACACGTGCGAGGTCGAATGGCCGCCGAAGTCCGGTAAGCGGATCACGATCCCGGAGGTCGACGATGCGCGCTGGATCGTCGCGGCGGACGCCGAGACGAAACTGATCAAGGGGCAGCGGCCGGTGTTGGAAGCACTGCGGGCGCGATTGGACGAAGAAGGGCGGTACTACCGCGTCGACCCGTAGCCCGGCAGCACCATCGGAACGAGGAACTGCCGCGCGATCGACGCCAGGGCGTCGTCGTCGTCGATGTCGACGACCTGACTCGGTGTGGTGAGGAACGATGCCGAGATGCGGACGATCATCTCCGCCACCAGATCGGTGTTCAGATCGGCGGCGACCGTTCCCGCGCGTTGCTCTCGCTGCAACTGCCCCGCGACGAACCGGCGGACAGCGGCGAGCATCGTTCCGTCGTCGCCTCCGATCGCACCGGCGAACAGCACCGGTTCGGTCTCGAGCAGATTGCCGATCAGCCTGTTCGTGCGGATGACGCGCAGCGCGCTGACGAATCCGAGGACCACCCTGTCGGCCACGGTGTCGGCCTGGGCGATGTCCTCGAGGAAACGCAGGAAGTAGCGGCGGAACTCGCGCATGATGACCTCGTCGACGAGGGCATCCTTCGATTCGAACTTACGGTACACGGTGATTCGCGACAGTTTCGCGCGGCGGGCGATCTCCTCCATCGAGGAGCGCTGGATGCCGGTTCGGCAGAACTGTTCGTAAGCGGCATCGAGCAGGCGCACGCGGGTCTCGTCGATCTCGGTACCCATGACGGATTCGTCCGGGAGTAGAAGTGCGTCCTGAAAGGCACGTTCCAGCAACGACGCCGATTCGGCAGGGGGCGGTAGGGAGGCGGGTGAGACCGCTCGGGAAATCGGCGACGCAGAATCCACATGTCCTCCTCGAAGTCCAGAGTTTACCGTTCCGGTCCCGGCGCGGACCATGCCGAGCAGTGATATTTCACGATTCATTGTGACCCGAGCCACAGTGTGGTTCGATGCTACAGAGAAACGCTGAATGTTTCATTGCTACATCCGCGAGTCGTAGGGGAGCGGCAGTATGGATAATCCGAGCAGGCGCGACGTTCTGAAAACCGGTGGCCTCCTGGGTGCCTTGGGGGCGTTCGCGGTGGCAGCGCCGGCCCAGGCCCGGCCCTGGAAGTGGTCACCGTCAGGATCGATACCGGGTGCGGGGAGCGGTGCCGACCCGCGACAGGTATGGGACAACGAGGCCGACCCGCTCGTCGCTTCATTGCTCGAGCGGGGCGACGTACCGAGGGTCAACGAGCTGCTGCGCACCTGGAAGAAGAACTCCCAGCCGTTACCCGAAGGACTTCCGAACGACCTGCGCGACTTCATGGAACACGCCCGGCAGCTTCCGCCCTGGGCCGATCCGGCGAAACTCGAGACGGCCGTCCGCTTCAACGAGAAGCGCGGGTTGTACCTCGGTGTGCTGTACGGATTCGTGAGCGGGATGATGAGCACGGTCATCCCGAAAGAGGCGCTGGCCGTCTACTACTCCAAGGGCGGCGCGAACATGAAGGGCCGCATCTCGAAGACTGCAAAATTGGGCTACGACATCGGTTCTCGCAACGCGTATCTGGGCGACGGCGAAATGATCGTCACAGCCGTGAAGACCAGGCTCGTCCATGCCGGCGTGCGTCATCTGCTTCCGCAGTCCTCGCACTGGTCCAACATGGCACCGGAGGACGTGCCGATCAGCCAGCACGACATGATGGTCACCTGGCACAGCCTGCCCACCAGCGTGATGCGCACGTTGAAGGAGTGGAAGGTTCCCATCCCGGCCGCGGAGGCCGACGGATTCCTGCACTCGTGGCAGGTCAGTGCGCACATGCTCGGCATCGAAGACCAGTACATCCCGGCCACCTGGGACGACGCCGAATCCCAGGCGCAGGAGGCGCTCGATCCGATCCTGGCGCCCACACCCGAGGGCGTGAAGCTCGCCGATATGCTCCTCGATCTCGGTAAGGGTCTCGACTTCTCGCTGTTGTCCCGCCCGATCCTCGGTGCGCTCACCCGCTTCGCTCTCGGCGACGAGGTCGCCAACTGGCTCAATATTCCGCGCGAACCGGTCTGGGGCACACTGCTCGACGTCGCGTGGGGTCCGTTCATCGCGGTACGCGAAGGCCTGCTGCCGCTTCCGCTGGCGCCGGATGCCTACTGGACGTTCGACGAACTGCTGCGCCAGTTCGTCCTGCTGTACATGTCGGAACTGCGCCCGATCAGCATCGAGATCCCCGAATACAACAATCCCAACTATCCCTGACCCGTTCGGGGCGAGGGGCCGGCACAGTCGCTGTGCCGGCCCCTCGTGGTGTCGATTCAGTTCTGTGCCGTATCCGCCTTCAAGGAATCGATGGCGGCCTGCAGAGCGGTGGTGGCGTCGTCGGCGACCTCCGCGAGTCCCGGCTGATCGGCGACCTGCACCATCATCTGTGGGTTCATTGCGTCGACCACCACGGTGTCGGGATCCTCGGGGTCGGTGCGGACCACGACGTTGCAGGGGAGCAAGAGCCCGATCTGCCGATCGACCGTCACCGCCCGGTGGGCGAGCGGCGGATTGCACGCACCGAGGATCACGTAATCCTCCAGGTCCTCACCGAGCTTGGCCTTCAGGGTGGCCTTCATGTCGATCTCGGTGAGAATGCCGAATCCCTGCCCGGCCAGTGCCTTGCGGGTGCGTTCGACCGCATCGTCGAACGAGGTGTGGAGGGTGGTCGAGAGTGCGAGTGTCATGGGTGTCCTGCTTTCTCTCGGAAGGGGAGGTGTCAAGCCAGGGCGAGGAAGAGCTTCTCGAGTTCGGCCTCGGTCATCGGCTCCTTGCCGTCCTGGGCCGTCTCGGTGAGGCATTCCCGCAAACCGCTCGCCACAATCTTGAATCCGGCACGGTCCAGAGCGCGGGAGACCGCGGCGAGCTGGGTTACGACATCCTTACAGTCACGACCCTGTTCGATCATCGCGATCACTCCGCCGAGCTGACCCTGCGCGCGGCGCAGCCGGTTGAGTACCAGTGCGATGCTGTCTTCGTCGCCGACCATGGAGGCGTCCTTTCCTAGTTCTGTAGACCATTGTACCCCCGGGGGTATCTGGTCGGAGTGTGAGTTGTGCGACCGATCTTCACCTTGTCGACCACGAGTGTGACAGCTACGCCGTGCGGGTATGAGGGCGACGATTGCTGCGACGCCCTGCGCTGCCGTGGTGCTTCGGTCTGCGCAGTCGGAGGGAGAACAGCGCGTGAGTGAGTTCGTCACTTCGTCTCGTGATTCAGGGCTCGCTCGCTTGGTCGACAGTTCCGGGCGAGAGCACGTTCCCGAGCGACTGCGCATCGCTGCGACCTTGGCGGTTGTGGCGTCGGTGCACGTCCTGGGCTTCGGTCTGCTGGCGTGGGCCCAATGGACGTCGGCCGCCGACGCGGTGAGTGTGAGCGTCGCACTGACCGCATACGCGTTGGGGCTGCGGCATGCTCTCGACGCCGATCACATCACCGGTATCGACAACGCGACGCGCAAGTTTGTCGGCGAAGGCCGCCGGCCCATGAGCGTGGGCCTGGCGTTCAGCCTGGGGCATTCGACAGTGGTGTTCGTGGTGACGGTCCTGGTGGCAGCCGGGGTCGGCACCGCAACGCGGTTGTTGTCCGACGACGAACCGGCGACGGCGGTGCTGGCGACGGTCGGCGCGGTGGTCGCCGGAGGTTTCCTCGTCCTCATCGCCGCCGTCAACGCCGTGGCCTGGGTGCGCTTGCGCGCCCTGCATCGCGAGCGTGAGCCGGACGCCGTGGCCGTGGAGCAGGCGCTGTCGCGGACGGCGGCGGCACGGGTGTTGCAGGCGCCCCTGCGCAGGGTGCGTCATCCCCGGCACATCTACGTGATCGGCGTCCTGTTCGGTCTGGGGTTCGATACTGCGATGACCATCGGGGTCGTCGCCGTCGCGGTCGCGACGACCCTCCCGGCGCCTCGGTGTGGTTGGTGCTGGCACTACCTTTGTGTTTCGCCGCGGGGATGACACTGGTCGACGCGATCGACGGCATCGCAATGACCAAACTCTATTCCGGTGAGGGTCTGGCACCCGGAACGAAGATCTTCTTCACGTTGATCACCACGGGTGTGTCGGTCGTCGCCGCAGCCGTGCTGGGAACCATCATTCTGGTGTCCACGGCGCGCGAGGTGTTCGCCTTGACCGACCCGTGGACCGGGTGGATCGCGGCTCTGAACCTGGAGTACGTCGGCCTGGCGCTGGCGGCGACATTTGCCGTGCTGTGGATGGGGGCGGCGCTGATCACCCGGCAGCGTTACCGAACTGCCGGGTGATCCGTTGGCTGAGGGACCGTCTCAGCCGGTGAGTCCGAGTTCGCGAGCACGGTCGAATTCGTCGTTGACGAGAACGACGTTGCGTTCGGGTGCATCGATCATCGATGCCGCGATCGACGAGCGGTAGCCGGACGCGCAGTGCACCCAGACTTCCCCCTGGGGGACCTCGTCGAGACGATCGGCGAGTTCGTGCAGTGCGATGTTGACGGCGCCGTCGATGTGCGATTCGTCGAACTCGTTCGCCTGCCGCACATCGAGGACGGTGACCTGCTGCTCGTCGCGTCTGCGGGCGAGAGCGGGGAAATCGGCGACACGATAGGAACGCAGTTCGGTGCCGGCGACGAGGGTGTGGATCTCGCCCACTGCGGCACCTTCGAGATCGTCGATGCCGATGCGGACGAGTTCGCGACGCGCGTCGAGTACCTGCTCCTCGCTCTCTCCGATCAGGGTCAACGGCGCTCCCCAGGTGTAGAGCCAGCCCAGATAGGTTACGAACGAACCGGATAGTTCGAACCCGAGGGTGCCGCCGAGGTGTCCGGCGGCGAAAGCAGTGCGTTCGCGGAGGTCGACGACCCATTCGCCGGAATCGATCCTCCGGCGCAGCTCCTCCGGATCGACGCGCTCGGGCATCGACAGGTCCACCGGCGCAGGTCCGGCGCGGTTGATCACTCCCATATGGGCGTAATAGGCAGGGTAGGCGGCCAGCCCCGCGAGCAGTTCGTCGACGTATGCCTGTTCGTCCTGGGTCAGGGCCGGGTTCGACGTACGTTCGCGGCCGATGGTGGACTCGTCGCCGCTGGCGGGTGTGGCGGCGCAGAAACTGCCGAAGCCGTGCGTGGGGTACACCTTCGTCTCCGCAGGCAGTTCCTCGGCGAGGCGGCGCACCGAGTGGTACTGCGCGTGGGTGAGTTCGTCGGTGTGCTCCTCGCCGACGAGATCGGTCCGTCCGGTCGTGCCGAAGAGCATCGAACCGCCGGTGAACACTCCGACGGCAGTGTCGTCGGGATCGCGCAGCACATAGCTGACGTGATGATGCGTGTGGCCGGGAGTGTGCATGACCTGGAATCGGAATGCTCCGGCGTCGACGATGTCGCCGTCGACCACCGCGCGCCGCTGGTAGCCGAGATCGTCGCCGGCCGGAACGACGTATTCGGCGTTCACTGCCCTGGACAGTTCGAGACCGCCGGTGACGTAGTCGTTGTGGATGTGCGTTTCGAGCACGTGGGTGATGCGTACTCCGCGTTCGGCCGCCAGCTTCAGTACTCGGTCGATGTCGCGTTGCGGGTCCACCACGGCACCGATGTCGCCCGCGCTGATCAGGTAGCTGCGATCGCCGAGGCCGGAGGTTTCGATGATCGACACGTCCATCGGGGACTCCTTCATTCGGGGGATGTACGGGACGAATACCCGTACCCGTATGGGTGAAACGGTGGATGCGGTAGCGGTCACCGTAGGAAGATCGCGTCGACGAGCACGTAGGCGGCCACGGCGAACACCAGATAGGCGAACCAGCGTTGAAGCCGGTCGGTGTCGATGCGGGTCCCGAACTGCCCCGCGACGAGCGACCCGACGATCGCTGTGCCGGCGAAGGCGGCGGTGATCGCCCAGTCGATGCTCGTGCCGCTCAGATGCGAGATCAGACCCGCGGCGGAATTGGCGACGATGATCACCAGCGAGGTGCCCACGGCAACCGGCATCTCGATGCCGAGCATGAGGACGAGCGCAGGGATGATCAGAAATCCGCCGCCGACACCGAACAGGCCGGTGAGAAAGCCGACCGTGAGGCCGGCCGCGATCGACCGAGGAGCGCAACGGCGCCAGTTGATTCGGGATCCTTCGGTCGAGCACGCTGTTCCGGTATCGCCACGATCGGCGAGCATCCTCGCTCCTGCCAAGACCATCACCACCGCGAACCCGATCAGAAGAGCGCGTTCCGGAAGCAACCGTCCCACGGCGCTGCCCGCGAAGGTGGCCGGAATGCCGGTGGCGGCGAAGATACCTGCCAGACGCCACTCGACCTGGCGAGCGCGTACTTTCGGAAGCACCCCCACCGCCGACGCCACGCCGACGACGATCAGTGAGATCGGGATGGCCTGCGCCATGCTCAACCCCAGGCCGAAGACCAGAGCCGGGACCGCGAGGATCGATCCGCCTCCGCCGAGCAGGCCGAGCAGCACGCCGATGACGGCACCGAAGCCCAGCGCGAGCACCAACGTCATCTCGCTCCTTTCGGTCGCATCCTCTTTCAGTGGTACCCGGGTCGATGTTGACGCCGTTGCCGAATCACGCGGACTGCGACCGCGGCGAACGCGATGACAGCGACTGTCAGGAGTAGGCCGGGACCGTGCATGTCCGTGGCCCATTGTCCGAGTGCAACTTGCAGGTCGAGCTGCTCGTCGACGCCCATGAGGCAGGTGAGATTCGCGGTGCCGTCGGTGACGAGAAACAGCACGCCGATGCCGATGAACAGCAGACCCGAGATGAGGGAGGCGGTATGAGTTCGCAATGGAGCCTGCTGAGTCAGGAGCGCACCGACCAATCCGAGTCCGGCGCCCAGAGGCGCGAGCACCGAGGTCAATCCGGCATAGAAGAGTGCGGTGCGTGCTGCAAGACGTCCCGCGCCGTCGAAGGCATACGCGAAGAAGGAGGGCAGTAGCAGCGCCGAGCACGGACTGAGCAGGGAAAGCAGGTCGCCGAGCAGGGCGCCGAGCAGACCGATCTCGGTCACGGCGCCGACCCGGCTGCTGCCTCGATGACCTGCTCGAAGACCCCGAGCGGTTGTGCGCCCAGAATCGGGGTGCCGTTGATCACGAACGACGGTGTACTTGCCACGCCGATGGTGTTCGCCTCGAGCATGTCGGCGTAGATGTCCTGGTCCACGGACGGGTCGGCGGCCTGCCGGTCGAATCGGTCCTGGTCGGGCACTCCGGCCGCAGCTGCGAAGCTGCGCAGAGCCTCCGATGTCAGGTCGGGATGACCACGATCGGGGGAGGAGGCGTAGACGGCCGTACCGAACTCCCAGAACTTCCCCTGTGCGGCAGCGGCGTGGCCGGCAAGATCTTCGGCCATCGACTGCTCGCCGAAGATCGGCAGGTCGCGCCATTCGATGCGCAGAATTCCCTCGTCCACGTACTTGTCGATCAAGGCCGCTTCGACGTCCCGGCTGAACTTGGCACAGAACGGGCAGCGGTAGTCGGAGTACGCGACCATCACCACGGGAGCGTCCACCGCGCCGATCGCCAACGGGTCGCCGTCGATGCGTCGGGACATGTCTCCGACCGGTCCCACTCCTACCGTTCGGGCGAAGCCCGGCACGGTTCCACTCTACGGCCTGCACACCGTCGTCGACGGCGGCGTGCAGGCCGCTGGTGAAGAAGTTCGGCCCGATGCTCAGGCGGTGGGGCCGCGCCGGACCTCTCGGCCCGCGGACACCCACGCTCTCGTCCCGCCGGCAACGGATACCGCGGGCCGTCCGGCCGATTCGAGGATCTCGGCTCCGCGCTTGCTCCGGTTTCCGGATGCGCAGATGACGTAGACGGTCTCTCCCGGAGCTACCTCGCTCACACGGGCGGACAGTTCGGGGAGGGGGATCAATTGGGCGCCGGGAACGTGGCCCTGGATGTACTCGTAGTCCTCGCGGACATCGAGCACCGGAGCTCCGGACTCCCACGCCTGGATCAGAGCGGCAGTGTCGACTTCGTGCATGGTGAACTCCTCGGTTCGGGTCTGTCGAGAATGGGTGAGCACTTCCGAGTTCTCCGCTCAGCCCGCCGCCACGGCGGCGCGAGAGCGTCCTCCGAGTCGTTGCAGCGGGCAGTGCTCCCTGCGGTTGCAGGCATAGATAGCGCCGGCGGCAACGACGGTGAGTGCCGCCGCGGCGATGCCGACGCCGGGATGGATCTCCTGCGCGAGGATGACGGAGGACATGATCAGGACGAACCAGCCGAAGCTCTTGCGCAGGGTGTCCGGATCGACCAGTGAGGTCAGGCGGCCGCCGATGAGGCTGCCCACGACGGCGGCACCGGTGACCATCGCCGCCAGACGCCAGTCGATCTGCACTGTGGACAGGTAGCCGCCGAGTCCGGCGAAGGACTTCATGGCGATCACGATCAGCGAGGTACCGACCGCGACCGGCATCGGCAGACCACCGAGCAGCGCCAGAGCCGGGACGACGAGGAAGCCGCCGCCGGCGCCGACGAGGCCTGTGACCAGACCGACGACCACACCGTCGAGCAGGATCTTGCCCACGGGCATGGCCTGGTCGCCGTCGTCGGCCGCGGCCTTGTTCTTACGGCCGCGGAGCATGGCGATCGCTGTTGCGATCATCATTACGGCGAAGCCGAGCAGCAGGACGGTGCCGGGTATGAAGCGCGAGAGCAGACCCCCGCCGTAGGCGCCGACCATGCCGGCCAGACCGAACAGGATTCCGGTGCGCCACTGCACGCGGCCGGCGCGTGCATGGGAAATCGCGCCGACCGCGCTGGTGACACCCACGACCAGCAGCGAAGTGGCAATCGCTTCCTTTGCGTCCATACCTGCCACGTAAGCGAGCAGCGGGACGGTGAGAATCGAGCCCCCGCCACCGAGCAGTCCGAGGGTGACACCGACGAGGACTGCCAGAGCTACGGTCAACGCGATCATGATCAGTTCCTCTCGGCGCTTTCGGTATTCGACTGGACAAGCTGCGCGACGATGCTCTGGGCGTCGCACGAGGCGCCGCGGTTGTAGGGCAGCTTGGACAGCAGCATGCCCATTGCGCAGGTGTTCGACAGTGCGGCGAAGGTCAACCCACCGCCGATTCCGGCGGCGAGCCACTTGAGCTTCGGCACGGCGATGCTGCCGAGAACCGAGCTCAGCACGAGCGAACCGGCGACGAGCCGGACCTGGCGTTCGAGGTCCCAGCGTTCGGCGCCGCGGTTGACGGGCAGGCCGGCCGCTTCCCAGCCGAGCATGCCGCCCTCGAGGATGTGGAGGTTGAACAATCCTGCGTCGCGCAGGGTCTCTTCGGCTTGACCGGCACGCTGTCCGGAGCGACACACCAGGACGACGTTCTCGTCGAAATGAGCGCAGAACTCGTCGCGGTGCTCGCGCAACAGGTCCAGGGGGACGTTGTAGGCGCCGGGGATGTGCACGGACTCGAACTCGCCCGGAGTCCGGACGTCGATGATCCGCACGTTCTTGCCGGAGTCGATCGACTCGTGCAAGGAGTTCGGGTCGACGGTGACAGCGGGGGACTCGGTCATGGGGGGCCTTTCGATCGGGGAATCGGATGGGGCTGATAAAAGTGCCCCAGGGGGTATTCTTCGACTATCGTACACATACCCCTGGGGGTATATGCAAGGAGCTTGTTGGGTGAGCTCAGGCGAGGCCGAGGAACAACTTCTCGAGTTCCTTCTCGGTGATGCGGTCGTCGCAGGCGGCGTCCTGTTCGTCGAGGATGCATCGGCGGAGCCGGTCCGAGATGATCTTGAATCCGGCGCGATGCAGCGCGTGGGATGTCGCTGCGAGCTGAATGACCACCTCGCGCAGATCGCGGTCGGTTTCGAGCATCGTGATAACCGCGGTGAGCTGGCCTTGTGCTCGGCGCAGGCGTCGCAGGGCGGCGGTATCGGCTTCCGGATTCTCCATCGGTAACTCCCTGCTCGATCCTGCGCTGCCGGGAAATCGGACCCGGATACCCCAGGGGGTACTTGACATACCCTAGGGGGTATATGCCACGATGTCTACATCACCGGAACATCACCCGGATCCAGCAACGGAGGAATCCATGATTCTCGAGCAGTACTACATCGAGTGCCTCTCCCACGCGTCCTACCTCATCGGTGACGAGAGCACGGGCAGGGCGGTCGTGGTCGACCCCCGCCGCGACATCACCGAATACCTCTCCGACGCAAAGAAGTACGGACTGACCATCGAAGGGGTGATCAACACCCACTTCCACGCGGACTTCGTCTCGGGTCACCTCGAACTGGTCGACGCCACGGGTGCGTGGATCGGATTCGGTGAAGCCGCCGAGACCGACTACCCGATCCGCCGGCTGCGCGACGGCGAGAAGCTGTCCCTCGGTGAGGTCGAACTCGAAATTCTCTCCACCCCGGGCCACACCTGGGAATCGATCTCGGTGCTGGTGCGCGAACACCCCGATGCCGTCCCGTCGGCGGTGCTCACCGGCGACTCGCTGTTCATCGGCGATGTCGGCCGCCCCGACCTGGTCAACCTCGGCGACGGATCCACCAGCGATCTGGCGCGAGCGATGTATCACACCGTGCACGAGAAGCTGCTGACCTTGCCCGACCAGGTCGTGGTCATGCCCGCTCACGGTGCCGGTTCGTCCTGCGGGAAGAACCTGTCGACCGAACTCACCTCGACCATCGGGGAGCAGCGCGCCACCAACCCGTCCGTGCAACCGATGAGCGAGGACGACTTCGTCGCCCTGGTCACCGAAGGGCAGCCGGCCGCCCCGTCGTACTTCTCGGTCGACGCCGCGATGAACAAGCGGATGCACCCGCTTCTGCTGCAGGACCGCACCATTCCCGAGCTGAGCCCCGAGCAGGTGAAGGCCGAACTCGAGGCCGGCACGCGTGTTCTCGATGCGAGAAGCGTCGACGATTTCGCCGCCGGGCATCTGCGCGGATCGGTCAACGTCGGGTTCGACGGGCGTTTCGCCGAGACCGGCGGCATGGTCGCCGAGGTCGGCGAGAAGATCGTGCTGATCACCTATCCCGGTGAGGAGCAGGACGCCGCGGTGCGCCTGGCGCGAATCGGATCCGACGGTGCCGCAGGTTATCTGAACGTCGACCGGGACGGGGCCTTCCCCGCGGAGCTGGCCGGCCTGATCGAGGCCGCACCCCGGACGACCGTCGAGGAACTCGACCGCTTGCTCGCCGCCGACGCGGTCACCCTCGTCGACATCCGCAACCCCGGTGAGCGCGAGTTCGGGACGATTCCGGGCGCGGTGCCGATCCCGTTGGCGCAGTTGCGGGCCCGTCTGGACCAGGTTCCCGCCGGCAAGCCGATCGTGGTGCACTGTGCCGGTGGATGGCGTTCGAGCGTGGCGGCTTCGCTGCTGCGGGCCCAGGGCTTCGAGAACGTCACGGATCTGCTCGGCGGCTACAACGCGTGGGCCGAATCTCACGTCCCTGCCTGATCATTCCGGCCCGGAGAAAGGAACGGAAACGATGACGACGAAGAACCTCACGATGGCGGACTTCGAATCCACCATCGTCGGCAACGACATCGTTCTCGTCGACTTCTGGGCGTCGTGGTGCGGCCCGTGCCGTGCCTTCGCCCCGGTCTTCGACAAGTCGTCGCAGGCACACCCCGAGATCGTGCATGCCAAGGTCGACACCGAGGCCGAGCAGCAGCTCGCCGCCATGGCGAACATCCGCTCGATTCCGACGATCATGGCATTCCGAGAAGGTGTGCTCGTCTACTCACAGCCCGGCGCGTTGCCGGCACCGGCTCTCGAGGACCTGATCACCCGGATCGAGGCCCTCGACATGACCGAGATCCACGACCAGGTTGCCGGACAACGCGCAGCCTCCCGCTCCTGACCCTTCGCCGGGTCCGTAGCGAACTCTCATCGAGGAGGACTCTCATGTGTTACCCCGTCGCCTGCCCGAACTGCGCAAAGACCGGATGGGGCGGATGCGGACAGCATGTCGACGCCGTCATGCGTTCGGTGCCCGCCGCCGATCGCTGCACCTGCGGTCAGGACACCGTCCCGGCCCGCGCCGAGCGTCGAAGCGTGCGGTCGCTCTTCCGTCGCTGACCTCGGTCGCAACCATGGAGACGGCGTACGAACCGGAACCGGCCGTAGCCGTCGGCCCCGACCCGGAGGCCGGGACGTGAGCCCCAGGGCCACGCCCCGGCCTCCGGTGCTGGGTCTGCGGGCCAACGCCGCCCAGTTCACCCTGCTGGTGGCGGTCAACGCCCTGGTGGGAGGCATGGTCGGTCAGCAACAGACCGTTCTTCCGCTGCTTGCCGAGAACGAATTCGGGCTGAGCGGTTACACATTCATCTTCACCTACGTGGCAGCCTTCGGGATCACCAAGGCTGCCGCAAACTACTTCGCCGGGACCTTCTCCGACCGCTACGGGCGCAAACCGGTGCTGCTGGTGGGATGGTTGTTCGCCCTGCCGGTACCTCTCATGCTGATTCTCGCCACCGACTGGTGGTGGGTGGTAGCCGCGAACGTACTGTTGGGTATCAACCAGGGGCTCACCTGGTCGACGACCGTGGTGATGAAGATCGATCTGGTCGGTCCGGCCCGGCGCGGTCTGGCCATGGGACTCAACGAAGCTGCAGGTTACGGCGCTGTCGCGGTGACATCGCTGTTCGCCGGTTATCTGGCCGAGCATTTCGGTCTGCGCCCCGCACCCTTCCTGCTGGGGCTCGCGTACACCGCCCTGGCGTTGGTGTTGTCGGGTTTCTTCGTGAAGGAGACCCGGGATCACGCGTTGCTCGACGCCGGGCAACATGTGGCCCGCGCCGACGGAATCCACGATCACCTTCACGCCGACCTGACCGACCGTGAGATCGTGGTCCAGACCAGTCTTCGGGAACCCGCTCTGTCCTCGGCGAGTCAGGCGGGATTGGTCAACAACCTCAATTTCGGTCTCTCGTGGGGGTTGTTCCCCCTGTTGTTCGCCACCGCGGACCTCACCGTTGCACAGATCGGCCTGCTGTTCGCCCTTTATCCAGGAGTGTGGGGCGCGGGACAATTGGTCACCGGAGCCCTTTCGGACCGGATCGGCCGGAAGCACCTGATCACCGCGGGAATGGCCACGCAGGCGGTCGCCCTGGCGGTCATCGCGCTGAGCGACGCATTCGCGGGCTGGGCGACCGGCACCGTACTGCTGGGTGCGGGCACCGCCATGGTCTATCCCACCCTGCTGGCCGTGATCGGCGACGTCGCCCATCCGGTCTGGCGAGGCCGGGCCGTCGGCGTCTACCGCGTCTGGCGCGATCTGGGCTACGCGGTCGGGGCAGTCCTCGGCGGGATCGTCGCCGACCTGATGGGTCTGCACGCCGCGGTCGGAGTCGCTGCGGCCGTCAGCGCAACCTCCGCGCTGATCGTCGCTCTCCGGATGTACGAAACACACCGGCCGATGGACGCTGCTCGGTAGCAGTCAGGGCGAGCCGGGCACGTCCGATGACGAGTCGGCAGAGATCTCGGGCCCCGAACCGGTGGGGGCGGAGGCCGCGATACCGGCACGGTCGAGGGCGTCTTCGGTCAGTGAGCGACCCAGCGCGATCATGTCCGCAGCCTTGTGGAAGTCGAGGCTTCGACACGCGGTTCGTGGCACCTCGACGAGGATGTCGGGCGGATAGGCCGCCAACTGGAACCGGGACAGCGCCGACTGCATGATGTCGAGCGACCGGTTCATCACCGCGACGCGTCCGAACTTCGGGACGAGCGCATCGTCGGTGTCGACATCTCCGGCGTCCTCGGCAGCCACCTCCGGTGGCTCGTCGCTCGCCGCACCGGTCGAGAACCGGTTGACCACCGACCGCACGATGTCGGTGTCGAGCATCTGGTTGGCGCTGCGCCGGAAACGTGCCTTCCATTCCTCGATGGGACGTGCTTCCGAGCTTGCGTTCTCGGGTGAGTGCGCCGCGCCGTGTTCCTCCCCACCGAGACTGACCCCGATCGTGAGGTCGGCGGGCATGCCGACCGTCGGTGCGATCGGCAGAGGCGACAGGGTGCCGCCGTCGGTGAGGACACGGCCGTTGAGTATCACCGGCGTGATGACGCCGGGTATCGCGATGGACGCCCGGATCGCCGAGTGGACGGGACCTCGCTGGAACCAGACAGCGCGACCTGCGGCGAGATCGGTGGCGACCGCGGTGAAGGGAATCGGAAGTTCTTCGATCACCGCGTCGCCGAGGATCTCCCGCATCTTGGACAGGATCCGCTCCGCGCGGATCGCGCCGGGAGCCGAGACGGACAGGTCGAGCAGGCGCACGACATCCATCTGGGACAGGCCGGTGGCCCATTCGGTGTACGGGTCCATCGCGCCTGCCGCATAGACACCACCGACCAGCGCACCCATCGAAGCGCCTGAGACTCCGACGATTTCGAGACCGCGTTCCTCGATCGCCCGGATGGCGCCGATGTGGGCGTACCCGCGGGCGCCGCCACTGCCGAGGGCGAGCGCCACGCGTGTCCGTCCGGCCATGGGTCCGATGGTACGCAGCACCCTCGTCGATATCCGACGGGAACGCAGTCGTCGTGTCGCACACGGTGCCGGACTTCGGGAGGAATGTTCGGCGGTCGCACCGCACACTGGAACCCGTGGGGTGGATGGACGACATCGTGCCCGTACCTACCAGCGAAGGAGTCGCATGCGTTTCGGACTGTTCGTTCCTCAAGGTTGGCGCCTGGACCTCGTCGACATCGATCCCTCCGACCATTGGCGGGTGATGCGCGATCTCGCCGTCCGTGCCGACGCCGGGCCGTGGGAATCGATCTGGGTGTACGACCACTTCCACACCGTCCCTGCGCCCACCGATGAGGCCACCCACGAGGCATGGAGCCTCGTGTCGGCCTTCGCTGCCGTCACCGAGCGGGTGCGCATCGGCCAGATGTGCACCGCCATGGCCTACCGCAACCCCGCCTATCTCGCGAAGGTCGCCGCCACCGCCGACATCATCTCCGGTGGGCGCATCGAGATGGGGATCGGTGGCGGATGGTACGAGCACGAATGGCGTGCATACGGTTACGGTTTCCCGTCGGCGGGTGAGCGACTCCGCCGGCTCGACGAGGGCGTGCAGATCTTCCGCCAGGCCTGGACCACGGGTTCCGCGACACTCTCGGGCAGGCACTACACCGTCGACGGAGCCATCGTCCGTCCGCTTCCGCTGCAGGAGGGCGGCATTCCGCTGTGGATCGCCGGTGGCGGCGAGAAGGTGACCCTGAAGATCGCCGCGAAGTACGCGCAGTACACCAACTTCGACGGCACACCCGAAGGATTCGCGCGCAAGTCCGAGATCCTGCGCGAGCACTGCGCCGAGGTCGGCACCGACTTCGGCGCCATCGTGCGATCGGCCAACTACAACGTGGCGATCGGCCGCACCGAAGCCGAGGTGCAGGACCGGCTCGAGGCACTGCGGGCCCGTCTCGAACCGATCGTCGGAGCGGAGAAGGCCGACGGGGCGCTCGACGCCTTCCGGGGGATGCCCGCCGTCGGCACTCCCGAGCAGGTCGTCGAGAACCTCACCGCACTGAAGAAGCAGGGGCTCGAGTACGCGATCTTCTACCTTCCCGAGGCCGCCTACGACACCTCGGGGCTGGAACTGCTCGAGAAGGAAGTGCTCCCGCACCTCGCGTGATCCCCACGGCCCCCGAGGGCCACAGCGCTGAGAACTACAGCGCCCGAGGACTACAGCGCCCGAGGACTACAGCGCTGAGAACTACAGGGGCCAGCCGTCCACGGGTCCGGGTGGGTCGTCGGCCGACAGTCCGGCGACCCACACGTCCCGCAGCACGCCCCGCTGGAGCAGGCCGTTGCGGGCAATGCCCTCGTACCGGAACCCGACCCGTCGCGCGACGAGCGCCGAGGCGTCGTTCCCGACGAATGCGCGCCAGGCGACCCGCGGGACGTTCATGCCGTCCTGCGCGAAGGCGAAGCCACATGCCAGTCGCACCGCGGCCGTCGCCGTACCCCGGCCTCGGGCCGTCGGTGCGATCCAGTAGCCGATCTCCGGATCGGCACTCTCACGCGGGACGAATCCGACCATGCCGCAGAACATCCCATCCGCGGAGCTTCGTACGGCCCAATCGGGGAAACCGTTCGCCCACTTGGCCGGAACGACGTCCTCGACGAAGTGCAGTGCGTCGGCCCGGGTGTAGGGGGAGGGCACGGTGGTCCACCGGGCGATCAGAGGATCCCGGCACGCCTCGGTGATGGCGTCGACGTCGGCCGGACCCGGTGGCGAGAGCACCACCGCACCGTCGGTCAGCGTGCGTACTTCCATGTCACCGCAGTCCTGTGTCACCGCAGCTCGGGCGGCAGTTCCTTGCTCGCCAGTTCGAGGCGACGCTCGTCGTTGGCGTCGACCTGGTCCACCATCTTCAGCTTGTCCTTCAGCACGCGCCACTCCACTTCGGGGATCTGCGCGACCGCGTCGGCGATGACCTTCTGATCACGGGTACCCCAGGCGATCGGCATGGGGCCGACCATCTGCCACACCCCCGAGTCGTTGCGGGTCGTGCGGTCGGAAAGGACCGCGGCACACGGCACGCGCTCACCGATCGCGATCCGGTGACCCGGCACCGCCTCCACGTTGCGGGTGACCAGGGCGAAGTGCCGGCCGGACGTCTCGGGCTTGGCGATGTCGACGAGCGCGAGCAGCGTCAGCCCGCGGGCACGCTCGGCGGCGACGACGGCCGGGACGAGAGGGCTGTCGCGGTAGAGCTGTTCGATGGTCCCCACCTTGCGCGGCGCCCACAGCGCCACCCACACCGACGTCGCGGCCGCGACCGCCAGCACGGCGGCGACGATGTACGCCCAGGCTTCGCCGAGCAGGAACAGACCCACCGCACCCGCGACGCACACCAGGCCGACGAATATCGCCGACCACCGCAGACGACGGACATCCGCGAGGGTCTGGTTCACGGCCTTGGCATGGGGCAGGTCCACAGGGAAGTCGAAGCGGCGCACGCCGCCAGCTTATTGGAGCCCTTGGGCCGACCACTGTCGGCCTCCGGCGGCGAGCCCGACCACGACGGGCTCGAGCAGAATGCGCACAACGGCGCTTTCGCGCGCAACGGTGACTCGGTGAGGGACGTGGCCACACACTCTGCTGTAGCAGAGATCACACAACCCTCACGGCTTCGAGCCGGACCCCCACACCAGACCTCCGGTCGCGCCCGCGACCCGTGGTCGACGTGTGCCCGGACCGGCCCCGATCACGTCAGAAAGTGGGCACCGCCATGCTCGTCGTCCTCGGCTTCCTGATGGTCGCCACGTTCATGTACCTGATCATGTCGAAACGGGCCACCCCGGTCGTCGGCCTGATCCTGGTCCCGGTCGCGTTCGGCCTGATCGCCGGAGCCGGCACCGACATCGGCGACATGATCGTCGACGGCGTCGAAAGTCTCGCCCCCACAGCGGCGCTGCTGTTCTTCGCGATCATCTTCTTCGGCATCATGATCGACGTCGGCCTGTTCGACCCCCTCGTGCGGCTCATCCTGCGGCTCGTGCGCGACGACCCGGCACGACTGGTGATCGGAACCGCTGTGCTGGCGATGGTCGTCTCCCTCGACGGGGACGGGTCCACGACGTTCATCATCACCACCTCCGCACTGTTGCCGCTCTACCTGAAACTGAAGGTCAGCCCGGTCGTCCTCACCGTCGTCGCGGGCCTGGCGAACGCCACGATGAACATCATCCCGTGGGGCGGGCCGACGGTCCGTGCAGCCAGCGCGCTCGGGTTGTCCCCGTCCGACGTGTTCGTCCCGATGATCCCGTCGCTCGTCGTCGGACTCGTGGTCGTGCTGGGCTTCGCTGCTCACCTGGGCTTCGTCGAACGTCGCCGTCTCGGAAAGCTCACGTGGAAGCCCGACCTGATGCCGCTCGGCGCTGGTCCGTCCGGAGTGGGTACGACGGTCGGAAAGGGCACCGATACGACCGACGGGGAGGTCGGTCGGTTGGCTGCCGGACTCGACCCCGACCGTCCGACCCTGCGTCCGCGTCTGCTGCCCTTCAACGCGATCCTCACGGTGGCGCTGCTCGTCGTCCTCGGCCTCGACATCCTGCCGATCCCCGTGCTGTTCATGATCGCCGCCGGTATCGCGCTGGCCGTGAATTTCCCTCGCGTCGTCGATCAGTCCGCCGCGATCGCACGCCATTCGTCGAGCATCGTGTCGGTCGTCGCGATGGTGTTCGCCGCCGCCGTCCTGACCGGCGTGTTCCAAGGCACCGGCATGGTCGAATCGATGGCGTTGTGGCTCACCGGCGTCGTCCCCGACGCACTCGGCCCGTTCCTCGCCGTCATCACCGGCCTGCTCAGCATCCCGATGACCTTCTTCATGACCAACGACGCCTTCTACTTCGGGGTGCTCCCGGTGCTGGCGGAGACGGCAGCGCAGTACGGCATCGAACCGGTCGAGATGGCGCGCGCATCGATCACCGGACAGCCCGTCCACATGCAGAGCCCGCTGGTCCCGGCGATTCTGCTGCTGGTGACCCTCGCCGGGGTGCCACTGGCCGACCATCACCGCAAGGTGCTGTGGCGCGCCGGAGTGGTGTCGGTCGTGATGCTCGTCGTCGGGGTGGTACTCGGGCAGATTCCGTTCGGATGAGATCGGCCCCGGGCCACACTGGACGGATGGGACGAACGGGAGCGACGCCGTGAAACTTCGCACCCAGGTACTTCTGCTCCAGTCCGCGGTGGTGGCGGTGGCACTCGGCATCGGATTCACGGTGTTCGCCACCACCACCGAGGACCGAGTCACCGACGAGCACGGTCAGCGGGCGCTCGCGATCGCACGGTCGGTGTCCGCGGACCCGACCGTGCGGGACGAGGTCGCACGCTATTCGGCCGCCGACGACGGGGTGGTTTCCCCGGACAACCCGGAACTCGCATCCGGTGCGGTGCAGGAGGCCGCCGAGGCCGTCCGCACCGCCACCGGAGCGTTGTTCGTCGTGGTCACCGACGACCAGGGACTCCGGCTCGCGCATCCCGATCCGGAGCAGCTCGGCCGGAGGGTGAGCACCGACCCCACCGAGGCACTCGCCGGACGGGAGGTCGTGACCAGCGAGTCGGGCACGCTCGGCGATTCGGTCCGGGCCAAGGTGCCGGTGAGCGATCCCGTCTCGGGCAGGGTGGTCGGGGAGGTGAGCGTCGGCATCGCCACCGACCGGGTGCGCGCCGACCTGCGCAGCGACCTCGCCGATGCCGTCCTGATCGCGCTCGCAGCACTCGTGTGCGGTGCTGTCGGATCGTTGCTGCTCGCCAACCGCTGGAAGCGGCTCACTCTGGGACTCGAACCCGAACAGCTCACCGAGCTGGTCCGCGAACAGGAGGTCGTGCTGCACGGGATCTCCGACGGGGTCGTCGGCACCGACGCGCGCGGCAACGTCACCGTCGTCAACGCCGAGGCGCGTCGTCTGCTCGATCTCGACGACGGAATCGGTCGCAGTGTCGACACCCTCGGAATGACCCCGCGGTTGCTCGACGTGCTGCGCTCCGCGGAGGGCATCCCGGTTGCGGCGACCACCGGCGACCGGGTCGTCGTCGCCGTTTCGCGGCGTGTGGTGCGCGACGGCCGGGATCTCGGCACGGTGATGTCGGTGCGGGACCGGACCGACATCGAGACGCTCACGCGCGAACTCGACGCGGTCAAGGCGATGAGTACGGCACTGCGGGCCCAACGGCACGAGTTCGCGAACCGGCTCCACCTGCTCGACGGACTGCTCCGCCGGGGGCATGCGGAGCAGGCGCTCGAGTACATCGAACAGATCCTCGGTTCGGGTCCGCTCGGTGAACAGCTCGAGGGCATCGACGCGATCACCGACCCGTACCTGCACGCCTTCCTCGTCGCGAAGGCCGCGCATGCGCGCGAGCAGGGAGTCACGCTCGTGCTCGGCGAGAACACGTGGGCGCACGCCACCGTGCGGGCACCCGTCGACGTCACGACGGTGCTCGGCAACCTGCTCGACAACGCGATCGAGGCGGCACGCACGAGCGGGCGCGCTCCGGCCGAGGTCGAGGTGGAACTGATGGAGGACGGTGCCGACCTGCACGTGAGTGTCGCGGACACCGGCGACGGCGTCGATCCCGCGCTGCCCGACGTCTTCGCCGAGGGCGCAACGACCCGCAGCGATCCGACGGTGCCCGGTGGCCGGGGAATGGGGCTGGCGCTGGCACGGCGCATCGCGCGGCTGCACGGCGGCGACGTCGTGCTGGCGGACCGTGGCGGGCAGCGCACGCCGGAGAATCCGACCGGGGGTGCGGTCTTCCTGGCGACGCTGCCCGGGATGCTCGACGAAAGGGACACGGGATGGGCGGAACGGATCTGAAGGTCCTCGTCGTCGACGACGACTTCCGGGTCGCCGAACTCCACGCCTCCGTGGTCTCGGGTGTGGCGGGATTCGAGGTCTGCGCGGTCGCCGGGAGCATCGCGGCGGCCCGGGACGCCGTTCGGGCCGGTCCCGTCGATCTCGCCCTCGTGGACGTGTACCTACCGGACGGCTCCGGGATCGACCTGATCCGGAGCCTCGAATGCGACAGTTTCGTGCTCGGTGCCGCCGGCGAGGGCACGACGGTGCGCGCGGCACTCACCGCCGGTGCGCTGGTGTATCTGGTCAAGCCGTTCGCAAGCACCGAACTGGCCCGGCGGCTGGCGGCCTACGCGCAGTACCGCAGGGTCGTCGCGGGGGAGGAGCTCACCCAGACCGAGATCGACACGGCGCTGGCCGCACTGCGGCCGGTGTTGCCGGCCGCCCGCCCGGCACCCTCGCGTTCGATGACCGAAGAGCTCGTGATGCAGGCGCTCCGGGAATCACCGGAACCGATGTCGGCGGGGGAGGTGGCCGTGACGATCGGGGTGTCGCGCGCGACCGCACAGCGCTATCTCGCGGCGCTCGTCGCGAAGAAACGCCTGCGGATGCAGTTGCGCTACGGCACCACCGGCCGCCCCGAACAGGAATACCGGCCGCAGTGACACGAAGTCCCTGTGACGCGTCGCGCAGGGACGCTCCGCGTCAGCCGATCTGCGGTCCGAGCAGGTCGTCGGCGTCGGTGATCCGGTACGCGTAACCCTGCTCGGCGAGGAACCGCTGGCGATGCGCGGCGTATTCGGCGTCGAGGGTGTCGCGCGAGACCACGGAGTAGAAGTGGGCCTGCCCGCCGTCGTGCTTCGGACGCAGCAGCCGCCCGAGACGCTGGGCCTCCTCCTGACGCGAGCCGAAGGTGCCCGACACCTGGATCGCGACCGAGGCCTCCGGCAGGTCGATGGAGAAGTTCGCGACCTTCGACACGACGAGCACCTTCAGCTCGCCCGACCGGAACCGGTCGAACAGCGCCTCGCGTTCCTTCGTCTTCGTCGAACCCTTGATGACCGGGGCGTCGAGCGCTTCACCGAGCTCGTCGAGCTGATCGATGTAGGCACCGATGATCAGTGTCGGGGCGTCCTGGTGCTGCTCGAGGATCGACTTCACGACCGGGATCTTGGTGCGCGCGGTCGAGCACAGCTTGTACCGTTCCTCGGGCTCGGCGACCGCGTACGCCATGCGCTCGGCGTCGGTGAGGGTCACGCGGACCTCCACGCAGTCGGCGGGGGCGATCCAGCCCTGGGCTTCGATGTCCTTCCACGGCGCGTCGAACCGCTTCGGGCCGATGAGCGAGAAGACGTCGCCTTCGCGTCCGTCCTCGCGCACGAGGGTCGCGGTGAGACCGAGGCGGCGGCGGGACTGCAGGTCTGCGGTCATACGGAAGACCGGCGCCGGCAGCAGGTGCACCTCGTCGTAGATCATCAGCCCCCAGTCGCGGGAGTCGAACAACTCGAGATTGCGGTATTCACCCTTCGACTTGCGGGTGATCACCTGGTAGGTGGCGATGGTGACCGGGCGGATCTCCTTCTTCTCGCCCGAGTACTCGCCGATCTCGTCCTCGGTGAGGGAGGTGCGGGCGATCAGCTCGCGCTTCCACTGGCGCCCGGCGACCGTGTTCGTCACGAGGATGAGCGTCGTCGCGCCGGCCTTCGCCATCGCGGCCGCGCCGACCATCGTCTTACCGGCACCGCACGGCAGCACCACGACACCCGAGCCGCCCGACCAGAACGAGTCGGCGGCCAGTTCCTGGTAGTCGCGCAGGTGCCAGGGGTTCGTCTCGAAGTCCAGCGAGATCGAATGGGCCTCGCCGTCGACGTACCCCGCGAGGTCCTCGGCCGGCCAGCCGATCTTCAGCAGCATCTGCTTGACGCGTCCGCGCTCGCTCGGATGCACGATCACGGTGTCGTCGTCGATGCGCGCACCGAGCATCGGGGCGATCTTCTTGTTTCTCAGGACCTCGGCGAGCACCGCCCGGTCGAGGCTGACCAGGGTCAGGCCGTGGGCGGGGTTCTTGACCAGCTGGAGGCGCCCGTAGCGGCTCATGGTGTCGACGATGTCGACGAGCAGCGCCTGCGGGACGGCGAACCGGGAATGTGAGACCAGCGCGTCGACGACCTGCTCGGCGTCGTGACCGGCGGCACGGGCGTTCCACAATGCCAGCGGCGTCACCCGGTAGGTGTGGATGTGCTCGGGGGCGCGTTCGAGCTCGGCGAACGGTGCGATCGCCTGCCGCGCCTCGTTCGCCCGGTCGTGATCGACCTCGAGGAGCACGGTCTTGTCGGACTGGACGATGAGCGGTCCGTCGGCCACGAGTGCCTCCTGTGGATGGAAAGTAGAACTTTCCCATTCTCCAGGTTCGGGCCGTACCGCGCCACCACGACGGTGTACGGCCGTGCGTTCCCCCGTGGCGGGAACGCACGGCCGACCGGTTTCACGGCGTACTCACCGTGCGAGCGACTGCCGCACCTCCATCACGCACACCAGCGCCTCGGAGATACCGGACCGGTAGCCGGCGTCTTTCTCGGAGGTGGGAGGTCTCGAATCCAGTTCCGATTCGAGTCGTTCCTGGATCTTGTCCAGGGCATGCAGCGTCCGCTTCATTCCAGTACCGATTTTCTCTTTTCTCAGGCCGGCTGTTTCATCGCGCCGGCACGCTCGTCGAGAACGAACACCCGTGCACGCGCCAAGGCGGCGCGATATCCGTGCCGCTGTGCGTCGGTGCCCGTTTCCCGACCGGACAATCCACTTATCTTGTCGTACAGCGCTTCGAGCGCTGCGATTTCGAGATCCATGGCCTGCAACCGGATTCAGCTCCGCTTCCGCTTACGAATGAACTCGCCGGCTTCGGCGGCCTTCTGCCGCTTCTCCTGACGACGTTCCTTCAGGGACTTCGCTGGCTTCTTCGAATTCTTGCCCTTGTCGGCCATTGTCACTCCATCTTCGATGAACAACCACTCGACAAGACCACACCATACGTCATTTCCCGGAAAAAGCCAGTCGCTCGAATTATTCTGTGCGCCATCCGAACACGGCGCTGAAATGTTCCGTACTCCGGTGTCCGGAGTTGATTTCACCGTGCGCTGATCCCTGTCGGGAAGTTCCGCGCGGCCGATACCGTCACCGGCGATGCTGTGCAGACAGAGGACGTCCACAGCCCGGGCGGACGGGGGAGAGCGATGGGCCGGACAGTGATCGCAGGCCGCAGTGCCTCGCGTCGCGAACACCGTGCGTGTCGTGTCGTCCACCGATCGCGGTTCCGTGGCTGTCCGCACTGTCGCTGTTCTCCGTACCGTGACCGCTGATTTCGGGACTGCGGTTTCCGGGACTGCTGTCCTCGCGGTCGGGCCCGCGCTCGGGTTCCCGCTCGTCTTCCGGTGGCGCACGTCGGCGTATTCGCGCGATGTCGCGCCCCTCACTTTCGCAAGGAGTTCTCATGATCGTGTCCTCACTCGTGCGCTCTCGAAGATCGCGCGCTCCGATCGTCGTCGCGGCCGCACTGAGCGTCGTGCTCACCGGGTGCGCCGGCGGTTCGACCGGGGGATTGTCCGCCGACGCCGAAATCCCCGAGGAGATTCCACCGGGGACGTCGTTGAGCATTGCCGTCAAGCCCACCCGTATCCAGCTCGAAGCGACCGGTCGTATCGACGAGTTGCCGTTCACGGTGTCGGACTGGCCCGACGTCTCGGCCGGTCCCGACGTCATCCAGGCGTTCCGCGGCGACGCCGTCGACCTCGCGGTCAATGCGGCGATTCCTCCCATCCAGGCCCGTGCCACCGGGCTCGACGCCAGGATCGTCGCCGTACGCGAGAAGGATTCGCCGCAGTACTCGCTCGCGACGGCACCCGGTACAGACATCGATTCGTTGGACGACCTGCGCGGCAGGAAGATCGCGTTGTCGCCGGGGCAGGCCCAGGGTGTCGTCGTGCTCCGGACGCTGAAGTCGGCCGGAATCGGTCTCGACGAGGTGGAATTCGTCGAACTACCGAGCACGCAGTTCCTCACGGCGCTCCAGGCGAAGCAGGTCGACGTCGCAC
The DNA here is from genome assembly GCF_024321955.1 of Rhodococcus sp. GA1. Classification (NCBI taxonomy): domain Bacteria; kingdom Bacillati; phylum Actinomycetota; class Actinomycetes; order Mycobacteriales; family Nocardiaceae; genus Rhodococcus; species Rhodococcus sp. GA1. The sequence continues at coordinate 1,641,554 of NZ_CP097186.1, read as the reverse complement.
CGCTGGCGGAACCTACCCTCACGAAGTACCTGAACCAGTACGAAACCGAGGGTGCGCGAGGGGTGTTCACGCCCGAGGTCGACGCGTTGAGTGTTCTGTGGGCTCCGGTGTCCGTGCTCGAGGATCCCGCGAAGGTCGCGGCGATCAAGGAATTCATCCCTTTGTGGGCACAGGGTGACGTCTGGGCGTGGGAGAACCGGGACGAGTGGATTCGGAAGTACTACGTCGAGAGCGAGGGGGTGTCGTACGAGGACGGCAGGCGGATCGTCGAAACCGTCGGCCAGAAACCGGCATATCCCACCGACTGGGACTCCGCGATCGAATGGACGCAGGAGACCTCGGAACTGCTCGATGAGGCCGGATGGTTCGACGAGTTCGACGTCGAGCAGATCTTCGATCGCAGATTCGAAACGATTGCCGCGGAGTCGGTTCCGCAGGAGTACCGGAAGGGGTCGGATTCGTGACCGGCACACTGACACGGCCGGTGGCGGTCGGCGCCCGCCCACCGGACCCCACCGATCAGCCACCGACGGAGGGGATCAGGCCGCTCCGGCGGCTCGGTCTCCGCAAGGCCGTCCCGTTCTCGCGCATGACCGGCGTGGTTCTCCTGCTCGTCGTGTGGGCGATCGGGTCGGGTGCCGGATGGATCGACGACCGCAAGCTCTCCGCTCCCTGGACCGCGGTGACCAGCGCGGTCGAACTCGTCGCGGAAGGAACTCTGCAACAACACATCCTGGCATCGTTGAGCCGTGCCGTGCTGGGCTTCGTGATCGGATGTGTCATCGGCACCGCGCTCGCGCTCGCATCCGGCCTGACGCGCACCGGTGAAGCACTGATCGACGGCCCTGTGCAGTTCAAGCGTGCTATCCCGACGCTGGGTCTCATCCCGCTGCTGATCCTGTGGCTCGGCATCGGCGAGACCTTCAAGATCACGGTGATCGCACTCGGGACGGTCGTGACCATCTACATCCAGACGCACAACGCTCTCACGGCCCTCGAACAGCGCTACGTCGAACTCGCCGAGGTCCTCGCTCTCACTCGCGCACAGTTCGTGCGGAAGGTGGTGCTGCGAGGAGCGCTGCCCGGATTCTTCCTCGGTCTGCGCCTGGCGGTGACCGGTGCGTGGCTCACCCTGATCGTGGTCGAGAGCATCAACGCCGTGAGCGGCCTGGGCAAGATGATGTTCAACGCCCAGAACTACGGTCAGCCGGACGTCATCCTCGTCGGATTGCTCGTCTACGGCATCTTCGGTCTGGCATCCGACGCCGGTCTCCGGTTGGTCGAGCGTCGGGCGCTCGTCTGGCGGAAGACGCTGGGCGGATGAGCGCCGTACGCATCCGCGGCCTGATCCGCGGCTTCGGCGACCGGAACGTGCTCGACGGGCTCGACCTCGAGATCCCCGACGGACAGTTCGTCGCCCTGCTCGGCAGGAGCGGATCCGGGAAGTCCACCCTGCTGCGTGCGCTCGCCGGCCTCGACTACGACGTGGAGATCCGGGGCGGCGCCCTCGCGGTACCGGAGAAGGTCTCCGTCGCCTTCCAGGACTCCCGCCTGTTGCCCTGGCTGCGCGTGCTCGACAACGTCACGCTCGGGCTCGACAGGCAGGGCAGGAGCCGGGGATCCGAGATGCTGGCCGAGGTCGGCCTGGCCGGGCGCGAGGACGCCTGGCCGCTCGAACTCTCGGGCGGGGAGCAACAGCGTGTCGCGCTGGCCCGGGCCCTGGTGCGGGAGCCGCAGTTGCTGCTCGCCGACGAGCCGTTCGGCGCGCTCGACGCCCTGACCCGCATCAGGATGCACGGACTGCTCGACGACCTCGTCCGCGCGCACCGTCCCACCGTGCTGCTCGTGACTCACGACGTCGACGAGGCGATAGTGCTCGCCGATCGGATCGTCGTGCTGGACGAAGGGCGCCTCGCCGTCGACTGCCACGTGGATCTCGACAAGCCCCGTTCCATCACGGATCCCGGTTTCCGGGACATCCGTGAAGACCTCCTCACCGCCCTCGGTGTCATCACGCAACTGTGACGAAAGACCTTTCACGACAGGAGAAGACATGACCGATCGTCGATTGCACCTCAACGCCTTCCTCATGCCCGTCGGCCATCACGAAGCGGCCTGGCGTCTGCCGGAGAGCGACCCGAACGCGAATCTCGAAATCCAGCACTACATCTCGCTCGCCCGCACCGCCGAGCGTGGCAGGTTCGATTCGGTGTTCCTCGCCGACAGCCCCGTGCTGTTCGCGAATCCCGAACGGCGTCCGAGCGGCAAGCTCGAACCCACGATCATCCTCACCGCGATCGCGACGGCCACCGAGCGGATCGGTCTCATCGGGACCGCGTCGACGACCTACAACGAGCCCTACAACCTCGCGCGTCGATTCGCATCGCTGGATTTCGTCAGCGGGGGACGGGCCGGCTGGAACATCGTCACTACCGCCGGTGACGACGCCGCTCGCAATTTCGGTCTCGACGGCGTGCCGGCGCACAAGAGCCGCTACGCGCGGGCCGCCGAGTTCGTCGAGGTGTCGACCAAGCTGTGGGACAGCTGGGAGGACGACGCGATCGTCGCCGACAAGGAGGCGGCGATCCACGCCGACTCCGCGAAGGTCCACACCTTCGAACACGAGGGAGAGTTCTTCTCGGTGGCCGGGCCGCTCAACGTGCCGCGGTCGCCGCAGGGCTATCCGCTGCTCGTGCAGGCGGGCTCGTCGGAGAACGGCAAGGACTTCGCCGCGCTGTACGCCGAGGCGATCTTCACTGCTCAGCCCACCTTCGAGGAGGGCAAGGCGTTCTACGACGACGTGAAGGATCGGGTCGGCAAGGTCGGCCGCGACCCGCGGCAGGTGCTGATCCTCCCGGGCATCGTGCCCGTCATCGGCGATACGGAGAATGAGGCACGCGAACTCGAGGCCGAACTGGCCCGGCTGATCTCGCCCGAGTACGCGCGCCACCAGCTCGCCGACCGGTTCGGGTTGCGGCCGGAGCAGCTTCCGCTCGACGAGCCGCTGCCGGAGAACCTGCCGTCCGAGGACGAGATCGAGGGAGCCAAGAGCCGGTACACGCTCATCGTGCAGCTCGCGCGACGGGAGAACCTCACGGTGCGGCAGCTCATCGAACGACTCGGCGGCGGTCGCGGCCATCGAACCTTCGCGGGCACGGCCGAGCAGGTGGCCGACACGATCGAGCACTGGTTCCACAGCGCCGCGGCCGACGGCTTCAACATCATGCCCGCCGTGCTGCCGTCGGGGCTCGAGAAGTTCGTCGACGGTGTGGTGCCGATCCTGCAGGAGCGCGGTCTGTTCCGCACCGAGTACACCGAATCCACCCTGCGTGGGCACTACGGGCTCCCACGGCCGGAGAACCAGTTCACCGTCGGCGGGGCGTTCGTGGGGTTCGCGACGCAGCGCTGAGCCTCTCCGCCCACGGGCCGGTGGTGGGCGGTTCCAGGCGATGCTCGATCAACCGCACCCGGGTCCGTCGTCAGTCGACCAGCGCCACCGACGTAACGCGGTGCAGGACGAAGCTGCGCACCGAGCCGGTCGCCGGGTCGAAGGCCTGCACCTGCCCGCCGCCCACCGACACCGGGTCGACGATGCGGCGCGTCGCCACACCCTGAGCGTCGACGTAGCCGAGGGTGACGCTGCGCTTGCCGTGCACGGCCAGTTGCAGCAGCGCGAGCGTCGCCGCACCGCCGGACCGGCTGCCGTCACCACGTGCCGAGGCCGTCGGTGTCGCGGACTCCGCACGGTCGCCGGCGCGCAGCGTGCGCACGAGGGTGTCGAGCTGCTCGTCGCTCGGCGCGGTGGGCCCGGCATAGCGGGCCCGGGCACGCGGCATCGCGACGCGGGCACCCCGGGGCCGTAGATCCACGATCGCTCCCGATGCGTCCTCCCCGGCGGGAGCGAAACCAGCGGCGCGCAGCTCGGTGAGCACCTCGGCAAGAGGCGCCTGCGAGATCGCGACGGTCGGGGCGACCGCGCGCAGGGCGAGCGTGGCGGCGACCGGGGCGGACAGTACCTCGGTGAGCAGAGCCGGATCGTCGGCGCGGACGAAGGACGTCGCCACACCGGCCCGCAGGCGTCCGTGGCGACGCGCGACGTCGTCGATCAGGTAGGTGAGCGACTGCGGCACCGGGGTGCGCGAATGCGTCGCGAACAGGCCGTGCAGGTCGCTCGCGCCGAGCCCGGCGTCGAGCGCGCGCCGGATACTGCTCTCGCCGATCCGGTAGACGGTCGCGGCACCGGCCGATTCGACGTCGGCGACGAGCGCGATCCGCTCGCCGAGTTCGGGGACGAGCGGTCCGGGGGCGACGACCGTGAGGTCGGCCTGGACGAGCACGTAGTCGACGGGTTCGGGGAGCACCGCTGCCATCTCGGCCTCGGCGTCGCCGCCGTGCAGCAGCGCCTTGCCCGGCGACGCGAGCATGCCGTGCGCGACGAGACCGAGTGTCGTCGCCTCGCGCACGGTCTCCACGACGCTCGTCGTGTCGAAGCGACTCGCCCAGCGAGGACGACGCCACGCCGCAGCGGTACGCAGGTCGGCGACGTCCGTGCCCGCCGCCGGCACGTCGGAGAGGGCGTCGAGCAGCAACCGTCGGTCGCGGGCGGCAGTAGGGGACTTCACCTCGTCGGACAGCGCGGCGACCGGCTTGTCGTTCTGGTCGCGCCGGCCGATCAGCCAGGGCCGGCGCGGCAGATCGAGCCAGGCACCGGCGAGCACGGCCCAGCGGTAGGCGGGGGAGGACGCGAGCCACGCGTCGGTGGCGGTGGTCGGTGCCCAGTGATCGTCGTCCCCCGGTGTCGGCGGATCGGGGAGGCCCCGCGCGATCAGGCCGGCACCCGCGAGGACCTCGACGACGAGCGCCGTCTCGTCGTCGTCGAGTCCGACCGCCTTCCCGATGCGATGCAGTTCGCGGACACCGAGCCCACCGGCCTTGAGGACGGGGGCGGCTTGCGCACCGAGGGTGTCGAGAACGTCTTCGCAGTGCCGCAGCAGTTCGAGGGCGGCGCCGCCGGCGGTCGCATTGACGTCGGCGGTCGATCGGGTGGGTTTCGGTGCGCGCGGGGGAGCGAGCGCCGCCGGATCGAAGGGAGCGTCGTCGCGCAGTGCCTGGCCCACCCGGTGGGGGAGTTCGACGGTCTCGTCGTCGATGCGGAAGAGCAGTCCGGCGGCGAGCAGTTTCTGCACGGGCCGGTCGGCGGGGGTGTCCGGTGCGGCGTCGCGGGTCCGACCGATCGGGGACGTACGCGACAGGGTGTCGAGGATGCTGCGCTGCTCGGGCGGAAGAGCCGCGAGGAGGTCGTCGAGCTCCTGCCGGGACGGTCCGGTGACGTCGCCGGTGCGTCCGACGCGCCACGGAACGGCGTCCACGGCGGCGGCGACGAGACGCAGTTCGTCGGTGGACCCCCACACGAGCAGCAGCGAGCGCAGGGTGGACAGGATCCGGTCGAGATTCCTCGCGCTGATGCGGCCGGAGACCTCGTCGAGCACGGCGGCGCGGGAGACGGGGGTGTCCACCGCTCCGAGACGGGCCAGCACCTCGATGATCCCGAAGGCGGCGGTGTCGAGTTCGTCGGCCGCACGGAACACCGAGGCGCGTTGCTGAGCCCGGCTCGCGAGCACGTTCATGCTCGCCGGTGGCGGCACTACGAGATCCGGACGGGCGCGCAGCGTGGCGGCCAGATCCGTGTCGCGTCGACCTGCCAGCCAGCGGGCGAGGGAGTCCGAGGCGGTGTCGGGAGCGGGCGTGGTCGGGGACATCCCCTCCAGATTAGAGACCTGCGGTAGCAGGCCCCGAACTCACCTGCCAAAATGAGCGCATGGCTACCTCTTCGAAAAAGCATTACGTCGACCACGGATGGCCCGAGCTGGCCGACGGTGAGCACGCTGTCACCGAACTGTCGTCCACGCGTTCCGGTCCGCTCTCCCCGTACGGTGAGGACACCGTGTTCCCGTTGCCGGTCGAGGACCTGCCCTACACGCATCCGAAGACGGTGATCAACCGCTGATCCGATCGCGGATCACCGAACAGACTCTTCCGTACGGCGCCCGGTCCCTTCGTGGGGGCCGGGCGTCGTCGTGTGTGAGGGATGAACGAAGGTCGTCCGCATATGCGGAAGGGCCTCGCACCGTGAACGGTGCGAGGCCCTTCCGGGATGTTCGGGGTGTTACTGCGGGAGCACCGCGCGAACGGCGTCCAGGATGTTCGGGTCGAGCTCGACACCGGCGTCCTGGAGTGCGGTGACGCCCTGCTCGAAGCCGGCCAGGATGCCCTGGACCTCGGCGGGGACAGCGGGGGTCTCCGGAAGCTGCGGGACAGCGTTCTGGATGGCCGGCGCAGGGGTCTCGGCGGGCGCTGCGTCGACGGAGCGCTGCGTGGGCGCGCTCGACAGGCCGAGGCTCGACGAGCAGGAGGGCCATGCGCCCCAGCCCTGGCCGGCGAGGACACGCTCGGCGACGGCGATCTGCTGCTCGCGGCTGGCCTGGCTGGCCGAGGCGGCGTATTCCTGGCCGCCGTAGGCGTTCCAGGTGCTCGGCGAGAACTGCAGGCCACCGTGGTAGCCGTTGCCGGTGTTGATTCCCCAGTTGCCGCCGGACTCGCACTGTGCGAGGCGGTCCCAGTCGGAGTCGGGGGCGGCAGCGGCCGTGCCGCTGAACGCGACACCCGTGACGCCGAGGACTGCGCCCGTCAGCGCGAACTTCGCGACGGTACGACCGGTATTGGTGGGCTTGCGATGGCGTCCGCTCATGTCGGTTCCGTGTTCCTCTCCGTACGCACCTACGAGGTCAGCTGTCGGGTTCGGGCTGAAGAGGTCGCCCGGCCGTGTCGCTCCGTTGGGAGCGCCTTCGGCTTCACCCCGAGGACCGTCGCACTTGCGTCGGCCCGGGCCTCCTGGACACCGTCCGGCTGTGGGCCGATCGGTTCCTGGGAGACCGGTGGGTCCCCCGTTTCCTGTCCCCTGTGGATCGTTCGTCGGGACTTCCGGAACCACGGGACAGGAATTTGGCGCGGCGGTTCCGGACCGGTCGAGCCAGGCGGTTCGACCGGACATGACGGTAACGGTTCCGAGGGCGAAGTGTCACCAATTGATAACGCGCCGATTCGTGTGGCGACAGACGTGTGTGGCGCGGACCGGGGAATGAAGTCCCAGGTAGTGGGGTCCGGGTACCCGAAATTTCGTTTCGAGTCCTGCTCGTTATCGGCTCGTTATGTGAGAAAGATCACATGTAACTCGGGCGGGCATCCACATGAACGATCTCCTTCCCCAGGGGCATCAGGGAGATCGGGATCATCTTCAGGTTGGCGACGGCGAGCGGGATGCCGATGATCGTGACGGCCATGGCGAGCGCGGTGGCGATGTGGCCGAGGGCCAGCCAGATACCGGCCACCAGGATCCAGATGACGTTGCCGATCAGCGACATGGTGCCGGCCGTCGGCTTGTCGACCGTCGTCTTGCCGAACGGCCAGAGCGCGTAGATACCGATCCGGAACGACGCGATGCCGAACGGGATGGTGATGATGAGGATGCAGCAGATCAGACCTGCCGCGAAGTAGCCGAGCGCGAGCCACAGCCCGCCGAAGATCAACCAGATGATGTTGAGCAGGATCCTCATGTCCGGTCTCCGTTCCGAGCGCGCCGGCCCGAGCGCAGCGCGAAGGCGATGGCGAGGGCGAAACCCAACGGCCATGCGAGGGTCAACAGATACAGCGCGAGTCCGGGCGTGCCGTCGGTGACCGCCGGAATGAGGAAGATGGCGACGACCGCCACCACACCGACGACGAAGCAGGCGATCGCGGCCTTCAGGAGGCCGTTACGCGGGGCGGCAGACGAATCCGAAGATGAAGTACCCACGTGACCACGGTAGTCGCCGCAAGGACGAACGGTGACGTCCGGGAGCGGGAAGACGATTCGGGGGCGGACCCACCTCTGCGGGTACACTGACAGGTGTCTACGCGTCCCGCTCGACCGAGCCGGGGCGCGTTGTTTTGCATGGTAAACGGGTTGCCCCGCTGTGGGGCACAGCTTTCGAGGAGCAGGTGAGCGCGGTGCCGACCGGCAAGGTGAAGTGGTACGACGTCGAGAAGGGCTTCGGCTTCCTGTCCCAGGACGAGGGTGAGGACGTCTACGTCCGCGCCTCGGCACTGCCGGAGGGAGTGGAAGCGCTCAAGCCCGGTCAGCGCGTCGAGTTCGGTATGGCGGTGGGCCGTCGGGGTCCGCAGGCGCTGAAGGTCGAGCTCCTCGAGCAGCCCACGTTGCGGCAGGGTCGCCGCGAGGCTCCCGCCCAGCAGAAACGCCGCGCGCCGGACGAACTGCACGGCATGGTCGAGGACATGATCAAGTTGCTCGAAGCAGCGGTCCAGCCCGATCTGCGGCGCGGGCGTTACCCCGACCGCAAGACCGGGCAGCGCATCTCCGAGGTCATGCGGGCGATCGCGCGCGAGCTCGATCACTAGGGACGAACCACGACGGGCCGTCCTCGCCGTGTGCGAGGACGGCCCGTCGTCGTATGCGGGGTCGGGACTCAGAACGTCCTGACGGCCCACACGGCGTGCGCGATCGGTTCACCGGCCTCGTCGACGACGGCCGACGGCAGCTGGATCTCCACTCCGAGCAACTGCAGCTCCGGGGAGCTCTCCACGGTGAGGGTGCGGCGTGCACCGGCCTCGAACATCGCGCCATCGATGTAGGTCTGCCCGGTCTGCGTGTCGCCGTAGACGGTGAGGATGCGCCACGGAGCATCGGCGATCTCGTTCGGAAGCGACAGCTGCAGCGGGTAGCCGGCCGGCACGTCGAGCTGACCGATCGGGTTCTCCACGCAGTCCTCGAGATAGAGATTGCAGTGCTGCGCGGGATCGACCGTCACGGTCTTTCCCCGTGCGTACGCGGTGATGGTGGGGAGCGTGGGCTCGGCCGAATCGACCAGTTTCCACACCGTGGCGGCGACTCCCGCTACCACGACCACCAGGGCCACCAGCAGCAGCGCGAGAATCTTCTTCGTCCGGGCCTGCAACTCAACTGTTCCAATCTTCGGTGGGGGATCCACCGGCGCGCCTCCGCCCGGCAGCCGTCTCGGTGGAGACGCGTTCGGGTCGACGGCCGCCGAATCCCGGCAGCAATGTCCCCCCACGGTATGTCAGCACCGTCTGCGCGAATCCGAGAACCAGCACGACGGAGACCACAGCGAACCCGAGCCACAGTTCGGTCGGCAACAGCACACCCATCGCTCCGCCGAACACCCAGCTGAGCTGGAGAACCGTCTCGGACCTGCCGAATCCGGACGCGATGGACTCCTCGGGAAGGTCCTGCTGGAGCGATGCGTCGAGCGAGACCTTGGCCAGCGCGCTGGCGCACGCCGCCACGAGCGCCGCCAGCGCGGCGGCCAGGACGTTGCCGGTCGCAGCGACGACGGCGGACACGACGACGACCGCGGCGGTGCACCGCACGACGATGAGAGCGGGCCGTCCGAGCGCGAGTCGCGCTCCGGTCGCGTTGCCCGCGAAGTTGCCGACCGCGGCGGCGGCACCGACACCACCGAGCATCGCGGCCTGCATGAGCGGATCCTGTCCGGTGGTGTTCTTCGCGACGAACGCCATGAACAAGGTCAGGAAGCCGGTGAGGATGCGGATCGTGCCGTTGCCCCACAGTCCGGTCACCACCGCCCGTCCCAGCGGCTGCTTCCGTTTCCCGGACTTGGTGACGATCACCTCGGTCACGGTGTCGGCGTTCAGCACCTCGGTGCGCGCGTCGGAGCGGTGGTACGACAGCGTCGCCGGCACCTCACCCTCGGTGACCTCGACCCAGGCGGGGATACGCATGCTCAGATAGGCGCCGAATGCGGTAATCCCGGCGCACAGCCACAGTGCGCCCGACGAACCGAATGCCCATGCCGCGGCCGCCGCGATCGCGCCGGCACCGATCGTGCCGCCGACCAGGCCGAAGACCGTCAACCGGGAGTTCACCCGCACCAGATCGATCTCCGGTGGCAGGACTCTGGGTGTCACCGCGGATTTGAGCACCGCGAACGATTTGCTCAGCACCATCATGCCGAGCGCCGCCGGATACAACAGCCAGCTGTCGAAGTTGAACACCAGCACTACCGCGAGCACCGTGCGCAGCGCGAAGGACGTCGCCAGCGCGACGCGACGACCGTGCTGCAACCTGTCGAGCAGCGGCCCGATGAGCGGGGCGATGATCGCGAACGGCGCGATCGTGATGAGCAGATACAGCGCGACCTTCGTCCTGTCCTCACCGGTGGCCGCCGAGAAGAACAGGGTGTTCGCGAGCGCGACGGCGATGGCCGCGTCGGAGGCGAAGTTCGCCATCGTCGCGTAGGTGAGCGCCGTCAGGCCCGACTTGTCGGCGCCGTCGGCCGTGGCCGCTCGGCGGAAGGTCGCGATGCCCTTCGAGGTGAGTTCGCGGCTGCGCAGGGCCGCGACCCGCGTCACCGTCAGTTTCCGCGGCATGCGCGGAGCGCGCGGTGAGTCGGTCTCGGACGAGGACTCCGCCCGACCGGCCGCCGACGCACCCGGCGGTCGGCGCGGATGGTCGACGGGATGCAGGGGCGGCAGGGGAGTGCGACGGCCCGAGACGCGGCGCGGAGGCGGATAGTTGCTGTACCCCGGATGCTGCGAACCCGGGACACGGCCGTCCGCTCCCTCGGGGGCGGGTCGCTCGTCCGGTTCGGTCACGTCTTCGATTCTTCCCCACGCGATAGCGGCTGTAACACAAGGGCGGCACGTGGCCCGAGTGACGCGTGCCGCGATCGGTATGCCACCCGGATCACTCCACGAAACGCACTTCGAACAGCGTCGGCCAGTACTTGCCCGTCACCAGGAACCGATCGGTCCCGGGGATCCGTGCGATGCCGTTGAGGACGTCCACATCGGCTCCCGCGGGCAGCCGATCACGCAGCGGAGCCGCGTCGACCCGGGCCTCCACACGGCCCGAGGCCGGATCGATCAGCACGATCTCGTCCGTCTGCCACACGTTCGCCCAGACCCTGCCGTCCTCGGCGCACTCGAGTTCGTTGAGCTTCGACACGGCACGTCCGTCCCGGTGCACGGTGACGCGCCCGAGTTCGTCGAAGGTGACGGGGTCGCGGAAGATCAGCTCGGCCGAGCCGTCGCTCATCACCAGACGGCCGGGTTGCGCGCACAGCCCCCAGCCCTCGCCGTCGTAGTCGACCCGGCGCTTCTCGAGCAGGGTGTCGCGATCGCGGAGGACGGCCGTGCCGTCCTTCCAGGTCAGCTGCCACACCTCGTCGCCGACCACGGTGATGCCCTCACCGAAGAGGTCGTCGAGGACGGGTTCGCGGGTGCGCTCGGTCTCGGCGAGGGTGACGGTCCCGCCGTCGAGGTCGACCTCTCGGGCCGACACCCACGAGCGCCCGGCCCGGCCGGTGCCTTCGAGCAGTTCGCCCTCGTCGATCTCGAGGCCCTGGGTGAACGCCTCCGGATCGTGGGGGTGCGTGGCGACGACCTCCACACCGAGTTCGGTGGCGGGTGGACCGGGTTCGGCGACGAGATCGTCGCCGCATCCGGCGGTGGTGACGCAGACGACCGTCGCGACCGCGGCCGAGAGGAGAAGACGGGGCACGCGCCCATCCTGCACCTCGCGTGTGAGCGGTGCCTGTACGACCTTCCGCGACCCGCAGGCGCCGGAGCAGACAGGTCAGGCAGAATGGGGGTCGTGAGTGTTGCCTCTGCTTCCACTTCCCGAGGAACGAACCCCGTGGTCGATCCGGCGGTGCGTTCCGTGCTCGCCGACGCCGTCGACCTCGCTCGGGCCGCACTCGACGAACTCGGAGACGGTGGAGTCGGCGCCTATCTGGGCGTGACGCGCGAGGACGAGTGCTCGGCCACCCATCGTTTCGCCTCGGAGCTGCCGGGTTACCGCGGTTGGCAGTGGGCCGTCGTCGTGGCCGCCGCCCCGGATTCGGATCGGGTGACTGTGAGCGAACTCGTGCTCCTGCCCGGTCCCGACGCGCTCGTCGCCCCCGCGTGGGTGCCGTGGAGCGAGCGGATCCGTCCCGGCGATCTGGGTCCCGGCGACCTGCTGGCTCCCGCTCCCGACGACGTGCGCCTGGTTCCCGGCTACATGCTGTCCGGCGACCCCGAGGTCGATGAGACCGCCCTCGAGATCGGGCTGGGCCGCAAGCAGGTCATGAGTCTGGAAGGTCGCCTCGAGGCAGCGCAGCGCTGGTTCGACAGCGAATACGGTCCCGACTCGGAGATGGCGAAGGCCGCTCCGTCCTCGTGCCGCCTGTGTGGTTTCTATCTTCCGCTCGCCGGATCGCTGCGTGCGGCCTTCGGCGTCTGCGGCAACGAGTTCGCCGCCGACGGTCACGTCGTGCACGCCGAGTACGGATGCGGCGCGCATTCCGACACGACCCTGCCCACCGGCGCCGGTTCGCCGATCTACGAGGCGTTCGACGATTCGGCAGTGGAGGTCGTCGAGGTCGGACCGGCCGGCTCGGCGCCTGCGGAGTCCGCGACCACCGAGGTCGTGAGCACCGAGGTCGTGAGCACCGAGGTCGTGAGCACCGAGTCCAAGCCGACCGATTCCACGGACGAGCCCGCCCCCGAGTCGTCAGCGTCCGAGCCGTCCCCGTCCGAGTCGGAACAGACCGACTGACGTGACCCGGCCGGACCCCGCGGATCCGTTCGGGACCGCGGCGTTACGCGAAGGGATCCTCGCGGCCTGGTCGTCGTCGCCCACCCGTCTGCGCGAGGACGCGGCGACCGAGGCCGATCATGTCCGCGCGGGTTACCGCGACCGCGTGTTGACCGAGCTCGCCCAGAACGCCGCCGACGCCGCCGCGCGTGCCGATGTACCGGGTGAGCTGCGTGTCTGGTTCGCCGACGGCCGTCTCCACGTCGCGAACATCGGTGAGCCGCTCCACGAGGGCGGTGTCCACGCGCTGACCGCACTGCGCTCGTCGAACAAGACCGGCGCCGGATCCACCGTGGGGCGGTTCGGTGTCGGCTTCACGGCGGTGCTGTCGGTCTCCGACGACATCGAGGTGCGTTCGCGCACCGGTTCGCTCCACTTCTCGGCCGAGCGCACCCGCGCGGTGCTGGCCGAGCGGAACCTGCCCGAGCCGGAGTCGGGTGTCCCGGCGCTGCGCCTCGTGTGGCCGACGGAGGCCCCGCCGGCGACCGGCAGCGACACCGAGGTCGTGCTGACCCTGCGCCCCGGGGTGGACCCGGTCGCACTGCTCGACGCCTTCCGATCCGAGGCCCACGACATCCTGCTCGAACTCCCGGGCTTGCACACCGTCCTCGTCGCCGACGACGAATTCACCCGTCACCGGCGCGAACTCGACAGCGGCCTGTGGGAGGTGCGGATCGGCGATCGCACCTGGTGGGAGTTCACCGGAGCGTCGGCGCGATGGCTGGTGCCCGTCGTCGACGGGCGGGTCGACCCGGTCCGCAGCGATGTCCTGCGTGCCCCCACCCGCTCCGACGAGGAGCTGTCACTTCCCGCGATCGTCGTCGCCGACGTCGCCATGCAACCCGACCGGAGGCGCGTGCTTCCCGGAGCCCACGTCGAGAACGTCGCCCGCGGATACGCGCGGTTCGTCGCGGCTCTGCCCGCCGAGCAGCGACTCGACCTCGTGCCCCTGCCGGGTTTCGCGCGCAGCGAGGTCGACGAACGCATCCGCGAGGCGATCCTCGACGAGTTGGCTGCCGGCGCGTGGCTTCCCGCCGCCGACCGCAGCGCCGATCTGGTGCCCGACCGGGCCGTCGCACTTCCCGGTCTCACCGACGACCTCGCCGACGTCCTCGGCGAGGTGGTCCCGGGGCTCGTGATCCCCGAGTTGTGCGGGCCGCGACATGCGTCCGCGCTGTCCGCCGTCGGCGTGCACCGGCTCGGTCTCGCGCGACTGGCCGAACTGCTCTCCGGGCACGAACGCGATCCGAAGTGGTGGAACCGCCTGTACGAGGCGCTCACTCCGCTCGTCGTCGACGCGGTCGCGGCCGAGGAACTCGCATCGCTGCCGGTTCCGCTGTCGGACGGACGGACCGTGACCGGCCCGCGTACGGCCGTTCTCGCAACGCAACTGCAGGATATCGGCCCGGTGTCCATGCCCTGGGTGCGTCTCGTCCATCCCGACGCCGCGCATCCGCTGCTCGCCCGGCTCGGAGCCGGCACCGTGACGGTCGAGGACCTGCTCGCCGACCCGGCGCTCGTCGCGGCCGTCGAGGACACCGATCCCGACGACCTCCACCCGGAGGGCGACCTCCCGGCCGGTGAGCTCGCCGACGTCGTGCTGCGACTGGTGCCGCTCGTGTCGCCCGCGGCCGTGCCCCGCGAACTCGGGGCGCTGCTGCTGCCCGACACCCACGGCGACCTCGTCCCCGCCGACGAACTCCTGCTTCCCGGTGCACCGCTCGCAGAAGTACTCGTCGAGGACGCGCCCTTCGGCACCGTCGACCCGTCCGTCGTCGACCGGTACGGGGCCGACGCCCTGCGGGCGATCGGTGTGGGCTGGGGATTCACGGTCCTGCGTGCGGAACTGCCGACCGGCCCCGACCACGATCTGCCCGACGAACACCTGTGGTGGGAGCGGCTCGACGACGATCCCGAGGTGCTCGTCGCGGTGCGCGACCTCGATCTCGTCGACGATCGCCGCTGGTCGCGGGCGTTGACCCTGCTGGCCGCCGAGCCCGCGACGGCCGAAGCGATCGCCGACCCCGCCGGATATACGGCGTGGTATCTGCGCACCCGCGCGTCGCTCGACGGCCGGCCTCTGGGCCACTACCGGTTCGCCGACGACACCCTTTTCGAAGGTCTGCTCGATCCCTGTACCCACCCCGACGCATCGGCCTTCCGCAGCGCCCTCGCCGGAACGCGGATCGACGACATCGAACTGGCACAGACACTGCTCGACCGGCTCGCGGACGACAGCAGGTCGCCGGGGCCGGCCGCGATCGTCGCCGCGCACGACGCGCTCGCCGCGGCGTTCTCGTCGGGTGGTCTCGATCCCGAGTCGGTCACTCTGCCCGACGGGGTGCGCAGCCTGTCGGGTGTCGTCGTCGACGCAGCCGACGCTCTCGTACCCGACCGTCCGTGGTTCGCGGCCGCGATCCCGCACGACCGCCTCGTCACCGGCGGCAGGGGAACCGCCCACGCGCTCGCGGACGTGCTCGACATCGCCGTGGCGTCCGCGGTGGTCGACGCCGAACCCGTCGAGCAGGGGAGGAGTTCGACGTGGGAGCGCGAACCGGCCGCGGTCCTGGCCGGAATCGTCGCCGGGGTGCCGCTTCCGCGCGGCGTACTCGCGCTGCACGACCGACTCGTCCTCCGCTGCTCCGGAGCCCTGACCGGTGAGGTCGAGGTCCCGTGGTGGGTCGACGCGGCCGGCACCGTCCACAGCACACCGATCGGCCTGGCCGCGGCACTCACCGCGCTCACGGCTCCGGACGTGAGAACCGAACCGTGACGCTCGATGCCGCGGTGCTCGACTGGATGGTGTCGCTCCGCGAGCCGTGGCTGACCACCGCGGTGACCGCACTCACCCACACGGGCGGGGGAGTCGCGACGAGCCTGATCGCCGCGGCGACGACGCTGCTGCTGGTGCGGGCCGATCGTCTGTCCGACGCCGTCCTCGTCGCCGGAGCGGTCCTCACGGGCTGGCCGTTGATGGTGTTGCTCAAAAATCTGTTCGGCCGTGTCCGGCCACCGGAACCCGAACGGCTCCTGGCCCTGCGCACCGAGTCGTTCCCGTCCGGACACGCGATGACCAGCGCAGTTCTGGCCACGGTGCTCGTCGCGGTCGTCGTGCGCACGTGGCCGCGCGGCGATCGCCGCCGGACCGCCGCGACGATCGCGCTCGCCGGTTACACCCTCGTGATCGGGCTCTCTCGCGTCTACCTCGCGGCGCACTGGTTCACCGATGTCGTCGCAGGCTGGATCTTCGGGATCACATGGGCCCTGCTGTGGGTGTGGTTGATCACTCGGGTGCGGATCCGTCGCTGACACCGCTGTGGGCTTGTCGCGGACGGCCGTGGGCGAGGGTCAGTCCAGCCCCGCCTGGGCACCCCGGTCACCGCGTCGGGCGGCGCGACGCTGCAACAGGAAGAGCGCAGTTCCCAGCAGCCCCACCACGATTCCCGCCACGCAGACCGGAAGCACATCGTCCCGGAGTTCGCCGCCCACCACCGCCACGACGACGGTTGCCACCACCCACAGACCGGTTCCCACGGCAAGCGCGGGGCGAGGGTCGGCGAGGCGTCGGATGCGGGCTGCGACGAGCTGGGCGGGTTCCACGGTTTGCAGATTAGTTCCTTCGCGCTGCAATAATCGGTTCCCGTTGCGACGCCCCGTACTCGACGAGCGGATTTGTGGACATGGCCGTAGGCACCGACTCCAAGCGAACGTCCTTCCTGGACACCTATTTCAAGATCACCGAACGCGGTTCCACCGTGTCCCGAGAGGTGCGTGGCGGCATCGTCACGTTCTTCGCGATGTCGTACATCGTGGTCCTCAACCCGCTGATCCTCGGTAGCTTCTCCGCCGAGGACGCGAGCGCGAAGATCGACGTGATGGGCAACATCCTGCCCATCAACCAGGTCGCCGCCGTCACCGCGCTGGTCGCCGGCTTCATGAGCATCGTCTTCGGTGTGGTCGCCAACTATCCGTTCGCCATCGCCGCCGGCCTCGGCATCAACAGCCTGCTGGCGGTGACCATCGCGCCGCAGGTCACCTGGCCCGAAGCGATGGGCCTGGTGGTCATCGACGGCATCATCATCGTCGTGCTGGCCCTGACCGGTTTCCGCACCGCGGTCTTCAACGCGATCCCGGCAGAACTCAAGGCCGCCATCGCTGCCGGTATCGGCGCCTTCATCGCCATGATCGGCCTCGTCGACGCCGGCTTCGTCCGCCGCATCCCCGACGCCGCCGGCACCACCGTCCCTGTCGGCCTGGGCATCGACGGCTCCATCGCGTCGTGGCCGACCTTCGTCTTCGTCGTCGGTGTGCTGCTCATGGGTGTGCTCGTCGCACGCAAGGTGCGCGGCGGACTGCTGATCGGCATCGTCGCCACGACGATCCTGTCGATGATCATCGAGGCCATCGCCGACGTCGGCCCGTCGCTGGGCACCAACCCCAAGGGCTGGAACCTCAGCACCCCCGACGCCCCCGACTCCTTCTTCGGCATCCCGAACCTGAGCCTCGTCGGCAACGTCGACCTGTTCGGCGCGTTCACCCGCATCGGCGTGATCGCCGCGACCCTGCTCGTGTTCACGCTCGTCCTCGCGAACTTCTTCGACGCCATGGGCACCATGACCGGCCTCGGCAAGGAAGCCGGCCTGGCCGACAAGAACGGCACCCTGCCCGGCATCGGCAAGGCCCTCGTCGTCGAGGGCACCGGCGCCATCGTCGGTGGTGGCGCTTCCGCCTCGTCGAACACGGTGTTCGTCGAATCGGCCTCGGGTATCGCGGAAGGAGCCCGCACCGGCCTGGCCAACGTGGTCACCGGCGTGCTGTTCCTGCTCGCGATGTTCCTGACCCCGCTGTACGAGGTGGTCCCGATCGAAGCGGCCGCTCCGGCTCTCGTCGTGGTCGGTGCCCTGATGATCGGCCAGGTCCGCGACATCGACTTCTCGGTGTTCGCTGTGGCGCTGCCGGCCTTCCTGACCATCATGGTCATGCCGTTCACCTACTCGATCGCCAACGGCATCGGCGTCGGCTTCATCACCTGGGTGATCCTGCACGCCGCGAGCGGCAAAATCCGCACCATCCATCCGCTGATGTGGATCGTCGCAGTGCTGTTCGCCCTGTACTTCTCGGTCGATCCGCTCACGGAACTGCTCACCTAGGCAGCCGACGCGTGTTTCGGGCGATGTGACGTATTCTGCACGCCATGATCTCGGATACACGCGCACTCGCCGGTGACCTCTCACTCGCCGTTGTGCGTCTGACGCGTCATCTGCGGGGGAGACGCACCGATTCCCGAGTTTCTCTGACCCAGATCTCGGCAATGGCCACCCTCGCGCAGGAAGGTGCGATGACCCCGGGGGCACTGGCAGCGCGCGAACGCGTCCAACCACCCTCGATGACCAGGGTCATCGCGTCTCTGCACGAACTCGGTCTCGTCGAGCGGACGCCGCACCCGACGGACGGACGACAGATCATCGTGACGCTGTCCGAAGCCGGGAGGGAATTGCTCGCCGACGAGGCGCAGGCACGCGAAGTGTGGCTGACCGAACGGCTCGACAAACTCGATCCCGACTCGCTCGCCACGTTGCGCGACGCCGTCGGAATCCTCACGGCGCTCGTCGCTGAAGACGACTGACCGCACCGCGGTCGATGACGACTGACCGCACCGCGGTCGATGACGGCCGACCGCACCGCGGTCGTGACGACCGACCCGGTGCGGGAGGGTGCAGGGCCGCTGGGAGAATGACCCGGTGGTTCACGTCATCGACATCGACGATCCTTCCGACCCCCGGGTGGACGACTTCCGCGATCTCAACTCCGCGGACCGTCGGCCCGACCTTCCCGGTGGCAAGGGTCTGGTGATCGCAGAGGGTGTGCTGGTGGTCCAGCGCATGCTCGACTCCCGGTTCGCTGCGACGAGCCTGCTCGGGGTGAGTCGGCGGCTGGACGAACTCGCCGACGACCTGCGTGACGTCGACGTGCCGTTCTACCGCACCGATGCGGCGACCATGGCGGAGGTCGTCGGCTTCCACCTCAACCGCGGGGTGCTCGCCGTCGCGCACCGGCCCGAACCGCTCTCGCTCGACGACGTCCTCGACAAGGCGACCACGGTCGCGGTGCTCGAAGGGGTCAACGACCACGAGAACATCGGCTCGATGTTCCGCAACGCCGCCGGGCTCGGCGTCGACGGTGTGCTCTTCGGGAAAGGATGCGCCGACCCTCTGTACCGGCGTGCGGTGCGCGTGTCGATGGGGCACGTCCTCCGTGTCCCCTTCGCGCACGTCGACCGGTGGCCGTACGACCTGGATCTGTTGCGCAGCAGAGGCTTCCAGCTGATCTCGCTGACCCCGGACCCACGGGCGATCCCGCTCGCCGAAGCGATGACGGGGGAGAAGGTCGCGCTGCTGCTCGGCGCCGAGGGCCCCGGCCTGACCGAACATGCGATGCGGGCGACCGACGTGCGCGCCCGGATTCCCATGGCTGTCGGCACGGATTCGCTGAACGTGGCCACCGCTGCGGCGATGGCGTTCTACGAGCGGGTGCGGCTTCCGCGATGAGCCGGGCTCGCGGCCCCGTGCCCACACCCTGGGCGACGGGGCTCACGCTGACGGCATTCTCCTTCGTCGCCACCGTCATCACCGTCGTCGCCTGCGGGCAGGTGCTCGGCCGGATCCATCCGGCCCTCGCCGTCGTCGTCAATGTCGTGACGGTCGCGGGAGTCGCGCCGACCGTGTGGTCGTGGCTCCGGGTGCAGGTACTGCGCTGGCTCGCCGCCGGTTTCCTGGCCGGTGTGCCGTTCGGCTGGCTCGCGCTGCTCGTGTCCTGAACGAGTTCTGGGTGCGATTGCCGGCGGAAAACCCCCAACCTCCATTGGAGAATTCCGACGAAGCGCACACTCGAGATGTCGGGTCATCCGGAAGGAGCATCATGTCACGCAATGTGCATGCCGAGCGGGAGGAAATGTCGGTCAAGCAGGGTCTCGCCGCGGGAACGTCGGTCGGTGCCGCAATCATCATGACCTTGATCGGTGCTCTGCAACTGTTGCAGGGAATTGCTGCGGTCGCCGAGGACGAAGTCTTCGTCGCCGGCCAGGAGTATCTGTTCACGTTCGATCTCACCACGTGGGGGTGGGTCCACATCGTTGTCGGTGTCGTGATGGTGATCGTGGGCATCGCGTTGATTTCCGGGGCGACATGGGCGCGCGTCTCCGCAATGGTCATCGCCGCGCTGTCGATCCTGATGAATTTCATGTGGCTTCCCTACTACCCAGGGTGGGCGCTTGCGATCATCGCCCTCGATGTAGTGGTCATCTGGGCGATCGCGACCTGGAACCCCCGCGCGGTGTACTCCTGACCGACTCGAGCCGGTGCCGAATCGCGCCGATTGCGCAAACCGATGTCCTCCACCCATGAACGGGCGTATGGTATATCCGGCCCTCCCCGATCAGAGGGACGGAGGTCGTCATGACTGAAGATGGACCTGCCGAAGCCCGAATCGGACAGTCGTCACGATTCGACGCCGGTATCGATGAGTGGACCGGGGGCCGCGAGTAGTGGCAGTGCCGTAGCGGCACACCGCAGGGGGAAGCAGGATTCGAGATCTTCATTCTCCGGTGGTTTCATGGGGGCATCGTCCCGCCATCGGTTCGGCCGAGGAGGTTCGGCTATGGATTCATTCTGGGACTACGTGTGGTACACCGTCGTCGTATTCGCCTTCGTGGCATACCTGATCGTCCTGTTCCAAATCATCGTCGACCTCTTCCGGGATCACTCCGTGTCCGGTTGGGTCAAAGCGATGTGGGTCATCGGTCTGGTGCTCCTTCCGTACCTGACAGCGCTGGTCTACCTGATCGTTCGCGGTCGGGGAATGGCTCTGCGGGCACAACAGGCCCAGGCCGAGGCGAAGCAGGCCACCGACGAATACATCCGGACCGTGGCGGTCGGGAAATCCCCGGCTCAACAGATCGCCGATGCCAAGGCCCTGCTCGACTCCGGTGCGATCACGCCCGCGGAGTACGAACACCTCAAGGCGCAGGCGCTCGGCAACGCCACGACCGGACGTGACGGCGTGCCCATCGCGTGAATCGTCGTCGCGGGGAGGGCGCTGCGGACGGAGTCCTCCCGTGGTCGGCTCGTGCGTTCGACGCCTCGTCGCGTCGAGGAGCCGGCGGTCGAAAGTGTAAGGGTGGCAGCATAACCCGCAGGCACCCTTGTTCCTGAGAATCGGACCGTGACCGTTCCTCGCGAGGATCGGCGCACGACCGATGTCTCCTTCGTACACGAGAGGATCGTCATGTCTCATGACGTACGTCCCGACAGGGACGGAATGAGTGTGAAACAGGGCATCGCCGCAGGCACCTCGATCGGGGCCGCGATCATCCTGGCAACGGTCGGCGTCGTCCAGCTCTTCCAGGGAATCGCCGCGGTGGCCGAGGACGAAGTCTTCGTGCGGGGCGTGGAGTACACGTTCAAGTTCGACTTCACCACGTGGGGATGGATCCACATCGTCCTCGGTGTCGTGATGCTGGTCGCCGGTCTCGCGTTGATGAGCGGCGCCACCTGGGCCCGTGTCACGGCGATCGTCCTCGCTGCGTTGTCGATCATCGCGAACTTCCTGTGGTTGCCGTACTACCCGTGGTGGTCGATCCTGATCATCGCGCTGGACGCGGTCGTGATCTGGGCGATCTCGACCTGGCAGCCACGCGCCGACTACTACTGACGCGACCGTGCAAGAAAACGGCCGCAACGTCCGGGGTGATCCGGGCGCGAACGTCGCGACCGAAGTTCCCCGATCGCGGGCACGGCGGTGGGCACTGCACCTCACACTTCCCGGGTGTTGGGGTGCAGTGCTTTTCGCGTGCCTGTCGTTCACCCCGTCGTTGCTTCCGCGCGGCGGGATCCTGCAGGGGATGATCTGCGGGATCACTGCCGCGATCGGATACGGCCTCGGCGTGCTCCTCGCGTTCGTGTGGCGCGCCTTCGCCGACCGGCCTCCTCGGTCTCCCAAGGCTGCGTCGTGGTGGATCTTCGGCGCCTGCGGGGCGGTCCTCTTCGCGGTCTTCTTCGGGCTCGGCCAGTACTGGCAGCACGAGATCCGTACTCTGATGGGGGTTTCCGAGTACAACCTGGCACTTGCGGTTCTCTCCCCGCTCGTCGCGGTCGTGATGTTCGCTGTGCTGCTGGCGATCGGACGTGGTATCCGCGCCCTGTACCACTGGGCGGCACGGACACTCGACCGGTGGATCGGGCAGCGGGCCGCGAACGTCGTGGGGTGGGTTCTCGTCGCGGGACTCGTGTACGCGATCGTCTCCGGAGTGCTCCTCGCCGGCTTCATCGACGCCGCCAATGCGGCGTTCTCGGCGCGGGACACGAGAACCGAGGAAGGTGTGCAGCAACCGACGACCGCACTCCGCTCCGGTGGAGCGGATTCGGTCGTTCCGTGGGATTCTCTCGGGTGGCAGGGGCGGATTTTCGTCGGGCAGGGGCCGACCACCGAACAACTCGGTGAGTTCACCGAAGGTCCTGCCCTCGAACCGATCCGGATCTACGCCGGCCTGGCATCGGCGGACGACACCGAGGATCGCGCGTCCCTCGCTGTCGAGGACCTCACCCGGGCAGGAGGATTCGGGCGGAGCAACCTGGTCGTCGTGACGACGACGGGGAGCGGCTGGGTGGACCCGGCCCTGGTGGACTCCGTCGAGTACCTCACCGGCGGCGACGTCGCGACGGTCGCGATCCAGTACTCCTATCTGCCCTCGTGGATCTCCTATCTCGTCGATCAGTCGAAGGCGCGGGAAGCCGGACGCGACCTGTTCGACGCGGTCTACGACGTCTGGTCGAAGCTTCCCCAGGACGCCCGCCCCCGACTGCTCGTGGCTGGGGAGAGCCTCGGTTCGTTCGGCGGGGAGACCGCCTTCAGCGGCGAGTACGACCTGCGCAATCGCACGTCGGGCACGGTCTTCGCCGGACCTCCGAACTTCAACGTCCTCTTCCGGGAGTTCAGCGATCGCCGGGAGGCCGGCAGCCCCGAGATCGAACCGGTCTTCCGGGACGGCCGCACGGTGCGGTTCACGAACGACCCACAGGCGGAGATCCCGCCGACGGACGAGCCGTGGGAGGGGAGTCGGGTGCTGTATCTGATGCACCCGTCGGACCCGATCGTCTGGTGGAGTCCGCACCTGATCACGAGTGAGCCGGACTGGATCGGCGAAGCCCCCGGCCGCGACGTGCTCGAGGACATGGTGTGGATCCCGTTCGTGACCTTCTGGCAGGTCACGGCCGATCTGCCCTTCTCCACGGGTGTCCCGGCCGGGCACGGCCACAAGTACAGCACCGAGTACGTCGACGCCTGGGCTCTCGTCCTGCAATCCCCGGAGATCACACCCGACGACATCGACGAGGTGAAATTCATTGTCGGAGCAGAGGAGTGACGAGTCCGACCGGGAGCGTCGCTCGACGGCACGTCAGTGCGCCGCGCGTCGCCGCCACCAGGAGGTCTTCGGTGCGGGGACGGAGATCTGCGGGACCGGGGTGCGCAGCGTGAAACTCCAGGTGTCGATGTTCCGCGGGTCGAGTTCGTCGTCGCGGCGCCCGACATAGCGGAACCCGAGCCACGCGCCGTGGGCCTCCTCGACGAGCTTGCGAGGGTGGAAGGGCAGGGACTCCGGGGGAGGGGGTACGTTCGGCGGCCAGCGGAGCGGATGCTCGCCCGCCCAGAACGGCCGCTCCCATACGAACGGGATTCCCTGGTCCTCGAAGAACTCGACGGTGTTCGCTCCGAAGCCGCGGCGCAGCCGGCCGCACTCCCACACGGCGAACGATCCCCACGCACCGGCCGGATCGGATGCCAGCAGGCACGTGCGTTCGGCGGCGGGCGTGCGCAACCACATCGTGGGCAGCTCCGAGGGGTGGCGTAGTGCGAATCGGGGGCTCGACACCACCGTCACACCGGGATAGCTACCGACCCGGAACTGTTCGGCGCCATCGTCCTCGCCGGTGCCCCCGGCGTCGGCGAGCGGTACCCGCGCGCCGGGATCGACCTGGAACTCCGGGAACAGACGCGACAGAAGTGCTCGCGCCGCATCGCGGTCCGGAGAGAACTCGCGCAGCACCGCTACGGGATCGGGTGCGTCGACGTACCAGAGCGTCGACACTGTCGCCGACATCGTCGACGACTTCCTCAGACGCGTCCGTTACTGCGCACACCGAGCAGCACGTCGTCCCACGAGGGGAGCGCGGGCTTGCCGCGCTTGTCCTTCGCGGGAGCCTGAGACGCGCGCGATGCATCGGCGTCGTCGGGCACCGTGACGGCGACGGTGGTCTCCTCGTCGGCGACCGGCTCCGGAGCCGGTTCATCGGAAGCGGGAGCCTCCAGCGCGATCGGGGCGTGACGGTCGGCGTTCTCCACCTCAGTGGAATCGTCGACGTCGCGCGCCGAGTAGACCGGGGTCAGGTAGCGCAGGGGACGGCCGCAATCGGGATCGACGAGATCGGCGGCAATGTCGTCGAGCGCGGTGATCGTGCCGCCGTGAGCGTCGGGCTGGTAGCGCCAATGCGCGCGGTTCGTGGAACGACCGGCGTGCCACCGCAACTGCGCGACCCAGAAGCCCTCGTCGTCGCGCCAGGCGTCCCACTCGGCTTCGTCGAGGCTGTGCCCGCGAGCACGGAAGGCCTGCGTGACGATCTCGTGGAGGGTCTCGACGGCGGGACCGTCGGGGCGGACGGGATGGCCTTTCTTGGCCATGTCGGCGGCCCGGGACCGCTCGAGCAGGACGGGATAGGCGAACCGTTCGACCTTGGCGACCGGGACGCCGGCCTCATCGGCCACCTGTTCGACCGAGGCGCCGCCGCGGATGCGGGCCTGGATCTCGCGAGGGCGGAGCTGGCTGGTCGTCTCGATCTGGATCTGGCCGAGACGGGCCAGATCTCCGCGAGCGGCCGCGCGCAGGGTGTCGTCGACGGGAATGCGGAACTTGTCCCCCGTCGTGGGATCGGCGAGCACCACATGCTTAGCATCGGGCTCGAGACCGACCACTCGAAGCTCTCGCACCTTGACCTCCTCGCGCCGATCGCGATTGACCCGCCCGACTGTAACCGACCTGGATATTTTTCGTGGCCGGACACGCCGCGCCACGCCGAGCGACATCGCAAGAAATCCGACGCGGCGCGTTATCGTCCAGGGTTCGCCGAAATGTCTCGATGCGAGGTCGAGACTATGACAACAACGGGGCCGGATCCGACATCGGACCCGGCCCCGCTGTGCGGCGTACTCAGAGCTGGGAGACGACCCAGTCGATGCACTTGGTCAGCTGCGTGACGTCCTCGGGATCGATGGCCGGGAACATACCGATGCGCAGCTGGTTGCGGCCGAGCTTGCGGTACGGCTCGGTGTCGACGATGCCGTTGGCCCGCAGGATCTTCGCGACTTTCGCCGCGTCGACGGAGTCGGCGAAGTCGACGGTGCCGACGACCTGCGAACGCAGCGACGGATCGGCGACGAACGGCGTCGCGTACTCGGAGGCCTCGGCCCACTCGTACAGGCGCGAGGACGAATCCTTCGTGCGCGCCACGGCCCAGTCGAGACCGCCGTTGCCGTTGAGCCACTCGATCTGGTTCGCGAACATCAGCAGGGTGGCCAGTGCCGGGGTGTTGTAGGTCTGGTCCTTGCTGCTGTTGTCGACGGCGATCGGCAGCGACAGGAACTCGGGGGTGAAGCGACCCGATTCCTTGATCTCGGCGACACGCTCGAGCGCTGCCGGGCTCATCAGCGCGATCCACAGGCCACCGTCGGCGGCGAAGCACTTCTGCGGGGCGAAGTAGTACACGTCGGTGTCGGAGATGTTCACCGGCAGGCCGCCGGCACCCGAGGTCGCGTCGATCGCGATCAGGGTGTTGTCGGAACCGGCGGGACGCTGCACCGGAACCGCGACACCCGTGGAGGTCTCGTTGTGCGCCCAGCCGATGAGGTCGGCCGATGCGTCGGCGACGATCTCCGGAGCCGAGCCCGGCTCCGAACCCACGACGATCGGATCGCCGATGAACGGGTTCTTCTTCGCGACCGTCGCGAACTTCGACGAGAACTCGCCGTAGGTGAAGTGCTGCGAGCGCTCCCGGATCAGACCGAAGGCCGCAGCGTCCCAGAAGGCGGTGGTGCCGCCGTTGCCGAGGACGACCTCGTAGCCCTCGGGCAGGGAGAACAGGTCGCGCAGACCCGAGCGGACACGGGCGACGACGTCCTTGACCGGCTTCTGCCGGTGGCTGGTGCCGAACACCGAAGCGCCGACATCGACCAGCGACTGCAGCTGCTCGGGACGAACCTTGGACGGGCCGCAGCCGAAGCGGCCGTCTGCGGGCTTGAGGTCGGCGGGAATGATCGGTGACGCGTCTGCCATCGGAATGCGTGTCCTAAGAGTCGAGGGACATGGTGCACAGGCAGTCTAGACCGCCCCCTCGGAACCCCCGCCGGGCGCTGGTCGGCCCGGCAGAGGAAGAGGCATCAGCGATGCGTGATCGAATCCCAGCCCGTGACCTCGGAGGCAGGGCGCGGATCGGGGCCGGTGTAGATCGCCGCGGGACGCACGAGCTTGCCCAGACGCTTCTGCTCGAGGATGTGGGCGCACCAGCCGGCGGTCCGTCCGCAGGTGAACATCGCGGGCATCATCGCCGCGGGGACCTCCGCGAAATCGAGGATCACCGCAGCCCAGAACTCGACGTTGGTCTCGATCGCCCGGTCGGGACGACGCTCGCGCAGCTCGGTGAGGGCGGCCTGCTCGAGCGCGGCCGCCGCCTCGAAGCGCGGAGCGTCGAGCCGCTGGGCGGTGCTGCGCAGCACCCGGGCGCGGGGGTCCTCGGCGCGGTAGACGCGGTGACCGAAGCCCATGAGCTTCTCCTTGCGGTCGAGGATGCCCTTGACCAGACCGCGCGGATCGCCGGTGCGTTCGGTCTCCTCGATCATCGGCAACACGCGCGCGGGGGCACCGCCGTGCAGAGGGCCCGACATCGCGCCGACCGCGCCGGAGAGCGAGGCGGCCGCGTCCGCGCCGGTCGAGGCGATGACCCGGGCAGTGAACGTCGAGGCGTTCATGCCGTGCTCGGCCGCCGACACCCAGTAGGCGTCGATCGCCTCGACGTGCTTGGGATCCGGGTCGCCCTTCCACCGCACCATGAAGCGCTCGGTGACGGTGCTCGCCTCGTCGATGCGCTGCTGCGGCACGGCGGGCTGGTAGATGCCGCGGGCGGACTGCGCCACATAGGACAGGGCCATCACCGCGGCGCGGGCGAGATTGTCGCGGGCGGTCGCATCGTCGATGTCGAGCAGCGGACGGAAGCCCCAGATGGGTGCGAGCATCGCCAGACCGGCCTGGACATCGACACGCACGTCGCCGGTGTGGATCGGCAGGGGGAACGGCTCGGCCGGGTGCAGACCGCGACCGAACTCGCCGTCGACGAGCAGGGCCCACACGTCGCCGAAGGTCACTCCCTTCTCGACGAGCTCTTCGATGTCGACCCCGCGATAGCGCAGTGCGCCACCGTCCTTGTCGGGCTCGGCGATGTCGCTCGTGAAGGCGACCACGCCTTCGAGTCCTGCGACGAAATCCTCGGGAACTGACGCGCGCGCTGCCATGACGGTTGGGCTCTCCTCGTTCGAGCACGGCCCGGTCCGAGCCGCGCTGCCGGTGGAATGAGGTCACCGTCAGGTGTGATCGGCGCCCCACTCGGGTCGTCGGGAAAACTGTAGCCCCCGTGGTCCGAGCGTCGCCGCCCGGATGCCGGGAGTACCGTCGTCGTTCGTGCCGTCCGATTTCCCGTTGCCGCGCCCCGAGGGTGACGACCTCGCGCGTATGCGTGTCGACTACAGCCCGGCAGGGCCGACCGACGAGTCCCCGGCCGACCGCGATCTCACCCCCGGCGATGTCGCCGAGGGCTGGCTTCCGCTGGTGCGTACGTGGTTTGCGAACGCGGTCGCCACCGCGGTGCCCGAGCCGAACGCGATGGTGCTCGCGACCGTCGACGAGCGCGGCCACCCGGCGACCCGCACCGTGCTGTGCAAGAAGATCGACGCCGACGGCCTGACCTTCTTCACCAACTTCGAGTCCGACAAGGGCCGCCATCTGGCCGGGCACCCCTACGCCTCGGCGACCTTCCTCTGGTTGCCCGTCTACCGGCAGGTGACCGTACGCGGGCCGGTCGTGCGCGTGCCAGACGAGGAGACCCTCGCGTACTGGCAGACGCGGCCGCGCGGATCCCGCCTGGGCGCATGGGCGTCGCAGCAGTCGCGTCCGGTGGCGGAGCGCGCCGATCTCGAGCACGCCCTCGTCGAGGCCGCCGAGCGCTACGAGGTCGACGACGACATCCCGGTGCCGCCGTTCTGGGGTGGATTCCGCATCGTGCCCGAGTCCGTCGAGTTCTGGCAGGGCCGGCCCAACCGGTTGCACAACCGGATCCGGACCCGCCTGGTGGACGGTCGCTGGATCGCCGAGCGTCTGCAACCGTGAGGCGCCTGCTCGCCGACA
This sequence comes from Rhodococcus sp. GA1, assembly GCF_024321955.1. Classification (NCBI taxonomy): domain Bacteria; kingdom Bacillati; phylum Actinomycetota; class Actinomycetes; order Mycobacteriales; family Nocardiaceae; genus Rhodococcus; species Rhodococcus sp. GA1. The sequence continues at coordinate 1,613,379 of NZ_CP097186.1, read as the reverse complement.
CCACACCGCTGCGCAACAAGGACTACGCCCGGCTGTGGTGGGCCGGGATCGTCACCGTCATCGGTGCGCAGATGGCGGTCGTCGCCGTACCCCAGCAGATCTACGAGATCACCCGGAACTCCGCTTATGTGGGGTTGACCGGCGTGTTCGGGCTCGTGCCGCTCGTGGTGTTCGGCCTGTGGGGTGGAGCGCTCGCCGATGCGATGGACCGCCGGAAACTGCTCATCGTCACCTCCACCGGTCTCGGTGTCACGTCGCTGTTGTTGTGGGCGCAGGCCGCGATCGGTCTGAACAACGTGTGGGTACTGCTCTGTCTCTTCTCGGTGCAGCAGGCGTTCTTCGCCGTCAACCAGCCCACCCGGGCGGCGGTGATCCCGCGGTTGCTGCCGGTCGGGCAGATCGCGGCGGCCACCTCGCTGAACATGACGGTCGTGCAGTTCGGGGCGATCGCCGGTCCGTTGTTCGCCGGCGCTCTCATTCCCGTCGTGGGTCTGTCCACCCTCTACCTGCTGGACGCGATCTTCCTGCTCGCCACGCTGTGGGCGGTGGTCCGACTCCCGGCGATTCCGCCGCTCGGTGAGGTCACCAAGGCCGGATTGCGCGCGGTCTTCGACGGTTTCCGGTACCTGTCGGGCCAGAAGATCCTGCTGGCGTCGTTCGTCGTCGACATCGTCGCCATGGTGTTCGGGATGCCGCGCGCCCTGTTCCCGCAGATCGCCCACGAGTCGTTCGGCGATCCGGCGCAGGGCGGCTTCGCCCTCGGTCTGCTGTTCGCGGCCATGTCGGTCGGCGCGGTGATCGGCGGCGTCTTCTCCGGATGGCTGCCGCGGGTGCAGCGCCAGGGTCTCGCCGTGATCGTGTGCATCGTCCTGTGGGGCGTGGCGATGGTCGGCTTCGGTGTCGCGGTGTGGTGGGCCGAGCCCGACGGCAGCGGTCTGCTGCTGTGGGTCGCCCTGTTCTTCCTGGCGTTCGGCGGGGCGGTCGACATGGTGTCCGCGGCCTTCCGCTCGACGATGCTGCAGACCGTCGCCACCGACGAGATGCGTGGCCGCTTGCAGGGCGTGTTCATCGTCGTCGTCGCGGGCGGACCGCGCATCGGCGACGTGCTCCACGGCGCCGCCGCAGCGGCTGCAGGCACGGCCGTCGCGGCTGCCGGTGGCGGCGTCCTCGTCATCGTCGGCACGCTCGTGTGCGTCGTCGCCTTCCCGGCCTTCGTGCGCTACCGGGTCTCACGCACTCTCGGATGACGCGCCTGCGGAGTCGCACGGCAAGGGAGCACGCAACTCCGTGACGGCGATGCGCGCGGCCTCACCGATCGCTGCATCGACGACCGGCAGTACGGGATCCGCGCGGGCGGCGCGGGTGAACACCGCGACGGCGATCGGATACTCGCCGGGGAACTCGACGACCGCCACCTCGTTGCGGATGATGCCGATCGTGCCGGTCTTGCCGGCGATCGCGACCCCGCGATGCGGGAAGCCCGACGCGATGCGGTGCGGCCAGACCTGGGCGCGCATCACCTGCTGCGCGAAGGCGGTGCTCTCGGGCGAGAGCACCGAGCCCGACCACACGGCCTCGAGCAGCCGGGTCATCTCCTCCGGGATGGTCGCGCTCGTGTAGGCCGGGTCGTACGCCGAGACCGTCCAGGCCGCGTCGATGTCGGTGAGCGCCCGGAACGCCTCGACGGTGGTGCGGGTGTCCGTCTCCTCGACGAGGCGCTGATAGACGTCCGCCGTGCCACCGATGATCCGGGTCCGCGTGAGTCCGAGGCGCGCGAGGAGTTCCTCGACGGTGGTCGTGCCGATCTCGCCGAGCAGCACATCGGCCGCCGCGTTGTCGGACACCGTCATCATCGATGCGGCCACGTCGCGTCGGCTCATCGTCACCGGATCCCGGAAGCTCGCGATCCCGGTCGGGCCGGGGGTGCAGTCCGACGGCACGATCCGCAGCTGCCCGGATGCGTCGAGTCGGCCGGCGTCCACCTCCGCGCAGAACGCGAGGAACAGCGGAAGCTTGTACACCGACGCGAGGACCACGCGTTCGTCCCCGCGCACCGACAGCGTCGCCGCACGTGGATCCGAACACCGGCGGGCGTGCAGCCATCCCGTGCACCCGGCATCCGCGAACACCGCGCGGATCCGGTCGACCGCCGTGTCTCGCCGTTCCCCGCCTTTCACCGGACGCGTTCCTTGAACAGCACGCGGTCGAGGGCGTCGACGTGCGCACCGACGTCGGCGTCGGCACGTCGCACGATGCGCACCCGCAGGGCCAGCGCGGACGGAGCCCAGTCCAGCCAGGCCACGCCGGGCACCGAGCCGGGCGGTGAGGTCGACATCCCGAAGTGGGTACCGGCGGCCACGGCGGCGAGCACCGCGCGGTCGTCCGCCGCCGGGGTGGTCTCGACATCGAGTCCGCGTTCGCGCAGCAGATCCTGCGCCGCGTCGAAGGCCGCCGGGTTCCCCGTCCGCGGCGGCGCGGCGAACGTCAGGTCGGAGAGCATCGGCAGACGGGGCCGGTCGGAGCGGGCGCTGCGGTGGTCGGCCGGCACGACCAGCCATCGCCGGAGTTTGACCACCGGGCCGGCCTCGAGTCCTTCGGTCAGAGCCGGATGCTCGACGACGGCGAGATCGCACATGCCCGAGCGGACGGCGTCGACGAGTTCGACCGTGCTCGCGGAACGCGTCGCCACCGTCGCCTCACCGCGTCTGCTCAGAACGGTGACGCACAGGGTGACCAGGCGATCGGGTAGTACGCGGGTGGCACCCCAGTGCAGAAGACCCCGGGCGCGGGCGACGCGCCCGGCCTCGGCGAGGAAACGATCGGCGTCGTCGATGAGGAGACGAGCGCGGGGGAGCAGTTCCGCTCCGGCGGGCGTGAGGACCGCTCCCTGCCTGGTGCGATGCACGAGTTCGGAACCGAGATGCTGCTCGAGTTTCCGAAGTCCTTGTGACAGAGGAGGTTGCGTCATGTCGAGCACCGCCGCGGCCCGGCCGAAGTGTCCTTCCTCCGCGACGGTGACGAAGAACCGGAGGTGGCGGATCAGGTCCATGGCAGGGGATTCAATCAGCACGGGCGGACGATTCACCGACCCGGCGTGTCGCGCGGCCGGATCCCGTCCGTCGTCCCCGCCTCCAACAGCGGCGATAGTTCTTCCGACTCGTGCGGACGGCGGGTGGGTATTGGCGGGGCGACTCCCGTCGGTGGTGTCCTGTCGGCATGACTTCCACCGATTCACTTCTCCGGAAAAGATTGTCGCGCAGGGGTTTTCTCCACTCCGCCCTCGCCCTGTCCTCCGTCGCCGCCGCGGCGGCCTGCGGGTCGCCGGACGGTCCGGTCGCCAGGGGGCCGTCGACGACGGCCGATTCGGTACCCGGCACACATCTGCTCGCCGCCGGTGTCGACGAGCGTCTCCGGGAGATCGAGGACCGCTACGCCGTGCGGCTCGGTGTGGTCGCGCAGTCGCCGGTGACCGGGCGCGTCCACACCTATCGGGCCGACGAACGGTTCGCGATCTGTTCTCCGTTCAAGGTTTACGCCGCCGCCGCGATCCTGCGACTCGAGGCGGAAGGATCCCTCCGTCTCGACGAGACCCTCCCGATCGACCCGGAGGACATCGTCGTCAATTCGCCGGTGACCTCGGAACATCAGGGGCGCGTACTGCCGATCGACCGGCTGTGCGAGGCCGCGCTCACCCGCAGCGACAACACTGCCGGAAACCTGATGCTCCAACGGATCGGCGGACCCGGGGCCGTCACCGCCTTCGCCCGTTCCGTCGGGGACGAGACCACCCGGCTCGACCGCTGGGAACCCGAACTCAACGAGGCGGCACGGGGGCGACGAGCGCGACACCACCACCGCTGCCGGACTCGCTCGCGGCTTCCGGGAGGTGCTCCTCGGCGCGGGGTTGCCCGCGCCGCAACAGCGGACACTGCTCGGCTGGATGCGCGCCACCACCACCTCGGACACCCGGATCCGCGGGGGATTGCCGCCGGGATGGACATCGGCGGACAAGACGGGCGGGGGCAATCACGGGACGGTGAACGACGCCGGGGTGGTGTGGTCGCCGGACGGGCAACCGCTGCTGCTGGCGATCCTGTCGGACTCGACCACCGGCGACCCCGACGCACCCCTCGAGGGCGCGCCCGTCGCGGAGACCACCGCCGTGCTGGTCGACGCACTCTTCGCTGTGCCGTGAGTACAGTGTCCGGCGTGGGGCGCCGGATACGCGCAGATCCCCGCGTAACGACCTTGGTGAGACCCGGGTAGTATTGCCGCAGGTTATCGGCGTGTGCCGGCCTTGCGGCGCAGTCGCGGAGGGTGCGGGCGAGCGTTCGGAACCCACATGGACGACATACCGATCGGGGACTTTCGGCGGACCCTGCCGCAGCGCATACCCCGCGCTACGGCTAGGTTCTACGTGAATGTCCGGAAGTTTCTCGTAGGTCTGAGCTTGAGAGGGATCCTTCGTGCCCGCTGAGAATGACACCAACCCCACCCTCAGCTACCCCGGTGGCGAACACACGATGTCGATCGCCAAGGCGACGGAAGGCAATGACGGTATCGAGCTGGGCAAGCTCCTCGCGGCGACCGGGTACACCACCCTCGACCCGGGTTTCGTCAACACCGCCTCCACGAAGTCGGCGATCACGTACATCGACGGCGAGAAGGGCATTCTGCGGTACCGCGGATACCCGATCGAGCAGCTCGCCGAGAAGTCGACGTTCATCGAGGTCAGCTACCTGCTGATCTACGGTGAGCTGCCGACTGCGGAGCAGCTCGAGGTCTTCACCGACAAGATCCGCCGCCACACCCTCCTGCACGAGGATCTCAAGCGGTTCTTCGACGGCTTCCCGCGCAACGCGCACCCGATGCCCGTCGTGTCGAGCGCGGTCAACGCCCTGTCGGCGTACTACCCCGACTCCCTCGATCCGGACGACTCCGAGCAGGTCGAGCTGTCGACGATCCGTCTGCTCGCCAAGCTGCCGACCATCGCGGCCTACGCCTACAAGAAGTCGGTCGGTCAGCCCTTCCTCTACCCCGACAACTCGCTGTCGCTGGTCGAGAACTTCCTGCGCATGACCTTCGGCTTCCCGGCCGAGCCCTACGAGATCGATCCCGAGATCGCTCAGGCGCTCGACATGCTGCTCATCCTGCACGCCGATCACGAGCAGAACTGCTCGACGTCGACGGTGCGCCTCGTCGGTTCCTCGGACGCGAATCTCTTCACGTCCATCTCGGGCGGCATCAACGCACTGTGGGGCCCGCTGCACGGCGGCGCCAACCAGGCCGTGCTCGAGATGCTCGACGGCATCCACAAGTCCGACGGCGACGTCAAGGACTTCGTCCGCAAGGTCAAGAACAAGGAAGACGGCGTGAAGCTCATGGGCTTCGGGCACCGCGTCTACCGCAACTACGACCCGCGGGCCGCGATCGTCAAGAAGACCGCCGACCGCATCCTCAAGAAGCTCGGTGCGGGCGACGAACTGCTCGAGATCGCCATGAAGCTCGAAGAGGCCGCCCTCACGGACGACTACTTCATCGAGCGCAAGCTGTACCCGAACGTCGACTTCTACACGGGCCTGATCTACCGTGCGATGGGCTTCCCGGACCGCATGTTCACCGTGCTGTTCGCCCTGGGTCGCCTGCCCGGCTGGATCGCGCACTGGCGTGAGATGCACTCGGACCCGACCCTGAAGATCGGCCGTCCGCGTCAGATCTACACCGGTTACACCGAGCGCCCGTACACGTCCCTCGAGGAGCGCTGAACCCTCGGAGCGACCGGAAAGATCGACCGAATCCCGACGAGGAGACACGCATGACAAAGCCTGAAATCGAGTTCCAGGAGGGTCCCGCCCCCACCCAGTTGGTCATCAAGGACCTGGTGGTCGGCGAAGGTGCCGAAGCGGAGCCCGGATCGAAGGTCGAAGTCCACTACGTCGGGGTCGAGTTCGATACCGGTGAAGAGTTCGACTCGTCGTGGAGCCGTGGTGAGTCCATCACCTTCCCGCTGTCCGGTCTGATCGCCGGCTGGCAGGAGGGCATCCCGGGTATGAAGGTCGGCGGCCGTCGCCAGCTGACCATCCCGCCGGAGCTCGCCTACGGTCCCGCCGGGTCGGGCCACCGCCTGTCGGGCAAGACGCTCGTGTTCATCATCGACCTGCTCGCCGTGCAGGTGCCGCCGGAGGTTCCGACGGTCGAGCCGGCGACCGGCCCGGCGCCCGCCGATCTCGTCATCGAGGACATCACCATCGGTGACGGCGACGAAGCGCAGCCCGGCGGCGTGGTCGACGTGCACTACCACGGCGTGGAGTACGACACCAACGATGTGTTCGACTCGTCGTTCGCTCGCGGCGATTCCGTCCGCTTCCCGCTCGGACGACTGATCCCGGGCTGGCAGGAAGGCATTCCGGGCATGCGCGTCGGTGGACGCCGCAAGCTCACGGTGCCCCCGCAGCTCGCGTACGGACCGGCCGGTTCCGGGCATCCGCTCGGAGGCAAGACGCTGGTCTTCGTAATCGATCTGCTCGGCGTCGGATAGCCGGACCCGCAACGACATCCGAGGCCCGCAACACCGGTGAGACCACCGGGGTTGCGGGCCTCGTCTTCGTTCAGTTACGGGGCGCCCCGAGCATCGACAATGCGAGGCCGACGTAGTTGCGGGCCAGATCGTCGACGTCCACGCGGCCGGGCCGGTACCAGCGGGCGACGTCGATCCCCAGCGACAGGATCGCCAGTGCTGCGGTGGGCACGTCGCCGACCCGGAACGCGCCGATGTCGACCCCCGAGGTGATGACCTCACGGACCACCGCGTCGGTGCGCCTGCGGATCTCCGCGATCTCGCGGTAGTGCTCCTCCGACAGCGCATGCAGTTCGTACTGCGCGACCCGGCAGGTGGTGTGGTGCACGGCGTGGATCCGCACGAAACGGTCGACGATGGCGCGGATCCGCTCGATCGGGTCGGTGGAACTCGTGGCGGCGCTCTCGACCTCCTCGAGGACGTGGAGGTGCCCGTTGCGGCCGGCCTCGAAGAGCACGGCCTCCTTGGACGGGAAGTGCACATAGAGCGCTGCGGGGCTCAATCCTGCGCCGACGGAGATGTCTCGGGTGGTGGTCGCGTGGTAGCCGCGGCGTGCGAAGGACTCCACCGCGGAGGCGACCAGCCGGCGCGCGACCTCGGATCCACCGCTCGGGAGCGCTGCGACAAGAGAGGCGTCGGGGGTCTGCTCGGGTGTGTCGGTCACGGGGTCCGTCCTGCGGGTCGCGGAGAAGGCGTCGTTGACATCATGCACCGTCGTTGGTCTACTGAGTGAGCGCTTAGTTCGTTCTGCTGAGTTCGTTCTGCTGAGTTCGCTCCTGCTACGGCCGATATCCGAGTCGCCCGAAAGGATCCTCGATGCCTTCTCCAGTCCTGTCCCGCCGCGACCTGGACTTCCTCCTGTACGACTGGCTCGACATCGAGTCCCTCACCGCTCGCGACCGCTTCGCCGAGCATTCACGGGAGACCTTCGACGCCGTACTCGACCTGAGCGCCGACATCGCCACCAAGCACTTCGCTACCCACAACAAGAAGGGCGACGCTCAGGAGCCTCGCATCGGCGAGGACGGTCGCGTCGAGATCATCCCCGAGGTCAAGGACGCGCTCGACCTGTTCTGCAAGGCGGGACTACTCGCCGGCGGGTTCGACGAGGAGCACGGCGGCATGCAACTGCCGGTCGCCGTGCAACGTGCCTCGATGGCGTGGTTCCAGGCCGCGAACGCCGGCACCTCGGCGTATCCCTTCCTCACCGCAGCCAACGCGAACCTGCTGGTCACCCACGGCAGCGACGAGCAGATCGAGATGTTCGTGCCGCCGATGCTCGAGGGCCGCTTCTTCGGCACCATGTGCCTGTCCGAACCGCAGGCCGGTTCGTCGCTCGCCGACATCACCACCAGGGCCGTGCCCGCCGCCGACGGCACCTACCGGCTGACCGGCACCAAGATGTGGATCTCCGGCGGCGACCACGAACTCACCGAGAACATCGTCCACCTCGTCCTCGCCAAGATCCCCGGCGGGCCGGACGGGGTGAAGGGCATCTCGCTGTTCATCGTCCCGAAATTCCTCGTCGAGGCCGACGGCACGCTCGGCGAACGCAACGACGTCGCGCTCGTCGGCCTCAACCACAAGATGGGCAACCGCGGCACCACCAACACCCTGCTCAACTTCGGCGAGGGCGTCCACACCCCCGGCGGCGAGGCCGGTGCGGTCGGCTACCTGCTCGGTGAGCCGCACGAGGGCCTGTCGTACATGTTCCACATGATGAACGAGGCCCGGATCGGCGTCGGCTTCCTCGCCACCTCCCTCGGCTACGCCGGGTACCTGCAGTCGCTCGACTACGCCCGTACCCGCACGCAGGGCCGGCCGCTCGGCGCCAAGGATCCGGCCTCGCCGCAGGTGCCGCTCGTCGAACACGCCGATGTGCGACGAATGTTGTTGGCGCAGAAGTCCTATGTCGAAGGCGCTCTCGCGCTGGGGTTGTACTGCTCGAAGCTCGTCGACGTGCAGCGCACCGCCGAGAGCGACGACGAGCGCACCCGCGCCGGTCTGCTGCTGGACCTGCTCACGCCCATCGCGAAGTCCTGGCCGTCGCAGTGGTGCCTCGAAGCCAACAGCCTCGCGATCCAGGTGCTCGGCGGCTACGGCTACACTCGCGAGTTCGACGTCGAGCAGTTCTACCGCGACAACCGACTCAACCCCATTCACGAAGGCACGCACGGCATCCAGGGCCTCGACCTACTCGGCCGCAAGGTGATCATGCAGGGCGGTGCCGCTCTCGCGCTGCTCGGCGAAGCGGTGGGCGAGACGATCGCGCGGGCGACGCAGGCCGGGGGCGACGCCGCCGCCTACGCCCAGCAGTTGGGCGCGGCCGTGGCGCGCGTCGCGGAGACGACCGCGACGCTGTGGTCCACCGGCGATCCCGCTGTGGCCCTGGCCAACTCGTCGGTCTACCTCGAAGCCATCGGGCACGTGGTGGTGGCGTGGATGTGGCTCGAGCAGCTTCTCGCGGTGGGCGACCGCGAGGGCGACTTCTTCGACGGGAAGCGCGCCGCCGCACGGTATTTCTTCCGTTTCGAACTGCCCAGGACCGGTCCGCAGTTCGATCTGCTCGCAAGCCTCGACCGCACGACCCTCGACGTGTCACCGTCGGTTCTGTAACGACACCTTCCAGGTGACCGTCACCGACCCGCCGACCGGTAGCGCATGCCACCGGTCGGCGTAGTCGTCGAAGGTGTCGACGATCCGGTCGACCACCGGGGTGACATCGTGCGCGGACACATATGCCGGAAGGCCCGACGCCAGGCCGCGTCGCGCCTCCCAGACGGGAACGGCGATGCGCGCCAGTGTCTCCGACCTGATCATGTCGGCCTCCGCGCGCGGCGGCATCGCATGCTTCTTCGAGCGCCGACGCCGACCCGCTCTGGTCCGCTCCGCATTGTCGACGGGCCAGAACATGCCGTTGTCGCCCGCGGCCAGCTGCCCGAAGACACCGAGTTCGATACCCGCCTCGTTCTCGACCAGCAGGTGCACGAGGTCGTGGGGGAGATAGGGGTGACCGCCCGGGCCGTTGCGCGGAGCGAGCTCCGGACCGATGTCGCGGTGCACCGCGATCTCGTACCCGATCCCGGGACCCTTCGTGAAGACGACGCGCATGTTCGTCACGTTAGGCCCCGCGGGTGGAAGATCGCATCCGATTTTCAGGCGGATGCGCGCTCGACGAGCAACGACAGGGCGTGACGCACCGTCCTCGCGAGCACGTCCTGGGGATCACCGTCGAAGCGCTGCTCCTCGCTGCGGGTGCCGTCCGGACCGGTCGTCGCGAAGCACACCGTGCCCGGCGGGCGGCCGTCCTGCGGGTCGGGCCCACCGGCTCCGCTCACGGCGACGACGATATCCGCGCCCAGGAGGCGGGAGGTGCTCTCCGCCATCGTGCGGGCCGCGCTCTCGGACACGACGGGGCCCTCCGGAACCTCGAGCAGGCCGTACTTGACCTCGCGCGAGTACGCGACGATGCCGCCGCGGAACCAGTCGGAGCTGCCCTTCGCGGCACCCAGGCGGGCTGCGAGCGTGCCCGCGGTGAGCGACTCCGCGCAGCCGAGCGTCAGCTCCTTGTCGGAGGCGAGCTGTGCCAGCTGCTCGATCAACTCGTCGGAGGTGTCCGTCCCCTCCACCACGTCGTCATCGGCCATGCGTGTCTCCTTCCAGAGCATCGGGTCGCATCCAGCGGGTGAGCAGGGTGCCGTCGTCGTCGCACACCAGGTGCGCACGTTGAAGGGGTGTCAGAGCGGCCGTCGGCGAATGCGCGATACGCGCGGCGCTGCCGGCGGCCAGGACCGGAGCCCAGGTCAGGCACAGCTCGTCGACGACGCCGTCCTCGATCATGCGGCCGAACAGATTCGGTCCGCCCTCGCACAGCACCCGGAGCCATCCCGCCTCGCCGATCGCCGCGAGCAGGGAGGGGCCGTCGATCACTGCGTCGGCGATGACGCGGACGTCGCCTCCGGCGGCCTCCACCGCGCGCCGGGCGGTCTCGGGGGCCCGTGCGGTCGTGAAGACCACGGGCGGGATCGTCGTGTCGGTGAACAGACGCAGGTCCGGCGGCAGGTCGCACGAGGCGGTCACCACCGCGACCGGCGGTATCGGAGCGAGTCCGGCCTCCTCGCGGCGCACGCGCAGGGCCTCGCTGGTCCTCGCGCCGCCGTAGTTCTCGGCCCGCACGGTGCCTGCGCCCACGAGGATCACATCGGCGAGTTCGCGCAGCAGCCCGAAGACCTTCTTGTCGGCGGGCGAGCCGAGGGCGCCCGATCGTCCCTCGACCGCCACGGCTCCGTCGAGGGAGGACACGAAGTTGATCCGCATCCACGGCCGGGACAGGTCGTCGGGATAGGCGTAGAGAGCGCGCAGCGCCGTGTCGTCCACGTGCTGCGTCGCATCGGTGCCGTCGAGTCGTCGCATGACGCCGATCAGACCACTCCCGCCCGCCGGATGCACGTCACGCGCCGTGCCCGGCGTCGAGATCACCCACGGACTTGAAGGTCATGAGGCGGTCCAGGTCGCCACGGAGCTCACCGCGTTCGGGTTCGAGGAGGAAACCGCCGTGGTCGCCGGTCGTGAAGGTCTCGAGGATCCGGCCGACGAACCACGCGCGCGGGCCGTCCGGCACGGGTAGTGCGTGGGGTCCCTCGTGCCACGAGCAGCGGTCGAACTTGTCGATGTCGTCGCCGGTGTGCTCGCCGAACAGCGCTGCCAGTTCGCGGTCTGCCGGGGTCAGGACGTGCACGGCGAGGTGCTTCGCCTTCGACGCCACCCGGTAGGTCCGGTTCTTGTTCGACAGCGCCACCAGGAAGCGGGCCGGATCGATCGCGGACTGGGTCGCGAAACCGATCAGGCAACCGCTGCGTTCCTCGCCGTCGAATGCGGTGACGATGAACATCGGGTAGTCGAGCTGCGAGGCGATGTCCGCGAAACCGTCGGCGGATCCTTCGAGTGGGGTGCCGGCCATGAGCGGAATCGTACGGCCGTCACACCGATGCGGCGGTGGTTCGGCCGCGGTGCGGCTGTGAGTTTGGTCGGTGTGCGAGGTGGGGTACCCGCCGCAGTATGGACGCCGAGCACAGAGGTGATGGATCGTCGGGTGCCACCCTCGCCCCCGATGACCCGCGCAAACCCGACTCACCGACCGATCTGTCCACGCCGTCGTGGAAATATGTGCTGCGCAGGACGATTCGGGAGTTCAGTCGGGACCAGTGCACCGATCTCGCAGCCGCACTGACGTACTACGCCGTCCTGTCGCTGTTCCCTGCGCTGCTCGTCGTGGTCTCGTTGCTCGGCGTGTTCGGCCAGGGACAGACGACGGTCGACACCGTGCTCGGCATGGTCGAGGACCTCGGCCCGTCCTCCGCCGTCGACACCCTGCGAGGACCGATCGAACAGCTCGTGTCCGCACCGACAGCCGGATTCGCCCTGATCGTCGGTATTCTCGGCGCGCTGTGGTCGGCCTCGGGATATGTCGGCGCCTTCGGCCGCGCCATGAACCGGATCTACGAGATCGAAGAGGGCCGGCCCGTCTGGAAGCTGCGTCCGCTGATGCTGCTGATCACCGCTGTGGCCCTGGTGGCCGCCGGGACGACCGCCCTGATGCTCGTGATCAGCGGCCCGGTCGCACGCACGATCGGCGACGTCATCGGCCTCGGCGACACCGCCGTGACGGTGTGGAACATCGTCAAGTGGCCCGTGATGCTTGCGCTGGTGGTCATGATCGTCGCGGTGCTGTACTACGCGACGCCCAACGTGTCCCAGCCGAAGTTCCGCTGGGTCAGCCTCGGATCGCTCATCGCGATCGTCGTGTGGATCGTGGCTTCGGTGGCATTCGCCTTCTACGTCTCGAACTTCGGCAGCTACAACAAGACCTACGGCTCACTCGCCGGTGCGGTGATCTTCCTGTTGTGGTTGTGGATCACCAATCTGGCCCTGTTGTTCGGTGCCGAGTTCGACGCCGAGATGGAACGTGGCCGCCAGCTGCAGGCCGGTATGCCTGCCGAGAAGACATTGCAACTGCCCGAACGTGATTCGCGCGCGAGCGAGAAGAACGCCGCCAAGCTGGAGGAACTCGTCGAGCACGGGCGGAAGCTGCGCGAAGCCCACAGCGCCGACGGCTCCTCCGGAGAGGCGGCCGACCCCGTGGGCCCTACCGGGCCCACGACGGAAAGGAATCCGCGATGACGACACCCGGCAATGCGCGCCCCGTAGCCGAGCAACCGAAGAACCTGTCCACTGTCGAACTCACCGAGCGGCTCACCGAACAGGTCTCGACCCTCGTGCGGACCGAGGTCTCGCACGCGCTCGAGGAAGTCAAGTCCAAAGGCACCCGCATCGGTGTGGGCGTGGGGATCTCGGGTGCGGGAGCGATCCTGTTGTTCCTCGGTCTGGCGACCCTGATCGCGACGGCCGTACTCGGCCTCGCCACCGCCGTCGAACCGTGGCTCGCGGCCCTCATCGTCGCGCTCGTGGTGCTCGCGGTCGGTGGCATCCTCGCCGCGGTCGGTGCCTCGAAGGCGAAGAACGCCGCACCGCCCGTGCCGGAACGCACGGTCGCCAGTGTCCGCGCCGACATCGACGCCGCGAAAGGAGCAACGAAGTGACCGCATCCGACAACGGTGGTCGTCCGGACGAGGTGGCCGACATCGAACGTCAACGGGCCGAACTCGCCGCGACCGTCGGCGAACTCACCGACAGACTCGACGTGCCCACCCGGGTCAAGCAGTCCGCGGCCGAACGGGCCCAGGAAGTCCGCAACCGGCCCGATCTGATCGCGGTGGCCGGCGGGGTCATCGCGGCCGTGCTCGTGCTGATGGTCGTGAGGCGCAGACGGAAGAAGTGACGTAGGCGTACTCGAGCGGACGGATACTCGTGTTCTGCACCGAGTATCCGTCCGCTGCTGTGTGCAGGCTCAGCGGGGCGTGCCGTCAGCCGCCGAGCTGTTCCTTCAGCGCGTCGAGCACGGCCGGGTCCTCGATCGTCGACGGCACGGTGTACTCCTCGTGGTCGGCGATCTGCCGCATGGTCTTGCGGAGGATCTTGCCGGAGCGCGTCTTCGGCAGGGCCTGGACCACGGTCACGTCGCGGAAGGTCGCGACCGCACCGATCTGGTCGCGGACCATCGTGACGAGTTCCTGACGCAGGGTCTCGGGCTCGATCTCCACACCGGCCTTGAGCACCACGTAACCCGAGGGGCGCTGGCCCTTCAATTCGTCGCGGATGCCCACCACGGCGCATTCGGCGACAGCGGGATGCGAGGCCACCACGGCCTCCATGCTGCCGGTCGAGAGCCGGTGCCCGGCAACGTTGATCACGTCGTCGGACCGGCCGAGGACGAAGACGTAGCCGTCCTCGTCGACATAGCCCGAGTCGCCGGTGAGGTAGTAACCAGGGAAGGTGTCGAGGTACGACCGGCGGTACCGGTCGTCGTCCTGCCACAGGCCGGCCAGTGTGCCCGGCGGCAACGGCAGGCGGATGACGATGTTGCCCTCGGTGTTCGGATCGACGGGCTTGCCCTCTCCGTCGACGATCTCGACCCGGTAGCCCGGCACGGGGACAGTGGGGGAGCCGGCCTTGAGCGGCATCGCCTCGAGCCCGCGCAGATTCGCCGCGATCGCCCAGCCCGTCTCGGTCTGCCACCAGTGGTCGACCACCGGGCGGTCGAGCACCTTCGTCGCCCAGTGGTAGGTGTCGGGGTCGAGGCGCTCACCGGCGGCGAAGAGCGTCTGCAGCGAGTCGATGGGGTACTTCTTCAGTTCCTCGGCGTTCGGATCCGCCTTGCGCACAGCGCGAATCGCCGTGGGAGCGGTGAACAGTGCCTTGACGCCGTTCTCGGCGATGATCCGCCAGAACGCACCCGCATCGGGGGTGCCGACGGGCTTGCCCTCGTACATCACCGTCGTTGCTCCGACCAGCAGCGGGCCGTAGACGATGTAGGAGTGGCCGACCACCCAGCCCACATCGGACGCGGTCCACCACACGTCGCCCGGATCGATGTCGTAGATGTTGCGCATCGACCACGTCAGGGCCACGGCGTGCCCACCGTTGTCGCGGACCACGCCCTTGGGCTTCCCGGTGGTGCCGGAGGTGTAGAGGATGTAGAGCGGGTCGGTCGCCGCGACCGTCACGGGCTCCGCAGGGGACGCGTCGGCGCACAGCTCGTCCCAGTCGAACCACGCCGCCGAGGACGTCTGGTAGTCGGCCGCCGATCCGGGGATCTGCTCGCGGTTCTTCACGATCACGGTGTGCGGCGGGGTCGGCGACAGGCCGATCGCCTGCTCGACGATCGGCAGGTACTCGACGGTGCGGCCGGGTTCGAGACCACCGGAGGCGGTGACGAGCACGACCGGCGTGGCGTCGTCGATGCGGGTCGCGAGTTCCTTCGCGGCGAACCCGCCGAACACCACCGAGTGCACTGCCCCGATGCGGGCGCAGGCGAGCATCGCGATGGCGGCCTCGGGGACCATCGGCATGTAGACGATGACGCGGTCGCCGGCGGCGACACCCTGGTCGCGCAGCACACCGGCGAACTTCGCGACCTCGTCGAGCAGTTCGGCGTAGGTGTAGGTGCGCTTGGCCGGGACCATTGCCGAATCCCAGATCAGGGCCGGGCGGTCGCCGTTGCCGGCGTCCACGTGCCGGTCGAGTGCGTTGACGCTGGTGTTCAGGGTGCCGTCCGGGAACCACTTGTACGACGGTGCCGCCGAGTCGTCGAGAGCTCGCGTCGGCGCGCTCTCCCACTCGACCGCGCGGGCGGCCTCGAGCCAGAATCCCTCCGGATCCTCGGTACTCCGACGGAACGCCTCCTCGTACGAGCCCATCGTTCGTGTCCTTCCTCGACGGCGGTTGTGGCCCGAACCACTCTATGTGACCTGCAAGGGGGTGGCTGCAGGTCTGCGTCGGACGGACACGACCAGGCGACGAACGGACGAAGTGCCTACCCTGAGCCGCATGACCTCGATCGCGGAAGACCTGCTGCTCCTGCTTCTGGACGACGAATCGGGAAAGCCTCTCGTCGACGGAGTGAAACTGCCGCGTGTTCTCGCCGGTGCCGTGCTCCTCGAACTCGCCCTCGACGACGTGGTGGCCGTCGACACCGAGGGGAACCAGGTGAAGAAGGGGCGGATCGCGATACGCACCGAGGCACGACCCGCCGATCCGATCCTCGCCGAGGCGGTCGAGCGGCTCGGCTCGGGCAGGCCGGTGAAGCCGACGGCGGCCATCGAGAAACTGCAGAAGGGCCTGCAGGAGAAGCTTCTCGCGCGGGTCGTCGAGCAGGGCTGGGTCTCGGAGGAGCGCGGGAAGATCCTCGGGGTGTTCCCCACGAAGAAGTGGCCCGCGATCGATTTCACCCACGAACAGCGCGTCCGCGACCTGATCCGCGCGGCGTTGATCGACGGCCTGACCCCGGAGCCACGTACCGCGGCGCTGATCGCCCTGCTGTCGGCGGCGGATGCGGCCCCGAAGGTGTTCCCGGACGCCGACAAGCGAGCGGTGAAGAAGCGGGCGAAGGAGATCGCGCAGGGCGAGTGGGCGGCCAGAGCGGTGCGCGATGCCGTCGCGTCCGTCAACGCGGCCATGATGGCCGCCGTCGTGGCCGGCGGAGCGGTGGCGGGTTCGAGCTGATCCGGATCGCGCCGCGTCAGGACGGCACACCGAGCTTCCGGTACCGCTCGATCCGTCGCCGGTAGCGGTCCTCCGCGGGTTCCTCGGTGAGGATCGCGAGTTCGCGGGCGACCGCAGCACCGACCCGCTTGACGAACGAGACGGGTTCCTCGGTGGCGTCCGGACGCTCGGGGACGATCGCGTCGACGACACCGTTGCGCAGCAGGTCGCGGGAGCGAATCCCCTGATCCTGCGCCATGGCCGGTGCGTGGGTGGTGTCGCGGTGCACGATCGCACTCGCGCCTTCGGGCGGGAGCGGCGCGAGCCAGCCGTGCTGCGCGCACAACACGCGGTCGGCGGGCAGCAGGGCGAGCGCGCCGCCTCCGGTTCCCTGACCGAGCAGCACCGACACCGTCGGGGTGGGCAGAGTGACGAGATCGGCGAGGCAGCGGGCGATCTCGGGTGCGAGCCCGCGCTCCTCTGCCTCCTTCGACAGCGACGCGCCGAGGGTGTCGATGACGAGCACGAGCGGCAGGCGCAGTTCGTCGGCGAGACGCATCGCGCGGCGGGCCTCGCGCAGTGCTCCCGGCCCCATCGTGCGTTCGGGTGACTGTCCCGCACGGTCCTGGCCGAACATCACACACGACACGCCGCGGAACCGGGCGAGGGAGAGCAGGACGGTGCGATCGGATTCGCCCTCACCGGTCCCGGACAGGGGGACCTGCGCGGAGGCGGCGTGACGCAGCAACTGCCGGATACCGGGCCGTTCGGGCCGTCGGCTGAGCATTACCGAATGCCAGGCCGGGATGTCGGGCACGTCGTCGACGGTGGTGATCGCCGGACTCGACGTCACCTCGGGCCGGTTGCCCTCGACGAGTACGCGCAGCAGCCGGTGCACGACCTGACGCACACCGCCGAGGGGCACGACCCCGTCGATCACGCCCTTGCGGTACAGGTTCTCCGCGGTCTGGACGTCCTCGGGGAAGTTCTCCTGGTAGAGCGCCTTGTAGACGCGCGGACCGAGGAACCCGACGAGCGCGCCCGGTTCGGCGGCAGTGACGTGCCCGAGCGACCCCCACGACGCGAACACCCCGCCCGTCGTCGGATTGCGCAGGTACACGAGATAACCGAGATGTGCGGCCTTGTGCGCAGCGACGGCGGCGGCGATCTTCACCATCTGCACGAAGGCGAGGGTGCCCTCCTGCATGCGGGTGCCACCCGAGGTGGGCGACGCGAGCAGGGGCAGTCCCTCGGCGGTCGCGCGTTCGACGGCGGTGACGATGCGTTCGGCGGCGGCGACACCGATCGAGCCTGCGAGGAAAGAGAATTCGCACACGATCAGAGCGACCCGGCGGCCGTGGACGGTGCCCGAACCGGTGAGCACGGATTCGTCGACCCCGGACTTCTCGGCGGCCCTGTCCAGATCGGCGAGGTACTTCTCGCCCGCCCCGACATCGATCGGCGGAACGTCCCAGGAGACGAAGCTTCCCGGGTCGAGCACCTTGTCGATGAACTCCTGCGCCGAGATCCTGCTACCGGCCACGTCGCCTCCACCTGTCCTCGTCCGTCGCGGTCAACCTATACCGGCGCGAACGAGGGGGAGGACATGTGCGTGTTCTTGCGACACACCGCATATATCCTCCCCCTCGTTGTGGGATCGGCTATCGGCCGAGCGCTTCCTTCCACGTGACCGTCCGGCCGATGCGCAGGATCGACCGCTGGTAGATGCGCGCGGCGATCACACTGAGCATCGCGATCGCGGCGACCATCAGCACGATGGTGCCGACGATCTGCACCGGCGTGGCCACGCCCGCCGCGATGCGCAGCGGCATGAGGATCGCGGAGAACGGCGGGATCCAGCTCAGCGTGGTGCTCCATCCGGCCTCGGGGTCGTCGACCGACGAGAACGCCGCGAAGAACATCGCGAGAATCAGCATCACCAGCGGACCCGAGGTGGAATTGACGTCCTCCTGCCGCGACACCATCGACCCCGCCGCCGCGTAGAGGACGGCGAAGAACGCGAAGCCGAGGACGAACCAGCCGAGGGTGCCGGCGAGCACGCCGAGGGCGGTGCCGGTGATCGTGAGGGTGTCGGTGGCGAGCGCCGTGCCGACACCGACCGCGCCGTAGGCGGTGAGTTGCAGGAGCCCGACCGCGCCGATGCCGAGGATCTTGCCCCACAGCAGTTGCAGGGGACGCAGCGTGGACAGCAGCAGTTCGACGACACGCGAGGACTTCTCCTCGACGACACCCATCGCGACGTACATGCCGAACATCAGGATCTGCATGTACAGCAGGATCACCGCGATGATCGAGAGGATGATGCGTTGTCCCTGTTCGGGGTCCGGCGGGTCGAGGGCGTCGACGGTCACGGTCGCCGCCGAGACGTCGGCCGCGACCGCGGCGGGATCGACGCCGCGGTCGGTCAGCGCGGCGACCTGGGCCTGCTGCACGACAGCGGCCTCGACGACCGCGCGGACGTCGGTGTCGAGTTCCGATTCGGTGATCGCTGTGACGGATGCGCCGTCGCCGGGGACGAGCGCGACGTCGAGATCGCCGGAGGACACCTGCTCGCGGGCGGTGGCGGCGTCGGGAACGTCGGAGACCTCGAGCGGAGTGCCGACGGTCTCGCCGAGCGACTCGATCGTCGTCTGCAGCGCGGGCGCCCCCACGACTCCGACGGTGGGGCGGTCGTCGTCGCCGCCGGACAGGATCGAGGTGGCGACGATACCGACGACGATCGCGACGAGGATGATCGCGTTGCTGATCAGGAAGCTCTTCTTCTGAACCTGCGTGACGAACTCGCGCGACGCGACGAGACCGACCGCGCGGGCGTTGCTCAACGGGGCGCTCATGCGGAAACCACCTCTCGGAACAGCTCGGTCAGGGATGGGCGTCGGAGCGAGAACTCGTGGACCGGGCCGGTGGCCAGGGCCGCCTTGAGGATCAGCTGGTCGTCGGCGCCGGGGGTGACGGTGAGCACGGTGCGCTCGTCCTCGTACTCGGCGTGCGTGACGCCCGGCAGACCGTGCGCCCAGCCTCGGGGTGCCTGCGGCGCGTGGACGACGAGGAGCGCGTCGCCCTTGGACCGCAGGTCGTCGACGGTGCCCACGGCGCGCATCCGACCTGCGCCGATGATGCCCACGCGGTCGCACAGGCGCTGGACGAGGTCGAGCTGGTGGCTCGAGAACACCACCGGCACGCCATCTTTCGCCTTCTCGAGCAGGACGTCGCTCATGACGTCGACGGCTACCGGGTCGAGGCCGGAGAACGGCTCGTCGAGGACGAGGACCTTCGGGTCGTGCACGAGAGCCGCGGCGAGCTGCACGCGCTGCTGGTTGCCGAGCGACAGGGCGTCGACGGTGTCGCCGAGACGTTCTGCGATGCCGAGCCGTTCGGTCCACCGTTGCACCGCCTCCGACGCCTCCGACTTCGAAAGGCCGTGCAGCCGAGCGAGATAGGACAGTTGCTTGCCGACCTTCATCTTCGGATACAGGCCGCGTTCCTCGGGCATGTACCCGATGTTGCGGCGCATCTCGAGGTCGACCGGCTTCCCGTCGATGCGGACCTCGCCGGAGTCGGCGGCCAGGACGCCGAGGGTGATCCGCATAGTGGTGGTCTTGCCGGCGCCGTTGCTGCCGACGAAACCGAACAATTCGCCGGGGCGGACTTCGAAACTCACGCCGTCGAGGGCGACCGTGTCGCCGTAGCGCTTCGAGAGATTGTCGATCGTCAGTGTCACAGCAGGTCCTCCGGATCGTCGTCGGGGCGGGTCCAGGCGAGCAGAACGGCGGGCAGGCAACCGCTGAACAGGATCGAGGCGAGAGCGAATCCGCCTGCGGAATAGGCGAGTGCCCGATGGTCGATCGAGTCGATCGCCGGGCTCCACAGCAACGCGAAGATCGGGATCATCAGCAGGCCCTGCGCCACGGACAGGCCGATCGAGCGGGCGCTGTTGCGCTCGGCGATCTCGCGTTCATCGAGGGCGCGACGGGGTGCATCGGACTGCCTTCCCGACACGATCTGCAGACACGTCCAAGTGGGCAGGAACACCAGCGTCACCGGCAGCCAGGCGATCGCCGCCGCCATCGTGAAGTACGACGCGATCGACGCGACGAACATCAGCGCGATCAGCGCCATGACGGCGACGGCGAGGATGCGGCGGCGACGGCGGGTACGCCAGTTCGGCATCCACCCCCCGGTGATCTCCTCGTTCTTCAGGAACCTGCGGGTGCGGTACTCCTCGTAGCGATCGAGCAGGGATTCTGTGGTCATCTCAGGCCTCCTTCCGGGGCTTGTACAGCTCGGTCGACAACGGCGTGAACTCGGTACGGGAGAAGACGGCTTCGACCGGTAGTCCGAAGACATCGCAGATGCGGAAGGCGAGATCGAGGCTCGGATAGTGGTCGCCGCGTTCGAGTGCTCCGACGGTCTGCGGGTTCACATCGATGAGCGCGGCCAGTTGTGCGCGGCTCATGCCACGCTCCGCGCGCAGGACGCGGATGCGGTTGTAGATGGGGAGAGCTTCCCCACGACGCACCGGACTCATGGAACAAAGTGTTGTGAAAACCCAACGCTTTGTCAATGGGAGAGGATGGATCGATATGTCGTAGTGTTGTCAGTCGTCGTCGGCGAAACCGCGGAGACGGTCGAGTTCGCGGCGTTCCTTCTTCGTCGGACGGCCCGCCCCGCGGTCGCGGCGGGGGAGCGCCGCGAGGATCTCCTTCGGTGGAGGCGGGGGACTGTGATCGATGTAGGCGGTCGCGGCGATCGGTGCACCCACGCGCTTGTTCACGAGCTGGGTGACTTCGACGATCTTCTCCGTTCCGTGCGCGCGTACGCGGACCTCGGCTCCGATCGTCACCGGCGTCGACGGCTTGGCCGTCACACCGTCGACGCGGACGTGCCCGGCGCGGCACGCGCTCGCCGCGGCGGACCGGGTCTTGAACAGCCGGACCGACCACGTCCAGCTGTCCACGCGCACGCTTCCACCCATCTACATCAACTCCTCGCTCAGCTTCCCGTCGTCGAGCATCCATCGACGTGTCGTCCGTGTGGTCTCCAGCATGCGGCGATCGTGCGTGATCAGCAGTAGGGTTCCCTCGAAACTGTCGACGGCCTGCTCGAGTTGCTCGATCGCCGGCAGATCCAGGTGGTTGGTGGGTTCGTCGAGCACCAGCAGATTGACGCCGCGTGCCTGCAGCAGTGCGAGTCCCGCGCGGGTGCGTTCGCCCGGCGACAGCGACGACGCCGTCCGCAGGACGTGGTGCCCTTTGAGGGCGAACTTCGCCAGCAGGGTCCGCACGTCGGCGTCCGGCCAGTCGGGCACGTTGCGCCCGAACGCCTCGACCAGCGGTTCGTCCCCCTCGAACAGGCTGCGGGCCTGATCGATCTCGCCGACGAGAACACCCGACCCCAGCGACGCGCGACCGGTATCCGGTTCGATCGTGCCGAGCAGCAACCGGAGCAGCGTAGACTTCCCGGCGCCGTTCGGGCCGGTGACGACGATGCGTTCGCCCCACTCGACCTGCGTGGTGATCGGCCCGAGGACGAAGTCGCCCCGCTGGACGACGGCCTCGCCGAGGGTCGCGACCACCGTGCCGCTGCGTGGGGCGGCGGCGATGCACATGCGCAGTTCCCATTCCTTGCGCGGCTCCTCGACGACGTCGAGCCGCTCGATGCGCCGCTGCGTCTGACGCGCCTTCGCCGCCTGCTTCTCGGTGGCCTCCGCGCGGTGCTTGCGTCCGATCTTGTCGTTGTCCTTGGACTTGCGGCGCGCGTTGCGGACGCCGTGTTCGAGCCAGTTGCGTTGCATCCGGGCGCGTTCCTCGAGCTGCGACTTGGTGTCGGCGAACTCCTCGTACTGTTCGCGCGCGTGTCGGCGCGCCACCTCGCGCTCGACGAGATACGCCTCGTACCCGCCCTCGTAGACCGAGATCTGCTGCTGCACGGGATCGAGTTCGACGATGCCCGTCACCGTGCGCGCGAGGAATTCGCGGTCGTGGCTGACGACCACCAATGCCGTGCGTGTCTCGTCCACGAAGCGTTCGAGTCGTTCGAGGCCGGCCAGATCCAGGTCGTTCGTCGGTTCGTCGAGCAGGAGCACGTCGTAGCGCGACAGCAGCAGTGCCGCCAGCCCGGCGCGGGCGGCCTGGCCACCGGAGAGCGCCGTCATCGGAGCGTCGAGGCCCGCTTCCAGGCCGAGGTCGGCGATCACCTTTTCGGCACGCTCGGCGAGGTCGGCCCCGCCGAGCGCCAGCCACCGTTCGAGCGCCGGGGTGTACTCGTCCTCGTCGGAGTCGCCGAGTCGCTCGGCAGCGGCGTTCATGACGTGTTCTGCCGCCGCGACACCCGTGCGACGTGCGAGGAAACCGAGGATCGTCTCGCCCGGCACCCGTTCGGGTTCCTGGGCGAGATAGCCGATGGTGGCGTCGGGCGGGCTGAGGACCACCGAGCCGGTGACATCGGCGTCACCGATCTCCGCGAGGGTCGTGAGCAGCGTCGATTTCCCGGCGCCGTTGGCCCCCACGAGGCCGATCACATCGCCGGGTGCGACGGTGAGATCGAGTCCGTCGAACAGGACACGTTCCCCGCGGGAGGCCGACAGGCCGTTGATACGAAGTGTTGCGCTCACGCTCCGAGTATCCCGGGTGCGACGAATCCGAGGTCCGGCGCGGGTCGGTACCGGCCACGAGCGGCCCCTCAGCCACCGCACTCCGCGGGCACGATCCCATCGTCGCTCACCGGGACGGCGTCGAGTGGATTGTCGATCTCGTCGCGCCGCGTCCGGGCCGCGACGATCACGATCACCGCGGCGACGGCCGGCACCAACCCGGCGATCGCGAAGGTCGGCGCGAGCCCGACCGTGAGGGCCAGCGGCCCGGCCACGGCCATGGACAGCGGCATGAACACGATCGAGACGAAGAAGTCGAGACTCGAGACCCGACCGAGCAGGTGCGCGGGCACCCGCCGTTGCAGCAGCGTTCCCCACACGACGGATCCGGCGTTGAACAGCGCGCCGACGACGAACACCGCGGCGATCATGATTGGTACCGACCCGGAGACCCCGATGACGGCGAGGGGGACGCAGCCCAGCCCCCACATCAGAAGCGGGACGGTGAGATAGCGCCTCGGCAGCCGCAGCGACGCCACGAGCATCGACCCGACTGCCCCACCGACACCGAAACCGGCCATCACCATCGCGTGCTGCAACGGCCCGCCCCCGGTCGCCTCGCGGATCGCGAACGGGATCAGCACCTCGATCGGTCCCAGCACGCAGAAGACCGCGACGGACCCGAACAGGAGCGTTCCGAGCAACCACCGCGTGCGCACGGTGAACCGCACACCCTCCGCGAGATCGTCGAGCACGGAACGGAATCCGCTCGACCCTCCGGTCCGCGTGTCGTCGCAGCGGACCACGGTCGGGTGCATCGCGAGGATGCACAATGCCCCGACCACCTCGAGGAGCGCGACGGTGCACATGGCGACGGCGGGGGACGAGGCCGCCACGACGGCGCTCGCCGCCGCCGGACCGGCCGCCTGCACGAGCGTCGGCCGGAGCACACCCTCGACACCGTTCGCGGCGAGCAGGTCCTGCGGCGGGACGATGGACGGCAACAGTGCCGAATAGGCCGGGAACTGGACACCGTTGGCGAGCCCGAGTGCGAAACCCACGACGGTGAGATGCCAGAAGGCGATCGATCCGTTCACGGCGAGCGCAGCCGTCACCGCGACCAGCACCGCCCGGACGATGTACGTCGCGAGGAGCAGGGTGCGCTGCGGGATCCGATCGGCGAGCACACCCCCGAGAAGTGCGACGAGGAGCATGCCCACGGCAGGCCCCACTGCGACCGAGGACAGTTCGGCCGGACCGCCACCCATCTCGACGACCTGCCACACCACCGCGATGAGCCAGGTGCCCACGGACAGCAGTCCCGCGGCGAGCGCCAGGATCAGCAGGCGGTACTGCGGATGAGCGAACGGCCGCACGGGTCCGCGCGCCAGGCGCGGACGCCGGTGCGTCGGTGATGCGGTGTGGTTGCTCATCGCGTTCCCCCGGTCGTCGGACGGTCCGATGAGATCTTGCGACCTCGAGGCGACTCGAGGTCAAGTGTCTTCGCCCCCCGGGTGACCGATCAACCGATTTTTCCGTGAGCGTCGCCGTCAGCGTGCGGGTCCGACTTCGAGAACGATGTCTGCGGAACGCCTTTCGTCGTTCTCGGTGGTCCACTCGATCGACACGACGTCGCCGGGACGGTGACGGAGCAGACGTTCCTCGAGTTCTCCGGTCGACGAGACGCGCTCCCCGTCGAACGACACCACGACGTCGCCGGCGTCGAGACCGGCGTGATAGGCGGGACTGTCGTAGGACACCCACAGCACCTCGGCCCCGAGATCCTGCCCGTCCTTGCGGGCGGTGGTGACGCTCGCGCCCAGCCGGGGCGTCGGGCCCACGTGCACCGACCCTTCGCTCACTCCCGTCCGCACCTGCTCGACGACGGTGATCGCCTCGGTGATGGGCACGGCGTACGCCTCGGGGGTCGTATCGGGCGAGGTGTCGATGTTCCGCTGCACCGCACCCGCGGTGTTGATCCCCACGACCGTTCCGTACTCGTCGACCAGTGGCCCGCCGGAATCACCCGGCCGGATCGGGGCGTCGGTGCGGATCATCCCCGTGAGGCGGTGCCGCGAACCGTCCGTGGCGTCGCGCACCACCACGTTGCGGTCGAACTCGACGATGGTGCCGGGTGTCGCCACGACGACCCCACCGCCCTGGGAGTTCCCGAAGGCCGTGACCCGGCTGCCCACCGGCGGCAGGTCCTCCGCGATCACGGCGGCCGGAAGGTCGCTCGCGGTGCCGAGTCGCAGGACCGCGAGGTCGCGCTCGCGGTCGTAGCCGAGGACCTCGGCGTCGTAGATCAGGCCGTTCGCGCCGCTGACCGCGCTGATGTCGGTGGCTCCGCTCACCACATGATGATTCGTGACGACCGTGCCGTCGGGGGTGATCACGATCCCGGTGCCCGTCATGCCCGTCCATCCCGCGCTCGCGTCGATCGTCACGACGACCGGCAGGGTGCGCACGGTCAGTTCGTCGGCGGTCAGCGGTGTCGGGGGAGGAGCGACCGGCGCCGGTGGTGGGGGAGGGAGCGCGACGTCGACCAGGGCCGGTGCCGATGCGACGAGGCTGGCGGTGGTCGCGAGCGCGACCAGCAGCACCGATCCGCCCCGCCCGCTCACTGTTGCGGCACCTCGCCGGTGAGATGGTCGACCAGTTCCCGGGCCGCGGCGCGACCGGCGCGGTTCGCCCCGATCGTGGACGCCGACGGGCCGTAGCCGACGAGGTGGATGCGCGGATCCTTCGCGACGCGGGTCGCGAGCCGGCCGTCCATCGTGATGCCGCCACCGGCGTTGCGCAACGACAGCGGCGCGAGATGGTCGAGGGAACTTCGGAATCCGGTGCACCACAGGATGACGTCGACGTCGAGTGTCCGCCCGTCGCTCCACCGGACCCCGGTCTCGGTGATCTCGGAGAACATCGGGGACCGCTCCAGCGCGCCGCGTTCGCGCGCGGCCCGCAGCGCCGGGGTGAGCGGGAGCCCGGTGACGGAGACGACCGATCCGGGTGGCAGTCCGCGTCGTACCCGATCCTCCACGAGCGCGACGGCAGCGTGACCGCGCTCGGCTGTGAAAGGTTCCTCGCTCCAAGCGGGTTCGCGTCGCGTCACCCAGGTGGTCTCGGTGACGCGCGAGATCTCGTCGAGGAGCTGGACCGCGGAGATGCCGCCGCCGACGACGAGCACGTGCTGCCCGGTGAATTCCTCGGCCGTTCGGTAGTCCCTGGTGTGCAGTTGCCGTCCGGTGAAGCGCGCGGCGCCGGGATACCACGGGACGAAGGGGCGTTCCCAGGTGCCGGTCGCGTTGATGATGCCGCGTGTCGCGTAGACGGCCGATTCGGTCTCCACGCGCAGTCGCTCGCCGCGGTCGCACACGACCCGCACGGTGGTGGGTCGGTGGACGGGAAGGTCGAACTCCTTTTCGTAGGCGGCGTAGTACTGCGGTACCGCAGAGGCGGCCGGAACCTCTCCCGCGGAGGTGTCGACGACGTCCGCGAACGCGAGGCCGGGCAGGTCGTGGACGCCGTTGACGGTGCTCAGCGTCAGCGACGGCCAGCGGTCCTGCCATGCCCCGCCGGGGCCGAACGAGCGGTCGAGGACGACGAATCCGGTTTCGGGTGCGACTCCGAAGCGGGTGAGGAAGTAGGCGGTCGACAGGCCGGCCTGCCCGGCGCCGATCACGACGATGTCGACCGGCGTCGCATCGGCGGTCTGTACCTCGGCCGCATCGAGTGCCTCGTCGGCGAGCATCGCGAGCCTCCCTCTCGGATCGTTGTCCTTCATCATGCCGCGATCGCGCCCGATGCGCGGAAGGAACGCTGTCCGCAGCCGTAGAAATGTGATATCACTTTAATATCGCTTTGACTCTGGGAGGTAGTAACATGGATGTCGTGCAGTCGCCCGTGACCGTCGAGCGGCCGGGCCCCTCGTCCAACGGCTGGCCGGTGCTGATCGCCGCTCTGGTCGCAATCGCCGTCGGCGCCGGGCTGATCGGCTGGGGAGCGGTGGATGTCACGGTCCCGCTGATCATCGTCGGCGCCGTCATCGTGGTGCTCGCCCTCGTGCCGCTCGCCGGACTCGTCCTCGTCGAACCGAACGAGGCCCGCGTCCTCCAGCTCCTCGGCAGCTCGTACACCGGCACCCTGCGCGAACCCGGTCTGCGCTGGATGAACCCGCTCAACACCCGCCGCAAGATCTCCACCCGCATCCGCAACCACGAGACGGGCAGAGCCAAGGTCAACGACGCCGACGGCAACCCCATCGAGATATCGGCGGTCATCGTGTGGCAGGTCGAGGACACCGCGCGCGCCGTCTTCGACGTCGACGACTTCGAGGAGTTCGTCGCCGTGCAGACCGAGGCCGCGGTCCGTCACATCGCCGGCTCGTACCCGTACGACGCTGCGCCGGAAGTGATGTCGCTGTGTCAGAACGCCGACGAGATCACCACCAAGCTCTCGGCCGAGGTCCACGACCGCGTGCAGTCCGCCGGTATCCGCGTCATCGAGACCCGCATCAACCAGCTCGCCTACGCACCCGAGATCGCCCAGGCGATGCTGCGACGTCAGCAGGCCGGCGCCGTCATCGCCGCCCGCGAGCAGATCGTCAAAGGCGCCGTCTCGATGGTCGGCACCGCCCTGGCCCGCCTCGAGGCCGAGCACACCGTCGAGCTCGACGAGGAACGCAAGGCCGCGATGGTCTCGAATCTCCTCGTCGTGTTGTGTGGAGACCAGAGTGCTCAGCCCGTCCTCAACACGGGATCGCTGTACCAGTAGGGATCATGCGGCATGGCCGAACGTAAGAAGGTGCTGCTGCGCCTCGACCCGGCAGTCCACGACGCGCTCGCGCGGTGGGCTGCCGACGAGTTGCGCAGCACCAACGCCCAGATCGAGTTCCTGCTCCGGCGGGCCCTCACCGAGGCCGGCCGGATGCCGCGCGAGGTGGGGCGCATACGCGGGCCCGGTCGTCCGCGCGCCGATGCCGACGACGAGGAGTGAGCTGACATGGCAGATCCTCCGAGGAGGGCCGCCGTCGACGAGGCGGGACGCTACGCAGTGCTCCACCCGGCGATCGCCGAAGCGGCCCACCGCGCGGGGGCGACCGCGATCGGCCTGATCGACGTGGGGCGCCCCGCGGCGCTGAACCTGTGCGTCGACCGCGTGGGCATTACCTACAGCGACGGGGTGTTCCTGGGTGACCCGGATTCTCCTGTGCAGGAGAGCTGTTCGATCGTCCACGGCGGGACGGTTCCCGACCGGGCGATGCCTCCGGTGGTCGCGCGCGTCGCCGTGACGCGGCGCCGGCCCGACGTCGAGGACGCCCTGCTCGCCGAGGATCCGCCCGTCCGGTTCTGCGGCGACGTCGTGGAACTGCTGCCCGAGGGGATCGCGGCGGTACCCGAGGGTGCTCTGCCCGTCGTGACGACGACCTGGGCGTTGTCGCGCCTGGCAATTCCGCGGCGCCCGTCGTTCGTCGACAGTCTTCGCGAGGCGGCCGCGGGACGGACGGTCGCGTGGGTGTCGGCCGAGGGGGTCGGCGCCGCACCGTCGGTCCCGACGCTCGGTGACCGTCCGGCCTCCGGCCACAGCATCGTGGGCGTGGCCGTGTACCGCGGATCCGAGCAGCACGTGGATGCAGTCGGCCGCTGCTGGTCGCGGGGACGGATGCTCGATTGGTTCCCCTGATTCTTGTGGTGCCGCCGATTCGTATGCCGCGAACGCCGTTCGGCGGTGCGGCGTCACACCGTTTGCGGTATCCGCGCGACCAGGCGGTCCAAGGCCTCTGCGGCGGGATTTCGGCCGCCGGCCAGGCTGTAGTACAAGCGACCCCAGATGGCATTCTTCGTGACGGGTAGCCGGTCGATCGTGCGGTACAGCGAACGCCGGGCAAGTGTGGGTAATGCGCCGGACTGCGCGAACGCACTCTCCTGCCGGAACTGCAGTGCTCGTGCCTGATCCACGTGGGGTTCGCGCAGTTCCTGGAAGATTCTGCACCGCTCGTCGACGAAGATGTCGGACTCCTCGGCGCGGAGTGCCGGCCCGAGCTGATCCCCCAGAACGACCGCATCGAGAATCGCGTGATTGACCCCCTGGGCCAGGACCGGTGTGAGGGTGTGCGCCGCGTCGCCGACGAGGACCAGGCCGGGGATGCTCCATCGGGGGCATCGGCTGCTGAAGATCTCGAGCATCGACGTATCACGCCACGTTCGGACGGAGTGTTCTGTTGCCTCGGCGAGGTCCGGGACTATCCGGGCGACGCTGCTGTACAAGGACGGCAGACCGGCCTTGCGGATCCTGCTCAGGCCTCCGGGAGGGATGTTCACGCCGAGCCGGAGGATCCCCGGAACTGTCGGTATGCACATCACGTGGGCGTCGTCGGCGAGGTGGACCTGGTAGCGGGTCAGATCCCATCCCGCAGGTGGGTCCACCTTGAACCACAAGAAATCCCGGCGCATCGGCTGCTTACGGGATACGAGGCCGGCCGCAGCACCCAGCTTGCCGTACCGTCCGTCCGCGGCGACCACCACCCGTGCGGTGATCGTGTTCTCGTCCTCTCCGATCCGGTAGCGCACCCCCACGATGCGTGGTCCGCGACGAATCAGCTCCTGAACCGATGCGCCTCGAATCAGCCGAAATGACGGAAACCGTGCAGCGGCAGCGTCGATGGCGTCGAGTAGCGAATCCTGCGGGATCTCCAGAGGGCTCTCCTCAGCGTCTGCGAGTTCGGAGAAGCGGACGGTGAGTACCTCCTGGCCGGCATCGACAATTCGTATGCCCGACACCGGCATCGTGCGATCGGCCGGCAGCTGATCGAGTACCCCGAGGCGCCGGAGCGCGGTCACCGAGTCGGGGGAGATCGACTCACCACGGAACGTGCGGGCGGCAGAGGGAGCTGTCTCGAGAACCGCAACCGCGACGCCTTGGAGCGCCAGGCACAATCCTGTCATCATTCCGGCCGGACCTGCACCGGCGACGACCACGTCGTACTGCTCGGGGCGTTCGGAGATTTCCGTCATCGGCTGCTCTTTCGGTGTGATCGACACGTTCGGTGAGAAGCCTAGGAATACGCCCGAAACTCCTGGGGGGCACGCGTCTGAAGCGACCGTTTCGAACCGCTGTGGGAATTCCTAAAGTATTGCTGAATCCGGTTGTCCCACAGACTGTCTCTCTTTACCGTCGAGTTCCGATCGCCGCAGCATGCAGGAAAGGGAACCAGTGACTTCGACAGCAGCAGAATCGACCGGCGACACGAGCGAGCATACGGGGCGATGTCCGTACAGCTATCCGTTCGATCGCCCGTCGGCGATGGGTGTCGCGCGTGAATACCGCGAGATCCAGGAACATGAGGCGGTCGGACGGGTGCAGATGCCGTCGGGTGATCGCGCCTACCTCGTCACGCGATACGACGACGTGAGGACGGTTCTGTCCGATCCCCGCTTCTCACGTGCCGCCACCCTGGCCGAAGGAGCGCCTCGCCTCGGGCCGGCCCCGCAGAACTTCCCGACCCTCCTCAATATGGACCCTCCCGACCACAACCGGGTACGCAAGATGATTTCGGGGACGTTCACCTCCCGCCGCGTCGCCGTACTCGAGCCGCACGTCACCGGTCTCGTCGAGCAGTACCTCGACGAGATGATCGAAGCCGGTCCGACCGCGGATCTCGTCGAGATGTTCGCAAGTCGACTGCCCGTCCAGGTAATCTGCGAACTGCTCGGTGTGCCGATGAGCGATCGGGAACAGTTCGGAGCATGGTCGCGCGCATTCCTCGCCACCACAACCGCGGAATACACCGCAGAGCAAGTTCAACAAGCGCAGGGGGCGTTGTTCGTCTACCTCACCGAGCTCATCGCGAGCAAGCGTGCAAACCCGCAGGACGACATCCTCAGCGACCTGGTCGTGCAGAACGACGCGAAAGGTGCGATCTCGGAACTTGAACTGACCTTCCTCGGGGTCAGTCTCCTGGTCGCCGGACACGAGACCACCGTCAACATGATCGCCAACGGTGTGTTCGCGCTCATGTTGGATCCTGCCGCTGCGGAACTGCTCCGTTCCCGACCCGAAATCGTCGACACCGCGGTCGAGGAACTCCTCCGCTTGTTCGGTCCGGGAACGGAAGGGTTGCTCCGGATCGCGGCGGAGGATGTGGAACTCTCGGGCGTGAGGATCCCTGCGGGAAGTGCTGTTCTGCCGAGCCTCATCGCAGCGAACCGCGATGAGAATCGATATCCCGGAGCGGAACACCTCGATCTGGAAAGAAAGGACGTCCCGCATCTGTCCTTCAGCCACGGTCCGCACTTCTGCATCGGCGCGGCGCTTGCCCGCGCCGAGCTTCGGGTGTCCTTCAACGAGATCCTGCGTCGTCTTCCCGGACTGGCGCTCGCGATCCCCGCGGCCGACGTGCCCCGACCGGAAGGGCTGCTCGTCAACGGCGTGTCGTCTCTTCCGGTGACCTGGGATGCCGATGCTGCCCGAGCAGTGCCCTCCCGACCGCTATCGGAATCCACCCGTTCGACTTCAGGAGAAGCCCCATGAAATGGAACAACACGTTCGTCGCCGGTGTCGGAGCGTACGTGCCGAGCTCCGTGACGACCTCCTCTGCGGTCGACCAGGGGCTCTACAGCGAGGAATCGCGTGAGGCCGACGGTTTCGAGGGTGCGAGCATCGAGCGCGAGCTGGTCCCGCCGCAGATGGCAGTCGAGGCCGCCGGGAAGGCTGTCACCGATGCCGGGATCGATTCGAACGACATCGACATCGTCTTCCACAGCGGTATCTGGTTCCAGGGTGTCGACATGTGGCCCGCGGCCTCCTACGTGGCAGCGCACGCCGCCCGTCCGGGTGCACGTGCCTTCGACCTGCAACAGCAGTGCAATGTCGGACTGAGTGGGCTCGAACTCGCCGCCGCTCTGTTGCCCTCTGTGAACGGCCACATCCTGCTCACGACGGCCGACCGCTTCGATGGTGGCCCCGTCGACCGGTGGCGAACCGAATCCGGTGTCGTCTACGGGGACGGTGCAGGTGCTGTGGTGCTGTCGTCGACCGGTGGGAAGTTCGAACTCGTCTCGACGCACACGGAAGCAGCCAACGATCTCGAGAAGGTGGTGCGCGGACCGCAGTTCGCGACGTGTCCGAGCACGACGACGATCGACATCGGTGCGCGCTTCGACTACTTCATCTCGACGGGTGGGATGCGTGCGGCGGCAGGCAGACTCGTCGACGCGGTGACGACTTCCGTCGGCCGGGCCCTGGCGGACGCCGAATCGGAGATCGGCGATATGACTCGGGTGATCGTCCCTGCGGTGGGGAAAACCAAGCTGGACTGGCAACTTCAGGCTCTCATACCTGTCGACATCAATCGTACGAACTGGCGGTTCGCCAGGCAGATGGGGCATCTGGGGGCCGGAGACCAATTCGTGGGCCTCGAGCGCATGTGCGCCGAGGGCGGTCTCGAGCCGGGGGACCGGATCCTGCTCGTCGGGGGCGGTGCAGGCTTCACGTGCACATCTGCGGTCCTCGAATTCCGAGGTTGAGAAGAGGAACGAACGGTTGCGGCCCGGACATTCCGTCCGGGCCGCACCTGTGTGCCGCCGACTTCTAGCGCCGTAGTGAAACCTGCTCGGCCAGAGCCTCGTTCATGAGAACGAACTGAGGATAGGTGTCGTCGCGCAGGTAACCCATCATCGGCGGTACCGCGATCCCCGAGAAGATCTCACCGTGCTCGAGCACGACGCGGCCGTTGCCGGTGTCCTCGATCCTGAAGTAGTGCTCGCCGTCGAAGATTCCCGGAACGCCCACGGTTCCCTTCCATCGCAGCTCTTCGCCTGGATCGACGGTGAGGAGCTTCGGCGTGAAGGTGGATTCTCCGCCGCCGGCTCCGACGAGGACGTTGGTGATCGTGCCGTCGACTGCGAGCTCGCCCACCGAGGACACGATGAACGGATTCCACGACGGATACGACTCACGGTCGGTGAGCACGGCCCACACCTCGTCGGCCGTACCGTCGATCTCGGTGCGTGCGACGAGCGTGTATTCCTTGGTGGACGCCCATGCCGCGTAGACCGCGAGCGGAACGAAGACTACTGCGAGTGTTATCCCGACCCATTTGAGTACGCGCCCCCGTCGGGTGGTCATGAGGGAACCGGCCGTCATATGTCGTGCCCTTTCTGTTCCGAGGTACCTGCCCGTGATTGTCGGGCCGCCGGATCCGGCCGCCTGCGCGGTGCGATCACCGAGGGCAGGAGTCGTCGAGGCTACATGCAGTCGGTTACGGCGACATGGACAGAACGCTGCATTACGGCAACGGTGACCCGTGCATTCGCCGCACCGACTGTGCGCCCCGTCATATGGCGGTTCTTTAGCGGCAGCGAAGTTCGAAAAAAGCTGCGAGAAGTACAGTTTCGGTTCCGTAGGGGTTGCGCGAACAGGGTCTTCGCCAGCGCTGCGCCCCGTCTCGATCGATGACCGGATTGGTGGGAGAGATATGCCCGACACTCACGCGGCCGCACCGACGACACCGGATCTCGTCGCGCGGCTGGAGTACTTCGCGACCACGCGTCCCGACGCGATCGCCGTGGAGTACGTCGACGATCGCGGACATGTGATCGAGGAACAGACGCGGACCTGGTCGCAACTGCATCGCACGGCGTCGGCGACCGGATCGGACCTGCTCGCCCGACACGACCCGCGCGATCGTGTGCTGATCCTGACGGCCCCCGGGCTCGGCTTCCTCAACGCCTTCCTCGGATGTCTCTACGCGGGAATGATCGCGGTTCCGGCACCGCTCCCTACTGACGAGAAGGGGATGAGCCGGCTCGCCCGCATCGTGACGGACGCTGGAGTCTCCGAGATCATCACCACTACGGATCTCGCTCCTGTGGTCGAAGGATGGCTCGGCGAGTCGATGTCCGACAACTGCCCGTCGGTGGGAGTGATCGAGACCGCCGTGCCCGACGAAACGTTGGGATCCCCGTCCCATGCCCAGCCCTTCCATTCCCCGGACGCCATCGCCTTCCTCCAGTACACCTCCGGTTCCACGAGCGACCCCAAAGGTGTGATGGTCACCCGTCGCAACCTGGCCCACAACCTTGCCGTGATCGACCGGGCCAGCCGTCTGCCCGACAGCTCGACGGTGGCCGGCTGGCTGCCTCACTTCCACGACATGGGTCTGATCGGGCAGATCCTGTACCCGCTGTTCGGCGGTCACCGCGGCGTGCACATGTCACCCGCGACCTTCCTGAAGCGTCCCCATCTGTGGTTGAAGATGCTCAGCGATTTCCGTGCGGCCGGCACGGTCGCACCGAATTTCGCTTTCGACATGTGTGTGCGGCGGGTGACCGAGGAGCAGATCCGCGACCTCGATCTGAGCAAGATCCGGACGGTCCTCAACGGGTCGGAACCGATCCGAGCCCAGACGCTTCGCGCGTTCGCGGACCGTTTCGCCGGTGCCGGGCTCGCGGTCGAAGCACTGTGTCCCTGTTACGGGTTGGCGGAGAGCACGCTCATGGTGACCTCCGACGACCCGGAGCCGTTCCATGTCCTCGAGGTGGACGAGGATGCGTTGGCGGAGAACCGCGTGGTACCAGCGGTCGCAGATGGTCTCAGAAGCCTCGTGAGCTGTGGCCGCGCGGAGGGTCTCGACGTCGCGATCGTCGATCCACGGACCGAGGCGCGAATGGTCGACGGCCGGATCGGGGAGATCCGTGTGAGAGGAGCAAGCGTCGCTGCCGGATACTGGAACAACGCTGCCGCCACCGCCGAGACCTTCGAGCGGACCGTGGACGGTCTGGGAGGTTATCTCTGCACAGGTGATCTCGGTGCCTTCGTGGACGGACGGCTGTACGTCACGGGCCGCGCGAAGGACGTCATCATCGTCAACGGGCGCAACCTCTACCCCCAGGACATCGAGCATTCGTCGCGGGAAGCGCACCCGGCCCTGGCCGGGGGACTGGCAGCCGCGTTCGGCACGGGGGAGAACGACGGTCGCATCGTCGTCGTGCAGGAAGTCGCAGACGGTGGCGGCGACGCGAACTGGGCCGACGTCCGGTCCTGCATACGCGAGCGGATTCGACTCGACCACGGAGCCGCCGTGGCCGCGATAATCCTGACGCCACGGAAAACTGTGTCGCGCACCACGAGCGGCAAGATCCGCCGCGCAGAGATGCGGACGCGATTCCTCGACGGAGCATTCGACGAGATCGCGATCGGATCGGTACTCGGGCGCGTGAACGCATGAGTCCACGGTCGTCGAACGATGTTCCCGTCGAGGTCGCGCTGCGCGCCGTGCTCGACGGACTGTCTCCGGCAGCATGCGAGACTCTCGACGCGCGGGATGCCTTCCCCGAGCGGACCATCGCAGCGTTCGACGCGATCGGCCTGCAGCGCCACTACATTCCGGTCGCCGACGGCGGTGAGCTCGTCGACTACGAGCGCACCGGCAGGTTGATGCGCGAAGTCGCGTCGTTCGACGTGACCCTCGCGGTGGCACACGGCAAGACCTATCTCGGCGCGGTCTGTGTGTGGATCGCCGGTTCTCCCGCCCAACGGGCCCGTCTGGCCGAGATCGTGGGCGCGGGCGGTGCGGTCTCCTGGGCGCTGACCGAGCGAGGCCACGGCAGCGATCTCCTCGCCGGAGAGGTCGTCGCGGAAGCGACGGACGTCGACGCCGTCACCCGCTTCCGGCTCACCGGGGAGAAATGGCTGATCAACAATGCGACGCGAGGCGCCGCACTCTGCGTCCTGGCACGCACGTCGTCCGATGCCGGGCCGAGAGCGTACAGCCTGGTGCTGGTCGAGAAGGCGGAGCTGACCCCGGACAGCTGGCAGACCCTCCCGAAGGAACTCACTCACGGTATTCGTGGCGCGGACATCAGCGGGATCCGCTTCGACCAGGCATCCGTCCCCGCCGACGCGATCGTCGGCGGTGTGGGGCGCGGCCTCGAGATCGTGCTCTCGGCCATGCAGCTCACCCGCACCATGTGCTGCTATCTTTCACTCGGGGCGTCCGACCATGCGCTGGCGATCGCGGGTGGTTTCGTACTGGGCAGGGAACTCTACGGACGTGCGCTCCTCGAGCTGCCCGCAGCCCGCGCGGTCGTCGCCGATGCAGTGGCAGCCCACGTGCTGGCCGAGGCCTTCACCACCTTCGCTGCGCGCAGTGTCCACGCGCTGCCGCAGGAGCACTCCGCGATCGCCGCGGCCGCGAAGTACCTCGTGCCGACGCTCGTCGAAAATTCGATGGTTTCCGTCCGCCGTCTGGTGGGGGCGCGATCGCTCGTCGTCGGTTCCACCGACCACGGGACGTTCTCGAAGATCGAACGTGACCACCGCATCGTCTCGTTGTTCGACGGCAACACCATCGTCAACCTCACGACTCTCGTGAGTCAGTTCCCCGTTCTGCTGGGGCGGAGAGGTGAGGCCGGTGCCGGCGAGGACGACGCCCTCCGGGTCGCGGCCGATCCGAACGCCGAGCTACCCGAGTTCCGTCCGGAACGTCTGTCCCTGTTGCCGAAACGCGGGCTGTCGGTGCTGCGATTCCTGCGCCGGGTGGCAACGGACGGCTCTGCCGGCCGCGGGCTGAGTGGCCCTGTCGCCGACGAAGTGCGCACCGGTGTCACCGGACTCGCCGCCGAGCTGGACCGATTGACCGCACAGGTGCATTCGCAGCCACGCGCCTCGGTGGAGACCTCGGTCGAGGCGTTCGATGCGGCCGAACGCCTTGCCGCGTGCATCGCCGGCGCTGCAGCGGTCGCGGTATGGGTGCACGGTTGCGATACCCGGGCAGGGGACGGCAACCCGCTGTGGCAGAACGCGTTGTGGTTGCGACTCGCGCTGCATGCGGTGGCGGACGCACTCGGCATGCCGACGGACAGGCCGGATCACCTCACCGACGAGGCGGTCATGGTGTTCGCGGACGCGACGGCCTTCGGACACAAGATCACACTGCTTCCCGGCGGGTCGGGGCACGGGGTGAACACGAACTCGACGGATGCGGAGGCATCATGACGATTGCCCACCCCACGAGCGACATCGAATCGCTGTTCGGCGATCCCTACGACATCGACAATCCGCTCGGTGCCCACCGCATCGTCGAAGCGGACGAGCGGGACGAGATACTCGTTGATGCCGAAAATGCTCTTCTCGGAGCCGGTTTCGATGCACACTTCGTTCCGGCGGACCTGGGTGGCAGGTTCGAATCGGTCCCGGCCCTCGTCGACACGCTCCGGCCGGTGTTCGCGCGCGACGCAGCTCTCGGACTGGGCTACGGAATCACCACCTTCATGGCGGCGCTCAACGTCTACGCAGCCGGAGATGGGCGGCAGAAGAGAGAAATCGCTGATTCGGTACTCGCCGGGAACAAGATTTCGGTCGCATATCACGAACTCGATCACGGCAACGACTTCACGTCCAACGAATGCGCCGCCGTCCAGGACGAGGACATCCTCCGCCTACGAGGTGGAAAGCAGTTGATCAACAACATCGAGCGCGCACACAGCGCTGTGGTGTTCGCTCGGACCGATCGGGTCGAGGGGCCGCGTGCACACTCGCTCTTCCTCGTGCCGCTGGACGATCCGGTGATCGACCGGACCACGCGCTACCGCACGCTGGGCTTGAGGGGCTGCCGGCTCGGGGGTGTCGATTTCGGCGGAGTCTCGCTCCTCGATACCGACCGCATCGGTGCGCGTGGGGCGGCGGTCGAGATTGCACTGCGTTCCTTCCAGGTGAGCCGATGCATCGCAGCGGGCGCTGCACTGGGACCCGTCGACGAAGCGTTGTTCCTCGTACTGAAGTTCGCCCGGGAACGGTGTCTCTACGGCCGACGGCTCGTGGAACTTCCACATGCCCGCGCCGTCCTGGGCGACGCCTTCGTCGATCTGCTCGTCGCCGAGGCGATGGTTCGCGAAACGGCACGTGCCCTCCATACTTCGCCTGCCGGGGCGGGAGCGCTGTGCGCAGCGACGAAGTATCTCGTCCCGCGCATGCTCGAGGACACCATGCGATCGCTGTCGGTGCTCCTCGGCGCACGCTTCTATCTGCGCCGCGGACCGTACGCGATGTTCGGCAAGCACTTCCGTGACATCCCCGCACTGGCGATCGGACACGCCGGAGGCGTCAGCTGTCAGCTCACGATCCTCTCACAACTGGCACGGATCACCAGATTGGACGGTGCGGATCTGCCTGATTCCGACACGGCAGATGTCCTACCCCCTGTGAGGTTCGACGAGTTGGCCCTCGTCGGGCGATCGGCGGATCCGATGCTGCTCGGCTTGCGGGCACGACTCGATCCGGTCGACGACATCGATCGAGCTCTCGCACATGCGCTCGGTGAGCTTTCTCACGGCGCCCGGGCCCTGGGACCTGCCGCGACAGGAGTCGCCACCACCCCTTCCGCTCTGCGCCTGACCGAGCGCTACGCGCTGCTCGTCGCCGCGGGCGCGGTGACGCTCGCATCCGACGGGAAGGACGCGTGGGCGCGTCGTGCGAAACGTCGCCTCGTGGCCAGGCTGTACAGACAGCGCATACCGGCCCCGGACGACGGGACCGTGCTCACCGAACTCCTCGGACGTGCCGAACACGGCCGGGCTTTCGACCTGGCCGCCAGGCCGGTCGCTCGCCGCCTTCCGTAACACCTGAAGCCGACTCCACCGATCAGCGGAGGACACAATGGACAACATCGGACACGTCGAGATCGCCGACTGGCTCTCCTCGCGGGTGGCCGGATTCCTCGACCGACACATCGATTCGATCGACATCGACCGACCCCTGGCCGAGTACGGATTGGATTCCGTCTACGCGCTGACCCTCTGCGGCGAGATCGAGGACACCTTCGAGATCGAGGTCGAGCCGACGCTGGCATGGGACCACCCGACGATCGCCGCGATGGCCCGATTCCTCGAGACACAGACCACACGGACGTCGGCATCGTGACCGCGATGGACACACATTCGAGGCATCGTCGGGTCGGTGTGGTCGGCATCGACTGTGTATTCCCCGGGGCTTCCGGGCGGGAACAGTTCTGGGAGTTGCTCGTCCGAGGCGAACACGGTATCTCCGAGATCCCCTCCACGCGCTGGCTGGTGCCGGACGCACCCGGCAGCGTGCCGCCTGCGGGTTACATCGACGATCCGGCCGGATTCGATTGCTCGTTCTTCGGAATCAACCCCACCGAAGCTTCGGGAATGGATGTGCAGCAGCGACTCGTTCTCGAAGCAGCGTGGCGCGCGTGCGAGGATGCCGGGATCGCTCCGGCGAGTCTCGCCGGAACCTCCACCGGCGTGTATGCCGGTGTGATGTCCAGTGATTGGACGGCCCTGAACGTCGCGGATCCCGCCGCGATGTCACCGCATCTCGGCGCGGGAAGCGGGCAGTGCATGATCGCGAACCGGGTGTCCTACCACCTGGATCTGCGCGGGCCCAGCATGTCCGTCGATACCGCGTGCTCGTCCTCGCTCGTGGCCTTCTACCTGGCCGCGCAGGCGATCCGGGCGGGCGACTGCGACGTCGCGTTGGTGGCCGGGGTCAACGTCATGCTGTCGCCCGCACTCCCCGCCTTCTACAGCTCTACCGGATTGTCGGCACCGGACGGGCGATCGAAACCGTTCTCGGCCGGCGCGAACGGGATCGGGCGCGGGGAGGGAGTGGGTGTCGTCGTGCTCCGTGTCCTCGACGACCAGGTCGAGGCCTCCGGGACGGTGTATGCGGAAGTACTCGGAGGCCGGGTCGGCCACGACGGTCGCAGCAACGGTCTGACGGCCCCCAGCAAGTGGGCGCAGGTCGATGTTCTCCGTCGTGCACTCGGCGCCGGAGACGTTTGTGCAGGCGACGTGGACTTCCTGGAAGCGCACGGTACCGGAACGACGCTCGGTGACATGATCGAGGCCAATGCCTTGGGCGAAGTGTTCTCCGGCAGAGCGGCCCCCTGCCTCATGGGTTCGGTCAAAGGCAACGTGGGGCACCTCGAAGGCGCCGCCGGCATCGCCGGCGCCATCAAGGCGTGTCTCGCCCTCGAGCATCGGATTCTGCCCCCGTCCCTGTTCGCCGTCGACGAGAATCCGAAGTTGGGGCTTGCCGACAAAGGCCTCTCGCTTGCCACCGGCCCCACCCGGCTGCCTGCACGTGCGATCGCCGGTGTGAGCAGCTTCGGCATGGGCGGCACCGATGTGCACATGCTGTTGCGGGGGGTGCCCACCCCGCGACTACGACCGAGTGGGTCGTCGATAGGGGTGGTCACCGTCTCCGCCGCCACCCCCGCCGCGCTGTCCGTGAATATCGCGCGTGTCGCGGAGTACCTCGACGGGGTGTCGGACAGCGACTTCGCGCGTGTTTCCCGAGGCACGAATCTCGTCAAGTCGGATCGCCGCGTGCGGCTCGCGGTGGCTGCTCCGGATCGGCGGACGGCGGTCGCGCAGCTTCGGACCCGGCTCAGAGACCATGTGGCGTCCGGCCTTCCACCGAATCGGGTGCGTCCCCGCGTCGCCTTCCTGTTCACCGGCCAGGGGTCGCTCACCGCAGGGGTCGCCCGGCGCCTCGCATCGTCGATTCCCGCCGTCCGCACGCATGTGGACCGAGCACTGACCTTGTTCCCCGACGACGTTGCAGCGACCGTCGAGCAACTTCTCCTCGGTCCGCCCACGGAGGAGACCGTTCGTGTCGTCGAGACGGATTCCGCGTCGAGCCAGCCGGCGATGTTCGTTCTGCAGTATGCCCTGACCGGGGCGTACTCGGATCTCGGGATCCGGCCCGCCGCTGTGCTCGGGCACAGCATCGGAGAGATCGCCGCCGCGACGATCACCGGCGCCCTCCCCCCGGAGGCCGCAGCGGAATTGGTCCTGGCCCGCGGACGCGCGATGCGTGACCTGCCCGAAACCGGGGCGATGTCGAGCGTCGAGATGTCGGTCGATGCCGCCCGGGAGTGGATCGGTTCGCGCACCGACGTCGTGATCGCCGCAGACAACGGTCCCGCTCGGGTCGTGCTGGCCGGGACGGGGGCCGCGATCGAAGAGGCCGAACGCGCACTGGACGGCAGGTCGCCGAGGCGGCTCGCGGTCACCCATGCGTTCCACTCGCCTCTCGTGGCGGGGGCAGGGGCTGCGTTCGCTCGCTCCATGGAAGGAAGGATCGGCCGAGGGGTTCCGGGGATTCCGTTCTTCTCGACGTTGCGGGGTGCGAAGATCGCGGAGGCACTCGACCTCGTGTACTGGAGCGAGCAGATCTCCGCGCCGGTGCAATTCCGGACCGCGCTCGCGGAACTGCTTGCGACAGAGCCCACCCATCTGCTCGAGATCGGGCCACGGGCCGTGCTGACATCGCTTGCCGCCGAACAAGGCGGTGCGAGAATCACCCGACTGGCACCGCTGGACGGAGAACGATCGACCGGCATCGAATTCGCTTACTCGGTTGCACGTCTCTACGAGGACGGCGCAGATGTTCGATGGGACGGCCTGTACCGGCCCGAAGATGTGGTGCCGGTGCGCATGCCCGTCTACGAGTTCGACCACGACCAGCACGTTCTGCCGCTCTACCCCGGGGGCCGGTTGCCGCAGTCCCGCGGACCGGAGGTGTCCGAGGACGATCGTTCCGCTCGGGACACTTCGGTGGAACAGGTAGTCCCACCGTCCGCCACCGGGATCTCTCGTGACGACTCTCCGGAACCGGTCGGTGTCGTATCGATCGACACCCGCGACATTGCGCTGATCGTGCGCGAAACCATCGGGGAGATCAGCGGATACGCGACGAGCGTGATCGAGGAGGGCGCGCGACTGCGCGAGGATCTCGGATTCGACTCGATCCTCGCGATGCAGCTCGCCGATCGGCTGGCGGAGCGTGTGCGATTCGACGAACCGCCCGAGATCACCGAGTTCGTCGAAAGTCTGGTCACCGTCGACACCCTCATCGAGTTCGCGGTTCGCCGGTCGGAAGGGAAACGATGAATACGTTCATACTCGGAACCGGCACGGCGCTCCCGAACGATCCCGTCGACAACACTCTCCTCCACGAGACCTTCGGGATCAATGCGCAGTGGGTCGACCATTTCGTGGGTACACGGACCCGCTACTTCGGTGTCGATCTCGACTCCGGTGAGCAGACCCACGGTGTCGTCGACCTCGGTACCGAGGCAGCGGAGGCTGCGATCGGTGCGGCCGGGATCGACCGGGTGGATCTGGACTTCATCGTTCTTGCGACGGCCACGCCCGACACGCTCATGCCGACCGCCGCCACCGGGGTCGCCGATCGGCTCGGTCTCGACCTCATCCCCGCATACCAGGTGCAATCCGGTTGCGCCGGCGCAGTCCAGGCGTTGGACGTGGGGCGCCGGTTGCTCGACGACGATCATCGAACAGGTCTCGTCATCGGGGCCGATGTGTGTGCCAAGCACATGGTCCTCGATCGTGGGGCCGGAGCCATGCCGCCTTCGAAACTGGTCAACTACATGCTCTTCGGCGACGGGGCCGGCGCCGTGGTCATCTCGGCCGACCCGGACGGCGCGCTCATGCGACTGGGGCGGGTCGTCTCCCGATTCGAGGGACGGAACCGTCTGCCCGGTCAGGTCATCGAGTGGTTCGGCGATGCGGACCTGTCTCGGTGGATTCGCACCGAGACAGGTACGGACCGGCAGGCCGTCACCGAGGACTACAAGGCAATCGAACTGTATGTGCCGCACATGGCCGGCGAGATGTTCACCGATCTGCTGCGCCTCGCGAGGTGGAAGGTCGAAGAGGTCGACTACGTTCTGCCCCCGCAACTCTCGGGGAAGATGTCCCCTCGTATCCGGGCTGCGCTGGGTGCCGATCGTGCAACAGAGATCAGCTGCGTGGCCGAGACGGGCAACAGCGGCAACGCCCTCTCCTTCCTTCAGCTCGACCGTCTCGCCCGGTGCATCGAACCCGGGCAGCGCGCAATTGCGGTCGCGATCGAATCGAGTCGCTGGATCAAGGGTGGCTTCGCAGTGGAAGGAGTCAATCCGTGACCGACCTGGTGTCGACACCGATCGCCGACGAGAACGTGAACGGCGACATCCGACCATCCTCGCCGGATGTATCGGGCCTCGAGCGCATTGTCGAACTGAAGCGCGACGGACGGCTCGAGAGTGAGGTCGTCGAACTGCAGTCCGTCCTCGCGGCTCTTCCTGAGACCGACCGTCCGGCCGCATCTCGGTTGTTGTCGTCGTTCGAGGGCCGATCCGTCGACGCAGGCTCGGCGCACCGCGTCGTCGGTGTCGCAGTGCTCGGCAGTACGACGGTCCGCGGCGTGACGGGAGCCTTGACGGCAGAAATGCTCCGCCATGGCCTGGTTCCCGCGGTGAGGGTGGGAGGATTCGGCCGCTGGAGCCTCGAACTGCGCGATCCCTCCGCAACGGTCTTCGAGCACGGCCCGCACCTGACTCTGTGCCTGTTGGACGCGTCGATCGTCACCGATCGGCTCCGGGCACCGTGGACGGTCGACGATCTCCTCGAGGCCCTCGACGACGCATATGCGGACCTGGTGGTCGCTGTCGACACGCACGGCGACGCCCGGACTCTGGTCGTCAACACGGTGCC
Organism: Rhodococcus sp. GA1; assembly: GCF_024321955.1. Taxonomy (NCBI): domain Bacteria; kingdom Bacillati; phylum Actinomycetota; class Actinomycetes; order Mycobacteriales; family Nocardiaceae; genus Rhodococcus; species Rhodococcus sp. GA1. The sequence goes on along the minus strand of NZ_CP097186.1, from coordinate 1,570,061 downwards.
GCTCCCACCACGAATCCTCGCGATGCTGGTCGATCTCGAGTCGCGGGGACGTGCGGCCGCGGCATGGCGTCGCTTCAACACCGCACTCGCGGAACTCGCTCTCGACAGGTCTCGACTGCACGTCGTCGATTCGGAGTCGATCCTGTGTGTCACTGGTCCGTTGTCCGACGAGCGCATGGCAGCCTATGCCCGGGTCGAACTCGGTGACGCGTTCCTTGCGGAGGTCGCCCGGCAGGTCGGGCACATCGTACGGAGCACCCGGGGCATGACGCGAAAGTGCCTCGCCCTCGACCTCGACGGCACTCTCTGGGGTGGCATTCTCGCCGAGGCGGGACCACACGGCATCGTGCTGCGCGACGGGCCTCGCGGAGCGGCCTTCAACGCCGTCCACGACGTGGTGCGACAGTTGGCTGCCCAGGGCGTCCTCGTTGCGGCGCTGAGCAAGAACGACGACGCGGCGGTCCGCGAAGTGTTCGCCACGAACGACGCCATGGGTCTGACGGAGGACGACTTCGTTGCGATAATCGCGAACTGGGATCCGAAGCCTCTCAACCTCGGTGAATTGGCCGGACGGCTCAACATCGGCACGGATTCGTTCGTGTTCGTCGACGACTCCGCGTCCGAGTGCGGGTCGATGCGTACCGCCCGACCGGAGGTCGAGGTGATTCGGGTGGACGCGGACGAACCGGCCCTGCACGTGCCGCGGATACTCCGCGACGGTTGGTTCACCACGGCGCACGTGACCGAGGAAGACCGTGCGCGTCCGGTCCGGTACCGCCGCGAAATCGGCAGGCACGAACTACGCGCCACAGCCGGGAGCGTCGAGGACTACCTCGCTGCGCTCGACACCGCCGTGGTCGTCAGGGCGCCGCGCATCACGGAGATCCCGCGGGTTTCCCAGATCACGCAGCGGACCAACCAGTTCAACCTGACCACGGTGCGGATGGACGAGGCTGCGGTGACGGTATGGATGAACGGTCCGTCGACATCTGTTGCTGCGGTGTGGTGTTCGGACCGATTCGGTGATCACGGGATGGTCGGATGCCTGTTCCTCGAGCGCGACGGAGCGGAGCTGCACATCCGCAACTTCGCATTGTCGTGCCGGGTGCTCGCCCGAGGTGTCGAAACGGCGATTCTCGGATCCGTGGTGGACGCGGCATGGTCGGAGGGCGCGCACAGCGTTGTCGGATGGTATCGACCCTCCCCGAAGAACGGCATCGTGGCGACGTTGTACTCCGAGAACGGGTTCTGCTCGGCCGATGCCGATGCCGATGCCGAGGGCCGGCAGCACTTCGTGCTGACGGCCGGCGACTCCGTCCCCCCTTCCCCCTACGTCCGTCTGACGCGAGAGGACAGTCCGTCATGAACGCCGAAGAATTCGTCGAACTCGTATGCGCACAAACCGGAATGCACGTCGGCACGGATCATCTCGATCTGCCGTTCGACGCCCTTCCTGCCTGGGACTCGATGTATCTGCTCACGGTTGCGACTGCTGTCGAGGCGCGCACCGGTCGTTCGTTGAACGTGGCGGACGCGCTCGAATGCGCATCACTGGGGCAGCTGCGAAACCTCGTGGGCGCATGAACAGCGTGGATCTCCTGCCTTTTCCGAAACCGCGCAGGCACACCGAATACTTCTCGACCGCCATGGCAGGGCGGCCTCTCGTTCACCTCGGAACAGAAGCCGACGTGAGCGGACTGCTCGACCGGTCCGGTCGCCGTCCTGCCGCTTCGGCGACCGCGCACGTGATACGAGCGATCGCCGAGACCGTGGCGCAGCATCCGGACGCCAACTGCACATTCCACCGGCTGCCGTTCCCCATGCTGTCGCGCCCTCGCGACGTCTCGGTGAAGGTCGCATTCGACGTGGAGGTCGACGGTGTGCGGACAGTGCAGTCCGACGTGCTGATGCGAGCCGATCGGCGGACGCCGAGCGAGATCCACGAATGGATGCAGCACACGCGCAGTCGGATGCAGAACGGCCGTGGGCGTACACGCCTCCTGTCGGCCCTACCGAGGTCCGTCGGCCGCAGTGTGTTCGCGTCGATGACGATTGCGCCTGTGCGACATCGTTTCCTGGGCACGATTGCGGTGACGTCGCTGGCACACCGTCGCGTCGGTACGTTCTTCTCTGATGGTGGCACGACAGTGACCGTGGGGGTGGGGCATGCGCATCGGCGTCCCACCGTGCAGGACGACAGCATCGAGATTCGGAGCGTTCTTCCACTGTCGATGACCTTCGATCACAGGGTCATCGACGGCGCGCTCGCGGCCGACATTCTGGGAGACCTCGTTCGGCATTTGGAGCGGTGCACGGTACCCGCCTCCCACACCCGATCGGAAGTGTGATGATGAATTACCTCGACGAAGTGAAAACGCACGTCCTGCTCCACGGTCGCGCGCAGGGTATCGATGCGGCGGAATGTCGCAGGGTCCTCGGTACGATCCGAACGCTCGAGGACGACGAACACGGCTGGGCATCACGGTGGACGGCCGAGGCCTCGAAGTATCGTGAGCGGGGACGTGCGCTGGATGCGATCGCTCGCGACAATCTGGCACGATTTCCGTTCGCAGCGACGGAAATGCAGGAGAACGCATCGGCCCGTGCAGTATTCGAGTTCGGGAAATGGGCACGTTCGTCCGGGGTCGCGGAGAACCTCGCGGTGGAGTACAACGGCTCCCGGACGACCGCATGGTTCGGCTCCGTGGACACCGACGGACCGGCCCCTCTGGTGGTCGTACTCGGGGGCATCGTCAGTCCCAAAGAGCAGTGGGGGCGATTGCTTCCTCATTTCCGGAAACTCGGCATCGCAGCCGTCGTGATCGATCTGCCGGGGGTGGGCGCACACCGGAGCGCGCTCTACGGACCGGACTCCGAAGGCTACGTTTCGGCTGTCGTCGATGCCGCGGCGACCCGCATGCGACTGTCCGGTGTCTACGGCCTGGCCATGAGTTTCGGGGGCACGGTGATGCTTCGTGCGGCGGCGGCCGACCCGAGAATCCGAGGGGTTGTTGCGGTCGGATCTCCCACGCAGTACACCTTCGTCGATCCCTGGGTGCAAAAGGCGATGCCGGCGATCACCCGTCGTACGCTCGAGTCGGTCACCGGCGCACAGGACCTCCCGTCGCTGTTGCCGGAACTTGCGCTCGATCGGCAGCACCTCGGCCGTTTGATGATTCCGGTCCACTACATCCGAAGTCTGCGGGACGAGATCGTGCCGACAGCGGACGCGAATGTGCTGATCGCCCATCTCGCTCGGGCAGCGGTCGTCGATTTCGACGATGTGCACGGATCGCCCCATCACGCCGACGCGGTGAGGATGCGCTCGTTGTCCGCGCTGCTCGAGATGATCCGTCCCGGCTCCCTGTCTGCCCGGACGTTGTCTGCAGTGCTGATGGCAGGTGAACGGGTTTCGCTCGTATCGCCCGTCGATCTGGGCAGGAGGGTGCCGGCATGACCCCGACGGTGGTGTGTTTCCATCACGCCGGAGGAAGCGCTGCCGCATACCGGGACTGGGGATCCGAGCACGACCTCCGTATCCATGCGGTGTGCCTGCCCGGGCGGGACGGACGGCGGAACGAACCGTCGCCGACGTCCATGGACTCGCTGGTCGAGCAACTCGACGACGAGCTCGGTGAGCTACTCGCCACCGAGCATGTCCTCTTCGGGCACAGCATGGGTGGGACGATCGCTTACGAGTTGGCGTTGCGGCGAATGCGCCGCAACGCCCGGTTGCCGCTCGCGATGATCGTGGTGGCGTCGAATCCGCCGCATCTGCAGCCCGCGGGTCTCCCACTCGACGAGATGACCGATCTCGAGATCGCGCGTTCGCTCACCGAACTCGGTGGTATCCCGCCGATACTGCTCGAGAGGCCCGAATGGCTCGGGCCGCTCATGCGCCCGGTCAAGGACGATCTGCGGTTGTGTCGTAGCGCGCGAGTGGTCGGTGATGCCGAGCTGGCGCCGCTGCCGGTGTCGCTCCACGTGATCGGGGGAAGCCGTGACCGGCTCGTGCCCCCGGAGCGACTGGCGACCTGGCGCCTCCACGCCGGTCGGGACTTCTCCCTCTCGATCCTCGACGGCGCCGGCCATTTCCTCGTGACGGAGAATCGTTCGGAAGTGACCGCGTTGGTAGCCGCGGTCGTCGACCGTACCCGGGTGGGTGTGCTGTGAGCACTGTCGAACGATTCCCGTCCGGCACCCGCGACGACATCCGGCATGACCCGCGGGGGCAACGTGCACTCGTCGTGGCTGCCGTCGGCTTCTGGCTCGCATTCTTCGCGCCGACGCAGGTGCTCCTGGCGCTGACGGCCGCAGAGATCGCTCCGGACTCGAAGGCGCGGTTGTTCGGAACGGTCACGGCGGTGGGAAGTCTCGTTCTCCTGTGTGCGTACCCGGCTTGGGGTGTCGTGTCGGACAGGTTCCGATACCGATGGGGGAGAAGACCGTTCGCGATCATCGGTACCGGTGTTTCGGTGGGTGCCCTGATCTGGTGTTCGATGGTTCGGGACCCCGCCGCCCTCGTGCTCGCCTGGGCCTGTGCACAGGTGGGGCTGGGCGCCCTGCAGTGCAGTATCGAAGCGACGTTCGCCGACAGGACCCACCCTTCGCGCCGATCTCGGATGGCGGGCGTGCTCTCCGCTGCGCAGATGGGCGGGGCATTGATCGGATCGGTCATCGCAACGGCCGCGCCCGACGCCTCCACCGGCTACCTCCTCGTCGCAGCGGCCACCGTGCTCACAGTGGGCCCGTTTTTCGGGAACGCGGGTTCCGTCTCAGCGGAGCATGCGGAGTACACGGGGTCCGGGCCGGATCCGGACGAGGCCGGAGAGGATGCGAGCGGAGTCCGGGTCGATCTCGTCCTCGCCTGGGTGGGGCGATTGTGCGTGATGTTCGGACTCGGTTGCGTGACGCAGTTCCTCCTCTACTTCGTGACCGACCACCTCGGGGCGGACCGCCCGGACCGTGCAGTGCTCGTACTCACCCTCGGATTCGTGGTGACCTCGGCGTTGTGTTCGGTGATGTCCGGACGAGTCGCGGCACGGCTCGGTGACGGTCGGGCGGTGTCTTTGGCGGGGGCACTGTGCGCCGGAGTCGCGTTGTTCGCCTTCGACGCCACGACTTCGTTGTCATGGACGTTCGTTGCGGCCATCGGCTTCGGTACCGGCCTCGGAATCTGCCTCGGCGCCGGATTCGGGGTCATCACAGCACGTTTGCGCTCCCCTCGGCGTCACGGAAGGGATCTCGGCATTTTCAACATGGCCGTGGTGCTACCCCAGCTCGTGGCGCCGTTGGCCGCGGTCCGTCTGCTGGAATCGACGGGTTCCTACGGATCTCTTTTCCGGTTCGCGGGTCTCACCATCGTCGTGGGCGGGGTGGCGATGTTCTGCGTGGGCCGCACCGATCGCCGTCACGGAGAAGAGGCAATGCGGTGACCGCTTCGGCAGACGTTCATCTTCCCGGGCGCCCCCGGGCGAACACCTCCGTGCTCGTACTGGTATCACTCGCGGTCACCGTCGTCATCTTCAACAACACGGCCGTGAATGTCGCCCTGCCCGCGATGGCTGCGGAATTGACCCTGTCCGATGCCGCGATGCGGCTCGTCGTGGTCTCCTACTCCGTGACGTTCGCAGCATTGCTGCTCCCGGCAGGATATGTGTGCGGACGGTGGGGTGCGCGCCGGGCCCTCGTGACGGGGCTGTGGGTGGCGTCACTCGGCGCCTGTGCGGCCTGGGCCGTCCCCACCGAGATCGGGGTGATCGCCGGTCGCACCCTCATCGGGGCGGGCGCGGCGTTCGTCATGCCTGCAACTCTCGCGGTCGCGGTCGAGACGTCGCCACCGGAGCGTCGATCGCGGGCCATCGCGGTCTGGACGGCGGTGTCGGTGGCCGGCGCCGCGGGAGGGCCGGTTCTCGGCGGTGCACTGGTGGATACCTTCGGATGGGTGTCGATCTTTGTCGCCGTCACCTGCAGTGCCGCCGCGGTGGCGGTGACGGTGACGGTCGGTGTTCCGCCTCTCGCGCCACAACGCACGGACGGATTCGCAGTATTCACCACGTTCCTCCGGATACTCGGCACAGCACCGCTTCTCGTCGCCCTCACGGTCCTGTCCGATCTTCCCGTCATCGCGCTGGTGTGTGTCGTGGTGTCGGCCTCCGCCTGGGTGACCCTCGCGTGGCGGCGGCGACGACGTCCTCATGGGGGGTCGGCGCCGGCCGGATGGGAGACGAGAAGCTTCCTCGGTGCATCGGTGGCGAACATGCTGATGTTCTTCGCCGTTGCAGGCTCGCTGTTCGTGCTCACGCAGCTGTTGCAGTACGCCTTCGGGTTCTCGCCCTTCGCAGCCGGCCTGGCGGTCACACCGGTCACCATCGCCATGATCGTCGGAACGATCCTGTCCGGACCGCTGGCGAGCGCCTGGGGGGTCCGTGCAGGCGCGGTCGGCGGGTTGCTCGTCGTTGCGTCGGCGGCGCTGTCGATCGCGCTCCTACCCGCCGCACCCGTGGGCGTCACGATCGCGGCGGTGACCGTCGCAGGAACGGGTGTGGGTGTCGCTCTGCCTCTGGTGACCGAGTCGATGGTGGCGAGTGCACCACCTTCTCGAGTGGGGGACGCCGCCGCGGTGAACGACACGATGCAGGAGATCGGATTCTCCGCCGGGGTGGCCGTGGTCGGGGGAGCCCTCGCCCTGGCGTACCGATTCGCCGGGACCGGTTCGGGGGACGCTGCTGCGGCGGGTCTCGTCATCGTCGACGCTCGCGCGGCAGGCGATGCGGTCGCTCTCGCCGAGGCCGTTGCGGAGTTCCGGACGGCCACACAATGGGCGTTCTCCGCAGCAGCGCTCGTCGTCGGGATCGGAGCCGTGGTCGCATTCCGCCTTCTTCCGCCCCGTCGCACCATCAACCCGAGTACGACATGAGAGGACTGCCATGACAGACCTGAGTGCAACCGCCGCGGTCGCTTTCCGCGGCCCGTTCGCACTACTCGCCGTTGCCCGTACCGAAACACCCGACGCTGTCGCTCTTCGCACGGTGGACGGCACAATGTTCTCCTACGACCGGCTGTGGGACCGCACGGTCGAGGTCGCGGCCCAACTGGCGCGTCTCGGGGTCGGCCCTGGAGAACGGGTCGTTGTGCGCATGTCCGCCACCCCCGATGCCGTCGCCGTTGCGTTCGCAGTGTGGGGGCTGGGAGCGACCTATGTGCCGCTCCACCCACAACTGACCGACACCCAGTTGGAAGGAATCGTCGAGGACTGCCGACCGGTACTGGTGGTGGACGGCGCCCTCACCGATCCGTCGGACCCACTCGATCCACCGCACCTCGTGGCGCACGAGCCGTCGGCACTCGCCGCATTGATGTACACCTCCGGAAGTACGGCTGCGCCCAAAGGAGTGCGGTGCCCGGCGTCCGCGATGGAGTTCGGCGTGCACGCGATACAACAGCGGCTGAACTATCGTGCCGACGACACGATCGCCCTGCTGTCGCCGCTGTCGTTCGACTACGGGCTGTACCAGCTCTTGCTCGCATTCTCGGTAGGCGCGCAGGTCGTGCTCGCCGATGCTGCGCGCGCCACCGAGATGCTCGCCGTGATCCGACGCATCGACGTCACGGTTCTGCCCGTCGTACCGCCGGTCGCCCACATGTTGTACGCATTGCTACGACGGTCCGGTCCCGCATGCTCGGTTCGCATGGTCACCAGTACCGGAGCCGACCTGTCGGAGTCCCGTATCGCCGAGTTACGGGAGGTGTTGCCGTGCGCCGCGATCGTGGCCATGTACGGCATCACCGAGTGCAAGCGGGTGACCGTGGCCGAACCGGATCTCGACCGGATCCGTCCCGGAAGCGTCGGTCGCCCCCTGCCCGGTACCGCGGTGACGATCCTGGACGAGAACGGCAGGCCCGTCGAACCCGGTTCGGTCGGACAGATCGTCGTGTCCGGACCGAACGTGATGGACGGGTACTGGGAGCAGCCCGAGATGACAACGGAGAGGTTCGGACGGTGGCCGGACGGCACCGCGTTCCTTCGCACCGGTGACTACGGATATGTCGACGACGACGGTTACCTGTACTTCCGAGGGCGGCGTGACGACATTTTCAAGACGAAGGGTGTGCGTGCCAGCGTCACCGAGATCGCCGCTGCAGTGGAGCGGGTTCCCGGGATACGCGAGGTCGTCGTGATCCCACCGCGCGGCGAGCGTGAACTGGCGGTCGTGGTGACCGGAAGCGTATCCGCGAGTGACGTTGTCGACGACCTGCACCGAAGGCTCGAGCCCCAGAAAGTTCCGGGACTGTGTGTCGTTGTCGACCGAATGCCTCTGACTGCCAACGGAAAGATCGACACACGGCGTGTGATCCGCGAATTCGAGGAGAACCAGTGACAAACCACTCGACGAGTACCGGCGACCTGTACGAAGGCATCGCGGCCGAGTTCGGGACGCCGGTGTACATCTTCCGTGCAGAGTCGATCGAGCAGGCGGTAGCCGACCTGCGTGCGGCTCTTCCCGGCGGAAGCGAGATCTACTTCTCGCTCAAGGCGAATCCCAACAGCGATGTCGGAGCGATACTGAGAGCGGCCGGTTGCCGGGCGGAGATCAGCTCCGTCGGCGAACTCGCGGCGGCGCTCGCGGCGGGTTTCGATCCTGCAGAAGCGCTGTATACGGGCCCGGGTAAGACGGAAGGCGAGATCGGTACCGCGCTCGATGCCGGCGTACGTAATTTCTCCTGCGAATCCGTGCGCGACTTGCGTCGTGTCGCCTCTGCCGCGGAACGGAGAAGTTCCGTGGCCGACTGCCTTCTGCGCGTGAACGCACCGTCGGCCCCGGGGCAGGGTGCGATGCGGATGACGGGAACCCCCTCGCAGTTCGGGATCGACCTCGACAGTGTGGAGGTGCTCCCCATGGACCTCGTGATCGCGGGCGCACGCGTTCACGGTTTCCATTTCTATCCGATGAGCAACGCCACCGACGAGGACGCCCTGATCGAGGAAATCGTCAACAGCATCCGGTACGCGGTGGAACTGTCGGAGAGGTGGGAGATCCCGCTCGAAGTCCTGGATCTCGGCGGTGGCTTCGCCGCCCCGTACGGAGTGGAGGGCTCCCGCCCGCTGTATCCCTCCCTGCGGGAGTCCGTCGAGTTCGAACTCGACCGTCGCCTACCCGGATGGCGTGAGGGCAATCCGAAGGTGGTCTTCGAGTCCGGTCGGTATCTCACGTGTGACAGCGGTACGCTCGTGGCGCGTGTGCTCGACGTGAAACGTAGCCGTGACAAGGATTTCGTGGTGACGGACACCGGTATCCACCACGTGGGCGGTTTGTCCGGAATCGGACGTGTGCTGCCGATGCGTGCGAGCGCGGCGCTCGGCCCTTCGGCCTCCGATGGAGCCCCGGCGGCCGGTGCTGTCGTCGGTCCGTTGTGTACCCCGGCCGACGTCCTGAATCGTCATATCGAATTCGGCGACATCGCACCGGGTCGGATCATCTCCGTCCCCAATGTGGGGGCGTACGGCCTGTCCGCCAGTCTCATGGGTTTTCTCTCGCGCCCGGCGCCGGTCGAGGTCGTCACCCGTGGCCAGCGGGTCGTTGCTGCATCACGTGTTGTATTCGCCAGGGAGGAAGTGTCTTTCGTGCAGGAGAACAAGTCGGACCAGGAGAAGGTGCGGAATTGGGACGAACACTACGAGACGATGCTCCGTTCGGTACTGCCGAGGCTCGACGCGGCAGCCGAGATCACGCCGCACGAGACGCTGCAGGCGCTCGGCATCGATTCGCTCGCGCTGGTCCATCTCCTCGGAACGGTCGAGGCGCATTACGCGGTGACGGTACCCGACGAGGCGTTGTTCGACGGTCGGTGCGATACCCCGTTGGGGCTGTGGGAGGTGATCCGGTCACAGGCCGGGTCGCGCATCGAAAGCGGTGAGTGGCACACATCGGTTTGACCCTTTGATTTCCTGAAGATGAAGTCCTGGTGTAGAATTCGGTACGGTTCGGAACCCCGTCCAAGCTGGGATCTGTTACGCCTGTGAATCCGCTCACAGTCGCGATCGCCGGTTTTCCCGCCGTATGTCCGGCTGTAGAGTTCTCCCGCGTGGGCATCTGCCCCTGTGTGCCGTATTGCATTCGGCCATAAAGCATTCGAGTGATATGACATTGTGCCGGGACGGGGGGACTGTTGTGGCTGTTGCGTCGGATCGGGTGAGCGATGTGGCCGTGCTCGGTGAACTGGAGATCACCGTGGGCGGGGCGCGTCACGAGTTGCCCTCGGGGAACCGGATACGTGCCCTGTGGGTGTGCCTCGTGCTGGAACCGCAACGGACCGTACCGGTCGATGTTCTCATCGACGCGGTCTGGGGATCCGAGCCGCCACGTCGCGCCCGCGAATCGATACATGTGTACATCTCGCAGCTGCGTATGTTCGCGCAGAGGTGCGGAGTGGATCCGGGTCTGATCGAAACGAAGAACCGTGGTTACCGGTTGGCGGTGGACCGTCACGTGGTGGACTGGTGTCGGGTCCTCGTGGAATACGACACGGCGCGCGAACTCCACCGGAAGAGCAGTCTTCCGGAGTCGATCGCAGCCCTCGACAAGGCTGCCGCCGATTTCCACAAGCCGATCCTCGGCGGTGCGCAGGGGGGTACGAAGCTCGGCGCCTTCGTGCAGAAGATGGAGGAAGTCGAGCTGGCGCTCATCGAACTGCGGAACGAAGTGATGCTCGATATGGGTGAGTTGCACACGGTGGTCTCGGAGCTTCAGGCCCTGGTATTCGAATACCCGGTGCACGAGACTCTCCACGGGCAGTTGATGCGGGCACTGTTCCGGTCGGGTCGCCAGATCGAGGCTCTCGAGGTGTACAGCAAGTTGCGCGAAGACCTGAGTGACGGATTCGGAGTCGAACCGGGCTCGGATATCCGCGCGATCCATCGTTCGATCCTGGCGTCGCAGTCAGGGCGGCCCAGCGTTCAGGTGGCCCTCTGACCTCCGGTTCCGCTTCGGATCCGCACGCATCCGGTCGCCATCGGAACACGTCGGCCGCCCTGGTGGAATGATGCGTGGTGTTCGGTGACGAAGGGATGGGGCGACACATGATCGGGATCAGCCGCGACGGCGACGTCGTGACCGTGGAACTGCAACGCGAGGAACGCAGGAACGCGCTCAACACGCAGTTGTGCGTGGAGATCCGCGAGGCCGTGGACAAGGCCGTGGCGGACGACGCGCGTGTCGTGGTGATCACCGGGCGGGGCACGAGCTTCTGCGCCGGGGCCGATCTCTCCGGCGACGTCTACGCCGAAGGATTCACCGACAGCCTCGCCGAGATGCTGCGCACCATCGTGGACGCCCCGATCCCGGTGATCGCGGCCGTCAACGGCCCGGCCATCGGTGCCGGCACCCAACTGACGCTCGCGGCGGATCTGAGGGTCGTGGCGCCCACTGCGCGTTTCGCGGTTCCTGCTGCGCGCCTGGGCATCTCGGTGGACCGCTGGACGGTCCGGCGACTCGCCTCACTCATCGGCGGCGGTCCCGCACGCGCGGTCTTCCTCGCCGCCGAACCCGTCCCCGCCGAGGAAGCTCTCGCGCGTGGGCTCGCCAATCGCATCGGCGACCTCGCCGACGCGCAGGCCTGGGCGCACGAGATCGCGAAGCTCGCGCCGCTGTCGCTGAACGCGATGAAGTTGTTCCTCAACGACGACGGCACCCGCGACGAGGCCACACCCGAGCAGACCGCCGCACTCGCCGCGGCGTGGCTCAGCGAGGACGCCCAGGAGGCCAGGCTCGCTCGTGCCGAGCGCCGCGACCCGACCTTCCGCGGACGATGAACATCCGGTCCGCCGTCTCGGCAGCGCTCGCCGGAGCAGGCACGCTGTGGGTCGCGCGCGCCGTGAACGGCCTGCCCGGTTCCATCGGCGCCTCGGTCTCCGACATCCGTCCCTACGCCGCCGCGTCGCCCCGCTACCGCGACGGTCGTTTCCACAACACCGACCCTGCGTCCGTGCTCGGCGCCGAGGCGGCGGGCGGTTTCGCGAAAGACCTGCTCACCCGCGGGTCGCGGGGGAGACCTCGCACCGAGGTGCCGTTGTCGACCTATCTCGCGCCGGTCGACGCGGCGGAACTCGCCGTGACGTGGTTCGGGCACTCGACCGCCCTCGTCGAGGTCGACGGCTACCGGGTGCTGTGCGACCCGGTGTGGAGCGAGCGCGTGTCACCCTCACCGACTGTCGGCCCGGCACGTCTGCATCCGGCGCCGGTCGAACTGCAAACCCTGCCGCGCCTCGACACGGTGGTGATCTCGCACGACCACTACGACCATCTCGACCGATTCACGGTCGAGAGCCTCGCCGTGCTGCAGCCGACCGTCCGGTTCGTCGTGCCGCTCGGGGTGGGCGCGCACCTGCGCCGCTGGCGGATCGCCGAGGAACGCATCGTCGAACTCGACTGGGACGAACACGTCGAGGTGGACGGCCTGCGCATCACGTGCACCGAGGCCCGGCACTTCTCCGGGCGCGGCCTGCAGCGCAACATCACGTTGTGGTCGTCGTGGGTGTTCACCGGGCCGACGCGCCGGGTGTTCTTCGGCGGCGACAGCGGGTACACCCCGCGGTTCGCCGACGTCGGCGAGGCCTACGGCCCGTTCGACCTGACATTGCTGCCCGTGGGCGCCTACGACAAGCGATGGCCCGACGTGCACATGAACCCCGAGGAGGCGGTGCGCACGCATCTCGACCTCGGTGGCGTCGACCGTCACGACAGTCTGTTGGTCCCCGTGCACTGGGGAACCTTCGACCTCGCCTTCCACGCCTGGTCGGAGCCCATCACCCGGCTGCTGCCCGCCGCGCGGGAGTCGGAGGTGACCACCGCGGTGCCGATGCCGGGTCAGCGGATCGACGTGTCGAAGTCCGATGCGTCGAAGTCCGTCGCGGTCGATCCGTGGTGGCTCACGTCGAGCTGATCCCCCTGCCACGGCACCGGTTGTTCGCTTTCGTGCCCTAATCTGGTTCGTCATGGCAGTAGAAGAGCCCACGACGGTGGTGGGAACGGGCGAGGCGCCGGTCCTCGCATCCGACCATGCAGCCACGGGGCTGTCCACCGAGCAGGTCGCCGAGCGTGTGGCACGTGGCCTCACCAACGATGTCCCCGACCGCGCGTCCCGATCGGTCAAGGACATCGTCCGGGCCAACGTGTTCACCCGGATCAACGCGATCCTCGGGGTGCTGCTGCTGATCGTGCTGGCCACCGGCTCGATCATCGACGGCATGTTCGGTCTGCTGATCATCGCGAACAGCGGCATCGGCATCATCCAGGAGGTGCGTGCCAAGCGCACCCTCGACAAGCTGGCCATCGTCAGCCAGACGAAACCCGTCGTGCGCCGGGACGGCATCGCCGCACCGATCGCTCCGCGCGAGGTGGTGCTCGACGACATCATCGAGCTCGGCCCCGGCGACCAGCTGGTCGTCGACGGCGAGGTGGTCGAGGCCCAGGGTCTCGAACTCGACGAGTCGCTGCTGACGGGTGAGTCGGATGCCGTGCACAAGGTGCCCGGCTCGACGGTGATGTCGGGCAGCTTCGTCGCCTCCGGCTCCGGCTCCTACCGTGCGACGAAGGTCGGCCGCGACGCCTACGCGGCGCGACTCGCGGAAGAGGCGAGCAAGTTCACGCTCGTGAAGTCGGAGCTGAACGCGGGCATCAACAAGATCCTGCGTTTCATCACCTACCTGATGATCCCGGCAGGTCTGCTCATCATCTACAACCAGCTCTTCTCCAGCGGCGAGTCGCTCGGCCCCGCGCTGAGCGGCATGGTCGCCGCCCTCGTGCCGATGGTGCCCGAGGGTCTCGTGCTCATGACGTCCATCGCGTTCGCGGTCGGAGTCGTCCGCCTCGGACGTCGTCAGTGCCTCGTGCAGGAGCTGCCGGCGATCGAAGGCCTCGCGCGCGTCGACGTGGTGTGTGCCGACAAGACCGGCACGCTCACCGAGAACGGCATGCGCCTGTCCGATCTCGAGTCCCTCGACGGCAGCGGCCTCGACGAGGCCCGCGCCGCCCTGGCCGCGCTCGCGGCCGACGACCCGCGTCCGAACGCCAGCGTCCTCGCGATCGCCGAGGCGTTCCCCACCGCCCCCGGCTGGGGCGAGCCGACGGCGGTCGCGCCGTTCTCGTCGGCGAAGAAGTGGAGCGGCCAGTCGTACGGCACCCACGGCAACTGGCTGCTCGGCGCACCCGACGTGCTGCTCGACCCCGGCACCGAGGCGGCGCGACGCGCCGAGGAACTCGGCTCGAGCGGGCTGCGGGTGCTGCTCCTCGCATGCAGCGACCGCCCGGTCGACGACGAACTCGCCCCCGGCACGGTCACGCCCGCCGCGCTCGTCGTCCTCGAACAGCGGGTGCGCCCGGACGCGAAGCCGACCCTCGAGTACTTCGCCGGCCAGCAGGTCGACGTCAAGGTCATCTCCGGCGACAACGCGATCGCCGTCGGTGCGGTCGCCTCGTCGCTCGGCCTGCCGGGCAGCGCGTCTCCCATCGACGCGCGTTCCCTGCCGGAGGGCGAGAACGAACTCGCCGACGTCGTCGAAGGCTCGACGACCTTCGGCCGGGTCCGTCCCGATCAGAAGCGCTCGATGGTCGGCGCGCTACAGTCGCGCGGTCACACCGTCGCGATGACCGGCGACGGCGTCAACGACGTGCTCGCCCTCAAGGACGCCGACATCGGAGTCGCGATGGGGTCGGGCAGTCCCGCGACCCGCGCGGTCGCACAGATCGTCCTTCTCGACAACAAGTTCGCGACGCTGCCCTACGTGGTGGCCGAGGGTCGCCGGGTCATCGGCAACATCGAACGCGTCTCCAACCTGTTCCTCACCAAGACGGTGTACTCGGTGCTGCTCGCCTTCCTGGTGGGCGTGTCGGGTGTGCTGTCGCAGGTGTTCGACTTCGAGCCGTTGCCCTATCCGTTCCTGCCCCGGCACGTGACGATCGCGGCGTGGTTCACCATCGGCATACCCGCCTTCCTGCTGTCGCTGGCACCGAACAACGAGCGGGCACGCTCGGGCTTCGTCTCCCGCGTGATGCGACTGGCGATCCCCTCGGGCGTGGTCGTCGGTGTGGCGACCTTCGTCTGTTACGTGCTCGTCTACGGCGGCCCGGAGCAGACCGAGCAGCAGAAGATCCAGGCCGGCACCTCGGCCCTGATCACCCTGCTGATCATCGCGCTGTGGGTGCTCGCCGTGGTCGCCCGCCCGTACCAGTGGTGGAAGATCGTGCTGCTCGCCGGTTCGGTGCTCGGTTACGTGATCCTGTTCTCCGTGCCGTTCACCCGGGAGTTCTTCGCGCTCGATCCGTCGAACGTCGCGTACTCGACGATCGCGGTGACGTGTGGGCTGATCGGAGTCGTCCTCGTCGAGGCCCTGTGGTGGGTGTCGGGACGTCTCCACGGGGAGCATCGCCGCCTGTTCGCCGCCTCCGGCGATCTGCTCCCGGGCGTACACTGACCCGCAGCGCACGGATCGGTGCGCCCGAACCTCACAGCGATCCGACGAGGGAAGGACCGAACGATGGGTTTCATGGATTCGGTGAAGGGCCTTGTGAACAAGGGCAAGGACTACGCCTCGAAGAACCCCGACAAGGCCGATCAGTTCATCGAGAAGGTCGGAGACCAGGTGGACGGACGTACCGGCGGGAAGTACACCCAGCACGTCGACAAGGCGCAGGACGCCGCCCGCAGACATCTGGGTACTACCGGTAATCCCGCTCCGGGCGCGCAGCCGGAGCCGGGCGGGCAACCGGGTCCCGAGGGCGGCCCCGGGCCCGAAGCGCAGCCGGGACCGCGTCAGCCCTGATCGAGGCAGGGGCGGCAGCCCCGTTCACGGCAGGTATGGCAGTACGGTGTCGCCGAAGGTGTCGATGAACGGACGCTGATCCGGCCCCACATGGTGCAGATAGATCTCGTCGAAACCGAGTTCGGCGAATTCGCACAAGCGGTCGACGTGTTCGGCGGGATCGTCGGACACGATCACCGCGCCCTCGAGAGCGCCGTCGTCGAGTTCGGCGGCGTGGGCCTCGAATTCCTCGGGCGTGGCGAGTTCTGCCATGAGTTCCGGCGGTAAGGCGTTCGTCGCCCACTGTTCCCGCGCGATCTCCCGAGCGCGTTCCCGCGTGGGCGCCCAACTCAGATGGACCTGCAGCACGGTCCGTCCGCGTCCGCCCCCGTCGCGGTAAGCGCCGAGGATCCGCCGCAGGTCCTCGAGCGGGGCGTTCACGGTGACGAGACCGTCGACCCGGTCGGCGAAACGACCGGCCGTCCCGGGAGTCAGTGCGGGAAGCAGAATGTCGGGAGGAGTCTCCGGCCGGTCCCAGACCCGTCCGCGGTCGACCTTCACCGCGCCGTCGTGGTCGACGACTTCGCCCGCGTGCAGGCGTCGCACGATGTCGAGGTTCTCGCCGAGCAGTTGCTGCCGTTCCTCCTTGGGCGGCCAGGCAACTCCGGACATGCGTTCGTTGCAGTGCTCACCGCTGCCAAGGGCGAACCAGAAGCGCTGCGGGAACATCGATGCCAGAGTGGCGGTGGCCTGGGCGGTGACGACCGGGTGGTAGCGGAAGCCGGTCGCGGTGACGACGCCGAAACGTAGGTCCGTGGTGGCCAGGGCCGCTCCGAGCCACGACCACGCGAACCCCGAGTGCCCCTGGCGACGCGACCACGGTTCGATGTGGTCCGAGCACATGGCCGCCCCGAAACCGGCCGCTTCCGCGAGCCGGACGTCCTCGAGCAGGCGGGATGGGGACGCCTGTTCGTGTGAGGCGTGAAAACCTATCAGCGTCATACCTGTCCGCTCCTCCGGTCGATCGGCGATCAGTACTTCTCGATGAGGGCCAGTGCAGCCGTCATGAGTGCGAGATGGCTCAGCCCCTGGGGGAGATTGCCGAGGAAGGTGCCGTCCTCGGCAATCATCTCCGAGTACAGGCCCGGGCGAACACCTTCGCGTCGGCGCCCTGATCGCGCACCACGCGGAGCAACCAGCTCATCGCGGCGTGCACCTCCTCGCGATCGCCGAGACGGATCAACGCGTGCAGGGTGTAGGCGGCGTCGCGCACCCAGGCGAAACGGTAGTCCCAGTTCTTCTCGCCGTCCGGGATTTCCGGAACGGACGAAGCCGCCGCCGATCGAGCGGCGGGCGAGCTCACCCCACGGCAACCGCCCGGCGACGCCCGTGTCGATCGAATCGGTCACGCGGACCCGGCCCTGCGCGGTGGTGAAGACGGTGCTCAGCACGTTCGTACCCGTCACGTATGCGCGTTCTACGGTGAACTCGGCGACAGGCTGCAACTCGACGGAACCGCCCGCCGGTGCATCGAGCAGTCGTGCGAAGACCGGGTGCGAATCGAGGAGCGGAACCGGATACCAGTCCACCGAACCGTCCTCGGCGACGAGGGCGACGGTGTCACCGTCACCCAGCGCGGCATAGGTGCGCAGGTCCGCATAGCCGTCGTCGTCGCGGGCTGGGATCACACGCACTCCTCGCTGGGGCCGGGTACACGGCGGTCGATCGGTTGCATACCCCGGCTGCGTCGGGGCAAACGACCTGCCGGTCTCGCTGCGAGATCGGGTGTGCGGGCGCGTCGTGGAAGCAGGAGGGGCGGGGCGAACGGCATCCGGCAGGGTGGCCGAAGAAGAAGACGTGGCCGCCGTGTATCCGGGATTCGTTGTGCCACAGCGAATTTTTCACATCTTCTCGACATTGTGCAGGTAAGGGCGTGCAGCTATCGTGCGCCGTATACGTGGTGCAGACATCACCCGTCGTGCGACGACGAAGGGATCGGACGATGACCGCAGCGGCCTATGCCGAGTTCCTGCCCGAGAACTACCGATCGGCCTGTCGAGAACCGGAGTCCACCTGGTGGGACTGGCGCGGTCGCCGCGTCCACATCGCCCGCAACCCTCGCCCCGATGCTCCGGTGCGCGTGATGGGAATCCACGGCGCGGGCGGCCATTCCGCGGCGCTCTGGTCGTTCGCCTCGCTGGCCGCGGACGACGACGTGGACATCCTCTTCCCCGACATGCCCGTCTACGGACGGACCGTCGAACCCCGTCCCTCGCAGGTCCGGTACTGCGATTGGATCGACCTGCTCTGCGACCTCGTCGCAGCCGAACGCGCCGACGATCCCCGGCCGCTGGTCCTCTTCGGCGCGAGTATGGGCGGGATGATGGCCTACGAGGTCGCGGCCCGCACCGGACAGGTGGCCGCGGTGGTCGCGACCTGCCTCCTCGACCCCGGCGACCCCCAGGGGCGGGTAGCCGCAGCCCGATGGGGCTTCGCCGGAAAGGTGGCACCGTCGCTTCTGCCGCCCGTGGCCCGGGTGGCAGGTGATCTCCGACTGCCGATCAGATGGCTCGTGCGGATGAACCGGATGAGCAACGACCCCGACCTCACGCGCATGTGCGAGTCGGACCCGCTCGGGGGAGGAGTCCGGATCCCGCTGGGATTTCTGGCCGACTGGTTCACCTACCCGCATGCCGCGCCCGAGGACTTCACCGCAGCCCCGGTCACGCTCGTGCACCCGGCCGCCGACCGCTGGACCCCACCGGAGCCCAGCCTGCGGTTCCTCGACCGCATCTCCGCGCCGACGCAGGCCGTCCTGCTCGAGAACTGCGGGCACTGGCCGATCGAGGAGCCCGGACTCACCCGGCTGATCGCCACGACGCGTGCCGTCATCACCGGGGTGGCCGCACAAGGGTGATCACGGATCCGGCACCCGACTGCGGGTTCGCTTCGGCCGGCCGCCGGCTGTGTCACCATCACACCGTGAACCGGACACCTGGCACGGTGCCGTCGCGATGAACGGCGCGTGGATCCTGCTGGTCGTCATCGCCGGGATCGCGGTGACGGCCGTCGCGTCGCGACGCGACCTGCAGGCCCCGCTCGTGCTCGTCACCGTCGGAGCACTGGTGTCGTTCGCACCGGGTCTGCCGCGGCTCGAACTGGACCCGGACATCATCCTCGGGGTCGTCCTGCCGCCGCTGCTGTATTCGTCGGCCCTGCGGTTCTCGGTTCCCACCTTCCGGCAGTATCTGCCGTCGATCCTGCGGCTCGGGATCTACACGGTGCTCGTCACGGCGTTCGTCGTAGCGTGGACGGCGTCCGCGATGATGGCGACGCTGACCTTCGGTGCGGCACTCGCTCTCGGCGCGGTCGTCGCACCGACCGACGCGGTCAGTGCCGTCGCCGTGGGACAGCGACTCGGACTGCCGAAACGGGTCATCGCGGTGCTGACCGGGGAAGGTCTGGTCAACGACGCCACCGCCCTGACCCTGTTCACCGTGGCGATTTCGGCCGTCACGGGAACACACATCCTCGCCGATTCGCCGCTCCTGTTCTTCCTCTACGAGGTCGCGGGTGGGGTCGCTGTCGGTCTGGCACTCGCATACATCGTCCACCTGATCCGCGTCCGGATGTACGACTCGCCGCTCGAGACCGTGCTGGGGCTGGTGCTGCCGTTCGCGGCGTATCTCGCCGCCGAGGAGCTCCACGCCTCGGGAGTGCTCGCCGTCGTCGCTGCCGGACTGTTCATCGGGCACCGTGCCACCGAGGTCTCGGTGAGCACGCGACTGCAGGAACGCGCGGTGTGGAAGAGCATCGACGTGGTGCTCGAGACGTTCGTCTTCGCCTACATGGGCCTGCAACTGCGGTTCGTCCTCGACGAGGTCCGCGACAGCGGCGCCGACCTGCGCCTCGCGTTGCTCGGTGCGGTGGTGATCCTGCTCGTCGTCATGATCGTGCGACCCGCGTGGGGTCTGCTGCACTGGGGCCGGCGCGCGCTCGTGCGGCGCGCCGGATCCGAACGCCTCGGCCGCGACCAGCTGAACTTCCGGGAACACGTCGTGGTGTCGTGGGCGGGCATGCGCGGGGTCGTCACCCTCGCCGCGGCCGGTGGGGTGCCCGTGGTGATCGCATCGGGTGCTCCCTTCCCCGGCCGCGAGATGATCCAGATCTCCGCGCTGGTCGTCGCCATCGGCACACTCCTCATCCAGGGCGCGACGATGCCGTGGCTCATCCGCCGACTCGAGGTCACCGACCCCTACGAGCGGCTGCGGACCGAGGAACAGATGACCGTGGCCCGCAGGATCTCGGCAGAGTCCAGCGACCGTGTGCTTGCCGAACTCGCCGCGCAGCCACCCGACGGCGTGGACCCGGAGATCTACGACAGACTCCTGGCCAAAGCACGCACGTCGCTCCGATCCCGGCAGGAGGCGGAGACCGTCGAGGACACCGCGGAGGACGCCGGAACGCGACTGGCCGCGCTGTTCGACGACATCCGGCGGGCATCCCTGCGGGCGCGACGCCAGGCCCTCATCGACGCCCGCGATCGTGGTGAACTCGACGACGAGATCCTCCGCGACGTGCTCGAGAGCCTGGACATCGACGAAGCGGCGGTGGAGGAGCGCATCCGCCGCCGGCGCCGGGACGACGGTGCGCAGCGGTAGGACGACGGTGCACAACGGTCGGACGACAGGCGCACAACGGTCGGACGACAGGCGCAACGGTAGACTTTCCGCAAGTGAACACACCGCAAGGCCGGGATTCGGCGCTGCACGATCCCGAAACGGACACTTCCGTCCGCTCCGCCCTCCGATCACCTGCACGCCTCAAGACGGAACTGCTCGCCGGCCTCGTGGTCGCGCTCGCGCTGATTCCCGAGGCGATCTCGTTCTCCATCATCGCGGGAGTCGATCCGCGCGTCGGGCTCTTCGCTTCGGTCACGATGGCGATCACCATCGCGTTCGTCGGTGGGCGCCCCGCCATGATCTCCGCAGCGACCGCGGCGGTCGCACTGGTGATCGCCCCGGTGGCCAAGCAGTACGGCGTCGAGTACTTCATCGCGACCGTCATCCTCGCGGGCGTCTTCCAGATCCTGCTCAGCCTGCTCGGCGTCGCGAGGCTCATGCGGTTCGTGCCACGCAGCGTCATGGTGGGCTTCGTCAACTCGCTGGCCATCCTGATCTTCGTCGCCCAGTTGCCGCACCTGATCGACGTGCCGTGGCTCGTGTACCCCATGGTGGCGGTCGGCCTCCTCGTGCTCGTCTTCCTGCCGAGGTTCACGCAGATCGTCCCGGCGCCGCTGGTGGCGATCGTGCTCCTCAGCGTGGTGACGGTGGTGTTCTCGCTCGACGTGCCCAACGTGTCCGACCAGGGTGAACTGCCGGACAGCCTGCCCTCCCTGTTGATTCCGGACGTGCCGTTCACGCTCGACACCTTCGAGATCATCGCGCCCTATGCACTCGCGATGGCGCTCGTGGGTCTCATGGAATCGCTCATGACGGCCAAGCTCGTCGACGACATCACCGACACCCACTCCGACAAGACCCGGGAGGGATGGGGGCAGGGCATCGCCAACATCGTCACCGGATTCTTCGGCGGCATGGGCGGCTGCGCCATGATCGGCCAGACCATGATCAACGTCAAGGTGTCCGGGGCGCGGACCCGCATCTCGACGTTCGCGGCCGGTGTGTTCCTGCTGATCCTCATGGTCGTGCTCGGCGACATCGTCGGCCTGATCCCGATGGCTGCGCTCGTCGCCGTGATGATCATGGTCTCCGTCGGGACGATCGACTGGCACAGCGTGCATCCGCGCACCCTGAGACTGATGCCGATCAGTGAGACCCTGGTCATGGTCGTCACCGTCGTGGCCACGGTCGTCACCCACAACCTCGCCATCGGGGTCGTGCTCGGTGTGCTCACCGCGATGGTGCTGTTCGCCCGCCGGGTCGCGCACATGACCACGGTCGAGAGGACCCTCACGAGCGACGACACGTGTACCTACCGGGTCACGGGGGAACTGTTCTGGGCGTCGAGCAACGATCTCGTCTTCCAGTTCGACTACATCGGCGACCCGGAGAACGTCGTCGTCGACCTCACCGCCGCCGACATCTGGGACGCGTCCACCGTCGCGACCTTCGATGCGATCCAGCAGAAGTACGCGGCCAAAGGCAAGACGGTCACCATCGTCGGACTGGACGGCGCGAGCCTAGAACGCCTCCGCCGGTTGTCCGGCCGACTCGGTGGGGAGAACTGACTGCGCCTCCCGGGAGCAGGCTGCCGTTGTCGAGGCGCAACTCGACGGCGATCGATTCGACGTAACGTGAGCGCATGATCGCGATCGAGCTCGCCGCGGTGGTACTGCTCCTGGTGCTGGTCGTGGTCTCGGTGGTGCTGTGGACCCGGCGGGTGGTCACCACACCCGCCGAACGCGCGGTCCACGCGACCCTGCACACGGCGTCCCTCGCGGCGCGCCCCCTGCGCGCCGGGCTCGACGCGTCGTCCGCGAAGGAGGCCGCTCCGCACCTGCGGATGCTGCTGGCCGAAGCGCGCGCGGTGGCGCTGCTGGACGAGAACGGCGCCCTGCTCGCCTGGGACGGCCCGTTCGACGAACTGACGGACGCGATGATCACCGCCGCGGGCCGTGCCGTTGCCGACAAGCGTCGCGTGCTCGTCGGGCACCACGACCTGCGACGAGACCACGGCGACCTCGCGGCCCGCGCACTGATCGCCCAGCCGCTCGTCGTGGAGGACATGGGTGTGGCGGGGGTGCTCGGCGTCGTGACGACCGTCGAACCCGGCCCGGCGCTGCTCGGCGCGATCACCGAGGTGGCGCGGTACGCGTGCAGTCAGATCGAGCTGGCCGAACTCGATGCCTCCCGCGCCCGGCTCGACCGCGCGGAGGTCCGCGCGCTGCGCGCCCAGATCAGTCCGCACTTCATCTACAACGCGCTCAACACGGTGGCGTCGTTCGTCCGGACCGACCCGGACCGGGCCCGCGAACTGCTGCTGGATTTCGCCGACTTCACCCGCTACTCGTTCCGCGCGGCCGGTGAGTACACCCTGCTCGCCGACGAACTGCGCAACATCGACCGGTACCTGACGCTCGAACGTGCCCGCTTCGGCAACGCCCTCGAGGTGCGCCTGCAGATCGCGCCCGAGGTGCTCAACGTGACGCTGCCCTTCCTCGCTCTGCAGCCGCTCGTCGAGAACGCCGTGCGGCACGGGATCGCGGGCAAGGAAACTCGCACGGGCACGATCACCATCACCGCGGCGGACGAAGGCACCGACTGCGTCATCAGCGTCGAGGACGACGGGATCGGCATGGACCCGGACCTGCTGCGATCGGGCACGCTCGACGCGATCGCCGAGAGCGAGCACGGCAGCGGTGTCCGCGAGTCCGCGCACGTGGGTCTCGCCAACGTCGACGACCGGCTGCGTGCGGCCTTCGGTAACGACTACGGCCTCGTCGTCGAGACCGCGCCGGGGGCCGGCACCCGGGTGAGCATGCGCGTGCCGAAGTTCAGGGCGGGTATCCGGCCGTGAGGAACACCGGGCATGGCACGATGGATTCGCCGTGAACGAGATCACAGACAACCTGACCGTGCTGGCGGTCGACGACGAACCGCCCGCCCTCGACGAGCTGGCCTACCTGCTGCGCGCGCAGGAGGAGATCGGCGTCGTCCACACCGCGGGAGACGCGACGACCGCTCTGCGCGTGCTGCGCGACGGAGGCATCGACGCGGTTTTCCTCGACATCAACATGCCCGGACTCGACGGGCTGGAACTCGCAGGCATCCTGCGCAATTTCGCGGTGTCCCCGGCCGTGGTGTTCGTGACCGCGCACGACGATCGCGCGGTCTCGGCGTTCGACCTCGGCGCCGTCGATTACGTCCTCAAGCCGCTGCGGGAGGAACGACTCGCCGAAGCGGTCCGGCGGATCGCCGAACGCAGCCGACCCGCGGCGCAGGCCGCATCCGACACCGGCCAGAGCGACGACGTGATCCCGGTCGAGCTCGGCGGTGTCACCACGCTCGTGCCGCGCTCGTCGGTCCACTGGGTCGAAGCCGAGGGCGACTACGCGCGACTGCACACCGCGACCGGTTCGCACCTGGTGCGGATCCCGATATCGACGCTCGAGAGCCGCTGGGCCGATGCCGGCTTCCTGCGCGTGCACCGCTCCTTTCTCGTGGCGCTGCCGCTCGTCACCGGTATCCGCAGTGTGGGTTCGGGTCTCGTCGTGTGCCTGCGCAGCGACAGCAACTCCCCGCCCGTCGAACTGCCGGTCAGCCGCCGGCACACGCGGGAACTCAAGGACCGGCTCATCCGCGGTCCGATGCAGTCGTGGACGTCGCGATGAGCACCACCGGCGGATCGCCCCCGCAGCGGCAGCGTGTTGTCCTCGCCGAACGGCGCGGGGCGCGCATGGTCCGCACCCGGGTCGAGGTGCAGCAACAGACCGAGGTGGGCGACGCGATGGTCCGCGGGCTGGTCCGGGCACAGCTCGGGCTCGCCCTGCGGGTCGCGCTGTTCACCGTGTGCCTGCTGGGCGCCATTCCGGTGCTGTTCCATGTCGCTCCCGGTCTCGCCGTGGTGACGGTCCTCGGGATCCGCCTGCCGTGGGTGTTGCTCGGTGTGGTCGGTTATCCGATCCTGCTCGGTATCGCGTGGGTGTATCTGCGCCTCGCCGAACGCAACGAGCAGGATTTCACCGACCTCACCGACGATTGACGACCCCGTGAGCGGATCGATTCCCGTCGTCACCGTCGTCGGTCTCGTCGCCGCGGCGATCGCCACCGTCGCGATCGGTGTGTACGGCGTGCGGATGGCGCGCACCACCTCGGACTTCCTCGTCGCCTCCCGCAGCGTCGGGCCACGCTGGAACGCCGCAGCCATCTCCGGTGAATACCTCTCGGCGGCATCCTTTCTCGGGGTGGCCGGGCTCGTCGCGAAGTTCGGTGCCGATGCCCTGTGGTATCCCGTCGGTTTCACGGCCGGCTATCTGGGTCTGCTGCTGTTCGTCGCTGCGCCGCTGCGACGTTCGGGTGCCTACACCGTCCCGGACTTCGCGGAGTTCCGGCTGGGGGAGAAGTGGCTGCGCACGCTGTCGATGATGGTCGTGGCGATCATCTGCATCCTGTATCTGGTGCCGCAGTTCCAGGGCGCGGGACTCACGCTCAACATCCTTCTGGGAGTGCCCGACTGGGTGGGCGTCGCCGTGGTCGGGGTGATTGTCGTGGCCAACGTGGTCGGCGGTGGGATGCGCTCGATCACGTTCGTGCAGGCCTTCCAGTACTGGCTCAAGCTCACCGCGGTCGCCCTGCCCGCACTGGTCCTCACGTTGCACTTCGTCGGCGACCACCGGGCCGTCGACGAACCCGTGCCGCCCACCGTCGCGGAGATCACGACCGTCGACGTGACGATCGACGTGGTCGTGCAGGTCGCCGAGCCGTTGCCGGTCGTGGTGACCGGGGAGATCGACGGCCGATCGGTCGCAGGTGACTTCGAACTCGAGCCGGGAGAGCACGTCCTCGGGGCAGGCACCGAACTCGTCCTCGATGCCGGTTCTCCGGTGCCGGTGGTGGCCGGTGCGCCGACCGACAACGACAGCTGGGCGTCGCCGGGGGCCGGATTGGGGGCGAGCAGCGAACATCCGTTGTTCCAGGTCTACTCGCTGATGCTTGCGACCTTCCTCGGAACCATGGGTCTGCCGCACGTGCTGGTGCGCTTCTACACGAACCCGGACGGTCGCGCGGCGCGCATGACGTCCTTTGCCGTGATCGGGCTGCTCGGGCTGTTCTATCTGTTCCCGACGCTGCTCGGAGTGTTCGCGCGCCTGTACGTCCCGCAGTTGCTCATCACGGGACGGTCGGACGCCGCGGTGCTGCTGCTGCCGGGATCGGTGCTGTCCGGCTGGGGAGGGCAGTTGCTCGCGGCCCTCGTAGCCTCGGGCGCGATCGCGGCCTTCCTGTCGACCTCCTCCGGGTTGCTGGTCAGTGTCGCGGGCGTGCTGTCCACGGACGTGCTGCGCGGACGGGTGCGCGATTTCCGGATCGCCGCGGTGCTCGCGGGCGTGGTGCCGCTCGTGCTGGCGCTGTCGGTGACCTCGCTCGACCTGTCGCGTTCGGTGGGACAGGTCTTCGCGATCGCTGCGTCGACGCTGTGTCCGCTGCTGGTCCTGGGGATCTGGTGGCGTGGCCTCACCGCGATCGGTGCCGCGGCAGGGATGGTCGTCGGTGGTCTCGTTGCGGGGGGCGCCGCCCTGGCCACCGTGCTGCTGCCGATCGATCCGTCGGTGGCCGCAGGGTGGCCGACGGTGCTCTCTGCCTATCCTGCGGCGTTGAGCGTGCCGCTGGCGTTCGTCACGATGATCGCGGTGAGCGTGCTGACGCGTCGCCGGATCCCGCGCGACGTCGGCAGGACCTTCTCTCGCATGCACGTGCCCGAGCGGCTCGGCATGGGCCGCGACCGCGAACTCGGAGCGTTCGGCGACCGGGGGCGGGGACCCGGGGAGAGGCGCCGTTCGTCGCGGTGACGTGACCGTTCGTCGCACGAGGACACCCCTCGTCGTTCCATCTCTTGCCTCCTCTGTTCGTGTGACAACCGTCTCATTAGCGTTGTGAGCATCCTCACCTCACACGACGACCAAGGAGTCGGTAGTGACCACAGCACCACTCAGCGAGAGTGGCGTACCCCAGCAGCGACGGATACCGACGCCGCAGGAGTTCGTCACGATGCAGGAGAGCCCGGAGTTCCAGGAACTGCGCAGCCGTCTGCGCCGTTTCGTGTTCCCGGTGACGGCGTTCTTCCTGGCCTGGTACGCCCTGTACGTCCTGCTCGCCACCTACGCGGACGAGTTCATGGCGACGAAGGTCATCGGCAACATCAACGTCGGGCTGATCCTGGGTCTCGGCCAGTTCGTCACGACCTTCGTGATCACCGCCGTCTACGTGAAGTTCGCCGGCCGTGAGCTGGATCCGCGTTCCGCCGCGATCCGCGAGGAACTGGAAGGACCGCAGCAGTGACCGTTCTCGCGCAGAGTGGGGCCGACGTCGGTAACCCGATCCTCAACATCGCCATCTTCGTCGCGTTCGTCGTCGTGACGATGGGCCTGGTCATCAAGGCCAGCCGCACGACGAAGAAGGCCTCCGACTTCTACACCGGCGGTGGCCAGTTCTCCGGGCCGCAGAACGGCTTCGCCATCGCCGGCGATTACCTGTCGGCCGCGTCGTTCCTCGGTATCGCCGGTGCGATCGCCGTCTACGGATACGACGGCTTCCTGTACTCGATCGGCTTCCTCGTCGCATGGCTCGTCGCCCTACTGCTCGTCGCCGAACTGCTCCGCAACACCGGCCGGTTCACGATGGCCGACGTGCTGAGCTTCCGGCTCAAGGAACGCCCCGTCCGCATGGCGGCGGCGCTCTCGACCCTCGCGGTGTCGCTGTTCTATCTGCTCGCACAGATGGCCGGCGCCGGCGGACTCGTCGCGCTGCTGCTCGACATCGAGGGCAAGGCCGGCCAGGCGATCGTCGTCGCGGTCGTCGGTGTGCTCATGATCGTGTACGTGCTCATCGGCGGCATGAAGGGCACGACCTACGTGCAGATGGTCAAGGCCGTGCTGCTCGTCGCCGGGGCGGGCCTGATGTTCGTGCTCGTCCTGTTCGCGGTGCGGGGCAACTTCTCGCAGCTGCTCGCCGACGCTCAGGCGATGGTGTCGAGCTCGTCGAACGAGGCCGTCGCGCAGCGTGACGTGCTCGCTCCCGGTGCCAAGTACGGCATCAGCAACATGACCCAGATCGACTTCCTCTCGCTCGGTCTCGCGCTGGTCCTCGGCACCGCGGGCCTGCCGCACGTGCTGATGCGCTTCTACACCGTGCCGACCGCCAAGGAAGCACGTCGTTCGGTCACCTGGGCCATCGCCCTCATCGGCGCCTTCTACCTGTTCACCCTGGTGCTCGGTTACGGTGCCGCGAAGATGGTCGGCCCCGACGCGATCCTCGGCGCTCCCGGCAAGGAGAACTCTGCGGCTCCGTTGCTGGCCTTCGAACTCGGCGGCACTCTGTTCCTGGCGATCATCTCGGCCGTCGCCTTCGCCACGATCCTTGCGGTCGTCGCCGGCCTGGCCATCACCGCCTCGGCATCCTTCGCCCACGACATCTACGCCAGTGTCATCAAGCGTGGCAACGCCACCGAGGACGAGCAGGTGCGGGTCTCGCGGATCACGGTCGTCGTGATCGGTCTGGTGGCGATCGTCCTCGGTATCCTCGCCATGGGACAGAACATCGCCTTCCTGGTGGCCCTGGCCTTCGCGGTCGCCGCCTCGGCGAACCTGCCCACCCTGCTGTACTCGCTGTTCTGGCGGAAGTTCAACACGACCGGCGCCCTGTTCAGCATCTACGGCGGTCTGATCAGCTGCCTCGTGCTCATCGTGTTCTCCCCGGCGGTGTCCGGTGCACCCTCGGCGATGTTCCCGAACGTGGACTTCTCGTGGTTCCCGTTGTCGAACCCGGGCATCGTGTCGATCCCGCTCGCGTTCGTCCTCGGGATCGTCGGCACCTTCGTCGGACGCCGCAAGCAGGAGGACCGGTACAAGCAGGCGGAGATGGAGGTCCGCTCGCTCACCGGTGTCGGTGTGGAGAAGGCCGTCTCCCACTGATCTTTCGTGCCGCAGTGGCCCGCTCCCGATCGGGGGCGGGCCACCGTCGTGTCGGGGCGCCCCGCCGGCGGAACGGACCGTCTACTGTTGCGGACCATGGCGAAACTCGAAGTGTCCACCGACCTTCCGCTCGACCCGCACGCAGCGTGGGAGCACGCCTCCCGCCTCGAGTCGTTCGGGGAGTGGCTGAGCATCCACGACGGGTGGCGCAGCGACCTGCCGGACACCCTCGCCGAGGGCACCACCCTGCAGTCGGTGGTATC
Source organism: Rhodococcus sp. GA1 (assembly GCF_024321955.1). NCBI lineage: Bacteria > Bacillati > Actinomycetota > Actinomycetes > Mycobacteriales > Nocardiaceae > Rhodococcus > Rhodococcus sp. GA1. The sequence continues at coordinate 1,541,350 of NZ_CP097186.1, read as the reverse complement.
CGTCAAGGGCATGCGCAACCGCGTCACGTGGACCATCGTCGAACTGGACGCGCCGCACCACGTGGTGCTGAAGGGGACCGGCAAGGGAGGTACGAAGTTCTCCATGCGACTCGCCGTTGCAGCTCGCGGGGACGGTTCGACGCTGTCGATGAAGATCGACCTCGGCGGTGCGCCCCTGTTCGGTCCGATCGGATCGGGGGTTGCGCGCGTCCTGCACGGCGACCTGCAGTCGTCGCTCGACACCTTCGCACGCCGCTACGGCGGGAACTGACGCCCGGCGCAGCGCGACACGACGCTCGGTCTCATCGAGCAGGAACATGATCCGAAGCGGCCGCGCTCCGACGGTGAAGTCGTTCCACGCCGCTTGCGTACCAACGCTTACCGAAGATCAGCGCCACGATCGCGAGTGCGTACACCAGCGGGGTCAGTTGCAGCGCAGCGAGCAGACCCAGACGGTCGGCGAGGATCCCGACGACGAACGGTCCGGTCGCCAGCCCCAGGACGTTGTTGGCGACGGTGAGAGTGCCGAGCGCGGAAGCCCGCACCGACTCGTGGGTCAGCCGTGCCACCATGGCCGCGGTGGGACCCGAGGACCCGGCGGCGAAGAATGCTCCGATCCCGATGAGAGTCAATTGCGCCGAACCGGGTGCCAGCTGGAATCCGATGCCGAGGGACACGAGCGATACGAGGCAGAATGCGATGGCGCTGGTCCACTTCGCCGACGGGTTCGTGCGGCTGACCCGGTCGGTGATCATCCCGCACACCACCATGCCGGTGCCGATCAGCAGGACGAAGATCGATGCGACCATCCCGGCCTTGTCCGGGGCCAGACCGTACTCGCGGTTGAAGAAGCTGGGCGTCCATGCCAACAGCACCGCGGCGGTGAACATCTGCAGGCCGCCCCCGAGGTAGGCGCACCAGACGGCTGGGCTGGTGAACAGTGTGGAGATCGGTACCCGGATCGGGGGTGACGAATCCGGACGAGGAGACAGCTCGATCGGGGTGTCCTGACCGACTTTGTGCGCCGCCAACCTGCCTTCGGTGACCAGGGTGCGGAACAGGGCGACGAGGATCAGGCCGAGGACCGCCATGGCCGCGAACGACCACCGCCAGCTCAGGTGCACCGCGATGACGCCACCGAGCGCGACGCCGATGACCGAACCGAACGAGCCGCCGGCCATGAAGGCGCCGCTGAGTGCGGAATGGACCCGCGGGACGAAGACGCTCAGGATCACGGCGATGCCCACGCTGCCGTAGGCGGCCTCGCCGACTCCGACCAGGAAGCGGGCGATGAGCAGCTGTTCGTAATTGGCTGCCACGGCGCAGAACAGCGTCGCGATACTCCAGATCACCGCCATCAGGGTGAGGCTCCGCACCCGGCCCCACCGATCGGCGAGGAGCGACAGTGGGAAGGTCAACAGGCCCACCATGAGGGCGACGATGCTGGTGAGCGACGCGAGTTGCGAATCCGACAGTGCCCAATCCGCTTTCAGGAACGGGAAGACCGCGCTGAGCACCTGGCGCGACATGTAGTCCGAGAGCAGCAGCGCGAACGTCAGCGCGAAAACCAGCCAGGGATACGCGATCCGTCGGCGTGGACGCCTCTCGGGTGCGGGGTGACCGGAGTTCGTGTGGACGCCAGGAGATTCGGGGTCGAGTTCGGCAGAGGTGCCGATCGGAGTGGGGAGAATTCCCATGGGAGCTCCTCGGTAGGAAAGGGAGGGTCAGGAACCGATGCTGCGGACCCGCTGGGCCTCGAGTTCCTCCGCAAGGATCGGGACACCGAGATTGCAGGCATGGATTCCGAGAACGCTGACCATCTGCAGCACGGTGAGGATCTCCTCGCGGGAGACACCGAGGTCGAGTGCAGCCCGGATGTGCCGGCGTACACCGGGGGCGTACATGTGGGTCGCAGCGGCGTCGATGGCGATGCTGAGCAGTTCCACGAATCGGGGAGTGAATACACCTCGCCGGTGGGGGAGGGCGTTCATCGCCATGAATTGCTCGGTCCACTCCGGGTCCCAATCGGACAGTTTGTCCCACAATGGGTTCCACTGTCCGTCTCGGCGCATGGCGTCCAGGGTCGGGGTCGGATCGGGTTCTGGCGTCACGCGACACTCGTTTCATGCGAAAGAAGGGGAGGTGGCAGGGTATGCATGCCGGTCCACGATTGTCGTGGTGCACATCACAATAATCGGTGTGCGACGTGCTTACTTATCCCTACGGGACACAGCTCTGTCCATTTCGGGACACTCAGGCTTCGGAGCGCTTGCGCCATTCTCGGGGAGTCATGCCGAAACGGCGGGTGAACCAACGCGAGAACCCGCTCGGGGCCGAGAACGACAACATTTCCGAGATTTCGGCGAAGGTGTGGCGCCCGCTCGTCACCAGCCGCTGGGCGAGTTCGGCCCGGGTGTCGTCGACGACCCGGGTGAAGGTCTGTCCCGATCCGGCCAGGTGCCGGTGAACGGTGCGGCGATCCACACCGAGACTCGCTGCCACCTGGTCGACCGAACAGCGCCCGGTCGGTAACAACAGTTCGACGAGCTCCCGGACCCGCCGCTCGAGCGCGGGGGTCTCGGATGCCGAGAGGTCGTCGAGGACCTGTTGCGAATAACTGCGGAGGACAGGATCGGAGAGGCGATTGGGTAGATCCAGATCGCCGGTGTATACGACGATTCCGGAATATTTGCCGTCGAAAACGAGGGGCGCGTCGAAGACGCGACGGTGCGTGCTGTCGTCGCCGGGCCGGCCGTGTTCGAAACACACCGACACGGGCCGCCAGCCGTCGCCGAGCAGATACTGCAGAAGTTGGTGGATGACGGCGACCGCAAGTTCCGTGGCCTGGCGCACGGGCACGGGTTCGCCCGGTTCGACGCGAAGCACGATCGTCGACAGCCCGTCACGCTCGGTGACGTCGATGAACAGCGCCTCGTTGTACGTGTGCTGGAAACGGATCAACATGCGCAGGGCGCTACGGGCGTTCGGTTCGTCGCGGATGGCCACGCTCAAGGGGCCGAGGGCCGAGAGGCGTCGCCGTTCGGCGAGTCTCAGCGCCAAATCCTGATGGGCGGTGACGGCAGCGGACAGTTCCAGCAAGCGGACGATCGACGCCGCCGGTACCCACCGGTCCTGCAGGTCGAGTCCGGACGGATCCAGCTCGACGCTGCGCAACAGCTCGATCGGATCGACCGAGAGCGAGCGGGCCAGTTCGACGAAACCCGTCAGTGTTGCGTAGCGCGCCAACGGCTTCGGCAGCGTCATCGCGCATCTCCTCGATCTCCCGGCGACCTGAAGGACTGTCCCCGAATGACAACGAATATGTCCCGCAGGGATAAGTATTCCGGATCTGTGCTCGTTAGTCTCGTCTTATCGGCGTCACACCCACTCTGCGCTAGCAGAACGCTCGACATCCAAGGAGAACACAGATGGCACACGCGATCCGCTTCCACGAGACGGGCGGCCCCGACGTCCTCGAATGGGAAGCCGTCGAGGTCGGCGACCCCGGCCCCGGCGAAGTGCGGATCCGGCACGAAGCCGTCGGCCTGAACTTCGCAGACACCTACTTCCGTACCGGGCTGTACCCGGCGCCGTTGCCGGCGGGAATGGGCGTCGAGGCCGCCGGTGTGATCGAGGCGGTCGGCCCCGGCGTCACCGATTTCCACGAAGGCGACCGCGTCACCTACACGGGAAGCCCGCTCGGTGCATACAGCACCGAACGAGTGATGGACGCGGCACACCTCATCGCACTGCCGGACGCGATTCCCTTCGACACCGCGGCCGCGATGACCATGCGCGGCCTGACCGCGGCGTACCTCCTGCGCCGCATCCACCCGCTCGAAGCCGGCGACACGGTCCTGCTGCACGCCGCAGCCGGGGGCGTCGGCCTGATCTTCTGCCAATGGGCGAAACGGTTGGGAATCAACGTCATCGGAACGACGTCCACTGACGAGAAGGCGGAGGTCGCTCGGTCCTACGGTTGTGCCGAGGTCATCGTCCACACCCGTGAGGACATCGCAGAACGAGTGCGCGAGCTGACCGACGGAGCCGGCGTGCCCGTCGTGTTCGACAGCGTCGGGGCCTCGACCCATCGTTCCTCGCTCGATTCCCTCGCCCGCCGAGGCCTGCTCGTCGCGTTCGGAACGGCCTCCGGCCCGATCCCACCGATCAGCGCCATGGACCTCGCGGTCAAGGGCTCGCTGTTCGTCACCCGGCCCGCGCTCGCGGACTACATCGCCGATCCGGTCGAGCGAGCCGAACTGGCGAACGAGCTGTTCGCGCAGGTCGCGGCCGGAGATATCGAGATCGAGATCAACCAGCGATACGCACTCGCCGACGCCGAACGAGCGCACCGCGACCTCGAAGCCGGCATCAGCGTCGGCTCGTCGGTGTTCTCGATCTGACCTTCGGCCCGATCCACCCCCTCACGCTCAGGAGACCGTCATGACCACCTTCGACCACGCCCACGTCCGGGACGAGACATGTCGCCGATTCTCGATGGACGTACGACCGCTGACCGGCAGCATCGGCGCAGAACTGCACGGCGTAGACCTCGCCGAGGTGGCCCGTGACGACGAACGGTTCACAGAACTGAAGGCGCTGCTGCTCGAACACAAGGTGTTGTTCTTCCGGAACCAGGAGATGAGCAGGGCCGAGCACGTCGCGCTCGCCGAGCGTTTCGGCTCGCTCGAGGACCATCCGGTACTCGGCAGCGATCCGGAACATCCCGGCCTGGTTCGCATCTACAAGGACCTCGACAGCCCACCCGAGGCGTTCGAGAACTCCTACCATTGCGATGCCACCTGGCGGGAGAACCCACCCATGGGATCGGTGCTCCGATGCGTCGAAGGTCCCGCCGTCGGTGGCGACACGATCTGGGTGAACATGGCACTCGCCTACGAGCAACTCCCGGGGCACGTGAAGGAACAGATCGCCGGGCTGTGCGCGCGTCACAGCATCGAGGCATCTTTCGGTGGGCGACTGCCGATCGACAAGCGACTCGCTCTGAAGGACCGGTTCCCGGACGCGGAGCACCCCGTCGTCCGCACCCATCCCGAAACGGGGGAGAAGGTCCTCTTCGTCAACAGCTTCACCACACACTTCACGAATTTCCATACGGCACAAAACGTCCGCTGCGGTATCGACTACGCCCCCGGGGCGGGCGAGCTGCTCCGGTACCTGCAGAGCCGGGCGACGATCCCCGAGTACCAGGTCCGGTGGCGATGGACGCCGAACAGCGTGGCGATCTGGGACAACCGGTCCACCCAGCACTACGCGGTCCAGGACTACTGGCCTGCCGTCCGGAGGATGGAGCGCGCCGGAATCGCCGGCGATCGTCCCTTCTGACCTTCGAGAACTTCCTTCCCTCATCACGCACGACCCGATCCACAGGAGACCACGATGCACTTCCACGACGATGCCTTGTTCCCCGAATGCCAGGAGAAGCTGGTCATCACCGCGGCCCCGTACGGACCCGAATGGGAGCCGGAGGATTTCCCGGAAGACCTGCCGCTGACGATGGACGAGCACGTCCAGCAGGCGGTGGACTGCTACGAGGCCGGAGCCACCGTGCTGCACATCCACGTTCGCGAACTCGACGGCAAGGGCAGCAAGCGCCTGTCGAAGTTCAACGAACTGCTCTCCCGCCTGCGCGAAGCGGTGCCGGACATGATCCTGCAGGTCGGAGGATCGATCTCCTTCGCGCCGGAAGGTGAAGGTGCCGAGGCGAAGTGGCTCTCGGACGATGTTCGGCACATGCTCGCCGAACTGGATCCCAAGCCGGACCAGGTGACCATCGCCATCAACACCAGCCAGATGAACATCATGGAGCTCATGACCGCGGACGACATCGCCGGCACCTCGATGGAGCGTCCGGAACTCGCGGTGACCTACCGGGAGATGACCGTGCCCGCCGGGCCGGAATGGGTCGAGGAGCACCTGCGACGCCTGCAGGCCGCCGGCATCCAGCCGCACTTCCAGCTGTCGTCGATCCCGCAGCTCGAGACCGTCGAACGCCTGATCCGGCGCGGCATCTACACCGGTCCGCTGAACCTGACCTGGGTGGGGATCGGCGGCGGTTTCGACGGACCGAACCCGTACAACATCATGAACTTCATCCAGCGTGTCCCGGACGGTGCCTGCCTGACACTCGAAACCCTCATGCGTTCGGTGCTGCCGGTCAACACCATGGCCATCGCCATGGGGCTGCACACCCGCTGCGGCAACGAGGACACCCTCTGGGGACGCAAGGGCGAGAAGATGACCTCGGTCGAACAGATCCGGCAACTGGTCCGTCTCGCAGACGAACTCGGCCGTGAGGTCGCCACAGGCAAGGAAGCCCGCGAGATCTACCGGATCGGCGAGACCTACCGTGACGCCGACGAGACGCTCGCGAAGCTCGGCTACGCCCCCAACCGCCGCCCGGGTCAGGTCGGCTTCACCCACCACGGCTGACACCCGGCGGCTCGCACCTGCATGGGAATGCTCCGTACGAAGGGAAGTTTCGGAGAGATGAACGACGACACCGAACCGACCGTCATCATCGTGCCCGGCCTGCGCGACCACGTCGCCGACCACTGGCAGACACTGCTCGCAGATCGGCTCGACCGGGTACGCACCGTACCTCCGCTCGACCACGACCGGCTGAGCCTGGATGCGCGAATCGCCGCGCTCGACGCGGTCGTCAGCGACGTCGACGGTCCGATCGTGCTGGTCGCGCACAGCGCCGGTGTCCTGATCACCGCGCACTGGGCTCACACATCGACCAGGCCGGTCCTCGGTGCGCTGCTCGCGACGCCGGCCGACGTCGAGAAGCCGCTACCCGAGGGGTATCCCACGATCGACGATCTCGACAGGGGCGGCTGGCTTCCGGTACCGCGTCGCCGCCTGCCCTTTCCCAGCATCCTCGCGGCGAGCAGCAACGATCCGCTCGCCGACCGGCGTCGGGTCGCGGGATTGGCAGAGGCGTGGGGCAGCCGGTTCGTCGACCTCGGTGCGGTGGGACATCTGAATCCTGCCTCCGGCTTCGGCGACTGGCCTGCCGCCGACGTCCTCCTGCGGGAGCTACTCGGGCGTCCTGCGGCAGCACCGTCCGAGATCACCTCTGTACCGTCCGAACTCTGAAAGCGAGCACGATGCTCAATCTGTCCGTTCTCCTGGAAGATTCCGCCCGCCGGTATCCCGACCGGGACGCCTTGGTGCTGGGGAACACCCGGATCGGCTACGGCGAACTCGACGCCCGAGCGAACCGGGTGGCCAACCTGTTGATCGCGCGTGGAATCGCGCCGGGCGACACCGTGGCGATGTCGATCCCCAACGTGCCGGAGTTCGTGATCGTCTACTACGGCATCCTCAAGGCCGGCGCCGTCGTGGTGCCGTTGAACATCATGCTCAAGGGGCATGAAATCGCCTACCATCTGCAGGATTCCGGCGCCCGGGCGTTCTTCTGCTCCGAAGGTGGACCCGACCTGCCTATCGGTGAATACGGTCGTGCCGGTTTCGCCGCAGCACCGAAGTGTCGCGACATGTTCGTCGTCGGCGGACTCGATGGTGCGGACAGTCTCGATACTGCGCTGGGGGAAGTATCGGATGTCCGTTCGTCGGTGGTACGTGATCCGCAGGACACGGCGGTGATCCTCTACACCAGCGGAACCACAGGAAAGCCGAAGGGAGCCTGCCTTTCCCACTCGAACATGGTGACGAACGCGCTCACCGCGAACCGTCTGTTCGACAGCAGTCCGATGTGTACCGACACGTACCTGGTGACCTTGCCGCTGTTCCACTCCTTCGGTCAGACCGTGACCATGAATGCGGGACTGTCGGTGGGAGCCACGCTGGTTCTCCTACCGCGTTTCGATGCCCGCACCGCACTGACACTGATGACCGAGCAGGACATCACCGTCTTCGCCGGGGTCCCGACGATGTACTGGGCTCTGCTCGATGCGGTGGACGAGACGGTCGACGTGCAGCGGATCGCCGCGACGATGCGCCGGGCGATCTCCGGTGGCGCCGCCCTGCCCGTCGACATCCTCACCCGCTTCTCCGAGCGCTTCGGTGTCCGGATCCTCGAGGGCTATGGACTGTCCGAGACGTCTCCGCTCGCGTTGTTCAGCGATCCGGAACGTGACCCACGTCCCGGATCGACCGGAGTCCCGGTGTGGGGAGTCGAGGCCCGCCTCGTCGACGCCGACTGGAACACCGTCACAGCTACCGACACGATCGGGGAACTCGCCCTGCGCGGACACAATGTCATGTCCGGATATCACGGCCGGCCGGATGCCACCGCCGAAGTGATGCGGGACGGTTGGCTGCGTACCGGCGACCTCGCTCGCAGGGATGCGGACGGTTTCTACTACATCGTCGATCGCGCGAAGGATCTGATCGTGCGCGGAGGCTTCAACGTCTACCCCCGAGAGATCGAGGAAGTGCTGATCACCCACGAAGCGGTGTCACTCGCGGCGGTCGTCGGCGTTCCCCACGAGGTGTACGGCGAGGAGGTCGGCGCCTTCGTCGTCCTCGAGGCCGGGGCGCAGATCACGGAAGAGGAATTGATCTCCTGGTGCCGCGACCGGATGGCGGGATACAAGTATCCGCGCTCGATCGAGATCGTCACGACGCTTCCGACGACCGCGACGGGCAAGATCCTCAAACGCGAACTCGTCGCCACGGTACGGACGAGCACGGTATCGGCAGGCGTGGTATCGGCGAGCACGACATCGACGGGTCAGGGTTCGCCGGATGTCGGGTGAGGTCGAGGTGACATCGACGCCGCAGGACGTCGTCCGGCCGGAGGCGACGCCGGTGGGTCCGCGTTCCCGCGCGGTTGCCCTCGTCGCAGGTATCGGCGCGTGCGCGGCCGGCGCTGCGATCGCGATCGTGCTCGGTCGGTTGTTTCCCGCCGTGAACCCGATGTTGATCGCGATCGTGCTCGGAGCGCTGGTGGCCAATCTGGTTCCCGTCCCGGCGTGGATCGGCCCCGGCGTGGACTTCTCGACCAAGCGGCTGCTGCGCCTCGGCATCGCCGTGCTCGGCCTCCAACTGGTCTTCCACGACATCCTCACCCTCGGGTGGGGTGTCATCGCGCTCGTCGTGGTCATCGTCGCGGCCGGGATCACCGGGACGATGTACCTGGGGCGGGTCCTCGGACTTTCGTGGACTCAGCGGGTCCTCATCTCGTGCGGATTCTCGATCTGCGGCGCCGCGGCGGTGGCTGCCGCAGACGGAGTCGTCGACGCGAAGCGCAAGGAGGTGATCACCTCGATCGCGTTGGTCGTCGTCTTCGGCACACTGATGATCCCGGGGATTCCGCTGCTGGTGGGAGTTCTGGGGATGGACGACCTGCAGTCCGGCATCCTCGCCGGTGGGTCGATCCACGAGGTCGCGCAGGTGGTCGCTGCCGGAGGCATGATCGGCGGTGGAACTCTCGCGGTCGCCACCGTGGTCAAGCTTGCCCGGGTCCTGATGCTGGCCCCGGTGATGGCATATCTGGGCGTGGTCCGCCGACGGCGCAGTCGCGAGACGGGCGTCCACGAGGACACGGTCGGCCGGCAGCCGCCTCTGGTGCCGGTGTTCGTGATCGGATTCCTGGCAGCGGTGGCGGTGCGGTCCTCCGGACTGCTTCCCGACGTCGTGCTCGAGCACGCCGCGCTCGTGCAATCAGCGCTGTTGACCACGGCCATGTTCGGGTTGGGTCTCGGGGTCCGGGTCGGACTGCTGCGCTCGATCGGGCTGCGACCGTTCGTGCTCGCTGCTGCCTCCACGCTGTGGGTGGTGCTGATCGCCCTCGTCGGTGTCCTCGTGCTGAGCTGACCCCGACCCGTACTGTCGGCATCGCCGACGCAGCGAAACATTCGGTGTCGCAGAAAATTCTGCAACGGCAAAACACTCCTCACCCGCACACGATCGTGCCAAGCTCGGAAGAGGTGGTCGGTCCTCGACCCGAGAAGTCCGTCCGGCCCGCGAGGTCGGCTGCCCGGGCGCGCAGGAACGATTGCGAGGTCGAGTCGATGGCCGAGGTACACGAATCGCACCGGGACCCGGTGCCCGCCGATTCCCGCCGGTGGGCGTGGACCGCCGTGGTGGTGCTGATCGTTGCCATCGTGCTTCCGATCGCCGAAGCCGGTCTGCGCGGTGTCGTCGCGCTGTTGCTGGTCGCGGCGGCCGGTGCAGCCCTGGCCGTTGCCGCGGCTTACTGGTTCCTCACCCACCGGGGCGTGATCCGCGGGGCCGCTCTGGCCGTGACCGTCCTCGCGCCTGTGGTCGTGATCGTCGTCTTCGCGGCGTCGGGTCACCTGTGGGTTGCGATCGCGTCGGTGCTGCTCGTCGCCGTGGCGGTCGCGTGCGGGCGCCGCGCCCTGCGGGCCGATCGCGTGAGTCCGCAGCCGGAGTTCCCGGCCGTTCCCGTGCAGCACCCGTTCTTCGTCATGAATCCACGCTCAGGCGGGGGCAAGGTCGTCCACTTCGACCTGCAGCGCAAAGCCGAGGAACTCGGCGCCGAAGTCGTGTTGCTGAGCGGACCGCAGCAACTCGACGTCACCGAACTGGCGGAGAACGCAGTCGAACGAGGAGCGGACCTGCTCGGCGTCGCGGGTGGCGACGGAACGCAGGCCCTGGTCGCCGCGGTCGCAGCGGAACACCGTCTTCCGTTCGTGGTGATCAGCGCCGGAACCCGGAACCATTTCGCCCTCGACCTCGGGCTCGACCGGGACGACCCGGCTGCGGGTCTGGACGCCCTCCGCGACGGGGTCGAACTGCGCGTCGATCTCGGCCGGATCAACGGTCGCCCGTTCGTCAACAATGCGTCCTTCGGCGTCTACGCGGAGGTGGTGCGGAGCCCGCAGTACCGTGCAGACAAGACGGCGACGGTGTTGCAGATGCTGCCGGATCTGCTCGGTGAGCAGGGTAGGCCGGGGTTGCGGGCGCGAATCGATACCGAGACCGTCGAGGGACCGCAGGCAGTCCTGGTCAGCAACGGCCCGTACACATTCGACGACCTGGCGGGACTCGGGCGAAGAGCCCGTCTGGACAGTGGGCGGCTCGGTGTCGTCGCGATCTCGGTCTCGAACGCCCGCCAGGCCGTCGGCCTGTTCCGTCGCACTCACGACCGAGGACTGTTGCAGCGCACTGCGACGGAGGTGGCCGTCGATGCGGACGTGCCGGAGATTCCCGTCGGAGTCGACGGTGAGTCGGTGATGTTGTCGACACCCGTTCGATGCACGATCTCCACCGGAGCGCTACGGGTTCGAGTTCCCCGCGACCGTCCGGGTGTGCGGCTGCCGCCGCCGAGGCCGGACTTCGCCCGGTTACGGGAAATATTGTGGCCGAATTGAATTCTTCTATCCCCGCATTCCACGTGTCCGACGCTTTCAATGGAGGGATGTGCAGATGGATGGCATATTCCGGTGATCCGGTCCTCGTGGAGGACCTGCTCTTCCGTCCGGTTCATTCGCTGATCGATCAGAGCCTGCACTCCCGGATGGGCGCGACGACCACGAACGGGGACGGCTTCGGGATCGGGTGGTATGGGGAGGGGCCGAAACCAGCGGTGTTCAAATGCATCGAACCTGCCTGGAACGAGAGGAATCTTCGGGAGATCGCCTCCCAGATCCGGACTCCGCTGTTGTTCGCGCACATCCGTGCCTCGACAGGAACTGCGGTGCAACGCAGTAATTGTCATCCCTTCCGGCACGAGAACTGGATGTGGATGCACAACGGCGCGGTGCACGGCTTCCACGTGATGAAGCGTACTCTGGCAATGGCCGTGGATCCGAGTCTCTACGACGGGATCGAAGGCTCGACCGATTCCGAGATGTTGTTCTTCCTCGCGCTGACCTTCGGTCTCACCGATGATCCGTTCACCGCTGTGGCGAAGGCTGTCGGTTTCGTGGAGGACGTCGGCGCCCGTCGCGGTGTCGAGAATCCCATGCAGGGAACGATTGCGACCACGGACGGCATCTCGGTCTGGATTTTCCGGTATTCGACGGAGCGACAGACGCGTTCGCTGTTCTACTCGGCCGACATCACGGCGGTAAGGGCGCAACATCCCGAAGTGGAGGTGTTGTACAGGCTGGGGGACGACACCCGTTTCGTGGTGTCCGAACCCCTCCGGGATCTCGAAGGGGCCTGGCTGGAGGTGCCGGAGTCGAGCGCGGGCATCATTCGGGGCAGGGAAGAGCAGTTCCGGGCGTTCGAGCCGGTTTCGCCTGTGCGATCGACCTGATCGCCACGGATTCCCCAGCGTCGATCACGATCTCACGGGTCGGCCGGACCGGTACCCGATGCGCCGAGCGCGTCGCCCGGGTTCAGCTCCACGGTATCGATCCCTGCGTGCTCGGCCCGACGGACGAACTCGGCACCGGGCCCGAAGAACAACCGGGGGCGGACGGCGTCGAGACCGATCGGCCACAGCGTGCCGTAGTGGATCGGTACGGCCAGACCCGCCTGCACCAGACGGGCGACGACAGCGGCCCGGCCGGGATCGAGGTGGCCGTCGCCGAGGGTGGGCCCCCAACCTCCGACGGGTAGCAACGCCAGATCCACGGGCCCGACATGGTCGGCGAGACCCGGGTACAGATCCGTGTCGCCGGCGAAATAGGTGCGGCGGGCTCCCTCGACGACGTACCCGACCGCCGGCGCGAGTTCCGGGCCACGGCGCCAACGGCGGCCATCGTGCCGGGCGGGCACGGTGCGCACGGTGACCGTGCCGATCCGTATTCCCTCGCCGGGACGCAACGGCACGAGGCGGTCGGCGAACCGACGCAGTGCCGGAAATCCGTCGGTGGCTCCCCAGGGGACCACGATCGGAACGTCCGGATCGAGCAACCGCAACGACCTCAGGTGGGTGTGGTCTGCGTGCAGGTGCGAGAGCAGGACGGCATCCGGGTCGTGCACGTGGGGTCCGGTAGGGGTGGGTCCCCGGCGGCGGTGCAGATGCGCGACGCGGTCGGTGAGCACCGGGTCGGTCAGGACGACCGTCCCACGGTCCTCGATCAGCGTGGTGGCATGCCCGAGCCAGCGCAGACCGGATACCGGGGCATTCACCCGCGGTGGCGTGCTCATGAACCTTACGATTCCAGACGTGGGAAGGGGCCCGCGATGCGTACGGTGGGCGGCTTGTTGCGGATACTCGTCGAGTTCCTCGTGTTGTGGGGATCGTCGGCGCTCGCGCTCGTCGTGCTCGACCGGGTCCTCGACGGCGTCACGCTCGACCGGTCCGGCTTCGCTCCGATACCGACGCTCCCGGCCGCGCTGGTACTGGCGCTGGTGTTCGGTCTGCTGAACGCAGCGCTGTGGCCGGTGATGATGCGGTTGATGTCGTGGATCGGCCCGGTATTGCTGTTCGTCGGAGTTTTCCTGGCCGGCGGTGCGATCATGCTGCTGACGCTGTACCTGGTACCGGTCGCCACGGTGGACCGTCCGGGCGATGCGATCGTGCTCGCCGCGCTGGTTTCGCTGGTCACTTCCGTCATCTCGGGCGCGATCGCCTCCCGCTCCGACACCGCCTACCGGTTGATGCAGGTGCGGCGGCACCGGTTTCGATTGCGGCGCAACGCGACGCTCGTGGGTGCACCTCCGGGGTTGCTGTGCATCCAGATCGACGGGCTCGGGTACGACGTACTGCGGCGGGCGATCGCCGACGGTGTCACGCCCCGCCTGGCGACGCTGGTGCGTGAGACCCACCGGCTGGTGCCGTGGTACACCGATTGGAGCAGTCAGACCGGAGCGACCCAACTGGGCGTGCTGCACGGTTCCAACCACAACGTGCCCGCATTCCGCTGGTACGACAAGACCACCGGGCGTATCTCCGTGTTCAGCAACCCGGCCGACAACGAACAGCGCGAACTCGAGCGGGCGGACCGGCCCGGGCTGCTCGCCCACGACGGTGCGAGCCGGGGCAACCTGTTCACCGGTGGTGCGCAGGACAACGTACTGGTCGTCAGTCGTATGCGCGGTGCCCGGCTCGGTGGGGGTGCCGGCTACAGTGCCTATTTCGCCGATCCTGCGAGCGCACTGCGCACCTTCATCAGGATGATCGCGGAACTGCAACGGGAACTTCGTCAGTCGCTGCGGCAGAAGCGGAAGGACGTCCGTCCACGGGTTCCGCGCGGCGGAATGTATCCGTTCGTCCGCGCTTTCGCGACCGTACTCGCCACCGACGTCACCGCTGCCGCAGTGGTCGGTGATCTGATCAAGGGGCGTGCCGTCGTCTATCTCGATCTGATCGGCTACGACGAGGTGTCGCACCACTCCGGGATCTCTCGGCCCGAGACACTCTCCGTGCTCGCGAAAGTCGACGACATCGTCGCGATGTTGCTCGCGGTGACGGAACAGTCCGACCGGTCCTATCACGTCGTCGTGCTCTCGGATCACGGGCAGAGCCAGGGCGCGACATTTCTGCAACGCTACGGAGAGAGCCTGGGACAACTGGTGATCCGGTTGGCTGCACGGAGCGAGTCGGCCGATCGTCACCGGCACGAGCGGAGGGCGGATACCTTTGCCCAGCCAGGAGGGGAGGGGCGCGCTTATGCCGCAGCCAGCATGCACGCCGCACCGGCCGAGGAGCAGGCGCACACCGTCGCCGGTGAACCGATCGTGCTCGGCTCGGGCAACCTCGGTCTGGTGTACTTCCCGCACCTGCCCGGCCGCGCCGACATCGACACCATCGAAGCCGCGCACCCAGGACTGCTCACCGCTCTCCGGGCGCATCCCGGAATCGGCTTCCTTCTCGTCGCCGCCCCGGGCGGATCCGTCGTGCTCGGACCTCACGGCCGGGTGGACGTGACGACCGGTGAGGTCACCGGCCGGAATCCCCTCGAGGTGATGGGTCCCGATGCGCTGGCGAAGGTCCGGCGCACCGACACCTTCGACAACGTCGCCGACATCATGGTCGGCGGTGCATACTGGCCAGAGACCGACGAGGTTGCAGCGTTCGAAGAGCAGGTCGGCTCGCACGGCGGTATGGGTGGTCCGCAAAGCACTCCGTTCCTCCTCTATCCCGCCACGCTGCCCCCACCCCCGGAGCCGCTGAAGGGCGCCGAGAACGTGCACGAGGTGCTCGCCGGGTGGCGGGATCGATCGGCGGGACCGCCCACAGCAACGACCGATCACCACGCGACGATCAGAGGTGGGTGACCGGGCCCAGGGAGAACGAAAGCTCTTCGGGACAGGAGATTTCGGTCGGTTCGGTCAGTGGTTTCGTTCGGTGTCGCGAAGGTCGACGGCGATACCGGTGGTCTTGGAGACGATCCGGCGGGCTGTTTTCATCTCGGCGGCGATCCGGTCGGTGAGGTCGGCTGCGTACACCACGACGACACCGGCCTGCCCCTGTTCGAGAGCCTCACCGAGCTCTTGGACGTCTCTGCGGTCCATCCGGTCTCCCGCATGCCCGAGCAAGGCTCCGATGCCTGTTCCACCTGCGGTGGCGCCGACGAGACCGATACCCACGGGTGGGAACAAGGCGGCCACCACCCCGACGGCCAGACCCCAGCCGAGACCGACCGCTGCCCCGTGACGAGTGGGGTGCTCGTGCTTCTCGACGAGACGGATCTTCCCGTTCTCCTCCTTGACGATGACGGATGCGTCGAAGCCGTGGGAGGGGCGTACCTCACGGTGGAGACGCTCGAGTCCCTCGAAGTCGGCCACAGCGTCCTCGATCCGGTCGTACGCTGCGGCGCTCACGGACAGGGTGCTGTTCTCGTGCTTGCTCACGTTCTACCTGCCGAGATTCGGAACCGCAGGCGGAAGAGTCGAATCGAGCATCGGGTGTCCGGTGAGCTCGCGCTTCACCGCCCTCTCGACGAGTAGCGGAACGAAGTCTCGAACTCTGCTCGTAGCGAATCGGAGGTGGACGCCGTGCACCGCACGTTCGATGTCGTCCGGAGGAACAAGCGGATATCGAATGACCAGACGTTCGATCACCTGTTGTATCTGACGGAACTCGTCGTCACCGCTCATCGGCCAAGCGTGACGTCGGCCCCGAGATCCGTCAAGGCTCGAAACGGTATCGGATGCACCGCTTTCGGGCACGATTCGGCAACACCTCTGGTACGTGGTGGCCGGTCCGCGTCCATCGCCCCGAACCGATCGTTCTCCCACGAACGCGGGATCGGAGGCGGACAATGGGTGAACGTCCGAGGGGGAACCGTGGGACACAAGACGGGGCACGAGAAGCACCGGAAGAGATCGCCGGAGAAGTCGCTCACCGCGCGTTCCGATTCCGGCGCCCTTCGTCCCCCCGGTCCACCGCAGCAGGGCGCATCGCCGGTCCGCGAACCCATGAAGAACAAGGAGTACCGTCGCCTGCTCCGTCCGCTGCACGCCGAACTCGTCGCCGTGCAGGACTGGGTGAGATCGTCCGGAGTTCGTATCTGCATCCTGTTCGAGGGCCGCGACACCGCAGGTAAGGGTGGTGTCATCAAGGCGATCACGGAACGAGTGAGTCCCAGGGTCTTCCGCGTCGTCGCGCTGCCCGCACCCACGGAGCGTGAACGGTCTCAGATGTACATCCAGCGCTACGTACCCCACCTGCCGGCCGGAGGTGAGGTCGTGATCTTCGATCGCAGTTGGTACAACCGCGCCGGCGTCGAACGAGTGATGGACTTCTGCACGGAGGAGGAGGCACAGCATTTCCTCCAGATGATCCCGACGGTCGAACGCGCGATCGTGGACTCCGGCATCATCCTTCTGAAGTACTGGCTGGAAGTGAGCCCGGAGCAACAGACGCTGCGCTTGCAGAGTCGCATCGACGATCCTCGTAAGACCTGGAAGCTGTCGGATCTGGATCTGGAGTCGTACACACGCTGGTACGACTACTCCCGGGCACGGGACGAGATGTTCCACTTCACGGATACCGGTTGGGCTCCCTGGTATGTCGTCGACAACGACGACAAGAAACGTGGTCGGCTCAACGTCATCGCCCATCTGCTCGACCGGATCCCCTACGAGCCGCTCGAGCGCCCCGATCTGGTTCTGCCGCAGCGGCAGGACGCCGATGGGTACACGGCACCAACCCAGCCTCTTCACTGGATACCCACGCTCTACTGAGGCTCTTCCGGTAGGGAAGGACGAACCGCGATGGCCACTACGAGATCCGGACCGGACCGAGCGAAGCATTTCGTCCCCGGTCGGGAAGAACCGTCCTGGTATGCCACAGACGCCGCCGACGTGATCGCAGCGCTGTCCTCCGACGAACGATCCGGTCTCACCACGGCAGAGGCGGACGAACGTCGCCGACGCTTCGGACCCAATACGATCGTGTCCGAACCCGCACCGTCCACGTGGACGGTCGCACTGCGGCAGGTACGGGATCCGATGAACCTGATGCTGATCACCGTGACGGCGGTCAGCATCGTGATCGGGGAGATCTCCACCGCACTCGTCGTCGTCGTCCTGGTCGCACTCAATGTGGTGCTGGGCACGCGGCAGGAAGTGAAGGCCCGTGCGAGCGTGGACGCCCTCGCGAGAATGCAGACTCCGCAGGCGCGAACGATCCGCGACGGAGTGTTGAGCGAGATCGGGGCCACCGACCTGGTGCCCGGCGACATCGTGCAACTCGAAGCCGGCGACCTCGTGCCCGCGGACGGACGTGTGATCACGTCGGCGACGCTCGAGACGCAGGAAGCAGCGCTCACCGGAGAAAGTGCACCCGTTCCGAAGGACCCCGCGACCCTTCCCGTCGGTGACGTGCCCTTGGGCGATCGCTCCGACATGCTGTTCCAGAACACATCCGTCACTCGTGGTACCGCCAGGATGGTGGTGACGGAAACGGGCATGGACACAGAAATGGGCCGGATCGCGTCGATGCTCTCGGCCGTTGCTCCGAGCAAGTCACCGCTGCAACGCGAACTCGACTCGCTGACCCGGCTGCTCGGGGTCATCGCGTGGACCGCGGTTGCCGTCATCGTCGTCATCGGCGTGATCCGCGGGCAGGATCTGACCACGGTGCTGTTGCTGGGCATCGCCATGGGGGTGTCGGCGATCCCGACCGGCCTGCCGACCTTCGTGCAGGCGATGCTCGCTTTCGGTGCCCGGCAGCTCGCCGAAGCGAAGGCCGTCGTCAAGAACCTTTCCGATGTCGAGACCCTCGGTGCCACGAACGCGGTCAACTCGGACAAGACCGGTACGCTCACGATGAACCAGATGACCGTGCGCTCGTTGTATTTCCACACCCGGTGGTACACCGTGGACGGTGAGGGATACAGCAAGACCGGGCGGATCACGCGTGCCGCCGGCGACGAGCTGCCCGACTTCACTCTTCTCGCATACGGATTGTGCCTCGACAGCGATGCCACGGTGTCCGACAGCGGAGTGGTTGTCGGAGATCCCACCGAGGCGGCTCTGGTCGTGCTGGCCGCCAAACTCGGCATCGACGCCCCGCTCACCCGCCGGTCGTACCCCCGCATCGCCGAAGTGCCGTTCGACTCCGCGTACAAGTTCATGGCGACGTTCCATCACCTTCCGGTCGACGGAGCCACGCGATTGGTCGAACTCGTCAAAGGTGCCCCGGACGTGATTCTGGCACTGTGCAGCACCGCCTATCGCCCCGGGCGACACGCGGTTCCACTCGACGAGGCTCGTGACGAACTCGTCGCCGCGAACCGGACTCTGTCCGAGAAGGGGCTGCGGGTGCTGGCGTTCGCGGCCCGCATCGTCGACGGGCAGGAGGAGGTGGTCCGGGCAGACCCGATGTCCTTCGTGGACGATCTCACCTTCGTCGGGATGGTCGGCATCATCGACCCACTCCGGCCCGAGGCGGTCGAGGCGGTACGAACCGCGCACGCGGCAGGTATCGATGTCCGCATGATCACCGGTGATCATGCGATCACAGCGTCCGCGATCGGAGCCGAACTCGGTCTCGGCCCAGGGGTCGTCAGCGGACCCGACCTCCGAGCGATGTCCGACGAGGCTCTGGCGGCGGAGCTTCCGAACCTGCACGTGTTCGGCCGTGTCACTCCCCAGGACAAGCTCCGCCTCGTCGATCTCATGCAGAAGGAGGGCGCGGTCGTCGCGATGACCGGAGACGCCGTCAACGACGCCGCAGCGCTGAAGAAGGCCGACATCGGAGTTGCGATGGGATCGGGCAGCGAAGTGACGAAGCAGGCCGGGAGAATCGTGCTGACCGACGACAACTTCGGAACGCTGGTCACTGCGATCCGGCTGGGGCGAAACATCTACGAGAAGATCGTGTCGTACATCCGGTACCAGATGTCGAAGCTGTTGTCGCTCGTTCTGCTCTTCCTCGTCGCGAGCATCTTCGACATCAACGACGGCGTCGCCCTGACCCCGTTGATGGTGTTGTTCCAGCACTTCTTCATCACGTTGTTCCCGGTCGCCGTCATCATGCTCGACCCGCCTTCACCGGATCTCATGAGCAAGCCGCCTCGTGACCCGAATACACCCATCGCAAACAGAGCCGCTTTCGTGCAGTGGACGGTCTACGGAACCCTTCAATTCGCCGTGGCTCTCGCGGCCCTGCTCCTCGCCCCGGGCGAAATGAGCACGACCGAACCGTCGGTGCCGATGACGACCGCCTTCGTCGTGCTGTCGTTCGGCTCCGTTCTCGCCGGATTGTCCATGCGGCGCGATCCCGAATCCGGATTCGCCGCGCCGATCGTGGGCGCCCTCCGGATCCTGTCGATTCCGGTGGTGGTCACCGTGCTCGCCGTCGAGTCGGACTTCCTGCAGGACCTTCTCATGACGACGTCGCTGACGGGCGCTCAATGGCTGGTCTGCATCGGTTGGTCGGTGATCGTTCCGGTCGTCGTGGAAGCGGAGAAGGCGATCCGGCGTCACCGACACACACCGGACCTGTCGATCCCCGCGCCGGTGGCGGTTGCTCCTGCGCGTGCTCACTGAGGCCGGGTCATGTCACGAATCCAGGGCTTGGGGGCGCTTCCCGGAATCGCAACAGCTCGTGCCTATCGCCGGGAGTGGCTGCGTCCGGACATCACTGCCGGTCTCGTCCTCACCGCACTGCTCATCCCTGCCGGAATGGGCTACGCGGAAGCGGCGGGTCTGCCTGCCTATGCCGGCCTCTATGCAACCATCGTTCCTCTCTTGGCCTATGCGGTGGTCGGCCCGTCGAAGATCCTCGTCCTGGGCCCGGACTCGTCGCTCGCTCCGCTCATCGCAGCGGCCGTCCTTCCGCTCGCCGTCGCAGACGATCCGGAGAGCGCCTTGGTCTTCGCCGGGGTACTCGGTGTGCTCGTCGGCGTGATCCTGCTCGTCGGAGGATTCCTCCGTCTCGGCTTCGTCACCGAACTGCTGTCCAAACCGATCCGGCTGGGTTACCTGAACGCCATCGCACTCGTCGTGATCGTCGGACAACTTCCGAAACTGCTCGGCTTCTCGGTCGACGCGCCCGGCCTCCTGGGGGAGATCCGAGAGATCGGGGAAACCGTGGTAGGTGGTGGGATCGACCCGGTCGCAGCCGGTATCGGGCTCGCCTCGCTCGCGGTCATCGTGGGTTTCCGATTGTGGTTGTCGCGGATACCGGGAGTCCTGGTCGCGGTCGTCGGAGCGATCGTGGCCTCCGCTGCGCTGGATCTCACCGACGACATCGGAATGGTCGGCGCGCTGCCCGAGGGACTCCCGCTCCCGTCGTTCGGCGGGGTCGAGTGGTCGGACGTCGCCCGTCTCGTCGGACCTGCAGCCGGTATCGCGCTGATCGCTTTCGCCGACACCGGAGTGCTCTCCCGCACCTTCGCCGCGCGACGGGGTGAGAACGTGAACGGGAGCACGGAGATGAAAGCGGTGGGTGTCGCCAACATCGCCGGAGGACTCTTCGGAGGGTTCCCGATCTCCGCAAGCGGATCTCGGACGCCGGTCGCCGAGCAGAGCGGCGCGCGAACCCAATTCGCGTGTGTCGTGGGAGCGGTCGCCGTTCTCGTCTTCGTTCTCGTCGCTCCGGGGTTGACCACCTATCTACCCGATGCGACTCTCGGTGCTGTAGTGATCGTCGCCGCCACGGCCCTGGTGGACGTCCGGGGCATGGTCCGGATGTGGAGGATGAGCTCGGTGGAGTTCGGGCTGGCCGTCGCGGCCTTCCTCGGGGTCGCTCTGGTGGGCGTGCTGCAGGGCATCGTCGTCGCGATCGGTCTGTCCTTCGTCTCGGTGGTCGCGCGCGCCTGGCAGCCGTATCGCACCGAGCTCGTGCGGACCGCCGATCGTCCGGGATTCCACGACGTAGAACGTCATCCCGAGGGCAGTCGTATCCCGGGTCTGGTGATCGTCCGGTTCGACGCCCCGCTGTTCTTCGCCAACGGGGAGATCTTCGATCAGTACGTGCGGTCGGTGGTGGCCCGAACCGAAGCGCCGGTCGAATGGGTGGTCATCGCGGCCGAACCGATCACGGGACTGGACACGACCGCCGTCGACGAGCTCGTCGACCTCGACACCTATCTGGAGGGCAACGGCATCCGCCTCGTGTTCGCCGAGATGAAGGGGCCGATCAAGGACCGGCTCATCAGATTCGGGGTCGGGGACAGGTTCGACCCGACTCGCTTCCATCCGACCGTCGAGGACGCGGTGAACGCCTTCATCGGCAGGACCGGTCGAAGCGACGATCAGATCGTCGGCTGATCCTCGATCGTCGGTCGGTCCTCGACGGTACGGGCGGGCCTGATCACCAGTTCCAGGACCAGCAGCGCCAGTACCGCACCCAGCACGATGAGCGCGACCACGAGCCCGGTCGGGTAGCGCCAGAACATCACGAGCAGTGCAGCCACTCCGATGACGACCGCCCGGATCGCGACGCGGGCACGGAAGGCCGCTTCTTCGAACGCATTCGGCGGGCGGGGCCGACGTAGCCGCTGGACGGCACCGAGGCTGCGGCCGAACCCACGCCGAACGGTCCGGGCGGAGGACGAGCCACCGGTGAGGTAGGCACCGAGAGCGATCACCAGTCCGAGCACCGCGACCGCCCGAAGGCTGGTCCGCAGCGGCATCAGCACGGCATCGATGATGGCTGCTGCCGCCTCCGGCGACAGGACGTCGGGCGGGACATCGTCGAGATACAGCGACCGGACGATGATGAGCGCGACCGCCAGAACGAACATTCCTACGACCAGTGCGAGGCCGACGAAGGCGAGTGCGCGTAGGCGACGGCCCGGCGGCGCGACGGCGACTGCGCCGGCAGCAGCGGCGAGGGTGATCCAGGGCAGCACATCCGAAATGTTGTCGAGAGTGTTCACGGCTCGCTGCGCCCGGACCAGTTCCGGTGATCGGAACAGGACCAACTGCTTGTCGACACTCGGGATCTTCTCCGCGAACGTGAAACCGCGGTCGAGGAGACGGCCCTTCACGTTGTCGATCACCGTGCCGAGCGAGATGCTCACCGTGCCCGAATCGTCGACCGTCACCGACGACGGCCCGACGTTGCCGGTCACCACCGCGACCAATGCGTTGTGGGCGGCGCGGTGGGCCTGGATCCACAGATCCTCGAACTGCTCGCTCTGCACCAGTGACAACACCGTCTCGTTGACGAAGTTCCGCGCCTGTCCGGTGATCACCGGTGCCAGTCCCTCGACGGCGCGGTCGACGCGCGGCGCGTTCTCTGTGGCCGGAACGGCGTCGGTGAGAGCGACCAGAGCGTCGGTCGTCAGACCTTCGACGTCGACGCGTGTGAAGATCTCGTCGGTGACGGAATTCGCGATCTGCGTCTGGATGGCGGGGTTCGAGCCCAGCGGGGCGACGGTTGTCACGTACCGGTCGGTGTCGAGGATCTCGCTGCGCACGAACCGTGCGGTGACCGAGAGGACGGCCAGGACCGCGACCAGCACGGCGAGCAGTGCAAGGGCAGCCCAGCGCCAGCCGTGTCTCGCAGGCCGCGGCTCGGGAACGGGCTCCACCCCGACAGTGGCTCGTTCGCGAAGCGTGGCGACTTCCGCACGCAACCGATCGAGTTCGGCGCGCTCGTCGTCGTCCAGTCGGTCGGGTCGGGGACCTTCACCGCCTGTGCCGATGTTTGTGGTCATCCCTGCATCGCCCCCTTTCGGGGCCGGACCCATTATGCGCCGTTGCCGACAACTCCGGTTGGAATTTGGATCCTATTCCCTTCAGAAGTGGACTTCGAGTGGTCATACTCGACAGGAGGGGATCTGTTGTCGACGACACCGACGGAAGTCCACTCCCGGCTTCCGCCAACGATCTTTCATCGAAAAGAGGCTTCAGGTGACCGATTCGGATATCGACGAGATGGGCCCGGTCGACTATCTCGTCATCGAATTCCCCGCCGACCGACCACCGAACGGTTCTGCTCTACCGCTGCTGCTCGACCTTGTCGAGCGAGGCATCATCCGGGTGCTCGATCTCGCGTTCGTCCGCAAGGACACCGACGGTTCGGTCGCCGGGATCGACATCTCCGAGGTCGGGCTCGAAGGAGAAGTCGACGTGACGTTGTTCGCGGAGGCGTCGTCGGGCCTGCTCGGCGACACCGATTTCGACGAAGCGGGGGCTGCGCTCGAACCCGGCTGCTCGGCGGCCGTGCTCGTCTACGAGAACACCTGGGCTGCTCCGCTGGCGCGGGCACTGCGTCGCAACGGCGCCGAACTCGTCGCGTCCGGGCGTATCCCGGTCCAGAGCATCCTGGCTTCGCTGGAGAAGCTCGACGTCGAAATGTGACTCGAGCGAACGAAATACACGAGGAGATCGACATGCCAGGACTACTCCGCGGGGTGGCTCGCACCGCAGTCGTAGCCGGGACGGCGACGGCCGTCTCCAACCGCGTCTCCCGCCGGCAGGGAGAACGATGGGCATCGCAGGGCCAGGCCGTCTACGGGCGTCCCGCCCAGTACGCACCCGAACCCGAACCCATGCCCGCGCCGCCTCCGGGTGGAACGGATCGCATCACCGCGCTGAAGGACCTCGCCGAATTGAAGGCCCAGGGTGTGCTCACCGAGGCCGAGTTCGAGAGGGAGAAGGCGCGAATTCTCGCATCCTGAGCCCGAGTCCGGCCTCTGCGTCGAGCGGACACGACCACTCCCACGCGCCGCCGACGGGTCGAGGAACGAGCTTCATGGGCGACTGGAGGTGTACGGTACACCGGATCGACGAGCCGACCGACTACGTGGCGAGGCTGTCGCTGGTACTGGCGGACGACCTCACCCCGACGGAGGTGCAGGACCGCGCTCGTGTGCTGGCCCGTCAGCTCTTCGGGCACGACGTCGACGTCGGGGAGGTCGAGCCGGAATACTGGTCGGCCCGTCGGCCGCCGTCGACCTGAGATCGTAGCGGTGACGCACTGTATCTGTTGAAAGAGAGCGTATTCCGTGTGTCTCGGGCCCTCTCCTCGCGACACGGTCGTCACTGGGCTCCGGAGGCGGAAGGCGTGGCACTCGAGGTCGCGGGAAGGAGCGCGGACGCGACGAGTCCGACGAGCCCGATGCACGCCAGCACGATCATCGCGGCCGCATACGACCGGTCCGGCGTGGCGAGGCCGACGACGAGGACGGTGCCTGCCACGGCGGTGCCCAGGGACGAACCCAGATTGGACACGCACCGCGACAAGCCGGAGATCTCACCCTGCTGTTCCTCTGGGAACGCCGACTGCACGACGTTCACGGACGGAGTGAGCATCGCACCCAGTCCGACGCCGATGAGCAACAGGCCCGGGGCGAACGCCCATGCGCTGGTCCATGCACGGACCATCAGGAGCAGCACCACGATGCCGCCGAGGGTGACGACGAAGCCGCTCATGATGAGGGCACGCTGTGAATGCCGGGCGGCCAATCGTTCCGCCAGCAATGAGGAACCGAGAATGCCGGCGGTGGCGGCGGTGAAGATGATGCCCGTCTCGATTGCGTTGTAGCCGCGGACCACCTGCAAGAATGCCGAGACGACGAACGCGACGCCCATCAGCAGCAGCCACTGGATGTTCTGGGTGACGAGCGCGAGATTCGATGTGCGATTACGGAACAGGTCGGTCGAGAGGAGTGACACTCTGCCGGCCCGTTCGAAGCGTCGTACGTGCAGGAAGAACCCGACGACGAGCAGGATTCCGATACCGATGAGGCCGGCGGATACCGAGAGTGCGTTGTCCGCCTGGAGAATCCCCATGACGATACAGACGAGACCTGCGGCGGACAGGACGGCACCGATCCCGTCGAAGGGTGTGGTCGGATCCGGGGGCAGGGGATCCTCGAGTCCTTTGCTCAGAACGACTATGGCGGCGACGATCAGTGCCTGGAAGACGAAGGCGGCCCGCCAGTCGATCGCAGTAGTGATCAATCCACCTATCAGCGGCCCGGCTGCGGCGCCTATCCCACCCATGCCGGTGATCACGCCGAAGGCCCGTGCCCGGGACTTCATATCGGTGAAGAGCATCGTCGTGAGGATGTACACGGGCGGGATGAGCAGTGCGGTGCCGATTCCTTCGAAGATCGAGTTGCCCAGGATCAGGATTCCCAGACCCGGTGCTGCCGCACTCAGGAGGGCGCCCACGCCGTACAGGATGAGTCCGGCGACGAAACACCGCTTGCGACCCCATCGGTCCGTCAGTTTCCCACCCGGAATCATAAAAGCTGCCATGACCAGAAGGAACACGGTGATCGCGGTCTGCACACCCTGCACCGTGGTGTCCAGGTCGACGCTGATGTCGTTGATCATCACGTTCATGTTCGAACCTGCGAAACTGCAGATGAACTGAGCGAGGGCGAGTGGGAGCAACATTCGCCGAATAGGGGCGGAAGGTTTCGCCACCGGATTCTCGGTCATCTCGTACTTCCCGTCGCGAAGGACGTCGCCGAAACTCTGAACGTCATGATCCACCGCGGTGGTGGACGGTGGCGCCGACGAGTCGAAACCGTGACCTTGACCTGATATCCGAGACCGGAGGAAGATCGAAGAACTCGACTCCTCTTCTCGCGAGGTAACGTCATGCTTCTCGAGGACTACGGCTTCATCGGTGACCTGCAGACCTCCGCGCTCGTCGGCCGGAACGGCTCGATCGACTGGCTGTGTATGCCCGCGTTCGACTCCGGGTCGTGTTTCGCGGCCCTGCTCGGCGGCCCGGAGCACGGACGCTGGCTCGTCGCGCCTGCGGCGGAACCCGTGGCGGTCACCCGTCGCTATGTCGACGACACCCTGGTGCTCGAGACCGACTTCGAGACTGCAGAGGGCGCCGTCCGTCTGATCGACTTCATGCCTCGTCGGGGATCGGGTCCACCTCGGCTGATCCGTATCGTCGAGGGGTTGCGGGGCCGTGTGCCGATGCGAATGCACTTGGCGATACGCCCCGATTATGCGGCGGTCACACCGTGGGTCGAGGCGGTGACCGACGGTGCTGTCGCGACGGCCGGCCCGGACGCCTTCCACCTGTGCACGACGGTGCCGTTGGAGATCCGTGCCGGGACCGTCGAATCCGAGTTCGTCGCCGTGGAGAGCGGCCGATACCGATTCGCTCTGGACCGGTACCCATCCTTCGAACCGGCCCCCGTCGTCGAGGATGCCGAATCCGCGCTCGCGCGCACCGTGGAGTGGTGGCGCGAGTGGACCGGCCGGTGCACCTACAAAGGGGCATATCGCGACGAGGTGATCCGCTCTCTGATCGTCCTCGAGGGGATGACCGACGAGACGACCGGTGCGATCGTGGCGGCCCCGACCACCTCCCTGCCCGAAGCGCTCGGCGGGGTACGCAATTGGGACTACCGCTACTGCTGGTTGCGCGACTCGGTGTTGGCGCTCGAAGCGCTGCTCGCCGGGGGATACACCGGCGAGGCTCTGGCCTTCCGCGACTTCCTGCTCCGGGTGGGAACGGGTGATCCTGCCGATGTGCAGATCATGTACGGGATCAGGGGAGAGCGTCGACTGACCGAGTTCGAGGTGGAACATCTGCCCGGTTACGAAGGGTCGGCGCCCGTCCGGGTCGGAAACGCCGCAGCCGAACAGTTCCAGCTCGACGTGTACGGCGAGGTCCTCAGCGTGGCGTACAAGGGAGCCGAAGCGCTCGGTAGGATCGAGCCGCACATGTGGCCCCGCTGGCAGGCCGTGATCGAATACGTCGAAGGAATCTGGCAGGAACCCGACGACGGGATCTGGGAAACACGCGGCCCCCGGCGCCATTTCACGCAGTCCAAGGTCATGGCCTGGGTCGTCTTCGACCGCGCGGTCCGGCTCGCCGAGGGATTCGGGCTCGACGCACCTCTCGACCGGTGGAGGCGGACCCGCGACGAGATCCACGACGAGATCTGCGAACGTGGATACGACCCGGTCCGTGGCACGTTCACGCAGTACTACGGCTCCACGGAACTCGACGCCAGCGTTCTGCTGATTCCGCTCGTCGGCTTCCTGCCCCCGACCGATGATCGGGTCACGTCCACGATCGACGCGATCCGGAACGAACTCGGCCGCGACGGCTTCGTATCCAGGTATTCGACGACGGATACCGACGACGGGCTTCCCGGGGACGAAGGACAGTTCCTGGCCTGCTCGTTCTGGCTGGTGAGCGCGTTGGCGCTCAACGGCCGGGTCGACGAGGCCCGCGCGTTGTTCGAGCGGTTGCTCGGACTCACCAACGACCTCGGACTGCTCGCCGAGGAATACGACGTGCAGGCGGGACGACAGGTCGGCAACTTTCCCCAGGCATTCAGTCACCTCACTCTCGTCGGCGCGGCCTGCGCGATCACCGTCGCCGAACGGGCACGGGCAGTGGATCCGGCCGACGGAGCACCGGCCGTCTGATCCGACATCCTCCGAATGCCATGTCTCCGCGAGATCTTCGTCCACACCGTGCGTGCTGTATGTATCCTGTGGGTACATGCTGCCCCGCATACGCACCCGTGTTCGTCGGTGTCTGTCCATCGAACGAACCACATTGGCGCGCCTGAAAATCGGTAGAAATCGTACGAATGTCGCCGATTCGGCGCGCACGCTTCCCCGGACCCGCCGAGCACGTTTCAATGACAGGTGCAGAGGGGCTGTCGGGAGCGCAGGGGATACGCTTCCGCGTCGCTTGCTCCGTCGGGGAAGTTCGCGAACGGTGGCAGGGGAACAAGATGGAACACGGTGTTGTGTTGTGGTTCGACGCCGGTCTGGGTCACGGCTTCATCCGTGACGACGACGGTACGGAGATCCTGGTGCACTACTCACAGATCGACGGGAGCGGCTACCGCTTCCTGACCGGGGGTCAACGGGTCCGATTCGAGATCGGTTACGGGATCTTCGGTCGACATGCGGTCAACGTGCAGGTGTGCTGACATACGGGACGTTCGGATGGTGGGATCGGGAGATGGACACACGGGCGAACGAGTGGGCGGAGGAGACCCACCTCGCTGCTGCAGCTCCGACCGAGGAGCAGATGTGGGCCTCGCGGGCCAAGATCTGCAGGCCGCCGACCCGAACGATGAGACGGTCGCGTCGATCGCTGCGCGGTGGGGCTTCTCGTCGCCCGGACGATTCGCGACGCAGTACCGGTCCGTCTACGGCCGGGCGCCTCGTGGGACCCGGTCGGGCAGGCTGTGGTCCGATCGAACTACTGCCGATCCTGTAGAAAACGAATAGACTGCACCGGAAGCGAACGATGCGTTCGCTGTCGACTCTGTCGGCGGGGCGCGAGACTTCCGACGCAGGGGGTCGGATCTGTCGACCTGCCACGTCGGCAGTGCCTCGAGTACGCACAATCGGTCCCGGTCAGGGCATTTCGGCGTATGCTCAGGACATCGGTGATCGCCTGTCACCCCCTGCGCGGACGATCGCCGGCGCCGGGTGGATCAGAGGTAGGCCACTCGGGCGATGCCGAACCCTGTCGCCCATTTCCCCCTGCTCGGGTGGCAGGGTTTCGGCGCGCCGCAGGTCGTTCGGCGCGCGGGCGTCATCACTTCAGCGGTCGGAATCCGGCCCCGTTCCTCGTGATTCGCCGGGATCGTCGTCGCCGTCGTCCACTTCGGGAGGGACGCGGGGAGTTCGGCTGCATAGGCTGCACGGGGTGGGGCGACCCCGTCGAGGCGTTCGTTGATCGCATGGGCGATCAGATCGTGTTGCACACGGGAGATCAGATCGTGTTGCACACGGGAGAGGGGAAGCAGGCCGTCGAGATACGCCTCGATCTCCATCTTCCCCACCTCGCCGCCGAGTGCGAAGTGGCGGAGCCACAACTCCTCGACACCGGGTTCGGAAGCGCGGAGCGCAGCGAGGAGTTGCCGGCGATGCTCGCCGTCGGGGAAATAGTTCATCGCCGCGTCAGACCGACTCTCCGAACCTACCTCCTTTCGAAGCTCGGCGTTCCCGGACGTGCAGTCCCGATCGTCACCCTTCGACACCGCACCCGAACGCGTCCGAATTGGCAGAATTCGAGATATGCCGACCCGGACGATCGACGGTCACCGCATCACCCTGACCAACCTCGACAAGGTGCTGTATCCGCGCACCGGGACGACGAAGGGCGAGGTCGTCGAGTATTACGAAGCCGTCGCCGAGGCGATGCTTCCCCATATCGTCGGCCGGGCCGCGACCCGCAACCGGTGGCCGAACGGTGTCGGCGAACAGTCCTTCTTCGAGAAGAACCTCCCCGACCACGCACCGGCCTGGATCGACCGTCGCACCCTGCACCACAAGGACCGCCGGGTCACCTACCCGCTGTTCGATTCCGCCGCCGGGCTCGTCTGGCTCGGGCAACAGGCAGCCCTCGAACTCCACGTGCACCAGTGGCGTTTCGACGGAGAGAAGGCCGGACCCGCGACCCGCATCGTCTTCGACCTCGACCCGGGGCCCGGCGTGGGCCTGGCCGAGTGCGGGGAGGTCGCGCGCCACGTGCGCGACACCGTCGCCGAACTCGGGTGGTCGGCCTATCCGGTCACCAGCGGCAGCAAGGGCATCCACCTGTACGTCCCGCTCGATCGGATGCTGTCGTCGTCGGGGGCGTCGAAGGTCGCGAAGCAGGTCGCGCGCAATCTCGAGACCACCCTTCCCGACCTGGTGACCGCGACGATGGCGAAATCGGCGCGCGAGGGCAAGGTCTTCGTCGACTGGAGCCAGAACAACAGTTCCAAGACGACGGTCGCGCCGTACTCGCTGCGCGGTCGCGACGAGCCGTGGGTGGCGGCGCCGCGCAGCTGGGACGAACTCGACGACCCCGACCTCGCGCAACTGCAGTTCCGGGAGGTCCTCGCCCGCATCGAGGAGTTCGGGGACCTGCTCGCCGGTCTCGACCCGCCCCTCGGCAAGGCTGTGTCCGGAGACAAGGCCGTGTCCGGAGACAAGGCCGGGTCCGGCGGCAAGACCGTGTCCGGCGGAGACGCCCTGGACACCTACCGCAGCAAGCGCGACGCGTCGCGCACCCCGGAACCGGTACCCGACCGCGTCCCCGACGACGGTCCCGGCAACAGGTTCGTCATCCAGGAGCACCACGCGCGTCGCCTGCACTACGACCTGAGGCTCGAACGCGACGGTGTGCTGGCGTCGTGGGCCGTACCGAAGAACCTGCCGGACACCTCGGGGCGCAACAATCTCGCGGTACGGACCGAGGACCACCCGATCGAGTACCTGACCTTCCACGGGACGATCCCGAAGGGCGAATACGGCGCCGGCAGCATGACCGTGTGGGACACCGGCACCTACGAGACCGAGAAGTGGCGGGACGACGAGGTGATCGTGCGGTTCCACGGCGACCGGATCGAGGGACGGTACGCGCTGATCCGCACCGAGAAGAACCAGTGGCTGGCGCACCGCATGAAGGACCAGTCGTCGCCGAGCACCGAGTCGTCCGATGCCGATCCGGCCTCCCTCGTCGGATCGTCGGGGTCCAAGGCCTTCCCGCGCGATCTCGCGCCCATGCTCGCGACCTCCGGTGACGTCTCGGGTCTCGACGCCGAAGACTGGGCGTTCGAAGGCAAATGGGACGGATACCGCGCCATCGCGGAGATCGAGGACGGCACCGTCAGGCTCCGCAGCCGATCCGGTCGCGATGTCACCGGCGACTACCGGAAGCTCGTCGAACTCGCGACGATCCTCGACGGTCACCGGGCGGTGCTCGACGGGGAGATCGTCGCCGTCGACCGCTCCGGGGTGACGAGCTTCTCGATGCTGCAGCGGGGCGTGAACTACGAGTACCGCGTGTTCGACGTGCTGTATCTCGACGGGGTGTCGCTGCTGCGCAAGACCTACGACGATCGCCGACGGGTCCTCGAGGCGCTCGCCGCTGCCACGGACGGACTGATCGTCCCGGATCTGCTCTCGGGTGACGGCTCGAAGGCTCTCGCGCGCAGCCGCGCGAAGAACTGGGAGGGCGTGGTCGCCAAACGCCGGGACTCCGTGTATCTGCCGGGCAAGCGCGGCGCCGGATGGATCAAATCGAAGAACTGGCTCACCCAGACCGTCGTGCTCGGCGGATACCGCCGTGGCAACGGCAACCGTGCCTCGACCTTCGGCTCTCTGCTGCTCGGCGTCTACGACGACGACGGTGAGTTCGTGTACGTCGGCAAGGTCGGCACCGGTTTCGACGACGAGACGCTCCTGTCGGTGGCGAAGGCTGTGAAAGGGCGCACGAGCCGCACGAACCCGTTCGCGAACGAAGTGCCGGCCGCCGAACGCCGCGATGCGGTGTGGTTGCGGCCCGAACTCGTGGGGGAGGTGCGGTTCGGAGGATGGACGGAAGGAGACCGGGTGCGGCACGCGAGCTGGCGTGGTCTGCGCGACGATGTGGACGCGTCGAGTGTGGTGCGAGAAGAGGAAACAGGCGCTGACTGCTAACGTTCGTTCGAAGTCGGGTGATCGGGCATTAGGGGAGGCATCAATGGCCGAGGGCTCGCGTGGCGTCGTCCGTCGGATCGGTTTGGTCGAGGATCACGAGTCGGTCGCGCTCGGGTTCGCAGCGATGCTCGCCGATCAACCCGATCTCGAGCTCGCAGGTACCGCCACCACCGTCTCGGGTCTGCTCGAGCAGGTCACCGACCTCGACCTCGCCGTTCTCGACCTGCGCCTGTCCGACGGATCCTCCCCGAAGAGCAACGTCGAGCAGCTGCGCGCGGCGGGCCTCGAGACCCTGGTCTTCACCGGCGCCGAGAACCCGTATCTGCTGCGTTCGGCCGCCCGCGCCGGTGTGCTCGGGGTGGTGCGGAAATCCGAGCCCGCGGCCGTGGTGATCGAGGCGATCCGCGTGGCCGCCGCCGGAGGGCAGGTCGCCAGCACCGAGTGGGCCGCGGCGATCGACGGTGATCCCGAACTCGACGATGTCGGCCTGAGTCCGCGGCAGCTCGAAGTGCTCGAACTGTATGCGTCGGGGGAGAAGCTCGACCGGGTCGCCCGGCTGACGGGTCTCGCTCCGCAGACCGTCAACGACTACCTGCAGCGGATCCGCCAGAAGTACGCGGAGGCAGGTCGTCCCGCACCCACGAAGACGGATCTGTACAAACGTGCCGTCGAGGACGGGTGGCTGCCGATGCCCGAACGGTCGGATGTCCGCCGTCGCTGACGAGCCGGCCGGGGACACCGGGGAGAAGTCGCACGATCGCAGCACGGCGGCTGCCGACCGACTTCTCCGGATGTTCGCGCGATTCGTCGCGATCGGATATCTCTGCTACTTCGCGTTGCTCGTGCCGGAGATCCTCGAAGTGTCGGCACTCGTCGCGTGGTGGTGGACTCCCACCGCGGCCGTCCTCATGTTCGGATCCGGGGTCGCGCTCGGCTTCGCCTCGTTCCGCGGCACGGTGTGGATGCAGCGGACCGCGACCGTCAATGCGCTCGCCTACGTCGTGATGGTCGCATTGTGGTTCGTGGCGTGGAATGGGACTCAGATCCCGCAGGACCACTCGTTGTGGTTCACCGCCTTCCCCGGCCTCGCGTCGCTCGCGGCGG
Organism: Rhodococcus sp. GA1; assembly: GCF_024321955.1. Taxonomy (NCBI): domain Bacteria; kingdom Bacillati; phylum Actinomycetota; class Actinomycetes; order Mycobacteriales; family Nocardiaceae; genus Rhodococcus; species Rhodococcus sp. GA1. The sequence goes on along the minus strand of NZ_CP097186.1, from coordinate 1,508,569 downwards.
CGGTCGCGTGGAGACCCCGGCGGGCGTTCGTCCACATGCTCGTCGCGGTCCTGCTCGCGCAGGGCGCGAACCACCTCGTCCGCGACGCCCCCTTCGGATACTTCCTCGCACCCGACCTGGCGTTCGCGTTCGTCTTCTGCACGGTCTTCCTCGCGGCCGCGGTGGTGGGACTCGGCACCGGCCGCACCCTCGACGAGACCATCGCTGCCACCCAGGCCACGGCGGCCGCCGCGGCCGCAGCGGAAGCACGGAACGCCGAGCGCGCACGGTTCGATGCCCTGGTCCACGACCGCGTGATGTCCACCCTGCTGGCGGTGTCACGCAACGCACCCCGAGAGTCGCTCGTCGAGCAGGCCGAACGAGCGGTCGCCGAACTCGACGAGCTGCGGCGCGGCACCGATCGGGACTCGGCGCTCGACGCCGCCGCAGTCGTGGCGCGGCTCCGCTCAGCGGCGACCGAGGCCGACGAGGACGTCGTCTTCACCGGCCGTGTCGCCCCGGGATCCGGCGACGTTGCGTTCCCGCCCGAACCTGCGCGCGCGACCGCCGCCGCCCTCGCCGAGGCGGTGCGCAACAGCGTGCGGCACGCCGGGAAGGACGCGTCCCGCACGGTCGAGGTCGACGTGGCACCGAGATGGATCTCCGTGCAGGTCGTGGACGACGGCAGAGGCTTCGAACCCGAGGCCGTCGACCCGCACCGGCTCGGTCTGGAAGTGAGCATCCGAGGACGTATGCGCCGCCTGTCCGGGGGCCGGGCGGTCGTGCAGTCCGCGCCGGGGGCCGGGACCCGGGTGTTGTTGTACTGGCGAGATCCGGCCGTATGAACACTGCGAACTCGACCGTCTCCGATCTGCTGCGGATGCACAGTCGGCCCGCGCGGGCCTTCGCCGTCCTGTACGCGGTGACCTGTGTGGTGCTCGCCCTGAACACCGCGCCCCATGCGGAGGTCCGCTGGCCCCTCGCGATCGCCGTGATCGTGTGTGTGGCCGCCGCCTACGCGCTCGTCGCAGTCGAGGGGGACCCACTACCGGTGCGACCCGCACTGGCGATGACGTTCTCGGGAGCGATCGCGTCGGCGTCGGTGCTGTGGGTGGTGCCCGCCGAGCCGGCACCGCACCCCATCGAGTTATGGCCGTTCGGGATGTCCACGACGATCCTCGTGTTCATGTGCGTGCGGGGACGCACGGCGTTCGCCTGGTGCGGGATGCTCCTCATGCTCGTCGTCGCCGCGCTGTGGTCGCATCTCACGGGCCCCGGGATGGGCTACGGGCTCGGCCTGACGATCACGAGTGCGGGACCGGTGCTCATGGGCACCGTCTGCGCCTACACGATCCGCCCGCTCGCGCGGTCGATCTACCTGCTGCGCGCCCGGTCGATGCAGCGGATCGCGGCGGAGTCCGCGGCCGCCGCGGCTCTGGAGGAACGTGACGTCCGCCTCGGAAGCCTCGACGCGTCGGCGCGTCCGTTGCTCGAGCGGATCGTCTCGGGCGAACCCCTCGACGAGAACGAACGGATCGAGTGCGGACTCGTCGAGGCACGACTGCGCGACGGTCTGCGTGCGCCCGTACTCCAGGTACCCGAGGTCGACCGGGCCGCCGCTACGGCCCGCCGGCGCGGCGTCGAGATCGTTATGCTCGACGACCACGCCATGGACTCGGCATCTCCCGAGGTTCGGCGCGCCGTCTACCGGGAGGTGGTGGACGCGCTCGATTCGGTGAGAGAAGGGTCGGTGACCGTGCGTGTGTTGCCGCCGGCCCGCGCGGCGATGGTGACGATGCTCGTGAAGGGCGAGGATGTGCGCCGAATCGAGATCGGACACGACGGCCGGCGCACCGGTAATTAGGCGAAACACCGATGCCCATATTTTCTTGGGCAGAGAAAAATCTGTCTGGGTAGTTGTCGGTTTCAACCGTTAAGTTGTAGGCACTCGAAACGGAGTTCGTCGGGGGACTCGGTTCGATCCCATGTATCCATCTCGGTAGGGACGCGCTATGACGACGATGCTCGAACATTCCCCGGCACAGAAGCCTGCGCCTCAGAAGCCCGCACTCTCGGCTCGCGAGATCGAGATCCTGCGGGCCTGGCTGCTCTGCGAGTCCAAGTCCGAGGCGGCTGCGAGCCTGTTCGTCACCGCAGCCACGGTCAGCACCCACATCGTCCGCATCCGTGAGAAGTACGCCCGCGTCGGGCGTACGGCGACCACGAAGACGGCACTGCTCGCCCGCGCTCTGCAGGACGGTGTGGTCTCCATCGACGAACTGTGACCCGTCGGCCTGCCACCACACAGGGTGGACACACGACGGATCCGACGAGCGCGGCCGACCGGATCCACCGGGTCTTCGGTCGGTTCATCAGCGCGGGCTACGTGTTCTACCTGCTGTTCGTCGTCCCCACAGCGGTGTCGCAGGCCCACCTCACGGCATGGTGGTGGTTGCCGACGGCACTGCTCGCGATCTTCGGCACCGGGATCGCGCTCGGGGTGGCAACCTTCCTGAGTGATGTCCGGTGGGTCGGACGACTCGCAGCCGCCAACGCCGTCGCCTTCCTGGTCGCGGCGGTCCTGTGGTTCCCGGCCTGGACGGGTGAGGTTTCCACGAACACGGCCTGGCAGGCGCTCTTCCCCGGAGTGGCAGGACTGTCCGCGGCGGCAGCGTGGCGGCCGCGGACGGCGCTCGCCTACCTCACGGTGGTGGTGCTCGTCGTGCAGACCACCAACTATCTGCTGGTGAACACCACGACGGGATACCGCTTCGTCCCGGAACTCGCGTTCGCGCTCATGTTCTGCGGGGTCTTCGCCGCCGCGGCGATCGTCGCCTTCCGCACGGGCGACGTCCTCGATTCCACCGTCGCGGCCACGGAGAAATCCGTCGTCGCAGCAGCGGCGGCCGCGGCCAGGACGGTCGAACGCGAGCGGTTCGACGCACTCGTCCACGACCGGGTGATGTCCACCCTGCTCGCCTCGGGTCGCGGCGCATCCGACGGTCCCGTCGCGGCCCAGGCCCGTCGTGCGCTGGAGATGTTCGACTCCCTGCGGCGCGGCGACGACACCGAGAGCAGCTTCGACGCCGACCGGGTGGCAGCCCAGTTCCGCTCGGCAGCCTCCGAGGTCGACGAGGACGTCGAGTTCACGACCACGACGAGCACCGATGCCGGACCGCACTACCCGGCCGACGTGATCAGAGCGGTCGCAGCCGCACTGGCCGAGGCCGTGCGGAACAGCGTGCGCCACGCCGGCCCGGGCACGCAGCGGGCCGTGCACGTCGACCTCGGGCCTGGATCGGTCCGGGTGGTCGTCCGCGACGACGGCCACGGATTCGACCCCGCCCAGATCGACCCCTACCGGATGGGCATCCGCGCGAGCATCCACGGACGCATGCGCGGCATGGCCGGGGGCGACTCGGAGATCACCTCGGGTCCCGCGGGCACGACGGTGACGCTGCACTGGTGCGATCCGGCCGAGCGTCGCGCGCCGTGACCGCCGAACCCACCCGCGACGTGCGCGACCTGCTGGGGATGCGCACCACGGCCGCACGTGTGCTCGTGAGCCTCTACGCCCTGGTCTGCCTCGTGCTGGCGGCGTTCGGCGCCGAGCACACGTCCGCGAGCTGGCCTCCCGCCCTCGCCGTGCTCGTGTGCACGTTCGCGGCGTTCACCCTCATCACCGTTCCGGGCGACCCGCTGCCGATGCCGGCGACGATCCTGCTCGCCGCCACCGGGACGGTCTCGTCGGCGCTCGTGTTCTCGGTGCTACCGGTGCCGTCTCCGGGAGGCATCGCGACCTGGCCGCTCGGGATGTCCACGGTCGTCTTCACCTTCATGTGCGTGCGCGGTCGCACCTTCGCGGCGTGGATCGGGTTGGCCTGCATGATCGCGACCGCGACCTTCTGGACCTACGCCACCGGACAGGGGATCGGCTCCGGCCTGTCGCTGTCGCTCGTCAACGCCGCCCCGGTCCTCATGTCCACCTTCTTCGCCTTCACCCTGCGACCCCTCGCCGGATCCATCTACCTGCTGCGTGCGATGTCGTTGCAACGCAGCGCAGAACAGGCGGCCTCGGCTGCAGCGCTCGAGGAGCGCGACGCGCAGCTCGACCGGCTCGACTCCCTGGCCCGGCCCCTCCTCGAACGCATCGCGACCGGGGAGGTACTCGAGGCGGGGGAGCGACGCGCCGGTGTGCTGCTCGAAGCACGTCTGCGGGACGGGCTTCGAGCACCGGCCCTGCAGGACCCCCAGGTCGTCGAGGCGGCCGACGCCGCGCGCCGGCGAGGCGTGGACGTGGTGATGCTCGACGATCACGGCCTGGACGGGGTGCCCCCCGACGAACAGGCCCGCCTCCGCAGTGCGGTCGCCGACGAACTCGACTCGGTGTCACACGGTTCCGTCACGGTGCGGGTCCTGCCCCCAGGACGCCGGGCCCTCGTGACGATCCTCGTGCGCGGGGACTCCGTGCGCCGCATCGAGCTGGGCAAGGCGTCGCAGGGTTAGAGTCACACCTCGTGACCGTGCTGAAGTCGTTGCTGCTGTTCGCCGTTGCCGCCCTGTTCGAGATCGGTGGCGCGTGGCTGGTGTGGCAGGGCGTGCGCGAACACCGCGGCTGGATCTGGATGGGGTTGGGCGTGATCGCTCTCGGCGCTTACGGTTTCGTCGCCACACTCCAGCCCGACGCGAACTTCGGTCGCATCCTCGCGGCGTACGGCGGTGTGTTCGTGGCGGGTTCCCTGGTGTGGGGCATGGTGATGGACGGCTTCCGGCCGGATCGGTGGGATGTCGCGGGCGCGCTGGTGTGCCTCGCCGGCGTCGCCATCATCATGTATTCACCCAGGTGACGACGCATCCGGCACCACCTCGGTGACGAGGCATACGGCACAACTCGGCCGGATGCCTCGTCCGGGCGTCACGGCACCACGACGCTGCCGACTGCGGGGGTCGAGTTGCACAGCGGTCCACTGCCGAGATTCACCGAACCGAAGACCGTCGCCACGACCTCGCCCGGACCGGTGTCGACCAGGGTCGACAGGTTCGGGTACGTACCGACCAGATCGACGATGCCGGTGCGGCCGTTGTTGCGGTTGAGCCATGCGACGCTGACCTGCCCCGCTGCCGGGACCGGCCACAGGGCCTCCCGTGTGGAGAACAGGACGTGGCCACCGGGGATGCCCTCGTCCGGTCCGGGTTGCGCCGTGACCGAGGTGAACGACGCCAGGCTGCCCTGGTTGATGCAGCCGATGGTGATCGCCGTGCCCAGAGGCTGAGGGGGTGCAGCGGTGGCCACACCGGTGAATGCGATTGCGGCGGCGACGGGTGCCGCCAGGGTGAGAACTCGACGTGGAATTCGCAGTGCAGGCATGGTGCTGCTCCTCGGAAAGGGAAGGTCACGTCCGGGAGCCGACCGCAGCGAGGAATACCGCGGCGCGTCCCGCGCACCGATGACGTGCGTGAGTCTATCGAGACACCGAAGACCCAGGAGCGGTTTCGGTCTCGATCCGATACAGCTCGGAAGCATTGCGGCGCAGTACCGCGTCGGAGAGCTCGTCGCCGAGGACGTCCTCGACGAGGGTGATGTCGCTGTCCCGGAACGGTCGCGGTGCGCGGGTCGACGGCAGGTCGGTGCCGAACACGAGTGCCCCGGGATTCACATCGGCAACGGCGCGAAGCGCGTCGGCCACCGGGAGATCGACGCGCCCGAACCCTGTTGCCCTCACGTGGATACCGCTCTCCACCAGCCGCAACAGTGACGGCAAGCCGTCCTGCGACAGTCCCAGGTGGTCGACGGAGACGGCGGGCAGTGCCGCGATCGTGGTGTGCATCTCGGCCAGATCGCGCGAATCGACGTACAACTCGGCGTGCCAGCCTACGAGATCGTGGACCCGCCGGGCGAGCCGGTCGAGGTCGGACAGTGCCGCCGATCCGCCACGGCGGACGTTGAATCGCACGGCCCGCACTCCCGCCGCGTCGAGCCGGGTGATCTCGTCGTCCGAGGCGGTGGCCGGAAGTTGTACGACGCCGACGAAAGTGGGCCCGAGCCGGTCGAGCGCGTCGACGAGATAGCCGTGGTCGAAAGCCTGGAACGACCCCGACACCACCGTGCCTCCGGTGACACCCAGATGCGCGACCCGCGCGAGATAGTCGTCGACGGTGAACGGTTCGGGCAGATAGCCATCGTTCTCGACGAGGGGGAAACGCGGATCGATGATGTGCAGGTGGGCGTCGAACATCTCCCCACGATAGGAAGCCCGGTCCGAGCGGAACAGGGTTCGGATCAGCGGGAGTTCACTCGCGGCGGCGATGCGCGGTGTGACGGCGGAGGAGGGATTCGGCCAGTTCCGCCACGAGGTTCCGTGCCTCGGGTGGCCCGACGATCTCGATGTGCTCACCGAACTGCAGCAGTTGCCGCACACCGTCGATCGAGTCGTAGGCCACCGTGATCCGCGAGACGTCCGGTCGCGGCCCTGCGGTGCTCCCGCGCAGGCGGGCACCGAGGATGCGCCGGGCGAGATCGAGGCGGTTCGCCGCGAGATCGGCGGTGACGACGACGTCCTCGCGTCGTTCGAGTGCGTCGCCGAGTTCGCGTGCCAGCGCGGGCAGGGTGCGGCCGGGGGACAGGCGGCGCGGCCGGTCGAGCACTGTCCACGCACTCAGGCGGGTCAGTGCGAACAGTCGTGGTCGCCCCTCGTCGTCCGCCACGAGATACCAACGGCCGGCGCGGGAGAGCACACCGTAGGGATCGACGACGATCTCGCGTTCGCCGCGGTGCCCGCTCGACCGGTACGTGATGGCGAGTTGCCGTCCGCGCCGCAGGTCGCGGGTGAGGGCAGCGACGTCGGCCCGGTCCTCGGTGGCGAACCATCCCCGATTGTCGACGGTGACCACCTCGGTCAGTGGCAGCAGGTCGTTCTCGCGTGCGGTGGAGGGCGTGCGCCGGGCGCGTGCGGTGAGCTTGTGGACGGCGTCCCGCGCGGCGGCGTCGACACCGAGTTGGCGGGCCCGGCCCATGTCGACACCCAGGGCGCGCAGGACATCCACCTCGGACGCGTTGAGCCGGTTCAGGTCGGTCTGCCGGCCGGGGAGCATCACGATGCCGCCGTACCTGCCGCGTTCGGCGACCACCGGAAGGTCCGCAGCAGCAAGCGTTTCCACATCGCGCAACACGGTGCGCTCGGAGACGCCGAACTCCTCCGCGAGTTCGGCGGCCGTGACCCGGCTGCGGGCCTGCAGGACGACCAGCATGCTCAGCAACCGCTGCGGCCGGTTCATCGGATGCGCGATCTCCTTTCGAAAACACGACAGGAACTGTCGGGTTTCGGTGTCACGGTAGTCCTCGAAGCCTTCGCCGCCTACCGGAAGGAGGGACCGATGACCGTGTCGTCGCCCAACCTGTTCCTGATCTACGTGACCGACGTCGAACGCGCGACCCGCTTCTACAGCGACCTGTTCGCCATGACCCCGCAGATGACGACCCCGCGCTACGTCTCCTTCGAAGTGGCGCCGGGAGTGCTGTTCGCACTGTGGTCGGGTCGCGCGGAGACCGTGGATGCGACCGCTCCGCGGTTCTCCGAGGTGGGCGTGATGGTGCCGGGCTCGACCGCCGCCGTCGATGCGATCCACGACGAGTGGGCCGGTAAGGGGGTGACGGTCGTGGAGGCGCCGCACGACGAGGTGTTCGGGCGGACGTTCGTGGTCTCGGACCCGGACGGGAACCTCATCCGCGTCTCCCCGCTGGACTGAGCCTCCGCTCGACCGACCGGCCTACGACGCCTCGCGCATCGTGAGCCCACCGAGTTCGACCGTGTACGTCTGCGACGCCTCGTCCCACCACACGGAGTAGGTGGTGGGGTAGAGGCCCTCGCGTTGGTACGCCTCGGGCAGTCGGAGTTCCTCGTGGTGCGCCGGCCGCGTCGCGAGCCACTCCCGGCTCAGCATGGGTTCGATGAACGCCTGCCGTCCGTCCCACGTGCCGTAGAGCACGGTCTCGGTGAGGTGGTGTCCCGCCGCCGGATCGTGCTCCGACTCGGTGGTGTCCACCCAGTGCAGTCCCATGCCCGCGACGGTCGACGTCAGCGGATCCCCGGACGGTGCGTACCCCTCCGGTATGTAACGCGGGTCGGGCACGCGGGCCGCGGCCGGGATGTAGCCGGGGGCGAAGGGATGGATCGACTCCACCGTGGGCCGATCCAGGAGATAGAAGTGGACGTCGAAGTGCGGGACGTCGAAGCCGTGCTGGGGGTCGTGGCCGTGCGAGTTCCAGTCGACCGTGACGTGGTCGAACGCGGTGGCGGCCGCTTCCTCGGGCAACTCGAGCACGTAGGCCTCGGTGACCGGCAGCAGCGCACCGGGCAGGTCGTCGAGGGCCGCCGCATCGAGTCGCACCCCGATGGTGGCCGGCGTGCCCGCCTCGTCGACGGTGACGTACGTGCGGGCGTTGCCCGCCCCGACGGGATGAGCGGGTCCTTCGACCAGGCCGGAGACTCCCCCGGCTCCTGCGGGTGCAGGAGTGACGAACAATCCGAGGACCGCCGCCGAGACGATCACGGCGAGATGTCGGGCACGAGGCCGAATGTCCATGCGGGGTCCTCGATTTCCGTCGTCGTCGAGCGGCGTCGTTGTGGATGCTAACTGTCGCGCGAACGGTGGAGGGCCGACTAGATCGAACCGTGATGCGTGGACGGGACGGTGCCCGTGACGTTCCGGGGGTGGGGTCCGGGAGTGCCCGCGGAGCCGGCGGACCCGATGTGTGCCCCCGGCAGGATTCGAACCTGCGACACCCGCTTTAGGAGAGCGGTGCTCTATCCCCTGAGCTACGGAGGCGTCCGGCCGGGCGAAGCCGACCTTGGCGCGTTGTGAGTGTAGCCGCCGGGCGCGTGCCGTAACCAAGCGCCCGTTCTCGAGGCTCTCGAGGCCGGGCGTACGACCTGCATGTTCCCGCCGATTGAGATCAAGGAAAGGTAACACTGGCCTTTCCCTATACCGTTTTGTTACCTTGGGTCGCCAGGAGCGGCCGGGGGGATACCCGGTCGAAGTCGGGACGAAACAAGGGACACACTGTGGGACGCCATCAGCGCACACGCGAAGACGAAGCATTCGACCTCGAGACGATTGGCGCGCCCTTCTCCGGCAAGGGCCGTCACCGCGTAGAACCCACCGGTACGTCCGCTCCGGTCAAGGCCGCCACCGTCGCCGCTGCCACGGGCGCCTTCTTCGCCGTCGGCTCGCAGATCGGCGCCGGCACCGCTGCCGCGCATCCCGGCCACGACCACGTCCAGGCCGAGGCCCCCGCGCCCAGCCTGCCCTTCGAGCTCCCCGCGGGCCTGCTGCCCGAGGGTGTCGAGATCCCGGCCATCCCCGGCATCACCACCCCGGCCGAGCAGGACGCACCCGAGCTTCCGGCCGAGGTCACCGGCTTCCTCGATCAGTTCTCGGGTCCCAGCTGGCTCGACCAGCTCAACCCGGCTTCTCCCTCCGCCGTCCAGCCCGTCTCCGGCACCCTCACCTCCGACTGGGGTCCGCGCTGGGGCGCCCACCACGGCGGCATCGACATCGCAGCCCCGATCGGAACGCCCATCAAGTCCGCGGCCAACGGCACGGTCCTCGACGCCGGACCGGCTTCCGGCTTCGGCCAGTGGGTCCGCGTCCTCAACGACGACGGCACCACCGCCGTCTACGGTCACGTGAGCACCTACCAGGTCTCGGCGGGTCAGCGTGTCAACGCCGGCCAGCAGATCGCCACCGTCGGCAACGAGGGCTGGTCCACCGGACCGCACCTGCACTTCGAGGTCTGGGACACCGAAGGAACCAAGATCAACCCCAACGCGTGGCTGAGCGATCGCGGCGTCGTCACCGACTGGGGCGGCTACCGCGCCGTCTGATCCCACCGCAGTGTTCGATCCCACCCGACGGCGCGCCGTCTGATCCCACCGCAGTGTTCGATCCCACCGCCAGCATGAGCGCGCGCTAGGCTTGGCTCGACAGACCGCGCGCCGACCCGGGGGTTCCATTGGGAGCTGAGATATCCGCACGTTCGTTCACCGGGGAAGACCGGCGGATGTTCCGGAGCAAGGTTCGCGACTGCATGAAGGCGCTCGAGCGGATGCTTCGAGAGGACGTCTTCGTCGACGTGCACTCGTCACCCGAACCGCATCTCGGCATGGAGATCGAGTTCAACCTCGTCCGCGACGACATGTCGCCCGCGATGTCGAACCTCGAGGTACTCCAGGCGATCGACGATCACGCGGTCTTCCAGACCGAACTCGGCCAGTTCAACGTCGAGATGAACGTCGAGCCACGACGTCTCACCGGCGACGAACCCTTCGAACTCGAAGAGTCGCTGCGGTCGTCGCTGCGGCGCGCCGACGAGCGGATGCACCTGCACGACGCGCAGCTGGTCATGATCGGCATGCTGCCCACGCTCGAACTCGACGATCTCGAACGGGGCCGGATCACCGCCAATCCCCGCTACGAAGCGCTCAACGAGCAGATCTTCGCGGCGCGCGGCGAGGACATCGAACTCGATCTCGACGGTGTGCCGTTGCCCGGCACTGATGTCGTGGAAACCCTTCGTGCAGACATGAATTCGGTGGTCCCCGAGGCTGCCTGCACGTCCCTGCAGCTGCACCTGCGGATCGCCCCCGAAGATTTCGCGACGCACTGGAACGCCGCCCAGTGCCTGGCCGGAGCGCAGGTCGCGCTCGCGGCGAACTCGCCCTTCCTCGCCGGCAAGGCGCTGTGGCACGAGAGCCGGATCCCGTTGTTCGCGCAGGCCACTGATACGCGTCCGCTCGAACTGCGGAACCAGGGTGTCCGTCCCCGCGTGTGGTTCGGTGAGCGGTGGATCGACTCCGTCCTCGACCTGTTCGAGGAGAACTCCCACTACTTCACGGCTCTCCTTCCGGAGGTCTCGGACGTCGATCCGATGGCCGAACTCGACGCCGGCCGGATTCCCGAACTGCGCGAACTGCAGATGCACAACGGCACCATCTACCGGTGGAACCGGCCCGTCTACGACATCAGCGACGGCCATCCGCACCTGCGCGTCGAGAACCGTGTGCTCCCTGCAGGACCGACCGTCCTCGACACCATGGCCAACGCCGCCTTCTACTACGGGACGCTGCGCGCCCTCACCGACGCCGACGAGCCGCTCTGGCGCGACCTCAGCTTCGACGCCGCCGAGCGGAACCTCGTGCTCGGTGCGAAGTTCGGTCTCGACGCGAAGCTGTACTGGCCGCGCACCGGATGGGTCGGCGCCGACGAACTCGTGCTGCGGTGCCTGTTGCCGCTTGCGCACCAGGGCCTCGAGGCATACGGACTGTCGGCGGCGGTCCGCGACCGCTATCTCGGCATCGTCGAGGGGCGTGCACTGACCCGTCAGACCGGGGCGGCGTGGCAACGACGGCAGGTGGCCCGACGCGAGGCTGCCGGCGAGAACCGTCGCACCGCCCTGCTCGGGATGATGAAGGACTACGTGCAGAACATGGCCTCGGGTACTCCCGCTCACGAGTGGGAGTGACGGCCCTACAGTTGTAGGGTCCGCGTCACGGCCACCGTCGGCTGGACGACGACGCGATCCGCGGGTGGCTCGAAGCCGGCTACTTCGCCGAGATCGTCACCGAGATCGGCGACGCGGACGCCTAGGCGGCTCTCGAGCATGCTCAACGTCAGCTCGACCTCGATCCCGTCGGCGCCGGGAGCCCAGAACAGGAAACCGAAGTCGTCGGACGGTTCGGCGCGGAAGCCGTCCACCGTCGCGCCGTGGACGTGGGCGGTGGTGTTGTCGATCCACAACCCGACAGCCTGGGCGTTCCTCGGTGAGCTCAACCGCAGTCGTATCTTCCGGGCGCTTCCGCCGGTCGTGTCCTCGAGGATCTCGACCTCGGGCGCCTCGAGGTCGGCGACCGGAGCGGGCCCGTGGTACATCGGCCGGTACTCCCGCCACGGGAAGGCGGTGGGGAGCGATTCGGGACCGGTGGTGAGCAGCCCTTCGCTCCAGTCGGATCTCGGGCCGTCCGGCGATCCCCACACCGCGGCACCCCGATCGGCGTCGAGCGAGTACCAAAGGTATTCCTGCCGGGGATCGGTCGCCCCGTCCCGGTTGAGGTAGCCGGCGAGCAGCGTGCCCACCACGACGATCGCGATCGTGCCGGTCGCGGAGACGACGAGCCCGCGGGTGGTCGACGCGAACGGCTCGCACAGCGGGAGTACCGCGGCGAACGTGAATGCGACGAACAGACCGGCCACCGGTGCCCCGTAGAGGAGTCCGGCGTCGAACGACACCAACACGGCGGGCAGGCCGAAGATCAGCGACCCAAGCGCGCCCAGCGTGATCGCGACGAGCGGCCACACCGTGTCGCGTTGCGGAAGGAGCAGCGCCACCAGCAGACCCAGCGCCGCCGGCAGGATGAGTACGAGCATTGTCAGAGGCACACCGGCGAAGGGGATGCCGGCGAGCGCGAGCAGCGCGACGAGCGTGAACGCTCCGCACGTGAGCGCGGCGGCCGGACGGCCGCGACCCCACCACGATCGCGCGACCAGCAGGACGCCGAGGGCCGCGACGACCGCCGCGAACTGGAAGACACCCGGCCGGTAGGGCTCGTCGGCGACCGGCGCGGCCATGCCCGGATCGACGGTCTGCACGATCCACCACGGCAGCCACGCTGCGCCCGCCGCGAGCACGGCGGCGAGCAGGGCCACGGCCACGGCCGCGCCGACCTGCCAGGCAGACGTCTCGCCGCGGCGCACCTGCAGTACGACGATCGCCCCCACGATTCCGGCCAGCGTGATCGCCCCGACGATCTCGGCCCAGCGCGGAATGTGGAGAAGTCCCCAGGGCGCGGTCGTCACGACCTGGTCGCCGCCGTCGCCGACGGTCGTGAGATCGGATCCGGCGAGCGTGCGGGCGGTCGTGAGGGAGGTGTCGCCCATGTGTTGCAGCGACGTCCGGCTGAGACGGTCGGGGGTGTCGAGAGGGCTGTGGTAGTACGCCGATCCCGCGGAGATCGCGGTGTCGAGGGCGTGGTGGCCGTGCTCGGCGAAGCGGCGGAAATCGGTGTCGTTCGGCAGCGCCTCGAAGATCAGCTCGGTGAGGGAGTCCGCGTTCGCTCCCGGCGCCCCCGCCAGACTGTCGATCAGGACGCCGTTCGGTGAGGTGATCCGGAAGGTCGTCGGTGTACCGGCGTTCCCGCGGGCCTCGTGGTTGAGCACGACGACCGGACCGGCCCGCACCGACTCCGTGCCCACGAACCGGTGGGCGCCGAGCAGACCGTTCTCCTCACCGTCGGTGAGCAGGACGACGACGTCGTTCCGTGGGGGAGGACCGGAATCGATGGCACGCGCGACCTCGAGGACCGTGCCGACGCCGATCCCGTCGTCGCCCGCGCCGGGGGAGCCCCGAACCGTGTCGTAGTGCGCGGCGAGCACGACGGTGCCGGTGGGGTCGGTACCGTCCCGGGTCGCCACGATGTTCTGCACGCGGGCGCCGCGCTGGGTGGCCTCACCGGACCGCGCCATCCATCCGACGCCGGAGTCGACGCGGGTGGACCACCCGAGTTCCTCGAGGACGGCGACGAGATGGTCACGGGCATCGGCGTGGGCGGTCGATCCGAGCGGCCGTGGGCCGGTGGCGATCGCGTCGATGTGTTCGCCGGCGCGGGCGGCGCTGAAGACGTCGGCGGGGGCGTCGGTTCCGAGCGGCTCGTCGGACCCGGGGAACAGGGCGACGAGGCCCGCCACGAGGAGGACTCCGATCAGTGCGAGGACACGGCTACCCAGTGCCGTGAATCGGCTGCGCGGGGACCGGGCCGGGTGGCGAACAGCCGCGGCGGAGTCCATGGGTGCAGCCTAGCCGCGAATGCAGCGGTGCCCCGGCAGACTCGGCCGGGGCACCGCGATCGGATCGGGTCGGATCAGGAGGCAGGCGCCCAGCTGTCGGGCCCGAACACCTCGTAGTGGATGTTCTCGGCCGGGACGTTGCGCTCGATCAGGGCCTCGCGCAGCGAGAGCATGAACGGCAGCGGGCCGCACAGGTAGGCCTGGGTCTTCGGATCGAGCGGCAGATCGGAGATGTCGGCACGTCCGACGCGGACCGTCTCGAGCGGCCGGCGGTTGCCGAGGTCCTCGTACCAGCGGTACAGCTGGGCCGACGGGATCTTCTCGGCAAGGGTCTCGAGCTCGCGGCGGTGGGCGTGGCTCGCGACCGACCGGTCGGCGTGCAGGACCGCGACGGGACGCTCGTCGCCGACGCCGGCGAGATGATCGAGCATGCCGATCATCGGGGTGCATCCGATGCCGGCGGACGCCAACAGGATCGGGGTGTCGTCCTCGGTGAGTACGAGATCGCCGAAGGGAGTGGTGACTTCCAGCTCGTCGCCCTCGAAGACGTTGTTGTACAGGAAGTTCGACACCTCACCGGCGGGAAGCACGGTGCCGTCGGGTGCGGTGGTCTCCAGGACCCGCTTGACGGTGATACGCCAGTCGCCCTTCGCGGGTGCGCTCGACAGGCTGTACTGACGGATCTGGCGGGCGCCGTCGGGGAGGCGGACGCCGACCGAGAGGTACTGGCCCGGACGGAAGGTGGGCAGCGGGGAACCGTCGAGCGAGGTGAGCACGAACGAGACGGTGTCGGCGGACTGGTGGACGCGGTCGGCGACGCGGACGGTGCGCCAGACGTCGCCGGCCTCGACACCTGCGGCCCGGTACAGATCGGCCTCCATCGAGATGAGGGTATTGGCCATCAGCCAGTACAGCTCGTCCCACGCCTTCGCGACTTCCGGAGTCACTGCCTCTCCGAGGATTTCGACGATCGCCTCGAAGAGGTGCTTGTGGACGATCCAGTACTCGTCGGGCTTGATGCCGAGCGAGGCGTGCTTGTGGGCGATGCGGGACAGGATCGCCTCGACACGGGCGGGATCGGGATCGAGTTGGAGCGTCGCGAAGGCCGCGATCGATCCGGCGAGTGCCTTCTGCTGCTCACCCTGCTTCTGGTTGCCGCGGTTGAACAGATCGCGTTCGAGCTCGGGATGGGCGGCGAACATCTTGCTATAGAACAACGGGGTGATGTCGCCGATGGCGGCTCCCACCGCCGGGAGGGTCGCGGCGATGACGTCCTTGGATTCGGGTGAGAGCGGCATGGTGTGTCTCCTCGTGTGTGTCGTGACGGGCTGCACCGGCAGCCTCGCCGTGGGTCAGCGGCCGGTGGGTGGTTCGAGGGTGAGCAGGACCGGACCGGCGTCAGGGGTCGCCAGGTCGGCGATCGTGACGTCGTCGAGAGCGGCGTAGAAGGCGTCCTGTGCGGTACGCAGCTTCGAGCGCAGGGTGCAGCCGTGACGCAGGGGGCACGGCTTCGCTCCTTCGCACTCGACGACTTCTTCTTCACCTTCGAGGGCTCGGGTGAGCCATCCGAGGCTCGCCGTGCGGCCGAGTTCGGTGACGGTCAGGCCTCCGCCGCGTCCGCGGCGGGTGGCCACCACCCCGAGCTCGCCGAGTCGGGCGACGACCTTCGTCGTATGTGCGTACGACAGATCGAGCTGGTTTGCAATCGTTCTGGTACCGGGCATACTCCCCGCCGGGCCGGCGACGAGATGCATCACAACTCTCAGTCCGAGATCGGTGAACCGGGTGAGTTGCATGGCCCTACGCTAGTAAATTCGCATTCGCGATGACAATTTTATGTGACGCACATCGCTGTCGATGGAATGCATTGCCACCGAAGGAATCCCGATGTGATGACCAAAGTCCGTATCCGGACGTACCGGATCCGACTAGCCTCACGGACGTGAAACCTCTCGGTGAAGCACCCCGCGACCACAACCACGTAACCGTCGGTGCCGACGGTTCCCCGGCCTCCGAGCGGGCGGTGAGGTGGGCTGCCGCCACCGCGGCCGGCCGGAAGATCCCACTGCATCTCGTCCACGCGGTGGACTTCGCACCCTCGGGTTGGACGAAACTTCCCTTCTTCCGCCCCTCGCAGGTCTTCGAATGGAGCGAGGCCGAGGCTCAGGCACTCCTGAAGGAGGCTGCAGAGACCGCCGAGGCGGTGGCGCCGGACCTCGAGATCACCGCCGAGCTCGCCCTCACCGGAAGCGCCAAGTGGCTCGTCGAACTGTCCCGCACGTCGCGCATGATCGTCCTCGGGGCCACCGGCAGCACCAAGATGGGGGAGGCCTTCCTCGGTTCCACCCCGGTCTCCGTCGCCGGTCATGCCGAATGCCCGGTCGTCGTGGTGCGAGGACCGGAAGGGCCCGTCCCCGACGAGCGACCCGTCGTCGTCGGCGTGGACGGCAGCCCCGCGAGCCGCCAAGCGGTCGATCTGGCGTTCGAGGAGGCATCCTGGCGCAGGGTCGACCTCGTCGCCGTCCACGTCTGGAGCGACCTGAAAGTCGGGGAGATCGACGAGTCGCCCCTCGACTTCGATCCCCGCGCGTTCGAGGAGTACGAGCACTCCCTGCTGTCCGAGTGCCTCGCGGGCTACGGCGAGCGCTATCCGGACGTGACGGTCCACCGGAAGGTCTACGTCGACGGCCCCCGCGCCCATCTGCAGTCCTGGAGCGAGAAAGCCCAGCTCGTCGTGGTAGGGACTCGCGGCAGGGGAGGCTTCAAGGGGATGGTGCTCGGTTCTACCGGAAACGCGCTCATGCGCGAGGCGCGCTGCCCGGTGATGGTGGTGCGACCGGTCACCTCCTGACGGCGGTAGTGTGCGGGGCACATGGACGATCGCGCCCCCGAACGGGGGTGTGCAGCAGGGACGAAGGTGGCGCATGCGCATCGGGATGGGACTGAACTACAGCGGAGGTTTCGCGGAGACCGCGGCGGAGGTGGCCGACCTGGAGAAGGCCGGCCTCGACATCGTGTTCGTACCCGAGGCCTATTCGTTCGATGCGGTGAGTCAGCTCGGCTATCTGGCGGCGAAGACCTCCCGGGTCGAACTCGCCTCCGGCATCCTCCAGTTGTTCACCCGGACACCGACGCTCACTGCCATGACGGCGGCCGGTCTGGACTTCGTCTCCGACGGCCGATTCGTGCTCGGTGTCGGCGCGTCGGGCCCTCAGGTCATCGAAGGTTTCCACGGCGTTCCCTACAACGCGCCGCTGGGTCGCACCCGCGAGATCGTCGACATCTGCCGGCAGGTGTGGCGCCGCGAGAAGGTGGACCACCAGGGCAAGTACTACCAGATCCCGCTGCCCGAAGACCGCGGCACCGGACTCGGCAAGCCGCTGAAGATCATCAACAAGCCTGTGCGCGAACGTATCCCGATCATCATCGCGTCGCTCGGCCCGAAGAACGTCGAGATGACCGCCGAGATCGCCGAGGGCTGGCAGCCGCTGTTCTATTACCCGGAGAAGGCCGCCGACGTGTGGGGCGAATCGATCGCGAAGGGCAAGGCCAAGCGCGATCCCGCACTCGGCGACCTGCAGATCTACGCGCAGACCCCGCTCGCCATCGGCGACGACGTCGACCACATGCTCGACTGGGTCCGGCCCATGGTCGCGCTGTACGTCGGCGGCATGGGCGCCAAGGGCAAGAACTTCTACAACGACCTCGCGATCCGCTACGGCTACGCGAAGGAAGCCGAGACCATTCAGGAGCTCTACCTGGCCGGCAAGAAGGAGGAGGCGGCCGCGGCGGTGCCCGTCGAACTGCTCCGCTCGATCTCCCTGATCGGTTCGGAGGGCTTCGTGCGGGAGCGAGTCGCTGCCTTCGCGGAGGCCGGGGTCACCACCCTCAACGTCACCCCCTTCGCGGCCGACACCGCAGGTCGTGTGCGACTGATCGAACAGCTGCGGCAGATCTGCGGCTGACCCACCGAGAAAGGTTCCTCGTGCGATGACCGAGAACAAGCCGATCGTCGTGGCCGTCGACGGATCCGACGCGTCCACGACCGCGGTGCACTGGGCGGCACGGGCGGCTGCGATCCGCGGCCTGCCGTTGCGCATCGTCACCGTCGTGCACATCCCCGCCTTCTACTACTCCGAGCCCTACCTCGCGCAGAGCTTCCACGAGGAGATGAAGGCGACGGCCCGCGACCGGCTCGACAACGCGGCCGTGCTCGCCCGGCAGATCATCGACGAGAACCGTCACGGGAACGTCGAGATCACCACTGAACAGCTCGAAGGCAAGGTCGTTCCCACGCTCATCGCACAGGCCGAGCACGCCGACCGGCTCGTCGTCGGCTCGCGCGGCCTCGGCGAGGTGAAGGGCCTGCTCGCCGGTTCGGTCTCCACGGCGGTCGTCTCGCACGCGACGGCGCCCGTCGTCGTGGTGCGGGGCCGCACCTTCGACGGTGCGCCGCCGACAAAGGGGCCCGTCGTCGTCGGTGTCGACGGCTCGGTCTCGTGCCGCGACGCGGTGGAGGTCGCGTTCGAGGAGGCATCCGCACGCGGCGCGACGCTCGTCGCGGTGAACGTGTGGAGCGACGTGAGCGTCCAGCCCTCGCTCGGCGCTGTCCCGGAGGACCCGCACTGGAGCCGGATCCAGACCGGTGAGGAGATCGTGCTCGCCGAACGTCTCGCCGGATACCAGGAGCGGTACCCGGACGTCACCGTCGAACGTGTCGTCGCCCGCGACCGGCCGGTGCGAGTGCTCAGCGAATACGCCGAGGCCGCACAGCTTCTCGTGGTCGGAACCCGCGGACGCGGCGGCTTCAAGGGGTTGCTGCTCGGCTCCACGAGCAACGCGCTGATCCAGACCGCGGACTGCCCGGTCCTCGTCGTCCGGTCGAAGCAGACCGAGGACTGATCCCGGACGAGGGAGCGATGCGGGGCGTCACCCGAAGTCGTCGACGCCCCGCTCGCGCAGTTCCCTCCACGCGTCGGCCGGATGCACGCCGCGGCTGATTGCGCCGTTCTCGATGAGCACCCCGAGCATCTGCGAGAGTACAAACGCGACGTCCTCGACGCGCCCGCACTCGTAGCGGGCGGTCAGCCAGCCCGAGACGTTGCCGGCCTTGGCGGCCTGCGCCATGTCCAGGGCCGTGCGGAACAACTCGCGGGTCGGATCGTCGATCGGATCCTCGGTCGGTGCGCTCATCGTCACCTCGATCTCTCTTCTCGTCAGAAACCCACGCGCAGGATCACCAGCGGCACGACCGGCAGGTCGAGCATCTCGGCCAGGCGCGAACCGGCGTCCTCGACCCGCAGCGGATGCGTCACGACCGACGCCGACAATCGCGCATCGATGGCCGCGAGCCAGCACCGCTCCACCGCCGCGCCCACCCGGACCAGATCCGCCGGCGAGGTGGACGGTGCGGAGAACAGCAGCACCGATTCGCGCGCGATCGCCGCCGCCAGCGCATCGACGTCCGGGATCCCCGACGTGACCATGGCCTCGCCGGCCGCGCCGTGTTCGTCGAGGGTCGCGCTCCAGGTGGTGACCACCTCGGCGTTGCCGCGCGGCTGCCAGTGGGAGGTCCACGAGAACATCTCCCGCTGGTAGTGCGGGTGACGCCGGCGGGCCTCCGCCGCATAGGCGAGCACCTGCGCCAGGGCGACGGCCTCGTCGGCGGCGAGCAGACGCACGTCGACGTCGGGTATCTCCCCGGCCGCGGCGACGACGTCGGCGAGCGTCGCCGTCGGCACCGGGATGTCGGTGAACGATTCGCGATGGCTGCGCCGATGCGAGATGGCGGCGTACAACCGCAGGTCGCGGCTACTCGGGGTACCCGAGCCGAGCGTCTCGATCCGGGCGATGAGCTCCGGACGTTGCGGATCGGGCAGCACCGAGGTGCGCGATCGGTTGCCGAGGACCCGGATCGCGAGCTCGAGATTCGCGAGGGCCGTGCCACACGAGATCAACCGGTCGACACGCAGCGGGTCCGGGCCCGGCTCGGCGAACTCGAGGCGTTCCTCCAGTTCGGCGCTGTGATCGGGCAGTCGCAGATTCCACGGTTGCGTGTCGTGTACCGAGGGTGCCTCCACCACCGCACGCGCAATGATCTCGGTGTCACCGAGCGACCAGGTTCCGGCATCGACAGTCACGACATCCTCCGCGTCGGCTCGTTCGCCCTACATGTCCACCTCTGCCCTTCCAGCGTCTCCCGAGCGGCGCCCGCGGGGCAGGGGGAGAAGGTCCCCAGATGGGTGTCGAACGGCCCCGAGGACGTGGGTATCGCGGTACACCTGGGACAATGACGGGACAGCATGTCAACGAAAGGTGCCCGAGATGACCCGCGTGTTCCTCGTCGACGATCACGAGATCGTGCGGCGCGGCCTGGTGGATCTGCTGAGCAGCGTGCCCGACTTCACCGTCGTCGGTGAGGCCGCCTCGGTTGGGGAGGCCCTGGCCCGCGTGCCCGAGAGCGGTGCCGACGTCGCGGTGCTCGACGTGCGGCTTCCCGACGGCAACGGTGTCGAACTGTGCCGCGAGCTGCGTACCCGCATGCCGGATCTGCGCGCCCTGATGCTCACCTCCTACGCCGACGACGAGGCACTCTTCGACGCGATCATGGCAGGCGCCTCCGGGTTCGTGCTCAAGCAGATCCTCGGCACCGACCTCGTCTCGGCGATCCGCACCGTCGGCGAGGGCGGCTCGTTGCTGGACAGCCGCGCCACCGCCGCCCTCATGGAGCGGATCCGGGCATCGCGCACGGCCGATCCGCTGGCCGAGCTGTCGGAGCAGGAACGCGCCGTCTTCGAACTCATCGGTGAAGGCCTGACCAACCGCGAGATCGCCGAACGGCTGTTCCTCGCGGAGAAGACCGTGAAGAACTACGTCTCGCGGCTGCTGGCGAAGCTCGGCATGCAGCGCCGCACGCAGGCCGCGGTGCTCGCCACCGAACTGCGCAACGAGCGCGGCAAGCCGACGTCCTAGTCCGACGCGGGCGGGACCCGTTCCGTCAGAGCGGGACCGCCCACAGCACCCGGGTGCCGCGCGGGTGGGCCGGACCGATCTCGCACGACCCGCCGCACTGCACGGCGCGCCGCTCGAGGTTCGCCAGCCCGCTGCGGCGAGGCATGTCGGGCAGACCCGTGCCGTCGTCGAGGATCTCGATCCGGAAATCGTCCTGAACCGAGACCGACACCGAGATGTTGTCGGACTGGGAATGGCGCAGCGCGTTGCTCAGCCCCTCGCGGAGCACAGCCTCGGCATGCGGGTGGATGCGCATCGGCACCAGCGTGTCGATGGGTCCGACGAACTGCACGTTGGGCGCCACCGAGGAGTGGATGCTCAGGTCGCCCACCACGTCCAGCAGTCTCCGGCGCAGACTGTTCGACGCCGCCGCGCCGGTGGTGTGCAGATCGAAGATGGTCGTGCGGATCTCGCGCACCGTCCGGTCGAGCTGTTCGATCGCGTGGCGGATCACCTCCACGACGCGTTCGGTACCCGCACCGTCCGCGGTCGCGCTCTGCAGACTCATGCCGGTGGCGAACAGGCGCTGGATGACGTTGTCGTGCAGGTCCTGTGCGATGCGATCACGATCGGCCAGCACGTCGAGCAACCGCTTCTTGCGTTGCTGTTCGGCGAACTCGAGGGCCACGGCCGCGAGGTTCGCCATGGATTCGAAGCGGGCCACGTCCTCGTCGTCCCACGGTTCGGTACCGGCCTCGCGGGTCGCGACGAGCACACCCGTGACGGTCGACGTCGCCGACAGCGGCAGCACCACCGCGTGGCCCTCGTCGCCCTGTTCCGTCGGCGGCAGTCCCTCGAGGGTATCGAGGTGCATCGGCTGCCTGCTCTTGAGCGCTTTCAGCACAGGTGATCCGGTGAGATCGAAACGCTTGTCCTTCCCGCACGGCGCCGCGGGGGACGCGGCCTGCAGGCGGCCGTGGTGGCCGTCGACGAGCATCACATAGGCGCCCGCACACCGGGCGAGTTCGCGGACCTGGCCGGTGAGCATCGACAGCGTCTCGTCCACCGACCCACCCATCAGCAGCCGGGAGTTGATGGATGCCATTGCGGTAAGCCATCTCTCGCGGTCGAGGGAGCCCTCGAACAGGCGCGCGTTCTCGACGGCCACACCGGCGGACATCGCGAGCACCTTGAGGATCACCTCGTCCTCTTCGGTGAACTCGGGTGCGCCCAGTTTCTCGGTGAGGTAGATGCTGCCGAAAACCTTGCCGCGCACCATGATCGGAGTTCCGAGGAAGCTCTTCATGGGCGGATGGTTGGGCGGGAAACCGATGGAGGCGGAATGCTTCGACAGGTCGCCGAGACGGACCGGCCGGGGATCGTTGATGAGCAGACCGAGGATGCCCCGGCCCTCGGGCAGATGGCCCATCACCTCGCGCTGCGTCGGATTGATCCCGACGTACACGAACTCCGACAGACCACCGTCGGCGGCGCGCACGCCGAGCGCGCCGTAGCGGGCGTCGAGAAGGGCGGTCGCGGCGGAGACGATGCGCTGGAGCATGGAGTCGAGTTCGAGACCCGATCCCACGACGAGCACCGCTTCGAGCAGTCCGCGCAGGGTCGTCGGGGCGTCGACGGAATCGTCGAGCCGGTCGCGGAGCTCGGCGAGCAGCGTGTCGATGGCGACGTCGGTGGGTTCGATCATGACTTCTTCTCTTCCAGCAGGTGCAGCGCGGCGGACACGGCGGATTCCGAGGGATCCGTCTTCGCGCGGCTCAGGTCGTGTGCGGCCCCGGTGACCTCGATGACAGTCGTGGCCGCGGGCAGGAGATCGAGTGCCTCCCGCAGTTCGTCGAAGGTACCGAAGGGGTCGCGGTCGCCGTGGACGAACACCGTGGGCACCGAGATCTTCGGCAGGTGCTCGGTGCGCAGCTTCTCCGGCTTGCCCGGGGGATGGAGGGGATAGGACAGCAGGACGAGGGCGTCGGCGATGCCGGGTTCGTCGGCCGCGAGCATCGACGTCTGCCGGCCGCCGTAGGAGACGCCGCCGAGCAGTAAGGGCCCGGACACGCGGTCGCGCAGCTCCGCGGCCGCGGCGGACACACCCTCGCGGTCCTCCGCGGCGCGGGACGGCTGCGGGGGTCCCTTGGGCTTGCGACGGCGAAACGGCAGGTCGTAGCGCAGGGCGAGGAAGCCGGCATCGGCGAACCGGGAGCACATCAGCTGCAGGATCCGGGCGTCGCAGTTGCCGCCGGCGCCGTGCGTCAACGCGACGGCACCCCGCGGACTGCCCTCGGGAAGATGCAGGTGACCGGCCACGGTGCCGGTGTCCAGCGGTTCGACATTCACACCGATACGGTAACCGCCGCGTCGGCGACGGCACCGGTGACGAAGCCGTAGACGCTCTTGTGGAGGACGTCGATCGCCAGCTCGGAACGGGGCCACGTTTGCGGGGGTGCTCCCACGCCGGTCGCGTTCTCGAGAATCTGGTCGTTGGTCAGACGGACGACGGTGAACTTCGACGATGCGAGCGGCCCCCGCAGGCCCACCTCGGCCATGACCGAACGCAGGACGCCGAGGGCGATACCCTGCCCGAAGTGCATCGCCCAGTTCAGGGCGGTCGAGCGCTGTCCGGCCGATTCCGAGGCGCCCGTCAACCGTGCGAGTACGCGGCCCGGCACGTGGGAGTTCGGTCGCCCGGTGACGGCCTGCTCGATCTTCTCCCCGACGGTCATGGCGGCCACGCCGGCCGCACCGGCGACCAGGCCTGTGGCCCTGGCTGTCGTGCTCGCCGTCCGCTGGTACGGCGGGATGGGGCGGGCCCGAGCACGGGCGGTCACCGTCGGTCGCGCTCGACCGGCCGTATGAGCCGTACCCACATGCGGTGCAGCATCGCGGCGAACACCGCGACCCAGGCCGCCACCGCGACCCACAATTCGGCGGCGCCGATCGCGCCGACCAGTGGCAGATCGTCGGCGCGACCCAGATACATCCCCGCGATCGCGTACATGCCGAGCGGGAAGACGATCGACCACAGGGACGAGTCGTAGTCCAGCCGCACCCGGTGGACGCGGTGTCGCCACCAACCGGCCGCGACGAGCGGGGGGAGCAGCCACGTCGCGAAGACCCAGATGACGACGGCGAGGCCCGCGATCAGTCCGCGGGTCGCGTCGACCATCGGTGCGTCGTCCATCTCGACGATCCGTGAACCCGCCACGACGGTGATCGAGCACGCTCCCATCGACACCCAGTAAGGGGCTCTCCGCATTTGAGCGGGGCGTGTGCTGATTTCATGCTGCTGGTCTCTGCCCTCGGGTGAGGGCGATGTGGACCATGATGCGCCTTCGGTAGTTGTCCATGTTGGTGAAGCCGCATCCGACACGCTTGGTTTGCTTGATGATCCGGTTGAAGCCCTCGGTGCGGGCGTTGGTCACGTCCTCGGTGAGCGCGACGAGCACCGCTGGCCACCAGGTGTCGATCGTGGTCGCCAGGCGGCTGGTTTCCTCCATGTCGGCGCGGGCGGCGGCGTCGTAGAAGTCGTACAGCCTGCGCCGGATCTGGTGCGGCTGGTGTTCGGCCAGCAGCAGGCGCAGGCGTTCCTTGACGGCATGCGCGGCGGCCGTGCAGTTGCCGGGTGATCCGTTGACGGACCTGGGTGACCATGAGGTTGGCGAGGGCGACGAGATGCCACTTGTCGACTGCGATCCGCGCGTCCGGCAGGGCGGTGCGGATCCCGGATCGACAGGTACAACAGCGCCCGCCCGCACACCCGCCTCGGCAACGCCCCACCCGCCGAGTACGAGGCAGCGCACTGCGCTGAGCCCACCAAGTCATCGCGACCGGCAATGACACCTGCATAGACGTGGCATCAACGCGTAGATGTTTCAGTTTCTTCTGTGCTGGGGCTGTGTCAGGTGCTGGACCGGGTGTAGGCAGCGGCGCGCACCACATCGTCGTCCTCCAGTCCAGCTCCTAGTGCTCCGCCCACGGTGGCCAGGCTGGCGGTGAGCCAGCTGATCTTCGCGTAGTCCAAAGCGTTCACTGGGTGACCGGCGACACCGGCCAGTACCTGCTCGTCGATGAGCAGCAGCGCGCCGACCCAGGACAGGATGAATAAGCCGAGGTAGAACACCACAACCCCGATGGCCACGGTCGCGGTGGTGGCCAAATTGAACAGGATCACCTGCTCACGTTGGGCTCGCCGCCGTGGGCGCTCCCACAAGTCGGCTCCCAGGATCAGGGTGGCACTCACCGCCCCGATCGCCATCACCGCCAGCAGGACCAGGCGCACCGGCCCGTAGGCCATGGCCAGTACCCATAGGTCCGAGGCCACCAATGTCAGCATGCCGGTGGCCGCTGCCACGACCATCGCCCGGGAGAGCCGGGCCACGAAGGCCCAAGGCTGGTTGGCGCGGATCATGCCCAGCAGCAACCGCACGTTGCCGCTCAGCACTCGGGCCGTGAACTGCACGACGTTGTCGTCCGGGCGTTCGTCGAGATCGGTGGACAGCTGGTGGGCTCTTCGAGCAAGATCCCGCTGGGCGTTGAGGTCTTCGGCGTCGTAGCCCAGGAGCTGCCCGACCACGTGCACGGTGGTCTCTTGCACCTTCTGCCGCACGTGCACGGCTCCCAGGGTTGGGACGGAGACCAGTCCTACCCCGTGCACGGGGCTGAGCTGGGTGAGCACCGGACGTCGGCCGGTCTTCAGGGGGATCTCGGTGAGCACCACGGCCAAATCCCAGTTCTCCTCCAGCACGCGGTTTCGGGCCGCCTCCAGCAGGTCCAAGGTCTCGGTGGGTGGATCGACCAGCCGGTCTTCGGCCATCTTCAGTTGCCAGCGCACTCCCGGATACCGCTGCACCAAAATCTTGCGCACCGAGGTGGTGACCTCGGGGCCGAGCATCGCACTCAGGGATGGTGAGACCACCAGGCCGATGAGCAGCTCGGCATCGGAAAGGGGTTCGGCAGGATCGGCGGTGGATCGGCGACGCTTAGCAGTCACCGCTCCATGGTGAGGCAACCACGGGCCGATTGCCACTGGCTCGATGGAGCCCCAAGGTTTCGTGCAGCACCGCGGGCCGGATTCGGTGGTCGCCTCGATCCCGGAGAGAGCGGTGCTGCTCACTGCGAAATCCTCTCCCCGCCGACGCCGCCAGCGCGAAGACATCACAGCCAGCGGGCCCGGGACCTGCCGGTGTCGAGGACGGCTTCTCGATGATGCTGCAGTGACGGATCGGTTGAAGTGCTTCGGCGGTGTGGGAGCAGTGATCAGCGTGGGGCCGGTCGATTCCGTTCGGACAGGTGATGCATCGACTGCCCAGCGGCAGGTGCGGTACTGATGCGGGGGTACCCGGTGCAGGGGTGTCAAGGCCCAGCTCCGAAGACGGCAAGCCGGGCACGTGAAAGGCGAATTATGGCCCGCCGCAACCCGGGCGGGAAGGCATGTGTGGCACGAGGCGCCGAAGACGGGCCGGGCGTTTACTGCAGAGATAAATGGCTCTCCGCATTTGAGCGGGGCGTGTGCTGATTTCATGCTGCTGGTCTCTGCCCTCGGGTGAGGGCGATGTGGACCATGATGCGCCTTCGGTAGTTGTCCATGTTGGTGAAGCCGCATCCGACACGCTTGGTTTTGCTTGATGATCCGGTTGAAGCCCTCGGTGCGGGCGTTGGTCACGTCCTCGGTGAGCGCGACGAGCACCGCTGGCCACCAGGTGTCGATCGTGGTCGCCAGGCGGCTGGTTTCCTCCATGTCGGCGCGGGCGGCGGCGTCGTAGAAGTCGTACAGCCTGCGCCGGATCTGGTGCGGCTGGTGTTCGGCCAGCAGCAGGCGCAGGCGTTCCTTGACGGCATGCGCGGCGGCGATCTCGTTGGTCGGATCCTCGGCGGCGAGGGCGGCGTTGAACCGGGCCTTTTGCTTCACGGTGAGGTGCTCGTAGCCGGTGAGCAGCAGTTGCCGGCTGGCCCAGACTTTGTCGGTGGCGGTGCCGCGGCGGCCGTGCAGTTGCCGGGTGATCCGTTGACGGACCTGGGTGACCATGAGGTTGGCGAGGGCGACGAGATGCCACTTGTCGACTGCGATCCGCGCGTCCGGCAGGGCGGTGCGGATCCCGCCCGCGTACGGCGCGGACGGGTCGATCACGACCAGGTCGATGCCGGCCCGGAACGCGGGTGTCTGCAGCGCGAGCCAGTCGATCACGCACGCCCCGGAGCGTCCCGGGGTCAGCCCGAGAAGGTGCCCGGGCAGGGTGGGGTCGGCGTTGACGAACGAGGTCATCCACGGGTTCGACCGTGTCCAGCCGGCCTCTTCGAGCACCCAGCGCACCGACCGGGCGCGGGTCTCGTCGATGTTGAGCACGCGGGTGGGTTCCGGCTCGGGCAGCCACTGGTTGGCCAGTGCGATGAGCGCCCGGTGCGCGGTCGACCACGCCACCTGGTACTCGCTAGCGACCTCGCTGACGGCGCGGTTGCCCGACGCGATCGCCGAACCGATCTTCTCTCGTAGCCGGGTCGTGAGCCGCGACCGTGCCGGCGCAGCGCGGGACTGCTGCGTGAATGTCGCTGTCCCACAGGCCGGTTCGCGGCACACCAAGCGCCGTTTGAGCCACCACAGATCGGTTCTTTGGCCGGAGGCAGGCAAGTCCTTGACTCGAACCAGTGGCCGCTCCTTGATCCTTGAGGTGAGCACCCCGCACTCGGGGCAGGCGCCCTCCGGGTCGATGACCTCGATGACGACACGCACCGTGTCGGCATCGATTCGTTCGAGCTGCGGGACGGTGAACTCGTCCTCCAGCCCGAGCAGCACTGACGTACCCTCGTTCATGCTCGTGGTCTCGCTGTTGTCGCGTTGTGAGAGACCAACAGCATGTCGGGGCCACGAGCCCCATCAACTACCGGGCACCCCGCTCAAGCGCGAAGAGCCCAGTAAGGGGCGGTCAGGTCGGTGGGTCGCAACGGGTACTCCAACATCCGAACCGCGGCGAAGACGCCGGCCGCCGCGTACAGGAACAGCCCGACGCCCCAGGTGAACACCGCGAGGGCGGCGAGGAGCCGGTCCAGTTCGCGGTAGACCGGTTGGAGCGTGGCCGCGGCGATGGCCACCGACTCGCTGGCGACGACCCAGATGAACCACGTTCCGTTCGCCTTCGCGAGGACGGGACGCTCCGCCGTGCCGAGCACGGCGGTCCACGGGACGACATATCCGAGCACCAGCCACGTCGCCGCCGCGCCCACGAGTAGTACGGCCGCGGTGGAATGCCAGCCGTCCATCATCAGGCGTACGCCGAGCACGTTGCTGCCCGCGACGAAGGTGAAGAAGCCGAACGCCCGTCCGGAATCGGCGAGATCGGCGCGGACCTCGTCGCGGAACGCGAAGAACCGCCACACCGACAGGGCCACCAGCGTCGCGTATCCGATCGCGGACACGATCAGCAGCACGGCCGATGCGAGGTGGAAACCGCGGAGGTGGAGTCCGGTGGACACGATTCCGCCGGCCATGACGAAGGCGAAGTAACCCGGCGCGAGGATGCGGACTTCTTCGCGGAGACGGGAAGGGGCCTGCACTGCGTGCCCGCTACTTCAGCAGGCGGGACATCCGCCGGTCGGCGAGGACCTTCCCTCCGGTCTGGCAGGTCGGGCAGTACTGGAACGAACGGTCGGTGTAGGAGACCTCGCGGACGGTGTCGCCGCACACCGGGCACGGCTCACCGGTGCGGCCGTGCACGCGCAGCCCCGACCGTTTCTCGCCCTTGAGGCGCGCCGCGTCCTGCCCGACCGAGCGCGTGACGGCATCGGTCAGCACCGACCGCATCGCCCCGTACAGCGCGGTCACCTCGTCGTCGGTCAGCCGTCCGGCGGTCGCGAACGGTGACTGCTGCGCGACGTGCAGGATCTCGTCGGAGTAGGCGTTGCCGATGCCCGCGAGAATCTTCTGGTCGATCAGCAACGTCTTGAGGCGCGAGGTGCTGTCGGTCAGGAGCTCGGCGAACTCGTCGCGGGTGAGGGCGAGCGCGTCGGGGCCGAGGCGGGCGATGCCGGGCACCTGCTGCGGATCGTCGACAATCCAGACCGCGAGGCGCTTCTTCGTGCCGGCCTCGGTGAGATCGAAGGCCGGTGTCGTCGCGTCGGGGGCGAACAGGTGCACGCGGAGGGCGAGCGGACCGCGACCGAGTTTCGGGGGAGTCTGCGACGGTTCGTCGAGCCAGCGCAACCAGCCGCCGCGCGACAGGTGCGTGATCAGGTGCAGCCCCGAGCAGTCGATCGCGAGGAACTTGCCGAAGCGCACCGCTCCGGTGATGTCGCGTCCCTGCAGCGCCGTGATCGGCGGGTCGGCCGTCTGCAGCACGTTCAGCGCCGCGACGTCGATGCGTCCGATGACGCTGCCGACCGCGTGCTCGCGCAGGAACACCGCAAGTGCTTCCACCTCGGGGAGCTCGGGCATGGGAACAGGCTACGGTCGCCGGGCCGTTCGCGGGTGGCGACGGACACCTTCGACCCACCGATAGACTGCGCTCGTGACTGTGTCGACGCCCTACGAAGACCTGATGCGCCTGATCCTCGAGACCGGCGCGGAGAAGGCCGACCGTACCGGAACCGGCACGCGGAGCCTGTTCGGCCATCAGATGCGCTTCGATCTGTCCGAGGGCTTCCCGCTGATCACCACGAAGAAGGTGCACCTGAAGTCCATCGTCTACGAGTTGCTGTGGTTCCTGCGCGGCGACTCCAACGTCAAGTGGCTGCAGGAGCACGGCGTGACGATCTGGGACGAGTGGGCCGCACCCGACGGCGATCTGGGCCCGGTCTACGGCGTGCAGTGGCGCTCGTGGCCGACCCCCGACGGGCAGCACATCGACCAGATCGGCCAGGTGATCGAGACCCTGCGCACCGACCCCGACTCGCGTCGCATCCTCGTCTCCGCATGGAACGTGGCCGAGCTCGACAAGATGGCGCTCATGCCGTGCCACGCCTTCTTCCAGTTCTACGTGGCCGACGGCAAGCTCAGCTGCCAGCTCTACCAGCGCAGCGCCGACATGTTCCTCGGCGTGCCGTTCAACATCGCCAGCTACGCGCTGCTCACCCACATGGTCGCGCAGCAGACCGGACTCGAACCCGGCGAGTTCATCTGGACCGGCGGCGACTGCCACATCTACTCCAACCACCTCGAGCAGGTCACCGAACAGCTCACCCGTGATCCGTATCCCTACCCGACGTTGAAGCTGCACCCGCGCGACTCGATCTTCGACTACCGCTACGAGGACGTCGAGGTCGTCGGCTACCGGCACCACCCGGCGATCAAGGCGCCGGTGGCCGTCTGATGGGGGATGTCACCCTCGTCTGGGCTCAGGCACGTGGTGGTGTGATCGGCCGGGAGAACATTATCCCGTGGCACATCCCCGAGGACATGGCGTTCTTCAAGGACGCGACGATGGGAAAGCCGGTGATCATGGGCCGGCTCACCTGGGATTCACTGCCGCCGAGGTTCCGGCCGCTACCGGGACGCCGGAACATCGTCGTCACCCGCAACGTCGAGTGGTCGGCCCAGGGCGCCGAGACCGCGACGAGCCTCGAGGACGCACTGACACTCGCCCGTGAGGACGAGGTCGTCGTCATGGGTGGGGGCCAGATCTACGCGCAGGCGATGCCGTTCGCGAAGCAGCTGCTCGTGACCGAGGTCGACCTCGACGTCGCAGGAGATGCGACCGCACCTCCGATCGGCGCCGAGTGGGTGGCGGATCCCGGAGAATGGCTGACGTCCACCAAGGGAATCAGGTTCCGCTGGATCCGGTACGCCCGAAGCTGAGTTCTCGCGGCGGCATCTGAGCGATACTGCGGTACATGGACAAGCTCTCCTTGACCGCCATGGCACGGCAGCAGCTCAAACTCGCAGCGACGTCCAGCAGCGGACGCAGCTCCCAGACGGTTTTCGGTGGGCATACCAAGCACCTGCGGCAGACCGTCGTCGCGTTGCTGGCGGGGCACGAACTCGGCGAGCACGACAGCCCGGGCGAGGCGACCCTGCAGGTGCTGTCGGGTCAGCTCCAGCTCGTCGCCGGCAACGACGTGTGGAAGGGTTCGGCGGGCGACATGATCATCATCCCGCCGGTCCGGCACAGCGTCAGCGCCATCGAGGACGTCGCCTTCCTGCTCACCGTCGCCAAGTAGCGTCGCTCACTGCACGCGCCGAGTAGCGACGCTCATTGCGCGCGTCGAGAAGCGGCGCTTACTGAACAGGTGCCGGAGCGGCGTACCCGCGGTAGCCCTCCCACGCGAGGCGGCGCTCGCGACGCGGATCGTGCTCGATGCGCGTGACCTCGTCGAAAATCACTGTCGCGCGGTCCTTCTCGTCGTAGGGTGGCCACGACGGCAGTGGTTCACCGTGCCGGGCCACGTTCAGCCACTGGCGCTGCATCGCCCCGGCGGCCGTCCGCAGGCCGCGTCGCCCACCGAGTGCCGTGAGCGCCCGGCCGAGCGGTTCGTCGGTCTGGTCGAAGACCGCGAGCAACTCCACCGCGTGCGTCGCGTCGAAGCCCGTCCAGCGCAGCACTCGCGGCGCGAGATCGAAGCGGTACATGAAGGTCGGCGCGAAACGCGAATGTGCCTGCGCGAACTGCACGGACGGATACCAGAAGGTGAGGTCGCCGCCGAGATCGATCGCGGCACGCTCGTCCGGATATCCCGGATAGATCCCCGTGATGCGATCCTTCGCCTCGGGATCTGTCGCGGCGAACAGTGCGTCGATCCGCCGAGGGTTCGTCGGCAGCGCGTCGAGGAACTTCGGGAACAGTGCACCTTCGCGGTCGTTCGTCCCGAGCACGAGCGGAACGGGATGCGCCGCGCCCGTCTCGTACGCCTCGAGCGGTTGGAGCGGAACGAAATCGCCGTCGACGACCGGGCCGAAGGGATGCAGACCGGGAGTCGCGCGCAGTACCTGCGCCCCGAGGCGCGATCCCACCCGCCCGAGTTCGACGGGGGAGGTGTCGAGCAGCGCCTGCGCGGCGGTATCCGGATCGGCACCGAGCAGTTCGACGAACTTCCGGCCCCATTCGGCCGAGCGGTCGGAGGTGACGACGAGATTCGGCGCCGGGCTCTGTGCGATCGCGGCGGAGAACAGTCCGCGCGCGGCGGGCGTCGCGAGCAGGGTCGTCACCGAGGTGCCGCCGGCGGACTCGCCGAAGATCGTCACGTTGTCGGGGTCGCCGCCGAAGGCGGCGATGTTGCGCTGGACCCATTCGAGTGCCGCCACCTGGTCGCGCAAACCGAGATTGGAATCGAATCGGACCGAATCGGTGGAGAAGGACCCGAAGTCGAGATAGCCGAGCGCTCCGAGGCGGTAGTTGATCGACACGTAGACTACGTCGCCGCGTCGGACCAGCGACTCGCCGCCGTAGACCGACAGGGCACTCGTGCCGAGGGTGAAGGCGCCGCCGTGGATGAACACCATGACCGGTCGCGGCGCATGGACCCGACCGGCGGGGGCGAGCACGTTGAGGGTCAGACAGTCCTCGTCGGGACGCACTCGCACCCCGCGACGACCGGTCTCGGCGTAGCGCGGACGCTGCGGGGCGGCATTTCCGAACTGCGTCGCATCGCGCACTCCCGTCCAGGGCTCGACCGGTTGCGGCGCCCGCAGCCGCAGCGGGCCCACCGGGGGAGCGGCGTAGGGAATGCCGCGCCAGGCGAGGAGGCCGCCGAGCCGGGTGCCGCGGACGGTTCCGTCGGCGAATGTGACGTGGGTCTCGGGCGTCATGCTCCGCACTGTACGTGACGGGGCGTCACGGTAGCCGCCGTGTCCACCGTCGACGTCACCAGAAGTGGGGCTCGAGGCCTCGGCCCGCGAGCTCTGCCCGTACGTAGGTGCGCAGCGTCGCGGTGTCGGGGAAGCGCTCCTCGTCGAGGGCGACGAACGCGAGTGTGTACCGCTCGTCGGTGTGGCAGGCGTAGACCGACAGGCGGGTCGTGGTGCGGGCCGGCCGGGTGTCGAGTCCCGGGTGCATAGCGCGCATCGCGATCCCGGTGGTGCGGTACGGGCCCAGCGTGGTGAGCTCGCGGGGCACCGCGCCGATGTTGGAACACAACAGGTCCCGCTCACCGGCACCGCGCGCGACGCGGGCGGCGATCCGGTCGGGGAGGAGTTGCAGGATCTCGGCCGGCATGTTGTGCGGCGCGCCCTCCCGCGGCTGCGAATAGGCGTGCGCGGCGCGGGCCCGGATGGAGGCGAGCGTGTCGCCGTCGTCGACGGTGATCCCCACCATCGACACGCCGTTGGAGACGGTTCCCTCCTTCCGGTCGTCGACCGGAACGGAGATGCGCACGGGGAACGGGATGCGGGCGCGCCGGGCGACACCGGCGGACACGGCGAGCAGCAGGGCGTTCGGGCTGCCGTCCTCCGCGGCCGCGACGGCCTTCCACTGCGCCGCGTCGACGTCGACGAGCGCGGTGCGCGGTCGCGAGTGCACCGTCTGCGGCGCGGGCGGTTTCTCCGTGCGAGGTGTGTACTTCACGCGGCGCAGCCCGCTGCCGACCTTCCGGAACAACTGCATCGCATCGCGTAGGTCGGATTGGCGACCGGGGTCGGGTCGTCGCGGCCGGTCGGCGAGCGCGTCGGCGACCGCGCGGACGAATCCCCGCGCGTCGGTCAGGACGTGCGAGCACACGATCGACAGTGCGGTGCCGCCGCTCGTGAGTCGGGTCGCGGCGACCGCCCAGCCGGGACCGAGCTCGGGATCGACGTCCACGTTCGCGTGCTCGTCGGCCCAGGCGAGGAGCTCGTCGTCGGGGATGGGGGTCGCGGGATAGCGCAGTGGATGGACGTGCGTGTTGGGTTCGAAGCGGGGGCGTGCACCGGGAACCCGGGGACGGACCACACGGCGACCGAGCGGGCCTTCGGACAGCACGTCGTGCAGGGACAGCAACAGGGTCGCGTCCACGGTCTCGTCGGTGCGCCACAGACCCTGCATCACCGACGGCAGGCCGGTTCCTTTGTGGCGGTGGAGGAACATCTCGTCCACGACGCTCAGGCGATTCACAATCCCGACCGTAGCGCCGACCGTTGACCGAAGCGCTGAACCGAGGTTCAATCCTTGGTGTGGCGTACCGTCGGACACCCGCAGTGCAGGAGCGACTCGACGCGCAGCGCGAGGCGATCGCCGCTGCCGCCGTGACTCTGCTCAGCGAACGCGGATACAGCGGACTGTCCGTCTCGGCGGTCGCCGAACGGGCCGGCGTCGCCACCGGCAGCGTCTACCGGCACTACGTCGACAAGTCCGATCTCATGGTGCGGATCTTCCGGGAACTGTGCGAGCGGGAGGTCGAGGCCGTGACGTCCGCGGCCGCAACCGGATCCGGTGCCGACCGGGTGACCGCGGTGGTCGACACCTTCTCCCGCCGTGCGCTGCGCAATCCCACCCTCGCCTACGCCCTGCTCGCCGAACCGGTCGACGCCGCGGTCGACGCCGAACGACTCGTGTTGCGCCGCGCCTTCGCAGCGGCCTTCGCGAACGCCGTGCGCCACGGCGTCGAGACCGGTGAATTCCCCGAACAGGACGTCGAGCTCACCGCCGCGGCGCTCGTCGGGGCTGTCGGTGAGGTGCTCACCGGTCGCCTCCCCGGCGCGGCCGACGGTCGCCTTCGAGACAGTGCGGCCGACGGTCGCCTTCGAGACAGCGCGGCCGGATCCACCGTCCCCGACCTCGTCGTCCTCGTACTGCGAGCGGCGGGGCATCTGCCTTCCGGAACGACTCAGGAGTGAAGCCGTGAATTTCCCCGCCACCCACGAAGTGTTCAACCAGGTACCGGACCTCGAGCCCTACGGGGCCGCCGACGACCCCGCCCTCCTCGAAGGACTGCGCCGCGAAGGGGCGAGTTGGGCCGAGGACGAGGTCCGCGAACTCGGCGCCCTCGCCGGCACCGCCCGTGCCCAGGACTGGGGGCGGCTCGCCAACGAGTATCCGCCCGTGCTGCACACCCACGACCGCTACGGCCACCGCGTCGACGAGGTCGAGTTCCATCCGCACTGGCACGACCTGATGACCGTCGCCGTCGAGAACGGCCTGCACGCGGCACCCTGGCGCGACCCGCGTCCCGGCGCGCACGTTGCCCGTGCCGCGAAGTTCTACGTGTGGGGGCATACCGATGCCGGGCACATGTGCCCGATCTCGATGACCTACGCCGCGATCCCGGCGCTGCGCCACAACGCCGAACTCGCCGAGCGCTACGAGCCGCTGCTGGCCGCGCCGCACTACGACTTCGGGCTGCGCGAACCCTCCACGAAACGTGGCCTGATCGCCGGGATGTCGATGACCGAGAAGCAGGGCGGTTCCGACGTCCGCGCCAACACCACCACCGCGACCCCCAACGCCGACGGTTCGTACACGATCGTCGGGCACAAGTGGTTCACGTCCGCGCCGATGTCCGACCTGTTCCTCACGCTCGCGCAGACCGAGCACGGACCGTCGTGCTTCCTGCTCCCGCGCGTCCTGCCCGACGGCACCCGCAACGCCATCCGCATCCAGCGGCTGAAGGACAAGCTCGGCAACAAGTCGAACGCCTCCTCCGAGATCGAGTACGAGAACGCGATCGGCTGGCTCGTCGGCCCGGAAGGTCGCGGCATCAACACCATCATCGAGATGGTGAACATGACGCGACTCGACTGTGTCATCGGCTCGGCCGTGAACATGCGGATCTCGACGTTGCGCGCGGTTCACCATGCCCGTCACCGGCAGGCGTTCGGCGCGTTGCTCGTCGACCAGCCGCTCATGCGCAACGTCCTCTCCGATCTCGTCGTCGAGTCCGATGCCGCGACGACGATGATGATGCGTCTGGCCGGGGCCACCGACCGCGCTGCCGGGGACGAGCAGGAGGCCGCCCTGCGCCGCATCGCGCTGGCCGTCACCAAGTACTGGGTGTGCAAGCGGGCACCCGCGGTCGCCGCCGAAGCCCTCGAATGCCTCGGCGGCAACGGCTACGCCGAGGAATCGGGCATGCCGCGGCTCTATCGCGAGTCGCCGCTCATGTCGATCTGGGAAGGATCCGGCAACGTCGCGGCACTCGACGCGCTGCGTGCAATGGCGCGGCAACCCGACACCGTCGAGGCGTTCTTCACCGAGGTCAGGCTTGCGGAAGGTGCCGATCCGCGGCTCGATTCGGCCATCGCCCGGATCGGCAAGGAACTCGCCGACCTCGA
Organism: Rhodococcus sp. GA1; assembly: GCF_024321955.1. Taxonomy (NCBI): domain Bacteria; kingdom Bacillati; phylum Actinomycetota; class Actinomycetes; order Mycobacteriales; family Nocardiaceae; genus Rhodococcus; species Rhodococcus sp. GA1. The sequence continues at coordinate 1,472,622 of NZ_CP097186.1, read as the reverse complement.
GGACGCCGAGTACCGGGCACGGCGGGTCGTGGAGCTCATGGCCCTGGCCCTGCAGGGCGCGCAGCTCGTCCGGCACGGACATCCCGCCGTCGCGGAGGCGTTCTGCCGCAGTCGGCTCGACGACGACTGGGGCATCGCGATGGGCACACTGCCGACCGGCGTGGACACCGCCGCGATCCTCGACCGGGTCTGACGAGGGCGGGTCCGATCCTGCGGCGCTGTCACCCGTCTCAGGTCGAGGGCATACTGGAATACGTCCTGCGAGGAATCGACTACGGGTGGAGCCCGTCATGATCGGCAGCAACGAATGGTGGGAGTGGGGTCGGCAGATCGCACTCGCGGTGACCGAGCCGCATGCACTGCACCGTGCCCGCATGATCGTGCGCGGCGTCGTCGCCGAATCCGAGGCGGTGAGCGACAGCCGCCGGGGCGACGCCGAGATCCATTCCGTCAACCTCGCGCAGGGCACTCCGGTCACGATGAGCCCCCGACTGGCATCGATGGTGCGGTCGGCGCTGTGGGCGGCCCGCATGACGGGCGGGACCATCACCCCGGTCGACTCCGACGACGCCTCCGTCGATGCCGGAGCCATCCCGCCGATCCATCCCATCCACACCTACCGCGACGTGCAGATCGACGGAGACATCGTGCTCGCTCCTTTCGGGGTGAGTCTCGAACTCGGCGCGACGGCCGTGGCCGACACCGTCGACTACTCCGCGGCGCTCGTCGCGAATCTGCTCGAATGCGGGGCGCTCGTGCGCATCGGCGACGTGATGGCCACCGCGGGGCACGCGCCTGCCGGGGGATGGCAGGTGCCGCTCCCGGACCGGGGCTCGGTCGAACTGCCGGCCGGATCGGCGATGGCGTCGCACACCAGCGACGTCGCCGACCCCGAGCGGTGGCGTCTCGTCAGCGTCATCGCTCCCGACGCGGTGTGGGCTCATGCGGCCGCGGCGACGGCGTTGCAGCGGGGCATCGGAGCCCTGTCGTGGCTCGAACAGTACGCCCTGCCGGCGCGTCTCGTCGACACGCACGGACGGGTCCGGACCACCACGGCCTGGTCCGATCCGAAGGCTGCTTGATCTCTCGAGCAGGGTGCGGTCAGGCTGACAACAGTGGGCGAAATACCTGACACTACATGATACTTTCTGATACTCACTCAACCGCGCGCATCGGAGAGGCCGCCGAATATCGGAACATGTCAGTCGTCGGGGGTGCGTAAGGCAGCGGCGGAAGGCCGGTTGCCTTCTCGCCGTACGGGTTCCGGTCAGCGCATTTTCGAGCAAGCAGACCTCGACCTGTATCTCGGTCGGCCCGCAGCCGGGAGGACGCCCTCGGCCCGGATCGAAGCGTTGTACTGCCGTGTGTCGGGCTCCGCAGGGCAGGAATCATCGCTCGCCAATCAAGAGGCGATGTTGCGCGAGAGCGCCACCGGTGCCGTGTACCGGGTGTACAAGGACCGTGGATCCGGGCTGCGAGAGAAGCTGGCCGGATTGGATCGGTTGCTCGACGACGCCGCCCGGGGACACTTCACGGTGGTACGGGTGGTGTGGCGGGATCGCTTGGCACGGTTCGGGGTGGTGTGGATCGAACGGTACCTGTCGGTGGTCGGAGTTACCGTCGAGGTGCTGCGTGAGCAGGGCGAGATATCGCTGGCGGAGGAACTGATGGACGACTTCATGGCACTGCTGGCGTCGTTTTCGGGTCGGTTCTACCGGCTGCGGTCGAAGCAGAACCAACGTCGACTTCTCGATGATGCGGGGGCACGGTTGGGCAGGGATGAGCAATGACCGACACCACCGACCACTGTCGGTTCGCTTTTACCACCCGACCGTATCTCGCAGTCGACGACACCACCGGAGATCCGATCGGACTCGACGATCTCGACACCCGTATCCGATGGCTGCTCGACCTGATCACCGGCGCCGAAACCGAACTACTCACACGTCTGTGGCATCCCGCCACCTTCGACACCCTCTCCGCCGGCCGCGACCGCGACGGCCGGGCTCTGCCGAAACACGGGCACGTCGTCGCCGCTCGTCTCGGCTGGGCCCCGACCTACCCGGACGGAGTGTATGTGCCGTCACGGGTGTCACGGGTGGTCACCGCACAGGCCACCGCGACGCTACGGACCTCGGCCTACCGCGACACTGCTATCGCGTCGCTCTCGGCCCGGTTCGATCCCGCTACCGGGCGTATCGCCCCGCCTGCCGGTGGGGAGGTGCCCGTGCCGTCGGGCTTCGCCCGAGGTGTACGGCGGCAGTTGCTCGCCCGTACCCGCCGGGCCGATGCTGCGGGTGCATCGACCTCGGGCGCGGCGACCACAGACGATGCCGCCTCGGATGCGGCAACCTCGGATGCTGCAACGTCGGATGCTGCGCAGCCCGAACGGCTGCGGATCACCGACATCCAAACCCCACCGAAGGTCACCGCGATGGCCCGCCTGTCCGCCGCCGACAAACAACTCACCGAGCTCACCGTCACCGACCGCACGATGGTGCTGACGGTGAAACTCCCGACCACCGCGACACCCACCACGCGAGCGCAATGGCGGGCGGTGCGGTTGACCGCCGCGCTCCCGCCGCACCTGCACGGTCGCCCGATTACTGCGTGGCATCTGCCGACCCTGACCCTCGACGGCCGGGGTCTGCTGCTGCGCTGCGCGGCCACCGAAGCCGTCCCCACCGGTGACCTGAGCAGTGCCACGGTCGCGGTGGGGGTGGACTGGTCACCGTCGGCCCTCGGGGCCGCCGCGATCGCCACCGATACCGGTGACGGGTTGGTCTCCGATTTTCGGGGTTACACCTACGATGACCGCGGTCTCGGTATCAAACTCGCCCGCCTGCAGACCGAAGGCCAATTCCTGCACCGCAAGGCCGCCCGCCTGCGCCAGCTGGCCGAGAATGCGCCACCCCAGGTGCGGTCGGAGTTGGAAGCGAAGATCGCCGTGCTCGACGAGAATCGCACCGCGGTCGGTGCCAAGCGGAGAAAGATCAACCGGGAGCTGGCGTTTCATTTCGCGCGTCAGGTCACCGACTACGCGGTCGCCGCCGACGCGACGATGATCGCCGTCGAAGATCTCGCGACCCTCGAACCGCGTGGGCGTGGCCGGGTGAACAACAATCGGGCGGCGCAGTCCGCGCGCCGCAAGGCCGCCGACGCGCTGGCGCATACTGCCGCACGGGTGGGTGTGGTGGCGGTGACGGTGCCGGCGAAGGGGTCGTCGGCGTGGTGTCCGGGTTGCAACGAGGAACTTGCCCGACCGAAGGGATATCACGATGCCTGGTGCGAATCCTGTCGACTTGGAGGGAATCGTGATCGTGTGGCGGGGGTGAACCTCGCCAAACGCGCTCTCCTCGGCCGAGGTGCGGCGGTCCGCACCCGCGCTGGGCGCCTGGAGATCCGCACCACCGAGCATGCGCCGGTGCGCCGGTGCCGGGACAAGACCGGCCCTACCCCGGGCAGGCCGCGGCATCGCCGGGTCCGCCATAGTGTTCCGGCCCCGACTCCCGCTGAGGGGGTGAACACGTTGAAGCCTCGTCCTGCACCTGAAGCGTCGGTGTGGGACACGGTCGAGCCCGCGGCATCGGATGATGTCTCGGGTAGCCGTGAGGAACGTGGATCTGGGCCGCCTGGCATGTAGGTGGCAGGAAGTATCAGGTTTACGTAGACGCTCCGTGGACCGTTCCCGCTCTGGTGGACACCCGGAGATGAGCGGTGAGTTCCCCCAAGATAGAGGGAGCGGATTATGGGATCTACTCGTCGGAGCTTCACTGCCGAGTACAAGGCCAACGCGGTAAGTTTGGTCATCGATGATGGCCGTGCGATCGCCGAAGTTGCACGCAGTATCGGCGTTCACGAGATGACGTTGGGGAAATGGGTGAAGAAGACTCGAGACGAGGGAAACGGTGAGTCTGACCGCCCGTTGAATGAGGACGAGCGGGCGGAACTCGAGCGCCTTCGCGAAGAAGTGAAGCACGCCCGGATGGAGGTGGAGTTCGCAAAAAAAGTAGCGACCTGGTTCGCGAAAGACCCGCGGTGAAATTCGCGGCTATCGCGGACTGGGCTGAATCCGATTCATATCCGGTCACGTTCATGTGTGCTCAACTCGGCGTATCGACTTCTGGCTACTACAAGTGGCGCGGCAAGTCGCGCTCAGCTCGAGACCTCCGAGACGACGAGTTAACAGCGCTGATCGAGTACCACTACGAGCACCTCAACGGCCGTCCCGGCGTTCGGCGCATGCGTGCGGAACTCGCCGCCGGCGGCCACCGGGTCTCGCACAAGCGGGTGTGGCGGCTCATGAAGGTCGCAGGTCTGGAAGGCCGCCACCCGAAGGCGTGGAAACGCACCACCGTCGCCGGAGACAGCCCCGTTGGGGCACCTGACCTCATCGGCCGCGACTTCACGGCGGCCGAGGCGAACACCAAATGGTGCGGCGATATTACTTACGTACGGACCTGGAACGGCTGGGCGTACCTGGCCACCGTCATCGATCTGCACTCCCGGATGGTCGTCGGATGGGCCGTGGCCGACCACATGCGAACCGAGCTGGTCACCGACGCACTGGACATGGCCATCGCTCGTCGTCGACCACCCGGAAAAGTCATATTCCACAGCGATCGCGGAACTCAATACACGTCCACCGACTTCGATAAGTACTGCACGAAAAACAATATCCGACGATCATTGGGGCGCACTGGCATTTGTTTCGACAACGCGGTCGCAGAATCATTCTTCGCGAGCTACAAGAAGGAACTCATTCACACGCGCCCGTGGCCCACTCTAAAAGCACTCAAAAAGAGCACATTCACCTGGATTGAGGAGTACTACAATAGGGCCCGACGACATTCCACACTGGGCTATTTGACACCAGCCGAGTTTGAACTAGGATTCAGAGACATATACGAACTCGCCGCTTAATTGCAGTGGCCACTTTAGCGGGAACACTCCACCGTCGCGCAGGTTGCGGTAGATCTCGATCAGGTGGTCGGTGGACGCGTCGCCGGTGTCGGGTGTGTCGTCGCCGGCGAGGACGGTCTGCAGGGCGGTGGCCTGGGTCTTGCCGAGTTCGACGCCCCACTGGTCGAACGAGTCGATCCCCCACACGATGCCTTGGACGAAGGTCTGGTGTTCGTAGAAGGCGATGATCTGCCCGACCACCGAGGGGGTGAGTTCGGGGGCGAGGATCGTCGTCGACGGCCGATCCCCGGGCATCACCTTGTGCGCGACCAACGCCTCGTCGACGCCGTCGGCGCGGACCTCGTCGGCATCACGCCCGAAGGCCAACACTTTGGCCTGGGCGAACATGTTCGCCAGCAACAACACCTGCATGCTGGTCTGCCCGTCGCGGGCCGGCAGGTCGTCGCCGCTACGGGCCAGGCCGAGAAAGTCGACGGGGACGATCTCGGTGCCCTGGTGCAGCAGCTGGAAGAAGGCGTGCTGACCGTTGGTACCGGGCTCACCCCAGAACACCTCCCCGGTCGGACACACCACCGGTGTGCCGTCGGCGCGCACGGATTTGCCGTTCGATTCCATGGTCAGCTGCTGCAGATAGGCCGGCAGCCGCGCCAGATCCTGCGCATAGGGCACCACCGCCCGCGAGCGGTGGCCGAGGACGCTCGCATTCCACACCCCGATCAACCCGGCCAGCAACGGTGCGTTCTGTGCCGGGGCGGTGGTGGCGAAGTGGGTGTCGATGGTGTGCATGCCGGCGAGGAACTCGGCGAACCGCTCGCGTCCGATGGCGCACATCACCGCCAGCCCGATCGCCGAGCCGACCGAATAACGGCCGCCGACCCAGTCCCAGAATTCGAACATGTTCGCCGGGTCGATGCCGAACTCGACCACCCGCTCGGTGTGCGTCGACACCGCGACGAAATGCTTCGCCACCGCATCTTCCCCGAGGGCGTCGACGAGCCAGCGGCGGGCGGCGGTGGCGTTGGAGAGGGTTTCGAGGGTGGAAAACGTCTTCGACGCGACGATGAACACGGTCGTCGCCGGGTCCAGGTCGGCCAGTGCCGCGGTCAGATCGGCGGGGTCGACGTTGGAGACGAACCGCGTCGCCGGCCCGTCGTGGAAGCGCCGCAGTGCGCGGGTGACCATCGCCGGGCCGAGATCGGAGCCGCCGATGCCGATGTTGACCACCGTGGTGATCTGCTGCCCGGTGGCGCCGCGCCAGTCGCCGCTGCGGAGGCGGTCGGTGAACTCGCCCATCCGGTCGAGCACGGCGTGGACATCGGCGACGACATCGACCCCGTCGACGACCAGTTCCGCCTCGCGGGGCAGGCGCAGGGCGGTGTGCAGCACCGCCCGATCCTCGGTGACGTTGATGTGCGCACCCGAGAGCATCGCCTCCCGAGCCGCGGCGATCCCCGCGGTGTCGGCGAGCTCGAGCAGGGCCTGCACGACCGGGGTGTCGAGGCGTTGTTTGCTGAAATCGATCACCAGATCCCCGGCAGGGACCGTCAACGCCGAGACCCTGTCGGGTTCGGTGGTGAACAACTGCCGCAGCGACACCGATTCGAGCCGGTCGCGATGGTCTTCCAGAGCTTTCCACGGTGCCGTTGCGGTTACGTCGCTCATGTCGTCGACAGTAGTGCGCCCCGACACGGTGCGCCCGGTGTGCAACTGGGCCCCGGTGTGTGACGAAGGGATCCCTCGGTTTCCCACAGCGAGCGACCGCGACGCGCATGATGGGGCATATGGATGCTGCAGAACTGATTCGGTCCGTCCCCACCGACCTGTTCCTCGGCGGTGAGTGGGTGGCGGCCGAGAACGGAGCCACCTTCGGAGTCCACGATCCCGCGACCGGTGACGAACTCACCCGTGTCGCCGATGCCGCGCCCGGTGATGCCTTGCGGGCCCTCGACGCGGCCGTCGCAGCCGGTCCGGAATGGGCTGCGACCCCGCCGCGAGAACGCGCCGAACTGTTGCGGACGGTGTGGCGGAAGATCACCGAACGCGCCGACGACTTCGCGCTGCTCATGACACTCGAGATGGGTAAGGCACTACCGGAGAGCCGATCGGAGGTGACCTACGGCGCCGAATTTCTGCGATGGTTCTCCGAGGAGGCGGTCCGCATCGCCGGTCGCTACACGCCCGCCCCTGCCGGCACCGGTCGCGTTCTCGTGACGAAACAACCCGTCGGTCCCTGCCTGGCCATCACACCGTGGAACTTCCCGCTCGCGATGGGAACCCGCAAGATCGGTCCCGCCCTCGCGGCGGGATGCACGATCATCGTCAAGCCCGCGTCCGAGACGCCCCTCACGATCCAGCTGCTCGCGCAGCTCTTCGACGAGGCAGGACTACCCAAGGGTGTCCTGTCGGTGCTCCCGTCCTCACATGCCGGTGAGGTCACCGGGCCGATCCTCGAGGATCCCCGGCTGCGCAAGCTCACCTTCACCGGCTCCACCGAGGTCGGGCGCATGCTCGCCGAGAAGGCCGGTCGTTCGCTGCTGCGCACCTCGCTCGAGCTCGGAGGCAACGCGCCGTTCGTCGTCTTCGAGGACGCCGACCTCGACGCCGCGGTCGAGGGCGCGGTGGCAGCCAAACTGCGCAACGGGGGAGAGGCCTGCACGGCCGCGAACCGCTTCCACGTCCACAACTCGGTGCGCGACGCCTTCGTCGCCAAGCTCACCGAACGCATGGCGTCGTACAAGCTCGGGCCGGGAACGGACCCCGACGCGACGCTGGGCCCCCTGGTCAACGAGAACCAGAAGAAGACCGTGATCGAACTCGTGCAGGACGCGGTGTCGGCGGGTGCCTCGGTGCGCCTGGGCGGTGAACCCGCGGACGGACCGGGATGGTTCTACCCGGCCACCGTGCTCGACGACGTGCCGAAGCAGGCCCGCATCCTGCAGGAAGAGGTCTTCGGGCCGGTCGCGGCCGTCACCGGCTTCGACACCGAGGAGGAAGCCCTCGCAGCGGCGAACGATACCCGCTACGGGCTCGCTGCCTACATCTTCACGCGCGACCTCGACCGGGCCCTGCGCGTGTCGCATGCGCTCGAAACGGGCATCGTCGGTGTGAACCGCGGTGTCGTCTCGGATGTCGCGGCCCCCTTCGGCGGAATCAAGGATTCCGGGCTGGGACGCGAGGGCGGTACCGAAGGCATCGAGGAATTCCTCGAAACCAAGTACATCGCCCTGCAGTAGGGAACTCGGCGATGGTCGGGACGGCCTCGCCGTCAGTGACGCGGACGGCCACGCCGTTAGTGGCCCAGGCGGCCACGCCCGAGGCGGAGCAGCAGCATCGCCAGGGTGTGGCCTTCCTGGCCCAACTCGCTGAACCGCTCGAGGACCTTCATCTCGCGGCTGTGCACGAGACGGGTACCGCCGGACGCCATGCGGGTACGCCCGATCATGCGGGAGACCTCGGTGCGGCGCTTGACCGCGGCCAGGATCTCGGCGTCGAGACGATCGATCTCCTTGCGGAGCTCCTCGATCTCGGCCTCGGTGGGCACTGCGGTGTCGTCGGTCGCGGCCGGTGTTCCGGCGTTCGCCTGGTCCGGCTCGCCGGAAAGGGAAGAATCGATGTGCGTGCTCATGTCGTCTCCTCGCATCTGCTCTGAAGGATCGCCCGTATGGGAGCGGCTGTTACCGGTATCGGGTCGGGCCGGCAGTCGGGAATCGACAGCGACAACCGGAACTCGATCCGAGCCTGCAAAGGACAGAAGACATGGTCTCCAGTTTGCCACTCACCATGTAGGCCCTGCCACTCGGCTTGATCGACTGTGTGGTCCGGATCCGTTGTCCGAACGGTCCGGTAGTTTGGTGAAACGATGAACACTCCCGTCGCGCTCGCAAACTCCCGCCCCGGATCCGATGCTCTTCTCGAAGGGCTCAATCCGCAGCAGCGGGAAGCGGTCACGCACGAAGGAGCCCCGCTGCTGATCGTCGCGGGCGCGGGCTCCGGCAAGACTGCGGTGCTCACGCGTCGCATCGCCTATCTGCTGGCCGAGCGCGGCGTCGTCCCTGGTCAGGTGCTCGCCATCACGTTCACCAACAAGGCCGCCGCCGAGATGCGCGAGCGGGTGGCGGCTCTGGTGGGGCCGCGCGCGAATGCGATGTGGGTCTCGACCTTCCACTCGAGCTGCGTCCGGATCCTGCGCGCGCAGGCGGGTCTGCTGCAGGGCATGAATTCGAATTTCACGATCTACGACGCCGACGATTCCCGTCGTCTGCTCACGATGATCGCGAAGGATCTCGAACTCGACAGCAAGAAGTACTCCGCCCGGCTGCTGTCCACACAGATCTCGAACCTGAAGAACGAATTGATCGGGCCGGAAGAAGCCGCCCACGAGGCGGAGACCGATTCGGCGGCCACCGAACTCACCCGCGTCGTCGCTCGGGTCTACGCGCACTACCAGCAGCGCCTGCGCACGGCGAACGCCTTCGACTTCGACGACCTCATCGGCGAGACGGTGGCGCTGCTGCAGGCTCATCCGCAGGTCGCCGAGTACTACCGGCGCCGGTTCCGTCACGTCCTGGTCGACGAGTACCAGGACACCAACCACGCGCAGTACGTGCTGGTGCGCACCCTCGTGGGCGATCCGGAGGAGGAATCCGCCGTCCCCCCGAGCGAACTGTGCGTGGTGGGCGACGCCGACCAGTCGATCTACGCCTTCCGCGGCGCCACGATCCGCAACATCGAGGAGTTCGAGCGCGACTATCCGCAGGCGCGCACGATCCTGCTCGAACAGAATTACCGCTCCACCCAGAACATCTTGTCGGCGGCCAATTCCGTCATCTCCAAGAACACGGGTCGCCGCGAGAAGCGGCTGTGGACCGATTCGGGTGAGGGCGAACTCATCGCCGGCTACGTCGCCGACAACGAGCACGACGAGGCGCGGTTCGTCGCCGCCGAGATCGACCGGCTCGTCGACGGCGGCGACACCACCTACTCCGACATCGCGGTGTTCTACCGCACCAACAATGCCTCCCGCGCGTTCGAGGACGTCTTCATCCGGCACGGTGTGCCCTACAAGGTCGTCGGCGGTGTGCGGTTCTACGAGCGCAAGGAGGTGCGCGACGTCGTTGCGTACCTGAAGGTGCTCGACAACCCCGACGACACGGTGAGCCTGCGCCGCATCCTCAACACCCCTCGCCGCGGTATCGGCGATCGTGCCGAGGCGTGCGTGGCGGTGCACGCCGAGCGGCTCGGTGTGAGCTTCGGGCAGGCCCTCGCCGACGCCGCGGCCGGCAAGGTCGCGCTGCTGAACACGCGGGCGCAGAAGGCGATCGCCGGTTTCGTCGAGATGATGGACGGCCTGCGGGCGATGCTCGTCGCGAGCGACGCCGACGGCAACGACATGGTGGACATCGGCGACGTCGTCGAGGCGATCCTCGATCGCACCGGATACAGCGCCGAGTTGTCGGCGAGCGACGACCCGCAGGACGGCGCCCGTCTCGACAACCTCCATGAACTCGTCAGCGTGGCAAGGGAATTCAGTGCCGACGTCCGTAACGCGGCCGGGATCGTCGACGACGAACGTGAAGAGGGGGATCCCGAACCAGGATCGCTCGCGGCGTTCCTCGAGAAGGTCTCGCTCGTCGCCGACGCCGACCAGATCCCGGAGAACGAGGCCGGTGTGGTCACGCTGATGACGTTGCACACCGCGAAGGGCCTCGAGTTCCCGGTTGTGTTCGTCACCGGTTGGGAGGACGGCCAGTTCCCGCACATGCGTGCCCTCGGCGATCCGGCCGAGCTGTCCGAGGAACGGCGACTCGCGTATGTCGGCATCACGCGCGCCCGGCGTCGTCTCTATCTCACGCGGGCCGTGTTGCGTTCGTCCTGGGGGCAGCCGCTCACCAATCCGGAATCTCGTTTCCTGCAAGAGATTCCGCAGCACCTCATCGACTGGCGACGCCTCGAGCCCACGCCCGCCCGTGGTCAGGCGATCGGCTCGGGCACTGGTTCACGGTTCGGTGCGGGCGAGCGGCGCGGATCCTCGGGAACACCGAGTTTCGGTGCGGCGCGCGGACGCAACAACCACTTGGTGCTCGACGTCGGCGACCGCGTCAGCCATGACAAGTACGGTCTCGGAACAGTTCTCGAAACTCGGGGCTCGGGCCCCACGGCCACCGTCGTGATCGACTTCGGCAGTGCCGGCAAGGTGCGGTTGATGCTCGTCGGCGGTGTGCCGATGATCAAACTGTGATGCCCTGAAAGCCTGTGTCAGGCGCGGATTCGCACGAAAGAGCGGGTCCGCACCGAAGCGGGAAAGAGGGCGGAACGTGACGCACGCCGAACGTACGGCGGCGAGGTCGGTCAGTCGCGCTGGATGCCGAGGGCGATACCCCGGGTGGCGAGCCACGGGACGGGATCGATCTTGTCGACGCCGTTGAGGTGCACCTCGAAGTGCAGGTGCGGGCCGGTGGAGAAGCCGCGGTTGCCCATGGTGGCGATCTGGTCGCCGGCCATGACGTGTTGACCCACGGTCACCAGGGACTGGTCGATGTGCCCGTACACGGTGATGGTGCCGTCGGCGTGGAGGAGGCGGACCCACATGCCGAAGCCGGAAGCCGGGCCGGAATCGATGACCTCACCGTCGGCGACCGCGAGGATCGGGGTGCCGATGGGGCCTGCGATGTCGACGCCGGCGTGGAGGGTGCCCCAGCGTGCGCCGAAGTTCGAGGTGAACGACCCCGCGGCGGGGAGGACGAACAGCGGGCGACGGGCCGCGGCCTCGCGCGCAGCGCGTTCCTCGCTGAATCGCTGGCCCTTGGCCAGGAGATTCGAGAACTGCGACAGGTCGTTCGGGTCGGCGATGTTGAGCACCTGCGGGGCCTGCGACGGCTCGGCGTCGGCGCTCGGCGCGAACTGTGCGGCCTGCGGCACTGCGGTGGCCGTGATGATCGAGGAATCGGCTTCGCCGGCGGCGAGAGCGACCTCGGAGTGCTCGGTGTTCTGTCCCGGACCACCATTGGCTGCGGCCTGGCCCGCGGCGACCACGGCGCCTGCGGCGACCGCGAAGACTGCGGCGCGGCCCTTGAGGGCAGTGGGGGGAGTGGGAAGTCGATGGGCTCCACCGCGGGATGCGGGAGCGGTGACGTCGGTGCTCTCGTCGCGACGATCCTGCGCGAAGCGGTCGTCGCGGACGGCGTGGCCGAAGGAGTCGGAGTAGTAGGTGGGCTCGGAACCGGGGCCGGTGTTACGGAAGTCCATCGTGGCGGCTTCCCAGGCATTCCAGTCTTCGGGTGCCGATTCGGGACGGCGGGTTCGGCTCTCGGCACTCGGGTTACCAGAGCGCATCGCCATCCTCCGTTCGTGACCTCATCGTTACTTCGACCAGGCGACGGTAACGAAGTGATCGCGGGGGTGGCAAGCCGTAGTTCGTCCGGCGGACGTTATGTGAGTGGCATCACAGTGCAAACCGGGGCAAATTGGGACATGCCCCAGCGGCCGGAGTTCCAAACACTGTTTTCCGACACGTCACGAGTCTGTTGCATCGCGGCAGCGTGGGATCCGGTGTCGGGGAGCGAGTGGGTACCTGTCATTCTGAACCGAGTGCTCCGCTCGAACGTGGCGCCCGCCACGTCCCGGGAGGGGAACTGTGAAGTCGTTCCCGGACCTACGCGCGCGTGACCTGTGCCACATGGGACTGCCGCGCGTGATCCGCGGCCCGGCCGAGAAACTAGAGTCCGAAACGACCCGCTCGATACCCCGGAGCGGGCGTGAACGCAGACGAGACGGTGAGCAGATGGATCTCTTCGAATATCAGGCGAAGGAACTCTTCGCCAAGCATGACGTGCCGACGTCGGCCGGCCGTGTTACCGACACTGTCGCCGGTGCCCGCGAGATCGCGGAGGAAATCGGCAAGCCGGTCATGGTCAAGGCCCAGGTCAAGGTCGGCGGCCGCGGCAAGGCCGGTGGCGTGAAGTACGCCGCCACCGCAGACGACGCGCAGACCCACGCCGAGAACATCCTCGGGCTCGACATCAAGGGTCACATCGTCAAGAAGCTCCTGGTCGCCGAGGCCAGCGACATCGCGGAGGAGTACTACATCTCCTTCCTGCTCGACCGCACCAACCGCACCTACCTGGCGATGTGCTCGGTCGAGGGCGGCATGGAGATCGAAGAGGTCGCCGCCACCAAGCCGGAGCGCCTCGCCAAGGTCCCCGTCGACGCCGTCAAGGGTGTCGACCTCGCGTTCGCGCGCGAGATCGCCGAGAAGGGCCACCTGCCCGCCGAGGTCCTCGACGCCGCAGCCGTGACCATCCAGAAGCTGTGGGAGGTCTTCGTCAAGGAAGACGCTCTTCTCGTGGAGGTCAACCCCCTCGTCCGTACCCCGGACGACCAGATCCTCGCCCTCGACGGCAAGGTCACCCTGGATGCCAACGCCGACTTCCGTCAGCCCGGCCACGCCGAGTTCGAGGACAAGGACGCCACGGATCCCCTCGAGCTCAAGGCCAAGGAGAACGACCTCAACTACGTCAAGCTCGACGGCGAGGTCGGAATCATCGGTAACGGCGCCGGCCTGGTCATGTCGACCCTCGACGTCGTCGCCTACGCAGGCGAGAAGCACGGCGGCGTCAAGCCCGCCAACTTCCTCGACATCGGTGGCGGCGCCTCTGCGGCCGTCATGGCTGCCGGTCTCGACGTCATCCTGAACGACGCTCAGGTCAAGAGCGTGTTCGTCAACGTCTTCGGTGGCATCACCGCGTGCGACGCGGTCGCGAACGGCATCGTCAAGGCCCTCGAGATCCTCGGCGACGAGGCCAACAAGCCGCTGGTCGTCCGCCTCGACGGCAACAACGTCGACGAAGGTCGCCGCATCCTCGCCGAGGCCAACCACCCGCTGGTCACGGTCGTCGCCACCATGGACGAGGCTGCCGACAAGGCGGCCGAACTCGCCTTCGCAGCGAAGTAAAGGGACACACAGAACAATGGCAATCTTCCTTACCAAGGATTCCAAGGTCATCGTCCAGGGCATCACCGGCGGCGAGGGCACCAAGCACACCGCGCTCATGCTCAAGGCCGGCACCCAGGTCGTCGGCGGCGTGAACGCCCGCAAGGCCGGCACGACGGTCTCGCACACCGACAAGGACGGCAACCCGGTCGAGCTCCCCGTCTTCGGCTCCGTCGCCGAGGCCATGAAGGAGACCGGCGCCGATGTCTCGATCGCGTTCGTTCCCCCGGCCTTCTCGAAGGACGCCATCGTCGAGGCCATCGACGCGGAGATCCCGCTGCTCGTGGTCATCACCGAGGGCATCCCGGTGCAGGACTCCGCCTACGCTTGGGCGTACAACGTCCAGAAGGGCAACAAGACCCGCATCATCGGCCCCAACTGCCCCGGCATCATCACCCCGGGTGAGGCGCTCGTCGGCATCACCCCGGCGAACATCGCCGGCAAGGGTCCGGTCGGCCTCGTCTCGAAGTCGGGCACCCTGACCTACCAGATGATGTTCGAGCTGCGCGAGTACGGCTTCTCGACCGCCATCGGCATCGGCGGCGACCCGGTCATCGGCACCACCCACATCGATGCCATCGAGGCGTTCGAGAAGGACCCGGAGACCAAGGTCATCGTCATGATCGGCGAGATCGGCGGCGACGCCGAGGAGCGCGCGGCCGATTACATCAAGGCCAACGTGACCAAGCCCGTCGTCGGCTACGTCGCAGGCTTCACCGCTCCCGAGGGCAAGACCATGGGCCACGCCGGCGCCATCGTCTCGGGCTCCTCGGGCACCGCTCAGGCCAAGAAGGACGCTCTCGAGGCGGCTGGCGTGAAGGTCGGCAAGACGCCGTCCGAGACCGCTGCGCTCGCTCGCGAGATCCTGCAGTCGCTCTGACAGCAGCGTCGCCTTCCGTGCGCGCCTTCCGGTGGCGTTCCGCCATCGGGAGGCGCGCACGCGCCGTTTCAGGAGTCGATCCAGTCGACTCCCGCGGGTTCGAGTTCGCCCGCCCCGGACGTCAGTGACGCCACCCAGCCCTCCAGTTCGCTCCGCTCGCGCCCCGCGACGGTGAGGACCACCCGGTCCGCATAGGTCACGTCGAGCACTGCGACCCCGCGGCCGCGCAGTTCCGCCTCCACGCGACCCGCTTCGCCGTGATCGATCGCGAGGGTGAACTTCTCCTGCTGCCTGCGCTCGACGAGGGGCGCCTCGTCCAAGGCCGTCGCGACCGCACCCGAGTACGCGCGCACCAGCCCGCCCGCGCCGAGCTTGATCCCTCCGAACCATCGGGTTACCACCACCGCGACGTTCACCAGATCCCGGTGGTGCAGGACCTGCAGCATCGGGATGCCGGCCGTGCCGCCCGGCTCCCCGTCGTCGCTCGACCGCTCGGCACGCGCCGACGGGTCGTCACCCACCACGAACGCCCAGCAGTGGTGTCGGGCATCGGGATACAGTCGGCGTTGTTCGTCGACGAAGGCGAGCGCGGCGTCGGCCGTGTCGACACGACGAACCGCGGCGAGGAAACGCGAGTGCTTCACCTCCGTCTCGACCACGACGTCGGGGCCCGGGGCGAGAGTGTGCGGCATGGACCCCATTCTCTCGGGTAGTCCCTAGGCTGTTGACTGCAGGACGAGTGACCGACACACACCGATCGACGGCAGGAGAATCGATGACATTCCCCGCAGGCGCATCCGCCCAGAGCAAGGTGGTGCCGTTGTTGCTGCCACTCGCGGTGGCCGTGCTCGGTGCCGTGAACTTCCTCCTCGGCCTCACGCCCTTCGTGAGCATCACCTTCGGCTCGCAGGTGGCGCTCACGTCCTTCGATTTCGGCTTCGCCGTCGTGCCGCTGGCCTTCCTGCTCTTCGGCGGTGTGAGCGCGGCGCTGTCGCTGCTCCCCGGCCAGGACCTGCGTGCGGTGGCCGTCGCGGCGTCGGGCGTCGGTTTCGTGACATCCCTGTTCCAGCTCTTCCATCTGCCCGAGGACACCGGGATCGCGTGGGGCGGCGTGACGATCCTCGTCCTCGGTTTCCTGCAGTTCGCGCTGGCGCTCGTCGCATTGCTGTTCGGCCTCGGCATCCTCGTGTCCGGCCGGTCGGGTGAGCGGAGTTCCTTCGGGTCGCCGCAGAGCGCCGGGCAGTACCAGGGATTCGGGACCGGTGCGGGAACAGGTCAGCCCCAGGGCTCCGGTTCGCCGCAGATTTACGGTCCGCAGGGATACGGCCAGCCCTACGGCTCGCAGCAAGGAGCCGTCGGGCAGTCCCAGTTCGGTGCGCCGCATCCCGGACACCAGGCGTATCCCGGACAGCAGACGTCGGGGGAGTACTCCGGCGCGCAGCAGTATTCGGGGTCGCAGCAGTACGGCGGGTCCCAGCAGTATCCGGGCGCCCAGCAGTACGGCGGGCAGCAGTACAGCGGAGCCCAGCAGTTCCCCGGTTCCCAGCAGTTCCCGGGCGCTCAGCAGTTCCCGGGCGCTCAGCAGTACGGCGGGGGAGCACAGTATTCCGGTGCCCAGCAGTACGGCGCCGGCCAGCAGTACACGGGTGCGCAGCCGACCCAGCAGTACCCGGTCCAGGAACCGCACGGCGCTCAGGACTCGACGGACCACACCGACACCCGGGCGGACGGCCCAGCCACCCGGGCGGACGGCACAGTGTCCGATGACGACACGACGGGCACGGAACGTCGCGAGGAGACCGGGACCACTGCGACCGGCGACCAGGACGCCACGCAGGCCTTCCGCGCACCGGACGACCAGCGGTGATCGGCGCGCCTGACACCACGATCGCCGTGTCGGTGACACTCTCGAACCGATGACTTCGACGCTCGGCCGGTCCACCCGGCACGTTCCAACCGACGACGACAGCCTGGACCCGGAGCGGTTTCGCATCCTGCTCGGCACCGCGGCCCGCGTTCCGGCGGTGACGCTCGCCGTCGTGGCCACCATCGTGGTGACGACGATGGTCGTCGCCAACAGCGACCTCACCGGCATCTACGCTGCGATCGCCGGCACGTGGCTCGCACTGCACCAGGTGACGCTCACGATCGACGGCACGTCGCTCGGTGTGCTGCCGCTGCTGCCCACCGCGGTCCTGGTGTGGCAGGCGGCGCGCGGGTGTGCGTCTGCGGCCGACGCGCTCGTCGAGAACAGTGGGTACGCCCTCGACCGTCAGGATGTCTCGCGCATCACCGTCGCCGTCCTCGCCGGCCCGCTACTGGTGACCGCGGCGTCGCTGATCGTGCTGCAGGATGCGGCGAGCGTGCTGCCGGTGACGCCTCCGAATGCAGCTGCCGCGCTCGCGTGGGTCACCGCCATCTACCTGGCCGCGGCTCTCATCGGTATCGGCTCCCGTGTGTGGAAGCCGCTGGTGCGCTACTACTCGGCTCCCGATTGGCTCGTGCTCGCCTTCCGTCCGGCACTGCGGGTGCTGCTGGGGATGTTCGCCCTCGGTGGGGTGGCGGTCGTCGCCGGACTGTTGTGGTCGTGGAACGTCGTCGGTGAACTGCTCGCGCGCGGGGATCACTGGACCGGCGTGCTGGGGCTGACGGTGATGTCGATCCTGTACCTGCCCAACGTCATCATCGGTGCCGCGGCCGTTCTGGCGGGCAGCACCGTGCACGTCGGCGACATCCACCTGAGCCTGTTCGAGGCGACGGGCGGTGACCTCCCGGCGCTGCCGGTGCTCGCGGCGGTCCCCTCGGGTCCGGCCGCAGCGTTCTGGCCGGTGCTGCTGGCCGTTCCGGCGACGGTCGGTGCGCTGCTCGGACGTTTCGCCGCGCAGCGAACCCTGCAGGCGAAGGCCGACGGTGCCCCGGTGGGCAGCGCCGACGCTTCATGGACGGTGCTCGCTGCCGCAGCGGGCGCCGGACTCGTCACGGCGCTGGCGACCTGGGTTGCGGGCGGCCCGCTCGGCGTCTTCGGCACGGTCGGCGCCAACTGGTGGCTCGCCGGCATCCTCGTCTTCGCCTGGTCGGGCCTGCTCGGCATCATCACGGCGCAGCTGCTCGTGTGGCGCGAAGGACGATTGGCCGCGGTGGCACTGCGCGCCGACACCGAGGTGGACGAGGAGACCTCGGAGGATGCGACGGACGCGGCCGAGGCCGACGACGCCGCTGATGCAGGAGCCGACGGAGAACTCGAGGCGGCCGAGAACGAGACCTCGGCACTCGAAGCTCCTGTGGCAGAGGACACCACCGCCGCCGAGCGCGAGGTGGCAGAAGTCGACGAGGACGAAGCGGCCGCAGTCGACGAGGACGAGGCTGCCGAGGACGACGCGGAGAGCCTCGAAGAGGATGCGGACGCCGACGACGTCATCGACGCCGAGGTGGTCGAGGTCGTCGACGAGGATGACGCCGAGGACGACGACGAGCCCGCCGAGGAGGTCGCGAACAAGGCCGAAAAGGGTGCCGACTAGGCTCTCCTACGGCCGGTCGATCGGCCGACCCACCTCGACTTCACAGGAGTGGACCCTGACTGCCTCGCGTGACCAGCTGCCGCCCACCGCGCCGGCGCGGCTCGTCGTCCTCGCTTCGGGCACGGGCAGCCTCTTGCGTTCGCTGCTCGACGCCACCCGGACCGACGGATATCCCGCGACAGTCGTCGCTGTCGGTGTCGACCGCGAATGCCCCGCCGAAGGGCACGCCGCCGACGAGGGGATCCCCTCGTTCCGCGTCGCGTTGCGCGACTTCGAGGACCGCACCGCGTGGGACCGCGCGCTGACCGACGCGGTCGCCGCCCACGAACCCGACCTCGTGGTGTCCGCAGGCTTCATGAAGATCCTGGGTTCGGCGTTCCTGGAACGGTTCGCCGGCCGCATCATCAACACTCATCCCGCGCTGCTGCCGTCGTTCCCCGGCGCGCACGCCGTCGCCGACGCCCTGGCCTACGGCGTCAAGGTCACCGGTTCGACGGTGCATCTCGTCGACGGGGGAGTCGACACCGGACCGATCCTCGCGCAGGAAGCCGTGCAGGTGCTCGACGACGACGACGAGGACACCCTGCACGAGCGCATCAAGGTTGTGGAGCGGCGGCTGCTGGCCGAGATGGTCGCCGCCGTCGCCACCCGTGGAGTTGTTTCCGATGGACGAAAGGCCGTGATCCCCGGTGACCGAACGTAAGACTGTGCGCCGCGCGCTGGTCAGCGTGTACGACAAGAGCGGGCTGGTGGAGCTGGCGACAGGGCTCCACGCGGCAGGTGTCGAGCTGGTCTCGACCGGCTCCACGGCCAAGACCATCGCCGACGCAGGCGTGCCGGTGACGAAGGTCGAGGAACTGACCGGCTTCCCCGAGTGCCTCGAGGGCCGGGTGAAGACCCTGCACCCGCGCGTGCACGCCGGCATCCTCGCCGACACCCGCAAGCAGGACCACCTCGATCAGATCGCCGATCTGGGCATCGAGGCGTTCGAACTCGTCGTCGTGAACCTCTACCCGTTCACGCAGACGGTCGCCTCGGGTGCGAGCCCCGACGAGTGCGTCGAGCAGATCGACATCGGTGGCCCGTCGATGGTGCGTGCCGCGGCGAAGAACCACCCGTCGGTCGCAGTCGTCGTCGACCCGGCCGCCTACGGTGACGTGCTCGCCGCCGTCGAGGGTGGCGGTTTCACCCTCGAGCAGCGAAAGCGTCTTGCCGCGCAGGCGTTCCAGCACACCGCCGCCTACGACGTCGCGGTGGCGAGCTGGATGAACAGCGATTACGCGGCGCCCGAGGGCGACGAGTCGCAGTTCCCGGCGTGGACCGGCGCTACCTGGACCCGCGCGAATGTCCTTCGCTACGGCGAGAACCCGCACCAGGCCGCGGCCCTGTACGTGAACGAGGCCGGTGAGCCGGGGCTCGCGCAGGCCGAGCAGTTCCACGGCAAGGAGATGTCCTACAACAACTACCAGGACGCCGACGCCGCCTGGCGCGCCGCGCACGACCACAGCGAGCCGTGCGTCGCGATCATCAAGCACGCCAATCCGTGTGGCATCGCGATCGCCGACGACATCGCCACCGCGCACCGCAACGCGCACGAGTGCGATCCGGTCTCGGCCTTCGGTGGCGTCATCGCCGCCAACCGTGAGGTGAGCGTCGAGATGGCGGAGCAGGTCGCCGAGATCTTCACCGAGGTGATCATCGCCCCGTCGTACGCCGACGGGGCTGTCGACGTGCTCTCCCGCAAGAAGAACATCCGCATCCTGCGCGCCGATTCGCCGAAGTCGGCTCCGGTCGAGATCCGTCAGATCTCCGGCGGGCTGCTCCTGCAGGAGCGCGACGTGCTCACCGCGGACGGCGACTCCACCACCAACTGGCAGCTCGCGTGCGGCGAGGCAGCCGACGAGGCCACGCTGCGCGATCTCGAATTCGCCTGGCGCGCATGCCGTGCAGTGAAGTCCAACGCGATCCTGCTGGCCTCGGGCGGCGCGACCGTCGGTGTCGGCATGGGTCAGGTCAACCGCGTCGACTCGGCGCGACTCGCCGTCACCCGTGCGGGTGATCGTGTCGCCGGGTCGGTGGCCGCGTCGGATGCCTTCTTCCCGTTCGCCGACGGTCTACAGGTGCTGACCGAGGCCGGCGTGAAGGCGATCGTGCAGCCGGGTGGCTCGGTGCGCGACAACGAGGTCATCGAGGCCGCTCGCGAGGCCGGCGTGACGCTGTACCTCACCGGCGCGCGGCACTTCGCGCACTAGTCACGAACACACACGCGCGGCACCCACGCGCATCGTCGCTCAGGCGGCGTGCGCGTGGGTGCCGTTGTCGTGCGCGGTGGGTTCGACGGTGCGCTTGCCGCGCCCCTCGGAGATGACGAGCTTGGCAGCGCCGCGGTCGAGCAGCTCGCGGATGAGATCCGCGGAGGCGGCGCCGCTCTCGGTACCGCCGACCCGGCTCAGGTCGATGGTGAT
This sequence comes from Rhodococcus sp. GA1, assembly GCF_024321955.1. Lineage (NCBI taxonomy): Bacteria > Bacillati > Actinomycetota > Actinomycetes > Mycobacteriales > Nocardiaceae > Rhodococcus > Rhodococcus sp. GA1. The sequence continues at coordinate 1,451,847 of NZ_CP097186.1, read as the reverse complement.
GGCGTGACCGGTGAGGTCTTCGGGCAGTTCGGTCGACACGGTGCCGCCGGATTCGATTCTCAGTTTCATGGTGTTTCTCCTGTCGAGGTGATCTTGTACGGGTCGCGGTCGGGGATAGAGAAAGGGCACCCGGGGCGTATGTGCCCCGAGTGCCCGAGAACGAGTCGTCGTGTGACTTCTATTCTCGGGATCGCTCCGCCGCGAAGTGGAAGAAGAAGTGAGAAAACGGTACGGAACAACCGGCTACGTACATGTGCTTGTATCGCATCGGACCGTACCTTTCTCATGTGAACCAGTTGGTTAACGGATGACCATACACGAACAACGCGGAATGGACATTTGTTATTTCCGCGTCGTCCGTGCGTGGGGGTGGGCCGATCAGCCCCTCAGCTTGTCGAGCCACGCCTCGAAACCGGACGTGAACTCGTCGGAGAAGGGCAGGTCGGCGACGTAGTCGGCGCCCGTCGACTGCTGGTCGCCGATGTCCTTGAGCACGTGGTTGGTGCGCGTCATGCGCAGCGACGTCAGACGGGTGTGGACGAGTGCCGCGTCGAGCGCGTCGACGTCCTCGACCCGCACCTGGATGTCCTTGGACGAGACCGCGGTGAGCACCGGCAGGTCGCCGGCGACCTGTGCGGCGAGCATCCGCGGATCGAGCGCGTCCTCCTCGGCGAGTGCCTTCGCGTTGGTGGGGACGAGCCCGGCGTTGCGCAGCGGCTCGGGGAGAGTGTCGCTGAGGGTGCCGTCGGCGCGGAGCGACTCGACCGCGCCGGTGAGCGCGACCCGCAGTTCATCGGCGATCTGGACGGGAAGTTGTCCCGCGGCGACGACGGCGTCGAGCTGTGCGTCGATCTGGGCGGTCAGCAGGTCGAGCAGGCGCACGGCGAGCGGTTCGATCAGGCCGAGTCCGGCGATCGAGTCGTTGTCCTGGGCGAGCGACAGCGCGATCAGCGCGCCCTCGCTGTGCCCGACGACGTAGAGCCGCTCCGGGTCGACCCCGCGCTGCGAACCGAGGAAGGCGAGCGCGTCGGCGGCGCCGTCGATGAATGTCGAGAAACCGAGATCGGCGACGTCCTCGACGCTGTACGGGCCGAGCGCGGTCACACCGCTGCCGAGCTTGTCGTAGCGCAGACTCGCGAATCCCTTGCGTTCGAGCACGTCGGCGAGATGCCGCAGGGTGCCGATCGATCCGGGGAGCAGTGCGCTGTCGCCGTTGCGGTCGGTGGGACCGCTGCCGGCGAGCAGCAGCACGGCGGGCACCGGACCCCTCATGGAGACGGGTACCCGCAGGCTGCCGTGCAGGGTCACGTCGCCGCTGGAAAAGGTGATCTCGGTGTCCGACATGTCATGTGTCTATCAGAAGTCGCCGGACCGGCCCGTGTCGAGGGCGCCGCGGTGTGGCGTCGGTTTCGTGCGTGACGAACGGGCCCGGCGTACCCGACGGTAGCCCCGTACGCCGAGCCATCCGAACAGCGCCAGCAGCGGGACGACGAGCAGGGGAGCGAGCAGCGCGATCAGCGACGTGACGAACGAGGCGACGCTCTCGACGATCGACAGCACCGGGTTGCCGAAACCGGCGGTGGTCGCGGTACTCGCGACCCGCGTGCCCGTCTGCGCCGTGCTCACCGCCAGGGCGGTCGGGGCGCCGATGACGATGCCCGCGAGTGCCGCCATCGCGGGATCGAGACTCGCGAAGGCCGCCCACGCCGCAAGCGCACCCGCGACCGGCCGGGTCACCGTGCCGAGGGCGGACAGTGCGTTGTCCACGAGCGGCACGAGGTCGGCGACGACCTCCACGGCGGTGGCGATCGTCAGGGCGACGAGCGCCGAGGTGGACCCGAGCCACTGCATCGATTCGTTGAGGACGACCCCGAAGAGTTCGAAGTGGACCGCGACCGACAGGAGCAGCAGCGGCAGGAAGGTGCGCAGCCCGGTGGCGGCCGCGAGCCCCAGCCCGAGCAGGGCCGCCAGGATCCAGGTGTCCATGCGGCGAGTGTAGGCGGACCGGTCGCGGGATCGCGGATGCCGAAACGGCGGTTCGGTCGTACCTTGGGTGAGGTGACGTCACCCACACCGCGCCCCTCCACGGTCGGCGAGCTCCGCGCCTCCGGCCACGTGCAACGGTCCGTCAAGAACGAGATCCGGCACAACCTGCTCGCTGCGCTGCGCGACGGTACCGATCCGTGGCCCGGCATCCTCGGTTTCGAGGACACCGTCGTCCCGCAGCTCGAACGCGCCCTCATCGCCGGTCACGACGTGGTCCTGCTCGGCGAACGCGGTCAGGGCAAGACCCGCCTGCTACGTACCCTGCCGCTGCTGCTCGACGAATGGACCCCGGTCATCGCCGGTTCGGAGCTCGGCGAGCATCCCTACGAGCCCATCACCCCGGCGTCGATCCGCCGGGCCGCCGAACTCGGCGACGACCTGCCCGTCGCGTGGCGGCACCGCAGCGAGCGGTACGCCGAGAAGCTCGCGACGCCCGACACTTCGGTCGCCGACCTCGTCGGCGACGTCGACCCCGTGAAGGTCGCCGAGGGCCGCAGCCTCGGTGATCCGGAGACGATCCACTTCGGTCTCGTGCCCCGCGCGCACCGCGGCATCGTCGCCGTCAACGAACTGCCCGACCTGGCCGAACGCATCCAGGTGTCGCTGCTCAACGTCATGGAGGAACGCGACATCCAGGTGCGCGGTTACACGTTGCGCCTGCCCCTCGACGTGTTGCTCGTGGCGAGTGCGAACCCCGAGGACTACACGAATCGCGGCCGCATCATCACTCCGCTCAAGGACCGCTTCGGAGCGGAGATCCGCACGCACTACCCGACGCGACTCGAGGACGAGATCGCCGTCATCGAGCAGGAGGCGCATCTGCAGGCCCGCGTCCCCGACTATCTGCTCGAGATCCTGGCACGGTTCACCCGGCTGCTGCGCGAATCGACGTCCGTCGACCAGCGTTCGGGTGTCTCTGCACGGTTCGCCGTCGCCGGCGCCGAGACCGTCTCGGCCGCGGCCCTGCATCGCGGTGCGGTCCTCGGCGAGGACGATCCGGTCGCGCGTCCCGTCGATCTCGGCACCGTCGTGGAGGTGCTCCGAGGCAAGGTCGAGTTCGAATCCGGCGAGGAAGGAAGGGAATTCGAGGTCCTCGATCATCTCCTCCGGCGCGCGACGGCCGAAACGGCCCGCTCGCGACTCGCGGGCGTCGATCTCGGGCCGCTCGTCTCCGCCGTCGAGCAGGGCGAGCCGGTGGTCACCGGTGAGCGGATCACCGCGAAGGTGCTGCTCGACGAACTCCCCGAACTGCCTGTGCTCGATGCCGTCGCCGAACGGCTCGGTGCCACCGACACCGGAAGTCGCGCTGCGGCAGTGGAACTCGCCCTCGAAGGTCTGTATCTGGCACGGCGCATCGCCAAGGACACCGGCGACGACGGCTCGGCGGTGTACTCCCGATGAGCAGGTCCGCCCGCTACGGTCCGTATACCGGGGGCGATCCGCTCGCCCCACCGGTGGACCTGCGCGACGCGCTCGCCGCGATCGGCGACGACGTCATGGCCGGCGCCTCACCCAAGCGCGCCCTGCGGGAGTTGCTGCGCCGCGGTCACGACGGTATGCGTGGCCTCGACAAGCTTGCCGCGCAGGCGAATCGGCGTCGACGGCAGCTGCTCGACCGCACCAACCTCGACGGCACCCTCCAGGAGGTGCGCGAGCTTCTCGATCGCGCCGTGCTCGAGGAACGCAAAGAACTGGCCAGGGCCCTCGACGACGACGCGCGGTTCGCCGAGATGCGGATCGAGGAACTGCCGCCGTCGACGGCGCAGGCCGTGCAGGAACTCGCCGACTACGACTGGCGCAGCGCGCAGGCCCGACAGGATTACGAGAAGATCCGCGACCTGCTCGGCCGGGAGATGCTCGACCAGCGCTTCTCCGGGATGAAGCAGGCGCTCGAGGGGGCCACCGACGAGGACCGGCAACGCATCTCGGAGATGCTCGAGGACCTCAACGACCTGCTCGACAAGCACTCCCGCGGTGAGGACACCGAGGAGGACTTCGAGCAGTTCATGGCCCAGCACGGCGAGTTCTTCCCGGAGAACCCGCAGAACGTCGAGGAACTGCTCGACTCCCTCGCACAGCGGGCCGCGGCGGCGCAGCGGCTGCGCAACTCCCTCACCCCCGAGCAACGCGACGAACTCGACGCTCTCGCACAGCAGGCGTTCGGATCCCCGGATCTGATGAGCCAGCTCGACCGTCTCGACGGCCACCTGCGGGCCGCGCGTCCCGGCGAGGACTGGACCGGCTCCGAGCAGGTGCGCGGCGAACAGGGCATGGGTCTCGGCGAGGCCACCTCGGCGCTGCAGGAGTTGTCCGAACTCGACCAGCTCGCCGAGCAGCTGTCGCAGCAGTACGCCGGGGCGTCCCTCGACGACATCGACCTCGACGCGCTCGCCCGTCATCTCGGACCCGAGGCCGCGGCCGATGCACGCACCCTCGCCGAGCTCGAGAAAGAACTGCAGCGACAGGGCTTCTTCGACCGCGGTGCCGACGGGCAGTGGCGACTGTCGCCCAAGGCCATGCGCCGGCTCGGCGAAGCGGCGCTGCGCGACGTCGTCAACCGCATCTCGTCGCGCACCGGGCAACGCGAGTCGCGGCGGGCGGGTGTGCTCGGCGAACCGACCGGCGCGTCGAAGGCATGGGAGTTCGGCGACACCGAACCGTGGGACGTCGTACGGACCCTCACCAACGCGACCCTGCGCAATCCCGGTCTGCCGGTGCGGATGTCGGTGCAGGACGTCGAGGTGATCGAGACCGAGCAGCGGACGCAGGCGGCGGTCGCGCTGCTCGTCGACACGTCGTTCTCGATGGTCATGGACGGTCGCTGGGTGCCGATGAAACGCACGGCCCTCGCGCTCGAGCATCTCGTGTCCACGCGCTTCCGCGGGGATGCGCTGCAGCTCATCGCGTTCGGCCGGCACGCCCGTGTGGTGTCCGCGCCCGAACTCGCCGGGCTCGACGGCGTCTACGAGCAGGGCACCAATCTGCACCACGCCCTGATGCTCGCGGGTCGTCACCTGCGTCGACATCCCAACGCGCAGCCGGTGGTCTTCGTCGTCACCGATGGTGAACCCACCGCTCACCTCGAACCGGACGGCTTCGCGGCCTTCGACTACCCGCCGAGCGCACGCACTCTGGGGCTGACGGTGCGCGAACTCGACCACATCGCGCGGCTCGGCGCCCAGGTCACGATCTTCCGGCTCGGCAGCGATCCGGGGCTCGCGCGGGTCGTCGACGTGCTGGCGCGTCGCGTCGGGGGACGAGTGGTCGCGCCCGATGTCGACGGTCTCGGGGCGGCGGTCGTCGCCGACTACGTGCGGGCCCGTCGGCGGTCGTAGGAACTCGGCGCGAGGCGCCCCGGGAACTCAGTGGCGCACCGACCGCCACGTGGTCGTCGCGGCGGCGGACAGCAGGGCGGCGGTCACCCAGAAGATCGACGCGACACCGGCGACCCCGGCGATCGCGCCGGCCACCATGGGCACCGCGACCTGCCCGAGACGGTTGCCGGTCAATCGCACCGCCAGCGCCGACGCGCGGTCGGCCGGTGCGACGAGTTCGACCACCCACGTCATCGTCAGGGGTTGGCCGACGCCCCAGAACATTCCGCACACGGCGAGCAACGCGCCGATGACCCAGGGATTCGGCACGAGCGGCAGCAGCGCGACCGGCACGATGGTCCCGGCGGTCGCGGAGACGAGCAGCCACCTGCGCGGAATCCGGCGCAACGCCCACGGCAGCAGAGCACGCGAGACGATCGACGCCATGGTGCGGGCGGTGAGCAGGATCGACACCAGGAGCACACCGAACCCGAACTGCTCACCGAGCAACGGCAGGTAGGCCACGACCAGGTCGACCGAGGCGAGGACCACCAGGCTCGACAGCATTGCGGGCTTCATGCCCTTCGTCGCGAGCATCGACAGGATCGACTGCGGCGCGCCGTCCTCCGCGGTGCGACCGGAGCCGGGCGGCTCGCGGAGCCCCAGCACCAGCGGCAGGGAGAGCAGCGAAAACACCGTCATGACCAGCAACGCTCCAGTGGTCTCGACGGAGCCGTTGCCGTCGCCGGTGGTCGCGGCGATCACGCCGGCGACGGGCACACCGACGGCCTGACCGACCGACACACCCAGCGTGAGACCGGCGAACCCGCGATCCAGTTGCCCCGGCGGCGACAGGATCGACACGAATGCCTGCCCCGACACCGTGACGAGCAACTGTCCGAGACCGAGCACGACATTGCCGGCGGCGAGCACGAACAATCCCGAACTGAGAGCGATCAACCCGGCACCGACCGTGGTGACGACGATGCCCGAACGCAGAATGGCGGTCGTGTGCCCGCGGTCCACGACACGTCCCATCCGCACCGCCGCGATCAGCGGAACGATGGCGTAGAGCGCGGTGACGGCACCGATGGTCGTCGCGTCACCGCCCAGCGCGAGAATCCGGTAGGAGACCAGGACACGGATCGACTGGAATGCCGCGTGCAGCAGGGCCGTGGACAAGCACAGATACAGCAGCCAGTGACGCGGAGGATGCGGCATATGTCAGGCGCCGGCGGTCACGACCCGGTCGCCGAGCGGCGACTGCAAGGAGACCTCGAGGGCGCCGACGACGGCGACCATGATGCACATGCGGTCCTGCATCTCCGGCAGCGTGCCGCCGAGGAGCGTCACCGTCACCGTGTCGTCCGTTTCGGTGACGGTCGCGTCGACGCCGAAGCACTCGGGGGTGCCCGTCTCGAAGTGCAGGGCGATCCGGTCGTCGCTCACCCGCGACCACGACAGGATCGTCAGCGGATGCGCATCGACGATGTCGGGTCGCGCCGAGAACGCCGTCGCCCCTGCCGGAACCGGTTCCTCGGGCAGCGCGGGGACGTCCGGTGTACCCGAACTCGATCCGCAGGCCGCGATGAGCAGGCACATCGCGAGGACGGTGATTCCCCGGCAAGCACGGACGACGGAACGCATGGTTCCCACGGTATTCCCGTGTCGCGTGTTCATCACGCCAGCAGGGCGGCGGTCACGCCGATCGCAGGGATGGAGGCGAGGGTGGTGACGAGGGCGGCGTCGCGGGCGAGCACCGTGCCGCGACCGTAAGCGCTCGCGTAGACGAACACGTTCTGCGCGGTGGGAAGCGCGGCGACCACCACGACGGCGAACAGCGCATGGCCGTCGAGGCCGAACACGAAACGCCCCATCAGATACGCGAGCACCGGCTGGGCGAAGATCTTGAGCACCGAGGCGAGCGCGATGTCGCGGCGCGGGCTCGTCCCCTTCTCGAGCACCCGGACGCCCTGCAGCGACAATCCGAACGCGAGCAGCGCACCGGGCACCGACGCGCCGCCGAGCAGATGGAACGGCTGCAGCAACGCCTCGGGAGGCGCCCACTCGCTGATCGCGATGGCGAGTCCGGCCGCGGCGGCCAGGACGATGGGGTTCTTGAACGGCGCGAGCAGGGTGTCGAGGAGCGAGACCCCGGCGCGCATCGTCGACAGGTCGAGCATCGTCAGCGCGATGGGGGAGAGCACGACGATCTGGAACAACAACAGGGGCGCGACGAACGACGCGTCGCCGAGCACGAAGACCGCAATGGGGATGCCGAGGTTCGCGGAGTTGACGTAGCCGGCGCACAGCGCGCCGATGGTCGCCTCGGGAACCGCACGTCGCAGCCAGAGCTTCGCGACGACGAAGTGCACGATCGCGACGGCGAACGCCGTGGCCGCTGCGATGTAGAGATTGGGCGAGAAGATCACCGACAGGTCGGACGTCGCGAGCACGTCGAACAGCAGCGCGGGGGTGGCGACGAAGAAGACGAGCCGGCTGAGCACCGTCTGCGCCTCGTGCCCGAGGGTGCCCAGGCGCCCCAGCGTGAAGCCGATGGCGATGATCACGAAGATGACACTGAACCCCGCGATCACACCCGACACGGTTGCCTAGTCTAAGGACCCCGGAGTGTCGTCCCGCCATCGGACCGCAGCGAGCGTCGAGACCGGTGTTGTTTGTGATTCTCGGCCGATCTTCGAAAACAACACCGGTCTCGGGTGCACATACGACGACGCCGCCCCTCCCGATGGGGAGAGGCGGCGTCGGAAGCTACGACCTACTTGCTGCTGACGTAGGGGAGCAAGGCCATCTCACGGGCGTTCTTCACCGCGACGGCCACCTGACGCTGCTGCTGCGGGGTCAGGCCCGTGACGCGACGGCTGCGGATCTTGCCGCGGTCGGAGATGAAGGTGCGGAGCAGATTGACGTCCTTGTAGTCGACGTACTCGATCTTCGCCGCGAAGAGGGGGTTCTTCTTGGGCTTGCGTCCCTCTACGGCACGCGACTTCTTCGACGGTCCTCGCTTGACTGCCATATCTCGCTCCTCACCAGCTCGACTTGTGGACGCCGGGTAGTTCCCCGCGGTGGGCGAGTTCACGCACACGCACTCGTGAGAGCCCGAACTTTCGCAGGTGGCCGCGCGGGCGGCCGTCCGCAGCGTCTCGATTGCGCAATCGTACCGGACTGGCGTCGCGGGGTAGACGCTGCAGTGCCCGCTGGGCTTCGCTGCGCTCTTCGGGCGAGGCCGACGGTCGGCGCACGACCTCCTTCAGTTCCGCGCGGCGCTCGGCGTACCGGGCCACGATCGCCTTCCGTTGCTCGTTGCGTGCGATCTTCGATTTCTTCGCCACGACTACTTCTCCTCGCGGAAGTCGACGTGTCTGCGCAGCACGGGGTCGTACTTGCGCAGGACGAGACGGTCGGGATCGTTCCGGCGGTTCTTCCGGGTGACGTAGGTGTAGCCGGTCCCGGCGGTCGAGCGAAGCTTGACGACGGGCCGGATCTCGCTGCGTGCTGCCATCAGAACTTCTCCCCGCGGGCACGCAGACGTGCGACAACGCTCTCGATGCCGTCGCGGTCGACGATCTTGATGCCCTTGGTGGACAGGTTCAGCGCGACCCGGCGTCCGAGCGAGGGTACGAAATAGGTTCTGCGCTGGATGTTCGGGTTCCACCGCCGGTTGGTGCGGACATGGGAGTGCGATACGGATCTCCCGAAACCGGGTCGCCGCCCGGTGAGTTGGCACGTGGCCGACACGTCGGCTCCTTTCGTAGGTAACGACAATCATTTTCGACAAAGTGCGCCGCCAACTGTACGCTTTGACATTGTTAATGACAATCGTTATCGAAAGGGATGCTGTGGACATCAGGACGCCGCTCGTCATCGTCTGCGGATGGCGCGGACGGACTGCGCAGGCCGCGCGGTCACTACTGCGTCCGGGCACCGCGGTCGTCCACCATGACCTGTCCGGTCTCGACCAGGGCGTACTCCGCCGCTCCGTGCTCACCGTCGAGGATGAACGCACCGAGATCCTCGAACTCGCGCACGGGTGCGTCTCCTGCACACTGCGCGAGGATCTGCTGCCGCTTCTGCGCCGCATGCGCGACTACAGCAGCGTCGACCGGATCGTGCTGCACCTCGACCCGCAACTCGAACCCGAGGCATTGTGCTGGGCAGTCGAACATGTCGTGGTGAGCGGGATCGTCGGTCGTGTCGACGGACCCGCGTCCCTCGATGTCCGGGTGGACGGCGTCGTGACCTGCCTCGACGCCGCAACCTGGCTCGAGGACGCGACGGGCGACGACGAACTGAACGAGCGTGTCGACGACGACCGCACCCTGGCGCAGGTCGTCGTCGGCCAGGTCGAGTTCGCCGATGCGCTGGTGGTGCTCCCCGGAGCGGACGGCTGGCAGCAGGCGCGCCTGCACGCGGTGCTCACCCGACTCGCCCCGGACGCGCCGATCGCGTGGGCGGGGGAACCGGACGTCGAGCGGCTCCTCCGGGAGATACCCGCCACCGCTCGTCGGGGGGCGATCGACGGGGCGCACTCGCCTCTCCTGCGAGGTCAACCGCCTCTCGACGACGACTGCGGAATCCGCCTCGTCGAGTTCTCCGCCGACCGGCCGTTCCATCCGGAACGTCTCCACCACGCGATCGACGTGCTGCTCGACGGCGTCGTGCGCGCCCGCGGGCGACTGTGGGTCGCCACCCAACCCGACAATGCGCTGCTCGTCGAATCAGCCGGTGGAGGACTGCGGGTCGCTCACGCGGGGCCATGGCTCGCGTCGATGACTCCCGATCAGCAGCGCGAGATCCCGGCGGAACGCCGCGCGATGGCGTCGCTGCGCTGGGACGAACGCTACGGCGACCGGGACACGAGCATCGTCGTCCTCGTCCACGACGCCGACTCGGAACTCATCGACCGCACGCTGCGCGCGGCGGTCGTGACAGACGACGAGTTCGCCCGCCCCGATCTGTGGCCGACCTGGCGCGACCCCTTCGGCCGATTCCACGAAGACCCTTGTGACGACCTCCCGGCAGACCGCCGCGACAACGAGAGAGAAGGACACCGATGAAATCAGGCCTGCATCCCGACTACCACCCCGTGGTCTTCCAGGACGCCAACACCGGCGCCACCTTCCTGACCCGCTCCACCGCGACATCCGAACGCACGACCGTCTGGTCGGACGGCCTTACCTACCCGCTGATCGTCGTCGACGTCACAAGCGACTCGCATCCGTTCTGGACGGGCGCCGCCCGCCTGCTCGATACCGCCGGTCGCGTCGAGAAGTTCGAACGCAAGTACGGCCGGCGCCGACCCTGATCCCGCACGTCCCGACATCGAAGGAGAACGACATGGCAGTCCCCAAACGCAGGAAGTCCCGCTCCAACACCCGTCACCGCCGGTCGCAGTGGACGGCGAAGGTCCCCGATCTCGTGCCGATCACGGTCGACGGAACGACCGTGAAGGTGCCCCGCAGGCTCGTCGAGGCCGTGCACAGGGGTGAGGTCGACCCGCGGACCGACTGAGTCGTAGAGCCCGCCGGCCACCGCGGGTTCTCAGCGCGCTCTCAGTAGGCGCAGGCCACAATGGTGATCATGCGCATTCTGGTGGTCGACGACGACCGTGCAGTGCGGGAGTCGCTGCGCCGGTCACTGAGCTTCAACGGATACACGGTCGACCTCGCGACGGACGGGCAGGACGCCCTCGAACAGGTCGCGACGTCGCGTCCGGATGCGATGGTGCTCGACGTCATGATGCCGCGCGTCGACGGCCTCGAAGTGTGCCGCCGGCTCCGCAGCACCGGCGACGACCTGCCGATCCTCGTCCTCACGGCGCGCGACTCCGTCTCGGAGCGGGTCGCGGGTCTCGACGCGGGGGCCGACGACTACCTGCCGAAACCGTTCGCGCTCGAGGAACTGCTCGCGCGACTGCGGGCGCTGCTGCGTCGTGCCGCGCCCGACCCGGACTCGTCCGCCGACGAGGTGCTGCGGTTCGCCGACCTCAGCCTCGACCCTGCGACCCGCGAGGTCACTCGCGGCGACCGGCCGATCAGCCTCACCCGCACCGAGTTCTCCCTGATGGAGATGCTCATGGCAAACCCGAGGAGGGTTCTCACGCGCAGCCGCATCCTCGAGGAGGTGTGGGGTTACGACTTCCCGACCTCCGGCAACGCCCTCGAGGTCTACGTGGGGTATCTGCGACGCAAGACCGAGGCCGGTGGGGAACCGCGCCTGATCCACACGGTGCGCGGCGTCGGGTACGTGCTGCGCGAGACCCCGCCGTGAGCGACCTGATGCGACCACCTCTTCTCCTGACCCGCTCGGTGCCGCTGCGCATCCGCGTCACACTTCTCGCGGCCGGCGCAGTGGCGCTCGCCGTCGCCGTCACCTCCATCGCGGCCTACGCCGTGGTCTCGCGGGCGTTGTACTCGGAGGTCGACACCCAGTTGCGGGCGCGGGCCGCCGCGCTCGTCGAGTCGAGCACCCTCATCACCTACGACCCGCGCTACATCGGTGGGGCCCAGCTCTACAGCTCCGACATCAGCGTTGCCCTGATCTACCCGGATCTCGGCAGGTACGTGCCGCCGGGCTCGTCGGTGCCCATCGGCGAACCCGAACTGGCGGTGGCCGAGGGCGACCGGGAGTCGTCGCTGCGCACCGTCGCCCAGCAGCGCGTACTGGCCCAGCGCATGCCCGACGGCAGCACGGTCGTGATCGCGCAGCGACTGCGTCCCACCGTCGAGATCCTCAACCGCCTGGCGAGTGTGCTGTTCATCGTCGGCGGGTGCGGGGTGGTGCTCGCCGCCGCCGTCGGCGCGACCGTCGGCCGCACCGGTCTGCGTCCCGTCGCCCGGCTCACCGCCGCCGCCGAGCGGGTCGCGCGCACCGACGACCTGCGGCCCATCCGGGTGACCGGCCACGACGAGCTCGCCCGCCTCACCGAGAGCTTCAACATGATGCTGCGTGCGCTCGCCGAGTCGCGAGAACGGCAGAGCCGGCTGGTCGCCGACGCCGGCCACGAACTGAAGACACCCCTGACCTCGCTGCGCACCAACATGGAACTGCTCATCGCCGCGAGCCGTCCCGGTGCACCGAGCCTGCCCGACGAGGACATGGCCGAGCTGCGGGCCGACGTCATCGGCCAGATCGAGGAGTTGTCGACGCTCGTCGGCGATCTCGTCGACCTCGCTCGTGAGGATGCGCCGGAGACGGTCTTCGAGGTCGTCGACGTCGCCGAGGTGGTGGACCGCAGTCTCGAACGTGCGCGTCGACGGCGTACCGACATCGAGTTCCGGGCCACCACCGAGCAGTGGTTCGTCTTCGGCGACCAGGCCGGACTCACCCGCGCCGTGGTCAACGTCCTCGACAACGCGGCCAAGTGGAGCCCGGCGGGGGAAGACGTCGTCGTGAACATGCGGCAGATCGCCAGCGGTCTGATGGAGCTGACCGTCGACGACGCCGGCCCGGGGATCCCGGAGGAGGAACGCGAACTGGTGTTCGAACGGTTCTACCGGGCGACGACCGCGCGGTCGATGCCGGGATCCGGTCTGGGACTGGCCATCGTGCGACAGATGGTCACGAAGCACGGCGGGACGATCGCCGTCGAACGGTCGAATCGGGGCGGCGCGCTGATCCGCATCGTGCTGCCCGGCACACCGGCCCTCGACGGAGAGACACACCCCACCGAGATCGAGTGAATTCGACAGCAGAATCGCGGGTACTTCTGAGGCGACTCTCAGCTGCCCGGTCCATGCTTGACGAAGAAGCGCGGAGGTGCTCGACGCACCCCGCATCATCGGCCACCGCACGCCGACGTCGACCCGTATGCGTCCGGTGGCCCCGGCGGACGAAGGTGAAGTGACGAATGAGTGAGGACCCCACCCGCGGCGCGGGAGCACCGCAACCGCAACCCCATCCGTACGGCCCCGGCGGATACACCGGCCCCTACCCGCAGACACCCCAGCAGTCGGCACCTCCGCCACCGACCGCAGGATTTGGCCGGATGCCGGGTCGCTCCGCCCTCGCCGTGGGGGCCATCGCGCTCGCGCTGGTGAGCGGCGGCATCGGTGGCGCGGTCGGCGCGTGGTCGGTGCGCGATTCGTCCGGACCGGTCGTCAACTCCCTCGACGCTCCGAAGCCCGATACCCAGTCGGTCGCCGCTGCCCCCGAGGGCAGCGTGCAGGCCGTCGCCGACAAGGTCGTGCCGAGCGTCGTGCGGATCGAGGTCGCAGGACGCACCGGCGCGGGTGAAGGGTCGGGCGTGGTCCTGTCGTCGGACGGATTGATCCTCACCAACAACCACGTCGTGGCGGGTGGAGGTCAGGGGGCGCAACTGACGGTCTTCTTCTCGGACGGGTCCACCGCGCCGGCGACGGTCGTCGGTGCGGATGCGGTGTCGGACATCGCTGTCATCCGGACCGAAGGGCGCACCGATCTCACTCCCATCGAACTCGGTAGTTCGGAGAATCTTGCGGTAGGCCAGGAGGTCGTGGCCGTCGGATCACCGCTCGGACTGCAGAGCACCGTGACGGCGGGCATCGTGTCCGCACTCAACCGGCCCGTGTCCACGAGCGGGGACAACGCCAATCAGGCGTCGGTCATCGACGCGATCCAGACCGACGCGGCGATCAACCCCGGCAACTCCGGCGGTGCGCTGGTCGACATGGAAGGCCGCCTCGTCGGCATCAACACCGCGATCGCCACGGCCGGCGGACAGTCGGGTTCGATCGGCCTGGGTTTCGCGATCCCCGTCGAACAGGCCCGGCGTGTCGCGCAGGAGCTCGTCGACACGGGTAAGGCGACGCACGCGATCATCGGTGTCCAGGTTCCGTCCCGGGACGACGCCTACGGTGCGCGCGTCGTGGAGGTCGTGCCCGACGGGCCGGCCGACCGAGCCGGAATCCCCGACAACGCGATCATCGTCCGGATCGACGATCGGGTCGTGACCGACGGCGACTCGCTCATCGCCGCGATCCGCTCCCGCGCGCCGGGGGACACCGTGAAGATCACCTACAAGACGCCCGACGGCAACGAGACCACAGTCGACGTGGTGACTGCGTCGGATTCGGCCGGACGATGAGGAACGACATGGACATAGCTCACATTCCGGTACAAGAGCCGCATGCTTTCGAGCCGCAAACTACCGTGGACCTCATGGAACTCGAAGCTCCCAGAAAAGGCCGCGCACTCGTCGTCGTCGTCGACGATCGCGTCTCCCACGGCGACAGTCCGGACTCCGCGGGTCCGCTCGTCACGGAGCTTCTCGTCGAAGGTGGCTTCGCCGTCGACGGTGTCGTCACGGTCGCTGCCGACGAGGTCGAGATCCGAAATGCACTCAATACCGCAGTGATCGGCGGCGTCGACCTGGTGATCTCCGTCGGTGGCACCGGTGTCACCCCGCGCGATGTGACTCCCGACGCGACCGAGGACGTACTCGATCATGAGATCCGCGGCATCGCCGAGGCGCTGCGTTCGTCGGGCCTGGCGTCGGGCGCCGTCGACGCCGGCCTCTCCCGCGGTCTCGTGGGAGTCTCCGGATCGACGCTCGTGGTGAACCTCGCGTCGTCGCGTCCCGCCATCCGCGACGGGATGGCGACGTTGTTGCCTCTCGCCGCGCACGTCATCGAAGAGTTGTCCTGGATGGAGGAGTGACGACGCCGTGTCCGACGACCGTGATCCCTCGCACGACGAGGTGACCGGCGAGCAGCAGCAGAGCCGTGCCCGGATCGACCGGGCACGGCTGGCGCGCATCTTCGGGGATGTACTTCCCGAGACGACACGCGACGAACGCGGCGAGAACGACTCCGGCGGTGGCGACTCGGATGAATGGCTGCGCAGGCAGGTGCCTCCACACCATTCCGGTGGGTGATCTGTATCACTGATGTCGAGTTGCGCTCAACCGGATTCCAACCCGTTGTCGACCGCAACGAAACGTCGCCGCAACGGTCCGTTCATCTCCATCTGGTCCGCGCGATCTTTTGAATCTGTGTTTCCAGTCACAGAAGGCATTTCGTCCTGCGCTCCCGGTGCACTGAATATGTGGCTTCTACCTGCGCCGATGTGGCGGTGGACGGGTCATGTACGTGTAATCCCGGGTTGCATATTCCACCCCGAAAAGTGTCCGATTTGTCCGCTTCGGTGAATCGCTGGGCGTGTGGCCTGCACCGCGCCTATACCGGAGCGTTACGAAAGCTAGGCGTTGCTCCAGGAATGGTCACGGTCTAATCTCCCTCTCAGGTTCAAACCGGTCGAGCCCAGGCTTCACGGCCTGGGCTCGGTCACGAATCGGTAAAGCAAAACCGTGCGGACGATGGACGTACCGACACACCGACGGGTGATCCGCCGGTGTGTTCGCTGTGGACAGCGGCCCGCGGGCGACAGGGCGACCACTTGTTGTCGGACGCGGTGCGCAACCCGGCACGCAGAGAACGGATGAGGCATTCATGAAGATTCAGACGCGACGTGGCTTCCGGGCCACCCGCAACGCCACGGTGGCAGCAGCTGCTGTGGCCGGTCTGGTTCTCGGATCGGCCGGCGCCGCAGGTGCCGAGGTCAACGACCAGAACCGGATCGTCTCCAACGGCCACGAGGTCATCGTCACGCAGGAGGACACCTTCATCAACGGTGTGCCCCCGATCGGCGGAAGCCCGCTGAGCCGTGAGTGGTTCCACAACG
The DNA here is from genome assembly GCF_024321955.1 of Rhodococcus sp. GA1. Taxonomy (NCBI): domain Bacteria; kingdom Bacillati; phylum Actinomycetota; class Actinomycetes; order Mycobacteriales; family Nocardiaceae; genus Rhodococcus; species Rhodococcus sp. GA1. Next base: position 1,435,807 of record NZ_CP097186.1, on the reverse strand, counting down.
GCCGCGGCATCGCCAACATCGTCGGCCCCGAGGCGGCGGACTTCGAGGGTTCGACCTTCCAGTTCGGCTACCAGGTCGCGTGGACCGCTTCGGTGGACGGCGCGCTCGGCTTCAACTGGACCAGTCCGCAGGTCGAGCTGGGTGCAGTGCGAGGTGTCAAGAACGTGCCTCTCTACGACCAGGTGTGGAATACCAACGACGACGGTAAGTACATCGACTACGAAGGCAACGTTGTCGAAGCAGAGGACCGCGTCCCCGCGACAACAGATGGCACCGAAAAGGGTGACCCGCTGTTCGTCCCGAATGGGAAGACCAGCCCTGAGCCGTACGCCGAGGACGCCCTCGAAACGTCCGGGCTGCTGCCGCAGGCTACGGTCGCGATCGAGCTGACCCCGGCTCCTGGTATCGAAGAGGTTGTAGTCGCCGAAGGTGAGTTCGACGGTGACTTCAAGGAAGTTCAGATCGCCAACGTCCACGGTGCCGCTACAGGCGTCATCGGCCCGGTCTCCCTCCGTCCGTTCGTCCGTGTGATCACCGAGAACGGCGACAACGTCACCACCTACGGCCAGGTCTGGACCCTCTAGTCCTGCTCCGCGCCATCCCGCAAGAAATCCCCACCACCACAAACGGAGTAATCATGGGAATCAAGTCGCGTGGCTTCAAGGCCGCTCGTAACGCCACCGTCGCCGGTGCCGCCGTCCTCGGTCTGGTGCTCGGTGCCTCGGGCGCCGCTTCGGCCGAGGTCAACGACCAGAACCGCATCATCTCCGACGGCCTCGAGGTCGTCGTGACCCAGGAAGACACCTTCATCCAGGGTGTTCCGGCCCTCGGTGGCAGCCCGTTCAACCGCGAGTTCTTCCACAACGGCCGCGGCACCGCGAACCTCCTCGGTGAGGGCGCAGCCGACGCCGAGGGCACCACCTTCCAGTTCGGCTACCAGTTCGCGTGGGCCGGCAGCATCGACGGTGCCATCGGCGTGACCTACTCCACCCCGCAGCTGGAGCTCGACATCAGCGACTCTGTCGGCGCAACCGTTACCGACATCCTCCCGCAGGCCTACGCCGAGCTCGAGCTGACCCCGGCTCCGGGCATCGAGGAGCTCGTCGTCGCCGAGGGCGAGTTCGACGGTGATTTCAAGACCGTTCAGTTCTCCAACGTCCACGGCACGGCCTCCGGCGTCCTCGGCGCCGTCCAGGTCCGTCCGTTCGTCCGCGCCATCACGGCCAACGGCGACAACGTCACCACCTACGGCGCTCCCTGGACCGTCTAAGTAGACGTCCGGCTCAGGCCGAACACAGCACGACAAGACCGGGCTCGCTCGAATCTCGAGCGGGCCCGGTCTTTTTCGTCGTCGACCACCTACTCGATGCCCGGGTTGGGTTTGGCGTGAGCGCCCTGAGTAGCCTGGCCGGCCTGTGCCTCGAGGATGTCGCGGATCTGGATGAGCAGGTCCTCGGCGCTGGCCTGCTTGTCCTCCGGTTCGGTGACGAACTTCTTCTTCGCCGCGTTGGCGGGGACGATGAGCACGAAGTACACGACCGCGGCGATGATGATGAAGTTGATGATCGCGGAGATCACCGCGCCGATGTTCACGAAGGTCTCCGGGTTGCCGCTCACGATCTCGAAGCCCCAGCCCATCTCGTTGTCGCCGCCCACCGCGCTGATGAGCGGCTCGATGATGTTCGCGGTGAAGGCGGTGACGATAGCGGTGAACGCCGCACCGACCACGACGGCGACGGCGAGATCGAGGACGTTGCCCCTGAGTATGAAGTCCTTGAAGCCCTTCAGCATGGTGTGCTCCTTTTCGCGGCCTGTCCGCCGGAGCCGCGCACATGAGGTAGGTCACACGGACGTTCACACGATAAACCGCGAGGTCGGTTACGGGTGGCGATTGCGCTGGGGAAACGAGCGGATGCTCAGTGCAGTGTGACGGTCAGAGCACTGACGAGTGACGCCGCCGCGACCGCCGTGGCAGGTTCGGGCTCCAGCGCGACCAGCACGACCCGCTCGTTCCGATCCCGCGTCGAGCCGCCGGATTCGGCCAGCACCACCACTGCACCCCGAGCGAGGACGTGGGCGCCGGGCAGGGGTCCCTCTTCGGTCTCCGTCACCGTCAGGACATCGACGCGGTCGCCCTCACGGAGCAGTTCGCTCACCCCGGCATCGGCGAGGCGGATGGGCACTACGCGGGCCTCGGTGGAGCCGGTGGCGACTGCGGCGAGACGAGGACCGAGAAGGCGGGTGTCCACGAGGGGTTCACCGGCCGGCACAGGGCCGGCGAGAGTGTGGCCCACGGCGTCGTCGACGTCGTGCAGGGTCCCGGCGACCACAGTGGACCGATCGCGCTCCACGTGCGCGACGTCGTCGGCCGTGAGGGTGTGCCCGGGCGCGAGATCGTGAGCCGCGACGACGACACCCACACGATCGGTGTCGGGGTCGCCGCGCAGCGCGAGGATCACCGCGAGGACGGCGAGGAGTCCGGCCGCGATCCGGCGGGCCCGGACGATGCGCGACCAGCCGGGGCGGAGGAGTTCGACGAACCGGTCGGGGAAGGTGGGCTGCAGCGAGGCACCCGCAGAGGAGCGCGAGTGGTGCGGATGCGCGCGCTCACGCTGGAGGAACGAGAAAGGGCCGACGGGCATGCCCCGAACCTAGAAGGTGGGGATGCTCTGTCGGCCCCGATGAACCCTCGGAGACGGCGGTCTGTGGATGACTCGACCGCCTGTGGACAAAGGAGTCCGGAGGTCAGCTCGCGGCGGCCGCCGGAGCCGAGGACGTGCTGCTCGACGACGAGCTGCTGTCGCTCGACGAGGAGCTGGTCGAGTTCGTCGACGCGGATTCGCTCGCGGTGCTGCCGCTGCGGGAGTCGGTGCGGTAGAAGCCGCTGCCCTTGAACACGATGCCGACCGAGTTGAAGAGCTTGCGCAGCTTGCCCTCGCACTGCGGGCATTCGGTCAGGGAGTCGTCACTGAAGGACTGCACGATGTCGAACTTGTTGTCGCAGGCCGTGCAGGCATATGAGTAGGTGGGCACCGGTTGATCCTCCGCCAGTTCGTCGAACCGCAGTATTGGTCGTACTGCAGTTTTGGCACTCTACCGCCGACAGTGCCAACAGCGCTAGGGAGTGTGTTGTTCCGCACGGTCGCCGCTACCGAGCCGGACCAGCCCTTTCCCGGGTGTCAGCGCCCATCCCATACGGATGTCGTGGGGGTCCTCGGGGAGTTCGTCGACGAGCTCTTCATCGCGGACCACCGCGATGATCACGGCCTCGGGTGAGGCGAGGTGCAAGGTGCGGTCGTAGAAGCCGGCGCCGCGGCCGAGCCGCACGCCCCGCGCGTCCACCGCCAGGGCGGGGACGAGCACCGTGTGAGCCTTCGCCACCGTCTCGGGCGGGAAGATCTCACCACCCGGCTCGCGCAGCCCGAAATCGGCCGCCATCAGCGTCTTCTCGCCCATGTAGCGGGCCCATGACAACGGTTCGCCGGTGCGGGTCACCGGGACGAGCACCGTCGTTCCGGCCTCGGTCAGAGCGTCGAGGAGCGCGATCGATCCGGGCTCCGAACCCACGGGCACATATGCGCACACCATCGACCCCGCCGGGGCCAGCGTCGAGGCCACCGTGGCGAGCGCGGTGTCCTCGATTCTGCGCCTCGCAGCACTCAGCTCGCGCCGAGCTGTAAGAATGCGGTCACGCCAGACCGCTTTCGGGGGTGGGGGCATGTCTGCGCCTTACGATCGCCGAACCACCGTCCTCGGTGGCCGAAGTTTAGGGTGGGAGTCTATGACGAACAGTACGACCGGAGGCACGCGGCATTTCAAGACCGCGGTTGTCCCCGCAGCAGGTATGGGGACGCGGTTCCTTCCCGCAACCAAGACGGTTCCGAAGGAACTCCTGCCGGTGGTCGACACGCCCGGCATCGAGCTCGTGGCGGGTGAAGCCGCGGAGTCGGGCGCCGAACGCCTTCTCATCGTGACGGCGCCGGGCAAGGACGGCGTGGTCGCGCACTTCGTCGAGGACCTCGTCCTCGAGTCCAAGCTCGAGGAGAAGGGCAAGTACGAGCTCCTCGCCAAGGTCCGCAAGGCCCAGGGGCTGCTCGAGGTCGAGTCCGTGGTCCAGGAGAAGCCGCTCGGCCTCGGTCACGCCGTGGCGTGCGCCGAAGAGGCGCTCGATCCCGACGAGGACGCGATCGCCGTGCTGCTGCCCGACGACCTCGTGCTGCCGGTCGGCGTGCTCGAGACGATGCAGCGCGTCCGCGCCAAGCGTGGCGGTTCTGTGCTGTGCGCGATCGACGTGCCCAAGGAACAGGTCAGCGCGTACGGCGTCTTCGACGTCGAGGTCGTGCCGGACGCCGCCAACCCCGACGTGCTCAAGGTACTCGGCATGGTCGAGAAGCCGGCCGTAGAGGACGCACCGTCGACCTTCGCCGCCGCCGGCCGATACCTGCTCGACCGGGCGATCTTCGACGCACTGCGTCGCATCGAGCCCGGAGCCGGGGGAGAGTTGCAGCTCACCGACGCGATCGCCCTGCTCATCTCCGAGGGCCACCCCGTTCACGTGGTGGTGCACCGCGGCACCCGACACGACCTCGGAAATCCCGGGGGCTATCTGCGCGCTGCGGTTGACTCGGCGTTGAACACGGAAGAGTACGGGCCCTCGCTGCGCGAGTGGCTCATCGAGCGCTTGAAGCGCTGACTGCAGGACGGGCTGGAGGACGAGAAGCGGTATGCGGTCGGTTGAGGATCAGCAGGCCAGGGTCACGGCGGCGGCAGTCGCACCCCGGCCGGTCCGGGTGGCCATTTCCGAGGCGCAGGGTCTGCTGTGCGCGGAGGAAGTGGTCACCGAGCGACCCCTACCCGGATTCGACCAGGCGGCGATCGATGGCTACGCCGTGCGCAGCGTCGACCTCCAAGCCCCGGCCGAGACCGACGGCGGGTCCGCGCCCGCCGAGGTGACGCTGCCGGTCGTGGGCGAGGTGCGTGCCGGTTCGCGTCAGCCGATCCGTCTCCAGCCCCGTCAGGCGGTGCGCGTCGACACCGGTGCGCCGCTGCCGACGCTCGCCGACGCGGTGCTGCCGCTCGACAACACCGACGGCGGTGCCGCGCGCATCAAGGTGCTCGAACCGGTGCGGTCCGGCGACTACGTGCGCCGCACCGGCGACGACGTCCAGCCCGGCGACATCGCAGTGCGGGCCGGGACGATCATCGGGGCCGCCCAGGTAGGTCTGCTCGCCGCGGTCGGCCGCGACAAGGTGCTCGTCCATCCGCGCCCGCGACTGTCGGTCATCTCCGTCGGCGGCGAACTCGTCGACGTCGACCGCACCCCGGGGCCGGGACAGGTCTACGACGTCAACTCCTACGCGCTGGCCGCGGCCGCGCGTGACGCCGGAGCCGACGTCAACCGGGTCGGGATCGCCAGTACCGACCCGAAGCGGCTGCGCGAGGTCGTCGAGGGTCAGCTGATCCGCGCCGAGATCGTCGTGATCGCCGGGGCCGTGGGCGGCGGCGCGCTCGAGGAGGTCCGCGAGGCGCTGTCCGATCTCGGCGAGATGGGCGTCGAGCGGATCGCGATGCATCCGGGCTCGGTCCAGGGCTTCGGACGTCTCGGCCGCGACGAGGTGCCGACCTTCCTGCTGCCCGCCAATCCGGTGAGCGCGCTCGTCGTCTTCGAGGTGATGGTCCGGCCGCTGATCCGCATCGCGCTCGGCCGTCGCCAGCCGATGCGCCGCGTGGTCTCGGCACGCACGGTCGCCCCCATCACCTCGATCCCCGATCGCAAGGGTTTCCTGCGCGGCCGGCTCATGCGCGACGAAACGACGGGCGACTATCTCGTGCAGGCGCTCGGCGGCGCCGCGGGTTCGTCGTCGCATCTGCTCGCCACCCTCGCCGAGGCGAACTGTCTCGTCATCGTCGATCCCGAGGTCTCCGAAATCCGCACGGGAGACCCGGTGGACGTGGCGTTCCTCGGGCAGCGTGGTTGATGTCCCGTCATCCCGGCTGGCCGGCGGAGCTCGGGCCGCTGCGGGTGGCAGGGGGCGTGGTGACCGTCCGATCGATCCGACTGCGCGACGCCGCGGCGTGGAGCCGTCTGCGTCTGCGTGATCGCGCGCATCTCGAGCCGTGGGAACCGACCGGTGAGGCGCCGTGGGACATGCGGCACCACATCTCGGTGTGGCCGGGGCTCTACCGGAGTCTGCGCTCGGAGGCCCGCAAGGGCCTGATGCTGCCGATGGCCATCGAGCTGGACGGCAGATTCTGCGGGCAGCTGACGGTGGGCAACATCGTGCGCGGAGCGTTGCGCTCGGCCTGGATCGGCTATTGGGTGGAGAAGGAGGTCAACGGCCTCGGTGTCGCGACCGCCGCCGTCGCCCTGGGCCTCGACCACTGCTTCGGCCCGGTCGGGCTGCACCGCGTCGAGGCCACCGTGCGCCCGGAGAACGAGGCCAGTCGCGCGGTGCTGCGCAAGGTCGGCTTCCGCGAGGAAGGTCTGCTGAAGCGCTACCTCGACGTCCAGGGCCGGTTCCGCGACCATCTGCTGGTCGCGATGACGGTCGAGGAGGTGCCGGGCTCGGTCTCGGATCGCCTCGTCCGTGCCGGTCGCGCGACCTGGTCTTGATCGCTTTCCGTCTCGAGTCGGGTTCGTCCGCTATGTAACGCAGGTTACTCGCAACTCGAGTAACAATCCCCAGCGCGTGTGGGATCTCTGTGATTAGAGTGAAGAAAGTGTCAATTGGTTTCGCGTGACTCGAGTGACGTCTGTTGTCGATCGAGTCGGCGTTTCTGTACAGGTAAACGCGGTGATGCCGTTAGCCTCATGTAGGTCGGTGGCGTCGACGGGCTGGTAGGGCGACGACTGGAGGGAGGACCACCGGATGCCGAACTCGCTTCTGTGGATCGGGCTCGTTGCCGTGTGGTTGTTCGTTCTGGTTCCCATGCTGGTCACGAAGCGTCCTCGAATCCGGCAGACGACCGACGCCGCGCTCGCAACTCGAGTTCTGCACCGCGGAGACGACGAGCCGATCACCCCTCGAGGGCCGGCCGCCGGGCACCGCAGCGATCCTCATTGGCGTCCGAGTCGTGACCGCACGCACCGCACCCCCGCGGAGGACCGCATGAACACTGAACTCGACGACAGGCCGGAGATCGATTCCGACGAGGCCGACGTCCACCACGAAGCAGCACCCGATCGTGAGCCCGTGCGCGCACACGCACCGCAACGCCGGGGCCGCGGCGGATTCGACCCGCACGCCGATGCGGTCGCCAGCGCCGCACGATACGAATTCCGGCAGCGGGCCGTCCTCGGCCTGCTGATCGCCGCGATCATGACCTCGGCGCTCGCCCTGATCGTCTCGTCGGTCATGTGGTGGCTCGCCGGTCTCGCGGCCGTGGCCCTCGTCGCCTATCTGTTCTACCTGCGGCGCCAGGTGCATCTCGAGCAGGAGATCCGGCGGCGTCGCCTCGCGCGACTGCAACGGTCCCGCGCGGGGGCCCGCGGCGGCCACGACGACGTTCCGCAGCGCCTGCGTCGCCCGGGGGCCGTGGTCCTCGAGGTCGACGACGAGGATCCGGAGTTCGAGCACCTCGATCGCTACGAGGACGACTACGGCATCGACCACGGCTACGACGTCCGAGCGAGCGACGGCGACGACGAGTCCGGCGACTACGTCGTTCCCCGCGCAGTGGGGGAATGATCGTCCTGCGACGCTTACGGCGGGGCCCGCACCGAATCTGTGCGGGCCCCGACCCGGCTTCGGAGCAGGCCGTGAAATCGCCCGTCACCTGCGCCGACACTCCGATTTCGTGATGGACGGGGTGGTTTGCTAGAGTTTGCGAGTCGGTTCCCTCGGAACCTACGGGGCTGTGGCGCAGTTGGTAGCGCGCTTCGTTCGCATCGAAGAGGTCAGGGGTTCGATTCCCCTCAGCTCCACCCCTGAAAGCCCCGCCCTCGGCGGGGCTTTCGTCGTATGCAGGGCCATTCGCTGGCGGGTCCACGCCGAACCCGGCAGACTGTGTGGCATGGACCACAGGATGAGTGACGACGAGTTGCGTCGGGCGATCCGGGTACTGCGCGAGCGCGCCGACCTCGCGCGCAGCGAGAATCGCCACGACGATGTCGAGATGATCGAGCGCACGATTCGGCAATACCAGGAGGAGATGGCCCAGCGGCTCTGAGTTTCCATCCGCCGGAGCCCAACACTCCGGCTCCCAGGTCGCTTCGCTCGGACACACAAGTCGCTTCGCTCGGACACACAAGTCGCTTCGCTCGGACACACAAGTCGCTTCGCTCCGGCGCATCCGGTTCGTCCGTGGCGCGCCGGAGCGTCGAGTCGTCACGGCGAGGCTAGGGTGTCGCCATGGCGATCACCGACCTGCGCGGAACCAAATTCCTTGTGACCGGCGCGGCCAGCGGAATCGGCCGCGCCCTGGCCCATGCGGCCTCCGATCGCGGGGCCCGGCTGGTGCTCACCGACCTGCAGGAGGAGGCCCTCGACGAGGTCGTCCGCAGCGTTCGTGAACGCGGCGGCACCGTGCTGCACTCGGCCGCCCTCGACATCTCCGACTACGAGGCCGTCACCGCCTTCGCCCGCGACGTGCACGAGGCGTGCGGGTCGCTCGACATCGTCGCCAACGTCGCCGGAGTGTCGGTGTGGGGCACCGTCGACCGGCTGCAGCACGAGCACTGGAAGCTCATGGTGGACGTCAACCTCATGGGGCCCATCCACGTCATCGAGAACTTCGTGCCGGCCATGATCGAGGCCGGTCGCGGCGGGCACATCGTCAACGTCTCCTCGGCCGCCGGGCTGCTCGCCCTGCCGTGGCACGCCGCCTACAGCGCAAGCAAGTTCGGTCTGCGGGGAGTGTCGGAGGTGCTGCGGTTCGACCTCAAGCGCGACGGCATCGGTGTCTCGCTGGTCGTCCCGGGGGCCGTGCGTACACCGCTCGTCGACACCGTGCAGATCGTCGGCGTCGACCGTGATCGTCCCGAGGTCCGCAAACTCACCCAACGGTTCGTCCGCCACGCCGCGACTCCCGAGAAGGTGGCCGAGCGCATCGTCACCGGCATCCTGAAGAACCGCTTCATGGTCTACACGTCCTTCGACACCCGGTTCGGTTACTGGTGGGCGCGTAAGTTCGCGCCGCCCTACAACCTCGTCATGCAGGCCGCCAACGACTACTTCCGTCGCGTCGTCGGCACCAAATGAAATTCGGCGCGACATGATTCAGTGGATCCGATACCGCTCGGCGGGGCCGGAACCACCTGAATCATTCCGGCGCGCGGTGCAGCTCGGCGTGCAGATGATGCGTCAGAGGGGTGTCGGCGTGGGCCATCCAGAAGTCGTAGACCAGCACGTCGCCGTCGACCTCGAAACGCCGCCGGACCTCGTGCACGGGCTTGGCGTCGGGTGAGCGCTCCAGGGTGAGGGTGGTGAAGTCCAGCACGCCGCCCTCCGGCCGGGCCCGCTGGATCTCGACGAACCCGGTGGGCTGCGAGACGAGCAGTTCGACGTCGTCGCCGCTGCGGCGCAGGTAGCCGTTCTCAGTGTGCAACGGGCGTCCCTCCGTGCGGTGCCGCGTACGGCTGACGTACATCAGGAAGGGCTTTCCGGGAATGGTGGCGAACTCGATCGTCTCGTCGTACGCGAAGTCGTCGATGGTGGGGTAGTGGCCGTCGCCACCTCCGGTCCAGCGCCCGGCGAACGGTGCCAGGCACCCGAGCGGGTCGTCGGCCATGAAATCTCCCTCGTGTTCTCGGTGTGTTCTTCGCAATCGTTGCCGCCGTATTCGACGCGCCCGACCCGGATGCCGCCGTCCTGCGCGATACCGTGAGCATATGAGTCATCGCTGGGGTGTCGAGTCCGAAGTCGGTGAACTCCGCGCCGTGATGCTGCACCGGCCCGGTGCCGAACTCGAACGCCTCACGCCCCGCAACAACGACCAGCTGCTCTTCGACGCCCTGCCGTGGGTGGCGCGCGCCCAGGAGGAACACGACGCCTTCGTCGAGCTGCTGCGCAGCCGCGGGGTGGAGGTGTTCCTGCTGGCCGACCTGCTCACCGAGACACTCGAGGCCAGTGGCGCCGCGCGGGTGCAAAGCGTGTCGTCGGCCGTCGACGCACAGCGTCTCGGTTATGCGCTCGCGGAGGAGCTGACGGGCCATCTGCGTGCCCTGCCCGCTGCCGAGCTCGCCCGGATCCTCATCGCGGGCATGACCTTCGACGAACTGCCCGCGGTGGGCAACGGCGCTGCCCCGTCCCTCGTGCGGCTGATGCACCACGGTTCCGATTTCGCGATCGCACCGCTGCCGAACCTGCTCTTCACGCGCGATTCGTCCTTCTGGATCGGCTCGCGCGTGGCGATCCCCAATCTGGCGCTGCCCGCGCGCCGGCGCGAGACCAGCCTCACCGACCTCATCTACGCCTTTCACCCGCAATTCCTCCACGTGCGACGCGCGTACGAATCGCACACCGCGCCCGTCGAGGGTGGCGACGTGTTGCTCCTCGCGCCCGGCGTCGTCGCCGTGGGGGTGGGGGAGAGGACGAGTCCGGCCGGTGCGGAAGCGTTGGCGCGCAGTGTCTTCGATGACGAGCTCGCGCACACCGTGTTGGCGGTCCCGATCGAGCAGCGCCGGGCGTCGATGCACCTCGACACCGTGTGCACGATGGTCGACGTCGACGCGGTGGTGATGTACCCGGCGATCCGGGACAGCCTCCAGGCGTTCGCCATCCACCGCGAGAACGGCGCGGTGCAGATCTCGGGGCCGCGCCCCTTCCTCGAGGCCGCCGCCGACGCGATGGGGATCGAGAAACTGCGTGTCATCGACACCGGTCTGGATTCCGTTGTCGCCGAGCGTGAGCAGTGGGACGACGGGAACAACACGCTGGCCGTGGCGCCCGGCGTCGTCGTCGCCTACGAACGCAATGTCGAGACGAACACCCGCCTCGAGGATTCGGGGATCGAGGTACTGCGGATCGCCGGGTCGGAACTCGGTTCCGGCCGCGGCGGTCCACGATGCATGTCGTGCCCGCTCTCGCGGGCGGTCCTGTAACTCCTCGTCAGAGGATCTCGCGCACCTTGTCGACCGGACGCGCGAGCACGGTGCCCTTGTCGGTGACGACCAGCGGACGCTCGATGAGGATCGGATTCGCGACCATCGCATCGAGCAGTTCGTCCTCGGACGCCTCGGCCAGGTTCAGCTCCTTGTAGAGCGGTTCCTTCTTCCGGATCGCTCGACTCGGTGTGAGACCTGCCGCATCGAGCAGCGCCTGCAGTTCGTCTCGGGAGGGCGGAGTCTCGAGATATTTGATGACCGTGGGTTCGAGTCCGTTCTCCTTCAGCAACGCCAGAGTGTTGCGTGACGTGCTGCAGCGTGGGTTGTGATAGATCGTCGCCGTGGTTGCCATGGCCCGATTCTGCCCCGGCGCAATCCGTAACCCGCTGCCACCCGCCGCCGTGTTGCCCGATTCGTCCCTGTTGAAGCCGGTGGGCAGCGTTACTACGATCTCCGCGAACTGAAGTTTTTCGAGTTCTCACCAGAAAAGGCACGAAGCACGATGCTCAAAGGTTTCAAGGATTTCCTGCTGCGCGGAAACGTCGTCGAACTCGCCGTCGCAGTGGTCGTCGGCGCGGCGTTCACGTCCATCGTCACGGCGTTCACCGATCACATCGTGAACCCGCTGGTCGCTGCCGTGGGTGGCGACAATGAGATGGGCTTCGGCTTCCGCCTGCTCTCGTCGAACGACGCGACCTTCGTCAACCTGGGCGCCGTCATCTCCGCGGCGATCAACTTCTTGATCATCGCGGCCGTCGTGTACTTCGTGCTCATCGTGCCGGTCAACGCGGCCAAGGCCCGCTTCGCGCCGGAGAAGGAGCCCGAGGACGAGCCGCTGAGCGAGACCGATCTGCTCATCCAGATCCGCGACCTGCTCGAGACCGGGAGTTACAACCACGCCCCTGCCGAGGTGCCCTCGGCCGAAGCGCCCGTCAAGGTCACCGAGCGCTGATAACCTGCGAGAATGCTCGACCTCGCCATCGATCCAGATTCGCCCGTCCCGCCGTTCGAGCAACTGCGGCGACGCATCGTCGACCTGGTCCACGATGGTGAGCTGATCGCTGGTACCAAGCTGCCCACCGTCCGGGGCCTCGCCGACACCCTCGGCATCGCTCCGAACACGGTCGCCAAGACCTACCGGGAACTCGAGAAGGTGGGTGTGCTCGAGGCCCGGGGGCGGGCGGGGACGTTCGTCGCCGACACGGGCGATCCCACCCGCACGCGGGCCCAGCGATCCACCAACGAGTACGTCACCGAGGTGAGGGCACTCGGGATGTCCGACGAGGAGATCCTCGAGTTCGTCTCGGCCGCCCTGCGCGCGGGTTGACCTGCCGATCTTCCGGTTCGTGCAGAGAATGCACGGCGCGTCCGGAATGTGATGATTTTCTCGGGTTCGACGATTCCGCTCCGCAGGCGCCCGAAACTTGCAAGGTTTGTTCGCATGAATGTCCCTGGTGATCGGCCCGGGTCCGAGGAGATCGACGAGGTCTCGGGCGCCCGTGCTTCTGAAGTAGCCGCGTCCGCGGCGCATCCGCCGCAGACCGACAAAGTGGTCTTCGGAGTCGCTGCCGCGCTGGTCGCGGCGATCGTGGTGTGGGGCCTGGCCGCCACCGACAATTTCGGGACCGTTACCGGGAACATCCTCGACTGGATCGTCGTCGAGTTCGGTTGGTTGTTCGTGCTCACGGCGAGCGGATTCGTGTTCTTCGCGCTCTGGCTGGCGGTGAGCCGATACGGCCGCATTCCGCTCGGCAAGGACGACGAGAAGCCGGAGTTCCGCACCGTCAGCTGGATCTCGATGATGTTCGCCGCCGGCATGGGCATCGGCTTGATGTTCTTCGGTGTCGCCGAACCGCTCTCGCACTTCGTCGAGCCGCCACCGGGCAGCACCGGCGGCACCGGCGTCGCGATGGCGACCTCGATGTTCCACTGGAGCCTGCATCCCTGGGCGATCTACGCCGTGGTGGGTCTGGCCATCGCCTACGGCACCTTCCGCAGGGGTCGCAAGCAGCTCATCAGCTCGGCGTTCATCCCGCTGCTGGGACGCCGGGCCGAAGGTCCGCTCGGCAAGGTCATCGACATCCTCGCCCTGTTCGCGACCCTGTTCGGCACCGCGGCGTCGCTCGGCCTGGGCGCGCTGCAGATCGGCTCGGGCTTCGAGGTCACCGGCTGGCTCGAGACGGCCGGAGTGATGCTGCTCGTCGCGATCGTCGCACTGCTCACGCTCGCGTTCATCGCCTCCGCGGTCACGGGTGTCGCCAAGGGCATCCAATATCTGTCGAACATCAACATGGTGCTCGCCGCGATCCTGGCGATCTTCGTGTTCGTGCTCGGACCCACCGTCTTCATCCTCAACCTCGTGCCCACCACCCTCGGTGCCTACGCCGCGGAGTTCGCCCGCATGTCGGCGCGCACGGCCGCCTCCAACGAGGCCGCAGGTGAGTGGCTGTCGAGCTGGACGATCTTCTACTGGGCGTGGTGGGTCTCGTGGGCGCCCTTCGTCGGCATGTTCCTCGCCCGCATCAGCCGCGGCCGCACCATCCGCGAGTTCATCGTCGGTGTCATCCTCGTCCCGAGCCTCGTCAGCCTCATCTGGTTCTCGGTGTTCGGCGGCGCCGGTATCGGACAGCAGCTGGACGGCCTGGACATCGCGGGTGCCGACAGCGTCGAAGGACAGCTGTTCGGGGTGCTCGGCAACCTCCCGCTCACCGGCATCGCCACGGTCGTCGCGATGCTCCTCATCGCCATCTTCTTCATCTCCGGAGCGGACTCCGCGTCGATGGTGATGGGCAGCCTCAGTCAACGCGGCACCCTCGCGCCGAATCGCGGCGTCGTGGTCTTCTGGGGCGGACTCACCGGCGGTGTCGCGGCCCTGCTGCTGTGGAGCGGCGGCGAGGAAGCCCTCAACGCCCTGCAGACGATGACGATCATCGCGGCAGCTCCCTTCCTCCTCGTGATGATCGGTCTGTGCGTGTCGCTGTACCGGGATCTGCAGCGCGACCCCCTGATCACGGGCGGGCGCAGGAAACGGACACTGCGCAAGGTCGAATGACCGAGCGGTCCCACATCGCGGACGTCGAGTTCCTGCTCGACGTCCTCGATGCGCGTCCGGGCACGTCCGTCCTCGCGATCGACGCCGGGCCCGCCTCCGACGTGGTCGCCGAGAACGTCGGTCCCCACGGCCGCGTGCGCGTGGCACCCTCGGTGACCCGCGCCCACGAGTTCGCGCAGCGGGAGAAGTTCGACCGCATCTACGCACTCGACATCCCCGACCTCCGCGAGGACACCGCCGCCGCGGCCGCCCTCGCGCCGCTGCTGACCGACGACGGACAACTGTGGGTGATCGACGGGGCAGGACCGGGGGAGGACACCGGAACCGTCTCGATGACCGTGAGCACCGTTCTCGCACGGGCAGGATTCGCGATCGTCGACATCCTCGAACGCGGATCGCGAGTCGCGGTGTCGGCGGCGGCCGGACGACGGCATCACGGGTGACACACGACGCCGCGTGCCTGCGGTGAGTTGTCGCCCACCCCGAGTACGGTGTCGCCTGCCCGGCAGTTGCTCTTCGAGAGGAGTGCGCGTGACCGACACCGACCGATTCGACGAGGCCCTCGACCGCGATTGGTCCCGTTACGCCTCGCAACTGGCCCGGCGCATCTCCGAACTCGCCGGACCCGACGCCTTCGAACTGCACGCCGAGACCGCCTCGGGGCCCGCGGCCTGCGTGCGGGTGCTCGCGAGCGCCGGGGGACACGCCACGATCGAGGTCACCGGATCCGAGCCGGTCACCAGGCCCGTGTCCGAGGCCGACACGCTCGCCCGGCACATCGTGTCGGTGCTGCGCGGTCGCGGGAAGGTGCCGCATCCGGCCTTCTTGCAGGCACACCCGCCCTCAGCCCTCGGCGACCTCCGCGAACGCGTGAGCGATGCGCTCGCGCACGCCCTCGGCCGCCCTGTGCCGGTCGACGCCGACGGCGACTTCGTCGTCGTCCTCGACTCCCATGTGGTCTTCGTCGTGATCGACGACGACGGCAGCATCCGGCTGTGGGCACCGCTGCTGCACGCGATCCCCGAGGACGACACCCCGGGAGCCGCGCCCACCGGCGGTCGCACCCACGCGCTCGCCGAGCTCACCGAACTGAACCGGACGTGGCCGCACATCAAGGTGGTGCTCGTCGAGGACCGGCTTGTCGCCACCGTCGACCTGCTCGGCGATCCGTTCGTGCCCCGCCACCTGTCCGAGCTGCTCCAACGACTCAAGGGCTTCCTCACGGTCGTCGACGAGCGATTCGAGCGCCGCTTCGACGGCATCCGCTACGGCTCCGACAGGGACCGCGACGTCGAGCTGGCCGAGGGCAGCGTGCTCGACGAACCCAACTGAGCTCTCCTCGGGACGAGCGACTGCGCTCCGCTCAGCGCCAGCTGGGGAGCCACAGCTGGTCGTTCCAGTGCTCCGGGGTGATCGGCAGCGCCGTGAGAATCGGCCACAACCACACGAAGTTCGCGATGACGAGCCCGACATACAGGCACACCACGAGCAGCCCGGTCGTCCGTCGTTCCGTCGAGGCGTGCGGCGACCCGAGGATGTCGCCGAGCACCAGCGCGACACCCATCACCAGGAACGGCGCCATCGGCACCGCGTAGAAGTAGTACATCTGCCGGTCGAGGCTCGCGAACCACGGGAGGATCCCCGCGCCGTATCCGGTGAGCACCGCGGCCCACCGCCAGTCGCGGCGGACGAGCAGCTGCCACAGTCCCCATCCGAGCACCGGCACCGACACCCACCACAGCGCCGGCGTTCCGATCAGCATCACGGCCTTGACGCACTGCTCGGCGTCGCATCCGCTGATCCGCTCACCGTCGGCGAAGTAGTACAGCATCGGACGCAGGCCCATCGGCCACGTCCACGGCTTCGACTCCCAGGGATGCTGGTTGCCGGCCGAGTTCGTCAGGCCGGAGTGGAACTCCAGGACGCTCGCGCTGTAGTACCAGAGTGACCGCAGCGCGTCGGGCACGAACGAGAACATCCCGTCGTGGCCGATCCGCGAGCCGACCGCGTGACGGTAGACGCCGGTCTCGCTCGCGAACCACGCCCAGTAGGTCGACAGGTACACCCCGAGCGGGACGAGCACGAGGGCATACAGCGCCGGACCGATGTCGCGCAGGGCCGTCCCGATCCACGGTCGCTGCACCCGGTACGCGCGACGCGCCGCGAGGTCGAAGGCCACGGACATCAGCCCGAAGAACGCGATGAAGTACAGGCCCGACCACTTGGTGCCCACCGCGAGACCCAGCAGGATGCCCGCACCGAAGCGCCACCAGCGCACCCCGAAACGCGGACCCCACACACTGTCGAGGACACGGCCCTCGGCGTGCACCTTCGCCATGCGGGAACGCACATCGTCGCGATCGACGATCAGGCATCCGAAGGCCGCGACGACGAAGACCGCCTGGAAGATGTCGAGCATGCCGAGGCGGGACGACACGAAGGTCACCCCGTCGACGACGAGCAGCAGACCGGCGATCGCGCCGAGCATCGTCGAGCGGGTCAGCCGCCGCACGATCCGCACGACCAGCAGGACGAGCACGACACCGGCCGCAGCGGCCGAGAAACGCCAACCCCACGCGGTGTATCCGAACAGTGCCTCGCCGAGCGCGATCATCTGTTTGCCGACGGGCGGATGCACGACGAGCCCGTAGCCGGGATTGTCCTCGATCCAGCCGCCGGTGAGCACCTGCCAGCCCTGCGGTGCGTAGTGCTTCTCGTCGAACACCGGCGTCTTCGCATCGGTGGGGTAGTTGAGCATCGTGAACCGCGTGATCGCGGCGAGCGCCGTGACGAAGGCGGTGACGATCCAGCCGCGCGC
Source organism: Rhodococcus sp. GA1 (assembly GCF_024321955.1). NCBI lineage: Bacteria > Bacillati > Actinomycetota > Actinomycetes > Mycobacteriales > Nocardiaceae > Rhodococcus > Rhodococcus sp. GA1. The sequence goes on along the minus strand of NZ_CP097186.1, from coordinate 1,418,893 downwards.
CCGATCTTCCGGAAGGGGCTCGGGTCCGGGCACCAACGGGCCGGGACCGATGAGGCGACGATCCTGCGCTGCCGACGGACCACGGCCGGGGGCCTGTGAAGGGCTGCGGTCCGTCACGGTCACGTTCCGATCGTAGGCTGAGCCGTATGCAGGCAGCCAAACCGGTCCACGGCGCGAATCCGGGAGAGGGCCGGCTCGTGCTGGCCGCCACTCCGATGGGAGATATCGGTGACGCCTCGGCGCGTCTCCGCGACGCTCTCGGCACCGCCGACGTCATCGCCGCCGAGGACACCCGGCGCACCAAGGCACTCGCCGCGGCGCTCGGCGTCACCATCACCGGGCGGGTCGTGAGCTTCTACGATCAGGTCGAGGTGTCGCGACTGCCGGGCCTGGTCACCGACATCGAGGAGGGCCGCACCGTCCTGCTCGTCACCGACGCGGGCATGCCGTCGGTGAGCGATCCCGGCTATCGGCTCGTCGCGGCGTGCGTCGAGGCCGGTCTGCCGGTGACCTGCCTGCCCGGTCCGTCCGCCGTGACCACCGCCCTCGCCCTGTCGGGCCTGCCGGTCGAGCGGTTCTGCTTCGACGGGTTCCCACCCCGCAAACCGGGCCAGCGACGCGCGTATTTCGGCACGCTCGTCCAGGAGCCTCGCGCCGTGGTGTTCTTCGAGGCACCGCACCGGCTCGCGGCCTGTCTGGCCGACGCCGTCGACGTGCTCGGCGGTGACCGTCGCGCCGCCGTCTGCCGCGAACTCACCAAGACCTACGAGGAAGTGCGCCGCGGCACGCTCGCCGAACTCGCCGAGTGGGCCGTCGAGGGCGCGCGCGGTGAGATCACCGTGGTGCTCGAAGGGGCGGTTGCCGTGGCCACCGACCCCGTCGACCTCGTCGACGAGGTGGAACGGAAGGTCGAGGACGGGATGCGGCTGAAGGACGCCTGCGCCGTCGTCGCCGAAGCGGCGTCGACGTCGTCCGGTGCGACGGTCTCGAAGCGCGAACTGTACGACGCGGTGCTGGAAGCGCGTCGCGACTGACGCGGTGCTGGAAGCGCGTCGCGACTGACGCGGCCTGCCGCCCACCGATCGAGAAGAACGCATATCGGACGCGCCGCGGGGTCCGGGGACATTGCGTGCCACGGAAGCCTAGACTCTGCCGGGTCCCGAGCGCAGACGTCACCGGCACCGGCCGGTCGGACGCTGTCGGGGGCTTCGGACGATCAGGAGGACGCGGATGGATTCGGTGAACGATTTCCTCGTCGAGGTGGGCGGGGTGGTGTGGGGGCCGTACCTGCTCATCCCGCTGCTGTTGGGCACGGGCCTCGTGCTCACGATTCGGCTGAAGGGCATCCAGTTCCGCAAGCTGTGGCCCGCACTGCGGCTGGGTCTGATCACCCGCCACGACGAAGGCGCCACCGAAGGCGACATCTCCCAGTACCAGGCACTGACCACCGCGCTCGCCGCGACGGTGGGCGTGGGCAACATCGCTGGTGTCGGCACCGCGATCTACTTCGGCGGGCCCGGCGCGCTGTTCTGGATGTGGGTCACCGGCCTGGTCGGCATGGCCAGCAAGTACTCCGAGGCGTTCCTCGGCGTGAAGTACCGCACGACCGACGCCAAGGGTGAGCAGAGCGGTGGTCCGCAGTACTACCTCGCCCGCGCCATCCCCAACAAGGCCGGTCTCGTCCTGAGCCTGCTGTTCGCGGTGTTCGCCGTGCTCGCCAGCTTCGGCATCGGCAACATGACCCAGGCCAACACCGTCGCCACCCAGCTCGACGGCACCTTCGGTGTGCCGACCTGGCTCAGTGGCATCGTGATGACCGTGCTCGCCGCGGCAGTCCTGCTCGGCGGCATCAAGTCCATCGGCAGGGTCACCGCCGGCTTCGTGCCCGCGATGATCCTCCTCTACGTCGGCGCCGGCATCATCGTCCTCGCGGTCAACTTCACGCAGATCCCCGATGCCTTCGCGCTCATCTTCACCGATGCCTTCACCGGCACGGCGGCCACCGGTGGCTTCATCGGATCGGTCTTCATGATCGCTCTGCGTTACGGCGTGGCGCGCGGCATCTTCTCGAACGAGTCGGGCATGGGCAGCGCGGCGATCGCCGCCGCGGCCGCCCAGACCACCCACCCGGTGCGTCAGGGCCTGGTGTCGATGACCCAGACGTTCATCGACACGATCATCGTCGTCACCTTCACCGGTCTGGTCATCGTCACGACCGGAGCCTGGGAGTCCGGCGAGCAGGGCGCCGCGATGACATCGGCCGGCTTCGCCGACGGCCTCGGTGGGGACTGGGGTCACTGGATCGTTGCCATCTCGGTCGTCTTCTTCGCCTTCTCGACGATCCTCGGCTGGTCGTACTACGGCGAGCGGTGCGTCGAGCGTCTCGTCGGTCGCCGCGGCGTGGTGCCCTACCGCGCGATCTTCGTGATCGTGGTGTTCATCGGTGCCACCACCCAGCTCGAGGTGGTCTGGAACTTCTCGGACGTGATGAACGGCCTCATGGCCTTGCCGAACCTGATCGGTCTGCTGGTGCTGTCGGGACTGATCGCGCGGGAGACGAAGGCCTACCTGGATCGCGATCCGTATCTATTGAACAGCCCCGTCGCGACGGACGATCCCGACGTCGTGAAGTAGGCCGGGGATACGCGAAGGGCCCCGCGTGATGCGGGGCCGAACGTATGTGGAGCATGCCTCCACGCCGACCCGGAACTACCCCTCGTCAGTCCCTATCGGCGTGGAGGCCCCCGCCCCACACTGCAAGGCCGAACCTTGCGTGGTCACCACTCTTCCCCGTCTTTGATGGGGACGAAGAATACCGACCGGCGCGGAACCGGTATCATCCCTGCTCAGACGTGGTGAGGAATTTTTCCGCAGCGGATGTTTGCAGGCGGGGAACGGGAGCACGAAGGGCGCGGAACGGATGTCAGAGACCGGCGGAAAGCCTGGTTCGGCGCAGCGTCAGTTCTTCGCCGACCAGTTGCGCATGCTGTTCGCCGCAGCCGGTCGTCCCGCCCTCAAGAAGGTCGTCTCGGATGCCGCGACCGTCGCCCGGGCGGTGGGCAGCGACCGGACCGTCTCCGTACAGCGGGTCAGCGACTGGCGCAGCGGCAACCGGATGCCGGCCAACTTCGAGTCGGTGCATCCGGTGCTCGTGGTCCTCATCCGCGCGGCGCGGGAGCTCAACGCCGAACCGCCGGCCCCCGGTCTGTACTCCCTGAAGCAGTGGGAGAACTGGTGGAAGGCCGCGCGCGGCCAGGCGAACGCTCCGCGCACCAAGGAATCGGCATCGGTATCGGTGCCGCCCGGGATCCGCCCTTACAAGGGACTCGCCTCCTACCGTCAGAACGACGCCCGGTTGTTCTTCGGGCGCGCCCAGAGTGTGCGGACCCTCGCCGACGTGGTGACGGCCTCCCACGGGCAGGGCCCGGTCGTGGTGACCGGTGCCTCCGGCGTCGGCAAGTCCTCGCTCGTACAGGCCGGTCTCATTCCCCAGCTGTGTTCCGCGCCGGACTGCCACCCGGTGGTCCTCACCCCCGGCACCGACCCGGTGGCACGACTCGTCGACGCGCTCCCCGAACTGACCGACGTCGGCGACCCCGCCGACCACACCGCCGTCCACGCGTCCCTGCGTGCCGCGACCTCCCGTACGTCGTCGTCCTTGCTGCTGATCGTGGTCGACCAGATCGAGGAACTGTTCACCCAGTGCAGCGACGTCGCTCTGCGCACCGAGTTCCTCACCCTGATCGAGACGGCGTCGACCGGTTCGGACGGCGACGCGCCCGCACTCGTCGTCGCGACGATGAGGTCGGACTTCTACGACCAGGCAGTGGCCACTCCCGTGCTCGCCCGGGCCCTCGAACGGCGGACCAAGACCGTCCAGCCCCTCGACCGCGACGATCTCGTCGAGGTCATCACCGCGCCCGCCAAACTCGTGGGTGTCCGCCTCGAACCAGGTCTCGTCGACCTCATCCTCCACGACCTCACCGGACTGGCCGACGGTGAGATCAGCGGCACCGAGCTTCCCCTGCTGTCCCACCTGCTCGACTCCCTGTGGGACAAGCGCAGCGGGGGCACGCTCACCGTCGCCGCCTACCGCGCGACCGGCGGGGTCCGCGGATCCGTCGCCGCCGGCGCCGAACGAGCGTGGGAGAGTCTCGCCGACGATTCCGACCGTGCCCGTGCCCGCTCGATGCTCGTCCACCTGGTGTACGTCACCACGACCGGCACGGACGTCAAGATCGCGCGGTCGCTGAACGAACTGCTCGCGGTCGGCGGGGAGGATCGCGACGCGTCGAAGCGCGTCCTCGACCATTTCGTGTCGGCACGTGTGCTCGTCGTCGACGCCGACTATGTCGAACTCATCCACGATGCGGTGATCGACGCGTGGCCCCGACTCAAGTCCTGGATCCAGCAGGACCGCGCCGGTGCCGCCCTGCGACAGCAGATCGAGGCCGACGCGTCGACCTGGCTCGGCTCCGGACGCAACCGCGAGCTGCTCTACCAGCGCGGACGCATGGACGTCGTGTCCGAGCAGAATCCGCACCTCGCCATGGCGGGCACTCCCGAGGGCCGGCGCGGGCCGGTCGCGCTCAGCCCCACCGCGGTGGCCTTCCTCGACGCCTCCCGCCGGCAGATCGCCCGCGAGACCCGGACCCGGCGGGTCGGCATCACCGCGATGGCGCTGTCCACGATCATCGCGTTCGTCATGACCGGACTGGCCTGGGACGCGAAGAGCCGGGCCGAGACGGCACGGAGCACCGCGCAGTTCCAGCAGATCGTCGCGCTGTCCGACTCCCTGCGGGACAAGGACTCCACGATCTCGGCGAACCTGGCGCTCGTCGCGGCCGAACTCCAGCCCGACAGCCCGGTCGCGTACTCGAGGCTCATCGCCAGCCAGGCCGTGCCCCTCGCCTACACACTGAGCGGACACACCGGGCCGGTCTACGGCGTCGTCGTCTCCCCCGACGGGGCCACCCTCGCGTCGGCGAGCGATGACGGCACCGTCCGCCTGTGGGCACTCGACGGCGACGAACCGTCCGCCGTGGGCGAGCCGTTGCGGTTGTCGTCGAAGTACATGGCGTCCGTCTCGTTCAGCCCCGACGGCCGTTTCCTCGCGATCGGGGCAGGTGACGGCGGTGTGTGGATCTACGACGCGTCCGATCGTGCCGCGCCGCGCGTGGTGCTCGACCGGCAGGTCTACGCCGACGGCGCCGTGCACAACGTGCGGTACTCACCCAACGGGCGGGTGCTCGCCGTGCCCTACGACGACGGGCACGTCGCACTCGTCGACACCTCGGATCCCGGATCGGGCCGGTTCCCCGTCACCTTGGTCGACGAGCACGACGGTGGTGTGCGGACGGTGGCCTTCCGTCCCGGTGGGCAGGTCCTCGCCACGTCGAGCGACGACCGCACCGTCCGGCTATGGGACGTGAGCACGCCCTCGCGGCCGGTGCCGCTCGGTGAGCCGCTCACCGGTTTCGGCGACGTGGCCCATTCGGTGAGCTTCAACGGCGACGGCACGATCCTCGCGGCGAGCAGCGACGACGGTGTGCTGCACCTGTTCGACACCACCGATCCGAGCGCGGCCCGCCCGCTGGGGGTGCCGACGAACGCCCACACCGGCGGTGTCTGGAACATCGCCTTCCTCCCCGACGGACGCACACTGGCGAGCGCGTCCTGGGACGGCACCGCGAAACTGTGGGACGTCGACCCGTCGACACGAACCCTCGACGAGATCGGCCCGCCGCTGACCGGGCACGGAGGCGGTGTCCCGACGCTCGCGGTGAGCCCGACCGGGACCACCGTCGTCACCGGCGGACAGGATTCCAACGTCCGGGTGTGGACGATGCCGCAGACCCGGATGGCGGTCGCCGACGGAGCGCTGACCAGGCCGGCGATCGATCGTGCCGGAGCCCTCGTCGCGACCGGCAGCTACGGACCGGATGTCACGCTCTGGCGGGTCGATCAGGGCGGCGACTGGAACCGCGCCGGTGGGATCGCGTTGCCGCGCCCGCTCGGCGGTGCGTACGTGTGCGCGCTCTCGCCCGCGGGCACGATCCTGGCCACGGCACCGACCTCCGGCGGCAGCGTGCAATTGTGGGACGTGCGCGATCCGGCAACACCGAAGCCGTTCGGCGATCCGGTGCCGCTCGACACGAGGTTCACCTCCGCCCTGGCGTTCGGACCCGACGGCACGACCCTCGTGACCGGCGCCGACGACTCCACGGTGCAGTTGTGGGACATCGCGGATCCCGCCGAACCGGTGCCGTGGGGCCAGCCGCTGACGGGACCGAAGAATCTCGTGCGCAGTGCTGCCATCAGCCCCGACGGCCGAAGTCTCGTGGTCACGAGCGCCGACAGCGAGATCTACGCCTGGAACGTGACCGATCCGCGCTCCCCGACACGGGTGAACGTCTCGGACGGGCACGCAACCGGCGTGAACACCGTGGCCTTCGGCGGGTCGAGCGACGTGCTGGTGACCGGCGGGGACGACCACGACGTGGTGGTCTGGGACCGCACCGAGTCCGGTGACTTCGTCGCCCGCGAGACCCGGTTGAGCGGCCACACCGGCACGGTCTACTCCGTCTCCATCACCCTCGACGGCACCCGCGCGGTCAGCGGCAGCGACGACGGCACTGTCCGTCTGTGGGACGTCGCCGACCCGGGCGGCATGCACGAGATCGGTGGCCCGGTCACCGACATGGGAACGGGACGATGGCAGGTGACCTTCGCGCCCGACAGCACCATCGTCGCCGCCGGTGGCGACGGTCTGCTCCGCACATGGGGGCTCGACGCCGATGCCGTCGTAGCCCGCATCTGCCGTTCCACCTCGGTGCGACTCGAGGAGGTCCTCGACCGTTACGAGTTGCCGTCGCCTCCCGACGAGGTGTGCTGAACGGCTGCCCGCGCGTCGCCGAGCGCGAGGATGCTGGCGGCCTTGTCGAGGCATTCCTGCCATTCCGCGTCGGGATCGGAGTCGATGGTGATGCCGCCTCCCACACCGAGCGCGCACACGCCGTTGCCGCTGTCGTCGTGCCCGAACTCGACGGTGCGGATCGCGACGTTCAGTTCGGTGCCGGCGATCGGACTCGACATGCCGACGGTGCCGCAGTAGACACCTCGCGCGGAACCCTCCCACCTGGTGAGCAGCGTCCGGGCGCGGAGTTTCGGGCAGCCCGTCACCGATGCGGGCGGGAACGCCGCGTCGAGCACATCGGCGACCGTCACACCCGGTCGCCGCTCCGCCGCGACGGTGGACACCAGATGCCACACGCCGGGTGCGGGACGCACGGTCAGAAGATCCTCGACCCGCACCGAACCGGTCTCGGCGACGCGGCCGAGATCGTTGCGGACGAGATCGACGATCATCACGTTCTCGGCGACGTCCTTGACCGATGCCCGTAGCCCGGCGGGGTCGGCGGAGAGGGGGAGGGTGCCCTTGATCGGACTCGACCGCAGCGTGTCGCCGTGGAGGGAGACGAACAGTTCGGGCGAGAGCGACGCGACCGCACCCCACGATCCCTGCAGGTAGGCGGCGCGCGGAGGGTCAGTCCGGGAGATCCCGTCGGCGAAGAACGCCAGCGGATCGCCGTCCCATCTGCCCGTGAACCGCGTGCACACGCACGCCTGGTACACCTCGCCGGCGCGGATCGCGTCGAGACAGTGTTCGACGCCGCGGCGGTGCTCGTCGCGAGGCGGTGGTGTCCAGTCGATGTGCCAGTCCGTGGCGTTCGTCGACTCTGTGGCGTTCGTCGGCGGGGCGGCGGTCGACGGTGAATCGAGGACTGCCGCGGCGAGATCGTCGGGGCAGGGTGCGGTACCGAGGGTCTCGTACCACCAGCACCCGTCGGCGTCGAGACGCAGGACAGTGTCGGTCCACCCGCTCGCGGCGAGGGGCAGCGCGGGTCGGTCCGGGATGCGATCCGGGTAGGCGAGATAACCGATGCGCCCGCCTCCGATGAGCGGCCGGTCGTCACTGCGCTGGAAGCGCCGATCGGCACCGCCGGGCCCGGGAGCGTCCGCGGGGAGGGAGAAGACCTCTGCCGGTGGGACGGATTCGACGGACACGGACGGGACGAGCACGGCCGCCGCCCCGAACCATTCACCCGACAGTGCCGCCGGGGCGGGGATCGCGAGGATCCTGGCGCGTTCTGCGAGTGCACCGAGCACGCGATCGACGGTGCCGCCGCGGCCGAGTCGTTCCATCCGCATGGCGTCAGCTTGTCATGTCTGGTCGGAAGCATCGGGACGAGCCCGGAGATGCGTGAGCTTGTCGGGATTGCGGACCACGTAGACGCCGGTGATCAGGTGGTCGTCGATCTCGAGGTGCAGCACCATGTCGAGGACACCTGCCGAGTAGACGAGGAAACCGGGCATCGAGTTCACCACGGCCGGCTCGATGGTCATGTCGGGCAGCGGATGCCGGACCAGTCCGAGGAACAGGCCGGCGACCTTCGCGGAGCCGAAGACCGGAACTCGGGCCGCAGTGACCTTGCCGCCACCGTCGGCGAGGTACCGCACGTCGGGAGCCAGCAGCGACAGCAGTCCGTCGAGGTCGCCGGTGGTGGCCGCGGTGAGGAACGCCGCGACCACCCGGTCGGTCTCGTCGCCCGCGGGAGTGAAGCGTCGCTGCCGGGCATGGACGTGCTCGCGGGCGCGGTGCGCGATCTGCCGGACGGCACTCTCGGTACGGTCGACCGTCTCGGCGATGCGCCCGTACTCGAAACCGAACACCTCGCGCATCACGAAAACCGCGCGTTCGACGGGCGTCAATGTCTCGAGCACCAACAGCATCGCGGTCGACACCGACTCGGCGAGTTCGACCTCGGCGGCTGCGTCGGGGGCGGTGAGCATCGGCTCGGGCAACCACGGCCCGACGTAGTCCTCCCGGCGGCGTTGCGCCGAGCGCAGCGAGTTCAGCGCCTGACGCGTCACGATCTGCGCCGCGTAGGCCCGCGGATTGTCGACGCTGCCGGTGTCGGTGCGGGCCCAGCGGATGTAACTCTCCTGCAGGACGTCCTCGCTGTCGGCGACACTGCCGGTGATCTCGTAGGCGATCGAGAACAGCAGTCCCCGATGCTCGGTGAAGACGTCGTCGCCGGTCATACGTGAGCCTTCTCGCGTGCGGCGGTGTCCGGTCCGCGTCGGGACGGCAGGGCACGTCCGCGCGCCTGGAGTTGCATGGTGTGGATGGTCCCACGAACGACGGCTTCCTTCACCGGTGCTGCGAGCCGACCGCGCAGGGCCCACCTCGACGGGGTGTCGTCGCGTGCCGACAACTGCACGACGCCGCGATCGCGGCCGAGAGAGATGCAGGTCGTGACGAAACCGAGCGAGAGCGGTGCCGGCTCGCGTCCCTGCAACAACTGCCACACCGTGTCGGCGCCGTGGATGCCGAGCGGCATCGCCGCCTGGCAGCTCATGCGCAGGTGGTCGTTGCCGTCCACCACCACTGCGTCGCCCACGCCGACGACCGGCATGCCGTCGCCCACGCCGACGATCGGCGAGCCGTCGACCGCCTGCAGGGTGTCGCGCACCCGGAGACGACCGTCGTCGTCGACCGGCAGGCCGCTGCGACGCGCCAGGTCGGGCACGGAGAAACCGGCCGTGCGGACCACGAGGGTCGCGGGGATCTCGGAGCCGTCGTCGAGGACGACCGAGCCGTCGTCGATGTGGGCGACCCGCGTTCCCGACCGGACCTGAACGCCCAGTTCGTCGAGCCGGTGGCGGATGTAACGCTGCGTGTTCACAGGAAGGGCCGCTCCCGGATCGCCGACGAGGACGAGGGTGTGCCGCGGATGCGACTGTGCGAGTTCGGTGACGGTCTCGAGACCGGTGAGCCCGCCACCGATCACGACGACGGAGGCGTGATCGTCCGCCTCGAGGAGCGCGTCGCGCAGGGCAGTGGCGGAGTCGAGGTCGGCGACGGAGAACGCCTTCTCCGCACCGGGGATCGCGCCGGAGCCCGTGGTGCTGCCGACGGCGTAGACCACCGCGTCGCATGGCAGGACCGTGCCGTCGGCGAGGGACACCGCGTAGGGCTCGATCCGTACGGCCGTGCCGACGTGCAGCGTCACCCGCGGGTGCAGGAGATCGGACAGTTCGTGTGTGGCGGTTCCGGATCCGGCCGCCACCTGGTGGAGCCGGACGCGTTCGACGAAGACCGGTCGCGGGTTCACGACGGTGACCGCCACCTCGGGGTGTTCGGCGAGCAAGCGGTTCGCAGCCATCACTCCGGCGTAGCCCGCCCCTACGACCACCACATGGAATTGCGTCGTCATCGCTCTGTTCCCTTCGCTTGTCGGAAGTGGTGTCACCGATAGGACACCGCTCGTGGCAGGGATGTGACACGGCGCCACCGCGAATTCCTGTGACGCCCGTCTCCTGCTGTCGACCTCGTCGGTGATCGATCCGGTCAGCGACCGACCGTGCGGAATTCCGTTGTCAGCGAGGCGGTCTCGGCCGCATCCCGACCGGCGTGGAAGCCGTCGGCGTCGACCCCGCGGCTACGCGAGTCGCGGGTGACGGGGAACAACCGCCGGAACTCGGTGTCGACGGCGTCGGAGCGTCTGGCGAGGATGGGTGCGAGTTTCGTGATGGGCATCTGCGCGTCGGCGGCGGCGTGGGCGGTGGCCCGGACGTCCGCCTCGCGGAGACGTTCGCCGATCCGGTGCGCGTAGCCGGTGAGGAAGGCGCGGCGGAAGGAGGTCGCGGACGATCCGCGCCGCCCCGCCGTTCCGGCCGCCTGCACGGCCCGTCCGGCCTGCACGAGCAGCGAGGTGTACAGCATCTCGGCCTGCTGCAGGTCGGTGGCGGTACCGACGATCGTCGCGACCTGCACCCGGGTGAACCACACCGTGCGCACGCGGTTCGCGTCGCCGATGGCGGTGAGGAGCAGGACCTTCTCGCGGATGTACGGGCTGTCGAGGTGGATGCGCCGGCCGACGACCGGGTCTGTGCCGGAGTCGGGTCCGGCCAGCAGCGCCGCACCCACGGCGTGACGCGAGACGAGTTCCTGCGCCTTCGCGGTGAGCGCTTCGGCCTCGTCGGGGAAGTCGGTGGACTCGGCCTTCGACAGCAGTGCCCGGATGCGTTCGAGGATCCGGGTGTCGGGCGGGGCGGGCGCAGACGGGTCGCCGGACCGGACGGACGGCCATCGCGACGGCGGGGGTGTGAGGATCGCGAAGGACGGCAGGTACTTCCAGGTGAAGGCGAGCCCTTCGATCTCGAAGCGGGTGACGTCGGGGAACGCGCGGAACAGACCGTCGGCCAGGGTCGGGGCTCCGGCGGCGTGGGCCGGACGCGGGTGCCGGCGGGTGATCTCGTCGAGCTGCCGTACCCACTCGACGGGGGCGCGTTCGGCCGCGCGCCGGATCTGCGCGTCGAACAGCATCGTGGCCGCCGTCAGTGCGACATCGGAGGGACCACCCGAGCGGGCCGTCACGTGGAGCACGTCGGCGGGCTGCCATCCCCGCTCGTAGGCACCGCCCAGCTCGGCGAGCAGGGAGTGCTCGTTCAGGCCATCGGATCGAACATGTGTTCTATCGCTGCGCATGCGCTGCAGTGTGGCGCACGGCACCGACAGGTTTGCGCGGCGACGGAGAACACGCAGGTGAAAGCTCTCCGTCGCCGGATCGGACGCTCAGTCCTCGTCGACGTAGCGCGGGAACACCGGTGCCGGGGCGGGCAGGGTCGTGCCCGGAGCCAGGCGGGTCGCGACGGCGTCGAACTGCCGTGCCTCGGGTGTCTGACCGAGGAGATCGAGGATGTTCGCGGCGGCATCGGGCATCACCGGCTGGACGAGCAGACCCACGATCCGAACGACCTCGAGCGTGACGTACAGGACCGTCGCCATCCGCTCGGGATCGGTCTTGCGCAGCACCCACGGCTGCTGCGCCGAGAAGTAACGGTTGGTCTCGCCGAGGACGTGCCAGATCGCTTCGAGACCGAGGTGCAGGGCCTGCGCGTCGAACTCGGCGCGCACCTTCGCGAGCAGCGCGTCGGCCTGGGCGAGCATCGCCTCGTCGTCGGCGGTGAACTCGCCCGGCGTGGGCACGGTGCCCTCGAGATTCTTCGCGACCATCGTCAGGGAGCGCTGCGCGAGGTTGCCGAGGTCGTTGGCGAGATCGGCGTTGATGCGGGTGACGATCGCCTCGTGGCTGTAGCTGCCGTCCTGGCCGTAGGAGATCTCGCGGAGCAGGAAGAAGCGCAGCTGGTCGAGGCCGTACCGGTCGACCATCTCGAGCGGGTCGACGACGTTGCCGACCGACTTCGACATCTTCTCGCCCTTGTTGAACAGGAAGCCGTGGACGAAGACCCGCTTCGGCAGTTCGAGCCCCGCCGACATGAGGAAGGCCGGCCAGTAGACGGTGTGGAACCGCGTGATGTCCTTGCCGATGATGTGCAGGTCGGCGGGCCAGTAGCGGCGGTAGGACTCCGATTCGGTGTCGGGGAAGCCGGCGCCGGTGAGGTAGTTGGTCAGCGCGTCGACCCACACGTACATGACGTGATCGGGGTGATCGGGGACCGGCACACCCCAGTCGAAGGTGGTGCGGGAGATCGACAGGTCCTTCAGGCCGCCGGAGACGAAGCTGACGATCTCGTTGCGGCGGGTGGCCGGGGCGATGAAGTCGGGCTGCTTCTCGTAGAGCTCGAGCAGCTTGTCCTGATAAGCCGACAGCCGGAAGAAGTAGGTGGACTCCTCGGTCCACTCCACGGGGGTGCCGGTGTCGGTGGAGATCCGCGAGCCGTCTTCGAGCAGGGTGGTCTCGCCGTCGGTGTAGAACGCCTCGTCGCGGACCGAGTACCACCCCGCGTAGGTGTCGAGGTAGATGTCGCCCGAGTCGACCATGCGCTGCCAGATCGCCTTGCTCGCCTCGAGGTGATCGGCGTCCGTGGTGCGGATGAACCGGTCGTACGAGATGTTCAGCCGCTTGTCCATGGCCTCGAACACGTCCGAGTTGCGGGACGCGAGTTCGGTGACCGGGATGCCTTCCTTCGCGGCGGTCTGCTGCATCTTCAGGCCGTGCTCGTCGGTGCCGGTCAGGAAGCGCACGTCGAAGCCGTCGAGACGCTTGAACCGCGCGATCGCGTCGGTCGAGATGTACTCGTAGGCGTGCCCGATGTGCGGGGCGCCGTTCGGGTACGCGATCGCGGTCGTGACGTAGAACGCCGGGCGGGTGGGATCGCCGGCAGCCGGGCGGGAGGAATCAGGCGCAGTCATGGTGGCCAGTAGTTTATAGGGCGTGAGCGCAGCCCGTCCCGCCCCCGAAGCCCCGCAGCCGTTGAGTCCCCTCGTCGACGCCCACACGCACCTCGACGCGTGCGGTGCCGAGGACGCCGCGACGACCTCCGCGATCGTCGATCGTGCCGCCGCGGTGGGGGTCGGACGCATCGTCACCGTCGCCGACGATCTCGAGGCGGCGCGTTTCGCCGTGCGGGCTGCGCACTGGGACGACCGCGTCCACGCGGCCGTCGCCATCCATCCCACCCGCGCGAACAGTCTCGACGACGCTACCCGCGCCGAGATCGAGAAACTCGCCGCCGACCCGCGCTGCGTCGCGGTGGGGGAGACCGGCCTCGACCTCTACTGGCCCGGCAAGCTCGACGGGTGCGCCGAACCGGCCGAGCAGGAGGAGGGCTTCCGCTGGCACATCGACCTCGCGAAGCGACTCGGCAAGCCGCTGATGATCCACAACCGCGAGGCCGACGCCGACCTGCTGCGTGTCCTGCACGACGAGGGCGCACCCGAGAAGGTGATCTTCCACTGCTTCTCGTCGGATGCCGACATGGCCCGCCGCTGCGTCGACGCCGGATACCTGCTGAGCTTCTCGGGCACCGTGAGTTTCAAGAACGCGAAGGCCCTGCGTGAAGCGGCGCCGCTCGTGCCCCGCGAGCTGGTGCTGGTGGAGACCGACGCGCCGTTCCTGACCCCGCATCCCTTCCGGGGCGCGCCGAACGAGTCGTACTGCCTGCCGTACACCGTGCGCGCGCTCGCCGAGGTGCGGGGCGAGGACGCCGAGGAACTGGCGGCGGCCACCACCGCGAACGCCGAGCGGGTGTACGGACTTTCGTAAAGGGCACGCGCGTCCCCACTCCCGTCGTGAGAATACGGGCATGCGCTCCTTCGTCTACAACTCTCATCCGGTACGTGTGATCTTCGGCCCCGGTACCGCCTCGCGGGTCGCGGACGAAGTACGTCGACTCGATCGTTCCCGCGTTTTGCTGCTCGCCGGCGAGCACGTGCGGCACCAGGCGGAACTGGTCGAGAAGTATCTCGGCGATCTGCAGGTCGCGCGTTTCGACGGCGCGGTGATGCACACGCCGGTCGAGGTGACCGAACGGGTCCTCGGCCGGGTCACCGAGCACGACGTCGATGCGGTCGTCGCGGTGGGTGGCGGCTCGACCACAGGACTGGCCAAGGCACTGGCACTCCGCACGGGGATCGATCAGGTGATCCTGCCGACGACCTACGCCGGGTCGGAGGTGACGCCCGTTCTCGGTGAGACCGCCGACGGGGTGAAGACCACGCGTTCGTCGCCCGACATCCTTCCCGAGACCGTGATCTACGACGTCGAGTTCACCACCTCGATGCCCATTCCGTTGGCGGTGACCAGCGCGATCAACGCGATGGCCCACGCGGTCGAGGCCCTCTACTCCGAACAGGCCAATCCGATCGTCGACGCCCTCGCGCTCGAGGCCGTGGCCGCGATCGCCCGGGGTATCCCGGCGCTCGGTGCGGATTCGGCCGATCCCGAGGGGCGTTCGGATCTGCTGCTCGCGGCGTGGCTCTCCGGAACCTGTCTCGCCTCGGCAGGAATGGGGCTGCACCACAAGCTCTGTCACGTGCTGGGCGGCTCGTTCGACCTGCCGCATGCCGCCACGCACACCGTCGTGCTGCCCCACGCGCTCGCCTACAACGAACCGTCGGTACCGCACGTCATGGTGCGGGTCGCGCAGGCGCTCGGCACGGATTCGGCGTCCGCGGGCGTCTACGACCTCGTGGCGGCGGCCGGTGGGCCGACGAGTCTCGAGGAACTGGGGTTCCGGGAGTCCGATCTGGACGAGGCGGCACGACTGGCGACGGCGAAGCCGTATCCGAATCCCCGGGAGGTCACGGAGGTGGGCGTGCGACGGTTGCTGGGGGAGGCGTTCGCCGGTACCCGTCCGGAACCGGCGCAGAAGTCTGGTTGAAGCTACAACCAAGGGTTGCTACCTTAGTTGTCGCTTCAACTAAGTGGGGCTCTCCGGCCTCCTACCCGAAAGGCTCGACATGAAGACCCCTCTCGTCCGCGACCTCGGCATCCTCGTGGCCCGACTCGTACTCGGCGTCATTTTCCTCGCGCACGGACTGCAGAAGTTCAATTCGTGGGGATACGAAGGCACCAAGGCCGGCTTCGAAGGAATGGGCGTGCCCGCCCCGGCCGTCTCGGCGTTCGTCGCCACCTGGATCGAGATCCTCGGCGGTCTCGCGCTCATCCTCGGTGTGCTCGTCCCCGTCTTCGGCGTCCTGCTGTTCCTGCTCATGCTCGGCGCGTTCTTCATCGTGCACGTGGAGAACGGACTCTACGTCGGCGACGGCGGTTTCGAACTCGTGGCCGCGCTCGGCGCAGGGGCCCTCCTACTCGCCGCGGTCGGTGCGGGAGCGTTCAGCGTCGACCGATTCCTCGCGCGGAAGGTTCCACTCCTGCGCACGGCCTGACCTGCGGTTTCGCGGCGCTGTGGACGATTTCCCCCGATCGTCCTCAGCGCCTCTTCCGTCCGATGACCCGCGCTCAACGCATATCTCTTGTTATTCTCCTGCACGACATACGCGTTCACGGATCTCTCCGACAGGACCGATATGACCGTGCAGCAGGCTGTTCCGCGTCGCGACACCACGTGGAATGTCAATCGACGGACCTTCCTCGTCGGCGCGGGTGCGCTCCTCGCTGCCGGCCTCGTGGGCGCCGGATCATCTGCGGCACAGCCTCGGACACCGCAGCGTCCCAACATCCTCATCATCATGACCGACCAGGAGCGCCAGCCGATGCACTGGCCGGCCGACTGGGCGCGCAACAACCTGCCCAACCGGCAGCGTCTGGCCGACACCGGGCTGACCTTCACGCGGTCGTTCTGCAACGCCGCGATGTGCTCGCCCAGTCGCAGCACGTTCTTCACCGGCCTCTATCCCGCCCAGCACGGGGTGGTGAGCACCCTCACCGAGGGTGGCACGCTCTCGCCCACCGAACCCGTGCTGCCGGTGGACGGCCAGAACATGGCGAAGATGCTGCTCTCCGCCGGATACGACGTCCACTACCGCGGCAAATGGCACATGAGCAAGGGCGCCGACGGCGGCGACCCGTCGCCCGACGACATCGCGCGGTACGGCTTCGCGGGGTGGGAGCCCCCGGAGGCGGGGCAGGACACAGCACCCGAGAACTTCGGGGGTGGCTGCGCCGACCGCGACGGCAAGATCGCCTCCGACGCCGCCGAATTCCTGCGGTCGCGCAGCGCCTCCGACGACAGGCCGTTCGCGCTCATCGTCTCGTTCGCCAATCCCCACGACATCCTCTCGTACCCGAAGACTTGGGATCAGGTCGACGGCGACTGCAACAATTACGGGGCCTTCGCACCCGAAGTCTTCGAGCAGGGAATCGACCTGCCGCCCACCATCGACGAGGACCTGCTCCGCAACTTCAAGCCCACCGCCCAGGCCGAACTGCTCCTGCTGCTCGCAGGTGCGCTCGGTCCGCTCGTCGGTCCCGAAGCGGCACGGCAGTACGTCAACCTGTACGCCTACATGCACAAGGTCGTCGACCAGCACATCGGGACGGTTCTCGATGCGCTGGAATCGGTTTCGGGCATGCGCGAACGCACCGTCGTCTTCCGGGTGGCCGACCACGGTGAGATGGGGCTCTCCCACGGCGGACTCCGCCAGAAGGCCTTCAACGCCTACGAGGAGACGCTCAATGTCCCTCTCGTGGTGAGCAATCCGGTGATGTTCCCGAGGCCGGTCTCCACCGACGCGCTCGCGTCGCTGATCGACGTCATGCCCACCCTCGCGACGATGGCCGCCGTGCCCGACCGTTCGGCGTGGACGTTCAAGGGCGTCGACCTCACGCCCGTCATCGAGAGCGTGTCGTCCGGTGGCACGCCGCCACAGGTGCAGGACACCGTCCTGTTCACCTTCGACGACGAGAACGCCGCCGCGGCCAACGGGCAGACGACGGTGAAGCAGCCCAACCACATTCGTGCTGTCCGGCAGGACAGGTGGAAGTACGCGATGTACTTCGATCCGTCGGGACGCGCGCTGCCGCAGTTCGAGCTCTACGACCTGCACGACGATCCGCTCGAGACGCGCAACCGCGCGAACCCGCTCGATCTCGCGAACTTCGACCCGGTGCAGGTCGCGACCATGCACGCCGTCCTGATGGACGTGATGGCCCGCACGGGCACCACCCCGGCTGTGACGATTCCGCAGTTCCCCGTACCGAGCGGATCCGCCGATCTCCCGATTCCCAGCGGGTCGGCCGGACGCTGACGAAGCCGATCACCGGCAACCGCGACCATCGGTAGGCGGTCCCGGAAACCGCTGCGCCCGCGAAGCCGGCCGCTCCGTCCGAGCCTGTGGGCATCGGCACCTCGAACGCCCCCGCATGGGGCAGGGCACAGCTGCGCGCGATCCTCGGCTACCTCACGGAGTCCATGTCCTTGCCGCCCGAATCGCGAGGAAGTTCTTCTTCCGAGTGTCGATCGAAAATGGCGATTTCGGACACTCGAAAATGATCGAGCTAATATCGATCCGATATCTGTGACGTGCGTCGTGATCTGACAGAAATCATGATCTGTGCAGGTAAACGCGATGAAGTTGCGATAACAATGCCGTCTCGTTACCGTGCTGTGATCACAGTTGTCGTCCGTCTGGAAATAATCGTGTCACCTTTCACCAAGATCAATCGCCTCAAGTCGCCGGTGTTCTACTCGGTGGTCGCCGCCGTCTTCGTCACCCTCGGTGCCGGTGGCGCCGCTGCTGTGGTTCAGCACAAGGACGTCGTCCTCGACGTCGACGGCGAGCAGCGTGCCTTCGGCACGATGAACTCCAACGTCGGCGACATCCTGGCCGCAGCCGGCTACACCGTCGACGAGAACGACGTCGTGGCCCCGGCCGTGGACTCGTCCGTCTCAGACGGCGACACCATCGTCCTGCGACAGGCTCGCGAGCTGCGCCTCACCGTCGACGGTGAGGAGCGCTCGGTGTGGACCACCGCGCTGACCGTCGACGAGGCGCTCGACCAGTTCCGCCTCTCCGACGACGCCTACGTCTCCGCCTCCCGTTCGCACCGCCTCCCGCTCGACGGTGCCGATCTCGAGGTCGTCAACCCCAAGACGGTGCGCTTCGCCGACAACGGCGCGCCCGCCGCCGAGGTGCGCGTCGCAGCGCCGACGGTCGCCGAGTTCCTCGAGGCCCAGGGCGCGAAGCTCGAGCAGGCCGACAGCGTCACCCCTGCCCTCGACGCGGAACTCGCGGAGGGCATGGAGGTCGTGGTCACCCGCGACCGGACCGAGTCGCGGACCGAGAACCTGCCGATCGCCCCGCCGGAGAACCGCGTGGACGATCCGAACATGCTCGAGGGTGAGGCCGCCGTGAGCGACCCGGGTGCTCCGGGCGAGCGGTCGGTGACCTTCGACGTTCACACCGTCAACGGTGTCGAGGTCGGACGCGCCGAGACCGCTTCGAAGGTCCTCGTCGAGCCGCGGCCCGTCGTGGTCCGCGTCGGCACCAAGCCGAAGCCCGCCGTGCCGGCCTCCGGTCGCGGCTCCACCTGGGACGCTCTCGCGCAGTGCGAGGCGACCGGCAACTGGGCGATCAACACCGGCAACGGTTTCTACGGTGGCCTGCAGTTCACGCAGCAGA
This sequence comes from Rhodococcus sp. GA1, assembly GCF_024321955.1. Lineage (NCBI taxonomy): Bacteria > Bacillati > Actinomycetota > Actinomycetes > Mycobacteriales > Nocardiaceae > Rhodococcus > Rhodococcus sp. GA1. The sequence goes on along the minus strand of NZ_CP097186.1, from coordinate 1,399,998 downwards.
CGTGGGCCGGCTTCGGCGGCACCCAGTACGCGCCGCGTGCCGATCTCGCGACGCGCGAGCAGCAGATCGCCGTCGCGGAGAAGGTCCAGGCGGCCCAGGGCTGGGGCGCCTGGCCATCCTGCACCAGCAAGCTCGGTCTGCGCTGACCGGCGCGGGTGTGCGCGGTGTGACCTGCTCCCGAGTGCGCTAGGTTCACCACGTGTCAGCAGACGATCCCGAAACCACTCCGAGGGCCACTCCGGCTTCTCCGCGCGGCCTCGCCGCGCTGCTCGGGCCCGCCGAGGTCCGCGCACTCGCGGAGGAGTTCGGGGTGCGCCCGACGAAGCAGCTCGGCCAGAACTTCGTGCACGACGCGAACACGGTGCGCCGCATCGTCAACGTCGCCGGGGTCGGCCCTGAGGATGTCGTGCTCGAGGTCGGGCCGGGCCTGGGTTCGCTCACCCTCGCCCTGCTCGACGTCGTCGACCGTGTGGTCGCTGTCGAGCTCGATCCCGTTCTCGCGCAGCGTATTCCCGTTACCGTGCGGGAGCGGGCCCCGCAGCTCGCCGACCGCTTCGACGTCGTGCACATGGACGCGATGAAGGTGCTGCCGAAGGATCTTCCCGTCACGCCCACCGCGCTGGTCGCGAACCTGCCCTACAACGTCGCGGTGCCGGTGCTGCTGCACCTTTTCTCTGAATTCCCTACTCTGCGAACCGCTCTCGTGATGGTGCAGGCCGAGGTCGCCGATCGGCTCGCAGCAGAACCGGGCGGTAAGATCTACGGCGTACCCAGCGTGAAGGCGCGGTTCTTCGGCGACGTCCGCAGGGCCGGCGCCGTCGGGCGTGCGGTCTTTTGGCCCGTTCCCCAGGTGGAATCGGGCCTCGTGCGTGTCGACCGCTATGCGGAGCCACCGTGGCCCACCGACGCCCGGACACGCGCCCGGGTCTTCGCCGTCGTCGACGCGGCCTTCGCTCAACGGCGAAAGACGTTGCGCGCAGCGTTGAGTGGATGGGCAGGTTCGCCCGCGGAGGCCGAGAGGCGCCTGCTGGCGGCCGGTATCGAGCCGTCGACCCGCGGGGAGAAGCTCGACGCCGCAGCCTTCGTGCGGCTCGTAGGGGTGGAGTGATCCCGGTCACTCGTCCTGGCGGTCGGATGCGATGTGTGGTTAAGTTGTCCTCGGTCGTTAGGTAGTGTGTTCGTGGTTTACCCCTCGCACATTTCTGGTTGCGAGCGGATGCGATAGCCACGATGGAATCGTTTCAGCCGTGTAGTGACAGACCCGGGGGCCGAAACCGACTCCCGACGAGACGGAACGTCTACATCCGTTCTGCCTGCAAGTGAAGGACAGCAACATGGCTGAAGGTACTGTGAAGTGGTTCAACGGCGAAAAGGGCTTCGGCTTCATCGCTCCCTCGGACGGCTCCGCTGACGTCTTCGTGCACTTCTCCGAGATCCAGGGCCGCGGCTTCCGCACCCTCGAGGAGAACCAGCGCGTGAGCTTCGAGATCGGCCAGGGCCAGAAGGGCCCGCAGGCCACCGGCGTGAACGTCATCGGCTGATACCGATAATTCTCCGAATCCGGGCCGGCACCTCAGGGTGCCGGCCCGGATTCGTTCGTCCGGTCAGCCGATCATTGCCCCGTAACCGGTGATGCCCAAGTTCGACGAACCGGTCGACGAGCCCGCCGAGTCGGCGGAGCCGGTCGCCATTCCGGCGGAGCCCGTGGGAGGGGTCACGCAGTCCACGAGATTCAGCGAGCGCAGGACCAGGTCGCCGAGCGAGCAGACGCGCGGCGGAGCCGGTTCGGCCGAGGCGACGCCGGCGGTTCCCATGGTGGCCGCCACGGCGACGGCGCAGACGGCGACCGCATTACGTACGGAACGAGTCACATTTCCTCCAGAGTGTTCAGAGTCGATCGATCGTAGAGCGTGGCCGCGGCGGTCGGGAAGCATCCGTATCCCGAGTAAGCTCTGTACTCGTGCTTTCCGTCGTGCCGACCCCCGTGACAGTGAGGGTCCCGTCCAAGGTCAACCTGCATCTCGCGGTGGGTGACCTCCGTCCTGACGGCTACCACGACCTGCACACCGTCTTCCAGGCTCTGTCCCTGTACGACGAGGTGTCGGTGGTCCCGGCCGACACCCTGAGCGTGACGGTGCGCGGCGCGGGCGCCGAGTCGGTACCTACCGATTCGACGAACCTGGCGTGGCGCGCCGCCGAGATGATGGCGGAACGGGCCGCACGTACACCCGACGTGGCGATCACGATCGACAAGGGCATCCCCGTGGCCGGCGGAATGGCCGGTGGCAGCGCCGACGCTGCCGCGACGCTGGTCGCGCTCGACACACTGTGGGGCATCGGGGCGCCCCGGGAGGACCTCGCGGATCTCGCCGTCCGCCTCGGCAGCGACGTGCCGTTCTGCCTCCACGGCGGAACGGCGATCGGAACAGGGCGGGGCGAGCGCCTCGTCCCCGTCCTCACCCGCGGCACCTTCCACTGGGTACTGGCCCTCGCGAAGGGGGGCCTGTCCACACCGGTCGTCTTCCGTGAACTCGACCGGCTGCGTGCCGAGGGAGAACCTCAGCGCATCGGCAGCGCGGATGCCGTGCTCTCCGCGCTCGGCTCCGGCGACGCCCACCAGCTCGCGCCGCTGCTCGGCAACGACCTGCAGGCCGCGGCCCTGTCCCTCGACCCGATGCTGCGACGCACGCTCCGGGCGGGTGTCGAGGCCGGGGCCCTGGCGGGCATCGTCTCCGGTTCCGGCCCCACCTGCGCGTTCCTCGTCGAGGACCAGCACGCCGCCGTCACCGTGAGTGCCGAACTCGCCGGTGCCGGTGTGTGCCGTACGGTGCGGGTCGCCTCCGGTCCGGTGCCCGGAGCCCGTGTCGTCGGCGACGCCGATCCCGCACACTCCTGATGCTGTAGTACATCTCCGCAATTCTCGGAAGGCGTTCCTCCACGTGGCGAATCTGATCAACCTCGAACAGGTCTCGAAGTCGTTCGGCATCAAGCCGTTACTCGACTCGGTGTCCCTCGGCGTGAACGAGGGGGAGCGGATCGGTGTCGTCGGCCTCAACGGCGGCGGCAAGACGACGATGCTCGAGGTGCTCGCCGGCATCGAGGAGCCCGATTCGGGCCGGGTGAGCCGCGTGAACGGTCTGCGCATGGCCGTCGTGACGCAGCGCGGCGGTCTGCCGGAGGGCTCGACCGTCGGCGAGGTGGTCCTCGGGCCGCTCGATGTGGCCGAGCACGAGTGGGCCGGTGATGCGCGCATCCGCTCGGTGCTCACCGGTATCGGCATCGACAATCTCGGTCTCGACGCGGTTGTCGACGGTCTGTCCGGTGGTGAGCGTCGCCGGGTCGCCCTCGCCGCAGCCCTCGTGCAGGATCTCGACCTGCTCGTCCTCGACGAGCCCACGAACCATCTCGACGTCGAAGGCGTGCAGTGGCTCGCCGAGCACCTGCTGTCGCGGCGCAGCGCGCTCGTCGTCGTCACCCACGACCGCTGGTTCCTCGATACCGTCGCGACGCGCACCTGGGAGGTCGTGAACGGCCGGGTCGAGAGCTACGAGGGCGGCTACAACGACTGGATCTTCGCGCGCGCCGAGCGTGCCCGCCAGGCCGACGCGATGGAGGAACGCCGCCGCAATCTCGCGCGCAAGGAACTCGCGTGGCTGCGTCGCGGAGCTCCGGCCCGCACGTCCAAGCCGAAGTACCGCATCGAGGCCGCCGAAGCGCTGATCGCGAACGTGCCGCCGCCGCGCGACTCGGTGGCGCTGGCATCGTTCGCGAAGCGCCGCCTGGGCCGCGTCGTCATCGAACTCGAGGACGCCACCCTCACCACCCCGGACGGGCGCGAACTGGTCCGCGACCTCACCTGGCGTCTCGGTCCGGGCGAGCGGATCGGTCTCGTCGGCGTCAACGGTTCGGGCAAGACGACCCTGCTGCGCACGCTCGCGGGCGAACTCGAACCGGCGCAGGGACGGCGCGTCCAGGGGCAGACCGTCGAGATCGGCTGGCTGCGGCAGGAACTCGACGACCTGCCCACCGACATGCGGGTGCTCGACGCCGTCAAGGACGTCGCCGAGCGGATCACACTGGGCGACAAGGAGATCTCCGCCGGTCAGCTCGCCGAACGTCTGGGCTTCACACCGGCGCGGCAGCGCACCCCCGTCGGCGACCTGTCCGGTGGTGAGCGTCGCCGGTTGCAGCTCACGCGCGTGCTCATGGCCGAACCGAACGTGCTGCTCCTCGACGAGCCCACCAACGACCTCGACATCGACACCCTCCAGCAGCTCGAGGACCTGCTCGACGGCTGGGCCGGAACCCTCGTGGTCATCAGCCACGACCGGTATCTCGTCGAACGCATCTGTGATTCGACGTGGGCCCTGTTCGGCGACGGCCGCCTGACGAACCTTCCCGGTGGCATCGAGGAGTACCTGCGCCGGCGCGCGGCCATGGGCGACGGCGACGTGCCGTCGGTGGCGTCGACCGTCTCGAAGACCGGTGACGCCGCCGAGCAGCCGAAGAAGCGCGACGGTGCCGCCGAACGCACCGCGCGCAAGGAACTGTCGCGCCTGGAGCGTCTCGTCGCGAAGCTGACCGAGAAGGAGGAGAAGCTGCACCACGACCTCGCGGAGGCGGCGACCGATCCTGACCGGCTGCAGAAACTCGACGCGCAGTTGCGTGAGGTGGTCGCGGAGAAGGAAGCGGCCGAGGAGCAATGGATGGAGCTCGCCGAAGATCTCGACTGAATCCTCTTGACCTCGAGTCGGCTCGAGGTCGCAGGATGGGCGTCGTCAGAAGGAACGCCCATCAGGAGGATCCATGTCCGTCACCGAAACATCCGGTACCTCTACGCATCTCCCGCAGTCCCGGCTCGCGCGTTCCGCCGTGGTGGTCGCCGCGTCCGTCGTGACCGCACTGGTGATCGACCTCGCGCTGTGGGCCGTCGGGCTCATCGCGGGTGGCTCGTTCGAACACACCGACGCCGGTGAGGTGGTGAGCGCGGCGCCCGGTGGCGTGGTGCTCATGTCCGTCGTCCCGCTCACCGTCGGTCTCGCCGTCGCGGCCCTGCTCACCCTGTGGTGGAACGGTTTCGCGCGGATCGCCCAGGTCGTCGGGGCGTTGCTGCCGCTGGCGACGATCCAGGGCACGATCTCCGCGGACTTCGACACGCCGAGCACCGTCGCCCTGACGCTGATGCACGTCGTGATCGCCGTGGTGGTCGTCGTCGCCCTGGAGATGCTCCGTGCGCGTGACTGACACGAGTAGGGGAAGGAAATATGCGCTTCCGCAAGGAAAGTCGCACATTTCCTCCCCCTGATTCGGGCAGAGGCCTACGGTCAGGTCGAGGCAGCGCTGAGCGCGGGACGCGCGAACCGCTCGATCAGGTCGAGTTGCCCGACGAGACGATGTGCGGGGTGGCGATGCCGTGGCTGAACAGCGCCGAGATCAGGCCCGACGAACCACTTCGGTGGTGGTCATGCCTATTCGCCCTTCCAGACGGGTTCGCGCTTCTGTATGAAGGCCATGACGCCTTCGAGGGTGTCGGCGCTGGTGGTGAGACGTGCGAGGGCTTTGTCGGTGAGTTCCCAGGGCAGGTCCTCGGCGGGGACGTTGCCGTCGATGATGCCGCGGGCGACGGTCTTGCCGGCCTGCACGGCGAGCGGGGCGCCCTTCGCGATGTCGGCGGCGAGAGCGAGAGCGGTGTCGAGGACCTCGTCCTGTGGGACGACCCGGTTGACGAGGCCCCAGCGCAGCGCGTCGGCGGACGACATCGGCTTGCCCGTCAGGACGAGTTCCATCGCGACGGCGCGGGGGATGGCCTGGCCGATGCGGAACACGCCGCCGGCACCGGCGATCAGGCCGCGGTGCACCTCGGGCAGACCGAATTCGGCGGTTTCGGATGCGACGACGAGATCGCTCGCGAGGGCGAGTTCGGTGCTACCACCGAGCGCGGTGCCGTTGACCGCGGCGATGACGGGCTTGGAGATGTGGTGCTTGACGACACCGGCGAAGCCCCAGTGGGCGGTTTCGGGCGGGGTGACGCCGTCCGGCCCTTTGGTGCCGAGGGCCTCGAGGTCGGCGCCGCCGCAGAAGACGGCGCCGCCTGCGCCGGTGAGCACCACGACGCGCACGTCGCGGTCCTCTTCGGCGCGGTCCCAGGCCTCACCGAGTGCCTGGTGCACGTCGGCGTTGATGCTGTTGGCCGCCTTGGGGCGGTTGATGGTGACGAGCAGGACGTGCTCGCGTTTCTCGACGTGAACGACGGGTTCGCTCACGACCGGTACTCCTCGGGGCACAGGTGTTCGATGCGGGTGACGGTGAGAATGCCGCCGTCGTCGGTGACGTGGACGGTCTCGCCGACGATGTCGACTCCGGCGGCGAGGACTGCGGCGCCGGTGGCGTCGGTCTGGCCGGAGACACGCCGGCCGTCGGGGGTGAGGCCGACGAGGAAACCGATCGACGGGTTGCCGTCGCGACCGAATTCGGCCGTGGCGGTGACAATCTGGACCTCGCCGCTGTAATCGGTGGCTGTCTCCGGCGCGGACGGCTCGAGCAGCACGTGCTCGGGGTCGCCGACGTAACCGTCGGTGTGCGGCGCGCAGCCGAGGACCACGACGTGCTGGTAGGTCAGGTAGCCACCGTTGCCGTGCACGAGGGCGAGCTCGCCGTCCTGGCGCAGCCGCTTGGCCACCGACACCACGGAGTGCAGCGTGTAGCTGTTGAGCGGGCCGCCGAAGAAGGAGTGGCCGCCGGTCACCGACGGGACGGTGTCGCGGGGGAGGCCGAGCTGCTCGATGAGCAGCTTCGGGACCACGGGGAAGCAGCTGTAGGCGTCGATGATGTCGAAGTCGCCGGGACGCAGGTCGCTCGCCGACAGCGTGCGCCGCAGCGCATCGTCGAGTGCGGCGGAGCGTCCGAAGTCGCCGCGGGCGAGCACGTCCGAGGGCTCGGTCGCGCCGGCGCCGCCCCACACGTAGAGCAGGTGGTCGTCGGGGACACCGAATTCGCGGGCCACGGCGAGCGAGGTGACGACCACGGCAGCGGCCTGGTCGACGAACGGCATCGCGTTGACCATCAGCGGGTACGGGTCGGTGACGAGGCGGTTCTTGCCGGCGATGGTGCGGATGTCGTCGGCGGTGCGGCGCTCGGGGTTCCAGGACGCCGGGTTCCCGGCGGCGAACTCGGAGAAGGCGGCGTACAGCGTCGCCGACCAGTCGAGCGACTTCTCGCGCGAGTGCCCGAGATCGTGGCTGAGCCGGTTCTCGAACAGCGGGTAGACCCGCGTGGGGACGATCATCCCGGCGCGCTGCATCGCGGGGCTGCCGAGGTCCTTGTTGCTGATAGGCGCGGGGCCGCCCGGGGCGGTGGTCCATCCCAGCGTGACCGGATCCGTTCCGGCCTTGTACGAGTTGGTCGCCGAGGCCTGCGCCTCGCCGCCGACGAGCAGCGCGACGGTGCTGGTGCCCGCGGCGATGTCGTGGCCGATGCGATCGAGCAGGGCCGCCGGCCAGTGGCCGCCGATCGGCGTGGTCGACGTGTGCTCGGGCGTCGCGCCGAGACGTTCGGCGAGCAGGCCCGGCAGGTCGTCGTAGTTCCAGCTCGCGGTCTTGATCGCGTGGATGGTGTCGATCCGCGTGGCGAGATCGGCGCCGGAGTCGGCGATCGCGGCGAGGGTGGCCTCGTGGATGAGGTCGAGCGGTTCACGCGGGTCGGCGGGCGCACCGGCACGGCCGGAGCGCAGGTCGCCGACGCCGATCACGACGGGAACCCGAGTGGGGTCGGTCATGGCGTTCCTTCGGTCTGCTCTTGGGGGAGGAGGACGCCGCCAGCTTAATGCGGACGATTTCAGTCTGTAAATCGAGGAGTGGTCTGGCACACTTTCCCGACGTGACCGAAGCACCCGCACCGCGCCGCCGCGGACGCCCCCGCGACGCCGACCTGGAGGACCGCGTGTTCGACGCCGTGCTCGAGGTGTACTCCGAGACGAGCTGGCGTGGTTTCACGCTCGACGCGGTCGGACGACGCGCGCGGGTGGGGCGCGCCGCCCTCTACCGCCGGTGGTCGAGCAAGGACGACCTGCTGGTCCAGGCCCTCGAAGCGCGCAGCCCGCTGCCCGTGCCCATCGACACCGGCGCGCTCCGATCCGATCTCGTCGAACTCGCCCGGCAGCTGTTGCGCGGTTACCGGACCACCCCCGGCCTGGTGAGCCTGCGCGTCGCGCTCGACGCCCGTGCCAACCCCGAACTGCTCGCCCGGCTGATCCACACCCTCAACCGCAGCCGCGTGCTCGCGGCGCGCACGATCGTGCACCGCGCCGTCGAGCGCGGCGAACTCCCCGCCGACACCTCGGCGACGCTGCTGCTCGAAATGGTCACGGGCACCGTGCTCAGTCATGCCCTGTTCGCGTTGGCCAGCCCGCCCCAGAACGTCGACGACGACTACGCCGAACTCGTCGTCGACGCGACCATCCGCGCGCTGCGTCGTCCCGAGTCGTGACCGGCACGCCCTCCCGTGACCGAATCGCGATCGAATGCTGCCTGGTAACAGTGTGATTCCGGCCGTCTGCGCCAGTCGTCCGGGCTAGCCTGGAATGCGAATACTCGCAGGGGGGCGCCAATGGGAGGCCGACGATGGATGTGCAGGCGGTAGCGGAGATCACGCGGCTCAAATACCGCTATGCGCGAGCGCTCGATACGAAGGACTGGGACGAGCTGGCGAACACCCTCACCCCCGACGCACACGCCGTCTACGGGGAGCATCTCGTTTTCGACTCACGCGACGCCTTCATAGGTTTCCTCGAGAACACGCTGGGAACGCGCTTGATCACGGAGCACACCTGTTCCCATCCCGAGATCGACATCGCCGACGACGGCCGCAGCGCCACCGGGGTGTGGTTGCTGTCCGACACCGTGATCATCCCCGAGGACGGGATGATGTTGCGCGGCTCGGCCTACTATCACGATCGGTACAGCCTCGGCGACGACGGATGCTGGCGGATCAGCCGCACCGGATATCAACGCAACTGGGAGACGGTCACATGCATGGGCGACTCGCCTTCGGTCCGGTTGACGACCAATCGATGGGCGCTGCTGCAGCAACCGAAAGCGTCCTGAGCGGGAACGACGAGATGGTCTCGGAGGGTTCCGGCGATTTTCCCCGTCCGGGGGCGCTGCCCTATCTGACGGTGCCGCGGGCCCACGAGGCGATCGAGTGGTACACCCGGGTCTTCGGAGCCTCGCTGACCGCCGAACCGGTCGTCATGGACGACGGTCGCGTCGGGCACGCCGAACTGCGGTTCCCCAGCGGAATGATCTATCTCGCAGACGAATTCCCCGAACTCGGACTCACGGCGCCGCAGGAGGGGGCGGTCTCGGTGAGCCTGATGCTCGAGGTGGCCGACACCGACACCGTGCTCACCCGCGCCCGTCTGGCCGGCGGTTCGGTCGAGAGGTGGATCAACGAGGCCCACGGTCATCGCAACGCCACCCTGCTCGACCCCTTCGGGCATCGCTGGATGCTCGTCGGCCCCCTGACCGGCAAGCTGCCGCCACCTCGGGAGTGAGCTCCCGAATCGGTACCATGCGGCGATGAGTGAGATCGCGCGTCGCAGTGAGTTTCCCGATACCCGCGGCTGGATCCGGGCCCTGCCCACCCTCACGGCGTCCGCGCCGCCGTTCGCACCGGCCGCGACGCCGCAGGAGACCTTCCTCCGCTGGCTCACCGAGGCGGCCGAGGCCGGCGTCGCCGAGCCGCACGCAGCGACCCTGTCGACCGTCGACCCGTCCGGGACGCCCGACGCGCGCATGCTGCTGATCAAGGACGTCACCGACGACGGCTGGTGGTTCTCCGGCGACGACCGTTCCCCGAAGGGCCGCCAGCTCGACGCGACACCGGCCGCCGCGCTCACCGTGTACTGGCGCGAACTCGGCCGGCAGGTACGCGTGCGCGGACCCGTCCTGGCCGGCCCACCCGAGGTGTGTGCCCGCGACTTCCGGGAACGATCGGTCTTCGCCCGTGCCGTCGCATCCACGGGACACCAGAGCGAGGTCCTCACCGATTCCGCCGAGTACGACGACCTCGTACGGGAACGCCTGACCGCGCTCGAACACGATCCGGACCTCGTCTCGCCGCACTGGACGGCGTGGTGCGTCGCCGCTGAGGCCGTGGAGTTCTGGCAGGCGGATCCCGGCCGGCGGCACCTACGGTATCGCTACCGGCGTGCGGGGGACCGGTGGGTCACCGAGGAACTTCATCCGTGACGTGTCGCGTGGCCGGGACGAGTCGCCCGCGACCGGTAGGCTCCCGCCCGTGAACGAGTCCTTCATCCGCACACGCGTCGCCAACGGAGTCGGCGAAGTGCAACTCGACCGTCCCGGTGCGCTCAACGCGCTCGACCGGTCGATGATCCGCGACATCCGCTCGTCGCTTCTCGCCTGGCGCGACGACCCGGCCGTCACGGCCGTGCTCGTCACCAGCACGTCCGACCGCGCGTTCTGCGCCGGTGGCGACGTCAAGCCGGTGCGCGAGCTGGCCCTCGAGGGGTGCTTCGACACCGTCCGCGAGTACTTCGCCGACGAGTACCGCCTCGATGAGCTGGTCGCCACCTACCCGAAGCCGTATCTCGCGGTCCTCGACGGCGTCACGATGGGCGGTGGGCTCGGTATCTCGGTGCACGGCGCGGTGCGCGTCACCACCGAGAAGACCACGATGGCCATGCCCGAGACGGCCATCGGGTTCGTTCCCGACATCGGGTCGAGCCACTTCCTCCCGCGCCTGCGCGGCACCACCGCGCGGTGCGATGCGGTGGGGATGTATCTCGGACTCACCGGCGCCCGCATCGATGCCGGCGACGCGCTGGCCGTCGGCCTGGCCACGCATTACGTGCCCAGTGCCCGCATCGACGACTTCGCCGACCGCATCCGCGCCGGGCAGTGGCGCGACGCCCTCGACGAGTTCGTCGAACCGACCCCCGAATCCTCCCTGGCGCAGCGTTTCCCCGACATCGAGACGGTGTTCGGCGACGGTACGGTGCTCGACATGGTGACCCGCCTCGACAGCCTCGCCGACATCGACGCCGAGTGGGCCGAGCAGACTCGCACGGCCCTGCGGTCGTTGTCGCCGACGAGCGTGTGGGCCACGGCCGAACTGATGCGACGCGGTGCCGAGAGCACGCTCGAGGAATGCTTCGCCCGCGAACTCGACGTCGCTGTGCGCGTCGCTGCGACGCCGGACTTCATCGAAGGTGTGCGCGCCGTGCTCGTCGACAAGACCCGCGACCCGCAGTGGTCGCCCGCGACGCTCGAGGACGTCGATCCGGCGGCGATCGCCGCACTGTTCGGCGACGGATAACCCGCGACCTGCCCGTCTCTACCGGGCGTGACCTCTACCGGGCGTGACGCTGCGGTACCTGCAGGTCGACGACGATCGGCTGCCCACCGAGGGTCGCGTGGATCTCGGGCTTCTCGAGTCCACCGGCCAGCAGGTACTCGCCGAGCAGCGTGAGCAGTTCATCGTTGTCCGCTATCGGGTCGCCGTGCGATCCGGTGCTACGCGGGTCGCCGTGCGCTCCGGTGCTGCGGGAGTCGCGGGAGGTCAGTTCGTTCTGTGCGAGTCGCGCGGCGATACGCACCGACGCCACGCCCATCGAATTGCGCCGTGACGGGACCGGACCCGGTGCGGTGATCGTGCCCAGGCTCTCGGTGGCCGTCGGGGTCGTCGTGGTGGTGGCGGGCCCACTCGCGGAGCCGTTCGTGCCGGTGCTGCTCACCAGGGTCGTTCCTTCCTCGGAATTGCCGGCGCCCACCCCGCCGGCCGGGTCACCTTCGAGCGACGATGCATCCCCCACGCTCATGCGGTGTGTTCCGGGATCCGGCGTGCTCGTCAGCGGGGTACTGCTCGGAAGAGGAGTGCTCGGCAGCGGGTAGACGAAGGTGCCCGAGCGCTTCGCGCGTCCGGATCGCCTGCTCGTATCCGCCGTCCCACCGGACGACAGGTCCTCACCGGCTGCGGCCGGTACGTCGTCGTTCATCGACACAACTCCTGATTCCACCCGAATACGTCGGATCGACGAAAGGGAAAGTATCAGTAAAATCCGCTGGACGCACTACCCGTCCGGCATTGCCGGGACGCTCAGTCGGTCGCCGCGACCAACGGTTCGAGAGTCAGCTCCGGCAACTCCTTGAGGATGTACTGCAGCCGCCACTTGTCGCTGACGAGAGCGAGGAGCACGCCGTCCGACCGGGTGAACACCTCCACGCCGCGCTGGCGGTTCAGTTCGTCGGCCGAAGCCGCATCGGTGCGACGCGCGAGCGAGTAGCCGAGATGCTCGATCTTCGGGTCGACGTTGTACTCGGCCTTCATCCGCGCCGCGACCACCTCGAACTGCATCGGACCCACGGCCGCCATCACCGGCGACGCGTCGCCGCGGACGTCGTTGCGGAGGATCTGCACGACGCCCTCGGAATCCAGCTGGTCCACGGCCTTGCGGAACTGCTTGTACTTCGAGGCGCTCTCGGCCCGCAGGATCGCGAAGTGCTCGGGCGCGAACGACGGAATGGGCGGGAACTCCACCTTCTTGTCGATGTAGAGGGTATGCCCCGGCGCCAGCGCGGTGGCGTTGACCAGGCCGACGACATCGCCGGGATAGGCGTTCTCCACCGTGGAACGTTCGCGGCCGAAGACCGTCAGCGCGTACTTGGTGGCGAAGGGCTTACCGGTCTGCGCGTGCGTGACGACCATGCCGCGCTCGAACACACCCGAGACGACACGCATGAACGCGAGCCGGTCGCGGTGGGCGGTGTCCATGCCGGCCTGCACCTTGAACACGACGGCGCTGAACGGATCGTCGACCTCGCGAGCGGTCTCGTCGATGGCGAGACGGGCACGCGGTGGCGGTGCGAGCGTGACCAAGGTGTCGAGGATCTGCCGCACACCGAAGTTGAGCATCGCCGACGCGAAGATCACCGGCGAGGTCTGCCCGGCGAGGAACAATTCCTGATCGTGATCCTGGCCGTTGGACGACAGCAGTTCGGACTCCTCGGCGGCCTCGACCCAGGTGTCGCCCTCGAGGGCGAGCGCCTCGGCGGGGGACAGATGCTCCTCGGGCGCGATCTTGGCGCCACCGGCCGTGCGGGTGAACTTGATGTACTCGGCCGCGTCTCCGTCCTCGCCGCGACGCAGCAGACCGCGGAAGTCGCCGGCGATGCCCACGGGCCAGAACAGGGGAGTCGGCATCAGGCCGATGCGCTCGTCGATCTCGTCGAGCAGTTCCAGCGGCGTCCGGCCCGGTCGGTCCCACTTGTTGATGACGGTGACCACGGGGATGCCTCGGTGGCGGCACACCTGGAACAGCTTCAGGGTCTGCGGCTCGAGACCCTTCGCCGCGTCGATGAGCATGACGGCGGCGTCGACGGCGGTGAGGACGCGGTAGGTGTCCTCCGAGAAGTCGGAGTGACCGGGGGTGTCGACGAGATTGACGACGTTGACGACCTCGTCGTCGGTGCCCGCGACGTCCGAGCGGGTGTAGTTGAACTGCAGGGCCGTGGAGCTGACGGAGATGCCGCGGGCCTTCTCCATCTCCATCCAGTCGGAGACCGTCGACTTGCGGCCGGCCTTGCCGTGGACCGCGCCGGCCTCGGAGATGACCTTCGCGTGCAGGGCGAGCGCCTCGGTGAGCGTCGACTTACCGGCGTCGGGGTGGGAGATGACGGCGAAGGTGCGTCTGCGCTCGGCTTCGGCTCTGACCTCCTTCGCGGCCCCGGGCTTCGCTGTGCCGGAGGACTGCGCAGGCTCCGTCGTGCCGGTGGATTGACTGTCGGCCGAAGCGTGCGGGGTGCTCAACGGGAAAAACCTCTCGAAGGGGGCAGGGAGTAGGGGCGCTATCGCCGCCAACTCGTCCATGTTACTCGGCGATTCGGTGTCGATTTCCGCCAGATTCGATCACGTTTCCCCGAGGCCGCCCCATACCGACCACTCGACGGCGCACGCTGATGTGCAACTACCGGATCTTGATCGAGGTCGTGCACCACCGGACGAGGAGCGGGTCGTGAGCAGGTTCACCGAGGAGATGTACGCGACGGCGGAGTCGGACACCGGGGCTCTGGTCACCGGCGAACCGGATACGCCGTTGCGGCAGAACTGGGGAGAGATCCACCGGCAGGCCCGCCGCATGGCCGGCGCACTGGCCGCGGCGGGTATCGGACCCGGCGACGCGGTGGGTGTCCTCGCAGGACAACCGGTGGACATCGCACCGGTCTGCCAGGCCGTGTGGATGCGCGGCGGAAGCGTGACGATGCTGCACCAGCCCACGCCGCGCACCGACCTGCAGATGTGGTCGCGCGACACCGAGGTGGTCCTGCGGATGATCGACGCCCGCGCCGTCGTGCTCGGCGCACCCTTCGAGATCGCGGAGCCGCTGCTGCGCGAGCGGAGCATCTCCGTCGTCACCGTGGAGCGGATGCGGGAGGGGAGGCCCGTCGATCCCGTCGACACGGCGGAGTCCGACATCGTGCTCCAGCAGCTGACGTCCGGGTCCACCGGCTCGCCGAAGGCGGTGCGGATCACGCACGGCAACTTCTACGCCAACGCGACGGCGATGATGGACCGCGTCAAGTTCTCGCTCGACGACGACGTCATGATCAGCTGGCTGCCGCTGTTCCACGACATGGGCATGGTGGCCTTCCTCAGCGTCCCCATGCAGGTGGGCGCCGAGGTCGTGTCGGTCACGCCGCTGGACTTCCTGCGCTCTCCGATCCTGTGGGCGGAGCTGATCAGCAAGTACCGCGGAACGCTCACCGCAGCACCGAATTTCGCGTACTCGTTGCTGGCCCGGAAGTTGTCACAGGCGCCGGACGGCGCGCTCGACCTGTCGTCGATGCGCTGGATGTGGAACGGCGCCGAGCCGGTCGATCCCGACACGATGGAGGCCCTCGCGGAGGCCGGGGAGCGCTTCGGTCTCGACCCGTCCGCCCTCGCGCCCTCCTACGGGATGGCCGAGACCACGCTCGCGGTGTCGGTCCCCGATCCGGGACGCGGGGTGGTGCTCGACGTGGTGGACCCCGACCTGCTCGAGGCCGGCGGGATGGCCGTGCCGACCAACCGCACCCACACGCGCCGCATGCCCACCCTCGGCCGTCTCGTGGCCGGTCTCGAGGGCCGGGTCGTCGGCCGTGACGGACAGGTGCTGCCACCCCGCGGCGTGGGCATCATCCAGTTGCGCGGCGAGGCCGTCACGCACGGCTATCTCACCGTGGACGGACCCGTACCCGCGCAGGACGCCGACGGCTGGCTCGACACCGGCGACGTGGGTTACTTCACCGAGGAAGATCTCGTCGTGGTGTGCGGCCGGGTGAAGGACGTCATCATCATGGGCGGCCGCAACATTTATCCCACCGACATCGAGCGAGCGGCGGGGACCGTCGACGGGGTGCGTCCCGGCAACGCCGTCGCCATCCGGCTCGACGCGGGGGACAAGCGCGAATCGTTCGCGGTGGCCGTGGAGACCAAACTCTTCGACCACCCCGACGAGGTGCGCCGCATCGAACACGACGTCGTGCACGCGGTGGTCGCCGAGGTGGGCGTGCGGCCCCGCACGGTCGCGGTACTCGGTCCCGGCAGCATCCCGAAGACCTCCTCGGGCAAGCTGCGTCGCGGCACCTCGCTGGCACTGCTGACGCGGGCCTGACCACCGCGCCACGCGACGCCGCTGCGACCGCGCCGGCCTCGGCGGAGGCGGGCGGTCAGTGGATGCGGTTCTGGGCGCCCTCGAGGCCGAGCCTCAGCAGCAGTTCGACGGCGTCGGCGCCTTCCTCGCACCACACGTCGAGTTCCTTGCGTTCGGTCGCCGAGAACGGCTTGAGCACGAAGTCGGCGGGATCCTGGCGGCCGGGAGGGCGGCCGATGCCCATCCGGACCCGCAGGTAGTCCTTGGTGCCGAGCGCCGACGAGGTCGACCGCAGGCCGTTGTGCCCGTTCTCGCCACCGCCGAGCTTGAGCCGAATCGTGCCGAAGTCCAGGTCGAGTTCGTCGTGTAGGACGATCACGTTCGAGGGATCGACCGAGAAGAACTTGGCCAGGGAGGCGACCGGACCGCCGGACAGGTTCATGTAGGTGCGCGGCTTCGCGATGATCACCTGCCGCCCGTCGAGCCGGGCCTGCACGATGTCGGCGTTGCTGCGCTTGTGCGCGGAGAACTTGCCGCCGACGCGTCCGGCCAGCACGTCGGCCACCATGAATCCGATGTTGTGCCGGGTGTTCTCGTACTTCGGGCCGGGGTTGCCGAGACCGACCACGAGCGCGGCGTCGTCGCCCACGAACTGATCCTTCCGTGCATTCGAACGACGTGCGGCGCGCCACCCCGAAGGGATGACGCGCCGCACGAGTGACTTCACAGGGAGCCGGTGAAGGCTCAGGCCTCCTCGGAGGCCTCTTCTGCGGTCTCTTCGCCCTCGGCGCCTTCCAGGGCGTCGGCGGAGGGAGCCTCGACGATGTTCACGAGCAGCAGCTCGGGATCGTCCTGCAGGGTCGCGCCGGCGGGCAGCTCGACGCCACCGGCCAGGATCTGGGTGCCGGCCTCGGCGCCCTCGATCGAGACGGTGATCTCCTCGGGGATGTTCAGGGCGTCGGCCTCGAGCTTGATCGTGCTGACCTCGTTGACCACCAGCGTGCCGGAGCCGGCCTCACCGGAGAGGACGACGGGCACCTCGACGGTGACCTTCTCGCCCTTCTTCACGACGAGCAGGTCGGCGTGCTCGATGTAGCGACGGATGGGGTGGACGACGACCGACTTGGTCAGCGCGAGCTGATCCTCGCCGTCGACGTCGAGGGTGAGGATGGCGTTGGTGCCGTGGTTACGCAGCACGGCTGCGAACTCGAGGTCGGGGAGGGCGAGGTGCCGGGGCTCGGTGCCGTGGCCGTAGAGGACGGCGGGGACCTGGCCGGCGCGACGGGCGCGGCGTGCGGCACCCTTGCCGAACTCGGTGCGGACGCTGGCTACGAGACGATTCTCGTCGGACATGATGTGACGGCTCCTACGCTGGTGGCACTTGGTGGTCGGGTGTTCTCGAACGAACGGATCCGACACGTGCGACCGGGGAGCACATTGCTTCCGTCGCAGCCGCGTCGATCACGGTGATCCAGCGATATTGCGGTTCACCCTCGCCGAGACAACTCGAACCACTTTACCGGACGACGTCGATCAGGGACAAACAGCCCTGTCGTCGACGCGCGTGAGCTTCACGACCGGGCGATGTCGTGCACCGAGGCGAGGAACCTGTCGACGTCGGCGGGGGAGACGAAGTAGTGCGGCGACGCCCGCACCACCGACTGCAGGTCGCGCGAGGTCATGTCCAGCAGCGTCGAACTGCGGCTGCTGACCGTGACCGTCACGGACCGCTCGGCCAGGGCGTCGCGGACCTCCCGCGGGTCGCGGCCGTCCACGGTGAACGAGACGATGCCGCTGCGCTGCTCGCCGAGGTCGGTGACGGTGACGCCGTCGATGCCCGCGAGCCCCTCGCGCACGTGCCCGGCCCGGTAGGCCACCGCCTCGGCCACGGCGTCGACACCCAGATCGAGGAGATAGTCCACGGCCGCGCCGAGCCCGAGCCGGGCCGCCACTCCGGCCTCCCACATCTCGAAGCGGGTGGCGTCCGGAGCGAGTTCGTAGCTGTCGGCCGAGGTCCACGAGGCGCTGTGCAGGTCGAGAACGGCCGGTTCGAGTTCGCTCACCAGGCGCGGCCGCACGTAGAGGAAACCGGTGCCGCGCGGCCCGCGGAGCCACTTGCGCCCGGTGCCCGACAGTGCGTCGACGTCGAGTTCGGGCACGCTCACCGGCAGCTGCCCCACCGACTGGCACGCGTCGAGCAGCACGAGCGCCCCGACCGCGTGCGCGGCGTCGGCGATCTCCCGTACCGGGTTGACGAGCCCGCCGTTGGTGGGGGCGTGCACGACGGACACCAGCCGCACCCGTTCGTCGAGCATCCCCTCGAGCGCCTCGACGTCGACGCGGCCGGACGGATCGGACGGAACGACCTCGACGGTGGCGCCGGTCGCCCGCGCGCGCTGCAGCGCGGCGATCGCGTTTGCGGCGTATTCGGCCTGCGAGATCAGGATGCGGTCGCCGGGTCGCAGCGGCACCGCGTAGAAGAAGGACGTCCACGCCCGCGAGGCGCCGTCGGACAGCGCGAGGGAGGTCTCCGGCACGTCGAACAGGCGGCCGAGCGAGGTCTTCACGGCCGTCAGGTCGTCGAGCCGTTCGTCGGCCGCCACGTACCCGCCGATCTCGGCCTCGCGGCGCAGGTGCGCGAGCATCGTCTCGAGCACCGGTGCCGGGGGCAGCGACGAGCCGGCGCTGTCGAGGAAGACCCGGTCGAAGCATCCCGGTGTGTCGCGTCGGGCCGCCTGGAGGTCCAGCACGGGCCGCTCACCTCCTCCGTCGTCCGTATCGTCGGGGTCGAGCCTGCCCGGTGGAGTGCGTTCGCGCACGCACCGGTGCGTTATCCGCGCGTCGTGTCCCCCGGCGGGTTAGTCTCGACCGCAGACCTGGCGCACCGGCCGAGGGGGTGGACGAATGGCAATGGCAGTCGATGCCGCAGCCTCCCGTGCCCGCAAGGACCTCGGCTCCCGAGCAGCAGCGGAGGACCACGTCCGCAGCAGGGCATTCCGGCTGGGAATCCCCAGGCTGATCGGGGTCGAGCTCGAATGGCTCACCGCGCGGGCCGACGGCACCGAATCGCGTCCCGAACTCACGAGGCTCGTCGAGGCCCTCGGACCCCACGCGCCGCGCACGGTAGCGCCGTCGTCGTCGGCCCGTCCCCTGCCGTCGGGCAGCGCGGTCAGCGTCGAGCCGGGTGGTCAGATCGAGCTGTCGAGCGTGCCGTGCACTTCGGCACGGCAGGTGTGCGATCGGCTCACGGCCGACCTCCGCATGCTCCGGGCGTTGCTGGCCCGCCGGTCGGTGACCATGCTCGACCGCGCCGCCGACGAGGTGCGGCCTCCCCACCGTCTGCTGCGCACCCCGCGCTACGGAGCGATGGAACTCCGCTACGACCGGATCGGCCCGATGGGCCGGTTGATGATGAACAGCACTGCGTCCATACAGGTTTCCGTCGACGCGGGACGCGACGAGACAGAGGTGGTGCAGCGCTGGGAGTTGCTCCACGCCATCGGCCCGGCGATGATCGCGGCCTTCGCGTGCTCGCCCCGGCTGCGAGGTGCTCCGGAGGGCGACTGGGCGTCGCAGCGGATGCGCACGTGGCTCGAACTCGATCCCGCCCTCGGTCACGTCGACCATCCCGCCGACTACCCCGCGTGGGTGCTCGACGCACCGCTGACCTGCGTGCGTTCGGAAATGCCCGAATGGTACGCACCGCCCGGCGCCACCTTCGCGGCGTGGCTCGCGGGCGAGCTCGACGCCGACATCCACCGTCGACCCACCATCGACGACCTCGACTACCACATGACGACGCTGTTCCCGCCTGTTCGTCCGTGCGGGCATCTCGAGGTGCGTTATCTCGACGCCCAGCCGGCCGAGTCGTGGCAGGTGCCCGTCGCGGCTCTCGAGGCGTTGCTGTCGGCGCCCGAGGTCTCCGCGGAGGCGTGCGCGATCGCCGCGCCGGTGCGCGACCAGTGGTCCGAGGCGGCCCGCGTCGGTCTCGCCTCGCTCGAATTGCGTGCTGCCGCAGCGGGTTTGCTCTCGCTCGCGGCGGAGTCCTCCCGCGACATGCGGTTCACCGCGGCGCTCGACGCGGCCGCGGCACGGTGCCTGCGCGGTCTGGCGCCGGGTGAGGAGGTGCGGTGACACCTGCTCGTGTTGCGCTCAGGCGGCACCTCGAGCGGGCGCGTGCCCGCACCGAGGTACTCGCCTCCGTGCCGGAACAGGATCTCACCGCACAACATTCGCCGTTGATGAGCCCGCTGGTGTGGGATCTCGCGCACATCGCCAACCAGGAGGAGCGCTGGCTCGTGCGGGTCGCGGGCAGGCGCCCTGCGGTTCGCGGCGACATCGACGATCTCTACGACGCCTTCCGGCATCCCCGCGCGACCCGCACGGGGCTGCCACTGCTCGACCCCGACGCCGCCCGCCGTTACGCGCGTGCCGTCCGCGAGCTCACCTGGGATGTGCTCGAAGACAGTGCATTCGACGACGATCTGACCCGCGAGGGTTTCGTCTTCGCGATGGTCGCGCAGCACGAACAGCAGCACGGCGAGACGATGCTCGCGACGCACCAGTTACGGCAGGGTCCGCCCTTGCTCGACGCGCCGGAAGCGCCGCGCACCGGAACCGTCCGCGACACCGAACGTGTCCGGATCCCCGCCGGCGCATTCGAGATGGGCACGTCCACCGATCCGTGGGCCCTCGACAACGAGCGCCCGGCACACGTCGTCGAGGTGCCGGAGTTCGAACTCGACGCGGTGCCCGTCACCAACCGCCGTTACCTCGGGTTCGTCGAGGACGGCGGGTACGAGCGGCCCGAACTGTGGAGCGAGGCAGGTTGGCAGCACCGCCTCGACGCCCGTCTCGAGGCCCCGCAGTTCTGGAGTCGCGACGAAACCGGATGGAGCCGAACGGCCTTCGGCCGCACGATGCCGCTGCACCCGGACGAGCCGGTCGTGCACGTGTGCTTCCACGAGGCGGAGGCGTTCGCCCGCTGGGCCGGTGGACGTCTTCCGACCGAGGCCGAATGGGAGAAGGCGGCACGCTGGGATCCGGCCACCGGGCTCAGCCGCCGATTCCCGTGGGGCGACGAGGATCCCGGTCCCGACCACGCGAATCTCGGTCAGCGTCATCTCGGTCCCGCCGTCGTCGGCGCGTATCCGCAGGGAGCGTCACCGCTCGGGGTGCACCAGCTGATCGGCGACGTCTGGGAGTGGACGTCCACACCGTTCACCGGTTATCCGGGCTTCCGCGCGTTCCCGTACCGCGAGTACTCGGAGGTCTTCTTCGGCGACGGACACCGGGTTCTGCGCGGAGGCTCGTTCGGAACCGACGAGGTCGCGTGCCGCGGAACCTTCCGCAACTGGGATCTGCCGATCCGCCGTCAGATCTTCTCCGGGCTCCGCGTCGCGTACGGGACGGGCGATGTGTAGACATCTGGCGTACATCGGGCCGGAGACGAACGTCGCGGCACTGCTGTCCACCGGAACCAACTCGCTGCTCCGCCAGTCGTGGGCGCCCACCGACATGCGTGGGGGAGGCACGATCAACGCCGACGGATTCGGTGTCGGATGGTGGAGTGCCGAGGGCACCTTCGGGCGCTACCGGTCGGCGTTGCCGATCTGGTCCGATCCCTTCGTCGGTGAAGGCCTGACGTCGATACGGTCGCGCACCGTCGTCGCCGCGACCCGCTCGGCCACCGAGGGGATGCCCGTCGAACGGTCGGCGGCCGCGCCCTTCTCCGACGACCGGTGGGCGTTCAGTCTCAACGGTGTCGTCCGGGGCTGGCCGGGATCGCTCGTCACCCTCGCCGGCGCGCTTCCCGTCGCCGAACTGCTGCAGCTCGAATCACCGACCGATGCTGCCACGCTGTGGCTCCTGCTCCAGTCGCGCCTGCGCTCGGCCGATCCCGAGCCGGCGCTGATCTCACTCGTCCACGACGTGCTGGAACTCGCACCGGAATCACGGTTGAACATGTTGCTGTGCAACGAATCCGGGATCTGGGCCACCGCCTGGTACCACTCGCTGTGGACGTTCGTCGACGAGCAGGTCGCGATCGTGGCGTCCGAACCGTTCGACGACGACAGCCGCTGGAAACCCGTACCCGACCGGCATCTCGTCGCCGCGATGCCGGGCAAACTCATCGTCTCACCACTGGAGGTCGGTTCACCGTGATCGTCGACGTGCATCTGCGCCCCGAGGACCTCGACGCCAAACTGCGCGAGGACGCACGGCGCGGACTCACGTCCGATCCCAAGTACCTGTCGCCGACCTGGCTGTACGACGCGCGGGGCAGCGAACTGTTCGACGAGATCACGCGACTGCCCGAGTACTATCCGACACGCACCGAATTCGCACTGCTGCGACAGCACGCCGCCGACTTCGCCGATGCCGCCCGCCCCGAGATGCTCGTCGAACTCGGCTCCGGGTCGTCCGAGAAGACGCACGTGCTGCTCGACGCCCTCGAACCGTATCTCCACACCTACGTGCCGCAGGACGTCTCCGAACCGGCGTTGCGGTCGGCCGTCACCCGGCTGGCGGCGGAGTATCCCAACCTGACGGTGCACGGGGTTGTCGGCGACTTCACCGATTCGCTCACGCATCTGCCGGCCGGCGGGAAACGCGCGATCGCGTTCCTCGGCGGCACGATCGGCAATCTCGTCCCGAGCGAACGCGCACAGTTCCTCGCCGGGACGGCCGCGATCCTCCATCCCGGCGAGTGGCTGCTCCTCGGCGCCGGTCTCGTCATCGACCGCGACACCCTGATCGCCGCCTACGACGACGCGGCCGGCGTGACGGCGGAGTTCGACCGGAACGTCCTGCGGGTGCTCAACGACCGGCTCGGCGCCGACTTCGATCCCGCCCGGTTCGTGCACCGTGCCGTCTGGGACCCGGAGAACGAGTGGATCGAGATGCGCCTCGAGGCGACCGAGGCGATGGACGTGACGATCCCGGGTCTCGACCTGCAGATCTCCTTCGTCGAGGGTGAGCAGATCCGGACCGAGATCTCCGCGAAGTTCCGCCTCGTCGGAATCTCGCAGGAACTCGCCGACGCGGGATTCGTGGTCCGGCACGAATGGGTGGATCCGGACGGACGGTTCGTCCTGCTCGCCGCATCCCGGGAGTAGTCCTCGAAAGGCGGCCGACGAGCCGATTCGACTTCCGCCGCGCCCACACGGGACGCTGGAGGACATGGCGTCCTCCCGTCCCGTCCTGACGACCCCGGTCCTGTTGCTCATGGCCGTGGCGACGGGTCTGTGCGTGGGTGGCAACTACTTCAACCAACCGCTGCTCGACTCGATCGCCGAAGCACTGGACACCTCCCGATCGGCCGCCGCCTCCACCGTGACGGTCGCGCAGGTCGCCTATGCTCTCGGCCTGCTGTTCCTCGTGCCGCTCGGCGACATGTTCCCGCAGCGGCGGCTGGCGGTGATGCTCATGCTGGCCGCGGCGGCGGGGCAGGGGCTGAGCGGATTCGCGCCGAACATCGGGGTGCTCGTGGTGGGCACCGCTGTCGCCGGTCTGTTCTCGGTGGCCGCGCAGGTGCTGGTGCCGTTCGCCGCGACCCTCGCGACGCCGGAATCGCGGGGTCGCGCGGTCGGCACCGTGATGAGCGGGCTGCTCGTCGGGATCCTCGTGGCCCGGAGCGTCGCGGGCATCCTCGCCGAACTCGGCGACAGTTGGACGACGGTCTACCGGGTGAGCGCGGTCGCGATGGTGATCGTGGCGCTCGCGTTGTGGCGGGTGCTGCCGGCGACGCCACCGGTGGTCCGTCAGGGTTACGGAAGCACGCTGCGATCACTCCGGACGTTGATCGCCACGCATCCTCGCCTGCGCACCCGGACCCTGCTCGGCGGGCTGGGTTTCGCCTCGGTGGGCGCGTTGTTCTCGACGATGGCGTTCCTGCTGTCCGACCCGCCCTTCGGCCTCGACGACCTGCAGATCGGGCTCGTCGGGCTGGCCGGGGTGGCCGGTGCGTTCGCCGCGACCGCGGCGGGCCGGCTCGTCGACCGCGGTTACGGACCGCCGACGACGGCGGTGGGAGTGTTCACGCTGATCGCGTCGTGGGCGGCGCTCGCGGCGGGTGCGAGCTCGCTGGTGTGGTTCGTCGTCGGGATGCTCGTCGTCGACCTCGCGCTCAACCTCGTGCACATCACCAACCAGAACATCGTGTACGCCCTCGACCCCGACGCCCGCTCGCGCGTCAATTCCGTCTACATGACGGGCTACTTCATCGGTGCGGCGTCCGGTTCGGCGCTCGGCACGATGGCGTGGAGCGCCGGCGGGTGGACCGCGGTGTGTGTGCTCGGTGTCGGACTGGCGGCGCTCGCGGGTGTCGTGTGGGCGCTCGATCTTCGGCTCACCGCCCGGATGCGTGCGCGTTCGGCTACAGCGACCGGCGGACCGGCAGCAGCCTGAGATCGCGCGCCCGGCCGATGGCTTCCACCCGCGTGTGCACGCCGAGCTTGCGGTAGATGCTGCGCAACTGGGTCTTGATCGTGTTGTGCGAGACGAACAACTTCTTCGCGATGTCGGCGTGCGTCGATCCCAGCGCCAGCAACTCCAGCACGTCTGTCTCCCGCCGGGACAGTTCGACATGGGTGACCGGTTCGGTGAAGACGGACCCGATCGCCTCGTCCGGGACGGTGAGACCGCCGGGCTCCGCGAGACGCCCGGCGACACCCTCGGCCAGAGTGGTGAAGGCGCGGCGGTTGCCGAGGGCCTCGGCGAGCGTGCAGGCCCGCTGCCAGCTGCGGACCGCGGCGTCCTTCTTGTCGAGATCGAGGTGGGCGCTCGCCTCGATGAGCAACGCCTCGACATGTGCGCGCGGGAAGCCGCACTCCGTCCACGGAACACGCTTGAGCTTCTTGAGCGCGATCTCCGGATGACCGGTGAACAGTTCGACACGCGCGTTCGTCACCACGAGCATCGGATGGGTCTGCGGCGACTCCTCGGCGAGGGCGCGCGCGAGGTTGCCGTTGCCGAGCGCCAGCTGCAGGTCGATCTCGGCGGCCCCGAGCAGGATGCGCGAGAACGCGCCGCGGTCGAACAGATCGTGGTGTGAAGCGATGAGCCGGTGCAGTTCGGTGAGTCCGTCGTAGGCGTTGCCCGCCGCCAGGTTGTAGTAGGCCCGGCCGTAGGCGACGAATCCCCAGAGTTCCTCCGAAACCCGCGGGACACCGAGCTCGTCGAGATATCCGACGGCACGGTCGAGCTCGAGCGAGTCGAGGTGGACGAGCGCGGACGCCACGCGACCACCCACCTTGACCATCTCGCCCCAGCGACCCTCGGTGGGCTCGGCGTTGCTCTCGATGCGCAGCCATTCCCGGGCGCGCGGATTGTCGCCCGTCACCGCCCAGTTCAGCGCCGAGCTGCCCGCGGCGTTCTGGATGACGAAGGCGATGTTCACGGCGTACGCACCGCGGTAGGCGCGGCGGAAGACGGTGGTGGACTCGGTCAGATATCCGGCGAGCTGGAGCGTGATCGCCCACTGCACGCGCAGCAGCGGCAGTTGCGGACCGAGATCGTCGGGCCGGTGTTCGAGGATCGAATCGACGAGCGGACGCAACAGCAGCGTCAACCGCGCGGCCTCACCGAATTCGCCCGAGACCCGCAGGGTCAGGGTCTGCACCGTCGCGACGTAGAGGGCCTGCGCGGCGCCGGGTGTCTTCCCGAGCTCGGTGAGTTCGTCGGGATCCGCGGGCAGGGAGGCGTGCAGGATCGAATGTTCGTCGAGCATCTGTGTGAACAGCGCGCGACCTGCCTGGACCGACGGATGGTCGCCGAGCTCCTGGTCGGGGATCTGCCGAAGCACCTTGACGAGAACGTCGAAAGAACTGTCGACCATGCGCGCCCAGGATTCCTCGACGATCGCCACGGCGGTCTCCCAGTCGCCGGCCTCGACGGCATAGATCGACGCCTCGGCGGGCCTGCCGGCGTCGCGATGGGCCCGGGCGAGTTCGACGAGCAGGGCGTCGACACGTCCGGGTTGCTCTCGACGGGAGATGTCGAGCACGCACGAGCGGACGGCGTCGGGCCACCGCCACGTCCGGGGATCGTCGAAGGGCGAATCCATCAGGAGGCCGGCCGCGGCGAGCGTCGCGAGTGCGGCCTCGGGGTCCGCCGCGCCCGTCAGTTCGGCCGCCCGCTCGGCGGTGACGCTGTGGGCAGCGGCGACCGAGAACGCGAACTCGCGGTGCGCGTCGTCGAGTTCGTCGAGCAGGCTCTCCACATACGTCCGCACGAGGCGGGCCAAGGCCGGGGTCGGCAGTCCACGGGAGTCGATCAGGCGCTGGGGCCGGCTCCGGGCGACGGCCGCGGCCGCCGAGACCAGGGTGGGCACACCACCGAGCACGCGACACACGACCTCGCACTCGCTGTCGGAGCGCTCCGGTCCGGCGTCGCGCAACAGCGTCGTCGTCTCCTCGATGGTGAACGCGAGATCGGCCGCCGGGACGTACGTGGAGTCGATCCCGCGGAGGACGACCTCGGTCATGTCGGTGCTGTTTCCCGGCAGGCAGACGATCGCATCGAGCAGGGGGCACCGGTCGAGCAGCCGAAGGGTTGCTTCGAGCACCTCGGCCGAGTTCTGCGGCGACACACAGGCGAGCACGAGCAGGCAGGGCGACCCCAGATCGCGGAAGGTACGGACCACGCGCTCGAACGGGGAATCGTCGGGACCGTCGCCGGCGACCTCGACGGCCGGGTGATCGGCGAGGACCGCGAGCACATGCTCGGGCAGGTCGCCGTCGCCGGACGCCGTGAGTTCGGGAACCCAGACGATCGTGTGGTCGGGTGCGCCGCCCCGATGGAGCCATCCCGCGGCGAGCGTCCGCTTGCCGAAACCCGAGGGAGCGTCGATCACCGTCAGCGTGGAG
Source organism: Rhodococcus sp. GA1 (assembly GCF_024321955.1). Lineage (NCBI taxonomy): Bacteria > Bacillati > Actinomycetota > Actinomycetes > Mycobacteriales > Nocardiaceae > Rhodococcus > Rhodococcus sp. GA1. The sequence goes on along the minus strand of NZ_CP097186.1, from coordinate 1,373,481 downwards.
CACCGGTCGAGACACGCGAACAATCGGGGTCGCGCCAGAGCCGAGGACAAGGAACGCCACGCGGGTGCACCGACGCGAGGGGAGTCGGAAACACTCACGCGCACTCCTTCGGAAGGCTTCAGCCCGGATCTGCACAGGCGGGAAGGCCCGAGCAGTGCCCCCGACAGGCTCTTGGTCGATCACAGACTACCTGGTCCGTAGTCGTGAGGTGCGGTAACGACAACCGTCGTGACGTGCGGTAACGACGGCAGCCCCGGCACCGGACCGTCGAGCGGACTCGACGGAGCGGGACGGGGCTGCGGTGGTGTGAGCCGGCGACTAGCTGCCGGATGCGCTCAGACGTGCCTTCTCGAGTGCGGCGAGGGTGCGCAGGATCGTCGCCTTCTGCTTCTCCAGATCGCTGCGGCGGGCGCGGGCGGCGAGGCCGTTCTGCTCGGCGACGAGCGCGAGCTGCGCGTCGATCGCGGAGAGCTGATCGAGCAGCGCGAGGGCCCGGGTCTGGATCTCCTCGACGTCCACGGCGCCCGTCCGGACCGGAGCCGCGGACTTCGCCGGCTTGGCCGAAGCGGACGAGCTGCGGGTCGCGGAGGCCGGACGCGTCGACGTCTGCGCGGAGGAACCGGTGTGGCCCTCCGTGATCGCGGCGGCGCGGGGACGCAAGGCCTTGCGCACGAGCGCCGGGTCGGGCTGCTCGGCGAGACGGATGTCGTTGAGGGCGCGGCGGGCCTCGCGGGCGGCGAGGCGGTGCTCGTATTCCTCCTCGTCGTCGGACTGCAGGGTGCCGCCGATGGGGCGCAGGCCGTACATGCCCATGAACTTGCGGGCCTCGTCGATGACGGCTTCGTGCTTACGGCATGTGGCACAGCGAGGTTCGTTGCGGAAGACCTCGACAGAGTCGGTGTCGCCGCACCAGACGCACGCACCCGGCGACCATCGTCGGACCGTTCGGATTGTCGCGTTTTCCGTAGGGGCTTCGAGAGTTTGCGCGTCGGTCACGAGGTGCCACTTTAGGTGAAAGCCGAGTTACGCAGGGGAGGGGGGTCTCGCACGACCTGCGACGATTTCACGCGGCGTGACGAAGATCATCCCCGTCCCGGCGCGTCCTTCAAACCATTGCGCCACACAGCATTTCCATACCACCCGGTCTGCCGGATCACGTTGTGGTAGCAGCGGTGAGCCAGCGCACCAGCGGCCGGAACTCACGCCACGCCGAACGCACCTCCTCGAGGGTGCGCGGACTGTCGATCCACGGCGGGGAGATCTCGGTGCAACCGGCCCACAGCGACCGGTGACGCATGAGTTCGATGCGGGGATGATCGACGTCCACGCCGCGCGGCCGGGACTTCAACCTGTCGCCGCCGATCTCGTATCCCGCGCGTTCGAGCTTGCGCACGATCCTCCCGAGCTCGGGGCCGCGACGGTCGTGATCGACCCCGGTCCGGTAACCGGCGATCTGATCGGACGAGCCGTGGAACAGGCCGGCGGCGACCCGCAACCCGGCGGCGTTGATCTCGACGTAGTAGCCGACGCTCTGCGCGACGGAGGCGAATCCGCCCTGGTGGGTCTTGTACGGCAGCTTGTCCTTGCTGAACCGCACGTCGCGGTACGGGCGGAAGGCCTTGCCCTCCCCGAACTCCTCCTCGAGTTCCGCAAGTAGGGCAAGCATCGGGCCGCGCACGCAGTCGTCGTAGACGGCCTTGTGCGCGGCCCAGAATGCTTTGCTGTTGTCGGCCTCGAGATCGTCGTAGAAGTCGAGGGCCGCGACGGGAAATCCGGTGAACACGCGGACAAGTCTGCCCCGTCGTCGAGCGGAAGGTCAGGCGACCCCGTTGAACAGCGAGGTGACCGAGCCGTTCTCGAAGACCTCGCGGATCGTCTGCGCGAGCAGCGGAGCGATCGACAGCACGGTGAGGCAGTCGAACTGCTTCTCCGGCGGGATCGGCAACGTGTTGGTGACGATGACCTCCTTGGCGCCGCACGAAGCGAGGCGCTCGGCGGCCGGGTCGGAGAGCACACCGTGGGTGGCGGCGATGATGACGTCGCCCGCGCCGGCCTCCTTGAGGATCTTCACGGCGCCGGCGATGGTGCCACCGGTGTCGATCATGTCGTCGATCAGGATGCAGGTGCGGCCGTCGACCTCACCGACCACGCGGTTCGACTTGACCTGGTTGGGCACCAGCGGGTCGCGGGTCTTGTGGATGAACGCCAGCGGCGCGCCACCGAGGGTGTCGGCCCACTTCTCGGCCACCCGCACGCGACCGGAGTCGGGGGAGACCACGGCGATGTTCTCGACGCCGTACTTGCCGCGGATGTACTCGGCGAGCTGGCCCTGTGCGTGCATGTGGTCGACCGGACCGTCGAAGAAGCCCTGGATCTGATCGGTGTGCAGGTCGACCGTGATGATGCGGTCGGCGCCGGCGGTCTTGAGCAGATCGGCGATCAGGCGGGCGGAGATGGGCTCGCGGCCGCGGTGCTTCTTGTCCTGACGGGCGTAGGGGTAGAACGGCAGGATCGCGGTGATGCGCTTGGCCGAACCACGCTTGAGCGCGTCGATCATGATGAGCTGCTCCATGACCCACTGGTTCAGCGGGAACGGATGGCTCTGCAGCACGAAGGCATCCGAACCGCGCACCGACTCCTCGAAACGCACGAACGTCTCACCGTTCGCGAAGTCCCGTGCCGTCTGCGGGGTGAGGGGGACGCCCAGTTCCTTCGCGACCTGCTCTGCCAGCTCGGGATGGGCCCGGCCGGAGAAGAGCATCAAGTTCTTCTGGTTGTCGATCCAATTGGTCACTGGTTCTGGCCGTCCTTCTGGCGATCGTGGTCGTGCGGCTGCTGTGCTCTCGATGCTGCCTCGGCAGCGGGGGTACCGGCGCGATTTCGCTGGACCCACCCGTCAATATTGCGCTGTGGCGTACCCGACACCGCCAGCGCCCCCGGAGGAACGTCGCGACGGAGTACTGTTCCGGCGCCCGTGTAGGCGCCGTCGCCCACCGTGAGGGGAGCGACGAACATAGTGTCCGACCCGGTCCGGACATGCGATCCGACGACCGTGCGGTACTTCTTCACCCCGTCGTAGTTGACGAACACGCTCGATGCCCCGATGTTGGAGTGCTCGCCGATCTCCGCGTCGCCGACATAAGTGAGGTGGGGGACCTTCGAATGCGCTCCGATCTGCGCGTTCTTCGTCTCGACGAAGGCACCGAGCTTGCCGCACGCGCCGAGTTCGGTGCCGGGGCGCAGGTAGGTGAACGGGCCGACGGTGGCCTCCGCGCCGATCACGGCGTCGGAGCCGTGGGTGCGCACCACGGTGGCGCCGGCGCCGACCTGCACGTCGGTCAGCGTCGTGTCGGGGCCGACCTCCGCGTCGTCGGCGATCACCGTGCGGCCGCGCAACTGCACACCCGGGTGGATGGTGACGTCGGCGCCGAGCACGACGTCGACGTCGATCCACGTCGAAGCCGGGTCGATCACCGTGACACCCTCGCGCATCCAGTGCTCGAGCAGGCGCCGGTTGAGTTCGGTGGTCAGTGCGGCGAGCTGGACGCGGTCGTTGACGCCGGAGACCTGCACCGCGTCGTCGGTGTGGAGTCCGCGGACGGTGTGGCCCTCGTTGCGGGCGATCTTCACGACGTCGGTCAGGTACAGCTCGCCCTGCGAGTTGTCGGCGCTCAGCTTGCCGAGCGCGGATCGCAGCGCGGCCGCGTCGAAGGCGTACACGCCCGTGTTGATCTCCTGGATCGCGCGCTGCGTCGGCGAGGCGTCCTTCTCCTCGACGATCCCGGCGACGTCGCCGTCGGTGGTGCGCACGATGCGTCCGTAGCCGGTCGGCTCGGACACCGTCGTGGTGAGGACGGTGACGGCGGCAGGTTCGGTGTCGAGGTGCGCGTCGAGCAGTTCCTGCAGGGTGTCGGAGCGGAGCAGCGGGACGTCGCCGGCGGTGACGACGACCGTGCCGTCGAAGTCGTCGGGGAGGGCACCGAGGCCGCACTCCACGGCGTGGCCGGTGCCGAGCTGTTCCTCCTGGACGGTCACCCGGATCTCGCGGTCGAGATCCGCGGCGACGGCGCTCACCTCGGCGGAGACCTCCTCGCGGCGGTGCCCGACGACGGTGACGAGATGGTCGGGTCCGAGTGCGGCGGCGGCGTACAGGGAGTGAGCGAGCATCGTGCGTCCACCGAGGGTGTGCAACACCTTCGGTGTCTTCGACCGCATCCTTGTTCCTGCTCCGGCTGCCAGCACGACGATCGCGGTCTGCACCTGCATGTAGCTCCCTCGACACGTTTCTGTACGCCGGTCCGTGCGTACACCGGGGAAGCGCTGAGGCTCCCCGGGACGGTTCCCGCTCCGCCGCCAGGACTCGAACCTGAACTATCTGAACCAAAATCAGAGGTGCTGCCGATTACACCACGGCGGATTGCCACACCCCCGCGGCGGAACCGGCGGGCGTGCGCCCCTGATCCTCGCACGAGACGGCGTCGACGTCGAACCTGGGGTGGCGCGATCGGGAATGGATAGGCTGTCGAACGTTCGAGTACGTCCCGCCGCCGAAGGAGGACCTGTGTCGCAGGCGTCGCAGAAGCGAACCGAGCGCACTCCGCGGATCCGGATGACGGGCACGCAGCGTCGGGAACAGCTCATCGAAATCGGTCGCGCCCTGTTCGCCGAGCGCGGCTACGAGGGCACCTCCATCGAGGAGATAGCCCAGCGGGCGCAGGTCTCCAAGCCGGTCGTCTACGAGCACTTCGGCGGTAAGGAAGGTCTCTACGCGGTGGTCGTGGACCGCGAGATGACCGTGCTGATGTCGATGGTCACCGAGAGCCTCACCCGCAACCGGTCGAGGATCCGCGTCGAGCGGGCCGCGCTCGCTCTGCTCACCTACATAGAGGAGCGCACCGACGGCTTCCGCATCCTCGTGCGCGACTCGCCGATGTCCGCCGAGGAAGGCACCTATTCGAGTCTGCTCAACGAGGCGATGCGTCAGGTGGGGAAGCTGTTGACCGGCGACTTCTCCCGGCGGGGGCTCAACCCGGAGTTCGCTCCGCTCTACGCCCAGGCTCTCGTCGGCATGGTCGCCACCACTGCGACGTGGTGGCTCGACCGCCGCACTCCGTCGAAGGAGGACGTCGCGGCCCACCTCGTGAACCTGTGCTGGAACGGCCTCATCGGTCTGGAAGCGGACCCGAAGCTCGGGGAACCCCCGGTTTCCGAATAGTCCTCTCGTTTCCGGGACCGTCTGCTCTCTGACTTTCAGGTAAGTGGCGTTATCGTTGGGATACCCGTGAGAAGGCAGGCTGTGGTGGGACGACAAGTACGCGCAGAGGTGACACGCGAATCGGTGCTGCAGGGCGCAGCGACGATCTTCGTGCGCGACGGGTACGCGGACGCGAACCTGGGCGACATCATCGAGGAGGCCGGCGTCACCAAGGGTGCGCTGTACTTCCACTTCGGTTCGAAGGAAGAACTGGCGCGCGGGGTGATCGACTCCGGCTATCTCCGCTTCGAGGCCGCCGCCGAGTCCAAGATGGACCGCCGTTCCCCGGCGCTCGAGACACTGATCGACCTGTCGGTCCTGCACGTCGACATGTCCGAGACCGATTCCGTGGTGCGGGCGATGTTCCGGCTGCTGGTCGAGATCGGCGACTACCAGGGCACCGAGCACCGGCCCTACGAGATCTGGCAGAACAACCTGCAGGAGCTCGCGGCCCGGGCCGCCGACGAGGGCGACCTCGTCGAGGACGTCGACGTCCACGCGGTCTCCCTGCTGCTGCTCGAACAGGCGATGGGCGCCCGGATCATGGCGAACGCTCTCAAGGCGACCGAACGGCTCGCAGAGCAGACCGGTGCGATGTGGCAGATGATCCTGCCCGCGCTGGTGCCGGCGAACAAGCTCGAATACTTCCGGCAGTTCGTGGAGCGCCGTCTGCGGCTGCAGTCGTGACCTTCGGGCCGTTCTCCGCCGAGGAGGCCCCCGCGGCGCTGGCGGGTCTGCTCGACCGGTTCGGGTCCGACACCGCCGTGACGATCGGTGTCGTGCCGTCGTTGCTCACCATCGCCCAGGCCGCCGACGTCCTCGGCTGCTCCCGCCGGCACGTCGCGCGCCTGGTCGACACGGGCGCACTCTCCGCCGACTTCCACGGCCTGCACCGGCGGGTGTTGCGCTCCGACGTCCTCGACCTCGCGAAGCAGCAGGCGGAGGTGGTCGCGACGGTCCTCGACGGACTCGCCGATCTCACGCGGCGCGAAGGACTGTACGACCCGTTCTGACAGCATGACGCGGCCCGCCGCGGCAGCACGGTACGGTCCGTTCCGACGGTTCGACGAAGGGTGACGATGCCGGTTCGAGTGGTGCTCGATGCGACGGTCCTCGCCCGCCCCCGCCTGCGCGATGTGGCGCTCGCCCTTACCGAAGACGGCCTCTACCAACCCTTCTGGAGCGACGGAATCATCGCGGAAGTGGACCGCCGACTGCCGCAGGAACTGCTGCGTCCCGCCCGCGACTTCCTCTTCGCCGAACTCGACCGCGCCTTCCCCGACGCCCGGGTGGTCTGGCCCACCACCGTGCTCCGCGAGGTGCCGCACGTGACGGGACCGAGGGAGGCACACGTGACCTCGGTGGCGCTGCTGTGCCACGCCGACGCCGTCGTCACCGCCGACCCCGAGCTCACCGGGGCACTGGAACGATCGGGTATCGAAGCGTGGACACCCGACGCTTTCGTCACCTTCGCGCTCGACGCCGATCCCGTCCGCACCCGCGCGGCACTGCTGAGAATGGTGCGCCGTCGCTGGCTCGCCGACGATGACACCCGGCGCGAGGCGGACGACGACGAACTGTTCGCACGGCTGGCCGAGTGGGCCGCGCGCGACCTCGGTGCAAACAGCGCCGACCTCCTCGCGCCCCCGGCGCGGTAGCGCGTTTCACGCCCCGGCGCGGTAGCGCGTTTCACGCCCCGGCGCGGTAGCGCGTTTCACGCCCCCGGCGCGGTAGCGCGTTTCACGCCCCCGGCGCGGTAGCGCGTTTCACGCCCCCGGCGCGGTGACGCGCGGGGAACAGCGGAATAGACTCGACAAGGTTCTCGTCCCACACTCAGGAGCGCCTTCCTTGTCTGCTGTGCCCCCGGCCGCTGTCCCACTGTCCGGATTGGCGCGGATCGCGCTGGCCGACGACAGACTGCGCAGGATCGGCGAGCTCGCCGGTTCCGCCGAACAGGAGATCGTCGCCCCACCCGCCGCGCGGCCGTTCGTCGCGGCGGCGCTGGCCGAGAAGACACCTCTGCTCGTGGTCACCGCCACCGGACGTGAGGCCGACGATCTCACCGCCGAACTCACCGAGATGTTCGGCGAGGGCGTCACGCAGTTCCCCTCGTGGGAGACCTTGCCGCACGAGCGCCTGTCGCCGAGCGCCGACACGGTCGGCCGTCGCCTGCACGTCCTGCGTCGCCTCGCGCGTCCCGACGATCGCGATCTCGGGCCCGCACTGCGGGTCGTCGTCGCCACCGTGCGGTCGCTGGTGCAGCCGATGGCTCCCGGACTCGGCGAGATCGACCCCGTCACGCTGCGGGTCGGCACCGAACACGACTTCGAGGAACTCGTCGAGCGGCTCGTCGAACTGGCGTACACCCGCGTCGACATGGTCGGCAAGCGCGGTGAGTTCGCGGTGCGCGGCGGCATCCTCGACGTCTTCCCGCCCACCGCCGACCATCCGGTCCGCGTCGAGTTCTGGGGCGACGAGGTCACCGAACTTCGCTGCTTCTCCGTCGCCGACCAGCGTTCGATCTCCGAGGTCGACGTGCCGGTGCTCGTCGCGCCGCCGTGCCGCGAACTGCTGCTCACCGACGAGGTCAAGGCCCGCGCCGCGCAGCTCGCCGAGGACAACCCGGCCGATGCGGCGCTCGTCGAGATGCTCGACAAGATGGCCGGCGGCATCCCCGTCGAGGGCATGGAAGCGTTGCTGCCGGTGCTGCAGCCCGGCGAGTTGCAGTTGCTCACCGACGTTCTGCCCGCCGGGGCGCACGTGCTGATCTGCGACCCGGAGAAGGTCCGCACCCGTGCGAGCGATCTCGCCCGCACCGGGCAGGAGTTCCTCGAGGCGTCGTGGACGGCCGCCTCGATCGGTGGTGCGGCGCCGCTCGACACCTCGAACCTCAACGGGGTGGACGGCCGGAAGCTCGATCTCGGCGCGTCGGCCTACCGGTCGCTGCGTCAGGTGCGCGAGGCCGCGCAGGCCGCGGGCAGACCGTGGTGGACGCTCAGCCCGCTCGCCTCCGGTGCCGACACCGAACTCGTCCTCGACGTGCAGCCGGCCCCCGAGGTCCGCGGCTCCGAGGACCTGCTGTCGATGCTGTTCGTGAACCTGCGCGCCCACGTCACCGCGGGGGGCCGCGCGGTGATCGTCGTCGCCGGTGCGGGCACCGGACAGCGCATCCTCGAGCGGCTGAAGGAGAACGAGGTCCCCGCCGCGAAGCTCGAACCGGGCACCGAACCGGTGCGCGGGCAGGTCGGCGTCATGCGCGGTTGCCTGCACGAGGGCGTCGTCCTCCCCGGCAACGACGACAACGTGGTGCCGGGGCTGGTGGTCGTCACCGAGGCCGACCTCACCGGTAACCGCGTGGTCACCGAGGGCCGCAAGACTCCAGTCAAGCGTCGCAACCAGGTCGACCCGCTCGCCCTGAACGCCGGTGATTTCGTCGTCCACGACCAGCACGGCATCGGCAAGTTCGTCGAGATGGTCGAGCGCACGGTCGGTGGTGCCCGCCGCGAGTATCTCGTCATCGAGTACGCGCCCGGCAAGCGGGGCCAGCCCGGCGACAAGCTGTTCGTGCCGATGGAGCAGCTCGACCAGCTCTCTCGGTACGTCGGCGGTGAGCTGCCGTCCGTCAGCAAGCTCGGCGGATCCGACTGGGCCAACACCAAGCGCAAGGCGCGCAAGGCGGTTCGCGAGATCGCCGGCGAGCTCGTGCGGCTGTACGCGGCGCGGCAGGCCTCGCCCGGCCATGCCTTCGCGCCCGACTCGCCGTGGCAGAAGGAGATGGAGGACGCCTTCCCCTTCACGGAGACACAGGACCAGCTCACGGTGATCTCCGAGGTCAAGGCCGACATGGAGAAGGCGGTGCCGATGGACCGCGTCGTGATCGGCGACGTCGGCTACGGCAAGACCGAGATCGCGGTGCGTGCGGCCTTCAAGGCCGTGCAGGACGGCAAGCAGGTCGCGGTGCTCGTCCCCACGACCCTGCTCGCGCAGCAGCACCTGCAGACCTTCACCGAGCGGATGGCGGCTTTCCCCGTGACGGTGAAGGGGCTGAGCCGGTTCACCGACGCATCCGATTCGCGCGCGATCACCGAGGGCATGGCCGACGGCACCGTCGACATCGTCGTCGGCACCCACCGCCTGCTCCAGACCGGGATCCGCTGGAAGGACCTCGGTCTCGTGATCGTCGACGAGGAGCAGCGTTTCGGCGTCGAGCACAAGGAACACATCAAGGCGCTGCGCACGCACGTCGACGTGCTCACGATGTCGGCCACACCGATCCCGCGAACCCTCGAGATGAGCATGGCCGGGATCCGCGAGATGTCGACCATCCTCACCCCGCCCGAGGAGCGGCACCCGATCCTCACCTATGTGGGTGCCTACAACGACAAGCAGGTCGCCGCGGCGATCCGCCGAGAGCTGCTGCGCGACGGCCAGGTCTTCTACGTCCACAACCGGGTGAGCTCGATCGACAAGGCCGCCAAGCGACTCCGCGATCTCGTCCCCGAGGCGCGGGTCGCGGTCGCGCACGGGCAGATGAACGAGGAGACGCTCGAGAAGACGGTGCAGGGCTTCTGGCAGCGCGAGTTCGACGTGCTGGTGTGCACGACGATCGTCGAGACCGGCCTCGACATCTCGAACGCCAACACGCTCATCGTCGAACGTGCGGATTCGCTCGGTCTGTCGCAGCTGCACCAGTTGCGCGGCCGCGTCGGGCGTTCGCGTGAGCGCGGCTACGCGTACTTCCTGTACCCGGCGGAGAAGCCGCTGACGGAGACCGCCTACGACCGACTCGCCACGATCTCGCAGAATTCCGATCTCGGCGCGGGTATGGCCGTGGCCATGAAGGACCTCGAGATCCGCGGCGCCGGTAACGTTCTCGGTGCCGAACAGTCCGGCCACGTCGCCGGGGTGGGCTTCGACCTGTACGTGCGGCTCGTCGGCGAGGCCGTCGAGGCGTACCGGGCCGCGGCCGACGGCCGCACGGTCACCACCGACGAAGCGCCCAAGGAGGTGCGGATCGACCTTCCCGTCGATGCGCACATCCCGGCCGACTACGTCGCATCCGACCGGCTGCGCCTCGAGGCGTACCGCAAGCTCGCCGCCGCGAACGACGACGCCGCGATCGCCACGGTCGTCGACGAACTCGTCGACCGTTACGGTCCGCTGCCCGATGAGGTGCAGCGGCTCGTGTCCGTCGGCCGGTTGCGGTTGCTGTGCCGCGAGTACGGCCTCGAGGAGGTCGCGGTCACCGGCACCCAGATCCGGATCTCGCCGATGGAGCTGCCCGACTCGAAGCAGATGCGGCTCAAGCGGTTGTACCCGGGAGCGCAGTACCGCGCGACGAGCGGTCTCGTGCAACTGCCGATCCCGCGGACCGGCGGGGTCGGATCGGATCGGGTGCGCGACGTGGCGCTGCTGCAGTACATCGCCGACTTCCTGCTCGCCCTCGACGGCAAGCCGCAGGGCTCGGTGGACCTGAACAGCGCGGCGACGGTGAATGCATGACCGACTACACCGCTCTCGCCGAGGCGGCGGCCGTGATGGACAGACTGTGGTCGTTCGGGGGATGGGAGGTCACCCAGACCCACGAGAGTCTGCGCCGCTATCTGATCGAGGAGACCTACGAGGTTCTCGACGCCGTCGAGTCGGGTGATCCGGACGAGCTCCGCGAAGAACTCGGCGACCTGCTGCTGCAGGTGCTGTTCCACTCCCGGATCGCCGAGGCGAACGGGCAGTTCACGGTCGACGACGTGGCGGCGACGCTCGTCGCCAAGCTGGCCGCGCGCAGCCCGCACCTGACCAACGGGCACACCGGTCCGCTCGACGTCGCGGAGCAGGAAGCGGCGTGGGAGATCGCGAAGAAGACGGAGAAGGCACGCACGTCGTGCCTCGACGGGATCGCGATGGCGCAGCCCGCACTCTCCCTGGCCGACAAGGTGATCGAACGCGCGATGCGAGCGGGTTTCCCGGAGGACCTGGTGCCCGAGACGTTGCGGGTCGTCCGGATCACAGGCACGGGCGACACGGAGTCGACGCTCCGATCGGCGATTCTCGCGTTCGCCGGATCGATCCGGGCGGCGGAGAAGGCCGCGCACACCGACGGAGTTCCGCACGGCGGGCTCGACGAGGATGCGTGGCGTCGCTACTGGGCACCCGCCGGCGAGCACCGCGGGGGACCCGCAGACGAGCACCGCGGGGGACCCGCAGACGAGCACCGCGCCTGAATGTGTCTCACCCGACCCACCGGCCCCCGTGCCGGCTGTCGGGTGGAATACACCAGCGGCCCTCGAACTCCGGGAACTGCGCCCGCACTTCGGGGAGCAGATCGGGGATGGTGAGCAGGATGCAATCGGGGGATGCATCGCGCAGAGCGGTGAGGTCGACGATCGGGACGTCCGTTCCCGGCATTCGCCGTCCGGCCTTCGCCGGTGAGCCGTCGGCGACGGCCTCCATGACGGAGCGGTCGACACCCGCACGAGCGAACAGTGCCACGGCCCGGGAAGCCGCGCCGTAGGCGAAGACCCGTCGGTGTTCGGCGGCCGACTTGCGCAGCCAGGAGACCAGTTCGTCCACCTGGCGGTCGGCCCGCCGTTGCAGGGTGCGGAGTGTCGCAGCGCTCGTGATGCCGGTCGCCCGTTCGGCGGCGAGGATCCGGCGTGCACTCAGTCCCGCATTCTACAGATCGGTGGTGACCGGCTTCGAGCTGTTGGTGCTCGTGATCGCCCACGTGGTCGTCACGGTCGGATACCACTGCTTCGACCAGATCGACTCGTGGCGTACCCCCGTTCTCATCGGCGCCTCGACGACTGCGGCGATCGTCTCCCTCGGAATCCAGAAGGCCTGGTACGAAAGAATTCTCGGAACCGGCACAGAGGAGTACCGGAGGGTCGCCCGCGGATACGTCTTCGCCGTCGCCGCCCTGGCCGTCGCCGGATACGGATGGGGGCACCTCGGCCGGTCAGTCCTGGACGTTCGGTTCGCTGCTGATCGCTCTCGTGCTCACCCTGTTGGGGCGGACGCTGCTCCGCCGTCACCTCTCGAAGGCCCGCACCGAGGGTCGATATCTGCACTCGGTGCTCGTGGCCGGAGACGTGGAGTAGGTGCACGAGGTGGTCGCCCGGGCCGACTGCCTCCGACGCGCCGGATGGCGGGTCGACGGCATCTGCCTCGCCGTCGACCGCGGCGCCGACTCCCTGCCGGTGGCCATCGACGACATCCCCGTCCTCGGCACCGACGAGATCGTCCTGGCCGTCGCCGAGCAGCACAACTTCGAGGCCGTCGCACTCCTGCCCTCCGGTTGGTGGCCGCACGCGCGGACACGCAGACTCGGCTGGGACCTCGAGAAGATCGGTGCCGAGCTCCTCATCGCCCCCGTGCTTATGGACGTCGTCGGCCCGCGCCTGCACATCTCCCCGCTCGAGGGGCTGCCCCTGTTGCAGATGAGCGCCCCCAGCTACAGTGGCCCGGCCTGGATCGTGAAGAACGTCTTCGATCGGGTCCTCGCGGTGCTGATCCTGATGGTGATCGCGCCGGCACTGCTCGCCGTCGCGGTCGCGATCAAGGTCGGCAGCAGAGGACCGATCCTCTTCCGTCAGCAACGGGTGGGACGCGGCGGAACCCCGTTCACGATGTACAAGTTCCGCAGCATGGTCGTCGGCGCCGACGAGCACAAGGACGACATCGCCGATCACGACATCGGTGCCGGAGTCGGCCCGCGCCCACCGCTCGAATGCGAGGTCGCCCGGTACGGAGAGGACGGCGCGGCGCGGCGGTTGTTCGTCAAACCGGGTGTGACGGGACTGTGGCAGGTCAACGGACGCAGCAATCTGTCCTGGGACGAGTCGGTACGGGCCGATCTGCGGTACGTCGAGAACTGGACCTTCATGCTCGACCTGTCGATCCTGCGTCGCACCATCCGGGCGGTCCTCAGCGGGGACGGCGCGTATCGAGGGACATCGCTGCCGAAACAGCGGTGGAGTCCGACCCCTCGCGGATTCCACCCTCCGAGGCCGGCGCCGACGATCAGGCGGGATCGTCGGCGCCGGTGCGTCTACATGGGGTTTTCGTCCCGTATGGAATATGGAGGGGTGCCGTCCGATCGAGAACCCCGACGCTGGCTGTGGCCGGTGGTCCTGCTCAGTGCACTCGTCGCCGTCGTCTTCGTGGCGGTCGAGTCCGCTCTGCACTCACCCCGGCGACCGTCCGTCGAGATCCCCGACGGCGTTCCACCGGCTCCCGGTCTGCCCGTTCCTCCCATCGACGTGAACGGTCCCGGCCGCACAGCGGCGCAGCTCGCCGACTGGGCCGAATCACAGTCCCGCGAACTGGGCATCCCCACCACCGCACTCGAGGCGTACGGGCACGCGGCGGCCGTCCTGGCCGTCGGCACCCCCGACTGCGGCCTGTCGTGGACGACCCTCGCCGGCATCGGCAACGTGGAGAGCAGCCACGGACGGTTCGGCGGCGCCTCCCTCGGATCCGACGGCAGCGTCTCACCGCCCATCCGGGGTGTCCCGCTCGACGGCACCCGGGGCAACGCCGAGATCCGCGACACCGACGGTGGCCGCCTCGACGGCGACCCGGTGCTCGACCGGGCGGTCGGGCCGATGCAGTTCATCCCCGAGACCTGGGAACGATGGGGTGTCGACGCGAACGGCGACGGCATCGCCGACCCCGACAACATCGACGACGCGGCCCTGACCGCGGGCCGCTATCTGTGCGACCGCGGAGGCGACCTGACCACCGCGGAGGGTTGGACGGACGCCCTGATGGCTTACAACCGCTCCACCGAATACCTGATGCTCGTCCGCGACCGCGCCGCCGCCTACGGCGTGGGAGTGCGGCCGTAGACGGCACCGCGCCGGGCCTCGAGCGCGCCTGTGCCTCACACGCAGGTCGCGACCGTTAGGCTGTCCCCAGCGTGCAGACACCGCAGCGTGACAGTCCATCGAAGGAGAATCAGCCAGTGGCCATCATTGAGCAGGTAGGAGCCCGCGAAATCCTCGACTCCCGTGGCAACCCCACGGTCGAGGTCGAGGTGCTGCTCGAGGACGGAAGTTTCGCCCGCGCTGCAGTGCCGTCGGGCGCCTCCACCGGCGAGCACGAGGCCGTCGAGCTGCGTGACGGCGGCGAGCGTTACCTCGGCAAGGGTGTCGAGAAGGCCGTCGAGGCGGTTCTCGCCGAGATCGGCCCGGCCATCATCGGCCTCGACGCCACCGAGCAGCGCACCGTCGACCAGGCACTCCTCGACGCCGACGGCACCCCCGACAAGGGCCGCCTCGGCGCGAACGCCCTGCTCGGCGCGTCGCTCGCCGTCGCGAAGGCCGGCGCGGAGTCGTCCGGACTCGAGCTGTTCCGCTACGTCGGCGGCCCGAACGCCCACATCCTTCCCGTTCCGATGATGAACATCCTCAACGGCGGCGCCCACGCCGACACGGGCGTCGACGTCCAGGAGTTCATGGTCGCCCCGATCGGCGCCCCGACCTTCAAGGAATCCCTCCGCTGGGGTGCCGAGGTCTACCACTCCCTCAAGTCCGTGCTCAAGAGCAAGGGCCTGGCCACCGGCCTCGGCGACGAGGGCGGCTTCGCTCCCGACGTCGCGGGCACCAAGGCCGCGCTCGACCTGATCAGCGAGGCGATCTCCAAGACCGGCCTGAAGCTGGGCAGCGATGTCGCGCTCGCGCTGGACGTCGCGGCCACCGAGTTCTACACCGAGGGCACCGGCTACAAGTTCGAGGGCCAGAACCGCACGGCCGCCGAGATGGGCGCCTTCTACGCCGAGCTGCTCGGCCAGTACCCGCTGGTCTCCATCGAGGATCCGCTCAGCGAGGACGACTGGGAGGGCTGGGTCGCGCTCACCGAGGAGATCGGCGACAGGATCCAGCTCGTCGGCGACGACCTGTTCGTCACCAACCCGGAGCGCCTCGAGGACGGCATCGTCAAGGGCGCCGCGAACGCGCTGCTCGTGAAGGTCAACCAGATCGGCACCCTCACCGAGACCCTCGACGCCGTCGACCTCGCACACCGCAACGGCTACAAGACGATGATGAGCCACCGGTCCGGCGAGACCGAGGACACCACCATCGCCGATCTCGCCGTCGCCGTCGGCAGCGGACAGATCAAGACCGGCGCGCCCGCCCGCTCCGAGCGTGTCGCCAAGTACAACCAGCTGCTGCGCATCGAGGAGTCCCTCGGTGACGTCGCTCGTTACGCCGGCGAGCTCGCCTTCCCGCGGTTCTCCGTCGAGGGCTGATCGCCGGCATGAGTCAACGCGGTAGATCCCGTCCCGGCGCGAGGCGCACCCGCACCGAGGGTGTGTCGGGCGTCCGGCGTCCGGGCCGGGTCCGGCCCACGGGATCTACCGCCCCGGCCGAACACTCGGCCGAGAACGCGGGTGCGCGGCCGGCCGGCCGCGAGGACCCCGTTCATTCGTCGCCCGGCCGCGGCCGGCCCGGTGGTTCGGGGCGAGCCCGCCCCACCCGGGTCGGCGCCCCCCGCGACTCCCGCCGCCCCCGCACCGAACGCACCGTCCTGGGCCTGTCCACCGGCCGCGCCGTGGTGCTCGCCCTCGTCGTGTGCGGTCTCGCGCTCACCCTCGCGGTGCCGCTGCGCACCTACGTGAGCCAGCGTTCCGAAGCCGAGCAGCTCGCCGCCGAACGCGTGCAGCTCGAACAGGAGATCGCGGCCCTCGAAGAGCAGAAGGCCCGCATGGAGGATCCGGCCTGGGTCCGCGCCCAGGCCCGCGAGCGACTGCGGTTCGTCGTCCCCGGCGACATTCCCTACCAGGTACAACTGCCGGGCGACGCCCCACCCGAACGCGAGCAACGCGAACCCGAGCGGCCGACGACCGGCGCCTGGTACAGCGACCTGTGGTTGTCGGTGTCCGAACCGGCACCCGAACCCGAGTCCGAACCCGTGCCCCAGCAGATGCCTGTGGCACCCCCAGAACCAGGAGATGTTCCCGGGTGACCGATCACGTCACGCAAGAAGACCTCGACGCCGTCGCCGCCCAGCTCGGGCGCGAACCCCGCGGCGTCCTGGCCATCGCCTACCGTTGCCCCGACGGTGCGCCCGGAGTGGTGAAGACCGCGCCCAAGCTGCCCGACGGCACGCCCTTCCCGACGCTGTACTACCTCACCGACCCGCGCCTCACAGCCGAAGCGAGCCGGCAGGAATCCGCCGGGGTCATGAAGGAGATGACCGAGCGCCTCGGCACCGACGAGGAACTTGCTGCGGGCTACCTGCGCGCCCACGAGTCGTACCTGGCCGAACGCGACGCGATCGAGTCGCTCGGCACCGACTTCACCGGCGGCGGCATGCCCGAACGCGTCAAGTGTCTGCACGTGCTGATCGCCCATTCGCTCGCGAAGGGACCGGGCGTCAACCCGCTCGGCGACGAATCCGTAGCCCTCGCCGCCGACGCCGGTCTGCGTGGCACGGCGATCCCCGCCGACTGGCCCACCTACGCCGAGCTGCGCGGAGAAGAACAGTGAGGGTCGCGGGAATCGACTGCGGCACCAACTCCATCCGCCTTCTGATCGCCGACATCGCGAAGGACGGCACCCTCACCGACGTCACCCGCCTCATGAAGGTCGTGCGGCTCGGGCAGGGCGTCGACGCCACCGGTCGTCTCGCACCCGAGGCGATCGAACGCACGCGGGTCGCGCTGGTGGAGTACGCCGACCTGATCCGCGAAACCGGCGCCACCGCCGTTCGCATGGTTGCCACCTCGGCCACGCGCGACGCGAGCAACCGTGAGGACTTCTTCGCGATGACCCGCGAGGTGCTCGGTGCCGTGATCCCCGGAGCCGAGGCAGAGGTCATCACCGGCGACGAGGAGGCGCGTCTGTCCTTCGCTGGTTCGGTCGGCGAACTCGACTCCGCGCGTGGGCCTTTCGTCGTCGTCGATCTCGGTGGCGGATCCACCGAGGTCGTGCTCGGCGACGCCGACGGTGTGCACGCCGCCTACTCCACCGACATCGGCTGCGTCCGGCTGACCGAACGGTGCCTGCACGACGACCCGCCGACCGCCGCGCAGGTCGCTGCGGCACGGGAGGTCGCGGCGGACAAGATCCGCGAAGCGCTCGAGCGGGTGCCGGTCGAGCAGGCCCACACCTGGGTGGGTGTCGCGGGCACCATGACCACCCTCGCCGCGATCGCCCTCGAACTCGACGAGTACGACTCCGAGAAGATCCACTTGTCGTCGGTGCCGTTCGACCGCCTGCGCGAGGTGTGCGACGGTCTCGTCGCCGCGACCCGCGAGAAGCGCGCGGCGCTCGGCCCGATGCATCCCGGCCGCGTCGACGTCATCGGCGGCGGCTCGATCATCACCACGGTCCTCGCCGAGGAACTCGGCCGCCGAGCCGGCATCACCGAGCTGGTCGTGAGCGAGCACGACATCCTCGACGGCATCGCCCTGTCCGTCGCCCGCTAGTTCTTTGATCCGCACTACTCGGAGATCCAGTCGGGCGGCTACCGCAGCCTCGACGAGAACCAGCGCGTGCGCTTCGAGATCGGCCAGGGTGCCGAGGGTCCCCAGGCCACCGGTATCACCGTGATCTGATTCGATCTCCCGTCCCCCCAGGGGATCCGAGACACCATCAGGCCCGCCTCGTCATTCGAGGCGGGCCTGATGCATGTCCTGGCCGGATCGAGCGGAAACGATTGTGACGACCGGAAATCCCGTCAGGGCACCGTGAAACGAGTGGTGAACCGGGCGGGGTCGAGATAGGTCGTGTTGAGGCTGTCCGTGGTCACTGTCATTCCCGCATCGCCGGAACCGATGTCGATACTGATCTGTCCGCTGGGAGCGTGTCCGGGTTCGCCGGGAGCCGACGTCAGCTCGAGGGCGCGTACGCCGTTCCTCTTGCTTCCCCAGTGGTTGACGAATGCGGTGATGGTGCACGAACCGCCCAAGAACGTCGACCAGGACAGATCGATGAGGATCGTTCCCGGTCGATGGTGCGGGGCGAACACGTGGCCGGTCAGCTGCCCGCTGCACGGTACCGAGTGGTCCCGCCCCAACGAGTATGTGGTCGGCAGGGGAACGAACTCCTGGTGGTGCGCGGACGCCGTGCCCGGAAGAACCGCGAGCAGGGCAAGCGACATGCCGCCGACCGCGAACGTCCGACGGAATTGTCGTCCAGTCACGCTCCGAGCGGTGTTCATACCGTCCCGCAGTCCGACGACGGCGCAACGCCGGCGAATCGGCCGTCGAGGAAGTCCAGCGCACCCGGCAAGCCGATCACGGCGGCAGTGATGTGATCCGGGCTCGGCACGAGTTCGGTCCGCACCGCCACCCCGGCGTCGCAGTACCTGCGCAGCGTCGTGGAGATCGCATCGAGAGGAATCAGCACGTCGGTCGGTGAATGCCACTCGTACACCGGGGCATTCGGCACCGTCGCGACCTTCTCGACGCTGTTCTCCATCAGCACCTCCTGCACGGTCGGGCTGTCGAGCAGGGCAAGGCCCGCCGCCGCGTCGGCGACGTCGGCCATGCTGCGACCGGCACCGGCGAGCAGGATTTCGTTGGTGCACGCGTTGGCGATGCGGTCGCGCAGTTCCCGCCCCGCACCGTTGAGCTGCTCGCTGACCGGCATGCGGTCCGGGTACTCACGTTCGAGGCCGAGGGCGGCCGCCATCGCCAATCCGAAGGCGGGATGAGCGGATTCGCCGAGTTCCCGGGCCATCTCGCCGATGTCCATCGGGACGCCACCGTAGGCGGAGCCGACGATCGGGATCTCGGGCGCGTAGGTCGGGGCGAGTGCTGCGGCCATCGCTGTCGCCATCCCGCCGCCGGAGTAGCCGGCGATGCCGACCGGACTGTCGGCGAGTTCGAGCGGTGCGTAGCGTTGCGCGGCCCGGATGCCGTCGAGGGTGATCTGCCCGCCGACCTTCGCGGCGCCGTAGGCGCTGTTCGGTCCGAGATGATCGGGAACGGCCAGCGACCAGCCGCGCTGGATCGCGATGAGCAGGCCGGGAGACTCCCGGATCCCTCGCAGTGGGTTCGGTGCGTACAGCGCCGTCGACGGCGCGCATTCGAGCCCGAGTGCGTTGATGATGGCTTGGTACGAGACGAGCGGACGACCCGGCGCCCCACCCTGAGGGGACAGCACGGTGGTCACTGCGGAGAGCGGTTCGCCGGCGGAGTTCGTCGACCGGAACTTCAACTGGACGGCGTCGGTGCCGGGAAATCCGAGCGGCGGCGGAAGGACGCGCGCGGCGAGGACGTCACCGGGCTGCCGATCGGCGATGTCGTCGGGGGTGCTGTAGAAGGAGTCGTTCACGGACGCGGGGTAGACGATGCCTTCGGCCTGTGCGGAGGGTGCGGCCACCAGGCTCGGCGTCGCTGCCAGGGCCATGACGGCTACTGCGGTGGCGAGTCGCCCGGTCAGTGGGCGTGCGGTCGTGAAGCGCATCCATGGTCCTTCTCTTCGTGCCCGGTTCACCACCCGGCTGTCCGCTGTGTACTTGTCTCCCCGCAGGATGTCGGCCGGAAATCGAGGTGCGTTACAGCCCGGGCGAGGAGCACATTCGAAGTCGGATCCGAGGAGGTCGAGGAGCAATGAGGATCGAACCTTGCACGGCCGAACGACGAAGTGACGTACTCGATCTCTCCCTCCGGGCGTGGCCTCCCGTCCTCGGGCTGTACCGGCCTCCGTCTACGAGGGGACAGGATACGAACGCCGTCCCGTCGCACGGTACTTCAAGAACCTCGCGCCCCGGCGCGGTGGTGGACAGTCGTGAACGCTAATGTGATCCCCACGCCCCTATAGCCCAATTGGCAGAGGCAGCGGACTTAAAATCCGCACAGTGTGGGTTCGAGTCCCACTGGGGGCACAGGTCCGGGGTCGTCCCCGATGCATCCGCTACCGCTCTCGCTATCCCCTACAGCAATTTGCCGTAGCGGATAGCGAATCTTGTAGCGGATGCACTGGTGGCGAACAGTTCGGCCGGCGACTATCCCGAGGGCAACCTCTGCTGCTCCTCGTGTCGTGACCGGTGCAGGACCTCCATGAGCTCGTGTTCGAGCGCCACGAACTCGCTCGACACGCACGTCTCCAGGGTTCGAGGTCGGGGCAGGTGCACACGCACCTCGTGCTGCACCCGCGTCGGTCGCGGACCGAGGACGACGACCCGATCGGACAGCAACACCGCCTCGCGGACGTCGTGCGTCACCATCAGCACCGTCCACCGATGCTGCTGCCACACCTGCTGCAACCACAGTTGCATCTCGGTGCGGGTCAGCGAATCGAGTGCGCCGAACGGCTCGTCGAGCAGGAGCACGTCGCGCCCCTGCAGCACCGTGCGTGCGAGCGACGCGCGTTGACGCATACCGCCCGACAGTTGGTGCGGGGCAGCGTCCTCGAAGCCGGCCAGGCCGAAGGTCGGCAGCAGTTCGCGGGCGCGGGCACGAGCGTCGGATCGCTGTACACCCTGCACCTCGAGCCCGAGTGTGCAGTTGTCGAGCACCGTCCGCCACGGGAACAGCAGGTCCTTCTGCGGCATCAGCGCGACCTGCCCGGGTGCCGCGGGGGAGTCGCCGACGAGAACCTCTCCGGTGTCGGGTTGCTCGAGTCCCGCGACGATCGAGAACAGCGTCGACTTGCCGCACCCACTCGGCCCGATGAGGGACACGAACTCGCCGGGCTCCACAGCACAGTCGATGCCGTCGATCACCGCCCGGTCGCCGTACGACTTGTGGACCGAGGCCACCGTCACCGCATTCATCTCTCACCCCTCGTGAGCGCCCACGGCGCGACCATCCGTTCGACGACGAACGTCAGCGCGTACAGCAGGAGTGACAGAGCAGCGGTCACCACTACGGCAGCGAGCACGAGATCGGTGCGGAACGAGTTCTTCTGCGTGCTCATGTAGATGCCCAGACCGGATGTCGCGCCGACGTATTCGGCGAACACCGCACCCACGACGGCGTAGGTGATGCCGATCCGCAGGGCGGTGAAGAAGCGGGGGAGCGCGGATGGCAGGCGCACGTAACGGAACTGCTGCCACCGCGACGCGCCCATACTGCGTAGCAACGCGCCCGCCTCCCGGTCGGCCGCCGCGAACCCTTCGAGCAGCCCGATCGCGACGGGGAAGAACGTCACCAGCGCGATGACGAGGATCTTCGGTAGCAGTCCGAAACCGAACCAGATGATCATCAACGGCGCGATCGCGATGATCGGCAGGGTCTGCGACACCACGAACAACGGCACGAGGGCCCGCCGCAACCAAGGCGAGAAGTCTACGACGATCGCGAGGGCCCACGCCAGTGCCAGCGACACGGCGAACCCGACCATCGTGACCTGCAGAGTGGACCAGGCGTGCCCGGCGATGTCGACGCGATGAGACCACCCCTGCGTGAGAACGCGTGCGGGGGAGGGCAACACCTGCGGGCGGACACCGCTCACCACGACGTACGACTGCCAGATCGCGACCAGAGCCCCGGCGATGAGCAGCGCGGGAAGGAGCCGACGTGCGCGGCCGATGCTATCGGTCTTCGAGGTAGTCATCGGTGACATAGGTCGACCAGTCCGGCTCGGTCGTCAACGGGCTGCCGTCGGGTCCGGACAGCACGCCGTTCTCGTACAGGAACCGGGCATAGCCCGACCATTTCCCGGCGTCGAGGACTCCGACGGCGCCGGAGGCGTCACGCATGTACTCGGCGGCGAGCATGCGCTGGCTCTCGTAGACGAGTTCCTCGTCGGGGAAGGCCCCGGGGTTCGCCTCGAGCAGAGCCCGGGCTCCACGATCGGGGTCGTCGGCGGCGATCCGGTAACCCTGGTGCAGCGCCTGCACGAAAGCGCGTGCCTGCTCCGGGTTCTCCGTCATCCAGTCCTCGTTGCCGTCGACGACGATCGCGTACGCGTCGGGGAAGCCGTAGTCGGTGAAGCCGAAGTACCGCATGGGCAGGCCGCGGTGCTCGGCCTCGAGACCCTCCCATGCCAGGTACGACACGGTGAAGTCGGCGGTCGACGAGTAGACGGCCTCGTACGACGACGTCCCGAGCGTCACGTTCTCGAACTCACCGCGACCACCGTCGTTGCGGATCACTTCGGCGAGCATCTCGTCCTCACCGGGGTTGGCGAAGCCCGCGAAGGTCTTGCCGTCGAGATCCGCCGGCCGCGTGATCTCGGCGTTGTCGGCCCGCACGGCGATCCCCGTCGCCCAGTGCTGCAGCGGTGCGAGGACCGCGACGGTCCGGGACCCGGCGGCTCTGGCGATGGTCGATGTGGCGTGCGTGGAGATTCCGAACTCGGCGCTACCCGCGTCGACGAGGGTGTCGGGGGTCGCGTTGTTGTACGGCAGGATCTCGACGTCGAGACCCGCATCGGCGAACAGACCTTCCTGCTGCGCCACGTACAGGCCGGTGTGATTGGTGTTGGGCGTCCAGTCCAACGCGAATCGGATGGTGTCGCTCCCGGAATCGGACGAGCACCCGACGACCGCGGAGAGTGCGGCGACGAGGGTGAGCAGTCCGGCGAGAGCCCGCCGCGCCTTCACTGCGCGGGCAGGGGACGGATCGATGTGGGTACAGGCGTGGTCATGTCGGGACATCCCTTCGTCAGCATTACCTGGTCAGGTTCGACGGGTGTGATCTCAGCCCCGCTCGTGCGGAGCACCCCGTGTCACGGGCGACCCTAGCACCATGCCCTCCTGGGGCCGCCGGGACGGGAGCAGAACGGAAGATGTGACCCGAAGTTACGGAAATGCCCAGGTCAGGATGTCACCCTCACATTTCACCCGCAACGGAAGGATCGAAGATCCCGACTCTTCGAGTGATGGTCCCTGCCACTTCCCCCGAACGGCAGGGACCGTCGCTCTGCGCATGTCTCTCCCTTGCGCGGACGATGAAGGGCCGTCGGTGAACTCCGACGGGTCCGTTCTTCTGTTGTTTCCGTAGACCCGACTCCCGCAACGGTGTTCAATACGCACGAACCGATCGGGGGATGGGATGCGCGCAATGATGGGCGCCGCGATGGCTGCGGCGGTGATGGGAAGTGTCCTGACGGCATCGGTGGTGTCGGCGGAGACGAGCGGACGCACCGAAATGCCGTATGACTCGTCGGCGCCGCTGGCCGGCGAGGTGCTCGGGTCCGTAGTGTCGATACCCGCGCCGCTGCCGGCGGAAGCGGGACCGCGACCCGCCGCGTGCGACCGGTTGTCGTATCTGCGGTGGCGGTCGGCCGACGGACCGGAGAGTTCGGCCGACGCCGACCGGATCCTCGTCGCCCAGCCCGGGATCTTCGAGGGAGCGGGCGCGTTCGAGAGCGTCGCGCGCAACACCGTCGTCGCGGCCGCGGCCCGTGGTGCCCACGTCGAGTTCTGGGCACTCGACCGGCGATCGAACTGCCTCGAGGACCACACCGGTACCCGGGCGGCACTGCGGACGGGTTCGCTCGACACCGCGACCGACTACTACTTCCGCGGTGCCGAAGTGGACGGGCGACGATTCGCCGGCCACGCGAGCGGCGCCGACGTCGCGTGGCTCTCGCATGTCGGCATCGAGCAGACGCTGCGCGACCAGTACGACCTGCTGCGTCACGAACTCTCCGACCCGGAACTGCGGAAACGGAAAGTGTTGTGCGGCGGACATTCTCTCGGTGGTTTCATCACCGGCTACTTCGCGGAATGGGACTTCGACGGAGATCCCGCCACCACGGGCGACGCCGGTTACAACCAGTGCGGCGGGTACTTTGCGCTCGATACGGTGATCGAGGCGGGAGCGCCCTCCCCCGGGCAGAGTGCCCTCCCGGATCTGCCCGAAGCGGTCTGGGCGCCAGTCGATGCGTTCTTCGGCTCCATCTCGACGGCATCGCCGGTGCTGGCACTTCCCACGGTCATCAATCCCGAGACGACGAATCTGCTCGCACTCACCGGACTCGCCGCGCGACTGGACCCGGACAGCACCGACGGCATTGTCCCGCGCATGCCCGACAACCCGAACATCGACTGGACGTTGCGCACTCTGTTGTCGGGGGACTACGCGATGTTCGCGACGGGCGACCCGGATGTGCGGACGTTGAACGCGACCAACGAGGCGGTGCTCGGCGCGATCCTCGACGACAATTCGCAACCGCTGGGGTTCCTGCAGGTGAGCGTCGGATTCATTACCGGGGCGCCCGTGCGCGACAAGCTGTTTCCTGTTCCCGCCACGCCGGAGGTGCTCGGGTCGGGATTCTTCGGCGATGCGCTCAAGGCGTCGCCGGCGGTGTTCGCGGATCCGGGAGTCGTCTACCGGTGGCTCGACTACGACGAGGTGGGCACTGGGGCGTCGTCACCCGACGAGGCGCGGTACACCGATCGGGGGAGCGAGGTGACGTCGATCGCGGAGCTGGCGCGGAATCTGTCGGAGCCACCACTGGATTTCACCGAGTGGTACTTCCCGTCGAGGCTTCCGTTCGACCTCGTATCGGCGACCCGCTTCGAAGGGCATCTCCACCGCGACGGTGTCGCGCGCAATCCTGTGGTGACGCTGGTGGCGAGCGGCGGGATCCCGTTGCCGGAGAAGGATCATCCGAACGAACGCAGGTGGGTGCTGCCCGGATACAAGCACATCGATGTACTCACTGCGGCCGCCGATCAGAACGACGGGCGGCCCGAGCAGGTATCGCAGACGCTCGCCGACTTCGCAGCCGACCGAGTCGGTAGCTTCACAGTCGGGTGATGCGGATCAGGCGCCGCGCGCGGAGAAGATCGAGGTGTAGTCGTGGGGACCGCCCACTTCGGCGACAGCGGTGACGGGTTCGGTCTCGGCGTCGGTCTCCGGAGTGGTGGGCGCGAGGAAGAGGGGTCCGTCGAATTCTTTGTTCTGGCTCATGGCCGTCCTTTCGGGTGCGGCCGGGTAGTCCCCGGCCGTGGGGCAGTGCGAAGAAGAGGGGCCGCGGTACACGCGGCGGGGAACTCTCACGTCCGGTTCGGAACCTTCGGGCACTGTGGTGCGAGGTTGCTCATCATGTGCGAGCCGAACGATGTCTCCACCCTACACCAGAAGGGTCGCGCGACGTTTGACCGGCGAGTCGCGTGGGAAGACACTCGGCATGGCTACCTACAGAGTGATCGACCCGACCGGGAACGTCGTGGATACCAAGGAAATCGAGAGCGCGGACGACGCGCACGCCTGGTTCGTCGACCAGCGCGCCGACAACAGCGAACTCGGCTGGCGTATGGAGGCGCAGAACGAGCAGGACGGTACCTGGCACTTCTTCGACGACACCGAAGGCACCTCCTCGAAGTAGTCCCGGCAGCACCCCGTGAGAGCGGGGTGCTGCACGCACCGACACAGCGCGGTGCCGAGCACCTCAACAGCGCGGTGCCGAGCACCTCAACAGCGCGGTGCCGGTAGTCGTAACTACCGGCACCGCGCAGTTCAAGGGCTACTTCTTGAAAGCGTCCTTGACGTTCTCGACGGCATCCGAGACCTTGTCGCCTGCCTGCTTCAGACCGCTGGAGGCCTGGTCACCGCGACCCTCGGCTTCGAGATCACGATCGCCGGTCGCCTGACCGGTGTTCTCCTTGATCTTGCCGCCCGCTTCTTCTGCCTTGTGCTTTGCCTTATCGACGAAGTCGGCCATGGGGTCCTCCTGTGTCATCGAACGTTGCTCTGACGGAGTACCCCACCCGAACAGCCTGAAACCGAACACGACCGGCTCGTCCGTGTCAGACTTCGACACAGACAGCCAGGAGGAGACCGATGTCGCATCCCACCAACTCCGGTCCCGAGAACAACGACCCGATCGGGGACGCGCCCGACGCCGATCCCGAACTCGTCCGCGACGGGCCGGTGCAGCGCCGGCGTTCGGCGGGTGCGGTGATCGCAGCCGTCGCGGTGGTCGTCGTGATCGTCGTGCTGCTCGTAGTTTTCCTCTGAACAGAGCCGTTCACCGAGCAACGCGGGGTTCACAACCAGTCGCGGCGCTTGAAGAGCACGTAGAGCACGATCGCCGACACGACCATGATCCCGACCCCACTCATCAGTCCCCAGGCCTCGCCTACCCCGGGATAGGGCACGTTCATGCCGTACCAACCGGTGACGGCCGTGGGGACGGCGATGATCGCGGCCCATCCCGTCAGTTTCTTCATGACGATGTTCAGGCGCGCGTCCTGCAGCGACAGGTTCGTCTCGAAGACGGTGTTCACCATCTCGCGCAGTGAATCGGTCCACTCCGCAGCACGCATCACGTGGTCGTAGAGGTCGTTGTAGGAACTGTCGAGTTCGGGGTGGTGGTTGCTCTCGGCGCGGGTCCGCAGGACGGCATTGACGACCTCGCGCATCGGCAGCACAACCCGCCGGAGCTGCACGAGTTCCTTGCGGAGCCGGTAGACGCGTCGCTGGATCTGCCGGGTGGAGGCGCCGTCCTCGAAGAGGCAGTCCTCGAGGTCCTCGGCGGCGTCGTCGAGTTCCTGGATGGTCTCGAACTGCCCGTCGACGACCGTGTCGAGCAGGCCGTGGATCAGCGCACCCGGTCCGTACTGCAGCAGGTCGGTGTTCTCGTCCCACCTGCGCACCGCCTCGTCGATGTCGAACGGAGTGCCGCGGCGAACGGTGACGACGCCGCGGGGCAGGACGAAGGCGGAGATCCGGGTGGTGCGGAGCCGGGACTCGTGCGCTTGATTCTCGTCCTCGGAATCCGGAAACAGGTGTGTCGCGTAGACCGTGAGGAAGGTATGGGTGGCGTAGCGGGTGGCCTTCGTGCGCTCGCCGTGTGCGAGCGAATCCTCGACGGCGTGCGGGTCGAGGTTCCATTCCTCGGCGAGTTCGAGCAGAGCCGTGTGCTCGGGATTCCACAGATCCACCCAGACGAGGGCCTCGGGATCGGCGAGATGCTCCGAGACGGCTGAGAGCGGGAAACCTTCGTCGACGAGTTTCCCGTGGGCCCACCGCCGGGTCCGGATGGAGTTGTCGTATCGGTCCGTCACCTCGGCAGTGTCCCCGAAATCGGCGGGCTTCACACCACGTTCCCGTCACGACCGGGCTCACACGACAGGACGATGCTCGGTGTCCACCAATCGCAGCACCTCGTCGACGAACCCGAGGTCGATCCGTGGCCGATCGTCAGGCCGCAGACCCTGTTCGATCCGTACCCGCATCGAGGTGAGCGTGGCGATCACGTGTGGCCCGCCGTCGGTCAGATAGCGCACCATTCCGCGCGCCGCGCACGCGTCGACCACGACGGCCAGGGTCTCCTCGGCCTCCTCGATGCGTCCGGCCGCGTGCAGGCAGGAGGCGAGCAGACGGTGGGCCTGCAGGTGGGCGCGGGGACGCGAGGTGGTGCGCTGTACCCACATCCGCGCCCATCCGACGGCCTGTTCCGACGCCTCGGGCTCCCCGTTCTCGCTGAGCAGCCGGATCGCGGTGGAGTCCTCGATCTGGAGGGTGATCTCGACGGTTCCGTCGGGGTGGGGTGTGGTGTTCTCCGGCATCGTGCGTGTCGAGGGGCCTGGAGTGGCGATTCCGAGCCGGACCCGTTCGTTCTCGATGCGTGCCCGCAGGCGCGGCAGGTCGTGCAGCGCCGCGACCCGCAGTCCTTCGGTGAGCAGGGCGACGGCTTCCTCCCGGTTGCCCTGCAACATCTTCAGGCGCGCAGCGGTACCGAAGCGAGCGATGAGGAAATCCGTTCCACCGCCTTCTATTCCGAGCAGGTTGCTCTCGTCGAGCAGTGCTTCGGCCTCGGCGGTCCGTCCCTGTTCGTAGAGCAGCTCTCCGAGCATGGCAGCGGCGAGACGCCCTCCGTGGGTGTGGATTCCGCCGTTTCGTCGCGCTCGGCGCAGCGCTGTGCGGAAGTACTTCTCGGCCGAGGCGACGTCGAGTCGTTCGTTCGCGGCGATGCCGCACAGGCACTGACCGTAGATCGACGCGAACGGTCCGCGGGTCTCGCGGTGGTAGGGCTCCGCCCATTCCTGCCGCCGGATCGCTGAGGTGAAGTCGAAGCGGAAGATGTCGGCGTACGAGGCGAAGTCGGCTGCGGCCGCCACCACCCACGGGTGCACGGAGGTCGGATTCTCCAGGCACGGCGCGATGAGTTCGTAGATGCCGTCGATGCGGTCGGAGTTCATCAGGATCGACGCCTCGACGGCATCCGCCTCGATGTGGAGTGCTTCGACGTCGTAGCTGTCCGTCACCCCACGGTCGAGCAGTTCCCGTACTGCCGCGAGGGTTCTGCGGCATCGGTCCAACCGCAGCAGCGCACTGTTCGCCCAGGCCTGCGTGAGCAGCAGGCGCGGATCGTTTGCGACGGCCCGCGGCGGCAGTTTGTCGATCAGGGCGAGCAGCGTGGCGATGTGCCCGTGCTCCATCAGGTACATGCCGTCGTCGGCGAGCAGGTCGACGGCGAAGTCGGTGTCGTTGGCGGCGAGGGCGTGGTCGACGGCCTCCTGCAGCATGCGGTTGCGGGCGAACCAGTCGGCGGCGGTGCGATTCAGGTCCGCGACCTTCTCGGGATGGTCGCGTTCGAGACGTCGACGCAGGAAGTCGAGGAACAGGTGGTGATAGCGGAACCACACGCGTTCGTCGTCGACGTGCCGCAGGAACAGGTCGCGTTCCTCCGCCTCCTCGAGCATCGCCTGGCTGCGCGGATCGCCCGTGAGCGCCGCGGCGAGGCTGCCGCTGATCGATTCGGTGATGCTCGTCGCGAGGAGGAATTCGTACATCCGGGGTTCGAGACCGGCCAGCACGTTGTCGGCGAGGAACTCACCGATCGCGTGGTGCCGACCGGTGATGTTCTCGATGAGCCACGACGGATTGTCGCTGTCGCGCAACGACAACGACGCGAGCTGCAGGGCTGCGGCCCAGCCCTCCGTGGTGCGGGTGAGATCCTCCACGTCCTCGGGGCCGAGGTCTATCCCGCCGATGTCGCGCAAGAAGGCGTTCGATTCGTCCACCCCGAACCGCAATGCCGTCGAATCGATCTCGACCAGCTCGTCGCGAACACGCATGCGGCTGAGCGGAAGTCCGGATCGGTTGCGGCTCGTCACCACGAGCTGCAGGTGATGGCATCCGCGGTCGAGCAGGAACTCGAGGGCAGCGACGGTCTCCGTCGACGTGACGCGGTGCCAGTCGTCGATCACCAGCGTCGCCGCGGTGTCGGTGCGGTGCAACTCGTCGATGAGCGTGCACAGTACGTACCGTTCGGCCTCGTCGCCGTGCGCGTCGAGGATCTGGCCCAGTTCGCGCGCGAGGACCGGCCGGATCTGCTTCATGGCCTCGACGAGGTGCGCGAGGAACCACAGGACGTTGTTGTCGTCGCTGTCCACCGTCAACCACGCGACCGGCACTCCCTCGGCGGCGAGTACGTTGCGCCACTGCGTCGCGAGGGTGGACTTACCGAAGCCGGTGGGGGCGTGGATGGCGACGAGACGGCGTCGTCCGCCTGCCCGCAGGAACGAGATCAGACGGCTGCGTTCGATCAGAGGACGTGAGGTCGAGGGCGGCCGGAACCTGGTCGACGGTGCGGTGGACGGACCGGTGCGTCCCGAGACCGTGGACGACCGGCCGGAGACCGTCGAGGCCGGTCCGGTGAGCGGTGGCGCCGAACGCGGCGGGAGCGGGCCGGACGGCGGTGACCCGGGCAGCGCCATCTCGTCGATGGGCAGGTTGTGGGCGCGCTGGACGTCGCGGAGCAGATCGCCGAACTCGGCGGCCGTCTGCGGCCGGTCCTCGGCATCGGTCGCCATGCCGCGCTCGAGGGCCTCGCACACGTCGTCGGGGATGCCCTCGCCGCGCAGGTCGGGGACGGGCTCGGAGGTGATGCGCACGAACTGCGCGACGATCTTCTCGCCCTCCTTCCGCTCGAAGGCGGCGTGACCGGTGATCGCCGCGAACAGGGTCGCGGAGAGGCCGTAGACGTCGGCGGCCGGAGTCGGGGCATGACCGCGCAGCACCTCCGGTGCCGTGAACGCGGGGGAACCGGTGATCTCACCGGCAGTGGTGCGGAAGCCGCCGCCGACGCGGGCGATACCGAAATCCGTCAGCTGCGGTTCGCCGTACTCGGTGAGCAGGATGTTGCCGGGCTTGATGTCGCGGTGCAGGACGTCGGAACGATGCGCCGTCTCGAGTGCACCGGCGACCTTCACTCCGATCCGGACCGCCTCCGGCCAGGCGATCGGTCCGTGCCGCCGGATGCGGGTGTCGAGAGAGTCGTGCGGGTGATAGTGCATCACCAGATAGGGCAGGCCCGTGTCCGTCGCGCCGGCCTGCAGCACGGTGACGATGTTGGGGTGGCCGGAGAGCCGCCCCATCGCGCGTTGCTCGCGTAGGAAGCGTTCGAGATCGGCGGGTTCGGGGGAGCGGCGCAGCACTTTCACCGCGACGTCGCGGTCGAGTTCGGCCTGCCGGCAGCGGTAGACCACACCGAAGCCGCCGCGGCCGATCTCCACGGCGTCGGTGAAACCGGCATCGTGCAGCGCGCGCACGATGTCCGTCTCTGCGACGTCGACAATCGGCGCGCGCTCAGTGGCGGCCGGATCGTTCTCGGTCATCGGCGCAATCACCTCGGGAAGCCGTTTCCCCAGGATAGTCTCGAAATGTGCACGCCCGCCGCAGATCGTGCGTCGCCCCTGTTCTAACGTGGTCCGGCCGGACCACGGTGCCTCACCGGGAACGGACGAAACGACACTGCGACCAGAAGTGGGACATAGATGAAGAAGACTCTCGCGGCGCTGTTCGGTGCAGGTGTGGTCCTGCTTGCGGCGGCGTGTGGATCCTCGGACGGATCCGACTCGGCCGAGGAGACCACCACCACCACGAGCACCTCGGCTTCGGCGGAGGCCGGCACCTCGGGCACCAGCGTCGAACTCGGTAAGAGCTACGAGGAGAACTGCGAGGCTCTGCTGCCCTACCTCGACGAGCTCGAGGAGTGGGGCCAGGACCGCGTGGCAGCGGCCCAGGCCGTCGCCGACGCCCAGCAGCAGCTCCCGGCCTGGCAGGATCTCAGCGAAGAGGAGCAGGCCGACACCCTGCGTGCCATCGAGAACGCCGGAAAGGGCGAGTGCTGACGGTCGAGTGGTGATCGACGAGTTGTACGACAGGTTGAGGCGCTTCCCGGATGTGGAAGCGCCCAACCTGTTCGCCGTCGACGGGGCCGATCGCCTGCTCCTCGACGAAGCCGCGCCCGCACTGGAATCCGCAGCGCCGGGCACGATCGTGGTCGTCGACGACCAGTACGGCGCCCTGACCCTGGGTGCGGCCGTCCGGTTCGGCGCGGAGCGGATCCGGGTGCATCAGGACTCGGTGGTGGCCGAACGCGCCTTGGCTGCGAACGCCGAGCGTGAGGATCTCACCGACCGCTACCGTTCCTGCGGACTCGACGCGGACCTGCTCGCCGGTGCCCGAGTGGTACTGCTGCGTCTTCCCCGTTCGCTGTCGGCGCTCACCGAGATCGCCGAGATCGTGGCCCGCCACGCCGACCCCGAGGTCGTCGTGTTCGCCGGTGGCCGCGACAAGCACATCAGCCTTGCGATGAACGACGTCCTCGCTGCGTCCTTCGCAGAGGTCCGCGCGTCGCGGGGACGGCAGAAGTCGCGTGTGCTCACCGCGCGCCGAGCAACGCCCGGACCGGCCTCGTATCCCGTCCGTGAGAGGCTCGACGAACTCGGCCTCACCGTGGTCGCGCACGGGGCCGCCTTCGCCGGCCCGCGCCTCGACATCGGTACCCGTTTCCTCCTCGACTTCTTCCCCCGTCTCGACTTCCCCCGTAACGACACGGACGAGCAGATCGCGGTGGACCTCGGCTGCGGCACCGGCATCCTCGCCGCGATGCTCGCCCGGCAACTGCCCGACGTTCGCGTGATCGCGACCGATCACTCCGCCGCCGCCGTCGCCTCCGCCGCGGAGACGGCCGCCGCGAACGGGCTCGCCGACCGGATCGACACGCTCCGCGACGACGCCGCGAGTTCGATCGCCGCCGGGTCGGTCGACCTCGTGGTGTGTAATCCGCCCTTCCACATCGGCGCCGCCGTGCACACCGGCGCGGCCCACAAGATGTTCGACGCCGCAGCCCGGATCCTCCGCTCGGGAGGACAGATGTGGACGGTCTACAACCGTCACCTCGACTACCGCCCCGCGCTGTCGGGCATCGTCGGGCCGACCCGCGTCGAGGGCCGCAACCGCAAGTTCACGGTGACCAGGTCGGTACGGAGCCGGTAGAGTCCGATTAGTCCGAGCTTTCTCGACGAAACGGGAACTCGTGAGGTCACTGCCTCGTTGAACGGACAGAAGCGACCACGAGAAGGGAAGTGCACGGTGCGCACCACCAGTAACCCGGTGTTCCGCAACCTGCCCAAGCAAGAGGGCGGCGGATACGCCACGTTCGGCTCTGCGACGGCGGGCGCCGCGCAGGCCACCCAGCAATTCGGTCAGCCGCAGACGGATCCGTGGGCACGTCCCACCGACCAGCGGACCATGACGATCGACGATGTCGTCACCAAGACCGGCATCACGCTCGGCGTGCTCGCCGTCTCGGCACTCATCTCCTATGTCCTGGTCAACTCCAACGTCGGCCTGGCAGCTCCGTTCGTCATCGGCGGCGGTCTGATCGGCCTCGTCCTGGTGCTGGTCGCGACGTTCGGCCGCAAGATGGACAACCCGGCGATCGTCCTCGCCTACGCGGTGGCGGAAGGCTTCTTCCTCGGCGCGCTGTCGTTCATGTTCACCGACATCACGTTCGGTGGCGCCGGCGGCGCGACCCTGATCGCGCAGGCCGTCCTCGGCACCTTCGGCGTGTTCTTCGGCATGCTCGTCGTGTACCGCACCGGCGCCATCCGCGTCACGCCGCGCCTGACCCGCATGATCGTCGGCGCCCTCGTCGGTGTCCTGGTCCTGGCGCTGGGCAACCTCATCGCCGGCTTCTTCATCGACGGTGGCCTGGGCCTGCGCGACGGCGGCCCGATCGCCATCATCTTCAGCCTCGTGTGCATCGGCATCGCGGCGTTCAGCTTCCTGCTGGACTTCGACTCCGCCGATCAGCTGATCCGCGCACAGGCCCCCGAGAAGGCTGCTTGGGGCGTCGCCCTCGGCCTGACCGTTACCCTGGTGTGGCTGTACGTAGAGATCCTGCGACTGCTCAGCTACTTCCAGAACGACTAGCAGTACGCCATGAAGACCCCGGACCACGGTCCGGGGTCTTCGTCGTTTCCCAGGGGGTGTTTTCCCAGGGGTGTACACCTTCACCCTGTCGGAAAGCCACGACGTGGGAACATGGAGTCATGCGCATTGCGGATTCCGTCATCGACCTCATCGGAAACACCCCCCTCGTCAAGCTCAACACGGTGGTGAAACCCGGATCGGGGCTCGTAGCGGCGAAGATCGAATACCTCAATCCCGGCGGCAGCTCCAAGGACCGTATCGCGGTGAAGATGATCGATGCGGCCGAAGCGTCGGGCGAACTGAAGCCGGGCGGGACGATCGTCGAGCCCACCTCCGGCAACACCGGCATCGGCCTGGCCCTGGTCGCGCAGCAGCGCGGCTACAAGTGCGTGTTCGTGTGCCCCGACAAGGTCGGCGAGGACAAGCGCAACGTGCTGCGGGCCTACGGTGCCGAGGTGGTCGTGTGCCCGACCGCGGTCCCGCCGGAGCACCCCGACAGCTACTACAGCGTCTCCGACCGTCTCGCCCGTGAGCTCCCCGGTGGCTGGAAGCCCAACCAGTACTCCAACCCGGGGGGCCCGGCGAGCCACTACGAGACCACCGGCCCGGAGATCTGGAACGACACCGACGGCAAGATCACGCACTTCGTCGCTGGCGTCGGCACCGGCGGCACCATCTCGGGTACCGGCCGGTACCTCAAGGAGGTCTCCAACGGTGCGGTGAAGGTCGTCGGCGTCGACCCCGAGGGCTCGGTGTACTCGGGCGGCACCGGCCGGCCGTACCTCGTCGAAGGTGTCGGTGAGGACTTCTGGCCCTCGGCCTACGACCCGTCGATCCCCGACGAGATCATCGCCGTCTCCGACGCCGACTCGTTCGAGATGACCCGTCGCCTCGCCCGCGAGGAAGGCCTGCTCGTCGGTGGCTCCTGCGGCATGGCCGTCGTCGCCGCACTGCAGGTTGCCGAGCGCGAGGGCCCCGACGCGGTCGTTGTCGTGCTGCTGCCCGACGGTGGTCGCGGCTACATGTCGAAGATCTTCAACGACAAGTGGATGGCCAGCTACGGCTTCCTCCGCGCGCCGCTCGACGGCAAGCCCGACGACTCCACCGTCGGCGACGTGCTGCGCGGCAAGAGCGGCGACCTGCCCGACCTCGTGCACACCCACCCGTCCGAGACGGTGCGCGACGCCATCGAGATCCTTCGGGAGTACGGCGTCTCGCAGATGCCGGTCGTGGGTGCCGAACCGCCCGTCACCGCAGGTGAAGTGGCTGGTTCGGTCAGCGAGCGCGAACTGCTCAGCGCCGTCTTCGAAGGTCGCGCAAATCTCGCCGATCCGGTCGAGAAGCACATGAGCCCGCCGCTGCCGAACATCGGCGTGGGCGAGTCGATCGACTCCGCCACGAAGGCGTTCGGCGACACCGACGCGCTCATGGTGATCGACGACGGCAAGCCCGTCGGTGTCATCACCCGCCACGACCTGCTCGGATTCATCTCTCAAGGCCGATAGGACACAGATCTTCATGACAGACCAGAACCAGCACGGTTTCGCGACCCGCGCCATCCACGCCGGGTACGAGCCCGACCCCCAGACCGGTGCCGTCAACGTGCCGATCTACGCGTCGTCGACCTTCGCCCAGGACGGCGTCGGCGAGATGCGCAACGGCTTCGAGTACGCCCGCACCGGCAACCCCACCCGTCGTCCCCTCGAGGCGAACCTCGCCGCGCTCGAGAACGGCACCTACGGCCGGGCGTTCGGCTCGGGCATGGCCGCTACCGACTGCCTGCTCCGTTCGGTGCTGCGTCCGGGCGACCACCTCGTCATCCCCAACGACGCGTACGGCGGCACCTTCCGTCTCATCGACAAGGTGTTCACGCAGTGGGGGATCGAGTACACCCCGGCCGCGATCAACGACGCCGACGAGGTGCACGCGGCCGTGCGCCCGAACACCAAGCTCGTGTGGGTGGAGACGCCCACCAACCCGCTGCTCAACATCGGCGACATCTCGGCGCTCGCCGACATCGCGCACGAGGGTGGTGCCAAGCTCGTCGTCGACAACACCTTCGCGTCGCCGTACCTGCAGCAGCCGCTCACCTTCGGTGCCGACGTCGTGCTGCATTCGACCACCAAGTACATCGGTGGTCACTCCGACGTCGTCGGTGGCGCGCTGGTGACGAACGACGAGGAGCTCGACGCCGCCTTCGCGTTCCTGCAGAACGGTGCGGGCGCCGTGCCGGGCCCGTTCGACGCCTTCCTCACGCTGCGCGGCATCAAGACGCTCGCGGTGCGGATGGAGAAGCACTCCGACAACGCCGAGAAGCTCGTCGACTTCCTGTCGGGACATTCCGCCGTGACCAAGGTGCTGTACCCGGGTCTCGAATCGCATCCGGGCCACGAGTACGCGGCCAAGCAGATGCGTCGCTTCGGTGGCATGATTTCCGTGCGCCTCGCCGGTGGCCGCCAGGCCGCGCTGGACTTCTGCAAGCGCACCGAGATCTTCACCCTCGCCGAGTCGCTCGGTGGTGTGGAGTCGCTCATCGAGCATCCGGGTGCGATGACCCACGCCTCCACCGCCGGGTCGCTGCTCGAGGTCCCCGAGGATCTCGTCCGGCTGTCGGTGGGTATCGAGGATGCCGCCGACCTGCTCGCCGACGTCGAACAGGCGCTCGGCTGACACACCGGTCGTAGAAGACAGGAGAAGAAGGCGTCCCGAAGGACGCCTTCTTCTCCTGTCGATCGGGAAAACATCGACGGCGACGTGCGGAAGGAACCGCATAGCCCCCGGAAGCATTGCCGGGCGCCGTACGATCACGTGGTGACGGACAGTGAACATCCCGAATCCGCCCTGTGGGACACCGTGCTCGACACGGTACGGCGCCATGGACCCATGACGATCGACGAGGTGGCCGATCATCTCGAGGAGCACGGATTCGGCTCGGCCGAGCAAGTGATGATCGATCTCGAACAGTCGGAACCGCATCCGCTGTTGATGTGGTTGTCCGACGACCGTGTCGCGGCGACGGATGCGCTGTTCGAGGGCAGGATGCTCACACACCGCCTCACCGCGGACGAACTCGACCGGCACGCGATCCCGGTCGACGACATCGAACCGCTCCTGCTGCTCGTCTCCGAGGACGACGAGTTCGATCTCGTGCAGCCCGGTGGATTCGAAGCTGCTGCCACGCAAAACGATCCGGATTCGGATGAGATCGTCCGCAAGGAGACGATCGTCTTTCCCGAAGGAGCCCTGTCGGGTCACGAGGCGGGAGACCTGCTCGCACTCACCGTGCGGGACGGTCGCTTGTCGTTCGCTCCGGTCGACGACGAAGTCCGAAGTAGTGAGGCCGAATTCGTGCACGCGCTCGAACAGACCATCGCCCGCCAGCAGGTGGCGAGCCTCGGGGGCGCCTTCCTCGACGTGCTCGCCGATGTACCGGACGCGTTCTCCGCGCCGTCCCTGCCGCTCGGGGACTTGCTCGCCGGAGCCGGTCTGGCCCGCAGCGGAGACCTGGTGGCACCGAACGGTTTCGACTTCGACGGATACTCCGACCGGGCGATGTTCGAGATCTATGCCGAACAGCTCGGGATCCCCGTCGACGCCGTGCCCGGCGTGGCCCTGTTCGCGTCGCTGGTCGAAGCCCTCGAACGCGGCGACGACGCCGAACTCGACGAGCGTTTCGCCGTGGGAAAATCCGGTCTGTACTCGGTGCTGTCCGATCCCGAGATCGCCGAGACCGTCTACGACGAACTGGTGGGGGAGAAGCTCGCGCCCGAGGCGATCGAACAGGCCGCGCTGTGGCTGCTCGACCATGCGCCGCGACGTGCGGCGGGGGCAGCGCACTGGATCGCCGGTCGCGCGGGCGAATCGACCGGACGCCTCACGGAAGCCGAACGGCACTACGAGCGCTCGGCCGACCTCGACTCCGCCTTCGACCTCCCGTTGTTCGACCTCGCGCGCTTCGCTTCCGATCGCGGGGACGCGATACGGGGGCTGTCTCTGCTCGCCCGGGTGCCGGGCGGCGACGAACATCCCCTCCACGAAGTGCTCGAACGGTACCGGCCGAAGGAGGTCCCGGGGCTCGGCCGCAACGACCGCTGCTGGTGCGGGTCGGGCCGCAAGTACAAGGCGTGCCATCTCGGGCGCGCCGAGCACTCGCTCGAGGAACGCTCCGACTGGCTGTACATGAAGGCGGCCATGCACGCCCTCGAACCCGGATGGGCCGAACAGCGGGTCGCGCTGGCGGAGGCGCGTTCCGGCTACGGGGACGACGACGCGGTGGCCGAGGCCGTCGCCGATCCTCTCGTCGAGGACGTCCTGCTCTTCGATGCCGGCGCCTTCGCGGATTTCGTCGAGCGTCGCGGTGAGTTGCTGCCCGAGGACGAGGCCGAGCTCGCCCGCTCGTGGCTGGCGGTCGAGCGTTCGGTCTTCGAGGTCGAGGCGAGTGCGCCGGAGGAGTCGCTCACGCTGCGCGACGTCCGTAGCGATCGGGTGGTGGAGGTGTCCGCGCCCTGGCTCGCGGGTGAGGTGCCCGCCGGGACGTTGCTGTGCGCCCGTGTGATGCCGGTGGGGGAGGACCGGTGGGTGATGCCCGGCGGCTGCGAACCGGTGACGAAGGATCAGCGGGACACGCTCGTCACGCTGCTGGACGAGGACGCGGTCGATCCGGTGGACATCATGGACGTCCTGACCCAGCCGGACGCCGCAGACTTCTATCCGGAACCGTAACTCCGGACCCTTAGGAAGCACCGGTCCCACTGGTCCCAGTACTAGAACGTGTTCCTGAATATATGTGATAAGAACATCCGGAAGCCGCACTGGTGATCGACCTCACAGTTACGGTGAGAGCGGTTGATCGATGGATGTGGGGGTAGCGGATGTCGGTGGACCCGTCTGCGGTCATCGTGGCAGTGGCTACGGCAGCAAGTGCGCTCGTTCAGGGCGTGGACCTACCAGCAGAGATCAAGGATCAGATCAACGGGGCGATCGAGTCGTTCGAGGCAACTGCCGAGAACGCCGACACGGATGCGGCGAATCTCGTCGCGTCCTTGCCGGAACCGATGCAGCAGGGAGCACAACAGGCGGTCGCGGATGCGACGACGGCGGTCGCGGGAGCGATCGAGCCGCATCTGCCCGAGGATGCGGCCGCGGCCCTGCACCCCGCCGATCCGCAAGCAGCTCCGCCCGCTCTGGCGCCCGAACCGCCGGCCGCGCGTCCCGGGCCCTTCGGAATACCGGTCCAACCCCCGGCGACCGGTGTGGTCGGGAACCCGCAACCGGGTCCCACGATCCCGGGCACCGGGATCACGTTGCCGTCGATCCCGGCGATCCTTCCCGGAACGCGACTCGCACCCATCGGTGCGATCGCAGTGTTCGCGCCGTGGCTGAAGAAGGCCGGCGAACTGTGCGAAGGGGTCTCCGCGCCGGTCCTCGCGGCCCTCTACTCCGCCGAGAACGGTTTCCGGTACGGCCCGACCGCGCCGGTCTCGCCGGTCGGCGCCCGCGGCCCGGGACAGTTCATGCCCGGCACCTGGGACCAGTACGGCAAGGACGCCGACGGTGACGGCAAGGCCGACGTCCTCGGCATCGCCGACCCGGTCATGGCGTCGGGCAACCTCCTGTGCGACAACTACAAGCTCATCGACGACTGGAAGAAGCGCGGACTGGTCGAGGGCGACACCCTCGATCTGACCCTCGCGGCCTACAACGCCGGCGTCGGCGCGGTGAAGCGCTCGGGTGGCATGCCGTCCGGTCATCCCGACTACGAGAACCAGACGAAGCCCTACGTCGCGAAGATCCGCGCGACCGAGCACGTCTTCGCCCGCATGCTCTCGCCGTTCCTGGGTCTGGGCATCGGAGGCGGAGCCGGCGACGTCGGTAATCGCATTGTCGACCTTGCCTTCAAGTACCTCGGCCTGCCGTACGTATGGGGTGGCGGCAATATCAACGGGCCGTCCGGCGGCGGTTTCGACTGCTCCGGCCTGACGTCGTACGCGGTCTTCGCCGCGACGGGCATCACGCTGCCGCGCACGTCCGAGACACAGTGGCACATCGGCACCGAGGTGCCGCTGTACGCGGCGCGCCCCGGCGACCTGCTGTTCGGCAACTGGCAGGCCGGCGGACCCGGTCACGTCGCCATCTACATCGGTGGCGGGCAGATGGTGCACGCACCCACCACCGGCGACGTCGTGCGGGTGGGGCCGGTCTTCCCCGACATGAAGGCGCGGCGCATCTTCTGACACCTGCCGTGAACACGCGAAAGGCCCGACCGAGAGAATCCGGTCGGGCCTTTCGGCTGCAGAGGGGACTGCCGCGGTGCGGCACTCGGCGATCAGCCGCGGTAAGGTTCCGCGCTCACCAGTGTCACCTTCATGGTGTTGCCGTTGGGCAGCGTGTACTCGCGGGTCTCGCCGACCTTCGCGTCGATCAGGGCGCCACCGAGGGGCGAGCTGGGGGAGTAGGTCTCGAGCTCGCTGTTGCGGGCACCTTCTTCGCGGGTCGCGATCAAGAACGTCTCCGTGTCGGACTCGTCGCCGGCGTAGTAGACGGTGACGACGGAACCGGGGAGGGCCACGCCCGACTCGGTCGGAGCAACGCCGACCTTGGCGGTGCCCAGCAGCTCCTGGAGCTGACGGATACGGGCTTCCTGCTGGCCCTGCTCCTCGCGGGCCGCGTGGTAGCCGCCGTTCTCCTTGAGGTCGCCTTCCTCGCGACGCTCGTTGATCTCGGCGGCGATGACAGGACGATTCGCGATGAGCTGGTCCAGCTCGGCCTTGAGTCGGTCGTACGACTCCTGCGTCAGCCAGGTCACCTGGGTCTCGGTCATCCTCGATCACTTCCTTCGGGTTGGAGCCCCCGGCTCCGTGGACAAGTCGTGCACATGCAACGACCGCGACAGCACGACCCCCGTCGTCCCCCCTGGTTGTCAGGCTGAACGGAAGTCGTACTGTCTGTTGATGCTCTTATGCAGCAATACACGGCCCCAAAGGGTGGAACCGTGTATCCGGCTATTTTAGCATCACTATCGTCGCTGCTCCGGAAAAGCGCAGGAAGCCGCTGGTCGCGGTAGATTCCTAGGGTGCGCGGAGGTAGTCGGGAGCCTCGGTGCTGCAGCCGTAGGTATCGCCCATTCCGGGGCGTTGTGACGTCTTGACCGTGGATGTCAGCACGACCGTCTGCGAATCGGACGCCGGGATGAGGACCTCGCGCCGTCCGGTCTCGCTGCCGTCCTTCGACCGCGCCCGGATGATGCAGA
This sequence comes from Rhodococcus sp. GA1, assembly GCF_024321955.1. Lineage (NCBI taxonomy): Bacteria > Bacillati > Actinomycetota > Actinomycetes > Mycobacteriales > Nocardiaceae > Rhodococcus > Rhodococcus sp. GA1. Next base: position 1,332,900 of record NZ_CP097186.1, on the reverse strand, counting down.
CAGCATCCTCGGACGGATCGTCCCGCGTGACCTTGAGCTGGATGTCGATGGTGCTGTCGTCGATGATCTCGAAGGCGAGGACCTCCGACTCGATCGGAGCCGAGTTGTTCTGGAACAGCACGAACGCCACGACGAGCCCGGCGAGCAGACCGGCGATGGTGAAACCCCAGCGCTTGCCGCGTGTCGACACGCGGGGCCCGGGGTACCGGGAGGAGGGGTACCGGTCGGTGGGCAGGGTGTTACTCATCACTTTGCTTTCACAGCGGAACGATGGATCGGGCGTCGCCGCAGGGTCACGGCTGACGTCGGAATTATCAGGTGGAACTATAGAGGACGGATCCGTAGCGACCGCGACGCGGGCGCAGGGTCGGTTCCGGCGAAGCAGACGACGTGAGGTGGAGGAATACACGTGAGCGGACTACGGCTCATGGCCGTGCACGCCCATCCCGACGACGAGTCGAGCAAGGGCGCGGCCACGATGGCCCGGTACTCGGCCGAGGGACACGAGGTCCTGGTGGTCACGCTCACGGGCGGAGAGCGCGGCGACATCCTGAACCCCGCCATGGATGTGCCCGGCATTCGCGAACGCATGAGCGAGGTGCGTCAGGAGGAGATGGCCGAGGCCGCCCGCATCCTCGGGGTGCGGCACCAGTGGCTCGGCTTCGTCGACTCCGGACTGCCCGAGGGCGACCCCAAGCCTCCGCTGCCGGAGGGCTGCTTCGCTGCGATCCCGCTCGACGAACCGGTCCGCCGGCTCGTGCAGTCGGTGCGCGAGTTCCGCCCCCACGTCATGACCACCTACGACGAGAACGGTGGCTACCCGCATCCCGACCATATCCGGTGCCACGAGGTGTCGGTCGCGGCCTACGAAGCGGCCGCGGATCCGGATTTCCATCCCGAGCTGGGCGAGCCCTGGGCGGTGAGCAAGCTCTACTACTCGCACGGTTTCATCCGTAAGCGGCTCGAGCTGTTCCGCGAGGAGTACGAGCGTCGCGGGGAGCCGTTCCCGATGGAGCAGTGGCTCAACAAGTGGCGCACCGAGCAGGGCGACATCATGGGGCGCGTGACCACCCAGATCACCTGTGGCGACTACTTCCCGAAGCGCGACGACGCGCTGCGGGCCCACGCCACCCAGATCGACCCCAACGGATCCTTCTTCGCGGTGCCGTTGGACATCCAGCAGAAGGTGTGGCCGACCGAGGAGTTCGAGTTGGCCAAGACCCGCGTGAGCACGGTACTTCCCGAGACGGATCTGTTCGCGGGCATCGAGGACGGACAGGGCAAATGACGATAGGCACGCTCGCGGTCGATGTTCTGGCCGTCGAGATTCTGGCCCAGGAGCCGACCGGCCCCGAGTTCGGCAAGGCGTCTCCGCTCGGACTGGCCATCGTGGTGGTCCTGCTGGTCGCGACCGCTCTGCTGATCTGGAACATGAACAAGCGGCTGAAGAAGCTGCCCGAGAACTTCCAGCCGGAGCATCCCGAACCCGACCAGGCCGTGGACGACGGCACGCTGCCGGGTGCGATGCCCGGCGGAGCCGAGGAGAAGGCCGGCGGCACGAAGGCCACCGGTCCGGAACGTCCGGAACCCACCAAGGGAAGCTGACGACCGGCCGTCACCGGCGGTGCTCCTTCCGTAGCGTGGGGGCATGGCGAACCGACTGGCCGACGCCCTGAGCCCTTATCTGAGGCAGCACGCCGACAATCCGGTCCACTGGCAGGAATGGGGCGACGACGCGCTCGCGGAGGCGCGCGAGCGCGACGTGCCGATCCTGCTGTCGATCGGGTACGCGGCCTGCCACTGGTGTCACGTCATGGCACACGAGTCGTTCGAGGACGAGGCCACGGCCGCTGTCATGAACGAGAACTTCGTGTGCATCAAGGTCGACCGTGAGGAACGGCCGGACATCGACGCGGTCTACATGAACGCGACCGTCGCCATGGCCGGTCAGGGCGGATGGCCGATGACCTGCTTCCTCACCCCCGACGGCTCGCCTTTCTACTGCGGCACGTATTACCCGAACACGCCGCGCGGCGGCATGCCGTCCTTCGTCCAACTTCTCGAGGCCATCACCCAGACCTGGCACAACCGGCGCGATGAGGTCTCGCAGGCCGCCGACGCCGTGGCCACCGAACTCCGTCGCAGCAGCGGGGGACTGCCCGTCGGGGAGGCCGCTGTCGAGGCGGTCCTGCTCGACGCGGCGGCCGCTGCGATCGCCACCGACGAGGATCGCGAACACGGCGGCTTCGGGGGCGCACCCAAGTTCCCGCCGTCCAACCTGCTCGAGGGCCTGCTGCGCGGATACGAGCGCACGCGCTCCGCCGACACGCTCGGTCTCGTCGAGCGCACGACCGACGCGATGGCGCGAGGTGGGATCTACGACCAGCTCGGTGGCGGTTTCGCCCGCTACAGCGTCGACTCCGCCTGGACGGTGCCGCACTTCGAGAAGATGCTCTACGACAACGCGCTGCTCCTACGGCTGTACGCGCACCTCGCGCGGGTGACCGGCGCGGAACTGCCGACGCGGGTCACCCGGGAGACCGCCGAATTCCTGCTGCGCGACCTGCTCACCACCGACGGCGGATTCGCCTCGGCGCTCGACGCCGACACGGACGGGGTCGAGGGCCTGACCTACGTGTGGACCCCCGATCAGCTCGTCGATGTGCTCGGCGCGGACGACGGCCGGTGGGCCGCGGAGGCCTTCACCGTCACTCCCGGCGGCACCTTCGAACACGGCACCTCGGTGTTGCAGCTGCTCGACGAGCCCGACGATCCGGCCCGTCTCGCCGACGTGCGGGCACGCCTGTTCGCGGCCCGGCAGGATCGCGCGCAACCCGGACGCGACGACAAGGTCGTCACCGCGTGGAACGGCTTCGCGATCACCGCACTGGCAGAGGCCGGCATCGCACTGGGCGAACCCGCCTGGATCGACGCGGCGGCGAGGTGCGCGCGGTTCCTGCTCGACCGGCACCTCGTCGATGGACGACTGCGCCGCGCGTCGCTCGGAGGTGTCGTCGGATCTCCGGTGGGCGTGCTCGAGGACTACGGAGCACTCGTCACCGCGCTGCTCGCCGTCCATCAGGGGACCGGGGATCGGAGCTGGGTCGAGCGCGCGCGAGAACTCGCCGACGTCGCGCTCACGCAGTTCGCGGATCCGGAACGTCCCGGGAGCTGGTTCGACACCGCGCACGACGCCGAATCGCTGGTCGCCCGGCCGCGCGATCCGGTCGACGGGGCGACGCCGTCGGGGGCGTCGCTGATCGCCGAGGCGTTGCTCGGTCTGTCCGCGCTGGTGCACGACGACCCCCGCTACGCCGATGCCGCCGCGCTGTCGCTGTCGGCGGCCTCGATCCTGCTCGAGAAAGCGCCGCGTGCCGGAGGGCACTGGCTGACCGTGGCCGAGGCGTCGGTGCGCGGTCCGCTGCAGGTCGCCGTCGCGGGTGGCGGCGCACTCCTCGACCTCGCGCGCCGGCTCGCACCGGGGGGAGCGATCGTGGTGGGCGGCGAACCCGACTCGTCGCCGCTGCTCGATGGTCGGCCGCTCGTCGACGGAGCATCCGCGGCCTACGTGTGCCGGGGCTTCGTGTGCGATCGGCCGGTGACGACGGAGACGGATCTGCGCGAGGTGCTCGCCGCGCTCTGACTCGTCGGGGCCAGGCGGTGCCAGGGGCGGTGAATCGGTGCGCTCGGTCCTCTACTTCGAGGGTCTAGCTGCTCACGGCGGCTGCGACCGCGACGTTCGGCGACTCGATGCCGTTCTGATCGAACGCCTCGAGCACCGCGCGGGTGAGACTGCGGCGGATCGCCCACTGCTTGCCGGCGCGCACGCGCACGGTCAGCCGCAGCGTCACCGCACCCGCCGTCACGGAGTTGACCCCGAGCAGTTCGGGCTTCTCCAGGACGTCGGGTGCGATGTCCTCGCGTTCGACGCCGTCGAGTACGGCCCGCAGGGCGATCTGGCAGGCGCGGTCGACATTGGAGGTCGGTGCGATGGGTACGTCGATCACGGAGACCGCGTGGCCCTGGCTCATGTTGCCGACGCGCAGGATCTCGCCGTTGCGGCAGAACCACAGGGTGCCGTCGATGTCGCGGACGGTCGTCACGCGCAGGCCGACCGACTCGACGGTGCCCACCGCGTCGCCGAGGTCCACCACGTCGCCCACACCGTACTGGTCCTCGAGCAGCATGAACATGCCCGAGATGAAGTCCCGCACGAGGTTCTGCGCACCGAAACCAAGAGCAACACCGGCGATACCGGCCGAGGCGATGAACGGCGCGACGTTGAAGCCGAGCGTGTCGAGCGTCTGCAGCACCACCCAGACGAGCACGACGACCGACACACCGGACTTGAATACCGAGCCGATCGTCTGGGCACGCTGGATCCGGCGTTCGCGCGCGTAGGGATCACCGATGGCGCGTTCGGCGCGTTCCTGCAGCGGTGCGAGGAACGATCGGCGGGGCTTGCCGGATTTCTCACGCGGCTTCGTCATGCGGTCGATCAGTCGGTGGAGGACGAAGCGGAGCACGATCGCGACGACGATGTAACTCACGATCGCGAGCGGCCGGTGGATCAGCCAGTCCCTGTTGGTCTCGGTCAGTTCGAAGGCGAGCAACGGAATAGACATCCCCCGCGAGTTTACAAACGGGTGCCGGAGGCTTCAGGTGGTGTGAGAAGTTGCACGAAGCGGTCGGTGAGGTTTCAACCGAGAATCACGAGCCACACCGCTATCGCGTGACACAGTGCCGCGATGACCGTGGCCGCGTGAAAGAACTCGTGGTGCCCGAACGTCGCGGGCCACGGATCGGGCCAGCGGGTCGCGTAGAGGATCGCTCCTCCGCTGTAGAACAGCCCTCCGACCAGCAGGAGCAGCATGGGAGCGAGACCGACCTCGGCGACCAGCTGTCCGGCAACGGGCACGATGGCCCATCCGAGCAGCAGATACAGCGGCACACCGACCCAGCGCGGCGCCGTAGGCCACAGCATCTTCAGGGCCACGCCCGCCAGCGCGCCCGCCCACACGACGATCAGCAGCGGTCGCCCGGACTCCGGGGGCAGGGCGAGTGTCGCGAACGGGGTGTAGCTGCCGGCGATGAACACGAAGATCATCGAATGGTCGGCGCGCTTCATCCACACGCGGGACCGGGGCCCCCAGTTCAGGCGGTGGTAGAGCGCGCTGACGCCGAACACACCGCACACGGTGAGGCTGTAGATGGTCGCGGGGAGTACGGCGTCCGGGCGGTCGGCGAGGAAGGCGGCGGCCGAGACGAGGGCGACGCCGGCGATGACGGCCACACCGAAGGCCCAGGCGTGGATCCATCCGCGCATCCGCGGTTTGACGGGTAGTTCCTCGAGGCCGAATGCCGTCATGCGTGCGCTCCTCTCGGTACCGATCAGTAACCTACGCAACCGTAGGTTTGTTCCGTCGTCACGTTACAGCCCGTGAGGGCGCTCCGGGAGACTCTGTGACCACCGACGCGACCGTCCGTACGCCTGGGCGTAATGTGACTCGCGTGGTGATGACGGGGTGAGCGTCCGCGGACTGCTGTACCGGCTCTACGAGCGCAGGCTGCTGAAGGAACTCGACGGAGCACGGCATCCGCGACACGTCGCGGTCATGTGCGACGGCAATCGGCGTTGGGCGCGCGAGAACGGCTTCACCGACGTCAGTCACGGCCACCGCGAAGGTGCCAAGAAGATCGCCGAGCTGCTGAGCTGGTGCGACGCGGCCGGTATCGAGACGGCGACGATCTACCTGCTGTCCACCGAGAACCTCCGGCGCGACCCGGAGGAGCTCGATGCTCTGCTCGAGATCATCTCCGACGTGGTGGAGGAGATCTCCGCGCCCGGCCAGAACTGGGGCGTGAAGATCGTCGGCACCACCGACCTGCTCCCGGCCGACCACGCCAAGCGGCTGCACGAGGCCGCGGCCGGCACCGCGGGCCGGACGGGCACGCACGTCAACGTCGCCGTCGGGTACGGCGGTCGCCAGGAGATCGTCGACGCGGTGCAGTCGCTCCTGCGGGTGCGCTACGCGCAGGGGTTGCGTGGCGAAGAGCTCGTCGAGTCCGTGACGGTCGACGGTGTCGACAGCCACCTCTACACGTCCGGTCAACCCGATCCGGACCTCGTGATCCGTACCTCCGGCGAGCAGCGACTGTCCGGATTCCTGCTCTGGCAGTCCGCCTACTCGGAGATCTGGTTCACCGAGGCGTACTGGCCCGAGTTCCGCCGGGTCGACTTCCTGCGCGCGCTGCGCGACTACGCCGCCCGGCACCGCCGGTTCGGCGCCTGACGGCACCCGCCGGTTCGGCGCCTGACGGCGCCCGCCGGTTCGGCGCCTGGAACAGGGCCGAGCGGCGGGGCGCGTCAGAGCTTGCGCAACCGGAGCCGGTTGATGGCGTGATCCGAGTCCTTGCGCAGGACCAGGGTCGCGCGCGGTCGCGTGGGCAGGATGTTCTCCACCAGGTTCGGCAGGTTGATCGAGTGCCAGATCTCCTTCGCGGCACTCATCGCGTCCCGGTCCGACAGGTTCGCGTAGTGGTGGAAGTGCGCCTCGGGATCCGCGAAGGACGTCTTACGCAGCGCGAGAAAGCGTTCCACGTACCACTTCTCGATGTCCTCGATACGCGCGTCGACGTAGATCGAGAAGTCGAACAGGTCGGAGACCATCAACCGCGGACCGGTCTGCAGCACGTTCAGGCCCTCGATGATGAGGATGTCCGGCTGCCGCACGATGTGGTACTGACCCGGGATGATGTCGTACGAGATGTGGGAGTAGATCGGCGCCGCAACCTCTTTCGCTCCCGACTTGACCTCGGTGACGAACCGCAGCAGTTTGCGCCGGTCGTAGCTCTCGGGAAAACCCTTGCGGTGCATGATGTTGCGCCGCACCAGTTCCTTGGTGGAGTAGAGGAACCCGTCGGTGGTCACGAGATCCACCCGCGGGTGGTGATCCCAGCGTGCCAGCAACGCCTGCAGCACACGTGCCGTGGTGGACTTGCCGACCGCCACCGAACCGGCCACACCGATCACGAACGGCACCTGCTGGTCGGGATGCTTCTCCCCGAGGAAGGTCGCGGTCGCGGCGAACAACCGCTGCTTCGCTGCGACCTGCAGGTGGATCAACCGGGCGAGGGGGAGGTACACCTCCGCGACCTCCGCGAGGTCGATCTGCTCGCCCAGGCCCCGAAGCCCGATGAGTTCGTCCTCGGTGAGGACGAGGGGAGTCGACTTCCGCAGCGTCCGCCACTGCTTGCGGTCGAACTCGACATACGGGCTCGGTTCGTTCAGACGAGCCATCGGCACGGCTTCCCGGTGGCGCGGCGGATGCGGCGTTGCATGTCCATGTAACGGATTGTGCTCGCTGACACAGGCGGATGCCTCCCCGGGGTCCCCACTCCGGCGGGTTCTCCTGTGTCGGCTCGCCGACGAGCGACTAGGCTCGGCCGGTATGGGAGCCGACGACTTCGTGAACGAATATCTGCTGCTGGGCCTGGCTTTCGACCGGCTCGAGGAAGGGTTCGTCGACGCCTACACGGGCGATCCCGCGCTGCGGCGGAAGGTCGAGAACGCCCCGACTCCCGATCCCCGTGATCTATCACACACCGCGCGACGGCTGCGGGACGAACTGCCCGGTGCGGGACTGTCCGACGAGCGCACCCGTTTCCTCGACGTGCATCTGCGCGCCCTCGACTGCTCGGCCCGCAAGTTCGCGGGGGAGGAGATCGGTTTCGTCGACGAGGTCGAGGCGTACTTCGACGTCCGCATCGAGCCCGGCGACGAGGACGCCTACCGCGACGCGCACCGTCGCCTCGACGCTTTGCTGCCCGGCACCGGATCGCTCACCGAACGGATGCAGGCCCACCGCAAGTCCGAGGTGATCCCCGCCGATCGTCTCGCCGAATGCGTCGAGGCGTTCTCGAGCGCTCTGCGGGAGAAGGTGCGGGCGGTCCACCCGCTGCCCGACACCGAGCGTGTCGAGTACGAGGTCGTCGGCGACAAGCCGTGGTCGGGCTTCAACTACTACCTCGGCGACTACCGGTCGCGGGTCGCGATCAACTCCGATCTCGAACAGACGATGGCGCACCTGCCCCGGCTGATCGCGCACGAGGCGTATCCCGGTCACCACACCGAGCACTGCCGCAAGGAGGCCGGTCTCGTCGCCGGCGGTCAGGCCGAGCAGACGCTGTTCCTCGTCAACACCCCGCAGTGCCTCATGGCCGAAGGGCTCGCCGATCTCGCACTCGACGCGATCGTCGGCCCGGGCTGGGGGACGTGGGCGCAGGAGATCTACGCCGATCTCGGGCTCCGGTTCGACGGCGAACTCGCCGAACAACTGTCCGAGGCGTCCGAGCAGTTGCTGTCGGTGCGGCAGGACGCCGCGCTGCTGCTCCACGACCGCGGGCGCAGCCACGACGAGGTCGTCGAATTCCTGCAGCGCTGGTCGCTGTCGAGCCCCGAACGTGCCCGGCAGTCGCTGCGCTTTCTGTCGTCGCCGTTGTGGCGTGCCTACATCAGCACCTACGTCGAGGGCTACCGGCTCCTCGGCGGCTGGCTCGAGCAGGTTCCGGCCGGAGCCGAGCGCGCCGACCGTTTCCGGCGCCTGCTCGACGAACCCCTGGTGCCCAGCAGCCTGCGGTGAACCGCAGGTTGCTCGGGGACCGGCTTCCGCAGCGGTGGACGGCCTTCGTAGACTGGAGGTCGTATCCCTGACGCCCTCTGCTTGGAGAAACCTCGATGACCGCTGCGCCCGGCGCCGACGTGAACACTGCCGCACTGAACGACCTCGATCCCGAGGTCGCCGAGGCCATGGCCGGCGAGCTGTCGCGTCAGCGCGACACGCTCGAGATGATCGCGTCGGAGAACTTCGTGCCGCGCGCCGTCCTCCAGGCCCAGGGCAGCGTCCTGACCAACAAGTACGCCGAGGGTTACCCCGGCCGTCGCTACTACGGCGGCTGCGAGAACGTCGACGTCGTCGAGGACCTCGCCCGTAACCGCGCCAAGGAGCTCTTCGGCGCCGATTTCGCGAACGTCCAGCCGCACTCGGGTGCGCAGGCGAACGCGGCGGTGCTCATGGCGCTGATGACGCCCGGCGAGAAGCTGCTCGGTCTCGACCTCGCGCACGGCGGCCACCTCACGCACGGCATGAAGCTCAACTTCTCCGGCAAGCTGTACGACGTCGCGTCCTACGGGGTCAGCAAGGACGACCACCGCATCGACATGGACGAGGTCCGCGACATCGCCCTGCGCGAGAAGCCGAAGGTCATCGTCGCCGGCTGGTCCGCCTACCCGCGTCACGAGGACTTCGCCGCCTTCCGCTCCATCGCCGACGAGGTCGGTGCCTACCTGTGGGTCGACATGGCGCACTTCGCCGGTCTGGTCGCCGCGGGTCTGCACCCGTCGCCGGTGCCGTACGCCGACGTCGTCTCCACCACCGTGCACAAGACGCTCGGTGGCCCGCGTTCCGGCCTGATCCTCGCCAAGCAGGAATGGGCGAAGAAGATCAACTCGGCCGTCTTCCCCGGCCAGCAGGGCGGCCCGCTCATGCACGCGATCGCCGCGAAGGCCGTTGCACTGAAGATCGCCGCGAGCGACGAGTTCAAGGACCGTCAGCAGCGCACCCTCTCCGGTGCCCGGATCATCGCCGATCGCCTGTCGCAGTCCGACGTCGCCGACAAGGGCATCTCGGTGCTCACCGGCGGCACCGACGTGCACCTGGTCCTGGTCGACCTGCGCAACTCGCAGCTCGACGGCCAGCAGGGTGAGGACGCCCTCCACGAGGTCGGCATCACCGTCAACCGCAACGCCGTGCCGTTCGACCCGCGTCCCCCGATGGTCACCTCGGGTCTGCGCATCGGCACCCCGGCGCTCGCGACCCGCGGTTTCGGCGACGAGCAGTTCACCGAGGTCGCCGAGATCATCGCGCAGACGCTCATCGGTGGCGCCGACGCCGAGTCGCTGCGCACCCGCGTGAGCGCCCTGGCGCAGTCCGTGCCGCTGTACGAGGGTCTCGAGGACTGGCGTCTGATCTGACGGCTTCCTACTGTCGCCGACCGGCCCGCACCGAACTCCGGTGCGGGCCGGTCGCGTATCCGGGGGACGAGACATCCCACCGCAGGGTTGGTTAGGGTAGCCTACGCACGCCGACACTGTCGGTGCCCGCACGCGTACCCCCGAACAGCAGAAGGAAGTCGCATGGCCATCCCGAGCATCGATCCGTACGAGTTGCCCACCGGCGACGAGATTCCCGATGCTCGGGTGGACTGGACGCTCGACGCGTCCCGCTGCGCCCTGCTGATCCACGACATGCAGAAGTACTTCATCGACGCCTACCAGCGCGACGCCGAACCGCTCGCGACCGTGGTGCCCAACATCGTCCGCCTCCGCGAGGCGTGCCTGGCCGCCGGTATCCCCGTCGTCTACACGATGCAGCCCGGCGACCAGCATCCGTCGCGTCGCGGCATCCTCGCCGACTTCTGGGGCGTGGGGCTGAGCACGGGCCGCGACACCGAGGTCATCGACGAACTCACCCCCGGCCCGGACGACATCCAGGTCACCAAGTGGCGCTACTCGGCGTTCCAGCGCACCGACTTCCGTCAGCTGCTCGCGCACAACGGCCGCGACCAGCTCATCGTCACCGGCGTCTACGCGCACATGGGCTGCATGCTCAGCGCCGCCGACGCCTTCATGAGCGACGTCGCGCCGTTCATGGCCCTCGACGCCACCGCCGATTTCTCCCGCGACGAGCACCTCATGGCGCTCCAGTACGTCGCCAAGCGGGTCGGCCGGGTCGAGACCACGGACGCGCTGATCGAGTCGATTACCGCGTCAGCGCGTCGCCGCGACCGCGAGACCGAAGAACTCACCGCATCGCTGCGCTGACCGACACGGTCCGAGAATCGGGAACTTCAGCACATGCAGCGAATTCTTCTGTCCGGCAAGATCCATCGCGCGACCGTCACCCACGCGGATCTGCACTACGTCGGATCGGTGACGATCGACCGCGACCAACTCTCACCGCGCTGACGCGGGAAGCGATTTCGGTGCTCTCGACGTCGCCAGGCGCGGTCGAGAACACCGAAACAGAGCACACAGGAATCGTCTAGGTGGTGCCGCGACGACGCGCCTCGAGCGTCTCGACGGCCTGCTCGCGCAGCAGCCGCAGGCGGGCCAGCGGACGATCGGACTCGGGGCTGCGCCAGTAGCCCGACGCGTCGAGCATCGGCTTGGCGATGCCGAGTCGCTTCGACACGGCGCGCAGTTCCTTCACGATCGATGCCTCGCCGGCGATCCACATCCAGCCCTCACCGCCGCGCGGCGCACCCGACTCGACGGCCTCGGCGAGCACGGTGGCGTCGGAGACTCCGGGACGACGGTGCACCCACCTCACGCCTGCGAGATCGGACTGTTCCTCCTGCGGACCGTCGACCAGCGCGAAGACGTGCATCGGCACCGTGCCACCGTAGGTCTCGACGAAGCGCCCCAGTGCGGGTAGTGCGGTCTCGTCGCCGGCGAGCAGCCACCAGTCGGCGCCCTGCGGCGGGATGATCGCGACCTTGGGTCCCGCGAGGTGGAGCACGCTGCCGGGTTCGGCGGTGCGGGCCCAGTTACCGGCGGGGCCGTGTCCGTGCAGGACGAAGTCCAGATCGAGCTCCCCGGCCACGGGATCGAAGCGACGCACCGTGTAGGCGCGGGCCACGGGTGCGGGCTTGCGGGGCCAGTGCAGGTGCCCGTCGTGCTGTTCGGGCAGGACAGGGGTCTCGCTGCCGGGTTCGGGCAGGAAGATCTTGACGTAGTCGTCGGCACCCTCGGTGGTGAACGCCGGGGCATCGTAGTCGCCGCTGCGGAAGGCACCGAGCTGCTCGCCGCCCAGGGTGATCCGACGCATCCGCGGTGTCACGTCCACCGCGCGGAGTACGGTCAGGCGCCGCAGGACGATGGGCAGGGAGACGCGGGTCGGGGGCGTCGTCACCGGCATGGTGAGCTCCTTCCGGACGGGACCGGCCGGACAATTCGGGCGGGCGCGTCGCTGCTGGTATGGTTAGGCGGCCCTAACTATATCCGGACGGAGGGGCGGATCCGAGGGGGCGGGTCCAGGAATGCCGAGGAGTACCCGTGGAATCGATCGTGCCTCTGCCGTTGACCGCTGCCCAGGCGGGAATGTGGTTCGCGCAGACGATCGACCCCTCGAACGCGACACTCGTCACCGGGCACTTCCTCGAGATCGACGGCGCCATGGATCCGGACGTGCTCGCCCGCGCCGTCCACACGGTCTTCGACGAATCCGCCGGACTGCGCGCCCGGATCGCCGTCGTCGACGAGGTGCCCGTCCAGTTCCCCGGTGCCCATCCGTCGCCGGAGATCGAGGTCACCGACCTCACCGCCGACGCCGATCCGCGGCGGACGGCCGTCGACACGATGCGCGCGATCCTGCGCGTGCCGATGGATCCGACGGCCGAAGCCGGCATCGGCGCCCGGGTGTTCGTCCTCGGACCGGACCGTGTCCTGCTGTTCCTGCGCGCCCACCACGCCTTGCTCGATGTCTACGGCTACAGCCTGGTCGAACGCCGCATCGTCGTCGTGTACACCGCACTCGTGCGCGGCGAGGACGTCCCGCCCGCGACCTTCGGCTCCGTCGAGCAGGTCGTCGCCGAGGACGAGGAGTACCGCAGCGGCGAGCGCATCGTCGCCGACCGCGACTTCTGGACCGAGACGCTGCATGGTGCACCCGACGCGCTCGGCCTCGCGGAGACCGCGGTGCCGGCCGCGTCCTCGCTCGCCCGCGCGGTGGTCACCGAATCGGTGCAGGTCCCCGGGGACGTCGCCGAGGCGCTCGACGTAGCGGCACGCCGCGCCGGGGTGGGCTGGCCCGACCTCGTCACCGCCGCGACCGCCGCCTATCTCGGCCGGGTCACCGCGGTCCGCGACGTGGTGCTCGGCTTCCCGGCCATGAACCGGATGGGCAGCGTCGCCGCGAAGGTGCTCACCACCGCCGTCAATGTCGTGCCCCTCCGCATCGAGGTCGCTCCGGAGGCGAGTCTCGCGGCGCTCGCCGCCGACGTGCGCGCCACCGTCGCTGCGCAGGGACGCCACAGTCGCTACCGGGGCGAGGACATCCACCGCGACCTGCGTCTGCCCGCGACCAGTCCCGGTCCGGTGGGCCCGACGGTCAACATCAAGCCGTTCGGCGACACCGTGCGATTCGGCGACGCGACCGCCACCGTGCACTCGCTCGCGCGCGGTCCCGTCCACGACCTCGCGGTGGTCGCCCGTCGTGTCGACAGCACCCGCGCACTCGAACTGACCCTCGACGCCGACGCCGACCGGTACACCGCCGACGAGGTCGCCGGTCACGCCGCGGCCATCGCGCGACTGCTCACCTTCGCCGCCCGGGAGGACGCGGACGAACGTCCTCTCGCCCATGCCGACCTGCTGAACCCGGATTTCCGCGCCGATCTCGAATCCCGTTGGCACGGAGTCGTATCCGAGTCTGTCGCGCCCGACGCGATGGATCTGTTCGACGCGCAGGTGGCCGCCGCCGGTGCCGCACCCGCGCTCGTCGCCGGCGCCGACCGTCTCACCTACGCCGAGCTCGACGCGCGCATCGATGCCGTCGCAGGCGAACTCGCACGGGCTGGTGCGCGGTGCGAGGTGACGGTCGCGCTCGCCCTGCCACGCACCGCCGACATGGTGGTCGCGCTCCTCGCCGTGCTGCGGACGGGCGCGGCGTACCTGCCGCTCGATCCCGCCTTCCCCGCCGAGCGACTCGAGTACATGCTCGACGACGCGCGACCGGCGATCCTGCTCACCACCGACGACTTCGCCGACCGTCTCGGCGCATCGACCCCGGACGCCACGGCGGTCTTCCGTGACGGCGTCCTGCACTGGCGCGGCGACGTCCCCGTCGGCACCACGCCTTCCGAGCGAGTTGTGCCCGACCAGTCGGCATATGTCATCTACACCTCGGGTTCGACCGGCCGGCCGAAGGGTGTCGTGCTCTCGCGCGGCGCACTCGCCCGCTTCGTCGACGCCGCGACCGATCTCGCCGGAATCGGCACGCACACTCGGCTTCTCGCCCTGACCACCCTGTCGTTCGACATCTCGGTGCTCGAACTGCTCGTGCCGCTGTGCCGCGGCGGGGCCGTCGTGCTCGCGGGCGACGACGAGGCGCGCGATCCGGCGGCCCTGGCCGCGCTCGCCGCCACCGAGTCGGTGAACTGCATCCAGGCCACCCCGTCGCTGTGGGGCGCGATCGTCGAACACGACGGTCTGGATCTCGCCGGTACGGGCGTGCTTGTGGGCGGCGAGGGCCTGCCCGCCGTCCTGGCCGGAACCCTCGCTGCGCGAGCGTGTTCGGTCGTCAACATGTACGGCCCCACCGAGGCGACGGTGTGGTGCACCTCCGCTCCGGTCGCACCGGATCTGCCGTGGACCGGGTCGGTGGGCCGCCCCTATCCGGGAACCGGTGTGCGCGTGCTCGACCGGCAGTTGCAGCCCGTGCCGGTCGGCGCGGCCGGTGAGCTGTACGTCGTGGGGCAGCAGCTCGCGCGCGGCTACCGCGGCCGCCCCGACCTCACCGCGGCCCGCTTCGTCGCCGATCCCTTCGGCGCCGGCCGGATGTACCGCACGGGCGATCTCGTGCGCTGGACCGCCGACGGCACCCTGCAGTATCTCGGACGCGGCGACGACCAGGTCAAGGTCCGCGGACACCGCATCGAACTCGGTGAGATCGAGACCGCCGCAGCGCAATTCGCCGGTGTGGCGCAGGCCGTCGTGGTCGCCCGGCCCGACGCCACCGGTGCGGCCCGCCTCGTGGGCTACGTGACCGGCACCGACGTCGACACCGCAGCACTGCACGACTTCCTCCGCACACGTCTGCCCGAGTACATGGTGCCGTCGCTGACGGTCGTGCTCGACGAGTTCCCGCTCACCGCGAACCTCAAGGTCGACCGCAAGGCACTGCCCACCCCGGAGATCGGCGCCCCCGACACCGGTCGCGATCCCGAGACCGCCACCGAACACACCCTCGCCGGTGTCTTCGCCGACCTGCTCGGACTCCCGGCCGTCGGTGTCGACGCCGACTTCTTCACCCTCGGCGGAACGTCGCTGTCCGCCACCCGTCTCGTCGCCCGGATCCGCTCGGCGCTGGACGTCGAGGTGTCGCTGCGCGACGTCTTCGACGCTCCCACCGTGGCCGAATTGGCCGTGGTGGTCGACGGCGCGAGCCCGGCACGTCCCCGCTTCGTCGCAGGACCGCGACCGGCGCGGATCCCGCTGTCGTCGGCCCAGCAGCGCCTGTGGTTCCTCGACCGTGCCCAGGGACCGTCGCCGACCTACAACATCCCCTTCGCCCTCGAACTGCGCGGCCGGCTCGACGCCGGCCTGCTCGACCGTGCGCTGGTGCACGTCGTCGCCCGGCACGAGGTGCTGCGCACCGTCGTCGACGTCGTCGACGGTGAGCCCGTGCAGGTCGTCGCCGACACGCCGTCGACGGTCCTGCAGGTCGCGGAGGCGCGCGACGGGAATGCCGCGGCACTTCTCGACGCGGCCGCGCGGGCATCCTTCGATCTGGGACAGGACCGTCCGTTCCGTGCGCATCTCGTGCGACGCGCGCCGGATGACGCGGTGCTGCTGCTCGTCGTGCATCACATCGCCGGCGACGAGTGGTCGGCCGAGACGGTCTTCGCCGACCTCGCCGCCGCCTACGCCGATCTCTCTGCGGGTCGTGTGCCCGACGACGCGCCGCGTCCCCAATACGCGGACTTCGCGGTGTGGCAGCGCGGTCTCGCCGACGACCCCGCCGCCGCCGTGCTCCGCGACCGCGACCTCGCGTTCTGGTGCTCCACCCTTGCCGGAGCACCGGAGGAACTCGCCCTGCCACACGACCGTCCGCGACCCGCGGTGCCGAGCCACCGCGGCGGCGAGGTACACGTGCAGGTGGATTCGGAACTGTCTGCGGCCCTGCGGGATATGTGTTCCCGTTCCGGGACGAGCATGTTCATGCTCACCCACGCCGCCGTGGCCGCCCTGTTCACCGCGCTCGGGGCGGGCGACGACATCGTGCTCGGCGCGCCCGTCGCGGGTCGCGCCGACAGCGGACTCGAGGACATCGTCGGATTCTTCGTCGACACCATCGCCCTGCGCACCGATCTGTCCGGCGATCCCGATACCGCCGAGATTCTGACGCGCGTACGGCACGCCGACCTCACCGCCCTGGCCCACCAGGAGGTGCCCTTCGACGAGGTGGTCGACGCCGTCGGTGTCACCCCGTCGCTCGCGCGGCACCCGCTCTTCCAGACGGTGGTGCAGTACCGCACCGAACCGGTCGTCCCGCAGATCGGCGACACCACCGCGACCGTGTCGTATCTGTCCACCGGCACGTCGAAGTTCGATCTCACCGTCGACTTCGTCGACGCGGCCGACGGCCTGTCGATCCGCTTCGAGTACGCCGAGGACCTCTACGACCGTACGAGCGTACGGACCCTCGGGCAGCGTCTGCTGTCGGTGCTCGCGGCCTTCGCCGACCCCGAACCGCGACACCTCTCATCGATCGACGTGCGCACCGACGAAGAGCGCGCCGCCGACACCGTCGCGACGGTGCCCGCCACCACGCAGCTGCTGCCGGACCTGCTCGCGGCGGCCTTCGCCGCCCGCCCGGATCACCCGGCGCTCGTGTTCGGCACCGAGACGTCGAGCTATCGGGAATTCGGGGCGCGCGTGCACCGTTCGGCTCGCGCGCTCGCCGAACGGGGTGTCGGGCCCGGCAGTGTCGTCGCGGTCGCGGCGGCACGGTCCGACGCCGCCGTGGTGGCGCTGGCCGCCGTCGTGGTCTCCGGTGCCGCCTACCTGCCCGTCGACCTGTCGTACCCGCCGGCGCGCATCGAGTTCATGCTCACCGACGCCGCACCCGATCTCGTGCTTGTGGATACGGAAGGCGCCGTGCCCGGAGAGGCACCGGAGCTGACCCTCGCCGCACTGGCCGAAGCGGCGCAAGGCTACTCGGACGCACCGATCACCGACCTCGACCGCAGCCGCCCGCTGCATCCGGCGGACGGGTCGTACGTCGTCTACACCTCCGGTTCGACGGGTGTGCCCAAGGGTGTCGTCGGAACCGCTGCGGCGCTGGCGAACCGGTTGGTCTGGCAGGCGGCACGCGTCCGCCCGGCCGGCGACGACGTGCGCCTGGCCAAGAGCTCGCTGAGCTTCATCGACGGATCCACCGAGCTGTTCGCCGGTCTGCTCTCCGGTGCGACGATGGTCCTCGCCGACGACGCCGCCTCCCGTGACGCCGAGACCCTCGCCGATCTCGTCGTCCGGCACCGCGTCCGGATGCTCACCGCGGTGCCGAGCCTCGCCGAGACCCTCGCCGCCCTGCGCCCCGAGGCCGCGGAACTCGTCGACACGTGGTTCCTCAGTGGAGAACCCCTCGGCACGAGCGTGATCGCGGCACTGCCGGGCGCACGGGTGATCAACTCGTACGGTTCATCGGAGGTCGCCGGCGACGTCACGATCTGGACGGCGCCGGGCTCCGACGTCGACCGCGTCCGCATCGGTGCCCCAGTCGACGGCGTGACCGCGCGCATCCTCGACCGGCACCTGCGTCCCGTCCCGGACGGGGTGACCGGCGAACTCTACGTCGGGGGAGTGCAGTCCGCCCGCGGCTATCTCGGCCGCCCGGATCTGACCGCGGCGCGGTTCGTCGCCGACCCCACCGGCAGCGGCACCCGGCTCTTCCGCACCGGGGATCTGGTGCGGCGCAACGCCTCCGGAGAACTCGAGTTCGTCTCGCGCGCCGACCACCAGCTGAGCCTGCGCGGTTTCCGCATCGAACCCGGCGAGGTCGAAGCCACATTGCTGCGGCACCCGGCGGTGACCGCGGCCCTCGTCACCGTGCGCCCGTCGGCGTCCGGGACCGATCTGCTCGTCGGTTACGTCGTCGCCGATCCGGCCGCGCCGCGTCCGGCGGCCATCGACCTGCAGGACCATCTGCGGACCGTGGTGCCGGACTACATGATTCCCGCGGTCTTCGACGTGCTCGACGCCATGCCGACCCTGCCCAACGGCAAGGTCGACCGCGCGGCTCTGCCCGATCCCGCACAGAGCCACAGCACGCGCGAGGCGACCGACGACGAACGCGTCGTGTGCGAGGTGCTCGCCGAACTCCTCGGTGTCCGCCAGGTGGGCCCCGACGACGACTTTTTCGCCCTCGGCGGCAATTCGCTCCTCGCGACACGTCTGTCCGCGGCGCTGCGCATGCGCACCGGCCGGAACCCGTCGATCCGCGACATCTTCGATCTGCGCACCCCCGCGCGACTCGCGGCGACGGTCCCGGCCACCGCCGTCGGACCCGAACTCGTGCGCCGCGACCACGCCGATCTCGTCCCGATGTCGGCGGCGCAGCGCCGGCTGTGGTTCCTCTTCCGCCTCGAGGGAGCGTCGGCGACCTACAACATCCCGTACACGATGCGGCTGCGCGGCGCGCTCGACGTCGACGCTCTGCGGGGTGCCCTGCAGCACCTGATCGCCGGGCACGACACGCTGCGCACGGTGTTCACCGAGCCGGACGAGGGCGACGTCGAGCAGATCGGCTACCAGCGGGTGCTGCCCGCCGAGGACTGCACCGTCGACCTGCGGATCGTCGACGCCGCCCCGGCGGATCTCGACGTGCTGCTCACCGAGGAGGCGGGCCGTCCGTTCGATCTCGCCCACGACCTGCCGATCCGCGCGACGCTCCTGCGCACCGCTCCCGACGACGCGCGCCTGTTGGTGCTCGTGCACCACATCGCCGCCGACGAGTGGTCCGCCACGCCGCTCGTCGCCGACCTGTCCGCCTGGTACGCGCACCTGACCACCGGGGCACCCGCGCCTGCGCCGCTGCCGGTGCAGTACCGGGACTTCACTCTCTGGCAGGACGAACGTCTCGGTACCGGGGACGAGTCTCTGCGTGAGGTCCAGACCGAGTACTGGGCACGCGTCCTCGACGGCGCACCCGAGGAACTCGCCGTTCCGCACGACCGGCCGCGCGGGGCCGTCAGCAGTTACCGCGGCGGCGCGGTCCCGTTCACCGTCGACCCGCGCACCCGGGAAGCACTCGCCGACATCGCCGCCGAATCCGGCGCGACGATGTTCATGCTCACCCACGCGGTCGTCGCAGTACTGCTGCGCGCGCACGGCGCCGGGGACGACATCGTCCTCGGCACTCCCGTCGCGGGTCGTCCCGACGCCGCCCTCGACCGGATCGTCGGCTTCTTCGTCAACACGCTCGTGCTGCGCACCGATCTGTCCGGCGACCCCACCGTCCGCGACCTGCTCACGCAGGTCCGGGAGGTGGACCTCGACGCCTATGCTCACCAGGACCTGCCGTTCGAGGTGCTCGTCGAACGACTCGCCCCGGCACGGTCGCTCGCACGCCAGCCGCTGTTCCAGATCATGGTGCAGTACCGCGACCGCCTCGACGAGATCCGCATGCCCGGACTCGACGCCGAACCGGTCTTCGTCGAGACCGGCACGTCGAAGTTCGACCTGACCTTCGACCTCGCCGAGACCGACGACGGCGGGATCCGCGGTCGCATCGAGTACGCGACCGACCTGTTCGACCGCGGCACCGTCGACGGATTCGTGCAGCGGCTCACGGCTCTGCTGGCGGAGATCGCGGCGAATCCGGACGCCTCGCTGTCGCAGTTGAGCGTGCTCACCGTCGACGACCGGAAGGCATTGGTGGCAGCGGAGATCGGCACGGTCCGAGACGACGGTCCCGATCGCACGGTCCCCGAGCTGTTCTCGCAGCAGGTCGCTGCGACACCGGATGCCCTCGCGCTCGTCGACGACGCCACCGGACGGCGGTGGACCTACGCCGAACTCGACCGTGCCGTCGCCGCGCTGGCCGGGCATCTGCGTGCCGTTCCCGGAGTAGGAATGGATGCCGTCGTGGCCGTGGCGATTCCGCGCAGCACCGCTCTCGTGATCGCCCTCCTTGCGATCCACCGCGTCGGTGCGGCCTATCTGCCGCTCGACGAGAACTATCCCGCCGAGCGACTCGCGTACATGCTCTCCGACGCGCAGCCCGTCGCGGTCGTGGCGGCCGCCGGTGTGGCGATGACCTTCGACTCCGGTGTGCCGGTGCTCGAGGTCGACGAATCCGGTTCCGTCGGAACCGATCCCGCAGATCCGGTCGCAGCACCGACCGTGATGCCCCTCGACTGCGCGGCGTACGTGCTCTACACCTCCGGATCCACCGGAACCCCGAAGGGTGTCGTCGTCGGCCATCGCGCCGTGGCCAACCGGCTGCGGTGGATGCAGGACGAATACGGTCTCACCGCCGAGGATCGGGTGCTGCAGAAGACCCCGTCCGGATTCGACGTGTCGGTGTGGGAGTTCTTCTGGCCGCTGATCACCGGCGCCACGCTCGTCGTCGCGACCGCCGACGGTCACCGCGACCCGCATTATCTGCGCGATGTGATCGCCCGGCAGTCGATCACCACGGCGCACTTCGTGCCGTCGATGCTCGCGGCGTTGCTCGACGTGCTCGCCGCCGAGCAGGACCGGGCACTGCGCCTGACCCGGGTGATCTGCAGTGGTGAGGCGCTGACCGCCGACCATCGCGACCGCTTCCACACCCTCGTCGACGCCGAACTGCACAACCTCTACGGCCCCACCGAGGCCGCCGTCGACGTCACCGCGGCACCGATTCCGGCGCAGGACATTCCGTGGGTCCCGATCGGACGGCCGATCGACAACACCCGCACCCTCGTCCTCGACGAGCGGCTCCGGCCCGTGGCGCCGGGCGTCGTCGGCGAGTTGTATCTCGGCGGTGTCCAGCTCGCCCGCGGCTACCACCGGCGCGCGGGCCTGACGGCGGGCCGGTTCGTCGCCGACCCCTACAGCGACGCGGGGGAGCGGCTCTACCGCACCGGCGACCTCGTGCGGTGGCGCGACCGGGGCGCGGGCCTCGAACTCGACTACATCGGCCGCGCCGACGGGCAGGTCAAACTCCGCGGCCTGCGCATCGAACTCGGGGAGATCGAGGCGACGCTGGTCGCGCATCCGAACGTCGCGCAGAGCGCCGTCGTGGTGCGCGACGGCATGCTCGCCGGCTACGTGGTGCCCCTGTCCGGGCGCACCGTCGAACCGGCCGATCTACTCGCGCACGCCGCGACCTCCCTGCCCGATCACATGGTCCCGGTGACCGTGACCGTGCTCGAGGTACTGCCGCTCGGACCGAACGGCAAACTCGATCGCAGGGCACTCCCCGATCCGCAACCGACCGCGACGACGCGCCGCGACCCGGAGACCCCCGCCGAGGCCACACTGTGCGAATTGTTCGAGGAGGCACTGCGTCTCGACGTCGTCGGACCGGACGACGACTTCTTCGCGCTCGGTGGCGACAGCATCGTCTCGATGCAGGTCGTCACGGCCGCGCGCCGCAAGGGCATCGAATTCGGCCCGCGCGAGATCTTCCGGTGGCGCACCCCGGCCGGTCTCGCCGCCGTCGCGCAGTTCGCCGAGACGGAGGAACAGCCGACGGGCCCCGTGGACGACCGGGAACCGGGCCCGGTGCCCGTGCCGCCGGCCGTGCACGCACTGCGAGAGATCGGTGCAGAGCCGGCCGGAGCCGCACTCGTGTTCGCCGTCGACACCCCGGCGGACGAGGAGAAGGCGACGGGTGCCGTGCGCACGGTGGTCGCCGCTCACGATGCGCTGCGCATGCGGCTCACCCGCGTGGCCTCGGTGCTGTGGTCGCTCGACACCCACCCCGCCGGCGACGAGGTACCGGTACGGGTCGTCGAGACCACCGACCTCGCAACAGCGCAGCAGCAGGCCCGCACCGAGGCCGCCGAGGCTCTCGACCCCGAGGCCGGACCGGTGCTCTCGGCCGTGTGGCTGACCACCGGGCAGACCGGTCGACTCGTGGTGGCGGTCCACCCGATCGTCGCCGACGGTGTCTCCGTCGGCGTGCTCGCCGCCGACCTGGCTGCGGCGGTCACCGGGGGACCGGTTGCCGTTCCCGCAGCCACCGCGCAGGGACTCGCGACCCGCATCAACGAGCGCGCGCAGGACCCGGCGCTGCTCGGGGAACTGGCGCACTGGGTGCAGGTCCTCGCCCCGGGCGCCGCGCTGAGCACCGCGGTGCTCCCCGTCGGCGATCCGGTCGAGATCGCCGCAGTCGAGGTCAACGCCGGTCCGTCCGGTGGGCAGGACCTCGCTGTCGCGGCAGTGACCGCGTTGGCAGTCGCCGTCGGACGCGTCCGCGAGGCCGCGCCGGCACATTTGCTCGTCGAGATCGAACGCGACGCACGTGAATTCTCCGACGGCGAGCCGGACTGCACCCGGACCGTGGGTCCGTTCGCCGTCGGTGTGCCCGTGCGGGTTCCCGTCGCCGACGATCCGGACGCGGTGTCGACCGGTGTGGCCGCCGCCGTGGACGCGGTGCCCGGGGACGGGTCCGGTTACGCGCTGCTGCGGCACCTCAACGCCCAGGCCGCACCGGCCTTCATGGCACTGGCCCGGCCCGACGTTCTCGTCCGGATCGACACGGTGCCGACGGAGCGGCGGACCCCGTGCGGGCGCGCCCTCGAGCTGTCGGTGCGGATCGAGGAGAAAGCGGGCGGTCGTATATTCACAGCCACGATGCGGTCGGACGGACGAATTTCCTGCGAGGAGATCCGAGGGCTGTCCGAGGCCTGGACGACGGCGATGAACGCGCCGGTGGGAGCAGGTTTCAGTACCCCCTCGGGCGCCTAGTATGGTTAGCCTAACCATTAGCTAGTCGGTATGCGCCTGCGGTTCGTCGCGGCATCCGTGGGAGAGAGAAGTTCGATGCAGTCGGTGTATCCCGTCACGCGCGCGCAGCGGACCATCTATTTCGGTCATCAGCTCGACGCCACCGGGCACCTCTACAACACCGGCATGTACACCGAGACCATCGGTGACGACATCGACATCGACCGGATGATCACGGCGATCCACTCGGTCCTCGACGCCGCCGAGACCCTGCACGTCAACTTCGACGTCGACGCCGACGGCAATGTCGTCCAGATCCCGCGCGCGACCCGCGAGTGGGACCTGCCGGTCATCGACTTCCGCGGCGAGGACGACCCGGCCGCGGCGTCCGACCGCTGGATGCGCGCCACGATGAACGAACCGCAGGATCTAGCCCGCGACCTGCTGTTCCGATTCGCCATCCACCGCCTCTCCGACGACACCGTACGGCTGTACCAGCAGTACCACCACATCGTGAACGACGGCTACGGCATCGGTCTCGCGACCACCGCGATGACCAGGGCGTACGTCGAAGGCAAGGGTCCCGACCGCGCCGCGGAGTGGACGCTCGAACGGTACGTGCGCGTCGACGAGGAGTACGTCGCGAGCGAACAACGCGAACTCGACCGCCGCTCCTGGCTCGACGAACTCGCCGACCTCCCGCAGGTGACGCGCCTGCTCGGCTCTGGTCGCCTGTCGAGCCCCGGAGAACTCGTCGCCTGGTCGCACATCGACGCCGACGGACGCGGCCGGCTCGAGCGGTACGCCAAGGCCCACGGCACCCGGCCCGCCACCGTGCTCATCGCCCTCCTCGGCGCCTATCTGGCCCGGGCCACCCGTCGCCGTGACGTGGTGATCAGCCTGCCCACGACCGCGCGCGGCACCCGCGAACTGCGCACCGTGCCCGCGATGGTCGCCAGCGTCCTGCCCCTGCGCTTCGACGTTCCCGACGACGCGCGCCTGGCCGACGTCGCCGAGGTGATCGACGGCAAACTGCTCGGCCTGCTCAAACACGGCCGGTACCGCGGTGAGGATCTCGGTCGCGAACTCGCCGAGATCGACCCGGACTGGCGGCCCCCGACCGTCGGCGTGAACATCATGCCCGCAGCTGCCTCGCGGTACTCGGTCGGGCGGGAATCGCAGGCGCACATGCTGTCCTCCGGGCCGGTCGGCGAACTGGAATTCATCCTCGTGCTCGAGAAGGCCGGGCACCCGATCGAGATCGGACTGCGCGGTCATGCCGACGACGCACCGCTCGCGCAGCGCTGCGCCGCCGATCTCGACGACTTCCTCGCCGCGATCCTCGACGACCTCGACGCGCCGCTCGGCACCTTCGACGTCGCCCCGGCGCCGGCCCTCGGCGACAGCTCCGAGGCCGACCACGAGGACACCGCCGCCGGACCGCTCGCGCTGCTGCCGGCCACCGCGCGACGCCGCGACGCCGGACTCTCCGTGGACGCCGACCTGCGCGAATACCGCGTCCCGGCTCCGGAGGATCTCACCGACGACGCCGTGCTCGCCGCGGTCGCCGCCGTGGTCGAGCACCACCCGGCGCTGCGGACGACCCTCACCGCACCGGCCCCGGTGCTGTGGCTGCTGTCGGTGAACGATACCGCCGCCGTCGACGCCCGGACCCTCGTCGCGAACGCCGCCCTGCCGGTGGGAACCGCGACCGCCGACCTGCCCCTGCGCCCCGACGCCACCGCCGGCCGGGTCCTGACCGCGGTGCGGCTCACCGCTGCGGAGGAGAGCGCCGGGGAACTGGTCTTCCTCGCCCCCGCCGGGCTCGTCGACGAGACGTCCTGGTCGATCGTCACCGCCGACCTGCATCGTGCCCTGCGCGCCGCCCGGCGCGGCACGCAGATCGTGCTGCCGCCCGTGCCCACCTCGCCCGCGACCCACGCCCGCGTCTTCACCGAGCAGGCCGCCTCCCCGCAGCGACTCGCCGAGCTTCCCGACTGGATGACCACCGTCGCACCCGGTGCCGAGTTCGCCGCAGCGGTGGCCACCGGCCGCACACGGACGCCTGTGACCCTCACCCTGACCGACGACGAATTCTCCATGGCGACCACCGCAGTGGCCGGTCTCGTCTCGGGCGTCTCGACCGATGTGTGGACCGCGGTGACCGCAGCCGCGGTCGCGAACACCCGCGAGAGCGGCGACGGTGAACTGCTCGTCGACATCGTCCGCGACGGCCGCATCGCACTGGCCCCCGACGCCGACCTCACCCGCACCGTCGGCGCGCTCGACTGGACGACGCCGGTGCGGCTGGCGCTCGCCACCGATCCGCTCGACGCCCTGCGCACCGCGAAGGAACGCCTGCGCGCAGCCCCCGACCGGGGCATCGGCTGGCCGATGCTGCGTTACGCCAACGTCCAGGCCGGACCGGCCCTCGCGCCGCTCGGACAGCCGCAGGTGCTCGTGCGGAGCGGCGGAGACCGCATCGGCAACTACCTGCTCGATATCCACGTCGAACGGGGAACCGGCGGCGCCACGGTGCATCTGACCGCCGACGAGGCGCTCGACCCCGATCTCGTGGCCCGGCTCGCCGAGGCATGGCGCGCGGCATTCGACGATCTCCTCGGCCGCGCCGACGCAGCTTTGGGGCGGACCTGTCTCACTCCGTCCGATCTCGGGCACGTCACGCTCACGCAGACCGAGATCGACCGCGTCGCACGGATCGCGCCCGTGCGGATCGAGGACATCTGGCCGCTGTCGCCGCTGCAGCGCGGCCTGTACTTCCAGTCGGTCTTCGACTCGTCGAAGGACATCTACACCGCCCAGTTCTCGCTCGACTTCGGCCACCGCCTCGACGTCGAGCGCCTGCGCCGCGCCGCCGCACGTCTGCTCGCCGAGAACCCCACCGTGCGTGCCGGTTTCACCGACGACGGTCTGGCCGATCCGGTGCAGTTCATCGGCGCGGCGGATCTCGAGGTGCCGTTCACCGAGGTCGACCTCACCGACCTCGACCCCGCCGAGCAGCAGGCCCGCGCCGAGAAACTCATCGAGGAGGATCGGCTGCAGCCGTTCGACCTCGCGTCCCCGCCGCTGTGGCGCATGCTGCTGCTGCACCTCGACGGCATCGACCGTCTCGTCGTCAACCGCGAATTCATCCTGTGGGACGGCTGGTCCGGTGCGCTGTTCGTCGACGAACTGCTCGCCCGCTACGCCGGTGACGAAATCGCGGCGCCCGAAGCGGGTTTCACCGACTACCTGCAGTGGCTCGCCGCCCGCGACCGCGCCGCCGCCGAGCAGGCCTGGCGCGACGAGTTCGCCGGTTTCGACAAGCCCACGCTGCTCGCCGGATCCACCCGCGACCGCGCCGCCATCGTGCCGCTGCGCATCGAGTCGTACATCGACGAGACGCTCACCGCGACACTGCGCGATCGGGCCCGCAGCACGGGCGTCACCCTCAACGCGTTGATGAACGCCGTCGTCGGCCTGCTGCTCGCCGCCGAATCCGGCAGCACCGACGTCGTGTTCGGCTCCACCGTCGCCGGGCGGCCCACCGAGATCGTCGGACTCGACCGCGTGGTCGGCATGTTCCTCAACACCGTCCCGGTGCGGGTGCGCCTGTCCGGCGCCGAGACCGTCGCGGACCTGCTGCGCCGCATGCAGGACGAGTACGCCGACCGCATGGAGTTCGAGTATCTCGGACTCGGCGACATCCTCCGTGCCGTCGGTCATTCCGAACTGTTCGACACCCTGTTCGTACTGCAGAACTTCAAGGACGCCGACGAGATGGCCCGGCAGTCCGCGCGGCACGACATCCTCGCCGAGGACAGCCTCGACCACACGCACTATCCCCTCGCGATCGTCGTGTCGCCGGGGCGGACCATGCACGTCAAGATCGACTACCGGCCCGACGTCGTCGATGGTGCGCGTGCCCGGGCCCTGCACGACCGCTTCGTGGCGCTGCTCGACTTCGTCGCCCGCGGAGTCGATCTGCCGGTCGCGTCCGTGCCCGCACTGACGGCCGCCGAACACACCGTCACCGACGCCCGGCTGCGCGCCGAGATCCCCGAGGTCGAGGACGTCACCGTCGCCGAGATGCTCATCGCCCGCGCCGCGACCGACGCCGACCGCATCGCCCTCGTCTCCGGTGAACAGAGCAGCACCTACGGCGAACTCGCCGGCCGCGTCGAAGCGCTCGCCCGCACCCTCATCGCCGGGGGAGCGGGACCCGAGACCATCGTGTGCCTCGGTCTGCCCCGCAGCATCGACACCGTCGTCGCGCTCTTCGCGATCCTGCGCACCGGTGCCGCCTACCTGCCGCTCGAACTCGACCAGCCCGACGAGCGTCTGCGCACCGTCATCGACGACGCGCTGCCGGCGCTGTTCCTCACCACGACCGCGGTGCAGAACCGTCTCGGCCTGCCCGCCGACCGCAGCATCCGCCTGGACGGGCCCCTCGCCGCGAGTACCGCGCCGTTGACCGACGCCGAACTCGGTGCCTTCGCCCCGGGTCGCCCGGGCCGGCTCGAGCACCCCGCCTACGTCATCTACACCTCGGGGTCCACCGGCAAGCCGAAGGGCGTGGTCACCCCCTATCGGGGCCTGACCAACATGCAGCGCAACCACCAGGACGAGATCTTCGATCCGGTGGTCTCGTCGGTGGACGGACGCCGGATGCGGGTCGCGCACACCGTGTCGTTCGCTTTCGACATGTCGTGGGAGGAACTGCTCTGGCTCGTCGAGGGCCACGAGGTGCACGTCTGCGACGAGGACCTGCGTCGCGACGCCACCGCGCTCGTCGAGTACTGCAACACCCACGCCATCGACGTCGTCAACGTCACCCCTACCTACGCGACGCAGCTGATCGCGGACGGCATGCTCGACGAGGGTCCGGGACAGCACCGCCCGCCGCTCGTTCTGCTCGGCGGTGAGGCCGTGTCGGATTCGGTGTGGACGCGCCTGCGCGAGACCGATGGCACCCTCGGGTACAACCTGTACGGCCCCACCGAGTACACCATCAACACCCTCGGTGGCGGCACCGACGACAGCGCGACCCCCACGGTCGGCGTCCCCATCCGCGCGACCCGCGCCTACATCCTCGATCCGTGGCTGCGACCCGTCGTCGACGGTGTCGTCGGCGAGTTGTACATCGCGGGTGTGGGTCTCGCGCGCGGCTATCTGAACCGTTTCGGGCTCACCTCCGACCGCTTCGTCGCCGATCCGTGGTCGGCCGGTGGCCGCATGTACCGCACCGGCGACCTCATGCGCCGCCGCACCGACGGCAACCTCGACTATCTCGGCCGCGTCGACGACCAGGTCAAGATCCGCGGTTACCGCGTCGAACTGCACGAGATCGCGGCTGTGCTCGAGGAGCACCCCGAGGTCGGTACCGCGGCGGTGATCGCCGTCGACGACCCGCTCGTGCCCGGCACGAAACGACTTGCTGCCTACGCCGTTCCGGTCGGAGACGGCGATCCGCCCGACCTGTCGTCGCGGCTCGTCGCCCACCTGCGCGCCCAGTTGCCCGACTACATGGTCCCGGCCGGGGTACAGCTCATCGATTCCGTGCCGATGACCGTCAACGGCAAGCTCGACACCCGCGCCCTGCCCGAACCGCAGGCCGCCACGGGCCTCGGTGGACGCGCCCCGCGCACCGAGACCGAGAAGGTCCTGTGCGAGGTCTTCGCCGACGTCCTCGGGGTCGACGAGGTCGGCGCCGACGACGACTTCTTCGAACTCGGCGGGCACTCGATGATCGCCATGCGGATCGTCGGCCGCATCCGCTCCGAACTCGGTGTGGACGTCACCATCCGCGACCTGTTCGAGGCTCGCAGCGTCGAGGAACTCGCCCGCCGCATCCCCGGCGCCGCAGCGGCGCTCCCGCCGATCACCGCGCGGACGCGCCCCGACCGGGTGCCGCTGTCGGCCGCCCAGGAACGCCTGTGGCTGCTCCAGCAGTTGCAGGACGACAGCCTCGCCTACCACTACGCGCACGTCGCCCGCCTCGACGGCGCGGTGGACGCCGATGCCCTCGTCGCGGCGGTCGCCGACGTCGTGGAACGTCATGAGAGCCTGCGCACCGTCGTCGATTCCGAGGACGGCACGCCCTACCAGCGGATCCTGGACA
Organism: Rhodococcus sp. GA1; assembly: GCF_024321955.1. Classification (NCBI taxonomy): domain Bacteria; kingdom Bacillati; phylum Actinomycetota; class Actinomycetes; order Mycobacteriales; family Nocardiaceae; genus Rhodococcus; species Rhodococcus sp. GA1. Next base: position 1,304,059 of record NZ_CP097186.1, on the reverse strand, counting down.
CGCCCGAGGCCGTGCGCTTCGAACTGCACGAGACAGAGTCCGAGGATGCCGTCCGGGCGCTGCTCACCGAGCGGCTCACCGCGTCGTTCGATCTGCACACCGACCCGCCGCTGCGCGTGGTGCTGGTGCGCGTCGCGCCCGACCGGCACGTCCTCGCAGTGGTGCTGCACCACATCGCGACCGACGAATGGTCGGATGCGCCGCTGCTCGGCGACCTCACCCGCGCCTACCAAGCCCGGTCGGCCGGCGCGACACCCGAATGGTCTCCGCTGCCCGTCCAGTACGCCGACTACACGCTGTGGCAGCGCGAACTGATCGAGGCCGGCCGGATCGACACCCAGATCGACTACTGGACCGACACTCTCGCGCAATTGCCCGACGAGATCGTCCTGCCCACCGACCGGCCCCGCCCCGCGCGGCCGACCGGAGCGGCGGGCAACACCACCGCGACGGTCCCCGCCGACATCGCCGCCCGCCTGCGCGCGGTCGCGGATGCCCGCGGCGGCACGATGTTCATGGCGCTGCACGCGGCCGTCGCGGCACTGCTCTCCCGGCTCGGCGCGGGCGACGACATCGTCGTCGGCACCCCCGTCTCGGGCCGTTCCGACACCGCACTCGACGAACTCGTCGGTTTCTTCGTCAACACGCTGGTGCTGCGCACCGATCTGTCCGGCGAGCCCACCTTCGCCGAACTCCTCGACCGGGTGCGCGAGACCGATCTCGCGGCGATGGCGCACCAGGAGGTGCCCTTCCAGCAGCTCGTCGAGCGACTCGCACCGCCGCGCGTCGAGGGACGGAACCCGCTGTTCCAGGTGATGATGAGCTACCTGCAGCGCCCCGCGCAGCTGCCCGACCTGCTCGGTGTGCCCACCCGCTGGGAACCGCTGAGCAACGTCCGCGCCAAGTTCGACCTCAACCTCACCTTCGTCGACGCCCCGGACACCGGCGAGGTCGCCGTATCGGTCGAGTACGCGACCGACCTGTTCGACGCCACCATGGCCGACACGCTTCTCGCCGCGCTGCTCACTCTGCTCGATCAGGTCGCGAGCGCACCCGCGGCCCGGATCGGCGACGTCGCGATCCTCGACGCCGACGAGGCCGCGGGACAACTCGCCGTCGGCACCGGCGAGCGCGTCGACTTCGCTCTCGCCCCGCTGAGCGAGGTGCTCGCCCGCAGCGCCGCCGAGCACGCCGAACGGCCGGCTCTCGTCGCGGCCGACCACACCCTCACCCATGCCGCCCTCGACGCCGCCTCGAACCGCCTCGCCCGCGAACTCGTCGCGCTCGGCGCCGGTCCGGGTGCGATCGTCGCGGTCGCGGTGCCCCGCTCCGTGGGGCAGGTCGTCGCGATCCACGCCGTCGTGAAGTCCGGTGCGGCCTACCAGCCGATCGACACCACGCTGCCCGAAACGCGCATCGAGTACCTGCTCGGCGATGCGCATCCGCGAGTCGTGCTGACGCGCAGCGACATCGAACTGCCCGGCGAGCATCCGCGACTCGACCTCGACGACACCGAGGTGCGTGCCCGCATCGACGCCCGCAGCCCGGAGTCGGTCACCGACACCGACCGGATCGCGCCGCTCACCCTCGACCACCCGCTCTACGTCATCTACACCTCGGGGTCGACGGGTCTGCCCAAGGGCGTCGCCGTGTCGCACCGCGCCGTGGCGAACCGGCTCGAATGGGTGCACCGCGAACTGCCCGCCTCGCCCGACGACCGGGTGCTGCTGCGCACACCCGCGACCTTCGACGTGTCGGTGTGGGAGTTGTTCGCGCCGTTCGTCGACGGTGCGAGCGTCGTCGTCGGCGGACCCGACGCGCACCGCGATCCCGTCGAATCGGCGACCCTGCTGCGCGACGGGAACATCACCGTCGCCCACTTCGTGCCGTCGATGCTCGAGGAGACCCTCGCCGTGCCCGCCACCGCGGACGCCGCGAGCCTGCGCCGCATCGTGTGCAGCGGTGAAGCACTGTCGCCGCGCACCGTCGCACGCGCGGCGACGGTGCTCCCGCAGGTGAAGGTCCACAACCTGTACGGCCCGACCGAAGCCGCGGTGGAGGTGACCCTCGACGCCGACCCGGGTGCCCGGATCGGTTCGCCTACCCGCGGTTCCGTCATCGGGCGGCCGGGCGCGAACGTGTGCCTGTACGTGCTCGACCGGTATCTGCGCCCCGTGCCGGCCGGCACCCCCGGTGAGCTGTACATCGGGGGAGTACAGGTTGCGCAGGGCTACCTGCGGCGCCCGGCGCTCACCGCCCAGCGGTTCGTCGCCGACCCCTACGGCGATCCCGGCGACCGGCTCTACCGCACCGGCGACCTCGCACGCTGGGACGCCCACGGCGACCTCGAATATCTCGGCCGCGGCGACGACCAGATCAAGCTGCGCGGTCTGCGCATCGAACTCGGCGAACTCGAGGCGGCTCTCGATGCCGTCGACGGTGTCGCCCGTGCTGTGGCCGCGATCAAACCCCGTCCCGCAGGCGATTCGGTGCTCGTCGGATATATCGTTCCCGCAGCGGAAGTCGCGGTGGATCCGGTGGCGGTCCGTGACGCACTCGTCGGACGTGTGCCCGACTATCTGCTGCCCGCACGGGTTCTCGTGATCGACGCGGTCCCGACGACCTTCAACGGCAAACTCGATCGCAGTGCCCTTCCGGCACCGGAGTTCGACACCGGATCCGGACGGCAGCCGCGTACCGAGCTCGAAGCGACGATCGCGACACTGTTCGCGGATGCGCTGGGACTCGACGAGGTCGGTATCGACGACGACTTCTTCGCGCTCGGTGGGCATTCGCTCGCTGCGATCCGGCTCGTGAACGCGATCCGCTCGGAGCTCGGCGCCGATCTGGCCCTGCGCACGGTCTTCGACGCCCCGACGGTGGAGTCGCTCGCGCAGCGGTGCGCGGCGGCGGGTCAGGCGTCGCCGCGACCCGCGCTGGTTGCGGCCGACCCGCGACCTGCGATGGTGCCGCTGTCGTACGCGCAGCAACGCCTCTGGATCCTCGACCAGCTCGGGGCCCGCGGCGGCGTGTACAACGTGCCGGTCACGTGGCGGGTGCACGGACGCGTCGATGTCCCGGCACTCGAAGCGGCCGTGCGCGACGTCGTCCTGCGTCACGAGGCGCTGCGCACTGTCTTCCCGACCGAGGACGGACAGGCCTACCAGCAGGTGCTCACGCCCGACGAGGTCCGCGTGATCGCCGACCACCGCCCGGTCGACCCGGCCGACGTCCGCGGCGCGCTCACCGAGGCGATCGATCACCGCTTCGATCTGTCGGCCGAGCTGCCGGTGCGGCTGTCGGTCCTCGACGCCGGGGACGACACCGTCGTGGCGCTGGTGATCCACCACATCGCCGTCGACGAGTGGTCGACCAAGGCGCTGCTCACCGATCTGGCGACCGCCTACGCGCTGCGGCAGATGGGGCAGGCACCGGAGTGGACGCAGCCCGCCGTGCAGTACGCCGATTTCACACTGTGGCAGCGCGACCTGCTCGGCGACCCGGCGGATGCGGAGTCGCTCGCCGCGCGTCAGCGCGCCTACTGGCGCGACGCCCTCGCCGGCCTGCCCGAGGAACTGCCGCTGCCGACCGACCGGACCCGTCCGGCCCGCACCTCCTATCGCGGTGGCGCCGTGCCGTTCGCGCTCGACCCGGAGGTCGTGCGCGCACTGCGGGAAGTCGCACGCGCACACGACGTCTCGATGTTCATGGTCGTGCAGGCCGCCGTCGCGGTGCTGCTCGCCGCCTACGGCGGTGGCGAGGACATCCCCCTCGGCACCCCGGTCTCCGGACGCGGCGACGCGCAACTCGAGGATCTCGTCGGCTTCTTCCTCAACACCCTCGTGCTGCGCACCGACCTGTCCGGCGACCCGACCGTCGCCGAACTGCTCGACCGGATCCGCCGCACCGACCTCGAGGCGTTCGACCACCAGGACCTGCCGTTCGAGCAGGTCGTCGACGCGGTGCTCGGCTCCGACCGATCCGTCTCGCGCGCCCTGCACCCGCTGTTCCAGGTGATGATCGTCTATCTCGTCGAACCCGATCCGCGCAGTGCGGGTGGGCTCACGGCGGGTGTCACCCCCGAACCGCACCCGATGGAGACCTCGAAGTTCGACCTGTCGTTCGACCTCGTCGAGTATGTGGGCACCGACACCCTCGTCGGCGTCGTCGAGTACAGCTCCGACCTGTACGACCGCGGCACCGTCGAACGTCTCGTCGCCGGACTCGACCGGGTGCTGCGCACGCTGGCCGGGGGAGAGGCGCACCGGCGCCTGTCCGCCATCGACGTCCTGCCGGCCGACGAACGCGCCCGGCTCGAACAGTGGCGGGCCACACCGGCACCGGTCGCCGAAGCCGTCACCGTCGCGGACCTGTTCGACGACGCGGTCGCCCGTCACCCGCACGAGACCGCGCTCGTGGCAGTCGATCTCGAATGGAGTTTCGCCGACCTCGCGTCCCTGGTCCGCCGGTGGGCGCGACTGCTCGTCGACCACGGTGTCGCTCCCGAGACCCGCGTGGCGCTCGTGCTGCCCCGCACGGCCGACACGATCGCGGCGATGCTCGCGGTGCTCGTCTCCGGCGGTGCCTACGTCGCGCTCGAACCGCGCACTCCCACCGAGCGTCTCGCGACGATCCTCGGCACCGCGGAGCCGGCCGTCGTGCTCACCACCCGAGAACTCGCGTCGTCGCTGCCCGCGGTGGACGCGCCGGTGCTCGCGCTCGACGACGAGACGCTCGCGGCGCGGGTCGCCGGCTACGACGACGCCCCGCTGACCGACGCCGACCGGCTCGCACCGCTGCGCGCCGACCACCCGGCCTACGTCGTGTACACCTCCGGCTCCACCGGCACACCCAAGGCGGTCCTCGCCCTGCACCGCGGCCTGACCGCGCTGTTCCACAGCCACCGCGCCGACCTCTACGCGCCGACGCAGGCACGGACCGGACGCGACCGGCTCCGGGTCGGCCACGCGTGGTCGTTCGCCTTCGACGCGTCCTGGCAACCGCAGCTGTGGCTCTTCGACGGGCACGCGGTGCACGTCGTCGACGAGAAGGTCCAGCGCGATCCGGCCGAGATGGTCCGCGTCGCCCACGAATCCCGCTGGGACTTCGTCGAGGTCACCCCGTCGCACCTCGCGCAGCTGCTCGATCACGGACTCGCGGACGACGGACGGTGCCCGGCCTCGCTCGGCTTCGGCGGCGAGGCGGTCTCCCAACCGATGTGGGACCGGTTGCGCGGGCTGGACGGCGTGAGCGCCTACAACCTCTACGGGCCGAGCGAGAGCACCGTCGACGCGCTCGTCGCACGGGCTTCGGACGCCGAGGCGCCCGTTGCGGGCCGACCGGTCGCCGGCACCCGGGCCTACATCGTCGACCGGTGGATGCGTCCCGCGCCGATCGGTGTGGAGGGCGAGCTCTACCTCGCCGGTCGTGGACTGGCCCGCGGCTATCTCGCCGACCCGGGTCGCACCGCCGACCGTTTCGTCGCGGACACGATCGATCCGGAATTCCCCGGAGACCGCATGTACCGCACGGGTGACCGGGCCCTGTGGACGCCCGACGGACACATCCGCTACCGCGGACGCGGCGACGACCAGGTCAAGATCCGCGGATACCGGATCGAACCGGCCGAGATCGAGACCGTGCTCTCGTCGCGACCGGACGTCGCGACCGCAGTGGTGCTCGCCCGCACCGATCTCGGTGCGACGGCACGTCTCGTCGCCTACGTCGTCCCGGCCGCCGGGTACACCCTCGACGCCGAGACGCTGCGACGCGCGGTCGCGCGGGTGCTGCCCGACTACATGGTGCCGTCGGCGACGGTCGTGCTCGACGCCCTGCCCACGCTCGCCAACGGCAAGATCGACCGCGCAGCGCTGCCGCGACCGGAACTCGCCCCGCGAACGCGCCGGGCACCGTCCACACCGGCCGAAGAGCTGCTGTGCGCCCTCGCCTCCGAGGTCACCGGCGTCGAGCAGGTCGGCGTCGACGACGATCTGCTCGAACTCGGATGCGACAGCATCTCGGTGATGCGGATCCTCGGCGGACTGCGGGCGGCCGGATACGTGATCGACGCCGAGTCGATCTTCACCGCCGGGTCGATCGGCGAACTCGCCGCGACCCTCCACGAGGACGAGATCCGCGGCGCCGGGAACGGACACCCGGACGACGGACCTACGAAGAGTTCTACAGCAGAGGAGAATCGATGAGGATCCACAAGCGACTGCGCCGGATCGGCGTCGCCCTCGCCGCCACCGCCATGCTGGTCGGTGTCACGGCGTGCGGCTCGGACACCGACAGCGGCAGCTCGTCCGGCAGCGCGACGGCGGCGAACGGCGAGTTCCCGGTCACCGTCTCCGGCAAGTTCGGCGACACGACCGTCGAGTCGGCCCCGACCCGCGCCCTGCCGCTGTCGCCGCAGGACGCCGACATCCTGCTGTCGTTGGGCGTCACCCCGCTCGCGCTCCCCGTCGATGCCCAGAACCTCGCGGCGACCGGCGGCACCGGCGTGTGGCCGTGGGAGGCCGAAGCACTCGGCGCCGACGTCCCGCCGCTGCTGAACATGGACGGCGGTGCCACGGTGATCGCCGAGCAGATCGCCGCGCTGCAGCCCGACATCATCGTCTCCACCGGCTTCTGGGGACTCGAACAGAACACCTACGACCAGCTCGCCGAACAGTTCCCCGTCGTCCACTTCGACTACCGCGCCAACGGTGAGCCGTGGCAGGACTCCACCCGCAAGATCGCCTCGGCCCTCGGCATCCCCGAGAAGGCCGAGGAGGTCATCGAGCAGGCCGAGGTCGATCTCGACGCCGCCAAGGAGCAGTACCCCGCACTCGAGGGCGCGACCTACAACGCGATCATCGGCGACACCGGTGGCCAGCTGTCGGTGCTCGCCGCCGACGACCGCGGCATCGGGCAGTTCCTGAACTCGCTCGGCCTCGAGCTCAGCGAGTACGCGAACACACTGCAGGTCGATGCGGACGGACGCGGTGTGCTGTCCTACGAGGAGATCTCGCAGCTCGACGCCGACCTGCTCGTGGTCGTCTCGCCCACCGGCGATCTCGGATACCTGACCAAGTTCGAGGCGTGGAACCGTCTTCCGGCCGTCGAGCGCGGCGCGGTCGTCTCGCTCGCCCGCAACACCGGCATGCCGAACGCCGTGGGCTTCCCGTCGGCGTTGTCGCTGAAGTGGGCCACCGACGAGATCGCTCCGATGCTCGCCGACGCCGCCGCGAAGTCCGAGTGACGGCCCGGCAATGAGCAACGGCGCCCTCTTCGATCTGCGGCCGCTGCGCGAGAGCGCGGCCTTCCGCCGGATCTTCATCGCTCGCACCATCTCGATCTTCGGTATCGGGATGCTCATGGTCGGCGTACCGATCCAGGTCTACGACCTGACCGGATCGTCGCCGATGGTGGGTCTGGTCTCCGCGCTCGAAGGGGGCGCTGCGATCGGCGGCATGCTGCTCGGCGGCATGCTCGCCGACCGCTACAACCGCACGTTCCTGATCCTGTTCGCCCGCACCGTCTCCGGTCTCACCTTCGTCGGACTGGCCGTCAACGCCGGTCTGTCGTCGCCCTCGGTGCCGGCGATCATCGCCCTGACGGTCGTCAACGGCCTGATCGGGTCGATCAGCATCGCGGCTCTGCTGGCAGTCGTGCCCACGCTCGTCCCCAAGGACCAGCTCGTCGCCGTCGGTGCGCTCAACGTGCTCAGCGCCCGCGCGGGAGCCGTCCTGTCCCCGGCGCTCGGGGGACTCGTGATCGCGACGTTCTCGGTGGCGTGGAACTACTGGGTGGCCGCGATCGGCACCGCCGTGACCGTCACCCTGCTCTCGGGCCTGCCGGCGCTGAACCCACCGACGGCGGACGCCGGGCACGACGCCGACGCACCCGCGGAGACGGTGACCGGCTTCCTGCGCCGCGAACGCGTCGTCGGCGGGGTGATGATCGCCGGCGTCGTCGCGATGCTCGGCGGCGGTGTGCTCGTGCTCGTGCCGGCCTTTGCCGACGCGCGTTTCGAGGGCAATGCGGTCGCCATCGGCGTCATGTACGCGGCGATCGCGCTCGGCGCCGCCGCGGCCACGGTCACCAGTGGATGGCTCGGCCGTTCGGTGCGGCCCGGCCGCGTGCTGCTCACCGCCCTGGTCCTCGGATTCGTCGTCCAGGCACTGGTCGGCTTCACGTCCGTCCTGGCGCTCACCGTCGTGCTGCTCGTGATCGTCGGTGTGTTCGGGGCCGTGCAGGAGGTGCTGCGCTACTCGCTGATCCAGACGCACACGCCGCACACGCTGCTGGGCCGGGTGAACGGTCTGTGGTCCGCCCAGGAGGTCGCGGGCATGTCGGTCGGTGCGCTCGTCGCGGGTCTGTTCGGCGGCATCTTCGACGCCCCGGACGCGGTCGTCTGGTACAGCGCCGCGATGGCCGTCCTCGCGCTGCTCGTGACCCTGGTGCTGCGACGACTGCGCGGCGCGACGGTGGAACCGAGCGCGCATCCGGTGACGGTCGAGTGACCGTACGCCGCGCGATCCACGGGTTCGCGTTCCTGACGCAGCGGAGCCGACCGTGTTTGCTGGGGTTCAGGGGTACTTATGAGGTGTCGTTAACGCGATCTTCACCGACACGCTTCCTCCGCCATCGAGCGAATCGCCCGTATCGGGGTTAGCGTCGGGGGTGTAGGCGGCGCAGGTGCCGTCTACACGGGAGGTCCCTGATCGTGTGGCTGACACAGTCCGAGCGAGGGGGCCGGCACCGGGCCTCCGTGGTCGTGACGACACCGGGGACCCACCGGCCCACCGAATACGTCCGGGCGGTGCCGTCCGGGCCGAGGAGCCCCACGTGAACGCAACACGCTCCGTCCCCACCCGCTCCGGCCACGCCTCCGGTACCGCCGCTGCGAAAGAATCCGCTGTACGCACCTACGTGCTGGACACTTCAGTGTTGCTCTCCGACCCTTGGGCGGTCACCAGGTTCGCCGAGCACGAAGTCGTCCTTCCGCTGGTCGTGATCGGCGAACTCGAAGGGAAACGGCACCACCACGAACTCGGCTGGTTCGCTCGCGAATCGCTGCGCCTGCTCGACGACCTGCGGCAGCGGCACGGACGCCTCGACCAGCCCATCCCTATCGGGGACGAGGGTGGCACCCTCCACGTGGAGCTCAATCACACCGACCCCATGGTCCTGCCCGCGGGATTCCGCACCGACACCAACGACTCCCGCATCCTCGCGTGCGCCCTGAACCTGGCCACCGAGGGACGCGACGTGGTGCTCGTCAGCAAGGACATCCCGTTGCGCGTCAAGGCCGGTGCCGTCGGCCTCGACGCCGACGAGTACCACGCCCAGGACGTGGTGATCTCGGGATGGACGGGCATGACCGAACTCGAGGTCGACCGGACCCTCATCGACGAGATGTTCACCGAGGGCATCGTCGACATCGACGATGCGCGGGATCTGCCGTGCCACACGGGGATCAGGCTTCTCGGTGGCTCCTCCAGCGCGCTCGGCCGGGTCACCGCCGACAAGCGGGTGCAGCTCGTCCGCGGCGACCGGGAGGCGTTCGGACTGCACGGGCGCTCCGCCGAACAGCGCGTCGCCCTCGACCTGCTGCTCGACGAATCCGTCGGCATCGTCTCCCTCGGCGGCAAGGCCGGAACCGGAAAGTCCGCGCTGGCACTGACGGCGGGACTCGAGGCTGTCCTGGAAAGACGAACCCACCGCAAGGTGGTGGTCTTCCGGCCGCTCTACGCGGTGGGTGGGCAGGAACTCGGCTACCTGCCGGGTACCGAGGCAGAGAAGATGAATCCGTGGGGGCAGGCGGTCTTCGACACCCTCGAAGGACTCGCCAGCCCGGCGGTGCTCGAGGAGGTGCTCAGCCGCGGAATGCTGGAAGTGCTGCCGCTCACGCACATTCGCGGCCGGTCGCTGCACGATTCGTTCGTCGTCGTCGACGAGGCACAGTCGCTCGAACGCAACGTGCTGCTCACCGTCCTGTCGCGGCTCGGTGCGGGATCGCGCGTCGTGCTCACCCACGACGTCGCCCAGCGCGACAACCTGCGTGTCGGCCGGCACGACGGTGTCGCGGCGGTCATCGAGAAGCTCAAGGGACATCCGCTGTTCGCGCACATCACGCTCACCCGCAGTGAGCGGTCGCCGATCGCGGCGCTGGTGACGGAGATGCTCGAGGAGTTCGCTCCGGGCGCCTGACGCCCGGGCACGGCCGACACGGCGCGTCCGGCAATGCCGGACGCGCCGTCGTCGTCAGGCCTCGTCGGAGGTGTCGGTGTCCTCGGGGAGAGGGCCGAGTTCGGTCTCGAGCACTTCCTGGACGACGCGCATCGCAGCGAGTCCGGCGGGAGCGCCGCAGTACGCCGAGCAGTGGATGACGGATTCGACGATCTCCGTGCGGTCGAGTCCGTTGCGCAGGGCACCGCGGACGTGTCCGCGCAGTTCGTTCTCGGCACGCAACGCGATGAGCATGCCCAGGTTGAGCAGGCTGCGGCTGCGGCGGTCCAGGCCGGGGCGCGACCACACGGCGCCCCAGGCGTGCTCGGTCACGAACTCCTGCATCGCCTCGGAGTCGGTGCCACGGGAACGCTCGAACGCCCGCTCGACGAAGTCGTCACCCATCACTTCGCGCCGGATCTCCAGACCCGTCGTGAATCCCGGAGTGTGCTCGGCGTCGGACATGTCATCGCTCCCTGCTGATCCGTCGCCGAACGGTTCGGCGACGAACGGATTCTATGCGGGCAGCCTCGGGAAGCGGTGAGGGCGAGGAGCGTCAGGAGCGACGCAGGACGGCGCGCAGGACGCCCACGACGGTTCCGCGGAGGAAGGTGAGGACGTCGAAGTGGTCGTCCCACAAGGCGATCCGCCCGTCGCGCAGTTCGAAGGTGCCGCACACCCAGAACTCGATGCGCACCGGCCCGAAGCGCAGGATGTCGGTGCGTTCGGTGAGCACGATGTCGCCCTCGGCTGCGATGTGGTGGACGACGACGCCGAAGCCCACCGACGGTCGCGCGAGACCGGCAAGGATCTTCCGGACCCGGGCGCCGCCGCGGACGGTGGGGAGCCAGGTGTTGTGCCACGCGATGTCGTCGGTGATCAGAGAGGCGGCGCGGTCGATGTCCTCGGCGGCCGTTGCCTCCAGGAAATCGGTCACCGTGGCGACGGCGTCGTGCGCGGTGACGGTCTGTGTGCTCATCGTTCTCCTCGGCGTCGGCTGCGTCGCATGGTAACGGCAGGAGACCTGGGGTGGGGCGGATTGGTGCACGGCACGGAATCACCGGAAACCGGGTTGTGTCGCCGAGGAGTCGGGCACCCTGAAATCAGGTACCCGTCCTCTCAGTGACAGGAGCGAACCGATGAATCGAATTCCCCGACGCAGAGCAGCGTTGGTGGCGGCCGCAGCGGCGATCGGACTGGTGGTCGCCGGTTGCAGCGACGACCAATCCGCGGAGGACACGGTGGGCAGCGCGACCAGCGCGGTCCAGTCCGCCGCGGAGAGCGTGGCATCCGGGGCGGAGAGCGCCGTCGAATCGATCACGCAGGGCGACGATTCGCCCGAGGCCGACGAGCCCGCGGCGGATCGGTCCAGTGCGGTGCCGGGACCGGACGGCGAGCAGGTCGAACTCAGCGGGCCGATCCTGCAGAAGTACGCCGAGGTCGGCGGTGCGTCCAGCCCGCTCGGCGCCGCGACCGGCCAGCAGGAGGAAGTCGGCGACGGTTACGTCGCGGAGTTCGAGGGCGGCATCATCGCGTGGAGCCCCGACACCGATTCCCACATCGTGTGGGGTGAGATCCGCACGGCCTGGGAGGCCGCGGGTGGTGCCGGTGGCGACCTGGGCTTCCCGATCACCGACGAGGAACAGACCCCCGACGGTGCGCGAAGCAACTTCCAATTCGGTTACATCACGTGGGCGCCCGGCGCCGGGACCGAGGTGGTCCAGGAATGAGGTGACTCCCCGACTCGCTGAGCCCTCGCTATCCGCTCACGTTTTCGCCATCCGCTACAGCAATTCGGAAGTTGTCAACCTGTCTGAGACAGATGGGTGATGTTGATTCCGGTCGGTCGAGGTAGTGGTGGTGCCAGCGGCCGGCGCTGGAACCGCTGCGGGTGCCGGGCATGGATCCGGTCGAGTCGGTCCTGCCGGCGTCGGTGTTCCTCGACGGCGGTGCCGAGGAACACCGACGCGGGGGTGTGTCGACCCAACCCACTGTGGCGGTGTTCGAGGGCGTATCGGGTCATGAATTCCTCGGTCCACCGCCGGGCATGGTCGATGCTGTCGAACCGGTGCGGACACGACAGGTCGTACTTGATGGTTTTGAACAACGACTCGGAAAACGGATTGTCGTCACTGACCCGCGGCCGTGAGTACGAGGGCAGGACCTGCTGCTCGTCGAGCGCATCGAGCAGTGCGGTCGAGCGCATCGAGGCCCCGTTGTCGGCGTGCAGCACCGTCGGTGCCCCGAACGCGGTGAACGCTTCGGTGAACATTTCCACCGCCGCAGCGGCGGTCTCGGCGTACTCGATGCGCCAGGCCACCGGGAACCGCGAATACACATCGATCACCAGATACAGCAGATACCGGTCCTGGGTGCGTGGCCCCTTGAGCACAGTGATGTCCCACGACCACAATGTGCCCACCGCCGGAGCCGGAACGACCGGTTTGCGGCGGCTGATCCCCGATCCCGGGCCGCCGCTGCGGCTGCGGCGTCGGTCCCCGACCAGGTTCTGCGAGTGCGCCACTCGATAGAAACTCGACTGGGAACACTCCACCAGCCCTTCATCGAAGGACCGCCAATACAGTTGGCACACAGACAGATGGGTGTTCCCCTCGGCGAGGATCACCTCGACGATGGTGTCCTTCTCGGCCGGTGACAACGCGGCCGGCTGGTGCCGGTCCCGCTGCCGGATCGGATCGGACACCGGCCGATAGTGCCGATACCCGCGCACCTCCCGGTAGTAGCGGGCCCGGGGGATCCCCAGCAATGCGCAGCCACGCACGATCGGCACGCCGGCTGCGGCCAACGCGGTGACGGTGTCGGTCAGGACAGTCCTCGGCGTTCGAGCCATTGCGCGTACTCGCGGGCACTCATCAACGACGGCGGGATCTGCGGGTCCTCGTCGGTCGAGCTCTTGGTGATCCCTTGCAAGAGCTCGAATGCTTTTCCCAGGATTTCCACGGCGGCGTCGCCCTGGGCGACCTTCTCGCGGAGGCGTTCGTTCTCTTTGCGGAGTTTGGCCAGCTCCGCACGGTCTCGACTGTCCACTCGGTCCCTCGACTTGTCTGCTGCGGTCACCATCGACGCTTCCAAGTCTCCCGAATCCCGGGCGTGGATCCAACGTGCGATGGTGGCGTAGTCGAGGTTGGTCTCGCGCAGTAGGCGGGTCTTGGCACCGACTTCGATGCATTGGTCCCACTGCCGTAGGAACTCGATCTTGTAGGCGATGGAGAACGCGCGTTTGCCGGTGCGGGTCCGCCCAACAGGGATGTCGATCATTGGTGTGCTCCGATCCCCGCGCTGATTGCCAGGTGTCTCACGAACATCCTGACAACCAGCGAATTGCTGTAGCGGATGGCGAAATTCGTAGCGGATGCAGGCGGGGGCCGGCCGGGACCCTGCGGGTCAGGACTCCTCGTCCACCCGCGTCATCGCCAGGACGTCGAGGCGGCGGTCCAGTTCCTCCTCGCTCAGGCGGTCGCCGACGAGGCCGCGGTCCACGACGGTCTGACGGATCGTCTTCTTCTCCTTCAGCGCCTCCTTGGCGACGGCGGCCGCCTCCTCGTATCCGATCGCGGAGTTGAGGGGAGTGACGATCGACGGCGACGACTCCGCCAGTGTGCGCAGATGTTCGACATTCGCGACCAGCCCGGTGATGCAGCGATCGGCGAACAGTCGGGAGACGTTGGCGAGCAAACGAATCGACTCGAGGACGTTGCGGGCCATCACCGGGATGTAGACGTTGAGTTCGAACGCCCCGGCGGCGCCGCTCCACGCCACAGTGGTGTCGTTGCCCACCACCTGTGCGGCGACCTGCGTAACCGCTTCGGGAAGAACGGGATTGACCTTGCCCGGCATGATCGAACTACCGGGCTGCAGATCGGGGAGCTGGATCTCGGCCAGACCCGTGAGCGGACCGGACCCCATCCAGCGGATGTCGTTGGCGATCTTCGTCAGCGACACGGCAACGGTGCGCAGCGCCCCGGACACCTCGACCAGAGCGTCACGCGCGGCCTGAGCCTCGAAACTGTTGCGGGCCCCCTGCAACTCGTCGAGCCCCGTGGTCTCGACGAGCACGGCCACGACACGCGCCCCGAAATCCGCCGGTGCGTTGAGGCCCGTGCCCACCGCGGTACCGCCGATCGGCAGTTCGCCGAGGCGGGGGAGGGTCGCGCGGAGACGTTCGATCCCGGCCTCGATCTGGCGGGCGTAACCACCGAACTCCTGGCCCAGGGTCACCGGGACCGCATCCATCAGGTGCGTACGACCCGACTTGACGACCGTGCGCCACTCCTTCGCCTTCTCGGCGAGGGCACCGTGCAGGTGCTCGAGGGCGGGGATCAGATCCTTCACCGTCGCCTCGGTCGCGGCGACATGCGTCGCGGTGGGGAAAGTGTCGTTCGACGACTGCGACATGTTGACGTCGTCGTTGGGGTGGACCGTGACGCCGGCCTTCGCGGCGAGCGACGCGATGACCTCGTTGGTGTTCATGTTCGAGCTCGTGCCCGAACCGGTCTGGAAGACGTCGATCGGGAACTGGTCGTCGTACTCACCCGCGGCGATGGCATCGGCGGCCGCGACGATCGCGTCGGCCTTGTCGGGGTCGAGCAGACCCAGGTCCTTGTTCACCCGGGCGCAGGCGCTCTTGAGCAGACCCAGCGCGCGGATCTGTGCGCGTTCGAGTCCACGGCCCGAGATCGGGAAGTTCTCCACGGCGCGCTGCGTCTGGGCGCGCCACAAGGCGTCGACCGGAACCTGGACCTCGCCCATCGTGTCGCGTTCGATACGGAACTGCTGAGAAGACTGTTCGGTGTCGGTCATGTCCTCCACGTTATGCCGCCGGAACGAACGAGGAGGGGCACTGCACCAGAACTCGGTGCAGTGCCCCTCCTCGGAAGGATCGGTGACGATCAGGGCAGTGATGATCAGGGCAGTGATGATCAGGGCAGTGATGATCAGGGCATGGGCGGCGGGGAGCCGGCGACACCGTGGAAGTCGATGGACGAGAACTCGCTGAGCTTCTGCAGGCGGTGGTACGCCTCGATGATGCGGACCGTGCCCGACTTGCTGCGCATCACGATCGACTGCGTCTCCGCGCCCCCGGCGGAGTAGCGGACGCCGCGGAGCAGCTCACCGTCGGTGACGCCGGTCGCGCAGAAGAAGATGTTCTCGCCGGTGACGAGATCGGTGGTGGTGAGGACACGGTCGAGATCGTGTCCGGCGTCGATCGCCTTCTGGCGCTCGGCGTCGTCCTTCGGTGCCAGGCGACCCTGCAGCGCACCACCCATGCAGCGCATCGCGGCCGCGGCGATGATGCCCTCGGGGGTACCGCCGATGCCGAGCAGCATGTCGACACCCGAACCCGGACGTGCAGCGGCAATCGCGCCGGCGACGTCGCCGTCGGAGATCAAACGGATGCGGGCACCCGCCTCGCGCACCTCCCTGATGATCTGCGCGTGGCGCGGACGGTCGAGGATCGTCACGGTCAGGTCGGCGTGCGCGATGTTCTTCGCCTTCGCGACACGGCGGATGTTCTCCGCGATCGGGGCGGTGATGTCGATGACGTCGGCGGCCTCGGGACCGACGGCGATCTTCTCCATGTAGAACACGGCGGACGGATCGAACATCGCGCCCCGCTCGGCCACGGCGAGCACCGCGATCGCGCCGGGAGCGCCCTTCGACATGAGGGTAGTGCCGTCGATGGGGTCGACCGCGACGTCGCACAGCGGACCGTCGCCGTTGCCGACCTCCTCACCGTTGTACAGCATGGGCGCTTCGTCCTTCTCGCCCTCACCGATCACGACGACACCCTGCATCGACACGGAGCTGACCATGTGCCGCATCGCGTCGACGGCGGCGCCGTCGCCACCTTCCTTGTCGCCGCGTCCGACCCACCGGCCGGCCGCCATCGCCGCGGCCTCGGTGACGCGGACCAGTTCGAGCGCGAGGTTGCGGTCCGGAGCTTCGCGGCGTGGGGTGCTGGCCGTCATGGGCTACTGCCTCCTGGAGACTTTTCGGTCGACGCGGGTTGCGCCGGCAGAGGGAGCGGGCGCCGAGGGCGCCCGCACGATCCGTGTGTGTCGCGTGGCTATTGTCTCATCACGGCCGATGGTGTGGGCTGTCGGACCCGCCCGGCCTGAGCCTGCCCGTTTCGTAGCTGTCAGACTGGACGGGTGGCATCCAAGAAACCTCGCATCCTGCAAGACGGTCGAGATATGGCGTGGTCGCTGATCCCGCTGCTCGTGCTGATCCTCTTCATCGCGGCGATCGCCAGCCAGTGCGAGTTCAAGCCCGGCGGACCCACGGCGGGTCCCGTGCCGAGCTTCGACATCGATGCCGGCCTGAAGTACGACGCGGCGGAACTCGGATTCCCGATCCGCCACCCCGAGGTGCCCGAGGACTGGCAGCCCAACTCCGGTAGCCGCAGCATCGTTTCCGGTAACCAGGGCGGCGATTCGAGCACCGTCGGTTTCATCACTCCTGCAGGTCGCTACGTGCGCTTCACCCAATCGGATGCCGGTGAGGACGAACTGGTGCGATTCGTCGCCGGAGGTGCCCGCACCGCCACCGACACCAGGTCCGTCGAGGGCCACGACTGGGTGGTCTACGGCGGCGAGGGCGTCGAAGCGCTCTGGGTGTCGGACTTCGGCGACGTGCGCATCCTGATCGGTGGCTCCGGCGACGAGGCCGAGTTCACGACCCTGGCCACCGCCGCGGGCAGGGCCGAGCCCCTCGAACCCTGATCCGGGTCGGAGCGACCGAGCCCTGATCGTGAGCTCGGTCGAGGTCAGTCCTCGTCCTCGTCCTCGTACTCGTCGTCTTCGTCCTCGTCGTCCGTGAGGGAGAGCGCCTGCTCGACACGTTCGCGGGCGCCGGCGAGATGTTCCTCGCAGCGCTGCGCGAGTGCCTCGCCGCGCTCCCACAGCTGCAACGAGTCGTCGAGGTCGAGTCCGCCCTGCTCGAGCATCTTCACGACGTTGACGAGTTCGTCCCGAGCTCGCTCGTAGCCGAACTCCCGCACATCGGCGTTGGCGTCGTCGGTTCCCGCGTTCGTCACTGTCCTGATCTTCCTTGTCGTTCGTGTCCCATGACGGCGGCGCGGGCCGCGCCGTCCGCCACGCGCACTCGCAGCTGGGTGCCGATGGGCATCTCGTCGAGTGTGCGTACCACTTCGGGGGCGCTGCCCGGCACGATCCGCTGGACCACGGCGTAGCCACGCGCCAGGGTCGCCGCGGGCCCGAGGGTCGCCAACCGTGCCCGCAGATGTTCGAGCGTCGACGATTGCGACGAGATCAATCGCGTGACGTCGCGTCGTGCCGCGTGCTGCAACCGCTCGATCTCCTCGTTCCGCCGGTCGAGATCGCGGAATGGATCGGCCAGGACGGGACGGTCGCGCAACTGTGCGATCACGTGTTCCTCGCGCCGGACCCAGTTGCGCAGCGCCGCCGCCGACCGTGCTCTCAGTTCGTCGACGAGATCGAGTTCGGCAACCGCATCGGGTACGACGCGCTTCGCGGCGTCGGTCGGGGTCGCGGCCCGCAGGTCGGCGACGTGATCACAGAGCGGACTGTCGGGCTCGTGGCCGATCGCGCTGACCACGGGCGTCGTACACGCGGCGATCGCGCGGCACAGCGCCTCGTCGGAGAAGGGCAGCAGATCCTCGACGCTGCCGCCGCCGCGGGCGAGGACGATCACGTCGACGTCCGGGTCCTTGTCGAGTGCTTCGATGGCGTCGATGAGTTGCGTGACCGCGGTCGGGCCCTGCACCGTCGCGTGGCGGACGTCGAACTGCACGGCCGGCCAGCGACGCTGCGCGACCGACAGCACGTCGCGTTCGGCCGCGCTGCCGCGGCTGGTGACCAGACCGACGCGGCGCGGCAGGAAGGGGAGGGGGCGCTTCAACCGCGGGTCGAACAGTCCCTCGGCCGCGAGCAACGCACGCAGTCGTTCGAGCCGCGCGAGCAGTTCACCGATACCGACGGCCCGGATCTCCGTGACTCGCAGCGCCAGACTGCCGCGGCCGGGCCAGAAGGTCATCTTCCCGAACATGATCACGCGGCTGCCCTCGGTGAGCGGCACCCCCGATTGCTGCAACAACTGGGGTGAACAGGTCACCTGCAGGGACATGTCCACCGACGGGTCGCGCAGGGTCAAAAACGCCGTCCGCGTCCCGGGGCGGGCGTTGATCTGCGTGATCTGCCCTTCGACCCAGATGGTGCCGAGCTTGTCGATCCACCCGGCGACCTTCTGCGCCACGGTGCGGACGGGCCAGGGCTGCTCCGCGGAGTTCGGGCGTGCCGCGTTCTGTCCGGCCGTCACTTGTTACGCGCGCTCGTGATCCGGTTCGACAGCATCGTCACGAACGGAGTACGCGCGGCGTGAGCATTCTCGTATTCGAGCACCGCTGTGAGCTCGTCCACCGACAGTGCGCGCAGGCGGGCACGCAGTTGGGCGAGGGTCAGCGAGTCGTAGTCGAGGTATTCGACGATCTCGGAACGATCGTCGGAGGCGACCTTCGTGTCCGTGGTCTCGCCGATCTTCGTGACCTCGGCGTCTGCGGACTTCGCGGCGGCCTTCTTCGGAGCAGACTTCTCGGCTGCCGTCTTCTTCGCGGGCCCCTTCGTCGTCGCGGTGCCGGCCTTTACCGGTGCGGCCTGCTCGGCCACGGGTGCGTCGGCTTCGGTGGCCGGCGGGATCGAGTACAGGGCGAACCGGCCGGGAGCGCCGTTCGCGGCGCTGTTCGTCGAGGTCGCGGTCTCGTCCGAAGGGGTCGAGCCGTCGTCGTCGAAGGTCGCCCACTGTGCGGTCTCGGCGGGCTCCGCTCCGAAGATCTCGAAGAACTGGTCGCCCTTGATGGCGAACGAGGTCATGATCTGCTGCACTCGCATCGTCGTCTGCAGGATCTGGCTCACCGTCGTCATCGGCAACGAAACGGCTGTGCTCGGCAGCTTGAGGGTCTCTTCGTACGCGGTGACAGCAACGCCGGCAGCCACCCGTGCCAGGAACGGTGGACGGATCATGCCCCAAGACTGCCCGATGATCGGCGTGATTGGTAGCCGGGGAGCACGTCGGCTGCGAGCTGGAAAGCCACACTCCGACGCGCCCCGTACTCTGGAGGTATGTCTGCGCCTGTTCCTCTCGAAGTCGGGATCACACGGTCCGCCGGTCTCTCCACCTCCGGAAAGCGCGTCCTGCTCGCCGAGCCGCGCGGCTACTGCGCCGGCGTCGACCGCGCCGTCGAGACCGTCGAGAAGGCGCTCGACAAGTACGGTGCGCCGATCTACGTCCGCAAGGAGATCGTGCACAACCGCCACGTCGTCGACACGCTCGCCGACCGCGGCGTGGTGTTCGTCGACGAGACCGACGAGGTGCCCGAGGGTGCCGTGCTCGTGTTCTCGGCGCACGGTGTGTCGCCCGCGGTCCACGAATCGGCCGCTGCCCGGCAGCTGCGCACCATCGACGCGACCTGCCCGCTGGTGACGAAGGTCCACCAGGAGGCCAAGCGCTTCGCCCGCGACGACTTCGACATCCTGCTCATCGGTCACGAGGGCCACGAGGAGGTCGAGGGCACCGCAGGTGAGGCCCCCGACCATGTGCAGCTCGTCGACGGTCCCGACGCCGTCGATTCGGTGACCGTGCGCGATCCGTCGAAGGTCATCTGGCTGTCCCAGACCACCCTGAGCGTCGACGAGACGATGCAGACCGTGCAGCGTCTGCGCCAGAAGTTCCCGGAGCTGCAGGATCCGCCGAGCGACGACATCTGCTACGCCACGCAGAACCGCCAGGTCGCGGTGAAGGCGATGGCGCCCGAGTGCGATCTGGTGATCGTCGTGGGGTCGCGGAACTCGTCGAACTCCGTGCGGCTCGTCGAGGTCGCCCTCGGTGCGGGTGCCCGGGCAGCGCACCTGGTCGACTACGCCAAGGAGATCGATCCGGCCTGGCTCGAGGGTGTCGAGACCGTCGGCATCACCTCCGGCGCGTCGGTCCCCGAGATCCTCGTTCAGGGCGTCGTCCAGTTCCTCGACGAGCGCGGTTTCCACGACGTGCAGTCGGTGACGACCGCCAACGAGACCCTGGTGTTCGCTCTCCCGCGCGAACTGCGCGCGTCGCGTCGCTGAACCGGGTAGTTCCGTAGAGCGAAGACGACCGGTCACCGCCGTGAATCGGCACGTGACCGGTCGTCTTCGTCGTGTGGGTCAGTCCTCGTAGCGGTCGCGGTACCGCACGCGCGGCGGCTCGTAGCCCTGCGTGGGTGCGGGGGAGGGCGCCGGTCGACCGGTGTCCGGCTCGGGTGCGGGACGGCGCCGCGGCTCGCGGACCTCCGGCTGCACCGGGTCCGCAGGTCGGGGAGCGCGGGTACGCCGGGGAGCGGGCTGCTCGGCGGTCGGGGATTCGGGACGGACGCGGCGACGGGATCGGGTGTCGGCGACCTCCCGGACCGACGCCTTCGCGGCCGGCGTCCCGCGACCCGAAGCGGTGCGACGTGCATCCGCAGGGGTGGCCGTCGCCGGTCGCCCCCGGCCCGCACGCCTGGTCGGCCGGTCGTTTGCAGCGCGTGTCGGCCGGTCGCCCGCGGCGCGAGCGGGGCGGTCCTTCGCGGTTCCGGTCTTCGCTGCCCGCGGCTTCGCCCGCTCTCGCGGCGCACGGGCACGTACTCCCGTGTTCTGTCGGGTCACGAAGATCCGGAAACCGCCGATGGCCAGTGCCAGGAGTGTCGCCACCAGCATCGCCGGGAAGCGGTTCACCAGCGGATAGGCGACGTTGAGCGCGAGATCCTTCAATCCGCCGGTGCTGGCGGAGGAGACGATCTCCTGACCGATCGGCACCGCGAGGAGCAGCAGCAGAGGCGGCTGGGCCATGGCCGTGAACAGTCCGCGATAGCGCACCGCCACCACGGCCGCGACGCAGCCGAGCACGTAGAAGACAGTGAACGCAGAGGTCAGCTCGTTCCCGCGTGCGCTGTCGAGCAGCACCCCGAGAAGCGTCGTTCCGGCTGCGATCGCCACGGCACCCCACCAGGGCACACCGGGCACCGTAGGCGCCAACGACCGCATGTCGAGCGGCACCGCCGAACGTGCACGTTGGGTTGCAGACACAACGTAGACATTAGCGTGGCGATGTCAGCTCGCTTCGTCGACAGGACCGTCCGCCACTGCTCTTTCTGCCAGAGTGCTGCGTCGCGGCCAAGCGTCGACACGCTGCACCTCGGGCACCTCACCGTCGAATATTTCCAGGTCGTGGAGTTTGCGGGCCGTCACGCCCACCCGGGTGTCCATCGACGAGACCGTCATGTTGAACGAATCGACGGCCTTGCCGAGCTGGTTGCCGAGCCGATCGAGGTGGGAACCGACCACACCGAGCCGTTGGTACAGTTCACGGCCCAATCGGTGGATGGTCGCGGCGTCGCGGGAGAGCGCCTCCTGCCGCCAGGTGTGTGCGATCGTGCGCAGCAACGCGACGAGCGTGGTCGGTGTGGCGAGGATGACGTTCCGGGCGAAAGCGTGCTCGAGCAGATCGGGATCGGC
The DNA here is from genome assembly GCF_024321955.1 of Rhodococcus sp. GA1. Taxonomy (NCBI): domain Bacteria; kingdom Bacillati; phylum Actinomycetota; class Actinomycetes; order Mycobacteriales; family Nocardiaceae; genus Rhodococcus; species Rhodococcus sp. GA1. The sequence continues at coordinate 1,282,319 of NZ_CP097186.1, read as the reverse complement.
GCCGAGCGCGGCATCGAGGAACGGATCGCCGGGGACGAACAACACGACGAACTCGGGCGTCGGGTCGAACGACTCCCAGTAGGCCTTCGCCGCCAGTTGGTCGATGTGGGTGCGCAGTTGGCGTGCGTGGCGCGTGAGGTGCCGGTCGCGCTCGTCGGGCTCCTCGGCCTCGGCGGCATCCAGATAGGCGGCGAAGGGCACCTTCGCGTCGACGACGATCTGTTTGCCACCGGCGAGGTAGACGAGCAGGTCGGGGCGCACCCCGTCCTTGCTCACCTGGGTGTCGAAGTCGCAGTGCCGGACCATCCCGGCGAGCTCGACGACGCGTTCGAGCTGGATCTCGCCCCATCGTCCGCGGATCTGCGGCGCGCGCAGCGCGGTGACCAGCTGCTGGGTCCGCGTGGACAGCAGCTGCGACGCGCGGTGCATGCCCTCGACCTGCTCGCTCAGCCCGGCGTAGGCGTGCACGCGGTTGCGTTCGACGTGTTCGACCTGCCGGGCCAGCGCTCCGACGGCCTCGTTCAACGGGCCGACGAGCCGCGAGACCTGGTCGCCGATGGCACCGGACTGCCGGCGCGCGGCATCCTCGCTCACCGCTGCCAGCGACTGACGCAGCTGCTCCTCGTTGTCCCGCAGGGCTGCCAGCTGCGCCTCGGCACGGGCTGCGCGTTCGCCGTCGCGGGTGGCCCGCAACAGCCAGCCGAGCACCACCCCGAGACCGAGCGCGACGAGCAGGCCGAGTGCCGTGAGTGCTGTCATGTGGCGGATGATGCCTCATCGATGCGACATCCACCCGACATCCGGGGATGTCGGTCCTCTCCTCTACCGTCTGTCCCATGCGGATCCTGCACACCTCCGACTGGCACATCGGCCGCACCTTCCACGGTGTCGACCTGCTCGCCGACCAGGCGCGTGCGCTGCGGGCCATCGCCGATCTGGTGGCCGAACGCCGGATCGACGTGGTGGTCGTGCCGGGCGACGTGTACGACCGATCGATCCCGAGTTCCGACGCGGTCGCCGTGTGCAACGCCGGCCTCGAGGCCATCCGTGAGGCAGGGGCGATCATCGTCGCCACCTCCGGCAACCACGACTCGCCGGTCCGGCTCGGTGCCGGCGCTGCCTTCGCCGCGCACGGGGGTCTGCACCTGATCACCCGCGTATCTCAGATCGACAGCCCTGTCGTCCTGCACGACGAGCACGGCCCGGTCCGCTTCTACGGCATCCCGTATCTCGAACCCGAGATCACCCGCGCCGAGCTCGGCGTGCCCGAGGCCCGTTCGCACCAGCAGATCCTCGACGCGGCGATGGAACGCGTGCGCGCCGATGTCGCGGATCGGCACGGCCGCACGGTCGTCCTGGCGCACGCCTTCGTCGTCGGTGGCGAGCCCAGCGACTCCGAGCGGTCCATCTCCGTCGGCGGGGTCGAGACGGTCGCCGCGTCGTCGTTCGACGGTGTCGACTACGTCGCGCTCGGTCACCTGCATTCCCCGCAGACGGTGAGCGAGACGGTCCGGTACTCGGGATCGCCGTTGCCGTACTCCTTCGGCGAGCGCTCGCACCGCAAGGCGGTCTTCGTCGTCGACCTCGACGCCTCGGGTGCGGCGTCCGTCGAGCGGGTCGATCTCCCGGTGATCCGCGAATTGACTCGTCTCGAAGGCGAACTGGACGATCTGCTCGCCGATCCGGCGCATGCCGCCGTCGAGGAGCACTACGTCTCCGCGGTGCTGACCGACGCGATCCGCCCGCTCGACGCCATGCGTCGCCTGCAGGAGCGGTTCCCGTACGCCGTGCACGTCGAATGGCAGCGACCGGCCGGGTCCACGGAGGGCAGCTACCGCGACAAGGTGCGCGGGCGCAGTGATCGCGACATCGCCGCGTCGTTCCTCACCGATGTGCGTTCCGAGCCGTCCGAACGCGAGCGCGGCTGGATCGACGAAGCGTTGAGGGAGGTCGACCGTCGTCGTGGCATCGGCGACGAGACCGACACGCAGTGGCGGACGGACGTGCCGGCATGAGACTGCACCACCTCGAGATCACGGCCTTCGGTCCGTTCGCCGACACCGTCGAGATCGACTTCGACGAGCTCGGCGCCGATGGGTTGTTCCTACTGCACGGGCAGACGGGCGCGGGCAAGACGTCGATCCTCGACGCGGTCGCGTTCGCGCTCTACGGCACCGTCCCCGGTGCTCGCTCCGAGGGGCGCCGGTTGCTGTCCGACCACGCACGGGTGGGTGCTGTGCCGACGGTCCGGCTCGAGGCGACCATCGCGGGTCGCCGTCTGGCCATCGAACGCAGCCCCGAGTTCGAACGCCCGAAGAAGCGCGGCACCGGCACGATCAAGCAGCAGGCCAAGGCGAATCTCACCTGGCTCGACGGGTCGGGGGAGAACCTGTCCCGCGCCCAGGAGATCGGCGACGTCGTCAAGTCGTTGCTCGGGATGAGCGCCGAACAGTTCTTCCAGGTGGTGCTCCTTCCGCAGGGCGACTTCGCCCGGTTCCTGCGTGCGAACAGCGAGGAGCGCGGCAGGCTGCTCGACCGTCTGTTCGACACCACCCGTTTCGGCGACGTCGAGCAGTGGTTCCGCGATCGGCGCGGTGCCGGAACGAAACTGCTTGCCGAGCAACAAAAGAAGGTCGAAGTGCTCGCGGCGAAGGTGGCCGCGTCGGCCGGGATCGAGGCGGGAGCCGACGCCGATCCGGTGGAATGGGCGGGCCGCCTGCTCGCCGAGGCCGCCGAGAGCCGCGACGACGCCGCCGCAGCGCTTGCACGAGTCCGCGCCGTCGACGAGGTCAACCGGCGCAGGCTCGACGAGACCGTCGCTCTCGCCGACCGACTCCGCCGCCGCCGCGACGCCCTGAACATCCTTGCCGAACTCGAGCAGACGCAGACGCAGCGCGTCGCCGTGACAGCCGAACGCGACGCCGCGCATCGCGCGGTGAGCGTCGCGGTCGTCGATCGGGAGGCCGACCGTCTTGCACGCGAGGCCGATGCCGCCGCAGCGCGCGCCGAGACGGCCGCCGCGCCGCTCCGCAACGACGACGAAGGACGCGATCTCCTCGACGCTGTCGGGCCGATGTCGTCCGCCGCCGACCGCGACATCATCCGACCTCGATGCGAGGAATGGTCCTCGGAGGCAGCGCGACTCGACGTCCTACTCGATCGCCGTCGTCGTCTCACCGAGCTCGAGAACGAACGCGAGAAGTTCGCCGGACGTCGCCGTGCCCTCACCGACGAGCGTCGGCAGGTGATCGACGAGCGCGCCGCGCTGCCCGAACGATCGACCGCCGCTGCTGATGCGGTCGCCGAGGCCGAACGCGCAGCCGCGATGCTCCCCGGCCTGTCCACCGCACGCGACCGTGCCGCCGACGCGCTCGACGCCGCCACCGAACTCGCTTCGCGCCGAAACGAACTCGAACGGCTCGAAGCCCGGGTACTGCAACTGCACTCCGAACACAACCACGCACGCGACGCGCACCTCGACGTCCGGCAGCGCCGGATCGACGGAATGGCAGCCGAACTCGCCGCGCGTCTCACCGACGGCGAACCGTGCATGGTCTGCGGTTCCACCGAACATCCCGAGCCCGCGCGCCCGGCTCCCGACACTGCGACGAAGGCAGACGAGGAACGCGCCCACGCCGCCGAGCAACGCGCCGCCACCGCGCTGAGCGAAGCACGCGAGGCCGTCACCGAACTCTCCGGGATCGTCGCCGTCCTCCGACAGCGTTGCGGCGACGCCGAACTCGCCGAACTCACCACCGCCCACGCCGAGGCGGTCCGCGCCCACAACGAGGCCGCCACCGTCGCCGGTCGGCTCGACCATCTGCGCGCGACGGTCGAGGACCTGCGCAAACTCGACACGGTGCTGGCCGAACAGGAGAAGCGGCTCGACGCCGAACTGTCCGAACTCGCCCGCGAGGACGCGGTCCGCGCGGCCGAGATCACGGAGATCCGCGAGCGCATCGTCGAGGCCGTCGGCGACCTCGACCTGCTCGCCCCGCGACGGAGGACGGTCGCGGCACTGTCCGCCGCCGCCACCGCGCTGCTCGACGCCCGCACCGCCGCCCTGCAGGCGCGCACGGCCGCCGACGAACGCGCCGCCGACGCCCGCACCGCAGCCGCGGAGGCGGGCTTCACCGACCTCGACAGCGCCCGCGCAGCTGTCCGGACACCCGAGCGGCTCGCCGAGATCGACCGCGTCCTGCGCGCCGCCGACGACGAACGCGCGGTGGCTACCTCCACGCTGAACGACCCGGCGATCGCGGCCCTCACCGGCGACGAGGTCGCTGACGTGACGGCCGCGCGCGCAGCGGTGGACGACGGTGCCGCGGCGGTCGAGGCCGCCCTGAGCGCGGCCACCGAGGCCGAGCGCCGGCACCTCGACATCGAGAACTACTCCCGGCGACTCGAGCGTGCCTGCGCCGAACTCGTCCCGCTGCTCGACGAACACGCCGAACTCTCCGCGCTCGCCGACGTCGTCGCCGGAATGGGGTCGAACGCCAAGAAGATGTCGTTGCGCTCGTACGTGCTCGCGGCGCGACTCGAGGAGGTCGCCGACGCCGCCTCCGAACGCCTGCGCAGGATGTCCGGCGGTCGCTACGAGTTCGTGCACTCCGACGCGGCCGAAAGCAGGGGGCGTCGCGGCGGTCTCGGTCTCGACATCCACGACGAGTACACCGGCGCCGTGCGATCGACGAAGACACTGTCGGGCGGCGAGTCCTTCCAGGCGTCCCTCGCCCTTGCCCTCGGCCTCGCCGACGTCGTCGCCGCCGAGGCCGGCGGGCTCGTGCTCGACACGATGTTCATCGACGAAGGGTTCGGTTCACTCGACGCCGACGCCCTCGAAGCGGTCATGGGGGTGCTCGACGAACTGCGCGCGGGAGGCCGCGTGGTGGGCGTGGTCAGTCACGTCGACGAGATGCGGCAGCGGATCCCGAGCAGGCTGCACGTCATCCGTGGCCGCTCGGGATCGACCGTCCGCGTCGCGAGCTGACCGCCCCTCAGTCCTCGGAGGCGGCCGGTGCCGGAGAGGCCGGCTTCGGATCGGGCACCGAGGTGTCGCCCGGAGCCGGGAGTGCCTTCGTCTCGTCGTCCTCGCCTTCACTGGCGCGCTCGTCGATCTGTTCGCCGATGTAGCGGATGACCACCGCGGCCACCGCCGCGACCGGCACCGCCAGGAACGCACCGACGATCCCGAACAGCGACGAGCCGGCCGTCACCGCGAGCAGCACCACGGCCGCGTGCAGGTTCATCGACCGCGACTGCAGCACCGGTTGCAGCACGTTCCCCTCGATCTGCTGCACCGCGATGATGAGGACCAGCACGATGATCGCGGTCGTGAAACCGTTGGCGACCAGCGCCACGAGGACTGCCAACGCACCCGCGACGAACGCACCGACGATGGGAATGAACCCGCCGATGAAGGTGAGGATCGCCAGGACGGGTGCGAGCGGGACTCCGAGGATCAGCAGGCCGATACCGATGAAGAGGGCGTCGATGAAGCTCACCAGGGCCTGCGTGCGGATGAACCCGCCCAGCGTGTCCCACATGCGGCCGAGTACCGCTTCGAGGTGACGTCCGGCGCGGCCGCCGCTCACACGGTGCAGCCACGGCACGAAGCGCGGGCCGTCCTTGATGAAGAAGAAGGTCAGCACGAGGACGAGAGCGAGTGTGACGAGCAGCGAGCCCGCCGTGCTCACACCGGAGAAGACACCGCCCGCGATGGTGGCAGCACTGCCCTGCACTCGTTCGACCACCGCGTGGACGGCGTTGTCGAGTTGTTCGTCGCGCAGGTTGATCGGGGGTCCCTTCACCCATTCCTGCACGGTGTTGATGCCTTCGGTGGCCTTGTTGGCCAGGTCGGGCATCTGGGAGACCACCGACGGGACGATGCCGGCGATGATGCCGCCGACGATCGCGAAGAACATCACGAGGGTCAGGCCGGCCGCAGCAGCCGGAGGAACGCCGCGTTTGGTCATGAAGCGGGTGGGCGGCCACAGGATCGTGGAGACGACGATCGCGAGGGCGACCGGCAGCACGATCACCCACATCTTCTCGATGATCCAGCCGATCACCACCGCACCGGCGGCGATGACGACCAGGCAGGCCGACCACTTGGCGAGCCAGATTCCGCCCGTGCCCAGCAGGCTTCCGCGGTCGGGTTCAGCCGACGGCTTCCCACTGCTGTTTCCGCTGGGCGCGGTCTTCGATTCGGTCAACGACGGTCCTTCCGACATGTATCGAGCTCGATACCGATCGACAGTCGCCAATCTACGGTCACCGAGCGCCGCGCGTGGTCCGGACGACACGCCGGAAACGGCGCTGAAGGGTCCCCTGCCGTGGCATTCTCGAAACGTGACGAACCGAACGAGCACGACCCGACTCCTGCGTGTGTCCGCTGCGACTGTGGCGATCGCCGCCGCCTTCGCGCTCACCGCGTGCAGCTCCGACGACACTCCCAGCGACGAGGACGTGCGCTCCTCGGCGGATGTCGCGGTCACGAGCGTTCAGGAGCAGGCAGAGGGCGCCATCTCGTCGGTGCAGAGCGTCGCGTCCAGCGCGGCCGAGCGGGCCGGCGACATCTTCGACAAGGCGAAGCTCGATGTCTTCGTCGCGGCCTTCCGCACCGGTTACCCGCAGCTGTCGGCCGACCGGGAGACGCAGGACATCGAGTCCATCGTCACCGAGACCTGCCCTCTCATCGACGATGGTGCATCCGACCAGGAAGTGAACGCGAAGGTTCAGGAAGTCGCGGCCAACGGATCGACCGTGCCCGACGGGGACCAGGCAGCGCGCATCGCACAACTGGTGCGGGTGGCGTGCGGGTGAAATGAGCGGCGGACGGCCGCGTAGAATACCGATTCCGTGAGCCTTACCCTCGGAATCGTCGGTCTTCCCAACGTCGGCAAGTCGACGCTGTTCAATGCGCTGACCAAGAACGATGTGCTGGCAGCGAACTATCCGTTCGCCACCATCGAGCCCAATGTCGGCGTCGTCGAACTGCCCGATCCGCGACTGAACCGGCTCGCCGAGATCTTCGGTTCCGAGCGCATCCTCCCGGCCACGGTGTCGTTCGTCGACATCGCCGGCATCGTCAAGGGGGCCTCCGCCGGTGAGGGCATGGGCAACAAGTTCCTCGCCAACATCCGTGAGGCGGACGCCATCTGTCAGGTCGTGCGCGTGTTCGACGATCCCGACGTGGTCCACGTCGAGGGCAAGGTCGACCCGATGGCCGACATCGAGGTCATCGCGACCGAGCTGATCCTCGCCGACCTGGAGACGATCGAGCGAGCGCTGCCGCGGCTCGAGAAGGAGTCCCGGAAGAACAAGGAACTCGTCGCTCAGCTGGAGGAGACGAAGAAGGCTCAGGCGATCCTCGAGGACGGTCGCACCATCTTCTCCGCCCAGGCGGAGGTGAAGGGCGAGCTGCTGCGCGACCTGCACCTGCTCACCGCCAAGCCGTTCCTGTACGTCTTCAACGCCGACGAGGCCGTCCTCACCAACGAGGAGCGCAAGGAGGAGCTGCGCAAGGCCGTCGCACCGGCCGACGCCGTCTTCCTCGATGCCAAGGTCGAGTCCGAGCTCCTCGAGCTCGACGAGGACGAGGCGATGGAGCTGCTCGAATCCATCGGCCAGACCGAGGCCGGTCTGAAGCAGCTCGCGCGCGCCGGTTTCCACACGCTCGGCCTGCAGACCTACCTGACGGCGGGTCCGAAGGAATCGCGTGCCTGGACCATCCGCAAGGGTGACACCGCCCCCAAGGCGGCCGGCGTGATCCACACCGACTTCGAGCGCGGCTTCATCAAGGCCGAGATCGTCTCGTTCGCCGACCTCGACGCGGCCGGTTCGATGGCCGAGGCGAAGGCCAAGGGCAAGGTCCGCATGGAGGGCAAGGACTACGTCATGGCCGACGGCGACGTGGTGGAGTTCCGCTTCAACGTCTAGCACCACGACACTTCGGTGGTTTCAACCCCGCTCAGCGGGGTTGAAACCACCGAAGTTCGTTTCTATCGCCCCCGAACGCGGTGGTGGCGATCCTTTCGGCCAGAGCGGTGAGTTCCCGCTCGACGTCCTCAGGGGTCCCTGTCAGATCGATCGGGCAGCAGACGAGCCGCTTGTCGGCGTTGCGCACCGTCACCGTGCGGAGAGCGGTGGTGTCCTGCCGGCGGCAGTAGATCAGCATGCCTTCGGGCAGGTCCATTGCTGTTGTGTACGCGAGAAGCTGGTAGTAGTCCTGACTGCGGGCGCGCGCATCGTCGGTGAGCTTGTACTTGATGTCCGCGACGTAGACATGGCGTCCGCCGGGTGTACGGAAGACCATGTCCGGGAGCATGGTCACGCTGCGGCCGGTGCCCAAATGTACGGTCGGCTCGCCGATGACGTCGAGCGTGCCGCGCAGCATGCGCCGCAGCCGCTCGGTGATGAATCGCTGGAACAGGTCGTTCATGTCGACCATGAACGACGAAGCCTGCACCTTCCCGTGGACGTCGGTCAGCGTGAGGTTCGCGAGCACGAGACGAGCCAGCCGCAACGCCGGTGCGTAGTGCCGGTTGAGCCGCGTGAACGGAATTGAGTCGATCGACTCGGGGTGGACGTGGATGTCGTCTACGCCTTCGAGGGCGATCAACTGTTGCATGAGCCGTCGACGAGTGCCCGCGTCGATCAGTGGAACACGCAGCGCTGCCCGCACGGCGGAGCGAAGTGCCCGGTTCTCGGCGATGTTCTCCGAGAAGTCGTCGAACGAACAGGAAGTCGGGGTCAGCACACCCGGATTCCGGAACTGCCCGGTGAGGTTCGGCCGCCCGCGGAGAGCGACTAGTGCCTCCTCTCTCTGTTCGTATGAGCGAAGCACCCCGCGCCGTAAGGTGCCCTCCACCGTTCTTGCGAAGAACGAGATCACCGCCGGCAGTAGATTCGACGACGCACCGTACTCGAACGCCTCATTCCGCCATGCGTTGGCCGGCAGGCCCGGCTCGAGCAGCAGAAAGAGGTTATCCGGCTCGATCTTCGGTCTGATCAGCAGTTCGAGTCCGTCCGAGACGAGCGTGCCGACGTAGTTCTTCGCACTCACCCGCCAACGATCCCCGGGTAGGGGCTGGACGTCGACGTAACCGGTCTGTTGGAGTTCCTCGGCCTGGCGCCGGGTCAGACTCAGGCTCTCGTCCGATTGATGTTCGAAGAGGACCGACACGTCCGTCAGCTCCCTACTTCTCCGGAGGACTCACCTTCGCTGATGGACTCGGCTGCCAGATAGCTGAACCGGCTCCAGACCTGACCGAAGCGGAACCTGTTGATCCGTTCGGGATCGCCGAAGAACTGGTCCTCGATGAACGGCTCGACGTTGTATTCCCAAATACGGCGAAGGGCGTCGCGGTCGAGATTGTGCTTCATGAAGTGGCTCGAGCCGAGTTGCAGATGAGGTCCACCGAGTTCGCGCTCGAGTTCGTCGTTCACCTGTGCCACGAGCTCGCCCACCCACGCCGGCTCGCCTTCACATGCCAACCATCGATCTAGGACCCCCTTCAACGGCCCGCGGTTCGGGAAGAACGGAATGAAGTGGAACCGCCGCCGCAGTGCCGCGTCGATCAGGGCGATGGAGCGGTCCGCCGTATTCATGGTGCCGATGAACCAGATGTCCTTCGGTAGTTCGAACGGATCATCGGGGCGGTAGAGGGTGCGCACCGGGGTGTTGCGGTACTCGAAGAGGAACAGCAGTTCACCCAGTACTTTCGGCAGGTTGGCACGATTGATCTCGTCGATGATCATGATGTGCTGGCGACCGGGTGCGTCCTGCGCCCGCGCCGCAAGCTCGGCGAGAGGACCCCTCTTGAGGCGATAGGTCATCACCCCGTCGGCGTCGGTCTCGGGACGGTACCCCTCGAAGAAGTCCTCGTACGAGGTGGACGGGTGGAACTGGACGATCGGGCGCCGCTCCGCGTCGGGCACCAGTGCCTCGGCGAGCTTGCGCGCGAAGTAGGTCTTGCCAGTTCCCGGCGGGCCGTAGAAGACGACCTGCTTTTTGTCCTCGAGCAGCGCCACGATGTCGTCGAGGAAGGACCGCTCGACGAGCAGTTCCTCGGCCAGCGCGTCGAGAGGATCGGAATCCGTCTCGTCCTGAGGCTGTTCGTCGCGTTCGGCCAGCCAGTAGAGGAAGGACCCGACGCCCAGCGGATCACCGGGAAAGTGATTGTCCAGGCGTGCGCGCAAAGCGTCGTTGGAATTCACCTGCAGTTCGCCGCGGGACGACAGCTGTGGTGTTTCGAGTCCAAGCAGCTTGAGCATCTTCAGCTTCCCCCGAGGACCCGTGTACGGATAGACGGTGATGAAACGTTCGGGATGTGTGATCGCCAGCATCTTCATGATTACCGACTCGCCGAGCCCTCGGACACGCAGGGCCTCGTCGTCGAGAACACGGTCGATGCGGGTAGCCGGCGGATCGCCGCCCCAGCAAAGGTACTTGAAGGTTTGGATGATCCGGCGGTACTCGGCCTCGTCTGCGTCGCGGATGCTGGTGTTGAGCACCGACATCGGCCCGGTGCTGCCGTAGCGGCCGGAATTCCAGATGCGCCGGAGTTCCGCGGGATCGGCAACCTGCAACTCGTCGACGTCGAGTAACCGGGCGAAGTCCCGGCGGTCGGCGATGTCCTGCTCGTGACCGGGAGTCGGATATCCCGCCGCCTCTTTGAATTCCGCCACGAGCGTTGCCAATTCGTCGTCCTGGGTAGAGGTACTCGTGGCTTCGCCGTTCAATTCGGCGATCAGCGGAGCCACTTGCTCGGTGGTACGCAGGATCTCCGCAGGCAGGTCCAGCGACGACAACTCGCTGCGGTCGAACCAGCGCGCGTAGACGATCTCGCCCGATCCGCCACCCACGAAACCCCGGTCCGTACCGACGATGGACCGGCCACCGGCGATGATCTCGTAATCTGGGAGGGGGTGACTCTCGATGATTCCTACCGCTTCCTCGGTGGCTCCTGATTCGGCGTGCGGGAAGGGACGCAGCCCCACAGCGAGTCCGTGACCGTTGAGCCAGATACGAACGGCAAGACCGTAGGTTCCGGGCACCCGCCAGTCGACCCACATGTCCCCGCGGGGCCAGATCTCGTCCCACATCGGCGTTGGCTTGAATGCTTTCAGTGTGCGACCCGCGGCCTGCGCGACATCGCCTTCGAGGGCAGCACCGATATGGCGCGCAACGGAGACCAGAACCCGGGCGTTGTCACGGTACAGTTCGGGATCGTCGCCACGTTCCTTGGCGCCCTCACGCAAAAGCGCACGATCGCACAGGACCTCGTCGATCACCGCTGGTCTGGTATCGGCCCACCAGGCTGCGACTTCCTCGAACCGGACTACGTCGCCGTCCAACTCCCTCGCGAAGCGATACAGTTCAGCGTAGCGCTCACCTTGATCGGGATATTCAGACTTTCCCGTGCAGAAGTCCACATACTCTGTGGATTTTGGCCACGCTACCGGCCAGGTCTCCGGGGCGACGAGACCCCAGTAGTACGACGCGACGAACGGTGCGCGCTTCGGGCTCGGGTGCGCGCCCACCCGAATCTCTTCCAGATGGTCGGCCAGGACCCGGATCTTCCGCTCAGCATCGTCGAGGTCTATTGGGGTCGCCAGTGCGTCGACCAACACAGCGACGGATGTCTCCGGAGCGGGCGACATCTTGTTGATCTGGTTGATGATCATCTGCCCGGCCGCACCGCTGTACCCGGACTCGAAGCTTCCCACCCATCGTGAGTTCTCGGCTTGGAACGCGCCGAGGTTGCGGGTTCGCCGCAGTGTGTCGAGCAGCAGACGGGCCTCGTTTGCGTGGGAAGTCAGATTCCTGGCACGCCAGCCCGAACGGAAATCGAGCGCACCTTGTGCGTGCTCGACGTGGGCCATGTGCCATCGACGTCGAAACTCGAGTTCGCGCGCGTCGATTTCCGTGTGATCGACCATGTCCCACCTTTCAATCCGCGAGGAGTCTATCGGTGGGGTGCGACGAGCCGGTTGGGGCAGGATCGGCAGTCGTACATCATCAGATGTCGATGGTTCCGGCCCCGCCTATCCCTACGCGATCGGGGTATCGGCATCGCCTCAGTACCTGTGCGGTCGAAATTCCTACGGCGCGGGACCACCCTCGTGAATACTCCTCCGGTATGCGCCCCGTCCGAACCGGTCTCTCCGTTGTATCGACGGTGGTGTTCGTGATCGCGAGCCTGCTGGTCGCGACGTCGGGAAGCAGTACCGCCGCACCGCTCGGCCTGCGGTACACGATGGTCGGGTTCAGCAGCACCAGCGACCGAGACATGGACGTCTACGAGTCCGTGGACGGCACACGGTTCGACCTCGTCCAGGCCTCGGCCTACCGGCCGCCGTCCGGACTGGTGCGCGACCCGAGTATCTTCCGGCATTCCGATGGCTTCTACTACGTCACCTACACGACGGCGGACGGCGCAAGTGTCGGCTTCGCCCGTAGCCCGGACCGCGTCGCGTGGACACACGTGGGGGAATGGCCCGTCCCGTTCTGTTGTGCTTTCCTGCCGGGAACGGGGGACGGCACCGGCTCCGCGAGCCTGCCGGGGTCGTCGGGGTCAGCGGGGTCGAGTGACGGACCGTCGTTGTCGCCGTTCACCACCAAGGCCTGGGCCCCCGAATGGTTCGTGGAGGGCGACCGCGTCCACGTGATCCTGTCGATGTCGACCGGCGGCGGCTTCGTGCCCTATCTGATGACCGCCCTCGACCCGTCGCTGCAGCGGTGGAGCTTTCCCGTGCCGCTCGACGGCATCGGCGCCGACCGCATCGACACCACGGTCGTGGAGGTCGGCGGGACCTATCACGCCTTCACGAAGAACGAGCACCGGAAGGTCATCGAGCACGCCGTCGCCCCGTCGGTGACGGGCCCCTACCGGTTCGTCGAACCCGGGGACTGGGGAACTTTCGTCGAGGGCCGTCGGTGATCCAGCTGCCCGACGGCACCTGGCGGCTGTTCTTCGACGCCTACGACGAGGGCAAGTACTACTACTCCGACAGCCGGGATCTGAACACCTGGTCGCCGCGGCAGGAACTTCCCGGCCTGTCCGGAACCGTGCGGCACTTCACCGTGATCCGGGAAGCCGCCTGACACTTCGGTGTTCTCGACTGCGCGTGCTGCAGTCGAGAACACCGAAATCCAAGTCGGGGCACGTAGGCACGAACGTCGTCACCGCGAGTCAACCGTGCCGGGCGACGTCCTCGCAGAGGATGCTCGGCCACTGTGCGAGATCGGCCGGGGTGTGCGCGATCTCCAGCTTCGCGTGAGGGAGCAGACCCACCAGCGACTCCGCCGTGGACACCGGGTGCGCGGGATCGTCGATCCACGCCAGCACCGTCACCGGAATGTCGATGTCGGACACGGCCTCCGGATCGGGCAGGTCGCTCAGCGCGGCGCCCCGGAACAGCGAGGGCAGCAGTTCCTCGGTGACGTCGGGGACGGTCTCCGGCGCGTCGACGGTGGCCGGCGGTCGTGGCGCGGTCAGATCGCGCGTGAGGAACGCCGCGAGTCCCTGCTGCTCGATGAGATCGGCGGCGGCCCGGTACTCGGCGGCCTTCGCGGCGCGGGTGGCCCAGGCGGTCGCCGGCACCAGCAGGGTGAGGCTGCTGAAGCGCTCCGGATCCTTCACCGCCGCGTGCAGCAGGGTTCCGGTGCCCATCGACGGCCCCACCCCGTGTACCCGCTCGCCGGGGAAGTAGTGGTCGAGCAGCCGCAGCAGGTCGTCGGCGAGCACCGGCCAGCGGTAGTCCTCCCGCACCGCACGACCGGTCGAGCGGCCGTGCCCCCGCGCGTCGTAGCGCAGCAGTCGGGTGCCGCTGAGCCCGCGGCCCAGGTCGAGGTCCATGAGGCGGTCGCGGTGGCGGCTCGAGGTCAGTCCGTGGAGCTGGACGACCGGGTGACCACCCTCGTCGCTCAGCTCCACGTCGAGTTCGGCCCCCGGCACACTGAAGGTCGGCACGTCGTCTCCCGATGTCGGAAAGCAGTTGCTGGAGAAGGCGCCTAGGATACCCGGCATGCGGCTGACAAATGTGGCGCACCTGCGCCTGCCGTTCGGCCGACTGCTCGGCTACGACGTCACCGTCGCGGGGCTCGGCCGGGCGCTGCCCGTGTCGTTCGACCAGCGGCGGCACGTCGGCGCGGGTGATCGTCCCGGCTCCTGGATGGCTCTGTCCTTCCGTCTGTTCGAGCCGGTCTCGCCCGACGACCTCGCGACAGCATGGCTGGCCGTGATCGCGCGGCACGGCACTCTACGCTCGGTGTTCACCCACGGCGACGACGGTGAGCCGCGCCTGCACGAGGCCGAGATCCGCCCGGGCGGCTGGGTCGAACATCCGATCGGCCCCGGTCAGGCCGTCAACGACGCCCTCCGGGACGTCCTCGACAGCGCATGTTCGCCCTACAACCGGCCGTCGCACCGGTTGTGCGTGCTCGAGACCGCCACGGAACCGACCGTCGTGGTCGCCGCCGATCACTCGCACGTCGACATGTGGTCCATGCTGGTGATCGCCCGCGACCTGCTCGCCGCCCTCGCCGCCGTGCGCGCGGGACGGGAACCGTCCCTGCCGCCGACACCGGCCTTTGCGGAACACACCCGGGCACTGCAGGACCGTCCGGCCGCACCCGCCGAGGTCCACGAGCGCTGGGCCGAGGTGCTCGCTGCCAGCGGCGACGTGATGCCGCGCTTCCCGCTCTCCCTCGGAGTGGCGAGCCTCCAACGCGAACGCGTGGAGGTGCGCGACGTGCTCGACGTCGACGACAGCGCCGCCTTCTCCGCCCAGGCCAAGGACGACGGGGTCTCCACTCTCGCGCTGGTGGTCGCGGCCATGACCGAGGTGACCCTCGAACTGGCCGGATCCCCCTTACGGGCGGTGTTCCCGGTGCACAGCCGGTACGACGCCACCTGGCACGACTCCGTCGGCTGGTTCATCACCAACTCGGTGCTCGAATCGTCCGTCCCCGAACCTCGTGCGGCCGCGGACGCGGTCAAGGAGGCGGTCCGGCTCGGATCCTGGCCCCTCGAGGACATCCTGCGCCCGTGGGACTGCATGCCGGAAGCCCCGGGCATGTTCGCGATCTCCTGGCTGGACCTGCGCAGGCTTCCCGTCCGGGTCGACGCCACCGGCCTCGAGGCGCAGTACGTCGGCGCGACCATCCGCACCGACGGGGTGATGCTGTGGTTCATCCTCGACGAGTCGGGTCTGCACCTGCGGTGCCGCTATCCCGACACCGTCGAGGCCCGACGGCACGTCGGTGGCTGGCTGGACCTGCTCGTCGCCCGGCTGCAGGCACGCGCCCGTGAATCGGTCGGTGGGCTGATCCGCTTGGGCGACAGGACTTATCGGGTGCAACGTGCCGGCCGACCCGACGTACCGGCGATCGTCGGGTTGCTCTCCGGCGACGAGCAGAGCGCCTGCGACGGTGTGGAACTCGCCCGTTACGAAGAGGCCTACGACGCCGTCGCTCGCGACCCTTCGCACTATCTTGCGGTGGTACGCGACGAGGTCGGCCGGATCGTCGGCACAATGCAATTGACGATCGTGCCGGGTCTGTTCCGTGGCGGTGCCACCCGCCTGCTCGTCGAAGGAATCCGGGTCGCCTCGTCCGAACGTTCCCGAGGCATCGGCACAGCCGTGCTCGAGTGGGCCCACGATCACGGCCGGAACCGGGGTGCCACGCTCGCACAGATCGCCATAGACCCGGCCGACGAGCAGGCCCGAGCGTTCGGCGCGCGGCTCGGCTACGGCTGCACCCAGGTTGGACTCGAGCGGGCGCTCTGACGTCGGCCGACTCGATGGCCGAGGACTACGTCGTGGCCGACGGCGACGCGGTGGAGCTCCGCTTCGACGTGTAGCGCGTCCTGTACCGAATACGGGCAGGTCGAATCGGGAAGCGTAGGACTCCAGGTAGTCAGCGAGCTCGTCCTTGGTGGGGGAGCGGTGTGGGGTCGCCCGGGAACGGCATGCCGGGCAGTCCGTCGTAGCCGGCGGGACTGTACAGGCGCAGCAGTTCCAATGGCAGCGCCAGTTGTCGCCGATGCGTCGGTTCGTGTCGACGATGAGGAACGGACGACCGCGACGAGCCAGATGGTAGTCGGCGGACAGGCCCCGCCTGACCTGCGCCGATGACGACGGTGTCGATCTGTTGGGGTGCGCTGTGGACGGTCATGACGACTCCCCGAAGTGAGGGAACTACACCGACGACGTTAGCTACCGCGGTCCGTCGGCCGCGTCGGGAGGAGCGTGCAATCGAAGGTGGCGGCGTATGGGCGGTTCTACCAGTCAGAGCAGGCGATGCTCGTACGCATAGGCCGTCGCCGCTGCTCGTGAGGACACGTCGAGCTTGGTGAATATGTTGCTCAGGTGCCGGGCCACCGTCTTCTCGCTGATGACGAACTCGTGGGCGATGGCTCGATTTCGTCCTGCCGGTGGCGACGGCGCGCAACACTTGGACCTCCCGGGGCGTCAGTCCGTTCGGTGCGTCGGCGAGTTCGGGAACGCGGAGCTCACGTAGATCCGGCAACGCGTGCAGGCCGTGGAATATCGATGCTGCCGAGTCGAATTCGAGGCGGGCCTCATCGTCGTCGCCGAGTGCGGCGCAGCATCGACCCTGCAGCACTCGTACCCGGGCACGTTCGTAGGGTGCGCCGAGGTCACGCCAGCGCCTGCCGGATCGCCGCAGCCGTTCGAGGGCGCCGCAAGGGTCTCCTTCGGGTGCCGGTCGGGTTCGCCCCATTCTCACCGGCTCGAACGGCCCCGTCCGCCGATCGACCGAATTGCTGCTCCCGAGTCCGCTATGTCTTCGAGGCCTTCTCGGTCTTCGACGAGAGTCTGCCGATCACGGCGCTTCCGATGATGCCGACGACGATCATGCCGATCCCGACCGCGTCCGGTATGGAGTCGGTGACCCACCCGAAGATGCCCGCGACCAGCACGAACGTCGGTATCCAGTCGATCAGCTTCAGGAGCGACGGGGCGGGTTCGGACTCGCCCTGCGACGCCGCGAACTTCGCTCCGGCGTAGTCCGGGTAGAACTCGGTGAAGGAGACCGCGAAGAAGATCGCCGCGAGCTGGAGCACCCAGCCGGTCCAGAAGTTGCCCGGGTCGCGCATCACGGCGTCGCCGATGAACCCGACGATCGCGGAGAAGGTGAACGCACCGGCCCAGACCGCGGAGATCACGTAATTGATCTTCATGAACAGAGGAGACGTCCAGTATTCCTGGGGCGTTTCCTCTTTCGCGTAGGGGAGTGTGAACGGCCTGCGCGCGATCAGGGTGGCGACGACGAACACCGCGAGCGCGATGTTGGTGAGTTCACCGGCCCAGATCTCCATCCAGTCGATGACCCCGTCCGACGCGATGAGGCCCACCGCGGCCAGCACGACGAAGAACGCCGCGCCGAACACGTCGAGGGCGTGGACCTTGACCCCGCGTCGCGTGCCCACCCACATCGTCAGCAGGACGAGACCGAGAGCGAAACACACCGCTTCCTCGAACCGTCCCGGGGCCGACAGGACGGACATGAGGATCCACGGTGCGATGCCCGACAGTGGCGACCGGAGGTAACCGTCGACGACCTTGGTCATGCCTACCAGCGTATTTCGTGAAGCCGGGCATGTCGGAGTTTTCGGAGGATCGATCAGGATCCACTCGGGCGCACTCAGTCCTGCGAGGTCGGTGCTTCGGCCAGGCTGCGTCGGGTGGAGAAGCGACGCTCGACCCCCGACAAGGGGTCGACGAATTCGAGTTCCCGCGCGAGCAATTGGAGGGGGAGCGAATGGTCGTCCGGTGTCTCGGGCAGCAGGACGGGATACCAGTGGTCGCCGAGGATCCCGATACCGAGCGCCGCCAGGTGTACTCGCAGCTGATGCATCCGACCCGTGCGCGGGCGCAGCAGGGTGTGCAGGACGGCCCGTCCCGACCTGCTCACCCCGGATCCGAGCACCTCGATCAGGGTCTCGGAGTTGGGTTCGCGGGTGTCGTCGACGACGACGCGCAACTCACCGCGCCGCGCCTCGATGTGATTGCGGTACAGCACGGGGAGCGGGCGTCCCGCGATCTCCGGCGTTGCCGGATCCCATTCCGCCGGCAGTGCAGACACCGCCTCGTACACCTTGGTGACCCGGCGCTTCTCGAACAGCGACTGGTAGGCGCCACGGGTCTCGGGCCGGGCCGAGAACATCACCAGCCCGGCGGTCGCCCGGTCGAGCCGGTGGATCGGTGTCAGATCCGGGTTGTCGAGGCGGGTGCGCAACCGGACGAGCGCCGACTCGCGCAGGTAGCGCCCGCCCGGAGTGGTCGGGAGGAAGTGCGGTTTGTCGACCACGACGAGGTCGTCGTCGGCATACAGGATCTCCTCGTGGAACGGCACCGGTTCCTCGACGGGCAGATCGCGGTAGTACCAGACGAACCGGTGCTCTCGGAGTTCGGTGCTGCGACCGATCGGTTCTCCGTCGATGCCCACGATCTCGCCGTCGTCGAATCGGCGGTAGAGATCGTCGGCGTCGAGATGGTCGAAGCGTGCGACGACGTACTCGGCGACCGTCGACCACGGACCGGAGGTCGGAACACGCAGTCGCGTGGGCCCGACCCCGTTCCTGACGGGCAAGGGTGAGGGCATCGGCACGGGCACCATCCTCCCATCGGCTGCAACGTGAGCTGCGCCTCGGGTGATCGGCGGTGGCGCGATCGGAGAGCGAGGCGCGGTTCACAGATGCTCGTCGGGGACGGGCGACACCGTTCTGCCACCATGTCCGCATGACTGCACCGGCCCGGCTCGGCATCCCGACCGGCACGCTCGCGCTGCTGGCCGCCCTGTACTTCGCGCAGGGTCTGCCGTACGGGTTCTTCACCCAAGCGCTTCCGGTGGTACTCCGCGAGTCCGGTTTCTCGCTGATCGCGATCAGCGCGACGGGTGTGCTCTTCGCGCCGTGGGGGCTGAAGTTCCTGTGGGCGCCGTACGTCGACCACTACGGGACCCGGCGGCAGTGGTTGCTCTCGCTCCAGCTCGCGGCGTCGGCGGTGTCGTTGATCCTGGCGTGCCTCGACCTGTCGTCGACGCTGCGGTGGCTGCTCGTCGGCATCGCGGTGGTCAACGCCCTCTCGGCAACGCAGGACGTCGCGACCGACGGTCTGGCCGTGCAACTGCTCGGACCGACACAGCGCGGGCTGGGGAACGGCATCCAGGTCGGCGCGTATCGCATCGGCATGATCGTCGGCGGAGGAGCGCTGCTGTGGGTGTTCTCCCTCGCCGGTTGGCGCAGCCTGTTCCTCGCGATGGCATTCCTGCTGGTGCTGACGACGATCCCGGTGTGGCGACTGCCGCGCACGGAGCGACCGGCCACGACGGATCGGGAACCGCGAAGCGCGACCCGCATGACGGTCGCGTGGTGGACGCGTCTGCGCCGCCCCGGGATGCTCGCGTTCATCCTGCTCATCGGCGGCTTCAAGTTCGGTGACTCGATGGGCTCGGCGATGGTCGGTCCGTTCATGTCCGACTCGGGACTCACCCTCGGGCAGATCGCGCTGGTCAAGGGTGTGCTGTCCTCGGCAGGCGCTCTCGGCGGTGCCGCCCTCGGTGGGTGGCTGTGCTTCCGTCGCGGTCGTCGGCAAGCCCTGCTGATCGGTGGCGTGACCCAGACGGCGAGCCTCGCCTTGTACGTCGTCGCGTCGCTCGGCTACGGCGGGTTCGGGCTCATCGTCTCCGCGAGCCTGGCCGAACACGTCCTCGGCGGCGCCGCGACGGTCGCGGTGTTCACGCTCATGATGGACGCCGCGGACAGGGACCACGCCGGCAGCGACTACACCCTGCTCGCGTGCGCGATCGTCGTGGTGCAGGGCATCGCGGGCTTCACCGCCGGTGTGGTCGGAGACGTGTTCGGTTATCCCGCGCTGTTCGGCACGAGCCTGGTGCTGTCGGGAATCGGATGTGCCGTCCTGCTGCTCGCTCTTGATCGAGGCATCGGGCCGAGCGGGGTGCACGGTGTGTGGCAGAGCGGCGCGGGGCGGGCGGCCTCGCGGTACCGGTGATCACCGGTACCGCCGATCACTGCGACCAGTACTGCAGCATCGGCTCCTCGGCGAGCACCGTCGACCCCTCGGAGATGACGAGAGCACGCGACGAGATGCTGTACTGCACACCGGCGTTCGTGGCGGTGAAACCGTCTCCCGAGGGCACGGGGTCGTCGATCTCGATCGCCGCACCGTCGTTCGTACGAACGCCCTTGTAGTAGTACCGGCCGGCCCCGGTCTCGCACACCACGACGAGCGAGTCGGCCGTCTGGCCGATGGCGACGGCGGGATTCGTGTGGTTGCACCGCGCCTCGGGGATGCCGACGAAACCCTGGGGGTCGGTGTCCTCGGAGGCCGACACGGGCGGTAGTGGACGTGCGGGTCCGGTCGCGGGCGCGGGATTGCCGGTTGCTGTGAGTTCGAGATCCTCGATCCGCAGGGCCAGGTCGCCCGGCAGCACGGTGACGTAGCTGTTGCCCTGCACGATGCTGTTGGCCGTGATGCACTCGAAGTCGCCCGTGAGGCACGACAGCCGTTCCCAGTAGCCGCCGAGCGAATCCGTCGGGCGTAGCGCGTATTCGCCGGGGGTGATGTCGACTCCGACCTTCAGGGTGCCGTTGGTCGGGAAGCCGCTCGGGGTGGCAGGCCGGCTCGTCTGCGCTCGCGGGGTGGGCGGATCCGCCTCGGTCTGCGGGGCTGCGGATGGCGACACGGTGACCGTCACGGTCGACGGGGACGGGCTCGCGGCGACGGCGCTCTCCGATCCCGGATCGGACGAGCGGGTCAGGACGACGACCAGGGCGGCGACTGCGGCGACGACGGCGACGAGCAGGGCACCGCCCACGAGCCACGGCCACTTCGGTCGTCGCGGCGGGGTCGGGGTGGGCCAGGGTGGCGGGGGAGCGCCGTAGCCGTAGCCGTATCCGTCCGGCGGAGGCTGCATCGACATTCGGGTCCCTTCGCTGTCGCGGTGTTACGCCTCCTGATATCGCTGCCGATGTCTGCTGCTGTTACGTCATGCGGGGTGGGATCACCCGGTTTGCTGCAGGTCGTCACAGGGAAGGGTCAGTTCGGCCAGATCGTCGAGGGAGACGGGCAGCACCCGTGCGAGGGCGGCGATCGTCGCGAAGGCCGGCGTCGCCAGTCGTCCGGTCTCGATCTTCCGAAGGGTCTCCGGCGAGATGTCGGCGGCCTGAGCCACCTCGGTGAGCGTCCTGCTGCCTCGGGCATCGCGCAGCCGTCCACCCAGGCGTTTGCCGGCGGCCAGCTGTTCCGGGGTCAGGGGGAGTCGCACCATGACCCGCAGTCTAACCGCGTCGGTATGAAAATACCGATCGTCGCGATAGGGTGGTATTTAAATACCGTCTCGTGATCCTGAGGAGTGCCCACGTGTTGGAACTGAAGACCCCCGGTGAGATCGCGGCAATGGATGTGACCGGTACGTTCATCGCCGAGTTGCTCGACGACCTGACGGGCCGCGCCCGTCCCGGCGTGAACCTGCTCGACCTCGAACAGCGCGCACGGGACATGATCGAGGAACGTGGCGCGGTCTCGTGCTACTGGGATTACGCGCCGTCGTTCGGGAGCGGACCGTTCCGCAACGTCATATGCCTGTCCGTCAACGACGCAGTGCTGCACGGACTCCCGCACGACTACGTGCTCCGGGACGGCGACCTGCTCAGCATGGACATCGCGGTCTCGATCGACGGCTGGGTCGCCGATTCGGCGCGCAGCATCATCGTCGGCGCGGAGCGTCCCGAGGACCGGCATCTCGTCGAGGCGACCGAGGTGGCGCTGGCCGCGGGTATCGCCGTCGCGCTCCCCGGCAACCGCCTGGGCGACATCTCCGCGGCGATCGGCGCCGTCGCCGCCGAGTACGGCTATCCCGTCAACACCGAATTCGGTGGTCACGGTCTCGGCCGCACCATGCACGAGGATCCGCACGTGGCGAACGCCGGGCGTAAGGGGCGTGGGCTCGTGCTGCGTCCCGGCTTGACGCTCGCCCTCGAACCGTGGTTCGCGGCGGGGACGGACAAGATCGTCTACGACCCGGACGGCTGGACCATCCGCTCCGCCGACGGCTCGCGTACCGCGCACAGCGAACACACGATCGCGATCACCGAAGGTGAACCGCTGGTGCTGACGAAACGGGAGCGCGTCACCGAATAGATCCGGACGGCAGGAAGATTCGAAGTAGACACGCGGGTTTCCGCTCGGTCCGTTATGGTCGGTGCACCGACGCGCGAGAGGCGATGCAGATGCCGCTGTACGAGTTCCGATGTGCCGACTGCGGGCCCTTCGACGTCTCCGTTCCCATGAGTGAAGTCTCCGCATCGGCTCCGTGCCCGCGGTGCGAGCAACAGTCTCGTCGTTCTCTCACCCCACCGCGTCTCGGTCGGGGAGGTTCGGCAGCGATGCGCCTGCACGACGCGACGGCCCGTACCGCTTCCGAGCCCGACGTCGTCTCGGGTTCCCTCCCAGGCGTGTCGAGGCGTCCGTCGCGGCCGGTCACGACCGATCCCCGACATCGAACGTTGCCCCGCCCGTGATCCGACACCGCCCGTAATCAGACACCGCTCCAGGAGGTCCCGTGCCCGACGTCGTGTTCCCCCTCGATTCTACCCGCCGGTTCACCGATCAGGAGAAGATCGGCCACAACCGCTGGCACCCGGACATCCCGCCCGTCGCGACGCTGAAACCGGGGGATTCCTTCCGCGTGCACTGCCGCGAATGGTTCGACGGTGAGATCCACAACGACGACTCCGCCGACGACATCCGCAATGCCCCGCTGCACATCGTGCACGCGTTGTCGGGACCGTTCGCGGTGGAAGGAGCCAAGCCCGGCGACCTGCTCATCGTCGACATCCTCGACCTCGGCCCGATCCCGCAGGAGGACTCGGGTCCGCTCGCCGGGCAGGGCTGGGGCTACACGGGCATCTTCGCGAAGACGAACGGCGGGGGATTCCTCACCGACCAGTTCCCCGACGCCTACAAGGCGATCTGGGACTTCTCCGGGCAGAAGGCGACGAGCCGCCACGTGCCCCACGTGTCGTTCACCGGCATCGTGCATCCCGGCCTGATGGGGACGGCGCCGTCGCACGAACTGCTGTCGACGTGGAACACCCGGGAAGCAGCGCTGATCGCGACGGATCCCGACCGCGAACCGGCGCTGGCGCTGCCGCCCGAACCGAACGGAGCCATCCTCGGCAGCCTGTCGGGCGCCGATTTCGACCGGGTCGCGGCGGAGGCGGCGCGCACCGCTCCGCCGCGGGAGAACGGCGGCAACCAGGACATCAAGAACCTCACGAAGGGAAGCCGGATCTTCTATCCGGTGTTCGTCGACGGGGCGAATCTGTCGGTCGGCGACCTGCACTTCTCCCAGGGTGATGGCGAGATCACCTTCTGCGGCGCCATCGAGATGGGCGGGTTCATCGACCTGCGCGTCGACCTGATCCCCGGTGGTATGGAGACCTACGGGGTGAGCGAGAACGCCATCTTCATGCCGGGCAACACCGACCCGCAGTACTCCGAGTGGCTCGCATTCTCCGGCACGTCCGTGACGCTCGACGGCGAACAGCGGTATCTGGATTCGCAATTGGCGTACCAGCGGGCGTGTCTGCACGCCATCGACTATCTGACGAAATTCGGCTACAGCCCCGAGCAGGCGTATCTCCTGCTCGGGGCTGCACCCATCGAGGGACGTTTGTCGGGTGTCGTGGACATTCCGAATTCGTGTGCCACGGTATATCTTCCGACGGCGATCTTCGACTTCCCGGTCGCGCCCACCGCATCCGGCCCGGTGACGATCGATCCGGGTATCGGAGCGCCGCGTTCGTCGGCGTGAGGGCCGCGAAAATCGTTTGTCGGGTGTGAGCGCGGCGCGTACCGTCCTCGGGTCGGTACATATGCGAACGAAAGGTGGCCCCGGCCATGGACCCGCTCACCGAACGGGACATTCGAACATCCTTCGTCAACTGCTCCAAGGGTGATGCGAAGCGACTTCCGGTGCCGCGCGATCTAGACGACCGGCCGTGGGACGAACTCGACTTCCTCGGCTGGACCGATCCGTCGTTCCCCGGGCGCGGCTACATCGTCGTCCCTCGCGACGGCGAACTCGTCGGTGTCGCCATGCGGTTCGAGCAGCAGGGCTCCGGTAAGACGCAGATGTGCACGATCTGCCTCACCACCCACACCCGGGGCGGCATCGCCCTGATGACGGCCAACAAGGTCGGCGATGCGGGGCGAGCGGGCAACGCTGTCGGGACGTACATGTGCATCGACCTGCAGTGTTCGCTGTACGCGCGCGGCAAGAAGAAGCCCGCTCTGGGAAGCCGGTACCGCGAGGATCTCGAGCCGGAGGAGAAGGCCGAACGCGTCCGCGAGAATCTCCGGGCGTTCGTCGACCGCCTGTACGCCTGATCGGCGAACCCGGCTGCTTCAGTGCGATCCGGGGTTGCGCAGGTGCGCACGCTCCCCGTTCTGATCGAGGATCGTGAGGATCTCCGCCGGTCCGTCGTGCGCGCTGATCGCGTGTGGCGTCATCGTCGAGAACTCGGCGGCGTTGCCCTCCTGGATGAGGATCGTCCGCTCGCCGAGCTGGAGCCGGGCGGTGCCCGTCAGGACGGTGAACCATTCGTGCCCCGGGTGCACGGGGAGCGTGTCCGCCGGCATCGGCTCCTGCCGCGTGATCCGCATCTTGGCGATGGTGACGCCGCCCAGTGATCGTTCCCGCGACAACAGCCAGGTCGTGTACCCCGGGGTGTCGCACGGCTGGGGCCTGATCACCACGTCCTGATCCTCACCGGATTCGACGAGCTGGTCGATCGTGGTGTCGAGTGCCCGCGCGATGGGAACGAGCTGGTCGAGTGCGATCCTGCGCCGGCCCGTCTCGATGCGGCTCAGGTTCGACGGGCTGATGTGGCACCGGCCTGCGAGAGCGTCGAGGGTCCACCCCCGCGCGAGCCGCAGGCTGCGGATGCGCTGACGGATGAGTTGGTCCAGATCGGACGATTCTTGCTCCATAGGCAAGAGTGTATGCCGAAACTGGATGACGCGACCTAACGTGAAGTCATGCACCACCACGCCCACCACGCACCGCACGACCACGCGCACGACGAGTCGATGGCCGAGGTGCTCGACCTCGACGCCGCGATGAACCGGCCCTATTTCGAGTCGTTGCTCGACCGGGTCGCCGGACAGCTCGAGCGCGAACCGCGCAGCGTCGTCGACATCGGCGCCGGCACAGGAACGGGCACCCTCGCCCTGGCGCGCCGGTTCCCCCACGCGCAGCTCGTCGCCCTCGACCGGTCCGCCGGGATGCTCGATCGACTCCGGAAGACCGCCGAGCACAACGGGTTCGGTGATCGGATCCGGACCGTCGAGGCGGACCTCGATGCAGGACTGCCGACCGTCGGTGCGATCGACCTCGCCTGGGCGGCCCTGTCCCTGCACCACATCGAGGATCCGGATGCGACGCTCCGGCAACTCGCCGAGGCGATGGCACCCGGGGGGACGGTGGTCGTTACCGAGATGGAGTCGCAACCACGATTCCTGCCCGACGACATCGGTATCGGTACGCCGGGACTCGAAGCGAGATGTCACGAGGCCGCGGCGTCCCGAGGGTGGAACAGATGGCCCGACTGGAGCGACAACCTGCGTCGCGCCGGATTCGATATGGTCGAGATGCGCCGCGACGAACTCGGTGCCGACGTCGACGACACCTCACGCCGATACGCCCACGCGGTGCTGAGCTGGATGCGGACCGGCCTCGACAACGCCGTGTCCGACGAGGATCTCGACACGCTCGATCGGCTCGTCGGCGACGGCCCCGATTCGGTGCTGCACCGGGCAGATCTGGTGGTGCGTGGATCCCGAACCGTGTGGATCGCACGGGCAATCAAGGAGGAGAACCGATGAACACCCAGGAGAACCCCACACAGGACGGTTACGACGTCGTCGTGATCGGCGGCGGCTCGGCCGGACTGAGTGCCGCCACAGCGCTGGCACGCTCACGCCGCTCGGTGCTTGTCGTCGATGCCGGAGAACCGCGCAACGCCCCTGCCGCGGCCGCGCACAACGTGATCGGACACGAAGGCATCGCGCCGACCGAACTGCTGGCTCTCGGACGGAAGGAGGCCGCCGGATACGGCGCCGAAATCCTGTCCGCACGAGCAGAATCCGCTCGTCGCAGCGACACGGGATTCGAGATCGGTCTCTCCGGCGGCACCACCGTGCAGGCACGTCGACTGATCCTCGCGACGGGACTGGTCGACGAGCTGCTCGACCTGCCCGGAGTCCGCGAACTGTGGGGGAAGAGTGTCCTGCACTGCCCGTACTGTCACGGCTGGGAGGTTCGGGACCGGCGCGTCGGCGTGATCTCGTCGGGGCCGATGAGCGTGCACCAGACCCTGTTGTTCCGTCAGCTCAGCGACGACGTCGCCTTCTTCACCCACTCGGCGCCCGCCCTGGAGAGCGAGGCCCGCGACCAGCTCGAGGCGCGCGACGTGCGGATCGTCGACGGCACCGTCGCGGAACTGCGAGCGGACGGCGAGGAGGTCCGTGCCGTGGTGCTCGAGGACGGCACCGAGGTCGAGGTCGACGCCGTGGTGGTGGCACCGCGTTTCGTCGCCCGCGCCGACCTGTACGAGCAGCTCGGCGGAACGGTCACCGACCATCCCGTGGGGACCCTCATCGAGACCGATCCGACGGGGAAGACCGCTCTGCCCGGCGTGTGGGCGGCGGGCAACTCCGCCGATCTCTCCGCGGTGGTCGTGGTCGCTGCAGGCGCCGGCGTGATGACAGGGGCGGCCGTGAACGCCGACCTGATCGCGGAGGAGACGGCCGCGGCGGTGGAGGAACGAGCCGCCCGCGGACTCACCTTCGCCGAATAGTCCTGTCGGGCATACGAGAACGGCCGGGCGAGCACACGCTCGCCCGGCCGATTCGCGATCTGCGTCAGAACGGGTAGGGCGCGATGTCGGGACGCACCGTGACCCACTGGGTCTCGGTGAACGCCTCGATGTTCGCGGCCGGACCGCCGAAACGGGAACCGGTACCGGATGCCCCGACCCCGCCGAAGGGAGCGTTGGCCTCGTCGGCGACGGTCATCTCGTTGATGTGGATCTTGCCCGAGTGGATCCGGTCGGCGATCTTCATCGCTTGTCCCACGTCGCCGACGATGCTCACCGACAGGCCGTACTCGGACGCATTGGCCAGTTCGACGGCCTCGTCCGAGTCGGAGAACTTCAGCACCGGCGCGACGGGACCGAAGATCTCCTGGCCCCAGGCGGGCATCTCGGTGGTCAGATCGGTCAGGACGGTGGGCCGGTAGAACAACCCCTCGTGCGTGCCTCCGGCAGCGAGAGTGCCGCCCGCGGCGACGGTGTCCTGCACGATCGTGTCGATGTTCGCCAGCTGACGCTCGTCGATGATCGGGCCCAGGTGAACCGGGCCGCCTGCGGGATCGCCGACGACGAGCGCATCCGCCTTCGCGGCGAGGGCGCGCACGTAGTCGTCGTAGACGGACTCGTGCACCAGGTGCCGGCCGGTGGTCATGCAGATCTGGCCCTGGTGGAAGAACGATCCCATCGCTCCGACACCGGCAGCGAGATCGACGTCGGCGCCGGGGAGCACGATCATCGCGTTGTTGCCGCCGAGTTCGAGGTGGGTGCGCTTGAGATGTTCCGCGCCGGCCTTGCCGACGTGGCGTCCGGCGGCGGTGGATCCGGTGAACGAGACCACCCGCACCTCGGGAGCATCGACGGTCGCGGCGCCGACGTCACCCCCACCGGGTAGCACCTGCAGCACACCGGCGGGTAGTCCGGCCTCCTCGAAGATCCGGGCCACGGCGACACCACCGATGACGGTGGTCCGCGGATCCGGCTTGAGCAGCACCGCATTGCCGAGGGCGAGAGCCGGGGCAACCGAGCGCATCGCGAGCAGCAACGGGAAGTTGAACGGCGCGATCACCGAGACGACGCCGGCGGGCAGGCGGCGCGCGATGGACCAGTGACCGTTGTCCGAGGGCAGGTACTCACCGTGCGGATGGGTGGGCAGCGCCGACGCCTCGAAGCACTCGGTGGCGGAACCGAACACCTCCATGGCGGCCTTGTCCGGAATGGACCCGGCCTCGCGGAGTCCCCAGCCGATGAGTTCGTCGGCGTGCTCACGGAACTTCTCGCCGGCGCGACGAAGGATCTCCGCACGCTCGGACGGCGCCGTGGCGGCCCAGGACTTCTGCGCGGCGGCGGCGGCGCGGGCGGCGGCGTAGACGTCATCGGGGTCGGCCAGGCCGATCTCGGCGATTTGTTCCCCGGTCGCGGGGTTGGTGACCTTCGTGGTGCCGCCGTTGCCGGGGCGCCAGCCGTCGAGATGGATCTTTCCCGTCCACAGGGCTTCGTCGAGCAAGGCCATAGGGTTCTCCTCAGCGTGGTCGTCGCCGTCCCGCGCGCGTGGGACACCGATGTGTTCCACGAGTGTGGGAGCGATGACGGCTCGTAGGATCGATTCTTCTCATTCAACGAGAAAGCTCGCGATATCCGTCTACGTACGACGAACACCACGTGCACCGCTCCGCGGCCGAAGGGTCATGAGCGAGCACAATGATCCGAATGGAACTGGCCCTCATGGCAGTGGTCGGCATCGCCGGCACCGTGAGCATCGCGGCTGTACTCGGCCGCGCTGAGCATGCCGGCCCAGGACTTCCGCCGGAACATCAAGGCCATCAGCGGACTCGCGGTCCTTCTCGTCGTCGTGACCACTGCGGCTGCTCACCATCGCGGCCGAACGCGGGGCACTGCTCGAGGGCCGGGCGCGCGGTACCTACAGTTCGCAGACGCTCGATGCGGCCCAGCGCCGCCTCGACCTCGAGGAGACCCGATTGCAGGCGCTGAGCGAACAACCCTGACGGTCGTCTCGCGGCGCGGACGCCCCGCCCGAGAACCCGCATCCCGCCGCACTGTTTGACATGATCGTTCGGTCCGGATCCGCCCGGGCGCGTCGTGACCCGGGTAGGAGTGACAGGTGTCGGAGGGCAGTACGGACAGAGCGCCGCGTCGGCGCGTCGGTCGATGGATCCTGATCGTCTTCGTCGTGGTGCTCGTCGTCGTGGCGGCGGCGTTCGTCCTCACCCCCGTGCCGGGATCACTGGTGGTGCGGAAGGTGTTCGAACGCGACGCGCGGGAGCAGACCGCGAAGCTCGCGGTGCACGCTCCGGAGACGGACTTCGTCGCCGACCTCCACTATGGGGAGGACGACCCGGACGCCTATCTCGACGTGTACACACCGCCGGGGACCACCGAGGCGCTGCCGACGATCGTGTGGACGCACGGTGGCGCGTGGTTGTCGGGTAACCGCACCAACTACGCGGGCTACTACAGGCGTCTCGCGGCCGCCGGATTCACCGTGGTGTCGGTCGGCTACTCGCTCGCACCGGGCCACCGCTATCCGACCCCGGTGCGGCAACTCGTCGATGCACAGCGCTACTTGCTCGAGCACGCCGACGAACTGCACATCGACACCGAGCGGATCGTGCTCGCCGGTGACTCGGCCGGGGCGCAACTGTCCGCGCAGATCGCCGCGGCGATCACCGACCCCGACTACGCCGCGACCCTCGGTGTCGACCCGGCGTTCACTCGGGAGAACGTTCGCGGTGTCGTGCTCAACTGCGGCATCTACGACGTGTCCGCGATCGGTGGGAGCGGCGGGCTGACCGGATGGGGCGTGGAGCAGGCGATGTGGGCCTACACCGGCGCCCGGGAGTTCGCCACTTCGGATGCGGCGGGCCAGATGTCGGTATTGAACTCGGTCACCGAGAACTTCCCGGCCACCTACATCTCCGGTGGCAACGCCGATCCGCTCACCGCCACCCAGTCCGAGAGGCTCGCGCAGCGTCTCACCGGACTGGGTGTGCAGGTGGATGCGTTGTTCTATCCGGACGACCACACACCGGAACTGGCACACGAGTACCAGTTCGATCTGTCGACACCGGATGCGCGTGCCGCGCTCGAGCGGACGATCGATTTCGTCCGCAAGGTCACGACGTAGCGCGCGCGGGGATCTCGGCGACGACGCGTTCGGCGAGCGGCCGCGAGGAGGCCGGGTTCTGGCCCGTGTACAGGACGCGGTCGACCACCACGTGCGGCTGCCAGGCGTCCGTGGACGAGAAGACGGCCCCGGCCTCCTGCAGGCGGTCCTGCAGCAACCAAGGTGCCTTGTCGGCCAGTCCCGCCTGGACCTCCTCGACGTTCGTGAACGCCGTCAGGCTGTAACCCTCGAACAACCAGCGACCGCCGGACTCGTGGGCGGGAAGCAGGGCAGCCGGGGCGTGGCACACCATCGCGACCACTTTGTCGGCCTCGACGAAGTGCCGGACGAGTTCACCGAACCGCTCGTCGACGGCCAGATCCTCCATCGGGGCGTGGCCACCGGGCACGAACAGCAGGTCGAAGTCCTCGGCCCGCTGGTCCTCGAGCACCGCCGCACCGGTGAGCACCGGCTGCAGCTTCTCGAGCGACGACTTCAACTCGGCCACGCGGTCCTCACCGCCTGCGGCGTCGGGTTCGAGGCTGGCCTGGTCGACGACGGGCGTGCGGCCGCCCGGAGTGGCAACGGTGATGTCGTAGCCGGCTTCGTCGAAGACGGTGTACGGCTCGACGAGTTCCTCCGCCCAGAAGCCCGTGGGATGGCGGGTGCCGTCCTGCAACGTCCAATGATCGGCGGAGCTGACGACGAACAAGATGCGGGTCATGGTGTGTCCTCTCTGATGAACGCAGAGGCCGGGTACCCGCTGTGAGCGGGACCGACACCGGCGGTGACGATGGGTCGCCGGGCCCGCGACAGTGACGACGATCGCCGGGCCCACGAGGGACCCGGCGATCGTGTGACGTGACTGGGTGCGGCGGATCAGATGCCGACCACTTCCTGCGCGATGGCGGCCAGACGGGTCTGGGCCGCGGAGATAACACCGTGTCGTGCCTTGTGCGCTTCCTCGTAGGCGACGATCGCCCGGATGTCCGCGGGCTCGGTCAGTTCCTTGACCGCCGCCACGGCCTTCGGGACGGTGAGATCGTCGTAGTTCCGGATCGGCAACTCCTCCTCGGTGAGGACACCCGAGGCGCTGCGTGCCTTGTGCAGAGCGTCGGCGGTGCCGTCGGCGCCTTCACGACGGCTCACGCGCTCGGCCGTCTCGAGAGCCGCATCGCGCGAGGCACCGATGGTCTTGGCTGCGACGTCACCGGCATGCGCGCCGCGCGAGAGCAGCGACTCGATGCGGGGACGCGTCGAGCGGGCGACATCGATCGCTCGATCGATGCTGCGCGCCGACCAGGTGACCGGCGTGTTGACCAGGCGCACCGCTGCGCCGGCCGCGGCCTGCAGGGGAGTGCGACGCAGAGCGGCAGGACCACCGAGCGCCTCCTCCGCGATGACGGTGGTGAGCCACTCGACCGTCGCCGTGTGAGCCGTGATCAGACGGTCCGCCAGCGACACGATCGACTTGTGTCCGCCCGCGATGGCCAGTGCCTTCACGTAGCGGGCACGGTCGAGGAGCTGATGTTCGAGGGCGAGGTCCGACAGCAGTGCTTCGTCGAACGGCTGCGCCTGCTCGGTGAGGGTCTTCACCATGATGGCGGCGCGGCCGATGAACGGCCCGACCACATCGGGAAGTCCGCCCAGATCGCGGATCGCCTCTTCGATCGCCACCGCACGGATGCGGCAGTTCTCGGCGTTCTCGGTCAGCTCCTTGCGTACCGCTTCGGTTCGGGCCTGCGCGACACGCGTTTCGGCGACCTGGGTCTCTGCATGGGTCAGTTCGTGGAGAGTGCGCAACTGGGTGAGCAACGCGGGAGTTCGGTTCTCGGTCATCGTGCGTTCGCCTCCTTCGCACTGGAAGAGTCGGTGATCTACCGACGAATTCACATCCATCGAGAAATGACGTGACAACTGTCGGCTACCCGACCCCCGTAACTGCTAACGTCTATGTGATCCATAACACACCCTCTGGTCGGGTTCGTTGCTGCAGTGACCACTCGGCGCACGCGAGTCGCACGGGTCTCGGTTTGAGCCGGTTGCTCGCGGGGAAACTTCGGAGCACACCTTGACGTGAGAGATCGAGGCCGGGACGAGACGCGGTCCGCCTGACTCCTCAGGTGATCGGCGACCGTGAGACGGCCGCAAGCAGCACAAAGGAAAGCGGGGACGACACGATGACCACGGCAGCACCCGTCATGCCCACGGACGTGATCACCGCTCCGGCGACGGTTGCTCCGTCGCAGTCGGCCGACATTCCGGCGCAGACGATCGACGCGCGGTCCGTCGAGGTCCCGCCGTCGGCCGCCGTGGCGTCGAGGGAGGTGGAACCTCCGGTGACGGAGGAGATGCCGGCCCTGCTCGAGCACCCGATCGCGGGCATGCTGATGTTCGTCGTCCTCGCCGTCTGCGGATTCGCAGCCGCCGCGGTGGTCGCAGGATCCCTGGCGGCCGGGCTCGCTCTGGTGGGTGTCGTCGGAGGAGCGGCGGCGACCCTCGTCGCTGTTCTCTGACGTGGCAGAACGACACCGGTAGGCCCGTTTCGTCCAGATCCGAGCGGGAGGATATCGTCTCCGGTCATGTCCAAGGAATTCGTTTTCACGTCCACGCTCGACCACAGCGTCGAACGCGTCCACGGCGCTTTGACCAGCGAGGACTTCTGGAACAGCCGACTGGCTGCGAGCCAGACCGGCGTGGCGCAGCTCGAGGTCGGCTCCGGTCCCGGGACCTTCCGCGCGAAGGTCTCCGACCAGATCGACACCTCCGCGCTGCCCGCGGTCGTCCGGGGCGTGGTGCGAGGACCTCTGATCATCGAGCGCACCGACGAATGGGGCGGACTCGAGGACGGTACGGCGCAGGGAACCCTCGCCGGCAGCACGTCGGGGCTGCCGATCACGATCGCGGGCCGTTCGGAGCTTCGTGGCAACGCGGACGGCGGTACCGAGATCGAGGTGCGTGGCGAGGCCACCGTCAAGGTTCCCGTCGTCGGTGGGCAGATCGAGGGCCTGATCGTCCAGCTCGTCGAGAACATCGTCCAGAACGATCGGACCGACCTCGACAAGTGGCTCACGGAGAACTGATTCGCAGGGGCGCCCGATCGATCGGCTTCCGATCGACGGATCATCTGGTCCGATGCCGTCGTTCCTCTTCCGAGGTACGGCGGCATCGTCGTTCCCGCCGGATTCGTCGGCGACACACCGGGTCAGGTCGTTGAAGAGGGGTGTGACCCAGGCCACCATCGGATCATGTCGATGCCGTGGGACGAGGACGGCGGCTACGCGTGGGAACGCCGCGAGGCCGGATACACCTGGGAGCAGATCGGCAGCGAACTCGGTTGTCCTGCCCATGTCGCACAGAATCTGGGGGAGCGCTACCGCGCGGATATCACTGCCGAGATGACGAAGAACCAGTTGTCGTTGTTCGACATCTCGACCGAGACCTGAATCCCGGCCGCCGGTGTTCGCCGTGTGTTCATCGGATGTGCACCCGCACGGACCCCGTGTGAGGAGGCATCGTCGCCTCCGGAGGGGACCGTAGGTGTCATGGAGGCACTCGTGCGCGACTCCCTGTTCGGTTTCCTCCAGGAGAGCGGACTGGCCGGCTCGGGCGGTGAAGCGGCGGCGCTGCTCATGGAAGGTCTCGTCCGCGTCAATCATCGCCAGGTCCGCAGTCCCCGTACTCCACTTCGTGCCGGGGACGTCGTCTCGATCGCGGGTACGCGATCGATGGCGGTCTTCGGCGTCTCTCCCGGCGGGGTTCGTCCCGCCCTGTAGCTCGTCCGTCGCACGGAGCGCCCGCAACCTCCGGCACGGAGCACTCGCGACCTGCGACGCAGTCGCCTGTCCGGGCGGTGTGATAAGCCGTACCGGACGGGAACGAGCGACGACGAGGGGGAGCGACGCGTGCTGATACTGCACCGTGCCGAGCGCACCGGCATCCTGGCGGATGCGCTGGCCGAGGTGCTCGCCGAGCCCCTCGACGATCCGTTCGCGCGGGAGGTCGTCGCGGTGCCCGCGCGCGGTGTCGAAAGATGGCTCACCCAGCGGTTGTCGGGAATGCTCGGTTCCTCCGCCGGCGACGGGGTGGCCGCCAACATCGACTTCCCGTCCCCGTCCCGCCTCGTCGACGAAGCGCTCGCCGCGGCCTCCGGCATCACCGCCGACGACGATCCGTGGCATCCCTCCCGCATGTTGTGGTCGCTGCTCGGGGTGATCGACGAGTGCGTCGGCGAACCGTGGTGCGCCACCCTCGCGCGGCATCTCGGTCACGGCGCCGACGACCACCGGGCCGGACGCCGGTACGCCACCGCAGCGCATCTCACCGGCCTTCTCCGCAGTTACGGACTCCAGCGCCCCGGGATGATCTCCCAGTGGGCGGCGGGGAACGACACCGACGGCACGGGTGCGCCTCTCGACGACCATCTGCGTTGGCAAGCCGAGCTGTGGCGACGGCTGCGCGCCCGCATCGGCGTCGACAGCCCGTCGCAGCGACTCGACGAACTGTGCGGCCGGCTGCGCAACGACCCCGACGTCGTCGACCTGCCCGAACGACTGTCGATCTTCGGTCCGACCCGGCTCGACACCGTCCTCGTCGAGGTGCTGACCGCGCTCGGGCACCACCGCGACGTGCACATCTGGCTCCCGCACCCGAGCCCGGTGATGTGGGACGGACTGACCCGGCGTCCGGAGTCGACGCGTCGCGCCGACGACCACAGCGCTCTCGGGGTGCAGCACCCGCTGCTGGCCGCGCTCGGCCGCGACGTACGCGAACTTCAGAGCCGGCTCTCCGGCCTCGAGTGCACCGACCTTCCGCATCCCTCACCCCGGCCGCCGGCGACGCTCCTCGGCCGGTTGCAGGCCGATCTCCGCGACGACCGCGCCCCCGCACACGGATCGGCCGCGCCCGACGGGACCGTGATGATCCATGCCTGCCACGGCCCCACCCGGCAGGTCGAGGTGCTCCGAGAGTGCCTGCTGCACCTGTTCCGCGACGACCCCACGCTCGAACCGCGCGACGTCGTCGTCATGTGCCCCGACGTCGAGACGTACGCGCCGCTCGTCCATGCCGCCTTCGGTGCCGGGGTCGGCGAGCATCCCGGCCACACGCTGCGGGTCCGTCTCGCCGATCGCGGCCTGCGCCGCACCGATCCGATCCTTGCGGTGGTGTCCGAACTGCTCGCGCTCGCCGACGGCCGGGTCACCGCCAGCGAAGTCCTCGACCTCGCCGCGTCGGCTCCGGTGCGCCGCAAGTTCGGATTCGACGACGACGAACTCGAACGCCTGCAGGAGTGGACCACCGAGACCGGTGCCCGTTGGGGTCTCGGCCCGTGGCAGCGCAAGAGTTTCGGTCTCGGCGACTTCATGCAGAACACTTTCGGTGCGGCACTCGACCGTATCCTGCTCGGTGTCGCCGCAGACGGCGCGGACGGGGAGTGGCTGTCCCTGTCGCTGCCCCTCGACGACGTCGACAGCAACGACATCGACCTCGCCGGGCGGTTCGCCGAGTTCATCGACCGGCTGACGGTGGTGCTGCTCCGGCTGCGCGGCCCGCACCCGGCGGGGCGGTGGTCGGACGAACTCGGTTACGGCATCGATCTGCTCGCCGACGTTCCCGCCGCCGACGCATGGCAGCTCACCCGCGCGCGGCGCGAGATCGGCGACGCCGTCGCGCACGCCGGCGACACGCAGTTGTCCCTGAGCGACGTCCGGTCCATGCTCTCCTCCCGGCTCGCCGGGCGTCCGTCGCGCTCGAACTTCCGTACCGGCGAACTGACCGTGTGCACGATGGTGCCGATGCGCTCGGTGCCCCATCGCGTGGTGGTTCTCCTCGGTCTCGACGACGACGTCTTCCCCCGCACGGCCCACATCGACGGCGACGATGTCCTGACCCAGAATCCCTGTGTGGGAGAGCGTGATCCGCGCAGCGAGGACCGGCAGCTGCTGCTCGACGCGCTGATGGCCGCGGAGGAGCGTGTGCTGTTGTTCCACACCGGCGCCGACGCCGTCACCGGAGCACTGCGCCCACCGGCGATTCCGCTCACCGAGGTGCGCGACGTGGTGTCGACGATGACGGGAGTCGACGTCGACGACGAGCGCATCGTGCGGCGACATCCCCTGCAGCCCTTCGATCCGCGCAATTTCCGGGCCGACGACCCGTTCGGGTTCGGTGTCACCGCACTCGCGGGAGCCCGTGCCGGACAAGGAGGTTCGGTGGAGCGCGACCGGTCGGGTGCGCTCCTCGTCGACGACCTTCCGGCCCCGGCACGCACCGATGTCGATCTCGACGAACTCGTTTCCTTCCTGACACATCCGACGCAGGGATTCCTCCGGCAGCGACTCGGTCTGCGGATCCCCGACACCGACGAGGGCATCGCCGACGCACTCGACGTCGAACTCGACGGTCTCGCTCAGTGGCAACTGGGCGACCGCATGCTCGAAGCGCGATTGGCGGGCATGTCCGCGGGTGCCTTCCAGGACGCGGAATGGCGTCGCGGCACGCTCCCGCCGTTCGCGCTCGGCCGCAGGACCCTCGACGCGGTGAGCGACAACGTCGACCGCCTCGTGCACGCCTGCGCCGGTGTGCACACCGGGCAGGCCCGCACCGTCGACATCCGCGTCGATCTCGGCGACGGTCGTCGGCTCACCGGCACCGTCGGAGGTGTACACGGCGAGGTACTGGCCCGCAGCACCTATTCCAAGCTGTCCCCGAAACACCGGCTGGAAGCATGGATCCGGTTGCTCGCCGTCGTCGCCTCGGGTCATCCCGGACAGTGGCGTGCGGTGACCACCGGGCGCAGCCGTTCGCGCTCGTATCCGGCCTGGCGCTCGACCCTTCTGGCTCCCGCCGATCCCGTCGCGCTGCTCGCCGCACTCGTCGATCTGCGCGATCGTGGACTGTGCCGGCCGCTGCCGCTCGTGACGGGCGCGTCGGCCGAGTACGCCGATCGCCGCCACCGCGGTGATTCCGTGGAGATGGCACTGTCGGCCGCCGGGAAGGCGTTCGGTGGCGCGTTCGGCGACGGCAAGGACCGTCACGTGCAGTATCTGTACGGGCCCGACGTCACGTTCGGGCAGCTCACCGCCGACGCACCGGAGGGTGTCGAGGCCGGCTGGTTCGACGACCCCACCCGTTTCGGTGTGCTCGCCCGACGGTTGTGGGAACCCCTGCTCGCCTCCGAGAACCAGGGACGCCCGTGAGAGAAGGACGCAGCGTGCCCGATACCGCCATCACCGATCCGCGCGCCGCGGGCGGTCCGCCGCCGGCAGGCTTCGATCTGCTCGGCCGGCTCCCGAGCGGCACCACCGTTCTCGAGGCCAGCGCGGGAACGGGGAAGACGTACGCGATCGTCGGGCTCGCCACCCGGTTCGTCGCCGAAGGGCGCGCCCACCTGTCGGATCTGCTGCTCGTCACCTTCAGCCGGGCTGCGACGCAGGAACTGCGCGAACGTACCCGGAACCGGTTCGCGCAGGTCGCCACCGCCCTCGCCGATCCCGAGAGTGCGCGGGCGAGCACCGACATGCTCGTCCGTCATCTCGCGAGCGAGGACGTCGACGCGCGGCGGGCCCGCCTACGACAGGCGTTGTCCGACTTCGACTCCGGCACCATTTCCACCACGCACGGCTTCTGCCGCCGCATGCTCGACGAACTCGGGATCGCCGGTGAACGCGAACCCGACGTCACGGTCGTCGAGGACGTCGACGACCTGCGGGTGGAGGTCGTCGACGATCTCTACCTGCGGCGCTACGGCAGGGGACAGGCCCCCATCACCTACGCCGAGGCGGCCGTCGCCGCGAAGGAGGCGATCTTCGACCCGCAGGCCGAACTCGCACCGAACGACGCCGACGGCACCGCGGCAGGCGAGCGTGTGGAATTCGCGCGTGCGGTCCGCGAGGAGGTAGAACG
The DNA here is from genome assembly GCF_024321955.1 of Rhodococcus sp. GA1. Classification (NCBI taxonomy): domain Bacteria; kingdom Bacillati; phylum Actinomycetota; class Actinomycetes; order Mycobacteriales; family Nocardiaceae; genus Rhodococcus; species Rhodococcus sp. GA1. Next base: position 1,244,363 of record NZ_CP097186.1, on the reverse strand, counting down.
GCGCAAGCGCCGGCTCGGACTGCGCGACTTCGACGACCAGTTGTCCCTACTGCACGCGGTGCTCGGCGATCCGGAGCACGGCGACGCCGCCTGCCGGCGGATGCGTGCGCGCTTCTCCGTCGTCCTCGTCGACGAGTTCCAGGACACCGACCCCAAGCAGTGGGAGATCCTGCGCCGGGCGTTCCACGGGCACAGCACGCTCGTGCTCGTCGGCGACCCGAAACAGGCGATCTACGCCTTCCGCGGCGCGGAGGTGCTCAGCTATCTCGACGCCGTCTCCGAATCCGACACCTACTGCGAGCTGACCACCAATTGGCGCAGCGACGGCGATCTCGTCCGGGCGCTCGAACACGTCCATCTCGGTGCGGCTCTCGGTGATCCCCGCATCGTGGTGAACCCGGTGAAGGCGGCAGCCGCCGATTCCCGGCTCTCGGGTATCGCGCCCCTGCGGGTGCGTCACCTGCCCCGCGCCGGTGCCGGTCCGCTCAACGACTGGGGTTTCCCGCAGAACCTCGACGGCTTACGTGGGCGGGTCGCTCGCGACGTGGCGGCCGACATCGTGCGCCTGCTCGACGACGAGAACGTCACCGTCGACCTCGGTTCCGGGCCCGAGCGTGTGCAACCCGGGCACATCGCGGTCCTCGTGCGCAAACACAAACAGGTGACGCTCGTCCACGACGCGCTGACGAAGGCGAACGTGCCGTGCGTGGTCTCCGGGGGCACGAGTGTGTTCGCCACACCGTCCGCACAGCACTGGCTGTGGGTTCTCTATGCGCTCGAGCAGCCCCATCGCGCCGATCGCGTCCGGCTCGCCGCGCTCACCCCGTTGCTCGGCCGCACGATGACCGACATCGATTCGGAGGGCGAAGCGCTGGTCGTGGAGGTCGGCGGACTGCTCCGCGAACTGAACGACGTCTACGCCCGCACCGGCTTCGCCGCCGTCTTCGAACGCCTCGCGTCCTTCGGTTCGGTCGAGGCCCGCCTCCTCGATCAGCCGTCCGGGGAACGCACCCTCACAGACATCCGGCACGTCGCACAGTTGCTCGAGGACGTCGCCTCGGCACAGTCGCTGGGGCTGGCGGCACTCACCCGCTGGCTCGAGGATCGCATCAACGACCCCGACCGAGGTGGAGCCGACCGGATCCGGCGCCTCGACAGCGACGCCGCGGCGGTCCAGATCCTCACCGTGCACGGCAGCAAGGGACTCGAATTCCCCGTCGTCCACGTCCCGTACGGGTGGGATGCCGCGAAGAACCCCGAGCCCGACAAGCTGCTGCTGCACGAGTACGGCCGACGCATCCTCGATGTGGGCGGCAAGAGCGGTCCCGGTTATGTCGCGCGGCGGCGTCAGCACGAACTCGAGGAGGCGGGAGAGGAACTGCGCCTGCTGTACGTGGCGGTGACGCGCGCGCAGTGTGCGCTCACTCTCTGGTGGGCGCCGTCCACCCCCACCTCGCGGTCTCCGCTGCACCGGTTGCTGTTCGCCCGCGATCCCGGTTCGGCAGAGGTCTCCGCGGAAGGCCGGATCGGCCACGACGAGGCCATGGCCGAGGAATTCGACCGGTGGGCCGCGCGCGCCGACGGGGTCATCGCCGCCGAAGCGGTCGGGCCGCACCCGATTCCGGTGTTGCGCTGGACCCGCCCCCGCGTGGAGACCGGCCCACTCGCCGCCGCGCGCTTCGATCGGGTCGTCGACGAGAACTGGCGCAGGACCTCCTATTCGGCGCTCACCGCCTCGGTGCACGATGCGCCCGTGGTGAGCGGTGAGGTGGAGGAACCGGTGACGACCGACGAGCCTGCCGAGCCTCCGCTGAGCGCACCGGAAGCGGCGCGCGAAGGCATTCCGTCACCGATGAACGGACTGCCCGGCGGCACGATCTTCGGCACGCTGGTGCACGCCGTCCTCGAGGTCGTCGACACCTCCGCCGCCGACCTCGAGGCCGAACTGCTCGACTGCTGCCACGAGACGGTGCGACGCCAGATGTCGCCGATAGACCCCGTCCAGCTCGCGGCGGCGTTGCTCCCGGTGATGCGCACCCCGCTCGGGCCACTCGGCCGGACCCTCGCCGACTTCACGCCGTCCGACCGGCTCTCCGAACTCGACTTCGAGTTGCCGCTCACCGGAGGCGACAGCCCGGTGCCCGTCACCGTCACCCTCGACGCGGTCGGTGGGTTGCTGCGCCGGCACCTGCCCGCCGACGATCCGATGGCGACCTACGCCGATCTGGTGCGCACCCTCGAGTCCGTGCCGCTGCGGGGTTACCTCAACGGCAGTATCGACGCCGTGCTGCGCACCGACGGTCCGCGATTCGTCGTCGTCGACTACAAGACCAACCGGCTCGCGCCCGTCGACGAACTGACCACCGTCCACTACACCCGCGAGTCGATGGCGGCGGAGATGCTCCGCGCGCACTATCCGATGCAGGCTCTGCTCTATTCCGTTGCCCTGCACCGTTATCTGCGGTGGCGGATGCGCGACTACGACCCGCACGTCCACCTCGGTGGTGTGCAGTACCTGTTCGTCCGCGGCATGGCCGGACCGGACAGTCCACCCGGCAGTGGCGTGTTCGACTGGCATCCGCCGGCCGATCTCGTCACCGACCTGTCCGACCTCCTCGCCGGAAAGGCCATGATTTCGTGATCGAGTCCATGACCGACGTTCGGATCGCCCAGCGCGGCAAGGGCGCTCTGCGGCAGTTCAACGAGGTGGGCGCACTCTCCGCCGCCGACGTGCACGTCGCCCTGCGACTCGCGGCGCTCGGCGGCGAGGACGACCCGCACGTGCATCTCGCCACCGCGCTGGCGGTGCGTGCCGTGCGATCCGGGTCGGTGTGCCTCGACCTCACCCGTTTCCGCGAGGTCACGGTCGACGAGGACGCGGACGGCCATCCCGTCGTCGACCCCGCGAGCCTGCCGTGGCCTCGCGACGAGGACGTGCTCGCGGCGCTGCGTCGCAGCCCCCTCGTGGTCGGTGGCGACCGCGGACCTCTGCGTCCGCTGCGTCTCGTCGATACCGCGGAAGGTCCGCTGCTGTATCTCGACCGGTACTTCCGGCAGGAGCAGACGATCCGCCGGGTGCTCGCCGAGCGCACGGCGACGTTCCCCGACCTCGACGAGGAGCGCATCGCGGCGACACTCGACGAGCTGTTCCACCATCCCGAGGATCCCTCCCGGCCCGCGCCGGCACCCGATCGTCAGCGCGTCGCGGCGGCACTCGCCGCCACCCGACCGACCACGGTGATCGCGGGCGGGCCGGGCACCGGCAAGACCCACACCGTGGCGCGGATCCTCGCGCTGCTCACCCGCCTGTACGGACACGAACTGCGCATCGGCCTGGCCGCTCCCACCGGCAAGGCCGCTGCGCGCCTCCAGGAATCGGTGCGCGAGCAGGAGACCGAGCTGGGTCTGCCGCCGAATCTCACCGCCATGACCGTGCACCGGATGCTCGGCTGGCAGCGCGGCCGCACCCGCTTCCGCTACCACGCGGGCAACCACCTGCCGTACGACGTGATCGTCGTCGACGAGACGTCGATGGTGTCGCTGACGATGATGTGCCGCCTGCTCGAGGCGGTGCGGCCCGACACCCGGCTCGTCCTCGTGGGCGACCCCGACCAGCTCGCCTCGGTCGACGCCGGTGCTGTGCTTGCCGACCTCGTGGGGCGCCCGGTCAGCGGCACCCTCGATCCGGTCTTCGAGCGGGTCGTCGCCCGCGATGTGGCGGCCGCCGACGACCCCGCCGAGGCGGCCTTCACTCCGGCCCAACGCGCCCGGCTCGGTGGCGGTGTCGTGCGGCTGAGCCGCGGCCGCCGCTTCGGTGGTGCGATCGCCGAGCTGGCGGTGGCCGTCCGTAAGGGCGCCGGCGACGAGGTGCTCGACATCCTGCGCAGGGGCGACCCGGAGGTCTCGTTCGTGGCCCCCTCCGACCTCGACGCCCTGCGCGACGACATCGTCCGCTCCGCCGCCGAGGTCACCAAGTCCGCCGAGACGGGGGACGTCGAGACGGCGCTGAAGCGGTTCGAGGAACATCGGTTGCTGTGCGCGCACCGTGACGGCCCGGCCGGTGTGCAGTGGTGGGCGCGGCAGGCCGCCGAGTGGATCGGGGAGGCCGCGGGGCAGCGACTCGATCCCGAGAGCTGGTATCCGGGCCGGCCGTTGCTCGTCACCGCGAACGACCATGACATGCAGATCTACAACGGCGACACCGGCGTGGTCGTGCGGCGCGGCGACGAACTCGTCGCGGCGTTCGCACGCGGCGAGACGCCGTTCGAACTGCGCCCGAGTCAGCTCCCGGCGGTGAGCACCGTCTACGCGATGACGATCCACCGCAGCCAGGGCAGTCAGTACGGCACCGTCTCGGTGGTGCTGCCCGATTCCGGATCGGCGCTGCTCACCCGCGAACTGCTGTACACCGCGATCACGCGTGCGCGGTCGCACGTGCGGATCATCGGGACCGAGGATGCGGTACGCGCGGGCGTGGCACGGCAGGTGCTCCGAGCGAGTGGGCTGCGGCGGGAGATCCGCGTGTAGCCGGTCCGTCTCCGCACCCGTATCGAGTGAGGACGAGGCCCGATCCCGTCGACCCATCGTCGCAACACTGTCTCCGTCGGCGAACCGGACGTGGCATGCTCGAGATGGCGCGCACGACAGACGACGAACGAGCCGAGCGATGGACTGGTTGGACGCGGACGGGTACACGATCGGGCGGCTGCTGGTCACCCGTGGACTCGCGGTGCTGTACGCCGTGGCTTTCCTCGCGGCCCTGCTGCAGTTCCGGGCGCTGATCGGCGAACGCGGCATCCTTCCCGCCCCGCGCTTCCTGGCGCTCACATCGTTCCGGCAGTCGCCGAGCCTGTTCCACTGGAGATACTCCGACGCTCTGTTCACCGCGGTTGCCGCGGTGGGTCTCGTGTTGTCGGTGGTGACGGTGCTCGGTGTCACCGAGCAGTTGCCGCTCGTGGTCTGCATGCTCGTGTGGTTCGTGATGTGGCTGCTGTACCTGTCGATCGTCAACGTCGGCCAGGTCTGGTACTCGTTCGGCTGGGAGTCGCTGCTGCTCGAGGGCGGTGTGCTCGCGATCTTCCTGGGCAACGCCGATACCGCGCCTCCGCTGCTCGTGCTGATTCTGCTGCGCTGGTTGCTGTTTCGCCTGGAGTTCGGTGCCGGACTGATCAAGATGCGCGGCGACCGGTGCTGGCGCGATCTGACGTGCCTGTACTACCACCACGAAACCCAGCCGATGCCCGGCCCGCTCAGCCGCTACTTCCACCTGATCCCGCGGCCGCTGCACAAGGTGGAGGTGGCGGGTAACCACTTCACCCAGCTCGTCGTGCCGTTCGGATTGTTCCTGCCGCAACCGGTCGCCGGGATCGCCGCACTGATCATGATCGTCACGCAGTTGTGGCTGGTGACGAGCGGCAATTTCGCGTGGCTCAACTGGATCACCATCGTCATCGCGCTGTCGGTGGTGCCCGACAGCTTCTACGGGTTGCTGATCGACTCCACCACGACCTACGGTCCGACACCGATCGCGTTCACCGTCGCCGTGGTGGCGCTGACCGTGCTGGTCGCGGTGCTCAGCTACTGGCCGGTGTCGAATCTGATGTCGCATCGGCAGGCGATGAACGCCTCGTTCAACAAGTGGCACTTCGTGAACACCTACGGCGCGTTCGGCACCGTCACACGCACCCGGCGGGAAGTGATCGTCGAAGGCACCACCGATGCGGTGGTGACACCGGCGACGGAGTGGCGCGAGTACGAGTTCAAGGGCAAACCGGGCGACGTGTATCGCAGGCCTCGTCAGTACGCGCCGTACCACCTGCGTCTGGACTGGTTGATGTGGTTCGCGGGGATCTCGCGCGACTACGCCGCGGGGTGGTTCCCGCGGTTCGCGGGAAAACTGCTGGAGAACGATCCGGCCACCGTGAAGTTGCTCCGGCACAACCCGTTCCCGGACGACCCGCCCCGTCTGGTGCGGGCCCGCCTGTTCCGCTACCGCTTCGCCACGCGCGCCGAACGACGCGCGACGCGCCAGTGGTGGATGCGGGACGAGATCGGCGATTTCATGATGCCGATGGCGCGGGACGACCTGCCCTGACCGCGCTCCTTGATCGCCGATGCGGTCACCACACCTCGCCACCGGTCTCCGACACGGTGAAGCCATGGGTGTCCGTCTCGCACGTGACAGCGGTCTTCTCGTCGACGGTGCACGTGAACGGATCAACGGTGAGAGTGCTGCCGTGGGGCAGCGTATTCGGGGCACCTCCGAGATCCGTGAACGCGATGTCGCCGATGCTGACCCACTCTCCGGGGCCGTCCCCTTCGAGCATCAGGGCGTTCGCGGGCACCAGCACGTCGGGCGCGCCGCTGCCGGGGACCCGGGGTGCACTCGCCGGCATCGTGCCCTGGCAGCCCGTCAGGGGGGCGGTGTGGACGAGGATGGCGCATCCGAACTGCCCGCCCGGCGAGGCGAAGTAGTACACGCCCTCGCTGGTCGCCGCGTAGTCGTCGGGGTCGACCGGCTTCGGTGCGGCCGTGGTGGTCGCGGTCGTGGTCGGCGCCGACGAGGTCGCCGTGGTGCTCGACGGCTCGGGGGGTGCTTCGGATGCGGTGGCCTTACCCTCCACGCTGCGCGAACACCCTGCCGCGACGAGTGCCGCACCCGCGACGACGACGAAGCTGACGAGGCGTGCGCGGCGACTGATCATGCGGGGCAGCATAGCGAGCGTCGGGATCGACGCAAGTTCCGCTCCGATCGACTCGGAGGCGGTGGCTTCGATCGGCTCAGAGCCGGCGCGTCACCCGAGCAGGTACGCCCGTCGCCACGACGTTCGGCGGCAGGTCGCGGGTGACCACCGCGCCGGCTCCCACGACCGTGTTCTCGCCGATCGTGACGCCCGGTCCGACGATTGCGCCACCGCCGAGCCACACGTTGTCGCCGATCGTGATGGGTTGCGCCGATTCCCACTTCGCGCGGCGGAGATCGGGATCGAGGGGATGAGTGGGGGTGAGGAGTTGCACGTTCGGGCCGATCTGCACGTCCGAGCCGATCGTGATCGGCGCGACGTCGAGCATGATCGCGCCGAAGTTGACGAATGTCCCGTCCCCCACGGTGATCCGATACCCGTAGTCCACCTGCAGTGGCGGCCGGATCTCCACGTCGTCACCGATCGAGTCGAACAACTCCTCGAGGAGTGCGCGACGCGCATCCGTATCCGCTGCACTCGACGCGTTGTACTTCTCGGTCAGCAGCGCTGCCCGCAGCGCGTCGGCGGCGAGTTCGGGGTCGTCGGCGATGTAGAGTTCGCCGGCCAGCATCCGTTCCTTCTGCTCGCCCACCGAGGATCCTTCCGTCGCCGGGTCAGTCGCCCACTCGCTCTCCGGTGTCGACGTGGAACAGGTGCACCGTACCTTCGCGCTTGCGCAGGTGCACGGTGTCGGCGAGGCGTGCGGGGGTGCGGACGAGGGCCCGCGCGACCACCTGATTGCCGGTGCCGGGCACCCGCGTGTACAGGTACGACTCGCTGCCGAGTTCCTCGACGAGTTCGACGACGGCTTCGACGCCCTCGTCGGCGATCTCGAAGTCCTCCGGCCGGATCCCGGCGGTGACCTCCTCGATGCCTGCAGAGTGCAGTCGCGCGATGCGGTCGCGTTCGACGGGGATGACGGTGCTGCCCACGACGACTCCGTCGTCGACGACCTTCGCGCGGAGCAGGTTCATCGACGGTGAGCCGATGAAACCGGCGACGAACGCATTGGCGGGACGGTCGTAGAGTTCGGTGGGGCTGGAGAACTGCTGCAGCACTCCGTTCTTCAGGACGGCGACGCGATCGCCCATCGTCATCGCCTCGACCTGGTCGTGGGTGACGTAGACGGTGGTGGTGCCGAGACGGCGTTGCAGCGCCGCGATCTCGGTGCGAGTCTGCACGCGCAGCTTCGCATCGAGGTTCGACAACGGCTCGTCCATGCAGAACACCTGTGGCTCGCGCACGATCGCGCGTCCCATCGCGACGCGCTGGCGCTGACCACCGGACAGCTTGGCGGGCTTGCGGTCGAGGAACTGGGTCAGGTCCAGGATCTTCGCCGCCTCCTCGACCTTGCGGCGCCGCTCGTCCGCGCTCACACCGCGCATCTTCAGAGCGAAGCCCATGTTCTCGGCGACCGTCTTGTTCGGGTACAGCGCGTAGTTCTGGAAGACCATCGCGATGTCGCGGTCCTTCGACGGCACACCGGTCATGTCCTTGCCGCCGATGGAGATCGACCCCTCGTCGATGTCCTCGAGCCCGGCGAGCATGCGCAGCGCGGTGCTCTTGCCGGATCCGGACGGTCCGACGAGGACCACGAACTCACCGTTCTCGATGTCGAGGTTCAACGAATCGACCGCGAAGGTGTCGGAGTTCTCGTAGATGCACGAGGCGTTGCGGTAGGTGATGTCGGCCATGATGGAAGTCCTTGCTGGTAAAAGGAATCGGGTCTACTTGATGGCGCCGAACGACAGGCCGCGCACGAGCTTGTTCTGGGCGAGCCAGCCCGCGAGCACGACGGGCAGCGCCGCCATCGTCGCGGCGGCGGACAGCCGGGCCCAGTACAGGCCCTCACCGGTGATGAAGCCGACGAGGAAGACGGGAATTGTCTGCGCCTGAACAGCGGTCAGGTTGACGGCGAAGAAGAACTCGTTCCACGAGAAGATCACGCAGATCAGGGCGGTCGCAGCGATGCCGGGGGAGACGAGCGGCAGGATCAGCTCGCGCACCGCCGTCCACAGGCTCGCGCCGTCCATGCTCGCCGCCTCGAGCAGCTCGCCCGGGACCTCGAGGAAGAACGACCGCATCATCCACACCGCGATGGGCAGGTTCATCGCCGTGTACAGGATGATCAGTGCCCAGATGTTGTCGAGCAGGCCGACGTTCGCGACGATCACGTACAGCGGGATGATCGCCGCGACGATGGGCAGCATCTTCGTGCTGATGAAGAAGAACAGCACGTCCTTGGTCTTCTTCACCGGCCGCAGCGACAGCGCGAAGGCCGCCGGCACGCCGAGCAGCAGGACCAGCACCGTCGAGACGATCGTGGCGAAGGCCGAGTTGAGCAGGGCCGTGCCCACTCCGGTCTCGAACACCGCCCGGAACTGGTCGAGGGTGGGCGTGAAGAAGAACTTCGGTGGGTCGGAGTAGGCGTCGGCCTCCTGCTTGAAGGCGGTGAGCACCATCCAGAAGACCGGGAAGAAGAATCCGATGGCGGCGATCCACGCGACCACACCCCAGGGATTGAACTTGCGGTTCTTGCGCTTCCGGGCCGTGCGCATGACACGGCCGGTGGGTGCCGTGGTGTCCGAAGCCTGCGGCTGCGTGGCCGTGGTGCTCATGCCGCTTCCTCCTTGCCGGTGAACGATGTGAAGATCAGGCGCAGCGCGAAGGTGGCGATGACGATCGTGCCGATGACGACCACGACACCCATTGCCGCGGCCTGGCCGATGTCGAAGCCGAGGAACGCGCGCTGGTAGATGTAGAACGGCAGGTTGGAGCTGGCCGTGCCGGGTCCGCCCTGGGTCATCATGTAGATCGCGTCGAACGTGTTCACCAGGTAGATCGCGCCGAGAACGGTGCCGAGTTCGATGAACCGGCGCAGATGCGGCAGCGTCAGTTCGCGGAACAGTGCGAAGGCTCCGGCGCCGTCGACGCGGCCGGCCTCGAGGATGTCGCGGGGCATCGACTGCAGGCCGGCGAGGATGAGCAGCATCATGAACGGCGTCCACTGCCACACCAGCGCGACCATCACGGCCGGGAGCGGGAACCGGCTGATCCAGTCCACCTCTCCCAATCCGAAGGGGGAGAGAACGAAGTTGACGATGCCGAAAACGGGATCGAACATCGACGTCTTCCAGATCAGTGCACTGGCGACCGGGGTGACGAGGAACGGCGTGATGAGCAGGGTCCGTGCGATACCGCGGCCGAGGAACGCCCGGTCGAGCAGGAGCGCAAGAAGCAGCCCGAGTATCACGGAGATCAGGACCGTGCCGACGATGAGGATCACCGTGTTCAGGGTGACCTGCCAGAACTGGCTGTCCTGGAAGACGTCGACGTAGTTCTGGAGTCCGACGAACCGGCGGGAGCCGGGGCTGACGAGGTTCCAGGACTGGGTCGAGTAGTACAGCGTGAACAGGAACGGGATCTGTGTGACAACGATCGTGAAGATCAGGGCCGGGAGCAGGGGGCCGCGCCGGCGCCATCCCTCGGCGCGGGAGATCTGCTCCTCCTTCGCTTCCCGTACGGCGCGGATGCGCTCGTCGGCGTCCGGTGCGGGACGCTGCGCTGCAGGTGCGGTCATGACGTCTTCTCCCGGTAGGTCGCGCCGACGGCCTCGGCGTACTTCTGTGCCTGGTCGAGGGCGTCCTCGACGCTCTGCCGTCCGGCGATGGCGGCGCTGATCTGCTGGCTGACCCGGGTGCCGAGATCCTGGAACTCGGGGATGGCCACGAACTGGATGCCCGTGTACGGGACGGGGTCGACCGTGGGGTTCTGCTGGTCGGCTCCCTCGATGGATTCGAGGGTGATCGGGCCGTAGGCCGCGGCAGCCTCGGCGTATTCGGGGATCTCGTAGGTCGACAGTCGGCTGCCCGGCGGCACCCGCTCCCAGCCGAGTTGCTCGCCGACGGTGCGCAGGTACTGCTGGTCGGTCATCCACGAGATGAACTTCCAGGCGTCCTCGGTGTGTTCGCTGCTCGCGGGGATGCCGAGCGACCAGGTGTAGAGCCAGCCCGAGGGGCCCTTCTCCTGGACGGGCGCGGCCGCGTAGCCGATCTTCCCGACGACGTTGCTCGACGCGGGATCCTCGAGGGTCGAGACGGCGGAGGTGGAGTCGTACCACATGGCGACCCGGCCCTGCGCGAGTTGCGTGGCGCACTCGCTGAATCCGCTCGTCGCGGCACCGGGCTGACCGTACTCGCGGACGAGGTCGACATAGAACTGCACCGCTTCGCGTACCTCGGGACTGTTCAGCTGTGCGTTCCAGTTCTCGTCGAACCACCGTCCGCCGAAGGTGTTGATGACGGTGTCGAGCGGTGCGAGCAGCTCACCCCAGCCGGGCTTGCCGCGCAGGCAGATGCCGTTGATGTCGGGGCTGTCGAGTTGCGCTGCGGCCTCGGCGACCTCGGTCCAGGTCGGCGGGTCGGACAGCGTGATGCCGGCCTGTTCGAACAGGTCCTTGCGATACATGAGGAACGACGATTCGCCGTAGAAGGGCACCGAGTACAGATCGCCCTCGTACGAGAGTGCTTCGCGCAGCGAGGGAATGATGTCGTCGGCGTCGTAGCCGTCGGTCTGCTCGATGTACGGTGACAGATTCGTGAGCCAGCCGTACTCCGCCCACTGGGGAGTCTCGTAGTTGCTGATCATCACGACGTCGAACTCGCCACCGCCCATCGCCGTGGACGCGGTGATCTTGGCGCGGGCCTGGTTCTCGGAGAGGGTGACGAACTTCAGGTCGATCTCCGGGTTCTCGGCCTCGAACTGCGACGCGAGTTGCTGTGCGTCCTGCATCTGGGAGTTCGACACCATCGCGATGGTGACGGTGCGGCCGGACGTACCGATTGATCCTGCACCGGCACAACCGGTCAGTGCGACGCTCAGGGCCACGGATCCTGCCGCGGCCGCGCGGATGGATCTTCTTGCTGTAGGCACGATGGTCTACCTCATTTCGGTGGTGCCTCGTCCTTCGGGGTGCCGTTCTCGAGGGCGTTGGTCGGGATGGTCGAGCAGGTACTGGGCGCACGCGATGTCGCAGACGAGCATGTTCGCGAGACCGCCTCGGAGAGCGCCGAGTACAGCGCGGTGCTTGGACTGTCCGCCGGTGACGAGAATCGTGGCGGGGCAGTCGCGGACGTCGTCGAGAGGTACCGACATGGTGCGGCTTTCGAGTTCGCCGTGCACGGCGGTGCCGTCGGCACGGAAGAACCGGCCGCCGATCTCACCGACCGCACCGAGGCCGTCGAGTTCGTGGAGCATCGTGGTGTCGAGGAAGCTGCCCTCGAACAGGGTGGTCGAGGTCGACACGGCGCCCACACCGAAGATCATCGCCTCCGCGCGGCGCCCGACCTCGAGCGTGCGGGAGATCAACGAGTCGGCGCGCATCGACGCGACCGTGGACGGATCGGCGTACAGCGGTGTGGGAAGCCGGAGCGGTTGCGCCCGAAGCTGTTCGGCGCAGCGGCCGAGGACGAACTCGGTGCCGGTCTGGTAGGCGCTCGTGGAGAGGGAGCCGTCGAGCTGGACGATCGTGGCGCAACTGGCGACACCCGACGGGATGGCCTGTGCCACGGCGACGGTCTCCGGACCCCACGTGAATCCGAGGGTGTCGGAGGGGCGGAGACGGCGGGTGAGCAGGCCGGCGGCGGCGCGCCCGAGGGCGGTGAAGCTTGCGGAGTCCTCGATCGGACCCGCGTCGTCGACCCGGCGCCCGACCACCACGGCCTCGACGAGCCCGTAGCGCTCCTCGAGTGCCCGTTCGGTCTCGGCGTGCAGGTCGTCGCGCCAGGCGGGTGGCACGGTGACCTCGATGCGCACCAGGCCCTGGGCGCGAGCGCGCGCGACGAGCCGGCCGGCGGTGGGACGGGAGACGCCGAGACGCTGCGCCACCTCGGCCTGCGTGAGTCCGTCGAGGTAGTAGAGCGTCGCGGCCCGCACGGCGAGACGGAGATCATCGGTGGCTACCGGGCTCTCCGTGTCGGGGATGTTGGTGGGGCCGGGGGCGGTCACGAGCTCTCCTTGGTGTGAGCAGTATTCGGACGCTTCGTGAGCATCTGCTCAGGGGTGCGTGCATCTGCTCAGTACGTTAGCATCACAGTGTGACCCACACAACAGTTCGCCCGCCGCTCCCGGACACGATGCGTGCCGCCGTACTTCTCGAACCGGGCCGCATCGAGATGCAGGAAAGGCCACTACCTGCACCGGAGCCCGGCGACGTCCTCGTCCGGGTGATCACCGTAGGGGTGTGCGGTTCGGACGCGCACTACTACCGCGAAGGACGTATCGGCGAGTTCGTCGTGACCGATCCGATCGTGCTCGGCCACGAGGCGTCCGGGGTCGTGGTCGCGGTCGGGGACGGTGTTCCGCAGAGCCGGATCGGCGAGCGGGTCTCGATCGAACCGCAACGCCCCGACCCGCTCACCGAGGAGACGCGCCGCGGCGACTACAACCTGTGCCCGCACATGCGCTTCTACGCCACACCGCCCGTCGACGGCGCGCTGTGCGAGTACGTCACCATCGGGGCGGCCTTCGCGCATCCCGTTCCGGACACCGTGTCCGACGATGCCGCCGCCCTGTGCGAGCCGCTGTCGGTCGGTATCGCGGCCGTCCGGAAGGCCCGTGTCACCGCCGGCTCACGAGTCCTCGTCACCGGTGCCGGGCCCGTCGGCATCGTCGTCGCACAGGTCGCGCGCGCCTTCGGTGCGGTCGAGGTCGTCGTCACCGACCTCGACGAGCGACGACGCGAGACCGCACTGTCGTTCGGGGCGAGCGCTGCGCTCGATCCCCGCGTCGACGACCCGTCGGCCCTGCGTGTGGACGCCTACGTCGACGCGTCCGGCGCCCCCTCCGCCGTCGATTCGGGCATCCGCGCGGTCCGTCCCGGCGGCACCGTCGTCCTCGTCGGATCCGGCGCCGAGACGATGACCCTGCCGGTGCAGTGGGTCCAGAACCGCGAACTGATCCTGACCGGCGTGTTCCGCTACGCGAACACGTGGCCGACCGCGCTCGCGCTCCTCGGGGCGGGACGGGTCGATCTCGACTCGATGGTCACCGCCCGGTTCCCCCTCGACAAGACCGCCGACGCACTCGAATCCGATCGGACACCCGGAAACATCAAGGCCGTCGTGGACGTGACCGATCCGGCGGGAAAGGACTGAAGATCCATGCACGTGAACGAGCAGACGCTTCCCGAGTTGGGTGTGCCCGTCCCGACCTACCGTCGGGACGACGTCTCCGTCGGCATCGTGCACTTCGGTGTGGGCGGATTCCACCGCGCGCACCAGGCGATGTACGTAGACCGGCTCCTCGAACAGGGGAAGGCAAAGGAATGGGGTATCTGCGGCGTCGGGGTGCTCCCCGGTGATCGCCGTATGCAGGAGGCGCTCGCCGTCCAGGACCACCTGTACACGCTGGTGCTCACCCACCCCGACGGCACCTGGGAGCCGCGGGTGATCGGCTCCATCGTCGACTATCGTTACGCCCCAGACGATCCCGAGGCGGTCATCGAGCTCCTCGCGGCCCCGACCACCCGGATCATCTCGCTGACCGTCACCGAGGGCGGTTACAACATCCGTCACGACACCGGTGAGTTCGACGTCGACGATCCGGCCGTGCAACACGATCTGCGGTCCGGCGAACCCCCGGCCACCGTCTTCGGTCTCGTCACCGAGGCTCTCGCCCGGCGCCGGGAGCGGGGGCTGCGCGCTCCGACGGTGATGTCGTGCGACAACATCGAGGGCAACGGAACCGTCGCGCGTCGCGTCTTCACCGAATACGCGCGCCTTCTGAATCCCGATCTCGCAGAATGGATCACCGAGCACGTCCGTTTCCCCAACTCGATGGTCGACCGGATCACCCCGGTGACCACCGACGAGGTGGTCTCGGCGCTCTCCGAACGCTTCGACGTGCAGGACCGCTGGCCGGTCGCCGCCGAACCCTTCACCTCCTGGGTGCTCGAGGAGGACTTCGCCGACGGACGACCGCCCTTCGAGGATGCGGGAGTCCAGATCGTCGACGACGTCGCTCCCTACGAGCTGATGAAGTTGCGTCTGCTCAACGCCGGTCACCAGGGACTCTGCTATTTCGCGTATCTCATGGGATACCGCCTCGTCCACGAGGCCGCGCAGGATCCGCTCCTCGCCGGATTCGTCCGTGCGTACATGGACACCGAAGCGACACCGACCCTGAAACCGGTGCCGGGCATCGATCTCGACGAGTACAAGACCACCCTGATCGAGAGGTTCGCGAACCCCGAGATCCGGGACACGATCGCACGCCTGTGCGCCGAGTCGTCCGATCGCATTCCGAAGTGGCTGGTGCCCGTGATCCGGGAGAACCTTGCCGCCGATGGGCACGTGCGGTTGTCCGCGGCGATCGTCGCTTCGTGGGCGCGCTACGCCGAAGGTATCGACGAACAGGGACAACCGATCGAGGTGGTCGACCGGCTCGCCGACACGCTCGTCCCGATCGCGCGAGGACAACTCACGCATCCCACCGCCTTCATCGAGAACGCCGAGGTCTTCGGCGATCTCGCGCAGAACCACCGTTTCGTCGACGCCTACACCTGGGCGCTCAACGCCCTGCACAGCGACGGCGCACGCGCCACCCTGAAGGAACTTCCGGGGGAGCCGGAATGAACGGCCACGCCCTCGTCGTCGGAGAAGCCCTCGTCGACATCGTCCACCGCGGCGGCGCCGAACCCGTCGAGCACGTGGGCGGGAGTCCGCTCAACGTCGCGCTCGGTCTGGGCCGGCTCGGCCGGCCCGTGCAGTTCACGACACGCGTCGGCACCGACGCCCGCGGACGGCGGATCGTCGATCACCTCGCGGCCTCCGGGGTGTCGCTGACGCCGGGGAGCGCAGCAGCCGAGCGCACGGCAACCGCGCAGGCGGAGATCGACGAGAAGGGTTCCGCGACATACGAATTCGACATCGTCTGGGATCCTGTCGAGCCGCCGCCGTCGGTGGACGCCGTGCTCGTGCACACCGGGTCCATCGCGACGGTGCTCGAACCCGGCTGCGATCTCGTCGCCGAACTCGTTGCGCAGCAGGCGGGAACATCCACGGTGAGCTTCGATCCGAACGTCCGACCGGCGCTGATCGACGACCCGGCGCGCGGACGGGAACGGATCGAACGTCTGGTCTCGCTCGCCGACGTGGTCAAGGCCAGCGACGAGGACCTGACGTGGTTCGCGCCCGATCGTAATCCCCTCGACACCGCGCGGGATTGGCTCTCGCGAGGGCCGGCGATCGTTGCGGTGACCCGTGGAGAACAAGGTGCGGTGGCGCTGTGCGCGGCCGGGACCGTCGAGGTACCCGCCGTGCGGGTCGAGGTGGTCGACACGGTCGGCGCCGGCGACGCCTTCACCACCGGTCTGCTCGACGGATTGTGGACCTGCGGTCTCCTCGGGGCCGACCGTCGGGAACGACTGCGTGGCATCGGCATCGACGATGTGCGCGATGTGTTCGACATCGCCGCGTGGACGTCCGGTCTGACGGTGGCCCGCGCCGGTGCCGACCTGCCCACGCTGGCCGACCGCACCGCGGCCCGGGAGGCGGCGCGATGACGCTCGTCGCCGGGATCGATTCGTCCACCCAGTCCTGCAAGGTCGTCGTGTGCGACGCCGACACCGGGGCCGTCGTGCGCGAGGGTCGCGCTCCCCATCCGTCCGGCACCGCGGTCGACCCGCTGGAGTGGCGTGCTGCCTTCGAGCGGGCGTGTTCGGAAGCGGGCGGACTCGACGACGTCTCGGCGATCTCGGTGGGAGCGCAGCAGCACGGCATGGTGTGCCTCGACGAGCGCGGCGACGTGGTCCGCGACGCGTTGTTGTGGAACGACACGAGATCCGCAGCGGCAGCGACCGATCTCGTCGACGAGGCCGGTGGCGCGGGCGCGTGGGCCGAGGCCGTGGGGGTGGTCCCGCTCGCCGCGATCACCGTCGCGAAGGCACGCTGGCTCGCCGACCACGAACCCGGCAATGCCGACCGCACGGCGGCGTTGTGCCTGCCGCACGACTGGCTGACGTGGACGATGCGCACCGACCGCGACCTCGACCGGCTCGCCACCGATCGCAGTGACGCGAGCGGCACCGGCTACTTCGACGCATCCACCGACACCTACCGACACGATCTGCTCGAACAGGCCCTGCGCCGGCCGAGCCCATTCCTCCCTCGGGTCGCCGGGCCGGCCGAGAGTGTCGGGGAGACGGTCGCCGGTGCCCTGCTCGGTCCGGGGGCCGGCGACAATGCGGCGAGCGCGCTGGCTCTCGACGTCCGCGAAGGCGATGTGGTCGTCTCGATCGGCACGTCGGGCGTGGTGTGCGCGGTGTCCACGACACCGGCCCGCGACGCAGACGGTTACGTCGCGGGATTCGCCGACGCGACCGGCCGGCATCTGCCACTGGTGTGCACGCTCAACGGGGCCCGGGTACTGGACGCCACCGCGACGATGCTCGGGGTCGACCACACCGAGCTCACGCGGCTCGCATTCTCGGCGCCGGCCGGCAGCGACGGACTCGTGCTGATCCCGTATCTCGAAGGGGAGCGCACCCCGAACCGTCCCGGAGCGACGGGTGCCCTGCACGGGCTGCGGCTCGGAACGGCGACGCCCGCGCATGTCGCCCGCGCGGCGTTCGAGGGCCTGCTGTGTTCGCTGGCCGACGGCATCGACCACATCCGGGCGCAGGGCACCGAGGTCCGGCGGGTGCTGCTCGTCGGCGGTGGGGCGCGCTCGCAGGCGGTGTGCGAGATGGCGCCGGCGGTGCTGGGCATGCCTGTCGACGTTCCCGAACCGGGGGAGTATGTGGCGCGGGGCGCCGCCAGGCAGGCGGCGTGGGTGCTGCGCGGAGGCGACGAGCCCCCGGCGTGGGAATCCGGCGCGACACGCCGCTACGAGGCCGACCCGACCCCGCACGTGCGGGAGCGCTACGCGGAGGTGCGGGACCTGACGGACCGCTGAGACGCAGTGCTCAGGGGAGGTCCTCGATGCGCAGACACAGGTGGGAGGCGAACTGCCCTGCCAGGGCTACGGCCTGGTGGGCGTCGATCGTCGCGCCCTTCATCCCGCCCATGCTGCGGATCGTGTCGATCCGCAGGCCACGCAGATCGACCAGGCCGAGTTTCGAATCCGCGATCGTGACACTGCGCAGATCCGCGTCGAAGAGGTCCAGCGCACCGATCCGGCTGTCCCGGATGTGCACGCGGTGCAGGCTGCTGCGCGGCGCGAACAGATTCGGTGCCTGCATACGCTCGACGAGAGTGTCGCGCAGGCGTGCGCTCGTGAGGTCGCTGTCGGCGACGATCGGTGCGACGAGCGAACATTCGGACAGGACGGCCCCCGTCAGATCACGGCCCGTCAGGTCCGCATCGGTGTAGCGCTCGCGCTCGGTGCCGGCGCACTGCAGCGCGGTTCGCGCAGCGCACGGAGCAGTACTGCTGGCGGCCGTTGCGGGTGATGTCGACGACCACGGCCGAGCACGGGTTGGTCGGGATGTCCGCTGCGGCGCACCGGTGGAGGCGGTGCATTCCACGAGTGGTGAGGTGCAGTGCCGTGCCGACGCTGATCACCGCGCGCAGTACGTCGGGGAGCGGTTGGACCTCGTCGCGGTAGTGCAGGTGCCACCCCTCGCCGTCGTGATCGGTCAGCCGGGGATAAGCCGCTGCGGCAGCCATCTGCTCGTTGAGCAGGCGCGCACGTTCCCTGGGGTCGGACGCGTCGACGACGGCGAGCCAGTCGTCTATGACCTCACGGGTGCGCTGATGGTCGTCGGGCGCGGTCGGGAAGTCCATGGTCATGCCCACCTCGCGCGTACGGGCCATGATGCCGGCCCGGTCGTCGGGCCAGTCGCCGGCCAGCGACGCCGCGAGGAGGACCGCATACTCGCCGTAAGGGTTGAGATGCATAAGGGCATTACATCATGGTGGTGGGCATGACCGCCATCGAAGCTCGGAACCCACAGGAATGCCCGACCTCGACCCGTCCTCACGAACACGCATGGAGTGTGGAGTCGAGCCACGCCACGTCGATCGGACAGGTGCTGTACGTGCGCTGCGTCGGGTGCGGGGCCCGGCGCGTCGATCTCGGTGGGGCGCCGTTCGTTCCGCCGACCGCGCTGAGTACCGAAGTGTCCCCGAACGATTGAGTCACCGGGGCGAGAGCCGGGCGTGTGCAGATTCCCGTCAGAAATCGCCCTCGGCGACCTGGAAGCACACCAGTCCCATCCGTCGCCACATGCGCACCACCTGATCGCGATCGTCGAGCACCGCGATGATGCGATAGCGGTGCCGGATGTGACGGTCGAACAGCTCGGCCTTGACGATCGAATCCTTCCGGTTGTCGCCGGCCGGACGCATGTACAGCTCGTCGTAGGGGATGTCGTGCCGGGCGAGCCACTCCTCGGTTTCCGGCCGGCACACGCCGTCGCGTCCCGAGAGCAGCACGATCGCCGCCCTGTCGGGTGCGGCGGCGAACGCTCGCACCGCGGCCTCGACCGCCGGGGAGACGGTGTCCTCGCCCACCCTGTGCCAGTGGAAGGGACTCCGGTCGCTCATGTGCGCGAGCGTTCCGTCGATGTCGACGAGCCAGGCCGCCGGCAGCGTCGGATCCTCGACGTATCGCGCCGGTGGTGGGGGCGCGGTGCTCGGCGGCCGGTGCCGTTGCCGCCCCGGTTTCCTGCGATCGCGCGTCTTCTTCGTCACGGACGATGTATACCCACTCCGACGACTACGTGTGCATGCGCCCGGCCCGCGAGAGGGACGAAGATCGTGCCGCCGGACCAGCGGGTCCCGGAGACGACCGGCGAGGCGGCATCGCGGATCCGTCGGCTCGGCGCCACGGCCACGCGACCGAATGCGAAATGTTCTGTCGGACAACACGTGCCATGATTCCTGGGCGCATCAATGCCGATGGGGGATCCAGCAGTCCGGACACCCGGGCGAACGCTGTGCCCACCCTGGTGTCGTATGCGGCTGCCGCGTGCACCATCGGTACGTATGCATTGCCGATCCTCGTCTTCGGGTCCCGCCGGCCCTCGACACCGGGGAACGCGAGATCGCCACCGGTGGACATCGCCCAGGCATCGTCGACGACACGCGCGAGCTTCCGCTGCACGGCAGCGGACGGCCCGTGGTCGTCGAGGAGGCGGCCCATCGCGGTGGCTTCGAGAGCGGCGACCGTCATCCCTTGGGCATAGATCGGATCGAAACTGCAGAACGCGTCGCCGAGGACGAGGAATCCGTCGGGAAATCCGTCGAGAAGGTCGTAGCGATGCCATGTGCTCGCCCGGAAGCGATACCGGACGACATCCTCGACCCATTCGGCATCCGCGATCGCGTCGTACACGTCCGGGTACCTCAGGGACCGTGCGAATTCGAGATAGTCCCTCCGGGTCGCCGGCACGGTTTCGCCGCGGACCCCGATCAGGGCCACCATGCACCGATCTGATTCGAGGGTGAGCAGGGCGGCACCGCGTGGATGTTCGGGCGTGGGCGCCATGACGATGCCCCGGTCGCTGCCGAGTGCAACCGACGAAGCGCGGAACACCGCGGTGGCGTAGCCGACATCGAGTTCGACGGTGTCGACCCGGGGCCGCGGGCAGCCCTGTCTCCCGAGCCATTCGGAGGCGCGAGATCCGCGCCCGGTCGCATCGACGACGAGGTCGGCATCGAGCACCTGCTCGGCGCTTCCGTCGGCATGGCGGATGATCCGCGCACCGACCACCCGGCTGCGGTCCGCGGTCGTGACGAGACCTGCGGCATCACACCGTTCGACGATCTCGACGTTCGCCAACGCGGCCACACGGTCACGAATGCGGCGCTCCAGCAGCGAACGGCCGGCTGCCAGTACTCGAAGACCGCTCGGCCCCTGACGAATCCGGTGACCACTGAGAATCCACCGTACGTCGCCCAGGTGGTCGAGGGTGGGAACACCTGCAGCGGTCAGCTCCTGTGACAACCCGGGGAACATCTCGTCGACGAGCTGCTGTCCCCGTGAGATCAGCACGTGGATGTGCCGTCCCTGGGGCACCCCACGGCGTGGTTCGTCCGTGGACGGCAACCGGTCACGATCGATCACCGTCACCTCGGCGAACCTGTCCGACAGGACACGGGCCGCCGACAATCCGCTCATGCTCGCGCCGAGAACCACGGCGCGCTCTCCGATCGACATGATCACACCTCCTCCGCGGAATCGATCGTCGCTGCGGAAGGTGCTCGGGCGACAGGCCGGAATCTGCTCACATGTGCTCACTGGCGGACGGTGCCTCGCCGTACACCTCCAGATCCCACAGCCATCCGACGACGCGGGTGACGCCGCGGGTCAGATGTCGGCGGTAGGTACTGAACGGCAGCCCGAGTCTGGCTGCCGCTGCTTCCTGTGTTGCAGCACCGCGCACGTACGTGCGGTCCACCGCACGGAAGAGCTTGTCGTCCCGAGGGTCGCTCGCCAAGGAGTCGATCGCCTCACGAAGGAGCGCGCGCAGCACCGCCGGATCGGGATCGTCGGGAGAGGACCGTTTGTGGAGGACCCTCGTATGCAACAAGGGATTACGAGAGAGGAGATCGGGCCGATGGAGGTCATGTAACGCACTTCGGACCGCCTCCGCGAATTCTCTCTCCGACAGGGTGAGAGGTGGGGACATCGTGGGTTCGGGACCGCTGTGCCCCTGAGCCAGAGCACGATCGGTGACGACGGTGAGCCACTCGTCGACATCCCGTCGGCGGAAGTCGTGGGCGAACAGTCCGTAGTGACGATCGCCGACCGTGAAATCCGCTCCTTCGGCACGGGGGAGATCTGCGACCGCGAAGTACTCGTTCCACCGGTCGGGCTCCGCCAGCGCCAGGAAGTCCCACGACAGATGCGGCAGGGTGAAATAGCGCTGGAAGGTGAGCACCGGAACCGAGTTCATTGTCGGAGAAGGATTCTGGTAGTCAGCGCGGTCGATGACGATGCGTGTGATCGCGACACACTCGCCGGGACGGGAAGGCGCTGTCCGCCGGGCGAAATCCCACGCGGCTCGCGTCGCCGGGTCGGCACGGACATCGTCGGGTGACGCTCGCGAGAGTTCCAACAGACCGAGCACACCACGTATCGATCCGTCGGTGTCGCGCAACACGAAGAAACCCTCGGGTTGTCGCTCGAGCCATCGTCGCGCGTGCACCGCGGATTCGTCTCCCTCCGACGTCCGCACGAGATCGACGATCGCGGAGTGATCGGCCTGCTCCGCACGTTCGGGTTGCGCGCTTCCCCACGACTGCCAATCCACCGGCGACAGCACACCGGGGAGATTGCGGAACACGAACTTCAAGTCCACGATGGCCTGCTGCTGTTCGCATTCTCCTGCAGAATCGAGACCGCGGCGAATGCCCTTCCACACGCGGTGGAAGGTGTACCGGTAGGCATCGGGATCGCGCCAGCGCAGATCAGCGTCGAGGACATCGCGTGCCAGATCGTGGGGAAACAATCCATCCGGCCCTGCTTCGACGAACGACAGCTCACGGAGCCATTCGAACTCGGCGTGTGCATCGGTGAGCTCGAGGGCGTCACGCAGCAGGGCTTCGGTGGTCACCCGGGCGAGCGCACACACTTCCAGGGCGCGGCGATGTGCGATCCCCGGCTCGGTATCGAGAAACCGTCGGAGCAACATCCCGACGAGATCCGGAGGCCACGGCACACGTACATCGCCTCCTCGGGCGAAGACATCCGTGAGCAGACCGAGCCCGAGCGGATGTCCGTGCGTTGCCCCGATGATCTCGTCGTGCAGTTCCTCGGGAACCCGCGCAGCGGTGAGGTAGGCAGCGCTCGTAGCGGGGTCGAAATTCCTGAGAGACACGATCCGGAGCAGATCACCCCAACCCGGATCGGTGCGCCATCCCGCGGAGGGCGGTGACCTATCGGCGATCACCGTCAGCGTCGTCGCAGGAAGGCCGGGAAGAAAATCGGTTCGGATCCAGTCGTCGAGCACGCGTAGCCGCTCGTACGAGTCCAGGAGGAGCACCCTCGGCCGGTCGCCGATGTGGCGATCCACCGACGCGAGGACCGAGCCGGGCGACGCATCCGTGTTGCGCCCGTCGATCACAGTCACCGCGCGATGGCTCCGTTCCGCAAGATCGGAGATCGCGCCGAGCAAGCAGGTCTTGCCGATGCCTCCCGGACCGTACAGGTACAGCACGGCGATCGAGGGTTCGGGGGAGTCCAGTGCGGAGCGAACGATCTCGAGTTCGGCATCGCGACCGACGAACACACGTCGCGCCCGTGCGGCGAGACGATCGCTGAGAGGCCGTGAGGACCGCGAGGCGCTCCCCATGCCACCCGATACTACGCCCGGGGGACCTACACCTAACGGTCGGGCAGTCCGACGAGCCGTGCGCTCTCGCGCCACGACCGTTCGGCCTGCTCGTCGCTGCGAGCGAGCACCGACGGTTCGCCGCGGCGCAGTGCGAGATAACCCCGGCCGTCCGGAACGTCGATGTCACCGAGAACGAGGTCTGCGAGCGTGTTCCCGGCTTCGGTCTGCGTGTTGAAGGTGTCCTGCACGATGCGGAGGAACATGCCGGCCCGCGTCCCGAGGCCGCGCCACGCCAGTCGCATCGGAGTGGGAAGTGCTCGTGCCAGACCGGTTCCGAAGACCTGGCCGGGATCGAAGGCGACCGCGGTGATCCGTCCGGCTCGAACCGTGTCGTTCTTCGACAACCTCCGCATCGTGAGGACGGTGCACAGTTTCGAGGCGGTGTAGGCGTGCTGTCCGGCCTTGCGGGGATGCGTATCGAGGTCGGGATCCCGTTCAGGGTGGGCGAGCAACCCGGCGTCGCCATGTCGTGGCGGTACCAGTCCCGCACCGGTCGCGGGGTCGCGTGTGCCGCTGCTGGTCGCAACGACGACGGCCCGGTCCGCCAGAGCCGGAAGCAACTGGCGCAGCAGCAGGTAGTGGGCGAGATGGTTGACGACGAAGGTCGTCTCGAAACCGTCGACGGTCCGCGCGGCGACGTCGCTCCGGATCATCCCGGCGTTCAGCACGAGCCCGTCGATCCGGTCGCTCCGCTCGCGAACCGTCGCCGCGAAGGTACGAACGGAATCGAGGGAGGACAGATCGAGCGGTAGTGCCTCTCCGGTGGATGCGGCGTGCCGGGCACTGTGGACGAGGCGAATCCCGTCTGCGCCCGGGATCCGTTCGGCGGCGATCGCCCCGAAACCCGACGTGCCTCCGGTCATAACCGTTGGGGCATGCGTTCCCCCTACGAGCACGGGAGCCCTGCGGCTCGGCCTGCGAGTGCGCACGGCGATGAGAATCCGGGCCGGACAGGGTCTGCCTTCGTAACAGTGGAACACATTCGACGACACGAGGAGTCACGATGCCCAGGATCACTCCGTGGTTGTGGTTCGACATGAACGCCGAGGAGGCCGCGAACTTCTACATCGGCATCTTCCCCAACTCCGAGATCGGTGAGATCACCCGCTACACCGAAGAGTCCACCGGAGGCGACATCCCGGTCCCGCCCGGGACCCCGATGACGGTCGAGTTCTTCCTCGACGGTCAGGTCTTCTACGGACTCAACGGGGGACCGCAGTTCCGGTTCTCCGAAGCGGTGTCCCTCCAGATCGACTGCGCCGATCAGGAGGAGGCCGACCACTACTGGTACGCGCTGACCGCCGACGGCGGCGAGGAATCCGCCTGCGGATGGTTGAAGGACAAGTACGGTCTGTCGTGGCAGGTGGTACCGAAACGGCTGAACGAACTGCTCGCCGACCCCGATCCGGAGGTCGCGAAGCGCGTGACCGCCGCGATGATGAAGATGCGCCGGATCGACGTGTCGGCGCTGGAGGCCGCCGCGCGCGGCTGATCGGCGCCCGAGCGCTGCGGTACGTTTCGGTGCATGACCACTCGCACCCAGCGGCTCGACGACCTGCCGTTCACCGGCAGACATCGCCGCCTGCTGACCGGCTCCGGCGTGGGCTGGGCCCTCGACGCCATGGACGTCGGGTTGATCTCGTTCGTCATGGCAGCCCTGGCCGTGCAGTGGGATCTGTCGTCGACCCAGCTCTCGTGGATCGGATCCATCGGCTTCGTCGGCATGGCGATCGGTGCGTCCCTCGGTGGTCTGCTCGCCGACCGCATCGGACGCCGGCAGGTCTTCGCCGCGACGCTGCTCGTCTACGGTCTCGCGACCGGCGCGGCGGCGCTGTCGACCTCGGTGGCGATGCTCATCGTCCTGCGGTTCGTCGTCGGACTCGGTCTCGGCGCCGAACTGCCGGTCGCGTCGACGCTGGTCAGTGAGTTCGCGCCCCGCAAGGTGCGAGGACGCGTGGTCGTGGCCCTCGAGGCGTTCTGGGCGGTCGGCTGGCTCCTGGCCGCTCTCGTCGGTTATCTCGTCGTTCCTGCCGGCGACAACGGGTGGCGGTGGGCGCTCGCCGTCGGGCTCGTCCCGGCTGCCTACGCCCTCGTCGTCCGGTTCGGCCTACCCGAATCGGTGCGCTATCTCGAGAGTCGCGGACGGCACGCGGAAGCCGAGGCGATCGTGCGCGACTACGAGCGCTCGGCCGGTGTCACGTCCGTTCCGGAGGACGAACAGCCCGTCCGGACCGTCGCGGAAGTCGAGCGCGCACCCCGAGGCTCGGTGTGGGCGCCGAACCTGCGCCGCCGCACGGCGGCGCTGTGGATCGTGTGGTTCGGCATCAACTTCTCGTACTACGGCGCGTTCATCTGGCTGCCGAGCCTGCTCGTCGCGCAGGGCTTCGACCTGGTCACCTCGTTCGGCTACACGCTGCTCATCACGCTCGCCCAGCTACCGGGCTACGGCGTCGCGGCGTGGCTGATCGAGGTGTGGGGACGCCGCCTGACTCTGGGGGTCTTCCTCGCCGGATCGGCAGTCTCGGCGGGGCTGTTCGGGCTCGCCGAGACTCCGTCGACGATCGTCGCGGCGGGCATGGCGCTGTCGTTCTTCAACCTGGGCGCGTGGGGTGCCCTGTACGCGATCGGACCCGAGCTGTATCCCACGCCGGTGCGGGGCGCGGGCACCGGTTCGGCGGCGGCCTTCGGGCGGCTCGCGTCGATCATCGCGCCGCTGCTGGTGCCGGTGCTGCTGGGCGCCGGCGGCAACGGTCTCGTCTTCGGTGCGTTCGCGGCATCGTTCGTCGTCGCCGCGGTCGCGGCATTCACGCTGCCCGAGCGGGCCGGGACGGTTCTCGACGAGAGGTGACGTCGGGAACCGCCCCGGCCGGTGCTCAGAGACGCTCGCGCAGTTCGACCTTGCGGATCTTGCCCGAGGCGGTCTTCGGCAGGGCACCGAAGACGATGCTGTCGGGAACCTTGAAACCGGCGAGCTGCGAACGCACATGCGCGCGCAGTTCCGCTTCGTCGGCACTCGCGCCGCTGCGCAGTGCCACGTAGGCGACGGGACGTTCGCCCCACTTCTCGCTCGGCGCCGCGACGACGGCGGCCTCGAGAACGGCCGGATGGCTGATGAGCGCCGCTTCGACCTCGACGGACGAGATGTTCTCGCCACCGGAGATGATGACGTCCTTCGCGCGGTCGCGGATCTCGATGTAGCCGTCCGGATGCATGACGCCGATGTCGCCGGTGCGGAACCAGCCGTCCGGCACGGCGCGGGCGGTCGCGTCCGGGTTGTTGTAGTAACCGAGCATCACGTTGTTGCCGCGCAGCGCGATCTCACCGGTCGTCTCACCGTCGGCGGGAACGTCGGATCCCATCGGGTCGACGATGCGGAGTTCGCCGGCCACGACGTTGCCCACGCCCTGCCGCGAGCGCAGCCGTGCCTTCTCGTCCTCGGGGAGGACGTCCCATTCCGAACGCCACTCGCAGATCGCCGCCGGGCCGTACGTCTCGGTGAGCCCGTACAGGTGCGTGATGTCGAGTCCGAGCGCGGTGCACCGCTCGATGAGGGCGGGCGCCGGCGGTGCGCCACCGATCGCCGCGACGACACGATGGTCGATGCCGCCCGCATTCGGGGCGTCGACCAGCGACGCGAGAACGGTCGGCGCGCCGCACAGGTGCGTGACGTTCTCGGTGCGCACGAGATCCCAGATCCGCTCGGGGTCGACCTTGGGCAGGCACACGTGCGTGCCACCGGCTGCTGTGACGGCCCAGGTGAACGTCCAGCCGTTGCAGTGGAACATAGGCAGCGTCCACAGATAGGTGGATCCGCTGTCGAGCCCGAAGTGCGCGACCATCGCCAGGGCCTGCAGGTAGGCGCCGCGCGCGTGGTACATCACGCCCTTCGGATCACCCGTCGTGCCGGACGTGTAGTTCAGGGCGATCATGGTGCGCTCGTCGGCGAGCGGCACGCACCGATGACGGGCGGCGGCGAGCTTGTCCTCGTAGTCGTCGCCGACGACCGTGATCGACGGCAGATCGGCCGTGGCCTCGCGGGCCAGGTCGGCCAGCGACTCCTCGACGAGCAGGACCCGGCTGCCCGAGTGCTCGAGAATGAACCGCAGTTCCGGCGCGGTGAGGCGCGTGTTGAGTGAGACGAGCACGGCGCCCGCGTAGAGCACACCGTAGTGCGCCTCGAGCATCAGCGAGGTGTTCGGCGCGAGTACTGCGACACGGTCGCCGGGCTCGACACCGAGAGCGTGCAGCATGCCCGACTGTCGCAGGCACCGATCGCGCAATTCGGCATAGGTGCGACGGATGTCGCCGTCCACCACTGCGAGGTCGTCACGGAAGACCCGGGCGGAGCGGTCGAGAAATGCCGTGGGCGTGAGTGTTTCGAAACTGAATTGCTCGGTCACGTCTGTCGGTGCTCCTTCGGATTACGTCGCGCGCGCACTCCCCATCGCGAACGATGATGCGCACACCTCCCCGTGTGCTGTGAGGGCGATGACCATTCTTCCAAGAGCCGTTACCGATCTTGAACAGGGTCCACCCCTTTTCCGTACCGGCTGAACGCTCCGTCTGCCGTTGACCGGACCCGGAATCCGGCGTTCACTGAGAGGCACCGTGCTCGTCCACGAGAGAAGGCGAGTGGTATGAGTGCTCGGCAGAACGAAGCCCGCCGAACCTCCCGTCCGGCGCGGCGGCCGACCGCGACGCGCGCGAGGGCCACGGAGACGGAGACTCCCGTCGAGCCTGTGCGGACGCGCAGCCGTCGACCTCGCGAGCCCGAGCCCACCGCGCGGCGTCGCACCCGCGAACCCGAACCCGCTGCACGGCGTCGGGACCGCGACCCCGGAACCGGCTCGCGGCGCACCTCGACCCGAACCTCATCCCGATCGACCACTCGGACATCGACCCGTTCGGACGCCACGCCCCGCTCTCGTGTGAAGCCGGCGCCTCCGAAGGAGAGACGACGACCGCGTCCGCCGGCGAACGACGCCCGGGCAGGGAAACCCACCCGCCCCGGACGTGAGCGGACACGATCCGAGCAGACCCGACCCGAGCAGGCACAGCCGGAACCCACATCGCTCCTCGAGAGGTTGAAGGATGCGCTGCGGGCCGGTGTCCGCAGCGCACTGGCCGAACTCCGGGGACTCGGGGCGAGACTGATCCGGAAGATCCGCGGATGGGTGGACTCGCTCCTCGGCGAGGTCACCAGCGGCGGCGTGGGATTGCAGGCGGTCCTCGCCGGCATCCGAGCCGCGCTGGAGGGTCGCAATCCGGCCCTCGCCGCGCTGGGCGGGCTGATTTCCGGACTCAGCACCAAGGCGAAGATCGGCCTGGCCGTCGTGATCACGCTGGTGCTGCTGCTCGGACCGGTCCTGCTCGTGCTCCTTCTGCTGGCCGTCCTCGTCGCGGTGGTGATCAGCGCCGTCCGGTCCGCGGGGGACTGATCTGCCGGAACGACCGGTCCGTCTGCCGTGAGCAGACGAACCGCCGGTTCGCACCCATCGGGGGTCAGGCTGGCTGCATGACGACCACCGAACCATTCTCGTACCGGGACCAACTGGCCGACAGGCTCTTCCGTCAGCGCATCCTGCGACTGACCGGAGAGGTGGACGACGAGATGGCCGAGCGCGTCTGCTCGGAACTCGTCCTGCTCGCCTCCGCCGACGACCGGCGCGACATCGTCCTGCACATCAACTCACCCGGCGGATCCGTCTTCGCCGGCCTCGCCATCTACGACACGATGCAACTCGTTCCCAACGACATCGTCACCGTGGCAGCGGGATTCGCCGCCAGTATGGGGCAGGTCCTGCTCGCGGCGGGCACCAAGGGCAAACGCGCGAGCCTTGCCCACAGCCGGATCATGATGCACCAACCGTCGGCCGGATTCTCGGGGACGGCCGTCGACATCGCGATCCAGGCCGAGAATCTCGAATACATGAAACTGCAGTCGCAGCAGATCCTCTCGGACGCCACCGGGCATTCACTCGAGGAGATCGAACGCGACAGCGACCGCGACCGGTGGTTCACCGCCGAACAGGCGCGCGAGTACGGCATCGTCGACACCGTCGTCGGGTCGCTCGCCGAACTGGCGCCGTTCGCCGCAGGACGGCAGATGGGACTGGGACGATGAGCACCTACACGATCCCCAACGTCATCGAACGCACACCGGCGGGGGAGCGGTCGTTCGACGTCTTCAGCCGGTTGCTCAACGAACGCATCGTCTTCCTCGGCACCGAGATCGACGACGGGGTCGCCAACGTCGTCATGGCTCAGATGTTGCACCTCGAGGCCGAATCCCCCGATCGGGAGATCGGGCTCTACATCAACTCGCCCGGCGGATCGTCCACCGCGATGCTCGCGATCTACGACACCATGCAGTTCCTGCGCCCGAAGGTCGCGACCTACTGCATGGGACAGGCCGCCTCGGCGGCCGCCGTGCTGCTCGCGGCCGGAGCGCCCGGCCGTCGGCACGTGCTCGCCCATTCGCGGGTGCTGCTGCACCAGCCGTCGGCGCAGGGGCAGGGCACCATCTCGGATCTGGCCCTGCAGGCAGCGGAGGTGATGAGGGTACGGGCCCAGACCGAGGAGATCCTCGCCGCGCACACCGGACGTGACATCGACCGACTGCGCCGCGACACCGACCGGGACCGGATCTTCTCACCGACGGAGGCGGTGGCCTACGGCCTGGCCGATCACGTCGTCGTCGATCGGGACGGATGACCCGTCACGCAGTCACGTGGTCACACTGTGACGCAGTCATACCGTCATGCCGCGCACAACTCGACGCCGGCGTGACCCGTGGTCCGAAGTGTGCGATGCGCGGTCATCCGGCGGATCCCGCGCGCGAGCAGTTGCTCCATCGGAAGTTCCAGCGCATCGCACACGGACCGCAGCATCTCGGAGGAGGCCTCCTTGCGCCCACGTTCGACCTCCGACAGATATTGCTTCGACATCCCGACCGTGCGGGCGACGTCCTCGAGGCTGCGGTCCTGATCGCGACGCTCGTCGCGCAGGATCTCGCCGTAGATCTGGCGGAGCAGCCGGGGCTCGGTGCTGTCGGCTCCCCGCACGGGAGTCCGTGCCGCCTTCGCGGCAGTCACACGTGCCGCCTTCGCGGCAGTCACACGTGCCGCCTTCGCGGCAGTCACACGTGCCGCCTTCGCGGCAGTCACACGTGCCGCCTTCGCGGCAGTGGCGAAATCGATCACGCGACCCTGCTCCGGCTCCATGCCGACCATTGTGCCGTCGATCCGGCGGCATCGGGCCGGGTTCTGCCGAGGACGAACACCGCCCCGGCAGATGTGTAACGGGCCCGTAACCGCAGTTAACCGAACACATGACCTGGCGCCGATAACGTCGGCGCACCACGACGTATACAGCCGTGGATACAGGACAGGAGTTCGGGTGCCGACAGGATTGCACAGGCTTGCGGCTGCGCTCGACGCGCAGCTCGCGGACACCGACGCGGCCTACGCCGCGACCTATCCCGGGACCGACGGTGCCCGCCAACCGGTACACACCGTCTACGTCCCGGCCGACCGCTACGATGCCGGGATCGTGGCGGGGTGGGGAGCCGACGCGCTCGACGTCCTCGACACCCACATCGACGGACCCGCGGACCTCGCCGCGGTCACCGGCATCGAACCCGAACTGGCCGAGACGGTCCTCCCGCTCGTGGAGGCCAAACTGCACACCGAACCGATCGAGGATCTGCGCATCGACTTCGAGGACGGGTTCACCCGCCCCGGCATTCCCGAGCACGAACGCGACGCCGACGAGGACGCCCACGTCGTCCGCGCCGCCGCCGCGCTCGCGACCGATCCCACCGCGGCACCCTTCGTCGGCATCCGGTTCAAGTCCTTCGAAGCCGCCACCCGGCGCCGCGGACTGCGCACGCTCGACACCTTCGTCGCAGAACTCACCGGAAAGTGTGCTCTCCCCGACGGATTCGTCGTGACGCTGCCCAAGGTCACCGCGCCCGAACAGGTGGCCGCCATGGTGACGGTCTGCGAATACCTCGAGGCCACCTACCCCCTCGCCGCACCCCTGCGGTTCGAGATCCAGATCGAGACGCCACAGGCGATCTGCGGACCCGACGGCACCGCGGCCGTCGCCACGATGATCCGAGCGGCCCGCGGACGCTGTTCGGGGTTGCACTACGGCACCTACGACTACTCGGCCGCGTGCGACATCGCCGCGGAGTACCAGGCGATGGACCACCCCGTCGCCGACCACGCCAAGGCCACGATGCAGGTCGCGGCAGCGGGCACCGGGGTGCGGTTGTCCGACGGGTCCACCAACCGCCTTCCCGTCGGCACCCGCGACGAGATCCGTGCGGCATGGGGACTGCACGCCCGCCTGATCGACCGGTCGCTGCGCCGCGGCTTCTACCAGGGCTGGGATCTGCACCCGGCGCAGTTGCCCACCCGCTACGCCGCGACCTTCGCGTTCTACCGCCGGTCGCTGTCCACCGCCGCGGGACGCGTCGCGGCCTACCTCGACCCGGCCCTGTCGTCGGGATATCTCGACGAACCCGCCACCGCCCGTGCTCTCGCCGACTTCCTCCTGCGGGGAACGAGCTGCGGAGCCCTCACCGAGAAGGAAGTATGCGATCGCACCGGCACGAATCTCGACCACCTGGCCCGGCTCGCGGGTCGACCGACGGCGGTGACGCGATGACCACCGTGATCCGCGCGCGACGCGCTGTGGTGGGGGACGAGGAACGCAGCTGCGCCGTCCATGTGCGCGACGGCCGCATCGTCGCGATCGAGGAATACGACGGTGCCGCTCCGGCCGGTGCGCGGGAGATCGTCCTCACCGACGGCGAGGTGCTGCTCCCCGGACTGGTGGACACGCACGTCCACGTCAACGAACCCGGCCGCACCGAATGGGAGGGCTTCGCGACGGCGACACGTGCCGCCGCGGCCGGGGGAGTGACGACGATCGTCGACATGCCCCTCAACTCCATCCCGTCCACCGTCGACGTGGCGGCCCTCGAGGTGAAGCAGAAGGTCGCGGCCGAGCAGGTCACCGTCGACGTCGGATTCTGGGGGGGTGCGATCCCCGGCAACCTCGCCGATCTCGAACCGCTCTGGGACGCAGGAGTGTACGGCTTCAAGTGCTTCCTCGCGTATTCGGGTCTCGACGAGTACCCACCGCTGGACCGGGAGCAGATGATCGAGGCGATGCGCGTGATCGCCGGCTTCGGCGGCCTGCTCATCGTGCACGCCGAGGACGAGCCGACCCTCGACGCTCAGGACCCGCCGGCCGGACGCCGGTACGACGACTTCCTGTACTCGCGACCACCGGTCGCCGAGTCCCGCGCTGTCGCCCAGGTGATCGACGGCGCGCGGCAGACCGGATGCCGCGTGCACATCCTGCACCTGTCGGATGCGGGAAGCCTTCCGCTCGTCGCCGCGGCGAAGGCCGAGGGGCTACACGTCACCGCGGAGACCTGCCCACACTATCTGTCGTTGTTCAGCGAGGAGATACTCGACGGCTCCACACATTTCAAGTGCTGCCCGCCGATCCGCGAGGCCCGTAACCGGGAAGCGCTGTGGCGCGGCCTGGCCGACGGCACACTCGACTGCATCGTCTCCGATCACTCGCCGTGCCTGCCGGAGTTGAAGAAGTTCGTCACCGGCGACTTCGGCGAGGCGTGGGGCGGAATCTCGTCGCTGCAACTCGGACTGCCCATCGTGTGGTCGGAGGCGCGCAAGCGCGGGCACACACTCGTCGACGTGGTGCGCTGGATGGCCGGTCGCACCGCCGACCTCGTGGGCCTGGCCGACCGCGGTGCCATCGCCGTGGGCAACAGTGCCGACCTGTGCGTCTTCGCGCCCGACGACGCCTTCGTGGTCTTCCCGGAGCGACTGCACCACCGCAACGCGGTGACGCCCTACGCCGAACGTGCACTGGCCGGGGTCGTGCGGCAGACCTGGCTCGCCGGTGAACCACTCACCGTCACCCTCGGCGCCACCGACCCCGCACCGCGTGGTGCGCTGCTCTCCCGAAAGGAAAACCGTTGACCGAAGCAGATTTCCTGCAACTGCCCGATCTCGCCGCGCGATCGCTGGGCGGAGCCGTCGTGTACGCGAACGACGAGTTCTTCGCGAGTCGCGAGAACCTGATCTCGCCGGGCGCACCCGATTTCGATCCTTCCGAGTTCGGGCACAAGGGAAAGGTCTACGACGGGTGGGAGACCCGGCGTCGCCGCGAACCCGGGCACGACTTCGCGGTGGTCCGGCTAGGCGTTCCCGGTGTCGTCGAGGGTGTCGTGATCGACACCGCCTGGTTCACGGGCAACTACCCGCCCTTCGCGTCCGTCGACGGGGTGAACCTCGACGGCTACCCGACCGATCAGGAGTTGCTGGACGCGCCGTGGGAACCGGTCCTCGAGCGCGTGGCCCTGAAGGGCGACACCGCGAACGCCTTCGCGGTGGAAGACGACCGGCGCTGGACGCACCTGCGCCTGAACATCTTTCCTGACGGCGGTGTGGCCCGCTTCCGGGTGCACGGATATGCACGCCCGGACCCGGCCTTCCTCACGGGCACGATCGATCTCGCGGCCCTCGAGAACGGTGGCGACGTCGTCGCGTGCTCGAACCGCTTCTATTCGTCGCCGCGCAACATCATCGGCCTCGGTCGCTCGCGGCACATGGGGGAGGGCTGGGAGAACGCCCGGCGCCGCGACGACGGCAACGACTACGTGGTGATCCGTCTCGCCGGGCAGGGATGCGTCGACCACGTCGAGGTCGACACCTCCTATTTCGTCGGCAACGCACCGGGAGCGGCGCGCCTGAGCGGAATCCCCAGCGGGGACGCGATGTCCGACGAATCGTCCTGGGTCGAACTCGTCCCGCGGACCGCACTGCTGCCGGACTGCCGGCACCGTTTCCGCGTCGATTCGCCGACGCCGGTGGAGTTCGTGCGGCTCGACGTCTATCCCGACGGTGGCATCGCCCGTCTGCGCGTGAACGGACGACTGACCTAGTAGTACTTTGTTAGGTTGGGAAGGTGTGATGGCAGGTCGGGCAGGTACCGATCCAATAGGCCAGTGTGCGTTGGAGTTCGCGCACAATGCCGTAGAGGGTCAGTCCCGCCCGATCGCTTTTGGGTCGGTCAGCCGCAGGGTGGTGAGAAACAGGTGTGCGGCGGTGACGAGGATGACGTGGTGGTGCCAGCCGAGCCAGGAGCGGCCCTCGAAGTGGTCGAGTCCGAGACCGGTTTTCAGTTCCCGGTAGTCGTGTTCGATGCGCCAGCGGATCTTGGCCAGGCGCACCAACTCTGACAGCGGGGTGTCCTCGGGCAGGGTGGCCAGCCAGAAGTCGGTGGGCTGCGCCGCGCCCGCCGGCCATTCGGCGAGCAGCCACGCCTGCGGCAGGGTTCCATCCTCGTCGCGGGGAATGGTGCGGTTCGCGGGGCGGATCCGCAGCGCCACGAACCGTGAGCGCATCACCGCGGTCGGGTTGCCCGGACCGGTCTTGGTTCCGCGGCGCCAGGTGACCTCGGTCAGCGCGCCTACTCCGGCCGCCAGAACGAGATCCCTGCAGGTCACGGCCGGTGGGTAGCGTCGGGTCGGAGGCCGCCCGCGCCCGGAGTACGCGGCGGCGGCCGGGACTGCATCGGCGGGGTGCGCGAGGGTGGCGCCCTTGACCGCCACGACATAGACCAGATCGCGGTCGGTCAGGCCCTGCCGGAAGGTCGCCGAGTCGCCGTAGCCGGCGTCGGCGACGATCACCGGCGGGATCCGGCCCCACGCGATCAGCTCGTCGAGCATCTCGAGAGCCATCACCGCCTTGGTGCGATAGCGCTCCTCGGTCGGGATCGCGTTGCGTCGCCGGCGAGCGGTGATCGCCGAGGCCGTCTCCGGATCGTCGCACCGCTGATCGTCCCAGCTCTCAGGCAGATACAGCCGCCAATCCAAGGGTGCGGACGCGGTATCGGTGGCGGCGTGCACACTGACCGCGACCTGGCAGTTTCCGACCTTGCCGAGGGTGCCCGAATACTGCCGGGCCACACACGGCGAGGCGTCACCGTCCTTGGCGAATCCGGTGTCGTCGATCACCCACGCATCCGGGGAGATCAAATCACACGCTTTGCGGGACAGTGTTTTCCGGACCGGTACCGGATCCCACGGTGAGGTGGTGACGAACTGCTGCAGGCGTTGGTGATCGATCCCGAGGCGGTCGGCCATCGGCTGCATCGACTTGCGGCGCCCGTCGAGCATCAACCCTCGCGCATATACCCCGGCCGTTGCTCGCTGGTCCTTGCGTTTGAGCGAGGAGAACACCTCGCCGATGAACGCATCGAGACGTTCACCGACATCGGTCAGGGCTGCGGCATCCACCTGGTTATCGTCTCGGACATCTCGCCGAATCTCGAGGCCTCACACCAGGAAGTGGTGAACCTAACAAAGTCCTACTAGGCCCTGTTTCATAAGCAAGCGCTCCGCAACCACATATTGATCGCAGCGATACGCACCACCGCTGTGTAACGGACCGCGAGCTTGTCGTATCTCGTTGCCACAGCACGATTCTGCTTGAGCAGGTTGATCCCGCACTCGACAGCATGCCGCTGCTTGTAGAGTGCGGGATCGAACTCCGGCGGCCTACCGCCGACCGATCCTCTGCGTCGGCGATGTTCCACCTGATCCGACTTGACCGGAATCGTCGCCCGAATCCCGCGTTTACGCAGGTGAGCGCGATTGGCAGCGCTGCTGTACGCCTTGTCCGCCAACACTCGATCCGGTCGCGTCCGAGCCCGGCCACCACCGAGGCGAGGCACCTCGATCGCAGCGAGAACCGTCGTGAACTGCGGGCTGTCCCCGTATTGACCGGCGGTAATCACGATCGACAAGGGCTTGCGGCCCTGTTCGCAGGCCAGATGCGCCTTGGTGGTCCACCCGCCCCGCGAACGACCCAAGGCGTGGTCGTCCGGTTCGGTCTCTACCCCGCCGGGTGGCTCACGCTGGAGATCACCGTCTTTGCGGGCGCCAGCGGCGTGCTGGTGGGCCCGTGCGATCGTCGAGTCGACGCTTACGTCCCACGTGATCTCACCGGCAGCGTCGGCCAGGGCCTGCAACGCGGTCAGGATCTGCGTCCACACCCCGGCGCGTTGCCACCGGCGGAACAGTCCGTAGACCGTCTGCCACGGTCCATATCGTGTCGGCATCTCCCGCCACGGTGCGCCGGTGCGGATGCGCCACCTGATTCCGTCGATGAGCTGGCGTTTCGTCCATTTCGGTGGACGGCCGGTCTTCTGTGGACAGGGCAGCAGCGGCGCCAACCGCGCCCACTGGGCGTCGGTCAGGTCCGCGCGCCGCTGGACGGCTACGCTGGGCACGAGGTCTCCGGTATTCAAGGTTTTGCTTGGTCGCTAAACCCCGATACCGGAGACTTCACTCATTCAGTTGTTGCGACACTCCTGCTGGCACCATCTCGGTTCAAGATCACTTTCGAAACACGGCCTAGCTCCGATGCGGGTGCGGTGAGCGGTTTCTTACCCGCGCGAAACACGATGACTCGAGCCCGAAAACTTCGGCCCCCAAGCTGTATCCGGCACCGTATACAGCACTGCATCCGAAATGGGAGCGATCACATGACCTCACCGCACCCCGTCGACGCGCGACTACCGTTCCTCCGGCAGTTCGCGTTCGGCCTCCAGCATGTCCTGATCATGTACACCGGATGCATCACCGTCCCGTTGGTCTTCGGCGCGGCCGTCGGACTCGACCGAGACACCATCGCGATGCTCATCAGCGCCGACCTGTTGATCGCCGGTCTGATCACCATCGTCCAGAGCCTCGGTGTCGGCAAACTCATCGGTGTCCGCCTACCCATCGTCTGCGGTGCGACCTTCGCCGGCCTGACGCCGATGATCCTCATCGCGAAGGAATACGGCCTGCAGGCCGTCTACGGCTCCATGCTGATCGGCGGCATCGTCGGTCTCGCCCTGGCCTGGCCCTTCGCCAGGATCATCCGTTTCTTCCCGCCGCTCGTCACCGGTGCCGTTCTCACCGTCGTAGGAATCTCGCTCATCGGCGTGGCCGGTGGGTTGATCGTCGGTACCGACCCGTCGTCGCCCACCTTCGCCTCGCCCACCAACATCGCCCTGGCCGTGCTGGTGATCGGCGTCGCCGTTGCCTTCCTGTGCCTCGGTCGCGGCATCTGGGCCCAGCTCGGGGTCTTGATCGCCCTCGCCGTCGGCACGGTCGTCGCGGTCCCGCTCGGCCTGATCGACCTCGGCGGCGTGACCGGTTCGTCGTGGGTGGGTCTGCCCGCGCCCTTCCACTTCGGTGCGCCGGAATTCCCGATCACCGCGGTCGTCGCCATGAGCATCGTCATGGCAGTGGTCTTCGCCGAGTCCACCGCGAGCATGCTCGCCGTCGCCGAGATCACCGGCAAGCGCGTCAGCAAGGGCGACATCGCTCGTGGACTCGCCGGCGACGGAGCGTCCGCCGTGCTCGCGGGTGTCTTCAATGCCTTCGTCGACACCGTCTTCACCCAGAACGTCGGTGCGGTCGCCACCACCCGCGTCTACAGCCGCTACGTCACCGCCACATCGGGTGCGATCCTCGTGGTCCTCGGCGCGTTGCCCAAGGTGAGCTCGGTGGTCGCGGCGCTGCCGAAGCCGGTGGTCGGCGGTGTCGGCCTGATCCTGTTCGCCACCGTCGCCCTCGTGGGCATCAACACGCTGCGCTCGGTGGACCTGTCCGACCGCATCAACTCGACGATCGCCGCCGTCGCGGTGGGTGTGGGTCTGCTGCCCGAACTCGCCGAGGGCATGTTCGAGCGCTTCCCGTCCGCTGCGCAGATCCTGCTCGGCAGCGGCATCACGCTCGCCGCGATCGCGGCATTCTCGTTGAACCTGCTGTTGAACCACACTCGTCTCGGGACACTGGCTCGCGCGTCCCGGTCCGGCACGCCGGCCCCCGTCACCTCGGCCGGTACCATCTCTCCCAACGGAGTTGCCCATGAACCAGTCGCCGTCTGACGCCTTCGTCGTTCCCGCCGTCGACATCGGCCCGTACGTTCGGGCCGGCGACGAGGCCGAACGAGCTCGTGTCGCCCGTGAGATCGACGAAGCCTGCAGCCGTGTGGGATTCGTTCAGATTCTCGGACACGGCATTTCCGATCCGGTGGTCGACGGCCTCGCCGATGCCCTCGACGACTTCTTCGGTCTGCCGATGGACGACAAGCAGCAGTATCGGGTGGTGGGTGCGAACCGCGGGTACAGCCCGCCGAAGAGCGAGTCGCTGAGCCTGAGCCTCGGCGTCGAATCCGCCAGCCGCATGAACGATTTCTTCGAGGCGTACAACGTCGGCGTGGAGGCCCGGTCGTTCGCCCACCTGGACCTGTCGGAGGACGACTACGGAATCAACGTCTGGCCCGACGTCCCCCGCTTCGAGGACCGTGTGCAGACCTATTTCACCGAGGCTTCGCGGGTCGCGCGGACCCTCACCCGGATCTTCGCCGACGCCCTCGGGCAGGCCCCCGACTACTTCGAACGGCTCACCGACCACTCGATCGACGTGTTGCGGATGAACAACTACGCGCTGCCCGAGGGCACCGTCGACCTCGACGGCGATCTCACCGGCATGGGTGAGCACACCGACTTCGGGATCGTCACCGTGCTGTGGGCCGATCGGGTCGCGGGGCTGCAGGTGCTCGGCTCCGACGGTGTCTGGCACGACGTCGAACCGCTGCCCGGCGCCCTGCTGGTCAATCTCGGCGATCTCACCGCCCGCATCACCGACGACCGGTGGATGTCGACGCTGCACCGCGTCAAGCCGCCGATCGTCGACGGGAGGATCCGGCGCCGTCGTTCGGTGGCGTTCTTCCACGACGGCAACGTCGATGCGGTGGTCTCCACGTTGCCCGAATATGCGGGCCTGGAACCCTATGAACCCATCCTGATCCGCGATCACATCAAAGCGAAGCTCGCCGGGTCGCGGCACGGCAAGGCCAACACCGCTGCTGTGCGGGAAGCCGCCCGGGTGCTGGCGGCGACGGGGGAGAACCGCGAGTGAGTCATGTCGTGCTCGTGCACGGCGCGTGGGCCGGAAGTTGGGTGTGGGACACACTGCTCGAACCGCTCCGTCGGGCCGGGCACGTCCCACATCCGCTCGAGCTTCCCGGTGTCGGATCGTGGGGTGCCGACGACGTGACGCTCGACGACGTCGCCGCGGTCGTGGCCGACCACGTTGCCGGACTCGACGGTCCGGTGATCCTCGTCGGCCATTCCGGTGGCGGCATCGTCGTCACGCAGGTCGCGGAGATGCTACCCGAGCGTGTCACCGGGGTCGCCTATGTGGCGGGGATGATGCTTCCGTCCGGGGTCGACTTCGGGATGCTCTGCGACGGAATCGGTCTCGAATCGCCGGTGGGCATCTCGCGATGGCTCGAACCCACCGAGGACGGTCGCGGGACGATCGTGCCCCCGGAGGCCGGTGCGGCGGTGTTCTTCCACGAGGCGGATTCGGCCGACGCGATCGGTGCCGCGCGCCGACTCGTGCCGCAACTCGAGACCACCCGGCTCATGGCGCCCAGCTGGACACCGGAACGATTCGGGCGCCTGCCACGCCTGTACGTCGAAGCGACACTGGATCGTTCGGTTCCCCTCGTCACCCAACGGGGGATGCAACGCCTCACCCCGGGTGCGCAGGTCGTGTCGCTCGAGTCCGACCATGCGCCACAGCTGTCCGCCCGCGACGACCTCGCGGCGGCGCTGGTGGAGTGGTGCGCGGAGCGCGTCCGAACATAGGTCGGATCTTCACAAAGGTCGAAGCTACGGAACGAGACCGACGTTGTGTGCGAAATCCGGTGGGAAATCGCGCACAAGGTCGGTCTCGTTCGTTCTACAGGAGGTGCTCCGGGTCAGTCGCCGCCCTTGTACTCGACCTCGAACTCGCCGGCCATGATCCTCTCGCGGTACTCCTCGAACAGCGCCATCGCCTCGGGCGAGATCTTGTCGGCGAAGGCCGGATTGATGACGACGTCCAGGCCGCCTTCGGTGATGTCCACCTCGTAGTACTTCGCCGGGTCGACGTTGCCGGCCTCGACGTCGGCGATCATCGCGCGGAGGACCTCGTCGAGATTCCACACGACGGAGGAGACGACGTTCTGGGGTGCCAGCGGGGTCTGATCCATCGTGTAGCCGGCGACGCCGACACCGCGCTGCTTGGCGCCCTCGATGGTGGCCGCGTCGACACCGCACGTGGAGAACTGGTCGGCGCCCTGGTCGACGAGGGCGTTGACGGCCTCGATGGTCTGGGCCGCCGCGTCGGACCATCCGCCGATGTAGGACGGACGCAACTGGATCTCACCGGGGCCCTTGTAGGTCAGGCGCGCGCCGTCGGCGAACGCCTCGATCTGGGCCTTGCACACCGGGATCTCGAAACCGGCGGTGCCGGCGAGGATGCCGGTCTCCGTCAGGTCGCCGGCGAGGATGCCGGTGAGGAACGAACCCTGATAGAACGGCTGGCTGTAGTCGGCGAGGTTGGCGGTGATGTCGCCGAAGCCGCCGGGATAGGCGAACAGCACGTCGGGGTAGTCGGCGATGATGCCCTTGATGGGTTCGCCGTAATTGAACGAGTGGCCGACGATGAGCTGGTTGCCGTCCTCCGCGAGGTCGGTGACGATCTGGGCGATCTGCTCCGAGGTCGCGCCCGAATCCTGCTGCACCACGGTCAGGTCGATAAGACCTTCCGCTTCGAGTTTCTCGGCGCCCTCGACCATGCCCTGGTTCCAGCCGACGTCGTTGACCGGACCCGAGGTGATGATCGCGGCCTTGACGACCCCGTCGGCCGAGCCGCTCCCACCGGGGTCGGAACTCGAACACCCGGTCACGGCGGCTCCGACGACGGCGGCGGCCGCCACAGCGGTACCCAATTTCTTCACGTGGTTCTCCTCGGGGAAGGGAGGGCTCGCGACTGCGAACCCCAGGACTGACGGGAAAGCTGACGGAAAGCTATTTCGCGGGCACGAACGGGATGCCGAGCGCCTTCGGGGAATTGCTGCGCGAGAACCACACGGTTGTGGCGATGACCGCGAGCAACGTCACCGCGTACGGCATGGCCTGGAACAGCTCGTACGGTACCGACGTGGCCTGTCCACCGGACGCGGCCTGTACGCGCAGCTGGAAGGCGTCGACGAGACCGAACATGAAGCCACCGACGATGGCGCCGAGCGGATTCCACCGGGCGAGGATGACGACACCGAGCGCGATCCAGCCGCGACCACCGGTGATGCCGTCCTGGAAGAAGCCCAGGCTGTCGATGACGAGCGCGCCGGCCATACCTGCTGCGGCGCCGGAGATCAGCAGCGTGCTCCATCGGGTGCGGGGGACGGAGACGCCCACCGAGTCGGCGGCCTCGGGGCTTTCCCCGGCCGCGCGGATCGACAGGCCGAAGGCCGTGCGGGTGAGCACCCACCACAGGGCGACGACGAGTGCGAGCGCGAGGTAGACGAGCGGGGACTGCGAGAACACGATCGGGCCGAGCACCGGCAGGTCGGACAGCACCGGAAGGTCGAGGGGAATGGTGCCCTGGATGCGCGGCGGTGTACCGGTCATGCCGAACACCTGCAGGTACAGGAAGGACGCGAGTCCGGTCCCGAGGATCACCACCGAGATCCCCGTGATGATCTGGTCGACGGCCATCGTGATCGTCAGGTAGCCGACGATCGCGGCGATCACGAGGCCCGCGGCGGCGCCGGTGGCGGCGCCGAGCATCGGTTGCCCGGTGTAGTACACCGTCACGAACGCGATGATCGCGCCGACCATCATCTGTCCCTCGATACCGAGGTTCATCAGCCCCGAGCGCTCGGCGAGGCACGCGCCGGCGGCGGCGAGGATGATCGGCACCGCCAGCCGCAGCGCAGCGGTGAACAGCGGGACGAGCGCACCGGCGCCCAGGACATCGGACCAGTTCATCGAGCACGCTCCACGATTCGGTTGGCGAGCAGCACCGTCAGGATCATCACTGCCTGGACGACGGTGCCGATGGACGCGGGGATCTCCTGGGTACGCTGCACCGCCTGACTGCCGAGGGTCAGCCCGGAGACCAATGCTGCTGCGAGCACGATGCCGAACGGATTGCGACGCCCGAGCAGTGCTACCACGATCGCGGTGAACCCGATCCCGGAGGAGATCGCCAGCGACAGTCGGAACTCGCTGCCCAGCAACATGATCGCGCCGGCGATACCGCCGAGTGCGCCGCTGATCAGAGCGGAGGTGACCACGGTGCGGGCGACGGAGATGCCATTGGCCTCGGCGACGCTCGGGCTCCCACCGACGATCTGCGACGCGAAACCGAACCGGGTCGAACGCATGAGCCACCACACCAGCGGCACCGCCGCGATCGCGACGAACACACCGATGTGGATGCGGGTGCCGGGAATCGTCGCGAGTGCGGCCCAGTCGGGAATGCGCTCGGACTCGGGGGTGAAACCGTTGGGATTGGCGAGGGGTTTGCGCACCGCCCACGCCAATGTGTAGAAGACGAGGTAGTTGAGCATGAGCGACGAGATGATCTCGTTGACCCCGAGCCGCGCCTTCAGCACGCCTGCGATGCCGCCGATGCACGCACCTGCGGCCGCGGCGGTGACGGCGACGATCGGGATCGCGATCCAGCTCGTCCCCAACGGCATGCTCAGCACCACGGCCGTCGCGGTGATCGCGCCGACGTCGTAATGGCCCTGCGCGCCGATGGTGATGAAGCCGGTGCGGTACGCGATCGCGTAGCCGAGACCCATGAGGACGAGCGGCGTCATACCCGTGAGCAGGCGGCCGAGCTGCGTATCGCCGCCGAGAGCGGCGTCGAGCATCGTCGCGTAGGCCTGCCCCGGATCACCGCCCGCGAGGACGATGAGGATCCCGCCCGCCGCGAGACCGACGGCGACGGCGAGTAGCGGCACCCCGATAGTGGTCGTGAGACTCCGGATCCGCGACGCGGTGGGCGGCTCGGGTGGCGTCATCACCGGTGGGCTGAGCGTGGCGGTCATGCTGCAGCCTCCTGGAATCCGCCCATGGCCGAGCCGAGGGCTTCGCGGTCGAACGGGCCTTCGTCGAACTCGGCGACGATCCGTCCGCGGTAGAGCACGACGATCCTGTCGGCGAGGCTGCAGATCTCGTCGAGATCGGACGAGATGAGCAGGATCGCGGCGCCCCGGGAGCGATGGTCGACGAGCGTGTCCCAGACGAACTCGGTGGCGCCGATGTCGAGACCGCGGGTGGGCTGGGCGACGACGAGGACGTCCGGCTCACCGTCGAGGACCCGGCCGAGCACCACGCGCTGGGCGTGCCCACCGGACAGGGTGCCGGCGAGCGTGCGCGGGCTCTGGGCCTTGACCGACAGGGCGGCGATGATGCGCTCGGCGCGTTCGCGGACGGCTGCCCGCGACAGGCGGCCCCAGCGACGGGCGAGCGGGGGATCGGTGTAGCTGTCGATCGCGAGATTGGTGTCGATTCCCAACGACTTGATCAGTCCCCGGGTGTAGCGGTCGGCGGGGACGATGCCGACACCGGCCTCGCGCATCGCGCGGGGGGACGAGGAGTCGATCTCCCGTTCGGCGACGACCACCGCACCGGTGGAGTCGGGGGAGAGCCCGGACAGGACGTCCTCGAGGGCGGACTGGCCGTTGCCCTCGACTCCGGCGACGGCGACGAGCTGCCCGGATGCGACCCGCAGGGTCACGTCGTGCAACTGACCGGGGACGGACACACCGACCAGTTCGAGCATCCGGTTCCCGGCCGGTTCGGTGGCCGCACGGCGGATACCGAGCCCGACCTCACGGCCGACCATGTCGCGGGCGAGTTCGGCGGTGGTGACCCTCTCGGCGCCGTTCCCGCGGATGGGGCGTTCGGCGACGAGCCGTCCTCCCCGCAGCACACCGACCCGATCGGCGGCCTCGAGGACCTCTTCCAGATGGTGAGTGATGAGCACGATCCCGACGCCGCGTTCGGCGGCGAGTCGGCGGACCTGTGCGAGCAGTGAGTGCACCTCGGCCGGAGCCAGATTCGCGGTCGGTTCGTCGAGCAGCAGGTAACGGGCGCCCAGGTGCAGGGCTCGGAGGATCTCGACGCGCTGCTGCTCGCCGACCGACAGGTTCTCCACGCGTGCGGTGGGGTCGCAGGCGAGACCGGTGTTCTTCGCGAGGGCGGCGATCTCGGCTTCGTTGCGCCGCAGGCGCTTCCGGCCGATCACTCCGCGGGACCGGCCGAGCAGGAAGTTCTCCGCAACCGTCATGCTCGGCACGAGCATGAAGTGCTGGTGGACCATCGCGATCCGTTCCCGGCCTCCGTCGATGAGCGACTCTCCGTCCACCGCAATGGAACCGGAGTCGGGCGGGAGAAGCCCGGTGAGGATGCGCATCAGGGTCGACTTGCCGGCGCCGTTCTCGCCGAGCAGTGCGTAGACCTCGCCGGGGCGCACATGCAACGACACGTCGCGCAGGACGGTGTTCTCACCGAAGGACCGGTGGATACCGCGCATCACGACGCCCTCGGCGGGAACCGATTCTGTCACTCCCGCAGTGGTGGTGATGCTCGCGGTCGAAGTTGCTGTCACCATACGGTGGGGCCTTCCGAGTAATCGCTATGTGTCGAGTCGAGACGATCCAGGTTGGTAGTTGAGCG
Source organism: Rhodococcus sp. GA1 (assembly GCF_024321955.1). Classification (NCBI taxonomy): domain Bacteria; kingdom Bacillati; phylum Actinomycetota; class Actinomycetes; order Mycobacteriales; family Nocardiaceae; genus Rhodococcus; species Rhodococcus sp. GA1. The sequence continues at coordinate 1,199,651 of NZ_CP097186.1, read as the reverse complement.
GTCGTGTCCGATTCATGACGATTGTGTTTCGGGCGGCGGAAGGGAATGAAGTTCGTGATGCCGACGGAGAATGCAGTGCCGGAACAGGATCGCGTCGCCCGGGTGGGCAGCGTCATCCGCGCCGTTCGCAGACAGGAGGGACTCACCGCGCGGGCGCTGGCCTCGCGCGCCGGGGTCAGCCAGGCGTTCCTCAGTCAGGTCGAACGGGGCCTCAACGCGCCCTCGCTCGCGACGCTGTACAGGATCGCCGACGCGCTCGGACGGTCGCCGTCGGACTTCCTCGATCCGGCGCTTGCCGACGACGTACTGGTGGTGCGCGCCGAGGGACGCCTCGCGCGGGCGGTGACGGGAACCCCTGCGGCACCGGTGACCTGGATGGCCCGCGGCAACGGAGCGATCGCCGAGGTGTACCAGTACGAGATCGGCCCGGACGACGACATCGCCGGCTGGTTCCGTCGCTCGGACGATCTCGTGCTGGTCATGACCGGCGGACGGCTCGAGGTGGAGGTACGCGGACGCCCGGCGGTCGAGCTTGCGGAGGGGGACTGCCTGTTCGCCGCGGCGGGGACCGAGATGCAGTGGCGCCATCGGGGTTCGGTGCCGGCTCGCCTGGTGCTCTGCGTCGGAGCGCGTTCCCAGGATCCGTAACACGGTCCTCACCGCAGCGAGACGGACCCGCAGCATCGCAGGAATTAACTCAGAGCGATCATCGGTCCGTTCCTGCCAGGAGTCACCCATGGAATCCCTGCCTCTCATCGATCTGCATCCGCTGCGCGACGGGAGCGACCCGTATGCCGTCGCCGACGCGCTCGACGCCGCGTGTACCGACCTCGGCTTCTTCGTCGTCACCGGTCACGGACTCGACCCCGACCTCCGTGCGGCGACGATGGAGCAGGCGCGGCGCTTCTTCGCGCTGCCCTTCGAGGAGAAGATGGAGATCGCCATCGCGAAATCCACCTGCCACAGCGGATACGTGCCGTCGAAGACCGAGACACTCGACCCCACCGTCGGAGCCGACGGCAAGGAGGCCTTCGACATCACCACCGACCGTGCGGCCGATCATCCGGAGGTGATCGCGGGCACGCCGCTGCACGGTCCGGCACAGTGGCCGGCCTCGCTGATGCCCGGCTTCAAGAGCGTCGCCGACGAGTACGCGAAGGCATGCCTGGACATCAACGCTCACCTCATGCGCGGTCTCGCACTCGCTCTCGGTCTCGACGCCGACGCCTTCGTGCCGATGTTCACCGACCCGCTCGCGTCGCTCCGTATGCTGCACTACCCACCCGTTCCCGTCGGCGACACCGCACTCGGCATCGCGCCTCACACCGACTACGGCTCGTTGACGCTGCTCGCCCAGAACGACATCGGCGGGCTGCAGGTCGCCGCGCGGGGCGGCGGGTGGATCGACGTCGTGACCCCGCCCGACGCGCTGATCGTCAACCTCGGCGACATGATCGCCCGATGGACCAACCACCGCTACGTCTCCACCCGTCATCGCGTGCTCAATCCCACGCACGGACACCGCTATTCGCTGCCCTATTTCGTCACTCCGGACTACCACGCCGTGATCGAGGCGATCCCGACCTGTGTCGAACCGGGTGCGGAGCCGATCCATCCACCGATCGGGGCCGGCGAGTACCTGCAGTCGCGGTTCGAAGCGACGCACGCGTACCTCGGGGCCCCGACCGACGATCAGATCGACAAGCACACCGTCTTGGTCTCCAAGTAGTTCTCCAGCCCGGCGGCGCCGTTCTCGTAACCCCAGCCGGACTGCTTGTGGCCGCCCTTGACCAGTTCGGGGGAGAAGTAGGAGTGGCAGTTGATCCACACGGTGCCGGCGCGGATCGCGTCGGCCACCCTGTGGGCCCGCGACAGATCCGCTGTCCACACGCTCGCCGCGAGACCGTAGTCGGTGTCGTTGGCCCAGGTGATCACTTCGTCGGGATCGTCGAAGGGTGTCACCGTCACGACCGGGCCGAAGATCTCCTCGCGCATCATCGGCAGATCCGGGGCGGCGTCGACCACCACGGTGGGCTCGTAGAAGCTGCCCGTCTCGCCCACCATGCGACCACCCGTCACGACCGTGGCACCCGCGCGGACTCCGTCGTCGACGTAGGACGCCACCGTCTCGCGGTGCCGCAGGCTCACCAGCGGCCCCAGGTCGGTGTCGTCGTCGAGTCCGTGGCCGAGCCGCAGGGTGTCCGCAGCAGCGGCGAGACCGTCGACGACCTGCTCGTAGACGCGCCGTTCGGCGTAGATCCGGGAACCGGCAACGCACACCTGCCCGCAGTTGGCGAAGATACCGCGCGCGAGACCGGGGATCGTCAGCGGCAGATCGGTGTCGCCGAAGACGACCGCCGGGGACTTTCCGCCGAGTTCGAGGGTGAGCCGCGAGAGATTGCGGGCTCCGGCCGAGGCGACGAGCTTCTTCCCGACCTCCGTGGACCCGGTGAACGTCACCTTGTCCACCCCCGAGTGTTCGGCCAGCATGCGCCCGACCTCGCCGCCACCGGTGAGGATGTTGACGACCCCGTCGGGAATTCCGCTCTGCGCGAGCAGTTCGCCGAACCGCAGGGCGGTCAGCGAGGTGTCCTCGGCCGGCTTGAGCACGACGGTGCATCCCGCGGCGAGCGCCGGCGCCAGCTTCATCGCGGCCATGAGCAGCGGTGAGTTCCACGGCACGATCGCAGCCACCACACCGACCGGTTCGCGCACTGTGTGCGCGACGACCTTCCGTCCCGGAGGTGCGTAGGTGATCGAGGGCGTGACGGTGGTCCCCGTGATCTTCGTGGCCCAACCCGCGTAGTAACGGAACTGCTCGGCTGCGGAGGGGATCTCCGCGAAACGGGAGGTCGCCCAGGCTTTCCCCTGGTCGAGGGTCTCGAGTTCGGCGAGTTCGTCGGCGTGGGCGTCGATGGTCTCGGCGATCCGCCACAGCACGCGAGCGCGGGCCGCGGGGGTGCACGACGCCCACTCGTTCTGCAGGGCGCGGCGCGCGGCGGCGACCGCGGTGTCCACCTCGCCGGCTCCCGCCGACGCGAGCGTCGCGAGCGGCACGCCGGTGGCCGGGTCGATCGTCTCGAAGGGTTCGCCGGAACCGGGGATCCACCGGCCGTCGACGAGCAGCGATTTCGTGCCGTCGCGGAGGAAGTCGGCGCAGTACCGGGGGAGGGCGGAGGTGATCACGTGTCTGCTCCTCGGGGATGGACGGGACGGAACGGCAGGGCGCCCCAACGCAGTCCCTTGGCCTTGAGCCAGCGCCGGTAGGTGACCGACGAGGCGTCGGCGCGGGTGGGGATCTCGTCGCGCGGATCGAGCGGCAGTAGCAGCGGACGCTGGTTCTCGACGATGATGCGGTCCTGCAGGAAGATCACCTGCTCGAACTGCACCAGTTCGGTGTGCGTGGAATCCGGGTCGACGAGGTACATCACCGGTTGTGCGCGGCACAGGGTTTCGTCGATCGGCTGGATGAACAGGGCGATCGCGTCGAGACGGGTGGGATCGGAGGGCGAGACCCGGTAGAGCATCACCTGATACGGATTCGGGACGCGGTAGGTCAGTTGCGCGAACGTGCCTTCGGAGGCCGCGGAGATCTGCGGCTGGAAGAACGTGCAGTCGGTGGCCCACACCTCGTCGGTCTCCCGGCGGATCTCCCACTTGTAGCGTGCGACCTCCGTGGCGGCCTCGCCTCCGAGGATGCCGGTGTGCACGAACGGGAAGTGCGCCATGTCGAGGAAGTTCTCGACCACCCGGCCGGGCGACGACCGCAGCGTGACCCACCCGCACGGCACGTAGCGCCGGTCGGGTTCGTCGGCCTCGTCGATGGGGAAGACGTCCTTGTCGGGGGTGCCGAGCGTGGTCCACACGAACCCGTATCGGCGTTGCACCGGAAGCACGGCGTCGCCGTCGCGCACCGTCGGTTCGCCGTCGGCGTCGACGCTGCACTCGATGTCGGCGCCGAGCAGGCGGGTGCGCACGACGCCCTCGGCGACCTCCTGTTCGGAACAGACCGGATACCACTGGTTCAGCACGACCGGGTCGTCGCAGCGTGTGGTGATGCTGGTCGTCACGACAGTCTCCTCTCGGTTCCGGTGATCAGCGCGGCCGCGCGCTCGGCGAGGGCGATCACGGGGGCGTTCGTGTTGCACGACGGGAGCACCGGGATGACGGAGGCGTCGACGACGCGCAGTCCGTCCACGCCGTGGACACGCAGGTCCGGGTCGACGACGGCGTCGGGTCCCACGCCCATCGCGCACGTGCCACCCGTGTGGAAGAAGGTCGCGCAGCTGGAGCGGACGAAGGCCTCGGCGTCGGTGCGGCCGAGACGACGGTCCGGTGCGGCGGGTGCCTCGACCAGTTCCTGTAGCGCGGAGGTCTCGGCGAGGTCGAAGATGCGGTCGAGGCCGGCGACGAGGGCGTCGAGGTCGCGGGGATCGGACAGATAGCGCGGATCGATGATCGGTGCTGTGCCCGGATCCGCGGACCGCAGGCTCAGCTGTCCGACGCTGTAGGAGCGCATGAGACCCGGGGAGATCGCGAAGACGTCGCCGGTGACGTCGTAGCGTGCGGCCACCTCCGGGGTGGCGTGCGCACCCTGGACGACGAAGGCGTGCAGGTCGGGCAGGTCCAGCGACGGGTCCGAGCGCCAGTTCAGGATCGCGCCGCCGCTGTTGTCGCGGACCGGCCCGAGCGGGTTGCGGGCCCGGAAGTTCACACCCATAAGCAGGGGATGGTCCTGAAGGTTGCGTCCGACACCGGGAAGTGCGGTGTGGACAGGGATTCCGTGTTCCTGCAGGTGCGCGGGATCGCCGATCCCGGAGAGCAGCAGCAGGTGCGGGCTCGAGATCGCACCGGCACAGAGCAGGACCTCGGCGTCGGCACGGACCACGGTGTCCGTGCTTCCACTGCCGTACCGCACACCGACGCACCGGTCGCCGTCGAACACCAACCCCGACACCGTGACGTCGGTGCGCACGGTGAGATTGGGCCGGGTCCGCGCCGGATCGAGATAGGCACGAGCCGTGCTGACGCGATGGCCGTCGTCGATCGTGAGGTTCGCCAGGGAGGCGCCTTCGATGTCCGGTCCGTTGCAGTCGTCGAGCACGGCCATGCCGAGTTCGGCTGCGGCGTTCAGCAATCCGGTGGCGATGGGATGCGGGTCGGCGGGCCGGGTGATGCGCACCGGGCCTCCGGCGCCGCGGAAGGCGGTGGCGCCGCCCTCCCAGTCCTCGGCACGGCGGAACCAGGGGAGCAGCGACGCGAAGTTCCAGCCCTTCGCGCCGGCGGTCTCCCACGCGTCGTAGTCCGAGGGGTGCCCGCGATACCAGAGCATCGCGTTGAGGCTGCTCGATCCGCCGAGAACCCGGCCGCGGGGGATGGGCACGGCGCGACCGTCGAGCAACGGGTTGGGCGCGTAGCTGTGCCCCCAGTCGTAGTCGCCGCCGAGCAGTCCCGCCCAGGTCGCCGGCGCGTCGATCGAGGCGAGACCGGCGTGGTCCGGTCCGGCCTCGAGGAGCAGCACGGTGGTGTCGGGATCCTCGGTGAGACGGGCGGCGAGGACGCACCCCGCCGACCCGCCGCCGACGACGACGTAGTCGAATCCGTCGGTTGTGTTCACTTCAGTTGTGTTCACTGGGACCCATGATGGTGATGCCTTCCGTCGCCTCCACGTGGCGAACGAAGATGTACTTGTCCTCCCGGCCGTCGCTGTGCTTGCGCTTGATGCCCGGCTGCACGACGCTCGAGACCTTCGCGACGAGCACGTACGGTTCGTCCGCGGACAACCCTGCGACGCAGTGCTTGTCGAACTCTTCGAGGGTCTCCGCGGTGTAGGCCTTCTCGATTCCCGCTCCGCGGGCGATCGCGGCGATGTCGACCTTGCCCTTCGCCGTATGGGTCGGCGGCCCACCGATGGACTGGTAGCACTCGTTGTCCCACACCACCGTGAACAGGTTGCGGGGCTGCTCGTTGGCGAGGGTAGCGAGGATGCCGAGGTTGAACAGCATGCCGCCGTCGGTGTCGAGCGAGACGATGCGTCGGTGCGGCAGGCCCACCGCGAGACCGAACGCCTGCGGGGTCACGCAGCCGAGCTGCTGCTGGAACAGGCTGGCCTCGCGCATGTGCGGGGCGGCGTTGTACCACTCGTCGACGCTCGCGCCGAGGGAGAGGATGACGAGTTCGTTCTCGAGCCGGGCGGCGAGTGCCTGCATGCACTCGAATCGGGTCATGCGCATGGTGGTCATCGGACGAGTCCTCCTCCGAGGGCGATGGCGGAATGGTGGTAGGCGGAGTAGGACCACTCGAACGCGTCGTGGATGGCGCGTTCGATCGCGTCCTCCTCCCGCACGATGCGGTACGGGATGCGCAGGGCATCGAGGATCGGCTCCATCGTGATGCCGTGCGGCACGGCCCACCAGTTGTTCTCGCCGAGTTCGCCGCGGTAGCTCATGAGCATGATCACCGGGATGCCGGCACCGAGGCCCATGCGGGCGAGGGGTTCGACGGACGCACGCAGGCCGGAGTTCTCCATGATGAGCGCGGCACGCTTGCCGGACAGGAAGATTCCGCCGCAGATCGCGGCGCCCTCACCCTCGTTGGTGACCTGGATGGTGCGGATCGTGGGGTGCGCGTCGAGGGCGGGGTAGAGCTCCTTGAACAAGGAGTCGGGCAGGTAGCACACGGTGGTGACGCCGGCCTTCTCCAGGCCGCGGATCACCGCGTCGACGGTGGACTGTTGCATGTGGCGTCCTTTCGGAATGTGGGCGGTCGGAAAGATCAGGGGAAGACGGGGATTCCGGGCATCTCCACGAAGCCGGGAAGTTGCTTGATGCGCCGGATCCAGCTGCGCAGGGCGGGGTAGCGGTCGTGGTCGATTGCGATGTCCCGGCTCAGGGCAGCGGCGGGGAACAGGGCGATGTCGGCGACGGTCGGCCGGTCGGCGGCCACCCATGCGTCGTCCGTCGTGCGGGACGCGAGGAGGTCGTCGAGCGACTGCACCACCGCGCGAGCGGCCGTGGTGTCGACGGGATCCGTCGTGTACAGCGATCGTTCCCGGCAGGAGTAGAACTGTTCGAGCGGTCCGGTCGCGAAGTCGATCCAGTCGTCGGACGGTGCGGCCCATGCGGTTCCGCCGGAGATGTGGACGAGGACGTCGATCGATCCGACGAGGGTCGCCGTTCCGGTCTCGAACACCGGAAGTACGCCGGTGGGGGTCAGCTCGCGGTAGGGCGGTTCGAGGTGGGCGCCACCGGGGAACACGTCGACCGGTTGCACGCGATGCTCGACGCCGAGCAGCGCCAGTGCCAGTCGTACGGAGTAACACCGCGGGTCGAGCGGGAAGTCGTGCAGGACAGGGATGTTCATGAGACCACTACCTCTCGCGCGGACGACACGGAGTCGCGGAGTTCGTGCAGTCGGTGGACGAGGGCGTTCACGGTGTCGGCCGGGACGACGCCGGCGGCGACGACGTGCACGGCCGTGGTGTGCGCGTCGATCGTCTGGATGCCGGCGATCACGTCGGTTCCGTCGATCGTGCCAGTGGCGACGGCACCGGTTCCGTCCAGGCCGAGGAGGGCGAGGGCGGTGTCCCGGTCACCGTCGATCCACACCGATCGCACCGGGGTGATCGCCGTGTCGGGAACGTCGGGTGCGCCGTCGGCATCGGTGGGGGCCACCCACACGAATCCGGTGCTCTCGACGGTCCGATACTGCTGCGGTTTCACGGTTTTCGGCGGTTCCATCCGCGGGTGGGCAGGGACGTGTCTGCACGCGCCGGCGCCGTCGAACTGCCACCCGTGGTAGAGGCAGACGAGGCGGTCCTCGCGGACGAATCCGAAGGACAGGCGCATGCCGCGGTGCGGGCAACGATCGGCCCACGCGTGCACGGCGCCGTCGGTGCCGCGCCACAGCGCGACGGAGTCCCCGTCGACGGTGGTGCCGGTCGCGGTGCCGGGCCCGATGTCGCGGGCGAGAGCGACGGGAGTCCAGACGGTCATGGGGTCGGGTTCCTCTCGGTCGAAGTGAGATCGAGGACGACATTGGTGCCGGGGGCGAGAGCGCAGGCCGTTTCGAGGGCGTCGACGAGGTCGGGGTCGCCCTCGGTGCGCAGCTCGATGCGATGCCGGGTCGCAGTGACGACGGTGGCACGTACCTGCAGCAGGTCGGCGCGGGCGGCGACGAAGTGCGCCATGGCGCCCGGATCGAATCGTCCTACCAGCGTGAGGGTGGACGAGATCGTGCCGCACATGTCAGCAGTGGGTGCGCCGGCCGTGGAAGGGGCTCGGTGTCGGGGAACATCGCATGGAAACCTCCGGGGACGTGGGGTGCTTCGTCTGCGACGGCCCTCGCGCCCGTCACCGGAGAGTCCTCCTCCGGAGGGGAGCTCCGGATCGTTCACCGGCCCTGGGCCGGACGGACATCATCGGTTCGATTCCCGATGTGGTTCAGTACTTTACACAGCGCGATGGGTCGAATCGACCCCGCTGCATCAACTTCGTGTTACGGCTGCGTTGCGTGTCCGGCCGTACAACGAACGAGACCGATGTCGTGTGCGAAATCCGGCCGGAAATCGCACACAACACCGGTCTCGACGGATCGGTCTCACTGCATGAGTCGCCAGATGCGGTCGCGGGACAGGGGCAGCTCGTGCGGCCGCACCCCGATGGCGTTGCGCACGGCGTTCGCCAACGCCGGGGCCACCGGGTTGAACGGGGCCTCGCTCATCGACTTCGCGCCCATCGGCCCGAGTTCGTCGTAGGTGTCGGCGAAGTAGACCTCGGTGCGCGGGACGTCCGCGAACTGCGGAATATGGTAGTTGCGCAACACATCCGTCGTCACACGACCCGCGTCGTCGGAGATGATCTCCTCGTACATCGACGCGCCGAGTGCCTGCGCCGCGCCGCCTTCGATCTGCCCGCGGCACTGCTCGGGGTTGAGGACGGTGCCCGCATCGGCGGACTGGATCGAGCGGAGGATCTGCACCTCGCCCGTTCGGATGTCGACGGCGACGCGGAAGGCCTGCACGTTGAACGACAGCGACCGCGGCAGTCCGCCGTGCCGGCCCTCGGCGCGCAACCGGCCACCCGCGACCTGCAGTAACTCTCCCGGTGTGACGAGACGATCGCCGCACCGCACGCCGTCGGCCTGCAGTTCGGCCTTCTCCGGGTCGGTGCCGGTCAGCTCTGCGGCGGCCTTGGCCATCCGCCGTCGCAGCTCGTGGGAGGCTGCCAGCAGCGCCTTCGACGCGACGACCGTGCCCGACGATCCGAACGCGCCGGTGTCGTGGGTGGTGACGTCGGTGTCGGACTGCTGGACAACGATCCGGTCGGGGGTGGTGCCGAGCGCGGTGGCCGCGATCTGGGTGTGGACGGTGGTGGTGCCGTTGCCGAACTCCGCGGTGCCCACCCGGGCGAGATACCGGCCGTCGGGCAGAAGTTCGATCGACGCCTCGGAGATGTGCCCGTTGGGCGGGTTGGTCGCGATCATCGCGAGCGCCATACCCTCGCCGATCCGCCAGTGATCACCGGTCGGCGCGGGCCGGCCACCCGTGCGCGCCATCGCCCGTTCGGCAAGGTCGAGACACTGGTCGAGTCCGTAGCTGCCGTACGTCAGGTCGGCGCCCTCGGGATGCGCGGCGACCAGCGGATCTCCCGGCAGGATGATGTTGCGGCGCCGGAACTCGTACGGGTCGATGCCGAGCTTGCCGGCGAGTTCGTCCATGGCCGACTCCACCGCGAAGATCACCTGGCCGAGACCGTAACCGCGGAAGGCACCCGACGGCCGGTTGTTCGTGTACACGGATTCGGCGTCGACGCGCTTGTTCGGGCACCGGTACACCGCGATCGACTCCGTGCAGCCGTGGAACATCACCCCGGGGCTGTGGTTGCCGTAGGCGCCGGCGTCGGCCAGCACGTCGATCGCGAGGGCGGTGAGGACACCGTCGGTGTCGGCGGCGAGGGTGACGTCGACCCGCATGGGATGCCGGCACGGAGCGACGGTGAGCTGATCGGAGCGGGTGAACTCCCACTGCACCGGACGGCCCGTCCTCAGGACCGCCGCCGCGACGACATCTTCGACCAGCATCTCCTGCTTGGCGCCGAAACCCCCGCCCACCCGGGCGGTGTGCACGCGCACCCGGTCCCGTTCGAGTCCGAAGATGTGGCACAGCTCGTCGCGCACCAGGAACGGAACCTGGGTGGAACTGCGGATGACGAGCCGTCCGGTCTCGTCGAGATACCCTATGGCCCCGTGGGTTTCGAGGTGGGTGTGCTGGACCCGGTGGGTCTGCCAGCGTCCCTGCACCACCGCCGCAGCGGAGGCGACCGCCGCGTCGACGTCCCCGCTGCTGCCGTGGATCGCGGCGACGACGTTGCGTCCGGGATCGGCGATGCGTGCGTCGGGGGACTTGTCGGCGTGCAGCAGGGGAGCCCCCGGCTGCCGGGCCTCGTCGGGATCGAGGACGAAGGGCAGCTCCTCGTACTCGACGTGGATCGACGCGAGCGCCTGGTGCGCGATCGCCGGGCTCTCGGCGACCACCGCGGCGACCCGCTGTCCCCGGAAGCGCACGACCCGGTCGAACAGGTAGGTGTCGTCGGGATCGTCGTTGCGGTTCTCGTGACGGGCCGTCGAGTAGGCGGTGGCGGGGGCGTCGCGGTGGTACAGCACCGCGTGGACACCGGGGAGTGCCTCGGCGGCCGAAGAGTCGACGGAGACGATCCGCGCATGGGTGTGCGGGCTGCCGAGGACGGCGATGTGCAGCAGGCCTTCGACGGTGGTGTCGAGGGTGTACGGCTCGGTGCCGGTGACGACGCGCGTCGCGGCGGGTGCGCGCTGCGAGCGGCCGCACGACGGGCCGTCGACCTGTTCGACGTTGGTGCGCGACCGCAGGGCGTCCTCGATCGACCGGTAGCCGGTGCACCGGCACAGGTTGCCCTTCAAGCGTTTCGGCAGGTCGTCGAGATCTTCGTCTCTGAAGGTGGACGCGGTGACGATCATGCCGGCGGTGCAGAAGCCGCACTGGAAACCGGCGGCGTCGGCGAACTGCTGTTGGACGGGATGCAGGTCGTCGGGGGTGCCCAGACCCGCGACGGTGGTGACCTCACGACCCTCGACCCGCACGGCCGGGACCACGCACGAGTGGACGGGTTCGCCGTCGAGCAGGACCGAGCACGCGCCGCAGTCGCCGGCGTCGCAGCCCTTCTTGACCTCGAAGTGTTCGGTCTCGCGCAGCAGGGTGCGCAGGCACTGGCCGGGCCGGGGGTCGACGTCGCATTCGCGGCCGTTGACGGTGAGTTTCACGGCTGAACCTCCGAATTCGACGACGCAGTGGTCGACAGCGCAGTGTCGGTCAGTTCTGTGCGCACTTCTTCGGCGAGAACCGCGGTGACGGCACGTCGCCAGTCGGCTGCGCCGTGCGCATCGGTGTAGTAGCTGGTCGTCGGGACGAGACGGGCCAGTGCGTCGGACAACGCCTGTGCCGACGGGACTTCCGTGAACCGCAGGAGACAGGGACGCACCGTCGACGCGGTGATCGAGAGCGTGACACTGCCGTCGAGATCTCGTCGACCGATCACGACCGCTCCCGATCGCCCCAGTGGCGACAGGGCGATCTTGCGGAAGGCCGTGCGGGAGTTCAGAGCGTGCAACGGGATCCGGATGCTCCGCAGGATCTCGCCGGGTGCGAGGGCGTTGGAGGCGACTCCGAGAACGAAGTCGGCCACCGGGAGCCGCCGCTCGCCGCCGTCGGTCGTCCAGATCACCGCGTCCGCGTCGAGTGCGGTCGCCAGCGAGATCATGGCGCCGGCGGGGAAGGACAGGCAGATGTTGCCGCCGACCGTGGCGCGCTTCCAGATCTTCCACGACGCCAGCAGTGCCTCGGCGCACTGCCGGAACAGCGGTGCCGCAGGATGTTCCGCTTCGTCCGAGAGTGCGGCCAACTGTTCGACCGTGCAGGTCGCGGCGATCTCCAGAGCGTCGGGATGCCGGGTCACTGCGGGCCAGTCGAGACCGGACAGATCCACGAGTCGGTGCAGGTGCGGTTGCGGTTCGGAGAACAGCCAGGTGCCGCCGCCGAGCGGAGCCGCGCCGTCCTCGAAGGTCAGATCGGCGCGGTCGCGGGCGATGTCGTAGTCGGTGATGTTGTGCAGATCCATCGCTTTCACCCCGCCTTGGCGACCAGCGCGGCGTGTTCCGCCGCGACCTGCCGTGCCACGACGTCCTCGTCGACGGTGCGGACCTCGTCTCGGACGACCACTTCACGACCGTTGATCAGGAGCAGTTCGAGAGGCGGTGTGCTGCCGAGGACGAGGGCCGCGACCGGGTCGGCGATGCCGGAGTGGGCGAGGCCGTCGATGCGCCACAGCGCCAGGTCGGCGAGCTTGCCGGGTTCGATCGATCCGATCTCGTTCTCGCGTCCGAGGACCCGGGCGCCGCCGATGGTGGCGAGTTCGAGGCTCTGGCGCACGGTCATGGCGCGGGGGCCGCTGCGGGCACGGGCGAACAGTGCGGCGTGGTGGGCCTCTTCGAGCATGCAGCACGACTCGTTGCTCGCGGCACCGTCGACACCGAGGCCGAGCGGTACGCCCGCGGCGTAGAGGTCGGCGGCGCGGGCGATGCCGGCACCGAGCCGGGCGTTCGAGGTGGGGCAGTGGGCCGCACCTGTACCCGACGCGGCGAGCACACCGATGTCACGGTCGTCGAGGTGCACGGCGTGCGCGTACCAGACGTCGGGTCCGGTCCAGCCCAGCGACTCCATGTACTGGACGGGCTTGCATCCGAACTTCTCGAGGCAGAAGTCCTCCTCGTCGAGGGTCTCGGCGAGATGGGTGTGCAGCCGCACCCCGAGATCGCGGGCGAGCAACGCGGACTGCTTCAGCAGCTCACCGGTCACCGAGAAGGGCGAGCACGGCGCGAGCGCGACCCGCAACATCGAATCGAACGACGGATCGTGCCAGCGGTCGACGGCCTCGCGGCTGCCCTCGAGGATCGCGTCGATGTCCTCGACGATGTGATCGGGCGGCAGACCCCCGGCGCTCGCACCGAGGTCCATCGACCCGCGGCAGGGATGGAAGCGGATACCGACCTCGGCCGCTGCGGCGATCTCCGCGCCGAAGACGTCACCGCCCTCGCGGGGCACGACGTAGTGGTGGTCGGTGCTGGTCGTGCATCCGGTGCGCACCAGATGCGCGAGTGCGCCCTTGGCCGCGACGTGCACGGCGTCGGCGTCGATGCCGGCCCAGACTGGATAGAGGGTGGTGAGCCATTCGAACAGGGTGTGGTCGGCGGCGAGCCCACGCGTGATCCATTGGTACAGGTGGTGGTGGGTGTTGATCAGGCCGGGGGTGAGCACGCAACCGGTGCCGTCGACGATCTGCGCATCGTCGTAGCCGGTCGGTTCGCCCGACCCGACCGCGACGATCCGGTTGCCGGAGACGACGACATAACCGTCGCGGTGTTCGGCGCGGGCGGCGTCCATGCTCACCACGTGTGCGCCGCGGATGACGAGCGGCCGGGTGGTGGGATGCGCGTGCATAGTCGACTCCTCGGATCGTCGGGAGTCTTCAGTCAACTGCGCCGAACAGATGTACCTCTGCGGCAGCACGCACGAAACACCTCGGAAATCCGCGGCTCGTACTGTGCGATCGTCCAAGACCGTCACCAGGAGGTGAACATCGTGCTTCTTCGAGATGTGGTGGAGGCGCCGGGGCTGGGAATCGGTGTACTGCACGGCGACGCGGAGGCCCTGAGCCGTCCCGTGCTGCGCGCGTGCACCACCGACATGCCCGACCCCACGCGCTACGTCAGCGCAGGCTCGCTCGTGTTCACCGGCCTGGTGTGGCGACGTTCCGTCGAGGACTCCGACCTGTTCGTCAAACGGCTCGTCCGAGCGGGGGTGACGGCGATGGCCGCCGGCGAGGCCCTGCACGGCCGGGTACCCGACGACGTGATCGAGGCGTGTGCACGACATCGCATGCCGCTGCTGGTCGTGCCCGACGAGGTGCCGTTCAGCCGGGTCATCGAATACATGACCGGGCAGATGGCCGGAGCCCGGATGGATCGTCTGCAGACGGGACTGGCACGGCAGCGGCAATGGCTCGCCGCCGTCGCCGACGGTCGGAGTGTGGGGGAGCTGCTCGACGGACTCGCGCAGCAGCTCGGGGTGGAATCGGCGCTGATCACCTCCACAGGCGTGACGGTCGCAGGAGGTGCAGAGCTCGACGACGCCGAACTCGACCGGATCACCGCAGCAGCGTTGACCGCCGACCGCTTTCCACTGCGGCTCGACGGTGACTTCACCGTCCTGCCGGTGGGACGCGGACTGACGGACCGGATCGACGCGTGGTTCCTGGTGATCCGGCACGACGAGAGCGGACCGGAGTGCGTCGAGGCGTTCTCCGAACTCGCCGCGGTGGTCGCTCTCGATCGGATCCGGCGCGACGAACGGCGCCGGGTGGCATGGGAGATCACCGACCGGACCCCGACCGTGCGCGCTGCGGACTCGCGGGTCGCGGTGGCGGCCGAAGCCGAGGGCCGGATCTCGCCGGACGTCCTACGCGGTCTCGTCGAGGACGTCCTGGACGGAGCGGTCACATCGATCGACGCGGCGAACAGGGTGGTCGCCCCGGCGATCGGCAGCGACGTCGACGTGGCACGGCTGTTGAGCCGACGCCTCGGGCGTCTCGCGCCGGCGTTGCGCGGCGACCGGATGTTCGTCGGTGTCGGCGGGCAGAGTTCCGACGACGACCCGGCCGGCGCGGTCCGCGCGGCGGCATCGGCATGCGCTGCAGCACACAACGATCCGGGTCCGGTGTCGGTGCGACGTGCCGAACTCGATTCGGCGCTCGACCTGTTGTCGACCCTGCCTGACGAACTGCGTCGCGCCTACGCCGACCGGCTGCTCGGGGACGTCGTCGAACACGACCGACGCACCGACGCGGGTCTGCTCGCGACCCTCGAGGCATTCCTCGATTGCGACGGATCGTGGCGGCGCACGGCCGATCGACTGCACGTGCACCTGAACACGGTCCGCTACCGCATCGGGCGGGTCGAAGCGCTCACCGGGCGTTCCCTCGCGCGCACCGGTGACCGCTTCGATCTGTATCTCGCGCTGCGTTCGTTGGAACCCGCTCTCGCGTGAGCGGTATCCGTTGTCGTGCCGCGTGAGTGGTCACATGGCGCCGGTGTAGGGCTCCCAGGCGATGCCGGCATCGGGGGCGTCCTCGCGCAGCACGCTCGCCTGGATCAGTCCGTAGGGCCGGTCGTCGGCGTGGAAGACCTCACCGGCGTTCTCGACTCCGAAACGTGCCAGGTCGTAGAGGAAGTGGTGCTTGTTCGGTGCGGACAGGCGGATCTCGGCGATCGATGGGTACCGCTCGAGCACGGCGCGGCCCATCTCGTACAGGCTCTGTTGCAGGGCCTTCGAATGCAGGTTCGCGAACACCTCGAGAAGGGTGGCGCGCACGCCCGCGTAGACGGTGTCCCAGTCGACGTCGGTCGATGCGAACCGCCAGCGCGCCTGGAGGCTCGTCGCCATGATGCGATCCTCCGCCGGTTCGAGAACGGTGTACGGGTCGGTGAGGAAGCCCTGGAACTCCGAGCCGGTGGACTTGAGGACGACGAGATCCTTCAGGCCGCCGACCACCCATTCGCGTCGGTCGGTCCCGGTGCCCTCGACGGTGATCGCGGCGGTGCGGACCTCGGATCCCTTGCGCGTCCAGGTGTGGTCGTGCTCGGCGCCGTCGACGACGACCCGCTCCCAGGCGTACTCCTCGATCTCGATGCGCGCCGAGCGGACGGGTTCGACGTCGTCGACGAAATGCCGCGCGAGCGCGAGGCCGTACTCCTCGACGAACTCGACGCCCTTCTCCTTGGCGTAGGAGTAGATGGTCTGCTTCTGGCTGTCGGTGGGCAGCACCGTGCCCTGATCTCCCTCGAGATGTGCGGCGTCGAAATCGCCGTGCAGGCAGGACGAGACGTTCAGGTCGCGGATCTCGTGCCGGTCGGTGTCGCGCACGATGCGCACCACCCGATTCTCGGCCTTGCCGTAGCGGTGCGGTCCGAGGACGATTTTGCCGGTCAGTTCGGTCATGGTGGTCAGCTCCCGCGGTAGGTGGAATACGAATAGGGCGACAGGAGGAGCGGCACGTGGAAGTGGCTGCTGCCCTCCGGGATACGGAAGGTGACGGTCACCTCCGGATAGAAGGACGCGACTCCGCGGCGCGAGAACCAGTCACCGGTGGCGAAGGTCAGGTGGTAGGTGCCCTCGGGCAATGGATCGGTGAAACCGGTGAGACGACCGTCGTCGTCGGTGACACCGGCGCCCAACGAGGTTCCGTGCGTGTCGGTGAGGATGACGTGCAACCCCACCGCGGGGGCTCCGGCCGTCGCGTCGAGCACGTGGGTACTCAGGGTGTTCATGCGCGGCTCCCTGCGGTCTCGGTGACGATCCGCTCGAGGCGGAGTCGGGTGATCTCGGCGAGCGCTGCACGCATCTCGGCCTTCTCGCTCTCCGGGTCGTTGCGGAGGCGACGCTCGAGGATCTCCAGCAGTTCCGGTGCCGTGCGGCCGGCGGCGCGGACGAGGTAGACGTGCCCGAACCGTTCCTCGTACTCGCGGTTGCCGGCGGCGAGCCGGTCGAGGATGTCGGCGTCGGACGTGGTGACGGCGGACTGCTCGCGGCGGGAAGCAGCGTGTTCGCTGCGTTCGCCGATGCGCGGGTGGCCGGCGAGGGCGTCGGCGAGGTCGTCACCGTCGAGGTTCTCGGCCGCGGCAGCGGCGGCGGTGAGCAGCACGGTGCGCGAACCGAACGGGCGCGCTGCGACGACGGAGTGTGCCCATGTCCGGCTCGAGCAGCAGTCGAGCAACAGTGCGATGGCCTCGTCCTCGGGCATCGCATCGAACCGGGCCGTTGTGAGCTGCACGGACCCTCCTTTCGTCGGTGCATTCGATACTGTCCGGTGGGCGTGCGGCGGGGGAGGTGCAAGCGCTACAGAGTTCGGTTCGCCGCGGGTGCGCCGGTTGGATGATCGGCCAACGAGGTGGTTGCGTCTTGAACGTTTTTCTGGAATAGTTCCAGTTATTGGATTTATTCCAGAAGAAGTGGGCGACCCGGGTGGGGTCGCAGGGTTGAAGGAGTGATCACATGTTCACCGCCGACCGTCCTCGAGCAGTGACGCTTCCGCCGGTCGTGCTCGGCGGACTGCGACCTCTCTACCGGCAGATGGTCCGCAACAACGTTCCGGCCGCATCGTTCGAGCACACCGCCGGACGGGCCGTCTTCGACGTCTGCCTGATCGCGGGGGAGCACGGTCCGCAGCTGCAGGTCCGCGCCCGCGACTTCGGGATCGACTTCACGCTCGCGATGACCACGCATTTCCGTATCGCGCCCGTGATGAGCGACGACCAGTACCGCGCACTGTGCGCGGTGCTCACACCCGGCGCCGAACCGGCACCAGGCATCGTCCTCGACTTCCTGCAGCAGGTGGTCGTGCAGTCGCCCGCGGTGCTCGCGCGGACGCACACTTGCGCTGCTTGAGTCCGAATTTGCTCGTCCTGTGGACATGAGCACACGCTCCGGCAGCGTGTTTCTGTCCGCACGGTGCGCACATCCACCCGAACGCGAACGGCCCGGCAGAAAATCCTGCCGGGCCGTTCGGGATAGTGCGTCTACAGCGAGTCGGGTCTACAGACCGGGTCGCTTGCCGACCGTGAGCGTGACCTCGCCGGTGTGCGCGAAGAAGTCGTTGCCCTTGTCGTCGACGACGATGAATGCGGGGAAGTCCTCGACCTCGATCTTCCAGACCGCTTCCATGCCGAGCTCTTCGTACTCGACGACCTCGACGTTCTTGATGCAGTCGAGCGCCAGACGCGCGGCCGGACCGCCGATCGAACCTAGGTAGAAGCCGCCGTACGTGTGGCATGCGTCGGTGACCTGCTTGGAGCGATTGCCCTTCGCGAGCATCACCATCGAGCCACCGGCGGCCTGGAACTGGTCGACGTAGGAGTCCATACGACCGGCCGTCGTCGGGCCGAACGAACCCGACGCCAGACCCTCGGGGGTCTTCGCCGGACCGGCGTAGTAGACCGGGTGATCCTTCAGGTACTGCGGCATCTCCTCACCACGGTCGAGGCGCTCCTTGATCTTCGCGTGCGCGATGTCGCGCGCGACGACCAGCGGACCGGTGAGCGACAGGCGCGTCTTGACCGGGTGCTTGGACAGCTCGGCGAGGATCTCCGGCATCGGCCGGGTGAGGTCGATCTTGACCGCGGCACCCTTGCCGGTGCCCGAGACGCCCGACGTCTCGGAGTCGAGCTGGCTGTCGGTGACCTCGGGCAGGAACTGACCGGGGTTGAACTCGAGCTGCTCGAGGAAGACACCCTCGGGCGTGATCTTGGCCTTGGCCTGGCGGTCGGCCGAGCAGGAGACGGCGATCGCGACGGGCAGCGACGCGCCGTGGCGCGGCAGGCGGACGACGCGGACGTCGTGGCAGAAGTACTTGCCACCGAACTGCGCGCCGATGCCGATCTTCTGGGTGAGCTCGAAGACCTTCTTCTCGAGTTCGAGATCGCGGAAGCCGCGGCCGGTGATGGCACCCTCGGTGGGCAGCTCGTCGAGGTAGTGCGCCGAGGCGTACTTGGCCGTCTTGAGCGCGAACTCGGCGGAGGTGCCGCCGACAACGATCGCGAGGTGGTAGGGCGGGCACGCCGCGGTGCCGAGCGACCGGATCTTGGCCTCGAGGAACTGCATCATCGAGTCCGGGTTCAGAATGGCCTTCGTCTCCTGGTACAGGTACGACTTGTTGGCCGATCCGCCGCCCTTGGCCATGAACAGGAACTTGTAGGCGTTCTCGTGGCCCTTCGCGGTGTCCGCGTACAGCTCGATCTGCGCCGGCAGGTTGTTGCCCGTGTTCTTCTCGTCCCACATCGTCAGCGGGGCGTTCTGCGAGTACCGCAGGTTCAACTTCGTGTACGCGTCGTACACACCGCGCGCGATGGACTCCTCGTCGTCACCCGGGGTGAGCACCTGCTGGCCGCGCTTGCCCATGACGATGGCGGTGCCGGTGTCCTGGCACATGGGCAGCACGCCGCCGGCGGCAATGTTTGCGTTCTTCAGGAGGTCGAGCGCAACGAACTTGTCGTTGTTCGACGCCTCGGGGTCCTCGAGGATGCTCGCCAGCTGCTTCAGGTGATCCGTGCGCAGGTAATGGGAGATGTCGTGCAGCGCGGTCTCGGTGAGCAGGCGCAGGGCCTCGGGTTCCACCTTCAGGAAGGTGCGGCCGTCGGGTCCTTCGACGGTGGACACCCCCTCGGTGGTCAGCAACCGATACTCGGTGGGGTCTTCCCCGATCGGCAGCAGGTCCTCGTAGAGGAAGTCGGCCATTGTTTCTCCTGGAAGAGGGCTGGTGATCGCCGTACACGTTAGCGGCGCCGGCGCAAGGCCTTGACAACGGGGCATGTGACGGACTCGACCTGCAAACTCGATGTGACCTGCGTCTCGCGACTTTCGGCGGCGTGTTTATGTCGCCGACGACCGGAAATCCCGGAAGGAAGTCGAGGCCGGAGTGTTCGCCGTCACGGCGGCCGGCAGGCCCCGATCCGTACACTTGACCGGATGTTCGAGAGTTTCCGGAGGGATCGCACGTGACCGTAGAAATCGAACGGTTGCCCTCGCCCGAGACCGGACGCCTGCCGTCGCTGGCCTGGCTTTCCCGTTTCCACGCCTGGATCGATCTCGCCGTCGTGATCGCGGTGCTCGTCACCACCAACCTGATCGCCCACTTCACCACGGCGTGGGCGTCGATCGCGACCGTGCCGATCGCAGCATGCGTGCTGGTCGCGATGATGCGTCGACGCGGCATGCGCTGGTCGGAACTCGGCCTCTCACCCCGGCACTGGAAGAAGGGGACGCTCTACTCGGTAGCAGCCGTGGCCCTCGTCCTGGCGGTGGTGGCGATCGGCATCGCCCTGCCGTTCACCAGGCAGTTCTTCCTCTCCGAGCGCTACGCCACGATCTCCGGTGCCCTCGTCGCCTCGATGATCATCATCCCGCTCCAGACCGTCATCCCCGAGGAACTCGCCTTCCGCGGGGTGCTCCACGGAACCCTCGAGCGAGTGTGGGGCGCACGCGGGGTCTTCGCCGCGGGATCCCTGCTGTTCGGGCTGTGGCACGTCGCCTCGTCGTTCGGTCTCACGGCGGGTAACGCCGGCCTCAGCGCCTTCCTCGGTGCCGGGCTGCTCGCGCAGATCGCCGGCATCGTCGGCGCGGTGATCGCGACCGCCGCCGCGGGCTTCGTCTTCACGTGGCTGCGTCGTCGCAGCGGCAGCATCCTCGCGCCCATCGCCCTGCACTGGTCGCTCAACGGCGCCGGTGCCCTCGCCGCCGCGCTCGTCTGGCACGCCACACTCAACTGATGGCGCTGGCGGTCTGTCTCCTGTTCGACACCGAGACCGACCGCGCGATCCGGCGCCTGTGGGGCCGGCTCGAGGAGAGCGGCATCCCGACCCTGCTCACCCACACGCACCGCAAGCACGTGCCGCACCTGTCGTACGCGGTACTGCGGACCTACGACCGGGCCGCCGTCGTCTCGGCCCTCGAGGGCGTGCCCGACGGGGGACCGGTCCCGGTCTACATCGACACGCTCGGACTGTTCCGGCGCGGCCGGGCGTCGCTCGTGCCCGCCCCCTCGTCCGAACTCGTGCAGCGACAGGACCGCGTCGTGCGGGTCGTGGAGACGACGGGAGCGGACCTGCACCGCTACTACGTCCCGGGACGCTGGACCCCGCACTGTTCGCTGAGTCCCCGAACCCGGCGTGAGGAACTCGATCGTCTGGGCGCGGTCGTCTACGACGTGCTGCCCATCGAAGCGACACTCGATCGCGCGGTGCTGATCGACACCGCCACCGGCGAGCACACGCCGCTACGGATGATCCCGTGAGGGAAACTCACTCCTCGGGGTTCTCCACCCACGGTCCGTACGGGGGTGGGCCCTCGCTCTGGATCTGCAGGCCGAAGTGCGGACAGTGCTTCCACACGTAGCCGTGCAGGACGTGTTCTTCCGACGTCGCGGTGTTCATCAGTACGAGGTCGCCGCTGGGGCGGTGTTCGAGGGCGAAGCCGGACTCCCGCTGATCGAGAACCCACCATTTCGCAGTGCTCATGTCGGTGTCCTCCGCATGATCCGCTCGGCAGACGCGCACCTCCCACGTTAGCGCGGAAACCGTTCGTGATCGGCCGATTCGGCGATCACGATCCGTTCAGGACCCGGGCCGTCGCCTCGTCGGCGGGATAGAACGCCTCGATCGCCAGTTCCGACACCGTCACGTCGAGCGGGGTCCCGAAGAGGGTGGTCGTGCTGAAGAACGACAACTCGCCGGCCTCGGTCCGCAACCGCATCGGCACGACCAGCGAATGCGGTTCGATCTCCTCCACCGGATCGTCGCAGGGATAACCGGCGAGTTCGTCGTACAGGCGCAGCAGGACAGGGTCGGCGGTCGCACCGATCTGGTGTTGCAGCCGGGCGAGCAGATGACCGCGCCACTGCCCGAGATCGACGATGCGCGGCGCCAGTCCCCGCGGGTGCAGAGTCAGTCGCAGCACGTTGATCGGCGGTTCCAGCAGTTCCGGAGCGCACCCCTCGACGAACACCCCGACGGCGTCGTTGGAATCGACCATCGTCCAATGCCGGTCGACGACGAGTGCGGGAAAGGGGTGGTGCGACGACAGGATTCGCGTGATCGCGTCGGAGATCGCCGCCATCGGCATATCGCCGAGGTGATGCTCGGGGTAGACAGGCGCATGTCCCGCCGCGACCAGAATGGTGTTGCGTTCGCGCAGCGGGATGTCCAGCCGGTCGCTCAGCTTCAGCACGGTCGCGCGTGACGGGCGGGACCGGCCGGTCTCGACGAAGCTGAGATGCCGCGACGAGATGCCGGCGGTATGGGCCAGGGTGAGCTGGCTCAGGCCGCGGCGCTCGCGCCATGCCCGCAGCAGGGCGCCGGCGTGGGGAGTGTCGACCGTGGTCATGCACCCGACAGTAGAGCCAGCGGGGAACGGTCACCATTACTTCCGGGGTAAATTCCCCGACGTCGACCGTGCCCGGTCCTGGTACGAATCCCCGGAGTACCAGGCGATCCTCCCGCTGCGCACCGAGAACTCCGAGGGATGGGCGGTCGTCGTGCAGGGCACACCGCCCGGCTACCGCGCCACCCACTTCCTCGACAAGGTGTTCGGCGCTCAGCGGTAGTTCAGGACAGGATGCCGGCCGCCCGGGCCGGTTCGGCGTAGGCCCGCGCCAGCGACTCCACCGTCTCGTGGGCGTTCAACCCGCTCGGATTGGGCACCACCCACAACGGGACGTCACCGATCGTGTCGTCCTGCCGCCCGGCCTTCGCCTTGCGCCGGCCGAAGGCCGCGCGGTAGGCGGTGATGCCCGCGACCGCCACGGCGCGAGGGCGGAACTCCGCCACCACGTGCGCCAGATGGCGTCCGCCCTCACGCAGTTCCTCGTCGGTGAGCTCGTCGGCGCGGGCCGTCGCACGCGGCGCCAGGTTCGTGATGCCGACACCCCGCTCGAGCAGGTGATCGCGGTCGGCGTCGCTCATACCGGACGACGCGTCGATCGGCCGGTCGACGATGCCGGCACGGAACAGGGCGGGGTAGAAGCGATTTCCGGGCCGCGCGAAGTGGGCTCCCGTCGCCGCGGTCCACAATCCCGGATTGATGCCGACGAACAACAGGCGGCAACCGGGCGCGACGAGATCGGGGATCACCGCATCGCGGAAGGACTCGAGTTCGGCTCGCGTGAAACCCATCCACCCAAACTAGCCGGAGCGACGCTCAGTCCGGCGGGAGCCAGGCTCCGTGCAAGCCGGCCGGGACACGGATCGGCAGACGGACCCGCGCGATCGGGCCCGATGCCGGGTCGGATGCGGGGAAGATCAGGAACCAGCTCGACATGTCCTCGCGGTCGGTGGCGATGGTGCCCCAGTGGTCCGCCGCGTCTCCCGGCATCAGGATCGGCTCGCCGGGAGCGAGACTGTCGTGCGTCCACACCGACTCCGTACCCGCCTGTACGTCGAACCAGCACAACGAATCGGCCGATCCAGGAGGTAGGTTCGAGGATCCGCTCTTGCCGATCGTCGCTACGACGCGGTGACCGAGGGTTGTGGACCGGTCGTCTATGCGCGGGAACTCCATGTCGCGCTCGCACAGGACGGTCCGCGTGATCCCGTTCCGTCCGATCACCGCACGGCTCAGGGTGGACCGGTTCGGTTCGCTCTGCCGAGTCAATCCGCCGGGATAACACCATTCGACGTAGTCGAGCGCGACGTCGCCGTCGGGCAGGTCGAAGGCGTTGGCGGTGTGCCACATCCAGAACGTGTCGGTCGAGAACCACCGCACCGCGCCGCTGTCGCGGGGGACGAGCGCGACACGCGTTCCGAGATCCGGCTTCCAGTCGAGCGGCGACCCGCCGGAGAAGATCTGCGAGAGATCGAACACGAGCGGGGCCAGGACCAGAACGACATAGGTCGGCGTCAGTGCCATGTCGTGGATCATCAACGGCCGGTCCATGCCGTCGATCGGGGTGGGCGCGCGCGTCACCGTCCCGTCCGGTGCGACCACCGACCAGGTCAGATACGGCGGGTCGAGCATGTAGCAGAAGGCGACCATCTCGCCGGTGTGCGGATCGATCTTCGGGTGCGCCGTCAGCCCGACCGGCAGGGTTCCGTCGAAGGTCTCGCGTCCGAGCGTCTCGAGGTCGGAACCCAGGGTGTACGGTGGCGCCGCTTCGGCCATCGCCATGAGCCGCCCGCCGTGCCGGACGATGTTGATGTCCGGCAGCTCGCGCATGGTGTTCGCCAGGTCGGGCCCGACCTCCTCCTCGGGAGGGAAGTACGGATCGGTGATGCCGGCCCACAGCGCGCGACCGGCCTTCTCCTCCGCGACGACCTGCGGGGTCCGCACGAACCTGTTCGTGTAGCGCGCGGTGCCCCCGGCGATCTGCACGCGGTGGACCATGCCGTCGCCGTCGATCGGGTAGACGTAGTGACCGATCGGGTCGAAGCGCGGATTGGGTCCGTTGCGGAGGTAGCTTCCGTGCAGATCTGCGGGCAGTTCCCCGTGGACCTCCAGCTCGCGGACGTCCACTTCCTCGCGTTGAGGCGCGAACAGGCCACTGAGATGCGGATGGTGTGCCAGGTCGACAGGCGCCGGACGTTGCATGACGACTCGCTTCGGTGGAGGCGATTCTTCTGTGGGGCAATCGTAGGACCAGGAAGGGCGATCGGTTCGTGATTCGGCGCGCCCGATCCCACACCCACGGACGGGGACCGTGCATCGGATAGGGTTGTTGCCTACGTGCAGGACTGATAGTGCGGCCGCACGGCCGCGACGTTAGGGGAAGGTGTGCAGCGCCGGAACGCGATCGGAAACTCCGTCCGGAACACCGGAGGTGACGAGGCCACGTTGCCGCCGTACACGGATCTTCTCTGGCCGACCGTGCAGGCGGTGATCGAACTCGGCGGATCCGGTGTCATCGAGGAGATCGATTCCGCCGTGATCTCCCGGACGGGACTGTCCGAGGCCGCACAGGCGGTACTCCACGGTGACGGCCCCGGAACGGAGATCGAATACCGGCTGGCCTGGGCCCGGACTTACCTCAAGGGCATGGGTCTGCTGTCGAATACCCGCCGCGGTGTGTGGAGCGTGACCGACCGTGGCCGCGCCGTGCGCGAGTCGGAGATCAAGCCCATGCAGGTCGCGTACACGGCCGAGAAGCGTCGCAAGCGCATGGTGCGGAACGTCTCGCAGGGTGCCCAGGTCGTGCCGCTCGCAGCCGCCCCCGAGGATCCCGAACTGTGGCGCGAACCCGTCCTCGGTGCCGTCGCCGACCTGTCGGAGGACGGTTTCGAACGGCTCGCCACCGCGGTACTGCGCGCGGCCGGATTCACCACCCTGACGATTCCGGCCCCGGGCGGATCCCACGCTCCCGAGGGCACCGGTCACGTCGAGGGCGCCGGTGTCCTGCGCGTATCGCTGCTGAGCTTCTCGGTGTTCTTCCGTTTCCTGCGGGCACCGGAGAAGGCGGGTGCCGACGTGGTCCGCGAGTTCCGCGCCGCGATGGTCGGGCGGGGCGAGAAGGGTCTGCTCGTCGCCACCGGATCGTTCACCGAGGACGCGCGCGCCGAAGCCCACCGGCACGGCGCCCCGCCGATCGATCTCGTCGACGGCGACGGGTTGTGCGATCTGCTCAAGGAGCACGGTCTCGGTGTCCGTTCCACGGTGCGGACGGTCGAGGACGTCTCCCTGGTGCCGGCCTTCTTCGCCGAACTGTCCGGCCGCTGACCTCGTAGCGCCGTTGCGGATATCGCCTGCCGCGACCTGTCGAATTCTCGGTGTGGCCGGTGGGACGCCTGTGATTGTGATGCAATACGGCGGACGTACAGACGGCAATACGAAGGACAGGTTGCGATGAGCCTTTCGCGGCGGGACATGTTGCGGTACGCGACGCTCGGATCGGGCGTCGCGTTGATCTCTGCGCTCGGCGCACCGGGTCTGGCTCAGGGACGCCCGGTGCTCGGGACCATCATCGACTACTCGGCCGCCGTACCGTCGCCGTCGTCGATCCGCGCCGCCGGCCATATCGGCGCCATCCGGTACGTGTCCGATGCACGACCCGATGCCGCCTGGATGCGCGCCAAGCCGCTCACCGGACGGGAAGCGGATGCGCTGCTCGACAGCGGACTCGAAGTGGTCTCGTGCTACCAGTACGGCAAGGCCGCGACCGCCGACTGGCTCGGTGGTTACGAGGCGGGGCTGAAGCACGCCCGGCGCGGCCTCGACCTCCACTACGCGGCCGGTGGCCCGGAGAACCGGCCGATCTACGCCTCGATCGACGACAACCCGACCTTCGAGCAGTTCACGCTCCAGGTCGTGCCGTACCTGCTGGGCTGGCAGGAAGTGGTCGGCGCTGGAAATCTCGGTGTGTATGCCAACTCGCCGACGATCGACTGGGCGTCGGCGGTCTCCCTCGGGTCCTTCTACTGGCAGCACGACTGGGGCACGCCCAAGGGCTACGTGCATCCGCGGGCGAACCTGCACCAGATTCCGGGCGAGGTTCGGATCGAGGGCATCGGCGTCGACATCAACCACGTGCTCACGCCCGACTACGGCCAGTGGTCGCTCGCCGGCAGCGCACCGAGTTCCGACCCAGGACTGCCGGGCAGTTAGCGATCCGGTCGGGTGTCGTCGACGGGTCGCACGGAGCGGCCCGGCGGCGGGATGAGGATCGTGAAGACCAGTCCCACCACCGCCGCCCCCGTCGCCACCAGGAAGGTGGCGCGGAACCCTTCGAGTGCGGGCACCACGGAGTCGCCGATGCGCTGGGTCATCACTGCCAGCATCACGCCCACCACCGCTGCGGCACTCGTCGTGCCGATGGACCGCATCAGGGTGTTGAGGCTGTTGGCCGCGGCGGACTCGCGTAGCGGCACGGCACCCATGATGAGTGCGGGCATCGCGGCGTAGGCGAGGCCTATGCCGGCGCCGATGAGCATCGACGCGCCGACGATGTGCCAGACCTCCTGGTACAGCACGTACGCCATCAGGTATCCGAGGCCTACGAGCACCGTGCCGCAACCGAGGGTCACGCGCGCGCCGAACCGCGTCGTGATGCGCGCCGAGACGGGGGACAGCGCCATCATGACGAGCCCCGCGGGGGCGAGCGCGATACCGGCGGTGACCATCGTCTGCCCGAAGCCGTAGCCGGTCTCCGTCGGTGCCATCAGCAGCTGCGGGAACGCCAGGATGTTCGAGTACATCGAGAAGCCGATCGCGACCGACGCGAGATTCGTCATGAGGATCGGTCGGCGGGCCGACAATCGAAGGTCCACGAGCGGACGCGATATCCGCAGTTCGTACAGGCCCCAGCCGACGAACACCACGAGTGCCCCGGCGAGCATCCCGAGGGTGGCCGGGGCGGTCCAACCCCAGTCGTTGCCCTTGGTGACCGGCAGCAGCAACAACACGAGGGCGACGGAGAGCAGCAGCGCCCCGGCGATGTCGAAACGTCCCGGATTGCGGTGCGACGACTCGGGCACGACGAACAGGATCGCGGTGATACCGACGAGGCCGAGGACCAGCGACGCGACGAACAGCATGTGCCAGTCGGTCGCCTGGGCGACGAAGGCCGCGGCCGGTAACCCGATCGCACCGCCCACACCCATCGTGGCGCTGATGGTGGCCATGGCGCCCGGGAGTCGTCGGGAGGGCAGCTCGTCGCGCAGGATCGCGATCCCGAGCGGAATGGCGCCCATCGCGGCGCCCTGCAGCGCCCGCCCGACCACGAGCGGGACGAGGGTCGCCGCGAGCGCGCAGACCGCCGAACCGAGCACCATCAGCGAGAGCGAGGTCAGCAGCATCCGGCGTTTGCCGAACATGTCGCCGAGGCGACCGCTGATCGGGGTGACCACCGCGCCGGCGAGCAGAGTCGCCGTCACGGCCCAGGACGTGTCCTCGGGAGTCGCGCCGACGAGCACCGGCAGTCGGGGGAGGATCGGGACGATCAGGGTCTGCATGAGCGCGACGCTGATACCGACGGTCGCGAGGACCGGCACGATGCCGCGCGGGGCAGGAACCTCCCTGGTGGAGAGCGGTGTCTCTACGGCCATGCGGCTCCTCGGTCCGGGGCCGGGGTGACGCGGCCTACGACAACAATTTGGGCGCAATACGAACGACGCTGCCATCGTTGTCTAACACGGCAGGGCCGTCGATCCCTAGTACCCTCACCCCGTCCGGTCCTGCGTGGCCGTTCGACCGGCGTCCGGTGTCAGGACTGACAATGCTTGTCGGGCTCGGATTCGTCGACGGTGATCGAGAGCGGCGGATGCTCGTCGGGGGCGGCATGATCGCCGCGCCACGCCAGCAGCGACCAGCGCGACAGCCCGGACAACGCCGAACCGAGACTCGCGAACGACAGTGAGGACAACGCCGAACCGAACGACCCGACGGAGCCGATGGACAGGACCGACCCGCAGCTACCGATCGACAGGATCGAGTACGAGGAACCGATCGACAGGATCGACCGCTCCGAGGCGATCGACAGGATCGAGCGGTGAGAGAGGAGCGAGCGCCGGGAGTTCACGGACGCGGCGCCGGCCAGGTGCCGCAGACGACTCTGCTTCGACGGGATGCGCGCCGCGGTGAAGGCCATGCTCCGGTCTATCACGCCCGGCGGAAGGCCGCCGGGAGAAACTCCCGGCGGCCTTCCGTGAGTACGTGAATCAGGGAACGGCGACGAGACCCACGGTGGGCAGGAAGGTGCACGAACGCGGATCGGCGCCCTCGTCCTGCGTGGTGATTCCGCCGGAGATCACGGCAAGGACCTGACCCGAACCGGTGTCGGCGATCGCGCTCAGCGTGGTCGGGCCGTCGGGGTTGATCTTCGCGTCGTTGGTGAGCGGTTGCGTGCCCGTGCGTCCGTTGGAGACGTTGACCCAGCTCAGGGTGAGCGGCTGTTGCTGTTCGCCGGCGGCGGGTGCGGTGCCCAGCGCGGTGAAGACGAAGCCGGTCTGGCCTGCGCCCGGTCCGGGAGGGGGAAGGTGCGACGGACCCGCGACCGCGAGGGCGGTGCCCACGGAGTCCTGGCTGTCGCCGATGCAGCCCTTGCCGATAGTCGGGTAGAGGAACTGCGAGATCACCACGGCGCCGGGCTCGGGGATCTCGGGTCCGCCGCCGCCGCTGCCATCGAGGAAGGTGATGACGCGCTGGAGCGTGCTCTTCACCGATTCGGGGAGCTCGGAGTTCGCGAGCAGTTCCTTGGCCTGCGCCAGCAGGTCGTTCTTGCCGTCGGCCGCGTCGGCGACATCGGCGGGGCCCGCGGCCGCACCGATGATCGCGGGCGCGAGGGAAGCCAGGGCCTCGGCCTCTTCGGGGTTCGCCCGGACCCCGGCGAGCAGGTCGGTCAACGACTCTACGGAAAGATCAGCGGGAATCTCGAACTGGGGCAGTTCGATGAGCCCTGCCAGGTCCGGCAGTACGGGTGGCGCCGGTTGCGCGACGGCCTGCGTAGGCACGGCCAATCCCGCGGTGGCGGCGAGTGCGCACAGCGTGAGCGCCCGTCGCATTCCTCGAGTACGAAGCACTGTTCCCCATCCTTGTCGTTGAAGCATCCGGTTGTTCGGGACGAACGACCGGATGCTGACGGCTCGAGGAGACACTCTATGGACCCCCCGCACACGGGACAAGCCTGCCGTTTCGGAACGGCGCGCCCATCGCTGGTTCGGGATTCTAACCACGGGGTGTTCCGTCCCTCGGATCCTGTCGAACATAACGCGTTCGACCTGAGAAGATTGTGACTGTAGATGAAATCGTTACGGGAGTGAACTCCGGTTCGTTTGCATGCCTATCGGAACGGTAATCTCCTTCGCCGGGTCCGGTTCACCGGACGGACGTTCGACGGGAGAGGCCGCACCGCAGTGCCACGAGGGTTTCCTTCGCACCGGATGTGGTGGTGCGCGGCGTTACTGGCGCTGTCCGTCGTCGTCCGGATCGCCTGGGGATTCATCACTCCCAACGGCATGAACCTCGTCGACCTGCACGTCTACGTCGACGGATCGGCCGCTCTGCTGCAGGGCGACCTCTACGGGTTCACCTATTCGGAGGACACCCCCGACTTCCCCCTGCCGTTCACCTATCCGCCCTTCGCCGCGCTCGTCTTCCTGCCCCTGCACCTGATCCCGTTCGGAATCCTGGGCGTGGCCTGGCAGCTGCTGACGGTCGCGGCGCTGTTCGCCGTCGTGTGGATCTCGCTCGAACTCGTCGTGGACGCGCGGGCACGGAGCCGGTCGTGGGTCGGTGTCGCGATGCTGTGGACGGCTGCGGGCATATGGACCGAGCCGGTACGCACGACCCTCGACTACGGCCAGATCAACGTCTTTCTCGTCCTCGGCGTGATGCTCGCGGCCCGCAGTTCCCGGTGGTGGCTGTCGGGTGGGCTCGTCGGCGTGCTCGCCGGGATCAAGCTCACGCCTGCCATCACCGGCCTGTACTTCCTCGCGCAGCGACGCTGGCGCGAGGCGGTGTTCTCCGCGGTCGTCTTCGTGGGGACCGTCCTGGTGAGCCTGCTCGTGCTCGGCTCCCAAGCCGCCACCTATTTCGGGTCCCTCTTCGGCGACGCGGATCGGATCGGGCCGGTCGTGTCGGTGTGGAACCAGTCGCTGCGCGGAGCGCTGGGTCGTATCGCGGGTGAGGACGTCGGACTCGGGCCGGTGTGGCTGGTCGGCGTCGTGGTCTGCGCGGTCCTCGCGTTCGCGGCGTGGCGGTCGCTGGAACCGCTGCCCGACGGAACGCGCGACCGTCTCGGCACGCTGCTGATCGTGCAGCTGTTCGGCCTGCTCGTCTCGCCCATCTCGTGGGTCCACCACTGGGTGTGGGTGGTCCCTTTGCTGCTGTGGCTTCTCTACGGACCCTTGGCGCGGTCGCTCGGAGCCCGCATCGTCGCCGCGTGCTGGGCCGCGGTCACGCTGATCGGCGTTCCGTGGGTACTGAGTACGGCGCAGAACTCGATCTGGGATGTCGAACGTCCCGCTCCGCTCGCCTGGCTCGGCGCCGTCAACGTGGTCGGTGTCCTCGCCGTCTACGTCGTCGTGATCCTCGCGGCCCGGGGACGTGAGGGGCAGGACGAACGGGTGACTACAGACCCGAGCGCCGTGCCTCCTCGTCGATCCGACGCGCAAGAGCCGGATCCGACTCCGTGATGCCACCGGCGGAATGCGTGCTCAACGCGAAGGTCACCTTCCGCCACCTGATGTCGATGTCCGGATGGTGATTCGCCTCCTCGGCGACGACGGCCACCCGGTCGACGAGTGCGATCGCGTCGGGGAAGGTGGGCGCCTCGATGGTGCGGACCAGCGACTGTCCCGCGCGGTGCCAGTGCGGCAACTCGGCCAGCGCGGCGTCGATCTCTCCGTCCGTCAGCAGCTGGGACATGACTCATTCTGGGACGATGCACGTCATGTCTGCAAGCACATCGTCCGCGAGTACACCGGCGCCCGACGGGCACGTCGTGGCCGGCGCCGTCATCCGGGACGGACGCGTGCTGCTCGCCCAGCGCACGCGGCCCGTCGACCTCGCGGGCCTGTGGGAGTTGCCCGGAGGCAAGGCGGAACCGGGGGAGAGCGTGGAGGCGGCGCTCGTGCGGGAGCTGAGGGAAGAACTCGGTGTCGAGGTGCGCGGTGCGGAGCGACTGGGGGTCGCGGTGCCGTTGGCCGGAGGTCGCGAGTTGTGTGCCTACAGGGTCGAACTCGTCTCGGGTGATCCCGAGCCGCTGGACCACGCGGCGTTGCGGTGGGTCGACGCGGACGAACTCGGGGAGGTCGATCTCGTCCCGGCCGATCGTGCGTGGATTCCCGATCTACGCGAACATCTGCGGCGCTGAGGTCATACGGCGCATGCCTGGTGGTCAGGCGGCGCGGGCCTTGTCGAGATACTTGCGCAGTTCCTTCTTGCTGAGCCCGTCGTTCTCGACCTTCTTCATGCGCATGACGACGACGGGGCATTTGAGGCACCGCGTCTTCTTGCGGCAGCACTTCTTCTTCGGCTTCAGGCCTGCGACCTTGCTCGCCTTCACCTTCCCCATACGTCCCGCCTGCCTTCCACGGTCCTGCGCGCGGCGAATCACCGGCGGGCGAAGGTTAGCATCCCCTTACTCACGGACCCAGGGGTGCATGTGGTGCCGGATTCGGCGGTTACGTCTCCTGGGGGAGTGTCGAGCGTCACCCCGATCGTCGCCGACCTGCGGGTATCTGATGAGGTAGAAGCGGCGACCGACGAACGGCCTGTAAAGTGTATTGACGGCCGCAGTGCCTGCACGCCGAGAATCGGACGGGGCAGGTAGCTCGCAATCTCGCGTCGCGGCCATCGAGACGAACGCCGTACGGGCGAGGTGCCGACCGGGTCCAGTGCCGTGTGGCCGGACTACAGCCAGGAGAGCTATCGCGTGAGCACCGCTGATTTTCGGAACGTCGCCATCGTGGCGCACGTCGACCATGGAAAGACCACTCTCGTCGACGCCATGTTGCGCCAGTCGGGCGCGTTCGCCGAACGTGCGGAACTCGTCGACCGGGTCATGGACTCGGGCGACCTCGAGCGCGAGAAGGGCATCACCATTCTCGCGAAGAACACCGCGGTGCACCGTCACCACCCGGACGGCACCGTCACTGTCATCAACGTCATCGACACCCCCGGCCACGCCGACTTCGGCGGTGAGGTCGAGCGCGGCCTGTCCATGGTCGACGGCGTCGTCCTGCTGGTCGACTCCTCCGAGGGCCCGCTGCCGCAGACCCGCTTCGTGCTCCGCAAGGCGCTCGCCGCGTCGCTGCCGGTGATCCTCGTGGTCAACAAGACCGACCGCCCGGACGCCCGCATCGCCGAGGTCGTCGAGGAGAGCCAGACCCTGCTGCTCGACCTCGCGTCCGACCTCGACGACGAGGCCGCCGAAGCCGCCGAGCTCGCCCTCGAGCTGCCCGTCCTCTACGCCTCCGGTCGTGAGGGCAAGGCCTCGAAGAAGCAGCCCGAGAACGGCCAGGTCCCCGACGCCGAGAACCTCGACGAGCTCTTCGAGGTCCTCATGGAGTGCATCCCCGCACCCAAGGGTGATCCGTCGGCGCCGCTGCAGGCCCACGTCACCAACCTCGACGCCTCCGAGTTCCTCGGTCGTCTCGCGCTGCTGCGCATCCACCAGGGTGAGCTGCGCAAGGGCCAGACCGTCGCGTGGATGCACGCCGACGGCGTCAAGAACGTCAAGATCACCGAGCTGCTCAAGACCGTCGGTGTCGAGCGGCAGCCGGGCGAGGTCGCGGTCGCCGGCGATATCGTCGCCGTGGCCGGCATCCCGGAGATCATGATCGGCGACACGCTTGCCGATCCGGAGAACCCGGTGGCGCTGCCGCGCATCACCGTCGACGAGCCGGCCATCTCGATGGTCATCGGCACCAACACCTCGCCGCTCGTCGGCCGGGTCAAGGGCCACAAGCTCACCGCTCGCATGGTGAAGACGCGGCTCGACTCCGAGCTCGTCGGCAACGTCTCGCTGCGCGTCCTCGACATCGGACGCCCCGACGCGTGGGAGGTGCAGGGCCGAGGCGAACTCGCCCTCGCCATTCTCGTCGAGCAGATGCGCCGTGAAGGCTTCGAGCTGACCGTCGGCAAGCCGCAGGTGGTCACCCGCACCATCGACGGCAAGCTCCACGAGCCCTACGAGGAGCTGACCATCGACAGCCCCGAGGAGCACCTCGGCGCCATCACCCAGCTGCTCGCGAACCGCAAGGGCAAGATGGTCCAGATGACCAACCAGGGCACCGGCTGGGTTCGTATGGAGTTCATCATCCCGTCGCGTGGTCTGATCGGTTTCCGTACCGACTTCCTCACGGAGACCCGCGGCACCGGCATTTCCAACGCCATCTTCCACGGTTACGCGCCGTGGGCCGGCGAGATCCGCGCCCGCCACACGGGTTCGCTCGTCTCCGACCGTGCAGGCTCGGTCACCCCGTTCGCGATGATCCAGCTCGCCGACCGCGGCACCTTCTTCGTCGAACCGGGCAGCGACACCTACGAGGGCCACGTCGTGGGCATCAACCCGCGCGCCGAGGACCTCGACATCAACGTCACCCGCGAGAAGAAGCTCACCAACATGCGCTCTTCGACCGCCGACGTGATGGAGACCCTCGCCAAGCCGATCGAGCTGACCCTCGAGGCAGCGCTCGAGTTCTGTGCTGCGGACGAGTGCGTCGAGGTCACGCCGGAGGACGTGCGCGTGCGCAAGCTGCACCTCTCGCAGACCGACCGTGCGCGTGCGCGGTCGCGGGAGAAGGCCCGTAACAAGTAGTCCAGGTGTGGGGTGGCCCCGGCGAGCGCATGCTGGCCGGGGCCACCCACGTACCACCTGCCTCACGGAAGGAGCCCGAGTGTCGCGTACGCGCGCTCGTCGCCGACTGATCGGGGCGACGGCCGGCCTGGCCGTGGCTGCGCTGGTCCTCACCGGTTGCACCGCCGACCCGCCGCCGCCCATCGAGCAGACGGAGCCGACCACGACCCCGGCTCCCGCTCCGAAGCGCAGCACGGTGGTGGTCGCGATCGACGAGGTCGGTTCGGGCTTCAACCCCCACCTGCTCGCAGACCAGTCGCCCGTCGCGAACGCCGTTGCCGAACTCGTGCTCCCGAGTGCCTTCCGGGCCGTGCCCGATCCGGAGAATCCCGCTGCAGCACTGTGGGTTCCGGACGACTCGCTGCTGCTGTCCGCGGAGGTCACCGACGAGGCGCCGTTCACCATCACCTACCGCCTGCGCGACGAGGCCCAGTGGTCGGACGGAGCGCCGATCGTTGCCGAGGACTTCCGGTATCTGTGGCGGCAGATGATCACCCAGCCCGGCGTCGTCGATCCTGCCGGCTACCGCCTCATCGACGACATCCGATCGTCGGGCGGAGGCAAGATTGTCACCGTCACCCTGCGCGAGCCGTATCCGGCCTGGCGCGAACTGTTCACGAATCTCTTGCCCGCCCACCTGGTCAAGGACACTCCGGGTGGCTTTTCCACCGGCCTGTCCGAGACGATTCCCGTGTCCGGCGCGCGATTCCACGTCGACAACGTCGATCGGGGGCGCGCCGAGGTGCTGCTCGAACGCAACGACCGGTTCTGGGGCACCCCGGCCGGACCCGACGAACTGATCATGCGCCGCGCCGGCACCGACGCCCAGGTGACCGAATCGGTGCGCAGCGACGACGCCCAAGTGGTCCAGAGCGCGGGCGGTGTCGCTCTCGAGGCGCAGCTCGCCGCCGTGCCGGGTGTGCGGACCGGCGTCCAGCTCCAGCCGCGCACCCTCGATCTGACCCTCAACACGCGCACCGCCGAACTCGCCGACCCGGTCGTCCGGCGAGGCATGCTCGACCTGCTCGACCCCGAGCTGCTCGGACTTGTCGCCACGGCCAACAGCACCGGGGTCGTGCGGGCGCGGGCCCAGGTGCTCGCGCCGTCCGATCCGGGATACACCGACACGATGCCGGCGCGTCTGTCCCGGGAGCAGGCCCTCGGACGTCTCGCCGAGGCCGGATATCTACCCGTCCCGCCTGCGGTGCCCCCGGTGCCGACGGACCCCGGCGCACCCGGCCCCGAAGCGCCGGAGGCCGCTGCACCGGAGACGGGGGCATCCGAGACGGCGGCATCCGAGACGGCGGCATCCGAGACGGCGGCGCCGACGAGCGCGACTCCCGGACCGAGAACCCCCGACGGGCCGGCCCTGCCCGAGGGCACCCTGGCCCGGGCTGGCGTGCCGTTGACGCTGGTCGTGGGCGTGCCGGAGGGTGACGAGACCGCCCGCGCCGTCGCACGCACCGCCGTCGACCTGTGGCGTGGCGCCGGGATCGACGCATCGGTCGACGAACTTCCCCCCGACGAGCTGTACGGCGAAGCCCTCGTCGAGGGCACCGTGCACGCGGTCGTCGGCTGGATGCGTGCCGGTGGAGACCTTGCCACCGCCGCGCTGTCCCGATTCGGATGCGTCCCGGTGGCCGCAGCACCCACCGTGGCGGGGGAGGACCTGCCGACCGTGCCCGAGTCCGACCTCCCGGCGCAGCCCGACGCCCCCGGGACGGCGGAGGCGGCACAGTCGTCGGACCCCGCGACCACCACGCTCGACGAGGACGACGTCGAGGAACGTGATGCGCTCGCAGCGCAGCTCGAGGCTCCGAGCAACCTCTCGGGTGCGTGCGATCCCGGTCTCGAACCCGATCTGCTCGCTGCACTGAACGGCACCACCGACCCGGCGAAGGTCGTCGCCGACGCGCAGGCCAGGCTGTGGGATCTCGCGGTGAATCTGCCGATCCTGCAGGACCGGGCCGTTGTCGCCGCCGGTCCGGGCGTCGAGAACGTCTCGCTGACAGCCGCCGTCGCCACCGGTATTCTCGGCGACGCCCATCTGTGGGGAAGGACCACACCGTGACCAATGCTCCGGGAGCTCTCCCCGACGTTGCGGATCGACGACTTCTGCTCGTCCACGCCCATCCCGACGACGAAACCCTCACCACCGGCGGCACCATCGCCCGGTACGTCGCCGAGGGCGCCGAGGTCACCGTCGTGACCTGCACGCTCGGTGAGGAGGGCGAAGTGATCGGCGACGAGTGGGCCCAGCTCACCGCCGACCGCGCCGATCAGCTCGGCGGATACCGCATCCTCGAACTCACCCGGGCGCTCGACGCGCTCGGCGTCGAGCGACCGCGTTTTCTCGGCGGTGCCGGGCACTGGCGCGACTCCGGGATGGCGGGCACCCCGTCCGCCGACAATCCTCGCGCCTGGGTCAACGCCGACCGCGACGAGGCGATCGAGGCGCTCGTCGCCGTGATCCGCGAGACGCGTCCGCACGTGGTCGTCACCTACGACCCGTTCGGTGGCTACGGGCATCCCGACCACATCGCGGTGCACGAACGGGTGACCGCGGCCGTCGAAGCGGCCGGCACCGAGGACTATCCGTCCGCCGGGGCGGCGTGGACCCCCGCGAAGGTGTACTGGACCGTCGCCGAACGGTCCGCGCTCGAACGCGGCATCGCCGCCATGGGCACGCTGCCCGACGGCTGGCGCCGACCGGAGGCCGGCGAACTGCCGAGCGTGCCCGACGACGAGGTCACCACCGTCGTCGACGTCCGCTCGGTTCTCGACGCGAAGCGGACCGCGATGGCCGCGCACACGACCCAGGTGCTGGTCGCGGAGGACGGCGAGCAGTTCGTGCTCTCCAACCTCGTCGCCCAGCCCGTCTTCGACCAGGAGCACTTCGTGCTCGTGCGCGGGCAGCTCGGCCTGACCGACTCCACGGGACGAGAGGACGACCTCTTCTCCGGCATCGGCTAGTGTGACCCGAGTCATCAACGAGGCTGTGGGTGGTTCGCGTCACCCGGCCTCGCGTACCACGCAGGCACACCGTCAGAGGGGGTTGTCGATGTACAACTGGTCCGTCCAGAACCAGATCGTCGCGTTCGTGGAGTCGTTGAGGCCGTACGCCGACGAGATCCGGGCCGACTACTGGCACGCTCTGTACTCCTTCGCCGACCAGCAGAGCGCGCTGCTCACCATGCTCGGATACCCGCCGGTTCCCTGACGTCCCGTGCGTGGGTCGCGGATGGTTCCGCGGACCCCGGTTGCGCTCGGGCGAGTCCGGTAGCGCACCATCGAAGCATGACGGTCGATCCAGCAACCGCTGCACCCCTCGCGTCACCGGTGGACGTCCAACCCCGCCGGGGGCTCGTCGCGCTGCTCGTGCTCGACGGTGCGCTGTGCGCCCTGTTGTCGGTCTTCTATCTCGGCGTGTACATCGCCGGAGTGCCCTTCCCGATCACCATCCTGCTGGCCGGCCTCGTCAACCTGCTGCTGGTGATGGCCCTCCGCGCCGAGACCGGATCCCTGCGCAGCGCGACCCTACCGCTGCTGGCCTGGGCCGTCGTCTTCCTCGTCTGCCTCGTGGGCGGTCCGGGCGGCGACCAGCTCGCGCTCGGCGACTGGCGGACCCTGCTGCTGCCCGTGGCCGCGCTCGCCCCCGCCGGCGGCTACCTGTTCTCGGCCCGCATCAGGGAGATCACCCAGGCAGTGGGAGGGACGCAGCCCGCGCCGCGTCCCTGAGCACCTCGGTCACCATCTCCTTCGTCAACCGGCCGGTGAAGGTGTTCTGCTGGCTGACGTGATAGCAACCGAACAGGTGCAACGGGTGCTCCCGCGCCTCGGTGGGAGCGAGCAGCACATGTGCGCCGTGCCCGAACTTGGGGCGGGGAACCGGAATCGTCCACCCCGCCGCCGACAGGACCGGCAGTAGTGCCTGCCAACCGAACCCGCCGAGCACGACGACCGACCTCAGCGTGGGGGAGAGCAGGTCGAGTTCCTGTTCGAGCCAGTGCCGGCAGGTGTCGCGTTCGACGACGGTGGGGCGATTGGCCGGTGGCGCGCAGTGCACCGGCGACGTGATGCGCGTGCCGAACAGTTCGAGGCCGTCGCCGATGTGCGTCGCGGTCGGTTGCGACGCCAGTCCCGCGTCGTACAGGGCCGCGTACAGCACGTCGCCCGACCGGTCGCCCGTGAACATCCGTCCTGTGCGGTTCCCGCCGTGCGCGGCGGGCGCCAGCCCGACGATCAGCAGGGACGCATCGGCCGGGCCGAAGCCCGGGACGGGCCGGCCCCAGTACTCCTCGTCGCGGAAGGCCGCTCGTTTCTCCCGCGCGACCTGCTCACGCCATGCGACCAGCCGCGGACACGCGTGGCAGTCGACGAGCGCGTCGTCGAGCTCGGCCAGCGTCGCCGGGGGAGTGCCGTGCAGGGGGCCTTTGCCGGATGTCGGCTTCATCGGTCGATCCATGCTTCTCCCATACCCGGTGTGACCTCCTGGACAAGCGCCCACGCCTCGTCCACGGGGATGTCGATCACCTCGTAGCGTCCCGCACCCGCCGGCGTCGCCGCGACGACGGTCGCGAGACCGGCACGGCGCTGGAAGAAGGTCTGCCGCACCGTCCAGCCGATCACACCGTCCGCATCGAGACAGATGCGCTGCCGGTCGATCGAACCGCTGCGGGCGACGAGATGTCCGTCGACGACGGCGTGGCCGAGACCCCGGTAGCGGTCCTGCGCCAGCGCGCACGCCCCCGCGACCAGCACCACGACCATCGTGGCGATCACGGCGACCGGCACGTGCCGGTCGGTGACGGTCAGGGCGACGAGCCCGGCGGCGACCACGACGGCCACCGGCCACAGCGTCCGCGTGTAGCGGCGACGACGGGCACGGGGACCGTGACTGCGCAGCGGAACGTCGAGCGGCAGCCCCCCGGTGAGCACCTCGGCCGCGACCCGCCGGACCTCCCCGTCGGGCGCCGACGGCAGGACCAGTGACGAACCGCCCTGTTGCGCGGTTCTGCCCGTCATGACGGCGTCGAGCCGTGCGGCGCCGACGAGCCGCAGCGCCAGCGGTTCGTGCAGCGCGATCCCGCGCAGCCGCGCCCGGTCGAGGGTGGTGTGACGGGTCGTGAGCAGGCCGTGCGCGATGCGCAGGACCCGTTGGTCGTCGGTCACCCGCAGATCGCCGTAGAGCAGCAGGTACCGCACGCACGCGGCCGGGCTGGCGACGAGCACGACGACCAGCACGAGGATCACGAGCGCGACCACCAGGCCGAGGTCTTCCGCGGTCTCCACCGCGCGGCGGACGACCTGCGATTCGGCGATCGACCGGCCGAGCCCGAACTGGAAGGCGGCACCGGCGACGGCCGCGACGGCGAGCAGTCCCGTCGTGGAGAACGGCGCGTAGCGCACCCAGGCCGGGTCGAATCGCGCCAGCTGACGCTCGGTGACGGCAGCGGTCGAGGTCGTCTCGACCGGCACGTCGTCCTGCTGCCCACCCCTCAGGAGAACGGCACGGAGCTCGGGGACTGCTGCGATCGGAAGGCCGTTGAGTTCGAACCGGTTGCGATCGGCGCCCCCGCTCTGACCCGTGCCGATCTTCACGACCGCGAGGCCCAGCACGCGATGCAGGAGGCGTTGCTCGACGTCCACCGACCGGATGCGGCTGCGGGGGATCGACAACTCGCGTCGTTGCAGCAGGCCGCGGCGGAGTTCGACGTGCTCTGGTCCTACGCGGTAGGTGGTGGTGAACCAGCGCAGCAGACCGACCAGCACGAGCACGCCCGTCGCCGCGAGGCCCCACACGGGATTGCCGCTGGTGGACCCGATGACGAACGAGCCTGCGAGGACGGGCAGCAGGCGCAGGATCTCCTCGATCGGGTGGATCAGCAGCATCCGGCGATCGAGACGCGACCACGGCACCTCCTCGTCCGTCCCGGCCACGAGGGCGTCGTTCATGTCGCGTCCGTCTCCGAGCTCGCCGCGAGTGCGGTCAGGCGAGCGACGGTCTCGTCGGCGACCCGGCTGTCGAGCCCGACGATCTCCACCGCACCCGCCGCCGAGGCGGTGGTGACGGTGACGGTGGTCAGGCCGAGCCACCGGTCGAGCGGTCCACGCTCGGTGTCGACGGTCTGGATCCGGGAGATCGGTGCGATGCGGTGCTCCTGCGTCCACCAACCCGAACGCGTGTAGACCGCGGTCTCGTCCATCTCCCAGCGATGGACGCGGTATCGCCAGACCGGCACCACCGCGACGTGCAGTCCACCGAGGACGACGGTCGCGGCCGCGGCGGCGACGTGCCACCCGGCGCCCACCGGCGTGACGAGCACCCACACGACCTGCGCGACGACCAGTGGCAACCACATCAGCGCTGCACTCACGGCCCACAGCACACGCGCCTTCGGGCTCGGCCGCCACGACGGTTCCCTCATCACCACGCTCGTCGCTGCCGTGTTGTCGGCCGACCCCGCCGGCGAACTCTCGTCGTCCTCCACCCGCACCTCCTGCTCCATCGGGCCCCGTGTCCGGTTCCACGCTAGGCTGGGATCCGTAGAACCCGGCCGGACTCGCCCGATCCGATCTCACGATCGGGCCCTATCAGGAGGAGATCGCAATGACGGAGTCGAATGCGCTCGGCATCGAGATCCAGTCCGACAACGATTCCGAGGCCGACCGGCTCGAGCAGGCCATTCCCGTCTACGACGATCCTGCCGACGACCTGCCTTCGGACGTGCCCCTCGAAGCCGACCCGGCAGACACCTACGAGCAGTCCCGCGAAGTCCCGGCGGACGACGACTACCCGCGCGGATAGACCCCGAAGTGGCATGGGGGTGCTCGTAGGCGCATGATCGGGCCCATGACCGATTCCGCAGACGACACCCCGCAGTCCGCGATGCTCCCGACCCCCACCGTGCGTCCCGGCGTTGCGCACCGATCCACGGCGACTCCCTCGGGAATGCGTCGAGCGTTGCGCCGGGCTCGCGACGGGGTCGCACTGAACGTCGACGAAGCGGCGGTCCTGCTGCAGGCCCGGGGTGCCGATCTCGAGGATCTCTGTGCGTCGGCGGCGCGGGTGCGCGATGCCGGCCTTCTCGCGGAGTGTCGACCCGGCACGGTCACCTATTCGCGCAAGGTCTTCGTCCCCATCACCCGGCTGTGCCGGGACCGATGCCACTACTGCACCTTCGTCACCGTCCCCGGCAAGCTCCGCGCCGAGGGTCACGGCATGTATCTCGAACCCGACGAGATCCTCGAGATCGCCCGTCAGGGAGCCGAACTGGGTTGCAAGGAAGCCTTGTTCACACTCGGCGACCGGCCCGAGGACCGGTGGCCCGAAGCGAAGCAGTGGCTCGACGAGCGCGGCTACGATTCCACCCTCGACTACGTGCGAGCGATGGCGATCCGCGTCCTCGAGGAGACCGGTCTGCTGCCGCACCTCAATCCCGGGGTGATGAGCTGGGCCGAGATCTCGCGGCTGAAGCCGGTCGCCCCGTCGATGGGCATGATGCTCGAGACCACCTCCGAACGGTTGTTCACCGAGAAGGGGCAGTGCCACTACGGCAGCCCCGACAAGGATCCGGCGGTGCGGCTGCGGGTGCTCACCGATGCGGGCCGACTCGCGGTGCCGTTCACCACCGGCATCCTCGTCGGCATCGGTGAGGACTTCACCGAGCGTGCCGAATCGATCCACGCGATCCGTAAGTCGCACAAGGCATTCGGTCATATCCAGGAAGTAATCGTCCAGAACTTCCGCGCCAAGGACGACACCGCGATGCGCGAGCACGACGACGCCGATCTCGACGAGTTCCTCGCCGCGATCGCCGTCGCGCGGCTCGTCCTCGGGCCGGGAATGCGCATCCAGGCCCCGCCGAATCTCGTCTCGCTCGACGAGTGCCGCGCGCTGCTCGGGGCGGGTGTCGACGACTGGGGTGGTGTCTCGCCGTTGACGCCCGATCACGTCAACCCCGAACGGCCCTGGCCGAATCTCGACACCCTGGCGCGCCTGAGCTCCGAGGCCGGCTTCGAGCTCACCGAGCGGATCGCCGCGCAGCCGAAGTACGTGCTCGCCGGGCAGCCGTGGATCGATCCGCGCATCACCGCGCACGTGCACGCCCTCGCCGATCCGGCCACGGGCCTCGCGCGCGAGGTGATCCCGTCCGGACTGCCCTGGCAGGAACCCGACATCGACTGGGAGTCGTCGGGTCGCGTCGATCTGAACTCCGAGATCGACGTGACCGGACGCAACACCGAGCACCGGTCCGATCTCGGGAGCGCTTTCGGCGACTGGGAGACCGTCCGCGAACAGGTGCTCCAGCTGGGCGCCTCAGCACCGGTGCGGCTCGACAGCGACGTGCTCTCGGCGCTGCGCTCCGCCGAACGGGATCCGGGCGGTTGCACCGAAGCGGAGTACATCGCCCTCGCCAACGCCGACGGCGCCGGTCTCGAAGCACTCGTGGCGCTCGCCGACCAGCTGCGCCGCGACACCGTCGGCGACGACGTCACCTATGTCGTCAACCGGAACATCAACTTCACCAACATCTGCTA
Source organism: Rhodococcus sp. GA1 (assembly GCF_024321955.1). Classification (NCBI taxonomy): domain Bacteria; kingdom Bacillati; phylum Actinomycetota; class Actinomycetes; order Mycobacteriales; family Nocardiaceae; genus Rhodococcus; species Rhodococcus sp. GA1. The sequence goes on along the minus strand of NZ_CP097186.1, from coordinate 1,157,193 downwards.
CACCGGCTGCCGGTTCTGCGCCTTCGCGCAGCGCAAGGGCGACGCCGACGCGTTCACCCTCTCGGCGAGCGAGGTCGCCGACCGGGCGTGGGAGGCGCACGTCGCCGGCGCCACCGAGGTGTGCATGCAGGGCGGTATCGATCCGGAACTGCCGGTGACCGGCTACGCCGATCTCGTCCGCGCCGTCAAGGCACGGGTGCCGTCGATGCACGTCCACGCGTTCTCGCCGATGGAGATCGTCAACGGTGTCGCGCGCAGCGGCACGTCGATCCGGGACTGGCTCACCGAACTGCGTGAGGCCGGGCTCGACACCATCCCGGGCACCGCCGCGGAGATCCTCGACGACGAGGTGCGGTGGGTGCTCACGAAGGGCAAGCTCCCGACCGCCGAGTGGATCGAGGTGGTGACCACCGCGCACGAGGTGGGCCTGCGATCGAGCTCGACGATGATGTACGGGCACGTCGACCAGCCGCACCACTGGGTCGGCCACCTCGAGGTGATCCGCGGGATCCAGGACCGCACGGGCGGATTCACCGAGTTCGTGCTGTTGCCATTCGTGCACCAGTCGTCGCCGCTCTATCTGGCCGGCGCGTCGCGTCCCGGCCCGACCATGCGCGACAACCGTGCCGCGCACGCCCTCGCCCGGGTCATGCTGCACCGCCGGATCGACAACATCCAGACCAGCTGGGTCAAGCTGGGTGTCGCCGGGACGCAGGCCATGCTCGAGGGCGGGGCGAACGATCTCGGCGGCACGCTCATGGAGGAGACGATCTCGCGCATGGCGGGCTCGCAGCACGGTTCGGAGAAGACCGTCGCCGAACTGGTCGCGATCGCCGAGGGCATCGGGCGGCCGGCGCGCCAACGGACCACCGCGTACACGCCGATCGAGCTCCCGGTCACCGCGGGCTGACCCGCCTCGACGGTCTGCACTCTGAAGTAGGGGACCCTTACTCCGGTGTGTGGCACGGGCACGGGGGATACTGGAGGACCGTGGGCGCCGAGGGTGCCCGCTCGGGCGAGACCGCGCAGGTCGGCGGGCTTACAGAGAGGCAGGGAGAACAGCAGTGACGTACACGATTGCGGAACCGTGCGTGGACGTGTTGGACAAGGCATGCATCGAGGAGTGCCCCGTCGACTGCATCTACGAGGGCGGTCGCATGCTGTACATCCACCCCGACGAGTGCGTCGACTGCGGTGCGTGCGAGCCCGTGTGCCCCGTCGAAGCGATCTTCTACGAGGACGACGTCCCGGACGAGTGGTCCGAGTACGTCAAGGCCAACGTCGACTTCTTCAACGATCTCGGCTCGCCCGGTGGCGCCGCGAAGCTCGGCAAGGTCGACTACGACCCGCCGTTCGTCAAGAATCTCCCTCCCATGGGCGAAGAGTGACGAACGGACCGGTGGAACTTTCGTGAGCACGCGTGTCCGCCGTTCGGTGGCGAAGAGCCTGCCGGACTTCCCCTGGGATTCCCTGACCGACGCGAAGGCGAAGGCAGCGGCGCATCCCGACGGCATCGTCAACCTGTCGGTGGGCACACCGGTCGACCCGGTCGCCCCCGTGATCCGGGAGGCGCTCGTCTCCGTCGCGGAGGAGCCGGGCTACCCGACCACGCACGGCACCGCCGAACTGCGGCGGGCGGCCGTGGGTGCGCTCGAACGTCGCTACGGCATCACCGGTCTCGACGACTCGGCGATCCTGCCGGCGATCGGCACCAAGGAGATGATCGCCTGGCTGCCGTCGCTGCTCGGCCTCGGTGCCGACGATCTCGTCGTGATCCCCGAACTGGCGTACCCGACCTACGAGGTGGGCGGGCTGCTCGCCGGTGCCCGCATCATCCGCGCCGACGGGCTGACCCGCCTCGGCCCCGAGGTCGCGTCGCTGGTCTTCGTGAACTCGCCGTCGAACCCCACCGGCAAGGTGCTCGGACCCGACCACCTGCGCAAGGTCGTCGACTGGGCGCGCAGCCGCAACGCGATCGTCGTCTCCGACGAGTGTTATCTCGGGCTCACCTGGGAGTGTGAGGCCCTGTCGATCCTGCACCCGAACGTGTGCGGGGGCGACCACACCAACCTCCTCGCGGTGCACTCGCTGTCGAAGACCTCCAATCTCGCGAGCTACCGGGCCGGTTTCGTCACCGGCGACGCCGACCTCGTCGCCGACCTGCTCGAGGTCCGTAAGCACTCCGGCATGATGCTGCCGCTGCCGATCCAGGCCGCGATGACCGCGGCACTGAACGACGACGAGCACGAGAACGCGCAGCGCGAGAAGTACCGCAAGCGTCGCGAGGTGCTCCTCGGGGCCGTGCGCGGCGCCGGCTTCACCGTCGACCATTCGGAGGCGGGCCTGTACCTGTGGGCGACGCGCGGTGAGGGATGCCGCGCGACCGTCGACTGGTTCGCCGACCGCGGCATCCTCGTCGCACCCGGCGAGTTCTACGGTCCCGGAGGTGTCCTGCACGTCCGGATCGCGCTCACCGCGACCGACGACGCCATCGACGCCGCCGCTGCCCGACTGCGCCGATAGAGCGCGCCGACGCACCGCTCAGCGAGCAGCTCGCCGGTAGATTGGCCCCGTGAGTTCGTCCGGTGAGGATCCGCTGCTGTGGGTGCTCTACGTCGCCGTGGTGGCCATCGCTGCGGTGAGCGCGTCACGCTCCCATGCGGGAAGTTCCGTGCACGCGACGACGCGATCGTTTTGGTGGCCTCCGCCGGTCGCGGCGACGATCCTGTGGTCGGTGGTCGCGGTGGCCTCGCTCGCGCGACTGGTCTTCCCGGGACTGCTCGACGTCTTCCGGCGGCAGCCGGTCCGCACCCGGGACTCGGGGGAGTGGTGGCGTGTCCTCACCGCAGGTCTGATCGAGGACGGCGGCGTGCTCCTCACCGTCGTGAACCTGCTGTTGCTCGCGGTGGTCGCCATCGCGATCGTGCGGGTGTGGGGGTGGTACCGCGCACTCGGGTTGTTCCTGGTCGGCCAGGTGCTGTGGGGGTTGTTCACCACCTTCGTCTTCCCGTCCGACGGCGCGGGAACAACCGGCGCGACGCTCGCGGCGGCCGCGACTCTCGCGGGACTGTGGCCGGTCGTCGGAGCGACACGCTCGCTGCTCGTCGCCTCCGCGGCGACCTTCCTTCTCGGTGTGGTCCTCGTGATCGTGGGCGATGCGCACGGCGTGGCCGTCCTCGTCGGAATGCTGCTGGGCGCGGTCCTGGCCACCGTGCTTCCCCCGGCACATCTGGCGCGGACATCGATGTCCGCGGCGCGCGGCGACATCCACACCTGACCGCCACACCCGACCGCCCCCGCGAGGCTGCGGCATCGATATGGAATCGTGGCTGTCGTGTCTGCACTGCTTCGTTCGCTGAATCCGCTGGCCGTCGCGCGCGGCGACGATCTCCCGGACGTCGTCCGTATCGACGGCCACACCTTCTCCCGCAGCGATCTGCTCGGCGCGGCCACCGCCGTCGCGGCGCGGGTGGCGCGCGCCGATCGGGTGGCCGTGCTCGCGACTCCGAGCGCGACCACCGTCGTCGCCGTGACCGGTGCCCTGCTCGCCGGGACGACCGTGGTGCCGGTGCCACCGGACTCGGGGCCCGCCGAACTCGCCCACATCCTGACGGACTCGGACGCGCAGGCCTGGCTCGGTCCGGCGCCGGAGGTGCAGCATCCCGACGTTCCGCAGTTGCCGAGCCTGCCGGTCCGCCTGCACGCCCGCGACTGGCACCACCTGCCCGAGCCGAACCCGGCGCGAATCGCGTTCGTGCTCTACACCTCCGGGACCACCGGCGCTCCGAAGGGTGTGCTGCTGAGCCGCCGGGCGATCGCCGCGGGCATCGACGCGCTCGCCGAGGCGTGGGCCTGGACCGAGCGCGACACGCTCGTCCACGGGCTGCCGCTGTTCCACGTGCACGGACTCGTGCTCGGTGTGGTCGGAGCCCTGCGGGTGGGCAGCCGGCTGATCCACACCGGGAAGCCCACTCCGCAGGCCTACGCCGAAGCGCAGGGATCCCTCTACTTCGGGGTGCCGACGGTGTGGACACGCGTCGTCGAGGACGAGGACTCCGCCCGCGCGCTCAGCGGCGCGCGACTGCTCGTCTCCGGCAGCGCGCCGCTGCCGGTGCCGGTCTTCGAACGACTGCGTGAGCTCACGGGACTGGTTCCGATCGAGCGCTACGGCATGAGCGAGACGATGCTGACGCTCAGCACGCGCGTCGACGGCGAGCGCCGTCCCGGCTGGGTCGGCACGCCGGTGGCCCGGGTCGAGACGCGCCTGCGCGACGAGCAGGGCCGCGACGTGCCCCACGACGGGGAGAGCATCGGCGTCTTGCAGGTGCGTGGACCGATGCTCTTCGACGGCTACCTGAACAGGCCGGAGGCCACCGCGGCCGCGTGGACCGAGGATGGATGGTTCGTCACCGGCGACGTGGCGGCCGTCGACGAGGGCGGATTCCACCGCATCGTGGGTCGCGAGTCGACCGATCTGATCAAGACCGGTGGGTTCCGGGTGGGTGCGGGGGAGATCGAGACCGTTCTGCTCGGTCATCCCGCGGTGCGGGAGGTGGCCGTGGTGGGCCTGCCCGACGACGACCTCGGTCAGCGGATCGTCGCGTTCGTGGTGCCCGCCGCCGACGGCCCCCAAGTCGACGGGTCGGAACTGATCGACCTTGTCGCACAACAGCTTTCCGTACACAAGCGGCCCCGGGAGGTGCGTGTGGTGGGTGACCTTCCACGCAATGCGATGGGCAAGGTGCAGAAGAAGAAACTGGGCTGACAGGGTCGGTGGGGGGCGCCCGCGGGCAGGTTCCTGTCACCGGAACTTCGTGGAGAATCGGTCACAGGGGTTGCATGTGTCACACTGCGAGGCGGATTCTCTACTGCACCGTATGTAGATCTACTCACTTCGATGGGGGTTCGAGGGATGTCTGTAACGGATCAGGTCCGGGTGACCGGGCACGATCGTCGGGGGGACGGTGACAACGCTCCGCTCTTCCTGGTGGACGGGAAGCCCGCGTCCGTTCCGCTGCGCGATCTGCCCGCCGTGGCTCGCAAACTCGTGGCGCACTTCGCCGACAACGTGGCGCCGTGTTCGCTGCGACCGGGCGAATCGCTGCGCGGTGACGTCACCGAGGTCACCGTGCGCTGCCTGCGCATCGCGATCCATCTCCTCGACTCCGGAGAACTACCCTCCGACGCGGAACTCGCCGACCTGCGCAGCAGCGCAGCCCAGTGGGCCCGCGCCGGCTTCCGGCTCGAATACATGCTCCGGATCTATCACGAAGGCATCCGTCTCGGGTGGGAGCTGGTCACCGATCGGGCCCGGGAGGGCGATGTCTCCTCCGTCGCCGACGCGTCCCGCCTGTGGATGGCGCTGCTCGAGAAGGTCACCGTCGCCGCGACCACCGGTTTCGTCGCCGAACTCGACGCCATCCGCCGTGAACGCGACGTCGCCGCGCAGGAACTGGTCGCCGCGCTGCTGAGCGGGCAGGACGCCGCGGCCGTGGCGCAACGCTCCGGGCTGGTGCTCGCCGACACCTACACCGTGCTCGCGGTCTCGCTCACCCGACATCCCGACGAACGCAATCCGCACGTGCGGCCGGAGGTCGTCGCGCGGCGCACCCTGCGCCGGGTCGAGACCGAACTCGAGGCGATCTGCGAGGGCCGCCACCTCGCGATGCTCGGCCCCGAGGGCGGCACCGTCCTGCTCCCCGAATCGCCTTCGACCGAGGCGATCGAGGAATTCCGGCAGCGCATCGAGACCGTCGCGGGCGTGTCCGTCACGATCGCTCTCGTCCACGCCCCCGTACGGGAGGTGCCCACCGCGGCGAAGCAGGCCCACGAACTGCTCGATCTGGTGCGACGGCTCGGCCGTGCGGTCGGGGCCTACGGTATGCAGGATCTGGCCCTCGAATACCAGCTCACGCGGCCCGGACCGGCGCGCCGTCACCTCGCACGCGTCCTCGACCCGCTCGACGAATCACCCGAACTCGTCGAGACGCTGGAAACGCACATCGCCCACGACCTGAGCCGCCAGCTCACGGCCAAGACCCTGCACGTCCACGCGAACACTGTCGACTACCGCCTCAAGCGGGTCGCGCAACTCACCGGATTCGACCCCACCCGGCCCTCCGGACTGCGCCAGCTGCAGGCGGCGTTGATCGCTCGACGACTCGAACTGGAGAGCTCCGAACAGGGCTGATATCGCGTCGGATTCGGCTTCCCGAGGCGTGCCGGTCTATATCATCGGTCTCGGGCGACCGAGGGTCGTCACCCGGAGTGAGCACGAGGGGGCCGACGCATGGCGGGGGAGTCCGGACCGTCCGAGTCGGATCCGTCGAGCCGTCGTGGCGGCGTGAGTGGGGATGCACGGCCGGGCGGGGGTCGGGCGCGCTGGTTCGTCGTCGCCGTGATCCTCGTCCTCGCTGCCGGATCCGTCGCCTTCCTGTTCGTGGAGCGGCGGAGTGGGTGCGACGACTCCGAGCGCTACACCGTGGCGGTCACCGCCGACCTCGCACCGGTGATCGAGGGGACCTCGGTATCCGCATGTACGGAGTTCGAGGTAGTCGAACAGGAACCGGGGGAGGTGTCGGCGCGACTGGCGACCGACGACGTTCCCGACCTGTGGCTCCCGGCGGGCGGTTGGTGGGCGTCGTGGGCGGGTGAGACCGCCACGGGCCCGGTGCGCACGGTGTCGACACCGCTGGCCACCACGCCGCTCGTGATCGCGGGTGCGCCGGGCACCGTCGAACCGGCGGCCGACTGGCAGGAGGCCCTGTCCGATCCCGGTCTCGTCTTCGGCAATCCATTGCGCTCCGGTCCCGCGGCAGGTGCCATCCGCGCCGTGCTGGCCGAGGCCGCCGACGATCCCGTCGCGATGGGCACGGTCCGTCCCGTCATGGCGCCGCTCGCCGAGCGGGAGGGGGTTCGCGACGAGGAGGTACCTACCGGATCGACCTTGCTCGAGGAGACCGTCGCCGATGGTGGGACGGTGGTGAGCACCGAACAGCAGGTCGAGACCTATCGCAGCGTCCACAAGCGCGAACTGGGCATCGAGGTACCCGTCACCGGGACGCTGCTCGTGGACTATCCGGTGGTCGTGACGGCGCGCGGAGAACGGCACGACGCCGCGGCGGCGGCCGCCACGGCGCTGACCGACGCGCTGCACACGTCCGAAGGACTCGACAGGCTGACCCGTCACGGCTTCCGGGACGGAGGCGGACGACCCCTGCCCGACGGCCGCGGTGTGGGAGCGGTGCCGGTGCTCGAACTCGACGACGAGACCGTCGCCGAGGAGGCGATGAACGTGTGGGCGTTGCAGGCGCTTCCCGTGCGCACCGTGTTCGCGGTGGACGTCTCCGCGTCGATGAACCGTGATCTCGGCGACGAGAGTCGGATCGAACTGGTCCGGCGCGCCGCGATCGCCGCCAACGAGGTCCTGCCCGGGAACGTCTCAGCGGGCCTGTGGTTCTTCGGTGGGGGAGTGAGCGACTACGCCACATTGCCGAACGACCGCGCCGAGGCAACGGGGGACTACATCGTGGCGGCACCGATCCGGCGCTTCGATGCGGTGGTGGACGACGGTACCCAACGCGACCTGCTCACCTCGCTCGTCGCGCAGATGGCCGGTACGGCCGACGAGACCACCGCGCTCTACGACACGATCCTCGCGGCCTTCCGGTACGTGCAGGACAGCTACGATCCGCGCGCGGCCAACAGTGTCGTCGTGGTGACCGACGGCGCCGACAACGGTTCCGCGATGTCGAAGGACGAACTGCTCGCGGTCCTCTCGAACGAGAACGATCCGTCCAGGCCGGTACGGATCGTGACGATCGGACTCGGTGAGGACGTGGACACCGCAACCCTCGAGCAGATCGCCGCGGCGACCGGAGGGGTGAGCTACCGGACGAGCGATCCGCTCGACATCACCGAGCTCGTGCTCACTGCGCTGGCCGATCGGACGGGTGGCTGACCATCTTGTCGTCGTGGGTGCGGTGCCAGAGCAAGCCGAGCGCCGTGATGATCAGGAACAGCACGAAGGTCGACGCGAGCTGGACCCGGGCCGCGCTGTCGGACAGCATCAGCACGATGAAGCCGATGAGCATCGCGAGCGTGAACCAGCTGAGATAGGGGAACAGCCACATGCGCAGGCGGATGGTGCCTTCGCGCTCGAACTTGCGGCGCAGCCGCAGATGCGAGACGACGATGAACAACCAGATCGCGATGAGCGCCGATCCGACCGCGTTGAGCAGGATCCCGAGGATGGTGTCGGGCAGCAGCCAGTTGAGCCACACGCTGACGAAGCCGAAGAACACCGAGACGAGCACCGCGTTGCGGGGCACTCCGTGGTGGGTGAGCTTACTGAGCCAGGCCGGTCCGTCGCCGCCGCGTGCCAGCGAGTAGGCCATGCGGGAGGTGCCGTAGACGTTGGCGTTGAACGCCGACAGCAGCGCGATCACCACGACGAGTTCCATGAAGCCGGACACGTAGGGGATGCCGGCGATGTCGAGCACCGAGACGAACGGGGAGGTCTCACCGCTCGCCGCGGTCCACGGCAGCACGAGCACCATGATCGAGATCGACCCGAGGTAGAAGACCGAGATCCGCCAGACGACACTGCGCACGGCCGTCGCGATGGACCGTTCCGGATCCTTCGATTCGGCCGCGGCGATCGTGACGATCTCGATGCCGCCGAACGCGAAGGCCACCGCGAGCAGACCGGCCGCAACACCGGCGATCCCGTTGGGCGCGAAACCGTCGCCGTCGCCGAGCAGGTGCGTGGTGCCGACGGGTTCGGTGCCCGGAAGCAGACCGAACACGAGCAGGATGCCGATCACCAGGAACCCGAGGATGACCGCGACCTTCAGTGCCGCGAACCAGAACTCGAACTCACCGAAGTTGGCGACCCTCGCCAGATTGACCACCGCGAAGAAGGTGACGAACACCAGCGCGACCACCCATTGGGGTACGCCCGGCAGCCACGACTGCACGATCGCGGAGGCACCGGTGATCTCGACACCGAGCACCATGATCAGCATGAACCAGTACAGCCACCCCATGCTGAATCCGGCCCAGCGGCCGATTCCGATGCGCGCGTAGTGCGAGAACGAACCGCTCACCGGCAGCGCGGCACCCATCTCGCCGAGCATGCGCATCACGAAGATGATCATCACGCCGGCGAGCAGGTACGAGACGATGATGGCCGGACCGGCTGCGGCGATACCCACTCCGGAACCGAGGAACAGGCCCGCGCCGATGGCGGAGCCGAGTCCCATCATGGTCAGATGGCGGACCTTCAGGCCGCTCCCGAGATGTTCGGCCTCGGACGCGGGCCGCTGGGTTTCACTCACAGTTTCTCGGTTCCGAATCTGTTGTGGGTGCAGAGTCAGTCGTTGGCGTGCAGAGCCGCGTTCAGTTCGACTCCGCTGCCCTTGTTCGGCACGACCTCGACCGCGCCGCTCACCGAGTTGCGTCGCAGCAGGAGGTTGGACGCGCCGCTGAGGGTCGCGGCCTTGACGACGGTGCCGTCAGGGCCGGTGACCTTGGTACCGGCGGTGACGTACAGGCCGGCCTCGACGATGCAGTCGTCGCCGAGCGAGATGCCCACGCCCGCGTTCGCACCGAGCAGGCAGCGCTTGCCGACGGAGATGACCTCCTTGCCGCCACCGGAGAGGGTGCCCATGATCGAGGCGCCTCCACCGACGTCGGAACCGTCGTCGACGACGACACCCGCGGAGATGCGGCCCTCGACCATCGAGTTGCCGAGCGTGCCGGCGTTGAAGTTGACGAAGCCCTCGTGCATCACGGTGGTGCCGGACGCGAGGTGCGCACCGAGGCGGACGCGGTCGGCGTCGGCGATGCGGACACCGGCCGGAACGACGTAGTCGACCATGCGGGGGAACTTGTCGACACCGAAGACTGTCACCGGTCCGCGGATGCGCAGACGGGAGCGCACGGTCTCGAAGTTCTCGAGCGAGCACGGGCCGTAGTTGGTCCACACGACGTTCGCGAGCATGCCGAAGATGCCGTCGAGGCTGAGCCCGTGCGGCTGGACGAGACGGTGCGACAGCAGGTGCAGGCGCAGGTAGACGTCGTGAGTGTCGACGGGCGCCTTCGACAGGTCCGCGATGTCGGTGCGCACCACGACCTGCTGGACCTCGCGCGCCTCGTCGTGACCGGCGAGCAGGGCGAGATCGGACGGGATGTCCGTGCCCTCGAGTCGCGTCGTTCCGGTTTCGCTCGGCTCGCCGAGGGCGGGTGCCGGGTACCACGTGTCGAGGACGGTCCCGTCCTCCGTGATGTTCGCGATGCCTACTGCTGATGCTCCGTGTGCACTCACGGGTGAGAAGCGTACGCGAGGCGGTCCTGCGCCTGTGTCCCCCCTGAGAAAATCGTGTGCGGGGTCTGAGGAGCAGGCGCGTTTCGTATCGTGCAGGTATGCCCGTACCGCAGCTGGACCTGCACGCCGACCCCGTCGAACTGACCGCCGCGCTCGTCGACATCCCGAGCGTGTCGCAGAACGAGACGCTCATCGCCGACGCCGTGGAGACGGCCCTGCGCGAGCAGACCGACGGCTTCGAGGTCGTGCGCAACGGCAACTGTGTCCTGGCGCGGACGAACCGCGGACTCGGCAGCCGTGTGATGCTCGCCGGCCACCTCGACACCGTCCCGATCGCCGACAACGTGCCGTCGCGGCGCGACGGCGACCTGATGTGGGGCTGCGGCACCTCCGACATGAAGGCCGGCGACGCCGTCTTCCTGCACCTCGCGGCGACCGTCACCGATCTCGCTCACGACCTGACGATCGTGATGTACGACTGCGAGGAGATCGCGGCCGCGTACAACGGGCTCGGACGGATCGAGACCGAACTGCGCGACTGGCTCGACGCGGACGTCGCGATCCTCGGCGAACCCACCTCGGGTGAGATCGAGGCCGGTTGCCAGGGCACCCTGCGGGTGCGCATCACGACCGACGGTGTGCGGGCGCATTCGGCGCGCTCCTGGCTCGGCGACAACGCGATCCACAAGCTCGCTCCCGTGCTCGACCGTCTGGCCCGCTACGAGGCACGGTCGGTCGACATCGACGGTTGTGTGTACCGGGAAGGACTGTCGGCCGTGCACATCGAGGGCGGTGTCGCCGGCAACGTGGTGCCCGACGCCGCTGCGCTCGACGTGAACTTCCGGTTCGCCCCGGATCGCAGCCCCGACGACGCACTCGCGCACGTCCGCGAGGTCTTCGACGGTCTCGCGATCTCGATGGAACTCACCGACATGTCACCCGGCGCGCTGCCCGGACTGTCGAACCCGGCCGCGGCGGCGCTCGTCGAGGCCGCGGGCGGGAAGTTCCGGGCCAAGTACGGCTGGACCGACGTCTCGCGGTTCGCCGCGCTGGGGATCCCGGCTGTCAACTACGGGCCGGGCGACCCGAACCTCGCGCACAAGCGCGACGAGCACGTCGAGGTCGGGCGGATCACCGAGGTGACCTCCGTTCTGCGCTCCTATCTCACCCGATAACGTGGCCGCCATGTCCGGCGACAACTCCTCCTCCGAACGCGGCTCCCGGCGCGAGGTCGTGCACCAGGGCCCGGTGCAACTGCGCGGCTCTCTCGCCCGCGAGGCGACGACGATGGACCAGCGGCTGCTCGATCGCCGCGGCCCGTCCGACTGGGTGCACACCGATCCGTGGCGTGTGCTGCGGATCCAGAGCGAGTTCGTCGAAGGCTTCGGTGCGCTCGCCGAGGTGCCCCGCGCCGTCACCGTCTTCGGATCGGCGCGCACCCCGGCCGGTCACGAGGAGTACGAGATCGGCCGCGAGCTCGGCGCCGCACTCGTCCATGCCGGATACGCCGTCGTCACCGGTGGCGGTCCGGGCGCGATGGAGGCGGCCAACCGCGGTGCCAGCGAGGCCGGGGGACTGTCGATCGGACTGGGGATCGAGCTGCCCTTCGAACAGGGCCTCAACGAGTGGGTCGATCTCGGCCTGAACTTCCGGTACTTCTTCGCGCGCAAGACGATGTTCGTGAAGTACTCGCAGGCGTTCGTGTGCCTGCCCGGGGGTTTCGGGACGCTCGACGAGCTGTTCGAGGCACTGACCCTCGTGCAGACCCGCAAGATCACGCAGTTCCCGATCGTGCTGTTCGGTTCGGAGTACTGGAACGGTCTGGTGGGCTGGCTGCGCGAGACCCTGGTCCGCGGCGGCAAGATCTCGCCCGCCGATCTCGACCTGCTCTTCGTCACCGACAGCGTCGAGGAGACGGTGGACATCATCCTCGAGGCGCATCGCGGCGAGGACGAGAACGAACTGTACGGAAACGGGAGTGGATGGTAACCGAAGCTCTGTCGGTCTGTGTGTACTGCGCGTCGGGCCCTGTCGACCAGAAGTTCCTCGAACTCGCCGCCGCTGTCGGTACCGAGATAGGCCGACGGGGCTGGCAGCTGGTCTCCGGCGGCGGCAACGTATCGATGATGGGCGCGGTCGCCGAGGCGGCCCGCGCGGCCGGCGCGCACACGATCGGGGTCATTCCGAAGGCACTCGTGCACCGCGAGGTCGCGGACGTCGACGCCGACGAGTTGATCGTCACCGAGACGATGCGCGAGCGCAAACGCATCATGGAGGACCGCGCCAACGCCTTCCTGACCCTGCCCGGCGGCATCGGGACCCTCGAGGAACTGTTCGAGACGTGGACGGCGGGGTATCTCGGTATGCATGACAAGCCGGTCGTCCTGCTCGATCCCACGGGCCACTTCGACGGCCTGCTCGGCTGGCTCGGGTCGATGGTCGACACCGGCTTCGTCGCGCAACGCGCACTCGACGGTCTCGCGGTCACCACCGACCTCGCCGACGCGCTCGACCGTTGCGCTGCGCCGTACGCGACGGTCTGAGGTGTTCCACTTCGCCGCGCGCTTATCTACTCTTCGGTAAGTTCGGGGGAACGCCGTGGGTGTCGCCCGAGCGAGCCCGCCCGTCCCCAACGTCGCCGTGAGGAAATCTGTCGTGACCACTCGATCCGATCGAGGCAATGTCCCCGTCGTGTCCCTGCCCGGACTCGTCTCGAAACTGCCCCGGATGGCTACCGATCTCCCCATCGTGCTGCGCGGAGCAGCCGGGATGACCCGGAAGCCGACCGCCCGCGAGACGATCGGGTCGGTCTTCCAGAAGCTCGCCGAGCGTCACCCGGAGCGGCCCTTCATCCGGTTCGAGGGAGCCTCCATCGGGTACGGCGAGGCCAACGCGCAGGTCAACCGGTACGCAGCGGTGCTCGCCGATCGCGGTGTCGGCATGGGCGACGTCGTGGGCATACTCATGGGCAACCGGCCCGAGACCCTGCTGGTCGCGCTGGCCGCGGTCAAGCTCGGTGCGGCCGCCGGCATGCTCAACATCAACCAGCGTGGTGAGGTGCTCGAGCACAGCCTGTCGCTGCTCGACAGCGCCGCCCTCGTGATCGGGGAGGAGTGCGAGGAGGCCGTCGACTCTCTCGGTGGCGAGCCGCAGGCCCGCACCGTGCTGCGCTTCGACGATCTCGACACCGCCGCCCGCGACGCCGACGCGTCGAATCCCGCAGTCACCGAGGAGCTGCAAGCGTCCGAGACGGCCTACTACATCTTCACCTCCGGCACGACAGGACTGCCGAAGGCCAGCCGCATGACGCACTTCCGGTGGCTGAAATCGATGTCGGGCCTGGGCAGCCTCGGCGTGCGCCTGCGCCGGACCGACGTCCTGTACTCCTGCCTGCCGCTCTATCACAACAACGCCCTCACGGTCGCGTTGTCCTCGGTGCTCGCCGCCGGCGCCACGCTCGGGCTCGGCCGGAAGTTCTCGGCGTCCAACTTCTGGAACGACGCGGAGCGCAACGGCGCCACGACCTTCATCTACATCGGCGAGATCTGCCGCTACCTGCTCAACCAGCCGCCGCGGGAGGACGACGCCGACCACGGGATCCGCCTCGCCGTCGGCAACGGTCTGCGCGCAGAACTGTGGGACGAGTTCACCGAACGCTTCGGTATCGACCGCGTCGCGGAGTTCTACGGTGCGAGCGAATGCAACATCGCCTTCATCAACGCGCTCGACCAGAAGCGCACCGCCGGCATCTGCCCGCTGCCCTACGCCGTCGTCGAGTACGACCCCGATTCGGGCCAGGCACGTCGCGGCGACGACGGCCGGTTGAAGAAGGTCGGCAAGGGCGAGGTCGGACTGCTCCTCGCGAAGGTCACCTCCCGCGCACCCTTCGACGGGTACACCGATCCCGAGGCCACCGAGAAGAAGCTGCTCCGCGACGCGTTCTCCGACGGCGACGTCTGGTTCGACACCGGCGACCTCGTCCGCAACCAGGGATGGATGCACGTCGCGTTCGTCGACCGGCTCGGCGACACCTTCCGGTGGAAGGGCGAGAACGTCGCGACCACGCAGGTCGAAGCCGCGGTGTCGTCGCACGAGACGATCGCCGAGGCCGTCGTCTACGGCGTCGAGGTCGACGGGGCCGACGGCCGCACCGGGATGGCCGCGATCACCTTGAAGGAGGGCGCCGAGCTCGACGGAGCGGCGCTCGCGAAGTCGCTGCACGACGCGTTGCCGGACTACGCGGTTCCGCTGTTCGTCCGCATCGTCGACGAGCTCGAGTACACGACGACCTTCAAGAGCAGGAAGGTCGATCTGCGCAAGCAGGGCTACAGCGAGACCGGTGAGGACGAGGTGTACGTCCTCGCGAGTCGCAGCGAGGGTTACCGGCCGATCTTCGACGGCTTCGTCGACGGCGTCGCGCGAGGAGAATTGCCCGGTCGCTGAGCATGTCAGGATGGGATCATGAGCGGCCCCGCGACCGATGTCGACGAGCAGACCCCCGTGACCCGTCCCGGTCCGGCACCGTCCACCCTGTGCGGGCGCCCCGTCGCCACCGACAGGGCGCTCGTCATGGCGATCGTCAACCGCACCCCGGACTCGTTCTACGACCGGGGAGCGACCTTCGAGGACGACATGGCGCTCGCGGCCGTCGACCGCGCAGTGGCCGAGGGTGCCGACCTCGTCGACATCGGCGGGGTGAAGGCCGGGCCGGGTGAGGTCGTCGACAGCGACGAGGAGATCCGGCGCGTCGTGCCGTTCGTCGCCGCGATCCGCGAGCGCTATCCGGATGTGCTCATCAGCGTCGACACCTGGCGCAGCGAGGTCGCGCGTCGCGCTGTGGGCGAAGGCGCCGATCTGATCAACGACACGTGGGCCGGTGCCGATCCCGAGCTCGTCGCGGTCGCCGCGGAACTCGGGGCCGGCATCGTCTGCTCCCACACGGGCGGCGCCGTCCCGCGCACCCGCCCGCACCGTGTGCGGTACACCGACGTCGTCGGGGAGGTGGTGCGGGAGGTCGTCGCGGCCGCGGATGCCGCCGCCCGCGCCGGCGTCGCGAGCGACTCGATCCTCATCGACCCGACCCACGATTTCGGAAAGAACACCCATCACGGACTCGCTCTGTTGCGGCACGTGGACGTTCTTGTAAAAACCGGGTGGCCTGTGCTTATGGCGCTGAGCAACAAGGACTTCGTGGGGGAGACTCTGGGAGTCGAACTCGCCGACCGGTTGGAGGGCACATTGGCAGCGACAGCTCTGGCGGCAGCGGCCGGCGCACGAATGTTCCGGGTACACGAGGTGGCAGCCACACGTCGGGTGGTCGACATGGTCGCGGCGATCGCGGGCACACGCCCGCCGGCGCGCACGGTGAGGGGGTTGGCATGAGTGCACCTGCACGCACGTGGAACGAAGCCAACAGCTGGGATCGGCCCGCCTGGGCGATCGACGAGCTGATCGCGGCCAAGGCCGGCCGCACAGTGACCGTGGTGCTGCCCGCCCTCAACGAGGAGGAGACCGTCGCGAGTGTGATCGACACGATCCACCCGCTGCTCGGTGGTCTCGTGGACGAACTGGTGGTCCTCGATTCGGGTTCCACCGACGAGACCGCCACCCGGGCGCGGGCGGCGGGTGCCCGTGTCATGTCCAGGGAGGAAGCGGTGCCGGGCATCGAACCGGTCCCCGGCAAGGGGGAGGTGCTGTGGCGGTCGCTCGCGGCGACCTCCGGCGACATCATCGCCTTCGTCGACTCCGATCTGATCGATCCCGATCCGGCCTTCGTGCCGAAACTGCTCGGACCCCTGCTGCTCGGCGACGGTGTGCACCTCGTCAAGGGGTACTACCGGCGCCCGCTGCGCACCGGTGGGGGCGAGGACGCCCACGGCGGTGGCCGCGTCACCGAGCTTGTCGCACGGCCGCTGCTCGCGGCACTGCGACCGGAGCTGACCTGCGTGCTGCAACCGCTCGGCGGTGAGTACGCGGGGACGCGGGAACTGCTCGAGTCGGTCCCGTTCGCACCGGGTTACGGGGTGGAGATCGGGTTGCTGCTCGACACCTACGACCGGTTCGGTCTCCACGCGATCGCGCAGGTCAACCTCGGGGTCCGCAAGCACCGCAACCGGCCGCTGTCCGAACTCGGGGCGATGAGCCGGCAGATCGTGGGCACGATGCTCGCGCGCTGCGGGATCCCCGATTCGGGTGCGCCGCTCACCCAGTTCCTGGTGGAGGGCGATGCGTTCGTGCCGTTCGACACCTCCGTCGATCTCACCGACCGCCCCCCGATGGCGACGGTCACCGGCTGACCCGACCGTCCGGCACCGGTCCCGGCCGGTGTCGGCCGCTCGTGCCAAGATCGGAGCATGCTCACGGTTCTGCTGTACGTGCTCGTGATGGCGGGCGTCGCCGCGGTGCTGTTCTTCGTCGCGAGCGCCGTCTTCGGCCGGGGCGAGACGTTGGCGCCGCTGCCTCCGGGCACCACCGTCACGGTGTTGCCGGCCACCGACGTCACCGGCACCGACATCCGCGACCTGCGGTTCCAACAGACCGTGCGGGGTTACAAGATGAGCGAGGTCGACTGGGCGCTCGATCGTCTCGCCCGCGAGGTCGACGATCTGCGGGTCCGCCTCGCCGACGCCGAGGCCCGCGCAGAGGAGCCGCCGGTCGACGGCACCGGAAAGGGCGACGGCACCGGAAAGGGCGACGGCACCGGAAAGTGCGGCGGAGCAGAGGACGTCGGAGCAGCCGACGTCGATGGGGAGAACGTCGCCGAGCGGGCTTCGTCGGAGTCGACGGGGGAGTCACGATGACGGCAGACGGGCAGGGTCCTGTAACCGATACCGACGACCGCGTGCGGTGCCCGTGGGCCGTCGACGGTCCCGGTTCGTCGCTCTACCGCGACTATCACGACTACGAGTGGGGTCGGCCGCTCCACGGCCGCGACGAGATGTTCGAGCGGCTCTCCCTCGAGGCATTCCAGTCGGGACTGTCGTGGCTGACGATCCTGCGCAAGCGGGAGGCCTTCCGCGCGGCTTTCCACGGCTTCGACGTCGAGGCGGTCGCCCACTTCACGGAGGCCGACGTCGAGAGGTTGCTTGCCGACTCCGGCATCGTGCGCAACCGCCGCAAGATCGAGGCGGTGATCGCCAACGCGCGGGCCGTGCTCGAACTGTCCACCGATCTCGACGAGCTGCTGTGGTCGTTCGCACCGCCGCGACGCGCGCGACGTTCGGTAACGGTCGAGGAGATTCCGGCGGTGACGCCGGAGTCCACGGCGATGGCCCGTGAGCTGAAGCGTCACGGCTTCCGTTTTGTGGGCCCTACCACTGCGTATGCGCTGATGCAAGCTACCGGAATGGTCGACGATCACCTCGAATCGTGCTGGGTGTCACTCGACTCGTAGAACCCGGAGGAGTGTCTTACCCAGGAGTCAGCTACGCGCACGTATTCCGGATAGGGAAGAATGAGAAGGTGCGCGTCGCCGCGACCGGCGATGCAACCACACGGTAACCCACGCGCCCGGCGGTCGGGTGCAGATTTGGAGGGAGCAGAGGATGGCGGCCATGAAGCCCCGGACCGGGGACGGTCCCCTCGAAGCAACCAAAGAGGGACGAGGAATCGTCATGAGGGTTCCACTCGAGGGCGGCGGACGTCTGGTCGTCGAGCTCACGCCGGAAGAGGCTGCGGCACTCGGCGACGAACTCAAGAGTGTCACCAGCTGATCGGCCCCTCTCAGGGCACTCCGGGCCCCGCGCTCCTCGGCGCGCGGGGCCCGGTGTCGTCCTGAGAGCAGGATCGGAGGCGCGATGCTCGCCGACGTGATCGATCTTCTCGCGTGCCCTCACTGCGAGTCCGCGCTCGACCTCGACGACAACGTCGTGGTGTGCGATCGCGGGCACAGCTTCGACGTCGCACGCCAGGGCTACGTGTCGCTGCTCGCCGGCGGTTCGACGCCGTTCACCGGCGACACCGCCGACATGATCGCGGCCCGCGCCGATTTCCTCGGTGCCGGGCACTACGACCCGATCCGGCGCGCGGTGGCCGACGCATGCCTCGACACCGCCGATACGGTGGACACCGATGCGGTAGTCGCAGCCGCCGACGCTGCGATCCTCGAGGTCGGGGCCGGTACGGGGCAGTACCTCGCGTCCGTGCTCGACGCCCTGCCGGCGGCGCGCGGCATCGGGCTCGACGTCTCCAAGCCCGCGGTGCGGCGCATCGCCCGCAGTCATCCCCGGACCGGAGCGATCCTCGCCGATGCGTGGCAACGACTGCCCGTGAAGTCGGCATCGCTCACCCACGTGCTGTCGGTGTTCGCGCCCCGCAACGCCGCCGAGAGTCATCGCGTGCTCGTCCCCGGAGGCACGCTCGTCGTTGCTACACCCACCTCGGAGCATCTGCGCGAACTGGTCGCGTTGCCCGGCATGGTGAGCGTGGACGACCGGAAGACGGAGCGGCTCTCGTCCGCGCTGTCGGGACGTTTCGAGCGAACGGGACGGACGGACGTGCGCTTCACGGCCGCACTCCCGTGCGAGGCGCTCGGTCTCGTCGCGGGGATGGGACCGTCCGCCCATCATGTGACGTCCGACCGGCGTGCGGAGTTGCTGGCCTCCCTGCCCGATCCGTTCGAGGTGACGGTCTCGGTCACCGTCACCTCGTGGCGACGGGTCGAGACGGCCGACGAACCTAGCGCGTCGTGAGCACCTGCTGGTAGACGGCGACGGTCTGGCGGGCGATCTGCGCCCACGAGAACTCGTTGACAGCGCGGTCGCGTCCGGCCCGGCCCCACCGGGCGGCACGGTCGCGGTCGCGCGCGACGTCGTCGATCGCATCGGCGAGCGCACGCTCGTAGGTCTCGGTGTCGAAGGCGTCGTAGTGCACCAGTCGCCCGGTGACCCCGTCCTGCACGACCTCCGGGATGCCTCCGACGTCGGACGCCACCACGGCGGTCTCGCAGGCCATCGCCTCGAGGTTGACGATCCCCAGCGGCTCGTACACCGACGGACAGACGAAAACCGTTGCAATCGAGAGTAGTTCGCGGACCGATTCGGTGGGCAGCATCTCGCGTACCCAGTGCACCCCGTCACGGGCGTCCTGCAGGGCGGTCACCGCCCGTTCGGTCTCCGCGGCGATCTCGGGGGTGTCGGGCGCGCCGGCACACAGGACGAGCTGGATGTCGGGGTCGAGATGGTGCGCCGCGGCGATCAGGTGCCCGACGCCCTTCTGCCGGGTGATGCGGCCGACGAATACGACGATCGGACGATCCGGATCGAGACCGATGCGGGTGACGACGGACTCGTGGCCGGGCTCGGCCGGGCCCGGATGCCAGACGGTGGTGTCGATCCCGTTGCGCACCACGTGGACCCGAGCGGGATCGACGAACGGATAGGCGTCGAGCACGTCGAGGCGCATCCCGTCGCTGACCGCGATGATCGCGTCGGCGTACCGGACGGCGTTGCGCTCGGACCAGGAGGAGATGCGATAACCGCCCCCGAGTTGCTCGGCCTTCCACGGCCGTCGGGGCTCGAGGGAGTGCGCGGTGAGGATGTGCGGGACGTCGTGGAGTTCGGCGGCCAGATGACCGGCCAGCCCGGTGTACCAGGTGTGCGAGTGCACCACGTCGACTCCGGCCGCGGCGTGCGCCATGCGCAACCCGGCCGACAGGGTCGTCAGGGCAGGATTGGCATCGCGCAGTGCCGGGTCGGGGGAGTGCACGAACGCGGTATCGCGCGGTGCGCCCGTGCAGTGCACGTCGACCTCGACCAGTCGACGCAGTTGTTCGACGAGTTCGGTGACGTGGACCCCGGCCCCGCCGTACACCTCAGGCGGATACTCCCGCGTCATCATTGCCACCCTCACCGCCTCAAAGTAGCGGGCCGCGCAGGTTCCGGCCACCCGGCCCCGACACTCCGAAGGGCGTCGAGATCGCGCTTCGCTGGCGGCGGCCTGGGTCGGGGGATAGGTTGAAGCGTGTGAGGAGCCAGCCCCATGTGCTTGGAATCGTTCTCGCCGGCGGCGAGGGCAAACGTCTGTATCCGCTGACCGCGGACAGAGCCAAGCCGGCAGTGCCGTTCGGGGGCGCATACCGCCTCATCGATTTCGTGCTCAGCAATCTCGTGAATGCCGGTTACCTGCGCATCTGCGTTCTCACGCAGTACAAGTCGCACTCCCTCGACCGGCACATCTCGCAGACCTGGCGCCTCTCCGGCTTCACCGGTGAGTACATCACCCCGGTGCCGGCCCAGCAGCGGCTCGGTCCACGCTGGTACACCGGCAGCGCCGACGCGATCCTGCAGTCGCTCAACCTGGTCTACGACGAGGATCCCGAGTACATCGTGGTCTTCGGCGCCGACCACGTGTACCGGATGGACCCCGAGCAGATGGTGCGCCAGCACATCGAGTCGGGCGCCGGTGTCACCGTCGCCGGTATCCGCGTCCCGCGCAGCGAGGCATTCGCGTTCGGCTGCATCGACAGCGACGAGAGCGGCAGGATCACCCAGTTCCTCGAGAAGCCCGCTCATCCGCCCGGGACACCCGACGACCCCAACGTCACGTTCGCGTCCATGGGTAACTACGTCTTCACCACGAAGGTCCTCGTCGAGGCGCTGCGGGCCGACTCGGAGAATCCCGACTCCGACCACGACATGGGGGGCGACATCATCCCCGCGCTCGTCGAGCGGGGCGAGGCTCACGTCTACGACTTCAACGACAACGTCGTCCCGGGCGCGACCGAACGCGATCGTGCCTACTGGCGCGACGTCGGTACGCTCGACGCCTTCTACGACGCTCACATGGACCTCGTGTCGGTCCACCCGATCTTCAATCTCTACAACCGGCGCTGGCCCATCCGCGGTGCCGCCGAGAACCTGCCGCCCGCGAAGTTCGTGCAGGGCGGTCTGGCGCAGGAGTCGATCGTCGGCGCCGGCAGCATCCTGTCGGCCGCCACGGTCCGCAACTCGGTGCTCAGCTCGAACGTCATGGTCGACGACGGCGCGACCGTCGAGGGCAGCGTGCTCATGCCCGGTGTGCGCATCGGCAAGGGTGCGGTCGTGCGACGAGCGATCCTCGACAAGAACGTCGTCGTCGGCGACGGCGAGATCATCGGCGTCGACCTCGAGCGCGACCGTCAGCGGTTCGCGGTGAGCAACGGCGGTGTCGTCGCCATCGGCAAGGGCATCTGGATCTGAGAGCGTGCTGCCCGCCCGGAGGCGGCTGCGCGGATCAGCTGAGGCGCACCGCGCAGAGCAGGCCGTCGCCGAGCGGCAGGACCACCGGAGCGAGACGCTCGTCGTCGGACACCGCGCGGGTCGCCTCGCGCACCGCGAGCACCGTTGCGTCGCGGGCAGCGGGGTCGGCGACGCGTCCGTCGAGCAGGGCGTTGTGCAGCACGATCACCCCACCCGGCCGGAGCAGACGCACCCCTTCGCGCACGAAGTGCGGATGGTCGGCCGGGGTCGCATCGACGAAGACCATGTCGTAGCCGGAGTCGGCGAGTCGCGGCAGCACGTCCAGCGCGCGGCCGTTGATGAGCCGGGTGCGCGACGCCACGACACCCGCCTCGCGGAAGGCGATCTTCGCGGCCCGCTGATGCTCCGGCTCGCTGTCGATGGTGGTGAGCACGCCGTCCTCGCGGAGGCCGTGCAGCAACCACAGTCCGCTCACACCCGCACCGGTCCCGATCTCCACTACCGTCCTGGCGTCGAGCATGCGGGCGAACATCGCGAGGGCGGCTCCGACGGAGGGGGACACCGGGTCGGCGCCCAGATCTTCGGCACGGTCACGCGCCGCGGCGAGCTCGTCGTCCTCGACGACGATGTTCTCGGCGTGGGTCAGGATGCGATCGGCGTTGGTCTGCACCTCACTGAGGCTATCCTCGGCGATTCGTTCGCGCAGGCAGGCGCGCACGGAGTGGTGCCGCCAGTTGTGTGATTCAGGCGGATGACCACGCCCGAACCGATTTTCTCAGGGACGTTTCAGGTTACTCATACGGCGGCCACATCGCCGCGAGGAAAACTGACAATCGGCGAACCGGACGATCGCACCGGTTCACGACTTCGAGGACGCACCGCTCTCGGGGAACGCTCCTGTGAAGGAATATTCCCTGCAGATCGAGTGTTGATAGGCCCTGAAGCAAGTACCACTGCGGTCCCGACGAGGAGGATCCACCGATCCACATGACCCGAGCCCACACTGTTCCCGAGAACGACGCCTCGGCGCTCGAGGCGGACCTGAGCGGCACCGCGGCGCTCGAGGCGGACCTGAGCGGCACCGCGGCGCTCGAGGCGGACCTGAGCGGCACCGCGGCGTTCGACGCCACCGGGGACCACGCGGCCATGCCGTCGTGGGACGAACTCGTTCGTGAGCACGGCGACCGCGTCTACCGCCTCGCCTACCGTCTTTCCGGCAACGCCCAGGACGCCGAGGATCTCACGCAGGAGACCTTCATCCGCGTCTTCCGGTCGTTGCAGAACTACCAGCCCGGCACTTTCGAGGGTTGGTTGCATCGCATCACCACGAACCTCTTCCTGGACATGGTGCGCCGCCGGAACCGCATCCGGATGGAAGCGCTCCCGGAGGACTACGATCGTGTACCGGCCGCAGGGCCGAACCCCGAGGAGATCTACCACGACGCGCGTCTCGGCGCCGACCTGCAGTCCGCTCTGGACTCGCTCGGACCCGAGTACCGTGCCGCGGTGGTGCTCTGTGACATCGAAGGTCTGTCCTACGAGGAGATCGGTGCCACACTGGGGGTGAAACTCGGTACGGTGCGTAGTCGTATCCACCGAGGCCGCCAGGCACTCCGCGAGTACCTGCGCGAGCATGGAAAGGTCGAAAACGGTCGCGTCGATGCGGGGTAGCCGCCGGGAGGTAGTGATGACGATGGTGCAACCACCTCGCAGGTTCGGCTCCACGGAACACCTCGCCAGCGAGGCAATTGCCGCATTCGTCGACGGCGAACTGCGCATGGCGGCCTACATGCGGGCCGCCCAGCATCTGTCGATGTGTCCGGAGTGTGCCGCCGAGGTCGAAGCCCAGCAGCAGGCCCGCCACGCACTGCGGTCCGCTGCCGATCACATACCGCGTATGCCGAGTTCACTGCGCGGTACGCTCAGCAACATCCCGTCCCACCTGTGCGACCCGACCCCGCGCCCTCAGGCGGAGGAAGGCTTCGCCGCGCGCCGCTGGTCGATTCTCCGGCGCCGGTGACCGGACGGGCGGTAACAGGTGATCCGATGCCATCGGTGATACTGGGCTGCGTGACGGACCTAGACGGGGGAGACGGGCACGCGTGACGGCCGAATCTGCGCAGCACACCGGACGGCGGGGCGGCGACGATCGTCGTCGCGACGACGAGCTGCCCCATGCCTCGTCGGGTAAGGACTCCTCGGGCGGAGACTCGTCCGGCAGAGGCTCGTCCGGCAACGCCTCGTCGGGTCTCCCCGACGGAGCGATCGCGCGCCCCGACGACGCTCCCCGTCTCGAACCGCGGCCCGTCTACCGGCCCACCGTCGACCCGGCATCGGCCCGTGTCTTCGGGCGCCCGGCCGGCGCCGAGGGATCGTTCGACTCCTCGGCCCATCCCCGCGTCGTCGACCCGCGCGTCCAGCAGGCACCTCCGACCGATGCGATCCTGGCCGAGGCCTACGGACGGCCGTCCGACGTCGACGAGACGCTCCAGCGTCCCCCTTCGCAGCCCGCGGCCGAGACCGAGGACGACACCGAACCCGATCCCTGGCGCGACCCCGACTCAGCGGTGCGGCTCGGTCCGCCCCTGGCCGGGCAGACCGAGGAGAAGGAACTTCCTCCGGCTCCCGGACTGACCCTGCGTGAGGTGTTGTTCGACCGCCGCGTCCAACCCCGCGCACTCGCGACCCTGGCCGCTGTGGCTGTCGTGATCGGCATGGTCGGCGGACTCGTCGTCGCGCTCGCGACCGCCGACAACGGTTCGCTGACCAGTCGCGGAGTGACGCTGAGCCAGTCGGGTCCCGACGAGGAACTGCCCACCGGCGCGGTCGCGCGTGTCGCCGACACCGTGCTGCCCGCGGTCGTCTCCATCCAGACCACCGTCGGCGGCGACGCCGGCACCGGCTCGGGCGTGGTGATCGACGGTGCCGGTTACATCGTCACCAACAACCACGTCGTTTCGATGGCCGCCGGCAATCCCGATGCGAAGGTACAGGTCACCTTCGATGACGGCACGAAGGTGCCCGCCTCGATCGTCGGACGCGACATCAAGACCGACTTGGCCGTGCTCGCCGTCGAGAACGTCGACAACCTGGTCGTCGCCGAGCTGGGCCGCTCCGAGGACGTCCAGGTGGGCGAGGACGTCGTCGCGGTCGGTTCGCCGCTCGGCCTGAGCAAGACCGTCACCCGCGGCATCGTCAGCGCGCTGCACCGGCCCATGCGGCTCAGCGGGCAGGGCACCGACACCGACGCGGTGATCGACGCCGTCCAGACCGACGCTTCGATCAACCCCGGCAACTCCGGCGGCCCCCTCATCGACATGGAGGGTCGCGTGATCGGTATCAATTCCGCGATCAAGTCGGAGACCGGCGGTTCGGTGGGCCTGGGCTTCGCGATCCCCATCGACGACGTCACCGAGGTGGCGCAGGAGCTGATCCGCACCGGCGAGATGCGGCACCCCGACATCGGCGTGAACGCACGCTCGGTGGTCAACGACGTCGCGAGCGGCGCGGAGGTCGCCAACGTCCGTCAGGACAGCCCGGCCCAGCGCGCCGGCATCGTCGAGGGCGACGTCATCGTCAAGGTCGGCGACCGCGAAGTCACCAGCGCCGACGAGCTCGTCGTGGCGGTCCAGCAGCAGGAGATCGACGAACCGATCACCGTCCAGCTCGTGCGCAACGGCCGTCTCGTCGACGTAGAGGTCACCCCCGTCTCTGACTGAGCGGCCCCTGTCTCGGACAGAACGTCCCAGCCGTGTGATGTGACCTTCCACGTAGGTGCTGCGATCCGGACGAGACCACGTACCCTGGATGCGTGTTCGGCAACATCGGTTGGGGCGAGTTCCTGGTACTCATCGTGGCGGCCCTCGTGGTCCTCGGCCCGGAGCGCCTCCCCGGCGCCGTCTCGTGGGTGGCCAAGTCGCTGCGTCAGGTACGCGACTACGCCACGGGTGCGCGCGACCAGCTCGAGCAGGAATTCGGACCGGAGTTCGACGACCTGCGGCAACCGCTGTCCGAGCTGAACCAGCTGCGCGGCATGACACCGCGGGCCGTGATCACGAAGCATCTGCTCGACGGCGACGACTCGATTCTCACCGGCAATTTCGACAAGCCGTCCTCGGCGGCTCCGGGAACGCCCACCAACGGCGCGGCCCGGCCGAACCTGTCGAAGCCGCTCGCTCCGGACGAGAAGCCGCCGATCGATCCCGACGCCACCTGACAGCTTTCCTACGATCGAGCCCCCGCCGTGAAGCACGGCGGGGGCTCGATCGATATCGGGTTCTTACAGGTGACGCGTGGTGTCGATTCCCAGCGACATGCCGGCCAGTCCGCGCCTGCGCACGGCGAGCTTGTCGGAGATCTCCTCGAGCGCCACCGCGGGCGCCGAGTCGGGCGCCGCGAGGACGATCGGGGTACCGGAGTCGCCGGCCTCGCGCACTGCCGGGTCGAGCGGGATCTGGCCGAGCAGCGGCACCGTCGCGCCCACCGCGCGGGTGAGCCGCTCGGCGACGGCCTGACCGCCGCCGCTGCCGAAGACGTCCATTCGGGTGCCGTCGGGCAGCTCGAGCCACGACATGTTCTCCACCACGCCGGCGATGCGCTGACGCGTCTGCAGCGCGATGGAACCGGCGCGCTCGGCGACCTCGGCGGCTGCCTGCTGCGGCGTCGTCACGACGAGGATCTCGGCGTTGGGGATCAGCTGCGCGACGGAGATGGCGACGTCACCCGTGCCGGGCGGCAGGTCGAGGAGCAGGACGTCGAGGTCGCCCCAGAAGACGTCGGCGAGGAACTGCTGCAGCGCGCGGTGCAGCATCGGGCCACGCCACACCACCGGGGTGTTGCCCTCGGTGAACTGGGCGATGGAGATCGTCTTCACGTCGTGCGCGATCGGCGGCATGATCATCCGCTCGACCTGCGTGGGCTTGGCGGACGTGCCGAGCATGCGGGGGATCGAGTGACCGTAGATGTCGGCGTCGAGCACACCCACCGACAGTCCGCGCGCGGCCATCGCCGCGGCGAGATTGACGGTGACCGACGACTTGCCGACACCACCCTTGCCGGAGGCCACCGCGTAGACGCGCGTGAGCGAACCGGGCTGGGCGAACGGGATGACGGGCTCGGTGGAGTCGCCGCGCAGCGACTTGCGGAGCTCGGTGCGCTGCTCGTCGCTCATCACGTCGAGGGTCACCCGGACCTCGCCCACGCCGGCGACGTCGGCGACGGCCTTGGTGACGCGCTCCGAGATCTCGGTGCGCATGGGGCACCCGGCGGTGGTCAGATAGATCGCCACATCGACGCTGCTGTCGGCGCCGATCTCGATGCTCTTGACCATTCCGAGATCGGTGATGGGCTTGCGGATCTCCGGGTCCTGGACCCGTGCGAGCGCACTGCGGACGTCGGACTCACTGACTGCCATGACGCCCATGGTAGGCGGCACGCCGCTCGCGACCGGATACGGGTCGACGGTGACCCGACGACCGCCTTCGGTCCGGGGTGACCCGACGACCCTCTCCGGACCTCAGTGGATGCGGGGGAGATCCGCGGGGCTCGGGTCGATGCCGGTGGAGTAGGCCGTCGACCAGGCGAGCACGTTCGCCACGTAGGCCATCGAGTTGTTGTAGCGGTGGATCGCCTTCGTCGAGTGCGCGAGGTTGCGCATGTCGAGGCCACCGTCGCACAGGTACTTCGCGGTGGTGAGCGTCGAATCGTACAGGTTCTGGGGATCGGAGACCCCGTCGCCGTTGCCGTCGCCCGCGTACTGGTTCCACGTGGTGGGGATGAATTGCATCGGCCCGACCGCGCGGTCGTAGACGGTGTCGCCGTCGAGGGCGCCGCCGTCGGTGTCGTGGATGACGGCCTGGCCGGGCAGGCTGCCGTTGAGCGGCAGTCCAATGACGGGCTCGAGCAGGTTGCCCTTGGCGTCGGCATGACCACCGTTGGCGTGTCCGGACTCGACGCGGCCGATGCCGGCGAGGAGCGTCCAGTGCATGCCGCAGGCGGGATTCTCCTCGGCGAGGATGCGCTCGGCGTTGCGGTAGGCGGCGTAGTTGATGCCGGGGATGCCGAGGGGGCCCTCGTGGAGGACCTCGGGCTCGGGTTCCGGCTGGGGGGCGGCCTTGAAGGTGCGCACGGGTGCCGGTTCGGGCTCGAGCATGATCGTCTGCACGGCGGCGACCGCTTCGGGAATCGCGTTCGCGAGGTCGGCCGAGTCGGTCGACGACGCCGTCGGCTCGGTCTCGTGGTGAGCTGCACCCATCAGCGCTCGCGGCGACGCACCCGCGGTGGTCGCGGCTGCGGCGACCAGTCCGACCGGAACGAGTCCGGTCATCGCGATGACGGAATTTCGCCGAAGCTTCGAATCCGACGGTTTGGCGTGGCGGCCCAATGGATAACCCTCCCTCGGGTGCCTCGGAACGAGACACCTTCGTTACGTGCCGGGCCGAGGCTACAGCATTCGATGCCTTTCCGTTACTCAAACGTGATGTAACGGGGGTGTATGCGTACTGCTGTGGCCCGTCCGTGCTGGTCCGGTAGGTCGGGTGGGGTGAAAGAAAAAGATGACGACACGCGTGTCGCGCGTGGCGTCACCTCACGTGTGTGCCGGGAGTTATTCGCAGAAGGCGGGCACCAGGCAGGGGAGTTCGGGCAACTCCGGCATCGGCGGCGGAGCCGGGATGTTCTGTTCGGGTGCCTGCTGAGCCGGAGTGTCGGCGGGCGCTTGCTGGGCCGGCTGAGGTGTCGCCTCCGGAGCGGGCGCGGTGACCGCCGGAGCCGGCGCGGGGGCCGCGACATCCGCGGCGTTCGGAACGGGCCGCGCCGGGATCGGAGCGAGATCGGCGGGAGCCACCTCGGCGGCCTTCGAATACGCACCGGACCAGTGCCGGACGTTCGCCAGATAGTCCGGTGACGGATCGACCGACGCCACCGCCCGCGCCTCCCCGTCCGGCTCGCGCAGGTTTCCGCCCTCCGCGCACATCCGGGCACCGGCGGCCAGGGTCGCGTCGAAGATGTTCTGTGGATCGGCGGTGCCGTCCGCGTTGCCGTCGGCCGAGTACTGCTCCCACACCGCGGGGGCCAGGCGCATCGGCCCGAGCAGCCCCTCCGGGGTGACGACCGGCGCGGTCAGCGTGCCCAGGATGTCGGTGCGTCCCCCGTCCGCGTGTCCGGAGTTCAGGCGCCCGACGGCGGCGAGCAGATTCCACGGCAGGCCGCACTCGGGAGAGTCGATGGCCAGCTGCATCTCGGCCGCGCGATAGGCGTAGAAGACGAGTTCGGGGATCGCGAGCGGCCCGTCGCCGAGGGCCGCCGCACCCCCTGCCGCGGCCACGGCTTCGGGCGGAAGCTGGGTGAGCGGGTCGCTCGGGCTGCGCAGCGGTTGCGCCTCGCGCACCTCGCCGGGGAGCACGCCCACCGCCGGAGCGGCGCTCGGCTCGGTCTCGGCGGACGTCGTCTCCGCCACCACCGTCGCCGACGACGCTGTCGCCGCGAGTCCGGCAGCGACGATCACCGGCATCGCCAGCGCGACCTTCCACCGCACGCGATCACCCTCCTCCGATCGTCCGTCCGACTGATGTGACGAAGGTTACAGAAGGGTGTCGGGTTGTGTGCAACGGGGCGTGGCGGACAACAGGACGGGGTCCCTCAGTGACGGGGCCCGCGGGTGCGTGGAGTGCCGGCGTCGTCCTCGTTCTCGTCGTCGATCAGCAGGGCGCGCAGATCGTCGAGTTCGCGACGCAGATAGTCGCGGGTCGCGACCTCACCCACCGCGAGTCGCAGAGCCGCGAGTTCGCGTGCCAGGAACTCGGTGTCGGCCTTGGTCTGCTCGGCGCGGGCGCGATCCTCCTCGAGAGATACGCGGTCGCGGTTCTCCTGCCGGTTCTGCGCCAGCAGGATCAACGGCGCCGCATAGGCGGCCTGCGTCGAGAAGGCCAGGTTGAGAAGGATGAAGGGATAGGGATCCCACTGCAGTCCGACCGCGGCGATGTTGAGGGCGATCCACACGATGACGACGATCGTCTGGATGGCGAGATAACGGCCCGTTCCGAGGAACCGGGCGATCGACTCGCTGACCCGGCCCACCGCCTCGGCGTCGAAGTTGAAGCGGAACCTCGACGCCTGTGGGGTCTCGAGGCGCGAGCGGCCCTGCGTGCTGCGGTCACTCATCCTCGATGTCCTCCTCGCGCCAGTCCTCCGGCAGCAGATGGTCGAGCACGTCGTCGACGCTCACCGCGCCGAGCAGGTGCCCCTCGTCGTCCACCACCGGACCGCAGACCAGGTTGTACGTCGCGAAGTACCGGGTGACGGTGGTCAGGGCGTCGTCGGGGGCCAGGCGCGGCAGGTCGTCGTCGACGACCCCTCCCACCAGGCTCGCAGGCGGTTCCCGGAGCAATCGTTGCAGATGGACACAGCCGAGGTACTTGCCGGTGGGCGTCGCGGTGGGCGGCCGCACGACGAAGACCATCGACGCCAGGGCGGGACTCAGATCCGGATTACGGGCGCGGGCGAGCGCTTCGGCCACCGTGGTCGCCGGCGTCAGCACGACCGGCTCGGGGGTCATCAGACCACCGGCGGTGTCGGGGGAGTGCTCTAGCAGGCGGCGCACCGGCTCGGAGTCCTCGGGGTCCATGCGTTGCAGGAACGACTCGGCGTCCGTTGCGGGCAGCTCACCGAGGAGGTCGGCGACGTCGTCGGGATCCATCGCCTCGAGCACCGCGACCGCCCGGTCGAGGCCGAGCTGGGTGAGCAGGTCGGTCTGGTCGTCGGAGGGTAGCTCCTGCACGATGTCGGCGAGGCGTTCGTCGTCGAGCGCCGCGGCGACCTCGGTGCGTCTCTTGATCGGCAGGTCGCGCAGGGCGTTCGCGACGTCCGGCGGGCGCATGTCCTCGAACTGCAGGAGCAACTGCGCGACACCCTGTCCGGGCATCGACAGTGCCTGCTGGGTGAGTCCGTGCACGTGCGGCCATTCCACGATGTGGATGGGGGAGCGGCGCGCGAGCCGGCCGCGATGGCGACGCACCGCCACGCGGGCGACGACCCAGTCGCGGGTGCGCATGAGCTCGAGCCCCAGATCCACCACGACGGCGTCGACACCCATCAGGTCCGGCAGCTCCGGGTCGTCGACGCGCACACGCGAATCGAGGACCTGACCGAGGGCGAGCACCTCCGAGGGTCGCTGCGTGAACCGGCGCAGACTGACGTTGCCGGTGACGAGGGTGACCGCGCCGGGTTCGATCGCGGTCACGCGCAGCATCGGGACGAAGATCCGCTTGCGGGTGGGCAGTTCGACGACGAGCCCCAGCGCACGAGGCGGCTGACGTCCCACTCGTATGGTCAGCACGACATCGCGGACGCGGCCGATGGACTCGCCGTCGGGGCCGAGAACGACCAGTCCGGCCAGCCGCGCGACGAAAACCTTGCTCACTGCTGCCATGATTGCCAGGCTAGAGCGTGCCCACGCTGTTCCCGGAACTCGGAGGTCTGGTCAGGTCATGTCGTTTTCGTTCAGGCCCCGAAGATCGGTACTCGCGGTTCCCGGCAGCAGCCGGAAGATGATCGACAAGGCCAAGGGCCTTCCCGCCGACGAGATCTTCCTCGATCTCGAGGACGCGGTGTCGCCGCTGGCCAAGGAGCAGGCCCGCAGCACCATCGTCGAAGCTCTGAACGAGGACGGCTGGGGCGACCAGATCAAGGTCGTGCGCGTCAACGACTGGACCACGGACGCGACCTATCTCGACGTCGCGACGGTCGTCGGTGGTGCCGGCGCGAATCTCGACGCGATCCTGCTGCCGAAGGTGCCCGACGCGAGCCACGTGAAGGCGCTCGACCTGCTCCTCACGCAGGTCGAGAAGGCCCACGGTCTCGAGGCGGGACGGATCGGTATCGAACCGCAGATCGAGAACGCCATCGGGTTGACGAACATCAACGAGATCGCGACGGCGAGCCCGCGCGTGCAGACACTCGTGTTCGGTCCGGCAGACTTCATGGCGAGCATCAACATGCGCACCCTCGTCGTCGGTGAGCAGCCCGAGGGTTACGACGTCGGCGACGCCTACCACCACATCCTCATGACGATCCTCATGGCCGCGCGTGCGCACGGGCTGCAGGCCATCGACGGTCCCTACCTCCAGATCCGCGACGTCGACGCCTTCCGCCGGTCGGCGCAGCGCACCGCCGCCCTGGGCTTCGACGGCAAGTGGGTGCTGCACCCGAGCCAGATCGACGCGGCCAACGAGGTCTTCAGCCCCCGGCAGGAGGACTACGACAAGGCCGAGATGATCCTCGACGCCTACGAGTGGCACACCTCGGCCGAGGGCGGCGCCCGCGGTGCCGCGATGCTCGGTGACGAGATGATCGACGAGGCGAGCCGGAAGATGGCCCTCGTGATCTCCGCGAAGGGCCGGGCCGCGGGGTTGCAGCGCACCCAGAAGTTCGAGCCGCCGGCCTCCTGACGGGAACGACCAGGGAAAAGAACATATCGGGCGAACCATCGCGGCGTGCCGGTCCCTGTCGAGGCAGAATGGAGACCGGCGCCGCGACCGTCGGCGTGCATCGCGAAGGAGCCGAAACGACATGACGAATCCCCTCGGACCCGGTCGCCAGGTACCCGGTCTGCCGACACCTCCCACGGGCTGGCCCGTCGGTTCGTACCCGACCTATGCCGAGGCGCAAC
This sequence comes from Rhodococcus sp. GA1, assembly GCF_024321955.1. Lineage (NCBI taxonomy): Bacteria > Bacillati > Actinomycetota > Actinomycetes > Mycobacteriales > Nocardiaceae > Rhodococcus > Rhodococcus sp. GA1. The sequence goes on along the minus strand of NZ_CP097186.1, from coordinate 1,125,023 downwards.
GGGCGGTCGACCACCTGGCCGATCAGAACTTCTCCGTCGAGGACGTCACCATCGTCGGTGTCGATCTCATGCAGGTCGAACGGGTCACCGGTCGGCTCACGTGGCCGAAGGTGATCGGCGGCGGCATCGTCTCGGGCGCATGGCTCGGCGTGTTCTTCGGTCTCCTGCTCGGCATCTTCTCCACCGACTTCCTCGGCCCGCTGCTCGTCGGCCTCGTCGGCGGCATCATCTTCGGCCTCATCTCGGCGAGCATCCCGTACGCCGCGACCCGCGGTCAGCGCGACTTCTCGTCCACCATGCAGCTCGTCGCCGGCCGCTACGACGTGCTGTGCCAGCCGCCCACCGCCGAGAAGGCGCGCGACATCCTCGCCAAGCTCGCCATCTGATCGTCTCGCGGTCGCGCGTTCGCCGAGAACGGCACTCGTCGTGATCGGCCTCGCGCCACTACTGTCGATCCCATGCCCGACATCGATTCGGTGGCCGATGCCCTCTACGGCCTCGACCCAGGAGACTTCGTGGCGGCCCGCTCCGAATTCGCGGCGCAGGCACGCGAAGCGGGCGACCGCGAGCTGACGGCGGCCATCGGCAGACTGCGCAAACCGACGGTCGCGGCCTGGATGGTCAACCTGCTCGCCCGCGAACGGGCCGACGAACTCGCGGCGTTGCTCGACATCGGATCCGCCCTGCGCACCGCGCAACGACGACTGTCCGGCAGCGAGATGCGGAAACTGTCGGAGCAGCGTCGCCGGGTGGTCGCCGCGCTCGAGCGCGACGCGGGTCGGCTCGCCGCCGACCGCGGCCGCACCGTCTCGGAGAGCGCACTGCGAGAGGTGGGGCGCACCCTCAACGCCGCGTTGTCGGATCCCGGCATCGGGGAGCAGGTCCGGCAGGGCCGACTCGACGCGATCGTCGAGTCCGACGGTTTCGGCGACCTGTCGGCCATGCCGCTCACCGTCGTCCGCGGAGGGTCGGAGGAGGACGACGAGGACGACCGGACGGCAGCGGGCAAGTCTGCACGCAAGAGCAAGGGCGAGCGCGAACCCACGGAGCGCGAGAAGGCGGAGCAGGCGGCTCGTGAGGCGGAGATCGACGAGGCCGCTGCCGCTCTCGACTCGGCGCACAACGCGGCCGAGGAAGCGCGCGAAGCCGCGTCGGCGGCAGAGCAGGAGCTGGCCCGTCACGAGGAGGAGGTCGCCGAGCTGCGGGCGAAGCTCGAACACGCAGAGCAGCAACGCACCTTCGCGCGCCGCGCCGCCGCCGAGGCGAAGAAGCGGGTGGTCGCCGCCGAACGTGCCGTCTCGGCCGCCGAGGTCGACCTCGCCCGGACGAAGAACTGAGCTGTCAGGTATGCGCCTTCGCGTGCGCGACGAATTTGCGCTGCCAGGGCGTCTCGACCGCGCGCGGATGGTAGTGCCGCCGAACGAAGTCGACCGCCTCCTCCGGGGAGAGCCCGTCGAGGACGGCGAGGCACGCCAGTGCGGTGCCGGTGCGGCCGCGTCCACGCCCGCACGCGATCTCCACCCGCTGTCTTCCCGCGCGGATCCACGCCTCGTACAGGATGGCGAGAGCGTCCTCCGGGTCGCGTGGCGTGCGGAAGTCGGGCCAGTGGATCCACCGCGACTCCCACTCGAACGGTGCTGCCGGGGGGCGGCCGAGGAGATACACCCCGAAGTCGGGAAACGGCTCGCCGAACACCGGTCTGCGCATCCCGCGTCCCCGCACGAGTCGGCCGGAGGGCAGCTGCAGCACCCCGGTGTCTGCTGGATCCCACTCGCGTCGCACGCTGGAAACCTACCCGCCCGGAGTCGGTGTACCGAACGTCACGGCCGTTCACCCGCGGTGCAAGTTCGCGGTCGATAGTGTCGTTCCATGGGTGAGCGAACGGAACCGGAGATCAGAGTTCTGGAGTCGGAAGCCGAACTGCGGGAGGCGTCCGCGCTGTTCCGCACGGCGATGGTGGGTCTGCCCTCGTGGCCCGAGGTTCCCGACGGGACGGTGAGCCGCTACCTCGAGGCCGGCCGCACGTGGGGTGCTTTCCTCGACGGCATGCTCGTCGGGACAGTCGACGCCACGAGCGGAAATCTCACCCTGCCCGGCGGCGCCCGGGTGCCGCACGCGGCGGTCACCCACATCGGTGTGCTGCCCACCCACACGCGTCGCGGCGTGATCTCCGGACTCGTGCACCGGCAGTTGAGCGACGCGCGCGACCGCGGTGAGATCCTCGCGACGCTGCGTGCCTCCGAAGCGACCATCTACGGCCGGTTCGGCTACGGCGTCGCCTCGACTTCGGTGTCCGTCGACGTCGACGTGCGTGGTGCCGCACTGCGTCCCGACGTGCCCGAGTCCGGAGCGGTGCGTCTGCTGACCTATCCGGAGGCGTGGGACGTGCTGGCGCAGATCCATTCCCGTCATCTGCCGCCGCGCCCCGGCATGATCGATCGGTCGGAGTACTGGTGGAACTCACGCCGGTGGCGGGCCGACTCGCTCACCGATCCGATGTACGTGGCGGTGCACGGCGAACCGGGACAGGAGGACGGTTTCGTCCGGTACCACCCCGTCGACACGCAGGGGTGGTTCACCAGTCGCAACCGCACCGTCGTGGTCGACGACTTCTTCGCCCCCTCGCCCGCGGCGTACGCCGGCCTGATCCGGTTCCTGCTCGACCTCGACCTGGTCGACACCTTGCGGTTCGCGGCACTTCCGCAGGACGACCAACTCCCGCTCATGCTCGGCGACGCGCGTGCCGTGCACTTCCGCTCGGTCTCGGACGAGACGTGGTTGCGCATCCTCGACCTCGATCGGGCGCTGTCGGCGCGGAGTTACCGAGGCTTCGGCTCGGTGACCGTGGAGGTGACCGATCCGGTGCTGACCGACAACGCCGGTGTCTTCGAGATCTCCGCCGACGGCGTGGCGCGCACCGCGGGACCGGCCGACCTGATGATCGACATCGCCGACCTCGGTGCGCTCCTGCTCGGCCGGCAGGGCTGGCACCGGATGGTCGACGCGGGGCGCGCCCGGGTGCACCGGCCCGAGGCCGTCGACACCGCTGACCTGCTGTTCTCCTGGCCCCAGGCGCCCTTCTCGGGGACCTCCTTCTGACCTCGTCGTCGTGCCGATTCCGTTCCGGATGTACGCCCTGCTCGTTTTGCTACGGCTGGCCGGTACGGGCGTTATCGTCGGATCACGAGGTCCCCGATGCGAGCGGAGTCACGCATGAGACGGTCGGGCAAGAGCCGGCGGACGAGCCGAGCGGTCACAGCTTCCGCGGCTGCTGTGCTCTTGGCGTCGGGGCTGGCCGCGTGCGGCAGCGACGACGAGGGTGTCGTCCTGTCCTTCTACACGGCCGCCGACGGTGCCGAGCAGTACGCGCAGGCCGCGGAGGTGTGCACCGCGGAGGCGGGCGGCCGATATCGCGTGCAGCAGAGGACACTTCCGAAGAACGCCGACGACCAGCGACTGCAGTTGGCGCGGCGGCTGACGGGTAACGACCCGGGGCTCGACCTCATGACCCTCGACGTCGTGTGGACGGCCGAGTTCGCCGAGGCCGGGTGGGCGCTGCCGCTGCCCGACGATGTTGCAGCCGCGGTCTCCGAGGGCACCCTCGAAGGTCCCCTCGAATCGGCGACCTGGCAGGACCGGCTGTACGCCGCACCGCTCAACACCAACACCCAGTTGCTCTGGTACCGAAAGGATCTCATGCCGGACGGGCAACCTCCGGAGACCTGGGACGAGATGATCGAGATTGCGAGCGGCCTCGCCGAGGAGGGCCGGCCGTCGTGGATCGGTGTGCAGGGCCGGCAGTACGAGGGGCTGATGGTGTGGTTCAACACCTTGCTCTCGAGCGCCGGAGGCTCGGTGGTGGGGGAGGACGGTGTCACCGTCACCCTCACCGACAACGACGCGGCGGTGACCGCGCTCGACATCATGAAGCGCGTTGCGACCGCGCCCGGCGCCGATCCCTCCCTGAACCAGGCCGACGAGGCGGCCGTCCGTCTCGGTATGGAGAGCGGGCGCACCGCGTTCCAGGTCAACTGGCCGTTCGTCCTGCCGGGCATCATGGAGAACGAGGAGGCCCTGCCCTTCATCGACGAGAACGGCAATGTCACCTCGGAGAACACCGGCAACACGGTCCTCACCGTCGACGGTGAGCAGAATTTCCTTCCCGCGCCGTACCCCTCGGTGATCCCCGGCGAGCCCGCCCAGGTCACCATCGGCGGGTTCAACATCGCCGTCGCCCGCACGAGTACCCACCCGGATCTCGCGTTCGAAGCGATGCAGTGCCTGCGCAACGAGGAGAACCAGCGCAACAACGCCATCGGTGGCGGCGTGCCGCCGACGCTCGCGGCGCTGTACGACGACCCCGATTTCCAGGAGGCCTATCCGGCCTGGCGTGAGGTCCGCGCCGGTCTCGAGAACGCCGCGGTGCGTCCCGCTTCACCGGCCTACCAGAGCATTTCGACACTGGTGACGGCCACCCTCAACCCGGTCGACCAGATCGATCCGCCCCGCACCGTCGAGGAACTCGCCGAGCAGGTGCGCAAGGCGGTCAATTCGGAAGGACTGATCCCGTGACCGCCGTCGAATCGACACCGACCGACGAGACCCCGAAGGAACCGTCGACGAAGACGAAAGCAGCGCTGTCCGAGGGGAAGAAGGCCGAACGGCGACTCGGTCTGCTGCTCGTCGCACCCGCCGCGATCGTGATGCTCGCCGTCACGGCCTATCCGGTGGGATACGCCGTCTGGCTCAGTCTGCAGCGTTACGATCTGCGCTTCCCCGACGAACGGCGCTTCGTCGGACTGTCGAACTATGTCGCGGTGCTCAGCGACGGATTCTGGTGGCAGGCCTTCATGGTCACCTCGCTCGTCACCCTGGTCTCCGTCGCGATCGAGTTCGTGCTCGGCCTCGCGATCGCACTCGTCATGCACCGCACCATCGTCGGCAAGGGCATCGTGCGCACGGTGGTGCTGATCCCGTACGGCATCGTCACCGTCGCCGCCGCCTACAGCTGGTACTACGCGTGGACCCCGGGCACGGGCTATCTCGCGAACCTGCTGCCCGACGGCAGCGCCCCGCTCACCGACCAGATCCCGTCCCTGGCGATCATCGTGCTCGCCGAGGTGTGGAAGACAACGCCGTTCATGGCACTGCTGCTCCTCGCCGGCCTCGCACTCGTCCCCGACGATCTGCTCAAGGCGGCGCAGGTCGACGGCGCCGGAGCGTGGACACGTCTGGTGCGGATCATCGTGCCGCTGATGAAACCGGCGATCCTCGTCGCCCTGCTCTTCCGCACGCTCGACGCCTTCCGCATCTTCGACAACATCTATGTCCTCACCCGCGGTGCCAACGGCACCGGATCGGTGTCGATCCTCGGTTACGACAATCTGTTCCGGGCCTTCAACCTCGGCATCGGGTCGGCGATCAGCGTCCTGATCTTCCTGTGCGTCGCGATCATCGCGTTCGTGTTCATCAAGTTGTTCGGTGCATCCGCGCCCGGCTCGGACGAAGGGGGCCGATGATGGCCGAGACCAGGAAACGGACCCTGTCGTGGTCGGCGGTGAACCTGATCGTCCTGCTCTACGCACTCGTCCCGGTGCTGTGGATCGCGAGCCTGTCGTTCAAGCCGCCCGGCACCATCCAGGACGGCCGGTTCATCCCGCAGCAGTGGACGCTCGACAACTACCGCGGCATCTTCCGCACCGACGCGTTCACGAGCGCGCTGATCAACTCCATCGGCATCGGCCTGATCGCCACGGTCATCGCGGTGATCCTCGGGACGATGGCCGCCTACGCGATCGCCCGGCTCGACTTCCCCGGTAAGAAGATTCTGATGGGCGTGGCGCTGCTCATCGCGATGTTCCCCCAGATCTCCCTCGTCAGCCCGCTGTTCGAGATCATGCGCGGCCTCGGACTGTTCGACACGTGGGCGGCGCTGATCCTGCCGTACATCACCTTCTCGCTACCGCTCGCGATCTACACCCTGTCGGCCTTCTTCAAGGAGATCCCGTGGGAACTCGAGAAGGCCGCGAAGATGGACGGCGCGACACCGGGTCAGGCGTTCCGGAAGGTCGTGGCCCCACTCGCCGCTCCCGGCATCATCACGGCGGCGATCCTGGTGTTCATCTTCTGCTGGAACGACCTGCTGTTCGCGATCTCGCTGACCTCCACCGAGCGGTCCATCACCGCACCCGCCGCGATCGCGAACTTCACGGGTGCATCGCAGTTCGAGGAACCGACCGGCTCGATCGCGGCGGCGGCCGTCGTCATCACGATCCCGATCATCGTGTTCGTCCTGATCTTCCAACGTCGAATCGTCGCCGGACTGACCTCCGGCGCAGTGAAGGGATAACTATCGTGGCCGAGATCGTGCTCGACAAGGTGACGAAGGAATATCCGGACGGAGCGAAGGCCGTCAGCGACGTGGATCTCGAGATCGCCGACGGCGAGTTCATCATTCTCGTCGGCCCGTCCGGGTGCGGAAAATCCACGACGCTCAACATGATCGCCGGTCTCGAGGACATCTCCGACGGCGAGCTGCGCATCGCGGGTGAGCGTGTCAACGAGCGGGCACCGAAGGACCGCGACATCGCGATGGTCTTCCAGTCCTACGCGCTGTACCCGCACATGTCGGTGCGCGACAACATCGCGTTCCCGCTCACCCTCGCGAAGGTGTCCAAGGACGAGATCGCCCGCAAGGTCGACGAGGCGGCCCGGATCCTCGATCTCACACAGCATCTCGACCGCAAGCCCGCCAACCTGTCGGGCGGTCAGCGGCAACGCGTGGCCATGGGTCGTGCGATCGTGCGCAGCCCCAAGGCGTTCCTCATGGACGAGCCGCTGTCGAATCTCGACGCGAAGCTGCGCGTGCAGATGCGCACCGAGATCGCGCGCCTGCAGAAGCGTCTCGGGACCACGACGGTGTACGTCACGCACGACCAGACCGAGGCGATGACGCTCGGCGACCGCGTCGTCGTGATGCGCGGTGGGATCGTGCAGCAGGTCGGGGCGCCGCAGGAGTTGTACGACCATCCGCGGAACCTGTTCGTCGCCGGCTTCATCGGATCGCCGTCGATGAACTTCGTTCCGGGGCAGATCGAGAACGGTTCGATCCGCACCTCGTTCGGCGAGTTCCGGTTGCCCGACGAGCGGTGGGAGACCGTGCGTCGCAACAATCCGTCGCGCGAGGTGGTCGTCGGTATCCGTCCGGAGCACTTCGAGGACACCGACCTGCTCGACCCGACCCAACGGGAGACGGGCGTGACCTTCTCCGCCGAGGTCGACGTGCTCGAGTCGATGGGCTCCGACAAGTTCGCGTACTTCACGGCCGAGGGGCCGGGCGTGCACTCGAAGGACCTCGACGAACTCGCCGCCGACGCCGGTGCCGACATGTCGGCCGAATCGCTGGTCGCGCGATTGTCGGTGGAATCGCAGGCCACCAAGGGCGGGACCGTGCAGTTGTGGTTCGACAGGGCGAAGATCGCCTTGTTCGATCAGGAGACCGGCGCGAACGTCACCCTCTGACAAACCGGCTTCGGTGGATCCGACCCCGGAAAACGGGGTCGGATCCACCGAAGCCGTCAGCGGGGTGCGCGGCTACGGAGCTCGTCGACGATCTCCTCGCTCCACACGTGCCGCCGCACGAGCCGGTACCGCTCGCTCGCGATCCACAGATACACCTCGGCGTCGGTGCGTGAGCGCAACATCCCCGCTTCCCGGGCCATCGCGACGACGGGGACGAATTCCTCCTCGTACCAGCGCCGCGCGACCTCCTCGCGGGTGAGGTACTCGCCGAGATCCTGCATCAAGCGGAAACCCCACGCCTCGACGGCCTCGGCCAGTTCGGCGTATCCCCACGGGTCGGACACGCGGATCGTGTCCTGGGCCGCGCCGTGCAGGGGAACGCGGCCGAGAAACATCCTGAAGTGGTCCTTGCGCACGAGATCGGGACGGGCGGTGATGCCCTCCGCGGGCACCTTCGTGGTGATCTCGGTGACGTAGGCGTCGATGGTGCGGTCGCCCTGCGCGTAGGCGATGGACACACGGTGGTGCCCGTCCTGCACGAAATGCATCGGTCCCACCCGGTACACGGAGATCGGGGGCATGGCCTCGCCGCGCCGCCGCGCGGCCGCGATGCGTTCCCACCTGGCGCGCAGGCGTGCCGAGGTGGGGCGGAAACGACGGTCGAAGTCGTCGGCACGGTCGACGCTGCCGACGATCGAGGCGACCTCGATGATCTGCAACCCGAGTCGCCGTTCACCGAGGCGTCCGAGGGCTGCGACGACGTCGTCGAAGGGCAGCACCGTGTTGACGTCGGCCGGTTCGCGGCGCAGCCATGCGATCAGCCGGGCGTACTCGGCGCGCCGGCGTTGCCGGGCGAAATCGTCGCCGGCATCGGAGACCGGAAAACCGGTGTCGCGAGCCACGCGTCGACGGTACCGCGCGGTGCACAGGTCCGGGTGTGAACCGCATGTGCGGGGACGGGGACTACATTGCAGGGGTGACCGACGCAGTTCTCGCCACCGTCCGCAGCCACCTCACCGAGCATCTGACCGTGCCGGGGGATCCGGAGCCGGAATCGGCGTCGGTGACCTTCCTCGGTCTCGAACCGATCGAGGTCCTCCGCTTCCGTGGTGCAGAGCTCCTGCGGTACGCCACTCTGGGGTGCTCACGGCATCCGATGGGCGATCCGACCGACATGGTGGCCGACCCGACGCGCGGGCCGCGGGCCGAACTGGTCCTCAGCCTGCGCGACAACGAGGGCGTCACCGCCGGTGTCCACCGCACCCTCGCGGTGCTCGCTGCGCTGCCCGCCGTGGAGGGCGTGGTCCTCACCGACGACGCCCTGCTCGATCTCGGGGAGCCGCTGTGGCCGGGCGCTCCGTTCACCGCGGTGTTGCTCGAGACGGCCGACGTGCCGTCGCTGGAACTGCCCGAGCCCTCCGATCCGGTCCACTTCTTCGAGGCCCGCCCGATCACCGGTACCGAGGCGGCCTGGAAGCGGCTGAAGGGAACCGAGGCGCTGCGCGAGGCGTGGGAGGAAGCGGGCATCGACCTGAGCGACCCGCGCCGGGCGCAAGCACGTCTGTGACCGTCCCGGTTCTCACGGACCGCGCGCTCGGACGCGCCACGCTGGCCCGCCGTCACCCCCGCGGCACGACCACTCCGAGCGATCCGGCACCGAGGCACACGGTCGTGCCGGGGGTGGACGAGCGCGCCTGCAACGCCGACCCGTCCCCGGAGACGCGGACGTACACCGTCCCGAGTCCTTCGGTGACGGGGACCGGAACGGATGCGCGGCCGGGGAAGCCGAGGTCGATCGTGCCGTCGGCGGAGGCCCGGTAGTTCACCTGCACGGTCCACTCCCAGTCGCCCGCGGGGGAATCGAGCGGCACGGCCGTGACGGCGTCGGTGGTGACGCGATGGCCGCAGTCGGGCTCGGGGCCGGGCGGGACGAGGCGCAGCGGCAGCAGGTCGGCGGGAGCGCGGTGGCCGAGATCGTCGAGGACCCACAGGTCGGTCGCGTGGTCGCGGATGTCGGACCGGACGGGCAGCGCGGAGAAGACGGACCCCACCAGGTTGTGCGGGTAGGTGACGGGCAGCAGGATCCATACCGACACCGGGTGATCGAGCACGGGCTCGTCGGGCCGGGCCGTGAGCGCCGCCTTCGCCGCCCCGAGATAATCGCCCGTCGGATTGTCCGACCAGCTGCGCGCGAACGTCACGGTCGACCACAGGGAGCCGACGGTGAACACGGCCGCGCAGGTCCAGGCGGCCGCACGCACGGCACGAGGACGGGACGTCGTGCCTCGTCGCGGGGCGCGCAGGATCAGCGCCGCGGCGATCGCGACGACCACGGCGGAGTCGGCGAAGTAGCGCAGAGTGCGCGCGAGTTCGTAGGTGGTCTCCGGGCCGAAGCGGGTGCTGATCATCGCCGCGAGCGAGGCCAGGATGTAGGCGATCACAGCGAACCACACGGGCCCGGTCCGCCGTCGCCGGCGCACCGTCCACGCTGCGGCGCCCGCGACAGCGAGCCACGCGACCACGACGAGCACGAGCGGGGGATCGGCCCAGGGCGGGCTCGGATTCCACCGCTCCCATTCCCAGGGACCCCCGAGCAGCGACGGCAACAGCCCGTAGGAGATGCCGTGATGGGTCAACCCGGCCACCATCGACCACGGCGGGATCCCGAACCGGGATTCGACGATCGTCGAGTAACAGACCGCCCACACGACCAGCACGGCCGCCGAGCCGAGCCACAACGGCCGGGCCTGCGCCCACGTGCTGCGGATCGGCCGAACGAGTCCGTCGACGTGGTGTGCGAGGGCGACCGTCGCGAACGCGGCGAACGGAACGAGGACCGACTTCTCGAAGAACACCAGCGCCACAGCGGTGACGACGAGGGCGCTCACGATATGACGGCGCCGGCCGGTCCTGCTGTGCTGCAGCGCATCTCCCGCCACCCAGGCCAGTGCGGCCTGCAGCGGCAACGCGTTGAGCGCGGCCGACCACCACGCGAAGGCCGGAAGCGTCAGCGGCGTGAGGAGATAGAACAGCAACGGTCCCCACAGAGCGCGTCGCGGGCCGAGCAGCAACCAGAGCACCCGCAGCACCGCCAGCGAGGCGAGCAACTGACCGATCACGAGCGAGGCCGCCGCCGGCCACCATTCCAGCGGCGCGATCGCCGTGGCGATCCCCGCCACGAGGAAGGCGGCGGGCATCAGGTGACCGTCGTGGTCGTACCGCAGGAAGGCGTCGGACAGCAGCGGATACGACCCCGCGCGCCCGACGAGGATCAGGTCGTCCCAGTAGAACTCGCCGGTCGCGGCCACCACGGTCCGGAGGATCGTCTGCAGCAGGATCAGCGCGAGGGCGACGGCGAGCACGTGGCGCCGAGGAGATCGCGCAGCCTGCGCAGCGCGTGTCGAGGGGCGGTCGAGTTCGGTGGTCACAACCAGTTGTTGCGCCTGAAGGTGACGAACAGTCCCACGGTGATCGCGACGATCGCGGAGAGCACGACGTAATAGCCGTATTGCCAATGCAGTTCGGGCATGCGATCGAAGTTCATGCCGTAGATCCCGGCGATCATCGTCGGCACGGCGGCGATCGCGACCCACGCGGAGATCTTGCGCATGTCGGTGTTCTGCTGCACGGTGACCTTCGCGATCGCCGCGTCGAGCAGCGTGCCGAGCGTCTCGTCGAAGGCCGCGATGCGGTCGGACACCGTGGTGTGGTGGTCGGCGACGTCGCGGAAGTAGCGCCGGACGTCCTTCGGGATCGGGTTGCCCGGCGCCCGGATGAGTTGCTGCAGTGGTTCGGCGAGCGGCACGACGGCGCGGCGCAACTGCACGATCTCGCGCTTGAGCATGTAGATCTGGTCGACCGCGATCCGCGTGTCGGGGGTGAACACGAGTTCCTCGATGTCGTCGACGTCGGGTTGCACGGCCGTGGTGACGGCGAGATAGGAGTCGACCACGTGGTCGGCGATCGCGTGGAGCACGGCCGCCGGACCGCGGGACAGATGATCGGGGTCGCGTTCGAGGCGCTTGCGCACGTGCGAGAGCTCGGAGTGGTCGCCGTGCCGCACGCTCACGATGAAGTCGGGGCCGGTGAACAACATGATCTCGCCGGTCTCGACGATGTCCTTGGTGGTCGTCACCGACTCGTGCTCGATGTAACTGACGGTGCGCAGCACCAGGAACAGCACGTCGTCGTAGCGCTCGAGCTTCGGGCGCTGGTGGGCGTGGACGGCGTCCTCGACCATCAGCTCGTGGAGTCCGAAGGTGTGCGAGACGTTCGTCATCTGCTTCTCGTCGGGGTGGTGCAGCCCGAGCCACACGAATCCCGTACCGCGCCGACGTACCTCTGCCACCGCCTCGGTGTGGCTGTAGCGGCCGGGCAGGCGGTGCCCGTCGACGTAGACCGCGCAGTCGACCACCGCTTGCTCGGTGGGGACCGGGGGAGTGGGGCCGCGACGGGTGGCACGAGAAGGCTGGTGCGGCATGTTGTCCTTCCTCACGGCATGCCGCTGGGACGCGGCCCGGTCGCAGGCCCGCGGCGCGGCGGTCGCCCGTCGACGGGGACCGGGCGGGGCAGCTCCAATCATGCTAGCCCGCCGACCTGACAGACTGGTGGCGTGCGTATCGATCTCCACACCCACTCGTCCGCATCGGACGGCACCGACCGTCCCGCGGAACTGGTCCGTGCCGCTGCCCGGGCGGGTCTCGACGTCGTGGCCCTGACCGACCACGACACGACCGCGGGATGGGACGAGGCCGCAGCGGCCCTGCCGACGGGCCTGCGTCTCGTCCGGGGAATGGAGATGTCCTGCACGGGACGCGGGGAGGACGGCGCCCCGGTCGCCGTGCACCTGCTGGCCTATCTGTTCGACCCGCACGATCCGGTCTTCGTCGCCGAACTCGAGCGGCTCCGTGGTGAACGGGTGTCGCGGATCCGGGCGATGGGTGTGCGGATGGCGGACGATGGTCTGCCGATCGACATCGACGCAGTGCTCGCCGAGGCGGGCCCCGCCGCGGGCCGGCCCCATCTGGCGCGGGCGCTCGTCGCCGCCGGTGTGGTGCCCACGGTGGCCGACGCCTTCACCGAGCTGCTGTCGCCGCGCGGCCGTTACTACGTACCGAAGGCTGATACCCCGCTCGCCGACGCCGTGAAGATGGTGACGGCCGCGGGCGGTGTGCCGGTGGTGGCGCACGCCCGGGCACGTGCGCGTGGGCGGCTCCTCGCCCTCGACCACATCGAGGAACTCGCCGAACTCGGGCTCGGCGGTGTCGAGGCCGATCATCCCGATCACGACGAGCAGGATGTGCGGACGATGCGCGATCTCGCGCGGTCGCTCGGGGTCGTCGTCACGGGATCGTCCGACTATCACGGCGACAACAAGACCATCAGGCTCGGCAGCTTCACCACGGCTCCGGCGGCGTACGAGGCGTTGCTCGACTGCGCGACCGGTGTGGAGGTGCTCGAGGGATGAGGCGACGGGGTGCGCGGTATCCGGACGAGGAGTACGGGTCGCCGAACGACGAAAACTACTACGACAGTGAGTACTACAACGAACCGTATTACCCGGACGAGGGGTACTACGCCGATCCGTACGAACCCGCATCGCGCCGCGCGAGTCTGCCCGTCCGCGCCCTCCGCGCTCTCTCCGGTGTGGTGTGCGGGGCGGTGCTGGTCCTGACGTTCGTGGTGTGCGGGGCCCAGTACCTCGCCGGCGACCGCGGTTTCCCCGGCCCGGGCGCCACCTCGGTCGCCGCGCACGTCGTCGCCGCGCTCGTGGCCGTGATCGCCCAGGTGACGGCGGATCGACGCTCGGGTGGCACAGCACTCCTGTCGAGCCTTGTGGTGATCTTCACTGCATCGATTCTGATGATCACTCAGTGGTGGGGATGACGGCCCCGAGTGCCGTCTCGGCTACCCGTCGGTAGCCATCGTGTAACTGCGGAAATTCATCGCGGTGCGCCCGCGGCGCGGTGTTCACGGCACGTAAACTCACAGGTGAGGCGACAAAACCGTGAGACCTTCGCAATCGATGCCGATTTGATTGTTCGTCTGCGAAGGTGGCAAACTTGCGGCAATCCGAAAGCCGGAATACCCCGGAATCGGACGAAGGATGGCAGACCCACCCAGGGCTAGATCACCCAGGGCTCGATGCCAGGGCCACCCGCCCCGGCTCCATCACGTTCCGGAAGCCGTACAGCGTTGTACAGCGGCAGTCGTGATCGCGCCCGGAAGCTTCAATCCAATGTCCTTGGCGAAGCGCTGCAACTCGATGCATGCACGTGTGTGAGATGCATCGAACTGCGGTGTTTTCGCAGCAACCGAGTCCAGAGGTCGACTCGGAACACGCAGGAGTGTCATCGTGTCAATTGTGTCTGATGCACCTACCCCTCAGAAGCTCGAGTTGACGGACGAGGAGATCTTCTCGAGTCACGTCGACGGCAAGCTGTCGGTCGAACTGACCGCGCCGCTCGAGAACCAGCGCGATCTGTCCATTGCATACACCCCCGGTGTCGCCCAGGTCTGCCGGGCCATCGCCGCCGACGAGACCCTCGTCGACCGTTACACCTGGACCAACCGCCTGGTCGTCGTCGTCTCCGACGGCACCGCGGTCCTCGGTCTCGGCAACATCGGCGCACGTGCCTCGCTGCCGGTGATGGAGGGCAAGTCCGCGCTGTTCAAGAAGTTCGCGGGCCTGAACTCCATCCCGCTGGTGCTCGACACCACCGATCCCGACGCGATCGTCGAGACCCTCATCCGGCTGCGTCCGTCCTTCGGCGCCGTCAACCTCGAGGACATCTCGGCTCCGCGCTGCTTCGAGATCGAGAAGCGCGTCATCGAGGCGCTCGACTGCCCGGTCATGCACGACGACCAGCACGGCACCGCCATCGTCGCCCTGGCCGCCCTCAAGGGTGCGGTGAAGGTGCAGGGCCGCGACATCGCCGACCTGCGCATCGTGATCTCCGGCGCCGGAGCTGCCGGCGTGGCGTGCACGAACATCCTGCTCGCCGCCGGTGCGCGCGATGTGGTGGTGCTCGATTCGAAGGGCATCATCTCCTCCGACCGCACCGATCTCGGTGAGATCAAGGCCGATCTGGCCTCCCGCACCAACCCGGAGGGCCGCAAGGGCGGCATCGCCGAGGCGCTCGACGGCGCCGACGTCTACCTCGGCGTGTCGTCGGGCACCGTGCCCGAGGAGATCGTCGCGACGATGGCCGACGACGCCATCATCTTCGCGATGTCGAACCCGGATCCGGAGATCCACCCCGACATCGCCCACAAGCACGCCGCGATCGTGGCGACCGGTCGCAGCGACTTCCCGAACCAGATCAACAACGTGCTGGCTTTCCCCGGTGTGTTCAAGGGCGCTCTCGACGCAGGTGCCCGCCGCATCACCGAGGGCATGAAGCTCGCCGCCGCCGAGGCCATCCTCTCGGTCGTCGGTGACGAACTGGCTGCGGACAAGATCGTCCCGAGCCCGCTCGATCCGCGCGTGGCGCCCGCCGTCGCCGAGGCCGTCGCGGCCGCGGCGAAGGCCGAAGGCGTCACCGACTAGGGATTCGCTCCCGGCGAGATCGCACCGAACGCCCCGATCCGAACCGCACAAGGGTTCCGGACCGGGGCGTTCGGCGTCTCGGCGGGCCGGACGGTCGGGCACGTGCGGACCGTGGCGCACCGGTGGGCGACAATGACCGCCGTGGCGAACGAAGCGAGACGGATCCGGCCGGTCGCGGCGACGGTGCTCACCGCATGCGCGGCGGCGGCCGTGCTCCAGGGGTGTGCGTCGCCCGTTCTCGACGAGGCGGCACCGTCGACGACGGTGATCGTCGGGGCGGGGGAGCGGCCCGACGAGGAACTGCTCGCGCAGCTGTACGCGGGAGCGCTGCGCAGTAGCGGGATCGACGTGCAGGTCCGCTCCGGTGTCGCCGATCCGACCCCAGCGCTCGACGCCGCCGGCCTCACGCTGATCCCCGGCTACACGGGACGGCTGCTCGCGTCCTACGATCCCGGTGCCGACGCGACCGACGCCGAGGACGTCTTCGAAGCGCTGGCGCGCGCACTGCCCGACGAACTGACCATCTCCGATTACGCCTCGGCGCAGGACCGCGCGGTGCTGCTCGCCGACCGCGAACGGCTCACGCAATGGTCGGTGAGCCGCGTGGCCGACCTCGCCGGCCGCTGCGCCGACCTGACCTTCGCGGTGACCGAGGACTTCGACACCGCCGGTGGACTCACCGCCCTCGAACGCGCCGACTGCCGCCCGCGCGAGGTGCGACGGATCGAGGATGCACAGTCCGTCGCCGTCGCGTCGGAACCCGACACGGTCGTCGGAACCACCACGACGTCGTCCGCCCTCGCGGAGATCGACGCGGATTCGCCCGTGAGCACCGTGCCCGACGCACCCGACCGCAGCCCGCAGGACGACACGAACGCCGACGATGCGCCCGCCCCGGTCCTGCCGGCCCAGAACGTCGTCCCGGTCTTCCGCAAGGGCACCCTCGACGAGGCACAACTCGACGCGTTGCGGACCATCGCGGGTGAACTGACCACGAGCGATCTCACCGAACTGCGTGCGCGTGTCGAGGAGGGAGACGATCCCGAGACCGTGGCCCGCGAATGGATCGACGAACACGCCGGAGCGTGAACGGCACCCCGCGAGTACTCAGCCCGCGCGGGTGCCCATCCGGTCGCGGAGGAACACACCGAAGTCGGAGATCGCCGCGGCGGCCTCGGGAACGAGCGACGCCTGCAACGGCGCGACGTGCCACAGCTCGGGTTGTTCGACGAGGGTGACCTCGACGCCCGCCGCCCGGAGCTTCTCGGCGTACTGCCGCACCTGTGGGTGGAACATCTCCGCGGTGCCCACCTGGATGAGCGTCGGCGGCAGACCCGTGGGATCGGCGTGGATGGGCGCGTAACCGGGATCGGTGGGATCGCCTCCGGCGAGATACGCCTCGGCCGAGGAATACACCCAGCCCTTGTTCAGAACGACGTCGTTCACGTCGGGCAGGTCGCGGGCGGCCGGATCGGTCCACGGCGACAACAATCCGAGCGCCGGCGGGGTGATCCCGTGACGGTCGACGAGCCGGTGTGTGGTGGCCGCGGCGAGGCCACCGCCGGCCGAGTCGCCGGCGATCGCGATGCTCGACACCTCGAAGCCGTGCTCGCTGACGAGTTCGAGATAGGCCGCCTCGGCGTCGTTCAACGCCGCCGGATAGGGATGCTCGGGCGCGAGCCGGTAGTCGAGGACGTACACGGCCGCTCCGGACGCGGCGGCGAGATGCGCCGCGAGCGAGCGGTGCGTGGCGAGCGACCCGCCGGTGTATGCCCCGCCGTGCAGGTACAGGATCGCCGTGGTCCGCTCGGTGGCGCCCACCGTGATCCGCTCGGCGGGGCGTCCTCCCAGACGGATCGGGCGCACCACGGTGTCCTTCGGGAGGAACTGCAACGGCGCCGCGAGGTCGAGCAACCGGCGCTGCGTGGCGAACGACCAGCGCGGCGACAGCAGGGCACGGAAGAGAGGACGCAGGGCGGTACGCGCCACCCGCGGTGACAACTGCGGTGTCGGAGGCATGCCGCAGCCTATCCCCTCGGCACGACCCGGGAGGTCACGGTGGCGACGACACGCTGATAGGCCGGTCCGGCAACGCGGACGAAGGCGTCGAGCAGCTTCGCATCGGCGCCGATCAGTACACGCGCCTTGTTCTTCCGCACACCGGTGAGGATGGTCTTCGCCGCGTCCTCGGGGGTCGTGCGTGCGAGCTTGCGGTCGAAGAACTCCGCGAAGGTCGCCTGGTCGTCGCCGTCGGGGACGGCGGCGTTGCGCGCGATCGCGGTCTTGATACCACCGGGATGCACGCACGTGACCTGCACGGGATGCCGCGCGACGAGCATCTCCTGCCGCACCGCCTCGGTGAAGCCGCGCACGGCGAACTTCGCCGAGTTGTACGCCGCCTGACCCGGGATGCTCAGCAGACCGAACAGGCTCGAGACATTGATCAGGTGGCCGTCGCCCGACGCGATGAGATACGGCAGGAAAGCCTTGGTGCCGTTGACGACTCCCCAGAAGTCGACGTCCATCACGCGCTCGATGTCCTTGAACTCGGTGCGCTCGAGGTCGCCGTGATAGGCGATGCCCGCGTTGTTGTACACCTGGTGGACCGCGCCGAAGTGGGCGGCGACCTGCTCGGCGTACTCGAGGACCTTCTCGCGCTGGGTGACGTCGAGATGGTCGGCCTTCACCTCGGCGCCGAGTTCCCGTGCGCGACGCGCGGTCTCCTCGAGCCCTGTGGTGTCGACATCCGAGATCGCCAGGCGGGCGCCTCGGGCCGCGAGGGCGAGGACGAGGGCCCGGCCGATCCCGGAACCCGCGCCCGTGACGACGACGACCCGGCCTGCGACATCACTCATCGAACTGCTGCCTCTCGGGACGTGCGCTCCTGCGCGGGACGGTCGGTGGCGACGGGGAGATCCGATTCGGCGACGCTACGGTACGCCTCGAGGTCGAATCTGCGGGTGATACGGCGGAATTCGAAGGTGAATCCCGGCCACAGCGTGGTGTTGTTGCCGTGCTTGTCGAGATACCAGCTCGCGCACCCGCCGTTGTTCCACACGCTCGACCGCATCGCGCGCTGCAGGTCGCGGTTGTACTCGTCCTGCACGTCCTCGCGGACCTCGACCGTGCCGATGCGGTTGCGATCGATCGTGCGAACGGCGTCGACGACGTATTCGAGCTGCGACTCGATCATGTACACCATCGAGGTGTGCCCGAGTCCGGTGTTCGGTCCGACGAGGAAGAACAGGTTCGGGAATCCGGCGACCGAGCTGCCCTTGTACCCCCGCATGCCGGTCTCGTCGAAGACCTCGGCGAGCGAACGGCCTTCCTTGCCGAAGATGCCGGCGAAGGTCGGCGAGTCGGTGACGTGGAAGCCCGTCGCGACGACGATCGCGTCGACCTCGCGTTCGGTGCCGTCCTTCGTGACGATGCCGCGCGGGGTGACGCGTTCGATGCCGTCGGTGACGAGGTCGACGTTCGGCCGGTCGAGCGCGGGGTAGTAGTTGTTCGAGATCAGCATGCGCTTGCAGCCGATACCGTAGTTCGGCGTGACCTTCCGGCGCAGTTCCTTGTCGCGGATCTGCCGCCGGACCTGGATGCGCGCGGCGAGCTCGAGCGGCTTCATGAAGGCCTGCGCCTTGGCCAGACCCACGACCTGCGTCTCGCGGGCGGTGTACTGCAGGGCGCGTGAAAGGCGCTGGAAGCCGGGGATGAACCGGAAGGCGAACCGCTCGGGAGCGGTGTACTCGCGGTCGAAGCGGGGGAGGATCCACGGTGCCGTGCGCTGGTAGACGTCGAGATGGCCCACGGTGCCGGCGATGGCCGGCACGATCTGGATGGCGGAGGCGCCGGTGCCGATGACCGCGACGCGCTTGCCGGCGAGGTCGGCGTCGTGGTTCCACCGTGCCGAGTGGAAGATCTCGCCCTCGAAACCGGAGATGCCCTCGATGTCGGGCAGCGACGGCTCGCACAGGGCGCCCACCGCGGAGATCACGACCTTGGCGCTGTACTTCCCGCGCGTGGTGGCCACGTCCCAGCGGTGCGTCGCGGTGTTCCAGCGGGCCGTCTGCACGTCGCACCCGAAGACAGTGCGTCGCCGCACGTCGTATCGGTCGGCGACCGAGCGGATGTACTCCTGGATCTCCGGCTGCGGCGAGAACGAGCGCGTCCAGCCGGGGTTGAGGGCGAACGAGTAGGAGTACAGGTTCGACGGCACGTCGCACGCCGCGCCGGGGTAGGTGTTGTCGCGCCAGGTGCCGCCCACCTCGGAGGCGCGTTCGAGCACGAGGAAGTCCTTGCCCGCCTGCGACAGTCGGATGGCCGCACCGAGCCCGGCGAACCCGCTGCCGATGATCAGCGTGTCGACCTGACGGATCTCCGCGTCGGCGACGGTATCTGTAACCGGAAGACTCATGTACTCGAGGTTAGAGCGTTCCAGTGACCTGGTCAACACTTGTTGACCATAATTCAATAACGGTGTTTGCATGGTGGACGTGACAGACGACAGTCCCGGACCCCGCCGGACCCGCCTCGGTCCCGCCCAACGCCGGGCCCAGCTGATCGAACAGGGTCTCGAACTGCTCGCCGACCGGCCCCTCGAGCAGATCTCCGTCGACGAGGTCGCCGACCGGGCCGGGGTATCGAAGGGGCTGCTGTTCCACTACTTCGCCTCGAAGCACGACTACCACGTCGAACTCGTGCGATGCGTCGGCCAGGATCTCGTCGAGTACACCGCACCGGACGAAGGTCTCGAACCGATCGAGATGCTGCGCGGCACGCTCGTCGCGTACGTCGACTACGTCACCCGGCGCCGCGACATGTACGTCTCGATCCTGCGCGGCGCCACCAGCGGCGACCCCGACATGCGGGCGGCCTTCGAGGACACCCGCACAGCGCTCGTCGACCGGACTGTCGCGCACCTGCCCGCCATCGGGATCGAGCCGACGCCCGCCGTGCGGCTCGCCGTGCGCGGCTGGGTGGCCTTCGTCGAGGACACGACCATCGCGTGGCTACGCGATCCCGAACTCACCCGCGACGAGTTCGTCGAACTGGCCATCGCGGCGCTGTCCGGCGTTGCGCTGGCGGCACATTCGCTCCACTCATCGGCCGGTGACGCTGCTCCGGCCGGTGGGTTTCTCAGCGATCGTTTCCGGGAAGGTACTCCTGCAGCTTCGTCTTGACGCCCTGTTTCACGAAGCCCCAACGGTTCTCGTCACCGGCGAGCACGGCCTTGGCGACATCGGTGAACTGCTCCCACGTCGCGTGCGGCGGGATCGGCGGCATGTCCGGATCGGTGTACACGTCGAGCACCGTCGGACGGTCCGCGGCCAGCGCGCGATCCCAGGCCGAGCCCATCTCGTCCGAGGACTTCACGGTTTCGCCGCCCAGTCCGAGACTGCGCGCGAAGGCAGCGTAGTCGACGTCCGGAAGCGACTGGGACTCCGCGAATTTCGGTGCCCCACCCATCGCACGCATCTCCCAGGTGACCTGGTTGAGATCGTTGTTGTGGATGATCGCGACGACGAGCCGCGGATCGGTCCACTGCTGCCAGTACCGCTGGATGGTGATCAGCTCGGCCATGCCGTTCATCTGCATCGCCCCGTCGCCGGCGAACGCGACCACCGGACGACCCGGATGCGCGAACTTCGCGCCGATCCCGTACGGCACCGCCGGACCCATCGTCGCGAGGGTGCCCGACAGCGAACCGCGCATGTCACCGCGGAACTGCAATTGGCGCGCATACCAATTGGCGGCCGAACCCGAGTCGGCGGTGAAGATCGCATCGTCCGGCAGTCGTGGTGAGGCCTCGGCGAACATCCGCAGCGGATTGACGAACTCCGTCTCGACCTCCGCCTGCTGTCCCATGGTCTGCCACCAGCGCTGCACGTTCTGCTCGATGCCCTCACGCCATGACCGGTCCTCCTTGCGCTGCAGCAGCGGGACGAGCGCGTCGAGCGCGGCGGCGGCATCCGCGACGAGGTTGACCTCGTTCGGATAGCGCATCCCGATCATGTTCGGGTCGATGTCGATCTGCACGCAGCGGGCCTGGCCGTATTCGGGCAGGAACTGGCTGTAGGGGAGGGACGAACCGACGATGAGCAGCGTGTCGCAGCCGGTCATCATCTCGTGGGTGGGCCGCGTGCCCAGCAACCCGATCGATCCGGTGACCCACGTCAACTCGTCCGACAGCACGTCCTTGCCCAGCAGGGCTTTCGCCACCCCGGCGCCGAGCAGATCCGCGACCTGCTCGAGTTGCACCCGCGCACCGCGGGCGCCGCTGCCGACGAGTATCGCCACCTTGTCCCCGGCGTTGAGGATCTCCGCGGCCCGCCGGATCGCGTCGTCGTCCGGTGCGATCCGGGGACGGTCGAAGCCGACGCTCGACGGCACCATCTTGAACTCGTGGCCGGGCGGGGAGTACTCGAGTTCCTGCACGTCGCCGTGGATGATGACTGCCGTGGGAGTGCGGTACGCGATGGCGGTGCGCATCGCCCGGTCGAGGACGTTCGGCAACTGCTCGGGCACCGTCACCGTCTCCACGAACGCCGACGCCACATCCTTGTACAGCGTGTGCAGGTCCACTTCCTGCTGGTACGACCCGCCCATCGCTGAACGGTCGGTCTGGCCCACGATCGCCACCACCGGAACGTGGTCGAGTTTCGCGTCGTACAGGCCGTTGAGCAGATGGATCGCGCCCGGGCCGGAGGTCGCCATGCACACCCCGGACCGGCCCGTGAACTTCGCATAGCCCACGGCTTCGAAGGCGCTCATCTCCTCGTGCCGGGACTGCACGAAGACCGGATCGTTGCCGGTGCGCGTCCAGGCGGCGAGGATCCCGTTGATGCCGTCGCCGGGATATCCGAAGACGTGGTCCACCCCCCACGCGCGCAGGCGGTGCAACAGGTAGTCGGCCACGGTCGGATTTGCCATCGGTAGCTCCTCGCAGGACACGATCGGGGGTCCTCCGGAGGGTGCCCGTCGTGCCCGGTCCGAAACACACCGGAAAAAGGCGTGAGCCGGGTCGATCGCCCCTCGCGGGGACGAACCGACCCGGCTCACATGAGAACCGTCAAGGACCCGAAGGATCCGAAACGGAGCTTCTAGCGACCGAAGGCCTTCTCGATGATCTCCTGCTGCTCGACAGCGTGGACCTTGCTCGAACCGGACGACGGTGCCGACATCGCGCGACGCGACACGCGCTTGATACCGCTGAGCTTGTCGGGCAGCAGTTCCGGCAGCGCGAGGCCGAGGAACGGCCAGGCACCCTGGTTCGCCGGCTCCTCCTGGACCCAGAAGAACTCGGTGGCGTTCGGGTACTGCTCGAGCGTCTCGGCGATGCGGCGACGCGGCACCGGGTACAGCTGCTCGATGCGCACGATCGCGACGTCGTCACGACCTTCCTTCTGCTTCTTCGCCAGCAGTTCCCAGTAGATCTTGCCGGAGGTGAGCAGCACACGAGTGGCCTTCGACCGGTCGGCCGTGCCCTCCTCGTAAGGAACCTCTTCGAGCAGCGAGCGGAACTTGCCCTGCGTGAAGTCCTCGATGTTGCTGACCGCGGCCTTGTTGCGCAGCATCGACTTGGGCGTGAACACCACCAGCGGGCGGCGGATGCCGTCGAGGTGATGGCGGCGCAGCAGGTGGAAGTAGCTCGCCGGGGTCGACGGAACCGCGACCGTCATCGAACCCTCGGCGCACAGCTGCAGCCAGCGCTCGATGCGGCCCGAGGTGTGGTCGGGACCCTGGCCCTCGTGGCCGTGCGGCAGCAGCAGCACGACGTCGGAGAGCTGACCCCACTTGGCCTCACCGGACGAGATGAACTCGTCGATGATGGGCTGCGCGCCGTTGACGAAGTCGCCGAACTGCGCCTCCCACAGCACGAGCGCGTCGGGGTTGCCCACCGAGTAGCCGTACTCGAAGCCCAGACCCGCGAACTCGGTCAGCGCCGAGTCGTAGACCATGAAGCGGCCGCCGTTGCCGGCCTGGTTGGCCAGCGAGGCGAGCGGGTTGTACTCGTCGCCCGTCTTGCGGTCGATGATGACCGAGTGGCGCTGCGTGAACGTGCCGCGACGCGAGTCCTGACCGGCCAGGCGCACCAGGGCACCTTCCTCGGCCAGCGAACCGAACGCGAGCAGCTCGGCGAACGCCCAGTCGATCTTGCCGTTGCGTGACATCTCACGACGCTTCTCGAGCACCGGCTTGACGCGCGGGTGGACGGTGAAGCCCTCGGGCGCCTCGGCGAAGGCGTCGCCGATCCGCTCGAGCACCGGCCGGTCGACGGAGGTGTCGAGACGCTTCGGCGGGGTCTGGTCGAGCTCGACCGACTCCGACGGCTCCGGCGGGTACTTCTCGAGTTCGCGGACCTCGTTGAAGACCCGTTCGAGCTGTCCCTGGTAGTCGCGCAGGGCGTCTTCCGCTTCCTTGAGCGAGATGTCGCCGCGGCCGATCAGGGCCTCGGTGTAGCTCTTGCGGACGCTGCGCTTGGTATCGATCACGTCGTACATCGCCGGCTGGGTCATCGACGGGTCGTCGCCCTCGTTGTGACCGCGGCGGCGGTAGCAGATCATGTCGATGACGACGTCCTTGTGGAACTTCTCGCGGAAGTCCACGGCGAGCTTCGCGACCCACACGCAGGCCTCGGGGTCGTCGCCGTTGACGTGGAAGATCGGCGCGCCGATCATCTTCGCCACGTCGGTGCAGTACTCGGACGAACGCGAGTGCTCCGGCGCGGTGGTGAAGCCGACCTGGTTGTTGACGACGATGTGCACGGTGCCGCCGGTGCGGTAGCCGCGCAGCAGCGCAAGGTTGAGGGTCTCCGCGACGACGCCCTGACCGGCGAACGCAGCGTCGCCGTGCAGGAGCAAGGGCAGGACGGTGAAGCCGTCCTCGCCCTTGTCGAGGATGTCCTGCTTGGCGCGGACGAGGCCCTCGAGCACCGGGTTGACCGCCTCGAGGTGCGAGGGGTTCGCGGTGAGCGAGACCTTGATGTCGTTGTCGCCGAACATCTGGATGTAGGTGCCCTCGGCGCCGAGGTGGTACTTCACGTCGCCGGAACCGTGCGCAGCGGCCGGGTTCAGGTTGCCCTCGAACTCCGAGAAGATCTGCGAGTACGGCTTGCCGACGATGTTCGCGAGCACGTTCAGGCGACCGCGGTGCGGCATCGCGATGGCGACCTCGTCGAGCGTGTGCTCGGCGGCCTGGTCGATGATCGCGTCCATCATCGGGATGACGGACTCGGCGCCCTCGAGCGAGAAGCGCTTCTGACCGACGTACTTGGTCTGCAGGAACGTCTCGAACGCCTCGGCGGCGTTGAGGCGGCTCAGGATGTACTTCTGCTGGGCGACCGTCGGCTTGACGTGGTGCGCCTCGACCCGCTCCTGCAGCCACTGCTGCTGCTCGGGCTCGAGGATGTGGGTGTACTCGACACCGACGTGGCGGCAGTACGCGTCGCGCAGCACCGACAGCACGTCGCGCAGCTTCATCTTCGGGCGGCCGTGGAAGCCACCGACATTGAACTCGCGATCGAGATCCCACAGCGTCAGGTCGTGGGTCGTGACGTCGAGATCGGGATGCGACCGGAACTTGTCGCGCACGAACTGCAGCGGATCGGTGTCGGCCATGAGGTGGCCGCGGCTGCGGTAGGCGGCGATGAGCTCGAGCACACGGGTGTGCTTGTCGACGAGACCTTCCGGCACGTCCTTGCGCCAGCGGACCGGCTCGTAGGGGATGTGCAGGGTGTGGAAGATGCCGTCGTAGAAGTCGTCGCTGATGAGCAGCTCGTGGATCTTCTTCAGGAACTCACCCGACTCCGCGCCCTGGATCACGCGGTGGTCGTAGGTGGAGGTGAGCGTCAGCAGCTTGCCGATGCCGATCTCGGCGAGCCGCGCGTCGGACGCACCCTGGAACTCGGCCGGGTACTCCATGGCGCCGGCGCCGATGATCGCGCCCTGGCCCTGCATCAGACGCGGGACCGAGTGCACGGTGCCGATACCGCCCGGGTTGGTCAGCGAGATCGTGACGCCGGAGAAGTCGTCGCCGGTGAGCTTGCCGTCGCGGGCGCGGCGCACGATGTCCTCGTAGGCCGAGTAGAACTGCGCGAAGTTCATCGTCTCGCAGTTCTTGATGGCCGCCACGACCAGCGAACGCTGGCCGTTCTTGCCGGGCAGGTCGATCGCGAGACCGAGGTTCGTGTGCGCGGGCACGACGAGGTTCGGCTTGCCGTCGACCTCGGCGAAGTGGTTGTTCATGTTCGGGAACGCCTTGACCGCCTGGACGATCGCGTAACCGAGGATGTGGGTGAACGAGACCTTGCCGCCCCGGGTGCGGGCGAGGTGGTTGTTGATGACGATGCGGTTGTCGAACATCAACTTCGCGGGCACCGCGCGAACACTGGTGGCCGTCGGGATCGACAGCGAGGAGTTCATGTTCTTCGCAACGGCAGCAGCGGCGCCGCGCAGAACCTTCTTCTCCTCGGTGGCCTGGCCCGACGGGGCCGCGGCGGGCTTGGGAGCCGGCTTCGCGGGCGCGGCCTGGGCCTTCGGCTGCGTCGCAGGCTTGGTCTCCGCCTTCGGTGCAGGCTTGGCCGGCGCGGCCTCGGCCTGCGGTGCGGGCTTCGCCGACGCGGTCTCGGTTTTCGGTGCAGGCTTGGTGGGGGCCGAAGCGGAGGAACTCGGCGCAGATGCTGTGCTCGGCGCGGGCTTCTCGGTCGTGGCGGTGTCGGAGCCGTTGGTGCCTCCGGCCACCGCGGCTTCCGGCGAATAGTCGGTGAGGAATTCGTGCCAACTCGCGTCCACGGACGAAGGGTCGTCCTGGAAGCGCTGGTACATCTCGTCAACCAACCACTGGTTCTGTCCGAACTGTGATGTAGAGCTGCTGCTCACGGCAGTTGTTCGCCTCGTTTCTTTCTTCGGTACCCGATCGGAGCGCCTGTGAATATGAGGCTAGCCCGTGGCATGTGACGATCCGAACTGACCGCGCATGTCGGTGGGCTACCTCACAATCTGGTGCGATGGGGTCTCCATCGATGACGGTTCTCGAGAGCCGATTATTCCCTCTAAGGTGCATCGGCGCAGCGCGCACCCCGTTACAAACGTGAGGACGATCTCATGTTCGATCCTTCCGTCGTCGAAGTGAGCAGGACCTCGGGCTCCTCCGGAACGAGACCACCGGTAGCGAGTTGCCACAAAGTGGTGTACAGACCTCCCGCTCGGCGGAGCTCGTCGTGGGGCCCGCACTCGACGATACGGCCGTCGTCGACGACCACCACGAGATCGGCGCGTGCGGCGGTCGCGAGACGGTGCGCCACCACCACGGCCGTCCGCGAGCGGGCCACCCGCGCACCCGCCTCGAGCACCGCCTTCTCGGTGGCGGGATCGAGGGTCGCGGTGGCCTCGTCGAGCAACAGAAGATCGGGGTCCACCAGTTCGGCGCGCGCGAGTGCGATGAGCTGACGCTGCCCTGCCGACAGACCCTGGCCGCGCTCACCCACCGGATGGTTCATGCCGCCGGCGAGTCCCGCGATCATGTCCAGCGCCCCCACGGCGCGCGCGGACGATTCGATCTCCTCGCGCGTCGCCTCGGGCCGGCCGTAGGCGATGTTGGTCGCCACCGTGCCCGTGAACAGGTGCGCCTCCTGCGGCACCACCCCGAGCCGGCCCCGATAGTCGCGCAGACGGTAACGGCGCAGATCGGTGTCGTCCACCCGCACCGAACCGGAGGTCGGGTCGTAGAACCGGGCGAGCAGTTTGACGACCGTCGACTTCCCGGCACCGGTGCGGCCCACCAGGGCGACCGTCGAACCGGCCGGGATCGACAGGTCCACATCGCTCAACGCGTCACGGTCGGCCTCGCTGTACCGGAAGCCCACCTGCCGCAGGTCGACGTCGCCGCGGAGGTGCCCGGTGATGGCGACCGTGCCCTCCTCGGCAGACTCGAGCGAGCTCTCGGTCCGCAGCAGGTCGCCGATCCGGCGCAGACCGACGCGCGCCTGCTGGTAACCGTCGAAGACCTGCGACAACTGCTGGATGGGTGCGAACAACAGGTTCAGATACAGCACGAACGCGATCAGCACACCGGGGCCGACCGCGCCCGACGCCACCTCGCGGGCGCCGACGAAGACGACCGCCGCGAGCGCCAGATCGGACAGGAAAGTGATGAAGGGGAAGTACAGCGAGATGGCCCGCTGCGACCGCAGGCGACTGCGCCGATAGGCCTCCGCGCGCTCGGCGAACCGCCGCGCCGCGGTCTCCTCCCTGCGGTAGGCCTGGGCGGCGCGCAGACCCGTGACGTTCTCCTGGAAATCCGCGTTCACCAGGGAGATGCGTTCGCGGGACTGCGCGTACGCCGTCCCGGAGACCTTCCGGAACCACAGGGTCGCGCCGACCAGCACGGGCAGCACCGCCAGCACTACCAGGGCCAGCGACAGATCGGTGGCGATCAGCGCGATCGAGATACCGGTGAGCGTCAGCACCGCCACGACCGCGGTGGACAGGCCGGTCTGGATGAACTGCGACAGCGCGTCCACATCGGTCGTCATCCGCGTCATGATCCGGCCCGACAGTTCGCGTTCGTAGTAGTCGAGCCCGAGCCGTTGCAGGTGCGCGTACGAGCGCACGCGCAGCCCGAACAACACCCGTTCGCCCGCCCGCGCGGTGAGCACCGTGAGGATCGCGACCACGAACCAGCCGAGCAGCGCGAGCAACACACCCGCGGCGGTCGCCTGCCACAGCCGGGACGGATCGCCCGGGGTCACCCCGCGGTCGACGGCGTACCGCACCAGCGACGGGAACGCGATGCTCGTCAGCGACTCCACCGCCAGGCACAGCACGACGACCGCCAGCAGTGCGCGCACCGGGCGCAGCGTCGTCCACAATCGGAACTGCGGGTCGGGCAGGCGCAGGGCCTCGGACCGCAGGGCCGGATCGCGTCCGGGGGTCTCGGTGGCCGGGGGAAGCGCGTCGACGGCCGCGCGCAGTTCCGGGGTCGGGGCCACCGCGCCGAGCGCCCCGGACACCGGCCCGCCGCGGCCACCACTGCCCGCCGGTCCGCCGCGACCTCCACCGACCGCCGGAGGATTCCGGACGGTACCGGACGGCTCATCGTCGTCCGGTTCCTCGGGCCACAACTCACCGGCGGGAACCGGGCGTTCCGGTGCCGGTGCGGCGTCGTCGTCGGTCGAGAGCAGACGCCGGAAGACGGGACTGCGCTCCTCGAGTTCGTCGACCGTCCCGATGTCGACGATGCGTCCCTCGTCGAGCACGGCGACCCGGTCGGCGAGTGCGAGCGTCGACCGCCGATGGGCGAGCACGAGGGTCGTGCGGCGCCGACCCGCCCGCAACGCGCCGTAGATCGCAGCCTCGGTCTCGGCGTCGACCGCAGAGGTCGCGTCGTCGAGGATCAGCACCCGCGGATCGACGAGCAGTGCCCGCGCCAGCGCGACCCGCTGCCGCTGCCCACCGGACAGTGTCAGGCCGCGTTCACCGACGACCGTGTCGTAACCCTCGGGGAGGGCCTCGACGAAGTCGTCGGCGCGTGCCGCCGCGGCCGCGGTGCGGATCTCGTCGTCCGACGCGTCGGGCCGGCCGAGCGCGATGTTGGACGCGACCGTGTCGGAGAACAGGAACGGCTCGTCGAAGACGAGGCCGACCGCCCCGCGCAGATCGTCGGCGCGGAGCGTGGCGACGTCGATGTCGCGGCCGTCCGCGGTCAGGCACACCGACCCGCGGTGTGGCGCGTAGAAGCGGGGGAGCAGCAGCGACAGCACGGTCTTGCCCGACCCGGCCGGGCCGACGATCGCGACGGTCTCGCCGGGCGCGATCTCCAGGTCGAGGCCGCGCAGTACGTCCCGGTCGTCGTCGAAGCCGAACGTCACGTCCTCCAGGTGCACCCCGAGCGGACCGTCGGGCAGTTCGACGGGATGCGGGGGATCGGCGACGTCGGGTTCGGTGTCGATCACCTCGTACACCCGCTCGACGGCGGCGCGGGACAGCTGCGCCATGATCACGACCTGCGAGAGGGTGCGGGTCGTCCCCGTCATCGTCGCCACATAGGCGGTGAACGCCACGAAGGTGCCCACGGTGATTCCGCCCTCGAGGGCGAGCCAGCCGCCGAGAGCGATGGTGGCGACGAGCCCGAACTGCGGGATCGCACCCATCGGCGCCGAGAACCACGCGTTGATTCGGGCGGCACGCAGACGCTCCGCGTACAGCCTGCGACCGTGCTCCTCGAGTTGGTCGACCGCGTGCGATTCCTGCCCGAATCCCTTCACGACCCGCACGCCCGTGACCGTCTCCTCGACGTGCTGGGCGAGATCGGCCGCGCGCTGCTGCGCCGACCAGGTCGCGGCGAACAGCCTCGGGCGCACGACCCGCACGAGACCCGCGATGATCGGGACGATGACCACCGCGACCAGCGTGAGCAGCGGCGAGAGGGTCGTCATGATCACCAGCGCGAGCACGAATTGCAGCAGCGCACCCGCCGACATCGGCACCATCGCGAGCAGCCCTTGCACGAGCTGCAGGTCGGTGATGGACCGCGAGACCACCTGACCCGTGCGGATGCGGTCCTGACCGTGGCCGTCGAGACGTTGGAGTGAGCCGAGCAGGCGCAACCGCAGGTCGTGCTGCACGTCGAGCGACAGGCGTCCGGCGAGCATGCGGCGCCCGTACTGGCAGCCGAACCGGATCACCGCACCTGCCGCGATCGCAGCCGCGGCCAGCCCGATCAGGCGCAGGTCGTCGGCGGGCACGTCGCCCTGCCCGGTCGCGCTGTCGACCGCGACCTTCGTCAGCAGTGGGAAGGTGATGTCGATCAGGGCGGCGACGACGGTGACGGCCAGCGCCCCGACGGCTGTTCTGCGGTGTTTCAGGCATTCGGCGACGAGCCGGGAAATCCATCCCGGCGAGCGCGGAATCGGGTCGTGTGCCATCGAACCGACATTAGCGCCGAGCGACGACAGGGCACGTCGGAGCCGCCCGGGGAGGGCCGGTGACGCAGGTGATCGAACGTGTCAGACGACGTCGGCGGTGCGGGCGCGCCACCAGCCGAGGCCGCCCAGCACCACGGTCCAGAGGAGCAGGAGCAGCGGGGCCGCCGGCCACGTCATCTCGAGTGTCACGTCCTCGGGCATCGACACCGCGGAGAACAGCACGTACCAGGTCACCTGCGCCGGCAGGTACGACGCGATCGCGCCGAGACCGAGACCGTGCAGGACGACCGAGACCATCAGCTCCCCGAACGGCACCCACGCGCAGATCGCGAGCACACTGCCCGTCGTCGACCGTGTGAGCAGACCCAGCCCCGCTCCGATGAGCGACCACATCAGCGCGCAGAACAGACCGATGCCCATCACCTTGGCGACCGATCCGAGGTCGGCACCGTCGAAGCCCCCACCGAACAACACGAGCGTCGCGGCCGCCGCGACTTCCGTGACGATGCAGTACAGCAGCCCGATCACGGCGACGGTCGCGAACTTCACCCCGACGACCCGGTCGCGTCCCCGCGCGGTGAGGAAGGTCGTCACGATCGTTCGGTGCGCGAACTCGCTGCCCGTCGCCACCGCGCCGAAGATCGCGGCGAACAGGAACACCAGCGACAACGAGAGGGAGATGCCGACCGCGGCGGCGACGGCCTCGGCGAAACCGTCACCGAAGCCGAGTTCGAGTTGCCGCGCGACCGGCAGCGTCAGCGCCCCGCAGAACAGTCCCACCAGCAGCGGTGCGATGCCGAGGATCCACCAGTAGCGCAGGCTCAGGACCTTGCGGAACTCGGCGGTGAGAAGCGCGGTCATGCGGTGGGACCTCCTTGCCCGGTCGGCGGTCGGTTCGGCTGTCCCCACTGCGACTGCGGGTACTGCTGTGAGTTCGGGTACTGCTGTGAGTTCGGGTACTGCTGTGCGGTCGGGTACTGCTGATACTGCTGGCCGTTCGGATACGGCTGGGCCTGCGGGTGCTGCTGGGCACTCGGGTATTGCGGGCCCTGCGGATACTGCCCGCCCGGCGGATGGTGGGCTCCGTGCCCCGGATACTGCGCGACCGGCGCGGCCGCGTAGCGACCGGCCGTCATCGCCAGGTAGACCTGCTCGAGATCGACGTGCTCGACACTCGTCCCGAACAGCGTCACCTCCGCGATCGCGGCGATCTCGGCGATGCGGTCGGAAGTCACACCGACGACCGCGAGCCGTCCGTCCTGCTGCACCTGCGCGTCGGTGTGCCCGGCCGCGGCGAGTGCGGTCGCGAGGCGGGCCGGGTCGGAGGCCGCGGCGAACACCCGCGAGCGGTAGGCGTCGCGCAGATCGGTCATCGAGGTCTCCGCGACCAGGTGACCGTTCGCGATGATCACGAGGCGGTCGGCCATCTGCTCGATCTCCCGCAGGATGTGGCTCGAGATCAGCACGGTCCCGCCGTTGGCGGCGAATGCGCGGAGGAAGTCGCGCAGCCAGGCCATGCCCTCGGGGTCGAGTCCGTTCGCCGGTTCGTCGAGTACGAGATAACGCGGTTGTCCGAGCAGGGCCGTCGCCAGGGCGAGTCGCTGCCGCATGCCGAGGGAGAACTCCCCGATGCGACGCCGCGCGACCGACCCCAGGCCGACGAGGTCGAGCATCTGCCTCGCCCGTTCGTCGGGCACGCCGATCGCGGCACAGTAGATCTGCAGGTGTGTCAGCGCCCGGTGTTTGGGGTGGGCGCTGCGCGCGTCGAGCACCGCTCCGACGACCTGTGCAGGCTGCTGCAGGGAGGTGAACGGCACGCCGTCGACGAAGGCGTTCCCGGCGCTCGGCCGGACGAGGCCGAGCATCATGCCGAGGGTGGTGGTCTTGCCCGATCCGTTGGGTCCGAGGAAGCCGGTGATCGAGCCCGGCGGCACCGTGAACCACAGATTCGATACGGCCGTGTGGTCACCGAACGTCCTGTTCAGGCCGTGGACGGCGATCCCCGCGCCCGGTGCCCCCGAGGGCACCCGGGGATCGGGTGTGCCGTACGGCGGTTGCGTTGACGGTGCTGTCACGGATTCGGACCCCCGCGTCGTCGAGAGATGGGTGCGGCTGGTGCCGCGGTCGCCGTGAGCTTACGGGTCAGTCGAGGAAGGGCAGGACGGCGTCGAGGAATTCGCGGGGCGCGTCGAGCTGAGGACAGTGCCCGGCATCGGGGATGATCACCACCCGTCTCCGGCCGCCGGCCTGCACCCGTCGTGCGGCGTGAGCGGGCGTCAACCGGTCTTGTGCACCCCACACCAGCAGGGCCGGCATGTCGAGGGCGTGCACCATCTCCGGGATCGGCAGTCGGCCGAGCTCACCGATCGCGTGCCGGCCCACGGTCAGCAGTGTGTCGACCTGCTCGCGGGTCGCGTAGTTCGCCGCGAACGCCGTGCGCGCCGCCCTGTCGAAGGTGCCGCGCCGGTGCACGGCGGCCCGCGCGTACAGGGCACCCATGGCCTGCTGCATCACCGGAGCGGGCAGCAGGCGCGACAGTTCGACCGGCATGCGTGCACCCTGTGTCCACCACCGGGGGATCCCGGCGAGACCCGGCATGTCGGCGAGCACCACGCGGTCGACCCGGGACGGGTGGACCGACGCGAACACCAGTGCGGTGACCGCACCGAGCGAGTTCCCGACCAGCGACACCGGTTCGGGAACGTCGTCGACGAGCTCGTCCAGGACGTCGACATAGTGGTCGAGCACGGGGGTCTCCCAGTGCTGCGCGCTACGTCCGAAACCGGGCAGGTCGACCGCGAGCACCCGGTGCCGTTCGGCGATCGCCGGCGCGACCTTGCACCACGTACCGCCGTGATCGGAGAAGCCGTGCAGCAGAACGACGGTGCGTGGTCCCGCACCGGACTCCCGTACGAACACCTTCCCGTCGGCCGGCACGGTCAGTCCTTCGGGACCGGAACACCGGTGTCGAGCGCCGGTGCCTCTCCGCTCGCCGGGAGGACGGGACGTGCGACGGGCCACGCGGCCGGCGGTGGACCGAAGGCGTCGCGGGCGTTCTGGATCGTGCGCTTGCCCAGCGCACGGTTGCCGACGCCACCGATCGCGGCGCCGATACCAGCGGGGACGAGCTTGCCGATCAGCAGCGGACTGCGCTTGGCGAAGTACCGGCGGATGAATTTCTTGACCAGGGAATTGTTCAGCGTCTTCAGCTGGGTGCCGCCCGCGCCGGTGGTCAGCGCCTTGGGCCAGTTGCGCAGCGACGCGCCGGTCGCGGTCGCGACGATCTCCCGGCCGGCGTCACCGAGGGAGACGGCGAGCACCAGCGCGCGGCGCTGCTCGTGGTTGTGGGGTTCGATCCCGTGCACCGATGCGATGGCCAGGGTGAGCAGCGCGGACGCCTCGAAGAAGAAGGCCGTCTCGGCGCCGACCGCGCCGATGGCCGCGAGTGTCCCGATGCCGGGGAAGGCTGCGGTCGCGCCCGCCGCGGACCCGCTGCCGGTGACGGTCAGCAGGAACTGCTTCTCGAGCCGCTCGATGATCTGCGCCGGGGACTCGTCGGGGTGCGAGCGCCGCATGAGATCGACGTACTTGGCCACCGCAGGGCCCTGCAGCCTCGCGCCGTTGTCCAGCATCTTGACGATAAAGGCCTCTGCGACGCCTGCCTTGTTGCTCATCGTGCCCCTGTTCTCCGGTGCTCTTGTCTTCCGGACTGCTCTCACTACGCTGGTGCCATGACCGGGTCCGCAGTCGGTGAGTCTGACGGCGCCAGGCGGCGTCCGACACCCCTGCTGACACCCTACGTACGGTCGTACGAGGGGTATCGGCTCGACGGTTTCCCGTCGGGGACCCATCTGGGTATGCCCTCTCCGGAGGTCACCGTAATCCTCACGATCTCCGAACCCGTCGAACTCTCGCGGGGCGACGGACGGTGCCCGGAACGTTTCGACGCGCTCGCCGGAGGGTTGTCGACGCAACCGGTGCCCATCGTCCACCACGGCCGGCAGCACGGGATCCAACTCGCGCTCACCCCCGCGGGTGCGCGCGCCCTGCTGGGTGTGCCCGCCGCCGCGCTCGGGCCGTGGGCCGTCGACCTCGAGGACGTCATCGGCGCCGACGGCCGGGAGTTGTTCGACCGGATCTCCGCGGTCGAATCGTGGGACGAGCGGTTCGCCGTCCTCGACCGGATTCTCACCCGCCGCCTGGTCGCCGCACGGTCGACGAGTCCGGACGGGCACCTCGTCCACGCCTGGCACCTGCTCGTGACGCACCCGGCTCGCCCGGTCCGCGCTGTTGCGGACGAACTCGGATGGAGCAGGCGACAC
Source organism: Rhodococcus sp. GA1 (assembly GCF_024321955.1). Lineage (NCBI taxonomy): Bacteria > Bacillati > Actinomycetota > Actinomycetes > Mycobacteriales > Nocardiaceae > Rhodococcus > Rhodococcus sp. GA1. Next base: position 1,090,708 of record NZ_CP097186.1, on the reverse strand, counting down.
CTCGCGAACCGGTGCGCCGCCGAGTTCGGACTGTCCCCGAAGGACGTGGCCCGGGTGGCGCGCTTCGACCGGTCGCGACGGATGCTGCGGGCCGGCCCCGGCCGCCGCCTCGCCGATGTCGCCGCCGAGTGCGGCTTCTACGACCAGGCGCATCTCGCACGCGACTGGCGCGATCTGGCGGGCGTCCCGCCGTCGCGGTGGCTCGAGGACGAGGTGTTCCCATTCGTCCAAGACGACCGGGGGGTTCCGGGCCGACACTCGGAGACATGACGAACACAACGAATTCCACGCAGCAGTCGACCACCCTCACACCCACCGTCGACACGGTGTGGCCGTGCTTCGCCTACACCGACGCCCGGGGCGCGATCCGTTTCCTCGTGGACACCCTCGGGTTCGCCGAAGCGGAGGTCTACGGGGAAGGGGATCGCGTCGACCACGCAGCCCTGCTCTGGCCGCACGGCGGAGGGGTCATGCTCGGCTCGACCGGTCGCGGGTCGCCGCTCGACCAGCACGCCGACAGGGGCGCCGCCTATCTCGTGCTTCCCGACGACGTCACCGTCGATGCCCTGTACGAGAGGGTGCTCGCCTCGGCGCAGGCGGAGGACCCGGCGGTCCGCGCGACCGTGACCGTCGAACTCCGCGACGAGGACTACGGATCGCACGGGTTCACCTGCCGGGACCCGCACGGTGTGTACTGGACGATCGGCACCTACCGGCCCCGCCGGCCGTAGGAACCGTCGCAGGGGGGTCAGCGTCGCAGGGGATCAGCGGGCGACCGTGCCGTGCCCTTCGGGGACCACCTCGCTCGGACGCGGCGGGGGCGGCGGTGTGCCGTCCCCGAACGGCCGCCCGCCGAGCGCCTCACGGCCGTGCGGATCGAGCCAGTTCGACAGGTCCGGTCCCTTCGGCACGATGCCCGTGGGATTGACGTCGGTGTGCACGAGGTAGTAGTGCTGCTTGATCTGAACGAAGTCGATGGTGTCGCCGAAGCCGGGTGTCTGGAACAGATCGCGCGCGTAGGCCCACAGCGCCGGGAAGTCCGCGAGCCGGTTCCGGTTGCACTTGAAGTGCCCGTGGTAGACGGGATCGAACCGGACGAGCGTGGTGAACAGGCGCACGTCGGCCTCGGTGATGGTCTCGCCCACGAGATAGCGCTGCGCCCCGAGGCGTTCCTCGAGCCAGTCGAGGCGGGCGAAGAGACGGTCGAAGGCCTTGTCGTAGGACTCCTGCGAACCGGCGAAACCGCACCGGTACACGCCGTTGTTGACGTCCTGGTAGACGAGCTCGGCCACCTCGTCGATTTCGCCTCGTAGCTCCTCGGGATACAGATCCGGGGCGCCCTCGCGGTGGAACTGCGTCCACTCGGTGGAGAAGTCGAGGGTGATCTGCGGATAGTCGTTCGTCACGACCTGCCCGGTGGGCACGTCGACGACGGCCGGGACGGTGATGCCGCGGTCGTATCCGGGGAATCGCGCGAAGTACGCGTCCTGCAGTCGCGGGATGCCGAGGACGGGGTCGACCCCGCCCGGGTCGAGATCGAACGTCCAGCTGCGCTCGTCGTGCGTCGGGCCGCACAGTCCCAGCGACAGAGCGTCCTCGAGACCGAGCAGCCGCCGCACGATGAGGGTGCGGTTGGCCCACGGGCACGCCCGGGCGGCGACGAGCCGGTACCGCCCCGACTCGACGGGATAGCCGTCGCGCCCGTCCGCGGTGATGCGGGTTCGGATGTAGTTGGTGTCGCGGGCGAACTCCGCACCCGGCTCGACGTACTTGTTCTCGGTCACCTACGCATCCTTCCGTGCACACTCGTCACTTCCCGGGTGGAACCCGAACCGTCACGAGGGTTCCCCAGATGTCGTATCCCGACACCGCCGCGACCGTCCGGGCACCGCGGTTGTCGCGGCGCATGCGGGCCAGCGGGACGAGTCCGGCGTCGAGCGCGTCGTGGGTCGCCAGCGTCGCGACCGTCGAGGCGAGCCCGAGCCGGCGCGCCGGCGGTGTCGTCAGCACCCGCACATCGGCCAGCAACGACCCGAGTTCGCTGTAGGCCGCGCCGGCGAGGGGACGGTGATCGTCGTCGAGCAATACGAACACGCGCGACGGCCCGGTCGGCGACAGTTCGGCCTCGGTGACGTCGTCGGGCGGGCAGCACCGCAGCAGTTCGGCGAGGTCCTCGGGGTCGTCGGAGATGAGCGGGTTCTCGACGCGTGTCGCGTCGATCCAGTCGGTGCACAGGGCGAGGATCTCCGTGCGACCCGCGTGGCCTGCGACGACGAGCTCGGCGTTCGGGGCATCGATCTCGGCCGGGTCGGGTTCGGCCGCGAGGCGGGAGACCGCGGCGTCGGGTCCGACGATCGCGGTGGCACGCCCCACGGCGAGCAGTCGGACGTCGCGGAACGAGTCGTCGACACGCGTCACGCACCCGGGTTCGACGAGTGCGCCGTCGGGTAGGCCCAGTGCACGACACCACGCGAGGGCGGCGATGCTCGAGATGTGCGGGTCCACCCCGCTACCGTAGACCGCCGACGAGGGGAGAGGTCCGGTGAGCGACGACAGTGGGGTGGACACGCGCGAACGCGGGTCCGATGTGGCGGTGGAGATGTCCGACGGTGCCCGCTGGGCGGCGTTGGGCGCTCTGTGCCTGGGCTTCTTCATGATCCTGGTGGACAGCACGATCGTCGCCGTCGCCAACCCGGCGATCATGCGGACCTTCGGGGCCGACATCGCCGCCGTCGTGTGGGTCACGAGCGCCTATCTGCTCGCCTACGCGGTGCCGCTGCTCGTGACGGGCCGCCTCGGCGACCGCTTCGGTCAGCGCCGGGTCTACCTCTGCGGGCTGGTGTTGTTCACGATCGCGTCGTTGTGGTGCGGTTTCTCGTCGACGATCGAGATGCTCATCGTCGCCCGCGTGTTCCAGGGATTCGGCGCGGCGCTCATGTCGCCGCAGACCATGGCCGTGGTGACCCGGATCTTCCCGCGTGAGCGGCGCGGGACCGCGATGGGCCTGTGGGGCGCCGTGGCCGGGGTCGCGACGCTCGTCGGGCCGCTGGCCGGCGGTGTCCTGGTCGACGGGCTGGGCTGGGAATGGATCTTCTTCGTGAACGTGCCCGTCGGGATCGTCGGGTTCGCGCTCGCAGTGCGGTACGTGCCGGTGCTGCCCACGAGCCCGCACCGGTTCGACGTGCTCGGCATGCTGCTCAGCGGCGCCGGCCTGTTCTGCCTCGTGTTCGGGATCCAGGAGGGCAACTCGTTCGAGTGGACCGCCCGCGTGTGGGTGCTGATCGGGCTGGGCATCGTGTTGCTCGTCGTGTTCGTCGTCCAGCAGTCGCTCAACCGCGGTGAACCGCTCGTACCGCTGTCGCTGTTCCGGGACCGCAACTTCGGGTTGGCGAACATCGGTATCGCGACGATGGGTTTCGCCATCACCGGCGTCATGCTGCCGATCATGTTCTACGCCCAGTCGGTGCGCGGTCTGAGCCCGACCGGCGCCGCGATGCTCATGGTGCCGATGGCGGTCTTCAGTGGTGTGCTCGCGCCGCTCGTGGGCAGGCTCGTCGACCGGGTCCATCCGCGGCTGATCGCCGGCACCGGCTTCTCGCTGCTCACGATCGGGCTGGGTTGGCTCGCGCTGGTGATGACCCCCGACGCGGAGATCTGGCAGTTGCTGCTGCCGATCGCCCTGATCGGGGTGGCGAACGCGGGCATCTGGTCGCCGCTCTCGGCCACCGCGACGAACGGTCTCGCACCGAGCCGGGCCGGGGCGGGTTCCGGTGTGTACAACACGACGCGTCAGGTGGGCGCGGTGATGGGGAGTGCCGCTCTCGGTGCGATCATGGCGGCGCGGTTGAGCGCCAACGGTGTCGGCGGGGGAGGAGGGGCGCCGGAAATGGAGACGTCCGGCTCCGTCCTGCCGGAGCCCCTGCACGAACCGTTCGCCGCGGCGATGGCCGAATCGTTGTGGCTTCCCGCCGGCATCCTGCTCATCGGGCTCGTGGCCGCGCTCGCCTTCGACCGTCCCGCGAGCCAGAAGGAACAGCGTGCCGCCGAGGAGCGTTCGGCGGCAGCGAGCGCCTGACGGACGTTCCAGCGACCACCCTGCGGCACCTTCCCCGGTTGTCCGTGACCCGCCGTTTCCTCACATGGCTGTGATCCACGCCATATAGTGCAGGCACGCACGCCGGGTGGGAGGTGGCATGTCGGTGGCCGTAGTGGAAATTCCGGCAGGGAGTCGTTGGCTCCGGGACGATCGGGTCACTCGCCGCGACAGCGGCATCCTCCAGTACGACTGCCTGGAGCCGTGCATCGCCGAGCTGCTCGATCGGAGTGCGTTGCGTTTCGCGAACCGCGTCGCGGTGGTCGACCGATGCGGCCGCGCACTCACCTACCGCGAACTGTGGGCCGCCGCCGCCCGCGTCGCCGGTGGTCTCCTCGATCAGGGGGTCGGCCCCACCGACCGGGTGGTCGTCTGTCAGCCGAACGGGGTCCGTTGGCTGATCGGGTTCCTGGGCGTGGTCCTTGCCGGAGGTGTTCCGGTGCTCCCCGACCCGAGCTGCAGCCCCGAGGAAACGGCGGAGATCGGGGTCCACAGCGGTGCGGTTCTCACCCTGGACTCCGATCTGCCCGACGGTGTCGCCTTCCTCGACGGAGGTGCGTCACCGGACGAGCTCGCGGTGCTCTACTACGTGCGCGTCGCCGGTGGTGGACTGCGCGGCGTCGAACTGACGAACACCAACGTGCTGTCGACGATCGAGGCCGTCGCCCACGCAATGGATCTCGTCGGCGACGGCGTACGGACCGTGCTGACGGCGCCGCTGTCCACGGCGGTCGGATGCAGCGTCCAGTTGCTGCCCACCCTCGCCTCCGGGGGGACCGTCGTGGTCTCGGGATCCCGCGTGATCCGCGCACCGTGGCGGCACCTCCGCGCAGCTTTCCCCACCTCGCGGTGTGTGCGGGGCTGGGGAGTCGCCGAGACGGGAGGGATCGGTCTGCTGCTGCCTTCGGAACACCGCTCCCGCCATCCCCGCAGTGTCGGAGTGCCGTTCGGAGGGATCGAGATCGCGCTGCTCGGGCCCGATGCCGAACACGGTGTCGGCGAACTGCTCTGTCGCGGACCGAGCGTGGCCCGCCGCTATTGGCGCGATCCGTGCGCCACGGACGAGACGTTCACGGAGGACGGCTGGTTCCGCACGGGCGATCAGGTGCGCATCGACGACGAGGGCTTCGTCGATCAGATCGCCGTCCGGGTGTCGTGAACCCTGCAACAGGTTCCCGTCCGGTATACAGCCTGTAACCCGATGAACCGGCATTTTTCGTAGTGGAGAGGTGTGTCCATGTCCGACGTAGTCCTGCTCGAACGACGCGATCGCGTTCTCGTCATCACCATCAACCGGCCCGAGGCGCGCAACGCCGTCAACGCCGCCGTGAGCCACGCGCTCGCCGAGGCGGTCGACCAGCTCGACAGCGACGACTCCCTGTCGGTCGGTGTGCTCACCGGAGCCGGCGGCAACTTCTGCGCGGGCATGGACCTCAAGGCGTTCGTCGCAGGCGAGAACGTGGTCGTGCCCGGTAAGGGTCTCGGCTTCACGGAGGCGCCGCCGCGCAAGCCGCTCATCTCCGCCGTCGAAGGATTCGCCCTCGCCGGCGGAACCGAACTCGTCCTGGCCACCGACCTCGTCGTCGCCGCGAAGGACGCGAAGTTCGGCATCCCGGAGGTCAAGCGCGGCCTCGTCGCCGGGGGCGGTGGCCTGCTGCGCCTGCCGTCGCGCATCCCTTACCAGAAGGCCCTCGAACTCGCCCTCACCGGGGACGCGTTCACCGCCGAGGAAGGCTACGGATACGGTTTCGTCAATCGCCTCACCGAACCCGGTGGGGCACTCGAGGGTGCATTCGAACTGGCCGAGCGCATCACAGCGAACGGACCGCTCGCCGTGGCGGCGACCAAGGAGATCATCGTCCGCTCGGCCGACTGGTCGAGCGACGAAGCATTCGCGAAGCAGATGGAGATCATGGCGCCCGTGTTCACCTCGGAGGACGCGCGTGAAGGCGCCACCGCATTCGCCGAGAAGCGACCCCCTGTGTGGAAGGGTCGCTGAGCTCCGGTGTGGAAGGGTCGCTGAGCTCCGGTGTGGAAGGGTCGCTGAGCTCCGGTGTGGAAGGGTCGCTGAGCTCCGGTGTGGAAGGGTCGCTGAAAGACCGAACGAGAGATGACGAGGATCAGGTGACCGACGGATTCGCAGAACTGCACGTGCACATCGAGGGCACGCTCGAACCCGAGCTGATCCTCGCCCTCGCCGAGCGGAACCGCATCGAGTTGCCCTATCGCGATCTCGACGATCTGCGCAGCCGCTACGAGTTCACCGATCTGCAGTCGTTCCTCGACCTGTACTACGCGAACATGGAGGTCCTGCGCACCGCGCAGGACTTCGCCGACCTCGCCCGCGCCTATTTCGCTCGTGCGGCGCGGGCGGGTGTCACCCACGCGGAGTTCTTCTTCGATCCGCAGGCCCACACCTCGCGCGGTGTCCCGCTGCCAGAGGTCGTAGCCGGGCTCTCCGACGCGGTCGCCGGGGCACACCGGGAGTTCGGGGTCGATGCGGCGATGATCGCGTCGATCGTGCGCGATCGCCCCGTGCCCGAAGCGCATGAGGTGTTCGGCGAACTGCTGCGCCTCGGTGCGCCGATCATCGCTCTCGGCCTGGACTCGGCGGAGGTCGGTCACCCGCCGTCACTGTTCGAGGACGTCTTCGCGCGGGCGCGGGCCGAAGGGCTGCACATCACCGCGCACGCGGGGGAGGAGGGACCTCCGGAATATGTTCGGCAGGCGCTCGATCTGCTCGGCGCCGAGCGCATCGACCACGGCATCCGCTCGCTCGAGGATCCCGAACTCGTCGCGCGCCTGGTCGACGAGAGCATTCCCCTCACCGTCTGCCCGTTCTCGAATGTCCGCCTCCGCGTGGTGGATACGCTCGCCGACCATCCGCTGCGCCGCATGCTCGAGGCGGGCCTGTCGGTGAGCGTGCACTCGGACGATCCCGCCTATTTCGGTGGTTACGTCGACGACAACCTCGCAGGGCTGAAGGATCAGCTCGGTCTGACCGATGCCGAACGGGATGTGCTCCGGCGCAATTCGTGGGACGCCGCCTTCCTCTGAGTCCGTCCGGGTGAGTCGGCTCGGGCGTCATTCGCCCAGGACGCGGCGCAGATACGGGTTCGTGAAGGTGCGGTGCGGATCCACGCGGTCGCGCACGGCGAGGAAGTCGTCGAACCGAGGGTAGAGCTCGCGTAGAGCGTCCGCGGTCAGGGAATGGAGCTTGCCCCAGTGCGGGCGTCCCTGCGCGGCGCGCAGGATCGGCTCGACACCGTCGAAGTAGGGCGTGTGGTCGCGCCGATGGTACTGGTGCACGGCCACATAGGCGGTATCGCGGCCCTGCGCCGTGGACAACCAGACATCGTCGCCCTGCGCGAACCGCACCTCCACCGGAAAACCGACACGAACGTCCGTGCGCTGCAGCCACGCATCGATCTCGCGCAGAACCGCTGGAAGGTGCTCGGCGGGGAGCGCGTACTCCATCTCCCGGAACCGCACCCGGCGGGTGGAGGCGAACACCCGGTAACTGCGGTCGACGAAGGTGCGCGGGGACAACGCCCGGGACGCGACCCGGTTCAGCGCCGGGATGGTGGCGGGAACCCGCGTCCCGACCTGCTGGAGGAGTGCGAAGGCGCCGTTGGAGAGCAGTTCGTCGTCGAGGAGGGTGCGCACCCGCCCGACCGGCTGCACCGGTGCCTCACCGGGGAGGCGGGTGTTGCGTTTGATGAGCACGCCGTCGGTGTGCGGGAACCAGTAGAACTCGAAATGGTCGACACCGCTTCGCAGTTCGTCGAGGACATCGAGTGTGGTGCGGAGCGACGAGGGGGCTTCCTCTGCGCGCAGGCGGAATGCGGGGACACAATCGAGCGTCACGGTCGCGAGCACGCCGAGGGCGCCGAGGCCGAGCCGGGCGGCCTCGAACAGGTCGGGCTCGTGCTCGGGGGAGCAGTCGACGATCCGGCCGTCGGCGAGCACGATCGTCGCGCCGCACACGGCTGCTGCCAGTCCGCGGAAGGTCGCGCCGGTGCCGTGGGTGCCGGTCGAGATCGCGCCGGCGACGGACTGCACGTCGATGTCGCCGAGATTCGGTACGGCGAGGCCCTGTGCCCACAGCAGGTCGCCCAGGCCGCGCAGTCGCGTCCCCGCCCGCACGGTGACGCGCGCGCCGGTGGCCGACGGTTCCACCGCGACGAGACCGGACATCCGGTCGAGCGAGATGAGCGTGCCGTCGGTGACGGCCGCGCCGGTGAACGAGTGCCCGGCGCCCACGGCCTTGACATGTTCGCCCTGCTCGGAGGCGCGGACGACGACGCGCGCGAGGTCGTCGGTGCTGCCGGGGGTCTCGAAACGGCGAGGTGCCGCACTCTCGGTGCGAGCCCAGTTGTGCCAGGTGGCCATGCCTCATCTTCGACCTGGACAAGCGTCCAAGTCAACACCTGCTCGTGAACCTTTCCCGACCTCTACCATCAGGGTCATGCCGAATCGGTTGCCTGCTGACGAGCGCCGCGCCCAACTCGTGGCAGCAGCACTGGAACTGGCGGAGGGCGGGGGAGTCGGAGCCGTCACGGTCCGCGCCGTCGCCGAGAAGGCCGGAGTGTCACTGGGTGTTGTCCACTACTGTTTCGACAGCAAGGAAGCCCTCGTCGTCGCCATGGCGAACGCCGTCGTCGGCGAACTCGCCGGAGCCATGCACGCGGCCTTCGATGTGCCCGAGGACGCGCAGCAGACCGGCGGCGTCGACTGTCTCCGCTCGATGCTCCACACCGGCCTTCGCTCCATGTGGTCGACGATCGAGTCCACGCCGGGGCTGCAGACCCTCACCTACGAGATCACCGCCTACTCGCTCCGGCAGCGCACCGATGGCAGTCCCGCCGGCGGCGAGATCGCCGTGGAGCAGTACCGCCTGATGGACAAGCAGGCCCAGTTGTTCCTCGACACCTGCGCCGAGCGGTGCGGCGTCGAATGGTCGCTGCCCACTTCGACGCTCGCACGACTGTCGTTGTCCGTGCTCGACGGCGTCGTGCTCCGGTGGCTCGTCGATCGCGACGGCGAGGCGGCCACGGCCGAACTGGGAGTCGTCGCCGACATCATCGCGACCCGTGCCGTAGAACGTTCCTGACCCGACCCGACCTTTTCGAAGGGATCGCCCGTGCTCCGTGCTGCTTCCGTTCACGACGCCGCCCTCGACCGGGTGCACGCGGCGACGGCCGACCTCGACCCGCCGTTCGCCGCCGTCGATCTGCCCACCCTGCGGCGCAACGCCGACGACCTGATCCGCCGCGCGAACGGTGTGCCCGTGCGGGTCGCGAGCAAATCGGTGCGCTGTCGTGCCGTCCTCGCCGAGGTCCTCGGCCCGGAACTGACCACCCGCGGCGGTTTTCGCGGCATCATGGCGTACTCGCTACGGGAGGCGCTGTGGCTCGTCGAGCACGGAGCGCGCGACATCCTGATGGGCTACCCCACGGTCGACCGGGCGGCGCTCGGGAAGCTCGCGGTGTCGCCGGACGCGGTGCAGGCGATCACGCTCATGGTCGATTCGGCCGAGCACCTCGACATCATCCGTACGGCTTTGGGGAAGAACACTTTCCGGACGAAGGTCTGCCTGGACATCGATGCGTCGTTGCGGGTGGGTCCGCTCCATCTCGGTGTGCGCCGTTCTCCGCTGCGCGACCCGGAGGCAGCCTCCGGCCTGGCCCGTCGCGCCGACGCCGCCGGATTCGACGTCGTCGGAGTGATGTTCTACGAGGCCCAGATCGCGGGCCTGCCCGACTCGTCGCTGCCGGTACGGCTCGTCAAGGGACTGTCGGCGCGGGATCTCTCCTCGCGCCGCCGCGCCGTGGTGGAGGCCGTGCGTGCGGTCGTGGGTGACCTCGAACTGGTCAACGGTGGCGGAACCGGCTCGCTCGAGGTGACCACCGCCGATCGTGTCGTCACCGAGGCCACCGCGGGATCGGGGCTGTATGTGCCCACCCTGTTCGACGGCTACCGGGCGTTCACCCCGAACCCGTCGATGTTCTTCGCGCTGCCTGCCGTACGCAAACCGTCACCGTCGGTCACGACGTTGTTCGGCGGCGGGTACATCGCGTCCGGCCCGACCGGCGCCTCGCGGGTGCCGCGCCCGGTCCGTCCTGCGGGATTGAAGTTGCTGGGGACGGAAGGTGCCGGCGAGGTGCAGACCCCGGTGCGCGGTCGCGCTGCCGCGTCGATCCCCGTCGGGGGACGGGTGTGGTTCCGCCACGCGAAGGCCGGCGAACTGTGCGAGAGGTTCGACCGGGTGTACCTCGTCGACGAGAACGGACGCACCGAGGTTCCCACCTATCGCGGTGAGGGCGGCTGCTGGTGACCTTCCGGCTCCGGCCACAATGAGGCCATGCCGTTGACGTTCTTCCCCGGGTCGGTCGGCCGGGTCCACTGGCGGTGCCGGACCGTCGACGACGCGAGAGCCGGTGTGGTGTTCGCGCACGGTTTCGGGCAGCACACCGGGCACTACCACCGTTTCGCCTCCGGCCTCGCCGCCCACGGCATCGCGTGGTGGGGACTCGACCTCGCCGGACACGGGCTCTCCGAAGGAGAACCCGGCTCACCGGGCAACGTCGAGTTCCACGCCGAGGACTTCGGCGTGCTCACCGGCCTCGCCGCCGAGTCCGGTCTGCCGCTGGTGGTGATGGGCCATTCGCTGGGGGCGGCGACGGTCCTGACGGCGCTGGATGCCGATCCCTCCGGTGGTAGCCGCCTCGCGGGCGTCGTGCTGTGCGGTACGCCGCGCACCGCGGCCCTGCCGGAGACGGCCGAAGCGCTCGGCGCGAGCGACCTGCCGGTCCTGCTGGTCCACGGCGTCGACGACCGGCTGGCCCCCATCGACCCGGTACGCGAGTGGGCGTCGTCGCTGCCCGGGGCACAGTGGTGCGAGTATTCCGATGCCGGGCACGACCTGTTGCACGAACCCGTACATCGCAGGGTGACTTCGGATATTGCCGCGTTCGTGGGCGACGTGGCCGACCGGATTCCCAGATTCCCCGAGAAACGACCGGGCCCCTCGCGGTGACGAGGGGCCCGGTCGACGGTGTGGAACCTCAGTTGTAGATCGCTGCGATCTCGGCGCCGTGCTTGTCGTGGATGATGTTCCTCTTGAGCTTGAGCGTCGGGGTCAGCTCGCCGCTCTCGACGCTGAAATCGGTCTCGAGGAGGCGGTACTTGCGGATCGCCTCGGCCTTCGAGACCTTCTTGTTGGTCTCGGCAACCGCCTCGTCGATCTCGGCGATCAGGTCGGGGTTCTTGATCAGATCGGCGACCGTGGTTTCCGCCGGCAGACCGTGTCGCTCGAGCCAGCCCGGCAGCGCCTCCGGATCGAGGGTGATCAGCGCGCCGACGAATGGCTTGGAATCACCGACCACGATGACCTGGCTGATCAGCGGGTGGGCGCGCAGCGAATCCTCGAGGACGGCCGGGGCGACGTTCTTGCCGCCCGCGGTGACGATGAGTTCCTTCTTGCGGCCGGTGATCGAGATGAAGCCGTCCTCGTCGATCGCACCGATGTCGCCGGTGTGGAACCAGCCGTCGCGGATGGCTTCGTCGGTGGCCTTGTCGTTCTGCCAGTAGCCGTCGAACACCTGGGGGCCCTTGAGGAGGAGCTCGCCGTCCTCGGCGATCTTCGCGGCGCAGCCGTTGAACGGCGTGCCGACGGTGCCGATCTTCTGGGCGGCCGGGGTGTTCATGATGATGCCGCCGGTGGTCTCCGTCAGGCCGTAACCCTCGTAGATGGTGACGCCGACACCGCGGAAGAAGTGGCCGAGACGTGCGCCGAGTGCGGCGCCGCCCGAGACGGCCCGGGTGACGTTGCCGCCGAGCGCGGCCTTGAGCTTGCCGTAGACCAGCTTGTCGAAGACGAAGTGCTGGATCTTCAGGCCGAGGCCGGGGCCGCCGTTCTCGAGGGCCTTGCTGTACTCGATCGCGACCTCCGAGGCCTTCTCGAAGATCTTGCCCTTGCCGCCGTCGTAGGCCTTCTGCTTCGCCGAGTTGTAGACCTTCTCGAACACGCGGGGCACCGAGAGGATGAAGTTCGGCTTGAAGACCGCGAACTGGTCGAGCAGCGTCGTCAGGTCGGAGGTATGACCGACGGTGACCTTGCTGTCGAATGCCGCGAACGAGATCAGGCGCGCGAAGACGTGTGCCATCGGGATGAACAACAGGGTGCGCTGGCCCTCGTGCATCGAGTCGGGCAGGGCCAGGCCGCAGGCTGCGGACTCCGAGGCGAAGTGGCGGTGCTTGAGCTGGACGCCCTTCGGCCGGCCCGTGGTGCCGGAGGTGTAGATGAGGGTCGCCGCGGATTCGGCCGTGACCGAGTTGCGCCGTTCCTCGACCTGCTCGTCGGTGACCGCTGCGCCGCGTGCGATGAGCTCGTCGACCGCGCTCTTGCCGCCCGGCGCCGGCTCGATCTGCAGGATCTCGCGCACGGTCGGGGCGTTCTCGGCGACCTCGCGGACGGTGTCGACGTGACCGGAGTTCTCGACGATGAGCAGCTTGGTCCCGGAGTCCTCGAGGATCCACTGGGCCTGGTCGGCCGACGACGTCTCGTAGATCGCCACGGTGGCACCGCCCGCGGCCCAGATGGCGTAGTCGAGCAGGACCCATTCGTAGCGCGTCGCCGACAGGACCGCGACGCGGTCGCCGAGCTCGATACCCGACGCGATCAGGCCCTTCGCCACGGCGCGCACCTCGGATGCGAACTGGCGGGCGGTGACGGGAACCCACTTGCCGTCGACCAGTCGCTCAAACGGCACGAACTCAGGCGACTCCTTCTCGTGCCGGAAGACGCTGTCGGCCATCGACGTGTTCTCGGGAATCGAGAACGACTGTGGTACGGCAATCTCACTCACTGTGACCCCTCCATCGTTAGGTGCTGTCGGTGTGCATTGCATCACACGTCGTTGGGAAATGCATTACCCTCGGACCGCTTTGCCCCCTTTTTACAGTCCGATAGGCAGTGATCCAGGTAACAATGCTACCCGCCGGTAACGAGGATTGCCACTATCGGATCGTCTCGTCGGATTTCCCGGTACCGGAAGTACCAGTATTTCGGAGAAGGAGAATCGCTTCGTCGTCGCCGAGCTGATGGAAGTCGTCGTAGGCGGCGCCGACGCTGTCGGTGTCCACCGGCGTCCACGGGCAGATCACCTCGTCGGCCGTCCGGCCGGCCCGGCGCAGTGCGTCGGGGGAGGCCACCGGCACCGCGAGGACGACCCGGGTCGCTCCGGAGGCGCGCGCGGCGAGGCATGCCACCGCGGCCGTCGCACCTGTGGCGATGCCGTCGTCGACGACGATCGCCGTGCGGCCCTCCAGCGGCACCCGGGTGCGACCGGCACGCAGGCAATCGGCACGTCGAGCCAGTTCGGCCAGCTCGCGTCGCTCGACGGCCGCCACGGATTCGGGGGCGATCCGCCCGCGCCGGATCACGTCGTCGTTGAGGACCCGGAAGACGGCGTCCTGCGTGGTCGATTCCCCGGCGGTTCCGGGACCCGGTCCTTCGGCGATCGCGCCCATCGCGAGTTCGGGATGCCAGGGCACGCCCAGTTTGCGCACCACGAGGACGTCCAGGGGCGCATCGAGGGCTGCGGCGAGTTCACGGGCGACGGGAATGCCGCCGCGAGGTAGTGCGAGGACCACCGGGTCGGCGTCGTGCAGGTGCCCGGCCGACCGGGCGAGTCGCCGGCCTGCCTCCTCGCGCGTGGCGTACCCCACACCTCCAGTATGGGACGGTCCGCCCGGGCGGGCGAGCACTCACCGCCCGGACGGACCGGGGGGATCTCGGTCGAGCTCGCCCGACAGGTACGAGTGGTAGGCGGGCAGATCGAGCTGGCCGTGGCCGGACAGGCCGATCACGATGACCTCGGGTTCGGTGAGGCCCCGCGTGTACTCCGCGGCCGCGGCGATCGCGTGCGACGACTCCGGCGCCGGCACGATGCCCTCGTTCCGGGCGAAGAGCACCGCCGCGGAGAAGGCATCGGTCTGTGCCACGGACTGTCCCTGCACGTAGCCGAGCTCGACGGTGTGGCTGAGCAACGGCGCCATGCCGTGATATCGCAGCCCGCCGGCGTGGATCGGATCCGGGATGAAGTCCTGACCGAGGGTGTGCATCTTCAGCAGCGGGGTCAGACCCGCGATGTCACCGTGGTCGTAGCGGTACTCGCCGCGGGTGATCGACGGGCACGCCGCGGGCTCGACGGCGACGACACGCGTGGTCGCCCGCTCGTGGATGACCTCGCGCAGGAACGGGAACGACAGGCCGGCGAGGTTCGAACCGCCGCCCGCGCAACCGAAGACGACGTCGGCCTGGTCCTCACCCGCGGCCCGCAGTTGCTCCACGGCCTCGAGGCCGATGACGGTCTGGTGCAGCACCACGTGGTTGAGCACGCTGCCGAGGGTGTAGCGGGCGGCGGCGTCCTTCACTGCGACCTCCACGGCCTCCGAGACCGCGATGCCGAGCGAGCCGGGTGTGTCCGGGTGCTCGGCAAGGACGGCGCGACCGGCCTCCGTCAGGTCGGACGGGCTGGGATGTACTGTGCCGCCGTAGGTCTCGATGAGGAAGCGGCGGTAGGGCTTCGAGTCGTAGGAGGCGCGGACCTGCCACACCTCGAGATCGATACCGAACTTCGCGCACGCGAACGACAGGGCCGAACCCCACTGTCCGGCACCGGTCTCCGTCGTGAGCCGGGTGACGCCGTCGAGCGAGTTGTAGTAGGCCTGTGCGACCGCCGAGTTCACCTTGTGGCTGCCCACCGGGCTCACGCCCTCGTACTTGACGTAGATGCGGGCCGGGGTGCCGAGTGCCTTCTCGAACGAGCGGGCGCGGAAAAGGGGCGTGGAGCGGTAACCGGCGTAGACCTCGCGCACGGCCTCCGGGATCTCGATGTCGGTCTCGGTCGACAGTTCCTGCTCGATCAGTCCCGAGGCGAACAGAGGTGCGAGATCGTCGGCGGTGATCGGTTCGCGGGTGCCGGGGTGCAGGTGCGGCGGCGGAGCGACAGGCAGGTCGCCGGCGATGTTGTACCAGTGGGTGGGAATGCTGACGGGCTCCGACACCGGGTCGTCCTTTCGGTCTGCAACGAGAACTCGTTCAGTGTGCCAACGCACACATCGACGCCCGTCGGCGGTGTGGCCCCTACCTAAAATATGTAGACCGGTCTATTATTTTGGCGTGACCACCAAGGGAGCGCGAACCAGGACGCGCATGATCGACACCGCGCTCGAACTCATCCAGACCCGCGGCTACCACGGCACCGGGCTCGCACACATCACCGCCGGCGCCGCGGCACCGCGCGGCTCGCTTTACTTCCATTTCCCCGGCGGCAAGGACGAGCTCGTCGTCGCCGCCCTCGACCGGGTCGGCGCGGAGTTCACCGGCCTGCTCGAGTCGCTGATCGCCGACGGCCGGGGCGCCGGCGCCGTCGTCTCGGCCGTGTTCGACGACCTCGCTGCCCGGCTCGAACGCTCCGATTTCGCGGCCGGCTGCGCGGTCGCGTCCGTCGCCGTCGACGCCGCCGCCGAGAACCCCGCGCTGCAGGAGAGCTGCGCCCGGGTGTACGAGTCGTGGCGGGTCGTCCTCGAGCAGCTCCTCGTCCGGGACGGCGTGCCGAACCCGGCAGCGCTCGCGGGTGCGATCGTCGGTCTCGTCGAAGGCGCGACCGTCGTTGCGCGGGCGCGACGCGACACCGCCCCGCTGCACGAGGCGAAGGCCGTCGTGCTCGACCTGATCGGAGCCTCACGATGAACGGGGCAGCGACGAACGGGGCAACCGTGGTGTTCGGCGCGACGGGCTTCATCGGCCGCGGGCTGCTGCGCGAACTGCTCACCGGACCGGACGACGGCCGGATCGTCGCGGTCGTGCGCTCGGCGGAATCCGGGGCCCGGCTCCGGGAGCGGCTCGCGGGCGACGGCGTGCCGATCGACCGGCTCTCGGTTCACCTCTTCGATCCCGACGCCGCGGAGATCTCCCTCGAACCGGCGGTGCCGGAGGTGCGCGACGTCCACAACCTCGCGGCCGCGTTCGCCTTCGGCATGACACCGCAGGCGGCGCGCGCGGTGAATGTCGTTCTGGCCGAGAAGATCACCCGCTTCGCCGCCGCGTCCGGGGCGCGCCGGCTGATCCACGTCAGCGGGTATCGCGTCGGTGCGCATCCGACGATGCCGGTGCCGTGGCCGCCGCGTCACCGGCGCCGGATCTACGGCAGGCTCGGCGCCTACGAAGCGTCCAAGATCGAAGCCGACGCGGTGGTGCGCGCGCTCGCGGCCGCGCTGAACGTCCCGCTCACCGTCGTCAATCCCGGCACCGTGATCGGCGACTCCCGGACGGGGGAGGCCGACCAGTACCTGGGCCTGGCGGAACTCGTGCTGCAACTGTCCCGCGGGCAGCTGCGGGCGGTGCCCGGCTCCCGGGGCACCGTGGTGCCCGTCGTCACCGTCGACCACCTCGCACGGTTCCTGGCGCTCGTGCCGCGGGACCCGCAGGCCGCGGGGCAGGCGTACTGGGTTCTCGACGACGCGACGCCGGCGCTGCCCGAACTCGTCGCCCTGGTCGCGGGGGAGCTGGGTGTGCCCGCGCCGCGTCGTCTCGTTCCCGTCGTCGCGCTGCGGATCCTGCCGGCGTGGCTCACCGGGGCGCAGAAGGAAACGCTGAGCTTCGTCAGTACCGACACGTACCCGACGGCGTCGGCCACTGCGTTCGCGCGCAGGCACGGGCTCGAATATCCACCGGTGCGGCCCGCGCTGCGACGCTGGGCGAAACACCTCGCCGCGACGGCTCCGGACCGGCGACTCAAGGGTGCCGGAGGGAGGTCGGGGCGCCGATGATTCGAGGTCAGCGACGCTCATCCGATAAACTGCAGGTCAAATGAGTGATACTGTGCAAGACCCCGACGCCGAAAACGCCACCCCCACGTTCGCCGATCTCGACATCGATGCCCGTGTGCTGCAAGCGCTTTCGGATGTGGGCTACGAGTCCCCGTCGCCGATCCAGGCGGCGACCATCCCGCCGCTGCTGGAGGGACGGGACGTCGTCGGTCTCGCTCAGACCGGCACCGGCAAGACCGCCGCGTTCGCGGTGCCGATCCTGTCCCGCATCGACACCTCGAAGAAGCGTCCGCAGGCGCTGATCCTTGCGCCCACGCGCGAGCTCGCGCTGCAGGTCGCAGAGGCTTTCGGCAAGTATTCGGCGCACATCCCCGGGTTGCACGTGCTGCCCATCTACGGTGGCCAGGCGTACGGGGTGCAGCTGTCGGGGCTGCGTCGCGGCGCCCAGGTCATCGTCGGCACCCCCGGACGTGTGATCGATCACCTTTCCAAGGGCACCCTCGACATCTCGGAGCTCGAATTCCTCGTGCTCGACGAGGCCGACGAGATGCTCACCATGGGCTTCCAGGAGGACGTCGAGCGGATCCTCGCCGACACCCCGGACACCAAGCAGGTGGCGCTGTTCTCCGCGACGATGCCCGGCGCGATCCGCCGGCTGTCGAAGCAGTACCTCAACGACCCCGAAGAGATCACGGTCAAGTCGAAGACCACGACCTCCTCGAACATCTCCCAGCGCTGGGTGCTGGTGTCGCACCAGCGCAAGCTCGACGCCCTGACCCGCATCCTCGAGGTCGAGTCGTTCGAGGCGATGATCATCTTCGTCCGGACCAAGCAGGCCACCGAAGACCTCGCCGAGCGGTTGCGTGCCCGCGGCTTCTCGGCCGCCGCGATCAACGGCGACATCGTGCAGGCCCAGCGTGAGCGCACCATCGGCCAGCTCAAGAGCGGCGCCCTCGACATCCTCGTCGCGACGGACGTCGCCGCGCGTGGTCTCGACGTCGAGCGCATCAGCCACGTCGTGAACTACGACATCCCGCACGACACCGAGTCGTACGTCCACCGCATCGGCCGCACAGGCCGCGCCGGCCGCACCGGCGACGCGCTGCTGTTCGTCGCTCCGCGCGAGCGTCACCTGCTCAAGGCGATCGAGCGGGCCACCCGCCAGCCGCTCGCCGAGATGCAGCTGCCCACCGTCGAGGACGTCAACGCCCAGCGCGTATCGAAGTTCAACGACTCGATCACCGAGGCGCTCGCCTCCGATCACCTGCAGCTGTTCCGCACCTTCATCGAGGACTACGAGCGTGAGCACGACGTGCCGCTCGCCGACATCGCGGCCGCGCTGGCGGTGCTGTCTCGCGACGGCGAGTCGTTCCTCATGGAGGCCGAACCCGAGCCGGTCGCACCGCCGCGCCGCGAGCGCGAACCGCGCGAGCGTCCGCCGCGTCGCTTCGACGACGGGCCGAAGGTCGGTCGCGACGGCCAGGAGATGACCACCTACCGCATCGCCGTAGGCAAGCGTCACCGCGTGCAGCCCGGTGCGATCGTCGGTGCCATCGCCAACGAGGGCGGACTGCGCCGCGGCGATTTCGGGCACATCAGCATCCGTGCCGATCACAGCCTCGTCGAGCTGCCGAAGGATCTGTCGCCGCAGACCCTCGACGCGCTGCGCTCCACCCGAATCTCGGGCGTGCTCATCCAGCTGCAGCCCGACTCCGGCGCACCGTCCGGACGTCCCAGCTCGTATCGCGGACGCGACGACCGTCGCGGCGACGATCGACGCGGGGGAGACCGTCGCGATCACGGCAAGCGCGATCGTGGCGGCAAGCGCGAGTACGGCGACAGCCGTGGCGGACGCTCCGGCGACTTCACGCACCGCAGCGACCGCAACGATCGTGGTGGTCGCGGCGGATACCGCGACTGAGACCGCCGGCCGATCCACTCGGCCGGGACGTCGGCGGTGGCACCGTCGACGTCCCGGCGCTCATGCGTCGAGTATGGGGGCTCCCACCGATACCTTCGGTCCCGAATCGGCGAACTGCGTGCGGTACAGCTGCGCGTAGCGGCCGCCCGCCGCCAGGAGATCGTCGTGGTTGCCGCGTTCGACGATGCGCCCGGCCTCGACGACCAGGATCTCGTCGGCGGCGCGGATGGTCGACAGGCGGTGCGCGATGACCACCGACGTGCGACCCTCGAGCGCCTCGGTCAACGCCTCCTGCACAGCGGCCTCCGAGGTCGAATCGAGATGGGCGGTGGCCTCGTCCAGGATCACCACCCGCGGATGGGCGAGCAGCAGTCGCGCGATCGTCAGCCGCTGACGCTCACCACCCGAGAGCCGGTAGCCGCGTTCGCCGACGACCGTGTCGAGTCCGTTCGGCAACGACGCGATCAGGGGCTCGAGGCGTGCGCGACGTAGGGCGTCCCACAGTTCGTCCTCGCCGGCTTCGGGGCGGGCGAGCAGCAGGTTGTTGCGGACCGTGTCGTGGAACAGGTGACCGTCCTGGGTGACCAGCCCGACCGTCGCGCGGATCGAGTCGGCGGTCAGTTCGCGGACGTCCGCTCCGCCGAGCAGCACGGCGCCGGAATCGACATCGTACAATCGCGGGATCAGTTGTGCGATGGTCGATTTGCCCGCGCCGGACGATCCGACCAGTGCGACCATCCGGCCCGGTTCCACGCGGAACGACACGTCGCGCAGCACCTCTTCGCCGCCCCGCGAATCGAGCACCGCGACCTCCTCGAGGGAGGCGAGCGAGACCTTGTCGGCGGACGGATACGCGAAGGTGACATCCCGGAGTTCCACCGAGACCGGACCGTCGGGCACCGGCCGGGCGTCGGGCGACTGCTCCATCAGCGGCTTCAGATCGAGGATCTCGAAGACCCGCTCGAAGCTCACCATCGCACTCATGACGTCCATGCGGGCACTGGCCAGCGCCGTCAGCGGCGAGTACAGGCGCGTGAGGAGCATCGCCATCGCGACCACCGAACCGGGATCGAGCTGGTCGCGCAGGGCATAGAAACCGCCGAGGCCGTAGACGAGCGCGAGCGCGAGTGCGGACACGAGTGTCAGAGCGGTGACGAACACGCTCTGCAGCATCGCGGTGCGCACGCCGATGTCGCGGACCCGCGTCGCCCGGACGGCGAACTCCCTCGACTCCTGTGCCGGACGGCCGAACAGCTTGACCAGGGTGGCGCCTGGAGCCGAGAACCGTTCGGTCATCTGCGTGTTCATCACCGAGTTGTGGTTGGCGGCCTCCCGGCTGAGCTGCGCGAGCCGGGCGCCCATGTGCCGGGCGGGAATCACGAAGATCGGGAGCAGCAGCAGTGCGAGAAGGGTGATCTGCCAGGATATCCCGATCATCACCACCAGGGTGATCGCGAGGGTGACGATGTTGCCGACCACGCCGGACAGGGTGTCGCTGAAGGCACGCTGCGCACCGATGACGTCGTTGTTCAGGCGCGAGACGAGCGCGCCCGTACGGGTTCTCGTGAAGAAGGCGACCGGCATGCGCTGCACGTGGTCGAAGACCGTGGTGCGCAGATCGAGGATGAGATCCTCGCCGATGCTCGCCGACAACCAGCGGTTCGCGATCCCGAGGCCGGCCTCGATCAGTGCGATCGCGGCGATGATCACCGCGAGCAGCACCACGACCGAGACCGCAGCGCCGTCGACGATCGCGTCGATCACCCGGCCCGCGAGTACCGGTGTCGCGACGCCGAGCGCCGCGATGGTCACGCTCAGGACGAGATAGAAGGTGATGTTACGGCGGTGCGGCCGGGCGAACTCGGCGATCCGCCGTAGGCTCGCTCGGGAGAACGGCCTGCGGTCGCTCTCGGCGTGCATCGCGTTGTACATCGCGTTCCACGCGGTGACTTCCATGCTCATGGTGTCGGCCTCCTCGGGTCGCAGCCGAGGCTAGGACCTCGAGTGCGCTCGAGGTCAAGCCTAGGCTCGCACCACGACAGGACGAGGCGTCAGCGAGCCACGTCGATCACCACGCGGGTCGGTCCGGTGAGGGAGTACACCGAGAACGGCGTGCCGTGCGCGGCGACGCCGATGAACGACTGGGTGACACCTTCGAAGACGCCGGACCCGCTGACCTCCACCACGGATCCGCCGGCATCGGCGAGCACGGGATCCGGGCCGGCGTACTGCTCGACACCGCTGTCGAACGGATAGGCCGAGCCGTCGATGAGCACCTGCAGCACGGCGTTGCCGGCGACGGGGACCTCGTTGCCGCTGCCCTGCTGGAGTGCCTCGTCGACGTAGCCGACCCGCCACCCCGGTGTGCCCTCGCCGCCGAGTTCGTAGACCACGCGGTCGAAGCCCTCGTGACGTCCGGTGCGGATGTCGACGACCGTGAGTTTTGCGCCCTCTCCGGCCGGGGAGACCTTCTCGCGCGCGTCGCGCGGGACCTCGTCGGAGGTGGTGGTCTCGGGAGCCGAGGACGTCGGCGTGTCGACCGAGACGGCGGGGGAGGGTGCGGGCTCGTCGGCACCGGCGGAGCATCCCGCCAGGACCAGTGCTGTTGCGGTGACGGCCAGGGCGAGACGCGTGTGCTTCATGGGACTCATGGTACGTCGGAGCTCCCGTCGGCCACTGGCGACGCTCGCGGGGGTTGACCGGATCGAGACGTGAGGCGCACAATTCATCCGAGGATGATTTCAACACTCGATGAATTGAGTGGATCATGGCCATCGACCACATCTCCGACGCTGTCGACATCCGCGATCTGCACGTTCGGCGTGGCACCCATCGAGCTCTCGAGGACGTGAGCGTGCGCGTCCCGCGCGGGGCGATCACCGGACTGCTCGGCCCCTCGGGCTGCGGGAAGACCACCCTGATGCGCACGATCGTCGGCACCCAGATCGTCGAATCCGGCACGGTCACGGTGCTGGGCCTGCGCGCGGGCAGCGCCGAACTGCGCCGCCGCATCGGTTACGTCACCCAGTCGCCGAGCGTCTACCCCGACCTGACCGTCACCGAGAACGTCTCCTATTTCGCCTCCCTCTACGGGCGGAAGGGCGCCGCGGTCGCCGACACCCTCGCGGCGGTCGGGCTCACCGACCACGCCGGCAACCGGACGGCGGCCCTCTCCGGCGGTCAAATGGGCCGGGTGTCGCTCGCGTGTGCGCTGGTGGGCGATCCCGAACTGCTCGTGCTCGACGAACCCACCGTCGGACTCGATCCACTGCTGCGCGCCGAGCTGTGGGAGCACTTCCGCGCACTCGCCGACCGCGGCACCACCCTGCTCGTGTCGAGCCACGTCATGGACGAGGCCGGCCACTGCGACGAGCTCGTCCTCCTGCGCGAAGGCCGACTGGTGGCCCAGCTGACCCCGGTCGAACTGCGCGAACAGACGGGGGAGACGGGCCTCGAGAACGCTTTTCTCCGACTCATCCGGAACCGGACGGGAGCACGACCGTGAGCGCCGTCATCTATGCCACCACGACCACCCGCATCCTGCGTCAACTGCGGGCCGACCATCGCACCGTCGCGATGATCGTGCTCGTCCCGAGCCTGCTGATGACGCTGCTGTACTTCATGTACCAGAACGCCCCCACCGGTCCGGGCGGAGTCTCGCTGTTCGACCGGATCGCCGTCACGATGCTCGGGATCCTCCCGTTCGTCGTGATGTTCCTGGTCACCTCCATCGCGATGCAACGCGAGCGCAGTTCGGGCACCCTCGAACGGCTACTCACGACACCGCTGACGAAACTCGACCTGCTCGCCGGTTACGGCAGCGCTTTCTCGCTCGCGGCGGCCGTCCAGGCCGGTCTCGCATGCGTGGTGGCCTTCTGGCTGCTGGACGTCACCAGCGCCGGATCGGTGCTGTGGGTGCTGGTCGTCGCGGTTCTCGTCGCCGTCCTCGGGGTCTCCCTGGGGCTGTTGTGCAGCGCCTTCGCCCGCACCGAGTTCCAGGCCGTGCAGTTCATGCCGGTGATCGTCATTCCGCAGTTCCTGCTGTGCGGGTTGCTCGTCGCCCGGGACGATCTGCCCGACTGGCTGCGCTGGATCAGCAACGCACTGCCGTTGAGCTACGCGGTGGAGGCGCTGCAGGAGATCACCGTGAATCCGGGGGTCACCGCCGTCATGGTGCGGGATCTGATCGTCGTCGCGGCGTTCGCCGCCGCGGCCCTCACACTCGGTGCGGCGACGCTGCGCCGTCGCACCCCGTGACGAGCGAGGCCGGGACGCGGCGCCCCGGCCGCCGTCCCGGGAACTCGGGCGCGCGCGGCGACATCCTCGCGAGCGCCCGGGAACTGTTTGCCGCCAACGGTTTCGACAAGACGACGGTGCGTGCGGTAGCGGCCCGTGCAGGGGTGGACCCGGCGCTCGTGCACCACTACTTCGGCACCAAGCTGCAGCTGTTCACCGCGTCCATCGCGCTGCCGGTCGATCCGCGCGACGTCCTCGCCCCCGTCTACGCGGCCGAACCCGAGGATCTCGGCCGTGCCCTCACGACCGCCCTTCTCGGTGTGTGGGACTCCCCGCACCGCGACGCGGCCGTGGCGATGTTCCGTGCGCAGATCGCCGGGGGCGACAGCGGTCTGATCCGCTCGTTCCTGCTGGAAGTCGCGCTCGCACCGCTGTTCGAGCGTATCGACCGTCCCGTCGGCACCGGCCGGCTGCGGGCCGAACTGGTGGCCACCCAGATGACCGGGATCATGCTGGTGCGCTACATCATCGGACTCGAACCGCTCGCGTCGGTGTCGTCGGAGCAGCTCGTCGAGATCGTCGCCCCCACTGTGCAGCGCTATCTGACCGGCGACCTGCCCGGCATGTGACCGCAGCTTCGGGGGCGTGCGCTTCGGTCGGAGACAGAGGCGCGCCGTCGACACGGTGCATCGGTCCGCGCACGACGCAAACGTAGAACGGAGTGTGTCGTCAGGTCGAGTGCTCCCGCAGGAAGGCGATGTCCTCGGCGAGTCCCTCCGCCGGGGTCTCGAGCACGATCGGTGCGTCGGCCTGCACCGCGATCTCCGCGAGCAACTGCGGATCGATCTGCCCGTCGGCGAGATTGGCGTGCCGGTCGCGGGCCGAATCGAACTCGTCACGCGAATTGTTCAGGTGCACCAGATCGATCCGGCCGGTGACCGCACGCACCCGTTCGACGACACCGACGAGATCCTCACCGCCCGCCCAGGCGTGGCAGGTGTCGAGGCAGAAGCCGGGACCGTAGTCGCCGATGGCGTCCCACAGACGTCCGATCGCGTCGATGTAGCGGGCCATCGCGAAGTCGCCGCCCGCCGTGTTCTCGACGAGGATCGGCACCCCGAACCCGCCCTTGTCCTCCTGCCGTTCGAACAGCTTGCGCCAGTTCTCCACCCCGGCGGCGACATCCTCACCCGCGCGCACGTGCCCGCCGTGGACCACCAGCCCGAGCGCACCGATACGCGCGCCCGCCTCGGCGTGGTCGGCGACGGCCTTCCGCGACGGCATCCGCACCCTGTTGTTCAGGCTCGCTACGTTGATGACGTACGGCGAGTGCACCACCACGTCGACGTCCGATGCGAGGATCTCCTCGGTGCGCGGATGCTCACCGGGCTTCGTCCATTTCTGCGGGTCCGACAGGAACACCTGCACCAGATCGGCACCGAGATGTTCGCCCTGACCGATGGGATCGTCGTCCTGCCGGACGTGCGCACCTATCCGCATGTGCCACAGGTTAGGGCAGTGTCCCGCCGACCGGGACCGCAATACCCGGACGTGCCCGGAATCTGCTCGACTCCTCGCATGGGCACACTCGAAGGCGGCAAACTCGACGGCAGGGTCGCGCTGATCACCGGCGCAGGTCAGGGGGTCGGTCAGGGGGTTGCGTTCGCGCTGGCCCGCCAAGGTGTGGCCATCGCGGTCGCCGGCCGGACCGAGTCGAAGCTGATCGACACCGCCGAGCAGATCCGCGCCTTCGGTGGCACCGCCGAGCCGGTCGTGTGCGACATCGCCGATCCGGATGCGATCGCCGCCGCGGTGGACCGCACGGTCAGAGCCTTCGGAGGTGTCGACATCCTCGTCAACAACGCGAGCTTCAATCCGCTCGGGCCGCTGCTCGACCTGAAGCCGGCCGTGCTGGAGAAGGCGTACCGCTCGGGTCCGCTCGCCGCGCTGCACGCCATGCAACTCGTCCACCCGATCATGAAGGAACGCGGTGGCGGGTCGATCGTCAACATGGTCACCTCCGCCGCGGTGCGCTGGGACGCGAGTGGTTACGGCGGCTACGCCTCGACCAAGGAGGCACTGCGGTCGCTGACCCGCACCGCGGCATCCGAATGGGGAGTCGACGGCATCCGAGTCAATGCCATCGCCCCGCACGCCCTTTCGCCGGGCCTGAAATGGTGGACGGAGAAGAACCCGGAGGAGGCCGCCGAGTTCGTGCAAACCATCCCGCTCCGCCGCATCGGCGACCCCGAAGAGGACATCGGGCGCGCCGTGGCGTGGATTGTGAGCGACGACGCACGCTATCTCACCGGCGCGACGATCCCGCTGGACGGGGGTCAGGCACGCTGGGCCTGAGCCACCGCCCCGGCATACACCCGTATCCCCGAATCGAAGATCGGGGTCATCCCCGATGGTGCGGTGGTCCCGGCACCGGGAAGATGGGTGCATGCCACTGCACTCGGCCCCAGCAGCCCGCGCCCAGGACCTGAAGAAGATCTACGGAACCGGAGAAACCGCGGTACACGCCCTCGACGGTGTGACCGCGGATTTCGCCGCCGGTGAGTTCACCGCGATCATGGGTCCCTCCGGATCGGGCAAGTCGACCCTCATGCACTGCCTCGCAGGTCTCGACAGCGCGACCTCCGGAGCGGTCTTCATCGGCGACACCGATCTGACGACCCTGTCCGACAAGGGGATGACCCAGCTGCGGCGCGACCGCATCGGCTTCGTCTTCCAGGCGTTCAACCTCGTCCCCACCCTCACCGCGCTCGAGAACATCACCCTGCCGGTGGATATCGCGGGCCGCAAGATCGATCAGGAATGGCTCGACACCGTCGTCACCCGTCTCGGTCTCACCGACCGTCTCGGACACCGCCCCGGCGAATTGTCCGGTGGCCAGCAGCAGCGTGTCGCGTGCGCGCGTGCCCTCGCGGGCCGGCCGGAGATCATCTTCGGCGACGAGCCGACCGGCAACCTCGACTCCCGCTCGTCCGGTGAGGTGCTGTCCATCCTGCGGGCGGCCGTCGACGAGTTCGACCAGACCGTCGTGATCGTCACCCACGACCCGCGTGCCGCCGGCTACGCCGACCGCGTGGTGTTCCTCGCCGACGGACGCATCGTCGACGAGATGCGCGAACCGACGGCCGAACGAGTGCTCGACCGGATGAAACAGTTCGATCCCGCCTCCGCGGCTCCCGTGGCGGAATAGGAGACACCGCGATGAGTGGGAATCCCATCCGCAGGGTTGCCCTGCGCAACCTCGCCGCACACAAGGTGCGGCTCGCCCTGACCGTGCTCTCCGTGGTGCTCGGCACGGCCTTCATCACCGGTTCGTTCGTCTTCACCGACACACTGCAGCGCACCTTCGACGGCATCTTCGGCGACGTCGCCCAGGGCGTCGACGTCCGCGTCAGCACCGAGCAGTACGGCACCAGCGGTGTCCCGATCGAGGCCGTCGACCAGGTCGTCGCCCTCCCCGGCGTCGAGCGCACGTCCCCGTCGATCGGTGGCAGCATCATCGTCCTCGACTCCGAGGGCGCCGCGATCCAGACCGGAGGCGCACCCGCCGAGGGTTACGCCTACATCCCGCCCGACCGTCTCGTCGGCGAACCGGAGACCTTCGTGGCCGGTGGACCACCCGCGGAGAGCGGGCAGATCGCGCTCAACGAGAGCGCGGCCGAACGAGGTGATCTCTCGATCGGCGACAGCACGACCGTGCTCACCATCTCGCAGGGCATGGTGCCGGTGACCGTCAGCGGCATCTACGAACTCGAGACCGACACCGGCGGCTACATCGGTGCGTTGTTCACCGAGGAACAGGCCTCCCAGCTGTTCACCGACGGCCGGCACATCGGCTTCCTCGACGTCGCAGGCGACGGTTCGCTCTCGCCCGAGCAGCTGC
The DNA here is from genome assembly GCF_024321955.1 of Rhodococcus sp. GA1. Lineage (NCBI taxonomy): Bacteria > Bacillati > Actinomycetota > Actinomycetes > Mycobacteriales > Nocardiaceae > Rhodococcus > Rhodococcus sp. GA1. The sequence continues at coordinate 1,063,717 of NZ_CP097186.1, read as the reverse complement.
GCGACGAGATTGCGGCAGCGCTGCCCGAGCTGAAGGTGCAGACCGGAGCCGAGGTCACCGAGGAGACCAAGTCGCAGGTCGCCGAGGCCCTGAACTTCCTCAACTACTTCCTGCTCGCGTTCGGCGCGATCGCACTGCTCGTCGGCACGTTCATCATCTACAACACCTTCTCGATGATCGTCGCCCAGCGACTACGCGAACTCGCCCTGCTCCGCGCGATCGGCGCGAGCCGCAAGCAGGTCGGCCGGTCGGTCACCCTCGAGGCCTTCGTCGTCGGTCTGATCGGCAGCATCATCGGTATCGCCGCGGGCGTCGCGCTCGCCTACGGTCTGCGCGCGGCACTGAACGCCGCGGATCTCGGACTGCCGTCGGGCCCGCTGCAGTTGTCCCCGCGCACCGTGATCGTCGCGCTGCTCGTCGGCGTGGTCGTGACGATGGTCAGCGCCTACGCCCCGGCGCGGCGCGCGACCCACGTTCCGCCCGTCGCCGCGATGCGCGAGGAATCCACAGCGACCGTCGAGTCGCTGCGCATCCGCACGATCATCGGTGTGCTCTGCGCGATCGTCGGTGCGGCACTCGTCGTGGTGGGCGCACAGCAGGTCGGTGGCGGCGCGGCCGCGACCGTCGGTATCGGCGCCTTCCTGCTGATCCTGTCGGTGCTGTTCGCGGCGCCGGCGTTGTCCCGGCCCGTCGTGAACGCGCTCGGTGCGGTCTTCGCTCGGCCGTTCGGGGCGATCGGCCGGCTCGCGCGCACCAATGCGACCCGCAATCCGCGTCGCACCGCCGCGACCGCGTTCGCCCTCACCCTGGGGCTGATGCTCGTCTCCGTCATCGGGGTGTTCGGGTCGTCGGCGAAGGCCAGTGTCGACGCGCTCGTCGACAACGGGGTCGAGGCGGACTTCATGCTCACCGGGCCGCAGATGTTCGGTGTCCCGGCCCCCGCCGCCGAGGCGGTCCGCGGAGTGGACGGCATCGAGGAGGTCGTGCCCGCCTACGGCGTGCAGGCCAAGATCGACGAGGACTTCGAGTTCGGCACCGGAGCGGGCGGGCCCCTCCAGGACGTTCTCGACCTGGACATGGTCGCGGGAGCCTTCGAGGTGACCGGGAACGAGATTCTCGTCTCGCAGGCCTCGGCGGACGACCACGGCTGGGAAGTGGGCTCCACCGTTCCGCTCACCAGTCGCGACGGCGACACCGTCGACACCACGGTCGCCGGCATCTTCGCCGACAACCAGCTGATCGGTCCGTGGGTCGTCTCGCAGGAGCTGTTCGAGCAGTTCACGCCGCCGAACAACCGGTCGGCGCTCGTCGTCCTCATGAACACCGTCGACGGTGCCGATCCGGAGACCGTGCGCGCGTCGATCGAGGAGGCCGTCAAGGACTACGTGATCGTGCAGGTCCTCGACCGTGAGCAGTTCAAGGGTCAGCAGGCGCAGCAGATCGACATGCTCCTCGCGATCCTCTACGGCCTGCTCGCCCTCGCCGTAGTCATCGCCATCCTCGGCATCGTCAACACCCTCGCGCTGTCGGTGGTGGAACGGCGGCGGGAAATCGGCATGCTCCGCGCCGTCGGTATGCAACGCGCCCAGGTGCGTCGCACGATCTACCTGGAGTCGCTGCTCATCGCGGTCTTCGGCGCGGTCGTGGGTGTCGTGCTCGGTCTCGCGTTCGGCTGGGCGTTCGTACGCACCCTCGCCGATCAGGGACTCGACATCATCTCGGTGCCGTGGTCGCAGGTCGTCGGCATGCTCGTCGCGTCCGGCATCATCGGTGTCCTCGCGGCGCTGTGGCCCGGGCAGCGGGCGGCGAAGACGCCGCCGCTCGAAGCGATCAGCGACATGTAGGCAGAAAGTGCAGGTGGACAAGAGTTGTCCACAGGCAGTGGAGTTGTCCACAGCGGCCGGCCCGCGGAGCATTCCGCGGGCCGGCCGTCGTCGGTGCCCCTTATGCTTCCGCGGCAGGGGGTGGTGGTGTGCAGGTGGACGATCTGGCGGGGTGGGATCCGGATGCGCTCGAGCGCACGGCGACCGAGCTCGCGGCATGTGCCGATGCCGTCGACGCCGTGGCCGGCGACGTCGCGCGGTCGGCGTCCTTCGGCGACGCCTGGAGCGGTGCGGCGCATGACGGAGCGACGTCCGCATTCGCCTCGTACGGGCGGGATCTCGCGGCACAGGCCGAGTCGTATCGGCGCGTGTCCGCATGTGCGCGGTTCGTCGTGCCGCGACTGCGGGCACTGCACTCCGAACTGGGCGAGCTGCAGACCAGGGCCGCTGCGCGGGGTTTCCCGCTCGACGCCGACGAATTGCTCGCGGCGTCGCTGCGATCGCTGCTCGTCCGTGCCGATGGGCTCGACCGCGAGGCCGCCGCTCGCCTGAGTGTCGAATCCGATCCGCCGGGAACGGTTCTCGGCGAACAGGGTCGCCTACATACCGCGATCGCGCGGTCCGGATCGACGACGCTGCCGGTCCTGCCGGATCCGGCCACCGATCCCGTGCAGGTCGCGCAGTGGTGGAACGGTCTCGACGACACGGCACGCACCGCGCTGGTCGCCGAACATCCCGAACGGATCGGCGCCCTCGACGGACTACCCGCTGCGGTTCGCGATCTCGCCAATCGTGCCCTGCTCGACGACGAACGTCGCCGCCTCGAATCCGTCGCGACACAACTGCGGGCCGAACTCGACGCGATGTTCCTCGGTGGCACCGTGATCGACAGTCTCGGCGTCACCGGACTGTTCACCGACGCCGATGCCGGGCTCGAACAGACGGTGCGGAAGATCGAGGCCCTCGCCGCGATCGACGCGACCCTCGCCCACGGCGACCGGCAATTGCTCGCCCTCGACCTGTCCGGACGCGAAGCGATGGCGGCGGTGGCCGTCGGGGACGTCGACACCGCCGAGCACCTGGCCGTCTTCGTCCCCGGCGCCGGCTCGACCGTGCAGGGCAATCTGCAGGGCTACGACACGCAGGTCGCGGCGCTGCGCGACGCCGCTCGGCTCCACCTCACCGGCGGCGATCCCTCCGTCGCGGCGGTCACCTGGCTGAATTACCAGGCTCCCCAATGGGGATGGGGTCTCGCGTTCACCGAGCGCAGTCCGGTCTCCGACCTCGCCGCCCGGATCGCCGCGCCTCGCCTGGTCGACTTCCTCGACGGCATCGCGGCCTCGCGTCCCGACGACCCGCGTATCACCACGGTCGGGCATTCCTACGGGGCCGTCGTCTCTGGTCTGGCGCTGAGGGAGACCGGTGCGGTCGATGCCGCGGTGTTCGTCGGGGCTCCGGGGATCGGGACCGGCGACGTGACCGACCTGCGGATCCCGCCCGACTCCGCCTATCTCGTCGAAGCCGAGCGCGACATCGTCGCCGACGTCGGAACCTTCGGTGGCGACCCGAGCTTCCTCGACGGCCTGACGCATCTTCCCGCCGGTCCGGGCACCACCACCGCCGGAGTCCCGCTCGCGGGCATCACCGGCCACAGCTCGTATCTCACCCCCGGAACGTCGAGTTCCCACCACATCGCCGGTGTCGTCGCGGGCACCGCAGAACGGAGTACGCCGTGACCTCTGTGTGGAGTTCTCGGCTCGGGGCGTGCGTCGTCGTTCCGGCAGCACTGCTCGCGGCGTGCACCACCACGGTGACCCCGGTCGCGATGCCCGAACCGGTCGCCACGACCAGCGCGGGCGCGGTCGAGTTCTACACCGCCGTGCAGCGCGACGTCCTCACCGCGCTGTCCGCCGAGTTCCCCAGCGTGCGCTTCGAACCGAAGTACGCGAGCACCACCGCGGGATGCACGCTGCCCGACGGCACCTCGGGCCTGACGGTGCACCTCCCGATCCACGGCTCGGGCAGGCCGGTGCCGGTCGACGAACTAGACCGTGCGGCCAGGGTCTTCGAGGACACCGCCGCGCGGGCGGGCTTCCACGGTCGCCATGTGCTGCCTCCGGATACCGGTCTCGCCGTCCGGATGTTCGCGGCCGACGGCTCGTACATCACCTTCGGCAGTTACGTCGCCGCGACCGTCGGACTCACCGTCGGTTGTTACCCGGAGTAGGCCCGGTAGTCGGCTAGGCTCGTCCGAGCGACGGCCGCTCGGACCGTCGTGATTCGTGCTGGCAGCCGTGGAGGGACGAACAGATGCGCCCGATGCTCGGCATCTCCGTCGACGACGGTGAAGTGTGCGCGGTCCTCGTCGATGCCGACGTTCCGAGTCTCGGTCCGTTCGACTCCCAGCGAGGCTTCGGCGCACCCGGGGACACACCGGCGGAGGCCGCTGCCGCTGCCGCCTCCGCCATGGCGGAACGTGCCGCCGCGGCGTCGCTGACCCTGTCCGCGGCCGCGGTGGTGACCGGTCCCGAGAACGACGAGGACGCCGAACCGGTCACCGAGGCGGTGCGAGCCGTGCTCGGTATCGACGTCGACACGGTCCTGCTCGACGACGCGCGACTGGCCTTCCTCGCCGGAGCACCCGAACTCGCGGAACTGCCGGTCCTGGCCCTGCACACCCGTACCTACGGCGTCGAATCCGCATCGATGGTCGACGTCCCCTCGCGCACGGTGCTGTCCACGGTGAGTCCCGACGGCGACGAGTTCGGTCCCTACACGCAGTCCCTGCCCGAGGCGATGGACGAAGCGGTCGCCCGCGCCGGCACCTCGCCCGACGCGGTGGTCTTCCTCGATCTGCGTCCCGGCGACGCCCGTCCGGCACGAGAACTCGCCACCGTCCTCGGTGTTCCCTTCGTGACTCCGCACGGGGTGCCCTGGCATCGCGCGACCGGTGCCGCGCTCGTCGCAGCCGCCCGCCGTTCCCCGACGGTCGTCGCCGCGCCCACGAACCGTCGTCGCGGCACCGTCCTGCCGGCCATGCTCATCGCGCTCGTCGCCCTGCTGGGTGGGGGACTGGCCGTCGCGGTGAGCAGCGGCGTGCAGGCGGAACGCTCCGCGCCCGGACTGCAGACGGCCGTGGCGCCGCCGCCGTCGCCGGTGCCGTCGCCCGATCGCGCACCCGTCGCCGACCCGTGCTCCGAGGCGCGACCGGCATCGTGGCCGGCCCACGCGTCCGATCCGGTCGACCCGGTGCCGACGCCCGAGACGCCCACCGAGATTCCCTGCGGCAGCGCACCTCCCACCGCTCCGTGATCGGCCGGTGATCGGGCGCATTCCTCAGGTGCGCAGTGCCGAAAGGCGCATCTCTCAGGTGCGCAGTGTCCGACCGGCGCGCGTCAGCGATTCCGCATCGGATGCGACGACGACATCGGCGAACCGCTCGCGGTAGTCGCCGAGGTCGTCGCCGACCGAACCGACCACCGCGACCACCGGAACGTCGCTGCAGCGCGCGAGGATCGCCGAGACGATCTTGCCCGCCCGCGACTGGCCGTCGAGCCGTCCCTCGCCGACCACCACGAGATCGGCGGTGCGCACGGCGTCGTCGAATTCCACTGCGTCGAGCACGAAGTCGGCTCCCGACCGCAGTTCTGCACCGAACCGCGACCACATCCCACCGGAGAAACCCCCGGCCGCTCCGGAGCCGTCGACCTCCCGCGGGTCGCGGGGGAGGGTCAGCGCCCTCTCTTCGAGGCGGCGCGTGAGCAGCGCGACGGCTGCCGTATCGGCGCCCTTCTGCGGCCCGAAGATCCGTGCCGCATCGGTGTAGCGGGTCGTCACGTCGGACAGCACGGTGACGCGGGCGTCGTCGAGCCCACCCCGCTCGTCGATCGCGGCGATCGCACCTGCGCCCCCGTCGGTCGTCGCCGACCCACCGGCCGCGACGACGATGTGCCGTGCTCCGTGCCGGACGGCTTCGGCCATGACCATCCCGGTGCCGTAGGTGTCGGCGGTGACGGCGTCGCGCGGACCGTCGTGCGGAGTGGTGATGCCGCTCGCCGTCGCGAGTTCGACGACGGCCGTGCCGTCCGGCGACATCCCCAGCAGTCCGCGGCACGGTGCGCGCCACGGGTTCACGGCCTCGACCTCGATCCGGGCGAGACCGAGCGGCCCGGCGAGCGCGTCGAGAGTGCCCTCGCCGCCGTCCGCGACGGGCATCCGGATCGCGGTGTGCCCGGCGCTCTCCACACCGGAGGCGATCGCGTCGGCGACCTCGACGGCGGTGTAGGTGCCCTTGAAGCTGTCGGGGGCGATCAGGATGCGGGTCACCGGAGGGCCCAGTCGAAGGCCTCGGCCTCGGAGCGGGCGCCCTGCCGGGCACGCGACCGGTTCGGTTCGTCCAGTTCGGCGACGATGTCCTCGCCGAGCCGGACCAGGGCGCCGAAGACCTCCGGGTCCAGCCACGACGGGCGGGTCGCGAACAGCAGGTCCTCGCTCGCGGTGTTGCCGCTCGCACCCGGTGCGAACGGGCACCCGCCCAGGCCGGCGAGTGCGCCGTCGACGACGGTCGCCCCGGCGTCGATCGCGGCGAGGCTGTTGGCGACACCGAGACCCCACGTGTCGTGACCGTGGTAGACGATCCGTCGGTCGGGGGATTCGGCGGCCAGGCGCGCGACCAGCGACGACACCTGGCCGGGCACGGCCTGGCCCAGGGTGTCGGCGACGACGATGTCGGCGGCCCCGTCGGTGCGCGGATCACATGCGATCTCCACGACCCGGTCGGGATCGACCGGCCCGTCGAACGGGCACGTGAACGCCGTGGCCAGGCACAACTGGATACCGCCGCCGACGGCGTGGGCGCGTTCGATCGCCGCCGGCATCGCGGCGATGCTGTCCGCGGTGTCGCGGCCGATGTTGGCGCGGTTATGGGCGTCGGAGACCGAGAAGCAGTACTGGAACCGTCGGGCACCGGCCGCGATCGCCTTCTCGACGTGGCGCGGCGTGGCGACCCAGATCCAGCAGCGGTCGAGTTCCTCCTCGGTCAGCGCTGCGACGAGGTCGAGGGTGTTCGCCATCGGCGGCACGAGGTCGGCGCGGGCCAGGGACCCGATCTCGAGTTCGGGCACGCCCGCGGCGAGCAGCGCCCGGACGATCTCCACCTTGCGTTCGGTGGGGAGCAGTTTGCCGGTCAGCTGCAGTCCGTCGCGCAGCGTCACGTCGCGCAGGATCACGTCCGTGCATGCTCGGTCACTCGTCGGTTCCGCCACTGTCTCCGCCTCCCCGTCGTGTTCCTGCCGACCCCACCGTCTCGAACCGCACCAGTATGCCCCGGTCACCGTGCGGGCACGATCCGTCGACACACCGATGGACTTTCGCGAGGACTGTGACAGATGACACTATCCTCACCGTTCTGATCGTGAATTGCCGGAAGGTGCGGGGAAATGGCTTCGGTCCTGGGAAAAGTACTGCTCTGGATCGCTCTGCTGGGGGGACTGGCCGGGGCGGTGATCGCCGTGTGGGCGCTGCACGTGAACGGGTTGGTGGCCTCGCTCATCGTCGCGTCGGTGACGGGACTCATCCTGCTGCGGCTGCGCCCGGAGGCGCGTGACGACTCCGACATCGCGCTCACCTGAGCGGTCGACCTCGCGATCACCTGAGCGGTCGACCTCGCGATCACCTGAGCGGTCGACCTCGCGATCACCTGAGCGGTCGACACCGCCCTCACCTGACGGGAAACGGGGCGTTCGGACTGTAGGGTGAGAACCGGCGTCCGGGTCGAGGGCGCCTCGCGTGGACGCGCTGCACGAGCGCGCCGTCGACGCCGGAGAGGGGGCCCGCGGCCTCCGCCGGGCGTGGAAGAGGAGCATCGGTCAGTGTCGCTGTGGTCTCGTGCCTTGTCGTCGGACGAACTCGACAGTCGTCGCTGGGTGGATCTGATGCCGTGGATCGACCGCTACGGATCGGCCCGCACCGCCGCCCTCGGGGCACTCGTGTCGTCGTCCCGCTGGTGGGAGAACGAGTCGCCCGCCGAGACCTGCGAGCACACCGAGATTCCCGAACTGTGCGCCGAACTCGCCCACATCTACGTCACCGACCACCCGGAGCTGCGCTTCGCGGACGGTCTGCTGCGTGAGGACGAAGTGCCCGTGGCCGCACTCGATCTCGGTCCGGCCGCCGCGACCCTCGTCGCGCGCCTCCCGCACGCACCCACCACCGCCGAATTGTTCAGTCGCAGTCCGGCCGATCTGCTCGGGATCCGCGGCGCCGACCGCGACGCGGTGGAGGAGATCGTCTGCGCCGCGCTCGTCGCGACGGTGCTCCGCGAACCGGCCACCCTCGAAGCCGATCCGCGTGCCGCGCGGGTGCCCGCCGCGGCGCTGCTCCTCGACGACCTGGCGGCGCTGGCGCGGTGGAGTCGCGTGTGCGGCCGCGACGATGCTCCTCTCCTGCTGGCCGTGATCGACGACGGGGCGCCGGAGGAGATCCAGGACGCCGCGGCCCGGTTGCGGGCACTCACCGCCCGTGACCTGCCGGTGGCGGCGCCGGCCGATCCGATCGCCGAACTCACCGACTACCTCGAGGGCTTGCCCGACGCGGAACGCACGGCCTTGCGGCGCCGCGTCCACGACGGCGTCGACAACCCGGCCGGGCCGTCCACCTTCCCATTCGGCACGGCGGTCGGCGACCTGCTCGCGGCGTTGCGCGTCGACGTGCGGCCGGTGGCGGCCTTCGACCGGATGGTGCGCACCCACCCGGTGCTGGGCCGGACCGTCCAGGGTTTCGACGTGCCCCTGTGGCGGGTGTTGCACCGTCTCGACGACCGTTTCGAGGTCGCGGACGGGTGGATCGCGGTACCGGATCTGCCCGACGCCGAGAAGCAGACCCGCGGACTGCTCTCGGAGTTCGAATCACCGAACGGTGTGGTCGAGCCCGCCGCCGTGAAGGCCGTGTGGTCGCTTCCCGACGACGAGTTCGAGGCGTGGACCCGGTACTGCGGCACGACGACCTTCGAAGGCCGTTTACTGTCCCCGCCGGACGGGCTCGCCGGACGTGCCGCTCAGGTCCTCGAGGTTCTCGGCGACCCCCTGACCGCCGACACGCTTGTCGCGCGCATGGGGGTCAATGCCGACGTCCACACCCTCGTCTCCGAACTCGCCGACGACGAGCGCTTCACATCCGACGGTGAACGTTGGGCGCTGGCCGAGTGGGACGTCGACGTGGTCACCGCCATCCGCAACCGCATCGCACGGCTGGTCGATGCCCGCGGCGGAAGCGCCGATCGCGACATGGTGGTCGCCGCGCTCGTCGACCGATTCGGCATCTCGGAGGATTCCGCCCGGACGTTCACGGCCGGAGGGGATTTCGAGGTCGTCGACGGCCGTGTCCGGCGTCGTCACCGCTCGCACGTCCCGATCGCCCTGCCCGAGCGCACACGCCGCCTCTACCGGCTGGGCGAGGCCTGGCGCCTGCGCATCCCCGCGACCCGCGACCACCTGCGGGGAGCCGAGTTCACGGTTCCGTCCGCCGTCGCCGCGATCGCCGGGTGCGCACCGGGTGGGCACGTGATGCTCCCGTCCCGCCTGGGCGGCCAGACCCTGCGCTGGACGGGACCGGTGCCGCGTCTGTCCTCGATCCGCCGGTTTCTCGAGGACGTCGGGGTGGAGGAGGACAACGAGCTGCTGCTCGAGGTCCGCACCGACGGCCGGTTCGACGTCCTGCCGCTGCGCACCGTCGCCGACAACGCCGAACCGCTGCGCAAGGCGCTCTCGCTCATCGGCCACACCGAACCGGAGACCGTCCCCGAGGAGCGGATCGCGTCGGCGTTGGCGTCCGCTCTCGGCCTCGACGGGGAGTCGCGCCCGCGCCGGATCCTGTCGGCCTACCGGGCCCGCAGGGAGACCGAAGTGGTGGCCCTGCTCGAACAGGCGTGGGTCCGTGTCCCGAACTGAGCGGGAAGTGGGTCCGTGTCCCGAACTGAGCGGGAAGTGGGTGCGCGTCCCGAACTGAGCCGGAAGACGTGATGCATCCGGCCCTTCGACGTAGCACGATTGGGATATGGCCGACACGTCGAAACCCACCGCCGCAGTCCCCACCGCCCCCGACGCGGTCCTCGAGGCGTTGCGGGGAGCAGTCGCGTCGGTGGAGGCCGCCGTCGTGCGTCTCGAAGGCGACGATGCGGCGCCCGGAACCGTCGACCGCGTGCTCGACCTGGCCGGGGCGGAGCCGGCCGGCGACATCGTCGCGACCCACAATGTTCTGACCAGGGCGGCATCAATGGTCGACCACACCGGCGGTCTTCCCGACCGGGACTGGCAGTCGATCGCCGATCTCGGTGAGGTCCTCGTCCGGACGGTGACGCGTCTGCGCGGGCACGTCTCTTCGTCGCTCGACGATCTCGGACTCGACGCGGCGGTGGGTGAGCACGTCGAACTGCTGCAGAAGGTCGCGGTGGAGGAGGCTCTGGGGGAGACGCTGCAGTTGCTCGTGATCGTCGAGGACTGCCTGTTCCTGTGGCATCGCGTGCACCTGGCACGCACGCCCGACGACGAACTGCGCGACGCGCTGGCCTCCGCCCGTCAGGTCCTGGCCGACCACTTCACGCAGGACGCCGAACTGCTGCGCCGCGCCCGTGCCGCGCTCGCCCGGTTCGCGGAGGGCACCCCGATCGAGGTCGTACGCCGCTTGTCGTCGGGACGGACGACGAAGGTGCTCGCGGGTCTGCGTCAGGACTTCGACGACTTCCGGTGGGCGTGCCGTGCCGACGAGGCGGGTTGGCTCGACGACGAGGACCCGGTGATCGCCGAGGCCCTGGACTCGATGAGCAGTCCGCTCAAGGCGGTCGGGGGAGTCCTCGGAGACGTGTTCGAACGCGGCCGGGCGCGGGTGACGGAGACGTGGAGTCGCTCCGAGGCTTCGGGATCTGCGGATTCGGGATCTGCCGCTTCGGGATCTGCGGATTCCGGATCGACCGCCTCCGGCTCCGACGAATCCACAACCGCCGGATCCGACGACCGGCAGTAGACGCCACCGCACCACCTTGCGAAGAGCGCTCGGTCCTCATACCTAGATCTGCTAGGGTCACCGTTATCCATAGAACCTCTAGGTATGAGGACGACATGTTCATCGAGAAGGATTTGGTGGCCGCGTCCGCCACCCCGCTCGTGCTCGGCATCCTCGCCGAGGGCGAGTCGTACGGGTATGCGATCATCAAACGCGTCAACGAGCTGTCGCAGGGCCGGATGCAGTGGACCGACGGGATGCTCTATCCCCTCCTGCACCGTCTCGAGCGGGCGGGGCACGTGTCCGCCACCTGGCGTGTCGCCGACAACGGGCGGCGCCGCAAGCACTACGCCATCACCGACGCGGGCCGGGAAGTCCTCACCGAACGGGCGGCGCAGTGGACGGTCGTCGCCGAGGCCCTGCACCAGGTGTGGCAGTCGGCCCAGTTGCCTCCCGCCGTCGCGCCGGGGTGGTCGTGATGACACTCGACGCACATCTCGAGGACCGGATCGCCGGCTGGCGCAACTACGTCGCCGACCATCGGGTCATCTCGTCCTCGGACATCGACGAGATGGAAGATCATCTGCGGGAACAGATCTCGGACCTCGTGTCGGTCGGACTGACGGCCGACGAGGCATTCCTCGTCGCGGTCGGCCGGATGGGTGGTCTCGACGAGGTCTCCCGCGAGTTCGCCCAGGAACACTCCGACCGGCTGTGGAAGCAGCTCGTCCTCACCGGTGGCGGTCGCGGTGAGGAGTCCGGAACCCCGCGTCGCCGTAGGGAACTCGCGGTCGTCCTCGCCTGCGCGCTCGGTGCCGGTCTGGCCGTCCGGGCCGGATTCGAGTGGCTCTCCGATAACGCACTGGTGCGCAACGCCGCCGTGCTCATGCTGCCCTTCCTCACGCTGTATTTCGCGTGGAAGCGTCAGATGAGTCCGAAGAGCAGTGCGCTCCTTGCCGTTCCGTTCGTCCTCGTGGCGATCGTGCTCAACGTCTTCCCGTTCGAACCGGGCGGCGCCACCGAGATCATCGCGGCGATCCACGCCCCGGTGGTCCTGTGGTTCGTCGTCGGTGCGGCCTATGTCGCAGGGCAGTGGCGATCCCATCGCCGTCGCATGGACTTCGTGCGCTTCACCGGGGAGTTCGCCGTGTACCTGGCGCTGCTCGCGCTCGGCGGCGGCGTGCTCATGGGGCTGACCGCGGGTGCCTTCAGCGCCCTGGGGATCGATATCGAACCGTTCTTCGAACAGTGGATCGTCCCGTTCGGGCCGGCCGGAGCGATCGTCGTCGCGGCCTGGCTCGTCGAGGCGAAGCAGCAGGTCGTGGAGAACATCGCTCCCGTTCTCACCCGGGTCTTCACGCCCGTCACGATCCTCATGCTGGTCGCGCTGTTCGTCGCGGTGATCGCGTCCCACAGCGTCGTCGACGTCGACCGGGGCCTGCTGATCCTCATGGACCTGATCCTCGTGCTCGTCCTCGGACTTCTGCTCTACTCGATCTCCGCCCGCGACCCGCACGCCGCACCGGACGTCTTCGATCTGCTGCAGGTGATGCTGATCGCCGCGGCGCTCGCTGTCGACCTGCTGATGCTCACCGCGATGGCCACCCGCATCGCCGAGTTCGGCTTCACCGCCAACAAGGTCACCGCCCTCGGTCTGAACCTCGTCCTCCTGGTGAACCTCGTGTGGGCGGCGTGGCTCGGCATCTCGTTCCTGCGGGGCCGCACCGGTTTCGCGGCGGTCGAGCGGTGGCAGATGCGCTACCTGCCCGTCTACTGCGGGTGGGCGGCACTGGCGGTCGTCGCGATCCCGCCGCTCTTCCGGTTCGTGTGAGCGCTCTCGACTCGGGACTACCATGCCCAGGACGGACGCGGTGCCCACGTACACGACGAGGCAACTCGCTCCCGTCTGCGATCACCGACCAGAAGGCCCTCGCGGTCAAGTTCCTCGTCCGGCAGCGCGCCCAAGGCGTCAAGCTCACACCGACCGGTCACGCGGTGCTCGAGCGGGCGAAGATGCTGCTGCACCACACGAGCGAACTCGAGAGCGACGCGCAGTCGGAGGCGGGCGACATCGTCGGTCCGGTGGCGGTGGGGTGTTATCTCTCCCTCGCGCCGACATCGACTTCCGCGAGGACACCCAGAACCGTTTGCGGATGCTGCTCGACTTGCACGACCTCGACGAGGCACTCGGCGCGACGGCCGGTGAGGCCTTCGTAGTCCGCCCCGACGGTCTGCTGCTGTGCCGTGTGCCGGTCGCCGACCTGGACAGTGTCGCCGAATCCCTGCGCTCCGGTGCCGCTCCGGCCGGCGCGGAGCTCCCGGCCCGGCCCGCCGAGCAGGTCACCGAGGACGACCAGCGTCGTGAGAACGTCTGGCTCGGCCTGTCGATCACCCTGGGCCGGGCCCCTGAGGACGACCGCGAGGGCTTCCTGGCGCGACTCGCGCTGGTGCTCGGCTCGCAGGTCGACCGCCGGCAGTTCGAGGAGGCCATCGCGGCCGCCGCGGACACGTCGCCGCTGCGCGTGGAGGAACTCGCCCCGCAGGCCTGAGCGATCACATCGCTCGTATGTCCGCCCCGATCACCCCTGCTACCGGGGGCGGACTGCTGCGCGGGGAGCTACCTCAGCGCGTCTAGTGCCTCGTCGATCGGGACGTCACCGTTGTTGAACTCGATGGTGCGTCCCACCGTCTCCGGTCGCTCGAGCACCGCTGCGGCGACGGCCGCGACGTCGGCGCGCGAGACCTGCCCCTTGTCGCTCGCCCCGTGCCCCTCGATCTCGATGCGGCCGGTGGGCGGGTCGAGGGTCAACGCGCTCGGACCGAGGATCGTCCAGTCGAGGTCGGTACCCCGCAGATGGGTGTCCGCCGCCGACTTGGCCTCGGCATAGGCATAGAAGCTGTTGTCCTCGGGGACGCCGTGGTCGGGGCGGGCCCCGAAGTACGACACCATCACGTACCGGCGGACCCCGGCCTCCTGCGCGGCGGTCATCGAGGCGATCGCCGCGTCGCGGTCCACCGCGTAGGTGCGTTCGGGATTCCCTCCGCCCGCGCCTGCAGACCAGACCACCGCGTCGTGGCCGCGCAGCAGCTCGGTGATCTCGGCGATGTCCATCTTCTCGACGTCGGCGACGACGGGCGTGCCACCGGCAGCGCGGACATCGTCGGCGTGATCGGGATTGCGGATGAATGCGCTGGTCTCGTGACCGGCATCGGCCAGCAGCCGCTCGAGATGCAACGCGACCTTGCCGTGTCCTCCGAAGAGTGCGATTCGTGCCATGGAGACCTCCTGACGATGAAGTGTTTCCCATGCAGCATGCCCGGAACCGGTCACCGCGAACCATGACGTCCGCCGCCGGGTGACCCGATCAGGCGATGCGTTCGAGTGCGTGGTCGACGAGATACTCCGCGATCGCCATCGACGAGGTGGCCCCGGGCGACGGGGCGTTGCGCAGGTGCACGACCCGTCCGTGCCCGGTGACGACGAAGTCGTCCTCGAGACCTCCGTCGGAGTTCATCGCCTGGGCGCGGATGCCGCGCGGACCCGGCCGCACGTCGTCGACGGTCAGCCCGGGCATGTACGCGGCCGCATCGGCGACGAACCGCCGAGTGCTGCTCGCGGTGCGCAGTTCCCGGCCCGCTGCGGGCAGGTTGTGGGCGGCGAACCGCCAGAAACCGGGCCAGGCGACGGCATCGCGCAGATCCCGCCACGATCCGCGCCCGCCGCGATAGGCCTCGCGGCCGGGGGAGAGGAAGGCGTTGGGTCCCACCATCACCTCACCGTCTATCCGCCGGGTGAGATGCACACCGAGGAACGGATAGCGGGGATCGGGCACCGGATAGATCAACCCGCGCACCTTCGCCGCCGCGTCGGGTTCGAGTAGCAGATAGTCGCCGAGGAACGGGACGATCCGCGGGTCGCGGGTGTCACCCGAGGTGTGGGCGAGGCGGTCGGACTGCAGTCCCGCGCACGTGATCACCAGGTCGAAGGCCAGTTGATCGCCCGGGATGTCGACGACGACCTGCTCGCCCGCCTCACGGATCGCCGTCACGGCGGTACCGGTCCGCACCGTGCCGCCCGCGGCGACGACGTCGTCCGCGAGCGCGCGGGTGACGGCGACGAAATCGATGATCGCCGTGTGCGGGGAATGAAGGGCTGCGATCCCGACGGCGTGCGGCTCGATCGCGGTGATCTCGTCGGCGCCGATGCGCCTGATGCCGGGGACCCCGTTCGCCGTGGCCCGCGAGAAGATCGCGTCGAGCCGGCCGAGTTCCGATTCGTCGAGGGCGACGACGACCTTGCCGCACTCGTCGTAGGGCAGGCCCTTGTCCGTGGTGAACGTCTGCAACAACTCCACCCCACGCCTGCACAACCGGGCCTTGAGGCTGCCGGGTGTGTAGTAGAGGCCGGCGTGGACGACACCGCTGTTGTGCCCCGTCTGATGCGCGGCGAGCCGGTCCTCCTTCTCGAACAGCGTGACGTCGGCGTCCGTGAGGGCGAGTTGCCGGGCGGTCGCGGCACCGATGATGCCCCCACCGACCACCGCGACGCGAAGGTTGCGAATACTCAAGGGCCGCTCCCTGTTCTCCGCGGATCGTGACGTCTGTCTGCAGTCCGGCGAGTATATGCCGCGACGCTGTGACGACGGGCTCTTCTGTCGGATCGCTCGGCGAAATCCCCCGAATGAGGGATGGCCGGGGTGACGAACACCGGTCGAGACTGGACCCACGGAATGGAGAGGTTCACCGAGAACCCTCGTCGATCGGATATCACCATGAAGAAACATCGATAATCTCGTTCCATCGCAGTGCTCCTCGCCGCCTGTATTGCCGTGGCGGTCGGTGGCGTGGCGTCGGCAGTACCCACACCTGCCCACCTGCACTTCGGTCAGGCCGTGAGCGTCGGTGACGGAACCGCGCGTGCGTACGCCACCGTCGATGCGAACGGGGCCCCGACCGCCGTCGGTATCCGCTTCTCGCCGGCGGCCCTCGACGGACTGCCCGATGCCGACGAGATGTACATGCTGCACCTGCCCGTTCAGGCATCCGACACGGTGTTCGACCACGTCATGCTGAACTGGAATCCGCGCGGACACGATCCGACCGTGCTGTTCGGGAAGCCCCATTTCGACATGCACTTCTATATGACCGACATGGCGGCGATCGAAGCAATCGACCCGACCGCACCGGATTACGCCGCTCGCGCGGAACGACTCCCGGACCCGAAGTACATGCCCGGCGACTACGTGACCCCGCCGGGGATGCTCGCATCGCAACTCGCGGTGCCGTTCATGGGTGTGCACTGGCTCGACATCACGGAAAAAATGGTTCCGGGCGTCTACGACTTCACCGAGACGTTCGTCAACGGTTCGTGGGACGGCGACTACACCTTCATGGAGCCCATGATCACGCGGGAGTGGCTGCTGACCCGTCCCACCATCCGCGAACAGATCAAGTTGCCGGCCGCCTATCAGCACTCGGCCTGGTATCCCACCGTCTACAGCGTCGGATTCGACGAGCAGGCGCAGGAATACGACATCGCCCTCGGAGGGATGGTCCCGCGCCAGGCATCCTGACGCGCACCTCCATGAGAACCATTGCGGTACAGCAGGAACAGTCCCCGTGTCTCTGGTGAGGGCGGCAAGGAGGGATCCGTCTCGCGCGCCACCGTCAAGTTTGCCGGACGGCGAATCGAACTCACCGAGGAACTGGCCCGCGTCGAGCCCGGCAGAGCCCAGCACCGCCGCAGCGTGAAGAGCCCGATCCGGTACGAGACCGTCTATCGCTTCGAGCCGGTGGAGACGGGAACCCGCGTCACCTTCCACCAGGACACCGAGGACGTCGGGAGCTCCTTCGGCAGGTTCACCCAGCCGGTCGTGGAGAAACTGTACGCGCGATGTGCGGAACAACCTCGAACACGCGAAACAGCTTCTGGAGGAGGGAGATGCGATCGAAGGGTGATGCGAAGGACCGGCACCACCGGACAGGTGCCGGTCCTTCGCGTGTTCGTCAGTGGTCGACGAGCGTCAACACCCGGTCGGCCGCAGCCGACGCACCGTCGACGGTTCGGAGACGGGCGCCGAGTTCTGCTGCCGCCGTGCGATGACCGTCGTCGGTCAGCAGACTCTCCACGGCCGCGCGTATCTGCTCGGGCGAAGCGGTCTTCCGCAGACGGATGCCCGCACCCGCCTTCGCGACCTCGCGACCGATGATCGCCTGATCCGTGACCGCCGACATGGGCATGATCAGTATCGGAAGTCCGTGTGCGAGAGACCGGAAGGCCGTCGCGTGCCCGCCGTGCCCGACCACCGCCGAGCAGGTCGGCATCAGCTCGTGGTGCGGGATGTACCGGTGGACGGTCGCATTGGGTGGTACGCGCAACCCGGTAGGGTCGATCGCCGGCCCGGTCGTGACGACGAACTCCGCGTCCATCTCCGCGGCGGCGTCGAAGATGTTCTGGTAAGTGCGGCGCTGACCCGGGAAGCCGGCGGTGCTCAGACTGACCAGCACGCGCGGCGGTGTTCGACCGACCGCCGCGGCCTTCGCGTCGTGGATCGCACCGGTCCAGGTCATCGAGCCGTCCGTGCGCCGTCGCGCGGCCGGGTCGAGCACTCGGTCCGAGCACACGAGTCGCATGTCGGCCTGTTCCCACAGTCGCTTCGGACCCAGGCCGCGTAGTCGCGAACCGATCCCGAACGGTCCGTGCCGGAAGGCGCCGTCGAATGCGGCGAAGAAGGAATGGAACAGCACCACGTGCGGCACCCCGGTGCGCGCCGCAGCGTCCTGGGCGTTGAACAGCATGCAATCGACGATCACCAGGTCGGTCGGCTCCCTGGTGATCTCGTCCTCCACATCCCGCGCGACGGCGGGGTCGGTCATCATGGCGTAGGCCATGGTCAGCACTTTCGGGGTGCTCAGTTCTACGTGCGGGGTCCAGGTCGGCGAGTGCCGGTAGCCGCAGAAGACGAGGCCGGCATCCTCCGCGACCTTCCGTTGCGATTCGTGACCGAGAACCCGAACGTGATGTCCGCGGCGGTGCAACTCGCATCCGAACGCTGCTTCGGGCGGGTAGTTCCCGCCGCCTTCCAGGGTGACGACCAGGATGCGTGCCACGGCTCACCTCTTCCGATGTGCACCGACCGGGACGCTCGTCGGCGCCGGTTTCTCGACGAACCACCCGTCCGGCCCGATCTCCGTACCGACCCGGGGGAGGCAGTGCGTGAAGAACAGTCGTGCGACGAGTTCCTGCCGACTGTTCACGCCCGTCTTCGCATAGATGCTCTTCAGGTGGTCCTGCACGGTGTACGGGCTGACGAACAGTCCACGCGCGATCTCGGTGCGTGTCTCTCCCGCAAGAACGCGGGCGAGGACATCGGTCTCCCGTTCGGTGAGACCGTGAAGGGCGGCGGTCAGAGCCACGAGCTGACCGGGCTGCGCGGGTTCGATCGCGACGACGATCCGGGCCGATTCTCCTCGGCCGTCCAGCGACCCGGCCCGCAGGACGAGCCACTGACCGTCCTCCGTACGGACACGGACGACGCACGCGGCGGCCCCTTCGTAGCGGAAACGGACGGCGACCACTACGGCCGGGAGCATGAAGGCGCCTTCGGCACCGAGTCGCTCGAGATACTCCACCGCCTGCGGAGTAGCCGATTCGATCTCGTTGTCCGCGCCCACCACCACGACCGCGGGACCGGAACCGCCGGGTGATGCGTCCGCCGCGAGTCGAGGGGATTCGCGGAGCAACGACAACCGCAGTCCGTCGCCGATCTCGCCCACGCATCCTGCGAGTGCTGCCACATCGTCGGCGTCGAAGCGTCGGCCGGGGGCGCGCATGAGAGTGCCGCCGCCCCAGACGCGCCCGTCACGGCCCCGGAAGACGAGGCGCACCTCGTCGTCCATTCCCTGCGGTTCGAGGATCTCGCTGTAGGGCAAGGAATCGCGGATGTCGCAGTCGATCGCCTCGCGGATCGTCTGGACACCGGTGCGCGTCCGGGCGAGCTTGCGGTAGGTGTTCGCGAAGCGCGACGTGCCGTACTCGATGTGTGCCACCGTCTTCGCGGCACGACCGGGCGGGGCGTCGGCGCCGAGCATGGTCACGGACGTGAACAACATGCTTGCCGGATCGACGAGAGCGATGCATCCGATGTCGTAGTGGATACGCCGCCGGATCGTGTCGAGGACGGCGTGCCGGAACTCGACCGGGTCGGCGGTTCCGAGTGCGATGTCCCGAACCTCGCTGCGGAGCGCCGACGCCTGCCGTGACGCGGTCATATTTTCAGTATGTGCTGGTCACGGTCGCTCCGGTACCTTTCGGTGCGGGACGAACGACGTATATACGGCGAATGCCGCCCCCGATCGGTGATCGGGGACGGCATTGTCCGGAACGGGACGAATTGCTCTGCGGCGCTGTGTGAGTGCTCAGCGGTTGCGGTCGGAGCTGTAGCCCCGGAGCCAGTCGGTGTACTTGTAGCTCGAGGTGTCGCGCGTGCGGAACAGCTCGTTGCGGGCCTCGCGACCGGCACCGTCGAGGTGCCACAGGTCGCCCCACATGCGTCCGGTGGTGAGGATGCGGTCGGTCGCGGAGCCGTCGGCGTCACCGGCGGAGAACTCACGCCGCCGCGCTGGCTCTGAGGTTTCCGCACGTACGAACGACGAAGGCTCTTCCATCCCGGAGAGGATGGAAGAGCCTCCGCTCTTTTACGGGACGGACCGATCAGCGCGGATCGCGCTCGCAGCCGATCCCGTCGTTGTCGCGGTCGAGGCGCGGTGCGTATCCGGGGTCGTTGCGGTGGACCGGAGCAGCGCCCGCGTTCCAGGCCTCGGTGCAGTTCTTGAACCCGCCGCTCGGTGCGGACGGAGCCGGACGGGGAGCCGGGGGAGCCGGTGCCACCTGCGGAGCCGGGCCGGTCTGAGGTGCCGGCGGGGACGGGGGAGCCGGAGGTGCCGGAGGTGCCGGCGGCGGAGCGAACGGATTGAACGATCCGCTCGGAACGAGATCGGCGATGCCCTTCGGGAGCAGGTCCACGAGAGGGAAGGCGGTGGCGGTCGAGGGTGCGGCGACCGTCAGGGCCACACACCCCAGCGTCGCAGCGACGATGCGGCGGAACTTCATGCGCGAGGCCTTTCTGTACTTCGTCCGGATCCGATTTGCCGGATCCGATCGAAATGTCGGCCTGGACGGCGCGGGTGTTACGTCGCCCGGTCGCAGACGACGATCGGCCCGCTCGCGACCGGATGTCGCGAACGGGCCGATGTACTCCGGGCCTGCCGGGGGACGGCCCGGAAGTCCGTCGTACGCCGGGCTCAGCCGGCGTCGGTCCATCTGCCGGCTCAGCCGGCGTCTGCCTCCTCGAACGCCACGACCACCTTCGGGTCGATCCGCATGACGGTGTACCCCGCCACCGCTCCGGCGCCGAAGCCGGGAGCGAAGATGCGCACCGGTTCGGTGATGACCCCCTCGCGGACGGCGTCGTGGATCGCGAGTGGGATGCTCGCCGACGACGTGTTGCCGACCTTCTCGATGTTGAAGTACAACCGGTCGGCCGAGAGTCCGGCGTTCGCGGCGAGCTCGATGACCATCGTCTTGTTCGCCTGATGGGGAACGATGAGATCGATGTCGTCGAGCAGTGAACGCTCGGCATCGTCGGGAGACGGGAGGGCCTTGATCTCGTCGAGCATCTGCGCCAGATAACGACCGGCGAGCGTCTTCACCTCGGGTCCGTAGACCGTGATGAAGTTGTCGAAGTCCGGGTTCGGCCAGATGATCGAGTTGACCTCGCTCGTCGGGCCGCTCGCGTAGCTGTTGAAGAACTCGAGATCGGGTGCCTCGCCCTCGGCGGCCGGAGAGATGACCATCGCCGCGGCGCCGTCACCGAAGATCATCCGGGACGGCCGGACGGTGCCGATCTTGTCCGAGAACTTCTCGACGCACACCACGAGGACGGGGCGCTTGACCTGCTGCAGGATGCGGGTCGCCTCGGCCAGGCCGTAGGGCATTCCCGCGCACGCCGCGATCAGGTCGAACGAGGCATGGGTCTGCCCGATGCCCAGTTCGCCCGAGATCCACGTGGCCAGCGACGGGATCAGCCGACCGCTCGTGCACGTGCAGGTGATGACCGCGCCGATGTCCTGCGGGCCGACTCCGGCGTGGGTGATCGCCTGCTTCGCCGCCGTCAGGGCCAGGTCCTCGAAGGTTCCCGAGGTGTACCGGCGCTGCTCGATCCCGGTCTTGGCTGTGATCTCGTCGGCCGACATGGGCGACCAGTTGTAGGCGGTGTTACGGATCAGGTCCTCGTTGGTGCACACCTGGTCGCCGTGCGCGACCGCGATCGCATCGATGCGGGGTGCGATCGCGAACTCCGAGCGCACGTCGACGGCCGGGTAGGGCGCAGACGGTGCCACCGGTTCGTGCCGCGTGTACGAGGTGGCCTTACGGGTCCTGCCCGACATGACCCGGTTGATGAACCGCTGGACCTCGCGATTGCGCGGATGGGAGGCCACGACGTAGTCGTCGTCCTTCAAGTCCGCGACCCGGACGAGTTCGGTTTCGCTTCCGTCCCAGGGCTGCTGGTTGTGCAGAACCATCGACCAGCGGCTCAGTGCCTCGAGTTCGGCGACGTCCTCGTGACAGTCGAGGATCTCGTCGTATCCGAAGACGGGGTGGTTCGGATCGTAGTGGCGAACACGCAGGGTGATGTTCTCCGGATCGGAGATCAGCTGTGGCACGGTCGGTTTGACCGTGGGCAGGTCGCCGGCGAAGTGACGACGCGAACCGAAGACCGCGAAGAGTCGATCGAAGATGCGGTCCTCGGCGGCACTGTCCCATGCGCGGGGGAGAGCGCGGTAGGCCTCCTCGACCGCCCCCAGCCGCTCTTCGGCCTCGGGCCAGGGAGTCAGACGAGGCATGTAGACGTCGTCGCGGTTGCGGGGAACGTCGCCCCAGCGAATGACGCGCCGCTCGAACATCATCAGCGGGAATCGGTCGGCCCAGAAGACGTTCAGGGCCATGTCCCGCATGATCTCGAATTTCGAGGCGTACTTGCCCAGTTCGTGCCGGGAGAGGATCTCCGAGACCGTGGGTGCCTTGGTGTCGAAGTCGCGTCGGATGACGGCGTCGAGGTGGTCGACGCTGCTCAGCGTGGAGAAGTCGAGTTCGGGAACGAAATTGGAGGGGAAGACAATTCGGCCGTGCCGATTGAGCTCGAATGGCTGCATGTGCGAGGGGACCGTTCGATTCGAAGTAGTGGGTGGGGAGACCGGATCACATGTCCAGGCCGCCGTTGACGCCCCATACCTGACCGGTGATGTACGAGGAGGCGTCCGCGGCGAGGAAGTGCACGACCCGGGCGATCTCCTGCGGGTCGGCCAGTCGTTTCACGGGGATGGTGTCGGTGATGCGTGCGAGAACCTTCTCGGGGATGGCCTCGACCATCTCGGTGGCGACGAAGCCCGGGGTGACGGTGTTGACGGTGACGCCGATGCCGTTCGGGTCCAGCTTGTCGTTCTTGGCCAGGTAGAAGGCCGCTTCCTTGGCGAGGGTCTTGGTGAGACCGAACAGGCCGGCCTTCGATGCCGCGTAGTTGGCCTGGCCGATGTTGCCGGTCTCGCCGATGACGGAGGAGACGTTGACGATGCGTCCGGTGCCACGCTCGAGCATGTGGCGCAGTGCGGCCTGCGCCAGGTAGAACGCACCCGAGAGGTTCACGCCGATGACGGTGTCCCAGTCCTCGTCCTGCATCTTCAGCACCGTGCGGTCGATGGTGATGCCGGCGTTGTTGATCAGGATGTCGAGACGGCCGTGCGTTTCGATGACCTCGTCGATGGTGCGTCGGCAGTCGTCGGCGTTCGCGACGTCACCGCGGTGCACGGAGTAACGGACGTCCTTGCGGCCCGTCTCGTTCAGGTCTGCGAGGAACTGATCCGCCTGGGCGGTGTTGCGTCCGTAGCCTGCGGCGACGGTGGCGCCCTGGCTCGCCAGGCTGCGGCTGATCGCCGCACCGATGCCGCGTGTGCCGCCGGTGACGAAGGCGACGCGTCCGCGGAGCTTGTTTCCGCCGGCAGCGATCTGCGAGCTGGGTTCGATGGTGCTGGTCATGCTGATCTCCTCGCTGTGCGAGGGGGCGACGGGCGCGGCTGTTCGCCGACGTCGCACAAACGCCCCCTGCGCGTTGATTTCTCTGTGGAGGAGCACGTTTCGAATCCCCCTGACTCGAACGCGTGTCCCCTGAAACGAGCCTTCATCGGCTCATAACTCCCTGCGGCACCAATCATGCACCACCTCGATGATGTTGTCACCAGAAACAATTCGAGTCTCGAATTTCGTCAATTTGTCCGAATAGTTCGAGAAGTATTGGAGCACAATCATATTCGATGAATATTCGGGGTTACCCCACGGTACGAACATGCTGAATGTTCGTATCCATCCGGACGTACAGCCTGCACGAATCGGACTGCTCCAGAATGGCACAACGTGCTACCGGGGAGTCAGGTACAACCGTGTGCACATGGCGTGGACGCGAACGTGTTTCGCGCATGGTCCCGAAAGTAATTGCAGATGAAGGGATTCGGGGTCGATTTCCTACCGTGGGCGGTCGCTTGACGCCTGTCGGGGACAGGCGCACTCCGTGCCGCCGAAGCTCGACCAAGACGAGCTCGTTGGTATTCCCCGTTCGAAAACGCGCCACACCTGGCGTCGGTGTGATTCTCGACACTGCGGAGGGTCGTTGTGGCGAAGCACAGGTCTTTCCGGCGATGAGAGGATGGCCCCGTGAGCAACACTCGTCTTGTCGAAACACCGGTGGCCGAACTCGAGGTACGTCTCGACGGGGAAGGGCCGGCAGTCGTCCTGCTGCCCTCCCTCGGGCGCGACTCCTACGAATTCGATCCGATCGCGAGCGACCTCGCCGCAGCGGGATTCACCGCTCTGCGACCGCAACCCCGGGGTATCGGCAGCAGCCGCGGACCCATGACCGGTCTCGACCTGCACGATCTCGCGGGCGACGTCGCCGCCGTCATCGAGCATTTCGACGCCGCACCCGCTGTTGTGGCCGGTCATGCGTTCGGGCACTACGTGGCCCGGGTACTCGCCGCCGACCGGCCCGAACTCGTCCGGGGGGTCGCCGTGCTCGCCGCCGGGGCGCGCCGGTTTCCGGCTTCGCTGACCGAGCGTGTCGCCAAGTGCTCCGACCTCTCGCTTCCCGACCACGAACGACTCGTGCACCTGCGCGATGTCTTCTTCGCCGCAGGACACGATCCGGCGGTGTGGCTCGACGGGTGGTGGCCCGACGCGATCGTGTCGCAGCGGGCAGCGATGGCCGCGACCGACAAGGAATCGTGGTGGACGGTGGCGCCGTCACCTCTGCTCGACGTACAAGCAGGAGAGGACGTTTTCCGGCCCGCGGAGACCCGAGGTGAGCTCGTCGACGAGTTCGGGAGCGAACTCGTCTCCACGGCCGTCGTGCCGGCTTGCGGGCACGCCCTCGTCCCGGAGGCTCCTCACGAGGTAGCCAGGATCCTGGTCGAGTGGATCCGTACGCGTCTCGGATGAAGGTTTCGTCATCTTCGGCTCATCGACCCCTCATCGTCGTGCGCCAAAGTTACCGGTGACCAGGACGAACACCGAGTCGAGGAGAACGATCATGGCGATGAGCCGCACCGCATGGGCCGTGACCGCTGTAGCGGTCGCGATGACGGCCGGCACCGTCGGTTTCGTGTCGGCGAACCGAGGTGAGTCCGCTCCCTCCGAACCGTCGTCGTTCACCGTCGCCCGCGTGGTGGACGAGACGAGGACCGGCGGCCCGGATGGAACTGTTCGGGCGGGCGTCGACCCGGCCCGGGATGCGGGGCCGGGTGACCTGCCCACCGACATCCCCTACATCGACGTCACGAGCTGCGACGCGTGGTTCGAGGACTGGGACGACACGGTGCCGGACCACGTCGAGGACTTCTACGACGCGTGGGACGACCGCTGTGACGATGTGCACGACGACGACCGGGACGACGACCGGGACGACGATCACGACGACTGACCCGCACGACGGCCCCACGACGACGAGACCCCACCGGAAGTGTTCCGGTGGGGTCTCGCTCTAGTTGCGTGGGTTACGCGAGCGTGCGTGCCATGCCGCGCTCGACGGCCGCGATGATCTGCGGCCGCAGCTCGACCGCCGGCACGATCGCGTCGACCGAGCCGACCTGCTGTGCGCGCTGGATGTTGTGGATCGCCTCGAACTCGGCTGCCACCTCACCGAGCTTCTCCGACCGCACCGCGGTGCGCAGAGCGGTGAGCTCGACGCCCAGTCGTGCCTTGTCGCCGTCCTCGGCGGCCCGCAGCTGCGCCTCGAGTTCCACGACCCGCGGATCGCTCGCGGTGCGCTTGTTGACGTCGCGGGTGAAGACCACCGCAGCCGCCGGAGCGCCACCGAGCACCGAGGCGAACGAACCCTCCACGGCAAGGACTTCCATGTTCTCGTTCAGTGCGCCCGAGAACACCACGAAGGCACCACCGTGGTAGCGGGAGACCACGACGAACACGATCGGACCGTCGAAGTTGACGATGGCCCGGCCGATCTCGGCGCCGTACTCGAGCTGCAGGTTGCGCAGCGACTCGGGGGAGCCGTCGAAGCCCGACAGGTTGGCGAGCACCACGAGCGGACGGTTGCCGCTCGCCGCGTTGATCGCCCGTGCCGTCTTCTTCGACGACTTGGGGAACAGCGTGCCCGAGGTCCACTGGTCCGGTCCGTCGGCGGGGAACCAGCCCTTGCGCGGGATCGCGCGGGACTCGATGCCGATGACCGTCACCGGGTTTCCGCCCAGGTGCGCGTCGAACACGACCGAGGTGTCGGCGTCGGCCATGTCGGCCCACCGTTCGAGCACAGCGTGGTCCTGGTCGACCACCGAGCGCATCACCGTACGGATGTCGAACGGCTTCTTGCGATCCGGGTTGGTCTCGGACGAGAAGATGTCGCCCACGGTGGTGAAGTCGCTGGACGGATGCACGTGCGGGTACACGCACACGTTGCGGTCGACCGGGTCGGTGGACGCGGCCTTGCGCGGGAAGCGCTCGCCCGGCGCGACGTAGGCGTGGGCGTAGTGCGCGAACAGCGTCTCGATGGCGGCCCTGAGGTTGGGGGCCCAGTACTGCGCCTGACCGTTGGGGCCCATGACGCGGTCGTAGCCACCGATACCGAAGTTGTCCTCGGCGGAGACGCCACCCGAGTAATCGAGCGACTGCTTGCCGGTGAGCACCATGGCGCTGTCCGGGGTCATCACGAGGATGCCCTTGGTGTGCATGAGCATCGTCGCCTCGGCGTTCCAGTACGGCTGCGCGCCGACATTGATGCCGGTGACCACGACGTTGATCTCGCCGCCGTTCTGCGTGAATGTGATGATGCGACGCAGACCGCGCGACACCCAGTCCATGTTCTCGGTGCCCGAGTCCATGGAGATCGTCGCGCCGGACGACAGCGCGAACCACTCGACGGGAGCGTTCAGGCTCTCCGCCAGGTCGATCGCGGCGACCACACGGGAGCACTCGGCCTCCGCGACGGTGCCCAGCGCCTTGGTGGGATCACCGAACAGCGTGACGCGCTTCATGCCCTCGGGGTACCGCGGGGTCGGGGTGTCGACGACGCCGACGATCAGACCCGCGGTGTTGCGGCCGTAGGGGCGGTCGACGGGCACGAGGGTGCCCTGCTCGTCGAAGTCGTACTCGACGAAGGTGCCCTCGCCGCCGGTGAGCAGCGGGATCAGCTCGTACGGGTAGACGGTGCCGCGGGCACGGGACCGCTGGACCTTCTGGGTGTACTCGTCGAGCGGCTTCAGCGGCTCCTTCGGCGGCTCGGTGACCCGCACGATGACGCCCGCACCGGAGCGGTACGAGAAGCGCAGGGCGACCTCGCGTGCCGGCTCGTCCTGGCGATCACGCCACGACCCGATGACGGTGATCTCCTCGAGTCCGGCACCCACGGTCAGCGGCGCGGCGTTGCGGCCGATGCGGCGTAGGTCCTCCATGTCGAGATCGACGGCGGGCCACACGTAGAGCACCACGCGGTTCGCGTCGAGACGTCGCCCGCCGCGGTTGGCCTGGGCGCGTCGCATGCCGTCGAGCGAGCTCGCGAGAGCGCGTTCGAAGGCCGGCAGTCCGACGATGCGACCGGACTCGTCGCGCTGCGGCGTCAGGTCGCGCACCTCGGCGAGGGCGATGAACCGCTCATCGGACGGATTGTCCTGCGACACCAGGTGATACAGGTAGGTGTCCGGGTTGGCGGGCAGGCGGGTGCCGTCGAAGTTCTTCAGGCGCCACAGATCCAGACGCTGACCCGTGAGCGGGTGGATGTCGCGGATGTTGGTCTCCTCCGCGTATCCGGTCTCGTAGGGGCGGAAGGTGAACACGTGCTCTTCGGCCGTGTCGGTGTGGCAGACCGTCACGGTCACGCGACGGGCCACGCCGGTCACCGGGCGTGCGGCGAGTTCGGCGCGCAGCGCGTCGGCCTGGGCGTCGGCATCGGCCGGAGCGTCGTCCCACGCGAGGTACAGGTCGATCACGAGGTTCTTCGTGTCGGGAACCGAGGCCGCCGACTCCTCGACGGCGTCGAGCAGCGACGCGAACTCGGCCTGCGGGGCCTCGGCGGAGATCAGGTACAGGCGCGTGCCGCGCAGATCGAAGTTGCCGGTGACGAACTGGTGTCCGCCGACGGTGCACGAACGCACGTCCTCGAGGGTGCGGATCTTGTACGCCCGGCGAGCGATGACCTCGAGCAGCGGGCCCGGAACGGTCTCCGGACGCGTGA
This sequence comes from Rhodococcus sp. GA1, assembly GCF_024321955.1. NCBI lineage: Bacteria > Bacillati > Actinomycetota > Actinomycetes > Mycobacteriales > Nocardiaceae > Rhodococcus > Rhodococcus sp. GA1. The sequence goes on along the minus strand of NZ_CP097186.1, from coordinate 1,036,107 downwards.
TCTGCTGTGCGAGAAGGTCGATCAGCGGCTCGGGTGTGGCGACCAGCGAATCGATGCGCTGCGCGTAGTCCGTCGCCTGCGGATGCTCGGCGAGGTACGCGAGCGAACCGCGGACCCCGTCGTAGACCTGCTCGCGGGCCTTGCGGATCACCGGCTCCTCGAAGTAGCGGTACCGCAGGTTGCGGGCGGTGTCGCCGATGACCGGGAAGCGGACCTGGGTCGCGACGATCAGCCGGTCGAGGACTTCGTTGAGCTCGTGGGAGATCCCCACCTCGGTGTCGTCGCGCTCGACCCAGCGGTCGAGCAGCGAGGTGACCACGGGGACGTGGGCCTCGATGCGCTCGAGCGCGAGGAACAACCGGTAGACGGCCTCCTCGAGCTCCGGGGTGCGATCGAGTTCCAGGACGTCGTAGTGCCGCAGGGCACGGGCGAGACGCGCGCGGAAGCTGTCGGGCAGACCCCCGACCTCCACGTCGAGCGACTGCAGGTAGCCGTGGAAGAACTCGCGGGGGCTGTGGACCCGGTCGTCGCTGTTCTTCTCCTCCTCGGTCGGACGGTTGCGCGACAGTTCGCACACGTCCGCGAAGGTCGTCAGCAGCGAGAGCTCGGCGCGGACGAGCGCGCACGAGTCGACCGAGCCGGAGAGACGCTCGTACTCGGCGAGCAGTGCCGCGGTGCGCTCGGCGGACACGTCGTATCCGGTGACCAGAGCGGCGAGCGAGTCGAGGCGAGCGAGTGCGTCGGCGGCGACATCGTCGCTGAGCGAGGGCGCCGGTGCAGCGAACTCCACGCGCTCGACTGTCTCGGTGACGACCTCCTCGACGATCTGGTCGACCCGCAGAAGCGGGGCGCCCGCGTCGACCTGCGCGTTGACGACGGCGAGGATCTCGCGGACCTTGCCGGCGAAGGGAGCGCGGACCGCGGTCTCCATCTTCATCGACTCGAGCACGACGAGGGTCTGACCGGACTCGACCTCGTCACCGACGGCGACGGGAACCGCGACGACCACGGCCGGGGCAGGGGTGCGCACCACGCCGGCCTCGTCCTGGCTGATCTGGTGGCTGATGCCGTCGACCTCGACGAGGAAGTGGGCCGGACCGGCGATCGACACCACGTTGTGGCGGCGTCCGCCGAGGGTCAGGCGCGACTCGTAGTCGCCCAGCCGCTCGACGTCGACGTCGAACTCGGCGGAACCGGTGTCGACCCGGTAGCGGTGCGGGCCGACCTGGCCGACGACGAGCTCGTAGGCCTGGCCCTGGTAGCTCAGCTCGATCTTGCGTCCGACGGCGTGTCCGGCACGCGGGCGACCGCCGCGGGCCGAAGCGAGGAAGGCGGAGCGCTCGTGGGCCTCGTCGGTGTCGTAGACGTCGACAGCCGTCGCGATCAGAGCGACGTCGGCGATCTTGGACGGACCGGTCTCGGTGCCGGCGCCGGTGCGGTCGAGCCAGCCGGTGTCGGCGGAGGCGTCGATGACCTCGGGACGGTCGAGCAGGTCGAGCAGGAACGACTTGGTCGTCGTGCCGCCGTCGAGGACGACGGTGGTCTCGCGCAGAGCGGTGCGCAGGCGGGCGAGTGCCTCGTCGCGGTCGCGGCCCCACGCGATGATCTTGGCGACCATGGAGTCGTAGTCGGGCGGAATGACGTCGCCCTGGGCGATGCCGGTGTCGACACGCAGACCGGAGCCGAGCGGGAACTTGAGCAGCTGCACGGTGCCGGGGGCGGGTGCGAAGCCGTTGGCGGCGTCCTCGGCGTTCAGGCGGGCCTCGACGGCGTGCCCGAACTCGCCGGGGCACTCGCCGGGAAGCTTCTCGCCGGAGGCGACGAGGATCTGCAGCTTGACGAGGTCGATGCCGGTCGTGGCCTCGGTGATGGGGTGCTCGACCTGGAGACGCGTGTTGACCTCGAGGAAGGTGAAGATCTTCAGGTCGGGCTGGTAGAGGTACTCGACGGTGCCGGCACCGGCGTAGCCGGCGGCGCGGACGAGATCGGCCGAGACCGTGCGCAGGTGGTCGGACTGCTCCTTGGTGAGCAGCGGCGAGGCGGACTCCTCGATGACCTTCTGGTTCTTGCGCTGGATCGAGCAGTCGCGCACGCCCGGGGCCCAGACGTTGCCGTGCTTGTCGGCGATGACCTGGACCTCGACGTGGCGTGCGTCGGTGACGAGACGCTCGATGAACACGACGGGGTCGCCGAAGGAACGCTCGGCCTCACCCTGGGTGCGCTCGAGGGCGAGCTCGAGCTCGTCTTCGGCGTAGACCTTGCGGATGCCACGGCCACCGCCGCCGGAGCGGGCCTTGATGATCAGCGGGTAGCCGATGGCCTGCGCGTGGCGGCGCGCGTCGGCGCGGGAATCGACGGGTCCACCGGACCACGGTGCGACGGGAACGCCGACCTTCTCGGCGAGGAGTTTCGCCTCGACCTTGTCGCCGAGCAGACGCATGGCGTCGGCGGAGGGACCGATGAAGGTGATCCCGAGGCGGGCGCACAGCTCGGCGAAGGCGGGGTCCTCGGCGACGAAGCCCCAGCCGACCCAGACGGCGTCGGCCTTCGCCTCGAGGAGCGCGCGCTCGAGTTCTGCATGATCGAGGTAGGGGGTCGCCGCCGTCGTCGACGGCCGGAGGGTCACTCCTTCGTCGGCCTGACGGACGAACATCGCCCGTCGCTCGGCATCGGTGTGCAGAGCGATCGTCTTGATGTCGTAGCCGTGCTCGGAGTTGAGCTCCCGGACTGCCCGGATGAGGCGTACGGCCGCCTCACCGCGATTGACCACTGCGATCCGCTTGAACATACTCGTTGCCACCGTTCTCCATGGTTTGTGCACGCATCGGGCGCGCGTCTCGAAGCTCCACCCCAATGAGGAAGTCAAACTAACCGGTCCTACCTTCCACGTCTCGTGTTGGCGACGCGAGCGGGAACATGTAGCGGTCGGCTCCTCGTGGTTGGCATGGGCATGCGTGTTCGTCGTCGATCCACCGGGCAACATCCGCGGTGTCCGAAGGACCGTTTCGAACAGGTCTCCGCAGCTACGGCCGTCGGTTGCGACGGTCACGTCCCCCTGGGCGAAGGCTCCGTTCGGATTACAGCATGGAGGAAACATGAGGGTTTGTCACGTTTTGCTTCCATGCGGGGCGATCGGCGGCGCGCTCGTGGCCGACTTCTCTCACAGGCATTCGCGCGCAGAGGATTTCGCTCGGGAACGGGTGTCGGGGAGGGGGTCTCCGGTCCCGGAGGTCGCCGGTACTGTGCAGTAACACCGATCGGTAACTTCCTGAGGGGTCAGGGACCCGTCGCCGGCGTCCTCTCGCTTCTGCTGGTACGCAACGGTTTTCGCGCGCCCCCGTCTCGGGCGCGATCCGGGATCGGGCAAATCGTTCGGAGCTACCTCGATAATGCTGTGACATCCGTCACGAAGGGCGAAAAGGTGAAGGTCTCAACCGAACCGGAGCGCGGCCGTGGACGTGTGGGATCGTGCCCGTCGAGCGCCCGGGATCGGGGCCGTTACCGGGCATTTCTCCGAGCCCGCGCGGAATCTGGAACAGTGGACGGTGCATGCCTGCGGACGAGCCGCGAGGAGGATCCCCGTGTCCGAAGCCGATCGACCCCACCTCCCGGGGCGCGACGACGCGCCCGGCCGGGACATCCCGTCGGTGGACCGGCGGACACGTATCGCCGGGCAGGTCCGCCGGTGGTGCGAGACCGGCAGTATCGAGGGCGGGCACGCTCCTCTGTCGGACGCCGCGGCGGTCGCACTGGCCGCCGGCTACCTCGACGAATCGGCACGTGCTGTGCTGGCGAACCGCCGGCGCGTCGGGCGCCGGTTGCCCACCCTCGACGGATTCGGTGAGCTGCGCCGCCTGTCCGACGAGCACGCCCGCCTCCGCACACGGATCGACGGCCTGCGTCCCGGCGCTGCGCGACTCGCACTCGAATACCGGGCCAACGAGCTCGGCAAACGCATCCGGGCGGCGCGACAGACCGTCGTGCACTCGCCGCTGCACTACGCCCAGGGCGTCCGCGCCGTGCGCCGCGACCGACGCGACGGGCTGCATCTCGAGATCGAACAACGCGAGGCGCTGTTCGCTGCACTGCAACGCACCCCGGCGCCCCTGCCCGTCACGCCCGTCGAGCAGGCCCGGGGAGTGGTGCTCGGTGTCGCCGTCGACCGCGTGGGTCGCTGGTCCGAACGCACCCCGCTGGCCGAGACGGGGCGTCGCGTCGCCGAACGGCTCGGACGCGAGGTGCCCTCCGGCGACGACCGCTTCGTCGACCGCTACGACACCCTGCTCTTCCTCGCCGGTTCCCTGTACGACCGCGTCGAGGCATCGGCGGCGTGGCGTTCGGAGTACTTCGAGGTTCAACGAGCCCAGCTCGATCTCGCCGAGGAGCTCACCCAGATCGCGGTGGACACCGTCGCCCTGCGCGACCTGCTCGACGAGTTGCAGTCCGCGATCCGATCGGCGCCCGAGGCGCGGTCCGGTCTCGAATCCCGGGTGGCAGCGCTCGAACCGGTATGGGACCAGATCCTTGCGCGCGTCACCGCGCTCGCGCGCATCGGCGACCTGCTCACGCGCGCGGAGGGCCATCTGCATCTCGCACACATCGCGCAGCGGACCGCGAGTCTCGACCAGCGGATCGACGACCTGATCGGCAGATCGGGTGCGCGCGAGTTGTCCGCCGAGAACACCGATTTCGTCGGCGACCAGCTCGGCGCCGCAGCCGAACCGATGGTCGCGCTCCGCAGTGCTCTGTGGACGGACATCGCCGAGCTCACCGCAAAGGAGTAACTCGGAGTTGCTGTCATCTGTCACATCGATTCGGCTGCGTTTCGGGTCGTATCCCCGAACTCGTGGAAAGTGACCGTCTTCACTGGTGTATTCGTCCGAACCGGTGGTACCTTCCTCGCGTCCTATCGGGGGTCGATACACAGGGGGGTGCGGTGGCGTCGCGGTTCGTGCGTACGGGTTTTGCGCTGGCTGTCGCTGCGGTGCTGGGGGTCTCGGGTTGTTCGGGGGCGACGACGAGCGTGTCCGTCGTCGACGACCCGCAGCTCGAGGCCGAGTTCGAATCGGTGCTCGTCTCCGGACAGTCCCGCACGCTCGGGGAGGTCGCGGCCGCAGCGGGTGTCGAGTCGTGGGACCGGATGTACTACTTCCGCGTCCCGGTGCTGATGAGCGAACTCAACCGCGTGATGCACACCCCCGGAGTCACCTGGCGGAACATGCCGGGATCCGATGCCGAAGGGCTCATCGTGTTCGTCTCGGAGGGGCAGATCGTGCGCGCGGTCGCCGACCGCGAGCCGCCGCTGTACCTGAGCGGTTTCGCGACCTCCGATTCGTACGTCACGCCCGACGAACTCGCCGGCATGCCCCGTCTCGCGGTCGAGTCGAGGGGCCGCTGATCCGGTAGCTGTCACCCGGCTGCCTCGTATGTCCGCCTTCGGGTAGTTTTGCTCGCGATATCGAGTAATGAATTTCTTTCCCGAAGAGGTGTGGGGTGGCACGGGTAATCGCGACGATCAACCTGAAAGGTGGCGTCGGCAAGACCACGACGACGGCCGCTCTGGGCGAGTTCATGGCGGCGGAGTTCGGGCAGCGGGTGCTGATGATCGATCTCGACCCGCAGACCAACCTCACCACGATGATGGTGGGGGAGGAACGCTGGCAGGAACTGAACGAACTCGGTCTGACCCTCGCGACGCTCTTCCGTAAGGCGATCACGCCCCACGCCGACGCGTTCGACATCGAGAAGGCCGTCCAGAAGAACGTCTCGCCCGTGCGAGCGGTCCGTGATCTCGACCTGCTCGCGTCGTCGCTGGATCTCATGGACATCCAGGAGGGGCTCACCCACCAGCAGTACGCCGATCCCGGCTCGCACCGTCCCGTCGAGGTGCTGCTCTCCGCTGTCCGGCCCATCGCCGACCGGTACGACTACATCCTGATCGACTGCCCGCCGAATCTCGGGATCCTCACCCTCAACGGATTGCGTCTCGCCGACGGCTATCTCATCCCGACGATTCCCGACATCCTGTCCACCTACGGAATTCCGCCGCTGCAGACGAAGATCCAGGAATTCGCGACACGGACCGGGCACACCGTGCGGGAGATCGGTCTCGTCATCACGAAGTACCGCAGTGCCTCGAATCTGCACCGCACGATCATCGAACAGCTCCAGCGCGACCCCCGGATTGCGAGCGTCGTTCCCGCCTGGGTGCCCGAGGCCAATCAGATCGCGGCGTCCGCCGAGTTCGTGCCCTACGGCACGCTCAAGCGAAAGTACGGCAACACCGGCCAGTACGACGCACTGCGAATCCTCACCGAGACGATCATGATGAATGCGCAGGTGTACCTGTGACGAATCCCGACCCCGATACCGACATGGCACAGGCGCGTCTGCGGGTGCGCATCGGCGAGGCGAGTTCGGCGTTGCTCCGTCTCGACGAGGCGGCACCCGGCACGGCCGGCGCGCTCGTCGCTCTCGTCCAGGTGATCGCCGATGAGGCGGCACGCACGCCGCGGTTCGCGAGGGCACTCGCGGGAGCGCTCTCGGTTACCGCGGACGCAAGCGCCCCGACCCCTGCTCCCGCTCCTGCAACGCGCCCGGCCGCGGCCCGAACGTCTGCGCGTCGCAGTCGTCGCGCACCCGGGGCCTTCGACCCGTTCGTGGTGTTCCGCGAGAGCGGCGAGGCGACTCTGCGGGAAAGGCTGTCGACCCTCGGGATCGAACAACTCAAGGACATCATCGCCGAGCACGCCATGGACTACGACAAACTCGCGATGCGCTGGCGCACCCCGTCCAAACTTCAGGACCGCATCGTCGAACGGGTCAAGGCGCTCACCACGAAGGGTGATGCTTTCCGGTGATCGATCACATGCAGTTCTTCTTCTGCTCGTAGCCACGTATGGTCGCACCAGACCTCCGGTCTCGATGAGACCGCGCAGGACGTGGGCACATCGCGCGTCGATCCCGATTCACTGCTCGATGTGCGCGCCGAGAAGAGGAGTCGATATGGGGGACATCGTTCGACAGGGAGTCGCGGCCTTCGTGGCCGAGGTTCTGGCGCGAGGCGGCCGGGCCGAGCCGATCCCTGGACAGCGGGACGTCCGCGTACAGGGCGCGGACGGATCCGAACGTGTGGTGCGGGTGTGCTCGACGGCGAGCGATCCGTGGCTCGCGCGACGCCGCGACGGAGTTCCCGCCGCCGACGGTGCGGGCGTGTCGTACTGGGTGTTCGTCGATCTCGCACCCGAGCTACCGGAGTTCTATGTGGTGGACGCGGACGACATCGAAGGGGGAATCGAGGAGGAGGTCGCGCTCTGGCTCGCCGACCGCCCCGGCCGGACACCGACCGGCAGTCACCCGATTCAGCGCAGCAATGTCGTTCACGGTCAAGACCATTGGGATCTGCTCGGTCTCGACGCGGTCAAGGATCCCGACCACGACGCGGCGCCGGTGCCGGCAGCGGCCGTCCGCGTAGCACGTCCGGCCACACCGGCGGTCGCCGAACCCGACACCGACGACGGACGGCTCGCGGTGGTCGCCGATATCGGGGGATACCGCGTGCAGGGGCGCGTCGATCCGGTGTCCGGGACGCTCGAGATCAACCGGGGACCGATGGAGGGGCGTCGCTTCCCCGACGCCGCGGCAGCCGCACAGGCGCTCGTCACCTTCTTCGACGACCACGAGACCGTCCCCGACGGCGACACCTTCTGGCGGAGCGAGATCCTCGAGTGAGAACGCACTCCCGATAGCGGCTTCGGCTCGTTTCGATCTCCCGTAAGCGAGCTCGGCTCGTTTCGATCTCGCTGACCACAACCGTCGACTCTGCCGACGGATGGCGGTGAACTGAATCGGCGCAAGCGACAACGCCAGGTTCAGATCATCGAAGGAGAGATCGCATGACCATCACCGAACTCGATCGCGATACGACCACCGCGGAATCCGTCTACACCGCCGGGGGCATCGTCGTCACCAAGCTGGGGGAGCATATCGGTGCGCGGATCGACGGGGTGCGGTTGTCCGGCTCGTTGGCGTCCGAGACCGTCGAGGCCATCCGCTACGCACTCGCCGTGCACAAGGCGATCGTCTTCCGCGACCAGCATCACCTCGACGACGAGGAGCAGTGGGCCTTCGCGGGTCTGCTCGGCACGCAGACCCAGTCGCACCCCACGGTCCACTCGAAGGGCAAGCGGCTGTTGCCCATCGAGGGTGCCGCGAACAGCTGGCACACCGATGTCAGCTTCGTCGACCGCATTCCGAAGGCGTCGATCCTGCGGGCGGTGACCCTGCCGCCGTACGGCGGTGCGACGACGTGGGCCTCCACGACCGCAGCCTACGAGCAGTTGCCGGACGCGCTGAAGGCGCTCGTCGACAACCTGTGGGCCCTGCACACCAACCTCTACGACTACGCCGAGAAGCTCGACGCGGGCAGCTCCGATCCGGCGCTGACCGAGGAGCGACGCCGCTACCAGGACGAGTTCCGCCGCAACACCTACGAAACGATCCACCCGGTGGTGCGGGTCCATCCCGAGACGGGTGAGCGCACCCTGTTGCTCGGTCACTTCGTCAAGGAGTTCGTCGGTCTCGAGCCGTCGGAGACCGCCGCGCTGCTCCAGCTGCTGCAGAACCGGATCACGAAGCTGGAGAACACCTTCCGCTGGTCGTGGGAAAGCGGCGACGTCGCGATCTGGGACAACCGCGCCACCCAGCACTACGGCATCGCCGACTTCGGCGACCACACCCGCCGCCTGCACCGCATCACCCTCGCCGGCGACATCCCCGTCGGCGTCGACGGCACGCGCAGTCGGGTTGTGCAGGGCGACGCGAGCGAGTACTCGGTGGTCGAGGAGCCGTCGCGGCTGCCTGGCTTCGACGCGAACTGAGGCAGCAGAGCGCGAAACGGTCGTAGGAGCGCGAAACATCCCGCGCCGATGACCGTTTCGCGCTCCTCAACGTCAGGCCACGACGTACTTCTCGTTCTCGCGGACCCACAGCACGCCGTCGCCCGCTGTGGGGCCTTCCTTCTCGAATTCCTCGGGTACGAGCGACGTCTCGTCGCGCAGCACGATCGCGGTCATGATAGGGGCGGCGGCGAGGTTCTCACCGTCCACGCGCATCCAGTCGGCCGTGCGACCGGCGAGGTAGATCCAGCCGTCCGCGTCCTTGTAGGCCACCCGGCGAGGATCGCGTTGGAGTGGAACAACGGCATCGACAGGTAGATTACGTCGTCGCTCGTGATCGAGAACTGCGGGACGAGCGTGCTGCCCGAGAACAACACCATCATGTGGGCGAGCATCACCGGCTTCGGATCGTCGCTCGTCCCCGAGGTGAAGATCAACATGAACGGATGGTCGGCCCGACCTTCCGGTACGGCTCGAGCGGACAGGCCCCGTCGACGAGCGCCCGCCACTCGGGGCTCGCGACGTCGAAGACGGCGACGTCGCCGAGATCCAGGCCGTCCAGCAGAGGGGCGTGCTCGGCATCGGTCAGCAGGATCTGGCAGTCCGCACGCAGGATGTCGCGTGCCAGACCCTCACCGCGTCGGGTGTTGTTGAGGCCGACGAGCGGGAAGCCCGCGAGCCCGGCCCCGGCGATCGCGTGGACGACGGCCGCGGTGTTGTTCTCGAACAGGTCACGGAGTGCCTGCTGGACGGTCTCTGCCATGGCTACCTCGGATATATGGAGAACACGTTCTCTTCGCCGTACACGAGTCGTTCGGGTCGCTCGTCGTCGCGTCACAATTCGGTCCGCGAACCCGGTGCGCGTGTGAGGTGGAACGCCTACTCTGAGTTCACCTGCAGCATCGCGGGTGGTGATCGCCGTGCGCCGTCGATCCCGTCCGCGCCGCACCGTTGCCGCCTCACGGCGGCTCGAGGAGGCCCGATGAACGCGGTTGTCGCTCCCGTCAAGCCCACGCGGCCCTATCCACCGCGAGCGAAGTCCAAGGGGGCGGTCCTCCATGACCTGATCACCACCACGGACCCGAAGACGCTCGGGCTGATGTACATCTTCACCTCGTTCGCGTTCTTCCTGTTCGGTGGTCTGCTCGCCCTGCTGATGCGCGCGGAGCTCGCGGTGCCCGGGCTGCAGTTCCTGTCGAACGAGCAGTACAACCAGCTGTTCACCAACCACGGCGGCATCATGCTGCTGATGTACGCCACGCCGGTCGTCTTCGGTTTCGCGAACTACATCCTGCCGCTGCAGATCGGTGCCCCCGACGTCGCCTTCCCGCGCCTGAACGCCTTCAGCTACTGGCTCTTCCTCTTCGGTGCACTCACGGTCGCCTTCGGATTCATCACGCCCGGCGGCGCTGCCGATTTCGGCTGGACGTCCTACATGCCGCTCGCCGACGAGATCCATTCGCCGGGGATCGGCGGCAATCTGTGGTTCCTCGGCCTGATCGTCATGGGTCTCGGTACCATCCTCGGCGGCGTCAACATGATCACCACCGTGGTGTGCATGCGCGCGCCCGGCATGACCATGTTCCGAATGCCGATCTTCACCTGGAACATCTTCATCACGATGATCCTCGTGCTCCTCGTCTTCCCGCTGCTCGCCGCGGCCTTCATGGGTGCCTTCGTCGATCGGGTGATCGGCGGCAACATCTACGACCCCGCGACCGGCGGTGTGCTGCTCTTCCAGCACCTGTTCTGGTTCTTCGGTCACCCCGAGGTGTACGTCATCGCGCTGCCGTTCTTCGGCATCGTCTCGGAGATCTTCCCGGTCTTCTCCCGCAAGCCGATCTTCGGATACAGCGGCCTCGTGTACGCGACCATTGCCATCGCCGCGCTCTCCATCGCGGTGTGGGCGCACCACATGTACGCCACCGGCGCCGTGCTGCTGCCGTACTTCTCGTTCATGACCTTCCTGATCGCCGTCCCGACGGGCGTGAAGTTCTTCAACTGGATCGGCACGATGTGGAAGGGCCAGATCACCTTCGAGACGCCGATGCTGTTCGCGGTCGGCTTCATCGTGACCTTCCTCTTCGGTGGCCTGACCGGTGTCATCCTCGCGAGCCCGCCGCTGGACTTCCACCTGCACGACTCGTACTTCGTGGTCGCGCACTTCCACTACGTGCTCTTCGGCACCATCGTGTTCGCGACCTACGCCGGCATCTACTTCTGGTTCCCGAAGATGACCGGCAGGATGATGGACGAGCAGCTCGGCCGCTGGCACTTCTGGCTGACCTTCATCGGTTTCCACACCACCTTCCTGGTGCAGCACTGGCTCGGTAACGAGGGCATGCCGCGTCGCTACGCCGACTACCTGCCCTCCGACGGGTTCACCACCCTGAACACCATCTCCACCATCGGGGCCTTCGTCGTGGGCGCGTCGACGCTGCCGTTCCTGTGGAACGTCTTCAAGAGCTACCGCTACGGCCAGGTCGTCACCGTCGACGACCCGTGGGGTTACGGCAACTCGCTCGAATGGGCGACGACCTGCCCGCCGCCGCGGCACAACTTCTACGAGCTGCCGCGGATCCGCTCGGAGCGTCCCGCCTTCGAGCTGCACTATCCCGACATGGTCGAGCGGATGCGTGCCGAGGCGCACGTGGGTCCGGGTAGCGACAAGCACGAGGTGAACGTGCTCGAAGGTGCCGACCGCACGCCGGGCGACATCCCCCGGGAGTGATCGACCGCGATAGCTCCGCGCATCGAACGAACCCCGCCGAAGGACGGAGTCGAGCGAACATGACCGCAGTCGAACCCGGCGGGAGCGTGCCCGCCGAGGTGGATGTCCTGATCGTCGGTGCCGGTATCTCCGGCATCGGCACGGCCTACCACCTGAAGACGAAGAGACCGGGGACGAGCTTCGCGATCGTCGAGGCGCGTGACGCGCTTGGTGGCACGTGGGACCTGTTCCGATATCCCGGCGTGCGCTCCGACTCCGACCTCCACACCCTCGGGTACGAGTTCAAGCCGTGGCGGAAGAAGCATGCGTACGCCGGAGGCGGCGAGATCCTCGGCTATCTCCACGAGACGGTGGACGAACACGGACTCCCTCCCTACCTGCACCTCGGGCACCGCGTCGTCGGCGCGTCCTTCTCGTCCGATACCGGCAGGTGGACGGTCACGCTCCTGCGCACGAGCGACGACACCATGCTTACGGTGACCTGCTCGTTCTTCTTCTCCGCGACCGGCTACTACGACTACGACGAGGGGTACAGCCCGGAGTTCGAGGGCAGCGACGACTTCCGCGGCACGATCGTCCATCCCCAGCACTGGCCCGAGGCTCTCGACTGTGCGGGCAAACGCGTCGTCGTCATCGGCAGTGGCGCCACCGCGGTGACGCTCATTCCCGCCCTGGCCGGCGTCGCCGAGCACGTGACGATGCTGCAGCGCTCTCCGTCCTACGTCCTGGGGTGGCCGAAGGAGAACAAGGTCGCCAACGCCCTGCGACGTGCACTCCCGACAGCGGTGGCCGACCGCGCCGTCCGTTCCCTGAGCATCCGGATGCTGCACGAGATGTACCGGACGAGTCGCCGGGCGCCGAACCTTTTCCGCCGTCTCCTGCGCCTTCGGATGACGAGCGTGCTGCCCGACGACTATCCCGTCGACGTGCACTTCAACCCGTCCTACGACCCGTGGGATCAGCGCCTGTGCGTCGCGACCGACGGTGACCTCTTCCACGCCATCGCCACCGGCGAGGCGTCGGTGGTCACCGATCGGATCGCCCGGTTCACGCCCACGGGGATCGCCCTCGAATCGGGGCGCGAGATCGAGGCCGACGTCATCGTCACCGCGACCGGCCTGAAACTGGTGCCGTTCGGGAGGATCGAAGTCGACGTCGACGGCGTCCCGGTCGACTGGCACGAATGCGTCACCTACAAGGCGACGATGCTCACCGGCGTGCCGAACTTCGCCTTCGCGTTCGGCTACACCAACTCGTCGTGGACCCTCAAGGTCGACCTCACCGGCCATCATCTGTGCCGGTTGCTCGACCACATGGAGGACCAGGGCTACGACGTCGTCACCCCGATCTGCGACGATCCGGCCGTCGGCGGAGGGCCGTTCTGGGACCTCACGTCGAACTATCTCCGGCGCTCGGCCGACGTGTTCCCCACATCCGGGGAAGGCGGCCCGTGGTCGATGGAGCAGAACTACTATCTCGACCGCAGACGGCTGCGCCGCGAACCGGTCGACGATCCCGCTCTGCGTTTCACGCGGGTGGCCGAGCCGGCGGGTTCATCGAGCCCAGCAGGTAGCCGGGAACCCCCACCACGAGTGCCCGGGCCGCGCTCGTCACTGCCGCAAGGTCGCTGACACCGAGCACCGTCAGCGATGCCGTCGCCAGCGCTTCGGGGAGCCCGGCGTCGACGTCGCCGTCGTCGGCTCGCATGCCGATGACCGATTCGACGACCCGGAACGGCAGATGGGTGCGAGGATCGCCGTAGCCCACGATCTGCGCCGCCAGGGTCCGGTAGCGCTCCATCAGGTGCCGACGTTCCTCCCGGAACCGATCGAACGGTTCGGTGCGAACCTCCGGAAGGTGGTAGAGCGCACCGAGATTCCATCTTCCCGCGGACAATTGGGCGGTGTCGAACCAGGCGAGCGCACACAGGCGCACCTCGGGCGGCAGCGCAGGGTCGAGATTGTCGTCGAAGTCGAGGGTCGGTTCGACGGTGTCCTCGAGCAACGCGACGAGGATGTCGTTCTTCGTCGCGAAGTGGTTGTACAGCGATGCCTGCCGGATCCCCACGGCCTCGGCGATCGTGCGTGTCGATGTGGGGGAGAACCCGCGGGTGGTGAACAGCTCCGCGGCGGCGTCGAGGATCTCGGCACGCGCGGTCGGCCCGGGCCGTCGCGGGGCGTGGAGGCGGGGGCGTCCTGGTCCTGCATGGGTCACGCCTCCACTGTGACACGACGAAAGGTGCTGCAGCGCCACCATCTTCGTGCGTGAAGTTTTCGTCACACGTACGAAACACGCGTCACGGACTCGTTACGCCATGGACATTCCCCGAAGATGCGCGATGGGAAAACTGTCGATCGACAGTTTCCCCGGACCGCCGATCGGAGCACCATGACCGAGACCCTCGCGACCGCCACCACGCACGCTGCTCGTGCCCATGCCCGAGCGCAGGCAGGAACCGTCACCGACGCCATGCCGATCGTCCCGGCATCGTCGTGGCCGGCTCCGCCCAGCGGTCGCGCAGCGTCGATGACCTGGGCCGAGACCGTCCCCGGTGGCCGCTACACCAGCAAGGTCCTCGCCCGCGGCACCCGCCTGCGCCTGCGGGACGTCCACGGCACCGCCTGCGCCAACATCCTCCTGTTCCGCGCCGACGCCCCGCACGAACGGCTCAACGTCGCCGACACGGTGAAGGTGCCGTGGCAGGCCTATCTCGGTGTCGGGCACCCACTGCTCTCCGATCAGGGCCGCGTCCTCGCCACGATCGTCGCCGACACCTCCGGACGCCACGACGCGCTGTGCGGCACCACCCACGTCGCGGGGAACACTGCGAAATACGGTGAGGGATCGCTCCATTCGAGCTCTCCTGCGGGTCGCGAACTGTTCACCGTCGCCGCCGCCAAGCACGACCTGCAACCGCGCGACCTGCCGCCCTCACTGTCCTTCTTCCACGGTGTCCGCGTCGAGGAGGACGGCAGCCTCGTCAGCACCGGCAACGCCGGTCCCGGTGCCGCCGTCGACCTGCTGATCCACCTGCCGGTGATCGCCCTGATCGCCAACACCGCACACCCGCTCGATCCGAATCCCGAGTTCACCACCGGCAGCCTCGAAGTCCTCGCCTGGCGAGCACCCGGCGAACTGAACTCGCTGCCGAACACCGACCCCGAGTGCCAGCGCGCCGTGCTCAACACCGACGACGCCTGGGCCGCCGCCACGTCCGAAACGGAGATCCACCGATGACCATCACCGCCGACACCGCAGACCTCGCCCTCGTTCCCGGTCGCGTCGTCCTCGACGAGATCGTCGGACTCCGTGGCCCGTGGTCGGCCGTCGTCGCCGCCGGCGACGTACTCACCATCGTCGACCTGCACGGCAACCAGGCGGTCGACACCCTCGTCTACGACGCCGCCGACCACACCCGCCGCTACAGTGCCGCTGCCACCGTGGCCGCCCAGCGGAACCTCTTCCTGTCCACCGGTTCGGTGTTACGCGACGCCGACGGTGAGCCGCTGATGACGCTCGTCGCCGACGAGGTGGGCAACCACGACACCGTCGGCGGTGCCTGCTCGCAGGAGTCCAACACCCTCCGCTACGGGCACCACACCAAGCACCAGCACGCCTGCGTCGAGAACTTCCTCATCGAAGGCACCAAGTGGGGACTGGGCAAGCGCGACCTCGTCTCCAACATCAACTTCTTCATGAACGTGCCGGTCGAGGCCGACGGCACCCTCGGCATCGTCGACGGCCTGTCCGCACCCGGCAAGCGACTCGCAATCCGCGCCGAGCGCGACGTGCTCGTCCTCGTCTCCAACTGCCCTCAGATCAACAACCCGTGCAACGGCTTCGACCCCACGCCGGTCCGCATGATCGTCACCCGCGGGGAATGAGGTAGTCATGACCACGAAGATCACCGTCGAACGTCCCGGAATGCTCACGACCGTCCAGGACTATCCCGGACGCACCGGTTACTGGCAGATCGGTGTGCCACCCTCGGGCCCGATGGACGACCTGTCGTTCCGCCTCGGCAACGTCGCGCTCGGCAACGACGAGGGCACCCCCGGTCTCGAGACCGCCATGGCCGGCCCCGCCCTGCGGTTCACGGAGGAAACCGAGGTGTGCGTGACGGGTGCGCCCGTCACCGTGCGCGTCGACGGGGCCGCCGTCCCGCAGTGGCGCCCGGTCACCGTCCCGGCGGGCGGCCTGCTCGACGTCGGAGCTGTCTCCGGGCCGGGGTTGCGCGTCTACGTCCTCATTCGCGGTGGTCTCGACGTTCCCGAATTCCTTGGCAGCGCAGCGACCTTCACGCTCGGAACGTTCGGCGGTCACGAGGGGCGCACGCTGCGCGAGGGTGACGTCCTCGTCGTCGGGGAGAACGCTCCCGGCGCGAGCGCCCCGGTCCCGTCCGAGCACGTGCCCGCACTGAGCACGCGCTGGGAGATCGCGGTCACCGAAGGTCCGCACGGCGCACCGGAATTCTTCACCCGTGCCGACATGGATGCCCTCTACGCCACCGACTACGAGGTGCACTTCAACTCCGACCGCACCGGCGTGCGGCTCATCGGCCCCAAGCCCGAATGGGCGCGCACCGACGGTGGCGAGGCGGGCCTGCACCCGTCGAACATCCACGACAACGCCTACTCCGTCGGCGCACTCGACTTCACCGGCGACACCCCGATCCTGCTCGGCCCCGACGGTCCCAGCCTCGGCGGGTTCGTGTGCCCGGTGACCGTCGTGGCCGCCGACCGTTGGAAGCTCGGCCAACTCGCTCCCGGCAACACGGTCCGGTTCGTGCCCGTGAAGTCGCAGCACACCGCGTCCCGCCGCGAACTCGGCGTCGCGCGTCGCGCCGGACTGTCGCTGGTCACCTCGGCCGGTGGCGACGGTGACGACGGAGTGCTCACCCGCCGTGACGGCCACACCGCCGTCACCTACCGCCGTAGCGGCGACGACAACGTCCTCGTCGAGTACGGCGACATGACCCTCGACCTGGCGCTGCGGGCCCGCGTGCACGCGCTGCACCAGCGCCTCGAGGCCGACCGTCCTGCAGGTCTGCTCGAACTCACCCCGGGAATCCGGTCGCTGCAGGTCAAGGTCGACCCCGACGTCCTGCCCGTGCCGACCCTGCTCGGCCTGCTCGGCGAGGTCGAGGACACCATCGGCGACAGCGACGAACTCGAAGTCCCCAGCCGGCAGGTACGACTCCCGCTGTCCTGGGACGACCCGGCGACCCGCGAGGCCATCCAGCGCTACATGCACGGCGTGCGCTCCGACGCCCCGTGGTGCCCGTGGAACATCGAGTTCATCCGCCGCATGAACGGCCTCGACACCGTCGCCGACGTCTTCGACACGGTCTTCGCCGCCGACTACATGGTTCTCGGCCTCGGCGACGTCTACCTCGGCGCCCCGGTCGCGACGCCGCTCGACCCGCGGCACCGTCTCGTCACCACCAAGTACAACCCCGCGCGCACCTGGACCCCCGAGAACGCCGTGGGCATCGGCGGCGCCTACCTGTGCATCTACGGCATGGAAGGCCCCGGCGGCTACCAGTTCGTCGGCCGCACCACCCAGGTGTGGAACCACCGGCACCCGCAGCCGGCCGGCCCGTTCGAGGACGGCACCCCGTGGCTGCTGCGCTTCTTCGACCGCATCTCGTGGTACCCCGTCGATCCCGACGAACTGCTCGATCTGCGAGCGGATCTCGCTGCGGGTCGCGGTGGGGGAGTGGAGATCACCGACGGCACATTCTCCCTGACCGAGCACCGGAAGTTCCTCGCGGACAACGCTGCTTCGATCAGCGGGTTCCAGGCGACGCAGTCCGTCGCCTTCGGCCAGGAACGCGCGCGGTGGAAGGCGGACGGCGTATGACGGCCGCCGAACGGATCCGTCCGGTGGGAACCCGTTTCGAGCGAACACTGTTGGCTCGGCCGGGAGCAATCCCGGACACCACCACCCGCGTCACGTGGCTGCAGGGTGAGCGGTTGTACTGCGACCTGCGACGACCGGCGACACTGCCGACGGTGACGGCCTCTACTCTCGCCGAGATGGAGATCGACGACCTCGTCGCTCTCGCGAGCCAGGACGGATTCGCCGGCCGACTGCTCGACAGCAGCAACCATGTCGAATGGGAACGGGCCGTGTCGTTCCATCCGCTCGGACCGACACCCGACGCCGGCACCCTGGAGGTCCTCGACACCGACACCCTCGTCGAACACGGTGTGTTCGAGGAGTACACCGAGCACTGGCGCATCACGGATGTCTCGCCCGACATCGAGGAGTACCTACTCGAGGACGTCGAGACCGGAGCGACCGCAGTGCTCGTGCGGGTCGGAGAGTGCTTCGCATTCGGGCGGAGTCGCGATCACGCGCTCGGATCCGAACCCCTCGTCGAACAGATCCTCGGCGCAGCGACGGTGTCGGATGCCCGAGCGTTGCTGGACTGCGAGATCGCGGTGGGTCGCATCGAAGACAGCCGGTGGACCATCTCCGCATCGACCCTCCCGTACCGAAGCGGGCGCAATCTCCACCCCGTCTTCGGTCACGAGATCCGCACCCGAGAAACAACATTCGACGGAACGTCCATCACCCGTCGGTGGCGTTCCGTCCACCCGACCCCGAGGAGTGACACATGACGTTCACGAGTATTCCCATCGTCGATGTGCATGCGCTGGTGTCCGGCGACGAAACCGGACGCGACGCCGTCGTCGCCGAACTCGGGCGCGCCGCGCGAGAAGTCGGCTTCGCGCAGATCGTCGGACATGGAGTCGACCCCATCCTCGTCGGCGGATTGAAGGACGCGGCCGAACGCTTCTTCGCTCTTCCCGACGACGCGAAAATGGATGTGTACATCGGCAATTCCACCAACCACCGCGGCTACGTGCCGCCCGGTGAGGAAGTGTTCGCCGGAGCCACACCGGACCACAAGGAAGCATTCGACCTGTCGATCGACCTTCCGTCCGATCATCCCGAATATCTCGCCGGCAACCCGCTGCTCGGCCCGAACCAGTGGCCCGACCTGCCGGACTTCGACGAGCCCGTGAATGCGTACTACGAATCCGTCTTCGCTCTGGGACGTGTGTTGTTGCGTGCCTTTGCCGAAGCACTCGGCGAGGCGGCGGATCGGTTCGACCGCTATGTGACCACGCCGCCTGCTCAGCTTCGAATGATCCACTATCCCTACGATCCCGACGCCTCGGACCGTCCCGGCATCGGTGCCCACACCGACTACGAGGTGTTCACTCTTCTGCTCCCCACGGCGCCGGGACTCGAGGTCCTCAACGCCGACGGCGACTGGATCGACGTGCCCTACCGCGAGGATGCCTTCGTCCTGAATATCGGTGACCTGCTGGAGATCTGGACCAACGGAGTATTTACAGCGACGTCACATCGGGTGCGTAAGGTTGCCGAGGAACGTTACTCGTTCCCCTTGTTCTTCAACGTCGATCACGACACCCGGGTCGACCCGCTGGAGAGGTTCGTCGACGCCGACGGACCGCGCTACGGCGGAGTCACTGCCGGCGAGCACCTGTTCGCCCAGACGGCCCAGAGCTTCACCTATCTCCGCAAGCGGCTCGCCGCGGGCGAGATCACCCTTCCCGACAATGCACGCCCCCTCTACTCACTCGGACGCGAAGCCCAACGCAGCGCTCCTGCCGTCTGACCCTCTCCATACGGAGCAGCCATGATCATCATCGGTGTCGCCGTGTGCCTCGTCGTTCTCCTCGGGGCCGGCTTCTACTCCACCCGCAAGGTCCGCGGACAGGCCGGGAACTTTCTTCTCGCAGGTCGCTCGCTCGGTGCCCCTGTCCTTGCCGTCCTGCTCATGTCGCAGGTCATCGATTCCAACGCGACCCTCGGTTCCGCCGACCTCGCGGCCGGATTCGGATTCTGGGCGGGTGCGGCGATGCCGCTGGGTGTCGCATCGAGCGTGCTGCTCGTCGGACTGTTCTTCGCGAAGCGCCTACGCGCGACGGGCGTCGTGACCCTGCCCGAGTTCTTCGCCCGCCGCTTCGGCCGCAGCACCGAGATCACCGCGTCCGTGCTCACGGTCGGCAGCTTCGGCATCCTCCTCGCCGGCAACCTCGTCGCCCTGGGCTACCTGCTCCAGTACTTCCTCGGCCTGAACTACACGGCGGCGGTGCTGGTGATCATCCCGTTCGTGCTCGCCTACACGGTGGCCGGCGGCATGTTCGCCAGCGTCTACACCGGCATGGTCCAGTTCGCGATCATGGCCGTCGGTATCGTCTCGCTCCTCGTGTGGACGGCCTTCGGACCCGGCTTCACCCACGGGGACGGCCTCGGCATCGGCGATCTCGGACAGCTCACCGATCCGGCGCAGGGGGCCGCGGTCAACTGGGCCACCATCGTCGCTCTCGGTCTCGGCAACCTCGTCGCGATCGACCTGATGCAGCGCGTGTTCTCCGCCAAGTCCCCGATCGCTGCGCAGCGCGCCTGCTTCTCTGCGGCGACCGGCATTCTCGTCCTGTGTGTGCCGCTGTCCTTCGTGGCCCTTGCTGCCGTGTCGATCGTCGGTGACAGCGCAGCCGACGCCCCGATCCTCTACGTTCTGCTGGGCGAGTACACGCCGCAGTGGTTGTCGATCCTTGTGCTCTCCGGTCTGGTGACGGCTTCGCTGACCACGATCAGTGGTGTGCTGCTGTCCACCGCGACGGTTCTGGTGCGCAACGTCTTCCGCGTAGGCGGCGAGAACGCCGCGATGTCGTCGGACGTCATGAAGGCCACCCGCCTGCTCATGCTGCCGATGGCTGCCTTCGGTGCCCTCGTCGCGCTGCGGGTCCCGCAGACCGGCATCCTGCTCACCCTCACCTTCGACCTGCTGCTCGCCTCGCTGGTAGTGCCGTTCATCCTCGGACTGTTCTGGTCGCGCGGTGACGGTCGCGCTGTGGCTGCCGCAGCGATCGCCGGTATCACGGTGCGCGCCGGCTTCTTCGTCCTCACCCCGACGATCTACGGCGTCGACAACACCCTGCTGTACATCCCGAACTCTCTGGTCACCTCGAGCGTCGACGGCTGGACCACCTTCATCGGATTCCTGGTGTCGCTGGTCGCCTACGTGACGGTCGCGCTGGTGCGACGCCCCGTCCGCGCGGTCACCGTTCCGGAGCCGGCCGTCCTGCCTGCGAAGCAACCGGTCGCGGTGTAGCTCGCGCGCCGAACCGGGGTTCGCTACCGCAACACGCGGGGCGAACCCCGGTTCACCGCGTCAGAGATCGACGAGTGTTTCGATGTCCTGAACGAGGGAGAACAGGGGAGCGCACTGTTTCTCGGAAGGAATCGGTTCGTTGTCGTAGGGGAAGTGCAACCACGAGCTGACGAGAACGCCGAATTTCGTGTCCAGGATGATCGCGCAATCGTTGCGGTCATGCTGGAGGAGCGCTCTCCTGCTATTGATCGTGATCTCGGTGGAGATATCGCGGTCGCGCTCGAGATATTCCTCGTAGGAGACATTGCCGGCGAGGAAAGTGATCGCGTAGGAATCCTTGTGGTCGGTCGTCTGGGCGAAGCTCTTCCATGAGCAGCTGATGAATGTGTACGTGCCGAAGGGAAGATCGGTGAGATCCTTGCTACGGTCGTCGAAACCTCTTTCGAGAAGTATCTCCATCGGAACATCCAGGCACGGATCGAAAGTGATGTCAGGTCGTTCCGAATCGTCGACGACGCGAGGCGTACGTACGGTCGTGGCGACCTCCATCATGATTCGTCCTGCGTCGACTTCTCGGTCCACCGAATCCTCGATCCGCTCGACGAAGCTTCTGGTCCGGCTGCATCGTGCGTCGTCCGTCATCGGCTGCATCTCGCGTGTGAGGTTGTGGTGCTTGATGCTGATCAGGCCGAATCGGGTGCTCATCGATATCTCGCAGCTGTTTGTTACGTTCGGGTCGAACTTGACGAGGGCGGGACGACCGCTGACTGTTGTCTCGGTGGTGTTCTCGGGGTCCCGCTTGTAGGCTTCGTCGAGCGTCCTGTTCGACGCCAGCAGGTACAGGTCGAACCAACCCGTATCGTTACTGTCCGGGGGAATGCTGTCGAAGGTGCACAGGATCGACGTGTAACCACCGGAGGTGTGCTCGGACTTCTGCCCGGTGGAGAGGTCGACACGTTCCGCACGGAAGGCCTCCTCCGGAGTGTCCGCACATGGATCGAATGTGATTTGTGCATGCACTTCCGGGTCGACCGCTTTCGGTGTGTCGTTGGTGGGAAACACGCCTTCGGCCGCGATCGATGCCGGCCCTGGAGAATGGCTGCATCCCGCAACAAGAATCACTGTTATTGCAACTGCCGTCACCGACTTCGTGACGACTGTCGTCCACCTACGCACGTGACCCCCCGATCCGTTTCTGCCGGCGGGACGTTAGCACGTTCCTTCCTCAGCCCCGCACGGCGCAGTGATTGCTTGCGCGCCGCACCGGGGCTTGCTACCGCAACACGCGGGGCGAGCCCCGGTTCATCGCGTCAGTTTCGCAGCGCGACGCGCGGCCTGCTGGAGTCTCTCCGCCACGACGTCGAACCGCTCCAATTCCGCCCACGTCCAGCGCACCACTTCGTAGCCCGCGTCGCGGATCGCGTCCTGCCGGAGCTTCTCGTCGAACACGTCGCGCGGGTCGGAATACTTGATCCGCCCGTCGAACTCGCCGACGACGCCGTTCTCCCAGAAGAAGTCGACGCGATAGCGCCGCCCGTTCCCGCCCACGATCTCGTACTGGAGGATCGGTCGCGGCAGTCCTGCTTCCGCAATGCGTAGACGCGACAGCGATTCGCCCGCACTCTCGCTGCGACCGTCCAGGAACGGAACGACGGCGCGGGCCTTTGCGAGACCGTGCCTGTGTCCGGATCCGGCGAGCACCCGGAGCAAGTCCGCCGCGGCGTCCGGATACAGTCGCAGAGCCGAGTCACCCACGACGACGGCCTGATCTCTCGGCAACGTCCGGGCGAGGTCGACGACCGTCCGGGCGACCGATGTCACCGGCAGGCCGTCGAGGAGAACGACGTCGTCACCGACTTCGGTCGGGTGCACATGGATCTGCGACGTCATCCGCCCGTGCCGGTGCGGTGGCCTGGAGACGTGTACGTGTTCGAGCGAGGCCTTCCACAGATCCAGCCCATGAAGGGACGCCGCAGAGACGTGGCTCAGGACCGTTCCTGCGGAGAGTTGTCGACCGAGATGCCGTGCCCGGACCCGGTGCACCCCGACCTCGCCGAGCGCCTCGACGTCCGATCGGTGCAAGAACATACCGCGTCCGAGGCGGACGAGGTCTCCGGCCCTGGTTGCTCTGCGGATGTCGTTGTCGGACATGCCGGATGCCGTCAGTGTCGCGGTCGTGAGTATAGGTGGATCGCCCATGAGGCGATCGTCGCAGCCCGTGCGGGTGCCGAAGCGCCGCAGAAAGGCCGCAGGCGCATTCTGTGGATGAATGCTTCCGCTGTGGAGAACCCGTGCCCTACAGCAGTTCGCCCGCCGAACCGTACTTCGCCCGTGCTATAGGCGGGGTGAAGTACGGTTCGGCGGGCGAGGTTCTGCCGAGTATCCGTGTTCGCTCACGATGCGCGAATCGGCGAAGCCACCCCGACCGACGTCTCCCAGAACCGCGCATAGCGGCCGCCGCGACGGACCAGCTCGTCGTGGGTTCCCTGCTCGACGATTCGTCCCCGGTCCAGGAACACGATCCGGTCGGCGTCGCGGACGGTGTGCAACCGGTGCGCGACCATCAGTACCGTCCGTCCCGCCGTGAGCCGCTCCAGGCCGGCGCGGACGACCGCCTCGTTCTCCGGGGCCAGAGCGGACGTCGTCTCGTCCAACAGGACGATCGGCGCGTCCTCGAGCAGTGCTTGCGCGATCGACACCCGCCGTCGTTCCCCACCGGACAGCATCGCGCCGCTTTCCCCGACCCGCGACGACCAGCCGTCGGGAAGGCGTTCGATCACCTCGTCCAGCCCCGCGGCGGCACCGGCGGCGCGAATCTCGTCGTCGGTCGCATCCGGACGCCCGATCCGCACGTTCTCCTCCGTGGAGTCGCAGGTGGAGTTCGCGCTGCAGACGTTCATCGCCGGGTTGGAGGAACCGCTCAGCGCCGCAGGGGAGTGACGCGGGTTCGGCTCATCCGGAGGGCAGGTTGCGTTCGTGTGCCTCGGCGGTCTCGCGTGGGTCGGTGATGCTGCGCGTCGTGCCCCTGGGCACCTCCGTGTGCGATTCGACCGTGTAGAACCGCACCTCGTGACCGTCGGGATCGTGGAGCAACGGAAGGATCCATCCGATCGACGCGAAGTGGACACCTCCGTGCTGCTCCCCGAGTTCGTCCAGATGCCGGGCATGGTCCTCCATCGCTGCCTTGTCGGGAACCCCGATAGAGAAGTAGTCGAATCCTGCTGCAGCCTTGGCTTTCTCCGGGTCGAGCCGCAGGGCCAGCATCGGCCCGCCGTCGGGATGTCGAAGCCCGAGGCCGACGAGTTCATCGCTCTCGCGGAACTCGACCATCGGCTCGTACCCCAATCTGACCTGGTACCACTCCGTCGATCTGGACAGATCGGATACCGGGAGCTTCACGTGGTGCACACCTGCGAGCCTCGGGATCATGACGCCCCCTCACCGGGATGGACGGCTGTCAGTCCATGGCACTCCCGGTGAGCGGGGACGTCAAGAGGCATGTGCAGTGGTGTGTCGGATGCCGAAGTGTCCCGCGGCTCGGTTCGCGCGCCGAACCGGGGTTCGCTACCACAACACGCGGGGCGAGCCCCCGTTCACCGCGTCAGCTTCGTGACGCGACTGCCCTCAGCGCTGCACGACGTCGATCGTGCCCCTGCACACTGCATTCTGGGTATCGACGACCACCGGTCTGCAGCGTGACGGTGGTCGAACGGCTCAGGCGCCCGGGCGACTCGCGACCGCAGCCTCGTCGACTGCGGGGTTGCTGATCGTCGGATCCGGGCTCCAGCCGAGGATCGGCGGCACGAAGACACATTCCAGCAGCCCTGCCGAACCCGGATCGAGCGCGTCGAGGACGAACCATGCCGCGTTCGGATCGTTGACGATGCCGGCATGTTCGACGAAGTCGTTCGCGCAGTGGTCCTGCAGCACGATGTTCGTCGCATTGGGTGCCTCGCGATGACCGCTGGTATACGGGAGGACGATCTCCTCGTATCGGGTCATGATGTTCGTGTACGTCACCTCGTCGGCGTAGACGCCGGACTCCTGGATCGTGTGGATCCAATCCGATCCGGCGAGGACCTGCGGGCACGCACCGCATCCGAGGAAGTGGACGAGATTCTCCACATCCTGCCGCACACCTACGTGCTCGAACAGCTCGAACGACGCCGCGAGCAGGAAGGCGTGGCTGCCCTCGTAGACCGGCCCGAGCGAG
This sequence comes from Rhodococcus sp. GA1, assembly GCF_024321955.1. Lineage (NCBI taxonomy): Bacteria > Bacillati > Actinomycetota > Actinomycetes > Mycobacteriales > Nocardiaceae > Rhodococcus > Rhodococcus sp. GA1. The sequence goes on along the minus strand of NZ_CP097186.1, from coordinate 1,011,109 downwards.
ATGTAGTCGTCGACCTTCTCGTTGCCGCCGAGGAACTTCACGTACCAGACGGGCATCAGGGTGCCCTGCGAATGTCCGACGACGTCGACCTTCTCCGCGCCGGTCGCGGCGAGGATCTCGTCGACGAACTCCGAGAGTTGCCGTGCGCTGTCCTCCATCGGCAGCAGTCCGCCGACGGAACTCAGCGGCCAGGGGAGGTCGGCGTGGTTGCCGTAAGTGAGGGCGAAGACGCAATAGTCCTCGTTCGCGAGGAGGGGCCCGAGGTACGACCCAGTTGTTGTGCCGGTTGAGCACCGTGCCATGGACGAGCACGACGGGATCCGGATGTTCCTCCGACGGGACGCAGTCCCAGTCGTTCGTGCCGAGCGCGCTGCCGTTCGGATCGCCGAACTCATGAGCGAACCCGTCCAGGAACGTTTTTCCGACGGGCAGGGGAGGAGCGGGCTCCTCCGCGGCTGCCGTTCCCGCCCCGACCACAGTGAAGGCGACCGCGAGTACCGCGGCGGCCCATGAGCGTATGTGCATTCCCACCCCCGAAGTATGTGGATGGGCAAGGAAGTCAACAGAAATTCTCTCCGCTGGGGAGTGTGTTTTCCGCGCGGGGTCGGGGCCGCGTCAGCCCTCGGTGTCCTCCGGGGAGCGGGCGGCTTCTACTGCGGCAGTCATGGAGCCGAGGAATTCCCGCACGACGTCCAGTTGCGGCTCGGAGAAGGGCTCGAGCGCGGCGGATGCTCGGGCGAAGAGCGGGCCGAAGAAATCCCATCCGAGTTTCTCGGCGGCCGGGGTCACGCGAAGGATCACGCGTCGCCGGTCGTCGCTGTCGCGATCCCGCCTCACCTGGCCGGCCCGTTCGAGCCTGTCGACGAGTGCGGTGACCGAGGCGGTATTGAGCCGCAGGTGCTCGGCGAGCCAGCCGGGTGTCGCGATCTCCCCGGCCCGTTCCCGGTCGAGAAGTCCGATCAGCGCCCGCAGATCGGTGGGGTGCAGCGCGTGTTTCTGTGCGAATTCGGCGCCGAGCAGATCGAGTTGCACCGTGAGCGCGCGCAACCGGTGGATCATGTCGAGTCTGCCGTCGTCCGTCATGTCACCTCCACCTCTCGACAGACTCTACTCGCCCACCTAGTATCTCGATCATCGAGATATTCGACAGTGGAGGTTCCGATGCTCCGGTCACCACGTACATCGTTCGCAGAATCCGACGAGGGGCGCGCCTTCTACGCCGCGTACGACGCGCTCCTCGCGAAATGGCCACGCGGCACCGTGATCCACGATCTCGACTCCCGCTTCGGCACCACCCGCGTCACCGAGTACGGGCCACCCGAGGCGCCGCCGGTGCTATTGCTCCCGGGTGCCGGCGCCACGTCGATGGTCTGGTTCGCCACCGCCGCAGCCCTGGGGGAGGCCCACCGCGTGCTGGCCGTCGACATCCTCGGCGACGTCGGACGCAGCGTCGCCGACGGTGATCCCGTACGCAACGTCGACGATCTGCTCGGATGGCTCGGGTCCGTCGCCGATGCCCTCGGGGCGACGCGGTGCGCACTCGTCGGTCACTCGTACGGCGCGATGATCGCGCTCGCGGCGGCCGTGCGCACACCCCATCGGGTCGACCGGCTCGTGCTGCTCGATCCCAACTCGTGCTTCGCCGGGATGCGGCCCGGATATCTACTACGGGCGCTTCCCGTCCTTCTCCGGCCCACCGCCGCCCGCGAACGGGCATTTCTCGGGTGGGAAACCCGAGGGGCACAACTCGATCCCGGCTGGATCACCTTGATGGCGCTCGGCGCGGAGCATTTCCCGACCGCGAAGACGATCGTGCCCCAGCGGCCGTCGCCCGAAGAGCTGGGGCGGTACACGGCCGAGACCACGGTGGTGCTCGCGCCGTTCGGGCGCGTCCACGACCCGGACAGGGTGGCACGTGCTGCACGGCAGGCCCTGCCGTCCTGCCGGATCGTCATGCTGACCGCCGGTACCCATCACACCCTCCCGATGTACCCGTGCGACGAGATCGGCACCGTGCTGCGGGATGCGCTGGGTACCGGTGCTCCTGTCGATCAGAATTATGATCCAGATCACCGATGAAGGTCGGATTGTTCGTTTCCGCAGGTCACCACGTAGTAACGGACTGTTCGCCGCAGGTTCGGGGTCTCTATGTGAGCCGGAAGTCGTGGAGCCGTAGAAATACACTCGCTACCGTTGAAAGCGACGAAGTGCCCCGAAACGGGCGAATGGAAGTGAGAAATCATGGGCAGTTCTCCGGCCCCTGAACGAATTGCCGAATACCCCAGACCTTCGCACACGCTGCTCCACCTCACCGACACCCACCTCGTCGGTGGAGACGAACTCCTCTACAGCACCGTCGACGCCGACACCCGCCTCGGACTGATTCTCGACGACATCCGTGCGTCGCAGGTCCGTCCCGATGCCCTGGTGTTCACCGGCGACCTCGCCGACCGCGGCCAGCCCGACGCCTATCGCAAGCTCCGCGGTCTCGTCGAACCGCTGGCAGCAGCGCTCGGTGCCGACATCGTCTGGGCGATGGGTAACCACGACGACCGCGCGACCTTCCGTGAAGAGCTGCTCGACGAAGCGCCTCTCGGCGCACCGATCGACGCCGTCCACACCGTGGGCGGACTTCGGATCGTCAGCCTCGACACCTCGGTCCCGGGCCATCACCACGGTGAGGTGACCGACGACCAGCTCGCCTGGCTCGCCGACGAACTCTCGACACCCGTCCCGTTCGGTACCGTTCTCGCACTGCATCATCCGCCCGTGCCGAGCGTGTTCGACATGGCTGTCCTCGTCGAACTGCGCGACCAGGCCGGTCTCGCCGAAGTGCTGCGCGGCACCGATGTGCGTGCCATCCTCGGTGGCCACCTGCACTACTCGACCTCGGCGACGTTCGCGGGCATCCCGGTGTCGGTTGCCTCGTCGACCTGTTACACGCAGGATCTGAACGTTCCGGTTGGGTCGCAGCGTGGGCACGACGGCGCGCAGGGTTTCAACCTCGTGCACGTCTATCCCGACACGATCGTGCATTCGGTGGTGCCCAGCGGAAGTTACGCCACCGCCGGGCAGCCCCACACGGCCGAGGATGCGGCGCGACGTCTGGCCGAAGCCGGCATTCGCATCCCCGAGAACCCCGACCTCACCGTTCGCGTCTAGTCGATGTCCGGTCGACCCGGGTAGTCGGTTTCCCAGGGCGCCGGAACGGGGTAGTACCGCTCGAGGAACTGCGTGACCTTCGCCGTCCGCAACTCCAGGTCGACTTCCGGTGTACTGCCGTCGTTCAGGCAGAACAGGTCGAGGTTGCGCCGGGCCAGGATCGTGTCCAGCCGTCGCAGTCCGGTCTTCGCCGTGGTGTCCACGTACGCCACCTTCGCCGTCGTCTGCTGTACCGCACGGCCGGTCAGCAGTGTGTAGTAGTGGTAGAAGGAATTCGTCACCGAGATGTTGTCGGCAGCCCGGAACGGGCTCGCCGCCGTCGCAGCGAACTCGTCCCCGAACTCGCGTTCCATCTCCGCCATGATCGACCTGCGCAACGGGACCGGGGTGTGTTCGAGGTGCCGAGTGATGGTGACCCCGAAGCGATCCTGCAAGAGCTTGCGGTTCATGCGGGCGGAGTTCTCGAATCCGCTGCGCGACGGGTCGTTCCGACCCAGCCCGATCCGCACGTCGCACTCGATGAACTTGCTGACACCCCCGCCGGAGAAGAACAGGCTCGGGCTCACCCGGCGACCGAAGAACATGTCGTCGTTCGAGTACAGGAAGTGCTCGGACAGCCCCGGGATGTGGTGCAGTTGCGACTCGACCGCCATCGAGTTGTAGGTGGGCAGCGCCGACGGGTCGGCGAAGAACTCCTCGCTCCGCACGAACGTCACACGCGGATCGTCGGCGAGCCACGCCGGTCGCGGCGAGTCGGTGGCGACGAAGATCCGCCGCACCCACGGCGCGTACATGTGGACCGAACGCAGGGCGTACTTGAGTTCGTTGATCTGCCGGTAGCGCGCCGGCGAGTCGTCACCTTCGCCGACGACGTAGTTCTGCATCAGTTTCGCGCGCTTGGCCTGGAACGACTTCGACGACCCGTCCACCCACGAGAACACGAGGTCGATCTCGAACGGGATGTCGCCGGGGTGGCGGTCGAACATGCCCTCGATCGTGGGCCACAGCTGTCCGTACCGCTCGACCGTCGTCCGGCGCATCTCGTCGCGCAGGGCGATCGTGCGGGTGAGGGCGTTCGGGCGAGGCATGATCACCTCGTCGTCGGTGTAGGTCCACAGTTCGATGTCGACTCCGTTCGACGCGCCGTACCGCATCCCGCTGGTCAGTTCGACGCGCGGGCGGAACAGCCGGAACACGCGGTCCTTCCTGTCGCGTGAGAGACGTCCGTCCGACACCGGAACCGGGCGTCGCTTGGAGCCGACAGCCTTCGAGTAGAACGGCTCGTCGGCGCATCCCTCGGCGAGCGCGGCACGCAATCTCTTCTGATCGGCACGGTCGATCGCCAGGATCGGGCGGTCGCTGTCGTCGCGGACGAGCAGGTAGTCGATGTGCGCCCGGTCGAGGACGCGGCGCAGGAGCAGTACGTCCTCGATCCGAGCCTCGTCGGGCGTCGTGGTGGTGATCGGGATGGCGTAGCGATCCTCGAACCACACCACTTCCTCGTGCCTCGCGGGGCCGCGGACGGTGGCACGGTCGAGCGGCGGAGCGTCTCCGACCTGCTGGGAAAGGGAGACGTAGGGAGCGTTGTAGGGGGCCGGCGTGTGCGTCGGAATCTCCTTTCGCGGGTCGGGGCAGGAAAGGCTCATTTTAACGCCGATCTGAGCTAAGTTCCCGGGTCGGTGATGTGACGATCCGATGAATGCCGACGCCGACGGTCTCGACGGGGTCGAGATCCCGAGGTGTAACCTGTGCGCAGGACTCGACACGGGGTGCCGGACACGGCTGAGAGAACACCCGTCGAACCTGATCTCGATTATGCGAGCGAAGGGATGCCGAGCCGGCGCCAGGCCACAGGTCTGTCGCCCTCACGCACCCTTCCCCACACAGGGAAGGCACAGAAGATGTCATTGCAGAACCAGGTCGTCCTCGTCTCCGGTGCCGGGCGCGGCCTCGGCCACAGAATCGCGCAGGCGTTCGCCGACGAAGGAGCCGCCGTCGTCCTCGATTACCGGCGCAGCGGCGAGGGCGCTCACGAACTGGCCGACAAGATCGGACCCGAGCGGGCCGTCGCTCTGAAGGCCGATGTCACCGACCGCGCCGAGGTCGAAGCGCTGTTCGCGCGGGCCCGCGAGCACTTCGGACGTCCCGTCACCACGGTCGTCAACAACGCCCTGCCCGACTTCTCGTTCAACGGCGACGCCCGCGTCAAGGCGGACGAGATCGGATACGCCGAATTCGGTGCCCAGTTCGACGGGGTCGTCGGTGGTGCCGTCAACGTCATCCAGGCCGCGCTGCCGGGCATGCGGGAAGCCGGCGGCGGCAGCGTCGTCAACATCGGCACCAACCTGTTCCAGCACCCCGTCGTCCCGTACCACGACTACACCGCCGCCAAGGCCGCGCTGCTGTCGCTGACCCGCACCTTCGCCGCCGACCTCGGCCCCGACGGGATCCGCGTCAACATGGTCTCCGGTGGGCTGCTGCGCACGACCGACGCATCGTCGGCGACCCCCGAAGCGGTGTTCGACCTCATCGCGTCGTCGACGCCGCTGCGGAAGGTCACCACCCCCGAGGATTTCGCGGCCGCGGTGCTGTTCTTCGCCTCCGACTGGTCGCGGGCCGTCACCGGGCAGAACCTGGTGGTCGACGGGGGACTGGTGATGAACTGATGACCGGACCACGCACCCTCCACCTCAACGCCTTCCTCTACGGCGTCGGGCACCACTCGGCGGCATGGCGCCATCCCGACTCCGCCGCCGAACGCATCGGCGACATCACGTATTTCGAGGAACTCGCCCGCACCGCCGAACGAGGACGCCTCGACGCCGTGTTCTTCGCGGACGGTCACAGCGTCAACCCGAAGTACACGGCGGGCACCACCTGGTTCCTCGAACCCCTCACCGCGCTGGCGGCCATGGCGCGCGCGACCGAGCACATCGGTCTGGTCACCACCGTTTCTGCAAGCTTCTTCACGCCGTTCCACGCGGCACGGATGCTGGCCTCGCTCGACCACATCAGTGGTGGCCGCGTAGGAGCCAACATCGTCACCTCGATGTTCGACGAGGAAGCGCGCAACCACGGATTCGACGCGCTCCCGCCGCACACGGAGCGATATGCCCGGGCAGAAGAGTTCATCGAAGTGCTGTGCGCACTGTGGGATTCGTGGGACGACGGCGGTGTCCTCGTCGACCGGGTCGGCGGCAGGTTCCTGGACTCCTCCGCGATCCGTCCGATCCATCACCGGGGCAAGCACTTCCGCGTCGACGGTCCCCTGACCGTGCCGCGGTGCCCGCAAGGCCGACCCGTGCTGTTCCAGGCGGGGGCGTCGGAGACCGGGCGCAACCTGGCGGCCCGCCACGCCGAGGCCGTCTACTCCGTCGCGTGGGACATGACCGCGGCGATCGAGTACGCCACCGACCTGCGCGCGCGGATCGCCGCGGCCGGCAGGGATCCCGGTACGGTCGCCATCCTGCCCGGGCTCGTCACCTACGTCGGTCGCAGCGAGGAGGAGGCGTGGGCGAAGAAGGCGGAACTCGATGCGCTCCTCGACGTAGATGCTGCCATCACCCAGCTCGGCGTGTTCACGGGTCAGGACTACACCGGCCACGACCTCGACGCTCCCGTCGCCGACCTGCCACCCATTGAGGAGTTCACCGGGCCGCAGGGGCGCTACGCGACGGTGCAGCGCATCATCGAGACCCGCCGTCCCACCCTGCGCGAACTGCTCGGCTACCTCGCCGCGGGTGGTGGTCACGCGACGATGATCGGCACCCCCGAGTCCGTCGCCGACAGCATCGAGGAGTGGTTCAGCGCGGGTGCCTGCGACGGCTTCAATCTGATGTGCCCCGCCTATCCGGATTCCCTCGACGACTTCGTCGACCTCGTCGTCCCGGAACTGCAGCGTCGCGGCCTGTTCCGGACCGAATATCCCGGCTCGACCCTGCGCGACTCGCTCGGTCTGAAGACGGTATAGCGGAGCGCGAAGCGGTCATCGGAGCGGGTTGTAGCGCGCGCCGATGACCGTTTCGCGCTCCAGAGCAGCCCGACGTGCCTGCTGCCGACGACGTGCGCGCTCGAACCGATCGACGACGACGTGGAATCGCGACAGCTCCGCCCAGTTCCAGCGGATCACCTCCAGCCCGAGATCCCGTAGCGCATCCTCGCGCTCCTTCTCAGCGAGCAGATCGTGGCGCTCGGTGTACTTTCCGGCACCGTCGAACTCGCCGACGATGCCGAGTTCGCGCCACAAGAAGTCCACGCGGTACCGGCGTCCGTCACGAACGACGATCTCGTGCTGCAGGTCGGGCATCGGTAGACCCGCCTCGATCATGTGCAGCCGCGACAGCGACTCCCCGACACTCTCGCTCCGGCCGTCGACGAGGCGCGCGACCGACTCCGCCGCGACGATCCCGGTCCTACCTCGACATGCAGCAAGGATCCGGGGCAGGTCGAGATGCGCCGTCGGATCCGCACGCAACGCCGAATCGCCGATGACGAGAGCACGCGGACGCGACAGCGTGCGCGCGACGTCGACGACGGTACGAGCGAGCGACGTGACGCGCAGACCGTCCACGTCGACGACGTCGCCGTCCAGGTCGGAGGTGTGGATGTGCAGGTCGTCGCTCACCCGGCAGCTGCGCGTCGGTGGGCGCGTGACGTGGATCCGTCCCAGCGGCGCGTCCCACACGTCGAGGCCGTGGACGACCGCGGCCGTCACATGACTGAGCGCCTCGTCGACATCGAGACGAGAGCCGACGAGGCGTGCCCGGGCGAGGTGAACTCCCACGGGGCCGAGGGCGTCGACGTCCTCTCGTGTCATGTACGTGCCGCGAGCGATCCTGACGAGCCCGCCGTGCCGGAGCCGTGTGCGCACCGCACGATCCGATATGCCGGCCTCGGCGAGCATCGCCCTCGTCCACACCTGTCGGGTCATGGACCCGATCTTCGGGCACGGCCGGACCCGATCCGGGGCCGTCGCACTCCGATCGCCTCGGTCTGTGGAGAACACGAATGCCTGTGGACAACCACGTGACGCGGCCGTGCTCGCCCACCGGACGCCGGTACGATCAGCCTCCCGGCGTCGGCACGGGAGTGCTTTCCTCCGCTCCGGGAGCGCGTGCCGGATCGCTCGGCGCCTGATAATCGGAGCCGTAGAAGATCGGCAGGATGCCCTTGACGAGGGTCAGCGCCGAACCTTCACCCGAGGGCACCGTCGACAGATTCGTGGCGATGACGATCGTCAGGTCGGTGTCGGGGTCGTGTCCCATGAAGGTCATGAAGCCGGGAAGCTGACCGTCGTGCCCGAGCAGGGGACCGAACTGCGCCATGCCGAGTCCGTATCCGGCGGTTCCCCCGCCCACCGACTGCACGCTGTCGAGCCGGGTATTCTGCATCTGCTCATCGAGCAGACCGCCGCCGACCAGTGCCTTCACATAGGTGGTCATGTCGTCGACGGTGGAGATCGCGGCGCCCGCGGTCCACGCCCAGGAGGGATTGTCGTCGGTCACGTCATTCGGCTTCAGTGTTCCGGCGAGCGCTGCGGCCTGCTGGTCGTCCGGCAATTCGAAGGTATCGATGGTGGAGACGTTGGTGCCGAACATGTAGCCCCGCGGATGCGGATCCGGGATCGAGGAATCCTCGATCGCCGGGAACGAGGTGTTCCCGAGTTCGAGTGGAGCGAAAATGCGCTCGTCGAACGCATCCGCCACCGGCATGCCCGTCAGTTCCTCGATGACGAGCCCGAGCAGCACCGTATTGGTGTTGCTGTATTCGAACTGTTCCCCGGGCGGGAAGTTCACGGGCCGAGAGAACGCGATCTGCAGCAACTCCTCCTGCGTCCACACCTTCTCGGGTTCGCGGTCCAGTGTCGCATTGAACTCCGGGTCGAAGGTGTAGCTGTACAGGCCGCTCCGCATCTCGGCGAGCTGCGCGATGGTGATGGTGTCGCCGTTCGGGACACCGTCGATGTACTTCGAGATCGGGTCCTCGAGCGACACGCGACCTTCCTGCACCAATTGCAGGATGGCGGTGACGGTCATCGTCTTCGTGTTGCTCCCGATCCGGAAATGATCGTCGGCGGAGATCGGATCGTCGGTGTCGAGGGTGGACGTGCCGAACGTGCCGGTCCAGTCACCGCGGTCGGGGGAGCTGATCTGTATCACCGCGCCGGGAATGGCGTTGTCGCGCATCAACCGGTCGACGGTCGACTCCACCTCCGCCACATACTCGGGCCCGGCCTCCTCGGAGGAGGCAGGGGGCGTCGCGGATTCGGGCTCGGTGGTGTCGGAACTGCACGCCGAGACGGCCAGTACGGCCACCGCCACGAGTGAGGTTGCGAGTGTCTTCATCGATCGTCTGCTTTCGGGATCGGTGGTCCCCGAAAGAGCAGGGGACTCTGTGGTGGTGTCACGAATCCGGACATGTCCCGCTGTCGAGGTGAATTTTTCACCCCCTCCGAACGATTCCGATCGCAGTGTCCCTCATGTCATCCTTGGAACAGGGCCGAATCCGTGTACGGAGGTCAGATCATGAAGGCACTGGTGTTCCACGGGCCGGGGAAGCGATCCTGGGAGGACGTTCCCGACGCAACCATCCAGGACAGTACCGACGCGGTGGTGCGGGTCGACGCGGTCACCATCTGCGGCACCGACCTGCACATCCTCGGGGGGGATGTGCCCGAGGTGACCGACGGCCGGATCCTCGGCCACGAGGCCGTCGGCACCGTGGTCGAGGTGGGGGACGGAGTGCAGACACTCGCTCCCGGCGACCGAGTGCTCGTCTCGTGTATCACCGCGTGCGGTACGTGCCGCTTCTGTCGCGAGAGCCGGTACGGGCAGTGCCTCGGCGGCGGCGGCTGGATCCTCGGGCACCTGATCGACGGCACCCAGGCCGAATTGGTCCGAGTTCCGTACGCCGACAATTCGACCCACCGCATTCCCGACGGCGTGAGCGACGAGCAGATGCTCATGCTCGCCGACATTCTGCCCACCTCCTACGAGGTCGGCGTACTCAACGGCCGTCTCCGGCCGGCGGACGTCGTCGTCGTCATCGGAGCCGGACCCATCGGGCTCGCTGCGATCCTCGCCGCACGACTGTTCAGTCCGAGCCGCATCGTCGCCGTCGACCTCGCCGACAGCCGGCTCGACGCGGCGAAGGCATTCGGGGCGAACATCGTGGTCAACAGCGGTCGCGACGACGTCGCGACGGTCGTCCGCGATCTCACGGGAGGTCTCGGCGCCGATGTCACCGTGGAGGCCGTCGGCTATCCCGAAACGTTCGAACAGGCGGTCGCGCTCGTCAGGCCGTGCGGACACGTCGCGAACATCGGCGTGCACGGCAAACCTGCGACCCTGCACCTCGAGGACATCTGGATCAAGAACCTGACGATCACCACCGGCCTGGTCGACACCTACTCGACGCCCACACTGATCGGTCTCGTGAGCAGTAGTCAGCTCGACACGTCGCCGATGATCACGCACCGGTTCGCGCTCGACGAGTTCGAACAGGCCTACGACGTGTTCTCCCGCGCCGGCGAGACCGGTGCGCTGAAAGTACTCCTCACGGCCGGGTCGTGACGCTCATTCCTGCTGATCGGCGATATCGAGAAGTTGCTGGATCTGCTCCGGCTCGACCCCCGGAGCGAACCCGGCGAGACGACCGAGCGGCATCGACGCCGCCATCTTCAGAACACTCTCGTCGACCCCGACCTCGCCGCCGAGCGAACCGAACGCCTGCAGGACGATCTCGGCGGCCGCGGGGTTCTGGAACAGTTCTCCGAGAGACGACTCCATCGTCAGCGGAATTCGCACCGCGTCGCCCGTCACGTCGACGGTGAGCGTCTGCCGGATGTCGCGGCTCGACGCACCGATGTCGATGCTGTACGTGCCACCTTCGACCACCCAGGAATCGACGCGGGTGTCCCAGTAGGCGAGGTCGTCGCGTCGGATACTCACGGCCACACGTTGCGATTCGCCGGAATCCAGACGGACCTTGGTGAAGCCCTTCAACTCTCGCGGCGCCCGAGCAACGGACGAACCGGGTGCACCGGCGTACACCTGCACGACCTCGGCGCCCGCACGCCCACCCGTGTTGGTGACGGTGACCTGCACCGTGAGATCGCCGTCGGATTCCACAGCGGCATCGGAGTATTCGAACGTCGTGTACGACAAGCCGTGACCGAAGGGGAAGGACACGTCGAGGCGACGCGCGTCGTACGAGCGGTATCCGACGAACAATCCTTCTCCGTACCGCACATGGCCGTGTTCGCCCGGGAAGTTCGTGTGCGCCGGGGTGTCCTCGAGCCGGATCGGGACGGTCTCCGCGAGGCGGCCGCTCGGATTCACGTGCCCGTAGAGCACGTCGGCGACGGCGCCCCCACCGGCCTGCCCGAGCAGCCACCCTTCCACGATCGCAGGAACACGGTCGGCGAAGCCACTGAGCCGCACGACACCGCCGTTCGACAACACGACGACGACCTTCGGGTTCGCCGTCAGCACAGCATCGAGCAGCGCGGTTTGACGCTGCGGGAGTTCGAGGTCGTCGCGGTCGAAACCTTCGGATTCGAGTTCGGCGGGTACACCGAGGAACACGACCGCGATATCGGCGTCTGCGGCACGCTCTACCGCCTCGTCGACGAGTGCGGGCGAGTCCGATCCGTCGAGCGCGTAACCGGCGGCGAAGGGAACGTCCCGGCCGGACAGCGACCGGATCTCGTCGAGCGCGTTGTCGAGGCGCGTCGGTTCGATCCGGGACGATCCAGCGCCCTGGTAGCGCGGCGTGCGGGCCAGTTCGCCGATCACCGCAATGTTCGCGTCGGTGGCGAGGGGGAGCAGGTCGTTCTCGTTGCGGAGCAGCACGATGCTCTGCGCGGCCACCTCGCGTGCGAGGGCGTGATGGGCATCGGCGTCGAAGGTCGCGCCGGGATCGGACGCAGCGACGGCCTTCTGCACCAGTTCGATCACCCGCGCGGCTGCCGTGTCGAGGACCGATTCGTCGACCGTGCCCGCCCGTACCGCCGCGACGATCTCGGCGTCCGTACGACCTCCTGTGGACGGCATCTCGAGATCCAGACCTGCCGCGAGGGACGCGACGCGGTCGTCGACAGCACCCCAATCGCTCACGACCAGACCCTCGAAACCCCACTCGCCGCGCAGGACGTCGGTGAGCAGCCACGGGTTACGGGACGAGTACACCCCGTTGATCCGGTTGTACGAGCACATCACCGTCCACGGCTGCGCGTCGCGCACGACCCGCTCGAAGGCACGCAGATAGATCTCCCGCAGTGGCCGCGGGTCGACGTCGGCGGAGACCCGCATCCGGTCGGTCTCCTGGTTGTTCGCTGCGAAGTGCTTGAGTGACGCACCGACACCCTGCGACTGCATGCCGTGCACGAGCGCAGCGCCCAGAACACCCGAGAGCAGCGGATCTTCCGACAGGTACTCGAAGTTCCGGCCGCACAATGGGGAGCGCTTGATGTTGATACCGGGCCCGAGCAGGACACCGACCTGCAGTGCGCGGGCCTCCGCTCCCAACGCCGCGCCGACGCGCTCGAGCAACTCCGGGTCGAAGGAACACCCCAGCGCGACGGCAGGCGGGAAGCAGGTCGCGGGCACGGACGAGTGCAGACCGAGATGGTCGCCCTCGGCGGTCTGCTTCCGCACACCGTGCGGCCCGTCGGTGAGCATGATCGAGGGGATGTTCTCGCGCGCAACCGGTTCGGTGTGCCAGAAGTCGAGGCCGCTGGTGAGCGACGCCCTCTCCTCGACGGTCAGTCGCGCCACGATCTCGAGGGGTGAGCGGAGGGCCGGTTCGGTCATGAGACTCCTTCTCCAAGCGCGGTCGGATCCATCCTGGTCGAGTCTCGATCATGTCCGATCGCGCCGGTGAAGGCGCGGGCAAGTTCCTCCATCACGTGCGGCCACGGAATCCGCTCCTGCTCGAGGCGGAGTCGTTCCACGCGCAACCGCGTGAAGACCTCATTTTCCGCGGGCGTCAGTCGCATCGGCACGTGCGAGCTGGGGGACGGTTCCTCTACCGCGAGAGCACTCCACGCTTCCAGGGTGTGGAGGTCCATGAGGAAACTGCGCACGTCAGGCAGGTAAGCGCGGAAACGGTCGAGAATCACGAAGCCGTGCGTGTCGAGATCACCCCAGTAAACGACATCCGAGTCGGCGAGCCAGGATAGTGCGGCCAGTTCGTGCACTGCGTAACCACTGCCGTGTACGGCCACGGTGCCCGGCAGATCAGGCAGCGCATGGAGGCCCTCTTTGTTCTCGAGGACCAGTATGCGCTCCGGGTGGAGCGGCAACTCGGCGAGCTCGTCCAGCGGCGCTGCACAATGTCGCGGTGCCGTGGGTAGCAAGGTGCGGTCACAAACCGCAATTTCGCACAATCGAGGCACCGAACGCACACCGAGGTCACGATTCCCCACAGCGCCTTCGAGAAGTACCTCGACCAGTCCGCGATGCCGCGAAATCCACTTGGTATCCACACCGGGCACCGGAAGCTGCCGAATGAAAACGCCCGAAGCCGGATGGTCGGCCAGCCACCGGACCACGCCGACAAGGCGCACGAAGTCGGCTTCGCCGAGTTCGAGCCACCGTGAAAGCGTCGAGCCGATCGCGTCGGCAAGCGCGGGGGTACCGGGTGCCAGAATCTCCACCAACTGCACCCGCCGGGCGGTGAGCCTGTGCCATTCGGACATCCGGCCTGCCGCGGCGGCAATCTCACCGGGACCTGCAAACACGACCCGCACCGGCACATCCTGCGTGCCGAAGCTCGGCCAGCGCCGCGTCTCCCAGTGCACGCGACCGATTCCGCGGTGCATCTGCCAGGCGCGCACCCATGCGACCACGGCGTCGGGATCCTCCGCGACCTGCCGTTCCGAGGGTGGGTGCAACGCAATCGACAGTGAATCGGATTCGGCTGCAATTGGATCGGCCACCCACTTGCTGCGACGATTCCGGTAGGCCGTCTCTGCCCTGGTACTTACGGCTGACGGCGGCACGCACACTGTACTCACTCGCGGGGCTCCTCCGCGCTGCGGATCGGCAACAAGGCCAGCTGCGAGTACTTCTTGTCCCTGATGCTCACCGCGGCCACCCCATCAATGTAATCGTCGAGGGTTTGCAGCAACTTCAGCGGCGTCGCGAGCACCATATGGAAACCGAATCGGGTGAACACGTCGAGTGCTCGCCGCGTGTACGCAGGATCTGCACGGTCGAATGCCTCGTCGAGGATCACCGTGCCGTAGCGCGGCAACTCTTCCCCCGATGCCGCCAGCTGATAGCGCAGGGCGGCGGCGAGACAGAAGAACACCAGTTTCTGGGCCTGCCCACCCGACAGGCCGGAGCTGGAGTCGTGGAAATTGACGTCCACGCCCTCCCCGTCGACCTCGACTCCGATGAAGCCGACGTGCAGGCGGGTGTCCAGTACCAACTGCCGCCAGCGCCGGTCGGCGAGTTCGCCCGAGTCGAGGCGTTCGAGGATCCGCTCCATCTGTTCGAACCGTTGCTCGGCGGCGACCCGGTCCTCTTCCTTGAACGAGCCGCTGACAATGCGCTGCAGTTCCGCGAGGAAATCGGCCGCGGCAGGCGAACGCCGATCCTTCACATCGATCCGCAGAGTCCGGTCGGTGTCGAACGGAGAACGCCGGAGCGATTCGTTCACCGGCTCGATACGGGAACGGATCTCGCCCGGTGCCCTGCGGATCGCGCGGGCCAGCTCTCCGATGTTGCGGCTCGATTGGTCGTTGAGTAGCCGGAAGAACTCGTCCTCGTATGCGGGTAATCCGTCGTTGCGCAGTCGAGTGAGCACCGCGAGAGCATCGTCTACGTACTCTGCGTCGGAGCGCATCTCGGCGCGTCGTGACTCCCATTCGGCGAGATAGGCGGTGAGGATCGCGGTGATGCGCCGCTCGGCGTCCGTGGTTCTCGTGAGCGCCGCACGGTGCTCGTCCGTGATGGTTCGTCCGACGGTATGCAGCAACCGGTCGATGTTCTCGCTCGTCAGTCGACGTGCGGCAGCATCGAAGCGTGCGCGGATGCGCTTGTCGATCCCGTCGGGAACCGCCGAATCGGCGTGTGCTTCCACTTCTGCAAGCCGCTGCCGAGTGTGCTCCACATCGCCACGGTGGCGTTCGAGACCGGATCCGGCTGCGGTATACGCTGCGCGGGCCTCCTTCTCCTCGGTTTCCGCACGGGCAAGATCGAGCGTGAGCGAGGCGTACTCGGCATTGCCCTGCAACCATCCCTCGAGTCGATGCTCGATCGCGCCAACCGCTGCCTCGGCCGCTTCGACGTCGATGTCGGCCCAGGTCGTGTCGAGGATGATCTCCGCCGCGTGTCGACGCTGCTGTACCGTGCGCTCTGCGTGCTCGAGCAACTCCTGCCGACGTTGCAGGCGGGCGATCTCGGACTCGACCTCGCCGATGCGGCGACGCAGATCGGAGAGCTTGGTTTCGTTGTCGAACCCGAGCACCCATCGGCTGCGGTCGTCGACGCGGTACCTGTCGTCCTTCTCGTGCCGCTCGCCGCCGTGCTTGACCTGACCGGCCCGGGTCACGCCGCGCGGCACACCTCTCAGGTCGTCGACGGTCGCCACGCACGCATAGTCGAAACGCTCGGCGAGGTGGTGCTGCAGCCACGCTGCGAGCGGTCCCGGCCGCACGTCCAGTTTTCGAACCAGCGATTCATCACCGCTCGCCGGGGTGGCAGACCGGCCGGAACGAGTACGCACCCGGCGGTACACCAACCGGGTGCCGAGATGCTGCGCGTCGACCACTGCTGCAACGCGTGAATAATATTCGTCGGGTACGAGCATCGTGCGAGCAAGCCCGCCGAGTACGCGCTCGATGGGGCCGGTCCACTCGGCATGCTCGGAGCGCACTTCGAGGAGTTCGCCCGCGAAGTGCAACATGTCTTCGCTGAGACCAGCTGCGGTGCAGACCAGTTCGCGTATCCGCAGTAGAGCGGGATCGAGATTGGAGCGTCGTCGGGCGAGCAGCTCTCGGTCGGCGATGAGTTGTCGGTGTTCGGAACGCAGTGTGCCGAGTGCTCGCACCACCTCGTACACATCGTTTCTGCGTGTACCGACTGTCGCGTCGAGCTCACGCAACTCCGTTTCGAGCTGGGCTCGCAGATGCGCGAACTCCTCAGCGGTGGTCGGTGCCTCTGCTTCCCACGATCCGACGGCGGTGTCGAACCTGCTCCGTGACTGTACGGTCCGAGTCAGGTCGGCTTCCGCCGCGTCGCGTTGCAGCCTGAGAGTGGACAACCGTCCACCGTCGGTGGTTTCGAGCCGCACCCGCAGATCGAGGGTGCGCTCGGCCGCGCGCTCGGCTTCCACCGAGGTCTTGTCGACGGCAGTCTGCAACAGTCCGATCTGTGCGTAGGCCTCGTCGAGCTTCTCTCGCAGCAGATCCACCGTCATCCGGGCATGCACGGCGTCGAGGTGGTCGTTCTCTTCCTGTAGTTCGCGTTGTTGCTGGAGGCCTCGGCGGCGAACCTCCGCGAGACCGACAAGGGGATCGAGTGCCTCGACTTGCCGACGCGCGTCGACGACGACACGGTGCGCCTCGCGCAGGTCGCGGAACTGGGACGTCGCGCGATCGGCCATCGCGAAGGTGTCGGGTTCGTCGAGCATGTAGTCGCGCAGCAACTGATCGAGACTGTTCAGACTCTTGGCCGACAGTGTTCGGTGCAACAACCGTTGGGCCGCCTCCGACGAAATGCCCAGCTTCGCGCGGAAGGCGCGAGCGAACGGCGTGTAACTGGGATTGACAGTAGCCCCGGGCCAACGCTTTCGGATGCCCCGGGTGTCGATACCGCGGCCGGCGAACGGCTCGAGATCGATCAGGTCGAAATCAAAATCGAAGATCAGATGCAGGTGAGAGACATCGTTGTTCGCGTTGGCTCCACGCCGCAGGTGCATGAGCTTGACGAGCGTCACGGGCGCGGCACCGTCGCCGGTGCGGTAGGTGAGCGCGACGGCACTCCAGGTGGCGCCCGTACGTAGATAGGAAGCGGTCAGGGAGTCGGTATCGACATCGGCTTCGCGCCGCCACGCACCGCGGATGTAACTGACGAAGTTGCGCCCGGAACCGGCCGCGGATTCCTGCGCGGCCGCGTTGAATCGGACACTGCCGCCCGGCATGAGCACCGTGGAGATCGCATCGATGAGAGTGGATTTTCCGGATCCCGACGCGCCGGTGATCAGGAAACCCTTGCGCGCAATCGGAATGTCGTGGTGACCGTGAAAGGTTCCCCAATTCACCACCTGCACGCGGGCAAGCCGGAACTGGGACGGGTGGGGAGGGGTGGCCGTCACGGCTGACTCTCCGCGACGATGTGCCGGAACTCCGCTTCCACAGCAGCAACCTGATCGGCATCGAACAACTGCCGCAACACCGGAGAGACTTCCATCCGACCCTCCGTCGACGTCGACGCGAGAAGGCTGTACTTCTTCAACTTCTCCCACGAAGCGTTGACCCTGCGCCGGAAACCGGCCGGGTCGGTACTCGTGGCCGCACGGTACATCTCGAGCTGCCCGGCCATTTCGTCGAAATCGACGATGACCCGATCACCGGGTTGTGCGCGGAGGAGCAGCTGCCGCAGCGACAACAGCATCACGGTGTCCATGAATGTCAATCGCTCGGTGCGCAACACTGCGGGGGCCTTGTGATCGCCGGTTTCGGCGGGACGGGTGAATGCGAGCTGTTCGTCCTCGTCGACGACGAGATCGAGAAACACATCGGCCAACCGAGAACGCAGCACGCGCTCGTCGCGGATCACCGTCCGCCACACCTCGGGATGCTTGCCGGCGGTAATGAGCGGACCCTTGAGGAGCTGGACCAATGCGCGCCGGGTGTCGAGTTCGAGTTCGCCGGTGTCGCCGGGATACAGCCCGGTCGTGGTGTCGGTCATAGGCTGTCCTGTTCCAAGGTGGTGAAGGCAGGATCGGTGGGATCGAACAGATGCCGGCGTACCGTGGCCACCCGTTCGACGCCGGATGGGGAGCTCCAGCAAATCTCCTCATCGCCCTCCACGCGGTGTCCGTGCTCGACGGCGAGAACCAGAAGCCCGATGGCGCTTGCCAACCCTTGGGTTGCGGGATGTTCGCGCAGGACCTCGCCGATCGTCGCGCTACCGCGCACGCGCAGTGTGGCCGCTATGCTACCGACCAGCTCGTCCATGTCGATTTCCGATTCGCGGACGATGCGCCGCAGATCGTCGAGGTCGACCTCACCTGGCGTCTGCGACACCACCGGTTCGGCCACCAGATCGTCTGCGGGATTGTGCAACTGTAATGCCGCGACCGATTCGATACTCATGCCGATCCGCACCAGGTCGAGGTCGAGCGGTTCATAAGGCTTGCGGTGGGGTGCCACCTGCAGAGCGTGCTGTTGCGCCGAGCGCAACAGACGTTGCAATCGGCGATGTTCCTCGTAATGGCGGGACTGCACGAAATGCCGCAGTGAGCGTGACAGCGACGTCATCGTCGCATGCACTTCGCCACCTGCGTCCTCCATCTCGGTGAGCAAGGATCGGAACCGATGACGTTGCTCGGGAGACAGGCTCCGGGCGAACGGACGAGTCAGTACCGCCTCGATCCAGTCGTCGAGCTGTGCAGACCGTTCAGGATCGATGATCATGTCGTAGAACCCGGTGAAGCTGCGTCCTGCATCGGAACTGCCGATGAGGTCGACACCTCGGAAGACCTCGCCCAGAGTGTCGCCGCGGTCGCCTTCGTCGTCGAGGATCCGTGCGCGCAACTCGCGATTGAGCCCTTCGAGTTCGGCCCGTACTCGTGCGAAATCCCCGGGGATCTCGCCGGCAAGCGCGAGGATCTCCGACACGCGTTCCGCGGCCCGTGGGCCATCGAGGACAGGGAAGTCGCCGGATTCCACCGCTGCGATCTGCCGGTCGAGTGCGTCGCGCTCGGCCCGCAGCGTTGCCAGACGGGTTTCGCTCCGTGGGTCCGAATCGCGAGCCAGCGCCTGCAACTGGCTCGACAGGGTTGTCAGTCGTGATTCCGTGATCGAACTGGTGTCGGTCGTCAGTTGCGCAACGAAATTCAGTGCGACGAATGCGGACTCGGTCGGCTCCAGCGTCTCTTCGCGCGAGCCCGTATCGGCACGTCGGAGCAGAAATCCGGCGCGCACCCAATCTGCGCAGTAGGCCTGGGCGGTGCGTGGAAGGTCGAATCCCTGGTCGCGGAGGTCCTGCAGGTCTGCGTCGAGGCGGGCGAACAGTTCGGGGGCGGGAAGTCGCCGGGTTCCCCGATCGAAGTGTCGTCCCAGCATCCCGAGGATTGCGGGGGCGTGGTCGGCGCGCAGCAGCGTCCACGCGGCGTGCTGATCGCGCAGCCGCGTCAGGCGGTACAGGTCGGCAGTCGACACAGCTTCCCTCTCGCTTCGATCGCGCCCATGGTGGCACACGCCTACGACAACCGTCTCCTACGGGATCGGCTCGATGTCGGGGCGGTGACGACAGTGTCGGTAACAAGGGCCACAATGTCCGACCGTGTCGGTTTTCGTCGGGGGATGAAAGCGATCGGAGGATGACGTGATCGAAGTGCACGCACCCGCGGAGGTCGCCGTGACGTTGCCCCGCGACCATCGATGGGTGGTGGTCGACGTCGAAACCTCGGGTGTGCGGTCCAACGCCCACAGGGTCCTGAGCGTGGCCGCCCTCGTGTTGCGCGAGGACGGGTCCGTCGAGCGAGAGTTCTCGACTCTCGTCGACCCCGGCTGCGACCCGGGACCGGTGCACATCCACAACCTCACGCGGGAGCGCCTCACCGGGTCGCCGCGCTTCGAGGACATCGCCGGCGAACTCGCCGGGATTCTCGACGGCGCCACACTCGTCGCCCACAACGCGTCGTTCGACTACGGGTTCCTCGACGCCGAGTTCCGTCGGGCCGGCACCTCGCTGCCGGCGGAGCACCGTCTGTGCACGCTGGCGTTGTCGCGCCGGCTCGAACTCGACGTCCCCAACTACCGGTTGGCCACCCTCGCACAGCACTGGCAGGTCCAGCAGTTGCAGGAGCACGACGCCTACGACGACGCGCGCGTCCTGTCGGAGATATTCCTGCGCAGCGCCGCGATGGCCGACAACCTGCAACTGCCGCTGCCCGTCGTCAACTGCCGCAGCCGCAAATCGGTGTATCCCGCATCCGTTCCGCGGGTCGCGTGCCAGTGGAAGAACCCGGGTCGCCTCGGCAACGATGGGCTCGTCCAAGGCATGAAGGTCGTGATCAGCGGCTCCACCGTCACTCCGCGGGTCGCACTCGCGAACCGGCTGACCGACGCCGGACTCGACGTGATGAACAACGCGAGCAGACAGACCAGCGTCGTGGTGTGCAACGACCCGACCGTGCAGACCGCCAAGGTCCGCAAGGCGATGGCCGAAGGCATTCCCGTGATCAGCGAACAGCAGCTCGAGGAGCTGTTGACGCGGGTGAGTCCGGGCGAATCGAAGGTTGCGACCGTCGTCGACATCATCCCGCCACCGGAACCGCAGGTCGCGGTGGTGCCCCCGGTCCGGCCGCCGACCGGACAGAAGCCCAAGCTGTGGACCGGACGCAAGGTACTGCTGCTCGGCGGCACGCACCTGCAGGCCGTCATGATGCGCTCGCGTCTCACTCAGCTCGGTGCCCGCCCGGCCCTCAACTTCACGGCCACCGTCACCGACGTGCTGGTCCTCGAAGGAGGAGAGGCCGACAAGCGGATGGCGCGGGTCGCGGCGCGTGAGCTGCCCGTCCTCCGGCCCGACGACGTCGATGCCGCAGTGGAGAACGGAGTGATGCCCCCGCACATGCGGGCGGAGTCGCGGCTCACGGCGCCGGTGCTGTCCCGCGGTGAAGTGATCGACCTGCCGTCCGACAGTCACCGCTGGGCCGTGAACGTCGCCTGGAAGGCCGAAGCTGTCGGCGACGAATTCGATCTCGACATCGTCGCCTTCCTGCTCGGCGCCGACGAGAAGGTCGACACCGACGACGACTTCGTCTTCTACAACAATCCGCTCTACGACGACGGCGTCGTCGAACTGACCATCGACGGTTCGAGCGAGCACTGCATCCGGGTCGACCTCGCGGAGCTTCCCGCCGAATGCGAACGCATCGCCGTCGCCGCGGCCATCGACGGCAACCGCACCTTCGGCGAACTCGGCGCAGTGTCGGTCGGCGTCGACAGCGACAGTGGCACCGCCGCGACGTTCGTGCTCGACGCCGGCACCACCGAACGCACCATGGTCCTCGCCGAGATCTACCGCCGCGCCGGCAAGTGGCGGCTGCGCGCGGTGGGGCAGGGGTACGACGACGACCTCGCGGCCCTCGCACGCCGATACGGGGTGGATGTCGACGACTGACTTCTGCTCCGCTGTCGGGTTCGGTGTCGGTGCTTGGGGCACCTTCTCAATGCATCCGCTCGCGAAATTGCTATCTGCACCTGCCGTACGGAAGTTGTCAACCTGTCTGAGACAGAACAGGTGTGTTGATTCCCGTCGGTTGCGGTAACGCCGGCGCTGCCGGTCGACGACGGAACCGCTGCGGATACTTTTCGTGGATCCGGTCGAGACGCTCCTGCCGACGTCGGTGTTCCTCGGCGGCACTGCCGAGGAACACCGACACCGGCGTATAACGTCCCAGCCCGCCGTGCCGGTGCTCGAGCGCATACCGGTTCATGAAGTCCTCGGTCCACCGCCGAGCATGATCGATATCATCGAAACGATCCGGACAGGTCAGGTCGTACTTGATGGTCTTGAACAGAGACTCCGAGAACGGATTGTCGTCACTGACCCGCGGACGAGAGAACGACGACACGACCCCCGCCCCGGCGAGGGCATCGAGCAACAACCCCGACCGCATCGATGCCCCGTTGTCGGCGTGCAGCACGCCCGGCGCCCCGAACGCGGTGAACGCTTCGGTGAACATTTCCACCGCTTTTGCCTTGTCCTCGTGGTACTCGATACGCCACGCCACCGGAAACCGTGAGTACACATCGATCGCCAGATACAACCGAAACAGGTCCTGCGTGCGGGGCCCCTTGAGCGTGGTGATGTCCCACGACCACAGGTCCCCGACGTCGAGGGCCTCGACGACCGGTGTGCGCCGCGACGTCGACAGTCCTCCGGTGCGGCTGCGGCGCCGGTCCCCGGTGAGCTTCTCGGCCCGGGCCACCCGATAGAATGTGACCTCCGAGCAGTCCACCAATCCGTCGTCGAATGAACGCCAATAGATTTGACACACAGACTGATCCGCGTTCTCCTCGGCGAGGATCAACGCGATGATGGTGTCCTTTTCGGCTGGCGACAGCGCCGCGGGTTGCTGCCGCTGTCGCTGCGGGATCGGATCGGTGACCGGCTGATAGTGCCGGTAGTGGTGGGCCCGCCGGTAGTAGCTCGACCGAGCGATTCCCACGAGCGCGCACCCCCGGGTGACGGACGTTCCCGCCTCGGTCAATTCGGTGACGATGTCGGTCAGGACAATGTTCTGCGCTCGAGCCACAGCGCGTACTCGCGTGCGCTCATCAATGCCGGCGGGATCTCGGTGGTCTCGTCGGTCGAGGTCTTGTGGATCCCCTGCAAGAGCTCGAATGCTTTTCCCAGGATCTCCACGGCGGCGTCGCTCTGGGCGACCTTGTCGCGGAAGCGTTCGTTTTCGCGGCGGAGTTTGGCAAGCTCCGCGCGGTCTCGACTGTCCAATCGGTCCCTCGCTTTGTCTGCTGCTTCGACCATCGACTTCTGCAAGTGTCCCTCATCGCGGGCCTGCAGCCAGCGGCGGACGGTGCCTTCGGCGAGATTGTTCTCGCGCAGCAGTCGGGTCTTGGCTCCGCGTTCGACGCAGGTGTCCCATCGGCGCAAGAACTCGATCTTGTAGGCCATGGAGAACGCGCGGTGACCTTGTCGGGTTCGTCCTACGGGGAGGGTGATGAGGTCGGACATCTGTTACTCCGATCCCCGCGTTGGTTGTCAGGATGTCTCACGACCATCCTGACAACCAACGCGTAACCGTAGCGAATGACGAACCGGCGAGCGGATGGAAGTCGAATCAGCTGCGCCCCTTGCCTGTTCGACCCCGATCGGTTGTCGGCCGGATGCCAACACAACTGCTCGAGCGCGTGAAGTGGTCAGGAGTGCGCGTTATTGCGCGCTCTGATGACCATTTCCCGCTTCGCTGTCAGGGTCGGTGGCGGCGAGTTGGCGTGCCCAGTCGGATTCGGTGTCGAGGAAGGCTTCTCCGCCGCTGGCGAAGGCGTCGCGGAGGTGGGTGAGAGCGTCGATGAACTGCTCGACGCGTTCTCTGGCCGACTCCGGTGTGCCTGCGGCTTTGCGTCGATAACCTGCGGCCAACTGTTGAGCGGAGTCGAAGTCGCCGAAACCATCAACGAACAAGAGGCCTTCGGCGGAGAGTCTCGACTTGTCGAATTCGGTGAGCATCACGTTACATATGCGCACGATTTCGTCGAGGACGTCAGTTTCCAGTCTCACGAACTCGGACACGGCACCTCCGTAGTCAGAAGTCTAGATATCGAGCAGAGACTCGATCGAAGAAACGAGACCATCCATGCCGAAGCACCATTCGGTCTCTGGCACGGGGCCTGGATGGTCCTTGTTGTAAGTTCTGATGAGACTCATGATTCCGAAGTTCGACTGTAGGACGTACGTGCACGTGCCGTTGGAGGCCGGGTCCATTTCGAGTAACGCACGGCGTCCGTTGATAGTGGTTTCGGTCGCTACGGCGCCTTTCTTTGCGAGTTCTTCGTCGAGGGTCACATTCCCGGACAGGATGCTGAGGCTATAGCCTCGCCGGACTCCGGGAACGAGGTCATCCTTCCTGTATGTACAACCGAGGAAGGTGTGGGTGCCCATCGGGTAATCCGCGACTTCCTTCTTCGCTGCGTCATACCCCGCCGCGTTCATGACGTCGTCAGGGATGTCGTAGCAAGGGTCGAAGGTGACTGGCGGTCGACCGGAGTCGTCGGTGATGCGCGGGGTGCGGGTCGTCGAGGTAGTCGTCTCGTCTCCAGTGGCGTCGTCCGCGGCACTCGGACTGCACGCCGTCACCACTGCCGCGGCTGCTGTGAGCGCGACGATTCCCCACCTGCCCATGCGACCCCCCGATCGATTGTCGGGGCAGACGCTAACACAGAGTGCGCCGGTGGTGAGGAGAGGTCGCCGACGGCGCTACCACCTACACGAATGCCCCCGACTCTTGCGGAGTCGGGGGCATTCGCTGGGATCATTTGCTCGCTACGAAGCGATGGCGTAGTTGAAGCCGCCAGAGCGATCGCGACTTTCCTCCCGCGCAACCAGAGTCCGGTTGGGCGGGGCGCCGGTGCTTCCCGAGAAGAGCGGGTAGGACACCGAGTAGATCGCCGCGTATACGTAGTGCGAGTGATCGTTGGCAATCGAGGACCAGACATACGAATCGGACTCGATGCCGACCTCGATCGCCCCGCAGTAGACCTTCCCGTCGAAGTCGGGCAGGCTGACGATCTTCTCGACCATGCCGTATCGGTCGTAGTAGGTGACTTCGTTGTTGTGCTGGTTAGCGCTGCAGAACACGTACTCGACCGCGCTGCCGGAAATCGTCGCTGCCTGAGCTGCAGGTGCAGTGAGTACGACAGTGCCCGTAGCGAGAGTTGCCGCAGCAGCGAGCGTTCCGATGAACTTCTTCATTGAATCCAATCCTTGTGTGAATGCTGTCGGTCGAGCGCACCCCGCCCTGGATGTGGGCTGCAGTCCGTATGCGGACGGGGTGGGAGGGTGTTTGGCGTGGCGGCTTATGGCCGCGGGTCGTCGACTCCTCCACCAGTTCGCGTTTCTCCACCCAGGGGACTGCGCACTGAGATCCGTCCTCGTCGACTCGGGGCAGGCCGGGGATAAGGCGGCCGCGAGCCGGCGGGCAGGTTCAATGCAATGTCCGTTCTGTGTGGAATGACCGTATGGGTGTCGCACCTGCCGCCACACGCGTTACACAAAGCCCCCACCCGAGAGCGCGAAATGGTCATCGGTGCGCGCAACAACGCGCGCCGATGACCATTTCGCGCTCCGCTACCGCGTCAGTCCTGCTCGACCCGGCGCCAGAACTCAGGCAGTTCCGAGTTCAGTCGATCCTTCGCCTGCATGGGGAGCGAGTGGGTGGTGTCGGGGAAGACCAGAACCTCGGCATCAGCGAGTTGCCGTGCCCGAGCTGCTGCTTTCTCACCTCCGGCGAGCGAATCACGCTCCGCGATAGCGACATAGGTGGGTATGGCCAAAGCCCTCAGCTCGTCGTCGCTCAACGGTGACGGGGTCGGCAGGGCGGCGGAGAAGTGCTGCGAACCCTCCGAGATCATCGTCGCCATGGCGTCATCGGAGTCATAGTCGTCGACACCCCCGACCTTCGCGAGTGCCGTGTCCCGCCAATCGGTCGGAAGGCCCGGCAGTGTCGACACCGACGCCCAGAACAACATTCGGGCAGGGGGATAACCGAAGGTGAACACAGGCTCGAGCAGCGTCAGCGACCGGACTTTCTCGGGGAACTGCTTCGCGTAGGACGCTGCGCTCGCCCCGCCGAAGGAATGTCCGACGACATGAGCGGTCTCCACTCCGAGACCTGAGAGCGTGTCATCGATCCACAGCGCCTGGTCGTCCGTGGAGGTCAGAGGTGCCGCCTGGACGGACAAGCCTGCGTCGCCGAGAGCATCGAACGCGAGAACGCGGTGCTCGGGGAGGAAGCCCGGAAGGTTCTCGCCCCACATCGGCACACCCGACGCGCGGCCCGGGACGAGAACGACGGGCACCGAGTCGACCGTCCGAGGCGACGTCCATTCGTAGACGCGGACCGTGCCGAACCGAGTAGGAACGTCGTGAACTGCAGAAGGTGGCGGCAGCGCAGACATCGCTCTCTCGTGGGCAGCGACGTAACCGGCCCGACCGGAATCACTGCGGAAGTGGCCGACTCCCGGCGCGCCGACGAAGAACTGATAGGAGGCAACCAGGCCGACGGCTGCGAGTATCGCGACCAGCGCCGTGCCGGCGCGTCGAATGAATCTGTTCGATCGAGTGCGCTGGGTCATCGGGAGCCTCTGATCGTCGACGTTGCAATATTTTCATATTGTATCGTGGGGATCATGCCGAGAGTCGTCGACCATGCGCAACGCCGTAGGGAGATCGTGTACGCGCTGTGGGCGGTCATCCACGAGCGAGGAATCGAGGGCGTGACCTTCCAGGCGGTGGCGGCCGCCGGGGGAGTGTCGATCGGCCGTATCCAGCACTACTTCGATTCCAAGGAACACCTCATCCGTACGGGCGCCGAATTCATGGTCGCCGAGGCCGAAAAGCGCTACGAAAGAGCAGAATCCGATCCGCAGGCAGCGCTCGTCGCGCTTCTCGCTCAACCTGTACCGACGGACGAAGCCGGACGTCTCGGGGTGTCCGTCTGGTATGCCTACCTCGCCAAGTCCGCGAGCGACCCCTGGATCCGTGCGTTCCTGGAAGAGTCGACAAGAGGCACAACAGAGGAGGCCCGGGGACTCCTCGAAGAACTGGGCATGCCACCCGACAAAGCGCGAACGGAAGCCCTACGCCTCGTCGCACTCGGCAACGGCATCACACAGGCCGTCCTGGTCGGCGTCACGGAACCGCCCGACGGCATCGCTCTCATCACCGATGAGGTCGCACGCACCACCAGCTGAACCCATGTGATTGCCGCACGGCGGAACGGGCTACCCATCCGGGTAACCACCGGAAACATCGCAGTCGGGAGGCACGTTCATGAGTGACGACAGTTTCGGCGCACGCGACACCCTGAAGGTCGACGACACCGACTATCGGATCTATCGCATCGACAAGGTCCAGGGTTCGGAGCGACTGCCCTACAGCCTCAAGGTCCTGCTGGAGAACCTGCTGCGCACCGAGGACGGGCGACTGGTCACCCGGGAGCAGATCGAGGCCGTCGCGGGTTGGGATCCGAAGTCGACGCACAACCCGGAGATCCAGTTCTCCCCGGCACGCGTTCTCATGCAGGACTTCACCGGCGTGCCGTGCGTCGTGGACCTCGTCGCGATGCGCGACGCCATGACCCAGCAGGGTGGCGACCCGAAGCGCATCAACCCGCTGATCCCCACCGAGTTGGTCATCGACCACTCGGTGATCGCCGACGTCTTCGGCACCGAGGACGCCTTTCGGATCAACACCGACCTCGAGTTCCAGCGCAACCGCGAACGTTATGAGCTACTGCGCTGGGCGCAGGGAGCGTTCGACGACTTCAAGGTGGTCCCGCCCGGCACCGGCATCTGCCATCAGGTGAACCTCGAGTACCTGGCCCGCGTCGTCTTCACGCGGGAGGACGAGGACGGCGGGCTCGTCGCCTATCCCGACTCGCTTGTCGGCACCGACTCGCACACCCCCATGATCAACGGCCTCGGTGTCGTCGGCTGGGGTGTCGGCGGCATCGAAGCCGAGGCGGCGATGCTGGGCCAGCCGGCGTCGATGTTGATCCCGCAGGTCGTCGGCTTCAAGCTCACCGGCGGACTGCAGGAGGGCACCACGGCGACCGACCTCGTGCTCACCGTCGCCGAGATGCTCCGCAAGACAGGCGTGGTCGGCAAGTTCGTCGAGTTCTTCGGTCCCGGTGTCGCCAATGTGCCGCTCGCCAACCGCGCGACCATCGGCAACATGAGCCCCGAGTACGGCTCGACGATCTCGATCTTCCCGATCGACGACGCGACCCTCGACTACCTGCGTCTCACCGGTCGCGACGAGGGGCAGATCCGCCTCGTCGAGGCGTATGCGAAAGAACAGGGTCTGTGGCACGACCCCGATCGCGAACCCGACTACAGCGAGGTCGTCGAACTGGATCTGTCGAAGGTGCGACCGTCCGTCGCCGGCCCGAAGCGACCGCAGGACCGCATCCCCGTCGCCCTCGCGCCGAAGGCCGTGACCTCGCTGCTCAACGGTGAGGAAGTGCCCGACGTCGTCTCCCGCGTCCAGGACTCGGGTGTCGACGAGGGCGTGCTCGAATCATTCCCTGCCAGCGACCCGGTGTCGGTGCGCAGCGAGGACTCCCGCGACGAGCCGCGCGACCCGGTGCCCGACGACGCCGACACCTCGGCGCCGCCGTCGAAGAAGGTCCCGGTGCGGGTCGGGGACGGCGACGAGTTCGAACTCGACAACGGACATGTGGTGATCGCGGCGATCACATCGTGCACGAACACGTCGAACCCGTCGGTGATGATCGGTGCGGCGCTGCTCGCCAAGAAGGCCGTGGAGAAGGGGCTGCGGAGCAAGCCGTGGGTGAAGACCACGCTGGCTCCGGGGTCGCGGATCGTCACCGACTACTACGAACGTTCGGGTCTGACGCCCTATCTCGACAAGCTCGGCTTCAATCTCGTCGGTTACGGCTGCACGACCTGCATCGGCAATTCCGGCCCGCTTCCCGACGAGATCGCGGCCGCGATCGACGAGCACGACGTCAACGTCTCGGCCGTGCTGTCGGGCAACCGCAATTTCGAGGGACGCATCCATCCGCAGACGAAGATGAATTTCCTCGCGTCGCCGCCGCTGGTGATCGCGTATGCGCTGGCCGGGTCGATGCTCGTCGACCTCTTCAATGACCCGCTCGGCACCGACAGCGAGGGCAACGAGGTCTACCTGCGCGACATCTGGCCCACGACGCAGGAGATCCAGGAGGTCATCGACGACGCGGTGCGTGCGGAGATGTTCGAGACCGGCTACCAGGACGTCTACACCGGTGACGAGACGTGGCGGAACCTCGACGTGCCCGACAGCGAGGTGTTCGAATGGAAGGACGAGTCGACCTACGTGCGACGTCCTCCCTACTTCGAGGACATGTCGTCGGAACCCGAGCCGCTGCGCGACATCGAGGGCGCGCGGGTACTCGCGCTGCTCGGCGACTCCGTGACCACCGACCACATCTCGCCGGCCGGTGCGATCCGACGCGACAGCCCCGCGGGTCGCTACCTGCAGGAGCACGGCGTCGAGCAGGCCGACTTCAACTCCTACGGGTCGCGACGCGGCAACCACGAGGTGATGATTCGCGGCACCTTCGCCAACATCCGACTGCGTAACCAACTGGTGCCGGACGTCGAGGGTGGCGTCACCCGCTATCTGCCGACCGACGAGCAGATGAGTATCTACGACGCCGCGCAGAAGTACGCGGAGGACGGCACACCGCTGGTCGTGCTCGCGGGCGCGGAGTACGGGTCGGGCTCGTCGCGTGACTGGGCGGCCAAGGGCACGTTGCTGTTGGGGGTGCGCGCGGTGATCGCGCAGTCGTACGAGCGCATCCACCGCTCCAACCTCATCGGTATGGGCGTGCTGCCGTTGCAGTTCCCGGAGGGCGAGTCGGCGCAGAGCCTCGGCCTGACGGGGGAGGAGGAATTCACCATCACCGGTCTGGCGGACAGCGACGAGATCCCCGAGACCGTGCATGTGAAGGCGGGGGACACGGAGTTCGACGCGACGGTGCGCATCGACACCCCCGCCGAGGCCGAGTACTTCCAGCACGGCGGAATCCTGAAGTACGTGCTGCGTAAGCAACTCGCGCAGTAGGCAGCGACAGACGGGGGCTCGTGGCTACTGCGCCGCGAGCCCCCGTTCCGCTGCGGCGGTGCGCACCGCGTCGATCACGAGGCGCAGCGGCGGCCGTTCCGACGCGACCCCGCGATGCGCGATGGAGATCGTGCGCACGAGCGGTTCGGTCAGCGCCACCACCTCGACCCCGGGTGAGCTCAACGTCAGCCCGAGATCGGAGACGAGCGTGACACCCAGCCCCGCAGCGACCATCGCCAGCGCCGTCGCCTGCTCACCGACCTCGTGGTTGATCCTCGGCTCGAACCCCGCACGTTGACACGCGAGGCTCACCGCGCGGCCGAAGTGCGAGTTCGGGCCGGCCAATACCCACGGATGCTCGGCGAGGTCGGCGAGTGCGATGGTGCCCGCCGGCACCGTCCCGGGCGGCACCGCGGCGTGCAGTCGCTCGACCGCGATCACCACCTTGGTCAGCTCCGGATCCCACAACATCGGGTAGCCGGAGTATTCGATGACGAACGAGAAGTCCAGCGATCCGTCACGGACGGCGCCGGCGGTCTCCTCGGGGGCGAGCTCTCGCGTGCGGACCTCGATGCCGGGATGCTCGGTGGCCAGCAATGCCAGCGCGCTGGGGATCAGAGTGGATGCGACGGAGGCCCATACCCCGGCGGTCAGGCGCGCGGTGACCCCGTCGCGGGTCTGTTCGAGCGCGGTCGTCGCGCGCTCCACCGACTGCAGGATCTCCTCGGCGTGTTCGGCGAGCAGCACGCCCGCCTCCGTCAACTGGACCCGACGTCCCCTTCGCTCGAAAAGCGTTGCGCCGACGTCCCGTTCGAGTTGGGTGAGCTGTTGCGAGACAGCCGAGGTGGTGTAATGCAGGGCGAGTGCGGCGGCCGTGACGGTGCCTCGGCGATGCAGTTCTCGAAGCATCCGTAACCGGCGCAGGGACAACTCCATGCCGTCAGCGTAGGGCGCGCCCGGGGACCTGCAACCGCTGTGAGCTCGCGTTGTGTAGAAATCGTGAACTCCGACCTTCGAGTTTCGTAACTGGACGCCCCGCGCCACCCCCGGGCACGCTGGCGTCACCGGCCGAATCGACGTAGCGACGGCTCTGACGAACGGGGGACCGCATATGACCACCATGGCAACACGCGTCGACGCGGTGGACACCCGCAGGGACGAACCCTTCCTGCGTCTCACCTGGACGGACCCGATGACAGGTGCGCACGGCTATCTCGTCGTCCACACCCTGGTGGGCGACCTGGCGACCGGTGGCACCCGCATGCGGGCCGGGTGCACGATGTCGGAGGTCGAGGACCTGGCGCGCGGCATGGCCGCGAAGACCGCGGTGTTCGACCTGCCGGTGGGCGGCGCGAAGGGCGGGATCGACTTCGACCCGAAGGACCCCCGTGCCGTCGATGTGCTGCAGCGCTTCTGCCAGGCGATGCGTCCCTGGTTGAACGCGCACTGGGTCACCGCCGAGGACCTGGGCGTTCCCCAGCACCTCCTCGACGAGGTCTTCGAGCGGCTGGGACTGCACCAGTCCTTCCACGCCGCGATCAACCGTGCGGCAGACCCGGCGATCACCTTGGAGCGGGTACGCACCTCCCTGAACGCGCCGGTCGACGGCGGCTTCCTGCTGGGTGACGTGATCGGTGGTTACGGCGTCGCGCAGGCCTGCATCGCCACCGCGAACGCATACCGCTGGGCACCGGTCGAGACCACCGTCGCGATCCAGGGAATCGGCACGATGGGTGGCGGCGCCGCCTGGTATCTGCACGAAGCGGGCATGCGCGTGACCGTCGTCGCCGATGCCGCAGGAACACTGTATTGCGCTGACGGACTGGACATCCCGGCACTGCTCGACCTTCGCGACGAGTACGGGGAGATCGACCGGTCCCGCGTCCCGTCGCACGTCGAACAACTGCCGCGCGACGCGGTGATCGGCATTCCCGCCGACATCTTCGTCCCCGCCGCCATCTCTTACGCCATCACGGCGGAGAACGTCGACCGGGTCGCCGGGCGGGTCGTCATCGAGGCCGCGAACTCCGCGACGACACCGGACGCCGAAGCTGTGCTCACCGCACGGGGTATCCCGGTGATCCCGGATTTCGTCGCCAACGCCGGCGCGGTCGCGTGGGCGTGGTGGGTGCTCCTCGGGTGGGTGGGGACCGATCCGGAGGATTCGTTCCAGCGCCTGCGCACCGAGATGCTGACCAAGATCACGTTGCTGGTCGAGCGGTGGGCGCTCGATCGGGTGCCGCCGCGGCAGACGGCACGCGAACTCGGCGCGACCAACCACGCGCCGACGGCCTCGCGCACGGTCACCATCCCCTGATACTGTCACCTCACTTATTTCTGCAGGTCAGCGCCTTTTCGATGAGGATCGGCGGAAATGCCGGTGGACGTCGTCCGGGTCCGGAAACGCGCATGTCGACCAAGACTTCTAAGGTGGACATGCCCGTCTCCGTGGACGGGTGGAAGGACGTCCGCAAGGGTGAGTGGAGTGCAAGTGGAGTCAGGCGAGAGCGAACCCGAATTGAGGGATCGCGTGCAGCGCCTGCTTGCCTTCCTGGCCGAGCTCGTCAAGGCCCGCAGCGCGCCCGTCCGCGTCGTCGACAAACACCGCGCCGTGATGTCCCTCGAGGAGGGAAACATCAGGGCCGGCCTGCGTGCCCACGCCGCATCGGGCGACATCGTCCTGCGCGCGCGTCGCGTTCAGCTCGAAGAGCCCCCGCGCCCGCCCGCTGAGCTCGCGAAGTACGTGCACGGGGACATCGCGGATTCCGCCGTCGAGCCCGAACTCGACCCCCAGGCCATCGGCATCGACGGTCTCGACGCCTGGCTGACGGAATGGCGGACGTGGGCGGTCGTCGATCGCGAACGGCAGGCCGCCTCGCATCTGTATTCCTTCCTGCAGCGAGCCATGCTCGACCTCGAGGACCAGCCCGAATCGCTGGAACTCGTCGTCGCGTCGGGTCTGCTGCACCTCTCGGAGGGTGTGGCGGGCGCGCGGGTCCACACGCACCTGATCACTCAAGCCGCGCTCATCGAGCGGCAGGGCGATTCCGGCGACCTGGTGGTCCGGCTGAGTCCCAGCGCGGGGCCGTCGCTCGAAGACGTCCAGCTCCTCACCGGACTGGAGGTCTTCGACCCGACGAGTGTCCGCGAACTGCACGATGCGCTCGTCACCCAGGTTGCGTCGCCCCTCGACCCCGCGGCCCGCGCGTTCTTGAAGAGCTGGGCCGAGCGTGCGCTCACCGTGCCGGTCGACGTCGTCGATCGTGCGGACGAAGCGTCGTCGTCGGATGCATTCGTGACGCCGTCGCCGGTCCTCGTGCTGCGCAAGCGTGGCGCGCACGCGCTCATCGAGTACTACAACCGCATGACCGAGGCGGCCGCCGAGGAGTCGAATCCGGTGCCGCTCGGGCTGGCGCAGCTCGTCGAAGCGATCGAACCGGCCGACCGGGTCGCGTGGCTCGACCGCATCGGCACGCCGTCGGCCGAGTTCACCGGGGAGCAGTTGCTGCCGCTGCCCGCGAACGAGGAACAGCGCGACATCATCGACCGGCTCGCCGGCGACAGCGGTGTCGTGGTCGAGGGTCCGCCGGGTACGGGCAAGACCCACACCATCGCCAATATCGTCGCGGCGCTACTCGCGCGTGGGCAGCGTGTGCTGGTCACCAGTGAGAAGGCGCAGGCGCTGCGTGTGCTCCGGGAGAAGCTCCCGTCCGAGCTGCAGGAACTGTGCGTGGCCGTCACCGACCCGGTGCACGGCGGCACGGTCGAACTCACTCGCAGTGTCAGCGAAATCGCCATCCGCAAGGCACAATTCAACGTTCGGCGCGCGCAGGAACGTATCGACGAGCTCACCACGCAACGCAACGACGCACTCGAGCGTCGCGCGACGCTGATGGAACAGATCCGGCAGGCGCGCGCGGAGGAGACCGAGGCCCACGCCGATGTCGCCGCCGGCTACGAGGGGACGGCCGCGTCGATCGTCCGGCGGGTCCGCGCGCACGAATCCAAGTACGCGTGGTTGCCCGCGCCTCTGCTCACCGACACCCCACCGCTGACGGTCGACGAACTCGTCACCCTTCACTCGTTGCATCAGCGGTCGAGCGTCGAGCGCGCGCGCCGTCGCCAGCAGCGCTTCCCCGAATTGTCCCTGCCCACCCAGAGGGAACTGCAGTACGCGTGCGCCGCCGTCTCCCAGGCGTCGAGCGGCACGACCAACGGCGAGACACAGGGGCTGTTGCGGGTCCTCGAGGGTGCATCGCTCGAAGCACTCGGCCGCATCCGCGACCTGTGCGAGCAACTGCAGGGTGCCCTCGAGGACGCGGACCGGCTCGACGCCCGAATCCAACGCGTCGCCGACGACGTCCTGTCGGGCCGGGCCCAGCACCTGTGGGGGAAGACCGCCGAGCTCGCCAGGCTCGTGCAGGCCGCGCAGGAGGCCGACCGGATCGTCGGTGCCAGCTCGGTGGACACCTCCGTGACGGGACATCAGGCCTTCGAGGCGTACGACGCGCTCGCCCGCAAGCTCGAGGCCGGCGACACGTGGCGCAGCGGATTCACCCGGTTCCGGCGCAGCGACGAGCAATCCGCCGTCGAGGCGCTCGGTGAGATCGCGACCGTCGAGGGTGTCGCCGCCACCACCGCCCAGACGGCGCGCATCGTCGCCGAACACCTTCGTGCGCTCGAGGCGATCCGGGTCGCGCGGGTGGTCCTCCGCGACCTCGGTATCGACATCGAACTCGACGAGTCGCGCAGCCGCGCGGTCGGCACCCTCGCGTTCCTCGACCGCGACCGTGCCATCGTCGACAATCTCGTGGCGCGGGTACACGACGTCGAAACGGCACTGCGCGAGGTTCATCCGGGGGCGCCGCGGATCACGAGCATCGAGCAGGCGCGGTCCACCGCCGAGTCGGCACGGACCATCGCCGCCGCGGGCACCGCCGAAGCGAGTAAGAACTGGCTCGAATCCATCGGCATGTACGTGCGGAGTCAGATCTCCGGGGGAGCGTCGCCCGAAGGACGCGCGCTGGCCCGCGCCTTCCACGACGCCGACTTCGACGCCATCAACGCGGCCCTGGATGCGTGGGACCGGGCGGCGGGGGAGCAGCGTGAGGAACTGGAACTCGTCTCCCTCCACGCGCGCCTGACCACCGCAGCACCCGCACTCGCTCAGGCCCTCGCGGAGAATCCGTTGAGCCTGGCCTGGCCGGTTCGTCTCGCCGACATCGACGAGGCGTGGGCGTGGCGACGCGCCGACGAATGGGTGCGACGCTTCCACGAGCGCAGCGACGACGGACAGTTCGAACGCGACCTCGACGCACTCGAGAAGGACATCGCGCGACTCACGACCGAACTCGTCGAGGAGAAGGCATGGAGCGCGTGTCTCGACCGCACCACGGCCGAGCAGGTGCAGGCGCTCCATTCGTACCGCGATCACATCGCGAGCATCGGTAAGGGCACCGGCCGCTACGCGGAGCGCTATCGGGCCGCGGCACGCGAGGCCATGCAGGTCGCGCAGGGGGCGGTGCCGGCCTGGGTGATGCCGCTGCAGCAGGTGCTGGCTTCGATTCCGCCCGAACAGAATTCGTTCGACGTCGTCATCGTCGACGAAGCGAGCCAGACCGACATCAGCAGCCTGTTCTTGCTGTGGCTGGCGCCGCGCGTGATCGTCGTCGGCGACGACAAGCAGTGTGCACCGAGCGCGGTGTCGCTCGGTGCGCTCGACGGGGTGTTCAGCCGCCTCGATTCGTATCTGCCCGACATCCCGAACTACCTGCGCGACAGCTTCACTCCGCGGTCGAGTCTGTTCTCGTTGCTACGGTCGAGGTTCGGCAGCATCGTCCGGTTGCGCGAGCACTTCCGGTCGATGCCGGAGATCATCGCGTGGTCCAGCGACCAGTTCTACGCCGACGACCCGCTGGTCCCCATGCGGCAGTACGGCTCCGATCGTCTGCAGCCGCTACGCACCACGCTCGTCGAGGACGGGGCCGTCACCGGGCAGAACTCGACGCTGACGAACTACGCCGAGGCACATGCCCTGGTCGACACGCTCGTGAAGTGCGTCGAGGACCCGGCCTACGACGGCAAGACCTTCGGTGTCGTGGTGCTGCAGGGGCAGTTGCAGGTCGACATCATCCAGAACGAACTGCTGGACCGCCTCACGCCGGAGCAGTGGGACGAACGCAGGCTCCGCGTCGGCACGCCCCCGGACTTCCAGGGCGACGAGCGGAACGTGGTGTTCTTGTCGATGGTCGTGGCGCCCGAACAGAACATCGCGGCGTTGACCCGGACCGAATACCAGCGACGCTTCAACGTTGCGGCCTCGCGTGCCCAGGACCAGCTGTGGCTGTTCCACTCGAGGACAGTCGACACGCTGCGTCGCACCGACCTGCGGTACTCGCTGCTCACCCACATGCGGACGACGTCCCCGCGGCCGGCCGAGCCGATGCCCGACGGCGTGACGCGCGACGAGCGGCACGAAGCGTTCGACAGCCTCTTCCAGCAGGACGTCTTCCTCGACGTCGCCGCTCGCGGCTATCACGTGAACCCGCGGGTCGAGGTGAACGGTCACTTCATCGATCTGGTCGTGACCGGGGCGGCAGGCAAGCTGGCAGTTGCTTGTGACGACGAACAGTGGCACACGAGCCCCGAACGGCAGAGCGCCGATCTGGAGCGGGAGCGCGAACTGCACCGCAGCGGTTGGAAGTTCTGGCGGGTCCGGGAATCGGAGTACTACCTCGACCCGGTCGCGGCCCTGTCAGGACTCTGGGAGGAGCTGGAGCGTCGCGGAATCACGCCGGGCCGGGTGGATGCAACGGTCGTCGACGACACCGTGGATGCGGGTACACGAACGATGACGGGGATCGGCGACTACTGAGACGACTCGGCCGCCCCAGCGTTCGCGGTGGCCATCGGATGGGGAAAGATCCCCGAAGGCAAGGCCTCCGGGGATCTTTCGTGTGCAGATCTATGACGGCATCGCGATGAACGTCAGCGGATCCGACTTCTCGAATCGGCCGCTGACATTGCCCGCGAGGCCACCTTCGAGTGCCGTGTCGCCCAGGAGATCGAGCTTGCCCGCCGGTGCGCCCTCCGAGAGGTCGAGATCGCTCAGGTCGACCCACACGATGTTGGGGCGCGTCGTCGACTCGAACACGTAGCGCTTCTCGGCGAGGTCGGCCACCGTCTGCCAGATCGTTTGCGAGGCATACGGTTTTCCGGGTTCGGGCACGCGGAACGGCTGCGCGGCATTGCGGATCACGCTGAGAACGCCCGCGATCGCCTGCACCTGGCTCTGCGGTTCCGGCAGACTGCCGACGTAATGCGCTGCGCGAGCGAACCTGTCGGACGCATCGCCGGTACCGGGAAGTGGTGCGTCACCGCCGAATCCCTTCACCTTCTTCAGCAGTTCCAGCTGTTCACCGTAGGCGGGAGAGTTCGTCATGACGGCGTAGTCGCGGCTGTGCCAGACCGTCGGTGTGCCGTCGAGGTATTCGATGATCGCGGAGTCGCCGGTCGCGTCGTCGAGTGCGAGATGCACGGCGGGTACCTCACCGGTCGCCGGGTCGCCCAGCGGAACGACCTGCACGCCGGTCTTCTCGATCCAGTCGACGGCCTCGGCGACGGTCGCGAAGTTGTCGAGGAAGTACTGCATCCACACCGCGACACTGAGCGCGGGTCGGCTCTTGTCGTGGGTGCCGTAGTCCGATTCGGTGAGCCACAGGATGTGTCCGCCGAGGCCGGCCTCGTTGAGTCCGTCGACGGTCATCATGTCGTAGGCGCCCGCGACCACACTGCCGTACTTCGAGGTCCACGAGAGTTGTCCACCGACACCGTCGTCGCGGGTGATGCCACGGGGGAGCGCCCACAGATTGGTGGCGGTTTCGCGGTGGTAATCCATGTTGCGTCCCACGAGCACTTGACCGGACGGGCCGTTCCACACAACTCGTGTGCACATATGCGCCACCTTCAGGCGGTAGATCCGTGTCGATGAATTATCTCCTCGTGAATCGACGTACTCCGGTTCGCATTCCTGTGTCGATTCACAAGCGATATCGAGGTTGTATCACGAGGTGGTGCGAGAAATCTGGAGAAAACTCGGTTCGCCGGATTAGGCGGGAGGGTGAATTCTTCTCGTCACCCGTCCGACGACAGTGCGTCGAAGACCGCCTTCACGCGCACCTCGTCCTCGATGCCGAGAATGTCCGCCCAGAAAAATCCCGCCTCGGTCGTGTA
Source organism: Rhodococcus sp. GA1 (assembly GCF_024321955.1). Taxonomy (NCBI): domain Bacteria; kingdom Bacillati; phylum Actinomycetota; class Actinomycetes; order Mycobacteriales; family Nocardiaceae; genus Rhodococcus; species Rhodococcus sp. GA1. The sequence goes on along the minus strand of NZ_CP097186.1, from coordinate 973,163 downwards.
GGCGTGGCCGTGCCCGCCGGGGACTTCGGCGGCAAACACCATGTCAAGCGTGACCTGCCAGAACGTCACGAACGGAATCCACGTCATCCCCTTGTCGATGTCGGCGCCGCGCTCCTCGCGCAACCAGTCCGGGCGGTGCCGAACCAGTTGGGAGGACCACCACACGATCGGATCGCTGGGATGCTGCCAGTACACGATGCGGGGAGATTCCCAGTCGCGGAGGCCGTCGAGATCGGTGAGGTCGTCGGGAGTCGCAGCGAATCGCACGTTCTGGCCACCGTAGATGACCGGAAGAATTTCGCGGCTGCCGGGATCGCGCGAATCGGTGATTCGTCGCCATTGCTCCGTGAAATTCGGTGTGCCCACCCACAGTGCGCCGTCGGTTCGGGTGATCATGTCCTGCACGCCGGCGAAGGCCGATTGACCTCCGTACGAGCCCAGTGATTCGCCGAAGACGAGTAACTTCGGCCGGGTTTCCGGATCGAGAACACTCCACCGCGCGTACACCGCCTCGAACAACGCGCGACCTGCATTGCGGGGCGAGACCCGATCGGCGAGGAAAGCCAGGGGACTGGCGAGGAACGAATACTGCATGGCCGCGATGGCAGAGTTGCCGTCGGAGAGGTATTCCAGTGCGGCGGCGACGTCCTGGTTGACCCAGCCACGACCGGTCGTCGTGGCCACGGCGAGGTACTCGCGGTCGAAGGCACCGGTGCGGTCGAGTTCGGCAACGACATGCGAGGCGAGCACCTCCATCTCGTCGTAGTCCGTGTAACCGTCGAGACTGTCGAGGGAGCGGTAACCGGCGTAGACGCGGATCGGCATCATCGCGGGTTCCCCGGTCACCGCGGTGATCTCCTCCGGAGACGGACCGCCTGCGACGAACGTGCGGCCCTCACGGCCCAGCGAATCCCACGGTTCGAGCGACGCGTCCGACCCGGATCGTTCCGTTGCCTGCGGCTGCTCGACCCCGTCTGCAGTGCCTTCGTCCACAGCCATCGCGGATCCGTTGGCGATCCGCGCGATCTCCACCGACAGCAGACCTTCCACCGCCCAGAACACGATCAACCCGACCAGCACGACACTCACGATGCGCGCCAGGGGAGCCGGCAATACGCGGACGACGAGTCCGGTGACCCATTGCGCCACGTGCCGCAGACCGCGGCCGATGACGAGCAGGAGCAGCGCCACCACCACGGCGACGAGCAGCACACCCGGATAGTCCCAGCTACTGCCGGGTTCCATCCCGACGAGTTCGCGGCTGATGTCCTGCCACCACGAACCGAGGACGAGGAAGGTCGGCACCACCACGACGGCGACCGCTGCGAGCAGGTACCAACCGACCTTCTTGACGGTCGCCGACCAGTTCGTCTCGAAGCCGCACTTGCGGACGATCCACGCGAGGAGCACGCCGATGCCGTAGCCCGTGATGACGCTGATGCCGGTCGCGACACCCTGCAGGTACCAGGGGCGTGGAAGCAGGGACGGCGACAGCGACCAGCAGTAGAACAGCAGCGCTACGGCGAGGCCGACCGGATGGAACCGGCCCAGCCACCTCAGGGTCCCGTCCTTCAGCCGAGCCGAGAACGATGGGGATGGCTCAGGAGGTGCGGGCTGTGTATCGAGGGTCGTGGTCATCAGCGGTCGCTTTCGTCGGTACCAGGGCGCAGGAAGGCATGGCGAAGAGTCGGAATGCGAAGCCGTAGGGGAGAAGCTAGCAGAGCCTCGGGCAGCGTGCCGTGTTCGACTACTCGTCTGCGGTGTTCAACTGTTCGACGGCCTCGGCGATCCGCTGCGTGTCGGTGAGCGTCCACCCCTCTGGGGACGTCACGGCGGCCCAGCCGTAGGGGATGAGGTCCTCGTAGTTGTGGCCGTGACCGACGGGTGGCGACGTGCCGACCATGATGTCGGCTGCGACCTGAGCGAAGGTGACGATGGGGTACCACCGCATCGACGGTGAGCGATCCGTGCCCGGAGGTTCGGCGAGCCAGTCGGGTCGCTCGAAGAGCAGTCCCGGTCCCCACCACACCACCGGATCGGACGCGTGCTGCAGATACAGGACCCGCGGGTCGTTCCACGGTCCTTGCTGGTCCTCGAGCGTCTGCAGGTCGGAGGCGAACCGCACCGCGACGCCGTCTTCGTAGACGGGCAGGACCTCGGGGCTGCCGGGATCACGATGGTCGACGATGCTGCGCCACAGCTGGTTCGAGTTCGGCGGTCCGACGAACAGCGCGCCGTCGATCTGGCTGCGCATGTCGGTGAGGTCGTCGAAGGCGGCTTCGGCGGATTGCGAGCCGAGGCTCTCGCCGTAGACGACGAGCTTGGGTCGCTGGTCCTCCGGCAGTTGCGACCAGCGTTCGTGGACACCGTTGATCAGTGTGTTGCCGGCGGCCTTGGCGGCGGAGCCGTCGACGAGGAAGGAGATCCAGCTCGGCAGGAAGGAATACTGGATCGCGGCGATCGCCGAGTTGCCGTTGTAGATCGCTTCGATCGAGTCGGCGGCGAACGGGTTCACCCACCCGGTTCCCGTGGTGCCGGCGACGACGAGGATCTCCCGCTCCCACGCCTTCGTGCGGTCGAGTTCGTCGAGGATCAGCTGCACCTGCTCATCGGTGGTGCCGTCGGCTTCGAGTCCCGCGTACACCCGTATGGGTTCGAGAGCGGGAGCGTCGTTCAGTTCGGTCAACTGCTCGGCGTCCATCCCACCGGCGACGAACGTGCGTCCCTGACGTCCGAGACTCTCCCACGACGACGTCGACGCCGGGCTGCCCGACCGCTCAGGAATCTGGGGCTGCTCCACACCGGGGTCGGTGCTGTTGTTGTCGTCGGCGAAGACGATGCGTGCTGCCATAGAACTGCTCGCGAGCAGAACCTGGTCGACGAACACGACCACCGCGAGCACGAGGATCACCGGTGCGAGAACGCCGGCCGCGACGACCGGAACACGCAGGCGGGTCGCGAGGAACTCCGCGAAGCGTCGTCCGACCCACCGCAATCCGCGTGCGATGTAGAGGAGGGCAGCGAAGACCGCGACGCTCACCAGTCCGGTGCGGAGATACGCGAAGCCCGTCGTGGTCTCGATACCCATGAGGGCACGGATTTCGTTCTGCCATCCCGCCGCGGCGAGCAGACTCCCCAGGAGTGTTCCCACCGCGATGAGAGCGACCAGCACTTCGGCGATGCGGCGGACCGTATGGCGCCGGCGCCACCACGCGAGACGCGGGGCGATCCACCGCCGCGCGGGAAACGCGACGAGCACACCGATGCCGTAGCCGACGGTGCCCGTCACGCCACTGATGAGTCCCTGGAAGTACCACTCGCGGGGGATGAGGGAGGGACTCAGGCTCCACGCGAAGAAGAACAGGGCGACGACGAGACCGACGAAGTCGAGGCCGAAGACGGAGAGGTGGCGTCGGGTGTTCTTACTCGACTCGTCGATTTCGAGGGGCGTGGCGGGAGCGGTCACGATGCGACAGTAACTGCTACGCAGCGCTACGGCCTGACGTCCGCTTCCCTACAGGTACACCGTAGGAATGCGAGGTGCAAATCATCCAAACCATTGCAACTCCGCTTGCGGGCAGACTCTGACAATTCGCGGGTAGGAGACCTGGTTCATCGCTGTAATCGGCGATCTTGTTACAGGGACTGCGGAATGGCAGGGCGCCTTCTCGCCTGTCGGACTGAACGGTAAGAATGTCTGAGATGTGCGGGCGGCTGCCTGTAGTGACGAGGGCGGGGAGGTTGATGTGGCGGTGCGTGTTCGGGGCATACGAGTGTGAGCGTGTAGAGCAGAACAGACGAACTCATCAGAAGTACCGGGCGTGTAGGACCCCCTGGCTCCCGCTCGCAGGCAGCCAGCCCGACGATATCGATAGCAAGGATCAGCGTGACGACTCCGACGAGCTTCGGCAATGAAAACGACCTCGAACGGTTGAAGAGCATTATCGGTCGGTGGCGTACGTCGTTGGTAGATCTGAGTGGCCGAAATCGACTACTGAACTTTCGTCATACACAAGCCGCGACTCTGGAGATCAAGCAACCTTCGCTCGACGAGCTGTTCCTTGGCCTCGAACGCGGTTGGGATTTTGCCCCGCTCCCGGAGGAGGAGCCTCAAGCAGGCGCCCGTCCCCGGGCGGTTGCCGACCACGAGGGTGAAGGCATCGTCACGCAGAAGACCACCGCCCCCACTCTCGACCGGGCGCTTCAGAATCTTCGCCGACGATCGACCCAGGTCTTCAATGACTACGGCATTTGGACCCTGCAATTGGGCTTCGGAATGCTCAACTGGCGAGAGGACGGAGCAGAAAATGGGAGTGACGCCCCACTGATCTTGGTACCGGTCCTTCTCGAACGTACATCGACTGGGCGAACCCGCCTTGTGTTGAACGAAGACGAGGAGCCGAAACTCAATCCTGCACTTCCGGTCAAACTGGAGCAGTTCTACATCGACTGGTCTCCTGTTGCGGAACTGGATCCTACTGATATCGATGCTGTCTTGACGGCGGTCGAAGCCTGTGTGGACGGCAAGAGCGGGTGGACGGTTTCCGATCGAGTCGTGCTGGGACTCTTCGCTTCGCACAAGGAATCCATGTATCAGGATCTCTTGGACAACGAAGCTGAAGTGGTCCGCAGTGACCTGATTCAGGCGTTGGCGCTCGGGCCCAGCGCCAACCTGGCATCCGACCGCTTCGATTTCGAGGAAATCGAACTCGACCGAATTGATGAGCTTTCTCCGCCGGAAGACAGCCCGCTCGTCCTGGATGCGGACGCATCTCAGCGACAAGCGGTAGCTGCCGCGGTCGCCGGGCACTCATTCGTCATGGATGGGCCGCCGGGGACGGGCAAGAGCCAGACCATCACCAACATGATCGCTGCGCTGATCCATGCAGGGCGAAGTGTGCTCTTTGTCAGCGAGAAGGCGGCCGCGCTCGATGTCGTGCTCGATCGCCTTCACTCAGTCGGTCTGGATTCGTACGTACTTGCGTTGCACAGCAAATCCACGAGTCGTGCCGCCGTTGCCAAGGAATTGGGTCGTGCAGTGGAGGAGGAGCCGCGCGCTCCGCGACTGGAACATGGAACGAAAGAAGAGATCGAGCGAGCACGCGAACTGCTTACGGGGTACGCGGATGCTATGAACGAGGTGCGTCGGCCGCTCCAGCGTACACTGCATGATGCGATAGGCCGAATCGCAAATCTCGCCGATGCCCCTGTTGCGTACGTTGATTCACCCGAGGAAGGGGGTCGTTTCAATTCGCAGGCGCTAACCGGTCGTGACTTGGCCAAGATCGTTGACGCGGCCGAGACTGTTGCTCGCGGTTGGGTAGCGGTCGCTGATCCTCAGTTCCCATGGCGGAAGCTCCGTCCGGAGGCAACGAACATCCGGCCGTCGCTCGAACAGGCGCAGGCAGCACTTCATGTGTTGACTGCGGCGGTTGAGCGCTACCGCGAGATATCCGAGAGCACACTATCTCTCGCGAACGAGCATGATGTCGATCGGTTCCTGCAGTTGCTACGACTCGTGAAGTCGCGTCTCGACATTCCGCAGTGGTGGCTCACCACGCTGGATTTCGTCGACGACGTCGAGGAAGTGGTGGACCGATTTCTGGAAGAGCTGGGAACGGTTCACGAAGCCGTCTCCGGTGCTCACTCGACCGGCGGTGAGCGTTGGAGGGAGCTTCCCCTTCGACTCGAGTCGGAGGCGGGCAACTCCGAGCGTGCACTTGGAGAACTGACGCCGACGGGGCTCGTCCTTGCCACGCTCGACGAGAACAGCCTGCGTAACACTCTCATCGAGTTCCGGCGCCTATCCGAATCTCTGGAACGGACCCACCTGCATATTTCGGCGCTAGCAGATGACTTGGGCATGTTCCCTCCCCGTGACGGGCATGAGGCAGAGATCGTGTGCAAGATCGCCGAGCTTTCTCTAGTCGACCACCGTCCGCTGGAGGGGTGGTTCGTACCAGAGGGCGTGCTGAGGGCGCGGAAAATTGCGACTGCTTTGACGGGTGAGAAACTGACGAGCTTCTTTACCAGACGGGACAATACGCAGCAGGCGATCGAGTCGGCCTCGGCTGAAGCAGGACGCAGATGGCAGCAGCTTGATCGTTCGCTCGTAGCCGGCCGGTCGAGCGGCGAGCTTGCACTCACAAGCCTGGATCCCTCAGGAATGGATCTCGAACGGTGGAACAGCAGACAACTTCGTCGGATCAGGGAAGTGTTCGACGAATCTGTTGAAGGGTTGGCGAACGCCGATGAACTCGCGACGTCGCTTGCTCACATTCTTGGTTGCAACGAACCCGAAAATATAGAAGATGTGCGGACACTGATCGAACTTGTCCACCGGAGTGCTGGTCGAGACAGGGCCCTCAAGGAGTGGTTCGATCTCGATGTGCTCGTGCAGGTCCACGAAGCCGTGGGGCGGATCGAATCAGCAGTGGATCACCTACAAGCTGTCAAGGAGGAAGCGGGTGGCTTCTTTCTTCCATCGGTCGTAGAAGTGCCCGATCTTTCTGACGTCATCACACGACTGACGGAGGGTCCTCGTGGATTCGGGGCGCTGTTCTCGCGGCAGGTGCGTTCGGATCGGAAGGTCATAGCTGGGCATACGGTGAACGGTAGCTGGAAGGCTGACCTCTACGATGCCTTGCACCTGGCGCAGGAATGGCAAGCGGCACATCGCGAACATTCTCGCATGTGCACGTCCTACGAGAACCTCCTCGGACGTTTCGTGGACGCTGACGCTCTCGAAATCAGGACTGAGCAGCTTCGGGCAGCTCTTACTCATGCAGAGACGATCCACGAGCTCGTGCCGAACCTACTTGTGAATCCGAGGATGCGGAATATCCTGGGTGAGCGACTGGGAGACGGTGATGCATTGGACTCCGCCCTTGTCAGTACGAGCCGGCGTCTCGACAAACACCTCCAGGCGTGGACGCACGTTCTCGAAATTCGGGAATTGTCCGAGATTGCACCAGCCTTGGCTCGCCTGTCACTGGGGCGCACTACCTACTGGGTCCAGGCTCACCTCGAGCCGCTCGCGTTGGCGTGCGATTTCATGGACGAAGTATTGCGAATCATCGGTCGCTTCCGGGGGGACGGCAGCGAACACACGCTGGGCAGTGCTCGGGCTGCTGTGATGGCTGCGCACCACGCGCAGGATGAGCTCGCGACGTTTCTGAGCACGGAGAGCGAGGACCGGAAACTTCTGGGAATGCTTTATACCGGATTGGATACAGCATTCGAGGCTGTAGTAGATGCGGTCGCCAGTGACTCCCGCTCCGCGAGTCGGCTGTTGCGTGAGGCGATCGAGGACCTGACGAATGACGAGGTAGGGCATCTCACCTCCGCTCAGATCGAATTCCTCGGTCGCTACGCCCAGGACGGCAACCCGGACGTAGAACCTTTGTCCGTTGCTCTGGGAGCTGCCGAGTCCGTCGCGCATTACGCATCCGATGTTCTCGACGACCTCGGTCGCCGGAGCAAGATGGCATGGGCGCTTGCTGATGGACGTTCTGTTCCCGAGGGCTGGCTGGAGCGAGCCGAAGACGCGCGCAAGATGGTCGCGAATTGGAAAGGCGACGTTCGACAAGCAGTCGTGGGGCCGTCGGGTCCGGCCCTGTTCGAAGTCACTGCTGGCAGTGCTGCGAGTTGGATGCACGCGCATCTGGACCCGTTGACCCAAGCGCTGGATCTCGTCAGCACCGTATCGCGCGTGGTCGACGATCGGCGGCTCAACGTAGAGTTGGACCGTTCCCGCTCTGGTGGACACCCGGAGATGAGCGGTGAGTTCCCCCAAGATAGAGGGAGCGGATTATGGGATCTACTCGTCGGAGCTTCACTGCCGAGTACAAGGCCAACGCGGTAAGTTTGGTCATCGATGATGGCCGTGCGATCGCCGAAGTTGCACGCAGTATCGGCGTTCACGAGATGACGTTGGGGAAATGGGTGAAGAAGACTCGAGACGAGGGAAACGGTGAGTCTGACCGCCCGTTGAATGAGGACGAGCGGGCGGAACTCGAGCGCCTTCGCGAAGAAGTGAAGCACGCCCGGATGGAGGTGGAGTTCGCAAAAAAAGTAGCGACCTGGTTCGCGAAAGACCCGCGGTGAAATTCGCGGCTATCGCGGACTGGGCTGAATCCGATTCATATCCGGTCACGTTCATGTGTGCTCAACTCGGCGTATCGACTTCTGGCTACTACAAGTGGCGCGGCAAGTCGCGCTCAGCTCGAGACCTCCGAGACGACGAGTTAACAGCGCTGATCGAGTACCACTACGAGCACCTCAACGGCCGTCCCGGCGTTCGGCGCATGCGTGCGGAACTCGCCGCCGGCGGCCACCGGGTCTCGCACAAGCGGGTGTGGCGGCTCATGAAGGTCGCAGGTCTGGAAGGCCGCCACCCGAAGGCGTGGAAACGCACCACCGTCGCCGGAGACAGCCCCGTTGGGGCACCTGACCTCATCGGCCGCGACTTCACGGCGGCCGAGGCGAACACCAAATGGTGCGGCGATATTACTTACGTACGGACCTGGAACGGCTGGGCGTACCTGGCCACCGTCATCGATCTGCACTCCCGGATGGTCGTCGGATGGGCCGTGGCCGACCACATGCGAACCGAGCTGGTCACCGACGCACTGGACATGGCCATCGCTCGTCGTCGACCACCCGGAAAAGTCATATTCCACAGCGATCGCGGAACTCAATACACGTCCACCGACTTCGATAAGTACTGCACGAAAAACAATATCCGACGATCATTGGGGCGCACTGGCATTTGTTTCGACAACGCGGTCGCAGAATCATTCTTCGCGAGCTACAAGAAGGAACTCATTCACACGCGCCCGTGGCCCACTCTAAAAGCACTCAAAAAGAGCACATTCACCTGGATTGAGGAGTACTACAATAGGGCCCGACGACATTCCACACTGGGCTATTTGACACCAGCCGAGTTTGAACTAGGATTCAGAGACATATACGAACTCGCCGCTTAATTGCAGTGGCCACTTTAGCGGGAACACTCCAAGTCAGCACGTGCTGGGGTATCGAATGCCGCAGCGGCTCGGCGTCTCGAGCAAGAATTCTCGGACAATGAACGTGCGCATCGCGAACTGCTGGGCGGTCTGTACAACGCATTCGGTACGACGCCTGCTGAAATCCGGGATGCAATGGCATGGGCCCATGCAGTGCGCCGTGCGGTCAACGAGGGTGTTTCGAAGCCACTGCAAATCCCTACGGCGAAAATGTTGCTCACCATCGAGCAGGACGACTTGTTGCCTCGGTATCTGGAGGATTGGAAGCGCCAGAAAAATCAGTTTCTCGAGTGTTTCAAACCCAAACGACGCAACGAGATCAAGAGCGAGATCGTGGAGTCTCTAACAGCTGCGACAAATGTGCTCGATCGACTGGCCAGTGATCCCTACGGGCCGGAAACATGGGTCACATGTACCCAAGCTCTCAATGTGCTGGACATGTATCGGCTTCGAGACCTTCCGTATCAACTCGCACAGCGAGGTGTCTCAGGAGAGGAATTCCCCGCGGCTGTAGAGCGCGCGGTGTTGGTCTCGTGGGTAGAGCACCATTTTTCGTCCGACAGTCGTCTGAAGCCTCATCGAGGCGCGGATAGAGACGAGTTGGTTGCTCGGTTCCAGGAATTGGACCGCGAGCTTGTCGAGGCGGCACATGGAGAGGTGATCGCTGCATGCAATGCGAGACGCCCACGGAAGACCACAATCGGCCAAGCTGCCGTGTTGCGACGCGAATCAATGAAGCAGCGCCGGCACATGCCGGTTCGTCGGCTGCTCGACGAAACGCGAGATGTAGTGCAACTCATCAAGCCTTGTTTCATGATGAGCCCCCTTACCGTGAGTCAATTCCTGTCGAGTGACTTCAGGTTCGATGTGGTCATTTTCGACGAGGCATCGCAGGTGCTCCCTCAAGATGCAGTGAATTCGATCTATCGCGGGGACGCGCTCGTGGTTGCGGGCGACCCACGGCAGCTTCCCCCTACGTCCTTCTTCAACGCGGCAAATGACAGTGATGATGAAGACGAGATGGAAGACGACGATCTAGGGTTCGAGTCCATCCTTGATACCTGCAAAGCAAGCGGCATCCTGCGTTCTCTGCCGCTCCGTTGGCATTATCGAAGCCGGCACGAGCATCTCATCGCTTTCAGCAATCACGAGTTCTACGAGAACTCGATGGTGACCTTCCCAGGATCTCGGGAGGACGGACACGACATCGGTGTCGAGTTCTTCAAGGTCGACGGCATCTACGACCGTGGCGGCCGGCGAGATAATCAGGTTGAAGCTGCGTATGTCGCACAGAGAGTCATCCATCACTTCGAAACTCGGCCGCATCTGACACTCGGTGTCGTTGCACTGTCGAAGGTTCAGGCCGAGGCCATCGAGGAAGCGGTCGACAAAGCATTGAAGACTCGTCCGGGGCTATCGCGGTACTTCACGGACAACCGTTTGGATGGCTTCTTCATCAAGAACCTGGAAACCGTTCAGGGCGATGAACGTGATGTCATCATCCTCTCGATCGGATATGGACCGGACGCGCAGGGACGCCTTCGATCCGAGTTCGGTCCGATCAATAGGGACGGGGGATGGAGACGCTTGAACGTCGCAGTCACCCGTGCCCGGCGCCGCATGGAAGTCGTCGCCTCGTTCCACGGAAGCCAGCTGCCGGACAGCGCGAACAAGAGTGTGCAGCATTTGAAGCGTTACCTGGAGTATGCGGAGCACGGTCCGAACGTTCTTGCCACACAGGTTGCTGATCCTGAGGCGGTGCCGGAGAGCCCCTTCGAGGAGTCTGTGATCACCGTCCTGAGGGAGATGGGGTATTTGGTCCAACCTCAGGTCGGCGTTGCTGGATATCGAATCGACATGGCTGTTCGTCATCCCGAGGCACCAGGGACATACGCGCTGGGTATCGAATGTGATGGCGTGATGTATCACTCCTCAAGAGCCGCGCGTGACCGGGACCGTCTGCGCGAATCGGTTCTTCGTGACCTGGGATGGAAACTCCACAGAATATGGGGAACCGATTGGTACCGGAGTCGTGGTGAGGCTATCGCGCGTCTGAAGGCGGCGGTGGAAGAGGCCTGTGTGGTGAACCCACACGTGGTGCAGGCAGAGCGTCACAGGAATGTGCTGGAGGTATCGCCGACGGTGCCCGATACTGCGGCGGTGATGCCCGAAATCACCCCGGCAACGCGCGCGGTGGAGTTCGTATCGGTCGAGGAAGGCGCGCCGGAATGGGCCGCGGAGTACACATTTCTGAGCGACGCCGAGCTTCAAGTGATCCGGCAGGAAGCGGTAGACGATCTCGGTTATCACTGGATCGATCTACAGGATGACCGGTCCACGCGGGCAGTCACCCAAGTCGTTCTTGCGGTAGTCGATCGAGAAGGACCGATCGAGGAAGAACTGATTCTTTCACGCGTTCGGTCGGCGTGGATGTTGGCGAGATCAGGACAGGTCATCCAAAAGACGATCCGCGCGGTACTGAAGAACTTGTTGAAGAAGGAGAAGATTGTCTCTTATGGAACGGCGTACGACATAGCCGGACGTGAAACGCGCGTAGCGCGGACTCCGACAGCGCAATGTGTCCGAAAGGCGGGACATGTTCCGGCCATCGAAAGGCGGCTTGTGCTTCAGAAACTGGCCCAGGATTGTCCAGGATTGTCGAGGGCGGAGTTGCTTCGCGAGACTGCTAGGTTCTTCGGTTGGGCCCGACTCGGTTCGGATATCAAGATGTTGCTGAACAGCGATATCGAGGATTTGATCAAGTCCGGAACGATTGTGACAAACGGACAAGGGTTCTCAGCGGTTTCGGGTTCTATCGACACTGCCTAGGTAAATGGTGTGGATGTGGGGTGACTAGTGTCGTCTGACGGGGGGTGCGCTTGACGCGTATCGCTATTCCGTCCTAACCAAGGATTCCTAGGTCCGAAGCAATTGCGAGGTTGGAGTCGCACCGAAGTCACCATGGCATCGACCTAGGTATCGGCTACAACACTTCTTTGAAGACGTGGCTTTTGCACCTTTGACTGAGCAGTTGAGTCGAGAACTGGACAAGCAGGGTACCGGCATGCGTAATCCTCGCGGCAACACGTGAACCCATCCATGCGGAACGGTGGAGTAGCCGTGAGATAGTACCCACAGGCGGGCGGGTCGAGGCCCGCACTCATGGCCAGATAAGACTCCCCACCCCGCGTTCGTCGTGGCCCGAGTTGGCTCATTTCGTTAGTGCGTGAGTCCAGGTCCTGAAATCCGGTCGAGCAGGGCTTGTAGGTCGGCGTCGACCTGCGGTGGAAAGGTGTGTCGGGTTCCGTTGATCGCGATGGTCGCCGACCGCAGCGGCCGCAGCAGTTTCACCACCTTGCCGATCGCGAGCCCACTTCGTTCCTGGACCACCCGAGAGACGGCCAACGCCGTAAACACCACGGTCAGGTGCGCCTCGATCGCGTCCTTGGTGCGGTGGAAAATCGGCCGGGCCCGCAGATCCGTTTTCGACATTCGAAACGACTGCTCGACATGCCACAACTCGTGATACTTGCCGATCACCTCTCCTGGATCCATCAACGAGACAGGGAGATTGGTGACGTAGCCTTTCAGGCCGACGAGCATCCTGGCTCGTTCGAGCGAGGCGGTGTCCAGACCCGAGTTGGCTCATTTCGTTAGTGCGTGAGTCCAGGTCCTGAAATCCGGTCGAGCAGGGCTTGTAGGTCGGCGTCGACCTGCGGTGGAAAGGTGTGTCGGGTTCCGTTGATCGCGATGGTCGCCGACCGCAGCGGCCGCAGCAGTTTCACCACCTTGCCGATCGCGAGCCCACTTCGTTCCTGGACCACCCGAGAGACGGCCAACGCCGTAAACACCACGGTCAGGTGCGCCTCGATCGCGTCCTTGGTGCGGTGGAAAATCGGCCGGGCCCGCAGATCCGTTTTCGACATTCGAAACGACTGCTCGACATGCCACAACTCGTGATACTTGCCGATCACCTCTCCTGGATCCATCAACGAGACAGGGAGATTGGTGACGTAGCCTTTCAGGCCGACGAGCATCCTGGCTCGTTCGAGCGAGGCGGTGTCCAGACGCCGGCCTTTCGCGGTGACCGTCACGAACCGTGTCGATTTCGGGACCGTGTCCCCGTCGACCACCGCTCGGGCACGGGCTTCCTGGGCGTTGAGGGTCTTCTCGTCCCGGGCGGCGCGGCTGCGCGAGTACTGCCAGATCGCCCGCCACGCATTCGGATGGTCCGTCTCGTTCCAGATGGGCTCGGCCCGTCGCCGGGGATTGTTGACCACGGAGCGGCCATGCCGCGGCGTGATGGTGTCGATGATCTGCCCGTCGGTGAAAACATTGCCGTTCCAATGGAAATGCGAGGCGAGATCACCGGGTGCCTTCGTGGTGCGGGAGCCGACGATGAACTTCAGCCCGGCCTCGTCCAACGCTGCGAGGTTGGCGGCCGACAGCATCCCGGCGTCGGCGGCGACGACCATCTCAACCCCGTCGAGGTCGTGGCGGGCCTGGAACTGCCGCACGATCGGCACGATCGTGCGGGTTTCGGCCGAGTTCCCTTCGTAGCAACCGATCTCCAGCGGAAACCCGGTTCTGTCTACCAGCAGTCCCACGACGATCTGCGGGTCCACCCGACGTTCCTTCGAGTACCCGACCTTGCGCAGGTCGTCTTCCTTCTCGGCCTCGAAGTACAAGGTGGTCACGTCGTACAACAACAGGCTCAGACCACCGGTTTCGGCGGCATACTCGAAGCACTGCTCGGCGACCTTGTCCCGGTACTTGCCGGTGATGATCTGCTTCAGGTGGCGTTTGATCGTGGCGTAACTCGGCGGGTCCGCCCCGAGATCCTGCAGGACCCGACCGGCGTCGAGTTTCGAGCCGGGCTCGACGATGCGAGCGATCACCAGATCGCGGAACACCGTATCGTTGACGACTCCGAATCCGAGTTGGTCGTAGACATCGGTCAGCACCTGCCGCAGGAGCACCGACCCGGTCGATTCGGTCCGTCCCGGCGCATCGACCTGCGCAGGTCCGGGCGCCGGCTCGAACAGAGCACTCTGCCCGCCCACCAGGGCCTTGTCGACCGGAACCTGCGGGGTGACGTCCAGGTCGAGGGCCTGCTGGTCGGGGTCGAGCCAGGCACGGGCGCGTTCGAGAAGCATGCCGAGTTCGACGTCGGTGTGGGCGGAACCGATGTGTTTGACGATCTCCTGCCGGCCGCCCACGTATCGGGCGACCTGCACAGCCGTGGCCCCGGACTTGGTGCGCACCTTCCTGACAAACGCCACCCGCCGAGCCTAGAACCAGCGTCGTTAGTGCGTGAAATCAGACCGATCCCGACGAGAAACTGCAGTTCACAGACGTAAGCCATCGTTCATCCCGAAGATGTGAGCCAACTCGGGAGGCGGTGTCCAGACGCCGGCCTTTCGCGGTGACCGTCACGAACCGTGTCGATTTCGGGACCGTGTCCCCGTCGACCACCGCTCGGGCACGGGCTTCCTGGGCGTTGAGGGTCTTCTCGTCCCGGGCGGCGCGGCTGCGCGAGTACTGCCAGATCGCCCGCCACGCATTCGGATGGTCCGTCTCGTTCCAGATGGGCTCGGCCCGTCGCCGGGGATTGTTGACCACGGAGCGGCCATGCCGCGGCGTGATGGTGTCGATGATCTGCCCGTCGGTGAAAACATTGCCGTTCCAATGGAAATGCGAGGCGAGATCACCGGGTGCCTTCGTGGTGCGGGAGCCGACGATGAACTTCAGCCCGGCCTCGTCCAACGCTGCGAGGTTGGCGGCCGACAGCATCCCGGCGTCGGCGGCGACGACCATCTCAACCCCGTCGAGGTCGTGGCGGGCCTGGAACTGCCGCACGATCGGCACGATCGTGCGGGTTTCGGCCGAGTTCCCTTCGTAGCAACCGATCTCCAGCGGAAACCCGGTTCTGTCTACCAGCAGTCCCACGACGATCTGCGGGTCCACCCGACGTTCCTTCGAGTACCCGACCTTGCGCAGGTCGTCTTCCTTCTCGGCCTCGAAGTACAAGGTGGTCACGTCGTACAACAACAGGCTCAGACCACCGGTTTCGGCGGCATACTCGAAGCACTGCTCGGCGACCTTGTCCCGGTACTTGCCGGTGATGATCTGCTTCAGGTGGCGTTTGATCGTGGCGTAACTCGGCGGGTCCGCCCCGAGATCCTGCAGGACCCGACCGGCGTCGAGTTTCGAGCCGGGCTCGACGATGCGAGCGATCACCAGATCGCGGAACACCGTATCGTTGACGACTCCGAATCCGAGTTGGTCGTAGACATCGGTCAGCACCTGCCGCAGGAGCACCGACCCGGTCGATTCGGTCCGTCCCGGCGCATCGACCTGCGCAGGTCCGGGCGCCGGCTCGAACAGAGCACTCTGCCCGCCCACCAGGGCCTTGTCGACCGGAACCTGCGGGGTGACGTCCAGGTCGAGGGCCTGCTGGTCGGGGTCGAGCCAGGCACGGGCGCGTTCGAGAAGCATGCCGAGTTCGACGTCGGTGTGGGCGGAACCGATGTGTTTGACGATCTCCTGCCGGCCGCCCACGTATCGGGCGACCTGCACAGCCGTGGCCCCGGACTTGGTGCGCACCTTCCTGACAAACGCCACCCGCCGAGCCTAGAACCAGCGTCGTTAGTGCGTGAAATCAGACCGATCCCGACGAGAAACTGCAGTTCACAGACGTAAGCCATCGTTCATCCCGAAGATGTGAGCCAACTCGGGCGAGGCCCGCACTCATGGCCAGATAAGACTCCCCACCCCGCGTTCGTCGTGGCGATCAGGAACTCGTGGTCCGAGCGGTGACGGTTAAGCCGCCAACCACATACCGCGCCCCCGGTGATTTCCATCGAAGTCTGCGAGGGCCGTATGGACATCATGTCCGCCTATCGGGAAGTCGGGTCGTACGAGGAGCAGCCGAGCTCTGCGGTTCCACGACGCGGAGTGATTTGTGGTCGCGAGCGACCGGCGCTGGGGTACGAGACCGTCGTTGCCGCAGTGGGTAGTGGCACTGGAACAAACTCGACACGACGCGCCTGCATTGCAGACATTGTGATTTGGCGTAGGGACGTGTGTTGTCGACATGTGCGAACGCAAGTATGTGAGCTGCAGCGGGATGGGGCCGACCGGAGAAAGCAAGCCCAGAGGGGCTCGTCGACCTCTTTGTGATAGGCATGTTTGACCGGACGTGGCAGCTATAACTATGGGTTGCAATCGGACCCGCGATGGTGTGGACGAAATCTTGATCAGGAGGCACGGAGCGTGGTGAATCGCCGGGGCGCGCACAGCCTCAGTGACTTTTTGGAACCGACCGCCCAATCACTACGAGAGGAATGGCGCTCGGTCTTAGCTCGCCAGGAAATGGCACAAGGGCAGCGGCAGGTAAACTTCGTGCCGAGCGAGGTCATCCTCTGTCTGTGTGCCTCGCTACTCGTAGACCACAGCAGGTTCGGAAGCAGTAGCGCACACCGTGCAGGGTTCCCAGTGAAAGAGCTTGCAAGACTGTATAAGCGGCCACCCACCAGCATCCTGGCGAAGATGGCGAATCTGGATGGAACACGGAGCAATGGGGGACGACACGAACTCGAAGTGTCGGCCCGGATGATGTCGGATAGTGCACTCCTGCAAGATGTCTATACTCGTATTCTGGCAGCGGCCCGAGCAGAGGGGATCGATCGCACTGCATTGCCCGACTTTCTCGAACTGGAGGACGGGGGAACTCTCTTGCTGGCAGGACAGGAGGAACTCGTTGCGAGTGAGATCGAGTCTGAGTTGGAAGGGGCAGTCGAGAAGTGGGCACGCGATCGCACCGATGTCCCGATCGAAGTAACGCAACGGGTACTTACTTCAACGATACGAATCGGACAGCATCGCTTCGCGAGAGCGGTATTGCACAATCACGGGAATCGTTGTGTTTTCTGTGGAATGAGCAGCGTCGTCGGAGGTCGACGTCGACCGAGGATGCTCACCGCGAGTCATATCAAGCCATGGCGGGACAGCTCGAGCAAGGAGAGGCTCGACCATCTGAATGGATTGGCTGCCTGTCCGACCCACGACGTTGCCTTCGACACGGGATTGATCACAGTTGCCGAAGACCTCTCCATTACTTATGCGAGAGACCTCGAGCGTGCGTTGGCAGAGGACGAGCCACTGCGTCGAGCTTTCGGAAAGCCCCCGCTGGCAGAGAAATTAATTCTCCCGAGTACGGCGCAACCGCCTGACAAGACATATCTTGGTTGGCATCGAACCAAGATTTTCGTGTCTGTCTGACACGTCCGATGGGGTTGGGTCGGATAAGAACGGCTGCGTTGTAGGTGCGGGCTCTCGGGGCCTGTGGACTTTGGCTCCGAGTATGTGCAGAATGCACCCCGTAGCCCGGGGTGTGCACGGCGGATCTGACTCGCCGCGCACACCCCGAATGCTTCTAGTCCTGCATCGCCTATGACTCCCGATCGGGCTCCGCAATGCCGAAGAACTCTGTCACGCGGTTCAGCGTGTGCTCGTCGCGAAGCCTGCAGGCGGAATTTTGGTTCGCGAACAACCCAGCCTCGCGTAGTGCCGACTCGCGATCAACGGTTCGTTCCCACACGACGGGGACGATCCACTCCTGGTAATCCTCGGCAGGGTCCGGGTTATCAACCTCGTGTGTGTAGGGGCCAACGAGGTCGAGACTGCGGAAGTTCACCGGCTTGCCGTCGACCTCAAGGGTCGCCTCGTCCGCCGGAGCGGCTGAGTCGGCAACCGTACCGGCACCCACATAGCCGACTTTCGGGACATAGACGAAGACACGATCTCCCACCTGGAGGTTCTTGAGGGTGTCGGAGTACCAGCGGCCGCCGCCGGCTGACACGAACCCGTACTTGCGCGCGTCGTCCCAGTTACGGGAATCGTTGACTTCCCCCAGACAGACGTACCAGTCCTGCCCGTTCCACTCGGGCTTCTCCGAGGCGGACGCCGCGCTTCCGTTGCCGGGTTCAGAGACATCGAGCGACGTGCGCGTCGCACGCGGTGAACTCGCGGCCGATGATCCTGGCGTGTAACCGAACTGGGTGAGCCGGTGGCGAGCGACGTCGAGCTCGGTGTCGGTGAACAACGATTCGAAGGTGGGCTCGACGACGAGAGCTTCGACGGTGAGATCGATGCGTCCTCGTTCCCACAACTCGGAGAACCCATCCGAAATAGTTCGCGATGCGAGGAGCTTCTTCGCTGTAGTCAACGGGCCGATATTGGCGACCATACTGATGAACTGGGTGGCGTTGTAGCCGGCTTCGCGTCGAGCGCGTTCGTAAAGTGCGCGGACGCGTGATCCGAACTCGGCCTCGAGCTCCGTCGTGTCATCGCTGATCGGCTCCGACACGACAAGCGGCGCGGTCGGTTCCGGGACGCCGGCAGCTGCCTCGTTAAGGTTGTTGACGAAGCCGAGCAGCGCGTCGACGGACGTGAACACCTTGTAGCCGAGTTCCTCGAGTCTGGGGAGGTCGGCCTCGTCGGGATCGAGTTCGAGGATGACAGGATCGCCGACTCCGTGCTGCAGCCCATCAGGCCAGAATGCTTCTGCCATGGACAGGAAGCGGCCGCTCGTCGGATCGGTGATTTCGGTATCGACCTCAGGTTCCGCGAATCCGAGGTCATGGAGCTCCGCGATCATTGCCTGAATCTGCAGGGTTCTCGGGTCATCGGGCTCAGTTTCAGTGACGGCGAGCGGCTGCAGGGACTCCTCGGCGCTCTGCGAACCCGACCGTAGTTCTTCAAGGAAGGATTGCGCAGCCTCTGCGAGCAGTTCGCGTCGAGCGGCGAGGAAGTCGGGGTAGCGGTCGACGGTCCAGAGTGCTGGGTCGGTCGGAATCCACTGAGACGCGAGTACACCGGGATTCTTCGCTTCGACTTCCGCGAAGTACTCTTCTGGCGCGCGCTTGCCGATCTCCAGGTTGGTGGCCTGGGTGAGGAAGCAGAAGTTCGCAATCGCATTGATCTCATTGCGATCGTATCGATCGCGCAGCATGGCCTTCGGGAAGATGTGATGCACCTGGAGGCTGGTGAGTTTCCCAAGCAGTTCTGCACGCAGCTCCAGGCCGCTGCCGAAGTCGCGGGCACCCTTCACACGGGTGAGTAGGTAGAGCAGCGGGTAGAAGCGAGATCCTCGGGTGGAACCGTCGAAATCGTGGGGGAGGATCTCGAGGCGTCCACCGCGAACGCGTTCGAGAGTGGCGATCAGCCCGTCTACCCCGGAGTCGCGCACGGTGTCGTAGTCCTGCTGCAAGTAGGTCTCGGTCGATCCACCGAACCGGCCCCACAGAGCGGAGTGGACATACCAGTACAGGACCTTGTCGCGGTGGGCTGCGTCGGTGAACTTGCCGCCATTCAGCTCGAGTAGACGCGACACGACGGGAATCGCGTAGCGACCCATAAGAACTCTGTCGTGGTCGAGTCCGAGACGTCCGGAGGCTGCATCGAGGAACGTGCCGATGTGGGCGACGGAGGATGTGAGTGCGCGTTCGAACTCGTCGGCTTTGACATTACTCAGAGCAGTGAACAGCGCGCGGCCTCGTGCCACCGCCGTTGCGTTACGAAGTAGCCAGTCCAGCGTGAAATCGAAGCCTGCCTTCTTCCATACAGCGAGGTGATCACGCATCTCCTGCCGAGCGGGCGGCCACTGCGCGCACAGGGACGCGAGGGCAAGGTCGCCTTTCGACAGCTTTGTGCCACCTGAATTCACCCGGTTGAAGATGTCGACGACCTCATCGACGGACTTGTCCGAGCCGGTGATCTTCTCGACGTTGAATTCTCGCTGCTGAATCTGCGACAACGTATTCAGGCGGTCGAGGTAGGTACTGGCCTTTTCGCCATGATCGGTGAAGGCGGTGAAGAACGGCTTCAGGCCCTCGCGAAACAGTTGAGTGACACTGACCCAACACGGGTCCTCGGCCATGACCGTCGGACGATAGAACTCGAAGACCTCCGACTCGACATTGAAGTACATCCCCGTGAACGCTGAGGGGTCGCCCTCGAAGAACGGGGGAGGGGTGCCACGCACCACGCCGTACAGTGAGGTGACGCGCTGCTGTCCGTCGAGCAGAAGCTGTCGGACGCCACCGCTGGTGATCTCGCCACGTACAGCGATCTCGCTGGTCGCGGTCTCCCACATCAACAAGCCGCCTACGGGATAACTCCGGTAGAGCGAGCGCATCAGACCTCGGACCTGATCACGATTCCAGACGTAGCCGCGTTGGAACTCGGGGAGTAGCACAGTGCCCGAATCGATCTCGTCGAGGAGGGTGGATAGTTTGGGCATAAGTACCTCTCTGGAACTCTCGGAACAATAGAACTCAGACGAGCGGAGCGAGGAATGGGCTGGGCTCACCGTGCCATGTGACGAGCAACTGCTCACGGGCTCGGGTGCACGCGACGAATAAGAGGGATCGCTCGCGCTGGAGATCACGTTGGTGGGTATGTTCGTCGTCGCTCAAAGGAGTGACAGCTGACAGCGCTGGCATTTGCTTGCTGGAGACAGCGCAGACTGCGAGGCATCGGAACTCGAGACCCTTCATCCGGTGCATGGTGCCTATGGAGACGCTGTCTGAAGCTCCTCGACCTTCAGATAAGGAGCTACTTAGAATCCGGTGCTTCTTCAGCGCCTTAGCTACGGCATCCCCAAGGGCTTTGGAACGGACAGCGATCCCGATCTCGGATGGCTCGACCCCACCTGCGATCCACCCCGCAATTCTCTCGGCCAGGAATGCGAATTCTGCTTCGCGAGTGCTGAACCCTTCGACAATTGGCTCATCACCGTGGATTTCTGACCGGCACCCAGCGATCGAGTCGAGTTGGTCGTTCATATCGTCGAACTGGGTGCCGTGCATCAGCTGGAGACTCCAACGAAGAATTTCCGCCGTGGTGCGGTAGTTGATCGACAAACGACTCGATCGTCCGGTCACGTTGATGCCTACCTCGCGCAAGCTCACATGGTTGTTGTAGATGCGCTGGTGGGTGTCGCCGGCGATGAAGAGGTCATCCGGAGCTTCAGGTGCCGCAGCTCTCAGCAGACGCCATTGGTCGGGACTGAGGTCTTGAGCCTCGTCGACGACGATGTGCCGGTACGGCTTGTCGTCGCGGTTTTCGAGGAGGCGCGTGGCTTCTCGCCGGATGGTCTCATGGGTGTGGAGTGCTCTGCGTTCCAGCGCCTGTTCGAATTCCCAAATGGCCTGCCATACCTGAGCCTTCTGCGATGCTCCCAAACGACGTCCGCGTCCGGTGCGTTTCGCCTTGAGGTAGTCGTCTGCTGTGGATACCCGCTGAGCGAGAACCACTTGACGCCATTCTTCACCGAGGAACGTCTCGGAGAAGTCGATCCCCAAGTCGTCGGTGATGCCGCGCCAAAGTTTTCTCTCGTCGGCGGAGCTGATGACGTGTGGAGTGCCATGTGCATCCCGGAAGACGCGGTGTGCGAGACGATCGACGTGTTGGACGACGATGCGGGACTCGACCTCCGGGTTGTCGATGAGCATAAGGATGCCGTCTTCCAACGATTCGGCGAGCGTCGAGGTGAACGTCGTGACGAGGACGCTGCCTTCCCTGCGTTCGGCGAGTCGCCGTGCTCGGTGCAGAGCGACGACGGTCTTGCCGGTACCGGGGCCACCTGTCACGCGCGCAGGACCCCGGTACGTTGCATCAACGGCGCTCTGCTGCGCGGGGTGAAGGTAGATCCGCCAGAGGGCGAACGGGTTGGCGAATACAGCCATCATCTCGTCCGGACCGTCGACGAGGAGAACTCGATGGGCACTTCGGCGAATAGCGGCGTCCAGATCGTTGGTGTCGACGGGATCGTCGAGAATCTCCGCACCGAGGTCGGCCCACACCTCGTCGGGGGTCATGCCGGCTGCGAGACCGTATAGCACCTGCCATTGAGTGGTGGGAAAGTAGGGCTGAGCCGCATCCAGCTGGGAGTCGTCGGTGAGGAGCCGTGCGAACCGTACAGCCTTCTCGTCGAGGCCGAGCCGCGTGAGGTCGCTGTCTTTGATGTGTTCGAACAGGTATCCGCTGGTTCTGCCGGTGGTCTGCTCGTCGAGGTTGGCGAGTTGTTCGTCGAGTGCGGCGTCATCGCGAACCTCGATCCCGCCGGTTGCCTTGTTCACTGAGACGTTGCGGCGTTCCGCCCATACGTAGGCATCGTCATGCGGTAGGACCTTCAGCAGGGTGTAGGTATCGCCTGTTTGCGGAGCAAGCACGATCCCGCGCCAAAACTGGGTGATGCGGATCGACCGGAACTGAGGGTTCCGGGCGTTCTTGATCTTCTCCAGATGCAATCCAGTGTGGGTAGCGGCGTCGAACTTCCCGAACACTTCGTATACCCGGGTTTGCACCGACTGGTCGAGTTTCGCAAAGTCGAGCAGGAAATCTTTGTCGATTGCCAGTGATGCCACTCGTCTGCCTCCCCAGTGCCGGTGGACCCGCCGAAATGCGTGCCCGACGTGTCTTTCGCTTCGATGCCGGGAGACATTACCCCGCCCCGGCGACACCGCTACTACGCCCGCGACGTACTCACGAGAGGTGCTGCGGTGATGCGATGTGTTCGGCTAGTAAGTCCACCTGCGCAAGTAGCTCGGCCGGTGGGAGTCCGAGGTCAAGGGCATGACAGTGCAACTGCACATCTGCTCGCGCTACTCGGTGGATGCGGACGGGTTCGTTCCCTTTCGCATACACGAGGTGACCGTCCTTCAGACCGAGGACGGTGCAGTAAGCGAGCATCTGGTACAGATCGGCGTCAGGGAACCCCGCGGGTCGCTCGGCCTTGTACTTGGCGTCGATTACCGCTCGGATCATCCCCGCGGGTGTCATCCAGACGAGGTCGGGGCGCATGCGGACTCGAGATGCCTCGTCCAGGTGGAGCGAGTACTGCGTAGCGCATCGTCCGTACCGTCGGGAAAGCGATTCACTCAGAGCGGTGCAGACGAAGTCCTCGAAGATCCTCCACATGTCGAACATGAAACCGGTGACCACAAGCCGGCCCACACGTTGCTCGAACGATTGTGCCGTCAGGACGATTTCTGCCAGTCGGAGCGCGTTCTGATAGCGGATATTGAGCCGGCTCGGATACCACTCGGGGACTGGTTGGCCTCGCCTGGGCGTGGTCACGTCCGCGAATGCGATGCGTAGCCGCTGCAGTCGGCGTCGTGAATCCGGCGATAATTGCGGAATGGTAAGCAGGCGCAACGTCGCCGCGAGAAGCACACGGTTCTCAACGATGTCAACTGTGAAGTCGTCGTACTCGACGGCCAGAGGCACAGGCAGGCCGAAGCGGCGGGTCATCTGCTCGCCTGTGCGTACTCGGCCGCGTAGAACCGGCAACGTGTCGGAGACCGTGCGGTATCCCTGCAGCAGCCCCTGTTCGGTGGCTCGGGCAGCAAGTCGAGAAAACACCGCGGCGAGAGCCGGGAGGAGCTCATCGGCTCCAGTGAGCCGCACCGTGTCGTCCCGCCAGATATCGCTGCTCCGCGCGTATCCGAGCAGGAATACGAGTCGATTCAAGTTGGTGATCTTGGGTCGGACAATCACGTGACGATCTCCGAGGGAAACTGCGCCGATCTTCCGGCCCGCCGCCAGCATGTACCACCCGGCTTCGTGAGTGGGAGTGACGTCAACAATGGCGAGTCGGCTCAGTGCCTCGTACTCGTTGATAGATAGCTCGACGAGTCGCGCCTCATCGCCCTCAACCAGCGTCAGTGTCGGCGGCATCGCCCGGTGCACCCCCGGTAGTGGATCTGGTTTTTGCAGCCAGTCGCTTTCGGACCACTTCGAGCCCGTAGGTGGAAGTCACGTCGATTTCGCGGTCGCCGTAGTGGAATTCCTCGAGGAGGGGCAGGATGTTATACCTCCATACTCGTTCGAGGCCGTGGGGAGCGAATACTGCCGGACGCATGAAGTAGGACGGGCCGATCTTGAAGTCCTCGTCGTCTATGAGCGCGTTGAGCTCGTCGAGTAGGTCGGCGGCTTCCATTGGATGACCATGATTGTCCAGCCAGCTGCGGAGGATGCCGGAGGTAGGTTCCTCGGATGGATGCAGTGGAAGGAATGCGAAACGTCTGCGCATCGCTGCATCGACGAGGGCGATCGACCGATCTGCAGTGTTCATCGTTCCGATGACGACCACGTTGCGTGGCAACATGAATGGTTCCGAGTCGCCCGATCCGTAGAGCAGATCGATGCTCTCGTCGCGGTATTCGAGAAGGAAGTACAATTCGCCAAAGATCTTTGCGAGATTACCGCGGTTGATCTCGTCGATGACTAGGACGTATACAGCGTCGGGATTCTCGACGGCACGGTCGACGAGTGTCCGGAGCGGCCCGGGTCGCAGCTCGAAGCCGACTTGCCCCGCACCGTGCTGCGCCGGGCGGTATCCCTCGAAAAAATCCTCGTACGAGTACGCCGGATGAAACTGCACGAGCTTGACATTGGACTCACCGGCGAGATGTCGAGCAAGTTCCTTTGCGATGAAGGTCTTGCCGGTTCCGGGGGGCCCGTTAAAGATGAGCTGTGGCCGGTCGCGGAGGAGCTCGACACACTCTTGCAGCCATTCTCGAGGAACATGTAGCCGCGCGGCGAGTTGGTCGTCGGCATCGGGCACATTGAGCCCAGCAGCAGGAACGACTTGGCGGCGCTGACCCATGAGTTCGCGGATGCTGTCGATCTGCCCCGTCAGATCGACCACGTCGCCCTGAGTGGTGAGCCGCGAGGCAATCTCCAATGGGAGGTCTGAACTTCGCAGATACCGGGATTCCCATTTTACTGGGCGTCGAAGGTTGGAGCGGCCGTCACTGCTGCGCACATACTCGGCTTCCCCGGTCACGGTGCCGAAGTAGACGCTGCCCTGGCTGACAGTGAGGATGAGGTCGCCTGGATGCATACGGGCAAGGAACGAGTAGAATTCGTCGACTTTCTCCTGTCGAACGGCGTATCCGGAAGAACGGTAGTCTTCTTCGACGAAACCTCTGAGTTCCTCTCTACTGACGTCGGGTTCGACGGGACGGAGGAACTTCGCGGCGAGTGAGACAGTGCCCTTGATGCGCCAAATGGGCACCATGTCTTCACCGGCTACGTTCGATCCGTAGATCTTCCAGGCATGAGTTACCTCGTCGCTCGGTGCAGGTACGAACGTGGGCTGCATGCCAGTCTTCTTCCTTGGAGTCGGATGGTTTCCGGGCGACCACAGTTAGGCGCCCCTTCCGCGCGGCGAATCGTCAAACTTTTGTATGAGATTTTCGTACACTTCTATGGTGCGCTGAAGGGATCTGAATTCTCCGTAACTTTTTTCTTCGGTCCGTTTTAGTACTGGAAAGGCCGAAAAAACATTCTCGATTTCCTCGCGTTCGATCCCGTAAAGAATTAGAAATGCTGCGTCAAGCTCAGCTCTCAGGCTGGTCGCGTCTCTATGGTCGAGCTCCTCGCCGGCCTGGCCCTCCCAGGCTTCGGAGTAACTCGATGCAAGGGGTGATCTTGCGGATATCGCGGCTGCACGGGGGGCGGTAAATTCTGATGCTGCGGCTCCCAGAAATGGTGTATCCGGACTGGGAAGTGGTAGTTGATTCAGAATATCTGCAGTGAGGTGCGCGCCAACCTTTTTTTGGCGCACAAAATAATCAAACGGTATGGAGTTTAAGCAAGCAAGATAGTGAAGTAGTGCTTGCCTCGGAAGTTTATCGCCGATAATGTTCTGGCACGTGTATGCCACTGCAGATTTTGGCTGAATGCAGAAAATTGATGTTCGAGGCGAAGTTAAGTCATTCATCATCTCTTTGCCGGTCAGTATCCAGGATCTGCTAGAAGGCCACTTTCGATTAACTAGTTCGCTAGGTGCCCAATAGCGGGGGATGGGCCATTCACCAGAGCGTCTCGGTGCGGGCACTGCCTTCTTGTTGAACCGTCGACTGAGTGGGACTCCTGCAAAAGTGGACCGATAGTTGTCGTAGGCCCCAAAAAGTTTACCTTCTTGGACCGGGAAAAAGAGTTCACTATCTGTGACGAATTGATCGTTTACAAGTTTCGCTCCGGACTCGGTAAGCTGTTCGAACGTTCTCAGTTCAGAGTGGTCTGAACTGAGATTTATAAATCCTTGTCGGGTGTGCAACCCTGTCTCGGAGAAAATTATGGAAGACTTGTATGCTCGCACGGTGATTGTCGCATCGGAGTGGCTTGCAAAAAGCGGTACGGCGAAAGTCTCGGAGGACAGCCGCTCCACGACGTGGGGCTCTAGGGGCAGTGTGGCCAGGGCGGTTTGTGACGGGTCATTCAGCTGCGTTGCTACAAGAATTTGCGCATGATTTCGACCCGCGCCTCCGAATGTGGTCAGCGCGAACCGATAGTGGCTTGGGACTGCAACAAAGAACCGGGGTTCGTATAGATAGGTTCGCCGGGTGTTTACGAAATCGAAAACAGACTGAAGGCGTGATGACCGTATGAGATCCTTCCTGAAATTTGCGGCACTAGGTTCTGTGGCAAGTCCGGTCGGGGTAATAATTCCGCACGCGCCCCGGTGGCCCACAATTTGACTGAACCGTTCTGCGAATAGTCGATAGGTGTTGAGGCGTCTGCTCACGCTGAGTGGATATGCTCCGCTTTGTTTGAGGAAATGTGCGGCGGCAGCGACATGACGCTTGTCGTGTTGATACCTTGTGTTAATATGATCGTTCTCGACCAGCAATTTGGATATGAGTTTTTTTCGTTGCGTAGCACGTTTCTCCTCGGAAATTTCCGTGCTGAGCGTGGAGAAATACTCGGTTTCGTCAATCTCGACTTGTTCCCACGGGGGATTACCTATTACAACAGAAAATCCGCCTGTCCAGCCATGTGAGGTGCTATCGAGAGCCTCATCTGTGGTCGAAATGCGGAATATATGGGGAAATTCTAGGTGCCAATGAAAGAATCGATACTCTGCAGCCAGGCGTTCCAGTTCGGCCGTCTGGCCGTTGTCGAGTGCGTTGATGCCGTTGCAGAGTGCGCTGATGGTCGAGTGCGTAATTGGCCGCGCCGCGTCTAACTGAAGGGGCCATACGAACGCAGCACACCATGCGTCGGCGGCAAGCCGTGCCTGGCGATATTCCTCCGAATCCGTGAAGGACTTCAATCGTTTCCGCTGCACGTGTATATCGGCCAGTGAGAGCGCTTTCGTGCCAACCACCTGCTCGACTGTCTTT
Organism: Rhodococcus sp. GA1; assembly: GCF_024321955.1. Taxonomy (NCBI): domain Bacteria; kingdom Bacillati; phylum Actinomycetota; class Actinomycetes; order Mycobacteriales; family Nocardiaceae; genus Rhodococcus; species Rhodococcus sp. GA1. The sequence continues at coordinate 945,937 of NZ_CP097186.1, read as the reverse complement.
GCCAGCCCAGTGTTTGCGGCGATTGCCTCACTTAGATCAAAGAGACCGCCCTGCCCCTTGCGTTCGGCTCTATTAGCGCGCGTAACTTCGGTTGCGATCGTCTTGAGGTCACCTTCGATCGGTTTTAACGCCGCATCAGGAAGTCCCTCGGCCAACAGGGCAGGAGTCGCCCCCATTAAGGTGTTGCCCACCTTGATCTGTGCGTCCAAATATGCAAGGGGGCGGCCGGGCTCTATAGCCTCCATCCACAGCGACAACTTGGCCAGCTCGGCTGCGAGCGGATTGACGTCGACGCCGTAGATACACTGCGCAACCACCTCTCGCATGGCTGCTCGCACCTGGTCTGGGGCGGGTTCCGGGTCTCCGGTGCGGATCGCTGCCACTCGCTTCGCGATGCGTCGAGCGGCGCCGACTAGGAAGTGCCCACTACCACAAGCAGGATCGCAGACGGTGGTGGCCAGGAGAGCTTGAATCTGCCCCTCGGAATCGTTCGTCGACTTCACCGCATCGTCGAGGACCGGATCCAGCGCAGTGTTGAGAAGCGATTCTACGAGGGATGTGGGCGTGTAGTAGGAACCGGTGTCCTTACGTTGATTCCCGGATGCGACATTGAGGGTGTAGGTTTTCGTCGCCGGATCCCACTGCGGCACGAACTCGAGCAGCGCTTCGTAGATGCTGCCGAGTTCCTCCGCACCGAGGTTGCGATAGTCGACCACCCGCAGCACTCCGGACTTCGGTTCCCGCACCAGGGACAGCGACCGCACCGCCGACATCAAGGCGTCGTTCGACAGCTCGCACTCGGTAAGGAAGTCCAGTTCACCTGCGTCGAAGAGGCCACCGATCCCAGGCACGCCCAGTTCGGGCAACCCCGTCTCGCTGCCGAGACCGTGCCACACGAGTGTCAGGGCTTTCCAGCGGTCGCCGTAACGTCCACCACGGCGACGGCGGGCGGCCCGGCGCAACCGTTCCGTCGAGAAGAACTCTGCGTAGCGGCGACGGGCGGAGGGGTCGGCGGTGGGGTCGAGCAGTGCCCCGCGGTCTTCTGTGACGAAGGTGAACAGCAACCGATACGCGACGCGCAGCAAGGCGTGGTTGACGTCGGACACCGAGATCCGTCCGTCGGAAAGGTCCTGCCTCAGTTCTCCGTTCGCGGGATGCGTCAGGAATCCGCGGCCAAGGGTACGCAGGGCGTCGACGACCCCGTCTCGTAGGAGATTGAGTGCGCGCGAACCGTTTTCGACGGCCTCTGTCCGCCACTGTTCGATCCGGCACGAAGCCGGTCCGATCTCGTCGTCACGTGTCTCGACCCGCGACACCTGGCACATGGTGTACAGCAGCAGGAAATCGGCGAACAGATCACCGTCGAAAATCGCCTCGAGATCGAACTCGACGTAGGCGGACCCCACGAGCGAGGTCGAGTCGCGCAGTAGGCGTAGTACCTGACCGTTGGACAGAAACGCCCACAGGTGCTCGTCGCTACGGTTGAGAAGCTCTTGCACCATCGACTGCGGCGATGATCCGGCCGCGCCCGCCACCCCTTTCGTGCGGGTGTCGAGGGCGGTTCCCCATCCGAGCAGATGAATGGGCACCGACTGCCACACGTGTGAGACGGGGAAGGGTTGACCATCGACGGTGATGCCACCGCGTCCGGTGGTGGGGACGCGACCGTAGCCGAGCTGATCGAACAGCACGAGCAGGAAGCGCTCACGTGTCAGACCCGTCGTGGACGCGTCGTGAGGCAACTGCGCCAACGCGTCCCGGTATCCGGTCCATGCACCGCGCAGGTACGCCCACACACGGTTGGCAGCATCACGCACAGTTTCCCCGGCAGCGAGATGATAGTCCTTCGGCGAGAGCGTAACTCCTGACGGATCGTTACCCGTTGCGAGCTGGGACGGGAGATCGGCGGGAAGGAGCCCACCCTGAATCCGGACTCCGACGAACGATGCGTCGCTCACTTGCTGCCTCCCGCCTGCGGAACGAACACGAAGGCACCGAGAATGTCGGCGCCCGCTTCCGGTGTCACCTTGAGTCCTCGCACGATCTCGGCGGAGGCCTGGCGCACCCTGCGGTGCGCGGCCAGCATCGTCTCGGCGAGGTGCACGCCGTGGTCCTCCAGATGTGGACGTAGCTCGTCGAGACCGTCGAGGACTCGCGTGAGGAACTGCTGAGCTTGGGGCGCCGGCACATTGCCGGAGGGTGCCGCGGCGAGCAGTGCCGCCGTGGCGTCGGCATCGAGCCAGCGTGCGCGGTCGGGCGCACCCTCGAACGCGAGGGTCGCGACATCTTCTGCCACAAGTTCACGGGTGCCGCTGCGTGACGGCAGCGTCATATGGAATCGGTAGCGCGTCACGAGCAGCGTCGTGCGGGTGGAGACCGCATCGGTGCGGATCACCGCGCATCTGCGTGCTGGACGTAACGAGGCGTCCAGCGCGGGGTCCAGGGCGGATTCCATTACGTATTGCGCCACCGCCTCGACCGATGCATCGGTCCGAGTCAGAACCGCTTCGCCGCGTGCGACCGGAAGATCGCGGTGGAACGGTAACGGGTCCTTACGTCCGGGGGGCAACGCGTCCCGAAGTCCGAGGGGCAGAGGGCCGAGGGTCGCGGTGAACCCGTCGTCGGTCGGCGACACGGTCGATCGCAGCGCCCGGAGCGCATGCTCAACACACTCGGCGACCTCCGCGCGAGTACCGAGTGAAGCGCGGGCTGCGCTGACCTCGGCGGACACCTCCTCCGGCTTGATCGCGTGCTGCGCGTACTTCGTCTGGGCCAGCTTCTCCCGGTCGGCGGCGGACTGCCACTCGTCGTACAGGCTGAGTTGCTTCTCCTGCACCCCAAGATCGAGGGTGAGTTGCTCGGCGTCCTGGCCTCGCAGCAGCAGCCCTTCCATCAGCGCCTCGACCACCGCTGCGTTGTTGTCCGGCACCGGAACCGACACACCCGTAGCCTTACGGATTGCCTCGTGTTTGCGCAGCAGCACCTCGAGAACGATACCGTCGATCTGATTGTCCCGTCCGTAAAGCGTGACGGCGCGGACCTGCTCTGCACGTTGCCCGAACCGGTCCACACGACCTTCGCGCTGCTCGTGCCGGGTCGGATTCCACGCCAGGTCGTAGTGGACCACCGCCTGGAAACTCTCCTGCAGGTTGACGCCCTCCGACAGACAGTCGGTCGCAACCAGCACATGCCGACCCTGAACAGAGGTGAGCTCGTCGATCCTGGCCACGCGCTCGTCCGGCGGCAATGTACCCGTTACAGCGCGGACCGTGACGTTCTTGCCCAGTGCCTTGTCGAGGTGATCAGCCACATACTCGGCGGTATCGATGAACCGGCAGAAGACGATCGGATCGCACCCATCGGCGAGAAGCTGTTTGACTTCCTTCGTCAGCGCCGCGAGTTTCGTGTCGGCCTTGCCTTCCAGCTTCTGTGCGTCTGCGAGGAACCGGCGCAGACGACGCTCGGTTGCGGTCGCGCTGTGCTCACCCGAGTCCGCGCCCGGTGTGGTGTCTGCGGATTCCACCGACTCGTCATCGCCGTGATCGAGCACGATCGCCCGACCGATTGCGTCCGCTTCGTCGGGTGTCCCCGCCGCTGCCGACGCGGCACGGGTCCGCAGTGTTTGCGCCGCCGCGCGAGGTGACGACGCCAACGCGCGCAGCAGTGCGAGCGCCGACCACCAGTTCACCCGCTTGGTCAGCTCACCATCGCCCGTTCGTACAGTTTCGCGCGCATACTCGAGCACCTTGTCGAACAGCTCACGGTATTCCGGTGACAGCGCGTAGGAAAGTTCCTTGGTGAGCCTGTCCTTGGGGAACGGGGTGTCTTCGTCGAGATAGCGCCGGATATCACCTCGGCGACGTTGCACGAAATGGCGGGCGAGGGTTTCGCGGCCCTTCCGTGTTTCCAAGTCAACCGTCTCCAACGCCGGATCCAGCAGGCCCAGCAGGTTGCGGAACGATTCCTCCTTGCCGCTGTGTGGTGTGGCACTTGCGAAGATCATGTGCCGCTGCGGATTTAGCGACAGGTCACGGATGAGCTCGTAGCGTTGCGTGCGGCCAGCGCCGCCCTGGCCGGCTGCTGCCACACACGTGTGCACCTCGTCGACGATCACCAGATCCGGGCAGGTCCGCAGGAACTCGTGACGACGTCGCGAGCTCTTGATGAAGTCGGTCGACACGACGGTGACCGGGTAACGCTCGAAGATCGACTCGGTGCCGATCCGGCCGCGTTCAAGCCGGCGCACCGTGGACGGAAGCACCAGCTCCGCTTCCAACCCGAACTTCTCACGGAGCTCCGATTGCCATTGTTCCGCCAGGGCCGGGCTGCACAACACTGCCAAGCCGCGCGCCTCGCCGACGGCGAGAAGCTCGGAGGCGACCAGGCCGGCTTCGATGGTTTTGCCGATACCCACATCGTCAGCGATCAGCAGCCGCACCACGTCCTGCCGAAGCGCCATCATCAACGGCACGAGCTGATAGGCACGCGGCTCGACGGCGATCGAGGCCAGGCAACGGAACGGGCCGGTGGTGGAGCGGAAGCCGATCCGCAATGCACCCGTGAGCAGACGCGCGCTGAAATGGTCGCCCAGGTCGTCCGGCGTCGGAGGCGGGAACGTCGCCGGCGTGACACCCTCGCTGACGAGGACACCAGCGATGTCGTCGTCGAGACCGCCGAGAGGACGCAGCACGAGGAAGTCGTCGGTGCTGTCGGGCAAGACCACCCATTCGCGCCCGCGCGCCGTGACCAGGTTGCCGGGAGCGAATCCCATATCGCCTACTTCCTTCCCTCGCCGAACACATAACTGTGCGAACGCAGCACGTCGAGCCAATCGTCACCCGGACCAAACCGGACGACGGACCAGCCGAGATCCATCAGATCATCCTCGGCGGTGTGATCCCTGCCGGAACCTGGAGTGCCGTCATCTACGAACACCGCGGTGGGGCTGTTGTCGCTGCGGAACACGAAGTCGACAGACACCGAGCCGATGGTTTCGTGAACTCCATCGGGGAGCGTGAACTCGTGCTCGACCAGCAAGTCCACGAATGCCCGCTCGGCTTCGGACCGGCACTCGCCCCGCAACCCGTCGGCAGCACCCGTTCCGACACCCGCCGGGGTGTCCGTCGCGGTGCGACTACCGGCCAGTTCGAGTAGCAACGCGCGCACCGCATGCCGATCGATCCGCTGGTGGTCCGACTGGTTGCTGTACGAGAGCAAGCAGTCGTAGCAAGCTTTTTCGCACCGTTCGGTCGCGCCCTCCGCTTGGTCGAGGTCGTTGCCGTCGACGTCGAAATGCGCGATCTGCAGCGCGCGGCGCGCGGCGCGCGGCAGTGCGTCGGGTTCGCCGTGCAGACGGCGCAGCACACCCGCGCCACCTTCTGCAGATTCGGTGAACAACATCCGGGACCGCTCCTGCGTGTCCGGCATCGCCTCACTCGACAGTTCGGAATCCTCGAGCTGGAATTCAGCCTCGATGCCGCGCTCGAGCGCGTATCGCAGTGTGGTCGCGACGACCTCGTCGACAGGTGCAGTCAGGCGCAGCACCGCAATGTTGCGGGTGTCCTCGACGAACGGGATCACCTTCTGCTTCGTCGGTGTGTCGGCCGCGTCCTCGAGATCCTCATCCTGTGGGGTCGTGTCCGTGGCGTCCTTCTCGCTGAGCCAATTGCCCTTCACGGTGTCGAGCCAGTAACCCAGTTCGTTCGGATTCTTGCGGCGACGCCGACCCAGGTTGGTCACCCGCACCACGGCGGTATCGCCGTAAGTGAGGGACGCAATCGGACCGTCACCTCCAACGACTTCGGCATCGAGGCGGCTCAGGCGAGGGCCGGACTGGCTGAACCGGAACGACGTCTCGAGCTCGAAGCCCGCGCGGCGCCGTTCTTCCTCGTCGGACGAGATCCGTTCGCGGCGTCGCGTGAAGACCGTCTGCATCCGCATCAAGTTGTAGCGCGGAACCCCCAGGGGTGCAGCACAGTTCTCGCACACATCGACGCCGGCTTGCCGCACGTGGTGGTAGCCGCACTCATCGCAGCGACGCGCGTCCTGAAGGTCGACGGTGCCCACGCCACCGGAAGCCATCGGCACCTGAACCCGGCGCACCTCGTAACGCGCACCCTCGTGGTAGATGAGCGCGCCCGGGCCGAACTCGCTGATCGCGAGGAACCGCGGGCGCTGCAGGTAGTCGCCTCCGTCCATTCCGGCGCCGGAGGCACGAACCCCGGGAATGTAGGCGGCGAGCGGAAGCCTCGGGAAGCTGTAACCAGGCAGGAACCCCTCGGAAGCGAAGTATCGGTAGGTGTAGAAATCCGAATGTCCGCGATCCGAATCCTCGTTGCGCAGCAACCGAAGCTGACTCTCCGCCTCGCGCCGACGGGCTTCGGCGCCGGCTCGGGCCCTTGCGGAGACGGATGTATCGAGCACGATCCGGTTCTGTTCCTGCTGATCGGCGAGCGCCGCTCGATACAGCTCGCGCCACCGGTCACACGCACTGTCGAACGACCTCGGCGCTGCCGCGATCACCGCTTCGGCCCAACCCTCATGCCACCACGCGGAGGTGCGTAGCTCGCTGTGAAGCGGGGCAACGACCGCACGTGCGCGATCGGTCGCGCGACGGATGGTGTCTTGGTCGGTGAGTGCGCGCGCCAAGTCGGGCAGCAGAGGCATCCCCTCCGCGTCCAGATCGAGAAGCTGAGGCATCCGGGTGCGCAGGTCCGCCCCGGTCTCGGCGAGCCACAACGCGTGCAGATGCGAAGCGAGAAGCGATTCGTTGGTCAGGTCGAGTCGCGGGGCTGCGACGGACCCGGCAACCATGTCGCGCGAACGCCGGAAGTAGTACTGGTCGTGCGCGTTTCCGGTAGCACAGTACGTGACCACCAGCGCCGGCTGCCCGGATCGGCCGGCGCGGCCGCTGCGCTGGGCGTAGTTCGCCGGCGTCGGCGGAACGTTGCGTAGTCCGACCGCGTTGAGGCTTGCGATGTCCACGCCCAGTTCCATCGTGGGAGAACAGAACAGCAATGGAAGCTCGCCGGAACGGAAACGGTCTTCACGGTCCTGTCGAGCAGACGTATTCACCTGCGCGGTGTGCTCCCGTGCGTGCAGGCCGGCCAATGTCATCGCTGTGTTGCTGTAGAGATCGCGGAAGAACGGATTGATCCGGGCACCGCGCTCCGGATCTACGCTCATCCGTAGTGGTGAGGGGGCTGCGGTGCGGCCGTCACCGACGGTCCAGATCAACGCCGATGCTTTCAGCCGATAGCTCGGGCCGTCCTGCTTCGGGAGGTCGATTTTGGTGAGCAATCCGGTTCGTTCGAAGACAACGAGGAGATGCTCGATGATCTCCTGGGCGTCGGCTGTATCCAGCGATGAGCCATCCGGATTGGTCAGACCGCTGCGTTCCCTGAGGAATTTGCCCAATGCGGAACGGCCCGTCAAGCGAACCTCCGCCCGGGGCCGGCCCGGTGCACCCGTGCGGGTCGACACCGATGCCAAAGGAGGAGCAGGCTCCCGGGGAGGTAGCGACCAGAGTCCCGTCAGATGTTGCTCGGATTGCCGTCGGAGGCGCCCGTGACCATCTTCGGTGAGGCAGTACACGTCGATGGCAAGCTCGCGCCGGAACTCGTCCAGAACGATACGGCCCAGATCCTCGCGCTCACCGGGGCGTGCATCACGCAGCGCTGCAGGACAGTCGTCCCACAGGTGGGTGTCGGCGGCGATTTCCCGCAGAGACTCGTAATCGATGCGCAGCAGGCCGGTCTGTTCGAGATTCGGCATCGTGACCCGCCACCCGCGCTGGAGGTCGGTGTAGAGGCGGTACTCGATGAACTCCTTGAACGCGCGTTGGGCGGCTGTGCGCGGGCCGTAGACCGCGTCAGGGTGCAGCGCGTAATCCGCGAAGTCCAACCCCAATGCTTCGACGACGCGCTGGGCGACGTCGTCGTGCCGAAGCGGAGATGTGCTCACCGCCCGGTACAGGGCACCTCGCAACTGCGTGATCTGCACGAAGTCGTTGAAATGTCCGGCCTGTAGGCTGGCGTCCTGCCGATTGTCGACGAACGTGAGTAGCTTCCGCGCATCCTCGTCGAGTTCATCCGCTGGCAGTTGCTTCAACGCTCGGACGATCGCTGCACTGATCACCGATACCGCCGAACTGCGGCCCTCGGCATCGAGCGTGGCGAGCTTCGCAAAGTCGCTGCCACGGCTCTGCTCGTAGGAGACCTTGCAGCGTAGGCAGAATCGAAACGGGGACGGCACGTATGCGGCGATCAGGCCGTCGGGGGATTCCGCTCCGGACACATCGACGCGTACCAGCCGCGGCTGGTATTTGCGCAGCCGGTCGAGTACCTGTCCATCCGCGAGCCAGGATTCGGGGAACCGTCCCTCGGCCAACGGGTCCGCGGGCCATGGTTGGTCGGCAGATACGTAAAGATAGCCGTTGGCCTCGTCGCCACCGCTGGCATCGCGGTCGCGGCGCGGCCGGTAACGAACCGTGCCGTGGTCGTCGGTGCGCGCCACGACGAGATACTCCTGGCCGCACTCGCGGCAGAATGCCAGCGGCATCAACGCCTTGTCGGCGTCGCCTGGAACGGCTACCTGATACGTCGAGGTGACGTGCCGCCGGTCCTGCGGCTCGATCGAGACGTATACCGTGTCGCCCTTCGAGAAGAATTGGTGCAACCGGAAGGCGAACAACGGTCGATGAGTCTCCGGATGCCGAACCGACGATCCCGCGAGCAGGGTGGCGCGGATTGCCTGTTCGCACTCGTCGACGGTGCATGCCGTCTGCGCCGCCAGCCTAGCTGCAGACTCGCGGACCCGTGCAGGCTGCTGACGCACGATTCGGCCGGTCTCGGGCTCTTCGTCCAAACCGAAGGTGGACTCGATCCAGGTAGCGAGGGCGGAGGAGGCGAGTGCGTCGTAGTCCCCTCGGGCGCCGCCACGTCGGACGTCGACGGTTAGACCCGCAACGTCGCTCGGATCGCCGAGGGTGGCTCGATCAAGTGTTTCCCCGATGACCCGATCGGCGGTGACCGGAGCCCCGAAGATCTGGCTCGCCACCTGCGCGACGACATTGCGCTGGTCGTCGACGGTGCCAGCACTCGCCATCGTCGCCGACGTGCCGACACACTGCAGGTCCGGCGATTGGCAGGCATCGCGCACGCGCCGAACCAGCATCGCGACATCCGCGCCTTGCCGGCCTCGATAGGTATGAAGCTCGTCGAGAACGAGGAACTGCAAGCCCTGCGCCGCCTGCACCAGGCGCCTGCGCTCTTCGGGGCGGGTGAGAACCAACTCGAGCATGACGTAGTTCGTCAGCAGGATGTCCGGCGGATCGCGCAGGATCCGCTCGCGTTCCTCCCCCTTCTCCTGCCCGGTGTATCGGGCGAACGTCACGGGCTCGGCACCCGTCGCGTACCCGTACCGCAGGAACTTCTCGAGCTCGCCGACTTGACTGTTCGCGAGTGCGTTCATCGGGTAGACGATGATCGCCTTCACCCCGGGAGTGCGCTCGGGCATGCGGAGCACCCGATCGACGATCGGAATGATGTAGGCCAGCGACTTACCCGACCCGGTGCCCGTGGTGAGCACATACGACAGGCCCGTGCGTGCCGCCTCGACTGCCTCACGCTGGTGCTTGTGCAGCGTGATCGCTCGGGCACCCCGATCGGAAGAGTCCGACTTGGGGCGGAAGATCCGTTCGCATTCGGGGTGTAGAAGCCCCTCGGTCACCAGGTCGCCGATCGCGCCGCCGCGGGCGAACAACGGATTGAGCGCCAGCCACGGCTCGGGCCATTGCTCGCCGCGTGCCACCAGTTCGTCGACATGCTGTTTCAGGCGGGGGTCACGCACATCGACAGCGGCGGTGGTGAAGGATCGGTAGTCGTCCACCAATTGGCGGTGTACGTCGAAAATATCCATCTCAGTCACTCACACGCGCCGCAGAATCGCAGGCGACCGGCGGTGAGAGGTACAAGCGCAGGTGGCGATTTCAGCATGATCAAAGGTGCATCTCCTGGACGTCTGTCTGGCTAACAACTTAGTCGTTTCTCGGGGGCGAAATGTGACACGTGCCCCCGTGTGTTGCTCTGCAACTTGGACGCGACCTCGGACGGCCGGTATCAGGTGCTTGGCGCGCGCTATGCAACGAGGTCAGCACTACGGCACGGGCACCGCACCGCCCGCCCGTGCTCGTCATCCGGTAGCCACCCGTACTCGTCGCACCCGTCGCATTTCTCAGGCACGACCCGCGGCACCGCCAATCCCTGCCACAGCGGTAGCCACGCCTGCGCGTATCTCATGGGGTTCGCGGGGCGGTGCGCGGCTTTCGCGGTCGCGACCAGCTTCGGGACCCCGTGCGTCTCGATCAGTGCTTCCATGGCTGCCGCGACCTCAGGCTTTATGTAGGTGAAGATCGCAGACAATCCCGCTTCCCTGCATGCTTCTGCCAGGCCGGCTACTGCTGGACTGAGCGATGCGGTCGCAACGCGAGGCGCGGTGTTTGTTTTCGTCCTTGGAAGATCAGTACTTAAAAGATCGCCTGGCTTTCCGTTGTCCGCCGCACCGCAAGTCGGTTTTTCAGGCGTCGGGCCGGTGACGGGTTCTTCGTAGATCGTTTGGATGGTGATCCACTGGCCGCGCTCGTTCTGAATCTTTTCCCGGATCAGATACCCGAGTTCTGCGAGTTCGCGGAGTGCGGAGCGAATCGCGTCGCGGCCTTCCTTGGGGGAGTGCCCCGCGATCGAGTCGGAGCGGGTGCGCCAGTCGTCCGGTTTGGACAACAGCCAGATGAGTACGCCGCGTGCTCGGAAGGAGAGGCGCTCGTCGTTGATGACGGCGTTGCTGAGGATGGTGAAGTTGCCGGCAAGGCGCGGTCCACGACGCACGCCGCCGGCCAGGGTATTCTGGCCCACGTTCGACTCCTGTTCAGTCGGACATCCGGCCCGTCGGGAGTTGCCGCTCCTGGCGGGCCTTCTTCACTTGTGACGTCACGCGGATCGGTGACGATCTCGAGATCATGGCATCACGTGTACAGAAAGCGCAAGGATGCGACGGATGTTCGCCGCGTCCAACGGATTACGTCGGGCGCAGCGAACATCCGGGCCGATATTGGGCTTACCCCAGGTGGCGCAGCGAACGGCCGTCGGTCAGCTTCCAGTCGCGCCAGCCGTTGCGGGCGCGGTCGACCCTCTCGATCAGAGGAGCTGACGGGTCCGAGTACGTGTGTCCTTCGACGGTGATGTTCCCGGCGGCCGTCACCGTGGCGACGTGAGATGCGTTTGTTCGAGGGTCGTGGAAGCGCAGTTCGTCTCCCTCCTTCAGCAGGCCGTTGCACATGTGTTCGTATAGGGCACCGGTGCTACCGGGGCTGACCCACTCCTCGACAATGACCTTGTCTCCGGCGTCGTTACCTGCGGCACCGACCAGGTTGCCGACGGCTCGACCGAGCAAACCTGCTCCCGCTCCGATGGCCCTACCGGCTGCAGAAGCGGCGGAACCACCCGCCGCGACGGCGATGCTGCCGACTTCTGCCAGGGCATCGCCGACCGTCGGCTTTTCGGGGTCGACCCACTCCGAGACCTGTTGGCCTCTGGCCAGTGCGAAGCCGTCGAGATCGCTTCGAAGTTGGGTGATGTCGTGCGCGAGGTTGTGTGTTGCGCCCCAGCGAAATCCGTCGAGGCGGTTCATTCGCGAATACTCGGACAAGTGTTCCCGCGCGTGATTGAGGAGCCTGCCGTCCTGCGCGGTGTGCTTGGCGAGCAGGTCACGGGCGTCGGCGAGCACCACCTCGAGGTGCTCGGGCTCGACTGCCTGTACCCGCGCGATACGCAACCGCTGCCACAGGTACAGCGACTGCTCACTGACCACCAGGAGATGCAGGGTTTCGCCGAGGCGGTTGTCCTCCACGGCTCGCCTGAGGTAATCGGCACGTTCGTTGATCGGTTTGGTCGGGTCGAAACCGGCGAGGGTACGTTTGATGTGTTCGCGGAGTTGTTCGATGGTCCGTATGAGTTCCGGGCCCAGCCCGGCTACGGATTCCCAGTCGGTATTGGTGAGGACGTGGTGTTCGTCGAGCCGTCCGACGAGGCGCTCGAGCACGACGTAGTGGCCGCGGACGTCACCCGCCCGCGATGCTTCGGCCAATGCCAGTACGCGCTCGACTTTGCCCTCGACCCGCTCGATCGATTGCTGAACCGAGTCGATTGCGGTGGCGAGCGCCACCTGTACGGCGAACATCTGAACGGACAGAAGTTTGGCGGGCGCCAGGTTTGCTGGTTGCCATTGCACCTGGTGACTGAACTTCCCGGCGGAGTTCCTCAGGACTCCGTGGAAGTATCCATCCCCGGTGGGGATGGCATGGTTGCTCTGCAGATTCTTTACGGTCTTCGGGGCCAGCCGGACGAATTCTCCCGCCTGGGCTGCCAAGGACCAACCGCCTGCAGCGGCCGCGGCTGCGTGGCCGGCCATGGTGGGGGAGATATCGGCTGTCTCGATGGCATCTTCGGTGAGGAGGCGAAGCTGCGCGATGTATTTGGTGACCACACTCTGATCGCCACAGACCAGCAGTCCTTCCGGCTCGACGCACAGCGTCAGATCCGTATCGGGTTGTTCGTCCATCGGGACGACATCCGTGCCCGTAGCCCCTACCAACTCGCTCATCTGCCTGTTCTCCTCCGATCGGCCCCGACGGACCGGGAAACTACCCTGCGGTTCGGACATCGCCGCAAAGGGGACGAACGTAACAGCGTGGTTGGTGATCAGTGCAGAGACTGTAGTAGGGCGCCTATCAACGCGCTGAACCGAGCTTCGCTCGCGCTACACGCGCGGCGAGCCTCGGTTCAGCGCGCGAGAGTTATACCGACGCAGACGGACCGGAGGTAAGACCACGGTCAGCTGGTCTACGAACCCTCCACCACGTCACCACTGGATGGCGGCGACCGAATCCAGCGGCTCGGTGATCGCCTCCGCCGCGACCTGCAGATCCGCATCACGCAAGGCCTGCGGGAACTGCAGCAGTGCGCGCTGTTCGATCTCGGTCAACGGCACCTGGAAGACCCGGAACTCGTCGAGATCGAGCACCTCGAGCTGGTCGAGGTTCTGGCTCAACAGGAAGCCTCGGGCCTTGAGCTCGCCGTTCTCCACGAACACGAGCACTTTCCAGAACTCGCGGGGGATCTTCACCCTCCGGAACTCGCGGTCGTCGTCCGCGAACACCGGACCGCCGAACACCGATACCTTCAGATCATCGACGTCCACGTCTGCGAAGACCGCGTCCTCGAGCTTGCCCCAGACGCCGTCGCGGGCGCTCTGGTTGAAGTCGTCCATCTGCGGGGTGATGTTGGTGTAGAAGAACGAGTCGGTGTTCGCCTTCTTCGCCTCGCTCGTGCTGCCCCACAGCAGGTCGGCCCGTCGTGCGAGATGCCCGCGATCGAGTCGGTTCGCTCGGTACAGCTCGTTGCCGACCTGGGCGTCCGCTGCCAGGCGTGGATCCTTCACGAAGTCGATGTTCTTGCGGCTGAGCTTCTTCATGGATCCGCCGTCGATGTTCCACGCCACCCAGGCCGCGAACCGGCGCGACTTCCGCATCGTCAGCGAGAAGTGCGTGTAGTGCAGCACCTCGGACCCGTCGTTCGCCTTCGCGATGTCGGGCTTCACCTCGGCCGTTACTTCGGGAAGCGGGACGGGCGTCGACAGGAAGTTCGGGTCGTAGCCGACGGCCGCGACCGCCTCTTCCGAGGCCGGCGGGGTGAGAGTTACACCCAGCTTCTCGAAGACGGACTGCGGCAGGCACGCCAATGCGTGTTCGTCGGAGTTGCCGTTGGCCTCGCCGGCGAAATGCAGACCGGCGAGGACGGTGGTCGCCGCGCCGGTTCCGGATCGGAACATCCACGCCGCTCCGGAGTCGCCGCCGCTGCTGATCTCACCGTCGGCTGCCGGGTGCTTCGGGTCGGGTCCGATCTCGAACCCACCGATGGACTTCGTGCCGACCCCTCGATACGTGATCTTGGCGATCACATCGACACGACGCACCAGACCGTGGGTGATGCCGGTGGTACGACCACTCTTGATCACCTTGTCGCCGAGCTCGGGTTCCCCGATCGCGTCCGGGACCACGCCGAGCCCACAGATCTCCGGATCGAACTGCCGATCCTCGACCGTCGCCACGGCACAGTCCCCGGCCGGCCCCAGGTGCGACCGCACAAGTCGTCCTACCCGGTTGTCGTCGATGCGGTTGTCGTCGTGCGGACCGGGTTGGACGATCGTGTCACCCACCCGACCGGTCGCGTTGTGCAGCACGTGCCAGTTGCTGAGCATGTACGGGGTATGGTTGTCGACGTCGTAGACGGCAGGGAGTTCCCCCAGAAGTGAGGACATCGTGAACACTGGATCGTGAGGATCCAGAGGAAGAGATGTCACTGATGGCGATGAAGGCATACTCGGCAGAGTTCAAGGCCGATGCCGTCGCGCTGTACCTGTCCGACCCGAACCACACCTATGGGGGCATCGGCAAGGACCTGGGGATCAGCCGAGAAACTTTACGCAACTGGGTACGCGCCGAACGTAAACGAACTGGTACATCCGAGACCCCACGTCCACCCAGGACCCTGAGCTCAGGGCTCGAGGTATCGTCCGAGTCCGTGTTGGAAGAAGAGAACAAGCAGCTCAGAGCGCAGATCCGGAAGCTCGAGCCGGAACGGGAGATCCTGCGCAGGGCCGCGAAATATTTCGCGGGCGAGACGAATTGGTGAGCCGCTTCGAAGTTCGTCGACGACCACCGCAACACCTTCCCGGTGAAGTGGCTGTGCCAGATCCTCGAGGTGTCCCGCTGGCGGTTTCTACCGATGGCGGGCCTCGGCGCCGGCCCGGACCGAACGCGCCCGCGCCGATCAGGAGTTGGCCGAGCAGATCCGCGTTATCCACGCCGACTCCGACGACACCTACGACCGCGGAGCTGCGTGAGGCCGGACTCGAGGTGAACCACAAACGGGTCGAGCGGGTGATGCGCGAGCACGGGATCGTCGGGGTCCACCTGCGCAAACCGGTGCGCACCACCGTGCCCGCCCCGGACGCGGCTGCGGTCCCGGATTTGATTCAGCGGGACTTCACCGCGAGCACACCGAACACCCGCTACGTCGGGGACATCACGTACCTCCCGGTCGGTGACGGCAAATTCCTCTATCTGGCAACGGTATTGGACCTGCACTCCAAGCGTCTGGCAGGGTGGTCGATTGCCGACCGTATGCGCACCGAGCTGGTCACCGATGCGCTGCGGGCGGCCGCGTCGGTGCGCGGTGCCGGTGGGTTGGGCGGCGCAATCTTTCACAGCGACAATGGGGCCCAATACGCGTCGACGGAGTTCGCCGCCGTGTGCCGGGAGTTGGGAGTGATCCGGTCGCGGGGTGCGGTCGGGACGTCGGCGGTGGGCGCTGCAGCGGAGTCGTTCAACGCGACGTTGAAACGGGAGACGCTGCAGGGCCGCAAACGCTGGAACGGTGCCGGTGAAGCACGTACTGCCGTGTTCCGCTGGGGCACGCGCTACAACACGAAACGAAGGCACTCCACCCTCGGTCAAATCTGTCCGATCGACTTCGAACATCAATCGGCTACGCTGGCCACCGCCGCATAGAAACTGGTGTCCACATCTCTGGGGGAACGCCCGCATCCGATCGTCCCGGCACTGACACTCGTGTGCCCGACGCTCACACCCGGAACGATCGGATCCAGCCGCGTCTTGCGGGGCGGCGTCGCTGCCTCCGGGACGCGGCGGAATGCGGGTTCGTACGATCGTTCGATCACATCGGTCGGAACCTCCACACCGTTCACGGTGATGCTCTCGGGAAGCGGGGAGGTGCCCAGTGCTTCGAGAGCCTCGGGCTCCGATACCTTCTCGTTCACCGTGAACTGCACGGCGAGCTCGTCGGTCGGTTTGCCGTCCACGTGTTTGTAACCGGCTCTTCGCACTTGGTAGGGGCTGGTGCCGATCGACCCCGTTGCCGTGTCGGTGATTGAAAAAGGGCCCGCGCCCTTGTGAGCTGGGTGTTCTCAGGCATCCAGGACAGCAAGGAACGCGGGCATGCACCACGGTAGTTCATTGCTGCTCGATCTCGACGGCCTCGTCGTCGAATCGGTGCAGCGCACGGTCGAGGGCAGCCGGATCGTGCAGATCGCGACGGCACCCGAATGGGTCGGGGTCTGTCCGGAGTGCGGGCAGAAGTCCACGCGTTCGAAGGGTTGGGTCACCACCAGACCGCGGGATGTGCAGGTCGGACCCGACCGTCCGCTGTTGGTGTGGCGGAAACGGAAATGGTTGTGCACCAATACCTCCTGTGACCGTAAGGTGTTCACCGAGTCGACGCCGGGGGTGCCGTCCCGGGCGCGGGTCACGCCCCGAGCGAAGGCGCTGCTGGTCGAGGCGGTCCTCGACGGGGACCGGTCGGTGTCCGCGGTCGCGGGCGACTACGGGTGCGCCTGGCACACCGTCCACGAGCACCTCGTCGTGGTCGCCGACGCCGCCCTTGGCGACGAACCCGAACCGGTGGTCGTCCTCGGGATCGATGAGACCCGACGCGGGAAGGCGAAATGGGAAACTTGCCCCGAGACCGGGGAACGGAGATGGGTGGACCGGTGGGACACCGGACTGGTCGACCTGACCGGCGATCAAGGGTTGCTGGCGCAGGTCAACGGACGCACCTCGGCGGTGGTGATCGACTGGTTCGACGCCCGCGACGAGACGTGGAAGGCACAGATCACCCATGTCGCGATCGACATGTCGTCGGTGTATGCGAAGGCGGTGCGCGAGGCACTGCCGCACGCACAACTGGTGGTGGACCGGTTCCACCTGGTCAAGAAGGCCAACGAGATGGTCGATACCGTCCGGCGCAGGGTCACCCAGGCCGAGCGGGGTCGGCGCGGCCGCAAGAGCGATGTCGAATGGATCAATCGACGACGGTTGTTGCGGGCCGCGGAGCGCCTAACCGATGAGCAACGATCGGCCCTGTTCGAGAAGCTGACCTCCGCCGACCCGCACGGGGACATCGCTGCGGCATGGATCGCGAAGGAACTGCTGCGCGATGTGTTGCGCTGCACCGATCGTGGTGGCCTTCGCCATGAGATCCGGGACAGACTGTATCGGTTCTACACGTTCTGCGCGGCGTGCCGTGTCCCGGAGATCGGCAAGCTGGCGACGACCGTCTCGGCGTGGCAGGAACCGATGATCCTGGCGATCACCACCGGCCTGTCGAATGCGCGCAGTGAAGGCTACAACCGCATCGTCAAGCACGTCGGCCGCATCGCGTTCGGATTCCGTACCCCGGAGAACCAACGCCGCCGGGTACGGTGGGCCTGCACTCGACGATCACGTCGGGTCGCATCCAGCCGGCGCCAGTGCCACTGCTAACTGCGAAAAGCCACGAAGCACGTGATGGTCGATCATCGCTGCCAGGGAATTCTGTACGGCCCTGGCTCGTCCTCGACCGGAGTTGCGACAGGTGGCTGATGATCCCAACGCCAGCGGTAATGCTTCGATGCCTTCAGTTCGATCACCTCCGGTGGGAGAGTGCGAAGGATCCGTTCGATGTCGCGCCATTCGGCTGTGCCTGCGTCGACGCGGGCCGCGAAGGCTCGGAGCGCGTCGGATGCGGCGTCGGTTTCGGCGAGCCGGCTCATCAGTGCTTCGTCGACGTCGATGCGCATATCCCAGTCACCGTTGCTCACCTGGTCGGCGCGGATGCGGCGGGTGTCGATGGCCTGTCCGGCGTCCTGGATCCTGCGGACGGCTGCTTCCAGGTGGAGCGGGACGTCCCTCATACGGCATCCGCCCAGGGATCGTCGCCGACGGCATAGCCGGATTTGGGGGCGTTGTACGTATCGCCTGCATCGGCCACGCGGGCGATGTCCATGGTCAGCTCGGCCTTGGTCTTGGTGTCGTTGTAAGCGTCGGTTATCGGTGCAAGCTTCTCTTCGAACTTCTCGTTGAGATAGCCGGACGGAGATGCCATCGCCGCAAGGAATCCTTCGAGCGCCTCGACGATCTCCCGCACGCTATCGACGAGATCATCGATCTGCGAAGCCGCTTGTCTGATGATCTCGACAATGGCGTTCACCTGGATGTACGTGCCGATCCAGGGGATCTTCTTGACGGCGAACTTCAATGCCTGGGTGGTGTTCTCGAGTGAGACTTCCGCTTCCAGCATCGTGGCGAGTCGCCGAACCCCACTGATTGCAGCATCCCTGACCTTGTCGGAGGTGAAGAAACACACCTCCTTCGCTACTCTGCCTACCGGGCCTTCCCACTCCATAGCTGCTGCTTGGCGTTCAGCGTGTTCGGTGAAGCTCTGAGCGGCCGCACCGTCCCAATGCGGATCGAGCTGTTCATAGCCTGCACGGACGTTGGAACCGCACGTCTCCATACCTTCGGATGCAATGCGGTATGCGTCGCCGATACGCTTCAGCTCGTTCCAGTTTCCCGTCAAAGGTTCCACGAACTGCAGGAGCGGACTCCATCCCGCTGCAGCGTGAATCGCGTCGTCTACATCTCCGAGCCAACCTGCTGCGTCCGCGATGACTTGCCGAATATCCTCGGCTCCTACTTCGGACAGCGGAAGGTCTACTTCCTCTGCCTTCCGGTAAGTCACCGGGTCGAGGAACGGAGCTGCGGGGCCGGGCGCTGGGGTGTACGAGTCGTAGTGGGCGTCGATCAGCTCTTCGAACAATATTTTCGCGTTGAGAGCGTCATATGTTTGGGCCTCTTGGTCTGCGTACATCCACGCAACTCGGTTGAGCTCCACACCGGTCGACCGAGTAACCGCCGCCAAGCCGCCGTACCGGGAAGACATGAAGTCCGCGGTCGCTGCCAGAGGGTCGCTCAATAGTGCAAGTACACCTGCGCCCAATCCTTGCTGAACACTGCATTCCGCACGTATGTAGTCGGTGGAGGCCGAGGCGTCGTCGGCAATGTCATCGAATAACACAGCGACTCCGGCTACTTCTTCGGGAGCTGCCTTGAATGTTTCGCCCATGACACTTTCTGTCTTCTTGATGCGCTTCGTTAGGTGGGTCGAAGCGTCGAAATGATGGTGTCTGCAACCCCGCCGTCGTATGCGCCATCGATATCCTGGTGGACTTCGACCATCAACACCATGGTTTCTGCGGTGGCGTAACCTGGCGTCGCCACGACGTCGAAGCGGGCCGAGCCTGGTTCGCACGAACTGATTCGCGGGATATCGGTAACGAGGGCTGAGACGCGGACCGCAGGCCGCCCTGCGACTTCGAACCATACAGGGCCGGTGTACTCGACCGTCGGCAATGTTCCGGCATTGTCGTCGAAAATCCACTCGACGGCGCGGACCTCTTGTTGCGCTACCGATTCGAGGTCCAGGTCCCGCGACCCTGCCGCGCCGGAGATCGCAAGCCAGCCCCCGTCTTCCTCCGGGCAATAACCGTAACCGAAGAACCCGACAGCTCCATAACTGGCCTTGTCGTTCTCGTTGGACCATCCGGCGATAGAACGGTAGTCGTTGGTCCAGTCCGCCGGAATATCGTATGTAAGACCGTATCTCGTGCTGATCGGTTGCGGCGCACCTGGAGCGGCGGTCACCTGAGGCGGTGGGCGCAGCATCGAGGGGAACCCCTCCGGCAATGGCGGGGGAGAGGCTCGTGGACCCACCGGTGCCGATGGCGCGGAGGTAGTCGGCACCAAAGTCGGAACCGAGGGGACGTCAGGGCCGACAATCGAGGACACCCGCGGTAGCAGCAGGATTGCTGCTATCCCTCCTGCAATAGGCAGTACGGTGCGCAACAGAAACGACTTCACGTGCCCCCTCCCGACTGGATCTCGACCCCCTCGAGATCAGCGCGGAGACTGTAACAGGTGCCGCGGTTCGTCTCGTCGAGTGCACTCGACGAGAGCTCCATCGACTGGGATCTGCACAGTGCTGCATGTCAATGAGTCCAAAAGTCGATCAAGACGGTCGGAGCGTTGCGATGATGTCGTCGGCGACGTCGACATCGTACGCGCCTTCGTTGACCTGCACCATCAACACCATGGTCTGCGCCGTCGCATAGCCCGGGGTGGCAACGATGTCGAACCTGGCGGCGTCGGGTTCGCAACCGCTGACCTGCGGAATATCAGTGATACGGGCGGAAATTCGAACGGCGGGGCGGTCAGCGATCTCGAACCATACGGGGGCGGCGTACTCGACTGTCGGCCGCGTGCCGGCGTTGTCGTCGAAGATCCACTCGACGTCTCGGATCCTCTCGGTAGCTACGGTTTCGAGGTCGATATCTCGCGAGCCCGCCACGCCGGATATCGCCAGCCAGCCTCCGTCCTTTTCGGGACAGGACCTGTAGCCGAACGAACCGACGCTGCCGTAGACGGCATGGCCTTCCTCACCGGACCATCCGGAGCTAGCGCCGTGGTCGTTCTTCCAGTCCGCCGGAATCTCATAGGTGAGGCCGTATCTGGTGTCGATCGGTTGCGGTTGCCCTGGCTCGACGTCGATCTTCGGTGGGGGAAACAACATGGAGGGAAAACCCTCCGGAAGGGGAGGTCGCGTGGTCTGCGGTGTGGAAGGGCCCGATGCCGCGACGGTGGTCGGCACCAAGGTAGATACGGACGGGACTTCGGGACCGAGAAACGAGGACACCCGAGGAAGTAGCAACAGTGCTGTTATCCCGCCGATTATCGGCAGTACCTTACGCAGCAGAAACGACTTCACGCGCCCCCCTTCGGCTTGATCTCGACCCCCTCGAGACCAGCGCGGCGACTGTAACAGGCGCAACTTGACGCGCTGAACCGAGGCTCGTTCGCGCTACACGCGAAGCGAGCCTCGGTTCAGCGCGCGAGAGTTAAAGGGACGCAAACGATCCCACGTCTGTCGAGCCGTCACCAGTGGATGGCGGCCACCGAATTCAGTGGCTCGGTGATCGCCTCCGTCGCGACCTGCAGATCCGCATCACGCATGGCCTGCGGGAACCGCAGCAGTGCGCGCTGTTCGATCTCGGCCAGCGGAACGTGGAAGACCCGGAACTCGTCGAGGTCGAGCACCTCGAGCTGGTCGAGGTTCTCGGCACTGACACTCGTGTGCCCGACGCTCACACCCGGGACGATCGGATCCAGTCGCGTCTTCCGGGACGCGATGGAATGCGGGTTCGTACGACCTCTCGATCACATCGGTCGGAACCTTCACACCGTTCACGGTGATGCTCTCGGGAAGCGGGGGAGGCGCCCAATGCTTCGAGAGCTTCGGGCTCCGATACCTTCTCATTCGCTGTGAACTGCACGGCGAGCCCGCCGGTGGGTTTGCCGTCCACATGCCTGTATCCGACGCCGACGGACGAGACGTTCGGATCATCGAGGTAGTCGGCGCCCTTGGTGCGGATGAACTTTCGCACAGGGACGGTGAGTTCGTCCTTCTCGGGGCGGGGTGTGCGATTCGTCGGCCAGGGAGAGTGCGGCAGCCTCGGCTTCGTCCAACAGCCGCCACTGTCCGGGTTGCGTACTCATTCTCGGGACTCCGAAGCGCGGGTAGTGGTGTACTCGAATTCGAGATGACCCATCAGCCCGATTTGTGTGGAATGAACCCCGCTGAGCGGGTCGAATCCACCGAGGATCGTCGAAGGAGTGACCGCATGCGTCCGACCGGCATCACCACGAATATCAACGTTCCGGATATCGGGGAGGCGCGGAGCTTCTACGCGGACTATCTGGGGCTGAGCGTCGAGGAGATGAATCTCGGATGGGTCGCGCGGTTCACCACTCCCGACGGTCGTGCCGTCGTCCAGTTGGTCAGCGGTGACGAATCGGCTCCCGTGGACTCGGCGATCTCCGTCCACGTCGGCGACGAGGTGGAAGCCGCCTACGAGGAGGCGCAGCGTCGCGGGTTCGAGATCGTGTATCCGCTGACGATGGAACCGTGGGGAGTGCGGCGGTTCTTCGTTCGCGCACCGGACGGCACGGTCGTCAACGTCGTCAGCCACTCCGACGACACGCGATAGGGGGACGAGGACGCCGTTCCGATCCGGTGTTCTCGACGGCGTATATGACGGTCGAGAGCACCAGATCTTCCGGCTCGTCGCGCCGGCGCGTGCGGAGGCGAGGAAGTACCCAGTCCTGAAGCACGTCGGCATACATCTGGTGCATCGCCTGAGGCGGACACTGCTTTGTGTGGGTTCGACCCGGATAGCAAGGCTGAGTCCACACGGATCAGCTCAGGCCGAGGTCGATCGCGGCGAGTCCTGCTTGGGTGCGGTTGTGGACGTCGAGCTTCGTGTACACGTGCTCGACGTGATTGCGCGTCGTCTTGTGCGCGATACCCAGCTCGTCGGCGATCTGCCGGTTCGAATAACCCAGAGCGACGAGTCTGAGGATCTCCACCTCGCGACCCGTCAGTCCCGCAGGCCAGGGCGCGCGTCGCTTCGTCGGGTGCCCCGCCGCGAGCAGCACGGCCTCGACCGCTTCCGTGTCGAACAGGCCGGCCTGCGCGTCGCGGCACATCCTGGCCGCCGCGGCCTCGGCCGTCAGTGCCTTGCGGTGCGGTCGAGGCTCTCGTAGCCGCTGATAGGTCTCCGCGGCGGCGAGGATCCGCGCCGTCACGCTCAGATCGGCGGCCCGGAGTGCGCCGGGATATCCGGAGCCGTCGAGTCGCTCGCGGTGCGTCACTGCGACGGCGACGACGGACTCCAGCCCGCCGACGCGGCTGAGGATCCGTCCGGTCAGATACGGATACAAGCGGACCCGTTCCCATTCCGCGGTCGTGAGCGGACCGACCTTCTCCCAGATCTGATTGGGCACACCCATCCGTCCCAGTCCGTGCACGAGACCCGCGCGGTAGAGGAGTTCGACCTCGGCGACCGGAAGCCCGCGCTGCCGACCCGCTGCCGCCGCCAGATCCGCCACGCGCCTCGAATGTCCCAATAGGTAAGGACATTTGAGGTCGACGAAGTCGGCCATCGCGCGCAGCATCTCATCCAGTTCGGGTCTGCTCAGTGTGTAGTCACGATCGGACGCCTGGACGAGCGCCGCCGACCACGCGTCCTGTTCGAGCACACCCGCCGTGATCGCGTCGACGTCGTCGACGAACACCTGCGCCACGCGCGGGCCGAACTGGGTGCCGCTCCGCGCACGAGCGACAGCGACCGCCTGCGCGGACCCACCGAGACGGACGTACACCTCGGCGACGTCGGCCAACTGTACGATCTGCATCTCGACAGGAATCTCGTCACCGCGAACGCCAGAAGGTAGCCCCGCACCGTCCCAGCGCTCGAAGGTGAAGGTCAGCATCGCGCTCACCCGAGGGTCCAGCCCGACGCGATCGGAGAGAACACTCGCGGACCCGCAGTGGGACCGGATGAGATCGGACACCTGCCGGCGCGCGGTGAACAGGAAGGCCGTGGCGTGGAGGAAACGCTCCGCGTACGGCAGTCCCCGCCCGCTGTGCCCCATCAGCATGCGGAAGAAGGGGAGTCCCGTCATGTCCACCGCGTAGGTATCGGCGCGGAACGCGATGTCGTCGCCGAACATCCGTGCCAGTTCGTGGGAGTCCGCGTGGCATCCGATCCAGGCCACTAGGTTGGCGTAGAAGACGACGTCCCGCTGGTCGGCGCTCAGTCCCATCCGGTCGGCCATGCGTGTGGCGATCACTGCCGAGCGCAGCATGTGTTCCATCGGCTGCCCGAGACCCAGATCGATGGCGAGGGACAGCGCGGCGACCAGTTCCGCCCGTCGCGGACCGTCGCCCGTGGACGTCATGGACTCAGTGTCCTCGCACGATGCCCGGTCCGAAAGATGAGGCAGCGGCCTCATGACGTGCGGAGGTGGTCAGCCCAGGATCGAAGTACCCGCAATCGAGGAGGACGACATGACCATCACCCCGCACGTAGCCGCCCAGCAGTCCTGCGAACTGCCCCGGGTTTCCGGGGAGCGTTTCGCCGGCTACGCCGTGATCGGCGCGCCGTTCGCGAGCGGCCACTATCTCGCGCTGCGCAGATTCCCGACCAACAGCATCGGCGACGGCTTCACATCGGTATGGCATCGCGACCCGGACGGCACGTGGACGGTGTACAGCGACGTCCCGGCCGAGCTGAGCTGCCCGCGCTATCTCGGTCGCGCGCTGAGCCGCACCGAGCAGACCGACGTGCGCGCCGAGTGGACCGGCCCCGCCGACCTGCACGTGACCGTCGGTACCGAACTGGAGTGGGATCTCCGGATGACGACCTCGCCGGCGACCACCGTCATGAACGCGGCGGGCAGTCTGATGCCCGACGCCCTCTGGCACAGTCCGACGGTGCTGGCCGCGATGGGTCGCGTCGCCGGACCGGTGCTCGGCGCCGGCCGGATGCGGCTCGATGGGCACCTGCCGAACGGGCAGTGGTTCCGGGCCAACCCGCGGCAACTGTGGGCCGCGCACACCGAGCGTGCCGTCGTCGGTGGAGTGGATCTCGGACCGGAAGGTCCACTGACTCACCAGGACCGCTTCGGCGACTTCCGGCTCCCGCAGCGCGGCCTGTTCGCGACGGTGCAGGTCTGGCTCGAACCGTTCGACGCCCGGCGCCACCACCCGGCACGCTCCGACACGGTGTATGCGGACGGCGAGTGATCGGTGGGTGTTCCCGGCGGTAACAGCCTCTGGGGCAGAAGTGCCGCAAGGTTTCGTTCGAAAGTCGAGGCAACTCTTGCGCAAATGACACACAATGGATTTCGGTAACGAGTCGTCAAGTGGGAAAGGCAATTCAAGGTCAATTCACCCGCCCGCTCCGGTCTGGCTGACACTTGCGGGAGGCCTGGCGTTTTCGGGATGCGCGATGATCGAAGCAGCCTTGGGAATCCATGCGAGAGACTACGAGCCCGTCGAGGTTCGATCCGTCCCGCCCACACGGACGGACGACGACGCAGGGGGCGGCGTAGAACTCGGAAGACTGCTTGCCGTAGCGACTTTGACGCCTGCGCAGGCCACGCTGCTCGTCACCGATACGGTCGATCAACTCGAACTCGCGCACACCCGGGGCCACCATCCGATGCGCCTCCGAGGCGACGCCGTGATGGTGTCCGAGGATGGTCAGCTCACCATCGACTGCGTCAAGAACGCGGGCTCCTGGGACGAGGTGCGCGACGCGACGGCCGGACTTCTTCGCCGAATCGTGACGAACTGCCGCAACGAAGCGCTCGAGGAGAGGGTGGACGCGGCGATCGCCGAGTCGTCGGATCTCGTCGGCCTGGCGAGACGCGTTCGTTATGCTGCCGCAACCGAATTCGACGAAACCGAGGTAGGAAGGAAACGATCGCAGATCGCCGCGCTCGTCTCGGTGGTGAAGGGGCATGCTCGTCCGGTGGACGGTACGGCGGAACGGGCAGACGTGCCGCGCGTGACGGAGGAGAGGACCTTCGTCCCGAATCGACGTCGCCCGCCGGCCGGGACGGTGTGGCATCGCAAGAAGCGACGGCTGCCGCGACGCCGGACGGTCATCGCGCTGGTCGCGATCATCGCGCTCGTCGGGCTGGCGTGGGTAGCTCCCGCAGCGTGGTCGGAGCTGAATCGGGGCTGGCACACCCTTCTCGACCCGGTGGACTCGTCGATGGACGACCGGATCGATCCGGTCTCACCACCGCCACCGGTGCCCGAAGCGGCACCGGAGGCGGGCGTGCCGGGTCCCGTCGACACCGGTCTTCCCGCGAACGCCGGACCGATCACGCAGGTCGCCGCGAGCTTCGCGAACGGTCCGTGCGAGCCGGGACGATCGTGCACCGTCCGCGTCGACGTCGGGCTCGACCCCGCGGCGGATATCGGTGCGGTCACATGGAATCTGACCGTCTACGACCGATGTACGGGCGTGACACTACCGGGCGGGGCGATCACCCTGCCGGTGCCGGCGGGAGGCCCGGAGGCCTACGGCATCGGCAGCGTCGACCTGCCACCCGGGTCGGCACTCGCCGTCGCCGCGGTCACCACCGTCCCCGCGGCGGCCGCGTCCGAGCCGATATACGTTCCCACCGAGAATGCCGCCTGTGTGCCCGGGGGCTCTCGTGACGGCGGATAGGCACCCATCCGATCCCTGGCTCGTCGCGGCGTCCGTCGCTCTGGTCGCTCTCGGCATGCTCAACATGATCTCGACGGGCATGTCGTCGCTCGCAGTGCGTCACGCCGCGCTCGCGGCCGTGGGGCTCGGTGCGATGTGGGTGACGTCGCGCATGCGGATCGCCGCTCTGAGCCGTTTCGGGTGGGCGCTGTTCGCCGCCTCGGTGGTCCTGCTCGCGGCGGTGCCGCTGGTGGGTATCGCGACCAAGGGCGCTCAACGCTGGCTGGATCTCGGCGTGTTCACCCTGCAGCCCTCCGAGATCGCCAAGCTCGCGCTGGTCATGGTTCCCGCCGCAATACTGGCCGGTGGGTACACGCTCGGCAGGTTCGTCGGTGTTCTGATCGTGTCGGCGGTGCCGATCGCCCTGGTGGCGCTGCAACCCGACCTTTCGACCGCCGTGGTGCTCGTGGCGACCGTGCTGCTCATGCTGATCCTGGCGAGAGTCCCATTGCGGTCGCTGTTCCCGCTGTTCGCGCTCGGGCTCGCGTCGCTGCCGATGGCCGTGTTGTTCCTGCGTCCGTACCAGCTCGAGCGGATCCACGTCTTCCTGTCGAACGACGCCGACCCGCAGGGATCGGGTTGGGCGGCGTGGCAAGCGGACATCGCGATCGGCAGTGCGGGGTGGTGGGGTCTCGGGCGCGAACCGGACTACGACTTGCGGGCCCAGTACCTCCCCGAGTCGGAACACGACCTGGCCTTCGCGAGTCTCGTGTACGGGTGGGGCCTGGTGGCCGGCATCGCCGTCGTGGCGGCCGTCGTGATCATCGTGTGGCGTTCCGTGGTCGCCGCCCGCGTCGCACGCACTCGGGAGGCGGCACTCGTCGCAGCGGGTATCGGCGGTGTGTTCGGGCTGCACACCGTGGTGTCGGTGGCCCAGAGCCTGTCGCTGTTGCCGCACACCGGCATGCCGATCCCGATCTTCAGCTACGGAGGCACCGCCTCGATCATCGGGTTCGTCTCGATCGGCTTGGTGCTCGCGGTGCGCCGCGACGGCGTGACCCGGCCGCTGTGGGTGACCGAACCAAAGAAGCGCCGTCTGCCGCGCGGAGTGTCGGTGGGTGCGCTGACGCTGACGGCCTCGCTCGCCGCGATGTCGGTCTTCGCGTGGCAGATGCAGACCGCGCACGGCACCGAGTTCCGCGCGACGAGCGACACGCAGATGCTCCGCTGCATCCGTCTGCCCGCCGAGCGTGGTCAGATCCTCGACCGGACCGGCGTTCCCGTCGCGACGAACGTCGCCGAGTACACCGTCGCGGTGGTCGCCCGGATGTTCGCCGAAGGTGCCCCGTCGGCGCGCTACGAACTCGCGGCGCTCCTCGGCATGCCACTGGAGAAGCTCGACGAGGAACTGCGGAGCAGTACGGGCGGGGAGATCCAGGTCGTGCTCGGACGCGTCGGTCCCGAACAGGCCCGGGCGATCGTGGACGCTCGGCTGCCCTGGGTGCTCGTCTACCCGACGGGCCGCAGACAGTACCCGCACGGGGAGATGCTGGCGTCGCTCCTCGGATACGTCGGGATCGCGGACGAGCAGGACATGGAACTCTGGCCGACCCTCGCGCTCGGATCCCGGGTCGGCAAGGCCGGGCTCGAGCGGCAGTACGACGCGTTGCTGCGCGGCGTCGACGGCAAGCAGTGCGTGTACGTCGATCCGTCAGGACGTCCGGTGGGCACGGGGGAGCGGGTGGATCCGGTCCGCGGCCACGACCTGCGGTTGCATCTCGATGTCGGCATGCAGCGGGCCGCGACCGACGCGCTCGCCCAGACGGTGCGCACCAGCGGAGGCGACCTCGGCGCCGCGGTCGTGATGGACGCCCGCACCGGCGCGGTGCTGGCGCTGGCCAGCGTTCCCGGCTACGACAACAACGTCTACGGACCCCCGGCCGACCTCGCCGCGATCGCGGCGCAGACCGCGGCATCGGGTCCGGGCCGCATGCTCAACCATGCGGTGCAGACGGCAGCGCCACCGGGGTCGACGTTCAAGATCGTCACAGCGTCGACGAACGCGGCGTTCGACGTGCTGTCCCCGGATGCCTTCCTGGCGGGCGGCGCGGCCTACACCTACGGCGGTCACACCTTCGCCAATTGGCAGCCGATGGGCCCGAACAACCTGCTCGGGGCGATCCAGTGGTCCGACAACGTCTACTTCTACCAACTGGCCGACCTTCTCGGTCCCTACCGCATCGCGCAGATCGCTTCCGAGCTCGGCGCGGGTGCCCCCTCGGGGATCGATCTGCCGGCCGAGTCCGCAGGCTTCCTCGGTACCCCGGACAACGTCGAGAGCATCGGAGGTGCCTGGTATCCGGGTTCGACCCTGCTCATGGGTATCGGCCAGGGCACCGTCACGGCCACGCCGATCCAGGTCGCGCGGTGGACGGCGGGTATCGCGTCGGGTCAGATGGTGACCCCGAAGCTCGCTGCCGCCTACGGACCCGGCGACGCGGTCCCGATTCCCACCGAGCAACCTCGGCCGTTGTCGTTCGCCGACAAACTCGAACCGGTGCGCGCCGGCATGCGGGCGTCGGCCTCGGCCGGCACTGCTGGTCAGCTCGCGAGCCTGCCGGTCACGGCCGCCGCCAAGACCGGCACGGCAGAGGATCCCTCGGCACCGGGCAAGGGGCTCAACGCCTGGTTCTCCGCGGTCGTGCCCGCCGAGTCGCCGGAGGTCGTGGTGACAGCGCTGGTGCGCGGTGGCGGTTTCGGATCGGCCACCTCGGGACCGGTCGTCAAAGGTCTGCTCGAGCGTTACCTCGCGCAGCTCCGGACGCCGAATCCCTGACAGGTCAGGCGGCGTAGGCGGCGATCACGTCGGCGTGCTCGATGCACGAGGTCGCGCCCTCGGCGACGCAGGTGAGCGGACGCTCGGCGGTCTTCACCGGCAGGCCGAA
This sequence comes from Rhodococcus sp. GA1, assembly GCF_024321955.1. Taxonomy (NCBI): domain Bacteria; kingdom Bacillati; phylum Actinomycetota; class Actinomycetes; order Mycobacteriales; family Nocardiaceae; genus Rhodococcus; species Rhodococcus sp. GA1. The sequence goes on along the minus strand of NZ_CP097186.1, from coordinate 916,982 downwards.
GGCCTCCTCGAGCAGTTGCGGCACGCCGCGCAGCATCGATCCGCCGCCGATCGCCAGGATGCCTTCGGCCATCACGTCGCTGATCGCGCGCGGCGGCAGGTCGTCCAGGCAGCTCGACAGCGTCTGCACGATGCTCGTCGTGGTGGGCCGGACCGCATCCATGATCTCTTCGGTCTCGAGTGTCACCAGACGCGCGCGGCCGGTCGCGGCGTCGCGACCTTCCACCACGAGCGACCGTTCGTCGGCGGTCTCGGGCGCACCCACCTTGGCGCGCTCGGCAGTGAGTTCGCCGACGATGATCTGGTGTTCGGCGCGGAGATACCGGAGGATCGCGCTCGTCAGGTCGTCCCCGGCGATGCGGCAGCTACGGTGCGACAGGACACCGCCGTAGCAGAGAGCGGTGACTTCCGCAGTGCCGCCGCCGATGTCGACGACGAGATGGGTTCGGGGCTCGAGCGGGTCGATCCCGCACCCGATGGCACCGGCGACCGGCTCGGGAATCAATCCGACCTTCCGCAGACCGGCCTCGTGCCCCACCTCGAGCAGCGCACGACGCTCGAGCGGCGTGGCCCCGGCGGGAGCCGCGATGACGCCCACGGGCCGGATGCCGTAGCGACGTCGGGGCGCGAGCTGGGCGAGCACGGCCGTGACGAATGTCCGTGCCGTTTCGAGATCCACGATCACCCCGTCGCGTATCGGGTGGACGGGAGTGATCCCACCGGGTGTGCGGTCGACGAGGTCACTCGCCTCCTTGCCGATCGCGAGCGCTCGGCGCGGTTCCTTCGTCCGCACCATCATCAGCGACGGTTCGTTGAGCACTATGCCCTCGTCGGGCGTTCCGACTACGGTGTTGGCTGTTCCGAGATCGATACCGAATCCACGCACGTCGGCCTCCGAGAGGATCCCAGCGAAATTTTCCGGATGGTGTCCAACGGCATCGTGATGATGTCGTGTACCGCTCAGGTTACCGCCGCCGAATTCTGTTACGCGCGTTGTTCACCGGAATGATATGCCGCGTTGTGCCGCTGAGTGCCCCGCTCGTCTCGGATGACCGGATCAGGCGGGATCGAGTTGCAGCACAACCTCGACGCGACCGCGTTCGTCGCGTGTCGCGACGGCGTGGCCGGTGCGTTCCTCGTCGTCGAGTTGGATGCTCATGGGAGCACCGGCGCCGAGAAAGTTGCGCCACCAGGACTTCTCGTCGGGCATCGCGACGCCGATCGTCACGGAGTCGCCCGAACGTCGGTAACTGATCGGCAACGTGATCGTCCTGCCGGATCTTCGACCCGTGTACGTGATCGGTGCGACATAGCTGCGGATCCGGTTACCGATGACGGGTAGACCGGCGGCTGCCATGACCATGGAGTTGAAGGGGCCTGCGAGACGGAACAACGTACCGGCAACTGTCATGTCTACCTCCCGCAGACACGGTACGGGAAGGCGTAACCGTCCGACATCGGTTCGACTTCGGCCGGCCCACGACGATCTTCGCGCAGTGGGCCGACGCGCACGTCGACGAGTTCCGCTGAGGTCTACTCCTCTGCCGGCCTCTACCCCTCTTCGGAAGCAGTGCTGGGAGGAGCCGGTATCACCGCGGTCGTCAGGGTGATGCGCATTCGGTCGTCACCGGTATCCGTGCGATACGGGGCGAGGATGTCGGCGAGCCTGCTCTGGATCTCCGCGAGATCGTCGGTCGTGACATAGAGCGGGGTGGTCCCGAAACCCAGATAGTCCCGCAGGCTCCGATCGTCGTCCCCGATGAACTTGTCGAAGCTCTCACCGAGCGCACCCAGGAAGGTGACGAAGGCATTGCGCAGTTCGGCGTCGCTCATCGCCGCGAGGTCGTCGTGGCCGACGTGTGCCATGCGGTCACCGAGCGCGAGGGTGCGTTCTACGGTTCCACGCACGCGACGTTCGTCGACGACGGTGACGATCTCGGCGTCGATCAATGCTGCGACGTGCCGGTAGAGCGTGGCCTGGGTGACGTCGGGTAGTGCCGACCGGAGTTCGCTCGTGGTCAGCTGCCGTCCTCCGAGTTGCTGCACGATCCGCAGTCGAACCGGATGCAGCACGACTTCCGCGATCGGGGACGTCTTCGCCATCGGTACCTACCCATCATTGTTATCACCGTGATAATGTTCTCAGTGCTGTAGTCAGTTTACCGTCGACGGAAGGTCCGACGTCATGGCCGAAACGACATACGACAACGCAACCCTCCACCTGTCCTTCTCTCGGTGGGAAGCCTTCATGGTCCGCCGATCCGCGATGGAGGTGCCGATCTCGGCGATCACCGGCGTGGAGGTCCTTCCGGGATGGACGTCCGAGATCCTCGGCATCAGATCGGGCATGGTGATCTCCGGCTTCTTGAAGGTGGGCACCTTCCGGCACCCGCGCGGCATCAAACGCCTGGTCGTCATGAAGCGAGGCCATCCGGTGCTGCGCGTCGCGCTGGGCGGCCCGGGCGTCGAGTTCGACGAACTTCTCCTGAGCTCTCCGGAGGCGTACACCCTCGCGGACGGCCTGCGTTCGGCCGGGGTTCGATGAGCGGCGGCGTCAGTCGGTGAGTTCCGCGAAGAGCCCCTGCGCCGCCTCCACGGTGGCGTCCTCGTCGCCGGCGATGACGGCGGCGACCACGGTGGTGTGTTCGGGTTCGAAACCCAGGCCCGTGACGCGGACGTGCCGGTCGATGGTGCGGCGGATCGACGGAAGCAGCGAGTCGTAGAACTCGAGGTACACCGCGTTGTGGCTGGCCTCGACGATGCCGCGGTGCAGGGCGACGTCGGCGGCCACCGCGGCGTCGATGTCGGATCCGGCGAACAATCGGTTGCGCTCGGCGAGCAACTGTTCGAGCCGGGCCACGTCGTCGGGGGTGCGCCGGCGCGCGGCCAGGACGGCGGCGGTGACGTCGAGGGCCTGCCGCAGTTCGAGCACATCGCGTTCGTGGGCCGTGGCGAAATACTTGCCGAGGGTGCCGGTGACGTCGGAGGTCGCGAGGACGTAGGTGCCCGAGCCCTGGCGACGTTCGAGCATGCCGGTGTGGACGAGGGCCTGCACGGCTTCGCGGACGGTGTTGCGGCCGGTGCCGGTGAATTCGCACAGGTGCGGTTCGGTGGGGATCTTCTCACCGACCTTCCAGCGACCGCTGCAGATCTCGCTGCGCAACTGCTCGGTGACCTGCTCGATCAGGTTCGTTCGCTGAACAGGTTTTCCCGAAGTCATCCCATCATCCTATGATTTCCGGTGTGAGTCTTCTGCGTGGCCGGCTGCTGGTGTTCTGTGCGATCGCGATGTCGGCCCTCGTGCTGAGAGTTGCGGTCACCTCGTTCAGCCCGCTCGCCGCGCAGATCAGTGAGGAGATCGGCTTCTCGTCCACGGTCGTCGGTGTCTTCGGCATGATCCCGACCGCGATGTTCGCGGCCTTCGGCCTCGCCACCCCGGCGCTCGGCCGACGATGGGGACTCGAACGCACCGCGCTGATCGCCATGCTCATGGCCGGCGTGGGCATGGCGACCCGCGCGCTCATGACCGACACCTGGTCGCTGCTGCTCCTGTCGGGGCTCGCGCTCGGTGGGATGGGCATCGGCAACGTCGTCATCCCTCCTCTGGTCAAGCGCTACTTCTCCGACACGCTGGCACTCGTCAGCTCGGTGTACATCGTCGGCGTGCAGCTGAGCACCATCGTGCCCGCCTTCGTCGCGGTTCCTCTCGCCGACGCCTTCGGCTGGCGCGTCTCGCTCGGAGTGTGGGCGCTCGTCGGATTCGCTGCGGCCGTTCCGTGGGTGTGGGTGCTGCTGCGTCATCGGAATGCCGATGCCGGGGAAGTGGCTCCCGTCGACCGGAACGTCGACGGCAGGGTCTGGCGGTCGCCGGTGGGTTGGGGGATGGTCGGCATGTTCGGCATGACGTCGCTCGTCACCTATTCGATGTTCACGTGGATCCCGGACATCCTCGCCGACGCCGGTGCCAGCCCCGCTTTCGGAGGCGCGATGGTGGGGCTGTTCGCCCTGCTCGGACTGGTCTCCGCATTCGGCGCTCCGTCGCTGTGCGCGCGGATGACGAATCCGTTCCCCGTGGTCGTGGCGTGCGCGTCGTGCTTCCTCGTCGCCTTCGCAGGCCTGTGGATCGCGCCGATGAGTGCACCGATCCTGTGGATCGTGCTGCTCGGACTCGGGCCGAGCACGTTCCCGATGGCCCTGACCCTCATCAATCTGCGCTCCCGCAGCCACGCCGGATCCGCAGCCCTGTCGGGATTCACCCAGGGTGTCGGCTACACCGTGGCGTGCCTGGGCCCGCTGCTGTTCGGTGTCTTCCACGACCTCACCTCGGGCTGGGCGGCCTCGTTCGCCTTCATGACGGTCGCCGTCGCGGTACTGGTGGCCGGCGCCTATCAGGCCTGCAAGCCGCGGGTGGTCGAGGACAGCTGGAACACCCGCCCGATCTCGGTGGGTTAGACACCGCTCAGCGGGGACGAACCCACCCAAGTCGTATGGCTGCTCTACTGGAAGGAGATTCCGAGAGCAGAGGAGGACCTCGATGAGCGACACGAAGCCGAACACCGTCTCCGCGGAGTGGCTGTACGAGCAGTTGGGGGACGAGGACCTCGTCATCGTCGACGCCACCGTGCACCTGAGCACGCCGCCGGACGGGTCCGTGCACATCGAACCCGGGTTGGCGACCTACCTGGAAGAGCACATTCCCGGCGCGGTCTACGCCGACCTGTTCACGGACTTCTCCGATCACGAAGCGCCGCAACCGTTCACCGCGGCGTCGTCGGAACGGTTCGCCACCGCCGCCGGTGCGGTCGGCATCGGTGAGGGACGCCGCGTGGTGCTGTACGACCAGAAGAACGGCATCTGGGCCGCGCGACTGTGGTGGCAGCTGCGGCTCGAAGGTTTCGGCGACGCCGCCGTGCTCGACGGCGGACTGCCCGCCTGGAAGGCTGCCGGCTATCCGGTCTCCGACGAGCAGGTGGTCCCGCACGGTGCGACCTTCACCTCGCAGCATCGGCCCGAGCTCGTGCGGTCGACGGAGGAGATCGCGGCGTCGCTCGACGACCCGAACACGCTGATCATCAACGCCCTGGATCCTGCGACCTACCGCGGTGAGAGCCCCTCCTACCCGCGGCGCGGACACATCCCCGGCAGCATCAACATCCCCTTCGGCGACCTCGTCGACCCGTCGACCGGACGCTTGAAGCCGGCGGCGGAACTGCGCGAGATCTTCGACAAGGCGGGTGCCCTGAATCCGGACGTCAAGCCGGTGACCTACTGTGGCGGCGGCATCGCGGCCTCCGGACTCGCGCACGCGCTCGCAGCTGCAGGTCGGTCGGACGTTGCGGTGTACGACGGTTCGCTCAACGCGTGGACCGCCGACGAATCCCTGCCGCTCGTGGAGGGCCCCGACCCCCGCTGATCCTCCGAAACTTCGGTGTTCTCGACGTCGTATAGCGCCGTCGAGAACACCGAAGTCGATTTCACCGTTGCATCAGTTAGAGCAAACATGATCTAATCGCTGCCACAAGCGAAAGGCGGCGATGATGATCGCATTTCTGAACTCGACGGCATTCACCGCACTCGGTACGCCCACCACCTGGGCCGAAGTGTTCGGCTTCGTCAGCGGCGCGTGGTGCGTGTATCTGGTGGGACGGCAGTCGATCCTCAACTGGCCGATCGGGATCGCCAACAACCTCGTGTGGATCCTGCTCTTCGCGACCGCCGGGCTCTACGCCGATTCCGGACTGCAGGTCGTGTACATCGTGCTCGCTGTGTGGGGTTGGAGCAACTGGGCGCGGGGCAGGGACGGGGATGCCCTGCCGGTGACGGGCACGAACACGACCGAGTGGAGCGTGCTCGCGGTCGTCGGTGTCGCTGCGGTGATCGGGCTGACAGCGTTGCTGGAGGTCGCGACGAACTCGACCGTCGCGTTCTGGGACGCGACCACCACCGTGCTGTCGTTGCTCGCGACGTGGGGGCAGGCGAAGAAGCGGTGGGAGTCGTGGCTGCTCTGGATCGTCGCCGACCTGATCTACATCCCGCTCTACCTGCACAAGGGACTGACGCTCACGGCGTTGCTGTACGCAGGTTTCCTGCTCCTGTGCGTTCGGGGCCTGGTTGCCTGGCGACGCTCCATGGCGGTCGAGCGGCAACTGGTGGAGGTGCAGTGATGTATCGGCACGCACTCGTCATCGGGAAGTTCTATCCACCTCACGTCGGTCACCATCACCTCGTCCGGCGCGCTGCGGAAATCGCCGAACGCATCACCGTCGTCGTCATGTCCTCTGTAGCAGAGACGATTCCGTTGGGTGACCGCGTGTCGTGGATGCGCGAATCACACGCCGTCGACACGACGGTCACCGTGACGGGAGTTCCGTGCGACGCACCGATGGACCTGGAATCGGACACCGTATGGGCCGCGCAGGTCGCCTGTATGAAAGCAGCCGCGCGCACCGTCACCGATGTTCCGGTCGATGCGGTGGTCTCCAGCGAGAAGTACGGCGACGAGCTCGCGCGACGCTTCTCGGCCACGCACGTGTGCGTCGACCCGCTCCGTGTCGCGCATCCCGCCTCCGGCACAGCCTGCCGTAATGATCTCGCCGGGCGCTGGGACGATCTCGACGCACCGGCCCGTGCCGGCCTCACGACCCGCATCGTCGTCCTCGGCTCCGAATCCACGGGCACCACCACCGTGAGCCGAGAGTTGGTGCGTCGATTCCGAAATCGCGATGGTGTGTGGGAACGAACCGGCTGGGTGCCGGAATACGGACGACAGGTCACCTACGACAAGCTCCGCACCGGAGAAGTGAGCGACATCATCTGGACCGGCGACGATTTCGAGAACATCGCGGTCGAACAGACGCGACTCGAGGAACAGGCAGCACGGGAAGGGTCTCCGCTGCTCGTCTGCGACACCGACGCGTTCGCGACCACCGTGTGGGAGCGACGCTATCTCGGCAGCAGTGAACGGGCGTGGCGCGGTGTCCGCGACCGGCGAGCGCTGTACTTGCTCACCGACCACAACGGTGTTCCCTTCGTGCAGGACGGCATCCGGGACGGCGAACACATCCGCGCGCAGATGACGGAGTGGTTCGTCGACGCGCTCACTGCCACGGGACGCTCGTGGGTGATGCTCACCGGCAGTCTCGAGGAGCGGGTCGACCTGGCGGAACTGGTGGCGGACCAGGCATTGCGGCTGGGCTCGCAGTTCGGCGCGCCGCTGTAGCGTCGAAATTCGTCTTCCCCTTCTCACGTTATACCGGATCCTTGGCCCTCATGAGGATCGAAAAGTGGGTTCATACTCGCCCACACGCATTGAAGCCGCAGGTGGGGAGCTGGAATGGGTTACATACAGAATTTTCGGGAGACCGACCGCACGGCGGTGTCGATCGTGGGTGGCAAGGGAGCGAGCCTGGGGGAGTTGTGGCGCCTCGTGCCGCTCCGCGGCAATACGTCCGCCGACGACGTCGACGTGCCCGACGGGTTCTGCGTGACGACGGACGCCTATCGAACGGTGCTCTCCGAGCTACCGCGTATCGATGACCTGCTCGAGCGACTCGCGAAGGCCGAACCCGACGACATCGCAGCGCTGAGCACACAGATCCGTACGGAGATCGAAGAGTGCACGATCCCCGGTGACATCGCGGAGGAGATCGCCGCGCGGGTCCGCGAACTCGGGGAGGACGTGCCCGTCGCGGTGCGCTCGTCCGCGACCGCCGAGGATCTGCCGACGGTGTCGTTCGCCGGGCAACAGGACAGCTACCTGGACATCCGGGGTGTCGAGGACGTTCTCCGGCACGTGAGCAGGTGCTGGGCCTCGTTGTTCACCGAGCGTGCCGTCGCCTACCGGGTGAACAACGGTTTCGACCACCGGAAGGTGTACATGGCCGTGGTCGTGCAGAGGATGGTGTTCCCGCAGGCATCGGGTGTGCTGTTCACCGCCGATCCCGTCACTTCGGACCGCACGGTGTCCCGCGTGGATGCGGTCGCCGGGCTCGGTGACGACCTGGTGTCGGGCCTGGTGAACGCCGACGCGTACGCGGTGCGTGCCGACGAGGTCGTGGACCGGACGCAACGGCAGGAGACACCGGTGCTGAGCGACACGCACCTCGTCGAACTCGTCGGGTTGGGCAGGCGCCTCGAAGCGCACTTCGGGCGTCCCCAGGACATCGAATGGTGCCTGGCCGACGGCGTCTTCCACATCGTGCAGAGTCGACCGATCACCACGCTGTTCCCCGTCCCGGAGGCCGGCGACGACGACAATCACGTGTACCTGTCCGTCGGACATCAGCAGATGATGACCGATCCGCTGAAACCGTTGGGAATCTCCTTGTGGCAGTTGACCAGCCGTGCGCCCATGCGACACGCGGGTGGGCGGCTGTTCGTCGACGTCACGCCCATGCTGGCCTCACCCACCCAGGGACCGGGCATCGTGGACATGATCGGCAGGTCCGACCCGCTCTTCGGCGACGCGCTGCGAACCGTGCTCGATCGAGGATTCGTCCCGACGCGCCCGGATGACCCTGCCGCCTCGCGGGTCGGCCTGCCACCCGCTCCGGACGAGATCGACCCGGCCGTCGTGCCCGAACTCGTCGCGCGCAACGAGGCCGCGATCGCCGAATCGGCGCGTCGCATCGAGAACGAAACCGGTTCGGCACTGCTCGATTTCATCCGCACCGACATCCGCGAACTGCAAGATTCGCTGTTCGGTAAGGAGGTCGGAGAGGTGCTCGCCGCCGGTATGCAGGCCGCCGAGCGTCTCAACGAGGTGGGGCAGAAATGGTTGGGGGAGAAGAACGTTGCGGACGTCGTCTCGCGCTCGGTGCCCTACAACGTCACTTCGGAGATGGGGTTGGCGCTGCTCGACGTCGCCGATGCCGCACGCCCGTACCCGGACGTCGTGGCGTTCCTGCGGCAAGTCGACGAGGAGGGCTTCGACGACGCACGCTTCCTCGGCGAACTCGGCGCGCGTGAGGGCGGATCGCAGGTACGAGCGGCACTCGAGGACTTCCTCGACAAGTACGGCAGGCGGTGTGTCGGGGAAATCGACATCACCCGGCCCAGATGGGGTGAGCGCCCCACGATACTGGTCCCGATGATCGTGAGCAATCTCGACAACTTCGAAACCGGTGCCCCGACAAAGCGTTTCGACGATGGTCGCCGCCAGGCGGAGGAGAAGAAGCGCGAACTCCTCGAACGTGTGCGGGGTCTGCCCGACGGAGAGCAGAAGGAGCGGGAGATCGAGAGGCTCGTCGACCGGGTCCGCGCGTTCGCGGGATATCGGGAGTATCCGAAGTACGGGATGATCGGCCGCTACTTCGTCTACAAGCAGGCATTGTTGCGGGAAGCGGAACGTCTCGTCCGAGCCGGGGTGATCGACGACGAGGAGGACATCTTCTTCCTGCGGTTCGACGAACTCGAGGACGTCGTGCGCGCGCCACAACCGGTCGGTGACCTCGTTGCAGAGCGGAAGCGGGAGTTCGCAACGTTCGCCGCACTGACGCCGCCTCGGGTGCTGCTGTCGACAGGTGAGACGCTCACCGGTGCGTACAGCCGTGACGGCCTGCCCGACGGGGCGCTACCCGGTATCGCGGTGTCCACCGGTGTCGTGGAGGGCCGCGCCCGCGTGGTCACCGACATGGACCGGGCCGATCTCGAACCCGGTGACATCCTGGTCACGGCGTTCACCGACCCCAGCTGGACCCCGGCGTTCGTCACCGTCAGCGCGCTGGTGACGGAGGTCGGCGGCGTGATGACCCACGGCGCGGTGATCGCGCGCGAGTACGGGCTGCCGGCCGTGGTGGGCGTGGAGGACGCCACCCGCATCATCCGCGACGGACAGCGCATCCGCGTGCACGGCACGGAAGGGTACGTCGAGATCCTGTCCTGACCGGCGCCTCGGCAGCGCGACGTGTGAGGATTGTCGTCGTCGTGCAGCGGAGGAGGCCGAGTGAAGAGTGTCGAGGCGGCGGAGAGCAGGACGTTGCCGGTCTACGAGGCCGGCGAGATCGACGTGCTGTTCGTCATCGCAGGCATGGACGAACTCGTCTCCCGCGAGACCCGCTTCGAGCCGCATTCGCACCCGACGCACGAGTTGCTGTGGAACGACCGGGGTGCGTCCAGCGCGACCATCGGGTCGCGCACATGGACCATCACCTCGACGATGGGACTGTGGATTCCGGCGGGCCTGCTGCACTGGGGTGTCATGCCCGCCGGAACCTGGTACCGCACCGCGCATTTCGGGATCGACTCCGCTCCCTCGCTGTCCGACGGTCCGGTCGCGGTGGAGATGGCACCCCTGCTGCGACTGCTGCTCGACCGGCTGGCGGACGATCGTCTCGGCGACGAGTCGCGGTCGTTGACCGAGCGCATGGTGCTCGACGTGCTCACCCCCGCCGAGCACGAACTGATGGTGCAGGTGCCGTCGTCGACGGTCGTGCGACCGATCGTCGAGGCGATCGCCGAGGACCCGAGCGATCCGCGGACGCTCTCGGATTGGGCGGCCGAACTCGGGGTGAGCACCCGCACCATCACCCGCACCTTCCGGTCGGAGACCGGCCTGAGTCTCGGACGCTGGGTCGCGGCGGTCCGTGCGCAGCGAGCGGTGATGCTGCTCGGCCACGGCACGGATGTCGACGACGTCGCCGAACAGGTGGGCTACCGATCGGCGAGCGCGTTCGGCGCGGCCTTCCGCAGGGTCACCGGCACGACACCGGGAATGTTCCGGGTGGGCTGATGTCCCGATCGCTACAGGGGATGTCCCGATCGAGCGATTGCGTCGGATCCGGGCGAACATTACGGTTTAGGCAAACCTCGCCTAACTGCCGCCGGTGGTAAGGCCGAGTCCCCACCCCGTACGAGAGTGAGTTCTGCCTCCATGCGTTCGAAGCGCCTCCTGACGATCGCCGCCGCATCCGTCGCGGTCGCCGTCGGTCTCACCGCCTGTGGATCCTCCGACTCCTCGGACACCGCCGACTCCGGCTCCGCCGGTTCGGGCGAGTACCCGATCACCATCGAGCACGCGCTCGGCACCGTCACCCTCGACGAGAAACCCGAACGCGTCGCCACGGTCAACTGGGCCAACCACGAGGTGCCGCTCGCGCTCGGCGTCGTACCCGTGGGTATGGCGGCCGCCAACTTCGGTGACGACGACGGCAACGGCATGCTGCCGTGGGTCGAGGAACGTCTCGAGGAACTCGGCGCCGAGACCCCCGTGCTGTTCGACGAGACCGACGGCATCGACTTCGAGGCCGTGTCCGACACGAACCCCGACGTCATCCTCGCCGCCTACTCCGGTCTGACGCAGGAGGACTACGAGACCCTCAGCGAGATCGCTCCCGTCGTCGCGTACCCGGAGGCTCCCTGGGCCACCTCGTGGCGCGACATGATCGAGCTCAACAGCGCCGGCCTGGGCATGGCCGAGGAGGGCGAGGAGCTCGTCGCGAGCCTCGAACAGGAGATCGCCGACGCGGCCGCCGCCCACCCCGAACTCGAGGGCAAGGCGACGATGTTCCTCACCCACGTCGACACCGCCGACCTGAGCCAGGTCAGCTTCTACACCGCCAACGACACCCGCGCCGCCTTCTTCGAGGACCTCGGACTGGCCACCCCGAAGAGCGTCGCGGACGCCTCCACCGACGACGCCTTCTCCAAGAAGGTCAGCGCCGAGCAGGTCGACGTCTTCGACGACGTGCAGATCATCGTCACCTACGGCGACCAGGAACTCGTCGACGCGCTCGAGGCCGACCCGCTGCTGTCGCAGATGCCCGCCGTCCGCAACGGCTCGATCGTCTTCCTCGACGGCTCCGGCCCGCTCGGCACCGCAGCGAACCCGACGCCGCTGGCGATCTCCTGGGTTCTGTCCGACTACGTCCAGCTGCTCTCCGACGCAGCTGCCAAGACGAACGCGGAGTGACCGCACTACACGACGAGTCGATGCCGAGCGCCTCCGAGAAGGGGCGCTCGGCCATCGGCAATTCCGTCTGGCTTCTCGTTCTGCTCGGTGTGCTCGTCCTGTTGGTGATCGCATCGATCACGATCGGTTCGCGCAACGTCGACTGGGCCGACATCGTCGCGGCCCTCGGCGGCGCCACCGACAACATCGGTCAGGGCGCGATCGCCAAACGCATCCCGCGCACGGTGCTCGCGCTGCTGGTCGGCGCGGCGCTCGGTCTCGCCGGTGCCGTGATGCAGGGGGTGACCCGTAATCCCTTGGCGGACCCGGGCATTCTCGGCGTCAACATGGGCGCCTCGCTCGCCGTCGTGATCGGCATGGCGTGGTTCGGACTGTGGACGCAGACCTCGATGATCTGGGTCGCGATCATCGGTGCCGCCGCTGCTGCGGTGTTCGTCTACACGATCGGGTCGCTCGGGCGCGGGGGAGCGACACCCCTCAAACTCGCTCTCGCCGGTGCCGCCACCTCGGCGGCGCTCGCATCGTTCGTCACCGCCGTGATCCTGCCGCGCGGCGACATCGCCGGCAGCGTGCGGTCGTGGCAGATCGGCGGTGTGGGCGGAGCGAACTACGACGCCATCTCCCAGGCGCTGCCGTTCTTCGGCGTCGGCTTCGCCATCTGCCTGCTGTCGGCGCGCAGCCTCAATTCGCTCGCGCTCGGTGACGACATGGCCGCCGGACTCGGGGAGCGTGTCGCTCTCGTCCGGGGCACCGCCGCGCTCGGTGCGGTGCTGTTGTGCGGGGCGGCGACCGCCATCGCCGGTCCCATCGCATTCGTCGGCCTCGTCGTGCCGCACCTGTGCCGGTTGCTCATCGGCATCGACAACCGATGGCTGCTGCCCTTCTCCGCTCTCGTGGGAGCGGGACTGCTGACCGCCGCCGACGTCGTGGGCCGCATCGTGGCGCGACCCGCCGAGATCGACGTCGGCATCATCACCGCGCTCATCGGAGCGCCCTTCTTCGTATACATCGTCCGACGGCAGAAGCTGCGCGAACTGTGACAATCACACTCGAGACCACCGAACCCGACATCGACGAACTCGCCGCGAGCAGAGTGCGGCGCGGACGGCGTCGACACCTCGTCATCGCCGTGCTCACGACTCTCGTGGCCGCAGCCTTCGCCGCGAATCTGATGTTCGGCAAGACGTTCTATCCGCCCGCGGACGTGCTGCGCGTCGTCCTCGGACAGGACGTGGCCGGCGCGAACTTCACCGTCGGCCGCCTGAGACTTCCCCGCGCGGTCCTCGCGGTGGTCGCCGGAATCTGCTTCGGCCTCGGTGGCATCACCTTCCAGACGATGCTGCGCAACCCGCTCGCGAGCCCCGACATCATCGGCATCAGCTCCGGGGCCGGTGCCGCGGCGGCCTTCGCCATCATCGTGCTCGGACTCGGTGGCACCGGGGTGTCGGTCGTCGCGATCGTCGCCGGTCTCGCCGTGGCTCTCCTGATCTACGGCCTGTCCTATCGCGGCGGGGTGGCGGGCACACGCCTGATCCTCATCGGCATCGGTATCGCCGCCATGCTCGACAGCGTCACCTCCTACCTGCTGAGCACCGCGGCGACCTGGGATCTGCAGGAGACGATGCGCTGGCTCACCGGCAGCCTCAACGGTGCGACGTGGGGTGCGACGGTGCCCGTCGTCGCCGCCCTCCTGGTGCTCGGGCCCGTGCTGCTCGTGCAGACACGCAACCTGTCGATGGTCCAGCTCGGCGACGATGCCGCGCAGGCACTCGGCGTGCGGGTCGAACGCACACGCGTGTTCGCGATCGTCTCCGCGGTCGGACTCATCGCGTTCGCGACCGCCGCGGCCGGACCCATCGCATTCGTCGCCTTCCTGTCCGGCCCGATCGCCGCGCGGATCGTGGGGCGGGGCACGTCGCTGTTCGTCCCGGCGGCACTCGTCGGGGCGCTGCTCGTGCTGGTCGCGGATTTCGTCGGCCAATACGCCTTCGGCACGCGCTACCCGGTGGGGGTGGTGACGGGTGCGCTCGGCGCGCCCTATCTCGTCTACCTCATCATTCGCTCCAACCGCGCAGGAGGCTCGCTGTGACCGCAACGCACGCCCTGATCGCCGAGAACCTCGAACTCGGCTACGGCAACCGCACCGTCGTCGAGAACCTCGACCTGCAGGTGCCGCCGGGGCGGATCACGTGCATCGTCGGTGCCAACGCGTGCGGGAAATCGACGCTGCTGCGGTCGATGTCGCGATTATTGTCGCCGCGCGGCGGCCACGTCCTGCTCGACGGCAAGGACGTCCACCGCTTGCCCGCCAAGAAGCTCGCCCGCACGCTCGGGCTGCTGCCGCAGTCGCCGATCGCCCCCGAGGGCATCGTCGTCGCCGATCTGGTGGGCCGCGGCCGGCATCCGCACCAGCGGGTGCTCTCGCGCTGGAGCCGGGAGGACGACGCGGCAGTGGCCGATGCGCTCGCCGCCACCCACACCACCGAACTCGCCGAGCGTTCCGTGGACGAACTGTCGGGCGGTCAGCGGCAGCGCGTGTGGATCGCGATGGTGCTCGCGCAGCAGACCGACCTGCTGCTACTCGACGAACCCACCACCTTCCTCGACGTCAGCCACCAGGTGGAGGTGCTCGACCTGCTCACCGACCTCAACCGCGACCGCGGGACGACCATCGTCATGGTCCTGCACGACCTCAACCTCGCCGCGCGGTACGCCGACCACCTCGTCGCGATGGCCGACGGCAGCATCTATGCGTCGGGGGATCCCTCCGAGGTGCTCACCGGGGAGACCGTGAAGGCGGTCTTCGGTCTGGACAGTCGCGTGATCTCCGATCCGGTCTCCGGCAAGCCGCTGGTGCTGCCGGTGGGTCGGCACCACATCATGTGATCGTCCATCCGCTACAGGAATGGTCATCCGCTACGGCAGTTGCCATAGCGGACGGCAAGAGCGGTAGCGAATGCTCGAGGCAAGGACTGTTCGGTCGATCCGCACCGCTCACCCGGAATCCGGGCCCGCACCCGTGGCGAGCGTCCTACGGTTGTCGGCATGGGCACGCCCGGCATCGACCAGTGGGTCCTTCACGTCGACCTCGACCAGTTCATCGCCGCGGTCGAGGTTCTGCGCAATCCGGAATTGGCGGGCCGGCCGGTGGTGGTCGGCGGTCGCGGCGATCCCACCGCGCGCGGAGTGGTCTCCACCGCCTCCTACGAGGCGCGCGAGCACGGGGTGGGATCGGGGATGCCACTGCGGGTCGCCGTGCGCAAGATCCCCGACGCGGGAACGTGCGGTCGCACTAGCGGCTGGCAGACTGGACCCGGTGCGATCGGTGACCAGGACACGGGGACCTCTACGACCACCGGAGGCCGCCGCAGCGGCGGTCTTCGGGACGTTGACGGCTGTGCTGTCGGTCGTCGCGGGACTGATACCCGTCGGAGTCGCCCAGGTGCTCGTCGCGCTCCCCGTCGCCTTCCTCGCCGCCACCGGCCGCCTGCGCGCGATCGTCGCTGCGACGGTCGCCGCCGGGGTCGTTGCGCTCGTGGCCGGTGGGCCGTTCGCCGTCGCCGCGGTCGTCGTCCTGTCCGGTATCGGAACCCTCGTCGGGTTCGCGCACCGTCGGTGGGGTCACGCGGCGGTGCTCGCGGTGCTGGCTGGATCCGTCCCGGCCGGGCTGCTGCTCGCGGCGGTCGCGTGCGGTCTGCTGCTGTTGTTCGACCGGACCCGGATCCTGCTGCTCGAGGCACTGGAAGCCTCGATGCGCGGCACGCTCCGTGCGTTCGAAGCCGCAGGTGCGGGTGAGCAGTTCGTCGACACCTGGGACCGGACCCTCGAGATCATGGTGCGGCTGTGGTGGGTGTGGATCGGTGGCGCAGTGCTCATCGGGACCGTGGGCACCGCACTGCTGTGCTTCGGGATCTTCCGGGTGGTCGCCCTGCGCAGTACGTGGGCGACCCGATCGGTCGACTGGCCCGAGCAGGACCCCACGGCCGACCCGGCTCCGCTGCCCGTCGCACTGCGTCTGGCCGGCTACCGGTATCCGGGAACCGACCGCGACGCCCTGTCGGACATCGACCTCACGATCGACCCGGGGGAGTTCGTCGCGATCGTCGGCGGCAACGGCTCGGGCAAGTCGACACTCGTGCGGCTGCTCGCGGGACTCGAGCCGACCGTCGGCCTGGTCGACCGGCCCGGACCCGTCGGGCCGGGACGCCCCGGTGGCACCGCGATGATCCTGCAACATCCCGAGAGCCAGGTGCTCGGTCGCACGGTCGCCGAGGACCTGCGGTGGGGGATCGACGACGTCGACGTCGACGATCTGCTCGCCCGCGTCGGCCTGGCCGGGATGGCGGACCGCGCCACGGAAGATCTGTCCGGCGGGCAACTGCAGCGACTGGCACTGGCGGGCGCACTCGCCCGGCGACCCGCACTGCTCATCGCCGACGAGATCACCGCGATGGTCGACGCCGACAGCCGCGCGGACCTGATCCGCCTGCTCGCCGACGCCGCGCGGGAGGGCACCGCGGTCGTGCTCGTCACCCACCTCGACGACGAGGCCCGCGCCGCCGACCGGATCGTGCACATCGCCGACGGCCGGATCGTCCCGCGGGTCGCGGCGCCGCCACCCCCGGCGCCGGTGCCTGCTACCGTCCCGTCCTTCCCGCAGCCGATCCTCGAACTGCGCGACGTCACGCACATCTACGCGGCCGGCACACCTTGGGCACACACCGCGCTGCGCGACGTGTCGCTGACGATCTGCCGCGGTGAAGGGGTACTGGTCGTCGGGGAGAACGGTTCGGGCAAGTCCACGCTCGCGTGGATCGTCGCCGGACTGATGCGCCCCACGCGCGGAACGGCCGTGCTGCACGACACCCCGACGGCCGATCTGCACGGAGAAGTGGGCATGGTCTTCCAGCAGGCACGGCTGCAATTGCAACGACCGACCGTGGCCCAGGAGATCTCCGAGGTGGCCGGGCTTCCGCACACCGACCGCGGCTACGTCGCCGCCGTCCTGCACCGGGTGGGTCTGCGTCCCGAACTGATCGACCGGCCGATCGACCGGCTCAGCGGAGGCGAGATGCGGCGGGTCGCGATCGCCGCCCAACTCGCCCGCACCCCGCGGGTGCTCGTGCTCGACGAACCGCTGGCCGGACTGGACCTGCAGGGCCGCCGCGAGGTCGTGTCGATCCTCGCCCATCTACGCGCGGTCGAGCACGTCACCGTCGTCGTCATCTCCCACGACCTGCACGGAATGGAAGAGGTGTGTTCACGCACCGTGGTACTCGAGGACGGACGCATCGTGGAGCAGACGGGAGCGGTGATCGCATGAGTCGCACACGCACACGCACACGCACACGCACGCGCACACGCCAGCGGCGCCCGATCATCCTGCTGCGGCCCGTGCCTCGGGAGACACCCCTGCACCGGGTGTGGGCCGGCACGAAGGTCCTGTCGGCAGCGGCGCTGTCGGTGGCGGCGAGCTTCGCTCCGAGCTGGACCGGACTCGGCATCCTGCTCAGCGTGCTGGTCGTAGGTGTGCTCGTCGCACGGATCCCGCGCGGGGTGGTCCCGACGATTCCGTGGTGGGTGTTCGCGGTCCTCGCCGTCGGCCTGGTCCTCAACGCAGCGGGTGGCGGGCTCACCGCCTACGTCCGGACGATGCTGCTCGGCGTGGGTTTGCTGGTCCTTGCGTCGCTGGTCGGGTGGACGACGCGACTGTCCGACCTCGTCGACGCCCTGCCCGTGTTGTTCGCCCCGCTGCGACTGTTACGGCTACCCGTCGACGAATGGGTGACGGTGTGCGCGCTGGCGCTGCGGATGCTGCCGACCGTTCGCGCCGAGATGCGGGTGCTGTTCGCCGCGCGCAAGGTCCGCGGCCGGCCCGGCATCCGCACTCCGGCGGGATGGTGGCAGGAGGTGGCCGACTCCGTCGGCGCGGTGGTGTCGGTATCCATGCGCCAGGTCCGCGATCTCGGCGACGCGCTGGCGGTACGGGGACCACGATCGGCGACCCGCCGGGGTCCTCGATCGGCGACCCGCCGGCCGCTGCGACTGCGGCTCGGGGACGTCCTGACGGTGCTGGTCGTGGCGGGCGCGTGCACGGCGATCACCGTGTGGGGTTGACCCGTCAGTTGCGGTTGTGCGAAGCGGTGTCCTTCGAACGCGAGCGGATGCGCCGGACGATCCCGTAGCCGATCACCGCCACGACGACGGCGATCACGACGTACTGCAGCGCCGAGGCGTACGGTTCGACGGCGCTCCAGTTCTCGCCGAGCTGATAACCGGCCAGCACGAAGATCGAGTTCCAGATGAGGCTGCCCGCGGTGGTGAACGCGAGGAACTGCCAGATCGGCATCCGTGTGACACCGGCGGGGATGGAGATGAGGCTCCGGAAGACGGGCACCATCCGGCCGAAGAAGACGGCCTTGCGTCCGTGCCGCTGGAACCAGGCGGTCGAACGGTCGAGGTCCTCGACATCGACGAGTGGAAGCTTCCGCACGACCGCGCGAATCCTGTCCTCACCCACCCAACGGCCGATCGAATAGAGACCGAGAGCGCCGACCACGGAACCGAGGGTCGTCCAGAACAGCGCACCGAACAGGGTGAAACTGCCCAGGCTCGCGGCGAACCCGGCGAGCGGCAGGATGACCTCGCTGGGAAGCGGCGGAAAGAAGTTCTCGAGAGCGATCGCGATGCCGGCGCCGACACCGCCGAGGCGATCCATCAACTCGAGCGCCCATCCTGCGAGACCGTCCGTGGGGGCTGACTGTGAATCCGCGACACTCATCCACCCGACCCTACCGAGGGGTCGTCGAGGTTTCCGCTCGTACGGATCGAAACAGTTCCGGTCTGCTCGATCGGCGAGAAGGATGGCGGCGAATGTCGCTCTCCACCCCGAGGGCCGATCCGGAAGGTGATCTCCAGTGACGATCGTTGTCGTCGCGGGCAACCCGAAGCTCGCGTCCCGCACCCTCGACGCCGGAGCCCGCCTCGCCACGGCCCTCACCGGACGAGAGCCCGATCACGTTGTGGATGTGATCACACTCGGTGGTAGAACTGGGGCGCTATGCCCGGCCCCCGGCCTGTATCTTCACGATTCGACCTACACAACCGAGATCCGTATTGCGGACTACGCCGAACGCTGGTCGTCGGTGCTGTCCGCCGCACTTCGAAACGAGGCCGCCTCATGACCACTCTCGACGGACCGTCTCTGCGCCAGGCATTCGCGCACGTCCCCTCGGGCGTCGTCGCGATCTGCGCGGAGATGGACGGAGAGCGGATCGGGATGGCGGCGAGCACTTTCGTGCCGGTGTCGCTCGATCCGCCGCTCGTCTCGTTCTGCGTACAGAACACCTCGACCACATGGCCGCGTCTGGCGTCGCTCCCGCATCTCGGCATCAGCGTGCTGAGCGAGGAGCACGACGGTGCCGCGCGGGTGCTCGCCGCGAAGAACGGCGATCGCTTCGCCGGGATCGACATCGAGAGCCGCGAAGGCGGCGCGCTGTTCGTCTCGGGCACGAGCGTGCGCATGGACGTGACTGTGCAGCAGGAGGTTCCGGCGGGCGACCACGCGATCGTCGTACTGCGCATCAACGAACTGCTCACCGACGCCGATGTCGAACCCATCGTGTTCCACCGCAGTTCGTTCCGTCGACTGCTCGCGTCCTGACCTGCATACGATCGATTTCGGTGGTTCCACCCCCGTTCAGCGCGGGTGGAACCACCGAAGTTCTCTAGGGCGGTGGTGTTCCGACCGATCGTCGCGGCAGCCGTCCGGTTCCGAACAGCGCCGCGATCGCGAGGAGCGCTGTCACAGCGAACGCGGCGCGTAGCCCTTCGAGTCGAGCGTCGGCGTTGACCGCGACGAGTGCTTCCGTTGTGGACGGGTCGACACCCGCCTCGTCGAGCCCGGCCCGCAATTGGGTCGTGGACAGGAACGGCACACCGGAGGCCAGCTCGGTCGTCGCCTGCTGCTGCACCGACGGCGGGATGTCGGAGTTGTCCTCGATTCCGGCAACGACCGATGTGGTGAGGGTGGCGATCAGGATCGATCCGATCAGTGCGGTGCCCAGCGACGCCCCGAGATTCGTTGCGGTGTTCTGCACACCGCCGACTTCGGCGCTCTGGGAATCCGGTACCGACGAGACCGTGATCGCGCCGAGCTGGGACGCCAACGCTCCCAGGCCGAGACCCATCAACAACATCGGTATCGACACCACGGCCGCATCGGCACCCGGGTCCATACCGGCAACGAGGATCAGGATCCCCAGGATCATCGAACCCAGACCCATACGCACCACGCGTCGGGGATCGGCGTGGGGTCGCACTTTCGGGATCACCGTTGCGGCCAGCACCAGCGCGATCGACAACGGCAGGATCCGCACACCTGTCTGGACTGCGCTGAGTTCGAGTACGACCGACAGGAAGAGAGGGACGGAGAAGAAGACTCCGGCCTGCACCGCGAACTGTGCGAAGAACATCGTCAGACCACCGACGAGCTGTCGGTTGGCGAACAGCCCCGGATCGATCAGCGGGTCGCGACCCTTGCTGACGAGAGCGCTCTGCCACCGCATGAATGCATAGAGCACCAGCGAGCCCGCGACGAGAAGCCAGATGACCGGGGACAGACCCAGTACGGCGGGTGCGCCCGGCTCGGCCCGCACCCAGCCCCATTCGCTCGAACGCAGGACGCCGTAGACGACGGATCCCAGACCGAGTACGGACAGTGCGGATCCCACGAGGTCGAGGTGGACGCGGTGAGGGGGAACGTCCTCGATACGGCGCAGCACCAGCAGGATCAGCACCACCAGGACGACCTCGCCGAAGAAGACGTAACGCCACGACGCGAACGTCGTGACGGCCCCGCCCAGCAACGGACCCACGGCCACGGCCGATGCACCGGCCGCCGCGACCAGACCGTACGCTGCGGAACGTCGCTCGGGAGCGAAGTTGGCCGCGACGAGCGAGACGATCGCGGGCATGATCAGGGCCGCGCCGATGCCTTCGAGCAACGACCAGCCCACCAGTAGGACCGCGAGGTTCGGGGCGAGTCCGGTGGTGAACGAGCCGATGCCGTAGATGACCAGTCCGACACCGAACGCGCGACGTCGACCGAGGATCGTGCCGACCTTCCCGCCGGTGATCATCAAGGATGCCATCACGAGGGTGTAGAGGGTGATCGCGGTCTGGATGCCGGTGATCGTGGTGCCGACGTCCTGCGCGACGGTCGCCATCGACACGTTCATCACCGAGCTGTCGAGCGTCATCAGGAACTGGCCCGACGCCAGCACTGCGAGTACCAGTGTCGAACCCGAGCGGACCTCCGGCTGCGACGACACCTGTCCGTCCTTCGGCTCAGGTCGCCGGCAACGGCCGACAGGAGCTACTGCCGCTACCGGTGGGCACCGGCATCCGCTGCGACATGACTTCTATTCTTCGCGTTCGAACGTCACGAGCATTCCCTCGACGCCACCGGGACCGATCCGTCCCTTGATGTCGGCGGAGGTGATCGCCTTCAGGCGCCACCCATCTCGGGCATGATCGTTGAGGATCTTCTCGAGCTTGCCGCCGGACATCTTCCCGCCGAGCATGCCCTCGCGGATCTCGATCACCTTGTACGAGTACACCCGTTCAGCTTACGGTCGTCCCGCGAGAATCTCGTCGAAATCCGACGGCTGTACGTGACACTGGAAGGTGACGTTTTCGGAACCCGGAGGCAGCAGTGGAGACGATGCCGGACCGTCGGACTCTCGAGTCGGCAGTTGCGCTCGCGGGTCGAGCGCCGTCGCTTCACAACAGCCAGCCGTGGCGGTGGACTCTGGACGCGGACGAGCTTGCGCTGTTCAGCGACAGTGATCGCATCCTTCCGGCCACCGATCCGTCCGGTCGTCAGATGGTGTTGTCCTGTGGAGCGGTGCTGCACCATCTGCGGGTGGCGCTCACCGCCCGGCGCTGGGCCACGGTGGTCGAACGGATGCCGGACGCGACGAATCGTCGTTGTCTCGCGACGCTGCGCTTCCGCCGAGTTGACGCGGTGACCGACACCGACCTCCGGATGGCAGAGGCGATCGGCCGCCGACGTACCGAGCGGTTACCGATGGGGGCTCCGCAGGAGTGGGCTCGGACCGAGAGCGCTCTGCAGATGTTCGCCGAGCCCGCGGGTGTCCGCCTGAGTGCCATCGCCGAACACGAGCGACCTGCACTGGAAGAGTTGTCCCGTCGCATCGGCGGTGAGCGTCGCTCCGATGCGGCCTACCAGACGGAACTTTCCTGGTGGGCCGGGCACGGGATGCACCCGGACGGAATACCTCCGGACGCACTCCCACCGGGACGGCGCACGGTAGCGACGGAGCGGGAGTTCCCTCCCGGCAACGCGACCGGCGAGTCGGCAGAGACGGAGGACCGAGCCGCGATACTTCTCCTGTCGACCACGACGGACACGCGGCTCGACTGGCTGCGGAGCGGTGAAGCCCTATCGGCCGTGCTCCTCGCGTGCACCGCCCGTGGACTGGCCACCTGCTCCGTCACGCACCTGACGGAATCCGAATCCTCACGTGCGTTCCTGCGGGAAACGGCCCGCATCGAGGGCGTGCCGCAAGTGATGATCCGGGTCGGTGTACGCGCGGGACCGGGTCCGGATGCGGCGACGCCGCGCCGTCCGACTTCCGCGATTCTGTTCCGCAAGCAATCCTGATCCCGAACTTCGGTGTTCCCGACCGAGCTCAGCGACGTCGAAACCACCAGAATAGTTCGAGGACAACAAAAGCCCGGATCAGCGGGCGGCGCCGTAGAAGCGGGAGACCCGTACACGCAGCAGCAACCTGCGATCGGCGACCATCGCGGCCCGGAAGTCGTCCCAGTCCGGATGCTCGCCCTGCACCGCTCGATACAACTCGACGAGCTGCTCGACGGTGTCGTCGTGGGGGTCCGCGGCCACCGGCGTCAGCTCGGCCTCGCCCTCCGCGACGGCGTAGGACCACTTGTCGTCGGAGTCGACGAACAGGCTCACACGCGGGTCGCGGCGCACGTTCCGGGTCTTTGCCCGGTCGTCGGTGATGGAGACGGAGAACGTGCGGGTCGCGGGCTCGTACCGGTAGGTGACGTTCGACAACTGGGGTCGCCCGTCGCGCTTGATCGTCGCGAGCACAGCGACACCGGTGGGAGGGAACAGGGCTTCGAGTGCGCTCTCGTCGGCCGGCATGGCGCCCAGCCTACGGCCGACCGTGCAGAATCGGGGCGGGTATCGGGCCGAGTACGAAGGGTAGGCATGCTGGACTACGCGCGTTACTGCGGAGAGATCGTCGAACAGACGGAACTGCTGGTGGACTCACTGGCCGGGCAGGACATGACCACACCGGTGCCGTCGTGCCCGGGATGGAACCTCGGTCAGCTCGCCCGACACATCGGCTACGGCCACCGCTGGGCGAGCGAGGCGGTCCGCGGTGAAGGGTCGATGCCGCGCACCGACCGCGCGATGCGGGAGTTGGCGGACTACGTCGACGAGGATCCGGACGAGCTGATTCCGTGGTTACGGGAAGGAGCGCGCGAATTCGGGGCCGCGTTGCGGGAGGTCGGTCCGAACATGCGGGTGTGGACACCGATCCCGGGTGGCAAGAAGACCCCGGAGTTCTTCGCCCGACGCTTCGCCCACGAGACCGTGGTGCATCGCGCCGACGCTGCACTCGCACTGGGAGCGGACTTCGAGCCGGCCCACGATCTTGCGGTGGACTGCGTGGACGAATGGCTCGACCTGGCGGTCGTCACCTGGCCACGACTCGATGTCGAACGGCACCGCGCGTTGCACGGACCCGACCGGACGCTGCATTTCCACGCGACGGACACGTCGGCGGAATGGGTCGTGGACCTGTCCGGCGAGGACTTCGCGTGGCGGCATGCCCACGAGAAGAGTGCCGTGGCGGTACGCGGCCCGCTGACGGAACTGCTGTTGGTGCTCTATCGTCGGCGCGCTGTGGGCGCAGCCGACGTGGAGGTCTTCGGCGACTCCGGGTTCCTGGCGTCCTGGCTCGACGTCAGTCCCTTCGGATAGAACGCACAGCGGGTGGCCGCACCGCGACGGGCCCGAGTGGTCGCACCGCGACGGGCCCGAGTAGTCGCACCGCGACGGCGAGACGCGGCCCCCACCTATGAACTAGACCGACAGGCGCGAGGCCGAGTACGCGTGGCGGATCGCGTCGAGTGCGCTGGTGCAGGGAATATGAGCTTCCTGCAGCGAATGGATCACCTCGGCGATCGGTCCGGACTGCTCGAAGGCGCTACCGGCGGCGACGGCCCAGGCGACTTCGCCGGGCTCGAACGTCCGGGTGGGCTTCCATCCTCGCTGAGGAGCGAGCTCGCGCAGAGTGCTCCAGTGTGCGACCTCGTCCGCATCCGGACGTCCGATGAAAAGTAGGCGGTCGTGTCCCACGGTGAACCCCTTCGTTCCTTCTCGTGCTTCGACAGGTAGGTCGTCTTCACTGTGCGCTTCGTTACATTCACCTGATCGAGAAGCGTCGCAGGTTTAGGACCTTCCACTATGTGGTACACCCGCCCGAATCCGACGGACCTGTCGGACAAGGGCGATCATCCACCGCCGTAGCGAGCCGCGAACGCGCCCGGCGTCATGCCCATGACCCTCGCGAAATCACGTACGAAATGCGGCTGGTCGGCGTAACCGAGGACCGCGGCGACCTCCGACAACGAACCGGGCTTCTCGCGCAGGCGACCGGCGGCCTCCTGCAGTCGCCGCCGCTGGATCAGCCACTTCGGGGTCAGCCCGATCCGTCGCTGGACGAGGCGTTGCAGCGCGCGCTCGCCGAGACCGAACTCCGCGCGCACCTGCTCGACCCGCAGGACGTCGGAGTTCTCCTCGACGAACGCCACCACCCGGTTGACCAGTCGCCCCTCCTCATCGATCGGCAGATGGGTGCGCAGCACGTCGTCGAACGCCTCCGTCGCGGCGCGGTGCGACTCGCGAGAGTCCGGGCCGTGTGCCATCGCCTCCCGAACCCGCGTGATCAGACGCGCGCCGGCATCGCCGAGGACATCGGTGAGGTCGACGGCCCGGTCGGTGAACGCCGCGAGCGAGGTGCCCGTGATCAGTGCCCCGGCCGCCGGGCTGAGCATGGACCCGACCGCCCAGCCCTCGCCGGTGAGGGTGACCGTGGACAGTCCGTGTTCGACACCGTAGAAGCGCGCGTAATCGTGCGCAACCACCAGTTGGCAGACCGGATAGCGCAGCACCCGCTGGGGTGCCTCCCGCCCGGCCGGCACCGACCACACGGGAATCCAGTACCGCTGCATCAGATCCGTGAGGTCGGAAGCGGCGGGATAACGGTGGATGGTGTGCGAGGCGTCGTGCGGATCCTTCAGGTGGGCACGTTCGATGTCGTCGCGACCGCCGACACGGTCGGTGTCGTCGTGACCGCCGAGGGGGTCGCCGCCGTCGGGTTTCATCAATACCTCACGCTCGCCGGTCGTCAGTATCGAGTCATGAATACAACAGCACTGCGACACGCAGAGGCCGACAAGCCGCTCACCGACGTGATCTCGTCGCTCCGCGGCACCGACTGGGATGCGCAGTCGCCGTGTGAGGGGTGGACGGCGCGCGACGTCCTGGCCCACGTCATCGACACGCAGCGGGACTTCTTCGCCGGACGCGGCGTCGAGATGGGGGAGCGGCCCGAGACCGACCGTCCTGTCGAGGCGTGGAGGACGCACACGGCACGGATCGCCGAGATCCTCGCGGACGACTCGTTCGTCTCGACGACATACGACGGATACTTCGGGCCGACCACGGTGGGTGCGACCTTCGAACAGTTCTACCTCTGGGACATGCTCGTGCATCGCTGGGACATCGCACGCAGCGCGGGGGTCGATGTGACCTTCTCGGACGCCGAACTCGACCGGATGGAGGCCGGCGCCGACAGTTTCGGCGACGCGCTCTACATGGACGGTGTCTGTGCTCCGGCGGTGCCGGTTTCCGAGGACGCAGACCGCACGGCCCGGATCCTCGCGAAGATGGGACGTCGCACGGCCGCGTCGATCGGTTAGGCCGCGTTATCGTCGGTCGTATGAGCGAAACGATCCGCGTCGCGGACTACGTGCGCGAAGCGATCGCGGCCGGACGGCCGGTCGTGGCGCTCGAATCGACTATCTTCACACACGGCCTCACCCGGCCACGCAACGTCGAGGTCGCCCTCGAGGCCGAGAAACGTCTGCGCGATTCCGGGGTGCTGCCCGCGACCATCGGGGTTGTCGACGGCACGCCGACGGTCGGTTTGTCGGAACAGCAGATCCGCATGCTCGGTGCCGAGGACGTCCCGGTCGTCAAGCTCGGTATCCGCGACCTGCCGGTCGCGGCGGCGAAGGGATTGCACGGGGGGACCACGGTGTCGGCGACGGCGCTGCTCGCGCATCGCGCCGGGATCGACGTATTCGCCACCGGCGGCCTGGGCGGCGTGCATCGGGGGGCTTCGTCGACCTTCGACGAGAGCGCGGATCTCGTTGCGCTGGCGACACTTCCGATCCTCGTGGTGAGCGGCGGCGTCAAATCCGTCCTCGACATCCCTGCCACACTCGAACGGCTCGAGACGCTCGGGGTGGTCGTGGTCGGCTATCGGACCACGCGTTTTCCCGGCTTCTATGTGCGCGACAGCGGCTGCGATGTCGACGAGGTGGAGTCGGCGGAGCAGGCCGCGGCGGTGGCGCGGGCGCGGGACGGGCTGGGTCTGCGGGCGGCGGTGCTCGTCGGGAATCCGGTGGCGGCCGAGGCTCAGATCGATCCGGAACTGCACGATCGCGTGCTCGCCGAGGCCGAACACGCCGCAGCCGAGGCCGGGACACGCGGCAAGGCGATCACCCCGTTCCTGCTCGAACACATGCACCGGGCCACCGAGGGGCACTCGCTCGAGACGAATGTCGCGGTCTATCGCGGGAACGTCGCGGTCGCCGCGGAGATCGCGCACGCGCTGGCGTCCTGATTCTTCGTTGCAGGCCGACGGCCTGATTTCTCACTGCAGGAGGAAGGCGGCGGTGGACGACGGCAGGGGAGTGCCGCGCCGGCGGTAGATCTCGGCGGGCCGGCCCGTGCCCTCCCTGTGCAGTTCGCCGGTGGGTTCGAGGCCGTGCAGCAGGTGCCGGCGGAAGGTGTCCTTGGGATAGCTGCGGGCATAGACGGTCTCGTACAGCAGTCGCAGGTCGAGCACGGTGAACTGCTCGCCGAGGAAGTTGCCGGGGTCGACCTCGGCGGAGTACCGGCGTCGCAGGTCGGCGACGGCCAGGTCGACGATCTCGGCATGGTCGAAGGCGAGGTCGGAGGTCTCGGTGGTCGGCACGAGATACGCCTCGGCGGGGATCTCGGCGACCGGCACCGCGGCGCCGTGGGCCATCGACAGCACCCACCCGCGGTCGTCGCGCTCGGGATCGTCGAGCATGGCCAGCTGGTGGAAGTCGACACCCGTGAGTCCGGCCTTGTCGCGCAGGGCGCGTTCGGCGGCCTCGGCGAGTCGCTCACCGGGGTGCAGGAAGGTGCCCGGCAGGGCGAAGGTGCCGTCGGGACGTTCGACGACCAGTACCTTCAGTACTTCGTCGATGGTGAGGACGGCGACGTCCACGGCCACCGAGGGGCGCGGGTAGTCGGTGAGCGACCTGCCGGTCGAGTCGGTCGGTGTGCCCATGATGGACATTCAATCATTGATGCGCTAACGTTAGCGCAGACTTGATCGAATAGAGGGGTTCATGGAAACAACCGCAGCACAGAACGACCGGGCAGCCGGAGTCCTGCTCGCCACCGCAGCAGGCGACGCACTCGGGGCCGGATACGAATTCACGTATCCGACGGACACCACGCCCATCGACATGATCGGCGGCGGACTCGGGCCGTTCGCGCCCGGTGAGTGGACCGACGACACCTCCATGGCCCTCGCGATCGCCGAGGTCTCGGCGACCGGCGTCGACATCGGTGAGGGCGCCGGACTCGACGCGGTCGCGGCGCAGTTCCTCCGCTGGTACGCCACGAACCCCAAGGACATCGGCAACCAGACGCGTGCCGTCCTGCGCGAGGCGGGCCCCACCGCCGTCACCATGACGGCGCGCGCCCGCAGCCTCCCCGGACGCACCGGTGGCAACGGATCGCTCATGCGCACCGCACCCGTCGGGCTCGCCTACCTCGACGACGCCGAGCGGTGCCTGTCCACGGCGCATGCGATCAGCAGCCTCACCCACGCGGACGAGCAGGCATCCGAGGCATGCCGACTGTGGTCGTTCGCGATCCGTCACGCCGTCCTCCACGGCACCTTCGACGGGGTGCGGGTCGCCCTGTCCTGCCTGTCCCAGCCCGCCGCACAGCGGTGGACGGCGCTGCTGGACGAGGCGGAGACCGCGCCGAGTCCGCGCGTGTTCGACAACAACGGCTGGGTCGTCCACGCCCTGCAGGCGGCGTGGTGGGCGATCACACACGCCCGCACCGACGGCCCCGGACACCTGCCGGAGGCGCTCGAACTGGCCGTGCGCGCAGGCAACGACACCGACACGGTCGCGGCCATCGCGGGCGGACTGCTCGGCGCCCGGTGGGGTGC
The DNA here is from genome assembly GCF_024321955.1 of Rhodococcus sp. GA1. Taxonomy (NCBI): domain Bacteria; kingdom Bacillati; phylum Actinomycetota; class Actinomycetes; order Mycobacteriales; family Nocardiaceae; genus Rhodococcus; species Rhodococcus sp. GA1. Next base: position 888,507 of record NZ_CP097186.1, on the reverse strand, counting down.
GTCCGCAGTGCCGGAACGGTGGCGTCGCATGCTGCACGGATGGCCCGGTTACCGCGCGGACGACCTCGAGCGCCTCGGGCTGCTCACCGCGCGGAAGGGCTCCGGGGCAGGCGGGAACGTCCTACGGATCGTCCGGAGCTGAGACTCCCCGAGATCCGCCGGATGTCTCCACTCGCGGTTGTGATGCGGTAGACACGACCCGTCCGACGGATACTCGAGGAGGGATCGCACGTGGCTTCCATCGCACTTCCACGCATCATGCGCGTCGGCGGGGGCGCCGTCGAGGAGATCGGTGAGGTAGTCGCCGGACTCGGACTCGCCCGGCCCCTGGTGGTGACCGACAAATTCCTGGTCGGCACCGGTGCGGTGGATCGGATGGTCGCGCAGCTCGAGGCCGCCGGACTGCGGCCGGCCGTCTTCGCCGAGACCGTGCCCGACCCCACCACCGCCTCGCTCGACGCGGGTGCCGCAGCGGTCGCCGAGCACGACGCCGACTGTGTGATCGGGCTCGGTGGAGGAAGCCCGATGGACACGGCCAAGGCCCTCGGCCTGCTCGCCCGGAAGGGCGGTCACATGCGCGACTACAAGGTGCCGCGCGACAACATCGGCCCGGCGCTACCGGTGATCGCCGTGCCGACCACGGCGGGAAGCGGCTCGGAGGCAACCCAGTTCACGATCATCAGCGACAGCGAGTCCGACGAGAAGATGCTGTGCACGGGCCAGGCCTTCCTGCCGGTCGCTGCGATCGTCGACTATCGGCTCACCATGACGATGCCCCCGCGCCTGACGGCGGACACCGGCGTGGATGCACTCACCCATGCCATCGAGGCCTATGTCAGCAGGAAGGCGAACCCGTTCTCCGACAGCCTCGCGCTCGTCGCGATCGACACCATCGGACAGGTACTGCGGCGCGTCTACGCGGACGGGCAGGACGCCGAGGCGCGCGAGCGGATGATGCTGGCCGCCACGCAGGCGGGCATCGCCTTCTCCAACTCCAGCGTCGCGCTCGTGCACGGCATGAGCCGTCCGATCGGGGCGCACTTCCATGTTGCGCACGGACTGTCCAACGCGATGCTGTTCCCGGCGGTCACCGAGTTCTCGGTGGATGCCGCCGAGTCCCGCTATGCCGACTGCGCCCGCGCGCTCGGCGCGGCCTCGACGGACGCCTCGGATGCGACCGCCGCCGCAGACCTGGTCGTCGCGCTGAAGGAACTGTGCCGCGACGTGGAGGTGCCGACACCGAAGTCGTACGGCATCGACAAGCAGACCTGGGACGAGAGGCTCCCGGTCATGGCCGAGCAGGCGCTGGCGTCGGGATCCCCGAACAACAACCCGAGGATCCCGACGGCCGAGGAGATCTGCGATCTCTACGGGCGGATCTACGCCTGAGGCCGACTCATTCGGGAGCCTGATCGTCGGGCTCGACCTTCTCCGTCCTCACCCGGTCCGCGACGTTGCCGGGCGCACCCTCCTCCTCGCGTTCCTTCTCGACCTTCTGCTCGAGCTTGTCGACGAGATGTTTGATCTTCTGCCCGGTGAGGTCGTCGTTGTCCTCTGGGCGGCCCGAACCGTGCTTGGGGGCGTTGTCCATCGACGTCCGTCCTTCGTTCGTAGGGTGCAGGGGAGCGGTACCCGAGCGCCGGAACGGTCAAACGGGCAACGGTTCTGCTCACACCGATCACCACCGGCAAGCTCGATGAGACCGTTCCCGCCGCCTAGCTCATCCCGCCCGCTCGGCTGCGGCGGCGATGTCGGCGAGGTCCTGTTCGAGGGCCTTGCGGGTCGCGCGTTTCGCGAGCGGCGCGAACACGGTCATCGCAAGCTGAGCGAAGGCGCCGAGGGGTCCGCTCTCGCCGGAGAACTCCACGGACAGATCCGTGCCGCCCGCCGAGGGGGTCAGATCGAAGACGGTCCGGTAGCGGGCGCCGCGGGATTCGGCGACGACGACGGTGCGCCGCTCCGGATCCGCCTCGGCGACCTGCATCTCCTCGGTCGCCGACTGCCCGAACATCACGCGGGTCTCCCGCCACCGTGTGCCCACCTCGTAGCCGGTGCCGTCCAGTCGTTCCACGGCCTTCACCGCACGCAGGGTGGTGGGCGCCTCGTCCAGCGCGGTGAGCACCCGCCACACCGCGGATGGTGGTGCGGCGATGTTGCGCGAGACCTCGATGCGTTGTTCCACTTCTCTCCTCGTGATCGTTCGGGTCAGAGCGGGAGCTCGGTCTCCTGCAGCCCGGGCGGAACACCGCGGCGCCGGAACCATTCGACACCGAAGGCGGCCCGCAGGTGTTCCTCGGGCATGTTCAGCATCGGCCCGAAGTCTCCGATCTGCGACTCATAGCCGATCATGGCAGCGCGTTTGGCGGCCAGCGCCGTCGACACGTCCACCGCGGTGGTCAGTTCCGATTCCGGTAGGCCGAACGTCTCGAGGTCCGGTGGGCGCACGTCGTCGGGGGTGTCCGGCAGCGCCGAGAGCAGCCGCATCAGGTGGTCCCGGTTGCTCGATGCCTCGTAGACGGCGTCGTGTCCGGTGATCCGTTCGGCATGGATCCCGGCCCGGTGGACCTGGACGTGATCGGGATGACCGTAGCCGCCGTGCGCGTCGTAGATCGTGACGACATCGGCGCGTTCCTGCTCGATCACGGCGGCCAGCCTGGCTCCCACCTTGCTCGGATCGGCGTTGGTGAAGGCATTCGGGTCGTGGTTGCCGGCGGTGCCGGCCATCCCCGAATCGCCGTATCCGAAGGGCACCACCCGCGCCGCACCCAGCGCCCGGGCCGATTCCTCGAGTTCCTTCGTGCGGCGGGCGGCGAGGGATTCGCCGGGCGCGAGCAGCCCGTCGGGATATTCGCCGCGGGCACCGTCGGTGGCGACGACGAGGACGACGCGATGCCCGGCGTCGGCGGCTCGGCGCATCACGCCACCGGTGAGGAACACCTCGTCGTCGGGGTGTGCGTGAAAGCACAGCAGAACGCTCATGGCGTTCATGCTGACACGCTGCTCGTGCGGTGCAGCGGTCAGTCCGACTCGCCGTAGCGGGCCGCGAGATTCTCGGGCATCGGTTCGTGCCGCAGATACTGGCGGGCGAAATCGGCGGTGCCCTGCGTGATGGCCCGCAGTTCCACCGGATAGCGGCCGAGTTCGAGCTCGGGAACCTCCGCGCGCAACAGGGCGATACCCGGCTCGGGGGATTCGGTGCCGAGCACCCGTCCGCGCCGGGCCGACAGATCGCCGAGGACCGCGCCGAGATGCTCCTCCGGCACGATCACCCGCACGGCGGCGACCGGTTCGAGTACGCGAACGGTGCTGTGTGAGGCCGCATCCCGTAGGGCCAGCCCGGCGGCGGCCTGGAAGGCCGCGTCGGACGAATCCACCGAGTGGGCCTTGCCGTCGACCAGGGTGACTTGCACGTCGACGAGCGGATATCCCGTCGTCACGCCCTTCTCGGCCTGCGCGTACACGCCCTTCTCCACGGACGGGACGAACTGGCGCGGAACCGCACCGCCCACCACCTTCTCGGCGAACACCACCCCGCTGCCCACCGGCAGTGGTTCGACCTCGACGTCGACGACCGCGTACTGACCGTGCCCGCCGGATTGTTTGACGAGCCTGCCGTGGCCTTTCGCGGGGCCGGCGAAGGTCTCCTCGAGCGGCACCCGATGCTCGACCGTGTCGACCTGGACACCGTGCCGGGTGCGCAACCGTTCGAGGACCAGTTCGGCGTGCGCTTCACCCGTGCACCACAGCACGAGCTGATGGGTCTCGGGATTCTGCTCGACGCGCAGCGCGGGATCCTCGGAGGCGAGGCGCGACAGGGCCTGGGACAGCTTGTCGTCGTCGGTGCGGGTGTGTGCCTCGATCGCGACGGGGAGCAGGGGAGTCGGGGTGGGCCACCGGTCGAGCGGGACCGGATGGTCGGGGTCGTACAGGACGTCACCGGGTTGTGCCGTCGCGAGCTTCCCGACGGAGGCGATGTCTCCCGCCACGGCTTCACCGACCGGGCGCTGTTGCTTGCCGAACGGGCTCGTCAGGGCGGGAATGCGTTCGCGGCTGTCGCGGTCGCCGTCGGCCAGTGCGACGATCGTGTCGGGTCGCAGCGTGCCGGCGTACACGCGCACCAGGCTGATCCGCCCGACATAGGAGTCGCCGGCCACGCGCACGACCTGCGCGGCGAGCGGACCGTCCGGATCGCACGGCGGTGCACCACGACCGCGCTGCGTCGGTGCGGGGAATCCGGTGGTGATCAATTCGAGCAGTTCGACGGCACCGATCCCCGTCTCGTCGGCGGGAACGGCCGGGTGCAGGGTGCACGCCAGGATCTCGCGGGTGAGTCCTTCCTGCAGGGAGGCCGTGTCGAGTTGCTCGCCGGCGATGAACCGCTCCATGAGCGTGTCGTCCTGGCCGGAGATGGCCTCCACGAGGCTCTCGCGCGCTTCGGTGGACACCGGGCACGGACCGGGTTCGCCGTAGCTGCGGCCCGTCAGCAGACCCATCGACCCGATCGGGCGGTCGCCGTCGTAGACGGGATAGAACATGGCCCTCAGGGTGTCCGGTCCCAATCCGAAGGCGACGTGACAGTCGGTGAGCATGTCGTCGAAGCTGTGCCGGGCGACATCGAGTTTGTTCACCACGATCGCGCGGGGGATCGCCTCGTCGTCGCATTCGCGCCAGAGCGCGCGGGTCGCTGCGCTGATGGGATCGGTGGCGGAGACGACGAAGATCGCCGCGTCGGCCGCGTGCAGGGCTGCGCGGACCTCGGCGTCGAAGTCGGGGTGTCCCGGCGTGTCGATCAGGTTGATCTTGATGTCGTTCCATTCGAGGGGGACGACGGACAGCTGCACCGACCTGCGGTGGCGCTGCTCGATCCCCTCGTAGTCGGACACCGTGGTGCCCTCTGCCACGCGCCCGGCGCGCCCGACGGCGCCCGCTGCGACGGCGAGGGATTCGGTGAGGGTGGTTTTCCCGGAGCCGCTGCACCCCACCAGGGCAACGTTGCGGATCCGGTCGGGACTGTCGGCGGTCGGTGCCTGCCGGCTGCGTGCTGCGGAGCGATCGGGCATCGAGCTACTCCCTCGTGTGACCTGCAGCACAGTCTAAGGCATTCCGATGGTGCCTCCGGGGAGGTTCGCAACACGCGCTCGGGGCTCGCAACGCCACCGGTGACCGATGGTGTTGCGAGCCTCGCGGCGGCGGTGCGTACCCCCGGCCTGCTCAGTACACGTCGCGCACGTACCGCTTCTCGCGCTTGAGGGTGGTGACGTACTCGGCGGCCTGCTCGTCTTTCATGCCGCCGTGCTCGGCGACGATCTCGTGCAGCGCACGGTCGACGTCCTTCGCCATCCGCGACGCGTCGCCGCAGATGTAGAAGTGTCCACCCTCCTCGAGCCACGCGAACAGTTCCGCGCCGTGCTCCTTCATGCGGGTCTGCACGTAGATCTTCTCGGCCTGATCGCGGGAGAACGCCAGGTCCAGGCGCGTGAGCACACCCGAGTCGGCGAACTCGGCCAACTCCTGTTCGTAGATGTAGTCGCAGCCGCGCTTCTGGTCGCCGAAGAACAGCCAGTTCTTCCCCGTCGCACCCCGTGCGCGACGTTCCTGCAGGAAGCCGCGGAAGGGTGCGATGCCGGTGCCCGGACCGACCATGATCATCGGTGCGGTGTCGTCGGCGGGCACGCGGAAGGCCTTGTTCTTCGACACGAAGATGCCGACCTTGCCTTCACCGACACGATCGGCGAGGAAGGTCGAGCACACCCCGCGACGCTCGCGGCCGTCGGTGCCGTAGCGCACCGCCGCGACCGTCAGGTGCACCGAACCGTCGCACGCGTTCGGGCTCGACGAGATCGAGTACGCCCGGTGCTGCAGCGGACGCAGCAGCGCCAGGAACTGCTCGGCCGACAGCTCGGGCGCAGGATCGAGCAGGAGCACGTCGAGAATGTCGCGGCCCCACAACCATTCGTCGAGCGCGGCCTTGTCGCCGTGCCGCAGCACATAGGTGAGTTCCTCGTTACCCGTGTGTTTCTCGATCTCCTCGAGGAGATCGACGGACGGAGCGGTGATCTCGTAGTTGTAGGTGAGGAGGTGCTCGAGCGTGTCGTCGTGACCCTCGGGGACGGTCGCGCCGTCGAGACCGAGCCGACCGAGGATCGCGTGCACGAGTTCGGTGTCGTTGACGGGCACCACGTTCAGCGCGTCGCCCGCTTCGTATTCGAGACCGGAATCGGCGAGCGCGAACTCGTAGTGCCGAATCTCCTTGGCCGAGTCCTCCCCGGACAGGAGCACGTTCGACGTCAGCACCGCCGGATAGGGATTCTTGCGGGTCCACTGCGACTTCGCCCGGGCCGGCGCCGCGGGGGCGGGAGCGCCATCGCCCACGATGCCCTCGACGGCCGCGACGAGCGGCAGCGTCTCCGCGATCCACGTCGCGGCGAGCTCCTCGAACTCGACGTCGCAGTCCACCCGCGGCACGATGCGCTGCGCACCGAGCTGCTCGAGACGCATGTCGATGAGCTTGCCGGCCTGGCAGAACCCGTCGTAACCGGTGTCGCCGAGGGCGAGCACCGCGAAGTTCATGCCGTCGAGGCGCGGCGCGCTCTCGGCCGACAGTGCCTCCCAGAACAGCTCGGCGTTGTCGGGCATCTCGCCCTCGCCGTAGGTGGATGTGACGATCAGGACCTGGCCCAGACCGGCGAACCGGTCGAGGTCCATGTCGTCGAGAGCGCACACGACGGGCGCGAAGCCCTGGGTGCGCGCTGCAGCCGCGGCGTCCTCGGCGACGGCTTCGGCATTGCCGGTCTGCGAGCCGTAGAGCACGTGCAGAGCAGGCGCCGAGCCGACGGTCCCGGCATCGGCGGCGGGACCACCGGAGAACAGGCGGGTCTGCATCCCGGCGACGAAGCCGGAGAGCCACGACCGCTGATCGGTGGTGAACGGAGCGTCGAGGGGAATGAACGGGCCGGTGGTGGTCACGCGGAGACTCCCATCGTGGAGGTGAGGACGTTCGGGACGGCGTTGCGTGCGAACAGTTCCTCGTAACCGGGCAGGCGACCTGCGGCGTCGAGATTCTTGCGGCTCTGCAAGAGGATCCAGCCGTAGGTACCCGGCGCATCGACCGAGCGGACGTTGCGCAGGGCCAGGGCCTGCTTGTAGTCGTTCAGGCGCTTGTCGGCGACCAGCGCCGCGAGCTGCTCGTCGGTGTGATCGGCGATCGCCGCGAGGGCGTAGCGCTCGAGCTTCGCGACGAGGAAGAAGTCCTCCGTGAGCAGCAGATTGCGAGCGGCCTTCTGCACCGCCGGATCCGACACGTCGGTCGCGTCGGGGACCTTCTGCAGCGCCATCTCCTGCGCGGCGGCGAGCACCGTGTAGTTGTTGAGCAGCGCGTACATGGCCTCGGTGTCGGTCGCGTCCGGGGTGACACCACCGGCGACGGGAACACCCGAGCGGTAGTTCTCCTTGAACTTGCGCACCTGGTGCGCGACCAGCGCCGTGGCGACCTCGGCGGCGAGATCCTTGCGCGACGCTGCGGCGAGGATCTCGTCGAGGTCCTGGTACTGCAGCAGCGCGCGCGGCATGCCGTACGCGAAGCGGTGCTGCTCGACCTGCCAGTTGTCGATCAGGAAGCGGGCCTTCACCGAGCCGGTCGCCTCGACGTGCAGGTGCAGCAGCTGCAGCACGGCGGCGTTGTGGATCGCGGCCTGCGGGTCGTCACCGGTGATCGACCCGAGGACGATCGAGTCGGCGCTGGCCTTGCGGGGGAGCAGGCCCTCGGGGTCGTACTGGTAGACGAACCCGCCCGACATGCCGTTGCCGAAGCCCTTGCCGAACTCGCCGATGTTGAGCACCGCGCCGTTGGTCATGTACTCGCAGGCGAACTCGCCGACACCCTCGACGACGGCGGTGGCGCCGGAGTTGCGCACCGCGAAGCGGTCGCCGGCCTCACCCTCGACGAACAGGCGACCACCGGTCGCACCGAAGAGCGCGAAGTTGCCGATGAGCACGTTGCCGCCGCGTCGGTCGCTGCCGCCGCCGGGGGAGTGCAGCACGATCTGCCCGCCGCACTGGCCCTTGCCGACGCCGTCGTTGGCGGTACCGGTGTGCTCGATGTGCATGCCGTCGTTGCAGAACGCCCCGAAGGACAGGCCCGCCGAACCGGAGGTGGTGATGGTGACGGTGCCGTCGCGCAGCCAGCGGCGTCCGCGCTCGTCGTCGAGCACGGCCGGCAGGGCGCCGAGATCCTCGTGGTTGAGCATGCGCTCGATGTCGATCGCCAGCTGCGCGCCGACGCTCTTGTTGTTGTTCGTCAGCTGCACGCCGTCGCCGAGCGAGACGGTGAGCTCCTTCGCATCGACGAGGGCCTCGCGCAGCCGGGCCACCCACGCCTCGTCGAGCGAGTAGTCCTTCTCCATGTAGACCGGATTGTCGATGTGCACCTCGGGCAGCACCGCGAGCATCGCCCGCAGGTCCAGCCGGCCCACGCTCGACGGGTGGTCGAGCAGGTGCAGCAGGTCGGCGCGGCCACGTGCGTCGCGCAGCGACCGCAGACCCAGGCGGGCGAGCAGCTCTCGGGTCTCGTGCGCGACGTTGAGCAGATACTGGGCCATCGCCCGCGGATCGCCGTTGAACACTTCGGGATTCGTGGTCAGACCTGCCGGGCACTTGACGTTGCAGTTCTTCGCCATGACGCAGCCGAGCATCATCAGCGCGGTGGTGCCGAACTCGAAGCTGTCGGCGCCGAGCAGCGCGGAGACGATGACGTCCGACGCCGTCTGGTGCGCACCCGAGCAGCGCAGCACGACCTTGTCGCGCAGACCGTTGGCCGTGAGGGCCTGGTGGACCTCGGCCACACCGATCTCCGCGGACCGGCCCGCGTACTTCAGCGAGGTCACCGAGGCGGCACCCGTGCCGCCGGTGTTGCCGGCGACGTTGATGACGTCGGCGCCGGCCTTCGCGACACCCACGGCGATCGTGCCGATGCCCTCCGAGGAGACGAGCTTGACGATCACCCGCACCCGCGCCGCCTTGGCGTCGTGGATGAGCTGGGCGAGGTCCTCGATGGAGTAGGTGTCGTGGTGCGGCGGCGGCGAGACCAGCTCGACGCCCGGGGTCGCACCGCGCGCCGCGGCGATCTCCACCGTGACCTTCTTGGCGGGCAACTGGCCGCCCTCACCGGGCTTCGCGCCCTGCGCGATCTTGATCTCGATCTCCTCGAGCATCGGATCGGCGAGATAACCGGCCCACACACCGAAGCGGCCGGACGCGAACTGCTTGATGCGCGACCCGCGGATGGTGCCGTAGCGGGAGATGTGCTCGCCGCCCTCACCGCAGTTCGAGATGCCGCCGACCATGTTGGTGCCGTGGGCGACGGCCTCGTGGGCGTTGGAGTTGAGCGCGCCATGGCTCATCGCACCCGACGCGAGCGCCGGGGTGATCTCGTGCGCCGGCTGCACCCGGTCGAGCCGCACGCTCAGCGGGGCCTGGCGGACCTGCTCGAGATAGCGCGCGGCGTCACCGATCGCGTGCACGGTCAGGGTGTCGCCGTAGCAACGGTGCGAGACGATGCCGTCACCGAAGCGCGCGACGAGCGAGGCCGCGAGCGCATCGGGACGACGGTGGTCGTCTGCGAGCGGACCGGTCAGACGCAGGACGAATTCGCTCTCACCGACCCGCGCCGCGGAGATCCCGCGCACGAGCATCGAGTTGTTGCCGAACCGCGCGAAGCGGCCCATCTCCTTGGTGAAGTCCTCGGCGGTGACGGCGTAGGTGACGTCGGCGGGCAGGGCGAGCACGTCGCGCAGCGCCGCGGGACGCTGTGTGCGCTCGTCGGCCATCGTGCGGGCGAACGCGCGGTAACCCGGGGTGATCTCGAAGGCATCGATCTCGGCGGGTGTCAGGGCGCGGAAGCCGCCGTAGCGGTACGACGCGTCGTCGAGACCGTGCGCGTCGGAGAGCCGGTGCAGCGGCAGCAGACGCAGCGCGTCGGTCAGATCCGGCTCGGCCTCCTTCTCCACGGGCAGCGCGAAGGGCTCCTCGGTCATGTCCACGAAGCCGCGCACGGCGGTCGTGCCGAACGAGTGACCGGCGCCCTCGGCGCGCTCCTTGAACAGACCCAGCAGCGGGACGTCCTTCTCCGTCTCCACGGTGAGAGCGCGACGGTGCCAGTCGGCGACGGCCTGCGCGAGGGTGGTGAAACCGACACCGCCGACCGGGGACTTCACGTTCGGGAACCAGCGCGCGAGCACCTCGTCACTCGTGTCGAGATAGCTCGGCTCGAAGAACTCACCGCCGATGTACGACTCGACGGTGCACAGGCCGACGCGTCCCATCGTCTTCATGAGCGACTTCTCGGCCGCCTTGCGGAACTTCAGGAACGCGGCGTCGGCATCGTCGCCGAACTTCTCCTCGGCGCGCATCTGCACCGTGAGCGGATACACCGCAGCGGCACCGAAACCGAGGGTCGCGGCGATGTGATGCGACGAGAACAGCTGTCCGGATTCGACGATGACGGACACGCGCAGACGCAATCCCTCGTCGATCAGGCGCTGGTTGACCGCCGCGACGGTGAGCACCATCGGCAGTCCGGCGCGGTCGGTGGAGACGTGGCGGTCGGTGAGCACGGCGATGCCACCGGATTCGCGGGCGAAATCGGCAATGGCCTCGGCCGTACCGTCGATCGCGGCGGCGAGCGCGGCCGCGTTCGCCTTGGCGTCGTCGAAGACGGGGGAGTACAGCATCTCGAAACGCCGCACCGGGGTGTCGGACTGCTCGCGGATACGCAGCATGTCGAGGTGCGTGAGGATCGGGGTGGGCACCACGATCTGGGTCGCGGACGAGACGGGAGCACCGCTACCGGGGCGAGCACCGAGCGCGACGCGCAGGGTCATGCCGTCCGCTTCGCGGATCGAGTCCAGCGACGGGTTGGTGACCTGGGCGAAGCGCTGCGAGAAGTACTTGGCCACACCGCCTTCCTGATCCGACAGGGCGTTGATGGCGTTGCCGTAACCCATCGCGGAGATGCGCTCCTGACCCGACGCGAGCATCGGGTCGAGCATGAACCGGAAGGATTCCTGGTTGATGCTGTAGGACACGTAGCGCTGGTAACGCTCGAGATCGCCGTTGTAGCGCAGCGGGGAACCGGCCTTCTCGGCGGGAACCTCGGGCAGGGCATCGAGATTGCGGCGGGCCTCGTCGACGAGCGACGCGTAATTCTGCCGGGCAGCAAGAAGTTCGAGCGCCTCATCCGCTCCGTAGGAGCGGCGCGTGCGGTGATCGAAGTACAGCATGCCACCGGCCTCGATGCGGCCGCGACGCAGCACGGTCTCGGGCGCGAAGTCGAACTGGCCGGCCTCGGAGGTGACGGCGAGGTACTCTTCGGTCTCCACGGTGCGCAGCGGACGCAGGCCGAGGCGGTCGAGGCGCGCGCCGACGACGGTGCCGTTGCCGAAGACCAGCGCCGCGGGGCCGTCGTTCTTCTCCTCGTACAGGGAGAAGAACTCGAGCATCGCGCGGACCTGTGGCGACAGCTCGGTGTCGTTCTCCCAGGCAGGCGGCATCATCTGCACGACGGCGGTGACGAGGTCGAGTTCGTTGTGGGCGATACGCGAGGCCAGGGTCTGGTCGAAGCGGCAGCTGTCGGACTGTCCCGGCGGGCGAATGATGTCACGGCCCATCGCGCGGGCGAGGGCGCCCTCGAACAGCCGGTTCTTGCGATCGGTGTTCAGCTCACCGTTGTGCGCCATGAGGCGGAACGGCTGCGCCATCGTCGGATGCGGATCGGTGTTCGTCGAGAACCGGGTGTGGAAGAACAGGGTGTGCACCGCGTGCCGCGGATCGGTGAGATCGCGGAAGTACGGGATGACCTCGTGAGAGTTCAAGCGGTTCTTGAGAACCTGCGTGCGCGCACTGAGCGAGAGCGGGTACAGCCCGCCCAGTTCCGGCTCGGTGTAGGCGCGGGCCTCGACCTCGAGGAGCACGCCGTGCAGCAGTCGGTCGAACTCGTCGACGGAGTCGCACGCATCGGGCCGCGTGAAGATCCACTGACGGATCGGCAGCTGGTATTTCGTTGCGGCAGGACGCAACACGCTGTCGTCGACGGGGACGTCGCGCATCGTGAGCACGGTGACCCCGGCTCCGGCGAGTGCCGACGAGACGAGTTCCTCGGCATCGGCATGCGCCGCGGGATCGGTGGGGAGGAAGAAGTTTCCGACGCCGAAGTGCCCTTCCTGCAAGGGCTTTCCGGTGATCTCGGAGAAGAAGGCGACCGACAGGTCCACGTTGATGCCGGCTCCGTCGCCGACACCCTCGGCGGACATGCCACCGCGGTGCGGCACGACGCACAGGGCCTCGTGACCGCGGGTGAGCACGTCGTGGGTCTGCACGCCGTCCTTGCGGGTGATGAAACCGACACCACAACTGCTCTTGTCCAGCGTGCTGTCGTACAGGCCGGTGTCACTGGCGTGCGTCACGGACGTCCTCCTCGGTGCATCGAATTCGACGTCGACCGGCAGTGACGATGCGAAGAAGGGGAACGCGTGGGAAGGCGCAGCTCCTGAGGTGCATAGACGTGTGCCGGAGACGATGTGTGTGAATGCAGACGTCTTTGTCCGAATGCGCCGTGCGTTGCGACGGTGGAGCGCGCGAGCAGCAATGGCAAGTGTAGCGCACGTGTTAACTCCGGTGACGGCGGGATACATCACAACCCGCCGGGAGTAAACGCTTTATTGCGGGAGGGTCTTCGCTACGCTCGCGCCCAACCGCGTCGACAGGCCGGACTACGAGCAGGGAGAGCGATATGACCGACATTCTCGACCGCACGAAGATCTACATCGACGGGCAGTGGGTGGACTCCGACGGCGCCGGCCGCATCGAGGTCGTGAACCCGACGACCGAAGAGGTCGTCGCCGCGGTCGCCGAGGGTGCCGCCTCCGATGTCGATCGGGCGGTCGCCGCAGCGAAGGCGGCCTTCCCGGCCTGGTCCGCGCTCAGTGGTGCGTCGCGCGCCGCCTACCTGGAGAAGGTCTCCTCGCTGGCGAACGAGCGTGCCGACGAACTCACGAGCGTCGTCTCCCAGGACATGGGGATGCCCGCTCACTTCGCGCGTGCCATCCAGGTCGGGATGCCGCTGAAGAATATTGCCGCCTATGCGTCGCTGGCCGGAACGTACGACTTCGACGACCAGGAGATCGGCAACGCCCTGGTCGTACGCGAACCCATCGGGGTCGTCGGGGCGATCACCCCGTGGAACTACCCGCTGCACCAGGTGGTGCTCAAGGTGTTCGCCGCGCTCGCCGCCGGGTGCACCGTGGTGCTCAAGCCCACCGAGGTCGCGCCGCTGGTGACCTACGCGCTCGTCGACATCGTCGACGAGGCCGGCCTGCCGCCGGGCGTGTTCAACCTCGTCAGCGGTTACGGACCGGTCGTCGGCGAGGCCATCGCCGCACACCCCGACGTCGACATGGTGTCGTTCACGGGCTCGACGCGTGCCGGCAAGCGCGTCTCGGTCGTCGCTGCGGAGACGGTGAAGAAGGTCGCGCTCGAACTCGGCGGCAAGTCGGCCAACATCATCCTCGACGATGCCGACCTCACCGCCGCCGTCACCGAGGGTGTCGGCAAGTGCTTCCTCAACTCCGGCCAGACCTGCACCGCCCTGACCCGCATGCTCGTCCCCGCCGACCGTCTGCAGGAGGCCACCGCCGTCGCCGAGCAGGTCGCGCGGGCCTACACCCTCGGGCTGCCCGACGATCCGTCGTCGAAGCTGGGCCCGCTCGTCAGCGGCACGCAGCAGGCACGCGTGAAGGCGTACATCGACAAGGGCGTCGAGGAGGGGGCCGAACTGGTGCTCGACGGACGCGAAACCGAGTTCACCACCGGCTACTTCGTCGGCCCGACCGTGTTCACGAACGTCGCGCCGGAGATGACGATCGCCCGCGAGGAGATCTTCGGGCCGGTGCTGTCGATCATCGGATACCAGGACGAGGACGATGCGGTGCGCATTGCCAACGACAGCGAGTACGGCCTGTCCGGTGGGGTCTGGTCGGCCGACCCAGCGCGAGCGGAGGCCGTGGCCCGCCGTATGCGCACCGGTCAGGTCTACATCAACGGCGGCGCCTTCAACACCGACGCACCTTTCGGTGGTTACAAGCAGTCGGGTATCGGACGCGAGGCCGGTGTCTTCGGGCTCGAGGAGTTCCTGGAGATCAAAACGATCCTGCGCTGACGGCGGTGCCGTCGAATCTTGCGCTGACGGCGGTGCCGTCGAATCTTGCGCTGACGGCGGTGCCGTCGAATCTTGCGCTGACGGCGGTGCCGTCGAATCTTGCGCTGACGGCGGTGCCGTATCGTTTCGTCGGACCGGTCAGTAGTAGACCGCGCCGGGTACGCCGCCGCCCACGGCGATCGCATCGCGGGTGATGCCGATGCTGCGCGGGCTCGCGAGGAACGCGACGACGTCGGCGACCTCGCTCGCGTCGATGAGGCGGTTCACGGAGTTCTTCGCGATCTGCTGTTCCAGTTCGGCTATCGGCGTGCCCGTCTCGGCGGACTCCTCGGCCAGTCGCGCCGCCAGCCGTTCGGTGCGGGTGCGGCCGGGGTGGACCACGGTGACGTTGATGCCGTGCGGGCCGAGTTCGTCGGCGAGGTTCTTCGTCACGGCTGCAACGCTGACGTTCCGGACCGTCTGGGCGATGGAGTTCGCGCTGCGCGCGCCGAGCCCGCTGATGTTGATGATCCGGCCCCAGCCCTGCTCGATCAGGTAGGGGGCGACGGCGCGTGCGGTGCGCAGACAGCCGAGGATCTTGATCTCGACTTCGTTGCGCACGATGTCGTCGGTGGTCGCGGCGAAACTCGTCGGCTTGTCGGCGGTCCAGGGTGTGGCGGCGGAGTTGACGAGGATGTCGACGCCACCGAGTTCGGCGACGGCCCGCGCGACGAGTGCGTCGACCGAGGCCTGGTCGCTGGTGTCGGTGGGCACGGGAACGATTCGTCGCCCGGTCTCCTCCGAGAGGGTCTTCGCCGCGATGTCGAGATCGGCCGCGGTACGGGCCGCGATCACCACGTCGGCACCTTCGGTGGCCAGTGCCCGCGCGATGGCGTAGCCGATGCCGCGGCTACCGCCGGTGACGATGGACCGCTTGGCAGCGAGTCCGAGATCCATGCTGCCTTGTCCGTTCTTCGGGGATGTCCCGACGGTATGCCGACAGGGGAGCGGGCGGCCACATTTGCGACCGGCGTGATGCGAAGCGGTGGACGGCTACGGCGACGGCCCCCGCACCATGTGGTGCGGGGGCCGTCGGTGGTAGGTCTCAGGCCTTGCGGGTGCGGCCGAGGCGCAGCAGCGTCATCGCGAGCGTGCTGCCGTCGGTGCCGAGTTCGGCGAAGCGTCCCATGACGGCCATTTCCTCGGCCTGTGCTTCGCGGCTCGCGTCGGTGCCCTTCGCGGATGCTCCGGCGCGCTGAACGAGCTCCGAACGCCGCTTGATCACCGCGAGCAGCTGAGCGTCGAGCTCCTTGATCTGCTCGAACAGCTCCCCGAGCTCTGCCTCGGCCGACGAAGCTTCGCCGACGGACGCAAGGCCAGGCGAATCAAGCTGGACAGTCATGCAGACTCCTCCGGTCTCGTCTGAATCGTCACAGATTGTGTCGTGCTTACACCTATGGGTGTTACCGACACGTAGGGAAAAATTCTCGCGAGATTCTCCCATGCGCGTCCTGTTCCTTCATAAACGGCCGTGACCTGGTTCAACACCCTGATGGCCGGGGGGTATGTTAATTGTCACACCGACCGGTGCCAACTCGTGTGTCCGTCGGTGACGCCGCGCCCGAAGGGTCCGCATCGGGTCCGCCGCTCGAGGTAGCGTTCCGGCCGACCGGCAGGGCCGAGGACGTCGGGGCTCCTCGGTACACCTGGAGGGGAGACCGATGCGACGACCTGTTGTCCCGTGGGGTGGGCGCGGCACGGAGGCTGCGACTTCCGGTACCGAACCGACTTCCGGTGCCGAACCGACTTCCGGTACCGAACCGACTTCCGGTGCCGAACCGACTTTCGGTGCCGAACCGACATCCCACATCGAACCGCCGAGCGAATGGCAGCACGGCACGCGCAATCTGCACGTGTACGCAGCGGCCGGTGCGGCGGTGCTCGTGGCGATTTTCGCCGCGGCCCGCGGAGCGAGCGCGTGGGGCACCGATTCGGTGGGCGCCGACCGCTTCTATTCGATCCTGGCGGTGCTGATGCTGCTGACGGCGGCCTTCGGCGCCACCTTCTGGTGGCCTGCCGGATCTGGGGCCCGGCGACCGTCGTCGTGGCCTCCGAGCCGCACACCGCGGTTCCGGTACGTCGAGACGGCCGATCGCGGCAGTACCGAGATCGCGGGCCGTCGCCCCGTCTTCGGTCTGCTGCTCGCGATGGTGCTGTGCGGGACGTTCCTCTCGCTCGGCGCAGCCGTGGAGATCGTGGTCGGGAACGAGGGTCTACCTCTCGTGGCGCTGGTGCTGGCGCTCGTCGCCGGGGTGTGTCTGGCCTTCCTCGTGGAGGTGGCACTCGGGCGCATCCGGGCCGGTTCGCTGGTTCTCGGGCCGGACGGGATCAGGCTGCGCGGCTGGTTCGTGGAGTCCTATCTGCCGTGGGTGTCGGTGCGGGGTCTTCGTGCGGTCGACCGGGGGTTCCCGGAGATCTGGATCGAGGGGCACGGGTCGGCGGCGTGGGCGCGTCGGCGCACGAGTCGGGTGTTCCCCTTCGAGCGCCTGCCGTCCGAGCCCCGGATCGAGGTGGACTCACGGCATCTGGCCGTCGATCCGGTGCAGTTGTACCGTTTCCTCGAGTTCTACGTGGAGCACCCTCGCCACCGCCGTGAACTGGGCACACCGGCGGCTGCGGAACGTCTCGCGGAGGGTCCTCCGTTCACCGTCGACGACGAGTGAAAATAACGTAGTCCGTATTGCAGAATGGCGTTTCCGTTCCCGTTCCTGCAACTCGTGTTCGGACCTTCACAAGTGCGGCACTCGGTGCCGTAGCATCGAGTCAGACGCTTCGGGAGGACGCCTTCCCGAAGATCTGTGCGCTCGGCGGTGCCGGCGCGTGGACCCCAGGTGTTCGACCAGATTGGACGAGAAATGACCGCTCCGGAACGCATCGTCATCGTCGACGGCGCACGCACCCCCGTCGGCAGCTTCGGCGGCGCACTCAAGGACGTACCCGCGCACGAACTCGGCGCCACCGCGGTCCGCGAGGCGCTGCAGCGCGCGGGTGTCGCAGGTGAGGACATCGACGAGGTTGTCATGGGTTGCATCGGCCAGGTCGGTGCCGACGCCTACAACGCCCGTCGCGTCACCCTCGCCGCCGGACTTCCCGTCTCCACCCCGGCCCTCACCGTCAACCGCCTGTGCGGCTCGGGTCTGCAGGCCGTGTGGTCCGCAGCCCAGGAGATCCGTTGGGGTGCCGCGGAGATCACCGTCGCCGGTGGCGACGAGAGCATGTCGCGCATGCCGTTCTACGACTTCGGTGCCCGCAACGGTTACAAGCTCGGCAACCGCGAGCTCGTCGACGGCACCGTCGGCATGCTCACCGATCCGTTCAGCGGACTGCACATGGGCGTCACGGCCGAGAACGTCGCCCGCGAGTACGGCGTCAGCCGCGAGCAGCAGGACGAGTTCGCCCTCGAATCGCAGCGCCGCGCCGCCACCGACGCCGCGAAGGCCGCCTTCGCCGAGGAGATCACCCCGGTCGAGATCGGTGGCCGCAAGCCCGTCACCGTCACCGAGGACGAGCACCCCAAGCCCGACACCACCCTCGAGGTGCTCGGCAAGCTGCGCTCGGCGTTCATCAAGGACGGCACCGTCACCGCCGGTAATGCCTCCGGGATCAACGACGGCGCTGCCGCGCTCGTCCTGGCCCGCGAGTCGGTCGCCCGTGAACGCGGTCTCGGTGCCTCTGTCGTGCTCGAGTCGGTCGTCACCTCGGCGATGGAGCCCGAGCTGATGGGCTACGCCCCGACCCTCGCCCTGGTGAAGCTGTTCGAGCAGAACGGCCTGACCCCGGCCGACATCGACACCGTCGAGCTCAACGAGGCCTTCGCCTCGCAGGCCGTGGCGGTGGCGCGCGACGCCAAGCTCGACCCGGAGAAGACCAACCCCTACGGCGGTGCCATCGCCCTGGGCCACCCGGTCGGCGCGACCGGCGCGATCCTGACGCTGCGCGTCGCCAAGGACCTGATCCGTCGCGATCTCGAACTCGGCGTCGTCACCATGTGCATCGGTGGCGGACAGGCACTCGCCGCGCTGCTGCGCCGCGTATCCTGATCCGGGCAGGTTTCGAAGGACCGACAGTGGTGGGAGCGATACGTATCGCTCCCACCACTGTCATGTCTGCAGCTCGGTGAGCGGTCGGAGTTGCCGGACGCGCCCGTCCCAGTGCACGCGGGTCGTCACGGCCGCGCCGTCGGCGAGTCGCCGGACCTCGTAGACGTCGAGCTCGGGCACCTCCGGCACACAACCCCACAGTGCGTGCCCGGTCATGACGAAGTCGATATCCTGCCGTACGAGCAGACCCATGAGTTCACCGATCGTCGGGTCGTCGATCTTGGCGAACGCGTCGTCGAGCAGCACGAGCCGCAGTGCGGTGCCGGTGTCGGGTAGGCCCGAGAGATAGCCGTCCGCCGCCGCGAACAGCGCCACGTACGACACGAATCGGGTCTCACCCTGGGATATCTTGGCGCGCGCGGAGATCCGCCTCTCCCGGTCCGGTTCGGGGCCGAGGATGGTCACCTCGACCTCGTGCCAGCGCCGGTAGTCCAGTGCCTGCGACAGGTGCTGCGCGTAGCCGGCGGACGGATCGGCGGTGTGGGCGGATTCCACCCGGCGCCGCAGCATCCCGACCAGTTCGGACGCATCCTCGGGTGACCGCTCGGTGGCGGTGAGCAGCTGCGTCAGCCGCGCCGCGTCGGCGTCCTCGCCACCGGGGCGCCACTCGATCCTCACGCCGATCCCGTGCGTCGTGCGGCTGTCGGCGAGACTGTCGTTCATCGCGGCGATCACCTGTCGTGCCCGCTCGATCCGCCGGCGCAGTTCGTCGGCCACACCGCCGAGCACGAATCCCGTGAACACGTCGTGTTCGCGTTGCGACAGTGCCCGCCGGCCGTCCTCGACCTGCCGGGTCAGGGTGGCTGAGAGACCCGCGGGCGTGGTGTCGTCACCCGCCCCGGCGATCCGGACGCGATGGGCGCCGTGCGTCACCGTGTGCTCGATGTCGAACCGGGCCGTGAGGTCGCGGTCGAACTGTTGCAGCGCGACGAGCATCGCGTTCTCGTCGACTCCCGTGCGTGGCGGCAACGTGGCCAGCAGGGTGCGGGCCACGGAGAGCACGTGATCCGGATCCTCGAGGTGGACGGGAGGCAGAACCGTCCGGGCAGAGGCGGAGTCCGACTCCGGATCCTCCTCGAGTGCGCCGCGTAGTTCGGGCAGCTGCAGGTGAGCGGCGAGCAGTTCGGCGGCCGCGGCGAGTTCGCGACGGTCGCGGTCGAGCCGTTCGCGTGCGGCAGCACATCGCTGCAGCACCTCGGCGACGGCACGGCCGAGATGGTCGCGATGGGCGACCGTGCGCCGGAACTGTTCGTCGGCGCGTGCCCGTTCGGCCTCCGAGTCACGCAGTTCCTGCGCCAGGTCGGCGGCGTCGACGTCGACAGCGGCGGTCTGGGCAGCGACCACCGCGGCCTTCGCGTGCCATTCGTAGCGGCACGATTCGGCGATCTCCTCCGAGTCGATCCGCTCGGAGGTGGCCTGCACGCACCGTTCGGCGGCATCCGTGAACCGGACGTGGGCAGCAAGGACGTCACCGAGATCGCGTGCCAGCTCGGTGCACAGTGTCTCTGCGGAGGCGCATCCGGCGACCAGCGCCTCGAGTTCCGGAACATCGCCGGGCACGCCGAAGTGCTCGCACGCTGTGCGGTGTGCGTCGAGCTCGGCGGTCCAGCGAGCACGCAGCGTCGTCGCCCGCTCGCGCAGTTCCACCGCGGTGTTCGCCGCGGACCGCACGTGCGCGTACGCGTGCCGACGTCGTTCGAGCGCGGCGCGCAGAGCATGTGAGGTCGGCGCGGTCGACAGGTGTGCGTCGATCTCCGCCCGCCGGTGCGCCGCGTCGGGATAGTCGACGCGCAGCTGTTCCACCGCCAGGTCGATCCGGATGAGTTCGGCGCGGATCTCGTCGAGACGCACCCGACGTGCCGCGGTTGCGGCCTCCCGGGCAGGACTGCCGATGCTGCGCGGGGCCTCGGCGGTGTGGCGCCCGCGCAGAACTCCGTTGTGCCAGCGGCCGTCCCGTGAGACCGAGGCCACCGCGGTGGCGTCCTCGAATCCGATCGTGTTGAGGACCGCCTCGATCGCCGGGCGCGGTACGTCGGCCTCGGGGTCGGGACGCAGGACCGTCGACAGGGGCTGCGCCGGTGGTTCACCGCGCGGCGAGACGAGGACCTGGCCGCCGAGCGCACGCAAGCGGCCCTCGCCGTCGACCGTGGCGGTGAGGAAACCCGCGGAGAGCAACGCCGCCTCGATTCCGGCGCGATCGTCGTCCCCGAGGGTGTCGACGAACTCGACCGCCCGCCACAGTGGGACACCGTCGGTGCGCACGTGCCAGGGCGCCTGTTCCGGTCCCTCGCCGATCGCGTCGAGTGCCGCCTGTTCGCGGACGAGGTCCTCGCGCGCGGTCCGCGCCTCACGTTCGCGGCGCTCGCGCTCGGCCGGGGCGCCGGCGAGGTCGCTCAGGGCGGACCGAGCGGCGGTCGTGGGCAGCGAATCCAGCTCTGCGAGTGCCGAATCGAGGTCGATGTCCTCGGAGTCCGTGTCGCCGGTGTCGGTGGGGGACGAGTCGATCAGTGCGTCGAGTCGCGTGGACAGTCGGCGCATCAGGATGACCCGATCCCGATCGAGTTCCGGCAGCAGAGCCGTCGTGCGGTCGGCGGTGATCCACTCGCGCCACCGGTGCTGCAGACCGGCGGCGGCCGCACCGACACCGGCATCCGTCTCGGCGGCCTCGACGGCACGCTGCTCGGCGTCGCGGGCCGCGCGGTCGGCCGCCGCCTCGGCTTCCCGGACCGCATGCGCGGCGGCGTCGAGTCGACGCGCCTCGAGCAGTCGCCGACCCGCCTGGTCCCGCCGGCGACGGGTCGCCTCGGCGGCACGCAGGATCGCGCCCCGGACCTCGTCGACGTGCCCGGCGTCGAGGGAGACCGTCGCGACCACCGGCCGCACCACCGGCTCGGTGGTGTCGTCGATGCCGGTGCGCACGGGCTCGAGCACAGCGGGTGGACGGTCGGCGGAGAAGTGCAGCGTGGTCGGCGCGGTGTCGTGCGGAAGACCCACCGACAGCAGGTCGCGACCTACCGTCGCAAGCCGTCTCGCGGCACGCGTGACCGAGAAGGTCAGTTCGTCGAGGAGGCGGGCCGCGTGGTCGGTGTGGCGCCGTTCCTGCATGCGGCTGCGATCGGCGGCGGCGGTTGCGTGCTCGGCGGCGCGGCGGAGCGCATCGACGGCGAGCTGGCGCTGCGCGAGATCGTCCGCGGACCGGAACATCTCGTGGGTCTCCAGTCCGCGGATCGCGCGGTCGAGTTCGGCGACCTGGTCGCGGCGCTCCTTCAGGCGGGTGTCCACGGCGGCGGCCTGCGCGTCGAGGTCGGCCGCCTCGGCTTCCGCGACGGTGAGTGCGCGTCGCGTCTCGACGACCCGCTGCGCGAGGTCGCGCGCGGTCTCGGCGCCGGCGCGCAGCAGATCCGCAGCGTACTGCCGGTACACCTCGTGGAACCGCAGCACGTGTGCGTGCGCCGCTTCGAGACGGACCTGTTCCTGGCGGGTGTCACCGAGCAGGTCGAGGCGACCTCCCGCTTCGGCGAGCATGTTCTCCGTCAGCGGTGGCAGCGCATCCGACAGGATCTGAGGGAGGCGTCCCTCGTCGATGCGGTGGCCGACATCGGGTGAGCGCAGGGTGTGCAGCAGTTGCAACAAGCCGTCGTAGCGTTCGCGTCCCGTCTGCGCGTGCAGGCCGAACACCGACTTCCGCACGGTCTCGCGATGCCGCTCCGGATCACGGGTGAGGTTGTCGGCACCGACGAGTTCGGCGAGTCGCTCCCGCGAGAGCGGGATGCGGGCGTCATCGATGAGGTGCAACTCGGTGCCGACACGCAAAGGTGTCGTGAAGAAGTGCACGTCGCTGCGACGGGCGTCGGCGCGGTGCCGGACCTGCGCCCCGACGGTGAGATGTCCGCTGGGGCGCGCCAGTTCGAGCCAGAGATAGCCGACACGGTCGGTGGTGTCCGAGGCCCCGGTACGCATGAGTTCGTCGAGATCGACCTTCGCGGCGCCCGTCGCGTCCATGCGCCTGCGGTCGGCGTCGAGCAGGAAGGGCAGCAACATCTCGAGGGCGCGGGACTTCCCCGATCCGTTGGTGCCGCGCAGGATCATCCGCCCACCGGACAGGACGAACTCGACGTCCAGGTAGTGCCACACGTTCACGATGCCGGCGCGGTGGAGACGCCAGCGATCCGGGAAACGGGGTGGAGAGTTCTCGTCGAGGGCGGACGGGTCGGACGAGTGGGTCATCGACACTTGCTTTCGGCGGGGACGGGGCGGTAGCGGGCGGCGGGTGCGGTCAGTTCGAGTCCGTTCTCGTGCGGGCGCGCCAGCCCGAGCCGGAAGAGCAGGGCGACGACGTCCCGGCGCAGGAGCGCGAAATCGCGGACATAGATGCTCTTCCAGGTGCGGGAACGCGCGGCGGCGAGATCGGCGAGAACCGAGTCGAGGGTGTGCGCGTCGACGTGCAATGTGGTCGCCGCGGAGTCGCCGAACCGTTCGGTGAGTTCGGCCAGGAGCAGCAGGCTGGCGTGCTTCAGGGTGCCCGACCCCGGGAACGCCTCGTCGGTGAGCACGCCGGCCGGGTCGTACGCGAGCGCGCCCTCGGCACGCACCTCGAGCACGAGGCCGAAGTCGTTCTCCAGCATCCGGGCGAGCTCGTGCCGGTCGCGGGCGAGGATCGTCGCCGACTCGTCGTCCAGTTCGTCGCGCGCGACGAACGGGTCCTCGACGAGCCTGCGGTACAGGCGGAGAGCGGCGGGTTCGTGCTCGTGACGTGTGAGTGCCGCTGCGGGACCGGGCATCCCATGGAGGGGAGTGTCGAGCAGCTGGGAGAGCAGGTCGCGGTGGACGTCGAGATGCGGCTCGTCGCCCCTCACCTCGTCGCCGCTCACCTCGTCCCCGTGACCGGACTCGGCGATCACGCCCCATTCCTCGAGGACGCGCAGGGCCGCAGCGAGGTTCCGCTCCTCGGACACCGGGTCGCCGAACACGATCCCGTTCTCGCGCGCATCGGCGCGCACCTGCTCGAGCAGGTCGTCGACGGACACCCTCTCGCCGGTCCCGGGTTCGAGCAGTGCCGCGCACACCAGCGCGAGACACGCGTAGGTGATCGCGCCGAACTCGGTGCCGTCGGCGTGGCGGAGCGCCCGGTGCGGTGAGGTGGGCCCGAGCGGTGCCTTGATCAGACGGGCGAAGGTCGGTTCGACGACGAGCCGGTATCCGAGGCGGTCGGCGAACATCGACTTCAGGGCCGGGGCGTGGCGCCGAACGAGGTCGAAGGTCTCCCGTTCGCTCGCGGCGGTGACGATCGGCTGTTGCAGCAGCGCCCGCGCCGCGTCCCGCCGACCGGAGACGTCCCCGGACACCGTGCTCGCGTGCGAGGTGCTCATGGCGCCGCCGCACTGTGATCGACCGATGCCGTGACCGACGTGCGCAGCCGGAAACCGTGCACGGTGAGATCGCCGTCGGGGGAGTGCACCACGGTGTCGGCGCCGGGCTCCGCCGTCAGCGACAACCCGAGATCGGGATCGTCCACCTGCACCGGACCGTCGGTGGTGAGGTGGCCCGCGAGCGCGGCGGCGAGGACGTCGAGCAGGACGTCGCGCGCCTCCGCCGACAGGTCCGCTCCGTGCAGATCGCCCGCCGCACTCAGTTCGGCGACGGCGTCGGAGCGGCGGCGCGACTCTCGCCGGGCGAGTTCGTCGGCCCGGACCCGGCCGGGCATCGAATCGGGGAGTCGGCCGACGGCCCCGAGGGACGTGTGGTCGCCGCGTTCGCGCAACGACACGGGCACGACGACGGGATCGGCCCGCCACCACGACGTGCCTGCACCCACTCGCGGGTCGGTCTCGTCGGGGCCGAGCAGCAGGTGCCGGCTCGGGAAGGCACCGAAGGTCGCGGCGAACAACCGGTGGCCCTGCTCGTCGGAGGACTCGGTGAACCACCGGGCCAGGCGCAGGAGATCTGCGCGGTGCGAGAAGCCCGGTGTGCTCGCCATGATCCGCCGAGTGCGCACGAGCAGCCGGTTCAGCGCCTCCGCCGCTGCCTCGCGCATGCGGCGCGGGCCGGCGTCCTCGGCGTACCACTGCGCCAGTTCGTCCCAGTCGGTGCGACGGCGACCGGGGGACCCGGGCACGGTGTTCGGCAGGCCGGACTCGCGCAACGCGCCGAGCAGGGAGTCCAGACGCGGCCTGATCCGGTCGAGCCTGCCGGCGACGAGAGGGGCGAGGCGCTCGACGTCCGAACCGATGACGTCGACGTAGTCGAGGAGCAGGTTCTTGGTCTCCGCGTAATCGTCGACCGCCCCGGCGCGTTCGCGATCGGATGAGTGTTCGGGACGGCCGGAGTGCTCGAGACGGCTCAGGATCTCGGCGAGGTGCGAATAGAAATCGGCGACGCTGTCGGTGAACATCCGGTGGTGCGCGAACAGGGCGGTGACGTGGGCGGCCAGCTCGTCCCGATCGGGCACGTTCCCGTCGTCCACCAGCAGCTCCTCGATGCGGGCGAGCCCGTCCGCGACACAACGGAGCGACACGCGTGCCACGCCGCGCACGTCGTCGGAGGTGGAGAGAAGCCTGCCGGTCTCGCGGTGCACCCGCAGCCCGGCCGGTGTCGGCCGGTATCGGGCACGGACCTCGGTCGAGGCGGTCTCGGGAGCGCTCCGCCGGTGGGAGCCGCCACCGTCGGTTCCGCCGCTGGTGAGTGCGAGATTGCCCCACCGGACCAGGCTGCGACACCGGGCATCGACGACCGCGATGTCGAGCGCCACCCCGCGCCGCGCACACGAGACCGCGATATCGTCGGCGGACAGATCGGCGAGCAGGAGGTCGGTGAAGCAGTCCATCACCGCGAGGTACTCGTCCGCTTCGTCGGCGACGAGATGACGGAACAGGTCGCGACCGATGTGTTCGCCCATCCGACCCCTTCTCCCGAGTGCTGACGCCGTACGGACAGACAGGCTAGCCCGGTGAACGCCGAGCGGGGCGGACGAGTTCACCGGGTGCGCGCACGGGCTGTGGAGAGGCAGGCCGGAAATCGGCAGGACACCGCGCGGATTCGTGCCGTGCCTCACTCGCGTTTATAGTTGCCCTGTGCAACACAATCGGCAGGCCCGGCGGCCGTCTACGGACGGCGTTGCCCGCGTATACGAGGAGTTCGTGCTTCTCGTGCGCTTCCTGACGTCCGGAGCACGAACGCAGGACAGCGGACTCTCGCTGGTCCAGCATTCGCTTCTCGGCTTCATCTCCCGAAATCCGGGCTGCCGCGCCACCGACATATCCGAGGTCTTCGGTGTCCACCGCTCGACCGTGTCGCGCCAACTGCGTCACGCCGTCGATGCGGGCTGGGTCGAGGCGGGGACGGGTCCGGCACGTGCCGGACATCCGCTCCGGCTCACCGACCACGGAGCGACAGTTCTCGAAGGTGCGGTCGTGCGTCGTCTCGACGACGTCCGCGCCGGCCTCGAGGGCTGGGACGAGAACGAACTCGAACGCTTCGTGGATCTCCTGCGCCGCTTCCGCGCAGGAATCGATTCCGACGACCGGACTCCCGACCAGAACGATGGAGATTGCAGTGCGTGAGTACTCGACCCCGGCCCCGTTCACCATCGGTGACGACGAATCGGTCGTCCACACGGTGTTCACCCATGCGGAGAAGACTCCGCACCGCGTGATGTACTCCCGGCCGCAGGGTGACGACTGGGTCGCGGTCACTGCGCAGCAGTTCGCCGACCAAGTGAAGGCCGTCGCAAAGGGCCTGATCGCCAACGGTGTGCAGCCCGGCGATCGTGTCGCGCTGCTCTCGGCCACCCGCTACGAGTGGTCGCTGTTCGACTACGCGATCTGGACGGCCGGCGCGGTGTCGGTACCGATCTACGACTCCTCGTCCACCGAGCAGATTCGCTGGATCCTCCAGGACTCCGGGGCCGTCCTCGCCGTCGTCGAAACCGCGCGGCACGAGAAGCTCTTCGTCGACATGCCCGACACCCTCCGTCGCATCCTGCAGATCGAGGACGGCGCGGTGAACACGCTCGCGGCCGACGGTGCCGAGGTCGACGACGCCGAGATCACCACGCGTCTGGCCGGAATCCGTTCCGGCGGCCTGGCTTCCCTCGTCTACACCTCGGGAACCACCGGGCGACCCAAGGGCTGCATGCTCACCCACCGCAACTTCCTCGCCGAGGTCCGGTCCATCCTCACCTCGGACATCGGTATCGTCGCCAAGCCCGGCAACCGCGGCCTGACCTTCCTGCCCCTCGCGCACGTGCTGGCGCGCGCGGTGTCGCTCGCGCTCTTCGAAGCAGGCACGGCGCAGGCTCACTGGGCGGACTTCTCGACCGTCTCCGCGCAGTTTGCCCGGTACTCGCCGAACATCATCCTCGGTGTGCCGCGCGTCTTCGAGAAGGTGCGTGACGCGGCAGCGGGCAAGGCGGTGGCCGGCGGACCGGTCAAAGCGGCGATCTTCGATTTCGCCGAGCGCACCGCCATCGCCTACAGCGAATCGCTCGACCACGGCGGCCCCACCTTCACGTTGAAGGCCAAGCGCGCCCTCGCCGACAAGCTGGTCTACTCCAAGCTGCGCGAGGCCATGGGCAACGAGTGCTGGTACGCGATCTCCGGCGGCGGTGCCCTGAGTGCCCGTCTCGGTCACTTCTTCCGCGGCGTCGGCGTGCCGATCTACGAGGGCTACGGCCTCACCGAGACCACGGCCGCACACAGCGTGAACACGCCCGGCGCGCAGAAGATCGGCACCGTCGGGCGTCCCATGGGCGGGAACTCGGCGCGCATCGCGGATGACGGCGAGATCGAGCTGCGCGGCATGGTCGTCTTCGACGGCTACTGGCGCAACGACGAGGCCACTGCCGGTGCCTTCCACGACGGCTGGTTCCGCACCGGCGACCTCGGCTCGCTCGACGAGGACGGCTACCTGTCCATCACCGGGCGCAAGAAGGACCTCATCATCACCGCCGGCGGCAAGAACGTCTCACCCGGGCCGCTCGAGGACCGCATGCGGTCGCACACCCTCGTCTCCCAGGCCGTCGTCGTCGGCGACGGACGCAGCTTCGTCACCGCTCTGGTGACCGTCGATCCGGACGTCTTCGAGAACTGGAAGAACGAGAACGGCAAGCCCACCGGTGCGACGATCGCCGACCTGCGCCACGACGCCACGCTGCGGGACGCGATGCAGACCATCGTGGACGACGCCAACACCCTCGTCTCGCACAGCGAGGCGATCAAGAAGTTCGCCATTCTCGACCGCGATCTCACCGAGGAGTCCGGCGAGCTCACGCCGACGCTGAAGATCAAGCGCAACGTCGTCACCGAGCATTTCGCCCACGAGATCGACGCCCTGTACGCGAAGTGATGCCCTAGGGGCGCGTACCCGAGCAGCGGCCGCCGATCCGGCATCCGGATCGGCGGCCGCAGTGTTCGTGTGGTGTCACTCCACCGGTGAGGTGTCTCCGGAGACCGCCCGGGCCAGTCGCGCGAATCCGTCGTGGTCGACGAGATCCTCGACGAGCACGACCTTGCCGCGGGCATCGGCGAGCGGAACCCGCCAGTTCGGATACTCGTCGACGGTGCCCGGCTGGTTCTGGCTGCGACGCTCGCCGGTCACATCTGCCAGCGAAACGCCCAGCAGCGCAGACGGACTCGCCGCGATCAGCCGGTGCAGCGCCTCGACCTGGCGATCGACGTCGGTCTCGCCTTCGTCGAGCAGACCCCGTTCGACCGCGAGCGCCAGAACCGAGTCGCGTTCGGCCGTCGCATCGGTGAGTTCGGCGTCGAGGTCGCCCTCGAGCAGGCCGAGCTCCGACCGCAGCCGGATGTGGTCGCCCGCAAGGTATCCCGCGGTGGGCGCGAGGTCGTGTGTGGTCACCGAGGTCAGGCACAGGGTGCGGTAGGTTTCCGGCCCGCGTGGGGAGTCCTCGTCGCGTTCGAACCACAGGATCGACGTCCCGGCGATCCCCCGCTCGGCGAGATACTCCTGCACCCACTCCTCGAAGACCCCGAGGTCCTCACCAACGACCACGGCGCCGGCGCGATGCGCCTCGAGCGCCAGGATGCCGACGAGTGCCTCGTGGTCGCTGCGGACGTACGCGCCGTCGGCGGGCGACATCCCCTCCGGTACCCACCAGGTGCGGAACAGTCCCAGGATATGATCGGCCCGGACACCACCCGCGTGCCGCAACGCCGAGCGCACCACATCGCGGAAGGGGATGTATCCCAGCTCCGCGAGACGATCCGGCCGCCACGGCGGCTGATTCCAGTTCTGGCCGTTGCGGTTGAAGTCGTCGGCGGGGGCGCCCACCGTGACGCCCGACGCCAGCGCGTCGCCCAGCGTCCAGGCGTCGGCGCCGTGCGGACCGACACCCACTGCGAGGTCGTGCAGGATTCCGATATCGGAACCTGCTGCAAGCGAAGCAGCCTGAGCGTTCGCGAGCTGCTCGTCGCACAACCACTGCAGCCGGCGGTGGAAGTCGATCCGCGAGGCCAGTCGCTCGCGCAACCGGGTGACCTTCGGGTCGTCGGGGCTCGGAGCGCGTGACGCCCACCGGTCGGCGCGGTCGCCGAACTTCTCGTACAGCGCGCACCACAGCGCGAAGTCGTCGAGCGCCTGCCCGCCCTCGGCGCAGAACGCCTCGTACCGTGCGCGGCGGGCCGGGCCGAGCGGCACCCGGTACACGCGCTCGAGGACGTCGAGTTTCGCGCGGAAGGTCGCGTCCCGGTCGAGACGCCGCGCCTTCCGGTTCGCCTTCGCCGCGCGCTGCGCGTGCTCGTCGAGTTCCTTGCGGTGTTTCGCGGGGAGGTAGGCCACCTCCGGGATATCCTCGATCCGCAGGTACAGCGGGTCGACGAAACGCCGCGACGACGGCAGGTAGGGCGACGGTTCGTGCGGGGGCACGGGCTCGGCCGCGTGCACGGGGTTGATCAGGACGAAGTCGCCGCCGTAACCGGCCGTGATCGCCGCCAGATCGGCCAGGTCGGCGAAATCACCGATGCCCCACGACCTGCGGCTGCGTACCGAATAGATCTGGGCCGCAAGGCCCCAGCGCTTCTTCTCGAGCAGTCGGTCGGCGGTCGACAACCGGCGCGGGGTCACGACCAGGACCGCGGTGGTCTCGATGTCGTTGCTGCGGGCGTGCACGACATGCCAGCCGAGGGACAGCCGCGGAACGGCGAAGGTCGCGCGGCCCACGAGCCGGCCGTCGACCGTACGCGGGTCCACCCACACGTCGAGCTGCTCGACATCGACCTCCGCCCCGTCCTCGGCGACGACCCACACCGACACCGGGTCGCCGTGCGGCACATGCACCGGGAACGTCCGGTCGTCGCCCTCGACGACCACGAGCGCGGGCGGGAGCATGCAGCGCCACGGGCGGTCGTCGAAGTCGGCGAGCGATGCCACGACCTCTTCGTCCGTCCCGGCCGGGACGTCGAGCGCGGCGAGTACGCGCCGCAATGTCTCGTCGGAGACATCGTGGTCGCGTCCCCCCCATCCCGTGTAGGTGGTGGTGATGCCGTGCTTTCCGGCCAGTTCGCGCAGCTTCGCCGAGGACGTCACGGTCCTGAATCATGCCAGCAAAACGACTCGGGGGCAGCGCGCGGAACATATGGTCGACAGGGTGACCGCTCTCGACATCGCGCACGGCGACATCACCACCATCGCGGTGGATGCGATCGTCAACGCCGCGAACTCCTCCCTGCTCGGTGGCGGGGGAGTGGACGGTGCGATCCACCGGGCCGGAGGCCCGGAGATCCTCGCGGCCTGCCGCGAACTCCGCGCGACCTCGCTACCCGACGGACTCGAACCGGGCCGTGCAGTGGCGACAACCGCGGGGCGTCTCCCGGCGCGATGGGTGATCCACACCGTGGGCCCGGTGTGGTCGGCGCACGAGGACCGATCCGGGATCCTGCGTTCGGCGTACCACAACAGTCTGCTCGTCGCGCACGATCTCGGTGCCCGTACGGTGTCGTTCCCGCTCGTCTCGGCCGGCGTCTACGGCTGGCCGCTCGACGACGCCGCCCTGCAGGCCGTCACCACCATCCGGGAGACACAGACGGGCGTGGAGACCGTCGTACTCGTCGGCCTCGACAACGCCGCTGTCGACGCGCTCCGTCGCGCCGTGTCCCGGGCGGGATCGGCTCAGGAGTAATCGCCGAAGCCGTCGAAGAGGGTCGGTTCGTCGGGGTTGTCGAACAGTGCGGGCTGCTCGGGCGCCGACTCACGGCCGGCGCTCGGCTTCGACGCGCGTGAGCCGGCCGAATCGGTGCCCTCGCCCTGTTCGAGGAACTGCAGGGCCTCCGCGAGCGAGCGGCTCGTCGCCTCCCATTCGAGTGCCCGCGCCCGTGCCTCGCGAGCACCGTCGGTGTTGAGCGCCGCCTCGCGGGTCTGCGACTCGCCGTCCCACCACACCTGCAGTTCGGTGCTGATGGTGAGGAACCGCCGCAACTGCTCGGGATTGCGATCGCCGATCGCCGCGACGGTGCTCGCGGCGACATCGGTCGCGCCGTCGAGATGGAAGTCGCGCACCGCGAGCAGGGCCACCGGCAGATCGTCCTCGGCGTCGGGTAACTGCGAGACGTCGCCCCAGGGCGGATCGGCCGCACCACCAGTCGCCCCGTCGAATCCCTGATCGCGCAGCAGCGAGCCACCGATATGGGTGGCGAACGAACTGTCGACGGTGTCGAGGAACCGAGTGATGGTCTCGAGCGATCCGAGCAGGTGCGCCGGAGCGAACGGCGCGGCCGGAACGTGGTCGACGATCGCGAGGCGGTCGTCGACCAGCACGAACTTCAGGTGCGGCCACCGGCGGTTGAGGTCGACGCAGATCTCGGCTGCCCGCGTGCGTCCGGTGATGGAATGGACGATCGGTGCGAACAGGTCGACGGTGCCGCCTCCGGGGCCGACACCGACGAACACCAGGACCCCGGCGATCCGCAGGACGAGATCGCCGTCCTCGTCCCAGGCGGGCAGATCGTCGATCCGCTCGTGCAGGGTGGATTCGATCAGTTCGCGCACGTGGTCGTCGCCGCTGGGGACGACCGCGAGCGGCACCTCCGGGGCCTGCGTGCGACCGGCCTGCGGCGTCTCGGGCACGAGGAACGAGGTGAGCTCGGCGACCGAGCGCTCCGTCCCGAATGTCTCGGCCCGCAGGAAGAGGGGATGGGGAACGCCCCACACCGAGCGCAGGGCACGCACGGCGATGACGGCGAGCTGATCGGCCCAGCTGCCCGGACGATCGATCCAGAACGCCGGGGATCCGTCGTCCTCCGGATCGTCCGGTCCGCGGGAGGGCGCCTTCAGCCCGAGTTCGAGGAGCATCTGCTCGTCGACCGGCGTGAGGTGCCGGTCGGGGGCGAGGTGGGCGTTGGACGGGACCTCGCAGCGGACGAGCCGGTCTCCCCACGCGTAGAACTGCACGCACGGCCCCGCCGGGCCGCCGGCCTCGTCGGTGAAGGGTTCGAGGACCAGGCCGTCGCCGTCGCTCATGGCCGCGACATGGTCGGCCAGGCGCGTGCGGAACTCGCGCCAGGCCGCATCGACGTCCTGGTCGAACCGGGTCTGCGCGTCGGCCATGATCGGACCCCCTTCTCTGTGCGGTCGAGCCGAGAGAAAGACTAGTCGCCGGTACCGACAGGCATTCCTCCGCTCGGTCGCACGAGCGACAGCTCGCCGGAGCGCACGGTGCGCGGTCGCCGGCGGCCCGCGCGAGCGCACGGTTCTCGGCCGCCGACGGCCCGCCGGAGTGTTCCGATCCCGGCGAGCGAAACCGTGTCGATCCGTCCGGAGATGGTCGACCATCGACGCATGATCGACGCCATCATCCGTCTCGTCCGGACGCTGCCGGCCCGCATCCCCGCAGTACAGTCGGCAGATCCGTTCGTGGAGATCGTCGCCATATCGGCCGGGGTGGCCGAATGCACCGCAGATGCCGTGGCGGACTACGCGATCCGCGTGTCGATATGACCGTCAGCGACGGGACGGAGATCGACACCGACGTCCTCGTGCTCGGCGGGGGACCGGCCGGTACCTGGGCGGCGCTCGCGGCCGCCCGGGCCGGGAGTCGCGTGGTCCTCGCCGACAAGGGCTACTGCGGGACGAGCGGCCCGACCGCGTCCGGCGGCAACAATCTCTGGTACCTGCCGCCCGGACCCGAGCGCGCCGCGGCTGTCGACCGCCGCCACATCGAAGGGGGACTGCTCTCCGATCCCGCCTGGATGCACCGGGTGCTCGACGAGACCTATCGACGCGTCGACGACCTCGCCGTCCACGGCCGTTATCCCTTCGGCGTGGACCCGGAGACCGGACGTCGCCGGGGCAGCAGCTTGCAGGGACCCGAGTACATGCGGCGGATGCGCCGCCTCGTCCACCGCGCCGGCGTGCGCATCCTGGATCAGTCGCCCGCCCTGCAGCTGCTCGTCGACACCGACGGTGCGGTGGCCGGCGCGACCGGTGTCCACCGCCGGCAGGGGTACGAGCCGTGGACGGCGCGTGCCGGTGCGGTCGTCCTCGCCACGGGAGGCTGTGCCTTCCTCTCCGGCAGCTTCGGTACCGACGTCGACACCGGCGACGGTCACCTCATGGCCGCCGAGGCCGGTGCCGAGTTCTCCGGGATGGAGTTCTCCTCGGCCTACGCGCTCGCGCCTTCCTGGAGTGGGCACACGAAGGGACTGTTCATGCAGTTCGCGACGTTCTACGACGACGCCCGTGTGCGGCTCGGCGACGACCGCGCGACCGCCATGCGGTACCTGCTCGACGGTATCCCGGTCCACGCCCGTCTCGACCGGGCACATCCCGACCACCGCGAAGCGATGCGTCGTTCCCAGCCCAACTACTTCCTGCCTCTGGACAAGGCCGGGATCGACCCGTTCACCGAGATGTACCCGGTGCGGGCGGTCCTCGAGGGAACGGTGCGCGATACCGGTGGCCTACGGATCACCGGGACGGACTGCAGCACGACGGTCCCTGGTCTGTTCGCCGCCGGCGACGTCGCCACGCGCGAGCTGATCACCGGGGGCCGCAGCGGTGGAGGCAGTCACAACGGGGCCTGGGCGATGTCGTCGGGTTCGTGGTCCGGGGCGGCCGCCGCAGAGTTCGCCCGGAACCGCGGTGTCCCGGACGTGGCGAGACCGATCGGCGGGGTCGGCCTCGAGGGTGACCCGGACCGCGCCGCGACCCGCGCGATCATCGGCCTGGTGCAGGAGCACACGCTCCCGCTCCGACGTAGTTTCCGGCGGACGGCCCGCAGTCTCGAGGACAGCATCGCCGCACTCGACGACGCGTGGACCGCGGCGCCCGTCGTGCTCGGCGGACGAGGGCGGGAGCTGGTACGAGCCCGGTCCGGTGCCGCGCTCCTCGCCGTCGCCCGGTGGGTGAGCCGCACCGCCCTCGCGCGTACGGAGACGAGGGGCATGCACGTGCGCACCGACCACCCGGACACCGACCCCGACCTGCAGTACCGCCTCGTGACGAGCGGTCTGGACCGCGTGGACGTCCGTGCCGAAGGACACCTCGTGCGACGAGGAGCGAACCGATGATCGAGGTGATCGTCGCGGAGCGGTGCATCTCGTGCGACATCTGCATCGCGGTGTGCCCGACCGACGTCTTCGAGCGTGCACCCGACGGGCTTCCCGTTGTCGCGCACCAGGAGGACTGCCAGACCTGCTTCATGTGCGAGGTCAACTGCCCCGCCGACGCTCTCTACGTCGCACCCTATTCGGCTGCGGTGAGCGAGGATTCGCCACACCGGGACGTCGATGCGCTCACGGAGTCCGGTGCGCTCGGGCGCTACCGCGCCGTCGTCGGATGGGGTCGGGGACGACGAGCCGGTGCCCGTGAGGACCGCAACGACCTGTTCACGGGCCGGGCCTGAGGGCAGCGGCACCCGGGGAGCGGGTTCACCGCAGTTCACGCACGAAGCGGCCGATCTCGGCGATCGCGCGGCCGCTCTCCGGGACGACCCCCGCCGCGGCCTGGAAGGCGTGCACCTGTTTCTCCCACACCTGGAGTTCGGCGGAGACCCCGGCGAGTTGCAGTCGCCGGGCCATCAGCTCGGCGTCGACGTAGGTCATCTCCTCGGATCCGGTCTGGATGAGTGCGGGAGGCATCTCCGACAGATCGAGATCGACGGGGGAGGGGACCGGTTCGGCGCCTTCGCCGCCGAGGCGTTCGGCGCGTTCGACGAGGGTGGACAGCACAGCGACGGCGCGTCGCGGGAAGACGGCACACCGGTGCGAGTTGGGATGGTCGAGTTTGCCCCGCGGGTCGAGATCGGTGAGCGGCGACAGTGCGACGGTGCCGGCCGGGCGGCCGATGCCGAGTCGTACGGCTTCGTGGGCGACGGCGAAGGTGAGGAAGCCGCCGGCGGAATCCCCGGCGATCACGACACGCTCGGCCGGGTGGCCGTGCGCCACGAGCCAGCGCAATCCGTCGAGGCCGTCCTCGACCGCGCGCCGGATCGGATGGCGGGGCAGCATGCGGTAACCGACGGCCAGGACCGGCGCGCCGGTGGTGGCGGAGATGCGGGAGACCAGATGGCGGTGCGTGGTGAGGCCGCAGCACAGGAACGCGCCGCCGTGCAGGTACAGGACGGCGGTGCCGTCCATACCGCCCCCGACGGCGGTGCCGTCCATACCGACTTGCGCGGCCGGGGGTGCGGCACCCGGCGCCCAGAGCAGTTCCGCGGGGCACGTCGGGAGGTCGACCCGCCGGCGGTGTGTGCCGGGCACGGGCACGAGAGGGAACGCGAGGTGGTCTATCGCCGACGCCGGCCAGGGGAGGGTCGGGGCGTACGACCATGCCTCGATGAACGGCCGCACGGTACGGCGCACCGAGAAGGACAAGGCACGGGACCGAGTGCTCACCCCCGCGAACTCGCGCGTGGTCGCGTGGTGCGTGGGCAGAGGGAGCAACTCGGTGCGGGCGACGCTCATGACCAGCACCTCCTCGGTCTGCCCGGAGTCGTGGTCGGACCCGGTCGGGGTGGCTGCACGAACTTCGGATTTACGAGGATACGCCCGTTCATCCAGGTCGCGAGGGTTTGCTGAGCAATCGTTGTGGTCCTGGTCTCAGAGTGACGATTCCGGGCGGAGGCGGGTTCTCGGCGATGTACCTTCTGTCAGGTACCGGCAGTGCAAAAAGTTTTCCGGACCTTCTACACATCCCGTACTTTTCGGGCCACACTGACTGTATGTTTCGACTGCGGCGCGCGGCCCGGCGTCGCTCCTGGGGGACGAACGAAGGCGAGATGTTGCGTAAATTCGACGTTGCAAGCATGAGTGCCGACGAGATCACCGCGGCGGACCTGCCCCGGATGGTGGCGGACGCCGCGGCATGCGAGCCCGACCGGATCGCCGTGGCGCACGGCATGGACACCACCACCTACGCCCGCTTGCACGATGAGGTCGTCAAGCTCGATGCGGCCATGGGGATCCTGCTGGGACAGGCCTCGCTCGTGCCCATCGCGCTCGCCACCGTCTTCCCGGCGCTGGCCGACTCGGCGCGCGGCGACCTGCGCAACGTGCTCGACGCACTCGTGATCGACCTCGTCGACTGCGTGGCCCCCGCGCCTCTTTCCGCGGCCGGCTGACGAACCGCCCGGTATCCACCATCATTGAATCGGTAGGTCGACGAATGAAGTGATCGGTGCTGCACGACAGTACCGGTTCGGGTGGGAGGTCACATGGACGACGACACGCTCACCGTCGCCTGCAAGTACGGCGAAGTCCGGGGGTATCGCGACGGCGAGGTCTACGTCTGGAAGGGCATCCCGTACGCGGCCCCGACCGGTTCCCGGCGGTTTCGAGCGCCGCTACCGCCCGAACCGTGGGACGGCGTCCTCGACGGCGCACGGTTCGGACCGATAGCTCCGCAGAGCCGGCAGAGCCCGATCGGGATCGACCCCGAGATGACGTTGAGCGAGGACTGTCTCTCGCTCAACATCTGGGCGCCGTCGCCCGACGGACGCCGACGCCCCGTCATGGTCTGGATCCACGGTGGCGCCTACGTGCTCGGTTACTCCGGTCAGAAGATTTACGACGGCCGAAACCTGTGCGAGAGCGGCGATGTCGTGATCGTCACGATCAACTACCGGCTCGGCGCGCTCGGCTTCCTCGACCTGTCGTCCTTCTCCACGCCCGGGACCACCTTCGAATCCAACGTCGGCCTCCGGGACCAGATCGCCGCCCTCGAATGGGTGCGCGACTGCATCGCCGACTTCGGTGGCGATCCGGACTGCGTGACGCTCTTCGGTGAATCGTCGGGTGCGGGGTCGATCACCACGCTCATGACGGTCCCGAAGGCCAAGGGCCTCTTCCATCGTGCGATCGC
Organism: Rhodococcus sp. GA1; assembly: GCF_024321955.1. Lineage (NCBI taxonomy): Bacteria > Bacillati > Actinomycetota > Actinomycetes > Mycobacteriales > Nocardiaceae > Rhodococcus > Rhodococcus sp. GA1. Next base: position 851,850 of record NZ_CP097186.1, on the reverse strand, counting down.
CCAGTCGCCGCCCGCCACCTCGGTGTACGGCAGCGACCGTGCCGCGACCGTCGCACAGCGCTTCCTCGAGATCCTCGACCTGTCGCCGTCCCGGGCCGCCGAACTACTCACGATGTCGACCGACACGCTGGTCGAGGCGTCGGAGGTGCTCGTCGCCGAGACTCCGACGAAGGTGCCGGGGACGCTCGCCATGACACCGGTCGTCGACCGCGGCCTGGTGCCGAAATATCCGGTCGCGGCCTTCCAGAAGGGGCTGTCGCACCGGATCCCGCTGATCATCGGCTCGAACAAGGACGAGCCGTCCATCTTCCGCTTCATGAAGTCCCCGCTGATGCCCGTCGACGACACGGCGGTGCAGGCCATGTTGGCGGCGTTGGCCGACGACCGGACGGATCTGCCTGCCGAGCGACTCGCCGAGATCGTCGCGGCGTATCCCGACCTGCCCAAACCCATCGGGGCGATGGCGCTCTCGCGCGACGCCGGTTTCCGCATGCCGGTGCTGTGGGTCGCCGAAGCGCACAGCGCGCATTCGCCGACCTGGGTGTACCGCTTCGACCACGCCACCCCGATGCTCAAGGCCGCCCGGATCGGAGCCGGGCACGCGACCGAATTGCCATATGTCTTCGGAAATTTCGGCACTCTCGGCCGGGATCCGTCCTTCTGGCTCGGCGGCCGCAAGGCCGCCGGTGAGGTCTCCGGTCGTGTGCAGCGGCGCTGGTTCGCGTTCGCGCACCACGGTGTGCCGGCGGCACTGGACGGCTCGAAGCACTGGCCGCAGTACGAGGCGGAGGAACGCTCGACCCTGCTCATCGACTCCACGGACAGGGTCGAGTCGGATCCGGACGGCGAGATGCGCCGGGTCTGGGGTACCGAGGTCATGGCCTTCACCTGAGCGCGCCCGCGCACCGGTGCGGCACGTGCTCCGATGGCACATGCCGTGAGATGACACATACGGTGCGTTGACCGGGTTGAACACGTGTGCAATCCTTGAAACGTGCGTTCAACCGCCGCCGGTGACGACCTCACCACCCGTGCACGGATCCGCGACGCTGCCATCCGGTGCATCGCCGCGTACGGGGTCGGCGTGCCGCTGCGGACCATCGCCGCCGAGTGCGGCGTCAGCGCCTCGCTGATCGTGCACCATTTCGGATCCCGCGCCGGATTGAAGGAACACTGCGACCGGTACGTGCTCGACGGGATCCGGCAGGCGAAGAGTGCCGTCCTCGACCCGAAGGCCGGACCGGCCGCGCTGAACGACCAGATGGAACACATCGAGAACTACGCGACCACGGTCGCCTACCTCTTCCGCACCCTCCGGACCGGCGGCGCCCCCGCCGCCGACTTCCTCGACCGGCTCGTCGCCGACACCGAGGCCTATCTCGAGGAGGCAGTGGCCGCCGGAACCGTGCGGCCCAGCCGGTTCCCCTCCGAACGAGCACGTGCCCTCATCTCGTTCAGCGTCGGCGCCGTGCTCATGGACCTTCCCGGTCCCGACGAATACCTCGACCTCGAAACCTTTCCTGCCAGGCTGCGCGCCTACACCGAACGCCTCGCGCTGCCGATGCTCGAGCTCTACACCGAGCCGTTGCTGACGGACTCGACCCTTCTCGACGCCTGTCTGGCAGCGCGTGAGGCACCCCCCGACTCCTGACGGAGGAAAGATGGACACCCCTGTTATCGAAATCCGCGACATCGTCAAGACATTCGGAACCACCAGAGCTCTCGACGGGTTCTCGATGACCGTCGAACGCGGCACCGTCGCGGGATTCCTCGGACCGAACGGCGCCGGCAAGTCCACGGCGATCCGCGTGCTGCTCGGAATGCTGCGTGCCGATTCCGGCACCGCCCGTGTCCTCGGATTCGACCCGTGGACCGACGCCGTCGCGATCCACCGCCGACTCGCGTACGTGCCCGGCGACACGAATCTGTGGCCCACCCTCACCGGGGGCGAGATCATCGACGTCCTCACCCGCATCCGCGGGGGAGAGGCGCGCACGCGTCGTCGCGCCGAACTCCTCGAACGGTTCGAACTCGACCCGACGAAGAAGGCCCGCACCTACTCGAAAGGCAACCGGCAGAAGGTCGCACTCGTCGCCGCCCTCGCATCGGACGCCGAGCTCTACCTGCTCGACGAACCCACCTCGGGTCTCGACCCGCTCATGGAGGCGGTCTTCACCGACGAGGTGCGAAGGCTCCGCGACCGCGGCGCGACCGTGCTGCTGTCCAGCCACATCCTCGCCGAGGTCGAGAAGCTCTGCGACACGGTGACGATCATCCGGGCCGGACGCGACGTCGAGACCGGCACCCTCGCACAACTGCGGCACCTGACCCGCTCGTCCGTGCGGGCCACGACCACCGCCCCTGCCGAGCGACTGGCCGGGCTCTCCGGAGTCCACGACCTCTCCACCGACGACGGCAGGCTCGCGTTCGACGTCGACAACACCGCCCTCGCACCGGTCCTGCAGGAACTCGCCGGACTCGGCGTCGAGAACCTCACCATCACACCCCCGTCACTCGAAGAGCTGTTCATGCGGCACTACGGCGACACCTTCGACACCGGTGACGGGAACGGTGCCGGTGCCGGTGCCGTGGAGGAGGTGTCCTCACGATGACCACGACGACACCGACAGCAGTGCCGACCCCGAGCGGTACCTCCGCGACGTCCGCGGCACCGTTCACCGGGCTCGGCACACTGCTGCGGTTCTACCTGCGGTTGGACCGCGTGCGCATCACCGTCTGGACCCTCGCGCTCGCCCTCACGGTATGGTCGACCGTCCTCAGCCTGGCCGCGGTCTATCCCGACGAGGCCTCCCGGCAGGCCCGCGCGGCCCTGCTGGAGAATCCGGCAGCCGTGCTCATGACGGGACCGGCCTACGGGATCGACAACTACACGCTCGGGGCGATGACTGCGAACGAGCTGAGTCTGACCGTCTTCGTCGCGACGGCGATCATGAGCATCCTGCTCGTCGTCAGGCATACCCGAGCGCAGGAGGAATCCGGCCGGCTCGAACTCCTGCGGGCTCTGCCCGTCGGGGCCTACGCCCCGCCGGCGGCCGCCCTGCTGTTGGTCTCGGTCGCGAATCTCGTGGTGGGTACCGGCATCACCGTCGCGCTCATCGCCGGCGGACTCGATGTCGTCGGCTCGATCGCCTTCGGTGTGGCCTCCGCCGTCACCGGGGTGCTCTTCGGCGCAGTCGCCGCGGTGACCGCCCAGTTCGGCGAGCACTCCCGCTCGGCCACGGGCACCGCGCTCGCAGTGCTCGCCGCGGCCTTCTTCGTCCGCGGAGCCGGCGACATCATCGAGGCCACCGGGTCGTGGCTGTCGTGGCTCTCGCCGATCGCCTGGGCCCAGCAGACCCGGCTCTACGTCGACGAGCGGTGGTGGCCGCTGCTGTTGTCCGTCGCCACGACGGTCGTGCTGCTCACCGTCGCCGTTGCGCTGTCGCGGCGCCGCGACCTCGGAGCCGGTCTACGGGCGCCGAAACCAGGCCCCGCCGAGGCCGATTCCGCGTTGCTCGGTCCGGTGGGGTTGATCCGGCGCCTGCTGCGCGGAGCGTTCGTGGGATGGCTGACGGGACTGGTGCTGTTCGGTGTCGCGATGGGCGCCCTCGCCAGTTCCGTGGAGGATCTCATCGACGAGATGCCTCAGGTGCTGGACATGGTCGGCGTGGATCCCGACGCCCTCACCGCCTCCTTCGCCGGGATGATGCTGATGTTCCTCGCCCTCGGCGCCACCGCCTTCGGTGTGTCCGCGGTGGTGCGAATGCGCAGCGAGGAGGACGGCGGACGGTCCGGTCTCGTGATCATCACCGGAACCGGGCGCAGCGCATGGCTATCCGCGGCACTCGGTGTGATCGTCGTCCAGACGGTCGTGGCGCTGCTCGTCTCCGGCGCCGCGACCGGACTGGGGGTCGCACTCGCGGTGGGCGACTGGGCGTGGGTGCTGCGGATGATCGCGGCGTCCCTGGCCTACGCGCCGGCGGCGATCCTCGTCGTCGCCGTGGCGTTCGCGCTGCTGGGCTGCGTGCCGCGCGCGACCGGGCTGGTGTGGGTGCTGGTGGTGTGGACGGTGTTCGTCGCGTGGCTCGGCGAGATGCTCGACCTACCCGACGAACTCGTCGCACTGTCGCCGTTCTCGCACATCCCGCTGGTGCCCGCAGAGAATGCGACGGCGATGCCGCTGATCATCCAGGCGGTCGCGGCGGTGCTGCTCGTCGCAGCGGCGATCGTGGGTTTCCGCCGCCGCGACGTGCAGGTGTGACGGATCAGTTGCGGTATTCGGGATGTTCGGAGACGAACTTCTCGACGTACGAGCAGGACGTACCGATCTTCAGTCCCTGCTTCTTGGTCTCGTCGAGGGCGTGCTTCACCACGATCCCGGCGAGACCCTTACCGCGGAACTGCGGGTCGGTGACGGTGTGGTCGAAGTCCCGCAGGTCGCCGTGCTGCGTGTAGTCGGCGTAGGCCGCGAGGTCGTCGCCGAGATAGAGCGCGAAGCGGGCCTTGTCGGCGTCGTGCTCGATCCGGGGTTCGGTGCCGTCGATGTTCTGCGTCATGATGTCACCGTACTCGGGGCGTGCTCTGGAGGAGTGTCGACGACGATCGCGTCGTCGTCGGTCAACGCCACGTGCTCGACGCCGTGCTCGCGCAGGTACAGCAGGGTCCGCTGTATCCCGTCGTCGGCCAGCAGCGAGTCGCCGGCGTGCGGCACGATCGCGTGCTCGACCCAGCCGAGTCCGTCCCACACCACCGGGATACCGCAGGTCGCGGCGACCTCGTCGGGGTCGTCGGAGAACTCGATGCCGCGCAGCGACGGTGTCGCGACACAGGCCCCGGCGCTGTATCCCCCGTACACGAGACGGTTGCTGCGCACCAGATCCGTGAACACGGCGTCGCCTCCACTGCGGGCCAATTGCGCTCGCAGGACGAAGGTGTTGCCGCCGCGCACCCACACGGACGTGAAGCCCGACAGTCGCTGCCGCAGCGAGTCGGGATCGTCGAGGTGATCGCGCAGATCCACCTCCTCCGGAGCGAAGCCGAGCGACCGCAGCGGGCCCATCTCGCTCGTGACCGCCGCCGCGCGGGCGGAGGCCGGCCACGCGTCGGCGGCGTTGGCGATCACCGCGATCCGGCCCGGCGCCACCAGACGGACGAAGGTGTCCGGGTCGGCGCCGAACCGGTAGGAGGACAGGAACAGCCGCACGACGTCAGATCGTGAACGCGAGGTTGTCGACGATGCGGCGCCCGACCTCGGTGTCGCCGCCGAGGGTGATCTCGTCGATTCGGTCCTCGGCGCGCACGCGTCCTCCGGCGAGCCGAACGAACAGTCCCGAGTCCATCGCGATCGTCGTGGTGGCCGGTTCGGAGAGGGCCGGGACCTCGGTGGCCCGTCCGTGCACCTCGACGTGGACGGTGCGTGCGAGGGGACCGGAGAGCTCGATCGTGATGCGTGCTCCCTCGGGGGCCTTGCCGCGCTTGCCCACAATGAACGGAACCGCACCGAAGACCTCCGCGGATCCGAGTTCGGCACGCGGGCCGCCCTCGCTGCCCGTCCTGCCGAGAGCGTCGCAGATGTCGAGTTCGTGGAGCCAGCAGTCGAACACGCGGATCCGCATGAAGCGTCCGTAGGGCGCCGGCCCGACGGGAGTGTTCGACTGCTTCCCGAAGTCCGCCTGGGTCATCGCGCCGAGTTGCTCCGTGCGTAGGGCGACGATCTCCCGGTAGCGCTCGAGCACGTCCGGGCCGGGAACGGGACGCAGCGACTCCACCCACAGTTCGTTGAAGGCCGCGATGTCGTTGCGGACGTGGTCGAACGAGCGCACGTCGCGTTCGATGCGCGGCGCTTCGATGCCCGCGAGCATCGACTCGGTGCCGATGAGATGCGCAGTGATGTCCTTGACCGTCCATCCCGGTAGGCAGGTGGCGGTGGTCCACTCGTCCTCGGTCGGTCCCGAGAGCAGATCGTCGAGCACGGCGAACTGCTCGAGCAGCAGCGGCCGGATCGTGTCGATCGGGAACTCGGCAGCGGAGGTATCGGGGGTGGTGTCGGGCTGCGATGTCACTGGTGCTCCTCGGCGGTGAGACGTTCGAGACCGGCGCGGATGAGTGCCGCGGTGGTTTCGGGGTCGTGGGGTCGACGGCGGACCAGACCGATACCCATCCGGACACGATCGCCGTTCCAGCGGGGCAGGACGTGCAGATGAGTGTGGAAGACGGTCTGGAAGGCTGCCCGTCCGTCGTTCAGGACGAGATTGGTTCCGTCGGTGGCGAGTTCGGAACGGGTCATCGCCCGGGCGATCCGCTGTCCGGCGCGGAAGACGGCCGCGCCCGACGCCGGATCGAGGTCCTCGAGGCGTGCGGCGTGCACGCGCGGGATCACGAGGGTGTGCCCGCGCGCGATCGGCCGGATGTCGAGGAAGGCCACGACCTCGTCGTCCTCGTACACCCGTGTCGCCGGACCGCTGCCGTCGGCTATGGCGCAGAACACACAGGAACTCACCGGGTCACCTTAACGCGGTGTGTCGGTCCCGATCCTCAGCGCGTCGACGAGGGCGGGAAGACCCACGGCGGCCGTGGTGCGCCAGGCGTGGTCGACCTGATCGCTCAGATCGGTCTCGCGCGGATCGATCTGTACCACCGGCACGCCGTGACTGCGCGCGAGCGACGGCAGGCCGGCCGCCGGGTAGACGACGCCCGAGGTGCCGACGACCAGCAGCAGGTCGGCCTCGCGCAGGGACTCGGTCGCGGTCTCCCACGGGTCCTGCGGCAGCATCTCGCCGAACCACACGACGCCCGGCCGGCCGTCGCCTCCGCATGCGGGGCACGACGGCGGATCGAGACGGGCGACGGGATCCTCCGGCGGATCGGGGAGGTCGACGGCACGCTCGCACCGGCTGCACCGCGGGGCGAACAGGCTCCCGTGCAGATGGGTGACCTCGTGGCTTCCGGCCCGCTCGTGGAGGTCGTCGACGTTCTGCGTCACGATCTGCACGTGGGCCGCCCGTGCCCAGTCGGTGAGGGCCCGGTGTCCGGCATTGGGCTGTACACGCCGGACGAGCGCGACCCGCCACTGATACCAGGCCCAGACCGTCGCGGGATCGTCCGCCCACGCCGCTGGTGTGGCGAGGGCAGTGGCGTCGAAGTTCTCCCACAGTCCGGTCTGCGCATCGCGGAAGGTGGGGACACCGCTCTCGGCGGACATCCCGGCGCCGGTGAGGACGGCGACGCGGCGGGCCGAGCGGGCGAGGTCGAGGACGGGTTCCGGCACATTCATGGGGCCAGGTTAGGTGCTCGGGTCAGGAGGGATCCGGGATCGGGTGCTCCCTGCCGCATCGCGGGCACGGTTCCTCCTCGGAGGTGAGCATCGCCCCGCAGTCGGGGCAGAGGAGATGGAGCCAGCAGACCGGGTCGCCGCCGAGGTCGGCCGTGCCGGGGTCGTCGTCGCCCGTGAAGTCGGCGGGCGTGTCGTTCGCGGGGTCCTTCCGAGGTTCGTGTGTCACGGACACCCCCCTACGCGGGCTGCCGGACGAGCGCAAAGGCCGGGTCCGGTGACCGAACATCTGAATCGATTCCGAAGTGTTCTGAATCGGTACACACCGCCGTTCGGTACACACGGAACGAATTTGTTTGCACTCCGCCTTCTTTCGCATCGGGGGCCGCTCCCGGGCCGTTTTCGGGACCGATTCCGATCGTCCTGCACGGTCTTGCTCACCGGAGGAAAATGGCATTTGTGAGGTGAGCTGCCTCACAAACTTGCGCCGTCTTGCTGTTCGGACTCGATTCAGATGATCTGACCAGGTTGCGAGGTCACGGGAGGGCACGGTAGGTCTGCTTAAGCCTTTCAGTGCATGACAGGCCGTCACATGGCCTTCGATAACGCATCTTTCGCCGCCGATCGCGGCACGACGCGCACTTTCATCGACGCAGGAGTCAAGAATTGAGTACCGAAGGATCGAACACGGGGAGCGGAGCGCACCGCCGTCCGACCGTCGGCGTGGTTCGTGAGACGAACGACGGGGAACGGCGGGTCGCGCTCGTGCCGAAGATCGTGCCCTCCTTGATCGGCAAGGGTCTCGACGTCGTCGTCGAGTCCGGTGCCGGCCAGGGCGCGCTGATTCCGGATGCGGCCTACAAGGAAGCCGGCGCGACCGTCGGCGACGCCTGGTCCGCCGACATCGTCGTCAAGGTCGCTCCGCCGAGCGACGCCGAGATCGCCCACCTGAAGTCCGGCCAGCGCCTGATCGGCTTCCTCGCCCCGCGCAACGCAGACAACCAGATCGGCGCCCTCACGCAGGCCGGAGTCGAGGCGTACGCCGTCGAGGCCATTCCGCGTATCTCCCGCGCGCAGGTCATGGATGCCCTGTCGTCGCAGGCGAACGTCGCCGGCTACAAGGCCGTGCTGGTCGCGGCGAGCGAATCCACCCGCTTCTTCCCGATGCTCACCACCGCCGCCGGCACCGTGAAGCCGGCGACCGTGCTGGTGCTCGGGGTGGGCGTCGCGGGTCTGCAGGCGCTGGCCACGGCGAAGCGTCTCGGTGGCCGCACCACCGGTTACGACGTGCGTCCCGAGGTCGCCGACCAGGTCCGGTCGGTCGGTGCCCAGTGGCTCGACCTCGGCATCGACGCCGCGGGTGAGGGCGGCTACGCACGCGAGCTCACCGAGGCCGAGCGGGCCCAGCAGCAGCAGGCGCTCGAAGACGCCATCAAGGGCTTCGACGTCGTCATCACCACAGCGCTCGTGCCGGGCCGCCCGGCGCCGCGCCTGGTGACCGCCGCCGCGGTCGATGGGATGAAGCCGGGTTCGGTCATCGTCGACCTCGCCGGCGAGACCGGCGGCAACTGCGAACTCACTGAGCCGGGGCAGACCGTCGTCAAGCACGACGTCACCATCTGCTCGCCGCTCAACCTGCCCGCGACGATGCCGGAGCATGCCTCCGAGCTCTACTCGAAGAACGTGTACGCGCTGATCGAGCTGCTCCTCGACGAGTCGGGTGCCCTGGCCCCGGACTTCTCCGACGAGATCCTCGAGGCCGCCTGCGTGACGCGTTCGAAGGAGAACTCCTAGATGTACAACGAACTACTCGCGAACATCGCGATTCTGGTCCTGGCCGGATTCGTCGGTTTCGCCGTCATCTCCAAGGTGCCGAACACGCTGCACACGCCGCTGATGTCGGGCACCAACGCGATCCACGGCATCGTCGTGCTCGGCGCTCTCGTCGTGCTCGGTCATCTCCCCGGTGATGCCCACTGGGGCATCAAGATCATCCTGTTCGTCGCTCTGGTCTTCGGCACCCTGAACGTCGTCGGTGGCTTCGTCGTCACCGACCGCATGCTCGGGATGTTCAAGCAGCGCAAGGACTCCCCGGCTGCACAGAAGAAGGGGGCTGACGCCTGATGGGCTACCTCGTCTCGGTCCTGTACATCATCGCCTTCGCGATGTTCATCTACGGTCTGTCGGGTCTGACGGGCCCGAAGACCGCAGTCCGCGGCAACTACATCGCCGCCGTCGGTATGTTCATCGCGGTCGTCGCGGTGCTCATCGACATCCGGGAGACGGAGAACTGGGGTCTGATCATCGGCGGTCTGGCCGTCGGCATCATCCTCGGCGTCCCGCCGGCACTGAAGACCAAGATGACGGCGATGCCGCAGCTGGTCGCGCTGTTCAACGGCGTCGGTGGTGGCACCGTCGCACTCATCGCGTGGGCCGAATATCTCGAGTCCACCAGCTTCACGACGTTGGACGACGACCCGACCGTGGTCATGATCGTCGGTTCACTGTTCGCCGCGATCATCGGCTCGATCTCGTTCTGGGGTTCGCTCGTCGCCTTCGCGAAGCTGCAGGAACTGCTGAACAAGAATCTCGAGCGCAAGCTCGTCGCGTCGGCGAAGCTGTTCCAGCTGGCCAACATCGTCCTCGTCCTCGCGTCGATCGCCATCGCCGTCTACATCGGCATCAGCGCCGACGGTGACCCGCTGGCCTCGTGGTGGATCCTGGCGCTGCTCATTGCCGCCGGTCTGATGGGTCTGTTCGTCGTGCTGCCGATCGGTGGCGCCGACATGCCGGTCGTCATCTCGCTGCTCAACGCCCTGACGGGTCTGTCGGCAGCAGCTGCCGGTCTCGCGCTGAACAACCAGGCCATGATCGTCGCGGGCATGATCGTCGGTGCTTCGGGCACGATCCTGACCAACCTCATGGCCAAGGCCATGAACCGGTCGATCCCCGCGATCGTCTTCGGCGCCTTCGGTGGCGGCGAGGCGGCGGCCGGCGTGGCCTCGGCCTCCGGTGGCACGGTCAAGGCCACCTCGGCCTCGGACGCCGCCATCCAGATGGCGTACGCCAACCAGGTCATCGTCGTCCCCGGCTACGGTCTGGCCGTCGCCCAGGCGCAGCACGCCGTCAAGGAGATGGCAGCGCTGCTCGAGGACCGCGGTGTCGAGGTCAAGTACGCGATCCACCCGGTCGCCGGTCGTATGCCCGGCCACATGAACGTCCTGCTCGCCGAGGCCGACGTCGAATACGACGCGATGAAGGAGATGGACGACATCAACGGCGAGTTCAACCGCACCGATGTCACCATCGTCATCGGCGCGAACGACGTCACCAACCCGGCTGCCCGCCTGGACTCGACGAGCCCGATCTACGGCATGCCGATCCTCAACGTCGACCAGTCGAAGTCGGTCATCGTGCTCAAGCGCTCGATGAGCTCCGGTTACGCCGGTATCGACAACCCGCTGTTCACCGCCGACAACACGTCGATGCTGTTCGGTGACGCGAAGAAGATGGTCTCGGAGGTCACCGAGGAACTGAAGGCCCTGTAGGCCTTCCGGACCTGTCGCTGCTCCGTCACGGCGCCCACGCGGATCACCGCGTGGGCGCCGTCGGCGTCAGTACGGGAGCCAGCAGTGCGGCGAGGAGCACGCATGCGAGCGGTACGACCATCGCCGTCGTGAGGGAGGTCGCCTCGGCGATCCACCCGATGCACGCAGGGCCGGCCAGGAAACCCAGATAACCCAGACCGACGACGCGGGACATGTTCGCGCCGGGGGATCCCGAATCGAGATTGCCCGCGGCGCTGAACAGCTGCGGGAGGGCACCGGACAACCCCAGGCCGAACAATGCCCATCCGGCGAGTGTGAGGACCAGCCACGGCGACAGTGCCACGGCGCCGATCCCGACCGCGGCGACCAGCGTTCCGTACCGGATGACGGCGGCGCTGCCGAACCGGGCGGTGACCCGGTCGGCGACGAAGCGCCCGATCGTCATGGTCGCCGAGAACGCACCGAACGCGAGCGCGGCCACCGACTCCGGGCTGCCGAGCCGTTCCTGCACCTGCAGCGCGCTCCAGTCGTTCGCGACCCCCTCGCACAGCATCAGCGCGAACGCCACACCTCCGAGCAGCACCACGCGGCGCGAGTAACCGGCCCGGGGCCCCGGTGACGACGATCGGATCGGCGGCTCCGTCCGGACGAGGCGCGGCCCCGCCCGGCCCACCACCGCGGCCGCGACGACCCCGGCGACCGCGAGCGTGAGCGCGGGGCGAACCCCGGCGGCCAGGGCGGCCGCGCCCACCAGCGACCCGGCGATCCCGCCCGCGGAGAACAACCCGTGGAAGGCCGACATGATCGGTCGCCGGTACCGCTGTTCGACCACGACCGCCTGGGAGTTCATCGACACGTCCAGCGCGCCGTTCGCGAAACCGAACACTGCGAGAGCGAGTCCGAGCTGCCACGGCGCCGCGGCCAGGCCCGGCCCGACCACCGTCAGGGACAACATCAGAGCGAAGACGATCGTCGTGCGGTGGCTACCGATCAGGTCGGCGAGCCGACCCGTCACGTGCATCCCGCCGAGCGCCCCGAGGGCGAGCAGCAACAGCAACGATCCGAGTGCCGCGTGATCGATGCCCACCCGTTCCCGGATCGCCGGGATGTGGACGACCCACAGGGCGAGCAGGAAGCCGTTGAGCCCGAAGATCGCGAACACCGCCGCCCGGGCGTGCGTGAGCCGGTCCGTCGTCCGTTGCGAATCCACCACGTGGAGGCACGCTACCGAGCGTTCGCGGCCCCTACGTATCGGCGAGCAGCATGGGCACGGGATCGCCGAGGAACGCACCGATCGTCGCGAGTGCCCGTCCCGCCTGCTCCCCGTCGACGAGCCGATGGTCGAACGACAGCGACAACGTGACCACCTTCCGGATCGCGAGAGCACCGTCCACGACCCACGGGCGGTCGGAGATCGCTCCGACGGCGAGGATCGCCGACTCGCCGGGATTGAGGATCGGTGTTCCCCCGTCCACCCCGAACACCCCGACGTTCGTCACCGAGACCGTCGAACCCGTCAGCTCGGACGGCGTGGAGCGGCCCGTCCGCGCGCGGTCGGCGACCTCGGCGATCGACCGGGCCAGACGCGGCAACGACAGGCGCTGGGCCTCCCGGACCACGGGAACCTTCAGGCCGTCGGAGGTCGCAGTGGCGATCCCGAGATGCACGTCGTGGTGGAGCACGATCTCGCCCGTGTCGTCGTCCCAGTGCGCATTGAGCGACGGCTCGTCGGCGATCGCGTGCAACAGTGCGCGGGTGACGATGCTCAGCGCCGTCGGACGGACGCCTTCGAAGGCCGGCGACGCGCGCAGGGTCGACACCAGGTCGACGGTGGCGGTCGCGTCGCACGTGAGGAAGACGCTCGCGTGCGGGGCGGTGAAGGCGCTGCGGGAGACTGCCTCGGCGGTCCGCTTGCGCACCCCTCCGACGGGTATCCGTGTGGTCCGTTCGGGGGACGCCTCAGGGGCAGGTGAGTGTGGTCGTTCGGCGGTGGGTTCTTCGTCGTGGCCTGCGGTAGGTTCGTCGCCGTGTCCGGCGGTGCGCCGCACGTCGTCGCGCGTGATCACACCGCCGCGGCCGGTGCCCGTCACCGTGTCCAGATCGACCTCGAGGAGAGCCGCGAGTTTGCGTGCGCCGGGCTTCGCGTCGGGTCGTGCGGGAGGGGGATCACCGTCGCGGGCACGACCGGCGTCCGCCGAGGCACGGCGGGTCGCGCGTCTGCTCTGCGGGGCGTCGCCGGGTCCGTATCCGACGAGCACCGACGGTCGGGACGGGCCGCTGCTGTCACCGGCCGGTTCGGCGGGCCCGTCCTCGGTGGCGATCCGCAGCAGGGGTGCCCCGACCGGCACCGTCTGTCCCGGCTCGACCAGCAGTTCCTCGACCGTGCCGCCATAGGGCGACGGCAGTTCCACCGTGGCCTTGGCGGTTTCGACCTCCCCGATGACCTGGTTGAGTTCGACACGATCGCCGACCGCGACGACCCAGTGCACCCAGTCCGCTTCGGTGAGTCCCTCACCGAGATCGGGAAGACGGAATTCCTCTACTGCGCGTGTGGGATTCGTCATCGGTGCGCCTCACGCTGCGAGTGCGCGGTCGACCGCGTCGAGGATGCGATCCGGGTCGGGACGGTGGTGGGATTCGAGTTTGGCCGGGGGATAGGGGATGTCGAATCCGCCGACCCGCAGGACCGGTGCCTCGAGCTGGTAGAAGCACCGCTCGGTCGTGCGGGCGGCGATCTCCGCGCCGATGCCGCAGAAGACCGGCGCCTCCTGCACGACGACGAGCCGGCCGGTTCGCCGCACCGACGCCTCGATCGTGTCGAAGTCGATGGGGGACAGCGACCTCAGATCGACGACCTCGAGCGAATGTCCTTCCGCTTCGGCGATGTCGGCTGCGCGTAGCGCGGTAGCGACCAGCGCACCGAAGGTCACGATCGTCGCGTCCGAACCGGACCGGACGACCCGCGCGGACGTGAGCGGCAGGTCGGGTGCGGTCTCCGTGTCGATCTCACCGCGTTCCCAGTAGCGGTGCTTCGGTTCGAGGAAGATCACCGGGTCGTCGAGCGCGACGGCCTGCTGGATCATCGAGTACGCATCGGACGGGGTACTCGGGCTCACGACCCGCAGACCCGCGGTGTGGGTGAAGTACACCTCCGGTGATTCCGAATGATGTTCGACCGCACCGATGCCGCCGCCGTAGGGGATTCGGACGGTCAGCGGGGCCACCACGGCACCGGCCGTGCGGTAGTGGATCTTCGCGACCTGCGAGACGATCTGGTCGAAGGCCGGATAGACGAAGCCGTCGAACTGGATCTCGCACACGGGTCGGTAGCCGCGCAGCGCCATCCCGAACGCCGTTCCCACGATCCCGGATTCGGCGAGGGGAGTGTCGATCACACGACCTTCACCGAAATCCTTCTGCAGGGTGTCGGTGATGCGGAAGACGCCGCCGAGGGTGCCGACGTCTTCACCCATGATGACGACCTTGGGGTCGCGTTCGAGTGCGCGGCGGAGTCCGGCGTTGAGGGCACCGCCGAGGGTCATCGTCGTGGTGGTCATCGTCGCGCCTCCTCCGTGGGGCCGAAACTCGCCAGATATTCGGCGTAGTCCGCGCGTTCCTGTTCGACGAGCGGATGCTCGGTGGCGTAGACGTGGTCGAACAGGGCGGCGGGTTCGGGGTCGGGCATCCCGAGCGTGCCGCGCCGGAGCCGCATCGCGGCATCGTCGGCAGTGGTCCGGACCTCGTCGAAGAAGTCGTCGTCGGCGTGCCCTTCGCGTTCGAGCAGTCGTCGCAACCGATCGATGGGGTCGCGTGCCTGCCACTCCTCGAGATCGGCGGGTGTGCGGTAGCGGGTGGGGTCGTCGGAGGTCGTGTGCGGGCCCATGCGGTAGGTGAGTGCCTCGATGAAGAACGGACCGGCACCCTCGCGGGCATGCCGGACGGCACGCCGGGTCACCGCCAGGACTGCGAGGACGTCGTTGCCGTCGACCTGCACGGCCGGCATCCCGAATCCGGCGGCGCGCCGGGCGAGGGGGACCGGACTCTGCACGTGGGTGGGCACGCTGATCGCCCAGTGGTTGTTCTGGCAGATGAACACCACGCCGACACCCCAGCTGACCGAGAAGACCATGGCCTCCGAGAGGTCGCCCTGGCTCGTGGCGCCGTCGCCGAAGTACACGACGGTGGCGATCTCGGCTCCGTCGAGCTTCGCGCCCATCGCGTAACCGGTGGCGTGCAGGCCCTGGGCTCCGACGACGATGGCCGGGTTGGTGGTGGCGACCGTCTGCGGATCCCATCCGGACAGGCCGCACCCACGCCACAGGCGGGTCATGTCGGCGGGGTCGACGCCGCGGCACAATGCGACGGCGTGCTCGCGGTAGCTGGTGAAGACGTAGTCGTCGGGCGCGAGTGCCCGGGCGGAGCCGACCTGCGCGGCCTCCTGGCCCTGGAGCGGCGCCCAGAGGCCGAGCTCACCCTGCCGTTGGAGAGCCGTCGCCTCAGCGTCGACGCGTCGCGCGACGACCATGTCGCGGTAGAGCCCGCGCAGTTCGTCGGGGCCGACGTCGGCGACGAGTGGGCCGTACTCGGTGTCGAGGACGCGTCGCCCGTCGGGTTGGATCAACTGGACCGGATAGGCGGTCGGTACAACCATCGGATCACCTCGTCGGTGCGGATCCGGCGTGCCCTCGTGAGGCCCGACCGGATGATGTGTGCCGTACATCACATCATCCGGGCAAATCGCGCGTGCGCAATCGATCAGCCTGCAACCGTGCAGAAAGCACGGTTTCGGGGTGCTCCGAGCTGGCAGACTGCGAAGAATGACCAGTCTGGATGCCACCGATGCGCGTCTGCTACTCGAACTCACGCGCACACCGCGGGCCACGGGAGTCGAGCTGGCGCAGCGTCTCGGGTTGTCCCGCAACACCGTCCAGGCGCGCCTTGCCCGATGGGAGGCCGAGGGCGTGCTCGCCTCGTTCGACCGGCGGGTGGACCCCGTCAGCCTGGGTTATCCGCTCGCCGCCTACGTGGCCACCCGCGTCGATCAGCACCGTCTCGACGAGGTCGTCGACGAACTCGCACAGATCCCCGAGGTCACCGAGGTCTACGGGCTGACCGGGCAGATCGACCTGTCGGTGAAGGTGGTCGCCCGTGACGCCGACGACCTCTATCGGCTCGCGGGCCGGATCCTGAAGATCCGCGGCGTCGAACGCACGGACATGTCGCTGGTCATGCAGGACCTCGTCCCGCAGCGCACGGCGCCGCTGCTGGCCCGGGCCGCCGGGCGCAGCGGAGACGAGGCGACCTAGAGCACTAGCGGCCCGCGTTCGGGGTGGCCAGCTGGGCGGCGGCCTTGCGGATCTGATCGGGGATCGGGACGGGGCGGCGCGTCTGCGGATCGACGTAGACGTGGACGAACCGGCCGGTCGCCGCCGGGATCAGGGTGTCGTCGGCCTCCCGGAAGATTGCGAGCGAATAGGTGATCGACTGTGTGCCCAGACGTTCGACCGCCAGTCCGACCTGCAGGCGGTCGGGGAAGGACAGCTCGGCGAGATAGCGGCAGGAGGTCTCGGCCACGACCCCGATCGCGTCGAGTTCGCGGATGTCGACACCGGTGGTGGAGATGAGCCACCCGTTGACCGCCGAGTCGAAGTACGAGTAGTACGTGACGTTGTTGACGTGGCCGTAATGGTCGTTGTCGGCCCAACGCGTCTGCATGGGCCACAACACCGGGAACTGCTCCGGCTCAGGCGGGGCGGCTGGGCTCGTCGGTTGGCGGTTGCTCACGTCTCGACGATAGTGCTCTCCGCACGTCAAATCAGACCAACCCCCACGCCAATCCCGAACCGAGACGCAAAACCCCCGAATCGGACGTGCACAGGGCGTGTCCGCCCGCCGGGGTCGTCCCGGCACGCACGGCGTGTCGCCCCAAAGCCGGAACGGCGTGTGCCGTTCGTGTCAGGATCGGGTCATGTCCGATACCCCCGTTCTTCTCTCCACCGTCGAACTCGCCGAGATGATCGAGCAGGGCCGGTCGCCGGTGATACTCGACGTCCGCTGGGCACTCGGCGACAGACACGGACGGGACCGATTCCATGAGGGGCACATCAGCGGAGCGGTCTACGTCGACCTGGACGAGGATCTCGCCGATCCGCCCGCACCCGAGCTCGGTCGTCATCCGCTGCCCGACATCGACCGTTTCCAGGCCATCGCACGCCGGTGGGGGATCGACGACGGTGCTCTCGTCGTCGCATACGACGACAGCGGCGATCTCGCCGCGGCCCGCGCGTGGTGGCTGTTGCGCTGGGCGGGGCACTCCGAGGTGCGATTGCTCGACGGCGGACTGCAGGCGTGGATCGCCGGCGGGCACCCTCTCGCCGCGGGACCGGGCGGCGAGAAGAAGCCCGGCAACGTGACGTTGAGCCCCGGCCACATGCCCACCATCGGTCCCGATGAGGCCGCGACCTACGCGACCCACGGAGTTCTGCTCGATGCGCGCGCCCACGCACGGTACCGCGGCGACGAGGAGCCGGTGGATCGCCGGGCGGGCCACATCCCCGGGGCGGTCAGCGCGCCGACCACCGAGAACCTCCGTCAGGACGGGTCGTTCCTGCCCGCGGATCAGATCGCGCACCGCTTCTCGACGCTGGGCGTGAAGCGTACCGACGTCGCCGTGTACTGCGGATCGGGAATCAACGCCGCACACGAGATCGCCGCGCTCGAGATCGCGGGCATCGACGCCGCGCTGTATCCGGGTTCGTGGTCGCAGTGGTCGGCGGATCCGAAGCGGGAGGTCGCCACCGGCAGTTGAGCGGCGACCCGCCGGCCGATGGGCAGTTCTCGTCGACGATTCGCAACATCGCCGACGAGAACTGCACTCCGGAGGCGGGACTACCGGTCGTGAATGGGACAGCTGCCACGGTAGGTGCTGCAGTCCTGGCGACCCTGCTCGGAGCGATCGTCGCCCACCTCGTCGAGGCCGCACCGGTGATCGCCGGCGAGTGCGAGGCGACCTACGGCGTCGACCTCGGCCCGTTCTTCACCGGCTGGTTCGTCGGCGACCTGGGGGGCGACACCGTGACCACCACGTTCGTGTTCCAGTCGGCGCGAACGGCCGCGTGGGTCAACAACTTCGATCTGCAGAACCCCCGCCACGCACGACATCACCCGCGTCGAGATGACCGTCGCGGTCGATGCCGCCGCCGTGGTGCTCGACGGTCTCGAACAGGGCCATATCGTCTGACGGCCGAGTCCTCCTCCGTCCCGACCGTTCAGGAACGGGAGTACTCCGACGCGCGGCGCACCTGCTCGCGCGTCGGGGTCACTCCCGTGTAGAGCTCGAACTGCAGTGCCGCCTGCAGCGCGATGACCTCGTCGCCCGTGATCACCGGGATGTCGTGCTCGCGGGCGAATCGGACGAGCGGGGTGTCCGGCGGCACGGCCACGACATCGAAGACCGTCGACGCTGCGGCGACGAAGTCGTGGGGCAGCGGCAGGTCGCCCGATTCGGCACCGCCCGCCATCCCGATCGGAGTGGCGTTGACGATCAGCCCGGGTGCGACGTCGCTCGTGTCGGCGCGCCATTCGTAGCCGTACTTGCGTGCGAGCGGTCGTCCGGTGTCCCCGTTGCGCGCGACGATCGTTCCGTCGGTGAATCCGTTGTGGCGCAGCGCCGCTGTCACCGCCTTCGCCATGCCGCCGCTGCCCACCACCGTGACGGGCAGGGCGGAATCGACGCCGTGCTCGACGAGCAGATCGCTCACCGCCTGGTAGTCGGTGTTGTAAGCGTGCAGGACGCCGTCGTCGTTGACGATCGTGTTCACGGACTCGATGGCCCGCGCCGAATCGTGCAGCACGTCGACGAGGGGCAGCACGGCTTCCTTGAACGGCATCGACACCCCGGCGCCGCGGATGCCCAGGCCGCGTATCCCCGCCACGGCGTCCTCGATGTTCGCGGGCGCGAACGCCTTGTAGACGAAGTCGAGGCCGAGTTCCTCGTAGAGATGGTTGTGGAACCGGGTGCCGATGTTGCTGGGACGGCCGGACATCGAGATGCACAGCCGGGTGTCCTTGGAGATGCGCTCGAGCATTTGCTCACCGTAGACCCTACATGTTCGGAAGCAGCGATTTTCTCAGGAGAGCACGTTGTTCTCACAACAAAGAACAAGATACTGTCCGATGCAAGGGAGACGATCTGGGTGCAGGAGGACTGAGATTCGAACGGGAAGGCGCGATCGTCTGGTGCATCATCGACCGGCCCGCAGCGCGCAACGCGTTCACCCCGGCGATGTACTGCGGACCCGAACGTGCGGTGCGACTGGTCGATTCCGATCCCGACCTCGCCGCCCTCGTCATCTCCGCCGTCAACGGCATCTGCCAGGCGGGGAGACTGCTGGTCGCGATGATGTCACGGGCACGACTCCGCCGCGCCCACCAAGGCACGGTGGTCGTCGACCGTGATCGGCAACGCGTAGCGCACCGCCACGGTCAGGTACCGGCCGGCGAACCAGCAGCGGTAACCGGGAGCCGGTGGCAGCCACTGGGCCGGCGTGCCGTCGCGCTTGTCGAGGTTGGCCTGCCCGTCGACAGCGACGAGGTTGTAGGTGATGTCGTTCGCGAACCGGAGTCGACGTTCGGCGGGCCATGCGGCGGCACCGAGATCCCAGGCCGCGGCGAGCGGATAGATGTGATCGATGTGCACGGCGTTCGCCTCGGCACGCCGGAACTCCACGCGCGCACCGGTGTACGGATCGTTCAGGACCCCACTCGTCACGACACAGTCGTCGGTGCCGGCCCGGAAGGTGGGGGAGGTGAGGTCGCGCGCGAGGACGTTGTTGCGGGTATCGCAACCGTCGTGCCCACCGGCCCCGGGATGGTCGTCGGACCAGGCCGGACCGAACACGCATCGCTCGCCCGCGCCGCAGCCCCGCTGATAGCCGGGAACCTTCCGGCGCTGATCGACCACCGTCACCTGCTCGAGCAGGAGATGCACCTCGGCTCGGGTGGGGCTGCCCGGCACCGTCCCGGACCCCGGCGCGGTGCGGTCCCACAACCAGGACACCGCCACCGCGACCACCACTGCCGCCACCCACCACGTCGCGTTCCCCCCACGCACGCGGCGATCCTGACATGCCCTGCCGACAGGATCTTCAGGGCACGGTGACGACGATCTTCCCGCCGGCGTGCCCGGACTCGACGAGTTCCAGCGCAGCCCCGGCCTCGGTGAGCGGAAAGGTCCGCTCGACGCGCGGCGTCAGAACACCACGCTCGACGAGCGCCACGACCTGCTCGAACACCTCCCGGGTCCGTCGCCGCGTGATTCCCGAACCGCCCAGCTCCTCCGCGCGTGCCGGATCGGCGACACTCACGACCCGTTCCGGTGCCCGCGTCAGCGCGACCGCCCGCTCGAGCACGTCGCCACCGACGAGGTCGACGACCGCGGTCACCGCCCCGCACCGTTCCGCGGTGGCCGCGACCCGCGCGTCGAACCCGTCGCCGGACTCGATCCACAGACCGCCGCACGATTCGACGAGCTCCCGTTTCCCCGCGCTCGTCACGCCGAGCACAGCGGCACCTGCGGCGTGCGCGAGCTGCGTCGTCGCCGACCCGACGCCACCACCGGCACCCAGGACGAGGACGGTGTCCGCATCGACGATCTCGAGGTGCTCGACGATGTCGAAGGCCGTTCCGGCCGCGACCGGGAGGGTCGCCGCCACCTCGAACGGCACCGACTCGGGCACGAGCGCAGCAGCCCGCGCGTCGACGAGGGTGTACTCGGCGTAGCCGCCGTAGCCCTCCGCGGTGGCCCCGAAGACGGCGTCGCCCGGCCGGAAGCCGGTGTCCGGACCGGCGGCCTCCACCACACCGGCGACCTCCCGGCCGAGGACCGCCGGGAAGTGCACCGTGACGCTGCCTGTGCGCCGTCCGGACCGCACCTTCCAGTCGGCGGGGTTCACGCCCGCGGCCCGGACTGCCACGAGGAGCTGCCCCGGACCGGGCGGTGGGACGGGGGTGTCGAACAGCTGCTGTGTCTCCGGACCGCCGTACTCCACGTAGCCGTATGCGCGTGCCATGGGACCCAGCCTGCCATCGGGGTCGGGTGCGGCTGGCACGATAGTGGGCATGTTGCACGGGCTGTGGTCACCGGGATCCGGCCTGATGCTGTGGTGGGACCCCGCCGCAGAGCCCGATCCCGACGCGCTGCCGTCTGCGCTGCGCCGGTGGATCGACCGCCCGTTCCGCCATCGCGTCACCCTCACCTTCCCTACGGAGACGGAGCCGAGCACGCTGCCCGCCGTCGCGGTCGCACCGGCGGACGCAGCCGAGCTTCTGCTGGACATGCCGCGGCGTCCCGGGGGTGTCGGCGGCGATCTGCGATATCTCGCGCACGTCGCCCGTGGCATCGAGAGGTGGGCGCAGGCCGGCCGCGTCGCACCGGAGCTCGTGCGTGTCGAGAAGCAGTGGTGGGCGCGGTGGCGCCTGCTCGGCGGCGAGAAGACGCGGGCCTGGTCCGCCGAACTCGCGGCCGCGATGTCTCCCGCGCAACGACAGCTCGGACGGCCCGTCGATCTCCTCGACGATCTGTGCCGCGAACTGACCGACCCCATCGTGCGCACCCTCCACGGCTCGTCGACCTCGCTGCACCCCCTCGTCGCTGCACTGGCCGAGGGCAGTCCCCATCCCCGTGGCACCCAGCGCATGGCCGATGCGCTCGAGGAATGGCGTGCCAGCCTCGCCGGATACGAACCCGACCTCGTGCTGCGCCTCGTCGAACCGGACGACGTCGACGACGGGGTCGGAGCCGACTCCATCTGGCGGCTCGAGGTGTGCCTGCGTCCGGAGGGACAGTCCCCGACGCCGCTGCCCGTCGAGGACACCGACCCGCACCTGCTCCAGATCGGCGTGCGCAAGCTCGGGACCGCGCTCCAGGCCTATCCCCGCCTGCAGGACGTGCCCCGCGATCCCGACAGTCTCGACCTGCTGCTGCCCACCCCGGTCGTCGTCGATCTCGTCGAGCACGGCGCCCGGGAGCTCGACGCCGCGGGCATCGCGGTGCTGCTGCCGCGCGCCTGGACCCGGGTCGATCCGTCCCTGCGTCTGCAGGTCGAGTCACCCGTCGCCCCCGTGAGCGCCGACGACAGCGTCGTCGGGATGAGCGCGATCGTCTCGTACGAATGGCAGCTCGCCGTCGGCGACATGCTGCTCACCCCGTCGGAGATGGAAGAGCTCGTCGCGGCCAACAGCGACCTGGTCAAGCTGCGCGGCAAGTGGGTGCGGGCAGATGCCGAGGCACTGGCCCGCGCGGCCCGGTACGTCACCGCGCATTCCGCCGAGGATGCGACCCTCGGGTCGTTGTTCGCCCAGTTCACCGGCGACGATGCTCCGCCCGCGGAGGTCACCGAGATCTCCGCCTCCGGCTGGGTCGAGATGCTGCTCGACGGGCAGGCGCACCCCGAGCCCGTCCCCGTGCCGGCGGGACTGAACGCCGAACTGCGTCCCTACCAGCAGCGCGGCCTCGACTGGCTCGCGTTCATGAGCCGGCTCGGTCTCGGCGCCGTGCTCGCCGACGACATGGGCCTGGGCAAGACCATCCAGGTGCTCGCGCTGCTCGCCCACGAACGAGAGTCGGGCCTGCGGAACGCCCCGACCCTGCTGGTCTGCCCGATGTCGGTGGTGGGCAACTGGCAGCGTGAGGCCGAACGGTTCGTGCCCGACCTGCGGGTGCACGTCCACCACGGCGCCCAGCGGCTGAGCGGACCGGCGCTCGCCGCCGCTGCCGCCGACCACGACCTCGTGGTGACGACCTACGCCATCGCCGCCCGCGACGTCGCGCAGCTTGCGACGCTGACCTGGCAACGCGTGGTCCTCGACGAGGCCCAGCACGTGAAGAACACCGCGACCGCGCAGTCCCGCGCCACGCGCGCCGTGCCCGCGGCGCACCGGATCGCGCTCACCGGCACACCGGTGGAGAACCGGCTCGAGGAACTGCGCGCGATCCTGGACTTCGCGAATCCGTCCCTGCTCGGCAGCGCGGCGTCCTTCCGTGCCCGGTTCGCGGTGCCGATCGAGCGCGACCACGACGCCGTCGCCGCGGCACGGTTGCGGGCACTGTCCGCACCGTTCGTGATGCGCCGCGTCAAGACCGACCCCGACGTGATCTCCGATCTGCCCGAGAAGTTCGAGCAGACCGTGCGCGCCAACCTCACGGCCGAGCAGGCCGCCCTGTACCGGGCCGTCGTGGACGACATGATGCGCCGGATCCGCGACAAGGAGGGCATGGCCCGCAAGGGCGCGGTGCTCGCGGCGCTGACCCGGCTCAAGCAGGTGTGCAACCACCCCGCGCACTATCTGGGCGACGGCTCGCCCGTCCTGCGTCGCGGACGGCACCGCTCGGGCAAACTCGGCCTGGTCGAGGACATTGTCGAGTCGGTGCTGGCCGACGGCGAGAAGGTGTTGCTGTTCACGCAGTTCCGCGAGTTCGGTGAGCTCGTCGTGCCCTATCTCGAGGAGCGGTTCGCCACGACGGTGCCCTTCCTGCACGGGGGAGTGTCCAAGGGCCGGCGCGACGCGATGGTCGACGGCTTCCAGAGCGAGGGCGGACCGCCGATCATGGTGCTCTCACTCAAGGCGGGCGGCACCGGACTGAACCTCACCGCCGCCAACCACGTCGTGCATCTCGACCGGTGGTGGAATCCGGCGGTGGAGAACCAGGCCACCGACCGTGCGTTCCGGATCGGGCAGCGTCGCGACGTCCAGGTCCGCAAGCTCGTCTGTGTGGGAACGGTGGAGGAGCGTATCGACGAGATGCTCACCGGCAAGCAGGAACTGGCCGAGATTGTGGTCGGGGCAGGGGAGAACTGGATCACCGAGCTGTCCACCGATCAGCTGCACTCCCTGCTCACCCTCGGCGACGACGCGGTGGGGGACTAGATGGCACGGGGCAACGTACGCCGCTACGGCACGGCCCGCCGGATCGACGGCGGCATCGAGGCGCGCACCAAGCGGGGCTCGATCGGCCGCAGCTGGTGGTCGAAGGAACTGATCTGGGCGATGGAGGAGGTCGCCGAGAAGGGGCGACTGACGCGGGGCCGTGCGTATGCACGCGCCGGCCAGGTGATCTCCATGCGGCTCGAACCCGGAGCGGCCGTCGGCGACGTGCAGGGCAGTCAACTCACCCCGTTCACCTCGGCGGTGCGGGTGCGCACGCTCGACGAGGAGGCGGTGGGAGAGCTCGTCTCGCTCGTCCGCTCGTCGCCGGGCATGCTGGCGCGACTTGCGGCGGGCATCCTTCCCGAGGAACTCGGATCGGCCCTCCTCCCGCGACGCGCGGGTGAACTCGACTTCGACTGCACCTGCCCCGACGACGGGTGGCCCTGCAAGCACGCCGCGGCCGTCGCCTACCTGCTCGCAGAACACGTCGACGACCAACCGTTCGCGGTCCTGACCCTGCGCGGGGTGGACCTCGCGACGCTGATCGGCGGCGTCGACGATGCGGGCGCCGACGAAGAGGTGGCCGCGGCGCGGGACTTCTACGGCGACGACACCGAGTTGTCCGAGCTGCCCACGGAGCGGTTCCGTCCCGCGCTCGAGGACCTCGATCCGATGCTGCTGCGCCGCGCGTTGCGGGCCGGCGGAACCGACGAAGCCGTGGTGATCCGGGGGATCATCGACCTCGAGGATCTCTACCGCCGCATGCGTTGACCTCGATCGGTCGCCGGTGGTTGTGTCGTCCGTCCCCGGGGTATGCCGCCCGTGAAGGTGACGGCTCCGGTCGCGCCACCGACAGCACATGCCACGAGTGGAGGATTCATGCGGACTCCGGAAGCATCGTCGACAGCGCGGGAGAACGCCGAACGTGCGGTCGATGCGGTCCAGCAGGAGGTCGACACCTATCGGAACGGGGAGGATCGACCCCTTGGTGGATATGCGGTGCTCATGTCCGTGTACCTCACCACTGTCGGCACGCTCGGCGCCGTCGCGGCAAAGCGCGGGCGGCCGATGCCGAAGCCCGATGCCGGCGATCTCGTGGTGACCGCGCTCGCGAGCCACAAGGTCTCCCGGATCGTGAGCAAGGCGGCGGTGACCAGTCCCGTCCGCGCACCGTTCACGAAGTTCGACGGCCCCGGTGGTCCGGCCGAGGTGATGGAGCAGCCCCGCAAGTCGTCGCGGGTCCGTCACGCCGTCGGGGAACTGCTGGCCTGTCCCTTCTGCCTCGACCTGTGGACGGTGACGGCGATGGTCTTCGGCCGCGTCTACGCTCCGAATCTCACGCGTCTGGTGGCGGGTTCGTTCGCGGCGCTGACCGGAGCCGACTTCCTGCACCTGGCGTACGCGAAGGCGCAGCAGATCGCCGAGGGCTGATATCGGCCCCTCGAGCATCGGCCCCTCGCGCATCGACTGTGCGTGAGGGTGCCGGCCGATCCGGTCCGGTGTGACGGTAGACATACGTGGACTTCCAACTATAGGATGAGCGAAGACTTCGGGCCTCGGCCCGTTCGTGCCGAAATCGCACACCCCACGTCATCGCACACCAGTAAAGGACGGGATCGGACATGAGCGTTCGAGAATTGACCCACTTCGTCGGCGGACAGCACGTCGCCGGCACCTCCGGCCGCTTCGCCGACGTCTTCGCCCCCAACACCGGAGAGGTCCAGGCCCGCGTGCCGCTCGCGGCCGACTCCGAGGTCGACGCCGTCATCGCCAACGCCGCCGAGGCGCAGAAGGTGTGGGCGTCCTGGAATCCGCAGAAGCGCGTGCGCGTCCTCATGAAGTTCGTGTACCTCGTGCAGCAGAACATGGACGAGCTCGCCCACCTGCTGTCGAGCGAGCACGGCAAGACCGTCCCCGACGCGAAGGGCGACATCCAGCGCGGCCTCGAGGTGATCGAGGTCGCGATCGGCGCCCCGCACCTCCTCAAGGGTGAGTACACCGAGTCCGCAGGCGGCGGAATCGACGTGTACTCGATGCGTCAGCCCCTCGGCGTCGTCGCCGGGATCACCCCGTTCAACTTCCCGGCCATGATCCCGCTGTGGAAGGCCGGCCCGGCGCTCGCCGCCGGAAACGCGTTCGTGCTCAAGCCTTCCGAGCGCGACCCCTCGGTGCCGCTCCGTCTGGCCGAGCTGTTCCTCGAGGCCGGCCTGCCCGCCGGTGTGTTCAACGTCGTCAACGGCGACAAGAGCGCCGTCGACTACCTGCTCGACGACCCGCGCATCAAGGCGATCGGCTTCGTCGGCTCGACTCCCATCGCGCAGTACATCTACGAGACGGCCGCGAAGAACGGCAAGCGCGCACAGTGCTTCGGTGGTGCGAAGAACCACGCGATCGTCATGCCCGACGCCGACCTCGACCAGGTCGCGGACGCACTCGTCGGCGCCGCCTACGGCTCGGCCGGTGAGCGCTGCATGGCGCTGTCCGTCGCCGTCCCCGTGGGCGAGGAGACCGCGGATCGTCTCGTCGCCAAGCTCACCGAGCGCATCGCCGAACTGCGTATCGGCACCAGCTTCGACGAGAAGGCCGACTTCGGTCCGCTCGTGACCGCCGCCGCCCGCGACCGCGTGCACGGCTACATCGCCCAGGGCGTCGAAGAAGGCGCCGAGCTGGTCGTCGACGGCCGCGACTTCGTCCTCGAGGGCCACGAGAACGGCTTCTTCTCGGGCGCCACCCTGTTCGACAAGGTCACCCCCGAGATGTCCATCTACAAGGAGGAGATCTTCGGCCCCGTGCTCACCGTGGTGCGTGCGCGCGACTACGAGGACGCCCTGCGCCTGCCCACCGAGCACGAGTACGGCAACGGCGTCGCGATCTTCACCCGCGACGGCGACACCGCCCGCGACTTCGCGGCCCGCGTCGAGGTCGGCATGGTCGGCATCAACGTCCCGATCCCCGTCCCGATCGCGTACTACACCTTCGGCGGCTGGAAGGCCTCCGGCTTCGGCGACCTCAACCAGCACGGCCCCGACGCCTTCCGCTTCTACACCAAGACCAAGACGGTCACGCAGCGCTGGCCGTCCGGTGTCAAGGAAGGCGACATCGAGGGTGCGCACGTGGCCGACACCGACCACTTCGTCATCCCGACGATGAACTAGGCGGTCCATCGATGTTCGTTCTCACCGACGACGACCGGGCGATCCGCGACACCGCCCGGGACTTCGCCACCGAATATCTGGCCCCGAACGCGGTCGAATGGGACCAGAGCAAGCACTTCCCCGTGGACGTGCTGCGCAAGGCCGCCGAACTGGGCATGGGCGGGATCTACGTCCGCGAGGACGTGGGCGGATCGGGGCTGCGACGCCTCGACTCCGTCCGCATCTTCGAGGAGCTCGCGAAGGGTTGCCCGTCCATCGCCGCCTACATCTCCATCCACAACATGGTCACGTGGATGATCGACAAGTTCGGCAACGACGACCAGCGCAAGCAGTGGATCCCGAAGCTCTGCACGATGGAGCACCTCGCGAGCTACTGCCTCACCGAGCCGGGCGCCGGATCCGATGCGGCGGCCCTGAGCACCAAGGCCGTTCGTGACGGCGACGAGTACGTGCTCACCGGAGTCAAGCAGTTCATCTCCGGGGCCGGCACGTCCGACGTCTACGTGGTCATGGCCCGCACCGGCGATACCGGCGCCCGCGGTATTTCGGCGTTCATCGTCCCGAAGGACACCACCGGGCTGTCCTTCGGCGCCAACGAGAAGAAGATGGGCTGGAACGCGCAGCCCACCCGCCAGGTCATCCTCGACGGCGCCCGCGTGCCCGCCGAGAACCTCCTCGGCACCGAGGGCGGCGGTTTCCGGATCGCCATGCACGGCCTCAACGGCGGCCGCATCAACATCGCCGCGTGCTCGGTGGGCGGCGGCCAGACCGCCCTCGACCGGGCGGTCGCCTACCTCGCCGAGCGCAAGGCATTCGGCGAGCGGCTGCTCGACTCGCAGGCGCTGCAGTTCCGTCTCGCCGACATGCGGATCGAACTCGAGGCCGCACGCACGATGCTGTGGCGTGCCGCCGACGCTCTCGACCGTGGCGCCGACGACGTCGTGGAGCTGTGCGCGATGGCCAAGCGCTTCGCCACCGACACCGGTTTCGAGGTCGCGAACGAGGCGCTGCAGTTGCACGGCGGATACGGTTACCTTGCCGAGTACGGGATCGAGAAGATCGTCCGCGACCTGCGCGTGCATCAGATCCTGGAAGGAACCAACGAGATCATGCGGGTGGTCGTCGCGCGGAGCGTGGTGGCCGCAGCGCAGAACGGAGCGGCATGACCGGGCAGGAACCCGAGATCCTCATCGACGTGAAGGACGGCATCGGCCGTATCACGCTCAACCGGCCCAAGGCCATCAACGCCCTCAACCACGCCATGGTCCTCGAGATGTCGAAGGCCCTGAGCGCGTGGGAGAACGACGATTCGGTGCGTGCCGTGCTGGTGCGCGGTGCCGGTGAGCGCGGCCTGTGCGCCGGCGGCGACATCGTCTCGATCTACCACGACGCCAAGGACGGCGGCACGGGATCGCAGGACTTCTGGCGCGACGAGTACATCCTCAACGCCGCCATCGGTCGTTACCCGAAGCCGTACATCGCGATCATGGACGGCATCGTCATGGGCGGCGGCGTCGGGATCTCGGCGCACGGCAACGTCCGGATCGTCACGGAACGCTCGAGCATCGCGATGCCCGAGACCGGAATCGGATTCGTTCCCGACGTCGGCGGCACCTACCTGCTCTCGCGCACCCCCGGCGAGATCGGCACGCACATCGCGCTGACCACCGGACGGATGAAGGCCGGCGACGCCGTCATCCTGGGCTTCGCCGACCACTACCTGCCGTCCGATTCGCTCGACAAGTTCGTCGCCGCACTCGAATCCGGCCCGCTCGAGGACGCGCTCGCCGAATACTCGCAGCCCGCACCGGAATCGGCGCTGCTCGGGCAGCGCGAATGGATCGACGCGGCGTACTCCGCCGACACCGTCGAGGAGATCGTCGAACGCCTTCGGGCTTCCGATGTTCCGGAGGCACGGGAGACCGCCGGCCAGGTGCTCGCGAAATCGCCTGTCGCGCTGAAGGTGACCCTCCGCTCGCTGCGTCACGCCCGGCAGCTCGGCAGCCTCGAAGAGGTGCTGAACGAGGAGTTCCGGGTCTCGACCGCCTCGCTGAAGTCGCACGACCTCGTCGAGGGCATCCGCGCACAGGTCGTCGACAAGGACCGCAACCCGCAGTGGTCGCCGGCGACCCTCGCCGATGTCACCGAGGCCGACGTCGACGCCTACTTCCAGCCGCTCGGCGATCTCGAACTCGGGCTCGCCGCTCCCAAGGAGAACGACCGATGAGTGAACTTCCCACCGTCGCCTTCCTCGGCCTCGGACACATGGGTGGGCCGATGGCCGCGAACCTCGTCCGCGCCGGGTACACAGTCAACGGTTACGACCCGGTTCCCGCTGCGCAGGAAGAGGCCACGAAGAACGGCATCACCGTCGCCGAGACCGCGACCGACGCGGTGCGCGGCGCCCAGGTCGTGATCACCATGCTGCCCAACGGCAAGCTCGTCCTCGACCTGTACGACGAGATCCTGCCTGCGGCCGAGGCGAACACGTTGTTCGTCGACAGCTCGACCATCGACGTCGCCGATGCCCGCGCGGCGGCGGAGAAGGCACGCAAGGCCGGTCACCGTGCCGTCGACGCCCCGGTCTCCGGCGGTGTCGCCGGTGCCGCCGCAGGCACCCTCGCGTTCATGGTCGGCGGCGGCGAGGACGACTTCGCCACCGCGAAGCCGCTGCTCGAGGCCATGGGACGTAAGATCGTCCACTGCGGCGGGTCGGGCAACGGCCAGGCCGCGAAGATCTGCAACAACATGATCCTGGGCATCTCGATGATCGCCATCAGCGAGGCGTTCGTCCTCGGTGAGAAGCTGGGCCTCGACAACCAGGCACTGTTCGACGTCGCGTCCAACGCGTCCGGTCAGTGCTGGGCGCTGACGAGCAACTGCCCGGTGCCGGGCCCCGTCCCGACCACCCCCGCGAACAACGACTACACGCCGGGCTTCGCGGCCGCGCTCATGGACAAGGATCTCGGACTGGCCGCGAACGCGGTGCGCGCCAACGGTGTCGAGGCCGAACTCGGACTGCGTGCAGCCGAGCTCTACCATCGTTTCAACACCGAGGGTGGTGGAGGACTCGACTTCTCCGCCATCATCACCGACATCCGAGACCGCTCGACCGTGAAGGACAGCCAGTGACCGATTTCGAGACCATCCTGCTCGACCGCAAAGGCCGCGTCGGCATCGTCACCCTCAACCGGCCGAAGGCGCTCAACGCCCTCAACAGCCAGTTGATGCGTGAGGTCGTCGCCGCCGTCGAGGAACTCGACGCGGACGACGAGATCGGTGCGATCCTGCTCACCGGCTCGGAGAAGGCGTTCGCCGCCGGCGCCGACATCAAGGAGATGGCTCCGAAGACCTTCGCCGAGGTCTACGCGGAAGACCTGTTCTCGCAGTGGGATCGGCTCTCGTCCGTCCGCAAGCCGATCGTCGCTGCGGTGTCGGGCTACGCGCTCGGTGGCGGTTGCGAGCTGGCGATGCTGTGCGACTTCATCATCGCGTCCGACACCGCCAAGTTCGGTCAGCCCGAGATCAAGCTCGGCGTCATCCCGGGCATCGGCGGATCGCAGCGTCTCACCCGCGCCGTGGGTAAGGCCAAGGCCATGGACATGTGCCTGACCGGCCGCAACATGGACGCCGAGGAGGCCGAGCGCGCCGGACTCGTCTCGCGCATCGTTCCCGCCGCCGAACTGTTCGACGTGGCGCTCGAGACGGCGACGACCATCGCGTCGATGTCGCTGCCGGTTGCGATCATGGCGAAGGAGGCCGTCAACCGGTCCTTCGAGACGACGCTGGCCGAGGGCGTGAAGTTCGAGCGCCGCGTGTTCCATTCGACGTTCGCCACCGCCGACCAGAAGGAAGGCATGGCGGCCTTCGTCGAGAAGCGCGCGCCGGAGTTCAAGCACGCCTGATCCGCACCACCCGTACACGACGAAGGGCCGCCCCGAACGGGGCGGCCCTCCTCGTTTCTCGGCAATCTCTCGCGCCTCACCACTTGGAAGGCGCACCGCCGGTGTCGAAGTCGCCGGCGTCGTGCCGCATCGTCGCGATGATGCGCAGCAGTGTGTCGATGTGCTCCTCCGGAATGCCGGGCCGGGCGAAGACCTCCGTGTTGAGCTTCTCCGTCGCCTGGATCGCCAATGCCCGTCCCTCGTCGGTGAGTTCGATGAGTGTGGCCCGACGATCGCTCGGATGCGGGGTACGCCGGACCAGTCCGGCCTTCTCGAGCCGGTCGACGGCATTGGTGACGCTGGTGGGGTGCACCTGCAGGCGCGCGCTGGCCTTCGCCATCGGCAATGCTCCCGACCTGGTGAAATGCAGCAGCGTGAGCAGTTCGTAGCGGGCGAAGGTCAGGCCGAAGGGCTTGAGCACCTCCTCGACCCGCGCCATCATGATCTGCTGTGCCCGCATCACCGAGGTGACCGCGGCCATGCCGTCCGCGACTTCGCCCCAGCCGTGGGCGGTCCACTGGCGGTGGGCTTCGGCGATGGGGTCGAGGGGGAGTGGTGCGGGCATGCCTCCATCATCCCACGGACGAACGCGCAGGTAGCCAGGGCACACCGGTTTCCGGTGCCTTTCCTGCCGGGTTCAGCGGTACGCGTAGTCGCGGAAACGTTCGTCGACCTCGCCCACACTCAGCCCGAACTCCTCGAGCGTGTACCGGTGCGCGGGTTTCCTTGCCCCGCTGAGGCTTTCGTCGTGCAGGTCGGCCATCGCGCGTTCGGCCTCCGCGGTGAACGGCAGACCGAACCGGTCGTACAGGCCGCCGACGGTGCCGAGCGGATCGGCGACGAAATCCCGGTAGTCCACGTCGACGAAACGGGCGGGATCGTGCCGGCGGCGCACCTCGGTGAAATGATCGAAACCCCGTGCCCAGAGGTCGAGCTGGCTGCGCCCGATCGTCTCACCGACGAACGCGTCGGACCATCCCTCTGTGGCCTGCGCCGCGAGGCTGCACACCGACGGGATCACGGTGCGCGGATCTCGATGGGTGACGACGACGAGCGCGTCCGGATACACCGTGAGCAGTTCGTCCAGTGCGAACAGATGACTGGGATTCTTGAGCACCCACCGCTTGTCGGCGTCCGGCAGTCCGATGAGCTGCAGATTCCTCCGGTGCCGGGCATAGGCCGCGGTCCAGTCCTGCTCCGCGAGCCACTGCGAATAGGTGGGCAGGTGGGCCAGGCACTCGTAGGAGATCGAGCGGAACGACTGGCGCAGCAACTGCCAGCATTCCTCGACCTCGGCGGCCGACATGTAGTGCACACCCATGAATTCGGGATGCTCGACGTGGTGCTGTGCGAATCCGGCCTCGATCCCGGCGAAGACGGGATTGTCCGCCCAGGTCTCGCGAGGAGGTCGCGGTTGCGGCATCTCGGTCAGCCACATCTCGAGCCCCTGATGGGCGGGATCCGCGGCGAGTAGGCGGTGCAGTGCCGTCGTGCCGGTACGGGGCAGGCCGGTGACGAAGATCGGCCGGGTGACCGGGACGTCCGCGTGCTCGGGATGGGCAGACCAGGCAGATTCCGACAGCAACCGCGCCACGAGGGCGCCGCGCAGGAAGACCCGTGACATCTTGCTGCCGAGCGGGGTGAGCTTCTCGTCCCGCGCATACGACTCGAGCAGGACCTCGAGCCCGTCACGGTAGTCGTCGTCGCCGAAATCGGTCAGGCCCGTCAGGCGGGTCGCGGAAGCGTGCAGATCCTCGACGCTGCCGACGGTGGTGCGTTCGCTCATGTGCTTTCCCGTTCAGTGGTGGTATTCGCCGCAGTTGACGTCGAGGCACTGGCCGGTGATCGCCGACGCCATCGGCGAGGCCAGGAAAATCACCGCATCCGCGATTTCCTCGGTTGTCGGGAGACGCTTCAGATCGGAGGTGGCGGCGGTGTGCTCGTAGATCTGTTCGACGGTGGTGCCGTACTTTCCCGCCTGGTGTTCGAAGTACCCCTGCAGGATCGGCCCCCAGATGTACCCCGGTGCAACGGAGTTCACCCGGATTCCCTGCGGTCCGAGTTCCGTCGCCAGGGACTGCGACATCGCCAGCAACGCCGACTTCGCGAGTTTGTAACTGCCGTAACGTTCCTGGGAGTGCCGCAGCACCATCGAATTGATGTTGACCACCGCGCCGGCCGACTCGGCGAGGGCGGGGGTGAACAACTGCGTGAGCCGCAGCGCGCCGAGGACGGTGAGCTCCACGCTGTCCCGGATCTGCTGGAAGTCGGTGCGCGCCAACAGTTTCATCGACGGAACGGAGAACGCGTTGTTGACGAGCACGTCGACACCACCGAACTCCGAGACCGCAGACTCGACAAGGGCGGCGGCGGACTCGTCGTCGGTGATGTCGGTGGGCACGACCAGGGCCCGGCGGCCCGTGCTCTCGACTTCCGCTGCAACCTTCTCGAGCCGCTCCCGGGTCCGGGCGGCGAGCACCACGTCGGCGCCTTGTTCGGCGCACCGCAGCGCGAGGGTGCGCCCCAGTCCCGGGCCGACACCGGAGATCACGACGACGCGGTCGCGGAGCAGTCCCGCTGCCGCGCTCATGCGAGCATCCGATCGGCGACGCCCCGCTGACGGTCCGCGATGCGCTGCGCCCAGGCCTCGGGAGTGATGCGGTTCGAATCGTGGAAGGGCAGGACCTCGGAGAGCCGGTCGAACGGCACCACCTCGGCGGTCGGGCCGTCGGCTGCGGTGAGTTCGCGATCGAGGCGCTGCCAGCGGAACTGCAGGATCCCGCGGCTGCGGCCGAGGGTCTCGACCCAATTGGTCAGCCCCGGATCGCGGGCCGAGACCACGATCCGGACCATCCCGTCGGGATCGACCTGCGCCTGACTGTTGTTCAGGGAGGTCTGGTGGTGGATGTAGTCCAGGGAGATGTACCAGAGGCTGCCGATCTGGAAGCCCAGATAGGGCGCGTCGCTCGCCGGGAGGGTCAGGACCATCGCCTCGTCGTCGCCGAGTTCGTAGTGCCCGACGGATGAGTACTGCGTGTCGAGACCACCTGGGGTGCGGCGCGGCTCGGTGACCGTGTTCACCGGCAGCTTCAGGTAGAACCACTCGGGGAACTGCAGCCAGGTCTTCACCCGCGAGACCAGTGCGCGACCGGCGCGTTCGTAACGGGTGACCGCGTCCTGGTGGGTGGGTTCGGGTGCCGGGGTGCCGAGACTGTCGAGCCGGTGGATGCTCAGCATGCCGCGGCGCTGCGTCCAGTCGCTGTAGACCTCGCGGACCACGAGCTGCGACGAGCCGGACGCGAGCGGGAAGTAGTTACGTTCCGGGTCTCGTGGGCCGGGTCCGAACCGCACCTGGAAGGTGCCGTCGTCGGCGATGGTCAACGCGCGGTCGTCGAAGGCCGTGACGTTGCCGGGCACCTCGGCGTCGGTGTAGTTGCCGGCCAGCACCTGGAAACTGAGATCGCAGGTCGTGCCGCGGCGCCCGGCGACGACGTACTCGGCGTCGTCGCGGATCGATGCGCCCCAGTACAGGGTGTCGGGATTGTCGAGGCCCATCTTCGCGTAGGGGCCGGTGCCGGTGACGAAGACCGGATGGGATCGGCTGTACGCGAAGGTGGCGTGGACGCACGCCGAGATCCCGCCCGCCAGATATCCGTATCCCTCGACGAGGTCCTGTTCGGTGCGGATGTGCGGGGCTGTGGCGACGAGCTTCTCGGCCTCGGCTATCGCCGCGGTGAGCGGATCGGTGAGCACTACGATCTCCTCTGGTCCAAATATGTACCGCTGCGGTAGTCTTCCGTTGCGCCGAGAGTAGAACGTGTTCCAGGGAGGGTCAATGGCTCGTCGCGAGACCGAGACACTCGGGAAGCCGACCGCCGGGGCGGGAGCCGCCCGCCGGTCGCCGCCCACGGAACGCGTCGTGCAGGTCCTCGACCACCTCGTCGCGCGACCCGGCGTCCGGTTCGGACTGTCGGAACTGGCGCGCGAACTCGATCTGAGCAAGCCCACCTGCTTGGGCATCCTCACCGTGCTCGCCGACGCGGGTTATCTGATCCGCGACCCCGTCGACAAGACCTACGGTCTCGGGCCGGCACTGATCGTCGCGGGACGCGCAGCCCAGCGCGGCTTCGCGTCCGGGCCGGTCGCCCACCGGCATCTCGCCGCCCTCTCCGAGGAGTTCGCCGTGATGTGCTCTGCGTCGGCGGTCGTCGGCGACCGGATCGCGGTGCTCGACGTCATCGGTGGCCACGGCACGGCCGCGGCGGCACGCGTGGGGGAGGTGTACCCCTTCGCGCCCCCGGTGGGGCTGATGTACGTGCTGTGGGACACCGACGAGCGCATCGAACAGTGGCTGCGGCGAGAGCCGACCCTGCCCGTGACCGTCGACCGCGACGAGTTGTGGCGGATCGTCACCGAATGTCGCCGGACAGGTTATCTGGCGGAGTCCCTCACTCCCGGCGGCCGTCGCCTGTACGCGCTCATGGCGGGAGTGGTCTCGCACGACCTCGCGCCCGAGATGAGGGAGATGCTGGCGGAACTCGTGGCCAGCCCCGGCGAGCGCGTGCTGCTGCCCGACGCCTTCGCCGCGGGGGAGAAGCGGGCGGTCAACCTCGTGGCCGCCCCGGCCTACGATCCCGACGGCCACCAGTCGCTCGTGCTCACGCTGCACCTCGAGCGGGAGGTGGACGCCGCCGGGATCGAACGGTACGCCGCGGCGCTCGTGGCGGTCGCGGATGCGATCACCGCAGATCTCGGCGGACACCGGCCACCGCGCTGACGGAGGGCTGCGGAGACCACCCGTTGACCTGGAATTGAAACTCGTTCTACTGTTGCGGAGTAATCTTCGACCGCATCGGTACACATGTGTACCGAGCCGGGTGAGAGGGGCGCGAGTGACCACGGTGCCACCGCAACGACCACCGACCTACGAACTTTCGCTGCTCGGTGCGCTCGAAGCCGAGTCCGTGCACATCTTCCGCGAGGTCGCCGCGACCTTCTCCCGTCCCGTCCTGCTGTTCTCGGGTGGTAAGGACTCCGCGGTGATGCTCCACCTCGCGGCCAAGGCGTTCTGGCCGGCGCCGCTGCCGTTCCCCGTCCTGCACATCGACACCGGGCACAACTTCGACGAGGTGATCGACTTCCGCGACCGCACCGTCGAGCGCCTGGGGATCCGGTCGATCGTCGCCTCGGTGCAGGACGACATCGATGCCGGGCGTGCCGTCGAGGACGACGGACCGCACGCGACCCGCAACCGGCTGCAGACCGGAACCCTCCTGCGCGCGTTGCGGGAAGGGGGATTCGACGCCGTCTTCGGGGGTGCTCGTCGCGACGAGGAGAAGGCCCGCGCGAAGGAACGCGTCTTCAGCCTGCGCGACGAGTTCGGGCAGTGGGACCCGAAGGCGCAGCGACCCGAACTGTGGCAGCTGTACAACGGCCGGCACCGCCGCGGCGAACACATGCGGGTCTTCCCGCTGTCCAACTGGACCGAACTCGACATCTGGCGCTACATCCGCGACGAGGGCGTCGACCTGCCGTCCCTGTACTACGCCCACCGGCGACCGGTGATCGAGCGCGACGGAATGCTGCTCGCGCACAACCGTTTTCTTACCCTCCTCCCCGGGGAGACTCCGCGCGAGAGTCTCGTCCGGTTCCGCACCGTCGGTGACGCGACGTGCACCGGCTGCGTCGAATCCGCCGCCACCACCGCGGACGAGGTGGTCACCGAGGTCTCCGCCAGCAGGGTCACCGAACGCGGCGCCACGCGGGCGGACGACCGGATCTCCGACGCCGGAATGGAAGACCGCAAGAGGGAAGGCTATTTCTGATGTCCCACCTGCTGCGCATCGCCACCGCCGGCAGCGTCGACGACGGCAAGTCCACGCTCATCGGCCGATTGCTGTTCGACTCGAAGGCCGTCTTCGAGGACCAACTCGAGGCGGTGACCCGCACGAGCCTCGACCGCGGCGCCGACCGCGCCGATCTCGCGCTGCTCACCGACGGCCTGCGCGCCGAACGCGAACAGGGCATCACGATCGACGTCGCCTATCGCTATTTCGCCACGGCGCACAGAACATTCGTCATCGCCGACACTCCCGGTCACGAGCAGTACACGCGCAACATGGTCACCGGGGCGTCCACCGCAGACCTGGCACTCGTCCTCGTCGACGCCCGCAACGGCATCGTCGAGCAGACCCGCCGGCACGCCTTTCTCGCGTCGCTGCTCGGGGTGCGGCACGTGGTGCTGTGCATCAACAAGATGGACCTGGTGGACTGGTCGCAGAGCCGGTTCGACGAGATCTGCGACGAGTTCCGGAATCTCGCGGCGAAGCTCGACATGCCCGACCTCGCCTTCGTTCCCGTCTCCGCGCTGCACGGCGACAACGTCGTCTCCCGCACGGCGAACATGCCGTGGTACGAGGGGACTTCGCTGCTGCACCATCTCGAACAGGTCCACATCGCGTCGGACACCAACCTCATCGATGCCCGACTGCCCGTGCAGTACGTCATCCGGCCGGGCGAGGGTGAGCACCGCGACTTCCGCGGCTACGCCGGGACGGTCGCCGCCGGCGGATTCGCGCCCGGCGATGAGGTGGTCGTTCTCCCTTCCGGTTTCGGAACGCGGGTGCGAACGTTGTGGGGGCCGGGCGGGACGGAACTCGAGCACGCCTTCGCCGGTGCGGCGGTGTGCGTCGAACTCGAGGACGACCTCGACGTCGGACGCGGCGACATGCTGTGCCGCCCCAACAATCGTCCGCTCGTCGGCCACGAGATCGACGCCATGGTGTGCTGGTTCGACGAACGCTCCGCCCTCGATCCGGACGCCCGCTACGCCCTGCTGCACACCACGCGCTCGACCACCGCGCGGGTCGCGCGGCTGGACTACCGCCTCGACGTCAACAGCCTGCACCGCGACGAGGCCGCGACGACGCTCGGTCTCAACGAGATCGGCCGCGTGCAATTGTGGACGCAACAGCCGCTGCTGTTCGACCCCTACCGGCGCAACCGCACCACCGGAAGCTTCGTGCTCGTCGACGAACGCACCGGCAACACCGTCGCGGCCGGAACGATCACCGGCCCGACACTCGCCGACACGGCGGTGGTCTGGCACTCGGCGGCGGTCTCACGGCCCGAACGGGGGAGGGCCGGGGCGACGGTATGGCTCACCGGGCTGTCCGCCTCCGGCAAGTCCACCCTCGCCGTCGAACTCGAACGACGACTGCTCGCCGAGGGCATCCCCGCCTACCGCCTCGACGGCGACAACCTCCGGCACGGCCTCAACGCCGACCTCGGCTTCGGTCCGGAGGACCGCGCGGAGAACGTCCGCCGCGTCGGTGCGGTCGCACAGCTGATGGCCGACGCCGGACTCGTCGCGATCTGCGCGCTCATCAGTCCCTACCGTCAGGACCGCGACCGCATCCGCCGGCAGCACGAGGAGTCCGGGATCCGGTTCGTCGAGGTCTTCGTCGATACGCCGCTCGCCGACTGCGAGGCCCGCGACCCGAAGGGCATGTACGCGCGGGCACGTGCCGGTGAGATCACCGGTTTCACCGGCGTCGATGATCCCTACGAACCACCGTCCGATCCCGAGCTGGTCGTGCGCCCCCACGACGGCACGCCTGCCGTGCAGGCGGGCCTCGTCGTGGAATTGTTGAGGCCATGACGCACGACAACAGCGACGACGCTCGGCTCGCGGCCGAGACGGCTTCCGGCGCAGGTGAACTGCTGCTCACGGTCCGCGCCATCGAATCGGATGCCCTTACCGGGCGCGAGCTGGGCCGGCGCGGCGACCACGCCGCCAACACCTACATCCTCGAACGGCTGGCGACCGCGCGGCCCGGCGACGCGGTGCTCTCGGAGGAATCCGCGGACGATCCGGCCCGGGTCGGCGCCGACCGCGTCTGGATCATCGACCCGCTCGACGGGTCGAAGGAGTACGGGATGCCCGACCATGTCGACTGGGCGGTCCACATCGCGCTCTGGGAGGCAGGACGAGGGCTCACCGCCGCCGCGGTCGCGCAACCGGCGATCGGTGTCGTCCACAGCACCGCAGATCCGGTCCCGGCGCCGCGGCCGGCCCGCCGTCGCCCCCGCATCGTCATCAGCGGGAGCAGGCCGCCCGCCTTCGTCTTCGATCTGGCCCGCGATCTCGGTGCCGATCTGATCCGGATGGGGTCGGCCGGTGCCAAGGCCATGGCGGTGGTCCGCGGGGAGGCCGACGCCTACATCCACGCCGGAGGTCAGTGGGAGTGGGATTCGGCGGCGCCGGTCGCGGTCGCGCGCGCTGCGGGTCTGCACTGCGCGCGGATCGACGGCAGCGAACTCGAATACAACCGGCCGCACCCGTATCTGCCCGACCTCGTGATCTGCCGCGCAGACTGGGCACCGGAGGTGATGTCCGCGCTGGCCGCGCACGCCACCGGGCCGACCGACAGCCCCCGCGCCGCGATGGCACGCGCATACATCCGATCCCTGGTCAGCCACGACGCGTCCCACGTCCGGCTCGCCGAGGACGCCTGGCGGGTCGAGAACGGGGAACGCACCGGCGACAGCGGCATCGAGATCCGCGACCGCCTCGAGAACGGCCCGGAATACCGGCCCATCCGCCGCGTCCGCGACCTGCAGTTCCGCGAATGGCACCACAGTGTCGTCGCGCGGTTCGTCCTGGACATCGCAGCAGGTCCGGGCGCCGAGACGTCGGTCGCGGTGACCGAGCACTTCGACATCCCGGCGGGGGAGATCCGGTCGATCGTGGCGATCATCGAGCCCGCGCAGGGTAATAGTTGAATTCATTATTGTAGCTTTCGAACGAAAGTCACCATGATCGAGAGGCATCACCATGGCCGAAGCGCGTGATATCGGGGACGGCATCCACGTCGTTCCCGTCCCGGTGGCGGACCTGCCCGTCGGCGACACCCAGGTCTACGTGATGGAATCCCCGCGCGGCGTCGTCCTCGTCGACGTCGGCTGGAACGACGACCGGTCGTGGGCGGCGCTGCAGGACGGCCTGGCCACGGCGGGCCTGTCGGTCACCGACGTCGAGGGCGTGGTGGTCACCCACTTCCATCCCGACCACGTCGGGCTCACCGGACGCATCCGGGAGGCCTCCGGGTGCTGGGTCGCGATGAACGAGGCCGACTTCGCCCACCTCGAGGTCATGCTCTCCGACGACGATCGCCGTCCCCAGGAAGCCGAACTGCTGCGCCGCGCAGGGGCACCCGAGGACGCGATCGAGGAGTCGCTGGCCACCCTCGTACCGGCGGTCGGCCGTCCCGACGCGCTGCCCGACCGCAAACTCGGTGCCGACGAGACGATCCCGCTGACGGGACGATCCCTGCGCACCGTGCTGACCCCCGGCCACACCGCCGGTCACGCGTGTTTCCTGCTCGAGAAACACGGCGTGCTGTTCAGCGGCGACCACGTCCTCGCGACCACGACCCCGCACGTCGGCGAGTTCGATTTCCCTCTGCCGCAACGCGACGCGCTGGGGGAGTACCTCGACTCGCTGCGCGCGGTCGCCGGCCTGTCCGTGCGACGCGCACTGCCAGCGCACCGGCAGCAGATCGACGACCTGCCGCACCGCGTCGGCGAATTGATCGCCCATCACGACCAGCGCCTCGACGATCTCTACGACGCGTTCGGCGACGAGGAACTCACGCTGTGGGAGGCCACCGCCCGCATGCGCTGGTACCGGCCGTGGGACGAGACTCCCTTGCACGGCAAGCGGATGGCGCTCGCAGAGGGCTCGGCGCACGTCCGGCAGCTCATCGAGCGGGGACGGGTCCGTCGCGTGCCCGGTACGGAACCCGCCCGCTTCGCGCGCGTGCAGACCCGATGAGCCCCGACGAGCTGGTCACCGAGTTCTGCCGTCGCTGGGCCGATCCCGATCCTGCCGAGCTCGCGGCCTTCTTCGCCGAGGATGCGGTCTTCCACAACATCCCAATGGAACCGATCCGCGGCCGCGCGGCGATCGAGAAGTACATCGTGGGCTTCGTGACGTCCTTCGGGGCCATCGACTACCGCATCCACCACCAGGCGGTCTCCGGCAACGTCGTGCTCAACGAACGCACCGATGTGTTCACGATGAACGGCCGGACGATCGAGCTGCCCGTCACAGGCGTCTTCGAGATCGTCGACGGTAAGATCGCGGCCTGC
The DNA here is from genome assembly GCF_024321955.1 of Rhodococcus sp. GA1. Lineage (NCBI taxonomy): Bacteria > Bacillati > Actinomycetota > Actinomycetes > Mycobacteriales > Nocardiaceae > Rhodococcus > Rhodococcus sp. GA1. The sequence continues at coordinate 810,854 of NZ_CP097186.1, read as the reverse complement.
CGCGACTACTTCGATCCCACACCCTTCACCACCGGAAACTGACCGGCCTCTGGGACACCGAAGGCCCTGGAACACCTGAAGGCCCCGCTTCATGAGAAGCGGAGCCTTCGTGGTGCCCTCGGCAGGATTCGAACCTGCGACTTCTTGCTCCGGAGGCAAGCGCTCTATCCCCTGAGCTACGAGGGCATCCGGACCACCGGATGACCGGAGGTGCGGGAGTTAGCCTAGCGCATCGAACGCTCAACTCCACATCGCCAGGTCAGAGCCGGTTTTCGGCCCGAAGTCGCGGTTCGCCCGCGCGAAGACTCAGTTGAGGGGCAGCGGTTCGGCGCCGCGCTCGGCGAGCAGCGACCTCATCAGGTCCGACTCACCCTGCTGCGTCGCGACCATCGTGCCCGCCAGATTGCGCACTGCCGAGGTGCTCGCGTACTGCTCGCCGTACTCCATCATCGGCAGACCACCCTCGTGGTGGCGCAGCATCAGCTGAAGGAAGAGCACGTCCAGTTCGGGACCGCGAGCGGCCCGGAGATTCGCGAGATCCTCGGAGGTCGCCATCCCCGGCATCAGGTGCGAGCCGTCCGAATCCTCGGACTCGGCGGTCGCACCGTGATCACCGTGTCCGTGACCCGTCTCCGTCTCGGTCATCCACTCCATGTACTCGCCCGTCGGCAGCGCCGGCTGTCCCCACAGTGACAACCAGCCCTGCATCTGACCGATCTGGTTCTGCTGGGTGGTGAGGATGTCGTACGCGATGTTGCGGATCCGATCGTCCTCCGAGTTGGAGACCACCACGGCGGCCATCTCGACGCCCTGGTCGTGGTGCACGATCATGTCCTGCGCGAATCCGACGTCCACCGAGCCGGCCTCCGGCGCCGCCTGCGCGGAGTCCTCGAAGGGGATCCGGGACAGGAACCCCGCGAGGAAACCGACGGTGACCGCAGCGACGGTGAGCAGCACCAGCAGCAGCCGGTTGTGCCCACCACGCTCGGGGGTGGAGATGTCCGAGGAGGTCTCGCTCATCGTCAGCTCCCGGCCGGTGCCTGCTGCATGGCGCCCGCGGTCTCCGCGTTCATCGGCACCGCGTCGGGGCCGGGCTCGGAGGCGTCGAAGGCCGGCGGGTTCGCCGGATCGAACGAACCGGGGATCGTCGAGCAGCTCGCACCCACCTCGGGGTAGGTGTACTGGTTCAGGCGCAGCGCGCTGATGAACTGGTCGATGCGCTCGTCGTCGACGCTGTCGACCTCGAGCCGGTGACCCCACGACTGCAGTGAGACGGGAGCCTCGAGTCCCGGATACGGTGACATCACCATGTAGGTGCGGCCGTCGACCTTCGCGCGGAGCGTGTCGACCGCGGCGTCGTCGAGCAGATCGGGGTTGTATGCCACCCACACGGCGCCGTGCTCGAGCGAATGCACCATGTTCTCGTTCCGCACAGGCTGCTCGTAGACCGTTCCGGTGCAGGTCGCCCAGACGGAGTCGTGAGGGCCACCGAACGGCGGCGACTGGTCGTACGCGACGCGCTGGCCCGGCGCGACGTGCACACCGGCCGGGTACTCGATCTTCAGCACGCCCTCGATGTCGTCCGACGGGTCCTGGTTGGACTCCGACGGCGTCCACGCCGACATCTCCTGCTGGTTCTGATACTTCGGGATCAGGCTCACAGCGATCACGGCGACCAGCACGACGACCAGGGCCACGCCGCCGATCGTCAACCACGGGATCTGGCGCTGCGCGGGGACCCCGGGAGCGCCGCCGCTCTTCTTCTTGGCGGCCTGAATGGCCTTCGACGACTTGGCTCCGGTCTTCTTGTTACCGGAGCCGCCACTAACCGAACCGCTGGGCATCGCTGTGTGCTCTTTCGACGGGTGGACAGGCGGACGCGCGCCCATCGGGCGCACAAACACCCACAACTCTACGGGCGTGCTCTCGCGCGGTGCCCGGACCTGCCGGTAGGGGGAGCGTCGGCGCCGCGATCGACCAGCCAATAGGATGGACACCTGTGACTCCCTCCGACCTTGCTCAGCTGCTCCGCGGAACCGCCGCCGGTGTCCTCACCGACCGTGGTCTCGACGCGTCCGTTCTTCCTGAGACCCTCACCGTCGAGCGCCCGCGCAATCCGGAGCACGGCGACTACGCGACCAACGTCGCGATGCAGGTTGCGAAGAAGGTCGGCGTCAATCCCCGCGAACTCGCCACCTGGCTCGCCGAAGCCTTGACCGCCGCCGACGGCATCGACTCCGCCGAGGTCGCGGGCCCCGGCTTCCTCAACATCCGGCTCGCCGCCGACGCCCAGGGAGCGATCGTGGCGAAGGTGCTCGCCGAGGGCGCCGCCTACGGCACCGGCAGCGACCTCGCGAACACGAGGATCAACCTCGAGTTCGTCTCCGCCAACCCCACCGGCCCGATCCACCTCGGTGGCACCCGCTGGGCCGCGGTCGGCGACGCGCTCGGACGAATCCTCACCGCCCAGGGTGGCGAGGTCACCCGCGAGTACTACTTCAACGACCACGGCGCGCAGATCGACCGCTTCACCCGGTCGCTCATCGCCTCCGCACTCGGACAGCCCGCCCCCGAGGACGGCTACGCCGGCGCGTACATCGTCGACATCGCCTCCTCCGTGCTCGAGCAGCGCCCCGACGCCCTCGAGCTCCCCGAGGACGAGCGGCACGAGACGTTCCGCTCGATCGGCGTGGACCTGATGTTCGCGCACATCAAGCGCACCCTCCACGAGTTCGGCGTCGACTTCGACGTGTACTTCCACGAGAACTCCCTCTTCGAGAGCGGAGCCGTCGAGAAGGCCGTCGAGACCCTGAAGGCGTCGGGCAATCTGTACTTCGACGACGGCGCGTGGTGGCTCAAGAGCACCGATTACGGCGACGACAAGGACCGTGTCGTCATCAAGTCCGACGGCAACGCCGCCTACATCGCCGGCGACATCGCCTACTTCCAGGACAAGCGCTCGCGCGGCTTCGACCTGTGCATCTACATGCTCGGTGCCGACCACCACGGCTACATCGCGCGTCTGAAGGCCGCCGCGGCGGCGTTCGGCGACGACCCCGACACCGTCGAGGTGATGATCGGCCAGATGGTCAACCTCGTCCGGGGCGGCGAGGCCGTGAGGATGAGCAAGCGGGCCGGCACCGTGATCACCCTCGACGACCTCGTCGAGGCGATCGGCGTCGACGCCGCCCGCTACTCGCTCGTGCGTTCCTCGGTGGACCAGAGCATCGACATCGACCTCGAGCTGTGGGCGAGCACCACGAACGAGAACCCGGTCTACTACGTCCAGTACGCCCACGCACGACTGTCGTCGATCGCGCGCAACGCCGCCGATCTCGGCCTGACCGCCGAGGGCGCCGACTTCTCGCTACTCACCCACGAGCGCGAGGGCGACCTCATCCGCACCCTCGGCGAGTACCCCCGGGTGCTGGCAAAGGCGGCCGAACTGCGCGAACCGCACCGCGTCGCCCGCTATCTCGAGGAACTCGCGGGCACCTACCACCGCTTCTACGACGCCTGCCGGATCCTGCCGCAGGGCGACGAGGAGGCCGGACCGCTGCACACCGCGCGACTCGCGTTGTGCGCGGCCGCACGCCAGGTCCTCGCCAACGGCCTCGGCCTGCTCGGCGTCACCGCCCCGGAGCGGATGTGAACGCGCACCCCGCGGGACCGCGTCACGCCCAGATCCCGCACGCCCCCAACCTGCCCGAGCGCCCGGCCGACACCGCGGCGCTCAACGCGCTGGCCCCGCACGTGTGGCCCCGCAATGCCGCGCGCGGCGAGGACGGCGTCATGCGCATCGCCGGTATCCCGGTGACCGAGCTCGCCGAGAAGTACGGCACCCCGCTGTTCGTCGTCGACGAAGACGACTTCCGCTCCCGCTGCCGGGAGATCGCCGAGGCCTTCGGCCCGTCGGCGAAGGTGCACTACGCGTCGAAGGCGTTCCTGTGCAGCGAGATCGCACGGTGGGTTCATCAGGAAGGGCTCTCGCTCGACGTCGCGTCCGGCGGTGAGCTCGCCGTGGCCCTGCACGCCGGATTCCCCGCCGGGAAGATCGCGATGCACGGCAACAACAAGTCCGTCCGCGAACTGCAGGCCGCCGTGACCGCCGGGGTCGGGCACATCGTGCTCGACTCGCTCGCCGAGATCGACCGGCTCGACGCGGTCGCCGGTGAGGCCGGTGTCGTCCAGGACGTGCTCATCCGCGTGACCGTGGGAGTCGAGGCCCACACCCACGAGTTCATCTCCACCGCGCACGAGGACCAGAAGTTCGGGCTCTCGCTCGCCGGTGGCAACGCCATGCAGGCCGTGCGCCGCGTCTTCGCGGCCGACAATCTCCGCCTCGTCGGCCTGCACAGCCACATCGGCTCGCAGATCTTCGATGTCGACGGCTTCGAACTGGCCGCCCACCGCGTCATCGGCCTGCTGCGCGACATCGTCGCCGAGTTCGGTGTCGACAAGACCTCGCAGATGAACATCGTCGATCTCGGCGGTGGTCTGGGCATCTCGTACGTGCCGAGCGACGACCCGCCGCCGGTCGCCGACCTCGCGGCGAAGCTGGGCGACATCGTCCGCACCGAGTCCGCGCTCGCCGGGCTGCCGGCCCCGACCCTCGCGGTCGAACCGGGCCGCGCCATCGCCGGACCGGGCACAGTGACGCTCTACGAGGTGGGAACCCTCAAGGACGTCGAGGTCGGTTCCGGGCACGTCCGCCGCTACATCAGCGTCGACGGCGGCATGAGCGACAACATCCGCACATCGCTGTACCAGGCGGAGTACGAGTCGCGCCTCGTCTCCCGCGTGAGCGACGCCGAGCCGGTGGTCTCGCGCGTCGTCGGCAAGCACTGCGAGAGCGGCGACATCGTCATCCGCGACGCTTGGATGCCCGCAGACGTCGCAGCCGGTGATTTACTGGCGGTCGCGGCGACGGGTGCATACTGCTACTCGATGTCGAGCAGGTACAACCTGCTTCCTCGCCCCGCCGTCGTGGCGGTCAAGGACGGCGTCTCGCGCGTTCTGCTGCGCCGCGAGACCCTCGAAGATCTGCTCAACTTGGAGGTTTCGGAGTGACCAGTGTAACGGCGACCGATGCTTCGGGCCGGCGTCCGGTGGGTGTGGCGGTTCTCGGACATGGCACCGTCGGTGCCGAGGTCGCGCGGATCATCCGCGAGGACGCCGCGGATCTCGAGGCGCGCATCGGTGCCCCCCTCGAGCTGAGGGGCGTCGCCGTGCGCGACGCCGCCCGCGACCGGGGTCTTCCCGCGGAACTGGTCACGACGAACGCCGAGGCGCTGATCCGCCGCGACGACGTCGACATCGTCGTCGAGCTCATCGGTGGCATCGAACTGCCCCGCAAGCTCGTGCGCACGGCGCTCGACGCCGGCAAGTCCGTCGTCACCGCCAACAAGGCACTGCTCGCCGCCTACACCGGCGAACTGGCCGAGGTGGCCGAGGCCCGCAACGTCGACCTGTACTTCGAGGCGTCCGTGGCCGGCGCGATCCCGGTGATCCGCCCGCTTACCCAGTCGCTCGCGGGCGACAAGGTCAACCGGGTCGTCGGCATCGTCAACGGCACCACGAACTACATCCTCTCGGCCATGGACGAGACGGGCGCAGACTACGGCGAGACGCTCGCCGAGGCGGGCCGCCTCGGATACGCCGAGGCCGATCCCACCGCCGACGTCGAAGGCTTCGACGCCGCCTCGAAGGCGGCGATCCTCGCGTCGATCGCCTTCCACACCCGCGTGACGGCCGCCGACGTCTACCGCGAGGGCATCTCCTCGATCACCGCCGCCGACCTCACCTCGGCGCGCGCGCTCAACTGCACGATCAAGCTGCTCGCGCTGTGCGAGCGCGTCCCGTCCGTCGACGGCAAGGACCGCGTGTCCGCCCGGGTCTACCCGGCCCTCGTGCCCCGCGAGCACCCGCTGGCCTCGGTCAACGGCGCGTTCAACGCCGTCGTCGTCGAAGCGGAGTCCTCGGGTCGGCTCATGTTCTACGGCCAGGGTGCCGGTGGCGCCCCCACCGCCTCCGCCGTGATGGGCGACCTCGTGATGGCCGCCCGCAATCGGGTGCAGGGCGGTCGTGGTCCGCGTGAATCGAAGTACGCGCAGCTGGAAATCGCGCCCATGAGTGACATCCTCACCCGCTACTACGTCAATCTGAAGGTCGCCGACCGGGCCGGCGTGCTCTCCGCGGTCGCCGCCGAGTTCGCCACGCGGGGCGTGAGCATCGCAGCGGTCCGCCAGGAAGGCGCGGGCGACGCTGCCCGTCTGGTGGTACTCACCCATCAAGCCACCGACCGTGCGCTGGCGGATACCGTCGCAGCGCTCGACAAACTCGAATCCGTGATCGCTGTGACCAGCGTCCTGAGACTGGAGGGATCCGCCGAATGAGCGCGGCCGAGAAGAACACCACCCCCGTACACACGCCGTGGCCGGGCCTGATCGAGGCGTACCGTTCGCGCCTGCCGATCGGTGACGACTGGAAGACGGTCACGCTGCGCGAGGGTGGCACGCCGCTGCTCCCGGCTCCGCGCCTGTCGGAGATCACCGGCTGCGAGGTGCATGTCAAGGTCGAGGGTCTCAACCCCACCGGCTCGTTCAAGGACCGCGGTATGACCATGGCGGTCACCGAGGCCCTCGCGACCGGCAAGCAGGCGGTGCTGTGCGCGTCCACCGGCAACACCTCGGCCTCGGCCGCCGCCTACGCCGCGCGCGCCGGCATCGGCTGCGCGGTTCTCGTCCCGCAGGGCAAGATCGCGATGGGCAAGCTCGCCCAGGCCGTCATGCACGGCGCGAAGATCGTGCAGGTCGAGGGTAACTTCGACGACTGTCTGGAACTGGCACGCAAGACCACCGCGGAGTTCTCCACCATCGGTCTGGTCAACTCCGTGAACCCGGTGCGTATCGAGGGCCAGAAGACTGCCGCCTTCGAGATCGTCGACGCGCTCGGCGACGCCCCCGACGTGCATGTGCTGCCCGTCGGCAATGCCGGCAACATCACCGCCTACTGGAAGGGCTACAGCGAGTACGCCGCCGACGGCCTCAGCACGCGCCGCCCGCGCATGCTCGGCGTCCAGGCCGCTGGTGCCGCGCCGCTCGTCCTCGGCCATCCGGTGAAGGATCCCGAGACCATCGCGACCGCCATCCGCATCGGCGCTCCCGCATCGTGGAACGGCGCGGTCGCCGCCAAGGAGGAGTCGAACGGCGCATTCCGTGCGGCGACCGACGAGGAGATCCTCGAGGCGTACCGGCTGCTCGCGAAGTCCGAGTCGATCTTCGTCGAGCCGGCCTCGGCCGCCTCCATCGCAGGTCTGCTCGCCGCGAGCAAGGAAGGCTGGCTCGAGCGCGGCCTGAAGGTCGTGTGCACCGTGACCGGCAACGGTCTCAAGGACCCCGATACGGCCCTGCGCGACGTGCCCGTGGTCGAGCCCATCCCGGTCGACCCGGTCGCGGTCGCCTCCGCGCTCGAATTGGCCTGAGTTGACCGCCACGCCTTCCTCCGTTGGGAATCAGGACATGACGCAGACGTTGCCCGTGGGGCTTTCGGTGACGGCACGGGTTCCCGCCTCGAGCGCGAATCTCGGTCCCGGCTTCGACTGCCTGGGTCTCGCCCTCGGTCTGTACGACGAGATCACCGTCACGACAACGGCTTCCGGGCTCGACGTGAAGGTGGAGGGGGAAGGCGCCCAGGAGGTTCCGTGGGGACCCTCCCATCTCGTGGTCCGTGCCGTCGAGCGGGGACTCGAGGCCGCCGGTGTGTGGGCGGACGGACTGGACGTCGTGTGCCACAACGTCATCCCGCACTCGCGTGGCCTGGGATCCTCCGCCTCGGCGGCGGTGGGAGGGCTGGCAGCGGCCAACGGGCTCGTCCGCAAGATCGCTCCCGAGCGCGTCCTCGACGACGAGCAGCTCGTGCAGCTCGCCTCCGAGTTCGAGGGCCATCCCGATAACGCCTCCGCGAGCGTCCTCGGTGGGGCAGTGGTGTCGTGGACCGAGGTCGAAGTCGACTCCGAACAGCGGACCTACCGCGCGGTGAGCCTGCGTGTGCACCCGGACATCAAGGCGTACGCCTTCGTCCCGTCGGTCCGTTCGTCGACGGCCCACACCCGGGGCCTGCTGCCCGAACTCGTCCCACATCGGGACGCGGCGTTCAACGTCAGCCGAGCGGCTCTCGCGGTCGTCGCGCTCACCGAGCGGCCCGAGCTGCTGATGCCGGCAACGCAGGATCTGCTCCACCAGGCTCAGCGGGCACCCGCACTCCCGCTCACCACCAAATGGGTGGCCGCACTGCGCGAGGCGGGCATCCCCGCCGTCGTCTCGGGTGCCGGGCCGACCGTGCTCGCGCTCACGACCTCCGCGCTGCCCGACGAACTGCGGGCCGCCGCCGAGGCCGACGAACTGACGGTGCTCGAACTCGAAATCGCCGAGGGCGTCCAGGTCGACTGAGTAGACGCGCAGTGCTGGGGGACCGACGGATGGTGCCGGATGGAGGTCGACGGGTGGTGCAACACACACGTCCCATCCGGCACGGCGATTCTTGCTCTACGTACAGATCGTCGCTATTCTGTGGGGTGTCCGCACGTCGTGCGTATCAGTCGCCGGATTCTCCAGGGTAATCACTCCAGCTCCATCGGGGCGTCGAGCCTGGATCGATCCTCACCTGCTCCCGGATCCGGGAGGGGGACAGACCGCACCTACCGGATTTCGGTGTGGTGGCGGACGTGCCGACCGTTCGTTTTCCCTGAACTCGTACGGCAAATCCCAGCTCAGTGGACGAACTGATCTGCGGGACGAACCCTCTGCTGCGCATGAGCGAGCGAGGGAAGGAAGGATCTCCGTGACAGATACGGACCTGATCACTACACCTGCTCTCGACATTCCCGAGGCCGGTAGCCGGACGACCACGCGCGGTCGCCGCGGAGCAGGCCTTTCGGGCATGGTGCTTGCCGAGTTGCGGACTCTTGCCGCCGAGCTCGGAATCAAGGGCACCTCCGGGATGCGCAAGGGTGATCTCATCGCTGCGATCAAGGAGAAGCAGGGAGGCGGCGCCGCCGCACCTGCCGAGCAGCCTGCAGCCGAGAAGACCGCTGCCCCCGAGAAGACCGACGCGGCAGCGAAGACCGACGCGGCAGCGAAGACCGACGCGGCAGCGAAGACCGAGACGGCCGACAAGCCCGAGGGAGCACCCTCGCGTGGCACCCGCGGTCGCCGTGGCCGTGCCGCCACCGACGAGACCGCCGCGCCCGAGCAGAAGGCCGACGCCGCACCGGCCGAGCAGAAGGCCGACGCCGAACAGGCCGAGCAGAAGGCCGACGTGAAGCACGGTGAAGAAGGCTCGCAGGAGAAGCTGCAGGGCGGCCAGACCCCCAGTGGCGACAACGAATCCGACGGTAACCGCCGCGGCCGTGGCCGTCGCGGACGCCGCGGTGGCGACAACGCCGACCAGAACCAGCAGACCGAGGGTGCCGACGCGTCCGAGGACGGTCGCCAGGATCGCGACTCGCACCGCGAGCGTGGCCAGGACCGTAACTCCGGCGACGGCTCCTCGCGCCGCGACCGTAACCAGGGCGACCGTAACCAGGGTGACCGCAACCAGGGCGACCGCAACCAGGACGCCGGCGATCGCGACGGCGGTAACCAGGGTCCGCGCCAGGGCCAGGACAACCGTGGGGGAGACGACGAGGAAGGTGGCCGCGGTCGCCGGGGTCGTCGCTTCCGTGAGCGTCGTCGTGGACGCGACCGCGGCGAGAGCGGTTCGGACTCGCGCGAGCCCGAGATCCGCGAGGACGACGTCCTGCAGCCGGTCGCCGGCATCCTCGACGTCCTCGACAACTACGCGTTCGTCCGCACCTCCGGCTACCTCGCCGGCCCGAACGACGTGTACGTGTCGATGAACATGGTGCGCAAGAACGGCCTGCGCCGCGGCGACGCCATCACCGGCGCCGTGCGGGTCCCACGTGAGGGCGAGCAAGGCAACCAGCGTCAGAAGTTCAACCCGCTGGTTCGTCTCGACACCGTCAACGGGCGCGAGGTCGACTCGGCCAAGCGCCGCCCCGAGTTCAACAAGCTCACGCCGCTGTACCCCAACCAGCGACTGCGCCTCGAGACCCAGCCGAACATCCTCACCACGCGCGTGATCGACCTGGTCATGCCGATCGGTAAGGGTCAACGTGCACTCATCGTGTCGCCGCCGAAGGCCGGTAAGACCACCGTCCTCCAGGACATCGCGAACGCGATCGCCGTCAACAACCCCGAGTGCTACCTGATGGTCGTGCTCGTCGACGAGCGTCCCGAAGAGGTCACCGACATGCAGCGTTCGGTGAAGGGTGAGGTCATCGCCTCGACCTTCGACCGGCCGCCGTCGGATCACACCTCGGTCGCCGAGCTCGCCATCGAGCGTGCGAAGCGTCTCGTGGAGATGGGCCAGGACGTCGTGGTGCTCCTCGACTCCATCACCCGTCTCGGCCGCGCGTACAACAACTCGTCGCCGGCATCCGGACGCATCCTCTCCGGTGGTGTCGACTCGACCGCGCTGTACCCGCCGAAGCGTTTCCTCGGTGCCGCCCGCAACATCGAGAACGGCGGATCGCTCACGATCATCGCCACCGCGATGGTCGAGACCGGTTCCACCGGCGACACAGTGATCTTCGAGGAGTTCAAAGGCACGGGTAACGCCGAGCTCAAGCTCGACCGGAAGATCGCCGAGCGGCGCGTGTTCCCGGCGGTCGACGTCAACCCGTCCGGTACCCGCAAGGACGAGCTGCTCATGAGCCCCGACGAGTTCGCCGTGGTGCACAAGCTCCGCCGCGTGCTTTCGGGCCTCGATTCGCACCAGGCGATCGATCTGCTCATCGACCGGCTCAAGAAGTCCAAGACGAACATCGAGTTCCTCATGAATGTGGCGAAGACCGCACCGGGGGCACTCGACGACTGACGTCGGCGCCCCGGGGAATTTCCTCCCGGGGCCCTACGTTTGGCATAATCGGCAGGCTCAGTCCGGCTCCGGTTCACGTCTTCGACCCGCGAAGGCGACCCGGCGGCCATGAAAGGGACACCATGAAGGCAGGAATCCACCCCAACTACGTGACGACGACCGTCGTCTGCGGTTGCGGTAACACGTTCGAGACGCGCAGCACCAAGGAGTCGGGACGTATCAACGTCGAAGTCTGCTCCAACTGCCACCCGTTCTACACCGGCAAGCAGAAGATCCTCGATACCGGTGGACGCGTCGCGCGTTTCGAGGCTCGCTACGGCAAGCGTGCGCCGAAGAAGGCCGCTTCCGACAGCTAGCTGTCACGCCGACGCCCGGTACTGCCCTCGTGCAGGCCGGGCGTCGGCTTTTTCATTGCAAGACCGAAATCAGAGCGGAGCACACTCATGGCGGGGCAGACCAAGCCGTCGGCCATCGACGACATCCTGGCCGAATACGCGGGTCTGGAGCAGCAGCTGTCCGACCCGTCGCTGCACGACGATCCTGCGGCAGCGCGTCGGGTGGGCAAGCGGTTCGCCGAACTCGCCCCCGTGATGTCGACCTACAACGCTCTGAAGCAGGCCCGCGAGGACCTCGAGGCGGCGCGCGAACTCGCCGCCGACGACGCGACTTTCGCATCCGAGGTCGACGACCTCGAGGCGCAGGTCGCCGAGCTCGACCGCTCGCTCACCGACCTGCTCGCCCCGCGCGACCCGCACGACAGCGACGACGTGGTCCTCGAGGTCAAGTCCGGTGAGGGCGGCGAGGAATCCGCCCTGTTCGCCGGCGATCTCACCCGGATGTACACGCGCTACGCCGAACGTGCCGGTTGGCGCGTCGAGGTCCTCGGTGCCACCTACTCCGATCTCGGCGGCTACAAGGACGTCACGCTGTCGATCAAGTCGCGGACCGATGTGCGCGACGGCGTGTGGTCCCGCCTGAAGTTCGAGGGTGGCGTGCACCGCGTCCAGCGTGTGCCCGTCACCGAGTCGCAGGGACGCGTGCACACCTCCGCGGCCGGCGTCTTCGTCTACCCCGAGCCCGACGAGGTCGAGCAGGTGCAGATCGACGAGAGCGACCTGCGCATCGACGTCTACCGGTCGTCCGGCAAGGGTGGTCAGGGTGTCAACACCACCGACTCTGCCGTGCGCATCACGCACCTTCCCACCGGCATCGTGGTGACCTGCCAGAACGAACGCTCGCAGCTGCAGAACAAGGCCCGCGCGATGCAGGTCCTCGCGGCGCGCCTGCAGGCAGCGGCCGAAGAAGCTGCCGAGGCCGAGGCGTCAGCGGGTCGCGCCAGCCAGGTCCGGACCGTCGACCGGTCGGAGCGCATCCGCACCTACAACTTCCCGGAGAACCGGATCACCGATCACCGCATCGGCTTCAAGTCCCACAACCTCGACGCGGTGCTCGACGGCGAACTCGACGCACTGCTCGACGCCCTGGGCGCCGCAGACAGAGAGGCCCGGCTCGCGGCGGAGTGACCGCGAACCGGGCTCGTCGCCAGGGGATCAGGCAGGAGTGTCGGCGCCCTGACCGGCCTCGCCGTCCTCTACCGCCGCCGGTGGAACGTTCGTGAGATCGACGCCCGGCAGCAGGAAGCAGCCCTCGCCGCCGGCGTTCTGATGGGCGCCCCAGACTGCGCTGACGACGAGTCCGTCACCGGTCTGGAGAGCGACGGCAGGTTCCTCCTCGTCGATTGCGTCCGGAAGGACACCACCGCCCAGCTGGAGCGTCCTCAGGTTCACCCAGCTGATCTGGCCTCCTCCGCTGCCCTCCTGCTCGATCTCGTACTCGATCTGGCCGGGCTCCGCGTCCTCCTCGGCGAGAGCGGTCTCCGTGTCGACCACGCCGATACCCGCCGGGCATCCGATGGGGATCGGCTGGAAGTCGATGGGCTCGGCACTCGCGAGAGCAGGGGCCGCGAAGGCGGTCGCACCCGCAGCGGCAAGGACGGTGATTCCACGCACAGTCCGCGTCTTCATGGAGCAATCCCTTTCTGTCGATGAAACCGACCGGAAGGTATCGGTCCTCGTTCGGGTGCCCATCCCGCCGTGCCGTCAATCACGTTGTCGGAAACACCCTCGATGTCCGGTCCGGGTGTTCTGCGTGCAATGCGAGGGCTACCTCGGCGTAGTGCAGGTACGAGGTCGTGGCACGCTGTAAGGCGTGAGCCGTCAACCTCTGCGCCTGGCCATCATCGAAGCGGCATCGGTCCTCGAGGAAGCCGGAGTCCCGAGTCCCCGGGTCGACGCCGAACTTCTCGCAGCGCACCTGCTCGGCATCGAGCGCGGGCGACTCGGTCTGGTCCCGCTCGTCGAGGCGACGACCATCGACGCCTACCGCTCGATGGTCGAACAACGGGCGAAGCGGATTCCTCTGCAGTACATCACCGGCACCTCGCCGATGGGGGAGATCGACCTGGCAGTGGGGCCGGGGGTGTTCGTCCCGCGACCCGAGACGGAACTGCTGCTCGGGTGGGCGCTGGCCTTCCTCGAACGCCACGGCAGCCGCAACCCGGTCGTCCTCGACCTGTGCACCGGATCCGGCGCGCTGGCGCTGGCGATCGCGCATGCGCGTCCCGACGCCGAGGTCCACGCCGTCGAACTCGAAGCGAAGGCCCTCGCCTGGGCGCGTCGGAACGCCGAGACCCGCGCGGAGGAAGGGGACACCCCGATCCGGCTGTACCAGGGCGATGTCACCGACCGCATGCTGCTCACCAACCTCGAAGGCAGTGTCGACCTGGTGGTCGCCAACCCGCCCTACATCCCGGAAGGAGCCGACCTCGAACCCGAGGTGGTCGAACACGATCCGCACTCGGCGCTCTTCGGGGGAGCGGACGGACTGTCCGTCATCCGGCCCGTGGTTTCCAACATTGCGCGGTGGCTGCGGATCGGGGGAGCGGCAGCGGTCGAGCACGACGACACGCACAGCCTGCTGGTCGCCGAACTGTTCGAGCAGCGTCGGGTGTTCGGCGACGTCGTGCGGCACCCCGACCTCGCCGGGAAGGCCCGCTTCGTGACCGCGCACCGCGTTCCTACGGCGGTGGAGGCCGACCGCATGAAGTCGGTACGGTCTGCGGCGGACGGCTGACGGGCAGGACCCGTCCGGTGCCGATTGCGGCCGAAGTGGAAGGATGAGCGCGTGAGCACCGTGTACGACTGCAACAACGAAGCTTCGCGCGCCGCCGGACTCAACGCGGCGCGCGGCGCACTCAAGGCCGGACGACTCGTCGTCGTACCCACCGACACGGTGTACGGCATCGCTGCCGACGCCTTCGACTCCGACGCCGTAACGGCGCTCCTGCGCGCGAAGGGGCGCGGCCGCGACATGCCGGTGCCGGTCCTCGTCGGCTCCTGGACGACCATCGACGGTCTCGTCGCCTCGGTGCGTCCCGAGGCGCGGGAGTTGATTCGCGCGTTCTGGCCGGGCGGACTCAGCCTCGTGGTGCACCAGGCACCGTCCCTGGCCTGGGATCTCGGCGACACCCGCGGCACCGTCATGCTCCGCATGCCGCTGCACCCCGTCATCCTGGAACTGCTGCGCGAGGTCGGTCCGCTCGCGGTCTCCAGCGCCAACGTCTCCGGTCGGCCCCCCGCCACGAACGTCACCGAGGCGCGCGAGCAACTCGGAGCATCGGCGAGTGTCTATCTCGACGGTGGCCCGGCAGAGCACGGGGTCGCATCGACGATCGTCGACCTCACGGGCGACCGCCCGCGCATCCTGCGCGAGGGTGCGGTGACGGCCGAAGCACTCGCGGAGGTGCTCGGTGACGATCCCGAGCGCCTTCGGTCCGGCGGGGAGTAGCGGCGGAGGAACGGAGCACGTGACTGCAGCCGACACCACCGCCGTACTGCTCGCCCAGGCCGGGCGCGGCGCCGGCGTTCCCATCCGGGAGCTTCTCCTCGTCCTGCTCACCGCCGCGGTGGTGACCTTCCTCGCGACCGGTGTGGTGCGGATCCTCGCGCTGAAGTTCGGAGCGGTCGCCGTTCCCCGCGACCGCGACGTGCACGTGACCCCGACCCCGCGGATGGGTGGGGTCGGCATGTACATCGGCCTCGTCGCGGGAATCGTCTTCGCTCAGCAATTACCTGCTCTGACAAGGGGTTTCGAATTCACCCCGGATATGGGGGCGGCGCTCGCTGCGGCCTCGATCATCGTCGTCGTCGGCATCGTCGACGACCGGTGGGGACTCGACGCGCTCACCAAGTTCGTCGGCCAGGTCACCGCGGCCGGCGTGCTCGTGATCATGGGCGTGAGCTGGATCGTCATCTACGACCCGTTCAGTGCCTCGACACTCGTACTCGACCAGCTCCAGGGCGGTCTCATCACCGTCGCCGTCGCCGCGGTGACGATCAACGCGATGAACTTCGTCGACGGGCTCGACGGACTCGCGGCCGGACTGGGTCTCATCGCCGCACTCGCGATCTGCGCGTTCTCCGTGGGTCTGCTGCTCGATCAGGGCGGCGACGTCTCCGCCTACCCGCCGGCCCTCATGGCCGCGGCCCTCGCCGGCGCCTGCCTCGGCTTCCTGCCGCACAACTTCCAGCCCGCCAAGATCTTCATGGGCGACTCCGGGTCCATGCTCATCGGTCTCATGCTCGCCGCAATCTCCACAAGCGCCTCGGGCCTCATCCCGCTCAGCGCCTACGGTTCGCGCGACCTGCTCGGTCTGCTCTCGCCGCTGATCCTGGTCGGTGCCGTGATGTTCATCCCGATCCTCGACCTGCTCCTCGCGATCGTGCGGCGCACCCGGGCCGGCGTCAGCCCCTTCAGCCCCGACAAGATGCACCTCCACCACCGCCTGCTGCAGATCGGGCACTCGCACCGTCGCGTGGTGCTGCTGCTCTACCTGTGGGTCGGAATCCTGGCCTTCGGGGCTGTCGGTTCCTCGCTGCTCGACCGGCGGGCGGTGGTGTTGATCCTCGCGGGCGGTCTCGTGTTCGCCCTCGTCGTGACCGCTGTGCCGTCGCTGCGGCGGCACGACGAGTCGGGGGAGACGCCGCCGGAGCACTCCCGAGAGGTCGGTTAGGCTCGGATATCGTGACGAACCCGGATCATCCCGAACCCGACCACGGCCTGCCCTCGCTGCCCGACCCGATCGCGCCGATGCGCGCGGCCGTGCGGTACGGCGCCCTCGGTCTTCTCGCGCTCGCCGTCGTGGCGTCGGTGATCTCGGTGCTCGTCGCCGGGATGCCCGGTCTGTGGGGTGCACTCATCGGAGCGGCCGTCGGCGGAGGGTTCATCCTCTTCACCGCACTCGGCGTTCTCCTGACGTCGAAGATGCCGGCGATGACCGCCGGAGCCGTACTTCTCGGCACCTGGCTGCTGAAGCTGATCCTCGCCATCGTCGTGATGGGCTCGCTCGACTCGCTCGACTTCTACAACCGCAACGCGCTCGTCCTCACCATCGTGTTCGCCCTGGTCATCGTTCTGGGAGCCGAGACCTACGGGGTGCTCTCGCAACGTGCCCTGTACGTCGATCCCCAGGCGTCGTCCGGATCCGACAACGACGATCGGTAGTAGCACCGCTTGTCCATAACCCCCCACGTAGGAACCCACCTACGCACTGTCGTAGAGCAGTTGGTAGGGTGAGTTCTACGAGAGTGACGCTGCCCGCATCGGGTTCGAAGAGGGTGCGCAGTTGTGACTTCGTAGGCGGTCGTGTTCAAATGGCCGCCGAGTCGACGAGAGTCGCCGACACCGGCAGGAAGCGGGACCGTTCACGCGGTTCGGACCACTGGCGAATACGCGAGCCGACCTGGTCGACTTCTGGATCGTCAATGTCCGATCGAACCGCAGACGGCATGCCTGCGGCCGACTACGGGAGAGAGCGCTGAGCGTCACCACCTTGGCAGCCGGAGAATTCCACGCGCCGTCACTAGCTGATTTTTTCCCACCGGCAGTCCTGTTCGAAGGAACCCCCTTCGAGATGGACCGGTTGATGCTCATCCGCGTC
Source organism: Rhodococcus sp. GA1 (assembly GCF_024321955.1). NCBI lineage: Bacteria > Bacillati > Actinomycetota > Actinomycetes > Mycobacteriales > Nocardiaceae > Rhodococcus > Rhodococcus sp. GA1. Next base: position 793,918 of record NZ_CP097186.1, on the reverse strand, counting down.
GCCGTCGCCCTGATCGTCGCGCTGTTCTTCTTCTTCGCGTTGCGGAGTCCGAAGATCGTGCCGCGGGGCGTGCAGAACGTCGCCGAGATCATGCTCGACTTCGTCCGGATCCACATCGCCGAGGACATCCTCGGTAAGGAACAGGGACGCCGGTTCCTCCCGGTGATCGTCACCATCTTCTTCCTGGTGGTCGGTCTGAACCTGACATCGGTCATCCCGTTCCTCAACATCTCGTCCAACGCACGAATCGGTATGCCGATCGTGCTCGCGGCACTCGCCTACATCGTCTTCAACTATGTGGGCATCAAGAAGTACGGATTCTTCCGCTACGTCAAGAGCAGCATCGTCATCCCGAACCTGCCGCCCGCTCTCCACGTGCTGGTGATCCCGATCGAGTTCGTCTCGACGTTCATTCTGCGGCCGTTCACGCTGACCATTCGTCTCATGGCCAACATGCTGGCCGGTCACATCATGCTCGTGCTGTTCTTCAGTGCCACGCAGTTCTTCTTCTTCGATTCCGACGGCTTCATGAAGGTGTTCGGCATCGGTTCTCTCATCGGCGGAATCGCGTTCACCTTCTTCGAGCTCCTGGTGATCGTCCTGCAGGCCTACATCTTCGCGCTGCTCACCGCGGTGTACATCGACCTGGCCCTGCACGCCGAAGAGCACTAGCTCGACGAACGGCACGACCCACATCTACACAAAGACTGACTCGGTTGCCGACTCCCGGGGCCGAGCCACAAGAAAGGGAATGGAACACCAATGAGCGTTGCGCTTCAGGCAGCAGACGTCCTCGCCCAGGAGACCACGATCTCGGGTGCAGGCGCCATCGGCTACGGCCTCGCCGCCATCGGCCCCGGCATCGGCATCGGCATCGTCGTCGGCAAGGCGATCGAGGGCATGGCTCGTCAGCCCGAGATGGCCGGCCAGCTGCGCACCACGATGTTCCTCGGTATCGCCTTCACCGAGGCCCTCGCGCTGATCGGCATCGTCGCCGGCTTCATCTTCTGATCCGACGATCACAATGGCTGACAGCATCCTGATCCTCGCGGCAGAGGAAGGGGAGACTCCCAATCCCCTTCTCCCCGCGACATACGACATCGTCTGGTCGCTGGTCGCCCTGATCCTCGTCGGATTCGTCTTCTGGAAGTTCGTGCTTCCGATGTTCCAGAAGGTGCTCGACGAGCGTTCGGAGCTGATCGAAGGCGGCATCAAGAAGGCAGAGGAAGCTCAGGCGGAGGCTGCGGCCGCGCTCGAGCAGTACCGTAGCCAGCTCGCCGAGGCTCGCACCGAGGCGGCGCAGATCCGTGAAGAGGCCCGTGCACAGGGCCAGCAGATCATCGCCGACATGAAGGCGCAGGCCCAAGAGGAGAGCGACCGTATCGTCGCCGCCGGTCACAACCAGCTGCAGGCCCAGCGCCAGCAGATCGTGGCCGAGCTGCGTAGCGATCTCGGACGCAGCTCCGTGGATCTCGCCGAGAAGATCCTCGGCGAAGCGCTCGCGGACGACGTGAAGCGTGCCGGCTCGATCGATCGGTTCCTCGACGAACTCGACTCCCTCAGCGCTGACTCTGCATCCGGAAAGTGAGCACCATGTACGCAGCAAGCCGTGAGGCACTCGCTCATACGCGTTCCGCGTTGCAGTCCGCCCTGGGCTCGGGTGCCGCGACTGCCGCTGCGGCTCAGGCCGGTTCCGAACTCTTCTCGGTGGTCGAGGCGCTCGACAGCCAGCGCGCCCTCCGGACCGCGCTGGCCGACGCCTCGGCCCCGGCTGCCGTTCGCGAGCGGCTGGCCGAGCAGGTCTTCGGCGGCAAGGTTTCGGCCCAGACCCTCGCGACCGTCAAGGCCGCAGCGGGGCAGGACTGGTCGGCACAGTCCGACCTGACCGACTCGCTCGTCCAGCTCGGCCGTGAGGCACTGCTGAAGGCCGCAGCGGACCAGGACCAGCTCGACACCGTCGAGGACGAACTGTTCCGCCTCGGTCGCATCGTGGCAGGCGACCCGGAGCTCGAGCAGACGCTCTCGGATCGCAGCACCCCGGCTTCGGCCAAGCGTGATCTGCTGACGCGCCTGCTGTACGGCAAGGTCACCGCAGTCACCGAGGCGCTGGCGGTCCACGCGGTCGGTCGGCTGAGCAAGTCGCCGGCCGAGACGTTCGACGAGTTGTCGGCGCTCGCCGCGGCCCAGCGGGACCGTGCCGTCGCGCACGTCCGCAGCGCGGCACCGCTCGATGCGAAGCAGGAGGAGCGGCTCACCGCGACCCTGACCCGCATCTACGGGAAGCCTGTGACGGTTCACGTCGAGGTCGATCCCGAGCTTCTCAGTGGATTGGTCGTCCGGGTGGGCGACGAGGTCATCGACGGTAGTGCCGCGGGTCGACTCGCTGCAGTGCGCAAGAGCCTCACGTAGTCCACTACCGAACACACACATAGATCTTTTCGAAGACCAGATACCGAGAGCAGGAAGAACATGGCGGAGCTGACGATCTCCTCCGACGAGATCCGTAGCGCGATTGACAATTACACCGCGAGCTACTCCCCGGAGGCCTCCCGCGAGGAGGTCGGCGTGGTCGTCGACACCAGTGACGGCATCGCGCACATCAGCGGTCTGCCGTCGGCGATGGCCAACGAGCTGCTGGAGTTCCCCGGTGGCGTCCTCGGCGTGGCCCTCAACCTCGAGGCCACCGAGATCGGTGCCGTTATCCTGGGCGACTTCCAGACCATCGAGGAAGGCCAGGAAGTCAAGCGGACCGGCGACGTTCTGTCGGTGCCGGTGAGCGACAACTTCCTCGGTCGCGTCGTGAACCCGCTCGGTCAGCCGATCGACGGCCTCGGCGACATCGAAGCCGATGAGACCCGCGCCCTCGAGCTGCAGGCCGCGACCGTGCTGGAGCGCCAGCCGGTCGAGGAGCCGCTGCAGACCGGCATCAAGGCCATCGACGCGATGACCCCGATCGGCCGTGGCCAGCGTCAGCTCGTGATCGGCGACCGCAAGACGGGCAAGACCGCCGTCTGCATCGACGCGATCCTGAATCAGAAGGCGAACTGGGAGACCGGCGACCCGAAACAGCAGGTCCGCTGCATCTACGTCGCGATCGGCCAGAAGGGCTCGACCATCGCGGGTGTCAAGCAGGCACTCGAGGAGAACGGCGCGATGGAGTACACCACCATCGTCGCGGCTCCGGCCTCCGACTCCGCCGGCTTCAAGTGGCTCGCCCCCTACACCGGTTCGGCCCTCGGCCAGCACTGGATGTACCAGGGCAAGCACGTCCTCATCGTGTTCGACGACCTGACCAAGCAGGCCGAGGCCTACCGCGCCATCTCGCTGCTGCTGCGTCGTCCGCCGGGCCGCGAGGCATACCCCGGCGACGTCTTCTACCTGCACTCGCGTCTGCTGGAGCGCTCCGCCAAGCTCTCCGACGAGCTCGGTGGCGGCTCGCTGACGGCCCTGCCGATCATCGAGACCAAGGCGAACGACGTGTCGGCCTACATCCCGACCAACGTCATCTCCATCACCGACGGCCAGGTCTTCCTCGAGTCCGACCTGTTCAACAAGGGTGTCCGCCCCGCCATCAACGTCGGTATCTCGGTTTCCCGAGTCGGTGGCGCCGCCCAGACCAAGGGCATGAAGAAGGTCTCCGGTTCGCTGCGTCTCGAGCTCGCGCAGTTCCGTGAGCTCGAAGGCTTCGCCGCCTTCGCCTCCGACCTCGACGCCGCGTCGAAGGCTCAGCTCGAGCGCGGTCAGCGTCTCGTCGAGCTCCTCAAGCAGGACCAGTACGCGCCCATCGCAGTCGAGGACCAGATCGTGTCGATCTACCTCGCCGGCGAAGGTGTCTTCGACTCGGTTCCGGTCGAGGACGTGCGTCGCTTCGAGACCGAGCTCCTCGAGGATCTGCACCGCAACGCCGCAGGCGTCTACGAGCAGATCGCCGGTGGCAAGGCCCTGTCCGACGAGTCGATCGAGGCCCTCCGCGCCGCGACCGCCAAGTTCAAGGAGGGCTTCATCGCCTCCGACGGCAGCCGTGTCGTGAACGAGGCAGAGGCCGAGGCCCTCGGTGCCGACGAGATCCAGCAGGAGCAGGTCTCCGTCAAGCGCACCACCGTTCGCAAGTGAGCGGGGAGTCCATGACCCAGCGTCCAGTGAAGGGAGTGTGATCGACGAATGGCGAACTTGCGCGAACTGCGCTCGCGGATCAAGTCGGTCAACTCGACCAAGAAGATCACCAAGGCGCAGGAACTGATCGCGACGTCGCGTATCACGAAGGCCCAGGCCCGAGTGGCAGCGTCCAAGCCGTACGCCGAGGAGATCACCAAGGTGCTCTCCGAGCTGGCGAGTGCGTCGGCCTCGTTGGATCACCCCCTGCTCAACGAGCGCGAGAACCCCAAGCGTGCCGCAGTGCTGGTCGTGACCAGCGACCGCGGTATGGCCGGCGGTTACAACTCCAACGTCCTCAAGGAAGCCGAGGAGCTGCGTCAGCTGCTCCTCAGCGAGGGCAAGGAGCCTGTGCTGTACGTGATGGGCGGTAAGGGCCTCGGCTACTACACGTTCCGTGAGCGTGAAGTGGCCGCTGCCTGGACGGGCTTCTCGCAGGACCCCCGTTACACGGACGCCGCGAAGGCGAGCCGTCACCTGGTCGAGCTGTTCATGGCGGGTTCGGGCACCGAGGTGCCCGCACCGAACGGCGAGGGCACCATCGAGGGCGTCGACGAACTGCACATCGTCTACACCCGCTTCGTGTCGATGCTGACCCAGACCCCCCAGGTTCGCAGAATGGCTCCGCTCGAAGTGAGCATCACCGAGGACGAGATCGACCTCGGCGAGGACATGCTCACCGACGGACGCCGCGCCACGGACAACGAGGGACCGCAGGCCGTGTACAACTTCGAGCCGGAGGCCGGAGTTCTGCTTGAGGCTCTCCTGCCGAAGTACATCAGCACGCGCATCTACGCGTCGCTGCTGGACGCGGCGGCCTCCGAGTCGGCAGCCCGTCGTACCGCCATGAAGGCCGCGACGGACAATGCCACGGAATTGGTGAACACCCTCAGCCGTCAGGCGAACCAGGCCCGGCAGGCCCAGATCACCCAGGAAATCAGCGAGATCGTCGGCGGTGCCGGTGCGCTCGCCTCGAGTGCAGGAAGTGACTGAACCACAATGACCGCAGCAGTAACCGACAACAACGCCGGTGCGGCGTCGGCCCTTGCCGGGCGCGTCGTCCGCGTCATCGGCGCCGTCGTCGACGTGGAATTCCCGCGTGGCGCCGTGCCCGAGCTGTTCAACGCCCTGCACGCAGAGGTCACTCTGCCGTCCGTGGCGAAGACCCTGACCCTCGAAGTCGCGCAGCACCTGGGTGACAACCTGGTCCGCACGATCTCGATGCAGCCCACCGACGGCCTGGTGCGTGGCGCCCCCGTCAGCGACACCGGCAAGCCGATCTCGGTTCCCGTCGGCGACGTCGTCAAGGGCCACGTGTTCAACGCGCTGGGCGACTGCCTCGACGCGCCGGGCACCGGACGCGACGGCGAGCAGTGGGGCATCCACCGCAAGCCCCCGGCCTTCGACCAACTCGAGGGCAAGACCGAGATCCTCGAGACCGGCATCAAGGTCATCGACCTGCTGACCCCGTACGTGAAGGGCGGCAAGATCGGTCTGTTCGGTGGTGCCGGTGTCGGCAAGACCGTTCTGATCCAGGAGATGATCACCCGTATCGCGCGTGAGTTCTCCGGTACGTCGGTGTTCGCCGGCGTCGGTGAGCGCACCCGTGAGGGCACCGACCTCCACCTCGAGATGGAAGAGATGGGCGTCCTCCAGGACACCGCCCTCGTCTTCGGCCAGATGGACGAGCCGCCGGGCACGCGTATGCGCGTCGCCCTGTCGGCCCTGACGATGGCGGAGTACTTCCGCGACGTCCAGGGACAGGACGTGCTCCTGTTCATCGACAACATCTTCCGCTTCACGCAGGCCGGCTCGGAGGTTTCGACCCTCCTCGGCCGTATGCCGTCGGCCGTGGGTTACCAGCCCACGCTCGCGGACGAGATGGGTGAGCTCCAGGAGCGCATCACCTCGACGCGTGGCCGCTCGATCACCTCGCTGCAGGCGATCTACGTGCCCGCCGACGACTACACCGACCCCGCGCCGGCCACGACGTTCGCTCACCTCGATGCGACCACCGAGCTCTCGCGTCCGATCTCGCAGATGGGTATCTACCCCGCTGTGGACCCGCTGACGTCGACCTCGCGAATCCTCGAGCCGGGCATCGTCGGTGCCGACCACTTCCGGGTGGCCAACGAGGTCAAGCGCATCCTGCAGAAGTACAAGGAACTGCAGGACATCATCGCCATCCTCGGTATGGACGAGCTCTCCGAAGAAGACAAGGTCACGGTCGCCCGTGCCCGTCGTCTCCAGAAGTTCCTCGGCCAGAACTTCATCGTCGCCGAGAAGTTCACGGGTCAGCCGGGTTCGGTCGTGCCGCTCGCCGACACCATCGAGGCCTTCGACCGCGTGTGCAAGGGCGAGTTCGACCACCTGCCCGAGCAGGCGTTCAACAGCTGCGGTGGACTCGACGACGTCGAGGCTGCAGCCAAGAAGATCGCCGGAAAGTAGGCCACCGTGGCTGAGATGAGCGTGGACATCGTTGCCGTCGAGGAGCGTGTGTGGTCCGGATCGGCGACTCTCGTCACCGCCCAGACCACCGAGGGCGAGATCGGCATCATGCCCGGTCACGAGCCCGTGCTCGGCCAGCTCGTCGAGGGTGGCGTCGTGTCCGTCAGGACCGCGGACGGTGAGCGGATCGTCATGGCCGTCCATGGCGGATTCCTCTCGGTGACCGCGACGACGGTGACGGTGCTCGCCGAAGCCGCCGACCGCGTGGAGGACATCGACGTCGAGGCAGCCAAGTCGACTCTGAACGATGCAGATCGTGACGAGTCGGAGATCGCAGCGGCCCGCGGCCGCCTGCGGGCTGTCGAACGAGCCTGATCGTCGAACAACGAGAAGCCGCGACGGAGCCGACGAGCAGTGTCACCTGGATTTCTGATTCTCAGTATCCTTGTGGTGCTGCTCGCGGTCTCCGTCGCGGCTTTGTTGTACCGCCTCTTTGCCCTGCGCGGCGGGGGTACCGCCGCCATTCTGCGAGTGATGCCTCAGAACGAGGGTTCCGGCTGGAGGCACGGAATCGTTCGGTACGGCGACGAGACACTCGCGTTCTACAAGCTTTCGAGCCTTCGGCCCGGACCCGACGTACGACTGACCCGTCAGGGCATCGATGTGCGTTCGCGACGGAAGCCGGAAGGCAGTGAATTCGACATCATGACCGAGGACATCGTGATCCTCGATGTGATCGACCGCGACGACTCGTACGAGATCGCGCTCGACAGCGGCGCTTTGATGGCCTTCATGTCCTGGGTCGAATCCAGGCCCGACGGCCGGTCGCAGCGCCGCCGCCCCCTCTAGAGGGACTTCCTCACGCGCCCGCTCCCGGCTTCCACAGCACGTCGCCGTCCGGGTTCGCGATCCGGCCCAGGATGAACAGCAGATCCGAGAGCCGGTTCAGGTACTTCGCGGGCAGGACGTTCGTGTCGTCCGGAGCCGCGTCCACCGCCGCCCACGCCGACCGTTCCGCACGTCGTGCCACCGTCCTGGCGGTGTGCAACAGAGCCGCCCCCGGCGTGCCGCCGGGAAGAATGAACGAGTTGAGCGGTTCCAGCTCCTCGTTGAATTCGTCGCACCAGCCCTCGAGCCGGTCGATGTACTGCTGGGTGATCCGCAGCGGCGGGTACTTCGGGTTCTCGACCACGGGCGTCGACAGATCCGCGCCGGCATCGAAGAGATCGTTCTGAATCTGTCGGAGTACCGGGACGAGCCGTTCCGGGAGCGCTCCCAGTGCGAGGGCCACACCGATCGCCGCGTTGGTCTCGTCGCAATCGGCGTAGGCGACCAGACGAGGATCGTTCTTCGAGACGCGCGAGAAGTCGCTGAGCCCCGTTGTTCCGTCGTCTCCGGTGCGCGTATAGATCCGTGTCAGGTGGACTGCCATGCGCGTCACGGTACCGGCTCTGCTCTTCCCGCGGACACGCCCGTTACGCTGTGTCGTTGTGAGTGAACGCTTTCTTGTCACAGGTGGGAACCGCCTTTCCGGCGACGTCGTCGTCGGGGGTGCCAAGAACAGCGTCCTCAAGTTGATGGCTGCGGCGCTGCTCGCCGAGGGCACCACCACGATCACCAACTGCCCCGACATCCTCGACGTGCCCCTGATGGCCGACGTCCTGCGTGGACTCGGCTGCGAGGTCGAACTCGAAGGCGACGCCGTACGCATCACGACGCCTGCCGAACCCGAGTACCGCGCCGACTTCGCGGCAGTGCGGCAGTTCCGGGCGTCGGTCTGCGTACTCGGCCCGCTGGTTGCACGCTGCCGCAAGGCGATCGTGGCGCTGCCCGGCGGCGACGCCATCGGCTCCCGTCCGCTCGACATGCACCAGGCGGGTCTGCGACTGCTCGGCGCCCATTCGTCGATCGAGCACGGATGCGTCGTCGCGGAAGCGGACGATCTGCACGGTGCCACCATCCGTCTGGCGTTCCCTTCGGTGGGAGCGACAGAGAACATCCTCATGGCCGCGGTCCTCGCCAAGGGGGACACGACCATCGACAACGCGGCCCGCGAACCCGAGATCGTCGACCTGTGCAACATGCTCGTCCGCATGGGGGCACGGATCACCGGTGCGGGCAGTACGACGCTGCGGGTCTCGGGAGTCTCGTCCCTCCGTCCCACCGAGCACCGGTGCATCGGCGACCGGATCGTTGCGGCGACGTGGGGGATCGCAGCTGTGATGACGCGGGGCGATATCGCCGTCCGTGGCGTCAATCCGAAGCATCTCGCGTTGGTGCTGGACAAGTTGCGCAGTGCCGGCGCCGAAGTCATGCCGTTGGCAGACGGATTCCACGTCGTGCAGAAGGAGCGGCCCCGTGCCGTCAACTTCGCGACGCTGCCGTATCCGGGATTCCCCACCGACCTGCAGCCCATGGCCATCGGTCTCGCGGCCATCGCCGACGGGACGTCGATGATCACCGAGAACGTCTTCGAAGCACGGTTCCGGTTCGTCGAGGAGATGGTGCGTCTCGGAGCGGACGCCCGCACCGACGGCCACCACGCGGTCGTGCGGGGAGTGGAGCAGTTGTCGAGTGCTCCCGTGTGGGCATCGGACATTCGTGCGGGCGCAGGTCTGGTGCTCGCCGGCCTGTGTGCGGACGGGGTCACGGAAGTGCACGACGTCTACCACATCGATCGTGGTTATCCGCGGTTCGTCGAGATCCTCCAGGAGCTCGGCGGAACCATCGAGCGGGTGGGTGTCGAAGAAGGCCGGCTCCTGTCGCACTAGGGAGAAACCCTTGATCGTGGCCTGTGTCCGGCGTCACCGGAAGCGATTTCGGTGCGGTCGGCGCCTTTCACGGACATCGACCTGGGCTTTCCTTGAGGCTTACCCCCTCTGACCAGGCGATTTGGCAGGCAGTTGATCCTCGCGTAACTTATTCCAGGTCAGAGCGACACGGACACCGACCCGGGCCGAGAGGAACGGGACAACGAGGTTGGACGAAGGCGCCTGAACTTGGTTACGAGCCCCCGATTCTTCTGGTAAGGTCGGTGGCCCCGGAGGTCGAAGAGACCTCCTGATGAACAGTCACCCCGGAGTGAACGAACCGGAAGGTTCGGGATCCATGGTGTGTGCGTGTTCTTTGAGAACTCAACAGTGTGCCGATGAATGTCAGTGCCAAATATTTTTGGTACTCCGCTCCATCATTTTCGATGGGGTGGGTATTTGCTGATCGTCTCATTCTTCCGTCTGGGATGATCAGTGTTTGAGCTAGTTTGAGTTTTTATGCTAGTGATTTGACTCTTTTGTCTTTGACTGATTGCCCCTTCGGGGTGATTGTGAGTCTTCAACGGAGAGTTTGATCCTGGCTCAGGACGAACGCTGGCGGCGTGCTTAACACATGCAAGTCGAACGATGAAGCCCAGCTTGCTGGGTGGATTAGTGGCGAACGGGTGAGTAACACGTGGGTGATCTGCCCTGCACTCTGGGATAAGCCTGGGAAACTGGGTCTAATACCGGATATGACCTCTTGCTGCATGGCGAGGGGTGGAAAGTTTTTCGGTGCAGGATGAGCCCGCGGCCTATCAGCTTGTTGGTGGGGTAATGGCCTACCAAGGCGACGACGGGTAGCCGGCCTGAGAGGGCGACCGGCCACACTGGGACTGAGACACGGCCCAGACTCCTACGGGAGGCAGCAGTGGGGAATATTGCACAATGGGCGCAAGCCTGATGCAGCGACGCCGCGTGAGGGATGACGGCCTTCGGGTTGTAAACCTCTTTCACCCATGACGAAGCGCAAGTGACGGTAGTGGGAGAAGAAGCACCGGCCAACTACGTGCCAGCAGCCGCGGTAATACGTAGGGTGCGAGCGTTGTCCGGAATTACTGGGCGTAAAGAGCTCGTAGGCGGTTTGTCGCGTCGTCTGTGAAATCCCGCAGCTCAACTGCGGGCTTGCAGGCGATACGGGCAGACTCGAGTACTGCAGGGGAGACTGGAATTCCTGGTGTAGCGGTGAAATGCGCAGATATCAGGAGGAACACCGGTGGCGAAGGCGGGTCTCTGGGCAGTAACTGACGCTGAGGAGCGAAAGCGTGGGTAGCGAACAGGATTAGATACCCTGGTAGTCCACGCCGTAAACGGTGGGCGCTAGGTGTGGGTTTCCTTCCACGGGATCCGTGCCGTAGCCAACGCATTAAGCGCCCCGCCTGGGGAGTACGGCCGCAAGGCTAAAACTCAAAGGAATTGACGGGGGCCCGCACAAGCGGCGGAGCATGTGGATTAATTCGATGCAACGCGAAGAACCTTACCTGGGTTTGACATGTACCGGACGACTGCAGAGATGTGGTTTCCCTTGTGGCCGGTAGACAGGTGGTGCATGGCTGTCGTCAGCTCGTGTCGTGAGATGTTGGGTTAAGTCCCGCAACGAGCGCAACCCTTGTCCTGTGTTGCCAGCACGTGATGGTGGGGACTCGCAGGAGACTGCCGGGGTCAACTCGGAGGAAGGTGGGGACGACGTCAAGTCATCATGCCCCTTATGTCCAGGGCTTCACACATGCTACAATGGTCGGTACAGAGGGCTGCGATACCGTGAGGTGGAGCGAATCCCTTAAAGCCGGTCTCAGTTCGGATCGGGGTCTGCAACTCGACCCCGTGAAGTCGGAGTCGCTAGTAATCGCAGATCAGCAACGCTGCGGTGAATACGTTCCCGGGCCTTGTACACACCGCCCGTCACGTCATGAAAGTCGGTAACACCCGAAGCCGGTGGCCTAACCCCTTGTGGGGGGGAGCCGTCGAAGGTGGGATCGGCGATTGGGACGAAGTCGTAACAAGGTAGCCGTACCGGAAGGTGCGGCTGGATCACCTCCTTTCTAAGGAGCAACTCCTCATGCACCCCGAGTAGTCGGGGACGGTAAACGCATGCAGGCAGAGCCATTACGGATTCACAGGTAATCCGGTGGTGCTCATGGGTGGAACGCTGACAAGCATTTTCTTCACTACTGCGGGCCCGAGTGCCGGCAGGAAGAAAGTTATATCGGTGCACTGTTGGGTCCTGAGAGAACACGCAATGTGTTTGATCAGCGACGATGTCGAAGAAAAGTCCACTTCGGTGGGGTGAGTATTCGGTGTTGTGTGTTGTTTGAGAACTGCACAGTGGACGCGAGCATCTTTGTTGTAAGTGTTTATGAGCGTACGGTGGATGCCTTGGCACCAGGAGCCGATGAAGGACGTGGGAGGCTGCGATATGCCTCGGGGAGCTGTCAACCGAGCTGTGATCCGAGGATTTCCGAATGGGGAAACCCAGCACGAGTGATGTCGTGTTACCCGCATCTGAATATATAGGGTGTGTGGAGGGAACGTGGGGAAGTGAAACATCTCAGTACCCACAGGAAGAGAAAACAACATGTGATTCCGTGAGTAGTGGCGAGCGAAAGCGGATGAGGCTAAACCGAGTACATGTGATACCTGGCAGGGGTTGTGTATTCGGGGTTGTGGGGCTTTTCTTCCCGTCACTGTCATGACGGGCGAGAGTAAGAAACCGGTTGGTTAGTCGAAGTGGTCTGGAACGGCCTGTCGTAGAGGGTGAGAATCCCGTAGACGAAAACTTGCCGGCTCTCGTGAGAAGTACCCGAGTAGCACCGGGCCCGTGAAATCCGGTGTGAATCTGTCGGGACCACCCGATAAGCCTGAATACTCCCTGGTGACCGATAGCGGACTAGTACCGTGAGGGAAAGGTGAAAAGTACCCCGGGAGGGGAGTGAAATAGTACCTGAAACCGTGCGCTTACAATCCGTCAGAGCCGATGCACGATTCAGTTCGTGGTGGGTGATGGCGTGCCTTTTGAAGAATGAGCCTGCGAGTTAGTGGCATGTCGCGAGGTTAACCCGTGTGGGGTAGTCGTAGCGAAAGCGAGTCCGAATAGGGCGTATGTAGTGGCATGTTCTAGACCCGAAGCGGAGTGATCTACCCATGGCCAGGGTGAAGCGATGGTAAGACGTCGTGGAGGCCCGAACCCACTTAGGTTGAAAACTGAGGGGATGAGTTGTGGGTAGGGGTGAAAGGCCAATCAAACTCCGTGATAGCTGGTTCTCCCCGAAATGCATTTAGGTGCAGCGTCGCGTGTTTCTCACCGGAGGTAGAGCTACTGGATGGTCTAGGGGGCCCACAAGCTTACCGAAATCAGCCAAACTCCGAATGCCGGTGAGTGAGAGCGCGGCAGTGAGACTGCGGGGGATAAGCTTCGTAGTCGAGAGGGAAACAGCCCAGATCGCCGGCTAAGGCCCCTAAGCGTGTACTAAGTGGAAAAGGATGTGGGATCGCTGAGACAACCAGGAGGTTGGCTTAGAAGCAGCCACCCTTGAAAGAGTGCGTAATAGCTCACTGGTCAAGTGGTTCTGCGCCGACAATGTAGCGGGGCTCAAGTACACCGCCGAAGCCGCGGCACTCACACAACACCCATTCGTTCCTGCGGGAACGTGTGCAGTGGTGTGGGTGGGTAGGGGAGCGTCGTGCAGCCGTGGAAGCGCCGGAGTGATCCAGGTGTGGAGGCTGCGCGAGTGAGAATGCAGGCATGAGTAGCGAAAGACGAGTGAGAAACTCGTCCGCCGGATGACCAAGGGTTCCTGGGCCAGGTTAATCCGCCCAGGGTGAGTCGGGACCTAAGGCGAGGCCGACAGGCGTAGTCGATGGACAACGGGTTGATATTCCCGTACCCGTGTATCCGCGCCCAATGGCGAATCAGTTGTGCTAACCGTCCAAAAGTTTCCGCTGTTCCTTCGGGAACTGTGGGGATGGCTGCACGGGACCCTGATTGTAGTAGTCAAGCGATGGGGTGACGCAGGAAGGTAGCTGGGCCAGGTGATGGAGTACCTGGTGTAAGCCGGTAGGGCGAATGGTAGGCAAATCCGCCGTTCATGCAGCCTGAGAGGTGATGCGTACCCGTTGAGGGGAATTCAGTGATCCTATGCTGCCGAGAAAAGCCTCTAGTGAGTTGGTACACGGCCCGTACCCCAAACCGACACAGGTGGTCAGGTAGAGAATACCGAGGCGATCGAGAGAACTGTGGTTAAGGAACTCGGCAAAATGCCCCCGTAACTTCGGGAGAAGGGGGACCACGCTCGGTGACGGCCCTTGCGGTCCGAGCTGGGGGTGGTCGCAGAGACCAGAGAGAAGCGACTGTTTACTAAAAACACAGGTCCGTGCGAAGTCGTAAGACGATGTATACGGACTGACGCCTGCCCGGTGCTGGAAGGTTAAGAGGACCGGTTAGCGGAGCAATCCGCGAAGCTGAGAATTTAAGCCCCAGTAAACGGCGGTGGTAACTATAACCATCCTAAGGTAGCGAAATTCCTTGTCGGGTAAGTTCCGACCTGCACGAATGGCGTAACGACTTCTCTGCTGTCTCGACCACAGACTCGGCGAAATTGCATTACGAGTAAAGATGCTCGTTACGCGCGGCAGGACGAAAAGACCCCGGGACCTTCACTATAGCTTGGTATTGGTGTTCGGTTCGGTTTGTGTAGGATAGGTGGGAGACTGTGAAGCTCATACGCCAGTATGGGTGGAGTCGTTGTTGAAATACCACTCTGATCGTATTGGACCTCTAACCTCGGACCATGATCTGGTTCAGGGACAGTGCCTGGTGGGTAGTTTAACTGGGGCGGTTGCCTCCCAAAATGTAACGGAGGCGCCCAAAGGTTCCCTCAGCCTGGTTGGCAATCAGGTGTCGAGTGCAAGTGCACAAGGGAGCTTGACTGTGAGACTGACAGGTCGAGCAGGGACGAAAGTCGGGACTAGTGATCCGGCACCGGCATGTGGAAGCGGTGTCGCTCAACGGATAAAAGGTACCCCGGGGATAACAGGCTGATCTTCCCCAAGAGTCCATATCGACGGGATGGTTTGGCACCTCGATGTCGGCTCGTCGCATCCTGGGGCTGGAGTAGGTCCCAAGGGTTGGGCTGTTCGCCCATTAAAGCGGCACGCGAGCTGGGTTTAGAACGTCGTGAGACAGTTCGGTCTCTATCCGCCGCGCGCGTTAGAAACTTGAGGAAGGCTGTCCCTAGTACGAGAGGACCGGGACGGACGAACCTCTGGTGTGCCAGTTGTCCCGCCAGGGGCATGGCTGGTTGGCTACGTTCGGAAGGGATAACCGCTGAAAGCATCTAAGCGGGAAGCCTGTTCCAAGATGAGGTTTCTCACCCCCTCGAGGGGGTAAGGCCCCCGGCAGACCACCGGGTTGATAGGCCGGAACTGGAAGCCCAGCAATGGGTGGAGGTGACCGGTACTAATAGGCCGAGGACTTACCACGAAGATGTTACGCGTCCACTGTGCGGTATCTGAAACAACACACACAGATCCGAAAATCCTGCAGCAGCAGGTGATTCGAGGAATCTGCGTGGACTATTGTTTCATAGAGTTACGGCGGTCATAGCGACAGGGAAACGCCCGGTCCCATTCCGAACCCGGAAGCTAAGCCTGTCTGCGCCGATGGTACTGCACTCGACAGGGTGTGGGAGAGTAGGACACCGCCGAACACCCGTTCCGAAAGGGGACCCACACTGTGGGTCCCCTTTCGTGTTCTCCGGGTTCTCCCCGGACCTGTCGGGGGATCCCACCTCACGGGAAAGTCCTTACGCTCCGAACGCTTTTCGGGTACGGTACGCCCGCTCCGATCGCCGGCGCCCAGCGGATCACGACCTCGTAACAAACACGCTCTGTTCCAGGCTATGCCTACTTATGCCGGTAACGTCCGCTCATGCACGATCGCACGGTTCGTGTGGGTTCGGCGTGTGAGCGCCTGTCGGGGGCGTTCTCGTCGACGACGAGGAGGGGCGAGACGATGACGAATCGATCGACTACGGGTACCGCCGGCAAGTTCACGGCGGTGATCGCGGGACTGGGACTCATCGGCGCGGCCGTCACAGGATGTACGAGCGTCGACACCGACAGCGAGGGTTCGACCCTCGAACGACTCCAGCAGGAAGGCACCGTCACCGTCGGTTTCGCCGGCGAGGCGCCCTACAGCTTCATGCAGGACGGCGAACTCACCGGCGCCACCGTCGCTCTGCACCGCGAGATCTTCAAGAACCTCGGCATCGACAACGTCGAAGGTGTGGCCACCGACTTCGGTGCGCTCATTCCCGGCCTGCAGGCCGGACGGTTCGATGTCGTCAGTGCCGGCATGTCGATCCTGCCGCAGCGTTGCGAACAGGCACTGTTCAGCGAGCCGGAGTTCAACTACACCACTGCGCTCATGGTCCCGCAGGGCAATCCGGAACAGCTCGCCGACATGCAGTCGATCGCCGAGAGCGGCGTCCGGATGGCGGTCATGACCGGCGCGATCGAAGCCGACTACGCCTCTGCGCTCGGCATCGACGCGATGCAGGTGGCGTCTCCCCAGGACGGGATGGATGCCGTCGTCAACGGACGCGCCGACGTCTTCGCGCTGACGGGTATCTCCCTGAACTGGATGAAGCAGAACAACGAGGGTGCACCCGTCGACGTCACCGAGTCGTTCGTCGCGGAGATCGACGGGGTGCCTCAGGTGGGCGCCGGCGGAACGGTCTTCCGCAAGGAGGACACCGAACTGCGCGACGCCTACAACGAGGAACTCGCGAAGATCACGTCCGACCCGCAGAAGTACCTGTCGATCGTCGGCGAGTTCGGGTTCACGGAGGCGGAGATGCCCGATCCGGGGCTGACGACCGAGATGCTCTGCGAGGGCGTTTCCTGATCTCGGCTGCGTCGTAATGGATTTCGGTTCCAAGATCGAACTGCTGTGGAACTCCTTCCCGCAACTGTTCGACGGTCTGCTCGTCACCGTCGAACTGACCGTGGGGAGTGCGGTCTTCGCGTTCCTGCTCGCCGTGGCCCTCGGACTGGCGGCAGGCGCGAAGAACCTCGCCCTGCGCGGCAGTGCGCGGGTGTTCATCGAGTTCTTCCGCGGCACTTCGCTTCTCGTCCAGCTGTTCTGGTTCTTCTATGTCCTTCCGTTGTTCGGGTTCCGGCTCGAATCGATCGTGTGCGGGATCCTCGCCCTGTCGCTCAACTACGGCGCCTACGGAGCGGAGGTGGTGCGCGGTGCGATCGCCTCGGTGCCGAAGCCGCAAATCGAGGCGGCGACAGCGCTGAATTTCGGCTACTGGCAACGCATGCGACGGGTGGTCTTCCCGCAGGCCTGGGCCGAGATGATCCCGCCGTTGACCAATCTGCTCATCCAGCTGCTCAAGGGAACAGCACTGGCGAGTTACATCCTCCTGCAGGATCTCACGTTCCAGATCGAGCAGCTCCGTAGAGGCAGTGGCGACACCATCTTCGCGTTCGGTGTGGGGTTGGTGCTGTACTTCGTGCTCGGCTATCTGCTGACGCTGCTGATGAATGCGCTCGAGGTGCGTGCGAAGAGCCGACTCGGGACCGGTCCGACGCTCCGTGAGATCTTCGGGCTCGCCCCGGTCTTCGATCAGCCGGTGGGGGCACGCTCATGACCGTCGACTGGAGTTGGCAACGCGCGGCCGACGCGCTTCCGGTACTGCTCGAAGGATTCCGGATCACCCTGCTGGCCACGGTCCTCGGATTCGTGGTCGCCGCGGTGCTGGGGCTGGTCGTGGCCGTCGCCCGCCGCTCGTTGCCGAAGGTGCTCGCGACGGCGCTGTCCGCCGTCGTCCAGTTCATCCGGCTCACACCACTCGTGGTGCAGCTCCTGTTCGTGT
The DNA here is from genome assembly GCF_024321955.1 of Rhodococcus sp. GA1. Lineage (NCBI taxonomy): Bacteria > Bacillati > Actinomycetota > Actinomycetes > Mycobacteriales > Nocardiaceae > Rhodococcus > Rhodococcus sp. GA1. The sequence goes on along the minus strand of NZ_CP097186.1, from coordinate 776,628 downwards.
ACTACCTGCTCCCGCAGTTCAGTGCGCTGCAGATCGGCATCGCGGTACTGGGGATCCACTACTCGACCTACATGGCCGAGGTGTACCGGGCGGGCATCGACGCCGTGCCGAAGGGACAATGGGAGGCGTGCCGCGCCCTGTCGTTGTCGCCGATGCGTACGTGGCGTGCGGTGATCCTGCCGCAGGCCGTGCGCCGTGTCGTGCCCGCGCTGGGCAACTACGCGGTGTCGCTGTTCAAGGACACCCCGTTCCTGTTCACGATCTCCGTCGTGGAGATGGTGACCGCAGCCCAGCAGTTCGGTGCGCGCAACTTTCAGTACCTCGAGCCGCTCACGCTGGCCGGCCTGATCTTCCTCATCGCCAGCTACCCGACGTCGTTGCTCGTCCGCCGATTGGAGCGTCGCCTTGCCTATTGAGATGCACAAGGAAGCCGGTGCCGACGGCGACTCGCTTCCCGCCGCCAGCTCCGATGGATCCATGATCCGTTTCGACTCCGTGGTCAAGAGATTCGGCGACCACGTAGTACTCGACCACTTGGACTTCACCGTCGCCCAGGGGGAACGGGTCACGTTGATCGGTCCGAGCGGTTCGGGCAAGACGACCATTCTGCGCCTGCTCATGACCCTCGAGAAGATCGACGACGGTGTGGTGTGGGTCAAGGGCGAACCACTCAGCCACGAACGCAAGGGGACGCGTCTCGTCCCGGCCTCCGAGCGCTACCTGAGGACGATGCGCCGCAGCATCGGCATGGTCTTCCAGCAGTTCAACCTCTTCCCCAACATGAACGTGATGGAGAACCTCACCGAGGCTCCGGTCCACGTCCTCGGTCGCAGTAAGGCCGAGGCACGCGACCGTGCGCGGGAGCTGCTCGCGATGGTCGGTCTGTCCGACAAGGAGACCGCCCACCCCACGCAACTGTCGGGTGGTCAGCAGCAGCGGGTCGCGATCGCCCGTGCCCTCGCGATGGATCCGGAGATCCTGCTGCTCGACGAGGTGACCTCGGCCCTCGACCCCGAACTCGTCGCCGATGTGCTGGACGTGCTGCGGACGATCGCCGAGACGACCGACATCACGATGCTGATCGTGACGCACGAGATGCACTTCGCCCGCGACGTCTCCGATCGAGTGCTGATGTTCGATCGGGGTCGCATCGTGGAGGAGGGGCCGCCCGAGCGCATCTTCACCAGCCCCCGGGAGGAACGCACCCGCAAGTTCCTCGACGCGGTGCTGGCGGGAGAGTGAGGCCTGCCGTCAGTCCGCGCGCGGAATCGCCAGGCGCGTCGGCTCGGAACGACCGCGCAGGGTGATCTCCTCACCCAGTTCCCACCGTGCGCGTTCGTCCTCGGGGGCGAGCTGCACGGTGCGGGCCGACGCCGCGACGTAACCCGGAACGGTCTTCGCGAGATCCGACAGCCTCGCTGCTTCGTTGACCGGATCGCCGATCACGGTGTACTCGAAGCGTTCCTGCGCGCCGATGTTCCCGGCGACCGCACGACCTGCCGTAACCCCGATACCCGCGCGACACTCCGGGACTTCCTCGGCGAGGCGTCGCGCCATCCTCCTCGCGGCGCCGAGCGCGGAACCGGCGGCGTTGTCGAGGGCGACCGGCGCCCCGAAGATCGCGAGCGCGGCGTCGCCCTCGAACTTGTTGACGAATCCTTCGGCCGCGTGCACCTCTTCGACGACGACCGCGAAGAAGCGGTTGAGCAGCGCTACCACCTCTGTCGGTGGGCGACTTGCGGCCAACGCGGTGGACCCGACGATGTCGACGAACAACACCGCGACATCCCGCTCCTCACCGCCGAGGACACCGGGATTGGCCAGCGCCGCAGCCGCGACCTCCCGTCCGACATGGCGGCCGAACACGTCGCGCAGTTTCTCGCGTTCGCGCAGGCCTTCGGCCATCCGGTTGAACCCCGTCTGCAGCTGCCCCAATTCGGTTCCGTCGTAGACGACGACCGCGGTATCGAAATCGCCCGACGCGATGCGCTGCATCCCGGCGCGCACCGATTCGATCGGCGCGATCGTCGACCGGATCGTGAGGAACATCAGCAGCGAGCCGGTGAGCAGACCGAGTCCGCCGATGGCGAGGATCGTGATCGCCAGGCGCGTCGATGTGACGGGACGGATGAAGCTGAACACCGCGATGAACAGCAGACCGACAACGGGCACCGCGCTGCCCAGGGCCCACGCGAGCATCACGCGTCCGGTGGTGCCGGCCAGGCGCGGGCGACGAGGCGTCCCGACCTCGAGCGCGCGCGCCGCGATGGGGCGCAGCGCGAAATCGGTGAACATGTACGCGAATCCGCACACCGTGACACCGGCCAGGGTGATGGTCAGCGCGACCTTCGGGATCGTCTGCGGGTCGATGACCCCGAACCCGACGGTGAACAGGATCAACCCGATGAACCACAGTGCTCCCTGCTGGAGGGTGGTACGCCAGGGCATCCGCAACGCGATCCGCTGTTCCTGCGGGGTGGGCGGCCGGTTCTCCAGCGCCCACCGCAGCCTGCGGAGGGTCGCCCGGGTACCGAGCACCGATCCGACCACGACGGCCGAGACCACGTAGACAGGAGCGAGGATCGCGGTGATGACGAGGAAGTCGGCGGTCAGTACGGACGGGCCCGGGATCACGACGTTGATGAGAGCGGCCACGATCAGGGCACCGACGAGATGCGTACCGATCAGGGAGAACGTCAACAGGGTCTGGATCCTGATGCGTTGCCGTCGGATCGGTTCGGCAGGCTCTCCCAGGATGGCCGATCCGAGCGGGGCCGTGCGGTGACTGCGTGCGGGCATGGTCGTTCGAGACTAGTCGAGTCGATCCTCTAGGGTGGCTGTGTGCGTCTTGTGATTGCCCGTTGCCGTGTGGACTACATCGGACGCCTGACGGCTCATCTGCCGACGGCCCGACGTCTCCTCCTCGTCAAATCCGACGGTTCGGTGAGTGTCCACGCCGACGACCGTGCCTACAAGCCTCTGAACTGGATGAGCCCGCCCTGCTGGCTCGAAGAGGAGTCCGTCGAGGACGCCGAGGCCCTGTGGGTCGTCACCAACAAGGCGGGCGAGCAGCTGCGCATCACTCTCGAAGAGATCGACCACGATTCGAGCCACGAGCTCGGTGTCGACCCCGGTCTGATCAAAGACGGTGTCGAGGCGCACCTGCAGGAACTTCTCGCCGAGCACGTCGAGACCCTCGGGACGGGCTTCACCCTGATCCGGCGCGAATACCCCACGGCGATCGGCCCTGTGGACCTGTTGTGCCGTGATGCCGACGGAGCGACCGTCGCCGTGGAGGTGAAGCGCCGCGGCGAGATCGACGGCGTGGAGCAGCTCACCCGGTATCTCGAACTGCTCAACCGGGACCCGCTGCTCGCACCCGTCAGTGGCGTGTTCGCGGCCCAGCAGATCAAGCCGCAGGCGCGGACGCTGGCCACGGACCGCGGCATCCGCTGCCTCGTGCTCGACTACGAGGCGCTGCGGGGTACCGAGAGCACCGAGTTCAGATTGTTCTGATCGTGCCGCGCCGCAACAGATCCCGCACCGGCCGCAAGCGCGGTGGGGCGACCGACGAATCCCCGACCTACTTCGGGGCGACGGTGCGCACCGAGAACGGTCCCGCAGGGGCCGGAGGTGAGCGTTTCACCGTGCGCACCGTGCCGGGTTCGCGTGCCACCAAGCCGTACCGGTGTCCGGGATGCGATCACGAGATCGCGCCGGGAACACCCCATGTCGTCGCGTGGCCGACCGATGCGCTCGGCGGTGCGGAGGACCGGCGGCACTGGCACAGCGGATGCTGGGCAGGACGCGGGACCCGCCGGCCCACGCGACGCTGGTCCTAGCCACCCTCACCGGTCGCTGCACGCCGGTCCGAGGGCACCCGTTAGCGGACGGTGCCCGGCGCGGACGCTCGCGGTGCGGTGCGGTGTCGCGGTCGGCGATCGCCCGACGCACCTCGTGGACGGCCGTGCGGATGATGTCGCGGTAGGGATCGTCGGGGAGTGCGGACAGGTGGTCCTGCGCGCGGTCGAGGTGTTCCGTGGCTGCCCGGAACGACCCGAGACGACGGAAGTCGTCGGCCAGGTTCAGGTGCAGGCTCGGATAGAAGCCCGCGACGCGGAGAGATTCGTGGTGTTCCCGGGCGCGCTCGTCGGAGAGGGCATCGGCAGCGTCGAGGGCGCGGACATCCCAGACCAGGGACTCGGCGGGATCGTCGTACAGGTCGGCGAGGTAGTGCGCGAGCGTGCAGCGGTGGAATGCGTCGCCCCCCGAACCGATTCGCTCCCAGAGGGACAGCAGGTCGCGTCGGGCCGACCCGGTGTGCCCGTCGCGACCGCGAAGCACTGCTGCGCTGATCGCGTCCATCGTGGGATCGGGTGTCGAGGCGGATGTGGACATGGCGGGGCTCCTGTCGAGGTCTTGGGCGGATCCGGAGGGCACTGTTGATGGGGGCACTGTTGATGTGGGCACTGTTCGAGGGGAGTGCTTCAGGGCGCGCTGCGCGGCATGACGAGTGTGGTGAGATCCCCCTCGTCGGCCGACCGGACGGTGACCGGCAGCTCGGGGCCGCGAATGTCGAGCATCAGGTCGTCGCCCAGCGCGTGACTCCACGCGGGATACACGGTGACCAGGTCGAACCAGATCGTCAGCTCCGGTCCGGTGGCCGTGCCGTCGAGCGGTATCTCGTCCCCGTCGGGGAATACCAGGACGGGCCGGTCGGGGGAGGTTCGTAGGCCGACCGTCTCCGGTGCTCGCTGTTCGAGCACCGTCACCACCCGGCGTTTGCCGAGGGTGACCCGCTGTGTCGCCGCGGGGAGCGAGTCCAGCAGGAGTCGGTGGTCGGGGTACGGCTCGGGAAGCAGACGGCAGTGGAGTGCGTCGTCGCCGGAGGTACGGAAGGTGACCGCCCGCTCTTCCGCTTCCACGGTCACCGACGGACTGCGTCGGAGCCGGGACGTCGCGACCCGCAGGTCGTCGCCGGCGAGGGTGCCGGCCCAGGACGGGCAGGTCGGATCGGTGGGCGCGAGCGTCCGGGTGGCGAGCCGGTACCGGTCTGTGGCGGTCAGCCTCACGCAGCCGGATCCGGTTTCCATGTGCACGCCGTTCAGTACCGGGATGTCGGGGTCGTGACCGGTGGAGGCGGAGACCTGATCGACGGCGCCGGCAAGGACGGGTCCCCGCACCGTGCAGATCACGCGGCGCGATTCGGCACGCAGGGACGCCGCGAGGGTCTCGGCGGCCCGTCGGAGCCGCTCGGCCTCCGTGGTCATCCCGGTGACGTGGTCGTCGAGCAGTCGCGCGGCCTCGTCCGTGTCGGCGGCGAAGAACTCACCGATGGCGGGCAGCGGCATCCCGATCTCCCGTAACTGCCGCAGCCGGCACGCACGCGGGACCTGGGAGCGGCTGTAGAACCGGTATCCCGTCGACGGATCGACCTGCTCGGGACGCAGCAGGCCGGCGTCGTCGTAGAACCGCAATGCGCTCGCGGTCAGTCCGACGAGTTCGGCGAACACGCCGATCGACATCATCTCCGGGTCGGTCACCGGCCCATCATGGAGCTTCGACCGACTCGAAGGTCAAGCCCGACGGCCGGCGACCGTCAGTTGCGGACCTTGCTGGCCACGGCGGGAGAGCGACCCTGCGCACCGGAACCGACCGAGGGGGAGCGATGCGGTGCCGAGGCGTTCGGCGTGCGTGGAGTGGACTGGGATCCCTGTGCGCCGCTGTTCGGCTGCGCGGCCGAGTTCGGGTCGGAGGCCGAGCCGGGGGCATCGCTCTTCGGGATCCGCACCGTCCGGTCGGCCTGCGGCATGGGCGTGGTCTTGTCGGTCTGCGGCAGCGGCGCGGTCTTGTCCGCCTTCGCGTCGGCCTCGGGGGATGCCGGCTCCTTCGGACTCTCGTCGTCCGAACTCTGCTTGTCGCCCCCCTGCTTGTTGTCGCGCGCCGTACCGAGGACGGTCGTGCGGGGCTCGTCGAGGGAGATCTCCCGGTCGAGCAGTTCGCCCTCGCGGTTGATGCCCGCGAGCAGCGTGGGGACGTCGTCGAGCTGCTCGCGAACGGCGTCGAGCTGGCCGAGGATGCGTCCGCGCAGCACGCGGAGCTCCTCGGTGAGGTCGCGCGCGTTGGCAACCTTCCGCTCGGACTGTTCGGTGGCGCGGGCGAGCCGTCGTTCGGCTTCCTGCGTGGCTTCCTCGATGCGGCGCTCGGCTTCGGCCTTACTCGTCCGTTCGAGTTCGTCGAGGGCTCCGAGCAGCTTCGTGCGACGCTCGGACATCGTGATCTCGAAGTCCTGCTGCACCTGCTCGCGCTTGGCCTCGGCCTCGGCGTCGAGTCGCTCGGCCTCGGCGCGGGCAGCAGCCACGATCCGCTCGGCCTCGGCGCGGGCCGCAGTCATCGTCCGCTCGTGCTCGGCCGCGAAGGCGACGCGGGTGTCCTCGAGTTCGGCGAGCTTCTTCTCGTAGTCTCCCCGGAGGCGGATGCCCTCCTGCTCCGCCAGCGAGATCATCTCGGCGGCGTCGGCCTCGGCGCGGGCCCGCAGCTCGGAGGCCTCGTCGGAGGCGAGACGCAGCATCCGGGAGATGCGGTCGCTCATGCCCTCGGCGGTGGTGGGCGGCACCGACAGACGGTCGACGTCCTTGCGGAGTTCGTCGATCTCGTTGCGGGCGTTCTCGAGCTGACGGGCCAGATCGCGGGCCTGCGCGGCGGCGGCGTCGCGGTCGGTGGCAGTCACGCGCAGCTCGGCCTCGAACCGGGCGAAGTAGTTGGTCACCTCGTCGCGGTCGAATCCCTTCCGCACGATGGAGAACGGCAGGTGGCTGGGTGCGCGATCACGATCGAAGACCATGGAGACAATCTACCCGGTCCCTGCGGGTACGACCCGGATGCGCTCCCGCCCCATCCGTCTTCGGGAGCGCACCGGAACGGCCGTCAGTGAGCGGGATGTGCAGCCGGCTCGACGAGCTCGACGAGGACGCCGCCCGCGTCCTTCGGATGCAAAAAGTTGATGCGCGAATCGGCGGTGCCGCGACGGGGTGCGTCGTACAGCAAGCGGACGCCGCGCTCACGAAGCGCAGTGGAGACGGCATCGATGTCGGAGACGCGGTAGGCAAGCTGCTGCAGACCCGGGCCATTGCGGTCGATGAACTTCGCGATCGTGGATTCCTCGTTCAGCGGGGCGAGCAGCTGGATCATGGTGGACCCTTCGAAGGTCCCCGGAACGGCCAGCATCGCCTCGCGCACGCCCTGCTCCTCGTTGACTTCCTCGTGGGTGGACACGAGACCGAGGTTCTCGGCGTACCAGGTGAGAGCGGCATCGAGGTCGGGCACTGCGATGCCGACGTGATCGATGGCGGTGACGAGTCCGGAAGCGAGAACGGACGCCGCCGGAGCGGATGTGGGAGAGGTCTCGGTCATGCTCTAGACGGTAGCGGTACCGTTGAGTGCACTCCTATCGGGATTCAGGTGAATATCCGAGTGGAGTTTTCCGATCACATGCCGATCTTTCGGAGGAATGTCCCGTGAGCAGTTCTGTCATCGTCGCCGGAGCCCGTACGCCCATGGGGCGTCTTCAGGGCTCGCTCAAGGATTTCTCCGGATCGGATCTCGGTGGCGTGGCGATCTCCGGTGCGCTCGAGCGCGCCGGTGTGGCTCCTGAGCAGGTCGAATACGTCATCATGGGCCAGGTGCTCACCGCCGGCGCCGGCCAGATCCCGGCCCGTCAGGCGGCCGTCGCCGCCGGCATCCCGATGGACGTCCCGGCGCTGACCATCAACAAGGTGTGTCTGTCGGGCATCAACGCGATCGCGATGGCCGACCAGCTGATCCGCGCGGGCGAGTTCGACGTCGTCGTCGCCGGCGGCCAGGAGTCGATGAGCCAGGCCCCGCACATGCTCGAGAAGTCCCGCGCCGGCTTCAAGTACGGCGACGTGACCCTGCGCGACCACATGGCCTACGACGGCCTGCACGACATCTTCACCGACCAGGCGATGGGCAACCTCACCGAGTCGGCCAACTCCGGCGACCGCTTCGTCTCCCGCGAGGAGCAGGACGCCTTCGCCGCCGCCTCGCACCAGAACGCTGCCCGTGCCTGGAAGGACGGCCTGTTCGAGGACGAGGTCGTGCCGGTGTCGATCAAGCAGCGCAAGGGCGACCCGATCGTCTTCGCCGCCGACGAGGGCATCCGCCCGGAGACCACCACCGAGTCGCTCGGCTCGCTGCGTCCGGCCTTCTCGAAGGACGGCACCGTCACCGCCGGGTCGGCCTCGCAGATCTCCGACGGTGCCGCCGCGGTCGTCGTGATGAGCAAGGCCAAGGCCACCGAGCTCGGGCTGAGCTGGATCGCCGAGATCGGCCGTCACGGCGTCGTCGCCGGACCGGACTCGACCCTGCAGTCGCAGCCGGCCCGGGCGATCGCCAAGGCCTGCGAGCGCGAGGGCGTCGACCCGAAGGACCTCGACCTCGTCGAGATCAACGAGGCGTTCGCCGCCGTCGGCATCGTCTCGGCCCGTGAGCTGGGCATCGATCCGGCGAAGGTGAACGTCAACGGCGGTGCGATCGCGCTCGGCCACCCGCTCGGCATGTCGGGTGCGCGCATCGTGCTGCACCTGGCGCTCGAGCTGAAGCGCCGCGGCGGTGGCGTCGGCGCTGCCGCCCTGTGCGGTGGTGGCGGCCAGGGCGACGCGCTCATCGTGCGGGTGCCCAAGAACTGACCCTCTTCCCGAGAGCATGATCACGGCCCCGGCGCAAGCATGCCGGGGCCGTGATGTCTCTCACTGAACTACGGCTTGTCGTAGGCCTTTCGGCACAATGGCCGCATGACCAACATCCTCGACGTGTCCACGCCCGCGAAACGATTCCGGCTGATCGCGATCTGGGAAGCGGTGACCTGGCTCGCCCTCCTGATCGCCATGTTCTTCAAGTGGGTGCTCGGCTACGAAGAGGCCATCGCGATCCCGGGCATGGTGCACGGCGTGGCCGGCTTCATCCCGTTCGTGCTCATCGCGCTCCTCACGGCGTGGTCGCTGAAGTGGGATCTCAAGACGACCTTCCTCGCCCTCGTCTCGAGCGTGCCCCCGTTCGGCACGATCGTCTTCGAGCGCTGGGCCGTGCGCACCGGTCGCCTCGGAGAGCTGTCCGCTCCCGCCACCCGCGAGGACGCCACCGCGACCGTCTGACCTCACGGCGACGTCCCCCGGTCCGCGCAGCACGATTCGGACCACTCGTGACAAAATGGTGGACGTGACTCGACCCGGTTCCCGTCCAGCACGTTCTGCCGCCGTCGCCGCGGCGATGTCCGGCGCGGTGGATCTCTCACCGCTCAAGGAGAGGGCCTCCGCGCCGCCGCCTCCGCCTCCGTCCGGTGGCGACGGCGCCGCACCCGGTGCCATCGCCCCGATCGTGGACGTCACCGAAGCGACGTTCGAGACCGAGGTGCTGCAGCGGTCGATGCAGGTGCCCGTGATCGTCGACCTGTGGGCGACCTGGTGCGAACCGTGCAAGCAGCTCTCACCCGTTCTCGAGAAGCTCGCGAACGAGGCAAACGGTGCGTGGGTCCTTGCGAAGGTCGACGTCGACGCGAACCCGCGGATCGCCCAGGCCTTCGGCGTCCAGTCGGTGCCCACGGTCGTCGCGATCGCGGCCGGCCAGCCGCTCGCCGACTTCCAGGGCGTGCAGCCCGAGCCCGCGCTGCGTCAGTGGCTCGACGCCATCCGGAACGCCGTCGCAGGCAAGCTGTCGGGCCCGCCCGGCGCCGAGCCGGAGGAACAGCCCGCCGACCCGCGTTTCGAGGCTGCCGAGCAGGCACTCGAGAACGGCGACTTCGAGGGCGCCGAGGCGGCCTACCAGCTCGTCCTGAACTCCGAGCCGAACAACACCGAGGCGCAGGCCGCGCTGCGCCAGGTGCGTTTCCTGGCCCGCGCGAGCAAGATTCCCGAGGATGCGATCGAGCGCGCCGATGCCGCTCCGAACGACCTCGAAGCCCAGTTCACCGCGGCCGACGCCGAACTGTTCGCGCAGCAGCCGGAGGCGGCCTTCGGTCGTCTCATCGAGTTCGTGCGTCGCAGCGCCGGGGACGAACGCACCGCGGCACGCACCCGGCTCCTCGAACTGTTCGAACTGTTCGATGCCGCGGATCCGGTCGTGGTGTCGTCGCGCCGCAAGCTCGCGATGGCCCTCTACTGATCCCTACGCATCCGCCGGACCCGCCGCTCACCACTCGTGGTGGGCGGCCGGTGTCGTCTCAGCGGTAACGGCCGGTGCAGCCCGCCTCGCCGCCGAGGACGCCGGTGCGGAAGGCATCCACCCGCGCGAACCCGCTCGGCACCGTGTTGCCGTTGACGTCGCTCGCGGCCAGACCGTCGGTGAGCAGGCCCGAGACCGCCTCGTCGAGGTCGCCGGGGGACAGCCACACCAGCACCTGGCTCGGGTCGACGTTCGAGGCGAGGGTGCTGTCCGGGCTCAGCGCGGCACTGATGACCCCCGACAGGCACGCCGCCCGCAGCGCCGTGCGCGGCTCGGTGAGCGACTGGCCGGCCTCCTTCTGCACCGCGAGAGCGTAGCGGGAGGCGACGAGCACGTAGGCGTTGTAGTCGCCGCGGACACCGGGATCGAAGCCGCTTCCCGGCGGGGCGGCCGTACCGCGCTCGCTCAGTGCCTCCATGTCGACGCCCACGGTGTTCGTCGCGGGGCAGTACGACACCGGTGAGGTGGCCCGGGCGTCCGAGCACCCGAGGTCGGCGCCCGACAGATCGAGTTGCGGCAGGGCGTCCAGGTCGAAGACCTGGTGGAACGACTCGAAGATCGCCTCGACCGACTCGTCGGTGACCGGCAGTTCGCCGTCGTCTGCGGAGTTGTAGTACTGCGGCAGGTCGGCGCGGCGCGACTCGATCTCGGCGGCGTCGATGCGTGCACATGAGCCGGCCCCGTCGGTGAATCCGATCTGCACGGCCGTCACGCGTTCGAAGGCCGAGCCGTGGATCGAGTCGGGGTCGTTCGGATCGGCGTCGCGGAAGAGCACCATCGACGCGAGCACGTTGTTCAGCCCGTCGGAGGTGTCGAGCTGGAAGTGCGTCGACCGGCCCTCCGCGACGTGCCGCATGAACGCACCGGCGAAACAGTCGGCCTGCTGCTCGAACACGATGCCGGGGTCGTCCTCGGCGACCAGCCCCGCCGTGTGCTGGACGGCGTGCCCGTATTCATGAGCGAGGACCGTCACCGCGGCCATCGGTCCGAAGCTGTCGATGAGCTGCGGCATCAGGTAGGTGCGGTCCCATCCGATCTCGTCACCACCGCTGCAGTAGGCCGCGTTGATGAAGTCGTAGGTGGGTTTGCCGCAGAAACGCGGGCCCCGTCGCTCGGACGGATCCCACGACACGATCGTCTCGACCGGGCGGAAGGTGCCCCGGGCGACCGACGCGAACTCCTGACGCCAGTACTCCTCGATGTCGGCGATCGCGTTGCCGGCCAGGACGTCGACGGGACCGCCGTCGGTGTTCTCGATCTCGATGTCCGCATCGGGCACCCCGCTGCGCGGACCCGACGCCCCGGAGGTGACGGGCAGCCCCGCCACGGTGAAGGGGTTGTCGTAGATCGACACCGCCGTTCCTTCGATCCGCTGGGCGCAACCCGCCAGCAGGACGACGGTCAGTGCGGGCACCACCAGTCGCGCGAACCGATGCGTCCGTCGCATGTCGTTGTGCTCCTGTCGTCGGGCAGCGTCACCTCCGCAACGACAACCAGATGGCACCGTGCGCAGGCAAGGTCACCCGAGCCGAGGCGGGACGCCCGTGCCACGAATGTTCGTCGGCCTCCACGGCCCCGAAGTTGCCCGCTCCGTTGCCCTGGTAGGCGGTCGCGTCCGTGTTGAGCACTTCCTCCCACGTGCCCGGTTCGGGCAATCCGACACGATAGTCGCCGTAGGTCGTGCCCGAAAAGTTGTGCAGGCACGCGACCACCGAGCCGTCGCTGCCGTAGCGCAGGAACGACAGGACGTTGTTGTGCGCATCGTTGGCGTCGATCCACGAGTATCCGCCGGGCGTGGTGTCGAGCGTGTAGAGCGCCGGGTGCGAGCGGTAGATGCCGTTGAGATCGCACACCAGGCGGTGGATACCGGCGTGGAGCGGTTCGTCGAGCTGCCACCAGTCGAGGCCGCGTTCCTCGGACCACTCGGCGACCTGCCCGAACTCCTGGCCCATGAACAGCAACTGCTTGCCGGGATGCGCCCACATGTAGGCGAGCATCGACCGCAGGCCGGCTGCACGCGTGGCGTCGTCGCCCGGCAGTCGCGTCCACAGCGTGCCCTTGCCGTGGACGACCTCGTCGTGGCTGATGGGGAGTACGAAGTTCTCGCTCCACGCGTACACGAGCGAGAACGTGATCTCGTGGTGGTGGTAGGTGCGGTGCACGGGATCGCGGCCGAGATAGCCGAGGGTGTCGTGCATCCAGCCCATGTTCCACTTCATGCTGAAGCCGAGCCCACCGACGTTCGTCGAGCGGGTCACGCCCGGCCAGGAGGTCGACTCCTCCGCGACCGTCACGATCCCCGGATAGTGCTTGTGGACGGTGGCGTTGAGTTCCTGCAGGAACTCAACGGCCTCGAGGTTCTCGCGCCCGCCGTAGATATTCGGCGTCCAGCCGCCCTCGGGGCGCGAGTAGTCGAGGTACAACATCGAGGCCACGGCGTCGACGCGCAGACCGTCGATGTGGAACTCCTCGATCCAGTACAGGGCGTTGGCAACGAGGAAGTTCCGCACCTCGGGCCGGCCGTAGTCGAAGACGTAGGTGCCCCAGTCCAGCTGTTCGCCGCGGCGCGGATCGGGATGTTCGTACTGGGGGCTGCCGTCGAAGCGCGCGAGCGCCCACTCGTCCTTCGGGAAGTGGGCGGGCACCCAGTCCATGATCACGCCGATCCCGGCGGCGTGGAGACGGTCGACGAACGCGCGGAACTCGTCGGGAGTGCCGAACCGGGAGGTGGGAGCGTAGTAGGAGGTGACCTGGTAACCCCACGACCCGCCGAAGGGATGCTCGGCGACCGGCAGCAGCTCGACGTGCGTGAAACCGGTCTCGAGGATGTACTCGGCGAGCTGATCGGCGAGTTCGACGTAGTTCAGGCCCGGGCGCCACGAACCGAGGTGCACCTCGTAGACCGCCATCGGTTCCTGCCAGGGCTGCGCTTTCTCGCGGGTCGCGACCCAGTCGTCGTCGTTCCAGGTGTAGCGACTCTCCGTGACCCTCGACGCGGTCGCGGGGGGCACCTCGGTGGCGAACGCCATCGGGTCGGCCTTGTCGCGGACGGATCCGTCGCGGCCGTGCACCCGGTACTTGTACAGCGCGCCCGGTTCGACACCGGGAACGAAGACCTCCCAGACACCGCTCGAGCCGAGCACCCGCATCGGGGCGGTGCGTCCACCCCAGCCGTCGAAGTCGCCGACGACGGTGACCCCGCGTGCGCCCGGTGCCCACACGGCGAAGGACGTGCCCGTCACCGGGCCGTCCGGGGTCTCATAGGTCCGCGGATGGGCGCCGAGCACCTCCCACAGCCGTTCGTGCCGGCCCTCGCTCAGCAGGTGACGATCGAGCTCGCCCAGCGTCGGCATGAAACGGTAACCGTCCGCGACGACCTCGACGTGATCGAACGGGTAGGTCACCACGAGCCGGTAGTCGGCGAGATCGAAGACCGGGATCAGGGCGCTGAAGACGTCCTCGCCCACGGGTTCGAGCGGATGGTCGCGACCACCGATCCGGGCGGCGACCTTCTCGGCCCCGGGGCGCAGTGCCCGGATGACCGTCCCCTCCGGATGCGAATGAGCCCCGAGCACCGCGTGCGGATCGTGGTGCTCACCGGCGGCGAGCAGGTCGAGGTCCTCCGGTCGCGGGCTGTGGCGCCGGCGCGGAACATCGGCGCCCGGCGTCTGGGGCGGCACGGTCACGACTGCCTCCTGTAGGCGAGCGTTGTGCGGGTGGGGATGCCGATCGGGGGCAGGACCAGGATGTGCGCCACCGCCCGCCACGGCTCGAGGCGCACGTAGTTGGCCTGTCCCCACGAGTACTGTTCCCCACTCACCTCGTCGTAAACAGGGAAGTGGTCGTGCCAGTCGTGCCCGATCGCCGGCATGTCGAGCCAGACCGTGCCCTGTTCGGCCCCATAGGGGTTGAGGTTGATCACCGTGAGGACGCAGTCCCCGGTGGACGGATCGAACTTCGAGTAGGCGATGAGCGCGTCGTTGTCGACGTGGTGGAAGGCGATGTTGCGCAGTTGCTGCAACGCCGGATGCGCGCGCCGGATGCGGTTGAGGGTGGTCAGCCACGGTTCGAGCGACTCGCCGCGCCGGCGTGCCTCGTCGTATCGGCGCGGCCGCAACTGGTACTTCTCCGAGTCGAGGTACTCCTCGCTGCCCGGCCGCACCGCGAGGTGCTCGAACAGTTCGTACCCCGAGTACACGCCCCACGAGGGAGCCAGGGTGGCGGCGAGCGCCGCGCGCAGCGCGAACATGCCCGGTCCGCCGTGCTGCAGGGTCTCGTGCAGGATGTCGGGGGTGTTGACGAACAGGTTCGGCCTGGCCTCGTCGGCCTTCGCGGCGATCTCGGTACCGAACTCGGTGAGCTCCCATTTCGCGACCCGCCACGTGAAATACGTGTAGGATTGCGTGAATCCGCGTCGCGCGAGCCCATACATGCGGGCGGGCCGGGTGAACGCCTCCGACAGGAACAGCACGTCGGGATCGGTGCGCTTGATCTCGGCGATGAGCTGCTCCCAGAAGTTCGGGGGCTTGGTGTGCGGATTGTCGACGCGGAAGATGTCGACGCCCAACCGGATCCAGTGCCGGACCACGCGCAGGACCTCGGCGTAGATGCCCTCGGGGTCGTCGTCGAAGTTGATCGGATAGATGTCCTGGTACTTCTTGGGCGGGTTCTCCGCATACGCGATCGTGCCGTCGGGCAGCACGGTGAACCATTCCGGATGCTCACGCGCCCACGGGTGGTCGGGGGCGCACTGCAGGGCGAGATCGAGGGCGACCTCGAGCTCGAGTTCCTTCGCGCGGGCGACGAAATCGCGGAAGTCCTGCTCGGTGCCGAGTTCGGGGTGGATGGCGTCGTGGCCGCCCTCGTCGGAACCGATCGCCCAGGGCGACCCGACGTCGTCCGGGCCGGCGACGAGGGTGTTGTTCGGTCCCTTGCGGTTGACCTTGCCGATCGGATGGATCGGGGGGAGGTAGACGACGTCGAAGCCCATCGCCGCGATGCGCGGCAGATCTGCGGCGGCCGTGGCGAAGGTGCCGTGCCGCGGGGTTCCGTCCTCGTACCAGCCTCCGGTGGACCGGGGAAAGAACTCGTACCAGGAGCCGAACAGCGCGCGGCGACGATCGGCGAACGCCGTGAACGCCTTTCCACGCGTGATCAGCTCGCGAAGCGGATGGGCGCGGAGGATCTCGGTGACGTCGGGGGCGAAGGCCGGGGCGATGCGCTCGGCCAGCGGACGGTCGGAGCGCAGGGACGCAGCGACCGCGAGGAGAGCGGGACGGTTGCCGCGCGGTGCGCCTTTCGCGGCCTTCTCGAAGATCCGTGCGCCGACCTCGAGGTCGTTCGCGAGTTCGTCGGCGTCCTGCCCGGCGTCGGTCTTCGCGGTGACCGCGTGCCGCCAGGTCGCCACCGGGTCGCTCCACGCCTCGACCCGGTAGGTCCACGCACCGACGCTCGTGGGGGAGAAGGTGGCGTGGAAGGTGTCGGGTTCGGTGCCCGGAACCATCGGGATCCGCACCAGCCTGCCGGCGGATTCGGGATCGTCGGCCGGTCCTCGAACGGCGAGTGTCGCGGCGATCGCGTCGTGGCCCTCGCGCCACACCACGGCGGAGACCGGCACCACCTCCCCGACGACCGCCTTCGTCGGATAACGCCCTCCGTCGATGGAGGGTTGTACGTCGTCGATGGCGAGCCGACCTGTCACGCTAGCTCCGTTCCGTGCGGGTCCGGGTGGACGAGCAGGGCCGATGGGGGCAACGACCGTGTCTCGAACCACCGTAATGGAGGTCGCGCCGCGCGGCTGTGCATGCGGCGGGACCCGCGAAGGATCCCCTCTGCAGCGGCGAAATTATCTGTAACTCACCGTTCACTTCAATTGACCGGACGGCAACACCCCGCTCCCTACTGTTTGTTCTGCAAGAGGACAACAGCCTCCTCGGAGGCACGACGAAGGGAAGAACACATGGGTCTGGTTGCCGGGCTGATCGGAGTCGTCGGAGACCTGCTGCACCTGCTCCTCGGCGGACTCTGAGTCCACCGGTCGACGGGAGGTCGGCCGCAGGAGAGAAGGCCCCGCGGTGTGGCCCTCTCCGGGTGCCGGGCGATCCTGTCCGCGACCGGCATGGATCCGGGCACATGAGATCCGCCGCCCGGCCGTCACGAAGCTCGGTCGGTCGGTAGTGTGCACCCCGTGAAAGCACTGCGCCGGTTCACCGTACGAGCCCATCTTCCCGAGCGGCTGGCTGCGCTGGGAGCCCTGACGGCCAACCTCAGATGGTCGTGGCACCCGCAGACCCAGGACCTGTTCGAATCGGTCGACCCGGACCTGTGGCGCCGGTGCAGCAATGACCCTGTCCGACTGCTCGGCGAGGTGCCGCCGGCCCGACTCGATGCGCTCGCCGAGGACGGCGACTTCCTCGCCCGGCTCGACGCCGCTGCCGCCGACCTCGAGCACTACCTCACCCGCCCCCGCTGGTTCCAGGAACAGCAGGAGCGCGGCACGACACTGCCCGCCGGCATCGCCTACTTCTCCATGGAGTTCGGTGTCACCGAGGTGCTGCCGAACTACTCCGGCGGCCTCGGAATCCTTGCCGGCGACCACCTCAAGGCCGCCTCCGATCTCGGCCTGCCGCTCATCGGCGTCGGCCTGCTCTACCGGTCCGGCTACTTCCGGCAGTCGCTCAGCGCCGACGGATGGCAGATGGAGCACTACCCCTCCTACGACCCGCAGGGCCTGCCGCTGCGACTGCTCACCGAGGCCGACGGCACCGCCGCGCTCGTGCAGGTCGCCGTGCCTGGCGGGCGCACACTCGACGCGCGAATCTGGATCGCCCAGGTCGGGCGCGTCCCGCTGCTGCTGCTCGACTCCGACATCCCGTCCAACGACGAGGAGCTGTGCGGGGTCACCGACCGCCTCTACGGCGGCGACCAGGACCACCGCATCAAGCAGGAGATCCTCGCCGGCGTCGGCGGTGTCCGCGCGGTGCGCGCCTACACGCGCATCCACGGCCTGCCCGACCCCGATGTCTTCCACATGAACGAGGGACACGCGGGCTTCCTCGGCGCCGAACGCATCCGCGAACTCGTCACCGGCGCCGGACTCGACTTCGACGAAGCGCTCGCCGCCGTGCGGGCCGGCACGGTCTTCACCACCCACACCCCCGTGCCCGCGGGTATCGACCGCTTCCCGATCGATCTCGTGCGCCACTACTTCTCGGGCACCAACGGCGAGAACGAGTCGGCACTGTTGCCCGGCCTCACCGTCGACCGCATCCTCGCGCTCGGACGCGAGAGCAACCCGAACGTGTTCAACATGGCACATCTTGGTCTGCGCCTCGGCCAGCGCTGCAACGGTGTGTCGAAGCTGCACGGCGAGGTCAGCCGCGGCATGTTCGAAGGACTATGGCCCGGATTCGACGCCGCCGAAGTGCCCATCGGCTCGGTCACCAACGGTGTGCACGCCCCCACCTGGGCCGCGCGCGAATGGATCGCGCTCGCCAACCGCCTCGCCGGACCCGACCGCGTCGAGGAGGCCCGCGGCTGGGAACTGCTCCAGACCATCGACCGCAAGGAACTGTGGTCCACCCGGAACGCGCTGCGCGCCCAGCTCGTCGCCGAGGTGCGTCGCCGGCTGCGCGAGTCGTGGCTCGAACGCGGCGCCACCGAGGCCGAACTGGGCTGGATCGAGTCGGTCTTCGATCCGAACGTCCTCACCGTCGGGTTCGCGCGGCGCGTGCCCACCTACAAGCGCCTCACCCTGATGCTGCGCGACCCCGAACGGCTGCGCGCCCTGCTGCTCGACGACGAACGGCCCGTGCAGCTCGTCGTCGCCGGCAAGAGCCACCCCGCCGACGACGCCGGCAAGGCGCTCATCCAGCAGGTCGTGCGGTTCGCCGACGAGTACGACGTGCGGCACCGAATCGTCTTCCTGCCCAACTACGACATGTCGATGGCCCGCTATCTGTACTGGGGTTGCGATGTGTGGCTGAACAACCCGCTGCGCCCGCTCGAGGCGTGCGGTACGTCGGGCATGAAGTCGGCTCTCAACGGCGGTCTCAACCTGTCCATCCGCGACGGATGGTGGGACGAGATGTTCGACGGCGAGAACGGCTGGGCCATCCCCACCGCCGACGGGGTCGACGACACCCGCCGCGACGATCTCGAGGCCGCCGCGCTGTACGAGTTGCTCGAACGCTCGGTGCTGCCGCGCTTCTACGACCGCGACTCCGACGGTGTGCCGGCCCGCTGGATCGAGATGGTGCGCCACACGCTCGAGGATCTCGGCCCGAAGGTGCTCGCCTCGCGCATGGTGCGCGATTACGCCGTCGACTACTACATCCCCGCGGCCGCGGCAGCCTCGAAGGTGACCGCCGACGACTACGCGGGTGCGCGGGCGCTGGCCGACTACCGGCACCGCATCGAGGCGGCGTGGCCGGGAGTGCGTGTCGCGCAGGTCGATTCGACGCCGATTCCGGACGTGCCGCAGATCGGTCTGCCGCTGGGGCTGACCGCGCACGTCCAACTCGGCGACCTGACCCCGGAAGATGTCGAGGTGCAGGCCGTGGTCGGGCGCGTGGGCTCCGACGACACGATCGGCGACCCCGTCACCGTGCCGATGCAGCACATCGGTACCGACCCGCTGGGAGAGGAGTTCACCGCGACCGTGCCGCTGCCGCTCGCCGGCGCCGTCGGCTACACGGTGCGGGTGCTGCCCAGGCACGGGCTGCTCGCCTCACCCGCCGAACTCGGCATGGTCGCGCTCCCGTAGGAGATCACGACCCGCCGGGTGCTCAGCCGCGCAAACGCGTGAGTGCCCGGCGGACCACCGCCGGATCGGCCGTCTCCCAGAACGGCGGCAGCGACGCACGCAGATAACCGCCGTACCGTGCGGTCGCCAGGCGCGAGTCGAGCACCGCCACCACGCCCCGGTCGTCGGTGCTGCGCAACAGTCGCCCGACACCCTGCGCCAACAGCAGAGCGGCGTGATTGGCGGCGACCGCCATGAACCCGTTGCCGCCGCGAGCCTCCACGGCGCGCTGCCGGGCGACCAGCAGCGGATCGTCGGGGCGGGGGAACGGAATCCGGTCGATGATCACCAGCGACAGCGACGGGCCCGGAACGTCGACGCCCTGCCACAGCGACAGGGTGCCGAACAGGCTCGTCGCGTCGTCGGCTGCGAACTTCTCGACCAGCGCGCCGGTCGCGTCGTCGCCCTGGCACAGGATCGGCGTGTCGAGACGCTCGCGCAGCGCCTCGGTGGCGGCCTTCGCGGCGCGCATCGAGGAGAACAACCCGAGCGTGCGCCCCTCGGCGGCGGTGACCAGTTCGGCGATCTCGTCGAGATGCGAGGGCGGCAGACCGTCGCGGCCGGGTGGCGTCAAATGCTTGGCGATGTAGAGGATGCCCGCCTTCGCGTGATCGAAGGGCGACCCCACGTCGATCCCATTCCACGCGAGATCGCCCTTGTCGGAAGGAGGTTCGGCACCCGACGCGGAGGTGGTGTCGCTGCGGGCCGGCGACTGCGGCGGCAGACCCCAGTTGACCGCGAGGCCGTCGAACGACCCGCCGACCGTGAGGGTCGCGGACGTGAGGACGACGGTGGACTCACCGAACAACCGGCTGCGCAACAACCCACCGACCGACAGCGGCGCGACCCGCACGGTGCGGCGCACGTTGCCGCGGAACTCGTCGGCGGCAAGCCACACGACGTCGGGTCGCTGCGAAGGGTCTCGCTGCTCGAAGGTCGTCAGCACCCGGACCGCGCAGTCGTGCACCTCGTCGATCTCCGCGAGCGCCTGACTGCGGGCCGCGGCGACCTCGGGATCGGTGCCGGGCTTGGCCGGTCCGATCGCCGTGTGTACGGCCCAGGCGGCATCGCGGATCGAGGCCAGCGCGGCCGCCGCGCCCTCGGGCAGTTCGTCCCAGCGCCCAGCCGGCAGTTCTTCGAGGAACGACTCCCAGTTCTCGGCGGCACCGTCGAGCCGGTCGATCTCCTGGTCCTCGACGAGCTTGACGCAGCGCCGCGCAGCCGCCGACACCGTGCCCGGCGACAACTCGGCCGTGGCGACGTTCGTGATCCGATCGACGAGTTCATGGGCCTCGTCGACGACCACGACATCGTGCTCGGGCAGGATCGAGATGCCGGTGATCGCATCGATCGCAAGCAGCGCGTGGTTGGTGACGACCACGTCGACCTGCGCGGCCTCGGCGCGCGCGATCTCGGCGAAGCAGTCTTCTCCCACCGGGCACCGCGACTTGCCGAGGCACTCGCGGGCGGTGACGGACAGCTGACGCCACGCCTGATCGGAGACACCGGGGGACAGGTCGTCGCGGTCGCCGGTCTCGGTGGTGGACGACCACTCCGTCACCCGCCGCACTTCGCGGCCGATGCGCGAGAGGGCGAACGCGTCGAACAGTTCGGCGTCGGGCGTCTCCTCGGCGAGACCGGTATGGATCTTGTTCAGACACAGGTAGTTTCCGCGACCCTTGAGGATCGCGAAACGCGGGCGACGGCCGAGCGAACCGGCGAGGGCGTCGGCGAGTCGCGGCAGGTCGCGCTCGACGAGCTGCCGCTGCAGCGCGATGGTCGCGGTGGAGACCACCACGGTGCGACCCGTCTTCACCGCGTAGCGGATGCTCGGCACGAGATAGGCCAGCGACTTGCCGGTACCCGTGCCGGCCTGCACGGCGAGGTGTTCGCCGGTGTCGATGCTGTGCGCGACGGCCGAGGCCATCGTCAGCTGGTTGCGCCGCTCCTTACCGCCCAGCGCGTGCACCGCGGTTCGCAGCAATTCTGGGACTTCGGGGAGATCCGGCACCGGCACAGGCTATCGGTCCCCACCGTCACCTTCGGTCTGCGGCCCAGCTACCTGTGACTTCGGTGATATCGGTGACGCAGGGAAGGTCGGTGACCAGCTCGACACCGGCCTCGCGCATCCGCTCGAGGGCTGGGCGGATCGTCGTCTCCGACACCCCAGCGGTGTACGGCAGCAGCACCCGGGCGCCGAAACCCTCCGCGATCGCGTCGAGCGCGGTGGCCCGCACACAGTGGTCGGTGGCGATCCCGACGATGTCGACGTCCGTCACGCCGCGGTCGCGCAACCACGACGCCAACGTCGTGCCCTCGTCGTCGATTCCTTCGAAGCCCGAATAGGCGGCGTCGTCGGCACCCTTCGAGAAGACGGCCTCGAACCGGTCCGTAGTCAGTTCGGGGTGGAAGTCCGCGCCCGGCGTCCCTGCCCGGCAGTGCGGCGGCCACGAGTCGACGAAATCGGGTTCGGGAGAGAAATGGTCTCCGGGATCGACGTGGTGGTCGCGGGTTGCGGCGATGTACGCGTAGTCGTCACCGTGCGCCTGCAGGAACCGGGTGATGTCGGACGCCACCCGCGAGCCGCCCTCCACGGCGAGCGAACCGCCCTCGCAGAAGTCGTTCTGGACGTCGACCACCAGCAATGCGCGCATGGCACTCACCTCTCACGGACGAAGCGGGTGGGGAGGGCGGGATCCCCGGCCGAGAGCGTCAGGCCCTCCCACGGCAGACGCACCATGCCCTGCCGGAGGTACTCACGGCTCTCCTCCAGGGTAGGCAGATCGCCGACCGCCTCGCCGCCGCGGACCAGCGGGATCATCAGTTCGTGGACCTGTGAACCCTCACCCGGCGGGACCTGCTCGGCGCGGGCCGGGTACACGACCTCCTCGACGAGCGTGCCCGTCCTCCGCGCGTACCGGACGGCCCGCTTCGCGCCCCCTCGGGACTCCTTCGACGCACTGCGCTTCTCGACCGCGAGGCCGTCGACCTCCACGAGCTTGAAGACCATGCCCGCCGTCGGAGCTCCCGAGCCGGTCACCAGCGAGGTGCCGACGCCGTAGCCGTCGACCGGTTCGGCGCGCAGACCCGCGATCCCGTATTCGTCGAGATCACCGGACATCACGATCTTCGTGCGGGTCGCGCCGAGTCCGTCGAGTTGTTCGCGCACCTGGCGGGCGAGCACACCGAGATCGCCCGAATCGATCCGCACGCCACCGAGTTCGGGGCCGGCCACCGCGATCGCCGTGTTCACGCCCTCGGTGATGTCGTAGGTGTCCACCAGCAGGGTCGTGCCCACACCGAGACTCTCGACCTGGCTGCGGAAGGCGGACGCCTCGTCGCGACCAGCCGTCGTGGTGTGCAGCAGGGTGAACGCGTGCGCGGCGGTACCCGCTGCGGGGATGCCGTACCGCTGTGCGGCCTGCAGATTGGACGTCGAGTCGAAGCCCGCGAGATAGGCCGCGCGCGCCGCGGCGACCGCCGCTTCCTCGTGGGTACGCCGCGACCCCATCTCGATGAGCGCGCGGCCGTCGGCCACACTCACCATGCGCGCCGCCGCGGAGGCGATCGCACTGTCGTGGTTGAAGATCGACAGCGTCAGCGTCTCGAGTAGCACACACTCGGCGAAGGTGCCGCTCACCGACAGGATCGGTGAACCCGGGAAGTAGAAGTCGCCCTCGCGGTAACCGTCGATGTCGCCGGAGAACCGGAAGTCGCGCAGCCACTCGACGGTGCGCGGAGCGAGAAAACCGGCGGCGAGTTCGAGTTCGGCCTCGTCGAACCGGAACGATCCGAGTGCCTCGATCAACCGCGCGGTGCCTGCGACGACGCCGTACCGCCGGCCCGGGGGAAGACGCCGGGCGAAGACCTCGAAGACGCACGGGCGGTCGCCCGTGCCGTCCGCCAGGGCAGCCTCGAGCATGGTCAACTCGTACTTGTCCGTGAACAGTGCGGTGCCGGGACGACCGGCACGGTGAATGGCTTCGGGCACCCGATCACTGTAGAGCCACGGCCTCCGAGGCGGGTTTTTCGCCGTGCTCCAAAGTCGTACCCTGGGAACATGGCGCCGTGTAGTACGACCACTCCGCTCGACGTCCGATTCATGGCCGGCCAGGCCGTTCCGGCCATGGCGGGACAGGCCGTTCCGGCCGAGGCCGAAATCGTCGAGGAGATCGAAGCGGTCGACAGGCCATGGGTGACCGTGGTCTGGGACGACCCCGTCAACCTCATGCACTACGTGACGTTCATCTTCCAGAAGCTGTTCGGGTACAGCAAGGCCAAGGCCACCGAGCTCATGCTCAAGGTCCACAACGAGGGCAAGGCCGTCGTGTCGAGTGGTTCGCGTGACAAGATGGAACACGACGTGCAGCGTCTGCACGCCGCCGGACTGTGGGCGACGATGCAACGCGACGAATGATCCCCACAGGAGGGCCCGACCGACGTGCGGCAGTGGACCAGGAAGAACTCGCTCAGCGGCCCCAAGCTCCGGTCGGAGATGGACGCCCACGAAGCGTCGGTGCTGCGGTCGCTCGTGTCCTCTGTGCTGGGCATGCTCGAGGAACGCGCCGGACAGACCCCGCAGGACGACCTCGCGGCGCTGACCGGCCTGCGCACCGGTAACGCCACCCCGCCCGAGATCCCGGCGCTGCGACGACTCCTTCCCGACTTCCACCGCCCCGACGCCGATGCCGTCGCCGATGTCGGCGACGACGCCGCCGACCTCAACGGTGCGATGCGGAGCCTGCACGAACCGAGCATCATCGATGCGAAGCTCGCCGCCGGCGCGGTCATCCTGCGCACCGTGCCCGAAGGCGGCGGCAAGGTGGTGCTCAATCCCGAACAGGCCGAAGCCTGGCTGTACGGGCTCAACGACGTGCGGCTCGCGCTCGGCACCACCCTCGGCATCGACGCCGACACCCCCGACGTCCTCGACGACGACGATCCGCGTGCCCCGCATCTCGACGTCTACCACTGGCTGACATGGATGCAGGACTCCCTCGTCCAGGCGCTTCAGCCGTGACCGTGCCGGGGCCGACCGATTCGCTGCTCGACGTGGCGGGTCTGAGTGTCGGCCACTGGCAGCGCCTCGATCCCGAGGTCACCGTCGGCACCCCCGAGATTCCCGGTACGGGCGCCGCCACGGGATGCACCGTCGTGCTCGCCGACCCGTCCGCCGTCGCATCGGTGGACGTGCGCGGCGGGGGACCGGGCACCCGGGAGACCGACCTGCTCGATCCGAGTCATTCCGTGCAGCGTGTCGACGCGGTCCTCCTCACGGGTGGCAGCGCATACGGGCTGGCCGCCGCCGACGGCGTGATGCGCTATCTCGAGAAGAACGGCAAGGGCATCCCGATGGGTGCGCCCGGCGCGGTCGTCCCGATCGTCCCCGGCGCCGTCATCTTCGACCTGCCGGTGGGTCAGTGGTCCGCGCGCCCGACCGCCGATTCCGGATGCACCGCCGCGGCCACCGCCAGCTCCACGCACCTCGAGCGCGGCAGCGTCGGCGCCGGCACCGGTGCCCGCGCCGGGGCGCTCAAGGGCGGCATCGGCTCGGCGAGCGTGCGGATCACGGACGGTCCCGCGACCGGGGTGACCGTGGCGGCACTGATGGTCGCCAACCCCGTCGGCTCGGTGTTCGACCCCGTGACCGGACTGCCCTGGGGCGTCGACGCCGCGCGAGCCGAAGAACTCGGACTGTCGTCGCCCTCCGCGGTGGATCTGGCCGCGGCCCGCGCGCTCGGCGACAAGGGCACCGTCCTGAACACCACGATCGGTGTGGTCGCCACCGACGCACCGCTGTCGAAGGCGGCGTGCCGTCGCGTCGCGGTCACCGGGCACGACGGTCTCGGCCGCGCGATCCGTCCCGCGCACTCACCGCTCGACGGCGACACGATCTTCGCCCTCTCGACCGGCACCGCCGACGTCTCCGACGCACTGGGCGACGCCTCGTCGATCCTGGCCTTCGCCGCCGAACTGCCGATCCTCGCCGCGGTGTGCGAGGCCGCCGCGGTGGTGGTCGAACGCGCGATCGTCGACGCGATCCTGTCCGCGACCTCCGTGGCCGACATCCCCGCCTATCGCGACGTGCTGCCCTCGGTCTTCGGCCACTGACCGGTACGTGACGGCAGAATGGTGCCATGACCATTCCCAGCGGCACCGGCGCCGACACCCGCATCCGGCCGATCTGGCAACGTGCCGGACTGTGGATCGGCGGGTTCGTCGCGATGCTCTACGGCATCGAGACCGTCGATGCGGTGCTCCCCGCCGATCTCGACGCGGCCGGTGTCGAACCCCGCACCGCCGACGGGCTGTGGGGCGTGCTGTTCGCGCCGATCCTGCACGCCGACTGGGCCCACCTCACCGCCAACACCGTGCCCGCGCTCGTCCTCGGCTTCCTGGTGCTGCTCTCCGGCATCGGGCGCGGCCTGGCCGCGACCGCGATCATCTGGGTCGTCGCAGGAGTGGGGACGTGGCTGATCGCGGGCTCGGGCGAGACCCACATCGGAGCGTCGAGCCTGATCTTCGGGTGGCTCACCTATTTGATCGTGCGCGGAGTGTTCACCCGCAAGGCCGGGCAGATCCTGCTGGGAGTCGTGGTGCTGTTCCTCTACGGCGGCATGCTGTGGGGGGTGCTGCCGAGCGAACCGTGGATCTCCTGGGAGGGGCACTTCTTCGGTGCGGTCGGCGGCGTTCTCGCGGCGTGGGCGCTGTCCGCGGACGCGCGTCGCGCCCGTCGCACCACCCCCTCGGTCGTGCCGCGCTGACCACCCGCGCCGACAACCCGCCGATCGGCCGCGCGAAGTGGCCGAACGATCCGCGCGTCACACCTTCCCGGCCACTGTGAGTCTGCGCCGCAATACGCGCGTTGGCTTCATCGAGGGACCTTCGGCATGGCAGCATGGCTGATATGCGCATGACCGTTCTGGGGTGCTCGGGCAGTGTGGCCGGGCCGGATTCCGCAGCCTCCGGCTACCTGCTGACGGCACCGGACACCCCGCCCCTGGTCATCGACTTCGGTCCCGGCGTCCTCGGCGCGCTCCAGCGCCACGCCGACCCCGGCGAAGTGTCGATCCTCCTGTCCCATCTGCACGCCGATCACTGCCTCGACCTGCCCGGTCTGCTGGTCTGGCGCCGCTACTCGCCGTCCCCGCCGCAGGGCCGCGTCCTCACCTACGGTCCCGCCGGCACCGCCCACCGCATCGGTGTGGCGTCCGCGGAGATCCCCGGCGAGGTCGACGACGTCAGCGACACCCTGGACGTCCGGATGCTCGGCGACGGCGAGCAGATCCGGTTCGGGAGCCTGACCATCTGCCCCGGCCGCGTCCACCACCCGCCGGAGGCCTACGGCTTCCGCATCACCAGCGACTCCGGCCGCACCCTCGTCTACACAGGCGACACCGGCATGTGCGATTCGGTCGTCGAACTCGCCCGCGGCGCCCACGTGCTGCTCGCCGAGGCGTCGTGGACCCACGCGCCGGGGGAACGCCCCGAGGGCGTGCACCTCTCGGGCGCCGAGGCCGGTCGCGTCGCGGCCCTCGCCGGTGTCGGCGAACTCCTCCTGACCCACATCCCGCCGTGGACCTCCCGCGAGGACGTCATCGCCGAGGCCAAGGCCGAGTACTCCGGACCGGTCCACGCGGTCACCGCCGGAGACGTGTACCGCATCTGAAAGGCCCGCCCCCGGATCGCCTAGGCTCGGACGAGTGACGACACGAGAAGACGGCAGAGCGGACGACGAACTCCGGAGCATTCGCATCACCCGGGGTTTCACCAACCACCCGGCGGGCTCCGTGCTCGTCGAATTCGGACAGACCCGCGTGATGTGCACCGCCAGCGTCGAGGAAGGCGTGCCGCGGTGGCGTAGGGGCTCCGGTCTCGGCTGGCTCACCGCCGAGTACGCGATGCTTCCCGCCGCCACCCACACTCGCAGCGGACGCGAGTCGGTCAAGGGCAAGCTCGGCGGCCGCACCCAGGAGATCAGCCGCCTGGTCGGCCGGTCGCTGCGCGCATGCATCGACCTCGCCGCCCTTGGCGAGAACACCATCGCGATCGACTGCGACGTGCTGCAGGCCGACGGAGGCACCCGCACCGCGGCGATCACCGGCGCCTATGTCGCACTGTGCGACGCGGTGACCTACCTGCGTGCCGCGGGCAGCCTCGCCGACCCGCAGCCCATCTCGTGCCAGATCGCCGCCGTCAGCGTCGGCGTGGTCGACGGACGTGTCCGTCTCGACCTGCCCTACGAGGAGGACGTGCGCGCCGAGGTCGACATGAACGTCGTCGCCACCGAGACAGGCACCCTCGTCGAGGTCCAGGGCACCGGCGAAGGCGCGACCTTCCCGCGTTCCACGCTCGACGCGATGCTCGACTCCTCGCTCGCCGGCATCGAGGAACTGTGCCGGATCCAGCGCGAGGTGCTCGCCGAGCCGTACCTGGGGACCCTGCCCGAGCCGGTCGAGGCGGAGGTCGTCAAGAAGAAGTTCGGAGTCTGACGTGCGGGTGCTGGTCGCAAGTCGCAACGCGAAGAAGCTGCGCGAACTGCAGCGCGTGCTCGACCGCGCCGGGATCGACGGCATCGAACTCGTAGGTCTCGACACCGTCCCGCCCTACCCGGAGGCACCCGAGACGGGGGAGACCTTCGAAGCGAACGCCGGAGCCAAGGCCCGCGACGGCGCAGCCGCCACAGGGATGCCCTGCGTCGCCGACGACTCCGGTCTCGAGGTCGACGCCCTGCGCGGCATGCCCGGCGTGCTCTCGGCGCGCTGGAGCGGACGCCACGGCGACGACGAGGCGAACACCGCACTGCTGCTCGGCCAGATGCAGGATGTGCCGGACGAGCGTCGCGGCGCGGCCTTCGTGTCGGCGTGCGCGCTCGTGGTGCCGTCGGACGACGGATTCGTCACGACCGTCGTGCGCGGCGAATGGCGCGGCAGCATCGTGCGCGAGCCGCGCGGCGAGAACGGTTTCGGCTACGACCCGGTCTTCCGCCCCGAAGGCGAGGAACGCACCGCCGCGGAACTGTCCGCGGAGGAGAAGGACGCACAGTCGCATCGAGGACGGGCACTCGCCCAGCTCGTGCCCGCCCTCGCTGCGCTCGCCGCAAGCGCCTGATTCGCGGCTCGCCGCGAGTCGCTAACGCGCGCCGGCCTGCGTCCCACGTTCCTCGCGCACGGGTTCCGCGGCGCCGGTATCCGATGCAGCAACAGCGTCGGATGCCGGCGCCGCAGTCGTCCCGGTCGTCGGTTGCGTATCCGGTTCGACGGGTTCGGCCGCCTCGTCGCCGCGGGAGAGTTCACCGCCCACAACGGGCCAGCCCGCAGCGACCAGCTGCTCACGGACGCGCTCGACGTCCTGCGGGTCCGGTTCCTCGTGGATCACCCCTGCCACGATCTTCCGCAGGGTGTCGTGGTCGACCTGCCGCTCCGGGTGCTCGGACGCGGTCGCCGCCGCCGTCTCGATCGCCTCGAGAAGTTCCTCGTCGGTGAGCCGACGCTCGAGCACGGCAAGCAACGCGAAGTGATCCTTGGCCGGGATCCCCTCGGGATATCCCGCACGCAACCAGTCCAGTACCACCCGTGGATTCCAACGCGCCATCGCCGCCTCCTCACTCACCGTCCCGCATCGGACCCTTCGAACCGAAGGGTCCGGCGGAAACCCCCTGTCAGGGTCACAGGGTTCCCGCCACGATAGCGAGGAACACCTGGTTCGCCCCGTCAGGGGAGCGACATGTCCCGCAGATACGCCGTGACCATGGCGGTGAGCTCGTCGGCCACGACGTCCCGATCCACCGGGGGACGGTCGAGAACACAGGAGACGGCCACGTTCTCGACCGTGCGCACGAAGATCCACGCGATCGCCTCCACAGGGCGGCTACCGCGTCCGCGGAGATGGAAACGCAGCGACATGGTCCTGACGAGATCGGCTCCCGGGCGCCGGTTGCTCGAACACCTCGGCGACCGTGCGGCACGCCGCGAACTGGCACCGAAGTTCGGTCCCGCGAAGCCGGACGTGGGTGTCCTGCAGGTATGACGAAAGCGGCCGCGGGAGGAGCATGGTGCTCCTCCCGCGGCCGCTTCGATCGGGAACTCGCGACGCGCGCCTACCGCGCAGTCAGCTCGCGTCGTGGGACGAGAGTTCGTCCCCTGCCCTGTCGTCCCCTACCCTGTCGTTCTCTGCCCTGTCCGTCTCCTCGAGGACCCAGCGCATCTCGACGACCGTGCCCTTCGGGCCGGCCGAGACCTGGACGTCGCTGGCCAGATTGCGGATCAGCGTCAGCCCGTGACCGCGTGAACGTCGGGCGTCGCTGTCGACGGCGTCGTGCCAGGAGCCGTGGTCGACGACCCGCACGACCACCTCACCCTCGTTGGGCAGATACGTCGCCTCGTAGTCGAGCGTGCCGTGCGCGTCGTCCGGCGCATAGGCGTGCTCGACGGCATTCGCGAGCGCTTCGTAGCTCGCGAGCAGTATGTCCTGTCGTTGGTCCTCGCTGAGGGGGAGCTTCGCCAGCCACCGCCTCGTGACGACCCGCAGGCCTGCAATCTCGGTCGGGTCGGCTCGCACACCCGACGAACGGATCTCGTCGGGAAAAAGCAAAGCTGATTCCTCGGGCGCAGACGACATGGCTCCTCGGTTCGTCGGGTACGGCGGTCTACTCGGAGACGCCTTCCGGCGAGTTACCGAGGCCGACGAGCGCGTCGTCGAGCTTCGGATGGATCGCCAGGACCTCTCCGAGGCCGAGGAGTTCGAGCGGGCGTGCCGTGGCGCTGCCATGTGCCACGACGGCGAAACCGGTGTTGTCGCCGGCTCGCTTGGACAACTCGACCAACAGAGCGATACCCATCGAAGCGAGGAAATCAACCCCGCTGAGGTCGACGATAAGTCCGGAGATGTCGGTGTCGAGGAGTGCGAGGGCTTCCTGCTCGAGGAGCGGGGCACTCGTCATGTCGACTTCGCCGTTGACGGACAGTACGGCCACGGAGCCGATACGGGTCGTGGAAACAGTCATATGCGGATGCGCGGTCATGGGATCGTTCACCTTGCCATCATGCAAGATCGTGCCGATAGATGCACATATCGGTCCGTCGGCCGAGGCCGCGACCCGCCGTGACCACCCTGTGACCATGCTGTCGCCGAGTCTGTAATGTTCCCTTTCGAGCAGGGAGGGAGGGGCGCCGAGTGGACATGCACCGAGCGCAGAGCGAGTCGGTCGAACCACCGTCGTTGCTCCTCATCGAGGACGATCCGGGCGACGCGCTCATCGTGGAGGAACTCGTCGTCGACAGTGCCCCCGAGATGACCGTCGTGTGGGTGCAGACACTTGCGCAGGCCCGCGACGAACTCGCCACGTCGGCTCCCGACTGCGTACTTCTCGACCTCCACCTGCCCGATGCGAGCGGCCTCGAAGCCGTCGCCCGCATCCAGGAAATCACCGATTCCGTCCCCATCGTCGTCCTCACCGGCCTCGCGGAGGAACAGACCGGCCTCGCCGCGCTGTCCGTCGGCGCCCAGGACTATCTCGTCAAGGGACGCGTCGAACCCGATCTGTTCGGCCGCGCCGTCCGCTACGCCATCCAGCGAAAGCAGACCGAGATCGCTGCGGCGGAACTCCAGGCGAGCCAGCTTCACGCGCAGGAGAACGCCCGACTCGAACGCGGCCTGCTCCCGTCCCCACTCCTGCGCGACGGGCAGGACTTCGACGTCGTCGCCCGTTACCGACCCGGCCGGTCGTCTGCTCTTCTCGGCGGCGACTTCTACGACGTCGTGCAGACCGGCGACGGCACCGTCCACGTCCTCATCGGCGACGTCTCCGGTCACGGCCCCGACGAGGCCGCCCTCGGCGTGGGCCTGCGCATCGCGTGGCGCACGCTCGTGCTCAGCGGGGTAGACGGTCCCCGCCGCTTGCACCAACTCGAGGAACTGCTCGTCGCCGAGCGCACGGAGAGTCGCTTCTTCGCGTCGATGACGAACCTCACGATGTGTGCCGACCACGGCACCGTCGAGGTCATGCGGGCCGGTCATCCCGGGCTGCTGCTCCGCCACCGCGGAACCATCGACTGGATCGAAGCGCCCGGTGGTCCCGCTCTCGGCCTGCTGCCGGGAGTGGCCACCTGGCCCGTCCACGAGTTGGATCTGCCCGAGGACGGCGCGATCGTGTTGTTCACCGACGGATTGTTCGAGGGTCATCGAGGCGACGGCCCGGAACGACTCGGTGAGGAAGGACTCCTCGAGCTCGCGCGCGAACGCGCCCATCTGCCGGCTGCCGAGTTCACCGACTCGCTGATCGACGGTGCCGAGAAACTCGCGGACAGTAGGGGAGGGCTGTCCGACGACGTGGCAGTCGTCCACGTGCAATGGAACAGGAAGTGATCATCACCGCATGACGAACAGCGACGCAACGGCGGAGACGGGGGACGTGCGTCGCCCTCCCTCTCGCAGGATGACGGTCCAGGCATGGTTCCTGCTCGTACTCGGCGTGTTGGGTGTGTTGGTGGTCGTCGGCACCGTGGTCGGCAGCCACTTCCTCCGTGAGACGACCGAATACTCCAACTACGTGCGCGACCGGATCCAGCCCGCCCGCGTCGAGGCGTACCGGTTGCAATCGGCGCTGATCAACCAGGAGACGGGCGCACGGGGCTACATTCTCGCCGCCGATCCCGATTTCCTCACGCCCTACGAGGAGGGACGGCGGGAGGAGGAGGCTGCCGCCGCCGAGTTGCGCGCTCTCGTCGGCGAGGAGGAGAAGCTGATGGCGGACCTCGACGCGATCGAAACGCACGCGGCGCAGTGGCGACGCGTGTACGCCGAACCGCTCATCTCCACCGTCGTACCGGGGGAACCGCAGTTCGTGGATCCCGCCGTCGTCGATGCGGGCCGCGTCGCGTTCGACCGGCTCCGGGCGGCGTTCGAGGTCCAGAACGCCGATCTCACGCAGGCCCGAGAGGACGGCATCGCGACTCTCGAGGACACCCGCACCACGCGCGACCGCATCCTTGCCGGCATGGTCGTGGTTTTCCTGCTCGCCGGCGTGGGCCTGGCAGTCCTGCTCCAGATGATCATGGTCCGTCCGATCCAGCGTCTGCGACAGGCATCGCGCAGCGTCGTCGCGGGCCAGAACTTCGAGCGCGAGATCGAGCCGCAGGGCCCCGCCGACATCTATGCGCTGGGTCGCGACGTCGAGGACATGCGCGAGCGGATCGTGCGCGAACTGCAGGTCGCGCACGAGCGTGAGGAGCAACTCGAGAACCAGACGACGGAACTGCGGCGCTCGAACTCCGAACTCGAACAGTTCGCCTACGTCGCCTCCCACGACCTGCAGGAGCCGCTGCGCAAGGTCGCGTCCTTCTGTCAGCTGCTCGAGAAGCGTTACGGCGACAAGCTCGACGAACGCGGCACCCAGTACATCGCCTTCGCGGTCGACGGCGCGAAGCGTATGCAGGTGCTCATCAACGACCTGCTGACCTTCTCCCGCGTCGGACGCGTCAGCGACGCGCACGTCCGCACCGAACTGGATGTGACCCTCGACGCGGCTCTGACGAACATCTCCCAGGCGGTCGAGGAATCCGGGGCGGAGATCACCCGGCCCGAGTCCCTGCCGACGATCGTGGGCGATCCCACACTGATGATCATGTTGTGGCAGAACCTGATCGGCAATGCGATCAAATTCCGCCACGAGGACAGGCCCGTGGAGATCCGGGTCGACTGCGAGGAGATCGTCGACGGGGACGACGAGTTCTGGCGATTTTCCGTGCAGGACAACGGAATCGGTATCGCCGAAGAGTTCGCCGACAAGGTCTTCGTGATCTTCCAGAGGCTGCACGGCCGGGACGTCTACACCGGCACCGGCATCGGCCTGGCCATCTGCCGCAAGATCGTCGAATACCACGGTGGAGAGATCTGGCTCGACCCGCAGTATCGGGAAGGCAGTCGATTCTGCTTTACGATTCCCAAGGCAGGCGACGACATGTCTGCAACCGAAGTCGCTCTGAAAGGGGCATCTGCATGAGCGTTTCCGGGCGGCCGATCGACGTCCTCCTCGTCGAGGACGACCCCGGCGACGAATTGATGACGCGCGAAGCGTTCGAGGACAACAAGATCGGAAACACCCTTCACGTGGTCCGCGACGGCGAGGAGGCACTCGACTTCCTCTACCGGCGCGGAGAGTACGAGAGCGCCCCTCGGCCCGACCTGATCCTCCTCGACCTGAACCTGCCCAAGTACGACGGACGGCAGGTCCTCGAGCAGGTCAAGTCCGACACCGACCTCACCGACATCCCCGTCGTCGTCCTCACGACCTCGGCAGCGGAGGAGGACATTCTCCGCAGCTACAAGCTGCACGCCAACGCGTACGTGACGAAGCCGGTCGACCTCGATCAGTTCATCCACGCGGTGCGCCAGATCGACGAGTTCTTCGTGCAGGTGGTGCGCCTGCCGCGACGCTGAGCGCGCTCGTTCGCAACGAAATCGGGCGGATCCTTCGAGAGGATCCGCCCGATTCGTGTTCGTGGAGGTTACCGGCTCAGACGCCGAAGTCGGCCTTCACCTGCTGGGTGCGCTTGTGCTCGACGAAGAAGGACAGGAACGGGATGGTGCCCGCCAGGAGCGTCCACACCGTCCGGGCGATCGGCCAGCGCACCTTGATCGACAGGTCGAAGGTGAGGACCAGGTACACCGCGTACACCCAGCCGTGCACGATCGCGATCCAGGCCGGCACGTTCTCGACACCGATGATGTACTTGGCGACCATCTCACCGGTGAGGATCAGCAGCCAGATACCGGTCGCGTAGGCGAGCACGCGGTAACGCAGCAGAGCCGACCGGATCTTCTTGCGGTCGGCCTCGCTGACGACGCGCGGCGTGGTGGCCTGGCCGGACGCCTGCTCGGGGGTCGTGCTCACTGAGCGCTCCTATCGGACCTGCGCGCAAGCTGCGCGAGGTACTCGTTGTACTCGTTGATCTGTTGTGCGTCGGGATCCGCGGCCTCCTGCTCGCGTGCCTCGGCGAGCGTGCGCGGACGGGTGGGAAGAAGATCCTCGGGAATCTCGGTGGGCTCGTCCGGCTGGGAGGGGCGTCGTCCGCCGGTGCTCTCGGCTTCCTGCTCCTCGGCCTCGAGGCGGACGAAGCGCCGGTAGGCGTAGACGCAGAAGAAGGCGAAGGCCGGCCACTGGAGGGCGTAGCCGAGATTCTGGTAGGTGCCGCCGACCGCTTCGAACCGGACCCACTGCCAGTAGCCGAGACCGAGGCATCCGGCCGCGGCCACCAGGACCAGGATGATCAGGGCCAACCGGCGGGGAGGGCGATGCTCGGACACGCCCTCGACGGTACCCGAACGGTGCACCGACCTGCCAAGACCGGTCGGTGCACCGTGGGTGAGGTCACGTGGTGCGCGAGGGGGGACTCGAACCCCCACGCCCGTACGGGCACCAGGTTCTAAGCCTGGAGCGTCTGCCATTCCGCCACTCGCGCGTCACGGACACAATACGTCACCTTCTCCGTTCCGCTTCTCGAAGGTGAACCGGCGTCGTCCGGCCCAGGTCGGTGTCTGGCTGTGGCAGTTGGGGCACAGAAATCGGACGTTGTCGGGTCTCGAATCGTTGGGATTGCCGTCGATGTGGTCGATATGAAAGACCAGTGGTCGGCCGTACCAATGCGGCTCCGTGCCGCAACCCGCGCACTTGTGTGGGCGGCCGGACTCGATGAGAGCCCGACGCAGCAGATGAGGTCTGGTTCGTGGCGAGCCTGCCGGTGTCTCGACCAGGATCGTGGTCCAGTGCCGCTTCACCACAGGTCCACCCTGAAGGTGAGGTCGGCCGGTGAAGTGGGACGTATCGATACCGAGCGCCCTGATCCTGCGGGCCAGATGCGTGTGATGTCCTCCGTTGGGCTTGAGACCGAAGTACCGCATGACCTCGGCAAAGTTGGTGCAGTTGCGTACTGCCTCTTCGAGCATCTCCTTCGTGTACTTGACCGGTTGCGTCACTGTGTCCCTGCTTCCGCCTCGGTGCTCGACGCGGCCGGAGCCGGGTCGAGTGTTTCGGTAGGTCGGTTGTGCCGGCTTCTCCTGGCCCACGTGGGCGTCTGGCTGTGGCAGTTGGGGCACAGGAAGCGAAGATTCTCCGGCCGGGAATCGTTCGAATTGCCGTCGATGTGGTCGACGTGAAGTGCGAGCGGCGCACCCAGCCATTCAGGATCGGAGCCACAGTTCTCGCATTCATGCGGACGGCCCGATTCAAGGAGCGCCCGTCTGAGGCGGGCAGTTTCTCTACGGTTCGAGCCGACCGGAGCGACCGTGAGCACTTCCGACCAGTGCAAGCGGTTCGGAGCC
This sequence comes from Rhodococcus sp. GA1, assembly GCF_024321955.1. NCBI lineage: Bacteria > Bacillati > Actinomycetota > Actinomycetes > Mycobacteriales > Nocardiaceae > Rhodococcus > Rhodococcus sp. GA1. The sequence goes on along the minus strand of NZ_CP097186.1, from coordinate 741,266 downwards.
GGTAGTCCCTTCTGGTGGGCCATGCCCCGGAAGTGGGAAATATCGATTTCGTAGAACCTGATCCATCGGTTGATGTTGGCGTAGTTGCCGCCGGCTTCCTTCAAACCGAATTGTCTCAACACGCCCGCGACGCTGGTGGCCTTCGCGACCGCCTCCTCGAGAACCTCCCGCGTGTACTTCACCCTTCTCCCCACCCGTGCCCCCTATCGAATATTTGTTCGATTCGCCCGAAAAGCTATCGCGGGGGTCCGACACGTTTTCGATCTTGCGATGCACGATCCGCGACGCCCGTCAATAGGTAACGATTTGATAACGAAAAACGTGAGGGATTCCTCGGGTTCGTGGACGTCCACGCATCGACGCAGCCAGGAGCGATTCGGGTTACCGACCAGTTACCTTCGAGGAAGCATGTGAGCGAAATCACTGGTGGGAGAGGTGCCGGGCAAACTGCGGGAAACAAAACATGAGGAACCCCTCATGATTTTGTGCGAACCTGGGCGTGCCCGAACAGCGGACCACTAGTCCAGCAGCACACCGGCGCGCAGCGCTGACACACGAAGCCTCGACGCCGGGGTGTTCAGGAGAGGAACCACACGCGTGACGATCGACGAGACCACACCAGGCGACAACGGACGGAACTCGAAGGCATCACGACGCACCACCGATCGGTCCACGGCAGCCGCTCCGGCCCGTGCCCTGGTCGACAAGCTCCTCGCGGGTGAGCCCTACGCGCTCGCCTTCGGCGGCCAGGGCGCCCCCTGGCTCACCTCGCTCGAGGAGCTCAGCCGCGACAACGGACTCGAACCGGTCCTCACCGACCTGGTCAACCGCGCCACCGCGCACCTCGCCCCGGTCGCGAGCGACCTCGTCGTGGTCCGCCCGACGGGCTTCGACCCCGTCGCGTGGATCCTCGAGGCCGAACTCGCCGACGAGGACGACGCGCCCGCCGGCCCCTCCGAAGCAGCTCTCACCTCTGCCGCCGTGTCGCTGCCCGGCGTCTTCCTCACCCAGGTCGCCGCGCTGCGCGCGCTCGCGAACCAGGGCCTCGACGTCGACTCCGTCGCACCGAGCGCGGTTATCGGCCACTCGCAGGGCGTCCTCGCCGTCGAGTCCGTCGCCGCCGCCGGCCGCAAGGACGCCGAAATCCTCGCTATCGCCCAGCTCATCGGTGCCGCCGCGACCCTCGTCGGTCGCCGCCGCGGCCTGATCTCCGGCGCCGGCAAGTACCCGATGCTCGCCGTCGCCAACGTCGACCCCGAGCGCCTGCGCGCGATCGTCGCCGAGGTCTTCGAGGGCCAGGACCCCGAGCGCAGCGCCGTCGTCGCGATCCGCAACGCCCGTCGTCGCGTCGTGCTGTCGGGCCCGCCCGCCGCTCTCGAGCGCGTGCAGCAACGCTGCGAGCAGATCTCCGCCGCGGAGACCCGTGAGCGCGAGGCCAAGAAGCGCGGTGGCGCCGTGTTCTCCCCGACCTTCGAGCCCGTCGCGGCCGAGGTCGGCTTCCATCACCCCGCCTTCGCGGATGCCGTGGAGCAGGTCGCCGACTGGGCCGCCCGCTGCGAGCTCGACTCCGAGCTCGCGCGCAGCCTGGCGCAGGCCATCCTCGTCGCCCCGATCGACTGGGTCGAGCAGGTCGACTCCGCCGTCGCGTCCGGTGCCTCGTGGATCCTCGACCTCGGTCCGGGCGAGCTCCTCACCCGCATGACCAGCTCGGGCCTGCGCGGTCAGGGCGTCGGCATCATCGCCGCCGCGACCCGCGGCGGTCAGCGCAATCTCCTCACCCCGGGCGCCGAGCCCGAGGTTCCGCGTGCCTGGTCGGAGTTCGCTCCGAAGCCGGTCGCGCTGCCCGACGGCCGCATCGCCGTCGAGACGGCCTTCACCCGCCTGACGGGCCGCTCGCCGATCCTGCTCGCAGGCATGACCCCCACGACCGTCGATCCGAAGATCGTCGCCGCGGCCGCGAACGCCGGTCACTGGGCCGAGCTCGCCGGCGGCGGTCAGGTCACCGAGCAGATCTTCGCCGACCACGTCGCCGAGCTCACCGAGCTGCTCGAGCCGGGCCGCGCCGTCCAGTTCAACTCGATGTTCCTGGACCCCTACCTGTGGAAGCTGCACGTGGGCGGCAAGCGCCTCGTACCCAAGGCCCGCGCGGCCGGTGCGCCCTTCGACGGTGTCGTCGTCACCGCCGGTATCCCGGAGCTCGACGAGGCCGTGCAGATCATCTCCGACCTGCGTGAGGCCGGCATCGAGCACGTCGCCTTCAAGCCGGGCACGGTGGCGCAGATCCGTTCGGTGATCCGTATCGCCAACGAGGTCCCGGACTATCCGGTCATCGCCCACATCGAGGGCGGCCGCGCCGGTGGTCACCATTCGTGGGAGGACCTCGACGATCTGCTCCTCGACACCTACGCCGAGCTGCGCACGCGCCCGAACTTGGTGCTGTGCGTCGGCGGTGGGATCGGCACGCCGGAGAAGGCTGCCGAGTACCTGACCGGTCGCTGGTCGACCGTCTACGGTTTCCCGGCGATGCCGCTCGACGGCATCCTCGTCGGTACCGCCGCGATGGCGACCCTCGAGGCCACCACGGCTCCCGAGGTCAAGCAGCTGCTCGTCGACACCCCCGGCACTCCCGACTGGGTTGCCGCCGGCACCGCGACCGGCGGTATGGCCTCCGGTCGCAGCCAGCTCGGCGCCGACATCCACGAGATCGACAACGCCGCTTCGCGCACGGGCCGCCTCCTCGACGAGGTCGCCGGTGATGCCGACGCCGTGGCCGCGCGCCGAGCCGAGATCGTCGATGCGCTGAACGGAACGGCGAAGCCGTACTTCGGCGACCTCGACACCATGACCTACCTGCAGTGGCTCGAGCGCTACCTCGAGCTGGCGGTCGGCGCGGACAACGGTGCCGAGTTCGACTGCGGCACCGATCTGGCGGACGTCCTCGCCGAGGCGCACACCAGCCCGTGGCTGGACGTGTCGTGGCGTGAGCGTTTCCGCGACATGCTGCAGCGCGCCGAGGCCCGCCTGCATCCCGTCTGCCGGGGCCCGATCCCGACGTTGTTCGACGACGACGCGGTGCTCGAGCGCCCGTACGCCGCGATCAAGTCGCTGCTCGCGCAGTATCCCGACGCGGGTGACGTCGTGCTGCATCCCGCCGACGTGCCGTTCTTCGTGTCGCTGTGCCGCACCCCCGGCAAGCCCGTCAACTTCGTTCCGGTCGTCGACCAGGACGTGCGTCGCTGGTGGCGTTCGGATTCGCTGTGGCAGGCCCACGATCCGCGTTACTCCGCCGACCAGGTGTGCGTGATCCCCGGCACCGTCGCCGTTGCCGGCATCACCCGTGTCGACGAGCCGGTCGGTGAACTCCTCGACCGTTTCGAGAAGGCCACGGCCGACGAGCTCGTCGCCGAGGGCGCGGAGCCGGTGGAGCTCGCCGCGCGTCGTCACCGCGACATCGCGCCGGGTCTGCTCGACGCCGTGCTGTCCTCGCCGGACGTCTCGTGGGCGGGTCGCCAGACCCGCAACCCGATCCACCGTCTCGGTGATCTGGACGAGTGGACCGTCGAGTCGGAGACCGCTGCCTCGCACGCCCCGACGGGTGCGACCCTGACGATCCTCGACGACGAGCACGTCGGCCTGCGGGTTCCGCTGGTGCGCGACAAGGCCGTCGAGATCCGCCTGACCGTGCCCGCCTCGGTCGTCTCCGGTGGCGCGCCTGTCGTCACCGAGGCCGACGCCGATGCGTCGATGTCCGCTCTGCTCGGTGTCGCCGCCGGTCAGGAACTGCCCGAGGTCAGGAAGGGCGCTGCCCGTATCACTCTCGGCTGGCTGCCGGAGAAGATCGCCGACCACGCCGGTGTCACCGGTTCGGGTCTGCCCGCCACCCTGACGCCGAGCGGCAATGGTGTGCCCGATGTGCTCGTGGGTGCCTGCTGGCCGGCCGTCTTCGCCGCGCTGGGCGCCGCCCGCACCGAGACCGACCTGTCGGTCATCGAGGGCATGCTCGACCTGGTCCACCTGGACCACGCGATCGACGTCAAGAACGGTCTGCCGACCGATCCCGCCTTCCTGGGCGTCAAGGCCGAGGTCACCGGTGTCTCCGACACCGACCTGGGTCGCGTCGTCGAGGTCGACGTGGTCATCACCGCCGACAGCGGTGACGGCTCGGGCGACCGGGTGGTCGCCACCCTGGCCGAGCGGTTCGCGATCCGCGGCCGCACCGGCACCGCCGATCTCGCCGATCCGGTTCGCGCCGGTGGCGCTCTCACCGAGGCCGTCACCGACACGCCGCGTCGTCGCCGCCGCGATGCCGTGATCGTCGCGCCGACCGACATGAGCGCCTTCGCGAAGGTCTCCGGCGACCACAACCCGATCCACACCTCCGACAACGCCGCGCTGCTCGCCGGTCTCGGAAGCCCGATCGTCCACGGCATGTGGCTGTCGGCCGCGGCCCAGCAGGTCGTCACCGCGATCGAGCAGGACGCGAAGCTGCCGGTCCGTCGCCTGACGGCATGGACCACCCGCTTCCTGGGCATGGTCCGTCCGGGTGCGAAGATCGACGTGCGCGTCGACCGCATCGCCACCGACGGTGGTGCCGAGGTCGTCGAGGTCGGCTGCCGCGTCGACGGTGATCTGGTGATGGTCGCGACCGGCCGTATCGCCGCGCCGAAGACCGTCTACGCGTTCCCGGGCCAGGGCATCCAGCGTCCCGGCATGGGCCTCGACGCCCGTGCCCGCTCGAAGGCCGCCCGCGAGATCTGGGAGCGCGCCGACAAGCACACCCGCGAGGCCCTCGGCTTCTCGATCCTGGCCGTGGTCCGCGACAACCCGACGGTCCTCAAGGCCCGCGGTGTCACCCACAAGCACCCCGACGGCGTGCTGCACCTGACCCAGTTCACGCAGGTCGCGATGGCGACCCTCGGTGTCGCGCAGATCGCCGAGCTGAAGGAGGCCGGCGCGTTCGTCGACGACGCCTTCCTGGCTGGTCACTCGGTGGGCGAGTACAACGCGCTCGCCGCCGTCGCCGGTGTGCTGCCGCTCGAGGCCGTCCTCGAGGTCGTCTTCCAGCGTGGCTCCGCGATGCACGCTCTCGTGCCGCGCGACGAGCACGGCCGCTCGAACTACCGCATGGCCGCGATCCGGCCGTCGCAGTTCGGTGTGGACGATGCCGACCTGCAGGCCTTCGTCGCCGGTGTCGCCGAGGAGACCGGGGAGTTCCTCGAGATCGTCAACCTCAACCTGCGCGGATCGCAGTACGCGATCGCCGGCACGGTCGCCGGCCTCGAAGCCCTCGAATCCGTGATCGAGCGCAAGGTCGCCGAGTTCGGTGGCAAGCGCGCGTTCATCCTCGTCCCGGGCATCGACGTGCCGTTCCACTCGACCGTGCTGCGCGGCGGTGTCGACGACTTCCGCGAGCGTCTGCTCGCCCTGCTGCCGCAGGAGATCGACCCGAACATCCTCATCGGCCGGTACATCCCGAACCTCGTGCCCAAGCCGTTCAACCTGGGTCGCGAGTTCATCCAGGAGATCGCCGACCTGGTGCCGTCGCAGCCGCTCGCCGACGTCCTCGCGGACTTCGACAGCTGGTCGGCCAAGCCGGTCGAGCTCACCCGCGTGGTGCTCGCCGAGTTGCTGGCCTGGCAGTTCGCGTCGCCGGTGCGCTGGATCGAGACCCAGGATCTGCTGTTCGCCGACGAGACCGACGGTGGTCTCGGTGTCGAGCGGTTCGTCGAGGTCGGCCTCGGTGGCGCGCCCACCGTCGCGAACCTCGCGTCGCAGACGCTGAAGCTGCCCGGTCGTTTCGGTCAGCCCGTCGAGGTGCTCAACATCGAGCGCGAGGCGTCGATCGTGTACTCGACCGACACCGACCCGGCTCCGGTCGAGGACGACGAGCCGGTCGCACCGGCTGCCGAGTCCGCTCCCGCCGCTGCTGCGGCCCCGACACCCGCCGCGGCTCCCGCTGCGCCGGCCGGTGGCCCGACCCCGGACGACATCGCGTTCAAGGCCGCCGACGCCACCAAGGTGCTCATCGCCCTGTGGACGAAGCTGCGTCCGGATCAGATCGGCCCCGCCGACACGATCGAGGCGCTGTGCGACGGCGTGTCCTCGCGCCGCAACCAGCTGCTCGTCGACCTCGGTTCCGAGCTCTCGCTCGGCGCGATCGACGGTGCCGCCGACGCCGACATGGGTGCCCTCGCCGGCACGGTCGACCGTCTCGCCCGCACCTACCGCCCCTTCGGCCCGGTGCTGTCGGACTCGATCAACGATCACCTGCGCAAGGTGTTCGGTCCGTCGGGCAAGCGTCCCGCCTACGTCGCCGACCGCGTCGCCAAGGTGTGGGGTCTGGGCGAGGGCTGGGCGTCGCACGTCACCGCCGAAGCTGCTCTCGGCAGCCGCGACGGTTCGTCCGTCCGCGGCGGCGACCTGGGGGGCCTGACCGATGGTGCCCTCGCGGATGCCGCTTCGGTCGACAAGCTGATCGACGCCGCCGTGCAGTCGGTGGCCTCGCGTCGCGGAATCGCCGTGTCGATGCCGTCCGCCGGTGGCGGCGGGGGAGCGACGGTCGACGCCGCTGCCCTCGGCGAGTTCGCCGAGCAGATCACCGGCCGCGACGGGGTTCTCGCCAGTGCCGCACGTCTCGTGCTCGAGCAGCTCGGCCACACCGAGCAGGTCTCGGGCCTGGCCGACAAGGCCGACGACGAACTCGTCGACCTGGTCTCCGCGGAGCTCGGCTCCGACTGGCCGCGTCTGGTCGCTCCGGCCTTCGACGAGCGCAAGGCCGTCCTGATCGACGACCGCTGGGCCACCGCCCGTGAGGACCTGGCCCGCGTCTGGCTCGGGGAAGGGGCGAGCGGAGCGACGGGGGATTCGAACAGCTTCGACGTCGAACGCTTCATCGGTGCGGGTCGGACCGTGGCTGCGCACGCCGAGTTCTGGGGCCGCAAGGCCACCGAGGCCGGCCGTACGGAGCTCGCGCAGACCTACGCGGCGATCGCCGAGACCGCCGTCGTCACCGAGGGTGCCGAGTACGCGGACGAGGTCGCCGTGGTCACCGGCGCCAGCAAGGGCGGTATCGGCGCAGCCGTCGCCGCGAAGCTGCTCGCCGGCGGTGCGACGGTCGTCGTCACCACGTCCTCGCTGAACGACAGCCGCCTGGGCTTCTACAAGGAGCTGTACGCACGCAACGCTCGTGCCGGCGCCGCGCTGTGGGTGGTTCCCGCGAACATGGCGTCCTACAGCGACGTCGACGCCCTGATCGAGTGGATCGGCACCGAGACCGTCGAGGTCGCCGGTGGTGCGAAGAAGCTCATCAAGGACGCGCTCACCCCGACGCTGCTCTTCCCGTTCGCCGCGCCGCGCGTGGCGGGCTCGCTCGCCGACGCCGGTGCGCGGGCCGAGATGGAGATGCGGGTGCTGCTGTGGTCGGTCGAGCGACTGATCGCCGGACTGTCGAAGATCGGGTACGACCGCGACGTCGACACCCACCTGCACGTCGTGCTGCCCGGTTCGCCGAACCGCGGCAAGTTCGGTGGCGACGGTGCCTACGGTGAGGCCAAGGCCGCACTCGACGCGGTCATCAACCGCTGGAGCGCCGAGCGCACCTGGGCCGAGCGCGTCACCCTCGCCCACGCCCTCATCGGCTGGGTGCGCGGCACGGGCCTGATGGGCGGCAACGACCCGTTGGTCGAGGCTGTCGAGGCTGCCGGTGTCCGCACCTGGTCGACGGACGAGATGGCCGACGAGCTGCTGAAGCTGGTCGGACCGGAGGCCACGCGTCTCGCTGCCGAGGCTCCGCTCGTCGCGGACCTGACCGGTGGACTGTCCGAGGTGGACGTCGACCTGCCGGCGCTCGCGAAGCAGGCGCAGGAGGCGGCCGACGCCGTCGAGGCCGACGAGGACGGCACCGCGACCATCGCGGCGCTGCCCGAGCCTCCGCGCGCCGAGGAGCTGCCGACCCCCGAGTGGGGCACGGTCACCGCCGACCTCGCCGACACGGTCGTCATCGTCGGTGCCGGCGAGCTCGGCCCCTACGGCTCCGCTCGCACCCGCTTCGAGATGGAGGTCGACGAGGAACTGTCGGCCGCCGGTGTGCTCGAGCTGGCGTGGGTCACGGGTCTGATCGGCTGGGAGAACGATCCCAAGCCGGGCTTCTACGACACCGAGACCGGTGAGCTGGTGCCCGAGGCGGAGATTGCCGACCGCTACCACGACGCGGTGGTCGAGCGTTGCGGCATCCGCCGCTACGGCGACGACGGTGCGATGATCGACAACACGGCTCCGCTGCTGACCTCGGTCTTCCTCGACAAGGACCTGTCCTTCGTCGTCGGTTCCGAGGCCGAGGCCCGCGCGTTTGTCGACTCCGATCCGGAGAACACGGTCGCGTCGGTCGACGCCGAGTCGGGCGACTGGACGGTCACCCGCAAGGCAGGCACCGAGATCCGCGTGCCGCGCAAGGCGAAGCTGACCCGCACGGTCGGTGGCCAGATCCCGACCGGCTTCGACGTCACCAAGTGGGGCATCCCCGCCGACATGGCGGACTCGGTGGACCGGGTGGGTCTGTGGAACATCGTCACCACGGTCGATGCCTTCCTCACCGGTGGCTTCACCCCGTCCGAGCTGCTGCGCTGGGTACACCCGTCGATGGTCGCCAACACGCAGGGCACCGGCATGGGTGGCATGTCCTCGATGCGGTCGCTGTACATCGACACGCTGCTCGGCGAGTCGCGGGCGAACGACATCCTGCAGGAGGCCCTGCCGAACGTCATCGCCGCGCACGTCGTCCAGTCGTACGTCGGTGGCTACGGCGCGATGGTGCACCCGGTCGCGGCGTGCGCCACGGCTGCGGTCTCCGTCGAGGAGGGCGTGGACAAGATCAAGCTCGGCAAGGCCGATCTGGTCGTCGCCGGTGGTTTCGACGATCTCGGTATCGAGGGCATCGTCGGCTTCGGTGACATGTCCGCGACCGCCAAGTCGGAGGACATGCAGGCCAAGGGCATCAGCGATCGTCGCTTCTCCCGCGCCAACGACCGTCGTCGCGGTGGATTCGTCGAGTCGGCCGGTGGCGGCACGATCCTGCTCGCCCGCGGCGATGTCGCGCTCGAGATGGGCCTGCCGGTGCTCGGTGTGGTCGCCTGGGCCGGATCGTTCGCCGACGGTGTGCACACCTCGATCCCGGCGCCCGGCATCGGTGCGCTCGGTGCGGGTCGCGGTGGACGCGAGTCGGGTCTCGCGAAGGAACTGCGCAAGCTCGGTCTCACGGCCGACGACATCGCGGTGATCTCCAAGCACGACACCTCGACCGCCGCGAACGACCCGAACGAGGCCGAGCTGCACGAGCGTCTGGCCGGTGCGCTGGGCCGCAGCGAGGGCAACCCCATGTTCGTGGTCTCGCAGAAGTCGCTGACCGGTCACGCCAAGGGTGGCGCCGCCGCCTTCCAGCTGATCGGCCTGTGCCAGGTCCTCACGCAGGGTGTGGTTCCGCCGAACCGCAGCCTCGACTGTGTCGACGAGAAGATGGCGGAGTTCGAGCACCTGGTGTGGCCGCGCACGCCGATCCGGTTCGGCGAGCAGCTCCCGCTCAAGGCGGGTCTGCTCACGAGCCTCGGCTTCGGGCACGTGTCGGGTCTGATCGCGGTGGTCCATCCGCAGGCGTTCGTCGAGGCGATCCCGGCGGAGCGCCGGGAGGTCTACCTGGCGAAGGCGGCCGAGCGCACCGTCGCCGGCAAGCGTCGCCTGGTGGACGCGATGACCGGTGGAGCGTCGCTCTACCAGCGGCCCGCGGATCGTCGTCTCGGTGACGATCACGTGCCGGCTTCGGCCACGCGTCAGCTCGAGGCGGACATGCTGCTCTCGCCGGAGGCTCGCCTCGGTGAGGACGACGTGTACCGCTCCGGTCTGCCCGGCTGCAAGTAGGCACGGGTCTCGGGATGGGAGTTGCGGGTGTCGGGTTCGACCTCGTGTCGGTGCCGGAGTTCGCGGAACAGCTGGGTCGGACGGGAACGACGATGCTGGCGAACTTCACACCGGGTGAGCGTCGCGACGCGAACACCCGCAGCTCCGATCCCGCCCGGCACTTCGCCGCCCGGTGGGCGGCGAAGGAGGCGGTGATCAAGGCGTGGTCGGCGTCGCTGTTCGGCAGCCCACCGGTGCTACCGGAGACGATCCATCAGCAGATCGAAGTGGTCTCGGACGCGTGGGGTCGCCCGAGCATCCGGCTGCACCGGCAGGTCGCCGAGAAGCTGACCGGCGTCCGGATCCATGTGTCGTTGACCCACGACGGTGACATGGCCGGCGCGTTCGTCGTCCTCGACGAGGTCGACGGCCGGCGTACGTAGATGTGGGGACTCAGGCCGAGGGAGCGCTGGCTTCCTCGGCCTGATCCGTTTCGGTGTCCTGCCGGCCGGCCTGTCCGCGTGCGGATTCCTCGCGTTCCTCGCGGCGTTGGCGTCGCTTGGCCTGAGCGCGTGAGTCCTGTTCGGCGATCTGCAGGTAGGCGACCATGATGCGCTTGAGTTCGACGACGGCGTCGGCGTGGGTCTGGTCGTCCTGCACCGAGAAGTTGAGCATCGAGTACACGATGTGGACGAGCACCTCGGCCATGAGCTTCCGGCGCGGTCGCGGGGTGTCCGGGGTGAGCGGTGCCAGCATCCGCGCGACCTGCTCGGCGAACTCGCGTTCGTGGATGGCGCCGGTGGCCCGGGTGGACGGGGTGGACTGCATCGCGAGCCACACCTCGCGGCGGGACGGATCGGTGGTCCACAGTCCGGCGAGGTGGTCGACGAAGCTGTTGAGGAAGCGCAACCAGTCGACGGACGGGATCTTGCCGTTGAACTGGGCGAGTTCGCTCTGGACGCCGACGAGGTCCTGCCGGTTGAGCTCGCACACGATCACGTACTTGTTGGCGAAGAACTGGTAGAGCGTGCCGATGGGGACGTCGGCGCGGGACGCGACCTCCTCACAGGTGAACGACTCGAAGCCGACCTCGGTGAGCAGTTCACGCGAGGCGGCCAACAGGGCGTCGAACTTGCGGCGGCTCCGTTCCTGGGTGGGCCGCCGACGCGGCACGAGCTCCTGGGGCTCGGCCTGAACCTCGAGCGCCGGATCGATCCGGCGCGGGGCGCGGCGGCCGTTCGTTGCTGACTCCACGCGCCCAGGCTAGCCGGACGTCCGTGCTTTCCCGAATACTTGTTGTGAGTCAGAGTGTCACAAACCGGGCAGCCACAGGTCAGCGTGCGGTCCGCTGTCGGAACAGTGCTGTGGCGGCGACCAGGCCGATTGCGGTGAACGCCGCGCACCACCCGATCGCGACGATCGCGGACGATCCGATCCCGGTGCCGGTGAGCAGTCCCCGGACGGTCTCGATCACCGGGGTGACCGGTTGGTGTTCGGCGAAACCGCGCAGCCATCCGGGCATCGTCTCGGGCGGGACGAACGCGCTGCTCACGTAGGGGAGGAAGAGCAGGAGGAAGGTGAACCCGCTCGCGGCCTCGTCATTGCCCGCGAGCATCCCGAGCGCGGCCGAGACGGCGGAGATCGCCAGGACGAACAACGCGATGACACCGGTGGCGGCCACCCATTCGACGAGGTGGGCGTCGGGCCGGAATCCCATGAGTGCGGCCACCACGAACACCACGACGGTGCTGGCGAGATTGCGGACCAGACTCGCGACGACGTGCGCGGTGAGCACGGCGGAGCGGGCGATGGGCATGGACCTGAACCGGTCGACGATGCCGCGGTGCATGTCGGAGGCGACCGCGACGGCCGTCTGTGCCGCCCCGAAGGACGCCGACAACAGCACGATGCCGGGCACGACGTAGTTGAGATAGTCGGTGCCGGTGTCGATCGCGCCACCGAAGACGTAGACGAACAACACGAGCAGCAGGACCGGCAGTGCGAGACCCATCAGCAGCGCGTCGGGGCTGCGGAGCATCCGCCGCAGGTTCCTGCCGGTCACGGCGGCGTGGTCGCGCGCGGCGAAGCGGAGCGGGGTGGGGTGCGCGAGGAGTGTCATCGGACGACCTTTGTTTCGTCGGTGGAGCCGGTGAGGGTGAGGAAGACGTCGTCGAGGGTGGGGGAGTGCAGCCCGAACTTCTCGACGGGGACCGCCTCGGCGGCGAGGCGGTCGAGCAGGGCGGCGACGTGGGGCAGATCGCCCTTGGTGTGGACCTGCAGTGTCAGTGCTGCCCGGTCGATCTCGCCGTCGAGCACCGACGCGGCATGGGTGAGGTCGGCGTCGGTGGAGAAGCGCAGTTCGAGATAGCCGCCGCGCACAAGCGACTTGAGTACGTCGGGTGTGCCCTCGGCGACGATCCGCCCGCCGTCGAGGACGGCGATGCGGTCGGCGAGTCGGTCGGCCTCCTCGAGGTATTGGGTGGTCAGGAAGATGGTGACGCCGTCGTCGGCGAGTTCGCGGATCGCCTCCCACATCACGAGGCGGCTGCGCGGGTCGAGCCCGGTCGTGGGTTCGTCGAGGAACAACACCTGCGGGGACGCGACGAGACTCATGGCGATGTCGAGGCGTCGCATCGTGCCGCCGGAGTACGTGCCGGCGCGCCGGTCGGCGACGTGCGCGAAGTCGAAACGTTCGATCAGGTCACGGACGCGACCGGGAATCGCGGCCGACGGCAGGTGCGCGATGCGCGCTGCGAGACGGAGGTTCTCCGTGCCGGTGAGGACGTCGTCGATCGCGGCGTACTGGCCGGTGAGTGCGATGTTCTCGCGCACGGCGTGGGCGCGGCCGGGGAGGGGCAGGCCGGCCACGGTGACGGTGCCCGCGTCGGGGCGCAACAGGGTGGTCAGGATGCGGACGGTGGTGGACTTGCCGGCGCCGTTCGCGCCGAGCAGTGCGAAGACGGATCCGGTGTCGACCCGGAGGTCGACGCCGTCGAGAACGGTGGTCGGGCCGAACGACTTGCGTAGGCCCCGGACGTCGATGGCGGGAACGGAACGAGTCATGGCATCTCACTAACTGTGTATGCAATATACCGATGTGTATAGCGTACGCAGTTTTAGGATGGCGGCAAGACCCGAAATCTGGAGGAGCATGAGCAGTCCCGAGCCCGACGATCCGCTGCCGCAGAGTGTGCAGCTGGCATGGGGATTGAGCGATACCGGCACCCGGGGCCCGCGACGGGGACTCACGCTCGAACAAGTCCTCGATGCGGCGATCGAGGTGGCGGGCGCCGAAGGGCTCGAAGCGCTCTCGATGAGCCGGGTGGCCAAGCAACTGGGTTTCACCACCATGTCGCTGTACCGCTACGTGAGCAACAAGGACCAGCTCGTCGAACTCGCGTGGGACCGCGCCATCGGGTCGCCCCCCGAGCTACCGGTCGGAGGCGACTGGCGGGAACGGCTCGAGGCATGGGCGATGGCCGAGTACCGGAGTCTGCGCGCGCACAAGTGGCTGACGCAGTACCCGATCCGCACGGCGCCGTACTATCCCAACAACCTGCTCTGGCTCGACGCGGGACTCGGCGCGCTGTCCGCCACCCCACTCGACGAACCTGCGAAGGTGCAGGTGGTGATGATGATCTCGCTCTACGCCATCGGTCGCGCACGCTTCTCGTGGGAACTCGGAACCGATGTCGCGGACGACCCGGCCGACACCCCGGCGATGCTGCGGCGCATCCTCGATCCCGAGAAGTACCCCTCGGTGCTGGCGGCGGTCGAGGGCGGCGCGTTCGACCCCGACGGGAGCGACGCCGACGACGAGGCAGTATGGCACGAGCAGGACTTCCGTTTCGGTCTCGAACGATTGCTGGACGGAATCGACGTACTCATCCGACGTGCGGAGGACGGATCATGACAGCGACAGACACCGACGCGACGCAGCGCATCCGCGAGCGGATCCGGGAGGCGATGCCGGCTGCGCGCGACGATCTCGCGCGGCTCGTCGCGTTCCGTTCCGTCGCGGATCCGCGCCAGTTCCCGGTGGAGGAATGCGTCGGTGCAGCGAACTGGGTGTGGGATGCCTTCACCGAGGCGGGAATCGAGAGCGTCGAGACGATCGAAACCGCCGACGGCTCGCTCGCCGTACTCGGACACACGCCCGCCCCCGACGGCGCCCCGACGGTTCTGCTCTACAGCCACTACGACGTTCAGCCGCCCGGCGACGAATCACTCTGGCGCAGCGAGCCCTTCACGCTCACCGAACGGGACGGCCGCTGGTACGGCCGCGGCGCCGCCGACTGCAAGGGCAACGTCGTTATGCACCTGCTCGCACTGCGGGCGCTGTGTGCGGACGGCCCACTGCCCGTCGGTGTCCGCATCGTCGTCGAGGGCTCGGAGGAGATGGGCGGCGCCGGCCTCGACCACCTCGTCGCCGAACGACCCGAGATGTTCGACGCCGATCTCATCGTCATCGGCGACAGCGGCAACGCCGAGGTGGGCCGGCCCACCCTCACCACGACGCTGCGGGGCATCGCGAACGTCGACGTCCACATCGAGACGCTGAAGGGCGAGATCCACTCCGGGATGTACGGGGGAGCGGCCCCCGACGCGCTGGCCGCGCTGATCCATCTGCTCGGCACCCTGCGCGACGAGCACGGCAACACCGTCGTCGACGGACTGGACTGCACCGCGACCTGGGACGGTGTGCCCTATCCCGAAGACCGTTTCCGCGCCGACGCGGGCGTGCTCGACGGTGTCTCGCTCCCCACCTCCGGAACCGTCGCCGACGCGGTGTGGGCGCGACCGGCACTGACCGTCCTCGGGATCGACGCTCCGCCGATGGTCGGATCGGCCGCCGCGGTCGTGCCACGCGCGTCCGCACGCCTGAACCTGCGCGTGCCGCCCGGCATCGACGCCCGCACCGCCCAGGACGCGCTCGTTGCCCATCTCGAGGCCCACGTCCCGTGGGGAGCGCATCTGAGCATCGACCGCGACGTCCTCGGCGAACCCTTCCGGGCGGCGACGGACGGTCCGGGTTACGCCGCACTGCGCGCGGCGCTCGAGGCCGCCTACGGCCGGGAGGTCGGGACCGCCGGGCAGGGCGGATCGATCCCGCTGTGCACCGCGCTGCACCGCGCCGTGCCGCGGGCCGAGATCGCCCTGATCGGCGTCGAGGAACCGCGCTGCGTCATCCACGCGCCGAACGAGAGCGTCGACCCCACCGAGATCGAGAATCTCGCCGTAGCCGAGGCGCTGCTGCTGACCTCGCTGGCGCCGCGGTAACGCTGCCGGCCGGGCACCCGGGCGTCAGACGGACAGGTCGCGGCGCAGCTTCGCCACGTGCCCGGTCGCGCGGACGTTGTACTGCGCGACCTCGATCTTCCCGTCCTCGTCGACGAGGAAGGTCGAGCGGATGACGCCGGTGACGGTCTTGCCGTACATCTTCTTCTCGCCGAAGGCACCCCATGCCTGGAGGGTGATCTTCTCGGGATCCGACAGCAGCGGGAAGGTCAGCTGTTCGGCGTCGCGGAACTTCGCGAGCTTGGCAGGCTTGTCGGGCGAGATGCCGATCACCTCGAGGCCCGCCTCGTTCAGCTCGGCGAGACTGTCGCGGAAGTCGCACGCCTGCTTCGTGCATCCCGGGGTGCTCGCGGCTGGGTAGAAGTACACGATGACCTTGCGTCCGCGATAATCCGACAGCGACACCTCGTTGCCGTCGGCATCGGGAAGGGTGAAATCGGGTGCGGGATCACCGGGGGCGAGTCTGCTGTTCTCGGTCATGGAGGCGACAGTAGTGGACCGTGCAGCCATTCCCGGCGCGCGTCCATTACCGTGGTCGCAGCACACTGCAGCGACCTTCTGGAGGACACGTGGCTAGGGACACCGAGGACATCGAGCGGGAGATCGAGAAGGCCCGCAATCAGCTCGCGAGCACACTCGACGAACTGAGCGTCCGCGCCAACCCGAAGAATCTGGTGGCAAGCACGAAGCAGACCATCCTCGCGAAGGTGAACCAGCCGCAGGTGAAGAAGTACGCGGCGATCGCGGCCGGCACGGTCGTCGGATTGCTGGTACTGCGCAGAATCCTGCGCTGATCCCCGGCTGCACACAGGAACACCCACGCCGACCCGGCGTGGGTGTTCCTCGTTCCGGGGCCGAACCGCCGCGAACGACGAAGGCCGGACACCGTTTCCGGTGTCCGGCCTTCGTGTTGTGCGCCATCAGGGACTCGAACCCCGAACCCGCTGATTAAGAGTCAGCTGCTCTGCCAATTGAGCTAATGGCGCGTGGCGATGTGTCTCCCGGTCGTCGCCGGGCGACGCGGAGGACGGTGTCACCGCCAGAACGAAGGCCGGACACTGGGTGTCCGGCCTTCGTGTTGTGCGCCATCAGGGACTCGAACCCCGAACCCGCTGATTAAGAGTCAGCTGCTCTGCCAATTGAGCTAATGGCGCTTGACGATGTGTTCCCGGGATGTCGTCCCAGCAACGAGAAGAACATTACACACCGTCGCGCGACGCGCCAAATCGGCTGGTCAGAATGTTTCTGTAAGGTTGTGGGGGTAACGGATCGGACGGTCGGAGCGATTGTCATTCGAACGTTACCGACGTACGGGGGAGTCGCGTCGGGTCGGCCGCAAGAGAAGCTGGCATCATCGTGTTCGGTGTTGTGACGTGCGTTTTCGGTGCCTTGGGGGAGGCGGGATCGGAGTATGGAAGTGACGGAGTCGAGTGCGGGGAACCCCCGGGGTCGTCGGGTACGGGGAATCCTCGGAGTGGTCGTCGTCGGCGTTGTTGCGTTCGTCACGGGATGCGCCGGCGGTTCGGGAACGGGCGCCGAAGAAGTGCCCATCGATTCCAATCCCGTGGCGGCGCTGATCAAGCCGACGGTGTCGTCGAGTGTCGCCGACGGATCGGTCGGCTTCTCGCCGATCGACCCGGTGACGGTCTCGGTGGTCAACGGCAAGCTCGACTCGGTGACCCTGCTCAACCCTGCAGGGGAGCCGGTGCAGGGCGAACTCGCCGACGACGGACTCACCTGGGTGAACACCGCACCGCTCGGCTACAACCGCTCCTACACGCTCGAGACCGTCGCGTACGGACTCGGCGGCGCGACCACGTCGACGGCGGCCTTCACCACCTCGTCGCCGGCCAATCTCACCCAGCCCTACGTGTTGCCCGGTGAGGGTTCGATCGTGGGTATCGGCCAGCCGATCGCCGTGCAGTTCGACGAGAACATCCCGGATCGGCTCGCGGCCGAGGCGGCCATCACCGTCACCACGAACCCGCCCGTCGAGGGCGCCTTCTACTGGGTCAACAACCGCGAGGTGCGGTGGCGGCCGGAGAACTACTGGGTGCCCGGCACCGCCATCACCGTCGATGTGAACGTCTACGGCAAGGATCTCGGCGACGGCCTCTTCGGTCAGTCCGACGTCCACTCGTCCTTCACCATCGGCGATGCGGTGGTCATCACGGCGGACGACGCGACCAAGCAGGTCACTGTCACGCGCAACGGCGTCGACGTCATCGCGATGCCGACCTCCTTCGGCAAGGACTCCACGCCCACGCCCAACGGCGTCTACATCATCGGCGACCGGTTCG
The DNA here is from genome assembly GCF_024321955.1 of Rhodococcus sp. GA1. NCBI lineage: Bacteria > Bacillati > Actinomycetota > Actinomycetes > Mycobacteriales > Nocardiaceae > Rhodococcus > Rhodococcus sp. GA1. Next base: position 723,780 of record NZ_CP097186.1, on the reverse strand, counting down.
AGTCCATGATCATGGACTCGTCCACCTACGGCGTCCCCTCCGACTCGGCGCAGGGTTACCGCACGCCGGTCGAGTGGGCGACGCGGATGTCCTACAGCGGCATCTTCTTCCACTCCGCGCCGTGGTCGCTCGGCGACCAGGGTGTGCGCAACGTCAGTCACGGCTGCCTGAACCTCAGCCCCGCCAACGCCAAGTGGATCTTCGACAACACCAAGCGCGGCGACATCGTCGTGGTCCGCAACACCGTGGGCGGCACCCTCCCCGGAACGGACGGACTCGGTGACTGGAACATCCCGTGGTCGACATGGAAAGCCGGCAACGCTGCGGCGTGACGGGTGAAGGGGGATCGATGGCCGTTCGGGGGAGATGGTGGAGCGCTGCCTTCTGCGGTGCCGTGCTGCTCGCGGCGCTGACACCGGCAGGGGCGGCGGCCTCGCCGGTCGCGTCGTCGACCGCTCCGGCACCGGGTTCGGTGGTCTCGCAACAGCCGCTGCCCGACGAACTGTCGGTGCCCGGTGCCGCGACGGCCATCAAGCTCGAGTACGCCACCGAGTGGCGGTCGGGGGAGCCGACCGTCGCCACGGGCGCGTTGTTCCTGCCCGGGGGGGATGCCCCCGAGGGTGGCTGGCCCGTCATCGCGTGGGCACACGGCACGACCGGTGTGGGCGACGACTGCGCGCTCACGACCCGCACGCCGCGTTCCGATCTCGAGCGGACCTATCTGCAGCACTGGCTCGATTCCGGGTACGCGGTCGTCTCGGCCGACTTCCCGGGTCTGGGCTCCGAGGGCCTCCACCGTTATCTCGACGGCCCCAGCGCCGCGAACAGCATCGTCGACATCGTCCGGGCCGCCCGCGACAGTGGGGCGCCGCTGTCGGAGCGCTGGATCGTGATGGGGCAGTCGCAGGGAGGACACGCGGCGCTGCACACCGCTGCGATCGCGACCTCCCGCGCTCCCGAACTCGACTTCCGCGGAACGGTCGCGACGGGTGCTCCGGCGAACCTCGAACGGGCCTTCACGATCGGCGTCCCGGGCTTCCCCGATCCGGGACTGTGGGGCCTCGTCAGCTTCAGCGGGTACATCTTCGCTGGGCTGCGCGACGCCTACCCCGAGGCCGACGTCGAGAGCTACCTGACCCCGATCGGCCGTGAGGTCGTCGATCGCGCCGAAGAGCTCTGCTACGACGATCTCGAGGAGTCGGTGCGCGACATCCCGGTCGGGGATCTGCTCGCGCGCCCGCTGGCCGAGGGTCCGATGCCGTCGCTGCTGGCCGATTATCTCGCCGCCCCGGTGGACGGCTACGACCGGCCGGTCTTCCTCGCGCACGGCATCCACGACGTGATGGTCCCGTTGCCGCTGTCCGCGGCGCTCGCAGCCGATATGAAGGTCGCAGGGGCGGACGTCGACTACCGCGTCTATATGGCCGGGCACTACACGACGGTGGAGCGCTCCCGGGCCGACGTCGACGCTTTCGTGACGCGCTCGTTCGAATAGACCGGCCTGCGCGTGAGGAACCGCTGTGCGTGAGGATTCTTCCGGGAACGAGAAAACCCCCGATCGGAAATCCGATCGGGGGTTCTCTTCGGGGTGAGTGACGGGACTCGAACCCGCGACAGCCAGGATCACAACCTGGTGCTCTACCAACTGAACTACACTCACCATTGCATTCGCCGGCAACCTTTCGGTGGCTTGCGCCTGCGGTACAGATACTAGCCTGACGAAGACGAAAAAGACGAATCGGCTGGTCAGGCCGGTCCCAGGTCCTTCACGACGGCTGCAAGATCGGCCGGAGTGGGGCCGGGAGGCGCCACGAAGGCCGTGCGCCGGTAGTAGCGCAGTTCGCGGATCGACTCCTTGATGTCCGCTAGTGCCCGGTGCGACAGGCCCTTCTCCGGCTGACCGAAGTAGATGCGCGGATACCAGCGCCGGCACAGCTCCTTGATCGAGCTGACGTCCACCATGCGGTAGTGCAGGTAGTTGTCGAGCTCGGGCATGTCGCGGGTGATGAACGCGCGGTCGGTCGCGATGGAGTTGCCGGCCAGCGGCGCCGTGCCCGCCTCGGTGACGTGCTCCCGGATGTACGCGAGGACCTGCTTCTCCGCTTCGGCGAGGCTGACCGTCGAGCGGCGCACCTCTTCGGTGAGGCCGGACCGCTCGTGCATCTGCTGCACGACTTCCGGCATGTCGGCGAGGGCGTCGTCGTCGGCGTGGATCACGATGTCCACGCCCTCGCCGAGCACGTTGAGATCACTGTCGGTGACCAGAGCCGCGATCTCGATCAGTTTGTCGCTGCCGAGACGCAGCCCCGTCATCTCACAGTCGATCCATACCAGTTTGTCCTGCACGACAGACAGACTATCCACCGACGCCGCACCCATGAGGCGCGGCGTCGACGGTCCGGTAGGAAACGGGCACCCTCACGCCTTCACGGAGGCCGTGCGCGGCGCCGCCGGACGGGTGGAACGACGTGCCGCCAGGGTGTACTGCCGGTCGAGGGTCCGGCCCACTGTGCTCACTTCCGGGGCGGTGAAGTCGTGCCGAAGGAAGGACTCGGGGGAGTCGTCGAGGATCTCCATCCACGGTGCCGGCAGCGGCGGAGCGACGGTGCCGGTGAGCGTCGAGGGGTAGCTGTTGTTGCGGTAGCCCATGATGTCGCGCTTCTTGTCCTGTTTCCACTGCTTGAACACCTCCCCCTGGCGTTCGACGTGGAACTCGGGGTAGTCGGTGCGGTCGACGAGATCGCGGATGTACGCGGCCTGGAAGTCGATTTCCTCCACCGGCGACGACAGCTTCTCCTCGCGTGCCCGCCAGTGGTCGATGTCCTGCTCGCGGGTGTCGAAGTCGGGCAGGTCGACGCGGCCGAGCATGAAGTCGCGTGCGTACCAGGCTTGGGCGTCGAACATGTTGAACGTGAAGTACTGGTCCTGTGCGCCGAGGTACATCAGCTTCGGGTTGCGCTGGAAGAAGATGCCCTTGTAGATGTCGCGCGGGTAGAGCCGGTTGTCGGTGCGCAGTGCGAGTTCGTCGGGCAGGAACGGGTAGTGGTGTTTGTACCCCGTGCACAGCACGATGGCGTCGACCACGCGGGTGCTGCCGTCACGGAAGTGGGCGACCTTGCCGTCGACATGGGTGAGCAACGGCACCTCGGAGAACTGCTCGGGCCAGTGGTGACCCATCGGTGCGCTGCGGTAGCTGAAGGTGACCTGTTCGGCGCCGTACTTGATGCATTGCGTTCCGATGTCCTCGGCCGAGTAGCTGCTGCCGACGAGCAGCAGTCGCTTGCCGGTGAACTCGCGGGCGTCGCGGAAGTCGTGGGCGTGCAGCACACGTCCCGGGAACCGGTCGAGACCGTCGAAGTGGGGGACCTGCGGGGTGGAGAAGTGTCCGGTGGCGACGACGACGTGGTCGAACTCGTCGGACTCCAGCGCGCCCCGGTCGTGGTTCATCACCGTCACGGTGAATTTCTGCGTCTCGTCGGACCACTCGACCCACCGCACCGCAGTGTTGAACCGGATGTACTTGCGCACGTCGCTCTTCTCGACGCGACCCATGATGTAGTCGAGCAGGACGGCGCGCGGCGGGTACGACGGGATGGGGCGTCCGAAGTGCTCCTCGAAGGAGTAGTCGGCGAACTCGAGGCATTCCTTCGGGCCGTTGGACCACAGGTAGCGGTACATGCTCCCGTGGACGGGCTCACCGTGCTCGTCGAGTCCCGTGCGCCAGGTGTAGTTCCACATTCCTCCCCAGTCGGGCTGCTTCTCGTAGCAGACGATGTCGGGGATCTGCTCCAGACCGGCCTTTCGGGCTGCTTCGAAAGCGCGCAGCTGTGCGAGTCCACTGGGACCTGCTCCGAGAATGGCGATCTTGGGCGTCAATGTGTTTCTCCTGTGTTCGTGGAATATGTCGCGTAGTTCGTTGCTAGCACACGTCGTTGTTTTTGCGAACGATCCTCACGTCGTCGACGGAACGGATTCTCGTAGAGAAAGTGCAGGTCAACACGGTGTACTAGCTGGGAAACCGTGCCGCTGCGGTTGTGATCGGAATCACTGTAATGCGACAATTCCGGCATCCGATAGGAATGGTTCTTCCGTGGGTTCGACGGCCCGGTACCGTCGCAGTGGGCGAGGTCGAGGCCGGAGGGGGCGAGCATGACCGACAAGCCGGAGATCACCGCCGCGACCATCGCGGCCGGGTACGAGGTGATCGGCGAGGCGCTGGAACTGGGCACCGTCGTGCTCGACGGCGTCGCCGATCCCGACGCGCCGGTGCGCATCCCGCTCGCCACTCTGAATCGTCACGCGCTGGTCGCCGGTGCGACCGGCACGGGCAAGACCAAGACGCTGCAGGTCATGGCCGAACAACTGTCGGCGGCGGGGGTGCCGGTGGTGATGGCCGACGTGAAGTCCGATCTGTCGGGCCTGTCGGCCGCCGGCGAGCCCGACGATGCGGTGCTCAACCGCGCGGGCGACACCGGCGACGAGGACTGGACGCCCACGGGGCACCCTGTGGCCTTCTACTCGCTCGGTACCGACGGGGTCGGTATCCCCGTCCGCGCCACCGTCACCTCGTTCGGGCCGATCCTGCTCTCGAAGGTGCTGGGGCTCAACGCCATTCAGGAGTCCACTCTCGGGTTGATCTTCCACTGGGCCGACCGCAACGGCCTGCCGCTGCTCGATCTCGCCGACCTGCGGCAGGTGATCCGCCACCTGACGAGCGACGAAGGGCGCGGTGCACTCGACGATCTCGGTGCCGTGTCGCCCGCGACCGCCGGCGTCATCCTCCGCGCGGTCGTCAACCTCGAGAACGCGGGTGGGGACGGATTCTTCGGCGAACCCGAACTGGAGGTCGAGGACCTGCTGCGGGTGATCGACGGTCAGGGCACGATCAACCTGTTCGAGTTCGGCGACGAGGCCACTCGACCCGCGCTGTTCTCGACATTCCTGATGTGGTTGCTCGCCGACCTGTTCCAGTCGCTACCGGAGGTCGGCGACGTCGACACACCGCGGCTCGTGTTCTTCTTCGACGAGGCGCATCTGCTCTTCACCGATGCGTCGAAGGCGTTCCTGCAGCAGATCGAACAGACCGTGAAGCTCATCCGGTCCAAGGGCGTCGGTGTGGTCTTCTGTACGCAGTCGCCCACCGATATCTCCCGGAGCGTGCTCTCACAACTGGGAGCGCGGATCCAGCACGCGTTGCGCGCCTTCACCCCCGAGGACGAGGCCGCGCTCGCGAAGGTGGTGCGTACCTTCCCGAAGACCGACGCCTACGATCTCGCCGACGCTCTGACCGGTCTGGCGACCGGGGAGGCGATCGTGACGGTCCTGTCCGAACTGGGCACGCCCACGCCCGTCGCCTGGACGCGTCTGCGACCGCCGCGCTCGCTGATGGGCACAGTGGGGGAGAGCGCGATGCGTGCGTCGGCGCAAGCGAACCCGCTCTACGGGAAGTACGGCCGCACCATCGACCGGGAATCGGCCTACGAGAAGCTCACCGCATCGGTGGTCGGGGCCACCGACATCGAACCGATCCCGGACATGCCGTCGCAGGCGCCGGACGATGCCGGGGCGTCGGTCGTGGAGCAGGTGCTCGGCAGCGCAGCCGTGCGCAGCTTCATCCGCTCGGCGGCGTCCGCAGCCGGCCGGGAGATCGGCCGGAGTCTATTCGGCACAGGACGCCGCCGAAGGCGGTGAAGGAACGATTCGTTGGGCGGTGGCCCGTCAGCTGCCGCCGAGCTTCTTGTAGAACGCGCCGGCGATCGGGGCCGAGATGGACCGCGGCGAGAACTGACCGGCAGCCGACATGGCCTTGCTGATCACACCGGGCACGATGCGCATCCGGTTCGCGGCGAGCGCGTCGAGCGACACCTTCGCGGTGTGTTCGCTCGAGATCCACAGGAAGTCCGGGACCAGCTTGTCGACGATCGACGCCTCGGCCGGGTCGGGTTCCTCGGTGCGCACCGGGCCGGGGGCGAGCAGCGTGACATGCACGCCGGTGCCCTTGAGCTCACCGCGCAGGGACTCGGAGAAGGTGTTGACGAACGCCTTCGTCGCGGCGTAGGTGGCGTTGTTCGGGATCGGCATGTTGCCTGCGGCCGAACCCACCATGAGGATCGCGCCGGAGTTCCGCTCGACCATCTGCGGCAGCACCGCGAGGGTGAGGTCGTGGACGGCGACGGCGTTGAGCTCGACCTGTGCCCGCTCGTAGGCCGCGTCGAGCTCGGCGACCGCGCCGAAGGTGGCGATACCGGCGTTGTTGCACAGGATGCTGATGCGCCTACGTCCGAGTTCGTCGGCGAGTGGTGTCCGTGCGTCGCGGTCCGACAGATCGCAGGCGCGCACCTCGACGGTCACGCCGTGCTTCGCGCGCAGGGTCTCGGCGAGGACCTCCATCACCTCTCCGCGACGGGCGACCAGGATCAGCGAATGGCCGCGGGTGGCGAGTTCGGTTGCGAGGGCCTCGCCGATGCCGGAGGACGCTCCGGTGACGACGGCACGGGCATCGGGATGGGGATTCGGCAGAGTCACAGTGGGTCAGCGTAGCGGCAGGCTCGGGAGCGGCGACCGGGCCGGCCCCGGCCATGGGGCCGAGTCGTTCGGTGCCGCGCGACGGAGTCGTTCCATGCCACCGCAGCTCCGGAAGCCTAGGCTCCGGGGCATGAATGCGTTCACGGACACGGCGAGCGGGGCCGGGGAGGCTACGACACGTCGTCAGGTCGTCTCGTGGGGTCTGTGGGACTGGGGTTCCGCGGCGTTCAACGCCGTGATCCTGACGTTCGTATTCTCCGTCTATCTCACCGACGCGGTCGGCGACGACCTGCCGGGTGGGATCTCGGCGAGCACCTGGCTCGGATGGTCGCTCGGCATCGCCGGGTTCGTCATCGCCGTGACCGCGCCGGTGTCGGGCCAGCGGTTCGACGCAGTCGGGCGACGGAAATGGTCGCTGGGCATCCTCACCGGGGTCACCGTCGCGGCGATGGCGGCGATGTACTTCGTGCGCGACGACTACCACTATCTGTGGCTCGGGCTGGTCCTGCTCGGCGTGGCATCCGTGATGGCCGAGCTCGCGCAGGTCCCGTACAACTCGATGCTGCGCCAGGTGTCGACGCCGGACGACATCGGACGGGTGTCGGGCTTCGGTTGGGCGATGGGCTATTTCGGTGGCATCGTGCTCCTGCTGTTGTGCTACACCGGGTTCATCGCCGGCGACGGCGACACCCGCGGTTTCCTCGGTGTGCCCACCGAGGGCGGCACCAACATCCGGCTCGTCGCGCTGTTCGCGGCCGTGTGGTTCGCGGTGTTCGCTGTGCCCGTGCTGCTCGCCGTCCCGGAGAAGCCGGTCGCGCGTGGCGACGTCGCCCGCCGCGCCGGTTTCGTCGAGTCCTACCGCGTGCTGTGGCGCGACCTGACGGAGTTGTGGCGGGCGGATCGTCGCACCATCTGGTACCTCGGGGCGTCGGCGTTGTTCCGGGACGGTCTCGCCGGCGTCTTCACCTTCGGGGCGGTCCTCGCCGTCACGGTCTACGGGATCGGAGCGGGCGATGTGCTGATCTTCGGTGTCGCCGCGAACGTCGTCTCCGCGGTGGGCGCACTGGTGGCCGGACGCGTCGACGACCGGGTCGGGCCCAAGGCGGTCATCGTGGGCTCGCTGGTCGCGATGATCGCGACCAGCATCGTCCTGCTCGTGGTGTCGGGTCCGACGATGTTCTGGATCTTCGGTCTGGTGCTGTGTCTGTTCGTCGGTCCGGCCCAGTCGTCGGCGCGGACCTTCCTGGCGCGCCTGACCCCGCCGGGACGGGAGGGGCAGATGTTCGGTCTCTACGCGACGACGGGACGTGCGGTGTCGTTTCTGGCACCGACGCTGTTCGGGTTCTTCGTGTGGTGGTTCGGCACCGACCGAGCGGGGATCGTGGGGTTGCTGATCGTGCTCGGCGCGGGCCTGGTGTCGTTGCTCGCCGTGCGGGCTCCCGAGACGCCGGAGCAGGCGTGAACCGGCTCAGTCGGTGATCGTGGCGAGCACCTGGTCGGCGGCGTTGCGGTGCCCGGCCGCGTTCGGATGCAGCGGGATCGATCCGGCGGCCGGCTGCAGGCCGGCCATCCACCGGGTCTCCGGATCGGCGCACACGTCGTGGTCGCGGCTCGAATCGCGCAGATCGACGTAGTCCACGTCCGCGGCCTCGGCCTGCTCGCGCATGACGGTGTTCAACCGGTCGATCTTCTCCTGCAGGTAGGTCGCGTCGTCGGGCCAGATCCGCTGCTCGGGGAAGCACCCGCCGTCGCGGATTCCGGTGGGATAGCCGACGAGCACGATGCGTGCCTCCGGGGAACGCCGGCGGATCTCGTCGATCACCGTGGTGTAGACGGGCGCGAAGGCGTCGATGGCGGCGTCGACACGGTCGGTGCCGTCCGGGGTGTTCGTGATCGCGCACGACGCGCCGTCGGGTGGCGCCGAGAGATTGACGCATCCCAGCGCCAGCTGGACGAGACCGATGTCGTTGCCGCCGATACCCACAGTGACGAGTTCGGTGTCGGGGCGCAGCGCGTCGTACTGCGGTGGCACCGTCGCGCCGCGGAAGGTGGTCTGCGGCATCGCGAAGTCGAGTGAGGTGGCGGCGCCGCACGACGCGTCGACGAAGTCCTCGATACCGAGATCGGTCGCGACGAGGGTGGGGTAGTTGCTCTCCGACCGCCCGCACGGATCGCCGTCGGTCTGCGGCGGGATGCCGGGCCCGGAGGTGAACGAGTCTCCCAGGGCGACGTACGACGCGTAGTCCGCAGCCGGGGGCATGTCCTGCGTGTCGGCGCAGGCGACCGTGCCCACGGTCGTGAACGCGATTGCGGCGCAGGCGATGACCCCCGATCGTCGGAGAAGTCTCGGCATCGTCACAGTGGACCTCGCAATCCGGTGGGTGGATGTTTCCGAGGCTACAGGTGTGCCGGTGACCGGAGCGGGCGCCGAATGCCGACCGGTCGGGTCGATCGAATACCGACCGTCCCGCTCATGCCTTGAAGTAGACGATCTGGTGCGAGGTCGCGAGCAGAACGCCGTCGCGACCCCACAGTTGTGCGCTCTGGTCGAAGAAGCCCTGTTCGAACCGATTCGCACGTGCGGTCGCGAGCACGGGGCTGTCGGATTGCGCGGCAACGGTCTCCGGGTCCGCGTGGAAGTAGACGGTCATCGAGACCGTGCCGGCCGGCAGCACCCGACCCAGACGCAGGAATGCCCGGGGGTAGAAGATGTCGCACATCGCGGTGAGCGAGGCGAAGTCGAGCGGGCGCGACGGGACGTCGCGGACCCACAGCGTCGACGTGGAGTCGGCGACCTCCGCGCTGCCCTCCTCGGGAACGACTCCTGCGGTGTACCGCATCTCGTAGTTGCGTGCCCACGCGATGAAGTCGGGCAGCGGTGTCGGCTCGAGCGAGTCGGGTGCCGGGGCGGCCGGCGCCTGCAGTTCGGTCGACGACCAGGTGGGGCGACGGAGACCGAAGACGGCCGTTGCGGTGGTGGCGACCTCGCCGCCCTGCGACAGTTCGATCGACCAGTGCTGGGTGGTCCGGTTCGTGCGCACCGGGCGCACCGCGATGTCGAACGGTCCGTCGGCGATGGGGCCGGCGTAGTTGACCGTCAGGGACAGCGGCATGCCGAGGACGTCCGGGTGTCGTTCGACCGCGCGGAGGAGAGTCGCGGCGGTGATACCGCCGAACGGGCCGACCATGTTCGCGTAGGCGGGGTGCGTGTGCCCTTCGGTGCGATCGTCCCGGACCTCGAACAGGTCGACGGCAGCGTCGAAGACGTGAGTGGTCACCGAGACGTCGGTCATGGCAGGGTCTCCTCGGAAGATGGTGTCGCGCAGGATCGGATCCGTACGACAACATACACAGAGTATGGGGGACAACCACCACTGCCGGAGGAACGGGTGATCGCTGCAGAACGGCGGGACGGACCGCGCGCGGCGATGATCGCCGGCGCGATCGCGCTGATGAGAGAACGAGGTGTCGCGGCCACGTCGTTCCGGGACGTGCTCGAGAACAGCGGGGCGCCGCGCGGCTCGATCTACCACCACTTTCCCGGCGGCCGGAAGCCACGGTCGGTGGACTCTCAGCCGTTCCGTCGCCGCGAGATTGCGTTCGCGATCTCGGCCGGCGCTTCCTCCGGAATCCAGTGCGAGACGTCGGGCAGGACCACGAAGTCGTACTCGGCGTCGACGAATTCGCCGCAGCGTTCGGCGCCGGCGCGGCCGATCGCGATGTCGGCGGTGCTCCAGATGTAGGTCGTCGGGACGCGGACCGGGGGAGTCGAATCGAGATCCCGCGTCATGGCGCGATACCAGTTCAGGGCGGCGGTGAGAGCGCCCGGCGCGGACAGGGCGGAGACGTAGTGGTCGACCGAGTCGTGGTCGACTGCGGAGGTGAACATCGCCCGCAGGCGCCGCGCGTCGTCGGCGAGGAGCAGGGTCTCCGCCTTGCCTTCCTCGCGGAAGAGACCGATGTAGGAGGAGCGTTCGCGCTGGTCGGCGTCCTCCCGCAACGCCCAGCCGTAGGCGGCGAGGTGGGGGACCGAGACCGCGGTCAACGCCGAGACGCGGTCGGGATTGTGGGCGGCGAAGTACCACGCCACAGCGGCGCCCCAGTCGTGTCCGACGAGGTGGACGCGATCGAGCCCGAACTCGTCGAGCAGGCCGAGGACATCACCGGCGAGCGCCGGCACCGCGTAGTGCTCGACGCCGTTCGGCCGGGCACCGGGGGAGTACCCGCGCTGGTCGGGGGCGATCACGCGGAAACCGCGCTCGACGAGCAGGCGCGCCACCGGCGTCCAGCTGCGTGATGTCTCGGGGAAGCCGTGCAGGAGCACGACGGGTGGGCCGTCCCTCGGACCCGCCACGCGCACGTCGAAGGTCAGGTCGTCGTAGGTGGCGGGTTCGGTCGATGCCATGGGAACCACGTTACGGAAGAGGAGTGTCTGCGACAGGATTTCCTGGCCACCTCGACGAACCGGCGTCGCGCCGACCCGTCACCGGTCGTTCGACGTCCGTCGCGGCCGCCACGCCGCCGCGCCCAGCAGGATCAGACGCATCTGTTTCTCCGCGCGCGTGACCACCTCCGATTCCTGCGCACTGCCGGGACGTTCGACGGCGAGCAGGTCGAGGACGAAATCGAGCATCGCGGTGACCAGCAGATCGGCGGCCATCTCGAGATCGTCGAACTCCCAGTCCTCGAGGCCCGGGGAGCGGCCCAGGTCGGCGGCGAGCTCGCTGGTCAGCAGGCGCAGTTCGACGGAGATCGCGGCGGCGACCTCGGGAACGCCGCCGTGGCGTTCGCGTGCCAGGAACCGGAAAGCCGCCTTGTGTGCCCGTACCTGTTGGACCAGCACGTCGAGCGATTGCCGCGCACCTGCCGGACCGGGCGTGCGACGCGCGTCGCGCAGCAGGCGCCGAAGTACCCGCATCGTGTCCGCCGCAAGGGTGACGCCGAGCTCGTCCATGGACGAGAAGTGCCGGTAGAACGCGGTGGGCACGATGCCCGCGTGACGGGCCACCTCCCTCAGACTCAGCCCGCCGAGTCCCCGGTCGGCGGACAGGTCGAGGGCGGCGTCGAGAAGCGCCTGACGTGTGCGTTCCTTGCGTTCGGCGCGTGTGGTCGGCGGAGGTGCGGAAGCGGTGGACACCCCCTGAGTCTAGGCATGACGTTCCCAGCGGTGTCCGTACATCTGTGTCAGCAGTCACATCGGGGTTGACAGGCGGGTGTGTCCGGCTGCCACACTGATTTCAGTGCACATTCGTTCACTGAGCACGCAGAGGTCTACCGAAAGGCGGACAGACATGATCGTGCGCGCCCGTCCGACGCCCGTCCGGCGCTCGGGTTCGTTGCGAAAATTGCTGGTAGAGGCACTTGGAGTGCTGTCCTACCCGCATCACCCGGACCGCTACCTGGAACTCGCCGACCCGCTTCTCGTCACGTCGGCGAACTATGCCCGGATTACAGATGTGGACCGAAGCGCCACCGACTCGCTCACGATCACGGTGCGCCCCGCACAGCCGTGCCGACCCCTACCCGGGCAGTACGTGACCGTGTCGGTGCGTGTCGACGGTGTGCGGCATACGCGCTGCTACTCGCCGACGCTCGTCGAAGCGGAGTCGAAGCGCCGGCCCGACCTGCGGTTCACCATCGGCAGGCATCCCGAGGGTACCGTCTCACGCCACCTCCACGACCGAGCGCAGGTCGGAGACGTCATCGAACTCGGTTCTCCCGCAGGCGAGTTCGTGCTGCCGAGCCCACGCCCCCGACGTCTGCTGTTCGTCGCCGCGGGCTCCGGGCTGACTCCCGTGCTGTCGATGCTGTCCGGTCTCGTCGCCGAGGGGTACGACGGGTGCGCGGTGCTGCTCTACTACACCCGTACCCCCGGGCATGTTCCGCGCCGCGCCGAACTCGACGCTCTTGCCGACCGACCCAACATCGAGATCGTCCACGCGCACACCCGCTCCGACGACGGGCTGCTGCAGGGTCGGTTCGACCGCAGCCACCTCGCGGCCGTCGCACCCTGGTACGCCGACACGCCCACCTTCGTGTGTGGTCCGGCGGAGATGGTCGCGGGCATCCGCGAGGTCTACGCCGAACAGGGCGCCGAGACGATGGTGAACACCGAGGAATTCGTCCTCGCACCACCGGTCGTGTCGACGGACGATGCCGGCGGCGAGATCTCCTTCGCCGAATCCGGCGTGGTTGCCCAGAACACCGGGTCGACGCTGCTCGAACAGGCCGAAGCGGCCGGTCTCACGCCCGAACACGGATGCCGCATGGGCATCTGCCACAGCTGCACCGCCGTCCGGCTGTCGGGGTGCACGCGCGACGTGCGTACCGGCGACGTCGATTCGGAACCGGGCCGCCGCATCCAGATCTGTGTCAACGCCCCGGTCGGCGACGTCGCCGTCGAACTCTGAACCGGCCGTCCGGCGACACCACCGAAATCATTGGAGGACATCATGTTCGGATTGTCCCTACCCACCGTTCCCTTCCTGCCCTTCCTGTCCGGCCGCAGCTCTTCGGTCGAGAACGAACCGCTCGTCCTCGACCACGACAGTGTCGAGGAGATCGGCCGCGAACTCGACGCACTGCGGGAGCAGACGCTCGCATCCCTCGGTGACGAGGACCGTGAGTATCTCTACCGGATCATCAGGGCGCAGCGCGGATTCGAGATCGCCGGTCGCGGTCTGCTCTTCGTCGGATTCCTCCCGCCCGCATGGGTCGCCGGTGTCGCGGCGCTGAGCGTGTCGAAGATCCTCGACAACATGGAGATCGGGCACAACGTCATGCACGGTCAATACGACTGGATGCGCGAGCCGTCGCTGAATTCCCGTGTCTTCGAATGGGACACGGTGTGCCCGTCGGACCAGTGGCGGCACTCGCACAACTACGTGCACCACACCTACACCAACATCCTCGGCCAGGACCGCGACATAGGATACGGGATCCTGCGCATGGACCCGGCCCAGAAGTGGCATCCCTACTATCTCGGCAACCCGGTCTACGCGACCGCCCTCATGCTGCTGTTCGAGTGGGGCGTGATGATGCACGACGCGGAGGTCGACCGGATCGTCGCCGGGAAACGCTCGTGGCGCGACGTGATCCCGATCGCGAAAGGCTGGTGGCGCAAGGCGCGCCGTCAGGTGATCAAGGACTACATCGCCTTCCCGCTGCTGAGCGGACCGATGTTCTTCCCGACGCTGCTCGGCAACGCGACCGCCAATCTGGTGCGCAACGTGTGGGCGTACTCGATCATCTTCTGCGGCCACTTCCCGTCCGGCGTGCAGTCCTTCACGGAGGAGGAGACCGCCGAGGAGACCCGTGGTGAGTGGTACGTCCGGCAGATGCTGGGCAGCGCGAACATCACCGGGTCGCCGTTGTTCCACATCATGTCGGGCAACCTGTCGCACCAGATCGAGCACCACCTGTTCCCCGACCTGCCGGCGCACCGCTATCCGGAGCTCGCGCCGAAGGTCAGGGAACTGTGTGAGAAGCACGGACTTCCGTACAACACCGGTGGCTTCACCGCCCAGGTGACGTCGGTGTGGAAGAAGATCTTCACGCTTGCTCTCCCTCCCGGCTGGTTCGCGCCCGAACCCGGGTCGCGGGTGATCGTCGAACGTCACCGCTCCACCGATCGCCCGCTCGACGATGCGGGTACCCTCGCGGACGACACGATCGAGGGGGTCGAACATGGTGGGAAGATTCGAGCGTAACAAGGACACGATCCAGGAGGTCACCGAGTCGGCGGCCACCCACGTCGGCGCGATCGCGGGGATCATCACCGGAGCGGTCCGCGACGTCACCCGCGAGATCGGTGAGTTGATCACCGACGCGATCGAGATGCGCGAGGCCGCCCGCGCCGCGCGCGACGACGAGGAACGCGGAGAAGGGCCGGCGACGTCGGATCGTCGCTCGGCCCCTCCCGCGGAGTAGCGGATCGGAAGGGCGGATCGAGTTCCTACCGCGCGGGGACGCTCGAGGTGGTGCGGGGTGACGAACCCGGCCACCTCGTCGCGCACTGGAGCGCTCTGCACGCACTGTTCTGCGGGGCGACGGCCGAGGCGATCGGCCTCTACCTCCGTGCGGCCCGGGTGCATCGTGCGCACGGCCACCACGCCGCCCACCTGACCTGCCTGTTCCAGCTGGCGATGGCGCAGACCTACGACGGACGACGCGACGACGCCCTGAAGGCGTGTGCTCGTGTCGTCGAGATGGCGGGCCAGCACGGCGAGCGGTGGAACAAGGCCTCTGCGCTGTGGGTCTCGGGGCTCGCCCATTTCCATCTCGGGCGCCTCGGCTCTGCAGTCGACGCGGCGAACGGTGCCCTGGAACGGATCCTCGACACACTCGGCGTGCACTCCCGCACGCAGGTCGTCTCGTGGTTGCACACCCACGAAGCGCCCCGAGTGTGAGCGAGCAGGGCGGCGCTCCGGATCAGGACCGGGCCGAGGCCGACTCCCGGCGTGCCGCGGGTACCTTCGTGATCATCGTGAGCACGACCGATACGAGCGCGATGATGCCGATGGTGGTGTAGGCGAGGGTATAGGCCTTGTCGTCGCCGAGGAGCGTAGACGCGATGATCGGGCCGATGATGCCGCCGATGCTCCACCCGATGAGCATCAGGCCGTAGATGGCGCCGGCGTTGCGGACCCCGAAGAAGTCGCCGGCGGTGGCGGGCATGGTGCCGAATGCGCCGCCGTAGCAGAGATAGATGATCGCGGCCAGGACCGAGAACAGCACCACGCCGGTGGCATGCGGCAGCACGATCAGGCACACGCCCTGCAGCACGAGCAGTGCGGTGAAGGTCTTCATCCGGCCGATATGGTCGGAGATCGCCGCCCACACGATCCGGCCGGCGCCGTTGAAGATCGCGAGCACGCCCACGAGTGCCGCCGCGCCGGAGGTGCTGAAACCGGCGATGTCGGACGCACTCGGCTTCGCCTGCGAGATCAGGGAGATGCCGGCGGTCACGCACAGGGTGAGGATGGCGGTCAGTAGGTACCACTGGGGCGTGCGGAGGGCCTCGTTCTGGGTGTACTCCTTGCCGCGGTCCGCTCCGCTGCCGTCGCGGCCGACGGGGTCGAAGCCCGGCACGGTGTACCCCTCGGGCGGGTTGCGGAAGAGTGCCGCACCGGCCAGCGACATCACGAGGTAGGCGATACCCAAAGGCAGGAAGGCGCTCGTGGGGTCGTCCGGATTCCGGTCGATGAGCCACTGCGCGACCGGCGAGGTGAGGACGGCGCCGAACCCGAAACCGCCCACAGCGAGTCCGGTGATGAGACCGGTCTTGTCGGGGAACCACTTCTGCAGCATGGCGATCGGGACAATGTACGCGAAGCCCAGCCCGAAACCGCTGATGATGCCGTACCCGAGGATGAGCAGCCAGTAGTCCTCGGCTCCGTCGGTGAAGGAGGCGAGGAGGATGCCGAGCGCATAGATGATGCCGCCGATCAACGCGACGACTCGGGGACCTTTCAGATCCTGCAGTCGGCCACCGAGATAGGTGCCGATGAAGATCATGCCGATGGTCACGGTGAACGGCAGTGAGGCCCGGACCGTGCTCAGTTGCCAGGAGTCGGCGTTCTCGAGGGCTCCGCCGAAGACCGACCACGCGTAGACCGCGCCGATCGAGAACTGCAGCAACAGACCCCCGGCCACGAGGAGCCAGCGGAAGCTGCCCGGAGGCTGAGCCGTCGCGGCGTCGCCGTGTGGTTCGCGCGTAGGCTTGCCGGAGTCCATGCGTTCTCCTTCGTCCTGCCCGCGAGCCGGATCTCAGCTGCGGTAACGAACGGGTTCCCCGCGATCGACTCGTTCACGCTGGGGAACGACGGTGTACTTGGGATCCTTCGCCGACGCGATGCCGGCCTCGTAGACACCGAGTCGCGTGCACAGCGAACCGGCCATGAGAGCGGCACCGGACACTGCCGATACCACGCGATTGCGGCGGCCGGCGAGTGCGCCGAGCGCGCCGGCCACCGTCAATGCCTTGCTGGCCCTCATCAGTCGCCCGGGGCGGCCCTGGTGGAGCGTCTCGGCCGACAGGCCCATCGACTTCTCCATCTGCTGCTCGGTCGCGAGTTCGACGAGCGCACCGCCGACGGCGAAGGCGCGTGCCGGCCCGGCCTCGGCGACCGGCGCACCCAGCAGTCCGAGACCACCCGATGCGGCCGCTGCCGACCCACAGAACACGAAGGGGATTTCCTTGAAGGCGGAGTGCCAGGCTGGGGTTGCGGTGTCGGACAACAGGACTCCGGTATAGGCGGCGACCGGCGGTGCCGTCAGTGCACCCACGATCCCGGCGGGCCGGCCGAGGGCGAGCAGCAGGCGCACCGGCCCGCGCTTCCACCGAGCGGGGAGCATCGCGGCGATCTCCGCGACCGCCGCGACGCCCGCGAACGGACCGTGCAGCGACAGGATCCACGTACCGACCGACATCGGGGAGGTCGGTTTGGCGACTCGCAGCATGTTGAGGAAGCGGCTCGGTTTGCCGAGATCGTGAACCAGCGCACCGACACTGACGAGCAGCGATGTGAGCGAACCGAATCGGGCGACGCGACGCAGGGCGGGCCGCCCCGTGAGATCGGCACCCGCGGCGAGCAGCGAGCTGCCCGCGGCCACGCCGCCGGTGAACAGATAGATCGCGATGTCGTGTTCCCACGGGGCCGGCTTCACGATCTGGCGTCCGTAATAGGACTCGAAGTCGGCCTCCGGCACCATCACCCGGTCGCCGCCGCGACCACCTCCGGACCGGCGGGGGTTGCCCGGGCTGCCGCCGTGCTGCACCTGGGTCATCAGCGCCTCCTCAGGAACGACGCGGCGGCGCCCGCCAGCATCGCGACCGCTGCCACTGCGGCGCGGGTCCACATCTCCGGCAGATCCTTGGTCGTCACCACCGGATCCGGCGGCAGGCCGTAGACCTCCGGTTCGTCGAGGAGCAGGAAGAAGGCGCCGGTCCCGCCGACCCCGTCCTCGGGATCGTTGCCGTAGAGTCGTGCCTCGCTCACGCCGCGCTCGTGCAGGGCGGCCAGTCGTTCCTCGGCGCGAGCGCGCAGTTCCTCGACGTCGCCGTACTGGATCGACTCCGTGGGGCACGCCTGCGCGCAGGACGGGGTCTGGCCGTCGGTGAGCCGGTCGTAACAGAGCGTGCACTTCTGGGCGATACCGACCTTCGGGTCGCCCTCTGGACCCTTGCGACGGTCGATGACGCCGTACGGGCACGCAGCGACGCAGTATCCGCAGCCGTTGCAGATGTCGTCCTGCACGACCACCGTGCCGAACTCGCTGCGGAACAGCGACCCGGTCGGGCACACGTCGAGGCACGCCGCGTGGGTGCAGTGCTTGCACACGTCCGAGGACATCAACCAGCGGAAGTCCGGCTTCTCCTCCTCCGGAAGCTCCGTCGGGGTCGCGCCGACGGTCGGCATCCCCAGCGAGACCGGCGGTTTCGACTCCGCAGGGCGCTCGATGAAGGCGACGTGCCGCCACTGATTGGCGTTGAGCGAATGACTGTTGTCGTACGAGGTGCCGAGCATCGCGAAGGCGTTCTCGGGGACGTCGTTCCACTCCTTGCAGGCCACCTCGCAGGCCTTGCACCCGATGCACACACTGGTGTCGGTGAAGAAGCCCTTGCGAGCCGGCGGATCCTCGTACCCGGCATCGGGTGCCGGGTCGATCGGTCCGAAGAAGCTGTTGGGACCCGTCACTCGTCCTCCTCCGGGGCACGTGGGTCGTCCGAGGCCGTATCGCCGTCCGGGACCGTCACGATGGGTGGGTACACGTGATCGGTTACCCCGGCCCGCCGCGCATATCCCTCGACGTACTCCCGCAGTGCCGCTCCGGACGGTCGGCGTCCTGCCCGGACGTCGCACGTACCGACCTTGGTCTCCTGGATGAGCACGTTGGGGTCCAACGTGATTCCGAACAGATCGTTGGTCGAGTCGCCGGTCACCATGCCGCCGCTGCCCCAGTGATAGGGCATCCACACCTGGTGGACGGTCCGTCCCTCCACCTTCAGCGGACGCAACCGCTCGGTCACCAGGACCCGGCCCTCGATCGCAGAGCGGGCGGTGACGACGTGGCACCAGCCCATGTGCTCGAGTCCCCGTTCGGCCGCCAGGGCAGGGGAGACCTCCACGAACATCTCCGGTTGCAGTTCGGCGAGATGTTCGAGATAGCGGCTCATGCCGCCGGCGGTGTGGTGCTCGGTGAGACGACTCGTCGTGAACACGAAGGGGAACACGTCGCTGTGTTCTTCCGGCGGTGAGGGGTTCATCGGATTGTCGTCACGCCGGTACTCCATGCGCGTCGGGTTGGACTGCTGCGCGTAGAGCGGATTGCGGAACGGCGACTCCACCGGTTCGTAGTGCGTCGGCATCGGACCGTCGACGAGCCCCTGGGGGGCGTAGAGGGCACCCTTGCCGTCGCCCTGCATGACGAACGGATCGATCCCTTCGAGCGCCTCGACACCGTCGGCGCCGTCGGGGGAGCGGTAGCTCGGCGGCTTCGTCTTCTCGAAGTCCGGCACGTCCGCACCCGTCCACTGCTGTGCGTCCTCGTCCCACCACACGTAGGCCTTGCGTTCGCTCCACGGCCTGCCCTTGGGGTCGGCGGATGCCCGGTTGTACAGGATGCGGCGGTTCATCGGCCACGCCCAGCCCCACTCGGGAGCCACGAACGACTGCTCGTGCCGGGACTTACGCCGGTTGGCCTGGTTGACGCCGTCGGCGTAGACCCCGGTGTAGATCCAGCAGCCACCGAGGGTGGAGCCGTCGTTCTTCATCTCGGTGAACGACGACAGTGGCCGACGGGTCGCGACGTCGTAGCCGTTGATCTCCATGAGCACTGCGTCGGCACTCGGCTCGTCGTACTCGCCGTGCACGGGGTAGTCCCATGCCAGGTCGAGCAGCGGACGGTCGCGCTCGTCGGTCGACTCGGCCAGACGCTCCCGCATCATGCGGCCGAGGTGGTAGAAGAACCACAGTTCCGAGCGGCAGTCCTCGGGCGGCTCGACGGCCTTCTCCCGCCACTGCAGCATCCGCTGGGTCTGCGTGAAGGTGCCTTCCTTCTCGGCGTAGGAGGCCGCCGGGAAGAGGAACACCTCGGTGGCGCACTCCTCGGTCACGATCTCACCGGTCTCGATCTCCGGGGAGTCCTTCCAGAAGTTGGCGCTCTCGATCTCGAACAGGTCGCGCACCACGAGCCAGTCGAGGTTCGCCATCCCGAGCCGCTGCGCGCGCCCGTGGGCGGAGCCGACGGCCGGGTTCTGCCCGAGGAGGAAGTAGCCCTTGACCTTTCCATCGATCATGTCGAGCACCGAACGGTAGGTGCCGAGGTCGCCGGTGATCTTCGGCATGTAGTCGAAGCAGTAGTCGTTGTCGGCGGTCGCCGCGTCGCCCCAGTATGCCTTGAGCAGGTTCACCGCGTAGGCGTCGGCCTTCGACCAGAAACCCTTGCTGCCCGGGTTGCGCACGCTGTCGACCCAGTCCGTGAACGAGCGGTGCTTGTTCGCGTCGGGCATCGGCAGGTAGCCGGGCAGCAGGTTGAACAGCGTCGGGATGTCGGTCGAGCCCTGGATGCTGGCATGACCGCGCAGCGCCATGATGCCTCCGCCGGGGCGGCCCATGTTGCCGAGCAGCAGCTGCAGGATCGCGCCGGTGCGGATGTACTGCACACCGACACTGTGCTGGGTCCAGCCCACGCTGTAGACGAGCGCCGTCGTCCGCTCCCGACCGGAGTTCTCGGTCCACGCGCGGCAGACGTCGAGGAAGTCCTCCTGCGAGACGCCGCACACCTGCTCGACCACCTCGGGGGTGTAGCGGGCGAAGTGCCGCTTGAGCACCTGGTAGACGCACCGCGGGTGCTGTAGGGTCTCGTCGCGCCTCGGGTGGCTCGCCGTCTGCATGCCGTGCGACTCGTTCTGCAGGCCCGCGGCCGTGTCCCGATGCTCGGCGTGCTCGTCGGAGCCGTTGGCCTGCGACTTGTGCAGGTCGCCGGATTCGTCCTCCACGTCGTACTGCCAGCTCGTCGGATCGTAGGTCCGCTTCTCGGGGTCGAAGCCCGAGAAGAGCCCGTCGAGATCGTCGGTGTCCTCGAACTTGTCGCTGACGAGCACCGCGGCGTTCGTGTAGTTGACGACGTACTCGCGGAAGTCCAGCCCGTTGCTCAGGATGTAGTTGACGATGCCGCCGAGGAAGGCGATGTCGCTGCCGACCCGGATCGGGACGTGCTTGTCCGCCACCGCGCTGGTACGGGTGAAGCGCGGGTCGATGTGGATGACGCGGGCACCGCGTTTCTGGGCCTCCACGACCCACTGGAAGCCCACCGGGTGGGCTTCGGCCATGTTGGAACCCTGGATGATGATGCAGTCAGCGTTGGCCAGGTCGGCTGTGTAGCCGGTGGCGCCGCCGCGCCCGAAGCTGGTCCCCAGACCGGGGACGGTGGCGGAGTGTCATATGCGGGCCTGGTTCTCGATCTGGACCGCCCCCATCGCTGTGAACAGCTTCTTGATGAGGTAGTTCTCTTCGTTGTCCAGCGTGGCACCGCCGAGGCTGGCGATACCCATCGTGCGCCGGACACGGTGGCCCTTGTCGTCGAATTCCTGCCAGGTCTCGCGGCGGGTCTTCAGCACGCGGTCGACGACCATCTCCATGGCCGTGTCGAGATCGAGGTCTTCCCATTCGGTGCCGTAGGGCCGGCGGTAGCGGACCCGGGTCTCGCGTAGCTCGCTGGTGACGAGGTTCTTGCTCGCCGAGCCCTTGGGGCACAGGCGCCCGCGGTTCACGGGGCTGTCGGAATCGCCTTCGATCTGGACGACCTTTTCGTCCTTGACGAAGATCTTCTGTCCGCATCCGACAGCGCAGTAGGGGCACACGCTGCGGGCGACACGATCGGCGGTGGAGGTGCGCGGTTCGATCTCCTCGGTACGACGGGACCGTGCGGCCTTGCCGCGTCCGAGCAGGTCCTTACCGAGGAACTGGCGCAGGACGGGCCAGGGGAGGGGCGTGTCTTTCTCCGCCATCGGTGCTCCTTTCCTGCGCTCTCGTTCCGAAGTTACCGTCTGCCCGCGCTTCGTGCCGGTTAATCCGGATCCCGTGCAGGTGTGTCGGCATGTCCGGCGGTCGTCGGGGTCAGCGCACCCGGATCGCGTGTTCGCCCGCGGGGACCACCTCCCCGATGACCGGATGGCCGGGGAGCTCCCCGACGACCAGGAGACCGCCGGACGTCTGAGCGTCGGCGAGCAGGAGTAGTTCGTCGTCGTCCACCTCGGAGTCGACCTGCTCGCGGACCCAATCGAGATTGCGACGGCTCCCGCCGGGCACGAATCCCTCCGCGAGCGACTCGCGCGCTCCCGCGACGTACGGCACGGCCGCGGAGTCGATCACGGCGGTCGTGCCGCTGGCCCGCATCATCTTCATCAGATGGCCGAGCAGACCGAAACCGGTGACGTCGGTGGCGGCGCGGACACCGGCCTCGTGCGCAAGTTGTGCCGCCTTGCGGTTGAGTGTCGTCATCACCGCGACCGCTTCCTCGAAACGCTCGCCGGTGGCCTTGTGACGGTTGTTCAGGATGCCGAGACCGAGCGGCTTGGTGAGAGTCAGCGGCAGGCCGGGCGTGGCAGCGTCGTTGCGCAGCAGGCGATCCGGATCGCCCAGACCGGTGACCGCCAGTCCGTACTTCGGCTCCCGGTCGTCGATGCTGTGCCCGCCGGCGAGATGGGCACCCGCCTCGGCGCACGCGTCGGCGCCGCCGCGCATGACTTCGGCGGCGAGTTCGAACGGGATGAGCTCGCGCGGCCAGCCCAGGAGGTTGACCGCGATGATCGGCGTGCCACCCATCGCGTAGACGTCGGACATGGCGTTGGTGGCGGCGATCCGTCCCCAGTCGTAGGCGTCGTCGACTACCGGGGTGAAGAAGTCGGCCGTCACGATGACGGCCCGGCCGCTCCCGTCGGGCGCCGGATCGATCCGGACCGCGGCTCCGTCGTCGCCGTTCTCCACACCCACCAACAGTTCGCCGGAGGCCCGTCCACCCTGCAGACCGCCGAGCACCCGCTCGAGTTCACGCGGCGGAACCTTGCATGCGCACCCGCCGCCGGCGGCGTACTGGGTGAGTCGGATGGCGCCCTCGGGAAAGTCGACGTGTGCGGTCATGAACCCAAACATACGGGCGAGTCGTAACCGAGGGCCCGACTTCGGTTAGGGTGAGCGCGGAGGTGGTTCTCGTCTGGTGACGGTCGCGGTCTTCAAAACCGTTGTGGCCCAGTATCTGGGCTGGGCGGGTTCGATTCCCGTCCGCCTCCGCCAAAAGTTTTCGTCGACCGTGGGATGAGGAGCGCGTGCCGGATCCGAGGCGGGACGTTCCCCGCACCGACCAGGTCCTGGCCGATCCGCGCCTGCGCGAGGCCGTCGACCGGCTCGGCGCCCGACTGGTCAAGCAGACCGTCGTCGCGGCCCAGCAACGGTGCCGCGACGGCGAGATCGGGCCCGATGCCGTCGCCGACGTCGCGGTCGCGTCGCTGCCGCAGCAGGCGACCACCCTGCGTCGCGTCGTCAACGCGACCGGCGTGGTGGTGCACACCAATCTCGGTCGCGCCCCGCTGTCCCGAGCGGCGGTCGAGGCGGTGTCCACCGCGGCGGGCGCCACCGACGTCGAACTCGACCTGGCCACCGGTCGGCGCGGACGGCGAGGACGCGGCGCCCTCGAAGCACTCGCCGAACAGGTACCCGACGCCGGCGGCATCCACGTCGTCAACAACGGTGCCGCGGCTCTCGCCCTGGTCACCCGGGTGCTCACACGCGGTGGTCGCTCGATCGTGATCGCACGGGGCGAACTGGTCGAGATCGGTGACGGCTTCCGGATCCCGGAACTGCTGGAATCCGTGGGCGCGACGCTGCGTGAGGTCGGCACCACCAACCGCGTGCGCCTGAGCGACTACGCCGCGGCCGTCGACGACGACACCGCCTTCGTCCTCAAGGTGCATCCCTCGAACTTCACCGTCAGCGGCTTCACGTCGTCGGTGTCGGTCCGGGAACTCTCCGGACTCGGACCGCCCGTCGTGGTCGACATCGGATCGGGTCTGCTCGCGCCGCATCCGCGGCTGTCGAACGAACCCGACGCCACCACCGCGCTGCGTGCCGGCGCCGACCTGGTGACCGCCTCGGGCGACAAGCTCCTCGGCGGTCCGCAGGCCGGCCTGCTGCTCGGACGGGCCGAACTCGTGGAACGCCTGCGGCGCGACCCGTTCGCGCGGGCGCTGCGCGTCGACAAGCTCACCCTGGCCGCTCTCGAAGCGACCCTGACGGGACCGATGCCACCCGTGGCGTCGGCGCTGGCCTCCCGCCCGGAAGATCTCCGCGCCCGCGCACAGGCGATCTGCGTGGCGCTGCCCTCGGAGTGCCAACCCGAGGTGGTCGACTCCGACGGCGTCGTCGGGGGCGGTGGCGCCCCGGACGTCGTCCTGCCGAGCGTCGCGATCGCCCTGCCCGAACATCTCGCACTCCCGTTGCGGCTCGGTGAGCACCCCGTCGTCGGCCGCGTCGAACGCGGCCGGTTGCTGCTCGACCTGCTCGCGGTCGACCCCGCCGAGGACGGCGAGCTGATCGACGCCGTGACGCGCGTGGCCGCTCGCGAAGGATCCTGATGCAGGTCGTCGCGACCGCCGGTCACGTCGATCACGGCAAGTCGACGCTGGTCGAGGCGCTCACCGGTGCGAACCCGGATCGGCTCGCCGAGGAACGGCGACGAGGACTGACCATCGAGCTCGGCTACTGCTGGACGTCCTGGCCAGAGGTGGGGGAGGTCGCCTTCGTCGACGTCCCCGGGCACGAGCGATTCCTGACGACGATGCTCTCCGGAGTGGGATCGGTCCCGGCCGCGCTGTTCGTGGTGGCCGCCGACGATCCGTGGATGCCGCAGGCGGCCGAACACCTCGCAGCACTCGACGCGCTCCGCGTGCGCCACGCGGTCGTCGCCGTTACCCGGGCCGATCTCGCCGATCCGGGACCCGCGGCCGCGCGGGCCGCGGCGGAGGTCGCCCGCACGAGTCTGGCGGGGGCGCCCGTCGTCGCCGTGAGCGGGCGCACCGGGATGGGCCTCGACGACCTCCGGAGCGCACTGACGACGATGGTCGCCTCGCTTCCGGACCCCGATCCGCAGGCCGACGTCCGGCTCTGGGTGGACCGCCGGTTCACCGTGCGTGGATCCGGAACCGTCGTCACCGGAACCCTTCCCGCGGGCACGGTGCGCGTGGGGGACACCCTCGTGCTGGGGGACACGCCGCTGCGGGTCCGCAGCGTGCAGGCACTCGGTCGCGACCGGAGCGCGGTGAGCGGCGTGGCCAGGGTCGCCCTCAATCTCACCGGCCGGGTCGACGATCTGGGACGGGGCAGTGTGCTCGTCACGCCCGGCGCGTGGCACCACACCACCGTCGTCGACGTTCGGATCAGCGGCGACGACCGGCCGCCCGTCGCTCCGGTGCTGCACATCGGAGCCGCGGACGTCGGTGTCCGGTGCCGTCCGCTGGCAGACGATCTCGTCCGGCTCACCCTCGACCGCCCGCTGCCCCTGCGGATCGGCGACCGCGCGTTGCTGCGCGACCCGGGCCGCCGGATGATCTGGCGAGCCGACGTTCTCGACCCCGATCCACCCCGATTCCGGCGTCGCGGCGCGGCGGCACGCCGCGCGCTGCAACTGGCAGGGGCCGACGGGACGCCGCACCTGGCCGACGAACTCGCCCGCCGCGGACTCCTGCACCGGCAACGGTTGCGACAGTTGGGCATCCCACTCGCACGGGGAGAGCACCTGACGGTCGGGCCGTGGCTCGTCGCTCCCGGTCTCGCGAAGACCGTCGCCGACCGGCTGCCCACACTCGTGCAGGCCCATGCCCGCACCCATCCACTGGATCCGGCGGCGCCGTTGACGGTGCTGGCGTCGCAGCTGCGTCTTCCCACACCGGACCTCGTCCGGGCGCTGGTGCGACCTCCGCTCGAGGTGGTCGGGGGGCGGGTGATCGCTCCCGGCGCCGACGGTCTACCGCCGAAGATCCGCAAAGCCGTCGAGCAGGTGCGCCGCGACCTGTCGGCCGCCCCGTTCGCGGCCCCGACCGCCGATCGCCTACGCGAGCTCGGCCTCGACGACCGGGCCCTCGGCGCGGCCGAACGCAGCGGACGGTTGTGGCGGGCGGGCCCGGGCATCGTCCTGCTCCCCGACGCCGCCGACACGGCCGTGGAGCTGCTGGGCGGATTGGACCAGCCCTTCACGACCAGTGCCGCGCGCGAACGCCTGGGAACGACACGGCGGGTGGTCCTGCCGTTGCTCGACCGGCTCGACAAGGCGGGTCGCACACGCCGGCTCCCCGACGACCGCCGCGAGATCGTCCGCTAGAGTCGCCGTCCCCGCACTCTCCGGCGGGACGACCCTTCACCCGAAACGCGAAGTGCAGGTACCGAACTCGTCGGTACCCGCACTTCGCATGAAGAATCGGTCGTCAGATGACGCCCGGTGCGAACACAGCGTCAGATGACGCCCGGTGCGAACACAGCGTCAGATGACGCCCAGTGCGAACATGGCGTCGGCGACCTTCACGAAGCCGGCGATGTTGGCGCCGTGGATGTAGTCGCCCGGCTTGCCGTACTCGGCGGCGGTCTCGACGCAGCGGCCGTGGATGTCGGCCATGATCCCGGCGAGACGCTCGTCGGTGTAGTCGAAGTGCCACGAGTCGCGCGAGGCGTTCTGCTGCATCTCCAGCGCCGAGGTCGCCACACCACCGGCGTTGGCGGCCTTGCCGGGCGCGAAGGCGACTCCGGCGTCGCGGAAGACACTGATGCCGCCCGGGGTGGTGGGCATGTTGGCGCCCTCGGCGACGATCTTCACGCCGTTGTTGACGAGGGTCTTCGCCGAGTCCTCGTCGAGTTCGTTCTGCGTGGCGCACGGCAGTGCGACGTCGCACGGCACGTTCCAGATGTTGCCGCCGGGGAAGAACTCGGCGTCGCCGCGCTCGTCGACGTACTCGGAGATGCGTCCGCGGCGGACCTCCTTGATCTCCTTGAGGAGAGCGACGTCGAGGCCCTTGCGGTCGACGATGTAGCCGGAGGAGTCGGAGCACGCGATCGCGGTGCCGCCGAGCTGGTGGATCTTCTCGATGGCGTAGATCGCGACGTTGCCCGAACCCGAGACGACGGCGGTGCGGCCGTCGAGCGAGGTGCCGGCGGTCTTGGCCATCTCGTTGACGAAGTAGGCCGCGCCGTAACCGGTGGCCTCCTTGCGCACCTGCGAACCACCCCAGGTCAGGCCCTTGCCGGTAAGGACGCCGGACTCGTAGGAGTTGGTGAGGCGCTTGTACTGGCCGAACAGGTACCCGATCTCGCGGCCGCCGACGCCGATGTCACCGGCCGGAACGTCGGTGTACTCGCCGATGTGGCGGTGCAGCTCGGTCATGAACGACTGGCAGAAGCGCATGATCTCCTGCTCGGAGCGACCCTTGGGGTCGAAGTCCGAGCCGCCCTTGCCGCCGCCGATGGGCAGGCCGGTGAGGGCGTTCTTGAAGATCTGCTCGAAGCCGAGGAACTTGACGATGCCGAGGTTGACGCTCGGGTGGAAGCGCAGCCCGCCCTTGTAGGGGCCGAGAACGCTGTTGTACTGCACGCGGAAGCCACGGTTGACGTGGACGTTGCCCTGATCATCGATCCACGGCACGCGGAAGATGATCTGCCGCTCCGGCTCGCACAGGCGCTCGATCAGACCGGATTCGAAGTATCCGGGGTGCCGCTCGAGCACGACATGCAGAGACTCGAACACTTCGGCCGCAGCCTGGTGGAATTCGGGTTCACCTGCGTTGCGGGCCTTGACCTGCTCGTAGATCTCTTCGATGCGGTCCGATGTCGACACGCCCACCTACCTGACTCTGTGAGGATTCTGTAACACGGGATTTACGACGAGAACTATAGGACGTGGCCCTTAGCATGTGTTAACCCTGCGGCAAGGTGGGATGAGAAACACACGATCCGAACGGCCTGTCTACCGGGCGAAACGCCCAGTTCACCGGTATGATGTGCGGCCCCGCGACGAGTGGTCCGCCGGCGGTCGAGGTGCCCCCGGCAGGACTCGAACCTGCGACCTAGAGATTAGAAGGCTCTTGCTCTATCCAGCTGAGCTACGGAGGCGCGGCCAGAATCTTAGCGGGTGCTCCCCGGGGCCGCCGCACACACCCTCGTACCCGCCGGGGTCAGCGCTCGAGCGTGCTGCCCCGTTCGTCGTCGGGGCTCGATTCGCCCCGCGGAACGTCCACTCGACCGGTCTTGAACCGTTGGATGAGATGGTCGATTCCGACACCCAGGACCACCGCGACGCAGATGGCGACCGCGGCGCCGAACAGCGGCTGCGATTCGAACCAACCGCCGACGAGGCGCCCCACGAACGCCGAGTACAGCGCCCAGGTCGTGCCACCGAGGATCGTGAGCGGCACGAACTTCTGCCGCGGGTAGCGGGTCGCTCCGGCCGTCATGTTCACAGCGATCCGGCCGATCGGGATGTATCGCGCCGTGAGGATCACTGCGGCGCCGCGCTTGTCGAGTCCGCGCCGCGCCCACGCGAATGCGGCTCGTGCCTTCGGGCGGCGCATCCACCGGAACCGTTCGGTACCGACCTTCCGTCCGATCGCGTACGCGATGTTGTCACCGATGATCGCGCCGAGCGCCGCGAGCACGATGACGATCCACAGGTAAGGACGCCCGGTCGAGCCGGAGAGGGACGACAGGGTCACCAGGACGGTCTCGCTGGGCACCGGTGGGAAGAAGCCGTCGAGGATGCACACGGCGAAGAGCAACGGGTAGACCCACAGGGCTGCGGCCTGGCCGATGATGAATTCGTTGATCACGTCCATGGATCTGTGTGGTGCTCCCGTCGGGTCCGCCGGTCGGCTCCTTCCACGCTATCCGCTCGCGCCGCCGAGGACTCCGGACGACGGCGGCGTTACGGCACACACCGTCGACCGCAAGGGAACGATTCGATTCCGATTCGCCCGTTTCGTCGCATCGATCTCGAGTCGGGTCTACTATGGGCGCACCAAGGGGGAATCGTGGGCGGCTGGTGGGGGAAACCGGTCCGCGCCACCTGATGGCGGGAGTTCTTCATGCAGGTTCCTGGCCCATTCGAGTACGAGCGTGCCACCGGAGTGGATCACGCCGTCGAGTTGCTCGACCGGCACGGAGAGGGGGCCCGGGTCGTCGCCGGCGGGCACAGTCTGCTGCCGATGATGAAACTTCGGCTCGCGAATCCGGAGTACTTGATCGACATCAACGATCTCGCGGACGAACTCGATCACATCGTGTTCGAACCCGGGTCCGTGCGCCTCGGTGCCCTGGTCCGGCACCGCCGGCTTCTCGAATCCGACGAACTCGCCGGGATCTTCCCGATCTTCCGCGATGCCGAGCGCGTGATCGCCGATCCTGTCGTCCGCAATCGTGGAACGCTCGGTGGGTCGTTGTGTCAGGCAGATCCTGCCGAGGATCTGTCCACCGTGTGTGCAGTGCTCGGCGCGACCTGTGTCGTACGCGGACCGGGCGGGGTGCGCGAGCTCGATTTCCACGACTTCCATCTCGGCCCCTACGAGACGGCGGTCGCCCCGAACGAACTGCTCGTCGAGGTGCGGCTGCCGAGGAAGGGCACCGGGGCCAGTGCGTACGAGAAGGTCGAGCGTCGCACCGGCGACTGGGCGGTGGCCGCCGCGGGCGCCGCGCTGTGGATGTCGGACGACGGACGCATCGCCGACGCGCGTGTCGGGCTGACGGCGGTGCGCGCCGACGAGGCGGCGCTGTCGAGGGTGTCCGAGCTGTTGCGCGGCTCGCCGGCCTCGGAGGAACTCTTCCGCGAGGCGGGAGCGGCGGCCGCGTCGGCATGCGATCCCGAGACCGATCAGCGCGGCACCGCCGCCTACAAGCGTCACCTCGCATCGGAGTTGACGGTGCGGGCCCTGCGCCAATCCGCCGAACGTCTCGGCGTCACCGAAAGGGTGTGAACCGATGCAGATCTCGATGACGGTCAACGGCGAGAGTGTCACCGCCGACGTCGAACCCCGGACGCTGCTCGTGCACTTCCTGCGCGACCACCTCGGTCTGACCGGAACCCACTGGGGTTGCGACACGAGCAACTGCGGTACGTGTGTCGTCGCTGTGGACGGCGAGCCGGTGAAGTCGTGCACCACGCTGGCGGTCATGGCCGCCGGCCACGAGGTGCTCACCGTCGAGGGACTCGAACGCGACGGTGTCCTCGACCCCGTGCAGGAAGGCTTCGTGCGCTGCCACGGACTGCAGTGCGGCTTCTGCACCCCGGGAATGATGATCACCGCGCGGTCCCTGCTCGACCGCGATCCCGACCCCGACGAGGCGACGATCCGCGAGGCGATCTCCGGGCAGATCTGCCGCTGCACCGGCTACACCACCATCGTCCGGTCGGTCCGGTGGGCCGCCGAACACTCCTCGAAGGCGCAACCCACGGAGGTGTCGTGATGACCGCGGTCGAACCGGACACACGCCCGGAGGAACAGGACAACGATGGCAAGCCGTGCGGACACGGCCGGATGCTGCGCAAGGAGGACCCGCGGTTCGTGCGGGGCCGCGGCAACTACGTCGACGACGTCCGGCTGCCCGGCATGCTGCATCTCGCGGTGCTCCGATCGCCGGTTGCGCATGCGCGCATCAACGGCATCGATACGTCCGCCGCCCTCGCGCACCCGAAGGTGCGGGCGGTGATCACGGGCGCCGATCTGGCAGAGAAGGGGCTCGCCTGGATGCCGACGCTGTCGAACGACGTACAGGCCGTGCTGGCCACCGACAAGGTGCGCTTCCACGGTCAGGAGGTCGCCTTCGTCGTCGCCGACGACCACTACTCGGCGCGCGACGCCCTCGAACTGATCGACGTCGACTACGAGATGCTCGACCCGGTCGTCGACGTGCGCACGGCCCTGTCGCCCGAGGCACCGGTGATCCGGACCGATCTCGACGGCAAGACCGACAACCACTGCTTCGACTGGGAAACCGGCGATGCCGCGGCCACCGACGCGGTCTTCGCGAAGGCCGACGTCGTCACCCGGCAGGAGATCGTCTATCCACGCGTGCATCCCGCGCCGATGGAGACCTGCGGTGCGGTCGCCGATTACGACCGGATCTCCGGGAAGCTGACGCTCTGGTCCACCACACAGGCCCCGCACGCCCATCGCACGCTGTACGCGCTGGTGGCGGGTCTGCCCGAGCACAAGATCCGCGTCATCTCACCCGACATCGGCGGGGGATTCGGCAATAAGGTCCCCATCTACCCCGGCTACGTCGGAGCGATCGTCGCGTCGCTGGTCACCGGTCATCCGGTGAAGTGGATGGAGGACCGCAGCGAGAACCTCATGAGCACCGGCTTCGCACGCGACTACATCATGGTCGGGGAGATCGCGGCGACGAAGGAAGGTCGCATCCTCGCGATCAGGTCCCGTGTCCTCGCCGACCACGGCGCCTTCAACGCCACCGCGGCCCCGGTGAAATATCCGGCCGGCTTCTTCGGTGTGTTCACCGGCAGTTACGACATCGAGGCCGCCTACTCCCACATGACCGCGGTCTACACCAACAAGGCACCCGGCGGCGTCGCCTACGCCTGCTCGTTCCGCATCACCGAGGCCGTGTACTTCGTCGAACGGCTCGTCGACTGCCTCGCCTACGACCTCGACATGGACCCTGCGGAACTGCGCCTGAAAAACCTCCTGCGCCCTGATCAGTTCCCCTACACGAGCAAGACCGGCTGGAAGTACGACTCGGGCGACTACGAGACCACCATGCGCAAGGCCATGGACATCGTCGGCTACGACGAGCTGCGCCGCGAGCAGGCCGAACGCCGCGCACGGGGTGAGCTGATGGGTATCGGCATGTCGTTCTTCACCGAGGCCGTCGGCGCCGGTCCGCGCAAGGACATGGACATCCTCGGTCTCGGCATGGCCGACGGCTGCGAACTGCGTGTCCATCCCACCGGCAAGGCCGTGGTGAGATTGTCGGTGCAGTCCCAGGGGCAAGGACACGAGACGACTTTCGCGCAGATCGTCGCGGAGGAGATCGGCATCCCGCCCGACGACATCGACGTCGTCCACGGAGACACCGACAACACCCCCTTCGGGCTCGGCACCTACGGAAGCCGCTCGACACCGGTGTCCGGCGCGGCCGCCGCGCTGGTAGCCCGCAAGGTGCGCGACAAGGCGAAGATAATCGCATCGGGCATGCTTGAGGTCTCCGTCGCCGATCTCGAATGGGAGAAGGGCACCTTCCGAGTCAAGGGCGACCCGTCGGCGGCGGTCACGATCCAGGACATCGCGATGCGGGCCCACGGCGCCGGCGATCTGCCCGAAGGTCTCGAAGGCGGTCTCGAGGCGCAGATCTGCTACAACCCCGAGAACCTCACCTATCCCTATGGCGCCTACTTCTGTGTCGTCGACGTCGATCCCGGCACCGCGGAGGTGAAGATCCGCCGGTTCCTGGCCGTGGACGACTGCGGCACCCGCATCAACCCGATGATCATCGAAGGGCAGGTGCACGGTGGCATCGTCGACGGGATCGGCATGGCCCTGATGGAGATGATCGCGTTCGACGAGAACGGCACCTGCCTGGGCGGGTCGTTCATGGACTACCTGATCCCCACCGCCCTCGAGGTACCCACGCTCGAGACGGCGTTCACCGTCACTCCGTCACCGCATCACCCGATCGGTGCGAAGGGCATCGGCGAATCCGCCACGGTCGGTTCCCCGCCCGCGATCGTCAACGCCGTGGTCGATGCGTTGAAACCCCTCGGCGTCCGGCACGCCGACATGCCGTTGACACCGTCGCGGGTGTGGGAAGCCATGCAGGGTCGCGCGACCCCGCCGATCTGAGCGACGCGACAGAAGGATTCGAGTGGAACGAGCGGAGTACGAGGACATGGACCTTGCGGTGCGGGCAGCACAGTTGCGCAGCGAACGCCGCCCGTTCGTGGAAGCGACCGTCGTACGGGCACAGCCGCCGACGTCCGCGCACTCGGGCGACCGGGCGCTCGTCCACGCCGACGGCACGATCGAGGGGTTCGTCGGCGGACAGTGCACCGAGAACTCGGTGCGCGAAATGTCCCGCACGGTGCTCGAGCGAGGGGAGAGCATGCTCCTACGGGTGCTGCCGGCCGGAGCCGCCGAGTTCCCCGACACCCCGGGGGCGACGATCGCGGTCAACCCGTGCATGTCCGGTGGGGCCACCGAGATCTTTCTCGAGCCGCGGATGCCTGCGCTCGTGGTGGCCGTCTTCGGGGACTCGCCCGTGGCCGACGCCGTGAGCGACTTCGCGCGGCGCGTCGACTACTCGGTGGAACGGATTCGCGGGACGCGAGTGCCTGCCGAGGCGTCGGTGGTGATCGTCGCGAGTCACGGAGGCGACGAGGGGAGTGTGATCCGCGCGGCGCTCGACGCCGGAAGCCGCTATATCGGTCTGGTCGCCAGTCACACCCGTGGCGCCGCGGTGCTCGACGAGGTGGATCCGACCGACGACGAGCGTGCCCACGTGCACACCCCGGTCGGGCTCGATATCGGTGCCCGCACCCCCGCGGAGATCGGTCTGTCGATCGTGGCCGACATCGTGCGAGTCGCGCGCAGCGGCAGCCTCATCCGCCCCTCCGAGGAGAGTTGTCGACGCGTCGAGGTGCCGAGGGAGACGGAGTCGAAGCCGCAGACGGCCGTCGACCCGGTGTGCGGGATGACCGTCACGATCACCGAGTCCACCCCGCACCTCGTCGTTGCGGGCCGGACGATGTGGTTCTGCTGCCCGGGTTGCCGCAGCCGCTTCGAGAAGGACGACGTCGCGTGACCGACCCGTCCTCTCCGGGCATCTTCACCGGCGTCGACGACGTGATGGCCAGATTCGACAGCCACGATCACCTACTCGATCAGGGCACCGCCGCCGCGATCCACCTCGCCGTCGCATTGGGGCGACCGCTGTTGCTCGAGGGCGAACCTGGGGTCGGCAAGACCACTGCCGCCAAGGTGCTCGCGCAGATTCTCGGCAGCCCGCTGATCCGGTTGCAGTGCTACGAGGGACTGTCGGTCGCCGAGGCCCTCTACGACTGGAACTACCAACGCCAGTTGCTCGCGATCCGGCTCGCCGAGGCGCGCGGCGACGTTCCCGCCGAAGCCGACCTGTACTCCGAGGAATACCTCCTCGAACGCCCCATCCTGCGCTGCGTCCGCCACCGCGGCGACACACCCGCCGTTCTGCTCGTCGACGAGATCGACCGTGCCGACGACGAATTCGAGGCGTTGCTGCTCGAGTTCCTGGGGGAGTTCGCCGTCACCATTCCCGAACTCGGCACCCTCACCGCGACCCGCCCGCCCGTTGTCGTGCTGACCTCGAATCGGAGCCGCGACCTACACGACGCACTGCGGCGACGTTGCCTGTACCACTGGATCGACTACCCCGACCGCGCCCGGGCGGTGGCGATCCTGCGTCGCACGGTGCCATCGGCGAACCTCGCGCTCGTCGAACGTGCCACAGATTTCGTCGCGGTGGCCCGCGGACTCGATCTCGACAAGGCACCCGGAATCGCGGAGACCATCGACTGGGTATCGGCCCTCGCCGCGCTCGGTGTCACCGACCTCGTCCGGCCCGAAGCGGCGATGTCGCTCGCGGCACTGGCGAAGACTCCCGACGACGGCGACGCGCTGGGGGAGGCGCTGACCCGCTTCGTCTCCACCGAAGTGTAATGAGCGCCGGGCTGCTCCCCGGGGTCGATCACGCCGCCTTCACAGTCGCGTTGGTCGACCGGCTCAGGTCCGCCGGGATCGTGGTCCCGGCGGACGGAGCGGCGACCTTCACGCGCGGCTTGCGTGCGTGTCCGCCAACCACGCGGACTCGGTTGTACTGGACCGCGCGGCTCACCCTCGTCGACCGGTACGAGAGCCTGTCCACCTTCGATACGGTCTTCGACCGGGTGTTCGGCGAGGCACCAGTTCCGCTCGACCCGCACGCCCGTCGCACGGGACCCGAGGACGAAGGCGCGCCGGGGGCGTCGACACCGGACGGACCCAGCCGGCCCATCGGGGTTCCCACTTCCGGGCACGACGTTCCATGGGTCACCAGGACGATCGTCGAATCCGCAGAGGGGGAGCGGGCACCCGGCCGCCCGGGGCGCGAGGTGGCGAGCGCACTGGCCGAGATCGCCGATCAGCGGTTCGACGACCTCGACCCGGCGCAACTCGCACTCCTCGAGACATGGATCGAGGCGGCCGGAGCGCGCTGGGCGATCCGCCGCACCCGCCGCCGGGTGCAACGCCACACCGGACGCGTCGACATCCGCGCGAGCATCGCAGCCTCCCGCGGCACCGGGTTCGAGCCGCTCCGGCTGATCCGCACGCGACCGGGTCGACGCCGGCGGCAGGTCGTCGTGTTCTGCGATGTCAGCCGTTCCATGCGTCCCTACATCGGGGTGTATCTGCATCTCGTGCGTGCGCTCGCCCACACCGGAACGGCTGAGGTCTTCGTGTTCTCCACCACAGCTGCGCGTCTGACGCCGGTCCTCCGGCACCGGTCGGTCGATCAGGCGATCGGCGTCGCCAACGAGCGGGTACGGACGCGGTTCGGAGGCACCCGCATCGCCGGTTCGCTCGCCGAGGTGGTCGCCTCCCATCACGGACACCTGATGCGCGGAGCGATCGTCGTCGTCGCGTCCGACGGTTGGGACAGCGACGATCCCACCGAACTCGCCCACGTCCTGGCCAGGATCCGGCGTCGCGCGCACCGGCTGGTGTGGCTCAACCCCCGGGCCGGGCAGTCCGGTTTCACGCCCTCGACCGGGTCGATGTCCGCCGCGCTTCCACACTGCGACGCGATGGTGGCGGCCGACACACTCGTGGCCCTGCAGCACGCCGTCGACGTTGTTACGTCCACGGATACGGGGGACGGGGGACTCCGACGGCGTGTCGTAGGTCATGGCGTGAACGTCCTACCCTGGTAGGCATGGCAACATCCGAGCTCGCGTCTCCCGCGCAGCCTCCGGCGCCCGCCCCCATGAGGGGAAACCCGCCGGCACTGCTGATTCTCTTCGGCCTCCTCGCCGCCCTCGTCGCGGCGTTCGCGGTCGGACTGTCCGCTGCGCAGGCTCTGGTGTTGCTCGGCATCCCCGATCCCGGTCCGCTCACCACCTACGGTCTCCCGGCGGTCCGCGCGATCTCCGAGATCGCGACGGTCATCACGATCGGCTCGCTGTTCTTCGCCGCCTTCCTCGTGCCCCCGCAGCGGAGCGGGGTACTCGACGTCGGCGGTTATCGCGCCGTGCGGACGGCGGGCGTCGCGGCGACGGTGTGGGCCGTGACAGCGGCGCTGATGGTGCCGCTGACCTTGTCCGACACTTCCGGTAGTCCGCTGAGTGAGGCCATCCGTCCGGAGAACCTGTTCTCGGCGCTCGGTCAGGTGGAGGTCGCGCTGGCCTGGGCCTGGACGACCGTGCTCGCGCTGATCACCGCGCTGCTGACCCGACTCGCAGTGCGCTGGTCGTGGACGCCGTATCTGTTGCTGCTGTCGTTCGTCGCCCTCATGCCGATCGCCCTGACCGGGCACTCCTCGTCGGGTGGTTCGCACGATATGGCGACCAACAGCCTCGTGCTGCACCTCGGCGCGGCGTCCGTCTGGGCCGGCGGGTTGTTCGCGCTGCTCGCCCATTCGATGCGGGGAGGGGAGCACACCGATGTCGCCGCCCGGCGGTTCTCCTTCGTCGCCGGACTCGCGTTCGTCGTGATGGCTGTCAGCGGCGTGATCAACGCCGCGGTCCGCATGTCGTTCGACGACCTGACGACCACCACCTACGGCGGGTT
Source organism: Rhodococcus sp. GA1 (assembly GCF_024321955.1). Taxonomy (NCBI): domain Bacteria; kingdom Bacillati; phylum Actinomycetota; class Actinomycetes; order Mycobacteriales; family Nocardiaceae; genus Rhodococcus; species Rhodococcus sp. GA1. Next base: position 687,407 of record NZ_CP097186.1, on the reverse strand, counting down.
GCTGCTCGCGAAGACCGTCGCGCTGGTCCTGCTCGGCATCTTCGGCTGGGCTCAGCGACGCCGGGCGCTTCCGGCCCTCGAGGCCGACCCCACCAGCCGGTCCGCTCTCGTCCGGTTCACCCTCGCCGAGGCGTTCGTCCTCGCCGCGACCATCGGCCTGGCCGTGGGACTCGGCCGCACGCCCCCGCCGCCGCCGGCCTCGGTACCGACGATCCAGGAGGTCGAGCTCGGCTACCAGCTCGACGTACCGCCGTCGTTCGTGAGCCTGTTCTTCGGCCAGTGGCGCTTCGACCTGATCTTCGGCACGGCTGCTCTCGTGTTCGCCGCCGCCTACGCCATCGGTCTGTGGACGCTGCGCAAGCGCGGCGACTCGTGGCCGGCCGGCCGGTCGATCGCCTGGTTCTCGGGTTGCTTCGTGCTGTTCGTCGCCACCAGTTCGGGCGTCGGGATGTACTCGCCGGCGATGTTCAGCGTGCACATGGGCGCGCACATGGCTCTGTCGATGCTCGCCCCGGTGCTCCTTGCGCTCGGCGGGGCGATGACCCTCGCCCTGCGTGCGTTCAAGCCGGCCGGCCGCAACGCCCCTCCCGGACCGCGCGAATGGATCCTCGAGTTCCTGCACAGCCCGCTGTCGCGCTTCTTCACGCATCCGATCGTCGCATCGGTGATGTTCGTCGGCGGTTTCTACGCGTTGTATCTCGGAGGGATCTTCACCGCGTTCATCGACAGTCACACCGCCCACGTCCTGATGAACCTGCACTTCCTGCTCAGCGGCTACCTGTTCTACTGGGTGGTGATCGGCGTCGACCCGTCGCCACGCGACCTGCAGCCCGTGACGAAGCTGGCGATGGTCTTCGGCTCGCTGCCGTTCCACGCCTTCTTCGGCGTGACCCTCATGAGCATGGGCACGGTGATGGCCGAGAGCTACTACCGCGGCCTGGCACTACCGTGGAACTACGACCTGTTCTCCGATCAGAAGGTCGGCGGCAGCATCGCATGGTCGGCCGGCGAGATCCCGCTCGTGCTCGTGATGCTCGCCCTGCTCGTCCAGTGGTCGCGCAGCGACCGGCGCACGGCGCGACGTGTCGACCGGGCCGCCGAACGCGACGACGACGCCGATCTCGCGGCACACAACGCGATGTTCGCCGAGCTGGCGCGCCGCGACCGCGAAGGCCGCTAGCCGCGCCGATCCGACGTGCACATCCTGTCGCGCCGCGGCGAATCGGACGAATACGGACGCCGCGGCCGGACGGTCCGTATCGTCCTCGGCGTGACCCGTACCACGCACGTCCCCGCCCTGCTGCTCGCCGGTGCTCTGGCACTGCTGACGACCGTCGTGTCACCTCCCGCGGTGGGCGCGAACCCGGCGCCGGGAAAGGTTGTCGAGGTCGCCACGCTCGACCCGGAATCGTCCCTGCCCGGGGCGTCCTCGGCTCGCGTCCTCGCCTACACCACGCAGTGGCGCGACGGCACCCCGACCACGGCGACCGGGGCACTGTTCGTCCCTCCCGGCACGCCGCCCGAGGGCGGGTGGCCCGTCGTCGCATGGGCCCACGGGACCGTCGGTCTCGACGATTCGTGCGCGCCCTCGCGGTTGCCGCGCACACCGCGCGACACTGCCTATCTCGACCACTGGCTCGGGCAGGGCTATGCCGTCGTGGCAGCCGACTATCCGGGCCTCGGGTCGGGCGGGCTGCACCGCTATCTGGACGGGCAGAGCGCCGCGAACAGCGTCATCGACATCGTGCGGGCGGGACGCGCTGTCGAACCGTCGCTGTCCGACCGCTGGGTCGTGATCGGCCAGTCGCAGGGTGGGCACACCGGTCTACACACCGCGCACGCTGCGACCTCCCGCGCGCCCGAACTGGACTTTCGCGGGACGCTCACGACCGGCGCCCCGTCCAACCTCGAGTACCTGTTCCCGCTCGGATTCCCGGGCTTCCCCGATCTCGGCCTCGACGGGCTCACGGCGTTCGCCGCCTACATCTTCGCGGGTCTGCGCGACGCCGATCCTTCCCTGGACGTCGACGGATACCTCACTCCCCTCGGTCGCGAGGTGGTCGACGCCGCCGAGCGACTCTGTTACGACGAGCTGATGGACCGCTACGGCGAGGTCGGCATCGGTGAGGTCCTCGCCCGTCCACTGAGCGACGACCGGTTCCGCGCCGCCTTCACCGACTATGTCGCGGTGCCGACCCGTGGTTACGACCGGCCACTGTTCCTCGCGCAGGGTCTGCGCGATACGACGGTGCCCGCGCCGCTCGCGTTCGAACTGATCGGGGGCCTGTGGGCCGGGGGCGCGAACGCGCAGTTCCGGACGTACCCGACGGGGCATTCGGAGACGATGTTCGCGTCGCTGCCCGACACGACAGGCTTCGTCGCGGAGCTGCTGCGGCGCTGACGCGGGCGCGGCCCGGGCATCCCGTGGTCGCACGATGTGGGTTATCGACCGTCGACCGATACGCTGGTGGTCATGGCGGAGTTCATTTACACGATGAAGAAGGTGCGCAAGGCGCACGGTGACAAGGTCATCCTCGATGACGTCACCATGAGCTTCTACCACGGCGCGAAGATCGGCGTCGTCGGACCCAACGGCGCGGGCAAGTCGTCGATTCTCAAGATCATGGCCGGGCTCGATCAGCCCAGCAACGGCGAGGCCTTCCTCGATCCGGAGGCCACCGTCGGCATCCTCCAGCAGGAGCCGCCCCTCAACGAGGAGAAGACGGTCCGGGAGAACGTCGAGGAGGGCCTCGGCGAGATCAAGGTCAAGCTCGACCGGTTCAACGAGATCGCCGAGCTCATGGCCACCGACTACTCCGACGAGCTGATGGAGGAGATGGGCAAGCTCCAGGAGGAGCTCGACCACGCCAACGCGTGGGATCTCGACTCGCAGCTCGAGCAGGCCATGGACGCGCTGCGCTGCCCTCCGCCGGACGAGCCCGTCACCCATCTCTCCGGTGGTGAGCGCCGCCGTGTCGCGCTGTGCAAGCTGCTGCTGAGCAAGCCCGACCTGCTGCTCCTCGACGAGCCCACCAACCACCTCGACGCCGAGTCGGTGCTGTGGCTCGAGCAGTTCCTCGCGTCCTACCCGGGCGCCGTGCTGGCCGTCACCCACGACCGGTACTTCCTCGATCACGTCGCGCAGTGGATCTGCGAGGTCGACCGCGGCAAGCTGCATCCCTACGAGGGCAACTACTCCACCTACCTGGAGAAGAAGGCCGAGCGTCTCGAGGTCCAGGGCAAGAAGGACCAGAAGCTGCAGAAGCGGCTCCGCGAGGAACTCGAGTGGGTCCGCTCCGGTGCCAAGGCACGGCAGACGAAGAACAAGGCGCGTCTGGCCCGCTACGAGGAGATGGCAGCCGAGGCCGAGAAGTACCGCAAGCTCGACTTCGAGGAGATCCAGATCCCGACGCCGCCGCGTCTGGGCAACGTCGTTGTCGAGGTCGAGCACCTCGACAAGGGCTTCGACGGCCGTGTCCTGATCAAGGACCTGTCGTTCACGCTGCCGCGCAACGGCATCGTCGGTGTCATCGGTCCCAACGGCGTCGGCAAGACCACGCTGTTCAAGACCATCGTCGGTCTCGAGGAGCCCGACAGCGGCACCGTCAAGGTGGGCGACACGGTCAAGCTGAGTTACGTCGACCAGAACCGCGCGAACATCGACCCGAAGAAGACGGTCTTCGAGGTGGTCTCCGACGGTCTCGACTTCATCGAGGTCGGGCAGAACGAGATGCCGTCGCGCGCGTACGTGAGCGCGTTCGGGTTCAAGGGTCCCGACCAGCAGAAGCCGGCCGGTGTGCTCTCCGGTGGTGAGCGCAACCGCCTGAACCTGGCGCTCACGCTCAAGGAGGGCGGCAACCTGATCCTCCTCGACGAGCCGACCAACGACCTCGACGTCGAGACCCTGTCGTCGCTCGAGAACGCGCTGCAGCAGTTCCCGGGTTGCGCCGTCGTGATCTCCCACGACCGCTGGTTCCTCGACCGCACCTGTACCCACATCCTGGCGTGGGAGGGCAACGTCGAAGAGGGCAAGTGGTTCTGGTTCGAGGGCAACTTCGAGGCCTACGAGGCGAACAAGATCGAGCGTCTCGGAGCCGATGCGGCACGTCCGCACCGCGTCACGCACCGGAAGCTCACGCGTGACTGAGCGCAACGGCCACCGGCCCTACCGGTGCCCGGTCGAGGTGCGCTGGGGCGACTCCGACCGGCTCGGGCACGTCAACAACGCCAAGGTCGTGGAATACCTGCAGGAAGGGCGCATCAAGTTCTTCCGGAGCGAGCTGCCGGCCCGCGATGCCGTCGTGCTCCGGAAGATGGACGTCGAGTTCCTGCGTCCGATCAAGGATTCCTCGGCGCCGATCGAGGTCGAGACGACGGTGCTGCGTCTCGGCACGAGCTCGTTCACGGTGCGTCAGACGATCCTCGACCGGGACGGCGTGGTGTGCGCGGTCGCCGACACCGTGCTCGTCGGCTTCGATCCCGAGACCGACACGTCGCAGCCGTTGACAGACGAGGTACGGGGGGTGCTCGACCGGCACCGCGCCGTCACGCCCACCGGCTGAGCGGGTACATCCTGTCGACCGGCCCGGCTGTTACCCGACCCGCCGGTTCCGACCCCCCGATTGCGCGCCGCGGATAGGCTCGATCACGAGTCCGTCCGCGGCGCGCGGAGTATCCGCCCGACAGAGCAGGAAGGGTGTCGATGGCCGATCCGGCTGTGGTGCAGACAAATGCAACGGACAGTGATGCCTCTCCCGAGGCGGTCCTCGAGTGGATCTATCAGAGCTCCGGAGAGTTCACCACGGACCACGGCGCGGCCGCGCTCGAGCACGTCCGTCTCGGTCGTCGCCGCGCACCGGGCACCGCTGTCGTCGGTGTGCGCCGCACCGAGGGCATGGGTGTCGCCGTACAGATCGTCACCGACGACATGCCGCTGCTCGTCGAATCGGTGCTGGCACTGCTGTCCCGGCTGGGTGTCTCGGTGGCGACGGTCATCCACCCCGTCCTGTCTGCGCGCCGCACCGCCGAGGGCGACCTCGAGCGCCTGGCCGACGAAGGCGGACGGGCCTCGGGTGGAGTCGCCGAATCGTGGATGCACATCGAGTTGCGCGGGCCCGTCGACGACGAATCGCTCGAGGAGATCGATCACGGCCTGCGGCGCGTACTGTCCGATGTGCGGCAGGTGGCGTCGGACTCCGGGAAGATGCACGCCCTGCAGCGCGACCTCGCGGACGCGCTCGACGGCCTGGCCGCCGATCCGCCGGCGCACTACACGGCCGACGAGCTCACCGAGACCGCCGAACTGCTGCGCTGGTTGAGCGGCGGGAACTTCACCCTTCTCGGCTACCGGCGCTACGACTTCGTTCCCGACGGCGGCGACGACAACGTGCGCGCGACGCCCGTGCCCGGCAGCGGCAGGGGAGTGCTGCGCACCGATGCCTCGGTCGCGGACCCGCTCGACCTGCCCGGTGAGGTCGGCACGTGCCGCCGCCCGCTGCTCGTGCTCACTCAGGGCGCGCTTCCCGCCACCGTGCACCGTTCCGTCTATCCGTACTTCGTCGGCGTCGCCCGGCTCGACGCCGACGGCGCGCTCGTCGGGGAGGATCGTTTCCTCGGTGTCCTCACCGTGACCGCTCTGCACGAGAACATCCTCGACATCCCCGTGGTCTCGCGCCGGGTGCGGGAGATCGTCGCGCGGGCGCGGGTCGAGCTGTCGTCCTACAGCGGCCAGGCGATGCTCGAGATCATGCAGACGGTGCCCCGCGCGGAACTGTTCTCCATGGACACCGACACCCTCTACGAGACCGTCACGGCGGTGGTCGGCATCCGCAGGCAGGTGCGGTTGTTCGTCCGCGTCGACACCTACGGGCGGTACATCTCGTGCCTCGTCTACCTGCCGCGCGACCGCTACACGACGAAGGTGCGCGTGGCGATCCAGGACATCCTGTTGCGCGAGTTCGGTGGCGGCGTACTCGACTACACCGCGCGGGTCTCCGAACGTGACCTCGCGTTGCTGCACGTGACGATCCGTTTCTCCGGGCGCGCACGTCGCGAGGTGGACACCTCCGAGGAGAACCGCCTGCGGATCCAGGCGATGCTCGCGGAAGTGACCCGCAACTGGGCCGATCGGCTCGGTGAGGCGGCGGCCGCGACCGGCGATCTCGATCCGTTGCTGGTGCAGCGGTACGCCGAGGTCGTGCCCGAGGCGTACAAGGAGGACTTCGGCTCCGAACGTGCCCTGGACGACCTGCGGCGTCTGGAAGCGCTCGACTCCGGCGATCTCGACACGCACCTGTACCGTCCGGGTTCCGACGATCCGTTGTCGTTGCGTTTCACCCTGTACATCGCCGACGAGACGGTCACCCTCGGCCGGATCCTCCCGGTGTTGCAGAGCCTCGGCGTCGAGGTCGTCGACGAGCGGCCCTACCGGCTGCCGCGATCGGACGGAATCGAGTGCGGGATATACGATTTCGGACTCTGCCTGCCCGAGGACATCGAGCACGGCATCGTGGAGGCCGATCCGACCCTGGCGGATCGTCTCACCGACACCTTCACCGTGGCCTGGCGGGGGGCGGTCGAGACCGACCGGTTCAACCAGCTCGTGCTGCGTGCCGGGCTCACCTGGAAGCAGATCGTGCTTCTCCGCGCCTACGCGAAGTACTTGCGCCAGACCGAATTTCCGTACAGCCAGTACAACATCGAAGGTGTGCTGCTCGGCGCCCCCCACACCGCGGCGCTGCTCGTCGGGCTGTTCGAGTCCCGATTCGATCCGGAGAACGCCTCCGCCGAACGCGAACAGCAGATCGCCGAGGAACTCACGACGACGATCGCAGAGGTGACCGCCCTGGCCACCGACCGCATCCTCCGGGGACTGTTCTCGTTGATCCGTGCGACCCTGCGCACCAACTTCTACGTGGCCGGCGGTATCGGGCACGAGCGCCCGGACGGCCGGGCGTTGTCGCTCAAGTTCGATCCGCGACGGATCGCCGAACTACCCCAGCCGCGACCGGCTTTCGAGGTGTTCGTCTACGCCCCGGGCGTCGAGGGCGTCCACATGCGGTTCGGTCCCGTCGCCCGCGGTGGTCTGCGCTGGTCCGACCGCCGGGAGGACTTCCGCACGGAGGTGCTCGGCCTGGCCAAGGCGCAGGCCGTGAAGAACGCGGTGATCGTGCCCGTGGGTGCGAAGGGTGGCTTCGTCGTCAAGCACGCCCCGCGTCCGACCGGTGACGCCGAGGCGGACCGGCGCGCCGTCCGCGAGCGTGGCGAGCGGTGCTACCGGTGCTTCATCGCCGGTCTGCTCGACATCACCGACAACCTCGACGCCGCCCGCAACGACACGGTCCCGCCGCAGCGGGTCGTGCGTCACGACAACGACGACCCGTATCTCGTGGTGGCCGCGGACAAGGGCACCGCGTCATTCTCCGACCTCGCGAATTCCGTTGCGGCGGAATACGGCTACTGGCTCGGCGACGCGTTCGCGTCAGGTGGCTCCGCCGGTTACGACCACAAGGAGATGGGCATCACCGCGCGCGGTGCATGGGAGAGCGTCCGGCGTCACTTCCGCGAACTCGGATCCGACCCGCAGACGGACGATTTCACCGTCGTCGGCATCGGTGACATGAGCGGTGACGTCTTCGGCAACGGCATGCTGCTCAGCCGGCACATCCGGCTCGTCGCGGTCTTCGACCATCGGCACATCTTCCTCGATCCCGATCCCGATCCGGAGCGGTCGTTCGAGGAGCGGCGCCGGTTGTTCGAACTGCCGCGGTCGTCGTGGAAGGACTACTCGACCGAACTCGTCTCGGCCGGGGGCGGGGTGTGGGACCGGACGGCCAAGTCGGTGCCCGTCGGTCCCGAGGTGCGTGCGGTGCTCGACCTGCCCGACGACGTCACCGCACTCCCACCGCCCGAACTGATCCGCGCGATCCTGCGCGCACCCGTCGACCTGTTGTGGAACGGCGGTGTCGGCACCTACGTGAAGGCGTCGACGGAAACCCATGCGGACGTGGGGGACAAGAGCAACGACGGCGTGCGCGTCGACGGGCGGGAACTGCGTGCCCGGGTCGTGGGCGAGGGCGGCAATCTCGGTGTCACGCAACGCGGCCGCATCGAGTTCGCGCGCGCCGGCGGGAAGATCAATACCGACGCGATCGACAACTCGGCCGGCGTCGACAGCTCCGACCACGAGGTCAATATCAAGATTCTCCTCGACGCTATGGTGACCGCCGGCGAACTCGCGGCGGAGGACCGCAATCCGCTGCTCGCGTCGATGACCGACGACGTCGCCGAACTCGTTCTCGCCGACAACATCTCGCAGAACGCCGTGCTCGGACTCGAGCGGGCCGTCGCGCCGTCCCTGCTGGGGGTGCACCGTCGGATGCTCGCAGCCCTGGAACTCGATCGTGGACTCGACCGCGGCCTCGAGGCCCTGCCCGACGAGGCCGAGTTCGATCGTCGTGAAGCGGCGGGGGAGGGATTGACGTCGCCGGAGCTGGCGCAGCTCCTCGCCCACGTCAAGCTCGCCCTCGTCGACGACCTGCTGGCCACGGACCTGCCCGACAATGAGACCTTCGCGTCGATCCTGCCCGCTTACTTCCCGCCCGCTCTGCGCGAGCGGTTCCGGGCCGGGATCCGGACGCATCCGCTGCGTCGGCAGATCGTTGCGACCATGCTGGCCAACACCACGGTCGACAACGGCGGCCCCACCTACGTCTACCGACTCGCCGAGGAGGCCGGGGCGTCGGCGACCGACGCCATCCGCGCCTACACCGCCGTCACCACCATCTTCGGGCTACCGGCCCTGTGGGACGAGATCCGGGCCGCTGGGCTGCCTGTCGACATCGAGGACGACCTGCTGCTCGAATCCCGCCGCGTGCTCGACCGGGCGTCGCGCCGGCTCCTCGCCACGCGACCGCAGCCCCTCGCGGTCGGTGCCGAGATCAGCCGTTACCGCGATGCCTTCGCGCGTCTCGCACCGCGGGTCGCGGACTGGATGCGCGGGCACCACGCCGAGGACTTCCTTCGTCGTACCCGCCCGCTCCTCGAACGAGGAGCGCCGGAGGAGCTCACGGGCGTCGTCTTCCGGCTCCTCGACCAGTTCCCGCTGCTCGACGTCATCGACATCGCCGACATCGAACAACGAGACGAGGCGGAGGTCGCCGACCTCTACTACGCCCTCGACGCGCATCTCGGCGTCGACCGCCTGCTCACGGCGGTCTCCGGCCTCGAACGGGGCGACCGCTGGCATTCGCTGGCACGACTCGCGCTGCGCGACGACCTGTACGGCTCGTTGCGGTCGCTCGTCCTCGACGTGCTCGCCGGCGCCGAACCCGGGGAGTCGACCGAGGAGATAATCGAGGACTGGGAGTCGTCCAACGGCTCCAAACTCGTCCGTGCGAGGGCGGCGCTCGACGAGATATTCGCGTCTGGAAGTCTGGACCTCGCCACCCTCTCGGTGGCGGCACGACAGATCAGGGGCATGGTGCGCACGCGCGCATCCGATCGGAGGTAACGAGTGAGCGGTGCGGGCGAACAGTTCGGTTTCCACACCGAGGTGATGGTGCGGTGGTCCGACATGGACGTCTTCCAGCACATCAATCACGCGCGGATGGTCACGCTCCTCGAGGAAGCACGGATCCCGTGGCTGTTCGCCGACGGTCGCCCCACCCGGGACCTGCGCGAGGGGGCCGTCATCGCCGACCTCCACGTCCGCTATCGCGGGCAGTTGCGTCACGACGACGGTCCGCTCGACGTGCTGATGTGGACGGAGAAGGTACGCGCGGTCGACTTCACGATCGGGTACGAGGTGCGGCCGGGCGGTGCCCCGGTCGACTCGGCGCCGGCGGTGGTCGCGTCCACCCAGATCGCGGCGTTCGACATCGAGACCCAGCGCCTGCGCCGGCTCAGCGACGACGAACGCGAGTTCCTGCGTCAGTGGCAACGAAACTGACGGTGGCACCGCAATTGACGAGGGACGAGGCCGACGTGACCGACGACCGGATCCGACGCGCAGAGCGCCTCCTGACGCTCGCCGACCCCGACGACAGCGTCGACCTCGCCGCATTCCTGGCCCGGGCTGCGCGTCTCGACGAGGCTGCCGTGGTGCGGTTGCGCCGCCGCGGCGACGGATTGCTCGGTGTGTGGACACGCACCGGTTTCGAGGTGCTCGCCGGACGCGTCGTCCGCGGAACCGTGGCTCCGGCCGACACCTGCGTGGCCGCCGAGTCGCTGCGGGCCGCGCTTCTCGCCGGGTCCGAACCGCGCACCGAGGTCGACCCGGGCTGGGCGATGGATTCCGCCTGGCGCGGCGCACTTCCACCCGACGACGGCTACGTCCACGTCGACGACGTGCCGGCACGGATCCTCGTCGCACTCGCGCAACGCGGCGTCGCGCTCACCCGCGAGCACGGCGCGCAGGGACCGCCGGCGTCGTTGCTCGCCCAAGAGGTTCTCGAGGTGAGCGGTGCCGGGACGACCGTGGGTGTGCCGATGCGCATGGTGTTCGCGCTCGGTGCGATGGGCTTCGTGCCGGGTTCCGGTCGTGACAGCGTCGACTCGACGGGTATCGATCCCGCCGAGGTGGTCCGGGTCCGGGCGTCCGCCACCTGGATGCGCCTCGACGCCCGCTTCGGGTCGGTCTATCTGCGCCGCGGCGGGGGGCTCGGTCTGAGCGTCCTCTGAGGGAGCGTCACGCCAACCAGGCGGCGGTGTCCGGTGGCAGTGCGTGTCCGGTGAGCGGCGCACTCGCGAGCAGCACCTCGCCGGGAGGCAGATCGACCGCGACGTCGCCGGCGTTGAGAACACAGGTCAGGCCGTCGGAACGGCGGAAGGCCAGGCACCCCGCCGGGCTTCCGTACCAGCCGATCCCACCGCCCTCGGATCGCCTTCGCTCCGTGCTGATGGATCGCCTTCGCTCCGTACGGATCTCGATCGCCTGGCGGTACAGCGAGAGCGTCGAGCCCGCATCCTCGAGTTGCTTCTCGACGGTGAGCGCCGACCACTCCGGCGGCTGGGGCAGCCACGCGGACCCGGCGGAGGTGAACCCGAAGGGCGGTGTTTCGCCCTCCCACGGCAGCGGCACGCGGCATCCGTCGCGTCCGCGCTCGGTGTGGCCGGATCGCTCCCAGACCGGATCCTGCAGCACCTCGTCGGGCAGGTCGACGTTCGGCAACCCCAGTTCGGCACCGTTGTAGACGAACACTGCTCCCGGGAGCGCGAGGGCGACGAGGATCATCGCGCGTGCCCGCGCGAGCCCGACCTCACCGCCTCCGTACCGAGTGACCTCGCGGTCGACGTCGTGGTTCGACAGCGTCCACGTCGGTGAGGCATGCACCGCCGTCACCGCCGCCAGGCCCTTCTCGATCGCGTCGCGGACGGCGTCGGCGTCCCAGTCCGACAGCGTCAGGTGGAAGTCGAAAGCGAGATGCAGTTCGTCCGGGCGCAGGTACTCGGCGAACCGTTCGTGGTCGTCGACCCAGATCTCACCGATCGCCACCGAGTCCGGATACTCGTCGAAGACCCGCCGGATGCGGCGGTGGATGTCGTGCACCTCGGGATTGTTGAACCGAGGGTCGGCGGGGGAGTGCCCGAGCAGTTCGTTGGTCTCCCACCCCTCGTGGTCGGGAAGATCTGCGGGCTTGGCCATCCCGTGGGCCACGTCGACCCGGAAACCGTCCACGCCCCGGTCCAGCCAGAACCGCAGGGTCTTGTCGAGGTCCTCGACGACCTCCTCGTCGTCCCAGTTCAGATCGGGCTGCCCGGGAGCGAAGACGTGCAGATACCACTGACCGGGCGTGCCGTCGGGTTCGGTGATGCGGGTCCAGGCCGGCCCGCCGAAGACGCTCGGCCAGTTGTTCGGTGGTGCGCTGCCGTCCGGTTCGCGCCCGTCGCGGAAGTGGAAGCGCCGGCGTTCACGGCTGCCCGGCCCGGCTTCGAGCGCGGCCCGGAACCAGCGGTGCTCGACGCTGACGTGGTTCGGCACGAGGTCCATCACCACCCGGATGCCGCGCGCGTGGGCGTCGGCGACCAGCGCTTCGAGATCGGCGATGTCCCCGAACAGCGGGTCGATGTCGCGAGGATCGGAGACGTCGTAGCCGTGATCGGCCATCGGTGAACGCATCACCGGGTTGAGCCAGATCGCGTCGACACCGAGCAGTTCGAGATAGCCGAGGCGGCTGCGCACCCCCGCGAGGTCGCCGATGCCGTCACCGTTCGCGTCGACGAACGAGCGGGGATAGACCTGGTAGAAGACCGCGTTGCGCCACCACGGCGCCGTGGGGTCGCCTCGTCCGGAGGTCGGTGCTGCGGGGTGGGCCACGGGAGTCATCGTGTCAGACGGCAGGGCGAAAGGCAGGGCGAACGGTGCCCGCGGCCGTTCCGTCGGGACCGGGCCGCATGATAGGACGAACGGCATGAATACGACATCGATCGTCGCGGTCCGGTTGGACGACGTGGAGCTGCGCGACGACCCGATCGACCCTGCGTGGATCCGCGAGGGCGCCCCCGTGGCGCGCAGCGGTCAGTGGGCGACCAGCGCCGACCGCACCACCACCACACACGTGTGGGACTGCACGGCCGGTCGCTTCGACTGGCATTTCGGCGTCGACGAGATTGTTCACATCGTGGAGGGCTCGGTCGTCGTCTCGTCCGCCGATTCCGAGCCGCGCACCTTGCGTGCCGGGGACGCGGCGCTCTTCCGAGCCGGGACCACCGCTCTGTGGGAGGTCCCCGAATACGTGCGCAAGCACGCCGTCCTGCGTCGTCACCTGTCGCCGGCGGCGCGGTTCACCCAGAAGGTGGAGGACCGCCTGCGCCGGATTCTGGGCCGCTGAGCTGCGCCGACCTCGGTCAGATGGGGGAATTCATCATCGAGTCGGCCGCCATGTTCATGTAGTCGACGAGCTGCCGGCGGTGCTCGTCGTCGAGCGTCTTCTCGTCGATCGACGCGATCGCGGTGTGCATGCAGCGCAACCAGGCGTCGCGCTCGAGCGGCCCGATCCGGAAGGGATGATGACGCATGCGCAGCCGCGGGTGGCCCCGCTCCTCGGAGTAGGTGCGCGGGCCGCCCCAGTACTGCTCGAGGAACATCCGCATGCGTCGTTCGGCCGGACCGAGATCCTCCTCGGGATACAGGGGCCGGACGATCTCGTCCCGTGCGATCTCCTCGTAGAACCGTGCAGTGAGCCGGCGGAACGTCTCGGCGCCACCGACCGCCTCGTAGAAGGTCTGCTCGTCACTCATCTGTATTCGTTCACCGTCCCTCTCGACCGTCCATTGTGCCCGCTCCCGACCGCACACCGCCCGACGAGCCGTGCCGGGCGGGACCGTCACCGGATGTTCACCGGCCCGACCTGGACCGGTCCGCTGATTCGGGGTGCGATTCGGGAGCATCCGTGGTCCACTGTTCCCAGTCTTTTCGGAGGTCGTATGAAGCACAGCAGCAGCTCGCATCGACAACTCCCGCCCGCGGACGCCCCTGCAGGGGTGCCGGGGGCTACCACACTGCGCGTGGTGCACGACAGCACCGCGACGGTACCCGACTGGTTGAAACGTCGAGTGTTGCTGCTCAACGCCACCTACGAGCCACTCACGGCCCTGCCCGCTCGCAGGGCCGTGGTCCTGATGGCCGGGGGCAAGGCCGATACCGTGCACGACGATCCGCTCGCCCCGCTGGTGCGGTCGGCAGAATGGTCCGTGCAGCTGCCATCGGTGATCCGTCTGCGCAACTATGTGCGCGTTCCGTATCACGCGCGGGTGCCGCTCACCCGGGCCGCGCTCATGCACCGCGACCTGAACCGGTGCGCCTACTGCGGTGGCAAGGCCGAGACGATCGACCACGTCGTGCCGCGCAGCCGAGGCGGCGAGCACACCTGGGAGAACTGCGTCGCATGCTGCGCGCCGTGCAACCATCGCAAGGCCGACAAGCTGCTCACCGAACTCGGATGGACCCTGCGTGTGGTGCCGAATCCGCCCAAGGGCCGGCACTGGCGCTTGCTCGCCAACCTGCCCGAGTTGCACCCCACCTGGCTGCCCTATCTGGGGGAGGGCGCGGCCTGATCGGGCCGTTCTCCGGGGCGTATGAGGCCTTTCGGGCCCGGCTGGGCTAACGTTTGGCTGTGAGCATTCTCGAGACAACCCTGATCTTCGTCGGCATCCCGCTGCTGATCGTCTTGGTCTTCGGTGGGCTGTCCTTCGTCCTGAGCAAGTACCCGGGCTCCACGCCGTCGGACGACCCGTACACGCTCGACCGGAAATGGGAGCACGGACCGCTCCTGTGGACCGCGACCGACGAATCGACCCATCCCTGGAAATACCCGCATCATGGTCACGGTCATGCCGCTCTGACCTCGGCGGAGCTGATCGGAGGTACCGCAAGTGGCAAGTGGTGACGTGATCCAGCGTCCGGTCGTCGCGCCGGAGAACCTGCCGCACGGTGCGGCACTCACCGCGAGCGGACGCATCTCCGCCGTGCGCGGTCTCGGTCAGGCCTTCACGGGTGCGCCCTTCAAGGACCGCGACCTCATCACCCTCGACGACACGCTCACGCACGCGACGCGGATCACCAATGTGCGGTTCACCGTCTACATCGGTGACGACGAGAATCCGGCCGCGGCGACCGACGCCCTGCTGCCGACGACGCCGGACGCCGACAACTCGGTCCTCGTCGCCGTCTTCCCGAACCAGCGGAGCATCGAGATCCGCTCGGGTCGCACCGCCGCCGACCGCGCCACCGACCGGGTGCTGCAGCTCGGCGTGACCGCGGCCGTGTCGTCCTTCGGCCAGGGGAATCTGCTCGACGGCATCACCAGTGCCGTCCGCGTCATCGCGAACGCCATGGTCGCTCCCTAGTCCGGAGCCCACGACCATCTGTGGCCCGCTGCCACTCCGCGAAGGAGAGGCGGCGGGCCACAGTCGTCTCATGTGGGCGTCTCATGTGGGCACCGCCCACGGTCGTTCGGTGAGGTCGGCGCGTCAGGACGCGTCGAACGCGCGTGCCTTCAACGAGCGCACGACCCCGGCACGACCCTCGACGACGAGCCGGCGCAGCGCCGGCGGATGGTCGCCGGCGAGGAACTCGTCTGCCGCAGCCACCGACTGCTCACTGATCGACCACGACGGGTAGAGCCCGATCACGACGGTCTGCGCGACCTCGCTCGAACGACGCTCCCACACTCCCGGCACCTCCGCGAAGTACCGCGCGACGTACGGCTCGAGCAATTCGCCCTGACCGGCCGGGGCGAAACCGCCGATCACGGCGCGCGCCGTGATGTTCGGGACGCTGTCGTCGTGCACGACGGTCTGCCACACCTGCTCCTTGACGGCCTCCTGCGGACGGGCCGCGCGGGCGGCCGCCGCCTGGCGGGCACCCGCGGCCGTCGGGTCGCGTTCGGCCTCCGCGTCGATGAACGGCGACTCCACGCCCTCGGCGTCGACCTCACCCGCCGCGGCGAGCGCCTGGACGATCCGCCAGCGCAGATCGGTGTCGACCGTCAGCCCGGGCAGGCCGACCGTCGCCGGATCGGCGCCCAGCAGCTCCTCGAGCACCTCGGTGTGCCAGGGCGACAGGTACGCGGTGGTCAGCGCGTTGACGAACGCGAGCTGATGGTCGGAGCCGGCGACGGACTCGCGGGCGAGCTCGAGCAGACGGTTGGCGAAGTCCGCCCGGCCCTGCTCCGCGGCCCAGGACGGGTCGGCGTAGCTCTCCAGCGCGGTGTGCGCCTGCATGAGCAGACGCTGGACGACACCGACCTCGGTCTCGGCGGCGATACCGCGCTGCACGAGGGCGACGAAATCGCGCGCCTTCATCTCGGCCTGACGGGTCATCTCCCACGCCGCCGACCACACCAGGGTGCGCGGCAGCGACTCGGCGATGTCGCCGACCCGGTCTATGACGGTCGCGAGCGATTCCTCGTCGAGCCGCACCGAGCAGTACGTCAGGTCGTCGTCGTTGACGAGGACGAACGCGCCGCGCGGCACGCCCACCAGATCGGGGACCTCGGTGCGCTCGGCGGCGTCGACGTCGATCTCCACGCGGTGCGTGCGGACGAGCTTGCCGGAGCCGTCGTCGTCGTACACACCGATCGCGAGGCGGTGCACGCGGAACTCACCGGCGCCGGGCTGGGCACCTTCCTGCACCACCGCGAAACGCGTGAAGTGTCCCTGGTCGTCGACCTCGAAGTCCGGTCGCAGGATGTTCAGGCCGGTGGTCTTGAGCCACTGGGCACCCCAGTCCGACAGGTCGCGGCCGGAGGCCTTCTCCAGCGCGGCGAGCAGGTCGTCGAAGGTGGCGTTGCCGTAGGCGTGGTCGCGGAAGTACTCGCGCAGACCGGCGAGGAAGGGCTCCTGCCCCACATAGGCGACGAGCTGCTTGAGCACCGACGCGCCCTTGGCGTAGGTGATGCCGTCGAAGTTGACCTCGACCGCGGCGAGGTCGGGGATGTCGGCGGCGATCGGGTGCGTCGACGGCAGCTGGTCCTGCCGGTAGGCCCACGACTTCTCGACGTTCGCGAAGGTCGTCCACGCGTTGGTGTACTCGGTGGCCGAGGCCTGGCACAGCACCGACGCGAACGTCGCGAACGACTCGTTGAGCCACAGGTCGTCCCACCAGCGCATGGTGACGAGGTCGCCGAACCACATGTGCGCCATCTCGTGCAGGACGGTCTCGGCGCGGCGCTCGTAGGAGTAGCGGGTGACCTTGGACCGGAAGACGTAGTCCTCCAGGAAGGTCACCGCTCCGGCGTTCTCCATCGCCCCGGCGTTGAACTCGGGCACGAACAGCTGGTCGTACTTGCCGAAGGCGTAGGGGATCCCGAAGTTGGCGTGGTAGAAGCCGAAGCCCTGTTTGGTCTCGGTGAACAGCCGGTCGGCGTCCATGTACTCCGCGAGCGACGCTCGGCAGAAGATGCGCAGCGGGATGGTGCCGTGCTCGTCGGTGTACTCGTCGGACCACACGGCATACGGACCGGCGATGAGCGCGACGAGATAGGTGCTCATCCGCGGGGTGGTGCGGAAGATGTGCAGACCCGGCTGCGCGGCCGCCGTCTGTACGGTGTCGGCGTTGGAGATCACGGCCCAGTCCTGCGGCGCGGTGACCTGCAGGTCGAAGGTGGCTTTGAGATCGGGCTGGTCGAAGCACGCGAACATCCGCTTGGCGTCGGCCGTTTCGAACTGCGAGTACAGGTACACCGCGTCGTCGGTGGGGTCGACGAACCGGTGCAGGCCCTCGCCGGTGTTCGTGTACAGGCAGTCGGCGTCGACGACGAGTTCGTTGTGAGCGGCGAGCCCGGTAAGGGTGATGCCGGTCTCCTCGGAGTATCCGGACACGTCGACGGGGTCGCCGTTGAGGGTCGCCGAATGCACGGTCTTCGCGATGAGGTCGATGAACGTCGAGGCTCCCTCGGTCGCGTCGAATCGCACGGTGGTCACCGATCGGAAGGTCGTGGTGCCCGGCGCGCCGGCACCGTCGGTGAGATCCAGTTCGATGCTGTAGTTGTCGACGGACAGGATCGCGGCCCGTTCGGCGGCCTGCTCGCGGGTCAGATTCGGTGGTGCCACGGGAGAACTCCTTCTCACGACGGAATGTCGGTCGGCGTCCATCCCATCATGATCGGCGAACCCTCACGGAGCGACGTCGGACAACGGCACCGTGGTGTCCGTCAGCCGGCCGACGTCGACGGGCCGCCCGGAGGCGATGAGTGCGCGGAGGTCGTCCCCGGCATCCCAGATGTTGACGTTCATCCCCGCCCGGACCCGCTGCTCGTCGTCGAGCCAGAACGCGAGGAACTGCCGTCCCGGCACGTCGCCGCGGGTGACCACCCGCGCGTCGCGGGGCGCGAGCCCGACATACTCCATGCCAAGGTCGTACTGGTCGGTGAAGAAATAAGGGAGCCGGTCGTAGGTCGCCTCACGTCCGAGCATCGTCGCGGCCGCGACGGCCGGCTGGTTCAGGGCGTTCGCCCAGTGTTCGACGCGCACACGGGTGCCGAGCAGCGGATGCTCCGCCGACGCGATGTCGCCGACGGCGACGATGTCCGGGTCGCTCGTCCGCATCGATGCGTCGACGAGCACGCCGTCGTCCACCGCGAGTCCGGCGTCGCGGGCCAGCTCGATGTTCGGGCGCGCCCCGACCGCGACGAGCACGGCGTCGGCGGGCACCACACTGTCGTCGCCGAACCGGATGCCGCTCGCGCGACCGTCGTAGGCGACGATCTCGCGCACCGAGGTGTTCGTCCGCAGATCGACACCGTGCGCGCGGTGCAGGTCGGCGAACACCGCACCCATCTCCTCGCCGAGGGCACCGGACAGGGGTTGCTTCGCGGTCTCCGCGACCACCACGCCCGCGCCCCGGTCGCGGGCGTTCGCGGCGATCTCCATGCCGATCCATCCCGCGCCGATGACGGCCAGCCATCCCGCGTGGTCGGTCTCGCCCTGGATCGCGGTGAGCAGCGCATCGGAGTCCTCGATGGTGCGCATGACGTACACGCGTTCGGCGTCGGCTCCGGGAATCGGGACCGTGCGGGGCGTCGAGCCCGTGGCGAGCGCGAGCTTGTCGTAGTGGAGCGTCGACCCGTCGGGCAGCGTCACCGTGTGGGCGGCCGGATCGATCGCGGTGACCTTCGTGCCGAGCAGCAGTTCGACGCGGTGGTCGCGGTACCAGTCGCCGTCGTGCACCGTGAAGTCGGTGAGTTGCTTGCGTCCGGCGAAGTAGTCCTTCGACAACGGCGGTCGCTCATAGGGCAGGTGCTCCTCCGCGCCGATGAGCAGGATGCGCCCGGGAAAGTCGCGGGCGCGCAGTTCCTCTGCCAGCTTGGCGCCGGCCAGACCCGCGCCGACGATCAGAAACGTTTCCTCACCCGACATCGTGGTGCCTCCGCTGTGATGCGTGCCGGACCTGCTTCCCGGCTCCGACGTTACGGCTACCGCCCGCACTACGGCCCGGTTCAGGAAGAATCGTCGACGGGGCCGTGTTGAACATGCTTGTAGTTGTCCGGCCCGTACGAACTCTTGTGAGGAGATCTCTTGAGCGACCTGACCGCCGCGTCCTCGACCGGCAAGGACATCGCCGACTTCTGGTTCGATCCGTTGTGCCCGTGGTGCTGGATCACCTCGCGCTGGATCCTCGAGGTCACGAAGGTGCGCGACATCGAGGCGCGTTTCCACGTCATGAGCCTGGCCGTGCTGAACGAGGGGCGCGACCTGCCGGAGGAGTACGCCGAGCTGATGACGAAAGCCTGGGGCCCGGTGCGCGTCGCGATCGCTGCGGCGCAGAAGTACGGCGACGACATCCTCTCCCCGCTGTACACGGCGATGGGCACCCGCATCCACAACGAGGGCAACAAGGACTTCGCGGACGTGATCGCCGCGTCGCTCGCCGAACTCGACCTCGACGCCTCGCTGGCCGAGGCCGCCGACAGCGACGCCTACGACGAGGCTCTGCGCACGAGCCATCACGCCGGCATGGACAAGGTGGGCCAGGACGTCGGTACCCCGACGATCCATGTCAACGGCATCGCCTTCTTCGGGCCCGTCCTGTCGAAGATCCCGCGCGGGGAAGAGGCCGGCAAGGTATGGGACGGTGTGGTTGCCCTCGCGTCCTACCCGCACTTCTTCGAGCTCAAGCGCAGCCGCGACGAGGAGCCCGACTTCTCCTGACCGGGCACCGCCGTGGCGCTCGGTAGAGTGCAACGGCGTGTCGAACGATCATGTGGTCCGGCCGGCGACGGTGCACGATGTCGAGAAGGCGACGGCAACGCTCGGACGAGCGTTCCGCGACTATCCGTTCACCCGCTACACCGTCGACGGCCGGGACCACGAGACCCGGGTCCGCGACCTCCAAGGGCTCTTCCTCGCCGAGATCGGCATGCGCTGCGGCGAGGTATGGGTCTCTGACGACGTCGACGCCGTGGCCGTCTGGACGACGCCCGGCTCCACCGGACTCGAGGAGGCGTTCACGTCCGTCTCCGATCGGGTGACGGAGCTGCGGGGTGATCGTGCCCGCGCCGCCGAACTGGCCGAGCAGGCCACCGCGGAACTGCAACCGAGCGAGCCAGGGTGGTTCCTGGCCACGGTGGGCGTCGATCCCGCCTCGCAGGGGCGCGGCCTGGGACGGGCCGTCCTCGAACCAGGACTTCGCGCGGCCGAGCGGCAGGGGGTCGCGGCCTGTCTGGAGACCTCCTCGGAGGCGAACGTCGCGCTCTACGAACGTCTCGGATTCGTCGTTACCGGTGTCGTGGAGCTGCCGGACGGCGGCCCGAAGGTCTGGGCGATGCGCCGCTGACCTGCCGGGGCGGGGTTCGCCACGCTCGGGACCGAAGGTCGCAACGCTCCGCCGTACAGACTTGTGCTCACTCCGAATTCGATTCTCGGCTTCGGGTCGGGCGCGGACTACCGTGATGCATCACGGCTCGCGGCCTCCGGACTGCCAGCGGCACCCACCCGCCGCGCTACGGTGCCCTCTGACCCGCCCCCGGCGTGGTGCCCTCTGACCCGCCCCGGCGGGGTGTGCTCCGACCCGCCCCTCGCACGGCGAACGGCGCGTGCGGGCGAGCGGACGAGTCTCGTTAGACTCGGCCCATGCGCGTTTACCTGGGAGCCGACCACGCGGGCTTCGAACGGAAGAATGAGATCATCGAGCACCTGAAGAAGAACGGCCATGAGCCGATCGACTGCGGTGCGTTCGAGTACGACGCCCTCGACGACTACCCGGCCTTCTGCATCGAGGCTGCTCGGCGCACCGTCGCCGACGAGGGCAGCCTCGGTATCGTGCTCGGTGGCAGCGGTAACGGCGAGCAGATCGCCGCCAACAAGGTGCGAGGTGCGCGCTGCGCCCTCGCCTGGAGCGTCGACACCGCCAAGCTTGCGCGCGAGCACAACAACGCGCAGCTCATCGGCATCGGTGGCCGCATGCACAGCCTCGAGGAGACCCTCGCGATCGTCGACGCCTTCCTGTCGACCGAGTGGTCGAACGAGGAGCGTCACCAGCGCCGTATCGACATCCTCGCCGAGTACGAGAAGACCGGCGAGGCTCCGGCAGTTCCCGGCGCACCTGCCTGATCCGTGCCCGAAGGACACATCCTGCACCGGCTTGCCCGGCTGCACCACGAGTGGTACTCGGGTGCGCCGGTGCGGGTGTCCAGTCCGCAGGGGCGGTTCGCCGACGGTGCCGCCGCCGTGGACGGGCGCGTCCTGACCCACGCGGACGCGTGGGGCAAGCATCTCTTCCACCACTACGAGGGCGGTCTCGCCGTCCACGTGCACCTCGGTATCTACGGTGAGTTCACCGACCGCGAGTTGCCGCTCGGCGAACCGGTCGGACAGGTGCGGATGCGGATGATCGGCGCGCGCCACGGCAGCGACCTGCGTGGTCCGGCGGCGTGCGAGGTGCTCACCCCCGGCGAGGTCGAGGCGATCGAGGTCCGGCTCGGTCCAGACCCGCTGCGACCCGACGCCGATCCCGAGCGGGCATGGCGCCGTATCGGCAGATCACGCACCGCGATCGGCGCGTTGCTCATGAACCAGGCCGTCATCGCCGGCGTCGGCAACGTCTACCGCGCAGAAGTGCTCTTCCGTCACGGCATCCACCCGGAACGTCCGGGAAACAAGCTGTCCCGCAGAGAGTTCGACGCGATCTGGGCCGACCTCGTCGAACTGATGAACGTCGGTGTGGAGTACGGGCGCATGCACGTCGTGCGACCCGAACACGACCACGGCGCACCGGCCTACGCCAAGAACAGGCCCCGGACGTACGTCTACCGCCGTGCCGGCGAACCCTGCCGGATCTGCGGGACTCCCGTTCTGCACTCGGTCATGCAGGCGCGGAACCTGTTCTGGTGCCCGGTCTGTCAGCCGAGCTGACCCGACTCAGCAGATCCGACTCAGAAATCGAAGCCCCCGAAATCGAATCCGCCGCCGTCGCCGCCACCGAAGTCTCCGCCACCGAAGTCGTCACCGCCTCCGTACTCGTCGCCCCCGCCGTACTCGTCGCCCCCGCCGTACTCGTCGCCCCCGCCGTACTCGTCGCCCCCGCCGTACTCGTCACCACCGCCGAAGTCGTCGCCGGCACCTGTCTCCGCCGACGGATCACCGACACCGGATTCGAATGCCTGCGCGTCGTAGGGGACACCGGCCATCCCGGCGAACATCGTCGAGAAGAGCAGCATCGAGCCGACGCCCCACGCGCCCGCGACCAGGGCGGGCTTCCACCACGGCTCCGAATACCAGCCCGCAGGGACAGGCCGGCCCGCGACGCGGCCGCCGGGGTAGTAGTTCGGCGTCGCGGAGGACGGTGACGGCGACGCAGCGATGGTGCGGCCCTCGAAGTCGACGGTGCGCTTCTCGGTGACCTCGCCGGCGGACTTCTGTCCGTCGAGCGTTGGGATCTCCGGCCCCGGGTCCATGCCCATCGCCAGGCGCGCAGCTCGGATGTAGTACAGACCTTCGAGCGCGGTCTGTTTCGCGAGACGCGCCTGCATCGGCGAGTTCGCCTGCTCGATCTGGGAGCCGGCGGCGGTGAAGCGCTCGGAGGCGTCCGCCAGCGACTGACGCGAGGCGTCGTCGGTGCCGGTCAGGTTGTAGATCTGGCCGCCGAGACGCTCGATCGCCTGCCGTGCGTCGGCCTTGGCGTCGTCGAGGGTGACGGTGCGGTGACGGGTGGTGCTCTTCTGGGAGCGGGAGACGAAGTACACCACGGCACCGACGGCGGCGAGGATGAGCAGAAGTTCCACGGGCCGATCCTTCCGGTGGGGGAGGGTCCTGTCCTCCAGCGTACCGACGCGGGGAGTCACTCCCCGAGGACCGCGCGCAGCCCTTCCTGCAGGCACGAATCGAACGAATCGCGGTTGGGGACGACCGTGGGGTCCACCGCCAGGCCCATGCAGCAGGTGTCGCGATAGGACATCGCCGACGCGGTCATCATCGCGCCGTCGGCCGCACCGAAGCCGTAGTACCGCTCGATCTTCGCGCCGCCGACGTAGAGCGGCGCGTGGGAACCGGGGAGCGTGGACACCACCACGTCCCGCGGACCGACGGCGATGTCGGAGTGTGCTCCGGCGGAGGACGGGAACGAGATGTCGATGCGTCGCATGAGATCGACCGTGTCCATCGCGTGGATGTCCGCCTCGTCCTCGGGTGCCATAGGCACCGCCCCGCCGTCCGGCCCGGGGACGACGACACGCAGATCGTCGATCGAGCGGCCGTGCCGCCGCCGGTACTCGCTGCACGCGAGGAGCATCGCAGTGGAGAACCCGCTCGACACGCGGCAGCCGGCGCGTTCGCAGGCGTGACGCAGGGCGGCGAGATCCGCGTCGAGTACGTGCAGTCGCGGCGCGCGGGGTGCGGGCTCCTCGTGGTCGCCGGTGCGTCCGAGCAGGGCGTTGATCAATCCGGTGCCCAGCGAGGTGAACATGTGCGCCGCGGTGCGGAACGACTCGACGCCCTGTTCGGACACCGATCTCGCCCACGACAACATGGACTCGGACTGACCGGGTGAGGGTGCCGAGCCGAGATGCCGGAGCCGGATCACCAGCGCCGACTGGCCACCGCCGAGGCCGTCGAGCAAGGTCAGTTCCCAGCGCGGGTGCCGGAGACCCGAGGGGTCGGGGGCCGTGCGGGCGTAGGCGAGTACCTCCTCGAAAGTCGCCGGGGCGGGCAGGGCGACCCGCTCGAGATGCCACGGCGGATCCGAGTCGGGATGCCCGGCGCGGCGCGGCGGATCGAGCCCGAACGGCAGTTCCACCACCCGGTGCCGGAAACTGGGCGACTCGTGGTTGCCGGGCGCGAGCACGGCGGCGACCCGATCCCAGTCGGGGGTGGCATCGAGAAGGACCGCGGCGACGACGGAGGAGCCGGGAGAGAGGGCCCGAGGGAGGTCGTCGGAGGTGTCCTTCACAAGAGGGACGGTCTCATATCGTGAACGACGCACACCCCTGCTTGACTCTCGCTTTGCACTATCGAGTCGAAAAGGTGACACGTCGTTGCTGGATTCGGGATCTCCCCACGTGCCGGTTCTCACCTCCGTGAGCGCCCTTTCCGGCGTATCACCACCGCTGCGCCCAGACCCGCTGCGGCGATCCACGGTGCGCCGGAGACGAACGGATCGAGCCACTGGTGGTTGACGTCGGCACGCGAACTCCGCCGCCTCGACGCCCCGCCGTGCGCGGTGATCTCCGACCGGATCCCGCTCTCGGTCACGGGATTGTCGGGACGGCCCTGCATCAGGGCCCGGACCCGGCTCTCGGCGACGTCGATGCGGTCGGCGCCGATCAGGAGCAACCAGTGCGCGGCGCGGCCTTCGCTGTAGCGGCGGTAGGCGTGCCTGCGCACGACGCCGGACAGTCCCTTCAGCGGCGCCGTGGTGCCGAAGACCGGGGTGACGAAGGCATGCTCGATCGAGCGTTCGCGGGTCTCGTACCCGGGCTGGCGTTCGGGGAAGTCCCAGTGCGCGCCGGTCGTCTCAGGTGCGAAGCGTTCCTTCGGCACCGAGGGCCGATCGCGAGGATCCAGGTCGACTCCCCATCCGGGGATGCGGGCGCGCAGTTGGTCGGGGGTCTCCGGGGGTTCGGGCTTGTCTGCGGTGTAGGCCATGGCGGATCCTCCTCAACTCCCGTCGGCGACGATGATCGGCTTGATGCACCTGTCGAGCTTCGACGAGAACATGTGGTAGGCCTCGGGGATGTGTTCGAGCGGGACACGGTGCGTGACGATGTCGTTCGGCTTCAGATGGCCGTTGCGGACGTGCTCGAACAGACGGGGCCACTGACGTTTGACGGGGCACTGGTTCATCCGCAAGGTCAGCCCCTTGTTGAGCGCGTCGCCGAACTTCACGGCACTGAAGATCGGGCCGTAGGCGCCCACCACCGAGACGGTGCCGCCCTTGCGGACACCGTCGATGGCCCAGTTCAGCGCGACCGGCGAGCCACCTTGCATCTTCAGTTTCGCGGCCGTGACGTGCTGCAGGAAGTTGCCGTCGGCCTCCGCCCCGACCGCATCGATGCGACGTCCGCTCCGAGATGACCGGTGATCTTCTTCAGGTGGACGATGATGTCGTCGTACTCCGCGAAGTTGTAGGTCTCGGCGTGAGCGAAGGTCCGGGCCTTCTCCAGCCGGTACTCGAGGTGGTCGATCACGATGACCCGGCCGGCACCCATGAACCAGGCGGACTTCGCCGCGTACAGGCCCACCGGTCCGGCGCCGAAGACCACGACCGTGTCGCCCTCGACGATGTCACCCAGCTGTGCACCGAAGTAGCCGGTCGCGAGGGCGTCGGTGAGCATCAGGGCGTCCTCGCCGTCCATCCAGTCGGGCACGATCGTTGGGCCGACGTCGGCGAACGGCACCCGCACGAACTCGGCCTGGCCGCCGTCGTAGCCGCCGCAGGTGTGCGAGTAGCCGTAGATGCCGCCGACCGCGGTGGCGTTGGGGTTGACGTTGTGGCAGTTGGAGTACAGGCCGCGCGCGCAGAAGAAGCACGACCCGCAGAAGACGTTGAACGGGACCATGACCCGGTCGCCGGGTTTCAGGTTCTGCACCGACGGCCCGACCTCGTGGACCACCCCGACGAACTCGTGACCGAAGGTCGTACCGACGCGGGTGTCGGGCATCATCCCGTGGTAGAGGTGCAGGTCGGAACCGCAGATCGCCGCCAACTCGACGCGCACGATGGCGTCGTTGGGGTGCTCGATCCGGGGAATGTCCTTCTCTTCGACGCGGACCCGATAGGGGCCGCGATAGACCATCGCGCGCATACGTGCTCCCTCGTCCTGGCTCGTGTGGTCGCGAATACCCGAGGGAAGGCGCTCCAAACGGCAGGTCGCGGGATCAGAGCGCGGGGACGTCCGGGGCGGGATGGGCTCCGCCGGACAGTGGAGGGGTCTGCGGTCCGGCGACGAACGCCCGGTGGAGCGCGTCGACGACGTCGGCGACGGCGTGACGGCGGGCGAACGCGCGTCGCTGCAGCATCGCCCCGGTGCCGCGGGCGAGGATCGCCTCCCACATCGCCACCGCGCACCGGCGGTCGCCGGCCTCCTCGAGTCGGGGGCCGATGTACCGGAGGAAGGCGCGGAAGGACTGCTGCGCGGTGGTGGGCCGCCCGGTGAACACGTCGACGGCACGTCCGGTCGGCCCCTCACGAGCAGCGCACAGGTACGCGGCGTGGACGACCTCGTCGGCGACCGGAGGAGCAGTGATGCCCGCCCGGACCTCTCGTTCGGCGGTGGCGACGAGCGCGCGGACGAGCATCGCCAGGAGAACAGTCTCGTCGACCGTCGCCGGCACGTCGCTCACCCGGATCTCGACGGTGGGCAGATGCGCCGAGGGACGCACGTCCCAATAGATCATGCCCGGATCGAGGATGTTGCCGCTCTCGATCATCATGGCGACGATCGCGTCGTAGTGCTCCGCCGACGTGAACCGCGGGGGAGGACCCGCGCACGGCCACCGGGAGGCCATGATCGCCCGCCAACTGGCGTACCCGGTGTCGCGGCCCCGATGGATGGGCGAGTTGGCCGTCGCGGCCAGCAGGGTGGGCAACCACACCCGGACGTGATTGCACACCAGGACGGCGGTTTCGCGGTCCGCGACACCGACGTGGACGTGGCAGCCGCAGACCTCCTGCTCCTCGGCGAGACGTCCGTACCGCTCGGCCATCGTCCGGTAGCGCGGCACATCCGTCACGGACGCGAGCTTCTGGAGCGTGGGCGACACACCCGACGCGAGCAGACCCGCGTGCGCCTCCCGCGCGGCCGCGGCTGCGACGGTCCGGCCCTCGACGATACGCGCGCGCAACTCGGCCGAGCTGCGGCAGACCGGTGTGTTCACCTCGACCTGGATGCGTTTGAGCTCGTAGTCCATGTCGAGTCCGAGCCGGGCGGCTGCGGCCACGACGAGGTCGTTGCTCGCGGTCAGCCGTTCGGAGGTCGGGTCGACGAGGAAGAACTCCTCCTCGACGCCGACGGTCGGAGCGGGGGTCGGGGGCATGTCCGGAGTCGGTCTGTGGCGCCGAGGCATCGTTGCTTCCCTGCATAGCGAGGCGCCGTCGGTACAGCCGGCGCCGTCGTTGACGCCGGCGCCTTCTCGACCGACCGCTGACCTACGGGGGTGAGACGACGATACTCGGATTTCACACCGGAGAACGGCATTCGATGGTGGAGAGGGACCGACCGGAGGTGGGGCGGGGTCGGTCCCTCCACACCCCCTACGGTGTCATCCGACGACGCCCCACCCGTTCGCGGTCGCGTCCGCTGGAGGGACGCGACGAAGGATCACGACACGGTGGTTCGTGCGGTCGTCGGAATGCGGATGGGCTGGGCCGGACGGGACGGTCCGGAACGACGAAGCCCGCCGGTGCTGTGTGCACCCGGCGGGCTTCCTCCGTGGAGGGGATGACGGGAATCGAACCCGCGTAGCCAGTTTGGAAGACTGGGGCTCTACCATTGAGCTACATCCCCGTTGCGCCTGCAGTGCCGGTGTCGACCGGTGCTGCGGCTTGCGAGATGAGACTGTACCGGACCTCGCTTTGGATTTCATAATCGGGGGGCCGTAGGATTCTGCGATGGGTCCCGCGGTCGGATGCGGTGCCTTCACGACCGGGATGTGGCGCAGCTTGGTAGCGCATCCGCTTTGGGAGCGGAGGGTCGCAGGTTCGAATCCTGTCATCCCGACCAGATCGAACAGCGTCAGCGCGCTCAGTAGTGACACGAACGACCGACAAGAGAGCACGACAGAAGGAGCATGTCCGTGAAGAGCACCGTCGAGCAGCTGAGCCCGACGCGAGTCCGTATCAATGTTGAGGTGCCCTTCGAGGAGCTCCAGCCTGATTTCGACCGCGCTTTCAAGGCCCTCGCCGGCCAGGTCCGCATCCCGGGCTTCCGCCCCGGTAAGGCACCTCGCAAGATCCTCGAGGCCCGCGTCGGCCGCGGAGCCGTCCTGGACCAGGTCATCAACGAGGCCATCCAGAGCCGCTACAGCGAAGCCGTGACCGCGAACGACGTCAAGGTCATCAGCCAGCCCGAGATCGACGTCACCAAGCTCGAGGACAACGTCGAGCTGGCGTTCACCGCCGAGGTCGACGTGCGTCCCGAGATCACCCTCCCCGATTTCTCCGAGATCGCCGTCACCGTCGATCCCGTCGAGATCACCGACGAGGACATCGCCGAGCAGCTTCTGTCGCTGCGTCAGCGCTTCGGCACCCTGACGGGTGTCGAGCGTCCGGTGCAGGACGGCGACTTCGTCTCCATCGACCTGTCCGCGACGGTCGACGGCAACGAGGTTCCAGAGGCCGCCACCGAGGGCCTGTCGCACGAGGTCGGCTCCGGCCAGCTCATCGACGGACTCGACGAGGCGATCATCGGCCTGTCCGCCGGCGAGTCGAAGGAGTTCACCTCCACGCTGGTCGCCGGCGAGTACGCCGGTAAGGAAGCCGTCGTCACCGTCAAGGTCAACACCGTCAAGCAGCGCGAGCTGCCCGAGGCCGACGACGAGTTCGCGCAGCTCGCGAGCGAGTTCGACACCATCGGCGAGCTCGAGGCCGACCTCCGCGAGCGCGTCCAGCGCGTCAAGCAGGTCGAGCAGGCCGGCCAGATCCGCGACAAGGTCCTCGAGGTTCTCCTCGAGACCGTCGACATCCCGGTTCCCGAGGCTGCCGTCCAGGCCGAGGTCGACAGCGCGCTGCACGACGCCATCCACGAGCTCGATCACGACGAGACCAAGCTGAACGAGCTGCTCGAGGCCCAGGGTTCGAGCCGCGAGGAGTTCGACAAGGAAGCACGCGAGTCCGCCGAGCGTTCGGTGAAGACCCAGCTGCTCCTCGACGCGATCGCCGAGGCGGAGAACACCACGGTCGAGCAGCAGGAGCTGACCGAGCGCATCTTCTTCCAGGCGCAGCGCTACGGCATCCCGCCGGAGCAGTTCATCCAGCAGATCAGCCAGGCCAACCAGCTCGGTGCCGTCTTCGCCGACGTCCGCCGCGGCAAGGCGCTCGGCACCGTCGTCGACCGCGCCAACGTGACCGACACCACGGGTGCGACCGTCGACACCGCCGAGCTGTTCGGCACCAAGAAGGACGATGACGCCGAGGGCGAGAACGCCGAGGCGGAGACCACCGAGGACTCGGCCTCCGAGTAGTCGGGCGACCCGCGGAGATTCGAAACCCCAGGGGTCACGAATTTCCGCTTTCAGCGAAGAGGGGCGGCACCGGGCATCCGGTGCCGCCCCGTTTCGTTAGTGTCAGTGTCAGCAACCCACGATCGACGAGAAGGCAGGTACCCGTGACTCCTCAGAATCCGGCGACATCCATCGGTCCCGCGATGACCTCGGCCACTGCTGGGCTGAACCTCAGCGACTCGGTGTACGAACGCCTGCTCCGCGAGCGCATCATCTTCCTGGGCACCCAGGTCGACGACGACATCGCGAACAAACTGTGCGCGCAGATCCTTCTGCTGTCGGCCGAGGACCCCACCCGCGACATCTCCCTGTACATCAACTCACCGGGCGGTTCGGTCACCGCCGGTATGGCGATCTACGACACGATGAAGTTCGTCGAGTGCGATGTCGCGACCTTCGCGATGGGTCTCGCCGCCTCGATGGGTCAGTTCCTGCTCTCCGCCGGTACCAAGGGCAAGCGTTACGCACTCCCGCACGCGCGGATCATGATGCACCAGCCGTCCGCAGGCATCGGTGGTACGGCGAGCGACATCGCGATCATGGCGGAGCAGTTCGCACACACCAAGCGCGAGATGGCCGAGCTCATCGCGGAGCACACGGGCCAGTCGGTGGAGCAGATCACCAAGGACTCCGACCGCGACCGCTGGTTCACGGCGCAGCAGGCGCTCGAATACGGCTTCGTCGACCACGTCGTCTCCCGGGCGCAGCAGGCCGGCGGCACCGCCAACTAGGTCCCGGCCCGATCTGCCCTCACACCACCGAATTCTTGGAGAAGCGATGACCAACATGTTCGATCCGCGCCAGCTCGGCGGCGCCGCTCCTGCCTCGCCCGCGAGCCGCTACATCCTCCCGTCGTTCATCGAGCACTCGAGCTACGGCGTCAAGGAATCCAACCCGTACAACAAGCTGTTCGAAGAGCGCATCATCTTCCTCGGCGTCCAGGTCGACGACGCGTCCGCCAACGACGTGATGGCCCAGCTGCTGGTGCTCGAGTCGCTCGATCCCGACCGCGACATCACCATGTACATCAACTCGCCGGGTGGTTCGTTCACCTCGCTCATGGCGATCTACGACACCATGCAGTACGTCCGCGCCGACATCACCACGGTGTGCCTCGGGCAGGCGGCATCCGCCGCGGCCGTCCTGCTCGCCGCCGGCACTCCCGGCAAGCGTCTGGCGCTGCCCAACGCTCGCGTGCTCATCCACCAGCCCGCGACGGGTGGCATCCAGGGACAGGTCTCCGACCTCGAGATCCAGGCCGCCGAGATCGAGCGCATGCGTACCCTCATGGAGAACACGCTCTCGAAGCACACCGGTAAGGATCCCGAGCAGATCCGCAAGGACACCGATCGGGACAAGATCCTCACGGCGGAGCAGGCCGTCGAATACGGTCTGATCGACCGGGTCCTCGAGTACCGCAAGCTCTCGGCCCAGAAGTAGAACGTCGCAGGCGGTTCCGGAAGGCACGGTGCCTTCCGGAACCACCGACGCCGGGACTGTGATCGCCGACACATGTTGTGGTGTACAAATATGACCGGAAACGCGCAGAACCGGTCGACCTGCGCGCCGACATCCGGGTACGGTCGATCAAAGGGCCCGCTCCCCGGGACCGCCCCGTGTGGTGGTTGCGGGACCGGTTGCACGCACACGAGGAAGTAGGGACCTGACTGATGGCACGTATCGGTGACGGCGGAGATCTGCTCAAGTGCTCCTTCTGCGGAAAGAGCCAGAAGCAGGTCAAGAAGCTCATTGCGGGCCCCGGTGTCTACATCTGCGACGAGTGCATCGATCTCTGCAACGAGATCATCGAGGAGGAGCTGGCCGAGACCAGCGAGGTCAAGCTCGACGAGCTGCCCAAGCCGGCCGAGATCCGCGACTTCCTCGACAACTACGTGATCGGCCAGGACGACGCCAAGCGCACGCTGGCCGTGGCGGTCTACAACCACTACAAGCGCATCCAGGCCGGCGACAAGGGCCGCGACTCCCGCGGTGAGACGGTCGAACTCGCGAAGTCCAACATCCTGCTTCTCGGCCCCACCGGTTGTGGCAAGACCTACCTCGCGCAGACGCTCGCGAAGATGCTCAACGTGCCCTTCGCCATCGCCGACGCCACCGCACTGACGGAGGCCGGCTACGTCGGTGAGGACGTCGAGAACATCCTCCTCAAGCTCATCCAGGCCGCCGACTACGACGTCAAGCGCGCCGAGACCGGCATCATCTACATCGACGAGGTCGACAAGATCGCCCGCAAGAGCGAGAACCCGTCGATCACTCGCGACGTGTCGGGCGAGGGCGTGCAGCAGGCGCTGCTGAAGATCCTCGAAGGCACCCAGGCATCCGTCCCGCCGCAGGGTGGTCGCAAGCATCCGCACCAGGAGTTCATCCAGATCGACACCACGAACGTGCTGTTCATCGTGGCGGGTGCATTCGCGGGTCTCGAGAAGATCGTCTCCGACCGCGTCGGCAAGCGCGGCATCGGCTTCGGCGCCGAGGTTCGGTCGAAGGCCGAAATCGACACCACCGACCACTTCGCCGACGTCATGCCCGAGGACCTCATCAAGTTCGGCCTGATCCCGGAGTTCATCGGTCGTCTGCCGATCCTCGCGTCAGTGACCAATCTCGACAAGGAATCACTCGTCCAGATCCTGTCGGAGCCGAAGAACGCTCTGGTCAAGCAGTACGTGCGCCTGTTCGAGATGGACGGCGTCGAACTCGAGTTCTCCCAGGACGGACTCGAAGCGATCGCCGACCAGGCGATCCTCCGTGGCACCGGCGCCCGCGGGCTCCGCGCCATCATGGAGGAGGTGCTCCTGCCCGTGATGTACGACATCCCCAGCCGCGACGACGTCGCCAAGGTCGTGGTCACCGCCGAGACCGTCAACGACAACGTCCTTCCGACGATCGTGCCGCGCAAGACCGATCGGGAACGGCGCGACAAGACCGCCTGATTCCGAAGACCCTTCGGAACTGCACGAGCGCCTCGGCACGAAAGTGCCGAGGCGCTCGTCGTCTTTGGCGGTCGAATCCGGTCCGTCGGTGGATCAGCGCAGTGTGATGGTCCCGCCGTCGACCATGAGTGTCTGGCCCGTCATGTAGGACGCATCCTCACTGGCCAGAAAGACCGCGACACGGCCGATATCGGCCTGCGGGTCACCGAAGCGGTGCATCGGGGTCTTCGCCAGTAGCGCCTCCTCGACGCCGGGGTTGGCCGCGATGTACGCCTCGACGCCCTCGGTCAGTGCCAGAGGCGAGATGACATTGACATTGATGTCCTCCGCGGCCCATTCGTTCGCCGCGACCCGGCTGATCGCCCGGATCGCTTCCTTCGCAGCGGCGTACGAACTCTGCGTGGCGCTCCCTTCGATCCCGGCTCCCGACGCGAAGTTGATCACCGACCCCTTGTTCGCGGCGAGCTGGGCGTGCGCTGCCTTCATCAATCGGAAGGTCGGATAGAAGCCCGTGCCGAACGACAGGTCGAGCATCTCCTGTGTGGTCTCGAGCAGTGGCGCCTGTCGGGATGCGTGCGCATTGTTGACGAGCACGTCGAGCTTTCCGAACCGTTCGACGGCCGCCGCGACGATCGTCTCGGCGCTCGACTCGTCGGAGATGTCCGCGTACAGGAACTTCCCGGCTTCGCCGACCTCGGCTTCGAGGGCTTCACCCGCGGGCCGGTCGATGTCGACGAACAGGACGCGGGCACCCTCGCCCATGAATGCTCTGACGATGCCGCGTCCGATCCCTCCGGCACCACCGGTGACGATCGCGACCTTGTCTGCAAGTCTCATGTTTGCTCCCTTCGTGGGTGCGGTGTCAAGCGATCAGTCGACGGCCAGTGCGACCTTCTCGAGTTCCGCGATGCTGTAGGCGGCGTAGGTCTCGTACGGGCCGCGGCCGATGAAGTACGACGAGAGCTGCTCGTCGAGTTCCTCGACCGTGAATGCCGAACCGGCTGCGTCGAAGCGGTTCTCGACGGTCGGCGCTGCCATGAGCGCGACCATTTTTCCGTACACCACGAACACCTGTCCGGTGATCTCCGAGGAGGCCGGCGAGGCGAGGTAACGCACGAGGGTGGCCACGCGCTCCGGCGCCAGGGGATCGAGTCCGGTCGTGGCGCCGGCCTCGCCGAAGGCCTCCGCGGTCATCGCGGTGCGTGCGCGGGGGCAGATCGCATTCGCGGTGACGCCGTAGCGCGCCAGCCCCTGCGCCGTGGACAGTGTCAGTGCCGTGATGCCTGCCTTCGCAGCGGAATAGTTCGGCTGTCCGGCGGAACCGAAGAGGAAGGCCTCCGACGAGGTGTTGACGACGCGGCCGTAGACCGGTCCACCCGCAGCCTTGCTCGCCTGACGCCAGTACACCGCCGCCGCATGTGAGGTGGCGGCATGGCCCTTGAGGTGCACTCGGATCACGTCGTCCCAGTCGGACTCGGTGAGGTTGAAGATCATCTTGTCGCGGATGATGCCCGCGTTGTTGACGAGGATGTCGAAGGACCCGAATGCCTTGACCGATTCCTCGACGAGGCGACCGCCGAGAGCCCAGTCGGACACGTCGCCGGTGACGGCGATGGCCTGGCCTCCCGACGCGACGATTTCCTCTGCCACCTCGTGCGCTGCGTCGCCCACGTCGTTGACGACGACTGCGACGCCTGCCTCGGCGAGGGCGAGGGCTTCGGCGCGGCCCAGGCCGGCCCCGGCGCCGGTCACGACCGCCGCGCGCCCGGCCAGACTTACGGATTCACCCATGAAACGTCTCCTTTTCGATGGCGGCGGTTCGTCAGTGCACCGCGCCGGAATTAGTATTCATTCTAGTCTCGGGTGGTGGTTGGTCCACCCACTGGACAGGTCCCACTGGCCGGGATCAGGCGGGATACGAGACGTGCCCACCTGGAACGTTCGTCGCCGCAGTGGTCGATGCGCCACCGGTCGTGAAGGGGAGGAACCGAGCATGCCCAGACTTGCGGAGGCCCGGGACGCCGCAGAACCGAGTTCGGCGGAACAGCATGCGCGATACAGCCGGATCATCGACGCTGCCGCACAGTTGGGGGCGGTGAAGGAACTCGAACGCGTTCGGATGCAGGAGGTCGCCGAACTCGCCGGCGTCGCCATCGGGACCCTCTACCGCTACTTTCCGTCCAAGACCCATCTGTTCGTCGCGGTCATGGTGGATCGGATCGATCGGATGGGAATCCACCTCTCCAGGCGCTCGCAGTCGTCCTCGTCGCCTGTCGACGTCGTATACGACGCGTTGCTGCAGGCCACCCGGGCGCTCGTGCGCACTCCGTTGCTGGCGAACGCGATGATCCGATCCGCCGCGTCGTCGAACGCCGCCACCATTCCCGACGTGGCGAAGATCGACCAGCACTTCGACGGACTGCTCCTGGCCGCCGCGGGTATCGCGGAACCCACGGTGCGGGACGCGACCGTCGTGCGGTTGGTCGTGGCGCTGTGGTTCGGTCTCGTCCAGTCCGCGCTCAACGGGCGGATATCGATCCCCGAGGTGGAGTCCGATCTGCGCGTCGCATGCGACCTTCTGCTGGTCGATCTGCCCGCCGGTACGCGTTGACGGGCAATTCTCGAAGACCGCATTCCGCAAGGTCCGTCCCGCTCGTTGGGACTGCGCAGGAAACTGCGGTCACCGTCACTAGAATAAATTTCAATATCTTCGAGAGCTGGGAGTAGGCATGAGCAAGGTCGTCATCGTGGAGGCCGCGCGGACACCGATCGGTCGTCGCCGCGGACAGCTGGCCGGGGTCCACCCCGCGGTGTTGCTCGGTGCCGCCCAGAAGGCCGTTCTCGACCGCACCGGCCTCCCCGCCGACCAGATCGGTCAGCTCGTCGGAGGCGCCGTCACCCAGGCGGGGGAACAGTCGAACAACGTGACCCGGCAGGCCTGGCTCCACGCAGGTCTCCCGTACACGACCGCCGCGACCACCATCGACTGCGCGTGCAGTTCGTCGCAGCAGGCGGTCCACATGGTGGCGGGCCTGATCGCGTCCGGGCAGATCGACGCCGGAATCGGATGCGGCGTCGAGGTCATGAGTCGCGTGTTCCTCGGCCAGGCAAACGCCCCGGGCACCGGCAACCCCTATCCGGACGACTGGTCGATCGACATGGGCGACCAGTTCACCTCTGCCGAACGTATCGCCCACAAGCGCGGCATCAAACGTGACGATGTCGATGCTCTCGGATTCGAGTCGCAGCGTCGCGCCGCAGCCGCGTGGGCCGAGGGGCGCTTCGACCGCGAGATCGTCCCGGTGCAGGCGCCGGTCGTGACCAAGGAGGGCGAGCCCACCGGTGAGATCGCGACCGTGACGCGTGACGGAGGTCTTCGCGAAACCACCGCGGAAGGACTCGCCGGTCTCCGGCCGGTCATCGAGAACGGAATCCACACCGCCGGAAACTCCTCCCAGGTCAGCGACGGCGCGGCCGCCGTACTGCTGATGAGTGAGGACAAGGCGCGCGAGTCGGGTCTGCGGCCACGTGCCCGTATCCTCGCGTCGACGCTCGTCGGTTCGGACCCGTACTACCACCTCGACGGCCCCATCGACGCGACTCGCGCGGTACTCGAGCGCACCGGAATGTCCTTGTCCGACATCGACATCGTCGAGATCAACGAAGCCTTCGCTTCGGTCGTGTTGTCCTGGGCGCAGGTCCACGGGGCCGACATGAGCAAGGTCAACGTCAACGGCGGCGCCATCGCGCTCGGCCACCCCGTCGGTTCCACCGGCTCGCGACTGATCACCAGTGCCCTGCACGAACTCGAGCGCTCGGGCCGTTCGACTGCGCTGGTCACGATGTGTGCGGGTGGCGCGATGGCCTCCGCCACCATCATCGAGCGCATCTGACGCCGGACATTCTGCTATCCGAAGGGACCCGATCATGACTCTGGGATTGAGCGACGAGGACCGCGAGCTCCGTGATTCCGTACGCGGCTGGGCGGCACGACACGCCACACCCGACGTGATCCGCACGGCCGTCGAAGCGAAGACGGAAGCCCGCCCGACGTACTGGAGCTCGTTCGCCGAACTCGGAATGCTGGGATTGCACCTGCCCGAAGAGGTCGGAGGCGCCGGTTTCGGTCTGCTCGAAACAGCAATCGTCGCAGAGGAACTCGGACGGGCCATGGTGCCCGGCCCGTTCCTTCCGACCGTGATCGTGTCCGCGGTCCTCGACGAGGCCGGCCGTCGCAGCGAACTCGACGGGCTCGCGGACGGTTCGCTGTTCGGTGCGGTCGCCCTGCAGCCCGGGGACCTGCGCGTGGAGCGCGACGGCGATTCCGTCACACTCTCGGGAACCTCCGGTGTCGCCCTCGGCGGCCAGGTCGCGGATGTGTTCCTGCTCGCGGCCGACGACGGTGGTGAGCGGGTCTTCGTCGTCGTGACCCGTGACCGGGTCGAGGTCACGAACCTGCCCAGCTACGACGTGATCCGCCGCAACGCCGAGATCACCGCAAGTGCCGTGACATTGTCCGACGAGGACGTACTGGGATCGGACTCGCATCGGATCGTCGATATCGCCGGGACCTTGTTCGCCGCCGAGGCTGCCGGTCTCGCGGACTGGGCAACCACCACCGCTGCGGGTTATGCGCGGGTCCGTAAGCAGTTCGGACGTGTCATCGGGCAGTTCCAGGGTGTCAAGCACACCGTCGCCCGGATGCTCTGCCTCACCGAACAGGCTCGGGTCGTGGCCTGGGACGCAGCGCGAGCGCGGCGCGAGGACGTGCCGGACGACGAGGCGTCGCTGGCCGTGGCGGTCGCCGCGTCCATCGCCCCGGAGGCCGCCTTCCAGGTCACCAAGAACTGCATCCAGGTGCTCGGCGGTATCGGCTACACCTGGGAGCACGACGCGCACCTGTACATGCGCCGCGCGCAGTCCCTCCGGATCCTGCTCGGCTCCACGGCGTCGTGGCGGCGCCGGGTCGCCCACCTCACGCTCGACGGTGCCCGCCGCGTACTGAGTGTCGATCTTCCGCCCGAGGCGGAACGGATCCGCGCCGACGTCCGTGCCGAACTCGAGCCGGCGAAGTCGCTGGAGAACGCAGCGCGGAAGGCGTATCTGGCGGAGAAGGGCTACACCGCTCCCCACCTGCCCGAACCGTGGGGGAAGGCCGCCGACGCCGTCACGCAACTCGTCGTCGCCGAGGAACTGCGCGCCGCCGAACTCGAACCGCACGACATGATCATCGGCAACTGGGTGGTGCCGACCCTGATCGCGCACGGCAGTACCGAGCAGATCGAGCGATTCGTCCCGCAGTCGTTGCGCGGGGATCTCGTGTGGTGTCAGCTCTTCTCCGAGCCCGGCGCCGGGTCCGACCTTGCGGGCCTGTCCACCAAGGCCGTCAAGGTGGACGGCGGATGGAGGCTCGATGGCCAGAAGGTGTGGACGTCGATGGCGCGGGTCGCGGACTGGGGCATCTGCCTCGCCCGCACCGACGCGGAAGCGCCCAAGCACAAAGGCCTGTCCTACTTCCTGATCGACATCAGGAACACCGAGGGGCTCGACATCCGGCCGCTGCGGGAGATCACCGGCGAAGCCTTGTTCAACGAGGTGTTCCTCGACGGCGTGTTCGTGCCCGACGAGTGCCTCGTCGGCGAGCCCGGGGACGGATGGAAGCTCGCCCGTACCACCCTCGCGAACGAACGCGTCTCCCTCTCGCACGATTCGACTTTCGGTGCCGGCTGCGAGACCCTCATGGCGCTCGCGAACGGTATGCCCGGTGGGCCGGACGACGAACAACTCACCGTCCTCGGCAAGGTTCTCGGCGATGCCGCGTCCGGTGGCCTCATGGGTCTGCGCACCGCTCTCCGCTCCCTGGCCGGTGCACAGCCGGGTGCCGAATCCTCCGTCGCCAAGCTCCTCGGCGTCGAGCACCTCCAGCAGGTCTGGGAGACCGCGATGGACTGGGCCGGTACTGCGTCGTTGCTCGACGACCAGGACCGAACTTCGGCGACCCACATGTTCCTCAACGTGCAGTGCATGTCCATCGCCGGTGGGACGACCAACGTCCAGCTGAACATCATCGGTGAGAGGCTTCTCGGCCTGCCCCGCGATCCCGAGCCCGGAAAGTGACGCCCCATGCCCATCGATACCGATGTCGCGCTCTCCGCTGCGCCCACCGTCCGCGATGCCTCGTGGACCGAACGCGATGTGATCCTCTACCACCTCGGTCTGGGTGCGGGTGTCGACTCGCTCGATCCCGCCGAACTGCGGTGGGTGTACGAGAAGGACCTGCGGGTCCTGCCGACCTTCGCGATGGTCGCCGGTCAGGGTGTCTCTGCCGGTGCGGTGACACAGGCCGGACTGAGCCTGCCGGGAATCGACATCGACCTGCGCAGGATCCTGCACGGTGGCCAGTCCGTCACCGTGCACGCCCCGATCCCGATCTCGGGTTCGGCGACCGTCTCGTCTCGCATCTCCGATGTGTGGGACAAGGGCAAGGCCGCCGTGATCGTGCTCGAACAGTCCGCAGTGGATGCCGACGGAAACCCGTTGTGGACCAGTGCGATGCAGATCTGGGCGCGCGGTGAGGGCGGCTTCGGCGGAGACGCCGGGCCCCATGTGTCGAACGCAGTGCCGGAACGGGACGCCGACAAGACCCTGGTGTCACCTACGAGCACGCAACAGGCACTGGTGTACCGGCTCAGTGCCGACATGAACCCGCTGCACGCGGATCCCGAATTCGCGAAGACAGCCGGTTTCGATCGGCCGATCCTGCACGGACTCGCCTCGTACGGTGTCGTGTGCAAGGCCGTCGTCGACGGTGTGC
Source organism: Rhodococcus sp. GA1 (assembly GCF_024321955.1). Lineage (NCBI taxonomy): Bacteria > Bacillati > Actinomycetota > Actinomycetes > Mycobacteriales > Nocardiaceae > Rhodococcus > Rhodococcus sp. GA1. The sequence goes on along the minus strand of NZ_CP097186.1, from coordinate 648,491 downwards.
TCGGTGGAGACCCGACCCGGGTCCGGTCGTTCTCGGTCCGCTTCGCCGGCACGCTGTACCCCGGGGAGACGATCGAGACGGAGGTCTGGCGAGACGACGACACCCTCACCCTGCTCGCCACATGTCCCGAGCGCGACGGGCAACCGGTGCTCACCCACGCCACGATGGAGATTCGATGAGAGTCGACCCGGACACCCACCCCGTCGTCGGACACGCGCCCGACGGTACGGTTCTGACCTCGGCACCGCAGGACACCGCCGTCGACCGCGCCACCGCCGCCGCGCGGCGCGTGGTGGACGCGTTGCTGCGCACCGACCGTGGCAACGCGAATCTCGAGCGGGTCGCCGAAGAGCTCGACAATATCGCCGAGCACCTCGAGGAACACGCTCCCGAAGTGCGGGAGCGACTGATCGACATGTGGCACGGGGAGGGCGTCACCCGGCACGATCCGGTCACCGGTCCGGAGAACGCGCTCGCTCCGCCGCTGGTGTTGGCCGGTCGCGAAGACGGATCGGTGGAAGGCGTCGTCGAACTGACCTTCCCGTACCAGGGCCCGCCCGGGCACGTGCACGGCGGAGTCTCCGCCCTCCTGCTCGATCACACGCTGGGTGTGGCGAACGCCTGGGCCGGGCGCAGCGGCGCCACCGCACAGCTCAACGTGCGGTACCACCGGCCGACCCCACTGTTCGAGCCGCTGACGATCACCGGTCGTCTGGTCGAGCAGGACGGCCGCAAGATCAACACAGTCGGCGAGATCAGGACCGCGGACGGCACGGTGTGCGTGTCCGTGGAAGCGCTGTTCATCGACAGGACGGTTCCCCGTCCTCGCTGACGGCCTGCGCCGCACACGCCGTCGTATCGGAAAGGAACGGCACGGGGAAGTTGGACGGGCGGGTGGCGATCGTCACCGGCGCCGGGATGGGGATCGGCCGCGGATTTCGTCCCGACCGACGTCACCGACCGCGAACAGGTGCACGCCATGGTGGATGCCGCGGTGCGCGAATTCGGCACTGCGCAGCACGACCGTACTGCGGCTCGGGAATGGGCGCCGAAACAGGTGTGCTGCAACGTGATCTGCCCCGGCGTGCAGAGCGCGGCATACCGACGGGTGGCGGCGGCCGACCCGCAGATGGCCGCCACGCAGGCCGCGGCGAACCCGATGGGCCGCATCGGCGACCCTCTCGACGACATCGGCACGGTCGCAGCCTTTCTCGCGAGCGACGACTCCCGCTATCCCACAGGCAACACGCTGTTCGTCGACGGCGGTAGCCACGTCAACGGCGTGCAGTGAGCGCCGAACGTGGACTGACATCCCAACGGAGGATTCATGCTCTCTCGTACTTCCCGGCGTGTGATGGCAGTACTCGCCGCAGCGTCGATGCTCGGCATCACGTCCTGCTCCGACTTCGGCGACGACGCCGAGGAGACTGCCGGGGGACCCGGCTCCCTCGTCACCGAACGCACCCTCACCGGTACGGCGGCGCTTCCCAGCGCGTCGCGAACGCATCTGATCACCTACCTGTCCGATGGTGCCGATCGGCGCCCCACCCTCGTTTCGGGCACGGTCGCGATCCCCGAGGGAGAAGCGCCTGCCGGAGGCTGGCCCGTGATCAGCTGGGCGCACGGCACCACCGGGGTCGGTGACGCCTGTGCGCCGTCCGCCGACACCCCCGGTGGTCCCGCCCACTCCTACATCAGCAGGACGACTGCCATGCTCGACCGGTGGGTCGCAGACGGCTACGCGGTGGTCCAGACCGACTACGAAGGCCTCGGCACACCGGGCGGACATCCCTACATGAACGGAGACAGCGCAGCCGACAGTGTCGTCGACATCGTGCGTGCCGCTCGTCAACTCGATCCGGCTATCGGCACCCGATGGATCGCGATGGGACACAGTCAGGGCGGGCACGCCGCGCTGTATGCGGCGGCTCGTGGCACGGAACGCGCCCCTGAACTCGAACTGCAGGGCGCGGTCGCCTTCGCCCCGGGCAGTCGCACGAGTGAGACGGCCGAGTACTACGCGACCGCCGGACCCGCGATCGGTCCGGCGCTCGGGTTCCTGCCGGTGCTGCTGCTCGGAGCGCAGGCGGCGGACCCGAGCATCGACGCCGACGCGATGCTCACCGACGCCTCGCGCCCCTTGCTCGACGCCGCGCGCACCGGGTGCATGGACGACATCCGCGAGGTGGCGAGCACGGTACCGGTGGATCAGGTGTTCGCTCCGGATGCGGACCTCGAACCGCTCCGTGAGTACTACGCCGGTCAGGAGGTCGAACCGCTCACCCTGAGGGTGCCGACGCTCGTCGTGCAGGGAAGCGACGACGCGCTGGTACTGCGTCCGGTCACCGATCAGGTGACCGCGGCGCTGTGCGGCAACGGAGCCGACCTGAGCTATCGGGTATACGACGGAGCCGATCACCGAGCGGTACTCGAGGAGTCCGTCGACGACGTGCGGGCGTTCGTCGACGGAGTACGCGCGGGCGAGGCGCAGGACGGCACGTGCGGTTGATGCCGCCGATCAGTCGGTCTTGATGCGTTCGGGGACGGTGTAGACGTTCATCGTGTCGCCGCGGAGGAAGCCCACGAGGGTGAGGTCGGACTCCGCGGCGAGATCGACGGCCAGCGACGACGGCGCCGAGACCGCCGCGAGCACGGGGATCCCGGCCATGACCGCCTTCTGCACGAGTTCGAACGAGGCGCGTCCGCTCACCATGAGCACGCTGTGCGAGAGCGGCACCCGGTTGTCGGTCAGGGCCCAGCCGATCACCTTGTCGACGGCGTTGTGCCGGCCGACGTCCTCGCGCAGGGCCAGCAGCGCCCCGTCGGGGGTGAACAGTGCGGCCGCGTGCAGACCGCCGGTCGACTCGAAGACCTGCTGGTGCCGACGCAGCGTGTCGGGCAGTTCGGTGAGGGTGTGCGTTCCGATAGAGGTGGTGCCGGCATCCTTCAGTGGATATCGCGTGCGCGTGCGCACCTCGTCGAGCGAGTTCTTCCCGCACACCCCGCACGCGGAGGTCGTCGTGAATGCGCGTCGCCCCGTCCCTTCGGGGACGGTGACGCCGGGCGCGAGGGCGACGTCGAGAACGTTGTAGGTGTTGGCGCCGCTCTCGTCCACCCCGTCGCAGTAGCGAACGGCGGCGATGTCCTCGCGACTGCCGATCATCCCTTCGGCCAGCAGGAATCCGTGGACGAGATCGACGTCGTGACCGGGGGTGCGCATCGTGATGGTGAGCGACTCACCGCCGACCCTGATCTCGAGCGGTTCCTCGACGGCGAGGGTGTCGGGACGTCGCGTCGCCCTGTCCGCAGTGATGCGCAGTACCGGTCGACGTGTCGTGACCCGTCCCATCGTCTACCTCCCAGATGCGTGCAGCGGTTCGAGCCGTCGTTCCCGCGGAACCCGGGCAGGGCAGGGATACCCGGGTGGCACAGGTTGTGCACACCGCGGGATGCGGCGTCTCGTCCTCCATACTGCCTGCCCGGACGCAACGGCATCCCCGTCCGGTGAACGGCGGTGGCGTTACACGAAGTTCACCCGCGCCTCGCAGGGACATTACAGAGTGGGTCCACTCTCAGGGGACGGTGATGAATGTGGGTCACCGACTGACGTAGGGGTCGTGGACCCCGGGATCGAACAGGGTGGACTTATATGGAACAGGCACTCGCGGCCGCCGATACCGCCTGGGTTTTGGCGGCGTTCACAGCAGTCGTACTGATGGTTCCGGGCCTGGCGCTGTTCTACAGCGGCATGCTCGGAGTCAAGAGCGCGCTCAACATGATCATGATGGTGTTCGGTGGATTCGCCGTCACAGCCGTCCTGTGGGTGCTGTTCGGTCCGGCCGCCGTGCTCGGTGACAGCGTCGGGGGCCTCGGCCTCATCGGCGATCCCTTCACCGACATCGGTCTGGGCTCGCTGCTCGAGGAGGACCCGGACGGAGGGATGCCCGCCGCACTGACCGCGGCCTTCCACCTCCTCTTCGCAGGCATCACGGTGGCGATCATCGCCGGTGGTGTCGCGGACCGGATGAAGTTCTCGGCGTGGCTGGTGTTCTCGGGCATCTGGGTCGTCCTCGTCTACTTCCCGGTCGCGCACTGGGTCTTCGCCTTCGACGACGAGGAAGCGGGCACGAAGGGCGGATGGATCGCCAACACGCTCGCCGCCCACGACTTCGCCGGCGGCACCGCCGTGCACATGAACTCGGGTGTCGCGGCGCTGGCACTCGCCATCGCACTCGGTCGCCGCCGTGGATTCCCGCACGTGGCACGTCCCCACAACCTGCCCCTCGTCGTGCTCGGTGGCGGAATCCTGCTGTTCGGCTGGTTCGGCTTCAACGGCGGTTCGGCGGGCGGCGCCAACCACACGGCCGGTGTCGTCGTCCTCAACACGCTCGTCGCCGCGATGGCCGGCCTGCTCGGCTGGCTGATCGTCGAACGCATCAAGGAGAAGCACGCGACGACGCTCGGTGCCATCTCGGGCGTGATCGCCGCACTCGTGGGCATAACGCCCGCAGCGAGCCTCGTGTCCCCGCTCGGTGCCCTGCTGATCGGCGTGGTCTCCGGTGCCGTCGGCTGCTTCGCCGTGAGCTGGAAGTTCCGCATGGGCTACGACGACTCACTCGACGTCGTTGCCATCCACCTCATGGGCGGCGTCGTAGGCACCACCCTCATCGCCTTCGTCGCGACGGCCGCCGCGCCGGCCGGTGTCGACGGTCTGTTCTTCGGCGGCGGGATCGACTTCCTCGGACGCCAGATCGTCGCGATGGCCGCGGTGTTCGCCTACTCGTTCGCGGTGACCTTCCTGATCGCGAAGGCGCTCGACAAGATCATGGGCATCCGGGTCGACACCGAGACGGAGATGCGGGGCATCGACGTCCCGGTCCATGGGGAGACGGCCTACGTGATGGACTCGTTCTCACCCACCGGTCCGTCGACGCTGCGTCCCGAGGCGTTCGCCGAGGATCGCGACGTGATCGTGCCCAAGTCCTGACCGGCGAGCTTCACCGATCGAACGGCAGGAGCCCTCACCGCACCGGGCGGTGAGGGCTCCGTCGTGTTCACGGTTGCCGGTCGTTCACGGCTGGTGATTGTCGGGATACGCCGTGACGGCGAGGAACCGGATGGGCAGCTTCAGCAGCTCGTTCGGTCCGTGCAACCCTTCGCCGTCGAGGAGCAGGGCGTCGCCCGGTTGCAGGTGGTACTCGGAATCGCCGTGGCCGTAGAGCATCTCGCCCTCGAGCATGTACAGCAATTCCGTGCCGGGATGCTGGAAGAGCGGGAAGACGTCGCTCGCATCGGTGAGGGTCACCAGCACCGGTTCGAGTCTCTTGTGCTGTCCCCGCAGCGCGCCGAGCAGTTCGTAGTGATGGCCCACCCGCGTACCGCGACCGACGATCTCGGCGCCGTGCCCGTTCTTGGTGAACACCGCGTCGCGGTGCGCGTCCGCGCCCCGGAAGAGCGAGGTGACGGGGACGTCGAGGCCGACGGCGAGCCGGGCGAGCGTCGACAGACTGCACGAGGTCTGGGCGTTCTCGATCTTCGAGAGCATCGCCTTGGAGATCCCCACCTTCGCGGCCATGTCGCCGACGGACAGGCCGCTGGCCAGCCGCAACGACCGCACCTGGTGGGCGATCGCGCGCTCGAGATCCACACCCGTCGGGGTGCCGCGCGGAACTTCGCGTCCGGAATCGTCGTACAAGACGGGACGATCTGGGCTGGCCATCTCGTCAGCGTAGCGTGTGTCCACCGGTGGTGAACGCCGCAATGCAGACATGGCGGTGCCCTCCACAGATCCGGACGACAGGGATCCGGCCGGGTCCGTGGAGGGCACGAGTGCTGAGTAGGTGGGGATCAGCGCATCTCGCCGGCGCCTTCGTAGGGGTTGAGACTCAGGAGCAGATCACCCTCCTCGAAGCGGGAGAAACGGAAGTCGTCCGGGTTCACGTTCGGAAGGTCGGTCTTCCCGTCGATCAGCAGGTCGGCGACCAGCTTGCCCACCGCGGGGGAGATCTTGAATCCGTGCCCGGAGAATCCCGTCGCCAGGAACAGACCCTCGACCGGTGCCGGACCGATGACGGGGTTGTAGTCCTCGGTGACGTCGTAGGCACCGACGTACGAACTGGTGATCCGCGGGTCCGGCATGTCGGGAAGGCGGTTGCCGAGCTTCATGATGTTCTTCTCGATCGTCGAGTCGTCGGCGCGGTTCACGTACTTGTCGGGATCGATGTACTGCGGCGTTTGATGATCGGAATTGCCCACCAGGAGTTCACCGTTCGGCTCACGGCAGATGTACTGCAGACCCGCCAGATCGGACAGCACGGGCACCTCCGGGGTCGGGACACCCTGGTCGACGAGAACCAACTGCGCGCGCTGCGCCCGGACGTCGATGTCGACGCCGACACCGGCGACGAGTGCCGGCGTCCACGGTCCCGCCGCGACGACGACCTGCTCGGCGTGCACCTCGGACCCGTCGGCGAGAGTGACGCCGTAGACCCGGCCCGCGGCGTTCTGCAGCAACGACACCACCGGGGTGCTCTGTCGGATCTTCACGCCCATCCGACGTGCCGTTGCACCGAACGCCATTCCCGCCATGTAGGCCTCGCCGCGACCGCCGAGCGGTTCGTAGGCGAACAGGGCGAAATCGTCGAGGTTCAGGCCCGGCCACAGTTCGGCCATCTTGTCGTGGGAGATGAGTTCGGTGGCGATGCCCAGGCCCTGCATCATCTCGATGTTCGCCTCGAGCGGCTTGACGTTGTTCTCCGCGACACCGACGACGTAACCGCACCGGCGGAATGCCATGTCGTCGCCGAAGATTTCGGTCGCCCTGGTGAAAATATCGACGCCGTACCAGGACATCGCGGCCAGCGAAGGGGTGCCGTAGTGGCACCGCACGACGCCGCTCGATTTACCGGTCATGCCCGAGCAGAGGGTGTCGCGCTCGAGGACGAGGACGTCGGTTTCGCCGCGGTCGGCGAGGGAGTAGGCGATGGCCAGGCCTTCGAGGCCGCCGCCGACGATCAGAAACTTGGTCGTATCCGTCACCTGAGGATCCTTTGTTCGGTCGGCCTCCGAATCAGGAGGTCGGTGGGGGAGTCGATGTCAGAGGGAGGAAGTGGGTTCGATGCGGACCAGTAGTCCGGTGGCCGACGAGCCTCGTAGGGTGACGGCCTCGCCGCGGATCAGGACGCAGTCCCCGGGCGCAGCTCGTTCGGTACCGGCCTGCACCGAGCCCGATCGCACGTAGAGGGCCGTGACACCATCTGCGGCGGTGTCGCACACCGTGTCGAGCGCGAAGTACCCGACGGCCGCAGTGGCGCCCCCGCGCTCGGTCATGACATTGAATGCACGGGTGGCGCCTCGGGGGACGCAGTGGGGCGCGTCCTCACCGGCGAACGAGTGTGGACGCCACGGATCCAGCGAACGGGGTCCGTGGCCCGAGTCGAGGTCGGCGCCGTGCTCACCGATGACGGTGAAGATCCGTTCCGTGCCGGGAAAGGCCGAGAACTCGCTGGGCTCGGAGCCCAGCTCGGCCACGCTGATCCGCCACAGTGGACGGCCGGAGGGGCCGTCGGGTCCGGTCGCGACCTCCTCCGTGATCCCGGCGCCGTTGCGCCAGGGCACCCGCCGCCGCTCGCCGGACCGGATCACCTGCGCGGCCACCTAACTGCCCGTCGTCCAGTCCGCCATGATGTCGGCCAGCGCCTGCGCTCCGATATTGCAATCGTCGGCCTCGGCGAACTCGTGCGGTGAATGCGAGACACCGGTGGGGTTGCGCACGAACAACATTGCGGTGGGAACCTTCTCCGAGAGGATGCCCGCGTCGTGTCCCGCCTGGGTGGGCAGTACCGGGATGTCCCCGAGATGCGACAGCGCGCGGCGCAACCGTTCGCGCGGTCCGGCCGGGAACTCGACGATCGGGGTGATCGATTCGGCGAAGACATCGAGTCCGATCTCGTCCGGCAGGCAGTGCTTGCGGGCCTCGGCCTCGATCTCGGCGACCAGCGTCGTCAGGGTCTCCTCGTCCGCGGCGCGAGCGTCGAGCCAGGCCTTGATCTCGGAGGGGATCGCGTTGGCCCCGTTGGGCAGCACCTCGAGTTTGCCGAAGGTGGCGACCGCACCGGCCGCCGCGGCACACGAGCGGGCGCTGTGCACCGACGAGGCGTAGGCGAGCATCGGGTCGCGGCGGTCCACCAGGCGCGTGGCTCCGGCGTGGTTGGCCTCACCGGTGAAGGTGAACTGCCATCGGCCGTGCGGCCAGATCGACGACGCGACCGCGACCGGTGCATCGACGAGGTCGAGGGCCCGGCCCTGTTCGACGTGAAGTTCGACGTACACCCCGACCCGGTCGACGAGGGTGGGGTCGGTGCCGATGTGTTCGGGCACACGACCGGCGCGGGTCATGGCCTCGGCCAACGTTATTCCGTCACGATCACGCAGGCCGAGCGCACGCTGCGGAGCGAGCGCCCCGGTGGTGAGCTGACTGCCCACGCAAGCCACACCGAAGCGGGCACCCTCCTCGTCGGAGAACGCGGTGATCGCGATCGGCACGGTCGGGACGATGCCGCGCTCACGGACCAGATCGACCGCGGCGAACGCCGAGACCACGCCCAGTGGTCCGTCGAACGCGCCGCCGTCGGGCACCGAGTCCAGGTGCGAACCGGTGACGAAGGCGTCGGTGGGATCGCCTTCCCAGCCGACGGGGAGCCACCACGCCCACAGGTTCCCGTTCCGGTCCTCTTCGACGTCCATGCCGCGCTCGGCGGCGCAGCCGCGGAACCACTCGCGGAGAGTGAGATCTGCTTCGCTCCAAGCGAATCGACGATAGCCTCCGGTCGTCGGATGCTTACCGACATCCAGGATCGATGCCCAGAGCGTGTCGAAGGCGGTCATATCTTGTGTCCTCTCGGGAAGTGCGGTGGCAGGCCTGTCGCCACGGTCAGAAGGCGCTGCGGCCGGGGATCCAGTCGGTGCCGGCCAGGGGCACCCGAGCCATCGCGGCGGCCTCCATCGTGACCGCGACGAGGTCCTGCGGTTCGAGATTGCGCAGGTGCGACTTGCCGCACGCCCGGGCGATGGTCTGGGCCTCCATGGTGAGCACCCGCAGGTAGTTCGCGAGGCGGCGGCCACCCTCTACCGGATCGAAGCGGGCCTGCAGGTCGGGATCCTGCGTGGTGATGCCGGCGGGGTCCTTGCCGTCCTGGAAGTCGTCGTAGAAACCGGCTGCGGAGCCCAGCTTCTCGTATTCGGCCTGGTACTTCGGATCGTTGTCGCCGAGGGCGATCAGCGCGGCCGTGCCGATGGCGACGGCGTCCGCGCCGAGGGCCATCGCCTTGGCAACGTCGGCGCCGGAGCGGATACCGCCGGAGACGATCAGCTGCACGCCGCCCGGGGTGCGGTGCACACCCATCTCCTGCAAGGCCTGCACCGCCTGGGGGAGCGCGGCCAGGGTCGGGATGCCGACGTGCTCGATGAAGACGTCCTGGGTGGCAGCGGTGCCACCCTGCATCCCGTCGACCACCACGACGTCGGCGCCGGACTTCACGGCGAGCTTGACGTCGTAGTAGGTGCGGGTCGCGCCGACCTTGACGTAGATCGGCTTCTCCCAGCCGGTGATCTCGCGCAGTTCGAGGATTTTGATGGCGAGGTCGTCGGGGCCGGTCCAGTCGGGGTGTCGGCACGCGCTGCGCTGGTCGATGCCCACCGGCAGGGTACGCATCCCCGCGACCCGCTCGGTGATCTTCTGCCCGAGGAGCATGCCGCCGCCACCGGGCTTGGCGCCCTGGCCGAGCACGACCTCGATGGCGTCGGCCTTGCGGAGGTCGTCGGGGTTCATGCCGTATCGCGACGGAAGGTACTGGTAGACGAGGTGCTTGGACTGCCCACGTTCTTCCGGGGTCATGCCGCCGTCGCCGGTGGTGGTGGACGTGCCGACCTCGCTGGCGCCACGCCCGAGGGCCTCCTTCGCGCGACCGGACAGCGCACCGAAGCTCATTCCGGCGATCGTGACCGGGATGTCGAGGTGCAGCGGGTACTTCGCGTTGCGGTCGCCGAGGACGACGTCGGTCTCACACTTCTCGCGGTAGCCCTCGAGTGGGTAACGCGACATGGACGCGCCGAGGAAGAGCAGGTCGTCGAAGTGGGGAACCTTGCGCTTGGCACCCCAGCCGCGGATGTCGTAGATGCCGGTCGCGGCGGCGCGCTGGATCTCGTGGATGACGTTGCGGTCGAAGGTGGCCGACTCACGCAGTCCGGGCTGGAAGGTCATGGAAGTCTCCTCGGGGGTCGAGCGGGCGGAAGAACGTCGGGGGCTCTCAGTAGGCCGAAGCGTTGTCGACGTGGAAGTGGTAGAGCTGCCGGGCCGAGCCGTAGCGGGTGAACTCGGCCGGGTCGGCGTCGAAACCGGCCGCGTCGAGCAGTTCCTGCAGTTCGGCGATGTGCTCGGGGCGCATCTCCTTCTTGACGCAGTCCGCGCCGAGCGAGGCGACGCTGCCCCGCACGTAGATCCGCACCTCGTACAGTGAATCGCCCAGGGCCTCACCGGCATCGCCGAGGACGACGAGTCGGCCCGCCTGTCCCATGAAGGCGCTCATGTGCCCGATATCACCGCCGACGACGATGTCGACGCCCTTCATCGAGATACCGCAGCGTGCGGCGGCGTTGCCTTCGATCACCAGCAGCCCGCCGTGGGCGGTCGCACCGGCGGACTGCGAGGCGTCGCCGGTGACGCGCACACTGCCCGACATCATGTTCTCCGCGACCCCGACGCCGGCGTTGCCGTCGATGGTCACGTGGGCGTGCTGGTTCATCCCGGCGGCGTAGTAGCCGACGTGGCCGTCGATGCGGACGTCGATCGGCCGGTTCAGGCCGCAGGCGAGTGCGTGCGCGCCCTGCGGGTTCACCACCTCGACCGAGGCCGGTGCCTCCGTCGCGTGCAGTGCCGCATTGAGTTCGCGGGTGTTGGTCGTCGTCAGGTCGTAGGTGGCGGTCGGGAGCAGGGTCTCGGTGGTCATGATTGCCTCCGGGGAACGAGGTCGGACAGCGGAATCGGGAGTTGTGACGGCGATCAGCGTTGCCACACGTAGACCCGGTCCGGTTCGGGTTCGAAGATGCGGGCGTCGGCGATGCCGGGAAGTCCCGCCAGGGCGCGGAATTCCGAGGCCATGGCGACGTAGGCGTCGCACTCGGCGACGATCGCGGGCTTGCAGGCGATCGGATCGCGGACCACGGCGAAGGAATCGGAGGTGGAGACCAACAGGGTGTAGAACCCGTCGAAGCGCTCGCCGAGGAGGCGCAACGCCTTTTCGAGATCCGCGCCCTCCGCCAGGTGCTTGGCCACGAAGCGTGCGCCGACCTCGGTGTCGTTCTCGCTGTCGAACACCACGCCCTCGTCCTCGAGTTCGCGCTTGATCGACAGGTGGTTGGAGAACGAGCCGTTGTGGACGAGGCATTGGTCCGGTCCGACGGCGAAGGGATGCGATCCGGCTGCGGTGACGGCGGATTCGGTGGCCATGCGGGTGTGGCCCACGCCCTGCCATCCGGATGCGGCCGGCAGGCCGAAGTCCTCGGCGAGGACACGCGGATCGCCGGTGCCCTTGAGGACGGTCACGTCGTCACCGAAGCCGATGACGGTCGCCGCGGGTGCCAGTGCGCGGACGGTGTCGGCCAGCAGGGGCGCGGGGACGGGAGCGTGCAGCACGGTGGTGGGGGCGAGGTCGAGTGCCCGGATGGTCACGCCCAGTGCGTCGCCGACGATCGTGGCGAGGTCCGAGGGTGCGTCGAGCACCGAGACCGACGACTCTCCGGCGGGGGAGAAGACCGGGTTGCCGTAGACGGCGACGCCCGCCGAATCCGGTCCGCGGTCCACCATCTGCCCGAGCATTCCGGTGAGCAGGCTGCCCAGCCGGGATTCGAGCGAGGTGTCCCGCAGATGAAGTCCGACGATTCCGCACATGGTCGTCTCTCCTGTTCGATGGGGTAGGGAAGTAGGCGAAGGTTTCTCAGAAGGCGGTCAGGTAGCTGTCGATCTCCCACGGGGTCACGGTGTTGTGCCAGTGGAAGAACTCCTCGCGCTTGAGAGAGGCGAAGTAGTCGGCGACACTCGCGCCGGCCGAATCGAGCGCGCCGGAGACGACAGGATCGGCCTGGAGGGCGTCCATCGCGTGCAGCAGGGTCATCGGCAGTGTCTCCGTGGAACCGCCGGTGCCGGGAGTGCCGGGGTCGAGATTGCGTTCGATGCCGTCGAGGCCGGCAGCGACGGTCGCGGCAGTGGCGAGATAGGGGTTCGCGGAACCGTCGCCGCCGCGCAGTTCGACGCGGTTGGAATCGGGGACCCGCAGGTAGTGGGTGCGGTCGTTGCCGCCGTAGGTCGCGTAGCGCGGCGACCAGGTGGCGCCGGAGGACGTGCTGGTCGCGCCGGTGCGCTTGTAGGAGTTGACCGTCGGCGCGATGACGCCCTGCAGAGCACAGGCGTGCTCGAGGATGCCGGCGATGAACGAGTAGGCGGTCTTCGACAGGCCCAGGCCGCGCGGGTCGGATGCGTCGGGGAACGCCGAGGCACCGTCGCTCCACAGCGACAGGTGCATGTGCATGCCCGAGCCCGTGCGGTCGGCGAACGGCTTGGGCATGAAGGTCGCGGTCATGCCACGCTGCTCGGCGAGCACGGAGATGAGGTAGCGCAGGGTCACGACCCGGTCGGCGGTGGTCAAGGCGTCGGCGTACTGGAAGTTCTGCTCGAACTGACCGTTGCCGTCCTCGTGGTCGTTAGCGTAGTTGCCCCATCCGAGGGTGTTCATCGCCGAGGAGATCGACGTCAGGTGCTCGTACATGCGGGTGACGTCGCGGGCGTCGTAACAGGGCTGACGGGAGGTGTCGAGGGCGTCGGCCGTGCGCAGCGTTCCGTTCTCGTCCTTGTTGACGAGGAAGTACTCGATCTCGGCGCCTACGTTGACCTCGAGGCCGAGTTCGGCGGCCTGTGCCAGCACGGACTTGAGGATCACACGCGGTGCGTACGGCCAGGGCTTGCCTTCGACGTGCGGGTCGCAGTGGACGAGAGCGAGGCCTTCGCGCACGAACGGGATGGGCGTGAACGACGCGGCGTCGGGGATGGCGACGAGGTCGGGATCCTTCGGGACCTGGCCCATCGACCCGGCGGCGTAGCCGGCGAACCCGACTCCCTCGGTCTCGAGCTCACCGACGGATTCGACGGGAACGAGTTTGGCGCAGGGTTTTCCGGACAGGGTGGTGAAGACGGCGAGGATGTAGCGGGTGCCGGCGGCATGGGCGAGTTCGGTCAGGCTGGGGGATCCGGAGGTCTCGGGGGACCGGCCGTTCGCGGACGGGAGGCGCAGCACGGACGTGTCGGTGGCTTCCAGCGTCATGGGGGCTCCTCGGTTCGACGAAGTTTCACTGTAGGAATCGCTGTCGAATAGAAGGAAACACGGTATCCATGACGAGCGTGTTACGCAACCGTGAGATCGCGGTGACGCTTGGCGTGGAAACCGCCCTGTATGCGAACGACAAACAGCGGCGGGACGGTCGAAGGACCGTCCCGCCGCTGCGATGTTCGTGTGAGCGAGGGTTCTATCGGAGACCGAACGAGTTCCCGATGATGTCGCGCTGGATCTCGTTGGTTCCGCCGTAGATCGTCGCGCCGAGGGCCGCGCGCACGTGCTGCACCATGTCGAACTCGGTGGAGTAGCCGTAGCCGCCCATCATCTGCATGCACTCGAGGGCCGTGTTCTTGGCGACCTCCGTCGCCTCGAGTTGGGCCATCGACGACGCCCGCGCCAGACCCTAGGGGTCGTCGAAGGCGCGTTCGGCGACGCCGAGCATCTGGGCGGCGAGGATCTCCGTCACGATGCGGGCGTCGTCCACCGTCCAGGCCGGCGGGCCGGCAGTGACGAAATCAGTCATCGCGCGGAAACCCCGTTCGTCCGCGCACGATCCGGTGGTCGGCATGAACCCGACGAGTCCGCTGAAGGCCGACGGGATGCGGATGGACCCGCCGCCGTCCGAGCCGAGCGCGATCGTCGCGAGACCGGCGCCGACGGAAGCCGCGGCGCCACCGCTCGAACCGCCCGGCGTACGGGACGGACCCCACGGGTTCCCGGTCTCCCGGCCGAGCAGGTTGTCGCTGGTCGCGCACTGGCAGAACTCGGGTATGTGGGTCTTGCCGGGCATCACCGAGTCCGCGGCGCGCAGCCGGGCGACGGCACCGGAGTCGGACCGGGCGATCCGCCCGCGCTGGGTCGGCCTACGTCTGGTACGCGCAGGACGCCCTGCAGGAGACGCCCATACCGCTCGAACGGGCCGCAGAGATCGTCACGCGTATCTGGCATCGCGCCCTCTTCGATCCCGGCCGCTGACGGATGTTCCGTCCGGCTCCGGGGAACCTCCTCGAGGGACCGGATTCCCTTGCCCTCGAGAGGAATCGGTTACGCGCGTTAACAGAACTGCAACCATCGCTGCGTTTCTTCCCATTATCGTCTGTTTCACGTCAGCGATCGACGTTCTCGTTGCACACCGCGCGTTCGCGCATTCCTTCCCTTTGAGGAGTTGCCATGTCCGAGACCACCACCGTGCCCGCATTCCGAGTGACCTCCGGTTTCTGGAAGAACCTCCCGCAGATGTCGGTCGACGAGTTCCCGGGAACGAAGGGCTACATCGACGACGTCCACCCGAATCCCGAAGGCTGCCCCATGGCCTCCGGCTACTTCCGTCTCGAACCCACCGAGGCGCCCCTCGACTACACCTACGAATACGACGAGATGAAGGTCGTCCTCGACGGCGAGTTCCGCCTCGAGAACCTCGACACCGGCCAGGTCGAGATCGCCCGTGCGTACGACGCGATCTTCTTCCCCAAGGGATCCCGCATCCGCTTCACCACCCCCGAAGGCGCGCTCGCCTTCTACGTCGGCCTCCGCTCCTTCGCTCCCTAGGAGATGCCGTGAACGTCTGTATGGACACCACCAGTGTGCCGAGGTGGGACGAGGAACGGAGCATCGCCGGCGGGGGACGGACCTTCACGATCCTGTCCTTCGGCGACGAGGCCGCCGAGCAGGCGCGGAATCTCTTGCTGTCCTTCGACGGTCGGCGGGTGGACTGGATGCGTCTGCCCGCCGGGTGGGGCGACACAGCTGCCCGCGTCCTCCGACGGCAGCTCGACGCCTCCCGGGTCGGCTGCCGACTCGTCCTCGTCGGATCCGAGGCCGCCGTCCTCGCCGCAAGGGCCGTGGCGGTGGCCGGCGGGCTCGTCGACGAGGAGATCATGCCCGTCCCGATCGACACCGCCGACCGCGCGGTCTACTGCGCACACTGTCACACCACCCATCTCGCCGACGTCGAGGTCGGCCGGTGCACCACCTGCCCGAACTGCCGCGCGGAACTCGTGGTCTACCACCATGTCTCGCGTCACCACGCGGCCTACCTCGGCTACATGATCGACGCGGAGGAACGCTGATGACCCTGATGTCCGACAGCCCCGCAACGAACGTGCCGTCCGGCGCCGGCCTGGTGCTGGCGGTCGACGAGGTCACCGCACTGACCCCGACCGTGCGGCACATGCGGCTGGTCGCGTCCGACGGCGCACTCCTGCCCTCCTTCACCCCGGGCAGTCACATCGTCGTGACCTGCGGAACCGGGCCGGAGGGGCAATCCCGCCGGAACTCCTACTCCCTCACCGGACCCGGTTTCGAGCCCGACCACTACGGCATCTCCGTACGGCTCGAGGAGGACGGCCGCGGTGGCTCCCGCTGGATCCACTCCCTGCGAGCGGGGGACAGGGTGCAGGTGAGCACCCCGCGCAGCGCCTTCGCCCCGGTCCTCACCGCGCGGCACCACCTGCTCGTCGCCGGCGGAATCGGCGTCACCCCGATCCTGTCCCACGTCCGCGCCGCCGTGCAGTGGGGCCGCTCGTTCGAGGTGCACTACGTCCACCGGGAGGGCGACGCCGCCCACCTCGACGACCTGGAGCAGCTGTGCGGCGACCGCCTCCACCTCCACACCGGCCGCGACGGCTTCTGGGAGCATATGGGACCCGCGCTGCTGGACCAGCCGATCGGCACCCACCTCTACGCGTGCGGCCCGGCTGCGCTCATCGACGAACTCACCGACCGTGCCGGTCGCGCCGGCTGGCCCGGCGCCCGCGTGCACTACGAGCACTTCGGGGTCGGCGACCTCGACCCCGGCGAACCGTTCACCGCACACCTCACCCGCAGCGGCGTCGACGTGGACGTCGCCTCGGGTGTCAGCCTCCTCGAAGCGCTCGGATCCCGCGGCATCGCGGTCCCCAGCCTCTGCCGTCAGGGCGTGTGCGGGGAGTGCCGGCTGCCCGTGGTGAGCGGCGACATCGAACACCGCGACCTGTATCTCGGCGCCGCCGAGAAGGAGGCCGGAGACTGCCTCATGCCGTGCGTCTCCCGCGCGAACGGACCCCGATTGGAGCTGGATCTGTGAGTACCACGATCGACCTCGAGGCCCTCGGCGACAGCGCGGCGATCCCCGACCGCATCGCCCGCTTCCCGTTCCCCTTCCCCCGCGACACCTACCGCTACAGCACCAACGTCGAACCCGCCGGCAGTGTCGTGGAGACACCCGTCGGGGGATGGGGGACCCACCCCGTCGACGTCGACGGCCGGTACCGGGAGGATCTCGCCGAACGCACCCGCATCCTCGCCGAGGACCCCACCCGGTTCCAGGCTCTGCCGCACATGGAGATCGCCCAGTGGGACGCGATGCTCACCCTCATGCGGATGCTCACCGACGCCCACCCCGAGACGTTCTCGCTCGACGGGGACGGTGCGGCCCGGCGATTCACCAACCGGGCACTCGGCGTCGAACAGTCCTTCGTGTTCGGTGATCCGTCCACCCTGCCCGAACCACCCCTGCTGTTCGTCGGCAGGCACCTCCAGGAGGACGTCGTGCTGCTCGACCAGCGTGAGGGTGCCCTCTGGGGCGACGCCGGACTGGTGACCTTCGCCGCCGACTGGTCGCTGCGCTTCGACGTCGGCATGAGCTTCCTGCAGATCCACGGGCCCGTCCCGCGCGTGCACACCGAAGGGGTCATCCCGCGCGCCCAGCAGTTCCTCATGGGCCTGCAGCCCGGCCGGCAGTACCGCCGCACCAACTGGTCGCTCAGCGTCGACCGCCTCCTCGACCAGTCCACCGAGACCTATCCCGTGTGGGGACGCGACCGGCGGCTGCTCGCCGAGGGGCCGCTCGAGGACGTGGGGCGCCGGCTGAACCTGCGCGTCGAGGTCCAGCACCTCGTGCGCCTCGGTGTCTCCGGCGCGATCATGTTCCTCATCCGCACCTACCTGCTGCCCTTCGAGGACATCGCCCGCGTACCGGAATGGGCCGAGCGGTTGTGCCGTGTCCTCGAGGAGCTGCCCGAGGATATGGCCGACTACAAGGGCATCACCCGCACCCGCGAACCGGGGGTGCGCTGGCTCCGCACCTACGGGGGTGTGCGGACGTGAAGGCCTCCGGATTCGTCCACGGCGACCCACCCGCACTCGACCGTGCCGGTCGCGCCTTCCTCGTCCTCGCCGCGAGCGACTGCGAACTCGCGCGAAAGGCGGTGCGGCACTGGGTGGCCGACGCCTCCGAACTTGGACGCGACGCCGCCGCCCTCTACGACCCGACACCCGGTCGCGCCGCCGAAGCGGTCGCCGCGCTGCGGGCGGGATCACGCATCCTCGTCGCCGGTCCGGCCGCCGAGGCCATGGCCTACACCGCCGCCGCCCGGCAGGCCGGCGCCCTGCCCTGCGAACTCATCACCTACGTCACGTCGACGGTGACGCTGACGGTTTTCTGCCCCCACTGCGAGACGACACAGCGGGCCGACGCGCGACCCGGCGACAGGATCTCGTGCGCCGGGTGCGGGATCTCCCTCGAGATCCGCCCGCACCTGTCGAGTCACCACGGCACCTATCTCGGAGCCGTCGCCTGACAGAACCGACCGGAAGGACCGAATGTGACCGTTACCAGCGACCTGTCCTATCTCCCGTGGCCTTTTCTCGAAGGTGAGAACAGATTCCGCTACGGGGTCAACGTCGAACCCGCCCGCCGCCGCGTCGACACGTTCGCCGGCGGCTGGGGCGAACACATCGTCGACCTCGGACCTGACTACGTCGAGATGATGGCCCTGCGACAGGGGATCCTCGAGCGGGACCCGCACCGGGTCCGCTACCTCCCGCACATGACCCCGGCCTCGTGGGACCTGCTGATGTTCTACTTCCGCGAGATGGCCGCGTCGTATCCCGACCTCATGACCCTCGACCGCCTCGGATCCGGATACCGTTGGCGCAACCAACCTCTCGGAATCGACTGCACCTTCGTCCCGGGTGATCCGGAGACGCTGCCCGAACACCCGCTGGTGTTCGTCGCCTGCCAGATCCCCGACGACGTCCTGCTCGTCACCGAACGCGACGGCCACCTCTACTTCGACGCCGCCGTGGTGACCTCCTCCGCCGACTGGTCGGTGAAGTTCGACATCGGCATGAGCATGCACGAGATCCACCGTCCCGTACCCGGTCTCACGCGCGACGGGGTCACCGACCGGGCCGAGCAGTTCCTGCGCCGGCTCACCGCCGACCAGCCCTACCGACGGGTGAACTGGACCTTCTCGGCCGTCGGCTCGCGGCGCCGCGACACGAGCCTCGAGACGATGCCCGAGTGGATGGACGACATCCCCCGCCTGATGGCCGAGAAGGACTGGGGGAGGATCCAGCTGCGCATCGAACTCGAGCACCTCATCCGGCTGCCGACGACCGGTGCGATCGTGTTCAACATCCGCACCTACATGGCACCCCTCGCCGAGATCGCCGCCTACCCGCAGTGGGCGTACCAGCTCGCCGACATCGTCGAGGAGCTGCCGCGCGAGATCGCGCAGTACAAGGGCATCGACGAGTACCGGATGGAGGCGATGGCCTGGCTGCGCGAACGAGCAGCCTGAGGCCGCGGGGCCCCTTCACCGCGCGCCCGAGGTCGGTGGCCGGTCCTACGATGACGGCCATGGCCGCACCCAGGATCGACGTGGACGAACGCCGGGCACGACTGGCCGTCCGGCACCGGTTGCATCCCGCCCACCGCGCCCCCGACGCCGTCGACGCGGCGACGTCCCTGGTGTGCCTGCACGGCACCGACCCGGCGACCGTCTACCTGTCGGCGTGGGCACGTGTGGACGGGTTCACCGTGGCCGACCTCGACAGGGTGCTCTACGACGACCGCACCATGGTCAAACACATGGCCATGCGGCGCACCGTCTTCGTCGTCCCGCGCGACACCCTCCCGGTGGTGCAGGCCGGGGCGAGCGCCCGGGTTGCCGCCGCACAACGGCGCACGGTCGTCAAGGACGTCGTGAAGGCCGGATTGCACGACGACGGCGAGAGCTGGCTCGACGAGGTGAGCCGCCACATCCTCGCCGCCCTGGCCGACGGGCGGGAGGCGACATCGAGCGAGCTCAAGGCCGAGATCCCGCTCCTCGACGGCGCGCTGGAGTTCGGTGCCGGCAAATCCTGGGGTGGGCCGGTCACCTTCGCGCCTCGCGTGCTCACGGTGCTCTCCGCCGAGGGGAAAGTGGTCCGGGCGTCGAACAAGGGGTCGTGGCGGGTTTCGCGCCCCACCTGGACGACCACCGAGTCGTGGCTGGGCTCGGCCGTCGACCCCGTCGACGAGGCGACGGGTGTGCGCGAACTCGTGCGGATGTGGCTGCGCGCATTCGGTCCCGGCACCGAGGGGGATCTGAAATGGTGGCTCGGCTCCACCCTCACTGCCGTCCGCGCGGCCCTCGCCGAACTCGACGTGGTGGAGGTCGATCTCGACGGCCGTCCCGGCTACCTCCTGGCCGACGACGTGGACGAGCCCGCTCCCGTCGAACCGTGGGGTGCACTGCTGCCCGGTCTGGACCCCACGGTCATGGGGTGGACCGAACGCGAGTGGTATCTCGGGCCGTACAAGGAGGCGCTGTTCGACTCCAACGGCAACGCCGGTCCCACCGCCTGGTGGGACGGACGGATCGTCGGCACGTGGTGGCAGACCGACACGGGAGCGGTGAGCCTGCATCTGCTCGAGGACATCGGCGCCGAGGGCACCGCGGTGCTACGCGAGGAAGCCGCCCGCCTCGACGACTGGCTGGGTGGGGTGCGGGTGATGCCGCGGTTCCCCACGCCCCTCGCGAAGGAACTGGCGACGGAAGGCAGGTCGTCGGGCACGTCTTCGTCGTAGGCTGCCGACATGGCCGTCGAACCGAGAACCGCCACGCGCCGCGACATTCCGGTCTTCGCTCGGGTGATCGCCGAGGCGTTCTTCGACGATCCGGTCTTCGCGTGGATGTTCCCGGACGAGGAGCACCGTATCCGCCGCATGACCCGTTTCTTCGCCGCCGACGCCCGCCACCACATGGTGCCGTTGGGAGCCACCGACATCGCCGAGTCCGATGGGACCGTCGGAGGCGCGGCGATGTGGGCGCCGCCCGGACGATGGCGCACCGATGCGTGGACCTCCCTCCGCCTCCTGCCCGGCTTCTACGCCGCGCTCGGCCGCTACATGAAGCGGGGAGGGCAGGTCAACGTCACCCTCGACGCGGCGCATCCGGACGAACCGCACTGGTACCTGTCGACGATCGGCACCTCACCTGATGCGCGGGGGACCGGCCTCGGCAAAGCCCTGATGAAGGCCGGCCTCGACCGCGCCGACGCCGAACACGCCCCCGCCTACCTCGAGTCGAGCAAGGAATCGAACGTTCCCTACTACGAGCGGTTCGGGTTCGAGGTCACCCGCGCCATCGTCATCCCCGGTGGTGGGCCGACCCTGTGGGGGATGTGGCGGCAGCCGCGCTGACGGGATGCTTCCCGCCTTCGGATCAGGCGCCCTGCCAGACGGTGTCGAACGGGGTGTTGGCGGACACGCGGCCCTTGATCCCGGTCGTGACGAAATCCTTCGCGCGGGCCGCGGCGTCGGCGACCGACGCGCCCTTCGCGAGTTCGGCGGTGATCGCGGCGGCGAGGGTGCAGCCGGCGCCGGAGACACGCTCGTTGCCGACCTTCGGTGCCGTCAGGAGGGTGACCTCGGAGCCGTCGAACAGCACGTCCACGGCGTCCTCGCCGTCGAGTTCGACGCCGCCCTTCGCGACGACGTACTTCGGGCCGAGGTCGTGGATGCGACGCGCCGCCTCGATGAGCTGGTCGACCGAGGTGATCTCGTCCATCCCGGACAGCGTCCGTGCCTCGAACAGGTTCGGGGTGACGACCGTGGCGTGGGGGAGCACCTGCGCGCGCAGGGCGTTGTCGGTGTCGAGGGCCGCGCCGGCCTCCTGGCCCTTGCAGATCAGGACCGGGTCGAGCACGACGTGCCGCCAGTCCTGCTTCTCGAGTCCCTCGGCGACGACGTCGATCGTCGCGGGCGTGCCCAGCATGCCGATCTTCACCACGTCGAGATTGTGGGCGGCGGTGGCGGCCTCGATCTGCTCGGCGATCACGTCGGCCGGGACGGGGAAGAAGCGGTGGCCCCAGTTGTTCTTCGGGTCGAACGAGACGATGCACGTCGTGGTGCCCACCCCGTACACACCGAGCTGCTGGAACGTCTTGAGGTCGACCTGCAGACCGGCGCCACCGGTCGCTTCCGAGCCGGCGATGACGTATGCGAGGTCGACCATGTGAGTGCTCCGTTCGGACTGGGTGACGGCGTTGCCACGGGATGTACCCGCCGAACGACCAGGTTACAGACGAACTCGGTGCCACCTTGCGGACCGCCCACCGCCGCTCCCGATATCGTCCAGGCATGACGGCCTTCCACGAGCTCGACGACTACCTGGCGCTTCCTCGCGTCACCTCCCTCACGATGTCCCCGGACGGGAATCGCCTGGTGATCACGCAGTCGACGCTCGACGACAAGGCCACCTCGTACACCGAGGCTTTGTGGGAGGTGGATCCCGAAGGCAACGCCCCGGCGCGACGCCTCACTCACGGCACCACGGGTGAATCGAACCCGACCTTCACCGCGTCCGGCGACCTGCTGTTCACCGCCGCCCGGGGCAAGGACGATCCGCCGGTGTCGCTGTGGCGACTGCCCGCAGCGGGCGGCGAGGCCGAGCAGGTCGGATCCCGCAAGGGTGGATTCGCATCGGTGCACGCGGCATCCGAGGCCGACCGGATCGTCCTCGTCGCGTCCGTCCTCGGCCACAGCGAGTCCGACGACGAACGGATCCGGGACGCCCGTAAGGACAAGGTCGTCACCGCGGTGCTGCACACGGGCTATCCGGTGCGCTACTGGGACCACGATCTCGGACCCGACCAGCCGCACCTGCTCGTCCCGGACAACTGCGGCCACGGGTTCACCGACCTCACGCCCGGGATCCGAGGGTCGCTGCGTGATGGCTCCGTCGACATCGCTGCCGACGGTTCGTTCGCCGCCGCGACCTGGGTGGTCCCCGGTCCGCTCGCCTCGCGCCGGGTCACGCTCGTGCGGGTCGATCTCGGCACCGGCCTGCGCACCCCGCTCGTCGACGACGAGACCGGCGACGCGACGCACCCGGTGATCTCGCATGACGGGACGAAGCTCGCCTACCTGCACGAATCGATCGGCGACGCGGAGAACCCGCCGCAGATAACTGTCCGCGTCCTCGACATCGCGACCGGAAGCACGACCGTCGAGGCCCCGGAGTGGGACAGGCGTCCCACTTCCGTCACGTGGTTGCCCGACGGTTCGGGTCTCGTGCTCACCGCCGACGATCACGGTCGCGCGCCGGTGTTCGTGCAGAGGCTCGGGTCCGCACAGCCCGACCACCTCACCTCGGACGACGCCGCCTACACGGACGTCCGTATCGCGCCCGACGGCAGCACGGCATACGCGCTGCGGGCCTCCTACGAAGCGCCGCCGCACCCCGTGCGCATCGACCTCACCGGACCGGACGCCGGCACCGTCACGCCGCTACGTGCTCCCGCTGCGCTTCCGGAACTGCCGGGACGTCTCGAGGAACTGACCACCGAGGCCGCCGACGGCACGCCGCTGCGGGCGTGGTTCGCGCTTCCGCACACGGCGTCTGCCGACGACCCCGCGCCGATGCTTCTGTGGGTGCACGGCGGTCCGCTGAGCAGCTGGAACACCTGGTCGTGGCGCTGGAACCCGTGGCTCCTCGTCGCCCGCGGCTATGCGGTGCTGCTGCCCGATCCCGCACTGTCCACCGGCTACGGCGACGACTTCGTGCGGCGTGGCTGGGGTCGGTGGGGGAACGAACCGTACACCGATCTGATGGCCGTCACGGATGCCGCGGTCGCGCGTGAGGATATCGACGAGGAGCGGACCGCGGTGATGGGCGGATCGTTCGGTGGATATCTCGCCAATTGGATCGCCGGGCACACCGACCGGTTCCGCGCGGTCGTCACCCACGCGGGTCTGTGGGCGCTGGACCAGTTCACCCCGACCACCGACGTTGCCTGGTACTGGCAGCGGGAGATGACCCCGGAGATGGCGGTCGAGAACTCACCGCACCTGTTCGTCGCCGACATCGTCACGCCCATGCTCGTGATCCACGGCGACAAGGACTATCGCGTCCCGATCGGCGAAGCCCTGCGCCTGTGGTACGAGCTGCTCAACGAATCGGGTCGACCCGCCGAGGACGACGGCACCACCGTCCACCGCTTCCTGTACTTCCCGTCCGAGAACCACTGGGTGCTGAAGCCTCAGCACTCGAAGATCTGGTACCGGGCCGTCGAGGCGTTCCTGTCCGAGCACGTGCTCGGTCGCCCGCTCGACCTGCCGGACGAGCTGGGCTGACCGAGGACGTCCGCTCGGGGTCTACTGCCTCGCTATTCGGGCGCGGCTGGTCGCCCGGCGAGACCGGCGGACGCGTGGGCTCGTCGGTGGCCGGTGTCGACTCGCTCGTCGCGGAACCGGAACCGGCCGAGTGCTGACCCGATCCGCCGCGATGGGTGACCTTCTCGGCGAGACCACCGACCGTCTCCTGGAGGTGCGGTGCCTTCTCCTTCACGACGCCGGCCGCTTCCGTCACCTTGTCCTGTACCGCAGGAATGACCTTTTCCTGCACTGCCGGGTTGTGCCACAGCTCGTTCGAACGCCCCCGCATCTTGTCGTAGGTCTCGCGCCCCGCCCGGATCCCCGCGACGAATCCCGCGGCCGCACCTGCAGCGAAGATCAATGCCCGCATCATGACGGTGTCCTCCGTCCTGTCCGTTCGGCGTCCGCGCATTCGGCCGCCCGGCACTGCGATACCCGGTCGGGGAGCGGGCCACACTCTTCTGTCGCGACCCCTGTCCGGCTCTGTCGCGACCCTTGTCCATCTCTGTCGTGGCCCGTGTCCAGGAGGTTCGCCGCGACGCTTACGATTGACGGGTGACCAGTGCGCCAGAGAACTCGCAGAACCCCGCCGACGCCCTTCCCAAGAGCTGGGACCCCAGCGCCGTCGAAGCGGAGCTCTACCAGCAGTGGGTCGACGCCGGCTACTTCGAGGCCGACCCCACGAGCGACAAGCCCGGGTACTCGATCGTCCTGCCGCCGCCGAACGTCACCGGCAGCCTGCACATGGGTCACGCCCTCGACCACACCCTCATGGACGTGCTCTCCCGCCGTAAGCGCATGCAGGGCTACGAGGTGCTGTGGCTGCCCGGCATGGACCACGCCGGCATCGCCACCCAGACCGTCGTCGAGAAGCAGCTCGCCGCCGACGGCAAGAAGAAGGAGGACCTCGGTCGCGAGGCCTTCATCGAGAAGGTCTGGCAGTGGAAAGCCGAGTCCGGCGGCATGATCCAGGGCCAGATGCGTCGCATCGGCGACGGTGTGGACTGGTCGCGCGATCGCTTCACCATGGACGAGGGGCTGTCCCGCGCGGTACAGACGATGTTCAAGCGCCTCTACGACGAGGGGCTGATCTACCGGGCCGAGCGCCTGGTCAACTGGTCGCCCGTGCTGCAGACCGCGATCTCCGACATCGAGGTGAAGTTCGAGGAGGTCGAGGGCGAACTCGTCTCCCTGCGCTACGGCTCCCTGAACGACGACGAGCCGCACGTCGTCGTCGCTACCACTCGTGTGGAGACGATGCTCGGCGACACCGCCGTCGCGGTGCACCCCGAAGACGAGCGCTACAAGGACATCATCGGCACGACGCTCGAGCACCCGATCACCGGCCGGCAGATCCCGATCATCGCCGACGAATACGTCGACCCCGAATTCGGTACGGGCGCAGTGAAGATCACGCCTGCGCACGACCCCAACGACTTCGAGATGGGCCTGCGGCACGACCTGCCGATGCCCACGATCATGGACAAGGCCGGTCGTATCGCCGACTCCGGCACCCGCTTCGACGGCATGGACCGTTTCGAGGCGCGCATCGCGATCCGCGAGGAACTCGCCGCGCAGGGCCGCGTCGTCGCCGAGAAGCGCCCCTACCTGCACAGCGTCGGCCACTCCGAGCGGTCCGGCGAGACCATCGAGCCGCGGCTGTCGATGCAGTGGTGGGTCAAGGTAGACAAGCTCGCCAAGGCTGCCGGCGACGCGGTGCGCAACGGTCACACCGTCATCCACCCGGCGAGCCAGGAACCGCGCTGGTTCGACTGGGTCGACAACATGCACGACTGGTGCATCTCGCGTCAGCTGTGGTGGGGTCACCGCATCCCGATCTGGTACGGCCCGAACGGCGAGGTCGAGTGCTTCGGCCCCGACGAGAGCGCGCCCGAGGGCTGGGAGCAGGACCCGGACGTGCTCGACACGTGGTTCTCGTCCGGCCTGTGGCCGTTCTCCACGATGGGCTGGCCGGAGAAGACCCCCGAGCTCGACAAGTTCTATCCCACCAGCGTTCTCGTCACCGGTTACGACATCCTGTTCTTCTGGGTCGCCCGCATGATGATGTTCGGCACCTACGTGTCGGGTGACGACGCGGTGCACCAGGCGCAGGTGCCCTTCCGGGATCTGTTCCTGCACGGCCTCGTCCGCGACCAGTTCGGCAAGAAGATGTCGAAGTCGCGCGGCAACGGCATCGACCCGCTCGACTGGGTCGAGCGTTTCGGCGCCGACGCCCTGCGCTTCACGCTGGCGCGCGGCGCGAACCCGGGTGGCGATCTCGCCGTCGGTGAGGACCACGCCCAGTCGTCGCGCAACTTCGCGAACAAGCTGTTCAACGCGACCAAGTTCGCATTGATGAACGGCGCGGTGATCGGCGAGCTCCCGGCCCGCCAGCAGCTCACCGACGCCGACCGGTGGATCCTCGACCGCCTCGAGCAGGTGCGGACCGAGGTCGACGCGGCCTTCGATCATTACGAGTTCTCGAAGGCGTGCGAGGCGCTCTACCACTTCGCGTGGGACGAGGTCTGCGACTGGTATCTCGAGCTCGCCAAGGTCCAGCTCGCCGAGGGCAGCGCCCACGCCGACGGCACCAAGGTTGTGCTCGGCACCGTCCTCGACCAGCTGCTGCGCCTGCTGCACCCGGTCATCCCGTTCGTCACCGAGACCCTGTGGAAGGTGCTCACCGGCGGCGAGTCCGTCGTCATCGCGTCCTGGCCCGAGACGTCCGGCATCGCCACCGACGAGACCGCGGCGCAGCGGGTCGCCGACCTGCAGAGGCTCGTCACCGAGATCCGCCGGTTTCGCAGCGACCAGGGTCTCAAGCCGTCGCAGAAGGTCGCGGCCCGGCTCGTCGGTGTCGAGGACGCCGATCTCGTCGCGCAGGTGCCGGCCGTGCAGTCGCTCGCGCGCCTGACCGCGCCGGAGGACTCGTTCTCGGCCACCGCGTCGATCGAGGTCCGGCTGAGCCGCGCGACGGTCACCGTCGAGCTCGACACCTCCGGCAGCATCGACGTCGGCGCCGAGATCGCGCGCCTGCGCAAGGATCTCGCCGCCGCGGAGAAGGAACTGACGGGCACCTCCGCGAAGCTGTCGAACGAGGCCTTCCTCGCGAAGGCACCCGATCAGGTGGTCGAGAAGATCCGCGGTCGCAAGCAGATCGCGGAAGAGGAGATCGCACGGATCACCGCACGACTGAAGGAGCTGGGCGCGGCGTGAGCACCGACACCCCGGGGGCGCCGTCCCCGGTGGACCTGGCCGAACTGACGCTCGTCGAAGCCGAGCTCGACAAGCGCTGGCCGGAAACGAAGATCGAGCCGTCCCTGGCGCGGATCGCCGCGCTCATGGACATCCTCGGCTCGCCGCAGAACAGCTACCCGTCGATCCACGTGGCCGGCACGAACGGCAAGACGTCGACAACCCGGATGATCGACGCGCTGCTCACCCGCATGCACCACCGGGTCGGCCGGACGACGAGCCCGCACCTGCAGCTCGCCACCGAGCGGATCAGCATCGACGGCGCGCCGGTCTCGCCGCGGACCTACGTCGACACCTACCGCGACATCGAACCGTACGTCCGGATGATCGACGAGCAGTCCGAGGCGGCCGGTGGCCCGAAGATGAGCAAATTCGAGGTCACCACGGCCATGGCGTTCGCGGCGTTCGCCGATGCACCCGTCGACGTGGCGGTCGTCGAGGTCGGTCTCGGCGGACGGTGGGACGCCACGAACGTCGTCACCGGGCAGGTCGCGGTGATCACGCCCGTCGGCATCGACCACACCGGCTATCTCGGCGACACCCTCACGGAGATCGCGGGGGAGAAGGCCGGGATCATCAAGAAGGCACCCGACGACGGTCTCGTGCCCCGCGACACCGTGGCGATCATCGCGCAGCAGGAACCGGAGGCGATGGACGTGCTGCTGCGGCAGGCCGTCGAGGCCGACGCGGCCGTGGCCCGTCAGGGATCGGAGTTCGCGGTGGTGCGGCGTGCGGTCGCCGTCGGCGGACAGCAGATCGACCTGCAGGGCCTCGGGGGTCTCTACACCGACATCTTCCTGCCGCTCCACGGCGAGCACCAGGCGCACAACGCGTCGGTCGCGCTGGCCGCGGTCGAGGCGTTCTTCGGGGCGGGCCCCGGCAAGCAGCTCGATGTCGAGGCGGTGCGCGACGCGTTCGCGTCGGTGACCACGCCGGGCCGGCTCGAGCGGGTGCGCAATGCGCCCACCGTCTTCCTCGACGCCGCGCACAATCCGCACGGCGCGAAGGCCCTCGCGGCCGCGCTCGCCCAGGAATTCGACTTCCGCAAGCTCGTGGGCGTCGTGAGCGTGATGGCCGACAAGGACGTCGCAGGTCTGATCGAGGCGCTCGAACCGGTCTTCGACGAGATCGTCGTCACCCACAACGGGTCGCCGCGAGCGATGGACGTCGACGATCTCGCGAACATCGCCGTCGCCCGATTCGGCGACGAACGGGTCGTCACCGCGGCGACGCTCCCGGATGCGATCGAAACCGCGATCGCGATCGCGGAGGAGGTCGGCGAGCCCGGTGAAGCGGTGTCGGGCGCCGGGGTCGTGGTCACCGGTTCGGTGGTGACCGCAGGTGCGGCCCGCAGTCTGTTCGGAAAGGATCCCGCGTGAGCAACGACAAGCCGGAGGAACAGAAGTTCCGGCCGCCGACGACGGACCCCTGGAAGGGCTTCCGCGGCGTGATGGCGGGAACCCTCGTGCTCGAGGCGATCGTGGTGCTGCTGGTGCTGCCGGTGATCGCGACCGTCGGCGGGGGACTGAGCGCGTGGTCGACGACCTACGTCGTGGGCCTCGCCGTTCTCATGTTCCTCGGAGCCGGGGTGCAGAAGAAGTCGTGGGCGATCCCGTTCAACATCACGCTGCAGGTGCTCGCCGTGCTCGGCTTCTTCGTCGACCTCGCGTTCGGTGCGGTGGGTGTGCTCTTCGCCGCGGTGTGGGCGTACATCTTCTACCTGCGCAAGGACATCAGGGATCGCGAATCCAGGGGTCTGCTGCCGGGCCAGCGGGACGACCTCTAGGCTTGTCGCGTGACTGAGCGGACCCTGGTACTGATCAAGCCCGACGGCGTCGCACGCCGTCACGTCGGAGAGATCCTCTCGCGCATCGAGCGCAAGGGGCTGGACATCGTGGCTCTCGAGCTGCGCACTGCGACGGAGGAGGTCGCCGGAGCGCACTACGCCGAGCACGAGGGCAAACCCTTCTATCCCTCGCTGATCGAGTTCATTACCGGCGGCCCCCTCGTGGCCGCGGTCCTCGAAGGCCCGCGCGCGATCGCGGCGTTCCGTCAACTCGCCGGTGGCACCGATCCGGTCGAGAAGGCCGTGCCCGGCTCGATCCGCGGCGACCTCGGCCTGGACCCGGGCGAGAACCTGGTCCACGGCTCCGACTCGGTGGAGTCCGCCGAGCGCGAGATCGCTCTCTGGTTCCCCGCCCTGGCTGCGAAGTAACAGCCCCGCACGAGCGGCGCCTGGCGTGTCGCTCACGAAACCTCTCGGGGCGTCGCGCTTCGCGCCTCCCGACACCGCCGACGGCGCCCTCCGGGGCGCCGTTGGCGTATCCGTGCATCTCCGTGTGGGATACTGGCAGAGGTTGCTCCGCACACACCGCGTGCGGAGCGGCCGAACGACATCACGGATCGATGCCCGACATCGCTGTGGCCGAGGACGAAGGAGACACCTCGCTCGGCGGCACGCTGGATGTTCCGGCGCTCGACCCGCGATCAAGCCAGGCATTGCTCGGCCGTGCAGTGAAAACGGGCACCGGACGACCGCGCGATGCGAGACCGGAAGGACTCGCGCCCACCCGGCGCGAGTACACAAGCTGCGCCCCCGCGTGGCCGCTCACATCGCTGTTGTCGGTGGTGGACGCGCCCGGGGGCCTTAGGAGACCTACGTGGCCGATCAAGAGCCGCCGGAGAACAACTCGATCGAAGCGTCGGACGCAGGGGGACGGAACCTCCTCGGTCTGCCTGCCAAGATCCGCGTCCATGCCCTCGCCAAGCTGCTGGGGCTGACCAGTAAGCAGGTGATTGCGAAAGCCGCCGAGCGCGGCACCGAGCTGCGCAGTGCGCACTCGACCCTCCCACGCGACGTCGCGGAGGACCTGCACGCTGCGTTGAGCGACGACACGGGCACGGCCGAGCCCGCCGTGCAGGAAGCCGAGACGGCTCCCGAAGCTGCAGCCGAGACAGCTCCCGAAGCTGTGGCGGAGACGGCTCCCGAGGCCGAGACCGCCGCCCCCGAGCCTGCCGCGGAGACGACTCCCGAGCCTGCGGCCGAGGCTGCGGAGACCGCCGAGGCCGAGCCGGTCGAGAGCGACGAGCTGCGACCCGCCGAGAAGACCGCGGACGAGACCGCACCGCAGGCCGTCGAGATCCCCTCCGTCGGAGGACCCACCGGGTTGTTCACGTCGGTGGAGCAGAGCACGCCGCTGTTCGAGATGCCCGAGCCGTCCACCACGGCCGAGCCGATCGTCGCTGCACCGCTGTTCCTCCAGCCCGAGGTACCCTCGCCTGCCGAGGGAGAGGAGGAGACCCGCCCGCGTCGCCGGCGCGCACGCCGCGGAAAGGACACCGAGCAGGCACCGGCCGAGGACGAGCAGCAGACCGCCGAGCCGGCCGCCGAGTCCACCGAGGAAGCGCCGTCGCACCAGGCGGACGAAGACCAGGACGACCAGCCGCGTCGCCGCCGACGCGGACGTCGCGGTCGTGGACGTGGACGCGGGGACGGCACCGACACCGACCAGCAGGACGAGACGACCGCGACCGGCGAGGACTCCGAGTCCGCCGCCGCGGAGACGGAGAAGTCCGCCGAAGCGGAGTCCACCGCAGCGGAGACTCCCGCCGAGGAGACCGCCGGCACCGAGGAAGGCACCTCCGACGAGGCCGCCTCGGGTGACGAACAGAGCAGCGACGAGCACGACACCGACGACGAGCAGGGCGGGGGGACGTCCCGTCGCCGCCGCCGTCGCCGTCGTCGTCGCGGTTCCGACACCGACACCGCGAGCACCGACGACGACTCGGTTCCCACGGTCGTCCACGAGCGGGAGCCGCGTCCGAAGAGCCGCGCCAAGGACGAGGTCCAGGGCATCAGCGGTTCGACGCGTCTCGAGGCGAAGCGTCAGCGTCGTCGCGACGGTCGCGAGGCCGGTCGCCGCCGGCCCCCGATCCTCACCGAATCCGAGTTCCTCGCCCGCCGCGAGGCCGTCGACCGGGTCATGGTCGTCCGCGAACGCACGGGCGGTTCCCACGCGGGCATGACGCAGGTCGCGGTGCTCGAGGACGGCATCCTCGTCGAGCACTTCGTCACGACCTCCGGTTCGGCGTCGATGGTCGGCAACATCTACCTCGGTCGCGTGCAGAACGTCCTCCCGTCCATGGAGGCGGCGTTCATCGACATCGGCCGTGGCCGCAACGGCGTGCTCTACGCGGGTGAGGTGAACTGGGAGGCCGCCGGCCTCGGAGGCAACTCCCGCAAGATCGAGCAGGCCCTCAAGCCCGGCGACCAGGTGGTCGTGCAGGTCAGCAAGGACCCGGTCGGTCACAAGGGCGCGCGTCTGACCACCCAGATCAGCCTCGCCGGACGCTTCCTGGTCTACGTGCCGGGAGGTTCGTCCACGGGCATCAGCCGCAAGCTCCCCGACACCGAGCGCAAGCGTCTGAAGGACATCCTCCGCGAGATCGTCCCCTCAGAGGCGGGCGTGATCATCCGTACCGCCGCCGAGGGCGTGAGCGAGGAGGAACTCTCGCGCGACGTCACCCGCCTGCAGACGCAGTGGGAGTCGATCCGCGAGCAGTCCGAGAAGCTGCAGGCCGACGCCTCGGGCCAGCCGAAGACGCTCTACGAGGAGCCGGATCTGCTCGTGAAGGTCGTGCGAGACCTGTTCAACGAGGACTTCTCCAAGCTCGTCATCGAGGGCGACTCGGCGTGGAACACCGTCGAGAGCTACATCCGGACGGTCGCACCCGACCTGCTGCCGCGCGTCGAGCGCTACCGTTCGGAGAACTCGGTGGACGTCTTCGGTGCGCACCGCATCGACGAGCAGCTCGCGAAGGCTCTCGACCGCAAGGTGTGGCTGCCGTCCGGCGGCACGCTCGTCATCGACCGCACCGAGGCGATGACCGTCATCGATGTCAACACCGGCAAGTTCACCGGTTCCGGCGGCAACCTCGAGGAGACGGTCACCCGCAACAACCTCGAGGCGGCCGAGGAGATCGTCCGCCAGATGCGCCTGCGCGACATCGGCGGCATGATCGTCGTCGACTTCATCGACATGGTCCTCGAGTCGAACCGCGACCTCGTACTGCGTCGCCTGACCGAGGCCCTCGGCCGGGACCGCACCCGCCACCAGGTCTCGGAGGTCACCTCGCTCGGCCTGGTCCAGATGACGCGCAAGCGGCTCGGGACCGGTCTCGTCGAGGCGTTCTCCACCACCTGTGAGCACTGCAGCGGCCGCGGCCTCATCGTGCACTCGGAGCCGATCGAGTCGAAGTCCTCGGACGACTCCGGTCGTTCGTCCGGCGGTGGTTCGCGGCGTAAGCGTGGACGCGACAAGAGTTCGCAGGAGCCCGCCGCCGAGACGCACACGACGTCGTCGCCCGAAGAGGTCGTCAAGCGTGCCGCGCACCCCGTCGCGCTCGCGATGGCCGCGCACAACTCGACACCGGCCGCGGACGCTCCGGCCGCAGAGCCGGCAGCGACCGAGACCGCATCCGAGGCGGCGTCCGCACCTGCGGGCGACGTCGACCCGGTCAAGGTCACCGAGCCGCTGCGGGCCGTCGAGCCCGAGAAGGGCGCCGCACCGACGAAGGAGCCCGTCGCAGGGGAGGACGCCACCACGGTGACGACCGCCTCCGACGAGCCCGCCGAGATCGAGGCAGAGGTCGCAGCAGCCGAAGCCGCGGTCGCGGAGACCGCTGTTCCCGAGGCTGCCGTGTCCGAGACGGCCGTCTCCGGCGCAGGGGAGAGCACCGACGGAGCGGCTTCCGTCGAGGCCGCAGGACCGGCTCCGCGTCGCCGTCGGGCACGCAGGGTCGCCCGGGCGGCCGCAGCGCCCGCCGGGGACGGTGGGCCTACAGCCAAGGTGTTCGTCGTCCCCGCGACGACCGGGTCGTCCACGGGGGCCGAGTCGGACTCCCGGCCGAGCACACCGGTCGAGACGCCGGTGGAGATCGTGCGGCGACCGCGTTCGCGGCGTGCCGCAGGGCGCCCCGCCGGACCTCCGGTGGACGCCGAAGCGTGACCCTCCGCTTCCGGGCCGGTCACGACCGGCCCGGAAGCGGGCACTACCGTGCCACCCGGTTTGACCCTGGGAGTCACCTTCCCGTAATCTTGTTCAGTCGCTACTCGGCGATAGTGCCCAGCCGCGTCCGGATTCAGGATGCCGGCGGGACCCGAGTCAGCAACCACACCAGACCAGTCGCGTCCGCAGCACTGTGGCGCGAGCACGTTCGAAGAAGCAAGGGGTAGCCGTCCGATGGCAACGTACGCGATCGTCAAGACCGGCGGTAAGCAGTACAAGGTCGCTGAAGGCGACCTCGTCAAGGTCGAGAAGATCGAGGGTGAGCCCGGCGCTGCTGTCTCGCTTGCCCCGGTCCTCGTCGTCGACGGATCCGAACTGACCACCGACGCCGACAAGCTGGCCAAGGTCTCGGTCACCGGCGAGATCGTCGAGCACACCAAGGGCCCGAAGATCCGCATCCACAAGTTCAAGAACAAGACCGGGTACCACAAGCGCCAGGGCCACCGTCAGAAGCTGACGGTCGTCAAGGTCACCGGCATCAAGTAAACCGAGCTTCGAGCTTCAACCCCAGGAGGGTTCGTCATGGCACACAAGAAGGGCGCATCCAGCTCCCGTAACGGTCGCGATTCGAACGCACAGCGACTCGGCGTCAAGCGCTTCGGTGGCCAGGCCGTCAACGCCGGCGAGATCATCGTGCGCCAGCGCGGCACCCACTTCCACCCCGGCGTGAACGTGGGACGCGGCGGCGACGACACGCTGTTCGCCCTCGCGGCCGGTGCCGTCGAGTTCGGTACCAAGCGCGGTCGCAAGACCGTCAACATCGTTCCGGCTGCGGCAGACGCCTGATCTGCCGTCCGGTAACGGACACCGCGGGACCAGCTCCCGCGACATACTCCCAATAGGGGCGGGCCAGGGTCGCACACCCTGACCCGCCCTTGTTGCGTTGATCACCAGGTTTGTTTTTTAGGACGAGAGAAGGTCCACCCATGTCCCGCTTCATCGACCGGGTGGTGCTGCACGTCAGCGCCGGCAAGGGCGGCAACGGCTGCGCCTCCGTCCACCGCGAGAAGTTCAAGCCGCTCGGCGGCCCCGACGGCGGTAACGGAGGAAACGGCGGCGATGTCGTCCTCGAAGTCGACCGGAACGTCCACACCCTGCTCGACTTCCACTTCCACCAGCACGCCAAGGCGACCAACGGTGCCCAGGGCGCCGGCGGCCACCGCAACGGTGCCAACGGCGGCGACCTCGTCCTGAAGGTTCCCGACGGCACCGTCGTACTCGACCGCGACGGCCGCATCCTCGCCGACCTCGTGGGCACCGGCACGCGTTTCGTCGCCGCGCACGGCGGTCGCGGTGGTCTCGGCAATGCCGCACTCGCGTCGAAGGCACGCAAGGCCCCCGGCTTCGCGCTCCTCGGTGAGGAAGGCGAGGAACTCGACCTCGTCCTCGAACTGAAGTCCGTCGCCGACGTCGGCCTCGTGGGCTTCCCCTCGGCCGGCAAGTCGTCGCTCGTGTCGGTGCTGTCGGCCGCCAAGCCGAAGATCGCCGACTACCCGTTCACCACCCTCGTGCCGAATCTCGGTGTGGTGCAGTCGGGCGACACGACCTTCACCGTCGCCGACGTGCCCGGCCTGATCCCCGGCGCCAGTGAGGGTCGCGGCCTCGGCCTCGACTTCCTCCGTCATCTCGAGCGCTGCGCCGTGCTCGCGCACGTTGTCGACTGCGCGACCCTCGAACCCGGCCGCGACCCGATCTCCGACATCGACGCGCTCGAGGCCGAACTCGCCGCCTACCAGCCTGCGCTGTCGGGCGACAGCGGACTCGGCGACCTCGCCGAGCGCCCCCGCATCGTCATCCTCAACAAGGCCGACGTGCCCGACGCGAAAGAACTCGCCGAGTTCGTCACCCCCGAACTCGAGGCCCGTGGCTGGCCGGTCTTCACGATCTCGGCCGTGAGCCGCGACGGCCTGCGTCCGCTGACGTTCGCCCTCGCGAGGATGGTCGACGAGTACCGGGCGGCGCATCCGCCGGCCGCGCCCACCCGCCCGGTGATCCGTCCCGTCGCCCGCGACGAGGAGGCCTTCACCGTGGTCCGCGATCCCGAGGTGCCCGGCGGATTCATCGTGCGGGGCACCCGTCCCGAGCGGTGGGTGCGCCAGACGGCCTTCGACAACGACGAGGCCGTGGGTTACCTCGCCGACCGAC
This sequence comes from Rhodococcus sp. GA1, assembly GCF_024321955.1. Classification (NCBI taxonomy): domain Bacteria; kingdom Bacillati; phylum Actinomycetota; class Actinomycetes; order Mycobacteriales; family Nocardiaceae; genus Rhodococcus; species Rhodococcus sp. GA1. Next base: position 613,233 of record NZ_CP097186.1, on the reverse strand, counting down.
TCGCCCGTCTCGGCGTCGAGGACAAGCTCGTCAAGCTCGGCGCGGAACCCGGATGCTGGGTCACCATCGGCGAGGTCGGCTTCGAGTGGGAACCGCAGACGCAGGCCGGCGTGGACGTCGTGCCCACCGGTCGCGGCACCGATGCCCGTCTCGACCAGGTCGACCGCGTCGGCGCTGCCGAGCGTCGCCACGCGAAGAAGGTGCGCCGCGGCCTGGCCACCGACGACGAGTTCGAGTAACCGTCCGCGCGCCCCCACCGTTCAGGAAACCCGAAGCGTACCGAGGAGAACATGAGCGACACCCGGGAGGTCGTCTCCCACGCCCGCAGCGTAGTGGTCAAGATCGGCTCGTCGGCGATCACGAGCCTGGTGGGTGGACTCGACCGTGGCCGGCTCGATCGTCTCGTCGATGCCATCGAGGCCCGCATCCGCACGGGTTCGAGTGTCATCGTGGTCTCCTCGGGTGCGGTCGGTGCCGGGCTCGCACCGCTCGGTCTCACGAGTCGGCCGCGTGATCTCGCGACGAAGCAGGCCGCGGCCAGCGTCGGGCAGCTCACCCTCGCCCACGCCTGGGGCACCTCCTTCGCCCGCTACGACCGCACGGTGGGCCAGGTGCTCCTCACCGCCGACGACATCGGCCGGCGCACTCAGCACCGCAACGCGCAACGCACCCTCGACCGGCTGCGTTCGCTCGGGGCGGTGCCGGTGGTCAACGAGAACGACACCGTCGCGACCGTCGAACTGCGCTTCGGCGACAACGACCGGCTCGCTGCACTCGTCGCGCATCTCATCGGCGCCGACGCGCTGATCCTGCTGTCCGACGTCGACGGCTTGTACGACGGGGATCCCCGCAAGGGCTCCGCGAACCTCATCCCCGAGGTCCGCACCCCCGAGGATCTCGACGGTGTGGTCGCCGGGTCGGGCGGCGCGCTGGGCACCGGTGGCATGGCGTCGAAACTGTCCGCGGCCCGTCTCGCGGCAGACTCCGGCGTGCCGGTGCTGCTCGCCGCGGCCTCCCAGGCCGATCGTGCGCTGGGCGCCGCCGACGTCGGCACGGCCTTCGCGGCCCGCCCACAGCGTCTGTCGGCGCGACGTTTCTGGGTGCGGCACGCCGCCGACGTCCACGGTTCGCTGTATCTCGACGAGGGTGCCGTGCGGGCCGTGATGGAGCGGCGACGCTCGTTGCTCGCCGCCGGAATCACCGGCACCAGTGGCGGTTTCCACGCCGGCGACGTCGTCGGCATCGTCGCGCCCGACGGCCGCACGGTCGCGCGCGGGGTGGTGGCCTACGACGCGTCCGAACTCGATTTCATGATCGGCTTCTCGACCGGTCAGCTGCCGCCGGATCTCCAGCGACCCGTCGTGCACGCCGACGACCTCGTCCGGGTGGTCTGAGAACCTCACGAAGTCGGTGCGGTCACCGCGTCGGCCAGGAAGGCGAGGGTCTCCGAGGTACCCGCCTCGAGCTTGAGGGTCGCCAGCGCATCCCCGCGGGTGGGGCCACGATTGATCACCACCACCGGGATGTTCCGCTGCACGGCGCGACGTACGAACCGCAACCCCGACTGCACCGTCAGTGAACTCCCGGCGACCAGCAGGGCGTCGGCACCGTCCACCACCGAGAAGGCGAGATCGACGCGCGGGCGCGGCACCGTCTCCCCGAAGTACACGATGTCGGGTTTGAGCATCCCGTCGCAGCGCTCGCAGTCGACGACGACGAAGTCCTCGGTGTCGGTGACCACCGCGTCCGCATCGGGGGCGACCTCGAGACCGGTCGTCGCGCGCATCCGATCGTCGAATCCCGGATTGGCCGCGCACAGCCGTTCGTGCAGCGTGAACCGCGAGATGCGGTGTTCGCACGACAGGCATCGGACCTGCGCGTAGGTGCCGTGCAGGTCGATGACCTGCCGGCTGCCGGCCTTCGTGTGCAGCAGGTCGACGTTCTGGGTGATCACGCCGACGACGGAACCGGCGCGTTCGAGGGCCGCGAGCGCCCGGTGCCCGGGATTCGGGCGGGCGGCGTCCATGTGCTTCCAGCCGACGTGGTTGCGGGCCCAGTAGCGTTGCCGGAACTCCGCGTCGCCGACGAACTGCTGGTAGGTCATCGGGTTGCGGGGCGGCGAGTCCGGTCCGCGATAGTCGGGGATACCGGAGTCCGTCGACAGCCCGGCGCCGGTGAGAACAGCGATCCGACGGCCGTGCAGGAGAGTGGGCAGGTCGTCGGAACGGAGTGGAACGTCGATCACTCCTTCTACGGTAGGCGGCTTCCGGGAACCGGTGCCGCGGGCAGCAGCGCGCGGACCGCATCGATGGTGTCGGCGTCGGCGGCCGACTTGTCGGGCCGGTACCGCAGCACCCGTGCGAAGCGCAGCGCCACCCCGCCCGGATAGCGGCTGCTCGTCTGCACTCCGTCGAGTTCGATCTCGACGACGATCGCGGGTCGCAGGTGGACGGTGTGCTCGTCGCGGTGTGTCTCGTGGCGTGGGAATTCCTCTGTCTGCCACTGCAGCAGCGCGTCGCTGAGTCCCTTGAACGTCTTCCCGACCATGATCGGCGGACCACCGTCGGGGTCGCGGGCACCGAGGTGCAGGTTGGACAGGAAGCCGGTGCGGCGCCCGTAACCCCATTCGGCGGCGAGCACCACGAGATCCAGGGTGTGCTCGGGTTTGACCTTCTGCCAGGCTCGGCCCCGGCGGCCGGCGGTGTAGGTCGATGTGAGCGACTTCACCATGACGCCCTCGTGGCCGTTGCCGAGCGAGTCACCGAGGTGCGCCTCGGCGCTGTCGGCGTCCGGAGCGACGAGCGCGGGGATGCGGTGCTCACCCGCGACGCGGGCGAGATGGTCGCGACGCACCGACAGCGGCTCGTCGAGCAGGTCGGCGCCGTCGAGGTGCAGGCAGTCGAAGAAGTACGGGTGGAGAAGCAGTTCGCGTTCGGAGCGGGCACCGAACCGGCTCATGGTCTCCTGGAACGGTCGGGGACGGCCGGCATCGGTGAGCGCGAGTGTCTCGCCGTCGAGCACGACACTGCGGCACGGCAGCGCCCGGACGAGTTCGACCAGTTCGGGGACCGATGCGGTGATGTCGCGCAGCGTGCGGGTGAAGATCCACACCGCGTCCTCGTGGCGGTGCACCTGGATGCGTGCACCGTCGAGTTTGTACTCCACGCTCACCGCCCCGTCGAACTCGATGAGTGCCGCCTCGAGCGACTCGGCGGGTGAGGCTAGCATCGGCCGGACCGGTCGGCCGAGCTCCAGGCCGAACTCCGCCAGCGCGTCGACACCACCCTCGAAGGCCGCCGCTGCGGCCTGCGCGAGTCGGCCCGACAACATCACCGCCCGACGGACCGGTTCGACGGGGAGACCGGCTGCCGCTGCGACCGCATCGGTCATCACCCCTTCGAGCGCGCCCTGCCGCAGCTCACCGCCGAGGAGCACGACGAGGAAACGCTGCTCGGCCTCGGTGGCCCGTCCGAACAGATCCAGGAGCAGTTGCTGCCGCGCGGCGGTGGATCCGGAACCGGAGATGCCGGCGAGGCGGTCGAGGAAGCCGGACACCTCGTCGACGTCGAGCACGGGATCGTCGGCGACCGGTGCGGAGAGGCCGGCGAGGGTGCGGAAACCGACACCCAGGCGACCCTGGGTCATCTCTCCGGACAACCATGAGACCACCGCTTCGACCTCGTGAGGTTCGGCGCGCCCGAGTAATTCCCGCAGCAGATCGATCTTGGTGCGTCGTGACCGTGTGGCGGCGACGGCGACGGAGGTGTCGACAACCGAGTGCAGCAACATCGCTTCGACGTTAGCGCCCGGACGTGCCACGCGGAGGAAATCGTGCGCCGGGGTGTATTTCCGCACGGGGTGGGAATCGAGAGGCCAGGATGGTGCACAGGACGCCTCCACGCAGGGAGGGACGGGAGACGCGGATGAGCAAGGACGCCGATGCAGTCGAACTCGACGTGGACGGTCGCACGGTGCGCATCTCGCACCCCGAGCGCGTGTACTTCCCCGAGATCGGGGCGACCAAGCTCGACCTCGCGAACTACTACCTGAGCGTGGGGGAGGGGATCGTCCGGGCACTCCGCGAACGGCCCTGCATGCTGCACCGGTTCCCCGACGGGCTCGAAGGGCGGAAGGTACACCAGAAGCGTTTGCCGCGCGGGGCTCCGGACTGGGTCGAGACCGTTCGGGTGCACTTCCCGCGCTACGACCGCGATGCCGACGAACTGTGCGTGACCCATCTCGCCGACGTCGTGTGGGCCGTGCAGATGTCCACCGTGGAGTTCCATCCGTGGAACTCGCGGCGCAGCGACGTGGAGCGACCCGACGAGTGGAGGATCGACCTCGATCCGATGCCCGACTGCGATTTCGACCGGGTCCGGCGTGTCGCGAAGGTGGCGCACGAGGTGCTCGACGAACTCGGTGCCGTGGGCTGGCCGAAGACCTCGGGCGGCGACGGCCTGCACGTCTACGTCCGGATCGCGCCGGAATGGGAGTTCGACGACGTCCGAAGGGCCGCATGGGCTTTCGCGCGGGAGGTGGAACGACGCGCGCCCGGCGACGTGACGACGGCATGGTGGCGCAAGGAACGCGACCCGTCGGCGGTCTTCGTCGACTACAACCAGAACTCGCGCGACCATACGATCGCCAGTGCCTATTCGGTCCGCGGTGTGTCGGAGGCGACGATCTCCACTCCGGTGCGGTGGGAGGAGATCGACGACCTCGAACCACGGGACTTCACGATCCGGACCGTGCCGAAGCGGTTCGAGGAACTCGGCGACCTGCACTCGGGTATCGACGACGCTGTCTTCTCCCTCGATCCGCTCCTGGAATGGGCGGAACGCGACGAGAAGCCGTCGGAGTGAGCCCTATGGCCCGGTAACGGTGGCCCGGTAGACGTGGTCTAGTAGCCGGCGCTGGGATCGACGACCCCGATCGGCACGAGGCCGGATGCGAAGCGTGTGACGTTCTCGATCACGTGCTCGAGATAGGCCGGGATGCGCAGCGGGGGTGGATTGGCGTCGTGGGGAGTGATCACGGCGTTGGGGAGCGTCCACAACGGATGATCCTCGGGGAGCGGTTCGGGATCGGTGACGTCGAGCCCTGCACCACCGATCGCGCCGGATCGGAGAGCGGCGACGAGGGCGTCGGTGTCGACGAGATCGCCCCGGGCGACGTTGACGACCCACGCCGTGGACTTCATCGCTGCGAGCTCGGTTGCGCCGACGAGCTGCTCGACGTCGAGAGTGGCCGTCGCGGAGATGACGAAATGATCTGCCAGAGGCCATATCTCGTCGATACGTTCGACGGGGAACGTCTCGATGGCTCCCGGCACGGGACGACCGCTGCGGGTGACGGCGAGCGCGCGCGCCCCCAGCGCGGCCAGCATCGGGATCAGCGCCCGGCCGACACCCCCGGCACCGATGATCCCGACCGTCGCGCCGCGGAGGGTGCCGACGGCCGGCGCGAGGCTCTCGGGTGTCCACGAGGTGGCCGCCAGATGGGCCGGCAGGGCCCGGACCCCGGCGAGCAGGAGCAGGAGCGCGTGCTCGGCGACGGTCGTGGAGTAGGCCGCGGCCGCCGACGTCCAGGTGACGCGAGGATGGGCCTTGACGACGCCCTGCGACAGCCAGTACTCGACACCGGCGGACGGTAGCTGCACCCAGCGGACGGAGGCGGGGAGGACCTCGGGGAAATCCTGCGGCCCGGCCGTCCAGACGAGCGCGTCGGGGGTCTCCTCGAGTCCGCAGGGCACGCCGCCCCCGCCCGTGACCGCCCGTTCGAAACGGGGGTCGCGCTCGGGGCCGACAGCGATGCGGGGCGCACGCTCGGGAGTCATGGTCTCGACTCTAAGCGTCCGCCCCGCATCGGTCACGTGGTTACCGCACTCAGGCGGGTTCGACGATCAACGGGTACACACCGTTCTCGTCGTGCACCTCACGGCCGGTGACCGGGGGATTGAAGACGCACAGCATGCGCATGCGCGTTTCGGGGAGCACGCGGTGACGCTCGTGTCCGTTGAGCAGGTACATCGTGCCCGGAGCGAGGTCGTACTCCACGTCGTTGTCGAGGTCCTGGAGCTTGCCGGTGCCCTCGACGAGCCACACGGCCTCGACGTGGTTGGCGTAGTGGAACTCGTTGACGGTGCCGGGTTCGATGGTGGTCTCGTGGAACGAGAAGCCCACCTTGTCGCCGGCGAGGACGATGCGCTTGCTGCGCCACTGGCCGTCCTCCGAGACGACGTCGCGCTCGGTGCCGGTGATCTCTTCTGTCGTACGAACGATCATGGGTGTCGAAAGTCCTTCTTCTGCAAGTCGGTTCGGAACGGGCGGAGCGGGGGACCGCTCAGGAACGGACCTTGGCGGTCGCTTCCGCCAGGATGTTCAGCCCGAACTCGAGTTCGTCGTCGGTGATGGTCAGCGGCGGCAGCAGCTTGACGACCTCGTCCGACGGACCGGAGGTCTCGGCGAGCAGACCCTCTTCGAAGGCCAGGGCGCAAACCTTGTCGGCGTCCTCCGGCTTGTCGAAGACCAGGCCCTGGACCAGGCCGCGGCCGCGGGTCGAGACGCCGTCGAACATGTCCGACAGGTTCATGAAGGTCTGGCGGATGCGCTCGCCCTTGCGCAGGGTGTCGCGCTCGAGCTTGTCGTCGGCCCAGTAGTGCTCGAGGGCGGCAGCCGCCGTCACGAAAGCCGGGTTGTTGCCGCGGAAGGTGCCGTTGTGCTCGCCCGGGCCCCACACGTCGAGCTCACGCTTGAACAGGGTGAGCGCCAGCGGCATTCCGTATCCGCCGATCGACTTCGACAGGGTCACGATGTCGGGCGTGATGCCGGCGATCTCGAACGAGAAGAACGGGCCGGTGCGGCCGCAGCCCATCTGCACGTCGTCGACGATCAGCAGGATGTCGCGTTCCTTGCACAGATCGGCCAGAGCGCGAAGCCACTCGGGGCGAGCAACATTCACGCCGCCTTCACCCTGCACAGTCTCGACGATGACCGCGGCCGGACGGTTCAGGCCGCTGCCGGCGTCGTCGAGGACGCGCGAGAACCACTGGAAGTCCTCGGTGACGCCGTTGAAGTAGTTGTCGAACGGCATCGGCGTGGCGTGGACGAGGGGGATACCCGCGCCGGCGCGCTTCATCGAGTTACCGGTCACCGACAGCGCACCCAGGGTCATGCCGTGGAAAGCGTTGGTGAAGTTGATGATCGACTCGCGACCGGTCACCTTGCGGGCGAGCTTGAGCGCCGCCTCGACGGCGTTCGTGCCGGTCGGGCCGGGGAACTGGACCTTGTAGTCCAGGCCGCGCGGCGCGAGCACGTGCGACTCGAAGGTCTCGAGCAGCTTGCGCTTGGCGACGGTGTACATGTCGAGGCCGTGGGTGACGCCGTCGCTCATGATGTAGTCGACCAGGGCCGACTTGAGAACCGGATTGTTGTGGCCGTAGTTCAAGGCTCCGGCGCCGGCGAAGAAGTCGAGGTAGTCCTTGCCGTCCTCGCTGCGCAGCCAGGATCCCGATGCCTTGTCGAAAACGGCGGGCCAGCCGCGGCTGTAACTCCGGACCTCGGATTCGAGGTGCGAGAAAATCGCAGTATCGGGCTTACCGGTGGTCTCGGGCTTGTTTTCCAGGATGGTCATGTCGTGGTCCTCCTGTGATTATTCGAGAATTATGAAGATGTCGTGCGCACACGCGCTGCGATCATTCGCCGATGGTGTAGAGATCCTCGGCCAGATGTGAATCGGGGAAATCGTCGGGCGCGAACAACTCGGTGCGAGTGATATGCGTTCCGCGGCGACGCGCGAGAGCGGTGAACATTGCGATCGACGCTTCGTTGTCGGGACTCACCGTCGTTTCCAGACGGGTCACGCCGAGCGGCTCGAGTCGGTCGAGCAGAGCGTCGAGCATACGGCCGGCCACTCCACGTCCACGCTGGTCTGCGTCGACTGCCACCTGCCAGACGAACAGGGTGTTCGGGGAGTCGGGACGGCGGTAGCCGGTCACGAATCCCACGGGGCGATCGGTGTCATCCGTTGCGACGACCGATGTGTCGGCGAAATCGCGACACCACAACACATATGCGTAACCGGAATTGACGTCGAGAACCTGCGAATCACGCGCGATCTGCCAGAGTCGTCTACCGTCGGCGATACGCGGACGCCGGAATTCGATTGCAGCCGGCTCACTACCGGACTCGGTTGCGGCCACCTCCGAAGGGGTGGTCGCGGTATTCGATTCAGCCGAGTCGGGGGTCGGGGTACTTCTTTCCTTGACGGGCCTCATATGTCCTTTCAACCTAACAACTTCCGGTGTCGAGATCACGCCCGTGTCCGGAATCGGGATCGGAACCCTGTGGTCCGTGCAGGTCGAGCGCATGTTGTGATGCCGGTCACAAACATGTTACGTCGGTCCTCCTCGTGGCGATTACTTCGGGCTCGCGAGTGCGTACGGCAACACCGCGTCGGCTCCCGCGGCGACGAGAGTTCTCGCCGCCATCGTGAACGTCCAGCCGGTGTCGGTCACCGCATCGACGAGAAGGATCGGACCACTCGACCCGAGGTTGTCGGGTCGCTCCCACGCATCGATCAGTGCGGCGACCCGATATGCCGAGTTCGCTGCCGTCGGCTCCGTATTCCCGCTTCGGCGTCGCAATACACCTAGATCTCGTAATCGTCCGATTTGTGCCAATCGGAACGCGAGTGACTCGACGAGCAGGGGATGTGTGGGGGAGTCCATGGCCATGACGGCGGTGGGCCGCTCCTCCCAGTCCCACGCGGCGAGCACCGCGATCGACGTGTCGACCACCGCCTTCGGCACCTCGCGGTCCGGCCCGTCGAGCAGTTCGCGCAGTCGCGGTCCCCATCCCAGATCCGACAACCGGCCCAGTACGCGCCCCGGGCGCGGACCGTCCGTGATCCGGCCCGACAGCGCGATCCCGAGGGTCGACATCCCCGTGGGCCACTGCCGGCGCGGCGGCAGATCGACGCCGGGGCGTTCGAGGCGGGCGCGGGTCCGGGCGACCTCGTCGTCGCCGACGGACGTCTCCCACCGGGACCCGATGCAGTTGTCGCACCGGCCGCAGCCGGTGCCTGCAGCGTCGAGATCGGGGTCGTCGAGCTGCCGGCGGAGGAAGACCATGCGGCACTCGGTGGTGCGCTCGTATTCGAGCATCGCCTCCTGTTCCGCGGCGCGGGCCTCCTCGAGGCGCCCGTAGCGCTCCTCGTCGTACACCCAGGGCTGCCCGGTGGCGATCCAGCCGCCCTTGACCCTCTTCACCGCTCCGTCGACGTCGAGGACCTTGAGGACCATCTCCAGGCGGGAGCGCGTGAGGTCGACCCGCGGTTCGAGCGCGGGTGTCGATACCGGCCGTTCGGTATCGAGCGCCGCGATCACGCGTCGTACGAGCTCCTCGTCCGGGAAGGCGACCGAGGCGAACCACTGCCAGATCCGGCGGTCCTCCGGGCCGGGCAGCAGAACCACCTCGGCGCGTTCGGTGGAGCGACCCGCACGCCCGACCTGCTGGTAGTAGGAGATCGGGGACGAGGGAGCGCCGAGGTGCACCACGAAGCCGAGGTCGGGTTTGTCGAAGCCCATGCCGAGCGCCGAGGTCGCGACGAGCGCCTTGACCTTGTTGTCGACCAGATCGGCCTCGAGCTGTTCGCGCTCGGTCGGTTCGGTCTGTCCGGTGTACGCGGCCACCGCGTAACCGTGGTCGGCGAGCAGCGCGGCGAGGTCGCGGGCGGCGGAGACCGTCAGCGCGTACACGATGCCCGAGCCCGGCAGATCCTTCAGATGCTGCGCGAGCCACGCCGCGCGTCGCGCCGGCTCGTCGATCCGCACCACCGACAGGTGCAGCGACGGACGGTCGAGGCCACCGCGCAGCACGAGCGTGCCACCGGAGGCGGCATCGTTGCTCCCGCCGACATCGCTGTTGCCGCCGACACCGAGCTGGGCGGCGATGTCGGCGACCACCCGGTCGTTGGCGGTCGCCGTCGTCGCCAGGACCGGGATGTCGTCGCCGAGTTCGGCGACGAGGGTGCGGATGCGGCGGTAGTCGGGCCGGAAGTCGTGACCCCAGTCCGACACGCAGTGCGCCTCGTCGACGACCACCAATCCGGCGTCGCGGGCGAGGGAGGGCAAGACCTGGTCGCGGAAGTCGGGGTTGTTGAGGCGTTCGGGGCTGACGAGGAGGACGTCGACCTCACCCGCCGCGATCCGCTCGTGGATCGCCGCCCATTCGGTGACGTTGCCGGAGTTGATGGTCGCGGCGTGGACACCCGCCCGCTCGGCGGCCGCGACCTGGTTGCGCATCAGGGCGAGCAGCGGCGAGACGATCACCGTGGGACCGCGGCCCTGCCGGCGCAGCAGTTTGGCGGAGATGAAGTAGACGGCCGACTTTCCCCAGCCTGTGCGCTGGACGACGAGGGCGCGGCGACGGTGTACCACGAGCGCCTCGATCGCGACCCATTGGTCGTCGCGGAGCCGGGCATCGGGGCCTGCCAGCTCGCGGAGGAGGTGCTCGGCATCGTCGCGCAACAGGTCGGTGGAGTTCGTCATGCTGCAATCGTGCCCGACGACGTTCCGTCACGGCGACGGTGAACGGTTCTCCGGGGGCGGCGAACGGTACTGACGCGGCGGCGAACGGGGATACCCTAGAGATGGCGACGGAGTGGCTCTCACGAAAGAGGGTGGCACCCAGTGTCAGTCGACGTGGCAGAGAGCATGATGTAAAAGCTTGCGAAACAACAACTTCCGATTGCATCGATCTTGGAGTGCGACTCGTGGCACTCTGTGTCCGAATTGGTGACGGCGATCGCTGATCCGGACCGAGTGTGATGAGCGGATCATCCGCGCCGCTATGGTCGTCGTCATGTACGCAGCCCTTTCATCCCCCGCAGCGCCGTCTGTGGAGGCGGTCGTCGTGACCCCGGCCGAGGCTCGGGTACGTCATGAGACCTACCGCAAGAAGATCGTGTCGGCTCAGGACGCCGTCCAGTGGATTCGCCCCGGCGACACGGTCGCCATCAGCGGCTTCGCCAGCGCAGGCACCCCGAAGGCAGTGACCCCGGCCCTCGCCGAACACATCCGGCGCACGCGGGCGACCGGCGGCGACTTCCGGATCAACCTGCTCACCGGAGCGTCGGTGGCCTCCGACACCGAGCGCATGCTCGCCGACGTCGACGGAATCGCGCTGCGTATGCCGTACCAGGCAGAGCCCACCGCCCGAGGGCGGATCAACGAAGGCCGGATGGACTACGTCGACATACACCTGTCGCACGTCGCCCAGCAGGTCTGGGAGGGCTACTACGGACACATCGACGTCGCCGTCGTCGAGATCTCCGGCATCACGGAGACGGGCGAGCTGATCCCCGCCACGTCCATCGGTAACAACAAGACCTGGCTCGACGTCGCCGAGAAGGTGATCCTCGAGGTCAACTCGTGGATCCCCGCCGCCATGGACGGCGTGCACGACGTCTACTACGGCACCGCGCTTCCCCCGAACCGTCGTCCGATCGACCTCACCGACGTCGAGGACCGCATCGGCCAGCCCTACTTCCGGATCGATCCGGAACGCGTCGTCGCGGTCGTCGAGACCGACCGTTCCGACAGCGCCACCGCGCTCACGGCGCCCGACGCCACCAGCCGGGCCATCGCCGACCACGTCCTCGACTTCTTCGCGCACGAGGTCGCCGCGGGACGGCTGCCCGCCGACACGCTGCTTCCGCTGCAGTCGGGTGTCGGCAACGTCGCCAACGCCGTTCTCGCCGGTCTCGACAGCGGACCGTACCGGGGGCTGACCTGCTACTCGGAGGTCATCCAGGACGGCATGCTCGACCTCGTCAAACACGGCACCGTCCGGTTCGCCTCGGCGACTTCCCTCGCACTGTCCGAAGCGGGGCTGAACGACTTCGTCGAGAACATCGACTTCTACCGCGACCACATCATGTTGCGGCCGCAGGAGATCAGCAACCATCCCGAGATCGTCCGCCGACTCGGCATCATCGCCATGAACGGCATGCTCGAAGCCGACGTGTACGGCAACGTCAACTCCACCCACGTGATGGGCACCCGCATCATGAACGGCATCGGTGGCTCCGGCGACTTCGCGCGCAACGGCTACCTGTCGATGTTCCTGAGCCCGTCGACGGCCCGCGACGGCGCGATCTCGTCGATCGTCCCGATGGTGCCGCACGTCGACCACACCGAGCACGACGTGCAGGTCATCGTGACCGAACAGGGTCTCGCCGATCTGCGCGCACTGTCCCCCCGCCGTCGGTCGCGGGTCGTCGTGGAGCGCTGCGCGCATCCCGACTACCGCGCCGAACTGCTCGACTACATCGAGCGCGCAGAAGCCACCCCCGGAGCAGGTCACACCCCGCACCTGCTCGGTGAGGCGTTCTCCTTCCACGAGCGCTACCAGCGCACGGGGACCATGCACGCGTCCTGATCGACGCGGCGACGAACACGGTCGGCCCCGGCACCACATCACGGTGCCGGGGCCGACCTTTCTCGTCCGTCCGGCTCAGCGGATCGGCGCCGGATCGATCTCCTGCTGCGGGAGCGTCGTGGAGATCGTCGCCGTGATGTCCTGCAGCGGGGTCGGCCCGGATCCGTCGGGCACGGTCAAGGCCACGTAGACCGGACGGTCGACGGCGAACCACGTACTCGCCGGGATGCCCTGCTCGGCGCCCGACACCTCGAACCACTGCACGTCGTCGATCACCTGCAGCGCCGCCGCTCGGTCGAACTGGTCGGGCCGGTCGAGACCGCAACGCAGGACGACCTCCTCGCCGTCGTCCGACTGCCAGGCCGCAGCACCCACCGGTGCCGGGTCGGCCAGTTCGGCGCGCGTGTAGTCGCCGAGCTCCTCCGGCAGCGCGTCGAGCAACTGCGAGCAGGATTCGGATTCCGCCTCCGGAGCGGGCACGGGACCGAGGCCGACAGGCGTGTTCACAGGTGACTGCGACACGATCACGGCCGCCACCACCACGCCGACCAGCAGAGCGACGGGCAATGCGATCGCCGTGGCGATCAGAGCGGGACTGCGTCGCGTCCCGTCCGATCCGGGTGCCTCGGCGGGGGCGTCGTCGGAAGGTTCGCGATCGGAAGCAGAGGTGTCGGTCATCGTGTCCAGCATCCGGGCTCGGGGGCAGGGGGCGGTAGCGTGATCGAACGTAGCAGGGCACGTGCCGGCTCTCTCCCACCGGCGACCGAGAAAGAGGCGACCGTCACCGTGACGAACCCGACCGGACCCACCGTCGCCGACATCGGCGAATTCCCCGTGATCGAGCGCGCGGTGAGAGCACGGCGGCAACCCGACAGCACACTCGTCGGGCCGGGCCACGATGCGGCGGTCGTGACAGCGGCCGACGGGCGCATCGCGATCTCGACCGACATGCTGGTCGAAGGACGTCACTTCCGGTTCGACTGGTCGAGCCCGGAAGAGGTGGGACGCAAGGCGGTCGCCCAGAACGGAGCCGATGTCGCCGCGGTCGGCGCACGCCCCACGGCCTTCGTCGTCGGCCTCGGTTGTCCGCCCGAGACTCCCGTCGCCGTGCTCGACGGCATCTCGGCGGGCATCGGGGAGGCTGCGGAGGAGGTCGGCGCCGGAGTCGTGGGAGGCGATCTCGTGCAGGCGGGTCAGGTGATCGTCTCGGTCACCGTGCTCGGCGAACTCGACGGACGGCCACCGCTGCTCCGCTCCGCCGCCTGCCCCGGTGACGTCGTCGCCCTCGCCGGTCGCACCGGTCGCTCCGCGGCGGGTCTGGCCCTGCTGCTGGCCGGCAACCGGGACTTCCCCGAACTCGTCGCTGCGCATCGTGTGCCTACTCCGCCCTACGCCGCAGGTCCTGCAGCGGCCGCAGCCGGCGCCCACGCCTGCACCGACATCTCCGACGGTCTCGTCGCCGATCTCGGGCACATCTGCACGGCCTCGGAGGTCGCGATCGACCTCGACTCCGGTGCACTCGCTCCCGACACGCAACTCCGCGAGGCCGGTCGGGTACTGACGGCCGACCCGTGGGAATGGATCCTCACCGGTGGCGAGGATCACGCCCTCGCGGCCTGCTTCCCTCGCGAGGTCACCCTGCCGGACGGATGGCGGCCGATCGGCGTGGTCCTGGAAGGCTCCGGCGTCACGGTCGACGGGCAGCGCCACGACGGATCCGGCGGCTGGGAGAGCTTCGCGGCGGGCGCTGGTCTCTAGGCCGCTCACTCCGGGTGGGGTTCGCTCGAGATAGGTTCTGCAGTCATGGCTGTCTACGCACTCGGCGAGCGTGTCCCCGATATCCATCCCGACGCGTGGGTTCACCCCGACGCGGTCGTGATCGGCAACGTCACCCTCGGTGCCGGTGCCTCCGTGTGGCCCTCGGCGGTGCTGCGCGGGGACTACGGCACGATCACCGTGGGGGAGAAGACCAACATCCAGGACGGCACGATCATCCACTGCACCGCGATCGAGGCCACCGTCATCGGCGCGCGGTGCGTCGTCGGGCACAACGCGCACATCGAGGGCTCCACGATCGGTGACGGCGCGCTGATCGGCTCGGGTTCGCTCGTCCTCAACGGATCGGTCATCGGTGCCGGCGCGCAGGTCGCCGCCGGCGCCCTGATCCCGCCGCGCTTCGAACTGCCGCCCCGCCGCATGGCGATGGGTATCCCCGCGAAGGTCCGCGAGGGCTACGAGATCCCCGAGAACAACTTCGACGCCAACGCCGAGATGTATGCGGCGAACGCCGCCTACTACCGGACCGCCCTCCGCCGCATCGACCAGGAGTGACAGGTGGCCGACACCGTCGACACACAGTCCGCGGCCGGGGGAGCGGACGAGCCCCGTTCCGGTCGGCCCCTGTCCGAACTCGTCGAGGCGGGTTGGGCGCGAGCACTCGAACCCGTCGCAGGTGACATCACCGCGATGGGGCAGTTCCTCCGCGCCGAACTCGCCGCGGGCCGCAGTTATCTGCCGTCCGGTCCGAACGTGCTGCGTGCCTTCACGCAGCCGTTCGAGTCCGTCCGCGTCCTGATCGTCGGGCAGGATCCCTATCCCACTCCGGGTCACGCTGTGGGACTGAGCTTCTCGGTGGCTCCGGCCGTCCGGCCGATCCCGCGCAGTCTCGCCAACATCTACCGCGAGTACACCGACGATCTCGGTCTGCCGCAGCCCTCCACGGGCGACCTGTCGCCGTGGACCGAGCACGGTGTCCTGTTGCTCAACCGGGTCCTCACCGTCGCGCCGGGCCAGCCGGCCTCGCATCGCGGCAAGGGCTGGGAGGCCGTCACCGAGCAGGCGATCCGCGCGCTGGTCGCGCGCGGTACCCCGCTCGTCGCGATCCTGTGGGGCCGCGACGCGGCGACCCTCGAACCCATGCTCGGTGGTGTGCCCACCGTGAAGTCGGCGCACCCGTCCCCGCTGTCGGCCTCACGCGGATTCTTCGGGTCGCGTCCGTTCAGCCGCGTGAACGCCCTGCTCGTCGAGCAGGGCGGCGAACCGGTGGACTGGCGACTGCCCTGACCACCGATCCGCCGCCCGGATGTCAGGCGCGGGCCGAATCCCAGTCCGGACGCCGCTTGGCGACGAAGGCGTCGACACCCTCGATACCCGTGGGCGTCGTCGCGGCCGCGGAGATCGAGGCGGCTTCGGCATCGAGGTGGTCGGACAGCGATCGTCCGGCCGAGCCCGCCACGAGCGAGCGGATGGCGGCGTAGGACTGCGTGGGGCCGTGCGCGAGGGTTCGTGCGAGTCGCAACCCTTCGCTTTGGATCTCGCCGTCGGCGACGAGCCGGCTGAGCAGACCCAGGCGCACGGCTTCGTCGGCGCCGATCACGGCGTCGGTCATGATGATCTCCCGTGCCCGCGACGGGCCGACGATCCGCGGCAGGGTCCACGACATGCCGCCGTCGGGGGAGAAGCCGATCGACGGGTACGCGGCGCGCATCTTCGTGCCGGGGCCGGCGAGCGCGATGTCGGCGAGCAGCGCCAGGCTCATGCCGGCGCCGGCGGCCCAGCCGTGCACGGCGGCGACGACCGGCACGGCCGCCTTCTCCAGTGCGCGCACGAAGTCATGGAAGAGGTTCGCGATCTCGAGCAGGTGGGCGCCACGGTCCTCGGCCGCGGCGAATCCGTGGACGTTGCCGCCCGCGCAGAAGTTCGCACCCTCACCGACGAGCAGCACGGCGCCGATCTCCGGGCCTGCCGCACGCAGGGCTGCGATGCCCTGCTCCATCCCTGCGGGGGACAGGGAGGTGCCGTGCTCGGAGGTCGCCACGGCGATCCGCAGGACGCGGTCCTCCACGCTCACCAGTGAACGGAGAGAGTCGCTGTCGGGGAAGGAAACTTGGTTCTCGGTCATTCCCGCACGATATCGGGCCGCAGGATCGAACGGCGAAGGCCCCCTGCGCAATCAGCGCAGGGGGCCTTCGCGACGACTCGACCGGGAATCAGCCGCGGACGACCTTGCCGGCCTTGAGGCAGGAGGTGCACACGTTCATCTTGCGGGTGTTGCCCGGTGCAACCTGAGCGCGCACGCTCTGGATGTTCGGGTTCCAGCGACGGTTGGTACGCCGGTGCGAGTGCGAGACCGACTTCCCGAAGCCGGGGCCCTTGGCGCATACGTCGCAGACGGCAGCCATGTCGCGAACTCCTTGTGTCTAGTGGATAGATCTTCTGTCTGTTGTTTCGCCTTGCGAACACGGGGAACGAGCCGCCCGTGCGAGGCAACCCGGCAAGCTTAGCGAACTCGAGGGCGGTTGGCCAAACCGGACGGTGCGACGACTCGCGGCTAACCTGTTCGCCAGGGCTCGGCACCGTGCGCAACGGTACCGATCGCAGAGGTGGACGATGCTCGCAGGACGAGGCGAAGGGGGTGGAATCGTTGCTCGGAGCCGAGGACACGGTGGACGGGCGGGCGCTGCGCCGGTGGGTCGAGTTCGGTGTGGAAGCGCTCGAACAGCGCCGAGCGGAGATCAACTCGCTCAACGTCTTCCCGGTGCCCGACGGGGACACCGGAAACAATCTGCTGATCACCCTGCAGGCCGCGGCGGCCCGGATCGGCGGGCCCGTGGACGGCGCGCTCACCGCATCCGACGTCGCCGAAGGGCTCGCGCGTGGTGCCTTCGCCGGGGCGCGGGGCAACTCCGGGATCATCCTGGCACAGGCACTGCGCGGTCTCGCCGACGCGATCGCGGGACTGACGACGGTCGGCGCCCGGGACCTCGCCGCCGCCTTCTCCAACGCCGCGACGCTCGTGACCGGAGCGCTCAGCGCACCCGCGAAGGGCACCATCGTCAGCGTCCTCGAAGCTGCGGCCGAGGGCGCGACCCGCGTCGCTTCGGAGACGGATGCGACCTTGTGCGATGTCGCCGTCGCGAGTGCCGACGCCGCCGCCGACGCGCTGCAGCGCACCACCACCCAGCTCGACGTCCTCGCCGAGGCAGGGGTCGTCGACGCCGGCGGCCTCGGCCTGCTCGTGCTGCTCGACTGCCTGGTGGAGGTCACCACCGGAATACGGCCCGATCGCCGGATGGTGCTCGCCGGCACCTCGCGGCCTGTCGTCGAACCCGAGATCGTCGACGAACGTCACGACAGCGACCAGCAGGAGTACGAAGTGATGTATCTCGTCGGGAATTCCGACGACGCGCGCATGGATGCCTTGAGGTCCTCCCTCGACGCGCTCGGCGACTCGGTCGCGATCGTTTCCGGGGGATCGGGGTGCTGGTCCGTTCACGTGCACTGCTGCGAGCCCGGAGCTGCCGTGGAGGCCGGTCTCGCGGCGGGTTCGCTGAGCCGCATCGACATCACGTGCTTCGCGCTCGAGTCCGCGCGTCGCGGGTGCGGCGACGGTCCCGTGGCGCTGGGCACGGCCCCCGCCCGGGTCCGTGCCGAGTCGGCGGAGGAACAGTCCCGGGCCGTCCTCGCAGTGGTGGGCGGCGAGGGCGCGGCCGAACTGTTCGAGGCGGAGGGTGCCCGGGTGCTGCGGGCCGAGGAGATCTCAGCCCCGGACGAACTGCTCGAGGCGATCCGGGCACTGCCGAGCCGGGACGTCCTGGTGCTGCCCAACGGTGCGCTCTCCGCGCAGGACGTCGTCGCCGTGGGCGCCCGGGCGCGGCGGGACGACCGTGACGTGATGTTCCTGCCGTCCTCCTCCGTCGTCCAGGGGCTGGCCTCGTTGGCCGTGCACGATCCGATGCGCGCGACGGTCGACGACGCCTTCACGATGTCGGAGGCGGCGTCGTGCGTGCGCTGGGGATCGCTGCGGTACGCGAACGAACGCGCGCTGACCTGGGTCGGAACGTGCGAGCCCGGCGACAGTCTCGGACTGGCCGGCCATGATGTCGTAGTGATCGAGCATGATCTGGTGACAGCGGGAGCGTCGCTGCTCGACAGGATTCTCGCCGCGGGCGGCGAGCTCGTGACGATGCTGGTCGGCGCCGACGCCCCCGACGGACTCGTCGAGCAACTGGCCGCCCACCTCGATCGCCGTCACCCGGAGATCGACGTGGCGGTCTACCAGGGCGGTCAGCGCAGCGACCTGCTGCAGCTCGGCGTCGAGTAGCCGGTGCGCCGCGAGGCCACCGCATGAGTAGCGGAAGGGACGGCAGTGGCGACACTCGCGGACCGGCTCGATCATGTCCTCGGCCGCAAGACGGCGGACGCCTTGCACGACGCGTTCGGGATGACCACCGTCGAGGATCTACTGAGGCACTATCCGCACCGCTACGCCACCCAGGGCGCCGAACTCGGCGAGAGCCGGCCCGCGGAGGGCCAGCACATCACGATCATCGCGCGGGTCGAGTCGGCGCAGGAGGTGCCGATGAAATCCCGCGCCGGCAAACGCCTCGCGGTGCGGTTGCGCTCCGATCGCCACAGCATCGACGTCACCTTCTTCAACCCGCACCGGGTCAAGCACAACATCAAGCCCGGCGTGCGCGCGATGTTCTCCGGCACCGTGAAGTACTTCCGCGACAAGTGGAGCCTGACCCATCCGAGCTATCTCGTGCTGCCCGAACCGCGCGACGCCGAGGACCTGGTCTCGGCGACCCCCGCGCGGGTGCGGGGCGCCGGCGCCCTGGCGGGTCTCGCCCGCACCGCGCAGGACGGATCGGGAGTCGACATGTCGGTCTTCGACCGCGCGCTGATCCCGATGTACCGCGCGACCCGCGAGGTCGAGTCGTGGACCGTCATGCGCTGCGTGCGGCAGGTGCTCGACCAGCTCGACCACGTCGACGATCCGCTGCCCGAGTGGGTGCGCGACGAGCACGGCTTCGTGGGCCTCGACGAGGCGCTCCGCTCGATCCACCTGCCCGACACGAAGCAGGAGATCGACCGGGCACGCGACCGTCTGCGGTTCGACGAGGCCGCCGCGGTGCAGCTCGTGCTCGCCGGACGCCGGCACGACGTCGAGGTGCGGTCGGCGCCGTCCTGCCCGCGCCGCGAGGGCGGGATCGCCGACGAGTTCGACCGGCGGCTGCCCTTCGAACTGACGGCCGGACAGCTCTCGGTGGCCGACGAGATCGCGGCCGATCTCGCACGCGAACACCCCATGAACCGGCTGCTCCAGGGCGAGGTCGGTTCCGGCAAGACCATCGTGGCGCTACGGGCGATGCTGCAGGTGATCGACTCCGGTCGGCAGTGCGCGTTGCTCGCACCCACCGAGGTGCTCGCGGCGCAGCACGCGCGCTCGCTCACGAAGATGCTGGGCGATCTCGCCGCGGCGGGCGAACTCGGCGCTCACGAACTCGCGACCCGCGTGACCCTGCTGACCGGCTCGATGGGGGTCGCACGCAAGCGGGCCGCGCTCAACGAGGCGGTGACGGGCGATGCCGGCATCGTCATCGGCACGCACGCGCTGATCGAGGACACGGTGCAGTTCTTCGACCTCGGCCTGGTGGTGATCGACGAGCAGCACCGCTTCGGTGTCGAACAGCGCGACGCACTGCGCTCGCGGGGTCGCGACGGCGCGTCCCCGCACGTGCTGGTGATGACCGCAACACCCATCCCGCGCACCATCGCGATGACGGTGCTCGGCGACCTCGAGGTCTCGACCCTGCGCGAACTCCCCAGAGGACGGTCGCCGATCGTCAGCCGCGTGGTGCCGGCGAAGGTGCATCCGAAGTGGGTCGACCGCGCGTGGGAACGCATCCGCGAGGAGGTCGCCGAGGGGCGGCAGGCCTACGTGGTGTGTTCCCGCATCGGCGACGGCGATTCCGACGACGACGCGCTCTTCGATCCGGACGGGCCCGAGCCGTCGGGAACGGGGAAGGGTAAGCAGGCCCCGCCCGAGACCGTCTCTGTGCTCGAGCAGTTCGAGTTCCTCACTTCCGGTCCGCTGCGGGATCTGAGGGTGGGGCTGCTGCACGGTCGCCTCCCCGGCGACGAGAAGGACGCGGTGATGCAGGCGTTCAACGCCGCGGAGCTCGACGTGCTCGTGTGCACGACCGTCGTCGAGGTCGGTGTCGACGTGCCGAACGCGACCGTGATGGTGATCGTCGATGCCGACCGGTTCGGTGTCAGCCAGTTGCACCAGCTGCGGGGTCGCGTCGGTCGTGGCGGCCATCAGGGCCTGTGCCTGCTCGTGACCGACGCGAAGCCCGCGACCCCGACGATGATGCGGCTCGAGGCCGTCGCCGGCACCACCGACGGTTTCGAACTCGCCCAGCTCGACCTGCAGTTGCGCCGGGAGGGTGACGTCCTCGGCGTCGCCCAGTCCGGCACCGTGTCGACGCTGCGGTTACTCTCGCTCGTCGACGACGCCGACGTCATCGAGGCGGCTCGCGACTTCTCCCGGACGGTGACGGAGAAGGATCCTGGCCTCGAACACCACCCGGGGCTCGCAAGCATGGTGCGGGCCGCGCTCGACGCCGAGCGCGTCGCCTATCTCGACAAGTCCTGAGTTACGTTCCGTACACCGTGCCGCAGAACCCGCGGTGAGGTTTCGGTGGCCGTGCCCGGCATGTTGACGCCGTGTTACGACGGGGCCGACTGCATCGTTCCAGTCGTGCCATCCGGGCGCCTTGTCCCACGATGTGGAACGCGCGTCGAAGGCGGCATGTTACGTCGCGGTACCGTCGACCAATGTTCTCGAAAGTGCTTGTCGCCAACCGTGGCGAGATCGCGATCCGCGCATTCCGTGCCGCCTACGAACTGGGCGCCGGGACGGTCGCGGTGTTCCCGTACGAAGACCGGAACTCCCTGCACCGGTTGAAGGCCGACGAGGCCTATCAGATCGGTGAGGAGGGGCACCCGGTCCGCGCATATCTGTCGGTCGAGAAGATCGTCGAAGCGGCCGTGTCGGCCGGTGCCGACGCGATCTACCCCGGCTACGGCTTCCTCTCCGAGAATCCGGACCTCGCCGCGGCGTGCGCCGAAGCGGGCATCACCTTCGTCGGTCCGTCGGCGGAGATCCTCGAACTGACGGGCAACAAGGCCCGCGCGATCGCCTCGGCGAAGGCCGCCGGCCTCCCGGTGCTGGCGTCGTCGGAGCCGTCGTCGGACGTCGACGAGCTGGTCGCCGCCTCGGAAACGATGAACTTCCCGGTCTTCGTCAAGGCTGTCGCCGGCGGTGGCGGACGCGGCATGCGCCGGGTCGCCGAGCCCTCCCAACTGCGCGAGGCCATCGAAGCCGCCTCCCGCGAGGCCGACGCGGCCTTCGGTGATCCCACCGTCTTCCTGGAGCAGGCCGTGGTCAACCCGCGGCACATCGAGGTGCAGATCCTCGCCGACAAGCACGGCAACGTCATCCACCTGTACGAGCGCGACTGCTCGGTGCAGCGCCGCCACCAGAAGGTCATCGAGCTCGCCCCCGCCCCGAATCTCGATCCCGAGCTTCGCGACCGCATCTGCGCCGACGCCGTCGCCTTCGCCAAGGAGATCGGCTACCAGTGCGCGGGCACCGTCGAGTTCCTCGTCGACGAACGCGGCAACCACGTGTTCATCGAGATGAACCCGCGTATCCAGGTCGAGCACACGGTCACCGAGGAGATCACCGACGTCGACCTTGTGCAGTCCCAGCTGCGTATCGCCGCAGGCGAGTCGCTCGAGGAACTGGGCCTGTCGCAGGAGGGCATCACCATCCGCGGCGCGGCGCTGCAGTGCCGCATCACCACCGAGGACCCGGCCAACGGGTTCCGTCCGGACACCGGCCGCATCACCGGCTACCGCACTCCGGGTGGTGCCGGTATCCGTCTCGACGGCGGCACCTCGGTCGGCGCGGAGATCTCCGCCCACTTCGACTCGATGCTCGTCAAGCTCACCTGCCGCGGCCGCAACTTCGAGACCGCCGTCGCCCGCGCGCGCCGCGCGGTCGCCGAGTTCCGTATCCGCGGTGTCGCCACGAACATCCCGTTCCTGCAGGCGGTGCTCGACGACGAGGACTTCCGCGGCGGCAACGTCAACACCTCGTTCATCGAGGAACGCCCGCACCTGCTGACTCTGCGCTCGTCCGCCGACCGCGGCACCAAGATCCTGCGGTACCTCGCCGACGTGACGGTGAACAAGCCGCACGGCGAGCGCACCACGACGGTCTACCCGCACGACAAGCTGCCCGCGATCGACCTGAACGCCGAGCCGCCGGCCGGTTCGCGTCAGCGCCTGCTCGAGCTCGGACCCGAGGGCTTCGCCCGTGCGCTGCGTGACCAGAAGGCGATCGGCGTCACCGACACCACCTTCCGCGACGCCCACCAGTCGCTGCTCGCGACCCGCGTGCGCAGCAAGGACCTGCTGACGGTGGCCGGGCACGTGGCCCGGATGACGCCGCAACTGCTGTCGATCGAGGCGTGGGGCGGCGCGACCTACGACGTCGCACTGCGCTTCCTGCACGAGGATCCGTGGGAGCGGCTCGCGGCGCTGCGCGAGGCGATCCCGAACATCAACCTGCAGATGCTGCTGCGCGGACGCAACACCGTCGGCTACACCCCCTACCCGGAGGCCGTCACCCGCGCCTTCGTGCAGGAGGCCACCGACACCGGCATCGACATCTTCCGTATCTTCGACGCGCTGAACAACGTCGACCAGATGCGTCCGGCAATCGACGCGGTGCGCGAGACCGGCACCACCCTCGCCGAGGTCGCGATGTCCTACACCGGCGACCTGTCGAACCCGAACGAGTCGATCTACACGCTCGACTACTACCTGCGTCTGGCCGAGGAGATCGTCGAGGCCGGTGCGCACGTCCTGGCCATCAAGGACATGGCGGGTCTGCTGCGCGCCCCGGCCGCCGCGACGCTCGTGTCGGCGCTGCGGAGCAACTTCGATCTGCCGGTGCACGTGCACACGCACGACACCCCGGGCGGTCAGCTCGCCACCTACCTTGCGGCCTGGCACGCCGGTGCCGACGCCGTCGACGGTGCGTCCGCGGCGCTGGCCGGTACGACGAGCCAGCCCGCCCTGTCGGCGATCGTCGCCGCCGCGGCGAACAGCGAGTTCGACACCGGTCTCGACCTGCAGGCCGTGTGCGATCTCGAGCCGTACTGGGAGGCGCTGCGCAAGGTGTACGCACCGTTCGAGTCGGGGCTGCCCGCACCGACCGGCCGCGTCTACACCCACGAGATCCCCGGCGGTCAGCTGTCGAACCTGCGCCAGCAGGCCATCGCGCTGGGCCTCGGCGACCGATTCGAAGAAGTCGAGGCCGCCTACGCCGGCGCCGACCGCCTCCTGGGCCGCCTGATCAAGGTCACGCCGTCGAGCAAGGTCGTCGGCGACCTCGCGCTGCACCTCGTGGGCGCGGGCGTCTCGGTCGACGACTTCGCCGCCGAGCCCGGCAAGTACGACATCCCCGATTCGGTGATCGGCTTCCTGCGCGGCGATCTCGGGACCCCGGCCGGCGGCTGGCCGGAGCCCTTCCGCAGCAAGGCGCTGTCGGGCCGCGCCGAGCCCAAGCCGATCACCCCGCTCGCGCCGGAGGAGGAGAAGGCCCTCGGCGGTTCGTCCGACGAGCGTCGCCGCATGCTCAACCGCCTGCTCTTCCCGGGCCCCGCGAAGGAGTTCGAGCAGCACCGCGAGACCTACGGCGACACCACCGAGCTGTCGGCCAACCAGTTCTTCTACGGTCTGCGGCACGGCGACGAGCACCGGGTGCGCCTGGACAAGGGTGTCGAACTGCTCATCGGCCTCGAGGCGATCTCCGATGCCGACGAGAAGGGTTACCGCACGGTCATGTGCATCCTCAACGGGCAGCTGCGCCCGGTGTCGGTGCGCGACCGCTCGGTGGCCGCGGAGACCCCTGCCGCGGAGAAGGCCGACCGCAACCATCCCGGTCACGTCGCGGCGCCGTTCGCCGGCATGGTCACCCTCGTCGTGTCCGAGGGCGACAGCGTCTCGGCGGGCGACACCGTCGCCACGATCGAGGCCATGAAGATGGAGGCCGCGATCACCGCGCCGCGCGGCGGCCGCATCACGCGCGTCGCGATCGGGCCGGTGCAACAGGTCGAAGGTGGCGACCTGCTCGTCGAGGTGTCCACGGGAGACAGCGCCGAGTGACACGGATCGTCGCCGGCCGGGCAGGGGGGCGGCGCCTGAAGGTGCCGCCCCGCGGAACCCGGCCCACCTCCGAACGGGTGCGCGAAGCCCTGTTCAGTTCGCTCGACGCACGCATGGACATCGACGGGGCCGCCGTCCTCGACCTCTACGCGGGGTCGGGGGCGCTCGGCCTCGAGGCGCTGTCCCGCGGCGCCGAGCACGCGATGCTCGTCGAGTCCGACGCGAAGGCGGCGGGCGTGATCCGCGAGAACATCGCGACGGTCGGACTGTCCGGTGCGGTGCTGCGCACCGCACCGGTATCCGCCGTGCTTGCGGGCACCCCCGACCGCGTCTACGACCTCGTCCTGGCCGACCCGCCCTACGCCGTGACCGAGGAGGCCGTCACCGGCGTGCTCGGGACGCTGGTGTCCGGAGGTTGGGTCGAGGACGGCTCGATCGTCGTGGTCGAACGGTCGTCGCGATCACCGGAAACGGTGTGGCCGCAGAGATTCGAGGTCGGCAGGTCGAAGCGCTACGGCGAGACGAGAGTGGAAATCGCCACCTGCTACGGTGCTGGGTCATGAGCCGCGCGGTCTGCCCAGGATCCTTCGACCCGGTCACCAACGGACACCTCGACGTCATCGGCAGGGTCTCGGCCCAGTTCGACGAGGTCGTCGTGACCGTCACGATCAATCCCAACAAGCAGGGGATGTTCACGATCGACGAACGCCTCGAGATGCTCACCGAGGCCACGTCGCACCTGCCGAACGTCACGGTCGACGCCTGGCAGGGCCTGCTCGTCGACTACGCCCGCGAGCGGGGGATCACCGCGATCGTCAAGGGCCTGCGCGGCGCCAACGATTTCGACTACGAGCTGCAGATGGCGCAGATGAACCACAAGCTCACCGGCGTCGACACGCTGTTCGTCGCCACCAACCCGGTCTACAGCTACCTTTCGAGCTCGCTCGTCAAGGAGGTCGCGACCTACGGTGGCGACGTCTCCGAGATGCTGCCGGGCTCCGTGCACGATCGTCTGCTCACGCGCCTGGCCGAGCGGGCCGCCGCGAAATAGACCGGACCCTCCGCACGGCCTGTGACGGCCGTATCCCGACACACCGAGCGCAGGGCACACGAGCGTGCCCTGCGCTGCGGCAGACTGGACGGCGGCGCGGCCGCACCGGTCGTGTCGAGCGAGTGATTGGGGTTGGGCGTGTACCGGGTATTCGAGGCACTCGACGAGCTGGTCGCAATCGTCGAAGAGGCACGTAGCGTTCCGATGACGGCGAGCTGCGTGGTACCGCGCGGCGATGTCCTCGAATTGCTCGACGACGTGCGCGATGCGTTGCCGCCCGAACTCGACGACGCGCAGGACGTCCTCGATCACCGTGACAAGCTGATCAACGACGCGCGGGCTCAGGCCGACAAGACGGTCGGGGACGCCGACGAGGAGGCACGCACCCTCCTCGAGGACGCGCGCGCCGACGCCGACCGCATGCTCGCGGACGCGAAGGCCCAAGCGGACCGGATGGTCAAGGAGGCCCGCGCCCACGCCGAGGAACTGGTGCGCGATGCGCAGGCCGAGGCCGACGATCTCGTCGCCGAGGGCAACAAGCAGTACGAGAGCGTGACCGGGCGTGCCCGCGTCGAGGCCGACCGTCTGGTCGAGTCCGGGCAGGCGTCCTACGAGCGTTCCGTGGCCGAGGGCGAGGCCGAGAAGGCACGTCTGGTGTCGCAGACCGAGGTCGTGCAGGCCGCACACGCCGAGTCGGCGCGTGTCATCGATTCGGCCCACGCCGAGTCCGACCGTCTCCGGACGGAGTGCGACGAGTACATCGACGGCAAGCTGGGAGAGTTCGAGGAACTGCTCGGCACCACGCTGCGGTCCGTCGGCCGCGGCCGGCAGCAGCTGCGGCTGTCGGGTGCTCCCGACTTCGCGGAGGCCGACCACCGGGCGAGCCGTCGCCGCTGACCCGCGGGATTTTCGCTCCTGCCGCCCATCGCGTATCATGGAGCGGTTGCCCTATCACGACCGAGTCGCGTCCTGCGTCGTCCGAAGAAGGTGAGTTCCCCGTGTCCACCCGTGATTCCAGCACGTCCCGTTCCGGCCGGGACTCGGGGCTGGTGTTCGACACGCTCTCCCTGGGTCGCCGGCCCGGTTCGATGCGTACGGTCGAGCGGAAGGTGCCGTCACCCTCGCGCATCGGGCTCGATCTGATCGCGATCGAGGAAGGCTCCGAGATCGATCTCGATCTCCGCCTGGAGTCGGTGTCCGAGGGCGTCCTGGTCACCGGTAGTGTTCGTGTCGACGCCCTCGGCGAGTGCTCTCGATGCCTCGAGTCGTTCACCGAGCCGGTGGACGTGTACCTCACCGAGCTGTTCGCCTACCCGAACAGCGTCACTGAGCAGACCACCGAGGACGACGAGGTGTACCGCGTCGAGAACGATCTGATCGATCTCGAACCGGTCCTCGTGAACGCGGTTGGTCTGGAACTTCCGCTGCAGCCGTTGTGTAGTGACGACTGTGCGGGATTGTGCCCCGAATGCGGCATTCGCCTGGCGATTGCAGAATCCGGGCACCGTCATGAGACAATGGATCCTCGCTGGGCTGGGTTGGCAGCCAAGTTCGGCGCGGGCTCCGAAGAACCCAGCAGTCAAATCGACAGCTCGAACAACGAGGAGAAGTAGACGTGGCCGTCCCCAAGCGCAGAATGTCGCGTTCCAACACCCGGTCGCGGCGCAGCCAGTGGAACACCACTGCGCCGACGCTCGTCACCTGCCCGAACCGGGGTTGCGGAGAGAAGAAGCTGCCCCACGTGGCGTGCCCGTCGTGCGGCACCTACAACGGCCGTCAGGTGACCGCGCCCGTCTAATCGGTATTCACGTGACGAGCAAGTCCTCCGAAACAGCTACCGAGGGCGGCGAAGAGAGCCACGAGTCTCTCCTCGCCGCCCTCGGCGTGCCTCTGGACGCAGAACTCCTGTCCTTGGCGCTCACCCACCGCTCGTACGCCTACGAGAACGGCGGATTGCCCACCAACGAACGTCTCGAGTTCCTCGGCGATGCCGTCCTCGGGCTCGCGGTGACCGAAAAGCTCTACCTCACCCACCCGGACAAGTCCGAGGGCGAACTCGCCAAGATCCGCGCGAGCGTTGTCAACATGCACGCGCTCGCCGAGGTGGCGCGCGGCCTCGGAGAAGGCGGGCTCGGAGTGCATCTCCTGCTCGGCAAGGGCGAGGAACTGACGGGCGGACGCGACAAGGCCAGCATCCTGGCCGACGGAATGGAATCGCTCCTCGGCGCCGTCCATCTCGCGCACGGCATCGACGTCGCGCGCGAAGTGGTTCTGCGCCTGTTCGCCGCACTGCTCGAACGCGGCCCGCGCCTCGGTGCCGGTCTGGACTGGAAGACGAGTCTGCAGGAACTCACCGCCGAGCGCGGTCTCGGTGTTCCCGCCTACGAGATCACCGCCACCGGTCCGGATCACGACAAGGAATTCACCGCCACCGCCCTCATCGGTGGCAATCCCTACGGCACCGGTGTCGGACGCACCAAGAAGGAAGCCGAGCAGAAGGCCGCGTCGGCCGCATGGAACGCGCTGACCGAGGGCACTGCTGCCGAGACCGGTGATGCCGGGGCTTCCGACCAGCAGTCCGGATCCGCCGACACGCCCACCGAGGACAACTGACCGCAGGTGCCCGAACTTCCCGAGGTCGACGTGGTCCGTCGCGGACTCGACGCGCACGTCGTCGGCGCGACTGTGGACTCGGTGCAGGTGCTGCATCCGCGTGCCGTCCGACGGCACGAGCCCGGTCCGCGCGATCTCGCACTGCAGGTGACCGGTCAGAAGGTCGCTTCGGTCGAGCGCCGCGGCAAGTACATGTGGCTCGTGCTCGAACCGGCCGATCTGGCTCTCGTGGTGCATCTGGGGATGAGCGGGCAGATGCTCGTGCAGCCTCCGACCGTGCCGGACGAGAAGCATCTGCGTATCCGCGCCGTCCTCGACAACGGTGCCGATCTGCGTTTCGTCGACCAGCGCACCTTCGGAGGCTGGGCCCTGGCCCCGCTCGTGGAGGTGGACGGTGATCGTCTGCCGCTGCCGGTCGCGCACATCGCCCGCGACCCGATGGATCCCCGGTTCGACCCGGATGCGGTCGTGGCCGTGCTGCGCACCAAGCACACCGAGATCAAGCGTGCGCTGCTCGACCAGACCGTCGTCTCCGGCATCGGCAACATCTACGCCGACGAAGCGCTGTGGCGCGCAAGGATTCACGGGAACCGGCCCACCGACGCGCTGTCGCGTCCGAAGCTCCGGTCGGCTCTCGATGCGGCCACCGAGGTGATGGCGGAGGCCCTCGGGCAGGGTGGTACGTCGTTCGACGCCCTGTACGTCAACGTCAACGGGGAGTCCGGCTACTTCGAGCGTTCCCTGAACGTCTACGGACGCGAGAACGAGCCGTGCCGACGCTGCGGCGCGCCGATCCGCCGCGAGAAGTTCATGAACCGCTCGTCGTACAGCTGCCCGAAGTGTCAGCCACGACCGCGAACGACCCGGTAGCGCACGCGCATACCGGGCCGTTCGGAAAGGTGGTGGTTCAGATGTCGAAGAAGACCGTCTCGGCGCCACCGTCCGGAGTGTCCTGCAGCCGGATGTCGATCGTGTAGACGGTGCGTCCGTCGCGCTCGGAACGCGACGCGATCAGGGTGTTGCGCCGCACCTCCCATTCGATGCCCTTCAGGACGGGATCCTCGGCGTTGAGCCCGGCCTCGTCCTCGAAGTAGACCCGCGTGTGCAGCCCGAGGTTGATTCCGCGCGCGAAGATCACCAGCAGGATGTGGGGTGCCGAGACGGAGCCGTCGGGGTTGGTGACGGCCCCGGGCTTGATCGTCTCGATCGTGAACACGCCCGTCTCGAAGTCGCCGCCGGTGCGTCCCCAGCCGCGGAAGTTCGGATCGAGATCCTTGTCCTGTGCGTCGTCCGGATGTGCGTACCGGCCGTGCGCGTTCGCCTGCCAGCTCTCGAGCAGGGCGTCGCGCACCGGGGTGCCGGTGCCGTCGATGACGCGGCCCTCCAACACGATTCGCTCGCCCTCGGTCTCGTCGGTGACGAGGACGTTGCCGAAGTTGTTGTCGAAGATGTCGAAGCCGGCCTGCTGCGGCGCGAGCCCGATGTGGACGTACGGGCCGCCGGTCTGCGAGGGCGTTTCCGGGAAACGCGTGACCATCGCGCGGGGGAGCAGCGGGGGCACGGGCCGGTAGGGATCGGTGGGCAGGCTCATCGCGGGGCTCCCGGGAGGTCGGTGTTCTCGAAGAAGGTGGCGCGGCGACCGCGCAGGGTGATGTCCCAGCGGTAGGCGCGGGCGTCGAACGGCGCGTTGGAGGCGGGGTCCTCCTGGGCGATCAGGCTGCGGAGCTGATCCACGGTCGGGATCGTCCGCGCGATCGGGCACTTCTCGATGAGCGGGTCGCCCTCGAAGTACAGCTGGGTGATCAGGCGCTGGGCCCACCCACGGCCGAGGATCGACACGTGGATGTGCGCCGGGCGCCAGGCGTTGCGGCTGTTGCCCCACGGATATGCGCCGGGTTTGATCGTCCGGAACTGGTAGTAGCCGTTCGCGTCCGTGAGCATCCGCCCGCAACCGCCGAAGTTCGGATCGATGGGAGCGAGATAGGTGTCCTTCTTGTGGCGGTACCGGCCACCGGCGTTGGCCTGCCACACCTCGACGAGTGCGCCCTCGACCGGATTGCCGAACTCGTCCTTGACGAAGCCGTGGACGATGATGCGCTCACCGATCGGCAGGCCGTCCTTCGAGAAGTTCAGGATCAGGTCGTTGTCGAGGGCGCCGAGCTCGTCGCTGCGGAAGACAGGTCCGGTGATCTCCGACAGGGTCGGCTTCGGCGTGATGAGCGCGTTGCGCGGTGCGCGCAGCACCGACGTGCGGTAGCCGGGGGTGAGCGCGGGTGGGTGCAGTGTGTGGTCGCGCTCGACGTATTCGCCGGTGGACATGCGATCTCCGATCTCTGAGCTGTGGACACAACCATAAGGTGAATAAAAACTCATGTAAATTGACAAAACGGCAGTTGATTCATAACTTTCAGTAATGCAATCCGCGTTCGGTCCGTCCTCGTCCGTCCCGGAGCAGGTGCGACGCATCCGCCTCCGGCACCTGAGATGTTTCGTCACCGTCGCGCGCGAGGGTCAGGTCGGTCGGGCCGCCGAGCTGTTGCAGCTGAGTCAGCCGGCCGTCACGAAGACACTCAACGAGCTCGAGGTGCTCGCCGGAGCGAAACTCCTCGACCGCGGCCGACACGGTGCGCGCCTCACCGCGGCGGGTCACCGCTTCCTGCGATACGCGCAGGACGTCACCACCTCACTGGACGCAGCTGTGGCCGCACTGGCGGGAGCGGCCGAACCCGCCCGCGAGCCGCTGCGGATCGGGGCCCTACCCACCGTGGCCGGGTACGTACTCCCCGAAGCTCTGGCGGAGCTGCGCCGCGTGCGCGCCGATCTGGACATCCGGATCCGCACCGACCCCAATGCCGTCCTGCTGTCGGCGCTCGCCGCCGGCGCCCTCGACGTCGTCCTCGGGCGCATGGCCGAACCGTCCCGGATGGTGGGGCTGTCGTTCGAGCTCCTGTACGCCGAGACGCTGATCCTCGTCGTCCGGCCCGGCCACCCCCTCGCCGGGCGTTCCGTCTCCGTCGCCGACACGCTCGAACACCCCCTGGTGGTCGCGACCAGCGGAACCGTACCGCGCCACGCGACCGAGGCATTGTTCGAACGTCACGGCCTGCGACTGCCGGTCGGGCTGATCGAGACACTCGACCTCGCCGTGGCACGCGGGGTGGTGCGGCGCAGCGACGCCGTGTGGATCACCACCGAACGCGCGGCCCGGGACGACCTCGCCGACGGCGTGGTCCGGCGCCTGGACCTACCCACCGCGGGCACCGTCGAACCGGTCGGAGTGCTGCGACGCAGTGCCGACGCGTCGTCCGCCGAGGTCGAGGACTTCGTGACCATCCTGCGCGACATCCCGGTCGACGGGACATGGCAGGATTTCCTCCATGGCTGACCAGACTTCCGACCTTCCCACCACCGAGCTGTGGGTCGAGCGCACCGGCACGCGCCGTTACACCGGACGCAGCTCCCGCGGCGCCGAGGTGCTCATCGGCTCGGAGAGCGTCGAGGGCGTCTTCACCCCGGGCGAGCTGCTCAAGATCGCGCTCGCCGCGTGCTCCGGCATGGCTTCGGACTTCCCGCTGTCCCGCCGGCTCGGCGACGACTACGACGCGACGATCCGCGTCTCCGGTGCCGCCGACCGCGAGAACGAGGTCTACCCGCACCTCGAGGAGGAGATGGTCCTCGACCTGTCGGAGCTCGACGCAGACGCACGGGACCGCCTCATCGCCCTCGTCGAACGCTCCGTCGACAAGGTGTGCACGGTGGGCCGCACCCTCGAGGCGGGCACCGAGGTCTCGCTGACGATCACCCCCGAGGACTGATCGATGAGCGCCCCCGCAGACGTCGAACGGCTCACGGCGTGGGTGCACGGCCGCGTCCAGGGGGTCGGTTTCCGCTGGTTCACGCGTGCCCGCGCACTCGAACTCGGTCTCGTCGGGCACGCGACGAATCATCCCGACGGTCGCGTCATGGTCGTGGCCGAGGGCCCCCGGCCGGCACTCGAACAGCTCCTCGCGTGGCTGCGGTCCGGCGACACCCCCGGTGAGGTGCGGCTCGTCGTCGACTCGTGGGATCCCGCGCGCGGCGACCTCGACGGTTTCGTCGAACGTTGACGTCCGTCCTGTTTGTCCGTTCGGCTTGGTATCCTGCCGCGATCGGGTTCACGCGGCCGGGGGTCGCGATCGGCGAGGGGGAGACATATGGGCAGGCGTGCACGTTCGACGATGGTGGCGGCAGCAGCCGCCGCTGTGGCAGTGGCACCCCTGGCCGCTGCACCGGCGGCGGCCGGTCCCACTGCCGCAGCACCGGCGGCGGCCGGTCCCACTGCCGCAGTACCGGCGGCGGCCGGTCCCGCTGCCACAGCACCGGCGGCGTTCGTTCCGGCTGCCTGCGCACCGCGGTCCGTCACGACGGTCGCGTCGGGGCTCGGTGTCCTCGAGAACCTGGCGTTCGACGAGCGGGGCGGTCTGCTCGTCTCGGACACCTCCTTCGTCGGCCCCGGAGCGCTGCGCCGGATCACTCCCGACGGCAGCGTGACCACCGTGCTGTCCGAGGTGACCGGTCCGGGCGGCATCGTCGTCGACGTTCCCACCGTGTACCTGAACGTGGGCAACACGACCGTCTCGGGGTTGGCCGGGATCGCCGACGGCACGATCGACACGCTCGACCTCGACACGGGTGAACGCGGCACCCACGGCACCGGGCTGGTCATGCCCAACGGCCTCGGCCGGCTGTCGGACGGATCGATGCTCACCTCACGCGATCTCGGCGAGGTCGGACTCACCCTCGTGCCCGCCGGCGGTGGCGAGGCCCGCGTCGTCCGTACCGATCTCGGATCCGTCAACGGCATCGCCGTCGACGGCGACACCGTCTACACCGTGACGACCTTCGAGAACGTCAACCGGCTCCACATCCTCGACGCACGCGACCTCGAAGGACCCGTGCGCAGCATCGACCTGCCCGGGCCGGGGCTGCTCTCTATGCCCGACGACCTCACGATCGGTCCCGACGGCGCGCTGTACATCGCGCTCAACCTCGCCGGCGCGGTCCTGCGGGTCGATCCGGCGACCGGGCACAGCTGCCGCATCGCCGAGGGCATCCCACTGATGTCCTCGCTCGCCTTCGGTTCGGGACCGGGCTGGGACCCGAACGTCCTGTACACGACCGGTTTCGACGGGACGGTCCGCGCGGTGCACCCGGCCTAGGAAAGCGGTCACAACCCGCCGGTAGAGTTCTCACCCATGTACCTCAAGAGTCTGACGTTGAAGGGCTTCAAGTCCTTCGCCTCGTCGACGACTCTCCGTTTCGAACCGGGTATCACCTGTGTGGTGGGCCCCAACGGGTCCGGCAAGTCGAACGTCGTCGACGCACTCACCTGGGTGATGGGGGAGCAGGGCGCCAAAGCCCTGCGCGGCGGCAAGATGCAGGACGTCATCTTCGCCGGAACCGCCGGCCGCCCGCCGCTCGGACGCGCCGAGGTCACGCTCACCATCGACAACTCCGACGGCGCGCTGCCCATCGAGTACTCCGAGGTCTCCGTCACCCGCCGTATGTTCCGCGACGGCGCGGGCGAATACGAGATCAACGGCAGTTCCTGCCGTCTCATGGACGTACAGGAACTGTTGTCCGACTCCGGTATCGGCCGCGAGATGCACGTCATCGTCGGTCAGGGCCGCCTCGCCGCGATCCTCGAATCCCGCCCGGAGGACCGACGCGCCTTCATCGAGGAGGCCGCCGGCGTCCTCAAGCACCGCAAGCGCAAGGAAAAGGCGCTGCGCAAGCTCGACTCGATGCAGGCCAACCTCGCGCGCCTCACCGACCTCACCGCCGAGCTGCGCCGCCAGCTCAAACCGCTCGGCCGGCAGGCCGAGGTCGCGCGTCGCGCCCAGACCATCCAGGCCGACCTGCGCGACGCGCGGTTACGTCTGGCCGCCGACGACCTCGTCACGCGCCGCGCCGAACTCGCCGGGCACGACGAGCAGGAAAAGATGGTCCGGGAGCGGCTCGACACCGTGCTCGCGGCCTTCGACGACGCTAACGCCGAACTCGCCCGCCACGAACAGGCCCTCGCGCAGCTCACTCCCGGTGCCGAAGCGGCGTCGCAGACCTGGTTCCGCCTGTCCGCCCTCGCCGAGCGCGTCTCGGCGACCGTGCGGGTCGCGCAGGAACGCGCCCGGCACCTGCACGCCGAACCCGAGGACCGCTCCGGTCAGGATCCCGACGAGATGGAAGCCCGCGCCGACCGGATCGCCGCCGAGGAAGCGGAACTGGTCGAGGCCGTCGAGATCGCGCACGGAGCCCTCGAGGCGGCCCGCGAGCAGCTCGCCGCGCAGGAGGAGGCCGCAGCGGCCGCCGAACGCGCACATCTGGCCGCGGTGCGTGCCGTCGCCGACCGGCGCGAGGGCCTCGCGCGTCTCGCAGGCCAGGTCGAGACGATGCGCACCCGCGCCGAATCGATCGACGCGGAGATCGCACGCCTGACCGTCGCCATCGAGGAGGCCCGGCTCCGCGGCGTCGCCGCACAGGCCGAGTTCGAGACCGCTCAGGCACGCATCGACGATCTCGACGCCGGTGAGATCGACGCCGACGCGCAGCACGAACGAGCGCTGGAAGCACAGCGGCTCGCCGACGAGCGGGTCACCGAACTCCAGGAGGCAGAACGCGCCGCGGGCAAGGTGGTCGCCTCGCTCGGCGCCCGTATCGAAGCCCTGTCGCTGGGACTCGAACGCACCGACGGCGCGGCCTGGCTGATCGACACGCGTTCCGGCGACGGACTCGTGGGGCGCCTCGCCGACCGGCTCCGGGTGTCCTCGGGATACGAGGCCGCCGTCGCAGCTGCCTTCGGCGCCGCGGCCGACGCCCTCGAGGTGGAGTCGGCCGACGCCGCGATCTCGGCGGTCGCAGCGCTCGCCGAAGCCGACCAGGGCCGGGTGGCATTCGTCCTGCCCGGCACTGCCGGTCCCACCGACACCGGCGACCTGCCGTCCGGTGCCCGATGGCTCCGCGAGGTCGTCGAGTGCCCCGCAGACCTGCGCGGAGGCGTCGACGGCCTGCTGGCCCGCACCGTCGTGGTCGACGACCTGCCCATTGCCCTCGGGGTCTGCGCTGCCCGACCCGATCTGCGCGCCGTGACGCGCGGAGGAGACCTCGCCGGCGCGGGCTGGGTGGTCGGCGGCTCGCACCGCGCCCCGAGCACCCTCGAGATCCAGGCGGCGATCGATACTTCCCGTGCCGGCCTCGAACAGGCCGAACGTCGCTCCGAGGAACTGGCCGCAGCCCTCGCGGGCGCACTCGCGGAACAGGCCGAACGCGCCGAACACGTCGAACAGACCCTTGCCGCGCTCAACGAGTCCGACGCGGCGATGTCGGCCGTCTACGAACAACTCGGTCGGCTCGGCCAGGCGGCACGCACCGCTCACGCCGAATCCGGACGCCTCGCAGCCCAACGCACGGAGGCAGAGAAGGAACGCGACGCGGCACGGGAGAAGCTGGTCGAGCTCGAGGAGCGACTGCGCCTGGCCGAGGACGACTCGGCCGGAAGTAGCGACGGTGCGGGCACCGATCACACCGCCGCCGAGCGGGAGATGGCCGCGACCGCGCTCGTCGAGGTCCGAGCCGTCGAGGTCGAGGCGCGACTCGCGGCACGCACGGCCGAGGAACGTGCCGAAGCGCTTCGGGGCAAAGCGGATTCGCTCCGCCGCGCCGCGCAAGCCGAGCGCGAGGCCCGCGCTCGTGCCGAACGTGCCCGCGTCGCGCGTCGTCAGGCGGCGGCCGTCGCCGCGGCGGTGGCCGAATCAGGGCAGCGACTCGCCGAACAACTCGAGGTGGCCGTGACGACGGCACTCGCACAGCGCGACGACCTGAACCGGCGCCGCGCCGAATGCGCCGAGCAACTCGAACGGGCCCGCGAACTCGTCCGCGAACTGTCCGTGCAGCGCGACCAGCTCACCGACGCGGTGCATCGCGACGAAGTGGCCCGGGCGCAGGCCTCGCTCCGGATCGAGCAACTCGAACAGACCATCCTCGAGCAGCACGGCATCGCCCTCGACGACCTCGTGGCCGAGTACGGCCCCGACGTGCCGCTGCCGCCGACGCCGCTGGAGATGGCCGAGTACGAGCAGGCCCGCGAACGCGGCGAACAGGTCGTCGCTCCCCAACCGATGCCCTACGACCGGGTCACCCAGGAGCGGCGGGCCAAGCGCGCCGAGAAGGATCTCGCGACGCTCGGACGCGTCAACCCCCTCGCGTTGGAGGAGTTCGCGGCGCTCGAGGAGCGGTACAACTTCCTGTCTACCCAGCTCGAGGACGTCAAGAGCGCCCGCAAGGACCTGCTCGCTGTCGTCGAGGAGGTCGACGCGCGAATACTGCAGGTGTTCACCGAGGCGTACGCCGACGTCGAGCGCGAGTTCGAACAGGTCTTCGCGAAGTTGTTCCCCGGCGGTGAGGGGCGGCTCGTGCTCACCGACCCGAGCGACATGCTCACCACCGGCATCGAGGTCGAGGCCCGGCCGCCGGGCAAGAAGGTCAAGCGCCTGTCGCTGCTGTCGGGCGGCGAGAAATCCCTGACCGCGGTGGCGATGCTGGTCGCGATCTTCCGGGCCCGTCCGTCGCCCTTTTACGTGATGGACGAGGTCGAGGCCGCGCTCGACGACACCAACCTGCGACGGTTGATCGGGCTGTTCGAGCAGCTGCGCGAGAAGTCCCAACTCATCGTCATCACCCACCAGAAGCCGACGATGGAGGTCGCCGACGCGCTGTACGGCGTGAGCATGCGGGGCGACGGCATCACCCGGGTCATCTCGCAGCGACTGCGCGGACGCGAGATCGCGACACCGGTCCCCGAACCGGAGGAAGAGCTCCAGGCCTGACAGTATGGGTGCGTGAGTACCGGAGCCTGGATAGTCATCGCCGCCGCGCTGGCGGTCGTTCTCGTCGCGCTCGTCGTCGGTCTGACCCTCTACCGGCGGCGGCAGGTGTCGCTGAAGGCGCCCGAGACCCCGCAGCTCGATTCCGCCGAGACAAAGGACCGCTCGGGCGGTTACAAGGCGCAGAGCGGATTCAGTTTCTCGCAGGGCACGGCCGCGCCACCGGCGCCGGCCCCCCGACCTGCGCCGAAACCGGCACCGAAGCCTGCGGTGAAGCCGGAGCCGGCGCCCCGCACGGTGCCGTTGCCGGAGGAGATCACCGAAGCTCCGCCGAGCGCACCCGCACCCGCCGAGCCGAAGGCGGAACCGAAGCCCGAGCCGAAGGTCGAACCGAAGCCCGAGCCGAAGGTCGAGCCCGAGCCGGAGCCTGCGGAGCCGAAGCCTGCCGAACCGGAGCCGGTCGAGCCCGAGGTCGCCCCGGAGCCGGAGCGTCCCGCTCCCGAGCCCGTCGAGCCCGAGGTCGAGCCCGCCCCGGCGACAGAGACCGTTGCCGAACCCGAGGTCACCGAACCCGAGGTCGTCGAACCGGAAATCGTCGAACCGGCCGGACCGGCCGCTGTTCCTCCGGCAGCCCCGATCGAGGAGATCGAACCCACCGCAGGTCGCCTTGTCCGCCTGCGCGGCCGTCTGGCCCGCTCGCAGTCAGCGGTCGGCAAGAGCCTGCTCGGCCTGCTCGGTGGTGGCGATCTCGACGAGGACTCCTGGGAGGAGATCGAGGACACGCTGCTCGTGGCCGACCTCGGTGCCGCGACGACCACCAAGATCGTCGACCGTCTGCGTGAGGAGATGGTCGTGAACAACGTGCGCAGCGAGGCCGACGCCCGCGCCGTGCTGCGCAGCGTGCTTGTCGATGAGCTCCGCCCCGAGCTCGACCGCTCCATCCGGGCCCTCCCGCACGAGGACCATCCCGCGGTGCTGCTCGTCGTCGGTGTCAACGGCACCGGAAAGACCACGACGACCGGCAAGCTCGCCCGCGTGCTCGTCGCGGACGGACGCCGGGTGCTGCTCGGTGCCGCCGACACCTTCCGTGCCGCGGCCGCCGACCAGCTGCAGACCTGGGCCGAACGCGTCGGCGCCGAGGTCGTCCGCGGCAAGGAGGCCGCCGATCCGGCCGCGGTGGCGTTCGATGCCGTCGCGAGGGGCATCGACAACGGTGTCGACGCGGTCCTCGTCGACACCGCCGGCCGCCTGCACACCAAGACCGGCCTGATGGACGAGCTCGGCAAGGTCAAGCGCGTCGTGGAGAAGAAGGCCGCCGTCGACGAGGTTCTGCTCGTCCTCGACGCGACGATCGGCCAGAACGGTCTGATGCAGGCCCGCGTGTTCGCCGAGGTCGTCGACATCACCGGTGTGGTGCTCACCAAGCTCGACGGAACCGCCAAGGGCGGCATCGTCTTCCAGGTGCAGCACGAACTCGGCGTCCCGGTGAAGCTGGTGGGTCTCGGTGAGGGCGCCGACGATCTCGCCCCCTTCGAACCGGAAGCCTTCGTGGACGCCCTGTTGGGCTGATCCGCACCGCGTCCGTTGTTCCGGCCGCTGTCCGCTCATGCGGGCAGCGGCCGGTTCCGTCGGTGGGGATGCGGTGTCCGAAAAGTGTGAAACAAGGATGAAACAAGGTCGGTTCCTGCGTTCACGCCCACGAAACAGCGCGGCGCCTCCACGGAAACATCCGGGCAGCAAGCTTTCCCTCGACAACGCGCCGATCGGCGCGGCCTACAGGGAGGTTGCAAGTGGAGGAAGTGGTGAACACCGGCGACGCAGCGTGGATGCTGATAGCAGCGTCGCTCGTGCTTCTGATGACCCCGGGCCTGGCGTTCTTCTACGGCGGGATGTCCCGTTCCAAGTCCGTGCTCAACATGATGATGATGTCCTTCGGCGCGATGGCCGTGATCGGGGTCATCTACGTCCTGTGGGGCTGGTCGATGTCCTACGGCAACGAGAGCGTACTCGGGATCTTCGCGAACCCCTTCGAGCAGTTCGGTCTGCAGGGAGCCATGTACGGCGAGGATGGTGAGTTCCTTGCAAGTGGTTCGGGCAACTACCCGCAGATCATCGACATCGGTTTCCAGGTGACCTTCGCGATCATCACTACCGCTCTGATCAGCGGTGCGCTGGCCGAGCGCGTGAAGTTCGGTACGTGGATGGCGTTCGCGGCCATCTGGGTCACCTGCGCCTACTTCCCGCTCGCCCACATGGTGTGGGGTGGCGGCCTGCTCTCGGGCTCCGAGGACAGCATCGCAGCGGCCATGTTCGGCACCGTCGAGGACGGCGGAGAGGTCAGCGCCGCGGTGGAGCCGATCGACTTCGCCGGTGGCACGGTCGTCCACATCAACGCCGGTATCGCCGCTCTCGTCCTGGCCGTCGTCATCGGCAAGCGTGCCGGCTTCGGTCGCACCGCCTTCCGTCCGCACAACCTGCCGTTCGTCATGCTCGGTGCCGCGCTGCTGTGGTTCGGATGGTTCGGCTTCAACGCCGGTTCGGCCTTCGCCGCCGACGGTACTGCCGGCCTGGCCTGGGTCAACACCACCACCGCCACCGCCGCCGCCATCCTCGGCTGGCTCCTCACCGAGCGCATCCGTGACGGCAAGGCCACCAGCCTCGGTGCCGCGTCCGGTACCGTCGCCGGCCTGGTCGCCATCACCCCCGCTGCAGGCTCGCTGAGCCCGGTCGGATCGATCGCCCTCGGCGTCATCGCCGGTGTCCTGTCCGCCCTCGCGGTGGGTCTGAAGTACAAGTTCGGTTACGACGACTCGCTCGACGTCGTGGGTGTCCACCTCGTGTCCGGCCTGTGGGGCACGGTCGCCATCGGCTTCCTCGGCACCGAGACCGGATTGTTCTACGGTGGCGATTACAAGCAGCTCGTCATCCAGATCGTCATCGCAGTCGTCGCCCTGGTGTTCACC
The DNA here is from genome assembly GCF_024321955.1 of Rhodococcus sp. GA1. NCBI lineage: Bacteria > Bacillati > Actinomycetota > Actinomycetes > Mycobacteriales > Nocardiaceae > Rhodococcus > Rhodococcus sp. GA1. The sequence continues at coordinate 573,284 of NZ_CP097186.1, read as the reverse complement.
GCCGTCGTCACCGCAGTGATCGCCTTCGCACTCAAGCCCATGGGCTGGCGTGTGAGCGACGAGGAAGAGGCCCGCGGTATCGACGAAGCCGAACATGCGGAATCCGCATACGACTTCGCGCCGGCTCTCAAGTGATAAGAAGACCACGACAGTGAGCAGGGATGACAGCGGCCAGCGGGCTCTGGGAAGGATGAGGATATGAAGCTGATCACGGCGATCATCAAGCCGTTCACGCTCGAGGACGTCAAGGCAGGCCTGGAGCAGGCCGGTGTGCTGGGAATGACAGTCAGCGAGGTGCAGGGGTACGGCCGTCAGAAGGGCCACACCGAGGTCTACCGCGGAGCCGAGTACTCCGTCGACTTCGTGCCGAAGGTCCGTGTCGAGGTCGTCATAGACGACTCCGCTGTCGACAAGGTCGTCGAGACCATCGTCGAGGCCTCCCGTACCGGCAAGATCGGCGACGGCAAGGTGTGGGTCACGCCCGTGGAAGCCGTTGTCCGGGTCCGCACCGGAGAACGAGGTTCGGATGCGCTCTGACCCCCAGGGGTCCGGCACTCGAGGCCCTGATCGCGCTGCTTCGGCAGCGGGATCAGGGCCTTCGGTGTCCTCGGCCCGCACAACCGCACCGGCGGGCGCCGCCGATCTGGCGGCCGCCCGCGACACCCTGCTCTCCGGCGGCCCCCGCAGCCGCCGCCTCGACACCGTGGCCCTGCGCCACGCCCTCGTGGACCTGCACGAATTCTGGTTGACGACGAAGGGCTCCGAACTCGGCATCAAGCGCGAGGGAGGCTTCGCCATCGTCGCCGTCGGGGGTCTCGGACGCCGCGAGATGCTCCCGTACTCCGATCTCGATCTCATCCTCCTCCACGACGACATGGCGCCGTCCGTCGTGTCGAAGGTCGCCGACGAGCTCTGGTACCCGCTGTGGGACGCGCACATCAAGCTCGACCACAGTGTCCGGACGGTGCCCCAGGCCCTCCAGGTGTTCTCGTCCGATCTGACGGCCGCGTTGGGAATGCTCGAGGCGCGGCACATCGCGGGCGACGCCCAGCTGAGCAATCTGCTCATCGGTGGTGTGCGACGGCAGTGGCGCACCGGCATCCGGTCCCGCTTCGACGAACTCATCGAGACGACCGAGGTGCGATGGCAGCGCAGCGGGCAGATCGCCCACCGGGCCGAACCCGACCTCAAGAGCGGTCGCGGCGGGTTGCGGGACGTGCAGTTGCTCAATGCCCTGTCCGTTGCGCAGCTCACCGACGGCATGCCAGGACTCGGACCCGACGTCCCGGGCGGCGGGCTCGCGGCCGCCCACCGGCGACTGCTCGATGTACGCACCGAGCTGCACCGCGTCGCCGGCCGCTCCCGCGACCAGCTGCGCGCGCAGGACGCCGACGAGATCGCCGCGGCGCTGCGGATCGGCGACCGTTTCGATCTTGCGCGGGTGCTCACCGAATCGGCCCGCACGATCAGCTATTCCGTCGACGTCGGTCTGCGCACCGCGGCCAATTCGCTGCCGCGCAAGGGTCTGTCGCGTCTGCGCCGCGGACCGGTGCGGCGTCCGCTCGACGAAGGGGTCGTCGAGCACGGGGGAGAGGTCGCCCTCGCACGCGACGCGCATCCGCGTCGCGATCCGGGCCTGATCACGCGGGTCGCGGCGGCCGCTGCGCAGGCCGGACTGCCCGTCTCGGCGGCCACGCTCACCCGACTCGCCGATCACGCACCGGAGCTGCGCGAACCCTGGCCCCGGGAAGCCCTCGACGACTTCCTGGTACTGCTCGGCTCGGGACGTCGCGCGGTCGACGTCATCGAGTCGCTGGACCGCACCGGACTGTGGGGGAGGTTGCTCCCCGAATGGGGTGCGGTGCGCGACCTGCCGCCCCGCGACGCCGTCCACACGTGGACCGTCGACAGGCACCTCGTCGAGACCGCCGTGTACGCGAGCGAACTGACGACGCGGGTCTCCCGTCCGGACCTGCTCGTCCTCGGCGCGTTGCTGCACGACATCGGGAAGGGACGCGGCGGCGACCACAGCGTGGTCGGTGCCGAACTGGCCCTGCAGATCGGGCGGCGGATGGGCCTGTGGCCTTCGGATCTGGCGCTGCTCACCTCGATGGTGCGGCACCATCTGCTCCTGCCGCACACCGCGACCCGTCGCGACCTCGACGATCCGGAGACCGTGGCCGCGGTCGTCGGCGCCCTCGACGGGGATCCGGTGCTGCTCGACCTGCTCCACGCCTTGGCCGAGGCAGATTCGCAGGCCACCGGCCCGGGGGTGTGGGGGGACTGGAAGGCGTCGCTGATCCGGGAACTCGTGCGCCGCTGCCGCATGATGATGGCGGGGGACGAGCTGCCGGCACCGGATCCGATCGATCCCGCCCTCGCGAACCTCGCCGAGGACGGCGCCCTGCACGTCGCGCTCGAACCACGCGAGGACGGCCGCAGCTTCTCCGCGACCTTCGTCGCGCCCGACGAGCGGGGCGTGCTCTCCGACGAGGCCGGTGTGCTCTCCCTGCACGGTCTGCGGGTGCTGTCGGCCTCGATCGGCAGTCACGCCGGCAGCACGGTCAACAGCTTCGTCGTGGCTCCGAGATTCGGTTCACCGCCCGAAGCGGCCCTGCTCCGGCAGGAACTCGTGCGGGCGCGCTCCGGCGATCTCGACCTCCTCGGTGCCCTCGAGGCCAAGGACCGCGCCGAACGCGAGAGCCGGCTTCCCGAGCGAACGGCCCGGGCGGTTCCCGTCAGCGCCGCTCTCGCGCCGCCGCGGATCATCTGGTTCGAAGGATCCGAATCGGACCAGGTCGTGCTCGAGATCCGGTCGGAGGACCGGATCGGTCTGCTGTGCCGTCTCGCGGACGTCTTCGAGCGTGTCGGAGCCGACGTGCGGTGGGCGCGGGTGAGCACGCTGGGTTCGACGGTGATCGACTCGTTCTGCGTCGATCTCGCCGGTGCCCACACCCGTGTCTCCCGGGAACATCTCGAGAAGGAACTGTTGTCGGTCCTGCCTGCTCCCGAGCCGCCCGCACCCGTCGACAGAGCGTGACCGACGGATCGTGACCGCGCGGGTGGCCCGCGCTGTGGTGTGGCCACCCGCGATCGCGACGGATCGGGAGCGGTTACCCTGGTTCGCAGCAATGTCCGCATCTTCGTCAGAGCTCAGGAGCGCATTCGGTGTTCGAATCCCTTTCCGACAGGTTGACAGGGGTCCTGAAGGACCTGCGCGGCAAGGGACGGCTGTCCGACGCGGACATCGACGCGACCTGCCGTGAGATCCGCCTCGCCCTGCTCGAGGCCGACGTCGCGCTGCCCGTCGTGCGCGAGTTCATCAAGAAGATCAAGGTGCGCGCCAAGGGCGCCGAGGTGCATGGCGCGCTCAACCCGGCCCAGCAGGTCGTCAAGATCGTCAACGAGGAACTCGTCGGGATCCTCGGCGGCGAGACCCGTCGTCTGCAGTTCGCGAAGAACCCGCCGACGGTCATCATGCTCGCCGGTCTGCAGGGTGCCGGTAAGACCACGCTCGCGGGTAAGCTCGCGAAGTGGCTCAAGGCGCAGGGGCACACCCCGATGCTGGTCGCCTGCGACCTCCAGCGCCCCGGCGCTGTGACCCAGCTGCAGGTGGTCGGTGAGCGTGCCGGCGTGTCGGTCTTCGCGCCCCATCCCGGCACCTCCATCGGCGGAGGCGAGAACGAACTCGGAGTCACCGCCGCCGACCCGATCGCCGTGGCCGAGCAGGGCATCGCCGAGGCGCGCAACAAGCAGTACGACGTGGTCATCGTCGACACCGCCGGTCGCCTCGGTATCGACCAGGAACTCATGGCGCAGGCCGCGGGCATCCGCGACGCCGTGCAGCCCGACGAGGTGTTGTTCGTCCTCGACGCGATGATCGGTCAGGACGCCGTGAGCACAGCCGAGGCGTTCCGCGAGGGCGTCGGCTTCACCGGCGTGGTGCTCACCAAGCTCGACGGCGACGCTCGCGGAGGTGCCGCGCTCAGCGTCCGCGAGCTCACCGGCCAGCCGATCATGTTCGCCTCCACCGGTGAGAAGCTCGAGGACTTCGACGTCTTCCACCCCGAGCGCATGGCCAGCCGCATCCTCGGCATGGGCGACGTGCTCACCCTGATCGAGCAGGCCGAGCAGGTCTTCGACGCCGAGCAGGCCGAGGCCACCGCCAACAAGATCGGTTCCGGCGAGCTCACCCTCGAGGACTTCCTCGAGCAGATGATGGCCGTGCGGAAGATGGGCCCCATCGCCAATCTCCTGGGCATGCTGCCCGGAGCCGGGCAGATGAAGGACGCCCTCGCCAACGTCGACGAGAAGCAGCTCGACCGCATCCAGGCGATCATCCGCGGCATGACGCCGGAGGAGCGCGCCAACCCGAAGATCATCAACGGCTCGCGGCGATTGCGCATCGCCAACGGTTCCGGTGTGAAGGTCTCCGACGTCAACCAGCTCGTCGACCGGTTCTTCGAGGCCCGGAAGATGATGACGGCCATGGCCGGCCAGATGGGCATGCCGGGCGCACGCAGGAATCAGCGCAAGAAGGGCAAGAAGGGGAAGAAGGGCGGTCGCGGACCGACGCCGCCGAAGGTGCGGGGCGGTATGCCCGGCGGCTTCCCCGGTCTCCCGGGTGGCATGCCCGCCGGGATGCCCGACCTGTCGAAGATGCCGAAGGGCCTCGACGAGCTTCCTCCGGGACTCGAGAACTTCGACCTGTCGAAGCTGAAGTTCCCCAAGAACTGAGCCGGGCCGGGGGGATGACCGTGACCGAGGGTGATGCGCGTTCCTTCGTCGTGTGAGGCCGGTCGTTGGCCGACGGCGAACCCGTCGAACTGTTCGTCGGGGCCGACGGAGCGTTCACGGCCGAGCCCGGCCGCGACGGCGAGGTGCTCTGCGCCGACGGCTGGATCCTGCCGGGCCTCGTCGACGCGCACTGCCATGTCGGCCTCCGGTTCGGTGGGGGAGCGGAGGCCGAGGAGGGTCTGCTCGCGCAGGGCGTCACCGAACGCGACGCGGGTGTCCTGCTGCTCCGCGACGCCGGGTCGCCTGTCGACACCCGGGCCCTCGATCAGCGGACGGACCTCTCCCGGATCATCCGGGCCGGCCGGCACATAGCCCTGCCCAGCGCTCGCTGATGTAGCCCGCTAAAGTAGCCGATCCCTCGATGATGGGAAGGACGGAAGTACATCCCTGACCGGGGGAGGCCCGTGTATGGGTCCGCATACGTGTTCTGCGGATGGGCGGTCATGTCCCGCACTCGGCAACTGGGGCCTTTCGTGACTTCACAATGGTGGTTTCGCCTCGCTGGTGATGAAGCACCGGTGCTGTGGGAATGGCGCTCGATGGGTGCCCCGGATCCGAGATCGCTGGTGTCGGTGCGGCGGCCGCGGTCGTCGGTGCGGCACTCTTCAACACCGACCGACGCACCGGCGAGTACCCGTTGATCGACTGGGGGTGGTCACGCGCCGACGCGATCGACTACACCCGCTCGATCCTCGGCACCAGCGTCGGCAAGAGCGCGTGCACATTCTGTCCGTTCAGCTTTGCCAACAAGAGCAGTCGCGCCGAGAACTTCGCTCGTTATGCCGAAGCACCCGAAGTCGGCGCGAGAACCCTGTTGATGGAACACCTCGCACTCGCGCTCAATCCAGCGCAGGGCCTCGTCGGCGGCCGCCGCCTGATCGAGATGCTCCGCGAGCACCAGCTCGACAACGTCCTGGATGCCGTCGAGGCAATCCTCGAGAGCCACGAGCACGCTATCTACGAGATTCGCCGCATTCTGCGGCCCCGCAAGACCGACCCGACCGAACTCGGCGATGCCGCCCGCTCGGTCCGCATCCGCGGCCGCGGCTCCCGGGCCAGCATGCACAACATCCTCGGTCGCCTCGCGGCCGACGGAGCCGCACAGAACAAGGTTCGCCCGGACATCGGGGACGATGGAAATCGTGCGTGTCTACCAGCACGAACGTGGCCCGGTGTTCCCGACCGTCGAGCGGTACTTCGTCGTCGCCCCGGCCCTGGCGTTACCGAAAGAGCACGCCAACGTCGACCAGTGGTGGACACAAGCCTTCGCCGCCGAGGCGATGCAGCCGGCAGTGTAAGGCGCAGGGGACGTGCCATTTACGCATGTCAGTGGGGGTGTACCGGGTGGGCCGCCGGTCAACGGTCCAAAGATGGTCACATCTTCCACAGAGCCAGCACCGCGGCGCGCAGGCTCGCAGAGATGATGCGGTGGTCGCGGTGCAGGCGCGGGTTCGAGTGACCGCGGTCGGTGAGGATGCGCGTGGCGTCGGATATGGCGATGGGGTCGAGGTCGGCGCGGGCGTGGCGGGTGTGGGGGATGCGGTGGGGGCCGGTTGCGACGACGGCCGGTGGGTCCAGCCGGGTGTCGTCTGCGCCGATCCGGATCACGACGTCGCCGGGTGCGAGGCGGGTGCGACGGTCGGGGCCGGGGCTGTCCTCGCGGACCCAGTGGGTTCGGTAGCGCGGGTCCGGTCCGCCCCTGCCGGGCGCAGGTGATGTCGAGCTGGTCTCGTTGTCGGCGATGGGTGTGTAGTCGTGAAGGTGTCGCAGGAACATCCGGCGTACGGGGGTGGGCAGGAAGTCGTGCTCGAGACGCGCGCGGCTGCCGATCCCGGCCAGGGGTACGACGCGGCCGATCTGCCAGATGGCGGTGGCGCTGTCGAGGAACACCTCGTCGACGACGGTGGTGTCGTCGAGACGGTCGAGGAAGGCATGTGCTGCGGCGAGGGCGTCTGGATCGTCGGTGATCAGCGCGGTTTCGTCGGCGATGGTGGAGGCGTGGGAGGCGCTGGCGGGGCCGACGATCACCTTCTCTGCGGTGACGATCAGGCCGGTGTGCAGGTTCGCTGTCGACAGCACCTGCACGCCGGCGTCGAGGAAGTGGGCGAGGGTGGTGGGGGAGGTGGCGTGTGCGCGCACGGCGGCGCGGGCGGCGTTGACGATGAGCTGGTCCCCGCTGCGTAGCGGCAGCAGTTCGGGCGCGGTGTGGTCGAGGTAGGCGATGGCCACGCGCCGGGGGCCGCGGCCGCGTAGAGCCGCGGTGATGGCCGGCCAGGGGTGAGGTGCGTGCAGGACGGTGTCCACAACCGGTCACCTTATCCGGCGGCACGTTCCGGATGGCCGTATGACAGCAGCGCCGAGGGTGTGCGTTTTCCGGCGCCGGCGGCGAGTCAGCCCAGGGCGGGGGACATGCCATCGGTCCTGTTCAGAACCGGTGTCCGACCGTTCCATTCGCGGTTCGGTGAGTCCGGATGGGCGCGGCCATCGGTACGCCCTTCGGTGCTGTCGCCGATCCCTGTGTCGCGGTGTCCTGGGGTGTGCTGTGCCAGGCCGGGACTCGTGGAGGGGCGGTTTTCTCAGCGCGGCGTCGGGTCCGGCACGTGCACGGTGATGGTGGGGGCGTGGTCGGTGTTGGCGCTCTGGTGCGCCTCGGACAGAGAATTCGCGTCGGCGGCCGCTGCCTGCGTGCCGACGGTGTTCTGGGCCGTAGTGTGCGTACGTCAGTGCACCGCGCGCACAGCTCGAGTGGGTGGCCGACCGCAGTGACGCTGCGGTCGACGATCGGAAGATTGGGGAGTTGGGGCAATGGAGATTGTCGTGGTCGGCGCGATCGCAGTGGCGGTCGTGGTGGGGTTCGATCAGTTGGCGTTGTGGGCCGAACGCAAAGGCTGGATCTATTGGCGACGGCACAAATCCGGCGGCGGATCAGCGGATGCGGGGGCGGGAATGCTGGGGGTGATGGACGAGCTCTTCTCCCCGGCGACCAGACACGCGGTGGAGGAGATCGCCGGCAAGCAGAACGGTCGCATCGACCTGTCGACCAGCGACGAGGACAGGCGGATCGACCTCGATAGCGGCCGAGTGTGTCTGCCGACCGCTGGCAAGCCGGTGCAGGAACGCACCTTCGATGTCGGGTCGGACGGACGGTTGAAGTAGCCGACCGCGACCAAGGGCCTGGGTGCTCGGTGACGATGCCATCCACCCATGTCATCGACCCCACCGCAGGGGGACATATCATCAGTGCAGTTCAGAGTGCACTTCTCAGAGGTTCACATGACCGTGGAGACGTCGTCGACGGGCAGCTGCGCGACTTCACCCCCGAGGACTTCGTCGAAACGCCGTGACCAGGGGTGACCGCGTATTTCTCCAGGCCGGTCCGGACCGGAACCCGGTTCAGGCGTCGGGGTGATCGTCGTGTGCCACGCGCTCGGTGGCGCCGGCACCTGCTGTGACCGCTGAGACGGCCGCAGGCTCGAAGGACAGGATCGCCAGACCCGAAACCTTGAGTCGCGGACGGACCTCGTGGTGCCGGGGCTCGGCATCGGGGTGGGCCAGATCGCGCACCCGCACATCGAGGAAGCGGGCCAGCGCGACGGTCTGCTCCCAGCTCGGATATTCGACGCCCACTTCCCAGCGGTCGACCGCCGGCTCTTCGGCCAGACACGCGGTATCGACGTCGGGGCCGAAGTGTCCTCCCGCATTGAGTAGTTCGGTGAGATAGAAGGGGACGAGCTTGCCGGCCCTCCACAGTTCGTACTCGTCCTCGTCGGGCTCGACGAACGGTGCGGTGTCATGACAGTCGGTCAGGAGCCGTTGCGCATGCTCGAGTTCGTCCGGCGTCGCGGTGCCGATGCATCGACCCATCCACGACTCGGTCGACGGTGTTGCACGGCGGCGCTTTCGGCGGAAGAACTCGAGCACGGATTCTCCTTCGGTGCTGTTAGGGGCAGGTCTGGTTCGGGGAGGCGGACCCGGCGTCGTGGGCTGCATCCGCGCCCCGCGGGAGGGGCGGCTCGCGCCCCTGTGCGGGGCGTGGGTTGCTCGGACGTGTGGATCACGCGTTCACGGTAGCGAGGGTGTTCTCCAGCGATGTCGGCGTTCTGTCCGCACAGGTGCCGGTGTCGGTAGCCGGCCGGTTCGGTTGTGGGCCCGAGGGTGTCTCGGGCTCGCGTATCAGGGTGTATCGCGCGCCGTTTCGCTCACCCGCTGACCTCCACCTAGGTAGGGACGTGCCATTTATGCAGGTAGAGCGGCCCGCGTGTAGTCACGGGTCGGCACCGGTCGTGCACGCTGGCGCACCAGCGCGCCAGGTCGGCGAGCAGGATCGTGGTGAAGATCGAGGGGAGGTCACGCAACGCCGGGACTTCGACGGTCACCTGGAAGTGTCTGTCGGGTGTCCATCAGCGCGGAGGTCAGCAGCGTGGTCAGCAGTCGTGATTCTTCGGTCGGGTAGACCTTGAACGGGGAGAGCCGGCGCATTTCCTCGCCGCGTTCGTCGTCGGCCAGGACGATGCGTGTGATCTCGTCGAGGTCGCCAGCCTCGATGAGCTGTTCCCACAGATCGATGTACCGGCCGTACATCGGATGGTCCCACTGCTCGCGTCTGTGCCTCGATCTTCAGCAGCAGCCCGGTGTGCACGAGCTGCGCCGGACCATTTTCCTCGTCACCACCGCCATCTCAACGCTCCTTCCACTCTCGGTCCGAGGCTATGTGGTCATCCGGGTCGGCCGGATAGATCCGTACCGCGTAGGTGCGGGTGCCGGCGGCGGTGTAACCGGCCAGCTTCACCGTCTCGCCGACCTCGGCAGGGTCTCCCCGAGGCCAATGAGTTTGTCGAAGGCGAACGCTTCGGCCGCAACACGGTTCGGCTGGGTGCATGCGGCGAAGAATCCCCGGTGGGCATGTGCTGGAAGTCCACCTCGTGCGGGACGGACGGGTCAGAGCCGGAGCGCATCATGACTGGGGTCCTGTTCTGTTGCAGGTCAGTCGGTGCCGGTGACCTGGAAGATCAGGTACTGCGCCCGCGGTCGCCTGGTGCGCGCCTTGCAGGGTCTTGGTGTGGATCTCGGCGCCGTAGGTGTCGTGGAGCAGCGTACAGCTTCCCTCCTTCGGAGTACGGGGTGGTGACCTCGAAGCAGCGGGCATCGGGCACGCGGGCCGGGCTGGCGGCGCTGATTACGGAGATGTCGTCGTTCTTGTCGCGGATCTGCGCGACGACCCGGTCGAAGAGGGTTTCGGCGCGGTCGGTGGCGTCGGGGCGGTAGTCGAACGCCGCGTCGCGAGCCATGTGGGTGGCGGCGGTGTCGACGAACATGTCAAGAGTGCCCAGCCGGGCGAGCAGGTGCGCGGCACCGCGAGGGCCGTAGACCGCGGGAACCTGCGCGCCCTCGGTGCCGTCAGCACGGCGGTCTTGCTTCTACCGCGGTTCCGTCTGATCGATCGATATGGTGGCGAATCCAAGGTCATTGACCATGGACACGTCTCCCATTGCGCTGCAGGCACGTCAGCTGGCCGGTGTTCGGCGAGGTTGCGCGTGGCGGGCGGGCCAGTGTCTGGCGACTCGAACGCGGTTCCCGCAGGCGCCGGTGCACCAGAGTCGACGTTCGACGTATGGAACGAAGTAGTGCAGGCACTCGGTGTTTGCGCAGCGGCGGAGGCCTAGTCGAGGAGGCGCGCTGAGTACTGTGGCTGCGGAGTCGATGATGGCCTGGCGAAAGGACTCGAACAGTGACGAGTTCGCACTGATAGTAATTTTTCCGGCAGCGAGGTGGAATCGCGCTGGAGTGCGTTGCTGGTTCAGGTATCCCAAGCAGTGGACTGTTTCCTCCGTCGGCGCGGCTCTGGCGGTGTACACGTCGGCCAGGTGAGTAATCGCGCGTCTGGTATTGCGCAGCAGCAGGAGTCGCCGTGCGTCCACGCCCCATGCACAGTCGATTCTGCCGAGCTGAGACCCTGCAGCGTCCAACCATATCTGGGCGCTACGGATATCGGAAAGTTGGTCGATCACGTTTCCCCGGAACTTGGTTCGGGTGTTGATCAGGTTCACCGCCAGCGGTTGCTCGGAACACAGCGAGAGGCGAGTCGGCGCGGAATTCTTGGTCATGGTCCCCCCTTCCCCAAGAGACTAACGGTTCTCCCATTAGCCTTTTATTGGAGGTCAGCGCCACCGCAACCGAGTTGTTGAGGGATCTCCCATGGCGTGACCGATCGGAGCTGTCTAGCTTCCTGACGTGCCGATAACTCGGCGCAGTTCATCGCAATCAGGGGGGAAGTCCATGCCCAATATCGAGGTCATCAGAAACGTGCTCCGATCAGGATTCGACCTGACGGAACTGGACTGGACGACGTGGAGCGAGCCCGGTCGATCCGGGGTACAGCGCTACCCGTTGTGGGTACCGTCCGAGACGGAGGATTCTGTGGGGATGCTCGTTCGCTATCCGGCGGGCGCACACGGGGACTACCATGAGCACCTGGGATACGAGCTTATGCTGGTCCTTCACGGAACCCTCGAACACAGCAATGGGCAGCGTTTCGTGACTGGCGATTTGATCGTCGAGGAGCCAGGCACCTTCCATCGGATGGCCACTGTCGAGGGCGCTACCATCCTGGCGATCCGCACCAAGCCGACGGACCCTAAGCCGGAGAAGGCCCCGGAATTGCCGGCCGCAATCCTCGAGGCACAGCGTTGAGCACACCCCAAGGAATGGCGGCCGCGGTCCCCGACGTCAGCGGACAGGTGGGTCGAATCGCCGTCGTCGGTGCCGGGCCGCGTGGAATATCGGTGGTCGAGCAGCTGATTATGCATGCTGACGAGTCGGTCAAGATCGACGTCTACGACTCTTGCTTCGTCGGATCCGGTCGGATCTGGCACCCCGAGCAGAGCAGACACCTGCTGATGAACACCCACGCCGGAGAAGTGTCGATCTTCGCCGGTCCGATGGATGACGGCCCGGCCCGTGCAGGGGCAGGTCCGTCGTTGCAGCAATGGCTCGGCCCTAATGACGGTGTGTACAGCGGTTATGCGCCACGCGCCGACTATGGGAGGTACCTACGGTTCGCATTCGACTCTTTCGTCGAGAATGCGCCGGACTTCGTGGAGATCACCGAGCACCAGGACACTGTCGTGGCGGTGCGACGACATGGTGACGACGCGTTCACTTTGCGCACTCGCTCCGGCCACGTCCGCGTCTACGATGCAGTCGTACTCGCCACCGGCCATCCTCGGCCGAAGGCGGCAGAGCTCATCGGCGTCCGGAAACCCGGAGCTACTCGGATCCTGACCGGCGACTCAGCAGCGGACCTGCCTCTCGACGAAATCAAGCCGGGCCAGGCAGTCGCGACCATGGGAATGGGGCTTGCGTTTCATGACGTTGTGGCCCTACTCACCCAGGGGCGGGGCGGGCTCTTCCGGACCGGATCAGAGGGGGCACTCGAATATGCACCCAGCGGTGAGGAGCCCGTCATCACCGGCGTGTCACGATCGGGACTCCCGATCCCGAGTCGGGGCCGCAACCAGAAGCCTGGCGACTTCCGGTTCACTCCCCGACTCTGCACGGTCGAAAGAATGCGAGCCCTGCGCGCCAGCGGCAAACAGGCTGACTTTACCCGCGACGTCGAACCATGGATCCGTGCCGAAGCGGCAATCACTTTCTGTCTGACGACGATTGCGTTGGGTCCTCAACCAGCGCGTGCAGGTGAGTTCATCGATCGACTCGGTGGAGTTGACGAGTCGGATCCCGCGGAGTCGCTGTATCGGATCGCCGCTGAGTTCGGTGTGCGTGAGCGATTTCCCTCGATGAAGTCGCTGGCACGCCCCTTCGAGGGAATGCAGTTTTCCTCCAGAGGGCAGTGGATGGACGCACTCACCGCTCACCTCCAAGCCGACCTTGACCACGCACGCGAAGGAAATGTCACGAATCCGCTGAAGGCGGCCCTGGATACCCTCCGGGATCTGCGGCCTTCTATCCGCGCGGTCGTCGACAATGGCGGACTGACGCCTGATAGTCACGAGCACGGATTCCTGGGTGAGTTTGTCCCTCAGTATTCCTTGCTTGTAGCTGGGCCACCTCCGCGGCGCATCGAGGAGTTGCTGGCGTTGATGCGCGCGCGAGTTGTCTCTGTGGCCGGTCCGCAGGCCTGGATCGTCGAGGACGGACATGAACTCGCGGTGCAGTCTCCGGCGGTACCCGGCTCGGTCACGATCGAACGTGTCATCGACGCGCGGATCCCCCGATACGAAGCTGGTCGATGCAGTTCCCCGCTTTTCCCGCAATTGCTTGCCGACGGTCTTGTCCGGCGTTTCCGTCATGTCGGTGCCGAGGTATCGACCGAGACCGGTGCTTGTGAGACCGATCCCGACACCGCGGGTGCAATCGGAGCCGATGGCGCGCCCGTGAGGGGGCTGTTCCTGCTCGGGATCCCGACGGAGCGGCAACGCTGGTTCACACAGATTGGCAACGGGCGCCCTGGGGCGCGCAGTGGATTCACGGTCGACGCAGAGCGTGTCGCCCGTTCAGCGCTCGCCACCGTCGTTAAGGTGGTCCGCCCGTGAGCGCCCGCAGCAAAGTTGACGATCGATGCGGGCAGTCGTTCGCCGCGGCTCGCAGGCTGCTCATGACGAACTACGACTATCCAGAGCGACTCACAGACTTCTGCTTCCCGGAGGTGGTGACCTTCAACTGGGCACGCGACTGGTTCGACGTTTACGCCGCCTCCCGTAGCGATATCGCTGTGGCGGGGCCGTCATTGTCCGGGGAATGGCGGGAAGTCTCCTATCGATTGCTGACATGCACCTCACAGGAGGTGTCTGCAGCACTGCTGCGCGACGGTGTGTCCCCGGGCGATCGAATCATGATCGACATGACCGCCTCGGTCGAATTGTATGCAGTGCTGTTGGGCATCTTGCGAATCGGCGGAGTTGTGATTCCAGTTCATCACGGCTTGCATCCCGATGCTCTGGCCGAACGGTATGCAGTGGCACGGCCGAGCCGGGTGATCTCCGATCGGGGTGGAGGGCCGGCCGGGACGCTAGGCGCCGACACCCTGGTGCGGTGGCACGAGACGCCGGCTCAGCTACCTGATCTGGATCTGTCCGCGGATGCACCTGCGTTCGGTTGCTTCACTTCCGGTACTACGGGGGTGCCGAAGCTCGCGCTGCATAGCAACCGCTCGCACTCGGTAGCACATCTGGCAAGCCTCTACTGGAATCGTCTCGACGTCGGGCAGCGGCACTTGAACATCAGTAGCCCCGGATGGGCGAAGTTTTTCTGGAGCTCGTTCCTTGTTCCACTTACTGCGGGAGCCACAGTGGTCGTGCGGCCGGAGTGGCTCGGACCGGCGGAGTTCGAGGACTTCGTCGCTGAGCACGATGTCTCGTCCGTGTGTGCGCCTGTGGTCTTCCTGCGGGAAAGTTTGAACCACGCCAGCGGGTCGATTCGCCTGGATGATCTGACCTCGGTCGGTGAGATCGTGCCGGAGTGCCTTCGGCAGGATGCTCACCGTGCATGGGGCGTACGGCTACGGGAAGGATTTGGTCAAACCGAGGCGACGGCAATGCTCGGTGAACTTGCTGCGCGGCCAGGTCGGTGGAGTGTGTTGCCTGGCTACCGAATCGAGTTGGCCATGTCCGAGGGGGAACCGGCTCCGCGCCTGAACTTCGGTGCTCTCGCAGGCGGTTCGTTCCTCGGCTATCTCCGGAAAGATGGCACGCTCACACCGCCTGTACTGACACCGGCCGGTATGCAATGGACGGGCGACTACGCCATCGGCTCGCTGGCGGATGGAACGCTGCGATTGCTCGGACGCGGCGACGACGTTTTCCGCAGCAACGGGCACCTCGTCGCTCCCGCAGAGTTGGAAGGCCTGTTCGAGCGGCATCCGGCGGTTCGATCGGCAGCGGTGGTGCCGGCCGAAACGACCGATCGTGGCCTGGTGCCCGTAGCGTTCGTAGTGGCGGACCACGGATACGAGGCGTTCGACGAAGTCGAGGTGTTGCAATGGGTCAACGAGCGATTGCCCGGCGAGGTGGATGTAGTGTCGCTGACCGTGATCGAGCAACTCCCACGTTCGATCAACGGCAAGATCCAACGATCTCATCTCTCCCGAGCTGCCTACCAGAGGTAGGAGAGATTTCGGGGCGTCGTTGATGCAGTTGCCGACGCCCCAATGTGGACCGCACGGCGGCGGTTCCGGTGTGTGCGGGATGACTACCCGTCCCGGAACCGTCGCCGCGGTCGTCCCGGCGGCCGCAGCAGATGGGGGTGTGGGTAGGGAACGGTAGGGGTGAGATTCTGCAGCGAGCTGAAGATCATCGAGGATGGCTAATCCATCAACCATGTTTCCAAAGGTAGATTGGAGGCGATTACACGCGGGCTGACCCCTGGCATCCCGCCGAAGGAGGACCGACCATGCGGACGCAGTACGTTAAGAACGGCGTCCTGGTCAGGCCTCTCGAGAAGCCCGCCACGAACTTTCTCAGTACTCGTTTCTACGACGGTCGTGGAGTTGTGGACGTGCTCGGCTCCCGGGATGCTGCTCAAGTCTGGATGCGCACCCTCTCCGAGGAGATCCGGTTTCCCCGCAGCCCATTCATTCCGACTGATGATCAGCTCGGGTGGCTCCGGCAACTGCGCTATACGATCGAATCGGTCTATCGCAACACCATCGACGGTGAGCTCGCCCCTGCTTCGGCGCACCTTCAAGGTGTACTCGACCGGGTCCGTATCCGTCCCGGCATTGTCAGCGGCAAAGATTATCTGCACGCCAGCTGGGGAGACCCATCGGGCAACCCCTTCGACGAACTGACTGCAGAGATCGCGGTGTCCGCCATGGTCGCGGTGACCGGATTCCCTGCCACTCTGCTACGCAGATGCGAGGCACCGCGTTGCGTGTTGTATTTCACCCGCTACAACCCCCGCCAACACTGGTGCAGTGACATCTGCGGCAATCGAGTACGCGTGGCCCGTTCCACGAGAACCGACCGCACAACTGGCACAGGGAACGTTTCTTGAACCTGCCCCGGAGGTACACAGGGCACCCTCGAGGTCGGGTTGGTGGCCCCGCCTGTCGCTCCGGGACAACGATAAAACGTTGTATGTGCAAGTGCCGTATGTGCAAGCGCTTCCCGAAATCGATCGTTCATTGGCGGATTGCAGCATTCATCGAGGCGGTCGGTGACAGTCGAACCTCGAGGCCCGCACCGACTGTGGCGATCCAAGGCACAGTCGGTGCGGGCCGAATCGATGATGGAGCTCAGCTCGGCTGCAACGCCGGCTGCGGTGCTGCTACTCGCTGCTCGCGAATGAGCCAGGTCAGGACGGTTGACACGAGCAGGACCGCAGCGCCGCTGAGGAAAGAGATGCCATAACTGCCGGTGGCATCATGGAGCACGCCACCCATCAGCACACCGAGCGCAGCGAACAGTTGATGGATCAGCCAGGTCGAGCCGAGAATCCCGCCCATGGCGGTGCCACCGAAGCGATCCGCGATCAATCCTGTGGTCAGCGGGATCACGGGGAACGAGGACAGTCCGAAAAGAACGACGGCAACGGTGAGGAGCTGTCCGGTGCCGGTGAAAGCCAACACGAGGAAGCTCACGATGCGTACGAGATGCAATGCCAGCAGGGGACGGCGCTTGCCCCACCGTTTGGCGGCCCATTGACCGGTAGCCCACATCGAGGCAGCACTGCACACTGCGACGAGCGCCATCAGCCATCCGGCGGCAGAGGTCCCGAGCCCCAGCTCCACCGCGAGTTTCGGCATGTGGGTGGTGAACATGTAGAGCGAATAACCGCATCCCGCGAAGCTGAGGCCGATCAGCCAGAACTGAGGATCTTTCAGTGCCTGATGAAGGCTGGTTGCAGCGAGCGTCGGAACGGAAGTCTTCTCCGTTTCCAGTCCCACATCGCCGGGGCCATTCCGGGCGCCGAACCAGATGACCGGAACGACGATGGCGAGCATCACACAGCCGAGGATCGCGAAGGCGGTTTGCCATCCGAACGTGGAGATCAGGACTCCTGCGAGCGGAAGTAGCAGTAGTTGGCCGGCGTTGATGCCCATCGAGCTGATCGCCAGTGCCTGGGGGCGCCGGCGTACGTGCCATCGCGTCACCAGGACCGATGCGGGCATCGAGCTGCAGCCGGCGAATCCGATCGCGACGATGATTCCGAAGAGCAGGACGAACTGCCAGAACTCGGTGATGGCCGCGAGAAGAAGGTAAGCCAGGCCCATCAGCGCGGCGCTGGCGGTCATCACCGTTCGTGGACCCGACCGGTCGATGAGCCGGCCCATGACCGGCTGGGCCAGCCCCCACATGAGGGTGCTCGCTGCGACGGTGCCGCTCGTGGCTGCGAGCGACCACCCGAAGTGCCCCATCAAAGGCGGGATGAATTGGCCGATTGCCAGATTCAGCCCAAAGGCACCGGTCAGCGATATGAACGCCACTGCGGTGATGCGTGCGCCCCAGCTGCTGTGCAGTACGGACCTGTCCATGAATCCCCCCTAAGCTAATGGATGTGTATTGCTTGGCCGTTAGTTAGGTATCGCAGCACGAGATCTAACGCAAGTCAAACGGGGATACCATTAGTTCTATGACGCGACAGCCCCATCCCTCCCCGGCTGCACCTCTGAGCGGAGAACCCCTCGCCCTGGAATTGGTGAACACCACCTACATCGACGGAGGACTCCGGGGGCATCGAGTCGACGCACTGACCACCACGGACCAGCTCACCGCCTGGGCGAGCGAACATGCCGGTCAGTTCAGTGATGAACTACCCGCGGTTCTCGTGGAACGAGCCTGCACCCCGCGCACCCACGAACAGTTCCTCTCGCTGCGCGAGGCGCTACGCAGCTGCCTGCAGTCCGTTGTCGAGCACGCAGTACCCAACGGCGACTCCCTCGCGGTCATCAACGGATTCAGCAGCTACAACGCATCTCGCCTGGAAATCTCACCCGGGAACCCTGTAGTGGTGACGCGGCGGTGGCAGGTCGACGATCCGTGGTTGATCGCGCTCAGCGAAGTCGCGTCCGACGCGTGCCGACTGCTGATGCCGGATCTGATCGGCCAGGTGCGGGCATGCCCCGCGCCGGGATGCATCCTCTTCTTCGTCAAGTCCCATCCTCGGCGAGAGTGGTGCTCACCGGTGTGCGGGAACCGCGCCCGGGTCGCACGGCATGCCCGTGCCGGTAGGACGGCGCCAGGGACGGCCTGACTTTCTCGTCGCCAGTCTCGCGCCGGCGACAACTCCGGCCAGCGGCACCATCAGGTCCACCGACCCACCCCGGACCACAGCTCGCCGGCACCGCGGTGCGTCAGCAGGGCGTGTGCACCGTCGCGGGGAGTCGTCAATGGTTCAAGGACGACCCCGGCTGGCTGTAGCTCCCGTGCCGGATCTCGCACCGTGATCGCGGAGGCACCGGCAGCGGCTGGTCTTACAGGACCGACCCGCCGGTGCGCCGGCGGATGTCACCGCGCCTGCGGTGCGAGGAATGTGTCATCTGCGCAGCTCACGCGTAGGTGTTCGGTGCCACGCAGCGGGTCGGTCGGGGCTGTGACTGTGTTGGTGGGCACGCCGGTAGGTGTAGGTGCGGGTGGTCAGCAGGATCGCCGAGCTGAGCAGGATCGGTAGTTTGGCGGTCCAGGACGAGGCGCAGACGAGCGCGGCTGCGCCGAGCATCAATGCGCCGCAGGCTTGGGACGGCGAGCGCGGCGATCTCGGGGGGGCGGGTTCGGTGGCGGTGCGGGTTCCCAGGAATCCGGCCAGCAGCTACCCGCGCTCCGAGCATCAGCACGACGGTTACGATCACGGGGCCTCCTGGCAGATAGGGATCAGCGGCGGGTGTGCCGGGGCTGCTGGTTCTCGGCGAGGACGAGCGTCACGGCGTCGTCACCGGTGTTCTCACTGCGCAGCCGACGGCAGGCGACGACGCTGCCGAGTGCGGGGCGGTGGCATCCGTCGCCGCAGCGCTACGCCGAGATCGCTTTGGACCTGATGGGAGAACGGCTACTACGCGACCGGTCTGGAGTGGGACGCGCGGCGGGCCCGCGTACAGGCTGCCGCCGACGGCGCTGCGAGCATCCAGGAGTTGCATGGCCCGTTGGCGGCGGCGGTGAAAGTGGCCGGTGGGAAGCACTCGGTCTTCCTCGATCCGGCGAAAGCGGCCCGGTCGTCCTCGGCTGCCACCGCCGAGCTTTCCGAACCTACGGTCACCACAGTGGACAGCATCACCACCGTGACGATTCCTGCCTTGGGTGCGGTGTCGGACGAGTTGCAGCAGCGCTACGCCGACGCCGCGGCGGTCGGCATTCTCGGCGCGGCGGATCGGACCTGCGGGTGGATTGTCGATCTGCGCGGCAACACCGGCGGCACGATGTACCCGATGTTGTCCGGCCTGACCCCGCTGCTACCGAACGGGACCGCGATGACCTTTCGCACCCGCGCGGGCGAGGACATGCCCGTGACCATCTTCGACGACGGTGCCGGGATGGGCGGGACCGTCATCTCGGTCGGTGCTGTCGCGAAGATCGCCGATCAGCCTGTTGTGGTGCTCCAAGACGGTGACACGGTCTCGAGTGGTGAGGCGGTGCTCACGGCGTTCCGTGGTCTCGACAACGCCCGGTCGTTCGGGGCGGACAGCGCGGGATACACGTCAGCGAATTCGGTGCACCCGCTCTACGACGGAGCACTGTTGGTTCTCACCGAGAGTACGTATGTCGACCGCGACGGCGTCAATCTCGCTGAGGAACCCGTCGCTGCCGATCACCGCACCTCCAGCGACGGCGCGGAGGTGGCCGCACTGGGATGGTTGCGCGATCGCGGATGCAACTGAGCAACGACACCGCTTCGACCGCGTCGGAGGGGCCCATGCCGTCGGGGCAGTCCAGCGCACATTCGACCAATCACGAGTGTCACGCCCACGTCGATCGAGACACGGCATGGAATCCGTAGGGGCTGATCGCGATGACACATTTCATGTTCAGAGTCGTTGCCTTCCAGGCAGGTTCGTCGAGACGAGTCGGGATCGACATGAGCCATGTTTCCCACGGTGTCCCGGCTGATCGAGGAGGGCGCGGTGCAGCTGACGTAGTAGTCCCACAGTTCCTGCTCACTGAAGACGAATTTCACCGGTGGATCGACGGGCGTATCGTCCGTTGCGGTCAGTTGTAGTTGGCCGGCATCGTCGAGTCCCATCTGATAGCCGGCGCTGCCGCCACAACGAATCACGGACTCGATGACGTCGTCCATACCGGGATCAGGTCCGTCCACGACAACCTTCTGCGGTCTCTTACGGTTCGCTCCATCCCGGCCAGGCGATGTCCGGCGGTCGCGCCGGCGATCGCAATGTCGATCCGGGTCTCCGCCGACGGCCGCTTCCTTGCGCAGTGGTCCTCGATCCCGCCGCGACCGACGCCGGATCGTCCCGCGCGGCCGCGGGACGGCCCTCGACGCCGTGACCACCGCCGAGGTTGGGCTCGTTTCTGTGTCCGCCGGCGCGCTCTCCACCCGGGGGTGCGGGGGACGTGTCATCTACGCAGAGCGCAG
This sequence comes from Rhodococcus sp. GA1, assembly GCF_024321955.1. Lineage (NCBI taxonomy): Bacteria > Bacillati > Actinomycetota > Actinomycetes > Mycobacteriales > Nocardiaceae > Rhodococcus > Rhodococcus sp. GA1. Next base: position 552,947 of record NZ_CP097186.1, on the reverse strand, counting down.
CGCATCCCGTACTGGTTCGCGTTCGTGCTGTAGGCGTCCGTCGATGCAGCGGGTCCGACGGGTCAGCGGATTTCTTCGATCACGCTCGTACCCTTTCCGGGGCGGGATTCCCAGGCCCAGTTCTCTTCTACGCGTAGGCGACCGTCGGTGAGCACTTCGATCCGACTGTCGCAGACTCCACTCGCGGTAGTGCCGTCGACACTGAGGTGGGTGTAGCGAAAGTGCAGCCGTTCACCGTCACGTGTCCCGACGAGGAAACCCCGCACTATCTCTCCGCCGTCGTAGTCGGCCCAGATGACAGCGTTGTCCTGGTGGTACCGAAAACGTGTGGCGCTACTGACCTGTCCGGTGGGCGAGTTGCTGACACCGGTGAACACTCTGCCCTCGAGGTCGATGGTGGAGGACGAGGGGTGCGCAGCATCGGCAGTGGTCATCTCGGCACCATAGCCAAGACCCACCCGGCCGTGTTGGCACGCAGACCCGCGTGGAGCATCCGCCGATCGTGGTGGACAAGCACTTCCGGGCGATCATCCGGTCGGGTTCGTCTCGGATCGTGGTGTCGCCGCGTCGAGGTTGTCGAGCATCGTGGCCAGCGTCCGCAGGACGGTCTCGTAGTCCTCGGTGGAGACGCCGTCGGTCAGGGTCTGCGCGGTGCGCGCGTGCGTGCGGCTCATCTGCTCGAGCAGCTCGCGGCCCGCATCGGTGATCCGCATGGCGGTGGTGCCCGGGGCGACCGGATCGAGGTGCAGCCAGCCGTTGTCGGTCAAGGAGGCGCACGGCGCCGGCCCGGCTCTGCTGCCCGCCGCCGTGGCCCGATTCCTCGAGCACGAACAGCGCGCCGGCACCGTGGCCGCCGACGCCCCCATCGACGGAGTCGCCGCATCGATCGCCGGTGCCTGCTACCTACGGGCGTTCCTCGAACAGTTCTACGGACCCGACCATCCCCAGCAGCCGATGACCGAGTTCGCCGCCTCGATCATGGCCACGGTCCTGCCCGCCCTGACCACACACCCCGCCGCGTCCACCCCCAGCGACTGACTCACAGCCACACAGACGACGATCTGCGGTTGGAGTCACCGCAGAGTCGCGTCCACGCTGGTGAGGCACGGCCTGGAATCCGTAGGCGCTCAGCGCGGTGACACATTGCATGTTCAGAGTCGTTGCCCGCGCCGTACTCGGCGAAGCTCGCACGGACCGACACTCGAAGAATCAACCCTGAACAGTCACTCGAGGTGGGAAATTCGACGGCATCAAGACTGTGATTTACCCTGTGATCAGGAGGTGGATTGTTATGACAGCCGCACACCCATGCCCTGACCTCGCCGCCTACAACGACGCCGCCCGCATGACCCAATCACAGCTGGTCACCGCACTGCGCGACCTGCTCGGCGCCAAGCTCGTCGCCTACCTGGGGAAGGTCAAGGAAACCCGCGCGGTCCGCCAGTGGGCCGAGGGCACCCGCACTATCAACAACGACACCGACGTCGAACGCCTGCGCATCGCCTACCGCGCCGCCCGGCTGATCGCCGAACGCGACACCCCCGCCGTAGCGCAGACGTGGTTCCAGGGCCTGAACCCGATCCTCGACGACCGCCCGCCGGCGCTGCTGCTGCGCGAAGGCGAGCTGTCCGACGTCGGCCCGAAGGTCCTCGCCGCTGCCCGGCAGTTCGCGACGGTCGGATGAGCGCACCGGACCGCACGCTGATCTCCACCTCGCGCGGGGATGTCCGCTGCGTCGTGCCCGGCGACCCCGAATCGGTGGCCACCCTGCGCACCCTGTCCGGCCCCATGCGATCCGACACGGTCTGCTCGACCTCGACACCGCGGCGATCCGCAATGCCCGCCCGCGTGCCCTGACCCGGGCGATCTCCCAGTGGATCAACACTCTCTCCGATCCCGGCGGTGAGCCGGTGGCCGGCATCGAGTTCGAGTCCTGGCACGGTGACGGGTTGGTGCTCTGGGCGCTGTACGAGCGTCCCGGTGACGGGCCGGTCAGCAAGAACGTCACGGTGCTGGATTACGGCCCTGTCGAGGAGCACGATTCCGATCTGATCGAAGCGATGCGTCTGCACAAACTGGTCTGGGAGGACGACTGAATCATCGGCTCGCCCCGTGGCCGCCGCGGTGTTCCTGCGCCCGACCTGCGTTTTCCCGCGTGCTGTGAACGTGCCACGGTCTATGTAGGAGCGTAGCCCCCTCGAACCACTGGTCTGCCTTGCGGAGCAAGGAGAATGGAGGTGGGCGGACGCGGCCGGACCGGTGATCGGGCGGCGTGCGTACACGGACCTGCGCCTCGTGAGTGCTCGGCTACCGGAGGCGGGAGCGGTCGAGGAGTTCGGCGACATCGAGCAGTTCCGGCGGGTTCATGTGCTGGTGCGGCAAGGCATGCACGCCCGCAGCGGTGACCCACACGGTGCCGGCTCCGTCGATGGTGACGTCCGGGCGGGGACTGCGGATCGGGATGCTGGCGATCGGCTCCCAGGTGACCGGATCGAGGCGGGTGAACAGCCAGTATTGATGGTGATCGGCGGGATACACGGCCGGCCCCGGCAGTGGCCACCACTGCCTACGGCCGGAACCGTCCGGGGGATGGCCGACGATCCAGAGCAGGTCATCGATCTGTCCGCCGCCGAGGACATGATCAGGCAGCGAGTTCGGCTGGGCGAGGGTGAGATCGTCGAGTATCCGGTATGCGAAGGTGCCGTCGACGATCGTCGGTGGAAGGCCCGTCAGAAACGGCCGATAGGACATCCCCGCGGTCTCCAGCGGCGCACCGACGGTCACGGCGGCGTGCAGATCGACCCGGACCAGGCGCGCCGCTCCGAGCGCGCCGGTGCTCGGGTCACGCCGGCGAAACAGCAGGACAAACCCACCTTCGCAGGTGGTCATCGATTCGAGGTCGCCCCACTGCTCGGCAGGATGCCTCACCAGGTCCTGGCCGGGGCGAGCGAGGATCAGCTCGGCGGTGCCGCGGTCCGGCACCGCCACGGCGAGCAGGGTCTGGGCATGGGCTGCGCCGTCTCGAATCGGTGTATCGGTAATTGTCTCGACGGTGCCGCCCCGGGTGCAGTGGAAGATTCCGTCCCAGCCGCCCACCCAGCAGCCGTCGGCGTGTGCCCACACCGAACGGGTGCGATCGGCCGGCGGAGTATCGAAGATCTGCCCGGGCACGGTGTATTCGCGCACGCGCCGGTCGGCGTCGAGATGCACGACCAGGGGCAGTTCACGGTCGGCGATCCACAGGTCCGACTCGTGCGCGGATATCGCGGCGGGGATCATGCTCGGCCGCAGCGGCGGTGGCGGCACATCGGTCAAGTCGAGATCCACCAGCACGCCCACCTCGTGAGTGCGCTCGACCAGCGGGTCGGGGCCGCTGGGCCGGGCAACATGGGCGAACGATCGTGGGGACGTGGTGACCTGCCGATAGCGGCGGGTGCCGGGCACCGGCCTGAACGGCGAGTGCGGCTGATCGACCTCGCGCCGGTACCGATCGGATGCGACGCGAATACGCCTGACCCGGCCGCGGATCCGCCCGATAGTGGCGTAGGACAGATCACCGATCAACCGGCCGGTGACCTCGACCTGACCGAGCACCGGACGACGGGTGTACCAGGTCGCCGTCCACCCCACACCGCGCAGCAGCACCGTCCAGTCCCACCACTGCCGTCCGTCCCCGGGCTGCTGCAACGCGGGCTTTCCCGAATGCAGGGGCTCGGCCACAGCGCCAAGCGTGACAATCGACGGATCCGCCGGATCGGCGGGCATCTTCCTCGAACAACAACGGAAACACCGCGACGGCACCGACCTCCGGGGGCGGTGTCTCCCCGTCTTCGATCGACACGGTGGTCACCAACACCGGTAGCCGAGTCTGCGGACGCCACACCTGGTCAGGCTCTGTCACCCTGCCAGCGTGCCCGACACGCTGCCGCCGCGCACGATCGGCGCTGCGGTCGACCGAGTCGCGCATTTGCACGAGTACTGTTGACACACCCGGGATCTGTCGATGTGCAGCAGCGTGTCCGGCCAGTCTTCGCTGCATCCCTACACCCGTCGACCTCGAGGACGAGTCGTAGCTGCCCGACGAAGTGGCCCGTCAGGCCCGGGCCGGTGACGGCTGGGTCAAACTCATCGGCGACGCGATTCCCGGTGTATGCGGCGCACATGCGCACTCTGTACGGTACGCGCGCGTCGACGGGACCATCGGCGCTGCTGCCCACGAGGCCGGCATCCCGATCTACGCGGGCACCAGGTGCAGCACGGGCGCATCGCCGACGAGATCGCATCGCTCGTGCGCGTGGGTCTCGACCCGACCGAGGCGTACGCTGCGGCGAGTTGGAAGGCCCGCGCATGGCTCGGGCACCCGAGTCTCGAATCGGGGACGTCGGCGGATTTCGTCGTGTACCGGGAGGATCCGCGCAGCGACCCCGCGGCCGCGCGTCCCGATCTTGTGGTGCTCCGCGGCCGGGTGGTCTCGGGGCGCCCCGCGGCTGTAGAGAGGGTGCGCGGAGTCACCGGGTGCCGGTTTCGTCCTGGCTCGCGCGTCTGGCAGAATGGTTCGCTGTCGTCGCATCCGGTTACGTACCGCGCGGCGGTCACAGGCTAGAGGCAAAACCGGGCGTGCCAGAAGGGCGCGTCGTCCGAATTGCACGTGACACGCGCCTCGGCGCACCCCGAAGGAGAACACAGCAGTGGCTGTCAAGATCAAGCTCACCCGTCTCGGCAAGATCCGCAACCCGCAGTACCGCATCGTCGTCGCGGACTCGCGCACCCGCCGCAACGGCCGGGCCATCGAGACCATCGGCAAGTACCACCCGAAGGAAGAGCCTTCGCTGATCGAGATCGACTCGGAGCGTGCGCAGTACTGGCTGAACGTCGGCGCGCAGCCGACCGAGCCGGTCCTCAACCTCTTCAAGATCACCGGTGACTGGCAGAAGTTCAAGGGCCTGCCGGGTGCCGAGGGCACGCTGAAGAAGGCGGAGCCGAAGCCGTCCAAGCTCGAGCTGTTCCAGGCCGCCCTCGCGCAGGCCGAGAACGAGCCGGCTGCCGAGGCCGTCACGCCCAAGAAGAAGAAGGCTGCCAAGGAAGAGACCGCCGAGGCGGCCACCGAGGCCGAGTCCACCGAGGCCGCCGAGTAATGAGCGCCGTGGTCGCCGATGCCGTCGAGCATCTCGTTCGTGGAATCGTCGCCCATCCCGACGACGTCCGCGTCGACCTGATCGCGGGCCGTCGGGGCCGCACCGTCGAGGTGCACGTCAATCCCGACGACCTCGGCAAGGTCATCGGCCGCGGCGGTCGCACCGCGACCGCGCTGCGGACCCTCGTCACCGGAATCGGTGGCCGAGGTATCCGTGTCGACGTCGTCGACACCGACCGCTAGGCGAGCGTCGATGGAGCTCGTCGTGGGCCGTGTGGCCAAGTCGCACGGCATCAGAGGCGAAGTCGTCGTCGAGGTTCGCACCGACGAACCCGAAGAGCGCTTCGCCGTCGGCGCGGTCCTGCGTGGCCGTAAGCCTCGCGACAGGCACCTGCACGAGTACACAGTGGAAGCCGCCCGGGAGCACTCCGGGCGGCTTCTGCTGCGCCTGCAGGGCATCGACGGTCGCGACGCCGCCGACGCACTGCGCGGGGTGCTGTTCGTCGTCGACAGCGCCGACCTTCCGCCGTCCGACGACCCGGACGAGTTCTACGACCACGAACTCGAAGGGCTGACGGTGCGGATCGTCGCCGGTCGCCCCGACGGCGGAACCGAGGTCGGCACCGTCCGCGAGGTCCTGCACACGGCCGCCGGTGAACTGCTGTCGATCCGGCCAGCCGGCCAGGAGCGCGGAGAGTTACTCGTCCCGTTCGTCACCGAGATCGTCCCGACGGTGTCGGTCCGGGACGGCGTGATCGAGATCGATCCGCCCGAAGGACTCCTCGACCCCGACTTCGGGGAACCGCTGTCCAAGAAGAAGAAGTCGACCGAGGGGAAGCAGTAGTCCGTGCGGCTCGACGTCGTCACCATCTTCCCCGAATATCTCGAACCCCTGCGCGTCGCCCTGCTCGGCAAGGCGATCGACAAGGGGCTCATCTCCGTCGGTGTGCACAACCTGCGCGACTGGACGCACGACGTGCACAAGGCCGTCGACGACGCGCCCTACGGCGGCGGACCGGGCATGGTCATGAAACCCACCGTGTGGGGACCGGCGCTCGACGACGTGCTCGCCGGGCCCGACGGTGAAACCGATCCCGACGTACTGCTCGTCGTCCCGACGCCCGCCGGTCGCCGCTTCGATCAGGCCACCGCACAACGGTGGTCGAAGGAGAAGCGGATCGTCTTCGCCTGCGGCCGCTACGAAGGAATCGACCAGCGCGTCTTCGACGATGCCGCGCGGCGCGTGCGCGTCGAAGAAGTGAGCATCGGCGACTACGTCCTCATCGGTGGGGAGGTCGCCGTCCTCGTCATGGTCGAGGCCGTCGTCCGTCTGCTGCCCGGTGTACTCGGCAATCAGGCGTCGCATCAAGAGGATTCGTTTTCCGACGGACTGCTCGAAGGGCCGAGTTACACTCGGCCGGCGGTGTGGCGCGACCTCGAGGTGCCACCGGTGCTGCTGTCCGGCGACCACGGCAAGGTCGCTCGTTGGCGCCACGAGCAGTCGCTCGAACGCACCCGCGAACGACGACCCGATCTGCTCCCGTCCGACGACTGACGCCGGGCCCGACGGTCCTCAGGGCCGGTGCGCGCTTCCGAGCGTCGTCTCGACCGCCAGCGTGACGGTCTCGCGCGCGTGTTGCGCGCTCCCGTCGTCCGTCGCGTCGTACATCGCCGTGTCGGGCAGGAAACCGGTGTCGTAGAAGGGATCCGACTCTTCGTAGGTGACGGTCTCCCGCGCCGCGACCACGACCGCGTACCGGTGGTCGTCGCCGAAGAACCCGGTGGACAGGTGCAGCCATTCACCGGCCGGGCAGCACATCCACCCCTGCTTCACACCCAGGTCCGTGGAGTCGCCGAGATCCTCGGGAAGCCCGAAACGCTGGTCGTATCCGTCGATGCCCTCGTCGGTGAACTCCACCAGATGGCCGACGATCCGGGCCGCGCTCTCATCACCGGAGGCACTGTCGCCGAGCAGATCGTCGTACCAGGTCAGCAGGTCCGACGCCGTCGTGGTCGTGTTCCACCACCAGGACCCCGGATCCGGGGGAGTTGTGCCGGTCAGGTTGTGCCGCTCCACGACGTGCTCGACGATCTCGGGACCACCGTAGGTCTCCCACAACAGCGTCGCCGCGTTGTCGTCCGACGACCGCAGCATCGACCGGATCAACTCGTGGTCCTCGTCGGCGAGCGTCGCCTCGCCCGTCACCTCGCGGTACAGGACCTCCTCGGCGATGAACAGCTTCACCGTCGAGGCGGTCTCGAAGGGTTCGTCCGAACCGCCGAGCACGCGGGTCCCGGATTCACGGTCGAGCACGGCGACAGTCAGGCGCGCTCCGCGGCTGTCGGCGAGCGCGACGGCCGCGTCGATCTGTCGGGGCAGTTCGGCCGTCGACAGCGTCACGGTCGATTCGTCGGAATCGGTGTCCGTCACCGAGGCGAGACCGAGCGCCTCGTGCGGGAGCGGATGGGAGTCCATCGATTCGCAGCCGGATACGGCCAGTGCGGTGGCCACGCACAGCATCATCGCGCCCGATCGTGCGCGTCCGCGCCCGTGCTTCATGTCCGGTTCCTGCATTCCATTGTGCTGTGGACGATAGCGCCGGTCCACCCGGCAGCCTGCACGGACCCCGCTCGCGAGCGCGAGTGCCGTTACGCGCGCAGGCGCCCCACGGTCACAGGCGCGGGCGGGGGACGGCAACTGTAGGGTCGTTCGACGTGACGACCGAACTCGACACCGTGAACCAGCGGATCGCCCAGGAACTCGACGTCCGCGAAGACCAGGTCGCTGCGGCCGTGGGACTGCTCGACGGCGGCGCGACCGTGCCGTTCGTCGCGCGCTACCGTAAGGAGGCGACCGGCGGGCTCGACGACGCCCAGCTGCGCACCCTCGAGGAACGCCTCCGCTATCTGCGTGAACTCGACGAGCGCCGTGTCGCGATCCTCGAATCGATCGAGGCGCAGGGCAAGCTCGACGACACGCTGCGCGGACAGATCATGCTCGCCGACACCAAGGCGCGGCTCGAGGACATCTACCTGCCGTTCAAGCCGAAGCGGCGCACCAAGGCGCAGATCGCGCGCGAGGCCGGTCACGAACCCGTCGCCGACGCGCTCATCGGCGACCCCACCACCGACCCCGCCGGATACACCTCCGAGCAGCTCGACGGTGCGCGCGCCATCCTCGTCGAACGCTTCGCCGAGGACGCGGACCTCGTCGGCGAGCTCCGCGAGGCGATGTGGACGCGCGGCAAGGTGAGCTCCACCGTGCGGTCCGGCAAGGAGAACGACGGCGCGAAGTTCTCCGACTACTTCGAGTTCTCGGAACCGTTCACCCAGCTGCCCTCGCACCGCATTCTCGCCCTCCTGCGCGGCGAGAAGGAGGAGGTGCTGTCACTGTCGTTCGATCCCGAGATCGACGAGCCGGTGCCCGGTGAGCGCACCTACTACGAGGGCCGGATCGCGACGCGCTTCGACATCGCCGACGAGGGACGCGCCGCCGACAAGTGGCTGCTCGACACTGTGCGGTGGGCGTGGCGCACCAAGCTGCAGATGTCGCTGTCGCTGGACATCAGGATGCGGCTGCGGCAGTCCGCCGAGAAGGACGCGGTCGACGTCTTCGCCGCCAACCTCAAGGACCTGCTGCTCGCCGCACCGGCCGGAACGCGACCGACGATGGGCCTCGACCCCGGCTACCGCACCGGCACGAAGGTCGCCGTCGTCGACGCGACCGGCAAGGTCGTCGACCACGCCACCATCTATCCGCATCAGCCGCACAACAAGCGTGACGAGGCCCTCGCGGTGCTCGCCGCGCTGGTCGCGCGGCACGGTGTCGAACTGATCGCCATCGGCAACGGCACGGCGTCGCGTGAGACAGACGCTCTCGCAGCCGAACTCGTGTCGCTGGCGAAGGTGCCCGGGCTGACGAAGATCGTGGTGTCCGAGGCGGGCGCGTCCGTCTACTCGGCCTCCGAGTACGCCACCAAGGAACTCCCGGATCTCGACGTGTCCATCCGTGGTGCGGTCTCCATCGCGCGCCGCTTGCAGGATCCACTCGCCGAACTGGTCAAGATCGACCCGAAGTCGATCGGGGTCGGCCAGTACCAGCACGACGTGTCCGAGACGATGCTCGCGCGGTCGCTGGGCGCGGTCGTCGAGGACGCGGTGAACGCCGTTGGCGTCGACGTCAACACGGCATCTGTCCCGCTGCTGTCGCGGGTCTCGGGGATCACCGGCTCGCTCGCGGAGAGCATCGTCGCCCACCGCGACCAGAACGGTCCGTTCCGTGCACGGCGAGCGCTCGAGGACGTTCCGCGACTCGGCCCGAAGGCCTTCGAACAGTGCGCGGGCTTTTTGCGCATCCCCAACGGCGACGACCCGCTCGACGCGTCCGCGGTGCACCCCGAGGCGTATCCGGTGGTGCGGCGGATCGTCGACCGGACCGGCAGCAGCGTCCGCGAACTGCTCGGCAACATCGCGACCCTGCGGAAGCTGCGCGCCGACGAGTTCGCCGACGACCGCTTCGGTGTCCCGACCGTCACCGACATCATCTCCGAGCTCGAGAAGCCCGGCCGCGACCCGCGTCCGGAGTTCAAGACCGCGACGTTCGCCGCCGGTGTCGAGAAGGTCGCCGACCTGAGGCCCGGCATGGTCCTCGAAGGAGTGGTCACCAACGTCGCGGCCTTCGGTGCGTTCGTCGACGTCGGTGTGCACCAGGACGGCCTCGTGCACGTCTCCGCGATGTCGCGCAGCTTCGTGAAGGATCCGCACGACGTCGTCCGGTCCGGTGAGGTCGTCAAGGTGAAGGTTCTCGAGGTCGACGTCGCGCGCCAGCGCATCGGTCTGACGCTGCGCCTCGACGACGAGGTCCCCACCCCGGGCGCCGAGAAGTCGGGCGGCCAGCCGCGCGGAGGTGGCCGTCGCCCCGGAGGTCAGGGCAGCGGCAACCAGGGCGGCGGTCGTGGACGCAGCGGTCAGGGCAATCGTGGGCAGCAGGGGCGTGGCGGCGACCGCCGTTCGACGTCGGCCGCCTCCGGATCCTTGGCCGACGCCCTGCGACGCGCCGGTTTCGGCAACAACTGACGCGAATCACCGGGTCACTCCTGCAATGCTGTGGACATGAGATCCACGGTGGCCGGGGTGATCCGGTGATGCTCGACTGGATGCGGCGCGAGATCGTCGATCAGGGGCGCCTGCCGCTGCTGTTCTTCCTGCTCGGTTTCGTGGCCGCGTTCGTCTTCATCCGGATCAGCGTGCGGTTGATCCGCGCGCAGGTGCGCTGGTGGCCCGGCAACATCACCCCGGGCGGTCAGCACGTGCACCACGTGGTGTTCGGTGTCGTCACGATGGTGATCGCCGGTGGGGGACTGATCGCGATCTCGGAGGACGCGAACCGCGTCGCCGCGTGCATCCTCGCGGCGCTCTTCGGAGTCGGCGCCGCACTGACACTCGACGAGTTCGCGTTGATCTTCTATCTGAACGACGTGTACTGGGAAGAACAGGGACGGGTGTCCGTCGACGCCGTCTTCGTGGCGATCGCCGTGACCGGGATGTGGTTGCTCGGTCTGCGACCGTTCGAACTCGGGGACACCACGAACTTCGAGGACAGCGGTGACTGGGCCGGACGGGCCGCGCTGGTGGTGGCTGTGCTCGTGAACCTCCTGCTCGCCGCGATCGTCCTGGTGAAAGGAAAGATCTGGACGGGCCTGGTGGGGCTGTTCGTCGTTCCGCTGCTGTGGGTCGGCGCGATCCGGCTCTCCCGGCCCGGCGCGCCCTGGGCTCGCTGGCGGTACGGCAAGCGGCCCCGTCGCATGGCGCGCGCGCTCGAACGCGAACGTCGACTGCGGCGCCCGGTGATCCGCGCCAAGATCTTCGTGCAGGATCTCGTCGCGGGCGCACCGACGCTCGAAACCGTGCGGGGCAGTGTCGAGCACTCGCGCACCGCGACCGAGGCCGAACTGGACCGTCGCGTCAAGCCGGCGCCACCGCCGATTTCATCGATCGGTGTTCCGTCTGGCACAATGGACGGGTTGCCCCGTTCGGGCACGCCTACCTGACCTGGGCACGAACCGGTCGAGCCCGCCACACGGCGGTCGCCGCCAGGTTCCTCTGCTCGAGCGAACAAGAGGATGAAAAACCGATGAACACCCTGGACTTTCTGGACGCCAAGTCGCTGCGCGACGACATCCCGGACTTCCGTCCCGGCGACACTCTCGACGTGCACGTCAAGGTCATCGAGGGCAGCAAGGAGCGTGTGCAGGTCTTCAAGGGCGTCGTGATCCGGCGTCAGGGCGGCGGCATCCGCGAGACCTTCACCGTCCGCAAGGTTTCCTTCGGCGTCGGCGTGGAGCGCACCTTCCCGGTCCACAGCCCCAACCTCGCCAAGATCGACGTGCTGACCCGTGGCGACGTCCGTCGCGCGAAGCTCTACTACCTGCGTGAGCTGCGCGGCAAGGCTGCCAAGATCAAGGAGAAGCGCTGATCTTCGGCCGCTGACCAGCCCCTCGGGCTGCTCGGCACGGCTCCCGAGCCACTCGATACAGCATCCGACGACCCGGCCCGGACTTCCGTCCCGGCCGGGTCGTCGTCGTTGTGGGCAGCGGTCTGTCCCTCTCCCGTCCGGTCGACGGTCGTCCTCGGCGGGCCGCCGTGCCGCAGACGCTAGTCTGTCGAGGTGGCAGATTCCCCGCACGATCCGGCTCGACCGGATGTGAACCGCAACGATGTTCGAGGTTCGGCTCGGAGCGATCGAGCCGACGGTGCACACCACCGGCGCGAGGACCCCGCAGCGAAGGACACCGCCCCGAAGGCGAAGAAGCAGAAGTCGTTCTGGCGTGAACTGCCGATCCTGGTCGTCGTCGCACTGGCCCTGAGCTTCCTGCTGCAGACCTTCGTGGCGCGGGTCTATCTCATCCCCTCGGAGTCGATGGAGCCGACACTGCACGGCTGCCCGGGCTGCACCGGCGACCGCATCGTCGTCGAGAAGGTGGGATACCGCTTCACCGACCCCCGTCCCGGCGACGTCATCGTCTTCGAAGGCCCCGACTCGTGGTCGGCCGGCTACACCTCGACCCGTTCCGACAACGTCGTCGTGCGGGGACTGCAGGAGATCGGTTCGCTCGTCGGCGTCGTGCCGCCGGACGAGAACGACCTCGTCAAGCGCGTGATCGCGACCGGCGGGCAGACGGTGGAATGCTGCGACGACCAGGGCCGCGTCCTCGTCGACGGTGTCCCGCTCGACGAGCCGTACGTGACCATGGACTTCCCGTTCACCCCGGGTGTCGTCACCTGCGAGACCGAAGTCCCCTCCGGGCGTTGCTTCGGGCCCGTCACCGTGCCCGAGGACCACGTCTGGGTGATGGGCGACAACCGCAGTAACTCGGCCGACTCGCGCTACCACGTCGGGGACGAGCACCAGGGCTCTATCCCGCTGGACAATGTCATCGGAAAAGCCCGCTTCATCGTGCTGCCTCCCGGCCGATGGGGCCTCATCGACTCACCGGAGATCCTTCCCTCGTGACTGCCTGGCCACCTCGACCCGTGATCCGTCGCTCCTCCGGACTGCGCACCATGGAGTCCGCGCTCGCGCGGTGCGGTCTCGGTCCGGTCGCGGGGGTCGACGAAGCCGGCCGCGGTGCCTGCGCCGGGCCGCTCGTCGTCGCCGCGTGCGTGCTCGGCGACCGGCCGCACGCGTCGCTCGACCGGCTCGACGATTCGAAGAAGCTCACCGAACGCACCCGCGAGGAGTTGTACTCGGTGATCGTGCGACGCGCCCGGGCGTGGAGCGTGGTGGTGATCCCCGCGGAGGAGATCGACGCGATCGGCATCCACGTCGCCAACATCGAGGGCATGCGACGCGCGGTGGCAGGTCTGTCGACTCCGCCCGGTTACGTGCTGACCGACGGTTTCCGAGTGCCCGGACTGCCCGCGCCGTCGCTGCCCGTGATCGGCGGCGACGCGGCGGCCGCGTGCATCGCGGCGGCCAGCGTGCTCGCGAAGGTCACACGCGATCGCATGATGGTCGACCTCGACGGCGAGCTACCGGAGTACGGTTTCGCAGTACACAAGGGCTACAGCACTCCGACGCACATGGCGGCGTTGGCCGAGCACGGCCCGTCGCCGCAGCACCGGCGGTCGTGGGCCAATGTGCGCTCGGTGTGCGGAGTGCCCGCAGTGCGACGTCGGCTGTTCGCCGACGACCTGGTTCGTCGATCGTATGCCGACGACCTGGTTCGTCGATCGTATGCAGACGACCTGGGGCGTCGATTGTTCACCGACGAGGCGGATGCGGGATGATTGCAGGACACACCAGACTGGGAGGACACCGAGACCGATGAGTGCCGAGGATCTCGAGAAGTACGAAACCGAGATGGAACTCTCGCTGTACAGGGAGTACCGGGACATCGTCGGTCAGTTCGCGTACGTCGTGGAGACCGAACGCCGGTTCTACCTGGCGAACGCGGTGGAATTGCTGCCGCACAACGCCAACGGCGAAGTGTACTTCGAGGTGCGCATGTCCGACGCCTGGGTGTGGGACATGTACCGTCCCGCCCGCTTCGTCAAGCACGTCCGTGTCATCACCTTCAAGGACGTCAACATCGAAGAGCTCGACAAGCCCGAACTGAGACTGCCCGACAAGCTGGGCTGACGCCCTCGGGGATGACCCTGCGCACAGCGGCCGCATCCTAGCCGGGGCGCCGACACCGAGCCGTTCTCCGTGGCTCGTCGCCCGCCGTTGTGCACAGGCACCGCACTCATCCACAGTTTCCCCGATCTTCGTGCTCGGACCCCGATTCCGCGTGTCCCGGTCCTCCACAGTGGGGGCATGCAGGGGACCAATCGGACATCACACAACCGGGATCTGGGCGCGCGAGGCGAGGATCTTGCCGCCGAATACCTCGAGTCGACCGGCATGGTCGTGCTCGAACGGAACTGGCGCAGCCGATACGGCGAACTCGATCTCATCGCACAGGACGGCGCGTCCGTCGTCTTCGTCGAGGTCAAGACCCGCACCGGCACCGGCTACGGCACCCCCGCCGAGGCGGTGACGCCCGCGAAGGCCGAAAGGATCCGTCGCCTCGCCGGACTGTGGTTGTCCGAGCAGACGCGCCGCTGGTCGCACATCCGCGTCGATGTGGTCACCGTCCTGCTCGCGCGGGGACACGCCCCGGAGATCACCCATCGCAAGCAGGTCCTCTGATGGCGCTCGGCCGTGCCTGGTCGGTCGCCGTCTCCGGGATCGACGGGCAGGTCGTCGAGATCGAAGCCGACATCGGGCGAGGTCTGCCGGGCGTGACGATGGTCGGGCTGCCCGACACCGCGCTCCAGGAGTCGCGCGACCGGGTGCGCGCCGCCGTGTCGAATTCCGGTGCCAAGTGGCCGGATTCGAAGGTCGTGCTCGCACTGTCGCCGGCCACGCTGCCGAAGGTCGGCAGTGTCTACGATCTCGGACTGGCGTGCGCGGTGCTCGACGCAGCGGATGTCGTGCCGACCGAGGCCGTCTCCCGGACGGTGCTGCTCGGCGAACTCGCGCTCGACGGGCGCGTCAGGCCGGTGCGCGGTGTGCTGCCCGCCGTGCTCACGGCGAAGAAACACGGCTGGTCGCGCGTGGTGGTGCCGACCGCGACGATGACCGAAGCGGCGCTCGTCGACGGCATCGACGTCTACGGCGCCGAGACACTGCGCGAGTTGGTGCTCTGGCTCCAGGGCGACGGTCCGCTCGAACGGCCCGATCCGCGCGCGCTGCCACCGCGGGCGGTGCGCGGCGATCTCAGCGAAGTGGTCGGCCAGCACGAAGCGCGTCGCGCGATCGAGGTCGCTGCGGCCGGCGCGCACCACCTGATGTTGACCGGCCCGCCGGGAATCGGGAAAACAATGCTCGCGCAGCGACTTCCGGGGATCCTGCCGGACCTGGACGAAAGTCACGCCCTCGAGGTGACGGCCATCCATTCGGTGGCGGGCACCCTCACCAGCGACCGGCCGCTCGTGACGGAGCCGCCCTTCATCGCGCCCCATCACACGGCGTCGGTGAGTTCGCTGATCGGAGGCGGTACCGGCATGGCGAAACCCGGCGCGGTGAGCCGGGCACACCGTGGCGTGCTGTTCCTCGACGAGGTCGCCGAGATGGGGACGAAGACACTCGAAGCGCTGCGGACGCCGCTCGAGGACGGGGAGGTGCGCATCGCCCGCCGGGACGGTGTCGCGCGATATCCGGCCCGCTTCCAGCTGATCCTCGCCGCCAACCCGTGCCCGTGCGCACCACCACGCGACGCCGACTGCGTGTGTGCGCCGACCGCACGTCGCCGCTATCTGGGGCGTCTGTCGGGCCCGCTCCTCGACCGCGTCGACCTGCGGGTCCGGATGCAAGCCGTCGCGACCAGCGCGTTGATGGGGGAGACCGGCGAGAGCACCGACGACGTACGGGCGCGTGTCGCCCGGGCGAGAGCCGCGGCACGCGAGCGGTGGGCCGAGCACGGCTGGGCCACCAACGCCGAGGTGCCCGGGCCGGCTCTCCGGCAGAAGTTCCGTCTTCCACGTGCTGCGCTCGAACCCGTCGAATGGGCGCTGCGCAAGGGCGCCATCACCGCGCGAGGAGCGGATCGGGCACTGCGGGTCGCGTGGACGCTGAGCGACCTCGACGGTTCTGATTCGCCGACGGCGACGCACGTCGCTGCCGCACTCGACTTCCGGGATCGGGGTGTCGCATGAGCGGGCACGGCGACGAACGGCGCCTGGCCTGGGCCTATCTGTCGACCGTCGCACAGGGTGCGTCACGTTCGTTGTCGGCGGCAGTGGAAGCCGAGGGTGTACTCGAGGTGGCAGCCGCCATCCGGTCGGGTGCGGGCCTCGACGAACTCTCGTCGCGGTACTCGGTGCGGGCACACCTCGATACCGCGGCACGGGATCTCGATCGTTTGGGACGGGCCGGCGGGCGACTGGTCACGCCCGACGACGACGAATGGCCTGCCTGGCAGATGCTCGGCTTCGGCACTCTCGACACCGCGACCGACGCCGAAGGGCCACCCCTCGCGCTGTGGGTGTGGGGGAGCCGGCGGATCGACGACCTCGCCGAACGCGCGATCGGCATCGTCGGGACCCGCGCCGCGAGCGGTTACGGGGAGCACGTCACCGCCGAGATCGCCGGGGATCTCGCCGCCGACGGATGGACGGTCGTGTCCGGCGCGGCCTTCGGCGTCGACGCGGCCGCACACCGCGCGGCGCTCGGGGTGGGTGGCACCACCGTCGCGATCCTGGCCTGCGGTGTCGACCGGGCGTATCCGGCGGCACACGCGACGATGTTGCGGCGGATCTCCGAATCGGGTCTGGTGGTGAGCGAGTATCCCCCGGGCACGACTCCGGCGCGGTACCGGTTCCTCGCCCGCAACCGGCTGATCGCGGGGTTGTCCGCCGGCACGGTCGTCGTCGAGGCGGGCTGGCGCAGCGGGGCGCGCAACACCGCGGCGTGGGCGCGACGACTCGGGCGGCCTGTCATGGCGGTGCCCGGACCGGTGACCTCGGCGGCCTCGCAGGGCTGTCACCGCATGATCAGGGAGGGCGAGGCGCGTCTGGTGGGCGCGGCGCGCGACGTCGTCGAGGAGTGCGGTCCGCTGCTGGCGGGCGGGGACGACGACCTCGACGGCCTGTTCCGCCGCGACCTGGACGGATTGTCGGGCGACATGGCCCTGGTCTACGAGGCGCTTCCGGCGTCGGATGTCTGTGATCCGGCGATGGTGGCCGAGTCCGCGGGGCTGCCGATCGAGCGGGTGCGGGCGGCGCTGCCCCTGCTCGAACTCGACGGTCTGGTGGTGGTGACGGACGGAGGGTGGCGGCGGACGTGACGGCGGATCGACGCCCGGGGCGGTCTACCCCCGGTCGGGAGGGGTGCCGAACATGCGGTCGCGCAGGCTGTCGTAGATGGGCGGGACCCGCGTGGAATACGCCACGACGACGGCGCAGATCGTCGCGGCGAGCATCGGGACCGTCACTCCCGTCGCCGCGGTCATCTCCACGACGAGGACGACTCCGGTGATCGGGGCCCGCACCGACGCGCCGAAGAGAGCGGCCATCCCCGCGATGGCCATCGGCACGGCCAGGGACGACCCGATCCCGGGGACGATCGCGGTACAGATCCCGGCGCACAACAGACCCCAGAGAGCGCCCAGTGCGAGGAGCGGCGCGAACAGTCCGCCCGGTGTCCCGGCCGCGTACGACAGCGGGCCGGCGACGAACCGCAGCAGGACGTACCAGGCGACCACCGGCAGTGCGAGCGCACCACCGCTCACCACGTGCTGGACGAGGGAGTCGCCGCCACCGCCGGCCCACGGTGCGACCACGGACAACAACCCGACGAGTCCGCCGATGATTGCAGCCTTCATCACCGGGGAGAGCGACCGGACCGACTCCACCACGCTCAGCGAGCCCAGGACCATCCGGTTGTAGGCCGCGCCGAGCAGTCCGGTGAGCAGACCGAACACCACGAACACGGGCAGCAGGACGATCGACGGGGGAGCGATGGGGTCCACGGCGAAGTCGGGGGTGTCGCCGACGATCGTCCGCGAGCACACCACCGCGGCGGCCACCGACAGGACGACGGGTACGACCGTGCGGAAACGGAAGCTGGCGGTGACCTCCTCGAAGACGAACAGCGCACCGCCGATCGGGGCATTGAACGCGACCGCGAGTCCGGCACCGGACACCGAGGTCTGCAGCAGACGTTCGTGCTCGGGACGCCGGGCGCAGCGTGCGGTCTCGGCGCCCACCGCGGCACCCATGTGCACGATCGGGCCCTCCCGTCCCAGGACGAGACCCGACCCGATCGACAGGAGCGCCCCGACGAATCTGGAGGGCAGCACCGACAGAGGTGGGGGCTCGGCCTGCCCGCGGTCGACGGCTTCGACGTGCTGGATTCCGCTACCCGAGGCGAGGGGGACCATCCGGACGATCAGCGCTGCGAGCAGAGCGCCAAGGATCGTGATTCCCACCGGCACGAGCCATCCCGGACCGGGAAGTTCGTGCGCCCACTCCGCGGTGTGGATCCGCCATCGCTCGAGCCGTTCCAGGCACCAGCGGAAGGCCCCGCCGACGACGCCGATGACGGCGCCGGCCACGATCGCCAGCACACAGATCGTCGCCAGTTCGCGAGCGGGAACGGTAGGTTCCCGCACGTTCTCGATGTCCACCCGGCGCCCTCCGACCTGCCGCCGACGCGCCGATCCGCCCGGCGGTGCCGGAGACGGTCGCGCGAAGGAGTCGTGACCGTATGTTCACAGACTCCGAGACGTTTCGCGGGGACGCGCGAGGGTGAATTCGGAGGAGGACCGCCTACTCGGCCGAGGTGTCGGCGGTCGGCTCGTCCTCGACGTACCAAGCGCGGTCCTCGCGGTCCCATTTCACGGCACCGCGGTGGGCCTTGCGGAACTCCTTGAGGACGGCGCGGTCGATCGAGGGGTGGCCGTTGTCGTTCACGTAGATCCACTCGGAGCCGAACTTGGCCTCGATCGCGTCGACCATGTCGGTCTGGGTGACCCTGCGTTCGGTGGTGATGATGTCGGTCATCCATGTGGCGATGTCGGCCGCGGTGGTGCTCATGTTCTCGAGCCTAGAGCCTCGCCGATCGTGACCTCCCCGCCGCACCCCGCGACAGAGTACGGTGACGCGAGATAGGTAACCCTAATAGGAGGTTCGGTGGCACGGAAAGCGCCCATGGGGACGACACTCACGGTTCTGCGGACCGAGGCGATCGGCGAGCACTTCGTCCGCGTGGTGCTCGGCGGAGACGGCTTCGGCGAGTTCCAGGCCCGTGCGGAGACCGACAGCTACGTGAAGATCGAGCTGCCCGCGGGGGACGAGACGGTCGTCCGCACCTACACCGTCCGGCGCGTGGACCCGGACGCCGGGGAGATCTGGATCGACTTCGTCGTGCACGGCGACGAGGGTGTCGCGGGGCCGTGGGCTCACTCGGTGCAACCGGGCACGCAGGTCGTGGTGCGGGGACCCGGCGCGGGATACCGGCCCGATCGCTCCGCCGACTTCCATCTGCTCGCCGGCGACGAGACCGCGATCCCTGCGATCGCGACTGCGCTCGAGGACCTGCCCGCCGACGCGCGGGGCGCGGTCTTCCTGGAGGTCATCGGTCCAGGCGACGAACTGAAACTCGACGCGCCGGCGGGTGTGGACATCACGTGGCTCCATCGCGGTGTCGCGGCCGGTGACGCCGGTGCCGACCTGATCGACGGCAACTCGCCGCTCGTCGCAGCGGTGAAGGCCCTGCCCTGGCCGGGCGGCGACGTGCAGGTCTTCGTGCACGGTGAGGCCGAGGCCGTCATGAAGCACATCCGGCCGTACCTGCGGAAGGAACGGGCCGTACCGCCGGCACGCGCGTCGATCTCGGGTTACTGGCGTCGCGGACGCACCGAGGAGGGCTTCCGCGTATGGAAGAGCGAACTGGCGGCCGTCGAGAGCAACTGACGGCGGCGGTTCGCGTCAGCTCGAGGACTCGCGCGCCGGCACCGCGGCCGAGTCACGCGCCAGCACCGCAGCGGAGGTGAGCGCGAGTCCCGAGCACACGACGATGGCGACGGCCATCGGGATACCTGTGCCTTCGCCGCCGAGCCCGACGAGGGGGGAGACCACGGCGGCGAGACCGAACTGGGAGGCGCCGATCACGGCGGAGCCCGTACCGGCCGCCTTCGGGACCTGCGACTGGGCCAGCGCGGTGGCGTTGCCCAGCGTCAGGCCCATCATGCTGATCGCGACGAACAGCAGCGGCAGGATCAGCGCCGCGACGTAGCCGACGACGACCATCGTCAGCAACAGCAGGGCGCCCGCCGTGAACATGGTGGTCACACCGAAGAGCAGCAGTGTCCGCACCTCGAACCGGCCGATGAGGCGGGTGTTGACGGCATTGGCCAGCACGAGACCGGCCGAGTTCACGGCGAACACCATCGAGAACTGGCCGGGGCTCAGACCGAGGATGTTCTGGGTGACGAACGGCGAGGCCGAGATGTACGAGAACATGGCGCCGAAGCCCAGGGCCATCGCGGCGGCGTAACCGACGAAGCGTCGCTGCCGGAGGACGTACCCGAAGTTGCCGGCCATCGTCTTCAGACCGCCGCCGTGCCGCTCCTCCGGCGGCAGGGTCTCCGGGACGAACGCGAAGGCGCCGACGGCCATCAGGACGGCCAGGCCCGTGAGCACCCAGAAGATGCCGCGCCATCCGATCGGTCCAAGCAGCACACCACCGAGCAGAGGAGCGGCGACGGGCGCGATGCCACCGATGATCATCATCAGGCTGAACAGCTTGGCGGCCTGATTGCCTCGCGCCCGGTCGGCGATGACCGCCCGGGCGAGGACGATGCCGGTGCCGCCGCTGAAGCCCTGGACCAGACGCGCAGCGATCAGGATCTCGACGGTGGGTGCCATCGCGCAGATCGCGCTGCTCACCGCCAGGACGATCGTGCCGGCGAGGATCAGCCGTCGACGGCCCCAGCCGTCCGACAGGGGACCCACGAGCAGCTGGCCGAGTCCGAGACCCGCCATGAACGTCGTGAGTGTGAGCTGGACGCCGACGGTCGAACTGCCCAGGCTCTCCGCCATGACGGGAAGTCCCGGGAGGTACATGTCCGTGGCGAGCGGCGCGATCGCCGACAGCAACGCCAGGGCGCACAACATCGGTACCGGGATCGTTTTGTTCACGAAAGCACCTTAGTCGGCGCGGGCCGTTGCACCCGAGGCGGTCGTGCCGCACGGTAGACCCATGCGAGGCAAGGAATCCGACATGCTCCCCGCGACGCTGGACGTGCACCTCGAGGACTTCGTCGACCACCTCCGCCTCGAAGGCAACCGCTCGGAACACACGATCCGCGCCTATCGCGCCGACATCCGTTCGCTGTTGCAGCACCTCGCCGACCGGAATCCCGATGCGCGCATCACCGACCTCGACCTCGATCTGCTGCGATCCTGGCTCGCCGGGATGGTGGCGGCGGGAGCGGCCCGCACCACGCTCGCGCGGCGCACCTCGTCGGCACGCGTCTTCACGGCATGGCTCGTACGCACCCGCCGACTCGACGCCGATCCGGCGACGCGTCTGGTCTCGCCACGTCCGCACCGCTCCCTGCCCGCCGTGCTCCGCGACGACCAGGCACTGGAGATCATGGAGGCCGCGAAATCCGGTGCGCGTGAACTCGATCCCGTCGCACTGCGTGACCGGGTGATCGTCGAGCTGCTCTATGCCACCGGAATCCGGGTCGGTGAGCTGTGCGCGGTCGACATCGACGACGTCGACGCCGAGCGGCGGGTCGTCCGGGTTCTCGGCAAGGGCGACAAGGAACGGATCGTTCCCTACGGAGGTCCCGCGGCAGAGGCGCTCGACGCGTGGCTGCGTCACGGACGCCCGCATCTCGCACGACCGTCGTCGGGTGCGGCGCTGCTGCTGGGCAAGCGTGGTGGCCGGATCGATCAGCGGCAGGTCCGGTCTGTGGTGCACGACGCCGTCTCGTCGGTGCCGGGCGCACCCGACCTCGCACCGCACGGCCTGCGGCACAGTGCTGCGACGCACCTGCTCGAAGGGGGAGCGGACCTGCGCGTGGTCCAGGAGGTCCTGGGCCATTCGAGTCTGGCCACCACGCAGCTCTACACCCACGTGTCGGTGGCGCGTCTGCGCGCCGCGCACGATCAGGCTCATCCCCGCGCCTGATCGGCCTGCCCGAGAAGCCGTCCCGGTTTGATAGCGTGCGCCGGCACCATCGAATCGGGGGAACAGATGAGACGCAACGAACCGGGTCCTGCCGTGCCCGCCTGGCTGCAGGACCCACCGGAATCCGGAACCGACCACGCGCGCCGCGGCCTCCGCCGCGCGGCCAGAGTCGCCGAGACGCTCGGCTCCTCCACTTCGCCTGGCGACGGTGCGATTCCGCCCACTGCCTCCGCTCCGATCGAGATGACGGCCTCCGTGCCTCTCGGCATGGCGTTGCGGCCCCGGATCAGCGCAGACGACCCGGAGCCGGAGGCGTCCGAACCGCTCGTCGCGCACAAACCGGCGCGACCCGAGAATCCGGTGCTCCCATCGTCGGAGCCCGAGGCGGCGGTCTCGGCAGCGACCGATGCGGTGGTTCCGGAAGCCGTGACCGAACCCGAGCCTGAGCCCGTCTTCTCGGAAGCGGCACCCGAAGCCATGGAGACGCAGCCCGACACTGTGGCACCTGCACCTGCACCTGAGGTGTCGGGCCCGGAGACTACGGAGGTCGCTCTTGGACCGGTCGAACCCGAGGTCTCGGGCCCGCTACCGGCGCGAACGGACGCTCCGGTCGACGACCTGCAACACGAGGCCCATCGGTTCGACCATCAGCCGTCGAATGTCGACCTCGCGTCGGGAGTGCTCGTCCGCAGGTCACGACGTTCCACGCGGCGGTGGCGGGAGCGGGTCGACCGGCTGACCGGCGGCAGGCTCGACGGAGGAGGCAGTGAGCGCCGCGAGGAGCTCGTCGCCCGGATCCGCCAGCCGATCCCGGGCGACTACCGGATCGCGGTGCTGTCGCTGAAGGGCGGGGTTGGAAAGACCACCACGACCGTCGGGCTCGGGTCGACGTTCGCGTCGCTGCGCGGCGACTGCGTCATCGCCGTCGACGCGAATCCGGACTTCGGCACCCTCGGGCAGAGAATTCCGCAGCAGACCACCTCGACGGTGCGGGACCTGCTCGCGAACGCGTCGAACATCCGCCGGTACTCGGACGTGCGTGCCCACACCTCCCAGGCGCCGAGCCGGCTCGAAGTGCTCGCGAGCGAACGCGATCCCGCTGCCTCCCAAGCGTTCAGCGAGGAGGACTACCGCCGCGTCGTCGGCATTCTGCAGGTCTACTACAACGTGATCCTCACCGACTGCGGGACCGGGATCATGCATTCGGTTATGCGGGGCGTGCTGGACCTGGCGAACACCCTCGTCCTCGTTGCCTCACCTGCGGTCGACGCGGCCCGCAGTGCGGCGGCGACCCTCGACTGGCTGCAGGCGCACGGCTACTCCGACCTGGTCGAACGCACGGTCGTGGTGATCAGCTCGCCGCGCCCGGGTGCGGCGAGCATCGACATGGACGCGCTGACCGCGCATTTCCTCGCGCGGTGCCGGGCGGTGAAGGTGCTGCCCTTCGACGAGCATCTCGCCGAGGGAGCCGAGATCGATCTCGAACGCCTCCGCCCCGCGACACGCACGGCGTTCGTCGAACTCGCCGCGATGGTCGCCGACGACTTCCCTGCACTGTCGGGTCGACACGCGGGGCGCTAGTCGGGTCGACACGCGGGGCGCTAGTCGG
Source organism: Rhodococcus sp. GA1 (assembly GCF_024321955.1). Lineage (NCBI taxonomy): Bacteria > Bacillati > Actinomycetota > Actinomycetes > Mycobacteriales > Nocardiaceae > Rhodococcus > Rhodococcus sp. GA1. The sequence goes on along the minus strand of NZ_CP097186.1, from coordinate 529,517 downwards.
GTCGACAGGCGGGGCGCTAGTCGGGTCGACACGCGGGGCGCTAGTCGGGTCGACACGCAGTGCGCCAGGCGGGGCGCACGGGCCCCGGGACGTCTCATACCGGCAGCAGGCGGATCACCGGGCGCTCGACGAGGGGCAGCGGGTCGAGATAGTCGTCGCGGCCGCGTCGGAGTCCCCAGTGCAGGCATGCGGGGGAGGCGCAGCCATCGTGACCGGCGACGACGGTGCCGATGGGATCGCCCCTCGTCACCCGGCGACCCGCGGCGACCGCCGCCTCCACCGGCTCGTAGGTGGTGCGCAGCCCGCCCTCGTGATCGACGGAGACCACAGGCTTCCCGGCCACGACACCGGCGAACGCGACGACGCCGTCACCGGCGGCCACGACGGTCTGCCCCACGTGTGCGTCGAGGTCGACACCGCGGTGACCGGGGAGCCAGTTCTGCTCGGGCGGGTCGAACTGCCGGCTCACGACCGGCCGGGGATCGAGCGGCCACACGAACCGTCCGGCGTCGGCCGATCCGGGTCCCGGCGCAGCGGTGAGCACGACGACCACGGCGATCACGACGGCGAGCGACCGGAGGGGAGCGGTGAGGAGCATGCCCGCCAGCCTCGTGAATCGGAGTCGCTGCGCACCAGGGGGGCGACGCGATCTGTGGACAACTCCGGATCCGTCCACAGGTCCGGTGACTCCCGGTTAGGGATCCGCGCCTGCTCCGCGTACACTTGTCGGGCGGTCTGTATACGCAGATCGACTTCGCGCGTCCGCGCATCGATGCCGACCCGTTTCTCCGGGCCGCATCGGCAATGGCCGTCGGCCGGTCCCGCAAGGGTTCGACGGGCATGTGGGCGCCAGGGCGGGGATCGGAAGATCCACCGCGGAAACCGACACGAAAGAGAGAAACAGGCATGCCTGTTGTGACTATGCGGCAGCTGCTCGACAGCGGCGCCCACTTCGGACACCAGACCCGTCGCTGGAACCCGAAGATGAAGCGGTTCATCTTCACCGACCGCAACGGCATCTACATCATCGACCTGCAGCAGACCCTGACGTACATCGACAAGGCGTACGAGTTCGTCAAGGAGACCGTCGCTCACGGTGGAACCGTGCTGTTCGTCGGCACCAAGAAGCAGGCTCAGGAGTCCATCGCCGAAGAGGCCACCCGCGTGGGCATGCCCTACGTGAACCAGCGCTGGCTCGGCGGCATGCTCACCAACTTCTCGACCGTTCACAAGCGCCTGCAGCGCCTGAAGGAGCTCGAGTCGATGGAGCAGACCGGCGGCTTCGAGGGACGCACCAAGAAGGAAATCCTCATGCTCACGCGTGAGAAGAACAAGCTGGAGCGCACCCTCGGCGGCATCCGCGACATGGCGAAGGTTCCGTCGGCGATCTGGGTCGTCGACACCAACAAGGAGCACATCGCCGTCGGTGAGGCCCGCAAGCTGAACATCCCGGTCATCGCCATCCTCGACACCAACTGCGATCCGGACCTCGTCGACTACCCGATCCCGGGCAACGACGACGCGATCCGTTCCGCGGCGTTGCTGACCAAGGTCGTCGCTTCCGCTGTCGCCGAGGGCCTGCAGGCCCGCGCCGGCAAGAGCAGCGACGCGGAGGCCAAGCCCGAGGCCGGTGCCGAGCCTCTCGCAGAGTGGGAGCAGGAGCTGCTCGCGCAGGCTACCCCCGCCGCCGACGCCGAGGCGCCCGCAGCGGACGTAGCCCCCGCAGCAGACGCGGCCCCCGAGGCCTGATTCGTTGCCCGGCCCCGACCTTCCGATCGAGAGATCCTGGTCGGGGCCGTCGCATCGCGGCCCGAGCTCATCCGCGCGACAGGGCCGCCCCCAGAGACTTTTCCACCACAGACACAGGAGGCTCGCTTCCATGGCGAACTACACCGCCGCCGACGTCAAGCGTCTCCGTGAGCTCACCGGCTCCGGAATGCTGGACTGCAAGAACGCTCTCGCCGACAACGACGGCGACTTCGACAAGGCCGTCGAGCAGCTGCGCATCAAGGGTGCCAAGGACGTGGGCAAGCGCGCCGAGCGCTCCACCGCCGAAGGCCTCGTCGTCGCCAAGGACGGCGTTCTCGTCGAGCTGAACTCCGAGACCGACTTCGTCGCCAAGAACGACGAGTTCCAGGCTCTCGCCGACAAGGTCGTCACCGCTGCCGCACAGGCCCGCGCGAACGATGTCGAGGCACTCAAGGCCGTCGAGGCCGACGGCAAGACCGTCGACGCCCTCGTCCAGGAGCTGTCCGCGAAGATCGGCGAGAAGCTCGAGCTGCGTCGCGTTGCCGCTTTCGACGGTCAGACCGCCGTCTACCTGCACAAGCGTGCTTCCGACCTGCCGCCGTCCGTCGGCGTGCTCGTCGAGTACACCGGTGAGGGCGACGCTGCTGCAGAGGCCGCTCGCGCTGCCGCCATGCAGATCGCCGCTCTGAAGGCCAAGTACGTCACCCGTGACGAGGTTCCCGAGGACATCGTCGCCAACGAGCGTCGTATCGCCGAGGAGACCGCCAAGGCCGAGGGCAAGCCGGAGCAGGCTCTGCCGAAGATCGTCGAAGGCCGCGTCAACGGCTACTTCAAGGATGTCGTCCTGCTCGAGCAGGCGTCCGTGACGGACTCGAAGAAGACCGTCAAGGCGATCCTCGACGAGGCCGGCGCGAACGTCGTCCGCTTCGTGCGTTTCGAGGTCGGCGCCAGCTAGTTCTTCCACTCCACGACCCCGTCGGTGCTGCTACCGGCGGGGTCGAGGTGTGTCGGGCCACGCCGCCTCGGGGCCCGGAGGCGCCCGCGCGTGCTGCGCGGTGACAGGTGTGGCGTGTCTATCCGCCCGATCTCGGTTCCCGCGAGCGGATGAGGCAGGATGATAAGGGCCGATTCATGCGCAACCAGAGGAGAGTCATGTCCGACCACGCCCACGATCGGCCCGGATTCCGCCGGGTACTGCTCAAGCTCGGCGGCGAGATGTTCGGCGGCGGCAAGGTCGGACTCGACCCGGACGTGGTGACGACGGTGGCCCAGCAGATCGCGGAGGTCGTGCGCGGTGGCGCCGAGGTCGCTGTCGTGATCGGTGGCGGCAACTTCTTCCGCGGCGCCGAACTCCAGCAGCGCGGTCTCGAACGCGCGCGATCCGACTACATGGGCATGCTCGGCACGGTCATGAACTCCCTTGCGCTGCAGGACTTCCTGGAAAAGGAAGGCATCGACACCCGCGTCCAGACCGCCATCACGATGGGGCAGGTCGCCGAGCCCTACCTGCCGCTGCGTGCGCGCCGCCACCTCGAGAAGGGGCGTGTGGTCATCTTCGGTGCCGGCATGGGCATGCCGTACTTCTCCACCGACACCACCGCCGCGCAGCGCGCACTCGAGATCGGCGCCGAGGTCGTCCTCATGGCGAAGGCCGTGGACGGTGTCTATTCCGACGATCCCCGCACGAACCCGGATGCGGTGCTGTTCGAGGAGATCACCCATCGCGAGGTCATCGAACAGGGCCTCAAGGTCGCCGACGCGACCGCCTTCAGCCTGTGCATGGACAACGCCATGCCGATCATGGTCTTCAATCTGCTGACCAAGGGCAATATCGCCCGAGCCATCGCCGGTGAGAAGATCGGAACACTCGTACGGTCATGAACGGACAACGGAACATGGAGGAACTGCCGTGATCGATGAAGCCCTCTTCGAAGCAGAAGAGAAGATGGAGAAGGCCGTCACGGTGGCCCGGGACGATCTGGGTGGCATCCGGACCGGTCGCGCGAACCCGGGCATGTTCAACCGTATCGTCGTCGACTACTACGGGGCTCCCACGCCGATCACGCAGATCGCCAGCATCAATGTTCCCGAGGCGCGCATGGTCATCGTCAAGCCGTACGAGGCCTCGCAGCTGAACGCGATCGAGACCGCGATCCGCAACTCCGATCTCGGTGTCAATCCCACCAACGACGGCAACATCATCCGCATCTCGGTCCCGCAGCTCACCGAGGAGCGTCGCCGCGAACTCGTCAAGCAGGCAAAGGCCAAGGGCGAGGACGCCAAGGTCGCCGTGCGCAACGTCCGCCGCAAGGCGATGGAGGAACTCGGCCGCATCCAGAAGGACGGCGAGGCCGGCGAGGACGATGTGAACCGCGCCGAGAAGGAACTCGACAAGACGACCGCCAAGTACGTCGGTCAGATCGACGAGTTGATCAAGCACAAGGAAGCCGAACTGATGGAGGTCTGACAGTGGGTCGAGCCGACGGGTCCTCCGACCCGCAGCTTCCACTCGGTGCCGGAGCCGACTCCGGTGCCACCCCTGCAGACCCGGCACCGGCCCCCGACCCTGCGTCGGAGCCGGTGAAGAAACCCTCACGGGCGGGACGCGACCTGCCGGCCGCCTTCGCGGTCGGCGGGGGTCTGGGTGCGCTCGTCATCGGGATCCTGCTGTTCGCCCCGAAGGCGTGGCTCGCCGTCGTCGCGATCGCCATCGGCATCGCGACCTGGGAGGTCACCAAGCGTCTGCGTGAAGCCGACGTGCTCGTCCCCAGACTGCCGCTGCTGGCCGGTGGTCAGGCGATGATCTGGCTCGGGTGGCCGTACGGCACAACGGGTGTGCTCGGCGCGTTCGCGGGCACGGTCGTCGTGACGATGCTGTGGCGCCTGTTCGACCACGGTCTCGTCGCGCAGCCACGCAACTACCTGCGCGATACCGCTGTCGCGGTCTTCGTCGCCGCCTGGTTGCCGCTGCTGGCGTCGTTCGCGACCCTCATGGTCCTCGAGGATCAGGGCGCGCAGCGCGTGTTCTGCCTGATGCTCGTGTGCGTGGCGTCGGACATCGGTGGCTACGCAGCGGGCGTGCTCTTCGGTAAGCACCCGATGGTGCCGGCGATCAGCCCGAAGAAGTCCTGGGAGGGGTTCGGCGGGTCGCTCGTGGCGTGCGTCGCCGTCGGCGTCCTCACGGTCATGCTTCTGCTCGACGGCCCGTGGTGGGTCGGTGTGATCCTCGGTGCGGTGCTCGTGTTCACGGCGACGGCCGGAGATCTGATCGAGTCGCAGGTCAAACGCGACCTCGGCATCAAGGACATGGGCACCTTGCTGCCCGGTCACGGCGGCATCATGGACCGGCTCGACTCGATCCTGCCGTCGGCCTTCGTCACCTGGCTGATCCTCACGGCCTTCGTGTAGTCGGCCGATGGTGCGTCCGTCGAAGCTTCGTGCGCCGAAGTCGGGAAATGGTGTGATCGCCAGCCCCAACATCTGGCACTGGCCCGAGGTGTACGAGGAGGAGAACCGCGCGCAGGACCCCCGCTGCGCCGTGTACGCGGCGCTGCGGGAGGCCGCGGACTGGATCGGCCGCCACGTCGTCGACGTCGGGTGCGGTTCGGGTTTCCACCTTCCGATGTTCGCGGCCGACGCACGCACGGTGACCGGAATCGAGCCGCACCCGCCGCTGGTCGCCGCGGCCCGCACCCGCGTGAAAGGTCTTCCGTCGGTCACCGTGACGGAAGGCTCCGCCGCGGACATGCCGCTGCCTGACGCCTCGGTCGATCTCGTCCACGCCCGCACCGCCTACTTCTTCGGCCCCGGGTGCGGCGCCGGAATCCTCGAGGCCATGCGGGTGCTGCGTCCCGGCGGGGCGCTCGCCGTCGTCGACCTCGACGCCACCGCCCATCCCTACGGCGACTGGATGCGCGACGACCTCCCGCACTACGACCCGGCCGCGGTCGAGGCGTTCTTCGAGGCGCAGGGATTCGATCTGCGCCGCATCGACACGCTGTGGGAGTTCCCGGACCGCGCGACCCTCGAGCGGGTGCTCGGCATCGAGTTCGCACCCCGCGTCGCGACCCGGGCGATCCGGGAGACACCCGGCACGACGCTCACCGTCCGCTACCGGCTGCACGTGCGCCGCAGACCCATCGGTGGCCTGGAACTGAGCTGAGACCGGTCAGCGCTACCGGCCGATACCGAACATCCGCGCCAGCTCGGTGATCTTCTTCGCCTTCGCGAGGTTCGGCAGGTCGCTGCCGTCGCGGACGTTGCGCCCGTCCTCACCGAGCTTGTCGATGATGCCTTCCGCCCAGTCCACGTCCGTGCTGTTCGGGCTCAGAGCCACGTTCGCGTACGACGCGCGTTCGCCGGTCATGCACAACTTGCCGGTCATCCCCATCGAGCGCGTCAGCTCGGCCTCACGTTCGAGGACCTCGGGATCGTCGCTGAGTGTGGGTCCGTCGATGGGTCCCGGCAGGCGCGCGGCGCGGCTCGTGATGACCAACCGCGATCGCGCGTACGCCATCGCCATCGGGCTGTCGCTCATGCCGGTGTCGCGCCGGAAGTCGCCGCTGCCGAAGACCAGGCGGAAGGTGCCCTCCGAGCGGGCGATCTCGGGAGCCGCCTCGAGACCCATCGCCGACTCGATCAACACGAGGATGCGCGTGCCCTCCGGCAGCAGGTCGGCGGTGGCCTCGACCTGGTGACCGCTCTCCGCCTTCGCGAGCATGACGCCCTGCAGGCCCGATAGGCCGGCGAGCGCGGCGAGATCGTCGGCCCAGAACGACGTGGTGGCGTCGTTGACCCGCACCCAGGCCTTCCCACCCTCGCGCAGCCACGCCACGATGCCGTCGCGAGCGGCGGGTTTGGCCGCGGCGGGCACGGCATCCTCGAGGTCGAGCACCACCGCATCGGCGGGCGAGCCGGCGGCGGCGTCGAAGAGATCGGGGGAGCGGCCCGGAACGAGCAACCACGAGCGTGCGACTTCGGGAGCGACGAGACCGGTCATGATGTCCATGCTCCCGTATTCCCCCTCCGCGCCCGGGTGACTCGGCGTGAGGGAGACCGAGCGGTGCCACCGGCACAGGAATGGGGGCGAGTATCACAGCGACGCCCGGACCCATCCGTCCCGGATCATGGGACAATAGGTGATTATGGCTTCTTCCCTGCCCCTGGTCTTCGATGCACCCAAGCGTGGTCTTCCGCCACGCCATCTCGCCGACCTCGACGCAGATCAGCGTCGTGATGCGGTGCGCGAACTGGGGCTTCCGGCCTTTCGCGCCGACCAGCTCGCCCGCCAGTACTACGGGCGGCTCGAGGCGGATCCGGTGAAGATGACCGATCTGCCCGCCGCCGTCCGCGACAAGGTGGGGGAGGCGTTGTTCCCGCCCCTGCTCAGCGCGGTCCGGCACATCGCGTGCGACGGAGGCGAGACTCGCAAGACCCTGTGGCGCGCCCACGACGGCACCCTGCTCGAGAGCGTCCTCATGCGCTATCCCGACCGCGCCACGCTGTGCATCTCCAGCCAGGCCGGATGCGGCATGGCATGCCCGTTCTGTGCGACCGGCCAGGGCGGTCTCGACCGCAACCTGTCGACGGCCGAGATCGTCGACCAGGTGCGCGCGGCTGCCGCTGCCCTGCGCGACGGTGACGTCGCCGGCGGACCGGGACGGCTGTCGAACGTCGTGTTCATGGGCATGGGCGAGCCGCTCGCGAACTACAAGCGCGTGGTCGCGGCGGTGCGCCGCATCACCTCACCTGCCCCCGAAGGGCTCGGCCTGTCGCAGCGCTCGGTCACCGTCTCCACCGTGGGACTGGCACCGGCCATCCGGCGCCTCGCCGACGAAGGACTCAGCGTCACCCTCGCGGTGTCGCTGCACACCCCGGACGACGAACTGCGCGACACCCTCGTCCCGGTCAACAACCGGTGGTCGGTCGCCGAGGTCCTCGAGGCGGCGCGGTACTACGCCGACAAGACCGGCCGGCGCGTCTCGATCGAGTACGCCCTCATCCGCGACGTCAACGACCAGCCGTGGCGCGCCGACATGCTCGGCAAGAAGCTCCACAAGGCTCTCGGGTCGCTCGTGCACGTGAACCTCATCCCGCTCAACCCCACCCCGGGTAGTGAGTGGGACGCCAGTCCGAAGGACGTCGAACGCGAGTTCGTGCGGCGCGTGCAGGCCCAGGGCGTGTCGTGCACCGTGCGCGACACGCGTGGCCAGGAGATCGCGGCAGCATGCGGGCAGCTCGCCGCCGAAGGCTGAGGCGGCACCGAAGACACGACAGGGCCCGTCCGGAGAATTCCGGACGGGCCCCGAACGTTCGTGGAACTAGCGCAGACGGCGCCGGCGCACCGCGTCGCGCGCGACGATGAACACGAGCAGAGCCGCCGAGCCGATCAGGTACAGGCTCTCCACGTGGCCTTCGTGGTTGCCGATCAGCATCAGCAGCAGGAACACCGCCACGATCAGGGCCATGACGCGGAAGAACCTGGGGGCTTCCCCGCTCCAACCCCACTCGGCGGACGGCACTTCCGCCGCCACATCACCACGAGTGGACTGCAACTCGGTACCGGCCACGGTTTCCTCCTGCTCACCAGATGCTGCTGTTGCTGCTTATCGTGACATACGACCCCGCGTCGTACGAAGCGGGGCATGCGTGCGGTGCGTTCCGACGGGTGGAAGCCGGGCGGTTCAGGAACCGTTCAGGTGCGTGGGGAACAATGCTCGCGTGGCCGAGACTCGATCTTCTTCCCGCACCCGGGTGCTCCTGCTGGGCAGTACCGGTTCCATCGGTACCCAGGCACTCGACGTGATCGCCGCCAATCCCGACGACTTCGAAGTCGTCGGTCTCGCCGCGGGCGGAGGCAAGACGGACCTGCTCGCCGAACAGATCCGCGCGACCGGCGTCCGCGAGGTCGCCGTGGCCGACCCTGACGCTGCCGCACGTCTCGACCTGCCGGTCCGGAGCGGCCCGACCGCCGTCACCGAACTCGTACGCGAAGTCGAGGCCGACGTCGTGCTCAACGCCCTGGTCGGTTCCCTCGGTCTCGAACCAACCCTCGCGGCGCTCGACACCGGTGCACGACTCGCGTTGGCGAACAAGGAATCGCTGGTCGCGGGCGGGTCGCTCGTCACGAAGGCGGCGGGGCCGGGCCAGATCGTGCCCGTCGACTCGGAGCACTCCGCGCTCGCGCAGTGCCTGCGCGGCGGCACCGGCGGCGAGGTGGCGCGTCTCGTGCTCACCGCCTCGGGCGGTCCGTTCCGCGGCTGGACCGCCGATCGCCTCGAATCGGTGACGCCCGAACAGGCCGGCGCCCACCCCACCTGGTCGATGGGGCCGATGAACACCCTCAACTCGGCGACCCTCGTCAACAAGGGACTCGAACTCATCGAGACCCACCTGCTCTTCGGTGTGGACTACGACCGGATCGACGTGACGGTGCACCCGCAGTCGATCGTGCACTCGATGGTCACCTTCGTCGACGGATCGACCCTTGCCCAGGCATCGCCGCCGTCGATGAAGCTGCCGATCGCGCTGGCCCTCGGCTGGCCGCACCGCGTCCCGCACGCCGCCCCGGCACTCGACTTCTCGACCGCGTCCACCTGGGAGTTCGAACCCCTCGACGACGACGTCTTCCCCGCCGTGCGGCTCGCGCGCCAAGCGGGCGTGGGCGGCGGATGCCTCACCGCCGTCTACAACGCGGCCAACGAGGTCGCCGCCGAGGCCTTCCTCGCGGGGACGCTGTCGTTCCCGCGGATCGTGCAGACCGTCGACGCCGTGCTGAACGACGCACACGAGTGGTCCGCCGAACCCAGTACCGTGGACGACGTGCTCGCCGCCGACGGCTGGGCCCGCGACCGGGCGCGCACACTCGTATAGGAGGATCGGCCACTCATGATGTTCGTATTGGGCGTGGTGGTGTTCGCCCTCGGCATCGCCGTCTCCATCGCCCTGCACGAGGCCGGCCACATGTGGACGGCGCAGAAGCTGGGCATGAAGGTCCGGCGCTATTACATCGGGTTCGGTCCCCGTGTGTTCGCCTTCCGCCGCGGGGAGACCGAATACGGTCTCAAAGCGATTCCGGCCGGCGGGTTCTGCGACATCGCCGGCATGACGGCCCTGGACGAACTCGCGCCCGACGAGGTCGAGCGCGCGATGTACAAGCAGAAGACGTGGAAGCGTCTCGTCGTGATGTCGGGTGGCATCGCGATGAACTTCCTGCTCGGCATCGTGCTCATCTACGGCCTCGCTGCCAGCGCGGGACTGCCCAACACCGACAACCGTGCGGTGGTCGGCACCGTCGGCTGTGCCGCGCCGACCCAGGACGGGCCGCCCGACTACACCCCGGCCGACTGCTCGGGTCCCGGCCCGGCCGAGCAGGCCGGCATCGAACCGGGCGACGTGATCGTCGCCGTGGACGGGCAGTCCGTCGAGACCTTCGGCGACCTCGTCCGGGCCACGCAGCCCCTGTCGGGCACCGTACCGTTCACCGTCGAGCGTGGTGACGAGACCCTCACCGTGCCCGTCACGGTCCAGCAGGTCCAGCGCTGGGTCTACGAGAGCGAGTCGCTCGACGCCGAACCCGTCTCCCGCACCGTCGGTGCGATCGGGGTCGGGGGAGAGCCGGGCATCATCGAGTACACGCCGCTCTCGGCGATCCCCGCGACCTTCGACTTCACCGGTTACCTGGCGGTCCGCACGGCCGAGGCCCTCGTGAGCCTGCCGAGTAAGGTCGCCGACCTGTGGACGGCCGTCACCGGGGGAGAGCGCGCGGTCGACACCCCGGTCAGTGTCGTGGGCGCCAGTGTCATCGGCGGCCAGTTCGCCGAGCGCGGCATCTGGGAGTCGTTCGTGTTGTTGCTCGCTCAGCTGAACTTCTTCCTCGGTGCGTTCAACCTCCTCCCGCTGCTGCCGCTCGACGGTGGGCACATGGCCGTCGCGATCTACGAGAAGGCCCGCAACTGGCTGCGCGGCCTGCGCGGACTGCCGGTCGGCCCTCCCGTGGACTACATGAAACTGCTGCCGCTGACCTATGTGGCGGTGGTCATCGGTGGCGCCTACATGGTGCTCACCCTTACAGCAGACATCGTCAACCCCATCAAGCTGTTCTGATCTGCGCCGGTAGACTTGCCGAGTAGCGACGAAAGAAGGCGAACTGTGACCAGCCCCGTCGGATTGGGCATGCCCGAAATTCCTGCGGTCCTCGCACCCCGACGCAAGACCCGCCAGCTCATGGTCGGAAATGTCGGCGTCGGCAGCGATCATCCGGTGTCCGTGCAGTCGATGACCACCACGAAGACGCACGACGTGAACGCCACCCTCCAGCAGATCGCGGAGCTCACGGCGTCCGGCTGCGACATCGTGCGTGTCGCGTGCCCGCGTCAGGAGGACGCCGACGCACTCCCGATCATCGCGAAGAAGAGCAAGATCCCGGTAATCGCCGACATCCACTTCCAGCCGCGGTACATCTTCGCCGCGATCGACGCCGGCTGCGCGGCCGTGCGCGTCAATCCCGGCAACATCAAGGAGTTCGACGGTCGCGTCAAGGAGGTCGCCAAGGCGGCCGGAGACGCCGGGATCCCCATCCGGATCGGCGTCAACGCCGGCTCCCTCGACCCCCGGCTCCTCGCCAAGTACGGCAAGGCCACCCCGGAGGCTCTCGTCGAGTCCGCCCTGTGGGAGGCGAGCCTGTTCGAGGAACACGGCTTCGGCGACATCAAGATCTCCGTCAAGCACAACGACCCCGTCGTGATGGTCGAGGCCTACCGGCAGCTCGCCGCGCAGTGCGACTACCCGCTGCACCTCGGTGTGACCGAGGCCGGCCCCGCCTTCCAGGGCACCATCAAGTCGGCCGTCGCCTTCGGTGCGCTGCTGAGCGAGGGCATCGGCGACACCATCCGCGTGTCCCTGTCGGCGCCGCCCGCCGAGGAGATCAAGGTCGGCACGCAGATCCTGCAGTCGCTGAACCTGCGTCCCCGCAAACTCGAGATCGTCTCGTGCCCGTCCTGCGGGCGTGCCCAGGTGGACGTCTACTCCCTCGCCAACGAGGTCACCGCCGGACTCGAGGGCATGGAGGTGCCGCTGCGGGTTGCGGTGATGGGTTGCGTCGTCAACGGACCCGGTGAGGCTCGTGAGGCGGACCTCGGTGTGGCCTCCGGAAACGGCAAGGGCCAGATCTTCGTCAAGGGCAAGGTCATCAAGACCGTGCCCGAGGCGCAGATCGTCGAGACCCTCATCGAGGAAGCGATGCGCATCGCCGACGAGATGGACGGCAACGACTCGGGCGGCGGCCCCGTGGTGTCGGTCGGCTGATACGGGTGGGGCGCACGGGACGGCGTTCTCTCACTTTCGAGGACTCAGGTTTCCACGCCGCCGTCCGGCATGGCACTCTGATCTCGTATCGGCTTCTCGACGGGTGGTGAGCGAGTGCTCAAGCTTCTGGGCGTCCGGTCGTTGGGCGGACGTGACACCGCCGCGGTGCTCCGGGTGCTCTCCCGCGACCCCGTGGCCGCGTGCATGGTGGCCGGCCGCGTCGAGGAGTACGGACTCGACGGGCGTGCCGTCGGCGGCGAGATGTGGAGCCGCGGAGGCCCCGAGACCTCGCTGTGCTTCTCCGGCGCGAACCTCATTCCGCTGCTGGGCAGTCCGGACGACATCCAGGCGTTCGCCGAGCGCGCGAGTCGCGGGCCGCGGTTGTGTTCGTCCATCGTCGGTCGCGCCGAGTACGCGCTGCCGATGTGGGAGCGGCTCGAATCGGTGTGGGGCGCTCCCCGCGAGGTGAGGGCCGAACAACCCCTGCTCGTTCTCGACCGCGAGCCGCTCGTCGAGCCCGACCCGCAGGTCCGTCCCGTGCGACCCGACGAACTCGATGTCTATCTGCCGGCCGCGATCTCGATGTTCATCGAGGAGGTCGGCATCGACCCGCGCACCGGCGACGGCGGTGCGGGTTACCGGCGCCGCGTCGCGAGCCTGATCGCGGCGGGACGCGCCTGGGCGCGGTTCGAGGACGGACAGGTCGTGTTCAAGGCGGAGGTGGGTTCGCAGTCGTCCGCGGTGGGCCAGATCCAGGGCGTCTGGGTCGATCCCGCGCATCGTGGCTCGGGCCTCGGCACGATCGGCACGGCCGCCGTGGCCTGCGCGGTCGCTCGCAGCGCTCGCCTGCCCAGCCTCTACGTCAACAGCTTCAACGCCCCGGCTCGTGGAGCCTACGCCCGCGCGGGTTTCCGTCAGGTCGCGACGTTCTCCACGGTGCTGCTCGACTGATTTCCCGTCGGCTCTGCCTACGATGACGGGCGATGAGACCTCGAAGTTCCACCCCGGCATCCCCGTACGCACGCGCACTCCGGATCGGCGCTGTGTGGTCGGCGGCCGTCGTGCTCCTCGGCCTGGCCGTCGCGTGCACGCCGCGGCCGGCCGGGCCGGAGGCCGCCGCCCAGGCGTTTCTCGACTCGTTCGCCGCGCAGGACGTCGCGTCGGCGGCGGATCGCACCGACCGCCCCGACGACGCGGCCGTCGCGATGCAGGAGGTCCTGGACGGGCTTCAAGCCGAATCCCTCATCACCACAACGACATCCACCCGGATCAGCGGCGACTCCGCGACCGTGGGCTACAACTACGAGTGGCACCTGCCGAAGGAACGGGTATGGCAATACACCGGTGAGCTCAACATGGGGCGCAGCGGGAACGACTGGATCGTGCGGTGGGCGAAGTCCGCGCTGCACCCGCAGCTCGGCGAACGGCAGACCATGCAGCTCCGCAGCAGCCCGGCGCCGCGTGCCCGGGTCAACGAGCACGCAGGCAGCGACATCCTCGTCCCCGGCACGGTCTACGGCATCGCCTTCGACGCCGCGCAGACCACCGATGTCGCCGGCGCCGCACGACAGCTCGCGTCGACGTTGTCGGAGTTCGATTCCTCGCTCACGGCGCAGGCGATCGCGGAATCGGTGACGGCCTCCGCCGGGCCGCGCTCGGTGATGCGACTGCGCGAGGACGACTACGAGCGCGTCGCCCCACGTCTCGCCGGGATCGACGGTGTCGTGGTGACCGAGCAGGCCGACCTCGTCGCGACCGATCGCAACTTCGCGCCGGATCTCGTGGGTCAGATCAAGAAGACCGTCATCGACGAGGTCGACGGCACGGCCGGGTGGAGCGTCGTCGTGGTGAACCAGTACGGCGTGGACACCGGTGTGCTCACCGAGACGCCGCCGCAACCGGTGCCGTCGTTCTCGGTCAGTCTCGACCGTCCCCTCCAGCTCGCGGCCCAGGCGGCCGTCGATGCCCGCACCGAGCAGGCGATGACGGTCGTGATCGAGGCGTCCACGGGTGCGGTGCTGGCGGTGGCCCAGAACAAGGCCGCCGACCGGGACGGCCCGGTCGCGCTGGCCGGCCAGTACCCGCCGGGCTCGACGTTCAAGATCGTCACCTCGGGTGCGGCGATCGCCGAGGGGAGCGCGACCCTGAACACGATGGTGCCGTGCCCGGGCCGCATCACGATCGGTGAGCGCAGCGTGCCGAACTACAACGAGTTCGAGCTCGGGACGGTCTCTCTCGCTACCGCTTTCGCCCGATCCTGCAACACCTCCTTCGCCAAGCTCGCCTCCGAGATGGCCCCGGACGCGCTGACCGTCGCCGCTTCGCAGTTCGGTATCGGTGTGGACTACGAGGTGGTCGGGATGCCGACCTTCACCGGATCGGTTCCGCCCGCGGAGGATCTCGTCGAACGGACCGAGGACGGCTTCGGTCAGGGCAAGGTGGTCGTGAGCCCGTTCGGGATGGCGCTCACCGCGGCGACGGTCGCCGCCGGCCGTACCCCGGTGCCCTATCTCATCGCGGGTCGCGAGACCGTTGTGAGCGGTTCGCCGCCGCCGGTGACGCCGGAGATGGTGGAGGGTCTGCGCGAGATGATGCGCCTGGTGATCACGAGCGGTACCGCCGACCGCATCCGGGACCAGGGCGACGTCTACGGCAAGACCGGCGAGGCCGAGGTCGAGGGCGGGTCGCACTCGTGGTTCGTCGGTTACCGCGGTGATCTGGCGTTCGCGACGCTCGTCGTGCGCGGCGGCAGCTCCGACAACGCGGTCGCGGTCACCCGCGACATGTTCGCCGCCCTGCCGCCGGAATACGACGAGGGAGCCTGAGCTCAGGTCGTACTCGCGGGCCGACCGTCGCGCCGGCCCGCGAGTCGCGTCACCAGCCACAGCACCACACCGATCCCGAGCAGCACCCCGGCCGTCCGGTACTGGGTCACGGGCCGGTCGACCCACGGCAGGACGAGGAACAGGCAACTGGCCGCCCCGAGCACCGGGAGGATCGTCGGCGCGCGGAAGTGCCGGTGCTCCACGTGGTCCCGGCGCAGGACCAGTGCGGCGACGTTGACGATCGCGAACACCCCCAGCAGGAGCAGCGCCGTCGTCCCCCCGAGTTCGGGCACCCCGCCGACGAAGACGACGAGACCGACCGCGAGCAGCGTCGTGAACGCGATCGCGACATAGGGCGTGCGGCGCGTGGGGTGCACCCGCCCCAGGACGGCGGGCAGGACGTCCTCGCGGGCGATGCCGTAGACCAACCGGCTCGCCATCAGCATGTTGATCAGCGCGGTGTTGGCCACCGCGAACATCGTGACGAAGGCGAAGATCCCGACCGGGAACGCCGGCGCGCCGACCTCGACCACCCGCAGCAAAGGCGTCTCGCCCGCCCCGAGCTCCTCGGGCGCGACGAGCGCGATCGCGGTGATCGAAACGAGCACGTACACCAACGCGGCGAGACCCAGGCCGAGCAGCAGCATCCGGGGGAAGATCCGGGTGGGCTCCTTGCACTCCTCGGCCATGTTCACCGAATCCTCGAACCCCACCATCGCGAAGAAGGCCAGGGCCGTCCCTGCGACCACCGCGGAGAAGACGGACCGGTCGCCGGGATCGATCTCGACCACACGCGAGAAGTCCCCGCCGCCGAAACCCAACGCCCACATGCCGATCGCGACGATGATGAGCAGGCCGCCCAACTCGACCATCGTGAGCACCACGTTGGTCTTCACGCTCTCGCCGACCCCGCGGAAGTTGATCACCGCCAGGACGAGGACGAAGACCAGCGCGATCACGGTGATCCCGGCCGTGCCGGCCAGGTCGAGTCCGAAGGCCTCGGCGAAGTTCGCGGCGAACGCCCGCGCAGCAGTGGCGGCAGAGGTGATGCCCGAGGACATCACGGCGAAGGCCACCAGGAAGGTCAGGAAATGCACGCCGAACGCCTTGTGCGTGTAGAGCGCCGCTCCGGCCGCCCGCGGATACTTCGTGACCAGCTCCAGATAGCTGAACGCGGTCACCGCCGCGACGGCGAACGCGACGAGGAACGGCAGCCACACCACGCCGCCGACCTCGTTCGCGACCTCCCCGGTGAGAGCGTAGATGCCGGTGCCCAGGATGTCGCCGATGACGAACAGCAGGAGCAGACCCGGTCCGAGGACGCGGACGAGCTGGGGTGAGTCGGTCGTCTCGGCCACCGCAGGCCCCCTTCCGCACCCTGTCCGCCGATGGGGGACCGGCCGGATATCAGGGCAGCAGACCCGATTTTCGCGCGGCGACGACGGCCTCGTGGCGGGAATGGACGTCGAGCTTGCTCATGGCGCTGCGCAGGTAGCTCTTGACCGTCTCGGCACCGACCGACAGGCGCTGGGCGATCTCGGCGTTGCTGCACCCCAGCGCCACATGGGACAGCACGTCGGTCTCGCGCGGGGACAGCACGACGTCCGTCGGTTCCGGTTCCGTTCCGTCGAGCACCCCGGCGAGACGGTCGGACAACGAGCGGAGCTTCTCCTGCAGCGCCGGATCGGTCGTGCCCTGCGCGAGCACCCGCAGCTCGGCGTGGACCTCGCGGACCTGCGCGGTCGCGACGGGATCGCGGTCGCCGGACGACCGCTCGAGCATCGCGAGTCGCCGATCGACCTCGTCGCGCACCTCGATCTCGTGCGCGAGACGTGCGGCCGCCTGCGCGAACGCCGTCACCGCCCGATCACCGACCGGCGCGCACTCGCGCGCGGCGCCGTACAACACCGCGCGGGCCTTGCCCTCGACGAGTACCGGCACGGCGAGGATGGACCGCAATCCCTCGTACAGAACGGGACGGTCGAAGTGGTGCGTGATCGACGCAGAGCGACCGTAGTCCGACACCGTCACCACCCGCGACTCCGCGAGGACGCGACCGCCGAGACCGGCCCGCGGAGGCACCACGACCCCCGCCAGGCTGTTGGTGCGGGTGCCGAAGAATTCGCTGAGCTGCAGCGATCCCTGCTGGACCTCGCCGGCGAAGACCACCGGCAACTGTGCCTGCGCCGCGGTGCGGCGGAGTTCACCGCGCAGGGCATCACCGTCACGGGGACGCAGCAGCGCCGACGAGGAGGACGACACGAACGCCACCCCTTTCCGGGGGTATCGGGGAACATGGTGTGACTCGAATCATAGACGTCGAACGGGTGTGCTCCACAGATCAGGAACACCCTGGCCGGTACGGACGAAAGGACCACAATGGGCGACACAGCGAGCCGCGTGCGGACACTGCTCGAGCGGTACGACACGGCAGACGCCTGCGCAGCCCGACTGCTGTGCGACGACCATCCCGCCGACGCGGTGGCGTTCACCGTCGTCGACGCGGACCTGAGCTCCACCGATCTCACCTACGGCGAGCTCCGCGAACGGTCGATCCGCTTCGCCGCGGCGCTGGCGGATCTCGGTGTCGAACCCGGCGACCACGTCGCGACGCTCATGGGCAAGTCGGCAGACCTGGTGGTCGCGGTTCTCGGTATCTGGCGTCGCGGCGCCGTGCACGTGCCGCTCTTCACCGCCTTCGCCCCGCCGGCGATCGCCTTCCGGCTCGACGCGAGCGGCACCAAGGTGGTCGTGGCCGATCGTGATCAGGCCGGCAAGCTCGCCGCCGGATCGGATCTTCCCGCCGAGGTGCCGTGGCAGGTCGTCGTGGCCGGTGAGGGAGACGCCGACGCGTCCGGGCGTGGGGCCCGCGACTTCGACGAGCTGGTCGCCGCGCAGTCGGCCGACGACCCGCGTGGCGAGGCCGTCGCCGTCGGCGCCGAGGGGCGCCTGGTCCAGCTGTTCACCTCCGGCACGACCGGCACTCCCAAGGGTGTTCCCGTCCCGGTGAAGGCGCTGGCGTCCTTCCACGCCTACCTGGAGTTCGGCCTCGACGTGCGCAAGGACGACGTCTTCTGGAACGCGGCCGATCCGGGATGGGCGTACGGGCTCTACTACGCGCTACTAGGGCCGCTCGCGGCCGGTCGGCGCAGCCTCCTGCTGCACGCCGGTTTCTCGCCCGCGCTCACCTGGCAGATCCTCGACACCTTCGGGGTGACCAACTTCGCGGCGGCCCCGACGGTCTACCGCAGCCTCAAGGCCGACACCGCCGAGCACCCGCCGGTGCGGCTGCGTCGTGCCTCCTCGGCCGGTGAGCCGCTGACCCCGGACGTCCTCGAGTGGTCGAAGGAGACCCTCGGTGTCGTGGTGCGCGACCAGTACGGACAGACCGAACACGGCATGTTCGTCGTCGACGCGTGGGCGGACGAGCTGCGCGAGGACACCCCGGCGCGTTCGATGGGCAAGCCGCTGCCGGGCTGGAGCTGCGCGGTGCTGCGCGAGGACAGCGACGAGATCGCCGAGCCCGGTGAGGTCGGACGCGTCGCGATCGACGTGCACGCGAGCCCGCTCGTGTGGTTCACCGGCTACGTCGACGCACCCGAGAAGACCGCCGACCGGTTCAGCGAGGACGGCCGCTGGTACCTGACCGGCGACGCCGGCAAGGTCGACGAGAACGGCTTCTTCTTCTTCTCGTCCCGCGACGACGACGTGATCATCATGGCCGGTTACCGCATCGGCCCGTTCGACGTCGAGTCGGTGCTCGTGATGCACCCCGACGTGATCGAGGCCGCCGTGGTGGGTCTGCCGGACGAACTGCGGGGGGAGGTCCTCGAGGCGTTCGTGGTGCTGCGGGAGGGTGTCGAGGGCGACGACGCGGTCGAGGCGGAGCTGCAGAAGCTCGTGAAGCAGAAGTACGCCGCCCACGCCTACCCGCGCGCGGTGCACTTCGTGCCGCACCTGCCCAAGACGCCGAGCGGCAAGGTCCAGCGCTTCAAGCTGCGCCAGGCGGGCGCTGTGGGCTGATCGGCGCACGACGGCCCGATCGGTGGATGACGGGGGAGCGGGGCGCGGCGGCTAATCTGGAAGTCATGGCTACCCGCGCTCCGCTCGTCCCCGGCACTCCGACTCCCGTCCGGGAGGTGCCCGCATCGATCGAACGGCCGGAGTACGTGTGGAAGCCCACGGCGAAGGAAGGCAACGAGCCGTGGGTGCAGACACCCGAGACGATCGAGAAGATGCGACTCGCGTCGAAGATCGCCGCACAGGCCCTCGTCGAGGCCGGTAAGGTTGTCGCGCCGGGCGTGACCACCGACGAGATCGACCGCGTCGCCCACGAGTACATGTGCGACCACGGCGCCTACCCGTCGACCCTCGGCTACCGCGGCTTCACCAAGTCGTGCTGCACCTCGCTCAACGAGGTCATCTGCCATGGCATCCCCGACTCGACCGTCGTCGAGGACGGCGACATCGTCAACATCGACGTCACCGCCTACATCGACGGCGTCCACGGCGACACCAACGCCACCTTCCTGGCCGGCGACGTCTCCGAGGACGTCCGCCTGCTCGTCGATCGCACCCGCGAGGCCACGATGCGCGGCATCAAGGCGGTCAAGCCGGGCCGGGCCCTCAACGTCATCGGCCGGGTCATCGAGTCCTACGCCAACCGCTTCGGCTACGGCGTCGTCCGCGACTTCACCGGCCATGGTATCGGCGAGACCTTCCACAACGGCCTGGTGATCCTGCACTACGACCGGCCCGACATCGACACGATCATCGAGCCCGGCATGGTGTTCACCATCGAACCGATGATCAACCTCGGTACGCCCGACTACGAGATCTGGGACGACGGCTGGACGGTCGTCACCAAGGACCGCAAGTGGACCGCGCAGTTCGAGCACACCATCGTCGTCACCGACACCGGCGCCGAGATCCTCACCCTGCCGTGACCTCCGCTCGCTGAGCGAGCACGGAGTTCGGCCCCGACCCGGAAAGGGTCGGGGCCGAACCTGTTCCGGAAGGCGGCCGGCCTGGGGTGCCGCGTTGCGGGCGACCTGCCAGGTCGCGCCCACGCACACCGCGGCCACCAGCAGGGGGGAGCGCCACCAGGGTCGTCGTCGGCGACGCGTCGACGATCCACGACCACAGCGACGACCACGACCGGGTCCACGTGACGAGGGTCGCGGCGAGACCGTCGATCACGACGACGGACGCGGCGGCCGTCAGCAGACCCGTTGCGCGCCAACGGTGCTGGATTGCCCCGACGAGCATCGACAGCGCAACGATCAGGAGCATGGTGGCGAAGAAGCCCAGGAACTGCACCACGGAACTGTCGGTGACGAAACGCAGGATCCCGAACCTCCGCATGTCCACTCCCCAGCCCGTCGTCGATACGGCAAGAGGCGGAGCACGGACTGCGGCCATGTAGCGTTTGCCCATGGAATCGAGGACGGTGACCACGCCCGGTGGGGACGTGCAGGTTCGGATCGGCGGCCCCGAAAGTCGTTACACGGTGCTTCTCTTCCCCGACGTGGGGGAGGACGCAGGTGTGTACGACGTCGTGTGCGAGCGGCTGCACACGTCCGACCTGCGGACGATCGTGGTCGAGAAGATCGACGGACTCGCGCCCGCCGACGTGTTCGCCCTACTGGACGCCCTCGCCCTGCCCTGGGTTCATCTGGCGGGCAGCGGCGCGGGAGCCGAACTGGCCTGGGCCGTCGCCGCAGGACGCTTCGGACGCTTCGCGAGCCTGGTGGTCGCCGACCGCGGCCATCCCGCGGTCGCGGATCGTGACGGCACGGTGCGCGACGCGTCGGCGCCGCCCGCGGAGGTGCCCACCACGATCGTCGTGGGCGATGCCTCGCGTCGACCCGAAGCGGACGCATCGATGCGCTACGTGACGGGAGAGTTCCGGGTGGTCGAACTCGCCGGGGTCGCCAACGTGCCCGCCGAGGCGCCCACCGACTTCGCGTCCGCGATCGCGCTGCGCACCGGAAGCTGGTGAGACGCGTGTGGCCTGCGGCCCGGAGAGGGCAGCAGGCCACACGGCGCTGGTGAAGGTGCTCGGAGACCCCGAAGTTCAGAGACCCAGCAGGGCGTTCTCGACGAGTTCGGGCAGCGCGGGGTGGATCCAGTACTGCCCGGTCGCCATCTCCCGCGCGGGCAGACCGAACGACATGGCCTGGATGAGGGGCTGGATGACCGTCGACGCCTGGGCCCCGATGATGTGGGCGCCGAGCAGCAGACCCGTCGACCGATCGGCGATCAGCTTGCAGAAACCTTCGGTGTCCTCCATGGCCCAGCCGTAGGCGACGTTGCCGTAGTCCTGGATCTTGACGGAGATGTCGAATCCCACCTCCCGGGCCTCGGCCTCGGTGAGACCGACCGACGCGATCTGCGGATCGGTGAACACCGCGGAGGGGACGTAGCGGTGGTCCGTCCGCTGCAGACCCGTGGTGTCGCCGCCCCACGCGTCGTGCAACAGGTTGTGCTGGACGACCCGAGCCTCGTGGTTGGCCACGTGCTTGAGCTGGTAGGGCGACGACACGTCGCCGAGGGCGAACACACCTGCCGCGGACGTGCGCTGGAACTCGTCGACCACGATCCGGCCCTTCGCATCGAGTTCGATGCCGGCCGCCGCGGCGTCGAGCAGGTCACCGTTGGGCTGCCGACCTGTCGCGACGAGCAGGGCGTCGCCGCTCACGACGGTGCCGTCGGCGAGTTCGACCTCCACGCCGTCGCCGACCGGACGGAACGCCCGGGCCGGATTGGCGAGGTGGACGTCCCACTTGGCCGCGGCGAGCGCCGTGAACCGCTCGGAGACGTCGGCGTCGAGGTGCCGCAGTAGACGGTCGGTCCGCGCGATCACCGACACCCGCGTGCCGAGCGCCGAGAAGACGTGGGCGAACTCCATCGCGATGAAACCCGTCCCGAGGATTACGAGGGACTCGGGCAGTTTAGGCAACCGCATGATGCCGTCGCTCGTGTGATATCTCACACCGGAATCGAGTACCTCCTGCGGGATCGCGGGCCGCGAACCGGCCGCGACGACCACCTGGTCCGCGGTGATCACCTCACCGGTTCCGGTGTCGATGCGGCGCTCGCCGACGAACCGCGCGTGACCGTCGTAGACGGTGACGTTCGCGCAGTCCTCGCGGCGGTAGCGCTCGCCGCCCGCAGCGATGGGATCGATGCGACCGAAGACCCGGTCGACGATGTCGTTCCACCGCACTCCGTCGATCGACGCGTCGACGCCGTACTTCGCCGCGGTGCGGACCGTGTGGGCGACCTCCGCGGCGTAGACGTACATCTTCGTGGGGATGCAGCCCACGTTGAGGCAAGTGCCCCCGAAGGTGCCTTCTTCGAGGAGAGCGACGCGCTTCCCGTCGTACCGCTCGTCGAGGATCGAATTCCCCGATCCTGTGCCGATGATCGCGAGGTCGTAGTGGGTCACGCGTGCTCTCCCGTGAGTCGGTGCAGTGCGGAAACGGTGGCGGAGTCGTCGGAGTCGTCGGCCTCGGTTCGGGAACCGGAGGTGTCCGCCTCGTCCGCTCCGTCCAACCATTCCAGCCACAAGTCCAATTCCCGGAAGGCCTCCGCCAGGGGACCGGGTGTGGACAGGAACACGTCGTGACGGGCACCGTCGATCGGCACGATCGTCGTGCGGTTGCCGAGGCATCCCGCCCATCGGGCTATCTGGCGGACGTCGAGGACCGCGTCGACGGTGTCGACGCTCGCGTCGTACCGCGGAGCGAAGCGCGAGGCACCGGACCGCAGGATCAGCGACGGCACCCCGATGTCGAGCCCGCGGTGCAGGACGGCCTGGCCCCGCCGCACGGCACGTAACCAGCCGAAGCGGACGGGGAACCCGGTCAACGGCTTCCAGTCGAGGTCGTAGCGCCAGCCGTCGCACTGCAGGCTGCGGCCGTAGGCCTCGGTCTTCGGCAGCGGTATGAGCGCGCGCGGGCGGAGGCGGCCGACGATGTCGACGGCCGCCGTGCCGACATTGCGCAGGTAGGACGGTCCCTGCAGGTCGAACCACGGACTGTTCAGGACGAGACCCACGATGCCCGCCGCGGCAACCCCGCCGGGCCGGCGACGGAGACGGTCGAGCCACAACGGCAGGACGAGCCCGCCCGTCGAGTGGGCCGCCAGCAGCACACCGCCACCGACCTCCTCGCGCACCACGCGCAGCGCCTGGTCGAGTTCGGCGTCGTAGTGGGAGAGATCGGTGACGAAGTGAGGGGTGTGCCCGGGTGCCCGCGAACGACCGCACTTGCGCAGGTCCAGCGCGAAGAAGCGGTAACCGCGCGCCGCGAAGTGCTCGGCGAGGTGCTGCTGGAAGAAGTAATCGGTGAAGCCGTGGACGTAGAGCACCGCCCGGTCGGGGAGATCGGTAGACGGAGGCTGGTAGCGCACCAGGGTCGCCGAGATCTCGCCTTCGCCGTCGGGGTCGGTGCCCAGCGGCAGTTCGAGCTGTTCGTAGCCGTCTCCGAGGACGTCAGGACGCCAAGTAGTCACTATCACACCCTAGGTGTGTTCGCCGACCACCGCTCATGGGTACACAATGAGGTGAAATGAAACGCCGGACCACGCGCGGGTAACCTGTCGGTCGCATTCGCGCGCCGCGTTGACGGGACACCCACGCGAGACGGTACCTCCGTACTTCGGCGGCGCGTGCGAACCAGACAAGGAAGTCGATTTCCCAGTGTCAGAGAACGTAGTAGCGAAAACCGATGTAGTGCTCGTGGGCGCGGGCATCATGAGCGCAACCCTCGGTGCGTTGTTGCGTCAGGTGCAGCCCGACTGGTCGATCACCGCGTTCGAGCGCCTCGACGCCGCGGCCGCCGAGAGCAGCGACCCCTGGAACAACGCCGGTACGGGCCACTCCGCGCTGTGTGAGCTCAACTACACTCCTGAGAAGCCGGACGGTTCGGTCGACATCGCGAAGGCCGTCAACGTCAACGAGCAGTTCCAGGTCTCGCGCCAGTTCTGGGCGTACGCCGTCGACAACGGCATTCTGTCCGACCCCAAGAACTTCATCAATCCGGTTCCGCACGTCAGCTTCGTACACGGCGCCGAGAACGTGAAGTACCTGCGTGCCCGCTACGACGCCCTTGCCGGCCATCCCCTCTTCGAGGGCATGGAGTACACCGAGAGCCCCGAGGTCTTCACCGAGCGTCTGCCGCTCATGGGCAAGGGCCGCGACTTCTCCGACCCGGTTGCCCTGAATTGGACGCAGACCGGCACCGACATCGACTTCGGTGCCCTCACCAAGCAGCTCCTCAACCACGTCGCGGCCTCCGGCGGCACCGTCTTCTTCGGCCACGACGTCACCGACGTGTCCAAGCAGTCCGATGGCAGCTGGATCGTGAAGGTCCGCAACCGCCGCACCGGCGAGTCGCGCAAGGTCCAGGCGAAGTTCGTCTTCGTCGGCGCCGGCGGCGGCGCGCTGCACCTGCTGCAGAAGTCGGGCATCAAGGAGATCAAGGGCTTCGGTGGCTTCCCCGTCTCCGGTGCCTTCCTGCGCTGCACCAATCCCGAGGTCATCGCGCAGCACAGCGCCAAGGTCTACGGCAAGGCCGCGGTCGGTGCCCCTCCGATGTCGGTGCCGCACCTCGACACCCGCGTCATCGGCGGCAAGCAGGGTCTGCTCTTCGGTCCCTACGCCGGCTGGTCGCCCAAGTTCCTCAAACAGGGCGGCATCATGGACCTGCCCAAGTCCGTCAAGCCCGGCAACCTGATGTCGATGCTCGGCGTCGGCGTCACCGAGCTCGGCCTGGTCAAGTACCTCGTCGGTGAGCTCATGCAGTCGCCCGCCGACCGCATCGGCACCCTCGCCGAGTTCGTGCCCGAGGCGCGCCTCGAGGACTGGGAGCTCATCGTCGCCGGCCAGCGTGTGCAGGTCATCCGCCGCAAGGGTGCGGGCGGTGTCCTCGAGTTCGGTACCGCCGTGGTCAACGCGGGTGACGGTTCGATCGCCGGTCTGCTCGGTGCGTCGCCGGGTGCCTCGACGGCCGTTCCGGCCATGCTCGACGTCCTCGAGCGCTGCTTCCCGCAGCAGTGGGCGGGCTGGCAGTCCAAGCTCCGCGAAATGGTCCCGTCGCTCGGTCTGAAGCTGTCCGACAACCCCGACCTGTTCCGCCAGGTATGGGACCACAGCACGAAGTCGCTGCAGCTCGACGTCGTCTCCGACACCGTGGCCGAGGCACCCGCAGAGGCCGCCGCGGTCTGATCCGATCATTGCACCTGTGGCCCGGGGCGATGCCCGGGCCACAGGTGTCCCGAAGGTGGGTCCGATCGGATTCGCCCCGACACGAGAGATGGGGAGATGCCCGTGTCCGCTGCCGCTGAGGACGAGACCAGTTACCTGGTCGGACTCGATCTCCGTGGACGCCGCGTCGTGATCGTCGGAGGAGGCAGCGTCGCGCAGCGGCGTCTCGGTCTGCTCGTCGCGTCCGGTGCCGACGTCCACGTGGTCGCCCGGGCCGCGACCCCCGTGGTCGAGAGCATGGCGACGAAGGGCCGCATCTCCCTCGACCTGCGCGACTACCGCGACGGCGACCTCGACGGCGCGTGGTACGCCATGGCCTGCACCGACGAACCCGAGACCAACGCAGCGGTCGTCGCCGAAGCCGAACGCAACAGGATCTTCTGCGTCCGCGCGGACAACGCCCGTCACGGCAGCGCCGTCACCCCCGCCACGGCCCGCTACGAGGGTCTGACCGTCGGCGTCCTCGCCGGTGGCGACCACCGCCGGTCCGCCGCCGTGCGCACCTCGATCCGTGACGCCCTCGCCGGAGCGGCCGTCGCCGAGTTCGCCGAGACCGCGCCGAAGCCGGTCGGCGTCGCCCTAGTGGGCGGAGGACCGGGCGATCCCGACCTGATCACCGTGCGCGGTCGACGCCTCCTCACCCGCGCCGACGTGGTCGTCGCCGACCATCTCGCCCCGCAGGAACTGCTCGCGGAACTCGACTCGCACGTCGAGGTGATCGACGCGGCGAAGCTCCCGTACGGACGGGCCATGGCCCAGCAGGTCATCAACGAGACCCTCATCGACCGCGCAAAGGCCGGCAAGTTCGTCGTCCGACTCAAGGGCGGCGACCCGTACGTCTTCGGTCGCGGTTACGAGGAGCTCGAGGCCTGCACCGCGGCCGGCATCCCGGTGACCGTCGTCCCCGGCATCACCAGCGCGATCTCCGTGCCGTCCGCGGCCGGGATCCCCGTCACCCACCGTGGGGTCACCCACGAATTCGTCGTGGCCAGCGGCCACGTCGCGCCCGGACATCCCGACTCGCTCACCGACTGGGACGCGCTCGCCAAGCTGCGCGGCACCCTGGTCCTGCTCATGGCCGTCGAACGCATCGAGCAGTTCGCCGACGCCCTGATCGCCGGCGGACGTCCCACCGACACCCCCGTGGTCGTCGTGCAGGAGGGCACGCTGAGCAGCCAACGTGTGGTGCGTGCCGATCTGTCGACCGTCGCGCACCGCGTCCGCGACGAGGGCGTGCGCCCGCCCGCGATCATCGTGATCGGGCCGGTGGCCGCATTCGGACTCGATCCGCGGACCGGCTCCGACTCGGACGGTGGGTAACATTGGAACACGTGTCAGCCACCTCGCATCCGTCGGCCACCCGCGCGGTCGCTCTGGCCATGCTGGTCCTCAGCGGTCTCCAGTTGATGGTCGTTCTCGACGGAACGGTCGCGAATCTCGCGCTCGCTCCGCTGCAGAGCGATCTGGGACTGTCGGATTCGGGTCGCAACTGGGTCCTCACCTCGTACGCCCTCGCGTTCGGCGGACTGATGCTCCTCGGCGGCCGCCTGGGCGACAGCTACGGGCGCAAACGCATGTTCATGGGCGGGGTCGGCCTGTTCACCCTGGCGTCCCTTCTGTGCGGGCTGGCGACCGGCGAAGCGACGCTCATCGGCGCCCGCGCCCTGCAGGGTGTCGGGGCCGCGGTCGCGTCCCCGACCGCTCTCGCGCTCGTTGCGACGACCTTCGCCGCAGGCCCGGCACGCAACCGCGCCATCGCGGTCTTCGCCGCCATGACCGGCGTCGGGTCCATCGCGGGACTCATCCTCGGTGGGGCCCTCACACAGGTGTCGTGGCGCTGGATCTTCCTCATCAACGTCCCCATCGGTGTGCTCATCGTCGTGCTCGCCGCGATCGCGCTGCGTGAGACCGCGTCCGAACGCCTCGCGCTCGACGTTCCCGGCGCGATCCTCGCGACGCTCGGCTGCACCGGTCTGGTCTTCGGTCTCACCGAGGGCCCCGAACTCGGCTGGTCGAGCCTTCCGGTGATCGGTGCTGTCGCCGCGGGCTTCGTGCTGCTGGGACTGTTCCTGCTCGCCGAGCGGCGGGCCGAGAACCCGCTGCTGCCGTTCGTGCTGTTCCGGAACAAGGACCGCGTCGCGACCTTCGTGGCGATCTTCTTCGCGGGTGCGGTGATGTTCAGCCTCGCGGCCTTCGTCGCCCTGTTCGTACAGGACATTCTCGGCTACAGCCCACTCTCCGCGGGCCTGGCGTTCGTGCCGTTCGCCTTCGGTCTCGGAGGCGCCGCCGCGGTGTCGTCGAAGATGGTCGCGCGGATCGAACCCCGCTGGCTGGTGGTCACCGGCTCGGTGATCATGACGGTGAGCCTGCTCTACGGATCGACGATGGACGGCAGCGTCCGCTACTTCCCGACCCTGTTCGTGCTGGTGCTCGTCGTCGGTTTCGGCGTCGGACTGGCCGTCGTCCCGCTGCCGCTGTGCGCGATCTCCGGGGTGGGTCCGCACGAGATCGGACCGCTCTCGGCGATCGCGCAGGTCGCAACGACCCTCGGAGGTCCGATCGGCCTCGGTGTGATCGGTGCGATGGCCACCTCGCGGACGATGTCGCTCGGCGGTGTCTCGGGGGCCGTCGCCGGCATGACCGACGCCCAGCTCGTCGCGCAGGGCGAGGGTTACATGTTCGCGCTGGTCGGCTGCGCCGTCTGCGCGGTGATCGCCGGTATCGCGGCTCTGTTCATCCGCTTCACCCCCGAAGAGGTCGCCCAGGCGCAGGAAGCCGAGAAGGCCGCGCAGACGTCCTGATCCCGGGACCGTCGGCGCGGCGGATGAGTTTGCTCACGCCTGCCACGCACGACCCCCGGGTACCCGACACTCATGCAGGTCGGTGTTCTCGAACGGGGCAGATTCGTCGGATCGTGGATGGTCCGCGCGGTGCGCGAGGCCGGACACGAGCGGTACGTTGCCCTCCAGGCGTTCCGGTCCACGCTCGCCGCGGTCGTCGCGTGGCTCGTCGTGACCGAGGTCTTCCACTTCCAGCAGGCCTTCCTCGCGCCCTACGTCGCGGTCTTCCTCGTCGAGGCGACACTCGTGCGCTCGCTCCAGCAGGCGGTGGTGCAGGTCGGGGCGGTGGTTGCGGGTCTGCTGGTCGCGGTCGTGGTGACGCGGCTCGTGGAGTCGACGACCGCTGCAATCGGCATCGCCGTGGCGATCGGCTACTTCGCGGGTCGCTGGCGACGGTTCGGGGCCAGTGGCATCTGGGTGGCGATCACCGCGCTGCTGGTGATCGCGACGGGCGCCTCGGACAGCCCGATCCTGCTCGGTGAACGACTCGCGGAGACGGCGATCGGCGCGGCGATCGGCGTGGCCGTGACGGCGCTGGTCTTCCCGCCGGTGTACTCGGCGGGCAAGGAGGCCCGCGAACTCACCGGTGAGCTGCGCGACCTGCTGCGGGACATGGCGTCCGGATGCCGTGAGGGATCGTCGGGGGTGCGGGACTGGGTGCAGCGCGCGCGGGGCATCGACAGCCTCGTGCAACGCGCCTTCGAGGAATCACGGTGGGCGCACGAGAGTGCCCGGATGAACCCACGCCCCGCCGCTGCACGGGCCGGGGAATGGGCACGTCGCTGGGACCGGACCCTCGACGACCTCTCGTCGGTGTCCAGCGCTGTCGAGGAACTCGCGCACGCTCTGGACCCCGTACTCGGCGACGACGTCGCCGAAGCCGACCGTCGCCGCCTGCGGACGGCGATCGCAGCGATGCTCGACGCCCTCGCCGAGATGGTCGATGCCGTGGGGGCGGGCCGGGAGGTCGACCCCGACGGGACATGCCGCAGCAATCTCACCGAACTCGAACGGTTCGCCACCGAATCGGACGACCTGGTCCTGACCGCGCGACTCGGCGCCGTCCTGCACACGGCTCGCCGGATCGTCGCGGCGATGGGACACGAGGTCAGGTGAGCACGACCAGCTCGGTCGGCGACTCCACCTCGACCCTCAGTCCCGCCTTCGTCGCGACGCGGGCGAGCGCTCCGATATCGCTCGGCTCCGCGCGGGTGAGGACCAACGCGCGGGCCAGCAGGCCCTTGTGGTGCTTGTTGAAGTGGCTGACGACCTTGCGGGTGCCGTCGGGCTGCTCGGTGAGCACGGTTGCGGTCACCGCACCCAGCACGGGACCGAGCTGCTGGTAGACCCCGGAGCGGAGATCGACCACGAGGTCGCCGCCGGCCTCGGCCACCAGCGCGTCGGTGAGCTCGTTCCGCCACACGGACTTCACGGTGCCGAAGCCGGGCAGTTTCGACCCTCCGGAGAGGCGGTAGGCGGGGATCGGATCCGCAGCCCGGACCGCGCCGAACAGCGCCGACCCGATGCCCAGGCGTCGATAGGCCTTGTCGCGCTGCGCCTTCGTGAAGGCTCCCGCGTCGAGCGCGTCGTACAGCACGCCGGTGTACCGCTCCAGCGCCGGGCGGGTGGGGGAGACCCACAACTTCGCGTTGCGTTCGATCTCGTCGGCGCCCTTCGTACCCAGCCCGAGTGCGCGGCTCGACTCCTCGGGGTCGGCGGAGAGGTCGACGAGGGCCTGCACGAGCATCTCCCGCGTCTCCGTCAACTGCGGCATCGACAGGTCGGCGAGATCGAGCGGTCCGCCGTCGCCGCCGTCGGACTTGGTTTCGGAAGGGGGGAGAAGCACCAGCACAACCGGTAACCGTACCGACGTCGCGGAAGGTGGCCACGGTAGGCTGCACGGTCGTGATCACCCGCATGTCGCACCTGTTCCTCCGCACCCTCCGAGACGACCCGGCCGACGCCGAGGTCGCGAGCCACAAGCTGCTGGTCCGAGCCGGATACGTGCGACGAATCGCGCCAGGTGTGTACTCGTGGCTGCCTCTGGGGCTGCGGGTGCTGCGGCAGATCGAGCGGGTGGTGCGCGAGGAGATGAACTCCATCGGAGCGCAGGAGATCGCTCTGCCCGCGCTGCTGCCGCGCGAACCCTACGAGGCCACCAACCGGTGGACGGAATACGGCGACAGCCTGTTCCGGCTGAAGGACCGCAAGGGCGGCGACTACCTCCTCGGACCCACCCACGAGGAGCTCTTCGCGCTCACCGTCAAGGGCGAGTACAACTCCTACAAGGACTTCCCGGTCACGCTCTACCAGATCCAGACGAAGTACCGCGACGAGGAGCGCCCCCGCGCCGGCATCCTCCGCGGTCGCGAGTTCGTCATGAAGGACTCCTACAGCTTCGACCTCACCGACGAGGGCCTGGCCGACTCGTACAAGGCGCACCGCGACGCCTACGAGCGCATCTTCGCGCGTCTCGGCGTGAAGTACGTGATCGTCTCGGCCACCTCCGGTGCGATGGGTGGCAGCGCCTCCGAGGAGTTCCTGGCCGACTCGCCTGCGGGTGAGGACACCTACGTGCGGTGCCTCCAATCCGGCTACGCGGCGAACGTCGAAGCGGTGAAGACGCTCGCGCCGGAACCGCTGCCGATCGACGGACAGCCCGAGGCGGTCGTGCACGATACCCCCGGCACCCCGACGATCGCCTCGCTCGTCGCCGCGGCGTCGGAGGTCCTCGGCCGGGAGGTCACCGCGGCCGAGACGCTCAAGAACGTCATGGTCAAGGTCCGGCAGCCCGGTGGCGAGTGGGAGCTGCTCGGCATCGGCATCCCCGGCGACCGCGAGGTCGACGACAAGCGCCTCGAGGCCTCGCTCGAACCCGCCGAGGTCGAGTTGCTCACCGACGCCGACTTCGAGGCCAATCCCTTCCTCGTCAAGGGCTACATCGGCCCGAAGGCGCTGCTCGCCAACGGTGTCCGCTACCTCGTCGACCCCCGCGTGGTCGACGGCACCAGCTGGATCACCGGCGCCGACGAGCAGGGCAAGCACGTCTTCGGGCTGGTCGCAGGTCGCGACTTCACCCCGGACGGCACGATCGAGGCCGCCGAGGTGCGCGACGGCGATCCGTCGCCCGACGGAGCCGGCCCGCTCCTCTCCGCCCGCGGCATCGAGATCGGCCACGTCTTCCAGCTCGGCCGCAAGTACACCGATGCCTTCGCGGTGGACGTCCTCGGCGAGAACGGCAAGCCCGTCCGCCCCACGATGGGCTCCTACGGCGTCGGCGTGTCACGCCTCGTCGCGGTGGTCGCCGAACAGCAGCACGACGAGAAGGGCCTGCGCTGGCCGTCGGAGATCGCACCGTTCGATGTGCACCTGGTCATCGCCAACAAGGACGAGCAGGCCCGCGAAGGCGCCGAGAACCTCGCCGAGGAACTCTCGAACGCCGGCCTCGAGGTGCTCCTCGACGACCGCAAGGCGTCGCCCGGCGTGAAGTTCAAGGACTCGGAGCTGCTCGGCATGCCGCTCGTCGTCGTGGTCGGCCGCGGCTTCGCCGACGGCAAGGTCGAGGTCCGCGACCGTTTCTCCGGCGAGGCCGACGAACTGCCGATCGGTGAGGTCGTCCAGCGCATCGTCAACCGCTGACGCTCTTATTCGCCGATACAGGCGGAACCCGGTGTCCCTGCGACCTGCCGTCGCGGGGGCACCGGCGTATGTGGCAGAAGTCGCCGTGGTGCGCTGCGCGCCGAACCACAATGAGGTACATGGCCGACAACTGGAGTGCGACCGACAACTACCTCACCGACGTGCTGATCGGCGACGATCCTGCGCTGAGCTCAGCGCTCGAGGCGAACGCCGCAGCGGAACTGCCGCCCATCGACGTGTCCGCGCCGCAGGGCAAGTTCCTGCACCTGCTCGCACGGATCCGGGGTGCCCGCCGGGTCCTGGAGATCGGCACCCTCGGCGGATACTCGACCATCTGGCTTGCCCGGGCCGTCGGGGAGTCCGGCCGGGTGGTCACCCTCGAATACGAGCGCAAGCACGCCGAGGTGGCCCGCGCCAATCTCGACCGCGCCGGCGTCGGTGACCGTGTGGACATCCGAGTCGGCCCCGCCCTGGACTCGCTGCCGGGCCTGGTCGACGAGGATCCCTTCGACCTGGTGTTCATCGACGCCGACAAGGAGAACAACAGCAACTACGTGCGCGCGTCGCTCGGGCTGTCGCGACCCGGCACCGTCATCGTCGTCGACAACGTGGTGCGGGCAGGGGCCATCGTCGATCAGGGCAGCGACGACGAACGGGTCCGCGCGTCGCGGGACGTGCTCGAACTGCTCGCCCGCGAACCGCGCCTCGACGCGACGGCGTTGCAGACCGTCGGATCGAAGGGCTGGGACGGCTTCGCGCTGGCGGTCGTGACCGGGTGACCCGTGCTTCGGAGTCGACCGGATCGAGGCCGACCGGATCAGGGTTGACCGGGGAAGGCCACCGACGGCACGACTCCGCGGCTCTGCCGCCACCGCGCCGCCCGCAGGGCCGCCTCGGTGAGTGCGTCCACGGCCGTGGCCCGGGTGGCCTCGCTGCGTGCCCGTTCGACGACGGACCGCCACGCGACCGCGGTGTCGCTCTCTATCTGTTCGGCGAGCTGCGCGGCGGACGCGGCGTCGATCACCGGGAACGGCACGGTGTAACCGGGTGCCGCGACCGGCGGCTCGACGCTCGCGGCGCGCAACGCCTCGATCGTTGCATCACGGCGTGCGCGGTGCGCTGCGGTGTCCTCCGCCACGGCGTTCGCGCGGGCGGGATCCGCGAAGGCCGCGACCACGCCGTATCCGAAGACCGCCGCGTGTTCGGCCTCGAGGGCGTCGACGAGGGCCTGCTGTTCGGAACCGAGTTCGGGCGAGCTCACGGCAACATCACCGCCGTCTGCACGGCGCAGGACGCGCTGATCGAGGCGAGCAGACCCGCGCGGTAACCCGAGAGCGTGCATGCGAGGTCGGCGGCTTCGCGCTGCGACCGGTTCAACCGCTCACGGAGCGCCTCGACGGTCGGCAGCTCACCGGTGGGAGTGGTCACGGTGGTCGACGGGGGAGTGAAACTCGTCGTGGCGCCCTCCATCCGGGCGATCTCGACCTCGAGCGCGTCGGCGTGGGAGGTCCGCTCGGCCGCGATCGTGGTGAGCGGCGCGGACAGCTCCGGCGCCCGCGCGACCAGCGCGGTCGCGATCGCTGCGTCGGTGCGGGCGCGGGTCGCCTGACCCGCCAGCGGATCCGGTTCGGCGGCATCCTCGTCGGAGGCGCCGCACGCGGTGATCGTCGTGATTCCGAATCCACCGACGGCGACCGACGACCATCGCAGGAGGGTTCGTCGGGAGACGGTGGGACGGTCGAGTGGCATCGGCACCGGACCATCCTGCCAGTCGCGTCGTCCGACGAAGGACGCCGCCCTGGTCACAGCAGCAGGAGACGCGGGTTAGGCTTGATGTCTGCCGGTACGCATCCGTTCCGGCCCGCTGTCCGCTGCGACCACAACTGAACGAGGAGCCCGCCCGCCATGCCTGTGCCGCCCCCGGAGAGGATCGTCGAGCTCGTCTCCGATCTGCTCGCCAGAGAGGGATACGACCTCGAGGACGTGGTGGTCACGGCCGCCGGAAAGCACAGTACGGTGCGCCTCCTCGTCGACAGCGACGCAGGTCTCGGTCTCGACGAGGCGGCCCGCCTGAGCAGGATCGTCTCCGAGGCCTTCGACGGAGTCTCGGACTTCGGCGAGTCGCCCTACGTCCTGGAGGTCACCAGCCCCGGGATCGGCCGGCCCCTGACCGAGCCCCGCCACTGGCGGCGCGCTCAGGGTCGCAAGACGAAGGTGGAACTGGCCGACGAGACCCTCGTCGCACGCATCGGCGAGCTCGTCGGCGACGAGATCAGGCTCGTCCTGCCCGATCGGTCCGGGCCGGTCGTGCGTTCGGTCCCGCTCTCGGCGGTGCGCAGAGCGGTGGTGGAGGTGGAGTTCTCCCCGCCGCCACCGAGGGAACTCGAGCTCGCGGGCGGGGTTCCGGACGGCCGGGTCGCGGCCGGGGAGCTGGCCGAAGGGCCCGAGGACGAGACGGGCAGCGACGACCACGACGAGACGAACGAAACGAAGGTGGACAAGTGAATATCGAGATCGCCGCCCTGCGCATGCTCGAGGCGGAGAAGAACATCCCGTTCGACGAGCTGATCGCGACGCTCGAGACGGCCCTGCTCACGGCGTACAGGCACGTCGACGGACACCAGCCGCACGCGCGGGTCGTGGTCGACACGAAGACCGGCGCCATCCAGGTCCTCGCCGAGGAGCGCGACGCCGACGGCAACCTGATCGCCGAGTGGGACGACACTCCCGAGGACTTCGGCCGGATCGCGGCGACCACCGCGCGTCAGGTCATCATGCAGCGCATCCGCGACGCCGAGCACGAACAGCGCTTCGGTGAGTTCGCGACCCACGAGGGTGAGATCGTCAGCGGCGTCGTGCAGCGCGACTCGCGTGCCAACGCCCGCGGCATGGTCGTCGTGAAGATCGGCGGCGAGACGAACAACGCCGAGGGACTGATCCCGCCGGCCGAGCAGGTGCCGGGGGAGTCCTACGAGCACGGCGACCGCATCAAGTGCTACGTCGTGGGCGTCTCCCGCGGACAGCGCGGCCCGCAGATCACCCTGTCGCGGACACATCCCAATCTGGTGCGCAAGTTGTTCGCCCTCGAGGTCCCGGAGATCGCCGACGAGTCGGTGGAGATCGTCGCCGTCGCCCGCGAGGCCGGGCACCGCTCGAAGATCGCCGTGCACTCGACCGTCCCCGGCCTCAACGCCAAGGGTGCGTGCATCGGACCGATGGGGCAGCGGGTGCGCAACGTGATGCGCGAACTCGGCGAGGAGAAGATCGACATCATCGACTACGACGAGGACCCCGCGAAGTTCGTGGGCAACGCACTGTCGCCGTCGAAGGTGGTGTCGGTCACGGTCGTCGACCCCGACGCGCGCGCCGCCCGGGTGGTCGTTCCCGACTTCCAGTTGTCCCTCGCGATCGGCAAGGAAGGGCAGAACGCCCGGCTCGCGGCCCGGCTGACCGGCTGGCGGATCGACATCCGCAGCGACGCGGCACCGGCCGGGAACGACGATTCGCGCGGCGGCTCGACAGGCGCGTAGGAGTGGGATGCGGGATTCCGGGCAAATCAGCGGTACAGTGGTCGATGGTTCAGCATGACCTGTCCTCGACCGGCGGGGAACGCGCCACTACGGTGCGGACCTGTGTCGGATGTCGGCAGCGAACGCTGGCTGCCGAACTGCTCCGGGTGGTGGCGCGCGAGAAGGAACCGTCAGGTTTCGCCGTGATTCCCGATCCCCGACGCAGGCTTCCCGGGCGAGGTGCTTGGTTGCATCCCAACCCGGAATGTCTGGGCCTGGCGGTTCGGCGTCGAGCATTCGGCAGGGCACTGCGCGTGACCGGGTATCCGGACACCACAGCGCTGGATCAGCTGGTCGGGTCCACGGCACAGTGATCACGGACGCATCGAGTCGGCCTCGGCCGGGTACGACGATCGTGGGAACGACGACGAGGAACACCAACAGTGACATCGCACTCTGAGAAGAACAGGCACGAACACTCATGAGCACACCGTGAAGCACCAGCGATGAACGTCCATCGGAGATAACCCGAGGTCGTGCGGGCAGTCGGCCGCTCGACCTCATCAGTGAGGAGAGCAGTGGCAGGCAAGGCCCGCGTGCACGAGTTGGCGAAAGAACTCGGTGTCACCAGCAAGGAACTACTCGCACGCCTGAAGGAACAGGGCGAGTTCGTCAAGTCCGCGTCGTCGACCGTCGAACCGCCGGTCGCGCGTCGACTGCGCGAATCGTTCGGTAAGACCGAAGGCGATGCAGCCGCGAAGGCTGCACCCAACCCCGCACCGAAGCCCGGTGCCCCCCGGCCGGGTCCCCGGCCCACCCCTGCGAGCCCGGCCCCCGCGGCCGAGACCGCGCGTCCGAAGCCCGGCGCACCGAAGCCGGCTGCTCCCAAGCCCGCTCCGGCACCGGAGGAGCCCGCGGCTCCCGCGCCGCAGGCCCCCGCTGCCCAAGCGGCACCGCAGTCCCCGGCTGCTCAGGCTCCCAGCGCGACGCCGCAGGCTCCCGCGGCCAAGCCCGGCCCCAAGCCGGCCGGTCCGCGTCCGGGTCCGAAGACCCCGCGCGTCGGTAACAACCCGTACTCCTCGGCTCCGGCCGAGCGTCCCGCTCCGCGTCCGGGTGCCCCGCGCCCCGGCCCGGGCGGACCGCGTCCTACCCCCGGACAGGGCGGCCCCCGCCCCACGCCCGGACAGGGACGTCCTGCAGCAGGCCCCGGTGGCCCGCGTCCCGGACCCGGCCAGGCCGGTCCGCGTCCGGCTCCCGGACAGGGCGGTCCCCGCCCCGCGCCCGGACAGGGCGGTCCCCGTCCGTCCCCGGGTTCGATGCCCCCGCGTCCCAACCCGGGTGCGATGCCGCAGCGTGCTGCGCGTCCGGCCGCATCCGGTCGTCCGGGTCGTCCGGGCGGAGCTCCCGGTGGACGTCCCGGTGGCGGTGGCGGCGGCTACCGCGGTGGCGGCGCCGGTGGCGGCGCACCTGCAGGTGCAGGTGCTCCCGGTGGTTTCCGCGGTCGTCCCGGTGGCGGTGGCGGTGGACGCGGTCGCGGCGGTGCAGCCGGCGCGTTCGGTCGTCCCGGTGGCGCTCCGCGTCGTGGTCGTAAGTCGAAGCGGCAGAAGCGGCAGGAATACGATTCGATGCAGGCGCCGTCGGTCGGCGGCGTGCGGTTGCCGCGTGGCAACGGCGAGACCATCCGTCTCGCTCGCGGCGCATCGCTGTCCGACTTCGCCGAGAAGATCGACGCGAACCCGTCGGCCCTGGTGCAGGCGCTGTTCAACCTCGGTGAGATGGTCACGGCCACTCAGTCGGTGAACGACGACATCCTCGAGCTGCTCGGCTCGGAGATGAACTACGTCGTGCAGGTCGTCTCGCCCGAGGATGAGGACCGCGAGCTGCTCGAGTCGTTCGACATCCAGTACGGCGAGGACGAGGGCGGCGAGGAAGACCTCCAGCAGCGTCCGCCGGTGGTCACCGTCATGGGTCACGTCGACCACGGCAAGACCCGCCTGCTCGACACGATCCGGAAGGAGAACGTCGGCGAGGGTGAGGCCGGTGGCATCACCCAGCACATCGGTGCCTACCAGGTGATGACGCACCTCAACGGTGAAGATCGCCTGATCACCTTCATCGACACCCCGGGTCACGAGGCGTTCACCGCGATGCGTGCCCGCGGCGCGAAGGCGACGGACATCGCGATCCTCGTGGTCGCAGCCGACGACGGCGTCATGCCGCAGACGGTGGAGGCGATCAACCACGCACAGGCCGCCGATGTCCCGATCGTGGTCGCGGTGAACAAGATCGACAAGGAGGGTGCGAACCCTCAGAAGATCCGTCAGCAGCTCACCGAGTACGGGCTGGTGGCGGAGGAGTACGGCGGCGACACCATGTTCGTCGACATCTCCGCGAAGCAGAACCTCAACATCGACCAGCTGCTCGAAGCGGTGCTGCTCACCGCCGACGCAGCGCTCGATCTGCGGGCCAACCCGGACATGGAGGCGCAGGGCGTCGCCATCGAGGCGCACCTCGACCGCGGTCGCGGTCCGGTGGCCACGGTGCTCATCCAGCGCGGCACTCTGCGGGTCGGCGACTCGATCGTCGCCGGCGACGCCTACGGCCGCGTGCGCCGCATGGTCGACGAACACGGCGAGGACGTGCTCGAGGCACTGCCTTCGCGTCCGGTCCAGGTCGTCGGCTTCACGTCGGTGCCCGGCGCCGGGGACAACCTCGTCGTCGTCGAAGAGGACCGCATCGCGCGTCAGATCGCCGACCGGCGTAATGCCCGCAAGCGCAACGCGCTCGCAGCACGTAGCCGTAAGCGCATCAGCCTCGAGGATCTCGATGCCGCTCTCAAGGAGCACAACGAGCTCAACCTCATCCTCAAGGGCGACAACTCGGGTACCGTCGAGGCCCTCGAAGAGGCGCTCATGGGTATCGAGATCGACGACGAGGTGCGCCTGCGGGTCATCGACCGCGGTGTCGGTGGCGTCACCGAGACCAACGTCAACCTCGCTGCCGCGTCGAACGCCGTGATCATCGGCTTCAACGTCCGTGCCGAGGGCAAGGCCACCGAGCTCGCGAACCGCGAGGGTGTCGACATCCGCTACTACTCGGTCATCTACCAGGCGATCGACGAGGTGGAGAAGGCCCTCAAGGGCATGCTCAAGCCGATCTACGAGGAGGTCGAGCTCGGCCGCGCCGAGATCCGCGCCATCTTCAAGTCGTCGAAGGTCGGCAACATCGCGGGTTGCCTCGTGCAGTCCGGCATCGTCAAGCGCAACGCGAAAGCCCGCCTCATCCGCGACAGCAACGTCGTGGCCGAGACGGTCACCATCTCGTCGCTGCGCCGCGAGAAGGACGACGTCACCGAGGTCCGCGAGGGCTTCGAGTGCGGTTTGACGATCACCTACTCCGACATCAAGGTCGGCGACGTGATCGAGGCGTACGAGTTGCGCGAGAAGCCGCGCGACTGATCCACCCGCACCCGTGGCGGTGAACGATTCGTCGTTCGCCGCCACGGGTGTGTCGGGACGCCCGACCCGGCCGGCACGGAGCCGACCGGACGGCCGACCGGAGTGTCCTCGAGGAGAGAAGCGAATGTATCTGGGAGCGCTCGAACTCGACCTGCTGCTCGGCGACGTGCATTCGCTCAAGCAGAAGAGATCGGCGATCCGTCCGGTGGTCGCAGAACTGCGCCGGCTCGGGGTGTCCGCCGCCGAAACCGGGGAACACGATCTGTACCGCCGGGCGCAGGTGGGTGTGGCGGTCGTCGCCCCCGACCTCGCGCACGTCGGAGAGATACTGGACAAGTGTGAGCGGCTGGTCGCCCAGCGGCCCGAACTCGACCTGCTGTCGGTCAGACGCAGGCTGTACGGGCCCGAGGACTGATCCCGGCCGCACGACAGGCCGCCTGCCGGCGGCTACAGAAGGGAACGAACGACATGGCCGATCCAGCACGGGCTCGCCGACTCGCGAAGCGCATTGCCACCATCGTGGCCACCGCCATCGACCTCGAGATCAAGGATCCGCGCCTCGAGTTCGTGACGATCACCGACGCGAAGGTCACCGCGGATCTGCACGACGCCACCGTCTACTACACGGTCCGGGGCGCGGATCTGAACACCGAACCCGATCACGAGGCGGCTGCTGCCGGCCTCGAGAAGGCCAAGGGCGTGCTCCGCTCGAAGGTCGGCGCCGGCACCGGTGTGCGGTTCACCCCGACGCTGACGTTCGTCACCGACACCGTGCCCGACACGGCACGGCACATGGAGGAACTCCTCGCGCGCGCTCGCGCGGCCGACGACGAGGTCGCACGCGCCCGTGAGGGCGCCGTTCCGGCCGGCGATGCCGATCCCTACAAGGAATCCCGTGAGCGCGACGCCGGTGACGACGACGAATAACGCACCGGTGCCCGACCCGACTCCTCCGGTGGTCCCGTCGCACCGGGACGATGCCGGCGTCCCGTCCGGCCCGGCAGGATCCGTCGATCTGCACGGTGCCGCCGCACTGCTCGACGCGGCGGCCACCGTGACGGTGCTGTGCCACATCAACCCCGACGCCGACACTCTCGGCAGCGGGCTGGCCCTCGGGCTGGCGCTCGAGCGACGCGGTGTCACCGTGCAGGTCGCGTTCGGTTCGCCCGCGAACATGCCGGACTCGATGCGGTCGCTGCCGGGCGCACACCTGGTCACGCCGGTCGCGGAGGTACGCCGTGAGGCCGATCTCGTGGTGACCGTCGACTGCGGTACCGCGGGCCGTCTCGGTGTCCTGCGCGACCGTCTGAAGACCGCCCCGAACGTCCTGGTGATCGACCACCACCTGTCCAACACGCGGTTCGGCACCCACAACCTCGTCGACCCGGAGTCCGAGGCCACCGCGATGGTGCTCGCCGACCTCTTCGACGTGTGGGGTGTCGAGATCGACGCCGCACTCGCGCACTGCCTGTACGCGGGACTGGTGACCGACACCGGATCGTTCCGCTGGGGTCGCCCGCAGGCCCACGGACTTGCCGAGCGCCTGCTCGCCACCGGTATCGACGGCACGTCGATCACGCGGGCCCTGCTCGACACCCATCCCTTCGGGTGGTTGCCGATGCTGTCGTCGGTGCTGGCCACCGCCAGACTCGAACGCGACGCTGCTCAGGGCAGGGGACTGGTCTACGCCTTCGTCCGGCGCGCCGACTCCGCGCATCTCGGTCCGGAGGAGATCGAGAGCGTCATCGACATCGTGCGCACCACCGCCGAGGCCGAGGTCGCCGCGGTGTTCAAGGAGGTCGCTCCCGAGGAGTGGACCGTCTCGCTGCGCGCGAAGACCTCGGTGGACGTGTCCGCCGTCGCCACCGCACTCGGCGGCGGAGGACACCGCCTGGCGGCGGGGTACACCGCCCACGGCGACACCGATCGGATCGTCGCCGCCCTGCGCGGCGTGCTCGGTTGACTGCGTCCGGCGGGTCGCCCGCCTCTGAGACGCCCGGCGGCTCACGCGCTTCCGACGTCACCGGACGGCGGATCCTCGGGCTCGTCCTTCCCGCCCTCGGGGTGCTCGCGGCCGAACCGCTCTACCTGCTGTTCGACATCGCCGTCGTCGGCCGGCTGGGGGCGCTGCCCCTGGCCGGTCTCGCGATCGGCGGGTTGATCCTCGCGCAGGTGAGCACCCAGCTCACCTTCCTGTCGTACGGCACCACCGCGCGCGCGGCGCGTTTCCACGGTGCGGACCGGCACGACGACGCTGTCGGCGAGGGCGTGCAGGCGACCTGGCTCGCGATGATCGTCGGACTTGCGATCCTGCTCGTCGGCCAGGCGCTGGCCGGCCCCGTCGCGCGGCTGCTCGCCGGCGATGCCGAGATCGCCGACGCCGCCGTCTCGTGGCTGCGCGTCGCGCTGTTCGGGGCTCCCCCGATCCTCGTCGGCCTGGCCGGGAACGGTTGGATGCGCGGCGTCCAGGACACGATGCGGCCGCTGCGATTCGTCATCGCCGGCCTCGCCCTGTCGGCGGTGCTGTGCCCGGTACTGGTCCACGGACTGCTGGGCGCTCCCCGGTGGGAACTCGTCGGTTCGGCCATCGCCAACGTGATCGGGCAGTCCGTGACGGCCGTCCTGTTCGTCGTGGCGCTGCTGCGGTCCGGGGTTCCGCTGCGACCGCGACCCGCCGTGATCGGGGCACAGTTGCGGCTCGGACGTGACCTGATCGCGCGCAGCCTCGCATTCCAGGCCTGCTTCCTGTCCGCGGCGGCGGTGGCGTCGCGTTTCGGTGCGGCCGCGGTGGCCGGTCATCAGGTCGTGCTGCAACTGTGGACCTTCGTGACCCTCACCCTGGACTCGCTGGCGATCGCCGCGCAGGCCCTCGTCGGCGCCGCGCTCGGTGCGGCCGACCGCCGGGGCGCGACTCGCCTGGCGTGGCGGTTGTCGGCGTGGTCGGTGGTCTTCGCCGTCGTCCTCGCGGTGGTCTTCGTGGCGGGGAAGGATGTGATTCCTGATCTGTTCACCACCGATACCG
The DNA here is from genome assembly GCF_024321955.1 of Rhodococcus sp. GA1. NCBI lineage: Bacteria > Bacillati > Actinomycetota > Actinomycetes > Mycobacteriales > Nocardiaceae > Rhodococcus > Rhodococcus sp. GA1. The sequence continues at coordinate 487,900 of NZ_CP097186.1, read as the reverse complement.
AGGTGCTCGACCAGATCGGCGTCGCGTGGTGGTTCTTCGTCGCGATCATGCCGCTCGCGGGAATCGTCTTCGCACTCGACGGTGTTCTCCTCGGTGCGGGGGACGCCGCCTTCCTGCGCACCGCGACGCTGGCCTCGGCGCTGTTCGGCTTCCTGCCGTTGATCTGGTTGTCGCTCGCGTACGACTGGGGTCTGGCGGGTATCTGGACGGGGCTTACGGTGTTCATCGTGTTCCGGATGATCGCCGTCGTGTGGCGCACGCTCTCGGGACGATGGGCGGTGACGGGCGCGGACCGGCAGGTGTGCATCCAGGACGAGTCGGGAGGTTAGTGCGTGGCAGCGAAGCTGTGGGCGATCAGCGACATCCATGTGGGCCATCGGGGCAACCGGCCGGTCACCGAGGACCTGTATCCGGAGTCGCCCGACGACTGGTTGATCGTCGCGGGCGACGTGTCGGAGAAGACCGACGACATCCGGTGGGCGCTGTCGCTGCTCCGCAGCCGGTTCGCGAAGGTGATCTGGGTGCCCGGCAACCACGAACTGTGGACGACCGCCAAGGACCCGGTGCAGATGTTCGGGGTCGCGCGCTACGACTATCTCGTCACTATGTGCCGCGAACTCGACGTGCTCACCCCTGAGGATCCGTATCCGATCTGGGAGGGCGAGGACGGGCCGGTGGTGCTCGTGCCGATGTTCCTGCTCTACGACTACTCGTTCCTGCCGGAGGGCACCACGACGAAGGCGGACGGGCTCGCGCTGGCGCGCGAACGCAACGTCGTCGCGACCGACGAGTTCCTGCTGAAGCCGGATCCGTACATCACGCGCGACACCTGGTGCCGGGTACGCGTGGATCAGACCCGCGCCCGTCTCGACGCGCTCGACCCCGCCCTGCCCACCGTGCTGATCAACCACTTCCCGCTGGTGCGCGAACCCACGCGGATGCTGTTCTACCCCGAGTTCGCCCTGTGGTGCGGTACCACCGAGACGGCCGACTGGCACCTGCGCTACCGGGCGCTGTGCAGCGTGTACGGCCACCTGCATATCCCGCGGACCACCTACTACGACGGGGTGCGCTTCGAGGAGGTCTCGGTCGGCTACCCGCGCGAATGGCAGCGACGCGGCATGCCGGAGCAGCCCCTGCGGCAGATCCTCCCCGTCCCGGAGTATCCGCCGGGCAGCCTGAACAAGTGGGGCGGTCATTTCACCGTGACCCCCGAGATGGAAGCCGAGGCCGAGAAGATGCGGGCTCAACGAGAGAAGGAGTTGCGGTGACCGAACCGGACACCGGGCAGAAGACGGACACGCGCGGCGCGCTGATCGGGCGCATCGTGCCGGACGGCGTCGCTGCAGCCGAGTTGTTCGAGGACCCACCGGGACTGCGGCCGCATCCCCAGGAGGAGCCGCTCGTGGCGCGGGCCGTGGAGAAGCGGCGCCGCGAGTTCGCCGGTGCCCGTCATTGCGCCCGCCAGGCCATGCGCACCCTCGGCGTCGACCCCGCGCCGGTACTGCGCGGAGAGATGGGCGATCCCGTCTGGCCTCGCGGCGTCGTCGGCAGCCTCACCCACTGCGACGGCTATCGCGGTGCCGTGCTGGGCTATTCGCTGCAGATCCGATCGCTCGGCATCGACGCCGAACCGCACGACGTGCTCCCCGACGGGGTGCTGCCCGCGGTGAGCCTCGAACCCGAACGCGAGTGGCTCGCCTCGGCCGGCGACGACCTGCACTGGGACCGTCTGCTGTTCTGCGCCAAGGAGGCCACCTACAAGGCGTGGTTCCCGCTGACGAAGAGGTGGCTGGGCTTCGAGGACGCCCACATCACCTTCGAGCGCGACACCACCTCGGACGTGGTCACCGGCACCTTCCACTCGCGACTGCTCGTCCCCGGCGACACCCTCGACGGGCAGCCGCTGACGGGCTTCGACGGACGGTGGCTCATCGCCGACGGTCTCGTCCTCACCGCGATCACGGTGCGCTGATGAACGACGCCGCACCCCCGCAGGAACATCCGGCACTCGCCCGCGCAGGCCTGCTCGTCGTCGACAAGCCCGCCGGCATGACGAGCCACGACGTGGTGGCGCGCTGCCGCCGACTGCTCGGCACCCGCAAGGTCGGGCACGCGGGCACTCTCGACCCCATGGCGACGGGCGTGCTCGTCCTCGGCGTCGAGCGCGCCACCAAGCTGCTCGGGCTGCTCGCACTGACGACCAAGTCGTACACCGCGACGATCCGTCTCGGGCAGAGCACCGTCACGGACGACGCGGAAGGCGAGACCGTCGCGACCACCGATGCGACGCACGTGACCGACGAGCAGATCGGCGAGGGCGTGGCCGCGCTGACAGGCGACATCCAGCAGGTGCCCGCCAGCGTCAGCGCCATCAAGATCGACGGCAAGCGCGCCTACGCCCGCATGCGCGAGGGGGAGGCGGTCGAGTTGAAGGCCCGGCCGGTCACGGTCTCGCGGTTCGACGTCCTCGCCCGCCGCGATGTGCCCGGGAGCGGCTTCGTGGACGTCGACGTCGACGTGGACTGCTCGTCCGGCACCTACATTCGGGCGCTCGCACGCGATCTCGGCGCGGCCCTCGGAGTGGGCGGTCATCTCACGGCGCTGCGTCGCACGAAGGTCGGCCCGTTCGGCCTCGAACATGCCCGCACGCTCGAACAGCTCGCCGACGACCCGACGCCGAGCCTCGACATCGACGCGGCCGTGCGCACGGCCTTCGAGTGCCGCACCATCAGCGACGAGGAGGTGGGGCTGCTCGCGAACGGCCGCTGGCTCGAGCCCGTCGGGATCCACGGCGTCTACGGCGCCGTGGATGCGCAGGGTCGGGCTGCAGCGCTGCTGCAGGAGAAGGGCAAGCGGGCTGCGGCGGTGTTCGTGGTGCGCCCCTCCAACATGTGAGCGGGCTCGGACGGGCCGGATCGCAGCCGGCTCAGACGAGCCAGATCGCTTCCGCCGCCGGGTGACCGAGATCGATCGTGCGGCCCTCGGTCCGGCCCAACCGGACCGAGATGGTTCCGGCGAAGTCGCGACGTTCGAGCACGGTGATGTCGGTGTCGAGGGCGATCCCGACCTCGTCGAAGTAGCGCAGCATCGCGGGGTCGGAGTCGGAGATGCGGGCCACGCGGCCGTGGTCGCCGTCGTTGAACTCGCTCAGAGCGCGGGCGGGTGGTGACGGGATCGTGCCGTCGGGCGCCGGGATCGGGTCGCCGTGCGGGTCGCGTTCGGGATGACCGAGTTTGGTGTCGATCGCTGCGACCATCCGTTCGGAGACGGCGTGCTCGAGGATCTCGGCCTCGTCGTGCACTTCGTCCCACCCGTAGCCGAGCTCGCGGACCAGGAAGGTCTCGATGAGGCGGTGGCGCCGGACCATCGCCACGGCGGCCTGCCGGCCCTCGTCGGTGAGGGAGATCGCGCCGTAGCGCTCGTGGTCGACGAGTCCCTGGTCCGCGAGGCGGCGTACCGCTTCGGACACCGTGGACGCCGACACGCCCAGCTTCTCGGCGAGCAGCTTGGTGGAGATCTTCTCCCCGGACCACTCCTGGACCGTCCACATGATCTTGAGATAGTCCTGTGCGACCGAGGACAGCAGCTCGGTCGCGGTGGTCTCGTTACTCTCAGGCACGCGTCCAGCTTAGGTAACCGTCACCCGGGAATCACGCTCTCCGTCGGCTCGCTGGTCCTTTCGCCCTCCGGCGCGCGGCGACGCATCACGAGCCGGGTGACGACACCCTGACGCGGAGCGAACAGGTACGCGAGGGTGAAGACCACGGCCTGGGCGAGCACCACCACGCCGCCGGTCGCGGCGTCGGTGTAGTAGCTCGTGTACACACCGACCACCGAGGCGATCACTGCGAGTACCGGTGCGATCACCAGCATCCGGGCCATCCGGTCGGTGAGCAGATAGGCGGTCGCGCCGGGGATGATGAGCATCGCGACGACGAGGATCACGCCGACCGCCTGCAGCGCGCTGACGATCGTCACCGCGAGCAGCGACAACAGCAACGCCGACAGCGCGGCGGGGGACAGGCCGAGGGTGTGCGCCTGGACGCGGTCGAAGGCGAACAGCGTCAGATCGCGGCGCTTCGCGACGAGGACGGCCAGCACGACGGCCGCCAGGATCGACACCTGCCAGACGTCGCCCGTCGCGAGCCCGAGCAGGTTTCCGAACAGCACGTGGTGCAGGTCGATCTGGCTCGGGTTCTTCGAGATCAGCACCACGCCCAGGGCGAACAGTGTCGTGAAGACGATGCCGATGGTGGCGTCCTCCTTGACGCGGCTCGTGCCGCGGACGAGCCAGATCAACGCGACGGCGATGCCGGCGAAGACGAGGGCTCCGAGCGCGAACGGCGCCCCCACCAGATAGGCGAGGACGACACCGGGCAGCACGGCGTGCGAGACCGCGTCGCCCATCAGCGACCAGCCGATGAGCACGAGCCAGCAGCTGAGCAGCGCGCACACGATCGTCGCGGCGACCGCGACGAGCAGCGCGCGCTGCATGAAGCCGTACTGCAGGGGTTCGATCAGCACGTCGATCATCGTCCGGCCTCCTGTGCGTATGTCTCCCGTGCGACGTCCTCGGCTCGTCCACCGTTCGCAGGTGGGGGAGCGCCGAAGGCGCGGGCGAGGTTCTCCGGGAGGAGGACCTCCTCGGGGGAGCCGTGTACCAGCACGCGCCGCTGCAGCAGTACCGCCTCGTCGCACAGTTGCGCCAGACCTGCAAGATCGTGGGTGGCGACGAGGATCGCGTGGCCGCTCGCCGCCAGTTCGCGGATGACGCCGGTCAGCGCGTGCTCGGTGGTGGTGTCGACCCCCGCGAACGGCTCATCGAGCAGCAGCAGCGGCGAGCCCTGCGCGATCGCCCGTGCCACGAAGACACGCTTGCGCTGGCCGCCCGAGAGCTGCCCGATCTGCCGGCCGGACAACGCGGTCATGCCCACGCGTTCGAGCGCGGCGTCGACGGCCTCGTGGTCGGCGGGGCGCGGGCGGCGCAGGAAGCCCTGGTGGCCGTAGCGGCCCGTCATGACGACGTCGCGCACGCCGATCGGGAAGTTCCAGTCGACGGCCTCGGACTGCGGCACGTAGGCGACCTGCGTGCGGCGACGCGCCACGGCGGTGGTCGTCCCGCCGATGGTGACGCGACCCGAGGTGGGTCGCACGAGACCCATGATCGTCTTGAACAGCGTCGACTTACCCGAGCCGTTGGTTCCCACGAGTCCGCAGACGCGGCCGGGTGCGAGTTTCAGGGTGACGTTCTGCAGGGCCAGGACGGTGTCGTAGCGCACCGTCACGTCGTCGACGAACAGTGCCGGTGTGTCGAGTGTCGAAGTCATGGCCTCAGTCCCGTCGTGATGACGTCGATGTCGTGTCGGAGCAGATCGAGATAGGTGGGAACGGGACCGTCCGCCTCGGAGAGCGAATCGACGTAGAGGATTCCGCCGAATTCCGTTCCGGTATCGGCCGCGACCTGCCGTTGTGCCTTGTCCGAGACGGTCGATTCGCAGAACACCGCCGGAACCTCGTTGGTGCGCACGAAATCGACGGTCCGGGCGATCTGCTGCGGGGTGCCCTGCTGGTCGGAGTTCACCGGCCACAGATAGGCCTCCTGCAGCCCGGCGTCGCGCGCGAGATAGCTGAACGCGCCCTCACAGGTGACGAGTGCGCGCCGGTCGGCGGGCACGCTGTCGAGGGCGGTGACGAGTTCGGTGTGGAGACCGTCGAGTTCGGCCTTGTACGCCTCGGCGCGGGCCGCGAAGTCGTCCGCGTGCTCGGGAGCGAGGTCGGCCAGTGCCGCGGCGATGTTGTCGACGTAGACGCGGGCGGCGAGCGGGGACATCCAGGCGTGGGGGTTGTAGGGACCCGTCGTCGCGCCCTCACCGATCGGCAGTGGGTCCACACCCTCGCTCACGACCACGTGCTCGGCGTCGACATCGGCGACGAACTGTTCGAACCACCGCTCGAGACCGAGTCCGTTGTCGAGGACGAGGTCGGCCTCGGTCGCGAACCGCAGGTCGCCCGGCGTGGGCTCGTAGCCGTGGACCTCGGCGCCGGGCTTGGTGATGGACTCGACCCGCACGTGGTCGCCGCCGACGTTGCGCGCCATGTCGGCGAGGACGGTGAAGGTGGTCAGGACCAGGGGCCGATCGTCGGCGGAACCGGTGGTCGAACATGCCGCGAGGGCGGCAGCGCAGGCCGTGGCCGCGAAGGCGGCGATCATGCGACCGGCACGGGAGGATACGGACCGTGTTCTGTGGGCTCTCGACGAAAAGTTCGGCACACCGAAATTATGCATTCGCCGAGCCGTCACCGTCATGTGGGGCGCTCCGGGAGCCATCCGGGCGTGCCCGACCCGCTCACGGGCCGTAGGCTGCCGATGTGCAGAGATGGCGAGGTCTGGACGAAATTCCTGCGGACTGGGGTCGGTGTGTACTCACGATCGGCGTGTTCGACGGCGTACACCGCGGCCATCAGCAGCTCATAGCGCGTGCCGTCGAGGCCGCGCGGGCACGCGGTGTGGCCGCCGTGCTCATGACCTTCGATCCCCACCCCATGGAAGTGGTCCGCCCGGGCAGCCACCCGGCGCAGCTGACCACCCTCGCGCGACGCGCCGAGCTCGCCGAGGAACTCGGTATCGACGTTTTCTGCGTCATGCCGTTCACCCCGGAATTCATGAAGCTCTCGCCGGAGCGGTACGCCCACGAGATCCTCGTCGAGCGACTGCACGTGGCCGAGGTGGTCGTGGGGGAGAACTTCACCTTCGGAAAGAAGGCGGCCGGCACCGTCGACATGCTGCGCTCGATCGGTGAGCGTTTCGGGTTCGCGGTGCAGGGGCTCACGCTGGTCGCCGAGCACGCCGTAACGTTCTCGTCGACCTACATTCGTTCGTGCGTCGACGCCGGGGACGTCGTTGCGGCCGCGGACGCACTCGGTCGCCCGCACCGGGTCGAAGGCGTGGTCGTGCACGGCGACGGTCGCGGTCGCGGACTCGGATTCCCGACCGCCAACATCGCACCGCCGATCTACGCGGCGATCCCCGCCGACGGCGTGTACGCGGCCTGGTTCACGGTGCTCGACTCCGGTTCTCCCGTCGAGGGACTCACAGCTGGTCAGCGCTACCTCGCAGCCGTGTCGGTGGGCACCAATCCGACCTTCTCCGGACGCAAGCGCACGGTGGAGGCGTTCGTCCTCGACGAGAAGGCCGATCTCTACGGCCAGCACGTGGCGGTCGACTTCGTCGAGCGGCTGCGGGGCATGGAGAAGTTCGATTCCGTGGAAGCGTTGATCTCCGCGATGCACCGCGACGCCGAACGGGCGCGAGAGGTTCTCACGAAGACTCCCCAGTGACACCGACTTCGAGTGACACCGACTCCGAGTGACACCGACTCCGAGTGACACCGACTCTCGAATGACGTGGTTGTCCGTCGACCGTCCGGTGTCGTCCGAACGAACGAAACTGCGAGTTCGGTACGAAAAAGGTCTTGTCCGCCGTCTTCTCCGAGGACCGGGGGGCGCACCCCGGACCGCGAGTCGATTCTGTCGTTCTTCGCCTCCCGCATGCACCTGGTCAGTGCTCTGGCACGTCGGATCGCCGACGCGCCGGGCTCACTGGACTATCCCTACTGGGTGAAGGCCGACCTCGCCGTCGACAACGGTGTCGCTCGCGATGGAGCGCTACTACCGCGAGCGCGGGGAGGATCTGCCCTCGGAGTACGCGGCGGTGCCCGTGGCGCTCGGCGGTCACCGTCCTGGCCCCGGCGCGGGACGACCTCCGTCCCGACCGCGACATCGACCGGTACGTCGAGTTGCTCGACCAGGTTTTCGCCGAGGTGTCGGCCGCGGTGGGCCGCGCGGGTGCCGGCCGGCGCTGAACCCGATCGTGGTTCGGCGGCAGAAGTCGGCTCTGATAGGCTGGACCGTCGGTGCGCGCTGCGGTTCGCGGTGGCCGTACCGGGCGGACTCCGGTCCGTCTACCGTCACGCGGACGTCAGTTGTACAGGAGTGACCCAGTGGCTCTGACCACCGAACAGAAGAAGCAGATCCTCGGCGAGTACGGCCTCCACGAGACCGACACCGGCTCCCCCGAGGCGCAGGTGGCACTGCTCACCAAGCGCATCGTGGACCTCACCGAGCACCTCAAGCAGCACAAGCACGACCACCACTCCCGCCGCGGCCTGCTGCTGCTGGTCGGTCGTCGTCGCCGCCTGCTGAAGTACGTCGAGAAGGTCGACGTCGAGCGTTACCGCTCGCTCATCCAGCGTCTGGGTCTGCGTCGCTGACGCGGACAGGACACGACCTGATCTGCATTCGCTGATCTTTTCCGGCAGCCGACGGGGTACCCACTACACTGGGCCTCGTTGGCTGTCGGTGTTTGTGCCGGTTCGGCCGGCGACTTCCATCGCCTCCAATGGTGATGATCCGTATGCACCGACGGTGTCGGTCCTCGGTAGTGACCTTCCGGTCCCGTCGGGTGTCGTATCCCGAATCCGCCGGAGGGTTTCGATCGACGACCGCCTCCGTGAGTCGGTGCGCAGCCGTGGCCACGGGGGTCGCGGCGCCCGCGCGGGTACGGCGAAGACGAAGAGGGAAGAGAAGACATACAGATGACAAGCACTACCGCAGTCGAGATCGACGAAGGGGTCTACGAGACCACCGCAACGCTCGACAACGGTGCCTACGGCACCCGCACCATCCGTTTCGAGACCGGCCGCCTCGCACGCCAGGCCGCCGGTTCGGTCGTCGCCTATCTCGACGACGAGACCATGCTGCTCTCGGCCACCAGCGCCTCGAAGCAGCCCAAGGACCAGTTCGACTTCTTCCCGTTGACGGTGGACGTCGAGGAGCGCATGTACGCCGCGGGTCGCATCCCCGGCTCGTTCTTCCGTCGTGAGGGACGCCCCTCCACCGACGCGATCCTGACCTGCCGTCTGATCGACCGGCCGCTGCGCCCGTCCTTCGTCGACGGTCTGCGCAACGAGATCCAGGTCGTCGTCACGGTTCTGAGCCTGAACCCGAACGACCTCTACGATGTCGTCGCGATCAACGCCGCGTCGGCCTCCACCCAGCTCGCCGGCCTGCCGTTCTCCGGCCCGGTCGGTGGCGTGCGTGTCGCGCTCATCGTCTCCGACGACAACAAGTCGGGCCAGTGGGTCGCGTTCCCGACCGTCGAGCAGCTCGAGAACGCCGTCTTCGACATGGTCGTCGCCGGTCGCATCGTCGGTGGGGGAGACAACCCCGACACCGCGGACGTCGCGATCATGATGGTCGAGGCCGAGGCGACCGAGAACGTCATCGCGCTCGTCGACGGTGGCGCCCAGGCGCCCACCGAGTCCGTCGTGGCCGAGGGCCTCGAGGCGGCGAAGCCGTTCATCGCCCGCCTGTGCATCGCGCAGCAGCAGCTCGCCGCCGCCTCCGCGAAGCCCACCGGTGAGTTCCCGCTGTTCCCGCCCTACCAGGACGACGTCTACACCGCGGTCGAGTCCGCCGCGTCGGAGAAGCTCGCCGAGGCGCTCACCATCGCCGGCAAGCAGGAGCGCGACGACCGCACCGACGAGATCAAGGTCGAGGTGCTCGAGCAGGTCGCTCCGAACTTCGAGGGTCGCGAGAAGGAGATCGGCGCTGCCTTCCGCTCATTGACCAAGAAGCTCGTGCGCCAGCGCATCCTGCGCGACCAGTTCCGCATCGACGGCCGCGGTGTCACCGACATCCGTGCCCTCTCCGCCGAGGTCGCGGTCGTTCCCCGCGCCCACGGTTCGGCGCTGTTCGAGCGCGGCGAGACCCAGATCATGGGTGTCACCACGCTCGACATGGTGAAGATGGCGCAGCAGGTCGACTCGCTCGGTCCCGAGACCAGCAAGCGCTACATGCACCACTACAACTTCCCGCCGTACTCCACCGGTGAGACCGGTCGTGTCGGCTCGCCGAAGCGTCGCGAGATCGGCCACGGTGCCCTCGCAGAGCGCGCGCTCATCCCGGTTCTGCCGAGCCAGGAGGAGTTCCCCTACGCCATCCGTCAGGTCTCCGAGGCCCTCGGCTCGAACGGCTCGACGTCCATGGGTTCGGTCTGCGCCTCGACGCTATCGATGCTCAACGCCGGTGTGCCGCTCAAGGCCCCGGTCGCCGGTATCGCCATGGGCCTGGTCTCCGACGAGGTCGAGCTCGAGGACGGCACCCGCGAGACCCGCTACGTCGCCCTCACCGACATCCTCGGTGCGGAGGACGCGTTCGGCGACATGGACTTCAAGGTCGCCGGCACGAAGGACTTCGTGACCGCCCTGCAGCTCGACACCAAGCTCGACGGTATCCCGTCGCAGGTCCTCGCCGGTGCGCTCTCGCAGGCCCACGATGCCCGCGCCACGATCCTCGAGGTCATGGCCGAGGCCATCGACACGCCCGACGAGATGAGCGAATTCGCTCCGCGAATCACCACCATCAAGGTCCCGGTGGACAAGATCGGTGAGGTCATCGGCCCCAAGGGCAAGATGATCAACTCGATCACCGAGGAGACCGGCGCCAACATCTCCATCGAAGATGACGGCACCGTCTACGTCGGTGCAGCGGACGGCCCGTCCGCGCAGGCCGCGATCGACAAGATCAACGCCATCGCCAACCCGCAGCTGCCGAAGGTCGGCGAGCGCTTCCTCGGCACCGTGGTCAAGACCACGGCGTTCGGAGCGTTCGTCTCCCTGCTCCCCGGCCGCGACGGTCTGGTGCACATCAGCAAGCTCGGCAACGGCAAGCGCATCGCCAAGGTCGAGGACGTCGTGAACGTCGGTTCGAAGATCCGCGTCGAGATCGCCGACATCGACAACCGCGGCAAGATCAGCCTCGTCCCCGTCGAGGACGAGTCGGCCGAGGCCGCTGCGACCGGCGAGAACGCCGAGTCCTGATCACCCCACCCGCCTGCCGGTTCCCGGTGGGCGCGTGAACCCCGCACCCGTGGCGCCCGACATCCGGTCGGGCACCACGGGTGCGTCGTTTCCGGCAGGCCATGGTTACCGGGGTGCAACGGCCGGACGTCATCCGGGTGAGGTTCCGCCGAACCGGGCCCGGACCGCGCCCGGGAATGGTTCCCTGAGTATGTGAGAACGGCGACGCAGGCGGATCTCGGGAGGTTGCGCGGAGCGAATCTGGCTCTGGCAACCTGGGTGTCCGCCATCAACTTCTGGGCCTGGAACATGATCGGGCCGCTGTCGACGACCTACGCCACCGACATGTCGCTCAGCAGCACGGAAGCGTCGATGCTGGTGGCCACGCCGATCCTCGTGGGCTCCCTCGGTCGCATCGCGGTCGGGGCGATGACGGACCGGTACGGCGGACGGGCGATGTTCATCGCCGTCTCGCTGTCGTCGATCGTTCCCGTCGTCGCGGTCGGATTCGCCGCCGAGGCCGACTCCTATCCGCTGCTCCTGGTCTGCGGGTTCTTCCTCGGCATCGCCGGCACGATCTTCGCGGTCGGGATCCCGTTCGCCAACAACTGGTACGAACCCGCCCGCCGCGGCTTCGCGACCGGCGTGTTCGGGGCGGGCATGGTGGGCACGGCCCTGTCGGCCTTCTTCACCCCGCGTTTCGTGAACTGGTTCGGGCTGGTGCCCACCCACATCGTCGTGGCGGCCGCCCTCGCCGTGACCGCCGTGGTGTGCATCCTGGTGATGCGCAATGCTCCCGATTTCCGTCCCAACACCGACCCGGTGCTGCCCAAACTGACAGCCGCGGCGAAACTCGGTGTGACCTGGGAGATGTCGTTCCTGTACGCGGTCGTGTTCGGCGGATTCGTGGCGTTCAGCAACTATCTGCCCACCTACATCAAGACGATCTACGGCTTCTCCGCCGTCGACGCCGGTACGCGCACGGCGGGTTTCGCGCTCGCCGCGGTCCTCGCCCGGCCCGTGGGCGGAGCGCTGTCGGACCGGGTGCCGCCGAAATACGTGGTCCTGGCCTCGTTCACCGGCACCGCCGTGATGGCGGTGATCGCGACCTTCCAGCCCCCGCCCGACCTGTGGTCGGCGCTGACGTTCATCACAATGGCGATCTTCCTCGGCATCGGCACCGGCGGTGTCTTCGCGTGGGTGGCGCGCCGCGCCCCGGCGCACACAGTGGGCAGTGTCACCGGCATCGTCGCCGCTGCCGGTGGGCTCGGCGGCTACTTCCCGCCACTGGTGATGGGCGCGACCTACGACGCCGAAGGCAACGACTACACCGTCGGTCTGCTCCTGCTCGCGGCGACGGCACTGGTGTGCGTGTTCTACACCGCATTTCGGCTGCACGCCCATGAACCGCCCCCTGTCGCACGATCCGGAACCCGCGACGTACGTGAGGAGAAGCCGTGACGGACACCGCCGGAGTCGGGAACCGGATCGAGGAACTGCTCGTGCGCAGCGGACGGTTCTTCACCTCCGGCGAGCAGTCCGACGACACACGCACGGTCACGCGGCGCGGTGGCCGCGAGGGCGACATCTTCTACCGGGACCGCTGGAGCCACGACAAGGTCGTCCGCTCGACCCACGGGGTGAACTGCACCGGCTCGTGCTCGTGGAAGATCTACGTCAAGGACGGCATCATCACCTGGGAGACCCAGGAAACCGACTATCCGACAGTCGGTCCCGACCGTCCTGAGTACGAACCGCGTGGATGCCCGCGCGGCGCGGCCTTCTCCTGGTACACCTACTCGCCGACGCGCGTGCGCTATCCGTACGCGCGCGGGCTGCTCGTCGAGATGTACCGGGAGGCGCGGCAGCGACTCGGCGATCCGGTGCTCGCCTGGGCCGACGTCCAGAACGATCCCGAACGGCGCCGCCGCTACCAGCGTGCCCGCGGCAAGGGCGGACTGGTGCGCGTCACGTGGGCCGAGGCCACCGAGATGATCGCCGCCGCGCACGTCCACACCATCAAGGAGTACGGACCCGACCGGGTGGCCGGCTTCTCGCCGATCCCCGCCATGTCGATGGTCTCCTTCGCCGCCGGATCCCGGTTCGTCGAACTGCTCGGCGGCGTGATGACGTCGTTCTACGACTGGTACGCCGACCTACCGGTGGCGTCGCCGCAGGTCTTCGGCGATCAGACCGACGTACCCGAGTCCGGGGACTGGTGGGACGCCTCCTACCTGATGATGTGGGGTTCGAACGTGCCCGTCACCCGCACCCCGGACGCGCACTGGATGACGGAGGTCCGCTACCGCGGCACCAAGGTCGTCTCGGTGAGTCCGGACTACGCCGACAACACCAAGTTCGCCGACGAGTGGATGGCGTGCGCGGCCGGTACCGACGGTGCCCTGGCGATGGCGATGGGCCACGTGCTCCTCACCGAGTTCTATGTGCGGCAGCGCGTGCCGTTCTTCGTCGACTACGTGCGCCGGTACACCGACCTGCCCTTCCTCGTGCGGGTCGAGGAACGCGACGGAAGGCTCGTGCCGGGCAAGAACCTCACCGCCGCCGATCTCGGGCACAGCGTCGAGAACGCGGCCTTCAAACCGGTCTTCGTCGACGGTGCGACCGACACCGTCGTCGTACCCCCAGGCTCCCTCGGCTTCCGCTACGGCGACGACGGCATCGGAAAGTGGAATCTCGAACTCGGCGACCTCGTCCCGACCTTGACGGTCGCGCCCGGCGGCGGGGGAGCGGGCGAGACCGCGGCGGTGTACCTGCCGAGCTTCGACACCGTCGACGGGCACGGTGAAAGCATCGAACGGGGCGTGCCGGTCCGTCGGATCGGGGACCACCTCGTGTGCACCGTCTTCGACCTGATGCTCGCGCAGTACGGGGTGAACCGTCCGGAGCTCGACCTGCCCGGGCAGTGGCCGAGCGGGTACGACGACCCGGGCTCGCCGTACACCCCGGCCTGGCAGGAGGCCCTCACCGGGGTGCCCGCGGCCCAGGCGATCCGGATCGCGACGGAGTTCGCCCGCAACGCCGAGGAGTCGGGCGGGCGTTCGATGATCATCATGGGGGCCGGCATCTGCCAGTGGTTCCACGGCGACGCGACCTATCGCGCCGTACTTGCGCTGCTCATGCTCACCGGCTGCATGGGACGCAACGGAGGCGGGTGGGCGCACTACGTCGGCCAGGAGAAGTGCCGTCCCGTCACGGGATGGGCGGCCATGGCGATGGGGACGGACTGGTCTCGCCCACCTCGCCAGATGGCCGGCACCTCCTACTGGTACGTGCACACCGACCAGTGGCGCTACGACGGTTACCGTGCCGACGCGCTGGCCAGTCCGCTGGGACGAGGTCGTTTCCGCGACAAGCACACGATGGACGTCATGGCGTCCGCGGTCGCCATGGGCTGGACACCCTTCTATCCCCAGTTCGACCGCAACACCCACGAGATTGCCGAACAGGCACGGGCGGCGGGACGGGAGATCCCGCAGCACGTCGCGCAGCAACTCGCTTCGGGTGAACTGAAACTGTCGGTGACCGACCCCGACGACCCGCGGAACTGGCCGCGCGTGCTCAGCGTGTGGCGGTCGAACCTGCTCGGCTCGTCCAGCAAGGGCAACGAGTATTTCCTGCGGCACCTGCTCGGCACCGATTCCAACGTGCAGGCCGAGCCGACGGCCCCCGGCCTGCGGCCCGGTGAGGTGGCGTGGCCCGACGACCTGCCCGAAGGAAAACTCGACCTGCTCATGTCGATCGACTTCCGCATGACCTCGACAACGTTGTTCTCCGACATCGTCCTGCCCGCCGCGACCTGGTACGAGAAGGGCGACCTGTCGAGCACCGACATGCACCCCTACATCCACGCCTTCACCGCAGCGGTCGATCCGCCCTGGGAAACTCGTTCGGACTACGACGCTTTCGGCGCCATCGCGCAGACCTTCAGCACCCTCGCCCGGACCCACCTGGGAACCCGCACCGACATCGTGATGGGGACACTGCAGCACGACACGCCCGCAGCGATGGCGTATCCGTCCGGCACCGAGCGGGACTGGCGCTCGACCGGCGAGGTGCCGGTTCCGGGGAGGACGATGGGTCCGCTCACCGTCGTCGAACGGGACTACGGTGCGATCGCGGAGAAGTGGGCGACGCTCGGTCCGCTCGTCGAGTCCCTCGGGTTGAACACCAAGGGCGTCGTGACCCGGCCGGACCGTGAGGTCGCCGAACTGGCACAGAGATTCGGCGTGATGGATTCCGGTGCCGGACAGGGACGTCCGGCGATCACCACCGCCGAACGCATGGCCGACACGATCCTCGCGCTGTCGGGCACGTCCAACGGCAGGCTCGCCGTCGAGGGTTTCCGTGAACTGGAGAAACGCACCGGACGGCGACTCGTGCACCTCGCGGAGGGCAGCGAGGAACGGCGGATCACCTACGCCGACACCCAGGCCCGTCCCGTACCGGTCATCACGAGCCCGGAATGGTCGGGGAGCGAAACGGGAGGTCGCCGGTACGCGCCGTTCACGATGAACATCGAGGAGCTGAAACCGTTCCACACGTTGACGGGCCGGATGCACTTCTACGTCGACCACGACTGGCTCGAAGAGCTCGGGGAGCAGCTCCCGGTCTACCGGCCCCCACTCGACATGTCGCGGTTGTTCGGCGAACAGGCGGTCGGCTCCGGCGACGGTGTCGGTCTGACGGTGAGATACCTGACCCCGCACTCGAAGTGGTCGATCCACTCGGAATATCAGGACAACCTGTTCATGCTGTCGCTGTCCCGGGGTGGGCCGACGATGTGGATGTCGCCGGCCGACGCCGCAAAGATCTCGGTGAGCGACAACGACTGGGTCGAGGCCGTCAACCGCAACGGTGTCGTGGTGTGCCGGGCGATCGTCTCGCACCGGATGCCCGAAGGGGTGGTGTTCGTCTACCACGCCCAGGACCGCGTCATCGATGTCCCGCGCAGCGAGACCACCGGACGCCGCGGCGGCATCCACAATTCGCTGACCCGCATCCTCATCAAGCCGAGCCACCTGGCCGGTGGATACGCGCAGACGGCCTACGCGTTCAACTATCTCGGCCCGACGGGCAACCAGCGCGACGAGGTGACGATCGTGCGTCGCCGATCCCAGGAGGTCGTCTACTGATGCGTGAGCAGGAAGCGAGGCGATCGTGAAGGTCATGGCACAACTCGCGATGGTGATGAACCTCGACAAGTGCATTGGATGCCACACCTGCTCGGTGACCTGCAAACAGGCGTGGACCAACCGGTCGGGCACCGAGTACGTGTGGTTCAACAACGTCGAAACCCGCCCGGGCCAGGGCTATCCGCGCACCTACGAGGACCAGGAACGCTGGCGCGGTGGCTGGGTCCGGGATACCAAGGGACGGCTGCGTCTCCGCGACGGTGGACGCCTCGCGAAACTCGCCCGCATCTTCTCGAACCCGAAGATGCCGTCGATCCACGACTACTACGAACCGTGGACCTACGACTACGACAACCTGACGAACGCCCCGCTCGGCGACCACGTCCCGGTGGCCTCGCCGCGCAGCCTCATCTCCGGTGAACCGATGAAGGTGGAATGGTCGGCGAACTGGGACGACAACCTCGGTGGCTCACCGGCGATCGTGCCCGACGACCCGATCCTGAAGAAGGTCGGCGACCGGGTCAAGCTCGAGTTCGAGCAGACCTTCATGTTCTACCTGCCGCGGATCTGCGAGCACTGCCTCAACCCGTCGTGTGTGGCGTCGTGTCCGTCCGGCGCGATGTACAAGCGGTCGGAGGACGGCATCGTCCTCGTCGACCAGGACCGGTGCCGCGGCTGGCGGATGTGCGTGTCCGGATGCCCGTACAAGAAGGTGTACTTCAACCACAAGACCGGGAAGGCCGAGAAGTGCACCTTCTGCTACCCGCGGGTCGAGGTGGGGCTGCCGACCGTGTGTTCGGAGACATGCGTGGGCAGGCTCCGGTACATCGGTCTGGTCCTCTACGACGTCGATCGGGTCCTGGAGGCGGCATCGGTGGAGAACGACACCGACCTGTACGAGGCGCAACGCGGCCTGCTGCTCGACCCCCGTGACCCCGAGGTGATCGCCGGCGCCCGCGCCGAGGGCATCTCCGACGAGTGGATCGAGGCCGCGCAACGGTCCCCGGTCTACGACCTGATCAGCACGTACCGGGTCGCGTTGCCGCTGCATCCGGAATACCGGACGATGCCGATGGTCTGGTACGTGCCACCGCTGTCACCGGTCGTCGACGCCGTCAGCCGGGAGGGACACGACGGCGAGGACATCGGCAACCTGTTCGGCGCCCTCGACGCCCTGCGCATCCCCATCGCGTACCTCGCGGAACTCTTCACCGCCGGGGACACCGCGACGGTCGAGGCGGTGTTGCGACGACTCGCCGCGATGCGCTCCTACATGCGCGACATCAATCTCGGCCGCGAGACCCGCCCCGAGATCCCCGAGGCCGTCGGCATGACCGAGGAACGGATCTACGAGATGTACCGGCTCCTCGCGCTCGCCAAGTACGACGAGCGGTACGTCATCCCGACCGCCTACGCGGCCGAAGGACATCGGCTCGAGGAGTCGGCGACGGACTGCGCGCTGTCCTACGAAGGTGGCCCCGGCATGTACGAGTCGGGTCCGTTCGGGGAGGCCAGCGGCGTCCCGGTCCCGGTGGCGGTCGAGACCTTCCACGCCCTCGCACAGCGGCAGACCAGTGATGGGATGGCGGCGAACGCGTCGAACCCGTCGCGGGTGAACCTCCTGAACTGGGACGGCAAGGGCGTACCGACGGGCATGTTCCCGGGCGGTCACGACACGAGGGGGGAGAAGCAATGAGACTGCTGCGTCCACGGCGCGCCGGCGTCGATCGCGCCCTGCACCGTCGCCTCGTCCGTCAGGCCGCGTCGCTGCTGCTCGCCTATCCCGACGCCGGACACGCCGGACGGCTGGACGTCGCCGGGCAGCTCGTCGACCACATCACCGGTCCCGAGCAGGACATGCTGGGGACGGCGATCCGCGCACTGGACGAACCGGATCTGCTCGTCCTGGCCCAGCGGTACGTCGAGACCTTCGACCTGCGGCGACGCTCGACGATGTACCTGACCTACTGGACCGCGGGCGACACCCGGAATCGCGGCGCCGAGATGCACGCCTTCGCGAGTGCCTACCGCGCCGCGGGCGTCGAGCCGCCCGCCCACGAATCACCCGACCATCTGCCGGTCGTCCTCGAATTCGCGGCCACCGTGGATCCCGCCGCGGGCGAGGAACTCCTCACCCGGTATCGGGTGGCCCTCGACGTGCTGCACACCTCCCTGCACGAGGCCGGCTCGCCGTACGCGCAGGTCGTCGCAGCCGTGTGCGCGACGCTCCCGCCGGTCACCGACCGGGACGAGGAACGGGCCCGGCGCCTCGCGCAGGCGGGACCGCCCCGAGAGTCGATCGGTCTGCAGCCCTTCACCCTGACGGTGCCGCCCCGGCGAGGAGTTCCGGAATCATGAGTGCAGGAGAGATCTTCTGGGACGTGGTGCCGTACGTGACGCTCGCGATCGTCGCGGTGGGGACCTGGTGGCGGTACCGATACGACAAGTTCGGATGGACCACCCGT
Organism: Rhodococcus sp. GA1; assembly: GCF_024321955.1. Taxonomy (NCBI): domain Bacteria; kingdom Bacillati; phylum Actinomycetota; class Actinomycetes; order Mycobacteriales; family Nocardiaceae; genus Rhodococcus; species Rhodococcus sp. GA1. The sequence goes on along the minus strand of NZ_CP097186.1, from coordinate 469,420 downwards.
TCGTCCCAGCTGTACGAGGCGCGGTTGCTGCGCATCGCGAGCCCCATGTTCCACTTCGGGATCCTGGTCGTGATCGTCGGCCACGTCATCGGCCTGGTGATCCCGCAGTCGTGGACCGACGCCGTGGGATTGAGTCAGCACGCCTATCACGTGCAGGCCATCACGCTCGGCACGATCGCGGGTGTCTCGACGCTCGTCGGCATCTCCCTGCTCGTGTATCGCCGTCGCACCCGCGGTCCCGTCTTCAGCGCCACCACTCTCAACGACAAGGTCATGTATGTCGTGCTCGTCGCCGCGATCGTGGCGGGTCTCGCCACCACGCTGATGGGGTCGGGTGTCGTGGGCGAGGAACACAACTACCGGGAGACCGTCTCGCCGTGGTTCCGGTCGATCTGGGTCCTGCAACCCCGCGGCGACCTGATGGTGGAGGCGCCGTTCAGCTTCCAGCTGCACGCGCTGATCGGCCTCGTGCTCTTCGCGATATGGCCGTTCACCCGCCTAGTCCACGCCTTCAGTGCCCCCGTCGGATACCTGTTCCGGCCGTACATCGTCTACCGCAGCCGCGAGGAGGCACGTCCCGGCCGGCTCGTGGGTTCGCAACCGCAACGACGGGGGTGGTGAGCGCGACCGATGGTGGGGGGCAGTCCCGGTGTACTGTGAAATGTTCCGCGCCCTCCGACCTTGTCAGGACCACCGAAGATCCCCATGGCTTCCAGTTCCCACGTGAAGAACGACGCTTCGACCCCCGCACCCGTCGCGGCCACCGGCGTCCGCCGCTCGGTCCTTCCCGGGGGAGTGCGGGTCGTCACCGAGCACGTCCCGGGAGTGCGCTCGGCGGCCGTCGGCGTGTGGGTCGGTGTCGGATCCCGCGACGAACAACCGTCGGTCGCAGGCGCCGCCCACTTCCTCGAGCACCTGCTGTTCAAGGCGACCCCGACGCGTACCGCTCTCGACATCGCCGAGACGATGGACGGGATCGGGGGAGAGCTCAACGCGTTCACCAGCAAGGAACACACCTGCTTCTACGCGCACGTCCTCGACGACGACCTGCCGATCGCCGTCGACGTCGTCGCCGACGTCGTCCTGCGCGGCCGGTGCCTGAGCGCGGACGTCGACGTCGAGCGTCAGGTGGTGCTCGAGGAGATCGCGATGCGCGACGACGATCCGGAGGATCTGCTCGGCGACTCGCTGCTCACCGCGCTGTACGGCGATCACCCCATCGGCCGGCCGATCATCGGATCCGTCGAGTCGATCGAGTCCATGACCCGGACCCAGTTGCACTCGTTCCATGTGCGCCGCTACACCCCGCCGCGGATGGTCGTCGCGGTCGCCGGCAACGTCGACCACGCGCACACAGTCGAACTGGTCCGCCGCGCCTTCGCCGGTCACCTGGACGACGCGGCCACCCCCGCGCCCTGCCGCGACGGACGGCTCGAACTGCGCACTGCGCCGACGATGAGCATCGTCGAGCGCGACAACGAGCAGGCGCACCTGACGCTCGGCGTGCGGTCCTTCGGTCGGCACGACGGGCGTCGCTGGGCGCTGTCGGTGCTCAACGCAGCCGTCGGCGGTGGGCTGAGTTCGCGCCTGTTCCAGGAGGTGCGCGAGAAGCGGGGTCTGGCCTACTCGGTGTACTCCGGCACCGACACCTTCGCCGACACCGGCGCCTTCTCCGTGTACGCGGGCTGCCAGCCCGACAATCTCGGTGAGGTCGCCGCGGTGGTCCGTGAGGTGCTCACCGACGTGGCCGAACACGGCATCACCGACGCGGAATGCGCTCGCGCAAAGGGGTCGCTGCGCGGCGGTCTCGTGCTCGGACTCGAGGACACCGGGGCGCGCATGCACCGGATCGGCCGCAGCGAACTGAGCTACGGGCAGCACTGGGGCATCACTGAGACCCTCGAACGCATCTCGTCGGTGTCCACCGAGGAGGTGCGCAGCGTGGCAGCCGACCTGCTGCACCGGCCGTTCGCGGTCGCCGTCGCCGGCCCCTACCGGCGCACGCGTGATCTTCCGGCGTCGGTGCGCGCGCTCGTGTCCTGAATCGTCCTCAGCTGAGCCAGTCGGCTCCGGAGGCGTCCGATGTCGTGCGCGACGGGTCCCACCGCGGCAGCGAGTTCCGACGCCGCGACCTCCGAGACGAACACGACCCGCACGTCGCGGTCGTGGAGCACATCCACGAGATTGGCGAACCGCTGCGCGGGTTCGCGACCCACGGTCGTCAGATCCGGGATCTTGTCGACGACCCAGAACAAGTGGTCCGCCGCGAGCGCCAGATAGTCGGCCGGAGCCGTGGGATGCCCGCAGAGATCGCGGAAATCGAACCAGAGACAGTCCTTCTCGGCCCGTAGGGCGCGGAGTGGACGCCCCGCCGGGCGCAGAACCCGATGTTCAACCGGTGCCGGCCGCTCGAGACCGAGCCGTCGTAGCTGCGGATCGGACGGGGAGACGGCCCAGATCCCCGATGCGAATCCCTTCGCATGGTCGGAGCCGAGCCGGTGGTCGCGCGGACCGTCCAGAGCGACGATGGTCGCGCTCCGCTCGACGAGCTCGATCGTCGGGACGAAGCCGTCGTGGAAGAGCGGGTTGGGGAGCAGGTCGCGTGGAGGATAGTTCGAGGTCAGGACGAGACGCGTGCGGCGAGCGAGCAGTGCGGGGAACAGCCGGGCGACGAACGTGCCGTCCGCCGGATCGTGGACGTGGAATTCGTCGAAGCACACGAGTTCGGCGCGGCCGATCAGGTGATCGAGTGCGGCGTCGAGATCGAAGCGGTGCCGTCGCAGCTCGACGTGCAGGTCGCGGAAGAACTCGTGGAAGTGGACGCGCAGCTTGTTCCGTCCGGGATAGGCCGAGAAGTACACGTCGGCGAGCCAGCTCTTGCCGCGTCCGGGTGGGCCCCACAGGTAGACGTTCGGGCGCTCGGGATGACACAGCTGTTCGACAGCGTCGTGTTGCGCGGGATCGAGCACGAACCCCCGGCTGCGCGAGGCGTCCTCGAAGACCGTGCGGGGGACGGGGTTCGACGAGGCGGTGTTCGGCGACATGCGGTTTCTGCGTCGGCGCAACCTCACGGCCGTTACTCTATCATCGTAGAGTGACGACTTCACCCGAACGTCCCTCTCGGCGCACGGCCATCAGCGATGCCGCCCTCGAACTCGCCGCCCGCGGTGGCAACCACGCGGTGACGCACACGGGCGTCGACGTGCACCTCGGCCTGCCGAAGGGATCGACCTCCTACTACTTCCGCACCCGCCACGCGCTCGTCTCGGCTGCGATCACCCGCCTCGCCGAACGGTCGCGCGCGGATTTCGCCGCGCTGTTCGACGACACGACCGGCGACCCGAGCCCTCCTGCCGACCTGATCGCGCGCTATCTCGAACGCCTGCTCACTGTGCGTCGCACCGATGTGCTGGCCCGCTACGCGCTCGCGCCCGACGCGCGCCTCGAACCGGAGGCTGCCGAGGCGCTCGCGGCCTGCATGTTCTCGATCTCCGCGGCCACCGCTCTCGTGCGGGAGCTCGGTGCGCCGGACCCCGAGACCGCGGGGCGCGATCTGGTGACCCTGCTCGAAGGAGTTCTGTTCGACCGCACCCGCGGCGCTCGTGCCCATACATCCTCGGATTCGGCCACGGCGTGCGTCGACGAGATCCGTTCGGCGGTCGCTCTGTGGCTCGACGCGCTCTGCGCGCAGCAGTAGGTGGCGTTCGACCCGCTCGGGACGTCTACGGGTGGTTGCGTAGGATTTCCGGGGGAGACGGCAACGAAAGGGCGTGACGACGCAAGTGGATGCAACAAAGGTTCGGGTGGGTGTACTCGGTGCTGCCGGCAAGGTCGGCCAGGCGATCTGCGCCGCCGTCGACGCCGCGTCCGATCTCGAGCTCGTCGCCACCGTCGACAAGGGCGACAGCCTCGACGCCTTCGTGAACTCGCAGACCCAGGTGGTCGTCGACTTCACCCACCCCGACGTCGTCATGGACAACCTGCACTTCCTCGTCGAGAACGGCATCCACGCCGTGGTCGGAACCACCGGCTTCGACGACGAGCGCCTCGACCGGGTGCGGAGCTGGCTCGCCGACCGCCCCGAGGTGGGCGTGCTCATCGCGCCGAACTTCGCGATCGGTGCCGTGCTGTCGATGCGCTTCGCTCAGGCCGCCGCCCGGTTCTTCGATTCCGTCGAGGTGATCGAGCTGCACCATCCGAACAAGGCCGACGCCCCGTCCGGCACCGCCTACCGCACCGCCCGTCTGATCGCGCAGGCCCGCGCCGAGGCCGGTGTGGCTCCGAGCCCGGACGCCACCACCACCGAACTCGACGGTGCGCGCGGCGGTGACGTCGACGGTGTCCGCGTGCACTCCGTGCGTCTCGCCGGCCTCGTCGCTCACCAGGAGGTGCTGCTCGGCACCCAGGGCGAGACCCTCACCATTCGGCACGACTCGATCGACCGTTCCTCCTTCGCTCCCGGCGTGCTGCTCGGTGTGCGGGAGATCGGTAAGCGACCGGGTCTGACCGTCGGAATCGATCCCCTCCTCGACCTGTGAGAACCGGCTCGCTCAAGGTCCTCGTCCCCATTGCGTTCATCGTGGTGGCGCTGGGGTTCTACTTCGTTCTGCTCGGCTCCACCGGCCTGGAACTGGCCCGGTCCGGTGAGGTCGCGGCGATCGGTCTCGGGATCGGCATCCTCATTCTCCCGATCGTGGGAGCCTGGATCGTCTACGCGACCCTCCGCGCAGGGCTGCAGCATCAGCACCTCGCGCGGCGGATCCACGACGAAGGACTCGAACTCGACATCGACGATCTGCCTCGCATGCCGTCGGGCCGGATCGAGCGGGACGCCGCCGACGAACTGTTCGCGACCGTGAAGCAGGAATGGGAAGCCGACCCCGACAACTGGCGCAACTCCTACCGGCTCGCACGCGCCTACGACTATGCGGGCGACCGCAGTCGTGCGCGGGAGACGATGCGCCGAGCCGTTGCGCTCGAGAAGCTCGAACGGGACGGCCAAGCCGGTTCCTGAACCGGCGAGCGGCTTTGACAACCTCGAGATGGTGCAGCAGCCTGCTGATGTGACGGACGAGGCTGTGGAAGACCGGGCAGGGTCGGGCGAGGCAGGGCGCGAGGACGGATCCCGCACAGTGCTGGTGGTGCATCACACCCCCTCGCCGCCGACTCGCGAGATCCTCGAAGCCGTCCTGGAGGGAGCGCGGGACCCGGAGATCACGGGTGTCACCGTCCGGGTGGTCCCCGCGCTGGGCGCCACGGTGCCCGATGTGCTGGCCGCCGACGGCTTCCTGTTCGGCACGACAGCCAATTTCGGTTACATGTCGGGTGCGCTCAAGCACTTCTTCGACACGGTCTACTACCCGTGTCTCGATGCCGTGGCCGGCCGTCCCTACGGTCTGTGGGTGCACGGGAACAACGACACCGCCGGCGCTGTGGCGTCGGTTCGGCGCTTGACCACCGGGTTGGGTCTCGTGCAGGCTGCTGCCGATCTCGAGATCACCGGACCGGTCGACGCGAAGGTACGCGAGCAGTGCTACGAGCTCGGCGCCATCGTCGCGGCGACCGCGGCCGGTGACATCTGACGTCAGCGGAAGTTCTTCTCCGTGAACGACTTGAGGCCCTTTCCGGCGGTTTCGAGGGCCATCTTCTCGGCGCGCCGCACGAGGAATCCGGGGATGGGGACCTTCGGATCGATGGTCAGTGAGAACTCGGCCGTCGTGCCGGATCCCTTGGCGGTGAGGGTGTAGGCGCCGTCCTGCTGGCGCTGCTGGCTGCTCTCCACCAGGGTCCACGACATCGACCCGTCGCCGTTCCAGGAGTACTCGACGACCTGCTCGTCGGTGATGCCGACGATCGAGACGGTCATCCGTACGCGGTGGGGTCGTCCGTCGGGGTGGGTGGACTCGACGGTGACGGACTTGTGGGTCGACGACCACTCGGGCAGGCGTTCGACCGCGGCGAGCGCGGCCATCACCTGCTCCGGGGTTGCGTCGATGTCGAAACTCCTGGTGCTGCTGACTGCCATGCGCCCTCCGCGTCGCCCGATTGTGTGCGTCGGCACTCTATCGTGCGGTGAGGTGCCTTACGCGTCGCTGCGCGGGTTCGTGTCGTCGGGGCCCGCAGTGTCGTTGCGGCCGGCGGCGTCGTCCGGGCCCGCGGTGTCGCTCGGGTCGGACGGCTGCGGCTCGGTGGGTGCGGGCGGGGTGGGCTTCGCCCAGCCGCCCTGACGGCGCCATTCGTCGGCGCGGCGCTGATAGCGCATCTGCTCCCGTAGGGCGCCCTGTACCGCCTGCGCCATCCAGGAGTTGAGTGACACTCCGCTCTGCTGCGCCGCTTCCTCGGCCTTGGTCTTGATCTGTTCGACGAGGCGCAGGGTGACCCGGCTGATGTCGCCCGTCATCTCCTCGAAGGACGGCGTCGGATCCTCGTGCGGGGGAGCGGGTTCGCTGTGGACGGCGAGGACGGCATCGGTGCCGTCGAGGCGCACCGTGACGGTGCGGTCGCCGAGTTCGTCGCTGATCTCGTTGGCCATGTCGGACAGTGCTGCCAGGACCGCGAGGCGGACGGGTGCGGCGATGGCGGTCGCGAGGGCTGCGGCGGTGCGTCGGGTCTGCTCGTCGCCGAGTTCGGCTGCGGAGATCACGGAGTCCGTGATGGCGGACGTGTATTTGTCGATGTCCATGACGCCAGTGTGACGTCACCGATGATGTCACGCAAGGTGTCATCGTGATGTCATCGATCGTCGCAGGTCGAGGCGCGTTAGTGTGCGGACGGAAGAGACGGCGCGTCCGGAGGATGCGCGACGACCGAGGCGAGGAGGAGACGATGGCGCCCGAACCCGCCGTTCCGAAGGTCCGGCTCATCGCCACGACGGAGTTCCACGTCCCCGACGACGTCGACTGGGACACCGACGCCGAGGGCGGCGAAGCGCTCGTCGAGTTCGCCGGTCGCGCCTGCTACCAGAGCTGGTCCAAGCCCAACCCCCGCACCGCGACGAACGGCGGATATCTCCGTCACCTGCTCACCGTGGGGCACCTGTCCGTTCTCGAACACGCGACGGCGACCTTCTACATCACCGGCATCTCCCGTTCGTGCACGCACGAGCTGATCCGGCACCGGCACTTCTCGTTCTCGCAGCTGTCGCAGCGTTTCGTCGCCGACGGTGAGGTGCCCGTGGTGGTTCCGCCCGCGATTGCGGGCGATGCCGAACTCGAGGAGTTGTTCTTCGCGGCCGCGGAGCGCAGCCGCGAGGCGTATGTGGCGCTGTTGGCGGCGCTCGACGAGAAGTTCTCGCATCTTCCCGCCGGTCCGTTGCGCGCCAAGCAGGTCCGGGAGGCCGCCCGGGCGGTGCTCCCCAACGCCACGGAGACCCGCATCGTCGTCACCGGAAACTACCGATCGTGGCGTCACTTCGTCGCCATGCGCGCGACCGAACATGCCGACGTCGAGATCCGGCGTCTCGCCGTCGAATGTGTGCGTCAGCTCGCGGATGCCGCACCGAACGCGTTCTCGGACTTCGCGATCAGGAAGCTGGCCGACGGCAGCGAGATCGCAGCTCCCACGCTTGCGACCGACCTCTGATCGACCGCTACACCGATCTGTGATCCGTCTTCGGGGGGCGGGCATGTGTCGAGCCGGCCCTGCCACGCGGTAGCCTTCTGACCATGACCAACGGTGATTCCGCAACTGCTGTCGAGCTTCCGTTCGGCACCGTCGCCACAGCGATGGTGACCCCGTTCACTGCCGATGGCAAGCTCGACGTGGATGCGGGCGTGAGTCTGGCGAACTACCTCGTCGACGGTGGCTGTGACGCACTGGTTCTCGCCGGTACGACCGGCGAATCGCCCACGACGACCGAGAACGAGAAGATGGAGCTGATGCGGGCCGTGCTCGCATCCGTCGGCGACCGCGCCAAGATCATCGCCGGGGCCGGCAGCAACGACACCGCCCACAGCGTCGAGCTCGCCCGCGACGCCGCGCGAGCCGGTGCACACGGCCTGCTCGTGGTGACCCCGTACTACTCGCGGCCCCCGCAGGCCGGCCTCTACGCCCACTTCGTCGCGGTGGCCGACGCGACCGATCTGCCGGTCATGCTCTACGACATCCCACCTCGATCCGTCGTGCCGATCGAGACCGACACACTGCGTCTGCTCGCCGAGCACCCCCGGATCGTCGCGGTGAAGGACGCCAAGGGCGATCTGAACGCGGGCGCCGAGCTGATCGGTACCACCGACCTGAAGTTCTACTCGGGCGACGACCCCCTGAACCTGCCGTGGCTGTCCGTCGGCGCCGTCGGATTCGTCAGCGTCATCGGCCATCTCGTGCCCGGTCGCCTGCGCGAGCTGCACACCGCTTTCGAAGCCGGCGATCTCGAACTCGCCCGCCGCATCAATCTGTCGATGGTGCCCATCTATCGCGCCGTCGCTCGGCTGGGCGGCGTGAGCGCCTCGAAGGCCGGCCTGCGGCTGCTCGGCATCGACGTCGGAGAGCCTCGTCTGCCGCAGGTCGCCCCGGTGACCGCGCAGATCGACGCTCTCGCGGCGGATCTCCAGGCTGCGGGGGTGCTGTGATGAGCCGCCCCGCACGCGGCCGGGGCCGCGCCACCCGCAACGCCGGTCCGCCCGCCCGCGTTCCGCGGCGTGTCGCGCAGAACTCGGCGAACCCCCAGCGTCCGGACGCCCGCATCGTCGATCCCACCGAGCGATTGGGTCTGCCGCCGAAGGCTCCTCGCGACGGTCTGCGGGTCGTCGCGCTCGGCGGTATCGGCGAGATCGGCCGCAACATGACGGTCTTCGAGCACCAGGGCCGGCTGCTCGTCGTCGACTGCGGGGTGCTCTTTCCCGAGGACCAGCAGCCGGGCGTCGACCTGATCCTGCCCGACTTCCGGTACATCGAGGACCGGATGGACGACGTCGAGGCGATCGTCCTCACCCACGGCCACGAGGACCACATCGGTGCCGTGCCGTTCCTCCTGCGCCTGCGCCCCGACATCCCGGTCGTCGGGTCCAAGTTCACCCTGGCGCTCGTCGCGGCGAAGTGCCGCGAACACCGCCAGCGTCCCAACCTCGTCGAGGTCGTCGAGGGGCAGACCACCTCGCACGGTCCGTTCGAGTGCGAGTACTTCGCGGTCAACCACTCCATCCCGGACGCGATCGCCGTCGCGATCCGCACCGCTGCGGGCATCGTGCTGCACACCGGCGACATCAAGCTCGACCAGCTGCCGCTCGACAACCGTCTCACCGACCTCGCGGGCTTCTCCCGCCTCGGCGACGAGGGTGTCGACCTGTTCCTCGTCGACTCGACGAACGCCGAGGTCCCCGGCTTCGTCACACCGGAGCGCGAGATCGGCGGAGTGCTCGACACCGTCATCGGCAAGGCCGCCAACCGGGTGATCGTCGCGTCCTTCGCGAGCCACGTGCACCGCATCCAGCAGATCGTCGACGTCGCCGAGCGCTACAACCGGCGTGTGGCGTTCGTCGGCCGGTCGATGGTCCGCAACATGCAGATCGCGCAGGATCTGGGCTACCTGAACGTGCCCGACGGCCTCGAGGTCGACATCGACACCGCCGCGAGCCTGCCCGACGACCGGGTCGTGCTGGTCTCCACCGGTTCGCAGGGCGAACCGCTCTCGGCGCTGTCCCGGATGGCGCGCGGCGAGCACCGGCAGATCAACATCCGGGCCGACGACCTCGTCGTCCTCGCGTCGTCGCTGATCCCTGGCAACGAGAACTCCGTGTTCGCGGTCGTCAACGGCCTGGCCAAGCGCGGCGCGAAGGTCGTCACCCAGCAGAACGCGAAGGTGCACGTCTCCGGTCACGCGTCGGCCGGCGAGCTGCTGTATCTCTACAACGCGGTGCGACCCACCAACGCGATGCCCGTCCATGGCGAGTGGCGCCACCTGCGGGCGAACGCCGCACTGGCCGAGGCCACGGGTGTTCCCCGCGAGCGGATCGTGCTCGCGGAGGACGGTGTGGTCGTCGACATGGTCGACGGACTCGCGGAAATCGTCGGGCGCGTCCCGGTCGGTCACGTCTACGTCGACGGCCTGTCGGTAGGCGACGTGGGCGAGTCCACGCTGTCCGATCGTCTCGTCCTCGGCGAGGGTGGTTTCATCTCCATCTCAGTCGCGGTCGACGCCGCGACCGGCCGTGCGGTGAGCACCCCGGAGGTCTCCGGTCGCGGTTTCTCCGACGACCCGGACGCACTCGACGAGGCGGCGCAGCTCGTCGACAAGGCGCTCAACGAACTCGCTGCCGAAGGGGTCACGGAGACCCATCGCATCGCCCAGGGCATCCGCCGGGTCGTCGGCCGCTGGGTCGCCGAGACCTATCGTCGTCGCCCGATGATCGTGCCCACGGTGATCCCGGTCTCCTGATTTCGGTCCGCGCGGGCCCGCCGAACACGCGGGCTCGCGCGATGGGCGAGGGCAGGAGTGATCGCTAGAGTGGCGGAATGAGCCTCGCCCGAAGCGAACGACATGCCCTCGTCCGCACCATGTCCGAGGTCGGACCCGACGCGCCGACGCTCTGCGGCGACTGGACGGTCCGGGATCTCGCCGCGCACCTGCTCGTCCGCGAGCGCCGCGTGGACGCGATGCCCGGCATCGTCGTCCCGGCCCTGGCCGATCACACGGAGAAGGTGCGACGCTCCGCCACCGACCGACAGTGGGCACACGTGCTCGCCGACGTCGATTCCGGCCCGCCGAAGTGGTCGCCGATGTTCCTGTTCGACGCCGTCGCCAACGCGGCGGAGATGTTCGTGCACCATGAGGACGTGCGCCGCGCGCAGCCCGGATGGGAGCCGCGGACGCTGTCGGCGGACGATCAGGACCAGCTTTGGCGCATCGCGCGGATGATCGGACGCAACAGCTACGGCGGATGCGACGTCACGGTGATCTTCGAGAGGTCCCGTTCCGGCGAGCGGGTCGCCCTGCGCAAGCGCGGTCCGCGCACCGTCGTGCTGCGCGGTGAACCGTCCGAACTCGTGCTGCACGCCTTCGGCCGCGACCAGGTGCGGCTCGAGATCGAGGGTGACGAGTCGGCGGTCTCCGAACTGGCGGGATCGAAACGCGGCCTGTGAGCGCTCGCCCGGACGGCGTGTGACCAGTGCCGCCGACCGGTACCCGTGTTGCTGATGGTTCATGAGAGGTCCGTGCGGCTACCCTGGCGGATATGGCAGGAAAGTCGTCGGGCAGCCGCGGAACGTCGTCTACGACCTCTCGGTCGCGGACGGGGGCGCGGGGCTCGGGCGGCAGCACCTCCCGTGCTCGCAGCGCGGGTGCCTCCACCTCGAAGACCAGATCGACCGCGAAGACGAAGGCGTCCGGATCGACCCGGTCCACCCCTGCGCGCAAGCCGCGCGCCGCGGCCTCGACCGCGAACCGTCGCAGCGGCGGCACCGCACGTCGCGCTCCGGCCGCGAGTCGACGCCCCGCGCCCGCCCGTCCCCGGCGCAGTTCCGGGGGGATCCTCACCGCCGTGGGCCGCACCGTCGGCGCCGGTTGGATGATGACGGCCCGCGCTGTCGGAGCCACGACCCGCACGATGGGTCGCGCCACCGAGATCGAGTCCGGACACCGTCGCGACGGCATCGCGCTCGGATTGATCTCCATCGGTGTGATCATCGCCGGCACGGTGTGGTTCGGCGTCGGCGGCCCGGTGGGGGAGTGGGTCGAGACGGCCGTCCGCGCCATAACCGGTGGTGCGAGCGCGGTCCTTCCGCTCGTCGCGGTCGGCATCGCGGTGACGCTCATGCGCACCGAACCGCATCCCGAGATCCGTCCCCGGCTCGTCGTCGGCGGACTGCTCGTCGGTCTCCCCGCACTGGGCCTGTGGCACGTCGCCTCCGGTTCACCCACCGACGCGGAGGGCCGCTCGGAAGGGGCCGGTTTCGTCGGTGCCGCCGTGGGCGGCCCGCTCACTTCCGGGCTCACCGTCTGGCTGTCCGTGCCGCTGATGCTCCTCGCGGCGGGCTTCGGGATCCTGCTGCTCACCGGCACCACGGTGCGGGAGCTGCCCGAACTGTTCCGCGACTACTTCGGCCTCGGCTACCGCGCCGACGACGAGTACGGCGACTACGACGACGATTACGGCTACGACGAGCCGCCGATGTTCGACGCCGACGGCTACCCGATCGACGAGCCGCCCGCCCCCAAGCGGTCCCGCCGCCGGCGTACCCCGGTGGAGAACTACCCGCCTGACGAGTTCGACGGCGACGCGAAGACCGAGGTGCTCCCGCTGTGGGACGACCGCGCATCCGAACCCGGGGCGCCCGCCTCACCGCCGGCCACACTGGAGGTGCCCTCGGTCGCCGAGACCCCGGCCGCAGCGCCGGCCCCGGCTCCCGCCCGCAAGAAGCCGAAGGCCGCCCCGGTACCCGAGGTCGTCGACCAGACCTCCGAGCCGGAACCGGCCGAGACGTTCGTGCGCGACCGCGAGGTCGACGGCGACTACACGCTGCCCTCACTGGAGCTGCTCACCAAGGGCGACCCGCCCAAGACGCGGTCGGCCGCGAACGACCAGATGATCGAGGCGATCACCGAGGTCCTCGAACAGTTCAAGATCGACGCCGCGGTCACCGGCTTCACCCGTGGCCCGACCGTCACCCGCTACGAGGTCGAACTCGGCCCCGGCGTCAAAGTCGAGAAGATCACCGCGCTCGCCCGCAACATCGCGTATGCGGTTGCGACCGACAACGTCCGGTTGCTCGCACCGATCCCGGGCAAGTCCGCCGTCGGCATCGAAGTCCCCAACACCGACCGCGAACTCGTGCGGCTGTCGGACGTGCTCGCAGCACCGTCGACCCGCCGCGACCATCACCCCCTCGTCATCGGTCTCGGCAAGGACATCGAGGGCGACTTCGTCTCCGCCAACCTCGCGAAGATGCCGCACCTGCTGGTCGCCGGTTCGACCGGTTCCGGTAAGTCGAGCTTCGTCAACTCGATGCTCGTGTCGCTGCTCATCCGCGCGACGCCCGACGAGGTGCGGATGATCCTCATCGACCCCAAGATGGTCGAGCTGACGCCCTACGAGGGCATCCCGCACCTGATCACGCCGATCATCACGCAGCCGAAGAAGGCCGCGGCGGCACTGGCCTGGCTCGTCGAGGAGATGGAGCAGCGCTACCAGGACATGCAGGCCAACCGCGTGCGCCACATCGACGACTTCAACACGAAGGTGAAGTCGGGGGAGATCACCGCACCGCTCGGCAGCGAGCGCGTGTACCGGCCGTATCCGTACATCCTCGCCATCGTCGACGAGCTCGCCGACCTGATGATGACGGCCCCACGCGACGTCGAGGACGCGATCGTCCGCATCACCCAGAAGGCCCGCGCCGCCGGCATCCACCTCGTGCTCGCCACCCAGCGACCCTCGGTGGACGTCGTCACGGGTCTCATCAAGACGAACGTGCCCTCGCGACTTGCGTTCGCGACGAGTTCGCTCACCGACTCGCGTGTCATCCTCGACCAGCCCGGTGCCGAGAAGCTCATCGGTATGGGCGACGGACTGTTCCTGCCGATGGGTGCGGGCAAGCCGATCCGCCTGCAGGGTGCGTTCATCACCGACGAGGAGATTGCAGGGGTCGTCGACTTCGCCAAGAACCAGGCCGAACCCGAGTACAACGAGGGCGTCACCGCCCCGAAGGCCGGCGACAAGAAGGACGTCGACCCCGACATCGGCGACGACCTCGACGTCTTCCTGCAGGCCGTCGAACTCGTCGTCACGAGCCAGTTCGGTTCGACGTCGATGCTGCAGCGCAAGCTCCGCGTCGGCTTCGCCAAGGCCGGTCGCCTGATGGACCTGATGGAGACCCGAGGCGTGGTCGGGCCGAGCGAGGGCAGCAAGGCCCGCGAGGTGCTGGTCAAACCCGAGGAACTCGACGGCCTGCTGTACTCGATCCGTGGCGGCGGGGATCCGGTGGAAGTGCCTGCCGCAGAGCAGTGAGACATGCCCGTTCGACCGGCCGTCCCTGTTGCCTTCCGGCGGTAAGTGACGATGTGTGGCACAATCGTGGGAGCTGTGGAGGGGAGTATCCCCAGATCCGCGGCGGTCTCGTCAACACGTTCGGCACCGATGCCGTCCCGGGGCCGTCGGTCCGGCGATAGTCCGGGCGGGAGAGACCTCCGGCAGGTACGCATACCTACCGGAAGGCCTATGTGCCCATGCACGTAAACCTGACTACCTGGTTGATCACGATCGCCGTCATCATCGGGTTGTTCATCTTCGACTTCTTCGCCCACGTCCGCAAGCCGCACGCGCCCACACTGCGCGAGTCCGGTTTCTGGTCGGCCGTCTTCGTCGCCATCGCGATCCTCTTCGGCGTGATCGTCTTCGCGGTCTGGGGACCGACCTACGGCGGTGAGTACTTCGCCGGCTACATCACCGAGAAGGCGCTGTCGGTCGACAACCTCTTCGTGTTCGTCATCATCATGGCCACCTTCGCGGTGCCCCGTGAGTACCAGCAGAAGGTCCTCACCATCGGCATCGTGCTGGCGCTGGTCATGCGCGGAGCCTTCATCGCGGTCGGTGCCGCGGCGATCAACGCCTACAGTTGGGTGTTCTACCTGTTCGGCTTCTTCCTCATCTACACGGCGGTCAAGCTCATCCGCGACCACGGTGAGGACCCGCAGGCCATCTCGGAGAACCGGATGGTCAAGCTGGCCCGGAAGTTCCTGCCGGTGCACGACGAGTACGACGGCGACCGCCTCGTCACCCGCATCGACGGCAAGAAGTTCGTCACGCCGATGCTGCTCGCGCTCGTCGCGATCGGCTTCACCGACATCCTCTTCGCGCTCGACTCGATCCCCGCGATCTACGGTCTGACCAACGAGCCGTACCTGGTGTTCACTGCGAACGCCTTTGCGCTGATGGGCCTGCGCCAGCTGTTCTTCCTCATCGGCGGTCTGCTCGAGCGGTTGGTCTACCTGTCCTACGGACTGTCGATCATCCTCGCGTTCATCGGCGTGAAGCTGGTGCTCCACGCCCTGCATGAGAACACGCTCGGCTGGATCAACGGCGGCGAGCACGTCGCCGTCCCGGAGATCTCCACCGGCGTGTCCCTGATCGTGATCGTCGGAGTGCTGGCCGTGACGACGGTGGCCAGCCTGCTCAAGACGCGCGGTGAGAAGGAATCCGTCAGGAGTTGAACACGCCCATCACCGGGTTCCACCCGGTGATGCGCACGGTATCGACGAGGTCGCGCTGCGCGAACGGGTCCTGGGCCATCAGTTCGCGCGCCGCGGCCTCGTCGGCCACGTCGACGAGGATGAGCGCACCCGAACCGTCGGTCCACGGGCCGGTCGCCCGCACGATGCCCTGTTCGACGAGATCGCCGAGCCATGCTCGGTGCTTCGGGCGGTGCTCGTCGCGCGCCGAGGCGGTCGCATCCGAATAGGTGTACTCGACGGCGAACAGGGCCATGCGGGCCTCGCTTTCGTGGGTCTCGATCAGAGGGTGAGGAGCATCCGGGTGTTCCCGAGCGTGTTCGGTTTCACGTAGCTCAGGTCCAGGAACTCCGCGACGCCCGTATCGTACGACCGGCACATCTCCGCATAGACCTCGGCCGTCACCGGAGTCCCCTGGATCTCCGTGAAACCGTGCCGCGCAAAGAACTCCACCTCGAAGGTGAGCACGAACAGTCGTTCCAGCTCGAGCTCGCGGGCGACCTCGATGAGGCGCTCGACGATCAGGTGACCTGCGCCGTGGCCCTTGACGGACGGGTCGACGGCCACGGTGCGCACCTCGCCGAGATCCGACCACAGCACGTGCAGGGCCCCGCACCCGACGACCCGACCCCCGAGTTCGGCCACCCAGAACTCCTGGACGGCCTCGTACAGGGTCACCAGATTCTTCTCGAGCAAAATCCTGCCCGCATAGATGTCGATGAGCCGCTTGATCTCGGGCACGTCGGAGGTTCGGGCGCTCCGTACGACCATTCGATCGTTCGAGTCGTGGTTCGTCGGCGGTGTCGTCATGCGGTGAACAGTAGCGCGTGCGGCTACCGATATTGTGGGGCACATGAGCACGCCCCGCCAGCATGTCACCGCGTCGGGCGGGAGCGGCGCCGCACCGGGACCGCACGCCGGGAGCCCGCACGATCCGGTGCCGTTGTGGAACATCGCCAACATCTTGACGGTGGGTCGGATCGCGTTGGTACCGGTCTTCCTGGTGCTGCTCTTCGTCGGCGACGGGCACGACATCGGGTGGAGGCTCGCGGCGACCGGAGTCTTCGCGATCGCCGCCATCACCGACCGGATCGACGGTCAACTCGCGCGAAAGCACGGTCTCGTCACCGATTTCGGCAAACTCGCCGATCCTATCGCCGACAAGGCCCTCATCGGTGCCGCGCTGGTCGGGCTGTCGATGCTCGGTGACCTGTCGTGGTGGGTCACCGGGATCATCGCTGCTCGGGAGCTGGGGATCACCGCCCTGCGGTTCGCCGTGCTCCGGCACGCCGTGATCCCGGCGAGTCGCGGTGGCAAGCTCAAGACGCTGGTGCAGACGCTCGCCATCGGTGTCTACCTGCTGCCGCTGCCCGAATCGGTGGCGCCGGTGGCGATCGGCCTGATGATCCTGGCGGTCGCCCTGACGGTGGTGACGGGACTCGACTACGTGGTCCAGGCGATCCGGCTGCGTACCGGGGTGCGCCGGAGCGAGAGCGAGACCGCCCGTGCGGAGGACGTCCCGAGGGTGAACGTCCTGGGGGTGGACGTCGCGGGGGTGGACGTCGCGGGGGTGGACGTCGCGGGGGAGGACGTCGCGGGGGAGGGCGCCGCGGGGGAGGGCGCCGCTGCCCAGGACACGCCGGGCGACGGCCGCACGGTGGGCGAGGACGCCCGGTAACCACGGGGCGGGACATGCGGGATCCGGCTCGGTGCGGTCGACACCGCTGTGTCGGGACTACGCTGTGTCGGGACTACTCGGGCGTCTGCAACCGCCGTCGGCGTTGTAATGTCTGGACACCGCGGTATCGAGGTCCGATCGATCTGCGGGAACCTCGCAGCCTCGTCGTGCGTTGACGAGGTGTCGGCACGACGGACGAAGGAGGATGGGATGGCGCTGTTGTTGCGTGAGGCACTCGGTGACAGCCTTCGGCGCACCCGTGTTTCGCAGAGCCGCACCCTGCGCGAAGTCTCCAGCAGCGCCCGGGTCAGCCTCGGCTATCTCTCGGAGATCGAGCGCGGCAGGAAGGAGGCCTCGAGCGAACTGCTCGCGGCCATCTGCGATGCACTGGAGGTCCCGCTGTCCGACGTTCTGTTCGATGTGAGCGGTCTGCTGGCGGACGGCCTCGACCGTCGCACGGACATGGAGACCACCGCAGCCGACACGGCACCGGCCGAGCGGTCCGACGACGGCGCCACCGCCGATCCCGGGTTGCTCGCGCAGGAGCCGCGCATGGTGATCCCTGCACCCGCCGCACAGGCGCTGGCAGCCGCCTAACATGGATCACGAACCGTGCCGGTCTCGCCGGATACGGTCGTAAGCGACATCGAGCCGGGGCGTGGTGCGTGCACGGACCCGGCCGGGGCAGGTGGGTCGTCGGGGGTAGCAGCGGACCGGCGATCTTCGAACCGGGGCGCGAGGGCCGCGTACCGGGTCGCGTTCGGCGCGGCGTACCAGATGGAGGCAGGATCACACCCATGGCTAATCCTTTCGTCAAGGGCTGGAAGTACCTGATGGCGCTTTTCAACTCGAAGATCGATGAGAAGGCCGATCCGAAGGTCCAGATTCAGCAGGCGATCGAGGACGCGCAGCGTCAGCATCAGGCACTCTCGCAGCAGGCGGCCTCCGTTATCGGTAACCAGCGTCAGCTCGAGATGAAGCTCAACCGTCAGCTGGACGAGGTGGAGAAGCTCAACGCGAGTGCCCGCCAGGCCGTCATGATGGCCGACCAGGCCACGGCGGCGGGCGACACCGAGAAGGCGATCCAGTACACGAACGCGGCCGAGGCCTTCGCGGCACAGCTCGTCACCGCCGAGCAGTCCGTCGAGGACCTCAAGGTGCTGCACGACCAGTCGCTCCAGGCCGCCGCGCAGGCCAAGAAGGCCGTCGAGCAGAACGCCATGGCGCTGCAGCAGAAGGTCGCAGAGCGCACGAAGCTGCTCAGCCAGCTCGAGCAGGCCAAGATGCAGGAGCGCGTGAGCGAGTCGCTGCGTTCGATGGATTCGACCCTCGCAGCTCCGGGCACCACTCCGAGCCTCGATGCCGTCCGCGAGAAGATCGAGCGTCGCTACGCCAACGCTCTCGGTTCGGCCGAGCTCGCCCAGAACTCGGTGCAGGGCCGCATGCTCGAGGTTCAGCAGGCCACCGTCCAGATGGCCGGTCACAGCCGACTCGAGCAGATCCGGGCGTCGATGAAGGGCGAGGCGCTTCCGGGCACCCCCGCCAACCCTGCCGTCGACACGCGCAAAGAGCCCCCGAACGCTGCCGGTACCACCGGCCGCTGATCCGCACGCCTCGGAACTGATCCGCCGTGAACGTCTCCGGAGACGACCGGACCGGGAACATCCCCGGTTCGGTCGTCTCTGCGTTCCGCGATGCCACCGGCAACGCGATGGAGGCCGCGCGCCGCTGGCGCGATCCCGCCGCCCGCTTGCGGCGTAAGAAGCGTCGCGCGCGTCGGCGTGCCAGTTTCTTCGGTGCCGGCTCGGGCACCACGGCGATCGGCACCGCGACCCTGGCCGTCGCGTCGGCTCCCGAATGGACGCTCGTCGCGGCCGGGGGAGCGACGGCGGCTCTCGCAGTGCCTGCCGTCCTCGCCGTCCGTACCTTCCGTCGCCTCGATGCGGTGCCGCTGCCCCCACCGCCGCCGCGCCGCCGGTCGCTGCCACCGGCCGGTTCGGTCGCCCGCGCCCCGATGGAACGCCTCGCGGCGAACGAGGAGAGCCTGCGGCGCCTGCTCGGTGTGCTCGTGCGGTCGAACTCCGTGGCTCCCGACGACCTCACCGAGATCGACGACGCGGCCCGCGCAGCCGCATCCGCACTCGATGCCGTCGTCGAGGACGTCGTTGCCCTCGAATCCGCCGCGCAGGGCAGTGCGGCCGCCAAGACCCATCTGTCCGCGGCCATCGTCGACGCGGGCGAGCGTCTCGGGACGGGTGTCGACCAGTTCGAGGAACTCGTCGCCGCCGCAGCACGCCTCGCCGCGACCGCCGAGGGTAACCGGTCGCTGGCGATGCTCGACCAGCGACGCGCCGAACTGATCGCCACGTCCGACAAACTCGAGAGCTGGGCGCAGTCCTGGCGCGAGTTGGGGCAGATCGAGCAGCGTTACCACCCCTGAGGGGTGGAACACCCCCACCATCGACACCGCGAGCCGAACACGTCGGTCGTCGACACCTCTCAGTCGTCGACACCGCGAGCGGCGAGGGCCTCGCCCATCGCCTCCGCGGTGCGGAGGGCTCCCACCACCACCGGAACCACCAGCGCCCGCAACGAGAATCCGAGACCGCGCGCCTTGCGTGCCTCGGTCACGCGGGTGACCACGGTGCCGATCAGCGGGATCGCGCGGACGGTCATCACCAGCACGAGTCCCACCCGGTCGGGATCGACCCCGACGCGCGCGAGGGGACGGGCCGCCCGCACGATCGCGTCGAGCATGTCGGTGGTCCGCGTCGTGAGGGTCACCAGGGCGGCCAGGGCGACCGCCACGAGCAGCGACCCGCAGATCACCACCGCCCGTTCCCACCCCGCCACGAGCACCTGGAACGCTGCAATGATCGCCAGCATCCACACCAGCGGCCGCAGCTGCACAACCGCCGGACGCGGAGGTACGCGCGCGGCCGCATACGCGAGCACGGCCAAGGCCAGGGCGGGAAGCACCTGCCAGGGTTGCCGGATCCACAGGGTCAGCGCAAGGATCAGTGCTGCGACCGCGAGCAGCTTCGCTCCCGCCGGAAGCCGGTGCAGGACGGAGCGTCCGGGATGGTAGAGGCCGAACGTGTTCACCCGATCAGATTCCGGTAGAACGCGAGCGCGGACGCCGGTTCGTCGTCGGCGACGACCCGCCCCGAGTCGACCACCAGCACACGATCGAAGCCCACGAGGAGTTCGAGATTGTGGGTCACCGCGATCACCTGCTGCGGAAGGCTCGCGAAGGTGCGCGCGATGAGCTTCGTATTGCGCAGGTCGAGCAGGGTCGTCGGTTCGTCCGCGACGAGCACCGCCGGGTCGGTCACCATGATCGCGGCGAGCGCGAGCAACTGCTTCTGGCCGCCCGAGAGCAGGTGGCTGGGGTGGTCGTGATGCCCCGCGAGCCCGAAATCGGCGAGAACCTGCCCTACCCGGGCTTCGCGTTCCTCTTTGCCGAGTCCGCTGCGTCGCAGCGAGAAGGCGACGTCCTCGGCGACCGTCGGCATGACGATCTGATGGTCCGGGTCGGTGAAGACGAATCCGACCTTCTTGCGGACCTCCCGGCCCTTGCGCGCCGTGTCGAGACCGTCGACGGTCACCGAGCCGGACGACGGGACGAGCAGGCCGTTGATCATGCGCGCCATCGTCGACTTGCCGCTGCCGTTCGCTCCGACGATGCCGACGCGTCGTTCGGTGAGGACCACGTCGACCCCGTCGAGGACGGTGCGGTCGCCGTAGGCGTGCCGCACCTCCCGGAATCGGATCTCGCTCATCGACGGTCGGACGGCGTCAGTGCGCGGGATCCGCAGCGGGGCGGTGCGCGATGCGCGGTGCCGCCAGTGCGGGATAGGCGCGATGCACCTGGGCGGCGACCGCTGCGGCGACGACCGCCTTGGCCAGATCGCCCGGCAGGAAGGTGACGTTGGCCGCGGCGGCGGCCCACACCGTGAGATCCGTGCGCAGGACCATGCCTGCGATACCGAAGGCGTAGAGGACGACGATGCCACCGAGGACGTTGACGGCCACACCGGGCAACGTGCGGTATCGCGGCAGCATCTTCATGCTCAGCCAGCCGATCACGGCGACGGCAGGGATCCAGCCGATGAGGAAGCCCACCGTGGGACCTGCCAGCGAGGTGAGGGTCGTGCGCCCGCCGGCGAGTACGGGCAGCGCCAGCCCCAGCACGATCACGGTGAGCACCGACAGGACACCTTTGCGTGCGCCGAGCAGTGCACCCGCGAGCATCACGCCCAAGGTCTGCAGCGTGATGGGCACGCCGGACGATCCGATACTGATCTGACCGGGCAGTCCCAGGGCGATGATCAGGGCGGCGAAGACGGCGATCTGCGCGAGGTCGCGCGCGGGGATACGGGGGGACGAGGACACGGTTACTCAGCCTTCTGGTATGGACGGCGAACCCGTAGAGCCTAAGCCGTACCGGCGTGCCGCGGGTCACCGACCCGTCTCCGGGTGCCCGTGGGCCACACCGGGGTGCGCCTCCGGGTGTCCCCTGATCTTTCCCTGATATCTGCGCTGACCTGCTGTTTTTCATTGCTCGAGCTGTCAGGATCGAGGCGTACCGAGCAAACGGAGTCCGACTCGGAAGGGGTCGGCATCGAGGGTGGGAGTACCCAATGTTCTGGAAGATCGTAGGAATCGTCGCGGTGGTGTGGGTCGGTCTCGCCGTCCTCGGCGCCCTGCTCGACAACCTGTTCGGCTTTCTCGTACTCGGCGCCGTGATCTTCGGCGGATACCTGCTGTACAAGGCAGTATCGGGAGGTGACAAGCACGACCTGACACGTCTGTAGACGAAGGGGGCAGCTGTGGAGGCGGTACCGGAGAACTGGCAACGCGGACTCGTCGTCGTCGCCCACCCGGACGACATCGAATACGGCGCTGCGGCGGCGATCGCGCGGTGGACCCGACAGGGCAAGGAGATTTCCTACGTTCTGGCCACCAGTGGCGAGGCGGGCATCGCCGGTCTGCCGCCCGAGAAGAGCGGGCCGGTGCGGGAATCGGAGCAGCGCGAGTCCGCGCGGATCGTCGGAGTGGATACCGTCGAGTTCCTCGGGCACCCGGATGGTCGACTCGTCCCGAGTCTCGATCTCCGTCGCGACATCGCTTCCGCCATCCGACGTCATCGTCCTGAGATGGTGGTCACGCTCGCGTTCGGGCTGTCGCCCCGGCCCGGCTGGGTCAACAGTGCCGACCATCGGGCGCTCGGGATCAGCGTCCTCGACGCCGTCTCCGATGCCGCGAACGAATGGATCTTCCCGGAACTCACCGAACGCGGTCTGGAACCGTGGCACGGCGTGCGATGGGCTGCCGTGTGTCCGGGTTCGCCTCCGACCCACGCGGTGGACGTGACCGATACGGTCGAACTGGCAGTCGAGTCCCTCGCGGCGCACCGTCTGTACCTGCAGGCTCTCGACGACAGGCCGGTGGAGGCACAAGCGCGCGAACAGGTGGAGCGCGCATCGGCGCCGCTGCCGGGATTCGCTGCCGAGCGCGCCTCCGGGTTCGAGTTGTACACCTTCGCGGGATAGGAAGCGTCCCGCCGTCGGTGGCCTGTGGCAGGCTGTGCGCGTGCGAGTGGCGGTGGTGGCCGGGCCCGATGCGGGTCATGCGATTCCGGCGATCGCGTTGTCGCTGCGGCTTGCGGATGCCGGGCACGACGCGGTCGTCCTCACGGGCGAACGATGGCTCGGCCTCGAGCTGCCCGGTGTGACGTTCGCTGAGTTGAAGGGGCTGGCGCCCCGGCTCGGGGACGACGACGGCGACGCGGGGGCGAAGATCCACGCCCGCGCCGCCCATATCGCGAGCGAGATGCTCCCGGATCTCGGAGCCCTGCTACCCGACCTCGTCGTGGCGGACGTGCTCACCGCCGGCGGAGGGATGGCCGCCGAGCGCCTGGGGATCCCGTGGGTCGAGCTCTCGCCGCACCCGTTGTACCTGCCGTCGCGCGGGCTCCCGCCGATCGGCAGCGGTCTCGATGTGGGCAGGGGCGTGCGGGGCCGGTTGAGGGATGCCGCGTTGCGAGCGATGACCGCGAGATCGCTGCGGCAGGGGGAGCGCGAGCGTTCTGCCGCACGCGTCGGGATCGGTCTGCCGGCGCGCGATCCCGGGCCCCGGGCCCGGCTGATCGCCACCCTGCCGGCACTCGAGGTGCCACGTCCCGACTGGCCCGGGCACGCGCACGTCGTCGGTCCGCTGCTGTGGGAACCCAACGTGGAGATCCTCGATCCGCCGCCAGGGGACGGACCTCTCGTGATGGTCGCGCCGTCGACCGCGGTCACCGGCGTGACCGGGATGGTCGAGACGGTCTGCGACGCACTAGACGGGGCCGGGATGCGGGTCGCCGCGACGATGCTCGACCCTCCGCCGCAGTCGCTCCCCAGCTGGGCCGTCTCGGGTCGCGGCAGGCAGGACGTCCTGCTCCGGCAGGCCGATGTCGTCGTGTGCGGGGGTGGGCACGGGATGCTCGCCAAGACGCTGAGTGCGGGGGTTCCGGCGGTGATCGTTCCCGGGGGCGGCGACCAGTGGGAGCTGGCGAACCGCGCCGCACGGCAGGGGAGTGCGGTGGTGGTGCGTCCGCTCGACGCGGATGCGGTCCGCTCCGCGATCGACACCGTGCTGTCGTCGCCGGACTTCGCCGCCGCGGCTCGTGCGGCCGCGGACGGTGCCGGCGACGTGGAGGATCCGGTCGCGGTGTGCGAGGCCGCAGCGGACTGACTGTCGCGCCACACCGCGCGCGACTACCGTGGTCGGGGTGCGGTTGACGGAGTTCTACGAGGTGGTCCGGGACGAGTTCGGACAGATGCACGGCGATGCCCTGCTGCGCGATCACGTGCTGCTTTCGCTCGGTGGACGGACGGCGGCCGAGGCGATCGAGGCGGGACAGGAGCCCCGGGAGGTATGGCGCGCTCTCTGCGACGAGTTCGACGTCCCACCCGTGCGGCGGTAGCCGCGGAGCCGGTCGGGGCTGTTCCCGACCGGAATCGGTGCAGGAGTAGATGCCGGAATCGATTTTCTGTCCGACCGGGATGAGACCATTCCTGGCGTACACGAAGCGACCGGATTTCGAACACGTGTTCGGCTATGCTGGGAACGCCGGGTGGGTTGTCCACAGGTGGTGATTCCATCCACAGATACGGCGTTTCCGCGGTCGCGACAGCGAACTTGTCGGTGCCGGGTTCTAACGTCGTCGACAACAAGGACGAGATTCTATTAAGGGGACCAAGATGGCAGCACAGGCTCACGACCGCGAGAAGGCGCTCGAGCTCGCCCTCGCGCAGATCGACAAGAGCTTCGGTAAGGGCTCGGTGATGCGCCTGGGCGAGGACGTCCGTCCGCCCATCGCAGTCATTCCCACCGGGTCGATCGCACTCGACGTGGCTCTCGGTATCGGCGGCCTGCCACGCGGGCGCGTCATCGAGATCTACGGCCCGGAATCCTCGGGTAAGACGACGGTGGCCCTCCACGCGGTCGCCAACGCGCAGGCCGCCGGCGGCATCGCGGCGTTCATCGACGCCGAGCACGCCCTCGATCCGGACTACGCGCGCAAGCTCGGTGTCGACACCGACGCCCTGCTCGTGTCCCAACCCGACACCGGTGAGCAGGCCCTCGAGATCGCCGACATGCTCATCCGCTCGGGTGCGCTCGACATCATCGTCATCGACTCGGTCGCGGCGCTCGTGCCCCGCGCCGAGATCGAGGGCGAGATGGGCGACAGCCACGTCGGTCTCCAGGCCCGCCTGATGAGCCAGGCACTGCGCAAGATGACCGGTGCGCTCAACAACTCCGGCACCACCGCGATCTTCATCAACCAGCTGCGCGAGAAGATCGGCGTGATGTTCGGCTCGCCCGAGACCACCACGGGCGGTAAGGCGCTGAAGTTCTACGCCTCCGTGCGTCTGGACGTGCGCCGGATCGAGACGCTCAAGGACGGGGGCGACGCGGTGGGCAACCGCACCCGCGTGAAGGTCGTCAAGAACAAGGTCTCGCCTCCGTTCAAGCAGGCCGAGTTCGACATCCTGTACGGCCAGGGCATCTCGAAGGAGGGCTCGCTCATCGACATGGGTGTCGAGCAGGGCTTCATCCGCAAGTCCGGCTCCTGGTACACCTACGAGGGCGACCAGCTGGGGCAGGGCAAGGAGAACGCCCGCAAGTTCCTGCTCGAGAACACCGATGTGCGCGACGAGATCGAGAAGAAGATCAAGGAGAAGCTCGGCATCGGTGCCGTTCTCACCGATCCGAGTGATGTCGAGGAGCCGGTCGACTTCTAGTCACCGCCCACGGCCCCACGGCCCCACGGCCCCACGGGGGCACGGACGCACGTCGTCCGTGCCCCCGTGGCGTATCCGCACCCGGCCGCGCTGTCGGTGCGTCCGGCTACTGTGCGCGTCATGGACGACTCCGAGGAACGACGCCCCGACGCTCGGCGCGAACGACGCGGACGGCGGCGCTCGGCTCGCACTGAGCAGGAACTGCCCGGCGGCGGCACCGAAGCGCAGGCCAAGGACGTCTGTCTCCGTCTGCTGACCGATCGGGCACGCAGCCGATCCGAGCTCGCGACGAAGCTCGAGCAGAAGGGGTTCGCGTCCGACGTCGCCGAACGTGCCCTCGACCGTCTCACCGAGGTCGGGTTGATCGACGACGCGGATTTCGCCAACCAGTGGGCACGTTCACGGCATCTGCACGCGGGGAAGGGTAAGCGCGCGATCGCACTCGAACTGCGCCGCAAGGGAATCGACGCCGACGACGCGGCGGCCGCCCTCGAACAGATCGACACCGCCGACGAACGGGAACGGGCGGTCGAACTGGTCCGCAAGAAGCTCCGCACCCAGCCGCCGCTGCCCACCGAAGGGGATCGGCGCGAGATCGCGGCCGAACGCGACAAGTTGGTGCGGCGGCTGGTCGGGATGCTGGCCCGGCGCGGCTACGCGCAGGGGATGGCGTTCGATGTCGTGCGGGAAGAACTCGCGACGTTCGGTGCCGACGCGAGCGACCTCCCGCACGACTGAGCCCGACTGCGAAACGCCTGGGCTCGACTGCGAACTTCGCAACCGCAGTGCTGCTGTTACTTGCGGCCCTCGCCGCTCAGGTCCAGGCCTGGCACCGACATCGTGCGCATCGTCTGCGGCTCTTCGGCCGCCACGGCACCCTTCTTCCGCTTCCCGGATCGCAGACGCTTCTCGAGCCAGATCGCGAACTGTGTCAGCGCACTGTTGAGGATGATCATGATCGCCGCGACCACCAGCAGCGACGGCAGGTAGTTCTGGAAGAACGCGCCGAGCTGCTGGCCGGAACGCACCACTTCGACATAGCCGATGAGGTAGCCGAGCGCGGAGTCCTTGAGCGCGATCACCATCTGCGACACGATTGCCGGGAGCATGACCGTCACGGCCTGCGGCAGCAGGATCAGTCGCATGAGCTGGTTCTTCCGCATGCCGATCGCGTAGGCGGCCTCGCTCTGACCACGCGGAAGCGATCGGATGCCCGCGCGCACGATCTCGGCGATGACCGAGCCGTTGTACAGGGTCAGGCCGGTGATGACCGCCGCGAGCGCGAGATATCCGGACTTGAAGACGCGGTACTCGGCGAACACCTGGTAGGCGAAGATCATCAGGATCAGCACCGGGACGGCGCGGAACAACTCGACGATCGTGCCGGCGATCCAGCGGACCCACCGGTGGTCGGACAGACGCGCGATACCCAGGACCGTGCCGAGCACGAGTGCCAGCACGATCGACGCGACGGCCGCGATGATCGTGCCGCGGATGCCGGGCAGCAGATAGGTGGTCCAGCTGGACGATTCGACGAACGGCTCCCACTTGGCGGCCGTCAGCTGTCCGTTGGCGTCGAGCGCGCGGTAGACGATCCAGCCGACCAGGACGAGGAGCGCGACCACGACCACCGACAGGATCCGGTAGAGCGCCTTGGCGCGGGGCCCGGGTGCGTCGTAGAGAACGGTTCCGTGTGCACTCATCGGGCGACCTCGTATCGCTTGCTGAGCCGGCCGAAGAGCAGGCCGGTGGGAAGGGTGAGGATGACGAATCCGAGCGCGAAGATGCCACCGACGACGAAGATGGCCGCTTCGTTCTCGATCATCGTCTTCATCAGCAGCGAGGCCTCGGACACGCCGATGACGGAGGCGATCGTCGAGTTCTTGGTCAACGCGATGAGCACCGAACCGAGCGGGGCGATGACCGCGCGGAAGGCCTGGGGGAGGACGATCAGGCGCAGATTCTGGCTGAAGGTCAGACCCAGCGAGCGGCCGGCCTCCGACTGTCCGAGCGAGACCGTGTTGATGCCCGAGCGGAGCGACTCGCACACGAAGGCCGCCGTGTAGACGCTCAGGCCGAGCACCGCGAGTCGGAAGTTGTTGTCCACCAGGAAGGTCGGCGACGACTCGGAGGCCAGCTTGATGCCGAGCGTCTGGGACAGACCGAACAGGCAAAAGATGATGATGAGGGTCAGCGGGGTGTTCCGGAAGATCGTCACGTAGGCGGCGCCGACGGCACGCGCCACCGGGATGGGGGACACGCGCATCGCGGCGAGGATCGTTCCGAGGATCAGTGCACCGATCGCCGAGATGACGGTCAACTGGATCGTGGTCCAGAACGCGTCGAGTAGCTGGCTGCTGTACTTGCTCAACAGATCCACAGGTCACTCCGGGATCGAGGGGACGGGTGGGAGTCCGGAACGGTCCGGCCGGTCCGTGGGATTACGGACCGGCCGCACCGCCGGACGTGACGGGTGGTACCCGTACTCGGTGACGATCGACACTCAGTAGCGATCGACGCTCGGCTGCTCCGGGAGCTCGTAGCCCGAGGCGCCGACCGTCTCCTGGAATGCGGCCTCCCACGCACCGCTGGCGATCATCTCCTCGATCGCGTCGTTGATCGCATTGCGCGACTCGTCGTCGCTCTTGGCGAGACCGATGCCGTAGCGCTCGGTGGTGAACGGCTCACCGACGACCTTGAAGTCGCCCGGGCTCTGCGCGGCGTAGCCGGCGAGGATGATGTCGTCGGTGGTCACCGCGTCGACCGCGCCGTTGCGCAGCGCCTCGACACACAGCGAGTAGGTGTCGAACTCCTGGAGCTGGACGTCCTGCGCGTAGTTGTCCTTCACGTTCTGGGCCGGGGTCGAACCCGCCACCGAGCACAGGCGCTTGCCGCCGTTGAGCGAGTCGGGTCCGGTGATCTCGGTGTCGTCCGCGCGCACGAGGAGCGACTGGCCCGCAATGAAGTACGGGCCGGCGAAGTCCACCTTCTCCTTGCGGGAATCGGTGATCGAGTAGGTCGCGACGATGTAGTCGACCTCACCGTTCTGGATGAGGGTCTCGCGCTGGGCGGACGGAGCTTCCTTGAATTCGATGTTCTCCTCGGACACACCGAGCTGACCGGCGACATACTTGGCGACCTCGACGTCGAACCCGCTGAACGAACCGTCCGGGTTGCGCAGGCCCAGGCCCGGCTGGTCGAACTTGATACCGACCGTCAGGGTGCCGTTCTCCGCGGACTGCGAGACACTGCGCGTCTCGTCGCCACCGCACGCCGTGGCGACGACTGCCACGGCGACGGCGCCGATGCCCAGGCGGATGGAGCGGGACAATTTCATCGAATACCTCCGGTGCGGTTCGGAACTACGTCCGACGGACCGGGTGGCCCGTCGGTGCGGGAATCAGGTCAGTGACTGAGGATCTTGCCGAGGAAGTCCTTGGCGCGATCGGATTTCGGTGCGGTGAAGAAGGTCTCGGGATCGGTGTCCTCGACGATGCGACCGTCGGCCATGAACAGAACGCGGTCGCCGGCCTTGCGGGCGAATCCCATCTCGTGGGTGACCACGACCATCGTCATGCCCTCTTTCGCGAGGGAGGTCATCACGTCGAGGACCTCCTGGACCATCTCGGGGTCGAGGGCGGAGGTGGGCTCGTCGAACAGCATGACCTTGGGATTCATCGCGAGCGCGCGTGCGATCGCCACGCGCTGCTGCTGGCCGCCCGACAGCTGCGCCGGGTATTTGTCGGCCTGATTGGCGATCCCGACCCGGTCGAGCAGCTGCATCGCCGACTCGCGGACCTTGTCCTTCTTGATCCTGCGCACCTTGAGGGGGCCGAGCATGACGTTCTCGAGGATCGTCTTGTGGGCGAAGAGGTTGAACGATTGGAACACCATGCCGACGTCCGAACGAAGGCGGGCGAGTGCCTTGCCCTCCTCCGGCAGCAGGGTGCCGTCGACGTGGATCTCTCCCGAATCGATCGGTTCGAGCCGGTTGATGGTGCGGCAGAGGGTCGATTTGCCCGAACCCGACGGGCCGACGACGATGACGACCTGTCCTCGCGGAATCTCGAGGTTGATGTCCTGCAGTACGTGCAGGGATCCGAAATGCTTGTTCACCCCGTTCATGGAGATCATGGACGAGCTGGTGTCCGACTTCTCGGACGGACGATCCGTTCCGGCGGCCGCTGATGTCATATCTGCAGACCCTATGCCGTCCGACGCCCGAGACTTCGCATTTCGGGACACCTTCGACACGCGCGTCACGGGATTTTTACTGCACGAGCAGTATCGGATACCTCGACGGGGCACGCGCGGTCGGCGCGAGGAAAGGGGACCCGCCGAGGTGAGATACCCTGAGACGTGTCACTGATCGACGAAGAAGCCCCCCGTACCGGTGCCCGGACCTACGAGGTCCGCACCTACGGCTGTCAGATGAACGTACACGACTCCGAGCGTCTGTCGGGGTTGTTGGAGGACGCCGGCTTCACCAAGGCCGCGCCCGGCGCGTCACCGGATCTGGTGGTCTTCAACACCTGCGCGGTGCGGGAGAACGCCGACAACAAGCTGTACGGCAATCTGAGTCATCTGCGTCCGGTCAAGGACGACAACCCCGACATGCAGATCGCCGTCGGAGGCTGCCTCGCCCAGAAGGACCGCGACACGGTCGTGAAGAAGGCGCCCTGGGTCGACGTGGTCTTCGGCACGCACAACATCGGCAATCTCCCCGCACTGCTCGAACGCGCGCGGCACAATCGCCGTGCCGAGGTCGAGATCCTCGACGCCCTCGAGGCGTTCCCCTCGACGCTGCCCGCCAAGCGCGAGTCGTCGTACGCCGGATGGGTGTCGATCTCCGTCGGCTGCAACAACACGTGCACCTTCTGCATCGTGCCGTCGCTGCGCGGCAAGGAGGTCGACCGGCGCCCGGGTGACATCCTCGCCGAGGTGCAGGCGCTCGTCGACGAGGGCGTGCTCGAGGTGACACTGCTCGGCCAGAACGTCAACTCCTACGGCCGGTCCTTCGCCGATCCGGAGCAGCCCCGCGACCGGGGCGCCTTCGCGTCGCTGCTGCGCGCGTGCGGCGACATCGAGGGCCTCGAGCGGGTGCGCTTCACGTCCCCGCATCCGGCGGAATTCACCGACGACGTCATCGACGCGATGGCGCAGACCCCCAACGTGTGCCCGCAACTGCACATGCCGCTGCAGTCCGGCAGCGACCGGATCCTGCGCGCCATGCGCCGCTCGTACCGCAAGGAACGCTTCCTTGGCATCATCGAGCGGGTTCGGGCCGCGATGCCGCACGCCGCGATCACCACCGACATCATCGTCGGTTTCCCCGGTGAGACCGAGGAGGACTTCCAGCAGACCCTCGAGGTCGTCGAGAAGGCGCGTTTCACCAGCGCGTTCACCTTCCAGTACTCGAAGCGTCCCGGCACGCCCGCAGCAGACATGGAGGGTCAGGTCCCCAAGGCCGTAGTGCAGGAGCGCTACAACCGTCTGATCGCGCTGCAGGAACGCATCACCCTCGAGGAGAACCGCAAGCTCGTCGGCACGGAGGTCGAACTGCTCGTCGCGGCGGGGGAGGGTCGCAAGAACGCCGAGACCGCCCGGATGAGCGGGCGTGCCCGCGACGGCCGCCTCGTCCACTTCCGTCCCGAGGGCGCGATCGACACCGCGGTGCGTCCCGGCGACGTCATCACGATCGTCGTCAGCGACGCCGCGCCGCACCACCTCGTCGCGGACACCCCGATCCTCACGCACCGCCGTACACGTGCGGGCGACCACTTCGAACAGGGCCGGTTGCCCAAGACACCGCCGATCGGTGTCGGACTCGGACTGCCGAGCATCGGCGTCCCCGACCCGCTGCCGCCTCAGATGGGATGCAACGCATGACCACCGACAAGCCGCACGATCACCACGCGACGGGTGACGTACGCGCCGAACTCGAAGCCGCCGAACGGAAGGTGGCGAGCGACATCGACCCGGGCGCCCGGGCGATGTTCGTCGCGATCGCCGTCCTGATCCTGCTGGCGACCTTCAGCCTGCCCCACGCCGGATCCGCCAACGGGTGGGAGGTGCTGTCCTTCGCCCCGGACGCGACCACCGAGGAGATCGGTCTGCCGTCGCGGCTGTTCGTCGGCTTCGCAGTGGTCTTCGCCGGGCTGGGCTCGATTCTCGCGCTCGTCACCCGCAAGTGGGCGTTGGCGTGGGTGTCTCTGGCCGGCTCGGCGGTGACCATCGTCTTCGGCATGCTCGCGATCTGGTCGCGCCAGACCCTGCCCGTCGAGTCGTCCGCCGCGGGACCGGGATTCGGTCTCGTGATCGGCTGGTTCGCCGTCATGGTGATCGTCTTCCACTGGGCCCGCGTGGTGTGGGCGCGGACCTCGGCCCAGCTCGAGGCCGAGGCCGAGTTGCGGAAGGTCGCAGCACAGCACGAGCGGCCCCGCCTGATGCGCGACGACCCCGAGGCCTGACGCCTCCGGCACGAACACGACGATCTCCCTCTCCCGGACCGGGAGAGGGGGATCGTCCGTCTCGGATGTCGCGGGGTCAGCGCTCGCCGACGGCACCTTCGGCCGCGTCGGCCCACTCGCGCCACTGCGCGGCCTGGGCGAGAGCCTTCTCGGCCTCCTTCGCCCGGCCGGCGGCGGTCGCCTTGGCGGCCTGCTCCTCGAACTGACGCACCCGCTCACGGAACTGGGCCGCACGCGCGAGGGCCTCGGGATCGGTGCGGCGCCACTCGGAATCCGCGGCCTCGCGCACCTTCTTCTCGATGGCCCGCAGACGGCCTTCGAGATCGTGCATGCGCTCGCGCGGCACCTTGCCGATCGCCTCCCACTGGTCCTGCAGCTCGCGCAGGCGCGCCCGGGCACCTTCGAGATCGGCCGACGGGTCGATCGAGGAGGCCACCTCGAGCAGGGCCTCCTTCGCGCGGGCATTCTCCTCGAACTCGGCGTCGCGCTCGGCGTTCGCGGCGTTGCGTGCGGCGAAGAAGACGTCCTGGGCGCCCTTGAACCGCTTCCACAGCTGGTCGTCGGCGTCCTTCGGTGCCCGTCCGGCCGCCTTCCACTCGGCGAGCAGGTCGCGGAAGGCCGCGGCGGTGGCACCCCAGTCGGTGGAGTTCTGCAGCTCCTCCGCCCGGGCGACGAGTTCTTCCTTGCGGCTCTTCGCCGCGGCGCGCTCGCGGTCGAGTTCGGCGAAGTGGGCTCCGCGACGCCGGTTGAACGCCTCGCGTGCCTTCGAATAGCGACGCCACAACACGTCGTCGACCTTCCGGTCGACCCCGCGGATGGTCTTCCACTCCTCGAGGATCTCGCGCAGCCGGTCGCCCGCGGCCTTCCATTGGGTGGATTCGGCGGCGATCGTCTCGGACTCGGCCGCGAGGGCCTCCTTGCGGGCCGTGCTCTCGGCGCGCCGACGCTCCTTTTCCTGCTTGGCGAGAGCCGCAGCCTCCTCGGAGTGCTCGATGATCGCGGTGAGCCGGGCGGCGAGCGCATCGAGATCACCGATGACGGCGGCGGTCGGCAGCGACTCGGCCAGTGCCTCGGCGGCCGCGCGGGTCTTCTTCACGTCGGCGGTGCCGGAGGTCAACCGGGTCTCGAGGATCGCCACCTCGGTGACGAGATCGTCGTAACGGCGTCCGAAGTGCGCGAGGCCCTCGGCGGCGTCGCCTGCCTGCCACGATCCGATGCACCGCTCGCCCTCGCTCGTGCGGACCCATGCGGTGCCGTCCTCGTCGACGCGTCCGAACCGACTCGGATCGCTCGCGGGCACCGCCGGGACGTGGGGGTGCGTCTGGGCCGCGACGGGATGCGGCTTCGGGGGTGCTGCGGTGGAACTGCCGTTCTCTCGGCCCGCGGGGCCGGGCGTCGCAGCATGGGCTCGGGGTGTGGCGGGACCGGGACGCGGGGTCCGCTCCTGCGTCGACTCGCCGGTTCGGTCCTGTGCGTTCGGGTCGCTCATCGATACCTCATCTCTGCCGCGCGGCACGGCTGCCTGGTCGCATGGGTCTACCGCCGGTCGATCCCGGGGCTCCGCGATCGTGTCCGCTCACTATTGAAACAGGTCGTGTCCATGCAGGGCGCCGGGTCCGGTGGACTACGGTTGCCGATGTGTTGACCGCCGCGGCGTTCGTGCCGTCCCCACCGCTGCTCGTCCCCGAGCTCACCGGTCTCGCCGTCTCCGAGACCGACGATCTGCGCGAGGCGGTTTTCGAGGTCGGTCGCAGCCTGTCCGGTGCCGCGGAATGGGTGGTCGTGGGAGCCGAGACGGCCGAACAGACCGTTCCTTCCACCGCGCGCGGAACCTTCCTCGGGTTCGGTGTCGACGTCACGGTGCAACTCGGTCCTGAGGCCGCCGGTGAACCCGATCCCGCGCTCGCGTTGACCGCGCTGGTGGCCGGCTGGATCCGCGACCGCACGGCACCCGGCACCCACGTGACGACCCACGTGGTGGCCGCCGACGCCGACGCCGCCCACTGCGCCGATCTCGGCCGCGACCTGCGTGCGGAGCTCGACCGCGACGATCTGCCGCGAGCACTGCTGGTCGTCGCGGACGGAGCGACGACCCTCACCGCCAAGGCGCCCGGCGCCTACGATCCGCGCTCGGAGGAGGTCGAGGCGGCCCTGGCCGCAGCGCTCGGCGCCGGCGACACGGAGGTGCTCGCGGCGCTCGACCCCGACCTGTGTTCGGACATCAAGCTGACCGGCCGCGCTGCCTGGCACGTCCTGGCGGCCACCCTCGGAGCGCGCCCGCGCTCGGCGTCCGTCACCTACTCCGCCGCGCCCTACGGCGTGGGCTACCACGTGGGGATCTGGACACCGTGAGCGCAGAAAGCACCGGTCCCGCCGACACGCTCGTACCGATCGCGGTGGTGGGCCCCACCGCCACGGGCAAGTCCGATCTCGGACTGGACCTCGCCGAAGCGCTCGGCGGCGAGATCGTCAACATCGACGCGATGCAGCAGTACCGCGGGATGGACATCGGGACGGCCAAGCTGGCACCGGACGAGCGTCGCGGGATCCCGCACCATCAACTCGACGTCCTCGACGTCACCGAGACCGCGACGGTCGCCCGCTACCAGCAGGCCGCGATCGCCGACGTCGAGGCGATCCTCGGCCGCGGCCGCCTCCCGATCGTCGTCGGCGGATCGATGATGTACGTGCAGGCACTGCTCGACGAATGGCAGTTCCCGGCGACGGATCCGCAGGTCCGTGCCAAGTGGGAGGCGGTGCTCGAGACCGAGGGGCCCGCCGCGGTCCACCGGGCGCTGCAGAGCGCCGATCCCGCCGCCGCGGCGACGATCCTGCCCACCGACGGCCGCCGCATGGTCCGCGCGCTCGAGGTCGTCGAGCTGACCGGGCAACCGTTCGCGGCGTCGCAGCCGACGATCGGTGAGCCCCGCTGGGGCACCGTGATCCTGGGCGTCGACCGCGACACCGCCGAACTCGACGACCGCATCGCGCGGCGCACCGACCTGATGTTCGAACGCGGCCTCGTCGACGAGGTGCACGGACTCCTCGAAGTCGGGCTGCACGAGGGCGTCACCGCACGTCGCGCGATCGGCTACGCACAGGTGCTCGCGTACATCGACGGGGAGTACGACCTCGACCACGCACGCGAGCGGACGTTCATCGGGACCCGGCGCTACGTGCGACGGCAACGCTCGTGGTTCCGCCGCGACCCGCGCATCCACTGGCTCGACGGCGCCGACCCCCACCTGCTCGACGTCGCGTTGCGGGCCGTCCGGGACGCACGCACATCACCGGCCTCACCAGCCCGATAAGGTAGCGCGCATGGAGTTCAGCAAAGGGCACGGAACCGAGAACGACTTCGTGATCCTTCCGGATCCCGACGCCCGCCTGGACCTCGACGCAGGCCGGATCGCGGCCCTGTGCGACCGGCGTCGCGGGCTCGGCGCCGACGGTGTGCTCCGCGTGGCCCGGGCCGGGGCACTGGTGTCGGCCGGCGCGCTCGGAGAACTGCCCGAGGGCACCGACGCCGACGACTGGTTCATGGACTACCGCAACGGCGACGGATCCATCGCCGAGATGTGCGGCAACGGTGTGCGGGTGTTCGCGCACTATCTGACCGCGCACGGGTTCGAGGACCGCCGCGAGTTCGTCGTCGGCAGCCGGGCGGGAGGCAAGCCCGTCACCGTGCACGAGACAGGACCGGTCCTCGGCGAGGTGACCGTGGACATGGGGACGGTGCGCACCCTCGGCGAGTCGGCGGCGACCATCGACGGGCGGGTCTATCCGGGCATCGGCATCGACGTCGGCAACCCGCACCTCGCGTGCGTGGACCCGCACCTGAACGACACGAGCCTTGCCGGTCTCGACCTCACCTCGCCCGGCTTCGACCCGGGCTTCTTCCCGCACGGGGTCAACATCGAGTTCCTGACCCCGATCGCGGCCGGGACGGTCCACATGCGCGTCCACGAACGCGGCGTGGGGGAGACCCGCTCGTGTGGAACCGGCACGGTGGCCGCGGCTGCTGCAGCCCTGCGCTTCGACGGCGCATCCGACGGCGCGGTGCAGGTGCGGATCCCCGGTGGCTCGGTCGAGGTGCGCATCGAGAACGGTCGCGCCTGGTTGCGCGGGCCGTCTGTGCTGGTCGCGACGGGTGAACTCGACGACACCTGGTGGTCGGCGCCGATCTGATCGGCGCCGCTCGGCCCGGCCGGCGCGCACTTGGGTACCCCCCGCGCGGATGCGGCAGAAAAACTCGAATGCACCGATTCGGGCTTCGTGACACCATGGAGGTGTATGACGAACACACAGCGCATGCATCGCGCAACCACAGATGACAGCACTCCGACCGCGTACGACGCATCCGGAGGCTGGACCGCCGAGGATCCGTCCGTCGGCGAGATGCAACTCGAAGACCGTAGCGCGTTGCGGCGTGTGGCCGGTCTGTCCACCGAACTCGAGGACATCACCGAGGTCGAATACCGCCAGCTCCGACTCGAGCGTGTCGTGCTCGTCGGTGTCTGGACGGGCGGAACGGCCGCCCAGGCGGAAGCGAGCCTGGCCGAGCTGGCCGCGCTCGCCGAGACTGCGGGCTCCGAGGTCCTCGAAGGCCTGGTCCAACGTCGTGACCGGCCCGATGCCTCCACCTACATCGGCTCCGGCAAAGCCGACGAACTCCGGGAGATCGTCCTGTCCACCGGCGCAGACACCGTGA
The DNA here is from genome assembly GCF_024321955.1 of Rhodococcus sp. GA1. Classification (NCBI taxonomy): domain Bacteria; kingdom Bacillati; phylum Actinomycetota; class Actinomycetes; order Mycobacteriales; family Nocardiaceae; genus Rhodococcus; species Rhodococcus sp. GA1. The sequence goes on along the minus strand of NZ_CP097186.1, from coordinate 433,104 downwards.
TCTGCGACGGCGAACTCACCCCCGCCCAGCTCACCGCGCTGGAGAAGGTCGTCAAGGTCAAGGTCATCGACCGGACCGCGCTGATCCTCGACATCTTCGCCCAGCACGCCACCTCGCGAGAGGGCAAGGCACAGGTCTCCCTCGCACAGATGGAGTACATGCTCCCGCGTCTGCGTGGCTGGGGCGAATCGATGTCGCGGCAGGCCGGTGGCCGTGCCGGCAGCAACGGCGGTGTGGGCCTGCGCGGTCCCGGTGAGACGAAGATCGAGACCGACCGTCGCCGGATCCGTGAGCGGATGGCCAAGCTCCGTCGCGAGATCAAGGCGATGAAGGCCGCGCGCGACACCAAGCGCACCCGGCGTCTGCGCAACAAGATCCCGTCCGTCGCGATCGTGGGATACACCAACGCCGGTAAGTCGAGCCTGCTCAACAAGCTCACCGGCTCCGGTGTCCTGGTGCAGAACGCACTGTTCGCGACCCTCGACCCGACGACCCGCCGGTCGGCGCTGCCCGACGGCCGCGAGTACGTGCTCACCGACACCGTCGGTTTCGTCCGGCACCTCCCGACCCAGCTGGTCGAGGCGTTCCGGTCGACTCTCGAGGAGGTCGCCGACGCCGATGTGCTGCTCCACGTCGTCGACGGCTCCGACCCCATGCCCACAGAGCAGATCAAGGCGGTGCGCGAAGTCGTCACCGAGGTGCTCCGCGAATCGGACGCACCGCCGCCGCCGGAACTGATCGTCGTCAACAAGATCGATGCCGCCGACCCGGTCACCCTGACGCAGTTGCGCAGCGCGATCCCCGGCGCGGTGTTCGTCTCCGCGCACACCGGCGTGGGCGTCGAGGAGTTGCAGACCCAGCTCGCGGGTCTGCTCGAGGATCCCGACGTCGAGGTGAAGCTGCTCCTGCCGTACACCCGCGGTGATCTGCTCGCGCGCATCCATTCGGACGGTCAGATCCTGTCGTCCGAGCACGAGGTGGACGGCACGCGGGTGCACGCGAAGGTGCCGGCAGCGCTGGCGTCGGCATTGGTCGACTTCGCGGCCTGATGCGGGTCGTACGCCGGGCGGCGCTGCTCGCTGCCGTCGCGGCGTTCGTGCCGGTCTCGCACGCAGGCGCGCAGGACACCGAGATTCCGGTCGTGGATCTGCCGACCGAGATGCTGTGTACCCCCGACGATCCCGTGCTCACCGAACTGTCCGGCCTCGCGACGATCGGCGACCGGCTGTTCGCGACGCCCGATGCCGGGGAGGACGAACGCATCGTCGAACTCGACGACGATTGCTCGGTGCTGCAACGCGTTCCGTCGCCCGTCGATCCCTACGACGTCGAGGATCTCGCCGCGGGGCCCGACGGCCGGTTGTGGCTCGGGGATCTCGGCGACAACACCCGCGTCCGCGAGACGATCGCGCTCATCTCCCTCGACCCCGACACCGGGCAGGGAGATCTGCACCGGCTGACCTATCCCGACGGTCCCCGCGACGCCGAGACCGTGCTCGTCTCCGCGACAGGCGAACCTGTGATCGTGACGAAGGCGCTGTTCGGCTCGAGCAATGTCTACCGGCCCGCACGCGGACTCACGATCGACGGCCTCCCCGTCCCGGGACCTGCCCCCCTCGAGAGGGTCGGGTCGCTGGCACTCGGACCGTCGGACACCCCCGGCGGTCCCATTCCCGGTGCGTCCTCCTCGATGATCACCGGCGGTGCGGTCAACGCCGACGGGACGGTCGCGGCGGTCCGCACCTACACCGACGTCTACCTGTTCCACGTCCCCGACGGCGATCTCGCGTCCGCTCTGGTCGCCGGTCCGCGCTTCCGCGTCCCGGTCCCGGACGAACCGCAGGGCGAAGCCGTCGCATTCACCGCCGACGGTGACCTGGTCACCGCGTCCGAGCGCGGCGCGGCAGGCACGGAGAATCCACCGATCCATATCCGTCGCGGTGCGACCGATCTCTTCGCACCCGCGGACGACGATGCCGCGGACGAGATGTCGCCCGCGGCACTGCCGGTCGTCGGTGCGAGCGTGGCCGCCGGGGTCATCGCCCTCGGGGTGCTCGGACTCGTCGTCCGGCGCCGCGCCCGCCGCTGAGATCAGACGCCGCGACCGCGGCCGAGATCAGACGCCGCGACCGCGGCCGAGATCAGGCGTCGAGGTCCGCGGCGACCAGCTCCGCGACCTGCGCGAGGACCGCGTCGTCATCGCACGAGATCGTGACCTGCGTGCCCTTTTCTGCGCCGAGCGTCATGATCATCAGGGCCGAACCGGCGTCGACGGGCTCGCCGCCGTCGACCGCGAGGGTCACGGGGACACCGGCCGCGACCACGGCCTCGGCGATGATCCCTGCAGGACGGGCGTGCAGGCCGATGGACGAACCGACGGCAACGGTGGTGCTGGGCATGGGAATCTCCTTCGTGGTGGGGAAGTGCAGGAAGTCGGGTAGATCAGGCGCGTGCCGCTGTGATCAGGAGCGTGCCGCTGTGATCAGGAGCGTGCCGCTGTGATCAGGAGCGTGCCGCTACGGGCTGGGGGTTCGCCTCGTCGGCGGCAACCCGGGCGGGACGCGTGATCGACTTGGCGATACTGACCGCGAGTGCGGCGACCACCGTACCGGCTGCCAGTGCGATCAGGAACCACACGACGCGGTCCATCGCGAACAGCACGAACAATCCGCCGTGGGGAGCGGTGAGCGTGACACCCGTCGCCATGACGATGCCGCCGGTCACGGCGCCGCCGAGCATCATCGACGGGATGACCCGGAACGGGTCGGCCGCCGCGAACGGGATGGCGCCCTCCGAGATGAACGATGCACCGAGCAGCCAGGCGGCCTTGCCGTTCTCGCGTTCGGCCGTGCTGTAGAGACGCGGACGCACCAGCGACGACAGTGCCATGGCGAGCGGCGGAACCATACCGGCGGCCATGACCGCCGCCATGATCTCGAGCGAACCGGTGTTGGCGACGTCGAGACCCGCGACCGCGAAGGCGTAGGCGGCCTTGTTGACCGGTCCGCCGAGGTCGAAGCACATCATCAGGCCGAGGATCGCGCCGAGCAGCACCGCGGAACCACCGGACAGACCGTTGAGCCAGTCGGTGAGACCGGTCGTGATCGCGGCGAGCGGGCGACCGAGCAGCAGGAACATGAGCCCACCGACGATCAGGCTCGCGAGCAGCGGGATGATCACCACGGGCATCAGGCCACGAGCCCAAGTGGGCAGCGGGATACGGCCGACCCACAGGGCCGCGAAGCCGGCGATGATGCCGCCGACCAGACCGCCGATGAAACCGGCGCCGACGAAGACGGCCACCGCACCGGCGGTGAAGCCCGGAGCCAGACCCGGACGGTCCGCGATCGCGAAGGCGATGTACCCGGCCAGTGCCGGGACGAGGAACGAGAACGCCAACGAGCCGATCTGGTACAGCACCGCACCGAGATAAGTGCCGAGCCCACCCTCGGGAAGGTTGGTGAGCGTGTTGTCGAGGACGATGTCGGCGGCCGAGTCGGTGATGTCGGGACCGGCGAGCAGGAAGCCCAGAGCGATGAGCAGACCACCGGCCGCGACGAACGGGATCATGTAACTCACACCGGTGAGCAGGATCTGCCGCAGCCGGGTACCCCAACCGAGGTCGCTGCCGCTCTCCGACTCACCCGCCGGGGCGCCCGCGGTGCCCTCGACGGTGCGTGCGGACGGATCGGTGGCGGCCCGCAGGGCCTCGTCGACCATGGTGTCCGGTTCGTTGATCGCGCGCTTGACGCCCGATGCGATCACGGGCTTCCCGGCGAACCGTTCGCGGCCCTTGACCCCCACGTCGGTGGCGAAGATGACGGCGTCGGCGCCGGCGATCACGTCGGGGGGCAGGGGAGTGCTGCCGCTCGATCCCTGCGTCTCCACCCGGACCGTCACGCCTGCGCGTTCACCGGCGGCGGCCAGCGCATCGGCGGCCATGTAGGTGTGCGCGATACCGGTCGGGCACGCGGTGACCGCGACGATCGTGCGGCCTCCGGGCTGTTCCGCGCTCTGCGGAGGCGCGACCGCCGGCTTCGCAGCGGCTGTCGGTGACGGCTGTTCCGGCGCTGCGGTCGAGCCGGCAGGAGCGCTGACCGACGACTCCGGTCGGGGCGGGAGGACGTCCTCGACCAGCGCGATGACCTCGTCCGCGGAGGCGGCCGCGCGCAGCGACGCGACGAAGTCCGGGCGCACGAGTGCACGAGCGAGAGCGGTGAGCAGCTTCATGTGGTCGCCGCCCGCACCTTCGGGCGCGGCAATGAGGAAGACGAGGTCGGCGGGTCCGTCGGGCGCACCGAAGTCGGCCTTCGGGGACAGCCGGGCGAAACCGAGCGACGGCGTGGTCACCGCTTCGCTGCGTGCGTGCGGGATCGCGATCCCGCCGGGAAGGCCGGTGGCGGACTTGGCCTCCCGTTCGAGAACGGCCGCGGTGAGTGCGTCGGCGTCGGATGCGCGACCGTTCGCTGCGAGACGCTCGGCGAGCGCGGCGATGACGGAGTTCTTGTCGGATCCCAGGTCTACATCGAGCGAGACGAGTTCCGTGCCGATGATCGAGGAACCGTCTGCGGAGCCGGAGGTGGTGTCGGACATGACGTTCCTTAGGAGTGGGAGGGGAGCGGTCGGGGTCGGCGGTGGACGTCGGTGACGTGCACTCGGGATGGATCGACGGAATCGGTTGTGGGCAGGGCTGTTCCGGGGAGCGTGACGGCTGCGGTTCCGTACGCCACGGCGAGGCGCAGGCACTCGTCGGGGGTGTGACCGGCCTGCTCGGCGAGCAGATATCCGGCGAGCGACGAGTCGCCCGCGCCGACCGTGCTGCGGACCGTGACGTCGTCGGCGGTGGCCCGCCACGCGCCGGTGGCGGTGACCAGCACCGCGCCCGCACCGCCGAGGGTCGCGAGTACCGCGCCGACCCCGCGTTCCACCAGCACCCGTCCCGCGTCGACCACGGCGCCGACGTCTCCTGCGGCGGCGCCGGATTCGAGTTCGTGGGCGTCCGCGCCGGTGAGCTGGGCCAGTTCGTCGGCGTTCGGCTTGATCACGTCCGGGGCCGCCGCGGGGAACCGCTCGGCGAGGGCGAGCAGTGGCCGCTCGGAGGTGTCGACCGCGAGGCGGCATCCGAGACCGCGCAGGGCACCCACGAGATCGGCATACCACGACTCGGGCACACCGGGAGGAAGAGAACCGGACAGGACGGTCCACGCGGCTCCCTGCGCGCATTCCAGCAGGACTGCGTGCAACTCGCCGAGTGTGCGTCCGGTGCAGGGGGTTCCGGGTTCGTTGAGTTTGGTCGTGGTGCCGTCGGGTTCGGCGACGGTGATGTTGTTGCGCGTCGGCCCGGAGGTGGGCACGGCCCGATGGGCGATGCCCTGCTCGTCCAGCGCGGCGAGCAGAGGATCGCCGGCGTTGGCCGGGAGAACGGCGACGACCTCGGTCGTCGCGGCGTGCAGCACACGCGCGACGTTGATCCCCTTGCCGCCCGGATCGACGGTGGATCGCTCGGTGCGATGCACCTTCCCGCGCTCGAGCGGGCTCGTCAGCCCGACCGTGCGATCGAGACTGGGGTTGGCCGTGAGCGTGACGATCATGTCGTCACCACCTCGATTCCGTGTTCGATGAGTTGCCGACGGTCGGTGTCGTCGAGATCGGTGTCGGTGACCAGAACGTCGATCGGTTCGAGCGACGCGAAGCTCAGCAGATTGCGCCGACCGACCTTCGACGAATCGGCGACCACGACGACCCGGTCGGCGGTGCGCACCATCGCGCGCTTGACCGCGGCCTCGTCGGCGTCGGGGGTGGACAGGCCGTGGTCGATGCTCAGCGCGTTGGTGCCGATGAAGGCCACGTCGACGTGCACCGTCGACAAGGTGGCGAGGGCCTCGGCACCCACCGCGGCCTGCGTGACACCGCGGACGCGACCGCCGAGCAGGTGCAGCTGCACGGTGCTCATTGCGGCGAGGCGCGCGGCGATCGGCACCGAGTTGGTGACGACGGTGAGGTCGACCTCGGGCGGCAGCGCTCCGACGATCCTGCCGGTCGTGGTGCCGGCGTCGAAGAGCACGCTTCCGCCGGACGGCGGGAGGAAGGACGTCGCGGCGGCGGCGATGCGGTCCTTGTGTTCGGCGCGGGTGTGTTCGCGCTCGGAGAGGGCAGGCTCGGCCACCGAGAGCGAGGCGGCCGGGATCGCGCCGCCGTGAACCCGCCGCACGAGGCCCAGGCGTTCGAGGTGTGCGAGGTCGCGGCGCACGGTCTCGGTGGTGACGCCGTACCGGTCGGCGAGCACTGCGACCGACACGCGGCCACGTGCCGCCACCAGTGCTGCGATCGCCTGCTGCCGTTCCTCTGCGTACACCGACACTCCTGGGGGTACCCGATCTGTGGGGAGAACAATGTTGGTTTATGTTGTTTTACGCCCGTCTGTGTTGACATGTCAAGGCTTCCGAGTAATCTGAGTCACAATGAACTACTGCGGTGAGGAGATCTCCATGGAGCAGTCGGCGTCCGTCCTGTACGGCACCCCCGTCGTCCCCGGTATCGGATACGGGCCGGTCATCCGTCCCGTCGCGCGTCCTGTGGTCCCGGCGCAGGGCGCCTCGATCCCCGACACGGCGCGCGAGGCCGAGGTGGGCCGGTTCGAGGACGCCGCGAAGGTCGTGGCCGAGCGGCTGCGCGCCCGCGCCTCGCGTGCATCGGGTGCCGCGGCAGAAGTGCTCCAAGCCACCGCTGTGCTGGTCGAGGACCGCGCCTGGCGCGGGGCGACCGCGACGAAGATCCGGTCCGGATCCGACGCGGTCGGTGCCACCGTCGCCGCCACCGACCAGTTCGCGGCCCTGTTCGAGAAGATGGGCGGGCTGCAGTCCGAGCGGGTCACCGACCTGCTCGACATCCGCGACCGCGTGATCGCCGAACTGCAGGGCGCCCCCGAACCCGGTCTCGAGATGCCCGATTCGCCGTCCGTGCTCCTCGCGGCCGATCTCGCACCCGCCGACACCGCCGGACTCGACCCGTCCGTCGTCGTCGCGCTGGCCACCTCCCTCGGAGGACCCACGAGCCACACCGCGATCATCGCGCGCCAGCTCGGCATCCCGTGTGTCGTCGCGGTGGCAGGTCTCGACGACGTCCCTGCCGGCACCGAGGTGCTGGTCGACGGCGCGACGGGCCGGATCGTGATCTCCCCGGACAGCGCCGAGGCCGCAGCCGAGGTCGAACGCGACCGCGTCGAGCGCGAGCGGGTGGCGGGCTGGTCCGGTCCCGGCGCCACCGCCGACGGTCACCCGGTCGAGATCCTCGCCAACGTGCAGGACGGATCGGGTGCCCGCGCGGCGCGCCGGACGCCGGCGCAGGGCGTCGGACTGTTCCGCACCGAGTTGTGTTTCCTCGACCGCGACACCGAACCGACGGTGGACGAGCAGGCCGACATCTATGCGGAGGTCTTCGAGGCGTTCGAGGGACGGAAGGTCGTCCTGCGGACCCTCGACGCCGGCTCCGACAAGCCCCTCCGGTTCGCCAACCACCCCGACGAACACAATCCCGCCCTCGGCGTCCGCGGTATCCGCATCACGACCACGGCGCCGGGAGTCCTCGATCGTCAGCTCGACGCGGTGGCCGCCGCGGCCTCGCGCACCGGCGCCACGCCGTGGGTCATGGCACCGATGGTGGCGACCGTCTCGGAGGCGGCCGATTTCGCCGCGCGGGTGCGCGAGCGCGGGCTGTCACCCGGCGTCATGATCGAGGTTCCGTCCGCGGCGCTGCTCGCCGATCGGTTGCTCGAACATCTGGACTTCCTGTCGATCGGCACCAACGACCTCGCCCAGTACACGATGGCGGCCGATCGGATGTCGCCGCAGCTGGCCGCACTCACCGACCCGTGGCAGCCCGCGGTGCTCGCACTCGTGGCCCGCGCGGCGCAGGCCGGGGCGGCCGCGAGCAAGCCGGTGGGGGTGTGCGGCGAGGCGGCGGCCGACCCGCTCCTCGCCTGCGTCCTGACCGGAATGGGCGTGACGTCCCTGTCGTGCGCCGCGTCGGCGGTGACGGGTGTCGGCGCCCGGCTCTCCTCGGTCCCGATGGACCGTTGCCGTGAGGCGGCCGAGGCGGTCCTCGCGAGCGACGACCCCGTCGCGGCACGTGCCGCGGCAGCGAAACTGCTGGACTGAGCGGCGCGGCCGGGACGGCCTGTTCTACGCGGCCGGGACGGCCTGTTCTACGCGGCCGGGACGGCCTGTTCTACGCGGCCGGGACGGCCTGTTCTACGCGGCCGGGACGGCCTGTTCTACGCGGCCGGGACGGCCTGTTCTACGCGGCCGGGACGGCCTGTTCTACGCCGATGAGGCTGCCGGTTCTACGATGACCTGTCGTGACCGAACGAGCGAACACGACCGGACGCACGACCACACGCCGCGGCTGGACCCTGCACGGCGACGGACGTCGCATCAACCCCGGTGCGGTGGTCGCACCGCACGAGCGACTGTCGTGGCCGCGCACCATCGGCATCGGGATGCAGCACGTCATCGCGATGTTCGGCGCCACCCTGCTCGTGCCGACGATCACGGGCTTCCCCGTCACGACCACGCTGCTGTTCTCCGGTATCGGCACCGCGCTGTTCCTGATCATCACGCGCGGCCGGGTGCCCAGCTATCTCGGTTCGTCTTTCGCGTTCATCGCGCCGCTCAGCGCCTCGGCCGGTTCCGGTCCGGCAGCGCAGCTCGGCGGGATCGTCGCCGTCGGCATCGTGCTGGTGCTTGTCGGCCTCGTGGTCAAGGCGGCGGGTTCGCGCATCATCGACGCGGTCATGCCGCCGGTGGTCACCGGGGCGATCGTCGCCCTCATCGGCCTCAACCTCGCGCCGACGGCCACCGGATCGTTCGAAGCCCAACCGCTCGTCGCCACGATCACGCTCGTGGTCACACTGCTCGTGACGGTGGTCGGCCCGGGCATGCTCGGCCGCCTCGGCATCCTCGTCGGTGTGATCGTCGGATGGATCTTCGCGGCGTTCACCGGGGCGATCGCGTCCGAGCGCATCGACGCCATGCGCGACGCGGCGTGGTTCGGCCTGCCCGATCTGCACGGCCCCACCTTCGAACTGTCGGTCGTGCTGTTGGCGCTGCCCGTCGTCGTCGTGCTGGTCGCGGAGAACGTAGGCCACGTCAAGGCGGTCGCCGCGATGACCGGTCGAAACCTCGACGACATGGCCGGCAATGCGCTCATCGCCGACGGCCTTGCGACCACCCTCGCGGGTGCGGGCGGCGGCTCGGGCACGACCACCTATGCCGAGAACATCGGCGTCATGGCGGCCACGCGCGTGTACTCGACCGCTGCATACGCCGTTGCGGCGGTCACCGCCGTCGTGCTGGCCTTCTCGCCGAAGTTCGGTGCGCTGGTGTTCACCGTGCCCGAGGGCGTCCTCGGCGGCGCGACCCTCGTGCTCTACGGCCTGATCGGCATCCTCGGTGTCCGCATCTGGACGGAGGCGAAGGTCGACTTCACGGATCCGGTCAACCTCACGGTCGCGGCCGCGGCGCTCGTCGCCGGCATCGGCGACCTGACCCTGTCGATCGGCTCGGTCGAACTCGGCGGTATCGCCTGGGGTTCGATCGGCATCCTCGTCGCGTACCCGCTGCTGCGCAGACTCGCGGATCTGCGCCGCTGACCGGGAACCCGGCGCATCGGCCGACACCGACCCGTGCCCGCGGGTCGTTCGATACCGACGCGTACCCGCCGGGGTTGTCCGGGTCACAAAATGCGCTCGGTTGTGTCAGCGTCACCGCGCCCTCGTCTGCATACCGTGAGTATGTCGAACGACGTCTCACACAGGAGCGCAGATGCAACGCACCCTTTTCGAGCCCGAGCACGACCTCTTCCGGGAGTCGTACCGGAAGTTCCTCGAACAGGAGGTGGCCCCCTTCCACGAGCAGTGGGAGAAGGACAAGATCGTCGACCGTGAGGTGTGGAAGAAGGCCGGCGCGCAGGGCTTCCTCGGCATGGCGGTGCCGGAGGAGTACGGCGGCGGTGGCATGGACGACTTCCGCTACAACGCCATCATGGCCGAGGAGACCACCAAGCTGGGCTTCAGCGGTCTGGGCTTCATGCTGCACAACGATGTCGTCGCTCCCTACCTGCTCGAGCTCGCCAACGAGGAGCAGAAGAAGCGTTGGCTCCCGGGCTTCTGTTCGGGTGAGCTGATCACGGCCATCGCGATGACCGAGCCGGGCACCGGCAGCGACCTGCAGGGCATCAAGACCCGCGCGGTGCGCGACGGTGACGACTGGGTCCTCAACGGCGCCAAGACGTTCATCACCAACGGCATCCACTCCGATCTGGTGATCGTCGTCGCATGCACCGACCCGGAGAAGGGCGCCCAGGGCTTCTCGCTGCTCGTCGTCGAGCGCGGCATGCCGGGCTTCGAGCGGGGACGCAACCTCGACAAGATCGGCCTCGACGCGCAGGACACGGCGGAGCTCAGCTTCAACGACGTTCGCGTCCCGGCGGCCAACCTCCTCGGCCAGGAGGGCATGGGCTTCATCTACCTGATGCAGAACCTGCCGCAGGAACGTCTCGCGATCGCCGTCGTCGCCGCTGCTGCGATGGAGCGCGTGCTCGACGACACGATCCAGTACTGCCGCGACCGCAAGGCGTTCGGCAAGCCGATCGGCAAGTTCCAGAACACCCGCTTCGAGCTCGCCGAGCTCGCCACCGAGACCCAGCTGGCCCGGGTGTTCGTGGACCGGTGCATCGAGCTGCTCAACGAGAAGAAGCTCACCGTCCAGGAGGCCGCGATGGCCAAGTACTGGACCACCGACAAGCAGGTCGAGCTGATCGACCGCTGCCTGCAGCTGCACGGTGGCTACGGCTACATGCGCGAGTACCCGGTCGCCAAGGCGTACCTCGATGCCCGCGTGCAGAAGATCTACGGCGGCACGAACGAGATCATGAAGGAAGTCATCGGGCGCGGCCTCAACGTCTGAGGCACGTACGAGAAGGTCGGGGTGGCTCCGCTGTGCGGAGCCACCCCGGTCTCGTTCGTCTCCGGTGGCCCGGGGATCAGATCTTGCGGACGACCGTGACGACCTTGCCGAGGACGACTGCGTCGTTGCCCGGGATGGGTTCGAACATCGGGTTGTGCGGCATGAGCCAGACGTCGCCGTCGACCCGCTTGAACGTCTTGACGGTGGCCTCGCCGTCGAGCATCGCGGCGACGATATCGCCGTTGTCGGCGACGTTCTGCTGCCGGACGACCACCCAGTCGCCGTCGCAGATGGCTGCGTCGATCATCGACTGGCCGACGACCTTGAGCAGGAACAGCGAGCCCTGACCGACGAGTTCGCGCGGCAGCGGGAAGACATCCTCGACCGATTCCTCGGCCAGGATCGGACCACCGGCAGCGATCCGGCCGACGACGGGAACCATTGCCGCCGAAGGGATGTCGTCGGTCGACGAGCCGGCGACCACCTCGGGCGAGGACTCGGGTGCGGGGGTGGGCTCGAGACCGCGGACGTCCACGGCACGCGGACGGTTCGGATCCCGGCGCAGGAAGCCCTTCCGTTCGAGCGTGCGCAGCTGGTGTGCGACGGAGGATGTGGAGTTGAGGCCGACGGCGTCGCCGATCTCACGGATGCTCGGCGGGTACCCCCGTTCGCTGACGGAATCGCGGATGACCTCGAGCACACGACGCTGACGCTCGGTGAGGCTCGCGGTGGGATCGTCGGTCGCGGGTCCGCCCCGGCGGGCTGTGGATGTTCCGTCCGCCTTCATCGTGACCTCCGTGCGGCGAGTGTCGGATGGGTTGCAAGTTGCCTTTCGAATCTATCGAGATCCCGCGCGCATATCAAACAGATGTTCGAGATTCACCCTCCGAGGAGCTGCCGTCAGGCTGTGACTCGTGATAAAACATTCGAACAGACTTTCGTTCGAACACATGATCGAGTGGTCGGACGGGGTCGGAAGGCCACGCACAGCGACACGGACGGGGTCGGAAGACCACGCACAGCGACACGGACGGGGTCGGAAGACCACGCACAGCGACACGGAGGATTTCCGATGAGCAGAGCGGTTCGGATCGACACGGCGGTTCCGGTGGGTACGGCGCGACAGGGCGCGGTGGTCCGAACCGGTGCCTCAGTCCGGACGAGCACGGCAGGGCGGACCGTCGTGGGCCCGCCGGGAGCAGGTGCGCCCGGGGCGGCGGCATATCGCATCCGGCCGATCGCGACGTCGACGCTGCACCATCGCACCCGTGTCCCGGCGCGGACGAGACCGCGCGTCGCCGCGCCCTCGCGGGAACCCCTGCACCGCCGTTCGGAGATCGCACCGCGCAGTCGCCGGCCTGCGGAGGGGACGAGTTGGCGGCAGATGGCCACGACGGTGCTCCTCACCGCGCTCGCGACCACGATGCTCCTCGTGCTCGCTCACGTGCGCACCGATGAGGTGATCTCGCAGAGCGCCGGCACCACGGTCGTGCGAGAGGGGGAGAGCCTGGAGGCCTTGGCCGCTCGCGTGTGGCCCGACGTCCCGGTCGACGTCACGGTCGCGAGGATCGCCGACCTCAACTCGCTCGACGGTACGGCCGTGCAGGCCGGAATCCGCCTCCTCTTGCCGGATTCCAGCCGGGAATGAGGGCGTCGTGGCCCCGCCCGACCCGCGATCCGCTCCCGAGCCGGACAGGCGGGTATTGTCTAACACTGTCAGTCACACCACTCCGTGTGGTTGCGGCGGTGTCGGCCCACTCGCGGGTGGAGACGGTTCCGGTCGGGAGACATCGCTTCGGCGCCGACGTCGCGACCCGCACGGGCACGACGAAGGAACCGACATGTACTGCCCGTATTGCCGCCATCCCGATTCCCGGGTGGTCGATTCGCGCGAGGCAGACGAGGGTGCCGCGATCCGTCGTCGGCGGGCGTGTCCCGAATGCGGACGCCGCTTCACCACAGTCGAGACGGCCGTGCTGTCCGTCGTCAAGCGCAGCGGCGTGACCGAGCCGTTCAGCCGCGAGAAGGTCGTGCGCGGCGTGGCCCGCGCCTGCCAGGGGCGCGATGTCGACAACGACGCACTCAACAAGCTCGCGCAGCAGGTCGAGGACGCGGTGCGGGCGAAGGGCTCACCCGAGGTCCCGAGCCACGAGGTCGGACTGGCGATCCTCGGACCCCTACGCGATCTCGACGAGGTTGCCTATCTTCGATTCGCCTCGGTCTACCGTTCCTTCAGTTCTGCAGAGGATTTCGAACGCGAGATTCAGGAACTGCGCGAGCACAAGAAGTCCTGCTCGGTCGAGACCGACTGAGCGACCCGGTCGAAGCCGACCGCACGCCGGCCGGTCCGGTCGCTACCGGATCCCGTCGATCGCCTTCAGGACGCGCTTCTCCGACACCGGGATCCGCGTTCCGAGACCCTGCGCGAACAGGCTCACGCGCAGTTCCTCGATCATCCAGTAGATCTCGACCACCTCGGGCGCGGCGCGCCGTTCCTCCGGCAGTCGTGCGAGTAGCTTGTCGTAGGCGCCGTAGACGCGATCGAGCACATCCATTCCCGCGGCATCGCGATGCGCACTCGCCGGCAACGCCTCCAGGCGTTGCGCGGCCGCGGTGAGATAGCGCGGCAGGTCGGCGATCCGCCGCGACCCCAGATCGGTGACGAAGCCGGGGAACAGCAACGACTGCAGCTGTTCGCGTACGTCGTCGGCAGCCTCGCCGTCCGACCGATCGAGGAGCACACCCACCTCGTGGGCGCGGGACAGCACGGGCACAACCGCTTTCAACAGACGGGCCACGCGCCCCGGCAGGTGTGACCGCACCGTGGACGCGAGCGCCTCGAACTCGTCGGGCGTGCGCACGGGTGCGCCGTGTGCGGCGATAAGTTCGTCCACCGCGCAGGCACGGCAGTCCTCGATCAGCGCTTCGAACGATCCGTCGGGGTTCCGCCCGAGCGCGAGCCGCTCCATGTTGGTCAGCCCCGAGGTCACGGCCTTCGCCTTCGTCGGTGCCGACGACAGAAGCAGGGCACGCAACCCCTGACGCGTCGCGTTCTGCTGGGCCTGCGGTGTGCTGAGCACGCGCACCGCGACGCCGTCCTTCTCCGCGACCAGGGCAGGGTAACCGGTGACCTTCCGGCCACCGACCTCGCGGGTGACGGTCTCCGGCAGGTTCCCGAGGGTCTCGGCCGTCCACACCACCGCCGCGGGACGTTCGGTGCCCGCAGCGGCGCGCGAGACCTCCGCTTCGACCCGCGGAGCCAACTTCTTCCGCAGGGCCGCCAGGCTCTTGCTGCGGCCGAGCACGGTGCCGCGCTCGTCGACCGCGGCGAAGGTCATCCGCAGATGGTCGGGCAACGCACCGGTATCGAAGTCCGAGGGCTCGATCGTGCACCGGCCGAGCCGGGACAGCTCGCGGGCCATCGCATTGACGAGCGGTTCGGAGCGCGGCGTCACCGAGGCGAGGGCGGCCGCTGCGAAATCGGGAGCCGGTACGACCTGCCTCCGAAGGTGTTTCGGCAGGGTCTTGATGAGGGCCGTGACCAGCTCGGTCCGCATCCCGGGTACCAGCCAGTCGAAACCGACGGACTTGAGGTTCGCGAGCAGCGCGACGGGGACGCGGGCGGTGACACCGTCCTCCTCCGTGCCCGGCTCGAACTGGTAGGTGAGGGGGAACTGGATCTCGCCCTGGCGCCACGCGTCCGGATAGTCGCCCTCGAGCACCGAGGCGGCGTCCTGGTTCACCACGGTGTCCGGCGTGAACGTCAGCAGGTCGGGTTGCTGCCTGCGGGTCTTCTTCCACCACGTGTCGAAGTGCCGGGCCGAGATCGCCTCCGGGCCGACCCGCTGGTCGTAGAAGTCGAACAGGGTCTCGTCGTCGACGACGATGTCGCGGCGGCGCGCACGGTGTTCGAGTTCCTCGACGTCCTCGAGCAGCGCCCGGTTGTCGTGGAAGAACTTGTGCTGCGTGCGCCATTCGCCTTGCACGAGGGCGTGGCGGATGAACAGTTCGCGCGAGACCTCCGGATCGATCCGTCCGTACGGCACGGGACGCTGGGCGACCAGGGGGATGCCGTAGAGCGTGACGCGTTCGTAGGCCATCGCCGACTCGCGGCGCGTCGACCAGTGCGGCTCCGAGTAGGTGCGCTTGACCAGGTGCGGAGCGAGCTTCTCGACCCATTCGGGTTCGATGCGCGCGGCCGTCCGCGCCCACAGCCGTGAGGTCTCCACGAGTTCGGCGGCCATGACCCAGCGCGGAGGCTTCTTGAACAACGACGATCCCGGGAAGACGGCGAACCGTGCGCCGCGGGCACCGAGGAAGTCGCGCTTGTCGCCCTCGCGAAGACCGATGTGCGACAGCAGACCTGCAAGCAGGGACTTGTGGACGTCGTCGGGATTCACGTCGCGGTGGTGCGTCTGCCAGCCCATGTCGACAGTGATCTGACGGAGCTGCCCCTGCAGGTCCTGCCACTCACGGATCCGCAACCAGTGCAGGAACTCGTCGCGGCACAACCTGCGGAACCTGCTCGACGACAGTTCCCGCCGTTGCTCCTTCAGGTAGTCCCACAATCGCAGGAAGGCCAGGAAGTCCGAGCCCTCGACCGCGAACCGGGCGTGCTTCTCGTCGGCGGCCTGCTGGAACTCGGTCGGGCGTTCGCGCACGTCCTGGATCGACAGGGCCGCGACGATGATGAGCACCTCGCGCAGACATCCGTTCCGGTGGCCCTCGACGATCATGCGGGCCATGCGCGGATCGACGGGCAGGCGGGCGATCTCGCGGCCCGTCGCGGTCAGGCGCGGCGTCTCGCCCTTCTTGGCGGGTTCGAGCGCGCCGAGCTCCTCGAGCAGAGCGATGCCGTCGCGGATCGCGCGGGGATCCGGGGCCTCCACGAACGGGAACGCCTCGATGTCGCCGAGACCGAGCGCCGTCATCTGCAACACTACCGACGCGAGGTTGGTGCGCAGGATCTCGGGCTCGGTGAACTCCGGCCGGCCGTCGAAGTCGTCCTCCGAGTACAGACGGATGCAGATGCCGTCGGCGACACGACCGCACCGTCCGGCGCGCTGCCGCGCCGAGGCCTGCGAGATCGGCTCGATCGGCAGTCGCTGCACCTTCGTCCGCACCGAGTACCGCGAGATACGTGCGGTGCCGGGGTCGACGACGTAGCGGATGCCGGGAACCGTCAGGGACGTCTCGGCGACGTTGGTGGACAACACGACCCGCCGGCCCGTGTGCGGTGCGAAGACCCGGTGCTGTTCGGCCGCCGACAGGCGTCCGTAGAGCGGGAGGATCTCGGTGTTGCGGAGCTTGCGGTCGCGCAGTGCGTCGGCGGTGTCGCGGATCTCGCGCTCGCCGGAGAGGAAGACCAGGATGTCGCCGTCGCCCTCACACTGGAGTTCCTCGACGGCCTCGCACACCGCGTCGACGGGGTCGCGGTCGACCAGCGTGTCGCCCACCTCGACGGTCAGCGGCCGGTAACGCACCTCGACGGGATAGGTGCGGCCGGAGACCTCCACGATGGGGGCAGGCGTGCCGTTCGCGTCGGCGAAGTGGCGCGCGAAACGTTCGGGGTCGATCGTCGCCGAGGTGATGATCACCTTCAGGTCGGGGCGACGCGGAAGCAGCTGCGCGAGGTAGCCGAGCAGGAAGTCGATGTTGAGGCTGCGCTCGTGCGCCTCGTCGATGATGAGCGTGTCGTACTGGCGCAGCAGGCGGTCGCGCTGGATCTCGGCGAGGAGGATGCCGTCGGTCATCAGCTTGACGAGTGTCGACTCGGTGACCTGATCGTTGAAGCGCACCGTGTATCCGACGGCGTCGCCGAGCTCGGTGTCCAGTTCCTCCGCGAGTCGCTCGGCGACGGCGCGCGCGGCGATACGGCGCGGCTGGGTGTGGCCGATCAGGCCGCGAACCCCGCGCCCGAGTTCGAGGCAGATCTTCGGGATCTGCGTCGTCTTGCCCGAACCGGTCTCACCGGCGACCACTACGACCTGGTGGTCGCGGATCGCGGCGGCGATGTCGTCCTTGCGCTGCGAGACCGGTAGGTCCTCGGGATAACGGATCTCCGGGACCGACGACGCACGGGACGCGAGCCGGGCGCGGGCGGTCTCGATCTCGGCGGCGACCTCGGTCAGCGCCTCGCCGCCCCGCGCCCGGTCGAGCCTGCGACGGAGGCGCTTCTCGTCGCGGAGGGAGACCTCGGACAGGGCAGCGCGCAGTTCGCGACGATTCGGGGCGGGGGAGATGGACATGCTGATCACACAGCCTAGCGAAACGACCCGGTCTGGGCCGGTCGGGGAGGGCAGGCAGGCCAGGTGGTCAGCCCGCCAGAGCACGCACCCGGCCGATCACTTCACCGAAGATCTCCCGGTACGGGCGTGGACCGTGAAGTGGGTGAACCCGTAGCGCTCCCGGCTGTGCAGGATCTGCCCGGCCATCTCGTCGACCGTCCCGATCAGCACGAACGGCGAGTCGAGCAGGTCGTCGGCCTCGGCCGCGGTGGCGATGCGGAACGTCCCCGGTGGCCTCCCCGGCAGCAGGACGGCACCCGCGACACTCACGATGTCGGCGTGGGCGGCGACGACGGAAAAGATCCGGTCGCGGTGCCTCCGACGATCAGGGGCGGACCGTAGCTGCCGAATCCGCGCCGTTGCATCGGCCGGAGTACGGGCAGGTCGAACGCTTCGCGCAGCGCTGCCTGCTCGTCGAAGCCGGACCCGGTGAACGATCGCTGCAGTTCCTGCACGGTGGATTCGAGACGCTCGGCGCGCTCGTCGAAGCGCTCCCACTCGATCCCGGCCGCCTCGAACTCCCATCTCATGTGGCCTGCGCCGAGGCCGACCTCGAGCCGGCCGCCGGTGAGCACATCGGTGGTCGCGATCTCGCGAGCGAGCAGTGCCCGATTCCAGGAACCGGCATCGAGCACCATCGTGCCGACCCGCAGACGCTCGGTGGCACCGGCGGCGGCGACCAGGACGGGGAACGACGTGGGGACACCGAGATGGTCGGCCGCGTACACCGCGTCGAAGCCCGCGTCCTCGACGGCGCGGCACCAGCGAACGAACGCATCGGGAGACCCGACCTCGAAGATGTTGACGGAGAAGCGGAACTCGGTCATGGCACCCGGGTGGCGGGTACGGGTCTCCGGCGCCAGAGTCGTTTCCTCCGCATACGATGACGGGTGTCGTGATCGTCGTGGACGGGAGTTGGTCGTGGGTGCGTTGTGGCACGGATTCGCCGATATGGGCGCGATCGAACGGGACGGCGCATTCGTCGTGTCGCGCGGGGAAGGCGCATACATCTGGGACGACGCCGGCAAACGCTACCTCGACGCCACCGCCGGACTGTGGTTCACCAATGTCGGTCACGGCCGCACCGAGATCGGCGAGGCGATCGCAGCGCAGGTCGCCAAACTCGCCCACTACTCGAACTTCGGCGACCTGACCTCCGAGCCCGCCGTCGAACTCGCCGAGCGTCTCGCGGGGGTCGCCCCGGTTCCGGGCAGCAAGATCTTCTTCACCTCGGGCGGATCCGACTCCGTCGACTCGGCGGCCAAGCTCGCGCGACGGTACTGGCAGGAGGTCGGGAAGCCCGGCAAGCGGCTGCTGGTCTCGCGCGAGAAGGCGTACCACGGCATGCATGTCGGCGGCACCTCGCTCGCCGGTATCCCCGTCAACGGTGAGGGCTACGGTCGCCTGTGGGAGGACACCGCGCGGGTTGCGTGGGACGACGCCAAGGCGCTGCTCGAACTCATCGATTCGGTCGGTGCCGACTCCATCGCGGCCTTCTTCTGCGAACCCGTCATCGGTGCGGGCGGGGTGTACCTGCCGCCGGACGGCTATCTCGCCGAGATCCGCGACATCTGCCGCGACCACGACATCCTGTTCGTCGTCGACGAGGTGGTCACCGGCTTCGGTCGTATCGGTGGTTCGTGGTTCGCGTCGTCGCGATTCGACCTGGAGCCCGACATGGTCACCACTGCCAAGGGACTCACCTCCGGCTACCTGCCGATGGGCGCCCTGTTCGTCGCTCCGCGGGTCGCCGAACCGTTCTTCGCCGGAGGCGTGTGGTGGCGCCACGGATACACCTACGGCGGGCATGCTGCAGCCGCAGCGGCCGCCCTCGCCAACCTCGACATCATCGAGCGTGAGAATCTGCTCGCCGAGGCGGCGCGGATCGAGCGGACGCTGCACGAGAAGCTCGCTCCGCTGGCGGACCACCCGCGGGTGGCGGAGGTGCGCAGCGGCCTCGGTGCGGTGGCGGCCGTGCAGCTCGCCGATCCGTCCGAGGCGCTCGGTTTCGTCAAGACCCTGCGGCAGCATGGGATCTCGGGACGCGCGGCCGGTCAGGGCGCGATGCAGATCTCCCCGTCGTTCGTGATGACCGACGAGCAGATCACCGATCTCGCCGACGGAATCGCCGCAGCACTCGGCTGATCTTTTCCTTCGGCCCGATCGGTACCTCGGCGAGGGGGAGTTCGGCGCTGCCGTCGCGTGCGGCGAGCGAACGGGCATAGCGTTCGTGCAGCACCGACCGCACCTCGTCTGGGCTGTAGTTCCGTCGTTGCCGCTCGTTGCGGGCGGCGACGGCACCGGTCGCCGCGACTCCCACGATCCCGGCGAGTCCGACGAGTTTCCACCACTTGCCACCGCGCAGTGCCATGCGGACGACCCTAGCGGTCCGTCGGGGTCATGGGGACGACCCCAGCGGCCGTCGGGCATGGCAGGCTGACGGCATGGACACTTCGTCGGCAGAGCGGTCCGCCGGTGCGCGTTCGCGTCTCACCCTCGACGAGGCCGTGGCGACGACCCGCACGGGGGACCTGTGGATCTTCCGCGGCGCCACCCCGGCCGACCGAGCAATCCAGACGCTGACCAACGCACCGGTGAACCACGTGGGGATGACGGTCGCGCTCGAGGACCTGCCGCCGCTGATGTGGCACGCCGAGCTCGGACGCAGTCTCCCGGACATGTGGACCGGGCGGCACCAGCGCGGCGTGCAGTTGCACGACCTGCGCAGTGCGGTGCAGGTGTGGGCCGCGCGTTACGGGCAGCGCGGTTGGTTGCGGCAGATCTCGGTGGCGGTCACCCCGGACCAGGAGGATCAGCTGCTGCGTACGATCGCGAGGCTCGACGGCACACCGTTCCCGTCGACGACGAAACTCACGGGGCGATGGTTCGCGGGCCGGCTCCCACGTCGTCGCCGGGCGGCCGTACCGTCCGGTGGGCTCGAGAGCGCGTACTGCGCCGAAGTGGTGGGGCTGACGCTGGAGGAGATGGGGTTGCTGCGGCAACGGCACCGGGGGAGCAACTGGTACGACCCCGGCCGGTTCTGGAGCGGCGACCGGCTGCCGCTCGCTCCCGGTGTGGAGTTCGGTGGCGAGATCGAGGTCGTGCTCGACGAGGACGACCTCGCTGCCGGAAGAGCGGCGGGCTCGGCGTCGTAGGACCTGGCCGTCGGCGCAGCGAGCGCCCGTCTCGTGGTCGACGCACGACCGTCCGATAGCTGCGAAAGGTAGAGGCGATAGGTCGCACTACACTGATAGGCGTGACCGATCAGAGCTACCAGCCCACCCTCTCGCAGCTGCGTGCCTTCGTCGCGGTGGCCACCTACCGCCACTTCGGCACGGCAGCAGCGCGACTCGAGGTCAGCCAGCCCACCCTGTCCCAGGGGCTGGCAGCTCTCGAGAACGGCCTCGGCGTCCAGCTCATCGAGCGGAGCACCCGCCGCGTGCTCGTGACACCGGTGGGAGCGCGCCTGCTTCCCTACGCGGAGGTGGTACTCGACGCCGCCGACGGCTTCGTCGACGCGGCTGCAGGAGTGTCCGACGGACTCTCGGGCCCGCTGCGGGTGGGCCTGATCCCCACCGTCGCGCCCTACGTCCTGCCCGAGATCCTGCCCGCACTCGACCGGGCGATGCCGGCGCTGTCGCTGCAGGTCGTCGAGGACCAGACCGCGCGGCTCCTCGACGCCCTACGCGCCGGAACCCTCGACGTCGCCGTCCTCGCACTGCCCGCCGACGTCTCGGGTGTGATCGAAGTTCCGCTGTACGACGAGGATTTCGTCCTCGTCCTGCCGACCGGACACGAACTCGCCGGGCGCACCGACCTCTCGGTCTCCGCGCTCGACGACGCACAACTGCTGCTGCTCGACGAAGGCCACTGCCTGCGCGACCAGACACTCGACCTGTGCCGGTCCATCGACGCGCGACCGGCACTCGGCGACACCCGCGCGACCTCCCTGTCCACCGTGGTGCGCTGCGTCGCAGGACGATTGGGCATCACCCTCGTCCCGGCCTCCGCGGTCGCCGTCGAAACTGCCCGGGGAGACCTCGAGGTCGCGCACTTCGCGGACCCGGCACCCGGCCGCCGGATCGGGCTGGTGTTCCGCTCGTCGTCCCCACGCGGAGGCGACTACCGCATCCTCGCCGAGACCATCCGCGGCTGCGTCCCGCCGACCTGCCGCCCCGTCTCCTGACGAAGACCCCCTCAGCGCCGACCACGCCGGGGCTTCCCGGGGCGCTTCCGCGCGGACGTCCCCGCCCGGCGGGACGTCTTGGGCTCGGGCGCGCGGCGCTTCGGGGTCGAGCCCTTGCGTTCGCCACGACGCGAGGTGCCGCCCGACTCGGCGTCCGGCTCGGAATCGCTGCGGCCACGGGAACTGTTGGCCGTCCGTCCCCGGACGATGCCCACGAACTCGTCGACGTGATCGGTCGTCCGGTCGGTGACCCACACGAGACCCACCTGGGACGCGGGCGCGTCGACGACGGGACGGTAGGTCAGGTCGCGGCGGTGGTGCAGGCGGGCGAGCGACTGCGGCGTGACGAGCACACCCACCTCCGAGGCGACGTGCGAGATCGCGTCCTCGGTGGTCGCGGGCCGCTCGAACGCCTCCTCACCGGGTAGGGCGACCCAGTCGAGCACGTCGTCGAGCGGATGCAGCACCGTCTCGTCGGCGAGGTCGGACACCGACACCTCGTCGACCGCCGCGAACACGTGCTCCTTGGGCACCACTACGACGGAGACCTCGGTGTAGAGCGGGATGACCGACAGGCCGTCCCGCTGCAGCGGCAGGCGCAGCAGCGCGATGTCGGCGACGTCCTCGCGTAGCGGATCCGCACCGGCCGTGGGTTCGACGGGGACCAGTTCGATCGGGACGTCCGGCATCCGCTCGTTCCACACCCGCACCCACTTCGCGGGGGTGACACCCGGGACGTAGGCCAAGCGGAAGGGTTGCACGGTCGGTTCGCTCACCGAGTCAGGCTACCGCTCCCGAGGTCCGCCGCCTTCGACGATCAGCCCTCGACGATCTCGAACTCGTCGAACACCACTTCACCGGCCGCATCGGACTCGCGGAGGTTCACCTCGCCGATCAACGCCCAGCCGTGATCGCCCTGCGGATCGTGCAGGGTCTGACGCACCCGCCACAACTCGGGACCCATCTCGACGGTGAACAGCAGCGGTCCACGCGCGTCGGGGCCGGTACCGATCTCGTCGTACTCGTCGAAGTACAGCTCGAGCAGGTCTTCCCAGTCCTCGGCGTCGAGACCGTCGCCGAGGGCCGCGAGTTCGTCCCAGCGTCGACGCGAGGCCAGTTCGACCCGCTTGAACATCGCGTTGCGGACCATGACCTTGAACGCGCGGACGTTCGCGGACAACGGGCGAGGGGAGTCGACGCCGAACGCGATCTGCTGGTCGTCGGATTCCACCCCGGGATGGGTGAGGGACTCCCACTCGTCGAGCAACGATGAGTCGACCTGCCGGATCAGCTCGCCGAGCCACTCGATGATGTCCTCGAGTTCCTCCGTGCGCGCGGCGTCCGGCACCGTCTGCCGCAGCGCGCGGTAGGCGTCGGCGAGATAGCGCAGGACCAGCCCCTCGGAGCGGGCCAGGCCGTAGTGCGAGACCATCTCGGAGAAGGTCATGCTGCGCTCGATCATGTCGCGCACCACCGACTTCGGGGACAGGGGGAACTCCGACACCCAGGGATGCCCACCCCGGTACGTCTCGAAGGCCGGCTCGAGCAGCTCCACGAGCGGCTTGGGCCAGGTGATCTCCTCGAGCAGTTCCATCCGCTCGTCGTACTCGATGCCGTCGGCCTTCATCTGTGCGACGGCCTCACCGCGTGCGGCATGCTGCTGCGCCATGAGCACCTGACGGGGATCGTCGAGGGTCGATTCGATGACCGACACCACATCGAGCGCGTAGGTGGGGGAGTCGACATCGAGCAGTTCGATCGCTGCGAGGGCGAACGGCGACAGCGGCTGGTTGAGCGCGAAGTCGCGTTGCAGGTCGACGGTGAGGCGGGCCCGGCGCCCGAACTCGTCGGGCTCGTCGAGTTGCTGCACCACACCCGCTTGGAGCAGGCCCCGGTACAGCGAGATCGCCTTGAGGATGTGCTTGCGCTGCGCCGGACGGGGTTCGTGGTTGTCCTCGAGCAGATGCCGCATCGCGTCGAAGCAGTTGCCCGGTCGCGCAATGACGTTGAGCAGCATCGAGTTGCTCACCGAGAACCGCGACTGCAGCGGTTCGGGCGACGCCGCGATCAGCTTGTCGAAGGTGCCCTCACCCCACGAGACGAACCCTTCGGGTGCCTTCTTACGCTGCACCTTCCGGCGCTTCTTCGGGTCGTCCCCGGCCTTGGCGAGGGCCCGGACGTTCTCGATTTCGTGCTCGGGGGCCTGTACGACGACGGTGCCCATCGTGTCGTATCCCGCGCGGCCTGCGCGACCGGCGATCTGGTGGAACTCGCGCGCCTTGAGCTGCCGGGTGCGGGTGCCGTCGAACTTCGTCAGGCCCGTGAGCAACACGGTGCGGATCGGCACGTTGATGCCGACGCCGAGCGTGTCGGTTCCGCAGATGACCTTCAGGAGCCCGTCCTGCGCGAGCTTCTCGATCAGGCGCCGGTACTTCGGCAGCATGCCCGCATGGTGCACACCGATACCGTGCCGGACGAGACGCGAGAGGGTCTTGCCGAAGCCGGTGGAGAACCGGAAGTCGCCCAGCGCGGTGGCGATCGCCTCCTTCTCGGCCTTCGTGCACATGTTCACGCTGGTCAGGGCCTGGGCGCGCTCGAGGGCCGCGGCCTGGGTGAAGTGCACGACGTAGACGGGTGCCTGATGCGTGGTGACGAGTTCTTCGATCGCTTCACCGATGGGTGCCTGCGAGTACGAGAAGGTCAACGGGACGGGTCGTTCGGAGCCCGAGACCTCCACCGTCGGCCGTCCGGTGCGGCGGGTCAGATCCTTCTGTAGAAAGGTCACGTCGCCGAGCGTCGCGGACATGAGCAGGAACTGCGCGTGCGGCAACTCGATGAGCGGAACCTGCCACGCCCACCCGCGGTCGGGTTCGGAGTAGAAGTGGAACTCGTCCATCACGACCTGGCCGATGTCGGAGTCCGGTCCCTCGCGCAACGCGAGATTCGCGACGATCTCGGCGGTCGCGCAGATGATCGGCGCTCCGGCGTTGACCGATGCGTCGCCGGTCATCATGCCGACCTTGTCGGCACCGAAGACGTCACACAGGGCGAAGAACTTCTCGCTCACGAGCGCCTTGATCGGGGCGGTGTAGAAGGTTCGCTTCCCGGCAGCGAGCGCGAAGAAGTGCGCGCCGAGCGCTACCATCGACTTTCCCGAGCCGGTGGGCGTGGCGAGGATGACGTTGGAGCCGGCGACGAGCTCCATGAGCGCTTCCTCCTGCGCCGGATACAGCGAGATGCCACGATCCGTCGTCCAGGTGGTGAACGCGTCGAACAGCGCGTCGTCGTCGACGGGGTCGGGTATCAGATCGGGAAGCAGCACTTCTCCAGGCTAGTCGGAAGGACCCGACCCACCGCCGCGGGTCGCGTGGCCCGGCGTGTAGTGCAGGTCAGGTGGCGCTGCGCTCGTCCGAACCCATCGCGCCGAGCACCGCCATGCGGGTCTCCGGGCCACCGCTGATCTGCGACTCGCTCACACCCGACACGAGGAGCCGGCGCCAGCGGTCGAGGTCGAACTCCAGGGGAGCGGTGGTCTGCAGGAAGTTCTCGACCACCCGCAGGAAGCGCAGCGGGTCGTCGCGGAACGGGAAGTGGCCGGAGCCCCGGAAGATCTCGAGACGTGAACCGGGCATGGCCGAATGCGCGAGATAGGCGTGGGCGATGGGGATGACGCTGTCGTGATCGCCCCAGATGAGCTGGACGGGAAGGTTCTCCGTCAGATAACAGCGGTCGAGCATGGTCACCACCTGACCGCGCCAGTCGACCACCGCGCGCAGCGTGCGCAAATACGCTTCGTAGGCCGTGGGGTCGGGGAGGTTCCCCAGTACGCGCACCAGATCCGAGGTGTCGTGCAGCAGGGCACCGGGCCTCAGTGGCGATCCGTTGACCCGGTTCAGCATCGCGCCGGCAGCGCGCAGGACGGGCATCGCCCCGGGCAGTCGCAGGACCCGCAGCGCTTCGCTGACGATCGGCACCGAGATCAGCCGCAGGGCAAGATGGACGTCCTTGGTGACCCCGCCGGACGCGACGAGCACCAGACGCTCGACCATGTGCGGGAACTGGTAGGCGAACTGCATCGCCACCCCGCCGCCGAGCGAATGGCCGATCACCGTGACCGATTCGATCCCGAGGACCGACAGCAGGTCGCGCATACCGTTCGCGTAGGCGGCCACCGAGTAGTCGGCCCGCGGCTTGTCGGATCGACCGTGCCCGAGCAGGTCGGGGGCGATCACGGTGTACTTCTCCGCCAGGTGCGGGATCACGTCCTGCCAGGTCGACGAGTCGTCACCGATTCCGTGTACGAGCAGCAGTGCGGGACCGCTTCCGGCCAGGCGGAACGCGCGTCGGTAACCGTGGATCGTGCGGAACACGATGCGGGGTTCGTTGTCCGGAACCGGGCGGAGCGTCCGGGCGCGCGGTGGAACCATGAGCGTCTCCTGCGACGTCGGTGATCGCGTGGTGGTAGTCAGGCTGCCCGACCCGTGGCCGAGAACCGGACACACCTACCACTGTGGCATGTCGCCGAAGCGTACATGTCTGTATGTGACGTCGACAACGACGATTGTGACGATCATGAAACATCCGGCGAACCCGCCGTGGTGTCAACGCGGAGCGGAATCGTCTCCGTCGTCCGGGTCGAACTCGCCGAATCCGCCGTCGCCGGTTCTTCCGTCGTCCGGACCGGGGAGGTCGCCGCCGGGACCGGCGCCGCGCCGGTCGTATTCGGCGAGGAACCGCTCGAACTCCGCCCCGATCTCCTCACCCGTCGGCAGACTCTCGTCGGTCGGCAGGGGAGAGGTCTGCTGTTCCTGGGCGGCGACGTAGCTGTCGTATTGCCGCTCGAGCGCGTGCACCACGCCGAGGACCTCGGCATTGTCCTCGATGTGCTCGTCGATCTGCTCCCGCACCCGCGCCGCGGCCTCACCGAGCGCCTGCAGAGACAGCTCGAGGCCGCCGACCTCTGCGACGTTCGTCAGCAGCGTCTCGGCGGCCGCCGGATAGTCGGTCTGGGCGAGATAGTGCGGCACGTGCACGGAGAAGCCTACGGACTCGTGCCCGTGCTGGCCCATGCGGTATTCGAGCAGCGACGACACTCCCGCGGGCACCTGGAGCTCGCCCGACCAACGGTGGTGCCCCGCGATGAGGTCCTTGTTCGTCGAGTGCGCGGTGACCGCCAACGGCCGGGTGTGCGGGATCGCCATGGGGATCGCGTTGAGTCCGATGGTCCGCCGCACCCCGAACTGCTCCGCGAGCAACCGCACCGCGGTGATGAAACGCTCCCACTTCAGATCCGGCTCGGCACCCGCGAGCAGCAGGAACGGGGTGCCGGCCTCATCGATGAGCGCGTACAGGTTCAGTTCGGGCTCGGCGTAGTCCGAGAAGTGGTCGGCCTCGAACGTCATGAGCGGCCGACGCGACCGGTAGTCGATCAGTTCGTCGACGGCGAACGACGCGACGAGCTCGGTCTCCAGACTCTCGCGCAGGTGCGTGGTCGCCAGGCGCACCGCGTGTCCCGCGTCGGCGAAACCTTCGAGACCGTGCACGAGGACCGGCCCCTCACCTTCCGGGGAGGTGAGCTGCGGAGCCGGGAATTCCAGCTCGTACATGCGGGACTGTTCGTCCATCTGCGAACCACTCCGATCACACTTCGTCTCGGCATCTCCGCCGGGGTCACCCGACGTGGCATGGTGGTGTTCGAGTCTAATCGACGCTACGACGACCGATTCCGGGGCGCACATCCTGCCCGACGTCGACGACCGAGGGAGGTTCGGGTGACCCGACGCGACACTCGTCCGAAGCGCCGCGCATCGGCCGCCCGAAGCGCGGTGGCGACAGCGTGCCTGATGCTCGCATCCGCCTGCTCCCAGACCGTCTCCGGCGACCCCCGGCCCGAACCGGCAGCCCTGACGGGAACCGCGCCTGCACCTGCACCCGCGATTGTCCGGGCACCGGGCGAGCTGGTGCTTCCTCCCGAACGTTTTCCCGAACCGTACGTCGCGGTGGTCCTCCCACCGGAGGCCGTGGCGCAGGCAGCGCCCGACCTGACCGGGATCCAGCCCGGCTCGAAGGTCGATCCGGGCGGATGTCTGCCGCCCGCGCAGAATTACGGCCCCGAGAGCACCGCCATGGTGGTCGGTACCGACAACGCCAGTCGCGCGACGATCAGTGTCGAGGTCACCCGTTCCGCTCCGGACGTCGGCGAGTACCGCACCTATCTCACCGAGTGCTCGCAGGTGGACGCCACCGTGCGGGGGATCACCTCGACCGTCTCGACCGTCCTCGGCGACGATCCCGCCATAGCCGTCGACGGGGCCGAGACGCTGGCCCTGACCCGCACGGTCGACTCCGGCAGGGGATCGGGTGGCATGACGCAGTCGATGGCCGCGCGGATCGCGCAGATCGGGGACGTGCGTGTGACGGTCACGTACCTGTCCTTCGACGCGGCGCCGCCCGACGCCGACAATCTCGACCTCGTGTTCCGGGAGGCCGTCGACTTCGCCGCCCGCCCCTGACGAGGCCGGGCGCGCACCCTAACAGCGCTCACCGACGGGATCGTCCGTTCGGCACGGGTCGACGATGCCGGTCGCGGAGTTGTCCACAGCCGGCCGGTTCATCCCCAGAAGGCCGCGGAACGACCCCGGGAGTCGCTTTCCGCTCGGACCGATGGGCCACGGTTCGAGCATGACAACTTCCACGCCTTCGTCGTCGCATCCCCTCCGTCTCACCGATGTCGGTGACGTGATCGCCGCCCTGCCCGCCCTCATGGGCTTCCCGCCGATGCGTTCGATCGTCGTGATGTGCCTGACCCCGACGGGTGACGCTCCGACCCGCCCGAACGGGAAGGTGGCGAGTATCGGCGCCGTGATGCGGCACGACCTCGTCCTGCCCCGGCCCGGAGAGTCGGTCCCGGAACCCATGCGCGCGGCGTTCCGGCGCTTCTGCGCCGTCTGTGCCCGCGAGGGCGCGGAATCTGTGGTGGCCGTTCTCGTGGACGACGATCTCATCGACCGGCACGATCCGGTGATCGCCGACGTGTGCAGGCTCGTCGACGACTTCGCCGACCATCTCGACGCCGTCGGCATCGACCTGGCGGGGGTGTACGCGCTACCGGAGATCACCGGTGGAGCGACCTGGTTCGTGCCCGGCCAGAACATCACCGGCAGCGTGGCCGATCCCGGGTCCTCGGTGGTCGCGGTGGCCCGGGTGTTCGAGGGCAGCCCGATCCGCGGCTCCCGCACCGAGCTCGCCGCACTGCTCGCGCCGTATCCGCCGGCGGTGAGGCAGGAGGTCGCGCGGTGTATCGACGAGGTCGTCGAGACCCGCGACCGCGAGTACGAACGCTGTGCCCGCGAGGGCGGCGGCGAACGCGCCGACCGTCTCGAACTCGAAACCGTGCTCGCACACATCGAGACGTACGCCGGCGGAACGGATCCCAGCGCGTCCGACATCGCCGAGCTGGCCGTCCTGCTCGCCAACCGCACGGTGCGCGACGCCGCCATGGGACTTGCGACCGGACCGCTCGCACGGCCGGCGGAGCGTCTGTGGACCGAGCTCGCCCGGGCCCTGCCCGATCCCGAGCGGGCCGATGCCGCCGCGCTTGTCGGCTTCGGCGCTTACGTGCGCGGCGACGGTCCGCTCGCCGGGGTCGCGCTCGCAGCGGCCCTCGAATCCGATCCCCGCCACCGGCTTTCGGATCTGCTCGACCAGGCCCTGCAGGCGGGACTGCGTCCCGAGTCGATCCGTGGCCTCGCGGAGACCGGACACGAGATCGCGGCGCGGCTGGGACTCGAACTGCCGCGCGGCGACGAACCGTCCTGAACCGGAGCCGTGTCCTCGATCAGCGTCGAGCAGCGTGCAGCCGGTCGCCGAGAGACCGGGTGAACTCCCACGCATCGGAGACGATCTCGTCGAGATCGGTGTGCTGGGGGTTCCACCCGAGCTCGGAGATCGCGCGGCTGCTCGAGGCGATGAGCACGGCCGGATCACCGGCACGGCGCGGCGCGTCGACCGCTGCGATCGGCAGGCCCGTGACCCGCTCGCACGCCGAGATGACCTCGCGGACGGTGAAGCCCTCTCCGCTGCCGAGGTTGTAGATGCCGTGGCGGCCGGGTTCGGACTTCGTCAGTGCCAGTACGTGGGCGTCGGCGAGATCCTTGACGTGGATGTAGTCGCGCACCGCGGTGCCGTCCTTGGTCGGCCAGTCGGTGCCGAAGACCGAGATGTGATCGCGCACACCGAGAGCGACCTGCAGCACGAGTGGGATCAGATGCGTCTCGACGACCCGGTTCTCCCCGGCACCGCCGTAGGCGCCGGCGACGTTGAAGTACCGCAGACTCGTCGCCGCGAGACCGTGAGCGTGCGCGTACGAGGAGATCGCATGATCGATGGCGAGCTTCGACGCACCGTACGGGTTGGTCGGCCGGGTGGGCGCGTCCTCGGTGATCGGCACGCTGTCGGGTTCGCCGTAGGTCGCGGCGGTGGAGGAGAACACCAACCGTGGGGTACCCGAGCGGCGGACGGCCTCGAGCAGGGCCAGGGTGGTCACCACGTTGCCTTGCCAGTACTTCTCGGGGAACTCCACCGACTCGCCGACGAGGGACTGTGCACCGAAGTGGAGGACGCCGTCGAAACGGGATCCGGAGAGCAGTTCGTCGGCGACGGCCGCGATGTCGCCCTCGACGAACTCGGCACCGGTGGGCACCGCTTCGGCGTTCCCGGTGGACAGGTCGTCGACGACCACGACGTCGTGGCCCTGCTCGAGCAACACGGTCGTGCACACGCTGCCCACATAGCCGGCGCCGCCGGTCACCAGAAGTCTCACGCTGGACATCCCCTTTTCGCACGCCCGTACCGGACATGCGAAAAGGGGCCTGGGTCAGACCTGCTTCACCTGCACGGCGTGGGCCATCTCGTCGGAAAGCTCGAAGCTGTCGTGACCGGCCACGGTGATGGACACCGAGCCCGGTCGCGTCTCGACTGTAACCCGCGCGTCCGGGACCACACCGGCCTCACGCAGTCGCGCGATGACCTCGGGGTCGGACTGGACGTACTCCGCGAGCCGGCGTACCACGACCGCGGTCGGCTTGCCGTGCGGGATGTCCGTCAACCGCACCAGCTTCTCGTCGAGGACCGCCGTGCGGTCGAGGCCGAGCTGGGCCAGTCCTGGAATGGGGTTGCCGTAGGGGGAGGTGGTCGGGTTGTTGAGCACCTCCACGAGACGGCGCTCGACCTCCTCGCTCATCACGTGTTCCCAGCGGCATGCCTCGGCGTGCACGTTCTCCCAGTCGAGACCGATCACGTCCACGAGAAGCCGTTCCGCGAGCCGGTGCTTGCGCATGACCGAGACCGCGAGATCGCGGCCCTTCTCGGTGAGCTGCAGGTGGCGGTCGCCGGCGACCCGGAGCAGGCCGTCGCGTTCCATGCGGGCCACGGTCTGGCTGACCGTCGGTCCGCTCTGTTCGAGGCGCTCGGCGATACGCGCGCGCAGCGGCACCACGCCTTCCTCTTCCAAGTCGTAGATGGTCCGGAGATACATCTCCGTTGTATCGACCAGGTCCTTCACTCTCACACCCCTTCGTCTGGGCCGATTCTAACCGTGCGAACAGGACGGTGGGGGCGCCCTCCGAGGCTCGCATGTCCGTGGGTGGACCAGTAGCGTCTGTGTCCATGACCACGAGCTCCACCGCGGCGGGCGGTACGACACAGCTGAGCGGCGATCGGATAGTGGTGTGGAGCCCCGACTACCTCGACTACCGGTGGGGTCCGACACATCCGATGAACCCCACGCGTCTCGATCTCACGATGGCGCTGTCCCGCAGTCTCGGTCTCCTCGAAGGCGTCGAGACGGTCCGCCCGTCCCCTGCGGACGACACCGATCTGCTGCGCATCCACACCTCGTCCTACGTCGACGCGGTCAAGCGCGCGGGCTCCGCTCCGGAGGGAGCGGCACCCCCGGCCGACGCACCCCACGGTCTCGGCACCGAGGACAACCCGATCTTCCCCCGTATGCACGAGGCCAGCGCGACGCTCGCCGGAGGAACCCTCGCGGCCGCACGCGAGATCGCGAGCGGCCGGGCCCGCCGTGCGGTGAGCATCGGGGGCGGCATGCACCACGCGATGGCCGACTGGGCCGCCGGGTTCTGCGTCTACAACGACGCCGCCATCGCGATCTCGTGGCTGCTCGACCACGGCTACGACCGCATCGCCTACATCGACGTCGACGCCCACCACGGCGACGGTGTGCAGCACGCATTCCTCGGCGATCCCCGCGTCCTGACCATTTCCCTGCACCAGCATCCCGCGACGCTGTGGCCCAACACCGGGTGGTCCAGCGAGGTCGGTTCGGGTCCGGCCGAGGGCACCGCGATCAATCTGCCCGTACTGCCGGGCACCGTGGACGCGTTGTGGTTGCGCGCCTTCCATGCCGTCGTGCCGGGCGCGGTCGCGGCGTTCCGCCCCCAGATACTCATCAGTCAGTGCGGTGCCGACAGCCACCGCGAGGACCCTCTGGCCGATCTCTCCCTGACCGTCGACGGCCAGCGCGCGTCGTATCTCGCGATGCGCGATCTCGCCGACCGCTACTGCGAGGGTCGCTGGCTCGCCGTGGGCGGCGGCGGTTACGGCCTCGTGCGGGTGGTGCCGCGCGCGTGGACCCACCTGATCGCCGCGGCGCTGGACCGCGAGATCGACCTGAGCACCCCGGTTCCGGCGGACTGGAGCGAGCGCGTCGGCGCTCTCGCTCCGAGCGTCGAACTGCCCACGGTCATGGGGGAGGGCTCCGACGTCTCGTACCTGCCGTGGGACGGTCCCGGTGGCACACCGGAAACGGGGATCGCGTCCCTGGACCGCGCACTGACCCGCATCGATTCGGCGATCATCGCCACGAGGCGGGCGGCCTTCCCGCTGCTCGGCCTGGACCCGGAGGACCCCCGTGACTGACCGGCAGAATCCCTCGGCGGCACCGGACTCCGCGTCTGCGACGGGCGCGGCCCCCGCGCAGGGTGCCGGGACGACAGGGGAGACCGACCCCGCGCGCGAGGCGGCGCTGGCGCGCGCCCGCGACTATCCGCGGCACTGGGTCGCCGACGTGCTGGCCTCGGACGGCGGTGTCGTACACCTGCGGCCGATCGTCCCCGAGGACGCTGACGCGATCGTCGCCTTTCACAGCAAACTGTCCGAACGCACCCGCTATCTGCGGTACTTCGGTCCGTACCCGACGATCTCGAAGAAGGACCTGTTCAACTTCACGGTCGTCGACCACAAGTCCCGGGTGGCGTTCGTCGCGGTGCTCGGCGACGAGATCATCGCCGTCGGGCGGTACGAGGGACTCTCGCACGAGGGCGACGGTCTCTCCGCCGAGGTGGCCTTCACCGTCGCCGACGCTCACCAGGGACGCGGTCTCGGTCCGATCCTGCTCGAACATCTCGCCGGCGCGGCCGCCGAGAACGGACTGCACACCTTCGTCGCCGAGGTCCTCGCCGAGAACCGGCACATGATCACGGTCTTCCGGGAAGCCGGCTACCAGGTCAGCCGCAGCTTCGAAGGGGGAGTCGTCCGGCTCGAGTTCGCGATCGACCCCACCGAAGCCCTCGTCTCGGTCCGCAACGCCCGCGAACGCGCCGCCGAGGCGCGCAGCGTGCGCAACATCCTCGGTCCCGGCAGTGTCGCCGTCATCGGTGCCTCCACCGACAGCCGCAAGGTGGGCAACGCCGTGCTGGTGAACATGCTGCGCAGCGGGTTCACCGGGCCGGTCTACCCGGTCAACGCCGAACACCGGTCCGTCCGAGGTGTCCGCGCCTACCCGACCGTCCGCGACATCCCCGATGAGATCGATCTCGCGGTCGCCGCCGTCCCCGCCGAATCGATCGACTCGGTGCTCGACGACTGTCTCGCGAAGGGTGTCAAGGCCCTGCTCGTCGTCTCGTCCGGTTTCGGCGAGACCGGACCGGAGGGTCGCGACGCCGAGCGGCGGCTCACGCTGGCCGCGCGGTCGCACGGTATGCGACTCATCGGGCCGAATGCTCTCGGTGTCGCCAACAACGATCCCGCCATCCGACTCAACGCGACCCTCGCGCCCGTGCTCCCGGCGTCCGGCAACGTCGGTTTCTTCTGCCAGTCCGGCGCCCTCGGCATCGCGATCCTCGACGAGGCCGCCAAGACGGGTGTCGGACTGTCGTCCTTCGTCTCGGCCGGCAACCGCGCCGACCTGTCCGGCAACGACCTGCTGCAGTACTGGGACACCGATCCTGCCACCGAAGTGGTGCTGCTGTATCTGGAGAGTTTCGGCAACCCGCGCAAGTTCTCGCGCATCGCGCGGCGGGTGGCGCGCAGCAAACCGATCGTCGCCGTCAAGAGCGGCCGCCACGCGGTGCCGCCGGCGCTCGCCGCCCGGACGGGGGAGATGGACGACACCATCGTGCGATACCTGTTCGAGCAGGCCGGTGTCGTCCAGGTCGAGTCCATCGGCCAGCTCTTCGACTCGGCCCTGCTGTTCGGTTACCAGCCGCTGCCCGCGGGTCCCCGCGTCGCCGTGGTCGGCAACTCCACCGCCCTGGGTCTGCTCGCCGTCGACGCCGCCCGCGGCCAGGGTCTGCAGGCACCGGACGCGGTGGATCTCGGCGCGCAGGCGTCGCCCGAGGAATTCGCCGAAGCCGTCGCCCGGGCGCTCGACTCACCCGATGTCGACTCGGTGATCGCGGTCTTCGTCCCGCCGGTCGCCGTCGACGTCCAGCCCTACGCGCAGGCCCTGCGCGACGCCGTCGCCGGGTCGGAGAAGCCGGTGGTCACGACCTTCCTGGCGACCGAGGGTATCCCCGACGTCCTGGCCGTGCGCGGACCGGACGGAAACCCGACCCGCGGATCCGTGCCGTCCTATCCCGGTCCGGAACGAGCGGCGCTCGCCCTGGGGCGGGCGTGGCGGTACGCGAAATGGCGCAGTCGTCCGCCCTCGCAGGTCGTGCGACCGGCGGGCATCGATCCCGAGCGCGCCCGTGCGCTCGTGGACGGCTGGCTCGAGACGACTCCCGAGGGTCGCTACCTGTCGGATACCGAGGCGGCCCTGCTGCTGTCCTGCTACGGAGTCGAGGTCGCGGACTTCCGCGCCGTCACCACCGAGGAGGAGGCGGTCGAGGCGGCGGACGAGATCGGCTTCCCCGTGGCGGTCAAGGCCACCGGTGCGCAGTGGCGGCACCGGCCCGATCTGACCGGGGTCCGGCTCGATCTCGTCGACGCCGATTCGGTACGGATCGCCTATTGCGACCTGGCCGCGGTGTCGGGGGAGCCGTTGATGCATGTGCAGCGGATGGCCCACAAGGGCATCGGTTGCGCGATCCGTGTGCAGGACGACCCGTCGTTCGGTTCGCTCATCTCGTTCGGTCTCGCCGGTGTGATCTCCGACCTGCTCGGCGACCGCGCCTACCGGGTTCTTCCGCTCACGGAGGACGAGGCGGTCGAGTTGATCGACGCGCCGAAGGCGGCGCCGTTGCTCTCGGGCTATCGCAATGCCGCACCGGTGAACAAGCCGGCACTCGTCGACTTCGTCCAGAGGATCTCGGCGCTCGCCGACGACCTGCCCGAGGTGCGCGAACTGGTGTGCGAACCGGTCCTGGCCTCGGTGGTGGGAGCCGAACTCACCGACGCGCACGTGCGGATCGGGCCCGAACCGCACCCGCTCGACCTCGGACCGCGCCGTCTGCGCTGACGGCAGTCCGGCGGCCGAACACCTGCCGGAGAAGGCACCCGAACGGCAACGATCCCCGAGAACCCAGCCCGGTTCTCGGGGATCGGATACCGCTGACGCGCCCGGTCAGCTGGCGTAGGCGCGAAGGCGCTCGGCGCGGTCTCCTTCGCGGAGCTTGACCATCACTTCGCGTTCGATCTGCCGGACACGCTCACGGGACAGCCCGAACAGCTTGCCGATCTGATCGAGGGTGCGGGGCTGGCCGTCGTCGAGGCCGTAACGCAGCCGGATGACCTGCTGTTCGCGCTCGTCGAGCGTCGCGAGGACGCTGCGGACGTCGCTGTGCAGGAGTCCGGCGATGACGGCGGTCTCGGCGGACGTCGCCTCGGCGTCCTCGATGAAGTCGCCCAGTGGGGCCTCCTCGTCGTTGCCGACGGGCATGTCGAGGCTCACCGGGTCGCGGCTGTGGTCGAGCAGGTCGGCGATCTTCTCGACGGGGATACCCGACTCGTTGGCGAGTTCCTCGTCGGTCGCCTCGCGGCCGAGCTGCTGGTGCAGCTCACGCTTGATGCGGGCGAGCTTGTTGACCTGTTCGACGAGGTGGACGGGGAGCCGGATCGTGCGGCTCTGGTCGGCCATTCCGCGGGTGATGGCCTGACGGATCCACCACGTCGCGTAGGTCGAGAACTTGAAGCCCTTCGCGTAGTCGAACTTCTCCATCGCGCGGATCAGGCCGAGGTTGCCCTCCTGGATGAGGTCCAGCAGGGGCATACCGCGTCCGGTGTAACGCTTCGCCAGCGAGACGACGAGGCGCAGGTTCGCCTCGAGCAGGTGGCTGCGAGCGGCCTGTCCTTCGCGGACGATGATCGCGAGGTCGCGCTTCTTCGCCGCCGACAGACGCTTCTTCGTCTCGAGCAGGTGCTTGGCATACAGGCCGGCCTCGATCCGCTTGGCCAATTCCACCTCGTCGGCTGCGGTGAGCAGAGCGGTCCGTCCGATGCCGTTCAGGTAGACGCGAACGAGATCGGCTGCGGGGCTCTGACCGTCCAGGTCGGAATCGAAGCGAGCGGTGGTTTCGGGGCGTGCCATGACGTGCCTCCTCATCGGTGGTGTCTCACAGGGTTCAACGACCGGCGAAGCGGTGGAGTTCCCGTCGGTCTCGGAGTACCACCGCGCTGACCTGCACTAACCCGATGAGCTCCTGAGAAGTTGCTGAGAGAACCGAATCGTGGAACCTCAGGAACGCCCCGGAGGGGGTCAGACGGGCTCGATCAGCCCGTGCCGCACCAAGCCGTGCACGAGGCCCACCGATTGCGTGAGGAGGTCGTCCTCGTCCTCGCCGTGCGCGGCCGCGAGCAGCGACACGAGATCCCCGAGCGGAAGACCGTCAGCGCGCATGCCGCCGAGCAGGGCGGCCGCGAGGTCGTCCACCTCGTGCTGCCAGGCCGGACCGCCACCCCGATGCACCCGCACGACCACCTGGTTCCACCCGTCCTCGCCGGGCAGGTGCACCCGCTCGAGGGCCGTGTCGGGCCGCACCGCGAAACGGGCGTCGAGCACCTCGTGTGTACGCAGCCAGTCGAGCCGCCGGAAGTAGTCGATCGCCTCGTCGCCCAGCGCGTCGGTGAACGCGTGCCGCAGGTCCTCGGCCATCACATCGGACGGCAGGTCGGTGCGGCGCAGGTAGACGAACCCGAACCCGACGCCCTCGACGCCCTGCTCCTCGAAGTGGTCGAGCCACTGCTCGGCGCGCACCGCGACCTCCGGCTCGCGTTGATCGGCGTCACCGTCTCGCAGCCACGTCCCGACGTAGAGGGCCGGATCGGCGACATCGCGCTGCACGATCCAGGCGTCGACGCCGTGTGACGGCAGCCACGATGCGACGCGGGTCCGCCAGTCCTCGCCCTCGACGTGCACCCAGGACGCGAGCATCGCGGCGGTGCCGCCGGGATTCAGGTGTTCGGCGACCTGCGAGATCATGAGCCGGCTGGCGCCGTCGAGGTCGAGACCGGAATCGCGGTAGCTGTGCTCGACACGTCCGGCGCTCACCACGAACGGTGGATTCGCGACGATGCGGTCGAAGGTCCGGCCGGCGACCGGCTCGAACCACGACCCCTCGAGAAGATCGATGTCGATCTCGTTCAACGCGGCGCTCGCGGCGGCCAGGGTCAGGCAGCGGGGGTTGATGTCGGTCGCGGTGACCTCGTCCGCGTGGTCCGCGGCGCGGATCGCCTGCACCCCGCAACCGGTGCCGAGATCGAGCACCGAACCGACCCGATCGGTCGGGGTGGCCTGCAGCAGCGACAGGGAGGCCTGACCGACGCCGAGGACGTGATCGGGGCGGGTCGGGACGGGCCGGATCGAGCCGTCGAGATCGGACAGCACCCAGCGGCTGCCGGTCCCGGCGTCGAGGGGCCGCAGGTCGAGAGCGGCCCGCACGCCGTCGCCGTCGCGTTCGACGAGTCCCGCCTGCACGGCCTGCTCCGTCGTCACCGGAGCGAGAGCCTGCGCGACCTCATCCTCGGGGCAGGTGTCCTGGAGGAGGAACAGCCGCACGAGCACGCCGAGATCGCCCGCACCGCGCGCGATGCGCCGAGCAGGGACGGGTTCGCTACGCCCGAGGGCGGCGTGCGCCTCGGGGCCGAGGAGTTCCCGGACGGTGTCGAGGTCGTAGCGGCACCGGATCAATGCGGTGCGCAGAGCCGGGCAGAGAGACAGGAGAAGGTCGCGGTCCACCACGACATTCTCGCAAGCGTCCCGTCCGGGGTCCCTGTCAGCCGTCGATCACATGGTGGCGGGACGACTCGATCGCCGGGGCATCGTCGAAGCGGCCGTCCCAGCGGCTCGGTTCGTCCTTGCGGCGCGGCGGCCGGTCGTTGGCGATGAGGACGGCGATCCACGGCAGCGGGATCGACACCCCGATGATCGCCATCGAGATCCAGGGATTGGCCCATACGCCGTACGCGATCGCCGCCAGCAGCAGGGCGGGGATGCGGACCGACATGATGGTGAGGTACTTGCGAACCCGTGCTCGGTGCTGATCCTCGAGCGACGCCTCCGCCGCGGTGATCAGAACCGGGTTGTCGGGCGATCCGTTCTCGGGGGATCCGCCGAAACCGTGAGTTCTCGCCATGTCTTCCACCTTCCCACGCCGGGCCGTCGCACGCACATACACATCCGGCCCTTCCGTGCGGCATCATGGACACGTGAGCACGGATATCAAGGAACGGCCGGATACCACCACCGACGAAACGACCGACGACGACACCCCGAAGTTCTTCCACTACGTGAAGAAGAACAAGATCGCCGAGAGTGCGGTCATGGGTACCCATGTGGTCGCGCTGTGCGGTGAGGTCTTTCCGGTGACCCGGTCGCCGAAGCCCGGCTCGCCGGTGTGCCCCGAATGCAAGAAAGTCTACGACGGTTTGCGCAAGGGCGACTGAGACACCTGGTGGAATACCTCGTCGTCCGCCGCGGCGTCGGGTGATTCCGGCGACGGTCTTGCGGCCGGCGAAGACGGTGATACTGCCTCCACCGTCAACAGTTCGGTCTGGGCCGGGGGAACTTCGGATCCCCCGGCCTTGTCGTCGTGCGAGGCAGTGTCGTCGTGGGGGGCAGTGTCGTCGTGGGGGGCAGGCCGATCGTCCGGCGCCGCATCCGACTCGACGGGTTTCCCGTCGATCGGCCACGACTCGGGTTGGCGATCCCCGGGCCGGATCAGGTCCGACAGCCGGATGGTCGTGGAGCTCGTCAACCGGCGGGTGAGGTTCGTCACCGGTCCGCTGTCGGGCGACGGATCACGGGCCGACTGCTCCGCGAGCCAGATCCGCCACTGCTCCAGACGCGTGGCGCGCGCCGGCCAGAACTGTTGCACCGTGGCGTTGAACTCCGCTCCGAGGACCACGGCGAACCCCAGGAAGAACGTGAACAACAGGAACGCGATCGGGGCGGCGAGCGCACCGTAGGTGTAGCCCGTGGCCGCGACCCACGTCAGGTACCACCGCAGGATCACGCTCGACGCGAGGAAGAACACCCCGGCCAGCACCGCGCCACCGAGCAGTCGGTGCCACGGCAGTGACTTCGGCAGCGCCACCTTGTACAGGGTCGTCAGACCGATCAGTAGGAGCAGACCCACCGCGGGGAAGTAGAAGGTGTCGATGATCCGTGAGCCGACATCGAACCAGGCGTCGGGCAGCAACCGGCCGATCAGAGTGGGTCCGAGCGCGACGAGCGGCATCGTGAACACCGCCAGGATCAGGAAGATCACGTAGAGGAGCAGCCCGAAGATCCGCTGCCACACCGGGTGGCGATGGTCCTGCTGGTGGTGCGCTTCGACGATCGAATCCACGAACGTCGAGATCGCCGACGATCCTGCCCACAGCGACAACACGAAGCCCAACGACATCACGTCGGCGCGACCCCGACGGAGGACGTCCTCGACCGTGGGTTCGATGATCTGGTCGACCACGCTGTCGCTGAAGACCGAGCGGAGGAAGGTGACGGTCTTCGACGTGATGATCTCCACCGTGTCGGGACCGAACCAGCCACCGACGTAACCGAGACTGCCGAGCAGACCGAGCAACAGGGGCGGCAGTGAGAGGGTCTGCCAGAAGGCCGCGGTCGCCGCCTTGCTGAAGATCGAGTGGTCCCAGGCCGACGACAGGGTGTGCGTCACGACCTTCCAGCCCTTTCCGACCGCGCGGCGAACGCGGCCGGAGGGTGCCTGTGCGGGGGATCGTGGTGTGTCGTTCATCTACTTCCAGAATTCCTGAAGACACGCTCGCGTGCGCGCACAGGCAGGTGAGGGCCTCTCGAATTCTGCCACGCAGTCCTCGGAGAACCCGCCGACGCCGCGGCTTCGGCGGGTTCGCGGGCTCCGAGACGATAGGCTGCATGACGGTCGGCGCCCGGACGAGTGCGGTGGCACCGACCCGAGCGAAGCGGACAAGGAGCACGAGAAACCGGTGAGCACCGAAACCGTCGGACAAGCTACGACCTCCGCCCCTGTGGCCCAGCTACGTGCCTGGCAGCGCCGCGCCCTCACCAAGTACCTCGCGACGAAGCCGCGCGACTTCCTCGCCGTCGCGACCCCCGGCGCCGGTAAGACGACCTTCGCCCTCCGGGTGGCGTCGGAGCTGCTGCGCGACCGGACGGTCGACCAGATCACGGTGGTCGCCCCCACGGAGCACCTCAAGCACCAGTGGGCGGGTGCCGCGGCCCGCATCGGCATCGCGCTCGACTCGAACTTCACGAATTCCACCGGGCAGACATCGAGCGACTACCAGGGCGTCGTGGTCACCTACGCGCAGATCGCCTCGCACCCGTTCAAGCACCGTGTGCGCACGGAGGCGCGTCGCACCCTGGTGATCCTCGACGAGATCCACCACGGTGGCGACGCGAAGAGCTGGGGTGAGGGCATTCTCGAGGCGTTCGGGGACGCGACCCGCCGTCTGGCACTGACCGGTACGCCCTTCCGCAGCGACGACAGTGCGATCCCGTTCGTGAGCTACGAACCGAACGAGGACGGTCTGCTGCAGTCCAAGGCCGACCACGCCTACGGCTACGCCGACGCACTCGCCGACGGCGTCGTGCGCCCCGTCGTATTCCTCGCGTACTCGGGCGAGGCGCGCTGGCGCACGAGTGCGGGGGAGGAGTTCACCGCGCGACTGGGAGAGCCTCTCAGCGCCGAGCAGACGGCCCGGGCGTGGCGGACGGCCCTCGATCCCCAAGGCGACTGGATTCCTGCGGTGCTGGGGGCGGCGAACACCCGTCTGCAGCAGCTGCGTGCCGGCGGCATGCCGGACGCCGGTGGGCTCGTCATCGCCACCGACCAGACCACCGCGCGTGCGTACGCGAAGATCCTCGAGTCGATCACCGGCGAGATGCCGACCGTGGTGCTCTCGGACGATCCCACCGCCTCCGACCGCATCTCGCAGTTCAGCGAGGGCAACCAGAGGTGGATGGTCGCCGTGCGCATGGTGTCCGAGGGCGTCGACGTCCCGCGACTGGCGGTGGGTGTGTACGCGACCAGCGCCTCGACCCCGTTGTTCTTCGCGCAGGCCATCGGCCGCTTCGTGCGGTCGCGCCGCAAGGGGGAGACGGCCAGTGTCTTCCTGCCGTCCGTGCCGGTGCTGCTCGAGCTCGCCAGCCAGCTCGAGGCCCAGCGCGACCACGTGCTCGGCAAGCCGCACCGGGTCAAGGAGGGCTTCGACGACGAGCTGCTCGCCGACGCGAACCGGCGCAAGGACGAGCCCGGCGAGGACGAGAAGGCCTACCACTCGCTCGGGGCGGACGCCGAACTCGATCAGGTCATCTACGACGGATCCTCTTTCGGCACCGCGACATTCGCGGGTTCCGACGAGGAGGCCGATTATCTGGGGCTCCCGGGTCTGCTCGACGCGGAACAGATGCGGGCGCTGCTGCGTCAGCGTCAGGAACAGCAGCTGAACAAGCCGAAGGCCGAACCGGCACCCACGCCGCCGCCCCAGGTGACCGAGCGTGTCGAGACCGCCGACACCCTCGCCCAGCTCCGTCGCGAACTCAACTCGCTCGTCGCGGTCGTGCACCACCGGACCAGGAAGCCGCACGGGGTGATCCACGGCGAACTGCGTCGCCAGTGCGGTGGTCCGCCGACGGCGATGGCGACCGCCGAGCAACTGCGCGACCGGATCGCGATCCTGCGCAGTTGGTGACGACGAGAACGGGCGACCACCTCGAGGTGGTCGCCCGTTCGGTCGGGTCTCGGAACCGTGGTTCCGGACGGCGGATCACACGGTGGCGTCGGACTCGCTCACGATCGTCGCTCCGAGTTCACGGAGGCGGTCGGTGTGCTCGTTCGCGTGGTGCCCGCAGAACAACAGTTCTCCGCCGGTCGGAAGGACGGCGCGGACACGAGCGGCGGCATTGCACCGATCGCAGCGATCTGCAGCGGTCAATTTCGGGCTGGTCAACGTACCGGGCATGACTCCTCCAAACTGGCCACCGCTCATATCGGGTGCCGGGGTCTGGTCCGCCGCACCGGCCGGCGCGGTGGATCTACTCTGACAGACGATTCGTATTCACGTGTTGTTCCCCTGGATGCCCAATGGTGGCGTGTTTCACGCATCGAACAGCGAAAATGCTTCGACATGGCCGTTTTCCGCACGGTGTGTTCGCTCACAGCGCAGAGCCCGAGGGGGCCGGAAACGCCCCGGACGGGCTGTCCGACGCACAATGACGCCATGACCGAGACCCTGCTGCACATCATCTCCCGCGACGACTGGGACCACTTCCGACCCCTCGGGGCGGTCGTGCCGGACTCCCTCGGGACCCAGGGTTTCGTCCACCTGTCGACCCCGCACCAGGTGCACCTGCCCGCCGACCG
The DNA here is from genome assembly GCF_024321955.1 of Rhodococcus sp. GA1. Classification (NCBI taxonomy): domain Bacteria; kingdom Bacillati; phylum Actinomycetota; class Actinomycetes; order Mycobacteriales; family Nocardiaceae; genus Rhodococcus; species Rhodococcus sp. GA1. The sequence goes on along the minus strand of NZ_CP097186.1, from coordinate 390,626 downwards.
GTTGTACGCAGGCCGCACGGACCTCCTCCTGCTGCGCGTCGACCCGACGCGCCTCGTCGACCCGCTCCGTTTCGAACCCGGCGTACCGGAGGACCCGGATTCGATGCGCTTTCCGCACCTCTACGGGCCCCTGCCCGTCGACGTCGTTGTGGAGGTGACGCCCTACCTGCCGGGACCGGACGGTCGGTTCCCGCCCCTCGACCGGGAGCGAGCGGACGCCGTCGGTCCGGAGGACTAGTCTTTCGACCATGATCGTCGACGTGACGCCGCTTCCCGGGATCGGTGTACGCAAGGACTTCGAACTGGCCTCCGGGCGCCGCATCGGGGTGATCACCCATCGGGACGGTCACAGCGACCTCATCATCTCGAAGGCGGGCGACCCCGACGCGTGTGCGGCCTCCCTGCCTCTCACCGTCGAGGAGGCGGCGACGCTCAGCAATCTGCTCGGTGCCCCACAGCTCGTCGCCCAGTTGCGTGAGGACCACCGCGACCTGCCCGGAATCCTCACCCGCCAGCTCCACATCCACGAGGATTCACGGTTCGACGGAGCGGTACTGGGCGACACCGCGTTGCGCACCCGCACCGGTGTGTCCGTCGTGGCCGTGATGCGTGCCGGTCAGGTCATGCCGTCCCCGACACCCGACTTCGTTCTCACGGGTGGGGACATCCTGGTGACGGTCGGAACGGCCGACGGTCTCGACGCGGCCGCCAGGATCCTGCGCAACGGCTGATCCCGCAGAATGGACACGACGACACTCGCACTCATCGAACTGGGTGCGGTGTTCTTCGGACTCGGCGTCCTCGGACGGCTCGCGGCGCGGATCGGCATGTCGCCGATCCCGTTCTATCTGATCGGCGGCCTGTGCTTCGGCAATGGTGGCTTCATCCAGCTCGGCGATATCGGGGCGTTCAGTCACATCGCCAGCGAGATCGGCGTGGTCCTGCTGCTGTTGCTGCTCGGTCTCGAGTACACCGCGAACGAGTTGATCAGCGGCCTGCGACGCTCCCGGATGGCAGGCCTGCTCGACCTCGCCCTGAACGCGGTGCCGGGAGCCGCCATCGCGCTGATCCTGGGTCTCGGACCCATCGGCGCCTTCGTGCTTGCGGGTGTCACCTACATCTCGTCGTCCGGGATCGTGGCGAAGGTCCTCGCCGATCTGGGGCGCCTCGGCAACCGCGAGACACCGGTCGTCCTGTCGATCCTCGTCTTCGAGGATCTCGCGATGGCCGTCTACCTCCCGATCCTCACTGCGATCCTGGCGGGCGTGAGTCTGCTCGGCGGCCTCGAAGCCGTCGCGATCTCACTCGGTCTCGTCACCGTGGTGTTGGTGCTGGTGGTGCGATACGGGCGCTACGTCTCGGTCGTGCTCGACAGCCCCGATCGGGAAACGCTGTTGCTCAAGCTGCTCGGCGCAGCGCTGCTGGTGGCGGGGATCGCGTCGGCCCTGCAGGTGTCCGCGGCCGTGGGCGCCTTCCTGCTGGGCATCGCCATCTCCGGTTCGACGGCACACAACGCGGTCCGGGTCCTCGAACCGCTCCGCGACCTGTTCGCCGCCATCTTCTTCGTCTTCTTCGGGCTGAACACCGATCCGACGGCGATACCGCCGGTGCTCGGCTGGGCGATCCTGCTGGCCGTGCTGACCGCGCTGACGAAGCTCGTCACCGGATGGATCGCGGCGGCCCGTCACGGTATCGCCGTGATGGGCCGGGCGCGCGCCGGCGCGGCACTCATCGCCCGGGGAGAGTTCTCCATCGTGATCGCCGGGCTGGCCGTCGCCTCCGGACACGTCGACAGTCGCCTCGCGGCGATCGCTTCGGCATACGTGATGATCACCGCCGTGCTCGGTCCGGTGGCCGCGCGGGTCGTCGAACCGGTGATGCGGTTCGCATCCACACGACTCCCCGGAGGTGACGAGCGACAGCGCCTTCCCGGAGACGAACCGGAGCTTCTCTAGCGGCCCCTTCTCCAGCGGCCTTCTTCTGCTGACCTCGGGGTCCGGAACGAAGAACGAGGGCCGCCCGATCGGATGGCCCTCGTTCTTCGTGACAGATGTCAGTCGAGGTAGTCGCGCAGCACCTGCGACCGCGACGGGTGGCGCAGCTTCGACATGGTCTTCGACTCGATCTGACGGATGCGCTCGCGCGTCACGCCGTAGACCTGACCGATCTCGTCGAGGGTACGCGGCTGGCCGTCGGTGAGGCCGAAGCGCAGACGCACGACGCCCGCTTCACGCTCGGACAGGGTCTCGAGCACCGACTGCAGCTGATCCTGCAGCAGGGTGAAGGAGACGGCGTCGACGGCCACGACGGCCTCGGAGTCCTCGATGAAGTCGCCGAGCTGGCTGTCGCCCTCGTCGCCGATCGTCTGGTCGAGGGAGATGGGCTCACGCGCGTACTGCTGGATCTCCAGCACCTTCTCCGGCGTGATGTCCATTTCCTTGGCGAGCTCCTCGGGCGTGGGCTCGCGGCCCAGATCCTGGAGCAACTCGCGCTGGATACGACCGAGCTTGTTGATGACCTCGACCATGTGCACCGGGATACGGATGGTGCGGGCCTGGTCGGCCATGGCACGGGTGATGGCCTGACGGATCCACCAGGTCGCGTAGGTGGAGAACTTGTAACCCTTGGTGTAGTCGAACTTCTCGACCGCGCGGATCAGACCGAGGTTGCCTTCCTGGATCAGGTCCAGGAACGCCATGCCGCGGCCGGTGTAGCGCTTGGCGAGCGAGACGACGAGACGGAGGTTCGCCTCGAGCAGGTGGTTCTTGGCCCGGTTGCCGTCGCGGCAGATCCAGTTCAGATCGCGGCGCTGCGCGACGGGGAGCTTCTCGCCCTTCGCCGCCAGCTGCTGCAGCATGTGGGTCGCGTACAGACCGGCCTCGATGCGCTTGGCGAGCTCGACTTCCTCCTCGGCGTTGAGGAGGGCGACCTTGCCGATCTGCTTGAGGTAGGCGCGCACGGAGTCGGCCGAGGCGGTGAGCTCGGCGTCCTTGCGTGCCTGACGCAGCGCCTCGGACTCCTCCTCGTCCCAGACGAAGTCGCCCGAGGCCTTGTCCTTCTCGCTGGGCTCGTCGTCCTCGACCACCACATCCTCGGCGCCGGCGAGATCACCCTCCGAGACCTCGAGGTCTGCGAGGTCCGCTTCCTCGGTGGCGACGAAGTCCTCGTCGCCCGAACCCGCAGCCTTCGTGGCCTTCTTCGCTGCCTTCTTCGCGGTGGTCTTCTTGGCGGCTGCCTTCTTCGCAGGAGCCTTCCTGGCGGCGGCCTTCTTCGCGGGGGCCTTCTTCGCAGCGGTCTTCTTCGCCGGCGGCTTGGCACCGGGAGCGGTGCCCTCCGCGGAGTCCGCAGCGCCTGCGACGCTCGAAGCGTCCGCAACGGGTGCCGATTCGTTGGCGGAATCAGCGGTGTGGATGTCGGTGGCTGCCACGTACGCCCTTTCGTGACGAGGTAGTGCGGCGTCGCGCCAGAGTGATTCCGGCGGAGAGGTCTGTCGGGATGAGGGCCGGTTCCGGCCTGCTGGGGACCATTGTAACGATCCCTCGGGCGGCCGATGCGCCGGACTCAGGGAGTGACACCTGTTTTCGCAGCATAAGCAGCCCCTACGATTCCCGCCGCGTTGCGCAGTTCGGCGGGGACCACCGGGGTGCGGTTGGTCAGGAGCGGGATCCACTTCTCGTGCTTGCGGCTGATGCCGCCGCCCGCGATGAACAGGTCGGGCCAGAGCAGATCCTCGAAGCGGGCGAGGACGCGCGAGACCTCCTTGGCCCACTGCTTGTACGACAGGTCGTTGCGCTCCTTGACCGACGAGGCGGCGCGGTGCTCGGCCTCCTTGCCGTCGACCTCCATGTGCCCGAACTCGGTGTTGGGCAGCAGTACACCGTTGTGCAGCACGGCCGAACCGATCCCGGTGCCGAAGGTCAGGAGGATCACCACGCCGTCGGTGTCCTTGGCGGCACCGAAGCGGTCCTCGGCGATTCCCGCGGCGTCCGCGTCGTTGAGCACCGAGACGTCCCGGCCGCCGAGCACCCGCGAGAAGAGGGATCCGGCGTCGGTCCCGATCCACGACTTGTCGATGTTGGCGGCGGTGCGGGCGACACCTCCGGTGACCACGCTCGGCAGGGTCACGCCGACGGGACCCGTCCAGCCGGCTTGTTCGACGATCTGCGCCACCGTCTTCGCCACGGCCTCGGGAGTGGACGGTTGCGGAGTGAGGATCTTGATGCGGTCGCCGACCAAGCGGCCCGTGTCGAGATCCACCACGGCACCCTTGACGCCACTTCCCCCGATGTCGACTCCGAATCCGTGGTTGACGGGAGTCGCTCGGTCCGTGGGGACGTCCTGTGCCATTGCGTACTTCCTCTCGCTGGGTGGGGCCGGCTGCTCCGCTCGTGGAAACGATAGTGCCCGGTGTCACCGGGTGCGGGGTCGGTGGCGAAACCGTCGGCACTGTGTTCGGATCGGTTCGTGCACGCACAGAGAACAATCCCCGAATCCGAGTTGTCCGCGCTGAGGGATGTGGCGGTGACCGTCGCCCGTGAGGCCGCGTCCTACGTCCGTGTACGCCGGGTCGAGCTGTTCGGTCCTCCGGGCTCGGGGGAGGCCGCCAGTGTGGGGACGAAATCGACGGTGACCGATCCCGTCACCGCCGCCGACACCGAGAGTGAGGAACTCATCCGGCGTCGGCTCACGGAACTGCGGCCGGGCGACGCCTTCCTCGGCGAGGAGACCGGGGCCGACGGCGGGACGGCGACTGCCGCGAGCGGAGTCGTCTGGGTGGTCGATCCCATCGACGGCACCGTCAACTTCGTCTACGGACTCCCCGCCTCGGCGGTCTCGGTGGCCGCGCGGGTCGACGGACGCTCGGTGGCCGGTGCCGTCGTCGACATCGCCTCGGGGGAGACGTTCTCGGCGGCAGAGGGTCTCGGTGCCCATCTGGACGTCGACGGCACGCGGGTGCCGTTGCGATGCAATCCCGTGACGGATCCGCGACTGGCGCTCGTGGCGACCGGCTTCTCGTACTCGCCGGCACGACGCGCACGTCAGGGTGAGCTGGTGGCGGCGCTGCTACCGAGGGTGCGCGACATCCGGCGTGTCGGAGCGGCCGCCCTGGACCTGTGCATGGTCGCGGCCGGCAGGGTCGACGCCCACTACGAACACGGACTCGGTCCCTGGGACTGGGCGGCGGGGGCGCTCGTCGCTGCGGAAGCCGGTGCGGTGGTGCGTGTCCCGAGCGGCACCGGGGACGACGGGGAACTCACGGTCGCGGCCGCGCCGGGGATCGCGGCCGATTTCGAAACTCTGCTCGCCGAAATCGGAGCGCTCGACGCAATTCCGAATTGACCGTTTCGTCACATCATGAATTGTGGTTCGTCACCTTTTACCGCAACAGTGACGAAAAACAGGATGCACGGTCTGTGAAAAGAGATTCAGCACCGGGCATTGCGTGCGGCCGTGAGTAGATCGAGGTCGAGCGGAGCCGTCTCCTCGCCTGCCGGGACCTCGCGTAGTGCCCGCAGGACCTCTTCGGCATCCGCCCCGGGGGAGATGTCCCGGAAGTAGGTTCCCAGCGCGAGGTCGACGGTGTCGTCCTCGCGTGTGTCCTGCACCAACTCGGCGCACGGGGCGAGCAACCACACCGAGGACGCAGCAGCGCGCCCGGCCTCGCCGAAGCGGATCTGCCCCTGGCACTGCATGTTCTGGTCGACGTAGACCGGATCGTTGCCGGCCTGCACGTCGGGCGGGCTCGAGAAACCGTAATCGCTCAGCTGAGCGGCCACGTGCGTGGCCTGGCCGCGTTCGCCGTTGGCGTTGTAGACGCGCACCCGGGTGGCCGTCAGGGGAGCGGGTTCGACCTCGAGCAGCGTCGACCGGTCCACGACCTCGCCGAGCGGAGCCGGTTGCGGGCCTTCGGGGTCGGTGGCCTCGGTCGGGGGAGCGTTGCACGCCACGGTGGTCGTGACGGGCTCGGACGAGGTGAACACGGAGGACCACACGACGATCGTGCCTGCGGCGAGGACGGCACCCGCCACGGCGGCCGGGACCACCCGGCGCCGACGGAACGGGCGGCCGCGGTCATCGGTTGCGCTTCCTTCGGTGATCAGGGAAACCACGCGGCCCTGCCTCTCGTGTCATGCCGTGTTCGTCGCACTCACTGTAGAGGTCGCGGACGTGGTCGGTGGAACCGCCGACCCGAGGAAATGTCACGAGTCGTTGTGTTGTTGATGACGATTGCCAGACAATTCCCGGCGTTTCCACGCATCGATTGCATATTCGTGCGTGAGGTCGGCTATTGTTCGGCGGCCGAACCGTCCAAGAATGGGCGGTGCGGCGCGAAAACAGAGTCAATTCGGGTATGCCACAGCAATGGCACACCCGTCGGGAACTCCAACGGACGGCCGTGCGTTGCCCTGGCCGGGAGCACCGTCCGTGTCCCGGCCGGCTACCGGTACGAGTACTAGAAGGTAAGAGGAAATGGCGACTGACTACGACGCACCCCGGCGGACCGACAGCGACGATGTGTCGGAGGATTCACTCGAGGAACTGAAGGCCCGGCGCAACGAGGCCCAGTCCGCTGTGGTGGACGTCGACGAATCGGACACCGCCGAGTCCTTCGAGCTGCCCGGGGCGGATCTGTCCGGCGAAGAGCTGTCGGTGCGTGTCGTCCCGAAGCAGGCCGACGAATTCACCTGCTCGAGCTGTTTCCTGGTGCATCACCGGAGCAGACTCGCGAGTGAGGAGAACGGTGTCATGATCTGCCGGGACTGCGCAGCGTGAGGACATAGGGCAGCGTGAGGACATAGGTGCGAAACGAGGCCGGGTGACGACGATGCGCCGTGGTCACCCGCGTCTCCCTCCTGCGTGCCCCGGCGCCGCGGCAGCCTCTGCTGTTCCCGGCATCCGGGGCCGTGTCGTATCCGGGCCCTGTCGTATCCGGGGACCCGGTGCCCGTTCGAACAGCCCTACTTGCGGGTCGGATCGTCCTTGCGGCCCGACTCGTCGCAACCCAGCGCCGCGAGCAGTTCGGCAGGCCGCCGCGTGCTCACCAGCCAGTAGGGTGTCGGATCCTCCGGGTCGTCGAGCACGACGAGCGCCATGGTCCGCACCCAGGGACGGTGCTGGACGAACGCCGCCGGATCGAGCTGGCGGCCCATCGCGGCGCTCTTGGCCGACGCCGGAACCACCACACCCCGCGAGATCACGTCGACGGGCAGATGTGCGCGACCGACGACGAGTTCGCCGTCGACCACCTCGACCCGGCTGCGTGAGAGCCAGGTCAGGACCCAGATCGGGACCGGGAGCAGAAGGACGTAGGGAAGCCACGCGTACATCCCCGGGGCACCCATGTGCAGCTCGGCCGCGAGCAGGGCGGCCACACCGAGCCCGATCGGCCACCACCACCACGGCACCCACATCCGCTCCGAGAAGGTCGGAGCGTCGGCCGTCGGAGGTGTAGTCGGTGAGGTGCGCGAGGAACGGGACACACCGTAAGGATAGTCGCCTCGGCGGAGCGACCCGGCACGCGAGTAGTCTCGGACGACGTGACCGATCTTCCCCCGATACCGCTGCGCCGGCTCGATCCGGAGCTCCCCGTGCCCACTCGTGCCCACCCCGGTGACGCCGGTGTGGACCTGTGCACGTCGGTCGACGTGACCCTCGGCCCGGGGGAGCGGGCGCTCGTCGGCACCGGCATCGCCGTCGCGCTGCCCGTGGGCACGGTCGGCCTGATCCACCCGCGTTCGGGCCTCGCCGCCAAGTTCGGTCTGTCCGTCGTGAACACTCCCGGGACGGTCGACGCGGGCTACCGTGGAGAGATCAAGGTGTGTCTGATCAACCACGACACCGAGCGCGCCGTCGAACTCCGCCGAGGCGACCGCATCGCGCAGCTGCTCGTCCAGCGTGTCGAACTCGTCGAATTCGTCGAAGTGGACGAGCTCGACGACACGGCGCGGGGCAGCGGCGGATACGGATCGAGCGGCGGGCACGCCGGCCTCGTGAAGGAGGGTTCCTGACATGTTCGGACGACGCCGCAAGGACCGCGGGTCGAACATCGAGGCGACCGACGCCGCTTCCGCCGGCGACCTCGGCGCGTACGACGAGCCCGCCGACGAGGAGTACGACGAGTACGCCACCGGAAGTGCGGCCGATTCCGGCCCGTACGACATCGACGAGGTCGACGAGGAGACGGTGACCGCCTCCCGTCTCGACCTCGGATCCGTGCTCGTACCGCTGCCGGCCGGTGGTCAGATCCAGGTCGAGATGGCTCCGAACGGGACGCCGCAGAACGTCCATCTCGTGACCCAGTTCGGGCGCATCACGGTCTCCGCGTACGCCGCACCGAAGTCGCCGGGACAGTGGCGTGAGGTCGCCGCCGAGCTCGCGGAGACGCTGCGCAACGACAAGGCCGAGGTCAGCATCGAATCGGGGCCGTGGGGTCGCGAACTGCACGGCAGGACCGCGAACGCGGATCTCCGGTTCATCGGTGTCGACGGCTTCCGCTGGATGATCCGCTGCGTCGTCGCGGCGCCCTCGGGGAACGCCGGAGCCGACTCCGAACTCGTCGGGATCGCACGGTCGGTGATCTCCGGCACCGTCGTCCGCCGCGGATCCGAACCCCATCCGGTTCGTACACCGCTGCCGATCGTGTTGCCCGAGGCACTCACCCGCCAGCTCGTCGCGGCGCAGGAGCAGCAACAGCAGGCCGCCGCGCAGCAGCAACAGCAGGCCGCCGCGCAGCAGCAACAGCAGGCCGCCGCGCAGCAGCAACAGGGCGCAGCTCCGGCGCAGCCCGCTCCGCGGACGGCCCCGCCGGAACAGCCCGCCCAGCAGACGCAGCAGGTCCCGCCCGCCCGGCAGACGCCGCCGCGCCGCGGCGAATCCGGTTCGGCGATGCAGCAACTCGGCTTCTGAGGCCGGTACCGATCATCGGTTCGGGACGGGGACGATCCTGTCGAGCGCGGCGAGGCACAACCTCCCGAGCACGGAGGGGTCGTCCCCGACCTGTTCGAGTGTCACCGTCGCGAGTTCCGCGTGAGGGATCTCCCGCGACCATTGCCGCCCCACTGCGAGCGGATGAACCGCGTCGTCCACCGCGGCGGCGATACCGACCGGCACGGTCACGGCACGCAGTTCGTCGACGTCGAGTGCCCGGTAGTGTGCGGCCTCGTCCAGCGCGGACGGGAGATCGGGCCACTGGGCGCTCCACGAACGCGTCAATTCCCGGGCGAGCCAGGGCGGACTCGACGCCGTCATCGCAGCGGTGACCGTATCGAGCCCGTGGGCGCGCAGTTCGGAGGCCGTCCACCGCGCGCTCGCGGCGGCCGGCGCCTCCCGCGGATCGCCGGTCCATGCAGGTAGGGCAGCGAGGACGCCGACGACCCGGTCCGGATTGTCGTATGCCCACCTCAACGCGACGGCTGCACCGATCGACACCCCTCCGACGAGGATCGGCCCGTTCTCGGCCGCCTCGTCGAGCGCGGTGAGATAGCTCGCCACCACACCGCGCGGATCCGGATCGACGGCGATCGGGATGATGCTCCGCCGTCGGAGTTCGGCGCCGAACGCCTTCTCGGCGAAGCATGCGTCCGAACCCGTACCGGGAAGCACGACCGCGGTGCCGGCGGTCGGGGGGACCGGGGATTCGCTGTGGGACATGCGGACGATCCTGCACCATCGAACCCCGGAGACCGCGCTCACCTGCCCGCACGGCAGGACGACCGACGGCTGCACGCGCGTGTGCACCGTGCAACTTGTATCCGGCGAGAATGGGTCTACAGTGGCGGGCGAAGAAGAGTCCGGTGGCGCGAGATCCGTGCCCCTTCCGTACAGGAGCGTGTTATGGCTTCCCCGGCCGGCTACCTGCGTCGGCTCACACGGCGGCTCACCGAGGACATCGAAGAACTCGATGCCGAGCAGATGGCCGAATCCTCGCACTCCACGGGCGCCCTACCCGTCGTCGAATGCGCCCGCGGTCAGGAAGTGACCATGTACGGACGTCTTCGCAGTGTCGAGTCGTGTTCGCGTGCCGCTGCCGCCGTCGTCGAGGCGGAGTTCTTCGACGGGACCGACTCGATCCAGCTCGTGTGGATCGGTCGTCGGCGCATTCCGGGGATCGAGCCCGGGCGTACGTTGATGGTCCGCGGTCGTGTCGGCGAACGCGACGGACGCAAGGTGATCTACAACCCCTACTACGAGCTGCGCGAGCCCGCCTGACCTCTGTGCGCGCGGAGTGGTGCCCCTGGTGCACGCAGGGTCGTACCCCTGTGCCGGATGTGGCAGGCTCGTAGGAGTGAGCGACACCAACCAGCAGACGATGCTCGAACAACTCGGTGGGATCAGCGGGTTGGTCTATTCGACGCTGCCGGTGCTGGTGTTCGTCCCCGTCAACAGCCTGTGGGGCCTCACCGTCGCCATCTGGTCCGCGCTGGGCGTCGCCCTCGCGGTGCTCGTGTGGCGCCTGATCCAGCGCACCCCCATCCAGCCCGCGGTCTCGGGCTTCTTCGGAGTCGCCCTGTGTGCCTTCATCGCTCATCGCACCGGCGACGCGAAGGGGTACTTCCTCTTCGGGATCTACGCGAGCCTGGTCTACGGGGGCGCATTCCTGTTGTCCGTGCTCGTCCGCAGACCGCTCGTGGGCGTGATCTGGGGGATGCTCAACGGCCAGGGATCGCGGTGGCGTTCGCATACCACCGCGGTGCGCGCCTACGACGTCGCGACCCTCGCGTGGACCCTGGTCTTCCTCGGTCGCTATCTCGTGCAGAACCACCTCTACGACGAGGACCGCACCGGCTGGCTCGCGGTGGCCCGGATCGGCATGGGCTGGCCGCTTACTGCTCTTGCCCTGCTCGTGACCCTCTGGGCGGTCCGGCGTGCCGACCGCATCGTCGAACCCGCGCCCTCGGAGACGGTCGGTGACGCGCCGGCCGACGATCCGGCGACGGACGACGGGCTGTCGAACAAGCCCCGCGACGAGCACGGCACGCACGACGGGCAGCCTCGGCTCCCCGGTCGGCACCGGCTCCGCGACTAGCGGTTCACCGCCTGCCGGAGATCATCCTCGACGTCCTCCGCCGTGACGAACAGCAGTTCGTCCCCGCCCTCGAGCGGATCGTCCGGCTGAGGGACGATCACCCGCCCGCCGCGCAGGATCGCCACGAGTGCCGTATCGCGCGGCAGTTCCAGTTTCCGGACCGGTTTCCCGGCGAGGGCGGTGGTGTCGCGCAGGGTGACCTCCACCAGGTTCGCGCCCTTGCGCAGCGTCATCAGCCGCACCAGATCGCCCACGGTGACGGCTTCCTCGACCAGCGCCGCGAGCATGCGCGGTGTGGACACCGCGACGTCCACACCCCACGATTCGTCGAACAGCCACTCGTTGCGCGGATCGTTGACGCGGGCTACGACCCGTGGAATACCGAACTCGGTGGTCGCGAGCAGGCTGAGGACCAGGTTGGCCTTGTCGTCGCCCGTCGCCGCGATCACGACGTCGTACTGCTCGAGTCCGGTGGATTCGAGCGAGCTGAGTTCGCAGGCATCGGCGTGTACCCACGTCGCGTCCGGCACGGACTCGGGTTCTACGTGGTCGAGTTTGCGCTCGATGAGCATCACCTCGTGGGCGTTGCGCAGCAGTTCCCGCGCTATCGAGCGCCCCACCGCTCCGGCGCCGGCGATCGCCACCTTCATGTGGGCTTCCTCTCGGGTGGACGGGTCAGTTCTCGTCGACCGGCGGGTTCTCGGCGTGTGTGATCGCCTCCGAGACCGAACCGGACACGGCCGCGATATAGACGGAGTCGTCGGCCTGCAGCACCGTCCTGCGGTCGGGCAGCAACCCGGTGCCGAACCGGATCAGGAACGCGACGCGCGAACCCGTGGCATCCTCGAGGTCGGTGATGCGTCGTCCGACCCACCCCTCGTGCACGTTCACCTCGGCGATGGCGACGGATCCGGTGGGATCGCGCCAGCGGGCGGTCTCGCTGTCGTGCGTGAGCGCATGCAGGAAACGGTCGGTGGTCCACGGCACAGTCGCCACGGTGGGGATGCCGAGCCGCTCGTACGCGGCGGCCCGCTTGGCGTCGTAGATTCTCGCGACGACGCGTTCGACGCCGAAGGTCTCGCGGGCCACGCGCGTCGAGATGATGTTCGAGTTGTCGCCGGACGAGACCGCCGCGAAGGCGTCGGCGTGTTCGATGCCGGCAGAGATCAGGACGTCGCGGTCGAAGCCCATGCCGAGCACGGTGCGCCCGGGGAAGTCCGGGCCGAGTCGTCCGAACGCGCTCTCATCGCGGTCGATGACCGCGACCTCGTGGCCGAGCCGGACGAGTGCGGTGGCCACCGCCGAACCGACCCGACCGCACCCCATCACCACCACGTACACCCCAGTGGACTCCGTTCCGGTCGATCTTTCCGAGACGGACCGCTGTGGACCGCCGATCCGAACGGTACCGCGTGACGATCTTCGAGAGGTCGTGACCCGGCCGAGGGGTACTTCGGGGCCGGAACCGCATAGGCTTTGCGCGTGTCCAAGCTTTCCACCGCGGCGAAGCGGCTCGTGCTGGGTCGCCCCTTCCGCAGCGACACTCTCGGGCACGAGTTGCTGCCCAAGCGCACCGCACTGCCGGTCTTCGCCTCCGACGCGCTGTCGTCGGTCGCCTACGCACCCGAGGAGATCTTCCTCGTCCTCTCCGTCGCGGGGTTGTCCGCCTACGCCTTCTCGCCGTGGATCGGACTCGCTGTCGCCTTCGTGCTCGTGATCGTGGTCGCCGGCTACCGCCAGACCGTGCGCGCCTACCCGTCCGGCGGCGGCGACTACGAGGTCGCCACGAAGAATCTCGGGCCCACGGCAGGGCTGACCGTCGGCAGTGCGCTGCTCGTCGACTACGTCCTGACGGTCGCGGTGTCGCTGTCGTCCGCGGCGGCGACGGTCGGATCGGCCGTCCCGTTCGTCGCCCGGCACAAGGTGCTCTTCGTCGTCGTCGCGATCGTGCTGCTCACCGCGGTGAACCTGCGCGGACTCCGGCGCGCCGGCCGGGCGTTCGCCGTGCTCACCTACACCTTCGTGGGCTGCATGCTGGTGATGCTCGGGGCCGGGATGTTCCGGATCTTCGTCCTCGGCGACGACCTGCGTGCGGAGTCGGCGGACTTCGAACTCGTCGCCGAGCAGACGGATCTGACCGCGCTCGCCTTCGTCCTCCTACTCGCGCGCGCCTTCTCGTCCGGTTGCGCGGCGCTGACGGGTGTCGAGGCGATCAGCACGGGGGTGCCGGCCTTCAAGAAGCCGAAGGCACGCAACGCCGCGACGACCCTGCTGGTGCTCGGTGGCATCGCCGTCACGCTGTTCCTCGGGGTGGTCTTCCTCGCCGAGCGGCTCGGTGTGGTGGTGGCCGAGCATCCCGGCACCCAGCTGCGCGGTGCACCCGAGGGTTACGAGCAGAAGACGCTGCTCTCCCAGCTGGCGCACACCGTCTTCGAGGGGGTGCCGGCCGCGTTCGTCCTGATCACGATCGTCACCGCCGTGATCCTCGTGCTCGCCGCCAACACGGCCTTCAACGGATTCCCGGTGCTCGGTTCGGTTCTCGCGCAGAACCGTTACCTGCCGCGCCAGTTCCACACCCGCGGCGACCGGCTCGCCTTCAGCAACGGCATCCTCTTCCTCGCCGGGATCGCCGTCGTCTTCGTGTGGGTCTTCGAGGCCGAGGTCACCCGGCTCATCCAGCTGTACATCGTGGGTGTGTTCGTCGCGTTCAGCCTGGGGCAGGCCGGCATGGTGCGGCACTGGACGCGGGAACTGAGCACCGAGACGGATCCGTCGGCGCTGGGCCGCATGGCGCGGTCGCGGCTGATCAACGGCGTCGGGTGCGTCTCCACGTCGGTGGTGCTGCTGGTCGTGCTGACGGGCAAGTTCGCCGCCGGGGCGTGGATCGCAGTGGTGACCATGGTCGTCGCGTTCGGGCTCATGAAGGCGATCCGGCACCACTACGACACGGTCGCCGCCGAACTCGAGAGGGCGGACTGGGACGGGGTGCTGCCCAGCCGCACCCATTCGATCGTGCTCGTCTCGACCTTGCACCTGCCCACGATGCGCGCCCTCGCCTACGCGCGGGCGACCCGCCCCGACACCCTCGAGGCGATCACCGTGAACGTCGACGACGAGAGCACCCGGCGTCTCGTACTCGAATGGGAGAAGAGCGATCTCACCGTGCCGTTGAAGGTCGTCGAGTCGCCCTACCGGGAGATCACGCGGCCCGTCCTCGACTACGTCCGCCGGGTGCGGCGCGATTCTCCCCGCGACGTCGTGACCGTCTTCATCCCCGAGTACGTGGTGGGGCACTGGTGGGAGCAACTGCTCCACAACCAGAGCGCCCTGCGGCTCAAGAGCCGGCTCCTCTTCCAGCCGGGAGTGATGGTGACGAGTGTGCCCTGGCAGCTGCGCTCGTCCGCGGACGCCGGTGCGGTGGGGCGGGCCGCCCCCAACGGGCAGGATCGACAGTTGGACAACGAGGAGGAACCGCGGTGAATCGTCAGGCACACCCGCGTACGGATTGGTCCGGCCGGAGGATCGAGGTGATCCTCGGCAATCCCGCCCACGGTGGTGCGTGTGTCGCGCGGTTCGAGGGGCGCGTCGTGTTCGTGCGGCACGGACTGCCGGGGGAGCGTGTCTTCGCTCGGGTCACCGAGGATCGGGGCGGGTCGTTCTGCTTCGCCGACGTGGAGGACGTGCTCGAGGCGTCCGAGGACCGCGTCGATCGGGTCTGCCCGATCTCCGGTCCGGGAGGGGCGGGTTGCTGCGACCTCGCGCACATGACCGTCGAGGCGCAACGCCGTTTCACGGGCGCGGTGGTGGCCGAGCAGCTGCGCCGGCTCGGTGGGGTGGACCGCGAGGTGACCGTCGAGGAGGTGCCGGGCGGTGCGTCCAACGGCACCCTGTGGCGCACCCGGGTCCGGCTCGCGGTGGACGTGGTGGGGAACCCGGGATACCGCCGGTACCGCAGCAACGAGGTCGTCCCGGAACTGGCGTGCCCGCAGATCGATCCGCACGCCTACGTCGGCCTCACCGATCGTGTGTGGCAGCCGGGAGCGGAGCTGCAGGTCGTACTCGACGCGGACGGCCGGCGGCACGTGGTGGAGATCGCACCTCCGGTCCTCTCGGGTGGTGCGCGACGGCAGGGCCGGCGCGGCGCGGCGTCGCGGCGGGCGGCGGTGAACGCGCGCCGTCCGGAGAAGGTGATCGAAGGCTCGGGACGTGTGGTCGAGCGGGTCGGCGAACGCGAGTGGCGGTTGGCGCCGACCGGTTTCTGGCAGGCCCACCGCGGTGCCGCGTCGACCTATTCGGCTGCGGTGGCCGACTGGGCGCAGACCTCGGAGGGTGCGACGGCATGGGATCTGTACGGCGGAGTGGGGGTCTTCGCGGCCGTGCTCGCAGAGCAGGTCGGTCCGTCCGGTCGGGTGGTGTCGGTCGAGTCGTCGAAGACCGCCGTGGACGACGGGATCGAGGCGCTCGCCGACCTCGGCCAGGTGTCCTTCCGTCACGGGCGCGTGGAGCGGGTGATTCCCGATCTGCCGGCTCCCGAGGTGGTCGTCCTCGACCCGCCGCGGGCGGGGGCGGGCAAGGACGTGGTGGTCGCCGTGGCCGCAGCGGGACCGCGCCGGATCGTCCACGTGGGCTGCGATCCCGCGTCCTTCGGTCGTGACGTGGGGCTGTACCGGGACCACGGATTCGAGTTGGCGGACGTCCGGGCCTTCGCGGCGTTCCCCTCCACCCATCACGTGGAGTGCATCGGACTGTTCACCCGTTGAACCGGGTTCCCGTCGCACCCGCTCGGGGCGAGGTGTGACGAGGGCCGCATCCAACAGTTGGTGTGACATGAAAAAGAGATTGCTTGTAGTACGCAACTAATCTGTATAGTTGCATGACGTAATCAATTAGTTCACTCCGACGGAGGTTCGCTGTGCCGGAAAAGGCTCAGGCCCACGAACTCGCCGACGCCATCTTCATGTTCGGTCGCACGCTGCGCGGTGCACTCGTGCACCACGACACCGATGTGCTTCCTTCCGCGCTCGTCGCGGTGCTGTTCGTGCTCGCACGGATGGGGGAGTGCCGGCCCAGCGAGCTCGCCGTCGAAATGTGCGTCAGCCAGTCGTCGTTGAGCAGACAGATCGCCGAACTCGTCGAGCGAGGCCTCGTGGATCGACATCCCGATCCCGACGATCGTCGTGCTCATCGGGTGAGTTGTTCGGTCGCGGGTATCGAGATCCTCGACATCGTGAAGAAGCGCCGGACCGAACGGCTCTCCGCAGAACTCTCGGACTGGCACGAGGACGAGATCGCAGGCGCCATCACGACGCTCGAACGTCTCACCTCCTCCCTGGCTCCGCTCGTCATCGATACTCGAAGGACCAATTCATGACCACAGTCTCCGGACAGGGAGCGCAGCCGGATGCTCCGGCAGCCGAGGAGCAGATGACGCACCGCGAGATCCTCGTCGTGCTGTCGGGCCTCCTCGCCGCCCTCTTCACGGCGCTGCTGAGCAGCACCATCGTCTCGACCGCCCTGCCGACGATCATCGCGGATCTGAACGGCACGCAGACCCAGTACGCCTGGGTCATCACGACGGCGCTGCTGGCGAACGCCGCGTCGACGCCCATCTGGGGCAAGTTCGCCGACCTGTTCAACAAGAAGCTGCTCGTCCAGCTCGGGATCCTGGTCTTCGTGATCGGCTCGGTCCTGGCCGGTATCGCGCACAACGTGCCGGTCCTGCTCGCCGCCCGCGTGATCCAGGGCATCGGCATGGGTGGTCTGACCGCTCTCGTCGTCGCGATCATCGGCAGCATCATCCCGCCCCGCCAGCGTGGCCGGTACTCCGGCTACATGGGCGCCGTCATGGCCGTCGCCATGTCGGGTGGACCCGTGCTCGGTGGTGTCATCGTCGACCTCCTCGGCTGGCGCTGGTGCTTCTACGTCTGCGTTCCGATCGCCGTTGTCGCGCTGATCCTGCTGCAGCGCACGCTGCATGTCACGACCGTCCGCAAGGAGAACGTGAGCATCGACTGGTTCGGCGCCACGCTCATCACCGCCGCGGTGAGCGTCCTGCTCGTCTGGGTGTCCTTCGCCGGCAAGGCCGGCTACTACGAGTGGATCTCGGTCGAGTCCGCCCTGTACGTCGGTGCCGGCATCGTCCTGCTCGTCGCGACGTTGATCGTCGAGACGAAGGTCGCCGATCCGATCATCCCGCTGAAGATCGTCACCGAACGCACCACCGGTCTCGCGATCATCGCGTCCGTGGCCGTCGGTATCGGTCTGTTCGGCGCCACCACCTTCCTCGGCCAGTACTTCCAGACCTCGCGGGCCTACAGCCCGACGGTCGCCGGTCTGCTCACCATCCCGATGGTCGCCGGCACGCTCGTCTCGTCGATGCTCTCCGGTGGGCTCATCACGCGCTTCGGCAAGTGGAAGGGCTTCCTGATCGGCGGCGCGATCCTGCAGATGGTCGGTTTCGGCCTGCTCGGCACTGTCGACCACCTCACCTCGCTCACGCTGATCAGCGTGTACATCGCGATCGTGGGTCTGGGCACCGGCATGCTGATGCAGAACCTCGTCCTCGCCGTGCAGAACACCGTGAGCGTGCGCAACATCGGCGCCGCAAGCAGCTCGGTCGCCTTCTTCCGCACCTTCGGTGGCGCGATCGGTGTGTCGGTGCTCGGTTCGATCCTCGCGTCCCGTGTCGCGACGATCTCCGCCGACGGTCTCGCGAAGCTCGGTGTGGACACCTCCGGCGGCGGATCGGGTGGAAGCCTCGACTTCTCCCAGCTGCCCGAGCCGGTGGCCGAAGTCATCCGTGCCGCCTACGGCGACGCGACGGCGACCCTCTTCCTCGTGGCGGCGGCGTTCGCGGTCGTTACCCTGGTGGCAGTGGTGCTGATCCCGAACCAGGCGTTGCGCACCACCATCGACCTCGTCGAGGAGAAGTCGCCGGCCGATCGCGCCGACATCTCCTCGTGAGGGTGACCTCGCTCACCGGCGGACGATCCGTCCGCCGGTGACCAGGAGATCACGCGGAAGCGAGGCGGTGGCGGGAGACGCTCCGTTCCCGCGCTCCGTAGACTGAGGAAATCACTCGCGCGACGAGCGTGAGGCACGAGCCGGAGGGAGCTGTTCCAGTTGGGTGTTCTGTCCCGCATCCAGTCGCCCGACGATCTACGTCGACTCTCTCCTGTGGAGCTCACCGAGCTCGCGGGGGAGATCCGGGAATTCCTGGTCGAGAAGGTCGCGGCGACCGGGGGTCACCTCGGTCCCAATCTCGGCGTCGTCGAGCTGACCATCGCTCTGCACCGGGTGTTCGATTCGCCACGCGATCCGATCCTCTTCGACACCGGTCACCAGGCCTACGTCCACAAGATCCTCACCGGTCGTCGCGACGAGTTCGACGGTCTCCGGCAGAAAGGCGGGTTGTCCGGCTACCCGTGCCGCGCGGAGAGCGAACACGACTGGATCGAGTCGTCGCACGCCTCGGCGGCCCTGTCGTACGCCGACGGACTCGCCAAGGCCTATTCGCTGTCCGGACAGTCCGATCGGACCGTGGTGGCCGTGGTGGGCGACGGCGCGCTGACCGGCGGTATGTGCTGGGAGGCGCTCAACAACATCGCCGCCGGGCAGAACCGTTCGATGGTGATCGTCGTCAACGACAACGGCCGCTCCTACGCGCCCACGATCGGCGGTCTCGCCGAGCACCTCGCGGCGCTGCGCCTCAAGCCCGGCTACGAGAAGGTGCTCGACAACAGTCGGCGCATCGTCAAGCGGATCCCCTGGATCGGCTCGGCGGCCTACTCGGTGCTGCACGGCATGAAGGCCGGTGTGAAGGACGCGGTCAGCCCGCAGGTGCTCTTCACCGATCTGGGCATCAAGTATCTCGGCCCGGTCGACGGGCACGACGAGCAGGCGATGGAATCGGCGCTGCGTCGCGCGAAGGCGTACGGCGGTCCGGTCCTCGTCCACGCCGTCACCCGCAAGGGAGCGGGCTACGCGCCCGCCGAGAACCATCTCGCCGATCAGATGCACGCCACCGGCGTGATGGATCCGCGCACAGGCCGGGCGAAGTCCGCCTCCGCTCCCGACTGGACGTCGGTCTTCTCCGACGAACTCATCGCGCTGGGGGAGAAGCGGGAGGACGTCGTGGCGATCACCGCCGCGATGCCCGGACCGACCGGCCTCGCCAAGTTCGGCGAACGGTTCCCCGAGCGCACCTTCGACGTCGGCATCGCCGAACAGCACGCGGTGACGTCGGCGGCGGGTCTCGCGCTCGGCGGAATGCATCCCGTCGTCGCCGTCTACTCGACCTTCCTCAACCGCGCGTTCGACCAGCTGCTCATGGACGTCGCGCTGCTGCGGCAGCCGGTCACCGTGGTGCTCGACCGCGCGGGTGTCACGGGTTCCGACGGAGCCAGCCACAACGGTATGTGGGATCTGTCCCTGCTGGGCATCGTTCCCGGCATCCGGGTCGCCGCTCCGCGCGACGGGGCGACACTGCGCGAGGAACTCGGTGAGGCGCTCGACGTCTCCGACGGCCCGACCGTCCTCCGGTTCCCCAAAGGTTCGGTGGGAGAAGACATCCCGGCGATCGAACGTCTCGACGGCACGGTCGACGTGCTGCGGATGCCGTCGTCGCGGCGCGGCGACGCACTGATCGTCGCGGTCGGCGCCTTCGCCGGTCTCGCACTCGACGTCGCCGATCGTCTTTCCAGGCAGGGCATCGACGCCGCGGTCGTCGACCCGCGATGGGTGTTCCCCGTGCCCGACGCGGTGGTCGACCTCGCACGCGGCTTCCGGATCGTCGTCACAATCGAGGACAGCGGCCTCCACGGTGGTGTCGGCTCGGCGGTCTCCGCCGCGTTGCGCCGCAACGGCGTCGACGTGCCCGCCCGCGATCTCGGGGTGCCGCAGAAGTTCCTCGATCACGCCTCCCGCAACGAGATCCACGCCGAACTCGGTCTGACTGCCCAGGACGTGGCGCGTCAGGTCACCGGCTGGGTCGCCGGCCTCGACAGCGAACCCGAGGAGCGATCGCGACCGTCGGCGGTCGAGCAGTCCGACCGCGAAGCGGGCTGAGTCCGACCGACGCAGGTGAGCAAACGCCAGGGGCGGTATCCGGTGATCCGGATACCGCCCCTGGCGTCTGTATCGGTTAGCTCTGCATCTCCTCGAGTTCCATGCCCTTGGTCTCGGGGATCTTGGCCTTGACGAAGAAGAACGACAGCAGGGCGAAGAACGCGAACAGTCCGTACAGGAACCACAGGCCGACCGCGGAGGTGAGTGGTGGGAACGCCAGTGTCACCGTGAAATTCGCGATCCAGTTGGCGGCGGTGCTGATACCGAGGGCCACCGCGCGCATGCGGTTCGGGAACATCTCGCCGAGCATCACCCACATGATCGGACCCCAGGTGGCGGCGAAGAAGATCACGAAGGCGTTCGCGCCGACGAGGGCGAGCGCACCCCACGGTGCCGGAAGTTCGACGTCCTCACCGCTGCCGACCGCCTGCGAGAAGGCGATCGCGGCGAGCAGCAGGCTGACGAACATGCCGATCGAACCGGTCATCAACAGCGGACGGCGACCGATCTTGTCGACGAACAGGATTGCGACGAACGTCATGACCACGTTGATCACGGCGGTGATCACCGAGGTCGTGAACGACTGGTTCTCGGTGAAGCCCACCGACTTCCACAGTGTCGTCGAGTAGTAGAAGATCGCGTTGATACCGACGAACTGCTGGAAGACGGCCATCGTGATGCCGACCCACACCAGCGGCTGCAGACCGAAGACCGGGCCGCGGATGTCGCCGAAGGACGCCTTCGACTCGCGTCGCAGCGTCAACCGGATCTCGCGGACACGCTCGTCGGGCCGGAGCTCGCCCGTGACGTTGGCCAGGACGGCCGCAGCCTCTTCGTCCATGTCCTTGCCGACGAGGTAGCGGGGGGACTCCGGGATCGTCAGCGCCAGTACACCGTAGAGGACGGCAGGCGCGACGCCGACGAGGAACATCCACCGCCAGGCCTCGAGATTCCACCACAGCTCGTTCGACGCTCCACCGGCGGCGTTCTGCAGCACCGCGTCGGACAGCAGGGCCGCGAAGATGCCGAGAGTGATGGCGAGCTGCTGCAGTGATGCGAGGGCGCCACGGTAGCGAGCGGGTGCGATCTCGGAGATGTAGGTCGGTGCGATGACCGACGCGATACCGATGCCGAGGCCGCCGAGCACACGCCACAGCATGAGATCGGGAACGCTGAAGGCCAGACCGGACCCGATCGACGAGATGACGAACAGGGCGGAGCCGAGGAGCATCACCCGCTTGCGGCCCCAACTGTCGGCGAGGCGTCCGGCGAACCACGCGCCGACGGCACAGCCGAGCAGGGCGATGGCGACGGCGAAACCGGTCACGAACGAACTGAGCGCGAAGTTGTCCTGGATGGAGTCGACGGCGCCGTTGATGACCGAGCTGTCGAAGCCGAACAGGAAACCGCCCACGGCCGCCGCGACGGTCACGGCGATGACTTTCGCGGCGTGTGCGGTCGATGGTTGGGTCACCGAGGAACTCCTGGATCGGACTGGCCGCGAGAGCGGGAAAAGGGTTGGACACAGTGTGTTTTCTTCAGGGGAACATTACGCCGGGGTGAACGGCCGACTCGACGTTTCCGGCGAGAACTCGCCCACAAGGCGGACTTCGAACGCGGCATGGAGTGTGGCGACGCCTCCGAGTGGGTAAGAAGTTAAGAAATATTCTCTCCGCGCCGTCGCTCTGTCTGCGACCTGCCCGAGCGGTGAGGACCTCCGCTTGACACCGTGCGATCTGGAAATACAGTCCCGTTCCATGACTCGGCGACGACCGGACGCGACCGTACGGGGTGTGGTGGGTGAAGCGGCGTTCCCGCCGACCTCACCCGGAGGTTCCTCATGGAGATCGCTCTGCCTCCGGTAGAGCACGGGGTGGTGGAACACAGCAGGGCGCTCATCGATCCCGTCACACGTTTCCGGAACACGAGCGCGTACATCTTCCTCGTGGCGTTCGGCGACGACGAGGAACGGCGCAGGGTGGTGCGTTTCGTCGACCGCGCCCACGCACCGGTCCGCTCCGACGGATACAACGCCTTCGATCCGAGGCTCCAGTTGTGGATCGCCGCGGTGATGTTCCACGGCGGCCGCGACGTGTACGAGCGGTTCTTCGGCCTCGATGTGATGTCCAGGACGCGGCAGCCGCCGGAAGTAGATGGCACGCAGAGCAGACGGCGGAGATCAGTTCTCCGCCGTCAGGGCCTTCGCGAGTCGCGGCACGGTCAGCGCGCGCTGCCACGGCCGTGCCCCGCCCTCGGCGAAGCGGCCGTCGATGTACTCCTCGACGTCGGCCCCGTCGGAGACGTCCCAGTCCCAGCACAGGCGCCGAACGAGTTCGGGACTGATCAGGTTCTCGACGGGAACGGCGACTTCCTCGCTCAGAGCGGTGAGTTCGCCGCGCGCGAGGGCGAGACGTGCGGCCTCCTCAGGGTGGTGACGCGACCACCGGCCGGCCGGGGGAGGCCCGGTCAGGGGCGGCGTGAGAGGTGGGAGCCGGTCCTCCGGCAGTGCACGGGCCCGCTCGATCGCGTTGAACCACGCACGGGAGGAACGCCGCTGCCGCGGACCGCCGAAAACCGGAAGCTCCTGCAACTGTTCGACGCTCGTGGGATTCGCCTCCGCGGCGGCGATGATCGCGGAGTCGGGAAGGATGCGCCCCGGGGCGATGTCACGCCGGGCGGCGATCTCGTCGCGGGTGGTCCACAGTTCCCGGACGATCGCCAGGCGGCGTCGGTCCTTGATCGCGTGGATCTTGGACGTGCGCCGCCACCGATCGGGCTTCGGAGCGGGCGGCCCCGCGAGCCGGATGTGCTCGAATTCCTGAGCGGCCCACTCGGTCTTGTTCTGCCGCTCGAGTTCGCTCGCCATCGCGTCGCGGAGTTCGACGAGTGGTTCGACGTCGAGCGCGGCGTAGTTGAGCCACGAGTCGGGAAGCGGTCGCGTCGACCAGTCCGCCGCACCGTGGCCCTTGCGCAGTTCGAGGCCGAGGGTCTCGGCCACGATCGCGGCGAGACCGACGCGGGGGAATCCGGCGAGACGACCGGCGAGTTCGGTGTCGTACAACTTCGCCGGACGGAGTCCGAGTTCGGCCAGGCCGGGGAGATCCTGGTCGGCGGAATGCAGGACCCATTCGAGGTCGTTGATCACCTCGGTCAGGGGAGCGAGGTCGTCCCGCGTGGGAATGGGATCGAGCAGCACCGTGCCGGCGCCGTCACGACGGAGCTGTACGAGATAGGCGCGCCCGGAGTAGCGGTAGCCCGATGCGCGTTCGGCGTCGACGGCGAGCGGGCCGTGTCCCTGCGCGAGCATCGCTGCCGCGTCGGCGACCCCGCGCGCCGTGGTGACGACCTCCGGGACGCCGTCGCGGGGTTCGAGGAGCGGCACCGTGGTCACGCTCGTGCTCTTCTGCTCGTCCTCGTCGTTCTGTGCCGGCATGGGCGTGACTCTAGCGGTGTCGTCCCCGTGTGCAATTCCGTTCCTGTCCGGAACGTCCGATCGGTGGACACGCACGGACCCGCTCGACGCCTCGCGAACTCCCCTCAGAACACCGTCACCTCTCCTGCGAGACGACATCGTCGCGCTCCACATCCGATGTGAGGATGTCGTCGTTCTCCGCACCCGCCGCGAGGATGAGGTCCTCGAGGGCGGGAGAGAAGTCGTCGACGAGTTCCCACAGGTCGGGGACGAGATCGGGACACGAGATCAGACCGATGTCGAGCCTGCCGTCGAGGGAGAGCACCGTGATGTTGAGCGCTGCGCCGTGGAAGATCGGGCCGAAGGGGTACATCGCCGTCATGCGGGCGCCCAGGAAGTACAGCGGGACGGGAGGTCCGGGCACGTTGGAGATAACGAGGTTGTGGATCACCGGATGCCGGTCGGCGAGCCGCAGTCCGGCGTAGGCACGCATCGCGGGGGCGAACACGGCCGCGCCGAGGAACTGCGACCAGTCCTGCAGCAGGTTCGCGCCGAGGTCGGCGTTGTGCTCCTTGGACACCGCGTTCGCTTCCGAGAGTGCCCGCAGCCGCTCGGCGGGGTCGGCGATGTGGGTGTGAAGGTCGGCGAACATCGCCGAGACCTGGTTGCGTCCCGGCCGATCCGACCTGCCGTGGACCGAGACCGGGATCATCCCGATGAGCGGGGAGTCGGGCAGCTCGCCGCGCCGCTCCAGATATCGGCGCAGCGCACCGGAGCACACCGCCATCACCACGTCGTTGACGGTGACGCCGAAGACGTTCTTCACCAGCTTCACGTCGTCGAGATTCAGCTCGGCGAAGCCGACGTTGCGGTGTCCGGTGATGGTGGAGTTGAACGGGGTGCGCGGCGCCGTGAACGGCGCGGGCATGGCGTCGCCGCGTCGTGCGCGGGCGATCCAGGAGGTCAGCGATGTGACCGCGCCGGGAAGGATCCGCAGCAGGTGGAGAGGCCGGCGCGCCACGTTGAGGGCTCCGGCGATCGCGATGGCGAGATCGTTCGCGTCGCCGGCACCCCACTGCACCGGTTCGGGCCGGGGATCGGCCGGGTCGAGGCTGCACAGCTGCGCGATGAGCGCGGCACCGGAGACCCCGTCCACCCCGGCGTGATGCATTTTCGCGATGACGGCGATCCTGCCGTCGTCGAGACCGTCGACGAACCACATCTCCCACAGCGGCCGGGAGCGATCCAGCGGTTGCGCGGCGATGTGTCCGCACAGCTCCGCGAGCTCGGTCCGGCTGCCCGGGGCGGGCACGCCGACGTGGTGGACGTGCCGGTCGAGGTCGAAGTCGTGGTCGTCGACCCAGACCGGATGGTCGAGGTTGAACCTGCTGTCGGCGAGCTTCATCCGGAACTGGGGTACGGCGGTGAGGCGCGCTTCGAGTTCGTTGCGCAGGCTCACGTAGTCGTAGCCGCCCGGGACGGTGGACGGATCCAGCACGATCAGCCCGCAGATGTGGAGGAGCTGACTGGGGGTCTCGAGATAGAGGAAACCGGCATCGAGCCCGCTGAGACGCTGCATGGATCAAGAGTAGAACAGGTTCTAGAAATCCGGTCGGATTGCGCAGGTTTTCACCGCTGGAGTCGCGCGACCCCCGCCGGAGGCAGACCCGCGGCATATGCGAGGACGTCGCAGAACGCCTCCACGTGCGGGGTCAGCATGTCGGACTGCGGAGTCCACGACGCGCGCAGTTCCAGTTGGTGGGCGCGTCCCGGGCCCGCGATGTCCCCGAACCGCACGGAGGTCGTCGCGGTCACCGTGCCGCCGAGCGCCGTGAGCGGTTCACCGTGCGCGGCGAGGGCGTCGACGAGCCAACTCCACGCGACCTCCGGCAGCAGCGAGTCCGCTGCCAGGCTCTCGTCGACGTCGGCCTGGATGTACGAGACGAGCCGGGTGGTCCCGTGCCACGCCTCGTCGCCGTCGGGGTCGTAGAGAAGGATGAGGCGGCCGAACGCGTCGCCCTCGGATTGCTCGGGCACCCGGTCCGTCTCGTCGTGCAGGACCTCGGCGCCCAGTGCGTAGCTGTAGGGGGCGAGCCGTTGCGGGGGTCGGATCGGCCCGACCTCGATCTCCGGGCGCACGGTGGCCGCGTTCATCGCATCGACTGCGGAACGGAAGCGGGCCGGCTCGGCGGGCGAGGTGGTCACCAGGCGGAGGTTAGTGCCGGTGACGCACCGCACGCGGGAGGCGCGCCGATTCCGGCGAACGGCACGGGCGTGGCAGCATGGGCAGCGGGTCCGGACCACACGTCCTGTGTGCGACCCGGCAGACGCTGCCCTGCGCGACGGCGCGCAGTGCCCGAAGAACGAGGATCGATGACCGGCTTGGAGAACACGAACGTCGGATCTGCGGTGCCCGCGGAGTACCCCGCGCGGAGGATCCTGCCCCATGCGCCCCTGCTGGCGGCCGCGCGCGGTGAGAAGCCGGCCCACCGGCCCGTGTGGTTCATGCGCCAGGCCGGCCGCTCCCTGCCCGAGTACCGGGAGATCCGGGCCGGGATCGGCATGCTCGAATCGTGCTTCGACCCCGAACTGGTCTGCGAGATCACGATGCAGCCGGTGCGGCGGCACAAGGTCGACGCCGCCATCCTCTTCTCCGACATCGTCGTCCCGCTCAAGGCCGCCGGGATCGACCTCGACATCGTCGCCGGCACGGGCCCGGTCGTCGCGAACCCCGTCCGCACCGCCGCCGACGTCACCGCGCTGCCGACCCTCGAGGCCGAAGAGGTCGGAGCGGTCGCCCGCGCGGTCGGTCTGCTGACCCGCGAACTCGGCGACACCCCGCTCATCGGGTTCGCGGGCGCGCCCTTCACCTTGGCCTCATATCTCGTCGAAGGCGGCCCGAGCCGCAACCACGAGCGCACCAAGGCGCTCATGCACGCCGACCCGAAGACCTGGCACGCCCTCCTCGGCAAGCTCACCGACGTCGCCATCGCCTTCCTGCGCGCGCAGATCGGCGCCGGTGTCGACGCCGTCCAGCTCTTCGACTCGTGGGCCGGCGCCCTCTCGCTCGCCGACTACCGCGAGTACGTCCTGCCGCACTCCGAGCGTGTCTTCGCCGAGATCGCCGGTGCGGGGGTGCCGCGCATCCACTTCGGTGTCGGCACCGGTGAGCTCCTCGGCGCCATGGGTGAGGCGGGCGCCGACGTGGTCGGCGTCGACTGGCGCATCCCGCTCGACGTCGCCGCGACCCGCGTCGGCCCCGGCAAGGCCCTGCAGGGCAACCTCGACCCCGCGATTCTGTTCGCGGGCCGGGAGGTCGTCGAACGCGAGGTGCGCCGCATCGTCGCCGAGGCCGACCGTGCTCTCGAGGCCGGCGCCATCGGACACATCTTCAATCTCGGTCACGGCGTGCTGCCCGACACCGATCCCGATGCCATCACCCGAGTGGTCGAGCTGGTGCATTCGCTGTGACCCCGCCGACGGTCGCGGTCGTCGGCGGTGGGATCAGCGGGCTCGTCGCCGCGTATCGGCTGCGTCGTTCGCTCGGCGCCGCCGCCCGCATCGTCGTGCTCGAGCGATCGTCGCGGCTCGGCGGCAAGCTCCGCACGGTCCCGCTCGCGGGTGATCCTGTCGACGTCGGCGCCGAGGCGTTCATCGCACGCCGACCCGAGGTGGTCGCGCTCGTCGAGGAACTCGGCCTGAGCGCCCACATCGTCCACCCCTCGGCTGCCCGTCCGCTCCTGTACGCCGACGCGCGACTGCATCCGCTGCCGGCGGGCACGCTCATGGGCATCCCCGCCTCGGCGCAGGCCGTGGAGGGTCTCGTCGACGACGAGACCCTGGCGCGCATTGCCGCCGAACCCACAGTGCCGTTCCACTGGGACCGGGACTCCGACGTCTCCGTCGCGGATCTCGTCCGATCCCGCTTCGGTGAGCAGGTGGTGCAGCGCAGCGTCGACCCGCTGCTCGGTGGGGTGTACTCGGGGCTGTCCGACACCGCGGGTGTCCGTGCCACCGTCCCGACGCTCGCCGCGGCCCTCGACGCCGGCGCGACGAGCCTGAGCGACGCCGTCGCCCGCGCTCTGCCCCCGAAGTCGGACGCCCCGGTCTTCGGGACGCTGCGCGAGGGCTACGGCGTGCTGATCCAAGCCCTCGTCCGTGAGGCCGACGCCGAGTTCCTCTACGGCACAGCCGCATCCGGACTGAAGCGCAGCGGTGGCCGGTGGTCGGTCGATCCGCTCGGCGAGGTCGACGGTGTGGTGCTCGCCGTGCCCGCCCCGGACGCCGCCCGGCTGCTCTCCGACAGTGTCCGATCCGCCGCGCAGTGCGTCGCGCAGATCCCGCTCGCCTCGTCGGTGGTGGTCGCGCTCGCGTTGCCGCACGACGCCGGCCTGCCGCAGAACTCCGGGATCCTCGTCGCGACGGGGGAGGAACTGTCGGCGAAGGCCTTCACGCTGTCGAGCCGCAAGTGGCCGCACCTCGCCGAACGTCCCGTCGCACTCGCGCGTGCGTCGTTCGGACGGTTCGGCGACGACGCGCTCGTCGACGCGTCCGAGGCCGACCTGATTGCGCTGGCCCGCGCGGATCTCGCGACCGTCACCGGAGTCGACGCCGAACCGGTGGCCGCCTTCGTGCAGCGGTGGCACGGCGGGCTGCCGCAGTACCGCGAACACCACGGCGAGATCGTCGCCGCCTTCGAGGCCGAGATCGCAGGGATCGACGGACTCGAGGTCGCCGGCGCGATGCTGCACGGTGTGGGTGTACCCGCATGTGTCGCAACAGGCACGGCTGCAGCCGCACGCCTGACTGCACGAATGGAAGGATGAACGTCATGGCACGTCTCGACTACGACAAGCTCAATTCCACCCTCCGTTACACGATGTGGTCGGTCTTCCAGGTCCGGCCCGGCGTCCTCGGCGACGACCGCGCCGCGGCGATCGAGGACGCGAAAGCGTTCTTCGCCCGCTTCGACGAGACCGACGTGATCGTGCGCGGTATCTACGATGTGGCCGGCACCCGCGCGGACGCCGATTTCATGATCTGGACGCACGCCGAGCACATCGAGGATCTGCAGAAGCTGTACGCCGACTTTCGGCGCACCACGATCCTCGGCCGCGCGAGCACCCCGGTCTGGTCGAACACCGCACTGCACCGACCCGCGGAGTTCAACAAGAGCCACCTGCCCGCCTTCATCGCGGGGGAGGAGCCGGGCAACTACGTGTGCGTGTACCCCTTCGTGCGGTCCTACGAGTGGTACCTCCTGCCCGACGAGCAGCGTCGCAAGATGCTCGCCGACCACGGCATGGCGGCCCGCGGCTACCCCGATGTCCGCGCCAACACCGTTCCGGCCTTCGCGCTCGGCGACTACGAGTGGATCCTCGCCTTCGAGGCGCCGGAACTGCACCGCATCGTCGATCTCATGCGCGACCTGCGTGCCACCGACGCGCGCCTGCACGTCCGGGAGGAGACCCCCTTCTTCACCGGACCGCGGGTCGACGTCGAAGCCCTCGTCGCGTCGCTGCCCTGACGTGACCTCGACGAGCGCGGTGCCACCCGAGGGAGAAGGTCGTCTGTTCTCCCAGATGGCGCACTGGGGGATGTTCTCGGCGCAGGCACGCGACGGCGAGGTCGTCGCCGTGCGGCCCTACGCCGGGGACCGCGACCCCTCACCGATCCTCGGGAACATCCCCGGATCGGTGCGGCACCGTGCTCGCATCGCCGGTCCGGCCGTCCGTCGCGGCTGGCTCGAGAACGGACCGGGACCGAGCACACGACGCGGCGACGACGAGTACGTCGCGGTCTCGTGGGACGAACTCACCGAGATCCTCGCGGGCGAACTGCAGCGCGTAAAGGACCGGCACGGCAACCGGGCGATCTTCGGCGGCTCCTACGGCTGGTCCGCCCCGGGCCGGTTCCACCACGCACAGAGCCAGGTGCACCGCTTCCTGAAGATGTTCGGCGGCTACACCCGCTCGGTGCACTCCTACTCGCTCGGCGCGACCGGCGTGATCATGCCGCACGTCGTAGGCACCCACTGGAAACTGTTCGCGCGCTCGACCTCCTGGGAGGTCATCGCCCGCGAGACCGATCTGATGGTGTGCTTCGGCGGGATCCCGCTGAAGAACACCGCCGTCAACGACGGCGGCACGAGCGATCACCCCACCCGCGACGCCCTCGACCGGATGCGGGCCCGCGGCGGACGGATCGTCTCGTTCAGCCCGATCCGCAGCGACGTGCACGGTGAGCACGAGTGGCTCGCGCCCCGGCCGGGCACCGACGTCGCGATCATGCTCGCCCTCGGTTATGTCCTGGCCACCGAGGGTCTGGCCGACCGTGAGTTCCTCGACCGCTACTGCACCGGTTACGACCGCTTCGAGGAGTACCTGCTCGGCCGCACCGACGGCGTCCCGAAGACCCCCGAGTGGGCCGCCGGACTGTCGGGCATCCCGGCCGGAACCCTCGTCGACCTCGCGCGACGCATGGCCCGTGGCCGCACCCTGGTGTCGGTCACATGGTCGCTGCAACGCGTGCGGCACGGCGAGCAGGCGCCCTGGGCGGGCGTGACCCTCGCCGCGATGCTCGGCCAACTCGGCGTTCCCGGGGGCGGTTTCGGCCACGGCTACGGTTCGATGAACGAACCCGGTCTCGCGCCCGTCCCGTATCCGCTGCCCACCCTGTTCCAGGGCAACAACGACGTCGAGGACTTCATCCCCGTCGCCGCGATCTCCGACCTGCTGTTGCGACCGGGGGAGCAGTTCGACTACGACGGCCGTCGCCTGACCTTCCCGGACATCCGGCTCGTGTACTGGGCGGGTGGCAATCCCTTCCACCACCACCAGGACATCGGCCGGCTCCGCCGCGCCCTGCAGCGGCCCGACACGATCGTCGTCCACGACCCGTACTGGACGCCGATGGCCAAGCACGCCGACATCGTCGTGCCGTCGACCACGGCGCTCGAGCGCGACGACCTGACGTGCACGCGCAACGATCCGCTGCTCGTCGCGATGCAGGCTGCCGTCCCACGCTTCGCCGACGCCCGCGACGACTACGACACCTGCACCGCTCTCGCCCACCGCCTCGGCTTCGGCGAGCAGTTCACCGAGGGCCGGACCTCCCGGGAGTGGCTCGAACACCTCTACGAGCAGTGGCGCGGTTTCGTCCTCGCCGACGACCGGCGCACCGAGGACCCGCCGCCCTTCGACGACTTCTGGTACGGCGGACCGGTCCGGATGCGGACCGAGGACGATCTGACCCTCTTCGAGGACTTCCGGTCCGATCCCGCGGCGAACCCGCTGCGGACTCCCAGCGGACTGCTCGAGATCTTCTCCGCCGATATCGACTCGTTCGGCTACGACGACTGCGCCGGGCACCCCACCTGGTACGAACCCGACGAATGGCTCGGCTCCCCGCGGGTCGAGCGGTTCCCACTGCACCTGATCGCCAATCAGCCGGCCACGCGCCTGCACGGGCAGCTCGATCACGGCCCGGTGAGCCAGGCGTCGAAGATCCGTGGCCGTGAACCGATCCGGATGCGTCCCGACGACGCTGTCGCGCGAGGTCTGGAAGCCGGCGACATCGTCCGCGTCTTCAACGATCGTGGTTCGTGCCTCGCCGGGGTGGTCCTCGACGACGGTCTGCTGCCGAACGTCGTCCAGCTCGCGACGGGAGCCTGGTACGACCCGCTGGATCCGTCCGATCCCGGATCGATGTGCGTGCACGGGAACGCGAACGTGCTCACCCCCGACGTCGGCACGTCGTCGCTGTCGCACGGATGCACGGGGCAGCACGTGCTCGTCGACATCGAGCGGTTCGACGGCGAGTTGCCGCCCATCCGGGCCTACGATCCGCCGGTCGTCCGGCAGCGCTGAGCGGTCACAGTCCGAGTGACGACTGGACCCCACGCAGGGTGGCCGCGGAGGCGGCCAGCCCCGCTTCCTCCTCCGACGACAACGGCACATCGAGCACGGTGTGCGCGCCGCGCGCGTCGACGACGGTGGGAAGCGAGAGGCAGACGTCCTGCAGACCGTGCCGCCCGGTTTGCAGCGTCGACACCGCGAGCACCCGGCGCTGGTTCCGCAGCACGGCCTCCACGATGCGGGCACTCGACAGTCCGATCGCGAGATTCGTGGCGCCCTTGCCGCGGATGATCTCGTAGGCGCTGCGCACGACCTCCTCGAAGAGTTCGGCGCGGGTGTCCGGTCCGAAGACGGGTCGTCCGTCGACGGCGAAGGACTCCACCGGCACGCCGCCGATCGTCGCACTCGACCACAGGGCGACCTCCGAGTCGCCGTGTTCCCCCACGACGAACGCGTGAACGTTCTCGACCGCGACGTCGGCGCGGTGGGCGAGCAGATACCGCAGCCGGCCGGAATCGAGCACCGTGCCCGACCCGAAGATCCGGCCGTCCGAGACGCCGGTCGCCGCGATCGCGGCGCGGGTGACGATGTCGACCGGATTACTGACGAAGACGATCACTGCATCGGGGGAGACGGACAGCAGGCCGGGAGTCAGGTCCCGTGTCAGGGCGACGTTCGCCGCCGCGAGATCCAGACGCGACTGGCCGGGATGCTGCTTGGCCCCCGCGGTCACGACGATCAGATCGGAACCGGCGGTGACCGCGATGTCGTCGCTGCCCTCGATCCGGCACGACGGCGCGAACTGCGTGCCGTGGTTCAGGTCCAGGACCTCCGCGCGCACCTTCGCGGAGTTCGTGTCGAACAGCGCGATCGCGTCTGCCGAACCCCTGAGTAGACATGCATACGCCACCGCGGTACCGACGCTCCCGGCGCCGACGACGGACAGCTTCGTGTGTCGCCGGATTCTCGTACCCGTCTCAGCCATGCGAGACATTGTGGCAAACCGGCCCCTCGGTCGGTAGCCTCGCGGCACATGACTCGGTCCGCATCGGGACATTCCCTGCGAGCGGCCGGCCCGCCGCGATGGCGGCGATGCGACTGCTCGAGGAGATCTAGCCGAGCCGACCTGCCACTGTCGCTCAGCCGTTAGCCTCGGGACATGGCCGAGACCCCCTTCGATGCCGTCCTGTTCGACTTCTCCGGCACCCTGTTCCGGCTCGAGGAGGACGAGAGCTGGCTCGCGGACGTCACCGACCACGAGGGCAGACCCTTCGACGTGCACCGGCAGGCCGAACTCATGCGGCGGCTGACGCAACCCGTCGGGCAGCCCGTCGAGATGGACGCCGACGAGCACCACGCGTGGACCAACCGCGACCGCGAACCGCGCTGGCACCGCGAGGCCTACCTGACGGTGCTGCGCAGATCGGGCGTGGCCGATCCCGAACAGGCACAGGCGCTCTACGAGAAGGTGACCGACCCCGACTGCTGGACCGTCTATCCCGACACCGTCCCCGTCATCGAGGCGCTCGCTGGAGACGGGATCGCCGTCGGCGTGGTGAGCAACATCGCCTTCGACCTGCGGCCGGCCTTCGCGCGGCTCGGTATCGACGACCTCGTGTCGGTGTTCGCGCTGTCCTTCGAAGTGGGCGCCGTCAAGCCCGAACCGGAGATCTTCCGCCACGCCGTCGACAGACTCGGTGTCGACCCGCGACGGACGCTGATGATCGGCGACAGCGAGAAGGCGGACGGTGCCGCCCGGTCGATCGGATGCGCGTTCGAACTCGTCGAACCGACACCGACCACCGAGCGGCACGACGCGCTGTGGACCGCGCTGGCCGCGGCCGGGATCACTCCGACCGAACCAGGCGCAGGGAGATCGAGTTGATGCAGTACCGCTTGTCGGTGGGCGTCGGGTAACCCTCGCCCTCGAAGACGTGCCCGAGATGGCTGTGGCACGTCGCGCACACCACCTCGATGCGCCGCATGCCCAGCGAGTTGTCCTCGCGCAGGATCACGGCGTCGGAGTCGGCGGGGTCGAAGAACGACGGCCACCCGCAGTGGGAGTGGAACTTCTCGGTGCTGCGGAACAGTTCGGCACCGCACGCGCGGCATTCGTAGATGCCCTCGGTCTCGGTGTCGGTGTACTCGCCGACGAAGGGACGCTCGGTGCCGGCCTGACGCAACACGGCGAATTCGGCGGGAGTGAGCTTCGCGCGCCATTCCTCGTCGGTGTGGACGACCTTGGGTGCGGGTTCGGATCGAGGAGCAGACGTCATGATCTCCACGCTAACCGCGCTCGGCGCGCGCGTCACGTCTGCACCGGCACGGACGATCACGTCCGTGCGGGCTGCTTCTCCTCGAGCAGGTGCGACGGCTCGATGCCGTCTGCCAGGCGCCCTTCGCGCTTCGCGACGAGGTAACGGTCGAGCAGGACGGCGAAGACGACGATGAGCAGCAGCGACCAGCCGAAGGTTGTCTTCATGTACTCCGCCGCGCGCCCGGCCTCCACCCACCGGTTCGACAGCCACGAGTCGTAGCTCAGGAAGCCGTAGACGGCGAGCCAGGCGGGCCAGTTCCGCATCACGGAGTTCGGCAGCAGCACCGTCATCAGCAGAGGGAACAGCATCATCGAGTAGTACATCTGGCCGAGCGATCCGAGCAGGAACGAAGCCGCGAGCAACACACCGCCGGCGGTGCACACGAAGAACACCTCGTCGTGGCGGCAGTAGCGGTAGAGCAACCACACCGACACCGCGACCATCACCGCGAGCACCGCCCGCAGACCGAAGATCAGCCAGGCCGGGAGCCCGTAGTACATGCCGTTGCCGACGATCGCGCTGTTGAAGTAGTCGCGGGACTCGAGCAGGTACGGCACGGTGTGCTCGACGAACTGCCACGCGTCGACCGACAGGGGCCACGCGATGATCGTCAGCGCGATCGGGACACCCGCGGCGGTGATGAAGACCTTCCACTGTCCGCGCACGAGCGGGAGCAACAGCAGGGGAGCGAGGATCGGTTTGACGGCGAAGGTCAGGCCGAGCGCAGCCCCCGCCCACAGATCACGTCGTTTGAGCAGCAGCGTCAGGAACGCGATCTCGCCGAGCAGGACGAGACCGTTGATGTTCGTGAAGACGAGCGTGTTCGTCACCGTCTCGGACGCGAACGCGGCGAAGACCAGCACCGGCGCGATCGGCGAATCGAGTCGCAGACCGAACATGCGCAGCAACAGGTAGAGCGCGACGAGGATCGCGATCGCATTGGCGAGGATGAACAACCACCGCGACCGCTCGGGGTCGATCACCGCGATCGGGGCGATCAACAACGTGCCGGAAGGCGGATAGAGGTAGTGGGGATCGACCCACTGGAACTCGGCGGTGTACACCGGCCGGCGGTTGAGGAAGGCCAGCGCGGCGTTGTAGACCGGGGTGAAGTCGTCCGTCCGGAACCCGTTGACCGCTTTGATTACGACCCGGTGCAGAACCGTCAGTATGGCCAGGGGCCACACCACAGCCTTGACCACCTCGGCGGTCGTGCGTGCGGTCCGGGGTTCGAGACTTCTGAGGAACACTACGGCACGGTACACCGCGGGCCTGCGGACCCGTGCACACGCCCTGCCCCCGACCGGGGAACGTCACGCGGGGCACAGGCTCCCGTTGGGTGGAAGTTCTCCGTCGGACAGATAGGTCTCCACCCGCGCCTGCACGCATCCCGAGTGCAGGACCGCCGAGTAACCGGCACCCTGCCACGACAGTGACGCCCAGGCGATACCGCCTGCGGTGAGCACACCGGTCACCGACTCCACGCCGGCATTGCCCACGACCGGGTCCGCGGCCCCCGAGGAGACGAGCACGGGCACGTCGAGCGCCGCCGGCAGCGGCGGGGGAGGCAGGCTCGGCCACGCCGCACATGCCGTCAGGCCCGTCGCCAGATCCGCGCCGTACAGCGGATAGAGGGTGGACCAACTCCGGGCGAGATCGCCCGCGTGGGTCGGGGTCGGCCAGCGCTGTCCGTCGCTGCACCGGGCGACGAACTGACCGTCCGTCGAGAGCCTCTCCTCGGCCACACCGACCAGTTCGATGAGCGGCATGACATCGCCGTCCCGCGCGGCTGCGAGGACGTCCGCCACCTCACGGACGCGGGCCTGCAGATCGGCGCGCGGCGTGCCGAGGACACCCGTCAGCGCCGTGAGGAAGGAATTGGCCGAGACCGGCGCGAGTTCACCCTCGGTGGCCTGCTCGTGCAGATCCTCGATCGCCGCGCGCGGATCGTCGCCCAGGGCGCAGTCGAGGGCGGTGCACTGCCGGGCGAAGGCATCGACGGCGGCCTCCGCGCCGCGGGCCTGCGACTCGGCCATGAGTTCGGCGTCGGCGGTGGCCGCGGCGGGGGAGTCGAGGACGAGACGGCCGACCGCGCCCGGATAGGCGGCGGCGTAGGCGAGCGCGACCGTCGCACCGTTCCCCACCCCGAGGAGACCGATCCGGTCCACGCCCCATGCCTGCCGGAGGCGTTCGATGTCGTCGGCGGCGTGTGATGCGCCGAACATCAGCTGCTGCGGCTGCAGGTAGTCGGTGCACGAGACGGTCGCCTGACGACCCAGATCGGCGACGCGTTCGGGTGCATCGCCGGTGCGGCCGAATTGTCCGAGATCGCCGAGACCGCGACGATCAGCAGGAAAGATGCAGTCGATCGCGAGCGAGTTGCCGATCCCGCGCCGATCCACCGCGACGATCGGACGCATCGCCAGTGCACCCGACATCGCGCCGGTCGCCATGGCGGTCAGTGCGCGCGTCGACGCGACGTCGGCGCCGGTCGTGAGAACCAGCGGCGCCACGTCGGTGGGGGTGTCGGGCAGTCGTGCGCGCATGACTGCCAGCGGGAAGGTGCCCGTCACGGTGCCGGCCGCATCGATCGGGGCGACGACCTCCGCGCACTCGAGAACGAGGCCCTGGGCACCCGGCGGTGCGTCGAACGAGGAGAGCGTCTCGTCCGTGCAGTTCCGCCACGCCGGTTCGGCCGACGGCACCGGAAGTTCGGGTACCTCGGTCTCGTCCTGCGGGGTCCCGTCGACGGCGCCACCGGGATCGTCGCGCACCACGGCGACGTCGGGACGTATCGACGGTCCTGCTCCGCACGCGGTCGACGCCGCGGCAACCGTGATCAACATCGCGGCGATCACTCCCGATCTGCGCATGCGCACAGCCTGCCAGGTTTACCGGCGGCCGCGCGCAACCGGTGGTCGAGCGGCCGATCCGAAGTGTCCTCCCGGTGCATGACGCCGAGGTGAACGCCGTGTGAAGTAGGTCGCATTCCGGATTCGAGTGAGGATCCGAGCATGATGCGGTCGTACCCTGGGCTGATGCACGAACGTCTCGTCGACCGCAATCCGGTGGTGCCTGCAGACCAGTTGGTGGCGCAGATGGTGCCCCCCGCGATGTTCGACGAGGTGAGCTTCGAGTCGTACATTCCGGATCCGAACGAGCCGAGCCAGGCGGCCGCGGTGACGACCGCTGCGGAGTTCGTCGGCAAGATCGGGAAGATCCGCGGCGGCAAGCGCGGCCTGTTCGGCCGCCGCTCCCAGCCGCAGGGGGCCGGCCTCTACCTCGACGGCGGCTTCGGCGTGGGCAAGACCCACCTGCTCGCCTCGATCTTCCACAGCGCACCCGCGCCCAAGGCCTTCGGCACGTTCGTCGAGCTCACCCACGTCGTCGGCGCCCTCGGGTTCAACAAGGCCGTCGAGGAGCTGTCGAACCACAGCGTGCTGTGCATCGACGAGTTCGAACTCGACGATCCGGGCGACACCATGCTCGTCTCGCGCCTGCTGACCGAACTGTCGGCCCGCGGCGTCTCGATCGTCGCGACCTCCAACACGCTCCCCGGCCAGCTGGGTGAGGGACGGTTCGCGGCACAGGACTTCCTGCGCGAGATCAAGAAGCTCGCGTCGATCTTCGAGACCATCCGCGTCGACGGCCCCGACTACCGTCACCGCGACCTGCCGCCTGCACCCGATCCGGTCGACTCGGCAGAGCTCACCGAGCGCGCCGACGCGATCCCGGGTGCGACGCTCGACGACTTCGACGAGCTGTGCGCGCACCTGAGCACGCTGCACCCGTCCCGTTACGGCAAGCTCGTCGAGGGTGTCCCCGCCGTCTTCCTCGAGGGTGTGCACCCGGCGAAGGACCAGTCGGTGGCCCTACGTCTGGTGGTCCTCGCCGACCGCATGTACGACGCGAGCATCCCCGTGACGGTCTCCGGCGCCAAGCTCGACGAGATCTTCACGCCCGAGATGCTCGCGGGCGGCTACCGCAAGAAGTACCTGCGCGCGACGTCCCGTCTGCTGGCGCTGTCCCGATTCGAGGTTGCCGCGGGCTGATCGGATACCCGGCGCTCATGCGCGCCGGGTCGACCTCCACCCCATCACCGGCTCACCGGCCGTCATCCCTTCGGAGGGTGCGCTGCATGACGAAATCGTCGTGCGTCTGCGCCCCCACGACGAATGTGCGCGTGCCCACCACCTCGAAGCCCTGCTTCTCGTAGAAGCGCCGGGCGCGGGTGTTCTCCTGGTTGACGCCGAGCCACAGGCCCACACGCCCGAGTGTGTGGGCCCGCGCGACGATCGCATCCATGAGCGCCGCAGAGATTCCGGAACCGTGATGGCCCGGCATCACGTACAGCTTGCTGATCTCGATCGCCGGCCGCGCCGTGATCATCGCGTCGATCGCCGGATCCTCGGGAGCGGCGTCCACTGCCATCAGATAACCGACGATCTCCTCACCCGCGCGCGCCTCGAGAACGATGCGTTCGGGGGAGGACAGGTACTCGGCGAACTTCTCCGCGCTGAGGGTGCGCTCGATGAAGTCGGCGATGTCGTCCTCGGCGGCGTCCTGAGGGCAGGCGAGCGGGAAGGTCGCGGCGGCGACCTGAGCGATTGCCTCGGCGTCCCAGATGCCC
The DNA here is from genome assembly GCF_024321955.1 of Rhodococcus sp. GA1. Taxonomy (NCBI): domain Bacteria; kingdom Bacillati; phylum Actinomycetota; class Actinomycetes; order Mycobacteriales; family Nocardiaceae; genus Rhodococcus; species Rhodococcus sp. GA1. The sequence goes on along the minus strand of NZ_CP097186.1, from coordinate 352,318 downwards.
GCCTCGTCGACGGAGACTGCTTCTTCGAGTGGTGGCATGGACATGCACACCAGTGAAGCACTCGGACGGGACGATACGGCAGGTGCCCCGCGTGTCGATGCGAGACGGAGACACGAGCCCGGACGCGAGACGGAGAAGGGTCCGGATATGGCTGAACCCCAGCCTTGGATGGGGGGTCATGGCTGGGGTTCGACACCATCGGGGGGATGGCAACATCCACGCTACATGAGGGATCCCTCAGGTTCCAGCGACCGTGGTCACGGTTGCGTCACACGGTCCCGTGGATGCGACTTGCACGAAATGTCGGTGCGTTGTACCGTCGCGGCTATGAAGCGCGTACTCGTAGTTCACCGCCGTAGCGGGGTCTGATTCGGACCGACCCCTCGCTGCGGGTCGTTGAGCTACGCGTCGGTCCTTCCTTCTCGTGGAAGACCACTACGAACGATGAACGCCTTCACCTCCTTCTCGGGTTTCGCTCCGATGTTCCCCTCTGGCACCCCTGATGCCGATCCGTTCTTCGCCCGCTACGGACGCGGCCTTCCTCGGGGATTGCGCGAGGAAGCCTCCGGCATGAGTTGGACGGAGTTCGAATCCACCTACGGTGCGCAGCACGGCCCGGTCCGCCTCGGTGGCTGGACCGCGACGGCCCTGGGTGCGGGACGCAGCGCCTTCGAGGCGACGATCGCGATCGGCGACACGATCCATACGGCATCCGCCACGACCTGCGGACCGATCGCCGCGATGACCGCGATGCTGTACGACCTCGGGCTGAACATCGAGATCCTGTCGTTCCACCGCCACGACCTCGGTGAGATGTCCGCGACCTTCCTGCTGTGCCGCTCCGGCGAGCGCACGACCTGGGTGATGGGCACGGGCGAGACCGGCAACGAGTCGTCGCTGCGGGCGATGATCGCGGGGATCAACACGCTCGGCGCGTGACGCGCCGGTCCGGTGCGGGGAATACCTCCGCACCGGATCACCCGTTGCCGGATTCTCACCGGGTGGCCCGGACGATCGGCGGTCTCCACGAACGAATGCGTCTCCACGAACGAATGAAGGCTCCCTTCGAAATTCGAAGGGAGCCTTCATCTTCTGTGCGCGATACTGGGATTGAACCAGTGACCTCTTCCGTGTCAGGGAAGCGCTCTCCCGCTGAGCTAATCGCGCCGGCATGGTGATCGCCGGAATGGAGCGGATGACGGGATTCGAACCCGCGACCCTCACCTTGGCAAGGTGATGCGCTACCAGCTGCGCTACATCCGCATGTGCACGTTCTTTCGGTGAACCGGCTCGGCCCACGTGCTGGTCGAACCTGGTGCGCGATACTGGGATTGAACCAGTGACCTCTTCCGTGTCAGGGAAGCGCTCTCCCGCTGAGCTAATCGCGCGAGGTGGAGACGGGAATCGAACCCGTGTGCACGGCTTTGCAGGCCGTTGCCTCACCACTCGGCCACTCCACCGTAAAAGGTCGAGTCCAACCTCTCGAGCGGATGACGGGATTCGAACCCGCGACCCTCACCTTGGCAAGGTGATGCGCTACCAGCTGCGCTACATCCGCATTCGCACCGTTCGGCGTCGTGCTCTCCGTGGTGCGGTTCAAAACAGTAGCCGAGCATCTACGAAACGCACAAATCCGCAGGTCAACGGCAGAAAACCGGCAGATTTCGCGAAGGTGACGGGCTGATGACCCCTGCGGGAGGCGACGAATAGGGCTTCGGAGGCCGAGCCCGCGTCCCCCGCTCGTGTCGCTCCGGCCGACACTTGCGTTCCCCGGTCCTCCCGAGTTGAGGGCCGTCCACGTCCCGGGGCTCCGGGTGCGCCTTCTCGTCTCTACGAGCACGGTTTCCTGCCCGCTCGCGTACGCGCGCGAGAGGCGCCACCCGAACGCGCTGCACGGAACATCCGCGTCGAAACGCTGGGACCAGGCGATTCGTCTTCATGGCGGGAGCGTGTTAGTGTTCCATCTCGTTCGAGCCGCTGCGGAGCGGCCCGGTCCCGTGGCTCAGTGGAAGAGCGTCCCGTTCACACCGGGGAGGTCGCTGGTTCGATCCCAGCCGGGACCACCGAGATCGGCAGTGACGAAAGGCACCCCCGCAGGGGTGCCTTTTTTCGTACCTTGATGAAATCGTTGAGCGAGCGTGGCGCCCGGTCGGGTGGTCGCCCGCGAGCGCTTGTTTCCTTCGAACCGCAACGGCCCCCTCGGGCCCGACCACGCGTGTCGTGTGGGCACAGCTGTGGTGCTTGTGGCCGAAGTGCGCGTAGTGATGGCAGGATCGTGGTCGTCGAGGAGGGCACGTCCGGATGAGCGTTGCGGACAGCGAATGGCCGGTCGTGGGGGCGACCGGAGCGAGATTCGGATCCGGTCGGTCCCGTCGACGTCGGCGGCCGGCGGATCACGCCGTGCCGGTACGGAATCACCGCGAGCCGGGCCCCGTCGTGGACGAGGTCACGGCAGCCGAGATGTACCGTCCCGCAGCGCAGCCGGTCGACACAGCGCAGCCGGTCGACAGAGCGTTGTCGGTCGACAGAGCGTTGTCGGGCGGTGCAGCGCAGCCGGCCGGCCGGAATACGGGCACCGGGACCAGTGTGGGAATCGAGGACATGAACCAGTCAGAGACGTCGTCGTTCGTGCGCCCGTTCGTGCGGAGCGGGGGACGCACCCGAGCCGAGGTGGAGCTGCCTCTCGAAGTGCTCGTGTCGGCCGTCCCCTCCGCGATGGGCAGTGAGTCCGGTCCGGCGATGGACGAGCATCGCCTCGTGCTGGCGTTGTGCGCCCAGCCGAGATCGATCATGGAGATCGCGGCCCTCGCGCAGATCCCGCTCGGTGTCGCGCGCGTGCTCGTCGGGGATCTCGCGGCGACCGGCGAGATCACCGTGCACCGCACGGCCGACAAGGTGGGACCGAACGTCGAACTGCTCGAACGGGTGCTGACGGGTCTCAACCACCTCTGAGTTTCTCCGCTCGGCTCCCTGTGTTCGCTGCCCGGGCGGATGTCGATAGCATGATGAAGTTGCCGTGTGCTTGCGATCGTCGACCGCAGCACGCGTCCGGCGACGACCACGTATCAGGCATCGAGCCGAGGAGTCCGTCACAGTGACCACGCCCGCATCCGCGAAACCAGCCACGATCGTCCGGGTGCCCGCGGGGACCACTGCGGGCGCGGCGGTCCGTGACGCGGGTCTGCCCACCAAGGGACCCGAGACGATCGTGGTCGTCCGCGACTCGGAAGGCACGCTGCACGATCTTTCGTGGACGCCGGAATCGGACGTCGAGGTCGAGGCCGTCGGCGCCGACACCGAGGACGGTCGCAGCGTCATCCGCCACTCGGCCGCCCACGTGCTCGCACAGGCCGTGCAGCAGGAGTTCCCGGAGGCGAAGCTCGGCATCGGCCCGCCCATCCGCGACGGCTTCTACTACGACTTCCAGGTCGAGCGTCCCTTCACGCCCGAAGATCTCGCGAAGCTCGAGAAGCGGATGAAGAAGATCGTCAAGGATGCCCAGCGCTTCTCGCGTCGCGTCGTCGACAGCCTCGAGGACGCCCGCGAGGAATTGAAGGACGAACCGTTCAAACTCGAACTCATCGACGACAAGGCAGGAAGCAGTGACTTCGAGCCGGACCCCGAGGTGATGGAGGTCGGCGGCAAGGAACTGACCATCTACGACAACCTCAACCCCCGCACGGGTGAGCTCGTCTGGAAGGACCTGTGCCGCGGCCCGCACGTGCCCACCACCAAGTTCATCCCGGCGTTCAAGCTCACGCGCAGTTCCGCGGCCTACTGGCGCGGCGACCAGGACAACGCCGGCCTGCAGCGCATCTACGGCACGGCCTGGGAGTCCACCGAGGCGCTCGACGCGCACCTCGAACTCCTCGCCGAGGCCGAGCGCCGCGACCACCGCAAGCTCGGCACCGAACTCGACCTGTTCTCGTTTCCCGACGAGCTCGGCTCGGGACTGCCGGTCTTCCATCCGAAGGGCGGCATCATCCGCCAGGAGATGGAGAACTACTCGCGTCAGCGGCACGTCGAGGCCGGCTACGAGTTCGTGTACTCGCCGCACATCACCAAGGGCCACCTCTACGAGGTCTCCGGTCACCTCGACTGGTACCGCGACGGCATGTTCCCGGCGATGCACATCGACGAGGAGCTCAACGAGGACGGCACGGTTCGCAAGCCGGGTCAGGACTACTACCTCAAGCCGATGAACTGCCCGATGCACGACCTGATCTTCCGGTCGCGAGGCCGCTCGTACCGCGAGCTGCCGCTTCGCATGTTCGAGTTCGGATCCGTCTACCGCTACGAGAAGTCCGGTGTGATCCACGGGCTCACCCGTGTGCGCGGCATGACGCAGGACGACGCGCACATCTTCTGCACCCCGGAGCAGATGCGCGACGAGCTCACCAGCGTCCTGAAGTTCATCCTCGACCTGCTGAAGGATTACGGGCTCGACGACTACTACCTCGAACTGTCGACGAAGAATCCCAAGAAGTTCGTCGGCAGCGACGAGCTGTGGGACGTCGCGACCGACACCCTGCGCGAGGTCGCCGAGGCCTCGGGTCTGCACCTCGTCCCGGATCCGGGCGGTGCGGCCTTCTACGGTCCGAAAATCTCGGTGCAGGTCAAGGACGCCCTGGGCCGCAGCTGGCAGATGTCGACGATCCAGCTCGACTTCAATCTGCCGGAGCGATTCGAGCTCGAGTACACCGGCACCGACGGGGCGAAACACCGGCCCGTCATGATCCACCGGGCGCTCTTCGGGTCGATCGAGAGGTTCTTCGGCGTGCTCACCGAGCACTACGCCGGTGCCTTCCCGGCGTGGCTCTCGCCCGTCCAGGTCGTGGGCATTCCTGTGGCCGCGGACTTCGAGGACCACTTGTTCGACGTCGTGGGCAAGCTGAAGGCTCAGGGGATCCGGGCCGAGGTCGACGTCTCCGACGACCGTATGCAGAAGAAGATCCGCACCCACACCACGCAGAAGGTGCCGTTCATGCTGCTCGCCGGTGAGCGCGACGTCGCGGCGGGCGCGGTCAGTTTCCGTTTCCGCGACGGCACGCAGGTCAACGGCGTGCCGGTCGACGAGGCCGTGCGGATCGTGACCGAATGGGTCCGTCGCCGCGAGAACGCCTCGCCCACCGCCGAGCTCGTCGGTTCCGGTGGGGAAGGCAGCCCGTCGTGACGGGCGATCGCACTCCGGGGCCGGCCGACATCCCCGCGACCGACGACAGTCCCGCGTCGATGGTCGATCGCGGTGTGGGGGAGTCCGACCACCTGCAGCGCCTGTGGTCGCCGCACCGGATGTCGTACATCACCGAGTCCCCGCGAGGTCGCGACGAGCCGTACGAACCCTTTACCGATATCCCGAAGATGTCCGACGAGGAAGGTCTCGTCGTCGCTCGCGGCGAAACGGTGTACGCGGTGCTCAACCTGTACCCGTACAACCCGGGGCACCTGATGGTCGTACCGTATCGCCGGGTGGCCAACCTCGAGGACCTGACGCCCGAGGAGAGCGCCGAACTCATGCAGTTCGCGCAGCGGGCGCTCCGCGTCATCAAGCGCGTCTCGCGTCCGCACGGCTTCAACGTCGGCCTCAACCTCGGTGCCGCGGCGGGAGGCTCGCTGGCCGAGCATCTCCACCTGCACGTCGTGCCGCGCTGGGGCGGCGACGCCAACTTCATCACCGTCCTCGGTGGGTCGAAGGTCATGGTGCAGTTGCTGCGCGACACCCGTGCACTGCTCGCCTCGGCATGGGACGAGTGACAGCCTTCCCCGAGTCGTCGCGATCGCATCGTACGGCCGTGGTGCCGTTCGCGTGTCGATCCGCTGCGGGCCGACTGCGCATTCCCGGCCCTACTCGTGGCAGGATCGGATTCCGGACACAACGGTCGGACAGGAAGACAGGGGTCGCGGGATGCTGAGCTTCTTCGGGCGTGCGTCGGTGTCGAAGGTCACCGCGCCGCTCGGCAAGGCGCTGATCCGTACCGGCCTGACTCCGGACGCCGTCACAGTCGTCGGCACCGTCGCCACGATCGCCGCCGCCGTGACCCTGTTCCCCATGGGACACCTGTTCTGGGGTGCGATGGTCATCTGGCTGTTCGTCATGTTCGACATGCTCGACGGAGCCATGGCCCGGGCCCGCGGTGGCGGAACGCGCTTCGGCGCGGTTCTCGACGCGACCTGCGACCGGGTCGCCGACGGCGCGATCTTCGCCGGTCTCGCGTGGTGGGCCGTCTACCACGAGCAGAGCCGTCCGCTGTTCGTCGCCACCCTGCTCTGTCTGGTGACCTCGCAGGTCATCTCGTACGCGAAGGCGCGGGCCGAAGCGAGTGGACTGTCCGCCGACGGCGGTCTGATCGAACGACCCGACCGGCTCGTGATCGTGCTCGTCGGCGCCGGTCTCACCGGCCTCGGACTCGACTGGGCGATCCACATCGCCATGTGGCTGCTCGTCGTCGGATCGGTGATCACCGTCTTCCAGCGGGTGCTCGCCGTCCGCAACTCCGCGGGTGCGCGCGAACTGCTTCCCATCACGCCCCCGGCCGGGGGGACGACGGAGACCCGGGACGACGGGGGAGCACAGTGAGTGTCGGCGAGAAGGCGTCCGATCTCGCGTACGCGGGTGGCTGGCGCCTGGTCCGGGCACTGCCCGACGGCGTCGCGCGACGGTTGTTCGACGCCGGCGCCGACCATGCGGCGCGCCGTGGCGGCGGACCGCAGCAACTGCGCCGCAACCTCGCGCGGGTGCTCGGGGTGCAGCCGCACGAGGTGCCCGACGATCTGATCCGCCGGTCGGTCCGGTCCTACGCGCGCTACTGGCGCGAGGCGTTCCGCCTGCCATCGATGGATCTCGACGCGACCGCGAAGTCGATCGATTCGTCCATCGAGGGCCGTGAGCACATCGAGGCGGCGCTCGCCGCCGGTCGCGGCGCGATCCTGGCGCTGCCCCACAGTGGGAACTGGGATCTCGCCGGCGTGTGGTGCGTCCGCTACTTCGGCGGATTGACCACGGTCGCCGAGCGCCTGCGTCCGGAGTCCCTCTACCGCCGTTTCGTGGACTACCGCGAGGGTCTCGGTTTCGAGATCTTCCCCTCGAGCGGCGGGGAGACGCCGCCGTTCGGGGAGCTTGCCGCGCGGTTGCGCGACAACCGGATCGTGTGCCTGCTCGGCGAACGCGACCTCGCCCGCAAGGGAGTGCCGGTCACCTTCTTCGGCGAACCCACCCGCATGCCCGCCGGACCGGCGAAACTGGCCATCGACACCGGTGCGGCACTGTTGCCGGTGCACTGCTGGTTCACCGAGGACGGCTGGGGGTTCCGCGTGGATCCGGAGCTCGACGTGAGTGTCGGGATCGACGCTGCCACACAGGCCCTCGCCGACCGGTTCGCCGCCAACATCGCCGCCCACCCCGAGGACTGGCACATGCTGCAGCCGTTGTGGCTCGACGACTTGTCGGAGGCTCGCCGCGCCCGGATGGAGGCGTAGGTGAGGATCGGGATGGTCTGCCCGTACTCCTTCGACGTTCCCGGTGGAGTACAGGCACACGTCGTGGATCTCGCGGAGGTCCTCATCGGCCGCGGGCACGAGGTGAGTGTGCTGGCACCCGCGTCGGAGACGACGCCCCTGCCCGACTTCGTCGTCTCCGCCGGTCGCGCCGTCGCGATCCCGTACAACGGGTCCGTCGCGCGCCTGAGTTTCGGTCCGGTCTCCTATGCCCGGGTCCGCCGCTGGATCAACGACAACGATTTCGACGTCCTCCACATCCACGAACCGAACGCGCCGAGCCTGTCGATGCTCGCGCTCAAGGTGGCGGAAGGACCGATCGTCGCGACCTTCCACACGTCGACGACGAAATCGCTGGTGCTCAGCACCTTCCAGGGTGTCCTGCAGCCCTATCTCGAGAAGATCAGCGGCCGGATCGCGGTGTCCGAGCTGGCCCGGCGGTGGCAGGTCACCTCTCTCGGTGCCGATGCGGTCGAGATCCCCAACGGTGTGGACGTGCCGTTCTTCCGGCACGCCCCGCTGCTGCCGGGCTACCCGCGAGCGGGCCGCACGGTGCTCTTCCTCGGCCGGTACGACGAACCCCGCAAGGGCATGGAGATCCTGCTCGGCGCGTTGCCGGCGCTCGTCGCCCGACATCCCGACATCGAGATCCTCGTGGTCGGGCGCGGTGACGAGGACCGCTTGCGGAAGGAAGCGGGACGCTACTTCCGGCACTTGCGGCTGCTCGGGCAGGTCGACGACGACGAGAAGGCGTCCGCGATGCGCAGCGCCGACGTGTACTGCGCGCCGAACCTCGGTGGTGAGAGCTTCGGCATCGTGCTCGTCGAGGCCATGGCCGCGGGGACGGCGGTCGTCGCCTCCCAGCTCGACGCCTTCCGCCGGGTACTGCGCGACGGGCAGGCCGGGGTCCTCGTCCCGGTCGCCGATGCCGATGCGCTCGCGCGTGGACTCCTCGAGGTCCTCGACGACGACGACCGCCGGCAGGCATTGGTCGACTTCGGATCCACGGTGGTCGAAGCGTACGACTGGCCGGTGGTCGCAGATCAGATCCTGCGGGTCTACGAGACCGTCACCGTCGGTGCCGGCCCGGTGCGGGAGGTCCGGTCGTGACCGTCAGCGCGGTGACGATCCTCGTCCTGTCGCTGATCGCCGCCGTGGTCGTGGCGATCGGTGTGTGGGCCTATTCCACCGCCAACCGACTCGACCGCCTCCATGTGCGCTCGGATCTGTCCTGGCAGGCACTCGATGCGGCCCTGGCGCGTCGCGCGGCGGTCGTGCGGAGCATCGTGGCGTCGATCCCGGTCCCGGAGGGACGCACTCTCGCCCTGCTCGCCGATACTGCCGAACGTGCGGACCGCGCCCGGCGCGAGGAGGCCGAGAACGCGTTGTCGGCCTCCTTGGCACGGCTCGAGACCGGCCGGCTGCGCCCCCAACTCGTGGCCGAGCTCGCCGACGCGGAGGCGCGGGTGCTCATCGCCCGTCGTTTCCACAACGACGCGGTGCGCGACACCCTGGCGTTGCGCACCCGACGGCCGGTCCGCTGGTTGCACCTCGGGGGAACCGCGCCGCTGCCCACCTATTTCGAGATTGCCGAGCGGGCGGGTGCGGTCGCCACCGCGCCTCCGGCCGTTCCCGGCACGTCCCCTTCCTCAGGCGCGGCCACTGCTCCCGCTTCGCGGACCACCCCGGTGCCGGATCGGGCACGAACGTCGGCTCGCGTCGTGGTGCTCGACGAGGACGGCCTGGTCCTGCTGCTGCGCGGACACGACCCCGCGGTGCCCGAGCGGCACTTCTGGTTCACGATCGGTGGCGCCGTCGAACCCGGCGAGGACCTGGCGACGGCCGCGCTCCGGGAGCTCGCCGAGGAGACCGGTCTGCGGGTCGAGCGCGACCTCCTGTGCGGGCCGATGTGGCGGCGCGTGGCCGTCTTCCCGTTCAACGGTGAGGTCCTGCACTCGGAGGAGCTGTTCTTCTCGGTGCGGGTACCGTCCTTCGAACCCGCTGCAGACGGCTTCACCGATCTCGAACGGAGCATGCGCCTCGACCATCGCTGGTTCGACGACGACGAACTGCAGGCGCTGGTGCGGTCCGGGAACCCGGTCTACCCGCACGATCTGCCCGAGCTCCTCGATGAGGCGAGGCAGGTCGCGACGCGGCGGCTGGAGCCCGAGATCCGCGCGATCCGGTGAAATTTTGAACCCTTTCGGTCCGGCCGCAGGGCCTCTCACGTAGAGATCCAGTTCGCGAAACTGGACGGTTCCTTTGGGGAATGCGCGGGATCTTCAGTGCCCGTCCGAGGAGTGGACCGGTGTGCGGCAGTCCAGTTGTTCCGAACTGGCTATAGGACCGGCTCGGCTGCGCCCCTAGGCTCGGTTCCGCTGCCCGTCGCCCGTGCGCCGGCAGCTTTCGCCGATCCGTCCACCGAGGAGGACTCCCATCGTGACCAGCCCCGACACCGCCCCCGTCACCGGTACCGCCCGCGTCAAGCGTGGCATGGCCGAGATGCTCAAGGGCGGGGTGATCATGGACGTGGTGACCCCCGAACAGGCGAAGATCGCCGAGGACGCCGGCGCGGTGGCGGTCATGGCCCTCGAACGCGTGCCCGCCGACATCCGCGCGCAGGGCGGCGTGTCGCGCATGAGCGATCCCGACATGATCGACGGCATCATCGAGGCCGTCTCGATCCCCGTCATGGCCAAGGCGCGCATCGGCCACTTCGTCGAAGCGCAGGTCCTGCAGGCCCTCGGGGTCGACTACATCGACGAGTCGGAGGTGCTCACCCCCGCCGACTACGAGAACCACATCGACAAGTTCGCGTTCACCGTGCCGTTCGTGTGCGGCGCAACGAATCTCGGTGAGGCACTGCGCCGTATCAACGAAGGCGCGGCGATGATCCGCTCCAAGGGCGAGGCCGGCACCGGCGACGTCTCGAACGCCACGACCCACATGCGCCGGATCCGCCAGGAGATCCGGCGCCTGAGCTCGCTTCCCGAGGACGAGCTCTACGTCGCCGCCAAGGAATTGCAGGCCCCCTACGACCTCGTCGTCGAGGTCGCCCGCGCCGGCAAGCTGCCCGTCACCCTCTTCACCGCCGGTGGCATCGCCACCCCCGCCGACGCCGCGATGATGATGCAGCTCGGGGCCGAGGGCGTGTTCGTCGGATCCGGAATCTTCAAGTCGGGCAACCCCGCCCAGCGTGCGGCCGCGATCGTCAAGGCCACCACCTTCCACGACGATCCCGACGTGCTCGCGAAGGTCTCGCGGGGCCTCGGCGAGGCGATGGTCGGTATCAACGTCGACGAGATCCCGCAGCCCCACCGGCTCGCCGAACGCGGCTGGTGATCGTTCTACCGGGGCGCGTGCAGGGCGAGCAGGGCGACGTCGTCCTGCACGCCCGCCCCGAGCGTCGCGAGCGCCTCGCGGACGGCCCCGACCGCTTCCGCCGCGCTCGTCGGTTTCGATGCGCGGACGTGCTCGAGGAGCCGGTCCTCCCCGAAGCGTTCACGGGTCTCACCGGAGACGAGGGCCTCGGTCACCCCGTCGGTGTACAGCAGCAGCGTGTCGCCGGGGCGCAGCGCGAAGGTGTGCTCGACGAGCTGCGGCGTGGGCAGCATTCCGATCAGCTGTCCGCCGATCGTGGGGAGATAGTCGACGTTGCCGTTCGCGCGCACGAGGAGCGGCGGCGGATGCCCACCCGAGGCGAGACGGATGTCGACCCGTCCGGTGTCCGGATCGGGCGCGACCGTGCCGAAGGTGAGCGTGCAGAAGGGGGCTCGCGTTTCGCTGTCGCGTTCGTCGAGCAGGGTGGTGTTGAGCGTCCTGAGCGCCGCGGACGGGACCGTCTCGTAGACCGCCGCGGCGCGCAGCGTGTAGCGGACGATCGACGTCACCGCCGCTGCGCGAGCGCCCTTTCCGCACACATCGCCGAGGAACAGCCCCCACGTGCCGGCGCGCGCGGGGAACAGGTCGTAGAAGTCGCCGCCGACCTCGTCGGGGGACGCGATGTGGTAGTACGCGTCGACCTCGAGTCCTGGTACCGCGGGCAGGCTCGGCGGAAGAAGGGTCGCCTGGAGTGTGGCGTTGATCGTGCGGAGCCGCTCACGCTCGAGTTCGGCCTCGCGACGGGCACGGAGCAGTTCCGTCTCGTAGGCGCGGCGCTCGCGGGCATCGAACAGCATCGTGCGGATCAGCGTGGGCCTGCCCTCGGCGTCCGGCTCGACCACCGAGGCGGCCAGGACCGGCAGCCGGGTCCGGTCGGCACGGACGAGTTCGAGGGCGATCCCGTTGATCTGTCCGTGCATGAGGAGGAGCGGCGCGTAGTGGGTCTCGTGGTAGATGCGGCCGCCCACGCTGAGAAGGTCCGAGAAGTACCGCTTGCCGACCAGTTCGTCGCTCGTGAACCCGAGCCAGTCCGTCAAGGTCCGGTTGATCTCCGTGATCCGGCCGTCCGGGAGCGTCGTCAGGAATCCGCACGGCGCGTTGTCGTACAGCGCATCGCCGTGTCGGATACGGGGATCGAGGGTTCGATCGGTCGTCGCCGTCACCCCGATCGGCGCGCGAACGCCGCGATCGCGGCTGCTGTCTCTTCGGGTGCGCTGAGCTGCGGGCAGTGGCCGGTCGCGTTCAGGGTCACGAGTTCGCTCCCGGGGATCTGCTCGTGAACGAAGGCACCGACCTCGCGCGGAGCGATCGCATCGTGGGCGCACTGGGCGACGAGCGTGGGCACCGACACCGCGGCCAGGTCGGAGCGGTTGTCGGACAGGAAGGTCACCCGGGCGAAGACGCGCGCCACCTCGGGATCCGTGCGGCAGAAGATCTCGGCGAGTTCGTCGCCGAGCTCCGGTCGCTCGGGATTGCCCATGATGACCGGCGCCATCGACTCGGTCCAGCCCAGATAGTTCGCCTCGAGGGATTCGAGCAGCTCGTCGATGTCGTCGGTGCTGAACCCACCTCGGTATCCGCTGGCCGGATCGTCGATGAAGCGCGGGGACGGCGCGAGCAGCACGAGACCGGAGAAGACCTCCGGGGCAGCTGCCGCCGCGAGGACACCGATCGATGCGCTCACCGAGTGGCCGACGAAGAGCACCTGCCCGAGATCCAGGCTCCGGCACAGGTCCACGACGTCCTCGGCGTAGGTCTCCATCCGCGAGTAGCGCTGGGAGTCCCAGGCGGTCGCATCGGAACGCCCGGAGCCGACGTGGTCGAACCGCACCACGGTGAAGTCGGGTTCGAGCAGCGGGATCATCAGGCGCCACAGGTGCTGGTCGCAGCCGAAACCGTGCGCGAGGACGACCACCGGGCCCTGTCGGTTGCCCGTGATCGTCACGCTGTTCCTGCGCACCATATCGGTGACTTGTCGCATTGCACCCCCTCCGTTCTCCCGAGGGTGTCATATTCGCTACTCGATAGCGATCCCGGTTCTCTCGCCACCTTCCGGGGACACGGCGTTCGGCACACCTCCGTGCAGCTAGCCTTCTTGCGTACGGTGCACAGAAGGAGTTCCCATGGCGAAGATCGAGCAGATCCTGGCGCTCGAACAGATCGAGAACGACATCTTCCGGGGCATAGCGACGGAGACGTTGCTGCCGCGGACGTTCGGTGGTCAGGTGGCCGGTCAGGCGCTCGTGTCGGCGGTCCGCACCGTCGATCCCGCATTCGGGGTCCACTCGCTGCACGGCTACTTCCTCCGGCCGGGGAACCCGACGATGCAGATCGTCTACCTCGTCGACCGGATCCGCGACGGCCGCTCCTTCTGCACCCGGCGCGTGACGGCCGTCCAGGACGGCAAGGCGATCTTCACGATGTCGGCGTCGTTCCACGTACGCGACGAGGGGATCGAGCACCAGGACACGATTCCGCGGGTGCCGGCTCCGGAGGAACTGCCCGATCCGGAGACTGTGGTCGACGACGCGACCCTGCTGTGGGCGAAGAAGGAATGGGCCGAATGGGATTTCCGGTTCGTTCCCCGCGACCGGATGGACTCGTCGAGCAGGATGGCTGCACAGCAGCAGCTGTGGTTCAAGTCCCGCGAGATCCTCCCCGACGACCCGGTCTTCCACGTGTGCACGCTCGCGTACATGAGCGACATGACGTTGCTCGGCTCGGCGAGTGTCGGCCACGACGACGAACGGACGCAGGGTGCATCGCTGGACCACGCGATGTGGTTCCTGCGGCCGTTCCGCGCCGACGACTGGCTGCTTTACGACCAGACGTCACCCTCCGCCGGGCTGGGGCGCGCACTGACCCAGGGGCGGATCTTCGATCGCAACGGCAACATGGTCGCGGCGGTGGTGCAGGAAGGACTCACGCGGTACCTGCGCGAGTCCTGAACGAGGGCGTCCCCGACGAAGACGTCCCTACGAAGTGCCTGCGCATCGGCGACCCCGAACGGACAGGCAGGCAACGGTGACCATTTCCTCTCCCACGATCGGCGTCCTGGCATTGCAGGGCGACGTCCGCGAACATCGCAGCGCTCTCGAGGAGGCAGGCGCGCGGACGATCGCGGTGCGTCGCGAACGCGAACTCGACGAGGTCGACGGCATCGTCCTTCCGGGAGGCGAATCCACTACGGTCAGCCGTCTGCTGCGTGTGTTCGATCTGCTCGAACCGCTGCGGGCCCGGTTGGAGGCCGGGCTGCCCGCCTACGGTTCGTGTGCCGGCATGATCCTGCTCGCCTCCCGGGTGCTCGACACCACCGAGGACGCCGAACACCTCGACGCCCTCGACATCGTGGTGCGCCGCAACGCCTTCGGCCGGCAGGTCGACTCGTTCGAGACCGACCTGCCGATGACGGGTCTCGGCGACGGGCCGGTGCGCGCGGTGTTCATCCGAGCCCCGTGGGTGGAGGAGATCGGGCCCGACGTGGAGGTCCTGGCCACGGTTCCGGACGGGCCGGCGGCGGGTCGGGTGGTCGCAGTGCGGCAGGGCGCTGTGATCGCGACGTCCTTCCACCCCGAGATCACCGGTGACCATCGCGTGCATCGGCTGTTCGTGGAGACCGTGCGCTCGGCGACCCGACCTCGGGTGCGCCCGACGGCCTCGGCGACATGACGACACGGCCACCGTGCCGGTGGCCCACACCGGGAGCGAGTAGAATCGACTCTCCGACCTGTCGGTTGACGCCGACCACACTTCTCCGGAAGGGGCTCGAAGCGAATGAGCGGCCACTCCAAATGGGCCACCACCAAGCACAAGAAGGCGGTCATCGATGCCAAGCGCGGCAAGATGTTCGCGAAGCTCATCAAGAACATCGAGGTGGCGGCTCGAACCGGTGGTGGCGACCCGGCGGGTAATCCGACCCTGTTCGACGCCATCCAGAAGGCGAAGAAGAGCTCGGTCCCGAACGACAACATCGAGCGTGCCCGCAAGCGTGGCGGCGGTGAGGAAGCCGGCGGTGCCGACTGGCAGACCATCACCTACGAGGGCTACGGCCCCAACGGTGTCGCGCTGCTCATCGAGTGTCTGACCGACAACCGCAACCGCGCCGCGGGCGAGGTCCGCACGGCGATGACCCGCAACGGCGGCAACATGGCCGATCCGGGTTCGGTCGCCTACCTGTTCACCCGCAAGGGCGTCGTCGTGCTCGAGAAGAACGGCCGCTCCGAGGACGAGATCCTCGAGGTCGTCCTCGAAGCGGGTGCCGAGGAGATCAACGATCTCGGCGACTCCTTCGAGATCGTCTCCGAGGCGTCCGACCTGATCGCCGTGCGTACGGCTCTCGTCGACGCCGGCATCGACTACGACTCGGCCGACCCCGATTTCCGGGCGTCCGTCGAGGTGCCGGTCGACGCCGAGGGTGCACGCAAGGTCATGAAGCTGGTCGACGCGCTCGAAGACTGCGACGACGTGCAGAACGTCTACACGAACGTCGACATCTCCGACGACGTCCTCGCCGAACTCGACGCCTGAGCGACGCTCTCGTCGTAGTCGTCCACGAGCGACGCTCGTCGTACTTGTCACAGCGGCCGGGGTCGCGTGTCGGTCTCCCGGCACCCGATCCCGGCCGCTATGCTCTCGAACAGGCGTTCGCAATCGTGCGAAGCAAGGTCGGGTCCGTCGAAGGCGTCGGAAACCCGGCCGTATTCGGGTGTCGAGAGGTGAGTCGGGTGCGCGTGATGGGTGTCGACCCCGGTCTGACCCGATGTGGTCTGGGGATGGTCGACACGGGACGCGGACGCGACGTGATCCCCGTCGCCGTCGGTGTCATCCGCACCTCGCCCGAACTCGACCTCGAGCACCGGCTCCTCAAGGTCTCCGACTCGGTCGAGGAGTGGATGGACCGCTACAAGCCCGACGTCGTCGCGATCGAGCGCGTGTTCTCCCAGCACAACGTGCGCACCGCGATGGGCACCGCGCAGGCCGGCGGCGTCGTCGCCCTGGCTGCGGCGCGTCGCTCGATCCCGGTCATGTTCCACACGCCGAGCGAGGTGAAGGCCGCGGTCACCGGCAGTGGCACGGCCGACAAGAAGCAGGTGACCACGATGATCACCCGCATCCTCAAGCTCGACGCCGCGCCGAAGCCCGCCGACGCCGCCGACGCGCTCGCGCTGGCCGTCGCACACTGTTGGCGGGCCCCGCTGATCGCCAGACTCGCGGCCGCCGAAGCTGCGGCCGCCCAGCAGAAGAAACGCTACGAGGAGCGGCTGCGCGAACAGTCGGCCGCACGGAAGGCAGGTAGCCGGTGATCGCCTCGGTACACGGCGAGGTACTCGACATAGCCCTCGACCACGTGGTGATCGAGGCGGGTGGGATCGGCTATCGGATCAACACCACACCTGCGACCCTCGCCGGTCTCCGGCGCGGCGAGCAGGCCAGACTCGCCACCGCGATGATCGTGCGCGAGGACTCCATGACGCTGTACGGCTTCGTGGACGCCGAGGCGCGCGAACTGTTCGGCCTGCTGCAGACGGTCAGCGGCGTCGGCCCCCGGCTCGCCATGGCCACGCTCGCCGTCCTCGAACCCGATGCGCTGCGTGCGGCTCTCGCCGACGGCAACACCGCAGCGCTGACGCGGGTACCCGGGATCGGCAAGCGTGGCGCCGAACGCATGATCGTCGAACTGCGCGACAAGGTCGCGGCCTTCGGCGCCACGGGATCGTCGCCTGTCGCGGCCGGTGCCTCGCCGCTGCGCGACCAGATCGTCGAGGCGCTGGTCGGCCTCGGATTCACGCCGCGTCAGGCCGAACCGGCCGCCGACAAGGTCCTTGCCGAGGAGCCGGGCGCCGACGTCTCGACGGCACTGCGCTCGGCGCTCAAGCTGCTGGGTAGGTCGCGGTGACCGACGAGTACCGTGAGTTCGAGGCCGCAGGAGCGGCCCGCGAATTCGATGCTGCATCGGCCGACCGCGAGCGGTCGCCGGTCACGGCGGAGCATCTGCCCTCCGACAGCGACATCGAGACCAGTCTGCGCCCGACCAGTCTCGACGACTTCATCGGGCAACCGCGGGTCCGCGAACAGCTGCAGCTCGTTCTGCGAGGAGCGAAGCTGCGCGGCGGCACTCCCGATCACATCCTCCTGTCCGGTCCGCCCGGTCTCGGCAAGACGTCGATGGCGATGATCATCGCCGCCGAACTCGGCACGTCACTGAGACTGACCTCCGGTCCCGCGCTCGAACGCGCCGGTGATCTCGCTGCGATGCTGTCGAACCTCGCGGAGGGCGACGTGCTGTTCATCGACGAGATCCACCGCATCGCCCGACCGGCGGAGGAGATGCTGTATCTGGCGATGGAGGACTTCCGCGTCGACGTCGTGGTGGGCAAGGGGCCCGGCGCGACGTCCATCCCGCTCGAGGTCGCACCCTTCACCCTCGTCGGCGCGACCACCCGTTCCGGTGCCCTCACCGGCCCGCTGCGCGACCGGTTCGGTTTCACTGCGCACATGGACTTCTACGAGCCCCCCGAGCTGCAGCGCATCCTGGACCGCTCCGCATCGATCCTCGGGATCGATCTCCGCGACGACGCCGCCGCGGAGATCGCCGGTCGCTCCCGCGGCACGCCGCGTATCGCCAACCGGTTGCTGCGCCGCGTCCGCGACTACGCCGACGTGCGCGCCGACGGTGTCGTGACCCGGGCCGTGGCCCAGGCCGCGCTCGAGGTGTACGACGTCGACCCGATCGGTCTCGATCGTCTCGACCGCGCCGTTCTCGGCGCACTCGTCCGCAGTTTCGGTGGTGGCCCGGTCGGCGTGTCGACACTCGCGGTGGCCGTGGGGGAGGAGCCCGCCACCGTCGAGGAGGTGTGCGAGCCGTTCCTGGTCCGTGCCGGTATGGTCGCGCGCACTCCGCGCGGACGTGTGGCCACGCAGGCCGCTTGGTTGCAGCTCGGCCTCACCCCGCCGCCGGAGGCCGCCACAGGGGGCATCGAGGTGCGTGCGCGCGAACCACAGCTCGAGCTGTTCGAGGACGACCCGGACACGACCCTCGAGGGCGGTGTCGATCCGTCCGATCCGGACGATCCGGACGTACGGAGGTAGGGCCCTCGCCCGGGGAATGGCACACTGGTCTACTGCGTCGGTCCGTGGAGGCCGATCCCGACGTCGTGGTGCCGCATGCGCCACCACGACCCGCTGGTGTCGCTCGCGTCACCACCCACCGACAACGACCGAGGACTGACTTCAACGATGGAACTGCTCTTCCCTCTCCTGATCCTGGCACTGCTCGTCCCGACCTTCCTGGGCGTGCGGCGTCAGAAGAAGGAGATGCAGAAGGTAACGGCGCTGCAGGACTCCCTGCGCATCGGCGACCGCGTGATGACCACCGCGGGTCTGCACGCCACGGTGGCCGCCCTCGCCGACGACACCGTCGATCTCGAGATCGCGCCGGGTGTCGTCACGACCTGGTCGCGTCTGGTCATCCGGGAGCGCGTCGAGACCGAGACCCCGCAGGATCCGGATCTGCTCCGCAAGGACGACGATGCGAACCCGCCGGAGGGACGTCCGACCGAGTACTGACAGCCGATTCGCGACGCACGGTTTCGGCACCGGAGTCTCCGGTGCCGGTGCCGAGCGCCGCGCGACTGCACCCGACCACCACTCACTCGCATCGAGGAGACTGACAGACCGTGGCACCTTCCAACGGATCGGTGCATCCCGTGCGCGCTCTCGCCCTGTTCGGGGTGATTCTCGCCGCGTTGTATGCACTGGTCTTCTTCACCGGGGACAAGTCGCCCACCCCGAAGCTGGGCATCGACCTGCAGGGTGGCACCCGCGTCACCCTCACCGCGCGAACCCCCGACGGGAGCAGCCCGAGTCCGGACAGCCTCCGCCAGGCCCAGCAGATCATCGAGACCCGCGTCAACGGGCTCGGTGTGTCGGGTTCGGAGGTGATCGTCGAGGGCGACAACCTCGTAATCACCGTCCCGGGTGAGGACAGCGCCCAGGCCAGGACGCTGGGCCAGACCGCCCGGCTGTACATCAGGCCGGTGATCGGGGGACCGATCGACGCGAACATGACCGCCGAGGATCTCGCCGAGCAGCCCGGTGCCGGTACCCCCGAGGGCGGGCTGCCCGCAGAACCGGCCCCTGCCGAACCGGCACCCGGTGAACCCACGCCGGCCGACCAGGCTCCGCCCGCCGACGCACCCGAACCGCAGGGACGTCCGTTCCCGGCGCAGGATCCCACCGCGCCCACCGATGCCCCGGCACCGGCCGAGACGCCCGAGGCCCCCGTCGAGGCGCCCCAGGCTCCGGCCGAGCCCTCCGGAGCACCCGAGGCTCCCGAGAACGACGGCTCGCTCACGCCGCAGGAACAGGCGGCTGCAGACATCGCCACGGCCAAGGCCACCCGTCAGAGCGAGGACCCCGCCGTGCAGCAGGCGGCGGCTCTCGCCCTCGACTGCTCCGCGGCCGACCCGCTCGCCGGCAACGACGACCCGGCGCTTCCGCTGGTCGCGTGCTCGACCGACGGCACCGCGATCTACCTGCTGGGCCCGAGCATCATCGACGGCCAGCAGATCGAGGACGCGACCTCCGGTTTCAATCAGCAGCAGTCGCGCTACGAGGTCAGCCTGACCTTCGACAGCGAGGGCAGCAATACGTGGGCGCAGTTCACCGCCGCGAACATCGGTCAGCAGGCCGCCTTCGTGCTCGACTCGAAGGTCGTCAGCGCGCCCGTGATCCAGGGCGCCACCCCCGCCGGCAGCGCCACCTCGATCACCGGCCAGTTCACGAATACGCAGGCCGCAGAGCTGGCGAACACCCTCAAGTACGGGTCGTTGCCGCTGTCGTTCGTGGCATCCGAAGCCGAGACCGTCTCCGCCACCCTGGGTCTGGCTTCGCTCGAGGCCGGGCTGATCGCCGGTGCGGTGGGTCTGGCGCTGGTGCTCCTGTTCTGCCTCGCGTACTACCGGATGCTCGGACTGCTCACCGCGCTGTCGCTCGTTCTCTCGGGAATGGCGGTCTACGCGGTCATGGTGCTGCTCGGCAGATACATCGGGTTCACGCTCGACCTCGCCGGCGTCGCCGGTCTGATCATCGGTATCGGCATGACCGCCGACTCGTTCGTCGTGTTCTTCGAACGGATCAAGGACGAGATCCGTGAGGGGCGGAGTTTCCGTTCCGCGGTGCCGCGCGGCTGGGCACGGGCCCGCCGCACGATTCTCTCCGGTAACGCGGTCAGCTTCATCGCCGCCGCCGTGCTCTACGTCCTGGCCGTCGGTCAGGTCCGCGGCTTCGCGTTCACCCTCGGCCTCACCACGATCCTCGACGTCGTCGTCGTGTTCCTGGTGACCTGGCCGCTGGTGTTCCTGGCCTCGAAGTCGAAGTTCTGGTCCAAGCCGAGCGTGAACGGTCTGGGCGCGATCCAGCAGGTGGCCGACGAGCGTCGTCTCGTCGCCGCGACCGCTGCGAAGGAGGCGTGACGATGACCGACACGACCACGACGACGGCCGCGCCGCAGCACAGCCGACTGTCCCGTCTGTACACCGGCACGGGCGCCTTCGAGATCGTCGGACGCCGCAAGCGGTGGTACATCGTCACCGCGGTGATCGTGTTGATCGCCCTGCTCAGCATGCTGCTGCGCGGATTCAGCTGGGGTATCGACTTCGAGGGCGGCACCCGCATCCAGATGCCGGCCGTGCCGGGCGTCTCCGTCGAGGAAGTCGAGACCGTCTTCAGCGACACCATCGGCTTCGAACCCGAGGCGGTGCAGACTGTCGGCGCCGGCGACGGAGCGACCGTCCAGATCCGGTCGGAGACCCTCGACGGCGAGCAGGTCGCCGAGTTGCAGACCGCGCTGTTCGAGGAGTTCCAGCCCGCCGGGCCGGACGGTGAGCCGTCCCGCAACTCGATCAGCGTCGCCGACGTCAGCGAGACGTGGGGAAGCCAGATCACCAACAAGGCGCTCATCGCGCTGGTGGTCTTCCTCGTCATCGTCAGCATCTACATCACGATCCGATACCAGCGGAACATGGCGATCGCAGCGATCACCGCCCTGTTCTTCGACATCATCGTGACAGCGGGTGTCTACGCCCTCGTCGGCTTCGAGGTCAGTCCTGCGACCGTCATCGGTCTGCTCACGATCCTCGGTTTCTCGCTCTACGACACGGTCGTCGTCTTCGACAAGGTCGAGGAGAACACCCGCGGCATCCTGCACCTGCACCGCCGCACCTACGCCGAGCAGGCCAACCTCGCCGTCAACCAGACGCTCATGCGCTCGATCAACACCACTATCATCTCGGTGTTGCCGGTGCTGGCGCTGATGGTCATCGCGGTGTGGCTCCTCGGTGTGGGTACGCTCAAGGACCTCGCCCTCGTCCAGTTGGTCGGCATCGTCGTCGGTACCTTCTCGTCGATCTTCTTCGCGACCCCGTTGCTGGTTACGCTCGAGGAATGGCGTGGTCCGGTCGCGAAGCACACCCGCAAGGTGCTCGCCAAGCGGGAGGAGGCCGCCGCCCGCGCGGCGAAGGCCGGGACGCCGGCCGGATCGCAGTCGGCCGACGCGGTCGACGCAAAGGTGGTGCCGACGGTGCAGGGCGCCGGATCCCTGCCCGACCGGGCGACGGTCCGTCGCGGCCCTGCCCCCGGGGCACGACCCACCGGAAAGCGCGGCAAGAGAAGGTCCTGACATGGCGGTGAGCGAGCGGAACGACCCGACGACGAGGCGGTCGCCGAGGCGCCGCGGCACGCTCCTCGCGTGCGCGGCGGTGGCCTCGACACTCGCGTTCTCCACCGTCGCGTGCGGCACGGACGAGGAACCGGTGCACTCGATCGGGTACGCGATCGACAACACGGTGACGACCTACAACGCGAACACCGTCGACGGTGCGGCCTCGGGCGCGCGCCAGGCGTTCGCCCGGGTGCTGCCGGGCTTCGGCTACGTCGGTCCGCAGGGCCGGGTGATCGCGGACACCGACATCGGCACTGCCTCGGTCGTGCCCGGTGAGGGGCTCACCGTGCAATACCGCCTGTCGCCGGACGCGGTCTACTCCGACGGTGTGCCCATGTCCTGCGACGACCTCGTCCTGGCCTGGGCTGCGTCGAGCGGACGCTTCACCGCTCCCGACGAGTCCGGCGAGCAGGTCCCGCTGTTCGACGCTGCCCATCGTGGTGGTTACGCCGACATCGACCGGGTCGACTGTCAGCCCGGGTCGAAGGAGGCCACCGTCGTCTTCCGACCCGGCCGCGAGGACACGAACTGGAAGGCGCTGTTCGGGGCCACCGAGCTGATGCCGGCCCACGTGGCGGCAGGAAGGTCGGGTGTGTCCGACCTGGTCGGGGCGATCACGACGAACGACACCGAGGCCGTCCGGCGCATCGCGGAGTTCTGGAACACCGGCTGGTCTCTCACCCCGGGTGAGATCGACCCGGCCCTCTTCCCGTCGGCGGGTCCGTACCGTATCGAGTCGTACACCGCCGAGGACGGCCTGACGCTCGTCGCGAACGAGCGGTGGTGGGGGAACGCCCCGGGCACCGACCGCATCGTCGTCTGGCCGCGCGGCACCGACACGTCCGCGGCCGCGGAGGACGGCCGCATCCACGTCGTCGACGTGGCCGAGGGATCCGTCGGCCACAGCAACCTCGGCGACGGCGCCGACGTCTCCACCGTCGTCTCACGCAACCTCGAACAACTGGTGTTCGCCACGAGCGGTGTCTTCCAGGACCCGGCGGCGCGCCGCGCCGTCGCCCTGTGCACGCCTCGCACACAGCTGTTCGACGAACTCGGCGTGTCCGACGAGTCGAACGGCGTCACGGGCCCGATCACCTCGCGGCTCCTGGCGCCCGACTCGCCGCTGTACCCGCAGACCGTGCCGACCGCCGAAGGCTACGCCGAGGTCGACATCGACGCCGCGCGTTCCGAACGTGAGGCCTCCGGTCAGGACCGCATGCAGGTCCGCATCGGCTATCTCGGACCGGACGAGCGCCGCGCGCGCACCGTCGAGTTGATCGGCGAATCCTGCCGTGAGGCGGGCATCGAGATCGTCGACGCCGGCTCCGACACCTTCACGCCGTCGCAGCTGACGGCGGGGGAGGTCGACGCGATCCTCGTCGGGACGGCCACGGCCGCCGGTGCCGGTGGCGCCGCCGACATGGAGCACGCCCGCGACGCACTGCACTCCGGGGCCGGCAGCAACGTCGGCGGTTATTCGATCGGCCGCGTCGACGAACTGCTCGACGGCCTGCTCGTGGCGAAGGACAACGCGGCCATCGCGGGACTCGCGACCGAGGCCGAACGCATCCTGTGGGGCGACGTTCCCACCCTGCCCCTGTTCGCGCAGCCCCGCACGATCGGGTTCGCGGCGGGAATGCATGCCGGGGTGCCCAACCCGACGACCGCGGGTGCGGGCTGGAACATGGACCGGTGGATACTCGGAGGATGAGCGCTCAACGGATCGGCGATACGCGGCTCGTCGAAGAAGCTGCCGTGGCCGTGGCCGAACACACCCGATGGGTCGACGATTTCCCGACCGCGGGTGTCCGTTTCGCCGACCTGACGCCCGTCTTCGCCGACGGACCGTCCTTCTCGGCCGTGATCGCGGCGCTGGCCTCCGCGGCACCCGACGCCGAACTCGTCGCCGGTATCGATGCGCGCGGCTTCCTCCTCGGCGGCGGCATCGCCCGCACCCTGGGGGTGGGCGTGCTCGCCGTCCGCAAGGCGGGCAAACTCCCGCCGCCCGTCCAGACCTGTGAATACAGCCTCGAATACGGCACCGCCGCGATCGAGATCCCGGGCGACTGGATGGCCCTGCAGGGCCGCAAGGTGCTCGTCGTCGACGACGTCCTTGCGACCGGCGGAACCCTCGCCGCCACCGTCGAACTGCTCGAACGCGTCGGCGCCGAGGTCGTCGGGATCACCGTCGTCACCGAGATCGAAGCCCTCGGCGGCCGGACGCGACTGCAGAAGTACCCGCTGACGTCTCTCATGCGGATCTGAGGGATAGAGTTGCCACAGGTGCCGGTGAACCCGCCGGGCCCGTACGGTCCGGACATGCGCATCGGTGACGAACCGGGTTCGCAGCCGCGACGGGAGGTTGAGGCATGACCCAGAATCTCGATCGGTCCCACAATTCCGGTCAGAACCCGACCCCCACACCGGCATCGACCTCCGCGTCGAGGCGGGTACGCGCGCGCCTGGCACGACGCATCACCGGTCAGCGGGGCACGAGCCTCAAGCCGGTCCTCGAGCCGCTGGTCACCATCCACCGCGAGCTGTACCCGAAGGCCGACCTCTCGCAGCTGCAGCGGGCCTACGACGTCGCGGAGGAACGGCACGCCAGCCAGAAGCGCAAGTCCGGCGATCCCTACATCACCCACCCGCTGGCGGTCGCCACGATCCTCGCCGAACTCGGCATGGACACCACGACCCTCGTCGCGGCACTGCTCCACGACACCGTCGAGGACACCGGGTATACGCTCGAGCAGCTCACCGCCGAGTTCGGTGAAGAGGTCGCGCATCTCGTCGACGGCGTCACCAAACTCGACAAGGTCGTGCTCGGTTCGGCCGCCGAGGGCGAGACCATCCGCAAGATGATCATCGCGATGGCGCGCGACCCCCGGGTGCTCGTCATCAAGGTCGCCGACCGTCTGCACAACATGCGGACCATGCGCTTCCTGCCTCCCGAGAAGCAGGCCCGCAAGGCACGCGAGACCCTCGAGGTCATCGCCCCGCTGGCCCACCGCCTCGGGATGGCGACGGTCAAGTGGGAGCTCGAGGACCTCGCCTTCGCGATCCTTCATCCGAAGAAGTACGAGGAGATCGTCCGGCTCGTCGCGACCCGCGCACCGTCGCGCGACACCTACCTGGCCACCGTCCGTGACGAGATCGGACGGACACTCTCCGCGTCGCGGATCGACGCGGTCGTCGAGGGCCGGCCCAAGCACTACTGGTCGATCTACCAGAAGATGATCGTCAAGGGCCGCGACTTCGACGACATCCACGACCTGGTCGGCGTGCGCATCCTGTGCAACGAGATCCGCGACTGCTACGCGGCCGTCGGTGTCGTGCACTCGCTGTGGCAGCCCATGGCGGGACGGTTCAAGGACTACATCGCCCAGCCCCGCTACGGCGTCTACCAGTCGCTGCACACCACCGTCATCGGTCCCGAGGGCAAGCCGCTCGAGGTGCAGATCCGCACGCACGAGATGCACCGCACCGCAGAATTCGGCATCGCCGCGCACTGGCGGTACAAGGAGACCAAGGGACGCCACTCGGGTGATGTCGCCGAGCTCGACGACATGGCCTGGATGCGGCAGCTCCTCGACTGGCAGCGGGAAGCGGCCGACCCGGGGGAGTTCCTCGAATCGCTCCGCTACGACCTGGCGGTCAAGGAGATCTTCGTCTTCACGCCCAAGGGCGACGTGATCACGCTGCCTTCCGGCTCGACGCCCGTGGACTTCGCGTACGCCGTGCACACCGAGGTCGGGCACCGCTGCATCGGAGCCCGCGTCAACGGCCGCCTCGTCGCCCTCGAACGCAAGCTCGAGAACGGCGAGGTCGTGGAGGTCTTCACCTCCAAGGACCCCAACGCCGGCCCGAGCCGCGACTGGCAGTCGTTCGTCGTCTCACCCCGCGCCAAGGCGAAGATCCGGCAGTGGTTCGCCAAGGAACGTCGCGAGGAGGCCCTCGAATCCGGCAAGGACGCCATCGCGAAGGAGGTCCGTCGCGTCGGTCTGCCGCTGCAGCGCCTGATGAACGCCGACCTGATGGTCGCGGTCGCCAAGGAACTGCGGTACGCCGACGTCTCGGCGCTGTACACCGCGGTCGGTGAGCACCACGTCTCGGCGCACCACGTCGTGCAACGGCTGGTCGCGCTGCTCGGTGGCGTCGGTGGCGTCGAAGAGGAACTGGCCGAGCGGTCCACACCGTCGACCATCCCCACCCGCTCGCGGAACAGCGGCGACTCCGGTGTCCTCGTGCCGGGCGCACCGGGCACGGTCTCGAAGCTCGCCAAGTGCTGCACGCCCGTCCCCGGCGACGAGATCATGGGCTTCGTGACCCGCACCGGAGCGGTGAGCGTGCACCGCACCGACTGCACCAACGCCGGGTCGCTGCGGGAGCAGTCGGAGCGCATCATCGAGGTGCAGTGGGCGCCCTCGCCGTCGTCGGTGTTCCTCGTCGCGATCCAGATCGAAGCTCTCGACCGGCACCGTCTGCTGTCCGACGTGACGAAGGCACTCGCCGACGAGAAGGTCAACATCCTGTCGGCCTCCGTGACGACCACGGGCGATCGGGTCGCGGTGAGCCGGTTCACCTTCGAGATGGGCGACCCGAAACATCTCGGGCACGTACTCAACGTCGTCCGCAACGTCGAGGGCGTCTACGACGTGTACCGGGTGACCTCGGCAGCCTGACCGAATCCGTCTCGGTCTCGCGCCGGACGACGACATCCCGCCCCGGAATCTCCGGGACGGGACGTCCGTACGTTCCGTGCGAACGGGGGTGTCAGGACCCGACGGTCACCGACTCGATCTGCACCGCGCGGTTGGGGGCACCGCCGCCGGCCGCCATCGATCCGTCGTCGCCCTCCGCCGCGACCTCCTCGATCACGGCGAGTCCGTCCTCGTCGACCGTCCCGAAGACCGTGTAGGTGGGGGGAAGCTGCGAATCCTCGTAGACCAGGAAGAACTGGCTGCCGTTGCTGCCGGGCCGGCCCGTGTTGGCCATCGCGACCGTGCCGCGCGGGTAGATCACCGGCTGGCGCAGCTGGGCGTCGCCGGGTGCGTACACGTTCTCCGGGTACTCGGTGTCGAAGCCGTAACCCGGCCCGCCCGTGCCGGTGCCCGTCGGGTCGCCGCACTGCAGCACCTGCAGACCCGGTGAGGTCACCAGCCGGTGGCAGGGCGTGTCGTCGAAGTAGCCCTGCTCCGCGAGGGACACGAAGCTGTTGACCGTGCACGGTGCCGCGGCACGGTCGAGTTCGACGCCGATCACGCCGACGCTGGTGGTGATCTGCGCGGCAGCAGCGCCGGTGGCGGAGACGTCGTCCGAGGCGGGGGCGGTCACGTCGCGTGCGGCGTCACCCGAGGCGTCGTAGGTGCACGAGACGGAGTCGGTGCCGCTGGGTCGCTCCGGTAGTTCGCCCGTGTAGGCGGGGGACTGCCGGTCGGCGGCGGACGCCGGTGCCGACGAGCTCGCGGCGGTATCGGTGGACGAATCGTCGGAGCACCCCGTGAGCAGGAGTGCCAGCCCGGCGCCGGCGGCGAGGGCGGTGCGCAATCGGATCATCAGTCCATCCTGACCGACGTGAGGGTGGTCTCCAGCGCGGGGGCACCGTCGGCGGCTCCGCCTGCGACGCCGGCCGCGGCGATCTTGTCGAGGGTCGCGAGACCGGTCTCGTCGATCGTGCCGAAGACGGTGTACTGCGGCGGCAGCACCGAATCGCCGTACACCAGGAAGAACTGGCTGCCATTGGTGTCCGGGCCGGCGTTGGCCATCGCGAGGGTGCCACGCGGATAGGTCATCGGTTCCTGCGCGGCGGGATCGTCGGCGGCGAACTGATCGGTGGGGAACTCGTTGGCGAACTGGTATCCCGGACCGCCCGACCCGCTACCCGACGGGTCGCCGCACTGCAGGACCTGCAGGGACGGCGAGGTAGTCAGACGATGGCAGGCCGTCTCGTCGAAAAAGTTCTGCGAGGCCAGCGACAGGAAGCTGTTGACGGTGCACGGCGAATCGTCGTTGTGCAGGATCAGGCCGATGTTCCCCTGGCTCGTCTCCATGCTGACGCTGATGTCCGTGTTGCCCTCACCGGTGGTGCGGATGCCCTCGGTGCGCGGCGGCTCTGCCGGCTTCGACGGTTCGCGGCCGTCCGCGGTGTAGGAGCAGCTCACCGTCTCGGGCAACGGCTCGGACCGGCCGTCGGGGAGCGCGGCGTACTCCATTTCCGAACCCGAGGTGTCGTTCGACGCCGCCTCGGTGGCCGTGTCGTCGCCCCGGTCGACCGCCCACAGAGCAACACCGGCGCCGACGACCACGATCACTCCGAGCGCGGACAGCGCGATCGTCATGCGGCGCCGCTTGCGCTCGCGTTCGGCTCGACGCTCGAGCTGCCGTTCGAGTTTGCGTTTCGCGGCCTGGCGCCGTTGTGCGTTGCTCGGCACTGCAGTAGTCCTCCCGTGAACGATCGATGTGGTCCAACCGACTTCGAAGCAGACCCGAGTCTGCCACCCGGGACCGGCAACCCGCGGGCAGGGCGCAACGCATAGTCTGTAGGAGACCTCGAAGGCTTCCACCCGTAGGAGCGATGCTCGTGCTCGTGACCGGATTCCCTGCCGGGATGTTCCAGACCAACTGCTACATCCTCGCGCAGGACAACGCGAAGGAGTGCGTCATCGTCGATCCCGGCCAGGACGCCGCCGAGCCGCTCGTGGAGTTCCTCACCGGATCCGATCTCACGCCCCGGGCGGTGCTGCTCACGCACGGTCACCTCGACCACATGTGGTCGGCGCAGCCGGTGGCCGACCGGTACGGGATCCCCGTCTACATCCACCCCGACGACCGGATGATGCTCACCGATCCGCTGCAGGGCATGGGGTCGAGCCTCGCCCCCTTCCTCGACGGCGTCGAGTTCGTCGAACCGCAGCAGGTCGTGGAGTTCGGCGACGGAGACGAGATCGAACACGCCGGAATCGAGTTCGTCGTCGACCACACGCCCGGACACACCCGCGGCTCGGTCGTCCTGCGCACGCGCACCACCACCCCGGACGGGGCCGCCCTGAACGTCGCGCTCACCGGCGACACCCTGTTCCAGGGGTCGATCGGCCGCACCGACCTGCCCGGCGGCGACCACGCGCAACTGCTCGACTCGATCGCGCGCAAGCTGCTCGTGCTCGACGACGGCACCAACATCCTCCCCGGACACGGCGGAGCGAGCACGATCGGGCAGGAGCGGGAGTCGAATCCCTTCCTCACCGGCCTGGCAGAATCCCGCTGACGGCACGAACACCGCGATCCGTCCGGTGACCAACCGAGAGAATCCCGAGAGAAGGCAGTACCAGTGAGCAAGGCCTCCACGTTTTCGGCGCCGAAGGGTGTGCCCGATTACGTTCCCCCGCAGTCGGCGGAGTTCGTGGCGGTACGGGACGGTCTGACCCGTGCCGCACGCCTGGCGGGGTACGGGCACGTCGAGCTGCCCATCTTCGAGGACACCGGCCTGTTCGCTCGCGGCGTCGGCGAGTCCACCGACGTCGTCACGAAGGAGATGTACACCTTCGCCGATCGCGGTGAGCGCTCGGTCACGCTGCGTCCCGAGGGCACCGCGGGCGTGATGCGCGCGGTGATCGAGCACGGTCTCGACCGCGGTCAGCTCCCCGTGAAGTTGTCCTATTCCGGGCCGTTCTTCCGCTACGAGCGCCCCCAGGCGGGCCGCTACCGTCAGCTCCAGCAGGTCGGCGTCGAGGCGATCGGCATCGACGATCCCGCGCTCGACGCCGAGGTCATCGCGGTTGCCGACGCAGGATTCCGGTCGCTCGGACTCGACGGATTCCGCCTCGAGATCACGTCCCTCGGCGACGAGACCTGCCGTCCGCAGTACCGGGAGAAGCTGCAGCAGTTCCTGTTCGCGCTCCCGCTCGACGAGGAGACGCGCCGCCGCGCCGAGATCAACCCGCTGCGCGTGCTCGACGACAAGCGCCCCGAGGTCCGCGAGATGACCGCCGACGCGCCGCTGATGCTCGACCATCTCTCGGACACCGCTCGCGCACACTTCGACGAGGTACTCGCCCACCTCGACGCGATCGGCGTCCCGTACGTCGTCAATCCGCGCATGGTGCGCGGCCTCGACTACTACACGAAGACCACCTTCGAGTTCGTCCACGACGGGCTCGGCGCCCAGTCCGGCATCGGTGGTGGTGGCCGCTACGACGGGCTCATGGAACAGCTCGGCGGCCAGCCGCTCTCGGGCATCGGTTTCGGGATCGGCGTCGACCGCACGGTTCTCGCGCTCGCCGCCGAGGGCAAGACCGCCGGCAGCCCCGCGCGGTGCGAGGTGTACGGGGTGCCGATGGGCGACGCCGCCAAGGTCGCCCTCGTGCCCATCGCGCACAAACTGCGCGCCGCGGGTGTCCGCGTCGACCTCGCATACGGTGGGCGCGGCCTCAAGGGCGCCATGAAGGCGGCCGACAAGTCCGGTGCCGTCGTCGCGCTCGTGCTCGGTGACCGCGAACTCGAGGCAGGTGAGGTCGTCGTCAAGGATCTGCGCAACGGCGAGCAGCACAGCGTTGCACTCACGGACGTCGTCGCCCGTGTGGGTGAGGTCGTTGCCGGCGCATGACGACCGGGACGGTGCCGCCGTCCCGCTCGATCTGATCCCGTCCCGGCTGCTCCGGCCACGCGCCCGCAGGATCGCGCTGCTCGCGCTCGCCGTCGGCGTCGTCCTCGGCGTTCTGGTCTGGATCGTCGCGCCCGGATGGGTCGCGCTGCTCGTCGGGGCCGTCTTCGCGGTGCCGCCGGCCGTCGGTGCGTTCCTGGCCACGCGTCGGCACCTGCTGCTGCGCGGCACCGTCGTCACGCTGTCGGGGGCGTTCCGGTCGCGCAGTGTCGATCTCGCGCGACTCGCCGGTGTCGAACTGATCGTCCGGGTGGGCGGGGTATCGCAGGCCGTCGTGCGCGTCAACGACGGTGAGCACAATCTCGTGTCGGTCCCGCTCGCCCTGTACGCCAACGGCGGCGGTCGCGAACTCGACGTGCTGGCCCTGCGAAAGCTCGCGGATGCGCTCGCCACCAGCGAGATCGCTCCGGCGGCGGCGATCTCGTCGGTGCTCGTCGAACAGTTGCGGGCCGAGGCCCGCGACGCCGCGCTCGGCGAACGCCCGCTCTACCGGGCGATCGAACTCGCGCGCGGCGCCGGCCGGGTGCCGCAGACGACGCTGACCGACCACGAGGTCGCCTCCCTCGTCGACTGACAGGCTCGTCCGATCGACGAGTAATGCTCAGCGGTCGTCGTGCGAACCGATCACGGCGGGAACGACCAACGGCAGTTCGCCGACGACCTCGGTGCCCTCCGCGGCGGCACTCAGCAGACGGGTGGGGGAGCGGTGCTCCTCGTCGTCGGACCCGCGAGCGGACGTCGCGGGGACCATCCCACCGGTCGAGGGTGCCCTTCCCATCGCGCTCGCGCCGGTCGTGGCCTGCGCACTCCCGCCCGAGCCCGGGGCGGTCGGAATCGGAGCGGCGGCAGGCACACCCGCAGTTCCGAACGCGGCCCCCGCGGTGCCGTGACCGGTGACCACTCCGGCCGACACCGTTCCGGCCGATCCCGCGACCGCCGCACCGACGGTCGGAACCGCCGCGTGTGCGGTGGGCGCGGTCGCCGCGTAGGCGGTGGGAGTGGTCGCGGCGTGCGCGGCGGCCGTGAACGGCGCTGCGACACTCGACGCGACATCGGTTGCGGCCGTGGCGACCGTGCGCATCTCCTGCACCCCGGTCACGGCCACCGGCGCGGGCACGGGAATCGGCGTGGTCAGCGCCGTCATCGCGGCGGTGTGGACCGTCAGCTCGCCCCGGGTACGCGCAACGACGGCCAGGGCAGCCTGGAGATGCTGCGCGGCGGACGCCAACAGGGCGGCCTGGCCCGGCGGCGTCGCGAGAGCCGGTGCGGCCGCCATCGCCGTGGTCACGAACGACTGTGCGATGCCGGTCAATTCGATGTTGCCGCGTTCGACGGTCGCCGTGGCGGCGCGGGTGACGTCGCCGATCCGGTCGCCGCGGTCGGCCAGTTCGAGGGCCGACTGCTGCGCGCGCACACCGTGACCTGCGGCCTCGTCGGCCGTTGCTCCCTCCCACGACTCCGGAAGTGCGTGCAGCGCACTGCGTCCGAGCATCGTGGCGGTCTCGAGCAGACGCGACCCCTGCTGCAGGATCGCCGACGGATCGAGCGAGTCGAGGATACCGGTGCCGAACATCGAGCAGAGTTCGGTGAGCGGCCGCACGATCGTCTCGAGATCGGGCAGCACCGGTACCGGAATCGATTCGAGCAGCTCGACGATCGAATTCGCCTCGAGGACGGGCAGACCCGGCTCGGGAAGAACGGGTTCCGGAAGTACCGGCAGCGGTGCGTCGAGGACCGGTCCGATCGGCGACGCGCGGAGAGCGTCGAGAACGGTCGGTGACGCTGCGGGTGTTGCGGTGTCGATGACCGATCCCTGCATCACAGTCCTCCCGCAGCGTCGGCCAGCGCCGAAGCCGTTCCGGTGTCGGTCGTTTCGTAACCGGTGGCCGCCTCGTGTGCTGCGATGCCGTTGGACGCGTAGGCCCACGACAGTTGCGCGACGGCACTGGTGTGCTCGGATTGGGCCGCGGCGAACACCGCGAGGAACTCTCCGCCGATGAGTCCCAGAGCCGGACTCAACGCGGAGATGTTGGCCTGCAGATCGAACGTCCCCGCCTGCGCTACCTGCTCGGCCGCACGAAGATTCGTGGCCCCGAACGCTCGAATACCATCGGGCACCACCCGGATTCCGGCACCGGGAAACAGACCGCTCATCGAACCCCCCATCGAAGATCAGTGTGGCGAGCACTGTAACTCGAGCGCACCGGGCGAGCCACCGGACCCTCGGCCGCCTGTGGATGAACGGATGGGGATGCCGATGTATTCGTTGCACCGCGAGTGCGCTCCGTCCGATCGACCACGATGCCGAACGATCTGTTGACAGCGAATAGCACACATGTTCGACTGGGGGTATGAGGTGGGCGGGTCAGACTGTGGATGCGGACGACGGAGCTCTGCCGGGCCTCGAACGGGCGGGTCTCGTCCGTAGTGTCCGCACGCCGGAGTTCGAGGGAGTCACCTTCCATGAGGTGCTGTGCAAGAGCGCGCTGAACAGGACGCCGGAGGCCTCCCGGTTGCCGTTCCGGTACACCGTCAACACGTTCCGGGGCTGCACCCATGCCTGCCGGTACTGCTTCGCCCGGCCCACGCACGAGTACCTCGATCTCGACGGCGGGCACGACTTCGACTCGCAACTGGTCGTCAAGACCAACGTCGCCGCCGTCCTGCGCCGCGAACTCGCGCGACGATCCTGGACCCGGGAACACGTGGCGCTCGGTACCAACACCGATCCCTACCAACGGGCAGAGGGGCGCTACCGGCTGATGCCCGGAGTCATCCGGGCGTTCGCCGAATCCGGCACCCCCTTCTCCATTCTCACGAAGGGCACGCTGCTGCGCCGCGATCTTCCGCTCCTGTCGCTGGCGGCCGGTCAGGTCGATGTGTCGGTCGCGGTGTCGCTCCCGATCGGCGATCCCGAACTGGCCGCGCACATCGAACCGGGCACGCCGTCACCGAAGGCCCGTCTCGATCTCGTGAAGGCGGTCGTCGACGCCGGATTGTCGTGCCACGTCATGGTCGCTCCGGTGCTGCCCTTCCTCACCGACTCGCGACAGCACCTCGACACGCTGTTCGGCTCCCTCGCCGCCGCCGGCGCGTCGGGGGTCACCGTAATACCGCTGCACCTGCGCGGCTCGACCCGCGGGTGGTTCCTGTCGTGGCTCGCGCAGGAGCATCCTGCCCTCATGAGACGATATCGCCGCCTCTACGGACGGGGCGCGTACGTTGCTCCGGAGTACTCGCAGTGGTTGGACGAGCGGGTCGCGCCCCTGCTCGAACGTCACCGCCTCGGGGTCCGGGCGTCCGCTCGGCGTGAGGAGAGGGGTGCGCTGCGCGCCAACGAACGCGTCCCCGAACCCGAGGCGGCGCTCACCCTGTTCTGAGGCGGTTCGTGGGCGGCGCGTCAGTCGTCGTATGCGAGCCGGACCTTCTCGAACGCCACGCGCGATGCTTCGGAGATCGGTTGCGAGCCGCCTTCGGCGGCGGTGCCGACGTCCACCGAGTCGGCGAGCGCGACGCACCGGCCGTGCTGGAACAGGGCCGAGCCGATCACCACCGACGATGTCCCGATGCGGTGGACACCGGTGGCGATGACGATGTCGTGCGGATAGAACACCTCGGCCAGGAAGTTGATCTCGATCTTCGCGAGTACCGCACGCTCGAAGGGGTAGGTATCGCCCAAGGTCGACGACACGGCTTCCATGACGAGGACGCGGGCCTGCTCGAAGTAGCGGGCGATCGAGACGTTGTTGATGTGTCCGAGCGCGTCGGTGTCGCCGAACAGGGGCGTGATCGTGCGCTGCAACGGATACAGGTCGAGCGAGGTGCGTCGCGGGTCGTGCCGCATGGGAGGTACCGCCTTCGGAGGTCGTGGCTGTGACCCGGTCAACATATCCGTGATCCGATCGACGTCCCGCTCCGGAGGTGCGGGCGGAGTTCGCTTCGGGGCGGAGGCCTACCGTCTGCCGTCGATCATGCGATCGCGCATGCGGGCGAAGACCTCGGTCATGGGGGCGATGTCGGCGGGGGAGAGCAGGTCGAACATGTTCTCGCGGACCGCCCCGACGTGGCCGGGACCCGCCTCGGCGAGTCTCGCGTAGCCGACGTCCGTGAGTTCGGCCCACGCGCCGCGTCGGTCGGATTCGCACTCCACGCGCCGCACCCACCCCGCGTTCTCCATGCGGGAGACGGCGCGGGTGATGCCGCTGCGGGTCGTGGTGCTCGCGTCCGCGAGGTCGCGCATGCGCATCCGGCGGTCGGGTGCCTCGGACAGCAGGACCAGGATCTCGAAGTCGGTGAAGGAGATGTCGGAGTCCCGCAGTAGTTGCTTGTCGAGATTCTGGAACAGCAGGCGCGTCGCATCCAGATAGGCGCGCCACAGGCGCTGTTCGTCGTCGCTGAGCCACTTCGCGTCTCCCATGATCCCCAGTGTACCCGTGTTAGTTGACTGCGCAATCAAATGTGACACAATGGATAGGGTCGACCGACGGACCACCGAGAGGAGTCGAGCGGCATGAGCAACACCGACACCCGTCCCGAGGAGATCCGCTGCCGGACGGAGGACCTCCCCATCCGCGACCCGCTCCGCCCCCGCGTGGAGATCATCACCTCGCGTGAGGTCCCGCTCGGTGGCCCCCGGGCCATGCCCGTGCGCCGTACGCTTCCGCAACGGCAGCGTTCGCTGATCGGCGCGTGGTGCTTCGTCGACCATTACGGCCCCGACGACGTCTCCCGCACCGGCGGCATGGACGTCGCACCGCACCCCCACACCGGTCTGCAGACGGTGTCGTGGCTGTTCACCGGCGAGATCGAACACCGCGACAGTCACGGCGTGCACGCGATGGTCCGGCCGGGGGAGTTGAACCTCATGACCGGAGGCCACGGAATCTGTCACTCCGAGGTCTCCACCTCCGCGGCCACGACACTGCACGGCGTGCAGTTGTGGGTGGCCCTGCCCGACGCACATCGCGATGCGCCCCGCGACTTCCAGCACCACGTGCCGCCGGTCGTTCGGGTGCCCGGTGCAGAGGTCAAGGTCTTCCTCGGTTCGCTCGCCGGCGAGGAGTCGCCCGTGACGACGTACACCCCGTTGCTCGGCGCAGAGATCGTCCTGGACCCCGCGGCGAGCATCACCCTCGACGTCGACCCGTCGTTCGAGCACGGGGTGCTCGTCGACACCGGTACGGTCGCGCTGTTCGGCACCGTGCTCACGCGAGCCGCCCTGGGCTACACCGGAACCGGCGTGCCGGCCCTCGAACTGACCAACACCACCGACGAACCCGCACGTATCGTCCTCCTCGGCGGAACACCCCTCGGCGAGGAGATCGTGATGTGGTGGAACTTCGTCGGCCGCGACCACGACGAGATCGTCGCCTACCGGGACGCCTGGGAACGCGGGTGCGATCGGTTCGGCCGCGTCTCCGGCTACACCGGGAGGGTCGAGCGTCTCCCGGCGCCGCCCCTGCCCCAGGCGCGTATCCGCCCCCGCCGCAATCCGCCCACCGCAGATCCGAACTGCCCGACACAGGACCCCGCATGAGCACCGCACCGATTCTCGACGTCCGCCGCGCGGACGACCGCCTCCACACGAAGATCGACTGGCTCGATTCGAGGCACTCCTTCTCGTTCGGCCACCACTACGATCCCGACAACACGCATTTCGGGATGCTGATGGTCAACAACGACGACATCGTCCGTCCGGGAAGCGGTTTCGACACTCACCCGCACCGCGACATGGAGATCGTCACCTGGGTGCTCCGCGGATCGCTCGTGCATCAGGACTCGACGGGGCATTCCGGGGTGATCTACCCGGGTCTCGCGCAGCGCATGAGCGCGGGCTCGGGGATCCTCCACTCCGAGAAGAACGACTCGTGGCGTCATCCCGGTGCCACTGCGTCGTATGCCGCCGAGCACGACGAACCGGTGCGGTTCGTGCAGATGTGGGTGCTGCCGGACGAAGCCGGGATCGAGCCGGGCTACGAACAACTCGAGATCGACGACGAACTGCTCTCCGGCGGACTCGTGCCGGTCGCATCCGGAATGGACGCCTACGCCGACCATTCCGCCATCCGCATCCGCAACAGATATGCCGCCATGCACGTCGCGCGGATGCGTCCGGATCGCCCCGTGACGCTGCCGGACGCACCCTTCGTGCACCTCTTCGTCGCCCGGGGCGAAGCCGCACTCGAGGGAGCCGGACCTCTCGCTCAAGGAGACGCAGCGCGGATCGCCGGAGGTGGCGGCCGACAGCTCACCACAGCCACCGGCGCCGAGATCATCGTCTGGGAGATGCACGCCGCACTCGGACACTCCTGAACGGTCCCGGCCGGGGCAGGAAACGACGTCAGCTCGTGGCGCCGCTCATCGGCAGCAGCCGGGCCAGGACGTCCGAGAGGGTGATCAATCCGACGATCCGTCCGTTCTCGGTGACGGTGACCAGATGGTTCCTGGTCTCCCGCATCGTCGTCAGCGCCTCGTAGACCGGCGTCGCGGCGTCGATCGTCAGCGCGGGGCGCATCAGTTCGGTCGCCGTGGTTCCGGGTGCGGCCTGGAGACTGTCGCGCACGTGCACGACACCGTCCACGTGGCCGTTGTCGCGCACGAGCAACCGGAGGTGCCCGGTGCGATGGGCCGTCTCACGGATCTCGACGGCCGTCGAGGTCGGCTTCACGCTGCTCGGCTCGGCCTGCGGCGTGACGATCTCGCCGAGCGTGAGCGTCTCGAGCTCCAGCGCGCTGCTCAGGTGCCCGTGATAGCGCTCGTCGAGCGTGCCGACGGTGGCCGAGTGCTCGACCAGGTGCCGCAGCGCATCGGGATCCTGACCTTCGGCGACCTGATCCACCGGGTCCACACCGACCTTTCGCAGACACCAGTTCGCCATATGATTCAACCGGACGATCAACGGCCGGGTCACCCACATGAACGCGCGCATCGGCAGCGCCAGCATCGTGGCGGACTTCTCCGGGTGGGCGATCGCCCACGACTTCGGTGCCATCTCGCCGACGACGAGGTGCAGGAACGTCACGATGATCAGCGCAAGGACGAAGCCGGCCACGTCCGCGAGCCACAGCGGCGCGCCCCAGTTCTCGAACAACGGCGTGAGCCAGTGGTGCACTGCGGGTTTCGTCGTCGCACCGAGTGCGAGCGTGCACACCGTGATACCGAGCTGGGATCCCGCGAGGAGCACCGACAGTTCGGACGCGCTGCGCAGGGCGGCCCGCGCCGAGCGGCTCGACGTCGCTGCGTCCTCGAGTCGGTGTCGTCGCGCCGCGATGAGCGCGAACTCGACCGCGACGAAGAACGCGCTGGCGGCGATCAGGCCGATCGTCACCACCGCGACGACCACAGGATTACTCATTGCCGGTCACCTCGTCCGTCAGAACGGTCACGCGCACGGACGACGGCACGTGCTTGTCGATGTCGCGTACCTCGGCCACCAGGGTCCTGTGGATCGGGCCGTCCCCGTTCAGCAGTTCGGCGGGATCCGGATCCAGTGTGATCCGGACGGTGTCACCCACCTCGGGGAGGCCACCGAACTCGGTGATGACCAAGCCGGCGAGCGTCTCGTAGTCGCCCTCGGGCAGTTCGTGGTCGAGGGTGCGGGCCACCTCGTCGATGTGTGCGTCGCCGCGGACGATCCAGCCGTCGCCCTCGGGGCGGATGACCTCGGCGGCCATCGCAGAATCGTGCTCGTCGGCGATCTCGCCGACCAGTTCCTCCGCGATGTCCTCGAGGGTGACGACGCCGGCGAACCCGCCGTACTCGTCGATCACCAGTGCCATCTCGTCCTCGGCCCGGGCCAGTTCGGTGAGAACCTCCGGCAGTGCCAGCGTGGCCGGCACGATCACGGGGGGGCGGCAGACCCCCGCGGCCGTGCCCGTCGGGGTGTCGAGGCCGAGGAGGTCGTGCAGGTGCACGACACCGCGCAGATCGTCGGACGAGGTGCCCACCACGGGGTATCGGGTGTGCCCCTCGCTCATCTTGTCGAGGATGGTGGCGACCGGCTCGTCCAGTTCGACGACGTCGACCCGCGACCGCGGGATCATCGCGTGTTCGGCGGTCCGGGTCGGGAACTCGAGGATCCGGTCGAGGAGGGTGGACAATTCCGGCGGAAGTTCGCCGGTCTCGCGCGACGCGGCCACGATGTGTTCGAGGTCGCGTGGTGTCGCGGAGTGCTCGACGTCGTGTACCGGCTCGATGCGCAATGCGCGCAGCAGGAGATTCGACGACGCGTCGAAGAGTTTGATCAGCCATCCGAAGACGGCGAGATAGGCGCTCGTCGACAGGGCGAGGCGGCGTGCGACCGGTTCGGGACGGGCAATGGCGAGGTTCTTCGGTACCAGTTCACCGAAGACCATCTGGACCACCGTCGAGAAGAGCACGGCCAGCACGGTGCCGACGGCGACACCCACCGCGGTGGGGATACCCACCCCGCCGAGCAGTTCGCCGAGACCGCTACCGATCAGCGGTTCCGCGACGTAGCCGACGAGCAGGCCGGTGACGGTGATGCCGAGCTGAGCGCCCGAAAGCATGAAGGAGGTGCGGCGGGTGACCGCCAGTGCGCGGGCCGCAGCCGAGTCACCGCCTTCGGCGCGGGCCTTCAGGCGGGAGCGGTCGACGGCCATGTACGCGAATTCCTGCGCGACGAAGTAGCCGGTCAGTGCGGTGATGGCGAGAACGACAAGAATGCCGGCCGCGATTCCGAGGGCGGTCAGCACTTCGGGGACCGGGCTCGGGTGACGAGCAGAGCGTCATATCTGGGCGGGACGGGTCTTCGAGGTTTTCGCTTGGGGCGTTTCATGACTCCCTCGGGGTCGGGCGGGCAGGTGTACTCACAGGATAGGACGAACGGGCACCGGCGGAAGTTCCCCCCGCGGGGTGGAGATATGGTCACAAGGCGATCTTGTAATATGGGAATCTTCCCCGAATAGGCCGTATTGTCCGGCCTGGAAACTCCCCGAATAATACGACATATCGGGCCGATTTTCACCGAACTTTCCATATTTCCCCTGCTAGGGCCGATTTGTGTTCCGGATTACAATTCTTCGCGCTGCGCAGCTGTCGAATGCAGGTAACAATTGGATCGCGTGTCGACGCGAGTCGTCACAACTTCGATGTCGTTCCATTGATGGGAGAAGCCCGTGCCTGCACTCGAGTTCCTTGTCGACCTCTTCGGTAACCTGTCCGACCTGTTCGACGTGCTGAACTTCTTCACCGGTTCTGCTGATGCGGCCGGCGATGCGTTCGGCAGCAGCCAGGCCTGAGCCTCGCAGACTCGAAGGCCCGCGGGTTGATCCCGCGGGCCTTCGTCGTGTCCGGACACGGTCGTGTCCGTCCGGCCAGAGGGTGGAGTGCCGTACCCGCCCTCGGCCGCCGTTCTCGACCTCCATCCTCGAACACGGAAACCGACGTTTGGGTTCGTTCGGTCACGGCTAACCGGGGAATGTAATTCGGACCACTCGACCCGAACGGACGTTCGGTGAGAGGACGCGGAACATGACATCTCGAACCCCAAGCCCCGGCCGTGGCTCGATGACGGCAACACCGGTGCAGACTGCGGCGCTCGTGGTGGGCGCTGTCTTCCTCCTGGTGGGCATCCTCGGCTTCATCCCGGGGGTCACGTCGGACTACGATCAACTCTCGGGCGCAGGCCATCATTCCGAAGCCATGCTCCTGGGGATCTTCCAGGTCTCCATCCTGCACAACATCGTGCACCTGTTGTTCGGTGTCCTGGGGCTCGCTGCGGCCCGGGCCGTGGCAACCGCCCGCAGTTTCCTGATCATCGGCGGTGCGATCTACCTGGTGCTCTGGATCTACGGCCTGATCATCGACAAGGACAGCGGCGCCAACTTCGTGCCGGTGAACTCCGCGGACGACTGGCTGCACTTCGTCCTGGGTGTAGGCATGATCGCGCTCGGTGTGCTCCTGACACGCACGCGGACCACCCCGGGCACGGTTCGCCCCTGATCCGTACCCACCCGTCGTGATGACGGGATCCGGAGAACCCGTGGCCCCTCACGCCACGGGTTCTTCGGCATGGGCAGGTACGGGCTCTGCCGGTGCGGGGTCGTCGACTTTCAGCACCCCCGACTCGGCGACTGCATCGAGCGACAGTGTCCGATAACCCTCGCTGTCGAACAGGACGGTGACGCGATCGTGCTCGCAGGTCATCACCACTCCCGGTCCCCACTCGGCATGCACGACATGCGTGTTCGGGGCGAACACGGACGTCTCGCAGTACGCCGGGGCAGTATCGGCGCCCCGAAGCACGGATACCGTCGCAACCTCGTCGGACGCGCCGTCCCGGCAGGTGTCGCACCGGCCGCAGGGGTCGGACAGCGTCTCGCCGAAGTACCCGAGCAGGAACCGGCGGCGGCAACCGCGAGTCTCGGCGTAGCCCCGCATCATCTCGACCCGCGATCGGTCCAGTCGTTCGCCCGACGCGGCCGTCTCGCGTGCGTGCTCGACCGCCTTCCGTCGGGGGATGTCGGCGGCGGAGAGTCCACGCCGGCCGGAGACGAGCGCTCCGCACCGTTCGAGCAGGTTCACCGCGTTGGCCAGTCTCCGCCCCCGCACGTCGAGCTCGGTACGCAGCCGTCCGAGCCTCATCGGCGACGCGGAGCGGACCGCCGAGAACACCTGGCCGATCAGCTCCTCGTCGGGATTGTGGGTGGTGAAGAAGGTCGCGAGCGACAAATCCTCGGGACGGTAGAACATCAGGACGGTGGCCGGCTCCCCGTCGCGTCCGGCGCGCCCGATCTGCTGGTAGTAGGAATCGACCGAGTCCGGTGTCGAGGCGTGCACGACGAAACGCACGTCCGGCTTGTCGATGCCCATACCGAAGGCGGAGGTCGCCACCACGACATCGCAGCGACCGTCGAGGAATCCGAGGTGAACGTCCTCGCGCTCGGCCGCGCGCATCCCGGCGTGATACGGGCACGCGTCGATCCCGCGTTCACGCAGGGCCTCTGCGTATCGCTCGG
Organism: Rhodococcus sp. GA1; assembly: GCF_024321955.1. Classification (NCBI taxonomy): domain Bacteria; kingdom Bacillati; phylum Actinomycetota; class Actinomycetes; order Mycobacteriales; family Nocardiaceae; genus Rhodococcus; species Rhodococcus sp. GA1. The sequence continues at coordinate 311,085 of NZ_CP097186.1, read as the reverse complement.
TGTCCCTGCGGGTCGCGGCGTACAGAATGCCGGGACCGGGCAGGGACGCCACGGCCTCGACGACGGCGCGCCGCTTCTCGCCGTCGTCAGTGTGCCTGCGCACCTCGATGTCGAGATTCGGGCGGTCGAAACCACCGGCGACGACGAACGGATCCCGCATGCGCAACGCCTCGACGATGTCCTCGCGGACCGGGGGTGAGGCGGTGGCGGTGAGCGCGACGACGGGTGGCCGGCCCAGGGCCTCGGCCACGTCTCCCAGGCGTAGATATTCCGGCCTGAAGTCATGGCCCCACATGGCGACACAGTGCGCTTCGTCGACGACGAGGAGCGAGACCTCCACGCTTCTCAGACGCTCCAGGACCTCGTCCTTGGCGAGCTGCTCGGGGGCGAGGAAGACGTAGTCGGCATCGTGTTCGAGCACGGCCCGCCAGTTCGCCTCGTTCTCCGACTCGCGCTGGCGCGAATTGATCGCGACCGCCTCGGGTGCCTCCGAGTGGTCCAGACCGGCGATCTGATCGTTCTGGAGCGCGATCAAGGGCGAGACGACGACCGTCACCCCCGGTAGCAGCAGCGAGGGCACCTGATAGATCGCGGACTTCCCGGAGCCGGTGGCCATCACGGCGAGGACGTCGCGTCCGCCCAGCAGCGGAACCATCGCGTCCAGTTGTTCGGGACGCAGCGTGTCCCAGCCGAACACCTTCTGCGCGGCGGCGCAGAGTTCCTCGCGTGCATCCTCCGATGCAATGTCGGACGACGACCGATACATCTTGTGCTGCAAGTGGACTCCAGAACTCGGAAGGGACTGCGCGCGCAGGGTGCCCTCCGCATACCCGAGGACGTGCCCGCCCCAAACGGTTGCGAGATCCCGGCGCCGTGTCGACCCGGCGGGGTGTGGGTACCCGCGAGCCAGACGTGCCGAGGAGGAGATATGAACGACGCTCGACCTCTCGCTCTGGTGACCGGAGCATCGCGAGGCATAGGCCGGGAGTTGGCGGCCCTGTTCGCGGCCGACGGATACGACCTCGTGCTCGCGGCGAGATCGGACACTCTGGACGAGGTCGCCGCAGACCTGCGGACGTCCGGCGCGGAGGTGGTGTCGGTCCACGCGGATCTGAGGACTCCAAAAGGGGTCCGGGCGGTCCACGAGGCTGCGACGGCCGGAGGTCGCGTCCCGGCGGCGGCTGCGCTCAACGCCGGTGTCGGGATCGGCGGGGCGTTCGTCGACGCAGAGCTCGGGGACGTCCTCTCGATCGTCGACGTCAACGTGCGCTCGACGGTGCATCTGGCGCACCTGCTGCTGAACGACATGCTGCGGGCGGGCTCGGGCCGGATGCTCGTCACCTCGTCGGTGGTGTCGAAGATGCCCGGCCCCTACCAGGCCGTGTACAACGCGTCCAAGGCCTTCGTGCAGTCCTTCACCGACGGCGTCCGCAAGGAACTCGACGGCAGCGGGGTCACGCTCACCGCGATGCTCCCCGGTGCCACCGACACCCACTTCTTCACACGTGCCGGGATGCTCGACACGATCCTCGGGAAGGCGCCCAAGGACGATCCCGCGCACGTCGCGCGCGACGGTTATGCCGCTCTGATGCGCGGCGAGGCGACTGTGGTGCCCGGCTCCGTGCTCGCGAAATCCATGGCGGTCTTCGGCACGGTGGCGCCCGACGCGGTGACCTCGGCGGTTCACCGGGTCCTGGCCAAGCCTCGATCGGGGCGATGATCCGCGACGGCAGGACCGCTCAGTCGGATCGCGTCCGCACTGCCGGGCGGGTGGGGTGGTCGTAGCGCACCAGGACGTCCGCGTCCGCTCCTGCATGTTCGAGCACCGCGTCATGTTCGAGCACCGCGTCGATCGTCCAGTGATCCTCGGGGCGCGTGCGCCTTTCGAGCGCGCCCCGGGACATCGTCAGGACGACGGTGACATCGAAGTCGAGACCACGGCCGAGAAGCATAGGGCCGGCGACGACGAGGATCTGGTCCTCCGCCGCTCGACGCGGGCGCTCGCGCGCCGAACGGTCGGTGCGTTCGTCCCACAGCCGCGGAAGCCATCGTCGATGTTCGTGTACCGCGCGCAGCACCTCTCGGTCGACCGCGGCGTAGTCGAACCAGTCGTGGCGGTAGCTGTACGGATCGGTCCGTCCGTGCTCGAGCCGGAGCGATGCGGGCCGGACGAAATCGTGGAGATCGACGACGTCCGCTGCGCGGCCCCGCGTTCTCAGTTCCGTCGCGACACGCTGTGCGAATTCCACCGGGTCTGCCGCGTCCGGTGCGCTCACGGCGATGCACACGCTTCCGGTGAGCGCCTCGGCGCGATCGGCGACGGAGGCCGTGAGTATCTCGGGGGTCAGGGGAGTGAAGGCGGGCATCGCGCGCCGTTCACGCCCATCCGCGTATGGGGGTCACCAGGGCGGCGTGTCGTTCCCGTCCGGTACCGGGGTGTCGAGAAGCCGGTCGAGCCAGAGCACCGCCTCGACCAGCGCTTCCATCTGCGACGCCCAGTCCATGGCGAAGACCACTTCGTCGAGTTCGCTGCGGGCCGCGACCGAGTCGCCGGCGAGCGCGTCGACGACCGCTTTCATCACGGTGCTCTCCGGCTGCGGGAGTTCCTCCGGCCGGACGTGACGGCCGCTCTCGGTCCGGATGGTCAGTTCGAAGCTCTCGTCGCCACGCACCTGCGGGCCGATCTTGTCGACGACGACGTCGGCGATCGTCGAGACTGTCCACCTCAGCACGTTCCCGTAGAGCGGGGGAGTGATCTGTGACGGCGGGTCCGAACCGGGGCTCGACACCAGCGCCGCGACCTCTTCGGTCAGTTCGCTGTAGCCGTTCTCGTGTGCGAGAGCGAGAAGGCGTCCTCCCATCACCGCGTCGCTGCGTGTGATTCCGGCTCGTTCTTCGTGCATGCAGAACGAATGCCCCGTTTTGTGTCCCATCACACATCGCGGTCGCGACGGGTGTGCTAGCGCCATGGTCACGAGAGTGAGGGAAATCACATTCGCGGGCTATCCTGAGGTCATGAAGCACATCGCCACTGGTCCGAAGGATGTCACGGTCGGTGTCGGGGACACGATCGAACTGCATCTCCCTGAGAACACCTCCCGGGACTACTGCTGGTCGACGTCGAGGGTCGGAGAGGGACTCGTCCTTCGCGACATCCGATTCCTGCCGTCGAAGAACCCGTTGCCGGGAGGGACCGGCGAGCGGGTCTTCTGTTTCAAGGCGCGCCGCGCCGGTACCTGGCCCATCTCGCTGCGCATGCGGAAGCATGCCGACCTGGTCGCCGACCGCGCGAACATGACCGTCACCGTCGCGTGACGGCGTCTCGGCGCTCGCTCTGCGGTTCACAACACCGCGGAACTCAGCGCAGTGCCGGCGGGTTGTCGAGATCGCGTGCCGAGTAGGTGTCACACGCGTCGACCCGGCCGGTGCGGTATCCGGCCAGGAACCAGGCCTGACGCTGCTCGGACGACCCGTGAGTCCATCCTTCCGGGTTCACCCGGCCGGTGGCGGCCCGCTGGATCCGGTCGTCGCCGACGGCCGACGCGGCCGACAGCGCGTCGCGGATGTCGGTGTCGGTGAGCGGCACGAGGAAGGGCTCTCCGGTGGTCGGCTCGGGCAGCTTGTCGGCATGGTAGGCCCACACCCCGGCGTAGCAGTCGGCCTGCAGTTCCGTACGGACAGCGCCGGATTCGGGGCCGCGCGGGTCGGCCTGTGCGCGACCGAGATCGCCGAGCTGGTTCTGCAGGTGGTGCCCGAACTCGTGGGCGACGACGTATTCCTGCGCGAGCGGACCTCCACTGGCGCCGAACCGTGTCTCGAGTTCGTCGAAGAAGCTGGTGTCGAAGTAGGCGGTCCGGTCCGCCGGGCAGTAGAAGGGCCCGATGTCGCTGGTGGCGTTGCCGCAACCGGTGGACGTGGCCGAGGTGAAGATCTCGACCTCCGGCTGCACATAGGCCACGCCGGTCTGTGTCGCGAACTGCTGCTCCCACACCGAGTCGAGCGACCCGACGGTGTAGAGCACCCGGCAGTCGACGTTCTCGTTCGCGGCGCTGCCACCGACCTCGCACTGTTCGAGTGCGCTCTCGGCTTGCGGATCGCCGGAGGTGTCGGGCATTCCCGAGCCGAGCAGCGAGGACGGATCGCCGCCGAACAGCAGCGCCAGGATGATGACGATCAGGCCGCCGGCCCCGCCACCGAGAGCGAGCTTTCCGCCACGCCCACCGCCGCCGGTACGGACACGGCCCGCATCCATGCGTGCACCTTCTCTGAACGTCATCGCCGCCGCTTTCTCCTGTGTTCGTCGGATTCGGACAAGCTTGGCACGAACTATTCGGTACGGGTGCGCTCGGGCCGATCGTGTCTTTCGTAGGATTACAGCCGACGAACCCGTCGCTGATCGTTTCGAAAGGAATTCCGTGCTGCGCACCCATCTCGCCGGCTCGTTGCGAGCCGAGCACGCCGAGCAGACAGTCACCCTCACCGGTTGGGTTGCCCGGCGACGCGATCACGGCGGGGTCATCTTCATCGACCTGCGCGACGCCTCGGGTGTCTCGCAGGTGGTCTTCCGCAGCGCCGGCGTCCTCGAGCAGGCGCACCGGCTCCGCGCGGAGTACTGCGTCCGGATCACCGGCAAGGTGGGGGTCCGCCCCGAGGGCAACCAGAACTTCGAGATCCCGACCGGTGCGATCGAGGTCGACGCCTCCGAGCTCGTGGTTCTCAACGAGGCCGCCCCGCTGCCGTTCCAGCTCGACGATCAGGTCGGCGAGGAAGCGCGCCTGAAGTACCGCTACCTGGATCTGCGTCGCGAGAAGCCGGGCAAGACCATCCGTCTGCGCAGCAAGGTCAACGCTGCTGCCCGCGCGGTGCTCGCCCACCACGAGTTCGTGGAGGTCGAGACCCCGACCCTCACCCGCTCCACGCCGGAGGGTGCGCGCGACTTCCTGGTCCCGGCCCGCCTGCAGCCCGGTAACTTCTACGCTCTGCCGCAGTCCCCGCAGCTGTTCAAGCAGCTGCTCATGGTCGGTGGCATCGAGCGCTACTACCAGATCGCCCGCTGCTACCGCGACGAGGACTTCCGCGCCGACCGTCAGCCCGAGTTCACCCAGCTCGACATCGAGATGGCGTTCGTCAATCAGGACGACGTGATCCTCCTCGCCGAGGAGGTGCTGCACGCGTTGTGGCGCCTGGTGGGCTACGAACTCGAGACCCCGATCCCGCGGATGACCTACGCCGAGGCCATGCGCCGTTTCGGCACCGACAAGCCGGATCTGCGTTTCGGCATCGAACTCGTGGAGTGCAAGGAGTTCTTCAAGGACACCACCTTCCGCGTCTTCCAGGCCGAGTACGTCGGTGCCGTCGTCATGCCCGGTGGCGCGAGCCAGCCGCGTCGTCAGCTCGACGCATGGCAGGAGTGGGCCAAGCAGCGCGGTGCCAAGGGTCTCGCCTACGTGCTCGTCGGTGAGGACGGCACGTTGAGCGGTCCGGTCGCCAAGAACCTCACCGACGCCGAACGCGAGGGTCTCGCCGCGCACGTGGGCGCGAACCCCGGCGACTGCATCTTCTTCGCCGCCGGTCCCACCAAGCAGATGCGTGCACTGCTCGGCGCCGCCCGCGACGAGATCGCCCGCAAGCTCGATCTGATCGATCCGAACGCATGGGCGTTCGTGTGGGTGGTCGACGCCCCGCTGTTCGAGCCGGCGGCCGACGCGACCGCGAGCGGTGATGTGGCCCTCGGTCATTCGGCGTGGACCGCGGTGCACCACGCGTTCACCTCGCCCAAGCCCGAGTACATCGACACCTTCGATACCGATCCGGGTTCGGCGTTGGCGTACGCCTACGACATCGTCTGCAACGGCAACGAGATCGGTGGCGGCTCGATCCGTATCCACCGCCCCGACATCCAGGAGCGGGTGTTCAAGGTGATGGGCATCTCGGAGGAGGAAGCGAACGAGAAGTTCGGCTTCCTGCTCGAGGCGTTCAAGTACGGCGCGCCCCCGCACGGCGGCATCGCCTTCGGCTGGGACCGCATCACCGCGCTGCTCGCCGGGATGGACTCGATCCGCGAGGTCATCGCGTTCCCCAAGTCCGGTGGCGGTGTCGATCCGCTGACCGATGCACCCGGCCCGATCACGCCGGAGCAGCGCAAGGAGACAGGCATCGACTTCGTGCCCGAACCCGAGACCGAGGGCGCTGACAAGGCCTGATCACCCGTAGCTGTCGATGGCGCGGTGTCGCCCGTCTCCGGACGGGGGCACCGCGCCGTCGTGTGTGCCGTCCGGTGGTGCTCCCGAGTGAGGTTCGTGGGCCCGATGAGGTTTGTGAGGATCCTGCCCGGGTACTCCGTCGGTCCGGCGCCAACGGGGGCGACGGATCGAGGAGGTATCCATGGCCGACGCACGCGTGATCTTCTACAAGCCGCTCGCTCTCGCAGCCAGTGTGGGAGGCGGCATCCTCGCCGGAGCCGTCTTCAACCAAGTGTGGAAGAAGGTCGGCGGCAGTGACGAACGGCCCGAACCGCAGGATCTGTCGCAGCGCACCCGGGACGTGCTGATCGCGGCCGCCCTCCAGGGTCTGATCTTCGGTGTCGTGAAGGCTGCGGTGGATCGTGGCACCGCCCGTGGTTTTCAGAAGGTGACACACGTTTCACCGGAATGATCGTGACGTGTCCCGATCGTGATCGGCGTCCGAGGAGCGGAGCGGCCGGGGCGCGGACGGGGACACACCCGGATGAACAGCGATTTCCCCTCGCAAAGCAGACAAAAGCGACCTGGTGGGCCGGGCACGGGTGAAGAAGGTCCTGCTCGATCCGAGCATTGTGGAGGACCTCGTCGTGACCGAGAACCTGTAGATTGGGCAGTGATGACCGCAACATTGGCAGACCCCGTGTCCGAGGTGGTTCACGCCGCCGAAGCGCTGCTCACCCGCCGTACCGGCGCCACGGTGACCCTGACCGATCCGGTGGATCTCGGGGGCAGTGGCCGCTCGATGGTCGTACGGGTACGAGTGGCCGCCAATCCGTTCTCGCTCCCGCGCACTCTTGTCCTCAAGCAGGTACCGCCCTCGCGTGGCACCGGCCACGTCGACTTCCGCGGTTCCGAGACGGACGAGCAGATCGCCTTCCTCCGCGAGGCGGTCTCCTACCAGTTCACGACGGCCCTCGCGAAGGATCACCGTCCGGGTGCCGAACTGCTCGCCTACGACTTCGACGCCCGCCTGCTGGTCCTCAGCGACCTCGGCGACGCGACCACCCTGTCGGAGGTGCTCCGCAACAGTTCCGAGGCCGCCGGGAACACCCTGATGGCCCTGGCTCAGGCACTCGGACGCATGCATGCGGCGACCGTCGGCCGCGAGGAGGACTTCGCGGCGCTGCTGCGTCGCGCCGACGTCGCGCGGGTCGCCGACGCCGTGTCCCAGCAGGCCCTCGATGCCGTGCGGGGTGTGCCCGAGCTCCTCGAGGCCGACTTCGGCCTGTCGGTGCCCGAGTCGGTACGCGAGCGTGCCGAGCGGGCGTCCAAGCTGTTCACCGGCGGGCGTTTCCGGGCCTTCAGCCCGTCCGACCTGTGCCCCGACAACATCGTGGTCGGCGACGAGGGTGTGCAGTTCCTCGACTACGAATGGGGCGGCTTCCGCGACGCGACCCTGGACATCGCGTACGCCCTCAGTTCCTTCCCGCTGTGCCTGTGCTCGGTGCCGCTGTCCGTCGATCGCATCCGTGCGATGGCCGACGCGTGGCGCGCCGAGGTCGTCGCCATGTGGCCGCAGCTGGCCTACGACGAGGTGCTCGAGGAGCGGCTGCTCGACGCACTGCTCGCGTGCATCTGGCTGAGCACGCACCTGTTCCTGCCCGAGGACCATGCCCGGATCGCCTCGGTACGCGAACACGGACTGTCTGTGCCGCGCATCCCCGCGCTCCGCGCCCGTTGGTCGCTGCTCGCCGAGTTCGCCACCGCGACAGGCCACGACGACGTCGCCGCGCATGCCCGCGACGTGCTCGCCCACCTCGAGGACCGCGCCGCCGGCTAGAGCGACCGATCCGCCAGGTGCCGACCGGCGTCTACACCAGCGGAGCGGCGGGTTCGATCCTCGTCGCGCCGTCGGCCACCCGGTATCCCGCGGCGCGGCGCGCGTCCGTGTTCGGATCCGTGCGGTCGCCGATGAAGAACCACTCCATCTGCGTCGCCTCGGGAGTCACGTCGAGCACCCCGTAACCGTGCGAATCGAGTTCGACGAACCGCACGTGCCGGTTGGCCGCGGTCGCCGTCGCCTCCAGCGCGGGCGACAGGCTCCGCGGAGGCACACCGAGCAACTCGTCGATGTTCGCCGACGTCACCGACGGAACCACGAACTCCGTGGCGACGGTGCCCGCACCCGGATAGTGGGCAGCGTCCATCGGGACGTCCATCGCCCAGGAGGTGTGGATGTCGCCCGTGAGGAAGACGACGTTGCGCAGTCCCGCCGCCGTGATGGTGTCCATCAACCGTCGACGGTCGGCGGTGTAGCCGTCCCACTGATCGGTGTTGAAGGGCAGTCCGCCGGCCGGCACTCCGACGAGTTCGGTCAGTGCTCCGGTGGTCCGCGGATCGAGCGGTGGTAACACGATCGGCGAGAACATCACCGAATTGCCGATCAACTGCCATCGTGTGGGGGAGGTCGCCAGCCCGGCGGTGAGCCATTCCATCTGGTCCCGGCCGGTCATCGTGCGCCCCGGATCGTCGACCTGCCGTCCGACTGCGAGGACCTGCTGGGAACGGTAGCTCCGCAGATCCAGCATCGACAGTTCGGCGAGCCGTCCGTACCGCAGGCGCCGGTAGAGCCGTCCGCCGTTCGGGCGAACCGGCATCCATTCGTCGTAGGCCTGCACCGACGCGGCCTTGCGGGGGGCCCAGTCGCCCTCGACGAGGGGATCGTGATTCTCCGCCCCGCCCGCCCAGGCGTCGTTCGCCGACTCGTGGTCGTCCCAGATCACGATCCACGGCACCTTCGCGTGCAGCGACTGCAGGTTCGGATCGGTCTTGTACTGCGCGTGCCGGATGCGGTAGTCGGCGAGACTCACGATCTCGTGGGCGGGCTCGTGCGTCCGAACTCCGCGGCCACCGGCGACGGGGAACTTCCCGGCCGCGTACTCGTACAGATAGTCGCCGAGGTGCACCACGGCGTCGAGATCGTCGCGTGCGGCGAGGTGGCGGTAGGAGGAGAAGAAACCGCCCTCCCAGTCGGCGCACGACACGACCCCGAAGCGCAGGCGTGCGACCGCAGCGTCGTGCGAAGGCGCGGTGGACGTCCTGCCGGTCGGGGAGACGGCACCGCCGGCGCGGAAGCGATAGAAGTAGGTCGTGCCCGGTACGAGCCCGCGGGCGTCGACCTTGACCGTGTGGTCGGAGACGGAACTCGCCGTCACCGTCCCACTCGCGACCAGCGTGTCGAAGCTGCTGCTGCGGGCGAGCTCCCAGGTGACCGGGACGTCCGGTCCCGCACCCGAGCCGGGTGTCGCCTCCGGCGAGGGTGTCACCCGCGTCCACAGGATCACCGCGTCGGGCAACGGATCTCCCGACGCGACGCCGTGCGCGAAGACGGCGGGGGATGCCTGCGCGTGCTGAGTGGTCGAGGCGAAGGCCGCCGCACCTGCGGCGAGGATCGACGACCGGAGCACGGCGCGACGGGACACATGTTCGGCGGACGGTGTCGTGGCCACGACCAAGATCCGACCACACGGTCGGTCATCCGTCCACGCGAACGACGAACACCGCCGTCGACCGGGCGTCGGCGCGAGCTTGTAGCGTCGGATGCGTGAGTGATCTTTTCGGGGCGAACGACCCGTCTGCCGAACCGGACGCCCTGTTCGAGGCGCCACGCGAACCGGAACCCGAGGACGAACCGCAGGTCCGCCGGCAACCCGTCGCGGCCGGCGGCGCGAACGCGCCCCTCGCTGCGCGCATGCGACCGGCGAGTCTCGACGAGGTGGTCGGGCAACAACACCTGCTCGAACCGGGAGCACCGCTGCGGCGGCTCGTCGAGGGATCGGGTGCGGCCTCCGTCGTGCTCTACGGTCCGCCCGGTACCGGGAAGACGACCCTGGCCTCGCTGATCTCCGGAGCCACCGGACGCCGGTTCGAAGCGCTGTCCGCCCTGTCGGCGGGCGTCAAGGACGTGCGCGCCGTCATCGACCTGGCACTCCGGCGCCTCACCCACGGCGAACAGACCGTGCTGTTCATCGACGAGGTCCACCGCTTCTCGAAGACCCAGCAGGACGCGCTGCTCGCCGCGGTCGAGAACCGCATCGTGCTGCTCGTCGCCGCGACGACCGAGAACCCGTCGTTCTCCGTGGTCGCCCCGCTGCTGTCGCGCTCGCTGGTGCTGCAACTGCAGCCGCTCGGGCCCGACGACATCCGGGCACTGCTCGAACGTGCGCGCACCGACGCCCGTGGACTCGCCGGTGCGGTCGAGATCGACGACGACGCCCTCGACCACCTCGTCCGGCTCGCCGGGGGCGACGCCCGCCGTGCTCTGACGGCGCTCGAGGCCTCCGCCGACACCGCGCTCGCCGTCTCCGGTGGCGACGCGGCCGTCATCGACCTCGCGACCGTGGAGTCGAGCATCGACGAGGCCGCCGTGCGCTACGACCGTGACGGCGACCAGCACTTCGACGTCGCGAGCGCCTTCATCAAGTCGCTGCGCGGCTCCGACGTCGACGCGGCCCTGCACTATCTGGCCCGGATGATCGTCGCGGGGGAGGACCCGCGCTTCATCGCCCGTCGCCTGATGATCCAGGCCAGCGAGGAGGTGGGCATGGCCGACCCCACCGCTCTGCAGACGGCGGTCGCCGCAGCGCAGGTCGTGCAGCAGGTCGGAATGCCCGAAGCCCAGCTCGCGCTCGCCCAGGCCACCATCCACATCGCCACCGCACCCAAGTCGGGCTCGGTGACCGCCGCGCTCGGCGCCGCGATCGCCGACGTGAAGGCGGGCAGGGCCGGTCCGGTGCCCGCCCATCTGCGCGACGGTCATTATCAGGGCGCGCAGAAGCTCGGCAACGCGATCGGCTACAAGTTCCCGCACGCGCACCCGGACGGCGTGCTCGCGCAGCAGTACGCCCCGGACGAGCTGGTCGGCGTCGACTATTACGAGCCGACCGGTCGCGGTGTGGAACGGGAGCTGTCGGCCCGCCTGCCCAAGCTGCGCCGCATCGTGCGCGGTGAGCGGTGACGCCTCCGCCGAGTACTCACGGCGCCGTACCGCGGCCGCTTTCGGCGGCGCGATAAGCTGAAGAACGGCCGATCGACAGGGTCGACCGCCCGTCCCGGGAAGTTCACACCATCGCCAGACCACAAAGGACCATCGACGTGCAGACCCACGAGATCCGCAGGCGCTTTCTCGATCACTTCGTGAAGGCGGGACACACCGAGGTGCCCAGCGCGTCGCTGATCCTCGCCGATCCCAACCTGCTGTTCGTCAACGCCGGCATGGTCCCGTTCGTGCCCTACTTCCTCGGGCAGCAGACCCCGCCCTACACCCGCGCCACGTCGGTGCAGAAGTGTGTGCGCACCCTCGACATCGAGGAGGTCGGCAAGACCACCCGCCACAACACCTTCTTCCAGATGGCCGGCAACTTCTCGTTCGGCGACTACTTCAAGGAAGAGGCCATCACCTTCGCGTGGTCGCTGCTCACCGGATCCGTCGAGGACGGCGGCTACGGAATCGACCCCGAGAAGCTGTGGGCGACGGTCTATCTCGACGACGACGAAGCGTTCTCGATCTGGCGCGACAAGGTCGGCGTTCCCGAGGAACGCATCCAGCGTCGCGGCATGAAGGACAACTACTGGTCGATGGGCATCCCCGGGCCGTGCGGTCCGTGCTCCGAGATCTTCTACGACCGCGGACCCGCCTACGGCGTCGAAGGCGGCCCCGAGGCCGACGAGGACCGCTACATCGAGATCTGGAATCTCGTGTTCATGGAGAACGAGCGCGGTGAGGGTGGTGCCAAGGACGACTACCCGATCCTCGGCCCGCTGCCGAAGAAGAACATCGACACCGGCATGGGTGTCGAACGCGTCGCCTTCCTGCTCCAGGGCGTCGAGAACGTCTACGAGACCGACCTGCTGCGCCCCGTGATCGACAAGGCCGCCGAACTCACCGGCGCCGTCTACGGCGCGAAGCACGACGACGACGTGCGCTTCCGCGTCATCGCCGACCACGCCCGCACCGCGGCGATGCTCATCGTCGACGGCGTCAACCCGGGCAACGACGGCCGCGGCTACGTGCTGCGCCGCCTGCTCCGCCGCATCGTGCGCTCGGCGCGTCTGCTCGGCGCCGACAAGCCCACCATGCGCGAGTTCATGGCGGTCGTGCGCGACACCATGGCCCCGTCCTATCCCGAACTCGACACCGACTTCTCGCGCATCGAGACCGTCGCGGTGGGCGAGGAGACGGCGTTCCTCAAGACCCTCGGTACCGGCAGCAAGCTGTTCGAAGGCGCTGTAGAGACCGTGAAGTCGCAGGGTAGGAATGTGCTCGGTGGCACGGAGGCGTTCACCCTCCACGACACCTACGGGTTCCCGATCGACCTCACCCTCGAGATGGCGGCCGAGGCGGGCCTGACCGTCGACGAGGAGGGCTTCCGATCGCTCATGGCCGAGCAGCGCCAGCGCGCCAAGGACGACGCCCGGGCCCGCAAGCACGCCCACGCCGACCTGACCGTCTACAAGGAACTCCTCGACCGCGGTCCCACCGAGTTCACCGGTTTCAGCGAGCTGGTGACCGAGGCGCACGTGCTCGCCGTCATCACCGGTGGCGAGCGCCTGCACGCGGCGGGCGCGGGCCAGCAGGTCGAGCTGATCCTCGATCGCAGCCCCCTCTACGCGGAGTCCGGCGGCCAGATCGCCGACATCGGCAGCATCACCGGCCCGGGCCTGAAGATCAAGGTCGACGACGTCCAGAAGATCGCCAAGCAACTGTGGACCCACAAGGTCACGGTGCTCGAGGGCCAGGTCGTCGAAGGCGACGCCGTCCTCGTGCAGGTCGATCCCGAGTGGCGCAAGGGCGCCACCCAGGGCCACTCCGGCACCCACCTGGTCCACGCCGCGCTGCGCGAGGTGCTCGGCCCCAACGCCGTGCAGGCCGGTTCGCTCAACAAGCCCGGCTACCTGCGCTTCGACTTCTCGTGGCCCGGCGCCCTGTCCGAGCAGCAGAAGCAGGACATCGAGGCCGTCACCAACGAGGCCGTCGCGGCGAACTATCCCGTCAACACCTTCGTCACCGACCTCGACAAGGCAAAGAAGATGGGCGCGATGGCCCTGTTCGGCGAGAACTACGGCGACGAGGTCCGCGTCGTCGAGATCGGCGGCCCGTTCTCGATGGAGCTGTGCGGCGGCACGCATGTGCAGCACTCCTCGCACGTCGGCACCGTCACGCTCCTCGGTGAGCAGTCCGTCGGTTCCGGCATCCGCCGCGTCGAGGCGTACGTCGGTCTCGACTCGTACCGCCACCTGGCGAAGGAACGCGCGCTGCTCGCGGGCCTGTCCTCGACCCTGAGGGTTCCCTCCGAGGAGGTGCCCGGACGTGTCGAGGCCCTGCTCGATCGGCTCAAGACCGCCGAGAAGGAACTCGAGAAGACCCGCGCCGCGAACGTCGCCGCCGCAGCCGGAACGTACGCGAGCAAGGCGCAGCGCGTCGGTGACGTGCTCGTCGTGGCCGAGGCCGCCCCGGAGGATGTCGCCGGCAACGACCTGCGCACACTCGCATCCGACGTCCGTGGCCGGCTCGGCACCGAGCCCGCCGTGGTGCTGCTGCTCGGCAACGCCGGCGGCAAGGTGCCCTTCGTCGTGGCCACCACCAAGGCTGCGCAGGAGAAGGGCATCAAGGCAGGCGACCTCGTCGCGAGCTTCGGTCCCGCGATCGGTGGTCGCGGGGGCGGCAAGCCCGACATGGCTCAGGGCGCAGGGGCGGATCCGGCCGGTATCCCGGCCGCACTCGATGCTTTCCGTGCCCGTCTGAGCGAGCTGGCCGGCTGAGCGTGGCCGAACCGCTGCGCCCCGATCGTCCCGGAGTGGACGATCCCGGCCGTGGTCGCCGCATCGCAGTCGACGTCGGGAGCGTCCGGATCGGGGTCGCCTCCAGCGACCCCGACGGGATCCTCGCCACCCCGGTCGAGACGGTGCCGCGGTCCAAGGAACGCGGACCCGACGCACCCGATATCCGGCGCATCGTCGAGATCGTTAGGGAATACGAGGCTGTTGAGGTTATCGTCGGGCTGCCGCAGACACTGCGCGGTGAGCCCGGCAAGGCTGCGAAACTGGCGAGCGACTTCGCGCGTCGACTTCGCCGTGCCTTACCCGACGTTCCCGTGCGCCTGGCCGACGAACGTTTCACGACGGTCACTGCGGCGCGCGCCCTCCGCGAGAGCGGGGTGAGTGCGCGAGGTGCGCGGCCGGTCATCGACCAGGCCGCCGCCGTGGCCATCTTGCAGGGTTGGTTGGACGAGCGGAGTTCGGTAGTGAACGAGTCGGGGCGTGACGCGGGGGACAGCCGGTGAGCCGGCACGGACGACACGACGACCATTCGGAGAACGCACGGCAGGATCTGTTCGCGGATCCCTACGCCGGTGGGTACACGGAACCTCCAGTGGATCGCACCGGATCCGAGAATCCGTATCGATCCGGATCCGAGGATCCGTATCGATCAGACCCGCGTTACCGGTACGACGATCCGTACGCATCCGACCCTCGAGGTCACGATGCATACGGGCACGACCCGTACGGCAACGACTCCCACGGCTGTGATCCGTACGGCGGTGGTGGATACGAGGGCGTCCCGAGTGGGCACCCGGAGGCCCGTCGACCCGATCCCGACGATCACGAGACCACGGTCCTGAACTTCGAGCCGGGTGTATTCGATGGCCCGCCGCCCGGTCACGCCGAACAGGGTTACGGCGAGCAGGGCTATGCCGAGCAGGGCTACGGCGACGGGGGCTACGCAGGATCCGGGTACGAGTACGAGGGGTCCATCGGCGCCGATCGCGGACACGCTCCGGCCGATCACCCCGACGGGGGACATCTCGACGAAGAGTACCCGGGCGGATACTCCTACGCCGCACGCGACGCGAGCCGGGATATCTACCGGGACGACGATCCCGCCGACGACGCGGTCGCAGCGGAGGAGGTCACCGCCGAGCAGCGTGCGGTCCCCGTCGCGGTCGGTGGTTCGGAACGCGCCGCACGCCGTGATCCGAAGGCGAGCGGGCGCAGGAAGCGCGGACGTGTCGTGGGCGCGCTCGCCGCCGCGGTGCTCCTGCTCGTCGTCGTGGGCGGCGGTTATCTCGCCTACGACCGGTTCCTCGGCACGAACCTTCCGCCGGACTTCACCGGACCTCCCGGGCCCGCCGTCGTCGTCCAGGTCAACCCGGGCGAGACCGCCGGGGAGATCGGCAGCGAGTTCGTCGACAAGGGTGTCGTCGCGAGTTCCGCCGCCTTCTACGAAGCGGCCGTGCAGAACTCGGGGATGAATTCGCTGCAACCAGGCTTCTACCAGGTGGCCACCAACATCCCGGCTGTCGACGCCGTCGCGGCCCTCGTCGACCCGGCCAGCCGGGTCGGTGCGCTCGTGATCTCCGAGGGACGTCAGCTCCACGACATCCGCGACGTCAACACCGGTGCCGTCCGCAAGGGCATCTACACGCTCATCGCCGAGGCGAGCTGCCACGGCGATCCGGCCGCCGAGAACTGCGTCACCTACGAGGAACTCGACGCGGCCGGGGCCACCCCGGACCTGCAGGCACTCGGCGTTCCGGAATGGGCACGCGACGCGGTCGCGAACGTGCCCGACCGCAGGCGGCAGCTCGAAGGCCTCATCGCCGCGGGCAGCTGGGATTTCGATCCGACGGCCGAACCCGTCGAGATCCTGGCTCGCCTCGTGTCGGAAAGTGCTGCCAGCTACGACGCGACGGGGATCACCGACGCGGCCGCACGGGTGGGGCTGACCCCGTACGAGATGCTCATCTCCGCATCGCTCGTCGAACGCGAGGCTCTGCCACAGGATTTCGCGAAGGTCGCGCGCGTGATCCTCAACCGCCTCGACATCGACCAGATGCTCCAGTTCGATTCGACCGTCAACTACGAACTCGACGAGACCGAACTCGCGACCACCGACGCCGACCGCGCGCGGGTGACCCCCTGGAACACCTACGCCATGGTCGGTCTGCCGGCGACGCCCATCTCGTCACCGAGCATCGGTGCGCTGCAGGCGATGGAGAACCCGGAACCGGGGGAATGGATCTACTTCGTGACGATCGACGACAAGGGCACCACGCTCTTCGCGAATTCCTACGAGGAGCACCTGCAGAACACCGAACTGGCACTCGCGAGCGGGATCCTCGACAGTGGCCGCTGATCCGAACGGAGGTGTCCGGAGGGCCGCGGTCCTCGGGAAACCCATCGCGCACTCGAAGTCGCCCTTGTTGCATCTCGCGGCGTACCGGGCACTCGGGCTGACCGAGTGGACCTACGAACGCATCGAATGCACCGGTGAGCAGCTGCCGGGCCTCGTGTCCTCGCTCGGTGAGGAATGGGTGGGTCTGTCCGTCACGATGCCCGGTAAGTTCGCGGCTCTCGAGTTCGCCACCGAACGCACCGAGCGGGCCGTGAGGATCGGCTCGGCGAACACCCTCGTGCGCATCGAGAACGGGTGGCGTGCCGACTGCACCGACGTCGACGGCGTGTCCGGAGCACTGCGCTCGGCCGGCGTCGGTGATCTGTCCGGCGCGTCGGCGGTCGTCGTGGGCTCGGGTGGTACCGCGCGGCCGGCGCTCGTCGGTCTCACCGACCTCGGTGTGCGCTCGGTGACCGTGGTCGCGCGGTCCGGGCAGAAGGCCCGCGCGACGTTCGATTGTCTCGGCGACGACATCGAGGCTCGGTGGTTGTCGTTCGACGCACCCGAACTGGCCCGGGTCTGCGCCGAGGCCGGTGCGCTCGTGAGCACCGTGCCCGCACCCGCGGTAGCGCCGTACACAGAAGCTCTCGCGCAGGCGCCGTGCATCCTCGATGCAATCTACGACCCTTGGCCCACGCCGCTGGCGACAGCGGCCGAGGCACGCGGTGTCCGCGTCGTCAGCGGTCTGCACATGCTCCTGAACCAGGCCTTCGGGCAGGTCGAGCAGTTCACGGGGCTGCCCGCGCCGCGCGCGGAGATGGCGCGCGCCGTCGGGCTCGACCTGAACTCTCCGCACCCGGCCTGAGAACCCGGTACGACGGGGCGCGGCCCCACCAGGACATCGGCGTCTTCGAGGTCGACGAGGCGTTCGCTCCGGTGCCCATGGCGTGGCGGAAGGAGATCGGCGCACCCGAGGACAAGCTCAACCCCAACGGTGGTGCGATCGCTCTCGGTCACCCGCTCGGGGGTTCCGGTGCCCGCATCCTCACCGACATGATCTTCCACATGCGCCGCACTAACCTCCGGTACGGCACGCAGACGATGTGCGAGGGCGGTGGCCAGGCCAACGCCACCATCGTCGAACTCGTCGCAGTAGGCCGCACCCGACACCGTCCGCTGTCCACCTGCGATGCCTGAGCGGGTGGGCAGCGGATTTCTCCGCGCAGGTGTCGAATCGGCGCCCTACCGTTCGTATAGAGGGTGAGAGGCCGGAGCCGCCGGCCGCCGAGGGGAAGGACCCCGCCATGGCGCAGTACCTGCTGAGCATCTACCAGCCCGACGGTGAACCGCCGTCACCGGAGTTCCTCGAACCGATCATGAAGAAGGTCGCGGCGTGGCAGAACGAGATCCGGGAGGCAGGGGTCTGGGTGTTCTCCGGCGGCCTTCACCCTCCGGATACGGCGACGGTCGTGCGCACGGACGAGGGGCGCACGGCGACGACCGACGGTCCGTACATCGAGGGCAAGGAGCATCTCGGTGGCTTCGACGTCATCGACGTGCCCGACCTCGACGAGGCGCTGAGGTGGGCGCGCGGTCTTGCCGACGCCACCACACTGCCCATCGAGGTGCGGCCCCTGGCGTTCGGCTCCTGCGCCGGATGACGTGCGAAGCTCGATGACCGGGCCGTCCACCGCCGACATCGCACGTGCCTTCCGTGAGGAATACGGCAGGGCGGTCGCCGTGCTCACCCGCGTCCTCGGCGACATCGACGCCGCCGAGGACGCGGTGCAGGACGCCTTCTCGACCGCCGTCGAACGATGGCCCGGGGAGGGGATCCCGCCGAGCCCGGCCGGGTGGATCATCACCACCGCCCGTCGCCGGGCGATCGACAGGGCACGGCGGGAGGCCGCACGTCCGGTCAAGCACGCCGAGGCGGACCTGCTCTACCCGACATCCGACGACGCGTTCGACTCCGGAGCGGTCGTCCCGCCCGAGATCCCCGACGATCGCCTCCGTCTGATCTTCACCTGTTGTCACCCGGCGCTCGCGCCTGCGTCGCGGGTCGCGCTGACACTGCGGCTGCTCGGCGGGCTGACCACCGCGCAGATCGCCCGAGCCTTCCTCGTGCCGGAAACGACTATGGGGCAACGGATCTCCCGAGCCAAGGGGAAGGTCCGCGACGCGCGCATCCCGTTCCGCATCCCGTCCCCGGACGAGTTTCCCGAACGCCTCGACGCGGTGCGGTCCGTGCTCTATCTCGTGTACACGGAGGGCCACACGGCGAGCACCGGACCCGAACTCGCCGATACGGACCTGTGTTCGGAGGCGGCGCGGCTGGCCCGCTTGCTGGCAGGGCTCGTTCCCGACGATCCCGAGACCACGGGACTTCTCGCCCTGATGCTCCTCGGCGAATCCCGACGCGCCGCGCGGACAGGGCGCGGCGGCGAACTCGTCCTGCTCGCAGACCAGGACCGCTCGCGGTGGGACCGCGCGCTGATCGACGAAGGACAGGCGCTCGTGCGGCGCACCCTGCGCTGGAACAGGCCGGGGCCCTACCAGATCCAGGCCGCGATCGCCGCGGTGCACGCCGACGCGCCCACCTTCGAGGACACCGATTGGGCGCAGATCGTCGCGCTCTACGACCTGCTGATGGCCGCGGATCCCACACCGGTCGTCGCGTTGCACCGGGCCGTCGCACTCGCCGAAGTGGAGGGTCCCGCAGCGGCTCTCGGGATCGTCGACCGCCTCGAGCTCGAGCGGTACCACGTCTTCCACGCCGTCCGGGCCGACCTGCTCGCCCGCCTCGGCCGGATCACCGAGGCGAGCGAGGCGTACACCACCGCCGCGGCGCGCACGGAGAACGCGGTCGAACGCGCACATCTCCTGCGTCGCCGCGACGACCTGCGGGACGCGCTCAGGTAGCCGGTGTCGTGCCGGTCGTCGTCTCGGCCTCGGGAACCCAACGCTGCCACGGCCACCGGCCGTCGATCTCCAGCTGCAGCGACCAACTCAGGAAGGTACGGATGAGCACGATGACCGCCAGCACACCCACCGACGTGAAGGTCGGCGTGACGGCGACGGTCTTGATGATGTCGGCGGCGACCAGGAATTCGAGGCCGAGCAGGATCGACCGGCCGAGATTGCGCCGGTACGGCTCGTAGATCTCCGAACCCGGCCCGCGCCGCCGCGCGGTTGCCGCGATCCACGTCGCCGCCACTGCGCCGATCACCATGACGCCGACTCCGACGACGTCGATGGCCGTGCCCACGTGTTCGAGCAGCGACGAAATCTCCATTCGACCAGAACCTTCCGACCGGAACCGACAGACTCCGGCAATCCTCGCAGGACGATCGCCGCACCGTGCGGCTTTGTCCACAGGAGGTGCGCCTGTCCACAGGACCGGGCCGGACACCGCGCGAACGCCCTGCCGGCGAGTGTGGATGGGGGATGCTCCGGGTCGTGGCAGGGGAGACGGTGGGTGAGCTCGCGATGGTGGTTCTCGGCGTGGGCGTGGGAGCGATCGTGCGCGTGGTGGCGGGAAGAACGGCCGGTCGTCGGCCGCTGCCGGGTTCGTGCGAGGCGGCATGCGCGGCAGCCGCACTCGTCGCGGTCTCGATCACCACGGGCGCGGCGGTCGTCGGAGCAGCGATGTTCGGATGGTGGTGCGTGTGCCTGAGCACCGTGGACCTGCTCGTGCGGCGTCTGCCGAACGTGCTGACGCTCGGGGGAGCGGGCACGATCCTCGGTGTGGCCGCGGCGACGGGGCACGGCCGGGCGGCGTTCGCCGGTGCACTTCTGCTCGCGGCACCGTTGTTGATCACCCACCTCGCGGTGCCGCGGTCGGTGGGTGCGGGCGACGTCAAACTCGCCCTCGGGCTCGGTGCCGTCACCGGACTCGCCGGCCCGTCGGCGGTGCTCCTCGGTGCACTGCTCCCATCCGTCCTCACCGCAGGTGCGGCCCTGTTTCTGCGGCTCCGGGAGGCCCGCCGCGGGGGTGTGCGTGCCGCTCCGCGCGTGCTTCCGCACGGACCGTCGATGTGCGCCGCCGCGGCGCTGGCGGTGATCTCGACGGGTTGACCAGGGGCGGCATGTCGAGTCGGCGGACGAACATGGAAGGATGGACCTGTGCTGCGTTGGATAACTGCTGGAGAATCCCATGGTCCCGCTCTCGTCGCGATGCTCGAGGGGATGGTCGCCGGAGTCGAGGTGACGTCGAACGACATCTCGGAGCAACTCGCGCGACGGCGACTGGGCTACGGCCGCGGCGCACGCATGAAGTTCGAGGCCGATAAGGTCACCGTGATCGGTGGCGTCCGGCACGGACGCACCCTGGGCGGCCCGATCGCGATCGAGATCGGCAACACCGAATGGCCCAAGTGGGAAACCATCATGGCCGCCGACCCGGTCGATGCCGAACTGCTCGAAGGTCAGGCGCGCAACGCGCCGCTGACCCGTCCCCGCCCCGGCCACGCCGACTTCGCGGGCATGCTCAAGTACGGCTTCGACGACGCGCGTCCCGTCCTCGAGCGCGCCAGCGCCCGGGAGACCGCAGCACGCGTGGCGGCCGGCACGGTTGCCCGGAACTTCCTGCGCCAGGCGTTCGGCGCCGAGGTCGTCTCGCATGTCATCTCCATCGGCGCATCCGATCCCTATGTCGGCCCCGAACCCGGTGCCGACGATCTCGCCGCGATCGACGCGAGCCCAGTGCGTGCCTACGACAAGGCCGCCGAGGAATCCATGATCGCCGAGATCGAGGCCGCCAAGCGCGACGGCGACACCCTCGGCGGAATCGTCGAGGTCGTGGTGCACGGGCTGCCCGTGGGCCTCGGTTCGTTCGTCAGCGGTGCCGATCGCCTCGACGCGCGACTGGCCGCGGCCCTCATGGGGATCCAGGCCATCAAGGGTGTCGAGGTCGGCGACGGCTTCGAGACCGCGCGTCGCCGCGGCAGCGCTGCCCACGACGAGATGAAGCCCGGCCTCGACGGTGTGCTCCGCTCGAGCAACCGCGCCGGCGGCATCGAAGGTGGCATGACCAACGGTGAGGCCCTGCGCGTGCGGGCGGCGATGAAGCCGATCTCGACCGTGCCGCGCGCCCTGTCGACGGTCGACATGACCACCGGCGACGAGGCCGTCGCGATCCACCAGCGTTCCGACGTGTGCGCGGTGCCCGCGGCGGGTGTCGTCGCCGAGGCGATGGTCGCCCTCGTCGTCGCGCAGGCCGCCCTCGAGAAGTTCGGCGGCGACTCGCTCGCCGAGACCGTGAGCAACATCGACCACTACCTGAAGGGCATCGCGGCGCGGCCGCCGCGGTGATCGCATGTCGCCTCGCCTGGTACTCATCGGCCCGCCGGGAGCGGGCAAGTCGACGATCGGTCGTCGGGTCGCGAACGCGCTCGAGCTGCCGTTGCTCGACACCGACGCCGAGATCGAGCGTGTGACCGGCCGGACCATCCCCGACATCTTCTCCCAGGACGGCGAACCGGCCTTCCGGGAGACCGAGGAAGAGGTGGTCGCGCGCGCCCTCGACACCCACGACGGTGTGGTGTCCCTGGGCGGGGGAGCGATCCTTTCGGAGCGCACCCGCGCGCGACTGGCCGGACACACCGTCGTCTATCTCGAGATCAGCGTGGCGGAAGGACTGCGTCGCACCGGCGCGGTCGGCGCCGCCGGAACCAGGCCGTTGCTGGCCGGTGGTGATCCGGCCCAGAAATACCGCGACCTCATGCGTCGCCGCCGCCCGCTGTACCGGCAGGCGGCGACCATCCGGGTGCGCACCGACGGCCGCAGCCCCGGGCGGGTCGTCCAGCAGGTGCTCGCCAAACTCGAAGCGGCGGACGCCGCGACCAGCCAGACCATCAGCGAGGATCGGAGCCCCACACCGTGACCGAACCGGTACGCATCGACGTCGAGACCGCCCAGCCCTATCCGGTGATCATCGGCCGGGGACTGCTCGGTGACGTCGTCGAAGAACTGTCCGGCACGCGGACCGTCGCGATCTTCCACCAGCCGACGCTCACCGCGACGGCCGAGGCCGTGCGGGAGGCGCTCGCCGAGACCGGCATCGACGCCCACCGCATCGAGATCCCCGACGCCGAGGACGGCAAGGAGCTGGCCGTCGCCGGATTCTGCTGGGAGGTGCTCGGCCGCATCGGCTTGACCCGTTCGGACGCCGTCATCAGCCTCGGCGGCGGTGCCGCCACCGACCTCGCGGGTTTCGTGGCCGCGACGTGGATGCGCGGCGTGCGGGTCTACCACATCCCCACCACGCTGCTGGCGATGGTCGACGCCGCGGTGGGCGGCAAGACCGGCATCAACACCGAGGCGGGCAAGAACCTCGTCGGTTCGTTCCATGAGCCCTCGGCGGTCTTCGTCGACCTTGCGACCCTCGAGACGGTGCCGCGCAACGAGATCGTGGCCGGACTCGCCGAGGTGATCAAGACCGGCTTCATCGCCGATCCGGTGATCCTCGACCTGATCGAGGCGAACCCCGAGGCCGCGCTCGATCCTGCCGGGACGGTGCTGCCCGAGCTGATCCGTCGATCGGTCGAGGTCAAGGCGAAGGTGGTCGCGGCCGACCTCAAGGAGTCGAGCCTGCGCGAGATCCTCAACTACGGTCACACCCTCGGCCACGCCATCGAGCGCCGCGAGCGGTACCGCTGGCGTCACGGCGCCGCCGTATCGGTGGGCCTGGTCTTCGCCGCCGAACTCGGCCGGCTTGCAGGGCGTCTCGACGACGCCACCGCCGACCGGCACCGCGCGATCCTCGAATCCGTGGGCCTGCCCACCACCTACGATCCCGATGTCTTCGCCGACCTGCTCAAGGGCATGCAGACCGACAAGAAGAACCGCGCCGGCATGCTCCGGTTCGTCGTCCTCGACGGGCTCGCGAAGCCCGGCAGGCTCGAAGGACCCGACCCGACCCTGCTCGCGGCGGCCTACTCCGAGGTCGCGCGCCAGGGCAAGGCCGACGCGGGAACCGTACTGCTCTGACCGCCGCCTGGTCGACCGCCTGGTTCTATGCGGGCGGTCTCCACGACGGGTCGCGCCCGGTGAGTCCGATCAGGCGTTCCAGCGGCGGGGCGTCGTCGCCCACCCGTACGGCCGGACCGAACAGTCCGCCCCCGTCGGCGACGCGTTCCTCGTCGGTGATGCTCTCCGCGAAGGCGGTACACGCGGCGATCTCGTCGGGCTCGCAGGAGTACTGCTGTCCCGTGGCCACGGCGAGATCCCAGCCGTGTACGACGAGTTCGTCGAGCGTGACGAGTCCGGCGACCGGCGCGGGCAGGTCGAGGCCGCCTGCGCGCGTCATGCCCTCCCAGGCCTCGCGATCGCTCCACGCTCCGCGGAGGTCGCCGAGCCGGTCGGGAACGAGACGCCGCCAGTCCGGCGTCAGTTCGCTCGTGAGTTGCGGGGGAGTGTCGGTGTACAGGCCGATGTCCTTGCGGGCCGCGGCCGTGAACGCAAGCGACAGGCCCAGCACGTGGTCGACGAGTGCACCGACGGAGGTCTCGGAACACGGTGTGGGCCCCGACAACTGTGCGTCGTCGATTCCCGTCAGGATGCGCTCCATGCGGCGGGTCGCGGGAGTCAGGTCGAGTGTCTCGGTGGTGTCGGTCATGGTCGGCTCCTCGAGGTCGGCTACCTCTACTGACCGTCACAACCCGGAAAACTGAGCACCCGCCCCCGATGTGCGGGGGCGGGTGGTCTCACTGCTGTGGTTTCGCTACTCGGGTCTCACTGTTTCGGATCGATCCTCGGGAACACCTCGGTGGGCGAGTCGTCGCTGCGCCAGGCGGGATCGGCCTGCTGCGCGGAATTCGCGGACGCCGAACCCGCCGACGCGGCCGCTCCGACGCCTGCGGGCGCGTGGTGCTCGCGGTGGACGGACCAGTCGTCGTCGCGGGCGGCCTTGCGCTCGTTCCGGCGCGCGAAGAACCGGCCCAGCGTCACCGCCGCCATCGCCGGCAGGAATACCAGAAGCACGGTGAACGCGGCACCGGAGGTGATCTCGAAGAACAGGGACGTCACACCCACCGGCATCGGGGTGACGGTGTCGACGAGCCAGGTGAGGACCCCGCCGACCAGGCCGGTGACCGCACCGGCGGCGAGCCAGCGCATCGTCAGGTCGTCGCCCTCGTCGGCGTCGGGATGGGCGCGGTGGTCGCGGATGCCGTCGAGACCGGCCCAGACGAACGCTGCGACGACCACCACGGCGAAGCCCAGCCAGCGCAGTACCGATCCCTGCAACGGCCACTGGATGAGAGCGGCACCGAGCAGGACGCGCACGACCACGTGGACCAGGGCGAGCCCGAGTCCGCGGAGCAACCAGGGTTTCATGTACCTCAGCGTAACGGGTGGCGAAGCCGACAGTGTGTCCCGTCCCACAGCCGTGATCGCGGTAGGTTGAGCGATATGTCTGCCGACCACGCCTCCCGCCGTCGAGCGCTGCGTGCGCTGCTCGCCGAACGCGAACTCGATGCGCTGCTGGTGACCGATCTGACCGGTATCCGCTACCTCACGGGCTTCACGGGATCCAACGCGGCGCTGATCGTCTCCACCGAGGACGACGAGAACGAGACGCGCACCGTCATCTGCACCGACGGCCGCTACGTCACGCAGGTGGGGGAGCAGGTCCCCGACCTGCGGGCCGTGATCGCCCGGTCGTCGGCCGCTCACCTCGTCACCGAGTTCGGAACAGGTTCTGCGCGTTGGGGATTCGAGAGTCACGTCGTCACGGTCGACGAACGGTCGCGGTGGGGCGAGCTCGGCGTGTCCGTCCGCTTCGTTCCCGCTCCCGGGCTCGTCGAACACCTGCGGGCCGTGAAGGACGAACATGAGATCGGTCTGTTGCGCGAGGCATGCGGTGCGGCCGATCGCGCACTGGCGGACCTCATCGCGGCGGGCGGTCTGCGTCCGGGTCGAACCGAGAAGGAGGTCGCCCGCGACCTCGAATGGCGCATGTTCGAGCACGGTGCCGACGGCATCTCCTTCGAGACGATCGTCGCCGCCGGTGCCAATTCGGCGATCCCGCACCATCGCCCGACCGGCGCGGTCCTCGCGGAGGGCGACTTCGTGAAACTCGACTTCGGGGCGCAGATCGGCGGTTACCACTCCGACATGACGCGCACCTACGTGCTGAGCCGCGTCGCGGACTGGCAGCGCGACCTGTACGAGCTGGTCCTGCGCGCGCAGCAGGCCGGACGCGAGGCGCTCGCGCCCGGTGTCGACTGTGCCGCGGTGGACGCCGCCGCGCGCACCGTGATCGCCGAGGCCGGCTACGCCGACCTGTTCCTGCACGGGCTGGGCCACGGAGTCGGCCTCGAGATCCACGAAGCGCCCGGAATCGGCGCCGCGGCGACCGGTACACTTGTCGCCGGTGCGGCGGTGACCGTCGAGCCGGGCGTGTACTTCTCGGGGCGCGGAGGCGTGCGGATCGAAGACACGCTCGTGGTGCGGGAGCATACTCCGGAGTTGCTCACGCTCACCGACAAGACATTGACCGTCGTTTGAGGGCGGTTCCTCGACCCTAGGAGACACGAACCAAGTGGCTGATACCAGTGACTTCAAGAACGGCCTCGTTCTGAAAATCGACGGACAGCTCTGGCAGATCATCGAGTTCCAGCACGTCAAGCCGGGCAAGGGCCCTGCTTTCGTGCGCACGAAGCTCAAGAATGTGACGTCGGGCAAGACCGTCGACAAGACCTGGAATGCCGGTGTCAAGGTCGAGACCGCCACCGTCGATCGCCGCGACATGACCTACCTCTACAACGACGGCACCGACTACGTCTTCATGGACGGCGAGACCTACGACCAGATCACCATCTCGCCCGAGCTGCTCGGCGACAGCGCCAACTTCCTGCTCGAGAACATGCCCGTGCAGGTCGCCACGCACGAGGACGTCCCGCTGTTCGTCGAGCTCCCGGTCACGGTCGAGCTCGTCGTCCAGCACACCGATCCGGGCCTGCAGGGCGACCGCTCCACCGGCGGCACCAAGCCCGCGACCCTCGAGACCGGCGCCGAGATCCAGGTCCCGCTGTTCATCAACACCGGCGACAAGCTCAAGGTCGATTCCCGCGACGGCAGCTACCTCGGGCGAGTGAATTCCTGAGTGTCCGGTAACCAGAAGAAGCTCGGGGCCCGCCACAAGGCCCGCAAGCGCGCCGTGGACCTGCTCTTCGAGGCCGAGGCCCGCGACGTGCACCCCGTCGACCTCGCCGCCGATCGCGTCGAACTCGCGATCGACGACGACCAGGTCGCGCCGGTGCCGGCATACGCGCAGACCATCGTCCGCGGTGTCGCCGACAACCTCGACGAGACCGACCGAGTGATCGCCGATCACCTGCACGAATGGACGCTGGACCGCCTTCCCGCCGTCGACCGCGCGATCCTGCGCATCGCGGTGTGGGAGCTCTTCCACGCGACCGACGTGCCGCCCGTGGTGGCCGTCGACGAGGCGGTCGAGCTGGCGAAGCAGCTGTCCACCGACGATTCGCCGGCCTTCGTCAACGGGGTGCTGGGTCAGATCGTCACTGTCGCCGACCAGGTGCGTGCAGCAGCCGCTGCCACCCTCGCCCGGCCGGCGCAGGAGTCGCAGGATCAGGGCTCGAACGAGTCCTGACTTCGTCACCCTTCTCGGGTGAGCGACGACACGAGGCACCGTGAGCGGGCCCGGTGGGAAGACTCCCGCCGGGCCCGCTCACGCATCCGGGCCTGTGTTGCGCTTCACCCGTCATCCGTGCCGGGGCGGACGTCGACGCTGATAGGCTCGACAACTGTCAGGCATCCTTTAACGATCCGTCCAGTGAGGCGGAGAAGGAGGTCGCTGTATGGCCGTGTCCGAGGACGGGTCCACAGCTTCTACCCCCACTACGTCTTCCGGTACCGGCGTGCCGGCGCGTGAGCTGCTCTCCGCTGCCGACGTCCACCGGACGATCTCCCGCATCGCACACCAGATCATCGAGAAGACCGCTCTCGACACCCCCGAGGACGCACCGCGCGTCGTGCTCCTGGGCATCCCCACCCGCGGGATCACCCTCGCCCAACGCCTCGCCGACCGCATCGAGGAATTCGCCGGCGTCCGTGTCCCGGTCGGCTCGCTCGACATCACGCTCTACCGCGACGACCTCCGCACGAAGCCGCACCGCCCGCTGGAGCGCACCTCGGTGCCCGAGGGCGGCGTCGACAACACCCTCGTCGTCCTCGTCGACGACGTCCTGTTCTCGGGACGCTCCGTCCGCGCCGCGCTCGACGCCCTGCGCGATCTCGGACGACCCCGCGCGGTGCAACTCGCGGTCCTCGTCGACCGCGGCCACCGCGAACTGCCGCTGCGGGCCGACTACGTCGGCAAGAACGTCCCCACCGCGCGCAGCGAGGACGTCCGCGTGCTGCTGACCGAACACGACGGGCGCGACGCCGTCGAGATCTCCGGAGGCAAGTCCCAGTGAAACACCTGCTCACCATCGCGGATCTGACGAAGGACTCCGCGACGGGGCTTCTCGACGAGGCCGAGCGGTTCGAGCAGGCACTGCTCGGGCGTGAGGTGCGCAAGCTCCCCACGCTGCGCGGCCGCACCATCATGACCGTCTTCTACGAGAACTCCACCCGCACCCGCGTGTCCTTCGAGGTCGCCGGCAAGTGGATGAGCGCCGACGTCATCAACGTCTCGGCGTCCAGTTCGTCGGTGAAGAAGGGCGAATCGCTGCGCGACACCGCGCTGACCCTGCACGCCGCCGGCGCCGACGCGCTGGTGGTCCGTCACTCCGCCTCCGGTGCCGCGCACCGGATCGCGCAGTGGACCAACGAATCCGGCTCCGGACCGGCCGTGGTCAACGCCGGCGACGGTACCCACGAACATCCCACTCAGGCGTTGCTCGACGCGCTCACCCTGCGCCAGCGTCTCGGCTCGATCGAAGGCCGCCGGATCGGCATCGTCGGCGACGTGCTGCACAGCCGTGTCGCCCGGTCGAACGCGCTGCTGCTGAGCATGCTCGGCGCCGAGGTCGTGCTCGTCGCTCCCCGCACCCTGCTGCCGGTGGGGGTGGAGACCTGGCCGGTGACGGTCGCCGATTCGCTCGAAGCCGAACTTCCCACCCTCGACGCGGTCATGATGCTGCGGGTGCAGGCCGAGCGCATGAACGGCGGGTTCTTCCCGTCCGCCCGCGAGTACTCGATTCGATACGGACTCAACGCCAAGCGCGCGGCATTGCTGCCGGAGCACGCCGTGATCCTGCATCCCGGCCCGATGCTCCGCGGCATGGAGATCGGCTTCCCCGTCGCCGACGCCCCGCAGAGCGCTGTGCTGCAGCAGGTGAGCAACGGTGTCCACGTGCGGATGGCGGTGCTCTTCCGTCTGCTCGTGGGCACGGAAGGGAGCCTGTCGTGACCCACACTTCCCATCCGGGAGACACAGGAACAGGAGTGACACAGGTGACGCCGCAGGTGCTCATCCGCAACGTCCGCCTCTACGGCGAGGGCGACCCGGTCGACGTGCTGCTCGGCGACGAGCAGATCCTCGCGATCGGTACCGATCTCGAGGCCGACGCCGACGCGGAGATCGTCGACGGTACCGGGCAGATCGTGCTCCCGGGCTTCGTGGACCTGCACACGCACCTGCGCGAACCGGGCCGCGAGGACACCGAGACCGTCGATTCGGGCTCGGCCGCCGCGGCGCGCGGCGGGTACACCGCGGTGTTCGCGATGGCCAACACCGATCCGGTCGCCGACTCGGTGGTCGTCACCGACCACGTGTGGCGCCGCGGCCGCGAGGTCGGGCTCGTCGACGTCCACCCCGTGGGTGCGGTCACCGTCGGACTCGAGGGCAAGCAGCTCGCCGAGATGGGCACGATGGCCGCCGGTGTCGGTGGCGTGCGGATGTTCTCCGACGACGGCAAGTGCGTCTACGACCCGCTGCTCATGCGTCGCGCGCTCGAGTACTCGGCCTCGCTCGGTGTCCTCATCGCCCAGCACGCCGAGGAGCCGCGGCTGACCGTCGGTGCCGTCGCGCACGAAGGACCGACCGCGGCGCGTCTCGGCCTCACCGGCTGGCCCCGCGCCGCCGAGGAGTCCATCGTCGCCCGCGACGCGCTGCTCGCCCGCGACGCCGGAGCCCGCGTGCACATCTGCCACGCGTCGACGGCCGGCACCGTCGAGCTCGTCCGGTGGGCGCGCTCGCAGGGCATCTCGATCAGCGCCGAAGTCACGCCGCACCACCTGCTCCTCGACGACTCGCGTCTCGAGAGCTACGACGGCATCAACCGGGTCAATCCGCCGCTGCGCGAGAGATCCGACGTCGAAGCACTGCGCCGCGGCCTCGCGGACGGGACCATCGACTGCGTGGCCACCGACCACGCCCCGCACGCCGAACAGGACAAGTGCTGCGAGTTCTCACAGGCACGTCCGGGAATGCTCGGGCTCGAGACGGCGTTGTCCGTCGTGATCGAGACGATGGTCCGGCCGGGCCTGCTGGACTGGCGCGGCGTCGCGAAGGTCATGAGCGAGCGTCCCGCGGAGATCGTGGGCCTCGACGATCAGGGCCGGCCCCTCGAGGTGGGCGAACCCGCGAACATCGTGCTCGTCGACCCGGATACCGAGTGGACGGTGCACGGTCCCGACCTCGCGAGCATCTCCCACAACACGCCCTACGAGGACATGACCCTGCCGGGCCGGGTCACCACCACCGTGTTGCGCGGACGGATCACCGCCCGCGACGGTGCGGTGTTCCCGCGCTCGACCGAAAGGTAGGAACCGGCATGGATCGCCTTTTTCTCACCGTCGGTTTCCTCGCGCTGTGGGTCGTGCTCGTCCTGCTGATGTGGAAGGGCTGGAAGGGACGCGCCCGCCGGCAGCAGGACGCCGTCGGCGAATTGCCGACCGTGCCCGCGGAGCTGGGGGAGCGGCTCGTCGAGCCGACCACCGGTCTGTACGTCGGCAGCACGCTCGCGCCGAGCTGGCAGGACCGCATCGCGGTCGGTGATCTCGGCCACCGCGCCAACGCGGAACTGACCCGATACCGATCCGGTGCCCTGCTCGAACGCGACGGCGCATCCCCGATCTGGATCCCGCAGGACTCGATCCGCGCGATCCGCACCGAACGCGGTCTGGCGGGCAAGGTCATGTCCCAGGACGGGGTGCTGGTCATCCGCTGGCAGCTGCCCTCGGGAACGGAGGTCGACACCGGCTTCCGCGGGGACGACAAGTCGATCTACCCGCTCTGGACGAGCGGGTCGGACGAAAAATCTTGAGACGGTGACGATCACAACGACGATGACGATCACGACGAACAACACGACGATCACGACACGCGAGATCTCAGCCCGTGCGGCCGGCTCTGGTGCGGTCGATAAGAACGGAGACAACGCATGAGCGGCAGAACATTCGGCGGCGGCACGGCTGTGCTGGTCCTCGAGGACGGACGGGTCTTCCGCGGCATCCCCTTCGGTGCGGTCGGACAGACCCTCGGCGAGGCCGTCTTCAGCACGGGCATGACCGGCTACCAGGAGACCCTCACCGACCCCAGCTACCACCGGCAGATCGTGGTGGCCACGGCACCGCAGATCGGCAACACCGGCTGGAACCACGAGGACAACGAGTCCGTCGGCCCCACCGGCGATCACGCCGAGTCCAAGATCTGGGTGGCCGGCTTCATCGTCCGCGACCCCTCGCGTCGCGTGTCGAGCTGGCGTGCCACCGGCTCGCTGCAAGACGAACTCGAGCGGCAGAACATCGTGGGTCTCGCGGGCATCGACACCCGCGCACTCGTGCGGCACCTGCGCACCCGCGGTTCGATGCGCGCCGGCATCTTCTCCGGCGACGCCCTCGCCTGGAAGGGTGACGACCTCGACATCGACGTCCTGCTCGACCGGGTGAAGAGCCAGCCCTCGATGCTCGGCGCCGACCTCGCCGGCGAGGTGAGCACCACCTCCGGCTACGTCGTCGAACCGACCGACGGCGAGGCCCGCTTCACCGTCGCGGCCATCGACCTCGGCATCAAGACCAACACCCCGCGCATGTTCGCCCAGCGCGGCATCCGTGTGCACGTGCTGCCGTCCACCGCGACGCTGCACGACATCCTCGACCTGAAGGCCGACGGCGTCTTCCTGTCCAACGGGCCGGGCGACCCGGCGACCGCCGACGGCGCGGTGCACCTGACCAAGGAGGTGCTCGGCCAGGGTCTGCCCCTGTTCGGCATCTGCTTCGGCAACCAGATCCTCGGCCGCGCACTCGGCCTGGGCACCTACAAGATGAAGTTCGGTCACCGCGGTATCAACATCCCGGTGGTCGAGCACGAGACCGGCCGCATCGCGATCACCGCGCAGAACCACGGGTTCGCGCTCGAAGGTGAGGCCGGCCAGGAGTTCGACACACCGTTCGGTCGCGCGGTCGTCAGCCACACCTGCGCCAACGACGGTGCGGTCGAGGGCGTCAAGCTCCTCGACGGCCGTGCCTTCTCCGTGCAGTACCACCCCGAAGCGGCGGCCGGACCGCACGACGCCGCCTACCTGTTCGATCGTTTCACCCGCATGCTCGAGGGAGAGAAGAACTGATGCCACGCCGTACCGACCTCTCCCACGTCCTGGTCATCGGGTCCGGCCCGATCGTCATCGGACAGGCCTGCGAGTTCGACTACTCGGGCACCCAGGCGTGCCGGGTGCTCCGCGAGGAGGGCCTGCGCGTCTCCCTGGTGAACTCGAACCCGGCCACGATCATGACCGACCCCGAGTTCGCCGACTCGACCTACATCGAGCCGATCACCGCCGACTACGTCGAGAAGGTCATCGCGACCGAGCAGGCCAACGGCACCCCGATCGACGCGGTGCTCGCGACCCTCGGCGGCCAGACCGCCCTCAACACCGCCGTCGCGCTGTCCGAGCGCGGCATCCTCGACAAGTACGACGTCGAACTCATCGGTGCCGACTTCGACGCGATCCAGCGCGGCGAGGATCGGCAGAAGTTCAAGGACATCGTCGCCAAGTGCGGTGGCGAGTCCGCCCGCTCGGCCGTCTGCTACACGATGGACGAGGTCCGCGCGACCGTCGCCGAACTCGGCTTCCCGGTCGTCGTGCGCCCTTCCTTCACGATGGGTGGCCTCGGCTCCGGCATGGCCTACGACGACGCCGACCTCGAGCGCATCGCCGGTGGCGGCCTCGCGGCCTCGCCCACCGCGAACGTGCTCATCGAGGAGTCCATCCTCGGCTGGAAGGAATACGAGCTCGAGCTCATGCGCGACGGCGCCGACAACGTCGTCATCGTCTGCTCGATCGAGAACGTCGACCCGGTCGGTGTGCACACCGGCGACTCGGTGACCGTCGCTCCCGCGATGACCCTCACCGACCGCGAGTACCAGAAGATGCGCGACCTCTCGATCGCCATCCTGCGCGAGGTCGGTGTCGACACCGGCGGCTGCAACATCCAGTTCGCGATGGATCCGCGCGACGGCCGGCTCGTCGTCATCGAGATGAACCCGCGCGTGTCGCGGTCGTCGGCCCTCGCATCGAAGGCCACCGGCTACCCGATCGCGAAGATGGCCGCCAAGCTCGCCATCGGCTACACGCTCGACGAGATCGTCAACGACATCACCAAGGAGACCCCGGCCTGCTTCGAACCGAGCCTCGACTACGTCGTGGTCAAGGCCCCGCGGTTCGCCTTCGAGAAGTTCCCCGGCGCCGACGGCACCCTCACCACCACCATGAAGTCGGTCGGTGAGGCCATGTCGATCGGCCGCAACTTCGCCGAGGCCTTCGGCAAGGTGCTGCGTTCGCTCGAGACGAAGTCCGCGGGCTTCTGGACGGGCCCCGAGATCGAGGGCACCCTCGACGAGATCCTCGAGGAGATCCGCACCCCCACGGACGGCCGGTTCTACCGGATCGCCCGGGCCCTGGAGCTCGGTGCGACCGTCGAGCAGCTCTTCGACGCCACGAAGATCGACCCGTGGTTCCTCGAGCAGTTCGCGCACATCGTCGAGCTGGGCCAGGACGTCCGCAACGCCGAGCAGTTCGGTGCCACCGAGCTGCGCTACGCCAAGCACCACGGCTTCTCCGACCGGCAGATCGCGGCCCTGCGCCCGGCGCAGTTCGCCTCCGAGGACGAGGTGCGCGCCCTGCGTCAGGAGCTCGGCATCCACCCGGTCTACAAGACCGTGGACACCTGCGCCGCCGAGTTCGAGGCCAAGACGCCGTACCACTACTCGACCTACGAGCTCGACCCCGCGGCCGAGTCCGAGGTCGCGGAGCAGCGCGACAAGCCCAAGGTGCTCATCCTCGGCTCCGGCCCGAACCGCATCGGTCAGGGCATCGAGTTCGACTACTCGTGCGTCCATGCCGCGCTGACGCTGTCGGAGGCCGGCTACGAGACCGTGATGGTCAACTGCAACCCCGAGACGGTCTCGACCGACTACGACACCGCCGATCGCCTGTACTTCGAGCCGCTGACCTTCGAGGACGTCCTCGAGGTCTACCGCGCCGAGTGCGAGTCCGGCACCGTCGCCGGCGTCATCGTCCAGCTGGGCGGCCAGACCCCGCTCGGCCTGGCGCGTCGCCTGAAGGCCGCCGGGGTGCCGATCGTCGGTACCTCGCCCGAGGCCATCGACCTCGCGGAAGATCGCGGTGAGTTCGGGCGCGTGCTCGAGGAGGCCGACCTGCCGGCCGCGAAGTACGGCACGGCCACCACCTTCGAGGGTGCGCGCGAGATCGCCGCCGGCATCGGATACCCGGTGTTGGTGCGCCCGTCCTACGTGCTCGGTGGTCGCGGCATGGAGATCGTCTACGACGAGAAGGCGCTCGAGACCTACATCTCCAACGCCACCGAGATCTCCGACGACCGCCCCGTGCTCGTCGACCGCTTCCTCGACGACGCCGTCGAGATCGACGTCGACGCGCTGTGCGACGGCACCGACGTGTACATCGGCGGGATCATGGAGCACATCGAGGAGGCCGGCATCCACTCCGGCGACTCGGCCTGTGCACTGCCGCCGATCACTCTGGGCCGCGCCGACATCGAGAACGTGCGCCGCTCGACGGCCGCGCTCGCGAAGGGCATCGGCGTCAAGGGCCTGCTCAACGTCCAGTACGCGCTCAAGGACGACATCCTCTACGTCCTCGAGGCGAACCCCCGTGCCTCCCGAACGGTGCCGTTCGTCTCCAAGGCGACCGCGGTGCAGCTCGCCAAGGCCTGCGCCCGGGTGATGCTCGGCGAGTCCATCGCCGAGCTGCGTGCCGCGGGCATCCTCCCGGCCGAGGGCGACGGCAGCGACATTCCGCTCGACGCACCGGTCGCGGTGAAGGAAGCGGTGCTGCCCTTCAACCGGTTCCGGCGTGCCGACGGCACGGGCATCGACACCCTGCTCAGCCCGGAGATGAAGTCCACCGGTGAGGTCATGGGCCTCGACGACGACTTCGGAACCGCGTTCGCGAAGAGCCAGACCGCCGCCTACGGTTCCCTGCCGACCTCCGGCACGGTCTTCGTCTCGCTCGCGAACAAGGACAAGCGGTCGATGATCTTCCCGGTCAAGCACCTCGCCGACCTGGGCTTCCACATCATGGCCACCGTGGGAACAGCAGAAGTGCTGCGCCGCAACGGTGTTCCGTGCGAGCAGGTCCACAAGGTCTCCGGCGAGGACAAGCCGGAAGGCGCACTCGACGTCGTCGACCGTATCCGCGCCGGCGATGTGGACATGGTCATCAACACCCCTTGGGGCAACGCCGGTCCGCGCGTGGACGGTTACGAGATCCGCAGCGCGGCGGTCGCCGCGAACATCCCGTGCGTCACCACGGTGCAGGGTGCCTCCGCGGCCGTGCAGGGTATCGAGGCGGCACTGCGCGGCGAGATCGGAGTCAGCTCGATCCAGCGGATGCACGCGCGGCTGCGCGGCGTGCCCGCCGAACAGGCGTGACGCCCTTCGGGCAGCGACTCGCGGACGCTCTCGGGCGCCGCGGGCCGCTGTGCGTGGGCATCGACCCGCATCCGGGGCTCCTCACCGCGTGGGGGCTCGCCGACGACGTCGACGGCCTGGCCCGGTTCAGTGAACTGTGCGTCGAGGCCTTCGGCGACACCGTCGCGGTCGTCAAGCCGCAGGTGGCGTTCTTCGAGGCCTACGGCTCCGCCGGTCTCGCGGTGCTCGAACGCACCATCGCCGACCTGGGGGATGCGGGGGTGCTCGTCCTCGCGGACGCCAAGCGCGGCGACATCGGCTCCACGATGGACGCCTATGCGCGCACCTGGCTGTCGGACGGCTCTCCGCTGTGCTCGGACGCGGTGACCGTCTCCCCGTACCTGGGGTTCGGTTCGCTCGCCCCGGCGCTCGATCTGGCCGCCGGAACGGGCCGCGGGGTGTTCGTGCTCGCGGCGACCTCCAATCCCGAGGGTGCCCAGTTCCAGCGCGCGCGGCTCGACGACGGGCGCACCGTCGCGCAGGCCGTGGTGGACGAGTGCGCTGATCGCAACAGCGCTGCCCGCACGGACGGGGCCGCAGGGCTCGGCTCCGTGGGTGTGGTGGTCGGTGCGACCCTTACCGAGGCGCCGGACCTGTTCGACCTTCACGGGCCTATCCTGATGCCCGGAGTGGGGGCCCAGGGCGGCACCGCCGACGACGTGCGACGACTCGCAGGCGACCACCTGCGGGCGGTCGTGCCCAACGTCTCACGCGACGTGCTGCGGGCCGGCCCGTCCGTCGCCGACCTGCGGGCCGCCGTCGCCCGCACCCTGGACGGCTTCGCCTTCCTGACGAACTGAGACGTTCGACTCTCGTGCCCGGATCGCCACGCGCGGTCCGGGCACGAGTCGTACATACCGCTCGTATGCACTCTGACCTGCGCTCGGAGTGGCGCGACACGCGGAATGGGAAAAAAATTTCTCGGCCCGCCGAGGCGCCGGAACAGTGGGCCGGTGAGTAGGGGAGCCGCCCGACCCGATGCGTCCCCCTCCGTCGCAGCAGATTACCGGTGACCTGGGGTTTTTCTCTGTTGGGGCAGTTCGTGGCGATGCCTGGACGCCGATCGGGGGGTGCGGGATCCACTGCGGGAACGGCGTGCACTACCGCACGGATTTTCGAGCGGATCGCCGGGGGGTGGGTTCGCATTCGTCGGTGGTCGTGAGTACGGTCGCTATCGCCGCTGGTTACAGCGGTGAAGACTCGAAAGCCAACGATGAGACGGAGGAACCGTGGCCCTTCCCCAGCTGACCGATGAGCAGCGCGCCGCTGCTCTGGAGAAGGCGGCTGCTGCCCGTCGTGCCCGGGCTGAGCTCAAGGAGCGCCTCAAGCGCGGCGGCACCGACCTCAAGCAGGTGCTCAAGGACGCCGAGAACGACGAGATCCTCGGCAAGATGAAGGTGTCGGCGCTGCTCGAGGCCCTGCCGAAGGTCGGCAAGGTCAAGGCGCAGGAAATCATGACCGAGCTGGAGATCGCCCCGACCCGCCGTCTGCGCGGCCTCGGCGACCGTCAGCGCAAGGCCCTGCTCGCCAGGTTCGATTTCGACGCCTGAGCACGTGGTAGCTGACGCACGACCCGTGACGGACAGCGCACCCGCAACGCGGAGGGGCCGGCTGGTGGTACTGGCCGGACCCTCCGCGGTGGGTAAGTCGACCGTCGTACGCCTTCTGCGGAGCCGGATCCCGGATCTGCACTTCAGTGTCTCGGCCACCACCCGGGACCCGCGACCGGGTGAGGTGGACGGGGTGGACTACCACTTCGTCGGCCGCGCCGAGTTCGACCGGATGATCGAAGCCGGTGAACTGCTCGAATGGGCCGACATCCATGGCGGCCTGCAGCGATCGGGTACTCCGGCCAAACCGGTGCTCGACGCACTCGCCGAGGGGCATCCGGTGCTCGTGGAGGTCGACCTCGCGGGAGCGCGGGCCGTCCGTGCGGCGATGCAGGACGCGGTCCTCGTCTTTCTCGCCCCGCCCAGTTGGGAGGTGCTCGTCGAGCGCCTCACCGGCCGAGGCACCGAAACCGACGAGGTCGTCGCTCGCAGGCTCGATACCGCCCGCAGCGAACTGGCCGCGCAGGACGAGTTCGACGTCGTGATCGTCAACGACGATGTCGACCGGGCCTGCGATGAATTGGTATCCTTGTTGGTTGGACCCGGAGCCGACTGATCCGTCCGCGCCTCGAGCGCATCCGGCTGCCGGTTCCGGCGCCCTCCCATCCCGCGACCTCTCAGGAGAACACCGAGTGAGCAGCATCCAGGCAGCCGCGACCGACCTCGAGGGCAACACCCTTCCGGTCTACGACACCCCCACGGGTATCACCAACCCGCCTATCGACGAGCTGCTCGAGCGCGCCTCCTCGAAGTACGCGCTGGTGATCTACGCCGCCAAGCGGGCACGCCAGATCAACGACTACTACAACCAGCTCGGCGACGGCATCCTCGAGTACGTCGGCCCCCTCGTGGAGCCGGGTCTGCAGGAGAAGCCGCTGTCGATCGCCCTGCGCGAGATCCACTCGGATCTGCTCGAGCACACCGAAGGCGAGTGAGCAACCCCGCTTCGAGCGGCGAGGCCGGATCCGTGCAGCGCGGCCGCATCGTCGTCGGTGTCGCCGGTGGCATCGCCGCCTACAAGTCCTGCGCACTGATCCGGGCCTTCACCGAGAGCGGACACCACGTGCGGGTCGTCCCGACGGAGTCCGCCCTCCAATTCGTCGGTCGCGCCACCTTCGAGGCGCTCTCCGGCAACCCCGTGCAGACCGGTGTGTTCGCCGAGGTGCCGCAGGTGCAGCACGTCCGGCTCGGCCAGGAGGCCGACCTCGTCGTCATCGCTCCGGCCACCGCCGACCTCATGGCGCGGGCGGTCGCGGGTCGCGCCGACGACCTCCTCACGGCCACCCTGCTCACCGCGCGGTGCCCCGTGATGTTCGTGCCCGCGATGCACACCGAGATGTGGGAGCATCCCGCGACCGTCGACAACGTCGCGACGCTGCGTCGCCGCGGTGCCGTGGTCGTCGAACCGGCGTCCGGTCGCCTGACGGGCAAGGACACCGGTGCCGGGCGGATGCCCGAACCCGACGAGATCTTCAATCTGGCCTCGCTGCTGCTCGAGCGGGCCGACGCGCTACCCCGCGACCTCGCCGGTCGCCGCATCGTCGTGTCCGCCGGAGGTACCCGCGAGCCCCTCGATCCGGTGCGCTTCCTCGGCAACCGGTCGTCCGGCAAGCAGGGCTACGCACTCGCCCGTCTCGCTGCTCAGCGCGGCGCCGACGTCACGCTCGTCGCCGGCAGCATCTCGGGTCTCGACGACCCGGCCGCGGTCGACGTCGTGCGGGTCCAGACGGCCGCGCAGATGCAGGACGCCGTCGCCAAG
Source organism: Rhodococcus sp. GA1 (assembly GCF_024321955.1). Classification (NCBI taxonomy): domain Bacteria; kingdom Bacillati; phylum Actinomycetota; class Actinomycetes; order Mycobacteriales; family Nocardiaceae; genus Rhodococcus; species Rhodococcus sp. GA1. Next base: position 272,435 of record NZ_CP097186.1, on the reverse strand, counting down.
CACGCCTCGGGTGCCGACGCCGTCATCATGTCCGCGGCCGTCGCCGATTTCCGGCCCTCCACCTTCGCGACCAGCAAGATCAAGAAGGGTGAGGGCGAACCCGACTCCATCGCGCTGACGAAGAACGACGACATCCTCGCCGGTCTCGTCCGAGCGCGTGCCGAAGGCGGTCTGTCCGCCGAGACGGTCATCGTCGGGTTCGCAGCGGAGACCGGCGACGAACACGGAGACGTGCTCACCTACGCCCGCGAGAAGCTCGCCCGCAAGGGATGCGATCTCCTCGTCGTCAACGCCGTCGGCGAAGGCAAGGCCTTCGAGGTCGACGACAACAACGGCTGGTTGCTGTCCGCGGACGGTTCGGAAACCGCCCTCGCCCACGGGTCGAAGGCCCTCATGGCCAGCCGCGTGCTCGACGCGCTGGGACCTCTGCTGGCGGAACGCAGCAGAATCGGGTGATTTCAATACTCGCGCCGACGCCTGCGGAGCAGTAGCGTCGGCACTGCGATCGGGTCCTGCCGACCCGATCGGGGAGCGCATGCTCCATACGGTTTGTCCGTCCAGCGCCTGGCGCACAGTCGAGAGGGAGTTTCGTGAGCAAGACCGGCGGTCGTCTTTTCACCAGTGAGTCCGTGACCGAAGGGCATCCGGACAAGATCTGTGACGCGATCAGCGACTCGGTTCTCGACGCGCTCCTCACCGAGGATCCTCGTGCCCGGGTAGCGGTGGAAACCCTCGTCACCACGGGCCAGGTGCACGTGGTCGGTGAGGTCACCACCTCGGCATACGCCGACATCCCCAAGATCGTCCGCGATCGGGTGCTCGAGATCGGCTACGACTCGTCGTCGAAAGGCTTCGACGGCAACTCCTGCGGTGTCAACATCGCGATCGGCGCGCAGTCGCCCGAGATCGCCGGCGGCGTCGACGTCTCGCACGAGGCGCGCAGCGGTGTGCTCACCGACGACGAGGTCGCCCGCCAGGGCGCCGGCGACCAGGGCCTGATGTTCGGCTACGCCTGCTCCGATACGCCCGAACTCATGCCGCTGCCGATCTCCCTCGCACATCGCCTGTCGCGCCGGCTCACCGAGGTCCGCAAGTCTGCGGTCCTGCCGTACCTGCGTCCCGACGGCAAGACCCAGGTCACCATCGAGTACGCCGGCGACAAGCCCGTCCGTCTCGACACGATCGTCATCTCGACGCAGCACGCCGCCGACATCGATCTGAACAACCTGCTCACGCCGGATCTGCGCACCCACGTCGTCGACGCGGTACTCGCCGACCCGAACCTGGCCGATCTCGACACGGCCGATGTGCGTCTGCTGGTCAACCCGTCCGGATCGTTCGTCCTCGGCGGCCCGATGGGCGACGCCGGCCTCACCGGCCGCAAGATCATCGTCGACACCTACGGCGGCATGGCCCGCCACGGTGGTGGCGCGTTCTCCGGCAAGGATCCGTCGAAGGTCGACCGTTCGGCCGCCTACGCGATGCGCTGGGTCGCCAAGACCGCCGTCGCCGCCGGTCTCGCCGACCGCATCGAGGTGCAGGTCGCCTACGCGATCGGCAAGGCTGCTCCGGTGGGTCTGTTCGTCGAGACCTTCGGCACCGAGAAGACCGACCCGGCCCGCATCCAGCAGGCCATCGGCGAGGTCTTCGACCTGCGCCCGGGAGCGATCATCCGTGACCTCGACCTGCTGCGCCCGATCTACGCGCAGACCGCTGCGTACGGCCACTTCGGCCGTACCGACATCGACCTGCCGTGGGAGAACACCGACCGCGCCGACAAGCTGCGCGCGGCCGCCGGTCTGTAGATTCCGATCGGGCCCGGGTGGCTGCTGATTTCGACGCCGCCGAGGTCGATCCGGTTGCGCGGGTTCTCCCGCTGCTACCGGTTCCGCACCTCGACCGGGAGTTCGACTACCTGATCCCGCGCGACCTGGACGCGGACGCCCGTCCGGGCGTCCGCGTCCGCGTCCGCTTCGCCGGACGTCTCGTCGACGGTTTCCTGCTCGCACGCGCCGCGACGAGCGATCACACCGGCAAGCTCGGCCGACTCGACCGCGTCGTCTCGTCCGAGCAGGTCCTCACGCCCGAGATCGCTGCTCTGGCAGAGGAAGTCGCGACCCGCTATGCCGGGACCCGGGCCGACGTGCTGCGTCTGGCGGTACCTCCGCGACACGCACGTGTCGAAGCCGAGGCGTCGCGCCCACCGGAACCTCCGCCTGTTCCGGAGATCGATCCTGCCGCGTGGGGCCGGTACCGGCACGGCGAGAACTTCCTCGAAGCGCTCGGCGGCGGCCGCGCCCCGCGCGCGTCCTGGCAGGCGCTGCCCGGTGAGGATTGGCCCCGACGGCTCGCCGAACTCGCCGCACTGACCCTCGCCTCGGGGAAGGCGGCCGTGCTCGTCGTTCCCGACCAGCGTGACCTCGACCGTCTCGTGAAGGCGTGTGCAGACGTCGCCGGGGCCGATCACGTCGTCGGCCTCGCCGCCGGCCTCGGACCGGCCGAGCGGTATCGACGCTGGCTTGCGGCGCTGCGCGGATCCGCGCGCATCGTCGTCGGGACCCGGGCCGCCGTCTTCGCCCCGACCCCCGATCTCGGGCTCCTCGTGGTGTGGGACGACGGCGACGACCTGCACTGCGAACCACGGTCCCCGTATCCGCACGCCCGCGAAGTGGCTGCTCTGCGCGCCCACGCGGTCGGTGCCGCCATCGTGATCGCCGGGCACGCCCGCACCGCGGAGACCCAGGCGCTCGTCGAGGCCGGCTGGGCACACGATCTCGTGGCACCCCGCGACGTCGTACGGGCGTGCGCGCCGAAGGTCACGGCCCTCGCCGACAGCGACCACGCACTCGCACGGGATCCGGCCGCGCGTGCCGCGCGACTGCCTGCCATCGCGTTCGCCGCCGCCCGATCCGCTCTCGCGGTCGACCGCCCGGTGCTCGTACAGGTACCGCGGCGCGGATACGTGCCCGCGCTCGCGTGCGGAAAGTGCCGGGCACCCGCCCGCTGCCGGCACTGCAACGGCCCGCTCGCACTGCCCACGGCGGCCGGTCCCGACGGTGCCGCGATCCCGGCATGCCGCTGGTGCGGTGTCGCCGATGCGCGTCACCGCTGCCACGCGTGCGGCGCGCGCTCGTTGCGGGCCGTGGTGGTCGGGGCGGCCCGCACCGCCGAAGAACTGGGCCGCGCCTTTCCGGGCGTGCCGGTCGTGACCTCCGGCGGCAACGACGTCAAGCACACCGTGCCCGGTTCGGCGTCGCTCGTCGTCTCCACCGTGGGCGCCGAACCCGTCGCCGAGGGCGGTTACGGGGCGGCGCTGCTCCTGGACGGGTGGGCCCTGCTCGGCCGTGCCGATCTGCGCGCCACCGAGGAGGCGATGCGCCGCTGGCTCACCGCATCGGCGCTCGTACGGTCGTTCGCCGACGGGGGACAGGTCGTGGTCGTCGCCGATTCCGGGATCCCCACCGTGCAGGCACTCGTGCGTTGGGATCCCGTGGGACACGCCCAGTCCGAGGTCTCCGAACGAGCCGAGGTCGGTTTCCCGCCCGCGGTCCACATGGCCGCGATCGACGGGTCGTCCGCGGCGGTCGCCGAACTGCTCGAGGCCACACACCTGCCCGATGGAGCCGAGGTGCTCGGGCCCGTGCCGCTCCCGCCGGGGCAACGACTGCCGTTCGGATCCGAAGGACCCGAACCGGAGGACGTGCACCGGATGATCGTGCGGGTCGCACGCGAGCGCGGTCGCGCACTCGGTCGCGCCCTGCGCGACGCCCAGGCCACCCGCACGGCGCGTCGCGCGGACGGTCCGCTGCGGGTTCAGGTGGATCCGCCGCGTATCGGCTGACCCGGCCGCGGAGGGGGGCGCGGATCTCCGCTGCCGGCCTAGGCCGCTTTCGGAATCGGTTGCGACGGAATGGGTGCGGCGTCCGTACCCTTCCACAGCGCCGCGAAGTCGTGGCGATGTCGAATGTCGAATGTCCAGGATGCGCAGCAGGACGAAACGCGGTACGGGCGGCACGAGGTGCACGACGTGATCGCGCGAGGAGTCGTCGAGACCGTCGATGAGCCAGTTCCTTCCTTGCCGAGCTGCTGCATCCCCTTCGGCTCGATACTGAACTCCTGGTCCCACGCGCGCCACTGCGCGTCGGTGATGCTGGTCGGGACCAGTGTCATCATCTCCCGCTCCTCACGTTCGAGATGGGGGAGCAGAACCTCGGACAAGCGGGACAGTGCTGCACCGAGTGCTTCGCCGGAGCCGGGGTGGTCGGCGCGGAGATCGCGTGCCGCCTCCTCGACTGGGGCGATCGCAGGCTCGATGGTGCGGTGGTCGGCGTTCATCCTCTCCACGAGCGGTGCCGCGTCGGGATTGCACTGCACCACGGGGATAGAGCCCACGGTCCTCGGACCAGTGGTGATGGTGAAGGAAATCCATCATCCACAACACGTGGTGGGCGAGAGCCACTCGGTGGGTCTGCTGCCATGTCTTCGTCGAGGTGGCGACCTCATGCGGAGGAGGTCGCGGCGGAGGGCGGAGTGCGCGATTCCCATGATTCGGGTATCGGCGGATCCGTCGGGATCGGTGGAGTGTCCGTCGACGGAGGCTGTTCCCAGTGTCGATCCGGCATGGACCGAGAGCAAGACCCGCCGGCTGCTGCCGTACATACGGACGACAGCGACACGCGTTGCCGGGGATATTATTTGTCACAGTAACGGAGCCGGTGATTGTGACCGATCTACTTCCGTAGGTGCCGGGGAGGCGCAGGAGGAGAGGGCGGACGAATGGGTGCCGGGCGGAGTGTCGGTGGTGTCGTCGGAGCGTGTGTCGTCGCGATGCTGACTGTGGGTGCAGCGGCACTGACTGTGGGCGCAGCGGCGGCGCAGCCGCTCCCGTCCGACGACGGACCGATCCTCGGTCTCGGGGAAGGGTCGTACAGCAGCGTGCCCGTCCCGGCGGGACCGGTGGCCACCGGGCACGCCGAAGCGGCCGAATACGCCGAGAACAACCCCGATGTCGCCCCCGCCGGTAGCAACGACTTCGCGTGCGTGCCGTCCGAGGAGCGCCCTCATCCGGTGGTGCTCGCGCACGGCACCGATTCCAACGCCTACTCCGACTTCGCTGCTCTCTCACCGCTGCTCGCCGCGTCAGGCTGGTGCGTATTCGCCCTGAACTACGGGTTCGCCGACGGTGCCGAGGACTACGGCACGGGCGACATCCGCGTCTCCGCAGCACAGTTCGGTGAGTTCGTCACCGAGGTCCTCGACGCCACCGGTGCGGAGGAGGTCGACGTCGTCGGCTACTCACAGGGAGCCACGGTGGCCCGCTACTACATCAACGAACTCGGGGGTGCCGAGGTCGTCGACCGGTGGGTGGGGATCGCGTCGCCGAGCTACGGAGGCACCTTCTACGGCATCGGGGCCGCCGTCGCCGCGCTGCCCGGAGCGACCGACATCGTCGAGGGCGAGTTCTCCGTCGCCCTCGTGCAGCAGCTTCAGGGGTCGGAACTGCTCACCGAACTCAACACACCCACCGACACCGTGCCCGGCGTGCGCTACACGACCATCGGTAGCGAGGTCGACGAGGTCATCCAGCCCGCCGGCAATGTCGCACTCCATGGTGAGGGCGCCGTCAACCACGTGATCCAGGAGCTGTGCCCGCAGGACCTGACCGGTCACTTCAACATGGTCTACGACCCCTTCTCTCTGCAGCTCGCGCGGCACGCGCTCGACCCCGGCCGGTACGCGATCGGGGAGTGCACCACCGTCGCGCTCGGCACCGGTATCCCCGAACTGATCCTCCAGTCCAACACCTGAGCTCCACCCCGTTACGGCAGCGACATCGGTGAAGCGGCTACCCGGCGCGGTGATGCAGGTCGCACGACGTCGACTCCCTAGACTGTGAGAGGTCCTCGCCGTCGAAAACTGGAGCAGCATCCGTGAAATCCCCGCACAGTCCACACGCAGCGCACCCCACCTCCTGCTCGGCGGTGCTCTGACATGCGCGTGGTCTTCGCGGGAACACCGGAACCCGCCGTCCCGTCGCTGCTCCGCCTCATCGAGTCACGCCACGAGGTCGTCGCGGTAGTAACCCGCCCCGACACCACCGCCGGTCGCGGCCGGAAGGTCGTGCGATCCGCCGTGGGGCAGATCGCCGACGAACACGGCATCGAGGTCCTCACGCCGCGCTCGCCGCGCGACCCCGAGTTCGTCGCGCGACTGACCGAACTCGCACCCGACTGCTGCCCCGTGGTGGCCTACGGCGCCCTGATCCCGCAGGACGTCCTGGACATCCCTGTGCACGGATGGGTGAACCTCCATTTCTCGCTGCTGCCCGCCTGGCGCGGCGCGGCGCCCGTGCAGGCGGCGATCGCTGCCGGTGACGAGATCACCGGAGCGAGCACCTTCCGGCTCGAGGCCGGCCTCGACACCGGTCCGGTCTACGGCGTCGTCACCGAGACGATCCGTCCCACCGACACCGCCGGCGACCTGCTCGGCCGCCTCGCCGAGGTCGGTGCGACGCTGCTCGAATCCACCCTCGACGGCCTCGAAGACGGCATCCTCACGCCCGCACCGCAGCCGGCCGACGGTGTCTCGCACGCGCCCAAGGTCACCGTCGAGGCCGCCCAGGTGCAGTGGACACTCCCCGCACACGTCGTCGACCGGCGAATTCGCGCCGTCACGCCCGCTCCGGGTGCGTGGACGATGATCGGCGACCTGCGCGTGAAGATCGGTCCCGTGACGGTGACCGACGAGACCCTCGAACCCGGTGAGCTCGACATCCGCAAGGACGGCGTGCTCGTCGGTACCGCTACCACTGCCGTCCGGCTCGGGACGGTGCAACCGCCCGGGAAGAAGGCGATGACAGCCACGGACTGGGCGCGCGGCGCCCGTCTCGACCCGAAGGTGCGTGCGCGATGAGCGAATCCGGCAGGCCCCCGCGGGGCAAGCGCAATGCCGGAGGACGGAACCCCGCAGGTCGCGGGGGTCGCAGCGGCGGTGGGAAGCCGAACCGCAATCCGGCGTCCGAACACGCCCCCCGACCGTGGAAGCCTCCCGCCGACCCCGCACGTGTCGCCGCGCGGGACGTGCTGCGCGCCGTGCGCGAACGGGACGCCTACGCCAATCTCGTTCTCCCGTCGCTGCTCCGGGAGCGGCATCTCGACGCGCGCGACGCCGCCCTGGCCACCGAGCTCACCTACGGCGCGGCCCGCGCGCGAGGCCTGCTGGACGCCGTGATCGCCGACGCCGCGAACCGTCCCGTCGACGAGATCGACGGCGCGCTGCTCGACGTACTGCGTCTGGGTGCCTACCAGTTGCTGCGCACGCGCGTCGCCCCGCACGCCGCTGTCGCCACGAGCGTCGACCTCGTCCGGGCCGAATTCGGATCGGGCCGAGCAGGTTTCGTCAACGCGGTGCTTCGTCGTGTGGGTGAGCGTTCGGAGGAGGAGTGGATCACGCTGCTCGCCCCCGACCCGGACCGCGACCCGGTGGGTCACCTGGCCTTCCGATACGCGCACCCCCTGTGGATCGCGCAAGCGTTCGCCCACGCGCTCGGATCGGATGCCTCCGAACTCGCCGACGTCCTCGCCGCCGACGACGCGCGCCCGATCGTCCACCTCGTCGCCCGGCCCGGGGTTATCACCGCGGAGGAACTCGCGCTCGTCACCGGCGGTGAGCTCGGACCGTGGTCGCCCTATGCGGTGCACCTCGAGCACGGCGACCCCGGCCGCCTCGAACCCGTCCGGGAAGGCATGGCCGCAGTCCAGGACGAAGGCAGCCAGCTCGTCGCACGTGCCCTCACCCTCGCACCCCTCGTCGGCGAGGACCGGGGCCGCTGGCTCGACCTGTGCGCGGGACCGGGCGGAAAGGCGGCGCTGCTCGGCGCCATCGCCGCGATCGACGGGTTCGCCGTCGACGCGGTCGAACCGGTCGACCACCGCGCGGAACTCGTCCGCAAGACCGCCCGCGACCTGCCGGTGACCGTGCACATCGCCGACGGGCGCGAGCCCGGACTCGAACCGGGCTACGACCGGATCCTCGTGGACGCACCCTGCACGGGTCTCGGCGCGTTGCGTCGGCGTCCCGAGGCGCGGTGGCGACGGCAACCCGGCGACGTCGCCGAACTCGTGCGGCTGCAGAAGGAACTGCTCGCATCGGCGATCGGACTGCTGCGTCCCGGTGGTGTGGTGCTCTACTCGACGTGTTCACCGCACGTCTCGGAGACCGTCGCCGTCGTGTCCGACGCGGTGCGCCGCCACGGTGTCGAACAGCTCGACACCCGCGAACTCGTCCCCGGCGTGCCGCAGGTCGGGGAGGGGCCGGGAGTCCAGCTCTGGCCGCACCGCCACGGCACCGACGCCATGTTCATGGCTGCGCTGCGTAAACCCGAGCGCTGATCGCGACCGCCGGACACGGATCGTCGTGTCCGGCGCCGGGAAGATGAAAGTCTTCTCATCCGGTCTTCACGATCGATTCACTCCGGTGCAGGATGCTGTTCTCCATGCCGGTGATGAAACGCATGCTCGTGATCGCAGCGCTGCTGCTGATCCCGGCGGCCCTCGCGTGGGGGAGCCAGGCCCTGACACGACCGGCGGGCTCCCCCGAGATCGGTGATGCATCGGTCACCGTCTCCGTCGTGCCGACCACGACCGAGCCCGCGGCGCCGTCCCCCGGGGCCGAGGCGCCCGAGGTACGACCCGAACCCGAGCAGGAGTCGGCGTCCGCACCGTCGGTCCCCGGCACGCAGACATCCCCGCCTGCCGTCGTGCCGGCCCCGGTTCCCGATCCGGGCTGGTCCGACGTCGCGCGTCAGCCCCTGCCGACCCCTCAGGTCGAGTGGGACGACGACTGGGACGACAGTGGGGACGACGACTGGGACGACGATGACGACTGAGTCCGGGAAGCCGGCCGGGACGGAGCGCGCCGGTCACCTCCGCATCCCTCACCCCGGTCGCGGATCCGCTCTCCCTGCCCGGTGGCGCATCCTCAGCTGGATCCTGCTGACCACGGCCGTCGCGCTCGTCGCCGTCGTCGTCACCGCGCGGGTGCTGCTCCTCAACCACGTCGACCGAGATGCGAATGCCGACATCACTCAGGAGATCGACGAATTCCGGGCATTCGCCGCCGAGGGCGTCGACCCCACCACGACGTTCGCGTTCACCTCCGTGGAGCGGATGCTCGAGGTCTATCTCAACCGCCAGCACACCTCGGAGGGCGAGGTGATCGTCGGCGTCGTCGACGGTTCGCTGCTCTTCGACCGCCGTATCGCGGTGGACCGGCCCGACCTGCCGGCGAACCTCACCGAGGACGGTGTGATGTTCGAGCGCATCCTCAACGCCCCCACCGGCTCGGGCGTCCACGAGGTGGACGGTGGACAGATGCGCTGGGCCCGCGCCGACGTCACCTCCGGCGACGACCGGGGCGCGCTGATCGTCGCCGTGTTCACCGCCGAGCAGCGCGCGAAGGTCGCCGACACCGCCCGCACCATCGGACTGGTCGCGATCGGCGGCCTCGGTCTCACGGCGATCATCGGCTGGCTGGTCGCGGGACAGATCCTCGCCCCGATCCGCCAGGTGCGCGAGGTGGCCGCCGCCATCGGCGAGAAGGATCTGACGAGTCGGGTGCCCGTGCACGGACGCGACGACATCGCCGCACTGGCACAGACCTTCAACTCGATGCTCGACCGCCTCGAACAGGCCTACACCACGCAGCAGCAGTTCGTCGACGACGCCGGCCACGAACTGCGGACACCGATCACCGTGATCCGCGGGCACCTCGAACTCATGGATCTCGGTCACGCCGACGACGCGACGCGCGAGGAGACGATCCGGCTCGTCGAGGACGAACTCGACCGGATGGCGCGGATCGTCACCGACCTGCTCGTCCTCGCCAAGGCCGAGCGCCCCGACTTCGTGCAGCGACGACCGGTCGACGCCACCGACCTCATGCTCGACGTCGAGGCCAAGGCGCAGATGCTCGGCACCCGCGACTGGCAGCTCATGGAGATCGCCGAGGGCATGGCCGACATCGACGCCCAACGCGTCACCCAGGCCGCGCTGCAGTACGCGACCAATGCCGTCACGCACACCCACCCTGGGGACGTCATCCAGCTCGGATCCGTCTTCGTCGAGCACAACGGCACCGAGCACCTCCGGATCTGGGTCCGGGACACCGGACCCGGGGTCGCTCCGGACGACGCGGCACGCATCTTCGAACGCTTCCGCCGCGGACGCACCGTCCCCGGTGACCGGCACGGACCCGCCGCCGAACGAGGCGGGGCAGGTCTCGGACTCGCCATCGTCCGCGCCATCGCCGACGCGCACCACGGCTCGGCTTGGGTCGAGAGCGCGGTCGGGCACGGCGCGACCTTCGGCATCGACCTCCCCCTACGAGACCCTGCAGGAACCACCGGCACGACCGGCACGACCGGCACGACCGGTTCCCCCGGTACAGCCGAGACTCGAAGGACCGCATCGCAGTGAGCAGAATCCTCATCGCCGAAGACGACACCCGCATCACCGCCTTCCTCGAGAAGGGGCTGCGCGCAGCGGGATACACCACCACCGACGCCACCGACGGCGAGACCGCCCTGATGCTCGCTCGCAGTGGCGCCTTCGATCTGGTGATCCTCGACATCGGGTTGCCCCGCATGGACGGCTTCACCGTCCTCGAGAGGTTGCGCGGTGAAGGTGTGCGGACCCCCGTGATCGTGCTGACCGCGCGAGACAGCGTCACCGATACCGTCGCGGGGCTCGAGGGCGGTGCCAACGACTATGTGAGCAAACCGTTCCAGTTCGCCGAACTGCTCGCCCGCATCCGGTTGCGCATCGGCGACAGCAGCTCGGCTGCCGATCCGGCAGCGGTGATCCGCGACGGCGACATGGCTCTGGACCCGCGGGCCCGACGCGCCGAGATCGCAGGGGAGAGCGCCGATCTCACCAGCCGCGAGTTCGCCCTGTTCGAGGTCTTCCTGCGTCACCGCGGGCAGGTGCTCTCCCGCGAACAGATCCTCGGGCACGTGTGGGGATACGACTTCGATCCCGCGTCCAACGTCGTCGACGTCTACGTGCGCGCACTGCGCAACAAGATCGGGGGAGACCGGGTCGAGACGATCCGCGGAGCGGGGTACCGGTTGCGATGACCTTCCACGCCACCGTCCCGCCGAGCTCCGTTGCGCCACAGCAGCGTCCGCCGCGCAGACACACCGCCCCGACGCCCGGCCGGATCGTCGCGGTCGGGATACTCGCCGGCACCGTCGGTCTCCTCGTGTATCTCACGCGCACCGACCCCGACCTGACGCCTCCGGCCGCCGTCACCATGATCGTGTTCGTCGTGGCCGTCTGGCTGTGGGTGTTCACGAGGATCGACGACACCTATGTGGCGCTCGGCGCTGCCGCGGCCCTCACGGTCGTCGGGGTCATCGACGCGGAGGCACTGTTCGCGACCCTCGGCGACGACGTCGTGTGGCTCCTGTTGTCCGCTTTCGTGATCGCCTCCGGTGTCGCGTCCTCGGGTTTGGCGACGCGGGGCGCGGCCTTCCTGGTGACGGGGGCGCACAGCCCGCGGGCGCTCGTGCACCTGGTGACGGCCGCGCTGATCGTCACCGCGTTCGCGGTCCCGTCGACTTCCGGTCGCGCCGCACTGGTGCTCCCGGTGTTCGTCGCGCTCGCGACGGTCCTCGCAGACCGGCCACGACTGGTGCGGGCACTCGCGTTGCTCTTCCCCACGGTGATCCTGCTGTCGGCGGTGGCGTCGCTGCTCGGCGCCGGTGCGCACCTGATCACCTCGCAGATCCTCGTCACGGCGACCGGCACCGGATTCGACTTCGCGACCTGGATGATCCTCGGCCTGCCGCTGGCGATCGTCTCGTCGCACGCCGCCGCCGAACTGGTGCTGCTGCTGTTCACCTCCACCGACGATCGGCGCGGACGCCTCACCGTCACCGCCGCCGACATCGGCGCGCAGGCCGACACCCCGGTCTGCGGGCCGCTCTCCGTCGCCGAATCCCGCGCCGCCCTTCTGCTGGTCGTGGTGATGGTGCTGTGGTGCACCGAACCCGTACACGGCATCCACCCGGCGGTGGTGGCGCTGCTCGGTGCGCTCGTCGCGACCTCCCCGCGGTACGGCTCCGTGCGTCTCGCGCCTGCGCTGAAGACCGTGCCGTGGCCTCTGCTGCTGTTCATGGCGGCAACGCTGTCGATCGGTACCGCGCTGACGACGAGCGGCGCGGCGGACTGGCTCGCATCGACGGCTTTCGGCCCGCTCACCTCGCGCGGAGAGGGTGCCGGTCCGTTGTTCGTGGTCGTCGTGGTCGTGATCTCCGCTGCGGCGCACCTGGTCATCCAGTCGCGCTCGGCCCGTTCCGCCGTTCTCGTTCCCGTCGTGGTGGCACTCGCCCCGAGCGCAGGTGTCGATCCGCTCGCCGCGGCCTTCGTCTCGACGGCCGCCGCAGGCTTCTGCCACACCCTGCCGTCGTCGGCCAAGCCCGTGACGCTGTTCGCGGACGTGCCCGGCACATCCACCTACTCGACCTCCGACCTGTTGCGCCTGGCAGCGCGGCTCGGCCCGCTCCTCGCCGCGCTGGTCCTGTTGTTCGCGTGGTTCGTCTGGCCGCTGCTCGGCCTGTCGCTGTTCGTCTGATCCCTGTTCCCTCCCCCGTTGTCCCGTTCCACGGTCTGTCCCGTTTCACGATCGGAGTCGTCATGGCTTTGAAGGTTCCTCATCGCGTGCTCGTCGCACCCAGCGGTTTCAAGGAGAGTCTCGATGCGCGCAGCGTCGCCGCTGCGATCGGTGCGGGAGTCCGCCGGGCTCTGCCGTGCGCCGCCGTCGACCTCGTGCCTGTTCCGGACGGTGGGGAGGGCACCGCCGAGATCCTTGCCGAGGCCACCGGCGGCACGCTCGTCCCGGTCACCGTGACCGGTCCCGTCGGCGAGCCGGTGCGGGCGAGCTGGGCGCGTCTCGGTGGTGTCACCCGCGGGACGGCGGTCGTCGAGATGGCCTCGGCCGCCGGCCTTCGTCTCGTGCCCACCGATCGCCGTGATCCCGGTGCCACCACCACCCGCGGGGTCGGTGAACTCGTTGCCGCGGCACTCGACGACGGCATCCGCCGCATCGTCATCGGCTGTGGCGACTCGGGCACCAGCGACGGCGGAGCCGGGGCACTGCGAGCACTCGGCGCCCGGATCCTCGACGCCGACAGCCACGAACTGCCCGACGGGGGACGGCACCTCGCGCGCGCCGCGCGTCTCGATCTCGACGATCTGCACCCGGCGCTCGCCGACACCGAGATCGTCCTGGCCTGCAACGTCCACAACGTCCTGTGTGGGCCGACCGGTGTCGCTCGGGTCTTCGGCCCGCAGAAGGGCGCGACACCCGCGCAGGTCGAGGAGCTGTCCGCCGCTCTGGAGCGCTGGGCGAAGGTGCTCGAACGGGACGGGCGGGCACACGGGCTGGATGTGCGGTTCGGGGCGGGCACCGGCGCCTCAGGCGGCCTCGGTGCCGGTCTGGCCGCGGGCATCGGCGCCCGGATCGCCTCCCGGTTCGACGTGCTGCTCGACAGCGGCCTGTCCGGTATCGATCTAGACTCCCTGATCGCGCGCGCCGATCTGATCATCACCGCCGAGGGCAGCATCGACGTCCAGACCCCGCGCGGCAAGGTGCCCGCGGAGGTCGCCCGCCGCGCCCAGCGCGCCGGGGTGCCGGTGCTCGCCATCGCCGGGTCGCTCGGCGAGGGGGCGCGCGACGTCCACGACGTCGGAATCGGCGCGATCGCGTCGATCATCCCCGTCCCGATGCGCCTCGAGGACGCCGTCGCCAACGGTCACGACCTGCTCGTCGACGCCGCCGCGCGGTCCATGCGTCTGCTGATGCTCGGCTCCGCCGTGGCGAGTCGCAGCAAGGGCCGGGCGAAGAAGCGCAAGCACCGGGCGGCGGCGTGATGCAGTTCCGCGCGCGGCAGGCCGGGGCCGAATAGGGTTCCGGTCATGCCCGAGATCGTCACCCTGACCATGAACCCGGCACTCGACGTCACGACCTTCACCGACGCGGTGGTGCCCACCCGCAAGCTCCGCTGCGACGAACCGTTCTACGACGCCGGCGGGGGAGGAGTGAACGTCGCGAAGGTCGCGCGCGTGCTCGGTGCCTCGGCCGCCGCCGTCTATCCGGCCGGTGGTGCGCGAGGTGAACAGATGAGCGGTCTGCTCGACGACGACGACGTCGAGGAACACATCGTCCCGATCACCGGGTCCACCCGAGAGTGCTTCACGGCGATCGACCGTCGCAGCGGTCAGGAATACCGTTTCGTCACACCCGGTCCCGAGCTGACGGACGAGGAGCAGGAACGCTGCCTCGCGACACTCGAGAAGGTCGCCGAAGGCGCGAAGTACGTGGTGGCGAGCGGCAGCTTCCCGCCCGGTGTACCCGGCACCTTCGTCCGACGCATCGCGGCGGCGGCGCACGAGGCCGGCGCGCGGTTCGTCCTCGACTCGTCGGGCGATGCGCTGACCAGCATCGATTCGGGTGTCTACCTCGTCAAACCGAGCCTGGACGAGTTGTGCGAGTGGACCGGGCGGGAGCTGGCCACCGACGACGAGCAGATCGCGGCCGCGCGCGAACTCGTCACCTCCGGTGTCACGGAGATCGTGGTCGTCTCGCTCGGCGCAGACGGGGCGATCATGGTGACCGCCGACGAGGCCGTGCGGGTGCCGGCCCTGGCGGCCAAGGTGCGCAGCGCCGTCGGCGCCGGCGACAGCATGGTCGCCGGACTCGTCGTCGGACTGCTGCAGGAACGATCGTTGCGGGACGCGCTTGCTCTCGGGATCGCCTGCGGCACCGCGGCACTGCTCACCGCCGGAAGCCACGTCTGCCACCGCGAGGACATCGATCGTTTCGACGCCCTCGCCCGCCTGGTCTGACGACCCGCGGCGCCGGTCCGGCGACCGCCGGTCACACCGCGCGAGACCGTGGATCCCGCAGGGTACGAACGGCTTCGGTGAGTGTCGAGTGGATGTACCCGAGTTCCGGACTCGCGATGTGCGACCAGTCCGCCGACTCGTCCGCTGCCGCATCGTCCGTCCACGCGGATGTGTCGGTGCCGGGATCGTGCCGCTGGATCCACCAGAGATTGCCGGACGGATCCGAGAACCGGGCGAGGACATCGCCGAAGAAGTCCGTAGGCCGTG
This sequence comes from Rhodococcus sp. GA1, assembly GCF_024321955.1. Classification (NCBI taxonomy): domain Bacteria; kingdom Bacillati; phylum Actinomycetota; class Actinomycetes; order Mycobacteriales; family Nocardiaceae; genus Rhodococcus; species Rhodococcus sp. GA1. The sequence continues at coordinate 257,262 of NZ_CP097186.1, read as the reverse complement.
TGACGATCGCCGCGCCGTGCTGCGTGGCGCGTTCGAGGACGGCATCGACGTCGAGCACGTGGACCCGTACGAAGGCGGGGGTGAAGGGCCAGTCCGGTTTCCGGTCGGCGACCACGAGCACGGAGTCGCCGACCCGCACCTCCGAGTGGAGGAGGAGCCCGTCGTGGTCGAGGGTGCGCGCTTCGGGCACCTCCTCGGCCTCGAAGACGGCGACGAGGAAGTCGACGAGTTCGGTTGCTCCGTCGGAGATCAGGAAGGTGTCGACGGTGTTCGATCCGTCCGGACGGGGAGGGAGGGATTCGCGGTGATGGAGATCGGTCACGATGATCCTCGAGTTCGTAGGTGACTGCCAGCCTTCCGGGTATTGCGGCCACTTGGTGGCACCAATGCGCCCGAGATCGGAGATTCCGGCCGGGTTCGGCTGCGTGCGGCGCGTGCGACGCAGGTCCGACCCGGTGGAGGGCGCCGACTAGACTCGTCGGTTGTGGCCCACCCGATGATCGCTCCGTCCATCCTGTCCGCGGATTTCGCTCGTCTCGCCGACGAGGCGCAGGCCGTCGCCGGTGCCGACTGGCTCCACGTCGACGTCATGGACGCCCATTTCGTTCCGAACCTGACGCTCGGTCTCCCGGTCGTCGAGTCGCTGTTGAAGGCGACCGACATCCCGCTCGACTGTCACCTGATGATCGAGAACCCCGGTCGATGGGCTCCGCCCTACGCCGAAGCCGGTGCCCACAACGTCACCTTCCACGCGGAGGCGACCGACGACCCGGTCGCCGTGGCCCGCGACATCCGCGCGGCCGGCGGCAAGGCCGGGCTGTCCGTCAAGCCCGGCACCCCCATCGAGCCCTATCTCGGGATCCTGAAGGAGTTCGACACGCTGCTCGTGATGAGTGTCGAGCCGGGCTTCGGTGGTCAGTCCTTCATCCCGGACGTCCTCGACAAGGCCCGTCAGGTGCGTCGCCTGGTCGACTCGGGTGAACTGCGTCTGCTCGTCGAGATCGACGGTGGCATCAACACCGACACCATCGAGGCCGCCGCGGAAGCCGGTGTGGACTGCTTCGTCGCCGGGTCCGCCGTCTACGGCGCCGCCGATCCCGGTGAGGCGGTCCGCAAACTGCGGGCGCAGGCCGGGGCTGCGTCCCCGCACCTGACGCTCGCGCCGTGACCGCACCCGAGATCGCCGAAGCCCTCCAGTTCGCGCTCGACGCCTCGGAGGCCGTGCGGGGCACGACCAGCCCCAACCCGCCTGTCGGAGCGGTGATCCTCGACGCGGACGGCGCGGTGGCAGGTGTCGGGGCCACCGCACCACCCGGCGGTCCACACGCGGAGGTCCGGGCACTCGAGGCCGCGGGCGAACGCGCGCGCGGCGGAACCGCCGTCGTCACCCTCGAACCGTGCAACCACACCGGCCGCACCGGCCCGTGCGCGCAGGCCCTCATCGAGGCGGGGATCGCGACGGTGTACTACTCCGTCGCCGATCCGAATCCCGTCGCCGGGGGCGGCGCCGACACCCTCCGCGCCGCGGGCATCACGGTGCATCCCGGTCTCGGTGCCGAGACCGTCGCCCGCGGCCCGCTGCGGGCATGGCTGCACCGGCAACACACCGGCCGGCCGCACGTGACGTGGAAGTACGCCGCGTCGATGGACGGTCGCAGCGCGGCCGCCGACGGCACGAGCAAGTGGATCTCCGGTCCCGAGTCGCGTGCGCGCGTGCACGACCAGCGCAGCCGGCTCGACGCCATCATCGTCGGAACCGGCACCGTCCTCACCGACGACCCGTGGTTGACCGCCCGTCTGCCCGACGGCGAACTCGCGCCGCACCAGCCGCTGAGGGTCGTTATCGGTATGCGTGAGATCCCCACCTCCGCAAGAGTTCTCGATGACGCGGCGCCGACGCTGGTGTTGCGCACCCACGACATCGGGGAGGTGCTCGACGCGCTCGGCGACCGACCCGACGTGCTGCTCGAAGGCGGCCCCCGGCTCGCGGGCGCCTTCCTCGCAGCGGGCTGCGTCGACCGCATCCAGGCATACCTGGCGCCCGTCGTGCTCGGAGCCGGCGAGGCCGCCGTCGAGGACGCCGGGGTGGGCACGATCTCCGACGCGCTACGGTTCCGCCGGGAACGGGTCGAGACCGTCGGCTCGGACATTCTGTTGACACTCGTCCCGGACCGGGACAACCGACACTCGTCCCGGACCGGGACAACCGACACTCGTCCCGGACCGGGACAACCGACACTCGTCCCGGACCGGGACAACCGAATCGGACCCGGTCGCGGATCGGGAGCTAAGGAGCGGAACATGTTCACCGGCATAGTCGAGGAACTCGGTGAGATCGTCGCGAAGGAGGACCTCGCCGACTCGGCACGCTTCACCGTGCGCGGACCGCTGGTCACCTCCGACGCCGAGCACGGCGATTCGATCGCGGTCAACGGGGTGTGCCTGACGGTCGTCGACGTCCTCGACGGCGGGTCCTTCACCGCCGATGTAATGCAGGAGACGCTGAACCGGTCGTCGCTCGGACAGCTCACGCTCGGCAGCTCCGTCAACCTCGAACGCGCCGCCGCGCTGAACAGTCGCCTCGGCGGTCACCTCGTGCAGGGCCACGTCGACGCCACCGGAGCCGTCGTCTCCCGCACACCCTCGGAGAACTGGACTGTGGTGCGCATCTCGCTCCCGGCCGAAATCTCCCGCTACGTGGTCGAAAAGGGATCGATCACCGTCGACGGTGTCTCGTTGACGGTCTCGGGTCTCGGAGGGGAACGCGGACAGGAGTGGTTCGAGATCTCGCTCATTCCGACCACGCTGTCGCTGACGACGCTCGGCACCGCCGAGCCGGGCACCCTCGTCAACCTCGAGGTCGACGTGATCGCCAAGTACGTGGAGCGCCTGCAGAACGCGCGCTGACGCGTCGTACTGTGGAGATCGACAGTGGACGCGGAGCACGAGTCGTCCGGATACGAGAGTTGGAGTCCAGGGAAGTGACGAGGTTCGACACCATCGAGCGCGCGGTCGCCGACATCGCCGCCGGTAAGGCGGTCGTCGTGGTCGACGACGAAGACCGTGAAAACGAGGGCGACCTCATCTTCGCCGCGGAGAAGGCAACGCCGGAACTCGTGGCGTTCATGGTCCGCTACACGTCCGGGTACCTGTGCGTGCCCCTGGACGGCGAGGACTGCGACCGTCTCGGTCTGCCTCCCATGTACAGCGTCAACCAGGACAAGCACGGCACCGCCTACACGGTCACCGTCGACGCGAGGGAAGGCATCGGCACAGGTATCTCCGCGTCCGACCGCGCCGCCACCATGCGGCTGCTCGCCGACCCGAACTCCACCGCCCAGGACTTCACGCGTCCCGGTCACGTGGTGCCGCTGCGCGCCAAGGAGGGCGGCGTCCTGCGCCGGCCCGGGCACACCGAGGCCGCCGTCGACCTCGCGCGCATGGCCGACCTGCGACCGGCCGGCGTCATCTGCGAGATCGTCTCGCAGAAGGACGAAGGCGAGATGGCGCGCACCGACGAACTGCGGGTCTTCGCCGACGAACACGAACTCGCCCTGATCTCGATCGCGGATCTCATCGCATGGCGCCGCAAGCACGAGAAGCACGTCGTGCGCGTCGCCGAGGCCCGCATCCCCACCCGGCACGGCGACTTCACGGCCGTCGGCTACCAGAGCATCTACGACGACGTCGAACACGTCGCGCTCGTCCGCGGCGACATCGCCGGCCCGGACGGCGACGGCTCCGACGTGCTCGTGCGTGTGCACTCCGAATGCCTGACCGGCGACGTCTTCGGGTCGCTGCGCTGCGACTGCGGTCCGCAGCTCGACGCCGCCCTCGAGATGGTGGCCGAGGAAGGCCGCGGCGTCGTGCTCTACATGCGTGGCCACGAGGGACGCGGCATCGGCCTGATGCACAAGCTGCAGGCTTACCAGCTGCAGGACTCCGGCTCCGATACCGTCGACGCCAACCTGCAACTCGGCCTGCCCGCCGACGCCCGCGACTACGGCATCGGCGCTCAGATCCTCGTCGACCTCGGTATCTCGTCGATGCGGCTGCTGACCAACAACCCGGCCAAGCGCGTCGGTCTCGACGGCTACGGCCTGCAGATCACCGAACGTGTCCCGATGCCGTTGCGCGCGAACCGCGAGAACATCTCGTACCTGCGCACGAAGCGCGATCGCATGGGCCACGACCTGATCGGTCTCGACGAGTTCGACGAGGGAGACGCCTGATGAGCGGCGAAGGCCTGCCCGACCTGCAGCTCGCCGACGCCGCAGGGCTGAGCCTTGCGATCGTCGCCGGCAGCTGGCACACCGAGATCTCCGACGCCCTCATCGCAGGCGCACAGCGTGTCGCCGAGCAGGCGGGTGTCACCGACGTCACCCTCGAGCGGGTCGCCGGAGCGATCGAGCTTCCCGTCGTCGCGCAGCAGCTCGCCCGCACCCACGACGCGGTCGTCGCGCTCGGCGTGGTGATCCGCGGCGGCACACCGCACTTCGAGTACGTGTGCGACGCCGTGACCTACGGCCTCACCCGGATCGCGCTCGACGAGGGCACCCCCGTGGGCAACGGTGTTCTCACCACCGACACCGAACAGCAGGCCCGCGACCGCGCCGGTCTGCCCGGCTCCGCGGAAGACAAGGGCGGCCAGGCCTGCGCGGCCGCGCTCGACACCGCCGTGACCCTGCGGCGGCTGCGGAAGGCGGCGCGTTGACCCGCGACGAGACCGGCTGGGATCTCGAGGTACGCCCGGAGAAGATGCGGCGCTGGGTCGTCGTGGCGGCGGTCGTCGTCATGGCCATCCACATCTTCGCGGCGCTCGTGCTCCGCGGGGGCGGCGACACCGGCGTGCACCTGCGGGTCGTCGACCAGATCGCGATCCTCGCCATCGGTGTCGTGCTCACCGGAGGCGTCCTGCTGTTCACCCGCCCACGGCTGCGGGCGGGTGCCGACGGCGTCTCCGTCCGCAACGTGGTCGCCGAACGACACATCCCGTGGACCGACGTGCGCGGGCTGTTCTTCGACCAGGGCGCCCCCTGGGCCCGCCTCGAACTGCCGTTCGACGAGTACGTGCCCGTCGTCGCCATCCAGGCGCGCGACGGGGAACGCGCCGTGGACGCGCTCGAGCGTTTCCGCGAACTGGAGTCCCGCTACACCGGCGGAGCCGTCAGCGACAACGACGACGGCGGAGCCGTCAGGCGCAACGACGACGGCGGAGCCGTCAGGGGCGACGACTAGCCTGGACCTGTGCCCGACCCCTCGACATATCGCCCAGCCCCCGGTTCCATTCCCACGGAGCCGGGGGTCTACAAGTTCCGCGACCCGCACGGCCGGGTCGTCTACGTCGGCAAGGCGAAGAATCTCCGGTCCCGCCTGAACTCGTACTTCGCCGACATCGCCTCGCTGCATCCGCGCACCCGTCAGATGGTGACCACCGCGGGCCGGGTCGAGTGGACGGTGGTGCGTACCGAGGTCGAGGCACTCCAACTCGAGTACAACTGGATCAAGGAGTTCGATCCGCGGTTCAACGTCCGCTACCGCGACGACAAGACGTACCCGATGCTCGCGGTCACGTTGAACGAAGAATACCCCCGTCTGTTCGTCTACCGGGGGCCGCGCCGCAAGGGCGTGCGCTATTTCGGTCCCTACTCGCATGCCTGGGCGATCCGCGAGACCCTCGACCTGTTGCTGCGGGTGTTCCCGTCGCGCACGTGCTCGGCCGGGGTCTTCAAGCGGCACGCGCAGATCGGCCGCCCGTGCCTGCTCGGCTACATCGACAAATGCTCCGCGCCGTGTGTCGGACGCGTCTCCGCCGACGAACACCGCCGCATCGTCGAGGACTTCTGCGACTTCCTCGCCGGTCGCACCGACAAACTCGTCCGCGATGTCGAGAAGCGGATGCAGGACGCCGCGGAGGAACTCGACTTCGAGACCGCAGCCCGCCTGCGCGACGATCTCGGGGCACTGCGCAAGGCACTCGAGAAGCAGGCCGTCGTGCTCGGCGACGGTACCGACGCCGACCTCGTGGCGTTCGCCGGCGACGACCTCGAGGTGGCCGTCCAGGTCTTTCACGTGCGCGGCGGTCGCGTGCGGGGTCAACGCGGCTGGGTCGTCGAGAAGTCCGGCGACGTGCTCGACCGTCCCGAGGACCGCGACGTCGAAGGCGTCGAGGCCGCCGAGGGGACCGACGACGCCGAAGAACTCTCGCTGCTCGTCGAACAGTTCCTCACCCAGTTCTACGGCGAGGAGGCCGCGCTCGGCACCGACGACGCGGACGCCACCAGTGCCGTGCCGCGCGAGGTGCTCGTCCCCGCCCTGCCGCCCGACCCGGACGAGATGAGCCGCTGGCTCGGGCGTCTGCGCGGCGGTCCCGTGCGTCTGCGCATCCCGCAGCGCGGCGACAAGAAGGCACTGGCCGACACGGTCGAACGCAACGCCAAGGAAGCACTTGCCCAGCACAAGCTGCGGCGCGCGGGCGACTTCAATGCCCGATCGGCGGCGTTGCAGGGTATCCAGGACGTCCTCGACCTCGACTCGGCGCCGCTGCGTATCGAGTGTGTCGACATCAGCCACGTGCAGGGCACCGACGTCGTCGCATCGCTGGTCGTCTTCGAGGACGGACTGCCCCGCAAGTCCGACTACCGGCACTACGCCATCAAGCACGCCGCGGGCGACGGGCACTCCGACGACGTCGCCTCGATCGCCGAGGTCACCCGCCGGCGTTTCCTCCGCCACAACCGCGACCTCGCCCGACAGGCCGATTCGGACGGATCCGTTCCGGAGGGTGGCGACGGCGGGGACCTCGCGCCCGAAGCAGCACTGGACCCGGCGACGGGCCGTCCGCGCAGGTTCGCCTACCCGCCGAACCTGTTCGTCGTCGACGGTGGTGCGCCGCAGGTCGCGGCCGCGGCCGAGGTCCTCGACGAACTCGGTATCACGGATGTCGCGGTCGTCGGGCTCGCGAAGCGTCTCGAGGAGGTGTGGGTGCCGGGGGAGGAGGACCCGGTGATCCTTCCGCGCACCAGCGAGTCGCTGTACCTGCTGCAGCGTATCCGCGACGAGGCACACCGTTTCGCGATCACCTACCACCGCAGCAAGCGGTCCAAGCGCATGACCGCCTCCGCTCTCGACGGGGTTCGTGGTCTCGGTGACACCCGACGCAAGGCGCTCGTCACCCACTTCGGGTCGGTCGCGCGGCTACGCGAGGCGAGCGTCGAGGAGATCACCGCGGTGCCCGGGATCGGGCAGGCCACGGCGAAAGCCGTCCTCGAGGCGCTGCGGGGCGACGTACCGGCTCCGGCCGAGTCGCCGCAGGACACCGACGCCCCGACCGTCGCGGATGCGAGCGATCCGGCTGCGGCACCTGCGGGTGACCCGACGGCCGCGGATGCGGGCGACACGCCCGTAGGCGATGATGGCTCCGTCGGCGTGTCGGGAGTACGAGCGGAGTCGGAACAGTGACCGAAGTGGGTCGGATCCCGGGGATGGCGGACGGTTCGGAACAGGGTGTCGACGGTGAACGGCCGGCGCAGGCCGAGGTCATCGTCGTCACCGGACTGTCCGGAGCCGGACTGAGTACTGCGGCGACCGCCCTCGAGGATCTCGGGTGGTACGTCGCGGAGAACCTCCCGCCCCAGTTGGTGCTGTCGATGATCGATCTCGCGGTGCAGGCCGAACCTCCGCTGCAACGTCTCGCCGTGGTGATGGACGTGCGCAGCCGGTTGTTCACCGGCGACCTCGAACGCGTCGTCACCGATCTGGCGGCCCGCCCGGTCAACACCCGGGTGCTGTTCCTCGAAGCGGCCGACTCGGTGCTCGTCCGGCGGTTCGAGCAGGTACGCCGCAGTCATCCGCTGCAGTCCGACACGGCCGATCGCACGCTCACCGACGGCATCGCCGTCGAACGCGAGCAGCTCGCTCCCGTGAAGGCCGCGGCCGACCTCGTCATCGACACGTCCGCGCTGTCCGGGCCCGATCTGCGTCGCAAGATCGAGGCGGCCTTCGGCGACGCCACATCCGACACCATCCGGGTGACCGTGGAGTCGTTCGGCTTCAAGTACGGCCTGCCCATGGACTCCGACGTCGTGTGCGACGTGCGGTTCCTGCCGAACCCCCACTGGATCGCCGAATTGCGGCCGCACACCGGGCAGGACGCGGCGGTGCGCGACTATGTACTCTCCCGCGACGGTGCCGAGGACTATCTCGCCACCTATCACCGGCTGCTCGATCTGACGACCGCCGGTTACCGTCGGGAGGGGAAGCGCTACATGACGATTGCAGTGGGCTGCACCGGAGGGAAACACCGGAGCGTGGCGATGGCCGAGGCCCTCGCTGCACGCCTCGAGCAGGCACCGGATCTGACGGTGAACGTGGTGCACCGGGATCTGGGGCGCGAGTGAACGCCGCCGAGACTCCCGACTCCGACAGCACGCCGTACTCCGAGAGCGCTCCGAGCTCCGGGGCGGTGCCCGGCCCCGCGATCACTGCTCTCGGTGGCGGACACGGCCTGTACGCGACGCTCAGTGCCGTCCGGCGCCTCACCGACCGGGTCACCGCCGTGGTGACCGTCGCCGATGACGGAGGGTCCTCGGGACGGCTGCGCGCCGAACTCGGCGTCGTCCCACCCGGCGACCTGCGCATGGCGCTCGCAGCGCTCGCCGGCCGCGACGACGAGGTCCGGGTGTGGACCGAGACCGTCCAACACCGCTTCGGGGGCACGGGCGCCCTCGCCGGGCACTCGGTCGGCAACTTGATCCTCGCCGGGCTCGCCGAGGTCGCGGGCGACACCGTCACCGCCCTCGACATGCTCGCCCGCGTCCTCGACGTGCGCGGCCGTGTGCTGCCCATGTCGCCGATCCCGCTCGACATCGAGGCCGACGTGTCGGGACTCGAATCCGACCCGCGGGTGAGCCGCTGCATCCGGGGGCAGGTCGCGGTGGCGACCACCCCGGGCAAGGTGCGCCGGGTCCGGCTGATTCCCGCCGATCCGCCGGCCTGCCCGCCTGCGCTCGACGCGGTGTGCGAGGCCGATCTCGTGGTGCTCGGCCCGGGATCCTGGTTCTCGAGCGTCATCCCGCACGTGCTCGTCCCGGACCTGCACGAGGCGCTGGTCCACACGACGGCGCTCAAGGTCCTCGTGCTCAACCTCGCGGCGGAACCGGGGGAGACCGCAGGCTTCTCCGCGGAACGCCACCTGCACGTTCTCGCCCAGCACGCCCCCGATTTCCGTGTCGACCAGGTCGTCGTGGATGCTGCCTCGGTACCGGAAGGACGCGAGCGCGAGCACCTGAGCCGGTCCGCGGCCCGATTCGGAGCGGACGTCTCGTTCGTCGACGTCGCCGAGACCGGTACGCATCGACACGACCCCGCCAAGTTGGCGGGGGCACTGGAAACATGTCTGTCCTCGCGCGGTGGAGTCCGTGCCACACGCGGGGGTGGGAGGGAGAGCGTCTCGTGGCAATGACAGCGGAGGTCAAGGACGAGCTGAGCAGGTTGTCGGTCACCAGGATCAGCAACCGCAAGGCCGAGGTGTCCGCCCTCCTGCGCTTCGCCGGGGGATTGCACATCGTCGCCGGGCGAGTGGTCGTCGAGGCCGAGGTCGACCTCGGATCGATCGCACGTCGCCTCCGCCGCGAGATCTTCGAGCTCTACAGCTATCCCGCGGAGATTCAGGTGCTCGGCGCGGGTGGTCTGCGCAAGAGCTCCCGGTACATCGTCCGTGTCGGGAAGGACGGTGAGGCGCTGGCCCGCCGCACCGGTCTGCTCGACGGTCGCGGACGACCGGTGCGCGGACTGCCGGCACAGGTGGTCGGCGGCAGCGTCTCCGACTCCGCCGCGGCGTGGCGCGGGGCGTTTCTCGCCCACGGCTCGCTCACCGAACCGGGCCGTTCCTCGGCGCTCGAGGTGAGCTGCCCCGGCCCGGAGGCCGCCCTCGCGCTCGTCGGCGCCGCCCGCCGGCTCGGCGTCACTGCCAAGGCGCGTGAGGTGCGCGGCGCCGACCGGGTGGTGATCCGCGACGGCGAGGCCATCGGCGCGCTGCTCACCCACATGGGCGCGCAGGACACCCGGCTGGTCTGGGAGGAGCGCCGCATGCGCCGGGAGGTGCGGGCGACCGCGAACCGCCTCGCCAACTTCGACGACGCCAATCTGCGCCGGTCCGCACGCGCCGCCGTGGCGGCCGCCGCGCGGGTCGAGCGGGCGCTGGCGATCCTCGGCGCCGACGTGCCCGACCACCTCGCTGCCGCCGGCGCGCTGCGCGTGCAGCACCGTCAGGCGTCCCTCGAGGAGCTCGGCCAGCTCGCCGATCCGCCGATGACCAAGGACGCCGTCGCGGGACGGATCCGCCGCCTGCTGTCGATGGCGGATCGTCGCGCGAAGGAACTCGGGATCCCCGATACGGAGTCGGCCGTCACCGCTGAGTTGCTGGACGAGGCATAGCGGGGCAGGCTTGCAAGGGAGTTCGCGCCACGGCCGGGCGGCTCCCCACAGTACGACCGAACCCCACTAGGGTGAAGGTCACACAAGTACGACCATCGGAATACTGGGCAAAGGAGCTTCATTGTGACTGTCCGCGTAGGCGTGAACGGATTCGGACGCATCGGGCGCAACTTCTTCCGGGCGGTCGAGGCACAGAAGGCACTCGGCACCACCGACATCGAGATCGTTGCCGTCAACGACCTCACCGACAACGACACCCTCGCGACGCTCCTGAAGTACGACTCGATCCTGGGGCGCCTCGACAAGGACGTGCATGTCGAGGGCGACGACATCGTCGTCGGCGATCGGAAGATCAAGGCCCTCTCGATCAAGGAGGGCCCCTCCGCTCTTCCGTGGGGCGACCTCGGTGTCGACGTCGTCGTCGAGTCCACCGGCATCTTCACCAACGCCGCCAAGGCGAAGGGGCACATCGACGCCGGCGCCAAGAAGGTCATCATCTCGGCGCCTGCCACCGACGAGGACATCACCATCGTCATGGGCGTCAACCACGACAAGTACGACGGCACGCAGAACATCATCTCCAACGCCTCGTGCACCACGAACTGCCTCGGCCCCCTCGCCAAGGTGCTGAACGACGAGTTCGGCATCGAGAAGGGCCTGATGACCACGATCCACGCGTACACCCAGGACCAGAACCTGCAGGATGGACCGCACAAGGATCTGCGTCGCGCCCGCGCTGCCGCCCTGAACATCGTCCCCACCGGCACAGGCGCCGCCAAGGCCATCGGCCTCGTGCTCCCCGAGCTGCTCGGCAAGCTCGACGGCTACGCGCTGCGCGTCCCGGTCCCGACCGGCTCGGTCACCGACCTCACCGCGACCCTCACCAAGAAGGCCACCGCCGATGAGGTCAACGCCGCACTGAAGGCTGCCGCGGAGGGTCCGCTGAAGGGCATCCTGAAGTACAACACCGATCCGATCGTGTCCTCGGACATCGTCACCGACCCGCACTCGTCGATCTTCGACGCGCCTCTGACCAAGGTCATCGACGAGCAGGTCAAGGTCGTCTCGTGGTACGACAACGAGTGGGGCTACTCGAATCGTCTTGCCGACCTCGTCGGTCTCGTCGGCAAGTCTCTTTGAAACTCGTAGAACAGGACATTTGAACAGTGGCAGTTCAGACCCTCGAGGATCTGCTCGACGCAGGTGTGGAGGGTCGGGGCGTACTCGTGCGCTCCGACCTCAACGTCCCGCTCGACGGTGACACGATCACCGACGCCGGCCGCATCCTCGCGTCCGCGCCCACCATCCGCACGCTCGCGGAGGCCGGGGCCAAGGTCGTCGTGACCGCGCACCTCGGCCGCCCCAAGGGCGAGCCGGATCCGAAGTACTCGCTCGCGCCCGTCGCAGCGAAACTCGGTGAGGTGCTCGACCGCAACGTCCAGCTCGCCTCCGACGTCGTCGGCCAGGATGCGCTGGCGCGTTCCGAAGGGCTGACCGACGGCGACATCCTCCTGCTCGAGAACGTCCGCTTCGACGCTCGCGAGACCAGCAAGGACGATGCCGAGCGGCTCGCCTTCGCCCGTGAGCTCGTCGAGCTCGTCGGTGACGACGGCGCATTCGTCTCCGACGGCTTCGGTGTCGTGCACCGCAAGCAGGCGTCGGTCTACGACGTCGCGACGCTGCTCCCGCACTACGCGGGTGGTCTCGTCGCGGCCGAGGTCGACGTGCTCGCCAAGCTCACCACCGACACCGAGCGTCCGTACGCCGTGGTGCTCGGCGGCTCGAAGGTCTCCGACAAGCTCGGGGTCATCGAGGCGCTCGCACCCAAGGTCGACACGCTCGTAATCGGTGGCGGCATGTGCTTCACCTTCCTTGCGGCACAGGGCTACTCGGTCGGCACGTCGCTGCTCGAGGAGTCGATGATCGACACCTGCAAGCAACTGCTCGAACGCTTCGGCGACGTCATCCACATCCCTCAGGACGTGGTGGTGGCCGACAAGTTCGCGGCCGACGCACAGTCGCAGACCGTCGCGGCCGACTCCATCCCCGACGGATGGATGGGCCTCGACATCGGACCGGAGTCCGTGCGGCGTTTCGCCTCGCTCCTCGGCTCGGCGAAGACGGTGTTCTGGAACGGCCCGATGGGCGTGTTCGAGTTCGAGAACTTCGCGGCGGGCACGAAGGGTGTAGCGGAAGCGATCATCGAGGCCACCGGCAAGGGCGCGTTCAGCGTCGTCGGTGGCGGCGACTCCGCTGCGGCCGTGCGGTCGCTCGGACTCGGTGAGGACCGCTTCTCCCACATCTCCACCGGTGGTGGCGCCTCCCTCGAGTACCTCGAGGGCAAGGAACTGCCCGGCATCGCAGTTCTGGAGGGCTGACGGTCATGGCACGGACACCGCTCATCGCGGGCAACTGGAAGATGAACCTCAACCACCTCGAGGCCATCGCCCTGGTGCAGAAGATCGCGTTCACCCTTCCCGAGAAGTACCTCGAGAAGGTCGACGTGACGGTCATCCCGCCGTTCACCGGCATCCGCTCGGTGCAGACCCTCGTCGAGGGCGACAAGCTCGGCATCACCTACGGAGCCCAGGACATCTCGGTCCACGACTCCGGCGCCTACACCGGCGAGATCTCCGGCGCGATGCTCGCGAAGCTCGGCTGCACCTACGTGATCGTCGGGCACTCCGAGCGTCGCACCCTGCACGGTGAGACCGACGAGATCGTCCGCGACAAGACCAAGGCCGCGCTGCGGCACGGTCTCACTCCGATCGTGTGCATCGGTGAAGGACTCGACGTCCGCGAAGCCGGCAACCACGTCGAGTACAACGTCGAGCAGTTGAAGAACTCGCTCGCCGGCCTGTCCGCCGACGAGATCGCAAAGATCGTCGTCGCGTACGAGCCGGTCTGGGCCATCGGCACGGGCAAGGTCGCTTCGGCGGCCGACGCGCAGGAGGTGTGCGCCGCGGTGCGCAGTACCCTCGCCGAACTGGCCTCGCCCGAGGTCGCGGCATCGGTCCGAGTCCTGTACGGCGGGTCGGTCAACGCCAAGAACGTCGGTGAGCTCATCGCTCAGACCGACGTCGACGGCGGCCTCGTGGGAGGCGCCTCCCTCAAGGCCGACGAATTCGCTCAGCTGTCGGCGATCGCCGCAGGCGGTCCGCTCCTCTAGAGCGACCGGCATCGGGCGGGGTGCAGGATCTCGACGAGATGCTGCACCCCGCCCGCATTTCGCCCACCCGGCGTCCCCGGCACACCCGCAGCGTCCCCACAGGACGAGCGGGTAAGCTGACGCCGACGTCGCCCACCATCCGAAGGACATCGAACACCGACATGGAACTGTTCCTGGACATCCTCCTGATCGTCACGAGCCTGTTGCTCATCCTGCTGGTGCTGCTGCACCGCGGTAAGGGCGGTGGTCTGTCCAGCCTGTTCGGTGGCGGAGTCCAGTCCAATCTCTCGGGCTCGACGGTGGCGGAGAAGAACCTCGACCGTCTCACCGTCTTCACCGGCATCATCTGGGTGATCTCGATCCTCGGCATCGGACTGCAGATCAAGTTCAGCTGATCCCCGCACGTGCACGGACGCTGCCGCGGTCGCGCCCCGGCCGCCGGGCACAGATACTGGCCGTATGACGGACACTGTGCCTGCCTCTGCTACCGAACCACTCCGCGAGGACATCCGCCTGCTCGGCGGCATCCTCGGCAACGTCATCCGTGAGCAGGCAGGACCCGAGACCTTCGACCTGGTCGAATCGGCCCGGGTGGAGAGTTTCCGGATCCGGCGCTCCGAGATCGACCGCACCGAACTCGCCGAACGCTTCGCCGGCGTCGCCACCGACGACCTGATTCCTGTCGCCCGGGCGTTCAGCCATTTCGGTCTGCTCGCCAATCTCGCCGAGGATCTGCACCGCGAACGACGTCGAGCCCTGCACGTGCGCGCAGGCGACCCACCGCAGGACAGCAGCCTCGCCGCCACCTACGCCAAGCTCGACGCCGCCGGTCCGGGCCTCGATGCCGACACCGTGACCGACGCGCTCGCGTCGGCTCTCGTCGCCCCCGTCATCACCGCTCATCCCACCGAGACCCGCCGACGCACCGTCTTCGACGTCCAGACCGCCGTCACCGAACTCATGCGGCGCCGGGAGAGGACCGACGAACCCGCCGCGCTCGAGGAAATCGACCGCGCCCTGTACCGGCACATCCTGACCCTCTGGGACACCGCGCTCATCCGGCTCGCGCGCCTGAGGATCATCGACGAGGTCGACAACGGTCTGCGCTACTACGACCTCGCACTGTTCGACGTCGTTCCCGCCCTCAACGCCGAAGTGCGACGCGAACTCCGGCGACGCTGGCCCGACGCGGCGGTGCTCACCGAACCGCTGGTCCGGCCGGGAACCTGGATCGGCGGCGACCGCGACGGCAACCCCAACGTCGACGGCGAGGTCGTCACCACGGCCGCGAATCGCGCCTGTGAGACCGCGCTGCGACATCACCTCACCGAACTCGCCGCGCTCGAACGCGAACTGTCGATGTCCGAACGCACCGCGACCATCAGCAGCGCCCTGAAGAAGCTCGCCGACGACTCGGGCGACGACAATCCCGCCCACAGCGACGAGCCGTACCGACGGGCGGTACACGGTATCCGCGCTCGCCTCACCGCCACCGCGGACAGGCTGCTGCCCGGCGTGGATCTGCCCCACACGGTGCGTATCCCGTGCGAGCCCTATGCCACCCCGGCCCGCCTGCACACCGACCTGAACATCGTCGACGCCTCGCTGCGCGCCGGCGGAGCGACCGTGATCGCCGACGATCGACTCGCGCACCTGCGCAGCGCCGTCGAGGTCTTCGGCTTCCACCTCGCGCCACTCGACCTGCGTCAGAATTCCGAGGTCCACGAGAACGTCGTCGCCGAACTGCTCTCCTGGGCGGGAGTGACCGACCGCTACCGCGACCTGCCGGAGGACGACAAGGTCGCGCTGCTCACCGCGGAGTTGCGGATCCGCCGCCCGCTCACCACCCCCGACGCCCACCTGTCGGACGAGACAGCCAAGGAACTGGGCATCCTGCGTGCTGCCGCCGACGTGGTCCGTCGCATCGGACCGGCCGCCATCGAGCACTACATCATCAGCATGTGCACCTCGGTGTCCGACCTGCTCGAGGTCGAGGTCCTGCTCAAGGAGGTCGGGCTGCTCGACCTCGACCGCGGCTATCCGCGCAGCACGGTGCAGGTCATCCCGCTGTTCGAGACGATCGACGACCTGCGCGGCGGTGCCGCCACGCTGACCGCCGCCCTCGCCGTGCCCGAGTTCCGCAGCCTCGTCGACGGACACGACGGACTGCAGGAGATCATGCTCGGCTACTCCGATTCCAACAAGGATGGCGGTTATCTCACCGCCAACTGGGCGCTCTACCGCGCGGAACTCGATCTCGTCGAGGCGGCGCGCACCGCCGGGATCCGGCTGCGCCTGTTCCACGGTCGCGGCGGCACCGTCGGTCGCGGTGGCGGACCGAGTTACGACGCCATCCTGGCCCAGCCTCCCGGCGCGGTCCAGGGCTCGTTGCGTCTGACCGAGCAGGGCGAGGTCATCGCCGCGAAGTACCGCGAACCGGTGCTCGCCCGCCGCAACCTCGAGGCGCTCGTCTCGGCGACCCTCGAGTCGAGCCTGCTCGATGTGGAAGGCCTCGGGAAGGACGCGCCGGAGGCCTACCGCATCCTCGACGAACTTGCCGACCTCGCTCGCGCCGCGTACAGCCGGCTCGTGCACGAGACACCGGGATTCGTCGAGTACTTCACCACCGCGACGCCGGTCTCGGAGATCGGTGCCCTCAACATCGGCAGCCGTCCCGCCTCCCGCAAGCAGACGAAGGCGATCAGCGACCTGCGGGCCATCCCGTGGGTGCTCTCGTGGACCCAGAGCCGCGTGATGCTCCCCGGCTGGTACGGCACGGGAACGGCTGTGCAGGACTGGGTGGCCGGTGATCCGGACCGGTTGGCGACCCTGCAGGATCTCTACCGTCGCTGGCCGTTCTTCCGTTCGGTGCTGTCGAACATGGCGCAGGTGCTCGCCAAGTCCGATCTCGGCCTGGCCGCCCGGTACTCCGAACTCGTCGAGGACACCGAACTGCGCGAGCGGGTGTTCGGCAGCATCGTCGACGAGCACGCCCGTACAGTCGACGCCTACCGGCAGATCACGGGCTACGACTCGCTCGTCGCGGATAATCCGGCGCTCGAGCGGTCGCTGCACAACCGGTTCCCGTATCTCGAACCGCTCAACCACCTGCAGGTCGAGTTGCTGCGCCGGTTCCGTGCCGGTGAGGACACCGACCGTGTCCGGCGCGGTATCCAGATCACGATGAACGGTCTCGCCACGGCGTTGCGCAACAGCGGTTAGAAAAAATTTCTCGTCGGGCGTCGATCCGGCAGGTGTCCGTTCGTCGTGATGGTGTAGGACGAACACCACACAGACGGGAGCGACCGCCATGAAGTACATGCTGTTGATCTACGCATCCACGACCGACGAGGCCACCTGCACCGTCGAGGACTGGCAGGACTACGAGAAGGCGATGCGCGACGCGGGTGTCCTCGTGTCCGGGCACGCCCTGCAGGATCTCGTCACCGCGACGACCGTGCAGGTCGACGCGGACGGACGACGCACGGTGACCGACGGACCGTTCGGCGAGAGCCGCGAGGTGCTCGGCGGATACGACGTCATCGACGTCGGCAGCCTCGACGAGGCACTCGACTGGGCGGCACGCTGTCCCGGATCGCGGGACGGCGGCACGGTCGTCGTGCGGCCGATCGCCGACTTCGGGGACTGAGCGATGGGGGAGCCGGCCTCGGCCGTCGAGTCGGTGTTCCGCGAGGAACACGGCCGGCTCCTCGCCGCGCTCGTCCATCGCTTCGGCGACCTCGACCTCGCCGAGGAGGTCGCATCGGAGGCACTCGAGGCGGCGCTCGTGCACTGGCCGGTCGACGGTGTGCCCGAGCGTCCGGGCGCTTGGCTGCTCACCACGGCCAGGCGCCGAGCGCTGGATCGGGTGCGCCGCGACCGCGTGTATGCGACGCGACTGGCGGAACTCGCCGTCGACACCGAACGTCGCGCGTCGTACGAACCGCCCGATGCCGGAGAACTGACGGACGACCGCCTCGAACTGTTCTTCACGTGCGCCCACCCCGCCCTCGCGGCGGACGACCGCGTCGCGCTGATCCTGCGCTGCCTCGGTGGTCTCACGACGAACGAGGTCGCGCGGGCCTTCCTCGTCCCGTCGCCGACGATGGCCCAGCGGATCGTGCGGGCCAAGAAGAAGATCCGCGGTGCCCGCATCCCGTTCCGGGTACCCGGACCGGACGAGCTGCCGGAGCGCCTGCCGGTGGTGCTCGCGGCGCTGTACTCGATCTTCACCGAGGGCTATGCCGCGAGCAGCGGTGAACATCTGCAACGCCTCGCCCTCGCAGAGGAGGCGGTCCGCCTCACCCGCATCCTGCACCGTCTGATGCCGACGGAACGGGAGGTGAGCGGGTTGCTCGCGCTGATGCTGCTCGTCCATGCCCGCCGGGACGCACGCACCGACCCGACCGGCGCCGTCATGCTGCTCGACGTGCAGGACCGCGCCCGATGGGACCGCGCGATGATCGAGGAGGGCAGCGCATTGGTGGTCGCCGCACTCACCGGACGACCACCCGGCCCGTACGGGGTGCAGGCCGCGATAGCCGCGTTGCACGACGAGGCGAGCGACGTCGACAGCACCGACTGGCCGCAAATCGTCGCCCTCTACGACGTACTGACCGCCCTGAGCCCGTCACCGATCGTCGCACTGAACCGCGCCGTGGCGGTCGCGATGCGCGACGGGCCCGCGGCCGGACTCGAACTCCTCGACGGACTCGCCGACGAGCCGAGTATCCGCGACTACGGACCGTACGTGGTGGCACGAGCCGAGTTGCTGGCTCGGGTCGGCCGGAAAGGTGAAGCGGCCGAAGCGTATCGGCGGGCGCTCGAGCTCGCCGGTACCGAACCCGAGCGGCGCCACCTCAGGGCGAGGTCGGCGGAGCTGTCGCGTTCACGGGAGTTGTGACCGACCCCGGTGCGCCGAGACCTCCGATGGGGGCGGAGCGGCGCGGTCCGGCGGTTCGTATGGCCGGATACCTCGAGGTCGTAGCGCTTCGGCGTGTACCACTCCGGATCGACCCAGTGCGGATTCCGTAGCCGGGTCGCCAGACCGTCCTCCCGGAGCTCGACGCTCTCGTGGATCTTCAGTCCTTCGGGCGATCGTGCCCCGCCGAGGATCTCACGAGTTCCTCGCCCGATGAGCCACCAGATGCGGCTCATCCGGGTCGGCGTCGCCGTCGCGCTCGTCTGTTCCGGCAGTCCTCGAATCCACCGCCGACGTCGGAGTGGACGCCCGCGAACCAGACCTCCTCGATCCGGTCGTTGGCGACCTCGTCCACCTTGTACGGCCTGCGGTACTCGTCGATGGAGATTTCCGGTGGTGCTCGTCGGGCGGATCACTGCAGCGAAAGGCGCCGGTCAGCGGTATTCGTCGACCAGGTCGAGGTAGTCGTCCCACAACGGCGGGCGGGTGCCGGCCAGTGCTGCGTCGAGGCGGTCGAGGTAGTACTGCCACCCCGGCCCGATCTCTCCGGCCTCCGAGCGCGGGACGTGCCGGTGTGTGAACTCGAGGGTGGTGACCTTCCCGACCTGACGCAGCACCACCTCGAGCTGCCACCCGTCCACGTCGACGGCGAATCCCTCGGGGGGAGAACACCGGAGGATGTCGACGTAGGTGGTGGCCGAATCGTGGTCGTCCGTCATGGTCAGGAGCACACGGCCCGTAGCGGGGTCGCCGATGTACGTGCCGTACCAACGGCCCAGCTTCTCCGAATCGGTGAGTGCCGCCCAGACCTCACCGATCGGGAGCAGGAAGTTGCGGTGGTAGATCAACCGCACCAGCGACGAGTCGCTCGGGCAATCGCGCTCCGGGCTCACTTCGCCTGTGATCGTCCTCGGCGTGCTCATCACGGCTCCTCTCGATGGGCGCTCGCCTTATCGAAATTGTCCTGCATCCGGCTGCCGGTGCGGTCCGTTTCACCGCGATGGGTCCTCCCGCTGTGTAGTGCGCTGCTCGAATCCGTTCACAGGATCGTCCCGATCCGGCACGGCGGGGTGAACCGTCGGTACAGGGACGAGATCCTCGAACTCGGATGGCGGCAGTCGTGGAGGTCGTTGTCCGGCACTTCGGTCCTCACGGATACCGGTTCACCGACGACGGGAGCCTCCGCGATCCTCACCAGCCAGTGGCGAAAGCCGCCACCGGCACCGCCACGCTGGTCACGAGCATGCACCCCAACGTGACAGTGTGCAGACGGCGGCGGGAACGAGCCTCGGTGCCGCCGAGATGTGTCTCCGCTGTGGCGCGGAGGGGACGACCTATCGTGGCGGATCAGCGCCTCCCAGGGCCACTGCCGCTCCGGGTCGGTCGGTACGCGACGTTCGAGCGGTGCGCACGCGAGCGTCCGGCCGTCCGCGTCGGTGATGTGCAATCGCGAAGGCGTCGCATTGCGCAGTCCGGAAGGTTCCGTGTCCGAGGCCGGCGCAAGAACGCCGGCGCGCCGCTCGTCGCCGGGACGATCAGCAGGAGCATCGTCCCGGCCTCGGAGTGTCTCCAGGACGGACGCGAACCGGTTGCTCTCCCTCTTCTTCTGCAACATGATTCCCACCCCGTCGCACCGATCGGCCGTGTTCGAATCCTGCACGCCCCGTGCGCGGACGGCACGGGTAGCGAGCTACCCGATTTCCGTGGATCGCTCCACCGGTCCGTGCGACCCGCCGGACGATCCGGACGACATTCCGCAATCGTTCCACGACATCTCGTACGCTGCACCACGGCAACGACGAGGGGGCGACGTGGACGACACGCAGCACGGGTACTGGAACAGGCGGCGTTTTCTCGCCGGGACGGCCGCGACGATGGCGGCGTTGATCGGCACCGCAGGGGTGCTCGCGAGCGAAGCCGACGCGAGTCCGCTGAACGAGACGCCGCCCGTACGCGACACGATCAACGGGGTGCTCGCGTTCGTCGCACCCGGCAACGACCCGTACTCGCACCAACAGGGCGTGTGGACCGACCGGCCCGGAGGCGTCACCGCCGGCACCGCGGAATCCCTCGAGCGAACCCTGGACCAGGCCTCGCCGATGCCGCTGCTCGGACCCGAGGCGGGCAACCTGCCCGGCGCCGCGGCGATCGCGGTGCTGCTCAACACTTTCGGTGTCACCGCCGACCCGCGTTCGGTGAGTGGTCCGTTCGCAGCGCCGTTCGCGAACCTGAGTCATGCCGCGAAGGCGCAGGTCTTCGAATGGCTCGACACCGACCCGCGTTTCGAAGGTCTGGTGCTGAAATTCGTGGTCAACGCGATTCCCACGCTGGCGGCCTTCGCGGCGTTCTCGGAGGTCTCCGCGTACAACCGTACTCGGCGCGAGCTCACGGGGCGGCCGGTCGGCTGGGAGTTGAGCCGCTATGCAGGGCCGAGTGACGGGTGGGACGAGTTCCTGGGCTACTACGGCGAAATCGACGAGGTGGAGGGATAGATGACCGACGTCATCGTCATCGGCGCCGGGGGTGGCGGACCCGTCGTGGCCAAGGAACTCGCGGCGCGCGGGCTCGACGTGCTCGTTCTCGAAGCAGGTCCCCGCTTCGCCGACCCGGAGAACGAGTGGACCCATTTCGAGGACGACCTCAACAATCCGATCACCGGGCTGTTCCGCCACGGACCGGGAGACCGCTCGGGCACGCCGTGGCTCCGAGATCTGCCTCAGAATTCGTTCGTGTGGCAGGTATCCGGCGTCGGTGGCACCACGCTCCACTTCTTCGGCAACTCGCCGCGGGCGGCACCCGGCGTATTCTCCGGATACGACGGCGCCGACCGCGACATGTACGACACGGCGCACCTGTTCCCCTTCGGATACGACGAACTGCGTCCCTACTACGAGTGGGTGGAGGCCACGCTGCCGGTGCAGACTGCCCCGATGGGCGCCAAGGAGCAGTTGTTCCTGCGGGGAGCAGCGGCCATGGGTCTGCCACACCAGACCTCGCTCGATACCACCGTGGCCGCCCACCGCGCACAGCAGAACGCGATCCTCCAACCCGGTGGTACCGCCGGCCGCACCCGCGACCGTGCGCGTCTGCACCATCCCGAAGCGCGGGGCTGCACGATGTGCGGGCACTGCTATCAGGGCTGCTATCTGCCGCTGGGGGCGCCGCGGAATCTCAAGGCCAGACGCTCCACCGACAATTCGTACGTGCCGATGATGCTCACCGCGGACGCGTGGTCCCCCCAGGGGCGTGCCGTCACCCTGATCGCCGATGCAGTGGTCTTCGAGATCCTCGTCGAGGAGGTGAACGGGGAGACCGTGGCGCGCGGAGTGCGGTTCACGACGGGAGAGGACGAGCACGAAGCGACCGCCCCGGTGGTGGTGCTGGCGGCCGGGTGCATCGAGAGCCCACGATTGTGGCTGAACTCGGCGCTGCCGAATCCGAACGGCTGGGTCGGCCGCGGCCTCACCGACCACCACATGGACGCGGTCTTCGGCGTCTTCGACGAGTACACCGGGCAGACGCGCGGCCCGGGTTCCAACGCGCGCGTCGATCTGCCCGGCTACGGCGGGATCGAGCAGGTCGGCCTGCCCCCGGCATTGATCGCGTACGCGCTGAACTTCAGCGACTCCGGCATCCACGGGTACGGACGTGCCGGAGGCGTCGTCGATTCCGCGGGGGCCGACAGCGTGGGGAGGCTCGTCGGACGCGACCTGCTCGATACGATGGCCGACGCCGACCGGGTCCTCGCGGCGCTCGTCATCTCGGACGACGACGTCGAACCGGACAACCGCGTGACGCTTTCGCCGATCCTGTACCCGGACGAAGCAGGTCTGGCGCCGCGGGTGACCGTGCAGCATCGTCGGCGCTCGGCGCGTACCCGCCGCAATCGTGACCACGCGACCCGCAAGGCCGTCGAGTTGATGAGAGCGGCGGGCGCGAAGAGGGTGCATCGCTGCGACTGGCCACCGCTGATCCTGCACTCGCAGTCGAGCATGCGGATGGGAGTGAGCGACCGGGATTCGGTGCTCGACGCCGACGCGGAGGCCCGGTGGGTGAAGAGACTGTTCGTCGCCGACAACTCGGCGCTCGCCAACAGTCTCGGAGGTCCGAACCCGACGTTGACGACGCAGGCGATCGCCACCCGCACGGCCGAGAAGATCTTCGCGAAGTACTTCGACGGTGACCCCTGGGTGGCACGGGAGAACCCGGTGTCGTCGATCGACGACCGCGTCACCGCCGCGGTGATCGAACGGGGTATCTGACCGCTCGATCCCGGATCGGACCGGCCGATTTCGTCCCGAGTGGAACCGTCGGGCGTCCCGGCGCGTCGAACGAGACAGAGGGCCGTGACGACAACGGTCCACGACGGGAGGAGCTCACCGGCATGGACCCACGAACGGTGCGATGTGTCCCGGGCCGATCACCGTTGCGCGCACTGCGCTCGACGGCAGGTCCGCGATCGATGAATCGGATGCGGTGTGTGCGAACCGGTGTCGACGACGGCGACACCGCCGGTACTTCGGAGGGGCGCCGTGTGGAGACGGACGACGCCGACGATCCCGACTTCGACGGCGCGGGCGCATGACGGCCGGATCGCCGATCACGGCGTCGGACTCCCGACGCTCCGCCCGGTCACTGCGCCGGGAGTTGCTCTGCGGCAGCCGGATCGAGGAACCACACGGTGCGTTCGGTGCCGTGGGCGCCTGCGGACGGGAAGTCCTCCGGTGCGGCACCGCCCACGGCCGCCGCGACGGCCTCCGCCTTGGCGGCACCGGTGACCAGCAACCAGACCTGCCGCGCCCGCTGCACGGCGGGCAGCGTCAGCGTCACCCGGGCCGGCGGCGGCTTCGGGGAGTCGTCGACACCCACCACGAAACGCTCCGACTCGCGCACCGCGTCGGTGTGGGGGAACAGCGAATTGATGTGTCCCTCACCGCCCATGCCGAGCAGGTGCACGTCGAAGACCGGCACGGTGCCGTCGGGGGAGTGCGCCGCGAGGAGTTCGGCGTACCGCTGGGCCGAGTCCTCCGGTGTGCTGCACCCGTCCTCGCCGAGCGCCGGCATGGTGTGGATGCGTGCCGGGTCGATCGGCACGTGGTCGAGCAGAGCCTCACGGGCCTGCACCTCGTTGCGATCCGGATCGCCGGGCGGCAGGAAACGCTCGTCGCCGAAGTAGACGTTCACCGCCGACCAGTCGATGGCGCCCTGGTCGCGACGCACGTGCTCGAGCATCGCGATACCGGTACCGCCGCCGGTGAGCACGACGTGGGCCTGCACCCGCTCGCGCTGCGCGGCGACGACGGCATCGACGAAGGCGGACGCCGCGGCGCGGGCGACCTCGTCGGCGTCGGCGAAACGCCGGATCTCGGACGGAGTGCGGGCCGTGTCAGACATAATCCACCTTCGGCAGGGCCGACAACGCGGCTTCGTAGACTTCGTCGGGATCGAGGCGACGCAGTTCCTCGGCGAGGCATTCGGCCGAGTTCCGGCGCGCCAGGCTGATCAGCGAATCGGGCTTGTGGGTGCGTTCGAGGGTCGCCACGCGACCTTCCTGCGGGCGTTCCAGGGCGATCGTCTGCGACGCCGTGCGCAGTTCCACCCTCAGCTCGCCGACGGATCGCTCGACGGGGCAGTCGAGACGGCTCGCGAGCCACCCCGCGATCAGATCGACGGCCGGTTCGGTCCGCAGCCCCGACACGCGTGCCGAGAGCACTGGCTCGTAGGGCGGCTGATCGAGTGCCGAGACCAGCAGCGCCCGCCAGTAGGTGATGCGGGCCCAGGCCAGATCCGTGTCGCCCGGCCGGTAACCGGACAGGCGGGTCGCGAGATCGGCACGCGGGTCGTCGGAGTTGGTCACGTCGGTGATGCGGCGGACGGCGAGACGACCCACCGGGTCCTCGGCCGGGACCGCGGGGGCCTGGTTGGGCCACCACGCGACGACGGGGGTGTCCGGAAGGAGGAAAGGCACCACGACCGATTCCTGATGTTCACCGAGTTCGCCGTGCAGGGCGAGGATCAATGCCTCGGAGGCACCCGCTTCACCGGCGACCCGGATCTCCGCGTCGAGCCGCGACGGACCGTCCTGTCGTCCGCGACCGACGACGATGACGCGGCAGGGATGTTCCTTCGACGCCTCGGTGGCGGCCGTGATCGCGGCGTCGAGGCCTCGCGCGTCGCCGGCGCACACGATAAACGTGAGAACACGGCCCTGCGTGACCATTCCACTCGACCGTCGCAGCTCCACCAGCTTGCGACTGATGGCATTCGCGGAGGTGTTGCGCAACTGGAGCCTCACGGACGCCTCCATTCCCGGCCGGTACGCCGCAGCATCTCGTCGGCCGATTGCGGACCCCAGGTGCCGGACTCATAGGGTTCCGGTCGCCCGTTCGCCGCCCAGTGCTCGAGCACCGGATCGAGGATCTTCCAGGACAATTCGACTTCCTCGTCCACCGGGAACAGTGACGGGACGCCGAGGAGCACGTCGAGGATCAGGCGCTCGTAGGCCTCGGGGGAGGAGACCGTGAATGCCTGGCCGTAACTGAAGTCCATGTTCACGTCCCGGACCTCCATCTCGGAGCCGGGCACCTTCGACCCGAAGCGCATCGTGATGCCCTCGTCGGGCTGCACGCGGATCACCAACGCGTTCTGACCGAGCTCCTCGGTCATGGTCTTGTCGAACGGCAGGTGCGGGGCCCGCTTGAAGACCACCGCGATCTCGGTGACGCGGCGGCCGAGGCGCTTGCCGGTGCGCAGGTAGAAGGGCACACCCGCCCAGCGGCGGGTGTCGACCTCGAGGGTGATGGCCGCGTACGTCTCGGTGGTCGAATCCGCCGCGAAACCCTTCTCCTCGAGCAGTCCGACGACCTTCTCGCCGCCCTGCCAGCCGGATGCGTACTGGCCGCGCGCGGTGGTCTCGTCGAACGGCTCCGCCGGCCGGGTCGCCGACAGCACCTTGATCTTCTCCGCGTGCAGCTCCGACGCCGCGAAGCTCACCGGTTCCTCCATCGCGGTGAAGGCGAGCAGCTGCAGGAGATGGTTCTGGATGACGTCGCGGGCCGCGCCGATGCCGTCGTAGTAGCCGGCGCGACCACCGAGGCCGATGTCCTCGGCCATCGTGATCTGCACGTGGTCGACGTAGTGCGCGTTCCACACCGGCTCGAACATCTGGTTCGCGAAACGCAACGCGAGGATGTTCTGGACCGTCTCCTTGCCGAGATAGTGATCGATGCGGAAGACGGATTCCTCGGAGAACACCTCACCGACAACCGAATTGAGCTCGCGCGCACTCTCGAGGTCGTGCCCGAACGGCTTCTCGATCACGACGCGGCTCCACGAGCCGCCGCGTTCCGCGGCCAGACCCGAACGCGACAGCTGCCCGCACACCACGGGGAAGGCGTCCGGGGGAACCGACAGGTAGAACGCGTGGTTGCCACCCGTACCGCGTTCGCGGTCGAGCTTCTCGAGGGTCGTCGCGAGCTCCGCGAACGCCGCATCGTCGTCGAAGGTGCCCTGCACGAAGCGGATCCCCTCCGCGAGGCGCTGCCAGACCTCCTCGCGAAAGGGGGTACGCGAATGCTCACGCACCGCGTCGTGGACCACCTGACCGAAGTCCTCGTCGGCCCAATCCCTCCGGGCGAAACCGACGAGCGCGAATCCGGGCGGCAGGAGGCCGCGGTTGGCGAGATCGTAGACGGCGGGCATCAACTTGCGCCGGGCCAGATCGCCGGTCACGCCGAAGATCACCAGCGCGCACGGGCCGGCGATACGGGGCAGTCTGCGATCTCTGTTGTCCCGGAGCGGATTCACCCACTCCGCCGCACCGGATTCGGGCACGTTCAGCCCTCCGCGCCCGGCGCGTGAGCCGCGAGCTGTTCCGCCGTCGCCGCGAGCAGGTCCTTCCACGCCACGACGAACTTCTCCACACCCTCGTCCTCGAGCTTGCGGAAGACGTCGGGAAGATCCACACCGACCGATGCCAGCGCGTCGAAGACCTGCTGGGAGGAGGCGATGTTGCGGGTGACGGTGTCGCCCGTGACCTCACCGTGGTCGGCGACGGCCTCGAGGGTCTTCTCCGGCATCGTGTTCACGGTGTTCGGCGCGACCAACTCGGTGACGTAGAGGGTGTCGGGGTAATCGGGGTTCTTCACACCCGTCGACGCCCACAACGCACGCTGGGGAACGGCACCCGCCTCGGCGAGCTGCTCGAACCGCGTCCCGCCCTCGAACGCGCGCTGGTACGCGCCGTACGCGAGCCGCGCGTTGGCGAGACCGGCCTTGCCACGCAGAGCCAGCGCCCGGTCGGTGCCGATCTCCTCGAGGCGCGGGTCGATCTCGGTGTCGACACGCGAGACGAAGAACGACGCGACCGAGCGGATCTTCGACAGGTCGTGACCGGAGGCCTTCGCCGCGGTCAGGCCGTCGAGGTAGGCCTCGATGACCCGCTCGTAGCGCTCGACCGAGAAGATCAGCGTGACGTTGACGCTGACACCCTCACCGATCACCCGGGCGATGGCCGGCAGACCCGCCATCGTCGCCGGGATCTTGATGAACAGGTTCGGGCGGTCGACGATGCGCCACAGCTCGAGGGCCTGCTGGACGGTCTCGCCCGTCTTGTGCGCCAGACGCGGGTCGACCTCGATCGACACCCGTCCGTCGAGGCCGTCCGTGGCCTCGAACACCGGCGCGAGGACGTCGCAGGCCGCGCGCACGTCGTCGGTGGTGACGGTGCGGATCGCCTCGGTGGCGTCGGCACCGGCGGCGGCGAGATCGCGGATCTGCGCGTCGTAGGCATGGCCCTTCGACAGGGCGGCTTGGAAGATCGACGGGTTGGTCGTCACACCCACGACACTGCGGGTCGCGACGAGCTCGGCGAGCTTGCCGGAGTCGATGAGGTCGCGGGACAGGTCGTCCAGCCACACCGAGACACCCTGGGCGGACAGTTCGGCCAGCGCAGCGTTCTGCGTGGAGGTCTGCTGGGTCATCGGATCATCCCTTCACTCGGGTCAGCGAGCGACGCGCGGCGTCGACGACGGCCTCGGCAGTGATGCCGAACTCGCGGTACAGGGTCTTGTAATCGGCTGAGGCGCCGTAGTGCTCGAGCGAGACCGGCTCACCGGCGTCGCCGATGAGGCGGTACCACGGCATCGCGAGACCGGCCTCGACGGACACGCGGGCGCGCACCGACGGGGGCAGCACCTCGTCGCGGTAGGCCTGGTCCTGCTCGAGGAACCGGTCGAGCACCGGCACGGAGACGACGCGGGTGGGCACACCGTCGGCCTCGAGGGTCTCGCGGGCGGCAACGGCGAGCTGGACCTCGGAACCGGTCGCGAGGATCACGACCTCCGGGGTGCCCGACGAGGCCTCGGCCAGGATGTAGGCACCGCGGGCGACACCCTCGGCGGCCTTCTCCCGCGTGCCCTCGAGCACCGGCACGTTCTGACGGGTCAGCGCCAGAGCGGTCGGGCCGGTGCGGTTCTCCAGCGCGGCCTTCCACGCGAACGACGTCTCGTTGGCGTCGGCCGGGCGGATCACGGCGAGATTCGGGATCGCGCGCAGCGCCGCGAGGTGCTCGATCGGCTGGTGCGTCGGGCCGTCCTCACCGAGACCGATCGAATCGTGCGTCCACACGTAGATCGCCGGGGTCTGCATGAGGGCCGCGAGACGCACCGCGGGCCGCATGTAGTCGGAGAAGACGAGGAAGGTGCCGCCGTAGGGGCGGGTCGGGCCGTGCAGGGCGATGCCGTTGAGGATCGATCCCATCGCGTGTTCGCGGACGCCGAAGTGCAGGGTGCGTCCGTAGGGCTGCGCGTTCCAGTCCTTCGTGGAGATCGACTCGGGACCGAAGGAGTCGGAACCGGGAATCGTCGTGTTGTTGCTGCCGGCGAGGTCGGCGGAACCGCCCCACAGCTCGGGCAGTACCGGTCCGAGCGCGGCGAGGGCCTTGCCGGACGCCGAGCGGGTCGCGGGACCGCTCTCGGTGGGCTCGTAGGTCGGCAGTGCGTCGACCCAGCCCTCCGGGAACTCACCGGCGTGCAGGCGGTCGAACAGTTCCTTGCGCTGCGGCTCGCGGGCGGCCCACGCGTCGAAGTCGGCCTGCCATGCGGCGCGTGCCTCGGTGCCGCGCGTCACGACCTGCCGGGCGTGCTCGATCACGGCCGGGTCGACGTCGAAGTTCTTCTCGGGGTCGAAGCCGAGGATCTTCTTGATCTCGGCGACCTCGTCGACGCCGAGCGCGGCACCGTGCGCGTCGCCGCTGTTCATCTTCGTCGGCGCCGGGTAGCCGATGATCGTGCGGACGGAGATGAAGGACGGACGGTCGGTGACCGCCTTCGCGGTCTCGACGGCCTCGAGCAGGGCGGTGACGTTCTCGCCGCCCTCGACGGTCTGCACGTGCCAGCCGTATGCCTCGTAGCGCTTGGAGACGTCCTCACCGAGAGCGATCGCGGTGTCGTGCTCGATGGAGATCTTGTTGTCGTCGTAGAAGACGATCAGGTTGCCGAGCTGCTGGACACCGGCGAGCGAGGACGCCTCGGAGGTCACGCCCTCCTCGATGTCGCCGTCGGACGCGATCACATAGACGTAGTGGTCGAACGGGCTCGAGCCGGCGGGCGCCTCGGGATCGAACAGACCGCGCTCGCGGCGGGCGGCCATCGCCATGCCCACGGCGGAGGCCAGACCCTGACCCAGTGGGCCGGTGGTCATCTCGACGCCGGCGGTGTGGCCGTACTCGGGGTGGCCCGGGGTGAGCGAACCCCACGTGCGCAGCGCTTCGAGGTCGGCGAGCTCGAGTCCGTAGCCGGACAGGTACAGCTGGGTGTACAGCGTCAGGCTCGAATGTCCGCACGAGAGCACGAAGCGGTCGCGGCCGACCCACTCGGGGTCGGTCGGATCGTGGCGCATCACACGCTGGAAAAGGGTGTACGCGAGGGGAGCGAGGCTCATCGCGGTACCGGGATGCCCGTTTCCGACCTTCTGCACGGCGTCGGCGGCGAGCACGCGCGCGGTGTCGACGGCCTTGGTGTCCAGGTCGGTCCAGTCGGCAGGATGCGCAGGCTGGGTGAGGGTGCGGATCTCGTCTGTGATCGACACGAGCTTGAAGTCTCCTGACATGGGTGTACGGGGTCCCGGCGGGTGGAAGTCGGCCCGCGCGCTACTTCAGACTAATGCGCTGCTCCGAACGGGTCGATTCGGTCCGGGCAACGGTCCGGTCTACCATCGTTCGTAGTAGAGGAGCGTCCGGAACCGGGCGACCGTGAACGGGCGAAACGAAGGTGCGGATCCGCGTGGGACAAGGAGACAGTGTGCGGGCAGGGCGACGGCCGGGAGGACACGGCTTCGGCGCCCCCGAAGCGCCGAGCGCCCCGCGCCCCGACACCGCGTGGGGCCGGATCTCCGGCACCGTCCTCGCCTACATAGCGTTGACCAAGCCGCGGGTGATCGAACTCCTGCTGGTCGCGACCATTCCCGCGATGCTGTTCGCCGACCGCGGCAACGTCGACATCGTGCTCATCCTGAGCACCCTGTTCGGCGGCTGGATGGGTGCGGCGAGCGCCAACTCGCTCAACTGCGTCGTCGACGCCGACATCGACAAGGTGATGAAACGCACGGCGTTGCGTCCGCTCGCCCGGCAGACGGTGCCGACACGCAACGCCCTCGTCTTCGGCATGCTGCTCGGCATCGCGTCCTTCGCGTGGTTGTGGTGGCGCGCCAACCTGTTGGCCGGACTGCTGGTCGTGGCGACGATCGCGTTCTACGTGCTCGTGTACACGATGGTGCTCAAACGCCGGACCTGGCAGAACGTGGTCTGGGGCGGGGCTGCCGGATGTATGCCCGTGATGGTCGGCTGGGCCGCCGTGACGGGTTCGCTGAGCTGGGAACCCATCGTGTTGTTCCTGGTCATCTTCTTCTGGACGCCGCCGCACACCTGGGCGCTCGCGATGCGTTACAAGGAGGACTACAAGGCAGCCGGCGTGCCGATGTTGCCGGTCATCGCCACCGAGCAGCACGTCACGAAGCAGATCGTGCTCTACACCTGGGCGACCGTGATCGCGACGCTGGTGATCGTCCCGGCCGCCGGTGTGATCTACGCGGCCGTCGCGCTGCTCGCGGGCGCCTGGTTCCTGATCGTCGCGCACCAGCTGTTCAACAGTGTGCGCGGCGGGGCGTCGGTCAAGCCGCTCAAGCTGTTCCTCCAGTCCAACAACTACCTCGCGGTGGTGTGCCTGGGCCTGGCGATCGACTCCGTGCTCGCACTGCCGACGATCGGCTCGTACTTCTGATCCACGCTTCACGACGAACGCCCCGGCCGAGCGGCCGGGGCGTTCGTCGTGCCGGGTCCGGAGATCACGGGATCAGGACGATCGATCCGGTGGTCCGGCGTCCTTCGAGATCGGCGTGGGCGCGGGCGGCCTCGGCGAGGGGATAGCTCGCTCCCACGCGGAGCTTCAGCGACCCGTCGGCGAGCGCCGCGAGCACGTCGCCCGCCCGCCACAGCAGCTCCTCGCGGTCTCGGGTGTAGTGCACGAGGGTCGGCCGCGTGACGAACAGCGAACCCGCCGGGTTCAGCCGCTGCAGGTCGAAGGGCGGGACGGGTCCGCTCGCGGCACCGAACAGCGCGACCGTGCCGCGCACGCGGACGGACGCGAGCGACGCCTCGAAGGTCGCGGCACCGACACCGTCGTAGGCTGCGGCCACCCCCTCGCCGTCGGTGAGCTCGCGCACCTTCTCGGCGAGGTCGTCGCCGTAGCGCAGCACGTCCGCGGCGCCGGCCTCCCGCGACAGGGCCTCCTTCTCGTCGGAGGACACGGTGGTGATCACCCGCACGCCCTTCGCGACGGCGAGTTGCGTCAGGATCAGCCCCACACCACCGGCACCTGCGTGGACGAGCACCGTCTCGCCGGGCTGTGCCGGGTGGACGGAGTTCAGCAGGTAGTGCGCGGTCATGCCCTGCAGGAGGACCGAGGCGGCCTGCTCGGCCGGCACCGAGTCCGGGACCGGCACGGCGACCTGCTCGCGGACGCGGACCAGTTCGGCGTACGAGCCGGGTGCCTCGCACCACGACACTCGGTCGCCTACCGCCGTGTCCCGCACACCCTCGCCGAGGGCGACGACCGTGCCCGTGCCCTCCGAGCCCGGGATGTACGGCAGCTCCGTGCCGTAGAGGCCGGTGCGGAAGTAGGTGTCGATGAAGTTGACGCCGATCGCGTCGGTGCGAACCAGCAGCTCACCCGGTCCGGGCGAGGGGTCGGGTCGTTCGACGGGGACGAGGACGTCGGGGCCTCCGTGCTGTGCCACTTCGATTGCGTGCATAGCGCTCACAGTATTCTGCAGACATGAGCGTCGAAACACAGGTCGTGGCCGCACCGGCCGACATCGTCTCGTCCATCCGCAGCTTCGTCGCCGAGCACGGAGGTTCCGGGAAGGCCGTGCTGCAGCCGATCGGTCTGTCCGGCGTCCGGATCACCGTGGTCGCCGCCGACGGCACCCTCGGCGACCGCGTCGCGAAGGACCTCCCGACGGCGCGCGCCATCGTCGAGGAGATCCCCGACGTCACCGTCTCCGAGTGGGACCGCGAGGTCACCAGCATCGCCAACCCGCAGAAGGGTCACTGGGCGAAGATGGCCGGTTGGGTGGCACGTCAGACGAAGTTCCCCAAGGCCCGCAACGAGCGCTGACCGCCCGACATCCGTACGACGACACGCGGCCCCTTCCCGGAAGTCCGGGGAGGGGCCGCGTCGTCGAACGGTCAGGCCGGAACGGGCTCGCGATCCGGTGCGGTCGTGCGCGTCCGTCCGGCCGCCCAGACCGCGGCGGTCGCCGCCGTGCACAGTCCGGCGCCGGCGACGTGGAAGACGACCAGCACGGCAGGCACGTCCGTCCAGAACTGGACGAGGCCGATGCCGGCCTGTGCGACCACCAGGGCCAGGACGACCTTCAGACGCAGCGTGACGGCTCGGGGTGCATGGACCGCGTAGACGGCGAAGGTGAGGCCGATCAGCAGCGCGAGATAGCCGATGAGCGCTTCGGCGTGCAGGTGGACGAGATTGGTGATGTCGAGCGCGAGGCGCGGGACGGGTCTGTCGACGCTCTTGTCTCCGGCGTGCGGGCCGGCGCCGGTGACCATCGTGCCGAGCACGAGGACCACGGCGAGCGCGACACCCGACAAGGCGGTGAGCCGGCGCAGCGGCTGGGGCAATACCTGCACCACCGTGCCGTCGTCCGGCTCGCTCACCTTCGCGTAGAGCACTGTCGCCAGCCACACCATGAGCATCGATGCGAGCAGGTGGATCGCGACCGTCCACCAGGCGAGACCGGCCAGGACGGTGATGCCGCCGATGATCGCCTGCAGCACGGTGCCTGCCGGCATCAACCACGCCCAGGCGATGACCTCCTTGCGGCGCCGCGCACGGGTGACGGCCAGGACGATCGCGGCTGCGACGGCCACGACCACGAAGGTCAGCAGCCGGTTGCCGAACTCGACCACCTGGTGCAGGGTGTTCACCCCGCTCGACACACCCACCGGCACCAGCGACCCGGGGAAGCACTGCGGCCAGGTCGGGCAACCCAGTCCGGAGGCAGTGACGCGGACGACCGAGCCGGTCACTGCGATGCCGCCCTGGGTGAGAATCGTGAGGAACGCGATGATCTTCTGCGTCCGCAGCGACGGCAGGGGGAGACGGTCGACAAGGCTCAGGTAGCCGCGATACAACACGGTTCGATGGTACGGCGTGAACCACTACACGCTGTAGTTGGGTCGTGCCCGATCGGGCCGCCCACGACTCAGGTGAAGCGGAACCAGCGCGCCGCGGCGGTGCCGCCGATCACCGTCCACACGAGCAGCGAGACGATCGACAACCAGTCGAACACACCCGAGGTGGCGTTCTCGAGCGCGAGCGTCAACGCCCCCGACGGCACGATCCGCAGCAGGTGGACCACCGCTTCGGGGATCACGTCGCCGAGCACCACGACGCTGCCGATGCCCAACAGCACGAACCACACGATGTTCGCGAGGGCGAGCACGATCTCGGCGCGCAGGGTTCCACCGAGCAGCAGCCCCAGTGTCGCGAACATCACCGTGCCCAAGGCGATGACGACCGCCCCGATGAGCAGGTCGACGGGGGAGGGGCGCCAGCCCAGGGCCAGCCCGATGGCACCGAGCAACACGGCCTGCAGGACGACGACGATGCCCACCGCCGCGCTCTTGCCAGCGATGATTCCCCACTTGGGCAGCGCGGTCGCGCCGATCCGCTTGAGGGCGCCGTAGCGGCGGTCGAAGCCCACGGCGATCGCCTGACCGGTGAACGCCGTCGACATCACGGCCACCATCATCACCGCTGGCAGCACGCTGTCGACCCGCGAGTCGCCGAGATCGCCGATCGGTAGCAGCGACAGGCCGATCAGCAGCGTGATCGGAATGAACATGGTCAGTAGGAGCTGCTCGCCGTTGCGCAGCAGCAACTTGAGTTCCATGGCGGTCTGCGCCGCGAGCATCTTCGACGGCGAGTTCGGCTGCGGTCGCGGGGTGAAGGTCCCTTCCGCAAACCGGTTGTTCGCCAGACGATCGTGGGTCACGCTCACCCTCTCAACTCCCGACCGGTCAACTCGAGGAAGACGTCCTCGAGGCTGCGCTGATCCACCCGGATCTCGGTTGCCAGTGCGCCCAGATTCGCGCACCAGGTCGCCACCGCCGCGACGACGGACGGTTCGATCGTGCCCTCGACGAGATACCGCCCGGGATTGTCCTCCCGTATCCGGTAGGTGCCGGCCAGGGCGGACTGCAGGGCACTCAGGTCGAGGCCCGGAGGCGCGGACAGCCACAGCTGGCCCTCGGCGCCGTCGCGGGTGACTTCGTCGGGTGTCCCTGCGGCGACCACCCGCCCGTGATCGATGATGACGATCTCGTCGGCGAGCTCTTCCGCCTCGTCCATGAGGTGGGTGGTGAGCAGCACGCTCACACCGTCGCGGCGCAGTGCGTCGATCAGTTCCCAGACGAGCAGCCGGGCCTGTGCGTCGAGACCCGCCGTCGGTTCGTCGAGGAACACCAGTTCGGGGCGCCCCACCAGCGCGCATGCGAGCGCGAGGCGTTGCTGTTGTCCGCCCGACAATCGGCGGTAGGGGGTGCGGCGGGCGTCGGTGAGCCCGAGGCGCTGGAGCAGCCAGTCGGGGTCGAGGGGATCCGCCGAGTACGCCGCCACCAGGTCGAGCATCTCACCGGCCCGCGAACCGGGATAGGCGCCGCCACCCTGCAGCATCACGCCGATCCGGGGGCGGAGGGCGTCGGAATCGGCGACGGGATCGAGCCCCAGGACGCGGACTGTGCCCACGTCGGGAGTGACGAACCCCTCGCACATTTCCACAGTGGTGGTCTTACCGGCGCCGTTCGGGCCGAGGAGGGCGAGCACCTGGGCGCGTTCGACGGTCAGATCGAGACCGTTCACGGCGGTGACGCCCCCGTAGGTCTTGACGACGCCGTCCAGGTGCACGGCCGGTACCGCACCGGCGGGAGAACTCGGGGTCACAGGGTTCCAGCCTAGGCGTCCGCGGTTTCCGCCGGACGCGGTGGTGTGCGCTCCTGCAGCCGCCACGGCAGCCGGGAGCGTGTGGCGACGATGATCAGACCGACCACGACGATGGTCGCGATCGACGCCTGGACGATGATGAACGGTTGGTATTCGCTGCCGTTGGGCATGAGGATCATGCCGACAACCGACGAGAACGCGATGGTGGGGATCCGGAAGACCGGGCGGGTCGCCCAGGCCGCGAGCGGGATCACCGCCCACAGCAGGTACCACGGTTGCACGACCGGGAAGAGCAGCACGATCGCGCCCAGCGAGACCCCCAGCGCACCGACCGGATGGATCCGTCCCATGAGCACCGCGAGCAGCATGCGCATCGTGACGAAAGCGGCCACCAGCGCTGCGATGGGGCGCGTGATGGACAGCACGGCCGTCGTGTGGTCGCCGAGACCGAGCAGCACGCCGCCGAGGCCGGTACCCATGCCGAGCAGGGTCGGGATCGACATCCAGCTGCGGACCTCCGTGGCGGTGCCCAGGGTCTTCGTCCAGCCGAAGCCCAGGCCGCTGCCCCAGCTCACAGCGCCGATGACGACGCAGGTCCCGATGCCGAGGATCGCGGCGGCGGCGAGCACGGCGCGGAAGCCGCCACCCCACTTGCGGGCAAGGGCCATGCCGACGAATCCGAGCGCGAGCAGCGAGGGCACCTTGATCATCGACGACAGGGCGATCAGCGCGGTGCCGGCCGCGAGCCACCCCGTGAGACGCAGGCGCGAGGCCGCCTCGTCGTCCGGGTGGACGGCCCGCAGCGCGAGCTCGACACCGGCGAGCATGAGCCCGAGCATCAGGGCCTCGTTGTGGATGCCCGCGACCAGGTGGAAGAGCAAGAGCGGGTTCGCGGCACCGAGCCACAACGCGCTCACCGACGCGACGCCGCACCGGCGGGCGAGCCGCGGCAGCGCCCACACGATCAGGGCCACACCCACGAGCGCGAGCAGCCGGTGGACGAAGATGCCGGCCACGATGTTCTCGCCCGTGAGGTACGTGATCTTCTCGCCGATCCACAGGAAGGCCGGGCCATAGGGGGCCGAGGTGTCGCGCCAGATGTTCGGCACCGTCCGGGTCAGGACGTGGTCGACCCCCAGCGCGCCGGCCGGACCGATCGCGTAGGGATCGAGCCCGCGCGCGGCAATCTCGCTCTGCGCGAGATACGAGTAGACGTCCTTGCTGAACATCGGCGGAGCGACGACCAGCGGAAGGATCCACAGCAGCAAGGTGCGGTCGAGCTGCGACCGGGACAGTCGGCGCACGGGACCGTCCGGTGCGCCCCGGCCGATCGCGAACCGGCCGAGCAGCAACCAGGCGAGGATCACCAGCGCCGTGCCGATCATGGTCGTCGTGAGGGCGGCGCTCGGCATGCGTGCCGCCAGTCCGAGGGCGCGGACGCCCTGCACGGGGTTCTGCAGGACCGGCTGGGCGCCGGCGCCGAGTGCCCCGACTGCCATGAGGACGGCACCGGTGGCGCCGAGCAGCCGGATGCGGTGGAGGTAGACGTTCTCGATCGCGTCGAGTCCGCGACCTTCGATCTCGTCGCCGTGCAGGACGACCGAGACATCGGCGTGTGGTCCCGGGGCGTCGAGGCCCAGAGCGCGTCGGATCCACACGTGCAGCCGTTCGCGGACCCCGGATCGGCCCGGCGACGGAGACGTCGTGTGCGGGGCGGACAGGGGAGGAGTCGACGGCACGTCAGAAGCGTAACGGGACGGCGAGGGTGCTCTCCGACGGCTCCGTCACGAGGTGTAACAAAGGGCACCCTTGGTGGACCGTGCTTCCGAATTCCGTCACACTGGTGTTGTGAAATACCCGTCCGACACCACCGACACCGCAGAACGCGCAGGTCACGCACCTGCCGCGACGGCGTCGCGCGTCGAGGACACCCGCAAGAATCCTGCTTCGACGGGCCGCGAGATCCCGGAGGGTCAGACCCGCGCCGCCGTCGTGCAGCTGCTGCTCGAAGAAGGTCCCATCACCGCGCCGGAGATCGGCGAGCGTCTGGGGCTCAGCGCCGCGGGCGTGCGACGCCATCTCGACGCGCTCATCGAGTCCGGTGAGGCGCAGGCCGCCGCGCCGCCGCGCAGGCAAGGACGCGGTCGTGGCCGCCCCGCCCGCCGCTTCCAGCTCACCGCCGTCGGACGCGCCCGCCTCGGGCACTCCTACGACGATCTCGCCACCGCCGCCATGCGGCACCTCCGCGAACTCGGCGGCGACGCTGCCGTGGAGGACTTCGCACGCCGCCGTGTGGACTCGATCCTCGGCACCATCGCGCCCGCCGACGAGAACCTCGACGACGTCGAGAGCGTCGCCGAGGAGATCGCCGGAGCGTTCACCGCCTCCGGTTTCGCCGCCTCGACCCGCCGCATCGGCACCGGCGTGCAGATCTGCCAGCACCACTGCCCGGTCTCGCACGTCGCGGAGCAGTTCCCCGAACTGTGCGAGGCGGAGCAGGAGGCCTTCGTGCGGATCCTCGGAACCCACGTGCAACGCCTCGCGACGATCGCGAACGGCGACGCCTTCTGCACGACACACGTGCCCGTTCTCTCCAAAGCGGATGCGCCCCGTCCGGAGCCGCCTACGTGACGATCCCACCGCGAGTGCTCCGCGAACCAGGGCACATCAGGAAGACATCCACCCACCCGTCGACCGTCGACGCACAGCCCGCGCCGACGCCCACCAGACTCCGGAAGGAGCTCGCATGACCGTCGCATCGGATCAGACGTCCGGAACCGCGCCGCTGACGCAGGAAGAGACGATCGATTCTCTCGGCCACTACGAATACGGCTGGGCGGACCCCGACACCGCGGGCGCCACGGCGCAGCGCGGCCTGTCCGAAGAGGTCGTGCGGGACATCTCCGCCAAGAAGAACGAGCCCGAGTGGATGCTCGATATCCGCCTCAAGGCGCTGCGCACCTTCGACAAGAAGCCGATGCCGGTGTGGGGCTCGAACCTCGACGGAATCGACTTCGACAACATCAAGTACTTCGTGCGCTCGACGGAGAAGCAGGCCGCGAGCTGGGACGAGCTCCCCGAGGACATCAAGAACACCTACGACAGGCTGGGCATCCCGGAGGCGGAGAAGCAGCGCCTGATCGCCGGCGTCGCCGCCCAGTACGAGTCCGAGGTGGTCTACCACCAGATCCGCGAGGACCTCGAGAGCCAGGGCGTGATCTTCCTCGACACCGACTCGGGCCTGCGCGAGCACCCCGAGCTGTTCAAGGAGTACTTCGGCACGGTCATCCCGGCCGGCGACAACAAGTTCTCCGCCCTGAACACCGCGGTGTGGTCGGGAGGCTCGTTCATCTACGTTCCGCCGGGTGTGCACGTCGACATCCCGCTGCAGGCCTACTTCCGCATCAACACGGAGAACATGGGCCAGTTCGAGCGGACCCTGATCATCGTCGACGAGGGCGCCTCGGTGCACTACGTCGAGGGCTGCACCGCGCCGATCTACAAGTCCGACTCGCTGCACTCCGCGGTGGTCGAGATCATCGTCAAGAAGGGCGGTCACTGCCGCTACACGACGATCCAGAACTGGTCGAACAACGTCTACAACCTGGTGACCAAGCGCACCAAGGTCGAGGCCGGCGGCTCGATGGAATGGATCGACGGCAACATCGGTTCCAAGGTGACGATGAAGTACCCGGCCGTGTGGATGATGGGCGAGCACGCTCGCGGTGAAGTGCTCTCCGTGGCCTTCGCCGGCGAGGGGCAGCACCAGGACACCGGCGCGAAGATGCTGCACCTGGCTCCGCACACCTCCTCGACCATCGTGTCGAAGTCGGTGGCGCGCGGCGGTGGACGTGCTTCCTACCGCGGCCTCGTGCAGGTCAACAAGGGCGCCCACGGCTCGAAGTCGACCGTCAAGTGCGACGCGCTGCTCGTCGACCAGATCAGCCGTTCCGACACCTACCCGTACGTCGACATCCGTGAGGACGACGTCACGATGGGTCACGAGGCGACCGTCTCGAAGGTGAGCGACGACCAGCTGTTCTACCTGATGAGCCGCGGACTCGACGAGGACGAGGCCATGGCCATGGTGGTGCGCGGATTCGTCGAGCCCATCGCCAAGGAACTACCGATGGAGTACGCCCTCGAACTCAACCGCCTGATCGAACTGCAGATGGAAGGGGCAGTCGGCTAAATGACTGCGGAAGCGAAGAACACGCCGGCTACCGCGACGGGCGTGCAGGATGCCGTGCGTGCCGAGAACCGGGTGCCGGCAATCAACAAGGGTGAGGTCTTCACGTCCTTCGATGTGAACGCCTTCGAGATTCCGTCGGGTCGCGACGAGGTGTGGCGGTTCACCCCGCTGCGCCGCCTGCGCGGTCTGCACGACGGCACCGCTCCCGCGACCGGCACCGCGACCATCGAGGTCACCCCGGTCGACGGCGTGCAGGTCGAGACCGTGGCGCGCGACGACGCGCGACTCGGACAGGCCGGTGTGCCGTTCGACCGGATCGCAGCACAGGCGTACTCGTCGTTCGAGACCGCGACCGTCCTCACCGTCGGCCGCGAGGTCGAGGTCGCCGAGCCCGTCACCGTGACGATCACGGGACCGGGTGAGGGCGCCGTCGCCTACGGTCACGTGCAGATCCGGCTCGAGGCGTTCGCCAACCTCACGCTCGTCATCGACCAGCGCGGCAGCGGCACCTACGCCGAGAACATCGAGTTCGTGCTCGGCGACAGCGCACAGCTGAAGGTCGTCGCGGTGCAGGACTGGGCCGACGACGCCGTACACGTCGCCGCGCACCACGCTCGCGTCGGCCGCGATGCCGTGCTTCGCCACTTCACCGTGGCGCTCGGCGGCGATCTCGTGCGCGTGTCGGCGACCACCAAGTACGACGGCCCCGGCGGCGACGCCGAACTGCTCGGCCTGTACTTCGCCGACGCCGGCCAGCACTTCGAGCAGCGCCTGCTTGTCGACCACTCGCAGCCGAACTGCAAGTCGAACGTCGTGTACAAGGGTGCGCTGCAGGGCGATCCGGCCTCCGGCAAGCCCGACGCGCACACCGTGTGGATCGGCGACGTGCTCATCCGCGCCGAGGCCGAGGGCACCGACACCTTCGAGCTCAACCGCAACCTGGTGCTCACCGACGGTGCGCGCGCCGACTCCGTGCCGAACCTCGAGATCGAGACCGGTGAGATCGTCGGTGCCGGACACGCGTCGGCGACCGGCCGCTTCGACGACGAGCAGCTGTTCTACCTGCGTGCTCGCGGTATCTCCGAGGAGGAAGCGCGTCGCCTCGTCGTCCGCGGCTTCTTCCACGAGCTGCTCGAGCGCATCACGGTCGCCGAGGTCCGCGAACGGCTCGAGGCCGCCATCGAGGCGGAACTCGCCGCCGTCGGCGCCTGACGGCCGTCTCCCCGTACTCCCGATACCTCTCCACTAAGGAAACGCATTTCGATGTCCACACCTTCGAACGTCCTCGAGATCAAGGACCTGCACGTCCGCGTCGCACAGACCGACGAGAACGCCGAGCCGATCGACATCCTCAAGGGCGTGAACCTCACGGTCCGCTCGGGTGAGACGCACGCCATCATGGGCCCCAACGGCTCCGGCAAGTCCACCCTGTCGTACGCGATCGCCGGCCACCCCAAGTACGAGATCACCTCGGGCAGCATCACCCTCAACGGTGAGGACGTGCTCGAGATGAGCGTCGACGAGCGCGCCCGCGCCGGCCTGTTCCTCGCCATGCAGTACCCGGTCGAGGTGCCCGGCGTGTCGATGTCGAACTTCCTCCGCACCGCCGCGACCGCCGTGCGCGGCGAGGCCCCCAAGCTGCGCCACTGGGTCAAGGAGGTCAAGCAGGCGATGTCCGAGCTGGACATCGATCCGGCCTTCGGCGAGCGCAGCGTCAACGAGGGCTTCTCCGGCGGTGAGAAGAAGCGCCACGAGATCCTGCAGCTGGGTCTGCTCAAGCCGAAGATCGCCATCCTCGACGAGACCGACTCCGGCCTCGACGTGGACGCGCTGCGCGTCGTCTCCGAGGGCGTGAACCGCTACCAGGAGAACGAGAACGGCGGCGTCCTGCTCATCACCCACTACACCCGCATCCTGCGCTACATCAAGCCGCAGTTCGTGCACGTCTTCGTGGGTGGCCGCGTCGTCGAGTCCGGTGGCCCGGAGCTCGCCGACGAGCTCGAGACCAACGGCTACGTTCGTTTCACCCAGGCAGCAACGCAAGGAGCGTGATCGGATGACGGTGCCGGTGCGGACCTTGGACATCGCCCGGATCAGGGCCGATTTCCCGATCCTCGCGCGCACGGTGCGCGACGGCAAACCCCTGGTCTACCTCGACTCGGGGGCCACCTCCCAGCGCCCGGTACAGGTGCTCGACGCCGAGCGTGAGTTCCTCGCGACGCGGAACGCGGCCGTGCACCGCGGTGCGCACGCGTTGTCGGAGGAGGCGACCGACTCGTACGAGGACGCCCGCGCCGTCATCGCGTCCTTCGTCGGGGTCGACGTCGACGAGGTGGTGTTCACCAAGAACGCCACCGAGTC
Organism: Rhodococcus sp. GA1; assembly: GCF_024321955.1. Lineage (NCBI taxonomy): Bacteria > Bacillati > Actinomycetota > Actinomycetes > Mycobacteriales > Nocardiaceae > Rhodococcus > Rhodococcus sp. GA1. The sequence continues at coordinate 215,665 of NZ_CP097186.1, read as the reverse complement.
GCTCAACCTCGTCGCGTACGCCTTCGCCGACGACCGGTTCCCGCACCGGCTCGGCCCCGGTGACGAGATCGTCGTCACCGAGCTCGAGCACCACGCGAATCTCGTTCCGTGGCAGGAACTCGCGCGGCGCACGGGTGCCACCCTGCGCTGGTACGGGGTCACCGACGACGGTTGCATCGATCTCGATTCGCTGACGCTGACCGACGCCGTGAAGGTCGTGGCGTTCACGCACCAGTCGAACGTGACCGGTGCGGTCGCTCCCGTCGAGGAGATCGTGCGGCGCGCGAAGGAGGTCGGCGCGATCGTCGTGCTCGACGCGTGCCAGTCGGTGCCGCACATGGCCGTCGACTTCCGCGCCCTCGGTGTGGATTTCGCGGCGTTCTCCGGACACAAGATGTTCGGTCCGTCCGGCGTCGGCGTTCTCTACGGTCGCCGCGACCTGCTCGCCGACGTGCCGCCGTTCATCACCGGTGGCTCGATGATCGAGACGGTGACGATGGAGGCCACGACCTTCGCCGCACCGCCGCAGCGATTCGAGGCCGGTTCGCCCATGGTCTCGCAGGCCGTCGGCCTCGGTGCCGCCGTGCGCTATCTGCAGGACATCGGGATGGACGCCGTCGCTGCACACGAACACGAGCTGACCGTTGCTGCGCTCGCCGAGCTGGGCGGCATCGACGGCGTGCGCATCATCGGACCCACGACCGCCGAACAGCGGGGCGGGGCGGTGTCGTTCGTCGTGGACGGAATCCATGCCCACGATCTCGGCCAGATCCTCGACGACGAGGGCGTGGAGATCCGGGTCGGACACCACTGCGCCTGGCCGCTGCACCGCCGCTTCGGGGTGGCCGCGACCGCCCGCGCATCGTTCGCCGTGTACAACACGCCGGACGAGGTGCAGGCACTCGGCGCGGCGATCCGGCGCGCCCAGAAGTTCTTCGGGGAGGCGTGATCCGATGCGGATGGAGCAGATGTACCAGGAAGTGATCCTGGACCACTACAAGCACCCGCACAATCGCGGACTGCGCGAACCGTTCGGCGCCGAAGTGCACCACGTCAACCCGACCTGCGGCGACGAGGTGACCCTGCGCGTGCACATCGACGGCGACACCGTCGCCGACGTCTCCTACGACGGGCAGGGCTGCTCGATCAGCCAGGCATCGACGTCCGTGCTCACCGACCAGGTGATCGGCGTTCCGCTCGGCGATGCACTGAAGATCGTCGAGGGGTTCGTCGAGATGGTCGGCAGTCGCGGCACCGTCGAAGGCGACGAGGACCTGATCGGCGACGGCATCGCGTTCGCCGGCGTCGCGAAGTACCCGGCGCGCGTGAAGTGCGCGTTGCTGGGCTGGATGGCCTTCAAGGACGCGGTCGCGCAGACCGTGGACGCAGCCCCCGCCGACCTGGCGGGCGGCGCGCAGACCCTTTCGAGCGGAGGACAGAACTGATGACCGAACCCGCACCGGGCACCGTGAACACCGACGAGAATCCGACGGCCGACGCCGGCGCGGACGAGACCTCGACGCTGGTCGCGGCCACGGCCCCGCCGCTGGATCCGGGCCGCCTCGACGAACTCGAGGAAGCGCTGCGCGACGTCGTCGACCCCGAGCTCGGCATCAACGTCGTCGATCTCGGTCTCATCTACGGGATCTCCGAGGTCGACGAGACCGTGACCGTGGATATGACGCTCACCTCGGCGGCGTGCCCCCTCACCGATGTCATCGAGGAGCAGGCCAAGGGCGCACTCGTGCGCAGCGGCCTCTGCGACGAGCTGCGCATCAACTGGGTGTGGATGCCGCCGTGGGGTCCCGACAAAATCACCGACGACGGACGCGAGCAGCTGCGCGCACTCGGCTTCACCGTCTGATCCGGCTGTCGCCGGCTCCGAGCCTCGGCGCCTGATCTTCGACTTCTCGTCGGAGGTCAGGCGCCTTTGCGTTCGCCGGAGGTCTTCTTGGCGGCCGTCTTCTTGGCAGGACTCTTCTTCGCCGTGCTCTTCGACGCCGAACTCTTGGACGCGGTCTTCTTCGCCGTGCTCTTCTTGGCGGGACTCTTCTTGGCCGCCGAACTCTTCGACGCCGTTTTCTTCGCGGGGGCCTTCTTCGCGTCCTCGTCTTCATCCTCGTCATTCTTCGAGGACTTCTTCCCGCCGGAGGACGAACCGGACGGGACCTTCTTGCCCGCCGCGTCGACGCTGCGCTGCAGGGCCGCCACGAGGTCGAGCACCTCGGCGTCCTCTTCGCCGGTGTCGTGTTCGGCGACCTGGAAGACCTTCTCGCCGCCGCGGGCGAGGGCCTCGTCGATCAGCGTGCGCAGTTCCACCTGGTACTCGTCGGTGAACTCGGTGGGATCGAAATCGTCGGACATCGACTCGACGAGGGTCTCGGCCATCGCGAGTTCGCGTTGCTTCGGCTTCTCGATGTCGTCGAGCGACTCGAACTCGGCTGCGCGAACCTCGTCGGGCCACAGCAGGGTCTGCAGGATGAGCAGACCGTCACGGGTACGCAAGGCCGCCAGCCGGGTGCGCTGACGAAGGGTGAAATGCACCAGCGCCGTCCGGTCGCTCTGCTCGAGAGTCGCGGCGAGCAGGCCGTAGGCCTTCGGCGACGACGAATCGGGTTCGAGATAGTAGGACTTCTCGAACAGGATCGGGTCGATCTGCTCGGTGGGCACGAACTGCAGCACCGGAATCTCGTGCTTCTCGGCGGCGGGGAGTTTCTCGAAGTCCTCGTCGGTGAGCACGACCCGCTCGCCGTCCTCGGAGTCGTACGCCTTGTCGATCTCCTGGTAGGGGACGACCTCCCCGCACTCGGTACACACACGCTGATACTTGATCCGTCCACCGTCCTTCGCGTGCACCTGGTGGAAGGAGATGTCGTGCGACTCGGTCGCCGAGTACACCTTCACCGGCACGTTGACGAGGCCGAACGCGAGTGAGCCTTTCCAGATCGACCGCATGTGTCCATCATGATCGACACCTCGGGAGCACGCTGGAAAGCTGCGAAACTCACCGGGCGGTTCGCCGAGCCCTTCGCCACACGCCGCACCCGGCGGATCAGCGGAGCGAACGCAGAATGGTTCCGCGCGCACCCGTCGGCAGCACCCGGAACAGCCGCCACATCGTGGCCGCCACGCCAGTCGCGTCGTCGCGACCGGACAGGTAGGCGCGCTGCTGCTCGACCGGCAAAGCGAAGAACGCGTCGAAGAACTCGATCGCTCCGCGTGCGTCGAGTCGCAGCAGGACCCGCAGTCCCATCTGCCGCAGGGTCGCCACCGAGCGGGCGCGCACCGGCCACAGGACGCGCTGGGGGTCCTCGCCGAGGCGCACCGCGTCGATCACCGCATCCGCGGTGGACAGGGCGGTGGCCACCGCGTATCCCGTGGCCGGATGCATGAGACCACCGCGAGCGCCGAAGCCGATCACCCCGGGTGCCGTCGGTGCGCTCTCGACGGCGAAGCGCACCCGTTCGACCTGCTCGTCGCCGGTCGTGCGCACGCCTCGCGCCGCGAGGCGGATGTGCAGGCGCCGTTCGAGTTCGCCGAGACCGAGCGCCGGGCGACCGACGAGGCAGGTCTCCTCGAGGATCGTGCGTCCGTCGCCGACCGGCACCGCATACAGGAAGGACGGCACGTCGTCGGGGCCCGTGCCGTTGTCGCGGCGCCAGTCCATGAACCAGGCGTCGTGGCCGTCGAGTGCCGGAGCTGCGGTCGTATCGTCGACGATCAGCCCGAATGCCGTCTGCTGGGCACGTTCCGGTTCGGCCGGAACCCCGCGGGCATCGACGACGTAGCGGGCAGTCACCCGGCGTCCGTTGCCGAGGACCACGCCGTCCGCATCGACGTCGCGTACCCGACCCGTGACCACCGTGACGGCGTCGAGGGCGAGGAAGTCCTGCAGGCACGCCGTGTCCAGCACCCGGTAGGCACGATCGACGATCCGGGGCTCGGTCGTCCACGCCGCGGGCCTGTCGATGCGTGCTGCCACCACCTCGTCGGGCAGCCAGGCGGGCAGTTCGTCGGCCCACGCCGCGTAGGTCGCGGTCCACCGACGCTGTGGACGCACGTCGACGGCCGTCACCGACAACCCGGCCGCGGCGGCACGGAACGCCAATGCACGGCCGGCGGGGCCGAGTCCGGCCACGACGAGGTCGGTGGAGGGAAGGTGGGTCACGGGCGCCAGCCTAGGTTGCGCACGGGGAGAACCCGGCCGCGCGTGGCGAGGGGTAGTGCATCTCACCGTGGGAGAGAGGTGCTGTCACTGTAAAATGGGTGGTTCGTGTGCCCGGCTGTTTGCCACCATGGCACCCATCCATCGTCCTTCGTTCTAGGAGCCCGTGCGTGATCACCGCTACCGACCTCGAAGTCCGCGCCGGCGTGCGGACGCTGCTCACCGCCCCCGGCTCGGGGCTGCGGGTGCAGGCCGGGGACCGGATCGGCCTCGTGGGACGTAACGGTGCCGGCAAGACCACGACCCTGCGGATCCTCGCGGGTGAAGGCGAACCCTACGCCGGCGCCGTGATCCGTTCCGGAGACATCGGTTACCTGCCGCAGGATCCCAAGGAGGGCAATCTCGACGTCCTCGCCAAGGACCGGGTGCTCTCGGCGCGAGGTCTCGACGAGATCCTCCGCAGCATGGAGAAGCAGCAGGCGCTCATGGCGGAGGCCGTCGACGAGAAGATCCGCGACCGTGCCGTGCGCAAGTACGGTTCGTTCGAAGAGCGTTTCGCGACGCTCGGCGGATACGTCGCCGAATCCGAGGCCGCGAGCATCTGCCACAGCCTCGGCCTGCCCGACCGGGTCCTCGGCCAACCCCTCCACACGCTGTCGGGTGGTCAGCGCCGCCGTGTCGAACTCGCCCGCATCCTGTTCGCAGCCTCGGACGGCTCCGGCGGGAAGTCCGACACCACGCTGCTGCTCGACGAGCCGACCAACCACCTGGACGCCGACTCGATCACCTGGCTGCGCGGCTTCCTGCAGAACCACGACGGTGGGCTCATCGTCATCAGCCACGACGTCGACCTGCTCGCCGACGTGGTGAACAAGGTGTGGTTCCTCGACGCGGTGCGCGGCGAGGCCGACGTCTACAACATGGGCTGGAAGAAGTACCTCGACGCACGCGCCACCGACGAGGCGCGGCGCCGGCGCGAGCGTGCGAACGCCGAGAAGAAGGCGTCCGCCCTGCAGAAGCAGGCCGCGAAGCTCGGAGCGAAGGCCACCAAGGCCACTGCCGCCCAGAACATGGCCAAGCGCGCCGAGAAGCTGCTCGCCGACCTCGACGACGTGCGCGTCGCCGACAAGGTGGCCAAGATCCGGTTCCCCACGCCGGCCGCGTGCGGCAAGACCCCGCTGATGGCCAAGGAGCTGACCAAGGTCTACGGCTCCCTGGAGATCTTCACCGGCGTCGACCTCGCGATCGACCGGGGCAGCCGCGTCGTCGTCCTCGGCCTCAACGGTGCCGGCAAGACGACGCTGCTGCGGCTGCTCGCCGGTGTGGAGCAGCCGGATCTCGGCGAACTCGTGCCGGGTCACGGCCTGAAGGTCGGCTACTTCGCGCAGGAGCACGACACCATCGACGACTCGGCGACGGTATGGGAGAACATCCGGCACGCCGCTCCCGACGCCGGCGAACAGGACCTGCGGGGACTGCTCGGCGCGTTCATGTTCACCGGTCCGCAGCTCGAGCAGCCGGCCGGAACGCTCTCCGGCGGTGAGAAGACGCGACTCGCCCTGGCGGGGCTCGTCTCGTCCGCGGCGAACGTGCTGCTCCTCGACGAGCCGACCAACAACCTCGATCCCGTCTCGCGCGAGCAGGTGCTCGACGCCCTGCGCAGCTACGAGGGTGCCGTCGTGCTGGTCACCCACGATCCGGGTGCGGCCGAGGCCCTCGACCCGGAACGTGTGATCCTGCTTCCCGACGGAACCGAGGACCACTGGTCCCAGGAATACCTCGAGCTCATCCAGCTCGCCTGATCGGGCCTCCGGTCGGATCCGTCCCCCGATCCGCTCCCGCTGGTCCGATCTGCGTCCGCGCAACCTGACAGTCCTCTAGCCTGGGAAAGGGACCTTTGGCGAGGGCGCAGGGAGGATCCGATGGCGCGAAATTCCGGTGGTGGAGAGACGACCTACGCGAAGGGAGCCCGAGTTACAGGGGAATCGCGGGACCGCTTGCAGGAGGATCTGAAGCGCCGCTACGAGGAAGGCGCGAGCATTCGGAGGCTCGCGCAGGAAACCGGTCGATCCTACGGTTTCGTGCACAACGTTCTCGTGGAGTCGCAGGTGCGGCTGCGGGGCCGCGGCGGCCCGAACCGTCGTCGGGCGGCAGCGAGCGACGAGAAGGCGTGAGGAACGGATCCGGCGCATCAGTCGCGCCGGCGCACGGATTCCTCGACGAGGTCCAGAACCGCGACGAGGTCCTGTTCGGTGTGCCCAGAAGCGAGGCGGGCGACGAGTCCGTCGAGCACGAGGTCTAGATAACCCAGGACGACTTCCGTCGGCACGTCGTCGCGCAGCCGGCCCGCTTCCCGCTGCCGTTCGAGGCGTCCGACGGTGGCCTCGGTGAGTTCGGCCGAATGCTGCATCCACGCCTTCGCGAACTCGGGGTCGGTGCGGAGGCGACGCGTGATCTCGAGCCGCGTCCCGAGCCAGTCGAACTGGTCGGGGGAGGACAGCATGTCGCGCATGACCTGCACGAGACCCTCGTTGGCCGCGACGTCGGCCATCCGTCTCGCATCCTCCTGGGCGAGGGCGAGGAACAGTCCGTCCTTGTCCTTGAAATGGTGGAAGATCGCGCCACGGGACAGACCCGTGGCATCTTCGAGCAGTCGCACGGTCGCGCCGTCGTAACCGTATTCGGCGAAGCAGCGACGGGCACCGTCGAGGATCTGCCTGCGCCGCGCGGCGAGATGGTCCTCACTGACCTTGGGCACGCGCCACTTCCTTTCGGCTCGATGGAGACGGCGGGCCCGAGACGAGTCTCGTCCCGGGCCCGCCGCTTCACACGGATGTGACCGATCGGGTCACGAGCACTGCTCTCAGCCGCGGATCATGTTCCGCAGCACGTACTGCAGGATGCCGCCGTTGCGGTAGTAGTCCGCCTCACCGGGGGTGTCGATGCGGACGACAGCGTCGAAGGTGACCTTCTCGCCGTTGTCCTTGGTCGCCGTGACCTTGACGGTCTTCGGCGTGACGCCCTCGTTGAGCTTCTCGATGCCCTCGATGTCGAAGACCTCGGTGCCGGTCAGGCCCAGTGACGCGGCCGACTCGCCCGCCGGGAACTGCAGCGGGATGACGCCCATGCCGATGAGGTTCGAGCGGTGGATGCGCTCGAAGGACTCGGTGATGACGGCCTTGACGCCGAGCAGGCGGGTGCCCTTGGCGGCCCAGTCACGCGAGGAGCCGGAACCGTACTCCTTGCCACCGAGGACGACCAGCGGGATGCCGGCCTTCTGGTAGTTCTGCGAGGCGTCGTAGATGAACGCCTGCGGAGCACCGTCCTGGGTGAAGTCGCGGGTGTAACCACCGGAGACCCCGTCGAGCAGCTGGTTCTGCAGACGGATGTTCGCGAAGGTGCCGCGGACCATGACCTCGTGGTTGCCACGACGCGAACCGAGCGAGTTGTAGTCCTTGCGCTCGACACCGTGGGCGTCGAGGTACTGCGCGGCCGGGGTACCCGGCTTGATCGGACCGGCCGGGCTGATGTGGTCGGTGGTGACCGAATCGCCGAGCAGCGCGAGGACGCGAGCGCCCTTGATGTCGCTGACCGCGTCCGGCTCCATCGTCATGCCCTCGAAGTACGGAGCCTTGCGGACGTACGTCGAGTCCTCGTCCCACGCGAAGGTGTCGCCCTCGGGGGTCTCGAGGTTCTGCCAGCGCTCGTCGCCCTTGAAGACGTCGGCGTAGGACTTGCGGAACATGTCCTGGTTGATCGCCGACTTGATGGTGTCGTCGATCTCCTGGGCGGAAGGCCAGATGTCCTTCAGGAAGACGTCGTTGCCGTCCTTGTCCTTGCCCAGCGCGTCGGTCTCGAAGTCGAAGTCCATCGTGCCCGCGAGCGCGTACGCGATGACCAGCGGCGGCGAGGCCAGGTAGTTCATCTTCACGTCGGGGGAGATACGACCCTCGAAGTTGCGGTTGCCGGAGAGCACCGCGGTGACCGAGAGGTCGTTGTCGTTGACGGCCTTCGAGATCTCCTCGGGCAGCGGCCCGGTGTTACCGATGCACGTGGTGCAACCGAAGCCACCGAGGTAGAAGCCGAGCTTCTCGAGGTACGGCCACAGGCCGGCCTTCTCGTAGTAGTCGTTGACGACCTGCGAACCCGGAGCCATGTTGGTCTTGACCCACGGCTTGGTGGACAGGCCCTTCTCGACGGCGTTGCGGGCGAGCAGCGCGGCGCCGAGCATGACCGACGGGTTGGAGGTGTTGGTGCAGGAGGTGATGCCCGCCACCACGACGGCGCCGTGGTCGAGGACGAACTCGCCGCGCTCCTCCGAGACGACCTTGACCGGCTTCGACGGACGTCCGTGGGCACCGTTGGCGGCCGAGTGGACGTCGACGGCACCGTCGTCCGCGAAGGACAGCACGGCCGGGTCGGACGCCGGGAAGGTCTCCTCGACGGCCTCGTCGAGCTTGGTGTGCTCGGCCGGGAGGTTCTCCTCCACGTAATTGTGGATGTCCTTGCGGAAGGCGACCTTCGACTCGGACAGCAGGATGCGGTCCTGCGGGCGCTTCGGGCCGGCGATCGACGGGACGACCGTCGACAGGTCGAGCTCGAGGTACTCGGAGAACTCGGGCTCGCGGCTCGGATCGTGCCACAGGCCCTGCTCCTTGGCGTACGCCTCGACGAGAGCGAGCTGCTCGTCGGTGCGGCCGGTCAGGCGCAGGTAGTTGATGGTCTCGCCGTCGATCGGGAAGATCGCTGCGGTCGAACCGAACTCGGGGCTCATGTTGCCGAGGGTCGCGCGGTTGGCGAGGGGGACCTCGGCCACGCCGGCGCCGTAGAACTCGACGAACTTGCCGACGACGCCGTGCTTGCGCAGCATGTCGGTGACGGTGAGCACGACGTCGGTCGCGGTCACGCCGGGCTGGATCTCACCGGTGAGCTTGAAGCCGACCACGCGCGGGATGAGCATGGAGACCGGCTGGCCGAGCATCGCGGCCTCGGCCTCGATGCCGCCGACGCCCCAGCCGAGCACGCCGAGGCCGTTGACCATCGTCGTGTGCGAGTCGGTGCCGACGCAGGTGTCGGGGTAGGCCTGCCCGTTGCGGACCATGACGGTCGGGGCGAGGTACTCGATGTTGACCTGGTGGACGATGCCCATGCCCGGGGGGACGACGCGGAAGTCGTCGAAGGCGCCCTGGCCCCAGCGCAGGAACTGGTAGCGCTCGCCGTTGCGCTCGTACTCGAGGTCGACGTTGCGCTCGAGGGCGTCGGCGCGACCGAAGTAGTCGAGGATCACCGAGTGGTCGATGACCATGTCGGCGGGGGAGAGGGGGTTGACCTTGTTCGGGTCGCCGCCCAGGGTGGTCACGGCCTCACGCATGGTGGCGAGGTCGACGACACAGGGGACGCCCGTGAAGTCCTGCATGATCACGCGTGCGGGCGTGAACTGGATCTCGATGCTCGGGTCGGCGGAGGGATCCCAGTTGGCGATGGCCCGGATGTGATCGGCCGTGATGTTGGCACCGTCCTCGGTGCGCAGCAGGTTCTCGGCCAGGACCTTCAAAGAGTAAGGAAGTTTCTCGGTGCCGGGGACGGCCGACAGGCGGAAGATCTCGTAGGAGTTGTCTCCGACCTGCAGCGAACCCTTGGCGCCGAACGAATCACTACTGGTGCTCACGTCAGCTCCACTCGTCGTTTCGGCTGGCCGCCGACGGGGCTGTGTCGACGGCTGAAGCGAGGCACACGACGTCCGCCCGCGGCCCGTGGCCCGGATGCAGTAGTCGTGGCGTCTCGCCCTCGATTCTAACAGTACGCTTGTCCTGTATTGAACCGAAGTCGGGTCCGTCGTGTCGACGAAGCGTCCCGCCGGCATCGGTCCTGCTCGCGACGAGTGCTTCGAGCCGCCGTCGCGCGATCGCGTAATGTTCTGCCTTGCCCACGGGTGTGGCTCTTCGTGTCGTCTCCGCACGGCCGGATCGCCGTATCGCCCGGCTTCTGCCCCAGCACCACCGGAGAGAGATGTCTGCGCCACTGCTTCGTATACCGGGCCCTGCGCTCACGGATCTTCCCGCCGGGGTCTCGGTCGAAAAAGTGCTCGCCGATCTCGCCGACGACCAGGTGGCGGCGCCCTCGCAGTACGTCGACGACCTCGTCGCCGAGGTGCAGCGCGCGCAGGAGAACGGGATCGACCTCAGCGTGGTCGTGCTCGACCGGGACCCCCGTATGGATTCGCAGCTGCGCGACCTCGCGACGGAGGTCGGCGCCGAGGACGGCGGAACGGTGCTGGTCCTCAGTCCGGGATGGGTCGGGACATTCAGCGAGGATCTCGACCGCGTCACTCTCGAGGCCGCCCAGGATCGCACCTACACCGGCGACCCGGTGGTCTCCACACACAACTTCGTCGACTCGGTGCTCGAGCCGTCACCGCCCTGGACGCTGATGACGCTGCTGATCGTCGCAGTGGTCGCCCTTGCGGCCGGCGCGACCTGGCTCGCCAAACGCCGCCGCGCGGACGGTGACGCGACCGTTGCCGGAGGTAACGGATCGTCATCGGCCAAGGACGTCTGAGGTCTCCTTCCGTCACCGCGGAGATCGTCTCCGGGTTGTCCTCGCCCCGACCGTGACGGAATCCGGCAGGGAAGATCGTTCGGTGTCCTCACGGTGTTCCTCGGTGTCCGCACCGTGTTCTTTCGGAGTTCTTCCGGCCGATCTTCGTGACTGTCATGCGACATACCCCTGAGGTGTCGTACGGTTTTCATGACGCTCTTGGGGAAGGTGTGTCACAACCCGGCTCGTGGGGACGCTGTCCGCAGCCGGTGTACGACTGCAGCGTGTGAGCCGTGGGGCACCCACGGCGAGCGGATGCTGCCTGCCTTCCTCGGGTCGTCCGGCCGGATGTCTCGGCCACCAGGTGCGACCGAGGGAGATGCAAGTGAGACGGTTCGGTATCCACGGAGGGATTCCGCGACGGTCGGGGCCGGACGGCACCGCCACGACGCTCACTGCAGGCCGTCGACCCGACGGTCCGACGCCCGGTCGCACCCCGCGGACGCGCGCCGGCACGCTCCTCGCCGGTTTGGGGTTGGTCACAGCCGTGCTCCTTACCGTGACCACGACGGCGTCCGCCGCACCGCCCCCGCCGCCGAACCCTTCGGACGCCGAGATCGACCGCGCTGGTGCGGCCGTCGCGGCCAACATCGACCGGGTCGGGCAGCTGATCGTCCGGATCGCCGGCGCGGATCAGCAGCTCGCCGAGCTCGACGCGCAGGTCGCCATCCGCCGCGAGGACGTCAACCGCGCCCTCGTCGATCTCCAGAGCGCGCGCGACGCAGCGGATCTCGCCGAACGGGTGGTCGTGGATTCCCGCCGCGCACTCGACGACGCCGCCGACCGGATCTTCGCTGCCCAGAAGAACTTCGACGCGTTCGTCCGCGACAGCTACACCCGTGGCGCCAACTCGGTCTCCCTCGCGGCCTTCCTCGACGTCGACGGTCCCGACGATCTGCTCGACCGCGCCCAGGTCATGCGGTTGCTATCCGCCGGGCGCGCCGCGGTGCTCGATGCGCTCCAGCGCGCCCGGGCCCAGGAGGCCAACTCCCACTCGCGGGCACGCGCGGCCAAGCTCGAGGCCGACGCGGCGGCGGAAGCCGCCGAGCAGCGCAGGGCCGAGGCCGAGGCCGCGATCGCCGTCGCGCGAGCGGAACTCGGTCGGCAGGCCGCGGAGAAGTCGCGCATCGAGCAGGAACGTGCGAACGCGCAGAGCGAACTCGACCGGGCCCGCGTGAACGTTGCGGGCCTGGAAGGGCAACGCGCGCAGTACCAGGACTGGGACCGTCGCCGCGCAGCCGAGGAAGCAGCTGCCGCGGCGGCCGCCGAGGAGGCACGGGTCGCGGCAGCCGCGGCAGCCGAGCGTGTCGCCGCCGACGCCGCAGCCCGGGAACGTGCGGCGGAACTCGCCAACGGCCGTCGCCCCCACACGCTGATCGAGGAGTCTCCGTCGACCGGCGAGAGCGACGTCGCCTCACCGGGTGAGGTCACCACCGAATCCGGAGCGCCGGAGGGCAGTGACACCGATACGAGTGGCACCGACACGGCTGCACCGGACTACACCGACGACGCCACGGTCCCGGACGGTACCGACGGGGGGACCGTCCCAGACGGTACCGACGATGGATCCGTCCCGGATGGCACCGACAGCGGCACGATCCCCGACGAGGACGAAGACGAGGACAGCAGCGACGACGGTGGGATCGACTGGGAGAACCCGGATCCGGGCGACCCCGTCGTGGAGACCCCCGGATCGGGGACCGGGGGATCGGGTTCCCGCCCCTCCACACCGAATTCGACGCCCGGGACCCCGTCGCGTCCGTCCGTCACCGGTCCCGCTGCGGTGGAGATCGTCATCGACCGCGCGATGTCCCAGATCGGCGTCCCGTACGCGTGGGGTGGTGGCAACGAGAACGGCCCGACCCGCGGTATCCGCGACGGCGGCGTCGCCGATGTCCACGGCGACTACGCCAAGGTCGGCTTCGACTGCTCCGGACTGATGATCTACGCGTTCGCGGGTATCGGCATCTCGCTCCCGCACTACACCGGCTACCAGTACACGGCCGGTACCCAGGTTCCGTCGTCGCAGATGAGACGGGGCGACATGATCTTCTACGGGCCCAACGCCAGCCAGCACGTCGCGCTGTATCTCGGCGACGGGCAGATGCTCGAGGCGCCGCAGTCGGGATCGTTCGTGAAGATCTCGCCGGTACGCTGGGGCGGCATGACACCGTACGTGGTGCGCATGGTGTCGTGAGGGCGAGGTTTGCCGCGGCCCTCGTACCACCGAGGGCGGGTGCCATCCGGTCGTTTCCGGGTGCCGTCTCCCGGTCGGTGCAGGGGCGACGACACACCGAGCCGGCACCTGCAATAGTGGTGCAGCAGGTGTTTCCAGCGGAGCGACGTAGGCGAAAGCGGTGGATTGTTGGTGACCTCACGCGAGGGTGGGACGTCCGGTTCGGCGACGCCGGGCGACCAGGGCGGTAACGACGGACGCAAGAACAACCAGGCTGCGGCGGGTGCCGCGCCGGCGCCGAAGGCGGCCGGTGCGAACGGTCCGGCTCCGCAGGTGTCCGGCGCGAACATGCGGAAACCCGGCGACGCTCCTGCGAAGGCGTACGACCCCGCCGACGACGTCCGTCTCCTCGAACGGGCCATCTACGAGGTCAAGCGCGTGATCGTCGGCCAGGACCTGCTGGTCGAGCGGATGCTGGTCGGTGTGCTCGCGCGCGGGCACGTGCTGCTCGAAGGCGTTCCCGGTGTCGCGAAGACGCTGGCCGTCGAGACCTTCGCGAAGGTCGTCGGTGGATCGTTCTCCCGCGTCCAGTTCACCCCCGACCTCGTGCCGACCGACCTAGTCGGTACCCGCATCTACCGGCAGGGACGCGAGGAGTTCGACACCGAACTCGGACCGGTCGTCGCGAACTTCGTGCTCGCCGACGAGATCAACCGCGCCCCGGCGAAGGTGCAATCGGCGCTGCTCGAGGTGATGGCCGAACGCCACGTCACCATCGGTGGCAAGACCTTCCCGATGCCCGAGCCGTTCCTCGTGATGGCGACGCAGAACCCCATCGAGAACGAGGGCGTCTACCCGCTCCCGGAAGCACAGCGCGACCGCTTCCTGTTCAAGGTCCTTGTCGACTACCCGACGGTGGAGGAAGAACGCGAGATCGTCTACCGAATGGGTGTCGCCGCTCCCGAACCGAAGCAGGTGCTCGACAACGAGCAGCTCCTGCGCCTGCAGAAGATCGCCGGACGTGTGTTCGTGCACCACGCGCTCGTCGACTACGTGGTGCGGGTCATCTTCGCGACGCGTCGGCCCGCCGAACTCGGCCTGCACGATGTGCAGGGCTGGATCGCCTACGGCGCCTCGCCCCGCGCGACGCTCGGCATCATCTCCTCGGCGCGTGCCCTGGCGCTCGTGCGCGGTCGCGACTACGTGGTACCGCAGGACATCGTCGACGTCATCCCCGATGTGCTCCGCCATCGCCTGGTGCTGTCCTACGACGCGCTCGCGGACGACGTCTCCCCGGACCAGATCATCACCCGCATCCTGCAGACGGTGGGTCTTCCGCAGGTCGCGCCCCAGGCGAACGCACCCGTGCCGACCGCGACCCCCGGCCCGGCGCCCGCCGATCCGCGGACCGTTGCCGGTCAGCAGGCGCCCGTCGGTGCACCCGGTCCGCAGGGAGGTGCGGGCGCGCGGTGAGCACACGTCCTCACGACGGGTCGCCACCGCGGTTCCGGTCCGGTGAACTGCGCGATCCCGCGCTCACCGCCGCGCTCCGCACCCTCGAGCTCACCGTGCGGCGCCGTCTCGACGGCGTCCTGCACGGCGACCACCTCGGTCTGATCCCGGGCCCGGGTTCCGAACCGGGGGACGCCCGCGAGTACCAGCCGGGCGACGACGTGCGGCAGATGGACTGGTCGGTCACCGCGCGCACGACGCACCCGCACGTGCGGCAGACCGTCGCCGACCGGGAACTCGAGACGTGGCTCGCGGTCGACCTGTCGGCCAGCCTGGACTTCGGTACCGGTATGTGCGAGAAGCGCGACCTGGCGATCGCAGCGGTGGCCGCGCTCGCGCATCTGACCACCGGTGGCGGGAATCGGATCGGTGCGGTGATCTCCACCGGCAACGAGACCGTCCGCGTCCCCGCGCGTGGTGGGCGGCTGCACGCCCAGTCGTTGCTGCGTACCGTCGCGACCACCCCGCATGCACCCGACGGGACCCGCGGCGATCTCCAAGGCCTCGTCGAGTCGCTGCGACGCCCCCAGCGCCGCCGCGGTCTGGCCGTCGTGGTGAGCGATTTTCTGGGTCCGCTCGACTGGGAGCGCTCCCTGCGGGCGCTGTCCGGCCGGCACGAACTGCTCGCCGTCGAGATCATCGATCGCCGCGACCTCGAACTGCCCGATCTGGGCGACGTGGTGCTGCACGACCCGGAGACGGGCCGCACCCGCGAATTCACGACCACTCCCGAACTGCGGGCCGACTACGCGCAGGCGGCCGCGGAGCATCGCGCGGCCGTGCACCAGGCACTGCGCAGTTCCGGTGCACCCGTGCTGACGCTGCGCACCGACCGCGACTGGATCGGCGACGTCGTGCGGTTCGTCGCGGCCCGGCGGCACAGCTTCGGCGCACCCGCACGGCAGGGGGGACGATGAGCCTGTCCGGTTTCACTTCACCGTGGTGGTTGCTGCTGCTGTTCGTCGTCGCCGCCCTCGGCGGTGCGTACGTGCTGGTCCAGCGCCGGCGCCAGACGAACACGCTGCGCTTCACCAATCTCGAGCTGCTCGAGAAGGTCGCGCCCGCCCGCCCGGGACGCGCTCGGCACATTCCCGTCGCACTGTTGCTCGTCGGCCTCGTCTTCCTCACCGTGGCGCTCGCCGGCCCGACCGCCGAACAGCGGGTGCCGCGCAACCGGGCCACGGTCGTGCTTGTCATCGACGTGTCGTTGTCGATGGAGGCCACGGACGTCGCGCCCACACGACTCGCCGCCGCACAGGAGGCGGCCAAGCAGTTCGCCGACGACCTGACGCCCGGCATCAACCTCGGTCTCGTCGCGTTCTCGGGTACCGCCTCGGTCCTGGTCTCGCCGACCACCAACCGGGAGGCGAGCAAGTCCGCGATCGACAACCTGCAGCTCAGCGAGCGCACTGCGACCGGCGAGGCGATCTTCACGGCGATGCAGTCGATCGACACGCTCGCCGCCGTGCTCGGCGGCAGCGACCAGGCGCCGCCCGCGCGGATCGTGCTGCTGTCCGACGGCAAACAGACCGTCCCCGAGAGTCCCGACGATCCCCGCGGGGGCTTCACCGCGGCGCGGCAGGCGGCGGAGAAGGGAATCCCGGTCTCGACCATCTCGTTCGGCACCCAGACGGGCACCGTCACCATCGAGGATGATCGGATCCCCGTGCCCGTCGACGATCCGTCGCTCAAGGAGATCGCGAATCTCTCGGGCGGGAGCTTCTTCACGGCGGCAAGCCTCGAAGAACTCGAGGACGCCTACAACACGCTCGAGGAGCAGATCGGCTTCGAGACGACCCGCGGCGACGCCAGCCGTCCGTGGCTCATGCTCGGAGCGCTCTCGGTGATCGCGGGGCTCGGCGCGGCGATGGTGTTGCGCCAGCGGCTGCCCTGATCCACCTTGTGCACGCTCACGGAGCGTTTTCCGTCCCGGCCAGGCCACCAGATAGGTTGGAATGCATGACTGACGCAGATAGTGCCGCAGCGTCCACGCGCGCGGGTGCCACCCCCCGATCCGTCCTCGTCACCGGTGGAAACCGCGGGATCGGCCTCGCCGTCGCCCGTCGCCTGCAGGCGGACGGCCACAGGGTCGCCGTGACCCACCGCGGTTCGGGCGCGCCCGACGACCTGTTCGGTGTGCGGTGCGACGTCACCGACACCGACTCGGTCGACGCCGCGTTCAAGGAGGTCGAGGAGCATCAGGGTCCCGTCGAGGTGCTCGTCGCGAATGCGGGCATCACCGACGACACCCTGCTGATGCGCATGACCGAGGACCAGTTCAGCTCGGTGATCGACGCGAACCTCACCGGCGCCTTCCGGTGCGCCAAGCGCGCCAACCGTGCGATGCTCCGTGCCCGTTGGGGCCGCATGATCTTCCTCGGCTCCGTGGTCGGCCTCGCCGGTCAGGCCGGTCAGATCAACTACGCGTCCTCGAAGGCCGGTGTCATCGGGCTCGCCCGTTCGGTCACCCGCGAACTCGGTTCGCGATCGATCACGGCCAACGTCGTCGCTCCCGGTTTCATCGAGACCGACATGACTGCGGATCTGTCAGACGACCTGCGCGACACGGCGAAGAAGTTCATCCCGCTGCAGCGACTCGGCAAGCCCGAGGACGTCGCAGCCGTCGTCAGCTTCCTGGCCTCCGACGACTCCGCCTACGTCTCCGGCGCCGTGATCCCGGTCGACGGCGGCATGGGCATGGGCCACTGACGGTCTCGCGACCACATCCGAATCTCACTGGAGGACCGACACACTCATGGGCGGACTGCTCGAGGGCAAGACCATTCTCGTCACCGGCATCATCACCGATGCCTCGATCGCCTTTCACACCGCGAAGGCCGCGCAGGAACAGGGCGCGAAGGTGATCATCACCGGCTTCGAGCGACTCCGGTTGATCGACCGGATCGCGCAGCGTCTCCCGCAGCCGGTGCCGCCGGCGATCTGCCTCGACGTGCAGAACCAGGAGGATCTCGACGGTCTCGCCGACAAGATCCGCGAACTCGCACCGGAGGGGATCGACGGTGTCGTCCACTCCATCGGTTTCGCACCCCGGTCCTGCCTGGGCAGCCCGTTCCTCGACGCGCCCTGGACGGACGTCGCGGTGGCGCTCGAGGTGTCGGCCTACTCCTACGGCGCGCTCGCCAAGGCCGTCCTACCCGTCATGAACGAGGGCGGTTCGATCGTCGGAATGGACTTCGACCCGTCCCGGGCCGTGCCGTTCTACAACTGGATGGGTGTCTCCAAGGCGACGCTCGAGTCGGTGAACCGCTACGTGGCCAAGGAAGTCGGCCCGCGCGGTATCCGTTCGAACCTCGTCGCCGCCGGCCCGATCAAGACGCTCGCGGCCAAGGCCATCGCGGGCGACGCGACCGGCCCGGGCGCGGAGATGAACCGTCTGAACGAGGGGTGGTCGGCGGCGTCCCCGATCGGCTGGGACGTCGACGATCCGACGCCCGTGGCGAAGACCGTGTGTGCGGTGCTGTCCGACTGGCTACCCGGGACAACGGGATCCATCGTCTACGTCGACGGTGGTTTCCACTCCCAGGTCGGCTTCGGCAGCTGACCGTACGACGGAAGGCACTCCCATGACGAACACCCCCGGGGCGTACGACGCGCTGATGCTGCTGTCGTTCGGCGGACCGGAAGGACCCGACGACGTGCGGCCGTTCCTCGAGAACGTCACCCGCGGACGAGGGATCCCGCCGGAACGACTCGACGAGGTCGCGCAGCACTATCTGCACTTCGGGGGTGTCTCGCCGATCAACGCCTTGAACCGGGCGATCATCGACGCCGTCCGCGCCGAGTTCGACGTGCACGGTATCGATCTGCCGATCTATTTCGGCAACCGCAACTGGCATCCCATGGTCGAGGACACCGTCGCGCGGATGCGCGACGAAGGGATCCGTAACGCCCTGGTGTTCGCGACCTCCGCCTGGGGCGGCTACTCGGGTTGCCGGCAGTACCACGAGGACATCGCGCGGGCGCGGGACGCCGTCGAGGACGCCCCGCAGCTGACGAAGCTGCGGCACTTCTACGACCACCCGCTGTTCCTCGATGCCGTCACCGACGCCGTGCGCGCGGCCCGCGTCGAACTCGCCGACGACGTGCGCGATTCCGCGCGCGTGGTGTTCACCGCGCACTCCGTTCCGACCTCCTTCGACGCGACCGGTGGTCCGCCGGAGGAGGGCGGCCGTCTCTACAGCCGGCAGGTCGCCGAAGCGGCGCGGTTGGTGGCCGAGGCGCTCGGCGAGGGCGACTACGACCTGGTGTGGCAGTCGCGGTCCGGTCCGCCGCAGGTGCCGTGGCTCGAACCCGACATCGTCGACCACATCGATGCGCTGCACGAACGGGGAGTCCGAGCCGTCGTGGTCGTGCCGGTCGGGTTCGTCTCCGATCATCTCGAGGTCGTGTGGGATCTCGATACCGAGGCTCGCGATCGGGCCGCTGAGCTGGGCATGGGCTTCTCTCGTGCGGCGACGGCCGGAACCGACCCGCGCTTCGCGCAACTCGTCCGCGAGCTCGTCGAGGAACAGCGGGAGGGGGTCACCGCCCGTCGCTGCGGCACCGAACCGCTGCTCGGGTCCGCGTGCAACGGGAGCCTGTGCGCCGTCGGGTGCTGTGAGCCGCCGAAACGCCCGTCCCGGCCCGCCGCGAACGGATAGATGCCTCCGAGCCTCACCGGGCGGAGTGCCCGGCCGGTGAGGCCAGAGGGGAGTCGAACCAGCGGGGCAGCGATCGGCGCAGGGCGCTCGGACCGTCGACGACTACGGCGCCCGAGCGCAACGCGTCCGGCCAGGTCGCTTCGCCACGCCAGATCTCGGTCAGCTCCCGCAGTCCCGTCGTCACCCGGATCGAGACCTCGAATCCCGGGTCCTCGTCGCACACGTCGACGTCGTGCGGCGTGATGACCATCCACCACCGGCGCGACGCGTGAGTGACCGTCGGGAAGACGAACTCCACGACCACCCGGGATTCCGGCAGGGCCGCATGGTCGACGTGCCGGTGCATGTCCCACATCAGCAGTCGCGGATCGAGGTCGACCTCGCCGAGTTTCCCGGTCCACCGCGTACCCCACGCACCGAGTGCGTCGACGACGGTCTCGAGATCGCGTCCCGCCGGGGTGAGCACGTATCGGACGTCGTTTCCGTCCTCGAGGCGCTGCACGATGCCCGCCGCTGTGAGCTGGTGCATCCGCTTCGACAACAGCGTCGGCGACATGCGGGGCAGGCCGCGTCGGAGGTCGTTGAACCGTTCGCTGCCGAGCACGAGTTCGCGCACCACGAGCAGCGTTCACCTCTCGTCGAACAACTCCATCGCCTTGGCGACGGGACAGAACTGGTGGTAGGGCGGGCCCATGATCGGATCGTAGGCCGGTCGGACCGCCGCGACCAGCACGGATGAGCGGCGGTGCAGTACAGATTGTGTACTGGAGGACACCGCGTCCGCGTTCCTACAGTCGATTCGTGACCCGGGCCGCTTCCGAGACGGTGCCGAAGCCGGGTCCCTCGACAGGAGGAATCCTCTGATGACCGACATCTCCACGACACACGACGCCGATCTCGCCCTGAAGGCCAAGCACCGGGCGATGTGGGCACTCGGCAACTATCCAGCGGTGGCGACCGAGGTCATCGCCGAACTCGGCCCCGCTCTCGTGGCCGCGACCGGAATCGGTCCGGGCGACCGTGTCCTGGACATCGCCGCCGGATCGGGCAATGCGTCGATCCCCGCCGCGCTCACCGGTGCGACGGTGCTCGCGACCGACCTGACCCCGGAACTGTTCGAGGTCGGCCGCCGTGACGCCGAAGCGGCAGGTGCGACGCTCGACTGGCAGGAAGCCGATGCCGAAGCGCTCCCGTTCGACGATGCGAGCTTCGATGCCGTGATCTCTTGCGTGGGAGTGATGTTCGCGCCCCACCACCGGGCCGCGGCCGACGAACTGCTCCGGGTGACCCGCCCGGGCGGACGTATCGGGCTACTGAGCTGGACCCCCACCGGCTTCATCGGGCAGATGTTCGCGACGATGAAACCGTATGCGCCACCGCCCCTGCCGGGTGCACAGCCGCCGCCGCTGTGGGGCGACGAGGTGCACGTGCGCGAGCTGATCGGCGACCGTGTCACCGACCTGCAGGCACGCACCGAGAACCTGCGCGTCGAACGCTTCGCGACCGGGGAGGACTTCCGCGAGTTCTTCAAGTCCGCCTACGGCCCCACCATCGCGGTGTACCGCAACATCGCGGACGACCACGATCGGGTCGCGGCTCTCGATCTCGACCTGCTCGAACTCGCCCAACGTCACGATCTCGGTGGGGGAGCGATGAATTGGGAGTACCTGTTGGTCACCGCGCAACGGAGTTGACGCGCACTGGAGTCGACGCGCACTGGAGTTGACGCGCACTGGAGTTGACGCGCACTGTGGGCCGCGGTCAGTGATGGTGCTCGGCCCGCAGAGCCGCCGCGACCGCACCGGTGCGGGCCTCGCGGACCGCGGCCCACAGCGGCTGCAGCGCGCCCTCGCGGCCGGTGGCGGCGGACACCGAACCGGCCCGCAGACCCCCTCCGCGACCGGCCACGGTGAGGATCGCCGCGACCTGGTCTGCGGTGTCGAGGACGCGCACGGCACGTGCGGGCAGTGACGGGGGATAGCGGTGCCGCGCGAGTTCGGCGACCTTCTCGGCGATCTCCGTCCGCGGATCGGTGCGGCGCCCGTCGGTACCCACCGTCGGGATTCCGCTCAACGCGGAGGCGGCATCACGAACCGCCTCGCGGATCGCGAACTCGGCCGCACCGAGACCACCGTCGACCGCGATCTCGGGTACCGCCGGCAGCGTGAAGACGTTCCACCGTAGGACGTCCGGACCCTCGATCACGGGTACCAGACCCAGCCCCGGGGTTCCGGGCGCTCCCACGACGACGCCTTCACCGGCAGCCAGCGCCGCGGAGGCGAACGCCGTACCGGCAGGCAACGCGCGGACGTCGCCCGGGGCGGGAAGGACGAGATGCAGACCGGCGCCGGCGGCGGAATCGACGCGGCGGATCAGGGTGAGCAGCAGGGCGGCACCGTCGGCGACACCCTTGTCGGGCAGATCCGCCGCGGAGGCCGTCGCCGCATCGTGGGCACCCACGAGATGCATCGGCGCCCACTCGTGCAGCGCATCGATCACATCGTCGGGGGAGGCGTGACCGGACAGCCGCGACCCCGCCCACACGGTCAGCGTCAGGCTCGGAGAACTCACCCCGAAAGCATACGGCGACCGCGCACGGCGGTCCGGCGTGGCAGCGCGAGCGGTCCCGCGCAATGTCCTAGGGTGGACTGGCGTGAGCCCACGCGATATCTACGGCGGCGACATCTACGCCGGTCACGCCCGCACCAAGAAGAAGGCCGTTCCCGAACTCGCAGCGGAGCGCGGCGTCGTCGTCGAGGACGCCGCATCCGGCTGGTGCGGCGCGATCGTGGGAATCGAGAAGACCCACGACGGCGACTTCGTGCGGCTCGAGGACGCGCAGGGACGCACCCGTCTGTTCGCGATGCGCCCCGCGGCCTTCCTGGTCGACGGAGCACCCGTCACCCTCGTCAAACCGAAGATCCGTCCCGCCTCCGCACCGACGAGATCCGCCTCGGGATCCACCCGGGTGGAGGGTTTGCGCGCACGCGTGGCGCGGGGAAGCCGGATCTGGGTGGAGGGCGTGCACGACGCCGCCCTCGTCGAACGGGTGTGGGGGCACGACCTGCGGGTCGAAGGCGTGGTCGTCGAACAACTCGAGGGCCTCGACAATCTCGGCGCCAGGCTGGCCGAGTTCGAACCCGGCTCGGGCCGACGCGTCGGTGTGCTCGCCGACCACCTCGTCACCGGGTCCAAGGAGGAGCATCTCACCGCGAATCTAGGTCCGCACGTGATGGTCACCGGCCATCCCTACATCGACGTGTGGCAGGCCGTGAAACCGAAGGCCGTGGGCATCGACGCCTGGCCCTCCATTCCGCGCGGACAGGACTGGAAGACCGGCGTCTGCCGTGAACTCGGCTGGGGCACGCCGCAGGACGGCTGGCGGCGCGTCTACAACGCCGTGAACTCCTTCCGCGATCTCGAATCGCACCTCATCGGCGCCGTGGAGCGCCTCGTCGACTTCGTCACCGAACCCGACGAGGGCTGACCGAGCGCAACCATGACGGTGGGGTGGGTGTCCTGGAGCGACAGCGCCCGGAACAGGAACATCGGCCGGATGCGGCGGTCTGCCGGCGACCGGACGAAGGTGCGGTCGGCGACGGGTACATCGTCCTCGATGTTTGCGCGAACGCGCTGTGCGGGAGTGACTTCCATTGCCGGACTCCTCGGGTGCGAAGCCTGGGGAACGGATGCGGACATCAGCTGTCGGTGGAGGGGGAGGGCGGCTTCGTTGTCGACGAATCGTCGTGCGACCGGGTGGTAGCGAACGGTGCGGACCGCTTCGACGATCCATTCGACGGCGCGCTCGTACGGGTCCTCGATGTCGTCGATGGCCGCGTGGAACCGCCTGACGAGCTGATCGAGCTCCCACGAGGAGCGAACGCGCGGGGGTGATGCCGGTAGTTCGGGGACGGTATCACCGATTTCCCAACGGCAAAAGGATGTGTTTCGGCTGCCTCCACTTATGAAGCCGGGGTGAAATTCCGGTCGGGACGGAAAGCCGAAGAATATAGAATTACCGACCTGAGATCTTCCCTGCGGAAAGCAGCCTCGAGGACGAGGGGCCAAGACCGCTTCCTCCACCAGGGCATCTGCCAGGATGTCCGATTTGTGGTTCGATGGTGATCGTGGCCGCATTGATTTGGTTGATCGCCGGAGTGGCGTTGGCGGCCGGCGAAGCGCTCACGGGCGATTTCGCGCTGCTGATGCTCGGCGGTGCAGCGCTCGTCACCGGCGGTGTCTCCGCGGTGACCGATCTGCCCGTCTGGATCGACGCGGTGATTTTCGCCGTGACCTCGCTGGTTCTGCTGCTCGGTGTCCGGCCGATGCTGAGGCGCCGGTACTCCCAGCCGCCCGCTCTGCCCACCGGGATCGACGCTCTCCCGGGCAAGCACGCGTTGGTCCTCGAGCAGGTGGGGGAGCATTCCGGGCGCGTGAAGATCGACGGTGAGGTGTGGACCGCCAGGCCGCTGGACGCCACCGAGGTGTACGGGCCGGGAACGACAGTGACAGTGATGCAGATAGACGGCGCGACTGCCGTCGTGTGGAGGGGTGTCTGAGGATGGAAGCTCTGATCGTGCTCGCCGTAGTGGTGGCACTGGTCGTGGTGGTCGTGGCCAAATCGGTATCGCTGGTACCGCAAGCGGAGGCCGCGGTCATCGAACGTCTCGGCCGGTACTACCGGACGGCGTCGGGTCAGCTCACCTTCCTGGTGCCCTTCGTCGACCGCATCCGCGCGAAGGTCGATCTACGCGAACGTGTCGTCTCGTTCCCGCCGCAGCCGGTCATCACCCAGGACAACCTGACGCTGAGCATCGACACGGTCGTGTACTTCCAGGTGACGAACCCGCAGGCGGCGGTCTACGAGATCAGCAACTACATCGCCGCGGTCGAGCAGCTCACCGTCACCACGCTCCGCAACGTCGTCGGCGGAATGACCCTCGAGGAGACGCTCACCTCCCGCGACTCCATCAACGGTCAGCTCCGCGGTGTGCTCGACGAAGCGACCGGCCGATGGGGCCTGCGTGTCGCCCGGGTCGAACTCAAGAGCATCGATCCGCCGCCGTCGATCCAGGAATCGATGGAGAAGCAGATGAAGGCCGACCGCGAGAAGCGCGCGATGATCCTCACGGCCGAGGGTCACCGTGAATCCGCGATCAAGACCGCCGAGGGCGACAAGCAGTCGCGCATCCTCTCCGCCGAGGGTGCGAAGCAGGCCGCAATCCTCGAAGCCGAGGCCGACCGGCAGTCGCGGATCCTGCGCGCGCAGGGTGATCGCGCGGCGCGCTACCTCGAGGCCCAGGGCGAGGCGAAGTCCATCGAGAAGGTCTTCGCCGCGATCAAGGCCGGCAAGCCCACTCCGGAGCTGCTCGCCTACCAGTACCTGCAGACCCTGCCGCAGATGGCCCAGGGCGATGCGAACAAGATGTGGGTGGTGCCGAGCGACTTCGGCAAGGCGCTCGAAGGATTCGCGCGGACGCTCGGCGCGCCCGGCGAGGACGGCGTCTTCCGCTTCGAGCCGAGTCCTGTCGACGAGGAACTGCAACGGCCCGAGGACGACAGTGCCGAGGTCGAGGACTGGTTCGCGACCAAGCGCGATCCCGAGGTGGCCCAGGCCGTCGCCGAAGCCGAGGCGGTCGCGCGCAAGCCGGTCGACCCCGCAGTTCGGACGGGTCTCGCCACGGAGGGGACGCAGAGGGGTGCCGGTGAAGTACAGTCGGCGTTGCCCGCAACGCCGCCGGCGCAGCGCTGGATGACGAACGACGCATCCGAGCAGCCGGCCGAGCCGCCGCAACAGCAGTAACGGAAACCGATCACGAGTGGGAGGGCGCGCCGACCGGCGCGCCCTCCCACTCGTCATCGGCGGCCGAACATCGGCAGTGCCATCGCCACCACGATGAGACCGGCGCCCGCGGCGGCGAGCGCGGTCACGGACTCTCCGAAGGCGACCATGCCGATCATCAGCGCGACCACGACTTCGAGGTAGGACAGGCCGGACAGTTCCGCGGCGCGGAGGTGCTTGCCTGCGACGACGAGCAGCCCCAGCGCGAACAGACCGCAGACGACGAAGAATCCACCGGCCCACAACCAGTGCGTCGCGGTCATCCCCGACAGGTCGGGTCGGGTCACCGCGACCATCCCACCTGCCGCGACGGCGCCGAAGACGAAGTTCCACAGGGACCGGACGTCGGACGGCATGTCGGTGCGATAGCGGTAGCACAGCAGGGCCCCGCCGTAGAAGACTCCCGAGGCGGCGCCCAGCACGGTACCCAGCGTCTCGTGCTCGCCCCCGGACGATTCACCGCCCACCAGGCCGGCGGCGAGCAACATGCCGGCGAACGCCGTGCCGATCGACAGGGCGTCGAGGCGACCGACCCTCTCCTTCAGGAACACCCGGGCGAGGGCCGTCGCGACGACGGGGCCGAGGTAATGGAGAACCACGGCACGGGACAGGTCGGTCAACACCGTGGCGGACAGATAGGTCGCGAGGGACAGTCCGAGGAGCACACCGCCACCGACGACCGACCAGGACAGGCGGGTCCGGCGCAACTGTCCGAGGCGGCGGGACAGCGCGATCAGGACGAGCATGCCGATCGCTCCGACCGCCATCCGCCCGAGCGTCAGTGCTTCACCGAGCACCGCGCCTTCGGGAGTGGCCTTGCGGCCGAACAATCCTGCGGCGCCCATCGCGGTCGCGGACAGCACGATCGCGGCGATCCCGAGTCGCCGGTTCGTACGCGGCGGCGACTTCGGGGCGGGGGAGGGAGGGAGAACAGGGCCACGCGACTCGGTCGGTGCAACTTCGGGGCGCTGCTCGAGCAGCGCATGATCGGCGCGCAGGGGCGCGCCCAGGGAAACGGTCACACGTCTACCTCGGGTCCAGGGTGCACGAAACGAGCACCAGCGGGTGTTGTCGTTCCCCGCTCTGTCATCGGACCTGAGAGCTTTCGCGGACGGAGCCGCTTACACCTTCGGTGAACCCGGAAGAGTTGCTTTCCAGAGGAGCCTCGCCGTGGCGGTCTGGGGGGCCTGAGAGATTCCCGGGGAGGTTGCTCCTTCGGCGCCCGCTGTGTGCGGGACTCTCCCGCCGCGGTTCGGTGGCTGTTCAATTGTCCGTCGAGTATCTCATGGACTTGCCGTAACCGTGCCGTAGGGGACATCCGGTGCGTGTGCCCACAGCTCGCTGCGAGTGCCCGCGGTACGGATTGCGGATGGTTAGCTTGGTCGACATGAGTGCTCTGCCGAGACCGTGGATGCAGTTGCGGATCGCCGCGGGCGTATACCGATTCCGGGAGAGTCTGTTCGCGCTGCCCGCGCTGGTCGTCGTCGCCGGAGCCGTGCTCGCGGAGGTGAGCGGCTACATCGATCGGGTCTTCGGCCCCTTCGCGTGGGGCATGAAGATGAACAGCAACGCCGCGATCTGGCTGCTGAGCACCGTGGCGGGTGCCACGATCACCACCGCCGGTGTCGTCTTCTCGTTGACCGTCGTGAGCCTGCAGCTGGCCAGCAGCCAGTTCTCGCCGCGGGTGATGCGGTCCTTCATCCGGGATCGGGCCAGCCAGACGGTGATCGGGGTGCTGGTTGCGACCTTCGTCTACTGCGTGCTGACGCTGCGCCACACCGGCGCGGACGACGCCGCCCCCGCCCCCACACTGTCGACCACCCTCGCGGTGGTCCTCGCGGTGTCGACCGTGGTGCTCATCATCGCCTATCTCAACCGGCTGGCCCACGGTCTGCAGGTCGGGGAGGTGGTGCGCAGCATCGCCTCGGAGGCCGAGAAGGTCATCGCGAACACGAGCCGGAGTGCGCACCGCGAGATCCACGTCGACCGGGTGCCGGAGCCGGATTTCACCGAGGGGGCGACGGTGCACGCCCCGCGCGACGGCTGGGTGACCCAGGCGCCGGCCGAGCTCGTTCTCGCCGTGGCACCGCCGGGTTCGGTCGTGCGGATGGAGACGCGTCCCGGCGCGTACATCCACTGCGGGGAACCGCTGCTGCGGATCCATCCGAAGCCGGAACGGGCGGTGATCCTGCGGCGGCTCGAGGCGGCCGTGGAGATCTCGAATACGCGCACCATGCAACAGGACGTGGACTTCGCGTTGCGACAACTCGTCGACATCGCGCTGCGCGCGTTGAGCCAGGCGATCAACGACCCGACGACCGCCACCGAGGTGGTGCTCCGACTCGGCAGTCTGCTGAGCACCCTGCTGGTCACCGACAGTCCGGTGCCGGCGATCGAGGGTGCGGACGGCCGGATTCTGCTGCGCCCGTGGATCCTGTCGCCCGACGAGTACATCGAGCACGCCTTCGAGCAGATCCGGCAGGCCGGTTCGGCGCAGCTGCACGTGGCCACGGCGCTTGCCCGGGTGCTGCGCATGCTCATCGATCATCTCTCCGAGCAGGGGCGCACCGAGTCGGTACCGGCCTTGCAACACCAGTTGCGTCTGCTCGTCCATGCGGTGGTCGCCCGGCCCGAGTTCCGTCCGGAGGACCTCGAACGTTTCCGTGCCGTCGCCGAGGGGTCCGCGGATCCCGCGGAGCATCGGACGGACTGATCGTCTTGGGGTGTAGGACCGATGGGAGACGGTTATCCGACTGCCACAGGAAGCGAGCCGATCGGGAGGACGACGACATGGCGACCCACTTCTCCGTCGGTGACCATGTCCGATGGAACTCCGAAGCCGGATACGTCGAGGGTGTGATCATTGCGAAGCACACGGAGGACGTGGAGTTCAAGGGGCGCACGCGGCGGTGCAGCGAGGACGAGCCGCAGTACGAGATCCGGAGCGACAAGACCGATCACGTCGCGATGCACAAGGGGAGTGCGCTGAAGAAGACCTGACGGTGGAGATCCCGGCGTCAGGTGATCAGCGCCTGCCCGACTCCGCACACCGCGACCGCCCACAGCACCGAGGTGGACGTGCCGATGATGAACTGTTCGGAGGCGTTCGGTTCGCGTAGTTCGGGATAACGGGCGAGACCCTTCACCGCCATGATGACGGCGATCCCTTCAGGCCATCCGGCGAGGATCGAGGCGGTGACCGCTCCGCGTTCGAGCACGCCGATGACGCGTCCGCCGCGGAGCGGGCCCGGGGGAGGGGTGGGCTCGGGACCGGCATCGGGTTGCCGGCGCGCGATCCGGAACGCCACGAGGACCGCGGGTCCGCCCCCGGTGATCGCCGCCGTGGCGGTGAGAATCAGCGTGGCCGCGAGCGCGACTCCCTGAACCGGTGTGGTCGCGGTGGCGGCGAGGGCTGAACCGGCGAGACCCGCAATGCTCAACGAGGCGGCCGGCCACACCGGCATGCTCGGGCGCAGCGCGAGTGCGGGTCCGAGAGCAGCCACGGCCAGGCACACCAGTGAGAGGACGGTCAACGGTCGGCCCTTTCCAGGAGTCGCCGCACGAGTTCGCGTCCGGCCAGTTCGGCCTGCCACCCGGCGGTGGCGAGGCGCTGGGACACCGCTTGTTTGCTGATGCCGAGACGCTCGGCGATCCGCGCCTGCGACAGGCCCTGACGAGCGAGGTCGACCGCCTCGTGCCCCTGGTCTGTGCGGCGCAGGACGACGGTGGCGAGCAGGGTGAGCGCGGCGTCGACGTCGGCGGTGGCCTCGGTGTCGTCGCCTTCGGCCGCGACCTGCCCAGGGGCGTTCTTGGCGCGTTCGACGGCGGTGCGGGCGTGTTCGAAGGCGGGTCCGCGGCCGGCGCGTGTCTGTTCGGGGAGCGGGGTCTCCACCGGGCCGATTCCCACCCCGATACTCCAGCGTTCCCTCCGGAGGAGGTCGAGGACGAGATCGACGACGAGGGCGGGATCGTCCGCGACGGCCTGGACCTCGTCGCCCGCGGTGCGATCGAAGGGCCGTACCAGCGGAACATCCTGCAGTTCGGTGAGGAGGTCCGCCACGCGGTCGATGTCTCGGCGGCTGCTCCGCTGGTCGACCGTCAAGACGAACATGCGTCAAGTGTGAGGGCTTGATTGTCGATAATCAAGACCTGAAGCTTGACGACCGGAATGTGGGACAGGGACGCGTACAGCCTATCGGCCCGGCTCGTTCCCCGTCAGCTCATGATGTGCGGTGATCGCGTCCACCGCATCGCCGTCGTACTTCATCCGTTTCGCGATGGTGAGGCGGAGTGTCGACGGCAGTGCCGGGGCGAACTTCTTGAAGTAGGCGCACAGCCATTCCTGGCGACCAACGAGAAACGGGAAATCGGTCGTCATCATGTGGCGGGCGACCAGCATCGGCAACGGGGCGTCGAGTGGATGGAAGTCGTGATTCCACAGACCCGGCTGGGTGCAGCCCGGGTAGAACTGGCCGAGCATGAAACCGTGTTCGACGAACCGCGACTTGAATTCCGTGTGGACGACGTCGATCACCTCGAAGCCGCTGAGGTCGCGATCGGCTTGTCCTGGGTGTACGCGGGACTGCTGCGCCACCTGCCGGATCGGCCGGTGTACGGGCTGCAACTGCCGTACCTCTCGGGCGGACCCCTCGACGCGACGCCCGCCGAACTGGCGCACCGCTACGTCGAGGAGATGCGGGCCGTGCAACCGCAAGGTCCCTACACCGTGCTCGGCTGGTCCCAGGGCGGACTGATCGCCCACCACATGGGTGTCGAACTGCGCGCCGCGGGGGAGACCGTCGACCTGGTCGTCCTCGATTACTACCCGCTCGAACGCGAGCGGCGTGCCCACACCCACGCGGAGCTGCTGGCGGGACTGGGCATCGAACTGCCTCACGCGACGCCGGACGAGATGACCTCCGAGCAGCTGCTCGACGCGGTGAACCGCAGTCTCGGGCACGAGACCGGACAGTCCACCGCCGACCTGGAGCGGATCCTCACGGCCTATGCGCACGTCCATCGGGCCGCGCCGACGCTCGACCTGCGATGTTTCGACGGCGACCTGCTGTTCGTCGCCGCGGCGCGATCGCTCGGCACGGACGACGGTGCGTCACCGGCCCTGTGGCGGCCGTGGGTGTCCGGCACGATCACCGAGCGCACGATCGACTGCGACCATCTGGAGATGATGACCCCGGCCGCGCTCGCCGTCCTCGGTCCGATTCTGGCCGACTATCTCGTCGCCGGATCCTGATCCGGCTCGACGACGGCGTCGAGCGCCGAACCGGCGGGCTCGGGGAGTCGAGCCTCGAGCAACAGCCCGGCGAGACCGAGCGCGATGCACACCCCGGTGATC
This sequence comes from Rhodococcus sp. GA1, assembly GCF_024321955.1. NCBI lineage: Bacteria > Bacillati > Actinomycetota > Actinomycetes > Mycobacteriales > Nocardiaceae > Rhodococcus > Rhodococcus sp. GA1. Next base: position 185,359 of record NZ_CP097186.1, on the reverse strand, counting down.
ACCATCAGCCGCGGATCGGTCTGCCCGGTCAGGGCGTCGCCGAGGAGTACGACCGCCACGGTGCCCGGCAGGATGCCCACGACCGTCGCGAGTGTGTAGGGGACGAGACGGACCGCCGAGACGGCGCAGCAACAGTTCACGACGAAGAACGGGGCGGCGGCGATCAGCCGCAGGGAGCCGACCGCGAGCCATCCGCGGCGTGCCAGCCGCAGATCGATCGCTTTCGCCGCCGGGTGCGTGAGGCGCGATTCCACGGCCTTGCGTCCGACGGCCCGCACGAGCAGGAACGCCAGGACGGCGCTGACCGTGGAGGCGGCGACCGTCACGCCGATACCGACGGCACTGCCGAACAGCACGCCGGCGCTGAGGGTGAACACCGTGCGCGGAATCGGGGCGATCGTGACCAGGGCGTGGACGGCGAAGAACGCCAGGACAATTGCCGGGCCGTGCACCGATTCCGACCACTCCCGGATCTGGGCGATCGTCGGATGCGGCACCACGAGAGCTACGACGACGAGAGCCGCCACCAGGCCCAGGATGCCGAGCACTCTGCGGTCTGCGGCAAGCCTCGTCACGAGCGTCCACACTACCGGCCGGGCGGTCTCTTGCATCCCGCGAGCAGAGTGACGAAGGCGGCACGATAACGTTCCGATCGAGGACGTCGTTATCGAGCGCTAGAAAAACTGTGGTGATCCCCACAACGATCGCGCGATGTGCGGGGATAGCATCACACCGAAGGCAACCTACCCATTTCGAGGTTGCCCACCTCCGGCCGACAACGCCGTCCGTACAAAGCCTGCAAACCCGCAGTAGGAGGAATCGCCCGTGTCATTAGCTGCAGAAGCCGAGGATGCCGCGCGCGCATATGCGCAGTGGCAGGACGCGGTGGCGGGGGTGCTGGCCAAGTCCCGACGTGTCGACCCGGCCGAACTCGGACCCGAGCCGCAGCGTCTGCTCGAGACCACGACCTACGACGACGTCACCGTCGCGCCGCTGTACGGCGTCCGCGACGAGCGCGACGAAGCGCCGCTGCCCGGTGAGTTCCCGTTCGTCCGCGGCGGCTCGTCCACGCGCGACGTCAACACCGGCTGGCTCGTCGACGTCCGGTTCACCGGCACCGACGCGGCCTCGGTCAACGAGCGCATCCTCGACGCGCTGAACAACGGCGTCAGCTCGGTGTGGCTCGGTCTCGGCGCCGGCGCGGTCCCCGTGGACGCGCTCGACACCGCGCTCAACGGTGTGCTCCTCGACCTCGCGCCGGTCCGTCTCGACGCCGGTGCCGACGCGGTCGCAGCGACCACCGCCGTGTACTCCGTGCTCGACAACCGCACCGATATCGAGGACCGCGCCGCCGTGCGCATCTTCCTCGGTGCAGCGCCGCTCACCAGCGCGTTCTCCGAGCGTCCCGACGTATCTCTCGACGAGGCCGTCGAGCTGGCACGGGCCGCCGCCGACCGCACCGAAGCGGTGCGTGCCCTCACCGTGGACGGCACCGCCTTCCACAACGCCGGTTCGTCCGACGCCGAAGAACTCGGTGCCGCGATCGCCGCCGGCCTCGATTACGTGCGAGCACTCGTCGACGCCGGGGTTCCCGTTGCGGCCGCGCTCGGTCAGCTCGAGTTCCGTCTCGCCGCGACCGACGACCAGTTCCAGACCATCGCCAAGTTCCGCGCGGGTCGTCAGGTGTGGGCGCGCGTCGCCCAGGTCGCCGGTGCCCCCGAGGCCGGCAACGCTCCGCAGCACGCCGTGACCTCCGCGGCGATGATGGCCCAGCGCGATCCGTGGGTGAACATGCTGCGCACGACCCTCGCTGCGTTCGGCGCGGGTGTCGGTGGCGCCGACGCCGTCACGGTCCTGCCGTTCGACTCCGCACTGCCGGCCGGTGTGCTCGAGGTGTCCGAGGCGTTCTCCGCCCGGATCGCCCGCAACACCCAGCTGCTGCTGCTCGAGGAGTCCAACCTCGGGCGCGTTCTCGATCCCGCCGCCGGTTCCTGGTACGTCGAGGAACTGACCGCGCAGATCGCAGAGAAGGCATGGGGCTTCTTCCAGGAGATCGAGGCGGCCGGTGGCTACCGCGCCGCTCTCGAAGCAGGGCTGATCGCCGAGCGTGTCGCGCAGACGCGTGCCCGCCGCGAGTCCGACATCGCGCACCGCACGTTCTCGGTGACCGGGGTCAACGAGTTCCCGAACCTGGCCGAGAAGCCGCTGCCGGTCGGTGTCGCCGAGGCCGGCGCGTCCGCCGCGCGGTACGCCGCACCGTTCGAGGCGCTGCGCGACCGCTCGGATGCCTACCTGGCTTCGCACGGTGCCCGCCCGCGGGTGCTGCTCGCCCCGCTCGGGCCGATCGCCGAACACAACGTACGGGCGACCTTCGCGACGAACCTGCTCGCCGCCGGTGGCATCGAAGCGGTCAATCCCGGACCGCTCGATCTCGACGCCGACCTGTCGTCCCTGGTGGGCGACACCGGAACGTCCGTCGCCGTGCTGTGCGGCACCGACACCCGCTACGGCGAGCAGGCCGGTACGGCCACCTCTGCGCTGCGTGCGGCGGGGATCACGACGGTGCTGCTGGCCGGACCCGAGAAGGCCGTGAAGGACGCGCAGGGGGACGATCGTCCGGACGGCTTCCTCACCGCGCGCATCGACGCCGTCGCCGCCCTCACCGACCTGCTGAACACTCTGGGAGCGTAAGTGAGCATCGAACACGAAATCGGCAGCTTCGCCGACGTCCCGTTGACGGACCCGGCCGCGCCGGTGCCCACCGCTCCCACCGCGGAGCAGGCCGCCGCGCTCGTCGAGTCCGTCGCCGAGGCGAACAACTACAGCACCGAAGACGTCGTGTGGTCGACGCCCGAGGGCATCGACGTCAAGCCGGTCTACACCAAGGCCGACCGCGACGCCGTCGTCGCCGAGGGCTACCCGCTCGGCAGCTACCCGGGTCTGTCCCCGTTCGTGCGCGGGCCGTACCCGACGATGTACGTGAACCAGCCGTGGACCATCCGGCAGTACGCCGGCTTCTCCACCGCCGCCGAGTCCAACGCCTTCTACCGGCGCAACCTCGCCGCCGGTCAGAAGGGCCTGTCGGTGGCCTTCGACCTGGCCACGCACCGCGGCTACGACTCCGATCACCCGCGTGTACAGGGTGATGTCGGTATGGCCGGTGTCGCGATCGACTCGATCCTCGACATGCGTCAGCTGTTCGACGGCATCGATTTGTCGCAGGTGTCGGTGTCGATGACCATGAACGGCGCGGTGCTGCCGATCCTGGCGCTGTACGTCGTGGCGGCGGAGGAGCAGGGCGTCAAGCCCGAGCAGCTGGCCGGAACCATCCAGAACGACATTCTGAAGGAGTTCATGGTCCGCAACACCTACATCTACCCGCCGAAGCCGTCGATGCGGATCATCTCCGACATCTTCGCGTACACCTCGGCGAAGATGCCGCGCTTCAACTCGATCTCGATCTCCGGCTACCACATCCAGGAAGCCGGCGCGACGGCCGACCTCGAGCTCGCGTACACCCTCGCGGACGGCATGGAGTACATCCGCGCCGGACTCGACGCCGGCATGGATGTCGACAAGTTCGCGCCGCGCCTGTCGTTCTTCTGGGCGATCGGCATGAACTTCTTCATGGAGGTCGCGAAGCTGCGCGCAGGTCGCCTGCTGTGGAGCGAGCTCGTCGAGAAGTTCGGGGCGAAGAACCCGAAGTCGAAATCGCTGCGCACCCACTCGCAGACCTCCGGCTGGTCGCTCACCGCACAGGACGTCTTCAACAACGTCGCCCGCACGTGCGTCGAGGCGATGGCCGCGACCCAGGGCCACACCCAGTCGCTGCACACCAACGCGCTCGACGAGGCGCTGGCACTGCCCACCGACTTCTCGGCGCGCATCGCCCGCAACACCCAGCTGCTGCTGCAGCAGGAGTCGGGCACCACGCGGCCCATCGACCCGTGGGGCGGCTCGCACTACGTCGAGTGGCTCACCCACGAGCTGGCCGACAAGGCCCGCGCCCACATCGCCGAGGTCGAGGCCGCCGGCGGTATGGCGCAGGCGATCTCGGAGGGCATCCCGAAGCTGCGCATCGAGGAGGCGGCCGCCCGCACCCAGGCGCGCATCGACTCCGGTCGTCAGCCCGTCATCGGCGTCAACAAGTACCAGGTGACCGAGGACCACGAGATCGAGGTCCTCAAGGTCGAGAACTCGCGTGTGCGGGCCGAGCAGCTGGCCAAGCTCGAGCAACTGCGCGCCGACCGGGACGAGGAGGCCACCCGCGCCGCCCTCGACGCGCTCACCCGCGCCGCCGGTGCGCAGAGCCAGGGTCTCGACAACAACCTGCTCGCGCTGGCCATCGACGCGGCCCGCGCGAAGGCCACCGTCGGTGAGATCTCGGACGCCCTGGAGAAGGTCTACGGCCGCCACCAGGCCGAGATCCGTACGATCAGCGGCGTGTACCGCGACGAGGCCGGCAAGGCCACCAACATCACCGCCGCAACCGAACTGGTCGAGAAGTTCGCCGAGGAGGAGGGTCGTCGCCCCCGCATCCTCGTCGCGAAGATGGGCCAGGACGGTCACGACCGAGGCCAGAAGGTGATCGCCACGGCTTTCGCCGACCTCGGATTCGACGTCGACGTGGGACCGCTGTTCCAGACCCCCGAAGAGGTCGCCCAGCAGGCGGCCGACAACGACGTGCACGTCGTCGGCGTGTCGTCGTTGGCCGCGGGTCACCTGACGCTGGTCCCTGCCCTCAAGCAGGCGCTGGCCGAGGTGGGCCGCGAGGACATCATGATCGTCGTCGGTGGTGTCATCCCGCCGGGCGACTTCGACGAGCTCTACGCGGCGGGTGCGGCGGCGATCTTCCCGCCCGGCACCGTGATCGCGGATGCGGCGACCGGTCTGCTGACCAAGCTCGCCGCGCAGCTCGGCCACCACCTCGGAGGCTGACGTCGGCATGAGCGACTCCTCGGTCGGCGCCGCGCAGACCCGCCGACGGCAGATCGACGTCGACGCCCTCGCCGAGGCCGTGCTCGCCAACGAGCGGGCCGGCCTCGCGCGGGCCATCACGTTGGTCGAGTCGACCCGCGACGACCATCGGGAGCGGGCGCAGCAGTTGCTGCTGCGCCTGCTTCCCAACGCGGGCAACGCGATTCGTGTCGGTATCACCGGTGTGCCCGGTGTCGGCAAGTCGACCTTCATCGACGCGCTCGGCATGCATCTGCTCGAGCAGGGGCATCGGGTCGCGGTGCTGGCCGTCGACCCGTCGTCGACCCGCACGGGTGGTTCGATCCTCGGCGACAAGACACGGATGGCGCGGCTCGCGGTGCAGCGGGACGCCTACATCCGCCCGTCGCCCTCGGCCGGCACGCTCGGCGGGGTCGCGAAGGCCACCCGCGAGACGATGGTGCTGCTCGAGGCTGCCGGTTTCGACGTGATCCTCGTCGAGACCGTCGGTGTCGGACAGTCCGAGGTGACCGTCGCGAACATGGTCGACACCTTCTGCTTCCTGACCTTGGCCCGCACCGGCGACCAGCTGCAGGGCATCAAGAAGGGCGTGCTCGAACTCGCCGACCTCGTTGCCGTCAACAAGGCCGACGGGGAGTTCGAACGCGACGCGCGGGTCGCCGCCCGCGAACTCGCCGGCGCGATGCGCATGGTGCATCCGCACGACGCGATCTGGAAGCCGCCGGTGATCACCATGAGCGGCATGACCGGCAACGGTCTGGACACCTTCTGGGACACCGTGCTCGAGCACAAGAAAGTGCTCACCGAGGCGGGCATGTTCGACGAGAACCGGCGCCGTCAGCAGGTGGACTGGACGTGGACGATGGTGCACGACCAGCTGTTGCGTCGTCTCGAGACCTCCCCGCGCGTGCGGGCGATCCGCAAGGACGTCGAGGCCGGGGTGCGCGACGGTTCGCTGACCGCCGCACTCGCCGCGCAACGCCTGCTCGACGCCTTCGACGGGGTGCACGACCCCGGAACGTCCGACGAGGACTCCTGATCCCGTGAGCCGCCGCACGATCGCCGTCACCGTTCTCGGTGCGTTCGCGATCGTCGCGGCGGCTCATCTCGTTTTCAGGTTCTCGCGCCCGATTCGGCGTTCACCGACGTTTCGCAGTGGTTCCTCATGCCGCTGCTCGCGCTCGGACTCGTTCTCGTCACGTCCGCACCGCGCGACCGGCTGGTCGTGGGCACGCTTGTGGCACTGGGAGTCTCATGGTTGGGGGACAGCTCACCTACATCGTCGCGTTGCGGCCGCACCGGCGGTCGAGCGTGCTGCGGACCCGCCATGGGTGGTCGGTCTCTACACCTTCGCAGTGTTCGCCATGGTCGCCGTGTGCGCTTCGGCGGCAGGGATTCTCGTCGTCCCGGTGGCGATCTACGCGTCGTGCGTCGGGGAGTGGTTCGAGACCGCCGGTTTCGAGGTCGCTCGCCGACGGGACGTTGCCGGATCCCGGTGGCAGGACGATCTCCACCGACCGGATCTCGTCGAGGTTGGTGACGCTGTCCGGGGTCTCCCATGCGCAGTAGACGCTGTACTCCTCCACGCCGCTCGAGGAGCGCAGGCTCAGTGCCGCTCGATGTAGGGGGCGACGGCGGGCGCGACATCATCGCACGAGTCGAAGCGGGCGAGGATGTCGCTGCCGAGGCCGGTCGGTTCGCTGACGGTGTCGGCGTCGAAGGTGGTGTCGGAGGTGGCGTCGTCGCCGGAGGAGCACGCTCCGAGGAGCAGGGCGCCGGCGAGGGTCGCGGATGCGACGGCGTATCGGGGCAGATTCCCACGGCGCATCGTAGCGTCCGCACGAGTTGTACGTGATCTTGGTTCCGCCCGGGCGGTCGAGGGCTGCGACACCGTGCGTTACAGCCCGAGAAGCTGCTTGGCGACCGCCACGGCACTGCCGGATCGAGGACCATCGCGGCATCGCGGCCGCCGACGGTGATCGACACGCAGGCCTGGGGGAGTTCGACGCCGGCCGCGGTGAAGGCGGTGCCGGGCCATGTCGATCGGCATGCTGTGCGCGAATCCGCCGGCCGCTTCGATGGCGGGATCGGGAAGCACCACCGCACGCGGGCATAACCGCGATATCAGGCCCCGTCGGGAGTCCGTGGTGACGTGGTGGAATTCAGGCGAGTTTCGTTGTGTCCGGGCACCTCCCGAGGCTCCGGACGGGCCCCGGGGAGAGGCGTCGCGTCGGTACCTTCGAGCAGTGCCGCCGGTGTCGGCTGCGCCAGCGGTTCGAGCGAACCGCTCTTCTCCGCGGGGGTGAGGCGCGAACGCTTCCAGGACACGATCAGCAGCGTGAGCCACGCAGCGACGATGGCGAGGTAGAGCACCGCCAGCGCCGCGCCGGAGAGGTCGACAGTCTTGGCGAGCTTGTGCGCGTTGGTCAGCACGATGACACCGCCGACGCCGGTACCGAGCAGCGTCGCAGGGACGCGGCTGACCAGCCAGGCCGCGACCGGCGCCGCGAGGGCACCGCCGAGCGCGAGACCGGCGACGATCACGAGATTGCCGAGGGAGTCGTGGCCGAGCCCGAACAGGAAGCCGACGCTCGCCGCGACCGCGACGAGGAACTCCGACGCGCTCACCGAACCGATCACGGTGCGCGGTGCCGTCTTACCGCGGGAGAGCAGGGTGCTGGTGGTGATCGGTCCCCAGCCGCCACCGCCGCTCGCGTCGATGAAGCCGCCGAAGAAGCCCAGAGGCGACAGGAATTTCGCGGTGTGCGGGGAGGTGCGGGCGTGGGCGACCGCAGGGGGTCGTACCGAGAAGCGCAACGCGACGTATACGCCGATGGCCAGCAGGATTCCGGCGGTCACCGGTTCGGCGGCCTCGGTGGACAGTCCCGACAGCACGGTCGCGCCGAGGAAGGCGCCGATGGCACCGGGAACACCGAGTCGCAGCACGACCTTCCAGTCGATGTTGCGGAACCGCCAGTGCGAGGCACCGGAGACGAGGGTGGTTCCGACCTCGGCGAGGTGCACGGCGGCGCTCGCGTGCGCCGGACCGACACCGCTGAACAGCAGCAGGGTGGTCGCGGTGACACCGAAGGCCATGCCGAGTGCGCCGTCGACGAGCTGTGCGCCGACACCGACGAGCGTGAAGATGAGCAGATTGAACATGCGTTGGCTCCGAAAGCTGGAAGAACCCGAAAAGTTGGACGAGCGGCGAAGCGCTCAGCAACATTCCCGGGTGCAACACAGACAATCGAAGCAGGCGCCGCGACGGGTCGGCCAGAACGGCATGAGCGCGAGACGAGCGGCCGGAGCCATCTCGGTACTCGTCGCAGCCATGGTCACGTCCTCAGGTCTCGTTCCGCGCGCGGATCGTTCGGTCCGGTCGAGCATAGCCCGTCGAAGCGACGGAGCCACACTCGGCGGGCCCGGCGCGCCGATCGGGCGCGCCGGAGGCGAGGTCAGCCGAGGCGGCGCGCGGAGATCTCGAAACCGGCCGTGCGGAGCCGTTCGGTCAGCACGTCCCCGAAGGCCACCGCGGGGGTGAGGACACCGCCACCGGCGTGCAGGGCCGCGCCGCCGAGGGCGAGCGAGAGGGCGGACTCGCCGAGCATCACGGCCGTGGCCTTGTAACCTGGGTCGCCCTGCGCGGAGAACCGCGCGGTGTAGCGAGCTCCCGATTCGGTCGAAGCGTACAGATCCACCGTGAAGTAACCGTTCTCGCGGGTCTCCTCCGACGGTCCCTCGCCGGGCGCGGGCAGGAGCTTGTCGAGGACGAACCGCGTGGGCGGGAACGACAGGCCGGCGGCGAGGGCTCCCGTGCCGAGTCCGACGAGCCCGGCGAGGACGGGGGAGAGCGGTGAGGAGCCGACACTCATCACCTCCCGGTAGCGGAACCGGCGTCCGTAGGCCCAGTCGCGCAACGCGTTGCTGCGTCGCACGATGCGGGTGTTGTAGGAGGCCATCACGAACGGTGCGAGCCGCCCCGAAATCTCCGGCGCCACGGATTTGCCGTCGACGAACGCGAAGTCGTTCTGGCGACCGAGATCGGGTTCCCGAGCCCCATCGGGGGACAGCGAGTACGGGCGCGCGGCGATCTTCCGTGCGGCGGCATCCTTGCGGACCGCGTCGAGCTGTTGCCGGAGCGAATCGATGGTTCCGCCGCTCACCCCGCCGCGGAAGGAGCCGAGCACGAAGGTCGTGTCGGTGAGCGGCAGGTTGCCGTCGGCCTCCGCGGCGCGGTAGAGCGCATGGACGCCGAGGTCGGACGGGACGGAGTCGAAACCGCACGAGTGGACTATGCGGGCGCCGGTGCGCCGGGCCACGTCGTCGAAGCGGTCGATGCTCTCGCGGTGGAAGAGCACCTCGCCGGTGAGGTCGACGTAGTCGGTGCCGGCCTCGGCGCACGCCTGCACGAGCGGCAGCCCGTACGTGGCGTAGGGACCGACGGTCGTGATCACCACGCGGGTGGACTCGGCGAGCGCGGTCAGCGAGGCGGGATCGTCGGCGTTCGCCTCGATCAGCCGCCAGTCGGTTCCGAGGTCGGCGGCGAGCTTCTCGAGTTTGGTGCGTGAACGTCCTGCGAGTCCGACGGCGACGCCGTCGGGGAGGTTCTCGGCGAGATAGGCGGCGGTGAGGCGCCCGACGAAGCCGGTGGCGCCGTAGATAACGATGTCGAGATCCCGGGAGACAGTCATGCCCCTCACCCTACTCAGGAGTAAGTCTCGGGGGCGACCTTCGTCACACGGATCCGGCGCCACAGCACCACCCACGAGATGAGTACGGCGAGCGCGGCGAGGGCGCGGACCGCGCCGAGCGCGGACTCCGGGTAGATCACCCCGGTGAGGTAGTGATCGATGAATCCGCTCGGCGGCAGACCTTCCTGGCCGGCCTCGCGGCGTGCCCAGTTCTCCACCGCGGTCAGCGGGCAGTCGAACCCCACGGCCACCGAGGCCGCTCCCCACACCACCGCGACGACGTGCGCGACGATCGTGCGGGGCCACCGCCACGCGAGGAAACCACCGAACGCGACGTAGAGCACGAAGAGCAGATGCACGAAGGCCGTGAGGTCGGCGACCACCCGGAACGCCATGTGCCCAGGGTAGAACGAACGGCCTCGGAACGAACGCGGTTGCCGGAGGGCGGGCGGCGCCTCAGCCGGCCTTGATGACGAGCACCGGCACCGACGACTCGGTGATCAGCCGCTGCACCGCCCGCTCGACGAGGAACTTGCCGGTCGCGGTGCGCCCGCGGCTGCCGATGACCACGCGTTCGGCGCCGCTGCGCGCAAGCAGTTCGACGGTCGTGCCGACCGGATCGCCGTCGTGGACGGCCGAGAGCAACTCCCAGCCGTCGGTACCGGCCACCTCGCTCACCTGTGCCCGCACGCCTTCCACCTCGTCGGGTTCGTCGAGCGGGTGGAGCACCACCAGCGACTGCTGCCGGTCGGCGGCCTCCCGCACCGCGGCCTGCAGAGCGATCCGGCCTTCGGGGGTATCGGCGTGAACGACAGCGACAGTCATGACTCTCCTCGTGCGAGCCTGCGGGGACGTTATCCATTATCGCCGCGGCCCGGAGAGTGGGCCACGATCCACGGTGTGGAACCGGTCTCCCCAAATCACCGGGTCCGGATCACCAGGGTGCCGGGCGGAAGTCCTTGAGGAAGCATCCGTACAGGTCCGTGCCGGCCTCGCCCTGGACGATCGGGTCGTAGACGCGGGCGGCGCCGTCCACGAGATCGAGCGGGGCGTGGAATCCCTCCTCGGCCAGCCGCATCTTGGTGTGGTGCGGCCGTTCGTCGGTGATCCACCCGGTGTCGACGGCGGTCATGAGGATGCCGTCGGTGAGCATCTCCTCGGCGCTGGTGCGGGTGAGCATGTTCAGCGCGGCCTTGGCCATGTTGGTGTGCGGATGCCCGGCGCCCTTGTAGCGGCGACCCCCGAACTGCCCTTCCATCGCGGAGACGTTCACGACGTACTTGCGGCGGGCCGGGGACGCGGCGAGCGCCGGACGCAGACGGTTGACGAGGATGAACGGCGCCACCGAGTTGCACAGCTGCACCTCGAGCAGTTCCAGCGGCTCGACCTCGCCGACGGTCTGGACCCAGCTGTTGGTGTGCACGAGATCCGGCAGCAGGCCACCGGCGTCGACGGCGACGCCGGCCGCGACCCGCTCGGGTGTCGCCGATCCGGCCACCAGTGCCAGCGAGGTCAACGAGTGCGCCGACAACTCGGCCGGCAGCGACCCGGCCAGAGCGGCCGGATGGGCGTCCGAGGGCTTGCCGAAGGTCAGGACCTCGGGGCGCGGACCGGCGGGCAGCGGATCGGCCTCCGCCTCGGCCAGCGCCGAGTAGGCACCGGGGGAGCGGCGCACCGTCTGCGCGGCGTTGTTGATGAGGATGTCCAGCGGACCCTGCGCGGCCACATCGTCGGCGAGGGCGACCACCTGGGCGGGATCACGCAGGTCGATGCCGACGATGCGCAGCCGGTGCAGCCAGTCGCCGCTGTCCTCCATCGCGGTGAAGCGGCGGATCGCGTCGTTGGGGAACCGCGTGGTGACGGTGGTGTGAGCGCCGTCGCGCAGCAACCGCAATGCGATGTACATGCCGATCTTGGCGCGACCGCCGGTGAGCAGGGCGCGACGGCCCCGCAGATCGGTGCGCGCGTCGCGTTTTGCGTGGTTCTCCTCGGCGCACGTCGGGCACAACTGGTGATAGAAGGCGTCGACGCGGGTGTACTTGTCCTTGCAGATGTAGCAGTGCCGCGGACGCAGCAGCGTTCCCGCGCTTGCACCGCGAGTCGACGACGCCAGCGGGAGTCCGGCGGTCTCGTCGTCGATGCGGGTGGGGGAGGCGGTGGCGGTCGCGGACAGCACCTGACGGTCGGCGTCGACGCGCTGCTTGCGGGCCTCGTTGCGGCGCAGCCGCTTGAACTTCTTGAACATGTGCCCCACGGCCCGCTGCACGGCGATCGCGTCGGGATGTTCGGCGTCGAGGCCCGCTGCCTGGTCGAGCACCCGCAGACAGGTGGCCAGGTCGTCGGGGTCGATGCGGGTGAAGCTGTCGGTGGCGGGTTCGGCGGTGGTGTCGCTGTGGGGGTTCATCTGCCTTTTTCCGTGTGCTGCTGTATGCCCGATCGTATCGGGCAGGATGATCGTGTCCGAATTCCCGTGCAGGTACCGGAGGAACGATGAGCCCGAGCTCCCCCTTGTCCAAGAAGAAGTTCGCCGAACTGAGCCGCCCCCAGCAGGTGCTGGTGGTCCTGCTCGCGGTGGTGCAGTTGTCGCTCGCCGTCGCGGCCTGGGCCGATCTGGCGAGGCGACCGGCCGACAAGATCAACGGCAGCAAGCTGCGCTGGGCGCTGACCATCGCGGTGAACTTCTTCGGCCCGATCCGGTACTTCCGCAAGGGCCGACGGGACTGAGCGGACCCCGGACGGACCGAAGGCCCCGAACCGATATCGGTTCGGGGCCTTCGGGTTTCGGGGTGTCCGAGGGGGGACTTGAACCCCCACGTCCGTTAATAGGACACTAGCACCTCAAGCTAGCGCGTCTGCCATTCCGCCACTCGGACCGACGCCCACACGGGGCATGTCGGTAGAACCCGCTCCCGCGGGCGCTGAAGAAACAGTAGCGCATGGGGCGTCCGATCCCCAAAACGGCACTTCAGGCGCGCTCGCGGCACTCGACGCGCCTCGCGTGGATCCGCTCGCTTGTTCGTCATCCGCTACAGCACGTTGCCGCAGCGGATGACGAATGCGGTACCGGTTGTCGCCCGCTCGATCTTCTCCCGACAACGACGAAGGCCCCGAACATGATGTTCGGGGCCTTCGTCGTCTGTCTCGACTCAGAGTGTCCGAGGGGGGACTTGAACCCCCACGTCCGTTAATAGGACACTAGCACCTCAAGCTAGCGCGTCTGCCATTCCGCCACTCGGACCTGGTGCTCGCGCCCACTCGTCGTGGGCGCTGTGAAAGAGTAACCCACCACGCCCACGGTCCCAAATCGCCACCTCCACCTGCGGTGATCCGAACTGTCGAGATGGTGGACGGGCGGTGGTAGACATACGACCATGGCCATTGACACGAGCGCCCACCAGCCGTCCCGGGCGGAGGAGGAGGTCGTCGACCTCGTCTCCCGCCTCATCCGGTTCGACACCTCGAACACCGGCGAACCCACCACTACCCGCGGCGAACGCGAATGCGCCGAGTGGGTGGCCTCCGTGCTCGAGGAGGTCGGCTACGAGACGACCTACGTCGAATCCGGAGCGCCGGGCCGCGGCAACGTCTTCGCGCGGCTGCCCGGCTCCGACCCGAGCCGCGGTGCTCTCATGCTCCACGGCCACCTCGACGTTGTGCCGGCTGAGGCCGCGGACTGGAGCGTGCACCCGTTCTCCGGGGCCGTCGAGAACGGTTACGTGTGGGGACGCGGCGCGGTCGACATGAAGGACATGGTCGGCATGATGATCGCCGTCGCCCGCTACTTCAAGGTCGAGAACATCGTGCCCCCGCGCGATCTGGTGTTCGCGTTCGTCGCCGACGAGGAGGCCGGAGGCAAGTTCGGTTCGCAGTGGCTGGTCGAGCACCGGCCCGAGCTGTTCGAGGGCGTGACCGAGGCCGTGGGGGAGGTCGGCGGGTTCTCCCTGACCGTGCCGCGTCCCGACGGCACCGAACGTCGCCTGTACATGGTCGAGACGGCCGAGAAGGGCATGCGTTGGATGCGCCTGACCGCCACGGGTGTCGCCGGGCACGGCTCCTTCCTGCACGAGGACAACGCCGTCACCGTCCTCTCCCGCGCGGTGGCCCGGCTCGGATCCCACACCTTCCCTCTGGTCGTCAACGATTCCGTGGCCGAGTTCCTCTCCGCCGTGAGCGAGGAGACCGGGCTGGACTTCGACCCGGCCTCGCCCGATCTCGAGGGGGCGCTCGCCAAGCTCGGGTCGATCGCCCGCATCGTGGGCGCGACCCTGCGCGACACCGCGAACCCCACGATGCTCGACGCCGGGTACAAGGCCAACGTCATCCCGCGCACCGCGCACGCCGTCGTCGACTGCCGTATCCTGCCGGGCCGGCTCGCCGAGTTCGAACGCACTGTCGACGAGCTGATCGGGCCCAATGTCACCAGGGAGTGGATCACCGGTCTCGAGCCGTACGAGACCACCTTCGACGGCGACCTCGTCGACGCGATGAACGCGGCGATCCTCGCGCACGACCCGATCGGCCGGACCGTGCCGTACATGCTCTCGGCCGGCACCGACGCCAAGGCGTTCGCCAAGCTCGGCATCCGCTGCTTCGGTTTCGCGCCGCTGCAGTTGCCGCCCGATCTGGACTTCGCCGCGCTGTTCCACGGTGTCGACGAGCGTGTCCCCGTCGAGGCACTGCGCTTCGGCACCCGGGTCATGGAACACTTCCTCATGCACGCCTAGAACACACGAAACCGCCACGAAAGGACCGGAATGGCTTTCGATTACGACCCGTACACGTTCCTGCCCGAGCTGCCCATCTTCGAGGTGACCAGCGCGGACTTCGCCGAGGGCGAGGAATGGAAACTCCCGCAGGCCAGCGGTGCGTTCGGAATCCCCGGGGGCGGCGACGTCTCCCCGCAGCTGTCCTGGTCGGGTTTCCCCGCCGAGACGAAGAGCTTCGTCGTCACGGTGTTCGATCCGGACGCCCCCACGGCGTCGGGTTTCTGGCACTGGGCCGTCGCGAACATCCCGGCCTCGGTCACGGAGCTGCCGGCGGGTGCGGGTAGCGCCGACTCGGACGCTCTTCCGGAGCAGGCCGTCACGCTGCGCCACGACGGCGGAGCCCACGGGTTCATCGGTGCCGCTCCGCCGGCCGGCCACGGCCACCATCGCTACATCGTCGCGGTGCACGCACTCGACGTCGAGGCGCTCGAGGGTGTCACGCCCGAGTCGAGCCCGGCCTTCCTCGGCTTCAACGTCTTCGGGCACGCCATCGCCCGCGGTCTGCTGACCGGCACCTACGAGGTGCGCTGACAGGTCGTGACGGACGGGGCCCGGGTCGAATGCGACCCGGGCCCCGTCCGTTGCAGGTCAGACCCGTGCGGTGGCGCCCACCGCGTCGGCGATGGAGCGGTAGCCGTGCGCGCGCAGCTTGCGGGCGATGCCGCGGTTGATGCGCCGCGCCCAGAACGGACCGCCGTAGATGAAGCCGGTGTAAACCTGGACCAGCGACGCGCCGGCGAGGATGCGCTCGAACGCCTGCTCCGGGGTTTCGATGCCACCCACCGAGATCAGGGTGAGTCGATCGCCGACCCGCACGCGCAGTCGGCGCAGCACCTCGAGGGAGCGCTCGGCGACCGGGGCGCCCGACAGGCCGCCCGCGCCGATCTCCTCGATGCGGCTCTGCGGAGTGTTCAATCCGTCGCGGCGGATGGTGGTGTTGGTGGCGACGATGCCGGCGAGCCCGAGTTCGAGTGCCAGGTCGGCCACCGCGTCGACGTCCTCGTCGGACAGGTCGGGGGCGATCTTCACGAGCACCGGCACCGTCACGGTGTCCAGCACCGCGGCCAGGATCGGGCGCAGCGACTCGACGGCCTGCAGATCCCGCAGGCCCGGGGTGTTGGGGGAGGAGACGTTGACGACCACGAAGTCGGCGAGCGGGCCGAGGAGTCGTGCGCTCTCGGTGTAGTCCTCGGCGGCCTGCTCGGCCGGCACGACCTTCGTCTTGCCGATGTTCGCGCCGATGGGGACGGTGCGGCGGCGCTGCCGCAGCCGATTGGCGGCCTCCCCGGCACCGTGGTTGTTGAATCCCATCCGGTTCACGATCGCCCGGTCCTCGGGGAGGCGGAACAGTCGCGGCTGCGGATTGCCCGGCTGTGCCTGGGCGGTGACGGTGCCGATCTCGGCGAACCCGAATCCGAGCGGACCCCACACGTCGACACCGGTCGCGTCCTTGTCGAAACCGGCCGCCAGGCCCACCGGCGTGGGGAACTGCACGCCGAAGACGGTGTTGCGGAGGATGGGGTCGTCGGTGACGAGCACCTTCGCCACCAGGGCGCGCAGCGGCCCGACGCGAGTCGACCAGCGCATCGCGAGGAAGGCGAGGTGGTGGGCTCGTTCCGGCGGCAACAGGAACATGAGCCGAAGAAGATAGCGGTACACGAACTACTCCCTGCAAGCCCGGTCCACGACGGTCCGGGATCTGTTATCAACCAACGGTGGGTTCGGGGACGTGATGGGCGGTCTTGCGGCGGCGCAGCAGCACCCGCCGGCTCCCGTCCGGATACAGGCGCACCCGGGTGAGTTCCCAGCCGTGGAATTCGGCGGAGATCGCCAGACGCATCGACGCGCTCACCCGGGACACGTCCCGGGGCAGCTTGAGCGGCACGTATTCGTATTCGTCGTTGCTGGTGTCCCAACCGACAGGCATCCGGGTCAACCGGCCGAGTCGCTCGTTCGCCATCACTGTCCTTCGATCGGGATCCGTTGCAGTCCGTCACCGGTTGCCGACGCGATCACCAGTGCCGCATCGGCCGGATCGACGGCGATCGAATTCGGTTGCCGCACCGTTGCGAAGCGGTGGCGTTCTCGCGGGATCCCGGTCGAAAGATCGTAGCCCACGACCTCGTTGCTGCCGGTCAGAGTCACCCAGATCAGGTCCCGCGTCTCGTCGTAGGTCACAGCGTACGGGGCGGGCCCGACGGGATAACGCTGCCGCAGGACGATCGCGTCGAGGGTGTAGACGAGCAGTTCGTCGCCGGTGGTGTCGGTGATCACGACGCGTCCGAAGGGGTCGGTGGTCAGCTGCGTCGCACCTTCGCCGGCACGCAGCGCGGGCCCGAGATGGGCGTCGGCGAGGTCGAGCTCGGTGAGGGAGGTCTGCCGGCGGTCGAGCGCCGCGACGGCGTCACCGGTGACGGCGAGGGCGTCGACGGAGGCGAGGCCACCGACGGTGGTGGCCACCTCGCCGGATTCGGGGTCGACGACGAGCACGCGGCCGTTGTCGGTGCCCACGGCCCAGCGGCCGTCGGACAGCACGGCCGCCGACGTGGCATTACCGTCGACCGGGACCTCGGTGATGGCGCCCTCGGCGACGTCGATGCGCAGCACGGCCCCGGACACGGGCGCGAGCACACTGCCCTCGGGGCCGGTCACAACGGTCGCGGCGGACGACGGCAGGCCCACCAGGCGCGGTTCCGTCCCGGGACCGTCGAACGCCATGTCGTCGAACAACGCGACCCGTGCTCCGTCGTCGACGAGCGCGGCGAAGGTACCCGTGGACGGTTCGACGACCAGCGCATCGACCTGCAGGTCGAGCGGACGGACGTCGCCGGCAGGGGACGGGCCGACCTCGGGGGCGGCCGCAGGAGTGGCGGGTTCGATGGTCTGCAGCACGTCCGGGGTGCTCTCCGACGAGCAGCCGGCCAGCACGACCATCGCGATCGCGCCCACCATCGTGACCGCTCGGATCCCCGCTCTGCCCATCGTTGCTCCTCGTCCTCGGATTCGATTCGCACCTGCCGGACGTGCTTCGGCGCCCGGCGCGCCGACCTTCAGTGTTCCTGATGCCGGTCGCGGGGAAGAAATCAGTGGGTCGTCCGACGGGCCGGATGTGATCTGCTGCTCAGGTCTGCGCCGAGGCGGACCGGTCGCGGTTCGGACGTCGCGGCAACACGAGCGGGGTGCCGGTCTCGGGGTGGCGGCCGATCGCCACGGGGTACTGGTAGACGCGGCCGAGGAGCTCTTCGGTGAGGACGTCGCCGGGTGCGCCGTCGGCGACGATGCGTCCCTGTTCGAGCACGCAGACGCGGTCGGCGTAGGCGGCGGCCAGCCCGAGATCGTGCAGCACGACGACCACGGCGTGCCCGTCGTCGGCGCGGGCCCGCACGACCTGCATGACCGCCTCCTGGTGGCCGAGGTCCAGTGCTGCGGTGGGTTCGTCGAGCAGCAGTGTCTCGGTGTCCTGGGCCAGCACCCGCGCGAGCGCCACCCGGGCGCGTTCGCCGCCGGACAGCGCGGGGAACGGCCGGTCGGCCAGATGGGCGACGTCGCAGGTCCCGAACGCCTCGGCGACGATGCGGTCGTCGTCGTCCTGTCTGGGGGTGCGCGCCCACGCGGCCCGTCCCATCCGCACGACCTGCCGGGCGGTGAACGGGAAACCGACGGTGTGCTGCTGCGGTAGCACGGCGCGGCGGCGCGCCAGGGCGATCGACGACCACCGCTCGAGGGCACGGCCCTCGACCTCGACGGTGCCGCCGCTGATCGGATGGTCGCCGGACAACGCCGCGAGCAGGGTGGACTTGCCCGCCCCGTTGGGGCCGACGAGCGCGACGACCTCACCGGTGCGCACCTCGAAGTCGACGCCGTGCAGGATCTCCCGCTCTCCGCGCCGCAGTCGCACAGCCACCGCGCGCATCGTCGCGGTGCCCGGTGCCGAGCGGGCCGGGACGGCCGCGTCCGGGGTTCCGAGGGAGCGGGGAAGCAGCCTCATGCCCATCCACCCTGCTTCGCGCGGGTGCGGCGCAGCATCAGGAAGAAGACCGGGCCACCGATGAGGGCGGTGATCATGCCGAGCGGCAGGTCGGCGTTCTCGACCAGCGTGCGCGCCCCCAGGTCGGCGGCGAGCAGGACGACCGCGCCGGCGAGCACACTCGCCACGACAAGCACCCGGTGGGCGGGGCCGAGAGCCAGGCGCATCAGGTGCGGCACGACCAGGCCGACGAACATGATGATGCCGGTGAAGGCGGTGGCGCCGCTGACCAGCACGGCGACCGCCAGGATCGACAATTGCCGCACGCGTTCGACGTCCACACCCAGATGCCGGGCGACGCTCTCGCCGAGCGCCAGCAGGTCGAGTTTCGGGGCGAGCAGGACCGCGACGAGCACACCGGCCAGGGTCAGCGGCGCGACCACCGCGACGATGTCCCAGGTGGCTCCGCCGAGACTGCCGAGCTGCCAGAACACGATCTGGTCGCGGGCGGCGGGACTGGCGACGAAGGTGAAGAACGCGATGAGCCCGCCGGCGACGGCGTTGACGGCGACGCCGGTGAGGATCACCGTGACGACTTCCGTGCGTCCGTTCGATCGGGACAGCGCGTAGACCAGCACGGTGGTGATCAGACCGGAGACGAGTGCGGCGCCGGCCAGCGCCCAGCCGGTGGTGAATGCGCCGCCGAGCACGATCACCGCGGACGCGCCGACGGCGGCGCCGGAGGACACACCGATCACGCCGGGTTCGGCGAGGGGATTGGCGAAGATGCCCTGCAACAGCGCCCCGGAACAGCCGAGGGCGGCACCGACGAGCATCGCGAGCACCACGCGCGGGAAGCGCACCTCCCACAAGGTCACTTCCCCGGCGGGATGCGCGGGCACCGGGCCGAGGTCCAACCCGATGCGGTGCAGCAGACTGCCGACCACCTCGGCCGGGCTCGTGGGCACCTGTCCGAGGCACGCCGACGCGACGGCCAGGGCGAGCAGGGCAACGACGAGACCGACGAGGACGACGGTGGTGCGTCCCCGTCCGACCTTCCGCAGTGCCTGCTCGGGAAGGCCGGTGGCCTCGGTGATTTCTCCGCTCACGGGCATCCGGTGATCACGACCGGTCCGACGGGTAGAACGCCTCCACCAGAGCGGCCAGGACCTTGCCGGTCTGCGGACCGAAGCTGAGGAGGGTCGAATCGTCCATGTCCACGATGGTGCCCGTCTTCCCGGCCGGGGTCTGCGCGACCCCCGGGAGTTGTGAGAGCCCCTCCGGCCCGCCCACCGAGTCGAGGCTGTGCGTCATCACCAGGATGATGTCGGGCGCCGAGGCGATCATCGCCTCACTGGTGATGGGCACGAACTGCGAGTCCAGGCCGGCGAGGATGCCGGCGTCGCGACCACCGGCGGCCGTGACGAGCGCATCGGCCCCCGATCCGGGGCCGCCGAGCATCTTGATCGCCGAACCGCGCAGATAGAGGAAGGCGACGGTGGGTTCGGGATGGTCGGCGGGAATCGAGTCGTTTGCCGCGGCGATCTCGTCGAGCGTCCGCTGCGCGAGCGCGGCGCCGGCCTCGGGCACACCGAGCGCGGCCGCGACCGCCTCGATGTCGTCGGCGACGGTGTCGAGGGAGCGTTCCGGGTCGACGAACACCACCGGCACGCCGGTCGCGCGGATCTGTTCCTGCACCGCGAGCGGACCGATGGAGGTGTCGGTGAGCATGACGGTCGGGTTCAACGCGAGGATCGCCTCGGCGTTGAGACCGTGCCCGCCGGGGGTGACATTGGGGACGTCCTGGATCGCGGGGAAGGACGCGGTGGAGCGGCCGACGAGCTTGTCGCCGAGTCCGAGGGCGTACACGGTCTGCGCCAGGGTGCCGGAGCGGTCGGCCACCACGATCCGGGAGATGTCGGTGATCGT
This sequence comes from Rhodococcus sp. GA1, assembly GCF_024321955.1. NCBI lineage: Bacteria > Bacillati > Actinomycetota > Actinomycetes > Mycobacteriales > Nocardiaceae > Rhodococcus > Rhodococcus sp. GA1. Next base: position 165,050 of record NZ_CP097186.1, on the reverse strand, counting down.
GGTCTCGACGCCGTCCACGCCGCGCACCGTGGCCGGCAGCGCGGGTGCCGGGTCGGAGGTGATCGGCTCGGGTTCGGCATCGACCACGGCGGTGCGCGGACCGGTCGCGACGTCGGTGACGGTCGTGCCGTCGGTGGTGGGGGCGCTGCATGCGGCGACGAGGAGGACACCCAGCACTGCGATCAGCGCGACCGGGAGGCGGAGGAGGGAACGGAACATCGGTCAGGCACGCACCCGATACCGGTCGATATCGCGCGCGAGGTCGGCGAACAGGGCACCGTTGAGCCCGTACACGAGGTTCGCCTCGTCGATGACGGTCTGTTGCTGGTCGCCGTCGAGCGGTGCGGCGTCGAGCTTCGCGCGGTAGGCGTCCTTGAACGGCTTGGTCTTCGGGATCCCGTCGAAGATGTAGAAGCGCAACCCGTCGCGCTCGTAGCCGTAGGCGCGTTCGAGCATGCGGCGGATGATCTGGCCGCCGGACAGGTCGCCGAGATAGCGCAGATAGTGATGCGCGAGGAAGGCTTCCGGGGACACCGCCGCGACCTGCACGAGCCGGTCGACGTAGGCGACCGTTGCGGGCAGCGGCGTGATGCGGTCGCGCCAGTCGGAGCCGACGAGGAAGTCGAGGTCGGCTTCGAGCGCGGCGGTGCGGAGCAGTTCGTCGCTGAGGAAGGGACCGGCGATCGGGTCGTCGGCGTAGCTGCGGCCGATCCGCTCGAGGCTGTCGTAGACGAACCAGGTCTGCGCGATGAGCGCGGCGTGGGCCTCGGTCGACAGCTTGCCGCCGAGCAGTTCCGAGACGAACACCGAGTTCTCGGTGTCACTGTGCGCCTGCTGGGTCTCGAGCCGGATCCGTTCGGCGAATCCGACGACTTCGGTCGTGGCCATCGACCGACCTCCCCTCACATTGCCTGTACCGAATGTACTCGGCAGGCTAGCCTAACCTTCCGGATAAGGGCAGGGTGCGGGCGGTGTCGCGGAGATCACGCGCTCACGTCGTCGAGCGCCGCGGCGATCGCCGGCGGCAACGCCAACTCCTCCGCGACCAGCACTCCGGTCAGTTGCGCGAGATCCCGGGCACCCACGAGCGTCGAGGCCACGTGCGGTCGGTCGCGCACCCACGCCAGCGCGACGGCCAGCGGGGAGGTGCCCAGCCCGTCGGCGGCCGTGGCGACCGCGTCGACCACGCGCACCGCGGATTCGGTGAGATAACGGCGCACTTCCTCGGTGTGCACGTCGTCGGCGCCGCGCGAATCCGCCGGCACCCCCGACCGGTACTTACCGGTGAGCACACCGCCGGCGAGCGGCACGGCCGCGAACACACCCACGCCGTGGTGGGCCGCGGCGGGGATCAACTCGTCCTCGACGCCGCGGGCGAGCAGGGAGTACTCGACCTGCGTGCTGATCAGCGGCGCCGGGCGCCGGGCCGCGGCCGCGGCGGTCGCGAGCTGCCAGCCGAGATAGCCGCGCACCCCGACGTATCGCACGCGCCCGCTGGTGACGGCGAATTCGAGGGCGTCCATCACCTCGTCGACGGGGGTGTGCGGATCCCACGTCGCAACCTGCCACACGTCGAGGTGGTCGGTGCCGAGTTCACGCAGGGTCGCGTCGAGCTGGTTGAGCAGGCCCGAGCGGGAGCAGTCCACGCGGCCGGAACCGAGTGTGGTGGTGTCGATGCCGGAGCTGCCCGACAGCACCAGCTGGTCGCGGGGCACCACGTCGTCGAGCAGCTCGGCGAGGATCCGTTGCGCGACCCCGTCCCCGTAGGCGGGGGAGGTGTCGACGAGCGTGCCGCCCACATCGACGAAGGCCGACAACTGGGCTGCGGCCTCGTCGCCGTCCGTTCCACGACCCCACGTCAAGGTGCCCAGGCCGAGCCGTGAAACCCGCAGGCCGCTCGCACCGACTGTCCTGTATTCCATAACCGTCCGCGTTTCCTCCCGACACGACGGGACGTCGCCGCGCTCGGCCACGACCCTGGTACTGCACCCTAATGCGCAACAGGCGCGCGGCAGCGTCCGGCGCGCCGACCGGTCGGGTTCCACGTACCCTTCGCCGAGTGAGAACTGCTCCCTGCATCCGCGACCACCGATCCGTCCCCACCGCAGCCTTCGTGCCGGGGGTCGCCGCATGATCGGCGAATCGATGACCTGGCTACAGACGATCGTCCTCGGCATCGTGCAGGGCCTCACGGAGTTCCTACCGATCTCCTCGTCCGGCCACCTGCGGATCGTCTCGGAGATCTTCTTCGGAGAGGACGCCGGCGCGTCCTTCACGGCAGTCACCCAGTTGGGCACCGAGGCCGCCGTTCTGGTGTTCTTCGCCGGGGACATCTGGCGGATCCTGCGGGCCTGGTTCCGCGGCCTGTTCCACAAGGAGCACCGCTCCGACCACGATTACAAGATGGGCTGGTACGTCATCCTCGGCACCATCCCGATCGGCATCCTCGGCGTGCTGTTCAAGGACGACATCCGCACCGTCGCCCGCAATCTGTGGCTCGTCGCCACCATGCTCATCGTGTTTTCGATCGTCATCGCAGCTGCCGAGTACTTCGGCAAACAGCGGCGCGACGTGAGTCAGCTCACCCTCAAGGACGGGCTGATCATGGGTTCGGCGCAGGCGCTGGCCCTGATCCCCGGCGTGTCCCGCTCCGGCGGCACCATCTCCGCCGGTCTGTTCCTCGGGCTCACCCGCGAGGCTGCCGCCCGATACTCGTTCCTGCTCGCCATCCCCGCCGTCGTCGCCTCCGGTCTGTTCAGCCTGCCGGACGCCTTCGAACCGGCCGGGGAGGGGCTCAATGCCTCGGGGGCGCAGCTGCTCGTCGCGACCGTGATCGCCTTCGCGGTCGGCTACGCTGCGATCGCCTGGTTGCTGCGCTTCGTCGTCAACCACTCGATGTACTGGTTCGTCGGCTACCGCGTGATCCTCGGCGTGATCGTGCTCGGACTGCTCGCCACCGGCGTGGTCTCCGCCACCTGAGAGGCTGCCGACAGGCGGTACCTCTAGGCTGGGCGCATGACGGTCATCCTGCTGCGGCACGGACGGTCGACGGCGAACACCTCGCACGTGTTGGCCGGTCGTTCCCCCGGTGTCGAACTCGACGAGGTCGGCCACGTCCAGGCGAAGAATCTCGTCACCCGGTTGGCCGGGCTCGAGATCACCGAGATCGTGCGGTCGCCGCTGCTGCGGTGCCGGCAGACAGTGCAGCCGCTGGCGACCGATCGTGGACTCGAACCGGTCGTCGATGAGCGACTCGCCGAGGTCGACTACGGGCAGTGGACCGGACGCGAACTGAAGGAACTGGTCAAGGAACCGCAGTGGGCGGTCGTGCAGCAGCACGCCTCCGCAGCGGTCTTCCCGGACGGTGAAGGGCTCGCGCAGGTGCAGTCCCGCGCGGTCGCTGCGATCCGCGAACACGACCGGCGTCTGCGCGAGGCGCACGGCAAGGACGTCGTGTGGATCGCGTGCAGCCACGGCGACGTCATCAAGTCGATCCTCGCCGACGCGCTCGCGACGCATCTCGACAGCTTCCAGCGGATCGTCGCCGAGCCGGCGTCGATCAGCGTCGTCCGCTACACCGACACCCGGCCGTTCGTGCTGCGCGTGAACGACACCGGTTCGGACCTGTCCGGGCTTGCCGGGCCGTCCGAACCCAAGTCCGTGCCCGGCGGCGAAGTGCCCGGCGCGGTCGAGGAACCCGGCGACCCACCGCAGGGGCACCGACAGGAGACGGCACGCGGATAATGGCAGTGTCCGTCATGGCAGAGTGTGGGGACTCGAGGAGGTGTGATGGCCCGCGCGATACACGTGTTTCGAACACCTGATCGGTTCATCGCCGGCACTGTCGGTGAACCGGGCGACCGGGTGTTCTACCTGCAGGCCGTGCACGAGTCCCGTGTAGTGAGCGTGCTTCTGGAGAAGCAGCAGGTGCAGATCCTGGCCGACCGGATGGGGCTGTTGCTCGAAGAGGTACAGCGCCGCTTCGGCACCGTGATCCCCGACGACCCCGAGGTCGACGTCAGCCCGTTGGTGACACCGATCGAGGCCGAGTTCCGGGTCGGCACCATGGGTCTGGGCTGGGACGCCGACGCCGGATCGGTGGTGGTGGAGCTGCTCGCGGTCACCGACACCGAACTCGACGAGTCCGTGGTGCTCGACGACACCGAGGAAGGTCCCGACGCGGTGCGGGTATTCCTCACCCCGGTGCAGGCCCGCGAATTCGCGGCCCGTTCCGAACTCGTCGTCTCGGCCGGGCGCGCGCCCTGCCCGCTGTGCGGCGAACCGATCGGCGCCGACGGACACATCTGCGTCCGCACCAACGGTTACCTGCGTACCCCCGGATTCGATCCGGCCGCGTGGTTCGGCGAGGAAGAAAGCTGACCGCGTGACGGCGCCGGACGTGCGGAGCGTGCTGACCGATGGCGACCTCGACGTCGTCGGGCAGATCGCACACGCAAGCAACGCGACCCTCGTGTGCGACGCGCAGCTCGGCGACACCGAGGTTCGGTGCGTCTACAAACCCGTCCGCGGGGAGCGGCCGTTGTGGGACTTCCCCGACGGCACCCTCGCCGGACGCGAGGTCGCCTCGTACCTGATCTCCGAGGCACTCGGCTGGGACGTCATCCCGCTCACCGTGCTGCGCGACGGCCCGTACGGTCCCGGCATGGTGCAGCGCTGGATCGACACGGTCGACTCCGCGCAGGGCGGAACGGAACGCCTGGATCTGGTGGACCTGTGCCCGGCCGGTGCGGTCGCGCAGGGGTGGCTGCCGATCCTGCGTGCCCGCGATCTGGACGGCGCCGAGGTGGTGCTCGCCCACGCCGACGATCCGCGCCTGCAACGCATGGCGGTGCTCGATGTCGTCCTCAACAACGCCGACCGCAAAGGTGGGCACGTCCTCGAAGGTCTCGACGGACACGTCTACGGCGTCGATCACGGCATCTGCCTGCACCAGGACGACAAGCTGCGCACCGTCCTGTGGGGATGGAGCGGCGACCCGGTCGACCCGGTTCTCCTCGCCGACCTCGACAAGCTGCTGCGCCGGTTCGACGGTGGGTTCGCCGAGGAACTGTGCGAGCACATCACCGCCACCGAGGTGCGTGCCCTGCAGCGCAGGATCACCCGCTTGCTCGAACACCCCGTGATGCCGCATCCGCGCGGCGACCGGCGTATTCCCTGGCCCGCCTTCTGAGGCTGCGGCCGTTCGCCTGCCGCACGCCCGGGTGCCCGCGTGGAGCACTTTCGCGACTCCATTAGGCTCGTAGTCATGCAATCTTGGTCCGACGTCGCGATCCCGTCCGTCCCCGGTCAGGGGCCTCCGCTGCGGTTGTTCGACACCGCGGACCGAGCGGTGCGTCCGGTCACCCCGGGCGGCACCGCGACGATGTACGTGTGCGGCATCACCCCCTACGACGCCACCCACCTCGGCCATGCCGCCACCTACCTGACCTTCGATCTGGTCAACCGCATCTGGCGCGACGCCGGCCACGACGTCCATTACGTGCAGAACGTCACCGACGTCGACGACCCGCTGTTCGAACGCGCCGAGCGCGACGGTGAGGATTGGGTCGTCCTCGGCATGCGCGAGACCGCGCTGTTCCGCGAGGACATGGAGGCGCTGCGGGTGCTGCCTCCGCGCGACTACATCGGTGCCGTCGAGTCGGTGAACGAGGTCGTCGAGCTCGTCGAGAAGCTCGTTGCTTCCGGTGCGGCGTACATCGTCGACGACGCCGAGTACCCCGACGTCTACTTCCGGACCGACGCCACCGAGCAGTTCGGCTACGAGTCCGGCTACGACCACGACACGATGATGCGGTTCTTCGCCGAGCGTGGCGGCGACCCGGAGCGTCCCGGCAAGCGCGACCCGCTCGATGCCCTGCTGTGGCGCGCGCAGCGTCCCGGCGAACCGGCCTGGCCGTCGCCCTTCGGTGACGGACGCCCCGGCTGGCACATCGAGTGCGCGGCCATCGCCCTCAACCGCATCGGCTCCGGCTTCGACGTGCAGGGGGGCGGCAGCGACCTGATCTTCCCGCACCACGAGTACTCCGCCGCGCACGCCGAAGCCGTCACCGGCGATCGGCGTTTCGCCCGGCACTACGTGCACACCGGCATGATCGGCCTCGACGGCGAGAAGATGTCGAAGTCGCGCGGCAATCTGGTGTTCGTCTCCAAGCTGCGCGGTGAGGGCGTCGACCCCGCCTCCATCCGGCTCGGGCTGTTGTCGGGGCACTACCGCGTCGACCGTCCGTGGACGTCCGAGGTCCTCGCCGCCGCCGAGGCGCGACTGGCGTTGTGGAAGCAGGCGGCGGCGCTGCCGTCGGCCGCCTCCGCCGAGGACACGGTCGCGCGCCTGCGCCAGCACCTCGCCGACGACCTCGACACCCCGAAGGCCCTCGATGCCCTCGACGGGTGGGCGACCTTCGCCGTCGAGCGCGGGGGAGACGACGCATCGGCGCCGGGTCTGTTCGCCGACGCGGTCGACGCGCTGCTTGGTGTGAACCTGCGCTGAGGCGTCGGTGCGTGGTTGTGGTAGCGGGTGTTACCACAACCACGCACGGGGCGATTACGCCAGCAGTGCGCGGATGTCGTCGGCGGTCAAGGCCGACGAGAACATCTCTCCGTCGTCGACGACCGACGAGAACAGCTCCGCCTTGCGCAATTGCAGCGCCCGCACCTTCGCTTCGATGGTGTCGCGGGCGATCAGCCGGTACACCATGACGTTGCGGGTCTGCCCGATGCGGTGGGTACGGTCGACGGCCTGCGCTTCGGTCGCGGGGTTCCACCACGGGTCGAGCAGGAAACAGTAGTCCGCTTCCACCAGATTCAGGCCGAACCCGCCGGCCTTGAGGCTGATGAGGAACACCGGCGCCACCCCGGACTTGAAGTCCTCGAGCACTTTTCCGCGTTTGCGGGTCTTGCCGTCCAGATACAGGTAGTCGATTCCGGCAGCGTCGAGCCGTGTCCGGACCCGGTCGAAGAACCCGGTGAACTGGCTGAACACCAAGGCCCGGTGCCCGCCGGCGATCACGTCGTCGAGCTGTTCGAGCAGCGCATCGATCTTCGCGGAGCCGACTGTGCCGTGCGCGTCGTCGACCAGCGCCGGATCGAGACTCATCTGCCGCAGCAAGGTCAGCGACCGCAGGATCGTGAAGCGGTTGCTGTCGAGGTCGTCGACGAGCCCGAGAATCTTCTGCCTCTCCCGCTGCAACTGCCGGTCGTAGAGGGCACGGTGTTTCGGTGCGAGCTCCACCTCGAGCACCTGCTCCTGTTTCTCCGGCAGGTCGGTGGCGACCTGTTCCTTCGTGCGACGCAACATCAGCGGTTTGATGCGCTGCCGCAACTGCACCAGCAGTTCGGGGTTGCTGCCTGTCTCGATGGGTTTGCGATAGTAGTCCTGAAACTTCGTCGGATGAGGGAACAGGCCGGGCGCCGTGATCGACAGCAGCGACCACAACTCCATCAGATTGTTCTCCATCGGAGTGCCGGTGATTGCGACCTTCAGTGGTGCCTCGATCTGCCGCACGCACTGATATGCCTTCGCCCGGTGGTTCTTGACGAACTGGGCTTCGTCGAGCAGCAACATCGACCAATCCCGTTCGAGATAATCGTCGATGTCCAAGCGCAGCAACGTGTAGGACGTGACGACGACGTCGATGCCGTCGATCAGTTCGCCCAGCGACGCACCGCGTTTGCCCGACGTCTCGGTGATCGCGACGACATTCAGATCCGGTACGAATCGCCGGGCTTCGGTGGCCCAGTTCGGAACCACCGAGGTCGGCGCGACGATGAGTACCGGGGCATCCGCGGGTCGCTTCGCGCGCGCGTGGCAGATCAGTGCAAGCGACTGCAGGGTCTTGCCGAGGCCCATGTCGTCGGCGAGGATTCCGCCGAGTCCGTGCGTCCACAGGAACGTCAACCACCGGAATCCGTCGAGCTGGTACGGCCGCAGCGTCGCCTGTAATGCCTTCGGCACCCGGGTCTTTGCTGTGGCCTTCACGTCGAGAAGTCCTTGTACCTGTTTCTTCCAGGCCGCGGCCTGCTTGTCGACGACACCGAGCGCCGCCAGTTCCTCCCAGATCCCGGCTTGGAATCGGCTCAGCTGCAATCGATCCGGATCGTTGTTTTCGTGCAGTGCGCGGGCTTCGTCGACGAGTCGGCGCAGTTGTTGCAGTGCGGGTTTGTCCAGGGGCAGGTAGGCCCCGTCGGGCAGCATCAGAGTTGCCGCGCCCTCGCTGAGTGCGGTGAACACCTCCCGGAAAGGGAGGGTGGCCCCGTCGAGTTCGATGGTGATGTCCAGATCGAACCAGTCGGAGTCGGCGGTGGCCTTGGTGGACAGTCCGATGCGCAGGCTGTCGCCGACGTCTCGGTAGTCGGCGGGGGTGCCCTCGACGCGCACCTGCACGTCGTCACGGCCGGACAGTAGTGGCAACACCTCGGATACCAGTCGTGCGGTGTTGAGATCGACGATGGTGACGCGGGAGAACAGCTGCCGGTCGACGGAGTTGTCCAATCCGAACGGGGCGACCACCGGTCGGATCTCGGTGAGCAGCGCGTCCTCGACGTCGCGGTCGCGGACGGTGTCGCCGAGATGTTCGTACAACTCGACCGTATATTCGCCGTCGCCGACGGTGTAGACGAACTGCCAGTGCAGATCGGCGCGATGCTGAGGGCGGAACGCGACGTGCAGGAGCAGCGCCGGCCCCGTCACGGTCGGTGCCGTGAACGAGCCGTCGACGGAGGTGACGGTCGCTGCTCGGTGCAGACGCGGGTAGTAGGTGGTCGCGAACCGCGGCACCTGATCTGCCGGCACGGTGAGCGCACCGCCGCTCTGCAGCAGTCGCTGCATGCCGGCGGCAACGGGGTTGCGGAGTTGCGCGAGACGGAACGGTAGATCTGCCGGCGCGCCGCCGTCGTGATCCCCGGACGGGAGGTAGACGACGCCATGGGCGGGGGCACCGATGAACGCGACCGCGGCCCCGGTCGAATCGTCGCCGATGTGCAGGGCTGGGGTGACGGTCAGGCCGTCACCCGAATCGGCGACGTCGACATGCACATCGGCGGTGCCTGGCGGCGGCACCGCACCGTGCTTCTTCTTCGCGTAGCGCAGCTCGATCCCGAGGCGGTGGGCATCGTCGAGCAGCGACCACAGTCGCGGCGACACTGCGGACAGGTCGACGGTGCTCGAGGCGGAACTGTAGTAACTGCGTGTCGATGCCTGTACCAGCGCTGCGAATTCGAGCAGCAACTGCTGATGCTGCTTGTTCACGTCGTAGGTGTAGGCCAGGTTCTGCCACGAGATGTTGCCGGACACCCATCCCGTGCGGCCGGGCCGCAGCACCCGCGCGGTGAGCATCGGCGCCGGAGCGTGTGCTCGTTGTGTCAACGCCAGTTGCAGGGCAAGGGGCACGCCGTTACCGGTCTCGTGGTCCTCGAACATCGCTTCGAACGGTGCCTCCCACGAGGGCGTCTTCGGGGTCGTATCCTCCTGCGGGGCAAGCAATGTGAGAAGAAGCGCCACGGTGTGCTTGCAGTCGTAGCCGACCGGGCACGAGCATTCGCCGTGCTCGTACTCGAGTCCCCGTGGCCCGGGGTGCAGTTGAACGACGGCCTGATACATCCGTGTGCCGGCGATTCTTCCGAAACCGACGAGATCGTCCTCGTCGAATCCGCAATCGACGACCGCGCCCCGCTCGGCGTAACGGCTGCCGCGGTCGAATGTGGGCCCGCCGACCGCGGCGATCAAGGACCGGATGAGGTGGTCGAAGGCGGGATTCCCGGACATGGGTGAGCAGTCTATGTCCAGCACCTCGTGCGCGAATGCGACCCCCAGCGCAACCGGAAGCACGCCCGAGGCGGCAACCGGCCGCGCGTACTGGCCGCACGTGCCACGACACGCTACGATTGCGCCGATGACAACCTTCTCTGATCAAAGATTGGGGGCCCAGTTCGCACACGGTGAGTGCTGATGCACCCTCCGACTGCGAACGGGACCGATCCCCGACTGTCCTTCTGGCTGCGCGTGCGCGAGTTCGCCGTGCCGCCGTCCATGATCGAGGACGCGACCGACCGACGCCGTGCAGGTGACTGGCGTGGCGCTTGTGCCGCAGCGGGATTCGACCCCGACCTCGACCTACGCGTACTGCGCAACAGGCACGGCGTCGAGGTTGCGTCGCAGGTCCTCGACGATCTACGACACCTGGCCCCCGACCTGCTGCGCTGGCACCTACCGCGCGTAGCTCCCGACGGACTACTACGCCCGGGGCTGACCATCTCGCTGGCCCGGTACGGGCCGCATGAGCACAGAAAACGCTGCGGTGCGAACAGTTCCATGCATCTGATCGTTCGGACCGCTCCGGCCTGGGCGGATGCGGGGCAGCGGATCGCGCTGACGTTGTGGGACGGCTCGGATTTGACGAACCATCCCCATCCACGCCCCAACAGACGGTTCCGCCTCGACCTCCACCGGCACCTGTGGGATGTCCGCAGGTCCGCTGAACTGCGACTACGCGGTGGCACAGGGCAGGTGCCGGCCACCACCGCGTTCGCCCCCAGTCTGGCCGCGATGATCCCGGAGAACTGCGCCGTCGACCGCTGGGCTGCAGAATCCGGCATCCTGCTCCGCACGGACGGGCACCGTGACGGTCCCGTGCGGGTGCGATGCGGGGGTCGACTCGACGTAGTGGTGGAACCGGCCGGCGGTATGGATCCCGTGGCATTGCGTGTTGTGGACGACTACCCGCGCGGCCGGCTCGCTGCGCTGCCGGTGCTGCCCGAGGCCGCGATCTGGGTGCCCCCAGACCTGACGTTGCTCCGGTCGGGAGCAATCACCGCCGACCGTCTGCACCCGCTGGTCGCCGCAGCGCTGGATCCGGGTCGGCCACCGCCGCAAGCACCCCGGATACCGAAGCGGGGGAATCGAACTCACCTGATCGATTGCCGTGGAGAACGGCACCGGCTCGGGCTGGTCGACGGCGTCCTGACCGCGCTCGACCATGATCCCGCCGAGATCCGGCGCGAAGAACTGCTCGCCCGACTGGGCGGCACTCCATTGCCGTGTCTTCACGCCATCGACCAGGCGCATCGCCGTCCCGACTGCCTGCCGGGCGTTCGTGAACGCCTGGATCACGGAGATGCCGCCGGGGCGCTGGCAGTCGTCGAAGGGCTGCTCGGTCCCGACGCGGTCCTCCGTGACGGACCTCTGCTGGACGAACTCCGGACCTCCGCGGACCGCCGCACCATCTACGACCGGTATCTCTCCGAACCGCTGGGACCGCCGCCCGCATCGCGACCTCGCCGACTCGGATGGTCGCGTCGCACCCGATCACACTGAATCTCTTTCCTTCTCGAAGCCCGCTGTTCCGCAGGGCGTCCTACCGTTCGTGTCCTGCTGTTCCTTCCGACATCACAGGTGGTACACATGTCGTCCCCACTCCTTCCTGCCCGGTCCACGAACAACGAACTCGACAGTGCTGCAGCGTTGTCGGCGATGCTCGACGCGGTCACCACCGAGCCTCGCCCCAACGACCAACTCGAAGCCCTCGCCGTGGCGGTCGCCGCCGATCTACCGGTACTGCTGTGGGGTGAACCGGGAATCGGCAAGACCGCCGCCCTGACCCAGCTCGCCGAGACCGTCGACCTGCCGCTGACCACTGTCATCGCGAGTGTGCACGAGCCGTCGGACTTTTCGGGTCTGCCCGTTCTCGGCGACGATCCCGCAACTCACGGAGTCCCCATGGCACCCCCGGACTGGGCGGTCCGGCTCGTGCAGGCCGGGCGGGGACTGTTGTTCCTGGACGAATTGTCGACGGCACCACCCGCCGTGCAGGCGGCCCTGCTCCGTATCGTCCTCGAAAGACGAATCGGGGCACTGCAACTCCCGACCGGTATCCGCATCGTCGCCGCCGCCAACCCACCGTCCTCGGCAGCGGACGGCTGGGAGCTGAGCCCACCTTTGGCGAACCGATTCGTGCATCTGAACTGGACCTACGACCACGACGTGGTCGTCCGAGGTCTCGGCGGAACCTGGCCACGCGCGACGCTGCCGCGCCTCGATCCGGAGAAGTTCTCCGACGCCGTGACGTTCGCCCGCCGCGCGGTCTGTGAACTCCTCGCCGCCCGGCCCGCCCTCGTACATCAACTCCCCAGCAGTCAGACCCGTCGTGGCAGTGCCTGGCCGTCGCCGCGGAGCTGGGACATGACCGTGCGGCTGATCGCGTTCGCCACCGCCACCTCGTCGTCGAAGGATGTGCTGTCCCTCCTGGTTCGGGGGAGTGTCGGTGACGGACCCGGTTTCGAGCTGCTGGCCGCCATCGAGCGTATGGACCTTCCGGATCCGGAGGCGCTGCTCGCCGATCCGGCGGCTGCCGATCTTCCCGAGCGCGGCGATCTGCGCCAGGCCGTGCTCGACGCGGTGGTTGCCGCGGTCCGCCGACGGCCGGACAAACCCCGCTGGGACGCGGCGTGGGCACTGCTGGCCACTGCGGTGGAATCCGGGCCGCCCGATCTCGTGGTTGTGCCGGCGACCACACTGGCCACCTTGCGCCGCGACGACTGGGAGGTGCCGGCATCGATCGACGAGCTTGCCGGTGTCGTCTCGGTCGCGCGATCAGCGGACGACGCTGCCGCGCAAGTCGGCCGATGACGACGTCACCGGCATTCGACGCGAACAGGATCTATGCCGCACGGTTGTATGCCGTGCGCGCCCGGCCGTATCTCGCGACCGCCTTGCACGCGCTGCACATCGTCGCATCGCCTCGCGTACCGACGATCGGTGTGGACCGGCACTGGCGCTGCTACATCTCACCCGTCTTCGTCGCTCAGCGGCCGGTCGAGGAACTGGCGTCAGTCCTTGTTCACCAGGTCTCGCACGTACTGCGCGACCACCACGGCCGCAGCGACCGCTACGCCCGCGCGCACGACCTGGGCGGTCGCGCCGATCGACTACGCATGAACATCGCCGCCGACGCGGAGATCAACGACGATGCGTTCGGTGACGGATTGCCCCTACCCGACGACGCCGTTCTGCCGTCGACCCTGCAGTTGCCCGCCGGTCAGCTCATGGAGGACTATCTGCAGCAGTTCGGCCTCGGTCCGTGCACCGACAGGCTGGCCTGGCTCGACTGCGGCAGCGGTGCCGACGGACTGAGCCGTGAGTGGGAGTGGGGACCGGAAGGGGCGAACGCGCTCAGCGACGAGCAACGGGACGCTGTGCGCTTCCGGGTGGCGCACAGCATCATCGGGCAGCCGGGCAGTGCACCCCGCGGGTGGCAGCGGTGGGCGGAGGAAGCTCTGCACCCGACGCAGCCGTGGCGAACTCTGTTGGGGGCGGCGATCCGCTCGGCCACCTCCGCGTCCGGCGCCGGTGACGACTACACCTACCGCCGGCCGGCGCGGCGCTCTGCTGCCGTGCCCGGAGCGGTGCTGCCGAGCCTGCGGCGAACCCCGCCGCGGGTCGGTGTCATCGTCGACACCTCCGGCTCGGTGAGCGACGCGGATCTGGGCAGTGCACTGCTCGAGGTCGCCGCTATCGCGCGGGCCGTGGGAGGGCGTCGTGACCTGGTCACGGTGCTGTCCTGTGACGCGGCCGCGCGGATCGTGCACCCGCTGTGTCAGGCCGAGGACATTCCGCTGGTCGGAGGCGGTGGCACGGATCTGCGCGCCGGATTCGCCCGGATGCTGCGTCTTCGGCCCCGGCCGGATGTAATGGTGGTGCTCACCGACGGGGAAACCCCCTGGCCCAGCAGCCGTCCGGGGTGCCGGACGATCGTCGGTCTGTTCCCCCGCATTGCGACCCGCAGCGAATCGAACCCCGACTTCGTTCCGGACAGGCCGCCGGAATGGGCGCGTGTGGTGCAGATCGGCACATCTGCGATCTGAAGGGCACCGGAACGAAGCCATGAGGGAGGGGACGTGGGGCGCTCGCTGGTGCTCTCGGGTGGGAATGCCATCGAGGCCGCGTGGTTGTCGGAGTGTTGCGCCCGCGGAATTTACCCAGGCGCAGCGCGCTGCGTCGAAGCGGTGTCAGCGATCAGATCGACTCTACGAGCGGATTCAGCGGATCCTCCGGTACCGATGCGAGCCACTGCTCGGCCCAGGTCGCTCCCATCGCGTGGGCCGGATCAGTCATTCCGACTGCTCTGGCGTTGTCCTGCCGGTTCTGGAAGCGGACGTGATCTGATGTCGGACTTCGGTGTCGTCGGTGGGACGACAGAGGCTTTCATCCGCCTGAGACTCAGCGTTCGGAGCCGCGGGCCGTCGGCCAGTTGATCAACAACCTCGGTCTGAGTCGATTGTCGAAGTCGGATCAGAAGATGGCGATCAAGCGCTGGCTCGAGTCGAATCGTCCGAGTCCACGCTTGAAGAAGTCGCTGGTCCGTGTCGGTGACGAGTCTTTGCTTGCCGAATCCGTCTGACTTCTCCAGCTTCGAATGCTCCTGGTGCTTGGGGCGTCCGACAGTCCTTGTCCTGATCCGGATAGCCGCTGATCCCTACTGTGTGTGTCCGGGTACGTTGTGACGGACGTGAACGATCGGAATGAAGAGGGGGAACCCGGTGCGCAGTGACCGGTGGGTCGAAATCAGCCCTTCCCCGTTCGACCACGAACGCGAGGGCCTCGAACGTATCAAGGATCACGCCGGCGACTTCCGACGGCTCCAGGAACACCCTCGATACGACCAGATCGTCGCGGCGCTTGGACTGTACCTTCCCGCTGCGTGCCGTATCCGTGCCGTACCGAGGCGACATTCTGGACGGTGAGTTGTTTCCCGAGTTCCAACCGCAGGCGAATCTTCTGCATCTCCATGGCTGCCCTGGAGACGTTCTACATTGCGGTCTCCGACGAGTCGGACGACATAGCCGCCGTGTTCTTCGTGGATAGTCGCTATCTCCCGGTCAGTAGGTGGGGCCGGGTGTTGCTCGCCGCTCGGGGAGTGATGTTCGGCGAGGGGACCCACAAGTCCGGCGGAGGATTCGAGCAGTGCTTGATTGTCGATGACATCCGCTTCGTGCGTTCAGCTCTGAAATCGAAGCACGTCCGCGCTGCGGCTGCGAAGTTCAACCTCGACTTGATGCGTAAACGTCAGTCGGCATACAAGCCGTCGCATTGTCGGCAACTTCCCGCTGCTGCTCTGGCCTCGTTCGCGGAACTCCCGTCGAGGCAGAGCGAAGCATCGTGCCGTCAGGCGTGAATTCGAGCAATCGCTGGACGACCGCGAGTATTCGACTCGATCGGTTCGCTGCGGAGTTCTGCAGGTTTGCAAATTACCCGGTCCGAACACTCGGGCTTCCGAGGAGGTAACGAAGGTGTACGAAGTCAAGGTCACCCATCGGGTCCTGGCGAACCGGCGTTTCGCGTGCGAGATCTACCCCGGGGTGTTCGTCGTGGAAGGTGGTGCCGTCCTGTCCACCTATGCCGGACCTGCAAACGGTTACTGCCCCTGCGAGCCGGTGGAGCCGGAGGTCGACGAAGTGTTCGAGATGAGCGAGCGGCAACTCGAGGACGCCATTCAATGGGCAACGTCGATCTATCGTCCGCGACTGAGCTATCGTCCGCGGCGGAGGTTGCGCTAGAGAGCATCCGGGCGCGGCGGATCGTCGCTGGGGGCGAGGGTGATCAGCTCGGCGGCGCGAAGAATTCGAGCGCGATGTTGTCGGGATCGCGGAAGGACAGCCCGGAACCGTACGAGGCGTTCTTGATGTCCCCGTGTGGGATACCCAGACTGTCGAGCCGGTCGCGCCACTTCTCTAGTTCGTCGGCCGTGCAACCGAACGCGATGTGGTCGAGCCCGGTGTTCCGTTCGTCGAAGGACCCTTGCGACGCCGAACCGGAATGGGTGTGCAGCCCGAACAACGTGCCACCGTCGAGTGCGAAGACCGCATGGTGGAAGGTGCCCGATTCGTCGTCCTCGTCGAGGACGGGTGTGGCGTCGAAGAGGTTCGAGTACCAGGCCGTGCTCGCGGCCAGATCCGAGACGGTGACGGCGACGTGGGTGAGTGCGGGAAAAACCATGACAGTCTCCTCCGTTCGAGGCCCCTCCTCATCGTAGACCTCGATGCGGTGCTGCCGACCCCTGTCGGCGTATCCCCAAATGTTTCCGAGTGTTCTTCCTACGTTCGGTAACGTAGTCCGTGCGAAGGAGATTCGGCCACTACCTTCCGTGGCCATGCCTTTGT
Organism: Rhodococcus sp. GA1; assembly: GCF_024321955.1. Taxonomy (NCBI): domain Bacteria; kingdom Bacillati; phylum Actinomycetota; class Actinomycetes; order Mycobacteriales; family Nocardiaceae; genus Rhodococcus; species Rhodococcus sp. GA1. Next base: position 148,880 of record NZ_CP097186.1, on the reverse strand, counting down.
CACGTAGATCGTTCCTTTCGGCCGGACTCGGAATCACTGTCGTCACCGCAGCCACCTCCGTCGGTGTCACCGGATACGCGCGCGCCGACGCGCCGGGAGTGAAGGGCGACCCCTTCCTGCTGGGTGTCGCCTCGGGCGACCCGGTGCCGGACGGATTCGTGATCTGGACCCGCCTCGCGCTCGACCCGCTCGCCGAGGACGGACTCGGCGGCATGCCGAACCGTCCCGTCACCGTGCAGTGGGAGGTCGCGGAGGACGAGAAGATGACCCGTGTCGTCGCACGCGGTGAGGAACGAGCCGTCCCCGACAGCGCCCACTCCGTGCACGTCGAACTGTTCGGGCTGCGTCCGGGCCGGGAGTACTTCTACCGGTTCCGTACCGGCGACCACATGAGTGCGGTGGGGCGGGCGCTGACGACACCGTCGGCCACCGAGACCGCGGCGGCTCTGACGATGGCGTTCGCGAGCTGCGCGCAGTACGAACACGGCTGGTTCACCGCCTACCGGCGCATGGCGGAGGACAACCCTGATCTCGTTCTGCACCTAGGGGATTACCTGTACGAGTACACCAGCGGCGGTTACACCAGCGACACCGGTCTCGTCCGCTCGCTCGACGGACCCGAGACGGTCACCCTGGCGAACTACCGGCAACGTCACGCCCAGTACAAGGCCGACGCCGATCTGCAGGCCGCGCACGCGATCGCACCGTGGCTGGTGGTGTGGGACGACCACGAGGTCGACAACAACTGGGCCGGAACGATTCCGGAGAACACCGACGCCGCTCAGAGCAACGAGACCACCGAGAACTTCCTCGCCCGCCGCGCCGCCGCCTTCCAGGCCTACTACGAGAACATGCCGCTGCGACCCTCGTCGACACCGCGGGGGCACGACATGAAGATCTTCCGGCGGATCCAGTGGGGGAATCTCGCCAACTTCCACATGCTCGACACCCGCCAGTATCGCGACGATCAGGCCGCCGGCGACGGGTGGAAGAAGAACGTCGCCGAACGTCACGACGAGGCACGAACACTCACCGGAACCGAACAGGAACAGTGGCTGCTCGACGGTTTCCGCACCTCCACCGCGCAGTGGGACTTCCTCGGTCAGCAGGTGTTCTTCGCCGAACAGGACAAGGACCCGAGCCCTGAGGGCGACGAGGTGAGTATGGACGGTTGGGACGGGTACGCGGCGTCACGTCGTCGGATCACCCAGGGCTGGGTGGATTCGCCGGTACGCAACGCCGTCGTGCTCACCGGCGACGTGCACCGGCACTGGGCCAACGACATCAAGGTCGACTTCACCGATCCCGACGCGCCGGTAGTGGGTTCGGAACTGGTGTGCACGTCGATCACGTCGAACGGCAACGGAACCGGCGCGACGCAGGTCGACCACATGCCGGCGAACCCGCACCTGAAGTTCCACAACGACCGGCGCGGTTACGTGCGTACCATGATCACCCCGGACGCCGTGCACGCCGACTTCCGGGTGCTCGACACGGTCACCGAACCGGACGCGCCGGTGTCGACGGCGGCGTCGTTCACGATCCTGCCCGGGCAACCCGGCCTGCAGGCCTAGGAACCCGGCAGTCCTCAGCAGCGGGGCACGCGCGAGGTGGACCTCCGGTGCGCGCGGTGCAGTGCGCGCCGCAGTTCGTCCCGGTCGTCGAACACCTGCACCGTGTCCCCGGAGACCAGGCGTGGCTCGCATCCCCGTCCGGCCACGACGACGACGTCTCCGGGACCGGTGTGGGCGATGGCGATGTCGAACGCGCGACGTCGGTCGGCCTCGACGACGACGCGGGCACTGCGCGCTGCGAAGGCACCTTCGGCGACCGCATCCCTGAGCACCCGCGGGTCCTCCGAGAGGGGACTGTCGTCGGTCACGACCACCACGTCGGCGTAGGTCGCGGCGGTGTGCCCGAGCGGAAATCGCTTGCCGGGATAGCGTTCTCCGGTCGCGCTGATCACGAGGACCAGTCGCCGCTCGGGGGCGAGCGACCGGAGGAAGGGCAGCAGTTCGCGTTGCCCGGACGTGTTGTGCATGTAGTCCACGAGCGCGAGAACGCCTTCGCCGGTGTCGACGCGTTCGAGTCGGCCGGGCACACCCGCGAGGGTTTCCAGACCCGCCGCGGCCTGCAGGACGTCGCCGTCGACGGCGGCCACCGAGGTGAGCGCCGTCAGCGCATTGGCCACCTGGTGCGGCCCGAGCAGCGACAGTCGCACCGGCGCACTCCCGGCCGGTGTGTGCACGGTGAAGGTGGTGCCGTGGAGATCGCACCGGATCGTGTCCGCGTACACGTCGGCGCGGGGATCGCGGGTCGAATGCGTCCACAGCGGCACGTCGACGGAGGCAGCCAGACGTCGGCCGTACTCGTCGTCGATGTTCACCACGGCCGTCTGCGTGCGGTCGGCGGTGAACAGTGCCGCCTTGGCGGCGAAGTACTGCTCCATCGTGTGGTGGAAGTCGAGGTGGTCGCGCCCGAGATTGGTGAAGGCGACGGTACGGAAACGCACACCGTCGACGCGGCCCTGACTGATGCCGTGCGAGGACACCTCGAGCGTCACCGCCTGCACGCCCTGGTCACGGAACTCGGCAAGCGTGCGGTGCACGACCGAGGCCTCGGGAGTGGTGCGGGTCGCGGGTCGTGTGCCGGCCGGACCGCGCACGACGACCCCGCCGATCATGCCGGTCACCACGCCGGTGGCCGCGAGTGCGGTGTCGAGGAGATAGGTCGCGCTCGTCTTGCCGTTGGTGCCGGTGATGCCGTGGACCTGCAGGTCGTGGGAGGGATGCCCGAGGATCCACGACGCCAACGGGCCGACCACGTCGCGCGGTCGATCGACCACGAAGGCGGGCAGCAGGCGCGACGGCCGGTCGCTGAGCACCGCGACCGCGCCATGGGTGGCGGCTTCGGCTTCGAAGTCCAGGCCGTGGGCGTGGTGTCCGGGTAGCGCTACGTACAGATCGCCGGGGCGCACCGTCCGGGAATCGTCGCTGATGCCGGTGATCACATGGTCGTGCCGGTCCGCTGGTCCGGATCGCAGGACATCGCGGAGGTGCTCGGCGACGTCGCGGACCTGGATCCGCCGGATGGGACGGCGAGGATCGTCCGGGTCGGTGTGCACGGGGGCGGATACCCGGTCCGGGACGGAATGATGCGCCGCCGGTGACCGGGCTCCACCGGCGTGCTCCTCGCCCGCGACATGCGTCGGTCTCACACGGTTACCCTCGAAGGATGACTGCGATTCCGGATTTCCCCGTCGGCACGAACACCACGATATCCGGTCTCGGCAGTTCCTTCGCCGACGAATTGAGCGGATTGTCGGTGCCGTGGCAGGGCGCCGAGGCCCCCGACCCGGAACTGCTCGCGCTCAACGAGGACCTCGCGGTGTCGCTGGGACTGGACGTGGCGGCGTTGCGCAGCGCCGACGGCGTCGCCGTCCTGGCCGGCGCGGAGGTGCCGGCGGGTGCCAAGCCGGTCGCGATGGCCTATGCCGGACATCAATTCGGCGGATACGCTCCGCTGCTCGGCGACGGTCGGGCGTTGTTGCTCGGTGAACTCGTCGACGCGGACGGTGACCGCGTCGATCTCCATCTCAAGGGTTCGGGGCCCACTCCGTTCTCCCGGGGTGGGGACGGCTTCGCGGTCGTCGGGCCGATGCTGCGCGAGTATCTGGTGAGCGAGGCCATGCACGCCCTCGGCATTCCGACCACCCGTTCATTGTCGGTGGTGGCGACCGGTCGGCCGGTCCACCGCGAGGGTGCCGAGCCCGGCGCGGTGCTGGCCCGTGTCGCGGCCAGCCACCTGCGGGTGGGGACCTTCGAGTTCGCGGCGCGGCAGGGAGAGGTCGTGCGTGCACTGGCGGACCACGCGATCGCCCGGCACTATCCGGATCTGCTCGACCTGCCGGAGACCGGCGAGAACAACCGCTACCTGGGACTGTTCACCGCCGTGGTCGAGGCGCAGGCGTCGCTGGTGGCGCAGTGGATGCTCGTCGGTTTCGTCCACGGGGTGATGAACACCGACAACACCACCATCTCGGGGCAGACCATCGACTACGGTCCGTGCGCCTTCGTCGACGCCTTCGATCCGGCGGCGGTGTTCAGTTCCATCGACCACAGCGGGCGCTATGCGTTCGGCAACCAGCCCGCCGTCCTGAAATGGAATCTGGCGCGTTTCGCCGAAACCCTGCTCAGACTCGTCGATTCGACTCCGGATGCGGCGATCGCCGCGGTCACCGCTGTTCTGGACAGTTTCGACACCCGCTACGAGCGTCACTACCGGTCCGGTCTGGCCGCCAAACTCGGTCTCCCGGAGGACTCTCTCGATCAGGAACTGGTCGACGATCTGTTGACGCTGCTGGAAGAGCACCGCGCCGACTGGACGGTGACCTTCCGTGCCCTCGCCGACGAACTGCGCGGCAATCCGGCACCCCTCGACGGACTCGTGCCGCGTGAGCGCTCGGCGCCGTGGCTCGAACGCTGGCACGCCGCGGCCGAGCGGGACGACCGGGCAGCAGGGGAGAGGGCGGAGGCGATGGACCGCGTCAACCCGCTGTACATCCCGCGCAATCATCAGGTCGACGCCGCGCTGAAGGCAGCGACCGGCGGCGACCTCGAGCCGTTCGCGAGACTGCTCGAGGTCGTCACACATCCCTTCGAGGCGCGTGCCGAGTGGAACGAATATGTCTCGCCCGCACCGCGTTCGTTCGCCGAGTCCTTCCGGACCTTCTGCGGCACCTGACCGCCCGATACTGACGAATCGAGACCGGTGTTGTTCGCGAGTTCCCAACGGATTTCGCGAACAACACCGGTCTCGGTCGATTCTGGACCAGTCGGGTGCGGGTCGGATCGCGCGGCCGGTTACGCACGGACTCGACTCCGGTCGGGTACTTGCAGGTGGCGAGTTCGCGTCGGAGGCGGCCGCGGGATCGGCGAGCTGGACGACCGCTTTCACCGCCTCGCGGCGAGACTTCCGGCATCTGCACCGCCCGGCCGCAGTGCTCGGCGGCGGTGTGCAGATGTACGGGATGGAGACGGTCAACGGGCGCGACGCCGTTTCTTGCGCTTCTTCTTGTTCTTCGCGCGCCGGCGAGCAGCCGGCGGCTGCCGCCGGCCCGTCGACGCGGCGGCCTCGAGCGAACGTTGCATCTCCCGGCGCAGGCTGTCCATTAGTTCGGGGGAGCGGAGCAGGAAGGTTGCTTCCTGCAGCGCCGCATAGCGGTCCTTGGAGATCAGGACGCCCGTGCCGCGTTTGCCGACGATCTCGACGGCGACGGTCTCGTCGTTGACCTCCCGGACCAGCTCACCGAGCCGCTTGCGTGCGGCTTTCACGGACACGGACGTTGATGGCACTCGCGGCGACTCCGATCTGTTCCTTCGACGCGGGCATCCTTTCATCACCGATGTCGGATTCGGGGGCGGACACGACGGAAAGCCCCTTCGATGTCACAACGGACAGCCCGTTCGATGTCACAGAAGTGCGCGCACGGAGCGTGGCAACGCGGTCGAGGACCCGGTGATCGGTGACGGGATCGGATCGTCGGCGACGGTCCGCAACGGCACCACTCCCGCCCACACGGAGTGGTCTTCACCGTCCCCGGCGTCCTCTCCCGGTCCGGCCGCCCGGACCTTTACGCTCACCTCGGTGAGCGGCACTTCCAGGACCGTGGTGGCGGCCAGTTCTTTCGGTGTCGGCGACCGGACCTCGTCCCACCGACCGGGAATCAGATGCTCCGTCACCACCTTCAATGCGTGTTCCTTCTCGCCCGGCGCGACCGGTGTGGCCACACCGAACAACACCGCACTGCGGTAGTTCATGCTGTGGTCGAAGGCCGACCGGGCGAAGACGAGCCCGTCGAGATGCGTCACCGCGACCGACACCTCGATCCCGGACCGCGCGGCGAGAAACATGCCGGCGCCGGTCGAGCCGTGCAGCAGTAACCGGTCCCCGTCGCGGCCCACCGCCATCGGCAGCACCACAGGCGATCCTTCGCGGACGAAACCCACGTGCGCGATGCGGGCCTCGTCGAGAAGCCGGTGCAGCACCGCCGGATCGTCGGTGCCGCGTTCGGGTTTGCGGGTCAGGCGCGTGCGGTCGCTCATGGCACCGATCGAAGCAGTGCCGCCGCGGCCGGTCAACCGGATTCCGAATCGAGTAGTGCGCTACTCGCGACCCTCGACGATCGCCACCACAGACTTCGTGTACAGGCACGGAGTGCGACAGTCGACCGGACGACGGAGATGACGAGACGGACAAGATCGGGGACCATGCAATCGTTCTGGGCGCGAGCGTCGGTGGTCTGCTCGCGGCCCGTGCGCCGGCAGAGTCCTACGACGCGGTGACGGTCGTCGACCGCGACGTCCTCCCGTCCGGTGCAGAGAACCGTCGCTTCCGCGACCGTCGAGCCACCTACGTGCCGAGTCGGCCACTGCTCGAACACCATGTCCGGCGACGCGTCCGCGCCATCCCGAACATCACCCTCCTCGACGGACACAACGTCGGCGACCTGACGGCGACACCCGACCGCCGCCGGGGCACCGGGGTGCAGGTGGGCAGCCGCGACGGTGTTCGGATCATGACGGCCGATCTGGTGGTCGACGCGATGGGACGGGGCGCCCGCACCCCGGCGGGTCTAGAGAAACTCGGCTACCGACGACCGGTCGAAGAGCACGTCGTCGTCCACGTCGCATACCGCAGCCGGCTGCTACGACTCGCGCCGGGCACACCGATGGAGAAGATGGTGTTGATCGGTGTTGTGCCGGGACGTCCGGCGGGCATGGCGCTGTTCGACTACAAGAACGATATGTGGCTGTTCACGGTCGCTGCGATGGCCGGTCGCGAACCGCCACCGAGCCTGGGCGGCATGATCTTCGCCGTGGAGGCGTACGCACCCGACCACGTGGTGGCCGCGCTCCGGACCGCCGAACCCCTCGACGAGGACGACCTGTCCCGCAGGTTCTTCCGGGCCGCGAAGAAACCGATCGGTGCTGCGTGGCAGCTCGCGATCGGCTCCGACCTCGCGCTGCCCGAAGTCGAAGGACCCCGCAGCGTGCAGACGCGACTCGGCAACGCGTACGTGGCGCGGGTCCTGGCCGCGGCCGAGAACGATCCCGTGGTCGTCGACCGTTTCCTTCGGGTCAGCAGCCTGATGGATCCGCCCGGACATCTGATGCATCCCGCGCTCGTGGGCCGGGTGTGCGTGGGCAACCTGCGGCGACACCGGAGAATCGCCGGCATGCCTGCTGGGGCCGCCGATCGTCGGACGACATTCGTGCCCGCACACCGATGTCGCGGACGACGACCTCGACGATCACATGGCCGACGTCCTCGCCGGCATCGACGGCATGTTCTTCGGCCGTGTGGCCTACGAACTGCTCGCCCAGCACTGGCCCGCCGCGGAACACTCGATCAGAGCGGTCGAGGCACGGCAGGCACGGCTGATGAACGCATTGCCGAACTACGTGCGCTCCCGATCCGCGACGGCGACCGATTGGGGACCGGCGCGGCGGATGGGTGACGACCTGCCCCACGAGGTTGCACAGGGGTTCTCCGACGGGTAGAAGTGTCGGATGCCCAGCACGCTCATCGAGGTTCGCACCCGCCACGACCACGAGGTCGAGACCGGCATGATCGACGCCGTCCACGACGCGCTCGTCGCCGCCTTCCGGATTCCGGAGGCCGATAAGCACATCCGGCTCGTGGTTCACGAACCCGAACGCTTCGCGGTGCCGCCGACCCTGACATCGCCCGAGCTCTACACCCTCGTGATCGTCGACTGCTTCGCCGGGCGCAGCGTCGACGCCAAGCGGCGCCTCTACCGCGAGATCACCGAGCGGCTCGGCGCGTTCGCGATTCCTGCCGACCACGTGACCGTGATCGTGCGCGACATCCCGACCGAGAGCTGGGGGATCCGCGCCGGGCAGGCCGCGTGCGATGTGGATCTCGGATTCACCGTCGATGTGTGAGGACTGCTCTTACGGAGAGAACTGCGCGTTCGGGAGAGTGGAGGGTTCGACGGATCCGAGGTCCTCGACCACATCCCACAACGGGTCGTCGAATCCGATGTCGTAGGTACAGTCGGCTTCCCTCGGGTCGGGCACGAACGCCCACAGCAGTGCACCTGCGGTGCCGGCGGCGCGTTGGCCCTCGATCTTTGTGGTGATGTGGTCGGCGCGGTCACCGAGCGACCCGCAGGACCCGGCGAGCTCACCGATCTCCGCCACGAGCAACGGCTTTCCGACGGCTGCGGCTTGCGCGACCCGCCGGGCGAGACCGTTCCACTGATCGCCGGGCAACGGCACGCCGTCGGCGCCGTAGTCGTGGTACTGCACGGCATCGACATAGGGGGAGGCGCTGACGAACTGGTACTCGTCACCTTGGGTGCCGCACTGACCGCCCCCGGTGTAACCCGCGGTGATCAGGGTGCGTGGGTCGACGGCGCGCAGTTCGGCTCCGGCCGTGTCGAAGAAGTCGCGCAGCACCTGCGCGGCGCCGGGCTCGCACGACCGGGTCCACCAGTGGCACGCGGGGTCGGTGCATGAACTCGTCTCCGGTTCGCCGACCAGTTCCCATGCTGCGAGGGATGGTGAGTTCCGGTAGCGGGCGACGGCGGTGTGCATCCAGTCCCGGTAGCTCATCACCACCTTTTCGTGTCCCGGGGTGAATTCGGTCCACCCGTCGACGTACCATTGCCGTCCCTTGAAGACCTCGTCCTCGCATGCGCCGTCCTGTGGTGCCAGGACCGGCAGCAGCATCTGATCATGCGCTTCGGCCGCGGCGAAGACCGCGTCCATCGGTCCGAAGTCGAGTTGCCCGGTGAACCGGTTGACGGCGAGCGCCTGGAAGAGATTGAAGCGGGTGAGCGAATTCGGGGGCAACGTACCGAAATAGGCGTCGAGGTTCACCATCGCTCCGCATCCCCAGTTCACCGACCAGTCGGTGGCGAGCTGGTAGGCGTTGAACCCGGTGGGCCACCAGGCCCGACCGTCGAGCGCGAAACCGTCCGGCGACGCGGTCACCCGCGCGCCCGGTGCCGGTGCCGGTGCCGCTGCCGCGGGGCTCGTGCCCAGCAGCAGCCCGACCACGGTCGCGGCGCCGACGATGAGTCTGGATACCCGAAGCCTCGTCATCTTCCGCATCGTAGGTCCGCGGCGCAGGTGAGAGCCTCGATCGAGGAGGAACACGCCGTAGTGACCGTCGTCATGATCATGCGAACTCGAGGGCTCCTTCCACCGGGCGTGTGATCCGTCGGGTGCGCGGGGATCCGAGCGCGCTCTCCAGATCCGACCCGTCGTGCTCGGCGAGCAGTTCGCCACCGGACCACACCAGCAGCGTGGTGGCGACGGTGTGCTCGGCCACCGAATGCGACAGGTCGTAGTGCGCACAGCCAGGCACACCGGCATAGGTGATCCACAGGTCGAAACCGGTCATGAACAGGTCGAGGTCGAATTGCACGGACAGGCCGAGCAGTTCGCTGCGACCGGTGTCGTCGACGCCGGCGAAGGCCTCGTCGAGGGCGAGCAGGCGCGGCGCATGCGGGTCGGCGGAATCGAGCATCACGTGCGCCGCCGCGAACAACGGCAGGTGCAGGGAGACGGACTGTTCGCCACCGGACAACGCCGAGTGCCGGGCCGGGGTGAGGCGGTCCTCGCTGCCGTCCGCACCGACGAGACTGAACGAGAACACCCGCCACCGGCGGTAATCCAGCGTCGCGGCGAGGATCTCCGGGTACGACCGTTCCGGATGCGCGGCCCGCTCCGCGCGGATCCGCGAGGCGAAATGCGCGCGGATCCCCGCGAGATCGTCCGGTGCCAGCATCGACGCGTCGCGGTCGAGGAGTTTGCACACCGCCCGGGCCGGCTCGTCGAGATGGTCGGCGAGCACCCAGTGCACCCCGATGGTGTTGCCCGAGGACATGTGCCGTTGCCGCATCTCGGTACCCATCCGGGCGATGAGGTCGCGGGCGTCGACGGTGCGCTCGTGGATCTGCTGCGCGAGACCGGTGAGCAGCGCGTCCTCGAGGATGCGCCGTTCGGAGTCGGTGAGCAGGGTCTCCTGTTCCTGCCGCGCCCGCGCGATGCGCTGCGCGAACGCCGCGACGGACGTGTAGCCCTGTTCGTCCTGTACCTGCACGACGGTGATGCCGTCGGCAGCGTCCCAATGCAGGCGGTAGTCGCGACCCCGGGCGAGTTCGGCGTCGAACTCCTGCAGCGCGGAGGTCAGTGCAGACGCGGTGGACTTGCGGGTCGACTCGGAGGCCGTGACCGAGTCGGTGGCGGCGTCGAGTGCCCGGAACAACGCGACAACCTCGGTGGGCAGCACGTCGACGGTGTCGTCGGGGGACTGCCGGATCCGATAGGTCAGCTGATCGGCGTCGAGCCACGCGGCGGCGCTGGACGGCCACATGTGCTCGCTCTCCGCGCCTAGCAGGGTCAGCAGGTCGCGGCGGGCGAAGGGAGCCAGAGCATCGGCGTCGGCGCGGGCCTCTGTGAGCGCCGACCGCAGTGTCTGCTCGGCGCCCGTGTGGGCGGCCTCGGCCTTGCCGATCCGCTCGAGCGCCGACTCGTGGGCCTTACGTGCGGTCCGCTCGGCGGTCTTCGCCGCCTCGATTCGGCGCCGGGCCTCGTCGAGCTGGGCATCGATTCGGTCGGCGCTCGCCCCGATCGACTCGCGTAGCGTCTCGAGCTTCTGCTGCTCGTTGGCCAGCGTCTCGGCGTTCTCCGCCGCGAGTTCGGCCGCATTCTCGGCGGAGACCCGCGCCTCGTCGAGGCGAACGTCGTTGTCGCGGAGGCGATCACCGCAGGTGACCTGCTCGCGCAGCGCGCGCTGCAAGGCCTGGCCCTGCGAACGGAAGTGCCGCACGGCCGCATCGAGACTGTCGAGTTCCGTCGCGGTGAGCGGTGCCCGGTGTCGGCCGGCCGTCGACCGCAGGTGCTGTTCTTTGGTGGCGACCGCGGCGATCGCTTGGTCCAGATCGCGGTCGGCGGCGGATGCGGATTCGGATGCGGTCCGCAGCGCGCCGGCGCATTCGGTGACCTTGCGTAGCGCGGCGAGCACGGATCCGGTGCGCGGCAACGACTTCACGGCCTCGTCGAGTGCGGTGAGCCGGTCGCCGATCTCGCGATCCTGCTCGCGCAGCGACGCCACGTCGGCTCGGCACTCGGCGATGGTGGTCTCGAGTTCGACGATGCGACGCTGCCGCCGCCGGGCGCGGGCGGTGGCTCCGATGAACTCGGCCTGCTCCTTGACGTGGCGACCGAGCTGCACTCCCTGCCGGAACCTACCGTGCGCATCGACCGACACCCGCGCGTCCGGGCCGGGATCGGTGGCCCATGCGATCGACGACAGCACCGCGGCGACCCGTTCCCCGGGGACGGCCGTGTCGGTTTCGGGAACGAGTACATCGGCGAGCGTGGGACCGCTCGGCCGGTGCCCGGGTGCCAGCGGCACCAACAATTGCTCCGACTCGATGTCCGGCAGGTCGCCGACGCCGTCGGTGATCCACCCGTCGAGCAGGTTCGCGCCCTGCAGGGCCGCTTCGATACCGGCGGCGTCCTGCGCCGAGGCATCGTCGCGGAAGCGGACGAGCTGCCACAGCGGCGCGCCGACGAGATCGTCGCGGTTGCCGGTGCGGGCCGGGAAGGTCGGGGGAGCGTCGTCACTTTCGGCTGCGACGGCGGTGCGTTCGGCCTCGAGTTCGGCGATCCGGGTGCCGAGCGATTCGATCTCCGCGCCGCACACGCGACGCCGGAACCGCAGGTCGTCGAGCACGGGCCCGGTGTGCTCGGCGAACACCGCCGCCGGGGACAGGGCATCGTCCTGACCGACGGTGCCGAAGGCGGTGTCGAGCGCCTCGAAGACCGGGGTGGACAGGCCCACAGCCGCGAAGGTCTCGGCGCGATCGGACCACCACCGGCCCAGCTCGGCGGCGACCTCGCTGCGGGACAGCTCGACCATGGTCTCGCCGGCCTCCACCGCGGCCGACGCGGTGTCGCGTTGCGCGCGAGCACGCAGCGCGGCAGCCTCGGCCCGCGACCGCGCAGCGGCGGCACCGTCGAGCTGGGACAGTGCGCTGCGCACCACGCGCACGTCGGCGTCGCGTTCCTCGGCGAGCGCGTCGATCGCCGCGCTGAGCTGCTCGGTCCGTTCGATGCCGTCGAGACCGGTCCATGTGATGCCGGCGTCCTCGGCCGCCGCACTCAGCCCGTCCTCGGCGCGACGACGTGCCGCCGTCGCCGTCTCGAGCGCGTCGCGGGCACTGTCGTGGTCGCGGAGCCGGTCGGCCACGACGGCCTGGGCGCGGTTCGCCTGCTCGGCCTGCGCGGCGGTGGTGCGCTCGAGGTTCTTCACCGCCGAGGCGAGGTCGTCGAGTTGCTGTTTGCCCTCGTAGGCGCTGGAGCGGTGCAGTGCCTCGAGGGTGGTGCGTGCCTGTTCGTGGTCACGTTCGGCCACCAGGAGCTGTTCCTCCGAGGCCGTGCGTGCGGTGGCGGCCTCGGTGCGGGCCTCGGCCGCCTCACGCAGCGACCGCACCGCGGTGTCCACCACCCCGAGACGGGTGGCGGCCTTGTCGACGGCGGTGCGGGCCTGCTGCCGGATGTACTTCGAATACACCTTGACGAACTGCTGCGCCGCATCGTCGGCGGCCGCGAGGGATTCGAGGGTGCGTTCGACCTCCTCGATCGCGGAGAACGAGCGGGCGGCCTCGACGATGAGATCGTCGTCGAGGGGGCGAAGACCGTCGGTCAGCGCCTGCGAGAGGCCCTTCGGGTCGAGGTTCTTGGCGAGCTGGGGGCGGCGCAGCGTGAGGATCAGGTTGATCAGCTGGTCGTAGCGTTGTGCGCCCAGACCGAACATGCGCGCGTCGATCGCCGCCCGGTAGTCGACGGGACGATCGGCGATCGCGTCGGCCCCGATCTGATCGACCAGTTGTTTGCGGGTGAGCGGTCGGTCCTCGTCGTCGAGCAGCGAGAAGTCGACTCCCACACGGCCGTCGACGACGAAATGCCAGCGGGTGACCTTGTCGTTGCCGCGGGTGGCGCGCATCCCGATGCCGATGGTGACGGCCTCCGGGTCGTCGGCGCGGCCGCGGCAGAACTCCATCCACACGTACGAGTGGGCGCTGTCCTGCCCCCGGTACAGCAGGTTCGAGCGCATGGTGCGCTCCTCGCCGGCGAACGGGTTCAGACGTCGCGGTTCGATCCGGCCGTCGAGCACGAACGGGAACAGCACCTCGAGCGCCTTCGTCTTGCCCGACCCGTTCGGTCCGCGCAGCACCAGTCGTCCGTCGGCGAACGAGAACTCCTGGTCGCGGTAGTCCCACAGGTTGATGATCCCGGCACGCGTGGGGCGGAATCGGGCGCTGCTCATGAGATCTCCGTCGGGTTCGTATCGGGTGCGGGGACTGTCGGCGGGGTGGTCTCGGGGAACAGGTCGATTTCCGGATCACGTTCGCGCACACTGACCGTCACGCCGCGGAAGCGCGCGATCGCGGGCAGGACGAGCACCCCGCCGGGTACCCGGGCCACCAGCCGCAGCCGATCGAGCATGTCCACCGCGGCCTCGGCGAGTCCCGCGGGGTCGGCCTGCCACTGCGCGGCGAAGGTCCGGCCGTAGATGTCGACGAGACGCCCGACCGTGCCCGCCAGCCACGAATCCTCGAGCAAGGGATGCTCGAGCGGGGCACGAGCGGCGTCGTCCTGCTCCAGCTCGTCGGGGATCGGGGTGTCGGACGCCGCGAGCGGGGTGAACACCGTCGACCTCGGGATCGCGGAATCGACGGCCGCGAGGAGAGCGTCCTGTGTCTGTGCAGGTACGGGTATCCGGGGTGGGGCAGGGGCGTCGGGATCGAGGACGCGATCGCACATCTCCCCGGCCAGCAACAGCGCGACCTGCGCGACCGTCCCCGTGTTCGGAAACCGTACATCTGACAGTCGTCCCGAGGTATCCACCAGCGCAACACCTTCGGCGCGACGCTCACACACCAGGCCGGTGAGCAACTTTACTTCGTCGGTGGTGCGCGGCAACGCCAACTGCAGCGCTTCGTCGTCGTCGAGATCGTCGGCGTACACCACGGGACGCTGCACCAGTGCGCGTCGCACCCGCCTCCGGACCTCCGCCGTGTCCGATTGCGGGGCACCGGCATTGCCGAGCAGACCGCGCACCGATTCGAGGTGCTGCAACGCCCGCGGTGGCCGGAACAGGGCATGCACGACCGCGCGGTCGACGTCGTAGAGCGCCTCACCACTGTCGGGATCGCTCGCCCACCTGCCCGCATCACCGTCGGCGAGGGTGATCGCCCCGCGCACGCCGAGCCAGGTCACGGCATCGACGAAGGCATCGCGATCGGCGGCACGTTCGGTGTCGAGCTCGACACCGTCCACCCGGCTCGCCTCGGACGCGACGTGCTCGGCGAGTTCGGACAGCGTGATCTGCCCGGCGCCGCGACCGAGCGCCGCGATCGCCAACGCGAGATAGGCATAGCGGCGCCGGTCGAACGGCCGGCCGGTGTGCGTCGACGTGCCCGCCCCCGCGTCGAGGCGATCGGCGACGGTGAACAGCCGCGCGGTGGTCTCGGTGACCTCGAGCCGGTATCCGAAGGTGGCGAGCAGATCCTCCCGCAGCTCGGTGGCCCAGCGGCGCACCGTCGCCAGCGCCGACCGGTCGGGAAAGGTCGCGGTGACGAGGTGGTGGGTGAGCACCAGCCGCGCGGCGCGCTGATACGAATCCAGCTCGACGGACGGAATCGAACGCGCCCTCATCGCACCTCCACCGACAGACCGTCGAGATACAGGCGCCCGCGCGCGGTGTGCACCACCGTCGACTCGCCGCTCGGTCGGAGGGTGAGCTTGACGCCGTTCTGCGTACCAGAGGACGCATCGTCGCTGCGCACCCGCCCGCTCACGGGCACGCGGGCCGACAGTGCGGCGTCGAGCAGGCTCAACAGCACCTCTGCTTCCGGTTCGCTCAGCTTCCGTTCGCGCACCCCTCCGGCGGCGAGGGAACGCGCCGCTTCGGCCCGGCGACGCTGCTTCTCGAGTTGCGCCTCGCGCAGCCGCCGTACTCCGGCGTCGTTGCGCTGGATCCGCCCCGGCGCTCCCGCTGCGGGGCGCCGGCCGGTCTCGGCGAGGGTGCGGGCGATCTCCACGGGAGGCGCTTCCCACCACGAGCGGGTGACCGGCACGATGTCGGCATCGGGATGGGCGACGGAGAAGTGTCGGGGCCGGCCCAGGTCGAACACCGCATCGAACAGTGCGTGCGCGGCCTCCTCGGACGGCGCGGCAGCGAACCAGCCCGCGAGATGCCGCAGCTGCGACTCGCGGCTGACACCCCCGCGACGCTGCTCGGTGAGCCGGCGCAGCAGCCCGAGCACCGCGGAGATCGCGTTGATGGTCGCGCCGCGCAGGCGTTCGGATTCGCTCGGTTCGGAGCCCACACCGACGAACCAGTGTTCGACGCCCCACCAGCGCTGCGCCCAGTCCGCTTCGCGTTCCTCGAACGAGAGCAGCACCCGCTCGTCGTGCCGGGCCGCGGCCGCGGTGAGCTTCTGAACCCCGGTGGCCTGTACCCGGTCGAGCGCCGTGGAAAGCTTCGGGGCGTAGCGGGCCAGGTCGGTGCTGAACTCGCGCATATGGGTGAGCAGCGCGTCCTTGTGCGCGAGGAAGGTCTCCGGGGTGACCTCGGTGGTGCGCACCAGCTCGCCGAGGACGAGATAGAAACGGGCGGCGCGCTCGGCCATGTCCGACAACGTCGCGTCGAGGCGGCTCAACTTCCGGTAGACCAGCTCGCCGTCGCCGGCCGCGTTCGCGTCGGCGAGATCGTTGAGATCGGCAAGCAGATCGGGAAGGGCCAGACGTGACAGCGAGACGTCCTCCCCGCGGGAGGACAACACGTCCTCCACGGCGCGGAACACCCGGTAGCCCGCCTGCCCGAACTGGTAGACGTAGTGCCGGTTGCGGTACTCGGCGAGCGTCGCTGCCCGGGATCCGTCGTAGCTGCGTTCGAGCACACCCCACGCGTGCAGCTGCTCGAGCAGCGCTGGGATCTCGGAGGAATCGGGCACGTCGTCGCCGCTCGCGCCGGGCAGCCGGGTGAGGACGTTCTCGACGTCGCCGGCGTGCAACAGCACCGAGTAGTTGCCGCGCGCGTGATCGAATGCGCGCAGAACCCACAGGTAGTGCCCCCTTTTCTCGGCCGTCGCGAACGAGAACAGGCGCAGGCGGTCGTCCCGCACCAAGGCGTCCTCCATCGCGCCGAACCGCGCTCGGCCTGATTCACTCACCGTGACAGGTTAGGCGGCGCAACCGACGGGTCCGGACAATACCCGGCGTGAGTGTCGGCATGATCGTTGCCCGAGGGACGCCCCGATCCGCGGTGGCGGCCCGTCCCGAGCCGTTACGGTCGAGGCGGTGCGCTCGGCAAGGCAGTGCACTCGGACAGACGCCGTAGCCTCCGGAATCGGACACGATGAATCCTCACGAGATCGGACAGGACACCCACAGCGTGGGCGATCCCGGACCTGCCACGCGTGCCTTGATCGAGGCGGTCGCCGACCTGTCGACGACGCGGCACGCCGAGATCACGCAGTACATGACCGAGCGGATCTCGGCCGAGATCGAGGCGATGTCCACCGACCGCCACACCCGCCGCTCCCTCGCCCAGGCCGCGGAGGAAGGCGTCGCAGCCATGACCCGGTTCCTGCGGGACGACCTCGAGGAGATAGAGATCCCGGCGGCGTCCTACTCGCTGGTGCGCATGCTGGCCCGACAGGGATTCCCCGTCTCGGTGGTCGACCGCAGCAACCGGCTCGCGCAGGACAGCATCATGCGCTGGTGCCTCGAGGTGCTGGCCGGACTCAGCGACGACGCCGCGGCAGTGATGCAGGCGGGCGTGGAGATCCTGATGAAACTCTCCGCCGGGATCGACGGGGTGTCGCAGAAGCTGCTCGGGGTCTACGAGACCGAGCGCGACACCTGGCTGCTCAACCGCAACGCTTCCCGGACCGCCCGCATCCAGGACATCCTGGCCGGACGACCGATCGAGGTGGGGGACGTCGAGCGCACCCTCGGCTACCGGCTCGGCCAGCGCCACCTCGGGGTGATCGTCTGGACGGACGATATCGAGGTGGTCGGTGGGGACCGGTCCGGCACCGAATGGAACGGTCTCGAGCAGGCGGTGACGACTCTGGCCGAACATCTCGGGCGGGGAGGTCGGGTGCTGTTCGAGCAGTTCGACGAGTACACCGCCTGGGCATGGATCCCGCTCGGCACGGTCGATCGCATCGACCCGAGAGGACTGTCCGGGATCGTCGCGGCATGGCAGCGACCTGTCGGTGTCGCCGTCGGCGCACCGCAGGAGGGGATCGACGGTTTCGTCCGCACCCATCGGCAGGCGGCGCAGGCGCGGGAGGTGGCTCTGACATCGGCGCTGCCGGGTCCGCGTCTCGTCTCGATCGACCAGGTCGGCGCGGTCGCGTTGATGTGCACGAATCTCGAGTGGGCCCGCGGCTGGGTGGGGGATGTGCTCGGTCGCCTCGCCGCCGACGATCCCGCTGCTGCGCAACTGCGGCACACGCTGCGGGAGTTCCTTTCCAGCGGAGGGAGTTTCGTCGCCACAGCGGAAAGGCTGCATCTGCACCGAAATTCGGTCGCCTACCGGATCAGCAAGGCGGAGGGGCAGATCGGGCACAGTGTCCGCGAGTGTCGGCTCGACCTCGAGAACGCGCTGGCGCTGTGCCACTGGCTCGGCCCCGCCGTGCTCGCACCCAATTCGGAGATTCCGCCCGCGTCCGGCTGACTGCGCGTCAGCGGGAGCCGGGCACGGTGCTGCGAACGAACCGTCCGATCTCGCCGATCTGCAGATCGCACGCCATACCGGCGTCGGCGAGACGGTCGGCCATCGACTCCGCGTCCACAAGAACAATTCGTGCGAGCCGACCTGGATGAGCGTGGGCGGCATGCCCGACATATCCGCGTCGGCGGGCCGATCGCCCCGACTCCTGGCGACGTCCTGCAAGGCCGGCCAGCGCTTCGAGTGCGTTGCCGGGCAACAGCGCGCAGTGTGCGGCGTTGGAGTGACCGAGCTTGCGGGCGAGTCGACCCGGCGAATCGGGTGCCGCTGTCTTCCACGTGAAGGACGAACGTCCCTCGGTTCACCGGTGCGGCTGCACACTGTTTCGGTAGTGGTTCGGGCTGCGCGCACAGTGTCCGCGCGTGGCACTGGGTGCCGGTGCGAGCTGGAACACGCCGAAGTAGGGAAGATCTGCAGGTAGGGAGGTTTTTTCGGCGCTTGTCCAAGTGACATCCGGTGGCCCGAACGACCCGAAAGCCCCTGTCGACCGACCCGGCATTGTGCGCTGCGACCAGCGAACCCCCACGATCTGTGTGCTCGCGTACCGATGGAAAAGGTCCCGAGTCGACCTACCTTCGAATAGGGGGCCGATGATCGGAGCTACGTCATCGGCCCGTCGGGGTCCCGCCCCCCTCTACGACGGACCGCTTCGTGGCTCGGACATTTTCCGTTGACGGAAGGACTGCGATGGCGCCCCACGCGACGCAGAACTGCATGACGATCCTGCGCTGCGGAAGCTGCACGACGCTTCACGCTCCGGAGACAGCGTGCTGCTCCTCCTGCGGCGGCGCGAACCTCGAGTCCGCCCGCTGCTCCGGCACCGGCTCGATCGTGTCCTGGAAGGTCGTCGAACCGCTCGACGACGGCGCGCAGGACGACAGCGTGGTCACCCTCGCGATCGTCGAACTCGACGACGGGCCATGGCTCTACTCGAAGATCGAAGGATCGTTCCCCGACTGCGCCGAGGCCCGGGTGCGGGTCGCGTTCCGGTCCACTGCGGGTGACGACGGATTCCCCGTCTTCGGGATCTGCGCGGCCTGATCTACGACGCTCATCCCTCGAGAACCGCGGTGGCTTCGATCTCCACGAGCACGACAGGTTCGTAGAGCGCCGCGACACCGATCAGCGATGCCGGCGGCATCGGATCGGGCAGATCGATCTCCTGCGCGACGGCCTGCACACCGGCCATGAACTGTCCGATCTTCTCGGGATGCCAGTCTGTGACGTAGAACGTCAGGCGCACGACATCGCGGAAGGTCGCGCCGGCTCCGTCCAGGCCTCGTGCGACGTTGCGCAGCGCTTGGGCCACCTGACCGGCCAGCTCGGTAGGAATCGGTGAGCCGTCCGGCATGTATGCGACCTGTCCGGCGAGATGGACCTGTCGCGTGCCGGTGGAGACTGCGACGTGGTGGTAAGGAGCGTTCGGCAGCGTGCCTTCGGGGCTGAACAGGGTGACGGACACGGAGTTCTCCTGGGGTCGGAACCAAATGGTATCTGATTTATACTTGGTATCCGGAAGTCACTTCAACGAAACCAGGTTTCATGTCGGATACCGCTGACCACGATCTGCTCGCCGTCGCCGCCCACCGGGAACTGTTGGGGCAGATCCTCGACAAGTGGTCCCTGAGCGTGCTCACCGAATTGTGCGAGGCTCCGCGCCGCTTCAACGAGCTGCGGCGCGCCGTTCCCGAGGTCACGCAGAAATCGCTGACGACCACGCTGCGCAGACTCGAACGCAACGGAATCGTCGAACGCCGGGTGGTGAACACCCGTCCCGTCGCGGTCGAATACCGCATCACGCCACTGGGGAAGACGGTGCGGGAACCGATCGACGCTCTGCTGATGTGGGCGTCGACGAATCTTCCTCGCATCGAGGAAGCGCGACGCAGATTCGACGAGGATCTCGGCGAATGAGGATGTCAGCGCTCGGGCCACGGTTCGACGACCAATCGAGGCCATTCCACCTGCCATCGTCGGGCTTTCGCTTCGTACACGTTGCGAGGTGCCAGCACCGGATTCGGGCGGAGTGGGCGGACCGGGAGTGTCCGATAAACGGTGGATCCGGCCTGGCATCGGTTAGTTGATGCGTCCTTCGAAAGTGATCGCGAAGGCATTGAGGGCAGGCTTCCACCTCATCGCCCATCGTGCCCTACCCCGACCGGTGGGGTCCAGAGCCCGCGTCGCGAGATAGAGACACTTCAGCGCGGCCTGCTCGGTCGGGAAATGCCCACGGGCGCGGATCGCCCGCCGGTAGCGGGCGGGGATAGCCCCTGGGTGGTGGACACGCTGAGACTGGCCCATACTGGGCCGGAGAATGCAGGACATCATCATGACGAAGAAGAAGTACTCGGATGAGTTCAAAGCCGATGCTGTCCGGCTTTACGAGACTCGTCCGGATGCGTCGTACTCGACGTTGGCCGCGGATCTGGGAGTCGCTCGGGGGTCGTTGAAGACATGGGTGCACCAGGCGCGTAAGAAGGCCGCGTCGGCGCAGTCCGAGGCCACGCCAGAGCGCGGGGCCTCCGAGACGCCGCAGGATCAACTCGCGCGAATGCAAGCCGAGATTGAGCAGGTCCGGGCCCGCAACCAGGCTCTGGTCGCGGAAAACGACAGGCTCAGCGAGGAGCGAGACATCCTGCGCAAGGCCACGAAGTATTTCGCGGCAGAGACGAACTGGTGATCCGCTTCTGGTTCGTTGATGACCACCGAGACGCCCATGAGGTGAAGCGGATGTGCACGGTGCTCGGCATCCACCGGTCGAGCTACTACAAGTGGCGAGCCGGAAAGGCGGCACGCCAGGCCCGGCAGGAGGCCGATGCGGCGCTGGTGGACCGAATACGTGCCCATCACCAGGAATGGGACCACACGCTGGGCTACCGGCGGATGACCGCCGAACTGGCCGATGATGACCAGGTGCCGGGCACGGTGAACCACAAGCGGGTGGCGCGGTTGATGCGATGCAACAACATTGTCGGCGTGCACCTGCGTAAACCGAAGAACACGACGATCAAAGATCCTGGGGCGCAGGTCTTCGGAGACCTGGTCAAGCGCGATTTCACCGCTGCCGAGCCCGGGAGCGTTTTCGTCGGCGATATCACCTACCTTCCACACAGGGGCACCGGTAAGTTCCTCTACCTGGCGACCGTGATCGACGTGTGTTCCAGGCGCCTCGTCGGCTGGTCGATCGCAGATCACATGCGTACCGAACTCGTCGAGAACGCGCTCGACAACGCGGCCGCGGCACGAGGATCGCTGGAAGGAGCAATTTTCCACTCGGATCACGGACGTCAATTCACGTCCTCGGACTACCAGGCGACATGCCGCCGGCACGGCGTGCGGCAATCGATGGGCCGAATCGGGTCGAGCGCCGACAACGCGATGGCCGAGTCCTTCAACGCGTCCTTGAAACGGGAGACGCTTCAGGGGGCGAAACGCTGGCTCGACGAAGCACAATGCCGCACCGAGGTTTTCCGCTGGATCACCCGCTACAACACCCGTAGAAAGCACTCGGCATTGCAGAACCGATCACCAATTGACTACGAGACCGACCGCATGTCTACCCTGGATCAGGCCGCCTAACGAACACACCCAAGTGTCCACTCTTCAGGGGCCACGCCCGACCTTCGCCGCCAGTGCCGCATCGCTGGCGGCCCGCTTGGCGCGTGCCGGGGTGCCGGCCTTCCAGGCGTAGTAGGAGGACCGCTTGATCTCGACGGCCGTGCAGAGTCGCTTCACCTCGAAGATGGCGGAGTTGTCGGCGACGAACTGGAAGCGACTCACCAGCGCGTCTCCCCGGCGAAATACTTCGCGGCCCGACGGAGGATGTCACGCTCGGTGGACAGCAGGTCCTTGGCAGCCTTCAGGTCCGCGACCTCACGCCGCAGCCGGGCCAGTTCCTGCGCCGGCGACTCCGGCCCGCAGCTGCCCTCGGGAGGGTCCTTCGGGGTCCGGCCCCGGACCGCGACTCCCGCCGCCTTCAGCCAGGTCGAGAGGGTCGCGTCGGTGATGCCGAGGTCGGAGGCGATCTGCTTCACCGTCGCCCCGTCGGTGGTGGCGTAGAGGTCGACCGCGTCGCGGCAGAACTCCTCGCTGTAGGTCTTGCGTGCCATACGTGGATCGTCTCGCTTCCCCCGGCATCAAACCGGGATTGGCGTGTCCACACTCCGGGGTCAAGTCACCAGTACGAAGCGATCACCTCAGGTGCCTACTTCGACTATCAGCAGAAGTCGATGGTGGTTACGACCTAGTGGGCTCGGGTGTCGGGGTGGTTGAACCCGGTAAAGGCGGGATCCCGGCAGCGGCCTATCTGCCGTCGATGTCGGAGTACGCGATCTGGCGCAGGCCGTGCCAGGCCGATGTCGTAGTGCTTCATGTGGACGCCGGGATAAGCGTTGCAATCAGTGGCCAGAAGCCGTGGTCACCGGCGAGTAGGCGTTCTCCCGCAAGACCGCCAGCTCGCCAGCACGTGGCGTGTCTGAGCCGGCCGCCGCCGGCGGCGAAGAAGCCCGGGACGAGCGGATAACGTGCAGGGCTGCGCACGGTGGGCAACAGACGGGCTGCGAGCCTCGGTGCCGCCGGTTACTCCAGCGTCCGACCGGCGCCGTCCGTCAACCGAGCACCGACCCTAGGTCAGGCCTGGCGTGGCCGGGTCACGATGTGGAGGACGCGGACGGTCTCGTCGCCCACGGCTTCCCACTTGGAGCGGATGCGGGCGGGGTAGAAAATCGTGTCTCGCGGCTTCAGGCGATGGATGGTGTCGCCCTCGATGATGACGTTGAGCTGTCCCTCGATGAGGTAGGTGGCCGCTGGTGAGGGGTAGTCGAACCACTCATTGTTGTTCTGGTCCTTGGTGAACTCCATCTCGGAGATCTCGAAGGAGTGCTGTTCGGAGCCGCCGACCAATCGAACCGGGACACTGGACTGCTCAGTGCCGGCGACGATGCGGCCCTCCTCGGCTCGGATGACGGTCGCGCCAGGCTGCGGGGCGACGGCTGGGAGGAGGTCGCCGGGGGTGATGTTCAGGGCGGTGGCGATCCGGTAGAGGCTCAGCATGGAGGGTGAGGCGTTGCCGCTCTCGATCTTGCTGAGGAAGGGCTGCTTCATGCCGGCGGCGTCGGCGAGCTCGCGCATCAGGAGACCGCGCTCGGTTCGCCAGTACTTCACGCGCTCGCCGACGGCCTGAGCAACGGCGTCGGATACGGCTTCCTCGGATTCCATGAGAACGAACTCCCGGGCTCGGGCGGGGACGACGGGCGACGGTGCCTGCAACATCGACTTCTCTCTACGGACTGCGGTGCCCAGCGGGCGTCGGAAGTCTACCGACCTGTCTCACTGCCACGGTGCGCGCGAGGGCTCTGGCGTCGTTGACAGAGGCCTCGCCCGCACCGTGGGCTGACTCAGGCGGACTTGTTGATCCGGAAGACGTTCTTCTCGGGGTCGAGCAGCACCGCCTGCCAGGCGTCGTAGTAGGTCCGGAAAGGTTCCTTGCGGTAGGTCGCGCCCGCTGCGACGGCGGCTGCGGCGAGGGTGTCGACGGCCTCCTCGGAGTCGACCTCGAAGGTCCAGAACGACGGCGCGGAGGCCGACAGGTCGCTCTCGGGCAGGTTGAGCAGCTCGTAGGCGACGGGGGTGTTGAAGCCGAGGATGGTTCCTCCGAGCTGGAGGGCTCGGAAGTAGTCGCCCTCGAGGTAGGTGACGTGGTCCAGGCCGAAGAGCTCGGCGTAGAAGTTGGAGACCTCGTCGACGTCTTGGCAGACCAGGGTCACGAACGAGAGCGCGACACCGGCCTTGGTGTCGGGGTTGGCGTCGGGGACTGTCTCGGTGTTCACGTCGGTGCTCACTTCACGGTCGCCTGGATGGCGCGCTGACGCAGGTACTCCCCGGCCAGGACGGCGTCGTAAGTGGTGCCGCTGCCGATCGGGGCGGGCATCGTCTCAACGATGGCGTCGACGTTGGCGTCGCAGAACTGGATCAAGGAGATCAGCTCCTCGGCCGGCGCAGACTCCTGCGGTGGCAGGACGCGGTGGCGGGTGGAGCGCCACCGGTCGCCGGTCCAGCGGGCGAGGAGGTCGCCGATGTTGACCAGCAGGGTTCCCTCGACGAAGGGCGCGTCGAGCCACTCGCCGTCGTCGCTGAGCTGGACCTGGAAGCCGCCGTAGCCGGGCTGGCGGTCCAGGAGGGTGAAGATGCTCCAGTCGGTGTGCGCGCCGACGCGGAACTGGCCGGGCTTGGGGACGCCGGTCTCCTCCAGGGAGGGGTAGCGGTTGATGTTGAGGGTCCGGGTGCCGTTGGCGCAGCGCTCGATGAACCACTCGCGGCCGAGCCCGAGGGCCTCGCCGCACATGCGAAGCAGCTCGTCGTAGAGCCCGTACATGGCCTCCATGTAGGTGGTGGCGAGGAGCTCGAGCTCGGGCACCTCGTCGGGCCACACGTTCGGGGCGAAGGCGGTGCTGTCGAGAGTGGGGTTGCCCGTGGCGTACGGGCGGCCCATCGTCAGGCTCTCCTTCATGTCGGGGGTGGCCTTGTCAGCCTCCTCGCCGGCGAAGGAGTTCGCCTCCTTCCCGCTGGGCAGCCAGCCGCGGCCACCGACGGTGGTCTCATAGCGAGCCTTGGTCTCTCGCGGCAGGGAGAAGAAGGCCTTGGCGGCGCTGCGGAGGTCGGCCGCGAGCTGCGGGTCGACGTCGTGGTTGGCGAGCATGAGGAAGCCGGAGTCACGCAGGGCCTGGTCGACCTTCGCGGCGGCGGCGGCCTGGACGCCGGCGTCGCCGGTGCGCCAGTCGGCGAGGTCGATCAGGGGGATGACGTCGGTCAGTGTGTTCGACATGGGCTGGGTCTCTTTCCGGGTGGGCGTGGGCTGGGTTCAGGCGTTCTGGGCGGCGAGGACGCGGGAGGCCTCGCGGACGGCGGCGGTGTTGGCCTTGCCGTACTGGGAGCCGTTGAGCTTGGCGGCGATGTGGTCCTTGACCAGGATGGGCTCGTAGGCCAGTCCGCCGTCGGCGTCGAGACGGCTGGGCAGGGTGGAGATGGTGGCGTCGATGTTGCCGTCGTGGAAGAAGGCCACCGACCGGCGGCGCTGGATGGTGCCGTCGATGACCGGGGGCTTCACGCGGTGCAGGGTGGAGAGCCACTGGTCGTTGGTGAGGCGGGCGGTGAGGTCGCCGAGGTTGACCAGGAGCGCTCCCTCGATGGGCTGGACGTCGTGCCAGGTGCCGTCCTTGGCGAGGACCTGGAGGCCGGCGACCTGGTCGGCCCACAGCACAGTGACGATTCCGAAGTCGGTGTGCTCGCCCATCCCGGTCAGGTCGCCGTCCAGGGAGACGTCGGTGCCCTCGGGGAGGGCGTAGTTGTTCATCCGGAGCACGTCGACGGAGTGGTCGGTGAGGTAGTCGAAGAAGCCGGAGTCCTCGCCCAGGGCGTCGGCGAAGATGGTGGTGAGCGTGCGCGCGACGCGTGCGGCGTGGTCGTAGTAGGCCTCGACCTTGGTGCGGAACCCGTCGACGTTGGGCCAGGTGTTGACGCCGTAGTCGTCGTCGGAAAGGTCGAGGCGGTCGAACCAGCCGGCCTCGGCGCCGACGTTGAAGGCCTCGAAGAAGTCGTTCATGCGGGTCGCGGACTCGACTCCCAGGCTGAGGCTGAGCGACTCGCTCTTGGGCGGGCTGTAGCCACGGTTGCCCGGCACGACGTAGTCCTTCTTCTCCTCCAGGGGGAGGACGAAGAAGTCGTCGACCGCCTCCTTGAGGCCGGTGACGACGGAGTCGGGGACCTGGTGGCCGAGGATCTGGATGAATCCCACGGCGGCGCAGGCCTTGTCCATGGCGCGGGCGACGGCGGCACGCTCTTCGGCGGTGCCGGCGCTGGTGTAGGCCGAGATGTCCACGACGGGGACCTCGAAGGCGGGGGTGTTCATGTGCTCCTCCATTTCAGTTCGGTAGTCGCAAGTCTTGTCGGAATGTGTATTCATCAAAGGAATGTAGAGTGACGTTTCTGTTACACCGGACGTCGTCTCTTC
The DNA here is from genome assembly GCF_024321955.1 of Rhodococcus sp. GA1. Lineage (NCBI taxonomy): Bacteria > Bacillati > Actinomycetota > Actinomycetes > Mycobacteriales > Nocardiaceae > Rhodococcus > Rhodococcus sp. GA1. The sequence goes on along the minus strand of NZ_CP097186.1, from coordinate 123,025 downwards.
GGCGCGTGTCTGGCTCAACTGGCTGCGTAGGTGCGACGCAGCATTTCGGCGAGGTGGTCGCCGGTCGTGATGCCCGGGCCGGGCTGCTCGTTCTCGTCGAGGACCGTAGGGACTGCGGTGACGACGTAGTCGTAGTCGAGGTCGAAGAACGTCGGCACCGAGTACCGGCGGACACCGGTGGTGTTGAGCACGCGGTGGGTGTTGGACAGGTAGAGCCCGTTGGTGAGCTTCGGGACGAGGTCACCGAGGTTGACCACGAAGGTGCCGGGGATGTGTGGGGCCCGGACCCACTCGCCATCGGCGTTGAGGACCTCCGGTCCGCCGACCTCGTCCTGGTACAACATGGTGATCAGGCCCCAGTCGGTGTGAGCGCCGGCGCCGAGCTCGTTCCCCTCGCCGACGCCGTCCTGCGGGGGGTAGTGCAGCAGGCGGGTGGTGATGACGTGGTCCTGGAAGCCTTCGTCGAAGTAGTCCTCGTCGAGCTCGAGGGACAGCGCAACCAAACGGACCAGGTGCTGCCCGAGGACCGCCATGCGGTCGCGGTAGGGGAGTCGAACTGGAAGTCCACCGCCCACACGGCGTCGGGCTTGTCGGCGGGCGGGATGATCGGCACCGTCGAAGTCCCGGTCCGCTTGCGGCGTCGGCGTTGCGGGATGCGGAGGCCTTCCTCTCGCCACAGCCGCTGGAGCTTCTTGTGGTTCACTAGCCAGCCCTCGGCGCGGGCGTCGTGGTAGGCAGGCCGGAACCCGCGGCGGGGGTGGGTCTTGGCCCAGCCCCTCAGCCAGATCCTCAAGCCCGCGTCGGGATCGGCCGGCGTAGCCGCGGCGGGTGGGCGGCGCTGGGTGGTCCGGTTCTGCCCGGTGACCCGGCAGGCGAACCGCTCGGACACACCCATCACACGGATGAGGTGCTCCACGGCTGCCCGCCGGCGTTCCGGGCTCAGAAGTTTCCCCGGGCGATCTCCTTCAACGCGGCCTTCTCCAGCTCCGCGTCGGCAAGGAGCCGCTTCAGCGTGGCGTTCTCCTTCTCGAGGTCCTTGAGCCGTTTCGCGTCGTCGGCCTTGAGCCCTCCGAACTGGTTACGCCACCGGTAGTAGGACGCCTCGGTGACCTGGAGCTCGCGGCAGACGTCCGCGACGTCCTTACCCTCGGCCATGAGCCGGTCAGCAGTGGCCAGCTTCCTGACGATCTGCTCCGGCGTGTGCCGTTTCCTCGTTGCCATGGGTTCAGCCTTCCTGCCCACAAGCGTGGGCCACGAGACTCTCACTCAACCCGGAGCGCTCAGACGGGGTCAGCCCAGGAGCACCATCCCGAACAGGTCGTCGAAACCGTGCGGAGCGTAGACCCGTAGTCCCGGATGCCGGCCTGCCGGTCGCGGCCGTCGAGAAAGTTCCAGACCGACTGGAAGACTCCGCCCGCGGTGAGATACCAGTCTCCGATGCCGAGTTCACCCGCCCGGTCCAGGACGACCCGGCACACCGGATTTCCGGGAACGATGTCGAGCAGTCGCTGCTCGGTTGCGGGGCGTGAGGTCACTCGGGCATCGTCTCTCGTCGCGGGATACCGATAACGCTAGGCCTGACGCGACCGGGACTTCCATGCCGACCAGGCAGCGGTCACGATGATCGCGCCGGCGAGGGGGCCGATGATCCCGCTGGGGCGTAATTCGAGTCCGTCACCTGCGAGAAGGCTGATGAGCAGACCGCCGATGAACGAACCCCCGACGCCCGCGACCAACGCGAGAGTCCAGTCGATCCCGGTCCCGGACCTGCCCACGACGAGCTGTGCCACCGCGCCGACGAGCAGCCCGAACAGAATAATCCCGATGATCAACATTGCGCGAGTACAAGTGGACATCCTCACGCGGACACCGCTTTACGTCTCGAGAGTGCAATTCGAGATCCGGTCTTCCCACGGGTCGAACTGTTGTTACATGCGAGCCTGCCCTTCGAGTTCAGCAAGGTTGCGGTTGCGCAATGACTCGGTAGTGGGTCTGGTGTGACCGTCCGAGGCGGACCACACTCGGAGAATGGCCAGGACAAGCGCACAGGCCCAGGATTTTCCGATTGCGCCCGACGTGCCGATGCATTTGATCGACCGCATCCGGGCACTCCGACATCTCGATACCGGTCCCGAGAAATTCCGTGATGCAGGCGGGCCGGTCACCCTCGTACATATCGGTCCTGCCCGGTGGGCGCCGACCTTCGCTATCGTCACCTCACCGCAGGGCGCCCACGATGTTCTCGGCGGTTCCGACGGTTCCTTCGACAAGGAAATGACCGTCCACGTCGAGGGACGGGTGTGGGTCGGCGACAATCTCTTCAATCTTCCTCACGATTCGTGGGTGCCGCACCGTCGTGCGTTGCAGCCTTTGTTCACCAAGAAACACGTAGCGGTCTACGCCGACCGGATCGCCGAGGTCGCCGACACGATGGCGGCAGAGTGGAGCGAGGGCGGGTCGATCGATCTCGACACCGAAACCCGGCGACTCACCCTGCGTGTCCTTGGCCGGTCACTCTTCGGAACGGATCTCAGCGAGAGATCCGAAGCTGTCGGAGTTCCACTCGGACAGGTGGTGCAATTCGTGGGACGACGTGCCCTGCAACCGATACGAACCCCGACATGGCTGCCGACACGTGCCCGTCATCGTTTCCGTGTTTCGTTGGCTGTTGTCACCGAAACGCTCGACGAGGCGATGGACGCCGCGCGGAGCGGTGCTGGCAATGGCGCCGAATTGATCAAGCTGTTCTTCGAGCTCACCGATCCGGTCACTGGCAGAGCGTTCAGCGACGAGAAGATCCGTGACGAGTTGCTCGCGTTTCTCTTCGCGGGTCACGACACCACCGCGACCACTCTCGCCTACAGCTTGTGGCAGCTCGGCCGCAATCGCGAGATGCAGGAGCGGGTGGCGCGGGAGGCTGCAGCCATCGGAGACCGCCTGTTGCGCGCGAGCGATATCGGGGATCTGCCCTACACCGTCCAGATAGTCCATGAGTCACTGAGGATGTGTCCGCCCGCAGCGACGGCCGCGCGAATGGCAATGCGCGACGTGGAGGTCGACGGTTACCGTATCCCTGCCGGGACGAATACGATCGTCGGCACCTACGCGCTCCACCATGATCCGTCGCTCTGGGACGAGCCCGAGAAATTCGACCCGGATCGGTTCGCCCCCGGGCAATCGGTAGCGAGGTCGCGGTGGCAGTATCTGCCGTTCGGTGGTGGCCCACGCACCTGCATCGGAGATCATTTCGCCATGCTCGAAGCAATCCTGGGCCTCGCCAGTGTGGTGCGAAAACTCGAGGTGGAATCCCTTCACGACGATTTTCCGGTAAAGACGCCGTTCACCTTGGTCGCGGCCGGACCCGTGCCCGCGCGTGTGGGGACCAGAGCCGTCACTGCGTAGTCGTCGGCAAGGGCAGGCGGGCAGGCAGGTGCGTCGCGCCGCACTGATCGGGACAGGGCAGGATGGTGGCCATGCAGACCACACCCCTGACCTTCGAGTCCTCCGTCGTCGTTTCCGCCACCCCCGACGAGGTGTACGCCCTCGTCTCCGACGTCACCCGCACGGGTGAATGGTCGCCCGTCTGCGCGGAGTGCTGGTGGGACGAAGGGCAGGGCCCCGAGGTCGGTTCCTTCTTCACCGGCCGGAACGTCACCCCCGAACGCACCTGGGAGGCCCGGTCGAAGGTCGTCGTCGCCTCCCCGGGCCGCGAATTCGCATGGTCGGTCGGCCCGGGCCTCGTGCGCTGGAGCTACGTCATCAAGCCCGCGGACGCCGGCACGGAACTCACGGAGACCTGGGAGTTCACCGAAGCCGGGCAGAAATTCTTCCACGAGAAGTTGGGGGCAGAGGCACCTGCCCGGATCGCCGCGCGGGAGCAGGCCGCCCGCAGCGGAATTCCGGCGACCCTGGACGCGATCAAGCGCATCATCGAGGGCTGACCCGGGACGCTCGTCGATCATCGAGGGATCGCCGGGCGCTTCCTTGCCGAGGGGCGAACGGTGAACACCGCGACCTTCGGGTGCACCAGGCTCGGTACGTGGTGGGCGCAGTGTCGTGCGCTGTCGTGCGCTGCGAGGCCGGGATCGGATTCGAGGGGTCGGCTGCGACACGTAGCAGCCTGATCGCCGAAGTGCGGGTCACCGAGGAACTCCCCACCGGCGGACTTGGTGTCGGCCTGGGCATCCAGAAGGCCGATTCGCGCTAGGAGGCCCTGCGCGATCTGATCGACGAGGTGCTCCGCGTCGACGATGCCGGCTCACCGATCGCGGCGTTGATCTCCGGCCTCGACGTCGCCTACGACCTCGGTGAGGGACACCCGCTGCTGGGACGACGCATGCCGGATCTCGACGTCATTGCCGAGGAGAAGCCGGTTCGAGTGTTCGGGCTCGCCCACTTCTGCTGCAATCCGACGGTCCACCAATCGATTCCGGGCATCGTCCTGAATGCGTCGACCTCGTGTGGGCGCGTTACGACGCCGCTTGGGGATTGTCGTTGCTCGGTGAGGGGGACGCGCCGTCGGCTGTGCTCGTGCGCCCGTACGGGCACGTGGCATGGGTGGGGGGCTCGACGGACGGTCTCGACGCCGCGCTCGCGAAGTGGTGCGGCACTGCGGCCGGCCGAGCAGGAACCGTTGCGTGAACAGGTGATTCCTGAGCTACGCGGGTAGGCCGTACCGACCTTGCGCTGAACAGGGCTTCGCGCGCGTTGCAGTTGCGTCGAAACACGGTTCGGCGCGCAAGGATCGGCGGCGCAGTGAGACCATGCGTCACCGACGAGGAACAGCGACGTACTTGACCTCGAGGAACTCGTCGATACCGATGGTGCTTCCCTCACGTCCGAGACCCGATGCCTTGATGCCGCCGAACGGTGCCGCGGGGTTGGACACGATGCCGGTGTTCAGCCCGATCATGCCGACCTCGAGCGCTTCGCTGACACGGAAACTGCGGTCGACATCCTGGGTGAAGATGTATCCGGCCAGTCCCCAGGGCGTGTTGTTGGCGATCTCGACGACCTCGTCCTCGGTATCGAAGACGACGATGGGCGCGACCGGCCCGAAGATCTCCTCGCTCATCAACGCGGCGTCCTTCGACACGTCGGCGAGGACGGTGGGTGGGTAGAAGTAGCCGGGTCCCTCGGGCCGGCTGCCGCCACACACCACGCGCGCTCCACGTTCGACGGCATCGGCGACGAGACGTTCCACCTTCGTCAGAGCCTTCTCCTCGACCAGCGGACCGACTTGGGTGCCCTCGACCAGGCCGTCCCCGACGGCGAGGGCATCCATACGGGCAGCGAGCTTCTCGGCGAACCGATCGGCGACCGCGCGGTGCACGAAGATGCGGTTCGCGGCGGTGCAGGCCTCACCCATGTTGCGCATCTTCGCGGCGAGCGCGCCGTCGACGGCCCGGTCGAGATCGGCGTCCTCGAATACGATGAGCGGGGCATTTCCGCCCAGCTCCATCGAGCTGCGCATCACGTGCTGGGATGCCTGTTCGAGCAGCCGGATGCCCACCGCGGTCGAACCGGTGAAGCTGATCTTGCGTGCGATACCGCTGGACATCCAGGTCGAGACGACCTCCCCGGGTGCGGTGGTGGGCACGACGTTCAGCACACCCTTGGGCACACCGGCCTCGACGAGCACGTCGACCAGGGCCAGCGAGGTCAACGGCGTCAGCTCCGAGGGTTTGAAGACGATGGTGCATCCGGCTGCGATGGCGGGTCCGATCTTGCGGGTACCCATGGCGAGCGGGAAGTTCCACGGCGTGACGAGGACGCACGGTCCCACCGGCTCCTTGGACACCAGGATGCGGGTCGTGCCGTCGCCGGTGCTGGTCACATCGCCGCCGATGCGGACGGCTTCCTCGGAGAACCACCGGAAGAACTCCGCGGCGTAGGCGACCTCGCCCTTCGCCTCGGCGAAGGGTTTGCCCATCTCGGTGGTCATGATGGTCGCGAACTCGTCCTGCCGCTCCAGGATGAGCTCGTAGGCCCGGCGAAGGATCACGCTGCGTTCGCGCGGAGCGGTCTTCGCCCAGTGCTTCTGCACGCGAGCACAGGTCTCGACGGCACGCCGGGCGTCGTCGGCGTTGCCGTTCGCGACGGTCGCGATGACCTCCTCGGTCGCCGGGGCGACGACCTCGAATCGTTCGCCGGTGGTCGATTCGACCCACTCACCGTCGATGAACAATTCTGTGCTGACGCGGGACACTGCGTCGGAGACGCCCACCCGTGTCCCGACGATCGTTGCATCGGTCATGCGCTTTCCTCCTCGGAGATGGTGTTGTTCATCGACATTCGTGGCCCGGGGTCGAGAAGTTCTGCGAGATGTTGCCCCGGGGCGGACACGTCGATCTGCGCAACCTGCATCGCGCATGAGAAGCCGTCGGTGACCACCGCGGAGTCGTCGTCGGCCGCGCGCAGTGCCGGGGCGAGGGAGGTCTCGGCGACCTTCATGCTGATGTCGTGGTGTTGTTTCTCGAATCCGAAGTTTCCTGCCACGCCGCAGCATCCGACTGCGTCGCGGACGTCGTCGACTCCCGCTGCGGTCAGGATCCGGCGATGGCTTCCGGCGCCGAACACGGAGTACTCGTGGCAATGGGTCTGCAGCACTATCTCGTTCGGTAGCGGTTGTGCAGGGGCGGGTGTCCAGCCGTTGCGCACCATGGTGTCCAGATAGGACGCGAAGCTGTGGACCCGTGCGGCGACGCGACGCGCAGCCTCGGTGGGCACCAGCTCGGGCAGGTCCTTGCGCAGGGCGGCGGCGCAACTCGGCTCGACGACGACGATCGGCCGGTCGGTGCCGTCGTCCAGTGTGCGGGCGGCGTGGGAGAGCTTCTTCTTCGCGGTGTCGAGCTGGCCGGTGGAGATCCACGTCAGTCCGCAGCACGCGTCTGCGGAGCAGCTCATCACCTGCTGATCCGCCGAGGCGAGCACGCGGGCGGCGGCACCGGCGACCTCCGGCCGCAACCCGCGAGTGAAGGTGTCGACGAACAGCACCACCGGCGTCGAACCGGACCGGCCACGTAGTGCGTCGCGCACGGCCTTCTTCCAGGCCCGCCGGGAGGCGAAGGGCGGAAATACCCGGTCGGGGGAAATGCCGCCGAGTGCGGTGGCGCGCTTGGCGAGAGAAGTGCGCAGGACCGCGTTGACCAGCGGTGCTGCCAACCCCGTGAGGCGGAGCCAGCGTGGCAGCCACCCCAGCGAATAGTGCGACACCGGTCGTCGTGTGCCGTCGTAGTAGTGCGAGAAGAACTCGGATTTGTAGGTGGCCATGTCGACGCCGGCCGGGCAGTCGGTCGAGCAGGCCTTGCACGACAGGCACAGATCGAGTGCCTCACGCACTTCCTCGGATTTCCACCCTTGCTCGATTGTGCGGGCGCCGCGCACCATCTCCTGCAGGACCCGGGCCCGGCCCCGAGTGGAGTCCTTCTCGTCGCGGGTCGCGCGGTAGCTCGGGCACATCACGCCACCGGAGTCGGCCCGGCATCGTCCGACGCCGATGCAGCCCTGGACGGCGTGCACCCACGGGGCGGGGGTGTGTTGCGGCCGCGCGCCGTCGGGACGGACCGCCTCGATCGGGTGCAGGTCGTAGTGGGTACGCCAGGTGCGTTCGGGAACGTCCGCCAACGCCAGATCGTCATCGATCCGCGCCGGGTCGGTCAGCGATCCCGGGTTCAGGATGCCTTGCGGGTCCCAGATCGTGCGGAAGGCGCGGAATGCGCTCATCATCCGCGCGGAGTACATCACCGGCAGCAGTTCCGAGCGGGCACGGCCGTCGCCGTGTTCTCCGGAGAGCGATCCGCCGTGACGGACCACCAGCCGCGCGGCCTCGTGCGTGAACTCGCGGAAGACCTGTCGGCCTTCCTCGGTGCGCAGGTCGTAGGTGATGCGGATGTGCATGCAGCCGGCGCCGAAGTGCCCGTACATCACGCCCTGCAGGCCGTGCCGGTCGAGCAGTGCGCGGAAGTCCTGGAGGTAATCGGCGAGGTTCTCCGGCGCGACAGCGGAATCCTCCCAGCCCGGCCAGGATTCGCCGCCGGATGCCAGGCGGGACGAGAGTCCGGCGCCGTCCTCGCGCACCCGCCACAGGGAAGCACGCTCGGTGGTGTCGGCCGCGAGGCGGCCGTCGACGAGGCGGCCGTTCCGGCGAAGTTTGTCGAGCAGTGCGTCGGCGGCCGCGGCCACGGAGTCCGGGTCGTCACCGTCCAGGTCGACGTAGAGCCAGGCGTTTCCCACCGGGAGTCCGAGGACGGAGTTCTCGCCCCGACGCAGCCGCATGGTCTCGACGATCGCCGCGTCGACACCCTCGACTGCCGCAGGCGAGAACTCCAGGATGGTTCCGATGTCGCGGGCCGCGTCGACGACATCGTCGTAGCCGAGGCAGACCAGCAACGCGCTGGACGGGCGGGGAACCAGCTCGACGCGGGCACCGACGATCACCGCGCAGGTTCCCTCGGATCCGACGAGCGCACGGGCGACGTCGAACCGCTTCTCCGGCAACAGATGGTCGAGGTGGTAACCCGAGACCTGCCGTTGGATCCTCCCGAGTTCGGTGCGGAACTCGAACAGGTGCTCGCCTGCCAGCGCGGTGAGCTCGGCGTCGAGCTGCTGCGCGCGCGCCGCAGCTGCCGCGTCGTCGGGATCGGTGGCACGCAGGCCTCGCTGCGCCGCGGTGAGCCGGAACCCGTCGGCGGTGACGAGGTCGATCTCGTGGACGTGATCGGACATGCGGCCGTAGCGCACCGAGTGGTTGCCGCAGGCGTCGTTGCCCAGCGCGCCACCGACCGTGGCCCGGTTCTTCGAGGAGGGATCGGGGGCGAAGGTCGTCCGGCCCGAGGACGCGTCCTCGGCCACCCGCGTGAGGGTCGCGAGCACGACGCCCGGTTCGACGTCGGCGACACCGGCCGTCTCGTCGATGTCGAGGATGCGGTTCATGTGCCGGGAGAAGTCGACGATCACACCGGGGCCGACGGCATTGCCCGCCATCGAGGTCCCGCCCCCTCTGCTGACCAACGGAATCCCGGTGTCGCTGCAGACGGTCACCACCGCCACGACGTCGTCCACCGACCGAGGAAAGACCACGGCCGAAGGTGGCACCCGGTAGTTGGAGGCGTCGTAGGAGTACTCGGCCCGTCGACGCGTGGAGGTGTCGACCGGGACGCCCAGTGTCCGGAGTCTGTCGGCGAGGACGCGAATCCGGACGTCCTCGTCCGTGCAGGAGACGCTGGGGCGCTGTCCTATGTTGAGCTGGTCGTCGTTCATCGCGTGCGCCGCGTCAGGATCGGGGACCGCAGAGAATATGGGCGCGTCGGTTCGGGAACTCCATCGGCCGCCTCCGGGTTTGTAGGATTGTCGACAATCCTGCCATGAACGGAGCCTACAAAGAGGAGGCAGCGAACGCAACGGCACGCCGGCCCGGGCGTTCTGACCGTCAACCGAGGAGGCTTCTGTGACAGCTTGCCGTCTGCACCCCGAGGCTGGGCAGGGTGCAGACGGCAGAATGCTGTATCGGAGTCGGAGGGCGCTGCGGCGTGCCTACACCAGCCGAGTCACGCCGATGGTGTGATCTGTGGTGAACTCCTCGATCGCCCACTCGCCGTTGAATCGTCCGAGACCGGAGTTGCGTTCGCCACCGAATGCCACGTGTGCCTCGTCCTGAACGGTCATCTCGTTGATGAACGTCATGCCCGCCTCGACCCGATGCGCGAATTGCAGTCCCCGGTCGATGTTCTGCGTGAACACCGCGCTGGACAGACCGAATTCGTGGTCGTTGGCCAGTTCGAGGGCGTGTGCTTCGTCATCGGCGCGTAGGACCGCGACCATCGGGCCGAAGATCTCCTCGCGGGCGATCTCCATATCGGACGTGACGTCGACGAACACGTGCGGAGGCACGACCCGGCCGTCGATCTCCCCACCGAGCGCAACGCGTGCTCCGGCGTCCCGGGCCTGCTCGATCTTCTCCTCGAGGCCCTTCAACTGCGAATCGTTGACGACGGGCCCGACCAAAGTGCCGTCTGCGGACGGATCGCCGTAGGACACGGCCTGCGCGGCTCGGGTGAACCGATCGAGGAAATCGTCGTACACCGGCGCCTGCACGATGATGCGATTCACGGCCATGCAGATCTGTCCGGAATGCAGGAAGGACCCGGTCACCGCTGCCTCGACGGCCGCGTCGAGATCGGCGTCGTCGAGGACCACCAGGGGTGCGTTGCCGCCCAATTCGAGTGCCACCTTCTTGAGGTGCTTACCGCCGGTGGCGACCGCACCGACCTGCTTGCCGACCGGTGTCGAGCCGGTGAAGGAGATCAACCGCGGGACGGGATGCTCGACGAAAGCATCGCCGATCTCGGAACCGGAGCCGATCACCACCGACAACACTCCCGCCGGAAGGCCTGCTTCCTCGAAGATCCGCGCGATCAACAGGCCGCCGGTCACCGGAGTGTCCGAGGCCGGCTTGATCACCGCGGCATTGCCCAACGCCAACGCCGGTGCCACCGATCGCTGCGACAGGTGCAGCGGGAAATTCCACGGGCTGATCACCCCGACCACTCCGATGGGCTTTCGGTACACCCGCATCTCACGGTTCGGGGTGTTCGAATCGAAGATCGATCCGTGGACCCGGGACGGGAACGACGCCGCCTCCTGCGTGATGCCGATGGCCAGGGAGACCTCGATATCGGCCTTGATCCGCGTCGAGCCGGACTCGGCGACCAGCCAGTCGATGATCTCGGCTCGGCGCTGCTCGAGGATCTGTGCGGCGCGACGCAGGACCGTGGCGCGCTCGGCGGGAGCGGTCGCGGCCCACTCGGTCTGTGCTGCCCGGGCAGCGGTGTAGGCGGCGTCGACGTCCTGGGCGGAAGCGAGGCGGATCGTGGCGACCACGCTGTCGTCGAACGGGTTGGTGTCGGTCAGGACGCGGTCGGAGCGTCCCTCGCGCCACTGCCCATCGATGAACTGGGAGGCGACCGGTTGCCCGGCGAACGTGGCACTGGAACCGAGATCTGTTGCTGTCATGGAGAACTCCTCGACGGTAGGTCGGTCAGAGAAAGGCGACGACGGGCTCGGGGGTCGATGTGTCTGCCGAATCGTCGAATGTGGTGTCGATCTGCCCGAGCGGATCGGTCTTCACCGGCCGACCGAACGGGAACCGCCCCAGCGCCGGCCGGAGCACGTCGCAGATCGTTACCGGCTCCTGCCCGGATGGCGCAGATCGAACGTGTTTTCACAGTGCGCCGCCTTGCTGGTGGTAGGCAGCGGCGTCGGGTACCACTGTTTGCGGGCGATCGCATCTGTGTGGCATACCCCGCCGGCGACCATTCGAACCCGGACTTGCGTCTTGTCGGGACCGGCGACGCAGGAGATGGCGCACGGCTCGCGAAGCTGTGCGCCATGTCTTGCGTTCGATGGACGATACCTACGAATCGAGCCGGCGACCGTCGAATCTATCGGCGTGCCCGGCGATGTGAGCGTGCAGTCGCGCGACCGCCGGGGACGGCGTCCTCGTCCCGGTCGTCAATCCGATGGTGCGATTCGCGATTCCGGCGACCGGCACGGTGACGATTCCGGGCACAGGCGTTTCCGAGCGAGGCAGCAGTGCGACACCGAGGCCCTGGGCGACCAATGCCCGGATCGTTTCGAACTCGCTGATCTCGAACGCGATGTACGGTTCGAATCCTGCTTCGTCGCAAGCTGATTCGAGTTCTCTGCGGATGTGATAGTCGGGTGGGCTGGCGATGAAGTGATCGTCCGCGAGATCGCGCAGGTCGAGGCGGGCACGGCCGGCGAGTCGATGGCTGCTCGGGAGGTGGAGCAACAGTCGCTGTTGCGCGAGCACGGTGACCGGCAGATCCTCCGGTGGAGGGATGATGACGGCGAGATCGAGCCGGCCGTCGCGAACCATCTCCGCGAGCGCTTCACCGTGTGCCTGGACCAGATGCAACCGGACGCCGGGGGCCAGTCGGTGGAACTCGGCCAGCAACGACGGGATGCTCACCGGCCCGAGGGTGAGCGGGAACCCGAAGCGGACGACGCCGTGGTCGGGATCGGCGTGCTCACGCACCGTGGTGATCGCACCGTCGAGTTCGCGGACCAGATGCCGGGTGCGTTCGTGCAACTCCCTCCCGGCAGTCGTCAGCACGACCCCTCGCCCGGACTGCTGGAACAACGCCACACCCACTGCCTTCTCGAGTGCCCGGATGCGGCGACTGACGGAAGACTGGGGAACGTCGAGCAGATCCGCCGCGCGCGTGATGTGACCTTCGCGCGCCGCGGCGTCGAAGGCGACGAGCAGCGGGGCGGCCATTGCGGTCTCGGGCGTCACATACCAATCCACATCTGCATGGTACTGCCTGCAAGAGCTCATTGGACGGATGAATCGGAAGGGGGCACGCTGAAGGTCGACAACGGCGAAAGCAGGTGAATGATGTTGGATCGGAGGCATTCTGCCGACGGAGCACAGTACGGCGACCAGGAGTACGACGCCGTCCTGATCGGCGGCGGCATCATGTCGGCAACACTGGGTGCACTGCTGACACGGCTCGAACCCGATCGGTCGATCCTCGTCCTGGAACGACTCGACGAGGTCGCGGCCGAGAGCAGCGCCCCATGGAACAACGCGGGCACCGGCCACGCAGGTCTGTGCGAACTGAACTACATGCCCGATCCCGCGGATTCGACCCGGGCTGAGGAGATCGGCGGACAGTTCCGGATCTCACGGCAGTTCTGGGAGGCCCTCGACGACCCGGGCGAGGCGACGTTCGTGAACGTGACACCGCATATGAACGTCGTCTTCGGCGAACGCGATGTGGACTATCTGCGACAGCGGCACGCCACCCTGCAACGCTCGCCGCTGTTCTCGGCCATGGAGTACAGCGAGGACCCCGACGCGATCGCGCGGTGGGCACCGCTGGTGATGACCGGTCGCTCGGGCTCCGAACCGGTCGCCGCCACGCGCTACGAGGCGGGCACCGACGTCGACTTCGGTGCCCTGACACACCGACTGCTGTCGGACGCGCGTCGTCGTGGCGTCGAGCTTCGTACCGGACACGAGGTCACACGACTGCGCCGCGCCGCCAACGGGCGGTGGACCGTCTCCGGGCACACGAAGACGGGACGGTTCTCGGTCCGATCCCGGTTCGTGTTCGTCGGCGCCGGCGGGTACGCCCTGAAACTCTTGCAGAAGGCCCGGATCCCGGAGGTGCGAGGTTTCGCCGTCTTTCCCATCGGCGCGCAGTTCCTGCGCACCGGCGAGCCCGACGTGGTGTCCCAGCATGCAGCGAAGGTCTACAGCCAGGCCGACGTGGGAGCACCACCGATGTCGGTGCCGCATCTCGACAAGCGGGTCGTCGACGGCCGCGAGTGGTTGATGTTCGGGCCGTACGCCACGTTCAGCACGAGATTGCTCACACGCGGCCGGCTCACCGATCTGTTCACCACCCTGCGTCTGCACAACATCGCCCCGTTGGTGGCGGTGGGCCTGCAGAATCTGTCGCTGGTGCGCTATCTCGTCGGCCAGCTGCTCGCGTCCCGCGCGCGGAAGTTCCGGCAGCTGCAGCGATTCTGCCCCGAGGCGCGGGAGTCCGACTGGGAGTTGATCGACGCGGGGCAACGAGCTCAGCTCGTCAAACCCGATCGTCGCAGGGTCGGGGTCCTGACCTTCGGCACCGAGGTCGTGGCGAGCGCGGACGGCAGCATCGCCGGGTTGCTCGGGGCGTCGCCCGGCGCTTCGATCGCTCCGTCGGCGATGGTCGAGCTGCTGAGCACGTGTTTCCCGGATGATGTGGCGCGCTGGCGGCCGGTGCTCGAACGGATGATGCCCGACCTGTCTCGGGAGACCGAAACGACCTCGCGCGCCGAACCGAGGCTCGCCCGCGCTACAGCAGCGGCGAGAAACGGTTCGGCGCGCAAGGATCCGAGCGCCTCGTAGGGCTTACGCTCAGACGGTCTGCAGGAACGGGTAGTCGGTGTACCCCTCGGCTCCGGACGCATAGAACAGCTCCGGACGCGGTGCGTTCTCCGGCTGCCCGTCCCGCCAGCGCTCGGCCAGGTCGGGATTGGCGATCAGCGCGCGGCCGACGGCCACGGCGTCGGCGTGCGAATCGTCGATCAGCTGCACGGCCTCGTCACGCGTGGTCGGCGAGCCGAAACCGCTGTTGGCGATCACCTTGCCGCCGAAACGCTTCCGGAGCTCCTGCGCCAGATCTCCGGTCGGCTCCTTGTGCAGGACCGACAGATACGCCAGGCCCAGGGGCTGCAGGGCGTCGACCAGAGCGCCGTAGACAGCACGCACATCGTCGCGATCGGTCTCGACTGCGTCCTGGATGTTGTGCTCGGGAGAGATCCGCAACCCGACACGTCCGGCGCCGACTGCCGCCGACACGGCCTTCACGACTTCGACGACGAGGCGGATCCGGTTCTCCACCGAACCGCCGTACTCGTCGTCCCGCACATTCGATGCGGGGGAGAGGAATTCGTGCAACAGGTAGCCGTTGGCGCTGTGGACCTCGACGCCGTCGAATCCGGCATCGATCGCGCGGCGAGCCGAGGCGACGAAATCATCGACGACGGACGGGATCTCGTCGATGGTCAGCGCGTGCGGCGCAGGGTAGGGCTGCTTGCCCTGCTCGGTGTGCACCTGGCCGTCGATGGCGATCGCGCTCGGCCCGACGACACGCCGGCCACCGTTGACGTCGGGATGCGTGACGCGGCCGCCGTGCATCAACTGCAGCACGACGCGTCCGTCGCGCTCGTGCACGGCATCCGCGACGCGACGCCAGCCGGCGACCTGCTCGTCGGTGACGATGCCGGGCTGACCGACGAAGGCCTGCGATTCGAAGTTCACATAGGTTCCCTCGGTGATGATCAGGCCGGCACTCGCCCGCTGACGGTAGTGCTCGACGATCAGGTCTCCGGGTACACCGGCCGAACCACCACGCAGGCGGGTCAGCGGGGCCATGACGATGCGGTTCGCGAGTTCGAGGTCTCCGAGGGCTACGGGTGTGAACAGATCCATGGGTGGCGCAACCACCCCCACCCCCGACGGCATTCCGATGCCCGTCCGATTGTGGGATGTGTCATAGCGCCGGATGGATGGTCACTTCGAGTGTTCGTCGGCGGTGACCAGCCGATTCGACCAGTTCTCCAGGTACTCGACGAACTCCGGTGGCGACGCGCCGAGCAGCCGCCCACCGGACATACCCACGGCGAATACCGCCCAGTCCATGCTGTCGGCGTCCACCTCGATCCGGCACCGTTCGGAGTCGATCGCAATCACCTCGGCCCACTGTCCGATCCGGCGGCGCACCTCGTGCTCCGACGCCTCCAGTTCGGCGCTGACCTTCACCTGGGAGCGGCTGCGGATGCCGCGTTCGACGAAGGCCGCGGCGTCGCCGCCGGGCAGCTCGCGTTGTCGGAAACGCATCCCGGTGGCCGTGGTCTCGGCCATGCGGTCGAGCCGGAAGCTGCGCCAGTCACTGCGGTCGAGGTCGTAGCCGACGAGATACCAGCGTCGCCCGAGGGAGACGAGCTGCCGGGGTTCGACGCGCCGGCCCGTCGCGGTGCCGTCGGCGGCGGTGTACTCGAAGACGATGCGTTCGTCGTCGCGGCAGGCGCGCGCGACGGTGACGAGTTGCTGCGAATCGGTCGCGCGGGTCGCCCAGGGGATGTCGGCGGAGACCGTCGCCGCATCGATCGCCTCCACCTGGCGTCGCAGCCGCGGCGGCATCACCTGGATGACCTTGGTCAGCGCGCGCACGGAGATCTCGGCGATCCCGGTGATCGAGGTCTGGGCCGCGGTGAGTAGGCCGACCGCGAGCGCGACCGCTTCGTCGTCGTCGAGAGCCAGCGGTGGCAACGACGCGCCCGGCGCGAGCTGATACCCACCGCCGACCCCGCGATCGGACCGCACCGGATATCCGAGATCGCGGAGCCGTTCGATGTCGCGGCGCAGGGTGCGCAACGAGACGCCCATCCGGTCGGCGAGTTCGGCGCCGAGCCAGTAGCGGTGGGTCTGCAACAGCGACAGAAGCCGCAGGATGCGGGAGCTCGTGTCGGACATGACCTCATTCTTCCGCACCTGCCGACCTATAAGTGACAGGAACTGGCACCAATGGCTCGTAGCGTAGATCTGCCGGATCACGACGACGAGGAGTACCCGATGACCGAGACCACCACCACCCGGAACGCCACCACGACTCTCGACCAGGAACGCCGCGATCTGCT
This sequence comes from Rhodococcus sp. GA1, assembly GCF_024321955.1. Lineage (NCBI taxonomy): Bacteria > Bacillati > Actinomycetota > Actinomycetes > Mycobacteriales > Nocardiaceae > Rhodococcus > Rhodococcus sp. GA1. Next base: position 106,807 of record NZ_CP097186.1, on the reverse strand, counting down.
GTCGAGCCTCGCCCACGCGCGGCACTTCCTGCGGTTCACGGCCCGCGATCTCACCACCGAACAGGCGTCGCAGCGAACGACGGTGAGCCACTTGACGATCGGTGGTCTCATCAAGCACGTCACCGAGGTCGAGCGGGGTTGGGCGGATTTCCTCGTGGTCGGAGCCGACTACATGGAGAAGGATTTCACCGAGTGGACCGAAGAGGATTTCGCCGAACGCGACAAGGACTTCCAGCTGCAGCCCGGTGAGACCCTCGAAGGTGCGCTGCGCGCTTACGACGAGGTGGCGGCCCGAACCGACGAGTTGGTGCGCACGCTGCCGTCGCTGGACGTCGTCCACGAACTCCCCAAGGCCCCCTGGAACATCGAGGACGCCTGGTCGGTGCGTCGCGCGCTGCTGCACATCGTCGCCGAGACGACGCAGCACGCCGGCCACGCCGACATCATCCGCGAGTCCCTCGACGGATCGAAGTCGATGGGATGAACCGGAGGTCGCGCTAGCGCCGGCCGGTGTCGCGCATCAACTCGGCGAGCTCCGTGCGGTCGGAGACGTCGAGTTCGGTGCACGCCCGGTAGATGTGCCCCTCGACGGTGCCGACCGGCACCACGAGCCGGTCGGCGATCTGCCGGTTGGACAGCCCGGCGGTGACCATGGCGGCGAACTCCCGTTCCCGGCTGGTCAGGGGGAGTGGGCGGGCCGCTTCGTCCAGCGCAGGCGACGAGGCGTGATCGCATCGCGCAGCCAGTGCCGCGGCCGCGGCGGCGGCTTCGACGGACCGTTGGGTGTCGGCGTGGTCGCGGTACGCGATCGGGGCCAGGGCGTGGGCATCGGCCGCGTCGGCGAGTGCCCCCAGCGCCTCGAAGGTCTCCGCGGCCACGGTCGGTCCCCGGCCGTCCGCCTCCGCGGAAGCGGATCCTGCCGCCCGCGTCGCCGGTTCGCACCGGACCCGAGACGAACCGGTTCCATATCGCGCGACTGATTCCTAGTCCGCGGGTGGCCCGGTGGTGGCAGCGACTGCTGCCTCATCCGGAACCTGAGACGGCGCGCCGCACCGCGGCAGTCTGCGGCTGATTGATCAGAACCCGGGAATGCTGGGCAGCTGCGGGAGCTGGATCTGCGGAGGCGGCGGCAGCTCGAACTGGGGGAGCCCGGGGACCATCGGGGCCGGCTCCGGTTCGAGTGACGGCGCCGAGGTGTCGGCTGCCGCATCGTCCTGCGCGCCGGTGGTGATGGGGACCTGCGCGGAGGTCTCCGCCGTCGTCTGCGGCCGGTAGGTGCTGCGGGTCTCGCTGCGATCGATGGCCGTCGACTGCTCGTCCGACACTGCCGGGACGGTTTCCGGCGCGGGCGATGCGTCCGTGGTGGTCATGGGCCGCGGTTCCGCTGCCGGTGGCTCCTGTGTCTCCTGGTGCGTGGAGGTGGGCTGCGGATCGCGACCGGAATTCTGCAGCAGGTCGACACCGAGGCCGATCGCCGCTGCGACGACGACGGCACCACCGGCGAGCAGGAAGCGTCGACGGTTCCGCGGCTGCGCGGGCGTCTCGGTCTCCTGCCGGATGTCGGGGGCAGCGAAGCTTGCGGTCGGTGCGTCCGGCGCGACCAGCTGCGGGGCGAACTGTGCGGTCTCGGTGAACTCCGTCGGCGCAGCGAACTCCGCCGTCTCGACGACCTTCGCAGTGTCCGGGCGGGCGAGGAGCGCCGCGCCTTCCGCCGCCACGAGTTCGGGCTGCGAGGGCACGATCACCGGAATGTCGAGCCACGACTCCATCACGGCAGTGACCAGTGGAATGTTCGCCCCGCCTCCGATGAGCACCGCGGCGTCGGGAGTGCGTCCCGAGCGGCGGATGACGTCGAGGGTGAGGCGGGCCGAGGCCTTCACGGGTCCGTCGATGAGCGAATCGAAGCTGGCCTGCGAGAGCAGTAGCAGACCCCCCTCGCCGGGCATGCACACCGCGTCCTTCGAGGACAGCTGCTCCTTCGCGTCGCGGCACCGGGCGGTGAGGGCCCGCTGCGCCGCCATGTCGGCCGGCTCGGCGAAGCGCTGCAGTTCGACGTGGTGGTCGTAGATCAGGTGGTCGACGAGGTCGCCGCTGATCCGGTCCGAGCGTGCCGTGCTCAATGCGATGCGGGTGCCCCGATCGACGACGGTGACGGTGAGGCCCGAGCTGCCGAGGTCGTAGAACACGAGTGTCTCGTGGTCGTCGAGATCTCCTGTGGTTTCCAGCATTTCGAGCGCGGCGGTCACTTCCGGGACGAGCCGGAAGTTGTCGATGTCCAGGCGGCTCATCGCGCCCTGGACGAAATCGGCCTGCGTCTCGTTCTGGTAGGCGACGCCGATGGCGCGCACCTGCTCGATCTCGTCGGTCTCGGCGAGCATCGTCTCGATGGACTCCGCGGCCAGCTCGGCCGGCCGGTCGAGCAGGGCGGGCATCGAGTGGGATCCGAAGACGGGGCTGTCGAGGCTCCCGGTGTCACGTCGCGCAAAGCGCACCGCGCTGGCACCGACCGAGACACCGAGAACTGTAGTCACGACGCCGACTATAACGGTTCGGTCACGGTCTGCGCGCCGGAGGCGGGCGGTGCCTGGACGACGGCACGTCTCCGAACGGCAGCCGAGGACGTTCGTGGCCTTCGCCGATCCCGACTGACCGGGCTCACATCTCCACGGCGGTACCGCAGATCCCGCACTGCTCCAACTGTCGGCGGCCCCACCGCGCGACCGGCACGAAGAACAGCGTGAACTGCTTGGACTCCCGGATCCGGAGCCACTGCGTGGTGTTGTGGCAGCGCGGACACGTCCGGTTCTGCCCTGGACCGAGATTCTGTCGCTTGGTGCCGAAGCCGAAGAGAAGGAACATCGTCCGAGCATAGAGCGATGACGTGTGGTCCTTCAGTGCATGATCGGAAGGATCGCCGTGCTCGTCGCCACCGATCGGCCAGCCTCTGTCGACGACCCGACCGCCGTCCCTCTTGCCGGGGCGACGCGACGGATCAGGCGGGGGAGAGCCGCACCCGTAGGTCACGGGGCTTCAATGTGATCGCCTCGTGAACGTCGAGTTCGTAGCCCGGTTCCGGAGCGAAGTCGTACCGCCGGATCAGCGACGCGAGCGTGAGCACCGCCTCGTGCAGCGCGAACTGCCGACCGATACAGGCCCGGATGCCGGTGCCCCACGGTTTGAAGATGTGCGCCGGCCGTTTGCGCACGGCCGCGGGCTCGAACCGGTCCGGGTCGAACCGCTCGGGATCGTCGCCCCACAGCGGGTCGCGGTGCAGTTGCGGCAACAGCACGAACACCCACGAACCCTTCGGCAGCGTCCGTCCGCCGAGGGTGGTCTCACCGCGTACCTTGCGGAAATAACCCGGGGCGGCCGGCCACAACCGCAGCGTCTCGTCCACCACCCGCCGCACATACCGCAGCTTGGCGACCTGCTCGTACCCGATCCGGCCGTCGGCACCGACGACCTCGGCGATCTCGGCCCGCGCCTTCGCCACCACCTCGGGATGTCGGCTCAGGAAATGGACCGCGAACCCCAGGGTGGCCGCGGTGGTCTCGTTACCCGCGACCAGGAAGGTCAGCACCTGATTGCGGATCGATTCACGGTCGAGCTGCTCGCCGGTGTCGGGATCGACGGTGTGCATCATCAGGTCCAGCAGATCGCCGTGCTGCTCGCCGGAGCGCATCCGCTCCTCGACGATGCGATCGACCGTCTCCTGCATCAGCGCGATGTCGTGTTCATGCTGCTCCCTGGCACTGCGGCCGAACAGTGTCCGGAGGATGGGGATGTCGTTCGACGAGCGGTTGATGTACTCGAGCGCCCGGCTCATCGCCGCGATGAACGGATCGGGTTCAGTGCGGCCGAACGAGTCGAAGTCGTAGCTGAAGCCGCACCGGCCGATGACGTCGAAGGTCAGCGACGTCATGCTCTTCGGCACGTCCACATACTCGCCGTCGGCCGCTGCGCTGTCCCAGCTGTCGACCAGTCGGTCGACGACGGTGAGCATCGAGTCGTGATAGCCACGCATCGCGGCCTGGCTGAAGCCAGGCCCGAGGATGTTGTGGGCTTTGCTCCAGTTCGGTTCGGAGTTGAACGCGGTGAACAGTCCGTCGCCGGCGATGACGCGAAGCTTGCGCAGCGGCTTGCCGAGGAACTTCGCCCACTTCTCCTCGTCGTTGACCTCGCGCACCAGATCGGCGCCCGAGACCACGATCAACCGGTGCTGCAGGATCTTGCGTTCGAAGATCCCACCGAGTTCCTGTGCCATCTGCATCTCACGCTGAACCGGCTTGGCCACGTCGATGCTGAGCAGATCACCCACCAGCGGAAGTCTCCATCGCGGCTGTGGAATCGGCTGCGCGCCGGTCGTCATGGTGATGCTCGTCGTAGTCGGTGACCCCATTCTGCGAGTGTGCATCAGCCTCCACGGGACGATTCGGGCGGCCTCACCGCGACGCCCAAGAGGATCAGAACAATCGCGGAGTCGCGTGCGACCCGTCCCGGGCTTCGCAGATTCGGGCGTGCCACCGGTCGACGAGCCACATCTCGACCATCTCCGGACGCGTGGCGATCAACGACGCCCACATGTTGAGGAGTTCGAGGTACCGGTGATAGCGCCGCAGCGTGAAGTCGGCGACCGACGGATCCTCGAGCCACCCTTCGTGGATGAGCGTCGACACCGCGTGCTGATCGAGAAGTTGCGCCGGGCCCGCCTCGGTCCGCACCTCGACCGCCCACAGATAGGTCGCCAGGAGCGATACGCCGACGCCGGGGGTGTCCGGCCATCCGGACCAGGTCTGCCGCGCGGTGTCGGGTAGCGACTTGGTCTTCGCGCAGTAGTCGAGGACTCCCTTGATCTTGGTGAACCGGTGCCGGTCCTTCGGGGCGTGTGCGTCGCGGACGTCCGGAAAACGTCGGGCACCGCGTCGTCGCGGATGTGCGCTGCGCCAGGCCGCGCACAGGAACAACAGCCCCAGACCGGCGTGGTCGGCTTCGATCAGTTCACTGTCGAGGCGGAGGTCGTTGCGTTGGACGATCGCGTCGCCGTCGTCGATGATCCGTCCATCGAGATTCCGTCCCCGGAGGCGGATATCGTGCCCGGTCCGTTCGAGGTGGCTGTTCCACCATTTGAGGTCGACAGTTACGCCCTCGTCGAGCACCTGCAGGTCGAACGAGCGTGCCCGGCACCACTCGGAGCACGCTTGCGGAGGCTCGAACCCCTGGTCGTACGGATGCATTCTGTGGACATTGCCACGAGTGGGCGGCGATTCCCGGGCAGGACACGCGTGTGGGGCCGACCTGTTCCCCGCCTGTAGCAGCACGTGGGCCGCCACGACCGTCCGAGGATATCGGTGGACCGGAACGACGCGGCGAAGAGAGCGTGAACCGCATGAGACCCTTCGATGTCACCGACGCCCTCGCGCTCGCCGCCCGGCACGACCTGCACCTGTCGGCCCACGGCGTCACGGTGAACGAGGCGGGACTCGACTACCGTGACGCCCTCGCCGCCGACGTCGACGCAGACGGACGTGTCCACGACGGTCTGGCGGTGCGCCGCGCGAGCCAAAGCAACTGTTGCTGAGCGCAATTTGTAGTCGGAGTCGGGCGGTGACAGATAGCGGGCATGCGTCATGGCTCGCCCACGCGGCGTGGTGACATCGAGGTCGAGGCCGTATCGGTCGGCTCCGACACAGGTTGCCGCCGTCGCATCCGGGAACCCGCCGAGCTTCCGGGCCATCGCCAGCAGCGCGTCGGCGTGATCGTCGTTGAGATGCGCGATCGCACGAGCTGCCGACGGGGTCACAGAATCCGGCAATGCTTCGGCATAGTCCTCGGCGGTGGCCGAATCCATCCGCCCGTACCCACCGACCCAGCGCACGCGCCGAACCCGAAGAACCCAGAGCGTGAAGTCGGTGAAATCGATGTACACGCGGGTCCCGGGGACAGTGGCCAGGTGGGCTTCGCGCGCGGCGGCCAGTTCCTCGCCTTCGGGCCGCTCGACGTACCCGGCGACAGTGACGCGGGTGCAGGCGAGCGGGTCGCAATGCGAGCTGTCCTGCAGCAGTGTCGTGTAGACGGTAGCGTCCGTGCGCATGAAGCGCTCTGTGCAGGGTGTACTCGCGGCGACGGCATGTGCAGTAGCGGTGGCGATACCCGGGTGGGCCTACGCCACTCCGAGCGAGGGCATCTCAGGGGTGACATGGGTGGACATCGAGGTGCCAGCGGGACTGCTGCCGTTCGTACCCGACGGCGTGCACGCCGTGGCTCGGGAGATCACCATCGAACCGGGCGGTAGCACCGGTTGGCACTATCACGATGGTCCCGTGCTCGGCATCGTGCGGGCCGGCACCTTGACGCATCCTGAAGGAGACTGCGAGCCTGTCACGTTCGAGACCGGTGATTTCATCAACGAACCCTCGGGTCCGGACCATCTGCACGTCGGTCGCAATCTCGGCACGGAACCGGTGATCCTCGACGTGGTGTACCTCGTGCCGATCGGGTCGCCGCTGTTCGAGGATGTTCCCGCGCCCGCCTGCGATTGATGTCGGAGTAGTGGCGGGCTCCTGTCGGTAAACGCTCGGGTCGAGTCGTCGGCGAGAAATGTGAAGTACTTCATCGGGACGCAGGCGTGCGGTTCCCTCTCGGGTCCGCGGTCGTCTCCCCCAAGCAACGATCGACGAACCTCGATTCTCGACGGAACGATCGTCCCCGCCGACAGCATCTTCCGGCGTCGGCATTCGAGCCGCGATCGGACGGACGAGGGATCGCAGTCCGGTTCGACAACGGAATCGCTTGTGACAGTAGTCTTCCCACTGCTTGTGAAGACTTCTTTCCTGACGGCGATGCTGTGCGCCGGTCGCACCCGCGTTACGACAGGTCGAGGGGCCATCGAAGCGGTGGCTCGCAGGACTGCGGCGTTCTCGGTCGCGAGCGGACATGAGGTCGACGGTTGGGCGCCCGAGGGGCCGTCGAAGCCTGTCGGCGGAGTTCGAGTTACCGGCGAGTAAATGTCGTTCTCGAGTTCTCGCACGTAGCCTGATACCCGATGCAATCCCGCACGCGGAGCATTTCGTGAGGCGGACCGGACCGACGTAGGGAGTCGAGACAAGAATGAGCGCCGACAAGCAGTCGACCATTATCTATACGTTGACCGACGAGGCGCCGTTGCTTGCGACCTACGCCTTCCTGCCGATCGTGCGTACCTTCGCTGGAGCCGCGGGCATCGAGGTCGAGACCAGCGACATCTCGGTGCCGGCGCGGATCCTGGCCGAGTTCCCCGAGCACCTCACGGAAGAGCAGCGCGTCCCGGACAACCTGGCCGAGCTGGGTCGTCTGACGCAACTGCCCGAGACCAACATCATCAAGCTGCCCAACATCAGTGCGTCCGTGCCGCAGCTCCTGGCTGCCATCAAGGAACTGCAGAGTAAGGGCTACCAGGTCCCGGATTTCCCGGACGCCCCGAAGACGGACGAAGAGCGTGCCATCCGGGAGCGCTACGGCAAGATTCTCGGCAGTGCGGTCAACCCTGTCCTGCGTGAAGGCAACTCCGATCGGCGCGCACCCCGGGCGGTGAAGGAGTACGCCCGTAAACACCCGCACAGCATGGGCGAGTGGTCGATGGCCTCACGCAGCCACGTCGCGCACATGCGGCACGGCGACTTCTACCACGGCGAGAAGTCGATGACGCTGGACCGGGCGCGCAAGGTCCGGATGGAGCTGGTCACCAAGGATGGCGAGACGATCGTCCTCAAGCCCGAAGTGGAGCTGGGTGAGGGCGACATCATGGACAGCATGTTCATGAGCAAGAAGGCGTTGCTCGAGTTCTACGAGGAGCAGATGGAGGATGCGCGCAAGACGGGCGTGATGTTCTCCCTTCACGTCAAGGCGACGATGATGAAGGTCTCGCACCCCATTGTCTTCGGCCACGCGGTGAAGACCTTCTACAAGGACGCCTTCGCCAAGCATCAGAAGCTGTTCGACGAATTGGGCGTCAACGTCAACAACGGTCTCGGCGACCTGTACGACAAGATCGAGACGCTGCCCAGTACGCAGCGCGACGAAATCAAGCAGGACCTGCACAACTGCCATGAGCACCGTCCCGAATTGGCCATGGTCGATTCCGCACGCGGCATCTCCAACTTCCATTCCCCCAGCGATGTCATCGTGGATGCCTCGATGCCCGCAATGATTCGCTCGGGCGGCAAGATGTACGGCGCCGACGGACGACCCAAGGACGTCAAGGCGGTCATGCCGGAGTCCACGTTCGCGCGCATCTACCAGGAGATCATCAACTTCTGTAAGACCAACGGCGCGTTCGACCCGACGACCATGGGTACCGTTCCCAACGTCGGTCTCATGGCGCAGAAGGCCGAGGAGTACGGCTCGCACGACAAGACCTTCGAAGTTCCGGAGGCGGGCGAGGCCAACTTCGTCGATGCCGAGACCGGTGAGGTGCTGCTCACCCAGCACGTCGAGGCGGGTGACATCTGGCGCATGTGCACCGTCAAGGACGCGCCGATCCGCGACTGGGTCAAGCTCGCGGTCACCCGGGCACGCAACTCCGGTATGCCGGTCCTGTTCTGGCTCGACCCGTACCGCCCCCACGAGAACGAGTTGATCAAGAAGGTCGAGCTGTACCTGCAGGATCATGACACCGATGGCCTCGACATCCACATCATGTCGCAGGTGCGCTCGATGCGGTACACGCTGGAGCGGCTGAACCGCGGAATGGACACCATCGCCGCGACCGGCAACATCCTGCGTGACTACCTCACCGACCTGTTCCCCATCCTCGAGCTCGGTACGAGCGCCAAGATGCTGTCGATCGTGCCGCTGATGGCGGGTGGCGGCCTCTACGAGACGGGCGCCGGCGGGTCGGCGCCCAAGCACGTCAAGCAGTTGGTGGAGGAGAACCACCTGCGCTGGGATTCGCTCGGTGAGTTCCTGGCGTTGGCCGTAAGCCTGGAGGACCTCGGCATCAAGACCGGCAACGAGCGCGCCAAGATCGTGGCGAACGCGCTCGATGCAGCGACCGGCAAGCTGCTGGAGACGAACAAGAGCCCGTCGCGCAAGGTCGGCGAGCTCGACAACCGGGGCAGCCAGTTCTACCTCGCGATGTACTGGGCACAGGAGCTTGCCGCGCAGACCGAGGATCCGGAACTCGCAGAACAGTTCGCCCCGCTGGCCGAGGCACTGGCCAGGGACGAGGACACGATCGTGCGAGAGTTGAACGAGGTGCAGGGCGCGCCGGTCGACATCGGCGGCTACTACCGGCCGGACAGGGACAAGACCGTGGCCGTGATGCGGCCGAGTCGGACCTTGATCACCGCGCTGACGGCAGTCGACCCCGAGGCCGGAAACGCACCGTGACAGGTAGACCTGCATCCGTGTAGACAAGCCGACCTCCCTCGCGTGGTACGCCTCGGCCCGGTTCTCGTGTTCCGGTCTACGGGACCGTTCCGCTGCGGTCGGCGGAGGAATCCGGTGTCGGGTCGAGCCGGTCGATCGTGTCGAGCGCCTCGTCCAGCCAGGTCAGCCACGTTTCTTCGAGGAGGATGCCGAGGCGGAGCACGAGATGTTGCAGGGTGCTCCGCGCGTCGCCCCGGACCTCGACGAAGTCGCGTTGCTCGATGGCGCGATACTGCTCGAGCATCGCCGTCCGGTAGGCGCGTTGATGTTCCAGCGCGGGACGCGCGGCGTCGGGATCGTCGAGCGCCGCGGCCGCGCGCAGGCGCACGGAGACACCGGAGCGCACCACGTCCGGATCCTCGATCTCGGAGATCCAGCCGCGCAGCAGTCGGCGACCGTCCGCTGTGATGGTGAAACGTCGGGGCTGACCGCGACCGGGTTTTCCGTCCGTCGGGACTTCACGGATCAGGTCGCCCGCCCGCATCCGGTCCAGTTCTCGGTAGATCTGCTGGTGGGTCGCGGGCCAGAAGTACCCGATCGACCGGTCGAAGCGCCGCGTCAGTTCCAGTCCGGTGCTGTCGCGCTCGACCAGTGCGGTGAGGATGGCGAACCTGAGAGACACCGCGTCAGCCTAGGTCACGCTATCCGGCGTCGATCATGGCGACTCGGCGTCGTTCGAGGGACGTCCACGCCAGCTCGTACTCGTCGCGGAGTCGTTGGACGAGCTCGCGGGCGGGGACGACGGACTCGATCGCGCCGAGGCCCTGGCCGGCGCCCCAGATGTCGCGCCAGGCCTTGGCGCCGGTGTTGCCACCGGACCCGAAGTTCATGGCGGACGGATCGGACTCGGGGAGGTCGTCGGGGTCGAGTCCGGCGGCGACGATGCTTCCCCGCAGGTAGTTGCCGTGCACGCCGGTGAACAGGTTGCTGTAGACGATGTCCTTGGCGGTGCTGTCGACGATCATGTTCTTGTAGTCGTCGGCGCTGCGGGCCTCCTCGGTGGCGAGGAAGGCTGTGCCGGCGTAGGCGAGGTCGGCACCGGCGGCCTGGGCAGCGAGGATCGAGCGGCCGTGGGCGATGGAGCCGGACAGCAGCAGGGGGCCGTCGAACCACCGGCGGATCTCCTGGAGCAATGCGAACGGTGACTGCGTCCCGGCGTGGCCGCCGGCGCCTGCGGCGACGGCGACGATGCCGTCCGCGCCCTTGTCGATTGCCTTGTGCGCGAACTCGTTCGAGATCACGTCGTGGAGGACGATGCCGCCGTAGGAGTGAACAGCCTCGTTGACTTCCTCTCGGGCGCCGAGCGAGGTGATCACAATGGGGACCCGATGCTCGACGATCACCTCGAGGTCCTGCTCGAGTCGCTCGTTGGAGCGGTGCACGATCTGGTTGACGGCGAACGGCGCGACGTACTCCTCGGGGTGGCGCACCGCGTAGTCGGCGTTGCTCTCGGTGATCTGCTGCAGCCAGTCGACAAGCATCGACTGGGGACGGGCGTTGAGTGCCGGGAACGACCCGACGACTCCGGCCTGGCACTGGGCGGACACCAGTTCCGGTCCCGACACGATGAACATCGGGGAAGCGACCAGGGGCAGGCTCAGCGGGCCGGACAGGATCGGTGGCAGCGTCATGGTGTGTTCCTTCTTCGTCTAGGGCGGTCCCTCTCACTCCAGACTATGTGCAACAAGGTGCAAAAAACAACGGGCCGACGTCACCTGCTCTGGAACAGAGGGATTTCGGGCGTGGCAGCTGCATGCACCGAGTGGCACTGTGGCATACAACGAGCAACCCCGCTCAATGTGTAGTGAGCGTGATCGCTCAGTGCGCGGACCTGATCGTCGGCGTGTATGGGGGCGACAGGGACGGTCGGGGCATCTGCCGGCCGGCCAACCGAGCGACGAGTTCCGCGCGACTACCCGCCCCTGTCTTCGCATAGACGGATTTGAGATGGTCGTGCACCGTGTTCGGCGTGATGCCCCGGTGCCGAGCGATCTCGGCCGTCGACAGTCCGTTCAGCACGTCGGTGCACACTTCGCACTCGCGGGCGGTCAGCGCGTACGCGGCGAACAGCATGTCTGTGAGTTCACTGTCGGCCGCGGGTTCGATCGTGACCGCCGTGCGGGCCTCGTCGCCGTCGGCGCTCAACGGCGCCGCACGGACGACGATCCAGCCTCCGCCGTCGTTGCGGATACGTGCCCGGAACACCCCGGTCGTACTCGCCCGAGCCCCGAACGTTGCCGCCCGCAACAGCAGCGCCAGTCGCACCGGACCGGCGAGCCGATCCTCCCAGATCCGCGCCGCGACCGTCGATGCGACCGGCTCACCCGCGGGATCCGTCACGATCACGGCAGGACCGGGATCGGCTCCGGGGCGTGCGTGCAGGGTATGGACGGCGGCCACCCGGGTCGCAACCGCCACCGCCGGTGCGGTCATTGTCAGGAACTCCAGTTCCCGATCCGTGAAGTCCGGACCCGAGCGGACGAAACCCGCCGCCCCCCAACACAACCCGTCCACTGTGAAGACGACTCGCACCTCGCGGTCGAGTCCGAGTGGACGCCATACCGCAGCGTTCCGGAGGCTGTGGGCGACTTCGGTCGACGGTAGATCCGAGGCCCGCACCACTGTTCGTCCACTGCGGGCGATGTCTGCGAAGGTTGCGGGATCGTGTCCACCGCATTCCGATTCCGCGAGCAGTGGCTCGTACTCACCGGGAATGCGGTTGCGCCCACTGGTCATCGAACCGAACGCCAGGGTCAGGGGATCGAACAGTGCCCAGCACGTCAAGTCGCTGCGTACGGTGCGATCGACCAGTTCGATGGCACGTTGGTGCAGTGCGGTGACGCCGACGCCGGTGCCCGCGAACTCCAGGATCTCGCGGCGTAGCCGCTCCGCCCGCACTTCGAGCATGAGCCCAGTATGCGCCGGATCCGGGAGACGGGAGCATCCCCGATTCAGGGGATGGTTCGGCTGCTTCCGGGCCCCTAGCGTCGCAGATGTGTCCACGATTCATCTCGAACGGGCCGGTACGGGCAGGCGATTGTCGATGCCGGACGCCGTCGTCACCGTCCTGTCGTCCGGTGAACACACCGGCGACGCCTACGAGCTCATGCTGGTCGAGGCCCCCTGCGGCAGCCCACCGCCCCTGCACTCCGAGCCTTGGCCCAAGACCTACCACCTGCTGCGCGGCCGGATCCTCGTCCTCCTCGACGGCGAGGGCTGCGAACTCGCCGCCGGTGACACGCTCACCATCGCGGCGGGAACGATGAACAGCTTCTCGGTGCTCACCGACGACGCGGCCTTTCTCCTCGTCTGCTCCGGGACCGGGATGAGCGGTTTCTTCACCGACCTCGACGCGCTGGGGGAGGAGCACCTGCCCGAGGATGCACTGATGAGCAGGTTCGGGCAGATTGCCACCCGTTACGGAATCCGATTCGCCGAGGAGGTCTCGCCATGATCGTCGTTGCGCAACTCGCGGCCCTGGTCGCTGCCGCGGTGCACCTGATGGTCTTCGTGTGGGAGACGATCCTGTTTCGCCGTCCGAGCATCCACCGGGGCGTGTTCCGCGTCCCCGCTGCGGATGTTCCACCGGTGCGGATGTGGGCGTTCAACGTCGGCTTCTACAACCTCTTCCTCGGATCCGGAGCGCTCGCCGGCATGATCCTGTGGTGGACCGGGCACGAAACCCCGGGCCGCACCCTCGTCGTCTACACGTGCGTGTTCATGTTCCTGGCCGGCATGGCATTGTTCGCCTCGGACCGGATGGCGATGAGCCGTCCACGAGGTACCGGGGTGGTGGGGTCGCTGTGTCAGAGCGTGCCGTCGCTGATCGCGCTCGTAGCGTTGGCGCTGGCGTAGAAGCGGCGCGGCCGACGATTTGGTGTTCTCGACCTCGCTCAGCGCGGTCGGGAACACCGGATTCGTGGCATGCGTGAGGGTGAACCCGGTGCACGGTAGCCGACTTGGGTGGCTTCAACCCCGATCTCCGGGGTCGAAGCCACCCTAACGCAACTACCCATCTAGGCATTTTCGTCCGAGGGGCGCACGGCGGGAATGGAACCGAATCGCCCGGCCTGGAAGTCCTCCATCGCCTCGATGATCTCGGCGCGGGTGTTCATGACGAACGGACCGGCCATGACAACGCGTTCACGAATCGGCTTGCCGCCGAGCACGAACACCTCGAGGGCGTCGGTGCGCGAATCCTGCGTCGCGGCAGCAGAGATCGTCAGGCTCTCACCCCTGCCGAAGACGGCCGTCTGTCCGGTGCGGATCGGACGGTGTTCCGGTCCGACCGCGCCATCACCGGCGAGCACGTATGTCAGGGCGTTGAATTCGGGGTTCCACGGCAGGGTGACGCTCGCTCCCGGCGCCACGGTCGCGTGCAGCAGGGTGATCGGCGTGTGCGTCGAACCGGGGCCACGGTGCCCGTCGAGTTCTCCGGCGATCACCCGGATGAGCGCGCCGCCGTCGGCCGAGGACAGCAGGACGACCTCGCCGCCGCCGATGTCCTGATACCGCGGGGCGACGAACTTCTCGGCCTTGGGCAGGTTCACCCACAGCTGCACGCCGTGGAACAGTCCGCCGCTGACCACCAGGTGTTCCGGTGGTGCTTCGATGTGCAGGATGCCGCTGCCCGCGGTCATCCACTGGGTGTCGCCGCCACCGATGATGCCGCCGCCTCCGTGGGAGTCGCGGTGCTGCATGATGCCGTCGATCATGTAGGTGACGGTCTCGAAGCCGCGGTGCGGATGCCAGGGCGTGCCTTTCGGTTCGCCGGGTGCGTAGTTCACTTCGCCCATCTGATCCATGTGGATGAACGGGTCGAGGTACTTCGTTTCGATGCCCGCGAATGCACGGCGGACGGGGAAGCCTTCGCCTTCGAAGCCGCGCGGAGCGGTGGTCACCGACAGGACGGGACGCGAGAGCGCGTCGGGTACGGGCTCTTCGACGCGGGGAAGAGCGAGAACGTTGTCGACGGTTACGGCGGGCACGGTAACCCCTCTCGGTCATGTAGTTGATTTTTCAACTATCTTACTGCACTCAACCGCCGTCCTCCTCGAGTTGTTCCCACCCGACGTGTGGCGCATCCACGACTTGACCCTGACGTAGCGTCAGGGTCGATGCTGAAGCCATGAGGATCAGTGACTTGGCCCAGGCCGCAGGAACCACCGTTCGCGCCGTCCGGCACTATCACCGGCTCGGGCTCATGCCCGAACCCTCACGGACACCCAACGGATACCGGGACTACGAACTCGCCGACCTGGTGCGCCTACTGCGCATCCGCTGGCTCGCCCAGTCGGGTGTCCCGCTCGGTTCGGTGGCGACCGTCCTCGGTGGCCACTTCACCGATGGCGACGACCGCGATGCCGAATCCGATCTCACCGCAGACCTCGAATCGCTCCTCGAGGCGGCGGATGCCCAGATCCGGACCCTGCAGGTCAAGCGCGATGCACTCGCCGCGATTCTCGAGCGTCACCGCGCCGGCGATCGGCTCTCGCCCTTGCCCGCGCCGATCGTCGACGCGTTCGACGAGCTCATCGACGGTGAGGATGACCCGCACACCCGGACTCTGTTCGTACGCGAACGCGACAGCTGGGAGATGCTCGCCCTCACCGGGCAGGCATCACCGGAGTATCTCGACGCCCTGCGAACCCTGCTCGACGACCCCGAACAACGGCACGCCATGGTCGCCGTCTACCGACGCTTCGGTGCGCTCGCCGGGCAGGATCCCACCGCGGCGGCCGGCGAGATCACCGCCGTCATCGACGGCATGACCGCGCTGCTCGACGACATACCGATCATGGGGGAGGTGCTCGGCTCGTGGGCGTCCGAGGCGGCAACGGCCCTCGAGTCGAACACCGATGTGCTCGCCGAGTTCCTTCCGGACCCGGCACAGCAGGCCGTCGCAATCGGGTTCGTCCGGCGCGTTGCCGCGCACTCGGGACCGCAGCAGGACGGATCGCAGGCATGACCGAGCGCACCGTCCGGCTCGCCCACCGAACCGCCCTCGTCTTCACCGTGGTGGTGGCATGTACGAACGCCGCCCTCGCTGCACTGGGCGTCCTCACACCGGCGGCCGCGCTGAAGGTCTGGCTCGCATTCGAGCTATCTCTCGGGATCCTGGTGCTGATCGTCGGCGCACTCCGCGTCCGAGTCCTGCGCCGATCCGGAACACCGTGGGCGGGGGTGCTCGACGAACTCGTCGGTCGCGTGCCCGCGACCGTGATCCGCGCAGAGTTGAGAAGCTACCGCGCACTGTGGTTCCTGATACGACGGCGTCGCATCGGCGTCGGACCTGACGTGACGACGATCGGCTACACCCGAGGCACGATGAGCGTGCCGATCGCGTGGCTCGTGGCCTCGGTCATCGAGATCGCGGTGGTCCACATACTCGTGCCCTGGGAATGGCTGCGCTGGACGTTGCTGATCGTGTCGGTGTACTCGCTTCTTCCTCTCGTGGGGTGGCTCGCGGATCGTGTCGTCAACCCGCATCTTCTGACGCGGGACGGCCTGGTCCTGCGCTCCGGACATCAGGTCGTGGCCCATATCGACGTCGACAACCTGCAGCGATGCATCCCGCGCCATCGCTTCCAGCCGACGGAGACGAGCGTGGACGGTGAGGTGCTGTTCCTACCCGGACCCGACGGCACCAATCTCGATCTCGTCCTCGCGGAACCCGTCGAGGCCCTCTTGCCGGCCTTCTTCGAACATCGCCGCCGTCCAGCGCTCGTGAGCCGGTTCGCGATCCATGTCGACGATCCCGCAGCGGCGCGCCGAGTGCTCGACGCCGCGCTCCTCGCCTGACGAGACGAGGGTGAAATCGCGGTGCTGGCAAGTGACTTCGCGACGACCACGCGTTTGTCGCCGATACGCCGGCCGGCTCGCGATCGACAGCCCGGCCGCGGAGCGGTTACGGGACACGACGGGGGTGTTCCTGCGAACCGGCGGAAGTTATGTGCAGACCTCCGAGGAACTCGTCCTCCACCGCAACACCGTGAAGTACCGGCTGCACATCGGCACGACGTTGCGCGCAGACGAGCCCGTGTGGATCGACTGGACTCACAACGTTCTCGCGTTCGCGCTGCTGCGTGGTGCGGAGGCTTTCGGCCTCGACCTGACCCCCGCCGAACAGGACAAGTTCGTCGTCGAACAGCACATCGCCGCAGAGCTCGTCGGCGCAGACCCGGCCCGTCTTCCCGCCACCCGCGCCGACCTCGAGGCGTACGTCGACGAGCAGCGCCACTGGTTGTCGCTGTCGCTCGCCGCCGCCGAGGTGACGCACGCGCTCCGGAAGCCGAACCTGTGGGGCAATCCGGTGAAGGTGTTCACCTTCGTCGTCGTGCAGGACGACATGTTGTCGCTGCTGCCGGAGTGGGCGCGCCTGATGTGCGGCATCGAGGGCCGCCCGATGAACCTGGGCGCCGCCGCGCGCACCACCAAGCGACTCATCGGCATCGCCCGCAAGAACGAGTCGTACGACAGGATGGTCGCCGAGATCACCACGCGCATCGACGAGACCCCGTACCGCAAGGTGCGTGCGCGCAAGGCCTGACCCTGTTTCAGAAGGAGGGATTCGGCCGGACGAACCGTTCGTCGATATCGGCGGCCGAACGGGCACCGGTCAATGCCATGGTGAGGTCGAACTCGGCGATCACGTTGCGGACCACCTCCTCGACGCCCTGCCGACCCGCGATCGCCAGTCCGTACATGTAGGGCCGGCCGAGGAGTACGGCGTCCGCGCCGAGCGCGAGCGCGACGAAGACATCGGCACCGCTTCGGATCCCGCTGTCCAGCAACACGGTCGGCTCCCGGCCGATCGCGGCACGGATGTCGAGCAGAGCATCGAGTGAGGCGATCGATCCGTCGACCTGACGTCCACCGTGGTTCGACACGACGAGGGCGTCGACGTCGAGGTCGACGGCGCGACGCGCGTCGTCCGGATGCAGAATTCCCTTGAGTACGATGGGAAGTCGCGTCCGATCCCGCAACGTCGCCAGATGCTCCCAGCTCAGTCCCGGATTGGAGTAGATGTCGAGGAAGGTCTCCGCGGCGGCGCGCGGCACGGGGGAGCGGAGATTGTCGAGGAATCGACCCGGATGGTTGCGGGTCATCGACAGCAGTGTGCGGATCGCGCCGAACGTGACATCGGGTCGCTCCGTCAGCGTGTCGCGGGCGGCGTCGAGCCGCTGCCGGACGATGTCGAGGAAGCGGGGATCCGAGGTGTACTGGGCGATGCCCTCGCCGCGTGCGAACGGCAACGACCCGAGATTCAGGTCCTGCGGACGCCATCCCAGCATCGTCGTGTCGAGGGTGACGACGACGGCCTCGGCGCCCGCCGCTTCGGCCCGCCGCAGCAGGCTGTCGACGAGATCCTCGTCGGAACTCCAGTACAGCTGGAACCAGCGGGACGCAGAGCCCATTGCGGCAGCGCAGTCCTCCATGGAATTGCACCCTTGATTGGAGAAGATGTACGGCACGCCGGTCGCGGCGGCCGCCCGCGCTATCGCCAGGTCGCTGTCCGCGGCCATCAATGCTCCCGCGCCGATCGGTGCCAGCAACAACGGTGAGGACAGCGACGTGCCTGCCACGGTCGTACTCAGGTCGCGTTCGGTGACTCCGTGGGCCATGCGCGGGACGATCGCCCATCGGTCGAACGCACGCCGATTGTTGCGCATCGTGCGTCCCTCGCCGGCGCCGCCCGCGACATACGCCCAGGCCCGCTTCGAACTCGCGCGTCGCGCGGCGTGTTCGAGGTCGCCGAAGGACGTCGGGACGGCCGGACGCCGGCCCAGCGCGCCGTTGCGGTACACGACCCCCTGACGTTCGCGGCCGGGGCCGGCGGGTGCAGATGCGGCGGTTTCGGTCACGAGTGAGTTCCCCTCTCGAACGGTGGCGCTTGTCGATCCTTCCTCACGAACCCGGCCGAGTGAACCGATTACCGGTGCCGAATTCGGAATCGGTGCGGTGGATTCGGCGGCGGGCGTACCGTCGGATCCATGACCGAGGACGGCCAGGTTACACCGTGGGACGACATCTACCGGGGCGTCGCCGAAGGGTTTTCGGGCCCCGTACCCTGGAACATCGGCGAACCCCAACCCGAGATCGCCCGATTGATCGACGAGGGCGGATTCCGCAGCGACGTGCTGGACGCAGGCTGTGGGCATGCCGAGACCTCCCTCCGTCTGGCGGCACAGGGATACACCGTGGTCGGTCTCGACCTGTCGCCCACAGCCATCGAGGCCGCTCGGGCCGCGGCGGCGGAGCGGGGCCTGACGACCGCGACCTTCCAGGTGGCCGACATCAGCTCGTTCACGGGTTTCGACGGCCGGTTCGCGACGATCGTCGACAGCACCCTGTTCCATTCGCTGCCCGTGGACCGGCGCCGTGCCTACCTGAGCGCCGTCACCCGTGCCGCTGCTCCGAACGCGTCCTTCTTCGTCCTTGCCTTTTCGAAGGACGCCTTCCCCGAAGAGGGCCAGGGACCCAATCCCGTGACGGACGACGAGCTACGCGACGTGGTTGCCGAGTTCTGGACCGTCGACGACGTGCGGCCGGCCTTCATCCACGCATTTCTCGGCGACGAAGAGGCTGCCGCGTGGCAACGCGACGACAAGGGCCGTTCGATGCTCCCGGCCTGGCTGCTGTCGGCCCACCGCGATTGAGGGTGCACGCGGAAATTCGATTGCATTGCCGGGGTGCGCAGTTCACCACCGGATCTGTCGGAGCGGACCACCCGCGCCTCGTCATGATCCAGGAGTCACCGTGCACCCCGATGTCCCACCCGGAACCGATCCGCTGGTCGAGTACGGCTGGTCCGAGCAGATCGCGGAACGGTTCGCGGACAACGACGTCCAGGGATCCCCCGGCCGGGTCGTGAGGGTCGGCACCGGCGACTGGGTGATCGTGCGCGAACCGGCCACCGAAGGCGATATGACCGGCAGGGTCTGTGCGGTGCTGCCGCGTACCGGCGCGATCCGTCGTGCTGACGCGTCGGGTCGTTCGGAGGAGCAGGTTCTCGCCACCAACGCCGACACCGTCGTGGTCACGGTCGCATCCGACACCCTCGATGTCGGTCGCATGGAACGTCTGCTGGCGCTGGCCTGGGACAGCGGCGCGCAACCGGTGGTCGCCCTGACGAAGGTCGACCTCGCGACCGAAGCGGTATTCGAGCAGGTCGCCGTGGTCGCACCCGGAGCGAGCGTGGTCGAGGTCTGCGCACCGGACCGATCCGGATTGAGCGAACTGCGCACGCTGCTCCACGGCACCGTCGTGTTCGTCGGAGCGTCCGGCGCCGGGAAGTCGACACTGGTCAACGCGCTGTGCGGTCGCGACATCCAGGCGACGGCACCGGTTCGGCAGGCGGACGGCAAGGGACGGCACACCACGACCGAGCGGGAGATGTTCCCTCTGGGTGGGGGCGTGACCCTCATCGACACTCCGGGGTTACGGGGCGTCGGGATGTGGGACGCCGGTGCCGGCATCGCTTCCGCCTTTCCCGAGATCGACGAGCTTGTGCGGTACTGCCGCTTCGCGGACTGTGCGCATGAGACCGAACCGGGATGCGCGGTTCGTGCCGCCGTCGACCGCGGCGACCTCGATGCCCGGCGAGTGGAGAGTCATCGCAAACTGCGGCGTGAGAACGAATGGATCGCGGCGCGGTCCGATGCCCGATTGCGGCACGAGCGGACCCGGGAGATCAAGGTGATGAGCCGCGCGATCCGGGCGTACTACCGCGACCGCTGAGGGTTTTCGGCGCGGCATACAGGGCGGTCGGTACTCCTCCGCGTAGTTCGCGCGGTGAACCGGGGCTCGCTACTGCAACACGCCGCGTCGACCCCGTTTCGACGCGCTGATCATGGAAGACCCGACCGAATGGTCGGGGCCTTCGACCTGCGCGAACATGCCGGTCGGTACTTCCTGCTCGCGTCCGTCGCATTGTGAACGCGGACGGTCTCGGCGGGCGTGCAGCTGCGCGTTATCGAGGTGTGTCGTCGGACACGAAATGATTACGACCCAGCTCGGGGGTGTACTTCTCCTGGGTCGAACCGAACCGGTCTGTTCTCGAGGGGGCGACCCATCGCGGCCTCGATTCGATCATCTGTGGGACAAACCTTCGGCGCGTGCCGTCGTGTCCTCGAAGGTATTGCTGCACAACTAATTCGATGAGATCGCAGCGATCCTCGGTGGACGAGGGACGGGATCGGCCGGGTGCTGTGGCGACGGGTTCTCGCTGGGCCGGCCGAATGCGGGCGCCGCAATGATCGACTTTCGAGTATGGCGCGCATCACTTTCTCGGGTTCAGATGGCGTCGGCCACGATCGCTTGAAAACCTCTCGACCTGCGACGTTACCTGGTTGTGACCTGATGGTCGCGTGTTGGCCCTCCGTGCGGTGGTAACGATCCCGCCGGTGATGCCCGCGGCCCCGTTCGAAGGCCGAACCAGCTTCGGCGAATCTTGGAGCACGACCCTTGTCCGTTTCATCATTGCGCCGTTTCCGTGCCGCGGTCGCCGCGGCGGCCGTCCTCACCGCCGCGCTCGGCGTCGGTACCTCCGCCGCCCATGCCGACACCGCACCCACCGCCCCCACCCAGACCCGTTTCCAGGAGCCCCGCGACCTGCTCCGGGCGCTCGACTTCGACGCCCTGGCCGCCGACGGCTGGACCGTGACGGACGACGAGGAGGCCGACTCCGCAGAGGCGACCGAGGTGGTCGAACTCGTCGCCGAGACGACTCCCGCGCCGCCCGCCGTCACACCCGAGGAACTGACCCGCATCGTGCCGGGCATCCCGGCGGAGAAGGTCGAGCAGTTCATCGCGCCGCTGAACGAGGCGATGGCGCGCAGCGGCATCGACAATCCGGTCCGTCAAGCGGCGTTCATCGCCCAGCTGGCCGTCGAATCGGACTCCTTCCGCACCTTCGAGGAGTACGCGTCCGGTCGCGCCTACGAGGGTCGTGCCGATCTCGGCAACACCCATCCCGGCGACGGTGAGCGCTACAAGGGTCGCGGCGCGATCCAGATCACGGGTCGCCACAACTACGAGAAGGTCAGCGAGCACATCGGCGTCGACTTCGTCGCGCACCCCGAGCTGCTCGCTGCGCCGGAGAATGCCTTCACCACCGCTGCCTGGTACTGGACGTCGCGCAACCTCAACGAGGTCGCGGACACCGCGGGGATCGTCCGGGTGTCCGAGCTCGTCAACGGCGGTCACCACGCTCTCGGTCGCCGCATCGACGACTTCAAGCGTGGCCTGGACGTGCTGCTCCAGCCGTAAGCGCGACACGTTCGCACCGGGCCGATGAGTTCGGGGCCCGCCGACGGTCTATCGGAGCATGAGAAAACTGATCTACGACTTCGGCGTGTCCCTCGACGGTTACATCAACGACCGCGACGGCAACATCGACTGGACCGACCCCGACGACGAACTGCACCAGTTCCACAACGACCGGTTCCGTCAGCTCGAGCTCTCGCTGCACGGCCGGCGGATGTACGAGCTGATGGCCGAGTACTGGCCGCACCTGCCCGACGACGCCTCGCCCATCGAACGCGACTTCGCCGAGTTGTGGACGACCACGCCCAAGGTCGTCTTCTCCCGCAACCTCACCGAGGTCCACTGGAACAGTCGCCTCGTCAGCGACGACGCGGTGGAGGAGGTGCGCAGACTCAAGGCCGAGGGAGACGGCGTCATGGAGGTCGGTGGGGCGAACCTCGCCGCGTCGCTGATCCCACACGGTCTCATCGACGAGTACCAGGTGTTCGTCTCACCCGTCCTGCTCGGTGGTGGCACACCGATGTTCCCGCCCCTGGAGAAGCGCGTGGATCTGCGCCTGGTCGAGACACGTCACTTCGCCACCGCAGTGATGTTGCGCTACCTTGCCGACTGAATTCCTGTGACACACCGGTTCTCATCTACCAGGCGCGTGACGGGGTCGCGTCCGCCATGTCACCCGCCTTCACTGCGCGCCGGTGCCCGGGCCGTAGAGCCGCGCCACGTCGGGTGAATCGAGCCACCCCGAATAGGTCGGCGACTGCGGCCAGCCCTCGGGCGAATCCTGCCATTCCTCCTGACGACCCCACGGAAGAAGGTCGATCAGGGCGAAGGTGTAGCTGAGCTGTTCGGTTCCGCGGCCGGTGGTGTGCCAGGTGCGGTAGACCTTGTCGCCGTCGCGAAGGAACACGTTGACCGCGAACCCTCCACCGGGAGGTGCGTCGACGTCGGCACCGAACGAACTCTCCGACGACGAGTACCACTCCATCGTGTTGCCCACCTTCGCCTTGTAGGCGAGGGCTTCGTCGATCGGCCCGTTGGTGACGATGACCATGCGGGCGTCGTAGTTGTCGAGGATGCCGAGTCGGGTCCACTGCGTCGTGAGACTCGTGCATCCACCGCACTGCCATTCGGCACCGTCGGACCACATGTGGTGATAGGTGATGAGCTGCGAGCGGCCCTGGAACACATCGACGAGCCGGATCGGACCGTCGGCGCCGATCAGCGTGTAGTCGGGTAGTTCGATCATCGGCAGCCGGCGGCGCTGCGCTGCGATGGCGTCGAGTTCGCGAGTGGCGGCCTTCTCCCGTCGCCGTAGGTCGTCGAGCGCCGACCGCCATGTCTGCTCGTCGACGATCGGAGGAAGGGCGCGGGTGGTCTGCTGGGTCATGACGTCTCCCGGAGTCGGACGGATCCGTTCACGAATGTTGACCGGGGCAGGAGCCGGAAATCATCGTGGGCGCGGCCACGAGTCCGAACGCCGGAGTGGAGCACGCCCCCCGTACCGGCCGGTATGTAGTGTCGTCGCGTGTCTCCTGATCCGTCTGTGGCCGACCTGATCGCCGGCGCGTGCAAGGTGCTGCGCGCCTACAAGCACGACGAGGTCGCCGACCGCGCCGAACGCAAACTCGCCGACACCGGCCGGCCGGCGTCGATCGTGGTGGTGGGGGAGATCAAGCGCGGCAAGAGTCTGCTGGTCAGCGCTCTCATCGGCCGCGACGGCGCCGCTCTCGACGACGTCGAGCGCTCGACCGCCGTCGCAACCCGTTTCGTCACCGCCACCGACGATTTCCCGGAGGGCACCGCCGAATTGGTGTTCCCCGACGGGCGCCGGCGCATCGACCACGCCGAGCTGGGGGAGTGGATCACCACCGGCGGCCGCTACGTCCAGGACCCGACCGTCGAGGCGCTGCCGGTCGCGGCGGTCGTGCCGATCGCCTCGGACAAGCTCACGAACGCGTCGGTCGTCGACACTCCCGGCATCGGCGGCCTCGACCCCCGGCACGCCGCGATGGCCGCTCACTCCGCCGATCGGGCCGCCGTGCTCGTGCTGGTGTGCGACGCGTCGACCCCTCTGACCGAACCGGAGATGCGGTTCCTGCGCGAGAGCGCCACCGGGGTGGAGAACGTGCTGGTGGTGGTCACCAAGACCGACAAGAACCTCACCCGCGGGGAACAGATCGTCGCGGAGAACCGCCGCGCCGTCGCGGAACACGTCGGCCGCGACATCCCCGTCGTCGCCGTCTCGAGCGTGCGTGCCCTGGCCGCGACCGCCCTACCACGCTCCCCGGTGCGCGAGCGCAGCCTCGCCTGCTCCGGGCTCCCCGGACTGTGGGGGATGCTCGACGAGCGGGTCGCCGCCGCACGGCACCGTCCCGAAGCCGACGCGCTGCGCGTCGCCCTCGACGGGTTGCGCCGCATCGAAACCGGAATCAGCGACGAACTCTCCGTCGTCCGCGACGGCGAATCCGCGATCCCGGACCTGACCGCCGAGATGGAACGGCTCGAGGGCCTCAAGGACGAGGCGCAGCAATGGGAACAGCACCTGCAGCGCGACCTCACTCTCGCGCGGCAACGGGCGATCACCCGTCTCGACGAGGAGCTCGCCCGCGTGCGCGAGGACTGGACGACGCGCATCAACAAGTCGTCGATGCAGGTGCTGCGGCGCTCCCCGCAGGTGTTCACCGCCCAGATCCAGGCCGACCTGCTCGACGCGATGGCCACCACCGCGCAGGTGTTCCTCGACGACCTCGAGAAGATCGTCACCGACCTGTTCGACGACCCGCAGCAGTGGGAGCACATCCGCGAGATCACCCTCGAGGCGCTGCAGACCGATCCATTGGTGACCGGGGAGGTGGGCTCGAAACGCCAAGGGCTGCTGGATCCGAGCGTGCTGACGATGGGCATGATCGGCACCACCATGCTCGGCGCGGTGATCGGGGCCGGTGCCATCGCCGGCGTCGCCTGGGTGGCGATCAATCTCGGGTTCAAGGCGATGCGCACCGGCAAGACGAACCTGCTGACCTGGCTGCGCGAGACCCTCGCGACCGTGCGGACCGTCACCACCCGCATGCTCGAGGCCGCGATGGCCACCACCCGCCCGGAGATCGTGCTGCGTCGCCGCAAACACCTCCAGGACCGGATCACCGAGTTGCAGAAGCGTATCGACGAGGCCAAGCGCGCCGCGCAGGCGGACGCCGCGACCCGCACCGCGAACATCGAACGACTGGAGAAGAACCTGCGCATCACCCGCGCCCGCATCACCCCGATCGATACGGCTCTGAGGGGAGGTGCCACATGAGCGCCCCGCACATCCCACCGCAGACCGGGGCACCCGATCCGGTGCACCAGCGCATCGACGCGGCCCTGCACCAACTTGCCGCGCTCGGCGGTGATCTCGTCGCACACGCCAACCGTATCGGCGCGATCCTGTGGTCACCGCCGCGCATCGTCGTCGTCGGGCGGCTCAAGGCCGGCAAATCCACCCTGGTGAACGCGCTGATCGGCGCGCCGGTCGCCGAGACCGCGGCGCTCGAGGCCACCAATGTCGTCACCGTCTACGAGAACGGTGCGCCCTCCCGCGCCGACGTGGTGTCCACCGATGGCACCCGCCGACCCGTGCCGCTGGCACTCGGCACCACCGTCGACCTCGGCGTCCCGCCGGAGCAGGTCGCGTACGTGCACCGCTACCTGCCCTCCCATGCGCTGAGCACGATCACCCTCGTCGACACCCCCGGCCTGGCGACGCTGACCGTCACCAATGCCGCCGCCACCGAGCGCGCATTGATCGACGGGTTCGAGCAGACCCGCTCGGCGTCCGTCGACGCCGACGCGGCGGTGTTCCTGTTCGACTCGATGCCGCGCACCGACGAGGTCGAATTCCTGCAGCGCCTCGGCTTCATTCCGCTGAACACACTCGGAGTGCTCTCGCGCGCAGACGGTTTCGGCCGCGGGGTGCTCGGCAACCGCGATCCGCTCGGACACGCCGCCGAACATGCGAACGTGCTTGCGCGGCGGTTGGCGGGACAGGTCGGCACGGTGGTGCCGGTCGCCGGGTTGCTCGCGCAGACCTCCCACACCGGTGCGTTCACCGACGCCGACGCCCACGCGCTCGTGGCGCTCGCCCCACTGGCCCCGCTGGAGTTGTTCGATCTGCTCGACGCGGATCCCGCCGCGCTGCCGGTGCCGCGCGATCAGGTGTGGCGACTGCTGGAGCTGATCGGGGAGTACGGGCTCGTGCACGCCCGCGCGCAGGCAACGGGTGGGGCGCACCAGGTCAACCAGTGGTTGTCCGGGGTGTCCGGCGTCCATCCGCTGCGAGCGGTGCTCGAACAGTCGTTGCGTCGCTTCGCGGTGCTGCACCGCGCCGGCCGGATCCTCGCCGAACTCGACGCCCTCGTCTATTCGCATCCGGCGCGCGACGCCATCCGGCAGATCGTCTCGGCGCTGCGCACTGACCCGGCGCTGGTGCCGGTGGAGTTGTTGCGGGCGTTGCGATCTCTGCTGCAGGCCGACCCGAGCGCCCCGGCGGTCGACGAACTGGTCCAGGTGCTGCGCGGCGGCACGATCGCCGAGGCGTTGGGGCTGGAGCCGACGGCGTCACCCGAGCAGATCCGAGCGATGGCGCAACAGAAGCTTGTCGCGGTGCAGGCGCAGAGCGTGTCGACGCGGTCGGCGGCGGAGGACACGGCGCTGACAGCGCTTACGCACGCCTATACGGTGATCGTCCGCGGACACTGACCCGGTCGGCGGGTTACGCGCCGAGATCGGGCTCGTCGACGTTGTCGGTGAAGCCGAACGAGGCCGCCTCGTCGTCGGATGAAGCCTCGCCGTTGTCGTCGTCGACAAGGCCGAGGTCGATTCCACCAGCGCTGTCGAGGTCGGCATCGGGGTCGAGGGCAGGATCGAGGTCGACAGAGTCGACGGTGACCGTCTCCGGAACGATCTCGTCGTCGTCCGGGACCAACGAGATATCGACCGCGGCAGTGCCGGGGTCGGTGGCGATGTCGAGCGCGCGCTCCCAGACCTGATCGGGCAGTTCCGGTAGGTCGGCGAGCACATCGATACCGAGCAGCTCCCCCAGTGAGGGCAGCGGATCGGTCTCATCGCTTGTCATGGGCTCTTCCTTCTTCCCCCGTTGTCCGTCGTCGTCAGGTTGGAGTCGTGTGGGCCCCGGAATGTTCCTGCCTCGTCCCAATCTACCGGTCAGGGATCGAGACCGGCGGGATCGAGGCGGGTGGGATCGAGCAGTTCGACGAGTTGTGCTCGCCCCCGGTTGATGCGGGTCTTGACCGTCGCGACCGGCACGTTCTGATGCTCGGCGATCTCGGCGTAACTCATCTGGGCGTATTCGCGGAGCACCACCGCGACCCGGAACTGTTCCGGGAGTTGAGCGAGGGCGTGACGCACCGCGTCGGTGTCGACGACGCGATCGGCCGGTCCCGGCACCGTGGAGGCCCGACCGAGGTCGATCTCGTCGTCGGGGATCTCGCGGCGCTTGCGTACGATCGCCAGCGCGGCGTTGCTCGCGATGCGATAGAGCCAGGAGCCGAACCGGGAGGTGCCCCGGAACTTGTCGAGGTTCTGCCAGGCGGCGATCAGGGCGTCCTGCAGGGCGTCCTCGGCGTCGTGGCGGTTACCGGTGATCTGCACACATACCGCCCACACCTGGGTGCGCGACGGTTCCACCAGTGCGGCGAACGCGGCCCGGTCGCCGGACCGGCACCGCTCGATCAACTCGGTCTCGTTCATGGCACCCCCATCTGTACGCGGAGTAACCTACCCGGCCGCGTCGCGCAGCGGTCCGGTGACCGTCATCGGTGGCGCGCACCGACGGTCACCGGACCGCGAGGGAGGTCAGTTCTCGCCCAGGCCCATCTCCTCGGCGCGGACGAACTTGACGTACTGCGTCGCGACGCGCTGCGGCACGGTGCGCAGGGTGTCGGAATCGGGGTTCTCGTTGCCGATCGAGCGGAAGCCGGACAGTTCGGCCATGTAGCGGCCGTAGGTCATCAGGCACGCGGCGGCTCGGCCCTCGGCGACGTCGCCCGACCAACAGGTGGTGTTCGGGAGGCTTTGCGTCAGCGAGGGATCCTCGACGAGGTCCGGATAGGTCTCCGCCGTGTGTGCAACGAACGCGTCCTTCAGGACCTCGGCCTCGTCCGGGCCGGCGGTGCGATAGACGACGCTGTTGACCTTCGCGACACGGTCGGTGCCGGTCTGTTCGAACACCACCTCGGTGTCGGCCGGAGCGGAGTCGTAGTGCAACCAGCCGTCGGGTCCGTAGACCGCCATGTCGGAGTTACGCGAGTACTCGCTGTCGACGAATCCCACGGCCCGAGCCATCACCTTGTCCAGATCGATGGGCAGCGAGGCGATCTCGTCGGTGGGGGTGGCCGGGAACCGGTCGAGCAGTTCGATCTGCTGCTGCACGCCGCGCGTCGCGGTATCGGTGATCCACTCGATCCCATCGCTGTCGTCGCCGCTGTAGGTGTAGACGACGAACATGCCGCGTGTGGTGAGCGTGCTCAGGGAGGTGGTGGCCAGTTCCGGCCAGGAGTAGGTGGTGGCCAGTGTGTCGGGCAGTGCCGGCAGCGATATCGGGGTTTCCGGACCGGTGGCGAACGGACCGTCCGCGGGTGCGAGCTTGTACTCGTACAGGGCCTGCGCGGCGCCGGCGGCGTCCTCGGGGGTGGGGAATCGCCAGACACTGACACCGAACTCGCGGCTGTCGTCGTCGGTGCTCCGGAAGCTGGTGAAGGCATTGATGATCGAGAATTCTTTCAGGATCTCGTTCTCGCTGTCGGAGAAGATGTTGCCCGTGCCGCCGAGGAACACCCCGTTGGTCGATCCGCCGACGGTGAGGGCCGGGTCGATTGTGTGCGGGTGGATGACGAACTCGGCGAGTCGCTGGCCTTCCACCGCAGGACCGAAGTCCTCGGCCGCCATGCCCAGCGCGACGAAATCGCGCGGCTGGGTGTTGTAGTCGCCGGTATCGAGCGAGTCGAGATCGACACCGGCAGAGGTCTGTTCGGTCGTGGTGGTCTCGTCGACGACGGTGGCGTCGCTGTCGGACGCGCAACCGGCCACGGTGACGACGGTGACGGCCGCCAGGGCCAGGGCGAGACGGCCTGTTCGAGGGATGTGCATGAGAAGAGGACTCCTGAAGAGGAAGGTATGGGAGAAAGGCAGGTCAGGCGTTCCAACCGAGTTCGGCGAGCAGTGCTTCGCCGCGCTCCGTCGTCGTCGAGAACTGCGCGACGAGGCCGGTGGACTTGTCGATGACGGTGAAGTACGAGTTGCCGCCCGGCGGGTGGTCGTAGTCGGCGATGCGCGTGCCGTCCGCCGAGACGATCCTGGTGTTGTCGTTCTTGGCGTCGCGGAGCCGGATGAAGTTCGAGCGTGCGTACTGATCGTCCCGGTACGCCGACACGGATTCGTAGTCGGTGGGCTCCATGCCCAGCGCCTTCCCGAGGTTGGAATTGGGGCTGATCTGGCACCGGACCTGCATGGCACCTTCCGAGGAGAAGCCGGACTTCTCGCACGAACTCGACCCGGTGAGCAACTTGGTCGGCAGCAGTTCCACCACCTCGTCGGTGCTTTCGCTGCGATAGACCGAATCCGACGTCGCCGGGGGCGGTGCGCCGGTGTCCGACCTGTCCTCGGCCACAGCGGGGGCGGCCGCGGCGCCGGCCGACGCTCCGTCGTCCGCGTCCCCACGGGTCAGGCCGAAGACCGCCCCGGCGGCGACGAGCACCGCCAGCACGGCGCCTCCGGCGATGAGCAGGGGCCGAGACGGTCGTGACCGCTCCACGTCGCGCGCCGGTGCCGGGTTCGGTTGTGCCGCCGGGGTACCCGGGCGCGGAACACCGGCTCGCGGTGCTGCGGGGCTGGGAGCATCCGGTCGCAGCACCTCGGTGTCGAGGTCCGCGGCGGGTTCGGTGGTGCGTCCGCCGGCGACGAACCCGGCCGCGCCCTTGGCCACGACGGTCTTCGGGTCGTCGAGGGTGGCGATGGGTCCGAGTTCGGACAGCCGCCGATGCACGTACGGGATCCGTGAGGAGCCGCCGGTCAGATACAGCGCCTGCAGACTCGACCGGTCCACCCCGGCATCGCGCAGCACCTGGGCGGCGAGCTGCACGCCACGGGTGATCTGCGGTTCGATGAGCTGCTCGAACTCGTCGCGGGTGATGGTGAAGGTCAGATCCGCGCCGTTGCCGGTGACCCGGATCGTCGCCGAGGGATGTTCGGAGAGCAGTTCCTTGGCGCGGCGGATCTGATCGTCGAGGGTGCGTCGGGCATCGAGCCCGTCCGGGGTGCGCAACCACGCCGCGAGATCCGGATCGTCGTCGCGCAGGCGTTCGTCGACCCAGCGGGCGACGGTGGCGTCGAGGTTCTTGCCGCCGAGGGTGTTGTCGCCGCCGGCCCGGACGACCTCGAAGGTCCATTCGCTCGTCGCGGTGAGTACGGCGATGTCGAGGGTGCCGCCGCCGAAGTCGAACACCGCGATCGTCGAGCCCTTGACGATCTTCGCATCGTGCTGACGTGAATAGTAGAACGCGGCGGCGCGGGGTTCGGAGATCAGCGAGACGCTGCCGCCGAGACCGGCCAGGGACGCGGCGTGCCGCAGCACGTCGAGTTCGCGCTGGGACCAGGCCTCGGGGTGGGTGAGCACGACCTCCGCCGGAGGGTGGTTGTTGTGCCGGGGGAGCGCCTGGTTGTAGACGGTGCGCAGGACCGAGGCGATGGTGTGGGCGACGGGGACGTCCTGGCCGCGGACCATCACCGACCCGACGGCCACGTGGGTCTTGGGGTAGGCGACGAAGCCGGCCGGATCCACGGTGGCCTGGTTGATGGCCACGTCGCCGGTGGTGATCGCCCCGGTGTGGTCGACGTACACCGAGGACGGCATGAGGTTGGAGGTGTGGGTCAGCGGCAGTGATTCGACCCGGTCCGGGCCGATCCGGTGTGCCGCCGACGTGTTGGACGTGCCGAAATCGACCGCCAGAACCCAGCTCATCTCGATCGTGCCTCTCGAATGCGAACCCACAAAACCTGCATGGACGGTGCGATGACCGTCGCGGACTCTATAGCGGCGAACGGTCGTCGCCCGGTGGCGGGTGTCACGACGCCCCCGGAGTGGGGCACTGCGCCGGCGGAACCTGCACCCGCACCTCGACATAGCGCAGGATCTGCCCCTCGTGACACCAGCCGGGCCGGATCATCGCGACGACCAGGTTCTCCTCCGCCGGTGCCGCTGCCGGCGTCACCGCCACTGCACGGTGACGGCTCGGATCGAACCGTGTCCCGGGCGCGACGGCCAGACGTTCGACTCCCAGATCGGCGAGTCGTGCGGTCGCGGCGGCGCGCTCGGGCCCGTCCGCCGCGACGTCCGCCGCCGCGATCAGTTCGTCGATCCGCTCACGCATCTGCGGTGACATCACCTGCTTGCCCTTCGTCTCGGACCGGTCGGAGTGGGCCTCAGACCAGATCGGAACCGGCGTCGGTCGACTCGGAACCGTTGTCGAAGGCCGAGACGTCGACGTAGTCGTCGGCGATGCCGTCGCCGTCGTAGTCCACCGCTCCGGAGTGCAGGTCCACCACCACATCGACCTCGCCGTCACCGTCCTCGTCGAAGACGGCCAGATCGAGCCGGCCGTCACCGTCGAGATCACCGGCGGCGGCGTCGATGTAGCCGTCGCCGTCGCGGTCGAACTCGATCAGGTCGGCGTTGCCATCGCCGTCGGAGTCGCTGATCTGCGCGTCGGTCCGGCCGTCGCCGTCGTAGTCCACCAGCGACAGATCGACCTGACCGTCGCCGTCCATGTCGACGTCGGCAACGCGGGTGCCGTCACCGAGGGTGTACTCGTCGAGCACGACCGGCTCGGTGGAGGCGGATCCGGAGGTCACGGTCGAGGTGGACTCGGCGTTCTCCGCGGCGGCGCGATCGGAAGCCGAGGAGGCCGATCCGGCGGAGCTCGACGCACCCGAATTGCTCGCCGAGCCGTAGGACGAGTCCGAGCTCGAGGAGCCGGAGCTGTCGTACCGCTCGTAACGCTCGTAGGACTCGTAGCTCGTCGATCCCGACTGGTCGGCCGAGGACGAACCGTAGGAGGAGTTGCCGTCGTAGGAGGACTGCGAGCCGTACGACGAGTCCGCGCGGTCGCTTGCGGTGGACTGCGATGCGGCACGGTCGGCGTTCGAGGAGCTGCTGCCGGGGAAGGAGTTGGTAGCCATGGTCGGTGCCTCTTTCGGTGTCTCGGTGACTGACACAGGTAAGAGGGACCGGGAGGCGGAAAGGTTCCCACCGAATCGAAAAATTTCCGAGATTCCTGATCGGCGGTGGAAACGCCAGGTCACGGCGCTGCAGACGATCAACGGACGTGGCGGTCGTGGAACGCCGAACGGTGCGGCCGCATCAGCGACCGCACCGCTCGAAGGGTTCCGAGAGGACCGTTACGCGCTCTGACGGACCGGCGTGCGGCGGCCCATCGTGGCGAGGGCGGCGCCGATCACCGCGGTGGTGGCGAGACCGGCCAGTGCCGCGAGGAATTCGGTGCCGCTGAGCGTGCCGTAGTCGGCGAGGCCGGGAAGGCCGGCGAAGGCGGCGTCACCGACCGGCAGCGAATAGGCACCGACGATGTGCTCGAGACCGTCCGGGCTGCCGGACGCAACCAGAGCCAGCGCACAGGCGCTGACCACGCCCAGGCCGCCGATCGCGGCGAGACCCCGTCGAACGACAACAGGAGTGACGGAGGACCGTGCGTCCCACGCGGCGACGCCGGGCGCGAACGCCATCACGGCGCTCAGCACGGCAGCCGTGATGAGGGCTTCACCGAGACCGATGGCCAGGTGGACCGCGATCAGATCGCCGATCAATGCTGCTGCGGCGCCGGTTCCGGTGGTCGCCGAGTACGCGACTCCGAGAACCGCGGCGCTCACCGGCACGGACAGACCGGCGCTGACAATCGCGGTGGTCCGCGTGAGCTTCCCGAGGCCGAGTCGCTCGGCGCCCGTGCGGACACCGGCGGTGACGAGGACGGGCAGCACCGCCATCAGCAGCACGTTCACCCCGAGGGCGTTGATCCCGCCGTCCCCGAACAGCAATGCCTGCACACCGACGACCGCGGTCATCGCGAGAAGCGCGAGCCGGGGCCCGAGGAGCGCGGTCGCGAGAGCGCCGCCGATGAGATGGCCGCTGATGCCGCCGGCAATGGGGTAGTTGACCATCTGAGCGCCGAAGATCATCCCTGCGGTCGTTCCGGCGAGAAGGGTGTCCCGGATCGTGATGCGCGGCCGCCCGGCGGTGGCGGCGAGGACGACCGCACCGGTGGCGATCGCCGCGGCGGGCGCGGTGGCGCTCATGGGGAGGAAATGGTCAGGGACGTGCATGGGTGAGACTCCCTTCGAGGGTGGACGGGTGAACGTGTGTGGAGCGCCAGGAGCGCCAGGTCGACTCGAGCGGCGAGGAGTGGGCGTCGGCGCCGAGGAATCGCAGCAGGCTGCCGGGTCCTTCGAGTTGGACGACGCCGTCGCCCTCGATGCGTCGCCCGTAGGTCGCGATGACGTCGTGCACCCGCGCGGAACCGAGGATCCCGGGTTCGGGGAACGCGCCGTGCGTGGTCAACTCCTCGACGAAGAGGGGACGACGATCGAGAGTGACCGAGGTACGGCTGCGGATCGCACCTCCGGTTTCTCCGTGGCGTCCGAGGACGAGGGTCTCCCGCATGCTCGTGGCGGCGTCGGAGGCGAGTTCGATCCGGGTGTCGCGGTGCACGCGGGCGCCGGTGGCGATCACGAACGGGTAGGTGTCCCATACGAGGGTGCCGCCCTCGGCGACGGTGATCCGCACGTCCCACCGGGACAGCCGGTTGTCGGCGTCGTAGGCGACGGTGCCACCGATGTCCTGTAGTTCGAGTGTGCATCCGGCGTCGATGTGGACGTCGACGGTCACCGAGTCACCACCGAGCAACAACGCGCCGGCGGCGACGAGGGCGACCCGCGCGTGGTCCGGACCGACCTCGACCGTGCGGGGGACGAGCATGCCCGCCCGCAGGGCCAGGCGTGCCCGGCCCGGCGCGCGGTCGATTCGGATCATGGTGCGGGACATGATCAGTCGTGCGTGTGTGCGACGGCGTGATCGTGGCTGTGACCGTGACCGTGCCCATGGCCGTGATCGTGGTCGCCGTCCTCGTCGGCGTGGAAGTGCGGAGCCATCGGACCGGGATCGACAGGGGTGTGCGACCCGGCGCGGTGGGCTGCCAGCATCGCGCGCACCCAGTCACCGAGTGCCTGCACGGATGCGGCGTCGGTCCGGGACAGAGCCAGCACCGGTCCGCCCTCACGGGCCTTCTCGGCGTCGGCGACCATCTGCGGCACGTCGACACCCACATAGGGGGACAGATCGGTCTTGTTCACCACGAGCAGGTCGGCGCGGCTGATGCCCGGACCGCCCTTGCGGGCGACGTCGCCACCACCGGCGACATCGAGCACGAAGATCTGCGCGTCGACGAGCGCGGGGGAGAAGGTCGCGGTGAGGTTGTCGCCGCCGCTCTCCACCAGCACCACGTCGAGCGGCGCGAAGTCACGTTCGAGATCCTCGACGGCCAGCAGGTTCATGGTCACGTCGTCGCGGATCGCGGTGTGCGGGCACGCACCGGTCTCCACCGCGCGGATGCGCTCGGGATCGAGCACGCCGGCCGAGCGGAGGAAACGGGCGTCCTCGTCGGTGTAGATGTCGTTGGTGATCACGCCGAGCTGCAGCTCGGACGCGAGGGTGCGGCAGATGGTCGCGATCAGCGAGCTCTTGCCCGTGCCGACGGGACCGGCGACGCCGAGACGGAGCGAACGGGTGGTGATGTGTTCAGGCACGGAACAGCCTTTCTGGAGCGGATGCGTGGGCTTCGGCCCACAATTCGGTCTGGGGACCACCGGTGGCCGGGATGTCCGCCGGATCGGTGAGAGCGGACAGCTCGGCGATGAGCGGTTCGAGATGAGCGCAGGCCTCGAGCGCCCATCGCGAACCGATGGCCGGGTCGGTGGGGTGCAGTTTGAGGAAGGCCGCGACGATCGCCTGCGCCTCCTCGTACAACACCAGTCGGGCGGTGTCGATCGCCGGGATGCGCGCGAGCGCCGCGATGGCCCCGACGACCAGTCCCCGCGACGGTCGCGGGGTCCGGGCGTCGAGGTCGTCGAGAACGGTGGAGGGCCACAGGTTCCGGGCCAGTCGCAGGTAACCGCGGGCCAGCAACCGGGACGCGTCGCGCTGGGCCGGGCCCGGAGTGCGCGCCGCCCAGTGGTCCTCGATCTCGTCGATCCGGAGCGTCGGGGCGGTTCCGGCATCGGAGTCCACGGCGTGCCGGGTGACCACGGCGACGCCGGCCTCGACTGCCGCCGAGGTGCGCAACCGCGCGACGAGGAAGCGACGCACCTCGGTCGGCGACATCCCACCCTGGAGCGCCGGTTCGAGCCCGCCCGAGTTGACGTTCCCGCCGACCGGCGCGCGCCCGTCTGCGAGGAGGAGCAGCACTGTGGTGGGGGACAGAGTGTCGGGCAACATCAGAACATCGAATACAGCTGCGCGAGCGGCAGTTCGGTGGCCGGCGCCGGAACGACCCGCTCGCCGTCGATGTCGATGTCGAAGGTGTCGGGACGGATCTCGATGCGCGGCAACACGTCGTTCTGCTTCATGTCGGCCTTGCCGATGTGCCGGGTCGGCCGCAGTGGTAACAGTCTGCGGCGCAACCCGAGTCGTTCTTCCAGACCGTCGTCGAGGGCGGCGGGGGAGACGAACGACACCGATGTGTGCGGGGCGAGCGCATCGCCGAACGCTGGTCGCTGCAGCACCGGCTGCGGTGTCGGGATGGATGCGTTGGGGTCGCCGAGCGCGGCCCAGGCGATCGATCCGCCCTTGATGACCAGCGACGGCCGGATACCGAAGAACTTCGGATCCCACAGCACCAGATCGGCCATCTTGTCGACCTCGATCGAACCGAGTTCGTGGTCGACACCATGCGCGATCGCAGGGTTGATCGTGTACTTCGCGATGTAGCGGCGGGCCCGTTCGTTGTCGGCGGGCATGCCGCCGTCGAGCGCCCCGCGCCGATTCTTCATCACATGCGCGACCTGCCAGGTGCGGGTGACGACCTCACCGATGCGACCCATCGCCTGGGCGTCGGACGAGGTGATCGACAGCGCGCCCATGTCGTGCAGGATGTCCTCGGCCGCGATGGTGGTGGCCCGGATCCGGGACTCGGCGAACGCGAGGTCCTCCGGGACGGCGGGGTTGAGGTGGTGGCAGACCATCAGCATGTCGAGGTGCTCGTCGACGGTGTTGATCGTGTGCGGCAACGTCGGGTTGGTCGAGCCCGGGATGATGTGCGGCAATCCGGCGATGCTCAGGATGTCCGGGGCGTGCCCACCTCCGGCGCCTTCGACGTGGAAGGCGTGGATCGAGCGTCCGCCGATCGCGGCGAGCGTGCTCTCCACGAAGCCCGCCTCGTTGAGCGAGTCCGAGTGCAGCGCGACCTGCAGTCCGTGCTCGTCCGCCGCGCGCAGCGCCGCATCGATCGCGGCGGGAGTGGAGCCCCAGTCCTCGTGCACCTTGTACCCGGCGGCACCGGAGAGGGCCTGCTCGCGCAGCCCCTCAGCGGAGACGGTGTTGCCCTTGCCGAGCAACAGCACGTTCACCGGCAGCACGTCGAGCGCGCGGTGCATCTGCATCAGATGCCACGGACCCGGCGTGACGGTGGTGGCCTTCGATCCCTCG
Source organism: Rhodococcus sp. GA1 (assembly GCF_024321955.1). Lineage (NCBI taxonomy): Bacteria > Bacillati > Actinomycetota > Actinomycetes > Mycobacteriales > Nocardiaceae > Rhodococcus > Rhodococcus sp. GA1. The sequence continues at coordinate 70,371 of NZ_CP097186.1, read as the reverse complement.
GACGGGCCGGTTCCGCCGCCGGCGATGGTGGTGATGCCGGTGGCGAGCGCCTCGACGATCTGCGACGGCGACAGCAGGTGCACGTGCGAGTCGAAGGCGCCCGCGGTAAGGATGCGACCTTCACCGGAGATGACGTCGGTGGACGGGCCGATCTGAAGCTTCGTGTGCACGCCGTCGGCGATGTCCGGGTTCCCGGCGCGGCCGAGGGCGACGATGCGACCGTCGCGGATGCCCACGTCGGCGCGCACGATGCCCCACCAGTCCAGCACGATCACGTTCGTGATGACGGTGTCGGGAGCACCCTCGGCCCAGGTCGTCACACCTTGGGCCATCGATTCGCGGATGGACTTGCCGCCACCGAAGACGGCTTCCTCACCACCGAAGGTGCGGTCCTCCTCGATCTGGATCCACAGGTCGGTGTCACCCAGACGTACCTGGTCGCCCACCGTCGGTCCGTACAGTGCCGCGTACTCGGCGCGTGTGATCTCCACGTTCTCAGTCCTCCTGCTTCCGCACCTGGATGCCGGGTACGACGCGTCGCCCGCGCAGGGCGACGGCGTCCAGTTCGCGGCTGCTGCCGGGTTCGAATCGCTGCGAGGTCCCCGACGGGATGTCCAGGCGGAAGCCCTGCGCGCGTTCGCGGTCGAACTCGAGGGCCGCGTTCGCGTCCGGCAGGTGGATGTGCGATCCGATCTGGATGGGACGGTCACCGGTGTTGAGGAAGACAAGGGTGATGCGCTCGTCGTCGGAGCGATCCGCGTTGAGGGTGAGGGAGCCCTCGGCGACGCGAATCGCTCCGGGTCCCGAAGTCGGTCCGGATGCCATGTCGGGCTCCTTTCAGGAAATCGGGTGGTGGATCGTGACGAGCTTGCGTCCGTCCGGGAAAGTGGCCTCGACCTGCACGTCGGTCAACATCTCGGCGACACCGCCCATGACCTCGTCGCGGGCGAGGACCTCGCGGCCCTTCACCATGAGGTCGGCGACATCGGCGCCTTCGCGTGCCCGTTCGATCACCCAGGTGGACAACAGGGCAACGGCTTCGGGATAGTTCAGTCGGACGCCGCGGTCCCGCCGGTCGCGCGCCACCATGCCGGCGACGGCCAGAAGGAGTTTCTCGGTGTCGGCGGGAGTCAGCTGCATGTATCGTTCTTTCGTGCGAGTCGGCGGTCGTGCAATCGATGCCGATCATGCGCGGCTCTTGTTTCGCGGACGTTACCCCCGCGTATCGCGGAGAAATCCGGACGCGTCGACCTCAGAAGTGCTGCCGCACTGCGTGACCCCGGCAACACCGCAGTGGGATGCCGCCATCGCCGTCCCTGGCCAACAGGCCTACGGCCGTTCCCGATCGATCGGAAACGGCCGTAGGTCAGCGATATTCGAGACGTTCGTCGCTAGGACGGAACGGAGACCTCCTGATATCCCGCGAGGATCTCGTCGGTATGTTCCCCGTGCAGCGGCGGCGCCGACCGCAGCGGCGGTCGTACCCCTCCGAAATTGACCGGGAACGCGATCTGTTCGAGAGGCCCGGACGCATGGTCGACGGTGCCGACCATGCCGATCGCGGCGGTGTGCGGATCGCTGTAGATCTCGTCGAGATGCCGGATGGGGGAGACCGGCACGCCGTGGTCTTCCAGGATGCGGCACCAGTGCTGCACCGTCCCGGTCGCGAACGCCGCGGTGAGGACCTCGTCGAGTTCGCTGCGATGCTCGATGCGATCACGGTGGTGGACGAACCGTGCATCGGTCGCGAGCTCGGGTCGGCCCAGCGCCACGCACAGCTTCCCCCGTAGCCCGTCGTTCCGTTCTTCCCCGTCGGCAACCGAGAAGCCATCGCACGCAAGATCCCGAGAGTGCGGTGGCTCGACCTGGACGATGCCGGTACCGCGGTCCCCGCTGCGGCGGTCGCCGAGATCGCCGAGGCGATGCTCACGCTGGATCGTTAGCTGCTCACGCCGACCAGGACCGCCAGCGCAGCCTGTCGATGGTGATCACCGGTCCCGGTGGTCGTTTCGCCTGGTACTGCGGGTATTTGCGGACGAGCGCGTCGATGCCCGTAGTTCCCTCGGCAGTGTCGGCGTCCTGAACCGTGGCGATGCCGTCGATGCGGACCCACCACAGCTGCGACCAGTCGTCGCTGTAATGGTCGACGAGCACGCACACCCGCGGGTTCTCTGCGATGTCGACGAGGCGACGTAGGCGCCGGGTGGATTTGGGTTTGTCGTCGACGCAGGTGTGGATCACGTCGCCGTCGATGGCGAACACGATGGGGACGAGGTGTGGCTCGCCGGACCCGTCGGCGGTGGCGAGGCGGGCCACTCGGGCATCGGCGACACTGCGACGGACGTCCATGCGCCTCACGGTAACCGGACGGTCAGTGTCGGCCCGGGAGATCGACCTCCGGCACCGTCTTGTCGGTGCGTAGTCCTCGCCAGCTCGGATGCCGGAGGCTTCCACCCGCGTACTCCCGGTACTCGACCTCTCCGACGAGGATGGGCTCCACCCAGTGGGCGCCGTGGGTCTCCCGTGCCGGCGGCGCAACCGCCAGTGGGGTCGTCGGTCGTTCCAAGGGACGCAGCTGCGATCGCAACTCACGTCGGGTCGCGGCGGTGAATCCCGTCCCGACCCGGCCGATGAACACCAACCGTTCCTCGTCGTCGTGCGCGCCGAGCAGCAGTGAACCGATGCCGCCGGCAGCCTTGCCGGATCCGGGGAGCCACCCGACGACGACCACCTCGGTGTTCCGACGCAGCGGCGTCTTGATCCAGCCGTCGCTGCGGGTCCCGGGTAGATACGGTGCGTCCGGGTCCTTGGCGACGATCCCTTCGAGGCCGTGTTCGCGCGCGACCGTGAGCATGGTCGGTGCGTCGACATCGGTCCAGTAGGGCGACAGCTGAACCCGAGGTCCGGGGACGATCAGATCGTCGAGGACGGCCCGGCGCTGCCGATAGGACAACTCCGTCGTGGACTGTCCGTCGAGAGCGAGGACGTCGAACAGGTAGATCAGCACCGGTAGCTCGGCGCGTAGCTCCTCGGTGGGACGGTGGACGTGCATGCGGCGCTGCAACCGGGCGAAGGACGGCCGACCCTCGGAATCGAGGGTGACGATCTCGCCGTCGACGATGCAGTCCCGGCCGTCCGTCGCAGTGGTGAGCAGGTGGGGGAGTTCGGGGAAGCTCCGGGTGATGTCATTGCCGGTGCGGCTGGTCAGCCGGCACTGCCCGTCGGCCACCGTGGCGAGGGTGCGCTGGCCGTCCCATTTCATCTCGAACGCCCAGTTCCCGGTCGGCGGCGGACCGAGGGTCGCCAGCATCGGGGACAGTTCCGTCGTCGTGGAGGGCATGTCCCGAGTCTGCGGTACGGGGCCGGGACGGGACCGGAGAATGCGCGGTCTCGTCCGTCGGTGCGTCCCTCGCGCCGCGACCCGGACCGTGCGAGGCTGACGTCATGACGCGTGCCGCGACGCAGAACATGACCCTCGTTCCCGGAGGCACGTTCTGGATGGGCTCCGAGGACTTCTATCCGGAGGAGCGACCGGTCCACCAGGTGACGGTCGACGGGTTCTGGATGGACACGCACCCGGTGACCGTCGCCGAGTTCCGGCGCTTCGCGAAGGACACCGGATACGTCACCACCGCGGAAGTCGCGCCGGACCCCGCCGATTATCCGGGCGCCGATCCGTCCCTGCTCGTGCCCGGCTCGCTCGTGTTCACGCCGCCTCCGGGGCCGGTACCGCTCGATGACTACACGAGGTGGTGGTCGTTCGTCCCGGGCGCGAACTGGCGTCATCCCGAAGGGACGGGGAGCACCGTCGGCGGGCGGGAACGCCATCCCGTCACCCACGTGTCGTGGTTCGATGCCCGCGCCTACGCCGAGTGGGCCGGCAAGGAACTGCCGACCGAGGCCGAATGGGAGTTCGCCGCCCGCGGCGGACTCGACCGCAAGGCCTTCACGTGGGGCGACGAGCACGAACCGAAGGGCCGGCCCGGCGGGAACGTCTGGCAGGGCGAATTCCCGTGGCAGAACCTCGAAACGGACGGATTTGCCGGAACCTCACCTGTCGGACACTTCCGGCCGAACGGGTACGGCCTCCACGACATGGCAGGCAACGTGTGGGAGTGGACCGCCGACTACTTCACCGCCAACCATGCTTCGAGCGGCAAGAACGTCGCGCCGGCGTCGTCGTGTTGCATCCCGACGAACCCCCGCGTCGACACGGCCGAACACGATCCGCGCGAAGCGTATCCGCGCCGTGTCATCAAGGGCGGATCGCATCTCTGCGCCCCGAACTACTGCCTGCGGTACCGACCTGCCGCCCGCCAGGGTGACACCGAGGAGACCGCGACGTGCCATATCGGATTCCGCTGCATCATTCGCCCGTGAGAGGGCAGGTTTCACCCTGGTCAGGGGTGTATGCGACCTGATACCGGTGGTGTACTGGGAACGGATGGGGTGAAAAGAGGAATCCACGATGAGCCAGGATCTGCGTCGGGATCCGATCCCGGGCGGAGAAACTCTGCCGTTCCCACCGGCGCCGTCAGGAAGCATCGCAGGACGGACCATGCAGGAATCGGTCTACAGCCCACGCACACAGCACCGTCGCCTTCCCGATGACGCCCCGAACATCCTCGTCGTCCTCATCGACGACGCGGGCCCCGGTCTGCCGAGCGCATTCGGCGGCGAGGTGAGCACCCCCACGCTCGACCGCTTGCTCGACGAAGGCATCAGCTACAACCGCTTCCACACCACGGCGATGTGTTCGCCCACCCGCGCATCGTTGTTGACCGGACGCAATCATCACCGCGTCGGAAACGGGCAGATCGCCGAACTGGCCAACGACTGGGACGGCTATTCCGGGCACATCCCGAAGTCGAGCGCCACCGGAGCCGAGGTACTGCGCCACTACGGTTACACCACAGCGGCTTTCGGCAAGTGGCACAACACCCCTGCGGAGGAGACCACCGCAGCGGGTCCCTTCGACAACTGGCCCACCGGAGTCGGTTTCGACTACTTCTACGGTTTCCTCGCCGGCGAGGCGTCGCAGTACGAGCCGAATCTCGTCCGCAACACCACCGTCGTCCTGCCCCCGAAGACTCCCGAGGAGGGCTACCACCTCAGTGAGGACCTTGCCGACGACGCGATCGGCTGGTTGCGCCGCCACAAGGCGCTCGATCCGTCCCGGCCGTTCTTCATGTACTGGGCCAGCGGTTGTCTGCACGGGCCGCACCACATCATGAAGCCGTGGGCCGACCGGTATGCGGGCAAGTTCGACGACGGATGGGACGCTTATCGCGAGCGGGTGTTCGAGCGGGCCAAGGAGAAGGGCTGGATCCCACCGGAGGCCGAACTCACCGAGCGGCATCCCACCATGACGGCCTGGGACGACATCCCCGACGACGAGAAGCCCTTCCAACGACGCCTCATGGAGGTCGCGGCCGGATACGCTGAACACTGCGACGTCCAGGTGGGGCGGTTGTTCGACGAACTCGACCGGCTGGGCTACCGCGACAACACCCTGGTCTTCTACATCTGGGGCGACAACGGGTCGTCCGGTGAGGGCCAGAACGGCACCATCAGCGAACTGCTCGCGCAGAACGGGATCCCCACGACCACGGCCCAGCACATCGCGGCGCTCGACGAACTCGGCGGACTCGATGTTCTCGGCTCCCCGAAGACGGACAACATGTACCACGCGGGATGGGCCTGGGCGGGGAGCACACCCTACAAGGGCATGAAGCTTCTCGCGTCCCATCTCGGGGGGACCCGCAATCCCATGGTGGTGCGCTGGCCGGCGCGCATCACGCCGGATCGCACCCCGCGAACCCAGTTCCTTCACTGCAACGACCTGGTGCCGACCTTCTACGAGCTACTGGGCATCACACCGCCGCGGACCGTCAACGGGATTCCGCAGGATCCGATCGACGGCGCCGGTTTCGCCCGGACGTTCGTGGACCGTGACGCGCCGGCGGGCAAACTCACCCAGTACTTCGAGGTCATGGGCAGTCGAGCGATCTATCACGACGGATGGATGGCGTCGGCCTTCGGTCCCCGCGCACCGTGGCTGCCGGGGCTGCCCGGCGGGATCCGCGATTGGAGCCCGGACGACGACACCTGGGAGCTCTACAACCTCGACGAGGACTGGACGCAGAACCGCGACCTCGCAGAGCAGTACCCCGAGAAGTTGGCCCAGATGCGGGAGATCTTCGCGATCGAAGCGGCCAAGAACAACGCTCTTCCCATCGGTGGGGGTCTCTGGGTCGCGGCGATCCATCCCGAGCAACGCATCACCACGCCGTACACGAGCTGGGATTTCACCGGTGACGTCACGCGTATGCCCGAATTCTGCGCTCCCGCATTGGGAAACAAGAACAACCGGGTCTGCATCGAGGTGACCTTCCCGGAGCGGGCGCACGGCGTCCTATATGCGCTGGGCGCCAACGGTGGTGGCCTGACGTGCTTCGCCGACGACGGCTACCTCTGCTACGAGTACAACCTCTTCATCCTGATGCGGACGAAGATGCGTTCGGCGACCCGCATCGCACCCGGGCACCACCTCGTCGAGGTGGTCACCAAGTACGCCGAAGCGCGCCCCGGTGGTCCGTTGAACGTCCGGATGTCAGTCGACGGGCAGTCGGTGGGGGAGTGCGTCGTGCCGGTCAGTGCGCCGTTGCTGTTCACGGCCAACGACTGCCTGGACATCGGCACCTGCCTGGGTTCACCGGTTTCGCTCGACTACTTCGACCGTGCACCGTTCCCGTTCGACGGGAGCATCGACAGGATGACCGTCGAGTACACCTGAACGCAGCTCTTCGAGCGCCTTACCGGCTCCGGGCGGTGGATCCGCCCGGAGCCGCGAGGTCTGTCAGTTGAACTGGTCCGGATGAGGTCCGGTGCGCAGATCGCGATCGGCACCGGCGATGGTCGACATGTCCTCGTCGGTCAGCTCGAAGTCGAAGACCTCGAAGTTCTCCCGGATCCGGGACGGCGTGACGGACTTGGGGATGACGACGTTGCCGAGCTGCAGATGCCAGCGCAGCACCACCTGGGCCGGCGACTTGCCGGTGCGTTCGGCGATCGACGTGATCTCCTCGTCGTTCAGCACGGCGCCCTGGGCGAGCGGGCTCCATGCCTCGGTGGCGATGCCGTGTTCGGCGTGGAAGGCACGCACTTCGCTCTGCTGCAAACCGGGGTGCAATTCGATCTGGTTGATCGCCGGGACGAGCGAGCTGCCGTCCAGCAGGCGCTGCAGGTGGGCGGGTTGGAAGTTCGACACGCCCGCGGCGCGGAGGCGTCCTTCCTCGACGAGGCGTTCGAGGGCACGCCAGGTGTCGGCATAGAGGTCGCGGGCCGGGGTCGGCCAGTGGATCAGGTAGAGGTCGAGACGATCGAGGCCGAGCGCGGCGAGGCTCGTGTCGAAGGCACGGAGGGTGGCGTCGTAGCCCTGATCGGAGTTCCACACCTTCGTCGTGATGAACAGCTCGTCGCGGGACAGTCCGGAGTCCGCCAGCGCGCGGCCGACGCCGGCCTCGTTGCCGTAGATCGCGGCGGTGTCGATGTGGCGGTAGCCGGTCTCGAGTGCGGAACTGACGGCCGCAGTGGTCTCGTCCTCGGGGATCTGGAAGACGCCGAAGCCGAGCTGAGGGATCTCGACGCCGTTGTTCAGGGTGACGGTGGGGATCGTGGACGATGTCACGAGATGGTGCTCCTTCGGGGGTGTTCGCGTAGTTCGGGATCAGAGTCGGACGGGGTCGACGGCAGTACGGGAGTTGCTGTGGAGGTCGGGTTCTGCGGATGGGCGAGTTGCGTTGGCGTGATCGTCCTTTCGCTGTAGGCGGTGGGACAGGACCGCCGGGATCAGTGCGGACGCGGCCAGAACGGCCCCGACGGCGTTGGGTGCCGTGTACCCGAATCCGGCGGATATCACCATGCCGCCGAGCCAGGCGGCCAGAGCGTTGCCGAGATTGAAGGCACCGATGTTGGCGGCGGACGCCAGGGTCGGGGCGCCGTGCGCATGGTCGAGCACGTGCTTCTGCAGGGGCGGGACGGTCGCGAAACCGAGAGCGCCGATCAGGAAGACCGCCGCGACGGACACGGTTTTGTCGGAGGCCAGGAAGGTGAACAGACCGAGCACCACGGCCAGGCCGGCCAGGGCGGTGTAGAGCATCGGCATGAGATTGCGGTCGGCGAAATGTCCCCCGACGAGGTTGCCGACCACCATGCCGGTTCCGAACACGGCCATCAGGCAGGGGACGGAGGACTCGGCGAAACCGCCGACATCGGTCAGGATCGGTGCGATGTAGGTGATCGCGGCGAACACGCCCCCGAAGCCGAGGACCGTCATGGTCATGGCCAGCACGACCTGGACGTTCTTGAACGCCGCGATCTCGTGACGCAGCCGGACGCCCTCGGGTCGGGGTACGTCGGGGACGAGCTTCGCGACGCCCACGAGACCGACGACGCCGAGCGCGGCGACGACCAGGAACGTCGCCCGCCAGCCCGCGGTGTGGCCGACGAAGGTACCCAGTGGGACGCCGACGACATTGGCAACCGTCAGTCCGGTGAACATCAGGGAGATGGCAGCGGCCTTCTTCTGCGGTGCCACCAGCTCCGCGGCGACCACCGAGCCGATGCCGAAGAACGCTCCATGAGCGAGGGAGGCGACGACGCGGCCGATCAGCATGACGGCGAAGGTGGGCGCGAGGGCAGAGACGGCATTGCCTAGGACGAACAGGCCCATGAGCAGCATCAACATGTTCTTACGGGAGATCCTGGTGCCGAGCGCCGTCATGATCGGGGCGCCGATCATGACGCCGAGGGCGTAGCCGGTGACGAGATATCCGGCGGTGGGGATCGACACTCCGAGATCCGATCCGACCTGGGGGAGCAACCCCATGATCACGAACTCGGTGGTGCCGATTCCGAAGGCGCCGATGGCCAGGGCCAGCAGGGCAAGTGGCATGAGAACGATCCTTCGATCGAGAAGAGGCGCAGACGCGCTTTACTGGCGTAGACAATAATTGCAGACGCCGACTAATTGCAAGCGCGGGTATAGTGAGCGATGTGGCGACGTCGGCATGCCGTCCGCGTCACCTGTTCGTACGAGCCGACCCAGGAGCCGACCATGACCGCCACGGACCCGTCGATGACCGCGTTGGCCAACAGTTGGTCGGCGCTGTCGCTCCTGCACGGGCGAATCGAGAACCGGATAGAGAGCGCTCTGCAGTCCGGCCACGAATTGAGCGTGCGCGAATATTCGCTGCTGGACGTGCTCAACCGTCAGCACGACGGGGAGGGCGGGCACCTGCAGATGCGCCAGGTCGCCGACGCTGTGGTCCTCAGTCAGAGCGCGACGACGCGGCTGGTCACCCGGCTCGAGGATCGTGGGTTGCTCGCGCGCTATCTGTGTCCCACCGATCGCCGCGGCATCTACACCGACGTCACCGACGCCGGTCGGCGCCTGCTCGAAGAGGCCCGGCCCACCCACAACGCCGCCCTCCGGGAGGCGCTCGACGAGGCCGCAACCGAACCCGTCCTGGCGCCGCTGGTCGACGCCATCCGGCAGTTGCAGGACAGTGATCGGGCGGATACCGCCGGGGGTCCGACTCGACGCTGACGGGGCGACCTCGCGGCGACGTCCTCCGCACAGACCTGTCGGAACAACAGGTGAGATCACGCGGCCGGGTCGGGTATCGTCTCCCCTGGTGTGCCGGGAAGTCTGGTCGGCGGAACAGGTTTCTTCGACGACCCCGGAGGATGTCATGAACGCAGCGGTACACCTCTTCTCGGCGCACGCATCTGGGGGCACGCCATGAACTGGGCAGTCTTCGTCGCCTTCCTCGTCGTATGGGTGCTGTCCGGGCTCGTGACCGGTCTGTGGATGGCACGTCGAGGCCACGACCCTCGCTGGACGATCATCGCCGTCATCCTCGGGCCGTTGTTCGTCCCTATCGCCTTCGAGCGCATCGAGCGTGTTCCCCGGTCCGTCGAAGTGACGACGGTGGCCCGGCAGCACGCCGGAGAGGTCGACAAGGGCGGACTTCGCGTGATGGTCGGCTACGACGGATCCACCGAGGCCAAGCATGCGCTGGATGCGGCGCGACGACTGTTCGGCCCGTCCGGGGGAGTGCTCGAACTCGTCGTCGTGATCTCCTACGACGACGCCGGCGATCCCGACTCCGAACTTCTCGCCACGGTGCGACGACGACTCGAGCAGGCCGTCGAATCGATGGGTGATATTTCGGTGGGATATGCCGTCCTCGCCGGCCCGGCCGGTCGATGCCTGGGTTGGTTCGCCGAGGAACATCACGCCGACGTTCTCGTCGTGGGGCGCCGCGGACGAGGCATGTCCTCCCGGATGCTCGGTAGCGTCGCCGAATACCTCATCGGGCACTCTCATGTGCCTGTGCTCGTCGTCGATCCCACCGTCGTCTCGCCGGATGCGGGTACGAACGAACCCACGGTCGCCGTTCGGGTCGCTCCCGAGGAGAACGTGACGGGCACCGCGTCGAACTGACCCGATGCGGTATGGTCGATCTCGGTGCGCCGGGAAGTCTGGTCGGCAGAAGGAATTACGTCGTCGAACCGGAGGACCCGTGTCTGTACCCGTCTGTCCCGTCGCCACCCGTCGCGCCCGAGCTCTGCAGCCGGCGCAGTGAGCGGCACTCTCGCGAGGCATTCCCACCGCAGCGCCGGAGGTCGCATCGGCCTCCCTGCTGCGTGTCGGCGTCCGACACCGAAATCGCAGGGATGCCCTGGTTTTCGGTATCCGATTCCACTCCGAGGATCGGAACATACTGCCGCCCATGCGGATCGGGCGCATCCGACACAGCAGGTCCACGTTCGCGTACCGCGTGCCGTCGAGAATTCCGCGGACCTGTGATGCCGAACATCTTCTCCGGAGTCCCTTTCCTCTCTCGCGGAACATGGGAGGACACACGCCGTGTGACGGAGATCCTCCGCAAGGAGACCGTCGGCGGTGTCCTGCTGCTCATCGGCGCCGTCATCGCATTGATCTGGGCGAACACCGGATGGTCGGATTCCTACCACGCCCTGCGGGAGACCCGTATCGGTCCGGCGTCATGGCACCTGGACCTGTCCCTGGGCACCTGGGCGGCCGACGGACTGCTCGCCGTGTTCTTCTTCGTCGTCGGCGTCGAACTCAAACGGGAATTCGTCGAAGGCAGTCTGCGGGACCTGCGGCGTGCCGCCATGCCGGTGACCGCCGCCCTGGGAGGCATGATCGTCCCGGCCGTGATCTTCGCCGTCATCAATCTTCGTGGTGGCGCCGACGCGTTGAACGGATGGGCGGTCCCGACGGCCACCGACATCGCGTTCGCCGTAGCGATTCTCGCCGTCATCGGTAGTCATCTCCCGTCGGCGCTGCGAACGTTCCTGCTCACCCTCGCCGTGGTCGACGACCTGCTCGCCGTGACCGTGATCGCGGTCTTCTACACCGACGAGGTGAACCTGCTCTACCTGGGCGGGGCGCTGATCCCGTTGGCGCTGTTCGGCATCGCGCTCCGACGCGGCTTCGGTGCCTGGTGGCTCCTGGCGTCGTTGGCGGCAGTGACCTGGTGGCTGGTCCACGAATCCGGTGTGCACGCGACCATCGCCGGTGTACTGCTCGGCTTCGCGGTTCCCGTCGCCCGGCAGGTGGGGGACCGCACGATTCCGGTCGCCGAGCACGTCGAACACCGGATCCGGCCGCTGTCCGCCGGAATTGCCGTGCCGGTCTTCGCCTTCTTCGCCGCCGGCGTCACCGTCGGCGGACTCACCGGCCTGGCGAACGCCCTCACCGATCCCATCTCCGCCGGGGTGATCGCCGGTCTGGTCGTCGGCAAGGTCGTCGGAATCTTCGGGGTCAGCTACCTGGTGGCGCGCTTCACCCGAGCACATCTCGACGACGAGCTGAGTTGGGTGGACGTGCTGGGTGTGTCCCTGCTCGGCGGTATCGGCTTCACGGTGTCCCTGCTCATCGGCGACCTCGCTTACGGTGCAGGCACCGTCGCAGCCGATCACGTGAAGGTGGCCGTGCTGTGCGGATCGTTGCTCAGCGCCGCTCTGGCCTCGACTGTTCTCGTCGCCCGTAACCGTGCCTACCGCAGGATCACGGCAGCCGAGCGGGTCGACGAGGACGGCGACGGGATTCCCGACGTTTATCAGCGATGAGCGAGAGCTCGGATCGCGGTCGGGACGGTGGGCCGTGGTGGGTCCAGCCGACCGTGCGGTCACCGCAGGCTCTGCTGACGTGTGTCTTCTGGCCGGTCGCCGTGATGCTCGTCGTCCATCGCACGGTGATCCGCGCCGTGGACGGTGCGCGCACGGACGACTTCACTGGCGTCTACCGCGCAGCCGTCGCCTTCTGGAACCGTGAACCGGTCTACACAGCGACGTACGAACACGTCGACCCGCACTACCTCTACCCGCCGTCGGGTTCGCTGCTGATCGCACCGTTCGCGGTCCTCGAACACGAACTCTCGCGATGGGCGTTCATCGGGGTCAACGCGGCGGCCGTCCTCGTCGCCGTGTATCTCGTCGTGCGGATGTTCGGGTACACGGCGCGATCGGCGGTGTTCCCGATCGCGGTGACGGTCGCCTTCGCGTCCGAATCGGTGATCAACACCCTGGTGTTCACCAACATCAACGGGGTGATCCTGCTCGGCCAGGTGGCGTTCCTGACGCTGTTGCTGGCGCGGCGGGACCTCTGGGCGGGCGCGGCGATCGGGGTGACCTTCGCGATCAAACCGATTCTCGCGCCGTTGCTGTTGCTTCCCGTGCTGCGCCGCCAGAGCAAGGTTCTCCTGACCGCCGCATTGGTGCCGGTCGGGCTCACCGCATTGGCGTGGCCGTGGGCTGCGGATCCGTGGCAGTTCGTCGAACGCACCGTTCCGTATCTGTTGCAGTCCCGCGACTACTTCAACAGTTCGATCACCGGCAATGGCACCTACTACGGTCTGCCCGAACCACTGATCCTCGCGCTGCGCATCGGTTTCGCGTTCCTCGCCGCGGCCACGATGTATCTGCTCCACCGCTACCACCGGCACGACGAGGTGTTCTTCGTCGTCACCGGTGCCGGCGTGCTGATGACCGCGTCGTTCCTGCTCGGTTCGCTCGGGCAGATGTACTACTCGATGCTCCTGTTCCCGTTGCTCATGAGCGTGGTCCTCCCACAGTCCGTGATGCGGAACTGGCCGGCCTGGCTGGCGGTGTACGGCTTCCTCAGTGCCGACGAATGGTACTCGGGCAGATGGGTGGAGGCGGGACGGTATGCCGAGTACATGCGCCCTACCTGGGGGTGGTCGCTGCTGCTCATCGTGGTATTCGCGGTGCTGGTCGATCGCCGACGATCCGCACGCGTCCCCGAACCGGTCACAGACCCTTCGGTGGACATCGCCCGAGTCGGACGTCAGAACGCGTCGGCGCCGAAACTCTGAGTGTAGTACCCGCGGATGTGCTCGACGATGCGCTTGCGGGCGAGCGTGGCATCGCCGGCGCGGACCGCGTCGACGAGACCACGGTGCTCGTGACGCAGCCGCACGCAGGTCATGGGCCAGTCGGTACTTGGTGCGCCCGCGAGGACGTAACTCTCGATGGAGTCGCGCAGACCGGCCATCATCGCCGCGACGACGAGGTTGCCCGTCGCGTCGGCCATCGCGACGTGGAACTGGGCATCGAGAACCAGGAACTCGGGTGCGGCCAACTCCGGATCGTCCATCGCGTCCAAGAGTTCCTCGGCCTGGATGAGTTCCGGTGCCGGGGTCCGGTCGGCCAGAGTCTGCATCACTTCCGTCTCGAGCACCAGGCGCGTGCGGACGATGTCGGAGACCGGGAAGTTCTGCGCGGCGACCTGCAGGCGCATGAGCATCGACATCCCGCCGGTGGGTCGCGAGACGATCATCGCGCCGGCGTTCGGCCCGGATCCGGTGTGGGTGCTGAGCAGACCGAGGGCTTCCATCACCCGCAGCGCCTCACGAACAGAGGACCGGCCGACGCCGAGTTGTGCGGCGAGCGTGCGCTCCGGGGGCAGACGCTGGCCCGGGCCGAGTTCTCCCGTGACCAGCATCTGCTCCAAGTGGTTGAGCACCTGCTCCCACGCACGACCCTCGGACGACGACATGACTTCAGAGCCTAGTCGATTCCGGATCAGGGGAGCATCCAGGACAACACCGGGGTGGACTGCAGGTAGACCAGCACACAGAGGATGACGAGCATCGCGACGCTGTAGCCGATCACCTTGCGCAGCAACACCGATTCGCTGCCCGGCCGATCGACTGCGGTGGCAGCGATGGTGAGATTCTGCGGGCTGATCAGCTTGCCGACCACACCACCGGAGGTGTTCGCCGCGACCAGCAGGGTCGGGTCGATGCCGGCGGTCTGCCCGGCGGCCTGCTGCAGGCGGGCGAACAGGGCGTTGGCAGAGGTGTCCGAGCCTGTGACGGCGGTGCCGAGCCAACCGAGGATCGGGGAGAACAGGGCGAAGATCGCGCCGGTTCCGGCGAGCCACGTGCCGATCGCGACGGTTTGGCCGGACTGATTCATCACGTAGCTCAGACCCAGGACGGTGGCCACCGTGGCGATGGCGAGCTTCATCCTCACGACGGTGGTGCCGAAGGTGGCCGCGGCCCGGCGGACGGTCAGCGGGAACATGCCACCGCTGTCCCACCGTGCGTAGACGAGGGTGACGATCGCGCCGCTGAGCAGCAGCAGTGTTCCCGGCGACGACAGCCACGAGAACGTGTAGACCGCGCTGCTCGATGCGTCGCCGTTGCCCGTGATCAGATTGCCGTACAGGCCGGGCCACTCGATCTTGACGTCGGTGGCGGCGAGACGCTCCGGCAGATCGACACCGACGGTCCACAGCTTCGCGATACCGAACACCGTGATGACCAGTAGATACGGGAACAGGGCCATGACGACGCGCGAAGCGGTCAGCGATTCGTCGGCGACGGGACGCTGCGGAGCGTGAGCGCCTCCGGGTCCCTCCTTGCCGGCCTGGACCGCGACGGCATCGGTGCGGGTGCGGGTGCGTGATAGTTGGTCCTCGGGGGTCCGCGGCTTCCAGACCTGGAGCATGAGCACGGCTGCGGTGAGGCCGGCGAGCGAGGCGACGACATCGGTGAGTTCGTACGAGAAGTGGCTCGAGCACCAGAACTGGGCGAGTGCGAAGGTCGTGCCGGTGACCAGTGCGATCGGCCAGGCCTGCCGGACACCGCGACGACCGTCGACGAGGAAGAGCAGCAACAGCGGCACGAAGAGCGCCAGGACGGGTGTCTGACGGCCGACGACGGCAGCGATCTCGGTGGCGGGGATGTCGGTCAGGGCGCCGGCGGTGGTGATCGGGATGGCCATGGCGCCGAAGGCGACCGGTGCGGTGTTGGCGATCAGGACCGTGACCGCGGCCCGCAGGGCGGGCATACCGAGGGTGACGAGCATGGCGCCGGTGATCGCGACGGGTGCGCCGAATCCGGCGAGTGCTTCGAGCATGCCGCCGAAACAGAAAGCGATGAGCATCGCCTGGATCCGCATGTCGCCGTGACCGATCGAGTTGAAGATGCGCCGTAGATCCTCGAACCGGCCACTGACGACGGTGAGTTCGTAGAACCAGATCGCGGTGATCACGATCCACATCACCGGGAAGAGCCCGAAGGTGATGCCCTGCAGGGCGGACAGGCCGGCCAGCGGCGCGGGCATGTCGAAACCGATGATCGCGACGACGAGCGCGACGACGAGGGCACCGAGTCCGGAATACCAGGCCTTGAGTTTGAAGCCGGCGAGCAGGACGAAGAAGGTCAGCAGCGGCGCAAGGCCCACGAGAGCCGATGCGGTGAGGCTGCCTGCGATGGCGTCAGTGGCGGGAGTGAATGTCACCGCCGATATACGGGTTGCCACACGAAACTCCTGTGGTTGCGCCGCTGTCGGCGGCGGATGTGATTTCGACCGATGTGGTCAGACCACGTGAAGGTACACCATGGTCCGCGTCACAGTCGACCCCCTGACGGAATGTGCGGTCGATATCCGAAAATGTGCGGCGCATCTCCGGAACGTGTGGTTCAATGTGGTCAGACCACACCCCCGATGCGGAGATCTCCATGCGAATCGCCCTGTTCGCGACGTGCCTCGGCGACACGATGTTCCCGAAGGCCGTTTCGGCCACCGCCCTGCTCCTCACCCGGCTCGGGCACGACGTCGTCTTCCCCGAACGCCAGACCTGCTGCGGCCAGATGCACGTCAACACCGGTTACCAACCCGACGCGCTGCCGCTCGTCGAGAACTACGTCGACGCCTTCGACGACACCAATATCGACGCCGTCGTCGCCCCTTCCGGATCATGCGTCGGATCCGTTCGCCACCAGCACGAAATCGTCGCCTCCCGTTACGGTTCCGCGTCGTTGTGCGGGCGGGTCGACACCGTCAAGGCCAAGACGTACGAGTTGTCCGAATTCCTCGTCGACGTCCTCGGCGTCACCGACGTCGGCGCCTACTTCCCCCACCGGGTGACCTATCACCCCACCTGCCACTCGCTGCGGATGCTGCGAGTGGGGGAGAAGCCGCTCCAGCTGTTGCGGGCCGTGCGCGAGATCGACCTCGTCGAACTGCCCGAGGCCGACTCGTGCTGCGGGTTCGGCGGCACCTTCGCGATCAAGAACGCCGAGACCTCCACCGCGATGCTCGCCGACAAGCTGAACAATGTCGCCGCCACCGGTGCCGAATACTGCAGCGCCGGCGACTCGTCGTGCCTGATGCACATCGGTGGCGGTCTCACACGACTGCGCACCGGTACCCGCACCATCCACCTCGCCGAGATCCTCGCCTCC
The DNA here is from genome assembly GCF_024321955.1 of Rhodococcus sp. GA1. Lineage (NCBI taxonomy): Bacteria > Bacillati > Actinomycetota > Actinomycetes > Mycobacteriales > Nocardiaceae > Rhodococcus > Rhodococcus sp. GA1. The sequence goes on along the minus strand of NZ_CP097186.1, from coordinate 53,560 downwards.
GTGGAACCGGCCGTCGCCCCCAAGGGAGTGCCCGCGTGACCGCACTCGGTATGCCCGTCGTCCCGCCGCGTGGATCCGGAAATCTGCGCGGCATCAGGAAGTTTCCCGACGCAGCGCACCAGGAACTCGCGAACCCGCAGTTGCGCCGCAACATCGGCAAGGCCACCCACACGATCCGTGCCAAGCGACTGGACGTCACCGGGGAACTGCCCGACTGGGAGCAACTGCGCGACGCCGGCGCCGCCATCAAGACCGACGTGCTCAACCGCCTCCCGGAGTTGCTCACCCAGCTCGAGGAGGCGGTGACCGCGCGCGGCGGCGTGGTGCACTGGGCGGCCGACGCCGCCGAGGCCAACGCCATCGTCACCGACCTGATCCGGAAGACGGGATCCGACGAGGTCATCAAGGTCAAATCGATGGCCACCCAGGAGATCGGACTCAACGAGCACCTCGAGGAACAAGGGATCGCGGCCTACGAGACCGACCTCGCCGAACTCATCGTCCAGCTCGGCCACGACAAGCCCTCGCACATCCTCGTGCCCGCCATCCACCGCAACCGCGCCGAGATCCGCGAGATCTTCCTGCGTGAGATGCCGGACGTCGACCCCGACCTCGACGACAACCCCCGCCATCTCGCAGCCGCGGCACGAAAATTCTTGCGACACAAGTTCATGACGGTGCCGGTTGCGGTGTCGGGTGCGAACTTCGGCATCGCCGAGACCGGCACCCTCGCCGTCGTCGAATCCGAGGGCAACGGCCGCATGTGCCTGACGCTGCCGCAGACGCTCATCACCGTCATGGGTATCGAGAAGCTGCTGCCCACCTTCCGCGACCTCGAGGTGTTCCTGCAGCTGCTGCCGCGCTCGTCGACGGGAGAGCGCATGAATCCCTACACGTCGATGTGGACCGGTGTCACCCCCGGCGACGGCCCGCAGGAATTCCACCTCGTACTGCTGGACAACGGCCGCACCGCCGCGCTCGCCGACGAGATCGGACGTGAAGCACTGCACTGCATCCGTTGCTCGGCCTGCCTGAACGTGTGCCCGGTCTACGAGCGCACCGGAGGCCATGCCTACGGCTCGACCTATCCGGGCCCGATCGGCGCCGTCCTCAGCCCGCAATTGGCCGGGATGGACGAACCCGACGACCCCAACGCCAGCCTGCCGTTCGCATCGAGCCTGTGCGGTGCCTGCTACGACGCCTGCCCCGTCAAGATCGACATCCCCTCGTTGCTGGTGGAACTGCGCCACCAGAAGGTCGAACACGCCCGCTTCGGACCCGAGGCCGCGGCGATGAAGGCCGCCTCGCTGGCCATGTCGACCTCACGACGCTGGACGGCCGCGCAGAAGGCCGCCGGGCTCGGACGCGTCCTCGCCGGCAAGAAGGGAAAGATCACCCATCTTCCCGGTCCACTGGCCGGCTGGACAGACGCCCGCGACATGCCGGCCCCGCCGAAACAGACCTTCCGGCAATGGTGGGCATCCGACGAAGGACGTGCCGCGCTCGCGAAGGCACGCGAGGAAGGACAGCAGCGATGAGCAGTCGCGACGCGATTCTCGGCCGGATCCGTTCGGCGCAGACCCTGGCACCGCCGGCACCGGTCGAGGTACCGCGCGACTACCGTCTCGGACGCACCCTGCCGGACGCCGAACGCCGTGAGCTGTTGGTCGACCGACTGGTCGACTACAAGGCCCACGTGCACCAGAGCACGCCGGAGGATCTACCCGTCGTGCTGGCGAAGATTCTCACGGATCGCGGGGTGCGCCGCGTCGGGATCCCGGAGGGCCTGGAACGCTCGTGGATGGCGGAGTTCGGTGGCGAGGTGGTGATCGACTCCACCGACCGACCTGCAGCCGACCTCGGTGATCTCGACGGGGTCGTCACCGGCTCTGCGGTCACCTGCGCCGAGACGGGCACGATCTTCCTCGACGGCAACCCCGACCAGGGGCGACGCGCGCTGACACTGGTCCCCGACCTGCACGTGTGTGTGGTGGCGATGGGCGACGTCGAGGTGGGAGTGCCCGAAGCGCTGGCCCGGCTCGTCCCGGAGCGGCCGATCACGATGATCAGCGGACCGTCCGCGACGTCGGACATCGAACTCGAACGCGTCGAGGGCGTGCACGGCCCCCGCACACTGGAGGTGGTGATGGTCGGATGACCATGCTGACCGAGCGTGTCCGGCCGCGACTCGGATGGCAACAGCATGCCAACTGCCGGACCTCCGACGAGTACTTCTTCTTCGCCCCGGAGGGCGAACCACCGAACATCCGCAGGCGGCGCGAGGTCGTCGCGAAGCGCATCTGCGCGAACTGCCCGGTGCTGGCCGAGTGCCGCACCCACGCGATACTCAGCGGCGAACCGCACGGAGTGTGGGGTGGACTGTCGGAACACGAACGGCTGCAACATCTCAACCACTGACCGCACACGATCTTCGGTGTTTCCGACCTCGAGAACTGCGCGGCCGCAGGTGGCGTCCCGTGCCTGATGAAGGGCAACACGTTCACTGTCTGCGGCTTCACTCGCGGGCACCTCGTATGGGTGCCGCAGCTCGCCGTCAACAATTTCGGGTACAACGCCGGATCGTGGCGCACCGATCGGCATCCCCGCGGTTCCTGGTGGATACAACCGGGGACGGTCGCGCGGACACATGGGGTTCGGCAGCGTCGATGTGTGGCTACACACAGATCGTGACCGTATTCGAACGACGGGTTCCGGCCGGTGCGTCGCATCGGCCGGAACCGCTCATCTCAGGTTCATGGTTGCCCCGATTCGAACGTGAGGACCTCGTGAGCGAGGAAACGGAAACCCGCGAGGGCGGTAGACCCTCGCGGTGTCGGTGTCCTCCTCGTAGGAATGGAACCAGGTACCGATGATCGACGACGGTTCGCTCACAGTGCGTCCTGACGGGTCCGTGGTGGGTGATCAGCCGACGCGGTCCAGGATTGCGCCGATCTGATCGAGAAGCGACCGGAGCGAGGCGATCTGACGTCGCAGCTCGTCCACCTCGCCGTCGAGTGACACAAGTGCCGAGGTATCGGCTCGTGTCCCGCCGTTGCCGGACGGACCGAGCTCGAGTGGGGCCGTCTGGGCCGGGTCCATCGCCCCGAGCAGGAACGGCGCACGCGGTCCTTCCAGGTACGCCCGCATGCGGAGCGACTGCCCGGCGGTGAACATGAGCATCGCATCGCCGTCGTCGCCCCAGATGCGGCGCAGGCTCAACCAGCGACCGATCTCGTATGTCGCGGTGCGACCGAGATGGAAGGGAGGTCGCGCTGTGCCGGTGGTCCCGAAGCACGAGTGGGCGATGACGACACCGGCGGTCGCTGCCGGTCCGCCGGGGAACTGGGCGTAGCTGAGGATCTGGCGACCGATCGAATCGCGAAGGTCGTCGCACAGCCAGATGTCGAGGTAGTCGTCGTTCGGCAAGGGTCGGCGCCGCCCGTGTCGGACGACTTGATGTCGTCCTCGTCCGCCGTGAAGAGTCTTCGTCGGGGACCTGGTGATCCCGTCGGTCGGTGCGCCGTCCGGATCGACGGTCGCGAGCCAAAATTCGACCTGGATGTCGGCGACGAGGTCCTTCCAGACCTTCGGCACCTTCGTACGGTCGGGGTTGGTGGCGCGGAAGTCCCGGTTGGGGTCGTCGATCTGGCTCCGGATCTGGTCTTCACCGATGTTCTGGGACGGCGACGCGGGATCATGCGCGACGTGAACGACGACCGGAATGCTCCCGACACCTGTCGGGGCCGGTGCGCGCTGTCCTGTCCGGCGTTCCGCAGACCTCGCGGGTCGATGGGGAGTCCAGGTCGGCCATGACGGATCCTCTCCTGCTCCGGAAGCGGCATCGAATGAAGCATCACCCTTGGTGCTGCGGAACCATGCGTAGCGGACTACTCGAAAGTCCTTCCTTCGGACGTGCCCATCAACAAGGGCGAACCCCTCGTGCCGTTGGCCCTGTTCCGTGACCGGAACTTCTCGATGTCGAACATCGCGATCTCGTCGACGGGCGCAGCCATGACCGCCCTGATGGTTCCGGCCTACTTCTATCTCGAGACGGTCCGCGGATTCTCGCCCACGAAAGCCGCCCTGATCTTCGCCCCGATGGCGATCGTCACCGGTCTGACGGCACCGCTCATCGGTAAGTTCTCCGACCGGATGCCGCCCCGGGTGCTGCCCACCGTCGGCTTCACGCTCTTCTCCGCGACGATCTTCGGCTTCGCGGTGCTCATGACGCCGGACAGCCCCATCGTGCTGTTCCTGCTCATCGCCGGTATCGCCGGCGTGTCCAACTCGTGCATCTGGGCACCGCTGGCCTCCACCGCCACGCACAACCTGCCCATCCATCAGGCGGGCGCCGGTGCCGGCATCTACAACACCACCCGCCAGGTCGGTTCGGTGCTGGGCAGCGCCGCGATCGGTGCCTTGATCTCGTCCTTGATGGCCGCGCAGGGACTCGTTGAGGTGCAGGCCGGTGAAGGCGGCGGAGCCACGATGGGAGCCGCTCTCCCGGAGCAGATCGCCGAGGAGTTCAGCACCGCGCTGAGCCAGTCGATGCTGCTGCCCGCGTCGGTTCTGATCATCGGGATCGTGGCGTCGGCGATGTTCGTCGGTCACGCATCGTCGCAGCGGAAGGCGCAGGCCGGAGCTTCGCCGGATCGCGCAGAGGTCACCGGCTGAGCCGGGTTCGTATGTAGTGGCCGGTCGCCACGAACGGAAGAACGCTCCCACCGAGCAGGACTCGGTGGGAGCGTTCTCGCATGCTGAGGGTGTGGTCAGCCGTAGTGGCAGACGTAGCTGACGGCCTCGGTGACCTCGATGTCGAACGACGAGTCGCCGGGCACCGAGAAGGAGTCGCCTGCACCGTAGGAGGTCCAGTCCTCGCCGTCGCCCAATCGGACGCGGCACGCGCCGCTGTGCAGCTCCATGACCTCCGGTGCAACGGTGCCGAAGTTCAGGGTCGCGGGCAGGATCACGCCGGCCGACTTGCGGGTTCCATCCGCGAGATGGAAGTTGTGGCTGACGCACTTGCCGTCGAAGTAGACGTTGGCACGCGGGTCGAGCGTCACGTTGGCGTAGGTCGAAGTCGGCTCACTCATGGGCTGGAGCGTAGCGAGGCGGGTGCAGGTCGCCGGCCGTCGGGGTCGGTGTGCGCCCGCCCGTCGCGAGGTGTATCTCAGGGGACCTTCACGGAGTCGACGATGTCGAGGTGCTCGAGCCGGTCTCGGTGCAGGAGGAACTGCCGCGGATCGGAGCCGAGCTCGCCGACCGCTACACCCACTGACCGCAAAGTGCGTTCGGCGGAAGGCTCGCAACGCAGAAGTGAGACTCACAACCCGGGGGGGGTGACCACCAGGGTTGTGAGCCTTCCTTTTCGGTTGTGGACCTTTCGGGGATACGTCTTGCATCCGAAACCGAGGCCTGCTTAGACTCACCTAAGTTATGGGGCATAACTTAAGCGCTTCGGGGGAGGGGATCAGGTGGCTCAGCTGGGCAGACGCGCACGCAAGATCGACCTCGACGACATCGTCCGGGTCGGTCGCGCGCTCGGCTCGTGGGGGAGAACATCCTCGGCGACCTCGTGCTCCACCACGATCCCCACCACACGGTCGAACGGCACCTGTTGTCCTGCGGGTTGCAACTGCGGGCGTTCGTGCTCGACCACCCCGGTCTCGGCACCTACATGCAGATCTTGTTCCCACGCGGCGACGCGGAACGTCGCCTCATGGCCGACGAGATCGTGGCACTGTGCCGTGCCGGATACAACCCGGACGTCGCAGTGTCGGTCGCGAGCGTCGTCGCGGGATCGACCATCAACACCACCGTCGCCGAGGAAACCCAGCGGCTGCGCGTCGAGGGCCTCGACGAACGGCGCCGCGCCGTCAGCGAGCAACCCGACACCGACGACCGGCCCGCCGAGGCCCACCGTGAACTACCCGCCGTCGACGCCGGGGAGTTCTCCAAGCTCGTTCTCGCCACCACGATTCGTGGACTCGTAGCGGTCCCTCCACCGGGGCGGCCCTTGAAAGAAGTAGTCGCCGATCTCGCGGCGACAGGATTGGGGAAGTGATGGCTCGCCGGGGATTTCAGGGAATGATGATGCGCGGGTTCGGTGCCCGTGATCACGACGCTGTGGTCACGGGCACCGAACAGATCGCGCCGCACTTCCGCCGGGTGCGCATGTCGTCCCCGTCGCTATTCGAGGACGTCGTTCCCGGACCGACCGCGTGGATCCGGATCTGGTTTCCCGACCCCGACGGATCGGACACCGAATACCAACGCGGATACACCTTCTCGGAATGCGATCCGGAGACCGGAGACTTCGCCGTCGATTTCGTCCTGCACGAACCGGCCGGGCCGGCGTCGACGTGGGCGCAGCGAGCCGAACCCGGTGACGTCATCAGTGTCACCTCGTTCGGGTCGCGCGGCTTCGACATCCCCGACGAACTTCCCGCCGGATACCTGCTGATCGGCGATTCTGCGTCGATCCCCGGCATCAACAGCATCATCGAAGCACTACCGCGCGACGTCGCGATCGAGCTGTATCTCGAGAAGCACGACGACAACGACGAACTCATCCCCATGCCGGACCACCCGCTGCTGCGCAAGCACTGGGTGCCGCGCCGCGACCACGAATCGTTCGCCGCCGCCATCGAGGACCGCGACTGGTCGAACTGGTACGCATGGGTGGCGCCGGAATCGAACTCGCTGAAGCACCTGCGCACCCGTCTGCGCGACGAGTTCGGTTTCCCCAAGTCCGAGGTCTACGCCCAGGCGTACTGGCACGACGAACGCGCCATGGGCAAGGAGCGCACTCACGAGGCCGAACCGGCCCGGTCGGAGACCGCTCCGCCGACCTCTGAACCCGAGGCCACACCCGCACGCGGCACGTGGCGGGCCCAGGGTGGGGGTCGGCTCCTCGCGCCGCTGAAGCGGACACTCATCGCCGCCGGGGTGCTGCAGGCAGTCATCACGCTGATCCAGCTCGCGCCGTTCGTGCTGCTCACCGAACTGGCCCGCCGCCTGCTCGCCGGAGCGCCGAACTCGGAACTGTGGTTCGTCGGGTTCTGGGCGATCGGACTCACCGCGGCGGGCACGCTGCTCGCAGCCGCACTGAGCCTGTGGCTGCATCTCGTCGACGCCCGCTTCGAACGCGACCTGCGGCACCGTCTGCTCGGCGCGCTGTCGACCGTTCCACTCGGCTGGTTCACCGCCCGCGACTCCGGGCAGGTCAAGCGCGTCGTCCAGAACGACACGCTATCGCTGCACTACCTGGTGACCCACGCCGTGCCCGATGCGGTCGCCGCCGTCGTCGCACCCGTCGCGGTGCTCGTCTACCTGTTCGCCGTCGACTGGCGACTCGCCTTGGTGCTGTTCCTCCCGATCCTCGTCTACCTCGTGCTGATGACGGTCATGATGTCGCAGTCCGGTCCGCGCACAGTGCAATCCGCGCGGTGGGCCGAACGCATGGACGGCGAAGCCGCCGCCTACCTGGACGGGCAGCCCGTGATCCGGGTCTTCGGAGGCGCGGCCGCGTCGACCTTCCGCGCGCGGCTGGGGGAGTACGTGCGGTTCCTCGTGGACTGGCAGCGACCGATGGCCGGCAAGAAGACCCTCATCGACCTCGCCACCCGACCCGCGACGTTCCTGCTGCTGCTCACCGCACTCGGCACCACGCTGATCACCGCGGGAAGCATGGCACCGGCAACGCTGCTGCCATTCCTGTTCCTCGGCACCACCTTCGGTTCCCGTCTGCTCGGCCTCGGCTACGGACTCGGCGGCCTGCGCGACGGGATGCTCGCCGCACGTGGCATCCAGGCAGTCCTCGACGAGCAGGAACTGCGAACCGCCGATCGGACCGGCGTGCAGATCCGCGACGCCTCCACCGCCGTGGAGTTCGACGACGTCCGGTTCTCCTACCGCCCCGGCGTTCCCGTCATCGACGGGGTGTCGCTCACCCTCGCATCGGGCACCGTCACCGCTCTCGTCGGACCGTCCGGATCGGGGAAGTCGACCCTGGCGGCGCTGCTCGCCCGCTTCCACGACCTCGCCAGCGGCAGCATCCGCATCTTCGGCCGCGACATCCGGGAGATGACGACCGACGAGCTCTACCAGCAGGTCGGCTTCGTGTTCCAGCAGACGCAGCTCGTGCACGGGACAGTCCGCGAAAACATCGCCCTCGCCGTCCCCGACGCCACCGACCAGATGATCGAAGAAGCCGCCCGCGCCGCCCATATCCACGACCGGATCATGGCATTGCCCGACGGATACGACACCCTCGTCGGTGCAAACACACCGCTGTCGGGCGGTGAACAGCAACGGATCACCATCGCCCGCGCGATCCTCGCCGACACCCCGATCCTCATCCTCGACGAAGCCACCGCCTATGCCGATCCCGAATCGGAGTACTTCGTCCAGCGCGCCCTCGACCGGCTCATGGCGGGACGCACGGTGCTCGTCATCGCACACCGCCTGCACACCGTCACCGGTGTCCACCGCATCGCGGTCCTCGATCACGGCCGTGTCGTGGAGACCGGCACCCATCACGAACTGTTCGCTGCCCGCGGCCGCTACCGGAAGCTGTGGAATGCGGCGACGGCACCGTCCGCTCTCGTCACCCCCGTTCAGGAGACGGCCCGATGATCCGCACCCTGTTCTCGCTGCTTCCCCCGGGTAGCCGCACTCTCGCCGTCGCGCATCTGGCGCTCACCCTCGTCGGTGTGGTCCTGCGCGCCGCCGGCGTGGTCGTGCTCGTCCCGCTGGTCGGGGCCTTGTTCGGTCCCGATCCCGGCGACGCGTGGCCGTGGCTGGGTGTCCTTGCGCTGCTGACGATTCTCGGTTGGATCATCGATGGCCTTGCTGCGCGACGCGGCTTCGACCTCGGGTTCGGTCTGCTGGCGAACGGTCAGAGCGAGGTGTCCGAACGCATCGCGCGCATCCGCCTCGCGTGGTTCTCGAGCGAGAACACTGCGACGGCGCGGCAGGCGATCGCGGCGACCGGACCGGATCTCGTCGGCATCATCATCTATCTGGTGACACCCGCAATCGGCGCGGTGCTGCTGCCGTTCGCGATAGCCGTTGCGCTGATACCAATCTCGTGGCCGCTCGCCGTTGCTGCACTCGCCGGAATCCCGCTGCTCGTCGGCGCGTATTTCCTGTCGGTGCGGTTGTCGCGCCGACAGGAACAGGTGGCGTCCGACAGCAATGTCGAGCTGACCGAACGCATCGTCGAATTCGCCCGCACCCAGCAAGCGCTGCGCGCGGCGCGACGTGCCGAACCGACGCGCAGCCTCGTCGGGGAGGCACTCGCGAAACAGCATGCGGCGACCGGTCGACTGCTGCTCATGCAGATCCCCGGCCAGGTCGTGTTCAGCATCGCGAGCCAGCTCGCGCTGGTGATCCTCGCCGGCACGGTCGTCTTGTCCACGGTCCGCGGCGACGTCGACGTTCCGGAGGCGATCGCCCTGATCGTCGTCATCGTGCGCTATCTCGATCCGTTCACCACCCTCGGTGACATCTCGGGCGGCATCGAGGCATCGCTGGCGACGCTCCGCCGGATCCGTGAGGTGCTCACCGCTCCGACCGTCGACGATGCGGGCACGATGACCGTCACCGGGCGCGCACCGCGTATCGAACTGCGTGGCGTCGGGTTCTGGTACGACACGAACACGCCGGCCGTTCTCGAAGGCCTCGACCTCGCCCTCGAACCCGGCACGACGACCGCGATCGTGGGTCCGTCCGGTTCGGGGAAGAGTACGGTGCTCGCGTTGCTCGCCGGTCTGGTGACGCCGCGGGTGGGGCAGATCCTCGTCGACGGCGTCGACATCACCGAACTCGATCCCGCTTCGCGTCGCGCCCTGACCAGCGTGGTGTTCCAGGAGCCGTACCTGTTCGACGGGACGATTCGCGAGAACATCCGCGTGGGCGACCCGGAGGCCGATGACGCCGCAGTCGAGAATGTAGCCCGGTTGGCGTGCGCCGACGACATCGTGAACCGGTCACCGGACGGCTGGGACACGCGGGTCGGTGAGGGCGGTTCTGCGCTGTCGGGCGGAGAGCGCCAGCGCGTCTCGATCGCACGTGCATTGCTGAAGCCCGCGCCGTTGCTGCTCCTGGACGAAGCGACGAGTGCGCTGGACACCGAGAACGAAACGGCGGTCGTGCAGGCGCTCGGGGCAGATCCGGTGTCGCGCACGCGGGTGATCGTCGCGCACCGGCTTGCCAGCATCCGGACCGCTGATCGGGTGGTGTTCCTCGAGCGCGGCCGGATCGCGGAGGACGGAACGGTCGACGAATTGCTTTCTGCGGGTGGTTGGTTCGCGGACTTCTGGACGCAGCGGGGTTCGGCGTCGGCGTGGCAGATCGGAGCGGCGGCATCGGGTGGAAGGCACGCGTGGAGTCCGTGAACGCCGAGACGAACAGCCGGCCGCGTTCGACCAACACGTGGGTCCAGGCTCGGGCCCGGGCTTCGACGATCTGGATCTTCGTCGGGTCGGTGACTCGCTCGTATGCGGGTTCGTCCGGGGTTTTTTCCGCGGTGCGCAGCAGCAGGATCGCGCCGGCATGCGACACGAGGCTGGTTCCAGTGGCCGATGCGGACACGTGTGGGTAGGGGACGTAGACCTGCTCACCGGAATGGTGCCTCTCGAACTGTTGTGGACATGACCTTAGGCAATCCATATCTTCGCAGTTCAGGGTGCTATTCCTTGTGTTCGCCACTCGGTCGGCTCGTTATTTCCGTGAAAGCTCCGCGATAGCACCAGTGGTGCTCCCCGCCGATTGATCGGCTTGCCACCGGTCGAGCCCAGGCGATGAGTTTGACGTATCGCACCAATTGCAGCCAGAATCCGAGCGATCACTCGGTAACGAACAGGTGTGCGCTATGCGAACAATTACTACTCGGGCCACCGGCCCGGCTGCCCACCCCGCGTCCCGCTCCGCGCGTTTCGTCATTGCGCTGTGTTGGGTCGCGGTACTTCTCGACGGCTTCGACCTCGTCGTGCTCGGCACAGTGAATCCGGCACTGCTCGACTACGCCGCGTGGAACGTCGACGCCGGCAGCCTCACTGTCATCTCGACCGCCGGGTTGGTGGGCATGACCCTCGGCGCCCTGGCCATCGGCAGTCTCACCGACGTCCTCGGCCGGCGCCGTACGCTGATCTTCTCCGTCACCGCATTCTCGGTCCTCACGCTCGCATGCGCGTTCGCGACATCCCCGGAGATGCTGGGCGTCCTGCGTTTCCTTGCCGGTCTCGGTCTCGGCGGCGCGCTTCCCACGGCGTTGGCCATCGTTGCCGAATTCGCGCCCGCCAAGAAAGGGTCCGCGTCGACGACCGTCATGACCGGATACCACGTCGGTGCTGTGGCGACCGCGTTGCTCGCGCTCATGCTGCTCGAAAGTGTCGGGTGGCGTTGGATGTTCGTCGCCGGTACGTTGCCAGCGTTCGTCCTCGTCCCGCTGATGGTCCGCTATCTCCCCGAATCGCCTGCCTATCTCGCCGTGCGAGGTCGTCACGACGAGGCAGAACGGATCGCGGCCGCCTACGGGCTACCCCCGGTCACTGCCTCCTCACCGCAGTCGGAGGCGCGAGCGGCGGACACGGAGACGACACGCTCGCCGGCGTCGCCGGTGCGCGTCCTGTTCTCGCCACAGCTCGTGCGTACCAGCGTGTCCATCTGGGTCACCTCGTTCATGGGGCTGCTCCTGGTCTACGGTCTCAATACCTGGTTGCCGACGATCATGCGGGAAGCGGGATACGACCTCGGTGCGTCTTTGTCGCTGCTGCTTGTCCTCAATGCCGGTGCCGTTGTCGGCCTGCTCGTAGCAGGTCGCGTCGCGGACCGGGTCGGTGCCCGCACCGCCGGTCTCGTATGGTTCACGCTGGCGGCGCTGTTCCTTGCCACCCTCAGCATTAGGCAACGTCCTGGGACAACTTCGACCCCTCCGCCACCACGAACGTGATCGTCACCGCAGCGATTGTCGGTCGCGACGACCGCGAATCGGTGTGGCAGGACATCAGCGCGAGCAACCAGCGCTGCCCGTCCACCAAGGATGACCTGGTGCGGACCATCGTTGTCATTCCCCAGACCGGACCCGACCCCGGGCCGCCGAGCTACGCCCAGGAGATACCGGTGGCCTCGACGTCCCGAACCCCGACCACCCCACCGACGAGCACCACGCGGGCACCGCAGGGGGGAGTGACCATGAGTACCCAACGGCAGGCTTGGCGCGGTCTCACCCCGGCGAGCGTGTCAGGGACCGGCACCGACATGCACGTCACCTGCGTCCTCGACATCGATGGCGTGGTCCTCAAACGCTCCTGCGCGACCGCCGAGGACTCCGGCACCGCAGACCATCTCGCGCAGCAGGCAGCAGTCGCATTCAACCCGGCCCCGGAGATCACACGATGACCCGCTCCGACCACACCAAGGCGATGACCGCCGCCACCCGAGTCGATGTGCAGGTCGTCCAGCTCGCGCCGCCGGTGCTCGTCCGCCGCGCGATCGCGCACTACAACGCCCGCCTCGCCCCCGGAAAACAGCCGGCCGAGACAACCTCGAGCGAAGCACTCCTCAAACGGTTGTGCGTGAATTGGCTGCGGCACATCGGATCGAACTACGACGCGCACCGCAACGGCGTCCGCAGCAGTGGCGGGCAACAGCTGTCCGACATCGCCGGCACCGTCATCAAGAAGCGGGTGCTCGTGGAGATTGCGCGGGCCTACCCTTGGCTGGTCGAGGAAGCCAGACGCCAGTATCTCGACCTCGACCGGCCGAGCCGACGCTGACCCCCGGGTGGGAGGACGTCGCCCGTTGGCCCCGCCCTCCCCGCCCAAGGGGCGTGTTCTACTCGTGCACGAGGCTGCGCACCGCCGCGTGCTGCAGCTCGTCATGGATCGCGTACCAACGGTCCTCCACGGCAGGCCACGCCTGGTTGATCGCGTTGGCGATCTGTTCATCGGTCGCCGCGCGCAGCCGGGCACGCTCGATGTCGCTGAGGTGAGGATCCTCGGTGGCTTCGCTGCGCACGACATCGGGCGGGAACACCGACAGTGCGAGCGACCGCGCCGGGGGTGGACACAGCAGCCCGGTCAACCTGCGGACCAACTCGTTGAAGTAGGCGACGGTGCCGTCGATCAGATCGAAGACAGTGAACTCCTCGCGCAGCGGCAATTGCCATACCGAGTCGATCCCGACATCGCAGATGCCGAAGCTATCGAGGAAGACCTGCATCGTCAGGCCGTTTCCTGTAGGGAACCCCTCGCCGTCGCAGGTGAACTCGCCGTAGACGCTCACACGCGCCTCGGTGCTGGACTTCCATGCCGCGTACTCGGTGAGCGACTCGAGCAGCGACCGCAGATATTCCAGGCATGTGCGCTCGTCTTCGGCGTCGTGGAAGTCGAGGTTCGCGAACTGCTCGGCGAACGAGGAGTCGGGGTCATCGAGCAGCGCGTTGAGCACGCAACGCTCGTAGCTGATCGTCAACGGGGTCACGGGAAACCTCCCAGGTCGATGTGCGGTGACACCAGCGATCGTTCGGAGACTGTGGTGGCGGTGTTGCAGTGCGGTGTCGGCGAGCGCAGTGCTGTCCGTCGTCATGCCCGACCGGTGCCGGCGTCTCGTGTGGCGACCACGGTTTGCAACACCGGTTTCCTCTATCGAGACGATCGAAGAGTCCGATCCACCAGCGCACGAGAGGATTTCGATAGATGAGCTGCTACGAATCGGAGGCCGGGACGATCATCCTGCCAGCGGCCGCGGTGCCCGGTCTACGCAAGGCACTCAACGCCTCCGCGATCACCTACAGGGCACTCGTCGTGGCTGAAATCGACGCTGTGTGGAACGACGTCAAGGCCCTGCCCCCGGCCAAGCGGGTTGCCGCGATCCCCTACGGAGTGTCGATTCCGGTGTCGTACGACGACGTGCACACGCATCGCCGCGCCGATGCCCGGATACGCGCACAGTCCATCGTCAAATCCAACGGCGGACGCAAGCCGGCCCGAGCGGTCATCGCCACCGCGTTCCCCGTCCCCAATGCTCGGACCCGCGAATGGGGAGAGAGCGAGTTCGGCCTGACACTCGAGGGACGCACCCTCCACTGGGAAGTCCCCCAGAACAACCACGCCCGAGACCACACCGCCGTCACCGGCCTGTATCAGGCTGTACTGGCGTATCTCAACGACGTCACCTGGACCCGCGGTACCGGCGGCGTGATCGTCGGCAACGACGAATACAACCGAGACACCACCTACGAAGGCGGTGGCGGCAACTACGTGACATACCGGTTCGGACCGGCGGGCCAGTAACCGATCCGGGAGGCAGCGACCGACGCGGTGAAGCGGTGAACCCGCCAGCTACCGTCGCCGCCACCATGACCGTCCTGCGTCCTGCCTCCCCACATGCCGTCGCCGCCACAGCCATCGCCGCGGCCGCCCTCACCGGAGCCACAGTCGGATGGATCCTCATGCGCGTGGCCTACCGCCTCGACCGCCTCGCCGCACCAGATGGTGCCGGGGATCCCGTCTGGTCCCTCACGTGGACCGACGCCAGCTTCCCGTTCGCCATGGTGGCCCTGGTCGTCGGCGCCTTCACCGTGCTGTTCGCGGCCCTCGCCGCTGCAGTAGTGCTCGCCCACCAAGCGAGCACCCGAGACATCACCTGCCAGCGCCGCATCCTCGCCACCGGCACAACACTCCCCCTGCTCAGGCGTCCGGCCGTCCCGGACGCTGTCCAACCTCCGAATCGAGGAGCTCACCCACGATGACCATGCACGCGCTTCCCACTTGGGACGCCCGACTCGCCGCCGCCGGCGCGGTCACCGACCACGCCGAAGCGGTCGCGTGGCTGCGGAACGGCCTTGCAGCCGCGCTCCGCTCCCATGTCGAGGTGGACCAGGCCGCGGCCTGGAATCCGGATCTGCAGTCCACCGGTGTGCGCTTGGCGGCCTGGCTCGCTCACGCCTACGGCTACGTCGCCGCCGTGCCCTCCGGCGACCTCGCTGCCGGCGCGGAGATGCCGATGGTCGGCCAGTGGCTGACCGATCGCGCCGATCGACTGGCCGAGATGCCGCTGCTCATCGCTTCACCGGCCGCAGGTGCGGTCGCAATCGCTGCCGCACACGCACTGACCAACGACGACGCCGCAGCGCTCGGTGTGCAGGCCGACGAGCTGCCGTACACGCAGGCCCACCTGACCTTCTCCGCTCCGTTCACGGTCACCGCCGACGGTGACGACGCCGCGACCGAGACCATCCACGCGCTGAGTTGGTGGCCCGACGGGGGAGGATTCCGCATCGCCGACTGGATCTCGACGTACGACACCCTCACCACTGATGAGGCAGGTCGCGCGGACGCCGCCGCCCGCGCGTACGGGGGCGCAACCCTGCCCGCTCTGATGCTCGACAATGAACGACTGGACCCGCAAGTGTGGGCGGCCTCCGAGACGGCCGATCCACACGAGACCGAGGGTCAGTTCAGCTTCGACGTTCCGGTGTACGACCGGCGGGGTGATCTGTTCAGTCGGGTGGCGCTCGTGGTGCGACACCTAATCGCCGCGGGGATCCTCCACACGTCCATCGAGCGGGTCCGGCCTCCCGGTTCGACCGGGCACGTCACCCGCACCCCGGTTGTCGTGCTGCGCACCGACGATGATGACCGGCACACAAACCGGCTGGCCGTGTACGGATCGTCAGTGGCGATGCGCCGACGCCGCCGAGGACTCGACCTGCACTGGGACGACGCGGTTCTCGGCTGAACCGCTACCGGGAGTGGAGCTATAAGGGTGGTGGAATGCGGTGAAGTCCTGGCCAGCCCGATGGGCGGCGGGTCGTTGACATACCTTGTGCAGATCGGAGGGTTATCAGCGCTGGTCTTCGAAGAATTGGGCGGCGACCACAAGTAACAGAAGTGTCGCTGGCGCCGCGACCAGTGCCACCGCCACGCATGTCGAGCAGGTCGAAAACAGGACGACGGGTTTGATAAGTTGGGTTCGTCATTGTACAACTGCCATCGGGACGCTTCACTTTGAGAGTTTTCGAAGCCGATACCGGCCCACTTCAGCGCCGGTCCTTATGGCTTCGGCCACCGAACCACTCGTCTTCGAGCACTGCCCGACCGGAAAGGTGAGTTGACGCCCATGCCAAAATCAACCCGGGAGAGCGCCCTTCAATGAGTAGCCCCATCAACCAGGCTCGCAAACTCGAACAGGTGCGATACGACATCCGCGGACGCATCCTGGACAAGACAGAAGAACTCGAAGCCGAGGGTCACACTATCCTCCGGCTGAACGTGGGCAACCCGGCGCCGTTCGGGTTCGAAGCTCCCGACGAGATCATGATGGCGATGATCCGGAATCTCCCCACCTCTCAGGGATACTGCGATTCACGCGGATTGTTTTCCGCCCGGACTGCGGTGGTGCAGTATTACCAAAGCAGGGGCATTACTGCACTCGATGTAGACGATGTCTACCTCGGAAACGGTGTTTCCGAGCTGATCACGATGACCCTCCAGGCGATGTGCGATCCTGAGGACGAGATCCTCATTCCAGCACCGGACTATCCGCTGTGGACTGCGTCCGTGGCGCTTGCAGGCGGAACACCGGTGCACTACTTGACGGATGAATCCAGCGCCTGGGCTCCGGATTTCGAAGACCTTGAGGCGCGCATCACCGACCGCACCCGGGGCATCGTCGTGATCAATCCGAACAACCCCACCGGTGCCGTCTATTCGCCGGCAGTGCTCCAACGGTTCATCGACATCGCACGCAGACATGACCTCGTACTGTTCGCGGACGAAATCTACGAGAAAATCGTCTACGACAACCAGGACGTAACCAATTTGGCTTCATTGACCGGCAGCGACGTCCTGTGTTTGACCTACTCGGGGCTGTCCAAGGCCTACCGGGTGTGCGGGTTCCGCGCCGGCTGGTTGGCCATTACCGGTCCACGTCACCGCGCCTTCAGTTTCATCGAGGGCATCAAGCTCCTCGCCAATATGCGGATGTGTGCCAATGTCCCGGCGCAGCATGCCATTCAGACAGCGCTCGGCGGCTATCAATCCATCAACGACCTGCTTCTGCCGAAGGGGCGGTTGACCGAACAGCGCAACCTCGCTCACCGGATGCTCAACAAGATCGACGGTGTCAGTTGTGAGCAAGCAAAAGGCGCGCTATACCTGTTTCCGCGCCTTGATACCGATCGATTCGGCATCGTCGACGACGAGAAGTTCGCGCTGGACCTCCTCAGCTCGGAAAAGATCCTCATCAGTCACGGCCGGGCATTCAACTGGTCCAAGCCCGACCACTTTCGGTTGGTGACCCTGCCGAGGGTCGATGAACTCGGTACGGCGCTCGATCGCCTCGGCAACTTCTTGAGCCACTATCGGCAATGACTTTCCGGCTGGGAAGAAGGGCGATGGGTCTATGCTCGCCCTTCCTCCGGCGGGGGACTGGCAGTCGACGCTCCGGCATTCCTGAGCTTGGCCGCAGAACTTCCGGTCGTTCGACGCTACCCCGTTATCTAGCCTCTGACCTATAGGGGCTGGCTTCGATCGAAAAGCCCTCCACGGTCGCCATCATGTTCTCGAACAGTTCGGTGTAATTCTCACCGGAAAGACGGAAGCGGCCGGCGACATGTTCGAAGAATGTGTTCGTCAGTGGAACAACCTGCCCCGGTTCAGGGAGCGCCTCTGCATAAGGGCCCGGGGTGACACCGATCATCGACGTCACCGACTCGATCCGGCAGGGCCGCTCATAAGGCAGTTGCATAAGCAACCAACCTGCACGGCCTTCAGGTTGACCTGTCGTTACCGCGCTGATTCCACGGCCGCAGGAGAGTTCGTATTGCATCCACATCAGATCGAACTTGTAGATCTCGCGCCACACGAAGGGTATTCTCGCGCCGCCGACTCTCGAGCCCATCTCAAGAAAAGTGCATGCCTGGTCCGGCATAGCGTTGTGGTCGACGAAGATCTCGATGTGGAACACAATTGTTTCATCATTGCTGCACATTGCTTTGAGAACGGAATCGATATAATCAACTATTCCGCGTCGAAGGGGAGAATCATCGATCTCCAACGATCCTAGGAAACCTCCGCTTTGGAATTCCAGGCAGGTGTTGAAGTTCCGTGATGTGCCGATGCGAACTATCTCGCCTTGAGAGTAGAGTCCGTCGATGTTGTAGGTCGGTAGATCGATGTAGGACTGAGCGATGTAGACGTATTGGTCATCGAGTACGACCCTCGGAATTTCCTGCGCGGATCTGACGACAGTCACGCCGACGCATGACGACGCGAGGGTAGGTTTGACGATGATCGGGAACCCGACTTCCTGCGCTAGCGCACGGATGTCCTCATGGTCCTCGACCGCGACGAATCGGGGCGCCCGGATGCCTGCTTTCTCCATCACTCGTGCTTGATGAAGTTTGTCCCGGAATCTCACGATGTCCGCGACCTTGGGGCCCGGGCAACCGAACCTCTCACGCAGTTGAGCAGCGACGATGGTGTCGTCCTCGTAAAGGGCGATTACATAGTCCGGCATCCCGTGTTCGGCGACCAGGGAGTTTGCTGCAGCAAGAACGGTCTCAAAGGAGTCCGTAGAGTCCACCTGTCGAAAGTCTTTCGCGAACACGGGGATCCCGCCAACGCCGACTTTGGTCGCGATGTAGGTGACCGTGTGTTGGGTGTGATCTACGTATTTTTCGTACTGGGCATACTCGTCGACCCACCGATTCAGGATCATCACATGATCAGTCATAGTCCTAGATCTCCTTGTTGAGTGCATACGTGGAAATATGTTTGCGGGACTGGTTAGTAAAGGCATGGCCGTTCCAGTCCGCGGTCCGGGATACTCGACTGAAGCCCGCCGCTGCCGCTAAATCGTCGATCTGTTCGCAGGTCAGATAGGCGATTGTGGAGGGAACGATGTGCACCCCTTGCCCGTGGCGAAGTGTCACTTCGTTGAGCTGCCACACCTGCGAAGAGGAGTCGTTTTCGGACACCAGCAGAGTCACGGTGTCGAGGCCGATGGAACGGACCTCGACATGCTTGCTGGCGGGGAAAAAGGCCGGATTCGGGCCATCAACCAGTCGTGTTTGCTGCGTAGGCACGAAACATTCGACGACGACGTGGCCGCCGCCCCCCATGAGTGCTGCGGCGTTGTGAAAGAACCGTTGCTGTGCGATCTTCTGATCTAGCAGGAAGAGCACGTTGAATGGGGCGTACACCAGCCCTACCTGTTCACCGCGCTCCGCGGTCCTGTCGATCGTCTCGCAAAATGTGCTGACCAGACCTTCGGGGTCTTTGCTACGCAGTACGTCGAGCATCGCCTGGGATGGGTCCACTCCGATCACGTCAATGCCTCGGCGGGCGAGAGGGATGGCAACTCGGCCGGTCCCTACTCCCACCTCAAGTGCGGGAGAATGTCCGGCCAGTTCTGCGAGATAGTCGAGTTGAGGTGCGGGGGGTTCAAAGTCTGCGAACGTGCGGTCGTACTCGGCACTGAAGGTATCTCCATAGGTGGATTCCGAGGACAGTGCGGTCATGCGGATTCCAGCGGTCTCGCCAGTACCTGGCCCAGGGCCGTACGGTCGATCTTAGAGTTGTGCCGCGAGTCGACCGGCAGTGTTCCGTTGAGGATAATGACGCGGGCCTCGACTCCAAGTTGTGCAATTGCGACCGCCAGTTCGGATTCTCCGCAAGATGTAATGGGGTCCGTGCTCGGAAGTACGATCGTCAGCCGACCGTCTGCAACGATCGCGGCGCACACCTGGCTCCCAATCCCGTCGTTGATCCGTTGTTCGATCTGATCGGGGTACAGCGCGCCTCCGTGGGGCAGTGTCGCCAGATCCTTTTTCCGGCAGCGCAACCATAAGGCACCGTCATGAATATGACCGATGTCGCCCATACGGTGCCAGAGCATTCCCTTCGTGTCATGGAACTTCGCATAGGAGTTCGAATCAGCGCGACCGAAATAGGCGGGACTTGTACGCCGCCCGCTGATCACGATCTCACCGACCATGTCCTCCGGTAAGAAATCAGCGGCGGTTGCGGGTTCGGCTCCAAAGATCCTCCCAGGATCGATGATTGCCACATTCACATCGCGACAAGGCGATCCCAAAGGGACGCCGTGCTGGGCAATCGGCCACGCAGTTGTTTGTTCAAGGAAAGCGGCTCTCCGCATTTGAGGGTGTAGGGACCGTTGCGGCAGACCTGTTCCAGGTGCCCCGTGAGGTGTTGTCTGTTCAGCTGGTGGCGCCGGGGAAAAGTCGACGCACCGCTTTTTCGATCGCCTGGCGGCGGGACGTCAGAAACGCGTGGCGTTCTGGGCCTGCGGGCACGAGGTCGACTTGCCCGGCCCACGACGTGGCCAGCTGACTGACGAAGACGATGACGTCGGCCGGATCCCAGTTCTTGTCGAGTGCGCCGGCTTCCTGGGCGCGTCGGAGTTGCTCGATCTTGCCTTCGACGATCAGCCCGAACGGATCGTCACCTACCCCCGCGGTCATTTCGAGTTGACCCCACTGCATGAGACGCAGGCGTTCGGGATGGGCGACGACGTGGTCGTAAACTCGGACCGCGTAACCGGGAAGGTCTGCCGGGTCCAGTGGCACCGCGGTGGCCATCGCCTCGAGTTCGCGTGCCGCGACGAAGCGATAGAGCTGCTCCTTGCCGCGGAAATAGGCGTAGACCCGTTCCTTGCTGGTCCGAGCCGCTTTAGCGATGCGTTCGATGCGAGCGCCCGCGATGCCGTGCTCGGCGAACTCGGCCGTGGCTGCACCGAGGATTCGGTCGCGAGTGGAGTCGCCGTCACGTGCCATGCCCCGAGTATACGAACCAAACAGTTCGGTTTGGAAATTGGGTGGTGTAGGTCTACTGTCAAACCGAACCGTTTGGTGTGACAATTCAGGAGGACTTCGTATGCAGCAGCGCACACTTGGGCAACAGGGACTGGTGGTGTCCGAGATCGGCTATGGGGCCATGGGCACCGCGATCGGCTACGGACCGTCCGACGACTCCGAGTCGATCACCGCGATCCGTCGTGCCTTCGAGTTGGGAACCACCCACTTCGACACCGCCCGCATGTACGGCGCGGGCGAAGGTGAGAAGCTCCTCGGCGCCGCGATCGCACCGTTTCGAGACGAGATCACCATCGCCACCAAGTTCGGACTCGAACTCGACCCGGCCCGTGGCTTCGTGCCCGACTCCCGACCGGAACAGATTCGTAAGGTCGTCGACGACAGCCTCCGCAACCTCGACGTCGACTCGATCGACCTGCTCTACCAGCACATCCACGACCCAAACGTGCCGGTCGAGGACGTCGTCGGGGTGATGAAGGAGTATGTCGACGCCGGCAAGGTCAGGTACCTCGGCCTGTCCAACACCGATGCCGACAGCATCCGCAAGGCGCACGCCGTGCACCCGATTTCGGTCCTGCAAACCGAGTACTCGATCTTCGCCCGCGAGTCCGAGGAACTGTTCCCGGTCCTCGAGGATCTCGGTATCGGCCTGGTCGCCTACTCACCGTTGGCCCGCGGGTTCCTCAGCGGTGCGGTTCGCCCCCGCAGCGCCTATGCCGCCGACGACTTCCGCCAGTTCATCGGCTGGTGGGCGCCGGAGAATTACGACGCGAATGTCCACCTCGTCGACGAGCTCACCAGCGTGGCCGAGAGCAAGGACGCGACGCTCTCACAACTCGCGCTTGCCTGGCTCCTGGCCCGCAAGGACTACATCGTTCCGATCCCCGGCTCGCGCAACCCTGATCGGGTCGCGGAGAACATCGCGGCGGCGGAGCTTGCCCTGACCGAAGCCGACCTCGCCCGCATCGACCAGCTCGCACCTACCGGTGGCATCGGTAGCCGCGCCTGAGCACCCGAACGGTCAGGTAACGCAGTCGGATTCGGGCTTCGGGCCGCCCGATCTGACTGCCTTCGTTCGCGTGGACGAGCTCGGGCTCGAAGTCACCGGTCAACGACTCGAATCCGAAAGGGCGGTGCTCGCGTGCCGCGTCATCGAACCCGGCCGGTGGTGTCGACGCTGTGGCGGCGAGGGAATCCCGCGCGATACCGTCATACGTCGGCTCGCCCACGAGCCCCTCGGCTGGCGGCCTACGACACTCGAGGTCGTCGTGCGTCGCTACCGGTGCACCGACTGTCGGCATGTGTGGAGGCAGGACATGTCGAAGGCAGCCCACCCCCGGGCCAAGCTGTCACGTAGCGGGTTGCGGTGGGCGCTACAAGGCGTCGTGGTCCAGCACCTCACCATCGCCAGGATTGCCGAAGGACTCGGCGTCGCGTGGAATACCGCCAATGACGCAGTCCTGGCAGAAGGCAAGCGAGTCCTGATCAATGATCCCGCCCGGTTCGATGGCGTCAGGGTCATCGGCGTCGACGAGCACGTATGGCACCACACCAGGCGCGGCGACAAGTACGTCACCGTGATTGTCGACCTCACCCCGGTGCACGACGGCACCGGCCCAGCCCGGCTGCTCGACATGGTCGAAGGCCGCTCCAAGCAGGCGTTCAAGACCTGGCTCGCCGACCGCGACAAAGCCTGGCGTGACGAGATCGAGGTCATTGCAATGGACGGGTTCACCGGCTTCAAGACCGCAGCCGTCGAGGAACTGCCCGACGTAGTGACCGTGATGGATCCCTTCCACGTCACCAGACTCGCGGGCGAGGCCCTCGATGAGTGCCGGCGCCGCGTCCAGCAGACCATCCACGGACACCGCGGGATGAAGAGCGACCCGCTCTACTCCGCACGGCGCACTCTCCACACCGGAGCCGGCCTGCTCACCGACAAGCAGACCGATAGGTTGCGCACTTTGTTCGCCGACGACCAACATGTCGAGGTCGAAGCGACCTGGGGCATCTACCAACGGATGATCGCTGCCTACCGACATGAGGACCGCCGTCGTGGCCGTGAGCTGATGGTCCAATTGATCGACTCGATCGGCACCAACGTGCCGAAAGCACTCACCGAAGTCATCAGGCTGGGCCGGACGCTGAAGAAGCGTGCCGCCGACGTGCTGGCCTACTTCGACCGACCCGGTACATCCAACGGACCGACTGAGGCCATCAACGGCAGGCTCGAACACCTGCGAGGCTCCGCACTCGGGTTCCGCAACCTAACGAATTACATCGCCCGGTCGCTGCTCGAAACCGGCGGGTTCAGACCGCGACTACACCCTCGATCATGAAGAGCCAGGAAAGCGGTCGCGGTGATCTTCGTCAGCGGCATCAATCCTTCCGTCGCGGCATAGGGAATCTCGATAGAGGAATCGTTGAATTCCGTTTTGAGGGCGGACACAAGGTTGCGCCCTATCGCGGCGCCGGCTGTTGAGATTGTGATAGGTGGGCGGGTGAACCCTTCACCGCCGGCAGCAATGTGGTCGAGATAGCGTCGCCACAACGCCGGAGATGCAAACAGGAACTCCGCGCGGTGCGCATCCACCTGGGTGATCAGATCGGAAAGATCAATAGAGCACGGCGCAAAGGTGGGAAAGTTGGGAAAGATCGCTCGGCAACCGGTGGCTATAGCGTTCAGAGAAAACAGCGGAAAGAGGATGAACTCACTCGCAGCAGATCTCTCCTGGTAGAGCTCAAGTTGGCTCGCGATGTTGTCCCAGGTCCACTCTGCGCCCTTAGGCAGTCCAGTCGTTCCGGAGGTGTACATAAGCATCACGGTGGACTCGGCGATATAGCCCTCCCAGGGAGTACCGCCGTCGACGGCGACGTCGGAGAACGACTGGAACTCCACGGACGTCACGACATGACGCCCCCCTGGGATGGGATGGTCAGCCAGAATGGCAGCGGGGTCCAATTCATCCAGGCATCGGGACAGTGTGACCGGATCGGTGGTGGGGTCGAGAAATGCTGGCACTGCTCCCAGGTAGAAGCAGCCGTAAACCGCTTCGGCAAGGAGTTGACCCGGTGGCAACGCGATCATCACGTGCGCTTCGGGGGTAACACCAAGAGCGGTGAGAGCTGCAGCAGCTTTTCGAAGGAGCCTTGTGAAGGCAGCTGCGCTGACGTCCACTCCGGTAGCTGCATCGGTGAGGACCACGTGATTGGGACGTGCAGCGGTTAGAGCTTCGAGATGAACGATGTGAGGTTCTCGCATTTTTTGTGCTAGCTCCAGTAGGTTAGGGGGGACTCTGTGTCGTACACCCCAATGAAGGTGCTCATGGCGAGGCGGTCAGCTCCCCTTGTCTCCCGGACCCGATGGAGGCGAGACGCGTGAAAGATAATCAACATCCCGGCCTCTGGTGAAAGGCTCAGCGAAGACGCGGGAATGGTGTCCTCACGCAGGCCGTACTCGAACCGACCTGCAACTCGCCTCTCGTTGTAGGCTGCGGCTTCGTACCCGAAAGTCCAAAGGTCGAGTTCGCCACCGCTCGTTGCGGTTTGCAGGTAGATATTGGCGGTGAGCTGGCCCGACAAATTTGGTATCGTCGCGTCACTTGGAGCTACGCCCTTTAGATTTAGTAGCTCCCACGGAAGAAAGTCCTGATGCGGAATGATCCCGCCACCGGCTTTGAAGCTGCGGGCCTGTCCAACGAACAGCTTCCTTCCACCTACGCGCTCTATTGTTGCGCCGCCCGGCCACGCTTCCTGCAGGTCGAGTCGTAGCCGATCCATTGGCGATAGATTCGGTGCCCAGGCGCTGCGAATTTCACGCATCGCCGCAGTCGCCTGGCTGAAGTATTCTTCCTCGCGACTCGGATCCGACAGCCCTTCATAGGAGTTGTAACCCCATTTGTGCAGGTAGGGTACGCTCACGTATTCCTTGAGCTCTGCACCATTAAGCAATTTTTCCGACATCGAACGACACAACTTTTCGTCGCAGTAGCTGCGTACTACAATTGCAACGGCTTCCCCATAGGCCAGCTTGAGAAGGTCGTCCTCGCAAATTACATTCGTTTCGATGACGTGATCACTGATCGAAACGAACGGATCAATAAATCGGGTTGTCCCCTCAGTAGCAGCAGTCATTGTCGATCCGTAGACCTTCCCCCGTTGATGTACTCCGTTGCGCTGCTGTCGCTTTGAACCGGAACTTCAAGGAACTGAAGGTCACGGACCCCCGTTCCCCTCGGGCGAATTCAGCCGGCCGAGCATAGCAAGAAACCAACTGGATGGTTTGTGGTAGGTCTCACTTCCACTCCGCTTCCTGAATCCTTAGCTTCCCTCAACCGCGATGAGCAGGCGCGCGACGCGGACATTGAGAGTGATGGGGTCGTCATGGGTGAGAAAGTCGATAGTGCGGGAACATAGGACACCTAGGGTTCGTCCTCGCCACACTTCTGATCCCAGCGGGTAGGCTCGGCGATCGTATCGGACGCCGCCGCCTTCTGACGATTGGAGCGACACCGTCCGGCGTCGCCTCACTGGCTGTCGCCTTTCTCGACTTCCGCTGAGTAGCTGACCTTCTCCCGCGCCACGAGGGGTCTGCGGCGCAACTGCTGGTGGGCGGTCATCTGGCTGACGTATTCGGCCCGCAAGCGGGTATTCCTCGCCGGATTACTGGTGTTCACGGCCGCGAGTCCGGCCGGTAGTCTGGCCATCGCCGGGTAGTGGATCGGCGCTCGCGCTGTCCGAGGGGTGGGCGCGGCGGTGCTTGCGCTGGCGACGCTGAATATTAACCCCCGAGTCTCGCTGAAAGACCACAGCGGATGAAGGCGCTGGCGGTCTGGAAGTGGTGTCGCGCTGTCTCCGACAGCATCTTGTGGATCACGAATCCGACGAGCTCGGGATCGGCCACGTGTGAGTTGCGGACCCGGTCGATGCAACTCGAATGCGGTCTGAGTCTTGCCCGCGCCGAACGCGCCGTTGATCCGAATAAGCATGGGCTGAGCGTCGTGGTGAGGAGCGGGGCGGCCGATCGGCATGACCGGCCGCTTCGCCGTTGCAAAGGACACCGGACGACGCGAGCTCGCAAGCGAGCACTGTCGGACGGGGCAGGTGCCCGGGGGCCTCGCATGATGTCTGCTCCGGGTGGTCAGCGAAGGGCGCACGTCGCTGCGCCGCCGTCTGCGTCCCCTTCAATGCAGTCGCTGCAGTTCAGAAGCGCGTGGAGAAGGTGGAACCTAACTTCGACACCTGCACGACCATGCAGGTGTCGCCGTACTTGGGGCACCGTAACCGGAAGGCCCCTGAGTGCGCACACGATCCCGAGCCGCGATGGCAGTCGCTGCCCTCGCGACGGTCGCCGCCGCGACGGCTTGCGCAACCGTCCCCGCATCACCCTCCACACCAGCCGATGGCCTGGTTCTTGCCGATGGTTTCGACCTCGGTGGCTACAACCCGATCGCCGGTCACGGTGAGGCGGGGGAGTCGAAGCTCTACGACGGCCTGCTGCGGCTGGTCGGCGGCGACGGGATGCCAACCTTCGAGCCGGCACTCGCCGCGGAGATGCCGACCGTCCCCGACGACGGGCTGCACTGGGAAGTGACGATCCGAGACGGCGTGAGGTTCACCGATGGCACCACCGTGGATGCCGAGGACATCGCCGCGACCTACCGCGCGATCCTCGACCCGGCCTCCGCATCCCCGCTGGCAACCTCGCTGAACATGATCGAGTCCGTCACCGCGACCGGGCCGCATGCGGTGCGTTTCGATCTGAGGTATCCGTACGCCGCGTTCCCGACGAAGCTGCTGCTTGGTATCGCACCGGCCGAGCGACTGTCCGGCGGCCCGGCGGTGGAGTCGCCGTTGAACACCGATCCGGTGGGCACCGGCCCCTACACGTTGGTTTCGCTGCGTCCGGACCAGGCGGTGTTCGAGGCGAACGCGGACTACTGGGACGGTGCACCGCAGGTCGAGCATCTGACGGTGGTGCACGTCCCGGACGACAATGCGCGCGCCCAACGGCTGGTCGCGGGGGAGGTCGACGGCGCGAACCTGCCGCCCCGGCTGGCCGCGACCTTCACCGAGCGGCCGGGGTTCGAGGTGGCGTCGAACACCTCCGCCGACTGGCGCGCGGTGAGCCTGCCCGCCGGCAACCCGGTCACCGCGGACCCGGCGATCCGCGCCGCGCTGAACCGGGCGGTGGACCGGCAGGCGATCGTCGACCACGTGCTGGCCGGTTACGGGCGTCCCGCGTCGACGCCGCTGCCCGAGGTGTACGGCGCGGCGTACGAGCCGTCCGCAGCATTCGAGTTCGACCCGGCGGCCGCCGAGCAGATCCTCGACGCCGCCGGCTGGATCCGATCCGCCGACGGAGTGCGTGAGAAGGCAGGAGTCCGTGCGGAGTTCACGGTCATGTACTTCCCCGAGGACACCCTGCGCCGCGACCTGGCGCAGGCGTTCGCCACCGATGCCGACCGCATCGGGGTGCGGGTGAGCGTGCGGCCGGTCGACCGCGCGAGCCTGCCCGATCGGCTGCCGGTCGAGGCGGGTCTGCTCGGGGGCGGTGACCTGCCCTACGACCCGGATCCGCAGATCTACAGCACGCTGCACTCGAGCTACGCCCGGCCCGGTGTCGGCTCGCCCTACGACAACGCCTCCGGTTATGTGAACCCGGTCGTGGACGCCGCTCTCGATGCGGCGCGCCGTACCACCGACCCCGACGAGCGCGCCGCGCAGTACCGCAGCGTCCAGTCGGCGTATGTCGCCGATCCCGGCTATGTGATGCTCGTGTTCCTCGACCACACCTACGTCTTTCGGGACACCGACTACGCAGGTAGCACCCCGATTCTGGAGCCGCACAGTCACGGTGCCTCGTGGGGGCCGTGGTGGAACCTGCGCGAATGGACGCGGCCATGACCACCACCGTCACCCGGCCGGTATCAGCCGCCCCAGAGTCCACGACACCCTGCGTTCGTCGTCGCCGTGGCCGGGGGATTGTTCGGATGAGCATCCGGCGTGCGCTGTTCGCGATCCCGCTGACCGCAGCGGTCTCGCTCGTGCTGTTCGCCCTGGCTGCAGGCTCTCCGTTCGATCCGCTCGTCGGCTATCTCGGGGACCGTTATCTGACGATGTCGACGGCCGACAAACAGCGTGTGGCAACCGAACTCGGCCTCGACGCCTCGTGGTGGCAGCAGTGGGCGAGCTGGATCGGCCATGCTGTCACCGGTGACCTCGGGTCCTCGCGCAGCTACGCCCAACCGGTCACCACCGTGCTGGCCGAGCGCGGCCCGTGGACACTGCTGCTGTCCGGCACCGCACTCGCTGCCGCCATCGTGATCGCGCTGGTCGCAGGGATGTGGGCGGGCCTGCACCCCCGGGGCCGACTCGACCGCGCCATCGCGGCCACCACGACGGTGGTGCAGGCCGTGCCCCCGTTCGTGCTGTCCCTCGGCGCGGTGACCGTATTCGCGGTCTCCCTGCGGTGGGTGCCGGTGGCAGGGCTGACCGACCCCGGCGCCGACCCCACCGCCGCGCAGATCGCCCGGCATCTGGTCCTGCCGGCGGCGGTGCTGACCCTGTCGCTGCTGCCGTGGCTGATGCACTCGCTGCGTCAATCCGTGCGCAGCGCCGCCGAATCCGACGCCGTCCTCGGCGCCCGCGCCCGCGGCCTGCCCGAACCGGTCGTCGTCGGCCGTCATCTGCTGCCCGTCGCGCTCGGGCCGTTCACCACCGTCATCGGGCTGCGGTTGCCCGAGCTGCTCGTCGGAGCGGCGATCGTCGAGGAGATCTTTTCCTGGCCCGGGCTCGCCGGCAGCCTCGTCACCGCCGCCCGCGAACTGGACTTCCCGCTGCTCGCCGCCCTGACGATCGGCACCACGTGGCTGGTGCTGGCCGGGTCGCTGCTCGCCGACCTCGCACACGCGTTTCTCGACCCGCAGGTGGCCGACGATGCGTAGCCTCCTGCGCCGCCCCCACAGCCTGATCGGGGCGATCGTTGTCCTCACCGTGATCGCGGTGTACGCGCTGGCCGTCCCGATGCTGACCGGGACAAACCCAGGATTGACCGACTTCGCAGCCGCCTACCAACCGCCGTCCGGCTCGCACTGGTTCGGCACCGACCTGGCCGGCCGGGACCTGTTCGTCCGCACCGCCGCCGGGCTGCGGGTGTCCCTGGTGATCGCCGCGGTCTGCGCGGTCGCCTCCGCAGTCTTGGGGGTGGCGGTCGGTGTCGCCGCCGGCGCACTCGGCGGCTGGGTCGACCGGATCGTGATGCGGCTGGTCGACGGGATCAACGCGCTGCCGCACCTGCTCCTCGGGATCGTTGTCGTCGCGCTCTATCCCGGCAATCTGGTCGCGATCGTCGCGTCGATCGCGCTCACCCACTGGACGCAGGTAGCGCGCATCGCGCGCGCCGAGGTCCGCGCCGCGCGTTCGGCCACCTACCTCGAGGCCGCGCGCCTGTCCGGCGCGACCCGCACCCGAGTCACCATTACCCATCTCGTCCCGGCCGCCGCGGGGCAGGGGATCGTCGCGGTGATTCTGCTGCTCCCGCACGCGATCTGGCACGAGTCCACGCTCTCGTTCCTCGGCCTCGGGTTGCCTCCGGACCAGGCGTCGCTCGGGACGCTGCTGCAGGACGCCCGCGCCGCCGTGCTGACCGGTGCCTGGTGGACCCTTCTGTTCCCCGCGGCCGCACTGGTCGTCACCACTCTCGCCGTCGCGGTCGTCGGCGCCGCCGTGGATCACCGCATCACCCCGCCACTGCCGGAAAGGGCTATCCGATGACCACCCCCGCGCTGACCCTCGACGGGCTCACCGTCCGTATCCCGACCGCCGCCGGAACCGTGCACGCCGCCACCGATGTCGACCTCACCCTGACCGCCGGGCAGGTACACGCCCTGGTCGGCGAATCCGGCTGCGGAAAATCCGTCGTCGGCGCCGCGATCTGCGGGCTGCTGCCGAGGGCAGCGACCGTCCACGGCGGCATCACCCTCCACCATCCCGGCAGCGGCGACGTGCACCTCGACGGCGCCGGGGCGCGCACCTGGCGGAAGGTCCGCGGCCGCCGGATCGCATGGATCCCGCAGTCCGCCGCTACCTACCTCACCCCGGTCCGCAGCGTCGGCGACCAGCTCGCGGAAACGTGCCGGCACCTACGCAGCGCGCACACCCCCGTCGCGCTGTTGACCCGGGTCGGCCTCGAGCCCGCGGTCGCCGGCCTCTACCCGCACGAACTCTCGGGCGGCATGGCCCAACGCGCCGCGATCGCCTTCGCCCTCGCGGGTGACCCGCAGGTCATCGTCGCCGACGAACCCACCTCGAATCTCGACCCCGACCTGACCGAGCACATCCTGCAGCTGCTCCGGGCGGCCGCAGACGCCGGGGCCGCGGTCCTGCTCATCAGTCACGACCTCGACACCCTCCCGGACCACACCGACCGCGTCGCCGTCATGTACGCCTCACGCCTCGTCGAAACCGGCCCGACCGCAGCAGTGTTCGCCGACCCCTGGCACCCCTACACCCGCGACCTGCTCGCCGCGCTCCCGAGCGGCGGACTGCACCCGATCCCCGGCATGCCCCCGACCCTGACCGACCTGCCGAACGAGTGCGTCTACCACCGACGCCGACCCGCACCCGGATTCTCCGGCGGACCCACCTACATCGCACAACACGGTGACCGGTCCGTGCGTCGCTTGATCGGGGCCGTCTCGTGAGTCTGCAGGCCCACCGCATCACCGCCGGTCATCACGGGGGCGAGCCTGTGCTCACCGACGTCAGCCTGACCGTTCCCGCCGGCAGCATCACAGGACTCATCGGAGCATCCGGCAGCGGCAAGACCACCCTCGCGCGCGTCCTGGCCGGACTGCACACCCCGGACTACGGCCACGTCACCCTCGACGGCAGACCGTTGTCCGTCGCGGCGCCCGGCACGGTCGCGATGCTGTTCCAGTCACCCCGACAGGCCGTCACCGCACGGTGGACCCTCGGCCGGATCATCGCCGAACCCCTCCGCGCCCGCCGCGGTCGCGCCGACACCGTCCACGCCACCGCGCAGCGAATCGGGCTGACCGACGATCTCCTCGCCCGCCGTCCCCACCAGGTATCCGACGGGCAACTCCAACGCGCCTGCCTTGCGCGCGCTCTCGTCCAACGGCCGCGCTACCTGATCTGCGACGAGATGACCGCGATGCTCGACCCGGCCACCACCGCGGCGCTGACCACGGTCATCACCGAGGAAACCCGCAGTGGCCTCGGCATCCTCGCCATCAGCCACCACCACGACCTTCTCGCTGCCTGGGCCGAGCACACGACCGTGCTGGCGACGCCCACCGGACCTCGGTCCGTCGTTGGGTGGCCGATGCGCGAAGAGCACTGACAGTGCGTCGGCCGTTACGGACCTCCCACCGGCTTGGGGATGGACGAGACGGCGATGGGCGGCATGAGTACGTAAGG
Source organism: Rhodococcus sp. GA1 (assembly GCF_024321955.1). Lineage (NCBI taxonomy): Bacteria > Bacillati > Actinomycetota > Actinomycetes > Mycobacteriales > Nocardiaceae > Rhodococcus > Rhodococcus sp. GA1. The sequence continues at coordinate 22,272 of NZ_CP097186.1, read as the reverse complement.
ACCTTGCTCTGCATCACTACACATGAAGTCCTGGCGACCAGCGCTTTTGTGGCAATCGGTGCGTAAATGGCAATTAGCAGCATCGATCCCCTGTAAACCACGACTGACATAACACCAGGTCGAGAATTCGCCCGATTTATTCGGTTTGTGTAGGTTCCACGATTGGTGTCGGTTTCCAGATTTCATGTCGGTAGCGTGTCGGTTTCCACGTTTCATGTCGGTCGGCACCGTGCTGGATGGACACTCGAAAGTGCCCCGGACCAGTGAGGTTGAGGTCAGGTACGTGTAGGAACCAGGTGCTCCTGTCGCAATGGCCCCTCACTCCGGCGAATCCGTGTCGGATGATCCAGGGACTACTTGTACGGAAAGTCCGTAGCCATCCCCGTCAGCGGCACTATTCCGGGATGTTCTGCGGTTACAACCATGGTCACGTCGGGCCTGACGCGAACCTCCAGCGCCACCGATCAGCGCAATCGGACGATGCGACCCCAGTTGCTTCACGCCGCATCACGCCGGCCATCAGCCGGCCTTTCCTATGATGCGCGAGGGGCACGGACCACCGGGACGTACGGTCGGTCCTCTGCCGATCGACTGCTCCGGTTGCCGAAAGGGGATGCTGCACGATGGGGTGACAGATACGGTCACGCAGCCTGTGCGGCCGGTGTGGTCATGGTTGTTTCGAACTCGACTGGCGTCAATCTGCCGAGTCTGAGCTAACGGCGTCGGCGGCGGTAGGTTCGCTCAAGCGAGGTGACGATCGCAATGCGCGACTGCTCGCGTGTGACCCAACGCTGTCGGCCGAGGACGTTGCGTTGGAGCAGCGCAAAGAACGATTTCCATCGCGGCGTTGTCGACAGTCGCCGGCCGCCCCGACCCATCGACCCGACCAGGCCGTGGCGGCCCAGGGCGCGGACGAATTTCCGGCTGCGAAATTGCGACCCATGATCGGAATGAACACGCACCCGGCAACCGAACCCCACCGAGCCACTGCGGATTCGAGGGTGGCCACGGTGAGCCTGGACTTCATCCGGTCACTGATGCACCACAGTTCGATGTCACCTGCTCCGACATCAGTCCCGTTCGGGATCTCTGTGGGGCGCGCAAAATGCTGTACATATGCCCTGCAATCGACATCCGGTCGTTCGATGACCGGGGTGCGATCACGTCCCACCCGCAAGGTGATACTTGCGGTATGGAGGTAGTGAACGGTTCGTCCGGTTTGGGGGATGATCTCGCGGTGTTGTCGTTCGAGTCGACGGTGCCGCGCAGGCATGTCCACCGCCAGGCGATATCCGAAGTCTTCCTCACCGATTGCGTTCGCGGTCCCGGACCGGACCGATTCGTCCTGGGCGCGCAATGGCCGCGTCTGCACGGTTTCTATCGCAGCCGGGCCGGTCGCTACGACCCGATGCTGCTCGCAGAGACGCTGCGCCAATGCGTGATCTATCTGGCGCACACCCGGTATCGGGTCTCGCTCGGTCAGCGGTTCGTGATGCAGACGATCGAGATCACCGCAGAGCTGGAACGTCTAGTGATCGGTGCCGGCGCCGCGGAGGTCACCATCACCGCGGTGGTATCGGATGTGCGACGTCGTGGCTCGCAAGTCACCGCTTTGAGCGCGGCACTCGAATTCACCATCGCCGGCCGCCGTGTGGGGTCCGGCAGAGGCCGAACTGCCGTTCTGACGGCCGAGGAGTACGACACCGTTCGTTGGGGTGCCGGTGGGCCGCGGACGCTGGGCCCTGTACCAGGGCGAACGCCGGTCGATCCGACCGCGGTGGGGGTGCCGGTGGTCGGGGATGTGGTGGTCGGTGCCACGGCGCGGCCGGGTCGCTGGCGGGTGTTGCCGGATCTGTCGCATCCGGTGTTGTTCGACCATCCGTCCGATCACCTGCCGGGCATGCTCGTTCTCGAGGCTGCCCGGCAGGCGGTACGAGCGGAATGCGGGGCCCCGGAGGCGGAGCCGGTGTCGATAAGCGCGCAATTTCATCGATTCGTCGAACTCGACGTTCCTGCGGAGATGGTGGTCTCGGGTGTCGAGAAAGAGCCTGCGGGTGCGCATGTCGTGCTCGAGCAGCGTGGAATGGCGATGGCTACGGCGACGCTGAGGTGGCCCGCCGGCGCATCTCGTGCGCCGGGGCCCGGGTCCGGCGGATAGCGGCGTGTCAGGCCGGCTGGTGTGTCTCGCTCCAGCGAGCCCGACGGATCTTGTCGCTGTCGGGGCGGCAGTCGGAGGTCAGGATGCCGTTGAGCAGGAACTGCAGCATCTGGTCGATGCGGTGTTCGAGATCGATGCGTCGATCGAGGACATTCGAGACCATCTGAACCCCGGTGAACGCCGAGATCACAAACCGCGCCAGCTCGGAGGGATCGATCGTAGGGAGCAGGTCGCCCTCGGCGATCGCGGTCTCGACGAGGTGCCGGCAGGCTTCGATCCAGTCCTGGTACGGTCCCGGCTGGTCCGGTTCGGCGCCCGCACTGAATTCGAGGGTCAACCGGATGCCGGCCCGGACGATCGGATCCTCGACGATCTGTCGCCCCATTTCGTGGCAGAGCATCACGATCTGCTCGAGCGCCGAGGCCTGTGTGGCGGCGATCGCGTCGACCGCGGCGATGGAGATGGCGTGTTGCTGTTCGACGACGGCGTGTGCGAGTTCGTCCTTCGATTTGAAGTGGAAGTACAGGGCACCTTTGGTGAGCCCGCTGCTCGCCTCGACGATCGCCCCGAGGCTGGCACCGTCGAATCCCAGCCGATCGAAGGTGGCGGCCGCTGCTGCCACGATCTGCTGCCGGGTCGCTACTGCCCGAGCTTGTTTGGCCACACCCCGTGTCCTTTTACTCGATGATCTACCGAAAGGCGAGTCGTGGAGAACCTCGACCCTCTGCCTCCCCCGAGGCGAACCGTACCACCGGACCGGAACGACATCGCGGACCACGGATCGGCGCCGTCGACACCTGCATGGCGCGTCGCGGTCGTGGGTTCGAGCGGTTTCCTCGGCGGGGCGGTGCTCGACGCCCTGCTGAACATGGGGGTGGCATGCACGTCGATAGCGCGCCGTCCGCTCACATCCTCGAGACCGCCGATGCTGGTCGCGGCGGCAGATCTACTCGATGTGAAGGCTTTGACCGACGCGCTGGCCGGTGTCGACGCGATTGTGCATGCAGCGTCTTATACGGGCTCCGACGCAGCCCGATGTGAGGAGGTCAACGCTCTCGGTACCGAGAATCTGGTGACGGCCGCTGCCGACCACGGTATCGAGCACATCGTGTACCTGAGCACGATCGGCGTCTACGGTCCCGGACCGCATCGCAACGTCGTCGAGGGTGAGCTTGCTCCGGCTCCGGTCACTGCGCTGAGCGCGAGTCGTCTGACTGCCGAAAACCATGTGCGCGGGCACGGCGGTCTGGTGCTGCGTCCCGGATTCGTGCACGGGCCCGGCGACCGGTGGTTCCTGCCCGGGTTGGCGCACATCGTCTCGACGCTCGGGGTGTGGATCGACGACGGCGCCGCACGTCAATCGGTGATTTCACGCGGCGACGTCGGCCGGCTCACCGCCGCACTCGCGGCGCGCGCCCTGCCCGCGGCGTTGCGTGGGGGCATGCGTCATCTCGCCCATCCGACCGCGGTGACCGTCCGCGAACTCGTCTACACCGCCACCGCACAGGGTCTGCTCACACCACCGGCCGACTCCGTCGACTACGAGCAGGCACTGCGGATAGGCCAAGAGCGGGGACTGTCCGCACGTCACATCGATCTGATCGGGCACGATCATCACTACGCCAGCGACCGAATCTGGGCCGAGACTGCCCTGGAGCCCTCACCGAATGCCCTTCCGGCGAGTCCCACCTCGCCGTGAGGGAGCTGCGGGAGTCACGTAGTAGATCGTGTTCGCGAGGTTTCCGGGACGGATCGACCATGCAGCGGGTATGTGTCGGTGAGGCGTTCCCTATGCGGTGCACATGCGGTACCCTCGAACGCAACGGGCAATACCGGTCGAATGGTATTGTTTGTCTGGGATGGCGCCGATACGTGTGGATATCGGGAGTGTCCGGACGCATCGGCGGGTGTTGTGTCGGGAGTTGCCGACAGGCCAGTGACGGCGAGATTTACGAGGGGTACTCACCATCACTGGCCTGCGAGGTTCCGTCGGCATACGGCGCCGACGGACCTTCGTCCGCGCGCCGGGGGGAAAGCGCGCGAACTGTGCCCTCACGTAGGGAGCATGGGGGCACCGCACAGACTATTCGAGACCGCGACCGTGTGCACGCTCACCCCACATACGTGGTTGTCGATGTAAGGGTCGTTTTCAAAACAAGATCAATTTCGCGGACCGATCCATCAACGAGACAGGAAGGTTTGGCTGCCGCTGGTCGAGACCGGCACCTACCATCTGGTCCCGGCCTTGGTCACCGCGCTCGTCGGCGTGTGCGCTACAGCGGTCGGGGTGGGGCTGCTGCTATGCCACCTTCAGGACACACATGGTCCGGTGCCGCTCAGTGCTCGGTGACCGCCTCGCAGGTGATCACCCCGCGCACGGTCAGCGGCGCCGGATCGATATCGCCTCCGGAGCCGGTCGCGGTCAGCGCGAACACCACCTGCCGGCCCTCGTCGTGCACCTCGAGGTCGAGGTCGTCGGCGCTGCCCTGACACCCCGGTTCAGCGTAATGACCGCTTTCGGCCGGTCCCACCTGAGATGTGCCTGTGGTCCGGGTTCGGCGCTCGTGGCTGTCCCCACGAGTGCGGTTAATGCCACATCGAGGCTCGTGAACCCTTCGTCCAGCAGGGGACGCACCACTATCATGGGCGTAGCGTCATCTGCCAGGTCCGTGACCAAGATCGAGAAGGAGTGCATCGAACGGGCACGCCCGTACATGTCCGCCTCCGGCCAGCTGACATGAAAGTTCGTCCGAATCGAGCCGCCACCTTGCATGAGTTCGAGGAGCTCCCATCCGGCTTGCGAACAGAAGGGTTCCAGCTCGTCGACGGCCCAGGTCCAGTCGAATTCTGCGGCGAGGCGGGCGATCCGGGTGGCGCTCTCGATGTCGACGTGCACGCGTGGATGCTACTTCCGCGCGTGCACCTGCCGCCCCGACGGCGTGCCGCCTCCGCTTTCCTGCTGGTTACAGACACAGCACACGACCGTGCCTTAGAGAATGTCTCATTTGGCGAGCTTCTTGAAGCAGGTCAACGCCGCGGCGAGTTGGAGGAAAGCAGCGAAGTGCTCGCCGTGGCGCTCGTAGCGGATGGTCAGCCGGCGGTAGCCGGAGAGCCAGGCCAGAGTGCGCTCGATCTTCCACCGGTAACGTCCCAAGCGTTCGCTGCTGTCGACGCCGCGGCGGGCGATCCGCGGAACGATGCCCCGGGCCCGCAGCCACCGGCGGTGCACGGGGTAGTCGTAACCCTTGTCCGCCCGCACCCGGCCGGGTCGGCGGCGCCGCGGACCGCGACGCGAACGCACCGCAGGAATCGCAGCGACCATGAGCTGCAGCATGACACTGTCGTGGGTGTTCGCCGAGGTCACCGCGGTGACCAGTGGGATACCATCGGCGTCGGAGAGGATGTGGATCTTCGAGCCGTTCTTGCCTCGATCGACCGGGTTGGGACCGGTCAAAGATCCCCCTTTTTCGCCCGCACGTGCGCGGCGTCGAGGATCGCGGCGGACCAGTCCAGGTCCCCACCGGCACCGAGTTGGTCGAGGACCCGGCGGTGCAGCTCGTCGAACACCCCAGCCTTGGCCCAGGTCGTGAACCGTCTATGCGCGGTCGGAACACTGACTCCGAATGACGGCGGCAGGTGCCGCCAGGCACAGCCGCTGGTGAGCACGTAGACGATAGCGGTGAACACCGCCCGATCATCGAGCGCCGCCCGGCCGCCACCCTGCGGCCGCGCCCGGAAGCCGGGCAACAACGGTTCGACGATATCCCACAACGCATCCGGTACCAGCCGGGAAGACAACGCATCGACCACGACGGTGCATCATGCCGCACAAACGATCGAGACCATAAGAGACATGCTCTTAGACTGCCGTACGGCGTTTACGTACTGGTGTTTCTCGCGGGTTGCTTCGTCTTCAGCTCGCAGGTGCTCGTCTACGCCTTCACCAGTGCCGTTTACCCTCACGAAGCGCGCGCCACCGCCCTCGGCTGGTCCGCCGGCGTGGGCCGCGTCGGCGCTATCTGCGGCCCGATCCTCGGCGGCGCGCTCCTGCAAGCCGGTATTGCCTATCCGTGGGGCTTCTACGCCTTCGCCGCGGTCGGCGTACTCGGCGCCTTAGCGCTGGCAGCAAGCCGGCCGGTGCGGTAACCCTACCGCGGCGAACGTCAGCCGCGGGGAACGGGATCCGATGCTCCTCTCACGCTGATGGACGAAGTGGCGATTGTTCGTGCGCGGTGACGGGTGGACGGCCACCTGGTACAGCCGGCGCCCCGCTATCGGCCGGCAACGATTGACCGGTCGAATCATCGGGGACCTCGGCTGTGCCACCACCAGCTCGGCCACCGGCCGGATCCTGCGTGCCCGGATCGTCGCTGACACCTACCAGCTCGACGAGCCGTCCCTGACCGAACCTGCGTGTCCTGCACACTGGGTTCCGATACCGGGCACCCGCCGATTCTGGGACGCGCCGCAGCGTCCGGATCGATGGGGGGTCGCCGATTTCACCTACTGTTGGACGTTGGCCGGGTTCGTCTGTACCGCGTTCTGCGTCGACGTCTACTCCCGCCGGATTCTGGGATGGCGGGTAACGACAACGAAGTCCATGCCGTTGGCCAGCGGCGTTCTCGAACAAGCCCTCCTCACGAGAAGGAGGACCGATTTCCATTTCACGTCCACATGATTGGTTCACCACTGCGATGCCGAAAGTCAAGACACCTCTCTGGCCTTCACCGAGTCCGTGGTCGAGTCGGGTATCGCCGGTTCCATCGGCAGTGTCGGGGACGCCCTCGATAACGCCGTCATGGAATCGACCATGGGTCTCTACAAAACCGAGCTGATCGACCGCGCTCAGTTATGTTCCGGCCGAGCGAGGTCGAGCGGGAAACTGCGAGTGGGTCCGCTGGTTCAACGCGGACCGACTGCATTCCTCGATCGACTATCTCTCGCCGATCGAGTGCGAGACGCGCTACCGTGAACAGCGCCCTATCGTCGCTTCGATCCTCGAGGTGGCCTGAACGAAGTCTCCAATCGGTCCAGGGCGGTTCAACGTGAGCGCGCCAACCGCTCGGTCCGAGCGGGTGACCGACCGCAGTGACGGGGTCGAGGGTCCGAAAGATCCGCTGTCGGACGGCGGGAAGGAATGCGGCGTCGGCCCCGAGGCGCTCGCAAAGGTAGGAGCGGCACCGGGTGCTGTGAACCGATCAGCCGGCGGCACGCTTACGTGGCCGGCCACGCCGCGCGGTCTCCGTGACCGGGGCTCTCCGTCACGGCTCGGCCTGCTGTGGCTCGTCCTCGCCCTCGTCTTCATCCGGGTCCTGATCCGAACCTTCGGCGGTGTCCGCTTCTTCGTCCGGTTCGTCGTCTTCCTCCTCGTCGTCCGCTTCGACTTGTGGACTGTCGGATGGTGCGTCGCGCCAACTGAATTCGACCTCGATCTCGACCTGGTCGCCGTCCACCTCGATTTCGAGTTCCCATTCGAGTCGGTCGGCGACGACGAGCGAAATGGTGTCACCGCCCGAGTCCAGTTCCACTTCGGATCCCGTCGCCAAGGCGCGGCCGAGTGCGATCAACCGCTCGGATGCCTGCTTGCGGGAAAGTTCGGCCTTCTGCTTGATCTCCAGCTTCGGCACGGCAACTCCTGACCTCGGTGAAGTATGCATCCACGGTATCTGCCGCGGGGTACGCAGGGATCGTGAACGAGGAGTCGTGACGATTTCGACGTTCGTCGTCCGGGCCAGTTACGTGCACGCAACCGATCGCGGCGAAAGTACGTCCGAGCAGGATTAGACTCACCGGTGTCGCAGGCCTGCCGATGATGTCGGGCCCGGTGCCTTGCCGGCGCCGGTTCGTGTGGCGATGGTTTTGTTCGTGTTGTGACGGTCGACGGTGCGGTCGGTGGTTCTTCTGTCAGGAGTTGTCATGGCCCGTTCCGTTCGAGATGAAGAAGGCCGTTCGTCGGCCGATGAGGTGACGCTGCACGACCTCGAGATGGTGGTGCAGGCACTGACCGGCCGAGGTGCGGACGCAGATGTCGTCGAGTTCGGGAGCACTCGGGGAGCTGCAGAACCGTCCGGGCAATCCGACGTGCCGGATGGGAGGAGTCGTCGCCGCACACAGCGGTGAGCCCGTTATCGGCCGTGAGGGGTACGACCAAGAGCCGCGCGAAACAGTCATGAGTGCTTGCTCCGAGAGCAGCGACATGTGACGCTGACCACATGGTGGAGTCGCGTGAGCTTCTCGACGATCTCTGTCCGCTCGTTACTCAGCGGACAGGACGCACGGTCCAGGAGTGGATCGCGTGAGCCGCGTCGTGCGAATCGCCAATTGCTCCGGTTTCTACGGCGACCGTCTGTCGGCGATGCGCGAGATGCTTGAAGGCGGCGAACTGGACTATGTGACCGGTGACTACCTCGCCGAACTGACGATGCTCATCCTCGGTCGCGACCGTCTGAAGAATCCGGAACTCGGCTACGCCAAGACGTTCCTGCGGCAGGCCGAGGACTGCATGGGGCTCGCTCTCGACAAGGGGGTGCGGATCGTCGCGAACGCCGGTGGTCTCAACCCCGCGGGTCTGGCTTCGGCGCTGCACACGGTTGCGGATCGGCTCGGTCTGTCACCACGCATCGCCCACGTCGAAGGCGACGATCTCCTCACTCGCATCGACGAGTTCGGTTTCGTCGCCGACCCGCGCCCGCTCACCGCGAACGCATATCTCGGTGCGTGCGGCATCGTGCGGTGCCTCGATGCCGGAGCCGACATCGTCGTGACCGGACGCGTCACCGACGCTTCGGTGATCGTCGGTCCCGCCGCCGCCCACTTCGGTTGGGCACCCGATGACTTCGACGCACTCGCGGGTGCTGTTGTCGCCGGGCACGTCATCGAATGTGGTACCCAGGCGACCGGCGGAAACTATGCATTCTTCGTCGAACTCGACGACCTCGTCCGCCCCGGATTTCCCATCGCCGAGATCGAGGCGGACGGCGCGGCGACGATCACCAAGCACCCGGGTACGGGAGGAGCCGTCACCATCGGCACGGTCACCGCACAACTGCTGTACGAGGTGACGGGCGGACGCTACGCGAACCCCGATGTCACCGCGCGCATCGACACCGCCACGCTGAGCCGGGAAGCACCCGATCGTGTCCGCATCACCGGCGTGAAGGGCGAGCCGCCCCCACCGACTCTGAAGGTGTGCCTCAACGCGCTCGCCGGGTTCTACAACGAGGTCGTCTTCGTCCTCACCGGACTGGACATCGACGCGAAGGCCCAGTTGGTGCGATCTCAGATGGAATCGAATCTGCCGAGGCGGCCTGCCGAACTCGAATGGACTCTCGCTCGCACCGACCATGCCGATGCCGAGACGGAGGAAACCGCGAGCGCTCTGCTGCGCTGCACTGCGCGCGATCCCGATCCCGACGTCGTCGGACGCGCATTCACCTCCACGGCGGTCGAGTTCGCCCTTGCAAGCTCTCCCGGGTTCTTCGTCACCGCTCCGCCCGGCCCGGGCACCGCCTACGGTGTCTACACGGCCGAGTACGTCGAGGCGACCCGCGTGCCGCACATTGCAGTGTTGCCCGACGGCACCCGCGTCGACATCCCGGCCGCGGCGACCACCCGGACCCTCGAACCGTTGCCGGACCCGAGTGTGCCCGCGCCGCTGTCGCCCGGACAGACTCGTCGCGTTCCGCTCGGCACGATCGCCGGTGCCCGCAGCGGCGACAAGGGCGGTGACGCCAACATCGGGTTGTGGGTCCGATCCGACGACGAATGGCAATGGCTTGCAAACACTCTCACCGTCGACACGCTGAAGGACCTGCTCCCCGAGATCGAACCCTTGCCTGTCACACGTCATCTGCTCCCGAACCTGCGGGCCGTGAACTTCGTAATCGAGGGAATCCTCGGTCGTGGCGTCGCCTCCCGTGCCCGCTTCGACCCCCAGGCCAAGGGCCTCGGTGAATGGTTGCGCGCCCGATACCTCGACATCCCCACCGTCCTGCTGGAGAAGCACACGTGAGCACCTTGATCTCGACCCTGGATGCCGGCTCCACCGAATACGGCGCAGCCGCCGATACAATGCGTGCTCGCCTGGCCGAACTGGACACAGAACACGGCAAGGCCCTCGCCGGCGGGGGAGAAAAGTACGTCCGGCGACACCACGACCGAGGCAAGTTGCTTGCGCGGGAGAGGATCGAACTGCTCCTCGACCCCGACTCGCCGTTCCTCGAGCTCTCACCGCTCGCGGCCTGGGGCACCGAGTTTCCCGTCGGCGGCAGCGTCGTCACGGGCATCGGTGTGGTCGAAGGCGTCGAATGTGTCATCGTGGCCACCGACCCCACCGTGCGCGGGGGAACCAGTAATCCGTGGACGCTCCGCAAGACATTGCGTGCCGACGACATCGCCCTGCAGAACCGGATGCCGCTGATCTCCCTCGTCGAATCCGGCGGCGCGGATCTGCCCACGCAGAAAGAAGTGTTCATTCCCGGTGGCCGGCTCTTCCGCGATCTGACCCGGTTGTCGGCGGCAGGTATCCCCACGATCGCGGTGGTCTTCGGCAATTCGACCGCCGGCGGCGCATACATCCCCGGCATGTCCGACCACGTCGTGATGATCGAGAAGCGGTCGAAGGTGTTCCTCGCCGGACCGCCGCTGGTGAAGATGGCCACTGGTGAGGAATCCGACGACGAGTCGCTCGGCGGCGCCGAGATGCACGCGCGTATCTCGGGTCTGGCCGACCACTTCGCGGTCGACGAACAGGACGCGGTGCGCATCGGCCGCAGCATTGTGCGGCGTCTCAACTACCGCAAGGCCGGCCCTGCACCCCGGACGGACGTACGCGAACCGCGGTACGACGCCGAGGAGCTGCTCGGGATCGTCCCCGAGGATCTTCGGCAACCTTTCGATCCGCGTGAGGTCATCGCCCGCGTCGTCGACGATTCCGACTTCGACGAGTTCAAACCGCTCTACGGGTCGTCGTTGGTGACCGGCTGGGCACAGGTGCACGGCTATCCGGTCGGGATTCTCGCCAACGCGCGCGGCGTGCTGTTCAACGAGGAATCGCAGAAGGCAGCCCAGTTCATCCAACTCGCGAACCGTGCCGATACGCCGCTGTTGTTCCTGCACAACACCACCGGGTACATGGTCGGTCGGGAATACGAGGAACGCGGCATGATCAAGCACGGGGCGATGATGATCAACGCGGTCGCCAACTCCACGGTGCCGCACATCTCCATCCTCATCGGCGCGTCCTACGGCGCCGGTCACTACGGCATGTGCGGACGTGCCTTCGATCCGCGGTTCCTGTTCGCGTGGCCCAGCGCCAAGTCTGCGGTCATGGGCGGTGCCCAACTGGCCGGGGTCATCTCTCTCGTCGGACGCGCTGCCGCGCAGGCACGCGGCCAGGACTTCGACGAGGCCGCCGACGAGGCGATGCGCGCGGCCGTCGAGAACCAGATCGAAGCCGAATCGCTGCCGATGTTCCTGTCCGGTCGTCTCTACGACGACGGCATCATCGACCCCCGCGATACCCGCACTGTGCTGGGACTGTGCTTGTCGGCTGTTGCCACCGCCCCGATCACAGGTGCCGAATCCTTCGGCGTCTTCCGGATGTGAGGTTCCCGTGACCGAATCGACCATCACCACGGTGCTCGTGGCGAATCGCGGGGAGATCGCCCGCCGCGTGTTCGCGTCGTGCCGTCGGGCCGGACTCGGGGCGATCGCGGTGTTCTCCGATGCCGACGCGAACAGTCCGCATGTCGGCGACGCCGATGCCGCCGTGCGACTTGCGGGAGTCACCCCTTCCGAGACCTACCTCGACGGGAAGAAGATCGTCGCGGCAGCGTTGGCGACGGGCGCCGACGCGGTCCATCCGGGTTACGGATTCCTTTCCGAGAACGCACGATTCGCGCGCGAAGTGCTCGAGGCGGGGTTGATCTGGATCGGACCGTGCCCGGAGTCGATCGAACGGATGGGCTCGAAGGTCGAGGCCAAGAAGATCATGGCCGACACCGGTGTCCCTGTTCTTGCCGAACTCGACCCTGCCGACATCACCGACGCCGACCTCCCGGTGCTCGTCAAGGCCTCCGCAGGCGGCGGTGGGCGCGGAATGCGGGTGGTGCGGACATTGGCCGACCTGCCTGGGCAACTCGACGCGGCCCGCCGGGAGGCCGCGTCGGCGTTCGGCGACCCGACGGTGTTCTGCGAGCGGTATCTCGAGAACGGGCGGCACATCGAGGTCCAGATCCTCGCGGACCGCCACGGCACGGTGTGGGCGGTGGGCGAACGCGAATGCTCGATCCAACGTCGCCACCAGAAGGTGATCGAGGAAGCCCCCTCGCCGCTCGTCGACGCGATCGAGGGGATGCGTCCACGCCTGTTCGACGCCGCCCGGCGCGCCGCTCAGGCCATCGGGTACGAGGGCGCCGGCACCGTCGAGTTTCTCGCGGACCGCTCGGGGCGGTTCCACTTCCTGGAGATGAACACGCGCCTGCAGGTCGAGCATCCCGTCACCGAATGTACGACCGGGCTCGATCTCGTCGATCTCCAGTTCCGCATCGCCGACGGTGACCTCCTCGACCCCGAACCACCCCCGGTACACGGCCATTCCGTGGAGGCCAGGCTCTACGCCGAGGACCCGGCCCGGGACTGGCAACCGCAGTCCGGCACCGTGCACCGTTTCGCGCTGCCGCAGGAGGCACGCGAGTTCGACGTGCTCCGGCACACCGGTGTGCGCGTCGATTCCGGTGTCGTCGCGGGATCGGAGGTCGGGGTCCACTACGACGCGATGCTCGCCAAGATCATCTCGTACGCACCGACCCGCGACCGCGCGGTGCGGCTGCTGGCATCGACGTTGACGCGCACCGAGATCCACGGCATTGTCACCAACCGAGACCTCCTCGTCGCGGTGCTCGGGCATCCCGCCTTCCGTGCGGGGGAGACCGACACCGCCTTCTTCGACACCCACGGACTCACGGAACTGTCGGCACCGCTCGCCTCAGCGCACGCGGAAGCGGTGTCCGCGATCGCCGCTGCTCTGGCGGAGTCGGCCACCAATCGCACCGCTGCCACGGTGAATGCGGGACTGCCCTCGGGATGGCGGAATCTGCCCTCGGAGCCGCAGGCCACACGATTCACGGGCGTCCACAATGACCACGTGGTGCGTTACCGAGTCACCCGCGACGGTGTCCACGTCGACGGCCGTGACGACCTCGGTGTCGTCGGGTTCGCCCCGGATCGCGCGGTTCTGGACGTCGACGGTGTCCGCCGGCATTTTGTGGTGGCGCGATACGGCGACGCGGTGCACGTCGACTCGTCGCTCGGACCGGTGCACTTGACCGCGGTGCCGCGTTTCGTGGACCCCACCGCCCGAATTGCTGCAGGATCACTGCTCGCACCCATGCCGGGATCGGTGATCCGGCTCGGCGCTGTCGTCGGCGATGTGGTGGAAGCGGGGAGGCCGCTCGTGTGGCTCGAAGCGATGAAGATGGAGCACACCGTCACCGCACCCACTGCCGGCACGCTCACGACGCTCGCCGTCGAAGTCGGCGATCAGGTCGCCGTCGGCACCGTCCTCGCTGTCGTCACCCCGCACGACGTGTCCGCACCGGTCGAGAGCCCCGACAGCGAAGGGGGCCACCACATCGAGGAGTTGTCATGACCGAACCCGATCCGGTGGTGGTGCGCTACGTCGTCGACCACGGCGCTGCGACACTGACCCTCGACTCCCCGCACAACCGCAACGCCCTGTCCGTACCGCTGCTGACCCAACTGAGCCGCGGACTCGTCGACGCGGCCGCCGACCCCGCCGTCCGCGCGGTCATCCTCACCCGTACCGGTGGAACATTCTGTGCCGGAGCGGATCTGAGCGGCTCTTCCGGATCCGCGCAGGAAACGGCTGCCGCACGCACCCGTGACATGACGGCCTTGCTCCGGCAGATCCTGGAGCTCCCCAAGCCGGTCTTGGCCCGCATCGACGGGCACGTCCGCGCCGGCGGCATGGGTCTGATCGGTGCCTGCGACATCGTGGTCGCCGGGCCGGCGTCGACGTTCGCACTTACCGAGGCACGGCTCGGTCTGGCCGCGTCGATCATCTCTTTGACCGTGCTCCCGCGATTGTCGCCGCGCGCAGCGGCACGGTACTTCCTGACCGGCGAACGGTTCGGTCCCGAAGAGGCGTCCTCCGAGGGTCTCGTCACCCTGTCGGTGGCCGATACCGACGCTGTCCTGGTGGAGTTGCTCGCGGAGATCCGTGCCTGCTCACCGCAGGGTCTGGCCGAATCGAAACGCCTCGTCACGCAGCGGATCCTCGAGGACTTCGATCGTTACGGAGACGACCTGGCAGCACGTTCGGCGCGGATGTTCGGTTCCGAGGAAGCCGCGGAGGGGATGACGGCGTTCCTACAGAAGCGGCGCCCGTGGTGGGACATTCGGTGAGAGGGTGTCACCCGAGGCCCTGCCTCATTTGGTGCGGAGCGAATACCGATCCTGCCGATCTCGTCACCGGGGCCCGGTGCGCGAAACGACCGTCTCCACCCTGCTCGGCGACGCGGTGCTGAAAGTTCGTGGCACGCCCGGGCATCGGGTGGTCTCGATCGCATCGGATCTCGCCGGAGAGAACGGGTTCGAAATCGACGGCGACTCGGTGCTGCTGGATCTGCCGCCCGATCGCGGCCCGACGTCGTCCGCGCGCTCGTCGCCGACGGCGTGGATGTGTTGTCGGTCGGACCGGCCGAACGCATCCTCGAGGACGTGTTCCTCGAAATGACCACTGGTTCCACACCCACGAAGGGGGCGTGACATGTCCGCCTCGACACTCCGCTCGCACTCCGATTCCACCTCACTTGCCGCACGGCACAACACCGTTGCTCGGAGCTTGCGTGCCGAGTTGTACCGGTTGCGTTCGTGGCCGGCGATGTGGACGACGGTCGGCACGTGGTTCCTGCTCGCGATGGTTTTCGGCTACGTGTTCCCGTACGTCTCCTACACGACCCGAACGGCCGGCTTCCCCACGGAAGGGGAGCCGACCGAAGCGTTGCTGCAGAGCGTCCTGCCCGAATCGATCCCTGACGTCCTGGTCCAGGGCACACCGTTGTTCGGTGGTGCGCTCGTGCTCGTCCTGGGTGCTCTCATTGCCGGGAACGGGTACAGCTGGGGAACGTGGAAGACCGTGTTCACTCACGGCCGTCTGCGCCCGACAATCGGTGCCCTGCTCGCTCTTGCGGTGATCGTTGCCGCGATGGTGGTCGTCACCGCTGTGCTGTGCACGGTCGTGTCCGTCTCGCTCGCCACGATCGAAACACAACCGCTCACGATGCCGTCGGCCGGCGCACTTCTTCGCTCCGCGGGTGCGGCGTACCTCGTGTTCATGATGTGGGGAACGATCGGCTTCGCCCTCGGCACCTACGCCCGCAGTGCGGCGCTGTCGGTCGGCCCGGGGCTGGTATGGACGGTTGTCGTCGAGAATCTGCTGCGAGGCGTCGGCTCCGCGCTGCAGCTCGTCGAGGACGTGACGGCCTTCCTGTCGGGAACCGCAGCCGGATCGCTCGTCGGCGCGGTGACCGGGGGAGGGGAGGGCACACCCGGGGTGGTGGATGTGATCTCGGGACCGAGGGCGCTCATCACCGTCGCCGCCTACATTGCCGTCGCAGTGGTCGCCACCGGGATTCTGGTGCGGAGCCGGGACGTGAACTGACCGCAAAGATTCTGCCGGTGGGATAACCGGAACAGGGCCGGGGTACCCGATCGAACATGACGACCAGCTCGAGGGGCCCTGGCGATTCGAACCCCGATGTCTCGCCGCCCGCGCGACGTAGCGATACTCCGGTACCCCCATCCGGGGCGACACCGGATCCGGACGCTCCCAGCAGGCTGCATCCCGACGTCGCCCGGGGCAAAGGCATCAGAGGCACCCGCACCGGGGCGTTGTGGACTGCCCTGATCGTCGGTGTGTTGATCCTGCTGTTGCTGTTGGTGTTCATCCTGCAGAACCTGGACAGCGTCACCCTCGAACTGTTCGCGTGGGACTTCTCGTTGCCGCTGGGTGTGGCACTGCTGTTCGCTGCGATCGCCGGAGCGGTGATCGTCGGCCTCGCCGGGGGCCTGCGGATTCTGCAGCTCCGCCACGCCGCCAACCGGCAACGCGCACGCACTGTCCGGTAAGACAGATCTCCGACTGCAGTACACCCACGCCGGCCGCTCTTCCTTCGTAGAGTGAAAGATCTCGAGTGGGGAGAACGCCATGGCCGCCACAGGACCGACCGACACCTCTCCTGTGCGCGGCGGGGCGGCGGCCACGATCGGCGTCGAAGAGGAATTCGTCCTGGTCGATCCCCGTACCGGTCGTCCCCTCCTGCGCAGTCTCGACGTGCTCGCGGCCGGACGCACACTCGGCATCGAGCTCGAGGTCGAGCTCTCCCCGTGTCAGGTCGAGACCGCCACCACGGTATGTACACACCTGCAGGACCTACGCGAAGAGCTGCGCCGCTCCCGCGCGACGGCCGCCGACCCCGCAGCGCGCGCACAGGATGCCGGCTCGTAGCGGTCGGCACACCGATCTTCGAACCTCCGAGCGGATCGGTCACCGCCACGCCTCGCTACCAACGCATGGCACAGCACTATCGTGGCGTCGCCGACGGCGTGATCTGCGGATGCCACGTGCATATCGGTGTCGACGATCGTGACCGCGCGGCCCAGCTCATCAACCATCTGCGCCCATGGCTTCCCGCCCTGCTGGCGCTGACCGCCAACTCGCCGATCACCGACGGCCGGGACACCGGATATGCCAGCTGGCGATACCTGCGGTGGGGGCGCTGGCCGAGCGCGGGACTGCCCCCGCAGTGCGCCTCGGCCGCGGAATACGACGCGGCGGTCGAATCGCTGCTCACCACCGGCACGATCCTGGATCCTCGAATGGTCTATTGGGATGTGCGGATCTCCGCGCATCATCCGACCCTCGAGATCCGCATCGCGGACGTGCC
This sequence comes from Rhodococcus sp. GA1, assembly GCF_024321955.1. Lineage (NCBI taxonomy): Bacteria > Bacillati > Actinomycetota > Actinomycetes > Mycobacteriales > Nocardiaceae > Rhodococcus > Rhodococcus sp. GA1. Next base: position 5,145 of record NZ_CP097186.1, on the reverse strand, counting down.
CGCGACCGTCGAGGAGACCGTCACGCTGGCCACCTTGGTGTATGCATTGGTCGCCCAGGCGACGGCATCGATCGAACGCGGCGAGCCGACGCCCTCGGTCGATCAGGAGCTGCTGCGCGCGGCGTGCTGGAGAGCGGCCCGGGACGGTCTGGCCGGGCGCGGTGTCGATCTCGGCTCTGGGCAGTTGGTTCCGGCAGTCGACCTGATCTGGCGACTGCTCGCTCAGGTCCGGCCGATCCTGGAGGAACTCGACGTCTACCGCTCCGTGCACGACACTCTGTCGGGAACCCTGGATCGAGGTAATGGGGCGATCAGGCAGCGTCGCATTCTCGAGAGCGGGGGTTCCTTCACCGATGTGGTTGCCGACGCGGCGCGACGCACTGTGGAGGGCTACGGGCCGGATCTGCGTCCGTCATGACCGACACGACAGCCAGGGTGCTGCGCTTGCGGACCGACGCTCATCGGGGAGCGGATCGTCCTAACCTCGGGCCGAGCTCGCACCGTATCGAAAACCGCTGACCCGACACGATCCCGGCAGGATCGTGCCCGATCTCGCGACGGCATTGGCGATCGGTGGGGACTGCCTCGCCGACATCAGCCAACTGCGGGCTCACCCGGAGATCTTCGGTGCGGTGGCCTCCGACCCACCGTCTCCCGCCTGATCAGCGTGTTGGCCGTCGACGCCGACACCGCGCTCGCCGCGATCGACCGGGCCCGCGCCACAGCCCGTCGCCACGCCTGGACCGCCGCCGGTGCGTCGGCTCCCGAGCACGCCATCGACGAAGCGCATCCGCTGGTCCTCGACATCGATGCCACCGAAGGTCACCGCGCGTTCCGAGAAGGAACAGGCCGCCCCGACGTTCACGCGAGGCTTCGTTTTCCATCTGCTGTGCGCGTACCTGCTCCATCGAGACGAAGGAACTGTTTCCGGGGCCGTGGACCTCGGCGTCACCCGACCGTGTCGGGCAGTCGACCGTGGATGCACACCGCATCCACGGTCTCCCCACCGAATCCGAAGCTGCTCAGTCCGACACGTGATCCGCGCGAAAGATCGAGGCTAAGCAAGTATTCCTCGGCCTCGTCATTTCTCACGGGTTTGCCACGTGCAGCACGGTCTTGGCATCGGAACGCGCAAGCCGCGGATTCTCGCAGCTCGGAGTAAGTCCTGGGCTCTGCCCCGGTTGTGTGAAATGACAAGTAGATCTGTTGGCGGTTCGAAGGTTTCGAAATAGGATGTGACCCGGATTCATTTGCGCGCCGGAATATTGATGACGCAATACCCGCCGATGGACTCTTGATACCATCCGGCATGCCGCCACAATTGTTGTGACTGGCGACACACGCAGCTCGCCGGTTCATCTACAGCTCCAGGGTCGACGACGCCTTCCTATCCGGGGAGGGACGATCAGCTTCACGCACGCGCGGGCACGATTCGCCTACCGGGCGTCGAACCGTGAGAGCTCTTTCATATGCTTGGCGGTACGCACGCCGTAATCGGCGTCGGTCGCGTACGGTTCCACCGATCCGGACACCGACCGGCGAGTGACGTGCGTCTCGTCTGGGCTGCACCCAACAGCCTGCGACGTGTCAGACGAGCCGGAAAGGCAGAGGAGCGCAGTGAGCACCCCGGAATTGGCACAGTGGAACTCGCAAGAGGCTATTGCGGAAGCAATGATCCCGATCATCGGCGGTCTGCACCGCCGGCATTCGGTCACGATCTTGCTTCACAGCCGCTCCCTCGTGAACAAGTCGGTGATCGGTATTCTGCGGACGCACCGTTTCGCGCGTCAGATCCGCGGCGACGAGCTGTCGGTCGAGGCAACCTTCCCGTTCCTCCAGGCATTGACCGACCTCGACCTGCAGCCGTCGAAGATCGACCTCGGCCTGCTGGTGACGGATTATCAGGCCCAGGGTGCCGGACGATCCATCCCGGATTTCGTCGCTGAGAGCCTCGCGGATCTGGTCGGCGGCGCGCAGACGAGCCCCGCGAAACCGCAGGACGTGGTCCTGTACGGGTTCGGGCGAATCGGCCGGCTCGTCGCCCGTCTGCTCATCGAGAAGGCAGGCTCGGGCAATGGGCTGAACCTGCGTGCTGTGGTGGTCCGTAAGGGAGGTGACGACGACCTGACCAAGCGTGCCTCTCTGCTGCGTCGCGACTCCGTCCACGGACAGTTCAACGGCACGATCAAGGTCGACACCGAGAACAACGCCTTGGTCGCCAACGGCAATGTCATCAAGTTCATTTACAGCAACGATCCGGAAAGCGTCGACTACACCGAGTACGGCATCGACAAGGCCATCCTGGTCGACAACACCGGAATCTGGCGCGACCGCGACGGTCTGTCGAAGCATCTCCGCCCCGGTATCGCCAAGGTGGTGCTCACCGCACCGGGTAAGGGTGATCTCCCGAACATCGTGCACGGTGTCAACCACCGCGACCTCGACCCGGACGAGACGATCGTGTCGTGCGCGTCCTGCACCACCAATGCCATCGTTCCGCCGCTGAAGACCATGGACGACAAATTCGGTGTGGTGCGTGGTCACGTCGAGACGGTGCACTCGTTCACAAACGACCAGAACCTGCTGGACAACTACCACAAGGCCGACCGTCGCGGACGTTCCGCGCCGTTCAACCTGGTGCTCACCGAGACCGGCGCCGCTTCGGCGGTCGCGAAGGCGCTTCCCGATCTGAAGGCGAAGATCACCGGCAACTCGATCCGCGTTCCTACGCCGGATGTGTCCGTCGCGATCCTTCACCTTCAGCTGACTCGTGAGACCACCAAGGAAGAGGTGCTCGAGCACCTGCACCAGGAGTCGCTCACCGGTGCGCTGCGCCGCAACCTCGACTACACCTCGGCCACCGACGCAGTGTCGAGCGACTTCATCGGCTCGCGCGCGGCGTGCATCATCGACGCCAATGCAGCGATCGTGGATGGCGACACCGCCATCCTCTACGTCTGGTACGACAACGAGTTCGGTTACTCGTGCCAGGTGGTGCGAACGGTCCAGTACCTGTCGGGTGTGGAATACCCCGTCTATCCCATCACGGAAGCCGGCCCCGTGGAGCACGTCGAGGAACCTACCGCTGCACAGGCATAACAGTCCTGCGCAGACTGCAGTAACGACAGTCCGCTAGGGACTCGCCGACGAGGGAACCCATCCTTACCTGAGGATGGGTTCCCTTTTGCGTTGGGCCATTGGTGGCGTCGAGGAGGAGTAGCGGCCGTCGAAACTCGGGGGAGGTTGTGTGCGGTTCCGGCGAAGAACACGCACACAACCTCCCCCGAGTTCGTCACTCTGGAACTGATGCGCACCGCGCGGTCGGCGAACTCTCCGGCCCGACTCGGTCAGGGCTGGTAGTCGGGGTACTTCGTGTGCAGCTGGAAGTACCCCGTCACGTTCTCGCGGAGCCAGTCCTTGCCGTCCTCGGGTGTGCGACCGTCGCAGATCGCGTCGCCTTCGATGCAGACTCGTTCGACGTGGATCTCACCGAAGTCGTTCCGGCCGCCGCCGAGCGTCACACCGGGAGCGACGGGACCCGGGAACAGGGTCTCGACGCCGCGGTCGTCGCGGGGGTCGGAATAGAGGACGCCCGAGATCCGTTCGGGGGGAACGGACCCGTCGGCTGCGATCTCGGCGAGAACATCGCCCGCGATCGAGGCGCCCTGCGAGTAGCCGAGCACCAACAGGTCCGAGTCGGGGCAGGTGCTGTGTCGGACGGTGATGGTCTGGCGGAGTCGCTGATGCCCGATCTGCTTCGACCTGTCGTAGGCGATGGTGCCGTCGTCGTCGATGCCGTCGAAATCGTCGTGCGAGCCGGTCCCGGGCAACGGCACAACCACTGCGGGGTAGCGGATGTGTTCGACCACGGTGCCGGGAGACTCGAACCGAGCGGAGATCTTCGCCAAGGGGGATGCCGGGTCGATCGAGTCGCGGGTTTCGAAGCCGCGGGTTCCGTCGACGGCGAGGACGTACCGTTCAGGGCAATTGCGGACCGGGTCAGCGGACGCGGAACCGACCGGACCCGCGACGCTCAGACCTGCGGTGAGCAGACCTGCGGCGAGCAGGCCGACGGTGCGTGTGCGTCTGCGATCGATCCGGGACATGCGCGATTCTCCTCGTGTGCCCCCGACAGACAATAACTGCGGTCGATGATATCGATGTCCCGTTTGTTCGTCATGTTAAGGATGCGTGCTTTTCGGTGATCGTGGTCACCCCCGACCGGTGACTCCGGTGGCATGTCCGTCAGGGCTGGTCGGCCGGGATTCGGGCGGCCAGCTCGGTGATGAAGCCGGCGATCTCGTCGGGGTTCTCTTCGGCCATGAAGTGGCCGCTGGTGGTGCCCTGGTAGGTGAGATCGGGTGCCCACGCCTGCCAGAGAGTCGAGGCGTCGAAGCCCAGTTGCGAGCCCCAGTCCTGGGAGATGACCGCGACGGGCATGGTGAGCCGAGCCCCGCGTTCGCGGTCGGCGAGGTCCATGTCGAGATCGATGCCGGCGGTGGCGCGGTAGTCGGCCACGATCGAGTCGACAGAGTTGATCGAGCTGGTGACGTAGTGATCGCGCTCCTCGGGCGTGAAGGTGGTTCCGGTGGGGTCCCACGCATCGAGGAACGAGCCGAAGAATTCCGGGGCGACAGCGGCGATCATCTTCTCGGGCATCCCTGCGGGCTGGGCCATGAGGTAGAGGTGCCAGGCAACCTTGGCGTTCACGCCCTGAAGTACGGCCCAGGTGTCCATCGTGGGAAGGACATCGAGGATGCCGAGGTAGTCGACGGCGTCGGGGTGGTCGAGTCCCGCACGGACGGCGACGAGCGCACCGCGGTCGTGACCGACGAGCCCGAAGTGGTCGAAACCGATCTCGCGGGCGACCGCGACGATGTCGTTCGCCATGGTGCGCTTGGAATACGACTCGGGATTGTCGACCGGGGGTTGGTCGCTGGCGCCGTAGCCGCGCAGGTCGGGGACGATCACGGTGTGGTCCTCAGCGAGTGCGTGGGCGACGTGGCGCCACATGTAGTGGGTCTGCGGGAAACCGTGCAGCAGGACGACGGCCGGACCTTGCCCACCGACGGCGACGTTGAGCTTCACGCCGCCGTCCACGGTGATCGTGCGGTAGGTGAAGTCCTCGATGGTGCAGCGGGTCAT